>CAWCJJ010000001.1:0-118257 GCA_963795895.1 uncultured bacterium
ACGAGGACATTCTTCGAGCAACTCTGCGGCTGGACCTTCACGGATTACGGTCCCGACTACACGGCGTTCAAGGATGGACGGATCGCGGGCGGGTTCGCGCGGGGACCGGCGACGAAGGGAAGCGTGCTGGTCGTGTTGCATCATCCGCGCCTGGAGGAAATGCATCGAGGGTAATCGACTTGGGCGGGCGCGTCACCCGTGGATATTTTCGCGTTCCCCGGGGGACGACGGTTCCATTTCACGGAACCCAGCGGCAACGAACTGGCGATCTGGGGAGCTTAGATGGACACATGCCCCCGCCTCAGGCGGCGATAGCCGCCGTCCAATCAAAGGTAGGGATGGCTCTCCGAGCCGCTCCCATTCTCAGATTGGCTGGTTTGCCAAGTAACAGGGGTCGTCCCACCACGCCGGAGACAATCGGGAGCGGCTCGGAGAGCCATCCCTACCTTTGGCACGACGGCGGGGAACCGCTGCCTGAGGCGGGCGGGACGCCACGCGTTCCCGGGGCTGACCAGACGTTATCTGATCCGCACCTGCCGCACGCCTCGAAAAGGACGATGCCCACCGCCGTGGCGAGGTTCAGGCTGCGGGCCGCCGGGGCCATCGGGATCGTGAGCAGACTGCTTGCGCCCGGCCTGGCAAGCAGGCTCTCGGGCAGGCCGCGCGTTTCGCGTCCGAAAACCAGGTAATCGCCCGGCTGAAAGTCTTCCTCGTAGTACGGGCGGTCCGTCTTGGTGGTCAGCGGAAATGGCGGCTGCGGGCAGGTGCGCGGTGTAAAGCGCATCCCAGTTTTCCCAGACCGTCACGCGGACCTGCTCCCAGTAATCCATCCCCGCGCGGCGCAGGTACTTGTCGTCCAACGAAAAGCCCAGCGGCCTACCAAATGCAAATGCGCGTCCGCCGCGAGGCAAAGACGCGCAATGTTCCCGGTATTCGGCGGGATTTCGGGTTCGACCAGGACGACGTTGAACACGCCCCTTCCAAGAGGGGGAAAACGGGAGCCGCTGTTTACCCGCTAGCGGAAAACCCGGCGTCCTCTGTGGGTTGGCACGCTGCCAATCCGATGCCGCAAACTCAGGAGGCGACCGGCTCGGTAGCGGCGGCGACGACGTTCACGCGGCGACCATCGCGATCAAACAGCACCTCGCCGTCGACGAGCGCGAAAATCGTGTAGTCCCGGCCCAAGGCCGACGTTCCGGCCCGGATGGAACTTCGTGCCGCGCTGGCGGATGATGATGTTGCCGGCGACGACCTGCTCGCTGCCGAACTTCTTCACGCCGAGACGCTTGCTGACGCTGTCGCGCCCGTTCTTGACGCTGCCTTGACCTTTTTTATGTGCCATAAGAGTGGGGAAGTTGTTAAAAGATGAGAAGACCAATGAGGAATCAGCCGAGCACGATGCTCTTGATGCGCACGCGCGTGAGTTTGCGGCGATGGCCGACCGTGCGATGGTAGCCCTTGCGGCGGCGGTACTTGAACGCGATGACCTTGGCGTCCTTGCGCTGCTCGACGATCTCGCCGACGACCGAGGCGCCGCTGGATCAGCGGGCTGCCGTGGGTGAGCTTGTCGCCGTCCGCGTGGAAGAGCACTTCGGAGAAGGTGGTCTCCGCGCCCGCTTCGACGTCGAGTTTGTCCACGTCGATGACATCGCCTTCGGCCACTTTGTACTGTTTGCCGCCGGACTTGAGGATCACGTATGCCATAAACTTTCGCTGCTCCTGCAAAAAGAGAAGCGGAAGCTATGCCGTCCCCCGCGCTTGGCAAGCAAGAATATGGGGGTCTTTTTCCGCTGGTCTGATTTGCCGCGAACGGCTATAACCGTGCCCATGCGCCGCGTCCCGCTTCCGCCGCCCCTCGCCGCCGCTGCCGCCGCGGTCATCCTGGCAGCTGCTTTCGCGCGGGGCCTGCCGCCGGCCTCCGCGCCGCCACGCGCCGGACGAACGCACCCGGGCTTCCGGCATGAGAGGCGAGCGCGGGCGACCGTGCCGACGCCTGCGGCCCAACCCAGCTCCGACGCTTTGAAAAAGGAATTCACCGAAGTGATCGAAGGCCAGTTGGCCGCGTTCCGGGCGGGCGAATACCCCAAGGCTTACACCTACGCCGCCACGCCGATCAAGGGGATGTTCCCGGTGGAAGAGTTCGAGAGCGATGGTCAAAAACGCCTATCCGGTCATCGCCAATTCCAGCGCGGCGGAGTTCGGCTTGGCCTTCGACGTGGGCGACGACGCGGTGATCAACGTCCGGGTGGAAAACGCCGAAAAAAAAAGCGTCCTATACCAGTACACGCTGCACAAGGAGGACGGAAACTGGAAGATCACCGGCGTTTCCGAGGTGAAATCCACGGGCCTGAGCGTGTGAGGCAAAGGCACGTCAAAAATGCCTTTCCAGGTACGCAACCTTCGTGCCGAAGCATCCCGCACTCTTCTCCCCCTCCTCCTCGAGCCCCCCCCCCCCCTCTCCCCCTCCTTCGCCCCCGCGGCGGCGTCGAGCAGCCAGAGCGTTTCGCCCTGTCCGCGTGATGCCCTGCACGGGAAATTATCCGTTTCGGAGGGGCCTTCGAGCACGGCGGCCAGCGTGTCGGCCTTGTCCTTGCCCGCGACCAGCAGCATCAGGAGCGCGCTGTTCCTTTCAGGGCGGCGGGGTGAACGTGATCCGATAGGCCGCCAGCTTTTCGATGTACGCGGCGGCCACGGGGGTCCATCTCGCGCAGGCCCGTCGTGCCGGGGAACAAGGAGGCGGTGTGGCCGTCCGGTCCCATGCCGAGCAGCGTCAGGTCGAAACGCGGCGGGAGCGAGGGGCGGTGGCTCCGGCGCCGAAGAACGCGCTGATCTCCGCGGCGTAATCGGCGGCGGCGGCGTAGGCATCGGGCTTTTCGGAATTGACGCGGTGGACGTTCGCGGCCGGCAGGATGCCGGCGAGCTTGTCGAACATCGCCTCGCGCGCCATGCGGTAGTTGCTGTCCTTGTCGTCGGGCGGGACGTGGCGTTCGTCGCCGAAGAAGAAATGGGTGTCTTTCCAGGGCAGCCGGTCGCGGAAGGCGGGTTCGTCGGCGAGCAGCGCGTAGAGCACCTTGGGCGTCGAACCGCCGGACAAGCGCGACGGAAGCGCGGCCGGGGCCTGCACGGCGGCGACGAAGCGGCGGGTCATTTCCTCGGCGGCAGCCCGCGCCAGGGCGGCGGGATCGGCGAACACCGCAAGCGGCGGGCGGAGGGATCGTTGTTCATGAATGCGTGAGGATGAAGGAAGACCGAGGCGGGAGCAGAATGCAGAGATGGGCGCAGAATGAAATTTCTGGCCTTCATGCCTTCCGCCTTTCTTCAGTTCTGCTTGGCGGTGCACCAGTTCGTTGTTCCAACGGGTGATGTTCTTGGACTGCGCCTCGAACAGCGGCGCGGTCGATTCGAGAATGTCGATGGACTTGATGCGGTCGCCCTGCCGGATGTTGTTACCACGTCCTGCCCCTTGGTCGTCTGGCCGAAGATCGTGTAGTGGCCCATGCCCGCGCCGTCGTTGAGGTGCGCCACCCGTTGTGCGTGATGAAAAACTGGCTGCCGTTGGTGTTCGGCCCCGGTTGGCCATGGCCAGCACGCCCGGCTTGTCGAACGGCGCGGGCCGTTGGGTTCGTCCTCGAACTGGTAGCCGGGGCCGCCGCTGCCATTGCCGGCGGGTCGCCGCCCTGGATCATGAAATCGCCGATGACGCGGTGAAACTTGAGGCCATCGTAGAATTTCTGTTGGGCGAGGTTGAGGAAGTTCGCCGCCGTGACGGGGCCTTGGAAGCGAAGATCGTCGCCTCGATGTCGCCTTTCTCGGTGTGGATGACGATGGGGATATCCTTGAGCGCAGACGCGTGGGCTGGCGTCCTGGGCGCGGGCCGTAGCGAGCTGGCGAGGGTGGCAAGGGCGAGGAGCGAGAACAGGGGATGCGTTTTCATCGGTTGAGTGGCTTTGGACGAAAAATTAACGTGCCCGGAGACACTTTCGGCTTTCATCTTTTTCTTTTCGGGTTTGGTTTTGGCCGTAACCATTTCTTTCGTCTCATGTCCACCTCTTCGCAAACACGCCTCTGCGCTGGTGCAGATGCGCTGCTCGCCCGACCCCGCCGAAAACCGCACGCGGGCCGTCGAAAAAATCCGCGAGGCCGCCGCCGGGGGCCGGGATCGTCTGCCTGCCGGAACTCTACGCCTCGCAGTATTTCTGCCAGGAGGAGGACCACAAATATTTCCAGTTGGCGGAGGAAATTCCGGGGCCGTCGAGCGAAATGCTCGGCGCGCTGGCGAAGGAGTTGGGCGTGGTGATCGTGGCGTCGCTGTTCGAGCGGCGCGCCGCCGGGCTTGTACCACAACACCGCCATCATCATCGACGCGGACGGCACCCTGATGGGCCGATACCGCAAGATGCACATCCCGGACGATCCGCTGTACTACGAGAAATTCTACTTCACGCCGGGCGACCTGGGTTTCAGATCTGGGACACGCAGCGAGGCAAACTCGGCGTGTGCGTGTGCTGGGACCAATGGTTCCCGGAGGCCGCCCGGCTGACCGCGCTCAGCGGCGCGCAAATGCTCTTTTACCCGACCGCCATCGGCTGGCATCCCGGCGAGAAGGACCAGTACGGCGCACGGCCAGCACGAGCTGGGAAACGATCCAGCGGGGGCACGCCATCGCCAACGGCTGCTACGTGGCGGCGGTCAACCGCGTGGGCCACGAGGCCCCGGCGGGCGGCGCGGGCATCGAGTTCTGGGGGCAGAGCTTCGCCTGCGATCCGTCGGGCACGATCATCGCCAAGGCGGGCGTGCACGAGGAGGAAATCGTCCTCGTGGACATCGATTTCGCGCGCGTGGAGCTTCAGCGCACCCACTGGCCGTTCCTGCGTGACCGGCGCATCGAATCCTACGGCGACATCACCCGGCGGTTGATCGATTGAATATCCCGAGACTAATTTCTTGCACGCCCCTTATATTTAATGACTTCCTGGGGCATCCGGGCGTACGGATACCATCAAAACCAGACCTTCTTTTTCCATGCACCTGAAACCGTTCCTGTCTCTGCTCCTGTTTGCGCGCCTGTTTTGCCCTGGGATCATTGCCGCCTGGCATCCGCTCGGCGCCGACGACCGCGAAGAGCCCGACTAACGATGCGAAACCCGAGCCCGAAGCCGACCGCGCCCGCCGCCGCGCCGCGCTACACGCCGGTTCCCAAGCCCAGGCCGACACCGCCTCCCGACACGCCTGTCGGCACGGTCAACGGGCAGCCGATTTACCGTCCGCTGCTCCCGAGTGAAGTGTCCAATCCGGTGGACCGCGCCCTGATGGTCTATGATTACAACCGCACCGATCCCCGGCTTTCCCAGGGCGACTGGACGAGGCGGTGCAGGATTACAAGCGCGCCAAGTTCGGCAACAGCGACGCGAAGCTCGACGCCAAGCTGCAATCGCTCAACGCCACGAGGATTTCCGGCAGTACGTGGCCGAAGAGGTAAAAATCCACATCATGCTCAGCGCGGCAACGCGCGGAGCGTCTCGGTCCACTCCGCGCAACGCGCGCAGGCCGCCTACATCGCGCGACTGCACGAAGCAGCTTCCATCAACAAGCCGAAGCGACGCTGGACAGGTCGGGCGGACCGGCGGAGCGCGGGACGCGCGCTTCGCGAATTAACGTTAAGCCGCGATCTTGAGAACCGGCGGGAGAGACGTGCGCCGATTCGTATCTGTTGTCTGCCTTCTCTCTCATGTTTCCATTGACCGAACCTTCCCCTAAAAAACCCGCGACCCCGGCCTCGCTCGGCTACCGGATGCCTGCCGAGTGGGAACCGCACGCGGCGACGTGGCTTTCCTGGCCGCGCCCCGAGGGCATCTCGTTCCCCGGCGGCGGCTACAACCGGCGGTGCCCGCGCTCGTGAAGATGGTCGGCGCGCTGGCCGAGAGCGAAGGCGGTGCACATCAACGTCGCGAAGCGTCGAACAGGAGGCGGAAGTGCGCCGGCACTTGCGGCGCTGCCGGGCGGGATCGCGCACGTCAAAATTTTTCCACATCCCGACCAACGAACCCTGGTGCCGCGATCACGGCGCGATTTTTCTGACGCGCGCCGAGGACCCGCGGCTGGCGGTGCTCGATTTCGACTACAACGCCTGGGGCTGGAAATACCCGCCGTTCGATCTGGACGACGCGGTGCCGATGCGCATCGCCGAGGCGCTGGGCGTTGCCCGTCCATTATCCCGGCATCGTGCTGGAAGGCGGCTCCATCGAGGTCAACGGCGCGGGCACGCTGCTGACCACCGAGAGCTGCCTGCTCAATCCAAACCGCAATCCGAGCCTGAAAAAGGCGCAAATCGAGGCGGTCATCCAGGAGTACCTGTGCGTGCGCAACGTCCTGTGGCTGGGCGACGGCATCGAAGGCGACGACACCGACGGGCACATCGACGATCTGACGCGCTTCGTGGACCGCACGACGGTGGTGACGGTGGTCGAGGAGGATGAGCACGATGCCAATTTCGAGCCGTTGCAGAAAACCTCCACCGGCTGCGCGAAATGAGCGCGGAAGACGGTTCGCCGCTGCGGGTGCTGACCGATGCCGATGCCGTCGAAGATCGTCCGCGAGGGCCAGCGCCTGCCCGCCAGCTACGCGAATTTCTACATCGGCAACAAGGTGGTGCTGATGCCGTGTTTCAACGATCCCCACGACGCCTGGGCGGCATCGGTGCTGCGGCAGGCGTTCCCGGGACGGCGGATCGTACCGATCGATAGTTGCGAACTGATCTGGGGGCTGGGAGCTTTTCACTGCCTGACCCAGCAGCAGCCTTTGGGTGTTCTATTAGAGATCCAAAACCCCAGGGCAAGCCGATCGTTAATCGGCTCAAGCTGGCCTCGCCAAAATTCGGGACGAACCATTTTCTTGGAATCCCGCTCCACGGCGCACCCCCGCAGCCAGCGACGAATGCGCGCCGTGGAAACACCCGTTAGCCTGGAGGCGTCGGACACCGTGTAGATACCGGTGTTGAGCAGATCATTCATGTTCGGTGGGGAGCAAATTCGTGGAGGAACGAGGGAAAGTGTGACACGGAGGAGCAAATGACAACGTAACAATCGCAACGGATTGATTTCCACGGGCGCGGTCGGCAGGCGACCTGCCAATATCTTCCTTTCCATCAGCGGAGTAGCGTCGCCAAGGGGGGTGGAGATAGAAGAGTGTTTATTGCTACCCCGTTAGATTGCGCCGGTCCGCTCCCCGGAACAGAGGTGAGCCGCCACTCTATCACCCGCGACGGCACCGCCAGGGTTCACCGTTCACTTGCCATCCTTCAACGACAGCGCAGTTGTCTTCGCTGCCGGCTGCGGCCCGAAATCGACGCTCAAGCCGCCGTAGATGCCCCGGCGCTGCCCGAACTGCGGCGCGCCCACGCCGATGCCCGAGCCGTCGCGCAATTCGTACACGCGGTCGAGCAGGTTGACCATGTCGAAGCGCGCCTTGCGCCTGGCCGAAATGCGGGATGCGGAAGCTCTGCTCGAAGCCCGAGGTTGAACGTGTAGTACATCGGCAGCTGCCCGCGGTTGGCGAACCCGTCGCGCAGGCCGCTGCCGTAGAGCATGTCGGCGTAAAGCGCGCGTGCCCGACGGCTTGTAGAGGTAGGACGCTCCCGCCGAAACCGTCGAGGTCTGGTCGTGGTCGAGATAAGACTAGTGCTGGTTCTGATGTAGGCCAGTTCGTCCGGTCCGAAGAGGAACTGCGACGAGTCGATCTTCTTGCCCTTGCGCCGACGGAGTACGCGGCGTTCGCGTACGCCTCGAACCCACCTTTGACATAGGTCGGCGTGCCTTCCACGCCGTACACGTCGCCGTAGCGGTAGTTGAACGGGCTTTCGATGATCGCCGCGCCGAACTGCCCCTCGTCGAGCTGCTGCGACCGCGTGCTTGTAATAGCCGTCGAGGCCGAGTTGCAGCGAGCTCGAAAAGCGTCTGCGTCGACCCCGGCGTCGAAGTAGTTGGCGCGCTCGCTCTTGTCGGGGGCGTTCGCCGGTGATTGCGGCGCGTTGGTCGTGCCGAGCGCCTGGTTGACGCCCGGTGGCCTGCACCGCTTCCAGCGGCGGCGGGGTGAAGTAGCGCGAGTACCCGGCGTGCAAAATCGTGTCGGCGACGAGCTGGTAAACCGGGTTGACGCGCGGGCTGACCTGGCCCTCGTGGACGTACTCGGCCACGCGGTCGTAGCGCACGCCGAAGTTGACCGTCAGCGGCGTGAACACTTCCATTCGTCCTGAAGATAGACGCCATAGATCTCGCCCGTCTTGTGCTGGTTGAGCAGAGGCGCTCGGGCACGTTGCTGGTCTGCGCGCCGGTGGCGTCGGCCGGGAAAACGTTCGTCGCCGATCTGGCTGCTGGCGTGCTGGACGAGCAGCACGTAGCCGCCGCGCAACGTGTGGCTGTCGGTGAGGTGGTAGCTCGCGTCGAGTTCCGCGCCGCCGGTGAGCGTGTAGCGGTCCTCGCGGCTGGCGACGCCGTTGAAGATCAGGTCGCCCGCGTCGTCGGGCCGGAAGAGGATGCGAACTGTCGCGCACGAAGACCGACTGCTGGAAGTCGAGGTTGCCCGGCGCGATTTCTGGTAGGCGAGCACCGCGTAGTAGTTTTGCTCGTTCTGGTTTTCGTCCAGGTGCGTGGAGGCAAACTGGCCGAGGCCGAACGGCTGGTCCGCCGTGACGCTGCCGGGCAGGGTCGGCACGCCCGCCAAGCCGAAGGCGGGGGCCTGGCCGGGGTTGTTGGGAATCTGGAAATCGGCGTCGTAGGCGCTGAGGATCAGACTCAGGCGGCTGGTGTTGTCGATGACGTACTGCATGTAGCCGAAGCCGTGGTACTGCTCGGTGTGGTCGTGGATGGGGTAATCCTTGCCGTCGGGGTTTTCGATGCCGATGCCGCTGGTCAAGAAATCGCCCGTGAAGAAATAGCTGAAGCTTGCCGGTCGTGCCCGCCAACTCAACGGAGGGTCGGTAGGTGTTGTAGCTGCCGCCGTAGAAGCCGAATCTCGTCGCCGTTGTTGAACGCGCCGCTCTTGGTGTGGATGTCGATGATGCCCGCCGTGCGAGAAGCCGTACTGCGCGGGCAGCGAGCCGGTGACGACCTGGAGGCTGTCCACGAAGCGGGTGTCGAGTTCCTGGCCGAACCCGGCGATGCCCTCGGGCAGCAGCACGTCGTTGATGCGGAACTGCAGGTTGGCGTGCTCGCCGCGGACGTGGAGCTGGCCGTAGGAATCCTGCGCGAAACCGGGCACCCGCAGGAGGGTCTGGTTGAACGCGGCGTTCGCGCCCTGCGATTGGTTGGCGATCTGGTTCTGGCTGATGCCGTAGCTGGTCGCGCCGAGGTTGGGCACGATGTCGTTGCGCTTTTCGTCGAGCGAGCCGATGACGACGATCCGATCCGCCGGAGCCGGCGCCGCCGTCGAGCAGGTTCGTGTGCTCCGACGGTCAGGTCGGCAGGATTATGCGTGGCACGGGGTTGGTGCCGGTGCCGACATCGCGCGATCTGGGCGAAGCTAGCGGGGCGGAGGAGCCAGAGGGGCAGGCCGGCGGCGGTTGAGAGAAAGGCGCGGTGTCGGGACAATTTCATGATAAGCGTGTTGGTTAGAGAAGTGTTGTTGCAAGTCACTAGCAAAACAAACGCAAATTATTTGCATTTAATAGCAACTAAACGCAAACGTATTTTCATTAAAATTTGGCTACGGCTTCGCGGGGCAGTAAAGGTACCCGGCCATGTTGCCATCCCGCCGGACAGTGCCGGTGTTACCGCGAAGGTGACTGTAAACCCGGGGCTGTTATCCATCGGCGTCAACTTCAGGGTCCCGCTCCCCGAACCCGGAACGGCTTGGCCTCTGTCAACCCCAAGGGGGTTGCGCCCCGCCGTTGGCATGCCTCCCGCAGCCGGAGGACGCAACCCCGGTAGGGTTGAAGACACAAGAAGGGGCAACGTAACCCAGGGTAGCTCGCAACTCGCGACCCGGGCTTTGGGGCGCAACCCGTTCCGGGTTGGGGAGGGGATTTGACCGGGCGTTAAGTTGACACCGATGGGGCTGTTACCCGGGTCTCACGGACGCGCCTTCGGCGCGTCCTCCGCCGGGGCCTTGTCCCAGCGCGCCAGCGATTCGCCGTGCAAATGTGCGCGGGCGCAGGAAGCGCGCGAGCACGCCGTAGCGCGGCCCGAAGATCAGCGCCGCCACGAACGCCAACGCCCAGCACCAGCACGATGGCCGGGCCGCTGGGAATGTCCGTCCAGTACGAGAGCAGCAAGCCCACGCGACGCGCCCGCGCCCCCAGCAGACCGCCGCACCCACATCATCGCGCGGTAGCTGATCGCTGAGCAGGTAAACGCGTCGCCGCCGGCAGCACGAGCAGCCCGACCGAAAGCACCACGCCGACCGCCTGCAAGCTGGCGATCATCGCCAGGATCGATCAGCGTGATGAGCAGGTAGTTGAGCCGCGCCACCGGCACGCCGAGGCTCTGCGCGACCGACGGCTCGAAGAGCGCCAGCAGCAGCTGCCGCTGCTGGCTGACCAGGCACACCGCCGGCGACGAAGCCCACCGCGTAGATGATCCACAGGTCGGAGTTGGAAATGCCCAGGATGTTGCCGAAGAGGAAGTGCGTCAGGTCCACCGGCACGCGGCTGTACTTGAGCAGGATGATGCCCAGCGCGAAGGCGCACCGTGTAGAGCGCGCCGATGGCCGTCTCGTCCTTGAGGCGGGAAGACCGCGCGACCAGTTGCCCGCCGATGCCCACGAGCAACGCCGCGATCACCGCCCCGCTGAACAAGCCCAGCGGCGCCAGCCCGAAGAAAATCGCCCCCACGGCCAAGCCCCGGCAGCAGCGAGTGCCAGAGCGCGTCGGCCAGCAGCGCGAGCCGCCGCAGCACGATGAACGCGCTCAGAAATCCGTTGGTGAAACCCACCAGCACGCAGCCCAGCAGCGCGCGCTGCATGAACTCGTAATGAAACGGCTCGGTCAGCCAATGAGTCATGGGACGGATTCGCGCGAGGCGGCTGGCGCGCGGCTCCGGTGAAAATCTCCGTGCCGTAGGTGCGCGCGATGTCTCGGGCGTGAAGATCTCCGCCACGGCCCGAAGGCGACCAGTTCGCCGTTGAGGAAAATCACGTCGTCGAAGAGTTCCGCCACGGTGCGCAGGTCGTGGTGGCTGACGATGACGAGCTTGCCCTTCCGCGGCGCTGAGCGGCGCAGCAGGTCGCTCAAGACGCGCCTGCGCGTTGCGGTCCAGCCCGGTGAAGGGTTCGTCGAGCAGGTAAACGTGCGCGCCTCTGCGCCACGGCGCGGGCCAGGAACGCGCGCTGCTGCTGCCCGCCCGAGAGCGCGCTGATCTGCCGGTCGGCGAGGTCCTCCAGCCGCGTGGCGGCGAGCGCCTCGTCGACCGATCCGGTCGTCCTGCCGCGCCGAACGCCTCCAGCCACCCAGCGCCGGGTAACGGCCCATCTCGACCAGCCCGCGCACGGTCAGCGGGAAATCCCAGTCCACGACGCTGCGCTGCGGCAGGTAGGCGATGGAGCTGTCCGCGCGCTGTCGCCGTGGTCGTGCGCGTCGAAATGACGCCGCCGGTCTCGAACGGGAGTCAGCCCGACGATGCATTTGAGCAGCGTCGATTTGCCCGCGCCGTTGGGGCCGAGCAGCCCGACGCAACGGCCGCAGCGCAGTTCCAGGTTGATGTGGTGCAGCGCGGGCACGCGCCGGTAGGAAACCGTCAGGTCCTTGATGAAAAGGTGGTGCGAGGACATGGAACGGGAAGCGTTAGCGGGGAGGTTAGGGGGATGCCGGCGTCTCTCCGGGCGTGGCGGGAATGGTGATGACCTCCAGGAGTGAGCCGCGCGCCCAAAAGGTCTTCTCGATCTTTTGCCCGTCCGGGAAACCCACGCTCAGACGCGCCGCCGTTTGCGGGGCGTCCGGCGGCCAGTGCGCCTCGAACGTGAGGTCCACGCCTTCCTTGGGCAGACGCGCCTCCCACGGCCCGCGGAAGCTCAGCTCCGGTCCCGCGCCTTGCAGGAGCACCCGGTCGATTTGCTTGATCTGGAAACCCGGTCGGCGGCGATCCGGCGAAAGTGACTTCAATGTCCAGCGGGAGGGTTCGCGCGGGCGTGGCTTCGGGGGAGGAGGACGGTCACCGCCGCGACCGCCGCCGGGCGCGTCAGCCGCCACACGGGCACGCCCATCGCCGCGAAGACGGCGACGATCGAGCACGAGCCGCAACCAGGGTAAACCACGCATCTTGGAGTGGAATTTAAACGCGAAAACCGGCGGTTATTTCAGCGCGTCCACGATGGTCGTCACGTTGTGGCGCATCATCGCTTCGTAGGTGGCCGCGTCGCCGTCCTCCGCGCCGAGGCCGTCGGCGTAGAGTTCGCCGCCGACCTTCGCGCCGGTTTCCCGGGTGATCGAGGCGATGACCTTGGGGTTTTGGGTGTTCTCGAAGAACACGGCTTTAACACCCTGCTTTTTGATGGCTTCGATGAGTTCGGCCACTCGTTTGGAAGAAGGCTGGTCCTCCGTGCTGACGCCCTCGATCGGGTAGATTTTGAAGCCGTAGTCCCGCGCGAAATACTGGAAGGCGTCGTGGCTGGTGACGAGCTTGCGCTTCTCGCGCGGCAACTCGGCCACCTTGATTTTCACCTCCTTGTCGAGCGCGTCGAGCCGGGTTTCGTAAGCGGCGGCGGCGGCGTGAACGCCTCCTTGTCCGCCGGGTCGGCCTTGATCAGGGCATCGCGCACCACCACGACGGCTTTCTTGACGTTGGCGATCGAGTGCCACCAGTGGGGGTCTTCGATGGTTTTCTCGTGTTCCCCGAGCTTGAGCGAGATGCCCGATGCCTGTCGCCCGACGGTCACGAACTTGCCTTGGCCGCCCGCGCTCTCCTCCAGTTTGGAGAGGTAGCCCTCCATGCCCTTGCCGGAGATGAGCGCCACGTCCGCGCCGGCCACCTGCTGCACGTCGCCGGGACTGGGTTGGAACTCGTGCGGGTCCACGCCCGCCTTGACGATTTCGATCGACCTGCACCTTGTCGCCGCCGACGTTGCGGGCCACGTCGGTCAGCACGGTGGAAAACGAGGCGACCTTGACCGGCTCGGCCAGCGCGCGGGAGGTGATCGCAAGCGTGGCCAAGAGCACGCCGAGCGTGGAAAGGACATGTTTGTTCATGGGACGCCATTCTAACGGACGAATTCGTTGTTGCAAGTGATTTGCTTTTCACACAGTCGAGGTGCTCCCCAGAGCCTGCCTTGGGCGACAGCAATGCCCACTAGGGCAAAGTAACCTTCGGCCCGTTTCCTCAAAAAACTGCCCGCGTTCTTCATCCGCATTCCTGTCGAACGTACGAACCGACCCGCCAGGATGACACTGACCTCCGCAAGTTTGTTGACATTCACGCCTCTTGGTGAGGCACGGCGAAGTAGTGAATTGCCGCTTCCGCATCTGCGAGAGTTTTGGGAAATGAATGTGTTGCGAGATGGATTGAGGCAGCGGCTCCTTGATACGCGCGATAATAAAAACTACGTAAGACAAAGCCCATGAACGTCCTAGGTGAAAGGGGAGCGCTAACTGGAATTCTGCAATTTGGATATTGGCCAAGGGAGAGATGGGAGACGGGATGGTCAACCGCGCAATTCGCAGGATCATCGCGGTTGAAATCGAAACGAACCGGCACATGAGCGAGACCCTCACCGACAATATCGGCGTAAATCTCGTCGGACTCGTAAATTTCCGGTTCACTGTCGAAGGAATGTTGACGCGGCCGCGGGAAAAAGGCGAGCCGGTGCTTCACCAAATCCCCCCGAACAAAGGTGTAGAGCATTTGCACGAGCGCTCCGTCTATCATCTTCAAATGGAATACATCTCCTTCCGACATGCGTTGCCAGGATTCCGCGTATTTCTCTCCCCGACCCATGCCAGTGCTCAGAATAACGTCACCTGAGATGGTGACCACTTCCACGCCACCTGCGGCGGTGCGCAACACCGGCTCGTGCTGGCGCACGCAAAGAGACACACGGACGAGCTCCCAAATGAGCTGTCGAATTTCTTGCGTCACTTGGGCAGCGGTCATGGGCGGCG
Source organism: uncultured bacterium (assembly GCA_963795895.1). Taxonomy (GTDB): domain Bacteria; phylum Verrucomicrobiota; class Verrucomicrobiia; order Chthoniobacterales; family SZAS-18; genus CAWCJJ01. The sequence goes on from CAWCJJ010000001.1 coordinate 14,084, forward strand.
CCGCAATCCAACGATACGTTTGAACCGGGCAACCATCTCCGGGGGATAATCTTCCAGGAAGGACTCGCCCGTCTCCAAAGAACGAAGAACCTCCTCGAAGCTCAACTCCCGACGCTCCTGCTCCTTGCGTTCCTGCCGGCTCTGATCGCGATTGACTATTGTCAGCATGGCGAGTTCTTCCGGTGTCGGATAGATGAAGTCGAGCGCGAAATCACTTCCCTTTACTCGTGTAAATTCTGCGGCGAGTTCCCGCATCGCAGGACCCACCCCAAGAACGCGCACCCACGCTTTGCTGCGAGTGATAGAAGTAAACAGTCGGTTTCGGACTCGCGCCAACGTGGCAGGTCGCGGAGAAAAAACGCAGTCCTGCGCATTAATCACATAAACCATGGAAGCTTCATTACCCTTGGCGCGGTTTACACCGGTGAAAGTGACTTCGCCAGGGTGAAAGAACACGTCTCTTGATGCGGAGACACCCGCAAGGTTGTTGTTGACACCCATTTGCGTGAGCAAACTGCGTGGTAACCCCATCTCCTCTTTCGTGGTGAGTGGATCGGGATTGATCACCATAATATCCTCCGGACGAAGTTCTTCCTCCTCGATATTTTTCCGGATGGCTTCCACTAGCCAAGCCGCTTGCTTTTCCGCAGAGGAAAAACCCTGAAACAACAGCAAATCGTTCATTCGCGAGTGTTCCTCAAGAAAACGCGGGCTAGTCTTGGGAGGACGAACTAGTCTTACCCGCTGGCCGTCTTCCATGGCTCCTTCTTCCACTTCATAACCGACATCACGCCAAAGACTCTTTTGCGCAAACATTTGGATCAGGCCGCCGCCGTCCTCGCGGTACAGACCGAAGCCAAGCGCATGAGCCGTAACGAGAATAGGAACGCGAATTACGATAACAGGTAGAGAGGATAAGGTCTTGCTTTGGCATCCCTTCCTGCGGTGCGGAAAAGGTGACACGCGGCTTGCCTGCCTCGTTATTTCCGAAAAGTTCCTCCGGCGGTGGCAGTCCCTTATTGGATAAGTTTTGGAGTTCGTCATACGCATATACGAGTCGCTTTTCACCTCGCAACAACTCGTAGCAGAGATTTAGGAAGGGCGGTGCAAAATCCTGTGCCTCATCAACAAGGATCGCGTCGAAGAGAGGACGTCGTTCTGTCGCCTGCGCCAACGCAAGTTCGCATGCTTTTGTGAAAGCAGCTTCCTGACCAAATTGAACGGATGCTTCCTTGAAAGCCAGCCATGGAACGTTGTTTGCTTGGCAAAAAAGATAGTAGAGTCCATGATCAGAGGCGCTTCCCTGCGAGCCCCAAGCAACCAATATGCGAAGCTTCTCCCAATTTGGCTCGTCGCCTTGACGCCGAAAGTAGTCTGTGATCAATCGTTCAAACTGGCCTTTCAGTGCGCGCGTGTTAAAGGTCACCGCAATGTCCCAGTCGGGATACTGGTCATGCAGATAGGCGGCTTTTCGCGCTAGAACCACGGTTTTACCTGAGCCTGCCAAGCCACGTATCCGCTGCACCCCTGCGTAAGTTTCGAATATCGCTGCGTTCTGCGTTTCATCGAGCGAACTCATGCTGCGATCAAGCGTGTTCGCTATACTCCCGCGCGACCCTTCGCGCTCTGTGCGCCGGGGTGGCCGGTCGCGACGGGTGGGCGGCATTTGAATGGCCGCCAGTAGATACGGGTAAAGTTCTCCAGCCTCCCAACTGTAGCTATTAAGGAATGTGTGCAGCGTTTCTGCGTCCACCAATGGATAGTCCGCAGGCATTGCTTGTGAAGCGCGCATCGCCGGTGCAAAAGTGACAGGTTTAACTTCGGCCAGAAGGTTGCGGCCTTTCCAAAGCTCCTTTGTCTGAGCAAGACGGCTGATGAAAAGTCGGGCCGCCTCATCCTGCGCGTCTCTATACGTTGCTAGCTCTCCTGCAGCGACTCCTTCGATGAACTGAAATATGACCGCGCCTTTTTCCGGGCTTAGAAGTAATGCGTCAATCGCGAGCCGCCCATCTTCAGTCCGAAAGATTGGAAACCCAAAGTATAGGTATCCACTTAGGTCTTTGCGGGCGGCTAGGGCGTTGGCGAGAGCCCGACTTGCGCCTGGTTTGCCGCTCCCGTTGTTGGTGATTTGAATCATGACGATCTAATGAGGACAATTGACGTGCTTGATAAATTCGTTCACCCCGTCTGCTGCGGAGACATTGGTTTCTTCTCCCGCCGGCAGCGCGTGATCAACGCGGCTGGCGAGTTTCCAAGCCACCAGCTTGTCGGTGGCGCGATTGTACTTGTTGAGCAAAACCGCGTTGAGGCAGTTCACCTTTCTCATACCCGCTTTGAATAAGCGGCTCACTGGGGCGGTGCTTTCTACGCCTTCATCGCCGTCGCTCTCCATGGAGACATTCGCCTCTTCGATGACGGCACATTTGGCGGTGAGATCGGACTGGAAATCGTTGGCGATAAACTTGGCGGCGACGCCGACTTTCGCCTCGTCGAACAGATAGGCGTCGGCATTGGTCAGGAGCGCGGCTTGGCCAGGGCTCGTGGGGGCATGAAACTTGTCCGCAAAACTGGGCTCGTCGTGCGCGGTGCGCGCGCAAGTTCTCACGTTGAGGAGCACATCCTTAGCGGTGACACCGGTGTTGAAGGGGTCCGCTTCGGCGGTGTCCAACCTAGTGACAGCGGTGAAATGCGCGGAGGTTTTGCTGCCTATGGTGAAATGAGCGGCCTGGTTGGCATAGCGGGCGCTGACGCAGCCAAACATGTCGTGAAAGGCGGTTTTTTGGTCGTACATGTCTGGTGCCAGGTAAAATGGTTAATTACGTGAGCATACGCGAAGCGGCGGGCAAATGCCAAGCATCAAAGCAAGTCAAGCTTGTCGCGGCCAGCGGGCATTACGCTGAAGAATTTTGGACTGCGCGCTTGAAGGAGCGCATGCCGACGAGTTTCCCGACATCTCATCTCAGGGGGCTGAATCGCCCGTTGATGCCGGGTGAACAGCGGGTCGACGTCTAACCGGGTTTATACGTGCCGCAAGTCGTATTGAGCGCCTTGGTTCCAGCGGGCAATTCAGGCAAACGATCAGGATGCGGATCAAGTCGCCTCACACCGTGCAACAAATGCAGCCGTTGTTCATCTCGAAAATTTCGCCTCGGCATGGACGAGAAGTTCATCGGCGGCGTGAGTTTTGACACAAACCCTTTGCGATAAAAAGGGGGCGGATGCTAATCTTGATTCATGCCGCGAACCCACCCGCACGGTGATGCTTCTCTCCCGGCGCTTTCATCGGAAGCCATCCTCGACCTTCTGCGGGGGCAGGGCCTGAGAATTACCCGAGGCAGGGTTGGCATCATCGCCGCGCTGCTCTCCGCCAAGGCGCCGCTCTCCCTGGAGGAAATTCGTGACGGGGCCGGCCAGCACGCCAAGGATCCGCCCGACTTTGCGACGGTCTTCCGAGTGATGGAAGTGCTGGAAAGGCTCAAGATTGCGCAAAAGGTCCACCTCGGACGGGCGCGCAGCCACTACGAGCTGCTCGACCCGCACCGGCACCACGACCACATCGTTTGCACGGACTGCGGCAAAGTGGAGCAGTTGGACGAGCCTTGTCCCGTCGAACCGCTGGAACGCAAGCTCCAGCGGCGCTACGGCTACGCCGAGGTCAAACACTCGCTGGAGTTCTTTGGGCGTTGTCCAAATTGTCAACAAGCGGCTTGACGCGGCTCCCGGTCGGCGGGGTGGATCGGATAATCGCGAGCCGGTCCCGGGGTCGGGGGTTTACAACCAAATGGCGCGAGCCGCCCCGCGCCTTCCATTCCGACCGCGCGGCCACAGTCCCGGGATTATGCGCTTGCGGCTGACGAAATCAGGAAGGAAGCTTCGCCCGTGGTTTTTAGGGTTGTCTCTCCCGGCCTTTTTCCAGTAATGGCTGATCCGGGGAGGGAGCGCCGAACGAGCCGATGTGGCGAAATGGCAGACGCACCAGACTTAAAATCTGTTTCTGATCACTCAGAGTGCGGGTTCGAGTCCCGCCATCGGTAGCTCCCATGGGTTGCCACTCCGCACCGGTCCCGCTCGGCTGCTTTGGCACCACGGCGGGCGGCGCGAGTTCCGGCTTGAAAATGCGCGGCTTCCACACGGGCTTGGCCAGAGGTCCCTGCGAACTGTACTCCAGCAGCTTGCTCACCGGATACAGCACCGCGCCCGGCAGGCCGCGCGTGTTGATCCGCACCCGCATGTTCATCGTCTCGTCCGCGTAGCCCAGCCAGCCCGCGCCGAACAAACTGAAGCCCGCGCCTTTGACGTTGATGTTGCCCGTGTAAATCTTGCCGTTGTTCGTCTGGAAATCCGCCGCCGCCTCGTGCGCGACATCCATCCCGAAGTTCGGCAGCGACTTCCCCAGGATGCCCGAGAGCGGACCCAGGAAAGGGATGGCGAAGACGTTGCCCGCCGTCCACGTGCAACTGCCCGACCCCGTGCAGCGTCCGCGCGTCGTCGCCGCGCCCGGTGAAACGGTAGAACCCGGCGAGTTGGCCCTTGGAGGTATCGTAGTCGAAGAACAGCTTCGTCAGCCGCGCGAAATCCAGGTTCTGCGACCTCCAGCGCCGCCGAATAATCCGGCGCGCCGCGGGCCAGCGACAAGGTCCAGGCTGCCCCGCATCTGTCCGCCGAAGATCTCGCCGCGCATGTCGTTGAGCCGCAGACGGTCGTCCGTGAAAAGCACCTGGCCGGCGACACTCTGGAAGACCAGCGGCCGATGGATAAAGGTGTACTCCATCCCGCCCGGCGCGTTGACCTCCACCGTCAGGCGCGAGTTGCGTCCGCCGTCGAATTGCACGACGCCGTTGGTGACGGTTGCCGGCGGTTTGCGGAAATGGTAGGGCGCGACCGCGCGCGCGACATCGGGATCGATCCAGACGGCAACCTGCGCCCGGGTCGAGCGTGGCGCGGACGTTTTCCAGCCGCGCCTCGTGGCGTCCGAAATCGTACACGAACAGGTCGCCCGTCCCGGTGCCCTCGTCGCGTTCAATGGTGAAATGCCGGTAGCCAAGCGCGTGGTCGCCGTAGGCGAATTCGCACTGCCCGCTGGTTGAGGTTTACCCCGCGATAACGCGTGTGCCCGAGGGTCAGGCGACCCGTCGGCGCGGAAGCTTTCGGGGTCGTCCAGCGAGGTGCCGGTGGCGTTCAGCTCAATGCGCGGCGCGTCCTGGAATTTCCACTCGCCGAGCATGGTCCGGCCGCGCGCGGGCAGCAGCGCGGCGAACGCCGTGGGATCCAGCGAGCTGTTCAACCGGACCCGGCAGGTGCCCGGCTCGGAGAGCACGTCGGCGGTGATCTGCTGGTCGCCGTCGACGGGCCGGGCGAGGTGCAATCCGCGCAAGTACCAGCGGCCGTCGCTCCAACTAAAATCCGTCTCCGCCCGCTCGAACTCCAGCCCGCGGTAAGCCCAGCGTCCGAGCGACAGATGGCCCGTGAATTGCAGGCCGGGCGGCGCGGGCTTGTCCGCGACCGGAATGGCGCGCGCGGGCAAAGCTTTGGGGACGGTTGACGTCGTGACGGGAGCGGGCGTCGGCAGAGCGGGGCGGTCCGGGTGGCCAGAGGCGAGGCGCACCCGGCCGTCGTCGATCCGCACCCGCGGCGCGTCGTGAAAAGTAAACGGGGCCAGCAGACTTTCCCCGGCGGCGAAAAATTCCCGCGCGATGGCGGGAAGGTCAAGTCCGCTGTCGAGTTGAAAACGCGCCTCGCCCGTGGCCGGGGTGAATTCGCCGCTGGCGCTGAGTTTGCCACGCGCGTCGGCCATCTGCAAACCCTGCAGGCGCAACACGCCGCGCTCGTAGTTCAACTGCGCGCGCAGGGTTTCCAGACGGTAGTGGCCGCGCCGGATGACCATCCCCGCGTACCTGGACTTCCGCGCGAAGTTCGTCCAGCCGCGCCAGGTCGCCGTTAAAGCGCGCCTCGATCCGGGGCGGGGCGCCGTCGGACCGGATTTTCCCGATTTCCGCGATGATCATCCGCCAATTTGCTGGCGGCGTTCCCGCTCCTGGGGGTCGGGGGGGGGGCCCGCGCCCGGGGTGAAGCTCTCCGGGTGCAAAAGGGAGCCGCTAAGTGAGATTTGGATGCCGCGCAGTTTGCCCTCGGCCTGGGTGATCTGCACCTCGCCCGGCAGGAAGATCAGCTTGGCTTGGAAGTGCCGGAGAAGAAACGTTTCCGGTCCGTTGCGGTCGCCCAGATCCACCGGGACCCGGAGCTGCGCGCCGCGCAAATCCAGGGAATTCAGGAAGGGTTTTTTCTGGATCAGCTTGAGGAAATCGATATCGACGGCCGCGCGGCCGATGGACATGAGGTGGGTGTGCCGTTCATCCAGCAGGTAAAGTTGCGCCTTCTCGGCCACCAAGCCGTTGAACGGATCGAGGGTGAGCCGGCTGGCGGAGAAATCCAATCCGCGGCTCCGCAGTTCGGCGGCGAGTTGGGCGCGCCACTTCCGGGTGAACCCGCGGTAGTACACGTACCAACCCGCCCAGAGGAAGCCCCCCAACACCGCGAGTGCCAGGAGGACGGTCACGCGCCAGAACCATTGTTTCGCTCGCGGCGGCATGAGGGGGATTGTCGTCGGCGGGTCTTCGAACACGGACACCGCCAACTCAACCGCGGCGGGCGGATTGTAAAGCTCCGAGTACGGCGAGCGTTGACGCCGTGTCAACAAATTGGCACAAACGATGCTTTCACGATAGCTCCGTGATTCAAGCCAATTGCAGGTCACGGTTCACGGCGGCGGATTTCTCCTTTGTCGCCCGCACGCTCGCCCGCTCCCGAGGCAGGAAGTCTCCCTGGTGGAGCTTTTCACCGACGCGGAGGCGCGCGACAGCATCCTCGACGATCCCTTGCTCACGCGGGCGATCCTGTCGCAAAATGGTCACCTGGCAATTTCGCCGCAGTTCTTCTTCTACATTTTGACCAGACACGTTCTGAAGAACGCGGGGCTGGAAGATCGGCAGCTTTGCGATTACCTGGCTTCGTTGCTCGACCAATTCAGCCGCACGGCGCGGCTGGGCGGCCCGGGCGGCGACCAGGCGGCCCAACGCGGGGTTATCTACTTGTCCGATTTGCTGATGGCGTTGCGGGAGGCCAGTCCGGCCCAGGCGTTTTTGTTGCGGACGCACGTCGGCAACTACTCGCTATTTCTTGACCGGCATGTTCCCCGAGAACGTCGAGCGCCGCAGCCGCCGGGGCGCGCCGGGTTGCTCGTTCTACGAGGAGATGGGCCGCGTCGAGCTACCGCGCCGTCGCCGGCCACCAGACGGCGCGCCACTGGGGCCTGAGCGATGTGTTCGACAAGCTGGCGGAACAATTTCACGAGGTGCGGCTGGCGCTCAACGATCTGGCCGACCGGCTCCTGAACCTGGACGAGGATTCCGGTTCCTCCGCCGGGCTGGCGCTGCTCGGCTAGGATCTAGGACCACGACTGACTTGGCCTTGCTAACCCCCAACCCCGATGAACCAGACGCTTTTCAGTGAAATCCAGCGATTGTTCGAGCGGACGTACGCGGCCGTCGGCATCAACCTGGAGGATTGTCTGATCGACCGCCAGCGTTGCGGCCAGCTTTCGCGGCTCGCGGGCGCGTCGGCGCGCGAACTCAGCGAACTCGCGCGCACGTTTCTGCGCACCGTCGACGGGCAACTGCACGTGGGCATCTATTATTCGCGCTGGTTGATCGAGCAACTGGAACGGCACGACCCGCGCGCGGGTTTGAGCGACGCGAACATCCGCTCGCTGATCGCCTTCGTGGAGGAGATCAACCACGCGCTGCACGCGGCGTTGCAGTTTCAGGCGGGCCACCGGGCGATTGGCAGCGAGGATTTCGCGCGCAACCTGGAGTTGCAGGCGCGGGTGGACACTTACCTGGTGCTGCTGCTCTTCGTGGCGTTTTTCCGCAAGTCGCAGAAGACCTCGCGCACGGACCGGCGGTGGCTGCGGTTTCACCTTTTCGCGCGCGAGGACCCCGGGGCGTACCGCGACCCGAATTTGCGCGGGCGGTATCTGGAGACCGCCGAGTTGGCGAAAAGTTACACGCGGCACCTGGATACGTTGAACGGTTTGCGGCGCCTGGACGAGATCCGGTCATTTCACGCGTTGGATTATGGCGCGAAGAAGCAGCGGATTTTGGCGTTGAAAGACCGGGAGGAAACGGACAAAGGCGGAACTCGGAAGGCGGAACTCGGGACTTGAGGGGGAGTGGCTGGCGATCGGCAGGGGAGATTGCACCATCCGATGCCGGCGCGAGCAAGTCTTGCAAACGGGAAAACACCGATGAAGAGACTCCGCCGGTGGTATTCCTTCCCAGCCGCGTGGTGGCGTCACGAAGACGACGCGGAGTTCAGGGGAATTCGGAGATTTGACCACACAGGTGACGCGATGATCCCGTTATGGCTTGCGACCAGCGGGGACAAACGCGCATCCACAACACCGGAGGTGACGCCACTCCGTGGCTGGCAGTGGGGACATCCTCTCTTATTCCGCATCAATCGTCGTTTGATCTGCCCGGTACAAACATAGTAGAGGATAGAGGACAAATATTCAGGGCGAGGATTCGAGCAGGCCAAGCGCGACGCTTGCATGAAGAGGAAGAATGATTAAGCTGACCGGGTGAACGTGATTACGGCAGTTTTAGAACCTGATCTTGACGGGTTTGTACATCTGCGTTTGCCAGAGGAGGCGAGACGCAGCAAAATGCGCGTTATCGCGGTGCCAGTGGAACCTGCGTCGCAGAGTGGGATCAGTCTAGAGGAAGACCGGAATCTATCCGCAAAGCTTGCCGCGTTACAAGCCGGGACAGGTGCCGTCCGCCGCAAACTCGACCCCGAGGAATTGGAACGCAGACGCGAGGCTGCGTTCGAGGCAATGCGCGATTTGCGCATCCTTAATCCTTTTGGTGAAATCGCTGATCCTGCTGAGTGGCAGAGAGAAGTGCGTGGAGAAATGAGCGATTTGCTACCGGGTTGAGCGATGTTGCTCGACACGAACGTTCTAATTCATCTGGTGCAACCGGGTGGGGAGTCGCTGAGGGACTGGGTTGCGGGTGGTTCCTCGGCCACTTCATTGATTTCACGGGTGGAAGCCTTGGGATTTCACCGAATCGGGGTGGTCGAATCGGCAGCCCTTGAGCGGATTTTCGTTTGGCTCGAGGTTTTACCTGTCAGCAACGAAGTGGCGGAAATCGCCATCCTCTTGCGGAGGTCCCGCCGGATGAAGCTGGGCGACGCGCTGATCGCCGCGACAGCTTTGTTCTACAACTTGCTGCTGGTGACCAGAAACATCGCCGATTTCCGAGGGGTGGCAGGATTACGAATGCTCGACCCGCTGGCGGAGTGAAGCCGAAAAAGTGCGTTATCGGAGGGCGGCGTAGAACCGCTGGGTTCCAGCACGGCACGTCGCGCCGGGGACGGCTCGCAAATCCAAAAAACTCACGACCCAAGCCAAAGCCCGTTGCCACGCGCCCCGGTGTTTTGTATGGTGCGGTTCCGCGCTGGTTTCGGCCTTCCGCCTTCCGCCTTCCGCCTTCCGCTTCCCACCTCTCCATGTTCACCATCACCGTCCTGGGCAGCGGCAGCGCGGGCAACTGCGCCCTGCTTCGACCGACCAGTGCCGCTTGCTCGTGGATGCCGGGCCTCAGCGCCCGGCAGATCGTCACCCGGCTGGAGCAGGCGGGGTCAAACCCGAGGAACTCGACGGCATCCTGCTCACCCACGAACACGGCGACCACGCGCAGCGGCCTGGAAGTGCTTTGCCGCCAACGGGACCAGTTGCCCATCTATTGCAACGCGCTCACGGCGGAAACCCTGCGCCACGGCGGCGCGCTGCGCGAACACCGCAACTGGCGGCTTTTCACCACGGGCGGCGACTTCGAGATCAAGGATGTCGCCGTGCAGACGTTTTCCGTGCCGCACGATGCCGTGGATCCGGTCGGGTTCATGTTTCACCACGGGGCGGCGGCTCTCGGGTTCCTGACCGACCTGGGTTTCGCGACCAAGCTGGTCCACGAGCGCGTCCGGGCGGCGACGACGCTGCTCATCGAAACCAACCACGACAACGCCCTGCTCTCGGCGGACACCAAGCGGCCGTGGTCGGTCAAGCAGCGCATCACCAGCCGGCACGGGCATCTTTCCAACGAGGCGGCGGCGGGCGTCATCGCCCAGCTTGCTTGCGGCGGGCGGCAAGCTGCGCCGGGCCGTGCTCGGCCACCTGAGCCGCGATTGCAACACGCCCGATCTCGCCATCGCGACCATCCGCGACAGGGCGCTGGCGGCCGGCCGGACCTGGAGATATTCTGCGCTTCGCAAAAGGAACCCAGCGCGCGCATGGTCATCGAACCTGCCGCGCCCGACCCCGCGCCGGAGCCGTCGCGCGTGGCGGAGGAAGCCGCCGTGTCCGCCGACGCCTTTCAGACTGGATCTCTTCGGCGCGGTCGTGGTCTGAGTTTTCCATGGAAACTCCGCCCGACCCCATCGCCGCCGCGCCCGCATCCGCACCGAGGTGCAGGTCATGTTTTTCGACACCGATTGCGCCGCGGTGGTCCACAACATCGCTTACCTGCGCTTCATCGAAACCGCGCGCACGCACCTGGCCGGCCAGCTCGGCATGAGCCTGCCCGAGATGGCGCGCAGCCAGCAATACCCGGTGGTCGTCCGCACCGAGATCGACTACAAACGGCCCGCCGTCCTGGGGGATAACCTGCAAGTGGACGGCTGGCTGGAACGGGTCGAGCGCATCCGCTTCTGGTGCGGCTTTACCATCACCCGGCCCGCGGATGGCGCGCTGCTCATCACCTGCCGCCAGATGCTCGCGCTGGTGCAGATGCCCGCCGGACGCCCCGTGCGTCTTCGACACGTGCAGAACGCTGCCATCCGCAAGGGCCAGCCCGAAGCGGAAGTCTCGCCGCCCGGATGCGCGGCGGCCAGCCTGATGGCCCGCGACGCTGGACATTCGGTCGCCGCGGCCACTCTGGATGCACGGCTGCCGCGGGCTAGGACGGTTCTGAAGCAGGCTCGGCTGCGAAGGCCCGCCCGCCGTGTTTGTGTCGACTCGACATTCTCTGTTATCTCTGTGCCCAACACCATGATCAAACTGCCCGCTGTTTTCCTCAAGGAAGAGGCCGACGCCGCCACGCCCGCACCACATCCCGCCCCGCGCGGACATCCCCGCCGCCGACACCTGGGACCTCACGCTTCTCTACCCCGACGTGAGCGCCTGGCAGGCGGAACTCGAAACCGTCCGCGCCGATTACCCCGGCCTGCTGAAATTCAAGGGCCAAGCTCGCCACCGGCGCGGGCGCGCTGCGCGAGGCGTTGGAACTCGAAAAAACGCTCAACCTCAAGATCGAGCGCCTTTACAGCTACGCCTCGCTCCAGGCCTCCGAGGACGGCAGCAACAACGATTACCTGACCCGCCAGGGCCAGCTTCAAAATCTGCTCACGCGCATCGACGAGGCCACCGCCTTCTTCGCGCCGGAAGTCCAGGCCATCGACGACGACGCCTTCGCGCGGTTACCTCGCCGACCCGCTGCTCGCGCCGTGGAAGACGCGCCTGGAAAAGTTGCGCCGCTTCAAGCCGCACATCCTCTCCGAGGCGGAGGAGCGCCTGCTGGCGCTCGGCGCTGCCTCGTTGGCGGGTCACCGCGAGACGTTCGCGCAATTGACGAACATCGACATGCAGTTCGGCGTCATCAAGGACGAGAACGGCCAGGAGGTCACGCTTTCGCAAAGCTCCTACTCCTCCTTTTTGTACAAGCGCGACCAGGCGTTGCGCCGGACGGCGTTTCACCAGTTCTACAAGGAGTTTTCCGATCACCGTTTCACCATCGCCTCGTCGCTGGCGAGTTCGGTCAAGGCGGATGTCTTCCGCGCCCGCGCCCGGCACTATCCCTCGGCGCTGGAAGCCGCGCTGTTTTCCGACCGCATCCCGCTGGCGATCTATGATAACCTGATCGCCTCCGTGCGCTCCCACCTCGAGCCGTTGGCGCGCTACTACGATCTGCGCAAGCGCGTGCTGAAGCTCGACGCCATCCACCAGTACGACACCTACGTGCCGATGGTCGCCGACCTGCAGACGGACACCAGCTTCGACGAGGCCATCGACCTGGTCGTGGACTCGCTCGCAACCCCTCGGCGGGCAATACACCGCCACGCTCGGCGAGGGCTTGCGCCGCGGCCGCTGGTGCGACCGCTACGAGACCAAGGGCAAGCGCTCGGGCGCGTTTTCCTCGGGCAGCTACGGCAACCCGCCGTACATCCTGATGAACTACAAGGCCGACGTGTTCTCGGACGTTTACACGCTCGCGCACGAGGCCGGCCATTCCATGCACACCTGGTACGCGCAAAGCCACCAGACCTACCAGGATTACGATTACCCGATCTTTCTGGCGGAAGTCGCCTCGACCTTCAACGAGGCGCTGCTCACGCATCATCTGCTCGAGAAGACCGACGATCCCGAAGATGCGCGCCTACCTCATCAACCGGCAGGTGGACGACCTGCGCGGCACGCTCTACCGGCAGACGATGTTCGCCGAGTTCGAAAAGATCATCCACGCGATGGAGGAGGATGGCCAGCGCGCTAACGCTGGATAGCTTCACCGGGGCTTACCACAGCTTGCTGGAAGCGTATTTCGGTCCGCGTTTTACGCTCGACCCGGAACTGGACCTGGAATGCCTGCGCATCCCGCATTTCTACAACGCCTTCTACGTTTACAAGTACGCCACGGGCATCTCGGCGGCGGTCGCGTTGTCGCAGAAGGTCCTCGCCGGCGGGCAGGCGGACGTGGACGCCTACCTCGGGTTCCTGAAGTCGGGCGGCTCGCAGTATCCGCTGGAGACGCTGCAAGCCGCCGGGGTGGATCTTTCGACGCCCGGCGCCGATCAACGCCGCGCTGGATTTGTTCGACCGCCGCGTGGCCGAATTGGAGACGCTGCTGGTCTGAGGGCATTTCGAAGATGTTTTCGTTCAGCAGACTTCAATTCTGCTCCCCAGTCCCTGCGGGGCTGCGAAGCGGAAACTCGATCTGTTGTGCGAATGCGTTTTATGCGCGCTCCGGGGCGCGATCCTGGTTAGATCAGTGTGCGCGGATCATCGAGCAGACGGTTGAGATTATAGGCGGCGCTGATCAATCCCAGGTGCGTGAACGCCTGCGGGAAATTTCCCAGGTGCTCGCCGCTGGGCCCGATTTCCTCGGAGTACAACCCGACGTGGTTCGCGTAGCCGAGCATCTTCTCGAAGACGAATCGCGCCTTCCGCAAATCGCCGGAGCGCGCGAGGCATTCCACGTACCAAAATGAACACATGCAGAACGTGCCCTCGCCGCCCGACAGGCCGTCGTCGTTCCGGTAGCGGTACACTAACGAATCCTCGACCAGGTCCTCCTCGATGGCCCGCAGCGTCGAAAGCCAGCGGCGGTCCGTCGCGCTGATGAAGCGCACCAGCGGCATCATCAGGCACGACGCGTCCAGTTCCGGCCGGCCCTTGGTCTGCGTGAACGCCTGGCGCCTCGGGTCCCAAAAGTCCGTGAAAATCTGGTGGTAAATCGCGTCGCGCGTCTTCGAACCATTTCGCCGGCGGCGTGGGAAAACTTCGCTTTTGCGCGAGACGAATGCCACGGTCCACGGCGACCCAGCACATCAGCCGCGAGTAGAGAAACTCCTGCGGCCCGCCGCGCACTTCCCAGATGCCCTCGTCGGGCTGTCGGTAGTTCTCGCAGACCCAATCCAGCAGGCGCGAGATGTTTTGCCAGAAGTCGTAATCGATGGGTTTGCCGAATTTGTTGAAAAGGTAGATCGAGTCGAGCAGCTCGCCGTAGATGTCGAGTTGCAGTTGCTGACTCGCCCCGTTGCCGATCCGCACCGGTGAGCTACCCCGGTAGCCTTCCAGGTGCGCGAGCGAGGATTCGGCCAGGTCGTGCCGTCCGTCGATCCCGTACATCAACTGCAACCCGCCGCCCGGAATCAACTCGGCGCAACGCCGCTCGATCCAGCCCATGAACCCGGCGGCCTCCTCGTTGTAACCCAGGCGGTTCAGCCCGTAAAGGGTGAACGAGGCGTCGCGGATCCAGGTGTAACGGTAGTCCCAGTTGCGTCCGCCGCCGATGCTCTCGGGCAGGCCGAAGGTGGGTGCGGCGACCATGGAGCCATAACGCTGGCTAGTCAGCAGTTTGAGCACGAGGGCGGAGCGGTTCACCATCTCGCGCCAGCGTCCCCGGTAGGTACCCTGGCCGATCCAGTCGCGCCAGAAATTGAGCGTGCGCTTAAAACGGTCCGCCACAAAGTGGGGTTGGACGCAGGGTGACTCCTTGCCCGCCTGCACCTCCTCCAAAGTGAACCCGGCGGTTTCTCCCGCCCGCAGGGTGAACTCCGCGACCACGTCGCCGTCCTCGTGACGGATCGGCACGTTGTCCGAACGCAGGCGGAGCGCGAGCGGACAGCCGGCGTCCCCGCAAATGAAAAGGATCTCGTGCTCGCAGGTTTGTTCGACACGGTAAGGGGAACGGGCGTAGTTGAAGCGCGGCGCGCAACGCAGACGAAATTTCAACTCGCCCCGCACCGCCTTCGCGCGCCGCACCAGTTGGTGTGGCGGCATGGCGTCGGTGTCGCCGCGCGGATGGTCCTCCTCCAGCGCGATCGGCATGAAATCGCTGATCTCGGCGACGCCTTCCGGCGAGAGAAACCGTGAAAGGAGAATGTTGGAGTCGAGCAGGTAGAGTTGTTTGCGCCGCGCGTTATGCGTGAGTGGCGCCAGCTCGAAGCGCCCGCCCTTCTGGTCGTCGAGCAGGGCGGCGAAGACGGTCGGCGAGTCAAAGTAGGGGAAGCACAGAAAGTCGATGGAGGCGTCCGTGCCCACGAGCGCGACCGTCTGCAGGTTGCCGATGATGCCGTAATTTTCGATGGGTTGGTAAGGCATAAGATTTTTCCAGAAACTAACCACAGAGGCACAGAGAACACAGAGGAAGAAAAGGAAAGGCAGGGAGAATTCGGAAAGGAGTAAGGATGCCTTCGCTATGCTGGAACCCCTTTCCCGCCTTTTTCTTTTCTTCCTCGGTGTTCTCTGTGCCTCTGTGGTGAACCCTCTGTCTTTTGTTTAAGCGAGTTGTTCGGTGCTCAGGTCGTACTGCTCGAACCAATGCCCGAGCGCCATCAGACCAAAGAAGAATTCCATCCCCAACACCACGCTCGCCGCGGCCGCTCCCACGGGATACCTCCAGAAAGACGGCAGGAAAGTGTCGGCCAGCAGCACCTTGGCGAGGAAGAACACCACGCCCGCGGGGATAAACGCCACCAGCAGGACGGCAAATTGTCCGAGCACAAGAATCAACCGTTGCCCGATCATCTCAATCCCGCGCGCGTGCGCGGCGCCGCCGACCACCGCAAACCAGCCCGGCAGGAGCACGGCGGCGGCGTTGGGAATCAGGAGCAGCACGAGGTTGCAACCCGGGACGATGATCGCGGCGGCCAGCGGGATGGAGAACGGCGCGAAGGGGCTGGCGTCGGCGTAGGCGTTGGCGACCGTGGTTCGCAACGCCGTGATCAACGCCAGCAGCAGCCACTGGACGCCGGTCAGGATCATCGCGGGCGCCAAGATTTCGCCCAGGGCGACCTGCCAGCCCTTCATGGGATAACTCTTGAGGAGGTCGGCCACCGCGAGATCGTGGCGGAAGTCAAAGCGACAGAGTTGCGGACCCAGCAGCACCGACCCTCCGAGGAGCATCTCGGCGAGCGAGGCGGCAATCTCCGGCCAAGCGGACGCGCGGAGTCCCTTGCCCAACAGGAAACCCACCACGCCCGCCCAGACGAGAAAGACCAGCCACACGCGCAGACTAAATAGCTGGCCCGCCGCCAGCAGGTTCTTCCAGAAAATCGCCACCGCCGGCGAGCCGCGGGGCGCGAGCGTAAACGGCGCGCGCCGTTTACGCCAGGGTTGCGCGCCGCGTCCGCGCTGGCCGGTTTTCAGTGCTTCGGCGATCCTCAGGGCCTGCCGTTGCGAGGCATCGACACTGGCTTCCTCGAACGCCACGTCCGCACGCAGCACCCAAAAGTAATGCAAACCGAGGATGAGCAACGCCGGACCGAGAGCGGCCAGGAAAGCGACGGGATTAGACGCCAGGAAGGGTCGTGCAAGCAGCCGAAACGGTGCGAGCAACCAGACGGCGGGTGTGGACACCGCCACCTCCCGCAGGTACGCGCCGACGGCGTGCGCACCCTCAATGTCGGTTTGTTGCGGCGCGGGCACCCCGCGGCCGCCCCAGAAGAGCGCCGTGCCGATCAGCGCAACGATCAGGACAGGGCGAAAAACAAACGGCGTCGCCCGTTTGAAACGCCGCGCTCCAGCAGGATCGTCCGCGCGAAGGAGGATCCCAGGGTGTGCAATTGAATGGTGGAAAGCAAAATCCACCAGCCAACGGCGCGCATCGCCGCCGCCTCTATCCCGCCGGGGCGGGGCGAGACGAGGGTGAGAAAAAGCACGGTGAACAGAATACCCAACTGCGACTTGATCAACTTGTACTGGACGAGCGTCGAGCGGCGCACCGGCGCGGGGAACAAAAACGCGATCTCCGCCTCGGTGAAAACCAGGGCGGCGCGTTCGTGCGGCACAAGCCAGGTCAGCAGGAAATAGACAAATAGCGCCAAACCGGCGAGCAGTTCCCAGACCTCGGGCGGGAACATCGGAATCGAACCGTCGGATCCCCGATTGCCGTACCCCGTGAAGCCGCGCGAGAAGACGCTGGCGAGGTAAAGCCCGCCCACCACCGCGCCGAGAAAGTAGCGTGGTTGCCGCAGACGCCGCAGGCGCACCGCCAGACGGTTCCGGGTGGTCGCGGCTTGCAGGTAGATCAGGGCGGAAAGCATAACTGGCGATTGATGCCGTCGTTGAATTTAAGGGAGTGGCTTGAATGTTCCACCTGAAAGCTCCGGCTCTGCCTCCGCCCACCGCGAACGGTTCCCCTCCGCCCGCCGCGCAGCGGCTTTGGAGTGCGCCGCGACACGTCGCCGCTTTGATCCCAGCGACACGTCTCGTCGTTCCCCCTCGGCGAAGCCGACTGTCGATCGAGCCGGCTTCGCCGGAGTGTTTGGACGCGACGTGTCGCGTTGGACCCGGCGGAGCCGTGCGAAAGCGGCGACGTGTCGCCGCACTCCAAAGCCGCTGCGCGGCGGGCGGAGGCGGATTAGCCGCCCGCGCCCTCTTTTGCCGGGAATTGGTTTGTGGCGCGGAAGAAAATCTCCTCCAAGTCCGGCGGACCGGCGGCACTTGGGTCGGAGAACTGGCGAATCACCTCGTCCAGCGTCCCGTCGGCCACCTTGCGTCCGTGGTCCAGAAAAAACACGTGCGAGCAGACCTCCTCCAGCAGCGGCAGCATGTGGGAACTGATGATCACCGAAGCGCCCGCGGCGGCGCGCTTGCGGATCGTCGCCTTCATGCGGCGGATACCCATCGGGTCCAACCCGGTGAGGGGTTCGTCGAAGAGGATCACCGTTGGATCGTGGATCAGTCCGCACGCGATGGCCAGTTTCTGTTTCATGCCGCGCGACATCTCCGCCGGGAGCGCGCCGGTCTTGCCGGTGAGTTCGAGTTCCTCCAGCAACGCGCCCGCCTTGTCGCGGTAATCGGGCACCTGGTAAATACGCGCCACAAAAGCGAGGTGCTGCTCGACCGTCAAATAATCAAACAGACGCGGCTCGTCGGAGAAAAACGCCAGTTGCCGCTTGGCTTGGATCGCGTCGGCGACGATGTCATGCCCGCCGAGCGCGACCGTGCCGCTCGTCGGTGGAATGATGCCCGCCAGACAGCGCAACGTCGTGGTCTTGCCCGCGCCGTTTGAACCCACCAGACCAAATACTTCGCCGGGTTGGACCCGGAGGGTCAAGTCGCTGACGGCGGTAAATTTACCGTAGAGTTTCGTCAGGTTCCGGGCTTCGATCATGGTGGGAAGGTACGCGGGGCGGGCGGAACGTCATCCGTTAAAACACGCTACTTTCCCGAGCCGCCAAATCCGAACCCAAACCCTTTTTACACGGGTTTGTTGGCGAGCAAAACATCGATGTTTCGCATCACCTCGTCCGTCAGCCTCGGCACCACCTCCAAGGCTTGCAAGTTGTCCGTCAATTGCGACACGCGCGACGCTCCGGTGATGACCGTGCTGACGTGCGGGTTCTTCAGGCACCACGCCAGCGCCAGCCGCGGCAGGTTCGTTCCCAAATCACCGGCCAACACGCCGAGCTTTTTGACGACCTCCAAACGACGCGTGGCTTCCTCGTTGGTGAACTGTTCCTTGAGCCAATCGTAGTTCGCCATCGAGATCCGCGTGTCGCCGGGATCGCCGGAGTTATATTTGCCCGTGAGCAGTCCGCTGGCGAGCGGCGACCACACCGTGGTGCCGAGGCCGATGTCTCCGTACAACGGCGCAAATTCCAGTTCCACCTTCGCGCGCTCGAACATGTTGTACTGCGGCTGTTCCATGGTCGGCGGCACCAGGCCCAGTTCACGCGAAAGGTCGTAAGCTTTGGTGATTCCATCCGCGCTCCATTCGGAGGTTCCCCAGTACAAAACCTTGCCTTGCCGCACGAGGTCGCTCATCGCGCGGACGGTCTCCTCGACGGGAGTGTTCGGATCGGGGCGATGGCAGAAGTACAGGTCCAGATAGTCCACCTGCAAACGCCTCAGCGCGGCGTGGCAAGCCTCCATGACGTGCTTGCGGCTCAGGCCTTCCTGGTTGGGTTTGTCGCCACCCCAAAACACCTTGCTGGAAACGACGAACTCGTCGCGGTTCCAGCCGCGGCTTTTCAGGATTTCACCCATCACGATTTCCGCCTTGCCGCTGGCGTAAGCCTCGGCGTTGTCGAAGAAATTCACACCCGCCTCGAAGGCGGTGTTCATCAACTCCTCCGCCGTCTCGCGGGTGATCTGTTGCGCGAAGGTGACCCACGCTCCGAATGAGAGCGCGCTGACTTGCAGACCTGATTTTCCGAGGCGTCGATATTCCATGTTAATTACCATTCGTGGTTCGTCGTTTTCCGGCCTTCTCCGGTGGCGCGCCGCGCTTCTAACGAGGTTCGCCGCGCGGCGATAAATACCAATCTGGGTCGGGGTTTTTCCCGACGCCGCAACTAGGATTTATTTCCCGCGTCCGATTGCGCGGCGGTCGGCGAACAGAAGCGGGCATCCAGCCTGCCGTTTCCATACGATAGCTAGCGTTGCCACGCGACTCCGTAAAATGTCGCCGCGAATTTTGTGCTGGACGCCCCTGGGTGGGGGCCGTCAAGCATGCGCGCGTTTGAACCAAGTGAATAAAATTACCGACAATGACGACTAAAGGGAACATGCAAGCCAACACTCCGCCATTTGACTACCCGATCATCGTCCATTGCCATCTCGGCTGGGATTGGGTTTGGCAGCGTCCGCAACAATTTCTCTCCCGTTTTTCGCAACGCCACCAGATCCTTTTTGTCGAGGGTCCCGTGCCATCCGAAGAGGTCGCCACGCCCCAGGTCGAGATGCGCGAGGTTTCCGAGTTTCCCAACATCACCGTGCTCCGCATGAAGATGCCGATGGCGCGCTGGAATGACGGCGCGTGGGTGGACCGGGAACGCCGCCGACTCGTGCAGGAAGTCCTCGCCGGCCCGCTTGGGTCTGCGCTTCAACGATCCGGTGCAATGGTTCTACGATCCGATGGCGGTGACCGCGTTTGCGGGCCACATGGACGAAGCCGCGATCGTGTTCGATTGCATGGACCAACTCAGCCAGTTCAAAGGCGCGCCCAAGGAGTTGATTCGCCGCGAGCGCGAGCTTCTCTCGAAGGCCGACGTGGTGTTCGCCGGCGGTCCGAAGATCGGTCGCGACAAGGTGAAGTACAATTCCAACACCCATTCGTTTGGCTGCGGGGTGGACATCAAACATTTCGCCGCCGCGCGCGACAAGCGCACCGTGGTGCCCGAGGACGCCGCGTCCCTGCCCGGACCCGTTTTTGGGTTCTTCGGCGTGGTGGACGAGCGGATGGACTACGAACTCGTGGCCGCTTTGGCGGACGCGCACCCCGAAGGCAGCGTGGTCATCATCGGGCCGATGACAAAGGTCGATCCCGCCAGTGTGCCGCAACGCCCGAATTTCCATTGGCTCGGTGGTCGCGACTACCAGCAATTGCCGGCCTACGTCAAGGCATTCGACGTTTGCCTGATGCCCTTCGCGCTCAACGAAGCCACCGAGTACATCAACCCGACGAAGGCTCTGGAGTACATGGCGACGGGCCGCCCCATCGTCTCGACGCCGGTGGAAGACGTGGTGCTGCAATTCAGCGAGGTCACCAAAATCTCCAATTCCTCCGAACATTTCATCCAGCTCTGCCGCGAGGCGGCGGAGAAGCCGGACGAGGCCGCGATCAAGCGCGGGTTGGCGATGGCGCAACGCAATTCTTGGGAGTCGATCGTTGAAGCCATGGAGGGCCACATCAAGGACGCGCTCGCCGTCAAGGAGCCTGAAGTGGTGAGTGGCGTGGCGTAAGAAAGTGTGGGCGGATGACGCCGCCGAAGGTTTGGCGGCGGGACGCGGATTGCGTCCGTATTTTGTAGTTTGTTGAATCGGCGGAATGGTTTCCGCCGATTCTGTATTCCGGGCCGGGCACTAACGTCCGCCCAAGTTTGAAACGGTTACCTATGTTCGATTATCTGATTGTTGGTGCGGGTTTCGCCGGAAGCGTTTTGGCCGAGCGGTTGGCGCGGGTGTGCAACAAAAAAGTGCTGGTCGTCGACCGGCGCAATCACATCGCGGGCAACGCGTACGACCACTACAACGAGGCGGGCGTTTTGATCCATCAGCTACGGCCCCCATATTTTTCACACCAACTCGCGGGACATCTTTGATTACCTCTCGAATTTCACGCAGTGGCGCGGGTACGAGCACCGCGTGCTGGCGAGCGTGGACGGGCAATTGCTGCCGATGCCCATCAACCTGAACACGATCAACCAGATGTACGGGTTGAACCTGACCTCCTTCCAGGTGGAGGAGTTCTTCGCGTCGTTAGCCGAGAAGCGCGACCCGATTCGCACGAGCGAGGATGTGGTGATCAGCAAGGTGGGGCGCGAGTTGTACGAGAAGTTTTTCCGGGGTTACACCCGCAAGCAATGGGGCCTGGATCCCTCCGAACTGGACGCGCAGGTGACGGCGCGCGTCCCGACCCGCACGAACCGCGACAACCGCTATTTCACGGACAGCTACCAGTCGATGCCCTTGCACGGGTTTACCCGGATGTTCGAGAACATGCTGGATCATCCCAACATCAAGGTGATGCTCAACACGGATTACCGCGACGTGCGGATTTCGTGCCGTTCAAGGAGATGATTTACACGGGGCCGATCGACGAGTTTTTCGACTACCGTTTCGGCAAGCTGCCCTACCGTTGCCTGGAGTTCAAGCACGAGACGCACGACCGGGCGGTGTTCCAGCCAGCGGCGGTGGTGAATTATCCCAACGATTACGCCTACACGCGCATCACGGAGTTCAAGTACCTCACGGGCCAGGAGCATCCTAAGACCAGCATCGTTTATGAGTTCCCGCAGGCCGAAGGCGACCCGTACTACCCGATTCCGCGCGCGGAGAACAGTGCGCTGTACAAGCAGTACCAGGCGCTGGCGGAAGCGACGCGACAACGTGTATTTCGTGGGGCGGCTGGCGTCCTACAAGTATTACAACATGGACCAGGTGGTCGGGGCCGCGCTGACGATGTTTGGCAAGATCAGCGGCGAGCGTCGCGGCGGCGGTGTCAATCGGGAACGCGGCAGCAACGTGGTGGCTCCGTTGCCCTCGGCGGCGATGGAAGTGAACGGCGCAAGCGCGGGCAAGCCGGTGCTAGCGGGTGCGGAGGCTTGAGAGGAATACTTCGGTGCCAAGGCGCGGCGGAGTCATGTTGACCCGCCGCGAAGCGGCATCGTTCCAAAGGTAGGGATGGCTCTCCGAGCCGCTCCCCATTGTCTCTCGGCGCTGGTTGGACGACCCCTGTTACCAAGCAAGCTGGCCAATCTGATAATGGGAGCGGCTCGGAGAGCCATCCCTACCCTTGATTGGACGGCGAGGAACTCGCCTGGGTGCTTTTACCCCGCCAGCACTTTCGCGACGGCACCATCCATCATCGCAACGAGCTTGCCCCAACCTTGGTGCGCCATCCGTCGCGTTCCGCGTCGGATCATCTCCTCGTCCCGACCACGGATAATCCCGTGGCAATGCTCGATGAACTCGGCGGGCGTTGCCCCCACCTTCACCACATCGGCAAAATCCCGCGCCACCTCCGGCAAGGCGGTTGACACCACCGGGCGACCACTCATAAGATACTCCCCGATCTTCACCGGACGCAAATACCGGGTCGCTTCGTTCACCACAAACGGCACGATGCAAATTTGCGCCGCGAACGTGTAATCCGGCATCTCTCCGTACGGACGTCTGCCCAGCCAGAAGATGTTCCGCCTGCGCGGCAAATGCTCCGGGTTGACGTCCTGAATGGGTCCCACCAACACCACGCTCCACGCCTCGTCGGCTTCCGCCAGGGCGTGTACCAGCGAGAAATCCATCCGCTGGTCGATCGTCCCGCAATACATCAGCACCGGACGAGGCACGAAATGCACGTCGTGCGGCACCGCGATCCGGTGGCCTCCTCCCGTTGCCCGGAGGAAATGGCGCACGTCCACGCCGTTGGGCGCGAGCAGTGAATCCAGCCGCCCCTTGCCCACGATCGCCGTCCTGGATCTCGCCGCTTCCGGCGAACACCACGTCCGCCGACGCCAGCAACTCCGCGTCGGGCTCGCGGTCCGCGCAATCATAGACCACCGCGCGGGCGTTGACCTGCCCCTGGAAAATTGCGGCGGCGTCGGGATCGTCGAACCAATGCACCGGCTCGTCGAAGCAACCCTTCAACGGTGGTTGCGCGAGCGCCTCCGCCAACAGGCGGCGGCATTCCAGCCGGGTCGCCTCCGCCTCACCCCGGTAACTCACCGGCAGGTGGATCACCAGATTCGAGATGTTCGGGAAATCGGGAAAGTACGTCATCCCCACGCGCGGATGATCGTCCTCGCCGTCCGTCCAGCGGATCGGGTCCACGTAAAGCACCGGATGATCCTTGGAGAGCCGCGTCGTCAGGTGTTGCCCGCGCCGCCAGACGAAACCACGTTCCCAGTACGAACGCCCGTGGACGATGATCGGGTAACGCAAAACACGCGTGCCTTTCCCCCCCGCCACGGCGGCGACTTGGCGCACCTCGCGCTGTTTCTCCGTCTCCACGAGCGGCCCCGCCGTCTCGTCTCCCCCCTGGATCAACGCGCGGTAAGCGTCGCGCAACCCCGTGGGATTGCGCGCGAGCCGTCCGCCCGCCTGGCGTTCAAGCCCGTAAATGCCCACGGGATGAATGTGGCCCGTTTGGTGGAGCAACGCCCCGTCCCAATCGAGATGGTCGATCACGGGCCACCAGGTGTAGCCCACCACCGGGAAACCCTCCGCGCGTAGGCGGCGGACATCGTTCGTGGACCGTTCCAGCCAGTGAATCTTGTCCGCGTCCGCCCCGCCCGCGCTGGTTTCGGTGACCATCAACGGGATTTGGTAGCGGTTCCAGTAATCCTGGGCGGCGCGGTAAAGGCCCATCGGCGGCTGCAACGAACGCTGTCGGTAGTAACCCTCGGGCGTCGTGTACAGCTCCACCTCGGTGTGCTCGTAGTAATCCAGGCCGATGATATCGACTTTCTGCGCGTTGCGCTCGAACCAGCGCAGGTCGTAGCTCGAGAACCCGTTGCGATCCAGCCACTCGCTCAGCGGATGCCGCTTGGTCACGTGTCCCATCACCAGATCCATCACGATGTGGCGGCGCTCCATGCGTCGCGCGACGTCGGCCCGCAGGGACTCACGCAAAAACGGACTGCTCTTTTCATCACTGTCCTCGTAGGTGACGGCCACTTCGAGCGAATCCGAGACCAGGATTTCCATGCCCGGCATGGTGGCGCGCAACACCTTGATGGCGCGACACAGGCCCTCCGCCACGCGGGTGAGCACGGTCATGTAGCTGCGCAAACCCAGTCCGTACGGCGGCCAGAGGCCGACGTCGCCGCAGAAAAGGGCGGTGATCAGCGGCTCATTGACGGGGCAAACGTGATGGACCCGGCCGCTGTACCGCTCGCCAAACACCCGGGCGAAGCGTTCGACCGCCTGCGGGAAATCGGGGTCCGCGAAAGAGTCCGGCAACCAGGTTGGCGTGCCGAAATGCACCAGATCCAGCAGGAAGGTGATGCCGAGGGATTCGGCGTGCGCGAGGCGGACGTCGAACCAACTCCAGTCGTACTGCCCGGGTTCGCGCTCGATTTCGTGCCAGGGGAGGGCGTAGCGCAGCCAGCGGCAGCCGAGGTCGTTGGCGATGAGTTCGAGGTCGGTACGCCAGAGTTTGTCGTGCTGGGTCCAGCGGTACTGGTCGATGCCGAGGTGGGGGATGAAGGAACACTCGACGCCGGCGGCCCAGCGGAAATGGGGATCTGTCATTATCTGGAAGTAAAGTGGAAGAAGGCGGTTGCGCCGGCCGGGCAAACGAACGCCCGTTGTGCTGTTAGTTCGGAAGCCGCCGGCTTTTGGCTGGAAAATTCGACGGTGAACCCGGCCAGTGATTCACTCCAAGCGAATCATTTTCTGCCCCGGCGCCTGTCATGGAAAGCCTTTCGGAGGATTCCGGTCAAGATGTTTGAATAGCGGAGGGTACGCGGCACGTCTGGTTCACTGACTCTATTGCTCTTCTTTCATGCAAGCTACCGCCTCCCTCGTCCCCGGTGACCGTCTGCGTTCCGACCGTTTCGGCGCCGTCGAAGCTGCCGCGCCCGCTTCCGCCCTGCCAAAAGCGCCCGTTCCCGCCGTGCCGCCGCTGAGCCTTTGGGGCTTCGTGCGGCCCTACGCGTGGCAGCACCGCTGGGCGTTGCTCCTCTGCCTGGTGCTCAACGCGTTGCCCGGCGTCGCCATTGCCCTCCAGAACCTGATGCCGGCCTATATGCTGGATCATATTCTCAATGGCAAGGGGCTCAGTGTTCATGAGAAGTACCTGCGTCTGGGCCTGTTGTTCGGCGCCTACCTGTTCGTCGCCATCGTGATGCGCATGTTTTCCTGGTACGGCAGCTACAAGATTTTCACGCGGGTCCGGGAGGACATCGTTCTGGAACTGCGCTCGCGCTTTTTTAGGCACATCAACGGGTTGTGCCTCCGGTTTCACGGGCGCCACAGCAGCGGGGAACTTTTCACCTACGTGATGGGATCGCCCCTGGGCGAGATCAGCGGGTTCTACCATTCGCTGGCCATGAACGTGCCCAACTCGCTGTGCGCGTTCTTCCTGTCGGTGGCCTTCATGTCCTTCTGGGATCCCGGCATGACCCTCATTTTGGTGATTTCCGTGGTGTTGACGGTGATCTCGACCAACAGCGGCCACGGCAAACTCCGCCAGTTGATGCAGGATTTCCAGGACACCGAGAGCAAGGTGATCGGCCGGGTGGCGGACATTTTCCGCGGCAACCGCGACGTGAAGATGTACGCCATCGAGGAGAAGATGAGCGCGTCGTTCGAGCAGAGCGCCGACGTGTTGCGTCAGAAAGTGTGCGATCGCGACCTCAAGACGCACCAGGTGAACATGCGGCAGGAAGGCGTGGGTATTATCTGCTTCGTGCTGGTTTGCCTGGTGGCGGGCGGCCGGTTCTTGAACGGGCATCTCACCCCGGGCCAGTTCTTCGCGTACATGATCACGTTCGGCGCGTTGCAGGGACCGGTTTCGCTGATGTTCCAGATCGGGGTGTCGCGAGGCAAGGCGCAGGCCAGTTTGAACCGGCTGCTGGAAGTTTTGACGACGGATAGCTCCACCCCGGAGCCGAAGCACCCGGTGGTGCCCGAACGGAAGGCGGCTTTGGTCGCGCGGAATTTGGACTTTGGCTACGCGGACGGCCAGCCGGTGTTGCGCGACATCAACCTGACGATCCCCTTCGGGCAGCGCGTCGCGTTGGTGGGTCCGAGCGGTTCGGGTAAAAGCACGCTCGCGAAGATGATGCTCCGCCTCTACGATCCGGACGAGGGTTCGGTGTCTTTCGGCGACGTGGACATGCGGGATTGCCGCACGGTCGAGGTGCGCCAGAAGTTCGGCGTCGTGCCGCAGGACCCGTACTTCTTTTCCACCAGCATCCGCGAGAATTTGCTCGTGGTGCAGCCGGGGGCCACGCAGGAGCAGTTGCGGCATGTCTGTGAGATGGCGAGCATTTGGGGCTTCATCGAGCAACTGCCCGAGGGATTGGACACCATCATCGGCGAGGGCGGCGCGCGGCTTTCCGGCGGGCAGCGCCAGCGTTTGGCGATTGCCCGGTCGTTGTTGAACGATCCCGAGTACATGGTTTTCGACGAGGCGACGAGCGCGCTGGACACCGTGAGCGAGCGGATGGTGCAGGAGGCCTTCAGCCACGTGCTGCCGGGCAGGACGGCGATCTTCATCGCCCACCGTCTTTCGACCGTGAAGGATTGCGACCGGATCATCGTGCTGGACGAGGGCCGCATCGTGCAGGACGGGACGTTTGAGCAGTTGCGCAACGAGCCGGGTTTGTTCAAGCGGATGGTCGATAGCGACGATTTTTAGGGGCGTCACCATTCTCCCCAACTCGTTCCGGGTTGGGCAATTTGCCGACTGATCTACCTGCCGGGTGGTTCTCTCCGGTAATCCATCTTGCCGCCGCCAACCGGCGCGTGGATGCTGCCACCCATGCGCGCGGCAAACTCCTATGAGATGAACCCGCGCCAGCTACGGGCGCTGGTGATGCTGCTGGTCCTGCTGCCACTCATCCCGACCGTCTTCGTGCTGCGCTTCCTCGTCGAGGAAATCTTCAACGAGCGCTCGGAATCGCGCGAAAGGATCAAACCCGTTTACCTCAAGTTCCTGGCGACCTCCAGCGCGACGCTCGCCGCCGGCCTCGCCAAACAACTGCCCGCCGTGGACTCAAGTGAGGCGAACCCGGCAATCATATCCCCGGAGGTCGCCGACACCGTCGTCGAAATATCCCCGAACGGCACCCTGTCCCCCGCGACGCGGTTTGCATTACCCGGCGCGCAATCCGACCGCCTCGCCAAGGCCCTCGTGGACAGCGGCGTCCACTACGCCGGCGTGCCGACCAACGGCCCCGTCCGGTGGCGGTTCTTGAGCGAGTTTCCCGAACCCGTGTTCGCCTTGCGCCCCGGCGGACAAATTTCGCCGGAAGGCTCGTCCATCCTGCTCGTCAAAACCCGGCGGCGTCTGCTGGAAGCCATCGGCACCTTTTACTCCCGGGCGTTGGACTCGCAGAGTTCACCCCGGATCGTGGACGAAAACGGGGAGGCGCTCCCGCTCGCCCGGGAGGGGATGGCACGGGCCAACTCGGGGGAAGTGGTGGCCGAAACCCTGCTCCCGCCGCCGCTGCCGACCTGGCGGGTGCAACTCTTCAGTTCGGACACGGTCCTCATCGACGGAAGCGCGCGCGAGCAGATCAAGTTGTACGCCTGGATGGTCGGCGGCATGATGGTGGTGACGGTGACCATCGCCATCCTCGCCGGCTCGCAACTCGGGCGGCGCATCGCCTTGCAGGAGATGCGCAGCGATGTTCTGGCCGTTGTTTCGCACGAGATGAAGACGCCTCTCGCGTCAACCCGCCTGTTCATCGACACCCTGCTGGAGCGGCGGTATCACGGGGGCTTGGCGCAAGCCGAGGAGTATCTGCGGCTGATCGCGCGGGAGAATCTGCGTTTGGAACGGCTCGCGGAAAGTTTCCTGACTCTTTCGCGGTTCGACAAACATCCGGGCCGTCACGGCGGGTTGCGCATCGTGCCGGTTCCCTTGGACGAGGTGATGCTGGCGGCGGTCGAGCGGTTGCGGCCACAGTTGGAAGCACCGGGGTGCCAGTTCAAACTGGAGTTGTCGAAAGCGGATGTTTTCATCCCGGCCGACCTGGAGGCGGTGACCACCGTGTTGGTCAACCTGCTCGAAAACGCCCTCAAGTACACCGGGGACGACAAGCAAATCAGCTTTCGCGGCTTCGTCGCGGACGGGCGCGCCTGCTACGAGGTGAGCGACAACGGACTCGGCATTGACCCGGATGAGCAAGGCAGGATTTTCCAGCGGTTCTACCAGTCGGACCGTCGTCTGGCCCGCTCGCACGACGGTTGCGGGCTGGGTTTAAGCTTGGTCCAGTCCATCGTCCGGGCGCATGGGGGCACGGTGGCGGTGCGCAGCGAGCCGGGGAAAGGCAGCACTTTCACCGTGCGTCTGCCGTTGGAAAAGGGTACAAGTGCGAAGTGAGCCACTACTTCCGCGGGGAGGTTTGGCGAGCGGCCGAGACATGGA
Organism: uncultured bacterium; assembly: GCA_963795895.1. Lineage (GTDB taxonomy): Bacteria > Verrucomicrobiota > Verrucomicrobiia > Chthoniobacterales > SZAS-18 > CAWCJJ01. Next base: position 42,463 of record CAWCJJ010000001.1, read on the forward strand.
CACCGTCCTTATCATCGAAGACGACGCCGCGCTTTCGCGCGGGTTGAAGGATAATTTCGCGTTCGCGGGCTACACCGTTTCACTGGCGGCGGACGGCGAAAGCGGGCTGGCGGCCGCCGTGGACGGACGGCCCGATTTGATCGTGCTGGACCTGATGCTGCCCAGGATGAACGGCTACGAAGTCTGCCGCCGGCTGCGCCGCGAGGGGATCCAAACGCCGGTGATGATGTTGACGGCCAAGACCGAGGAATCCGATGTCGTGCTGGGGCTGGAGCTCGGGGCGGATGATTACGTGAAGAAGCCGTTCAGCGTGCGCGAACTGCTCGCGCGCGCGGAAGTGTTGCTGCGTCGGCACCGCAAGGAGGAGGCGGAGCGGTGGAGATTCGGCGGGTTGTTGCTCGACGCGAGCGCGCGTTCCCTGACCCGCGACGGTGAACCGATCGAGATTTCCCCGAAGGAATTTTCTCTGCTTTCGCTCTTCCTGCAACGCGCGGGCGAGGCGTTGAGCCGAGATGAGATCTTGAACCGGGTCTGGGGGTATGATGTGACCGTCACGCCGCGCAGTATTGATCGGTTCGTGGCGACGTTGCGGCGAAAGATCGAGCGCGACCCGCACCAGCCCGAGTGGATTCTAACGGCGCGTGAATTCGGCTACCGCTTCGCCCCGGGGGCGACAAGGGAGGGGTGAGGGGTGTCGCCCCGGCAATCAAACTGGCACCTCGAAATCCTCCAAGCTACCCAGCCGCACATCCGCCAACGACAAATCCTGGTGCCGCGTCAACGCGTTCGGCACGGCGATCACCCGTAATCCCGCCGCACTCGCGGCGGCGATGCCAGGCTCCGAATCCTCGAAGGCGAAGCTGTCCGCCGCCGTCGCCCCAAGGTCCGCCAGCGCGAGCAAATACAAATCCGGGGCAGGCTTGGGCCGCAAAACCATCTCGCGGGTGCGGACCGTTTGGAAATACTCCGCCAACCCCAGCCGTTCCAGACCGGGCAGCACCCAGTCCACGGTGGAATTGCTCGCGACTCCCAAGCGGTAGCCGAGTTCTCGTCCGCGTTCGAGCACGGCCCGAACCCCCGGCAGGGGTGGTTGCGCGAAAACGATGGCGTGCGTGCGCGCCGCCCTGCGCGGGTCGAGCACACTCCAATCCAAAGCGCGTCCGGTAAGTCGTTCCAGATGCGCGCGCGGATCGAACCCGTTCGCGTAGCCCACGGCGTTCAACCAATCGGACAATTCGAGAACGTGCCCCTCCCCGGCGTAAAGTTCTTTCCAGGTCGCGTACTCCGCCGTCTCGGAGTCCACGATCAGGCCGTCGTAATCCAGGATCAGGGCGCGCGCGTGCATGTCGGGCGAACGATGCCTTGGTTCCCGCCATCGGGCAAGACCCGCTCCCACCCTCGCTTCTAGACCCCCGGCGAGCCGCTTGCCACCCGCGCGGCGGGGCGTAGATTAGCGGATGCCAACAACCCCCCTTGTTACCGATTTTGACTATAAACTACAAATGCTCGCCGGCCTGCGCGCCGAGAGCTTTGAACCTTTCTTCGCGGACCTTCCCGTGGACCCTTACATCACCGGCAAGTTCCGCCGCCGGCGGTTCTCCCGGTTCACGGGTCAGCCGGACAACCTGCACCGCTTGGAGCACAAATATTTTGTCCAAAGCTCCAAGGTCAACCAGCTCGCCGGCGGCATCAAACGCGACTTCCCCGAGTTGGACGAGCGACTTCCCGCGCTGGAAGAGTTCCAGCGACTGATCGCCGCCTTCATCGACTTCTCGAAGATCGATCCGATGCTTACTGAGATGGGCGTCCACCAAATCCGCATCGTTGCCAGCCGGGATGAACAGGGGGAACCCGCGCCCGAGGGCATTCACCAGGACGGCTTCGACTTCGTGGGCATCTTCTGCATAAAACGGAAGGCGATCACCGGCGGCGAAACGCACCTCTACCGCGTGAAGGATCAGCCGCCCATTTTCGACAAGGTGTTGCAGCCTGGCGAGTTCGTGATGGTCAACGACCGGACCCTCTACCATTTCGCGAGTTCCGTCGCGCCGTTGGGCGACGAGGTGGGCGAACGCGATGTGTTCGTTATTACGGCTTGAGCATCGTCGCGAGGTTGATCTAACTTCCACCGGCGACCGCCTCCGTTATGCAACGGGAGGGAGGCCGCCTTCCTTACCATGCATACCGCTTGGACACTGCGCCTCCCGCACGAGGAGGTCAGGATGCTTTTTCCCAGTTTGGCGCAACGGGTGAACGGTCACCCGGCGGCGTTCTTCGACGGCCCCGGCGGCACGCAGACCCCGCTCGGGGTCATCAACGCGATGAGCGGGTACCTGAGCCGCGACAACAGCAACCTCGGCGGCGCGTTTCTCACGAGTCAGCGCACGGTGGAGATGGTGGCCGACGCGCGCCGGGACACGGCCGAATTCCTGGACGCGGCGGCACCGGAGGAAATCGTGTTCGGACAGAACATGACGAGCCTGGTTTTCACCCTGAGCCGCGCGTTGGCGCGCACTTGGCATGCCGGGGACGAGGTGATTGTCACGAGTTTGGATCACGACGCCAACGTCGCCCCCTGGCTACTGGCGGCGAGAGACGCGGGCGCGGTGGCGCGCACTTGGGAAGTTCGGTTGGAAGATTGCACTTTGCGCCTCGGAGATCTGGAAACATTGCTGAATGAGCGCACCCGTTTGGTGGCGTTTACGCACGGCTCGAACGCGGTCGGCACCATTCCCGACGTCGCGGGCGCGATCCGGTTGGTGAGGGAGCGCGCGCCGGGAGCTTTGGTCTGCATCGACGGGGTGCATTACGCGCCGCACGGGGCGATTGACGTCGTCAAGCTGGACTGCGACTTCTTGCTGTGCTCGGCCTACAAATTTTGCGGGCCGCATCTGGGGATCATGTACGGAAAGCTGGCGCACATGGAGCGTTTGGAAGCCTACAAGGTGCGCGCCTCCTCGAACCGCCCGCCGGGCAAGTGGGAGACCGGGACGCAGAGTTTTGAGAGCATTGCGGGATTGCGCGCGAGCCTGGCGTACCTCAAGCGACTGGGCGAGCCGGACGGCGAGGTCGGCGACACCATGCGAGGCATCGTTAGCTACGAGCGCCGGCTGAGCCTGAATTTTTTGGAGGGAGCACGGGCGGTCCCTGGTCTGCGCGTGTATGGGATCGCCGATCCGGGTCGTGTCGCGGAGCGGACCCCGACCTTTGGCGTCACCCTGGAAGGATGGACGCCGAGGCAGCTTGCCGCCCGTCTGGGCGAAGAGGGGATGTTCGTTTGGGACGGCCATTTCTACGCGCTGAACATCGTCGACCGCCTCGGGTTGTCGGACAGCGGAGGCCTCGTTAGGATCGGGTTCGCGCATTACAACACCGCGGAGGAAGTGGATCGTCTGCTGGAGGCACTGACGACTTTGTCAGCCAGGCGCGCGTGAGTGTCGAGCGGGACTACTACGCGGGGGAGGTCAGGGGCGCGGACTTCCGGGCTAACCCAGAACTGTACCGGGTGGGGCGCGGTGAGCAGGGCGTCTTGACGGTCGAGCCTTACAAGGGAGAGATCCTGCCGCATTGGCGTTTCCGCACGCCGGGGGTGGCGCGCGTTTCGGCGGACAAGATTTACGGAATGTACGAGCAGTACAAAGCCGCCGGTGATTTCGTGGGGATGGACATGGCGCGCAAGTTTTTGCAGATGGGTTACACCCGGGCACGCCGTTACGCCAACCATCCGGGCGGCCGCAAGTACCTTCCCGGCACGCGCGAGGTTCTCCCGTTTTCGGAGGATGAAACCAAGGCGGCGTCCGCTTTGATTTTCCGGGAGAAGTGGGATTTGGTGAAGGCGGACCCGGAGTACGCGGCGCGGCTCGCCGAGCACATGCGCAGGTATGGTTAGGTTTCTCCAACCGTTCTGGTAACGTTTGAACTTGGCACCAACCCATTGCTGAAGAAGCAACGCGGGCGTCCCGCCCGCATCTGGTCAGCCCCGGGAGCGCGGGTCTCCGACCCGCAACAGGGCGGTAGCCCTTGAGTGGACCTGACCAGAACAGAGGCGGGTCGGAGACCCGCGCTCCCGGGGCTGATGCCCCGGAGCCAGATGTTGCCGCTAATCCCGTTACACCCCCACCTTCAGCTTCAGCTTCAACCCATGGATCGCCGCCACCGCGCGTCCGACACCATCTTCTTCGCGGAGAACCTTGCCCAGCGCGTCGGCCCGCTTACTCAGAACAGGATGCTCCACCGTCCTCGTGATCATCTGCGCAAGCACAGCGGGCGTCAGCTTCCTCCTGGATCGCGACGGCAACGCCACCCCCGCTTTCACCAAACACTTGCCCCAATAAATCTGATCGGCCAAATGCGGGATTACGATGGACGGCTTGCCCGCGCGCGTCGCGGCCGCCGTCGTCCCGGCGCCCCCGTGATGCACCACGCACGCCGCGCGCGCAAACAGATAATCATGGGGCACAAAGTCCGCGAAAAACACCCGGCTCGCCGCGTCGCCGCGCAACTCGGCTTCCACGTTGCCAAACCCCTTCTGGATCACCAAACGCCGCCCGGAAAGTCGTCCCGCCTCCACCAAAAGTTCCGCCGTTTCCCCGCCGTTGCCGCCGCCCATGGAACCGAAACTAATCACCACCGGCGCGGGTTCTCGTTCGAGAAACGCCGCGAGTTCCGGCGCCGGCGCGTACCCGGGCTCCCGGTGAACCCAGTAACCCGTGACATCGAAGTTGCGCGGCAAGTCCGCCGGAACCGGCGCGAGAGCAGGGGACACCGGCACGAAGTTGAGCAAAGGCGAAGCCGCTTGACTCACCTTCAACCCCGGTCGCGCCGTCCCCAAAGCGCGCAACACCTCGGTCGCCCGCGCCTGCGTCCGTCGGCTGGCAAGCTCCCCGAATTTCCACGCCAGACGGTTTCCCCAGCGTCCGAGGTCCGGCGCGTGGAGCGGGGGATTGAGCGGCGTTTCGATAAATCCCGGGCAGAGGTAAACGCCCATCCAAGGGATCCCGCGCCGCAACGCCGCCTCCTGCCCAACGAGGTCCCCGTGGTGGCAGATCGCGAGATCGAACCCTTCCAGCGCCGCCAGACAATCGGTAAAACGCTGTTCGGCTCCCCGGAAGAAAAGCGCCTCGCCGAGGATGTCGAATTGCCGCAGCAAATTATCGCCCGCCACGTCAAGTTGACTCCAGATACGCAGTCGATCCTCCTCGTCGAAATCCGGGCCGGCGGGGGCGAACTCCAACCCCGCCCCGGTGAAGCGTTTCGCAAACACCCCGTGCGAGCAAACCCGCACCCGGTGGCCCGCCTGTTTGAGACCCAGCCCCAACGCGAGGAAAGGCTGCAAATCACCCGTGCTGCCGATGGTGGTGAGAGCGATGTTCATGGTTCGTTCGATACGATGGCCGCAGCGGATGTTGATTATACACCGACCACATTCGAGTGTTGAGCATGACGGCAGCAAAAACCCACTTTCCGCGACCGCGATCCGAACAGCTTTTCGCCGAAGCCAAGCGCTTGATCCCGGGCGGTGTCAACTCGCCGGTGCGGGCGTTTCGCGGGGTCGGCGGCGAACCGTTCTTCGTGGACCGGGCGCTGGGCGCGTGCATCTACGACGTGGACGGCAACGAGTACATTGATTTCGTGGGCACGTGGGGTCCGGCGATCCTCGGCCACGCCGCCCCGGTGGTCGTGGCGGCGGTGCGCGAGGCGGCGGGACGCGGCCTGAGTTTTGGCATCCCGAACCCGCTGGAAGTGGAAATGGCGCGCCTGATCTGTTCCTGGGTGCCGAGCATCGAAAAGGTGCGCATGGTGAACAGCGGTACGGAGGCGACGATGAGTTGCGTGCGGCTCGCGCGGGGGTTTACCTCGCGCGACAAATTGATCAAGTTCACCGGTTGCTACCACGGGCACGTCGATTCCCTGCTCGTGAAGGCTGGCAGCGGCGCGTTGACCCACGGACAACCCGACAGCGCCGGTGTGCCCCGCGCGTTGGCGGAAATGACGATCACCCTTCCCTTCAACGACGAGGCGGCGTTGCGGGCGGCTTTCGCGGCGGAAGGCGCGGCGATCGCCGCCGTCATTCTGGAACCCGTGCCCGCGAACGCCGGCTTGTATTTCGCCCGTCCCGGGTTCCTGGAGTTGCTGCGCGAACTTTGCACCCAGTACGGCGCGGTTTTGATCTTCGACGAGGTGATGACCGGCTTCCGATTGGCGAAAGGCGGCGCGCAGGAGATTTACGGGATCAAGCCTGACCTGACGGCGTTAGGCAAGGTGATCGGCGGTGGGTTGCCGGTCGGCGCGTTCGGCGGGCGCGCGGAAATCATGGACTGCCTTTCGCCCGACGGACCCGTTTACCAGGCGGGGACGTTGTCGGGTAACCCGTTGGCGATGGCGGCGGGACTGGCGCAGTTGCGCGAACTGGAGCGCACGGACGGCTGGGCGCGTTTGGAGGAAAACGGCGCGCTGTTCGAGGAGGCGGTGCGGTCCACGCTGAAGGCGACAGGCAAGGGTTACACCTTCAACCGGCTGGGATCGATGTTTTGTTTGTTTTTTACGGAGGGGGAGGTGTTCAATTTGGAGTCCGCCCAAGCGTGCGACCGGCAGGCGTTCGCGCGGTTTTTCCACGGGTGTTTGGACGCGGGGGTTTATTTCGCGCCGTCGCAGTTCGAGGCGGGTTTCATTTCGGTCGCGCACACGATTGAGCAGATGGCGAAGGTGAGCGAGGTGGCGACGCGCGCGTTGCGGGAGATCTGAAGTGGGATTAGAATCAAAAATTCATTTGATCCATACCGCTCTGGCACTTCTTAGTCCCGGAGGGACTAAGAATGGGGATAAACCCGCCCATATCTCGATGCTACAACCGCATCGCCGGATTGATCAGATCCAACAAGTTCGCCAATGCGAAACGTCCCAGGCTCGTGCGTCCGGTGTCGATCCTCACCTTTCCCGACAACCCCGCCCGCAACCGTTCGCCGCGCGGATCGTCGCGCAAAATTATCTCGGCCTCGTAATACGCCACGCTCGGCTCCAAGTTGCCGTCCCGCCCCACTTGCGCGGGGACATCGCCATCCGCCAAATTCGCCGATCCAGAGTTCGTTAGCTTGGTCAAACTCGACACCGGCGCCGAACTGATCCGACCCTCGTACGTGCGGCCCGACAACGCCCGCAGGCGCAAACGCGCGGTTTGCCCCACCGCCACCCGGCGGGCTTGCGACTCGTCCAACGAGATGATCGCGCGAAACTCGTCCGCGCTGCCAATCTCGCAGAACTGACGCCCGCGTGGAAAATACTGGCCGGTCAGTTTGTTCAACCCCTGTTGCCGGATGATCCCGTCGCGCGGCGCGCGGAGCACGCACTCCTCCAACTGCCACTTCCGCAGGTCCAGTTGGATGCGCGATTCGTCCGCCAACCGCGCGTAGGCCGGGGCCGTTTGCCGCACGGCGTCAACCGGGTTGCTCAGCGCGGCGCGGCGCTGCACTTCGTAACCCTCGGCCTCGCGTTTCAAATCGTCGGCCTCCGCCTGCAAATCCCGGTTCTCCAATCTTGCCAGCGGCTGGCCCGCGCGCACGGTCTCACCATCTCGCGCGTACAGTTCGCGGAGGAACCCGGAGGTGCGCGCCACCACGGGCTCCACCGTCGCGTGATCCAGGACAAATCCCCGTTTCACCGAATCCTGCCACGGGATCACCCAGGACAGCGCGACCACCGCCGCCGCCACCGCGCCGATCTGCAGGAAACGCCGGCTTGCGGCCGCGCGGGTGGTGGGATTTTGGTAAGTCACTTTCATAAGCCGGTAACAGGGTAGCGCCAAAGCGGTAAACAGATAAAGCCAGACGTAGCTGCGACTCAGGAAGTCGAGTCCGTAGGGCGCGAGCGCGTCGAAAAGGTGCGTCGAAATCCGGTACAGGACCAGCCAGCCGTAGAAGTAGCTCGCCACCGCGTAGAGTCCGAACAACGGACTCAACTCATACGAGAAGAACTGCGCCGGTCCGCCGAAGCGAATTCCGAGCAGGTAGCGTTGCGCCCAGGTGGTCGCGGCGGCGGAGCTTTTCTGCTTGAGGTTCGGCACTTCCAACGCGTCCGAAAGCATGTAGTACCCGTCGAACTTCATCAACGGATTCGCGTTGAAGAGCAGCGTCGAAACCGAGCAGGTGAACATGATGTTGAAACACACCTGGTGCAGTAGCCCGGGAGCCGTTAGGAGCCAGAGCCACGCCGCGAGGATCGCCAGGGTCATCTCGATGAAGATGCCGGCGGCGGTAACGAGGATGCGTCGCTTTTTGTCGGGCAGAATCCAGGAGTCGCTCACGTTGCAATACAGGTAGGGGGTGAACATGATCAGCAACCCGCCCATCTCGTGAACCTCCCCGCCAAAATGCTTGCACGTGAGTCCGTGCCCGAACTCGTGGATCGTCTTGACAAAGACAAAAACGATCCAGGTGAGCATCAGGTTTTGCAGGGTAAAGAAGTTCGCGCTGTGCCGCGCCAATTCCTCCCGATGCCCGGCGAGCATCAACAGCGTGGCGACACCCGCCAGGCAGAAGGCGATGACGTATCCGCGCGTAAACATCCAGCCGAAGTAGCGGTCCATCCGGGTCAGCAACCGGTTCGGGTCCACCAGGGATTTCTTGATGTAGAGGATGCTCCCGATTAACGACTCCAAGCCCGGCTTCCGGCGCCGGGCCTGCATGGCTTTCTGGCGGGTGACGACCTGCTGCCCGGTGGATTGCAGCACCCCCGAGGAGGAGAGCTGCTGGGCAAGTTGGAAAATCTCCTCCGTGGCGCGCTCGATGGGCATCGCGCGCCAGTAGGTGCTGGCGTACTGCATCTCCACGGCAATGGCGCGGACCGTCGTCTTGCCGTCGAAGCGCCGCGCCGCGTCGAAGTGCGCCCGGGACAGGCGGAAGTACGTCAGGCTAATTGGATTCTTGACGACGACGTAGGCGCGCCCCAGGTAGATCTGCTCGCTGGTGATGAGGTCCCCGCGCAGCGGCGTGACGACGGTCGCAGACGGGTCGGTGGGAAGGGGAGCGGCCATGGGAAGCAGGGCGTGTTCCCGTTATTGCGGCGCGAGGGGACCGGGGATCGCGTCGGAGTTGGGGGCCGCCAGCACGAGCGAGCCCACCGCGCTCATCCCGGAACGTAGAGAGCGGTCCTCGTTAGGAATCAGGATTTTCATGCGGAACTCGCCGCTCGCCGGATCAACGACCGGGGCGATGAAATCCACCGCGCCGTTGTAGGAGCGCCCGGGTAAATCCGCGACGCGGACCTCGACGGATTGACCGGGCTGGACATCCTTGAGGCGGTTCGTGGGCAGGTAAGTTTCGAGATAAACTTTGGAAAGGTTTACCATCGTGAGGAGTTGGGTGTTGTACTGATCGACCGCCTCGCCGACGGAGCGGATGCGCCGGGTGATCACCCCGTCGAAGGGCGCGACCACCGTCTTGTGTTCCTGCGCCACTTTGGATTGCTGAAGCTGGATTTCGGCGGTCTTCAGGTTCGTGCGGGCGGTGCGCAACGCGTCGTCACTGGTTCCGCCCTTTTTCGCGAGGGCCTCGCTGGATTCCGCCTCGAACTTGCGTTTGTCGAAGACGGACTGCGCCGATTCCACAGAGAGACGTTCCATATCGTCCTCCAAGGTCACGACGATGTCACCAAGGTGAACGGCGTCGCCCTCTTTTTTCATGGTGCGGATGACGCCCGTGCTGCGCGCGCTGAGATTGGCTTGGTCGAAGGGAATGAGCAGCCCTTTGAGTTCGATGGTCAGCGCGCCCTTGTTGGTTTTCTCGATGTGCTCGGCGGATTTGTCTTTGTTAGTCGCGGCGGGCGCGGTTGGGATGAGAACAGTGGCGGCGGCGAGAACGACGAGGGCAAACAGCGCGCGGTTGGCAATCTTGGATCTCATTACAAAAGCAGGGTTCCTCCGTCGAGCATCTACGTCCCGTGCGGATATGAATAGTAGCCCAACACAAGCGACTTTTCCAGGGGTTCCGCCTCCGCCCGCCGCGCAGCGGCTTTGGAGTGCGCCGCGACACGTCGCCGCTTTCAGCTCCGGGATCCAGCCGCGACATGTCGCGTCCTCGCCATTCCGGCGCAGCCGGCTCAATGATCAGTCGGCTGCGCCGGAGGTCGGGACGCGACGTGTCGCTGGTCGGACCTGGCGGAGCCGTGCGAAAGCGGCGACGTGTCGCGGCGCACTCCAAAACCGCTGCGCGGCGGGCGGAGGCGGAACCCTCACAAACTCCACTCCACCCGCCAGTAATCAAAAAACTTCCGCATCATCACCGCCGCCAACGGATGCCGTCCCAGATCGATCTTGGCCTTACCGGTGTACCCCGGCTTCAACGTCGCCGCCAGGTTGCTGTCCACCGGGAAACTTGTCCGCACCTCGAAGTAACTGCTCCCGGGCCGCGTCCGGGCCGTTTCGCTGATCGCCTCCACGCCTTGCACCACGCTGTGCAGACGCGTCCCCGTGTGCGCGTGCAAAATGAAATCCACCGGCAGCTTGCCGCTCTTCCGCAAGGCTTCCAGCAGCACCCCCAGATCCTGCTGGCCGACGTTGATCACCACTTCGTAATGGTCGCGCCCGCCGATCTCGCAGAACGGTTTGCCGATCTCCAGGTTTTCCCCCAGCCGGTTTGCTAGGTTCTTCGTCAAAACCACGCCGCTGATCGGAGCGCGCAGATCCGTCTTGCCTTGCAGAAACCGCAGCCGGTCCAGCTTGGCCTGCGAACTCAGCAGATTGATCTCCGCCAACCGCCGTTGGGCGTCTTCGCCGCTGGACTGGTAACGGTTCGCCTCCGCCTGCCACTTGTTCAAATCCTGGATGCTCACGGCCATCTGCGTCCGCAAATCCTCGTCCTCGAGCTTCGCCACCACCGTCCCCGCCTCCACGTACTGCCCCTCCTGGACCATCACGCGCTCGATCTTCCCCGCCGTCTCGGCGGATACCGTCGCTTCCATCTGCGGCTGGACCACGCAATCCCCCTCGACCCGCAACGTCCACGGCACGAGCAGCCACAACGCGAGCAGCGCCGCCGGCACCCCGATGAACGCCACTAGCCGCGCGCGACGGCGCGACCGCCACATGCCCCGGGCGCGGGTCACCGGGTGGAGCACGCGCCGGAAAGGCACCTCCCGATAGGTCGAAGCCGCGAGCGTGGCTCGCGACAGTTGCTGCCGCGCCCACGCCAACTGGCGCAAGGCCACCTGCGTAAACGGCGCGTCCGCCGAATGCCTCTCAAGCAAAATCAACCCCGTCTGACCCTCATGCGGGTGAGCCTGGTAGAAGGCGTAGGCCACCTGGCGCGCGCCCACCGCCTCAAATGGCTCGGTCCACACGTCCGCCTGATCGCGATTGTCCAATGACAGCGCGGACGGCGCGTCCGTTACCGGCAGGCGCGAAGCGAGGTTGCACAGGCTCACCACCAACTCGCTACGCTGGTCGATGGTTTCCTGGTTGGACACAAACTCCAAACGCCACCGGCCGCCGATCTGGTGAAACAGGCTGCAACGGTTCGCCTGGAACAAATCCGTGAAGTGGTTCACCGCCGAACGTCCGACCTTTTTAGGCTCCAACTCGCCCACGAGATCGCCCAGGCAGCGCAGCATATTCTCGTATTCCTGGTTGCGCGCCATCGCGGCGTCGCCCTGACGGGCCTTCAGAAAGTTGCCGGCGTGGACGCAAACCGACGTCAGAAAAGTCGAGAGCGACGGGTACGTTTTGGTGTCACCCGCCGCCGGCAACCAGAGGTGGAGCACCGCGCCGACGTGGCCCGGCCCCTCGCCGACAAACACCGGCGTGAAGAACATCGGGTGCGGCGTGGTGTTCATGACCTCGTCCTCCGAGATTACCGAGGCCAGATCAGGATTCACGTCGGGCGAAACCGCCCCCACGATGAAAGGCCGACGCGTCTTGACGACCTCGCCCAACACCCGGTGGATGTCACGGCGTTGCCGCTCGTTCTCGTGGTAGGCGCAGGAGGCAAAATTCTCCTCCGCGATCAACTGAAGCTCGCCGGATTCACCGGGAATCCAGACCGCGCCGCCTTGCGCCGAGAGCGAACGCGCGACCCGCGAAAGGAAATCGCGAAAGAACTGCACGCCGTTGCGACTGGTGCGCGCGAGTTCGGCAATCTCCGCCACGTTCTGGCGGATTTGCGAGCGCGTTTGCTCCAGCAGCTTTTCTTGTTCGAGTGGTGACACGTCGAGCCACTTCTATCTGTTGCCAAACCGTTGAGGCACACCCGCCGACGGGTCAGCTTGCCGGGGCGCCTAGATGCTGGTCGCGTTGGGCGCGGCTTGATCCGGCTGCTGCTTGAGGCGGCGGCGGTAGTCGATCTCGACCGCGCCGAAATTCTGCTCGTGGCGTCCAAGCATTTCGTTGAGCAAAAACAAGAGGCGTTTCGCCGCGGACGGACTGAAGATCACCCGGTTGGTGATGTTAATGTCCTCTTCGAGAACCTTGACGCCAAATGCGTTGGAGTTGAACCCAAAGTCGAGGATGACTTCCTCGGGCGTCAGCGTCCCGCGACAGAAGTTCGCGTAAGTGGTTTCGGTTTTGTCCGTGTTGATCCGTTGTTGAACGATACCGTTGTCAGAGGAGGATTCGGGGGAGGAGGGCATTGGAAAAATGAGAAGATACCTTGCCCCTCGAAAGAGTCAAAAATTACGTTTCCAAGCCGTTACTCCACCCTGCCGCCCTGGTAAAATAACTACTAGCCTTCCCACCGGCTCCCCTTCATAGTCGCCCAACGCGCGGCGCGCCCGCGAAACGGACCCATGGCCGCCTTTATCCTTCGCCGTCTCGGTTCGATGCTGCTCGTGCTGTTCTGCGTGGTTACGCTCACGTTTTTCATGATCCGGCTGCTCCCGGGCGGCCCGTTCGACCGCGAGCGCAAAACGACCCCAGCCATTGAGAAGGCTCTCAAGCAAAAGTACAAACTCGAAGGTCCCGAGGGTCGCGCCCTGGGTCAGTCCACCGCCGTCGCGCTCGGCCTGGACGCCAAAAGCCAGGCGGCTTTCGGCGAGGCCGGGTCGCTCCTCCAACAGTACCGCGATTACCTCTGGGCTCTCGCGCGCCACGGCGATTTCGGCCTGTCCACCAAGTACCTCAACCGTTCGGTGAACGAGATTCTGCTGCAAACGCTGCCGGTGTCGCTCTTCCTCGGTTCGCTCGCCTTCCTGATCGCCACCGTGGCCGGCGTGTGGCTCGGCACCTTCGCGGCCGTCCGGCACAACAGCCTCTTCGACGTCGGCGCGATGTTCGCCGCCCTCGTGGCGATTTCCGTCCCGTCTTTCGTCACCGGCCCGCTGTGCGTGCTCGTCTTCGCCCTCGGTCTCGGCATTCTTCCGGTGGGCGGTTGGGAATCCTTCGCGAGCGTGGTCCTGCCCGCGCCCGTCCTCGCGGCACCCTACGTCGCCTACATCGCCCGCCTGATGCGCTCCAGCCTCCTCGAAGTCCTTGGCCAGGATTTCATCCGCACCGCCCGGGCGCGCGGACTTTCCGAAAACCGCGTTGTCTATAAACACGCCCTCAAGGTCGCCATCCTGCCCGTGATCAGCTACCTCGGGCCGCTCGCGGCGAATCTGCTCACGGGATCGCTCGTCGTGGAATCCATCTTCCAAATCCCCGGGATGGGCGGGTTTTTCGTCAACGCGATCCTCAACCGCGACGGCTTCCTGCTCGGCGGGGTGGTGATCGTGTACTGCGGCATGCTCCTCGCGCTCAACTTCGTCACCGACATCGCGTACACGTTCCTCGACCGCCGGGTGCGGCTTTACTGACCCGCTCCGCCGATGTCCCCAGCAACCTCCACCCCGCAAACTCCCGACCAAACCGGCGCGGTCGTCTCCGCCGTAGAACCCGTCGCCCTGCGCGGCGGACAGCGTTCGGCGGGCGCGCGCTTTTGGGCGAACCCGGCGGTCCGCGCGTCCGTGGCGATCCTCGTGGCGGTCGTGGCCCTGGCGGTGGTCGGGCCGTTCTGCATGCCGTCCGCCTACCAGCAACCCGGTCCCGCGCAACTCGCGCAACCTTCGTTCGCCCACTGGCTGGGGACCGATCTCAACGGGCGCGACCAACTCTACCGCGTCTTCCTCGGCGCGCGGATTTCCCTCCTGGTGGGACTCGCCGGCGCGCTGGTGAGTCTGTTCGTCGGCACGAGTTACGGCCTGGTCTCCGGCTACGCCGGCGGGCGGGTGGACGGCTTCATGATGCGGACCGTCGATGTGGTGTATTCCATCCCGCGCCTGATTTTCGTGATCGTGATCGTCAACATCGTCGAGGCGCGTTTTCGAGGCTGGCTGCAAGGCATCTTCGGCGGATCGTCGAGTCAGTTCCTGCGGACCCTGCCGGATTATACCAAGACCATCATCCTCATCGTTTCCCTGGGCTTGGTGGAATGGCTCACGATGGCCCGCATCATTCGCGGACAAGTGCTGGTCTTGAAGAACACGCAGTTCGTCACCGCCGCGCGCAGTCTCGGGCAAACCCACTTCAAAATCTTGACACGCCACCTCCTGCCGAACCTGAGCGGCATCATCGCCGTGTACCTGACGCTCACCATCCCGGCGATCATTTTGGACGAGAGTTTCCTCAGTTACCTGGGTCTCGGGGTGGACGCGAGCCAGGCGAGTTGGGGCACGCTGCTCAGCGACGGGTCGCAGGCGGTTAACCCGATCAAGAGCAGTTGGTGGCTGCTCGTGTTCCCGGCCTTCATCATGTCGGCCACCCTGCTGGCGCTCAACTTTTTGGGCGACGGCCTGCGCGACGCCTTCGATCCCAAGTCGCAGTAATCCGCCGGGGCGCGCATCCGCGGAAAGGGGTCGGGGCGTTGAGATTTCACCATTTTGGGTGTACTGGAGCCACCCGGCAAAACCTGGCCGCGCCTCTACTTTCCCCGTCAAATATGGACTTGATCGACGAACTGCAATCCCGCGTTTTGTGCGGCGACGGGGCGATGGGCACCGCGCTCATGGAATTGGCCGACGCCCCGTTCAAGAGGTGTCTGGAAGAGTTTTGCCTCAGCGCCCCGGACCTGGTGACCCGCGTTCACAGCCAGTACATCGAGGCGGGCGCGCGGGTGATCGAAACCAACTCCTTCGGCGCGAACGCCGCCCGCCTGGAGCGGCACGGGTTCGAGGGCAAGGTCAACGAGATGAACTGGACGGCCGCGCAACTCGCGCGCCAGGCCGCGCGCGGCAAGGATGTGTACGTTGCGGGTAGCGTGGGTCCGCTCGGGATCACCGCCGACGAGGCGCGCGAACGCGGCATCGATCGTCGCGCGCTCTTTCAGGAGCAAATCGGGGCCTTGCTCGACGGCGGCGTGGACCTGATCTTCTTCGAGACGTTTCTGGATCTGGAGGAGCTTTCGCTCGCGCTGGAAATCAAGCAAACGCTGCACCATTGTCCCGCGCTCTGCTCGCTGGCTTGCGCGGAGGAGGGGCGGCTGCCGGATGGCACCACCATCACGGCGGCCTTCGACCAACTCCGCCAGCTTGGCGCGGAAATCGTCGGCGTAAATTGCCTCAACGGACCGCACGCGACGTTGCGTTTGCTGGAGCACATCGAGGTGAAACCCGGCGAGCTTCTCTCCGCCTACCCGAACGCGGGTTATCCGCGTTATCACGAGGGCCGTTTTTTGTACTACAGCGCGCCGGAATACTTTGCGAAAGTGGCGCGCGACATGGTGGGGCAGGGGGCCCGGCTCGTCGGCGGCTGCTGCGGCACGGGTCCGGCCCAGATCGCCGCGATGGCCGCGGCATTGCGTGAAATGTCGCCTGTCACCACCAAGGTTGCGGTGCGTCCCTTGGTGCCCGCGCCCATGTTGGCGACCGCCGTGGCGGGCCACGCTCCCACCGTAGCCGCGTCCGAGGTGGAGGAAACCAGCATTCTCGATCTCATTGCGCGGGGGAAGACGGTCGTCATCACCGAGTTGGACCCGCCCAAGACGATGGACTTGGAGAAGTTCATCGCCGGCGCGCGCGCCCTGACCGAAGCCGGCAGCGACGCCATCACCTTGGCCGACAATTCCCTGGCGATTCTGCGCGTGAGCAACCTGGCGGCGGGCGCGCTGCTCAAGCAACGCCACAATCTGATGCCGTTGCTGCACCTGAGTTGCCGCGACCGCAATTTGCTGGGTTTGCAGAGCGAGTTGATGGGCCTGGCCGCGTTGGGTATCCGGCACGTCTTGCCGCTGACGGGTGATCCCGCAAAGGTGGGCGATCATCCGGGGGCGAAGTCGGTTTATGATGTCACGAGTTTGCAACTCATTGGCATCGTCAAGCGGATGAACGAGGGGTTCAACCACGTCGGCAAGTCGATCAAGACGGCCACGCGTTTTGTGATCGGCTGCACGTTTAACCCCAACGCAAAGTTTTTGGACGCGCAGATTGCCCGTTTGGAGAGAAAAGTCGCCGCCGGGGCGCAGTACGTGATGACGCAACCGGTGTTCGACACGGCGCTGGTGGAGGTGGTTGCGCAACGCACGGCGCATTTGGGGGTGCCGATCTTTATCGGCGTGTGGCCGTTACTCAACGGTCGGCAGGCGGAGTTTCTGCACAACGAGGTTCCCGGTATCCTGATTCCCGATGCCGTCCGCGCGCAAATGGCGGGTCGTGAGGGGGCCGAGGGTAAGAAGATGGGGGTGGAACTGGCGAAGGAAATCTGCCGGGCCGTGCTGGGGCATTTCCCGGGAGTTTACCTGATCACGCCCTTCCTGAACTACGAGACCACGGTGGAGTTGTCGCAGTTCGCGCGGAGCTCGTGCTGAGGGCAGTTTCTGGCTCCGGGGCATCAGCCCCGGGAACGCGGGCGTCTCCGATCCGCATCTGGATAGGGGCGTCGGGCCCGGGAGCGCGGGCATCCTGCCCGCAAAGGGCGACAGCCTTTGGGAAGACTCGACCAAACCCAACCAGATGCGGGCAGGATGCCCGCGCTCCCGGGTAAGACCCGGAGCGACCAGAGGCGGAAGCTTGATTTTTCCGCCGGACGCGCGACAGGTACCACGCGCGACACCCAGAAGACTTCATGCTCTATAAAGCCGGCAAGGCGGTCATTTTTCAACTGGGTTCACTCGCGCTGGCCGCACTGGTGGTTTTCATCCTCGGGCGGCTTTTCCCTCTCGCGAAGGTGGTCGGGTGGCTGCATCTGCACGTCGCGCTCTACTATCCTTGGAGCATGCTGATGTACCCGCTGGTTCACGCGCTGTGCAACCTGCTGCTGCTGCCCGCCGGCGTACTCGTGGTGGGAAGCGGCTTTCTCTTTGGGTTGTGGCGCGGCTTTCTACTCGCGCTCACCGGGCACGTCCTCGGCGCGGCGGGCGCGTTTTGGATCAGTCGGACCTTCGGACGACGTTTCATCGAGCGGCATCTCGCGAGCCGTCCACAGTGGCGCGCGTTCGATCTCGCCATCGAGCGCGAGGGTTGGAAGATTGTGTTCCTCAGCCAGTTGAGCCCGCTCTTCCCGACGAGCCTGTTCAACTATTGTTACGGCCTGACTCGCCTGCGCTTTTGGCCGTGCATGCTTTGGGTCGCCCTGGGGTGGTCGCCGGGGATGTTCCTGTACGCTTACCTGGGCAGAATGGGTCACTTCGGCTGGCAAATCTGGCACGGCGGCAGTCGGCCGGACCACGGGCAGTACGTCGCCTGGGCGGCGGGTTTGCTGGTGTCCGTGGGGGTGAGCGTGGCGTTGGGCCAGATCGCCAGCCGTTTGCTGCGCGAGGCGCGCGCCCGGGCGTTGGACGACCTGCCAGCCGATAACGGTTTGGTGGCGCCCCGCCCCGAGGAAGCGCTCATGGGCGCGCGTTGACAGGGCATTCCCGGGTGCTAATTTGACCCACGGCATCTCGGTTCCCGACTGTAAATGCTCTTGGCTGCGTTACTTTGCATCCCTCAAGCCCGCGATGATCTCGGACCCTTCCGATATAACAGCGTCCATCCATCTGGACTACGGTGCGGATTCGGCGGCTTTTGACTTCGAAGACTTGTTTATCTGTCCCCGGGGTTTGCAAATCAAGACCCGGTGGAGCTTCGCGCCCGGCACGGAGTTGAGCGTGAATTTCCAGGTTGATGACAGTGGTGTCGAGTGTAAAAGCCGACTGTTGAAGACCCAGGGGGTGGTGGCCGAATGCCAGTGCGACGAGAACGCGACTGGTTATTTGGTTACGGTGGTGTTTCTGGAGGTGACGGATGACATCCTGGCGGCCGTCAAGGACTTGGCGGTGGGATCGAGCAACGTTTCCTTGGCGAGTTAGCCTGTGTTTCTCGTATCCAAGGTAGGGATGGCTCTCCGAGCCGCTCCCATTATCAGCTTGGCTGGTTTGCCTTGTCCAAAAGGGACGACCTACCGGCAGCGGAGACAAATGAGGAGCGGCTCGGAGAGCCATCCCTACCTTGGATACAACGCCACTCCGTGGCTGCGGAGGCAGCCCCCTCCCATCTCAAAACGCCGCGCTGATCTTCACCTTGGCGTACGGCGCGCCGTGCGTGATGAACCGCCTCGCCGGATCGCGGTAATAATCAAAACTGCGTTCCAAATTCCAGCCTCCGCTGAAATCGATGTCTACCTGCTTGATCGGCGTGTACGTCAGCCCCGCGCCCGCGCGCTCTTCGCTGTAGTCAATGACCCCGCCGCTGAAACGCTGTTCGCCGGGCGTGCGAAGTCGGTGTGGTCGCGTTTGTAGGCGTCGCCGAGCAATTCGCCGCCCGCGAAGAAATCGAGTTGATCGTTGACCGTGTAGATCAAGCGCGGCTCCGGCGGCACGGCCTCGAGCCGGAGGTGGTCGTTGATGAGCCACACGGCTCCCAAGATCGGATAAACCGGCTGCGCGCGCCAGAAACGACACCCGCGCGCCCAAGAGCAGATAAAACTTCCTGCCCAGCGGAACGATGCCGCCTAATTCCGTCGGCG
Source organism: uncultured bacterium (assembly GCA_963795895.1). Lineage (GTDB taxonomy): Bacteria > Verrucomicrobiota > Verrucomicrobiia > Chthoniobacterales > SZAS-18 > CAWCJJ01. The sequence continues at coordinate 61,361 of CAWCJJ010000001.1, forward strand.
CGTCGAAGTTGCCGGTCGAGACATCGTGGATGTCCGAGTAGTAGATGCCCGGATTGCTGCGGATGAACACGCCGGGCTTGCCCTTTGACGACGTACTCCAGCGCGACCACGGCCGTCAGGCTCTGCAGACTCGTCGGCAGCGGGGCGGTGGTCGCGCCGAAATCGAAACGCTCGTAGGACGCGCCCAATTTCAGGTAAATCTTATCCAACAGATGGATGCGGCGCGTGAACTCCAGGCTCTCCTGCGTCTCGTCCAAGCGTCCGTAGCTCTCGAAACCGGAGGCGGTCGACGCCCGGAACCACCGGGCGGCGGACGCGGAACGAACTGCCGCCGACGTAGCTGCTCTCGGCGGAGTAATCGTTGAGCGGCGTGATGTCGTCGAGGATCTGTCTGCGTGGTGCTTTTGGCGTCCTTGTTGTCGGCGGAAGGGGTGCCCGCGACCAATCCGCCCAAGGGCAGCGCGCAAAGCGCCACCAGGGACAAAAACCGGTGGAAAGGCCGTGGGGTCGGGGTTGGCATGGGCGCAATCAATGCCGTAAATGCCTCGCTCGCACAAGCCCCAAGTCGGATATATTGGGCGCAGACACCCTTTCTTATGCCTGTTCAGTTCCGCGATTACTACGAAACCCTCGGCGTCACCAAAACGGCCACGAGCGACGACATCCGCAAAGCCTTCCGCAAGCTGGCGCGCCAGTACCATCCCGACGTGGCCAAGGACAAAAAGACCGCCGAGGAAAAATTCAAGCAGATCAACGAGGCCTACGAGGTTCTGAGCGACGCCACCAAACGCGCGAAATACGACCAGCTTGGCTCGGGCTGGCAGCAGGAACAGGCCGCCGGCGCCCCGCGCCGGGGTCCCGCGCGCAAGGGGGGCGGCATCGAGTTCGATTTCGGCGGCACCGGTTACAGCGACTTTTTCGAGCAGTATTTCAGCACCGGCGGACGCTTCGGGCGCGGCGCGACGGACGAGCGTTCGGCGGGCTTCGATTTTTTCCAGCAGCACGGCTCCGGACGCGGCGCGGACGTGGAAGCGGATATTTCGGTGACGCTTGGAGGAGGCGTTGAGCGGATCGAGGCGCGCGATCTCGTTACGCCGGGTGGATGCCGGGGCGGAAGCCAAGGTGGAAACCTACGAGATGAAAATCCCGGCGGGCGTCCACGAGGGCCAGCGCATCCGGCTGAAGAGCCGCGGGGAAGCCGGCAAGGGCGGGGGCGAGTCGGGCGATCTTTTCCTGCGGGTGCGGCTGGCCCCGCACGCGGATTTCCGGGTTGAGGGCGGCGATCTGTACCACGATCTGAACGTGCATCCGTGGGAAGCCGTGCTGGGAACCGAGGTGACCGTGCCGACGCTGGACGGATCGATGAAACTCAAGATCACGCCGGGTTCGCAGGTGGGCCGCCGCTTTCGTTTGCGCGGCAAGGGATTGCCGGTGACCGGGGGCAAGCGCAGTGACATGTACGTGCAACTCGGGGTTACCCTGCCCGAAAAGTTGACCGCGAAGGAGCGCGAGATTTGGGAGCAGCTCAGGAACGCGGAAGTCGGAACGCGGAAGTCGGAACCAGAGGAGAGCGGGAAACGTTGACAGTCAATTTTAAACCTTTTCGTTCAACAAACCTAGACTTGCGGACGGCTTTTTTGGCGCGCAAGCGCGACGGCCCGTCCCGGCAATTCCCCCGGCCTTGAAAGATGTGGGCGGTGACAAGGAACAAAGTCCCGGCTATTGCCTTTCATCCCTGCGGGACCACGGAAGCCGACCGGATGGTTGGGCATTTTAGAGATCCCACGAGCGAGCCAATGCGGATCATCGGTATCGACCTGGCCTGGGGCGAACACAAGGGTGACGGCGTTTGCCTGATCGACGTGGACGCCGCGACGGACCGGGCTGAAGTAACGGGCGCGCTCCACCTGCACGGCGACGCGGCGCTGCTCGCGTGGCTGGACGAATGCGCGCCGCCGCCGCACACGCCTGCCCTGCTGTTGTTCGACGCGCCGCTGATTTGTCCCAACGCCACGGGGAGCCGTCCGGTGGACCGGCTGACGCACACGCTCTTCGGACGTTTCCACGCGGGCGCGCACCCCGCGAACGCCACCCGCTGCCCGCGTCCGTTGCGGCTGGTGGAAGCCCTCGCGCGCCGGGGATACCGGGTCGATTGGCGGCTCGCCGCGGGACCTCGCCTGGCCGTGGAGGTCTTTCCCCATCCGGCGATGATCCGGCTGCTGGGACTGGCGCGGATCGTCAAGTACAAACGCGGGCCCGTCGCGGCGCGGCGGGCGGAGTTCGCCCGGTTGCAAGGGTTGCTGCGCGCGTGTTTGCGCGACGGGTTCGCCGAACTCACGATGACGCCCGCGCAGGAGGAAATCCTGCGCGCGCCGTGGACCAAGCCGGACGAGGACCGGCTCGACGCGTTCGTTTGCGCGTTGGTCGGGTTTCACCACTGGCGTCACGCTGGCGCGCGCAGCGAAATCATCGGCGACCTGGAGACGGGGTTCATCCTGCTCCCGTCCGCCTGAGAAGAGGATCAACGCGCGGGCGCCGGCGCGGGGAGGGTGGCGGCGGGCCGAAGCTGGATCAACGCGTTGGCCACCGTGATGAGGGCGCCGCCGATCAGGAGGCGGATGGTCAACGTCTCGTTGGGGTAGGACGCGCCGCTGACCGCGCTCAACCACGCGGGCAGGAACAACGCGAAGACGCTGGCGAACACCGGCTCGCCGCAATAGATCAACCCGGCCTCCGTGGCTTCCAGGAACCGCTGCCAATGGTTCATCATGGAAAAGGCGCACAACGTGCAAAGGATCGTTAGGGCGAGCAGAAAGCCGACAATCACGGGCGAACCCGCCACGGCGACCCACAAGTCCCCGCGGGCGCGGGTGTGCGCCAGCGCCACCGGCATGCAGACCGCCGTGATGACCAGGAACATGACCAGCGTGGCGTGCGCCGTGCGGTTGGCGGCGAACACGGGCCGTTCAAGCCACAGGATCTGTCCGGCGAAGAACATCGACGCCAGCACGGTTTCCCACTCGCCGCGTCCGAGGCGCAGCGTCCGCCAGTCCACCCCCGCGAGCAGGGCCATGCCGGCCACGACCAGCGCGCAGCTCGCCATGACAAGCAGCGGCGGGAACCGGCGGAGGCGCGCGGCCACGATCAACGGGATCACGACGCAATAACACGAGGTGAGGAACGCCGAGGTGGAGGCGGAGGTGTAACTCAGGCCGTCCATTTGCAGCAGCAGCCCGAACCCGGAGAACAGTCCGAGGCCGAGACCTTGCCGGAGTTCGCCGCCGTTGAGCAGGCGCAGGGTACGGAGCGACCCTAACGCCACGAGCGCGGACGCGACGCCGAAACGGACGACGAGGGAGATGGCCGCCAGGAACCAACTGTCGGCCAGCGGCAGCAGGCCGCGTTGCGCGAGCGCCAGCCCCTTGGCCAAAGGGAAGCTGAGTCCCCAAAAAGTCGTCGCCAGTAGCAGGACGAGCGTTGCCCGCCGACGGCGGGAAGGGGGAGGGGGGAGCGTCTTGGCGGGGGCGGGGCGCGGGGGGAGGACGGATTGGGCGGGGAGTTCCGCGCGGCGCTCGGCGGGCGGATCACTCACGGGGAGGGACATGGAAGTCTGGGGATGCGGTGAGGGAGCGGGTTTGACGCCGGTTCATGCTTGATCAAACGCGTCCGAACGAGCCGTTCGCATGGTTTGGCACGGCGACACTACCTCAATCAAGCGTCGCCACAAGCGCGGGCGGCACAACCTAGCACCGAGCCGGGTAAGCGCGCGGCATTCGGCGCGCCGAGAAAATAATCCAACATAATGCTTGTGTTCCAAGGAGCATCCCCCCTTAAAGCTTGAGCGACAAAAACTTATCAGCATTTCGAATTCGCCAGCAATCATGACAACAGAACCCGCCAGCCTTATTCGAGTCGCCGCTTTTCACCGCTGTTTTCAGTGGATCCGGGCGGTGGGTCTTGCCCTCGCGCTGGTTACCGCCTGGGTCGGCACCGCCAGCGCCCTCACCGCCACACCATCAACTTATACTTATAGCACCACAGCCACGGGAACCTCCTGGCTGCGCTCCACCAACTGGACAGGTGGCCCAGCCAACACCTTCCCGGGCCAGAACGCTAGTCCAACCATCACGGCCCCGGAGGGGAACAAGTTCGACACGGCCGACTTCGGCGCGGTCGCCTCCGGCGTGAGTAGTATCGGGATCAGCTTTGGCAACAACCTTAACGATGGCGTGAGCGCGGACGCCACCGCCAACGGCGTTTTCGGCGCGGGAGTGCTCGAACTGACGTCCGCCGCCACCTCGGGTATTACCATTGGCAGGTCCGACAACGCCACCGGCGTGGCCAGGTTTGAAATGTTCGGGGTGACCATCGGCCAGAATGCCAACGTCATCTTGCGTAACAACAGCACCAGCGACCTGACCTTGACGGGTATTGTGGGCAACAACGGCGTCAAAACGCCGATGAATTTTCGCTTGGTCAACGCGACTCTCAACAACATCGTGATCGACGGGACCGGCAACATCAACTTTGCCTGCGCGATCGACGAGCCCGGCGTGACCCGGGCCCTCGGCGTGGCCGGCTCCGGCGCGGGGGTTGTGAATATCACCAGCACCGCCAACACCTACACCGGCGGCTTGTTGCTCACCGGGGCGGAGGTCCGCATGACGGGCGATGGCAGCTTCGGCGCGGTGCCCACGGTGTCAACACCCGGCTACATCACAATCAACGGCGGACGGCTGGCCAGCCCCGGCACGGGCGTCACCTATGAAATCAACGGCAAACGCGGCATCCAGCTCGGCGCGGCGGCGGGCACCTCCATCAGCGCGCTCGCCTCCGACACGCTGACTTACAACGGGATAATCGGCGACATCAGCGGGCAGACGGGTGCCCTCGTCAAACAGGGCGCTGGCTTTTTGCAACTCGGCGGCGCGAACAACTATTCCGGCGCGACGACCGTCGCGAACGGTACCCTCCAGCTCGTCGCCTCCAACAGTTTGCCTATTGCCACCACCTTGAACTTCGGCTTGTCCACAAGTGCCAACCAAGGGTTGCTCGATCTCCACGGCAATAACCAGCAGGTCGCGGGACTGGTTTCCGTCGCGGGCTTGAACGCGCTGCCGAGCTTGAACACCGTCACCACCTACACCGGGTCGTCCACCCTGACCCTGGGCGGGGTAGGAATCTACAGCTACGGCTCGTCCAACGCCGCGAACACCGGCACGATCACCGGCGCGGTCGCGCTCAGCAAGACGGGTACCGGACGGCAGCTGTTTGGCGGTCCCAACACTTACACCGGCGGCACGACGCTCGCGGGCGGCGTGCTGATGGTGAACAACGCCACCGGTTCCGCGACGGGCACGGGCGCGGTGATGGTAACCAACGCCGGCACGACCCTGTGCGGGGTCGGGAGCGTGAGCGGACCAGTCACCATCCAGGCGGGGGCGATCATCGGGGCGGGTTTTGTTTCCACGGCCAACTCACCCTCCACGACGGGAGTCCTGGGCGTCGGCGCGCTGACGTTGCTCTCGAACAGCGCCTGCTCGGCGGATGTCCTCGGCACGACGGCGGGCACGGGCTACGATCGAATCTCGGTCACGGGCACCGTGACCCTGGCCGGCACCCTGTCGATCCTGACGGGGGGCTACGTGCCGCCGGGCGGGAGCGTGTTGTTTTTGATCCTCAACGACGGTACGGATGCGATCACCGGTGGCTTCGACGCGGTCACGGGCATGCCCGCCGGGTTCAAGCTGGACTATGTCGCCAACTCCGCGAACGGCTCGATGATCGGGGGCAATGACCTGGCCATCGTCCCGATCCCCGAGCCGGCGATGGTGTTGGGAGGTTTTTTGTTGCTGGCGGTTTTGGCGGGAAGCCAGCGCGGGCGGCTGGGCGGCTGGATCAGGGAAGTCCGCGCGCTGGCGGCGGGAGCGGGTCGCTTACCGCTCGCCGTGGTCTTGGGGACGCCTCCGTTGACCATCGCGCCGTTGTGATGGGCGGCTGGATAGTAAAGAACGCTCCGTGCGTGCCAGTCAGGGGTTGGCACCCTCTCGCCGTCCCTTTGGTCCCCTCGGTCCCTGAAGTCCCTTTCCGGGAACACCGCCCAGCTCCAGGCGCGGTTCCTGAAAAGGGACGGCAAAGGACCAAGGGGACCCAAAGGAGGGCAGAACCCGACCGGTCCGGCTTGGCCCGTCGCCGCCAGCCCAACCAACAAGCCTTGTCATCCGGCTGTGGCCTGAGGTGCCTACCGGCAGAGGTATTTTCCTCCAGATTTGGCTTGGCCGACCCAGGGGGGGCTGTTATGTGGAGGTAGTTCTCTCGCGGCCACCGGGCCGCTCCGATGAGGAAGCAGACAAACCCCTGTGGCTACAATGAAACCGGGCGGGCCAATTTTGGCGCGTCGCAGGCCAAGGGCGGCAGCTTGGCCGGATGGTGCGCGCGTTCGTGTAACGACGGTTCAATGCGCCGGGCGTAACTGGCATGTCGGTGGAGTTTTGGAAGAACCCGATGAACACCAACGACCCGGAGATCAAACCCGACTGGCGCTGGGCCACGCCCGAGGGGAACCGCGAACTGGATCGATTGCTGGATCGCCGACTCACCTTCCTCGAAAAGTTGGAGTGGCTTGAAGAGGTGGAAACCATGTTCCTGTTCATGCACGCCAAGCGCCTGCAAGATCCGGCGCAGGAACCTCACCTGACGGCCTCGTTGCGGGCGTTGAAATCCGCCCTCTGATTCCCTGATTTCCACCCCCGGCAGCGCTGAAAATCGTTTTCTTAAGTCCGGCGTCACAGCAAGGCGGCGCGGAAGCCGTCCTGCTGGAAATACTCGGCGTGCTGCGCGCCAGTCGTCCGGCTTGGACGCTCCACGTCATCACCGGGGAGGACGGACCGCTGATCGCCCGGATCAATGCCATGGATATTTCCTGCGAACTGCTTCCGTTCCCAAGCGCGGTGCGCGCGTTCGGGGAAAACCGGCGGTCCGCCACCTCCTCGCAGACACCACCGGCGGCGTGGCGCGCGATCCTCGCCAAAGCGGGATGGCTCGCGGGCTGGCTCGGGGCGGGCGGGGGAGTGCTGCGGTACGTCTGGCAATTGCGCGGACGCCTTGCGCGGCTTCGGCCCGACGCGGTGCATTCCAACGGCATGAAAATGCACCTGCTCGGCGCGCTGGCCGGGACGTCGGCGGTCCCGCTGGTGTGGCATTTGCACGACTACATCGGCAGTCGCGCGGCGATGAAACCCATTCTGCGGCGGCTGGCCCCGCGGTGCCGGTTGGTGGTGGCGAACTCCGAGAGCGTGGCGGCCGACGCGCGCGCCACGCTGCCCGGTGGTCCGCCGGTGCGCGCCGTCTATAACGCCGTGGATTTCGACGTGTTCACCCCGGCGGGACCGGCGCTCGACCTGGACCGTTTGTCCGGTTTGCCACCGGCGAAACCGGGCGCGGTGCGGATCGGGTTGGTGGCGACGTTCGCTTTTTGGAAGGGGCACGAGGTTTTCCTGCGCGCCGCCGCCGCGTGCGCCGCGTCCGCCGAACATCGTTTTTACGTGGTGGGCGGCCCCGTGTACGCGACCGCCGGGAGCCAGCGCACCCTGGAGGAACTACGCGCCCTCGCCGGATCCCTTGGCATTACCGACCAGGTGGGTTTCACGGGTTTCGTGGAGGATGTGCCGGCGGCGATGCGCGCGCTGGACATCGTGGTCCACGCCAGCACCGAGCCGGAACCCTTCGGTCTGGTGATCGTCCAGGCGCTGGGGTGCGCGTGCGCGGTGATCGTCAGCGCGGCGGGCGGGGCGCGCGAACTGGTGGAACCCGGGATCGACGCCCTCGCGCATTCCCCTGGGAACGTCGGCGAGCTGAGCGCGGCCATCGATCGTCTCGCCGGGGACGCCGGGTTGCGCGCGCGGCTGGGTGCGGCGGGACGGGTGAACGCGACGCGCCGGTTTACGCGTGAGCAAATGGCCGCGAACCTCGCGCCGCTTTACGAGGGTCTGGCACTCGCGAGATAAATGAGGCGACCGCTCCACGTCCTGCACATCACCGCCGGCAACTTTTTCGGCGGGGTGGAAAACACGTTGACGGTGCTCGCGCGCCAGTTCCAGTGGGACCAACGGTTGGAGCGCACGTTCGCGATCTGTTTCCCGGGCCGTCTGACGGAGGAACTGATCCGCGCCGGGGTGCCGACGACGATCCTGGGACCCGTGCGCGCGCGGTACCCCTGGCAGGTGTTGCAGCGGCGCCACCAGTTGGCGGCGTTGTTCGCGCAGGAGGAGTTCGACGCCGTGGTCTGCCACATGGCGTGGAGTTTGGTTCTGTTCGGACCCGTGATCCGCGGCGCGGGCGTGCCGCTGGTGTTTTGGATGCACGACGTGGCCAACGGCGCTCCCTGGGTCGAGCGTTGCGCCCGGTACACGCCGCCCGATCTTGCGATCATCAACAGCCACTTCACGGCCAAAAGCCTGCCGAAGCTGTTTCTCAAGCCGCCGCCGCACGTGATCATCCACGGTCCGAGCGAGCGGCCCGTCCACGCGCTTGGACGCCGCGGAGTCGCGCCGCGGTGCGCGCGGAGTTGAACACGCCTAACGATGACGTGGTCATCGTGCAGATCGGGCGGATGGAGCCGTACAAGGGTCATGTCCTGCACCTGGAGGCGCTGGCCCGACTCGCGGATGTACCCGGTTGGAGTTGCTGGGTGGCCGGCGGGGTGCAGCGTCCGCACGAACAAGCTTACTTGAACGAACTGAAGGCCCAGGCCGCGCGGGCGGGTCTGGCGGGAAGGGTGCAGTTTCTGGGGGAGCGACGCGACGTGGAAAGGCTGCTGGGCGCGGCGGATATTTTCTGTCAGCCCAACGTGCGGGGCGAACCGTTCGGACTGGTGTTCGTCGAGGCGCTTTACGCGGGTCTGCCGGTGGTCAGCACCGCGCTCGGCGGCGCGCTGGAGATCATCGATGAAACGTGCGGCCGGCTCTCCCCGCCCGGCGACGCGGCGACCCTGGCGGGAAATCTGCGACGGTTGATCGCGGATCCGGCGTTGCGCGCCAAGTTGGGTGGCAACGGCCCGGCGCGGGCGGACTCGCTCTCGCACCCCGACCTGATCATGGAGCAGTTGGAGTCCGCTCTGATCGGGTTGATCGACACCCGGAAGAAAGCCGCTGTTTAGCATGTCCACCCCTCCTGAAGCATCTGCGGCGACCATGCCGAGCGTCGTGGAGCGGGCCGGACCGTCCCTGGGCGGCAGTTCGCGGGCGGTTCACCGCATGGTCGCGCGGGTCCTGGCGCGGCGGCACCCGGGTGGCGGCACCCTGGTGGACGTGGGCTGCGGACGCGGAGATTTGCAAAAATACGTTTCCCCCCACATCGCCGTGTACCTGGGCGCGGACGCGGTACGGTACGAGGGATACCCGGCGGGCGAACGGTTTTTTGAGATCGATCTCGACGCCGGACGCGTCCCCTTGCCCGACGCGAGCGCGGAGGTTGTCACGGCGGTGGAGACCATTGAGCATCTGGAAAACCCGCGCGCCTTCTGCCGTGAACTGCGCCGGCTTGCCAAACCAGGCGGGTTGATATTGGTGACCACGCCGAACCAGCTCAGCCTGATTAGTTTGCTTACTTTGCTGACGAAGAAACAGTTCAACGCTTTCCAGGAGGCGCCTGGGCTGTACCCGGCGCACCTCACCGCGCTTTTGGAGATCGATCTGCGGCGCATCGCCCGGGAATGCGGCCTGGTTGAGATCGAGATTGCCTACAGCGCGAGCGGACGCCTCCCCGGCACGGCCGCGCATTGGCCGGCGGGGTTGGGCTTTCGTGGCTGTCTCTTTAGTGATAATCTGCTCATGAGTGCGCGGGTGCCCGATCAGGGTTGATGATTGCCAGCCGGTAAACCCCCCCGGGCCTTTTTGAAGCTCTTCTCCCTCCATGTCTAACTCCCCCGCGGCTTCGTCCGGTTTCCCTGGTTCGTCACTGCTGAAGCCCGCCCTGGCCGGTGCCGGTGCGGTCGCATCGGCGCGACCGCAACGCCCGGAGCACCGCTCCGTCCTAAACAGTGGCGCGGTGGCGCGGGTGTTGATCTACATCCAGATCTCCTGCCAGTTTCTCCTCCTGAGCGGCGCGGGGTCCAACGCGGTGCTGCGTCCCATTGTACGGACGGCTACTTTCGCGACGGGTCTGGCGCTGATTTTCATTGTGCCCAGGCTATACCGCGGCAGTTCTCATCCGGCCGCCAAGGCGGCTTTCGCCATCGTCATCATCCTGCTGCTCTCCCTGCTGCATCCTTACACCAACAGTTGGCTGGCCGGCACCGCGCACGTCGCGCTTTATGTTGCCATCCTTTCCCCGTTGTTTTGGATGCCGCGTCTGCGGATGACACCGGAGGATTTGCGCAAACTCTTCCTAACCGTTTGGATTTTCTACTCTCTGAGTTCCGCTTTGGGAGTCCTCCAGTTCGCCTACCCCGGGCGTTTCCAGCCGGAACTTTCCTCGTCCATCACCAATCAGGGTGATGAATACGTGGACAGCTTGATGGTGGCGAACGCGGAGGGCGCGATGGTTTTCCGGCCCATGGGCTTGACGGACAGTCCCGGCGGAGCGGGCGTCGCGGGGTTCTACGCGGTTCTGGTTGGTTTGGGCTTATTCCTCACCACCCCGTCTTTGTGGATGAAAGGCTTGTGCCTGGGGAGCATCGGTGCCGGCATGACCTGTCTTTACATTTGCCAGGTGCGTTCCATTTTGATCGAGGCGGTGCTGTGCATGATCATCTTGCTGGCGATCCTGGTTCGCAAGGGTCGCATCGCCCAGGTCGGCATATTGCTGGTGGTGATCGTGGTGGTGGTCGGAGGTGGTTTGGCCTTTGCATTCTCGCTCGGCGGGGAGGCGGTGACTGATCGATTGGCAACCCTGACGGAGGAGCGGCCCGACGAGGTTTACTACAACAACCGGGGTCGGTTTCTGGATTTCACCATCAACGAACTGTTGCCGCGGTTTCCCTTTGGGGCCGGGCTGGGCCGCTGGGGGATGATGAACAATTATTTCGGCAATAACTCGGACCCGTTGCGCGGTCCGATCTACGTGGAAATCCAGTGGACCGGCTGGCTGCTGGACGGCGGTGTGGCGTTGATTCTCAGCTACGTGGCGGCGCTGCTGATGGCTTTGTATTTCACTTGGAAAATTGCGCTATCCAACGACGAGCGTTTCTGGGTCTGGGGGGCGGTCCTGACGGCTTACAACATCGCCGCGTGCGCGTCCACGTTTAACTACGCCTTTTTCATGAGTCAGGGCGGAATGGAGTTGTGGCTGTTAAACGCGGCCCTCTACGCCGCCGTGCGCAGGGGAGGCACCGCGCCGCGGCCCGCCGCCCTGCCGGTTCGCCGGTGGGGAGTTCGCGCACTAGCCACCACTTAAAACTTGGGCTCTTCACCCTGAAAGGGTGGTGGATTTTAGCCGGGGGTTTCCAACCCCCGAATGGTTATGAAGCGGCTGGCAAAAAGCATTCTCTACTGGCTGACCCCGCGGTGGACCACCGCTTTCATGTCGGCGCGTCAACGCAGTCACGGGCAGAAGATGATTGCCAGTTGGGGCAATGGTCCCCTCGGCGGAAAACTCCTTGTGCGGTTTGGCAGTGGCGTTCAGGAGGGACCCTTCGCTGGCTTGACCCTCACCGCGATGACTCACGCGGAACAGATCGGCCCTTATTTACTGGGGTTGTATGAAAGTGAGCTGGACGAAGCTTGGGAGACGGTCTTTCGCGGCGATTACCCGCAGATCATCGACATCGGGGCCAAATTCGGGTATTACGCCGTTGGTTTGGCAAAGCGATACCCGCGCGCATCCGTTGTCGCTTTTGACACGGATTGGTGGGCCCGGCGGGCAATCCGCGAGATGGCGGACGCAAATCTAACGAGCAACGTTGAGGTGCGGGGTTTTTGCAGCCGACCTTGGTTGGAGCAACATCTACAGGAATCCGCGCTGATTGTGAGTGACTGCGAGGGGTATGAAAACTTCCTGTTCGGCAGTCTCCCGGCGCCCCGGACACGCACCGCGACCTTGCTCATCGAAACTCACGACGCCGTGGTGCCTGGTGTCAGCGACCGGCTTCGGGAAGCATTCGGAAGCACCCACACCGTTCATACCTACGACGACGAACAAATCCGTAGAATCTCCACGCGACCACTGGGGGATTTGTCCGAATCCGAACTTCAACTCGCCACCCAGGAAGTCCGGGATCCGCAGACCTGGCTGCTTTGTCTCCCGAACACAGGGTCCAACTGTCTGCCGAGGAGAAAAGAGAAAAGCGGTGCCGCTTCTCCCACTTCCCCCGATTGACTTCCCCAAGTCTCCGGCAGGCACTCTGAAACGCCGGAAAAACGAGCGCCGGACCCCCCAAATTTGAACTTGCCACCCACGGGTCGGACCCAACGCGCGCTGATCGCCGCCCTGCTTTCCTACGGACAGTTTGCCGTGGCCATCGCGGCGGCGTTTTTTGTCACGCCACTGATCCTGCGAACCCTGGGGGCCCGCCAATACGGCATCTGGCTCTCGAGCGGGGAAGTGGTTGGCTATTTTTTGTTGCTCGACTTTGGTGTCTTCGCGATTTTGCCTTGGTTGGTCGCCCGGGCCGACGGTCAGAAGCAGCCCGGTGAACTGAAGCGCTACCTGTCCCAGGCGCTGGCGGTCGCGGTCGTCCTCTCCTCTTTGCTGCTGACGGTCGCGTTCTTGTTCTGGGGAAAGCTTGCCTTGGTACTTCACCTGACCGCCGAGGACTGGCGGACGCTGGCGGGTCCGCTCGCGATGCTGATGCTACTACTGGCGCTTAACCTTCCGCTCAATCTTTTCACCTCCCTGCTGGGTGGTCTGCAGGATGTGCGCTTCTGCGGGTTGCTCGGTCTGTTCAGGGCGGTTGCGGGACCGGCGATCACCGTGGGTTTGCTGCTGGGCGGTCATCGTTTGTACGCGTTGGCGCTGGGGGCCGCGCTGTTTTCACCGTTGGGCGGTTTCGGTTCCTACCTCCGCGCCCGGAAAGTCGCGCCGGATTTGCTGCGGGACTGGCCGCGTCCCACCCTGGCCGGCACGGCGCAGCTTTTTCGTGAAAGCATTGGCGCCTGGCTCGCCGGGGTCGGTGTGCAACTGACCGAGCGAAGCAGCGCGCTCGTGCTAACCCTCATGGGCAATCCCACGATCGTCCCGACGTTGATTTGCACCTCGCGGGTCAGTCAAATCCTAACCCAGATGGCTTGGGTGATGCCGGACAGCGCCCTGGTGGGCTTTGCCCAACTCGGAGGTGAAAACAATCCGGCGCGGGTGCGCGCGGTGGCGTTGTCGATCATCCGGTTGCACCTGGTGCTGGCGGCGGGCGCGGCTTGTATGGTACTCGCGCTCAACCCGGCGTTTGTGAGGATTTGGGTGGGAGGAAATTATTTCGGAGGTCCGTTGCTCAACCTGCTGCTGGCGGGCAAAGTCATCAGTGGCTCGCTGGTTCACGGTTTGGCGACCATTGTCGCCGTGCAGGGCAACCGGTTGAACATCGGGTTGGGCACCCTGCTGCAAGGCGGAGTTTATCTGGCGTTGGCCTTGCTTCTAAGTGGTCGGTTTTTGCTTCCCGGGTTGCTCGCCGCCGACCTGCTCGCGCCGCTTTTCTCCATTTTGCCCATCAGTTTGTGGCTTCTGCGTACTTCCATGGGATTAAGCCTGCGGGAGGTTGTCGCGGACGTGGTTTCCATTTTGATTCCGCGGGCCGGGCCGTGCCTGTTGGCGGCGTGGGCCTACAGTTACTGGCGCGGGCCGAAAGCGTCCCTGGTCGAGTTGATGGCGGTTGGAATTTTAGTGGCTTACATCTACATGCAAGTCATGGCCTCGCGGATCGCCAGCTTCCCACTCCCCGCTGGCGCCAGGATTTGGTTCCAGCGTCTTCGCTTAACCTGAAGAGGCTTTCCCGCCGGCCCACTCGTGCATCCATCTTCTTAACCGCCCGTTTGCCGCCATGAGCCCCGACATCAGACTCTCCGTCATCATCCCAACGTGGAACAACCAGCCCGTGCTGCGGCGCGCCTTGGAAAGCTGGCGCAAGTTCGCCACGGGCCGGCCAATCGAAATCATCGTCATCGCCGACGGTTGCCGCGACGACACCGGGGAATACCTGCGGTCGCTGGCTAACGACCCCTGGGCGACGGCGTGCGTGCGCTGGCGGGAGAACGCCGAGAACCTCAACCAACTGGTTTCCAACAACCAGGGGTTCGCCTTGGCGCGGGGCGATCTAATGCTCGTTTGGGACGACGACATGTTCTTGGAGGTCGATTGGCTGGTCGGGGAACTCATCGCCACCTTTGACGCCTACCCGGACATTGGGCTGGTGAGTTTGATCCGCGGACTGAACGTTTTTCCGTTGACCCACCCCGTTCAAAACTGGGCCGATTTGCACAAGCCCGAACATTTGGAGAGCACGCGCGGACCGGGCCGGGTGTTGAGCTACTTCCGACTTTCCGAGGTGGACATTGTCGTGCGCCCGTGGGTGGTGCGGCGCGCCGCGATTGAAAAAGTGGGACCTTTGGATGAGGCTTATCGTCCCATCGAGTGGGATGAAGCCGATCTCTGCTACCGATTGCGTGAGGCGGGTTGGAAAGCCGCCACCTGCGGTTACGAACGGCTGGCGGCGTTTACCCATCTTGGCAGCAGTACGATCAAGAAGATACCGCCCCTGAGACACCAAGCGGCGGTTTTTCCCAACGGAAGGCTCTTCCACGAACGCTGGCAACCTACGATCATACGGGAACACCCTCGCCGGCGCAAAACTTGGTGGCGTCGTTTTCCTTTGCGCAGTCTGCCGCGATTATCGCGCCAAGCGCTCCGTTTCGCCCTCGGGAAGGTGCGCCCCCGTTGAACGGAGACCTTCCAGGGCGGGTGTCTGATCCGGTGGGCAGGATGCATCCCGTTGCCATGACACCCCCCAACCCACTCCGGCAAATAGTAAGAAGTGAAACGGCGTCCCCGCCGCCCACGCCGGGTTACATCCCGGGGTTGGATGGCATCCGCGCCTTGGCGATCTCGCTTGTTCTTTTCTCGCACAGCGTGATTTACGACAGGTTCACAAACCTGCAAGCCATCGGGCTTGGCGCGGGCTACGCCGGTGTCTCGGTGTTTTTCGTCTTGAGCGGCTATCTGATCACCACCCTGCTTCTGCGCGAGGAGGAGCGCACCGGCGATATTTCTCTGCGGCTCTTCTATCTTCGCCGAGCGCTGCGCCTTTTCCCGGCGGTATGGTTGTACCTTCTGGTGTTGGGTGTGATCAAAGTCGTCGGCGGATTGCCTCAACACCCGTGGCATAGCTTCGTCTCCTCGCTTTTCTACTTCCGGAACCTTGTGGGTCAGGGGCATGAAACCAACCACCTGTGGTCGCTGTCCATTGAAGAACAATTCTATTTGCTTTGGCCGCTTGTCCTGATCGCAACGCCACGGCGGAACCAAGCGCGGCTTTTCGTCGCGCTCGCCGGTTTGTTGGGAATTACCGCCTGGCGGATTTATGCTGCTCAAACTCATTTGGTTTCGGCGGGAGTGTTGTACATGCGAAGCGACTTTCGGTTCGACGCGCCGCTCTTTGGTTGTGTTCTCGCCTTGGCAAAGCGCGTGGCTCCGTTCGCCGTCCGCCCTCTGCATTCCACCGCCCCGCGTTGCGCCGGGTTGGCCATCCTTGGAGCGACGGGTCTGATGGTATGGGTCGCACTCAGGTTGGGCGAGGCGGTCTGGCCCGGGGTCGGTGACACGGTCGTGTGTTTGCTGGGGATCATGCTGATTCTTTCGCAAACGGGTGTTACCGGCCGATGCAGCCGCTGGTTGGAATGGAGACCTTTGCGGATAATCGGGCAGGTGTCGTATGGATTGTACCTGTGGCAAATGTTGTTTCTCGGGCCGAGTCTGCCGGGCTGGGGACTTCTCCGTGCTTTTCCCACCGGCTTGCTCGTCACATTCATTGTCGCCGGGGCTTCCTACTGGAGCCTTGAACGACCCTTGCATCGATGGAAGGATCGGAAGTTGCACAAGCCATCCGGGAGCGCACCGTATCCAAACGCCACCATCACCGTCTGACAATGCGCCGAAGGGCGCGAAACTCGCGGGGAACATCCGCCGGGTCCGGCAACCACGCCGGGGCGCGAAACCATCATGGAAATTCTTCTAACGGGTGTGTGTGGCTTTGTCGGCAGTTCCCTAGCGCTGGGCCTGCTTGACGCCGATTCCACCGTCACCTTGTTCGGAGTTGACAATTTCAGCCGCCCTGGCAGCGAGCAGAACCGCGCCTTGCTCAAGACGCGGGGTGTCACCCTGTTCCACGGCGACATCCGCAACGCGAGCGACCTGGAAAATCTTCCCGCTGTTGACTGGGTGCTCGACGCCGCCGCCAATCCCAGCGTGCTCGCCGGCGTTGATGGCACGGCCAGCAGCCGCCAGTTAATCGAGCACAACCTGCTTGGAACCATCAACCTGCTCGAGATGTGCAAACGGTGGCGCGCCGGCTTTGTACTCCTGAGCACAAGCCGTGTTTATTCCATCGCACCGCTGAGCGCGCTGCCCGTCGAGGTTTACGACGAAGCCTACCGGCCCGCCACTGGCGCGATGCTGCCCGACGGACTTTCTCCGGCGGGCGTCAGCGAACGCTTTGCCACCACCCCTCCTGTTTCCTTGTACGGCAGCACGAAACTCGCCTCCGAAGTACTAGCTCTGGAATACGCCGAAACCTTTGGGTTCCCCGCCTGGATCAACCGTTGCGGCGTGCTGGCCGGCGCGGGGCAGTTCGGGCGGGCCGACCAAGGTATCTTCGCCTATTGGATCAACAGCTACCTGCGTCGACGTCCTCTTGGGTACATCGGTTTTGACGGGCATGGCCACCAAGTGCGCGATTGCCTGCATCCCCGTGATCTCGTGCCCTTGCTCCTCCGTCAAATGCGCGAACCGGCGCGGCCCGTCGAGCGCGTCCAGAATGTGAGCGGAGGCCGGGAACAAAGCATGTCCCTCGCGCAGTTGAGCCGGTGGTGCGGCGAGCGTTTTGGAGTACTTGCCGTCGCCCACAACTCGCGGCCGCGTCCCTTCGATATCCCTTGGATGGTCCTTGATTCCTCTTTGGCACGCCGCCAGTGGGATTGGCAACCGCGCACCACGATGGCGGCGATGCTTGAAGAAATCGCCGCCCACGCCGAGGAGCATCCGGCTTGGCTGGAGTTATCCGCGCCGTTCACCAGCGCCGCTGATCTTTTTGGATGACTATCGGGCATTACACACCATGGCTGACCTCGCAGGGCGGCATTCAGTCGTACGTGAGCCGAGTGATTGGAGGCCAGCTTGAACGAGGACACAAAGTCGTTCTCTTTACCCGGCTTGCCGTGGTCCTGTCGGACCTTAACTCAGCGTTGGGAACCCTGAATATTCCCGCCAGCGACGACGACGATCTGCTCCGCCGAGCCGTTGAATGCCGACTCGATGTTTTGCACGTCCACACCGCCGTGGAAGCCGCGTCCGACGCCGGTGCGGTGCCCGCCTTGGTTCGCACGATGCACGGACACGAAGCCTATTGCCCAAGCGGCTCCCGCTACCTTGCGCTCCCGACTAAGCGGCCGTGTCCGCGCGGCTGTCATGTTCTAGGCTGCACCTGGGGACATTTTGTCAACCGCTGTGGCAGCGCCCGGCCCTGGCAGCTTATCCAGAACTTCCGCCGCGTGACCAGCGAACGCCGCAGCGCCCGGCGCTTTTTTACCGTCGCGATCAGCAGTTTTGTCAGGGGACAAATGGTGCGCTCCGGTTACAACCCTGCGGCGATCCGTGTTATTCTTAATCCCGCCCCCAGGCCGGTTGCCAGTCCCCCCGCACCCGTTCCCGATGGCATGGCCCGTTTCCTGTTCCTTGGCCGATTGGTTCCCAACAAAGGTGTATCGTGGCTCCTGCGGGCTGTGGCGCGGCTGGGTCCCTCGTGCGAATTGGAAATTGCGGGGCACGGTCCGCAGGAACCAGCCTTGCGGAGCCTGGCGGAGCAACTCGGAATCGCGGGTAGAGTCCACTGGCTCGGCTGGCTGGATGAAGTGCAGGTCCGCGCGCGGATGTCCGGCGCGCGGGCGGTGGTTGTCCCCTCGTTGTGGCACGAGCCCGCCGGGATGGTGACAGCGGAAGCCGCGGCGATGGCTCGCCCGGTGATCGCCGCCCGGGTCGGTGGTATCCCCGAGTATGCCGACTCGCTCCGCCATGTCGTCCTGGTGCCCCCGGGTGATGTGGAGGCATTGGCCGGCGCGATGCGGGCATTGGCAAATGATGTGACGGAGGCGCGGCGACTTGGCGTGATAGGTTGGGAGCGAGTAACTGCGGGCGTCCTGAGTCTGGAGCAACATCTCGACGAACTGGAAGACGCATACCACACGACCGCGCGCTGAAACCGGGAACCAGCCGGAATGAATAGGAAACGGTACGGGTTGCAGAATTTACTGTTGCCTATCCCGTTGAATGCGCCGACGCTAATAGTCCGAGTGCTTGCCGGGAGTGGACGACCGGAATCTCTGCCTCTTTTCTTGCGCAGTGTTGGCGAGACCACCCTGCGCAGGAATGTCGAAAGATGCCTCCGCGAGTCGTCTAGGCGACATTCCAACTGTTAACCTCCACCCACATTTGAGAATCGTTCTGGTTTTTACCGATCCACCCCTACCGTTCGGCATGGCGGCGGCACGGTGGTACTACGTTCTGTTAAAAGGGCTGCGGGAGCGTGGTTACGCGGTGACTGCCTACGCCCCGTGCGCCACGGTGGCGCTTGCCGAGGAAGCCGCGAAGCTGTTTCCCCGGCCCGCGTACGACCTGCGCTGCTTCCAATATCCACAACGCGGCGGCTGGCGCGCCAAGTGGGAAACGATGCGCGCTCCTTATTCCTACATCTTCGGGCCGGACTTGAAAGCAGACCTGGAACGCACCTTGTCGGACGGAGATTGCATCCTGCACCTGGAGACGCAATGGAGCGGCTGGCTTGGATTAAAGCACCGGGAGCGGGCCGTCGTGAATGTGCTTAGTTTATACGCTATGGATTTGGCGGGCGCGCCTTCCAATTCCTGGTGGGATGCCGCGTGTCGTCGCTGGGTATTGGGGGCGGAGAAGAGACTGCTGCGGGCGTACCCTCACTTGCTTACCCTAAGTGCTGAATTGGCACGGCACTTGATCCGAATACAACCAACGGTTAAGCCGCAAGTCATTGCCTTCGGATTCGACGCCAGTCTTTATGAGTTCGCGCCGCCGACGCGCGGGGTGGACGCGCGTCCGGTTGTGGGTTTGATCGGTAGCTTCCACTGGCAGCCCACGTACACCGCCGGAGTGCGGCTGCTGACCCGGTTGTGGCCGGAAATCCGCCGCCGCGTTCCGGACGCGAGGCTGTTGATCGTGGGTCGGCAAGCGCGCTCGGCACTGGCGGCCTTTTTGCCCACGGAGCAAGATCCGAGTATCACGGTTGAGGAGAACGTACCCGACACCCTGCCCTACTTCCGGCAGCTTGACGCGATGCTCTACGCACCAGCGCATGGCACGGGGGTGAAAGTGAAGGTGCTGGAGGCCTTCGCGCTGGGCGTGCCGGTGGTCACCAACCGGGCCGGCGTGGAGGGGATCCCTGCAATCGATGGAGTGCATGTTGGCATAGCAGAAGAAGATCAACACCTTGTGGAACGATGTGTGGATCTACTGAAAAGGCCGGCTGATTCGATGCCGGTCGTATTTGCGGCAAGGCAATTGTTAGAGTCTCACTGCGGACCGAATACGGTCCTCGACCAATGGCAGCGGGTGTACAATCAAATCGAGCCCCAAAAAACATCCCCCGTTCCAATGCCTTTAAGCAATTTATAGAAACGATCTCCGCTGTCTTGCAGGAACACTCCCTCGCCTGCGGTTTTGTGTCACTTCGTCCGCTTGAAATGATGTTCAGCTGCCTCTCGTCGGCCCGAGACGCACGGCTGCGATTCACCCTTTGATTGATCAAATTACAGCCTGAAGTGAAGACAATGGTATCGCGTGTGTTCACAGTTCCCTGCTTTCGCAAGCAATTAGTCACGACGCCGGCATGACCAAAGGAATTCTCATCGCTGACAATCAAACAAACCACCTGAAAATAGCACTTCACGCGAGACTATCAGCCGCGCCGGCGTTGAGCCGGTGGAATCGTTGGCTGACCAACCTGTTTGAGGAGCAGTGCGGGCGGGAACACGCGCTTGACGTCTGGCAGGAAGTGTATGCCCGAATTCCATCCGGCAAGGGTTCCGGCGCAAAGGGGGCGGTTAATCATGCGCCCGACTTCGTCGGAGGCCAGGAATGAAAATAGGTTTCAACGCCCGCTTACTTTCGGATTCGACCCTGCGGGGCTGGAACCGCTACACGATCAACCTGCTGGCGTCCCTGGCTCCGTTGGGCGTGGAACTTTTTCTCTACTCGGACCAGCCGGTGCATGCCGGGTATTTGTCACGTTTGCCGGCGGGAAGCTTTTACTTGCGGCAATCGCCCGCGATGAACTATTTTTTGTGGGAGCAGCGATGGCTGCCCTCGCAAGCCGGGAGGGACGGCGTCGCGGTGTTGCACTGCCCGCTTAACTTTGGATTGCCTTTTGCGTGTCCCTGTCCCCGTGTGCTGACGCTGCATGACGCCATCGGGCAAA
This sequence comes from uncultured bacterium, assembly GCA_963795895.1. Classification (GTDB taxonomy): domain Bacteria; phylum Verrucomicrobiota; class Verrucomicrobiia; order Chthoniobacterales; family SZAS-18; genus CAWCJJ01. Next base: position 82,002 of record CAWCJJ010000001.1, read on the forward strand.
CCGCAGCGAGTGGCCGGCTGCATTGGACCAAACGCCTCGGCGCCGGAGCGTTCAAAACCGATTTTGCGCATTGGGTGGCCCGAACAAGCGCGGAACATGTCATCACGGTGAGTGAGCACTCGAAGAAGGATTTGGTGCGTTTCCTGCGCCTTAAACCGGAAAAGATCAGCGTGATCTACGAGGCGGCGGACGCGCGGTTTTCCGAAGCCGTGTCGAGGGTCCGGCGCGAGACGTTCCGACATAAGCAAGGTCTGACAAAGCCGTACTTCTTTTACGTTGGCGGTTGGGAGGAACGCAAAAATGTGGAGTTTCTGGTCCGGGCTTTTGCCCGTGCCGCGTTGCCTGACGTGGAACTTGTTCTAGCCGGCGGGGAGTCCGGACAGAAGGCTGCAATGCTCACCTTGGCGAAGTCGCTGAACGTGGTCGGCCGGGTACGGTTTTTACCCTGGATCGACGACGAGGACCTTGTGTTGTTTTACGCCGAGGCGCTTTGCTTCGTTTACCCGAGCCGGTACGAGGGCTTCGGTCTCCAGTTGTGCGAGGCGATGGCGGCGGGGTGCGCGGTGCTGGCCGCGAACAGCACCAGTCTCCCCGAGGTACTCGGCGACGGCGGGGAAACGTTTGCGCTGGACAGCCCGGACAATCTCAGCGCAAAACTGCGGCGAATGGTGACCGACTCCATGTATCACGAACGTTTGCGCGATTCGGCCTCCAAGCGATCCGCCTTCTTTTCGTGGGAAAAAACCGCTGCGGAAACGCTCGCGTTGTACCGGCGATGCTCCGAACAAAAAAGCCGTGACGGATCACAGAGCCTGTGTATATGAGCAAAAACATCGCGTACGCCAATTATTGGGAACGGAAGCAATTATTGGCCAAGCCGCTCCCCATTTTCGCGGTTAAGCGTTGGTGGCCCGAGGAGGAAGCGCTCAGTGAAATAGAGCAGATCTACTTCGATTCTATCAGGAACGCCGCCAGCCTGCTCGACATCGGCGCGGGCGACCTGAGAATCAAACGCAAGTTTGAACGAGCGGGTTACCGCGGTCGCTACGACACACAGGACATCGGCGGAGAATACCATTACACATTCGGTCGGTTGGAAGGAAGCCCCCGCCGGTTATGACGCCATTATCTGTTTGGACGTAATTGAACACTTGCCGCTAGAAGCCGGGCTGCTGCTGCTGACGCAAGCGGTGGAGCGGTTGGCGGCGGGCGGCGTCCTTGTCATCCAGACGCCGAACGCCCGCTGCATCCGCCACCCGCTGTCGTGGGACATGACGCATGTGCAATGCTACAACGTGACCGACCTCTGGGCCTTCCTCACAACGCTGGGCTTGGAAACCACCGGCTACAGGGTGTGCTTTTCCGCCAAGCGGCGGGGAATAATTAACCGCGCGCAAACTCTGTTGCAACGCTGCGTCATCACGCGTCTGGCGAACTGCGACTACGCGGACAACATCAGCTTGGTGGCGTGCAAGCTTTAGAAGATTGAAAGTGAATGTGTTACACCTAACAAACCGGGACTGAGAGGCCAGGCAAGCCGCCGACTTTCTACCCGGGTACAACATTCAATGCCAATCTCCTTGAACGCCATCCGTACTTACCTTCGGTGGATTGACCGCCGGTAAATAACAAAGCAACAAACACTTCGTGCCATACTCGATCATTAAGCGCTTTTTGGTGGAACGTAACTGGTGGATCGAATATCGTTTGCGGCAACGCGCCGGGCTGCCCTTTGCCACTCGTGCGCCTTTCGTCTGCCATGGTTCCATCCAGTTGGAAATTGCTTGGGACGCGACGATTGTTCCTCCGGCTGAATTATGTCAAATTGGCTTGCTCGCGCTGGCTACCACCGCGAAGCAAACCACTACGACTTTGTCGTTAAAGTCCAAGGCAATCTCACACTTGAACGGCGTCTTCATTGGCCGTGGTACGAAAGTCTCTTGCAATACAGGCGCGCGTTTGAGCATTGGTCGGGGAACGTATGTAACCGACGGGAGCATGGTGGCCGCCTCAATGGATATCCGTATCGGGACGTGATTGCGCCATCTCTTGGAACGTCACCATCATCGATGACGACGGGCATGGATTTGGGCCGCCCCCCTACTGCGCGCCAATCGTAATCGGCGATCAGGTTTGGATCGGTTGCAACGTGACCATACTTAAAGGGGTTACTCTTGGCTCGGGTTCGGTCGTTGCCGCCGGGTCCGTGGTAACCCGTTCTTTTCCGCCGCGAAGCTTGATTGGAGGTGTTCCGGCGAAGATCATTCGGGAAGATGTAAAATGGACGGATGCCACGCGCTACAATCTTAGCGAGGTGAATTTTGAATAACGGAGAAACGGCACCTCCCAACAGCCGAACCAAACGCGCGGGCTGGAACTTCGCATCACAGGGTGTTTGCGTGCTCGCCTCGCTCGTGGTGGCGCTGGCGTCCGTCCCATTTCTCCTGCGCCACTTGGGGGCGGAACGATTCGGTACCGTCAAGGTCATCGGCGACTGGTTTGCCTATGTGTCCCTGCTCGAACTGGGCCTGGGAATTTCGTTGCTGGCGGCTTTGTCAAAAGTGCTTGGGCAAGCGGACGTGGGCGCGGGACGGCGAATTGTGGTAGCTGGGTGGCAGATTTGTCTCCGGCTCTCGGCCTTGATGGTTGTTGTCGGCCTGGGACTAGCGGCGGCGATGCCGTTTCTGATCAAGCGACAGCAACTCGGCCAAACGGAGATCTGGCTAGCCGGGGCGATTTCCTTGATTTCGTTCACATACTTCGCCGCCAGCACGGTGGGTCGACTGCTCTGCTCGGTACAACAGCGGGATTACGTCAACAACTTGCTGTTCCTGGTGCAATCGCTCTTCACCACGGCGCTGCTGGTGATCCTGGCGTACCTCGGGTTCGGTCTGCCGGGGCAAGCGGCGGGAGTGGTGCTAGGCCAGATCCCCACCGTGTACTATTTTTTTCGCGAGACGCGGCGCGAGTTCCCCGGCTTCTGGCGGCTGCGCGCCGACAATGCGACCAAACAAGGGCTGTGGTCATCCAATTGGCCCGCGTTTTTTTTCAACCTGAGCGGGCGAGTGGGCCTGATGAGCGACAACATCGTGCTGGCTGCTATCGCCGGACCTTTGGCGGTCGCCCCCTTCTTCTTGACACAGCGACTGATTGTCATCGCCCAGGGACAACTGCAAGGACTGGGTAACTCGGCGTGGGCGGGCCTAGTGCAACTGCACTACCGGAACGAAAGGGTGTTATTCGAGACACGGGTACTCGAACTGACCGGGATGGTCAGCGGTCTTGGGTTCGCCGGACTGGTGCCGCTGGGGGCGTTTAACGAGCCCTTCATTACGCGGTGGCTAGGGCCGACCGCGTACGGCGGTCATGCGGTAACGCTGCTCGCCTGCACGAACGGTTGGCTGCAGGCGCTCTTTAGCCTGTGGGGGTGGCTCATCACTGGCACCGGGGAAGTGCGGCGCTGGCTACCATACGCGTTGATGTTCACGTGTGTTAACCTAGTGGCGAGCATCGCGGCAACTTTCTGGTTCGGTTTGCCCGGACCGCTGCTAGGAACTTTGGTCTCGTTCGTGGCCGTACAATCGTGGGCGATGCCCAAGGTGCTGCAAAGCATCTTTGGGTTGTCTTGGAGGAAGCTCTGGGGCGCGGCTTTGCGGCCGGTGCTCTGGGGGGCGCCGTTTGCCGTGTTCTGCGTCTGGTTCGCCCGCCGGTTTCCTCCTGCTGGTTGGCTCTCGCTCAGCGCGGAGATGGCGGCCACCGGCATTCTGGGGCTTGCGCTCTGGTGGAAGCTTTCGTTGGATGCGGCGATGCGGCTACAATGGAAGACTCGTTTTGCCATGATGCTCGGTCGTTCCCGGCGGGAGGCGACCCCGGTCCACCCATGAGCATCCTTGCCTTGGTTCGAAGATATTTTCTAATCCAAACAAGCCAAGGCATTTTTGATCCTTGCCAAGATAAGGTTGGAATGCACCCACCCCTGCTGTATGTTCTTGTCCTATGCCTATGCTTGAAGAACGCGTGGATACTCTCGAGTCGGTGCTCGCGAATTTTATCGAGAACACAGATCGTGCTATCGCTGAGATCCGCGCCAGCAACACGCGGACGGATCTCGTGTTGCTGAAGGCCCAGCAGCAAGCTGACAAAGCGCACCAGCAAGCCGACAAAGACCGCCTCCAGATGGACAAAAACCGGAGGTTGTTCGAACTTCAAAGCCAGCATGACCGCGAGGAAAATCGCCGTGTCAATAATGAGTTCAGGGCTGAGGTACGGCAATGGCGCGCCGAAGACATAGCCCGGCTCGAGCAATGCCGCACTGAAGATCGAGCCGAGGCCAAGGAGTTCCGGGCGGAGGACCGCGCGCGGGTTGACCAGTTCCGGGCGGAGGACAAGACCGAGGCCGAGGAACGCTGGAACAAAGTTGAGAAAGAGCGTAAGGAGTTCAACAAGCAAATGGCGGGCATCTCCGACAAGATGGGCAAGCTCATTGAAGATATTGTCGCTCCCAACATTCAGCGAATCACCGCTCAGATCTGCGGTGAATCCGGTCCCTTCCAGGTTTCCGAGCGCGTCAGGCGACCGCACCCCACGCAACAAGGCCGGAACATGGAAGTGGACCTTTTAGTGGTGGGTCGGAGCCACGTTTTGCTTTGCGAGGCGAAGACAACCGTCACCATCGAAAAAATCGCCGACTTCTTGGAACGGGTGCGTGATTTTGCCGGGTTCTTCCCCGAGTACGCGCACTGCGCGCTGATTCCCGTCATCGCCAGTGTTTCCCTTGAGTCCAGTCTCATCACTCATCTCAGCCGGCAGAAAGTTTATGGATTGGCGTTCGCGGATGAAACGATGGAACTGGTCAACTTCGGGCAGTTCTGAAAAGCTGTGCCCGTGTTCCCGTCGTCCGGTTCCTCGCTTCCTTCGGGCTGCATCTCGCGAAAACATAGTTGGGTTCTCTTGACGGGTGAATATCCGCCGCAGCCCGGGGGAGTGAGCGACTACTGCCAATTGGTTGCCCGCGCCCTGGTCACCGCCGGGGACGCCGTGCAAATCTGGGCTCCTCCCGTTTCGGAGCCGGACGCCGCCGCGGTCGGCATCACCGTCCACCGTCTGCCGGACCATTTCGGCTCGCGCAGCCTAACGGAACTGACTCGCGCCTTTGAACGTTTGCCGGCGGACACACGCGTGCTGGTGCAATACGTGCCGCAGGCTTTTGGTCAGCGGGGCATGAACGTGAGGTTCTGCCTCTGGCTTTGGCGGCAAGGCTCGCGGCGAAAGGTGATGGTAATGTTTCATGAAGTCGCCACGCCGTGGGGTGAGGGTTGGCTGGATCTGCGGTCGTGGCGCCGCCATTTCCTTGCTGCCATGACGCGGTTGATGGCCGCTTTGGTGGGCCGCCCGGCCCGGTGCGTTTTCACGTCGATCCCGGGTTGGACACCCTACCTGCGATCCCTCCTTGGAAAGCGGCGAAACCTGCAATGGTTACCGGTGCCCAGCACTATGCCCACGGAGGTGGACGCCGGTCGCGTGGCCGACCTGCGACGCCAACAACTCGGTGGCCGCGAGCGTGCTTTCCTCATCGGCCATTTCGGAACTTTTGGGGGGCACATCGCGCACGGCCTGCGCGTGTGCGTGCCGGAAATCTTGCGCGAACACCCGGCGGTGACCTTTCTGTTCGTCGGTCGGGGCGGCGCGCAACTGGCGGACGAATTGAAAAAGCAACATCCAGTGCTGGATTCCAGCCGGTTGATTGCCACCGGACCACTCGAGCCGGAGGCGGTGGCCGAACACCTCGCCGCCTGCGACTTGCTGGTGCAACCTTACATCGACGGCATGAGCAGCCGGCGCACCAGCGGCATGGCCGGGTTGGCGCTCGGGCGACCGCTTCTCACGATGGCGGGGCGGCTTAGCGAGCCCGTCTGGGCGGAAAGCGGCGCGGTTCACCTCGTAAACAGTTTCGAGGAACTGGCTGGCGCGGTCGGTCCGTTGCTCGCGAACGAGGCGGAACGCCAACGGCTGAGCGCCGTCGCGCTCGCGCTCTACCGGCAACACTTTCACATCGACCGAACCATCGCCCAACTGCGCGCCGACCCGCCGGAAAAGTCATGACAGCAACAAGCGGCGCGCCATTGCCGGAACGCTACCTCCTCGTGAGCGGGGATTTTGTGCGCACCGGCGGCATGGACATGGGCAATTACTTCCTGGCGGATTACCTCGCGCGGCAGGGTGTGCCGGTCCACATCGTTTCGCATCGACGTGGATCCCGAACTGACCGCGCGCGCGAACGTCGTTTGTCACCGCGCCCCGCGTCCCCGCCGTTCGACGATCTTGGGCGAACCGATGCTGCGTTTCCACGGCCACCGGGTCGCCCGACGGCTGGGCGGGGTGGCGGCGGGCACGCGCACCCTCGTCAACGGCGGCAACTGCCCGCTGCCCGATGTGAACTGGGTTCATTACGTCCACGCGGCCACCCGGCCCCTGCCCGGCGGCCACTTGTTGCGCCGGCGTGGAAAACCGGGTGGGCTTACCGGCAATTCCTGCGGATGGAAGGCATCGCCCTGCGCGGCGCGCCCGTCTGATCCTGGCCAACTCGCAACGCACCAAGAACGATCTGATGCGACACTACGGGATCGACCCGCGATCATCCACCCGGTTTATTATGGCACCAATCCCGCCGCTTTTTCACCCGGCGGATAAAGACGGAAAAAGCCGCCATCGGCGCGAACTCAACCTGCCCGGCCGACAAGCTACCTGATCGTCTTCATCGGAGCGCTGGGCGACCGGCGCAAAGGCTTCGACACGTTGTTCCACGCCTGGGAAAACGCGGCGCCGGAACTGGCCTCGACCGCGGCTTTGATTGTCGTCGGCACGGGTGCCGAGCTTCCCGGGTGGCGGCGGCGGGCGGCGGAGTCGCCCATCGGCGGTGCGATCCACTTCCTGGGCTTCCGGCGCGACGTTTCAAGGCTGCTGCGCGCTTGCGACGCGCTTCGTCGCGCCCACCCGCTACGAGGCGTTCGGCCTTGCCGTGCTGGAGGCGCTCTGTTGCGGCTTGCCATCCCTTGTCACCCGTGACGCCGGCGTGGCGGAACGCTACCCGGCCACACTCGACGACCTGTTATTGGACGACCCGGAGGACGCCGCCGAGTTGACCGGAAAACTTCGCGGTCTTCTCACGCGGCGAGACCATTGGAAAAAGACCATGCGCTCCGTGTCCAAAGACCTGCGAACCCATACCTGGGAGGACATGGCGCGGGGTATTTGGAAAATCTTGGCTCGTCAATGATTTTTACTCTCAGGCAGTGCAAACATCGTCTCAAATGCAAGCGTCCCTTCCCTCCATCCACGTTCTCTACGGTCAGCCCGATCATCTTTCGACCTCGTACCAAACGGCGCAGATTATGCTGGCGGCGCGCCCGTATTTCGCGGTGACCGAGCGGCGGTTCGCCCGCAAGGACACGGGGCATTACCTAACCCAGGCCGCGCGGCTGTGGAGCAATGCGGTTGAGCCGGTGTTTCATCAGCCGAAGAGCGATTTTCTATTCTATGGAAACGACGGCCTGGCGGATTTACGTCGTTGGAAGGGTCGGCGGGTTGTTTATTGGTACGACGCGCCCTGGGATTGGTCCGCCGAGCCTCCGCGTCCCAGTCAATGGCGGCACTGGCTGCGATTTCAGAACATCAAATGCGCGGAAACCGTTTTCGCCGTTAGCGACATTCAAGTGAAAACCGCCCGCAAGCTGCGGCCGGGGCGGGAAGATTCGGTGTGTTACCTCCCGGTTGAAGTGGACTGTCAGCACTACAGCCCGGAGAACGGGCGCAAGGAGGACGTTCGCGCGGATTACCAAATCCCGGCGGCGAGGACGGTAGTGGGTTACCCTGGATACCTCGCCGGAGTCGGCGCGCGTTTCGCGGGGCAACTACTCATTGAAGCGGCGCCCGGTATGGTTGAACAGGGAAATGTGCATTTCCTCATTGTCGGTTTCGGGCCGGCTTTGGCGGCGTTCAAGCAATCGGTTGAGGAGAAAGGCCTGGCCCCCTACTTCTCCTTCACGGGCTATGTTCCTCCCGAACGACTGCCCAGCTTTATCGCCTGCATGGACATCTGCGTCGACACGTTGGAGCCGGGTTTTCATTCGGAGGCGCGTTCGGAGACAAAACTCAAACAATATATGTCAATGGGACGGGCGTGCGTGGCGACCGCCATCGGGGAGAACCGGGTCGATCTGGACCAGGGCGTCTGCGGTTGTCTGGTCGAACCCGGAAAAGAGGCTTTACAGCGGGGAATCGAATCCCTAGTCAATGATCCCGGGCTGCGCGCCGAGTTCGGCCGCGCGAGTCGCCGGCGCGCCCTGTCCTTGTACGACTGGCCGGTGCTGGCGAAACGGATGGCCGACGCTCTCTTGAAACCGTTATGAACCCTATTTTGTATCTGGCCGGCAAGCTAAACCCGAAGTTTTATTACCAGATTACCCAGCTCCGCTACAAACTCCCGTTCGTGGGGAAAGTGTTGTCCGGTCTGGGGAACTACATCCGCAACCGTGACGGTGTGATCTCGCAGGGACTCGGCAAGGGTTTGAAGTTCAACGTGGGTAATTCAATCGCGGGTTACCTGATCGGCACGCAGGAACCCCAGGTGCAGGCCGCGACCGGACTGATGGTGAAGCCGGGCATGGTCGCCTACGACCTAGGTGCGAACGTCGGGTATTTGACGGTGATCATGTCCCGTCTGGTGGGTGACGCGGGGAAGGTCATCGCCTTTGAGCCCTGGGACAAGAATGTGCGGACCATTGAGCACAACATCAGCATGAACGGCCTGCGGAACATCCAGGTGCGGACCGAAGCCATTGGGAAAGCCGACGCCAAGGCGACCTTTTCCACCGCTGATTTTGCCACCACCGGCAAACTGGAGGCGTATCACATCGACCAGGTCCAGGGTGAGTCACGGGAGGTGTCGGTTCGGTCGCTGGACTCGCTCATTGAGAAAGGCGAGGTGCCGCCGCCGGATTTTATCAAGATGGACATAGAGGGTGCCGAAGTCGATGGCTTGCGCGGCGCGGAGAAACTCCTGGCCGGAAAGCGGCCGATTGTTCTCATTGAACTGCACAACACAAATTCAGAGGTGAACGCGTTGCTCGCGGCGGCCAACTATGAATCCATCGTACTGGGTTCAAAGGAAACGATTCTCCAGGGTCATTGGAATGTCCAAATTCTGGCCATACCCGCGGAGCGTCCACTGGCGCCGGAGGATCGCGCGGCGTTGACCAATGAACAGCTCACTCCCTGGCGCTAGCAACGCGCCGGGAATGGGGCGGGTCGCGCTGCTGGCGGACTTCCTGGCGGAACGCTGGCCCAGCATGGATTTGGTCGCGGACATGTACGCGGCCAGCTTGCCAAGGGCCTTCGCGTCGGCGGGTCCGCGGATGGAGATCGATCTTCTGCGACCGGAACTGAAGCGGCGGACGAGCCGTCTTCACCCCGCTGGCTGGAACTTTGACCGTTTGATCAACCGGCTTTTTGACTACCCGCTTTACGCGCGCGCCAGACGCCGCGAGTACGACCTTCTCCACATCGTCGATCATAGTTACAGCCAGCTCGTCCACGCCCTGCCCGCCGCGCGCACCGTGGTCACCTGCCATGACCTGGACACGTTTCGCTGCCTCTGGGAACCCGGGCACGCCGGCCGGGGGCCGCTGTTTCTCGCCATGACGCGGCGCATCCTCGCGGGTCTGCGAAAGGCGGCGCACGTTTGCTGCGACAGCGTCGCCACCCACGACGAACTGCTGGCACGCGCGCTCGTCCCCGCCCAACGGGCCACCGTTGTCCCGCTGGGGGTTCGGCCCGAGTTTCTGCGCGAACCGGGACCCGAAGCGTCCGCGAAGGTAGCCGGGTTGTTGCGCGCACCGGGACTAGACGACACCCAGTCGATCGACGTGCTGCACATCGGCAGCACGATTGCCCGCAAACGCATCGATCTGCTGCTGGAAATCTTCGCCTCGTTAAGGAACGCCGAGCCGCGATTGCGCCTGCTGCGCGTCGGCGGCGCCGTTCACCGGCTCGCAACAAGCGCTGGTCGAACGCTTGGAACTTGCCGATTCAATACTCGACACTACCCTTCCTTTCCGTCGAGGAGTTGGGAGCCGTTTACCGGCACGCCGCGTTGGTGTTCCTGCCGTCCGATGCCGAGGGCTTCGGCCTTCCCGTGGTCGAAGCCTTGGCTTGCGGGACCCCCGTGATCGCCTCCAATCTTCCCGTGCTCCGCGAAGTCGGTGGCGCTGCGGCGGACTATGCTCCCATCGGCGACATCCCGGCGTGGCGCGCACTCGCCCTCGCGCTCCTCGACGAACGGCGTCGCAAGCCCCTGCGCTTGGCGGGAACGGCGCGAGCGTTGCCGGAACCAGGCCGCGAAGTTCACCTGGGAGGAGACCGCGCGCAAAACCGTTGCCATTTACCAGCAAGTTTTGGCCGAAGCCGGCTTGTCAACCAAAGCATAATGCAACGGCGGATCAGCGTTCTCCAAATCGGCAAGTACTACCCGCCCGTGCGCGGCGGAATCGAAGCGCATCTGGAAATGCTCTGCCAAGGCTTGCGCCGGCATCCGCGGGTCGATCTTCAGGTGGTGGTGGCAAACGAATCGTCCGGCACCGTGGACGAGACGCGCGATGGCGTCGCCGTCCAGCGTTTGGGCACGATGTTCAAGCTGGCGGGCGCCGCCTACTGTCCGGGTTTGAACCGGACCATGCGGGATTCACACGCCGACATCGTGCACATTCACGTTCCGCATCCGGTCGCGCTGCTGACTTACCTGACCAGCGGGTGCCGCAGTCGTCTCGTGTGTACTTACCACAGCGACATCATCCGCCAGCGGGTGCTGGGGAAACTGGTGGGGCCGTTGCAAGACCGCGCCTTGCGTCGGGCGGCCGCGATCATCGTCGCCAGTCCGAACCTAGTCGAATCCTCCCCGGTTCTGGCGCGCCACCGGGAGCGTTGCAACGTGGTTCCCTTTGGGTTGGACCCGGCACCCTACGAGCACCCAGACACGGCCGCCATCGCGGCGTTACGCGCGCAATTCGCTTCGCCAATCATCCTGGGGGTTGGAAGGTTGGTGTACTACAAAGGGTTCGAGTTTCTCATTCGCGCGCTGGCGCGCGCAAACACCAACGCCACCCTGCTCATCATCGGCGAGGGTCCGTTGCGCGAAAAACTGCAGGGAGAAATTGACGCGCTCGATCTAGGCCAGCGCGTGCGTCTGCTTGGCAACGTGCCCGACCCGACGCCGTATTATCAGGCGTGTGATCTCTTCGTGTTGCCCTCCATCGCGCGGAGCGAAGCCTTCGGGCTGGTGCAGCTTGAAGCCATGGCTTGCGGCAAACCGGTCATCAATACTCAGTTGGAATCGGGCGTGCCGTTCGTTTCACGCCACAACGAGAGCGGGTTGACCGTCCCCCCCGCCAACGTCGAAGCCCTTGCCGACGCGTTGACACGGCTGCTCGGCGACCCGGCGTTGCGGTCACGGTACGGGGAAGCCGGGCGGGCGCGCGTGTTACGGGAGTTTACCGCCGCCGAAATGGTCGCGCGCACTCTGGCGATCTACGAGCGCGTGGCGGCGGGCGGAGGGGAAGAAAGGAAGGGCAAGGAGATAGGAGATGGAAGATAGGGCGGAGGGGGAGGGGAGCAGAAGGGAGGCGGGATGGGCGGAAGGATGTGGGATGTGATTCTTCTCTCCCAATCCGCACATCCCACATCCTCTCCGCCCTCCGCCTTCCTCCCTATCTCCTATCTCCTATCTCCTTGCCCTTCCTTTCCGTTCCCCTCCGCGCCTCGACCATCATCCGCACCACGTCGTCCATGCGGGATTTCGCTCGCCAACCTAACTGACGCTGCGCCTTGGCCGGGTTGCCCCACGCTTTTTGCAAATCCGTGGGCCGCAACAGTGCCTTGTCGCTGACGACGTGTTCGCGCCAATCCAGCCCGACGCACGCGAACGCCTGGGCCACGAAATCCTCCAGCGGCCGGCTCTCGCCCGTGGCGATCACGTAATCCTCGGCCGTTTCCTGCTGGAGCATTCGCCACATCGCCTCGACGTATTCCGGTGCCCAACCCCAGTCGCGTTGCACGCTCAGGTTCCCCAGGCTCACCTTGCCCTTGCCGCCGTCGGCGGCGATGCGGCAGGCGGCGGCGACGATCTTTTGCGTGACAAATCGCTCTGGCCGCAGGTCCGATTCATGGTTGAACAGGATGCCGGAGCAGGCGAACAACCCGTAGGCTTCCCGGTAGTTCGCCACTTCCCAGAACGCCGTCGCCTTCGCCACGGCGTACGGACTGCGCGGGTGAAAAGGGGTCGTCCTCGTCCGAGGGGGTGTCCACGCTTTCACCAAAGCATTCGCTCGACGCAGCGTTGTAAAATTTTGTGGGCCGCCCGAGGAAGCGCATCGCTTCGAGGATGTTCAACGTGCCAATGGCGATGCTTTCCAAGGTCTCGACGGGCAGTTCGAAAGAAAGTCCCACGCTCGTCTGACCCGCGAGATTGTAGATCTCGTCGGGTTGCGCGCGGGCGAGGAGTTGCAACACGCTGCGGAAATCATTGATCGCGGCGGAAGCCGTCCGCACTTGGTCCCGGATCCCGAGTCTCGTCAGGTTGCCCAGGGGGGCGACCTGCGCGTCGCGCGAAGTGCCCACGACTTCGTAGCCATGTTCAAGGAGCAGTCTGGCGAGGTACGCGCCGTCCTGACCGGACACACCGAAGATCAAAGCTTTTTTCATGAGGGGTTTAATACGTCGTAGTTTCCGCGATTGGGACGATCTGTCCACGCACGGGGTCGAGAAATTACTCCACCGCCTGTCACCAGTGAAACGGTGGATTTACCCCACTTTGAAAAGCCTGCTTGCCAAGCGGGTCCGTCGTTGTTTCTCTTGACCCACTTTTATGCGCACCTGTCTCATCACCGGTTCTTCCGGTCTCATCGGTTCCGAGGTGGCGCTGCATTTCGCGCAATCCGGCGACTATCGCATCCACGGCATCGACAACAACCAGCGCGCCGTCTTCTTCGGACCGCAGGGGGACACCCGTTGGAACCAGCATCGCCTGGCCGCGCAAATCCCTGACTTCCAACACCACGAACTGGACATCCGCGACCGCGCGGGCGTGCTGGCGTTGCTCAAAAGCGTGCGGCCCGAGGTGATTGTCCACACCGCCGCCCAACCCAGTCATGACCGCGCGGCGGCCATCCCCTTTGATGACTTCGACACCAACGCCGTCGGCACCCTCAACCTCCTGGAAGCGGCCCGCCAGACCTGCCCCGAGGCGCCGTTTATCCACATGAGCACCAACAAGGTGTACGGGGACGCGCCCAACCGCATCGCGCTCGCGGAACTGCCCACGCGCTGGGATTACGCCGATCCCGCCTACGTCCACGGGATCGCCGAGACCTTCACCATTGACCAAAGTAAACACTCGCTCTTCGGCGCGTCCAAGGTGGCCGCCGACGTGATGGTCCAGGAATACGGACGTTACTTCGGCATGCCGACCTGCTGCCTGCGCGGCGGTTGCCTGACGGGCCCCAACCATTCCGGCGTGGAGCTTCACGGGTTCCTCTCCTACCTGGTGAAGTGCAATTTGGAGGGGCGCGAGTACAAGGTTTTCGGCTACCTGGGCAAGCAGGTGCGCGACAACATCCACAGTCTGGACGTCGCGCGTTTCATGCTGGCCTTCGCGCAGGCGCCCCGGGTGGGCGAGGTGTACAACCTGGGCGGGGGCAAGGAGAACTCGTGCTCGATTTTGGAGGCGTTCGCGCTCACGGAAAAGTTCACGGGCCGCGCGCAGGCGCATACCTACGTGGAGGAAAATCGCGCGGGAGACCACATCTGCTACTACAGCGACCTGCGGAAGATGCGCGCCCATTATCCCGGCTGGGACATCACCAAAACGTTGGAGGAGACCATCGGTGAGATCGTCGCCGCCTGGCACACGCGGATGGAAGTTTGAAGAGTTAGCGGATTGCCAGTGGCGCACCGGTTGTAATGGGTTTCACCATCGCGCCCACCTCCTGCTCGAACAGGTCCGACGCCTGCCCCGCGCTCGCCGGACCCGACACGATGAACTCCAGCGTCTGACGCCCCAAATTTGGACGGTGCTCCAGCACGGCGCGCAACCGGTCCCAGCGCGACCCCGAGGCGCTCGCGAGCGCCTGGCTGTTCGCTTGGTCCTGCCACACCACGAAGAACACGTAGATCGAGTGTCCGTGCAGCGAGAACTCGTAACGCCGCACCGGCAGACTGATTCCACCCGGTAGCGGCAGCGGCTGGATTCCCCAATCGGCCACCTGGGTCAGACCGCTGGCGGTCAGGCAAATGTGCGGTTGGTGCATGTCGGCCTGCACGGCGGAGGCGTGGCCGGCTTCCCATTGGAAGAAGTACAAATTACAATCCGACGCGGGCGCGCCCGGACGATTCCAGCGAGCGGCCACCCCGTGATCGTAGCGCAAGAGGTGGCTCGTGCGCTCATCCAATTTGATGTTCTGGAAGCCGGGGGCGTCGGCGGGCGGCGCGACCGTCCAGCCGGGCAGGGGATCGCGGCGCGGCGCGAGGACTCCGTACCAAGCCGCCGTCCCCGCTTCGGTAAACACCAGCCACAACGCGGCAACCACCAGCAAACCCCGGGGTAAATTGCGGGGTATAGCCACGAGTGGGACCAAGCGTGGTTTCACCAGTACGTCACTGCTCTCCGCAGCCGTTGCGGAGGCCACCGTCAGGCGGTTTCCGCGAGCGAGCAGGTGGTTAAACCCCAGCAAACCACCAAAAACGATCAGTAAAACCGACACTCCGGCGGTATCGTGGTAGCGCTCCAACGCGGCGGTTCCATGGGTGGCGGCGATCCAAACCAGCAGACTGGAACGGAAAACGTTGGCGATCAAAGCCACCAGCACACCGCCAACCAGTAAAACGAGTCGCCGTGACCGGCGCAGCCGAGAAAGTTCCCCCAGGAGCAGTCCAACCATGAGCATCGTCTGGAGCGAACGAATACCGCTGCAAGCCTCATCGACCCCCACCGTTTGATCCCGGATGTGGACGAGGTTGCCTTGCGGATGGGCCGGGATGCCGAGGAGGTTCATGCCTTCGGCGGAAATGATGGCGACCACGCGCATCAACGACTGCACGATCGCTTGTTCCAATTCGCTCGGCCATGGCACCGCCAAGAGCAGAAACCCGATTGGAAAAGCGAAGTGCCAGGCCCAACGCCATCCGCCCGTCCAAAAACAAAACGCCAATGAAAGTGCCACCAAGGCCACCGCGTGAATCCAGAAGAGCAGGCGCCAATCGGGATTGGGCTGCTCGATCAGGCGGATAGGCAGAAGCAAGGCGAGGATACTTGCGGCACCAACGGCGAGCGCGCACCCGAGAGCGCGGTTGACCCGCGAGGCGCCCGGACGATCCACCCAGCGCAGGGCAAGCAGAGCCAAGGCGAGCGGCGGCACGAACCACCCGTACTGGTATTGATCGTTGACACTCCAATCCAGCCGCAGCTTGTTCCAAAGCCCCAGCCACGCGATTAGCAAGGCTCCGCCGCTCAGGAGCCAGGTAACCATCGCGGCCTTGTCCCGGGGCACATCATTTGGCGTGGAACTGCCCTCAAAAGCGGGTCCCAAGCCCTCTGGAACACCAAACGGTTTGGTGAGGGTTTGATTCAAAGCCGTGAAAAGATCTTGCCAACGAATTTGACCTCCTAAACTGGAACCATCCCGCCACCGCGTCTAAGAAGCTCCGTAAACACCCTTTTCACCGTAGGCGGCGTGGTATTTGCCTGAGTAATAGTAATAATTGCCCGCCCCGCTCGGCATGAAGTTCAGGACGATGCCAGCCGGACGGGAATTGATTTCCTCAAGTGATTTCAACGCGCGCAGGAAAGTCTTGCTCGGAGTCTTGAACAAGCGCAACACCACGCAGGTGACATCCACGTGCGGCGCGATCAGTAAGGAATCGCTGACCGCCAGGATCGGCGCGGTGTCGATGACAACGCGATCGTAGATCAAGAGTGCCTGCTGGAAAACATCCTTCAGTCGCGGCGACGCCAGCAATTCAGCCGGGTTCGGCACCCGGACGCCGGCGGGGAGTACGTCCAGATTCTCCACCTTGGTGGGGAACACCGCGTTGCCAAACTCCACCTCGCCGGTGAGTATCTCCGACAGGCCCGCCATCCGCTGCCCGCCGAAAAACACTTTCGAGGTCATCGGGCGGCGTAAATCACCGTCGATCAGGAGAGTCTTAAAACCTTGCTGGCTCAACGTGGCCGCGAAGTTGGAACTGCAAAAGGTCTTGCCTTCCGAGGGCAGGGCGCTCGTGAAAAGAAAAACCCGTCGCTCGTCGGCGTGCGCCGCCATCGCCAGGGTAGTGCGCAGGGAGCGGAACGATTCCGCGATGATGCCCTCGCGCTCCGCCACCACATCCAGGGTCCGGGCGTTCGAGTTTGCCTTCTTCGGCACGGCCGCCAAGACGGGCACACCCGCCAAATGCTCCGCCTGATCGACGGTCTTCACGGAATGATCCAGGAAGTGAATCCCGAGCGCAATGGCCAGACCCGCCGTCAAACCCAGCAGGGTGCCGATGGAGTAGACCTTCGGCGTGCTCGCCATGACCGGGGTCGCGCCGATGGCGTGCTCGTGGACGCGCACCTGGAAATCCGTCATTCCCTTGGTTACATCAATCTCCGCCCGCCGACCCGAGACGTTGTTGTACATGGCGCGGTTGGAATCGAGTTCGCGCTTCAGATCGTTGTATTCCAACGATAGCCGGGTCATGTCGAGCAGGTTGGCCTGCTGCGAGTTCTTGACGTTTTTGAGTTCTTCGTACTGCGCTTGCAGGCGCTGCCGCTCGCCTTTCAGCAAGCCCACCACATCCTGGAGCACCTGGGCACGGTTGCGCTGTAAGGAATCCAACTGGGTCTGGGCCGCGATGAAGGAGGGGTGTTTCGCCCGGTAGTGCTGCTTGATCAGGGTAAACTGCCGGTCCGTGTCCGCGATTTGCTGGTTGATCTCGGCCACTTTGGGCTGCGTCGCCACGCTCGGTAGGCGCAGCAGCGTCGCGGCGTCGTTCGGGTTGGAACTCACCACCTTGAGGTCGTTGTCCAACTGGAAAATCTTGTTCTCAAGCTCGGTGATAGTCTTGGAGGACTCGCTGACCTTGCCTTCCGCCGCCAGTTCCAGACTTTCCAGTGTGTTGCCACCGACCTTCTCGCGGAAACTCTGCATCGCCTCCTCCGAACCGCGCACCAAACGCTTCAAGCGCTCCTCCTCGTCGATGAGATACTGGTTGGCGTTCCGATTGGCTTCCGCGCGACGGTCGTACCCATAGCGCAGGTACTCGTCGGCGTAGGCGTTGGCCAGATCCTTGGCCAGCGAGGCGTCCGGGTGGGTGACGAAAATATCGATCAGCCTGGTCTTGAGACGGTAGCTGGCGGTGACATGTGAAGCCAAAACGCCGGCCGCTTCCACGGGGGTTAGCTTGGTCGCCGCTTTTTCTGCCAGCACCTTGGTAAACCTGGGATCATCGGGCAACTTGAGATGGGTCGCGACGCGCTCGGCAAAGCCGTAGCTTTTCAGCAAATCAACCACGGTGTTGATCATGTCCACGCTGAGGATTTTGTCCTCGCCGACCCCTTTGATGTTGGTCACCTGCGCTTGCTCCTGCTCGATGAAGAGGACGGACCTCGCCTGGAAGGCGCGGTGTTGGCCGCTCATGTAGATCGCCGCGCCGATCGCCCCGAGAACCAGGCAGAGGAGCACGATCCAGAGCCGCTTGCGGATCGCGTAATAGTACTCCTGCCAGTCCGTGCCTCCGGAGGTGGCGCCGAACACATGGTTGGGAGGAGAATCTTCACTGTTCATATCGGGAGAATTGTGCGGTGCGACGCGCGGCGTCCGCCGGGGTTCCGGCGGTGATGACACATGGGGGGCAACGGCGCGACACTGGCCTCGCCCATCACCTTGCTTCAAAACCAAGTCTCGTCCACGGTGATCACATCCCCCGCGACGAGCTCGAATGACTTGCCATCCCTGGCCTTTTTTGCGTTGACCTTGAGCGTTTGCCCGGCCCCGCCTGTTTCGCGTCTGATTTTCACGCTATCCTGCTTCGCCAGACGCGTGAAACCGCCCGCCATCCCGACCGCCTCAAGGAGCGTCAGGTGTTCTCCCGGCGGGAATTCGAAGGTTCCCGGCCGGGCCACCTGGCCAAGCACGGTGAACTTCCGGGTGGCGTAGCCGAGAACCCGGAGATAAACCTGCGGCTCAACCAGGTAATCCGCGTTGTAGCGCTTGCGGATCAACTCACGCGCGTCGCGCATGGCCATCCCCGCCACCTTCACCTCGCCGATGAAGGGGAACTGGGCGGACCCGTCACTGGCGATGCGGACCTGGGTGGTCAAGCCGGGTTCCTGAAAAATAGACATCTCAATGGTGTCAGAAGCCGCGAGAACGTAATCGCCGCCGGCGGAGATCACCGGCTGGCCACCTGTTGGCGCCGCCGGTGCGGGCGCGGAATCCTGCGCGGTGGGCAGGGTCGCCGTCGCGGCTGTCGGGGTGGGGGCGGAGGCACCCGGCGCGGGCAAATCCCTCACCGGGATGGGACGCGGGGCGGAGGGAAGTGGGTTTTGAGCGCGCAGGGTGCCGGACGCGCCCAGCATCGAAACCAGTAGCGCAAGCAAGACCAAACGCGTTGTATCCTTCATGTCTGTTGGGGGGAGTCGGATAAAGTGAAATTTTTAGTCAGAAAGTCAAGCGCAGACTTGCCGACGCGCGCGATTGGAGACCCTGGTTGTTGACGCTAACGCCACCCGCCTGACCGGTGAAGCCACGGTAGTAAGCCTGCAACGCCAGCGAGGAGTTGAATTGCCAAAGCAGGGTGATGCTTCCGAAGTAGTAGGGATCGGCGAACCCTTTCGTCGTGGAGTATCCCTGCGACTGCTCGGCCCCGCCCGCCAGACCGACATCCACCTTTTGCAGGACCTTTTGCTGAGCCGAAATCAGGAATCCGCGGGTCACGAGGTTCTGCGAGGCGATGAACGTTGAAAAATTGCTGTTCTGATACACGGAAAGATTAACCGATGTGTTCAAACGGGGTTGCCACTCGACCAGCAGCGAAAGGTCGGGGTCCACGTCCACGCCCTCGTAACCGGCGTGGAAGGAAGCCGCCAATTTCTCGGACGGAACGTAGCGGGCCGTGAGCGTGTAAACCGGGTGCAGGGTGCTGCCCTTCTTGCCTTGCACCCCCGAGTCGCGCTGGCTGCCGAGACCCACGCCGCCGTCGAGCGTGAGCTTGGGCGATGGCAGGTAGTTCGCCTTCAACAATGCCTGGTAATAACTCCGGTCGCTGTTGTTCACGCCGGTGCCGCCCGCGTTCTGGCTCTGGTCGCCGGCGCCAAATTCCAAGCGCAGCCGGGTCTTGGGCGTGACGACATAATCGCCGTAAAGCGTTCCATTAATGGAGGTGGTGTTCGTGTCAGTGCCGGCCCCGCCACCCGAATACGAGGTGTAGCTCACCACGCCGGACGCCCCGAGTTGGGTGAACTCGGTTAGGGTGTAGATGGCGTCCAAAGCCTCGGTGACGGCGAGCCGGTCGCGTTGCGAACCGCTTTCGATGTCGTTGCCGTTGCCGTAGGATCCGGTGGCGCTGGAGCGGAAGGTGGTGCGTCCACCCTGCACGTCGATGTCCAGCCCCGCCGTCTGGGAAAGGATGCCGCCGTTGTGGTTCACGGCCAGGTAGGACTGGTCGAGATAGTACACGTAACCCGCCGAGTACCGGGCCGAGACGGTGGCCGGTCCCAGCTCGCGGTTGTAGAAAATGCCGAAGGCCGGACCCACGAACGGGCTGCTCTCCGACCCGTTGGGGTGGACGGCCCGGAGGCTGGCCTCGTTCGTGAACTCATACCCGGCGGACAAATCGGCCCGCAGTTGCAGCGGGCCATTGCGGAAGTGGTCGCTGAACGACCGGCTTACCAGACTCAGCAGGCCGCCGTGATCCTCGTCGGTCTTGCTTTCCGCCTGCTGTTCGGCCGTGGTTCGCGTCGGCTGGCGGTCCACCTGATAATTCGCCCAGCGGGAGCGAAACTCATTTTCCCGAACGGTGCTGACCGTCGAAACACCCGCCGCCGCGCCGAGCAGTTGCCCCTGGACGGACGTGGCTGGCAGGAATGGCAGCGAGGTAGCCAGGCAGCACACCGCCAACCATGAGTTTCCAGACGCCCCGCCCGGCTTCCGGGGCCGGGGGGAGCGTGATGTCAGAAAAGGGCATTGCTCAGTTCGATGGGGGAGGTGGCGGGGCCGGGGCGCGCGTGGCGGAAATTTGTCTTTGGTGACGGCCGGTGCAAAGCTCTATCCAAGGTGTCTGGAAAAAGCCAGAGCAAAACGCGTGGAGCTTTCACCACCCTCGCCTCAAACACCCGTCCGGGGAGTTCACGCTGGCAAAAGCGCCCGGCGAGGTGCATTGCTCCAAGCGCCTGGCGAGCGGCGGGCGCTCGTTTTACCCGCCCTCCCGTCCTTTGAATCATGACTGCCGATGAGCCTGTCAGCCAAATTTTTCCTCCGGCGAAGAAGTCCGCCGGGAAACCGCCCGCGACCCACCTCTGCTCGCTGCTCGCCTGCGCTTTGCTCCTGGCGGGGACGGTCGCGGGCGTTTTTCTCTGCGGCGGCCCCGAGCAGGGCGCCATGGGCGTGTATCTGGTGGCGGCGGGGGTGGCGCTGGTCCTCTGTCCGCCCCGGACCCGGGTGAACTGGCGTCTGTGGGGTGCCGGAGCCGGGTTGCTTCTCTGCTGCTCGCTGGC
Organism: uncultured bacterium; assembly: GCA_963795895.1. GTDB lineage: Bacteria > Verrucomicrobiota > Verrucomicrobiia > Chthoniobacterales > SZAS-18 > CAWCJJ01. The sequence goes on from CAWCJJ010000001.1 coordinate 102,802, forward strand.
TTTTTTGCCCGCCCACTTGGTGTCGGCGCCCCCCTGGCGGACGGCGCTCGCGTCATCCCCCGCGATCGCGCTGCCGGCCACCATCAGTGTGGAGCCGCGTCAAACCGCCTTCTGGCTGGCCACCCTGGCGCTCTCCACCTTGATCGGGTTGTTTTTGCTCGCGCATCCGCTCCGCTCAAATTGGTTGATCCGTTTCGCCCTGGCGGCGGTGCTCGCCTGCGGCTTGTACGCGGCCCTGGCTATTTACGCGGCCCGCACCGGTTGGCGTTATCCGTTCGAGGGGGGCGCGGACTTCGGATTTTTCCCAAACCGCAACCACGCCGCGACGTTTTTGGTCACGGGCGGCGTTTTATCCGTGGGGGTGATGCTGGGGGCTTTGCGCGGTCATCGCTGGATGGTGGGGGTGCCCGCCGCCGTGGCGCTGGCGGTTTGCGGGACGGCGCTTTTTTTCTTCTCCGGTTCGCGCGCCGGGATTGTTTTCGGACTGCTGGGAGTGCTGCTGTGGATGGCTGGTTTGGGCGGGAAACACCGCGACGTGCGGCTGCTCGTGTCCTTCGCCGCGCTGCTGTTGGCCGGCGGCTTGCTGTTCGCGGTGTCCGGGAGCGAGGTGCGGAATCGGCTCGTCGGCTCACTGCTGCACCCGGGGCAGGCCGTGGCTCCGCAATACGGCGGTTTGACGCCCGGCAAAGAGGAGCCGGTCCCGTTCGACTTTCGAATGCTGATCTACCGCGACGCCTTGAATTTAATCAAGGATCACCCCGTCACCGGCACGGGTTTGGGAACGTTCGGCCTGGTGTTCCCGCAGTATCGCAACGCCTCCATCTTCGACGCCACGGCCCTGCACCCTGAGAGTGACTGGCTGATGCTGGTCGCCGAAGCCGGCTTTCCCGCGTTGTTCTGCGGTCTGATCCTGTTGGCGCTCCTCGCCGGTCGGCTGCGTTACTCGCGGGAGACGACCTCCTGGCCGTTGCGTTGGGGCCTTGCCGCCGCCGCGGCCACGGCGCTCCTGCACGGGGTGGTCGATGTGCCCGCGCACCGGGTGGAACTCGGGTGGTGGGTTCTGTTGCTGGCGGGGTGGGGGTTGCAACCGGGAGGCGGCCGTGACAGCGGGTACTCGCGCGTTCAGCACGTCCTCTTCGTGGTCGGCGGATTGGCGGCCCTGGTCTCCGGGGTCATTCTGATCCGCGCGCAGTGGTTTGGCGACCCGTACCTGCCGCCGTTTGCGGAAGAAAAGGTGAGGATGGAGGTCTTCAAGGCGAACGAGCGGCAGGACAAGGTTGGCGCGCTCCGACAAGTCAGACAAGCTTTGCTGGCGTCCCCGATGTCCGAGGCGCTCTACTTCCAGAGGGGCATTCTGCTCGCGGAGTCTGAAACTCAGGATGCCGAGTCGGACGAGGACTTCCGGGCGCAACGCCTGTTGAGTCCTTTTCTGCCGAGCATCTCGTTGCAACAGGGCGACGTCTGGAGCAACGACGATCCGGCGCGAGCCGCGGCACTTTGGGCTGATGCTTTCGCGCGACGCAAACGGATGAACCGTGTCATCGGAGCGCCCTTTTCCGCCGATCTCGCCTTTTACCGCGATCTGGTCAGGCGCGCGGCGGGCAAACCGGAATTGCAACGCCGCTTGTTGAACCTTGCCCAACGAGACCCGTCCATGGTCCTAGCCTGGATGGAAACTGTGCCGCCGGATTTATGCGGCGAGTCGATGGATCAATTTTCGCGCGACGGGGATTTCCCGGGGAAGTCGGCGGAAGGGGGCCGCGAAAAATTTCTGTCGCTTTGGTACGCCAACGGGAATCGGGAGGCGTTGTGGCATTTCCTGGAAGGGCACGAGGATTGGAGTGAGGCGGCCTGGCAGGTTAAGACCCGGCGGTTGGCCGACGAGCAACAATTTGAGCGAGCCACGCGTGAGACCGCCGCGCATTCCCATATTTCCCTCGCGTTGCCCGAGCCGCAGCCGGGAACTTCAGCCACGGTTGCCGCGAGTTTGGAAACGAGCGACCCGGCGTCGTCGTTTCTGGAATATTGGCGGGCGGGAAACACCGTGGCGGCGCGCCGGGTGCTGGGCGAAGCGACCCCCCAGACTGAGGGGGGTGAGATTGCCGCCGAAGTTTGGCGTCTCCGGGCCGCGCTGGCGGCGCACGACGGCCTGTGGCCGGCAGCGTGGAGGGCATTGGACCAATACGTGCGCTCGCGGGAGCAAGCGGGCGGACCTTGAAGCGGTTGGCGGAGTGATTAAGCGGTAAATTTAGGCGGACCCGCCGCGAAGCGGCATCGTTTCAAAGGTAGGGATGGCTCTCCGAGCCGCTCCCCATTGTTTCTGGAGGTCGGTGGACGACCCCTGTTAACTTGCAAGCCGGCCAAGCTGATAATGGGAGCGGCTCGGAGAGCCATCCCTACCTTTGATTGGACAGCGGCTCGGAGCCGCTTGGGTCTCGTCCGCTCAAATTGCCACCTGCCATCAGTTCATCCTTGTGGGGCGCGCTATGCGACGAACCAGGCAAAAGCCCAAAATTCTCCCCAAGAACCCTGCCGAGTGTCTCCATCGGAAGCCCCAGGACATTGGTCCAGGAACCTTCCGTCGAGGCGATGATCTTCTCGCCGTGCTCCTGCGCCGCGTAGCCACCCGCTTTGTCGAGGGGGTTTATCAACGAGCAATAGGCCCGGATCCGCGCGGGACCCAACGACAGGAAAGTCACGTCCGTTCGTTCCACGAACGAGACCACCCGGTCCATGGCCGGACACGCCAAACACACGCCCGTGTAAACCTGGTGGGTGCGTCCACTCAAACGGGACAACATCACCAGGGCGGCGGTGACATTGGGAGGTTTGCCAAGCGCCTCCCCGTCAAGACAAACCAGAGTGTCCGCCCCCAGGATGACTGCGGCGGGTCGCTCCGGCCACAAGGAGGCACTTTTCCGTCGCGCGTTGAGGAGGACCAGTTCCACCACCGTCAACCAAGCAGCCGCAGACTCCTCGATCCGCGCGGGCAGGACCTCCGGGTTATACCCATATTCCGCCAGCAGTTGCCGACGGCGTGGCGAGGTGGACGCCAACACCAGCGACCGTGGCACCCCACTGTTTGTGAGTGCGATCCCGGTGCGCGTTACCCCGCCGCCTTGCAACGCTCGCGCCACCCGCAACAATTAAGGGTGGGGTGTGGCGGCGGGCGCGGGTGCCGCCGGGGTGCCAGCCGCCGCCGGAGGGGTCAACATCGGCAAAGCCATCTCCTTGTAGCCCGTCGGAACAACAAACTCACCGTCGGCAATAGGTTTGGTGTCCAGCGATGTGGTCGTGGAAGTGAACGTCTGGCCCGGCGCGATTTCGGTCACGGTGCGGATGGGGAAGCCGGGCAGGTCTTCGGAATACAGACTGACGCCCTGCATGGCCGCGGCCATGGGGCCGTGACCCATCGCGGCAGTCATCTCCTTGAGCGCCACTTTGTAGTTGGGCAACGCCGTGCTCAGCCAGACGGACATCTTGTGGCCCGCGATCTCGCAGGTGTACTCTTCGGAGGGGTAGGTGTTAATCGTCTCCTTCTTGCCCGTCGCCACCAGCTTCGGCTTGGGGGCGGACTCGCTTGCCGGCCATCTTGGCGACCGCCTGCTTGGCGGCCTCCGCCGGGATTTTCATATAGCTTTTCTGCGCGTGCATCAAATTGAGGATGTCGCCGGTGTCGCTGTTCATGATCATGCTCATGCCGGCCATGGCGTCAACGCGGGTCTTGGTGCCTTTGATCTTGGTGGTGCTCTCCGTGAGCATGCTGCCCATGCCCTCAATCTTTTGGACCACGGTCAGATCCGCGTGAAGGGTGCCGAGGCCGCAAAGGGAGGCGAGGATGAGGAATGTTGTGCGTTTCATAGAGGAATGGGGATGGTTTTGCCGATGGAAGGTATCGCGCGAGGCGGGGGATGCGAGCGGAAGTTTCAGCGGGCCGAAGCGAGCCGGCGAAGATTAATGAAAAAAAAGCTTGGCAGCCACCGGGAGAATCTGGCAGAAGTACGGAACCGGCGGGCATAGCTTAGTGGTAAAGTTCCAGCCTTCCAAGCTGGCCATGCGGGTTCGATTCCCGCTGCCCGCTCCAAAGAGCCCCGTCATTGGGGCACCTCTTCACCCAACCAAAGTCATCTTTAGAGAAACATCGCCGCGTATGCTCAAAGCTCCTTCCCTCAAACGACTCGCCTGGGTCGCCGCCGCCCTGCTGGCCGTCGCTTTGCCCGGCGTCCAGTCGGCCTCCGCCGCCACCGGTTCAGCCACCCAAATGCTGGTTTCACAGTTGCCCGCAGGGCACCTCTCTGAAAACCGCGTCGCTCACGCAGACCGCCACCGCTCTCCACGAGGCCGTGGCAAAGAACCCTGATCTGGCGGTGCGGCTCACCGAGGCGGCGATCAAGGCGCGCGAATCGAAAAAAAGCGGCTTGTCCTGCTCCCAATTGCGTTCCCTGGTGGACGCCGCCATTTCGGCCGCGCCCGGCAAGTCCCGTGAAATCGTCGAAGCCGCCATGGCGATGAAGCCCGAATGCGGTGAAGAACTCAATCGTTCGGTCGGCGCGGGCCGGGTCGGACCCCAAGGCGGTATTCTCGGCACCGTGGGCCAGAACCCCACCGACGAGGCGCAGGGCTTCGGCGCCGGTCTCGGTTCCGGTTTCCCCGGCAGCCCCGGCTTTATCGGCAGCGCCCCGAGCGGTGCCTTCGCCTTTCCGCCCGTTGCTGTCGCTTCGCTGACGCCGACCACCGGTCGTTAATAAGTTCCTTTCTATTTGGGTTTTGACGGCCCTTGCGATGGATTTCCATTGCAAGGGCCGTTCCTTTTTCGACGCCCGCTATCAGAGTAACCGCCCGCGTTTCCGGGACGGTCGCCCCGGCCATGCGTCCGGGATCGTACCACGCGTAATTTAAGGCAGCCACCAACCGACGGCAGTTTGAACATTCTCCTCACGCTCCTGTTTTGTCTGGCGTTGGGCGTAACGCAATGGTTTATCGGGGGTACCCGTTTGCTCTTCAGCCTGCCGGGTTACGGACTGCTCGCCACGCTGGGCATCCTCTCGGTTTTCAGCGCGCGGCGACCGCAAGCTAATCCTGCCGAATCGCCCCTGTTTACTCGCCTCGACCGTCTTCTTCGGTTACGTCCTCGCCCGCGCGCTGACCTCACCCGTTGCTTACCTCGCTTGGGCCGACCTGTTCATGGTCCAGGCGGCGCTGATCGTTTATCTCGTCACCGCTTGTTATCTGGCCGATCCCGGTCGCCGACTGTGGATTTTAGGCTGGTTGCTCATCCTTGCGTTGCTCAACGTGGCCGTGGGCGCCCGGCAATTCGTTGTGGGTGACGATTTCATGCTCAACGGCATGGTGCGTTCGGCGCAGTACGCGGGCCGGGCCAGCGGGCTTTACATCTGTCCCGACCATCTCGCGGGTTACCTGGAAGTGGTCGGGCTGCTGGCGTTGTCCGCCACCCTGTGGAGTCGCTGCCAGACCTGGGTCAAAATCCTCCTGGCGTACACGGTGGCCTGTTGCTTCACGGGATTGGTGTTGACGGGTAGCCGGGGCGGGTTTCTGAGCTTGGGCGTCGGCTTGGCGGTGTTGATCCCGCTGAGTCTGGCCCGACTGAAGGCCGTCGCGCCCCGAACTTTCCCCCGCGCCGTGTTCGCGGCTTTGCTGGTCAGTGTGCTCCTCGGTTTGGTGGGTGCTTACGGCGTGTCCAGAAGCACGTTGCTCAAGAGTCGCGCCTCCACCCTGATCGTGAGGGACGTGCGGTTCCAGGTATGGCCCTCCGCCCTTAAGGAATGGACGCTGGCACCGGTCTTCGGAACGGGGTCGGCGACGTTTCTTTATTACGGACGGCGCTTCCGTTCGCCCGGCATGCTGGTGGATCCCATCAACACGCACAACGATTACCTGCAGTTTCTGGCGGAATACGGCGCCGTTGGCGTCGCCGGATTGTTGTTGTTCCTGGGAGCCCACCTTCGCCGGGGCTGGGAGGCTTACCGCTATTTGTCCCTGCGCACCGAGGAGCAACGCACCCGCGCCGGGAACGGCGGCAGCAACGCGGCGGCTTGGAACATCGGGGCCTTGGCGGCGGTCGCGGCCATCGCCGCCCATTCGGTGGTCGATTTCAACCTGCACATCCCGGTGAACAGCTTGTTGATGGCGTTTGTCTTCGGCGTGCTCGCGAACCCCGGCCGCGAGGTCTCGCTGGCCGGGTTTGAGTCCGGCGGACGTGTTTTCCCGGTTGATTACCTGCCCCGACTGGCACTGCCCGTGCTTGGGATTTGGCTGGCGGCGGGCGGATTGCCGCACTTGCCGGGTGAGTATTACGCGGAGAAGGCGCGGCAGGCGCTACGGGACAAACAGAATCTGGCCGGCCTGAATTTCGCCCTGGAAGGCGTCAAACACGAAGCTCTCAACCCCTCGCTCTACTATTACATAGGCGAGGGTCGGCAGGCGCTGGCGGATGATATCCCCAACGCCATGGTGTCACGGTCTTTCCGCGAGGCCGCGGTCGAGCCCTACCGGGAGGGACTCCGCCTGTTTCCGAATGATGTGCGTTTGATGCTCAGGCTGGGATCGGCGCTGACGTTGCTCGGACGTTACGACGAGGCTGGCCCTGTGCTGAGGCGTGCTCTGGAATGGGATCCACTTCTACCCCTAACCCACACGTACTACGGGTCTTACCTGAGATATCAGGGAAATTTTGCGGAAGCCGAAACGGCCTTTCGAGACGCATTGAAACTCGCGCCCGACGCCACCGCCTCCACCAGCCTCGAACAAATGGCGGGAAATACGGCCGGGAGTTCGCTCAACAACTAAGCGGTTCCCATATGAAACCTTCTGCCGCCGTCAGCGTCGAAATAATCGCAGAAAGTTGTTGCCCTACTTTCATTCTTACCGGTACTCTGCCGACGTCTTGTCTCCAGTTTTCCTGGTCAAAAACCCCTCTTTGACAGCTTGGTGGCCAATTTAGCCTATTGATCATTGGTGCCGACGCGCACCGACTGGAGTTCCGCAAAACACGATTCCTCTCAGCCCCGATACCATGCAAACGATCAAAACACCCCGCCCACCCTTCTTGCTTCCGCTGCTCCTGGGGAGCCAGTTGATCGCCGGAGCCGCCGTCGCCCTCGCCGGGGATTTTACCCTGGCGAACACTCGTGACGACAAGGCGGTCACGCTCGACCAAGGCCGCTTCGACCGCTCCCACATCGTCCTTACGGCGGACGCCCGCATTGGCTACGACGACAACACGCTGGCTCAACCCGACCATGTCACTACCGTCTTCATTGACCCGGTAACCAAACAGCGGCAGTCCGTGCGGCAAAACATTGACACCTGCGGGAGCGTGTTTCTGAACTTCGACGCCGGCATCGGCTACACCGCGTCCAGTCCTCGCTCCCGGCTTTCCATCGGCGCGGACGTGGGTGTCAACTACTACCTTGACCGGCCCGGACGCGATTACGACATCAACGGCGCGGTCAACCTGGCGTTTAGCTACAAGCTGACGCCCCGCGCGGTTTTTGATGTGACCAGCTACAACGCGTACACTTCCGAGCCTGATTTCGGCGCGTCCAACCTGACCAACTTCTCGGGCAGTGCCATCAACAACATCAACAATGTTTCCGGCGTCACCTCGGCGAACCGTCGCAGTGGCGACTTCTTTTACACTACGGACCGCCTTTCGCTGACCTACCAGTTCACGCAACGGGTTTCCACCGTCACTTCGTACGACCTGGTGGCTTTCGCCTACAAGAACGAGCCGTACGCCACCATCCAGGACCGTGCGGAGCATTATTTCTCAGAGCAGCTTCGCTTCCTGGTGTCGCCTCTTGTGACCGCCGTGGGCGAGTACCGGTTCGGGTACGTCAACTACTTCAGCGTCCGGAACGACTCCATCCAGAATTTCGTGCTTGGTGGCGCGGATTTCAACCTCAGCCAGCGACTCCAAGGTAGTTTCCGGGCTGGCGCGCAGTTCCGCGACTACGTCGGACTACAGCGACAGCAGCGTTTCGCCTTATGTCGAGGCGAATTGGGTTACAAACTGAGCCAGCTTGCTAGCCTGACGTTCATCGCCCGCTACTCCGAGCGAGGAAGGCCAGATCACGGCTAACAACTCCAGTTCAGACACCCTCCGCCTCGGTGCCTCCTTCGAGCAGCGCTTCGGCGCCCGGCTCAGCGCGTACCTCTCCGTTGTACTACACGCACGCGAGTTTCAGCGGGCCTGATTCCCTCCTGACTACTGCCAACGGCACCCTCGTCACGGATTTGAACGACAACAACATCGTCGTGTACCCGGGTAATTTCACGGAGAACACCTATCGACGTTTCCACCGGCTTGCGCTACTCGATCAACCGCTTGCTTTCCGCTGAGGTGGGCTACACCCACACCACGGTGGACTCCGGGATCGACATCCGCCAGTACGACCGCAACCGCTACTTCGGCGGTGTGCGCTTCAGTTTCTGAGTGCCGCCCCACATGTTGCCCGCCTGATGGGAACAGCGGGTTTGAACCCCGCTTTCCCCGTTGCACAACGCCGCCCTTCGGCTAAGCTTCCCCATGCAAAAGACCGACGCCCGCCCCTCCGGCTCTGTCAACGAGTCGAAGCTTCATTTCCTGGACTACTGGCGGATTATCCGGGTGCGTTTCGGCATCGTCTTGCTGTCGTTCCTGCTGGTGGTGATCACCGCGGCGGTGGCCACGTACTTCCTCCCGCGCAAATACCAGTCCTCCGTTACTTTGGAGCTCCGGCCCGAATCGGCTGATTCCCGTGTTTTCAAGGACGCGAGCAACCAGTCGATCCCCGGCTTGGCAATACCCAGCAGGAAATCATGCGGCACAAGAATGTGCTGTACCCGGTGGTCGACGTCTTTGGGACTCACGCGCCGTGGGCGGTGGAAGGCCAGGCGCTGACCCGCGAGCTGGCTTACAACAAACTGTTCTACATGATCCATCTGCAGCAGGTTCGGAGCACTGACCTCCTGGAGTTGCAGGTCACCAGCACCGATCCGAAGGAGGCGGCGGAATTGGTCAACGCCATCGCGAAGTCCTACACCGACATCAAGCGGGGCCTCCAAACCGGTTTGGGTGAGGAGAGTGACACTGGCCATCGACGCCAACGTGCAGCAGCAACGCGCCAAGGTGGATGACCTCGAAAAGAGGCTCGCCAAGATGCGTGTAGAGATGAAAGACCGGCGCTTCACCGGGACTGATAGCTCCAGGGATCGAGGTCGACCCATACGACGCGCAGTTGAACGCCGCGTCAAGCCGAGGCGGACAAATACAGTACGCAGGTAGCCGCGCTCACGAGCCAGTTCGGCAGGTGGAGCAGTTGAAGGGACAGGAATTGCTGCGCGCCTTGACGCACCTTACAAATCCCGGACCAGACCATTCAGAAGGTTCTGCCATTGTACCAGGACGCGGTTGCCACCGAAGCCTCGCTGTTGCAGTCGGGCTTGGGACCCAACCATCCCAACGTCAAATCCGTCCGAGCCTCCAAGGAGGTGTACGAGACGGCAATTGACCGACCAGATGGAGAGCATCAAACATTCTTTGGGGATCCAACTGGAGATCGCCCAGAACACTCTGGCGAAAGTGACCGAGCAGTTGACGGAGTTGCGTGGGGAGGCTAACACGGCTCGGAACAACGGCAGTGAGTACAACCAGTTGAAGGACGATTACATCAAGGCGCAAACCATCCTGGACGCCGCCGAGCAGAGGAAGTCCCAGCAGGCGATGGAAAACAAGATGCCCATCCACCCGGCGATCTCCTGGGACCCGGCGGAACCCGCTTCCCAGCCTTCAAGTCCCAAGGTGGCGCTCAACATGATTCTGGGCGTACTCGTTGGGCTGTTGGTAGGCGTGGGTCTCGCCTTCTTCATCGAGTACCTCGATACGAGCGTGAAGACGATGGACGATGTGGAGGCGATGTTAGGCGTGCCCGTTCTCGCCATCATCCCGAAGAACATCAAGCTCCTGCACAAATGCCCGAGCGACATCCCCGACGCGGAGGCGTACCGCATCCTGCGCACGAACATCGAGTTCAACCGCAAAAGCGCCGACGCGAACACGATCTCGATGGTGAGCGGCGGCCCCGGCGAGGGTAAATCCACCACGCTGGCAAACCTCGCGTTCACTTGCGCGCAAGGCGGGTACTCCGTGCTGATCGTAGACGCGGATTTGCGTCGGCCCACGCAGCACAAAATTTTCGAGATCAGCAACCAGGTCGGTTTGACCAATTACCTGACGGCGAACACCCCGCTGGAAGATGTGATCGTCCCGACCCAGATCGAGAATCTCTACCTGATGCCCAGCGGCATTTTGCCAGCGGACGCGGTGGGTATTCTGAATTCCCAGCGGATGTCTGACATGATCGCGGAATTGAAAACCCGCTATGACATCATCTTCTTCGATTCGCCGCCGATCCTGGGTGTGAGCGATGGCGCGGTGCTGGCCAGCGAGGTGGACCAATCCATCATCGTGGTGCAACACCGTCGCTTCCCGCGCGCGTTGCTCCAGCGCGTGAAACAATCGGTCGCCAGCGTGGGCGGCACGGTGTTGGGAGTGGTGCTTGAACAACGTGGATCTGCGCCACGATCCAAGCTACGCCTATTACACGAGCTACTACGACTACTACTCGGCGCGACCGGCGATCGAAGCGGGTCGGCAAGCGACCGCCAGCGCCGCGAAACCGGTCGTCGGCAGTGGCGCGGGCAGTCCGCGCATCGGAGAAAACCGTCCGACGGATTACTGATTCCTTTTGTCAGGGTGCTGTTTCGGAGTTATTTTGGGCGATGAAAAAGTACTTTGCGGTCGTTGCGGTCTTGAGCCTGGCGTTCGCAACTCATCTTCGAGCGGACGAAACCCCCTTACGGTCGGGAGATACATTTGAGCTTCGGATTGGAGGGGTGCCAGCCGCCGAGGTCGCCGCTATTAACGGCACCTACACCATAGATGGGGAAGGGTATCTAAACCTTCCATACATTGGGAAGATGTCGGTGAATAAATTGACGCCCAGCCAGATTCAGTCCACCGCCGAGCACGCGTACATCGCCAACGGCATCTACACGCATCCGACGATCACACTTACGGTCGCGCCGTCCGCGCGCTTTGTGAACGTCGGCGGTCAGGTGAAAGCACCCCAACGGGTGCAGTATTCGGCCGACATGACCGTTTTATCCGCGATCACGGCGGCGGGTGATTTCAACGAATACGCTGATCAGAAGAAAGTACGGCTGATTCGCGGGAGCCAAGTGACCATCGTGAACTGCAAGGCGATCCGCCAGGATCCGAGCCAGGATTTAAAAGTCGTCCCGGGTGACCAGATCCAAGTGCCGCAGGGCATGTTCTGAGTCGGAAAATCTGCTCCGCCCGCCGCGCAGCGGCTTTGGAGTGCGGCGACATATCGCCGCGTTCACACAGCTCCGCCGGACCCAACCGCGACACGTCGCGTCCCGACATTCCGGCGCAGCCGGCTTAAGGATAATCGGCTCGCCGAGGGGGAACGACGCGACGTGTCGCTGGGATCAAAGCGGCGACGTGTCGCGGCGCACTCCAAAGCCGCTGCGCGGCGGGCGGAGAAGAACTGCTGCGCAGTGGGGTGAGAGCAGACCCAGGACCACCTCGTACCATCAATCCGTCTCCAGCATCGAACGGTGCCGCCAAAGGTAATCAATGCCCGAGTACAACGGTCAGGCCGACGGCCACGCTGCTGACCGTCCAGCCACCGTACAGCCAAAGCTCGTTGCCACACCGGACCCGCCGCCATCCCTGTGCGATGCAGATTCACCTCCTGGTAGGCACCTAGGGTCAGAAAAAAGATGATCGTGGCGATCTGCCAGGAAGTCTTGTGCTTGCCAATGGGGTCCGCCGCAAGGATGCGCCCCTTGGAAACTGCCAGCAGCCGCAATCCCGTAATCAGAAATTCCCGCGTGATCACAACCACGGCCACCCACGCGGGGATCGCCTTCAGCGGCACCAGGCAGACAAAAGCCGCCGCCGTCATGATCTTGTCCACCAACGGGTCCATCAGTTTGCCGAAGTTGGTGATCAGAGCGTACCGTCGCGCCAGTTCGCCGTCCACGTAGTCCGTGATGCTCGCGAGGACGAAAACTGCCAACGCCACCGATTGGTGAAAGGGAAATTCCGTGCTGAGCACCGCCACGAACACGATCGTGAGGAAGAATCGGCTCGGTCGTGAGCTGGTTGGGCAGATTCATCGATGGACGCGGGTCTCGGTGGGAGCGGCAAATTTTCGATCCCGCGGCACTCTCAAGGCAGTTCGGCGCTTGGGTGCGTTTCCATCTTCCGCTTTCCCGGTCGTTGCAAGCCCGGACGTGCTTCATCGCCAGGCGGCGGCGGGACGGTATTTCCTTGCTGATGGGGCCGCGAGCGGATGTTTCCAGATCGGCACGCGCAATTTGAGTTGCTCGATCACCCAGCGGGCGGCGTCGAAGGCCGGTCCCCGGTGACCGGCGCTCACCCGCAAGAACAACGAGGGCTCCGCCGTCGGGCACAAACCCGATCCGGTGATGTAGAATCAAGCCATGGATGGCGAAACGCTCCGCCCGCCTCCCGAGCGAGGAATTCCAACTGGTGCCGGGCCATCGCCTCGTGCGCCTCGTAGTCGATCCCGCTGATGCCGTCGGCTCCCTCCAAGCCGCGGACGACGCCCCAGAAATCGATGATCCCGCCGGCAGTCGCTGGAAAAAACGGGCGGCGGCGCGGCTAAAGGCGTGCGGCAGATGACGATATCGACAGACTGGCTTGTCATAAAGCTTGCTTCCAGCCGCTGGCAGCTGGCCATAAACAGGCACCACGCAAAAGCGTGTAACCGAAAATCCTCAATCCTGCAAATATGGCATCCGTACCTGACACCTGTGACATCGGCCTCATCGGCCTCGCCGTGATGGGCGAGAATCTCGTCCTCAACATGGAGAGCAAAGGCTTCACCGTCGCGGTTTACAACCGCACCAACGCCGTCACCGAAAAGTTCGGCGGAAAACCGCGCCGCCGGCAAAAACATCAAGCCGACGCTCATCCATGGAGGAGTTCGTCCAGTCGCTCAAGCGTCCCCGCAAGGCGATGATCATGGTCAAGGCCGGCGTGGCGGTGGATGCCGTGATCGACCAACTCATGCCCTTGCTCGAGCCCGGCGATCTCATCATCGACGGCGGCAACTCGCTCTTCACCGATACCCAGCGCCGGGTGAAGGCGTTGGCCGCCCAGAACATCAACTACCTGGGCTGCGGCGTCTCCGGCGGCGAGGAGGGCGCGCTCTAAGGGTCCTTCGATGATGCCCGGCGGCTCCGACGGAAGCCTGGGAAATCGTCAAGCCGATCTTCACCAAGATCGCCGCGCAGGTGGAAGGCGAGCCGTGCGCCCGCTACATGGGGCCGGACGGCGCGGGCCACTACGTGAAGACGGTCCACAACGGCATCGAATACGGCGACATGCAGTTGATCACCGAGGCGTACGCCATCCTCAAGGACGTGCTCGGACTCAAGCCCGACGAGTTGCACAAGGTGTTCGCCGAATGGAACAAGGGCGATCTCGACAGCTTCCTGATCGACCTGACCAGCAAGATTTTCCTGCGCAAGGACGAGGGCAGCGACACCGAGTACTTGGTGGACAAGATCCTCGACAAGGCCGGCCAGAAGGGCACGGGCAAGTGGACGATCATGAGCGCCCTCGACCTGGGCGTGGTGGTTTCGACGATCAACGCCGCCGTCGAAGCCCGCACGACCTCCTCGATGAAGGACCAGCGCGTCAAGGCGTCGAAAATCCTCAGCGGACCGGATCAGAAAGCCGTACGAGGGGCGATAAACAGGCGTTGATTGACGCGGTGCGCGATGCGCTCTACGCGTCGAAAATCGTTTCCTACGCGCAGGGCATGGATCTGCTCGGCGCGGCCAGCCGGGCAAACAACTGGGGACTCAAGTTCGGCGATATGGCGACGATCTGGCGTGGCGGCTGCATCATCCGCGCCCGGTTCCTGAGCCGCATCAAGGAGGCCTACGACCGCAACCCGGACCTGACGAACCTGATGCTGGACGAATACTTCACCAAAGCCCTGTTGGGGAGTCAGACCAACTGGCGCAAAGCGGTGAGCACGGCGGCGCTCCACGGGGTGGCGGTGCCGGCGTTCAGCGCGTCGCTGGCGTACTTCGACAGCTACCGCCAGGCGAACCTGCCGGCGAACCTCCTCCAGGCTCAGCGCGACTTCTTCGGCGCGCACACCTACGAGCGGGTGGACAAACCGGGCACGTTCCACACGGAATGGCTGCAGGAGAGCGGCATGGCCCCCTCTTCGGACAGCACCAAGAAGTAGCCGCGTGTTATTTGGAAATTACCGGTTGCGCCCGGGTGGAAGCCGTTTAAAATCACGCTCCCACGACCCGGCCAGCCTGCAAAGGATGGAACGGGTCAAAGGGCCTCGGGAAATCGAGAATTTCCGGTTGACGTTCCTTAAAGACCGATTAGGATGTTGGCCCGCTCGAAAGAGCGAGTTGCGATGAAGATCGCGAGGCGGGGTGGAGGTGAAGGTCGCCACCCGGTCAGCACGGAACCTCGAAAATTCCTGTTGACGCCGCCGCTTGAACCTGTAGTGTAACTGCTCCCTCGAAAGAGCGGTCCTCCTTGCGAAAGGAGGGAGTGGCAAAAGTGACTTCAGTTACCTTTGCCGCCAGCGAGAAAGTTGAAAGTTTCTTGTTGACGCTGGTTCGGGTTGAGGTAATGTTCTCCTCTCCGAAAGGAGATGGCCGCGAAAGCGGTAAGGGCTGGATGAAGTAAATCCGGTCCGAACGTCACGAAAGTTTTCCGAAAAGTTCGTTGACGAAGGATGTAAGTAGGTTAGTATCAAATCTCGCTCTTTTGAGCGGCCCGGTGATCCGGGTGAGGGAAACGCGAAGCAGATGTGGCGGTGTTAACCGTCGGTTGCTTTGATCGTTTCACGGATGTTCCTTTGACACTTTGATTCTGGGTGGTTTGACTCCGCATAACAGCGGTTGATTAAGCCTTTATCATTAACCAGAACGTGGAGAAAGTAAAGATTGAATTGTGCGTTATTCGTCGGTTTTCTTTGATTTAATCAATAATTAAATGATCGAACCGAAGATCGGTCTGCCTTTGCCGGCAGCCGGTCACTATTAGGAATCGGTCAGGATTTGCTCCCTTCTTAGCGAAGGGCGCGCAAACTTTTCACGGAGAGTTTGATTCTGGCTCAGAACGAACGCTGGCGGCGTGGATAAGACATGCAAGTCGAGCGGGATCATTGCTGTAGCAATACAGTGGTGGTTCAGCGGCGCAAGGGTGCGTAACACGTGGGCAATCTGCCGAGAAGTGGGGGATAGCTCGCCGAAAGGCGAATTAATACCGCATATGACCAGGGACGACATCTTCCCAACGTCAAAGCCGGGGTAACCTGGCGCTTCTTGATGAGCCCGCGGCCTATCAGCTAGTTGGTGAGG
>CAWCJJ010000002.1:0-229936 GCA_963795895.1 uncultured bacterium
CAAAGGCAGTGAGGCCGGCGAGGGAGGGGGCGATGACGCTCCCGGCGAGCGGGAGCGGGCGGCGCATGCGCGGGGCGGGCGGAGGTGGTTTTCATGGAGAATGGAGGTGCGGAGAAACGAGGGGCGCCTACCTATCCCCAAAGGAAGAGCAGTGCCGGTGTGGCAAAAAAAAGTGCGCGGGAGCAATAAAAAATAGAATCCGGCCAACGTCCCCCCACCAGACTCTGCGGCTCGGCTCATTCTCCACGGCTTGCTCGAGAGATCGTTTCCGGGTTATCTTTTTTGCCGTGCCGCCTGCGTTGAAGCTGCCGCAAAGTCAGTTCGAGCCGTTCTACACGACGCATTGGAGCGTCGTCCTCGTGGCGGGGGAGAGCAGCGATCACGAGAGCGCCCACGCCGCGTTGGCGCAGCTCTGCCAGACCTACTGGGCACCCCTCTACGGCGTGATCCGCCGCCGGGAGCTACCATGTCATGATGCACCAGGATTTAACTGAGAGTTTTTTCGCGCACCTCATCGCGAGCCGGGCTAACCGTGCACGTGGACCAGCAAAGGGGGGCGTTCCGGGCGTTTCTGCTCGCCGCGCTGCGAAACTTCCTGGCCGATGCCACAAACCGCTAGAAAGCGATCAAGCGCGGTGGATACTGTGCTTCGTGTCGCTGGGATGATGGGCAAGCCGCGGCGGTGGAAAACCTGTTCCAGACCTGCCAGGAAACTCCTTTGCCGCCACCGAGGACCAGCAGTTCGAGCGGCAGTGGGCGCAGACTCTCGTCGGCACTGCGTTCTGACCGTGTGGCGGGAGAATACCGCGCGGAGGGCAGAGCGGCGCTTTTCGGTGAACTGGCGGTGTTCGTCAAAGGCAGCAGCCAGGCGCCGCCGACGTATATGTTCTGGCCGCGCGCCTCGGAATCCCTGCCAAGTGACCCTCCGCAGCCGCGTCACGCGGCTAAGGGAACGCTACCGCGAGCTGCTGCGTGCGGCAGGTCTCGGCTTATGGTGGACCGTCCCGAGGCCGTGGACGAGGAACTGCGACACCTCCTATGCATCCTGAGCCAGACGCTAATCGTGCCGACCGGAACGGGCAGATGATGTTTCGGGGATCGGCGCGGCTTGCGCGATCTGCCGGGAACCCCGGAGACCAACAGCGGCAATTGCCTCGTGTGCCTGTTGAGCCTCGGCTTGTCCGAGACCCGGTTGAACGGCTACGCAGCTTCGCCGTTGGCGGGTGATGCCCGCGTCCGGGTCACGGCGACTTCGAGATCGTCTGCCGTGAAGATGGCTCTGCCTGGAATGTGATAGGCGGCGCGATGGGGGCGTCACCTACCGGGCTGTGGATCGCGTGCTCCACCGCCCGGTGGCGTTGAAGGTCATCCAGCTCGGCGCCGCCAACTCCCATGGCCGGCTGGCGGCGCCGCCGCCGCCGCCGCCGCCATTGGCCGCGCCGAGCTGGATGACCTTCAACGCCACCGGGCGGTGGAGCACGCGATCCACGGCCCGGTAGGTGACGCCCATCGCGCCGCGGCCCAGCTCCCAGGGAGAGCCATCTTCACGCAGACGATCTCGAAGTCGCCATAACCGGTCAGGGCACACCCGCCAACGGCGAAAGCTTCGTAGCCGTTCAACCGGGTCTCGGACAAGCCGAGGCTCAACAGGCACACGAGGCAATTGCCGTCTTGCACTCAGGGGTTCCCGGCAGATCGCGCAAGCCGCGCCGATCCCCGAAACATCCTCCATTCCGGTCGGCACGATTAGCGTCTGGTCAGGATGCATAGGAGGTGTCGCAGTTCCTCGTCCACGGCCTCGGGACGGTCCACCGTCCGCCGGACCTCCGCACGCAGCAGCTCGCGGTAGCGTTCCCTTAGCCGCGTGACGTGGCTGCGGAGGGTCGCCGCAGGGATTCCCAGGCGCGCGGCCAGAACATCATACGTCGGCGGCGCCTGGCCGCCGCCTTTGACGAACACCGCCAGTTCACCGAAAAGCGCCGCCCGGCCCTCCGCGCGGCATTCTCCGCCAGCCGGTCAAGCGCCGTGCCGACGAGAGTCTGCGCCCACTGCCGCTCGAACTGCTGGTCCTCGGTGGCGGCAAAAGGAGTTTCCTGGCAGGTCTGGAACAGGTTTTCCACCGCCGCGGCCTGCCCGTCGTCCAGCGACACGAAGCACAGGTCGCCACCGCGCTTGAGCGCGTGCTGGCGGTCGCGGGCATCGGCCAGGAAGTTTCGCAGCGCGGCGAGCAGAAACGCCCGGAACGCCCCCTTTTGCTGGTCCACCTGCGCGTAAGCCCGGCTCGCGATGAGGTGCGCGAAAAAACTCTGGTCGAATCCTGGGCGTCGTGGACCGGGTAGCCCCGGCGGCGGATCACGCCGTAGAGGGGTGCCCAGTAGGTCTGGCAGAGCTGCGCCAACGCGGCGTGGGCGCTCTCGTGATCGCTGCTCTCCCCCGCCACGAGGACGACGCTCCAATGCGTCGTGTCGAACGGCTCGAACTGGACTTTGCGGCAGCTTCAACGCAGGCGGCACGGCAAAAAAGAAACCCGGAAACGATCTCTCCGAGCAAGCCGTAATGAGCCGAGCCGCTAGTCTGGTGGGGGGGGACGTTGGCCGGATTCTATTTTTTATTGCTCCCGCGCACTTTTTTTTGCCACACCGGCACTGCTCTTCCTTTGGGGATAGGTAGGCACCCCTCGTTTCTCCGCGCTCCATTCTCCATGAAAACCACCTCCGCCCGCCCCGCCGTTCGCCGCCCGCTCCCGCTCGCCGGGAGCGTCATCGCCGCCGCCCTCGCCGGCCTCACTGCCTTCGCCCCGCTGCCTCGCGCCGCCGGGCAGAACAACCTCAGGGTGAGTGGCAGCACCTACTCCTACGGCAGCGGCACGAACGCTTACGACAACATCTACGTCGGCGGCAACGGCGGCAGCACCCTCAACCAGAGCGGCGGCACCCTGTCAGTCGTCAACCAGGTGGTGGTCGGCAGCGATGGCACCCAGGTCGGTTTCGCCACCTCCGGCGCCGGCACCTACAACCTGACCGGCGGCGGCCTTTCCGCAAGCACGCTCCAGCTTGGCGCCAACAGCGGCAACGGCACCTTCAACCTCAGCGGGACCGGCACCGTCTCCGTGGGCCAAATCGGTCTCGGCGCCTTAAACTTTTTTGGCCCCAGCCCGGTCGGCTTCTTCAACCAGAACGGCGGCAGCGTGACCGCCACCCAGATCTTCAACGGGGGCTTGGGCGATGGCACCTACAACCTCAACGCCGGCACGGCGACGGCCGGCAGCGTCGGCACCACCGGGATGGCCGTGACCGGCACCTTCAACTTCAACGGCGGCACCCTGCGGGCCGCCGGCGACAGCACGACCTTCTTTCAGGGTCTCACCACGGCCAACGTGCGCAACGGCGGCGCGTTCATTGACACCAACGGCCACAGCGTCACCATCGCGCAGAACCTCGTCCACTCCGGCATCAGCGGCGACGCCGCCACCGACGGTGGCCTGACCAAGAACAGCGCGGGCGCGCTGACCTTGAGCGGCACGAACACCTACACCGGCACCACGGTCCTCAACGCCGGCACGCTCGATCTCGGCGGCGCCGGCGCGGTGGGCGGCGGGGGGGCGATCACCTTCCAGGGCGGCACGCTCCAATACTCCGCGGCCAACACCGCCGACCTCTCCGCGCGCATCGCCAACAGCACAGGGGCCATCGCCCTCGACACCAACGGGCAGAACGTCACCTTCGCCACGGCGCTCGCCGGCACCAACACCGGCGGGCTGACCAAGACCGGCGCGGGCACGCTGACCCTGTCGGCCGCCAACGCCTACGCCGGCGGCCTCGTCGTGAACGCCGGTGCCCTGGCCCTGACGAACAATAACGCCCTCGTGGGCGCCGCGACCGTCAACGCCGGCACCCTGGCGGTGGGCGACGGCACGCGAACGATCACCGTGTCCGGTGCCGCCGGAACGCCGGCCCTCTACTCCACCGCTGGCGACGGCGCGGCGGGAGCGACGGCCAACAACGCGGGCAGCGTCACCGTGGCGGCCAGCGCCACGCTCGCCGGCGGCGCGGGTGGGGCGGGCGGCAACCAAAACAGCCTATGGAGATGGAGGCGCCGGGGGAGCGGCGCCGTGCTCGGCGGCGCCAACGCTTCCCTGACCAACAACACCGGCGGCACGGTTGCGGGCGGTCAAGGCGGCAGCTCGCCCCGGCCTCAACCAAAACCCGATCGGCGCCACCGGCGGCGCCGGCGTCGTCCTCGCCAGCACCGGGGAAACCGTGACCAACCGCGGCGCCATCGTCGGCGGCGCCGGCGGTGACGTTCCGCCACCGGCCAGTCCAGCGGCGGCGTGGTCCTCCAAGGCGGCACGGGCGGCGCCGGGGTCAGCTTCACCGGCGCCGGCGGCACCCTCGACAACACCGGCGGCGCGATCCGCGGCGGCGCCGGGGGAACCAATCCCGACGCCGGCGGCAACGGCGGCATCGGCGTCAGCGCGCATCGTCGGTGGTACCTACGTCAACGGCGGCGCCATCACCGGCGGCAGTCGGCGCGAACGGTTACGGGACGACCGTTTTTGACACGACCCGGGGCTTCATCCGCGACGGCGGCGGTGGCACCGGCGGGGCGGGCGTTGCCTTCAGCGCCGGCGGGGTCGCCTTCACCAACGCCGGCACGATCAGCGGCGGCGCCGGCGGCGCCAACACCAGCGGCGAGTCCGGCTACTCCGGCGCCGGCGGCGCGGGGGTGAGCTTCGCCAACGGCGGCACGTTGACCAACGCCGGCACCATCAGCGGCGGCGCGGGCGGAGCGGCCGCCTCCGGCCCCAGCGGGTCGGCCGGCGCCGGCGTGGCCTTCTACGGCGCGGCGGGCACCTTTGTCAACCAGAAGGGCGGCACGATCAACAACGGCGTGACGATGGGCGACTACGCCAACAACGTCATCCTCCAGGCCGGCAGCCGGATCAACGGCGGCCTGAACGCTCGGCAACAGCACCGCCGCCACCCTAACCCTCACCGACAACGGCACCGGCGGCAGCCAGACCCTCTCCGCGGCCGTGACGGGCGGCGCGCAGCTTCTCGCGGCGCGCTGACCAAGAGCGGCAGCGGCACCTGGAACCTGGACCAGGCGATGGGCTACTCGGGCGGCACCACCGTGCAGGCCGGCACGCTGCTGGTCAACAACCCCACGGGCAGCGGCTCGGCCACCGGCACGGGCTCGGTCAACGTGCAAAGCGGTGCAACCCTGGGTGGTGGCGGCACCATCAGCGGGATGCTTACCGTAGCCAGCGGGGGCACGCTGAGCCCGGGTAACTCGTCCGGCAGGCTGACGGTCGGCGGCAAGGTCATCTCGAGCGGCCACCGACTTGGCCATCGACCTGGGCGGCACGGCCGCGGGCAGCGGCTACACGCAGTTGGACGTGGGCACCACGCTGGCCTGGGCGGCGCGCAACCTGAGCGTGAAGCATGGTCAACGGGCTTCACCCTGGCGGCCATCAGACGTTCTTCATCATCGACCGCACGGGCACGGACCTGGGCCAGATCGGACCGTTCGGCAACGCGCCGACCGGCATCTACACGGACGCGGCGGGCGACACGTTCCGGGTCAACTACCTGGCCGTCGATCCGGCAAACGGGGACCTGCTGCCCAACGACGTGAGTCTGACGGTGCTCAGCGTGGTGCCCGAGCCGTCCACCTGGGCGCTCCTCGCCGCCGGCTTCGTGGCGCTGTCGGCGGTCGCCCGCCGCCGCACCGGCCTGCCCGCCTGGCAAAGGAAGCGATGAACTGCGCGAGGAGCACCCCGTGAAAAGCCACGGCCGCGCGGCGGCTTGCAAGAGCAGGATGCCGCCTCGCCGGTGACATTGCCACCGGAGAAAGTCGGCTTCGATTTTGCGGCGAGCAAAGCTTGGAAAGTGGAAAAGGTCTGGCGTACAATCTGGCATGGGCGAAGTCCCGTGGGGTTGATGGTGTCAAAGGTTTGAACCATAGCGCCTTACCGCGGGGGCTTATTAGCTCTCTTCTTGCTCGTGGCGTGATATATCCGGGCTAACCGGAGTTTCTGTTCCGTTACTCCCCGAACCCCAAATTCCATTCCGCCACTCCCCGTCCTGTCTTTCCTGTACATCCTGTCATAAGGTACGGGCGGAGATAAGATTAGAGTATGACCCAGATTCCAGCCGATCCCGCCGCCGGGAAGTTCGTCCTCTTCGGCGCGCAACACCTGCTCATCATCGGGTTGACCGTTGCGTTGCCCGCCGCCATGAGCGTCTTCTCCCGGCGCGCGGACCGTCCCGGCATCGAGCGTCTGCTCGCCGTCGTCATGGCGTCGATCCTCGTGCTCGACCGGCTCTTCATCCTGACGCTCGCATCGTCCTCGGGCCGCATCGTCCATGGGCCGACGCCCTGCCGATGCACCTCTGCGACTGGGCCATGTTCGCCGTGCTCTTCGCCCTGCTGCGCGGTGGGCAGGCGGCCTATGAACTCGCCTACTTCTGGGGTCTGAGCGGGACCGTCCAGGCGATCCTGACGCCGGACACGGCGGAACATTTCCCGAACCCGTTTTTCATCAGCTTCTTCGTGTCGCACTGCGGCATCGTGATCTCCGTGTTGTTCATGACGTGGGGGATCGGCAAACGCCCGAGACCGGGTTCGGTCTGGCGCGCGATGGGTTGGAGCCAGGTGTACCTCGCCTGCGCGGGCACCGTGAACTGGCTCGCGGGCACAAACTTTGGCTACCTCGCGGCCAAGCCGGCGCACGCGTCCCTGCTGGACGTTTTCGCGCCGTGGCCGTGGTACGTCCTGGAGTTGGAGGCGGCGGCGCTGTTCATGTATGGCGTTTTTTACGCGCCCTTCTGGATCGGCAACCTTCGGCGCGGCGGTCCCCGGCCCCCGGCGGCGGAGCCTTTGTAACAAGACAGACGGACCCGCTGATTACGGCGTAGGCGTAGGCGCTGGCGGTGCGGCTGGCGCGGGTGTCTCGATCACTGGCACCGGAGCGACGGGCACCTCAACGGCTGGAGTGCCGCTGATCATCGGTGTCGGCGTCGCCGCCACTGCCACGGGGGTGGGGGTGGGAACCATTGGTTCGACGACCGGAACGGCGGGCGCGGGTGCAACGGGTGCTTCCACGATCGCGGGTGTGAATGGTGGCACCGCTGGCGTCGGCACCGGCGCCACCACCGCGACGGGGGGCAGCGACGGCACCGCTTTCAACAGGCGCAGACCCGCCGTCGCCTGCCGCGCGGCGTCGGACTGCGGGGCGTTTGCGATGACGTTCTCGTAAATCCGGCGGGCGTCCTCCAATTTGCCCTGTGTTTTCAGCAAACTCGCCTCCGCGAGCGAAGCCAGCGGCGCGAGGTAGTTGCCGGCGAAACTGGTCTCAACACGCTGGTACGTCGCGCGCGCCTGATCCAGTTTGTCCTGTGATTCCAAAGCGCCGGCCACACCCATCAACGCGTTCGGCGCGAGGGGGTGTTGCGGAAATTTGTCGGCGAACTTTTGCCAGGTGTCGGCGGCCCCGGCGTAATCCTTGGCGTCCAACTGCCGACGCCCGCAAAGCAGGTAAGCGCCCGCCGACGCGGGGGTGTTCCCGTGTTCGGCGATGATCTTCTTGTAATCGTCCACCGTCTTCGCGGAGGCGAGTTCCGCGCTGGTTTGCGCGAGGGTCTTGACCTGGTTGGAGCGATAAATCTCCGAACCAATCAGCCCGACCAATGCCACCAGCAGCACCGCCACGATCGGCAACTTGTATTTATCCCAAAACAACTCGCCACCCAAGACGAGTTCGGGGATCGCCTTGGGGAAAATTTCCGCGGTTGGCTCGGCGGACGCGTTGCCTGCCTGGGTGGAAAGGGGGACGGGATTGCTGCTCACGGGTATGCTTGCTGGGAAGGGAAAAGATCGAATGGAAATAACCGCGCGTTAACCGCCGACTTCCGCGCGCGCCTCCGCCGCGAGGGCGGTGCTCAGGTAACGCTCGCCGGTCGAGCAGGCCACGGTGACAATCAACTTCCCCGCGTTCTCGGGCCGTTTCGCGACTTCGATCGCCGCGTGGACGTTCGCCCCCGAACTGATGCCGCCCAGGATGCCCTCCTCCTTCGCCAGCCGACGCGCCATGGCGAACGCCTCGTCGTTGGTCACCAGGATGACCTCGTCCAAAATGCCGATGTGCAGGTTGTTGGGGACGAAACCCGCGCCCGTGCCCTGGATTTTGTGGGGACCGGGCTTGATGGGTTCACCGCGCATCGTTTGTTGAATCACCGGGGAATCCGCCGGTTCGACCGCGATGGCTTGCAAGCCCGGGCGGCGTTCCTTGAGCACTTCGGCCGCGCCGGTGATCGTGCCGCCGGTGCCAACGGCCGCGACGAGGATGTCCACCTTGCCATCCGTGTCCTCCCAGATTTCCTCGGCCGTCGTGGCCCGGTGGATCGCGGGGTTGGCCGGATTGTTGAACTGCTGCGGCATGTAGGCGTTGGGCGTGTTTTGGACGATGTCGTGCGCGCGGGCGATGGCGCCTTTCATCCCTTCCGCGCCGGGCGTGAGCACGAGTTTCGCGCCGAGCATCGCCAGGAGGGTGCGCCGTTCGAGGCTCATCGTCTCGGGCATCGTCAGGATGCACTTGTACCCTTTGGCCGCGCAAACGAAGGCCAGCGCGATGCCCGTGTTGCCGCTCGTGGGCTCGACGATGACGGTGTCCTTGTGGATTTTGCCGTCGCGCTCGCCGGCCTCGATCATGGCCATGCCGATCCGGTCCTTGACGCTGCCGAGCGGGTTAAAGAACTCGCATTTCAAGGCGATGGTCGCGTTCAATCCGGCGGTCACGTGGTTGAGGCGCACGAGCGGGGTGCGGCCCACGGTTTCAACGATGTTGTTGTAAATCCTGCCGTTGATCATAGGGGAAGGGTGGTTTGCGGGGAATGGGAAGGGACTTGCGTCGCGGGATTCCATCTTAGTGTAGTGGAATCAAGGGTTCAAGGGGTAACCTGCGCGTCGCGCGGGGGTTCTTGCCCGGCTTGGAATGGGTGGTTTTGGCGCATTCACACGGTCGGAGTGATGAAAATTTGAATTTCGGGGTGACGGTGCTATCTCTCCCTCGTTTCACGCCTTCTTCATCCGGCGAAGGCGGAAAATTCCAGATTCCCGACACCCAATTATCCCTTATGGCCGACCTCATCGCCGCCGCAGACCTGAAAAATCATCTCAAAAAAGTTCCCGAGTGGGAGTCCGACAAAAAGAGGATCGAGCGCACCTTCGAGTTCGACGAGTTCATGGCCGCGATCGAGTTCGTCGATCTGGTGGCCGAGATCGCCGAGGAGCAGGAGCATCATCCCGAGATCGAGATCAAGGACAACAAGGTCAAGCTCAGCATCCACACGCACAGCAAGGCCGGGCTGACCGAACTGGATTTCCAACTCGCGGAGCGGATCGACACGCTCACGGAGGAGTAATCCGGGCAAATGGTTTTCGATGAGGAGTGTGGTCCGGCAACCCGGCGGGCAAACGGCGCGGACGTCCGCCGCGCGTTAGGGTTTTCCCGGACATGACCGAGCAACAAGCCACGCTTTGCTACATCGTCAAAGACGGACGGGTCCTGCTCATCCGTAAAAAGCGGGGTATCGGCGCGGGCAAGATCAACGGACCCGGCGGCAAGGTGGATCCCGGCGAAACCCCACTCGCCGCCGCCGTCCGTGAAACCCTGGAGGAAGTCGGCGTCACCGCGTTGAACCCGGATTTGCGGGGCGAACTGCGCTTCCATTTCGCGGACGACTTGGTGGTGCATTGCCTGGTGTATCTCGCGCGTGACTTCACCGGGGAGCCGCGCGACACCGCCGAGGCCATTCCCCTGTGGTACCCGGCGGACGCCCTTCCTTTCGACGAAATGTGGGAGGACGACCGCCACTGGCTGCCCCTGCTCCTGGCCGGCAAACGCTTCCAAGGCACGGTGAACGTGGAGGGCGAGCAGGCGGTGAACCAGCGGATCGAGGTTCTGCCGGGGTAGCGGGAGTCTTACGCGGTGGCACGGCCACTGCTTTTTGTCGTGTTGTCTTGCGTTGGACCATCCCGGTCCGGCCTGGATAACCCTCACGTCCCATGAAGTCCCTTTCCTGTGCCCAAGCGCTGTTTTGCGCCCTTTTACTCCTCGTCGCGCCCGCGACCGGGCACTCGGCTCCGGCCGATCTGCCGCGCGACGTGCTTCGGGAAATCAACCGGCTCCGGGCGAACCCGCGCGAATACGCCGCCTACCTGGAAAGCCTGCGTCCTTCGTACCGTCCCAACGGCCTTCGGGAAACAACCCCCGGCGGAATGCTGATCCGCACGCGCGAGGGGGTCTCCGCGCTTAACGAGGCGATCCGCAGCTTGCGGGGAGTCGGGTCGTTGCCGCCGATTTCCTATTGCGACGGTTTGGCGTCCGCTGCCCGCGACCATGCCCTGGAGCAGAGTCGGAGCGGTCAGACGGGCCACGCCGGCCTGAGCGGCAGCAGTCCCTTTAACCGTATGGAGCGGTATGGTTCGTGGCTGGACGCCGCCGGCGAGAACATCGCCTACGGCGCGCTGACCGCCCGCGACATCGTCGCCAACTTGGTGATTGACGACGGTGTGCCGGGACGCGGGCACCGTGTCAGTCTGTTAAAATCCACCTTCGGGGTCGCCGGAGTGGGGATCAGCGAACATCCGCGTTATCGGATGGTGTGTGTGATCGATCTCGCGGGCGGCTTTGTCGCGCGTTAAGATATGAGAAGAAATTCCCCACTCAGCGCGGACGCCAGTTCTCCTCGGTGGTGACGGTGCGTTGACGGAAGTCGTAAAACGGGGCTTTCACGGCCATGCTCACGGTGAAGTCAGCGGGGGCGGTGTCGCCGTTCGCCAAGGTTTGCGAGTGGTACTTGAAGTCCATCTGGTTAACCGACGCGATCAAAGCCACCGTGACGGGACTCACAAGCGTCCCCTCGCTCTGCAGGATGCTGAAGTCCGCCTTCGACATCCAGAAGCGACCGTGCAGGTTGCTGATCACCTTCTCCTCGCGCGTTGCCGCCGCAGGCTGACTGGCCTTGGGCCGGTAGCTGACCACGTAGCAAGGCTGTCCTCGCACGCTTTCCTCGCCGGAGAGGGTCATATCGAAACGCGGCGCCAGTTTGCGCAGGCTAATCGCGGCCTCAATCTTTTGGGCCTTCACGGTGTCCTCACCGGTTTTGTCCGCTGCTTTGGAAGACTCCACGTTGGTGGAATACTGCACGTCGGCCGTCGGGATGTGTTCGGAGCGAACCGTCTTCGTTTCGATGACCTTCCCGGAGGCATCCAGCCGGTCGGTGCGGACGGTCCGGTCGGTCTTCAAGACAGTGTGGCTGGCACGCAACTGGTCGTCCTTGACCACGGACCGACGCACGATTTCATCCGCCGTAAGCGCCTGGGTCGCAGCCGCGGGGGTCTGCTGAGCAAGCGCGGACACCGGTGCGAGCCCCAACCCCACCACGAACAACGTCCCGCAAGCTTGAAAACGCGAACGACCTGAAAGGAAAAAGGATAAGCGGAGCAGCATAAGTCCACCATATTCGCGCCTCGGAGCGCATCAGACCGTCCCCACGACCGACTCTCTGCCTCCGCCCCATCTCCCATCTTCTATCTCCTTGCCTTTCCTTCTTCTTCTCCGCCTTCCCCCGCCGCCCTCGATGATGTAAACTACCCCCTTCCCGCCATGGACGCTCCCCTGCCGAAGAAGGTCAAAGCCGATTTCAATAAAAAACTGCGCGACGTACCGCACAAACCCGGCGTGTACCTTATGCGCGACCGGCTCAACCACATCATCTACGTCGGCAAAGCCAAGGACCTGCGCAAGCGCGTCGGGAGCTACTTCATGCCCTCGCGTCGGCAGACCGCCGACATGAAGACGCGTTCGCTCATCGAAAGCATCTGGGATTTCGAATTCCACACGGTTAAGAGCGAACCCGAATCCCTCCTGCTCGAAGGCAAGCTCATCAAGGAGTACCGACCGCGTTACAACGTTTCCTTCCGCGACGACAAAGCTTTTTTGCTGGTAAAAGTGAACGTGGGCGACCCGATCCCGCGCTTCCAACTCACCCGTCTGCGCAAGGAGGACGGCGCCCGGTATTTCGGACCATTCGCGCACTCGGGTGCCCTGCGGGCCACGCTCAACCTGATGCGCGACAAGTTCGCCCTGCGCTCGTGCCGCCCCTTCCAGCCTGGCGAACACGATTACAAACATTGCCTCGCGCCGGTCATCAAGAAGTGTCCGGCACCCTGCATCGGCAAAATCTCGGAGGAGGACTACCGGGCGCGCGTCGTGGCGGCATGCGACTTCCTGGAGGGAAAATCGCGCGAAACCATCGGCGAGATGGAAAAGCAAATGCACGAGTTCGCCGCGAAGATGAACTTCGAGAAGGCCGCCGAGTTGCGCGACATGATCGACAACCTGCGCCGCACCACCGCGCCGACGCGACGGTTCACCCGCCATTCGCTGCCTTCGACCATTAATCCGGTCAACGATCTCAAGGCGCTCGGCGACGCGCTCCAATTGCCGCACCTGCCGATCGTAATGGAGTGTTTTGACATCTCCAACATCTCGACGACCCACATCGTCGCCTCAATGGTTTGCTTCAAGAACGGCGTGCCCGACAAGGCGAACTACCGCCGTTATCGGATTAAGGGGGTCAAGGGGCAGAACGATTTCGCGAGCATGGCCGAGGTGGTGCGCCGTCGGTACGCCCGGGTGCTGCTGGAGGCGCGCGAGGTCCACGCCGACGCCGCCGAATTTTCCCAGGAGAATCCGCGGGACGCCTTGGAACGACTGGCGCGCGCCCCCGTGCCGGACGCGGAACTCCCCGATGATCCGGCACCGAGGGCCGACGGGGATAACGCCAACCTCGCGGGGGATATTCTGATTGAAGGACCCGGCTACGAGGCGGACGAAACCGACGCGGAGCTGGACGGCGAACTGGAGCGCGAGGAGGAGTTGGCGGTTTTGGAGGAAGAAGTCTCGGAGGCGGGTTTGCCCACGGAGCCGGTTGAAAGTGAAGCGGACTTGGAGATTGAATTGGTGGACGACGAGCTCGCGGAGGACGAGGAGGCGGCTTTGGAAGTGGCAGCACCCGCCAAGGGCGGAAAACGTCCGACGCGCATGGTGCGGCTGCCGGATTTGGTGATCGTGGACGGCGGGAAAGGACAGTTGAGTTCGGCCTGCGGACAGTTGCAGAAGCTGGGCCTGCACGAGTTACCCATCATCGGGTTAGCCAAGGAGTTTGAGGAAATTTATCGCCCCGGTCGTCCGTTGCCGTTGCGTTTGCCGGAGGATTCCGGCGCGTTGCGGTTGCTCCAGCGCATCCGGGACGAGGCGCATCGGTTTGCGAACGGCTATCACCAGTTGCTGATGAAGCGCCGGATCGGCGAGAGTGTCCTTGATGATTGCCCGGGAGTCAGCGAGAACCGCAAACAGCTTCTGCTGCGGGCGTTTGGTTCCGTGGAGCGTTTGCGCAAGGCGAGTGTCGAACAAATCGCCGGTGCGGAGGGGATTGGCCGGAAGCTAGCCGAGGACGTGCATCGGTTTTTGCAGACGCATTAGCCAACGCCCCTTTTCCGCGCCGAAGGTGCAGCCTCATCATAGCCTGGGGCAACGCCCCAGGAACACGATAGTAGTGTCTTTAGCGCTGAAGGCGCGATTCATTCCGGGTGTGCCTTCGAGGACCATCTTGCCCGTTCCTACCGGCAGCCTTTGAATCGCGCCTTCAGCGCTGGAACCACAAACAACCCATACCTGGGGCGTTGCCCCAGGCTGTGATGAGGCTGCACCTTCGGCGCGGAAAAGGGGCGTTGAACCAGGCGGTGTCGAGGCTGCGCCTTCTGCGTGGGGAACCAGACCGGACGAACGCGACACTACCTTGTCGGCAACTTCTCCAACGCGGAGATGAACGCCTGCGGACCGCCCTCCGTGTACTCCACGACACCGACCACCTTACCCTCGGCACCTAGCACGATCTCGGTGGGATAACCTTCCACCCGGTACTGGTCGCGCAGAACCTCGTTCTGCTTCAAGGTCTCGGGTGGGAGGTACTTTCGGCGGGGGAAATCCACTTCGAGCAACACCAGGTTTTTCGCGGCGTAGCTCTTGAACTCCGGCGTCGCGAACACCTCTTTGTCCAGCTTGACGCACCCGGCGCACCAATCCGATCCCGTGAAATCCATGAGCAGTCGTTTATTCTCCCGGCGCGCCCTCGCCAACGCTTCCGGCGGGTTGTCGCTCCAACCGGATCGTTCATCCACGGTTTCCCGCAGGCTTCGCGCCACGAAGAACAACACCAGTCCCACCGCGACGGCGAACAAGATCTTCGGCGTTGCCGAGGCGCGCGCGCTTCGCTCTTGGTCGGGGTTTGGGTTGCTCACAGGTTCAAAGTTACGGGCGGACAAACGACTGGTCCGCATCACCAGCCACGCTGGCACCCGGCAAGCGTTCTGTCCGTGGGATCGAAATTTAGGGTCTGGCCGGAGGTTGGTCAATCGGCCGCGAAGGAGACAAAATCGCAATATAAACGGCGTCGGCGCATCATCTTGCCTCGCCAGCTCGTAAAGGTGACGTTTCCACCAACCCGCACCCCATCATGTCCGACGCCCAGCCGGTGATTACCACCCCTTCCACCTTGCAACGATTTCTCATCACCGGTGCGTCGAGCGGGATCGGGCGCGCGGTCGCGTTGCGGCTGGCCGCACGGGGCGCGTCGCTCGTGCTCGGCGGGCGTTCGCAGGAACGTCTCGGCGAGGTCGCCACTCCAGCGTAACAGCCGGCGCGGCCCTGGCCCACACGCACGTGGGAGACATCACCTCCCCTCGCGGCGCGGAGGAATTGATGCAGGCGGCAAACAGCGCGCTGGACGGTATCGACGCCGTGATCCATTGCGCGGGCATCGGCCTGATCAAAAGTACCCTGGAAACGACGGACGCGGAGTTCACGCGCGTGATGAACGTCAACACGCGCGGCACGTTTCTCGTCGCGCGCGAAAGCTGCCGGGTGATGGCGACAGCCAAACGCGGCCTGTTCGTGACACTGCCTGGCATCCTGGGCCGCGCGCCGATGCGCAACGCGGCGGCGTACGTCGCCAGCAAATACGCCGTGACCGGCATGATCAAGGCGATGGCGATGGAGTTTCAACGTAGCGGCGTGCGGTTTACCTTGCTGCACCTCGGAGGGGTGGACACGCCATTTTGGGATGGCATTCAGATGGCCGTCCAACGCGACAAGATGATCCCCGTGGATACAGCGGCGGATTGCGTGCTGGCCGCCGTCGATGCGCCGCCGCACCTGGTGTTGAGCGAAATGGTCATCCAGCCGGAGAGCCATCAGTTGTGAGGGGGGTTGTTGGTTAATGGTTAATGGTTATTGGTTATCGGTTATCGGTTATCCGGAAAACGACACTATCTCCCATACAACAACCAACTACCACAACCACCAACCAATAACCAATAACCAATCACCCTCTTCCCCATGCTCCACGACATTCTCATCATCGGTGCTGGATTATCCGGTTTGAAGGCGGCGGGCGACCTGCACGCGGCGGGTCGCAGCGTGCTTCTGATCGATAAAGGGCGCGGCGTCGGCGGGCGGGCGGCGACCCGGCGTTGGGACGGCGCGCGGGTGGATCACGGCGCGCAATTTTTCACGGCACGTTCGGACGAGTTCCGCGCGCAGGTGGAGGACTGGCTCACGCGCGGCGTTTGCTTCCCCTGGTGCGACGGCTTCTCCCAATGGGACGACGACGGCCACGGCCTGCGCCGCCCGACCCGGCGGACACCAAGCATCCGCGATATGCCTGCCGAGCCGGCATGAGCGCGCTGGGCAAGGATCTGGTGAGCCCCTTCCCGGGACGGCGGTGGTTTTGAAGTCGCGCGCGATCAAATTAAATCGTTTGGAGGACCACTGGCAGGTGGAACTCGAAGCGGATGATACCGACGAACCACCGGCAGGACAATGTCTGATTCTGGCGCTGCCGTCCCCGCAGGCTCTGGCGCTGTTGAAGGACTCCGCTTTGCTCGATGGCATCGATCCAGCGGTTCGGCAAAAATCTGGAGCGGTGGAGTACGCGCCCACGCTGGCGGTGATGCTGCGCGGAACGGCCACCAAGCCGGACTGGCAAGGCATCCAATTGCGCGACAAGACTCTCTCTTGGATCAGCGATGACACGGACAAACGGCCGCCCGAGTCGCGCGGCGCCACCGGGGGCCCCCGGATTTTCCTGTTGCAC
This sequence comes from uncultured bacterium, assembly GCA_963795895.1. Lineage (GTDB taxonomy): Bacteria > Verrucomicrobiota > Verrucomicrobiia > Chthoniobacterales > SZAS-18 > CAWCJJ01. Next base: position 16,224 of record CAWCJJ010000002.1, read on the forward strand.
GGGAGTCCGACGTTTTCCCGCGAGTGGCAGGACGGCGAATTGGAGGAGGCGACCCGCCGCATGGTGGCGCGCGCCGGAGAATTCGTTGGAGGTTGGATCACAAGCCTGCCCGAGCGGCAGATGCACCGCTGGCGTTTCGCGAGTGTTCCCAAAGGGGTGGAGGAAGTCCCGTGGCTGCGGGATGGCGGGGCGGGGGGCAAGCCGCCTTTGTACGTTTGCGGAGACGCCTTCCTTGGCGCGAAGATCGAGGGGGCGTATCGTTCCGGCCAGGAAGTGGCGCGCGAGATTCTGCGGTGATGTTCCAGGTTCGCGCCGATCCGCCGCGAAACGGCATCATATCAAGGGTAGGGATGGCTCTCCGAGCCGATCCCCATTGTTTCTGCGCTTGGTTAGACGACCCTAACAATAGGCGAACCAGCCAATCTGATAATGGGAGCGGCTCGGAGAGGCATTCTTACCTTTGATTGAACGGCGGGGGACCCGCCTGATGCGGGCGGGACGCCCACGCTCCCGGGCTGCCGCACAGGCAATTTAGCGACTTTAATGCATAAACGGCACCGCCGGCCCCCTCGGGCGATCCACATCCGGAGTGGGGGCGGGTTTGACGGGTTCCCGCTTCACCACCGCTTTCGGCGTGGGTTCGGGACGCGGTTCACGTTTCACAACGACACGCTCACGCTCGGGTGGCGGCTCCGAAACCTTGGGTTCACGCTCGCGTTCACGGGCGGCGGGCTTCGGCGTGGGGGCCGATTCCCGACGTTTTGCCTCGCGCGCGGCGCGGCGTTCCTGCTCCCGGTCACCCGAATCTTCCTCATCCCCGGCGTCCGCCTTGTCACTGGCGCGGGCCACAGCCTCGGAGGCGGTCGTCGGCGTGCTCCTGGGACGTTTAACCTCGGCGACCACCGCGCCCACCCCGGTTGAAGCCGGTTCGTTAACGTCACGCGGTGTCCGCTGGGGTGACGGCGTCGCAACTTCGATCACCGGTGGCATCACTCCCGTGATTCCTTGCACCAAACTGTCCGCCGTTTCCTGGACGGTTACCATCGGAGGCATCGAAGGTGTGGAAACCGGCTCGATGGCTAGCGCGGGCGTGGCTGCCGGAGTGGACTGGATGAAAACCGGCGCGGGCGTGGCAACCAGATTTCTCGCCGCCAGCTCCTGCCGGGCCGCGACCTCAACCGTCTTTGGGTTTGGTGTCGCTGCTTTCGGTTCCAACGGTACGACGTTAGGCGTTGGCGCGGGCGTGACAGGAGTAGTGATGACCGCCACGGGTGCGGACGGCTGCGCCTTACCGCCACGCAGGGCGAACATCGTCCCGGACACGCCGATCACCACCACCGCCGCGGCTATTCCCATCAAGGCGAAATTCGGTCGTTTGGCCCGCGCGGCAGGGAGCTTGTCGGGTAGTGGTTTGTCAACGAACCGGACTACCGGCACCGGCGTCTTGGCCGGGGGACTCACCTCCTTGGGGAGGACCCTTTGAACCGGTGCCACCACCGGAGAATCCATCTCCGCCACATCCAACGAGATGGCCGCGTGATCTTCTAAAACCGGCGACGGCTTTGCGACAGGGGCAGCCACAGCTTGGGAGGGTTCCTCCGGCGATGGCGGCGCGATTTCCGGCACGGGAGCGTCGGCAACGACTAAGAATTCCTCCGCCAGCGGCGTCGGCTCGGGCAACAGCGGCGGAACATCCACCACCTCCGGCGGCACCGCGACCGGTTCGACTACCCGCGCGACGGCGGGTAAGACCACGTTGTCATCCTCGACCGGTTTGTCTTCCTCGTGCGCTACCCTTTGTTCCGTCGGAGGCAGGATAATCTCAGCGGTGTGGGCCTTGAAACTATAGCCGGCCAAAGTGGCGGCCTCGGCTTCCGGTGGAACCTCCACCCCGGCGGGCGCGGCAACGGCCGGGGTCGCCGGGGCGGCTTCACGCAAGACCACCGGTACGATCACTTCCGCCGGCGCGGTCTTGAAGCTGTAACCTTGCAGGGTCGGTGCTTCGATGTCCCCGGACGCGTCTTCCAAAGGTCTCCCAACCTCAATTGGGCGATCCACCGCAACAGGTGGGATCATGGCATCCGGCGTTTCCGCGCCGGGCGCATTGAAAGCGTACCCGTCCAGGGTGGGAGCTTCGATGTCCTCGGAACCGTAATCGTCCTTCTCCACGATCGGAGCCCTGGGATCGATCGATCCGTCCGGCGGCACCACCACCGTCCCCTCGCCGCGCGACACGAAACTATAACCTTGCAGCGTGGGAGCCTCGGAAGTTTCCTCCTCCTCCACGCTTTCAGTCGCGGGGGGCGTGTCCTCGACTGGCGGGACCGTCCGCGTCGGCACGGTGGTTTGAACCTCCCGGGCGGTGACGACCAAGCCTTCCACCAGCGTTGCCGCCGAAGAATCATCGGGTTCCACCACCGCGGGCGTGGACTCCGCGCGCGGATCGAAGAACATCGTCTCCGAGGAATCCGAAAGGGTGGCGGCTTCCAACTCAACTTCGGGTTCAACGATCCGCGGTGAAACCGGGAGGTTCGCGGGAACCGGTTGATCCCCGAGGCCGCTGGCCGCTAGCAGGTCGCGGAAAAACGCCGTGCTCGTGGCGAAGCCCGGGTTGGGCGAGAGCGCTTTGCGCAACACGTTGTTGCCCGCTTCGTTGAGCGCCGGAAGCGCGGCGTACTTGCCGTCGCGCCCCTCGTCCGGCCGGTTCTGCGCGGGCGGCGAACCGTTGAGCAACTCGTAAACCAAGGTGGCCAGCGAAAAGATGTGCGACCCTTCGACGAGGCCGCGAATACTCGTTTGAGTGTCCCGGTCACGCAGGGGCCGGTTGGGCAACATCGTCATGTCGCCCGTCAGCGTGACCGAATCACCCGCTTCCCGCAACGCGCCGATCGCGTCGAACTTCAGCAAATACCGCGGCCATTTGTCCACGGACAGATTTAGCGTCGCGCGGGTGACGGTGGACCCGCCCTTTTCCTCCAGGGGAACTTCGGGAAAATGCGCGAGGATTTGATGCAGGCCGAGTTCCAGGGGCGGCAACTCGAAACTCCGGGCGTGGTCCGCCGCCGCCGCCGCCTGGCCCAGCAGGGGGAGAACCTCCCGCACCGCGAGCTTACCCCTCGCGCGCAAAACTTCGACCAGGTTAAACCCGTTGACCCACTCGCCGACCAGGAATTTCACTCCTCCGCTGTGGTGCAAACCATCGAAGCTCAATAAGTTGGGGTGCGGCGCCCTCCGGAGTTTCTCCAGAGCCACCTCCAGGCGGTCCACCTGGGATGACTCCTTGAGCACGTCGGGGTGAAGCAGTTTGACCGCGAAAACCGAGTGGCTGCGCTCCAGATCACGCGCGCGAAAGACGCGTCCGTTGTTGCCCTCGCCCACCTGGTAATCCAGCACGTAATGGCCGGCCAGGACCGTGCCGGTGGCGGGAACCGTGGACAGGATGTCACCCGCCGCGTTCGTGCCGGCGTCCTCCACTTGCGTGGCGGTCGCATCCGCCGTGCCGCCGGAAGACACGTTCGTGTCGGCCAGGGTGGAAGTCGTCGGCGTGGCGGTTCCCGTGCTTGCCGAGCCGTGACCCGGCACCGTGATCCGGCCGGTTTCGGACGGCAGTTTTCGCAGGCAAATTTCGACTTCCCGGCGCAATTCGACGGGACTCTGCGGACGTTTGTCGGGATCCTTCTCCAGAAGGTGCGCCAGCAGCGCGCGCACGGGTTCGGGGGTACCGACGAGGTGTTCCCAGGGCGGCGGCTTGGTCAGTTGCTGGATGAAAACGCTGCCGAGCGCGCCCGAGAACGGCGGTTTCCCCGCCAGCATGTACCAGAGGGTGATGCCCAGACTGTAAATGTCAGACCGAGCGTCGAGTTCCTTTTCCTCCAACTGCTCGGGGCTGGCGTACTGCGGGGTGCCGACGAACCCGCCCATGGTGATGTGGGCCGACCCCTCGCCGGTGAGGGCGGGCCGGGCGAGACCGAAATCGATCACCTTGACGATGAGTTGGTCCTCCTCCTCGTCCTCGGTGACCACCATGAGGTTGGCGGGCTTGATGTCCCGGTGGACGAGTTGCTGCTTGGCGGCGGCACCCAGCGCGCGGCTTACCTGGAGGGTAATCTGGAGGGCCACCGCCGGACTGAGCACCCCCTGGCGTTTGACCAATCCCTCGACGGTGTCACCATCGACAAACTCCATCGCGTAGAAAAAGCTTTGGTCGTCGTGACCCAGGTGGTAAACGCTGGCGACGTTGCGGTGGCGCAAGCCGGCGGCGGCGCGGGCCTCGCGCACGAAACGGGCGCGCGAAGTCTCGCTGTCCAAGTGGAGCGCGTTGATGACTTTGAGCGCGACGGGCGCGCGTAAATTCGTGTCAAAAGCCTTGTAAGTGACGCCCATGGCGCCACGACCGAGCTCCCAGAGTGAACCGTCGTCGCGGCGCATCACCTGGTAGTGCTGGAATGTTTCCGGTTCTTTTGTCAGCGAAGCCATTTGCGACTGTTCCGCCCTTTATTTAGTAACCGATGCGGCGGGATGCAAGCCTGATCTTGTTTTCAGCACGAATTACGCCGGTGGCCGGATGCGGGAAAAGGGTCGCGAACCACGATTTTGGAAAAAAACGCTTGCCCTGTTTGCGTAAATCTTTGCAGGATAAGCATCAGTCCATGTTTTCGGACGCCCAACCCCTTAACCCACCTCGTTCAACCGCCGTCTATTATTCATGAGCACGTCCTTTTTTCACACGACGACCCGCGCCCTCGCGGCGGGGGGTTTCCTTCTGGCAAGTGCCTGCGCCAGTTTCGCCGGCACGCAGGAAGTGGCGAACAAGGAAGTGGCGCAGCAGGCTGCGGCGGAGCGCCCCTACCATTTCACGCTGACCGCCGGAATCGACAGCAACTTCATCTTCCGGGGAGTCAACATTCTGCCCGGGCAGGATTTGGATCTGCAAAAGGCCTCCGACATCGCGATCAACAGCATCCCGGCGTTCAAGAACTTCATCCTGATCAACGGCCCGGCGCTGGGAATCAAGACGGTGGACGACTTCGTCAAGCAATTGAAGTTCCGTCGCCGCGAGAAGGTGGCCCGGGAAAGCAGCATCGCGTACTTTGACGGAGCTGCCACCTACAGCCGCGGCAACGACTCGCTCACCCTGGGTGGTTTCTACGCCATGCAGGTTCGCCCGCGCACCGCGCCGGGGGACCTCGGCGGCCAGTCCTTCTTCAACGAATACCGCGAGACCGACGGCTTTCTGACGTACCAGCATTCGTTCGGGCCAGTTTCGCTGTCGTTGGGCGGCACTTACTACCACGTGGCCAAGAGCAGCCATTTCGACACGGTGGAACTAAACTTCGGCGTGGCCTACACGCCGCCGCAGTTCCGGTATGTCCATTTCTCGTTTAGTTACGATTACGCCAGCGCCATCAACTACGATCCCGAGTACCTCGACGGGCACCACCTGGAGTTCAAGGTCAGCGGCACCGTGCCCGTGTACAAGAAGTCGGTCACTTTCGACCCTTACATCCTGCTTTCCGCGGGTGCCGGCATCGTGCCGCGCGCGTTCAACCCGTTGAGCCAGCCGACCTATTTCTCCAACACGCTGTACGCCGCCGGGTTGGTTCCGTCGTACACCAAAGCCTTCAACAACGCGGTTGGCATCTCGTCGGCGGACGCCTCCAGCGCCCAGGCCGCCGCCATCGCGGCCTTCAACCCGGCGAATCTCAGCCGCAGCTTTGATCTCAGCAACGCCCAGGTGGGATTCCGAGTACCCATTTACCTGACCCGGTATGTGACCTTCACAGGCAACGCGAATTACAGCCGTCCGCTCGGCAACCTCCACAGCGCTCCTTACAACCAGAAGGATTCGGTCTGGGGCGGAGTGAACCTTAACTTCTACTATTGAGGCGGAGTTGACCGGGTGGGTACGGGTTCTTCGTACCGCGCCGCCGACGTGAGGAGCAGGCCCCAGACGGGCGTTATAGGGATGCACCTGGCTCGCGCCGTCCGCGAGCGGTCGCTTCTCGCTGACCCATTGGAAGAGCGAGCCTTCGAGGTTCGCCACGTTGGTGAAACCGGCTTCCCGCAGGCGTGTGGCGAAAATCGACGAGCGGTAGCCCACCGAGCAATAAACGACCACGGCGGTATCCTTGGGAATTGCCGGGAGTTGCTGGATGGCGTCGGGGCTGCTGAAGTCGATCCTGCGCGCGTTCGGCAAATGGCTGACGCTGTATTCTTCCGGGGTCCGCGCGTCGAGGAGCAGCGGGGCTGGCCGGGCCGGATCGCGCAGCCAGGCGGCGAGTTCGGCCGTGGAGAGTTGCCGGACATGGGGGAACTCCCAACGGATGGCTTGCCGCAGGAGTACCCAGGCGAGTGGACGGGCGGCGAGGCAGATGGCCAGGAGGCAGAATACCACGAGTGCCGCCGAGGCGGCGTGGAGCGTACCCCTTCGCCGAAGATCAAATATCCGGGTGCGCATCCGATACTCATACGCTGTTTTCCAGATTTCTGGAGACACCAAAGCATAATCATTTTGCGGACGGGAATGAAAGTAGCTATCGTGGGTTACTGGCATGAAAATTCCGTACTCGATGATCACGGCGGGCGCGCTCTGCCTCGCGATTTTTGCGCACAAGGCCGACGCCCAGAGTTCCGGCGCCGCAGGGTCCAATCCATTCGGAAGAATTTACGCCCCGCCCTCCAATCCACAACCGCTGCCGGCCCGCGACGCCATGCTCCCGGTTGCCCCGGGCGGGTATAACGGCGGTGTGATGGTCCCGGGCATGGCGGTTCCTTACAACAGCGAGCCGGTCGAGCCAAACCACAAACTCAACCGTGGCGACAAGCTCAGTTTCCGCGTCGTCGAGGACCGCGACAACAAGCCGCCGGAATCCCTGGCGGTCACGGATTCCGGCGAGGTGAACATCCCGCTCATCGGGCCGGTCGCCGCCGCTGGCAAAAGCGTGGCGCAACTCTCCGCCGAGGTGAAGGCCCGCCTGGAACGCGAATACTATTACCACGCGACGGTGGTGATGGGCTTGGATCGGTGGCCCCGCGACCCAGCCGCGGACGTGTTTACATGCAAGGCGCGGTGTTTACGCAAGGCCCCGTGGAACTTCCCCTCGACGAAACTCTGACCGTGAGCAAAGCCGTGATCAAAGCCGGCGGCTTCAAGGATTTCGCGGATCCCCGGCACGTGCGTGTTCTGCGCAAAGGCGACACCGGGAAGGGCATCAACGTGAACGTGAAAGATATTCTCAAAGGCAACAAACCCGAAAACGACCTCGATCCTGCAACCCGGCGACACCATCGTGGTGCCGGAAGGCTTCATCCACGCCTGATTTCCCCAACACCGTATTCCTCCCATGAGCTCCAGCGGCAAAGAAACTCTTCGCCGGCTCGAATCCCTCGTTGTTCGCTAAACCTTCTGGAACGGCTTGCACCGTTACCGGTGCCTGCTGACGAAATTCTGGTGGGTCATGGTGTTCGTCCTCAGCGCCTGCTTGTGCGCGGCCGCCTGGTATTATCGCCAGCAGCCCCAAGACGTACCTCTCCGCCGCCAGCCTCATCGTCGAGAACAAGACGATGACGATTGGCAGCACCGATAATCGAGCGGCGCCCTCGGCCAAGCAGATGGAGGACATCGTCAAGACGCAGATCGACATCCTGAAAGGTCCGAGCGTGCTTTCCCGCGCCAGCGACCGGCTGATGGCCCAGTATCCCGACGTGGGGGCCGAGATCATGCGCGAGGAAATCAAGGTGGAATACACCGGGCGCAACTCGATCATCCTCGTCGGAGGCCACGGGCAAAAACCCGCTGCACACCCAACGCTACCTCGACGCGCTGATCGGTGGCTACCTGGATTTCCGTCGCTCCCTGCGCGACACCAAAACGGACGATGTGCTCGTGAAGATCCGCGGCGAAATCGCGCACACGGAGGATATGCTGCGCCAGGATGACGCGGACATGATCGACTTCCAGCGCAAGAATCACATCGTGATCAACACGGGCGACACCAACGGCGGGGGCAGCGAGTTGTCCAATATCCGGCACAAGCTGGCGGACTTGCGCTCCGAACGCGACCAACTCGCGCTCACGTCACCGGAGCAGTCCCTGACCAACCCCATCCCGCGTCGCGCCGAAGCCGCCTCGGGCAACGCGAGCAGTCCCCAGGAGCAAACCACCCTGGAAGGTGGCACGGCGGCGAGCGATTACCGCCAAGCCAAGGTGCTGCTCGCCCGCGCCCAGGCGGAGTTGGACGACTTTTCACGCGATCTGCGGCCCAAGCATCCCAAGATCGTCAGTTTGAACGCGGAGATCGACCGGCAGCAAAAAGCCCTCGCCAGCCTGATCAAACAAAACGGCGAGGCCAACACCCACCGTCTGGCCCTCGTGGATTCGCTGATCGCCACCACCGAGCAGCAGGTCAAGGACGCCGAATCCAAGACCCTGAACAACGATCTCCTGCGCGCCGAGTACGAGCAGAAGGCCGCCAAAAAGGACCGCGACATGAAGGGGTTGTCCGAACTTCAGGTCGCCCTGCGCAACGGCAGTCTCAGCACCAACGTCAACCAGGACGAAATCAACGTCGTCGAGCGCGCGTCGGTTGGCCGACTCGTGCCCAGCAGTTGGATCAAGATCGTCGCGGTTGCCCTGATCGCGGGACTCGCCGGCGGCGTGGGCATGCTGATGTTGATCGACCGGATGGACGACCGCCTGAACTCGCTCGGTGATTTGCAGATGAACTTCGACGAGCACGTGGTCGGCCAAATCCCGCGCGATCCGCGGCCGGTGACAACACCGAGTTGCTGCGGCCCGACGATCCCCGGCATCAGCTGGTGGAATCCTACCGCAACCTGCGTTCGACGCTGCTCTTCATGCCCCTCGACGGGGTGCGGCCCAAGACGCTGCTGGTCACCAGCGCGGTGCCGAACGAGGGCAAATCCACGATTTCGAGCAATCTCGCGCTGGTGCTGGCCTCGGCCGGCATGAAGACGCTGCTCATCGACGCGGACCTGCGGCGCGGCGCGATCCATCACGCCTTCGGTTTGGCGCGCGAACCCGGCATGACCGACGTGCTCGGCCACAGGGTGAACTGGAAGCTGGCGATCCGCGAAAGCGGGCATTGAAAACCTCCACATCCTGCCGCGCGGCCGCAACGTGCCGCAACCCAGCGAGTACTTGCTCAACCGTTCGACCGATCTGCTGCTGCAAGGAATTGTATCCGTTGTACGATTACATCATCATCGACAGTTCGCCTGTGCTGGCGGCGGACGACACGGCCAGCCTCGCGCCGAAGATCGACGCGACGCTGTTTGTCTGCCGGCTGTCGTTCACCTCCGCGAAGATGATGCGCAAGTCGCTGGAAATTCTTTACAAACGGCAGGCGAACGTGATGGGTTTGGTCCTCAACCAGGTGGACACCACCTCGCCGGAGTTTGTGTACTACCAATACCCGGAATACTACCAGGTGGCGCGCGACGACGAGCCGGTGAAGACCCGGTGAGGGCGACACGGAAACTCCCGGGCAGTTTGCCCCGGGTCTCCGACCCGCAAAGGGCGGTGGCCCCTCAACAGACCACACCTGACCGGAAGCGGGTCGGAGACCCGCGCTCCCGGGGCTGATGCCCCGGAGCCAATCATCCAACGCCGCACCGCAGCAAAGCTCCTTTGATCCCTTGATTGCCGTTGGCGCCCAGATCGCGAGGTGGCTACACCTGCCTCCCCCCGAACGACTGCGCTATTGGGCGGGAGCCATCGGGCGTTTTGGCACGGTGCAGGTGCTGATGCAGGGTCTCAACGCCCTCACGGGGTTTTTGCTCGTGCGTCACCTTGCGAAAGCCGATTACGCGCTTTACACCATCGCCAACGTCATGCAGGGGACGATGGCGGTGCTGGCAGACTCGGGAATCGCCGTCGCCCTTTCAGCCATTGGCGGCAAGGTCTGGCAAGACCGTCGCCGCATGGGCGAGCTTATCAACACCGCGTTGCGCACCCGCTTGCGGCTGGCCTTGGTCGTCGGCGCGACCATTTCACCGCTGCTCGCCTGGATGCTGTGGCGCAACGGCGCGGGAGTGGCCTATGGCGCGGGCTTGATCGCGGTGGTGCTCGTCGGCCTGTATTTTCAGATCAGCGCGGATGTGTTCATCATTGTGCCCCGGCTCCATTCCCAGGCGGAAAGGGTCCAGCGCAACGATCTGCTGATGACCGCCCTGCGTCTCGCGCTCACGGCGTTACTGCTGTCGTTTTTCCTCAACGCGCTGCTGGCTATCGCCGCTGCCACGGTGTGCGTGTCCTTGCAGAGTCGGCAGATCGGACGCTGGGCGCGGGAAAACGCGGACGCCGACGCCCCGCTCAACCCCGGTGACCAGCGGGAAATCTTCCGCAAGATGCGGCACCTTTTGCCGGGCGCCATCTTCTATTGCCTGCAAGGCCAGTTGTTGATCGTCCTGGTCTCCTTCGCGGGTCGGCGCGACCAGGTGGCGGACGTCGGCGCGCTGGGCCGGCTGGCCATTATCTTCGACGTGGTGGGATCCATCCTCGTCGGCCTGGTCCTGCCGGCGTTCACCCGCTGCCAGGACGCCGTGATGCTCAAGCGGCGCTATCTGCAAATCGCGGGCGGGTACGCCCTCATCGTCGCCGGTTTCACGGGGGTGGCGGCGCTGCTGCCCGGGCCGCTGCTGTGGATTTTGGGTCCGCAGTACGCCGGGTTGCGTCCCGAGTTGATCCTCGTGGTCGCCAACATGTCGATCGGCAACTTCGGCGCGGCGTTGTGGTCGATGAACGCGGCGAAAGGCTGGGTGCATTTCCAGTGGGTGGAAATCCCCATCCGACTGGTTTTCCAAGCGATCCTGCTCCTGTACATCGACACCTCCACCATGGTGGGCGCGCTGCATTTCATGATCATCTCGCAACTCTCACCCATGCTCTTCAACGCCGGCCTGACGGTGGCGGGTTTCCGCGCCTTGACGCGGGAGAACACGACGGCCGCCACCGCTTGACCCCGCCGCGCCGGGACCGTTGTCACGCGAACCGCCATGAGAATTCTCCTGTTCAGCAATTGCCCCATCATCCACGGGAGCGGCTCGGGCCGGACGCGGCTCGCCTGGGCGGGCGGCCTGCGCGACCGCGGGCACGAGGTCACCACCGTGGACAGCATCGAACTGCAGAATGGGGACGAGGGGAATCCCCCCGGTCGCCGCTGGCGGATCACGCGGGGAGCTTGGCGGTGGCTAACGGGGCGCGATCTGTCGCGTTACGATCTCATTGAATTTTACGGCGCGGAGTTCGCGCTGGCGACCTGGCGTCTCGCGCGCGGGCGCAACCGTCCCTTGCTCGTCGCGCACACGGACGGACTGGAGTTGCTCGCCGAAGAACGGCTGCGGCCTTTTCGGACCGCGCCAGAAGGTCTCAAGAGTTTCGCGCACGGTTTGCTGGCGGGCGTGAGGAGTCGTTTGGAAACGAAAGCTTTCACCGAGGTGGATGGATTTGTCACCGCGAGCGGGGCGGACGTCGATTATCTGCGTCGGCAAGGACTCCGCGGCGCCGCCGCTATGGAGGTCGTTCCATTGGGACTGGACCCGGCGTATTTTGATCTTCCTTGGCGCAATCCACGTGAAGAGCGGGTGGTTTTCCTCGGCACCTGGCTGGACCGCAAAGGGATCAAATCGGTGGTCAACGTCATGTCCGCGTTGCTGCGGGAGCGACCGGCTTTGAAGTTCGATATTTTCGGGGTGGACGAGGCTCCGGTGGAGGCGGTGTTGCGGAGTTTTCCGCAGGAAGTCCACGACCGCGTGTCCGTGACGCCGGTTACCTCGATGGCAGCGATCATCGCGGCGCATTTGCGCGCCAAAGTGTTCTTCCTGCCGTCGGAATACGAGGGCTTCGGACTGGCGATCGCCGAGGCGATGGCGTGCGGTTGCGCGGTGGTCACGACTCCCACCGGCTTGGGTGCCGAACCTCGACTACGGGCGAGGAAGGGTGCGTGTGCGCTTTCGGTGACACGGCGGCGATGAAGGAGGCCATCCGACGGCTGCTGGATCGACGAAGCCGCGCGAGACTCGGATGGTGGAAGCTGGCTGGCAACGCGCGCAAAGTTTGCGTTGGGAAAACAGCGTGCGGCGTCTGGAGGCGATTTACCTGCGGGTGGCTGGAGGGGCGGCGGCAACGCCTCGCGGGAAGTTCTCCCTTGCGTTCCCCGGAGTCCGCCCGCGAGAATTCCCGCCGATGAACGCCCCGCCCGACCCGGATCGACCGGGGGAATTTGCCTCGCTTGCGCGCGACCGTTGGATGTTCGCGGACGGCACCGTCATCCTGATGTACCACAAGATCGCGCCCGCCCCCTTGTCCACCAACCTGCCGGTGTTGTACGTGAACCCCCGCCACTTCGCGCGGCAGATGGACGAGTTGCTGGCATCAGGCGCGGCCTGCGTGCCCATCGCTGAAGTTTGCTCGGCTCCTCGAAACGACACGGGCGCTTTCTGCGTCACCTTCGACGATGGATTCCGCAACGTCTTCGACGCCGCCCTGCCCGTGCTGCGCACCCGCAAGCTCCGCTCGATCCAGTTCATCGTCGGCTCATTGATCGGCGGCGAAGACGCGTGGGACCGCGCCATCGGTGAACCGCCGCAGCCTTTGATGGACGACGCGCAGATCCGGGAGTGGCTCGCGGAGGATCAGGAAATCGGCTCGCATACCCTGACGCATCCCCGTCTTACCCAAATCCCGCGCGAACAGGCCCGGCGCGAGATCTTCGACAGCAAGAAACTGCTGGAAGACCGTTTCGGGCGCGGTATCGACCATTTCTGCTATCCGTATGGCGACCATAACGATGTGATCGTCGATCTGGTCGGCGAGGCGGGTTACGCCTCGGCCTGCACGGTGGAATTTGGCGCCGCGCGGGTGGCCCGAGATACGCGTGCCACCGCGTTGCCCAGGGTAATGGCCACCAATTTACCCTCCCTCTGGAGAGAGGCGGGTAGAAAATGCTGGCGTTTGTTGAACCGCCAGGGATAGATGGCTGGAGCGGCAATTTTCTTCGCCGGCGCGGGAGAGACAATTCACGGTGGATGGCTTGCCTGGAACGGTTCTTGCAACAGGGTGTTTCATGGAACCCATCCCCGGCGTAAAAGCTGGAACTCTGCCGCGCCCGGAGGAGCACGCCGCCGCCAAGCCGCCGCCCTTGCGGATTCGACGATCCGGCAAGCCGCACGTCGAGGGACTGCCGGCCGGGGTTGGTCCATTTGTTTGGCGAGGGAAAAAGCCGTTGAAAATCCTGCTCGCGACCCACGCGTTTTATCCCAGCATCGGAGGTCTGGAAACAGTCGCGCGCGTCCTGGCGGAACAATTTCAAGCCTACGGACACGAGGTGCGGCTCGTCACCCGGACGCCCGATCCCGACGACAAAAGCAGCGGGCAATTTTCGTATCCCATTTACCGGCGTCCCGGTGCCGCCGAGCTTCTCAAGCTGGTAAAATGGTGCGACCTGTATTTCCAGAACAACATCAGTCTGCAAACGTTGTGGCCACTGCTGCTGGTGCGGCGTCCATGGGTGGTGTCGCACCAGACGTGGCTGACGCGCGTCAACGGCCGGATGGGCTGGCAGGACCGGCTCAAGTGCGAGGTGATCCGCTACGGCTCGCCCATCGCGATCTGCGAGGCGGTCGCCCAGCCGCTGCCGATCCCCGCGACGATCATCGGCAATCCCTATCAGAGCCAGCTTTTCAGGGTCTTGCCGGGCGCGGTCCGCGACCGCGACCTGGTTTTTCTGGCGCGGCTGGTGTCCGACAAAGGCGGCGACCTGACCCTGCAAGCGCTGGCCGAGTTGAAGCGCGGGCGGTCTGACTCCGACGTTGAGCGTGGTGGGGGAGGGGCCGGAGATGGGGAATCTGCGCCGCATGGCCGCCGATTTGGGAGTGGCGGACCAGGTGACCTTCATGGGATTGGTGACGGGCGAGGAACTGGTGCAGCACGCTCAACCGTCACCGGATCATGGTGGTGCCGTCGCGGCTGGCGGAACCCTTCGGGGTGGTGGCGCTGGAAGGCATCGCCTGCGGCTGCGTGTTGATCGGCTCAACCGGCGGCGGGCTTTGCGACGCGATCGGCCCGTGCGGATTGATCTTCGAGAACAACAGCGTGACGGGTTTGGCCACGGCGATCCGGCGTTTGCTGGAGGACGAGGTGCTCTGCCAAAGTCTGCGCGCGCACGCCCCGGCGCAGTTGGAGAAGCACAGCCCGCGCCGCGTCGCCGAAGCGTACCTGCGGGTTTTCGAGAAGGCGCTGGGGGTGTGAGGGGTTGTGACGAAGGATGTGGGTTTTGAAAGTAAACGTCGAATAGTCGAACCCCCACCTGCCCCACCGCTATGTATCCAAGTCAGGTGCAACCTACCCTCAGCACATCCGCCACGTCCTTCTTCACATCCCCTCCGCCCATCCCACAGGCCACCACCCCTCCGCCATGATCCTAATGTCGTTCCCGCTTAACAACGCCAACTCCAGCCAGGCTGCCCTGGCCCTGGCGGAGGCGGGGATGCTCGAAGAGTATTGGACGTGTTTGCGCTGGCGGCACGGCTCGTTGCTTGACCGCGTGCTCCCGGCATCGCTCACGCGCGAACTTCGCCGCCGCGCCCTACCCGCCGGGTTGGACCACACGCGCGTCGTCACCTCGCCGTGGCGCGAGGCGGGGCGGATGCTCGCCGCCCGCCTGCCCGGTGGACGGTAACTTACCCGTCACGAAACGGGGTTCTTCAGCGTGGATAAAATCTTCCGCGCGCTCGATCGACGCGTCGCCCGGCGACTGCCGAGGCTGAAAAACGTGCGCGCGGTGTACGCGTTCGAGGACGGCGCGCTCGCCACCTTCACGGCGGCGGGTAGCCTGGGAATGAAGCGAATTTACGATTTGCCCATCGGTTACTGGCGCGCGGGTCAGGCGATCTACGCCGAGGAAGCCCACCGTGAACCCGCCTGGGCCGCCACCCTCACCGGACGCGATGACAGTCCCGAGAAACTCGCCCGCAAGGACGCCGAACTTTCGCGGGCGGACCTGATCCTACGGCCAGCAGTTTCACCCGCCAAACCCTTTCCCTCGCGCCCGGACTACGGGCACCGGTCCGCGTCGTTCCCTACGGCTCGCCGACCCCCGCGGCCGCGCCGCCCGACGCGGAACCCCCGCGCGCCGGTAAACTGCGCGTGCTGTTTGCGGGGTCGCTCGGCCAGCGCAAGGGTCTATCCTACCTGCTGGACGCGGTGAAACGGCTCGCGGGTCACGTGGAGCTTACCCTGCTGGGTTCCAAAACCGTCCGGGGTTGCGCCGCGCTGGACGAAGCGGCGCGCGCGCACCGCTGGATTCCCACCCTGCCCCACGCCGGGGTTCTCGCGGAGATGGAACGGCAGGACGTGCTCGTGTTTCCCTCGCTGTTCGAGGGCTTTGGGCTGGTCATCCTCGAAGCGATGTCGCGCGGACTGCCGGTAATCGCCACCGCGCACACCGCGGCCCCGGATTTGCTCGCCGACGGGGTGGAAGGTTTCATCGTGCCGATCCGCTCATCCGACGCCATCGTGGAAAAACTGGAAATTCTCGTCCGCGACCCCGCCCGTTTGCGGGAGATGAAAGCGGCCGCCCGCGCCCGCGCCGGGACCCACCGCTGGGAAGATTACCGCCGCCAGATCGCCGCCGCGGCGCGGCAAACCTTGGGAGACCCGATGCCATGCTGACCACCGATTTTGCCGGGGAACCCGGTCGCGCCGGGTCCGCCCTCCGCCGAACTGTTTCCCGTGTTCCCACGATTCCCGCGGCACCGCCGCCGAGCCTGCGTTTGCCGCGCCAGTTGCTCGTCGCCTACATCGCGCTCTGGATTTTCGAGGGCGCGTTGCGCAAATGGATCCTGCCCGGTTTGTCCAACCCGCTGCTCGTCATCCGTGATCCCGTTCTGTTGGTGATCTACGCGCTGGCGCAGGCGCGGGGCGTGTTCCCGCGACATTTTTTGGTGGGCTGGATCATCGGCTTGGGCGCGGTCGCCTTCGCCCTTTCGTTTTGCGCGACCTCGTTGCCCCTGCTCGTGCAGATATACGGTTTCCGGGCGGATTTTCTCCATCTGCCGCTGATCTTTGTCATCCCGAAATTGATCGACCGCGACGGGGTGCGCGCCGTGGGCAAATGGATTCTGATCATCGCGCCGCCGATGGCGCTGCTGGTGGCGCTCCAGTTTCTTGTCCCCGTCCGGCGCGTCCCTCAACACGGGGGCGGGCGGCGAGGGCAACATGATCGAGTCCGCCTACGGCCACATCCGGCCTTCGGGCACGTTTTCCTTCACCAACGGGCTGACGGGTTTCACCTCGCTGCTGGTGGCTTTTTACCTGCACCACCTTTTGGAGCGACGGCGTTTACCCGCGCCTGCTCTGGCTGGCGCGCGGTCCGGCGGTGGTGATCCTGATCATCCTTTCGGGCAGCCGGGCGGCGGTGGGTTGGCGGGGTTGATCATGGCGACCGTCGTCTTCATCTGCCTCGTGCAACCGCGCTACTGGCAGTCGGCCATCAAGCTCATCGTCATCGGCGCGCTGGCGCGTGGTCGCGCTGGGATCGTTCGCGGTTTTCAAGGATGGACTCAGCGTGTTCGCCTACCGCTTCGGCGACTCCAGCAACGTGCGGACGGGTTCTTCGGACGGTTCTTCGACTCGCTGACCAGTGCCCTACGCCATCCTCAAGGACGTGCCGGTGGGCGGGGTCGGCCTGGGCATGGGCACGAACGCGGCGCGCGGCGATGCTCACGGGCAAACGCGTTTTCCTCGTGGCGGAGGGCGAGTGGCCGCGCGTGCTGATGGAAAGCGGCCCCGTCGTGGGTGCGACCTACTTCTTTTGCGCGGGGTGATCGTGGTGGCTGTCTGGCCTGGCGGGTTTGCGCAGCTTGCGCCGGGACGCGCAACACCCTGCCGCTCCTGATCTTCAGCGGCGTGCTTCATCGAGATTCTGCAAGGGCAGTTCAGCCAGCCGACCGCCTGGGGTTCGCGACGATCGCCGGGGGACTGTGCCTGGCGGCGTGCCGCGTCCCCGCCAAGCCCGCCGAGGCGGTACTCCCCAAGGTTGCTGGCGGGGCGACGCGTCCGCGGGCCGTTTTCAGAGCGCGCGCGCTGCCGGAGCCGGCGGCTTCCCCGGTGATGACCGAAGCGACGCAAGCGCCGGCGGCTCCGGCTGCCCGGAGCCGTCGTCGCCGACGCCCGTCCTCCGGCGCGGACGTTCGGCTTACGCGGAACGCCTGCATGGTCCGGACGAAGGATTCGACCACCCGTGAACCCGTCTCGCCGTGAACCCGCATCGTGCTGCTCGTCGGCAACTACCGGCCGACGGGCAGGAAAGCATGTTGCGCTTCGCGCGGATGCTGTCGACGGCCTGCCGCGCCGGGGCGTGGGCGTGGAACTGCTCCCGCCGCCGCCGCTCTTCGGACGCTGGCTGGATCCGCGTGCTTACACTGCGTTGGGCAAGTGGCTGGCCTACCTGGACAAATACCTGCTGTTCCCGCTGGGCGTTGCGCCGCCGGGTGCGCGCGCTGCCGCCCGGCGCGGTGGTCCACATCTGCGATCATTCCAACGCGATGTACGCGCCGGCCGCCGCGCAGCGCCGGGCACCGCGTGCTGGTGACCTGCCACGATCTGGGCGCGGTGCGCGGCGCGCTGGGCGAGGCCGACGGATTGCCCGGCGTCCGCGCACGGGCAAGATTCTCCAGCGCTGGATCGTCCGCTCCCTGGGCGCGCGGACGTGGTCGCCTGCGTCTCGACGGCGACGCGCGACGACGTGCGAGCGCCTCGTGCGCCGGCCGGACGGCGCGGCGCCGGACGCCGCGCGTGGTGCTCAACGGCCTGAACGCGCCGTACCGCCCGCTCGACCCCGCCGAGGCGGACGCGCGTCTGGCGGCCGTTCCCGGGCTGGACTCGGACACGCCGTTCGTGCTCAACGTCGGGTTCCAGCCTGCGCCGCAAAAACCGCGAGGGCGTGCTGCGGATTTTCGCGCGGATCAGGGACCGCTGGCCGGGGCAGGCTGGTTTTCGCGGGCGAGGCGCTGCCGGACGAGCTGCGCGAAACTCGCCGGGCGAACTCGGCGTCGCGGCGCGCGTGGTCGCAGGTCGTCAAGCCGTCCGACGCGGTGCTCGAAGCCCTCTACAACCGCGCGTTGGCGCTGCTGTTTCCCGTCGCACGTTCGAGGGGTTCGGCTGGCCGGTGGTCGAGGCGCAGGCGTGCGGCTGCCCGGTGCTGTGCAGCGACGCGGGTTCGCTGGCGGAGGTGGCGGGCGACGGCGCGTTCGTGCGCCGCGCCGCGGACGAGGAGGCGTTTCGCCGAGGAACTGCCTGCGGCTGGCGGACGACCCGGCGGCGCGCGGCGGAATGGATCGCCAAAGGCTTCGCAACGTCGCGCGCTTCACGCGCCGACACGATGCTCGAGCATTACACCGCAACTTTACCGGCGAACTCGCCGCTGCCGAACCCATCGCGACTGATGCATGCGCACTTTGCTCATGGCGATCACGTTCTGCTGCCGTGGACCTTGCGCCGCCGGGTGCTGCGCGCTGGTTCGGGTATCGGATCCACCCGACCGCGCGCATCGGCCTGTCGTGGGTTTTCCCGGGGCGGCTCGTCATGGAGGCGCACGCGCGCATCGGCAATCTGACCGTGTGCAAGAATCTCGGTCTCGTCCACCTCGGCGAACACGCCACCGTCGGCAACGGGAACTGGATCACGGGTTTCCCGCCGGGGCCGTCGCGGCATTTCGCGCACCAGCCCGACCGCGCGTCCCGAGTTGATCGTCGGGGCGCACGCCGCCATCACGAACCGGCACCTCATCGACTGCACGAACCGCGGTGACCATCGGGGCGTTCACGACGTTCGCCGGGTTCCACTCGCAAATTTTGACCCACAGCATCGACCTGGCGAGAGCCGGCAATCGTCCGCGCCGGTGACGATCGGCGAGTATTGTTTCGTCGGCACGAATTGCGTGCTGCTGGGCGGGGCGGCGCTGCCGGACCGCAGCGTGCTCGGCGCGAAATCGCTGCTCAACAAAGCGTTTCACGGAAGGCTGCCAGCTCTACGGCGGCGTGCCCGCCAAGCCGATCCAGCCGCTGCCGGTGGAGGAGAAGGCGTATTTCAACGGGAGGAGGGTTTCGTGTGGTGAACAGCGTGGGAAGAATAAAGTGGGAGTTTCCGGCTATTTCTCCGCACCGAAGGTGCAGCCTCATAACAGCCTGGGGCAACGCCCCGGGAAGAGGATCGTACCATGTCCAGCGCAGAAGGCGCGATTCAAAGGCTGTCTGTTGATGTGGCCTGTTGGTCCTCGAGATGCGCCCGGATTGAATCGCGCCTTCAGCGCTGGAACCGTAAACAACCCATACCCGGGGCGTTGCCCCAGGCGGTGCTGAGGCTGCGCCTTCGGTGCGGAGAGTCACTAGCCCACATGCCCGCCACCGTATAAAATCTTCTACTTTCCGCTGCCTTGAAAATCCTCCACGTCGTCTCATCCCTCGACCCGCGCGGCGGCGGCGTGGCCGAAGCCGTCCGGCAAATCGCCGCGGCGCTCGTGCGGCGGGGCACCACACGGAAGTCGCCACCGCTGGATGCCCCGGGTCGCCTGGCTTGACGCTACGCCGTTCCGGTCCACGCGCTCGGACCCGCCGCGACGAGCTACCAGTATGCCGCCAGACTTCGCCCGTGGCTGCGCTCGCAGCCGGGCGAGTTTCGATTGCGTCATCTCCCACGGGCTGTGGCAGCACCACGGACTTGCCGCCATGGCGCGTTCAAGACGGGCGGGGTCCGCGCTTTGTCTTCCCCCACGGGATGCTGGACCCGTGGTTCAAGCGCGCCTACCCGCGCAAGCATCTCAAGAAATGGCTCTACTGGCCGTGGGCCGAATATCGCGTCCTGCGCTCGGCGCGGGCGCGTGTTTTTCACCTGCGAGGAGGAACGCCGACTGGCGCGCGAATCGTTCTGGCTGTACCGCTGCAACGAGGCCGTTACGACCCTGGGCATCGAGGACCGCCGGAGGACGCGGACGAGGCAGCGGGAAGCCTTTCTCAAAACGTTTCCCGCAACTGCGCGGCCATCGGCTGATCCTGTTCCTCGGGCGGGTTGCATCCGAAAAAAGGGTGCGACTTACTGCTGCGGGCGTTTCCGAACTAACCCGCGCGCCATCCCGACCAATCGATGCGCCTGGTCATGGCGGGTCCGGTGACGAAGCATACCGGCGTGAGTTCGGAGCGCTTGATGCGAACCGGACCAACCGCGTGCAGAGTGTCTGGACCGGGGATGCTGACCGGCGATTTGAAGTGGGGAGCGTTCCGCGCGGCCGAGGCGTTCGTCCTGCCTTCGCACCAGGAGAATTTCGGCATCGCGGTCGTCGAGGCGCTGGCGTGCGGCAAGCCCGTGCTCATCTCCGACAAGGTCAACATCTGGCGCGAGATCGTGGAAGACGGCGCGGGCTTGTGCCGCCCCCGACACCCCGGGGGCACGGAGAATTGCTGGCCGACTGGTTAGCCCTGCGCGTGGCACGTGCCGCGATGGGCGCCACGCGCGCGGCGTCGCGTTCGAAGAGCGCTTCCAGATCGACCGCGCGGCGGCGCTCGCTGGTAGAGCAACCTCCGCGGCATTCGGAGTGCGCTCGCATGAAAATCACCATCGTCCAAGGCGCGTTTCTGCCGGTCCCGCTGTTGCTCGGCGGCGCGGTGGAAAAAATCTGGCTGGCGTTGGGGCAGGAGTTCGCCCGGCGCGGACATGAGGTCACCCACGTCTCGCGTGCTTACCCGGGACTGCCGGCGCGGGAAACCGATCGGCGGGCGTTGAGCATCGTCGTCTGCGGTGGCTTCGAGGCACCCGGTTCCATGCTCAAGCTCAAAATTGCTGGATTTGCTGTACTCGCTGCGCGTTCGCTCGCGCTTGCCACGCGCTGAATCCTCGTCACAAACACTTTTTGGCTTCCCGTGTTGGTGACGCGAACCAGCCGGGGCAGGATTTACGTTCACGTCGCGCGTTATCCGAAAGGGCAAATGCGCTTTACACGCACGCCGCGCGCTTGCAAACGGTGAGCCCGCCCTGGCGCGGGCCATCATCGCGCAGGCACCCACCTGGCGCGCGCAAGATCAAGGTGATCCCCAACTCGGTCTTCGGTTTCACCCGTGCACCTCAACCGAGGCACTCGACCCGCGCGAAGAGTGTCTTTCTCTACGTCGGGCCGCATGCATCCCGAAAAGGCATCGGCCTGTTGCTGGAGGCGTTCCGGCGGTTCCTCGGTGAACAGTGCGCGGAACTCCCGCTTGGCGCTTTGGCGACTGCGGATCGTCGGCCCTGGGAGCATCGCCAAGGGGGCGGGGGAGCCGCCTACCTGGAAGCACTGCGGGAACATCACTCCGTCGCGGGCAACGGGTGGAATGGATCGGCTTCGTCTTTGACGCGGTGCAACTCGCGGATTGTTACCGCCGGCCGTCGTTGTTCATGTACCCGTCGCTGGCGGAGAAGGGGAGACCTTCGGCGTCGCCCCGCTGGAGGCGATGTCGCACGGCTGTCCCCCGCTGGTTTCGGCCATGGAATGCTTCCGGGATTTCATCACCGAGGCGAGACCGGATTTATCTTCGACCACCGGGCACCGGAACCCGTCCGGGAGTTGGCGAACGCGCTCACGCGGCTCGCGCGCTCACCCGGCCGAACTGGCCCGCGTGGGTCGCGCGGGTTGGCACAAAAGCACGCGAATATTCGGCTGGAACGCGTCGCCGAGGCTTACCTGGCCGACTTCGAAAGTCTGCTCAACCCGCCGGTCGGTACGTCCCCTGCTTAACGAATCAGCGATGTCCGCCCCGCTCGCACACTCTGCCGCAGGCCGACGCCTTCGCCTCGCCGTGGACCGCCGGGAGCAGGTGCGGCTGCTGCTGTGGGAATGGGTCTGGCTGATGCTGTGCGCCTGGACGCCGAAACCGCTGAACCTTGGCGGCTGTTCGTGCTGCGCCTGTTCGGGGCGCGGCTGCACGGGAACCCCGTTCGTGCACCAGCGCGCACGCATCCAGATTCCCTGGAAGCTGACGATGCACGACCGCGCCTGCCTGGGCGACCGGGCAAACGCCTACAGCCTCGGCGAAATCGAGATCGGCGCGCGCGCGACCGTCGCGCAGGAGGTCTATCTGTGCGCGGGCACGCACGATTTTCTCGACCGCCGCCCTGCCGCTGCAAACGGCCGCCGTGCGCGTCGGCGAGGACGCGTTCATCGGCGCGCGCGCGTTCGTCCTGCCGGGGGTGACAATCGGCGCGCGCGCGGTCGTCGGCGCGGCGTCGGTGGTCACGCGCGACGTGCCGCCGGACGTGTTTGCCGCCGGCAATCCCGTGCCGCGTGCTGCGTCCCGCGGCTCAGCGTCCTCCCAATTTCCCCATGAACGCCGTCCCCCGACAAAGTGCCCGTTTCCATCCTCGTGCCCATCAAAAACGAGGCCGCCAACCTCGCCCGCTGCCTGCGCTCGGTCGCGTGGGCGGACGAGGTGTTCGTGGTCGATTCCAAGAGCACGGACGGGTCCATCGAAATCGCCGAAAGCCTCGGCGCGACCGTCGTGCAATTCCAGTTCAACGGCACCTGGCCGAAGAAAAAAAACTGGGCGCTGGAAAACCTGCCCTTCCGCCACCCGTGGGTGTTCATCCTCGATGCCGACGAGGTGTTGCCGCCGGGGACGGAGGAGGAGTTTCGCGCCGTCGTCGACGGGCAGCGCGGACGCGACGCCGGACGACGGTCGGCTACTGGATCAACCGCCGCTTCATGTTCATGGGCCGCTGGCTGCGGCACGCCTATTACCCGAACTGGAATCTGCGCCTGTTCCGGCACCGGCTCGGCCGCTACGAAAAACTCACCGACGCCGATACCCGCAGCGGCGACAACGAGGTCCACGAGCACGTCATCGTGCAGGGACAGACCGGCCATCTGCAAACCGAGATGGACCACTACGCGTTTCCCTCGGTGGAGACGTTCGTGGAAAAGCACAACCGCTACTCGAACTGGGAGGCGCGCGTGGCGCTGGACCGTTACCTGCAACGCAGCGGCCGCGGCTTGCAGAGCGGCGCGGTGGGGGTGCGGCGGCGGTTGAAGGAACTTTCCGCGCGGCTGCCGTTCCGGCCGCTGCTGCGGTTCCTGTACGTGTACGTCTGGCAGCGGGCGTTCCTGGATGGGTGGGAAGGATATTACTTCGCGCGGCTGCACGGTTTTTACGAGTTCCTGTCGGTGGCCAAAACCTTCGAGCTGAAACAAGCGCGACGGGCGCGGCGGCAGAACGGCGGCGACGCACGCCACGGCATGAGAATCCTCGTCTGGGGCATCAACTACGCGCCGGAGGTCACCGGGATCGCGCCGTGCAACGTGGCGCTGTGCGAGATCTCGTCGCGCGCCGGGCACGACGCGCGGATGCTGACGACGTTCGCCTATTATCCCGGCTGGCAGAAGGCCCCCGCCGACGCCGGGCGGCTCTAC
Source organism: uncultured bacterium (assembly GCA_963795895.1). Taxonomy (GTDB): domain Bacteria; phylum Verrucomicrobiota; class Verrucomicrobiia; order Chthoniobacterales; family SZAS-18; genus CAWCJJ01. The sequence continues at coordinate 39,677 of CAWCJJ010000002.1, forward strand.
CGCACGGACGTGCTCAACGGCGTGCCGCGTGCACCGCTGCTGGCACTATGTTCCCGCGCGGGTATCGGCGCTGAAGCGGATCGTTCACGAGGGGACGTTCGTGCTGACTTCATTTCTGCGCGCGCTGACGCTGCGGGCGGTTCGACGTGGCGGTGGTGGTGTCGCCGCCGTTGCTGCTGGGCGCGGCGGCGGCGTTGCTGGGCCGGTTGCGGGGCACGCCGTTCGTGTTCCACGTGCAGGACCTCCAGCCGGATGCGGCGGTGGGCCTGGGGATGCTGAAGCCGGGCAGCGTTCACGCGCGTGCTGTACCGGCTTGGAGGCGTTTGCGTACCGCCACGCGGCGCGCGTGTCGGGGATCAGCGACGGGGATGCTGCGGGCGTTCGCCGCGAAGGGCGTCCCGCCGGAAAAACGCGTTTATTTTCCCAACGGCGCGCGTCCTGCCCGACACGGCCTCGTCTGCCGGCGGCGGGCCGCTGGCGCGCGCGGCACGGATTCGCCGCGGGCGATTTCCTGGCGGTCTACTCGGGCAACATGGGGGTCAAGCAGGGTCTGGACATCCTGCTGGAAGCCGCTGCGCTGGTGCGGAGCCGCGGGTGCGGATCGTCCTCTGCGGGCAGGGCGCGGCGCGGCGAGCAGTTGCCGCGGAAGCTCGCGCTGCGAGCCGGGATCGAATTTGCAGCTGCTGCCGTTGCAGGACGACGAGGCCTACCGCGAGATGATGGTGGACGCCGACTTGTGCCTCATCACGCAGCAGGCGGGCACGGGGCAGTATTTTTTCCCGAGCAAGCTGCTCAGCGCGCTGTCGTTTGGCAAGCCGGTGCTCGCCGTGGCCGACGCCGACAGCGAACTGGCGTTGGCGGTGGACCAGGGTGGATTCGGCTACCGCGTCGCGCCAGGCGAAGCGGCGCGGCTGGCGCAGGAGATCGAGCGTGCGTCCGCCTCCGTGGAGGAGCTGCGCGGAATGGGAGTCGCCGCCAGGGAGTTTGTGCGGCGTTTCGATGCGGAAACGGTTTTGAAGAAGTACCAAGCGGTGATCGAGGCAGTAGGGTCGGGGGAAATTGGTGAAACAGGCAGCGACGCCTCTGGCACCCCGAAGGGGTAGCGGTTGATGGCCCGGGGTGGAGTCCGGTGGCCGTTCCAAACGGCCAACGGACGCAACCTTGGGTGTGGGCGATGTGAGATCCAGCCTTGAGGGGGCGATGGGTTCTCGGCGTGGTCCAACTCGACGCGAAGCGGGTGCGTGCCCCCCCTAGTGGGTTGATCAACCGTTAGCCACTTCAGGGCTTGTGCGTTGGCATGCTGGCGTTGCGGCGGCGTTTCCACGTCGCCGGAATATCACAGACGTGGAAGTTGGCTGGATCCCGATCTCCGTGTCCCGCGCCCGGTCTAACAAAATCCTACCGCCTCCGGCGGCGGTGGGCTATGTTGCCACCATGCTGACCGCATACATCCGGGCCGCGTTGCGCGAGGCGCGCTATGAACTCATGGAGGACGGACGTTTCTTTGCCGTTGTGCCCGCTTGCGAGGGGCTGTGGGCGGATGGCGACACCCTCGAAGGCGCGCGCGAGCAGCTCCAAGAGGTGTTGGAAGACTGGATTCTCATCAAAGCGCGCCACAGCGACGCCTTTCCGACGATTGCCGGGGTGGACATCAATCCCCAGCCCGCTTATGCCGAAGCCGATTAAACGTCGGGAATTGATCCGTCGTTTCCGCGCGCTCGGTTGGCAGGGGCCGGAGCCGGGCCATCGTCACATGGCAATGCGTCTGGGTGTGAGAACCGTTCCGATTCCCAACCCGCATGGCGGCGGAGATCTGGACTGGATGCTCGTCAAGCGCATCTTGGCGCAGGCCGGCATTGACCCAAAGCAGTGGGAAAATCTGTGATCGCCACTTGGGGGCATTACAGCCGTTTTCAGAATCATTGAACAGCGCCTCGGGTCTGCTCTGGTCAGCCCCGGGAACGCGGGCGTCCCGCCCGCAAAGGGCGGTAGCCCCTGGACGGACCACACCAAAGCAGAAGCGGGCGGGACGCCCGCGTTCCCGGGGCTGACCAGAAGCGTGTCGGAGACCCGCGCTCCCGGTGCGGAGGCCCCGGAGCGACGTTGCTCAATGGTTTCAAAGACATCTGTAGAAATCCGACGCGACAAAATCATCGCGCGGCAGCTTTATGCCACCGTCAGCACCGGGTCATCCACGAAGTGCAAGCGCACGGTCACCGGCTTGGGCGCGTCGGCGAAGTAGCCGCCCACGGCGTCGAGCACCATAGCGTCCAACTCCGCGAAGCTGTTCCCCTGCGTCGTGATGCCACCCCCGGTGGGGTCGTTCCAACGGGCGACGTAGCCGCCGCCGTCCTCAACGCACATTGTTACCTCAAAGATCAGCTTGGACATTCAAACAAACTCCATTACGTGCCCCGGCTGGGCAACCAAGGCTTTCCCCTCCACGGCGCCCCCTCAATACGCCGTCTTCGGCGGGATCACCACGTGCAGCACCGTCTGCAAAATAATCACCACCTCCAACGCCGGCCGCCAATTCTCCAAATACTCAATATCCGCCGCGATACGTTTGGCGATGTCCTCGGGTGTCTTCGCCTCGCCCCGCAAACCGCGCACTTGCGCCAACCCCGTGATGCCGGGTTTCACAAACGTCCGCACCTGGTAGTTCGCCAACTGCCGCGCGAAAAGCGCGTTGTGATCGATCAAATGCGGGCGCGGCCCCACCACGCTCATCTGCCCCACGAACACGTTCCAAAACTGTGGCAACTCGTCGATCGACAACCGCCGCAACCAACGCCCGGCGGGATACACCCGGGCATCGCCGCTAGTCGCCTGTCGCGCCTGTTGTCCGTGGTCCACCCGCATCGTGCGGTATTTCAAGATCGAAAACTCGCGGTTCTGCAAACCGGCGCGGGGTTGCCGGAAAAAGATCGGCCCCGGCGACTGCGCCATCTGGAACAACCACACCACCACCGTCGTCACCGGCAGCACCAACAAAATCACCGGCAGCGAAACCGCCAGGTCGATGGCCCGCTTCACCAACTGGTTGAAAGGGTTTTCCAACGCCTCCTCGCGCAGCCCGATGAACCGCTCGCCGTCATCCTCGATGAACGTCAGCGGACGGCCCCAACGCTCGGGCAGGTTGGCGACCACCAGCAGGCGGACACCCAGTTGATCGCACGCTTCCATGAAGAAATGCTGCTCGTCGGTCGTGGCGGGCATCTCCGTGCGGATGACCTGCGTCACGCCGTATTTTTGGACGATGTCCACCATCTCGTGCGTGCCGCCCAACCGGGGAAACGAGGAGTGTTCGATCTGCCACGGGTCGTCGTCGCAAACGATCCCCACGATGCGGTAGCCGATGTCGGCTTTGCGATCCAGCCAAGGCTTCAGAGCTTCGGCCTTCGCCACGCGGCCCACCAGCAGGGTCTTTTCCCAACGCGCCTCGTCGAAAAAACGTTTCCCGAGAATCCGGGGAAGGTAACGGCTGGTCAGCAACAGGAGAAAATAAAGCGACGGCAGCGCGCAGCCCGCGAACAATCGCGACAGGGTGCGATCCTTCGTGGCGACGACATAGAGCAGCAGGAACCCGCCGCTGAACAGGGTCTGCCGGATCGCCAAGAAGTGCGCGCTCAGAAAATCCCGGTGCAGCACGCCGCTGTCCACCCGCTTGTCGCTGAGCATTTCCAGGAGCAGTCCAGTGAGGATGACCGCGCAGTACACCGCGTAGGATTCCCAGGCCACTTTGCCGCCCGCGTAAACGATCAGGATCAGGATGGCCTCCGCCCAGAAGAGGACCACCGTCAGGATCAACTGGCAGAGCGCGAGGACGGCGTTGAGGCCGGAGGTGCGTTGGGAAATCATGGACGATAGACGGGCAAGTCGGCGGCGGATCGAAGCGCGGCTTAACGCGGCCCGGCCCAAAGAGTGGGCGCGGCTGGCTGGCCGGTCAAGCTATCACGGACTCAATCGCGGCCACCCTTGTCCCACCCCCTTCGGTCACCGGTTGACGGGCGAACCGCGGTGAGACTTCAAACGGGTTTCTCCGCACGTCGCAGCAACTGGCGCATCGCGGCGTCCAGCGTGGCCATGTCCACGGGCTTGGTGAGATGCAAGCCGAAACCCGCGTCCTGGCTCCGGGCCAGGTCCTCCTCCATGCCGTAGCCGCTCAACGCGATGCCCGGCAGCGCGTCGCCGCGGAGGGCGCGCACCTCGCGCATCAAATCCATGCCGCTGCCGTCCGGCAGGCCAACGTCGGAGATGAGCAGGTCGAAGGCGTCGCCCGCCACCGCCTCCAGGGCGGCGCGAACACTCGACGCGGCGGTCACCGCGTAGCCCCGCTGCCGGAGCAGGAGCTGCAGTGAGCGCAGCGTGTCCGCGTGGTCGTCCACGACCAGGACGCGCGCGGGGGAATCCGGGCAGGCTTTGGCATGGCCGGGAACGCCATTGTTTTCCACCTTCGCCGCCCCGCCTTTCGTCCCCGGCGCAGCCCCGTCCACCGTGGCCGGCAGATCCAGGATAAAAGTCGCCCCGCGACCCGCGCCGGCACTGGTGGCGGCGATGGCACCCTCGTGCAACTCGACGATGGCCTTCGTGATCGCCAAACCCAATCCCAAGCCCCCTTCCGCCGCGCGCGTCCCCTGCTCGAAGGCGTCGAAAATTTTCCCCAGGGCTTCCGCCGGGATGCCGACACCCGAGTCCTCCACCTCGAAACGCACGCGCCCCGGTCGCGGATTGTCGGAACGGACGGCGAGCCGTCCCCCCGGCGGGGTGAACTTGACGGCGTTCTTCAAGAGATTCCAAAACACCTGGTGCAGCCGCGCGGCGTCGGCCAGCAAACGATGCGAGCCGGCGCGCAGGTCCGTCTCGACCGTCAGGTTCTTCGCGCGGATGTCGTCCCCGCAGATGTCGAGCGCCGTCCCGATGAGCACGTGGGCGTCCACCGCCTCCAGGCGCAGGCGGACCTTGCCCTTGGCGATGCGGGTGAGGTCGAGCAGATCGTCGATCAGGCGGGCTTCCAACTCAACGTTGCGGCGAATCATGGCGATGGCGTCGCGCAGATCGGGCGGCAGGTCCGCCGTATCCTGCAACGCCGCCACCGTGTTGAGCACGGGGGTCAGGGGCGTCCGCAGTTCGTGCGAAAGCATCGCCAGGAAACGATCCTTGGCCGTGTTGGCCGCCTCGGCGGCCTCGTGCGCGGCGCGGGCTTCCTCGTAGAGCAGCGACATGCGTTCCCGGCCCGCTTCCGCCTCGGCGCGCGCGGCTTGTTCGCGGATGAACTCCGCCCGCTCCTCCGCCTGGCGTTTCGAGTTGTTCCGTCTTCTTGAAGAGGTCCACGAAAAATCCCACCTTCGCGCGCAGGATCTCCGGCACGACCGGCGTCAGGATGTAATCGACCGCCCCGAGGGAATATCCGCGCGAAAGATGGTTCTCCGAGTCGTTGATCGCCGAGACGAAGATGATCGGCGTGAGTTCCGAGTTCTTGCGCTGGCGGATCAGCGCGGCGGTCTCGAACCCGTCCATCACGGGCATGTTCACGTCGAGCAGGATGGCGGCGAAATCCTGCTGGAGCAGGCAGCGGAGAGCCTCCTTGCCTGATTGGACAAAGACGAGGCGCTCGCCCAAGGGTGCCAGGACCACTTCCAGAGCCATCAGTTTGTCCGGGCGGTCATCCACGAGCAGAATGGCCGCGCGCGCCTCTTCGGCGGGAAGTTTGGCGGCGCTCGCGGGGAGGGGCTCGGTGGGTTGCATGGGCGGGATAGTTGACGGGGGACCTTCCCATCGGACCGGGTTAGCGGTGCAACCAAAGCCGCAGGAGAGCCAGCAGTTCCTCGGTGTCCACCGGTTTGGAGATGTAGTCCGAGCAACCCGCTTCCAGGCATTTCTCGCGGTCGCCCTTCATCGCCTTGGCGGTCAGCGCGATGACCGGCAGGGAGACAAACGCGGGCATCCGGCGGATTTGCCGGGTCGTCTCGTAGCCGTCCATTTCGGGGAGCATGATGTCCATGAGCACGACGATCCACGTCCGGCGACGCGCGGAGTTTTTCCAGCGCCTCCGGGCCGCTTTCAGCCGGGACGATTTCCATGCGGTAACGCTCCAGCATGGAAGTCATCGCGAAGATGTTGCGGATGTCGTCGTCCACGAGTAGCACTTTCTTTGCCGCCGAGCACGGCGTCGGGATGGTGCAGCGTGCGGAGGATCTTTTGCTGGGTCTCCGGCAGCAGTTCGAGGGTCGACGGTGCAGCCACAGGGCGGTCTGGTCGAAGAGCCGTTCGGGCGAACGCACGTCCTTGAAGATGACGCCGCGCGCCAGTCGGTTGAGTCGTCTTTCCTCCTCGGGCGAGAGTTCCTTGCCGGTATAAATCAGGATGGGCAGGTCGCGGTAGCGGGGTTGCTCCTTGAGCGTTTCGACGAACTGGTCGCCCGACAATTCCCCGGGCAGCCGCAGATCGACGACCAGGCAGTCGAACTCCTGTTGCCCGAGCAGCGCCAGCGCCGCCTCGGCGTTCGCCGATCGCGGTCATTTGCACCGTGCCGTTGCCGATCAGTTCCTTGACGGCCAGGCGCTGCGTCTCGTCGTCCTCGACGAGCAAGAGCTGTTTGACGGGTTTGGCGACGAACCGTTTCAGCCTGCCAATGGTGGCAACCAGTTCGTCGCGGCTGGCCGGCTTGGTCACGAACGCAAGCGAGCCGAGCTTCAGCCCGCGCTCCGGTTCGTCGCTCACGGAAATGATCGACACCGGGATGTGCCGGGTGGCGAGGTCGGATTTCAACCGTTCCAGCACCCGCCAGCCGTCGAGGTCGGGCAGGGAAAGGTCCAGCGTGATGGCGGCGGGCGCGTATTCCTGCGCGAGCGTCATGGCGTCGTAACCCCGCGCGGCCACGAGGCATTTAAAGCCGTGCTCGTGGCCGATTTCACGGAGAAAGGGCGCGAAATTCTGGTCGTCCTCGATGATGAGCAGCGACACTGTCGCCGGGCTGGATATTCCCCCGGTCATCGCTGATTGCCGGGGCCACGCGGATATTGGGGGAAAAGAGACGCCCTGGTTCCGAGGAAACCTTCTCGGGAGGCGGAGCCGGCTGGCTGGGCGGCGCGGGGCGGTACGCGGCCGGAGGGCGGCGGCAGCGGGAGGGCGCCGGGCGAATGCTCGCGGAGCCGACACCGGGTTGCAGGGCACGAACAGGGTGAACGTGCTGCCTTGCCCCACGACGCTGGTCAGGGTCAGTTCGCCGCCGAGCAGCCGGGCGATCTCACGCGAGATCGCCAGCCCGAGGCCCGTGCCGCCGTATTTGCGGGAGGTCGAGCCGTCGGCCTGCTGGAACGCCTCGAAGATGAGGCTCTGTTTCTCCGGCGCGATGCCGATGCCCGGTGTCGGTAACGCGAAGGCGAGCACCCCTGCCGGCAATGGCCGCCTGGTTGAGCGCGATTGATTATCCGGGCTCCAGCCGCCGGTCGCCGGGGCGATGCGCAGGGCGACACGGCCCCGCTCGGTGAACTTGAAGGCGTTGGAAAACAGGTTTTTCAACACCTGGTCGAGCCGCTGGCTGTCGGTCTGGATCGCGCTGGGCAGCGCCGGGAGCCAGTTCAATGTCGAAGCCGACTCCCTTGTCCTGGGCGACGTGGCGGAAGGTCCGTTCCATCGCTTCGCGCACTTCGCGCAGCGGCACGGTGCGCAGGTCCAGCGTGACGGTGCCGCTCTCGATCTTGGAGAGGTCGAGAATGTCGTTGATGAGATGGAGCAGATCCTTGCCGCGAGCCGTGGATCGTCTTGGAAAACTCGACCTGTCGCGCCGGTGAGGTTGCCGTCCGAATTGCTGGCGAGCTGGTCGGCGAGGATGAGCAGGCTGTTGAGCGGCGTGCGCAGCTCGTGGCTCATGTTGGCCAGGAACTCGCTCTTGTATTTGGAGGTCAGGGCGAGCTGGCTGGCTTTCTCTTCCAGGGCGCGGCGGGCCTGCTCGACCTCGCGGTTCTTGTTTTCCACCTCGTTGTTCTTGCGCTCGACCTCGGCGTTTTGTTCAACGAGCTGCCGGGCTTTCTGCTCCAGTTCGAGGTTGGAGTTTTGCAACTGCTGCTGGCGGCTTTGCAGTTCGTTGGTGAGCGTCTGCGATTGCTTGAGCAGATCCTCGGTGAGGCTGTTCGCCTCAATGGTGTTGAGCACGATGCCGACGCTCTCCGTCAACTGATCCAGGAACGCCTGGTGCGTCTGGCTGAACCGCTGGAAGCTCGAAAGTTCGATCACCGCCTTGACCTGACCCTCGAAAACCACGGGCAGGACGATGATGTTCGTCGGCGGCGCCTCGCCCAGACCGGAGGTGATGCGCGTGACGTAATCGCCCGGCACGTCGGTGAGAAGGATGCGCTGCTTTTCCAGCACCGCCTGGCCGACCAGCCCTTCGCCGGGCCGGAACTCGTTGGACACATGCCGGCGCTCGCGGAAGGCGTAGGAAGCCAGCAGCTTGATGCGCGCGTCGCTTTCCGAGCCGGGGGCGGCGACACTTTTGCCGTCGGCGACGGGATTTTGAACGATGTAGAAGACGCCCTGCTGGGCGGACACGACCGGGGCGAGTTCCGAGAGCACCATCTTGCCGACCGCCATGAGGTCGCGCTGGCCCTGGAGCAGACGGGTGAAATTGGCGAGGTTGGTCTTGAGCCAGTCCTGCTCGGAGTTCTTCTGCGTGGTGTCGCGCAGGTTGCGGATCATCTCGTTGACGTGTCCTTCAGCTGCGCGACCTCGCCGCGCGCCTCGACCGTGACGGTACGGGTAAGGTCGCCCTTGGTCACGGCGGTGGCGACGTCGGAGATGGCGCGAACTGGTCGGTCAGGGTGGCGGCGAGCTGGTTGACGTTGTCGTTGAGATCGCGCCAGGTGCCGGCGGCGCCGGGCACGTTGGACTGGCCGCCGAGCTTGCCCTCGGTGCCGACCTCGCGGGCCACCGTCGTCACCTGATCGGCGAACGTGGCCAGCGTGTCGATCATGTTGTTGATCGTGTCCGCCAGTTCCGCGATTTCGCCCTTGGCTTCGACGAGGAGCTTGCGCTTGAGATCGCCGTTGGCGACCGCCGTGACGACCTTGGCGACGCCGCGCACCTGGTTGGTGAGGTTGCCCGCCATCGAAATTCACGTTGTCGGTCAAATCCTTCCAGGTGCCGGAGACCCCCTGCACGTCGGCCTGGCCGCCGAGCTTGCCTTCGGTGCCGACCTCGCGGGCCACGCGGGTGACCTCCGAGGCGAAGGAGTTGAGCTGGTCGACCATCGATGTTGATGGTGTTCTTCAGCTCCAGGATCTCGCCCTTGACGTCCGACCGTGATCTTCTTGGACAAGTCGCCGTTGGCCACCGCCGTGGTGACCTGGCGCGATGTTGCGGACCTGGCCCGTCAGGTTGCCGGCCATGGAATTGACGCTGTCGGTCAAGTCCTTCCAGGTGCCGGAGACCCCGCGCACGTCGGCCTGGCCGCCCAGCTTGCCCTCGCTGCCGACCTCGCGGGCCACGCGGGTGACCTCCGAGGCGAAGGAGTTGAGCTGATCCACCATCGTGTTGATGGTGTTCTTGAGCTCGAGGATCTCGCCCGCGCGCGTCCGACCGTGATCTTCGGGAAAGGTCGCCGTAGGCCACCGCCGTGGTGACCTCGGCGATGTTGCGCACCTGGCCCGTCAGGTTGCTGGCCATGAAATTCACGTTGTCGGTGAGGTCCTTCCAGGTGCCGGCGACGCCGCGCACCTCGCGCCTGGCCGCCGAGCTTGCCCTCGGTGCCGACCTCGCGGGCCACGCGGGTGACCTCCGAGGCGAAGGAGCTGAGCTGATCCACCATCGTGTTGATGGTGTTCTTGAGCTCGAGGATCTCGCCCTCGCACATCGACGGTGATCTTCTTGGAAAGGTCGCCGTTGGCGACGGCGGTGGTCACCTCGGCGATGTTGCGGACCTGGGCGGTCAGGTTGCCGGCCATGGAATTGACGCTGTCGGTGAGGTCCTTCCAGGTGCCCGAAACGCCGCGCACGTCGGCCTGGCCGCCGAGCTTGCCCTCGCTGCCGACCTCGCGGGCCACGCGGGTGACCTCCGAGGCGAAGGAGCGCAGCTGGTCCACCATCGTGTTGATGGTGTTCTTCAGCTCCAGAGATTTCGCCGCGCACGTCCACGGTGATCTTCTTGGAGAGATCGCCGTTGGCCACCGCCGTGGTCACATCGGCGATGTTGCGCACTTGGCCGGTCAGGTTGCCCGCCATCGAGTTCACGTTGTCGGTGAGGTCCCTCCAGGTGCCCGAGACGCCCTCGACCTGCGCCTGGCCGCCGAGCTTGCCCTCGGTGCCGACCTCGCGGGCCACGCGGGTGACCTCCGAGGCGAAGGAGCCGAGCTGGTCCACCATCGTGTTGATGGTGTTCTTCAGCTCCAGCATTTCGCCGCGCACGTCCACCGTGATCTTCTTGGACAAGTCGCCGTTGGCGACGGCGGTGGTCACGTCCGCGATGTTGCGCACCTGGCCGGTGAGGTTTCCGGCCATGGAGTTGACGCTGTCGGTGAGGTCCTTCCAGGTGCCGGCGACGCCGCGCACGTCGGCCTGGCCGCCCAGCTTGCCCTCGGTGCCGACCTCGCGGGCCACGCGGGTGACCTCCGAGGCGAAGGAGTTGAGCTGGTCCACCATGATGTTGATGGTGTTCTTGAGCTCCAGGATCTCGCCCTCGACGTCGACGGTGATCTTCTTGGAGAGGTCGCCCTTGGCGACGGCGGTGGTCACCTCGGCGATGTTGCGGATCTGGGCGGTGAGGTTGCCGGCCATGGAATTGACGCTGTCGGTGAGGTCCTTCCAGGTGCCCGAAACGCCGCGCACGTCGGCCTGGCCGCCGAGCTTGCCCTCGCGTGCCGACCTCGCGCGCCACGCGGGTGACCTCCGAGGCGAAGGAGCGCAGTTGGTCCACCATCGTGTTGATGGTGTCCTTGAGTTCCAGGAACTCGCCTTTGACGTCCGCGGTGATCTTCTTGGCCAGATCGCCGTTGGCGACGGCGGTGGTGACCTCGGCGATGTTGCGCACCTGGCCGGTGAGGTTGCTGGCCATCAGGTTCACGTTGTCGGTGAGGTCCTTCCAGGTGCCCGCGACGCCTCGCACATCCGCCTGGCCGCCGAGCTTGCCCTCGGTGCCGACCTCGCGGGCCACGCGGGTGACCTCCGAGGCGAAGGAACCCAGTTGGTCCACCATCGTGTTGACCGTGCGGGCGGTGCGCAAAAATTCGCCCTCCAGGGGGTGGCCGTCGAGGTCGAGGGTCATCGTTTGCGAAAGGTCGCCCTTGGCCACCGCGCCGATGACCCGGGCCATCTCGCTCGTTGGCTGGACCAGGTCGGCGATCAGTTCGTTGACCAGACCAATTGAATCCGCCCAGGTCCCGCTCACGTCACCCAGGGAAGCCCGCTGGCCGATGCGCCCCTCACGGCCGACCGCTTGCCGCAGCCGCGCGAATTCCCGCGCCATGCGCTCGTTGAGTTCCACCACGTCGTTGAAGACGTCCGCCGCCTTCCCGGCGAGTCCGCTCCAGTGCGCCGGCAGGCGGACGCTGAAGTCGCCGCGTTTGAGCGATGTGAGGGCCGAGAGGAGTTCGCGCGTGTCAATGGTCTCTTCCAGGGCGTGACCATTTCCATTGGTCACCGCCTTGGAACGGGAACGTCGCGGCGCGGAAGGATCAACCACGGTATCGGTGGTCACGGTTTCGGGTGAGTTTGACTTTTTCATGACACGAGGGGGCGGGCGGATGAAGAGAGGAAAGCCGGAAAACGGCGAAAAGCTAGCGGGAACACCACGGCAATGCAAACCCCGGAGCGCGTTGGTTCCGTGAATGAAAGACCTCCGCCAAAAAGAGAGGAAAGTTGTCGCGGTCGTACTTGCGCCTGGAGCAACGCGCCAGTTGTGAGCTACACTCCCCCGGTCATTCTCCCCCCGATGATCACCCCCTATTTCCAACCTTCCTGTCGCCCATCCGCGTTTCGCGTTCCCCGCGTGGAAACTCCCGCCGACACGCCCGCCACCGTCGCGCGCCCGGCCTGGCAATGCCTGGCGGCACCGCTTATTCCGCTGGCCGCCGTGCTCCTGGACGGCGGGACCACGCGGTGGAGCCAGTCCCTGCTCCTGCTCGCGGTAGGGGTGTTGCTCGCCGCCGCCCCGCCGCGTTTCTCCGTCGGGCGAACCCTCAACGTCGTCCTCGGGAGCTTGCTGCTGCTTGCCGGGACGGCTTTCCTGCCCGCGCGCTGGTTCCTGACGCCCCTCTGGCGCGCCGCCTTGACGGACGATTTTGCGACCGCGCTGCCCGGCACGCTGAGCCCGCAGCCGTTCGTTTCCGCCGAATGCGCCGTGCTTTTCGTCGCGGGCGCGGCCTGGTTTTACCTGATGACCACCTGGCAGTGGCGTCCCGCCGACCGCCTGCGCGCGGGCCGCGTTTTCGCCGGGGGAGTGGTCGCGCTGGCCGCGTTGTTCCTCGCGCTGCACCACCTGGACCTCGTGCCGCCCATCTGGCATAACGAACGCCATTTCGGATCGTTCCCCAACCGCAACCAAACCGCCGATTTCCTCGCGTTGGGATCGATCGTCATCCTCGCCTGCGCGCAACTGGCCTGGCTGGCGGATCGCCAGCGCGAGGCGGTTGGCTGGGCACTGGGTTGGATCGTGGTGGCATTGGCGTTGTTCGACAGCTTCTCGCGCGCTGGCGTTGTCCTGTTGTTCGGGCAGGTGGCGGTTTACCTGCTGGTGGAAATCTTCCGGACGCCGCGACGCCCCGCCCGGTTTCGGGAACCGGTTGCAAAGGGATCGGACAAGGGGGGGGCCGCGTGGTCATCCGTTCTCAATCCCAAAGTGCGCTGGACGGCGATGTCACTCGCGCTACTCCTGCTGCTGGCGAGTTTGTTCCTGCTGTTCGGCGGCGGCACCCTGGAGCGTTTTCAGCCTTCTTCCGCGAGCGCGACCGTTGACGCCGTCACCGGTGAATTCCGGCTGAAAATCCAGGCGGACGCGTTGCGGATGATCTCGGCCTCGCCCTGGTGCGGGTTGGGCCTGGGTTGCTTTTCCGAAGTGTTCGCCTTGTTTCGCCGCCAGTCCGCCCTGCCGGTGCGGGCGATCCATCCGGAGAGCGATTACCTGTGGACGGCGGCGGAACTGGGCTGGCCCGCGCTCCTCCTGATCGTTGCGGGACTGGCGCGGCTCGCCGCCCGGGTGGGTCGTTCGGTGGCGACGGGTGGAAACGGCCACGACCGCCGTCTGCGCCTGGCCGCCGGTCTGGCGCTCGCGGCGTTCGCGCTGCACGGCTTCGTGGATGTTTCCGCGCACCGGCTCGGCACGGTTTTGAGCGCGCTGTTCCTGCTGGGCATCGCGTGGCGCGACCAACCCGTGCCGGACCTGATCGGGCGCATTCGCCATGATTCGTTAACCGAGTGGCCGTTGCGACCGCTGCCACGCGCCGCCACGGCGGTTTTCCGGGGGACGGGACTGCTGTTGGCGGGCGTCGGGGTCCTTTGGCTCGGCGCGGCGACCGGATGGTTCCTGCTGCCGGGTCAACAGGGCGTGAACACTCTACGGACCCGGGCCGCGCGGCTCGCGACCGCCGGGAACTATCCCGACGTGGAAGCCGCCATGGGTCGCGCGCTGGTCTGGGAACCGTTGAACTGGAACCTGTCTTTCATGCGCGCGGGCGCGCGGATTTACCTGGGCGGCGACCGCGAGGCGGCGGCGCAGGACTTCCGCCGCGCGCGTTTCCTGGAGCCGTTCCTCGGGGACTTGCCGATGGCGGAGGCGAAGCTGTGGGCGTCGGCGGGCGAGCAAACGCTGGCGCTCAGCGCGCTGGGGGAAGCCTGCCGCCGCGAACCCGCCCACGCGGAAACCTACGTGATGGACGCCATCGCCATGGCGAAGGGTGATCCGCGTTTCCTCGACGAACTGGCGCGTTACACCCGGCGTGATCCGACGCTGATGGTGTTCTTCCTGGAGCACTGCGAAGGTCCGCGCACCCGGGATTACCTCGCGGAGGCCGTCGCGGAGGACCCGGGATTGCAACGGTTGGAAGCGGCGCGGAAGACGATTTTCCTGCGGGCGTGGGCGCAGCGTGGCTCCCAGACCGCGTTGCTGGAAGCGATGCCGCAACACCCCGAATGGCACGCGTGCGGCTGGCGCTGGTGGGCGGTCGCGGCGGCCGGCACCGGCCACGCCGAACAAGCGTGCGCGGTCGCGGAACAGTGGGCGCCAAAACCGATCTTACCACCGTTAACCCTGACGGACGCCACCGTGGAGGAAATCCGTCGCCGGGCGGCGGGCCAATCCGGCAACCCCGCGTTGGCGTTGCAAGCCTATCGTTTGGTGAGCGCGGCGGGCGATTGGGCCGGCGCGGCGGCGATCCTGCAACCAGTCTCCAAGCAGCCGGATTGCCCGGCTTACATCTATTACCTCGAAGCCGACGCCGCCGGCAAACTCGGCGACTGGCCCCATGCCTGGGAATACTGGAACCAATACTTCAACGCCGCGAAGATCGACTCCTAAACACAAACTCCCCGCCTTTTTCTTCCTCCTCTACCTCTGTGTCCCCTTCTCCGTGTCCTCGGTGAACCTTCTGGATTCTGGTTTCTACCTTCGTCATTCGTCATTTCCGCAATTACATCCCCATGATCTGATACCCGCCGTCCACGTAAATCACCTGTCCGGTGATCCCCGTCGATCCGTCGCTCGCCAAAAACAACCCAGTCTGCCCGACTTCCTCCAGCGTGCAGGAACGTCCCAGCGGAGCGCGCTGCTCGTAGTTTTTCAGCATCAAATTCAAACCGCTGATGCCCCGCGCCGCCAGGGTGTTGAGCGGACCGGCGCTGATGCAGTTCACGCGGACCTTCTGTTTGCCGAGGTCATACGCCAGGTAGCGCGCCGTGGATTCCAGACTGGCCTTCGCCACGCCCATGACGTTGTACTTCGGGATCACTTTTTCGCTGCCGTAATAGGTCATCGTCACGATGGAACCGCCGCCGGTCATCAGCGGGGCCGCCTCGCGCGCCAAACCCAGCAGCGAGTAGGCGCTGACATCGTGCGCCATCCGGTACGCCTCGCGCGTGGTGTTGATGAAGTCGCCCTCCAACGCTTCCTTTGGCGCGAAGGCCACGGAGTGAAGCAGTAAATCCACCTTGTCGGTGTGGGTGCGAACGCTCTTGAAGAACGCGGCAATCTCCTCGTCGCGGCTCACGTCGCAGGGGTAAAACGGCGTGTCCTCGCCGATCTCGGAGGTGAGTTCCTCGACGTTCGCCTTCAGGCGGTCGCCCTGGTAGCTGAAGATCAGTTTCGCGCCCGCGTTGGACCAGGCCTGCGCGATGGCCCAGGCGATGCTGCGTTTGTTGGCGACTCCAAAGACGAGGCCGGTTTTGCCCTCGAGAATACGGTTGGTGCTCATGGATTAGAAAAGAAGGGACGAATGCGAACCGGCCAAGCATGGGGCGAAAAGCCCGCGCAAGCAAATCCCAACCGCGCGCGACAACGCGGGACATCCGCTCTTCATTACTGCCGCGTGGCGCCGGACGCCGGCGGCGCGTTGAAAGTCTGCTCGCCGGGAGGAGCGACGATGGGTCCCCGCGCCCGCGCCGCGCTGACCGCCGGGTCGGGCGGCGGGAGGTAGGAGCGCTCCGTGGCGAGTTCCGTGGAGGGAGCCGGTCCCAGCAACGCCAGGGACGCGCCGCGCGCGAGCAAGGGCGTGGCGGCCTGGGCGATCGTCTGGTCACGAATGGCGACGCGCGCCCCTTTGCCGACTTGTTCGTAAAGCATGATCACATCGCGCGAACGCATCCGCACGCAGCCGTAACTGACGGGCTTGCCGATGTTGCGCTCCTCGGGCGTGCCGTGGATGTAGATGAACCGGTCGTAGGCGTTGTCGTTGCTGGCTTCGAGACCGCGCAGCCACAGGATGCGGGTGACGATGGCGTCGCGCCCCGGGGCGTCCACCCGCACGATCTCGCCCGTGCGGCGGCGGCTCTTCAGCACCGCGCCAGGGGGTGCGCCATCGCCGATTTTGGTGGCGACTTCGAGGTCGCCGAGGGGAGTTTGGCCGGTGCCGGCCTGGTCGCCCGTGCCAAATTTGGAGGTCGAGACGGGGAACACCGCCACGGGTCGGCCCTGGTCGAGCAGCAACATGCGTTGTTCGGGCACGCTGATGACAATCTGGTGCCGGGTGTCCGCGCAGCCAACGAGGAGGAAGAGGAGCGCGCCGACGGCGGCGAGCCGAGTGGTGGGAGTCATGCGGGACGTTTGGTAGTTCAGAGAGGAGCTTGTAAGATTTCGTGCAGGCAACTCGCAACGGTGGGCGGCGTCACCGGGTCCAGCCAGGCGCGCAGCAGGAAGAATCCCGGCACGAATCGCGACCTGACGCATTCCTCTTCCCGATCGAACTCGACGAAGGATTTGCCTTCCAAGGTGTAGAAACGGTGGTCCCGCTGTTGCGGATTGAGCACCCAATATTCGCGCGCGCCGTACCGTTCGTAGGCGTCGAACTTCACGCCGAGATCGCGTCCCGCCGTGGAAGGCGACAACGCCTCGACGATCAGTGCCGGCGGGAAGGTCGCGTGGGTTGGCAGCAAACGTTGGGTCTGTTCTTTTGTGAAGAAACAAAGATCGGGGATGAAGACGTCGCGCGCGTCGAGTTTCACGGCGATGTTCTCGCGGTCGAGACGGCCGAGGTCGTGGTGTTCGATGTACGCGGCCAGCAGGCGGTCCACGAAGTTCAGGAGGGTCGCGTGGCGGAAGTTGACGGGGGAATGCATGAGGATTTCGCCGTCGATCAAATCCGCGCGGACCTTCGGCTCGAGCCAATCGAGAAACTCCTCCGCTGTGAGGCGGGTCTTCTCGGCGGCTCTGTCGATGGAGGCGAGGGTGGGCATGACAGCGGCAAACTTAACGCGGGCAGGCCGGGTCCGGCAAGCGGTCCTTCCGCCGAGGCAGCGCCTCTGGTCTGGTCAGCCCCGGGAGCGCGGGCATCCTGCCCGCAACAGGGCGGTAGCCCCTGGTCAGACCACACCAAATCCAGATGCGGGCAGGATGCCCGCGCTCCCGGGGGCTGTCGCCCCTGTCCTGAGATTCCACCGCCTTCTCAACGCAGGATCCCGCGCGCCCCGGAAACAGCGATGAAGACCCCAATCGCCGTCATCACCCCCACGCTGAGATACGGCAAGCCGCCGAGCATCCGGTCAAAACCCTTGAACCGCTTGCCCGCCTGCCGCACCGAAACCGCTGCCACCGCGCCCGCACTGACTAGCGTGATCGCCAGTCCGACGCTGAAGGCCAGCACCGTCGCGAAACCCAGAGTGTAGCGTTTAAGTTGCAGGCACACCAGAAGCACTGAAAAAGCGGCGGGGCAGGGGAGCAACCCTCCGGTCAGCCCAAACAGGACGATCTGCGGGGTGGTCACCGTGCGCCCGGCGAAACGCCGCTCCAGATCGGCGGCGTGCGCGCGCGCGTGGGCATCGAGGTACTCGGGGGTGTGTTCGTGTTCTCCGTGGTGGTCATCATGCGGGTGCGCATGGTCGTGGTCGTGATGATGCGCCGCTTCCTCCCGGAGTTCCCGCCGCGTCCGGACGAGGGTCCAGGCGGCGAGTGCCAAGATAATGACACCGGAGGCGAGTTGGAAGTACGGCTCCGTTTTCTCCACGTCGATTTGGGCGGCGTAACGCAGACCGGCGTAAGCCAGGATCCAGATGATCGCGGTGTGTGAAACCGTCGCCGACAACCCGAGCAGCAAAGCCTGGCCGACCGTGCCCCGGATGGACACAATGAACGCCGCCATCATCGTCTTGCTGTGCCCCGGTTCCAGGCCGTGCAGCGCGCCCAGAACCACGGCGGTTGGGAGGAAGAGCCAGGCGCTGGCCGCCCCGTGTTGGAGAAGTTGCTCGAAGGATGACATACTAAAGGCATATACCCCCATACCCCATCGCGCGCAACCTCCCTTGTCCGCCAACCATTCATCCGCTACCGTGCGGAACCATGCCTTCCACCGAGCACCACGCCCACACCCACCCCGAGGCGGAACGGCGCGCGCTCCAGATCCGGGTTCGCAAAGTCGGTGGCCAGCTCCGGGCGATCGAGGAAATGCTGGAGGAGGACCGCGATTGCGCGGAAATCCTGACCCAGTTGGTCTCGGCCCGGCGCGGGTTGAAGGCGCTGGCGGAAAAGCTGATGGCCACGCACATGCACCACTGCATCGACCACGCCGACAACCCCGCCGAAGCCAAGCGCAAACTGCGCGAACTCCTCACCGTGCTGGAGCGTTATGTGGAGTGATTGGTGTCCGAGCGCGACCACTCTTCTCCTCTCGTTGGCGATCTGCCAGGCGCTCGCGTTCGCGCCCGCCGCCGGCCAGTCCCCGGGCGGGTCAGGCGCCCCTTCCTCCTGGGTCGAGTGGGACCATAAAACCGATCACGTCGTCTCGGTGGCAAGCGACGGCGGGGCCGCCTACCCGCGCGCCAAACAGCTTTCGAATGGCGAGATTCTCCTGTCCTACCATCATGGCGAAATCCTCGGGAACTGCGGCAGCCGCGTGACCCTGCGCAAAAGCCGCGACGGCGGCGCGACCTGGTACCAGACCCAGGAAGTGGATGGCACGAGGGAAAAAGGATACTGGGGCTTCAGCAACCCCGACTTCATCGAACTCGGCCACGGTCGGCTCATGCTCGTTAGCGCGGCGCGGGGCAAAGCCGATCCCATGGAAGGGAACGGGTTCCTCTCGGAAAGCCGGCGCAGTGGCTTGCGCGTGCGGTTCAGCGCGAACTACGGGGACACGTGGGGTCCGCCCCGGATGATCGTGGCGGGGCGGGGGCGCGTGTGGGAACCCTCGATCGTCCGCCTCTTCAACGGGGAGTTGCAAATCTTTTACGCGATCGAATCACCGGTGTTGATCGCGGGGGGCGCGGAGCAATGCGTCGAGTGCGTTCGTTCGCAGGACGGCGGGCAAACCTGGAGCGCGCCCAGGCTGGTCACACGGCAGCCCGGTTGCCGAATCGGGATGCCTTGCGCCCTCGCGCTGGGCAACGGCCACGTGGTTTGCGCGCAGGAAGTCGTCGGCCTGGACACCTCGCCCTGGATCGTGGACACCCTCGACGGCGAGGCGGGCGAGGGGCGTCTGGCCCAGGATCAATACGAGTTCGGGGGCGCGCCTTACCTGGCCCGCGCGCCGGACGGCGGCACGCTGCTGGCGTTCCACTCGCAGTGCCTGCAAACGCCGGGTTTCAAGCGCCTGTCGGGAGCCTGGTTGTTATCACAGATCTTCATCCAGCGCGGCGACGCGGAAGCCGGCCACTTTGGGGCGGCCTCCTGTCCGTGGCCCGCCGTCGCGGAACGCACCGGGGCGTTTTTCCCGTCGTTGCTCGCGCTGAACGACGGGACCCTCGTGGCGATGGCATCTTTCATCACGGTACGCCCGGACAACACCGCCACCACGTCCGTCCGCTGGATCAAAGGCAGGATGGTTCGCGGGCAATCTCCCTCCGGGCTGACCTCGCCGCCGCATCTTCCAAAAGAATACCGCTATGGCCCGCCATCGACGGAGTAAGTCGGCGGGCGGGAGTGAACCTGGTCATACGGTTGAGCCGGGATGCCTGCTTTGCGCGTGCGCGGACATGTACGCGCGCCAGCCACCGTGTTCGCTGATCTCGCGTTGACCGGCGCACAACGCCGCTTCCCCGAGCACGCCGAGTACCTCCCGGTCGTCGTGGAGCTTGACTTTGCCGACGCACAAACCCGCCGGTTCGCCCATCAGGATCGAGGCCAAGCCCGCCGCCGGGACCGACCAAATTTCCAAAGCCACCGACACTCCCCCGGCGGCGGCGACCCGCTGCATCGCGGGATGACGATCATTGATCGACCAGACGCGGTACGCCGGAGCGGTGTTCGCCTCCTCGACAAACGTGGCGCCAACCGCCAGCAAGTTGCCGTTCAGTTCCAGGCCGCGCATCAGCGTGCCGTTGACGGCGAGCAACACGGGATCGGCGGTTAATTCAATCATGGGTAACGTGACTTCTACTTCTTTAATTTCCAACACAAGACTCGGACTGCGGCGATCAATCCTTCCCAACCCCGGCAGGGGTGTAAGAGCCACAGCCCATAGCGCAAGCTATGGGTGGTCGTTGGGGCGAGTTTCCAGCCCCGGTAGGGGCGTAAGAGAACCACCGTGACCGCATCCAAAGGGCCGCCGGTGTTCTGACGCCCCTGCCGGGGCTGTTTATTTAGCGTTAGGTATTTGTCTGGTCAGTCAGAAAGCGCACGCCTTTTTCGTAGATCGCCAGCACCACGCAACCCTCCTCGCTGTAAATACTGTGCCGCGTGCCCGGCGCGTGGATCATCAAACTTCCCGCCCGCACGATCCCGCTTTCGTCGCTCTGCGAGCCGCTCAAAACAAGAATGTGCTCAAACCCAAGGTGCTCGTGCAATCCCACCCGCGCCCCGGGCTGAAATCTCAACAGCGCGGCGGCTGGACCGGCACCCCCTTCGGTGTAAATGGTCGCTATCTCAATGCCTTCGCGGAAGGGTTGCCACGACCACTCGTGTTGCCGACGCGCGATGTCGAACAGACCGGTCAGGACCTGGGGAGGTTTGATCATCCTGCACTCATAACACACACCATCGCCATAGGAAGAGACGCCTCGCTTTTCCCGGACCGCTCAACCGATCACCCGCAGCAGCGCGGCGGAATCCGCCACCGCGCCAAACACGCCGCCCTGCATTTTCACCATGCTCAACGCCGCCCGATGGTTGGCGGGATCGGTCGCGCCGCAACAATCCGCCAGCAACAGGCATTCGTAACCCCGGTCGTTTGCCTCCCGCATCGTGGTGTGGACGCACACGTCGGTCGTGATGCCCGTCAGGATGATGTTTTCAATGCGGTTGCGACGCAGGATCAGGTCGAGGTCCGTCGCGTAGAACGAACCTTTTCCAGGCTTGTCGATGATGGCCTCCCCCGGCAGCGGGGCCAGTTCCGGGATGATCTCCCAACCCGCCTCGCCCCGCGTCAGCACCCGTCCGCAGGGCCCGGGATCGCCGATGCCCGCGCCGATCCGCGCGCTGCGCCAGTGCTTGTTAGGCGGCAAATCCGCCAGGTCGGGCCGGTGGCCCTCCCGCGTGTGCAGGACGTGGAGACCCCGCGCCCGCGCCGCCGCGAGCACCCGGCGGATCGGCTCGATGGGCGCGCGGGTCAGACCCAGGTCGTACCCCATGCGGTCCACGTAGCCGCCGTACCCGCAGAAGTCGGTCTGCATGTCGATCACCACCAGCGCCGTGTTGGCGGGCCGCAGGTCGCCGTTGTACGGGTACGGGTACGGGTCGGCTTCGACGAAGGTGTTCATTCGTGGTTAGAACGCGATGGTCAACCCCGAGGAGAACACGAACTCGGAATGGTTGGGCTTGCCGTTGCGGGCGAAGTCGCCGTTCTTGATCAGCGCCGGGTTCTGGAGCGAGTAGAACATCTCCTGCGCGTAGTAGGTCCAATGGCCGTAGGTCGCCGGGATGAACGCCAGCGGCACGCTCGCCTTCAGCCCCGTGGACACCACGCCGACCACCGAGTCGCGCCCGTAGAAATTATGCTCCGGGAACGTAATGTAACTCGGCGCCTCCAGCTTCAACGGGTAGGAGGCGGTCGGGAAACTCGCGAACGTGTACGTCGGATCAACACCGAATTCCGCGTAGTAACTCTCGCGCGTGTTCGCGAACGTCGCCTTGTTGAACAACTCGATGAAAACACCCGCGTAGGGGTGCAGGGCGAAGGCGCCCATGATCTTGCTGTCGTCGAAATCCAACTTGAGCTCCAGGTTCTGCGACGTGGCGAACGAGCCGTTCTGACTGCGGAAGATCGTGTAGTCCACCTCGAACTTGAAATCCCGCGCGAACCCGAACGACAGGTCGAAGATCGGGTCGATCTCGTTCCAGTTGTCGTGCTTCGGCCCGGACTGGCGGCTGTGGACGCTGTTCCAGACACCCGTCGTTAGGGTCACGTCGTCGACGAACGTCTTCTCGTTGTGGTAGAGGCCCCAGAACAGCAGGACCAGCGGCTGCACGATCACGCCCGAATTTTCCACGTCCAGCCCCCGCGGCGTGAAATAATGGTCGGAGATATTGATGTTGATTAATCCGTGGATGTTCAAGCCGGGCGAGGTTTTCTCCGCCACCACGGTCTTGGATTCCTTGCCTTCGACGATGCGCGTGGTCCTGGTCGCGGGCTTTTTGGTGGTGTCGGTCTTCGGCACGTCGGCCGTCACGACGCCCCCGCGGGTGTCCACCTGGACGTGCTCCGCTTCGGCGGCGGCAAGCGAACCGGCGCAAGCCAGCGCGCCGCAGGCGGCAAGGATGGCGCAACTCGCGCGATAGCCCCGCGACGGATGAACCCGGCGATGTGTGGAGTGGTGGTAAGTCATATACGTATTGCTTTGTTTCCGCGTGGTGTTTTCTTTTCTCCCAAGATTGTTTCAAGCCGCGGTCGGCAGGAGTCCTTCCGCGTGTTCCACGTGTTCCTCCGGCTCCTCGACGGGCATCGGAGCGACCGCCGCGAACTTCGCGGCGCCCGCCAGGATCACCGAGACCACCAGGTAGCTGACTGCCACCACGGGCGTCTGGCCGACGCCGATCCGCTCGCCGTGCATGAAGCCGAAGAAAGTCAGCACCGAGCCGGCCAGCGCGAAGCCCGACGCCTTGAAGAAATTGCGGTCGATCATGCACGCCACGATGCCGCCCAGGATCAAGCCGCCGAGGATCGAACCGCCGCCCAGCACTTGCAGACCCTGGTAGAGCACGCCTTGGGTTTTCATGTTCGCCACCAGCGTCTCGAACTGCGCCGCGCTCAGCGTCGGGATCACCGTGCCCGCCGCCGCGAGCGCGCCGTTGATCAGGGTCAAGGCCCACGCCGCGAGGTGCGGCGTGAAAGCCAGGATGATCGCCGGAGCGTGGCGCCGGGGCGTTTCCTGGAACGCCTGCGAGCCGATCAGCATGCCGATGTAAAGCAGGATGGGGATGATCGCCACCGTCGGAACCAGCGCGAGCATCACGCGAGATCGTTCCGAACCAGCACAGCAGGATGACCAGCAGCCCCGTGCCCGCCGAGTAACCGATCCTTCCGCCCATCGCCTTCCAACCCGGGTGGCCGATATAAACCGCGTTGATGAAGGGGTTGCCCATCAGGCAGCCGACCAGGCTGATGATCCCGTCGGCGGTCAGCACGCGCGTGGTCGGGAAACTGTCCCCGGCGACGGCGGCGCTTTCCACGTTGTCCATCGCCTCGACGAGGTCATAGATGCCGAAGGGAATCGCGGTGACCAGGATGAGTCCCAAGAACTGAAAGCCCGAGAAGACGTGGTCGAACGCGGGCAGGGGAATGCGGAAGCCGAAGTTCGCGACGGAATCGGTCAGACCTTTCACCGTTAGGCCGCCGTAGTTGAAACCCAGCGCGGTCGAACCCCACGCGATCGCGGTGCCGACGGCGATCGCCACCAAGCCCGGCGGGAACGCCCCGGTATCGCACGCCGCCAAACCAACTCAGCAGGATGATGGAAAAGCACGTCACGCCGATGACCGGCGTCATGAACATCTGGAGCGCCGGGCGTCATCGAGATGAACGTGACCGAAACGCCCGCCAGCGTGCCCAGCAGCGCGGCGCGCGGCGTGATGCGGCGGATGATCGGCGCGATGAAGCCGCCGGCCATCAGCACAAAACTCTGGATGAAAACCCAGGTGAGACCCGCCTCCCAGCCCTTGATCGGGTCGCCCGTCTTCAGGGCGATCGGCAGCATGATGACGAACGTCACGATGAACATGTGCGGCACGCTGATGCCCGAGGGCAGCGCGCAGACGTCCGTGCGCCCCGTCTTCTTCGCGAGCCGGTAGGCCAGCCACGCGTAGTAGATCGTGGACAGGCACATCATCAGGCCCGTGGCGGGCAGGATGCGGCCGAAGACGATGGCGTCCGGCATCTTGAGAACGAACCGGAGCAAGCCGGTCATCGTCAGCAGATTGACGAGGATGTTGGTACCGAAGCCAAAGAAGGCGTTCCAGTCTCCCGGAACCCAGAGTTTTGGTTTGAAGTAGGCGTTGATAGTCATGTGTTTTGCGGCTGTCGTTTACGGTTGGATGCGGGCGGTGGTCGGGAAAGCGTGGGCGAGGGCGGAGAGGAGGCGGGCGGAGTCCGTGACCCAGCCGAAGATGCCTCCCTGGGCCTTGATCATCTTCAGGCCCATCTCGTGGAACTCGGGAAAATAGGAGGCCGCGCAGTCCGCCGGGACGAGACACTCGAAGCCCCGGTCGTTGGCTTCGCGCACCGTCGTGTTGACGCACACTTCGGTGGTCACACCCGTCACCACGAGTTGGGTGATGCCGCGGTTCTGGAGGATGGCGTGGAGGTCGGTCGAGAAGAACGCGCCCTTGCCGGGCTTGTCGATGACCGGTTCCGTTGGGAGGGGAGACAATTCCGGGATGATGTCGTGCCCCGCCTCGCCGCGCACCAGGATGCGGCCCATCGGTCCGGTGTCGCCGATCTGCTTTTGGCTGCGACCGCGTTCTTTCTTTGAAGGAGGCAGGTCGGTCAGGTCGGACCGATGGCCTTCGCGGGTGTGGAGAACCTGCAACCCGGCCGCGCGCCAGGCTTGGAGCAGGAGGCGGTTGGGCTCGATGGCGCGCCGCAGTTGGGAAACGTCGTTCCCGAGCATTTCGCCGAAGCCGCCGGGCTCCAGGAAATCGCGTTGCATGTCGATGATGAGGAGGGCGCAGCGCGAAGGCTCCAGCGCAAAGGCATAAGGCTCCGCGTCCACGCTGAGTGTTGTTTGGGTGTGCATGAGGAATGTCCCTGACAGTTCCCTGGTCGCCGCCGCTTCCTGCCCTGTTCCCGTTGAAGCGCCGACGATGTTTCGCGTTCCCCTTTAGCGGGGATTATGCCACGCGGCGGAACAGACTTGAAAAAATAACAAGTACTTGAACATTAGGTGCTTGCATAATTACCTTGCCGTTTGATGGACGTCGGCTCACTTCCCGGGGAGTGTTTCAAACGTCGCGGCTGAAACACCTGCGACACACGGCGTCTGGGATCATCATCAGTTTCAGCGCTGGCTTTGTTAGCCGGCGGACACCGCGCATCGGGAATTGTCCGGGGCTGATGCCCCGGAGCCAAACCAGAGGCGGGTCGGAGACCCGCGCCATTCAAACGCAACTGGGAGCCAAACCATCAACGCCCTACTGCATCTGCAATGGCGACTGCACTCCTTCCTGCGCCATCCGCCGATAAATCCGCGTGCGGTGAACACCCAGCAACCGCGCCGCCTCGGCGATGTTTCCCCCGGTTTTGGCGAGGGCGCGCTGCGTCAGCACAGCTTCCATCTCCTCCAGGTTGAAAGGCGCTTCCAACGGTGCCGTCAGCGCCGCCACGCGACCCTCCGCCGGAACCGTTGCCAGGCTAACGGAAGACGGCGCGGCGAGCAGATGCAAATGCCGCGGCTGGATCTCCGCGCCGTTGCTCTCGATCAGCGCGCGCTCGATGATGTTCTTCAACTCGCGCACGTTGCCCGGGAAACCGTAACCCTCCAGCTTCGCGAGCGCCGCCGGGTCCAACCGCGGAACCCGGATGCCCATCTCCACGGCAAACCGCTCCAGAAAATGCCGCGTCAGCACGGACACATCCTCGCGCCGTTCGCGCAGGGGAGGGGCGGGCACGATGAAACGCGCCAACCGAAAATAAAGGTCCTGCCGGAAGGCCCCGGACGCGATCTTCGCCGCCAGGTCCACGTTGGTGGCCGCCATGATCCGCAGATCGACGCGCCGCTCCCGCGACCCGCCCACCGGGATGACCAGGCCGTCCTCCAACACCCGCAGCAACTTGGCTTGCAGGAAAAGCGGCATGTCGCCGATTTCATCCAGGAACAAGGTGCCCCCGTGGGCCAGCTCGAAGTAGCCCTTGCGATCCGCCGTCGCCCCCGTGAACGCGCCCCGGACGTGTCCGAAGAACAACGACTCCGCAAGGTCCTCCGGCACGGCGACGCAGTTCACCGGGATGAAAGGCGCCTTGCCGCGCGGGCCGCCGAAGTGGATGGCCCGCGCGATGAGTTCCTTGCCCGTGCCGCTTTCCCCCGTTAGCAGGACGCTCGTCGTGCCGAACTGGTGCAGGCGGTGGATGTCCGCGAGGATTTTCGCCAGCGTGGGGCTGCGCCCGACGAGACCCGAGACGTTCCAGTGTTCCGCCTCCCGGTCCGCGTGGAGACCGAGCTGGGCGTCGGCGTCGCGCAACGCGCCCTCGGCCTCCTCCCGGCGGTGGATCTCCCGCTGGAGCCGCGCGTTGGCGGCGGCCAGTTCGGCGTTGCGCGCCTGGAGTTCGCCCGTCAGTCGCCGCGCGCGCAGGTGGTTGGCGACGCGGGCGAGGACCTCCTCGGCGTGGAAAGGCTTGGTGATGTAATCGCATCCCCCCGCCAAAAACCCGCTGACAACGCTTTCCATTTCGTCCTTCGCGCTGATGAACAACACCGGGATGTCGCGGGTCGCGGCGTCCGCCTTGAGTCGGCGGCAGGTCTCCAGGCCATCGATCCCGGGCATCATCAAATCGAGCAGGATGATGTCTGGCAAGGCGCGGGCGGCGATGCGGAGCGCGGCCTCGCCACCGGGCGCCGCCAGCAGGTGGTAGCCCGCGGGCGCGAGGGCGTCGCTGAGCACCTTGAGGTTGGCGGGATGGTCGTCCACCAACAGGATTTTCGCGGGCGACGCCTTGCTCATGGCGCGTTCGCAACCTCCGGCTCCCGGACGCGCGCGGACCCGGGGAGATTTGAGGCGACGAACTGTTCAACCGCCTGGAGATCGCAAGCCGCGAGCCAGCCGCCGAGACGCCGCGCCAGCCAGCAGCCTGTTTCTCCAAGGTTCTCGATTTCCACCACGCAGCTTTGAAGTTCGGTCAGGCTGTAAAGTTCCGCCGCCGCTTGCAGTCGCGCGAGCAGCCCGGGGGACCGGCTCAACACTGCGGCCAGTTCAGGCGGCGGCTCGGCCGACGACGGCGCGACGGGATCGCTCGCGCCTTGATGGAGGGGAATCTCAAAACAAAAGCGGCTGCCGACCCGGTCGTCCGGCATGAGTTCCAAGTGCCCACCCATCAACTCGACCTGACGCCGCGCAATGGGCAATCCCAAACCCGTGCCGCCTTTGCGCCGGTCACCACCGACACCTTGCCGGAATGGCTCGAAAATCGCCGCGCGCGCCTCCGGGGGGATGCCCGTGCCGGTATCACCCACCTCGAATCGACACCGCGCGTCCCTCGTCGGGCCGAGAGTCACCCGCAGGTGGATTTCGCCCGCGTCGGTGAACTTCACCGCGTTGCCCACCAGGTTGATGAGCACCTGCCGCAGCTTCCGCTCGTCACCATGGACATATTCGGGCAAGTCCGTCGGCGCCGTGACCCGCCACGCAACGCCTTTCCGTCGGCATTGCTGGGCAAACATCGTTTCAATGCGTTCCAAAAGGTGTCGCGGGGAAAACGGTTCCGAGCGCAACTCCATGTGCCCGGCCTCAATCTTCGAGAGATCGAGTACGTCGTTGATGAGCGCGAGGAGATGGTTGCCGCCGCTGGCGATGGTTTCCACGGCGGGACGGTGAACGGCGGCGAGCGCGGGGTCGCGACGGAGAATCTGCGCGTAGCCGAGAATGGCGTTGAGCGGCGTCCGGATTTCGTGGCTCATGTGGGCCAGAAAATCCGACTTCGCCTGGTTGGCCGCGTCCGCCTTGCCTTCGGCGCGCCGGCGCTCGACCACCTCGAGACGGAGCGCGGCGTTGGCTTGGGCGAGTTCGACCGCGTGCCGTTTTCCACGCCGCAAGTAGCCGCACGCGAGCAGGGTGATGACCAAACCCGCCGCCGACCCCGCCCGGGATTGCCAAAACGACCCGTGCGCGGCCAGGTAGCGGGGCGTGGGTCGGAAGTACAGCCGCCAGCGGCCACCGGGAAACTCCAGGGTTTGCGACGACGTCCAACGATCGCCATCCGACAGCCGGGCCGCGGCGTTCGTCGGCGGAGGATTCCCACTGGAGTAGATCGGGGTCTGGCTCGCCCAATCATCGCGAATGGCCACCTCGACATCGCGAGACACCGACTTGCCCAGGGAAACCTCCACGAGATGTCCGATCCGAAAGACGGCGGAGACAAAGCCGGCCAGGTTTGTCCGGCGGTTGGCCACCGTGTGGTCGGGCCCCCCGTAGATTGGTTGAAGGATGAGAAAACCGAACTGGCCGGCGGTCTCCTGCACGAGCCTGAGCGGTTCGGTGGACTCGGGCAGTCCGCTGTCGCGCGCGCGGTCCAGGCTGGCGCGGCGTCTTGGATCGGAGGCCAGGTCAAAGCCGAGGGAGCGCTCGTTGCCCGCGACGGGTTCCTCGAGGTAAACCGGCAGGTAGGCCGCGCGCGGCGCGACGGGCCGGGGTTCGCCCCGCGCGTTCATTTCCCAAAATGCGAAAGGGTGGAGTCCTTCGCCCCCGGAGGCGGTCTCCCGTTCGGCGCGTTCGGCGGCGGGCACCAAGGGGTTCCAGGAGAGCGCCTGAATCTCGGGATGGCGGGCGAGCGCGGCGGTGACGAAATCATGGAACTCGCGCCGCGTTACTTGCTTTCCACGGCTGGCGCAAAAGGCCGCCGCGGAATTTAGCACCTCGATAGACCCCAGCAGATTGCCGCGCAGGAGTTCGGTCTGACCCGCCGCGAGATCACGGACGTTTGCCGCGAGACTTCGCTCTTCCCAACGATGGATGACGCGGAACCATCCCAGCGCCGCCGCCAAGCCGAGCAACAAGGTCAGGACGATCACCTGATACGGACGCGACGCGCGAAACAACGCCGCGAACGGAGCCCGGGTTGATAATCCGTAATTGCTGGTTATTAAAACCTTCAACGGGTACTTTTATGGAACGAGTTTGTGCTTGCCCGCCAACCAGTTGGCGGCGGCGTACCCTTTAGCAGAAGCAGTGCCCCTCGGGGCATGGGGCACCCGATTAGCGGCGAATTGGGTTGAATACCGTGTTTCGTGGCGCGAGAAACCGACAAACAGGTGTCCGCCGGACTTGTAAGTTACTCAGTGTGAAAAAATAACGCCAATGCGGGCTGGTCTGAACTTTGGGGCCTACGCTCCCGGGGGGGGTTATCGCCCCTGTCCAGAGGCGCTGATCAATCATTTTGGGAATCGCCGCAATTCACCGCTCACCCGCGGGGATGGATGCTGCTTCCCGTCAGGGTCTCCTGCATCCGCCTGCCTAAATCCTCGGCGAGCGTGATCATCGCGGTCGCTTCCGGTTCATCAAAATGCAGATGGCAACTGCGCCGCCATTGATCCAGCCAAATCGCGAAGTGGGTGCGTTTATTCCGAGGGGCTGATGCGCGGCCACCAGTTTGCCACTGTAGCCGGAGGGCCCGCCGGTTTGCAGGCACCAGAAGTTTGTCAGCGTGGCGTAATGCGTCGGCCAATCGACGATGTGGCGGGCGAAAATGGGTCCCAGGACCGGATGAATCTGCAGGCTCGAGTAGAAGTTGCGCACGAGGATCGCCAGCTTGCGGCGTCCTCCCACTCGCTCGTAAAGCGGCGGTTCCAACCTTGCCGGGGCCGCTAACCCGGGCGGTGCCGATTCCTCGGGTGACATGATCTTTATATTTCGAGCGCGTTCCGCGTTTCGCCGCACATCCTTGCCACTCACCTTGGCGTTTCTCCTGCTGACTTCAACTGGTTCAATCGGGGCGCAGTCACGGTCTTCCGCCCGGCATCGCGCGGCGCAAACCGATGACGGGGACGACGGCAGCGATCAGGAAGATAAGCCGACGCCAAAGCCGTCTCCGGCAAAGTCCGGTTCACGCCACCGTAAATCGAGCGACGAAGAACGGAGGCCACTCCTTCGCCAACTCCCAAGGCCAAGGCCACGCCGTCACCGTCGCCGTCGCCCAAACCAACCCCGGAGCCAACGCCGACCGTCACTAGAAAATCGACCGAGACGTCCGCCAACGCCAGTCTGGAGCCGGGCGATTTGGTGGAATTCGACGCCCAGCCGGAAGCGGTGCGCCGCATCCTGACCACGGCGCTGGAACTCACCCATCGCAATCTCACTTACACCTATGGCTCGGCCGATCCCTCGGCTGGCGGGATGGATTGCTCCGGCACTATTTATTACATCCTGCAGTCCAGCGGGTTCAAAGCGGTGCCGCGCCAAGCGAACGAGCAGTATTCCTGGGTGCGGCGGGAGTCGGTTTTTTACACTGTGCTCAGCAAGAAGAACGACACCTTCGAGTTGAAGGAATTGAAGCCGGGCGATCTGATGTTCTGGACGGGCACTTACAACGTGGACCGTGATCCGCCCGTGACCCATTCCATGATCTATTTGGGTACCGAGAAAAAGACCGGCAACCGGGTGATGGTCGGCGCGAGCAACGGGCGAACCTACGCGGGGGCCGCGCGCAACGGGGTGAGTGTTTTTGATTTCCACGTGCCTTCATTCGGGCCAGAGGGCCGTGATTCGGATAACGCGCCGAGTTTCGCGGGTTATGGGCGCGGTGCCGGGCGTGGGCGCGGCACCGAAGTAGGCGACGCGACCGTCCCACTCCGAGTGCCGCGCAGCGGTCGCCCCGGGAGCGGCCGGCGTCCTGCCCGCATCTGGAAAGTAGGGGCGGCAGTCCGGGAGCGCGGGCACCTACCCGCAAGGCCTGTAGCCCTTGGACAGACCCGACCAAGCAGATGCGGGCAGGATGCCGGCGTTCCCGGGGCGGCGGAGCCGCTGTTGCCAGGGTGGAACCGGATAGCCTCAACGGCCCTCGCCGCGCACGTACGCCAGCACCTTCTGCTCGTCACCACTCGCGGCCCAAACGTGCCGCAGAAAGTCCGCCGGGTTCAGCCCATGTTGCTCCAGGAAACTCCGGTCGCCGCCGCACAAGTACATCAACTCCCCCGGCATCTCGCCGCGCAGCTTGGCCTCCGCTTTCTTGATGATGCGCGGCAGCCAGGGAATGCCGCCAAGTTCCGCGTCTTTCGGCGGCAAGTCCCTGCATTGAGACCACCTCCGAGGATTCACCCCCCGTTGCACCGTGAGCAGGTAATCCCGCCGGGCCGCGCTGATCAGCAGCACGGTTTCCCAGTCCGGTTCACCCCGTTTAACGTGGTCCTCGGCGAAGTCGTAGATCTCCTGCGGAGTCTGTCCGATGGAAGCAAGATAAGCCACTTGCTCCTTCGTGAAGTATCGGTCCAGCGCGCGCTCACCCTCCCGGTAACGCTCGATGGATTGCACGAAAATCTGCTTCAACTCGTGGTGCCACCGGTACTGGCTGACCTTGGGAGTGGGGATCATCGACATGCCGATAAAGTACGCCGTGCCGACATCCACGCGAGCGTTGTTCTTGCGGACATGGAGAGCAATCCGCGCCAATCAACACACCGCAAAAAATCCATTTGCCCCTATTCCCCATCAGCATTATAGACAATTCCCACTCCACGTTGCCGCCCATGCACACCCTTTCCTTGCATCCCGACATGCGCGCCGACGAGATTCGGGAAGTCTCCGCCATGCTGGAAGACCAGCCGCTGGAGGCACTGCTGCGCTGGTCGTGGGACCAGTTCGGCGCGCGGGCGGCCATCGGGACCAGTTTCCAGGGGGCGGGACTCGTGATCCTGCATCACGCCAGCAAACTCGGCTTGCCCATCCCGGCGTTCACCCTGGACACGGGCCTCCTCTTCCCGGAAACCCTCCAGCTCAAGGCGCAAATCGAGTGTCGGCTCGCCATTCAGATCGAAAGCCTGCACCCCGAGGAAACCGTCGAGCGGCAAGCGGAGGAAAACGGCCCCGCGCTGTGGCTACGCTCGCCGGATAGTTGCTGCACGCTGCGCAAAGTCATCCCGCTTCAGAAGAAGCTCGCGGAGCTTAGACGTCTGGATCACCGGTTTGCGCCGTCAGCAGTCCGACACCCGGGCGCGGACGGAAGTCCTGGAACGTTACCAGTTCGACATGCTGCGCGACCGCTACATCTACAAACTCAACCCGCTCGCCGCCTGGTCGCGCGATCGCGTGCAAGCCTACATCAAGGAACACGCGCTGCCGTACAATCCGCTCCGCGACGAAGGCTACCGCAGCATCGGCTGCCAGCCCTGCACCCGTCCGACCAAAGAAGGCGACAACGAACGCGCGGGCCGCTGGACCGGCTTCGACAAGGCCGAATGCGGCATTCACACGTTCCTCGGCGCGAACATTTGAGGCTAGCTAGAATTCTTTCCCCAACCGCCCATCCGTACGCCAGTGACCACGACAACATCCTCGACAAAGACCGATTATCCCCACCTCGACGCGCTCGAAAGCCAGAGCATTTTCATCCTGCGCGAGGCGTTCCACAAATTTGAAAACCTCGCGATGCTGTGGAGCATCGGCAAGGATTCCTGCGCGCTTCTCTGGCTCGCGCGCAAGGCGTTCTTCGGGCACGTCCCGTTTCCGTGCGTCCACATCGATACCAGTTACAAGATGCCGGAGATGATCGAATTTCGCGACCGGCAGGCGCGGGAATGGAACCTCAATCTCGTCGTCGGCGAGAACCGCGAGGCGCTCGACGCCGGCCGGACGTTTCCCAACGGCGTGCTTTCGCGCGTCGATTGCTGCTCCGCCCTCAAGCGCGATCCACTTCAGGCCGTCATCGCCGAGCGCAACTACCAGGCGGTGATCCTCGGCATCCGCCGCGACGAGGAGGGGACCCGCGCCAAGGAGCGGTATTTCTCCCCGCGCGACAAAAACTTCGAGTGGAATTTCAAGGACCAGCCGCCCGAGTTGTGGGACCAATTCAAGACCGATTTCGAGCCGGGGACGCACCTGCGGGTCCATCCGCTCCTGCATTGGACGGAGGTCAACATCTGGGAATACATCCACCGCGAAAGCATCCCGATCGTCAGCCTGTATTTCTCCAAGGAAGGCCGCCGTTACCGGAGCCTGGGTTGCGCGCCCTGCACCACGGGCATCGTGTCCGAGGCGCGCACCGTGCCGGAAATCATCACCGAGCTGCGCCAGACCAAGGTCGCCGAGCGCAGCACCCGCGCGCAGGATCAGGAGAGCGAGGACGCTTTCGAGCGGCTCCGCGCCAGCGGTTACATGTAAGCCCAGCCGTCGCTCTCGCCCTTCATTCCCTTTCTGTAATCAGCCCATGCAAACCAACCTTCTTGACGAAGCCATCCGCCTGGCGCCGTCGGCCACCGCGCGCCCGTTGCGCATCGTCATCGTCGGCCACGTGGACCACGGTAAATCCACCCTGGTCGGACGCCTCTTTCACGAGACCGGCTCGCTGCCCACGGGCAAGCTCGAGCAGATCGAAGCCACCTGCCGCAAGCGCGGCGTGCCCTTCGAGTGGGCGTTCCTCATGGACGCCCTCCAGGCCGAGCGCGACCAGAACATCACCATCGATGTCTCGCAAATCTGGTTCCACACGGCGCGGCGGCCTTACGTGCTCATCGACGCGCCGGGGCACAAGGAGTTCCTCAAGAACATGATCACCGGCGCGGCCTCGGCGGACGCGGCCCTGCTCCTGATCGCCGCAAACGAGGGTGTGCGCGAACAGAGCCGGCGGCACGGGTACATGCTGAGTTTGCTTGGCATCAAACAGGTCGCCGTGGTGGTCAACAAGATGGACCTCGTGGACTACTCGCAGGAGGTTTTCCAGCAGATCGAGGCGGAATACCGGCAGTTCCTGGGTGAAATCGGCGTGGAGCCGCGGGTGTTCATCCCGGTTTCCGCGCGTCAGGGCGACAACCTGGCGGTGCTGCGCCACCCACGCGATGCCGTGGCACGCCGGTCCGACCGTGCTGGACGCGCTGGACGCTTTCGAGCAGCCGAAGTTGATGGGCGAACTGCCGCTGCGGCTGCCGATCCAGGATATTTACCGCTTCGACGAACGTCGCATCCTGGCCGGACGGATCGAGTCCGGCACCCTGCGCGTGGGCGACGAACTGGTTTTCTCGCCTTACAACAAGACGGGTGTCGTGGCCTCCATCGAACGCTGGCCGGAGGACAACGTCAACGCCATGCGCACCACCGCCAGGCGGGGGAATCGGTGGGGATCACGCTGACCGAGCAGATTTTCGTGGAGCGCGGCCACGTCGCGAGCCACCGCGAGGAGGCGCCCATCGAATCCAACCGGATCAAGGCAAACCTGTTCTGGATGGGCCGCAAGTCCGCTCGCCCTGGGCGGGCATTACAAGATCAAGCTGGCGACGCAGGAGATGGACTGCCAGATCGCGTCCATCGACAGCGTGATCGACGCCTCGACGCTGGAAGTGCCCACCGGCCGCAACGGTGCGGACGGCGGGGGACGCCGATCCACGGCCGTGCAGCGCAACGACGTGGCCGAGATCACGCTCCAGATGCGCAAGCCGCTGGTGATCGACAACCACGACCGCATCCCGGCGCTGGGTCGGTTCGTGCTGGTGGATGAGCGCGAGGTCAGCGGCGGGGGGATCATCTTCGGCGGCGTTTACACGGACCGGCACCGGGTGGTCAGCCAGCACATCACCTGGAGCGAAAGCGAGGTCACGAGCGCGGACCGCTCCCTGCGCAACGGCCACAAGGGCGCGGTGGTCTGGCTCACGGGCCTGAGCGGGGCGGGGAAATCGACGATCGCGAAGGCGTTGGAGCGCGAGCTCTTCGAGCGCCGTTTCCACGTGTACGTGCTCGACGGGGACAACATCCGCTACGGGCTCAACTCGAACCTGGGGTTCTCGCCCGAGGACCGGCTGGAAAACATCCGGCGGGTCGGCGAGGTGGCGCGGTTGATGGCCGACAGCGGCACGGTGACGATCACGGCGTTTATCTCGCCGTACCGGACGGACCGTCGGCGGGCGCGCGAGATCGCGCTGGAGGGCGGGTGCGAGTTTATCGAGGTTTACGTCAATGCGTCGTTGGAGACGTGCGAGCGGCGCGACCCGAAGAACCTGTACAAGAAGGCGCGCGCGGGTGAGATCAAGCAGTTCACGGGGATCGACGCCCCGTACGAAGCGCCGGAGGACGCCGAGATCGTGGTGCATACCGATCGAGCAGACGGCGGCCGAGTCCGTGCGGATGATCATGGACCAGTTGCTGCCGCGTTTGAGTTTGGAGTGAAACGGCAGTTGGCCTCCGCCCGCCGCGCAGCGGCTTTGGAGTGCGGCGACATGTCGCCGCTTTCACACGGCTCCGCCGGGTCCAACCGCGACACGTCGCGTCCTGACCATCCGGCGCAGCCGGCTCGATCGATAGCGGCTTCGCCGGAGGGGAACGACGCGACGTGTCGCTGGGATCAAAGCGGCGACGTGTCGCGGCGCACTCCAAAGCCGCTCCGCGGCGGGGGAGCAGAACTGCTGCACAGTGGGCAGAGGCAGAACCGTTTACGCGGGCCGCAACGCGAGCTTGTGAAATATTTCACAAATAGAACTTGCCACGGTGGGCATCCGGTTCTTTGATTGGCTGCGAAAACCCTTCGCTCTTCCGACTGGCGCCGCCGTTCACTGGAACCCCCGTTCCGTTTTGCAGTCTGGCGCTGTCACCAATGTTGTGCAAAGGGTCGCCCGTCCCCTTTTACCGTCCGGAAATCCCCTTTTCCCTTTCCCCGCCGTCATGCCAAGCCTCCTGGCTCAAATCCCGTTGGACGCCGAGAAAATGCCCGCCATGGACTCCATGGGCTGGTTCGGCCAGGCGTTTACCAACTCCATCATCGTCGCCGCCGTCGTGGCGGCGATCATCCTGTGGCTCGCCCGTAGTGCCACGCGCAAGATGGAGTTGGTCCCCTCTCGCGGCGGCGGACAGAACGTCTTCGAAATGGTTGTCGAGGCGCTCTACGACATGGTGGAGGGCATCGTCGGACGCCACATGGTCGCCAAAGTGTTCCCGTTGCTCGCGACGTTGTTTATTTTCATCCTCGTTTCCAATTGGTTCGGACTCCTGCCGGGCGTCGGCACCGTGGGCTTCGGTCCGCACCGTGGCGCGTTGGCTTCGTTGCAAGTAGTGGAAGCGCCTTTGCTGCGTCCGGCCAACGCCGATTTGAACATGACCCTGGGCATGGCCTTGGTCTTTTCCGTCTTCTGGCTCATACTGGAGCTTCCAGGAACTAGGTGTCGGCGGCTTCTTCGGTCATATCTTCGGACCCAAGGGCGGTGTGAAAGGGATGCTGGCTTACCTCCTGATGCCGATCTTCATCTTCGTCGGTTTGATCGAGGTGGTTTCCATCGCCTTCCGACCGGTTTCATTGTCGCTCCGGCTTTTCGGCAACATCTACGCCGGCGAGAACCTGATGCACACCATGTCCAACCTCGGCGAAGGTTTGCCGGGCCGTTGCCGTTCATCCTGGCGATCCTGATGCCGATCCCGTTTTATTTCCTGGAGTTGCTCGTAGGCGTGGTGCAGGCGCTGGTCTTCACGTTGCTGTGCGCGGTTTACACCAAGCTGACTACTTCCCACGAGGAAGGCGACCACGCCGCGCACGCTGACGCCCATCCCACCACCACGGCGCACGGTTCCGCGGCGGCAGCCGTTCCCATCGGTCGAACACCCGCCGCGGCGCACTGACGCGCCAATCGACCCCTCCGAATTTTCCCGCCGGGACCATCCAAAGAGAGTGGGCGGCGGGAGGCAACACCAGCAAACGCAGCAGCAACACCAAACACACACAAACCACCATGATGGACCTCCTTCTCCTCGCGCAAACGGCCCTTGAGCCTTCCTCCGGCGCCGTCGCCGCCACCAAGAGCATCGCTCCCACCATCGCCCTGGCCGTCGCCGGTCTCGGCGGCGCCCTCGGCGTCGGCATGATCGGCGCAAAGGCCGCCGAAGCCGTGGGCCGCAACCCCGGCGCGTTCGGCAACATCCTGACGATCAGCATCATCGGAATGGCCTCTCGCGAAGCTATCCCGATTTACGCCTTGATCGTGTTCTTCCTCTACCGCTAAGAATCCTGGTTCCGGCGGGATCGGCCTTTCCGGTCCCGCCCTCTCACTCCCTTCCGCACGCAGCAGTAGCAGCAGGCTTATGCAAGAAATTCTCCACACCTTCGGCGTCAACTGGCCCGCGTTCATCGCCCAGCTTTTCGCTTTCACGATCGTGTTCTTCATCCTGAAGACCTACGCGTTTCAGCCGATCATCACCGTGCTGGAGGAACGCCGCCGCCGGATCGCGGAAGGGCAGGAGAACGCCGAGAAGATCAAGAAACAGCTCGCCGAGTCCGAGGTGCGGTACCGCGAGTTGCTCGACCAGGCGAACACTCAGGCGCAGAAGCTTATC
Source organism: uncultured bacterium (assembly GCA_963795895.1). Taxonomy (GTDB): domain Bacteria; phylum Verrucomicrobiota; class Verrucomicrobiia; order Chthoniobacterales; family SZAS-18; genus CAWCJJ01. The sequence continues at coordinate 76,905 of CAWCJJ010000002.1, forward strand.
AACGAAGCGCGTTCCAGCAGTGATTCCCTGGCGCAACGCCGCCAGCAGGAAGCTATTACCGAGTCCGAGCGCATCGTCGCCCGCGCCCAGGAGGCGACCATGCTGGAGCACGACCGCGTGCTGAATGAGGTCAAACGCGAATTGGGCCGTCTGGTCATCGACACGACCGCCAAGGTGACGGGCAAAATCCTCACGCCCGAAGATCAGCAGCGTTTAAGCGAGGAAGCCTCGCGGCAAGTGGCTTGAGGTTTTCCGGTAATCCCCATCCTAACCCGCAAGCCTCCCCCACCGCCGTCGTCGTCATGAAAATCACCAAAGAAGCCCGCCAACTTTCCCGCAAGCTCTTCCGCATGAGCTTCACCGAGGAGAAGCTGGACCGCGCCAAGGTCAGTTCCATCGTGCAATCCGTCCTCGTGGAAAAACCCCGCCATTACCTCGGCGCGCTGGAAGCCTTCCAGCGCCTCCTGCGTCTCGAACTGGCCAAGCACCACGTCGTGATCGAGAGCGCCGCGCCCCTGAGCGGGGACACCGGCGCGGCGATCCTTTCCAATCTCAAGCAGAAGTACGGCGAGCGACCTCACCTCCGAGTTCACCGTCAACCCGGAGTTGATCGGCGGCATGCGCATCAAGCTCGGCAGCGACGTTTGGGACGGCAGCGTGCGCGCCCGCCTCGCCAATCTTCCGACAAATCTCTGACGCCGCTCGCTGGCATTCCCCGCCGTTCCTCTTTTCCTAACCACCTTTCCGCAGACCGCCCATGAGCACGATTCTCCAAGACATCGAAACCCAGATTGCCAGCCTCAAGACCGACGACGATCAAGAGCAACGTCGGCATCGTCCGTGAAGTCGGCGACGGCGTCGCCAAGATCGAGGGCCTGAGCGACGTGATGCTCAACGAGGCCATCGAGTTCCCCAACGGCGTGCTCGGCCTGGCGCTCAACCTGGAGGAAACCGAAGTCGGCGCGATTCTGCTGGGCGATTACTCGGGCATCGTGGAAGGCTCGGAAGTCCGCACCACGGGCAGGCTGCTTTCCGTCCCGGTGGGCAAGGGCTTGCTGGGCCGCGTGGTCAATGCGCATCGGCCAGCCCATCGACGGCAAGGGCCCCATCAAGAGCGACGTGACTCTATCCGGTGGAAAAAATCGCGCCCGGGCGTCATCAAGCGCAAAAGCGTCAGCCAGCCCGTGCAGACGGGCATCATGCCCATCGACGCGATGATCCCGATCGGCCGCGGCCAGCGCGAACTCATCATCGGCGACCGCGCCACCGGCAAGACGCACCGTCGCGCTGGACACGATCATCAGCCAGGCCAAGATCAACATGGCGGCCGAGAAGGCCGGCACGAAGGATTTCCGCCCGATGTATTCGCATCTACGTGGCGATCGGCCAGAAGAACGCGAACGTCGCCCGCGCGGTCGCCATCCTGGAAGCCGCCGGCGCGATGCAGTACACCACGGTGATCTCCGCGCCCGCCTCCGAGACGGCCGCCAACCAGTACCTCGCCCCCTTTGCCGGCGCGGCGATGGGCGAGTGGTACATGGACAACGACATGGACGCGCTGATCGTCTACGACGATCTGTCCAAGCACGCCGTGGCCTACCGCCAGGTGTCGCTGTTGCTCAAGCGTCCTTCGGGCCGCGAGGCGTATCCGGGCGACGTGTTCTATCTGCACTCCCGCCTGCTGGAGCGTTCGGCGCGCGTGGAGAAGGAATTCGGCGGCGGGTCGGTGACGGCGCTGCCGATCATCGAAACGCAGGCCGGCGACGTTTCGGCGTACATCCCGACGAACGTCATTTCGATCACGGACGGCCAGATTTACCTGGAAACGGATCTGTTCTACCAGGGCGTGCGCCCGGCGATTTCGGTCGGTCTGTCGGTGAGCCGCGTCGGTTCCGCCGCGCAGATCAAGGCGATCAAGCAGGTGGCCGGTTCGATCAAGCTCGACCTGGCGCAGTACCGCGAATTGGCGGCGTTCGCGCAGTTCGGCAGCGACCTGGACGCCGGCACCAAGAGCAAGCTGGAACGCGGCCAGCGCGTCGTCGAACTTTTCAAGCAGAACCAGTACAGCCCGATGCCGGTTGAGGAACAGGTCGGCGGTGCTCTGGGCGATGAAGAACGGCATCCTGGACGACGTGCCGGTGGACCGCGTCAAGGAGTTCCAGAACAAGCTGCAGGAGTACATGACCACCCGCAAGGCCGACGTGCTGCAAGGCCATCCGCGACAAGAAGGCGCTCGACAAGGAGACCGAGCCGATGCTCAAGAGCGCCGTCGAGGAGTTCAAGAGCACCTTCCGCTAAGCGGCGGCTCATCGCAGCGCTTTCCCAGCTACCCCGTGGCTAATACCCGCGACATCCGCCGACGCATCAAGTCGGTCAAGAACACCCAGCAGATCACCCGCGCCATGCAGACGGTGTCGGCGGCGAAGATGCGCAAGGCGCAGCAGGCGGCGACGGCCGGGCGCGAGTACGCGACGCTGCTCAACCGCGTGCTGGTGTCCTTGCGCGAGCGCGTGGAGCAGGACAGCCATCCGTTGCTCGCCGAGCGTCCGGTGAAGAAGGAACTGACCATCCTCATCAGCACGGACAAGGGGCTTTGCGGCGCGCTGAACACGAACCTTTTCCGCGAGGCCGGCCTGCTCGAACCGCGAGACGACCGAGTTCGTCGCCACCGGGCGCAAGGCGCGTGCAGTACCTCGCGCGCACCAAGCGCCATCTCATCGCCGATTTCGTGGTCAAGGACGCGGCGACGCTGCACGAGACGCGGCAGATTTCCAGGTTCGCCATCGAGAAATTTCTCTCGGGCGAAGTGGACAAGGTCAACGTGGTTTACAGCCGCTTCGTCAACACGCTCGATCCAGCAGCCGACGCTCCTGACGCTTCTGCCGATCAGCCCGGCCATCCATGCCGGGCTCCGGCAAGCGAGGAGGAGAAGCGCGACTCGCCGCTCAACCCGGCGGCGGACCCGCGACAACCGCAACGGCTATCTCTTCGAGCCGGATGCTACCTCGGTGCTCGACGCGATCCTGCCGGAGTACGTGCATTTCCAGGTTTACCAGATGGTCCTCAACGCCCGCGCCAGCGAGCACAGCGCGCGCATGGTCGCGATGAAGAACGCGACCGACAACGCCAAGTCGCTCATCAAGGACCTGACCTTGGAATACAACAAGGTCCGCCAAGCGGCGATCACCACCGAATTGCTCGAGATCACGACCGCCCAGATGGCGATGGGCTAGACGCTTGCCAGCCGGCTTCGCCCTTCGCCAATTCTCTTCTTTCCAACCCACTTATTCCCATGGAAACCGCCACCGCCCACCACACCGGCACCATCGTGCAAATCATCGGTCCCGTCCTCGACGTGGACTTCTCCGAAAGCGGCGACCTGCCGAAAATCTACGACGCGCTTGAAATCGAGTTCGACGTGACCGGCGTCGCCACCAAGCTGACCCTCGAAGTGCAGCAGCACCTCGGCGGCGGGTTGGTGCGCGCCATCGCCATGAGTTCGACCGAAGGGCTTCGAAGCGCGGCTTGAGCGTCACCAACACCGGCGCGCCGATCTCGGTGCCCGTGGGCGAGGAAGTGCTCGGCCGCGTGTTCAACGTGACCGGCGACCCCGTGGATAACCGCGGCCCGGTCAACGCGACGCAAGCGTTACCCGATCCACCGCGCGGCGCCGTCCCTGATCGATCAGGACACCAAGGCGACCGTGCTGGAAACGGGCATCAAGGTCATCGACCTGATCTGCCCGTTCACCAAGGGCGGCAAGGTCGGCGCGTTCGGCGGCGCGGGCGTCGGCAAGACGGTCGTCATCATGGAGTTGATCAACAACATCGCCAAGGGGCACGGCGGCTATTCCGTGTTCGCCGGGGTGGGGGAGCGCACCCGCGAGGGCAACGATCTTTACAACGAGATGAGCGAGTCGGGCGTCATCAACCAGGAGGACCTTTCCAAGTCGAAGGTCGCGTTGGTGTACGGCCAGATGAACGAGCCCCCCGGCGCGCGTCTGCGCGTCGGCGCTCTCGGCCCTGTCGATGGCCGAGTATTTCCGCGACGAGAAGAACCAGGACGTGCTGCTCTTCATCGACAACATTTTCCGTTTCAGCCAGGCGGGGGCCGAAGTCAGCGCGCTGCTGGGCCGCACGCCTTCCGCCGTGGGTTACCAGCCGACGCTCGCCGCCGAGATGGGCGATTTGCAGGAGCGCATCACTTCGACCACGAAAGGTTCGGTGACGAGCTTCCAGGCCGTGTACGTGCCGGCGGACGATTTGACCGACCCGGCGCCGGCGAACACGTTCGCGCATTTGGACTCGACCATCGTGCTGGAGCGTTCCATCGCGGAGTTGGGCATTTACCCGGCGGTGGATCCGCTGGCTTCCACCTCCAAGGCGCTCGCGCCCGACGTGGTCGGCGAGGAGCATTACGCGGTCGCGCGCGGCGTGCAGCGCGTGCTGCAACGCTACAAGGATTTGCAGGACATCATCGCGATTCTCGGCATGGACGAGTTGAGTCCCGAGGACAAGCTGACGGTGTTCCGCGCCCGCAAGATCCAGCGTTTCCTCAGCCAGCCGTTCCACGTGGGCGAAATCTTCACCGGCATCCCCGGCGTGTATGTGTCCCTCAAGGACACGATCCAGGGTTCAAGGAGATTCTCGACGGCAAGCACGACGACGTGCCGGAGTCGAACTTCTACATGAAGGGCGGACATCTCGACAAGACGACTGGTTTCCAACAGCAAAGGGCCGGCCTGCCATTTATGCGCGACGCCTCCGGCTTCCGATCGAAATCGTGACTCCCGAAGCGAAGACGTATTCGGAGGACGTGGACATGGTGACCATTCCCGGGATCGACGGCGAACTGGGCATCCTGCCCTTGCACACGCCGTTGATGACGCAGTTGAAGCCGGGTGAGCTGCGGATCAAGCGCGGCGGGCAGGAGACGCGTTCTGGCGACCGGCGGAGGGTTTGCCGAGGTGATGCCGGATCGGGTTTCCATCCTCACCGATAGCGGCGGTGAGGGAGACGGACGTGGATGAGGACGCCGCGCAGGCCGCCATCGACCGCGCGAAGGCAGCACTGGCGGACAAGACGCTGGGATCCGAAGAGCAGGCGGCGGCCGAGTCCGCGATCGCGCGCTCCATGGCGCAATTGCATTTCAAGCGTCGCCACCGCGAGGGCAGTGGCAACGCGGGTGTGAGGTAGTCTTGAGCGGGGGGGGTGATCATCCTTCCCGCGCGCAGGAAGCAACGCGGAGCGGTTGCCCCGGGAGCGCGGGTCTCCGACCCGCATCCGGTTCCGGTCTGGTCGGCACAAGGGCCACCGCCCTGTAGCGAGCGGGACGCCCGCGTTCCCGGGGCGGATTCCGGAACGGAGGAGCTACCGCCCTGTTGCGGGTCGGAGACCCGCGCTCCCGGGATTGATATCCGGAAGCGCCGAAGTTTATCGCTCACGTCTTTGCCGTTTGCGTTAAATGTCCGCGAGTCTAACCTCCACTCGCGCGAGAGCAGGGTGCCACGCGCGATCCCTTTCCCGACGTGAAACCCCTGCGCATCGGTATCATCTGCTACCCGCTAATCGGCGGCAGCGGCATTCTGGCGACCGCCCTCGGGCTGGAACTCGCCCGCCGGGGACACGAGGCGCACTTCTTTTCCTACGCGCGTCCCGTCCGGCTCGATGTGAACACGCCACTCGTCCACTTCCACGAAGTAACCGTCAGCGAGTACGGCCTGTTCAAGTACCCGGATTACACCCTGCCGCTCGCGGTAAAGCTCGCGTCGGTGGCGCGTTCGCACGGATTGGACGTGCTGCACGCGCACTACGCCGTGCCCCACGCCACGGCGGCCTACCTCGCCGCGCAGATGCTCGGCGGCACGGGGCAACCCGGCGTGCCGCGCATCGTCACCACCCTGCACGGCACTGACACCACCCTGCTCGGACAAGATCCGAACTACCGTCCCGCCATCGAACACGCCCTGGCGCATTCGGACGCGATCACCACGGTCTCGGAGAGCCTGCGTCGGGAAACGGTGGCGACGTTCGGCCTGGAGGAAAGCCGGGTGGAGGTCATCCATAATTTTTTCACGCCGACGGACGTTGGTCGCGGGCGCGCGGAGTTGCGGCGGAGTCTCGGGGTTGGCGTGGACACTTTTCTGTTGATCCATCCTTCCAACCTGCGGCTGGGAAAGCGGATCGATTTGCTGCTGCAGACCCTCGCGGCGGTGATGGCGCGGAACCCGGCCGCGCCCATTCGCCTGTTGATCCTGGGTGGTGGCGAGTTCGCGCCATTCGAGCCGTTGGTGGACGCGCTCAATTTGCGCGAACACGTCCTCGTGCGTGAAAACGTGCTGGAGGTCGAACCCTACCTTGACGCGGCGGACGCGGGTATCTCTACTTCGGAGAACGAAAGCTTCGGGCTGAGTTTGTTGGAAACCCTTTTCCACGGCAAACCGGTGGTGGCCTTCCGGGTGGGAGGCATCCCCGAGGTGGTGACGGACGCTGGGAACGGGTTTCTGAACCCGTTTGGTGATGTAGAGGGGATGGCGGACTCGATCATGCGATTGGCGTCGTCGCCCGAGCTTGCGCGGCGGATGGGCGAGCGCGGGAGGCTGGATGCCGGGGAGCGATTCAGCGCGACGCGGATCGTGCCTCAGTACGAGGCGGTGTACCGGCGGCTGCTGTAAATGTGATCAGTCAATCTGGATTACGGGAGGGATCTCCCCGCGAAGCCATCAAAATTTCGCTGAGGCTGGGACCGGGAGGATGCTCACCCCAAATCGCTATGGCACGCGCCGTAAAATCAGGGTGTTGTATCCCGGAACCCACAACCGGAACTAACCCCGTGACTACCTGGTTCCGCTCATCCAAATCCCCTTGCTCATCAGCCACGCTTGGGGCAAGAGTTTCATTCCTATGGTTGGGAACAGGGGTGTCGGCATCGGTTTTCACCCTGCAAGGCTTGCTGCGATCAGAACTGAACACAAGGTCGGGATGCAAACCGAGGGATGGCTTCCATCCTTTGTGGATTTGCATTCTTGTCACCCGCTGCCACAAGGTTATGTTGGGTCTATGCCAATCACGGTTGACTATCTTTTCGAAGAAGCGCAGGAACTTTCCTCGGAAAGCCGGGTAGTGCTCGCGGAGCGTCTGCTGGAGAGTGTGACGCCGGACGAAGCGCTTCTCGAATCCCAACTCGTCACGGCGGCGCATCGGGCAGCGGAATTAGAATCCGGCGCGGTGCGCGGTGTTCCGGGACCGGAAGCGCTCACGCGAGTTCGCGCGTCTATTTTGGAGCGCTCCCAAGCGTGACTTTCGAGTTCCACCCGAAGGCACTGCTGGAGTATGAGACCGCTGGCAATTGGTACGAAGAGCAGCGAAGCCGTTTGGGAGTTGAGTTTACCGCTGCGATCGATAAAGCCGTGGGTGCGATTCTCCAAGGTCCCGGCAAGTATCGACTTGGACGTGGGGGCATTCACATTTTTCGGCTCACGCGGTTTCCCTACCACATTCTTTATCGGTATGACGAAGCGAGGGAGCACGTGCGTATCCTCGCCATCGCGCATTTCAAACGAAAGCCGGATTACTGGCGGGATAGGCTTTGATCATTAGGATTTTGACGCTGACTGAAAACACGCAGCCGACCAAGCGCGCTTCTTTTGCGCCGCCCCCCAACCACCAAATTTCCGGCTCCACTCTCCCTACCCCAGCGCCAGTTCCTTGCACCTCTTCAGATCCAGTTTTCCCGACCCCAGCACCGGGATCGCTTCGACCCGCTTGATGATCTTCGGCACCCAAAGATTCGGCACGCCCAGCGCCGCCAGCTTCGCCCGCAGATCCGCCTGGTCGATGTCCACCGTGGTCAGCACGCACCAGCGCCTCGCCCTTCGCCTCGTCGGGGATGCCCACGACCACCAGCGTGCGCTCGCCGCCCGGGCGGATGCGCCAAGCGCCTCGCCGATCCGGGCTTCCACCGTCTCGTGCGGGACCATCTCGCCGGCGATCTTGGAGAACCGCGAAAGCCGCCCCTCGATGAACAAAAACCCGTCCTCGTCGAACCGCCCGAGGTCGCCCGTCTTGAACCAGCCGTCGTGCAGGACCTCCGCCGTCTTCTCCGGCTGGTCGAGGTAGCCCTCGAAGATGTTCGGCCCTTTGACCCAGAGCATTCCCGTGTCGTGCAGGCTCAACGGCGCGTCCGTGTCGGGATCGCGGATCTGCGCCGGCGATGCCCGGCGCGAGCTTGCCCACCGAACCCGGGCCGGTACGCGTGCTGCACCGTGCTCGCCGGTGTCGTCGACCGCCACGTCGGGCAGGTTGACGCTCAACACCGGCTGACGTTTCCGTCAGGCCGTAGCCCTCCATGACCTGCTTGCCGAATTTTTCCTCGAACGCCCGCGCCGTTTCCGCTCGGCAGCTTCTCCGCGCCGGTGACCACCAGCCGCAGGGACGCTAGCTGCTCGCGCTCGGCCTTGCGCAGGTAGGCCCGCAGGAAAGTCGGCGTCGCCAGCAGCATGGAGCAACTTGTGGCGCGCGATCAGCTCGGCGTTCTTGGCCACGTCGAGCGGGTTCGGGTACGTGACGGCGCGCATCCCCTCGATCAGCGGGAACCACAGCGTCACCGTGCAGCCGAAGCTGTGGAAGAAAGGCAGGGACGCCAGCACGGCCGTCGTCGGCGGAAAGGTTGATCATCACCCGGAACTGGGAGATGTTCGCGAGGATGTTGCGATGGCTGAGGACCACGCCCTTCGGCTCGCCCGAACTGCCGCTGGTAAAGAGCAGCACCGCCTCGTCGTGCCCGCCGCGCTGCGGGATGCCCAGCAGCGGCGGTCATCGCGCGCCAGGGCAGCACGGCGACCACGCCCGCGCCAGACGCCGATCTTCTTTTTAAGCGGCGGGACCAGGTCTCGTCCATGCGCAGGACGGTTTCCGGCCACGGGAACTGCTCCAGTTTGCGCTCGACGATCTTGGCCGTGATGACCTCCTTGATCTCGCCCTGCCGCAAGGCGGCTTCGAGTCGCGGCGCGGCCGGCGGTGAAGTTCAGGTTCACGGGGATCTTTCCCGCGAGCAGGACCGCCAGGTTTGCCAGCACGGCGCCCTTGCTCGGGGGCAGCACGATGCCCACGCGGCGGCTGGGCGCGGCAGACTTTTCAAGTGTTTGGACAACGCGATGGCGGCGGCGAGCAACATGCCGCGCGAGAGGTTGCTGCCGTCCATGCCGTCAATCACGGCGGTTTTGCCGAGGCCCCGTTTGAGTCCGCGCACGCAGGCTTCGGCCAGGTGGCGCCGGAGCATCGGACGGTGGTCGTAGCAGAACTCGCCGAATTCCAGCAGCCGCTCGCGGACGGTGGCGACATCGGCCTTGTACGGCGTCAGGGGCGCGCCAAACGCGACCGAAACCGGGTAGGGCAGGTGCCGGGGGAGCTTGCGGAAGTACTTCCCGCCCTCGAAGGAAAAGATGGAACCCCAGAGTTGGTCCAGCCACACGGGCACCACCGGCGCGCCGCCCTTGCGCGCGATGATTTCAAAGCCCTTTTTGAGCTTGAGCAGCGTGCCGGTGCGGGTGAACTCGCCCTCGGGGAACACGCAGACGACCTCACCGGCCTGGAGTTGTTCGACCGCCTCGCGCAGACCTTCCTTGGCGCGGGCGGCGGAGATGGGGATCGCGTTGAAGAGCCGGAGGATGGGGTTCAGCAGCGGCTGGTTGTAAATGGAGTCGAAGATCAGGAAACGGATGGGCCGCGGGCAGGCGAGTTGGAGCATCACCGCGTCAACCCATGTGATGTGGTTAGGCAGCAGCAGGACGCCGCCGGTGGCCGGGCAGGATGCCGACGCCGTAAGTTTTAATGCGGTAGATGCCGCGTCCAATGACTCCGAAGACGACGCGTAGGGTGACCGCGAGGCGGCGCTGGAAATTGGAGACGGGGGCGGTGGGCATGGGGGAGAAGAAGGAAGGGCAAGAAGATCGAAGATAGGGCGGAAGAAGACGGAGCGGGAGGGACGCCCGCAGTCCCGGGGCGGCGGTTCGCTTCCGCTCACCGGTTATCCGCTTGGCCGTTTAACAACTTGCCGATGGTGGTGATCAGGAGAGGGAAATCGATGGGTTTGGTGAGGTGTTCGTTGTAACCGGCGGCGCGGGTTTGGCGGACGTCCTCCTCCATGCCGTAGCCGCTTAACGCCACGGCGGGAACGTCGTGGCCGCGACGCAGTTTCGCCAGCAGGTCCAACCCCGAACCATCCGGCAGACCCAGGTCGCTTACGATCAGGTCGAACCGGTGTTGCCGCGCCGTTTCGATGGCGGATTCGCAACTGCGGGCGGTGAGCACCTGATAGCCGCGACGCGTAAGCAAACGCGTCATGATGTCGAGGGTGTCGGCGTGGTCGTCCACCACCAGCAGCGTGCCCGCGAGCGGCGGCGCATCCGCCACGGGCGGCGCGCCGACGGCAAGACTCTCACCGGGCGTGTCCAGGGTGAGCAGAGGCAGGCGGATGGTGACCTGCGTACCTTGACCGGGACCCCCGCTAGTCGCGCGGATCGTTCCTTCGTGGAGTTCGACGAACGCCTTGGTGATCGCCAAACCCAGGCCCAGGCCGCCGAATTTTGCCGTCATGTGCGAGCCGCCCTGCTCGAACGCGCCAAAAATTTGCGCCAAGGCCGGGGCTTCGATGCCGACGCCGTTGTCGGAGACGCTGACCTCGATGGCGCCACCTTCCCCCTGGGCGGTGCGGATGGCGATGCGCCCCGGCACAGGCGTGAATTTGACCGCGTTCTTCAGCACGTTCCAGAGCACCTGTTGGAGCCGGGCCGAATCTCCCAGCACGGTGGCGCGCGGCGCGGTGAAGGCCAGGGTCAAAACGTGCCGCCCGGTGGCGATGTCCTCCGCGCAAATATCCACCACGCTGCGGATGAGCGCGTGCAAGTCGAGCGGTTCGCGTTGTAGTTCGAGCTTTCCGTTGCTGATGCGACTAAAGTCCAGCAGGTCGTCGATCAGGCGCGCCTCCAAACGCACGTTCCGCAGCACCACGTTCAGTTCGTGGCGCGCGTCCTCGGGGAGGCGGGTGTCCCCCACCAGGCTTGAGACGACCGCCAGAACCGGGTTGAGCGGAGTGCGCAACTCGTGGCTGAGCATGGCCAGGAAACGGTCCTTGGCCGCGCTGGAGTTCCGCAAGTCCTCGAAGAGACGCGTTTTCTCGATGCCCGACGCGGCCTGCGCGGCGATGCTCGAGACGATGCGCTCGCTGCGTTCCGTGAACGCGGCGGGTTCCCCGCTCCCGAACACCATCGCGCCCAGTGTCTTGCCTTCGATGCACACCGGAATGGTCAGGCAGCTTTCCAAGTGGAATCCCGTGGTGTCCAGCGCCCGGGCGAACTTCGATTCACCGCAGGAAAACGGGTGCGGATACCGATCCGCCGGGTGCGAACCCGGTTCCACCACGAACTCCGCGCCAAAGAAATCGGAGTCGCGGCTGTTGGGCAGATCGGCCAGGACTCCCCGCGCGGGTCCCGCGGTGGCCTGGAGCAGCCAAGCGCCACTGGAGTCCACCAGTTGGAAAAAAGCTCCGAACGGCGCGTTCGTGAGTTCCGTGGTTGCGTCGATGATGGACTGGAGCAGGGTTTCGAGGTCCAGTTTCGAGCTGAGCAGCACCCCGACCCGATGCAGGGTTTCCAATTCGTCGTAGAACGCCAGCACCCCCGTGTTCGTCTCGGCCAGTTCCTGGTTGGCGCGGGCCAGGTCTTCCTGGCGCGCGCGGACCTCGTCCAACGCGCGGACGAGTTCCTGGTTCTGGAGTTGCAACTCGGCCAGCGGATCGGCGGAGGGGCCGGCGGCGATGCGGTCCACGGTGGACTGGAGCTGCGGCGCGGTGAGGAGCGGCGCGCCGGGCGGGAACGCCTTGCGCATGGTGATGGTCGTGCCCGCGGGTCCGGTGTCAATGTCCAGGGCGTCCATCAGGCGACGGGACCCGCTCAGCCCCAAGCCCAACCCGCCCGGGGAGCGGGGCGCGCCCGCCGGGGGATACCCGGTCCCCGGTCGCGCACGGTGATGATGAAGCTCTGCTCCTCCGCGCCGCGACGCGCGCCCGGACGCCGGGTGGTTTCCACGGAGAACTCGATTTTGCCGCCGCCCGCGTAGTCGAACGCGTTGCGGACGATCTCCGAAACGGCGGTGGCGACGCGGGTTTGCCCCTGGGTGTCGAAACCGAACACGGCGGCAAGCTCCCGGGCGCGCTGGCGGCACAACACCACGTCGTGTTCCAGGCGGATCGCCAGGGTGAGTAGCCGGAGCGTGTTGCCGTTCAAGAAGAAATCCGGATGGCGGCCACCGTCGTGTCGTCGGTGCCGCGGTTATAGTCTCGATAAAGCACGCCCGCGATCAGCGCGGGATGCCGCCGGATCAGGCCGGGGTAACGGTTCACGTTCCACTGCGTCTTCAGGCCGTCGCTGCTCATGACCAGGACCCCGTCGGGCGGCCAGGCGTACTGAAACTCCCTGAGCGCCTGGCACTGCAAACCGACGGTGCCGTTCATGGACACCAGGCTGGTGGAACCCTCGTGCGTCAGCACACTGGCGGCGATGTTTCCGACGCCCACGTAACGCAGCGAACCCTCGGCCGGGATGATCTCCGCGACGCCCACGGCGGCGCCCCGGGTGTGGCGCAAAGCGGCGTGCAAGATTTCCACCAACTCCGGCAGCGTCCGCCCCCGGTGCTCGGCGTAAAAGGTGTTCACGGCCCGTTGCGAAGCCTCGGCGGCGAGGGGTCCGTGCCCGAGGCCGTCGGCCACGATCATCCGCGCGCGTGTCTTGTCGCGGTCGCAAAAACACCAACTGTCGCCCGAGACGGCCTCGTTGCGCTTGGGCAGGTTCACGGCTCCGTCCAACCAGGTTTCCTCCGCGCGGCCCCCCCCTTTGGGCCAAACCTGGCTCAGCAGGGCCGTGCCGACGCCGGGCTGGGAATGTACCTCGAACACCTGGGAGGCGCGCTTCACCGCGCCCAACCCCGTGCCGGAGGTGCCCGCCGTGGAGAACCCGTCGCGCAGAAAAGCGCCAAAGTTCGCGCTGCCGGGTCCGCCGTCGAGCGAAAGGATTTCCACGCCCACCCGCTCGCCGCTGGTGAGTCTGCGAAGCAATAACACACCCCCGCGCGCGGTGTGAAGATGGAGGTTGTTGGCCAGTTCGGTGACAACCAGGGCGACCCGCTCGACGTGGTCCTCGGTGCCACCCGCCTCCCGCGCCCAAACGCGTGACAGCCGACGAGCCTCGCCCGCCTGGCTTTTATCATCGACGGGAATAGCGATCGAGGGGTGCATTGGAAGAGGGATGGGCGGAGGGGATGTGGGATGTGCGGAAGGATGGGGCGGAGGGGATGCGGAGAAGGATGTGGGGAGGGGGTGCCGACCTCCTGACAAATTTCAGTCCCGTGTCTTTAATATTCCATAGCCTACCTCGTACCAAGCCTGCCCCTGCTGGAATGCTATCGCACAATCTTCTTCACATCCCCTCTGTCCACATCCCACATCGGCTCCGCCACATCCATTCTCGTTCACTTCCAGCGCGTGATCGTGATGCGCGTACCTTCGCCGGGGTTGGAGACGATTTCAAAGTCGTTCACCAGCCTTCTCGCGCCGCCCAGGCCCAGGCCCAGGCCACCGCCGCTCGTGTAGCCGTCCTTCAAGGCGAGCGCGATGTCGGGGATGCCGGGGCCGTGGTCCTCAAAGATCACGCGCAGGCCGCGCCGGATGCCTTCCTGCAGCAGCTCCAGGCGGACCTCGCCGCCGCCGCCGTAGATCAGGAGGTTGCGCGCCAACTCGCTCGCGGCCGTGACGATCTTGGTTTGATCGACCAGCGAGCATTTGATTTCGAGCGACCACGCCCGCACGGTCTGGCGGACATGCACGATATCGCTCTCCACCTTGACGGGCACGGTGTGCGTTTTGAGGACGGCCATCCGGTCGAACGCTAAACGTTAGAGCCGCCGCAACAATCGCATGCCTTTGGCGGCATCGAGCGCGGTGTGAACCCCCGTGAGCGAGAGGCCCAATTCAACCAGGGTGATCGCCACCGCCGGCTGCATGCCGACCACGACCGTCTTCGCGTCGAGGATCCGCGCCATGATCGAAATGTTGCTCAGCACGCGTCCGATGAACGAATCAACGATCTCCAGGCTGGAAATGTCGATCAGCACGCCGCGCGCGCCGGTCTCGCTGATCTTGGTCGTCAAATCGTCCTGGAGCTGCAGCGCCAGTTGGTCGTGCATATCGACCTGGATGGTGACGAGAAGAATCCCGTCCATCCGCAAGATGGGAATGCGCTCGCGCGTGACCGGGATCATTCGTTGTTTTTGGGGTCGCGCGTGACGCGGTAACCGGCCCGGGTGAGCGCGGTGCGCAGGGCCTCGGCCATCGTGGCCTTGGTGGTGACGCCGCTCAGGTCGATGGCCAGGTGCACCATGGTTTGCGCGATCTGGGGGCGGATGCCCGAGATGATGCAATCCGCGCCCATGAGCCGCGCGGCGGCGACGGTTTTGAGCAAATGCTGCGCGACCAACGTATCGACCGTGGGCACGCCGGTGATATCGATGATGGCGATTTCCGAGCCGGTCTCGACGATGCGTTGCAACAGGGACTCCATGACGACGCCGGTGCGGGCGCTGTCCAGGGTGCCGATGAGGGGCAGGGCCACGATGCCGTCCCAGATTTTCACGACCGGGGTGGAGAGCTCGAGCATGTCCTCCTGCTGTCGGGCGATGACCTCCTCGCGGGACTGCTGATACACTTCCATCGTGTGGAGGGCGAGCTTGTCGAGCAGGACGCTGACCTTCCAGATTTCCTCGAACTGCAACTCGGGGCTGCCGCCCTCCCCGCGCAGGCGGTTGGCGAGCGGTTCCTTGAGGGAAAGGATGAAGGAGGCGGTTTCGCTGGGTGAAAAGCCCATGCGGCCCCGGTTGCGGGAGAGTTCGGTCAGCACGTCGAGGGCCGGTTCCCAGACGGGCGCCTTGACGTTGGTCATCTCGCCGGTGGCGGCGGCTTTCTCGAAATGCACGAGGAACTCGGCGGACTGGTCGCGGAGTTCGTCCTCCTTGATGAGGTCGCGGCGCATGGTGTCCGCCCCGAGTTGGGCCTGGACCCAGTCGGCGAGCAGATCCTGGTGGGATTTTCTTAGCAGTTGGGAGATGCGGCTGTTACTCATAAAGGTGGACGGAAGGGTGCGGCGGACAAGGGCGGACCCTAAAGGGTTCGTTTGGGCGCGTCACGACAATTCCGCCAAGCTGCTCGCAAACTGGTTTAAGGGAGGAAGTTGGTTCGAGCAATAGTTTCGCTGGGCAATCAGGTTGACTGGCCACCAGGCGAAGCACAGGATGCCCGCCTCCCATTTTGCCAAGCAACCACTCCTCTCCAGGCGACATTTATCGCCAACGCATCGTCCGGATCACCGAAGCCGCCACGCCATTGGAGGGCCACTTCAACCGGGTTGCCAACGCCCGGCTGTTCTCCGCCTTGGTCGCGGTGGCCAGCGTGGTGGGAGGAGCCGGCTGGTCCCACACCGCGTTGGTCACGGTGCTCTGGCTTTTGGCCGCGGGCGCGGGCGCGGTGGCGTTTGTGGTGTTTGTCGCCATCCACGCGGGCATTCACGCGAAGAGGGAACGGGCGAAAGGATTGTGCCGCATCAACGCGCAAGCTATCGCGCGGTTTGAACGTGACTGGTCGAAGTTGGCGCCCCCAAACGCGCCGGCGTTCGCGCGCGACAACGTTCTCGCGGGCGACCTCGACCTGTTTGGACCCGGCTCGCTTTTCCATCTGCTCGGAACCGCCGGCACCGCGCAGGGGCGGTACACGCTGGCTTCCTGGTTGATCTCGCCGCCACCCGGCGCCGCCGGGACGATTTCGGCGCGGCAGGCGGCTGTCGCGGAACTCGCCGGGGAGTTGGAACTGCGTCAGGATCTCGAACTGGCCGCCGCCGCGCACGCGACTCCCGAGCAAGCGGCGAGCGAGGACGATCCGTTTCTCTCCTGGGCTAACAGTGGCGCGTGGCTGTTGCCGCAACGGTTTTTGGTGTGGACGTCGCGGCTGCTGCCGGCTTTGCAGTGGGTCGCGCTTGTTTTATATTTTACGGGCGTGATGAGCGTGGCGCCGCTGGTCTTGTTCTTCATCGCGCGCTGGATGGTAAACTGGCGGTGCGGCGCGCGGGTGCGGCGGCGGCTGGATCTGGTTTGCGCGCGGGAAAGCGGCCTCCGCGGCTACGGCGAGTTGTTTGCCCGCCTATCCAAATGGGAACCGACCGCGCCGCTGCTCGGTGAACGGCAAGAATGTTTGCGTGGCGCGGACGTCGCGATGCGCGCCCTGGACACGCTGATCGGTTTGGCGGCGATGCGCTCGACTCCGGCCAGTCCGCTGGCGCAGGCGTTGTTCATGTGGGATTTCCACACTCTTTACCTGATGGAACGCTGGCAGGAGCGTTATGGCGCGCGGGTGCGCGGCTGGTTCCAGGCGTTGGGGGAAGTCGAGGCGCTCGCCGCGCTTTCCACGCTGGTGTTTGATCAACCCGGGTGGCCGTTTCCGGTTTTCACCCCGGAACCCCGGATCGTCGCCCGCGCCCTCGGCCATCCGCTGCTGTCGGCGGCGGTCCGGGTGCCTAACGACGTCACGGTCGGACCGCCGGGGACTTTCTTGCTGGTGACGGGATCGAACATGTCGGGCAAAAGCACGTTGCTGCGGACGCTGGGGGTCAACGTGGTGCTGGCGCGGGCGGGCGCGCCGGTTTGCGCGGAGGAACTGCGGCTGCCGCCGGGTTTGGTGCTCGCGACGAGTCTGCGGGTGCAGGATTCGTTGCGCGAGGGCGTGTCGTTTTTCATGGCGGAACTGCGGCGGCTCGCGTCCGTCGTCGAGCAGGCGGACCGGACCGACGCGGAGCCGGACGGGCCGGTGGTGTTGTACCTGTTGGACGAAGTGTTGCGCGGCACCAACACGCATGAGCGGCAGATCATCGTCGGCAGGGTGGTGGGGCATTTGCTGCGCCGCCGGGCGATCGGCGCGGTGACGACGCACGACCTCTCGCTGGCGGAAGTGGAAGGGTTGGCCGGGGCGTTTCAAGCCGTGCATTTTTCCGAGGAGTTTGAGGAGGGCGCCGACGGGGCGGTGATGCGTTTTGATTACCGGATGCGCCCCGGCTTGGCGACGACGACGAACGCGCTGAAACTGCTGAAAATGATCGGGTTGAAGGTTTGACGATACCGAGCCTGACGCGAGACAAATCACCGGGGCGACAGCCCCCGGGAGCGCGGGCATCCTGCCCGCATCTGCTCTGGTCAGCCCCGGGAGCGCGGGCATCCTGCCCGCATCTGCTCTGCTCGGGTCTGCCCAGGGGCTGCCGCCCTGTTGCGGGCAGGATGCCCGCGCTCCCGGGGCTGATGCCCCAGGGAAGAGATCTTCTCCTTCAAGGACCCAAAGCTTGCGGCCCGCCCGCCCGGCGCATACTCTGCGGGCTTGTCCTCAGAACCTCCCACCGCCGCGCCTGCCGTCGCCGTCGAGCCGCCCGCGCCGAGCACGCCCATGATGCGCCAGTACCACCGCATCCGCGCCAGCCTGCCGGCCGACGTCCTCGTGTTCTTCCGTTTGGGCGATTTTTACGAACTCTTTCACGACGACGCCAAGGAAGCCAGCGGCTTGCTCAACGTCACCCTGACGCGCCGCCAGGAAGTGCCGATGTGCGGCGTGCCGTTCCACGCGGCGGACTTCTACATCGGCAAACTCATCAAGGCCGGCAAACGCGTCGCCATCTGCGAGCAAACCGGCGAGGTCCGGCCGGGCCAACTCGTCGAACGCGAGGTCACGCAAATCCTGAGCGCCGGCACCGTCACCGACCCCAAGCTGCTCGACGCCGCGCGCAACCACTACATCGCGGCCTCCTACCGGCACAAGGACCTGTACGGGTTCGCCTACCTCGACCTCACCACCGGCCTGTTCCGCGCCACCGAACTCCCCGGCGCGCCCGCCCTGCTGGACGAACTGGCCCGCATCGCACCCGCGGAGTTCATCGTCGCCGACGAACCCGCCCAGCGGGAAGCGTTCGCGGAACTCAACACCACCCTGCCTTACGACGCCCACGCGTTCACCTTCGAGCAGGCCGACTGGACCCTGCGCGAACATTTCCGGGTTCAATCCCTCGACGGTTTCGGCTGCGCGAACCTGCCCCGGGCGGTCAGCGCGGCGGGCGCGTTGTTGCACTACCTGACCCACGCGATGCGCCGTCCCCTCGGGCACATCACGTCGCTCGGGTCCTACCAGCCGGAGAACTACCTGGTGCTCGACGCGACCTCGCAGACCCACCTGGAAATCGTCCGTCCGCGCGCGGAACACGGCACCAGTTTGCTGCAGGCTCTGGACCGCACCGTGTCCTCCATGGGTGCGCGCCAGCTCCGCCACTGGCTGCTCCACCCGTTGCGCGACATCACGGCACTGGAAGCACGGCAGCAACTCATCGCCGACGCCCTTGCCGCGCCCGACTGGCTGCGTCGCTGCCGCGAAACTTTGCGCGAGGTTCGCGACTTGGAGCGCGCCGTCGGACGCCTGAGCCAGGCGGCGGGCAACGCGCGCGACCTCGCCGCGCTGGGCGTGTCCCTCGCGGTGGTTCCCGCCGTGAAGGAGTTGCTCTTGGAACTGCCGTCCGCCCCCGGGTCAACCACCCCGGGCGAGGGCAAGGCGTTGCACCGCAAACTGGAGCGACGCCTGCAACCCCTGCCCGGGTTATCCGCGCGGCTGGCGTCCGCCATTGTCCCCGAACCGCCCGCCACGATCAAGGAGGGCGGCATGTTCCTGGACGGGTTCCACCCGGAATTGGACGAGTTGCGCGCCGCCGCCACCGACGGTCGGAACTGGATCGCCGCCTTGCAGGACCGCGAGATCGAGCGCACGGGGATCAAGTCGCTCAAGATCCGGTTCAACTCGGTGTTCGGCTACTACATCGAGATCACCAAGAGCAATCTCGCGAATGTTCCCGCCGACTACCAGCGCAAGCAAACCACGGCGGGCGGCGAGCGTTACGTCACGCCAGAGTTGAAGGACATGGAAGGCCGCATCCTGGGCGCGCAGGAGCGGGCGCAGCAACTGGAACAGCAACTCTTCGCCGAGCTGCGGGAGGAAACCTTGCGCGACGCCGCGTCCATCCAGCGCACGGCGGGAGCCATCGCGATGCTGGACGCGCTCGCCTCGCTGGCGGAAACGGCACGCCAGTTCAACTACTGTCGTCCGCGTTTGCGCGAGCCGGGAACCCTGCGGATCGCGGAGGGACGGCATCCCGTCCTGGACCAGCGGATGGCTGGCGAGAAGTTCGTCCCTAACGACATCGATCTGGACACCCGCGCGAGCCGGCTGGTCATCCTGACGGGTCCCAACATGGCGGGCAAATCGACCTACCTGCGCCAGACGGCGTTGCTGGTGCTGATGGCGCAGATCGGCAGCTTCATCCCGGCGGCCAGCGCCGAGATCGGGCTGGTGGACCGGATCTTCACGCGGGTCGGCGCGAGCGACGACCTGGCGCGGGGGCAGTCCACCTTCCTCGTGGAGATGAACGAAACAGCGAGCATCATTCATCACGCCACGGCGCAGAGTCTCGTGATCTTGGATGAAATCGGGCGGGGGACTTCCACTTACGATGGTTTGTCGATCGCGTGGAGCGTGGCCGAGCATCTGCACGACACCGTGGGCGCGCTGACATTGTTCGCGACGCACTACCACGAACTGACTGAGCTGACGAAAACGCACGCGGCGGCGAAGAATTTCACCGTGGCGGTGCGGGAGTGGAACGACGAGATCGTGTTTTTGCACCGGATCATCCCCGGCGCGGCGGATCGTTCGTACGGCATCCAGGTGGCGCGGCTCGCGGGGATGCCGGCGAGCGTGATCGACCGGGCGAAGGATATTCTCGCGCGACTTGAGGCGGGTGGTTCCAAGCTGGAAACGTTCACCCCGCCGCCGCTCGCGGCGGCGGAAACCGTGCCGAAAGTGGCGCGTAAGCCGCGCGTGCGGGAAACACCGAACGGCAGTCCGGATTGGTTTGCCGGTGAGCTGTCACCGGAGGAGCGGAGGGGTGGTTGATCTACCGAGGCATCAGCCCTGGGAACGCGGGTGTACCGCCCGAATCTCCGCACCGAAAATGCGGCCTCAGCATAGGTCGCCTTTCGCACCGAAGGTGCAGCCTCAGCACAGCCTGGGGCAATGCCCCAGGTACAAGGTAGTATCACATCCAGCGCTGAAGGCGCGATTCATTCCGGGCGTGTCCACGGGGACCATCTTGCCAGCCCTACAGTCGGCCTTTGAATCGCGCCTTCAGCGCTAAACCCATAGCCAACCCATACCTGGGGCGTTGCCCCAGGCTATTATGAGGCTGCACCTTCGGTGCGAAAGACAGGCCGCATCTTCGTGCGGGGGGGCAGGACACCTGTGGAACCGGGGTGGTTTCTCAGCGGTTCACCACGCTAGTGAGCGGGGCGAGCACCACAGGCGGGAAAATGGAGGCGCCACCGGGCGTGCTACCGATGAAGCCGGGGCTGCCAGGGAAAGAATTGCCGAGTCCGCCCACACCGCTGCCAAAAGTGCCGAGTTCGGTGGCATCGTTGCCGCCGCCGATCAGACGGTCGCCAAAGTCGTTGCCGCTGACACCGCCGTCGCCGTTGCGTCCGCTCGTACTGCCGTCGCTGCTGTGGTACGGGCCGTTGCGTCCATCCCGGTTGTTGGAAGCGGTGCCGGGACCGTCCTTGGCGTCCTTGCCGTCGATGCGCGGCTTCTTGAGGAGGTCGTTAATATCCTCGGCGCACTGCGGTTGCGCGGCCATCGCCATCTCGATCAACTCGTGGGTCTTACTCGCCGGGGCGGACTCCAAGGCGGCTTGGACGATGCGCGTCAGGCATTCGCAGGGGAGAACCACATCCTTGTCGTCCCGCGCCCGCTCGCGGTCGCCGGGCGCCACGCGGCTGCCGATGGCGCGCTGGAGAATGGCGGCCGCCTGGCCGGGGTTCTTCCGAACGGCTTGGCGCGTGGCGTAAACCGTTTCGGGACAGGTGGCGTTCTCCAGGATGGTGCCGCGCGGCATCTCCGCGTTGAGCAGGCGCAGGGGCGCGTCGTCCTTGGCGCTCAGGGTGGCGGCACCGGTGGAAAGCGTTGCAAGGAGCGTGCAAAACGCGAGGGGCAGCGCGGCCGGGTGTCGGAAGGAGGGGAAGTATCTCATGCGTTGGGGCAAGGCGACGGGGTAGAGGTTTGCGATGCTTTGCATCGGATGCCTCCCCTCGTAGCTAGTCTGGTGCCCCCGCCTGGCCAGCGGTGAAATATTACGGATTTCCCTGGTGCCGACCCTCGCCGTAAGGGACTTAAAACCACGAGGTCAAACCCGGACCCTTCCGGTAGTGATGTCCGTCGTTCGGATCGAAAAACCACGTTTGGCCGGTGCTTGTGTCCACGATGCCCGTGCTCACACCGTGCGCGTCGGTCAACGGCACGAAACGCCCGTTGCTCGCGGCTTTGCCGCCGCCCGAGAAAACCATTCCGATGATGAAAGCGGCCACCGCGACCGCGATCAATTTCGTGCGTTCGCTGAAACTCCCGAGCATCCCCCTGATCATGCTGATGTTCATATCCGGCGAGGATAGGGGCGAACCCGGCTCGCGGCAACGTCTTCCCGCAAATGCCACGTCACATCGACCCCGACCGCTCTGGCAAATCCATTTCGATCCCCACCGGACAATGATCGGAGTCGGTCACCGTTTCCCGGATGAACGCGCCCCGTAACACCGGGCGCAGCACTCGCGACACCAGGAAATAGTCGATGCGCCAGCCGACGTTGCGCCCGCGCGACCCGCCCATCTGACTCCACCAGGTGTAATGCCCCGGGCCTGGCTCGAACTCGCGGAACGTGTCGAGCAACCCCGCGCGCACGAACGCGTCGAAGCCCCGCCGCTCCTGCGGCGTGAACCCGTGGTTGCCGACGTTCTGCTTCGGACGCGCCAGGTCGATCTCCTTGTGGGCGACGTTGAAATCCCCGCAAACCACCACCGGCTTGCGGGTTTGCAGTTCTTTCAAATATCGGACAAAACGCCGGTCCCACCGCTGCCGGTAGGGGAGGCGGGCCAGTTCGCGCCCCGCGTTGGGCACGTAGGCGTTGACCAGGAAAAACCCGGTGTATTCCACCGTGAGCGCCCGGCCCTCGCGGTCGTGCTCCACGCTGCCGAGGCCGCGCGCCACTCCCAAACTTGGCAACCGCGAGAAAACGGCCGTGCCGGAATAACCGGGCTTTTCGGCGGGATTCCAATGCTGCTCATAACCGGACGCCCACAGGGTTTCCACTTCGTCAGGCATCGCGCGGGTTTCCTGCAAACACAGAATGTCCGGCTGCTCCGACTCCACGAAACTTGCGAAGCCTTTGCGCAACGCCGCCCGGATGCCGTTGACGTTCCACGAGATAATTTTCAAGGTCGGCGCCAGATTATCCGCGGCTCGCGCCCGCCGCCAGCAAATCCGCGTAGGCTCCTGCCACCAGATCCCCCTCCGCGATCTCCAGCTCCGCCATCAGTTCGCGCGCGATCCGGTGACCTTCCTCCACCGGCTGACCCGCCGCCAGCACCACCTCCAGCTCCAGGAACCAACCCAACCCGGCCACTTCATCCAAATGAACGCGCGTTTGGCCCACCAAAAACAGCCGCCGCGTCTTTTCAACCACCCGTCCCGCGCCCAAAGCTTCCGCCAGCACCTCCCGCAACCCCACTGGCGAACCGGTCCGCGCGATGCGGTAGTCCGATTGCTTGGAACCCGCCGTATCCGCGCGAGCATAATAAATCAACTCGCCTTCCCCCTCCGAAAACTCCCGCAGCTTGAGCCGCCCGCGCGCGCAGGGAAAGAAAGTATCCCGCTGCCGCAACACCACCGCCGGACCACTCGCCAGCCGTTCGGCCAGCGCGCGCCGCCGCGCCGGATCGCCCACCCGTGCCTTGACCTCGATGTTCGACGGCATTCCCCACCTTACCTCCCCTTCGGGAATCCGCGAGATTCCGTGTTAATCTGCGGTTAAGCTCCGTGATGACCGACCACCCCACGCCCACGCTGCTGACCGCGCGCGACCTGCGGCAAACCTTTCACATCGGCAGCCGCGCGCTCGAAATCCTGCGCGGCGTTTCCTTCGACGTGGCCCCGGGCGAATCCGTCTTCCTCGTGGGAGCGTCCGGCGCGGGCAAGACGACCCTCCTTTACACCCTCGCGGGACTGGAACAACCCGTCGCAGGGAAGGTGAACTTCGAGGGCCAATCCCTGTACGACCTCGAGCGCCGGCGCCCAGGCGCGGTTGCGCAACGCCCGCATGGGCTTCGTCTTCCAGGGGTACTTCCTGCTGCCCGAACTCACCGCCCTGGAAAACGTGCTGTTGCCCGCGATGATCGGCGGCACCAGCCGGCAGCGCGCCGCCCAGGCCGCCGAAAGCCTCCGCGAGGTCGGCTTGGGCGACCGTCTGCACCATCTGCCGCTCGAACTCAGCGGCGGCGAACAGCAGCGCGTCGCCATCGCCCGCGCCCTCATCAACGACCCGAGCATCATTTTCGCCGACGAACCCACCGGCAACCTCGACTCCCGGGCGGGCGGCGCCGTCATGGATTTGCTACTTGCGCTGGTGCGCGAGAAGCGGAAGACATTACTGGTGGTGACGCACGACATGAGTCTCGCGGCCCGTGGAGATCGTAAACTGGAAATGCGGGACGGCTTGCTGGACCAGGTGACCACCTGAGACGTTTCTCTTTATCCCCCAAACAATTTTTCCCAGCCGCCAGCCCGCGCCGGCGTCGTTTCTGAAGTTCATGAAAATCTACATCGACGGCGAGTACCAGGACGAAGCCCACGCCAAAATCTCCGTGTTCGACCACGGCCTGCTCTACGGCGACGGGGTGTTCGAGGGCATCCGCTTTTACAATGACCGGGTTTTCAAGCTGGACGAGCACATCGACCGGCTTTTCGATTCCGCCCGGGTCCTGATGATCAAGATCCCCCTGTCGAAACAGGAGGTCATCCAAGCCACGCTGGGGACCATCCGCGAGAATGGCTTGAGCGACGGCTACGTGCGTTTGGTGGTCACTCGCGGCGTCGGCGACCTGGGTCTCAACCCGCGCCTGTGCCCGAAGCCGTCGGTCATCATCATCGCCGCCAAGATCAAGCTGTACTCGGACGAACTCTACCAGCGCGGTCTCAAGATCATCACGTGCGCGACGCGGCGCACCTCGCACGCGGCGTTGCCGCCGGCGGTGAAGTCGCTCAATTACCTGAACAACATCATGGCGAAGATCGAGGCCATGCAGGCGGGGGCGGACGAGGCGCTGATGCTCAACGAGCAGGGTTACATCGCCGAATGCACGGCGGACAACGTGTTCGTGATCAAAGGCGGCCAGCTCTTCACCCCGCCGGTGACGGCCGGGTCCCTGCGCGGCATCACGCGCGGCGCGGTGCTGGACCTCGCGATGGAGGAGGGCATTCCGGTTAGCGAACCCGAATTGACGCGCTACGACGTTTTCACCGCCGACGAGGTGTTCCTCACGGGCACGGCCGCCGAGGTGGTGCCGGTGATCGAAGTGGACTCGCGGCCCATCGGCGACGGCAAGCCGGGACCGGTCACGCGCAGGCTGCTGGAGCGGTTCCGCCAGTTGACAGCGAGCACCGGAACGCCGATTGAAGAAGATGGTAACTCCGCCGCCGAGCGGGGTGGCCAGGCTCTCGAAATGGACGATGAGGAACTGGTTCCCGCCTTCCTCGCCGCCCAACCCACGTAGGACCCCATTCGCCCCCATTTTCTTTGACCGGAAACTCCCAAATGCAGTGCGATGTCTGCAAGACCAAGGAAGCGGAAGTTTTCCTCACCCAGATTGTGGAAGGCACGATCCAGAAGGTCAACCTTTGCAAGGGTTGCTCCAAGGATCGTGGCGTCGATGACCCGACCGGTTTCGCCCTGACGGAATTGCTCGCCGGCCTCGGCACCAGCACCGAGACGGAGAACCGCCGCGCCCGAGCCGGCGCGAGGCTGTGGTGGAACAGCCCGCCGGCAGCGTGGAATCCGACGCAACGCTGCCCGGTGTGCAATTTCACCCAGGCGGATTTCAAAAAGACGGGCCGGCTGGGTTGCAGCGAGTGTTACCAGACTTTTTCCGAAAGCTTGGGCAACTTGCTCAAGGCGATGCACAAAGGGCGTTAGCCACACGGGCAAAATGCCTTCGCGCGTCCTGCAGATCCAGAAGCTCAACGAGCGGTTGAAGGTCTTGCAGGACGATCTGCAAAAACGCCGTGCGCGACGAGAACTACGAGGGTGCCGCCACTCTGCGGGACCAAATTCACCGTCTCGCCACCCAAACCGATCCTTGAGGACCGGCCCTCAGCTTCGCCGGAGACCCTTTATTTCTTGAAAACCCTATGAAATTCTCCGGCGTAATCGCAAATCCCGGCGAGTGGTTGCGGGCGGATGGTCCGCACCACGACATCGTCATCAGCAGCCGCATCCGGCTGGCGCGCAACCTGCGCGACCTGCCCGTTTCCGGGTTGGGCGCGCAAGGCGGACCGCATCGCCATCCTGGAGCAACTCAAGCCGCAGATCGAGGCGTTGCCCGAGATGGACGACGCCTTCTCGGAATACCTGCAGGACCTCACGCGCGCTGGAGAAACAGGTGCTGGTGGAGCGTCACCTCATCAGCCGCGAACACGCCGCCAAGGGGATCGGCAGCGCGGTGATCATGAACCGCCAGCAGACGCTGAGCATCATGGTCAACGAGGAGGATCACCTGCGGATGCAGGCGATCCGGTGCGGGTTCCAGTTGAAGAACGCCTACAAGCTGATCAACAAGGTGGACAGCGCGCTGGAGGAAAATCTGGAGTTTGCCTACAACCCGCAGCTCGGCTACCTGACCGCCTGCCCGACCAACGTCGGCACCGGGATGCGCGCCTCGGCGATGCTGCACCTGCCCGCGCTGGTGTTGGACGACAAAATCAATCAGGTCGTGCAGGCCGTGAACAAGATCGGCCTGGCGGTGCGCGGCTTGTACGGGGAGGGGACGGAGGCGATGGGCAACCTGTTCCAGGTGTCCAACCAGACGACGCTCGGCGAAAAGGAAGAGGACATCATCAACCGTTTGAGCAAGGTGATCGAGCAGGTGATCGAGCACGAGCAAACGGCGCGCGAGAATCTGCTGGAGAAAAAGCGGACCACGCTGATCGACCAGATCGGTCGCGCCTACGGCGTGCTGGGCAACGCGTTTTCGATGACCTCGAAGGAGGCGCTCAATTTTCTGTCGTTTATCCGGCTCGGCGTGGACCTCGGGTTCTTCCCGGCGGACCTGCGTTTCCCGGCGGATGAGTTGTTCATGGAGACGCAGCCGGCGCATTTGCAGAAGGGTTCGCAGCAGAAGCTCAGCGCGGAGGAGCGCGACGCGTTGCGGGCGGACATCATGCGCGCCAAGCTCAAGCTGTTCCCCGCGCCGGACGTGGCGCGCGGGGTGCCGGTGGTGGAAGACGATGCGGCGTCCAAGTGAATGGTGCCCTGCGTACCAACAGCCGTCCGGTGAAGGGATCGCCGGTGCGACGTTGCTCGAAGGGTGAGTGACAGTTCGTGGCACCGGGAGTGGTTGACGGGTGAGACAGATTTACCCATTTGGATGCGCCAGCGCGGTTCCGAAGAGACAGTTCGATCCATCTTCATCCAGCATGATGAAGCCATGAAAACACCAGCGACAGTTTCATCATCCTCATCCCTCACCACTTGAACGAATCACCACCACCGCCTGTCAGCGGCACATGCCATGCTAAAGTATCTACCGTGGCCGCAGGTACCATTGAAATAATCTAGCAAACCCGTTATGTTTTACCATCGTGGTCACTTTGCGGACCCGGAAAGCCTAAAATGATGAACAATTTTACTCCCAGAGCGCAGCAGGTGTTGGCCTTGGCCCGTAAGGAGGCTGATCGCTTTAATCACAATTACGTCGGCACCGAGCACCTGCTCCTCGGGCTGATCAAACTCGGCCAGGGAGTTGCCGTCAATGTTCTCCAAAAGATGGGTCTCGACATGGAGACCGTCCGCATGGAGATCGAAAAACAGGTCGGCAGCGGCCACGAGACCAAGATGGTCGGCAACATTCCGTACACGCCGCGCGTCAAAAAGGTTCTCGCCCTCGCCGGCAAGGAGGCCAAGAGCCTCAACCACTCCTACGTGGGCACCGAGCACATCCTGCTCGGCCTGCTGCGCGAGGGCGAAGGCGTCGCCGCCCGCGTGCTCAAGAGCCTGGAAGTCGATATCGAGCGCACCCGCAACGAGATCCTCAAGGAACTCGACCCCAACTTCACCCCGCCGGAGGCGGAACAAGAAATGCCCACTGAAAACGGCAACAAGAAAGATGTGAAGACACCCGCCTTGCGCGCCTTTCGGCAGCGACCTTACCGAGTTGGCCAAGAAGGGCGAACTCGACCCGGTCATCGGCCGGAAGAACGAGATCGAGCGCGTCATCCAGGTGCTCTGCCGCCGCACCAAGAACAACCCGGTGCTGCTGGGCGAGGCCGGCGTCGGCAAGACGGCCATCGCCGAGGGCTTGGCGCAGGAAATCGCCGGCGGCAACGTGCCCGAACTGCTGCGCGACAAGAAGGTCATCACCCTCGACCTCGCGCTGATGGTCGCCGGCACCAAGTACCGCGGCCAGTTCGAGGAGCGCATCAAGGCGGTGATGGACGAAATCCGCCGCTCGCGCAACGTCATCCTCTTCATCGACGAGCTGCACACCATCGTGGGCGCCGGTTCGGCCGAGGGCGCGATGGACGCGAGCAACATCATCAAGCCCGCGCTGAGCCGCGGCGAGTTGCAGTGCGTCGGCGCGACCACGCTCAACGAGTACCGCAAGTACATCGAAAAGGACGCCGCGCTGGAGCGCCGTTTCCAGACCGTGAAGGTCGAAGCGCCCGAGCGTGGATGAGGCCATCCTCATCCTCAAGGGTCTGCGTCCGAAGTACGAGGCGCACCACAAGGCCAAGCTCACCGACGAGGCGCTGGAGAGCGCGGTCAAGCTGTCCGACCGCTACATCACCAGCCGTTTCCTGCCGGACAAGGCCATCGACGTGATGGACGAGGCCGGGGCGCGCGCCCGCATCGGCGCGATGACCCGTCCGCCGGACGTGAAGGAGATCGAAAAGGAGATCGACGACATCCGCATCGAGAAGGAAGCGGCCATCAAGGCGCAGGACTTCGAGAAGGCGGCGTCGCTGCGCGACACCGAGAAGCAGGCCAAGGACAAGCTGGAGAAAATCCTGACCGACTGGCGCGAACAGCGCGAGGAAAAGGAAGTCATCGTCACCGAGGACGACATCATGCACATCGTCAGCAAGTTCACCGGGGTTCCGCTCACGCGCATGGAGCAGAAGGAAACCGCGAAGCTGCTGGCGATGGAAGGCGAGTTGCGCCAGCAGGTGATCGGCCAGGACGAGGCGGTGGTCGCCATCAGCAAGGCGCTTCGCCGGTCGCGCGCCGATCTGAAGGACCCGCGCCGTCCGATTGGCTCGTTCATCTTCCTGGGTCCGACGGGCGTGGGCAAGACGTTCCTGGCGCGCACGCTGGCGGAGTTCATGTTCGGCGACGGCGACGCGCTCATCCAGATCGACATGAGCGAGTACATGGAGAAGTTCACGTCCTCGCGCCTGATCGGTTCGCCTCCCGGCTACGTCGGGTTACGAGGAGGGCGGCCAGCTCTCCGAGGCGGTGCGCCGCCGTCCGTACTCGGTGGTGTTGTTCGACGAAATCGAGAAGGCGCATCCCGACGTGATGAACCTGCTGCTCCAGATTCTGGAGGAGGGCAAGATCACGGATTCGCTGGGTCGCAAGATCGACTTCCGCAACACGATCATCATCATGACCTCGAACGTCGGCGCGGAGTTGATCAAGCGCCAGATGAGCATGGGCTTCGGCATGCCGAAGGACGAACAGGATTACGACACCATGAAGGGCAAGATCCTGGAGGAATCCAAGCGGGTCTTCAAGCCGGAGTTCCTGAACCGTCTGGACGATCTGATCGTCTTCCACACGCTGACCAAGCAGGACCTCATGCGGATCGTGGACCTGGAAGTTTCCAAGGTGGTTGCCCGCATCCGGGCGAAGGAGATCAACATCGTGCTCAACGAAGCGGCGAAGGAGTTCCTCATCGAGAAGGGGTACGACCCGACGTACGGGGCGCGTCCGATGCGCCGGGCGGTCGAGAAGTACCTGGAGGACCCGCTCGCCGAGGAGTTGCTGCGCGGGGGGATCAAGGCCGGGGATGTGTTGACGTCACGTTGGACGGCAACAAGCTGGGCTTCCACAACCACGAGCCCGACGTCGAGGCCGCGCTGACTGCGGGCGAGCCGGCGACGGCGAGCTGAGCGAGGATTCGTGAGTAGGTAAGATGTTTGAACCGCTGGCCGACGAAAGTTGGCCAGCGGTTTTTCTTTTGCGCTGCCGCGCAACGGTTCCCTTCCGCCCGCCGCGCAGCGGCTTTGGAGTGCGCCGCGACACGTCGCCGCACTCCAAAGCCGCTGCGCGGCGGGCGGAGCCGGCAACACGGGGGCTAGTTCTTCCAGATCTTCTGGTACCACTTCCTGTCCTGACCCTCCGCAGGGTCGCTCCCGTCCGCCGGCAGTTCCATCTTTGCGCGGATGGCGCTCAAATCCCAACCCGTCAGACCCGCCAGGGTATTGGCGTCGGTCCGCAGCCGCTTGGCCAGTTCCTGCCGGTAGCGCTTCGCCGCCTCGCAGTTGCCCTTGCCCGTCCACGGATGCCGCAACACGTAGCGGCCCTGGAAATTCGTGCGGTCGCCCGTTTCCTGGAACACCAGGTCCTCGGGGAAATGCGCGTTGTCGTAACGCACATGCAGACGCGTCACGAACACGTTCTGCGCCCCGCCGTAGCTCGACCCGGGCACAACCGGAACCCGCCGCCGGCTGCCACCGCCCCTGGTCGGCTGCGCGCTGCCGTTGTCGCCCGCGTCGCCCAGCCAGAACACGCCCAAGCTCTGCGAGCTCGGTCGCGCGTCAGCGGTTCGGCCGCGCACGGGTCGCACCAGCCCATGTCCCAGGCGTATTCCTCGAAGACCGCCCTCATGTCCTCTTTTCTTGACCTGCTGATCGAACATCGCCCGGTAAAAATCGCCGAACGCGTCCTTGACGTAGAGCGGCACGTCCATGCCCGTGGGCAGTTTGACGGTGCGGTAGTTGGTCGTCTCGATCACGGCCGCTTTCGGTCAGCGCGAAGACGAACAATTCCTGCGGCCCGTTCGGCGTTGACCATGCCCAGGCGGATCGGCAGCATGAACTTCGGGCTTTCGTAGGCCACCTGGAGCGGGCGCAGGAAATTGAAGCCCGCCTTGCTTTTTTCTTCCAGGTTCACCTTGGCGACGAAGAAGTGCATCTTCTGCTTGATGTAGCCGCCCAGCACATCGCCCGCCCCGGCGGGAATCTTGTAGCCGTTTTCGGTGAGCCAGGTTTCCAAGCCCGTCGCTCTGCTCGGCGGAGAGGATGCACGATGTCGTACTCGCCGACGGTGTACTCGGCGTCGATCGGTGACGCCGAGGGACTTGGCGCGTTCGTTGGTCATGGCCCGCGACGCAGCGCACCGGGGCGGCCAAACTGGACGCGCCATGGCATCATCTGGTCTGCAGGGGTCCTCGTCCCAGTATTCCACCAGCCGCGGCGCGGAATAAGCGTCCAGATGATCGATGGTCGTCTGGTCGCCGACGTGGATTTGCTCGCGTTCCAGAAAGGTCGGCACCGGGATGACCACGGCGAAATCCTTGGCGTCGCCCTCGAAGTCGTTGGCCATGGTCAGCACGGTTTTGTCTTCGCGCCGCACCAGGACGACCTTCGAGGATTGGTTGAAGAGCTTGGTGTCGGCCTTGGCGACGTAGAAGCCGCAGAACGCCGCGGCGTCGGGCGCGGACGCCAGGAGGGATAATCCCGCGACACCCGCGAGCGTCAGGGACAGGAGGGATTTAGGAGGCGATGGTTGCATAAGGGGGCAGGGTTTGGATGGGTTGGTTGTTCGTCGGGCAAAGGGGGAACGCGCGGTCCGGCGAGAGGCGATCGCGCCAAGCGTATCGTTTGCCGGGCAACAGCAAATCGAGCAGGGGCACCAGCAGCGAGCAGGCGGCGAGGCTCCAGAGCAGCCCGTTGGTGTGGAAAAGCCGGAATTGCACCCACCACGCCACGCAAGCCACGAGCGTCGCCGAAAAGGACCCGACCCGCGCGCGAGTCCGGCGTGGTCTTGGGATCGGAGATCATGAAGAAGGCGAACAGCAACAGCGAGCCGCTCTGCAAACGGTGCAGCGGGATGGCCACCGGTTCGCCCAGCCGTACGAACGTCGCGAACAGCAGGCCGAGATAACAGCCTAGAAACGCGAGAGCCACGTCCGCGCGCGCCGCCCGGTGGACGACCAGGCCGCCGAGGCAAAGCATCAGGAAGCCGAAGAACGCCACGCTGCCCCATTGCGCCGGGGAAACCCAGGCTTGCGCGGGCGCGCAGATCAGCAGGAGCACCAGCGCGAAGTTGGTCGGGTTGAAAAAGTGCTTGCCGCGCGCCCGCAGGAGGAACTTGCCGCCGATCGCCGCGCCCGCGCCCGCCACGGCGAGGGCGGGGGAGTTGGTGCGCAGCAACAGGCACAGCGACAGGCCGGAGATCAGCGCGCTCTTCGGATCGATCGCCGCCAAGCCGGAAAGCCGCGTCCCCGCGAGTTGGACGGCCAGCGCGGTTCCGAGGATCAGTGCGACACGGAAGATGGTCACGTCGAAGCGCAACGCCAGGGTCCCGTAAACGAGGAGCAGCGAAAGGGATGCGATCTGGTACCAGCGGGGATCTCGGCGGTTCATGGGAAGGTGGGGCAGGGGTGGGTTTTCGCTTCGGGTAGCCACAGGGACAACGCGTGGCGCGGGGAAAACTTAGAAGTTTGTAGGAAAAACGGGGGTCGAGCCCTCGCGTTTGACGCCAAGCTCGGCCATGGTCGCCGCCGTTGACCATGTTTTTCCCCGGTCGTTCCGCTCACGGTGAATCCGCCCACGCGCGTCCCCCGCGTTCGCGGCGTTGGTTGCCGGTCCCGGGCTGGATGCTGCTGGTGGTTGTGCTGGCCGGTCTTGCCGGTCGGACCGGGGATCTCGCCGTGCTGGCGGCCCCGCTCTATATCAGTGGAGACGTCGCGCTGACGCCGCCGGGCCGCGCCCAACCCCGTTTGTTGGAGGCCGGCCAAAACCCCGCCGGCCGGTTCCCGGGTGAAAGTCGGGCCGGGTGGACGGCTGGTCCTGTCGCTCGTCCCGGGTGTCACCATGGTGTTGGAAGCGGAGGCGGAATTTACCCTGGACGAACTGATCGTCCGCAAGAGCGGGATCATCGTCGAACGCCGCCTCGCGCGGTGCGGCCTGGTCGCGGGCACGGCGCGCTTCGCCGTGAACATGCCGCCGGACCGCCAGGTGGAGCTTCGGGTGGAGACGCCAACGGGGATGGTCACCTGCGAGCCAGGGCGCCCTCTTCAGCGTTGCCGCCGCGGCTCGGGGAGTTCGCGTGGTTTGCGGTTCGGGGGCTGTCGTGTGGCGAGCCACGGGAGTTGGCCGGGAAGGGCGGGTGTTGCTGGCGGGGAATTTTCTCGATGACGACGCCCGGAAAATTTCACGCCTGGAAAACCGCCGGATCCTGGAAGACGCCGACGCGCAGGATGAAATGGCCGGACTGCAACGGGCGGCGGCTTTGGGGGCATGGTCGGAGGCTCGGCGGCGCGGAGCCCCCCCCGCCCTTTCTAACGTTCCCGCGCTGAGAACCAAAGAAAGAAGTTGCCAAGCAAAAGGGAACTCGCTACAAGCTGGGTGAAGATGTCTGGCACTGAGTATGCTACCGTTGATTCGACCAACGGAACGCTCGCGGCCTTTGGAACCCATGAAACCCTCTCATTTCCTCGCAAAACTCGCCCTGGTCGGTTTTTGCCTGCTGCTCCCGTCCCTTTCCGCGTGGGCGGTAATGCCGGTCACGCCCACCTACTCCCAAGAGCAGCAAACAAACGCGCTCGCGGATGTGGCGATGGCCCTCGGATCCCAGGGCGTGCCGAACGTGCGCGCGGCCACTCCCCGGCAGCTTGAACTCGCCATCGACAGTGTCGTGGCCGGCAAACGTCAGAACAAAGCCTACGTCGGGGCGCTCACTTACGCGCTGGTGCAAGCCCGGCCCGATCTGACGGGGGACATAGTCCGGTTCATGCTGGCGGCGATTCGGACGGAGCGCGATCCCAAGGACTTTGAGGCGGACGCAAAGGATTTCACCCCGGATTACAAGGATTTCAAAGATTACCCGGGGAGGGGTTCGCGCGGCTCGACGGGTCCGGCCGATTCCGAGCGTGATCTCACGTCCACCGTGGTGGCCGCCGCCATGGCGGCGAACCCGTCTGCCTTCGGAACCGTGCTCGATTCTTTCCCGCCACCCAGCGCGACCGCCACCAGTGACTCGGCGATGACCCTCAACCCCGCCAACATCAACGGACCCGGGAGCGGGTTACCTGTGGTTCGCACCAATTCGCCCGAGAACGCCAGCGGCGGCTAGCGCTCCGGATTCCCCGTTTCGGCTCGAAGCTTTGCCTGCTTTTGGTACCACATGGACGGGGTCGGTGTTCCCTTGCTTTCCGGCCATCTTCTGATCCCCGCGGTTTCTATGGGTAATTCTTCCTGCCATCCCTTACGCGGGTACGCGCCGCCCGCTTTCGGAGCATGGTTTGCCCTCGTCTTGCTGGCTGGTTGGTCCCCGGTTTCCGCGCACGCCCGGGAGCAACGCGCCGTGAGTGGAATGCTCACCGCCGTCACTCCGGTCAGGGTGGCCGCCACCCAGTTGGTGGAACCGGCCCCGCCGGTTGCCGGCAACGGTGTGACGGAAGGAGATGCGGTGCCCGTCGGGATGCTCTCCGCCACCGTGGCGTCACCCGTCCCGGAAACGCCGCTGGATTTGCCGTTGCCGCAGGCGCCATCCGGCCCCTCCGAGGAATCTCCCACGGAAAGCGGCAACACCCTGGCGGGACGCAACGGCCAGCTCATGGTGCGCGGAACCGCTGTTGACCTCGGCATACCACGCCGCTTTCAGTACCACTTTCGGATTTCGCTGCTCGAGACCTTCGACGACAACGTCTTTCTGGATAAGCACAATAAACAAAGCGACTTCATCACCGTCATCCAGCCCGGAGTCACGCTCAGCATCGGGGATGTTGAAAATAGGACCGATCGTTTCGTTCGCTTTGATTATTCCGCCGGCATCTACCTTTTCGCCCGGCGCGGGGGCGAGGACAACGTCCAGCATCTCCTGAGACTCGACGCGCAGTACCGCTTCCAAAAGCTCACGCTCACCGCCACTCAGGAAGTTCAGATCCTCAACGGCGCGGATTTGAGCGGCATCGATAACGGCGGCACCCAGGTCAGCCGCGTCAATCTGGATGTCGCCGGGCGCACGAGCTTGAACATCTACACGACGAGTTTGCGCGCCGATTACCCGCTGACGGGCAAAACCTCGCTGGATTTGGGACTCCTCTATTCCCTGAGTGATTACGAGACCCTGATCAACTCGGAGGTTTTCTCCGGTGATGTGTACGTCAACTATGCCTTGGGTTCGAAACTGACGGTGGGGGGCGGCATCAGCGGTGGGTACGCCCCGGCGGAGAACCCGACGCCGGACGAAACGTTCGAGCAAATCAGCCTACGCTTGAATTATGTGCTCACGGGGAAGATTTCGTTCACGGGGAGTGCCGGGGTGGAAAGTCGGCAGACGGGCGGACGCGGCGGATCGAGCGTGACACCCGTTTTTGATTTTAGCGCGCTCTACTTGCCTTTCGACGGTACCACGGTGGGTTTCTCCGCCAACCGGCGCGTGCTGATCTCGGCCATAAACGGCGGTCAGAACTACCAATCCACCGGCTTTTCACTGAGTGTTCGCCAGCGGTTTTACACCCGGTTTTCTTTAAGCCTGAGCGGTGGTTATGAAAACGACCATTACGTCTCGGCGCTGGACGGGGTCAACGCCACCCGCGACGACAACTACTTTTTCATTCAGACGGGTGTTGACGTAACCCTGCGCGATCACATCTCGGCGGGCTTGGTGTATCAGCACCGCGAAAACCTGTCCTCGGGCAGCGTGGATGCCACGAGCTTCAGCGACAATCAGTTCAGTGCGCGCATCACTTTCAGCTTTTGAACCGCCGCCGAGGCGGGGTGGCCACGATAAAGCGTTTGTCACCCAACCTGTTTTTGGGGTATGGTCGGGCGATGGCCCGCAAGTCCCCCTTTTGGTTCATTGGTTGCTTGATCGTGGGCGGTCGCCTGCTTCTGCTATAGTGTGTCCGACGCGTCGGCGCA
Organism: uncultured bacterium; assembly: GCA_963795895.1. Taxonomy (GTDB): domain Bacteria; phylum Verrucomicrobiota; class Verrucomicrobiia; order Chthoniobacterales; family SZAS-18; genus CAWCJJ01. Next base: position 112,272 of record CAWCJJ010000002.1, read on the forward strand.
GGCGCCGAACCCAGTTGCCGCCGCTGGCGGCGGTGTGGTCTCCCCCTCGTACATCTTGTCTCCGAACGACCAGGTGCAAATCGAAGTGTTTCAAGAGGACGAGCTTCGCACCACCGCGCTTATTACCAGCGAGGGCACCATCGCGGTTCCGCTGGTGGGAACCGTTAAGATCAGCGGAATGTCACAGAGCCAGGCGCGGGACCGGATCGCTCAGCTACTGAAGGCGGATTACCTGGTGAATCCCCAGGTTTCCCTGTCGGTGGTGCGGTTTTCCCGCAAACGTTTCATTGTCCTCGGGCAGGTTCAGCGACCCGGGACTTACGATCTGCCGGACCAGGAGAAGATCGATTTGGTGGAGGCTATCGCGATGGCGGGTGGTTACACCAACAAGGCCAACCCCGCGAAGATTACCATCAAGAGACGCGCCAACGGCGGCGAGCAAATTTTCCGGGTGGACGCGAAGAAACTGGCGAAGCAAAGCACCGGCGATTCTTCCTTTTCCATCCTCCAGGGTGACACGATCACCGTGGCCGAGAGCATTTTTTAGTTGCCCGGCGGCCCCGGGTTCGCGTTCACTCTCCCCCCTCTTGTTCCCCTGATGGAAAATACCCAGACCACCGCGCCGTCCTCGTCGGCGGAGTCGGCGCCGCACCCGTCGCGCCGGGCTTTGATTATCGGCAGTTCGTGCATTCGTTGCTGGAAAAGTCCTGGATCATCGTGCTTTGCCTGATCGCGGGCGCCTTCATGGGTGTCGGTTATCTGAATCGCACGCCGAAGCTTTACTCCTCCCACTCCGTGCTTGAGGTGAGTGTGCAGGAGGAGCGCATCGCCCCGGTGGACACGGTTCATCCTGGTGAATTCCGGCAGTCAGGAGCAACTGCGCACCATCGAGCAGAACCTGAGTCTTTTACTTTGATGGAGCGCGTGGCGCAAGCAAACGAACTGGCCACCAATCCCTCGTTTTTGCCGCCCTCCGGAAAGTGGCCAGCCTTACAGTCTGGAAACGTTGGCGGGTGCCCTTTCCAAGATGGTCAACCCGGCGATCCGGCGCGGCACCCGACTCATCGACGTTACCGTCATCCACACCGATCCGAAGATGGCGCAGAATACTGGCGGACTCCATCGGCAAGGAATATATCCGCCAATCCATTGAAAAGCACGCCGGCTCGGCCCGGTCGGCGTACGATTTTCTGCGGGAGGAAGCGGACCGTTTGAAAAAAAAGTTGACCGCTTCCGAAAACGCCCTGCAAAAATATCGGAGGAGAAAGGATCGTCCACTTCCTTCAACGAGCGGGAGAACATCGTCGCCTCCAAGCTCCAGGATCTCAACAGCAAGGTGACCCAGGTAAGAGCCGAGCGCATGCGTCTGGAAGTCGGATTTCCCGGCGATCGACAAGTTCAAAAACGATCCCGAGCAACTTCTTAGGTGCCAAGCATCGCCAACCATCCCACGGTCGTGGAGATCAAGAACCAGATCACCGCGATGAACGCCGGAACATCGCCAATCTGGCCCAGCGCTACAAGGACAAACATCCGCGGATGATCCAGGCGCGCAGCCAATTGGCGGAGCTCGAAGCGGAGTCATGCGCGAGGCCGTGTTGCGTTTGCCGCCGTTGATCAAGAGCCGAGTACGGCAACGCGGTCGAGACGGAGAAAACATCGCAGGCCGCCTCGTCCGACCAGGAGAAAACCGCGCTTGGAATTGAACAAGCAATCCATTCCCTTCAACGAATTCCAGCGCGAAGTGGATGCCGAACAAGGCGCTTTACGAATCGGTGTTGAAGCGCGGGAACGAAACGGATCTGACAAAGGGAATGCAGTCCGACCCGGTGCAGATTGAGGAAGTCGGCAAGTTACAATCGCCAGTGCCCGATTAGTCCCCAGCCTTTCCGCGCGATGATGAATCCATCGTCGGCGGGTTGGCGTGGGCGTGCTCTTGTTGGGTTGCTCAATTTCTTGGATAGCTCGATCAAGACGGTGGATCAGGCGGAGCAGTTTGCGGCTTGCCCGGTCCTGGCGGCTGTGCCCCTATGAAATTCCCGGCGGAGAGAGAGCTACATGCTGATGGTCCGGAGACCCGAACTCCACGGCGGCGGAGGCGTTTCGCTCCTTGCGCGCTTCCGTCAGCTTGCTCGGACCCGAGTCCGAGCGCAAAGTCCTGCTTTTTACCAGCGCCGCGCCGAGCGAAGGGAAGAGTTTCAGTTGCACCAATTACTCCGTTTCATTGGCGCAACAGGGTTATCGCACCCTGCTCATCGACGCGGATTTGCGGCGCCCGTCCATCCACAAAATTTTTCATTTCGAGCCGCAGAATCGGCGGAATCACCGATTATCTGGTTGGCCGCGCGGACATCCAGGCGGCCAAGCAGGCGACCGAGGTGGAAAACTTGCACGTGATGCCGGGCGGACAAAAAGCGCCGAACCCCGCCGAACTGCTTTCCGGCCAGAGTTTCGCCGCATTGGTGTCGGATGCGGCGCGGTCTTACGACCGCGTGGTGATCGACAGTGCGCCCGTGATGGCGGTCAGCGACACGTTGCTGATGACCCCTTACGTGCAATCGGTTTGTCTGGTGGTACACGCGCGCCGGACTGCGCGAAACATGGTGCAGCGCGCCGATCGGCATGCTGGAGCAGGTCGGGAGCCGGCCTGTCGGATTGGTGTTGAATCGCTCTGCCTCGCAAGAGCGGCATCAACCACTATTATTATTACACGCAGCACGGGTACGGTGACGGCGTGTATGGCGAGGACAAGCGGCAGCGGGCGCTAGCAAGACATGAGTGGTCACGCCGAGCGGTCCACCCCACGCTGCTCCAGCAGATGCCCAGATACACGGCGCAGAGGAGTTGGAGTGAGGCGATTTGCATCGGAAAATCCAAGAGCGAGTGCAACGCGGTACCCACCAGCGCCAGGACCGCGCTGCAAAGTAGTAGCCGCTGCCGCCCGCTCCAAAACTTTGCGTTTCGCCGATAAGCGCGGACCGCGGTGCCAATCCCGGCGAAATAAAGGACGGCCCACAAAACCGCGCCCACCCAGCCCCACTCGATCACCGTCTGAATATAATCCTCATGGAGGAACTTCCAGATGCCGGAAATGCGATCACCCAAATAGCCGGTGTAATAGGGGAACACCACGCGGAAGGTTCCGGGGCCAAATCCAAACCATCCGGCGTCTGGAACGACGTGCAGCCCGGCACCGGCGGCTAACCAGCGCCCGGCGTCATCCCGGAAGCCGGGGGAACTAAGCGATACCCTCCACCGGGTAAGCGGCGCGTCGAGCCCGATGGACAGGATGATCGCCGCCGCGATGGCGAGTCCGAAGCATAGCGCTGCCGTCAATGTCCGCCGTTCCTGCTGCCAAGCGTCGATCAAGAGCGTCCTGGCAGGCCACAACAGCAGCGCGGCACACAACAATAGCGCGACAGCCTGTGCGCCGCGAGAGGTGTTCACCGCTTCCGCCCCCAGGGTGATGACCAATGCCGTGATCCAAAGAACCCGCTCGCCCGGCGCGTCGGTCTTGGTGATCGCGCGCAATGCCAGGCAGGCGACCGGCGGCAGGATGAGATTCAGAAATGCTCCCCCGTTGGCATGGTAGAAATACGTGGCGAAGAACGAAGCGACTGGCGGGTTCATGTGCTGCCAGAAGATCATGGGAGCAGCGGTGACTTTTTGCGCCAGTCCGAGCAACGCGATGGAGCCGCCCGCCGCGCCGAGGGTCCACCAGAGCCGCAGTTGCCAAAGGGGTCGCCGCACCAGGTCGGCCACGAAAAGCAGGCTGCCCAAGCAAGTGGTCATTCGCGCCATCCAAGCCATAGACAAGGCTCGTTCGACTGACCCGGGCAGGACAGGCATTGCCCTCGGAAGGGTAACCGCCGTGTTGAAGAAAGGATCGTAAAGGCAGCAAGCGTTGTACGTCATGCCCCATCCGAGGGCTAGGATAGCGGGCACTAGCAGGCAAGTAATCTTCGGCGCTTGCGGCCACTCTCCCCGAATCGCCAACCCCAGGCTCCAGAGAGCCAACACCGCAACGAGCAGTTTGTTTAATCCGGCGATGCTCTCGGGATCGGTGCAGCCATACATCCAAGGGGCATAAACCAGCGTACCGAGAAAAAGCCAGCGGGGAAAATCAATGAGCAGGCGCATCGGAGGCATGTACGCCAGGCAGAGTCTCGCGGCCTATAGCCATTTTACCATGGTTGAGCACGCGTTCAATGCTTATGAAAACGGTTGTAACACTGCTCATCCCGCGCAGCCTGATCAGACGCCTTTGCCCCAGATCATGATGTGCAAAGTTTTAAGAACGATCATCGCGTCGAGCCGCAGGGAGTAATGACGGATATAATACAGATCGTACTTGAGCTTTTCGATGGCATCCTCGCGGCTGGCTCCATAGGGATAATTAACCTGCGCCCAACCCGTGATGCCGGGTTTGACCAAATGCCGGAAGTGGTAAAAGGGAATCTCTGCCTCGTACTCCTTGGCAAGCCGGTCCCATTCGGCGCGGGGTCCCATGATGCTCATGTCGCCCTTGAGCACGTTCCAAAGTTGGGGCAGTTCATCCAGGCGCAGCTTGCGCAGCCAATAACCCAGGCGCGTGACACGCGTGTCGTTGGACCTGGTATACGGGTCTCCTTCCTCGTCGGCGGGACGCGAGTACATGGTGCGAAACTTATAGATGGTAAACGGCTGTCTGTCGCGCCCGATGCGGGTTTGCCGGAACAGCGCGGGCCGGCCGCCGTCCAGCCAGGTAAGCAAGACAAGCAGGGCAAGCAACGGGCTGAGCACGACAAGACCCAGACTGGAAGCGGCGATGTCAAAGAGCCGCTTGACCTGCGCGTAGGGTGACGAACTGGACAACCCGAAACCCATCTGGAAAGGCCAGATCGGATCAATGGCATGCACCGGGACACGACGCCAGAATTGTTCGTAGAAGGATTCCAGGGTGTAAACCGGCGTCTTCTCGAAGTGCAGACGCGTCAGCCAATCCAACGTAGGGGTAGTCAGTTTCCGGGGGTCTTCGGCTACCACCACTCCCTGGCTCTCCAACGCCAAGGAAATGAGTTCGTCAACCGCGCTGACTTCGATGGGCGGGGCGTCTGGATCGTCCTTGTCGAGCGTGTTTCCACCGTGCGTTGCTTCCAGATCGGTGGCGACAAAACGGAGCTGCTGACGATTATTAGAAGTGAGGTACGAATGATAAAACCGGCGCGCCAGTTCGCCCGTGCCGATGACGAGAAAATAGCTGCGGGCGGTTCGCGCGAGGAGATAGTTGCCGAGGTAGCGGCGGTAGGTCAGCGACAGCAGGGAAAAAGCCGCCAGGCTGGCGAGCAATACGCCACGGCTGGGCCGGATGTTTTGTTCGTAGGCGGTCACCGAGTAGATGAGCAGCGCGCCAAGGCACCCGGCGGCAACCAACGTAATCAGGTGCTCGCTCATGTACCCGAGACTGCTGAAGTTCGTGCGCCGGTCATAGCCGCCCACGATGAAAAGGGACAACGCGATCACCGCCAATTGCAATAGAAACACGGAAAAAATGGAGTCGCCCGCCGCGTACCGCGCGCCGCCCCGCAAATACACCGAAAGATTGTACAGCGTCAGCCAGACGACGGCGTCCAGCGCCAGGTAGAGGATCCCCGTGGCCCAATCGTGTTGGAAGAACGCGCCGAAGAAATCGCCTGGGCGTTTGGCGGAGCTGATCTTGACGGGAACCAGCCGGCTCCGGTGGGTGGAGATGGAGGGGGGATGGGCGTGCCTCGCAACGGAAGAGCTAACGCTGTGATGGTCGCTTGATTGCTCGGGGGAGAGAACCGGCTCTGCCATAGTGGGGGAAGGAGGCATCTGGAACCACGGGTGGAGTATGTACCATTCTTATAAAGGATTATCTCTCAACTTGCCAACCCTTAAGAAAGGGAACCCGTACCATCAACCATGCCTCACCCCTCCACTGCGCTATCCGCTTTGCGAATCTTCCCCTCGTCACCCAGTCTCCGCCGTTTTCGGTATAAGGTCGCCGGGTCAATGCCAAGGATCAACGCCGCGTCATCCAGGCGGGTGGTCCGGGCGAGAACCCGTTGAATATGCTCGTCCTCAATCTGCGCCAGCGTTGCGGCTCCCCCCAGTTGCAACTCCGTGGCGGTGTTCTCCCTCGGTTGCACCACGGCGGAACGTACCTGGTCGGGAAGATCGGCCACGCCCACATCGCCACCGCCCCCCAGGATCACGGCGCGCTCAATCGCGTTGCGGAGTTCGCGCAGGTTGCCCGGCCAGGCGTAGCAGCGGAGCGCCTCGGCGGCTTCCGCGCTGAAACCGCCCAGAGGACGACCGATTTGCCGCGCGAAGAACGCGAGGTGCGCCGCCGCCAGCGATTCCAGATCCCGGGGACGTTCCCGCAAGGGCGGCAAGGTCAGGGTGATGGTGTTGAGCCGGTAGAGTAAATCCTCCCGGAAAGCGCCCGCCGTGACGGCGGCGGACAGATCGCGGTTGGTCGAGGAAATGATCCGCACATCGGCGTGGCGGGTTTCCGTCTCGCCCACCCGTTCGTACTCGCGTTCCTGCAACAGGCGCAGGAGCTTGGGCTGAATGGCGGTCGGCAGTTCGCCCACTTCGTCCAGGTAAAGGGTTCCGCCCGCCGCGGCGGCGACCTTTCCCCGCGTGTTGGCCGTCGCGCCGGTGAAGGCCCCCTTCACATGCCCGAACAACTCGGACTCCAGCAAGTCGCGGGACAACGACGGGCAGCTCACCGTGACGAACGGTTGGTCCGCGCGCGGGCCGCGCCCGTGCAGCGCGCGCGCGAGCACGCTCTTGCCCGTGCCGCTTTCACCCAACAACAGGATGGACGCGCGCGGACTCGCCGCCGCGCGCCAGGCGAGTTCGAGCAGTCGCGCCATGGCGGGTTCCTCACTGTGAAGCTCAACGGCGGGACCGCCGCCCGCCCCGCTTTCCACGAGGGCTTCGAGTTCCGCCACGCGCCCGCGCAATCGCCGGGTCTGCGCCAACCGTTCCACCACCAGCCGGATCTGGCCCGGGGTAAACGGCTTGGGCACGTAATCGGCCGCGCCGAGGCGCATGGCCTCCACGGCGGTCGGGATGGAGGCGTGGGCCGTGATCAGTACAATAGCGAGACCCGGATCCACCGTGAGCAGGCGGGCCAGTACCTCCAAACCGTCCTCTCCACCCAGACGCAGATCCAGAAACGCGAGGTCGAACGCGCCGTCCTTCGCCAGGCGCAAAGCCGCGGCGCCATGGTCGGCCACGGCGACCTCATGGCCATCGCTTTCCAGCGACAGCGTCAGGGTACGGACGATGTTGCGCTCGTCATCGACGACCAGAATTTTCATGCTCCGCGAGTAGAGGCCCTACCTTGATGATCCGAGTCTCCCGGCGTGGGGAGGTTCCAAATTTGGTAGGAAAGCGGTTAGAATTCCGATCAGGGGCAGGAAGGAACATACCTTGTAAACGTACGCGACGCTGGTGTGATCGGCCAGACTCCCGAGCGCGGCCGAGCCAATCCCGGCCATGCCAAAGGCGAGTCCAAAAAACAAGCCCGCGACCAGACCAACCTTACCCGGGACGAGTTCCTGCGCGTACACCAAAATCGCGGAGAACGCCGAGGCCAGAAGCGCGCCGATGACAACGCTGAGGACCGCCGTTCCAAACAGACCGGCGTAGGGCAAGATCAGCGTGAAAGGCGCGATGCCCAAAATAGAAACCCAGATGACGTACTTGCGTCCGATCCGGTCGCCCAGCGGACCGCCGGCGAACGTGCCCGCCGCCACCGCGAACAGGAAGAGGAAAAGATACATCTGCGAGGCTTCCTTGGAAATATGGAACCGTTCAATCAGATAGAACGTGTAGTAGCTCGTCAAGCTCACGAGGTAGAAGTACTTCGAGAAAACCAACGCCACCAGGATTCCCAGTGAAAGGATTACGGTCCGGCGGGAAGGGGCCGCGGGTTGCCGCCCGGTCCCGCCGCGCGCGTTGGGTTTCCTGAGCCGGTGAAGGTTGTTGGCGTACCAATGTCCGACGGTGGCCAGCACCACGATGCCGAGCACCGCCAGGATCGAGAACCACAGGATATGCGCCTGTCCGCGCGGCAACACCACCCAGGCGGCGAGCAAGGGACCCAGCGCGCTGCCGGCGTTTCCCCCGACCTGGAACAAGGATTGCGCGAAGCCGCGCCGTCCGCCGGAAGCCATGTGGGCGACGCGCGAAGCCTCCGGGTGAAACACCGAAGATCCCACCCCGACCAGCGCGGCGGAGCCCAGCACGGCCGGCAGGCTCGCGGCGTGGGAAAGCCAGACCAACCCCGCGAGCGTGAAGCCCATCCCGATGGCCAGGGAATAGGGCAGGGGACGACGGTCCGTGCCCAAGCCGACGAGCGGTTGCAGTAGGGAGGCGGTGACCTGAAAGGTGAACGTGATGAGCCCGATCTGGGTGTAGTTGAGTTTGAGCGACTCCTTGAGCAGCGGGTAAATGGCGGGGATCAGCGACTGGATGGTGTCGTTGAGCAAGTGGGAAAAGCTGATGGCGAGCAGGATCGCGAGGGCGGCTTCGCCCGCCACCGGAGCGGCCGACGGGCTGGCGGCGGCTGGGACGTGGGCGGGCGGGGGGAGCAGAGTTGCGCCGCCCGGATGGCGCGCGGGAGTGTTCACGCGGGCAATATGTCAGAAATTTTGCGGCTACGCAGGCTGGAATGTTGGTCTCGCCCGCAGGTTGTCCAATACCGGCAGCCCGAGCAATCTACGGGCTTCGGCGTCGTGGATACCAAGGTTGATCATCCGTTCCAACGCAAATTTCAGCGTCTCCTCGCGGCCTTGTGTGATGTCTCTGGTGAATCCCTCCTCATCCGCCTCGGAAAGCTTGGATCGCTCGACCCGCACACTGTCCCAGTACTGATCGTAGTAATGACGTTCCACATCGGTGAACGCGCCCTCCTCGGCGAGGTCCAAGGCCTGACCGATCTCGGGCACGATTTTCTCGTTTCCGTGTGAACTCCGCGCTCCAGACGCAGATCACCCGTTTCACACAGGAACCGCAGCCACGCCGCTTGCGCCGCCGGGGTGTTGGAGAGATCGGCGCCGCTGAATTTAGGCAGTTCGATGAAGACCAGTTCCAACCCTTCGATGACCTCCGCCGTGTCGCGGACGTTGACGATCTGGTGATGGTGGTACCAGCCCTTTTCTTCCGCTTGGTAAATGTCGTCGAGCAGTCCCAAAGCCATGACCGGCAGCAGTGACCGGAAGTCCTCGTTCTTGCCCAATTGACTCACGTACGCCTTGCTCGCGTTAAAGACGCAACGCTGCAAGAAGGCGGTTGTCCAATCCATCTGCATCTCCACGACGAACTGGCGTCCGGCGGAATCCTTGCAGCGCACGTCCACCACCGTGTACTTGAAGAGCGGCACGGCGGGCGCGAGTTCGGCGGGCAGGTACTCCAGCGAGACGATGGGGCAGCAGCGCGTTCAGCAGGCTGCGCAAGATGTCGGGGTGATCGCCGAAAATGCACTTGAAAACCAGGTCGTTGCGCGGGTCGAGGAGACGGCGGATGACGGGCATGGTAAACAAGTTAACCGAAGCACTCAACCTACCATCAAGAACAACCGGCCACCCCGGAAACCCGGTAAATCTTCCCCGAGGAACGCCGCGCCTCAACCCCTTTCCACGGTGGCCTCAATCTGTCCGTGCGGCTCGTCGGTGGGGTAGAACACCTCGTTGCGGTTCTCCAAACCAAAGCGGCTCAGATCGAAGAGCAGGTAATGCCGGTTGGGCATGCCCAAAGTCACGCGCGATAACTCCGGCACCGCCCCCAATGCGGCGCGGCCCATCGAAAACAACGTGGCTTGGACGGACTCGCTGTGCTCGTTGGCGAACACCGCCAGCATCGCCGCCAGTGCCGCCTGGTTCGCCGCCGGATACGCGAAGCTGGAATTTGCGGTCACACGCGCGTCGTCGTACACCCAGCGCCCCCGCAGCATCGTGGAAAGGATGCGGTCGTCCGTTTCAGGCAAGGTGGTCAGGTCATCCTTGAGGTACCCCCGGAAGGCCGAACCCGTGGTCTTGAGCAGGCATACGTCGTCCACCCCGGATTCCACTTCGGTGTCGATGGCACCCGTACCCGGTACGCGGGTGACGCTCACGCGAACCATCGGTTTGTCCCGGCCCGGAGCCTGGAAGGCGTGCGGATGCGGTTCGCCCGCGACCACCAGGCGTTCCCAGCGTGTCTCGCGCAAGGTGATCTCGACGCGCGTCATCGCCGGGTTGCGTTCCAGAAAATAGCGCCCGGCGAGCGCGCCGAAAGTCTCCGGACTTTCGATCGGGTGGCGTTTGGCGAGCACGTACACGGTGTTCTTCATCGTGTCGGTTGGCAGCACCGGCGAGTTGTCACCCGCGAGGAAAGTCGCGGTGAACTCACCCTCGGCCAGCACATCCACGCTCAACTCGCGAAATGAGTGGACGCCGTTCGCCGCGCGGATAATTTGAGCCACGCGCACCCTGGCTTTTCCGTACCGGCTGGACCCTAGTCTGCAAGAGACTGGGGAGGTTGTCGCCACTTCAGTGAGCGCCGTTGTGTTATGTGGTGTGTTTTGCATCCTTCGAAGCCCTTGATGACGTACTAGAGCAACACCGCAGTAGTTGCCGCAAATTTTTATTTATCCGTACATGGCCACTCTTCCTTTTACCCGCGACGAAGCGCTTGAAACCGAACTGCTTGAGAACGTCGGGCGCGGCGACCGGGCCAGCTTCAGCGAGCTTCACGAACGGTACTCGGGGGTTTTGTTCTCGACCGCCTTCCAGGTTCTCAACAACCAAGCCGAGGCGGAGGACGTGTTGCAGGATGTTTTTGTTCAAATTTGGGACAAGGCCAAATTGTACGACCGCGCGCGGGGTAAGCCGCTGACGTGGGCGCTGACTTTGACTCGCAACAAGTCCATTGACCGGCTCCGGAGCGCGCAACGCCGTCATCGCCTCAAAGACGAGGTGGAAAAGGAAAGCGCCGTGATCGAGCACCGGGGCGCGGGCGGTGGCCAAGCCACGGCGGATTCCGGCGAGCAGGTGTACATCCTGGAAAAGAACCGGCTGGTTCGCAACGCGGTTCTCCAACTCTCCACGGAACAGCGACAGGCCATCGAGATGGCTTTCTTCGGTGGATTAACCCAGAACGAGATTGCCATCAAACTGGACGAACCCCTTGGAACCGTGAAAGCGCGCATCCGCCGGGGGATGATCAAACTCAAGGATCTGATCGAGCCGCGGTTGTAATCCGAGGCTGCAATCGCGCCGTGGGAACACCGGAGGGTTACCAACGCAAACTCCCGAAAAGTGGAGGCGTGAAATTTCGTCTCGCAGTCCGATCCAGTTTATGCAAGAACAACGCGTGCAAGGTACCCCCTCACGCTCATGCAGTTTCCCGTTCATCGCAGCAGTGTTCCCCTGGTGTCCTACACCACCCCCCGTCGCCGCCGCTGGCACGATCGGCGCGTCCTGATCGGAACCATCCTGGCGGTTATCATTGGTGGTGGCTTGGCGGCGAAACCGGCCTGGCACTACGGAAACATCTGGCGGGCGCGACGCCTCGCCACCGCCACCGCCGCCTTTGTTCGCACGGGTGGAATCCAAAAGGCGGCGCCCCTCATTTTAGAGGCTGATCGCCTGGCGCCGCACGATCCGGTCGTGCTGAACACCAAACTGCATTTCATGACCGTCGCGCACGTGCGGAGCGCGGCGTTGGCGGTGTGGGAGCGCATCCTCAACGACCATTATCCACTTACCCCCGAGAGCCGTCGTGACTACGCGGAACTTGCCCTTGAACAAGGGGAATTGGGAAAGGTCGGCGAGCAGTTGCGCGCTTTGCGCGAGGCCATTCCGGCCGGAACTCCGGAGGACGCCTTGCTGGGTGCCAAGCTGGCCGAACGTTACGGGGATCGCGCGAACACCGCGAAATCCGCCCTGGAAGTGCTGGCTTATCCTCAAGGCACCGAATCGCAACGTTACGAGGCGGCTCTTCTCATCCTGGTAAACGCCACGGAGACGTCGGCGCGTACCCAGGCTTGGAACGCGTTGAACCGGCTCGCGGAGGGCAACACCATGCCCGCCCTGCAGGCCCTGGCTTTTCTTTCCTCGCAGCAAGTCGCCCCCACGATCGACCCGGCGGGCCGGGAGGGATTGGCCGCCAACATCCCCGCGTTGATCCAGCGACTCGAGTTGCATCCCCTCACCACACCCACCATCCGGCTCGGCATCCTGGAACTTCGCTCAAAACTCAATCCATCGCAGGAGCAGGCGCTCCTGGCAAAAGCGGTGGCCGACTACAAAGATGGCAGCGACGACTCCCTGGCCACGCTTTGCCGCTGGCTAATGTCGCATCACGGCGGTGCCGACGTGGTAAAGTTGCTGCCTTTGGACCGGGTTCGTAAAAATCGCGCACTGCTCGCATTGCGCGAAGAGGCTCTTGCGAGTATCGGCGAGTGGAGCCTGGTCGAGAAGGATTTGGGTGATCCGACGATCAGCGGGAGACTGGACGATGTTTCGGCCGCGATTTATCTCGCCAAAGCGGCGGCTCGCCTCGGCAAACCCGTGGCGGCGGAGGTCAACTGGGATCGCGCCGTGGTGCTGGCCGCCGATGATCGGCGCAAGCTGCTGATGGTGGGCGGCGCGGCGGAGCGGGAACATCAATCCGACCGCGCGGAGGCGGCTTACCGGGCGGCGGTGGCCCTGGCGCCCGACGACCTGACGGTTCAGACGACGCTGTTGCGCTTCGTATCCACGCACAGTGGTGCCAAGGCTGCGCACCGGGTGTTGTCCGCGATGACCAAACAGTGGCCGGACGATCCCGCCATGCGCGCTTCGGAAGTGTACACCGGCCTGCTGTGTTCGGAGGTGACGCCGGACAGAGCGCGCGAGGTGATGGAGCCCCTGGCGCGTGATTTCCCGGCCAACCTGTCCTTCCGGGTTTCCTTGGCCATGGCGTTGCTGCGGGAGAACCAAGCTGACGCGGCTTTGCGCTGTCTGGGTGATCCATTCAACCCGGGAACGCTACCCAGTTCGCAATCCGCCCGGGTTGTACATGCAGTCGCCTTGGGTGCGAATGGGCAGCGTTCCCTAGCCTGGCAGGAAGCAATGGCTTTGAGATCGGCCCGGGGATTGCTCCCGGAGGAGCGCGCGATGCTCCAGCCCCTGTTGACCCCGGGGACCGGGACCTAACCGGACGGAAGCATCCCCCGTTATTTCGCGGCCTCGCCGCCCATGGGGAACTGCCGCGCCCGCCGACCGAAGGCCTCGACCACGCTGGTCCAGATCTTGGCGGTGTCCTCGGGCGACCGCGCGTTGCCGCCGCCATCCATCCGGCGGACGGTCATCCGCAAACATATCCCGGACGGGTTTGCCTCCGGTTTGCCGCTGAAGGGCCAGCCCGCGAGTTGCCAGGGACGGCGGCGCCACTGGTCAAGCCGGATGCGCCAGGCGGGTTGTTCGACGGCTTCGCAACGACCGTCGGGCGCAATCCAGGCAAGCAGGCAAACCCCCCGGGGCTCCTCGGTTCGCAACCACGCGCGATCCGGGCCGTTCCCGCGCAACGTGCCGGCGTTCGCCGCCAAGGGCTGGTCCCCCGCCGCCGCCGCCTTCCAGGGGCGGGCCGCGAAGAGCTCCGGCAACACGGGGGCGTCCATCGAGGGTTGGACCAGGTACACCGCCAGCACCTCTATATCCTCCGCGGCCGCCCCGCCCCCCGGCGGCAGGTACCGGTAGCGATAAGTCATGGGCAGGTGCGTCCCGTCCCGCGCGACCAGATCCGCGCCCGCCCCCGCCAGGGTGCCGCCGTCGCCCAGCGCCAGGGTGGCGGGCAATGCAAAGGCAGGGAGCGTTCGCGGCGCCGGCGCCAGGACCAGCGAGACCAGGACCACCGCGAGGACGGCGGATAGAACCCAGCCGCCCAGCGCGCGCCCCGATGGCAAAAGGCGGGTGCTCATGCGGTCGGGGGAGCCGTGGCGGACACCTGGCGCGCCGCCCCGTCGGGCGAACGCGCGCCCGCGCCCCAACGCAGGCAGGCCGCGCACAGCGCGCAAAAAGCGGCCATGTAGCCGATGGAGAAAACCTGGGAGCCCCCGCCCTCGTGCCAGTAATGGAAACGAACGTGGTCGCCCGAGGCGTTGAGCGCCGCCATCACCGCGATGCGGATGGCGTTGAACCCCAGGGCGACCGGCACGGTGAGCGCGACGATGACAAGCTTCTGCCACCAACGACTGCGAAAGACCAGCAGGGCCAGCAACGCCAGCTTGAGCAGGTAGTTGAGGGGGATCACCGACGAACAGGGACCGTACACTTCCACCCCCCCGCCGGGCATGGACACGAAGTCGCCCTGCGCGATGGCCGGATAGCCGGCGAGGAAAAGCAGGTTCGCCGAAAGGGCGGCCCCGAGGCCGTTGAGGTTCAAATGCGCGAGGCCGTAGGATTGGAAGCGGGCGTCCGCGGCGGAAAGCAGCGCCAGGATGAGGCCCGCCTTCCACAGCCGCCCCGTTTCGCGCCAGCCCAGCGCGGCGAGCCCAAGGCCGGCGGCGAACACTAGGGCGAGGAAGTGCTGGTAGCCATCGGTGTTGACCATCCAGCGCGCCTTGACCAGGGCGGAAGCGAGCAGGAGGCAACCGGCGAGGGCGGAGGCCGGGCTGAACCGGATCCCGGGGAAGGGCCGGTGTTCATCCAGGATGCAATACACGGCGCAGAAAGCCAGGACGTGGTAGTTGACCGCGTTGGCGTCGCGCCGCACCTGCCAGGTCACCAGTAACTCCAGGATGGCGGCCAACCCCAATGCCACGGCGAAGCCGGTTCGCGCGGCCGCTTCGTTCCGGGCAAGGAGTGGCGCCGGTGGGGTGGGATGGGTCATGACAGTGCTGGAAGGGAAACTTCTTCCGAGCGGAAGATGCGTCGGGGAGCGGGATTTTCCAGTGCGACAATCGTCCGGCGAGGACGAAGCATTCACCCCGGAACTAGAGCTAAACCCACCGAGGAATGGAAAACACGCCCGGGAGTGGATTTTTCGTCGGGGCGTGCGTTCTTGGGTGTGCTTCGTTGTATCCCAGGATTATACTTTCAGGCTGGTGAAGGAGGCTCTTATCTTCGTTTATTCCGCACGGGCCGATCATGGATGAGCCACTTCCAAACTCCAATTATCTGGAGCGCATCGTTTTCAGAGCGGAAGACGTTTATTTCGGACAAGCGGACCACGGGGTCGAAGTGTTCACCGCCGCCGCCCTTTTCCCCGAGCATGGTCCCCTGCCGCATGTGGTGGTCATGCGCAGCCTGGAGGACCTGCCCGCCAGCATCCATTTGGATTGCAACTACCCGCTCTACGGCGGCGTGTATGACGCGGTGGCGCGGGCGCGGATTTCCGTGGCGGGTTTGCGGTTGGATTTGCGGGCGGACATGCCAAACCAGTTGCGCAAACTCGGTGGCTGCGACATCGCCTGGAGCCTGCCCGCCGAACAGTACGCGCACATCCTGCGTGGTCTGGAATCGTTGTTCCGCGGTACGGACATCTTGCGGGTGGTCGCCGACCCGTGAGGTCCACAGGTGGAAAATTGCTCGGGTTGACGCGTTGCCAAACCGTTTTTGCTTCCCTATTTGCCGGCGCACCCCCTAACTCCGCGGCAACCCCGTGGGATTATTTTCTGGACTCGCCGGTTGGTTTCGCTCGTTTGACTGGCGAGGCCTCGCGCGCCCGCGGACACCCCAGCCCTTCGCCGGTCTGGCACTCGCGGCTTGCACAGGTATCCTGCTCGGAGAATACGGCGCCAGGTTCTTCGGGGGGACCGGAAGGGGCGGGTGGCAGGAAGGTCCCTGGTTGGCGTGCGCCGTGTTCTTCACATTGGCGGCGGGGTTCGCCTGGTTCCCGGGACCGGTGGTTTGCGGCGCGCTGGTGATCGGCGGCTTTGCCACGATTCATTTATTCCGTTTGACTGATCCGGCATCGCTTGGACTGGCGAGCGCGCTGGAAGGCAGGCCAGCCCAGCGGGAGGCGGCGCGGAGCGAGGAAACGGACGCGGACCCGCCCCCGGCTGATCGGATGATCCGCGCGCGCGGGATCATCCTTGATGAACCTCGCGGCTCCACTGCCGCCGGAAGTTCTGTCAAGGCGGCGGGCGGTACGAACTGGCGTTTCACGCTCGGGCTGAGCTTCGCGGAGGTGGGCGGTCGCGGGTGGAACTGCCGCGCGGGGGTCAGGGTGTTCTGGCGGAACGGCCCCGCGGCACTAGCTTCAGGCGAGCGGCTGGAAGTGACGGGCACGGGCGGCCCAATCCGTCCCCCTCGCAACCCCGGGGAATTCGACTACGCGGGCTTTCTGCGACGGCAGGATATCCGCACGGAGATCCAATGCGGAGGACTGACGGATGTGCGGCGCCTGCCGTCCGTCGGTTGGCGGTGGCCGCCGAATTTGCCCGCGATCCAACGCGGGTTTCAGCGGTGGACGCAACGGCGGCTCACGCTGGATTTGGAAGACGATCCCGAGGTGGCCGCGGTGTTCTCGACGCTGCTGCTGGGGTTGCGAAGCGGGCCCGGCCTCGGTGAACTCCAACCTTCCTTTCAGCGCACGGGCACGCTCCATTTCTTCGCCATCGACGGACTCAAACTCGGGTTGCTTTCATGGCTGCTGGCGCAGGCGTTGGGAGTATGCGGAGTTACGCCGCCCCTGGACAGGAGTTCTGATTTTGCCTTTGTTGGTCGGCTACGCCCTTGCCACGGGTTTCGGGCCGGCGAGTCTGCGCGCCGTTCTGGTGGCGGCGGTGTTTCTGGGCGGTGAATGGATCGACCGTCCACCCCGGCCCCTGAATAGCCTGGGCATCGCGGCGGTGTTGATCCTGGCAATAGACACCAACCAGCTTTTCGACCTGGGGTTTCAGCTGACTTTTCTGGTGGTGTTGTCCATCCTGCTGCTCGGGTGCCAGACTGCGCTCGTGGTGCGGCGGGATCGGCGCGCCGGACCCCTTTTTGCCCCGCAAGCTTTTCTCGACGCACTGTTGGTGTTCGAGGAGTTGCGGCGCCGCGTGATCGGCCTGATCTGTATCTCGTGCGCGGCCAGTCTGGGTTCGCTGCCGCTGATGTGGTGTTACTTTCAACGTCATTTCGCCTGTTTCCATGCTGGCAAACGTCGTGGTGCTTCCCCTTGGCCTTTGGGATGATCGCGTTGGGGGTCACGTCGCTCGCGGCCTCGGTGTTGTCGTCCGCGTGGGCCGTTTGGCTCAACAACGGGAGTTGGCTGCTGGCGAAAGGGATGCTGGGAACGGTGCGCTTGTTCGACGCGCTGCCCGGCGGCAGTTTCTACGCGGCACTGCCTGAAGGGCGTTGGGAGCAACCGGTCGTCGAATTGACCGTGTTGGACCTGGAGCGCGGCGCGCGGAGCGTCTCACTGCGCGCACCCGACGGCGCCTGGCTGATCGACACGGGAAGCCCTTCGATTACCAGCGCGTGGTGTTGCCATTCCTGCACTCGCGCGGGTTAGGCCGGACTCGACGGGCTGATTCTGAGCCAAGCGGATAGCGGCCACCTCGCGGCGGCGCCGTTGGTGTTGGCCGGGTTCACTCCGGCACGGGTGTTTGACACAGAACCACCGTGGGACGTTCGGCTTACCAGAAGACTTTATCGCGATTTCGCCAGCCGGCGAAACCTTTCGCTCAACCACTGGGGGCGGGGGATGTTCATCCCGTTTGGGAAGAGGAGTCGAACTGCGCGTGCTGTACCCGCCGGAGCATCCCGCCGGTCGCGCCGCCGGTGACAAGGCTTTGGTTTTGCAACTGCGCGCGGCAGGGCTGGCGGGTGTTGCTGCTCGGAGACGGCGGGTCGCTTACCCAGCAATGGCTCGTTGAGCACGAGAGTCCCGAAACACTGCGCAGCGATGTCCTGGTCACGGGCACTTCGCCGGAAATCCCCGGACCGGGCGCGGAGTTTGCGGCGCGTGGTCGCGCCGCGTCTGATTCTGCAGGAAAGCGCCGGGGAAACGCTCGGCGAGGACGCGTGCTATTCGCGCAGTTTGTCCAACAGGACTTTCTGACGGCGGCGAGGAGTGGCGCGATGACCTTGCGACTATATCCCCGCAGAGTTGGAAGCCGCCGGGTTTGTCGATGGGAAAGCACTAATCATCTCTCGCTGAGTTCGCGGCGGCGACGGGTTTGCCACCTATTTCTTTCACCGGCGGGACACTCTGTTACACACGGGTTGGCAGACTGATTTCAAACCAGCCACGCACAACCGTGCGTTGTATAAGGACCATGATCTATCGCTTCGACCAAATCACCGTGGATCTCCCCGAATCCAACGGACCCAACCCGAACGCCGCCGCAGCCGTGCAGGAACTGCTGGGCGGAAAATTCGGCGAGATGTCCACGCTGATGAACTACACTTTTCAGTCGTTCAATTTCCGTGGCAAAACCAAGGTCCGTCCATTTTATGACCTGATCTCCAATATCGCCGCCGAGGAATACAGCCACATCGAGGCCGTCACGCGCCGCGATCAACCTGCTCCTGACGGGTTCCACCACGCGCGACGACCGCAGTGCACCTTCCAAGAAAGCACGGCGGCAGCCAAGGACCCGGCGCCCGTTGACCAACTCCGCGTGGAATTCCGTCGATTACGCCGTCGCACTTCATCGCTTCCGCCCAGACGGCTTTGCCGATGGATTCCAGGGTCGTTTTTGGACCGGACAAAACGTGTTCTCCAGCGGCAATCTGAAGCTGGACTTGCTGCACAACTTCTTCCTGGAATGCGGCGCGCGGGCGAACAAGATTCGCGTGTACGAGTCCACGGATGACCCGGTCGCACGCGCGGCGGTGGGATACCTGCTGGTGCGCGGCGGTGTGCATGTCGTGGCGTACGCCAAGGCGTTGGAAGTGCTCACCGGCGCGAACGTGGGCGCGGTGCTGCCGATCCCCGACGTTAGCAACAAGAAGTTCCACGAGGCTTACAAACTTGAGAAGGAGGGTTTGCATCTCGTCATGTACAAGCAGGGCAAGGAGTACAACGAACTAGCCAAGATCTGGAACGGACCGCATCCCGAGGATGGCCAACAGTTGGTGGTGAAGGACGAAATGCCCAAGGGTTATCCCTGGCCGGATTTGCCCGATGAGCCGCAGCTTTCCTCGCCGGGTGACATTGATCCGTCGATGATCAAGTACTACGCGGACAAGTTGAGCTAACACAGGAAGAAGGATGATTCTCAAGCCGCGTTCCCTGAGGAGCGCGGCTTTTTTGTTGATCAACAACAGGTGTTCCGCCTCCGCCCGCCGCGCAGCGGCTTTGGAGTGCGGCGACACGTCGCCGCTTTCACACGGCTCCGCCGGGTCCAACCGCGACACGTCGCGTCCTGACCATCCGGCGCAGCCGGCTCAATCAACAGCGGCTTCGCCGAAGGGAAACGACGCGACATGTCGCTGGGATCAAAGCGGCGACGTGTCGTGGCGCACTCCAAAGCCGCTGCGCGGCGGGGGAGGAGAACTGCTTCGCAGTGGCGGAGAAGAACCCTTACGCGGCGAAGGCGTAGAAGGGGTTGTGTTTCTTCTCCTCGCCAACCGTGCTCATCGGCCCGTGACCTGGACAAACAATGGCGTCATCCGCCAAAGACAAAATTCGCTCGCGGTTCATCCGCAAGGCCTCCTCATAACGCTCCGGTGGCACTCCACCCATCGAGCCCGAGAAAAGCGCGTCGCCGACGATCGCAATGGTCGGCCGCAATCCTTCCACCACGTACGTGATCCCACCCAAGGAGTGACCGGCGGTGAGCCGCGCTCGGATTTGTAAGCCACCTATGGTGAACCTTTTGTCGTCCTCGATAGGAATGGTGCCGCCCAGTTTCTCGAACTCGGACACATAAACCCTCGCCCCCGTCCGGTTGACCAAGTCGTCGATCCTCGCCACGTGGTCAATATGGGTGTGGGTCAGGAAAATAGCCTCCACCTTCAGCCGATGCTCACGGATGGCTTCCAACATCCCCGCGCATTCGCCGCCCGTATCGAACGCCGCCGCCGGACCGCCGTCCCGCTCCCAGACCAGGTAGGAGTTCACCCGCATACCATCGAACGTCGTGTCAAACATTGCGAACGTGGCTGGCGGGTTCGCCCGCGCCGGTTTCCAGCTTCCACGGGCAATCTCCGTTAGCGCAATCGCGTCGAGCCGCAAAGCCGCCGCGATTTTTGCAATGGCCGCCGGGTCAATCGAACCCTTCTGCGCCGCTTCGACCGTTTCCAACGGAACGCCAGCCTTCAGCGCCAACTGTGATTCGGTGAGTTTCAAGCCCCGGCGCGCCTTGCCGATGATGTCTTGAACCTCGTCTTCGAGCGGGATAATATTCATGACGGTAACGTTCAACGGGGTGGCGGGTCCGCCGTCGCGCCTCCGACCGGATTATCCGGGGTGGAAACGGTCACGGTTTGCCCCGTTTCGACCATTCGCAGGATCACCTGGGTGGGACGGATGTCGAGCACTTCGTAGTGCGATTGCTGGGGGTCGCGGGGAATGGTGAACTTCTGACCCAGGCGCAACGGCATTTCCGGGCCGGCTTCCCCGAAGGTCACGATCGCCGTGGCGTCGGGACTGTTGGTCGGCATGGCGCGGACCAGCGTGATCTTCTGTCCGGTTTGCAGATTGGAAAGCGTTAGCTCGGAAACGTCGCGCGGGCTTCCCGTGTCCTTTTCGGAAATGTTCCGGCGGCGCACGCGGGTGACGACGTACGGAAGGTCGCCGACGCGGCCCCCGGTATCGACGGAGAACTGCCGCCCGCCGCCCACCGTGCCGTCCGCCGATTTTTCACGCACGGTGACACGCGCTTTTTTGCCGTCAAAACCGTCGAAAATCACCGGGAAGGTTTCCCCGTCCACCCGCTTCATCCGCAGCTTGGTATGGTAGGCGGGGTGGGAATTGGGATCGTTGGGGTTGGTGCCCGCGGCGAGTTCCTCGTCGTTGGTGAAGCCGTCGCCGTCGTCGTCCTGACCCGTGTCTTTCTTGAGGAGATTCGTGGGTTCGATGCCGTTTTGTTTCAGCCAGGCGCGTTCCATCGCCACGCTGGCCGCGTCCGCGCCGGCACCCGAGGGTTTCTCGGTCGGCGCGCCGGCGGGGGACGGTGTCTGCGCGGCGGCGACGGGAGAGGGAGTGTTCGCCGGAGTGCTGGTGGCCGCGCCGCCGACCGTACGACCATCGATGAGCTTGGCAACATCGGGATGTCCACGCTGCAACGCCAGGATCGACGCGCTGGCGCTCTCCGCGTTCACCAGGCGCGGGTCCGCGCCCCGGTCGAGCAGGAGGGTGGCGGCGTCCGCGTTCCCGGCGGTGGCGGCGTACATCAGGGCGGTTTGCCCTTTTTCGATGGTGGCGTTGACGTTCGCGCCGTGGTCGAGGAGGGCGCGCATGATGTCGAGCTTGCCCAGCAACGCCGAAACCGCGAGCGCGCGGTCGAGTTGTCCGTCGCGTTTCAACTGGTCCGCGCTGGTTTTGAGCAGCACATCGACCACGTCCTTGTAGCCCGCGTAAACCGCCTTCATCAGCGGCGTCCAGTTGCTGTGATCCTTGACCCGGGTGTCCGCGTTGGCTTCGACGAGCGCGCGAACGGTGTCCGCGTGATCCTTGGCCGTGGCGAGCAGGAGGGCGGAGGCGCCCTCCTTGTTTTGAAGGTCGGGTTTCGCGTTTTCGTCGAGCAGGGATTTGGCCAGCGGGGTGTTGCCGGCCTCGGCGGCGGCCATCAGGGCGGTGTAACCACGGGCGTCCTGGCTATTGCGATCCATGCCGGCCCGGAGAAAAGCGGTGAGCAATCCCTGGTCGCCCGCGCCGGCGGCCTTCACAAAATCATCCGCCGTGAAGGAGCGCCCGGCCTGCTTGATTTTGTTGCGGGCCTGGTCACGTCCGTTGCCCCCGCAGCCCGTCAACGAGAGGATGAGGACGAGCAGAGCCACGGCGGCGGCGGAGGACAAACTTGGCCGGGACGATGGGGGGATGTTGCGCATGGCGGGCAAGCGCCGTCGAGCGGACGTTTGACACCCGGTTCTATAGCCAGATCAACCGTCCTGTAAAGTGGCTTCCTGGTTCCCGGGCGTCGTCGCGCGGGGGATCACCTCCGCTCCGTGCTCAGGTCGTGGCGGGCCAGCAATGCCACCCACTTTCCCTTCCGGCGACGCGAGATGACCTCAAGCTTTGCCCCGCGCGCCGCCGCCGCCACTTCATCCGCCTGCGCAGCCAGGATGCCGGACAAGATCAACGTCCCCCCGGGCGCGAGCGCGCCCGCCATGACGGGCATCAGCGCCACGAGCAGATTACTGAACAAATTGGCGGTGACCACCGTCCACGGACGGCTTGCGTCCGGCTGCCAGCGGCGCAGCAAATCCGCCTGCTGGAATTTCACCCCGCGCGTCAACTCGTTGAACACCGCGTTCTCCTTCGCCGTGCGCACGGCGTGCCGGTCATTGTCCAATCCGAGGACGTGTTGCGATCCAAGGTGCCGGGCGGCGAGCGCGAGGATGCCGCTGCCCGTCCCGAGATCTAGCGTGTTCCAGCCAACGGATTCCCGGTTCAGGCGACGGCTGGTTTCCACCAAGAAACGTAGGCACATCGCGGTGGTGGCGTGTTCGCCCGTTCCGAACGCCATCGCCGCCGGGACGCACAGCACATGCGCCGTCGGGTGGGTGGACCGCAGCACCGCGAGGTCCGCCTCGCGTCCGGTGACGAGCAAACGCCCACTCGCGATGCTCAGCGGTCTGCCCGCGGACGCGGCGGGCGAAGGCTGCCAATCCACGGGGAGAACCTCCCGCGCGGTGCCGCCGAACTGTCTGACGAGAGCGTCGGCTTCGGTCTGGAGTTCGCAGTACACTTCCACGCTGTGCGACTTCGCGCCGGGCCGGCTGACTACCGCCAGCCGCCCGGGTTCGACGAAGTCCAGCCGCGCGAGCCAAGCGTCCACGTTGTGTTCGGCGACCGACTTTTTCCACTGGTGCATGGATTGAAGTTAAAGCGGTTTTTGGACGGAGGGAAAGCCGCCGTTGCGAGGACGCGGGCGCCGGCGCTTGACGAGGCTGAAGTAATCACACGAACGGTAGCGATCGTTTATCGCTTCTTAAAGCGTCACCCGGTGGGTGCGGGTTTATCCTGCCAAAATCGTAAACTTGGCGGCTTTCAGGAGGGTAAACTTCACCCGGCAAAATCTTGAAAGTGAGGAATACTGCCGTGTTGGCCTATCGTCTTTGTTTCACCACCATGTGTAAATTGCCCGTGCTCCCCTTTGCGCTGTTTGTCGCCGTCGGTTTTCCAGCTTTTCAAAGGCGGGCGACCTTCTTGACACTCCCGGCCCGGGCTATCGTCAGCAGAGAGAGCGGCTTTCATCTCCAGCGGATCACGCGCGCTTCTCTCCCAACGACACTCGCACCGTCAGCGAGGTGCTACTCGTCCCCGCGCACGACTTTTCCCAACCGGTGTCTCTCACACTCGGGGCTTGCCCGGGGGGCGGTCGTCGGTCAGGGCGACTCCTACGAGGCGGCGTTGTCGGATGTCCGCTCGGCCATTGCTTTCCACGTGGAGACCTTCGGCGCGTCGGCACTCGCGTTTGCCGAGGACGATCCGGTTCTGGAGGCTTTCGTCGCGGAGACCGCTGTGCCAGCCTGAACTCCGTTTCACGTGGCTAAATTCCCTCTCGATGCGCGGTCCGACCGTGTGCTGCGCGCGCTTCAGACATTGGGATTTCAAGTCGTTCGATCGGTAACCACATTTCCCTCGCTCGCTCGGAACCAGATGGAAACATCACGCCGATGACGCTGCCGGGGCATCGGATAATCAAGGGTTCCACGTTGCGGACAATTTTGACTCAGAGTGGTATTTCACGAGACGATTTCCTTGAAGCATACGAAGATGCCTGAGGTGTTCGCAACCCGATCAATCGCCACTGGCATCAGGTTGTCGGACTTCACATCAAGGGACACCCTTTCAGAACCTTGCTCAAAGCCGCTTACTCAGGAGAGCGGTGAAAGGTTACTGGCAAACGTAAGCAAGGCTCCCGGGGACTGTCGCCCCAAAGTCCAGACGGAACCGCTCAACCTTTCCAAAGGACCACTCTACCCGCCCGCCACCACGCGGATGATCTCCAGCCGGTCGCCTTCCGCCAACACCACCTCCGGCCAGTCGGCGCGAAACAACGCCACGCCGTTGTGCTCCACCAGCACGCTTTGCGCAGGTAGGTTCAGCGACGCGAGCAACTCCGGCAATCCCATGGCCGCGCGGATTTCCCGCCGTTCCCCGTTCAACTCAACGATCATCGCGTTCCTTCCTCATCCTTATCGGGAGACCTGTTTACGCCTCCGCCTCTGCCTCCGCTTCCACCATCACCCGGTCCCAATCTTTCCACACCGGCTCCAGTCGATGGTGAATTCGCAGGTGCTCGGCCATTTCCCGGGCTGACCGCGTGTCCGCGATATCAAATTGCCCCGCCGCCAGCGTGTCCGCGGCGAGCGTCTCGCCCACAGCCACGGACCGTCCGCGCACCGTGCGGTGCAGATCGTCCCGGCCCTGGCCGGTGTAGCCGCCGGGTTCGGTGTGGCTACCGGCGCTCATCATCGTCACTCCCAAAGGGATGATCGCGTCGCGCAACGCCGGCGCTTCCCGCGTGCTC
Source organism: uncultured bacterium (assembly GCA_963795895.1). Classification (GTDB taxonomy): domain Bacteria; phylum Verrucomicrobiota; class Verrucomicrobiia; order Chthoniobacterales; family SZAS-18; genus CAWCJJ01. The sequence goes on from CAWCJJ010000002.1 coordinate 136,891, forward strand.
AGCACGATGCCCACCTGCGGAAACGTCAGCCGCAACGCGCAGAGCAGTTGCACCCATTCGCGGTCCGGCAGGTCGAACCGCGGCGCGAACCCGCCCGCCGCCGGCCGCAGCCGGGGCAGACTCACCGTGATCTGCGCCTTCCAGCAGTGCCGCAGCAAATACTCCACGTGCGCCGCAAGCGCCCGCGCCTCCGCGCGCCATTCCCACAACCCGAAGAGCGCGCCAATGCCGATCCGCCGGAAACCCGCCTCGTAGCCGCGTTCCGGGCAGTCCAGCCGCCAGTCGAAATCCCGCTTCGGGCCGGCGGTGTGCATCTCGGCGTACGTGGGGCGGTGGTAGGTCTCCTGGTACACGACCAGCCCCTCCGCCCCGGCGGCGACGAGCGGGGCGTACTCGGCGGTTTCCATCGGCGCGACTTCCACCGAGATGCCCGGCACGCCGGCTTCCAGCCGCATCCGGCGGATGCATTCCCCCAGGTAATCTTCCGACACAAACTTCGGATGCTCACCCGCCACCAGCAGAACGTTGCGGAAACCCTCCGCCGCCAGGTGCCGCGTCTCGATGAGCACCTCCTCGGGCGTCAGCGTCGTGCGCAGGATCGGGTTGTCGCGCGAAAAGCCGCAGTATTTGCAATTGTTGACGCACTCGTTGGACAGGTACAGCGGCGCGAAAAGGCGCATGACGCGTCCGAAGTGCTTGCAGCGTCAGCGCCTGCGATCGGGCGGCCATCGCTTCCAGCGCTTCGTCCGTGCAGGGCTCGATCAGGCGGGTAAACGCTCGCAGGGCGGGGGTTCCGCCCGATTCAAGGGTTTCGAGAATTTTTGCGAATGACATGGACGAACCTTGTCGGACTAACAAGGGGGCACGGTAGCCTTGAATCCCAGCCGGGGCATCCGAAAAAGTCCGTTTCGCGTATGTCCAATGTGCCCGGCCTCTATGCTTTCCAATCTCCGCGCCACGGTGCCGCCGCCGTCACCCCAGGTGAAACGCCCGGCGCCCGCCGCACCGTCCAACTTGCGCGAGGAAACCCGCCGGTGGCACGGCCGCGTCGACGCCGCGATGGCCGCTTATCTGGCCGCCCAGCGCGAGGATTATCTGCGCCAGCCGATCCTGCGCGACGCTGTACGACGACCTGTCGGAGTTCGTCTGCCGGTCCGGGCAAACGCCTGCGGCCCCTGCTGTTCCTGCTGGCCCACCGGATTTTCCGCGAGTCCGCCGCCAGCCGGGCCGAGCCTCCCGCCATCGTGGCGGAAAGCGATCTGCTCTCGGTGGCGGTCAGCCTGGAGTTTCTCCACGCGTTCATCCTGATTCACGACGACATCATCGACCGGTCGGAAACCCGCCGCGCGCAGTCCGACCCTGCACCGGGTGATCGAGGGGCGGCTGGTGCCGTTTTCCAACCGGCACCGCGCGGGCCGGAACCTTGCGCTGGTCATGGGCGACATCCTTTTCGCGCTGGCGCAAAAATGCCTGTTGGAAGCGCCGGCTGCCCGAGGGAACCGCGCGCGCGGTTGGGCACGCTGCTGCTGGCTTGCATGGTGGAAACCGGCTTTGGCGAGGCGGCGGATATCATCCACAGCACGCGCGACGTTCGAAGGTCAGCTTGCCCGAGATCGAGCAGATGTATCTTCTCAAGACGACGCGCTACACCATCGAGTGTCCGCTCGCGATGGCGGCGGTGCTCGCGGGCGCGGGTGCGGACGAACTGGCAGCCCTGGCGCGCATCGCGCGTCCGGCGGGACTGGCGTTCCAGATTCAGAACGACTTGCAGGAGTTCGCGCGCTTCGAGGTGTCGGACGCGGAGGTGCCCGCCGACATTTTGGAGGGTAAAAAGACGATGCTGATGCGCACCGCCTTTTCGCGCCTTAACGAGACGGACCAGGGACTTTTGCAGATGTGCCTGAGCGCGGGCACGCCTTCGGACGGCACGGTGTCCAAGGCGCGCGATTTGGTGGCGAAGAGCGGGGCGATCGGCCAGCTATCCGATATGATGGCCGCCCTTTTCGCCGAGGCGGACGCCCAGACCCGCGCCGCGCCGTCGCCCTTTTTCTGCGCGCAAACGCAGGACGGCCTGATGGGCTTGATTCGCCTGGTGCGCGAGGGGGCGAAGGTGGAAAGTGGGAAGTCGGAAGTCGGAAGTCGGAACTAAGAATGGAATCGCCATTCATAAAGTGCGTGAACCGGATCGGACGCCACGCCGGGGCCTCCACCGCGGGAGAGCGGGTCTCCGCCCCGGCTCTGCTTCCACTCCGGTCTGGTCAGCCCGGGAAGCGGGCTTCCGCCCCATTTGTCTCGGTCTCATTGGCACAGAGGCTACCGCACTGTTGCGGGCGGGATGCCCGCGTTCCGGGGCTGATCCGAAGCGGGTCGGAGACCCGCGGTCCCGGGGCACGCTCCGCGTTGCTCGTACTACAGGTGTTTTAGTGCCATACTCAATTTCGTTGTTCAACGCCCCCTGACATTTGTGATCACTGACTCCCCCACTCTGGTTCCGCCTTCGCCTTCCGCGTTCCGACCTCGCCGCACCGTCCGCCCGCGGTCGTCATCGGCAGCGGGTTCGGCGGGATCGCGGCGGCCATCCGTCTCCAGGCGCGCGGCTATCAGGTCAGCCTGCTCGAAATGCGCGACCAGCCCGGCGGGCGCGCTTACGTCTATAAGCAGGACGGCTTCACCTTCGACGCCGGGCCGACCATCCTCACCGCGCCGTTTCTCATCGACGAACTCTTCGCCCTCGCCGGCAAGAAGACGGAGGATTACGTCAAAATCGTGCCCTGCGCACCCGTTCTACCGCATCGTGTTCCACGACGGGCGGGTGTTCGACTACACGGGCGACGAACAGGAAATCATCGCGCAAATCCGGCTCTTCAACCCGGACGACGTCGCCGGGTTACAAACGCTTCGTCGAACGTTCCCGCGCCATCTACGACCGGGCGTTCACCGACCTGGCCGACCAGCCGTTCAACCAGCGTGTGGGACATGGCCGAAAATCGCGCCGGACCTGGTGCGGCTGCAATCCCACCAGTCCGTTTACAAGCTGGTCAGCGGGTTCATCAAAGACCCGTATTTGCGGCAGGTCTTTTCGTTTCATCCGCTGCTCATCGGGGGCAACCCATTTCAGTCCAGTTCGATCTATTCGATGATCCACTACCTGGAGCGGCGCTGGGGTGTGCATTTCGCGATGGGCGGCACCGGCGCGCTGGTCGATGCGCTGCTGAAGCTCTTCGCGCGAAATGGGCGGCGAATTGCACCTGAACAGCCGCGTCGAGGAGATCGAGGTCGCCGGGCCGGACCACGCCGCGTCAGCGGCGTGCGGCTGGAGGATGGCCGCCGCTTTCCCGCCGATGTGGTCGTGTCCAACGGCGACACGGCCAACACCTACCGCAAGCTCATCGCGCCCGAGCACCGCCGCAAATGGACGGACCGCCGCCTGGAGAAGATGCGCTATTCCATGGGCCTGTTCGTCATTTACTTCGGCACGGACCGCACCTACCCGAACCTGGCGCATCACACCATCGTGCTGACGCGCCGCTACAAGGAATTGCTGCACGACATTTTCAACCGCAAGCTTCTCGCGGACGATTTTTCGCTCTACCTGCACGCGCCGACGCGCACCGACCCGAGCCTGGCTCCGCCCGGCGGCGAGTGTTTCTACGTGCTCTCGCCCGTGCCGAACCTGCTCGGCGGCATCGATTGGAACGCGGTCAAGGATCGTTACGCCGACGCCATCCTCAAGTCGCTGGAAGTGCCGGAGCTTTGCCCGCGTTTGCACGAGCACATCGTCACCCGGCGCATCATGACGCCGCTGGATTTCGAGACGCAGCTCGACGCCTACCAGGGCAGCGCGTTCCAGTTCGAGCCGATCCTCACCCAGAGCGCGTGGTTCCGGCCGCACAACATGAGCGAGGACATCGAGGGCTTGTACTTCGTCGGGGCGGGGACCCATCCGGGGGCGGGCGTGCCGGGCGTGCTCTCCAGCGCGAAAGTGCTGGACCGAGTCGTGCCCGCGCCGCGCGCGGTGGCGTGCACGAGACCGTGCGGAGCGAGCGCGCGGTGAGTGGGAACGGTGATGCCGACATCGCGCCGCCGGTCCTGGCCGCCAGCCACGCCTATTGCCACCGGCAGACGAAACGGCACGCGCGCAGCTTTTATTTCGCCTCGGTGGCACTGCCGCGGGAAAAAAAACGGGCCGCTTATGCGGTGTACGCTTTTTGCCGTTACGCGGACGATCTCGTGGACCGCGCGGCCTCGACCGACGGGCGTGGACGCGGCGCCTGGCGAAAGTCGGAGCGGAGTTCGACCGGCTGACCGCCGGCGCGTTGAGCAACCCGCCCTTCGCGCCGGCGTTCGCGTGGGCGGTGAACCGCTTCGGCATTGAGCGGCAGCCGTTTCTGGATTTGCTCAAAGGCGTGGCGATGGACCTCGGGCCGGTGCGGATCGCCGACTGGCCGGCGTTGCGCGAGTATTGCTACCACGTCGCGTCGGTGGTCGGATTGATGATGGCGCGCATCTTCGAGTTGCGCGACGACGCCGGACGCGAGCGGGCGATCGAACTCGGCATCGCCATGCAGCTAACGAATATCATGCGCGACGTGGGCGAGGACTACCGGATGGGCCGCGTGTACCTGCCCGCCGACGAGATGGCCGCGCACGGGGTGACGGCGGAAGACCTGGGACGCGGACAAGGCGAGTCGGCTAGCTTGAAGGAGCTTGCTGCGCGCGCAGATTGCCCGCGCGCGGGAGTACTACGCGAAGGCCGAGGCGGGCATCCCGCTGCTGGCGGACGATGGTTCGCAGTTGACGGTCTGGCTGATGCGCCACGTGTACGGCGGGATTTTGGAGGAGGTCGAAAAGCTGGATTACGAGGTGCTGGGGAGACGGGCGGCGACTTCGTTTCCCAGGAAACTATGGCTGGCGGGTCACGCCTGGCGCGACCTGCGCCGGACGCGCCGCCGGGTCGCGGTCTGATCGGTGTTCCCTTTCCCCGGTGGGGGTGACGCGCTACGTTCCGTGCGTCCGTCTCCCTCCATGATCCCCGCCCGCAAACAACCGGCTTTCAACTTCATTCTGCGGCGCTGGCTCGCGCGGGTGTTGCGCCGCCGGTTCCACGCGTTTCGCCTCGCGGGCGGCGAACACCTCCGCGCGCTGCCGCCAAACACACCCGTGGTCGGCTGCGTCAACCACACAAATTGGTGGGACGGCTTCATCCTCTACGTGCTGTCGCACCGCTTGCTGCCGCACGACATTCATCTCGCGATGGAGGAAAAGAACCTCCGCCGCTACCGGTTCTTCACCTGGATGGGCGTCTTTGGAATCGATCTGACTGATCGCCGGGCGTCGCTCGCCGGGCTGCGCTACGCGGTCCGCCTTTTGCGCCAACCCGGCGCTCCGCTGGTCTGGATGTTCGTGCAGGGTGAACTGCTTAGCTCGCGCCGCGCTGTGGAAGTGAAACCCGGCGCGACCTTCCTCGCGCGGCAAACGGGCGCGATTCTGTTGCCTCTGGTTCTGCGTTACGAGTGGTTGCAGGAATCCGCCCCCAGCATCCTCGCGCGAGCGGGCGCGCCGCTTCCCGCCGACACCACTCCCGACGTCCTGGCGATTCGCCTCAACGCACTACTCGCGCAAACCGACGCCGACGTTGAAACCCGCAATTTCGCCGGGTACGAAAACGTGCTCCCCGCGCGCATGTCGCTCAACAAAAGCTGGGATCGCGTTGTGCATTTGCTATTGGGAAGGCCGGAGCCGTTTGACCGGGAGAATGGATAGATGATCCACCTTCGCTCCGCCCGCGACCTTCTTCCCCGTTCTCCGCCCAACCCAAAAAATGCTTTACTATCACCTGGCCGTCTGTGTCTTCCTGTTCGTCGTCACCGCGACCATGCTGGCGAATTTCCGGGTCTTCCGCGCGCCCCGAACGCGCCGGTTCGACCCGGCGGCATCCACCCCGCTTGTGTCGGTGATGGTCCCCGCGCGCAACGAGGCGGCGCGCATCGGCCCGTGCCTGCGTTCGCTCGTCGCGCAGGATTACCCCAACTACGAACTGCTCGTGCTGGACGATCATTCGCAGGACGACACCGCCGGGGTCGTGCTCGGCCACGGCTTCACGCGTGAAAAACACGGACCCCGTCGCCTGCTCGAAGGTTTGCCGCTGCCCCCGGGTTGGACGGGAAAGTCCTGGGCCTGCCACCAACTCGCCGCCGCGGCGAAAGGCGAATACTTTCTCTTCACCGACGCCGACACCGCGCACGATCCCGCCGCTTTGGGCGCGTGCGTCGGCCACGCGCTCGACTTCAAGGCCGGACTCCTCTCCGCCTGGCCGCGCCAGGTCACCGGAACGTGGAGCGAGCGGGCGGTGATCCCGCTGGTGTACGTGTTGTTGCTGGGCGCGCTGCCTCATTTTCTGTTGCGCCGGTTGCAGGAACGGCCCGACTACGCGCGGTGGGCACCGCCTGGCATGGTCGGCGCGCTCGGCGCGGCCAACGGCCAGTACATGCTCTTCCGCCGCGACGCGTATGAATGCATCGGCGGACACGCGGGCGTCCGGGATCATCTGGTGGAGGATGTGGCACTGGGCCGCGCCGTAGCCAGCCGGACGGCCGAGGGTCTGCGGCTCATCAACTGCGACGGCTCGCGGCTGGTGGAATGCCGGATGTACACGTCCTTTGCCGAGGTGTGGGAGGGATTCACGAAGAACCTGCGCGCGGCGTTCTCCGGGTCGCAGATATCTTTTTGGGGTTTTGGGATCATCCAGGCGGCGGGGTTGCTCTTCCCGTTCTTCTTCGCGATAACTCCCTTCCTGAGTGGACGCTGGTGGTGGCTGCCGGTGTTGCAGGTCGGGTGGATTTACGGACTGCGGGCGGTTTTGACGGCGCGGTTCCGCACGTCGTGGCTCGGTGCGGCGCTGCACCCGGTGGGACATGGATTGTCGTTGCTTATCGCGCTCAATAGCTGGCGATTAAGCACGCAAAAAGGCGTGACGTGGAAGGGCCGCGTGTACCGGATGGGAGCCAGCCGGGAGGGCGATGGGTAAAGCGAAGAGATGGGGATCATTCCCCGAGCGGAAGGCGATATTTCCAATATCCTGGTTTGCGCTTGTTGTGCATTACGGCAACGACGTAGACGGCTGAATCTTCAAACACGTAGAGTAAACTGTAAGGAAATATTTTAATCGAACAACGGCGCACGTTCCGATCATAAATTCGAAAGCGTGTCGGCTTTTCAACAACTGTTACCAAAGCCGCTTGAATTACCTTCAAGAACCGTAACCCAAGCCCTGATTGTCGCGCGGTGTAGAAAACAGCGGCCTCACGGGATTCCGCGAGGGCTTCTGGATGAAAGATTATTTTCATCGCGCCACCGCTGCGGCGATGGCGAGGCGGATTTGCGCGAAACCATCTTCCGCCGGGATGCCCTCTACCTTCCCTTCCCGCAACTCATCGTGCCGACGGTGTGCTTCCGCCGCCCAGAGTTGCCGGTGCGCTGTTTCCGCGTCCGCATCCAAGCTTTCCGCGAGACGTTCAGTCAACTGAGCGCGCGCTTTATCGGGAAGCGAAAGGGCCTCCTCAGTGATCTGCTCCAGGTTCAAGGTAGCCATAGCGTGGTGCGAATGTCCTCGGACACATGGTAAAACTCAAGCGTTAAACGTTGCGCCCGCCCGTCAACTCGTTGACCATCCCATTCCCATGCGCCGATCCCCCGCCACCGCTTTTCGCGCCGCCGCCCTCCTCGGTTTTTTCGGGGTGGCGCTCGGCGCTTTCGGCGCGCACGGCTTGGAGCCGACCCTCAAGGCGCGCGGCATGGTCGAAGTCTGGAACAAAGCGGTGCTATATCACTTCCTGCACACGCTGGTCCTGCTGGGACTCCCCTTTCTAAAACCGTTCCCTTCGGGGGCGTGGCTGTGCCTGGCGGCGGGTGTGCTGGCTTTCAGCGGCAGCCTCTATTTGTACGCTTTGGCCGGAACCCACTGGCTCGTCTTTGTGACACCGTTTGGCGGGCTGTGTTTCCTTGTCGGCTGGCTCTGGCTGGCGTTCACCGCCCGACGCTTTTTCCCTCAAGATCAACGGAAATCCCAAAGCTGAGGCATAGTCGGTCACCCCCAAAAATCATCATGAGCTTTCCCAAAGAACACGTCGAAGCGCTCTGGGCTCCCTGGCGCGTGGAATACTTTTCCCTCGAACGACCCCTGGGCGACTTCTTCACCGCCGCCGCCCAAACCAGCGACGACGCGGCGCACCTCGTCGTCCTCCGGCGCAAGAGCGGTTACCTCATCATGAACCGCTTTCCCTATTCGGTCGGCCACCTCATGGCCGTGCCCTACCGCAAAACCGCCGACCTCGCCGACCTGACCCCCGACGAAAAACTGGAGTTGTGGTCCTTGGCCGAAGACGCCCAAAAACTCCTGCGCGCCGTGGTCCGCGCCGAGGGGTTCAACGTCGGCCTCAACCTCGGAACCTGCGCCGGCGCGGGCGTGGCCGACCACCTGCATCTGCACATCGTCCCGCGCTGGCCCGGGGACTGCAATTTCATGCCCATGCTCGCCAACACCCGCGTGATCTCGGAGGCGCTGTCCGGTTTGTACGAGAAACTCGTCGCCGCGCGCGACGGTCTTGGCCTCTAAAGCGAACGCGTTTGAACGCTTTCAGGCGCGAGTGGTCCCTATCTGCGAGGTTGCGTCCGCCGGACCGCCGGACTAAACTCACCGCTTGACTGACGCATGAACCCGCTCACCGCCCCGGCCATTTTTACGCTGTTCGCGCAGGCAAGTTCGCCGCTCACCCCGGCGAACACCGGTGCCGCGACGAGTAGTCTCTGGAGCATCCTGGTGTCCGGCGGCATTTTCATGCTGCCGCTGGCGGCGCTGCTTTTCGTCGGCACGCTGCTGATCTTCATTTATCTGCTCACGTTGCGCCGGAGCAACGTCGCCACGGACCGTTACCTCGACACCTGCGAGGTTCTGCTGCGCAAACGCGACTACCTGGGTTTGCTCGCGTTGAGCAACCGCCACGGCGAAGCCGTCGCGCGGATCGTCCAGGCGATGCTCTCCTTCGCCAAGGACAACCCCACCGCCACCCTGGAAAGCGTGCGCGAGATCGCGGAAACCGAGGGGGTGCGCCAGGCGTCGTCCTTGAGCCACCGAATCACGTATTTGTCGGACGTGGGCACAATCGCGCCGATGGTCGGGTTGCTGGGCACGGTGTCCGGCATGATTCATTCCTTCGCCGCGCTGGCGACGGATCTGGCGACCTCCAAACCGATGATGCTCGCGACGGGTGTTTCCGAGGCCTTGGTCTGCACCGCCAGCGGGTTGGTGGTGGGCATCATCGCCTTCGTTTTCTACGCGTATTTCCGCGGACGGGTACAGCGCCTGATCGCCGATCTGGAATCCGCCTCCACGGAAATCCTGGCCGTGTTCTCGTTGTACTACGCGCCCGCCAGGGGGCGGAGGCCGCCGTCGGAATGAACCCGCCGCCGGGAGACGATGAGGCCGCGGCGTTGCGAGGAGGACTCCTCTGAGCAGGGGTTCTGTGGCCCCACGCCCCATACTCTTCCGTCCTTCTTCTCATTCCTTCGCCGTGAACTTCCGCCGAAAAGCCGCTCTGCCCGCCACCCTGGGTTTCCAGGTGACGCCCGATGATTGACGTTTTCTGCTGCCTGCTCATCTTCTTCATCGTCACCTATAATTTCTCGCGCAACGAGATGGCTTTGGAGGTCAAAGTTCCCACGGCCAAGGAAAGCAAGGACAGCCCGCGCGACATCAACGAGTGCATCCTCAACGTGACCTCCGACGGCAGTGTGATCCTCAACCGCCAGACGCTCACGCTCGACCAGGTGCGCGGCAAGCTTCAGCAACTCTCGCAGCTTTACCCCGACCAGGCCGTGATCCTCCGGGGCGACGAGCATGTGGATTACAAACACATCGTCGAAGTGCTGGACACCTGCCGCGCGGCGAACATTTGGAACGTCGCCTTCGCGACCGCCAAGGCGCAGCCATGAGCGATTGGCGCGCCGCTTTCCATCGGTGGTTTGGTCTGCTGGCAGCCGCCGCCTGTCTCGTCGGCGCAACCCGGCAAGCCAACGCGCAGAACGGCTTCCGGCGCGGCGCTGCAACCTTTTCAAACGTCTCCGGCCATCACGCCCGATCCGGCGATTCCCCGCGCATTGCCGGCGCGTCCGCCCACATCCGCCGACGCTGACATCCCGATGGCTCGCGCCGTCCCGGTCGATCCAAACGCCTCCTCCTTTCCCACGACTCGCAACCCGCAAACGTCCAGCCGCAACCCGCCGCCCACGGCCACTCCAAAACGCTCTTACCCCGTGCCCGGCACGGACGTGCCCTACGATCCGCCGGTGGCCACCCCCGCTCCGCGCGAGGCGGATATTACCATTGTCACCCCCGCGCCGTCCGTGGGTGTTGTGAAAACACGCCCCACGCCTCCTTCGACGCGCGCGGTCGCAGTCGCGACACCCCGCCCCAAGCCAACCGTCAACCCCGCCGCTGTCCCATCAACAGCCGTCGCCGCTCCGACCGATCCCGCCGACAGCGGCGACGACATCCGCATCGCCCCGCAATCTCCGGGCGCGCCGACCGCCTCGCCGGAGGACACGCTCTTCAACCTTGCGAACGACTTCTTCGTTCGCAAACAATTCTCGACCGCCGCCGCCGAGTACGAGCGCTACCTGGGCCAGTACCCCGACGGCGCGCAGCGCCAGGCCGCCCTTTGGTGGTTGGGCGAATGCTACCGCAACTTGGGCCGGCCCGCGCCCGCCCGTTCGAGTTATCAGAACCTGCTCGTCGCCTACAAGGAAGGGCAGTACGTTGGACCCGCGAGTTTCCGCCTCGGGGTCATCGATTTCGAGAGCAATGACTTCCAGCAGGCGCTACCCCTTTTCCAACGTTCCGCCACGCTGGCGAAGACTGACGACGTGCGCCTTTCCTCACGCTACTTCGAGGCACTTTGCCTGGAGAAACTCGACCGCGCGCGACGAAACCCTGGAAGTTTACGAGGAAGTCCTCGGCGTCACCGCGAACAACCCGTACCGCGACGACTCGCGTCTGGCGCTCGCCCGGCTTGCCGTCGCGCAGAAACATCCCAACGAGGCCCTCAAGCAGTTCGAGGCCTTGTCGCGCGAGGCGACAAAGCCCGCGCTGCAAGCGGAGTCGGCCTTGAAAGCCGGCCTGATCGCCCGCGAGTTGGGGCAGCTCGACACCGCCGCGACGTTGCTCGCCCGCGCGTCCAGCCTGCCCGCCGCGAGTCCCGCCGTCCGGGCCGACGCCCAGATCGCCCAGCTTCACCTGTTGTACGACGCCAACAAATACCAGCGGTTGCTCGACATTTACAACGCGACCAAAACCTCCCTGCCGGAGAACATCCAGGCCGAGGCGATGCTCATGGCGGGCAATTCCTTGCGGCAACTCGCCCGGCACACCGACGCCCAGGCGATCTACGACGAGATCCTGGCGCGCTTCCCAAAATCAACCCAGGTTTTCGAGGCGCGCTACCAGCGGATCATCAGCCTCTACGCTTCCAACGGCGCGAACTTCGCGCGCGAGGCCGACGACTTCCTGCGGGTCAACACTGATCCGGTCAAGGGCGACCAGGTCCGGTTGATGAAGGCGGATTCCCTCTTTTCCCGCAAGGACTACCCCAACGCGGCGGTGGCCTACGCCGCGCTGGACAACGCGGGCAGTCTCCCGTCGAAATACAAGGCGGAGGCGAGCTTACCGGTTGGGTTACTGCTACGCGCAAGCCCGCCAGCCGGAGAAAACGGCGGAGGCGTTCAGTCGGTTCATCCTGGGTTATCCCGAGCATCCGTTCATGCCGAAGGCGCTGGTGCAACGCGCCGTCGCCTACCAGCAGCTCAAGGATTACAAAAAGGCGCTTCTGGATTTCGACTCGATCATCGACGACTACCGGCAGGCGAAGGAACGCGAAATCGCCCTGCAGCAGAAAGCACTCATTCTTGGGCAAATGGATAACGAGCGCGGCATGGCCGACACGTTCCGCCTTTTGCTCAAGGAATACCCCAAGACCGAAGCCGCCGGGACGGCTGATTTCTACATCGGACGCTCGTTGTTCAACGCCCGGGATTACGCCGGCGCGCTCGCCTCGTACCAGGCGGCGCGCAAAGCCGACCCGGGCGAATATCGGCACCAAGGCGGCGTTGCCGGTGATTTTGTGCGAGTTCCAGCTTCAGCAAAAGGCGAATCTCGCCGCCGAGATCGAAGCCTACCAAAAAGCGAAGACGCAACCCGCCGTGCCCGCCGAAATTTTGGGTTGGCTCGCGATGCAGTACCGCGAGGAGAAGAACTACGCCGCCGCCGAGCCGCTGCTGGCCGAGGCCGCCGCGTCGCCCACCAACAAATCGCCCGAAACCTGGCTGGCGCTCGCGCGCACCCGGCTGGATCTGGAGCGTTGGGATGGCGCGCTGGAAGCCAGCTCGACGGTACCTGGAACTTACGCCGACGGCCGAACCCGCCGTCCGCGCGCAGGGCTTGCTGATGCGGGGCGACGCGCAGTTGGGCCTCAAGCAATTGGACGACGCGCAAAAGAGCGTGGAGGAAACGCAATTCCTACAACCCGAGGGCGCGTTGAACGCCCGGGCGCGTCTGCTCGGGGGACGAATTTTGTACGCGCGCGGCGATTACGACCAGGCGGCGCGGGCGTTCATGAGTGTGTCCGTGTTGTACGACGACGCCGAGATCACCCCGCGCGCGTTGCGGCTGGCGGCGGACGCCCTGGAGAAAGCCGGCAAACCGACCGAGGCGGCGAAAGCCAGCCAGGAGCTGAAAAGCCGCTTCCCCAACGATGCCGCGACCCGGAAAAGCGAAGGTTGAGGCGTGGTCGCCGCATTCCATGGACACTCCCCCTGAAGTTCTTGCCGAACTCATCGAGCTTTCGCACGAATTGGGCACTGAACATGGGTCACTCGCCATCATGGGGGAGGGGAATACTTCGGTGAAGGTTGGCGACGAGACATTCCTCGTGAAAGCAAGCGGCAGCAGTCTGCGGCACGTTGGCCGAACAGGACGTGGTGGAATGCCGTTTCGCCCCGTTGCTGGCGATGCTGGACCGTGACGACCTCGACGACCAGCAGATTGAAGACAAGTTGTTTGCCAGCCGAGTGGACCCGGCGGCGCGCAAACCCTCGGTCGAGGCGGTGTTTCACGCCTACTTCCTTTCGCTGCCGGATATCCGTTTTGTGGGTCACACGCACCCGATCAGCGTAAACCAAATTCTCTGTTCCCCGCGCGCCCGGGAGTTCGCCAGCCGACGGACTTTTCCCGACGAGATCGTTTGCTGCGGGGCGGCCTCTGTGTTTGTGCCTTACACCGACCCGGGACTGAAACTTGCGCGCGTAATCCGGCGCGAGACGACGCGCTTTCTGGAGGAACACGGCGCGCCGCCCCGGGTGGTGTTACTGGAAAACCACGGCGCGGTGACTTTGGGCGGCTCGCCGAACGCGGTGAAAGCGGCGATGTACATGGCGGACAAGGCGGCGCGGATTTTTGTCGGCGCGGCGTCGATTGGCGGTCCGAAGTTCTTGTCGCCCGACGATGTGCATCGCATCGCCAACCGGATTGACGAGCATTACCGCCAGCGGGCGTTGAAGATCTGACCCGGGTCTGCCAGCCCCGGGAGCGCGGGTTTCCAACCCGCAACAGGGCGGCAGCCCCTCCGCTCCGGGATCAGCCCCGGGACCGCGGGCATCCTGCCCGCCTCTGGGTTGGTCCCTTCTGCCTAGGGGCCACCGCCCTTTGCGGGCGGGACGCCCGCGTTCCCGGGGCTGATGCCCCGCAATACCGCCGTAATCACAACCCCGTCGGATGACGGATCACGTACTCCTCCGCCGGACGATCGCGGGTGGTCCAACGTGGTCCCGAGTGGTTTGCACCATTCCAGCCCGTGTCCAGCCGCAGTCCGGCCACCACCACAAAGACGTGTCCCGACCGCGCATAAACGCTGATCCACCGACCAGCCCCGCGTTCGCCATAACGCCGAAACCCCTGCGAGGGCATGGAGCCGCGCAACTTGCCGGTGGCCTGCAACACATGCGACACCGATCCCGAGCAATCATACCCACCGCCGCCGGAGCCGTGTCCGCCGCCGTAAACGTACGCTGAACCGGCAATTTCGTTTCCCGCCTCAATGGCGGCCACGACCGCGCGCGGCGCTTTCTCCGGGATGGTCGCTCGACCGTCCGAGGTCAAAGCGGCGGTTTTCCCGGGAACGTAGGTGTAATGATACGGAGCGGTGCCAGCGCAGCCCACGACGCAAAGAGCCCAAGCCGCCAAACCCAAGCCCCGTAAGTGATGCCATGGAACCCGTGTGCTTGAGGAGTCAACTCGGTGTGGGCTGGGTCTAGTAGTTTCGAAGTTGGGTCCCATGGTGCGGGAAGGTGAACCCGCTTACGCAAAGATCAACCGCAGTAGATGGCGGTGTGTGTGTGATTGTTGACGCCACAACCCATGGACAAACCCACCGTGTTGAAGAAATACCTGTTGCGAACGTTCCCAAAATGGGAACTATTGAACACAGCACACAGCTTTCAACCCTTCCATCCATATCTATGACTGTGGTTGGGACTGATAAGCTGGAGGCATTCGTCAAACGGCACTCCAGGGCACTCGGACCCGTCCAAGCTTGGAGTCTGGAAGCACGGAAAGCACACTGGAGAATGCCGCAGGATATTAAAAACCGGTATCGGACCGCTGATTTTTTGGCTGACAACCGTGTGATCTTCAACGTCGGTGGCAATAACTATCGCTTGGTGGTCAAGGTGAGCTACCAAGGCGGTGTCGTTTTGGTGGAATGGGTGGGTACGCACTCGGAGTACAACAAAGCAAAATTCTGACTTCCAACACCGAAAATGTTTATGAACAAAATGATCAAAACCGCCGAGGAGCACTCCGCGTCCGTTCACCGCCTTTCGACCCTGTTGGACGCCGATCCTCCGTCCGATTCCGCAGAGGCGGACGAACTCGAACTTCTCGCCCACCTGATTGAGGAGTACGAGAAGAAGCACCATGACCTTGGTCAGCCCGCTCCGCTGACGGCCATTATTTTCCGTATGGAGCAGCAGGGACTAAGCCGCAAGGATTTGGTGCCTTACCTCGGTTCCCCAAGCCGGGTCTCCGAGGTGCTGAATGGCAAACGTCCGTTGAGTGTGGAAATGATCCGGCGTTTGCACCGGGGTTTGGACATTCCAGCGGAGTCTCTGCTGGCCGAACCGGATCGCATGGAGGTGTCGGCAAAATTTTTCCCACCCAAGTCCTTGCCACCAGCGGAAGTGCGCGCATAGTACGGGCAGTACCGGTGCCGTGAGGAACCGGAGGTTGGTTGAAGTCATGGCTTGGTTTATATGGGTGCGCGTGGGTGGTCCCTACGACGGTCGCTCCCAGAAAAAGCTTACGTTTTGTGATTTCCCACAAGTAGCTTGAGTTGAACAGGAAGAGTGGCTGAGCCCGGTTGAAGGCACTCGACTCGAAATCGAACGTGGGGTAAAACTCACCGTGGGTTCGAATCCCACCTCTTCCGCTCCCTTGGGGATCGACAATCCACAGGGAGTTTCAGGATGAATCTTGCCTCTCCTCCGGGGCGGGTGGTAAGGTCGGCCGATGTCCAATGCCCTCTACTACGGCGACAACCTCGGCGTGCTGCGTGGGCACATCAGGGGACGAGACCGTCGATCTGATTTGATTTGGACCCGCCGTTCACGCGAAACGAGATTACAACTTCCTCTTCAAGTCATCCAAGGGTGTCAACAGCCCGGCGCTGATCGAGACTTTGAGGACACCTGGCTCTCGAACCAACTCGCGGAGCGCGAATTCGACGAACTCCTCCACCAGCCCAAAACGGATGTCGCCGAGTTGATAAAGGCCTTGCGGGGGTTTTTGGGTGGATGGTCTTTATACCAGTCCCGGCGGCAAGAAGTTCTCTCGTGTGCAATGGCTCGCGATTGAAGGATTGCTCGCGGGGACCCAGCGGGCCGAACACCCCGACTACGAACCGGACCTAAACTTCAAAAAGGCGGGTGCCGAGGCGGACACCACACAAACCGATCTGCTTTGATCTCGGGATCACGTCTGTACTTGAACGAGGGTCGCAATAAACATTTATCAGAGCTTCGGAAGCAGTTTTCCGCTTTCGCCCTCAACCGCGCATCTTCAACGGTCTGTTTCGACGTTCGGAGGTGAATTTGCTTGCCGGGTCGAACCGCCGGTGGACAAAGTCTTTTAATCTTCAAACAAAACAACCGGTCATCCCGCGGAGCCATGCTCAAAATGCCCGAACGATCCCGCGCGGTTGACGCGGTATCCGAATTGCAGCGCGAGCTTGTCCCAGAAGTTTTTGAGTCGAGACGGTTTGGATAGGGTGAAGCCGTGTGGGTTCCAGGGTGTTGCGGGAGCTTGCCTGAAGAGTGCCACTCCGTCTTTCTGCCACGACAATAACACCACTCGGAGATCACTTTGCAACTCCCGCTTGGCTTGAAGGAGCACGATCCGGTCGATTCCCCGTGCCTTTAAAAAAGCCGCCGAGGGAAGGTCGGACTCCCGGATGATGGAACGATTATCAAACCATCCGGCGCCCGGGGACAATTCGGAACGGCGCCGGTTTGCATCCAGCAGAAATGCGGGCGGCGCGAGCGGCGGCAAAGGGATGCTTTTGAGAGTGCCCGTCCCTCTCTCCAGCGCGCGCAGGATAGGCACGACATCGATGACCGAAGGAACCCCCGCCGGGGTGGTGGCTGTTCCGTGGCGCGCGCGTGACGCCTCATCCGGAGCGTCCGTGTTTATCGGGTGCGGGCAAGCGTTGTACAGCGGGATGGGACGGTAGCCCGAGTGCGCGAGTGAAACGCCCAACTCAACCCCTCCGGCTCCACTCGACTCAATCATCAGGGCGACGCCGTTCGTCAACGGCACCTTCCATGCGCCGCCAAGCGACGGCGGAACGTCGGGGATCTCGGCGGGTATGAACGAGAAAAGCACCGTATTCACCCACGGACTCCACGGGGAATCCTCCGGTGCCCAGACTGCCAGCGCTTCTTCCCGGTTCATATGGGTGCCGTTGGTGGTACTACAAACAAGGGTGCTTCCAAGGCGTGTGCGTCCGTCACCAAATTTCGCGCCAATCTGACATACGCGCCAGCCGCCCGGTTGCCAACCACGAAGACTCCGAGACAAGGTCTAACCGGTCCCCGGGCGGATTCCAGGGTAAGGGTTTCAAACTTCCGCTGGGCAACCCAACCGCGGGGGTTGCGCCGGGCGGCCTGCAACAACCGCCCCCAGGCGTGGCGCGTCAACTCCGCCCCGATGTGGATTGCGTCCCCGGTGTTCGAGTAGGCGGCTTTCAGGACCCATTCCTGGCGATTCGCCTCACTGATCTCCCCGGGGTCCCGACACTCCGGGAATAGTTCCCGCAGAGTGTCGCAAGCCACCCCGGCGACCCCGAAGCTCAGCGGCAGACGCTTGCTTTCGGAAATCACGCACTCCACCGGGTTCATCACCCGCGTGCCTTGCGGACGCTTGAACAACTCGCGCCAGCCCGATTTGTTCGGCATTTCAGCGAGCCATTCCGCTTGGTAAAAGCGAACAACCAGATGAATTCGAACCTTCGGGTCCGTGCAAAGGGACGCGTGGCCGTCCCGCCACTCCAAAGCCGCCGGGTTTTGAATGGAATGCGGGGTATAACCGCGCCGCTTGAGTTCGCGGCTCAACGCAAAAATCACCTGCTGATCCTCCAAGTGGCCCGGCGCGTGGAGCAACGCAACGTGTCCCCGCGCGATCCCGGCCTCCACGGCGTCGCCCCACAACTCCAAGGGGCGGGTGGGAACCAGGATGTTTCCGTAGTAAGGCTCGAAAAGCGCGGGCAGGGTGCCGGCCTCCCCGAATCCGCCCGGCACATCCGTGTTCACTTCCGAGATGAACCAACCACCGGTGGTCGGATGGAAATCGAATCGCAAAGTGCGCAGGCTATTTTCCGGCGCGCCCGGCGGCGGCAGCAGTTTCCCCAGGGGGTGGGGAACACCGACGAGCCGATGCAAAGTTGGGTTGTCGGCGATGGCTTGCTCCAGCGAGTAAATTTCACGGGCGGCCTGTTCCGCCTTGCCCAACAGCCAAGCCCACTCGACTGCCGCGATCAGCACCGGCTGCCGAAGCAGGACGCTGGTGTCGCCCACCTGGGTGTCCCACTTGAAATGATCGAGTTGCCACTTGCGCTCGATGGTACGCGCCGCGTCCTCTGGAAGCGGACTTCCAAGGTCCAGAGGCATCGGGCTATGGCGGGATTCGATGGACATTTGGCTACTTGGGAGGCAACGGGAGTCGGTCAACGTCTATCGTCCCGCGAGATGATAGACGTTGACCGTCTCGAGTCCACCGACCGGGCACTTGCCCACTGTGCCCCGGAGCGTTTTTCCTCCGCCCGTCCGCATCATCCCGCAAAACGCCCTTGACTCGCGCCCGCCGTATCGCCTACTCTCCACCCAGCTTCCAACCTGCAACCATGCGCGCGCTCCTCCAGACGTATCAAGTCATTGCCCGGCAGGCATTCTCTGCCAGGGCACGGGAGCACCGCGCCGCGGTGGGAAGCCTCCGTTAGGAACGTCAATACCAAAGTTCCACCGGAACTTCCAACACCGGCGAAGACGCTTAGCGCGATCTGTTGCCTCCTGTCAGCCCTGGGTCACCACACCCGGGGCTTTTTTGTTGGCCGCGCCTCGCCTGCGAAACCCCCCGCCGCTCGCAAACACCACGCACACAACCACAAACAAACCAAAAAAACATGACCACCACCACGACCCTCAATCCCACCCTTCGCAGCGTTAGCTCCGTCCAGGCGCAGACTTGCCGTGGTTCGCCAATGCTTTCCGAGATGGAGCGCACCCGCAACTTCGGCGTGGCCGCCCACATCGACGCGGGCAAGACCACGCTCACAGAACGCGTTCTGTTCCACACCAGAGCCATTCATCTCATGGGCGAGGTGCATCATGGGAACACGACCACGGACTTCCATCCGCTGGAAAAGGCGAAGGGGATCACCATCACCGCCGCCGCCGTGTCCTGCTCCTGGCGGGCGCACCGCGTCAACCTGATCGACACACCGGGCCACGTGGACTTCACCGCCGAGGTGGAGCGCAGCCTGCGCGTGTTGGACGGGATGGTCGCGGTGTTCTGCGCCGTCGCGGGTGTGCAGCCGCAATCGGAAACGGTGTGGCGGCAAGCCAACAAATACGGCGTGCCCCGGCTGGCGTTCATCAACAAGATGGACCGCACTGGCGCGGACTTCGCGCGGGTGGCGGGTGAGTTGCGCCGCAAGCTGGGCGCGAACGCCTGGCCCGTCGTGCTACCGCTCGGCGCCGAGGATAACCTCACCGGTCAAATCGACGTGGTTGCCCAACAGGCGCTCGTGGCCAACGCGGCAAGCGTCGTGCAAACGTCGCTGGTGCCGGAGGCGCAACGCGTCGTGGCGGAGCGCGCCCGCGCGGAACTCATAGCCGCCCTGGCGGAGATTGACGACGCGGTCGGCGACCTCTTCCTGCGAGAGCGGGAAGTTGACGCCACCGCGCTGCGGGCGGCGATCCGTCGGCAAACCCTCGCGGGTCGCTTCGTGCCCGTGCTGGGTGGGTCCGCGTTCAAAAATGTGGGCGTGACCGCGTTGCTGGACGCCGTCGTCGCTTACCTGCCCGGTCCGCTGGACCGCCCGCCCGCGCTCGGCCATCAAGCCGAATCCGGCGAGGCCGTGACGTTGCCCGCCGATCCGCAAGGACCGGCGTGCGCGTTGGCGTTCAAGGTGTGGAGCGACCGGCACAAGGGCCGCGTGGTCTTCGTGCGCGCGTACTCGGGATGCCTGCGTCCCGGCGACGCGCTGCTCAACCCGCGTACCGGGAAGCGCGAGCGCGTGGGCCGGTTGCTACAACTCCAGGCGAACAAGGAGCATGAACTGGAAGTCTGCGTGGCGGGCGACATCGCCGCCGTTGTGGGCCTCAAGGACGTGCGCACGGGCGACACCCTCTGCCAGGAGGACCGGCCCGTGTTCCTGGAACCGCCGAGTTTCCCCGAGCCGGTCGTGTCGATGGCCATCGAGCCGAAGACCCGCGCCGACCAGGAGAAGCTGGGCGTGGCGCTGGGTACAGTTTGCCTTTCGGCGCCTCCCGTGAGGGCGGTTGGCGCCCGGGGTCGGCAAGTGCGAGATTCGCGGCCATGAAGAATCCGTTCCCCGGCATGAATCCTTGGCTGCAAGACTACTGGCGCGACGTGCATGCCAGCCTGCTCGTCTATGCCCGCAACGCTCTCAACGGCGCCTTGCCCGCCGGCCTGCGTGCGCGGGTGGACGAGCGCCTGGAGGTGGAAAGCGCTGTGACCGACGAACCGGGCCGGGCCTATTTGCCCGACGTCGCCGTCACCGCAGATTGGGATCGGTCCGCGTTCCCGGCAACCGCGGCGACCCTGGAGGTCGCCCGGCCGGTGATCGTCACCGTGACTCGGAAGGTGGCGCGCCGTCTCGAGATTGTGAAAAGCGACGAGCACATTGTCACCGTCTTGGAGGTGCTCTCCCCATCCAACAGGCGGGGCGCCTACGCAGTCGAGGCTTGGTGCCGCAAGCGCGACGACTACCTGGATGCCGGCTTCCACGCGGTTGAGGTTGACCTGATCCGCGCGGGGGTGTGGGTGCTGCCCGGCGATTGCCCTCCCCGGCGGGTGCCGGAGACGAGCGTCGCCTACCACGTCTGCGTCACCCGCCAACCCTTCACGCAGCAGCACGAGTTTTACGTCGCGCCGTTGCGCGAGCGTCTGCCCGTCATCCGCGTGCCCCTGCGGCGCGGGGACCCCGACATCGCGCTGGACCTCCAGGCGCTCATCGACCAGTGCTACGCGGACGGGCGATACGGCGAGTTCCTGCGCTACGACCAGCCCCCGCACCCTCCCCTGCCGGAGGCGGAGGCCGCCTGGGCGCGAGAAATCCTGGCGAGAGCGCCGGGTGCTTGAGGCCGGGCGGCGCGGATCAGGCGGGATAGACTCCCTTGAAAGAATCCTTGTGCTTTGCGCTCCGCCTGTTACAGCAAAGGTCCATGTTTAAACTTGCCCCCGTCGCCCCCCGAAATTTCACCGCTTTTCGCAACCGACTATTCTTCGCGGCATCGCTTCTCACGCTCCTTCTCCTGTCCTCCCACACCGCGCGCGCCACCGTTGCCGCGCCACGGCACCTCGCCAAATCCCATCAGCAAGGCATGGCGTCCTGGCACGCGACGAGCCGCGCGCACCCGGACCGCCGCACCGCCGGCAACCGTTTCTGGAACAACGCCGAACTCGTCGCCGCTCATCGCACCCTGCCCCTCGGAACCCGTGTCCGCGTCGTCAACCTTGGCAACAACCGCGTTGTCATCGTGGAAATCACGGATCGCGGGCCTTACTGCCACGGTCGGATCATCGACCTCAGTCTCGCGGCGGCGGGGCGCATCGGGATGGTCTCGTCCGGTGTCGCCAGGGTGCGGCTCGAAGTTCTGGACCATGGTGAACAGGCCGCGACCGCCGTGGTCCCGAATCTATCCGGTGCTACACCAAACCCACTCCCCCGCTCATAGCTTGACGTTGGCGCGTTTTCCAGTAGCCTCCACCCTTTCAACGTCCTCCTGATCATCCCATGAAAAGAACTGGCTTATTCGTCCTGCTGCTGGTCCTCGGCTGCGTGGTGCTGCCGCATCGCAGCCCGGCGCCCATCGTCGTGCGGGAAGGAGAGGGCAGCACTTACGTCGCGCCCGGCGCCGAGGAGGTGCCCAACCAAAAGGACGCCCAGGCGCAGTTCGACGTCGCTTTTGCCAAGGAAACCGCCGGGGACGTCGGCAGCGCCTCGCGGGTTACCACAAAACCGTCCGGCGCTTCCCGAAGTCGGAGGTCGCGCCCAAGGCGCAGTACCGGGCGGGCGCGCTTTACGAGAAGGTCGGCAGCCTGCTGCCCGCCAGCCGGGATTACGAACGTCTGATCAAGAATTACCCCCGCAGCACGGATTTCAACAACGCCCTGGAGGGTGAGTTTCGCGTCGCCACCGCGTTCCTGGAAGGCGCGAAACAAAAGGTGCTCGGCGTGCCCACGTTGCCGTCCATGAACGCCGCGATCACCACTTACAAGTTCATCATCCAGAACGCGCCTTACAACGCCCTCGCTCCGTTGTCGCAGTTCAACATCGGGCAAGCTTTTGAGAAACAGGACGACCTCAAACAGGCCATCATCGCCTACCAGGCGGTGGTTGATAAATACCCGACCAACCCAGCGGCGGCCGACGCGTTGTACCAGATCGGTTTCGCGAACATGCGGATCAGCGCGCACGGGCAGCTATGATCGGAACGCCGCCGTGCGCGCCCGCGAGAGCTTCGAGGATTTCATCGCCGCGTATCCAACCAACGAGAAGGTACGCCCAGGCCAAGGAGAACCTGATCGCACTCAGCTCACAGCAGACCGGCGGCTCTCTCCAGATTGCCCGTTACTACGACAAGCAGCGGATGTACAAGGCGGCTATCATTTACTACAACGACGTGATCCGTCAGCAACCCACTTCCCCCGAAAGCGAGCAGGCGAAGAAGCGGCTCGACACCCTGCGGGCGAAGCTGGGTGAAACGGTCTTCAACCAGGCGACCTCCACCGCGCCGGTCCAGACCGCCAACGGCGTGAACAAGATCACGTCGGCGCAACCCGGCGACGGACGACTCCAAGCGCAGAACGACACGGCCAAACGTTCCGATTACGTCGGACCGCCCGTGAGCGCGCCGACTCCTCCGCCGGTGGTTGCGCCCCTCTCTATTCCCACGACCGAAGCGCCCGCGCCCGAGTCGCGACAGCAGCCTTCTCGCGGCGAAGCCCAGCCACCGGTGGTGCCCGAGGGTGAGCAACCCGTGCTGCCCACCCAGTAAAAGGGGTGTGTTTAAGTTTTGCTCCTGTCCCCGGGTAGGGCAAGCTTAGGAATCGCTTCGCTTCCGTGTGGGCGGGACGCCCGCGCTCCCGGGGTGGAGGGAACAAGTCACATCGTCGCAAGCTCCTGATTCCTGTTCTGCCCTACTTTTTCATCCATGAGGCTCCCCCCCATCTGCGGCGCGGTTTTATCTCTCCTCCTGACCGGGTGCGCGGGATACCACCTCGGCGGCGCGGCGGCGAAACCCGCCTTCTTGAAGGATGTCCACACCATCGCGGTGCCCGCTTTCCGTAACAACACGCTCCTGCCGCGTTTGGAAAGTCTGATCACGGACACGGTGATCAAACAAATCCAGCAGGACGGCACCTACCAAGTGGTGGCGGACTCGCAAGCGGACGCCACTTTGACAGGCTTCATTGAAAAAGTCACTCGCGCGCCCGCGCGTTCGGTCCGTGGCAACGTGCTGCTCTCCAGCGAGTTTACACTCACCGTGTCTTTGCGTTTCCAGATCGTGGAGCGTTCGTCCAACCGGGTGCTCGACTCGGGCGTGGTGGATGGACAGACGAGCTTCTTCATCGGGAACGATGTGCAGCAGGATGAGCGTCAGGCTATTCCCATCGCCGCAGAACAGTTGGCGGTGCGTATGGTCAGCCAGCTTACGGAGGGTTTCTAAAGAGGAGGACACGGACCGCGCCGGGTTAAAGTCGGCGTGGACTTCTAACCCCGGCCAGCCATGCTCTACTTCGTCGGCACACCCATCGGGAACCTGGGAGACATCAGCATCCGGGCACTGGAAGTGTTGCGCGCGGTGGATCTGATCGCGGCGGAGGATACCCGGCACTCCTTGCGTTTGCTCGGGTCGCTACGAAATCCACAAGCCGCTCGTGAGCTTTCACGAACACAACGAGGCGCGTCGGACCCAGGAACTGGTGGCCCGGCTGCAGGAAGGCCAGAACATCGCCGTGATTACGGACGCTGGTTTGCCGGGTATTTCGGACCCGGGGGGACGGTTGATCCGGGCGTGCGTCGCCGCGCAAATCCCGTACACAATCATTCCCGGGGCATCGGCGGTGCCAACCGCGTTGCTGGGTTCCGGCTTTTCGGCGGAGGCTTTTTACTACGGCGGCTTCCTCCCCGACAAAAGCGGGGGACGCGAGCGCGACGTGCAGGCGGCTCTGGATCGTTCCGACACGACCGTGGTGTTTGAATCTCCCCACCGTTTAACCAAGACTCTGGAGGTCTTCTCGCGCTTGGATGGAACCCGTTTGCTGTGCGTGGCGCGGGAACTCACGAAGCAGTTCGAGGAATATCGCCGCGGGACCGGCGGCGAACTGCTCGCGCACTACACGTTGCATCCCCCGAAGGGTGAAATCACGCTGGTGATCTGTGGAGCCGAGGAAGCCGGCAGGCGAGCAGGCGGCTCCGAGCCGCCGTCGTGTCAAAGGTAGGGATGGCTCTCCGAGCCGCTCCCATTATCAGATTGGCCGGTTCGCCCCGTAATAGGGGTCGTCCACCAAGCGCCGGAGACAATGGGGAGCGGCTCTCCGAGCCTCTCTATCCCGTCTAAATTCCCCGCTGCCAACGCGTCCCAAAGCACATCACAAACCCGTTGGCACGAGCCTCATCTTGTCATCCCAGCGGGTCAGCAAATGCAGCACGATGTTGGTCCCGAACTTGTAACTGTCGTTCAATGGTTTCAGTTCCAGATTGCGGAAATAAACTTCGCGTCGCTGGTACATTGCCTCGTTGACGGCAATAAGATGCTTGTCCGGGTCGCGCCGGAGATCATACTCGCCGCGTTCCGTGATCCCGATTTGCCACATGTCGCCGTAATCATTGGGCGTGTAGATCACCGCCACTTCATCAAACAATTTCAAGGCGTACACCGGCTCCTGATAATAATTCAAACCCGGGGGCACCGCCTTGATCTCGGGGAAATAAGTTTTCGTGTAAATCGGATGGTCCGGCGGCAGTGGTGCCCAGGTAATATCATTGTCCGACAGCACCTTCTTCATCTCGCGACGGAAAGCGATGTCGAACCTCGAATGGTTTCCCGGCAGCGAACTGTCCCCCCAAACCGCCCCGCCGAGTTGCAGGTACTTGTTCAGATTATCAATCTCCTTGGGACTCAAAACGAAATCCCGGTGTCCCGTGAAAAAGATGAACGGCGGGCGTTTGGTGAGAAGATCATCACTCGCGAGATTCAAGGGAACGGGTTCGGGGTCGGCCTCGATTTTGTCGCGCGACCACTTGCGGATGATGTAGAGAAGGTTGCTCAGACTGCCCATGGTAATCTTGCCGTCGGCACCCTTTCGAATCGTGGCATCCCAATCGCCGCCCGCATACTGCGCGACGTACGCCGTAAACTTGAAGGCCCGCCCCTTGCCAACGCCGCTGCCGCTGTCGCCCTTGGCTTGCCAGCTTTGCCGCGTCTTGTTGATCGCGCCCGCGATCGCGGCCGGGATGTTACCGATCTTCTGCGTGGGCACACCCGGGGCGCCGGCGTTTTGCGTGATGATTTTGCCGAGCGTCGGGACCACCGGCGCCGACACGCTCGGCAGGGTGAAGCTCGCGAGCGCCGTGGAATCCACGGTCAGGACGGACATGACCGCCTGGGAGGGTGTGGCGGGATTGGTGGCGGAGGACTCGGCGGTGGCGGGTTGCAGCAGCTGGACTTGTTCCTCGGGCGGGGCGGCAGGGGGCGCGACCAGGCCACCGCCCGGGTCGGTCGAAATCCTCCACCCGGGGCGGCACCCGCCGGACCAGTACCACCGTGCCGAAACTCAGGACGAAAAGAAAGTGGAGCGCCACCGAGATCGTGAAAAACCGCGAGCGGCTCAGCCGGTAGATAAACGCTTGGAAATTCTTGCTTTGCATGGGGACGGGGGGAAAGTGGCGCGCGGGCGGGATCGCGCGGGCCGCATCCAACTTGCGCCGATGAACGTTGCAACTCAAGAACAACTTGCGCGGGCCCGGGGCGCGCATTGACGCGCGGAAATAAACGTTTTAACCTATGCTTGTGAAATATTTCACAAAGTCTTCGCTCTTATCTCGCTCCAACGCGGCGGCGGGCGTGGAGATCAAGCAAATCCTCTCGCTCATCCAACCCCAGCTCCAGCGGGTGGAGGAGTCGATCCGGAGCCAGGCGGAAGCCTTCGACCCGGCGGTGCGGGGTTACGTCAGCTACGCCTGCGAAACCCACGGTAAACGGCTGCGTCCGGCCCTTGCGATCCTGACGGCCGGGGCTACCGGCGAGATTGCCGAGCGACACGAGAAGCTCGCGGTGATCATCGAGTTGATCCATCTCGCCACGTTGATTCACGACGACATCCTCGACGGCGCGGAAAAACGTCGCGACCAGCCCACCGCGAACTCGCGCTGGGGCAACCACATCAGCGTGTTGCTGGGCGATTGTCTGTTCGCGCACGCGCTGGACCTTGCGACCACGTTCGACGACGCGGAGATCAGCCGCCGCATCGCGCGCGCGGCCTCGGCGGTTTGCACGGGTGAGATTCTGCAAACGCAGAGGCGCTTTGATCTGAACCTGAGCTTGCCGGAGTATTACCGCATCATCGAGATGAAGACCGCCGCCCTCTTTGGCGCGGCGGCCGAGTTGGGGGCCAGTTTGAACAAAATGGATCCGGCGGTGTGCGCCGGCATGAAAGCCTACGGGTTGAAGCTGGGCACCGCCTACCAGATTTACGACGACCTGCTTGATTTGGCGGGCGACGAGCAAGCCGCCGGCAAAACGCTGGGAACCGACTTGAAAAAGGGCAAGCTGACCCTGCCGGTGCTCCAGTTGCTCCAGGCCGCGCCGCCGGACGAGCACGGCCGGTTAACGAAGATCATTCTGGGTGGCAGCGAGGAGGACCTGGAGGCGGTGGGGGAGGAGGTCTATCGCAACGGGACGTTGCAATCCGCGGCCTTGATCGCGCAGGAGATGATCAACGAGGCCGCGCGGCAACTCGGATTGCTAGCCCCTAGTGATTACCGCGAGGCGTTGCTGGCGGTGGGGCGGCGTTTGGGTGGCATGATCGATCAGTTGCTGGATTAAAATGGGGGTAGTGCATGTCCGGTTCCGCCGCCCCGGAGGGGCGAGAGACATCGGCCCGGCGTCCTGACGCCGGGTATGCGTTGGTGAAGCGACTGCGCCCTGGAAGGGCGCGAGACTGTTTATGGACCATCAACCGTTGTTCATCACGTCCACTGGCCTGGTTCTCGCGCCCCTTTGGGTCGCCCCTCGCTTGCGCTCGGTTCCCGGCATCCAGAGGCCGGGCTAATCTCCCGCGCCCCTCCGGGGCGGGGGAAAAGACGCGAGCCTCACCCCGTTAGATGTTGCGGGAACTGCTTAATCCTTCCGCTTGCAGCAATGCCAGCAAGGCGCGCTGGTTCTCCCGGTTATCGAAGATCGCGGCGGCTGGAACATCAAATCCGGTCACAACCTCGCTCTTCAACCGGTCATTCTCTCCGATACTCGCGCGCGGGACATACCACGGTTGCTTTCCCACCGCCCTTGCCGCTACCATCGCGGCTTGCCCACCGACCCCTCACCTTTTTCCGACCACGAACTGCCCGAATCCGAGCAGCCCTACGGCCGGCTCATGAACCTCGGCGTCCATCCGCTGAGCAACCCTGAACTGCTCTCTCTCCTCCTCGGAGGCACCGCCGACGATCCCGACTCCCATGCCCTCGCCCAACGCCTGATGATGCGCTTCCGCTCCCTGCGGACCCTGGCCCGGTGCGACATCCGCGAGATCGCCACCATCGAGGGGATCGACATCACCAAGGCCAGCCGGCTCGCGGCGGCTTTCGAGTTGGGCCGCCGCGTTTCCCGCGAAACCCTCGCGCGCATGAAGGTTGATAGCCCCGAGATCGTCTGCCAGCTTCTCGCCCAGGATCTGCGCGCCCTCACCCGCGAATCCTTGCGCGCCCTGCTGCTCGACACCAAATACCAACTCCTCCGCATCGAGGAAATCTCCCTCGGCAGTCTGAACGAGAGCATCGCCCACCCGCGTGAAATTTTCCGTCCCGCCCTCATCTACTCCGCCTACGCGATGATCCTCGTCCACAACCATCCCTCCGGCGACCCGACCCCGAGCAAGGCGGACCGCGTCCTCACCCGCCGACTCGTCGAAGTCGGCGCGCTCCTCCAAATCGGCGTGCTCGACCACATCATCATCGGCGGCGGCCTGCTCTCGGGCGAGCCGTCGTACTACAGCTTCAAGGAGGCGGGGGCGATGACCCCGGCATGATCCATCCGACCGCTGTCATTGATCCCGACGCCTGCATCGACCCGGACGCTACCATCGGCGCGTACGTGTGCGTCGAAGGACCCGTGAACATCGGTCCGGGTTGCGTGATCGAGGCGCACGCGACGCTCACGGGTGACGTGCGGATGGGCGTCGGGCAACCGCGTCGGCCACGGCGCGTTGATCGGCGGCTGGCCGCAGGATCGCGCGTTCGATCCGGCCACGGCCAGCGGCGTGCGGATCGGCGACGGGCAACATCGATCCGCGAGCATTGCACCATCCACCGGGGCACGCCGCTGGCAGCATGACCGTCATCGGCGACGGTTGTTTTCTGATGGCCGGGCTCGCACGTCGGCCACAACGCGCGCCTCGGCGACCACGTCGTGCTCGCGAACAACGTGCTGCTCGGCGGCTACGTGGAAATGGGCGACAGCGTGTTCGCCGGGCGGCGGCAGCGTCTTTCACCAGTTCGTGCGGGTGGGCCGCCGCGCGATGACCCAGGGAAACAGCGCGTTCAGCCAGGACTTGCCGCCGTTCATCATCGGCGCGGAGGTCAACCGGGTGCACGGCCTCAACGTGGTCGGGTTGCGGCGCGGCGGGTTTTCACCGCGGCGGAGCGCGCCGAGATCAAGCGCGCCTTCAAGCTACTTTACACCAGCGGGTTGAACGTTGGCCAGGCGCTCGCGGCCGCCCGGGAACGGACCTGGGGAGCCTGCCGCCGCCGAGTTTTTCGAGTTCGCCGCCGCCGCGAAAAAGCGTGGTCTGAGCGGGTATCGCCGCCGTTCAACTCCCCCGGCCGATGAATGAACCGGCCTCGGAACGTATTTTACGCTTGGATATATCCGGGGCCGTCCCGCTAACGTGTGCCGCGATGAACATATTTGTCACCGGAGGCGCGGGCTACATCGGCAGCATTTGCGTCGAGCAACTGCTCGACCGGGGCTACCAGGTCACAGTTTTCGATAATCTGACCGAGGGCCACCGCCGGGCCATCGACGGTCGCGCGCGGCTGATCGAGGGTGATCTGCGCGCTCCCGAGAGCATCGCCGCGGCCTTGCGGGAAGCCCGGCCCGACGCCGTGATGCACTTCGCCGCCAACGCGCTGGTGGGGGAGTCGATGACCAACCCCTCCAAATATTTCATCAACAACGTGTACGGCGGCGTCAACCTGCTCGACGGGATGATCGCGGCGGGCATCAAGCGCTTCGTGTTTTCCTCGACCTGCGCGACGTTCGGTCCCCCCGACACCCTGCCGATGGATGAGATCGCTGCCGCAACGCCCGATCAATCCCTACGGCGAATCCAAGCTGATGTTCGAGAAGGTCCTGCGCTGGTACGACGAAATCCACGGGTTGAAATTTGTCGCGTTGCGGTACTTCAACGCCGCGGGCGCGACGGAGAAGTTCGGCGAGGATCACCGCATCGAAACCCACCTGATCCCCAACATCCTCAAGGTCGCCCTCGGGCAGCGCGCGCACGTGGAAATTTACGGTACGGATTACCCGACGCCGGACGGCACCTGCATCCGCGACTACATCCACATCGTCGATCTGGCGCAGGCGCACATCCTGGCGCTCCAGCGCGAAACCAGCGCCTTTTACAACCTCGGCACGGGCGGGGGCAACTCGGTGGCGGAAGTTATCGAATGCTGCCGCCGCGTGACGGGGCACGCCATCCCGGTGGTCGAAAAGGAGCGCCGCGCCGGCGATCCGCCCCGGCTCATCGCCGCTTCGGGCAAAATCCAGAAGGAACTCGGCTGGCAGCCCAAGTACCAGTCGTTGGACGCCATCATCGAAAGCGCCTGGGCCTGGCACCAGCGCCATCCAAACGGCTACGGAGATTAACCCGCGTGAAACTCCCGCTCTCTTCCCGGGGTTCACCGGTTGCGATCCTGACCGCGCTGCTCATCGGCGGCGCGGGCGTGCTCCCCGTCGCGCGCGCGCAAGCTCCCGCCCCGGGACGCTGCCGGTTCGACCAGCCGACCCCGCCGCCGGCGCGCAAGCCCGCCCTGGGTCCCGCCGTCGATAACATCCCGCCGGAAGGCACAACGAAGGGAGAGGACGGTCCCATCGATATTTCCTCTTCCGGCAAGACCACTTACAACAGCACGCCGCAGGGTCGCGTCGCCACCGCCACCGGCAACGTCAACATCCAGACCGACGACGCCAGCATCTTCTCGGATTACGCCGAGTACTACCTCGACCGGCACGAGGCACTCCTGGTCGGCAACGTACGGATCTACCGGGCCGACAACACCATCGTCGCCGAACGCACGATCTATAACTTCGACACCAAGGCCATCCGCGCGGCGGATTTCGCCGGCACCCGCGGACCGTTACGAGTTTGGCGGCCAGACGTGTTCTCACCCGGGGCCGGGTTGCAGTACAACCTGCGGAGCGCCGATTTCACGACGCACGATTCGTCCAAACCCGATTTTCACCTGCGCTCGCGCCGGGTGCGGCTCTACCCCGATAACCGCGTCGTTTACATTGGCTCGACCCTTTACGTCGGCACGACGCCGGTTTTCTATTTTCCCGTATTACTACCAATCGCTCAACGACCAGAGCGGGTTCACGATGACGCCCGGGTTACACGAGCGAATACGGCGCCTACCTCCTCACAGGCGTGACGTTTCCCGTCACCGAGAAGATCACCGCGCTCGCGCGCCTGGACTACCGGTCCGCGCGCGGGGCGGCGGCGGGTTTGTCGTTCGAGTTCGATCCGAACCGGACGAACCAAAAAGCGCCGCGCGCAACGCAGGACTTGACGCCTTACGCCAGCGACGAAGACCCCGCCAGCGCGGTGGTGGTGACGGGCGCGCCCGCGACGACGTCGCCGCACAACCAGCGGAACCTGACGGGCGGGACGAACGAGGACGAGCTCCGAAACCGGGTCCGGCAACGTGCGCGCGGGCGGCCTGGCCCTCGGCGGCAAAGCGCTTTCCAGCCGGATCCGCGAGGAGGAGACCACCGAACTCCTGACCTACTTCACCCGGGACGACAAGACCAATCTAAATCGCACCAGTCTAAACCGGTTGCCGATCAGCGCCGACCGCTATCGCATCCAGCTCAAGGACACCACTTTTTTCGGCGACGATTTCTTTCTGAAAGCGGATGTGGACCGGATCAGCGACCGCTACTTGCTGCAGGATTTCTACCAGGGGGAGTTCACGCGCAACCCGAACCCGGACAACAACGTGTCCGCGGTCTTCTACCAGCCGCATTTCATCACCACACTGCTCGCCCGCGCGCAGATCAACCAGTTCTTCAACGCGACGGAGCGCCTGCCGGAACTCGCCTTCGACGTGCCGCGCGTCCCGCTCTGGAACACGGGCATCAACTATTCGAGCGAGAACAGCGCCGGCTACCTGCGCCGCATCCTTCGACGAGGCCAGTCCGCTGCCCGACTACCACACTTTCCGCATCGACACGTTTCACCAGTTCACCTATCCGAAGACTTACCTCGGCTGGTTGAGCGTCGTGCCGCGGGTGGGTTTCCGCGCGACGTACTACACGCGCTCGGCCCCGGACAACAACGACGCTTACAACCTCCAACTCCTGGCGGACGACACCGCCGACCGGCTGCTCCTGGGGCTGAACCCGGCGACCCTGGACCGGGTCACCCGGAAGAGCGCGCGCGCGTTGCGGGCGACCATCGCGGCGTTCAATCCCAACGGCGGGATCATTCCGTCCGGTCATCAACACGGGCGTGGAGGCGTCCTTCAAGCTTTCGCGCGTTTATCAGGATGTGGAGAGCCGCGCCGTCGGCCTGGATCAGCTTCAGCACGTCGTCCAGCCTTACCTCAACTTCTCCGCCGTCGAGGATTTCGGGGTCGGCTCGCGCAAGCTGCTCCAGTTCGACCGCCGCCTGCCGACCACGCAATTGCAGCCCATT
This sequence comes from uncultured bacterium, assembly GCA_963795895.1. GTDB lineage: Bacteria > Verrucomicrobiota > Verrucomicrobiia > Chthoniobacterales > SZAS-18 > CAWCJJ01. Next base: position 168,935 of record CAWCJJ010000002.1, read on the forward strand.
GATTTTCCGCAGTACACGTCCATCGACAGCATCGACGAGAACACGGTGGTGCGCGTCGGCGTGCGCAACCGGCTGCAAACCAAACGCGACGCCCTGACCGTCAACTGGCTGGAACTGGACACGTTTTTCCAAGCGAACATCGTTAGCCAGACCCAGTCCGATCCCAACGAGAGCGGCACGTTTTCCAACGTGTTCAACCAACTCACCTTTCGACCGCTGCCCTGGGTAAACCTGATGGTCGATTCGCAGTTGCCCATCTTCAACAACTCGTCGGGCTTCACGGATGTGAACACGTCGTTGAACTTCCTGCCGGCACCCAACGTGGAGTTGACCGTCTCGAACCGTTACCTGCACAACAACCCCTTCTTCCTGAACAGCAACCTCTTCACGGTAGGGGGATTCTTACGGATCAACGACAATTGGGCGCTGAGCGCGGCGGAGCGTTACGAGGTGGCCGACCACACGCTGGAGTCGCAGAGCTACACCGTTTACCGGGACCTGACGAGCTTCGTCGCATCGTTCGCGATGACCGTGCGCAACAACAACGGCAGCGTCACAAACCGGGGCGTGAACAACTACGGCTTCCTGCTAAACTTCACGCTCAAGGGGTTGCCCCGGGTGAGTCTCCCGGTGGGTTACGATGTGCAATCCGCCACCTCGCAAGTCACGCAATAACAAAAACCAGAGGGGTTCACACAGAGGCACAGAGAACACAGAGGAAGAAAAGGAAAGGCATGGCAGGGATCGGAAGGAGGTGGTCACTTTGTTGTTCTGGACCCCTCCCCGCCTTTTTCTTTTCTTCCTCTGTGTTCTCTATGCCGCTGTGGTAATTTTCCGGGTGTAGCATGTGTTCACATGCGGAGTTCGACGTGGTTATGTTCCAGCGTGCGGCCCGCTTGCCGTTCGTACTCGGCCATGGCTTTCTGGTAGTCCGTGCCCGCCCGTAGCAAAGTGCTTTCGGCGGTGGCGTAATCGTTCTGTAACTGCAGCACCACGTAGGTCGTGCTCGTGCCCTCGGCCAGTTTCTTTTCCTCGGCGGCCAGGCTTTCCGCCGCCAGCCGGAGCGCCTCCCGGGCCGCGACGATCCGAGCCTTGCCCGAACGCACCTGCCCGAGCGCGTTGTCCAGCCGCACCACGATCTGCTGTTCCAATTCCTTGAGCGCGATCAACGCGCGCGCCATGTCGAGGCGGCTCGCTTCCGCCTGACCGCGCCCCACACGGTTGAAGAGCGGGACGGTCACGTTTACCCCGGCGGACACGCCGATATTATTTCCCTGGTACGCTTCGGAGAGGCTCGTGGCAAGGCGATGGTCCAAACCGTTGCTGCCGAGGCTCGCGGAAAGATCCAGCCGGGGACGCGTCTGGTTTTGATCGAAGACCAGCGTGATCTGCCGACGCTGGATGTCGGTGACGGCCTGCTGGTAATCCGGGCGTTGCGCGTAGGCGTGCGCCAGGTCGATGTTGAAATCCAACGGGCCGGGGTACCGATCTTCCGGCGGCGCAATGGTCAAGCGAATCGAAAGCAGGCGCGCGATGTCGTCGGTGACGTGGAGCTTCAAGGCGTTCTCGGCTTCGCGCAAAGTTTGCTCCGCGAGGATGATCGCCTCCTCGCGCGTCGCGAGTTGCGCGCGGGCGACGCTGATGTCCAGCGGCGTGAGCACGCCGAGTTGCACGCGACGGGTGTTGTCCTGGAGTAACCGCCGACCCAACTCGCGGGAGCGCGTCGCCACGCCCAGATTTTCGCGCGCGAAATACAGGTCGTTGTAGGTTTGCGCCGTCTCGGTGATCACGTCGATCACCGTCTGCCGGAACGCCCAGCGGGAAGTTTGCAGATCCTTGCGGGCGAGCCGGATCGGCGCGTAGGTCGCCGCCTGCCCGAAATCCCGCAACAGCGGCTGGGTCGCCGTGACACCCAAGAAGGTACTGTAAAGGCCGCGTGCGCCGCCCGTGTCCACGTAGCGGTTTTCGGCGCTGGTGCCGACGTTCACCGTGCCGCCCCACGGGGTTAACGATTGCAGGGAAACGTCCAGGGTTTCGTCAACGGAACGGGTGGAACTGAGGGCATCGGCACCGGCGGGAGTGGCGACGAGTTGGGGATTGTTGTTCTGACTGCGTTGCGCGCGCGCGATGATCGCGGGGTCGAACCGACCCTGGGCACGCGTTACGCGGGCATCGGCGATGGCAGGATTGAACCGATCCACCCGAATGGCGTAGTTGTTCGCCAGTGCCAACTCGATGGCGGAACGCAACGTGAGGGACAGCTCTGAACTAGAGGCGTCGCCGCCGCTTGCCGGGAGGCCCGCGAACAGGCTCGCCAACGTTAGAAGTAGCCAAGTGAATGGCCTTCGCGGAATTTTGTAGGATGCCATGACTGTTACGTCTGGTTCCGCCTTCCGCCCGCCGCGCAGCGGCTTTGGAGTGCGGCGACAGGTCGCCGCTTTCGCACGGCTCCGCCGGGCCCAACCGCGACACGTCGCGTCCTGACAATCCGGCGCAGCCGGCTCGATCATAATCGGCTTCGCCGAAACGGAACGACGCGACATGTCGCTGGGATCAAAGCGGCAACATGTTGCCGCACTCCAAAACTGCTTCGCAGTGGTAGGAAAAGAACCGCCGCGCGGTGTCTTCCTAGTCGAAATGCACATCAAACGGCAGGCGCACGTAAGTGTTCATCGGATCGTTGAGGCGGCTCAACACCTCCAGATCCGCTCCCATACGCATCCGCCTCCCCAACAAGGCGCCGCTCTTTTTCGCCGGCGGCGCGAAGATGCTCGCCACCGGGTGCTTCTGTCCGTTCATCAAATCGGCGATGGTGTCGGCGAACGTCACTGGACGCCGGGTACTCGAAACCTTCGCGTCCGCCGGCAGCTTGCCCTTGGCCTTCGCAAACGCAGCGCGGCGTCCAGGCCGCCGATTTCGTCCACCAACCCGATCTTCAACGCCTGCTCGCCGGACCATACCCGGCCCTGGGCAATCTCCTTCACCTTGTCCTCGGGCAAGTTGCGCGCCGCGGCGACCCGCTTGATGAACTCATCGTAAATGTGATCCACGAAGGTCTGCACGACCTGCAACTCCTCGTCCGACTTCGGCCGCGAGAGCGTCATGCAGATCGGCGAATTTGCCGGTCTTCACGCCGTCGAAGGTAACGCCGTTGTTGTTGGCGAGTCTGCTGGATGTTCGGCAGAATGCCGAACACGCCGATGGAACCCGTGATGGTGTTGGGCTCGGCAAAAATGCGGTCCGACGCCGTGCTGATCCAGTAACCGCCGGACGCCGCCACCGTGCCCATGCTGACGATAACGGGCTTGCCCGCGTCGCGCGCCAGGACCATCTCGTGCTGGATCACCTCGCTCGCCAGCGCGCTGCCGCCGGGGCTGTTCACCCGCAGCACGATGGCCCGCACGGTTTTATCCTGCCGCAGCCGGCGCAGTTCGCGGGCGAAACGGTCGCCGCCCATCGATTTGCCGCTTCGCCCTCGCCGTCGACGATGTCGCCCTCGGCGTAGACCACCGCGACCTTGGGCGTGGTGTCGAAAGCATTCGCAAAGGCGTTGGCGGCGCGTCTCGCTCTTGCTGCCCGCCAGCCGGATATAGGTCGGCAGGTCGACCTGTTTGAAGGTGATTTGCCGTCCTTGGTGGTCTCGGCTCCGCCCTGGCGCATCTTTTCGATGACGTCCGGCAGGTAGGCGACCTCGTTGATCAGGCCGAATTCCTTGGCGTCCGCCGGGTTGATGATGCCATCCTTATCCACGAGTGCCTGGAGTTGCGCGGCGGGAATCTTGCGGGTCTGTTCGACTCCGGCTTTGAACTGGGTCCACACGTCGTCGAGCAGCATTTGCGATTGCTCGCGGTTCTCGGCGCTCATCTTGTTCAGAATGAAGGGTTCGACGAAGGACTTGTACTTGCCCACGCGCGTGACCTGGACGCCGATGCCGTACTTCTTGAAGGCGTCGGCGTAGAAGGTGGGTTCCGAGTGGAGGCCGGCCATCTGCATTTCGCCGAAGGGGTTCAGGTAAATGGTGTCGGCCACGGAGGCGAGGTAGTAATCGCGCGTGGTGGGACTCACCAGATAAGCGGTGACGCCTTTCTTGGAGGTTTGCTTGAAGGCGATCAGCGCTTCCCGGGCTTCCTTGAGGGCGGCAAAACCCGAGCCGTAGTTGGCCGGTTCGAAGGAACCCGTGAGAAAGATGCCGGTGATGCGGTCGTCCTTGGCCGCGTGGTTGATCGCGTCGAGCAAGTTGGCGCAGGGAAATGGTTTCGGTGCCGCCGCCGCCGAGTAACTGGCGCACCGCCTGGGACTCTTCGGAGGCCGGGGGCGTGTCGGCGATGTTCATCGACAGGTCGAGCACGAGGCAGGAGCCTTTCTCAATTTTGGTCTCGTGTTCGGCGCTCTTGCGCGACCAAGCCAACCGCAACGCCGACAAACACCACCACCAGACAGATCACAAATAGGAGCAGCGCGAAGAAGGTGGCGAAGATAGTTTTGAAGAAGCTTTTCATGACGAGGCGGGGGAGGGCGAGGATGGGTCCCGTGGCGTTCGATTATAGACCGGAGTTAAAAAAGCACAACATTCCCGGTGGTGGATGATTGACATTTCCCCCGGGAATTTGTTGCTGTGGCGAAGTGAAATTCCTCCCACGTCCATCCTCGCTCTTGTTGTTAACCGTCGCTTTGTCCCTGTCCGCCTGCGCGACGGCGGCAAACCGTCGCGCCCTGTACTTCCCCGCCAAGCCGGGCGGGGTGTGGCACGACTACGAAACCCGCCGTTACGCCGAGGCGCAGACGGGGATCAGCACCGCCGCCTACACTTCAACCACCACGACGGTGGCTCCGGTCACGCCGATGCCGGTTTCGCGTCCCGTGCGCACCACGACGGAGACAACCACCAGTGGGGCCACGGTGGGAACAACGCCGGCGGAGAGCGGTTTGCCGTCGGTGCCGGGGGCGACCCCAGCGGCGGACGCGCCTGCTCCAGTGGTGCCGACGCCGTGAGAATCTATCCACGAAGCAGAGAATGGCATCGCCTTATTCCAACGGTCGCGGCGCTCTGGCTCGTCCTGTCAGCGGGTGGGCCGCTCATCGCGGCCGACCCCTTGCCGCCCGCTTCGCCCGCGTTTGTCGCGAGTACCACGGCCGCCATCACGGAAGAAGTGGCCGCGCACGCTGGCAGCGCGGACGAGCTATACGGTTACATCAAGGATTGGGATAACAAGAGAGTCGGAGCGGCCAAGCTGGAAGAGTTGGGCGACCAGGCAAAGCCCTTTGTTCTCGCGTTCTTGCGGGACAAAGTCGTTCATCTGCAACCGGCCGTTGACACATTTCTCGCGCGATACCCCGACGATCCCCGGCGTTGGGACGTAAAGCTTGGTCGCCTCTGGTGGCTCGCGACGGAGGAACACATCCCGAAGCAGGAGTACACTGACACCTATCGCCAGATCGTCGCGGCTCCCGAAGCCTCGCGCCACGCCAAGCGCCGGGCGCGTTACATGTTGTTGCTCGACCTCCTGTCACATCCTGACATTACGCCGGAGGATTTCAGCAGGGACGACCAAGAGATCACGGCATTCGAGAAGGATTTCCCGGAAGACGACAATGGCGCCGAGTTTGTCACCACGCGCCTCGAACAACTGAATGCCATCGCACCCGACCGGATCGTACCCACTCTAGAAAAACTAACCGCCAGCCCCAACGGAGCCACCGCCCGCGCGGCCCGCGACCAACTCAGCCTGCGCACGCAGCCAATCGACCTGCGGTTCACGAGCCTTGACGGCACGCTGGTGGATTTGGCCAAGCTGCGCGGCAAAGTCGTGCTGATCGACTTTTGGGCAACCTGGTGCGGTCCCTGCATGGCTAAATTGCCGGAAGTACTTGCCCTTAACCGCAAATACGCGGGCAAGGATTTTCAACTGCTCGGCGTCTCGCTCGATGAAGACGCGGACGCGGCCCGAAAGATTATCGCCAGCAAAGCGATGGCGTGGCCGCAGGACTGCGATGGCAAGGGGTGGAGGAGCGAGATCGCGCGACGCTTCAATGTCCACACGATCCCGAACGTCTGGTTGATCGATAAGAAAGGCATGGCCCATCCACTCGACGCCGAGAAGGACGATTTGGACGCCCGCGTCGCCACGTTGCTCGCGGAGCCTTGACGCGTCCGGCTGCGGTTGCAGGCGTGATCCCAGTCGGTTGCCATTTAACGGTCTGTAGCGAGATATGAACACGCTCGGCTCTGCTTCCGAGGGTCAAGCACTGTGGGCGACGCGACGTTTCGCGAAGATTTTAACCTGGACTCAGTCGGGAATTTCCACCTTGGCCGGGAACAGCGGGCACAAGCGCGATTGCGCCAGCGGCCCGTCTTTGTCGAAGAAGCGCACGTTGCCCTTGGCGTCGCAGAGCCAGTACTCGATGGCACCCGCCGCCAAGTAGAGGTCGCCGTTGCGCGTTTGCTCCTCCACCGAGTTGCTCATGGAGACGACCTCCACGCAAATCTCGGGTGCCACTGCGCAGCTGGCCGCCCCGCGCGGCAGGGTGCGGCGGCGGGCGTAGGAGATCCACGCCACGTCGGCCACCTTGGTGTTCTCGCTCGTCTCCATGGCGCACCCCGTCAGCGGGACCCGTCAGGCAGCAGGGTTTTCAGAAGGTGGCAATCCGCCCCTGGAACTCGGAGTGGTAGAATTTCGCGCGGACTCATCTCGATGTTGCCCCACTGGTTCAACTCGATCTTGTAGGGCAGGTCCTGCAAGCGCGGGTCGTCGCAAACTTCTTCCCAGGTCATAACCGGAAGGTTAAGGGTTGCCAGGGTTATCCACAAGCCCAATCCACCCTCTTAATCCCGCGGGTTATGACATTCAAAAGCTACTTCGTTCTTTGGCCACCTCACAACGCCGCGCCCGTGCCTGCTTCCGCGTGGCGATGCTCGCGAACCTTCTCTAAAATCGGCGCGATGCTCGGATCGTTGCGCAACATGGCGTCGCGCACCCCTTCGCGATAAGCTTTGCCGGCCTGCTTTTTGGCTTCCGGCGTCGTGGCGGATTTCCATTGCTCACGCAACGCGTTTAGCTTCGGGTCGCTGTTCGCGGCGGCGTAGGCACTGGCCATTTTCGCGCGTTCGTCCTCCGGCAGAAACGCCAGCCGTTTTTGCATGTTCTTACCGCCACCCGGCTGGGCCCGCCCGGCGGAAGCCCCGGCACCGAGCGCGCCCGGCCCCCTGGCGCCACCTCGCATCTTCGCGAACACCGGCGCAAGCTCGGGATTGTTGCGCTCAATGGTTTCGCGCAACGCCCGGTGAAACGCGCGTTGGTCGCCGGACGCTTTGGCGGCTTGAACCGCCGGGTCCGCCAAGGCGGCTTGGCGCGCCTTCCGCAAGTTGGATTGTTCCTCGGGCGAGAGATTCGCCATCATACCCTGGCGCGCGCCGGGGTTTGCGGACACAGGAGAAGGTGTCGTGAAGACGGAGGGAGTCGGCGCCGGGGAGGCGGCGGGTGTTTGGGCGCGCAGACTAACGAAGGGTAGAAGGGCGCATGCGCCGGCAATCAGAAGCGGGGAACGTTTGTGCATATTGAGGGAGCTTGGTACAGGCCACCCGTTGTTGTGTTGGATGGGTGGCCCTTTACTCACAAACTCGTTTTGCTCGCAAGAGTTGCGGCAAAGTCACACAGACCCGCTGGAACCGCCAATGGCTCTCCGAGCCGCTCCCCATTGTCTCTGGTGTTTGGTAGAACGACCCCTGAACTTGAAAACCAGCCAAGCTGAGCATGGGAGCGGCTCGGAGAGCCATCCCTACCTTTGAACGACGGCCGGGGAACCCGCCTGTATAGTCCAGACCCCAACTTCCATTACGGCATTTCCATCATGGATGGCACCCGCGTTCTCCGCGCCTTGCCCAACAATCCGAGGACCGGGCTCGGGTAAACACCCAGGATCACAATGGCCGCGACCAGCAGCGCGATCGTGCAACGCGAAGCCGTGGAGATCGTGATTCGTCCCAGCGCCGACGCAGCAACTTCATCGGCCACCGGTTGGAAATACATCGCCTTGACCACCTTCAAATAATAGTAGAACCCGCAGCCCACCGAGACCAAGCCGATTATCACCAGCGCGTACTGCCGCTGACTAAACGCCTCCACAAACACGAAAAACTTCCCCAAAAATCCGCCCGTGAACGGCAAGCCCGCCAACGAAACCATGGAGATCATCATCGAGAACGCCAGAAAGGGGAGCGTTTGTTCAACCCGTTGAAATCGGCGATGTCATCCCCGGCGGAATGGTTCGCCACCAGGATCATCACCAGAAACGCGAGCAGCGTCATCGGCAGATAGGACGCCAGGTAAAAGGCCGCGACCCCTGATGCGGACATCGGCAGCACCGCGCCGCTCTGAATCGCCGCCACCGCGCTCGCCACCGCCATCAACACGTAACCCGCGTGCCCAATGCTTGAGTACGCCAGCATCCGCTTGAGGTTGTTCTGCGGCATCGCGGCGAAATTTCCGTAGATCAGCGTGGCCGCCGCCATCACCACCAAGACCGTCGCAACGCGCGGCGCGATCACAGGCAACGCGCCAAACGTGTTGATCACCCGCATGAACACCACGAAACCCGCCGCCTTGGAACCCACCGATAGAAACGCCGTCACCGGTGTCGGCGCGCCCTGGTAAACATCGGGCACCCAAATTTGGAACGGCACCGCGGCAATCTTGAATCCCAACGCGATGGTGATCAAAATGAAACTGAACAGCACCGGCGCGGCGCCGCCGTGGTAGTTCGACAAGGCTTCGCCCACGCGACCAAGGTTGGTTTCCCCCGTCAGACCATAAATCCAGGTGATGCCGTACACGAAGAAGCCGGTGGAGAGCGCGCCCAGGATCAGGTACTTGACGCCCGCCTCCAGCGAGGCGGCGTTGCGCCGCGTGTAGCTGACCAAGACGTAAAATGAGATCGTCACCAGTTCCAACGAGACGAAGATCATCACGAAGTCGGTGGCCGAGGCCATCCACATCAGACCCGCGCAGGTGAGCAGGGGCAGCACCAGAAACTCGCCCAAACCGCCTTGCGCGCTCGCGCCGGGGGTGAACTTCCGCACGACGCCGAGGTAATCCACCGACATCACCAACACCACGATCGTGGTGATCAGCGCGAACCGCTTGAAGAACATCGCCAGCGAATCGCCGCTGTAAAACGCCTGGTAGTTCAGCGGACTACCCGTGTCCGAGAACGCTTCGGACGGCGCGGAGCCCGCGAAAAAGCTCATCACGAAAACGGTGGCCAGCCCGGCGACCCCAGCCCACGCGAGGGTTGTCTTCTTCCCCTTGGGGGTGAACATCTCGAAGACGAGGAGCAGCAACGCGAGCACCAACACGGCTACTTCGAGGGAAAGTGGGTTCAGCGGGTACATAGATCGGTCAGCGTCGGCGGAAAAGGAGGCGGGACATTCCAGTCGTCCGGAGGATTAAGGCGCCGCCACCACGGGTGCGGCGTTCACGGCCACGCCGACGGAAGTTGTCACCGGCAAATTGATGGAAACGGCGCGGTCGAGCGACTCGTCAAACGCGGGCGCGCGCAAGCCATTGCGCACGACCCGTTTGATCGGGTTGACCACCATGCTCGGACAAACACCCACGGCGATCAGTCCAACCACCAGGACAATCATCGCCCAGCGGCGGTGGTCGGTGGGATCGGTCACCGTCAGCATGTGGATCGGCACCGTGTCGCCAGGCGCGGCGGTCGTGCGCAACGGGCCCAGAAAAACCCGGCGGTACGCGCGCAGCATGTACACCGCCGAAAGGACCACGCCCCACAGCGCGCAAACCGTGGCGATCTGGTGGCCGTTGAAATGGCGGAGCGACACCGTGTTGTGCCCGAAAGCCTCGTAACCGAACGCGCCGAAGAACACGAGAACCTCGGAGGCGAAGTTCGCGAAGCCGGGCAACCCGATGGAGGCGAACATCGCCAATCCGAACGCCAGCGCCAGGAAGGGCGCGGTCCGCGCCAGACCGCCGAGTTCATCCATGCGCAACGTGCCGGTGCGCGCCCGGATTTCACCCGCCACCGCGAAGAGCACCGCGATGGAAAGCCCGTGCGCGAACATCATCGTCGCGGCTCCGGTCAAGCCGATGACGTTCAGGCTTGAGATGCCCAGAAAGATGTAGCCCATGTGCATCACACTCGAATACCCCAGCAACAGGTCGAGCCGCTTCTGCGCGATCGTGACGTAACCGACGTACAGGATGTTCCCCACGAGCAGCACCAGCAACACGTTCATCCAGTGCTGCATTCCCAAGGGCAGCAACGGCACCGCCAGCCGCAGCAGACCGTAGAGACCAAATTTTTTGAGCACGCCCGCGTGCATCATGGCCGCCGGAGTGGGGGCCGCCGCGTAAGCCGTCGGCGCCCACGTGTGGAAGGGGAACAAGGAAATCAAGATGCCGAACCCGGCGAGCATCAGCGGGAACACCCAGTTCTGCATGGTGGGATCAAAATTCCCGCCTTGGGCGGCGAGCCGCTGGAGTTCCGTGATGTCAAAAGTCCGGTGGTCGGGACGGACGCTCAGGTAGAGTCCAATGAGCGCCAGGAGCAGCACGAAGCTGCCCACCGCGAGATAGATTGTGATCTTCCACGCCGCCGCGACTTTGTTCTCGCCGTGTCCCCAGATACCGATCAGCAGAAAAGTCGGGATGAGCGCCAACTCGTGGAACATGTAGAAAAAGAACAGGTCAAACGACAGAAACGCGCCCATCGCCCCGGCGGAAATGAAGAGCAGGCAGGCGTAGAAACCGTTCTCGCCCGACTCGACGCGCGGGGTGACGTAGATCGCGCTCAGGGTTACGAGCGCCGTTAAGGTCACCATGAGGAGGCTCAGCGCGTCCGCGCCGTAGATGAACCCCAAGTGGAGGGAAGGCACCAGGTCAAACAGCTTGTGGTGGTACGCGTGGGTGTAGTTGATCTTGTAAACGAACAACTCCATGAAAACCAAAACCGTGTTCAAGATTGCCGCAAGCCGCGACGTGTAGCGGGCGGGCGCGCCGGCGAGCACGGCCAGGGCCGCAATCAGCGGAATGAGGATCAGTAAAGGCAGCGCCGTCATGGGAAGAAAAGTGGGGTGGTAAAAACGAGTGGGTGGTGAACCGGTGCCTGGGCCGCGCGCGGACGCCCTAGTTTAGAATCGCCAGATAGACCAGCAGGATCACCCCGAGGCCGAAGAAAAACGCGTACGCCTGCAAATTGCCCACCTGTAAAAACCGCAGCACGAACCCCGTGCCAAACGTCGCGCCACTCACCCCGCGCACGCCCGCGCCGTCGATGAGCCAGCGATCCACCCACGCGCTACCCCGAGCCAGAGACCCTTGCGTGTACCGGATAAGGGCGGCGTAGAACTCGTCGAAATAGAACTTCCGGCGCAGGAGCGTTAGGCGGATCGGGTCGCGCACCTTTTGGCTGTACACGATGAAGCCCATCACCAATCCGAGGAAGAACACGCCGATGGCGATCGTCGGCACCAGCGCGCTGTGGACCGCTTCCTCGTGGGCGGCGTTAAGCGAAAACAACGATGTCACCGGACCCCAACCCGCCGCGATGGCCGGGACCATCAGGATTAACAGCGGCACCGACATGCTCAGGGGCGCTTCGTGCGCGTGCTGGGCCGCTTCCGTCGTCGGGCGGTTCAAGAACACCACCACGAGCAGGCGCGTCATGTAAAACGCCGTCAGGAACGCGGTGAACAAGCCCAGGCCGCAGATGATCGGGTGGGACTCGGCGGCGACCAAGATGGCGTCCTTGCTGTAGAATCCGCTGAAACCGGGGCATCCCATCAACGCCAGCGTGCCCGCGAGGAACGTGATGAACGTGATCGGCATCTTGCGGCGCAACCCGCCCATTTTCCAGATGTCCTGCTCGTGGTGCATCCCGTGGATCACCGCGCCCGCCCCGAGGAAGAGCAGGGCCTTGAAGAACGCGTGCGTGAAGAGGTGGAACATCGCCGCCTCGCCCGCGAGCAAGCCCACGGCGCAAACCATGTAACCGAGTTGCGAAAGCGTCGAGTAGGCCAGGATGCGTTTGATGTCGCTCTGCTGGGTGGCCATCAGCGCGGCCATGACCGCCGTGACGATCCCAACCCACGCGATGACTTCGCAGGCGACCGGTACCAGTTTCAACAGGAAACCCAGGCGCACGAGCAGGAACACGCCCGCCGCCACCATCGTCGCCGCGTGGATCAACGCGGAAACCGGCGTCGGACCTTCCATGGCGTCCGGCAACCAGACGTGCAGCGGAGCTTGGGCCGACTTGCCCATGGGTCCGCAGAACACCGCCAGGGTGGCGATGGTCAGGTACGGGAAGAATTTCTCGAAAGCCGGGGCGGCGGCAATGGCGTTGAGCGTGGTCTCAAGTTTGGAAAACTCGATCTGCCCCGTGATGATCCAGAGCATCAGGATTCCCGTCATGAAGCCGAAATCGCCGATGCGGTTCACGAGGAACGCCTTGTTCGCCGCGTCGGCCGCCTGGGGCCGCTCGTACCAGTGGCCGATCAACAGGTAGGAACTGACACCCACCAGTTCCCAAAAGATGAACATCATCACGAAATTATCCGCGAGGACGATGCCGAGCATTGAGAACATGAACAGCGACAATCCGCCGAAGTAACGCGCCATGTCGCGTTCCTCCTCCATGTAGCCGAGGGAGTAGATGTGGACCAGCAAACCCACGGCGGTGACGACGATCAGCATCGTCTTGCTCAGGGTGTTGACCACCGCGCCAAAGGGGATCGTCAGCTTGTCGCCGAAGTTGATCCAAGAAAACTGGCTCGCCACGTCGGGACCGGCGAAAAGCAGGCAGCTTCCCGCGAACGACACCGCCACCGCCGCGATGGAAATATACGCGCTGAGTCGCCGCTGTTTGCGCGTGACGATGAGGATGATCAGCACCGCGACCAACGGGCTAAAAAGAACGACCCAGGGCAGGTTGGCGCTCATAGTTCAGGGTGCAAACGACGTGTCAAAAAGGAGGGCGAAAGTGGAAGGTTGGAGGCGGTCGCCGGTCAAAACTGCAACTTGTTGATGTCACTGACCTGAATGGTCTGCTTTGTCCGGTAGAGAGCCACGATGATCGCGAGGCCGACCGCGACCTCCGCTGCCGCCACGGTGATGATGAAAAACACCAGCACCTGAGCGTTGTAATTGGGCATCCCGGCGGCGGTCAGGTTAAAACGCGAAAACGCCACGAGCGAAAGGTTGGCGGCATTCAGCATCAATTCCAGGCACATGAAGATCACGATGATGTTGCGCCGCAGCATCACGCCGGAAAAGCCGATGGCGAAAAGCAGGCCGCTGACCAGCAGATAATCGTTGAGCGTCACCATGGGAGTAGGAGGAAAAAACGAGGATTGCGCCGGAGGCTCGGCAATTATTCCAATTCGCGCTTGCTGAGGACCACCACACCGATCGTCGCGACCAAGACCAGCACGGCGACGATCTGAAAGGGCAGGGTGTAGCTGGTGAAAAGCGTCGTGCCGACGCTGCGAACATCATCCACCGGCATCGAGAGCGCGGGCATCGCGCGATGGCCACCAGGCAGTTGCGCCAGAACTTGGATCAACTCGCCGACGAAGATCAAAGCGATCAGGATGCCGCCCGCGATGGTCGTGAAATGCGCCCGCTTCCGGTTCGATTTCTTCAAGTCAAGCAGCATGATGATGAACAAAAACAGCACCATGACCGCCCCGGCGTAAACCAGCACCTGAATGATGCCGATGAAGTAGGCGTCGAGCGACACGAAGAGCACCGCGAGCGAGATGAAACTCACGACCAGGCTCAGCGCGCTTGAGACCGGGTTGGGCTGCGCGATCACGGCACAGCCGAACGCGAGCATAACGAGGGCAAAAAACCAGAAGAGTAGCGGAGGCATGGTGTTGGAAAAGCGTTACCAGATACCCGTGAAAAGCAAAAAGAGGAAGAATCTTTTCTTCCTCCTTCGCGCGCAACCCGGATTGAGTACGACGATGGGGAAGAGTTTACGCTACTTCTTGTCGTTCCACTTGTGGATCAAACCCAGGCGGGTGCCACCGATTTCGTAGAGCTTTTCCTTGTCGTGAACCATCTCCTCGCGGGTTAACCCCGTGATGGCATATTGCTTCTGCAGGAAAATTGCCTGCTCGGGGCAGACCTCCTCGCACAGGCCGCAGTAGATGCAGCGGGTCATGTCGATGTCGAACTCCTGGGGGTACTTCTCCACCTTGCGGAACTTGCTGCCCTCGGCGATCTCACCCGGCTTGATGCGGATGGCGCGGGGCGGGCAGATGAACTCGCAAAGCTGGCAGGCCACGCAACGTTCGCGGTCGAGTTCGTCCTTCACCAGCGCGGGCGCGCCGCGGTAATACGAGGGAAGCTGGCTGTCCCACTTCTCCTCCGGGTACTGCATGGAGACCCGGGTCTTGCCCAGGAGGGTGCGGAAAAGGTGTTTGAGGGTAATGGCCAGTCCACCCAGAATGGCCGGCATGTACAACTGCTCTTTGAACGTGAGTTTGGGTCTCGGGACGGTCATATCAGAAAGGCGGAAGTCGGAAGTCGGAACGCGGAAAGAGACGGCACTATTTTACGTAGGCGACGATGAAGGCTGTGATGAAAATATTGACCAGCGCGATCTCAAAAAAGAAGACCCAGCCGAGGTGCATGAGTTGGTCGTAACGAAAGCGGGGCAGCGTCCACCGCACCCAGATGAAGAGGAGCAGGAGGAGGGCAACTTTCCCGAAGAAGCAGACGATATTGACCAGTCCGAAGAAGAGACCGAGGAAATTTTCGGCACCACCATCCGGGATTCCCGGAACGTGCCAGCCACCCAGGAAGAGGGTCACGATCAGTGAGCAACCCGTGATCATCGCGGCATACTCGCCCAGGAAGAACAGCGCGAACTTCATCGACGAGTACTCCGTATGGTAACCCGCCACGAGTTCGGTTTCCGCTTCGGGCAGATCGAAGGGGAGGCGGTTTGTCTCCGCGAAGATCGAAACGGTGAACACAAAGAACGAAATCAACATCGGGATCCACAGCAGCACCGTCCGCCAGTTGACGGCGTGACCGCCGACGGCTGTAGTTTCGCCGAAGAAGCCGGGGACCAAACTATGCAGGTTGGTGAAGGGAAGGATTGTCCAGCCGTTGTCTATCTGGTATTGAACGATCTTAGGCAGGTTGAGTTCGCCCATGATCAGGAAAAGCGGGACCACCGACAATCCCAGCGACAACTCGTAGGAGATCATCTGCGAAGTGGAGCGCACCCCGCCCAGGAAGGGGTATTTCGAGTTGGACGACCAGCCCGCGATGACGATCCCGTACACTCCCAGGGAAGCGACCGCGAAAACGAACAACACGCCAATATCGACGTTGGCGATCACCATCGGCACGTGGGTCCATTGGTGGCTGAACGGATTGTAGAGCGGCAGGGAACTCCCGAAAGGCACCACGGCGATAGTGAGGATTGCCGGCACCATGGCGAGGCAGGGAGCCAGCCAGTAGTAGAACTTATTGACGTGCGCCGGGGTGAAATCCTCCTTCAGGAGAAATTTCACGGCGTCCGCGATGGGTTGTCCCATGCCGCCGAGGGGGAGTTGCCAGTCGGTTTTGAACCCGAGCAGAGTGGTGGGAAAGCCCGTGCGGTTTGGACCCACACGGTCCTGAATCAAAGCGCTGACCCGACGCTCAGCATACACGGTGTAGGAAACCATCGGCAGGATCACCACGAAGATGACACCGAGGATTTTCAGGAGAGCGAAGATGGTAAACTGCCAGTCCATGAAGAGGTAGGTTGGTACTGCGCGTGGATTTAAGACTGGTTTTCTTTGGGGCGACAGCCCCCGGGACCGCGGGCATCCTGCCCGCATCTGGTCCGGTCAAGGGCTACCGCCCTGTTGCGGGCAGGATGCCCGCGGTCCCGGGGGCTGTCGCCCCTACAATACAGAGCCTCGGTTTAACTCAAGCGGATTAACAAGGCAGGTCGCATTTTGCGATCACATTGGTTACAGCCGTTACGCCGGAGTCGGCAGCGCACTTGTCTGCGTTTCCGAAGGTGCCTGCGGGACCTCCCGGCTTTCCTCCTCCTGGACAATCGGCACGCCCAAGTCGCCGATCTTGCTCAAGCTCAATCCCGCAAACGCCGGCACCGCGCTCGCCATGGATTTAAAGAGGTCCTCCACCATGTAAATGCCGTTGCTGCCACCGATCCCTTGGATCAAATCACGCAGCACTTCCCAATCGTCGCGCGCTTGGCCGGGCGGGTTGATTGACGCGGTTCAAACGTTGCAAGCGTCCCTTGCCGTTGATCATCGAGCCGCGCTTTTCCGCAAACCCCGCGCCCGGCAGCACCACGGTGGCGGCGGCGGTGGTCTCGTCGGGCAGCAAGCCAAGCGTAATCAAGCACGGCAACTCATCCAAAGCCTTTGCGGTGATGCCGCAATCCAAAGCGTTCTCGTGCAGGCAAAGCAAGCGCGTTTATTCGGCCACCGTTCACCGCCTCGGCGATGACGGGCAGTTTCTCACCCGGAGTAGCGGATGCGACCTTCAGCAGCTTCGCGCCCGCCGTGTTCGGATTTCGGTCCGCGCTCAGGAGAATGTCGTCGCCAACATCATTGTGCGGGACCACGTCGATCAACTCGCACCCGAGCGTCTCGCCGAGTCGGCGGGTGAGGAAAAGTTCCTCGTTGGTCATGCGCGCGCTCGCGATGATGGCAATTTCCCCGCCCTTGAACTCGCGCAGTTGGCGCGTGGCTTTGCCAAGGGCCGTCTTCCAGTCTGAAGCGACGAGGCGCGAGTCGGCGTCGCGCAGCAAAGGGGTCGTGAGCCGGTCCTCGCGGTGCAGGTAATGGAAATTTAAGCGGCCGTGATCGCACATCCACGAGGAGTTCACATCGTTGTTCTCGCGCGGGGTCTGGCGATAAACCTGATCCTCGCGCGCCCCGATGACCGTGTTGCAACCGGTCGCGCAACTCGTGCAGATGCTGTTGGTCTCCTTGAGGAACCATACCCGCATCTTGAAGCGAAAATCCTTTGAAGTCAGCGCGCCGACGGGACAAATATCCACCGTGTTGAGCGTGTAATTGTTGTCGAAGGGCATGCCCGGGTGCGCGGTCAGCGTGGTGTGGCTGCCCCGGTCCGAGAAGCCGAGGGCGTCGTCGTGAGCGATTTCCTTGGTGAAGCGGACGCAACGCGAACACAGGATGCAACGCTCGTCGTCCAGCACAATGCGCGGCCCGAGGTCGACATGCTTGGGCTTGTGAACTTTCTCGTCCAAAAAGCGCGAACTGGATTGCCCGTATTCAACGCTGAACTCCTGCAACCGGCACTCGCCCGCCTGATCGCAGATCGTGCAATCCAACGGATGGTTGATCAACAAAAACTCCATCACGCCGCGTCGGCATTCCTGGGTCATGAGCGAATCGGTCCGCACGCCCATGCCTTCCGCCACGTCCTGCGCGCAGGAAATCTGGGGACGGGGAATCCAACTGATCACCGGCTTGCCGTCGGTGTCGAGTTCGGGTTTGCGATCCGCGCCCATTTTGGGCATGCCCATTTCGATGAGACACATGCGGCAGTTGCCGGGCGAGGAGAGCTTCGGATGGTAACAATAACGCGGCACGTATTTGCCGGCTTGGGCGCAGGCCTCGATGAGGCGCGTCCCCTTGGGAAACTGGAGCCACTGGCCGTCAATTTGCACGTTCACCATCTGAACGGGCGGCGGGGCGGTGGTTGTCGTCGGATTGCTCATAAAAAATGTCAAAAGAGGGGCAAACCATGAATTAAATCACGAGAGATGTTGAGGTATCTGTCGCGAACCGCTCAGTGCCCTTCCCCCTGCTCAACCAACACCGGCCTTCCCTCCACCAAACGCACGCCGTCGGAAACCTCGCGCGGGGTCACCGCCTTGGTGGACTTCGCCGCGAACTCACCGGGGAATTTTGCCAGGAAACTCTGCGTCGGCCAGGCGCACGCCTCGCCAAACGCGCAAATCGTCTTGCCCGCGATATTGTCGGCCACGTTCTTTAGAACCGCCGGGTCCTGCTGCGCGCCCTCGCCGCTCACCATCCGGTCCGTGATTTTCTTCATCCACAGCGAACCCTCGCGGCACGGGGTGCATTGGCCGCAGCTTTCGTGCGCGTAAAACTCGTTCACGTTGTTCAACGCCCAAACCATGTCGCGGGAGTCATCCATGACGATCACCCCGCCCGATCCGGCCATGGAGCCGACCGCCGCCAGCGTGTCGAAATCCATCGAGATTTCCTCAATCCCGATCTCCTTGTCGGCCATGGTGCCGTCCGCCTGCTTCTCCTTGATCTTGAACCTCTCGTCCGCGCGCAACACCTTGGCGCTGCTGCCGCCGGGGATGACCGCCTTCAGCTTGCGACCCGGCTTCATGCCACCGCAAAGGTCATTGATCACTTCGCCCAAAGTGATGGAACCCAATTCCACCTCAAAATTGCCGGGCTTCTGCACGTCGCCGCTGATGCACAGCACCCGTGTGCCGGTGTTGTTCGGCTTGCCAATCTTCGCGAACTCCGCGCCACCCATGCGAATAATGTGCTTCACGTTGCACAGTGTCTCGACGTTGTTCACGATGGTCGGGCACTGGTACAAACCCAGCACCGCCGGAAAATAAGGCGGCTTGATGCGCGGGTAGGGACGTTTGCCCTCCAGCGATTCGATCATGCCCGTTTCCTCGCCGCAGATGTACGCGCCCGCGCCGCGGTGGACGTAAATCTCGCAGTCGAAACCCGACCCTTGGATGTTCTTGCCGAGGAAGCCGTGTTCGCGGGCTTCGGCGAGCGCCTTCTCCAAAATCTTGGCACCCTCCGGGAACTCGCCGCGCACGTAGATGTAAGCCAGCCTCGCGTTGACGGCGAAACACGAGATAATCATTCCCTCGACCAGTTGGTGCGGGTCCTGATGGATGATGTAGCGATCCTTGAACGTGCCCGGTTCGCTCTCGTCGGCGTTGCAGATCAGGTAAATCGGCTTCGCACTGTCCTGCTTGATGAAGCCCCACTTCACACCGCAAGGAAATCCGGCGCCGCCGCGACCGCGCAGGCCGCTGGCCTTCACCTCGTTCACCACGTCGGCTTGCGACATGGTCAGCGCTTTCTTCAACTGCTCGTAACCGCCGTCCTCGAAGTAGCTTTGAATATCAGGCTTGTAACCCGGACGGTCGATGTTCTTGAAGACGATGCGCCGCTCGCGCTCGTGCGGTTGTTTTAGTAGCGAAACCATATTGTTGGGATGGGTGTTCGGGGAGAACGCACCCTGTTGAACCGGAAGTCCCGGTGTCTAGTGAATGGTCGTCGGTCCCGCCTCGCGGTACTTTTCCAAAATCTCGGCGGCGGTTTCGGGAGTTTCGACGTTCTCGTAAAAGTCGTCATCGACCATGCAAACCGGCGCGGTGCCACAACTCGCCAGGCACTCGACGAACTCAATGCTGAAAGCTCCGTCCGCGCCCACCGTAACCGGTTTGCCGTGCTCGTGCTTATGCCCGCGATCGATGTTCGCGAGCTTGCAGAAATCGTTCATCAAACCGTATGACCCCGCCATGGCGCAAGACAACGTGCGGCAAACCCGGATGTGGTGTTTGCCCGGCGCATCGGCCCGGAACATCGGGTAAAACGTAACAAGCTCCAGGATGTTGATCGGCTCCAGGTCGAGCTTGCCGGCGACCCAATCGGCCACGTCCTTGCTGACGTAGCCAAAATGTTCCTGCACCAAGTGCAGCAACGGCAACGCGGCGCTCCGCTTGGACACCGGGTAATGGCCGATGACCTCATCGATCTTGTCTTCCAGGTCCTTGGGGATTTGCATAGCAGGAGTGCCGGGTAAAACTCGCTAAAAACGGCTAGTTGGTGGTGGTGGTTGTCGTGGTCGAAGTGGCCGCCCCGCCGCCGACCGTGCTGTGTTTCTCTTCCACTTCCTCGTTCTTGTACGTCACCACCAGCGAATCCTTGCCCTCGATGTACGTCGCGTTGGTCTTCTTGAAAAACGGGAATTCCTTGGTCTCAGACGAACTGGGCGGACCCAGCAGAGTCTCGACCTGGGTGCGGGTCATGCCCGGCTGAATTTTGGCGATGTTGTCCGCCGTCAGCTTGGTCTTGATCGGAGAAACGGGGTTGCCTTGGCGGTCACACGCGCTCAAACCGATCAGGGTGAACAGCGCGAGAGTTACGCTGGCGAGAAGGGGGAGGATTCGATTTTTCATGGCTGTAAACGCAAACGGATTATCAGGTTCAACGGTCGCACTCACCCATCACAAAGTCCATGCTTCCAAGGATTGCAACCACGTCGCTCATCATGTATCCGGGCAACAGGTCGGGCAGGATGCTCAGATTCACAAAACTGGGGGCGCGAATCTTGAGTCGATGCGGCACGCCGCCCCCCCGGCTGTTGATGTAAAAGCCAAGCTCGCCCTTCGGGTTTTCCGCGCCGAAGTACACCTCGCCCGGGGGTGCGTCGATGCCCTGCGTGACAATCATAAAGTGATGGATCAACTCCTCCATCTTCATCGCCGTGCTCTGCTTCGGCGGCAGGATGTTCTTGCCATCGACCACGTTGATCGGTCCATCCGGCATGCGGTCGAGCGCCTGCTCCAAAATGCGGACACTCTGGCGCATTTCTTCCAAACGCACCAGGTAGCGGTCGTAGCAATCGCCCACGGTTCCAACGGGCACATCGAAATCGTAGTTTTGATAGTCCAGGTACGGCTGCTGCTTGCGCAGGTCGTGATCCACACCGGACCCGCGCAGGTTCGGACCCGACAAACCGAAGGCGATCGCCTTTTCCTTCGTGATGAACCCGACGTCGCGCGTGCGGTCCACGAAGATGCGGTTCCGGGTCAACAGAGAGTCGATTTCCTTGATGACCGGTACGAACTGTTTCAAGAACGTCCGCAATTGCCCCGGGAAAGTCTCCGGCAGATCGCGGATCTGTCCGCCGACCCGCGTGTAGCTCGTGGTGAACCGCGCGCCGGTCAGTTGCTCGATCAGATTGTAAATCTTCTCCCGTTCGGTGAACGTGTACATGAACACGCTCAGCGCGCCGGTGTCCATCGCAAACGCCCCCAAACCCAGCAGATGCGCCGAAATGCGCGCCATTTCGCAGCAGACCACCCGGAGCGCTTTGCCGCGCGGTGGCAGTTCCCAGCCCATGAGCTTCTCGACGGCCAGGGCGTACGCCACGTTGTTCGCCAGCGGCGCGAGGTAATCCAACCGGTCCGTGTAAGGCACGAACTGGTTGTACTGCATGTTCTCGGCGATCTTCTCGTCGCCCCGGTGCAGGTAGCCGACGTCCGGCGTGCATTTGGTGATGACCTCGCCGTCCAACTCGAGCACCAGGCGCAGCACACCGTGGGTCGCCGGGTGCGAGGGCCCCATGTTGATGGTCATGCGCTCGCCGATCATATCCTCCGTGGCCTCGTGGAGGTTGCCCAGCGAGGTGGTGACGCGGGCGAGGGTGTCGGGAGCTTCGATTTCCTGGGTGCGCAAAGCCATGGCGGGGAGAGGTAGTCTGGCAGCGGCGGCGAGAGCCGCCCGCCACAACTAAAGATGCGGCGGAAGGCGAGGCAAGCGCTATTTGTGAAATATTTCACAAGCTCCGCCGGGGCGGTTCATCCGAATCCTTTACAACCGCGTATTTACCGCTAGAAGAACTCGTTGTTTCAATCGCTTATGGATACCGCCACTTTGGAAGCTCCCGTGAAGACCGCCGTCGCCGAACCGGTGACGAACCTGCGTGTCCCCGCCAAACTGGACGCACCCGAGGCGTTCACCGCCATGCGCAACCGCCGGCCCCGCGTGGTGGTCATCGGCGGCGGCTTCGGCGGATTGGAAGCGGTCAAACGCCTCAAGGGGGAGGAAATGGACATCACCCTGCTGGACCGCAGCAACCATCACCTTTTTCAACCGCTTCTCTACCAAGTGGCCACCGCCGGCCTGACCCCTGCCAACATCGCGCGGCCGTTGCGCGAGATTTTCAAGCACCAGCAGAACGTCGAGGTCATCCTTTCGGAGGCCAAGCGCATCGACGTCGAGGCTCGTAAGATCATCACCGAGGACCTCGTGCTGGATTACGACTATCTGATCGTTGCCACCGGCGCGCGGCACAGCTACTTCGGGCACGACGAATGGGAGAAGCTCGCCCCCGGGTTGAAGAACCTTTCGGACGCGGTCGAGATCCGCAAGCGTCTTCTCGTGGCTTTCGAGATCGCCGAGAAGGCCATCGACGAGGGCGAGCGCAACGCCGCGTTGACCTTTATTATCGTGGGCGGCGGTCCAACCGGCGTTGAAATGGCCGGTGCGATCAGCGAGATCGCGCGCCGCACCATGATCCGGGAGTTCCGGCGCATCAGACCCGAGCAGGCCAAGATCATCATCATCGAAGGTTCGCCCCGCATCCTGGGCGGGTTCCGGAAGACCTGTCCGCCAGCGCCCGCAAGCAGTTGGAAGAGATCGGCGTGGAGGTTCACGAAGATCTGACGGTCACCAACGTCACCGACCACGGTGTGGAGGTGAAAGGCGGCCAGTTTATCCCGTGCTCGCACTGTGATCTGGGCGGCGGGCAACGCGGCGTCGCCCCTTGGGAAGACGCTCGGCGTGCCGTTGGACAAGGCGGGGCGCGTCATGGTCAACGAGGATTTGACCATTCCCGGCCATCCCGAGGTGCAGGTCATCGGCGATCTGGCCAACTTCTCCCACCAGACGGGCAAGCCGCTGCCGGGGGTGAGTCCGGCGGCGATGCAGGGCGGGCAGCACGCCGCGAACAACATCCGCGAGATGATCGCGGGCGGGAAGCCCATGAAGTTCGAGTATTGGGACAAAGGCAGCCTGGCGACCATCGGTCGCAACAAGGCCGTGGCGGACCTGAATTTCTGCCCGTTTCGGCGGCTTCTTCGCCTGGCTGGCGTGGGCGACGATCCACGTCTTCTTCCTGATCGGATTCCGCAACCGTTTTGCGGTGATCGGCGAGTGGGCGTACAACTACTTGACGTTTTACCGTGGATCGCGTCTGATCACCGGGACCCAGGAGGGTCAGGAAGCTTTGCAGCACCCGGCCCCCGGTTCGGAGGCGAGGCGCCCGCGGCCACCCCCGCCGCCGACGCACCCGGCACTTCCAAGCCCTGACGCGGTGCGCTGCTTTTACTCTCCGGGCTATTTCCTGCCACTGCCCGACGGCCACCCGTTCCCGATGATCAAATTTCCCATGGCTTGGGAAATGTTGGTGTCGGGCGGAATCATCGGAGAGCAGGATATCACCGGGGTTGACCCGGTGGCACGGGAGCATTTGGAACGCGTCCACACCGCTGAATACTTGGATCGGCTCGCGCGCGGCGACTTGACCCAGAAAGAAGCGACGCTGCTAGGTCTGCCACCCTCGCCGGAGTTGTTCATCCGCTCGGCCCGCGAGGTGGAGGGCACCCGGTTGGCGGCGCGGGCGGCCCTGGCGGATGGGTCGGCGGCGAATCTCGCGGGCGGTACGCACCACGCCTTTGCGGATCACGGGGAAGGGTTCTGCGCGCTGAACGACGTGGCGGTGGCGATCCGCGATTTGCAAACCGACCATCCGAAATTGCGTATCATGGTGGTGGACACCGACGCGCACCAAGGCAACGGGACCCACGCGCTGCTGGGCAGCGACGACCGGGTTTTCACATACTCGATCCACGTCGCGAGCAACTATCCGTCGCGCAAGGTGCGCGGGTCGCTGGACGTGGGCCTGGAGCGTTTCGCGGCGGGTGACGCCTATTTGCGGGCGTTGCGTGAGTCGTTGCCGGGAGCGGTGGAACGGTTCAAGCCCGATCTGGCGATCTGGCTGTCCGGCGCGGACCCGCATCAGAACGACCGTTTTGGGCAAATGCAACTCACGTTGCGAGACATGGGCGAACGGGACGAGTATGTGCTTTCGTTGTTCGTCCCCCGCGGCATCCCGGTGGCGGTACTCTACGGCGGCGGGTACAACCGGGAGTTGAGCAACACCGCCCGGCTGCACCGCAACACGGTCGCGGCGGCGGCGCAGGCGGGCGGGAGTACTGCGGGGCGGTACGATGCTACGCACGGTCAGCGATGAGCGCTCGTGCGCGTTTTTGGCCTCATTCTTCGTGCGCAAAGGTTGGGGCAGCGACGTTGATCGTCCCTCGACACGATGGACGTGGACCGACCCTCGCCTTTCGCGCGGGAGTCAGTAAGGCACGGGTGGATGGCGACCTCCGGGCGCCATTCGTTCCCTCTTACACCGCAGCCGTCCATTTCAGAAGAATCGCGAGGCGCTTCGCGCGAAGGGGATACCAATGGCGCCCGGAGGTCGCCATCCACCCTCTTCAGCAGTGCCGCCGCGTTCAAAACAACAACCCTCACCTCGCCGCCAGCAAACTCGCCGGGACCTCGTTGGGCCGCGCGACCACGATCCCGATATCGCCATGCTTGTCGTTCAAATACGTGGAAAGTCGGCTGTCCAGCACCACGCGGTGCTGATTCGACGAAGCGTGCAGAAAACGCAGAACCCCGCGCTCATCCCGGCACGCCAGACCCACGTGCGACGTGTAGCCGCCCGTGTCGCGGCTCGTGATCGCGATGATGTCGCCGGATTGCAACTCCCGTTCAACAGCCGGCACGCGCCGTTTGGGCACATGGTAAATGGGCAAGTCGGAAACCCGGGCTTCGATCCGCGCCATTTCGGGACGCAACGACGGGTTGTTGCGCAAATAACGGTAGTGCCTCCACATCACGGTCATCTCACGGATATCGCGGTGGTCCATGCGCTCCGCGCCATCCAGCTTCGGGGTGATGTTCACCAGAAGATCGCGCTTCTGGTTGTCGTAGAAAAGCTCCTCCAGAAAATGAATGCGCGACAGGTACCCGCCCGTGCATTCGCCGTGCCGGTAGCGGTCCAGTTCGATCAGGCGCAACAAATCCGACGGACTGTACGGCGCGTCCTTGGCTTTCAGCATCCGCGCGAAGGCCAGCGATACCTCGTAAAACGTCCAGCAATCCAGTCCCTGCAGGTTTGCGGAAGGCGCTTCGACGTGGTCGTCAATCTCCAGCGTGTAACCCCGGTAGGGCGTGCCCGCGAGCGCCAAGCCCACGCGCGCCGTCCGCTCACCGAGGGGCAGGGCGCGCCAATTTTCCTCCGTGGCGCGGCGCACCAGGTTGTCGAACGTAGCGCGACCTTTGAACACCGTGTCCATCGGCAGAGTGGAAGCCGCCGACACCGGCGTCGGGCAAACCCACAATGCCGCTCCGGCAAGAGCCGGCGGCATGGCACCGGCGAACCGGATGGCAATCGACAACGCAAACAGACGGAGATTTTTCATGTTCTGAAGAGTAGGGATCAAGAAGACCAGCGAACGAGCCGAACGTACCAGAACCCCGCGTTGTCCGCACGAAAGTTCCCGCCTAATTCGCCGGCCTCACCCCACGGGCAACAGGACGTAAAAGCGCGCGCCCGACACACTCGGATTTGGTTCGTAACCGGCCTGGCCCCCCATCGCCTCCGCCATCCGCTTGACGATGGACAGCCCCAACCCCATCGAATGCTCGCGCCCGGTGGGCCGCGCGCTCAACTGGCTGAACTCCCCGAAAAGCTTTTCTTGGTCCCCCTTGGACAAACCCGGTCCGTTGTCCACCACCGCCAGCCGCACGTGACTCGACTCCGGGACGGGCTCGACGCTCAAAAATACCCGGCCACCCGGCGGCGAATACTTCACGGCGTTGGAAACCAGGTTGTCCAGCACTTGCACCAGTGCCGTCCGGTCGGCGATCACCGCGGTCTCCTTCACCGGCGGCAGGACGGCGATGCCGATGCGCTTCAACCCGGCGGACCGGCGGTGCTTGCTGGCCACAAAAGTCACGGCTTCCATGGGGTCCAGACGTTCCGGTCGCAAGTGCAGCGCGCGACGACCCATGGCGTCCGCGTTGAGCAGGTTTTCCCCGAGCAGGATCATGTGCTCGGCTTCCTGGGCGACGAGGTGAAGCATCTCGTCAGTTTCCTCGGGCGGCGCGCTCTCGTCGGGTTTCAACAAGCTCTCGCACAGGTGGATGACGTTGGCGAAACTGCCGCGCATGTCGTGTGAAACGATGTTCAGGAGCCGGTTTTTCTCCTGGTCGAGTTGCCGTAGTTCGTCGCCTTGGCGCGAAAGTTCCTGGTTGTATTTGACGAGCGCGTCCCGGGCGGCTTTCAACTCCAGGTGCGTCCGGACGCGCGAAAGCAGCTCCGTGGAGTTAAACGGCTTGGTGATGTAATCCACCCCGCCCGCGTCAAACCCGCGCACCACGTCCTCCGACGCGGTGCGGGCGGTGATGAAAAGCACGGGAATGTTCGACAGTTCCGGCAGGTTCTTCAGGCAGCGGCAGACCTCGAAGCCGTCCATCTCCGGCATGGAGATGTCGAGCAGGATCAAGTCGGGCACGCGCGCCCGGGCGAAGTGCAGGGCCTTGGAGCCGCTCGTGGCGGGCATCACCTCGTAGCCCGCGCCGGACAGGTGACCGGCGAGCACCTGAAGATTTTCGGGCACGTCATCGACGATGAGGATTAAAGATTTCATTCCCTGGCCGACCGGATGACCGGCGGCGCGTTCGTTCGATGCGGTCATGGTACGGACATAATTCCCACGGACTGGCGCAAAGCCGTCAGTACGTCGGGAAAACTCTGCAAGGTATTTTCCAAGGCGGCAAGATCAAACGTGTTTGCCTGCGTGATTAAGCGTTGCGCGTACACCAGCAACCGTGAACTGGCGTGCTCCGTCGCGAGCGTGTGGAGAGTTTGGCCGAATTCCAGCACGTCGCTGACGATCGGCGCCTGGTGCAGCGCGGGCCAGACGGTTTCCTCGTACGGTGCCAGCGCGGCGAGTAGTTCCTCGGCGCGCTCCGGTGTTCCCGGGACGAATCCGGGTATTGCTTCCGCGAGTTCCGGCGGGGCGGGCGCGCGCTCCGTGTACTTCCAAAAACGCTTCAACTGGCCCGAGAGATCCTCCCGACTGACCGGCTTCCGCAGAAAGCCGTCGCTGATCGGCTTCAACTCCTCCTCCTCGCTGCGCATCGCCGAGGCGGTGACGATGACCACCGGGATGTGCCGCAGACCCGCGTCCGCCTTCAGGGCGCGGGTGGCCTGGACGCCGTCCATCACGGGCATCCGCACGTCCATCAGGATCACGTCGGGCCGCTCCCGGCGCGCGACTTCCAGTCCTTCGCGACCGTTCGAGGCCTCGTAGAACCGGTGGCGCGTGTTCTCAAAAAAAGCCCGGAACAAATCGCGGTTCAATTCCACGTCGTCCACCACCAGCACCGTTGCCGGCTCGAACTGGTCCAGATCGAAAACCGGGACCGTCTCCTCCGCGAGCGCGGCCCCGGCACTGACCACCGACACCTCGTCGAAGGTGAACCGGAACAAACTGCCCCGGCCCGGCTCGCTCCAAAGTGAAATCTCCCCGCCCATCATCGCCACCAGCCGTTGCGTGATGGACAACCCCAGACCCGTGCCCCCGTGTTTTTTCGTGCTCTGGCCGGACTGCTGCGCGAATGCCTCGAAGATCCGCTGCTGCTCGCCCGCCGGGATGCCGATGCCCGTGTCCTCCACCTCCAGCACGAGCCGGATCGCGTCCGTCCGGCCCGGGAGCGGCTCGCGCAAAGCCCGCATCGTGACGGAACCTTGCTCGGTAAATTTCAGGGCGTTGCCGACGCTGTTGAAGAGAATCTGCCGCAGCCGGATTTCGTCGAGCAGCAAGCCGCCGGGCAGGTCGGGATCGGTCTCCACCAAGAGATGCAAATCCTTCTGCGCGGCTTTCTGCGAGAAAATCTGCTGGATCTCCCGCAGGATCGCGCCCACCGAGACGCGCTCGTATTCGAGGTCGAGCTTGCCCGCCTCGATCTTGGAAAGGTCGAGGATGTCGTTGATCAACTGGAGCAGGGTGTGGCCGCTCGAGTGAATGGCGGCGAGGTAACTCTTGGCCTTTGGCTCCTTGACCAACCCCGTGAGCAGTTCCGAAAAACCCAGGATGGCGTTCATCGGCGTGCGGATTTCGTGCGACATGTTCGCCAGGAACTCCGTCTTGGCGGTGTTGGCGGCCTCGGCGGCGGCGACGGCGCGGCCCAGTTCCTCCCGCGCCCGCTTCTGGTCCGTGATGTCGCGCACCACGCCCTCGTATTGCAGCGGCGCGCCAGCCTCGTCGCGGATCAGGCGGGCATTCTCGGTGATCCAGATCACCGAGCCGTCCTTGCGCCAGATTTCCGACTCGAAATCCGTCACCGTGCCGTCGTTTTCGAGGGCGGCGACGAACTGGCCGCGCCGGGCGGGGTCCACGTAGATCTGCTGGTCGATCCGCGAGCAGGCCGCGACCAGTTCCTCGGCGGAATCGTAGCCGTAGATGCGCGCCAAAGCCGCGTTGGCCGCGAGGTAGCGACCGTCCAGCGAGGTCTGGAAAAGGCCGTCCACCGACCCCTCGAAGATGCGCTGGAACCGCGCGCCGGTCTGGAGCAGGCGCGTGGCGACGCTGTTGAACGCCCCCGCCGCGACGCCGAGTTCGTCGCGGGTGCGCAGTTGCACGGTGATGTCGTCCTTGCCCTCGGCCATGCGCTCGGCCGCGCTCTGCATGGCGCGAACCGTTTGCATGACCGCCAGGTAAAAACCGATCCACAGGTAAGTGACCACCAAAACCGCGAGCAGGGCGACACCGATCAACTGGAACAAACGGGTTTGCAGGCCATGGATACGAAACGCGAGGATGTTGTCCAGTTCCCCCGCGCCGCGTTCCCAGAGGCGCGATATACTCACCACGCAGGCGGAGGCGATGTTCTGGAACTGCTCGACGTTCATGGGAACCGGCCGGTCCAGCGAGGCGTTTTCCAGGATCCGCAGCAGACTCCGGGTGGCGGAAACGTGCTGGGAAAGCGCGCTGTCGAGCGCGATGCGGCTGGTGCCGCTCGGGTTGTTGTCGAACGCCACGCCGAAACCGCGCTCCAGTTGCCCGAGGTTGACGTCGAGCAGACCCGAACGGATGGCAAGCTTGGCATGGTCCGCCGCGTTGAGTTCGCCGCCGGGCGCGAGGCCGCGGGCCACCAGGAAACGCGCCTCGGAGACGACCTCCAGGCTCGCCGGCAGCTTGAGCAGCACGGCGTCCATCAGGTAATAGGAGTCCAGGTCGGGATCGAGGATCAGGGTGGACTGGTCGCCGACGAAGGCCATCAGGTCGCGCACCTCGCGCCCGAGTTTGCGAAACTGGTCGTCGGCGATGTCGGGCGTGAGTTTGGGGAATTGATCCTTGAGTCCCTCCCAGGCGGCCTGGAGGACGCGGAAGCGCTGGGTGGTGTTGAGCCGCGCGCCGAGGCGGGCGTCGATTTCCGCGAGTTTGTCCATGGTGCGGTTGATCTCGGCCTCGCGGGTGGGCAGGTGTTCGGCGGCAAACGATTGCTTCTCCAGCCAAGCGTGGGCCAGGGACATGGCCTGAGGGAGTTGTTCGCCCAATTGTTGGAGGGGAGTCAGGTACTCGACGCCGTCAATCTCAAGGCGCGCGACGCGGACCTGCTCGTTGATGTTGGAGCACAGGAAATAGATGACCAACCCCAAGGGGAGGGCGAACAGCAGGCTGATGAGGGCAAATTTCTGGGGGAACCGCAGGCGGTTGAGGAGCAGGACGGCGGGTCGAAACCAGAGAAGATTCATCGGGAGAAGGGGGGGGGCAGGATGGTTCCCACCAAGCAGGTTTCATGCGGCGGGGTAGAAAGCGGAACCAGAGTTCTTAACCGCAGATGGACGCAGATTACCGGGAAAAGGCGGGGAAGGAGAAAAGGCAGAGCAGGAGAAATCCTCTGGAACAAAGAATCCCTTCTCCCCTCTGGTTCTTTAATCTGCGTCGCTCTGCGTTAAATCTGCGGTTAAACCCTCTGGTTCCGCCTTCGCCTCTCCCCAAAAACGCCCATCCGCGCGGAAAATATGAATTCCGGTGAAATAAAGATTGTCACTCTCCCCGCCTTGCTCTAATCGCTTGCTTCATGGCCACTACCAAAAAACCAAAGTCCGAAGACAAGTCCGATTCCAAACCCGCCCCCAAAAAGGCGAACGCCGGCTTCTTGAAGCCTGTCACCCCCGACGAGATCCTCGCCGCGGTTGTCGGCGCGGCCCCCCTGCCGCGCACCGAACTGACCAGCAAACTCTGGGTTTACATCAAGAAACACAATCTCCAAGACCCCAAGAAGAAGACCCTCATCAACGCCGACGACAAGCTCAAGGCGGTGTTCGATGGCAAGGCGCAGGTCACCATGTTTGAGATGAATAAATTGGTGAACGTTCACGTTAAGAAATAGTTCCACGTCCGGATGGGATTATTCAGTCCCGGACGCTTCCCATTTTACCCGCGCCATTGCTCCGTCGCCCCGGCGCGGGGCACGACCCCGTCGGTGTGCTGATCCGTGACATGGCCGCCTTTTGTCTGCTGGCTGCCGTCGCGCTGGCGGCAGGCTGCGGGCTTAATCTGGCGAGGTCGCAACCGCTGCCTTGGCTTTACGCGTCCCCGGAGGCGCGTTTGGCCGGCGTGGTGCGCTCTGTCGCCGTTCAACCAAAGGCGGCGGAGGGTGCCAGGCTGCGGGAGATCGGCTTGGAGGAGTTCCAGCGTTTTGTCGCGGAGAGAAACGGGATCGTTTTGGACGCGCGTTCGGCGACCTTTTATCGTCTTGGCCACGTCCCGGGCGCGCTGAATCTCTCACGGGAATCATTCGAGGGGGATTATGCGTACCTTCGTCCGGTCCTAACGTCTAAAAAGGATCAACCCATTGCCGTGTATTGCTCCGGCGTGGACTGCGAGGACAGCGTGCTTGTGGGTAAGGCGCTGTTGCAACTGGGCTTCGAGAAAGTTCTCGTGTACCCTGAAGGCTGGGAACAATGGACGGCGGTTGGACTGCCCCGGGATCCCCCGGCCAAGGCGGACCTGTGATCACGCGCCTTTCCCATGGCAACGGCCGGACGGTAAGCTGGACGAAGTGGATCCGCCTCGGGGTCCGCATCTCGCTCGGAGCGTTGTTCGCGTACGCCGGTGCCGTGAAAATCGGCTCACCCCAACCTTTCGCCGACAGCATCGCGTCTTTTCGACTGCTGCCGGAGATTTTGATCAGCCCGCTGGCGTTGGGCTTGCCACCGTTGGAGATCTTGCTGGGATTGTGGCTGGCAAGCGGCTGGCGGCGGCGCGAGGCGGCGTTTTCCGCGCTCGTTTTAGCGGTCGTTTTCCTGCTGGCTTTGGGTTCGGCTTACGCGCGGGGCCTCGCGGTGGATTGCGGTTGCTTCGGCTCCGAAGAAGATCCAATCCTGGGAAGCCGCCACACCGCCGTCGCGATCGGACGCGACCTTCTCCTCCTCCTCACTGCTGCTTTTCTCTACGCTTCCGCCCGGAAACGGGAGAATCCTACGCGGTGAATTCCTCGGCGATGACACCGGCGGTCGCGGCGCGGCCCGCGGTCCGGGTCTTGAAGTGAAACCGGCACACCAGCGCGAGCGCCGAAACGGCCAGCCCCGTTGCGAGTCCCGACCACACCCCTTGCGGTCCCCCGCGCCAGGTGTAACCCAGGAAGTAACTCAGCGGCAGCGCGATCACCCAGTACGCGACAAACGCGATTCCCGTTGGCACCCGCACGTCCGACAAACCGCGCAACGCCCCCATGGTCACGACCTGCACCCCGTCGAACAACTGGAAAATCGCGGCGATGCCCAACAGGCGCGCCGCAATCACCACGACGGCCTGGTCCCGCACGAACAGTCCCGCCAAAATGTCCCCGCCCGCGAACAGGCAGACGGCGGAAACGCCCATCATGAGGGCGCCCACCGCGATACCACCCGTCCCGATGAGCCGCAGCCGGTCCCATTCCTCCGCGCCGACCGCCTGGCCCACGCGAATGCCCACCGCCATCGCCAACCCCAGCGGGAACATGAACGTCAGCGCGCAGTAGGAAATCGCCACCTGGTGCGCCGCCAACGCGTCCGCCCCGAGCCAGCCCATCATCAGCGCGGCCGTGGCGAACGCCCCGACTTCCAGCATCAACTGCAGCGCGACGGGGAAACCGATGCCGAGCTGGGTGCGAACGGCCTTCCAGCGCAGGCGCGCGGCCCAACGCAACGGCAACGCGGCATGGAAATCCGGCGTTCGCACCACCACGGCGAAAAGCGCCGCCATCAGGATCACGCGCGAGATCAGCGTGGCCCAGCCCGCGCCGACCAGCCCAAGCGCGGGCATGCCGAGGTGTCCGTAGATCAGCACCCAACTCAGGAACACGTTCAGGGCGACCGCGCCAAACATCGAGAGCATTGGAGCCAGGGGATGAAGCAACGCCTCGCAAAATTGCTTCAGACACTGCCAGACCAACGCCGGCACGATGGACCATCCCACGATGACCAAAAACGGGCGGGCGGCCGCGAGAACATCCGGCGGCTGCCCCAGCCACGGCAGCCAGTCGAGGCTCACCGTGATCAGCGTTCCGACGAGCACCCCCGCCGCGAGGGCGATGCAGAGGCCCGCGCGCAGCACTTCGCCGACTTCCCGTTCGCGGCCCGCGCCGTGGGCTTGGGACGCCAGGATCGACACGGCGGCGAGCAATCCGAACCCGGTGACGAGCAGGACGGAAATGATGCCGTTGGCGAACGCACTGGCCGCGAGCGGGAGTACGCCGAGGCGTCCGACCATCAAACTATCCGAGAAACCCAGGAGCATCTGGCCGATCTGACCGGCGGCCATCGGCGCGGCGAGCGCGAGCGTGGCGCGGGTTTCCTGGAGGATGGGGGAGCGTCTGGCCATGCGCGGAGCGGGAGGATCGCCATATTGCCACGGCCCGGACTTTTCGCCAGCGCGACGTGACGAGTCCGGCTCCGGGCAGTCAGTGTGGCCACACCATTCCGCCAATCCCGAGCGCCACACTTGCCAGCAGGGACCAACTCTGCGGCGGAGGCCAGGGGCGCAACGAATACAGGCGTGATTTGCAGTACTCCTTGAGCGTTTCTCCTCGCACGGGCCGAGCCCAATGCCGCCAAGATCGCCGGGGTAGGGTCGGCTTGTAGCCGAGCGGTTCCATGAGGTCGCGGCAATGCCATTCCACCCAGCCGATCTCGTCCCGGGTCAGAAAACTCTTCCAGCGGTCCGCCGGTTCGGAGCTGATCCCCTGGAAGATGCGGGTTGCGCTGGAGTTTCCAGTCCAGGGTCGCCCGGCTTTCGTCGGCTCCAACAGCGAGGTGTGGTAGGAGATTTCCAGGTGGCCGCAAACCCGTTCCATCCAGCGGACCGGTTCGTCAAGCAGACCCTCGAATGGAACGATGATCAGGCGCTTGTCGGCGCTGACGCCGCCGTCACGCTGGAGCAAGGCGAGCCGGGCGGAGGTGCGCCAGTTTTTCACGGTGAGGTAAACCGAAAAGCGCCGTTGTTGACGGCTTTGCTCAAGCTGGACCTGCGCCGCGAGCAGGGCGCGCGGATCGCGCAACGTGACCACCATCCTGGCGTGCGGGAACCGCTGGAAGATGGCGGCGACATGCGCGCGGTTCGCCGGCGTTTTCTCGACCCAGCGTCGGATCGCGTCGAGCGGACGGCCCAAGATCGCCGCGTAACATTCCATTAGCACCGCGAGCAAATCGCGTGGGGCGTTGCCGGGATCGAACGCTGTGCGCTCAAATTCCGCCCGCAAACGCCGGGTGGGCAGATGCCCGTATTCCCGCTCGCCCCATTTGCAATCGCCACCGAAGAGCACGTTCGCGAGCGATTTGCGGGTGAGGTAATCAAACTGCGCCCTCCTGCCCGCCGGGCCGTACTTCGTGAGAACGGTGGGAAAGTAAGCCGTCTCCTCCGGCAGGACGAGGAGTTCAGGGTGGCTATCCAGCAGGGCCACCAGCAGCGTCGTGCCGGATTTTGCCGTACCCGCGATGAAGCAGGCGCGCTGGTCAAAAGGGAGCGCCGCGCCCACGGGGGATGCCATCCACGCAACCTACCCGCAAGCGAGAGTCTGTCACATTATTCGGCAGCAAAGGGAGGGAAGAAGAATTTATCACCGAGGACAGGAGGGGGAGGAGGCAGAGAAAGGCAATAGGCTTTGTTCCAAAGACTCGCCTGTTTGCTTTCCTTCCGAACCCCGCCTTTTTCTTCCTCTGTGTTCTCTGTGTTCCCCGCTTCGTGTCCTCGGTGGTAAATTCTGGTTCCTACCTCTGCCAGTGCGCCTAAAACCACAACCGGTAGCGGTTAACCCCCGGTTTTTCGTTGCCAATTGTGCTGCTGAGTGTTAACTTTTTCTCGCAGTTCATCCCACCCAAGCCACCGCTCTATGCCCAACCCGTCTCCGCTCAACAACAAGATCGAAAAGATCGACGTGGCCGAGGAAATGTCGAAGTCGTTCCTCGACTATTCGATGTCGGTCATCATCTCCCGCGCCCTGCCCGACGCGCGAGACGGCCTCAAGCCCAGTCAGCGGCGCATCCTCTACGCGATGCACGACCTTTCACTTTACCCGGGCCGGCAGCATCGTAAATGCGCCAAAATTTGCGGCGACACGAGCGGCAATTACCATCCGCACGGCGAGGCCGTGATCTACCCGACGCTCGTCCACATGGCCCAACCGTGGGCCATGCGCGAACGCCTCGTCGATGGCCAGGGCAATTTCGGCAGCGTCGAGGGCGATCCGCCCGCCGCCATGCGTTACACGGAGGCCCGCCTGACCCACCTCGGCGCCGCCCTCATGGAGGACATGGAGAAGGACACGGTGGATTTCGTCGCGAATTACGACGAAACCACCACCGAACCCACCGTCTTCCCGGCGGCGTTCCCCAATCTGCTGATCAACGGCGGCACCGGTATCGCCGTCGGCATGGCCACGAACATCCCGCCGCACAACCTCGGCGAGGTGGTCGATGCCATCTGCGCCACGGTCGATAATCCGGACATCACCGTCGAGGGGCTGCTCGAGTTCATCAAGGGGCCGGATTTTCCCACGGGTTGCAGCATCTGCGGGCATCGCGGGCATCCGCTCCTACGCCGCCGGCGGGCGGGGCAGCCTCAAGGTCCGCGGCAAGGCGAACATCGAGGAACTCAAGAACGGTCGCGAGCAGATCATCATCACCGAGATTCCCTACGGCGTGAACCGCGCCGTGCTCGTCGAACGCATCGCCGAGTTGGTGAACACCAAGGTCATCACCGACATCACGGCGGTACGCGACGAGTCGGACGAAAACAGTCGCGTCGTCATCGAGATCAAGCGCGAGGCGATGCCGCGCGTCATCATCAACAACCTGTTCCAGTACACGGCGCTGGAATCCACCTTCTCGGTCAACATGCTGGCCATCGACCACGGTCGGCCGCGGTTGCTGTCGATCAAGGACGCCATCGCGGCGTTTATCGACCACCGCCGCGAGGTGGTGCTGCGCCGCACGCAAGTACGAGCTGCGCGCCGCCGAGGACCGCGCCGAAACGCTCGACGGCTACCTCATCGCGCTGGGCAACCTGGATGATTTCATCCGCGTGATCCGCGAGTCGTCCAACCGCGACGAGGCGCGCGTCCGACTGCTGGCCTACTCGTTTTCCACGGAACAAGTCGGACAATTCGGCATCGAGGTGCGCGATCCGGGCCGGTTTCAGAATGGCCGCTACCTGCTGAGTGAGAAGCAGGCGAACGCCGTGCTCGACCTGCGTTTGTACCAGCTCACCGGGTTGGAGCGCGACAAGATCATCGAGGAATACCAGAAGCTGCTCGGCGTCATCAAGGATCTGCTCGACATCCTGGCCCGCGAATCGCGCGTGCTGACGATCATCAAGGAGGAACTGCAGGCCCTGCGCGCGAAACACGCGACACCGCGCAAGACCGACATCATCCCCGACGAGGGTGAGATCAACATGGAGGATCTCATCGCCAACGAGGGGAGCATCATCACCATCACGCACGGCGGGTTCATCAAACGCACGCCCGCCAGCGAGTACCGCGCGCAACGGCGCGGCGGCAAGGGCGTGATCGGCATGACCACCCGCGACGGCGTGGCGGGCACCGACTCCGAGGGCGATTTCGTCGAGCATTTGTTCAGCGCCAGCACGCACGACTACCTGATGTTCTTCACGAAGGACGGTCGGTGCTACGTGAAGAAAGTTTGGGAACTCCCCGAGGGAAGCCGGACTTCCAAGGGACGTTCGATCATTAACTTCCTGGACCTGCGCGCCGACGAGAAGATCGCGGCGACCATCCGGGTCCAGCGCAAGATCATCAACACCGACGCCGGTCCCGAGGATCAGACGTGGGATCTCGCGCTGCACATCGTGTTTGCCACGCGCGCGGGCATCGTGAAGAAGACGAACCTGTCCGACTTCGGCAACATCCGCAAAGGCGGGCTGATTGCCATCGAGATCGAGGAGGGGGACGAGTTGATCGAAGCCGACCTGACCAACGGGAGCAACGAACTGGTCCTCATCACGCGCGAAGGGATGAGCCTGCGCTTCCACGAGGACCAACTTCGCGACCAGGGACGCCCGACGATTGGCGTGTGGGGCATCAAGCCGCGCGCGGACGATTACGTGGTCGCCATGGTGGTGGTCGAACCCGGCGCGACTCTGCTGGTCGCCGGGTCGAACGGCATCGGCAAACGCACGGCCTTCGACGAGTACCGTTCGCAAACTCGGGGCGGCACCGGCATCATTACGATGCGCACCAGCGACAAGAGCGGCCAGGTGGTGGGCGCGTTGACCGTGGTGGACGGCGACGAGCTCATGCTCACGACCAACAAAGGTCAAACGGTTCGCACGCGGGTCGAGCGAGATCCGCGAGGCCGGGCGCAACACGATGGGGGTGAAGTTGATCGACTTGCCCAAAAATGTAAAGCTCCAGGATATCGCCAAGGTGGTCAGTCAAAGCGAGGAAGGGGAGTTGGCCGCGGAGGAGCCCGCCGCCGATGGCGACACGACGGAAGCCGGAACGGAGTGAGAAATGGTACGCCAAGAGCGTACACTAGCCGGAGAATGCGGGAGGAAATAGGGCATCCGTCCCGCATTTGGATCTGGTCCGATTGCCCGAGGGCTATCGCCCTGTTGCGGGTCGGAGGCCCGCGCTCCCGGGGCTGACCAGATGCGGGCAGGATGCCCGCGCTCAGGGGGGCTGCCGCCCCGAAATTTTGACGGGACCGCCACATCATCCTCAAAAACCAATGTGGGTAAGTAGCTGCAAGAACCGTTGGTTTTATTGTTGTACATAGTGGCGTCTTCTGATTAGGTGCCTATTTGAGCACCTTCTTCGCACGTTCGTCCTATGGGGAGACACCGCCCGAGCCACTTCGTAAGATCCACTTCGCCTCACCCATTGATGGGTAGCATCGGCGGGGTGGTGCTGCTCGCGGCGGGCATTCTCGGGTTGAACGCGCTGCTGGCTCCCTCCCTTCTCGCGAAGACCCGCAAGGTGGCCAGCCCCAGCCCGGCACCATCAGCCTCCCCGGCGGCGGCTTCCTCCCCCGCGAGTGCTTCGTCCGAATCGCCCGCCGCTTCCGCCACGCCCGCCGTCTTAACTTCGTTCGCAGGCGCATCCGCGACCCCCGCGCCGTCGCCTGCCACTTCGCCGGAGCCCGCTTTCATCCAGGCTTACGAGGCGGCTTACACGCAGTTTCTCCAGGAGAAATACGAAGAGGCCGGGCAGCTTCTCGACAAGGCGGATTCCGTCCAACCGGGCCAGCCCTCCTCGCTGAGCCTGCGCAACCAGATGTTCAAGCACTTTTACGGCGAAGCCTACATGCGCTACGCCTCGAAAGACTACGAGGGTGCCGTCAAGCAGTTGGACGCCGCCGACAAAGTCCTGCCCAACCAGGCGGACTCCAACAACATGCGCGGATTAATCTTCTCCCGGCAGAAAGATTACCCGTCGGCGGAGGCGATGTTCAAGAAGTCGATCGCGCAGGACCCGACGTTCTGGGAAGCCAAATTTAATCTGGCCGAGCTTCCCTTCCTGTATAAAAACTGGGCGGAGGCGCGCAGCCGCTTTGAAGTGCTTTTCGGGGAGACTGATCCGCACAAGCTGCCCAAGGAGGCGGAGTTAACCGAGTTCAAAGTTTTCTTGACGCTGCTGATGGAAGGCAAGGAGCCGGCCGCCCGGTCGTTCATGGGGCGTTTCACCTTTAGCGGTGCCACTCCCGCGCGCTATTATTGTCAGGCGGCGCTGGATTTTATCCACGGTGACACCAACAAAGCGTTGGGCTGGATCAGTTCGGCCCGGAAAGAGTATCCCTCCAAACTGGAGGCGATTTTCGCGCAATCCTTCTTCCGCATCGGCTGGCTGACCGATGCGAACACGGCGCAATTGGCCGGGGTGATCCCAACGCCCGCACCTTCGCCCGCCCTCACGCTCGCCATGGACACTCCCCGCGCCACGGTCCCTTTGTTTGTGCCTACGCCCTCACCCGCCCCAAAGCCGCTGGACGTGTTTACGCCGGGAGGCACGACCATGGTTAGCTCCGCCGGTTCACCCGCTCCCTCGATGGTCGCTACGCCCGCGGATGTAGCGTCCGGGAAAACAGCGGTGCCCGCAACGCCGTCCCCGGACTTGCTAACGGTTCCCGTTCCTGCTCCCGCCGCGATCGCGCCGCCGGTGGCCGCGGAGGTCCCCGCGCCAACCCCGGTAAAAGTGGAAACGAAGGCACCCGTGGCTGCGGCGACAGCTACTCCGGTCATGCCGAAGACGACGCCCACGTCGGCTCCAGTCAAAGCGGCGAAGGAGGACGGTGGGTTCTCCGCAAGCGATTTTGTCGCGATTGGCCTCTTGGCAATTGTTTTGGGACAGACACTCTTTACCGTCATGATCGTGTTGCGCGCGATTCAGGAGAAACAAGCACGACGCAACAAAAAACCGTTGCGCTACAGTGGCCCCACGACGGTAATCCCCCAGGAAGCTCGCATCCCGTGACATGAATCATCCAAATTGGCAAAGCCTGCTGGCCGCGTTCCTCAGTCCAACCTCGCTCACTTTGCTGGTGATCGGTGGTCTGGTGGTCATCGTGGTGAACACCTTCTTCATGCGCTGGGCTTTGAAGCAGTTGCGGTCCGAACCGGGTGACGACGCCGAACTGGCTGGAAACACCGGGGTTTCCAACGCCATCGTGGATTCTTCCACTCGCGTGAGCACCGTGGGTGTTCCGCGCAAGAGCAGTCTGCGTCCGCGCGGGTCCGCCGGTGAACGCGCGGCCACGCCATCCGAGAACGTGGAAGCCGCGCCCGTACCCGCGCTGACTAAAGCACCCGCCGAGGTGCCGGTGACGGACTTGGTGGAGATCGAACCCGTCCGTCCGGTGAAGCTGACTTCCTTCGAGCCGTTGGTTCCTTTCACACCCTCCGCGATGCCGGAAGGGAGCATGGTGGCGTCCAACGAACCGGTGCCCGCCGCCAAGATGGCGGAGCCAGTGCCGGTTACTCCGCTCGAAGTGGCGGCTGCTCCGGTCACCGAAGCCAAACCTATCGAGGCCGAGTTGCCCGAACCGATCGCGCCAGCCAAGGACCCGGCACCCGCGCGCGAACTGCCGGTGGCGGACGTGCTGACTCCCTCTCTGATCTCCATGATTGCGGACCCGGTTCACCCGGTCGAAGTCGCTGCTGCGCCGGTATCGGCAACCATCCCGCCTTTGGCGGTGACGGTTCCCCAAGAAAAGACCGTCGCGCCCGTCGTGGAAATTTCCCCTATGCACGTCGAACAAGCCATTGCCTCAGGTCCCACGCTTCCGCCCGATGGGGCGTTGGTCATGCCTCCCGTCTCCGCCGGTTCCCTCGTGGAAACCACCACCACTTCCGCGGAGAAGGCGGCCGAATCCATCGATGCCGGCCTGCTCAAACCCGCCACCCCGCCGGCCCCGCCCGCGCTCGATCTGCCGGAGGTCAAGGTGGAGGAGCCTGTCAAGACCACGGGACGCCCGCGTGTCTTCCTGCCTGCAAACGTTGAAGCCGTGCCGGAAAGTGCGGCTCCAGAGATCACCGTGCCGGTTGAGCCGGTTCCAGAACCTGTTGCGGAGGTCACGCCCGAGCCTGCGTCGCGCGTATTCCTGCCCGCTGTCCTCGAACCGGTGGAGATTGCCCCCGTGGAAACAGTCCGGCCCGAGGCATTGACCTCACCTGAGGTCGAGCCTCTCGATCCGGCCATCGAACTTCCGGCGACACCTCCTGACACTCTCGAACCGGACCCGGTCCACGCCATCGCAACGCCGCCCGAACCGATCTCACCCGCTACTCCGGCTGAAATAGAAGCGAGTGTGGTGGACGCCAATCCCGGCTTGTCGGCGGTGGACGCCCGTCACATCCACGGCGCGGCTGCCGAACCCGAACCCCTTGTCGAAGCTCCCGTCGCCGAAATTCCGGTGGTGGTCGAGCCCGCGCCTGTTCCGGTGGAAATTGTTTCCAAAGTGGAACCCGAGGTAACTGTTTCAGCGGAAGTTCCCGTCCCGACGATCCCGGTCGCGCCCGAAGACCCTCGCGACACCCCGGTTACGGAGGTGTCCACCCCCGTCGCCGAAACGCCGTCGATCGCGCCCGAACCTTTGGTTCTCGCGCCCGCGCCGCAGACCGAGGAACCCATTCTCGAACTGGCTCCCGCGAGCCTTGTGACTGTCACCCCACAGGCAGCGGCGGCACCCGCTCAAGATGCCATCATCACCACACATCCATCCGTTATGACAACCCACGATTCCACGACATCCCTGCCTCCGGGCGGCCGCGCTTCCGCCCAGCTTACCCTGGGTTTCGAGGTGACCTCACTCCAACTGACCCCCTTCTTCAAGCTGGGCGCGGTGCAACTCCGTTCGCTCTCGAACATCGTCTCCCTCCACCTGCTCACGACGCAGCAGGCCGAAAACCCGCTCGCGGCGGGCATTTCGTTCCAGATCGAGGCGGTGGACTTGAACGAAAGCGCGCACATCCGTTCGATCCTGCTCAAGCCGTTGCCGCAGGCGCAAGCCGCCGCCACGCCGCAGCCCAAGCTGCAGGTGGACAACGTCCAGCTCGGCCAAGGCTCCGAAGGCGCGCCGATCCAGGTGACCTCCTCGCAGGGAACCTCCACCGCCGTGCAGTTGCTGGCGACCTGCACCATCGTGGCGATGGACTTCACGCCGTCGTTCGAGATCGGTTCGCTGCGTTTGGAGCCGACGAGCAACTTCGTGTTGCTGCGCTCCGCGCCCTCGCAACGTCCGGCGGCACTGGACCTGCCTCCGTCCTTCGAGGTGGCAAACGTGCAATTGGAAGGCAACGCGCAGATTGCCTCCGTGCGTTTGACCCCCGGCGCAGCCAAGTAAGGCTGGGAATTTAATCGCACGGAGAGATCGTTAGAAACGTAGATTTGAGGGGGCGGGTGGCAACACCCGCCCTTGTTGTTGGTGGGTCCGTCTGCTACACCGTTCATCGTCCTTGCATTGCAAAGTAACGCGCTCCAAAGCACAGGCGTACCACCCGTATTTGGTTTGGTTCTTCGCACCAAAGTGGAGGCTCAGCATAACTATGGGTAGCGGCCTTTTTTCGCACCAAAGGTGCAGCCCCATAACAGGCAACGCCCCAGGTATGGGTTGTTGATGGGTCTAACGCTGAAGGCGCGATTCAAATGCTGCCGGCCAATGTGGCATGTTGGTTCCAGCTGGCCCGCCCGGAATGAATCGCGCCTTCAGCGCCTGACCTGGTACTATCTTGTACCTGGGGCGATGCCCCAGGCTATTATGAGGCAGCACCTTCGGTGCGGAGAACTAGCCCAAATACAGGTTGGACACCCGCGTCCCTCCGGTTGTGGCCCATTGTGGTTTGTCCTGCGTCGCCCTAATCGAGACGTTTCCGCAGTTCCTCGGTACGTTGTTGGATCAGCTTCAGTTCCGCGGTTAAGAAATCGACCCGGTACGCGCTGCCGCCCACGGCACCCCCGTCTTTGGCGATGCGCTCCGCCTCCTGATCGCGCCATTTGATCCAGGCCCGCTCCTCCTCGCGCAAATCGGTTTTTCCTTCCGAATCCAACTGAGACAGAAGTTGCTTGTAAACCTTGCCGATCTCCTCGTTCGCGCTCTCCACCGCCTCCTCCTCAGCGGCGCCGGGGCGGTCGAAGGCCGAACAAGGCCCGCACCAGGACGAAGCGAAAACGATGAGAGCGAGCAGACAGACGAGTTTTGGGCGGATGTTCGTGGGCATAGGCATGGTCGGATGATTTCCAGTGGATCAACGCGCGTTTTGAACAACTTGTATTGCTTCCGCCATGCGCTTGCGGGGGATGGGGTTAGGCTCTTGTTCTTTCACTTTTTCCAAGTCGTCAAGGTATGGTTTTGCCAACTGCCGATACTCCACGACCGCGAAGAAATACGCGTCGCGCCGGTTTGGGTCGGCGTCTTCACGCATCCAACGCGCAAACTTCGGAAGCAACCCGGCCGGCGGCACTTTGCCAAAGCCACGCAGCATCTGCGCGAGATGAACGCACATCCTCGGATCGTCCGCCAAGCGTTCCAGTAAAGCCGTGGCTTTTGGAGTCGGAACGTTGTCAACCAGCAGGCTGTAAGGGATCTTGGTTTGGAAAGTCGCGAGCTTTTTCTCGCTTTCGTAGCGGTCGGCCAAGTCGTCCTGCACCTCGGGCGGCAAGACAAACGCCAATGCGAACGCGCTCAGTGCGCTGTCCCGCACGCGTTCGTCCGGGTCTTTGAGCGCGGCGAGGAGCGCGCCGCGCAGGGGAGCAAGGCCGCCCAAGTCGGTGGCAGGTGAATGCCCGGGCGAATACTTCGGCGAGTTGGAGTACGCCAGAGCCGCCGAACACTCGGCAGCGCGACGGCGCACCTCCAGTTGTGGATCAGCCAACAGGGTGGCCAGCAGGGGTAACAGGTTGCTGTCGTCTTTGGTCGCCAGGGAATTTTCCTTGAATGCGGCATCGACGAACTGATTCATGGCAATCGCGCGTGCCTGGGGATCGGAGTCGCGAAGCCTTTGCTCGAAAATTCGGAGTTGCGCCGGGTCCATCGCCGCGCTTGGCCGAGTGGGCATGAGGAGAAGGCTGCAACCCAAAAACACGCGGGTGGTTGTGGTGCGAATCAATTCCACGGCAACGATGACGGTGGACCGGCTCGACACCCTTTGCATCGTGAAATATCGCGCCATGGGTTTGTCAAGTGTACGCCTCGTGCGGCGGTTGGTGACGTCGCCTCGCCGGGGGAGGGTGACCGCCTGCGGATTGAAATGAGCGATTCCTGGGCGCAAGACGCCGGTGGGCGATTCTCACGAAGGTGATGACGGTCTGCAAAGGATGATTGGGGGAACACGCGCGTAGGAGCGCGACGCACCTCACGACCACCAAAGACGCGTCAGTATTGGGGTGCCTCACTGATGGATGCAATGGCATGCTCGACGCTGACAATCTAGCGTAAATCCAGATCAGGCTGCTGATTGGCGTAATAGCCGGCTGCCGCCTCGTACTCGGCGAGCAACCCGTCACGGCAGTGAGCAGAATGAACGCTGGAGGTCCGGGGCCGATCTTATCTTTTGTGTCAGCAACTCAACTCAGCATTTTTCATTGGTGTTCGTGATCGCCAAGGTCACTTCGGCTCGACGATGTGCGGAGGCAGATTGGGGGGGCAAAGCGGGCTGGCACCCGAGGATTGCACGCTCTTTGTCTTGTCGTCGTAATGCAGCACGGCCGTTTGGCACTGGCCTGATGCATAGCCGTAGGTATGGCCGTCGTCCGAATAGATCGTCGTCTCACCATCGGCTCCCGGGTAGACGCGAAGCTCCGCGATCTTCTGCGACTGCTCGGTACTCTCAATTTCCTCACCCAACGGGAGAATCGCTCCCGCCCGCACAAAAAGCGGCA
The DNA here is from genome assembly GCA_963795895.1 of uncultured bacterium. Lineage (GTDB taxonomy): Bacteria > Verrucomicrobiota > Verrucomicrobiia > Chthoniobacterales > SZAS-18 > CAWCJJ01. The sequence goes on from CAWCJJ010000002.1 coordinate 212,715, forward strand.
GTTGGTCAATTGGCGCGGATGCCAGGATGCTTTGACCACCGGCGTAGCGCTGGTTCGTCCAGAAATTGTACCAATCCGTGCCCGCAGGCAGATACACCGGGCGCGAAGTCGTTCCCTGCGAAGTGACCGGCGCGACGAGAAACGCCGGACCGAACATGTACTCGTCGGTCGAGGCCACGGCCTTCGGGTCGGACGGGTAATCCATGAAGAGAGCCCGCATGAAGGGCGCACCCGTCTGCTCCGCCTTGCGTGCCTGCGCATAGATGTAGGGCAGGAGTTGATACCGGAGCTTCAGGTACTTTACCAAGATCGCCTCGGCCTCCTTGCCATAGGACCACACCTCGTTGTGCTTGCGCGAACCGTGCAGGCGAAACGTGGGGCAGAAGACGCTGTATTGAAACCAACGCACGAAGAGTTCCGGGTAATCATCATCCTGTCCCACCGTGTCGCGGGCATCGCTTGGATCGAGCAGGAGATGCGTAGGATGGCTTTCCCGCGGCAGCCCTGTCCAACCCGCTGTGTCAGAGGACCAGTAAGGAAGCCCGCTCGCGCAGACGTTCAGACCCGTGGGAATTTGTTCCTGTAGCGCCTGCCAGGATGGATGAATGTCGGAGGACCAGAAGGTGGTGCCGTTTCGCTGGGCACCGATGTAGGCGTCACGGGCAAGGATGAGCACGCGTTCGTTGCTGACGCTCCGCAGCCCCCCGTAGAGGGATGAGGTGTGAAGGAGCGGGTAGATATTATAAACGAACGCGCAGGGACCCAGGTGGCAAAACATGTTGTGCCATTCGACGTCCGGCTCCGTCTCATCCATCCAGAAGTAATCGAACCCGTCCGCGCGGTAGCCGTCGCGGACCTTGTTCCAAAGCCACACACGCGCGGCCGGGTTGGTGGAATCGATGGTGGCATCCCGGTGCATGCCGTCTTTTGGGTTGGCGGCCACGCTGCCGTCGGCGTTGGTGAGCACCAGCTTCTTGCCGATGACCTCGTCAATGTTCAAAGAACCCGTGGTAAATCCCGGCCAGACGGTGATCATCGTACGGAAGCCCATGCCGTGGAGTTGCGCATTCATGGCTTTCGGGTCCGGCCAGGCCTTGGGTGCAAGCGCCAGATCGCCCAGCTTGTCCCAATGATAATAATCCACCACGAGAATGTCGCAGGGATCATGACGGCTCCGGTAACCCTGCGCGACCGCTGTTAGTTCCTGCTGGCTGGCATACCGCGCCTTGGATTGGATCAAGCCCAAAGCGGCTCTCGGCGGCAGGGGTGCAGTGCCGGTCAGCGCGCGATACTGGGCGTAGATGCCGTCACTGTTGTCGGCCACCATGAGGTAGAAAGCGACGGCCGTGCCCGCCTCGGAACTCCAGGTGGTCTTGCCGTCCACCGCAATTTCCGCTTGGGTACGCGCCGGGTTGTCCCAGAGAATGGCGTAGTTGCGCGTGGAAACCAGGAAAGGAAAGCCGAACGTCTGTCGGCCTCCGCCCATGCCGCTATAATCGTGCCAGACGCGCAGCTTGAGTCCGCGAAGATCCACCGGAGTGTTCTGGTGCTGGCCGAGACCGAAGTAATGCTCGTCGGCCTCCGCGCCGAACCCGGCGTCCACGCGCATGGTCGATTGTCCGTTAACGGTCGCGGGTGTCAGCTTCCCTCCGAGATAGCGAACGATGGCACCTCCACCTGGACGCACGGCGATGAATGTTCCGTCGGTCTTGTTGACCTTCAGTGTCATCGCGCTGGATTTCAGCGTGTCGTTGTCGACATTCCAGGCCGTTTCGCCCGAGGGCGAGGCAATGGTGCCCCAGCCGCTCGGGATCAGCGGATCCTCGAGCCCGGTCGTGTACGTGACGCGAACGACGTTCGGACCATAGGGAACAAAAGCCAGATGCCCCCCCGGAACCGGAAAAATGAACCGCTGAGCAGCGGTAGGCGGCTTGACCTTGTCCTCCGGCATCGAGCCATCATAGGCCGTCTGAGCCAAAGCCATCCGGCTCCAGAAAACCACCGCGACGCACAGAAGGCGGAAAATCATGTCCTGAGGTTTCATTGAAGACGTACTGGTAGAGGTTTTGAGGACAAGTCACAACCAGCTTCTTCGAGTCCGATCTCATCATCCGGTCGCTGAGTTGGTAAACCGGTCTTGCCGTGCGTTGATCATGGGCTAACTTACCCAAACGCGGCAGGTTGCCAATTGCGCACACGCCCTAATTCGCTGGCTGATCTGGTCCAAAAATCTCGAACTCGTAGAGCGAATATCCGTAGCGGGTGACCCGTTCGGTTGCGTTAAGCTGAACGTAGCGACCGCGTCCACTGAGGTTCGCAAGGTCTTCCGTCCCGCCCTTGCCGGTGCTCGTCTGGTAGATGTCCGTCCAGGTCAACCCATCGTCGGACACCTGCAAGGCATAGCTCTTGGCATAAGATTTTTCCCAGAGGAGTTTAACACGGTTGATCTTCTGACTGGATCCAAGGTCAATCATAATCCACTGCGAATCCGTTTTTGCATCGGAAAGCCAGCGTGTGGTCAGATCCCCATCGACGACCGCGTCTGGACCGTCGCCCTCACGGTTGTCAGAAGAAGCGGTGACCTTTTTATTCTGCGCCAGGTCGCCCGGCAGAACGGGTGGGTTGGGTTCCCTGGTGACATTGTTATAACACTCCAATCGCACCTGCGGAGTTTCGCTGCCAGCCAGTGCTGGATCGTATCGAAAAGTGATCTGCCTGCTCTCCCCTGGCAACAAGGAGAAATAGCCGTCGCTGATGATCACCGGCAGGATTTGGCCACCCGTGCTCGGTTTGATCAGAAGCGGGCGAATGGCAAAGGCAACCGTCTGCGAGTTCCCTGGATTCTTCACCGTTGCCGTTACAACAGATTCGCCCTGCTCTTGTGAGGTTTGGGAAGTTAACCCCAACTCAACCTTCTTAAGCGAGTTGAGAGCCTTGAAATTGAGATCCTGGGTGCCGCGCCAATAAAAATTCTCGGAAATCAGGGATCCTGAACGATTGGTGAGCCGCAATCGAATGAAATGCACCGGCGTCAGACCCTCGGGATAGGTGAGGGTAAAGCAATCGGCGACTGCATCCGGCTTGGATTCGATCAGGCCGGACTTTCGCTCGTACTTCTGAGAGCCATCCAGATTGTAAATCCATGCTTCGGCTGTCAAGCCGTCGACCGGTTTACCGGTGGTGTTGACCACGCGAATTCGATCATCGTTTTCGTTCCAATAAATATGGACCGGCTCGCAGGCCGATTTAGCGCCCCAATAAGCGCCGTTCAAATCGTAATAATAGTCAAAGGTCTGCCAAACCATGGAAGGATAAGCCGACATGCTCATCCAGATGATCACACCTGCTGAGTCCTTATCACTGTGATCCAAAAAGCCCTCGAACATTGCCTTCATCGTCTCCACATTGAGCAACTGGGCGTTTCGGCAGAAATCCTCGATTCCCTTCGCCCTGCCATAGCGATGATTTACGTCGGCGAAATATCCGGAGGGACTTGCGTGTCCGGCAAAGCGGCCAAAGAAATGCTTGTTCCACATTTCGTTGTTTGGCCACAGGTTCTCTTCCGGAATAAATTTCTTGAAGCTATCAAGGTTCGGAAACGTGGCCATGCCGATTTCACTCCGGTTGCCGAAAGGGATGCCCTTGATCCGTTCCAAGCCAACGCCCGTGAAGTAGTTTTTCAGATCCAGGTTGCCCCAGGGCCCGCTCCCGCTCAGGTTTCCGCGATTTGATTGAGGTTGATAATAGCGATCCCCTCCATCATAGGTCTGCACGGCGTCGCGCAACCAACCATTCAAGGGTTCGGTCGGCGTGCCCTCATTGTCGCCGCACCAAAGCAGGATGCAGGCGTGATTGCGGAACTGTTTCACTTTCTCAATCGCATTGTCGTGAAACACGGAAAGATCCTGTGGCTTTCCCCCCAAGGAATTGAGCCAAAACTCGTCCCAAACCATCATTCCATATTTATCGCACGCCGCATAAAAAGCGTCATCAGGGGTCATGCCCATCCAATTGCGGATGATATTAAAATTCATTTCCCGGTGAAAACGAATCTTGGTGTCGTAGTCCTTGGCGGTGCAGCGCAGGAGATATTCGGCCATCCCCCAGCTGCCGCCCTTCGGGTAGACACGCACCCCATTGATGTAAAAGTGGAGCGTTTTATCTTCGGTATCATACGTGTATTTCCGAATTCCAAAGGTGATCGTCTTTTGGTCGGAGATCAGTGATCTCGTTTTGAAGGTCACCTTCATCGTGTACAGGTTGGGATCCCCGTAGCCGTTCGGCCACCAGAGCCGCGGATTCACCATATGAAGCGCGGGGACGATGGCGCTCGTGAGGGTCACCGTCTGCGTCGTTCCTGATTTGACCGTCACCGGTTGGGAAAAAACGACTTTCCCCGGGTTGATTTCTCCTTCCAAAATCCCTTGTACATCGGCCGAAGAAAGATTTTGCAGGTCCGTCTGAACGGAGATATCCGCACTCCCCGAACTCAGTTTTTCCGTTCGGATCCATGGATCGTTGAGAGTGACATCTTGGGTGCTGCTCAAATAAACGTCTTTGTAGATGCCCATCTCGACCCCCGGGACCGGGGGCATCCAATCCCAGCCTCGCGAGCAGATAAAGGCTGGGCTGCTATAGTTCTCCTTGCTGACGAAGACCGGACCAGGGCGGGCTTTTTGCTCCTCCTCGATCTCCTTTCGCGTATCGGCATCGTCCTTACCAGCCAGCACCGGGAGATAATCAAGCACCGCCAGGGCATTTTTCTCGCCAGCCTTGACCAGGCGGGTGACATCGAAGCGTCCGCGTTGCAGGAATCCGTGCATGGAGCCGACTTTATTCCCATTCACATAGACATCGGCATCCCGGTTGACGGCGTCGAAATTCAACCAGATCCGGCGGCCTCGATAGGCTTGGGGAACAGAGAAGTCGGTGCGATACCAAAAATTACGGTCGTACTTGAGTACATCGACCTGATAAATATTGTCGCCGAAATTTGGATCCTTTTCCTTGCCTGCCAGGACATAGGAGCCGAAAACAGTGCCAGGGACCTGGGCGGCCAGCCAACTTGCCGTGGAGAAACCAGCCGCTGAGATCTGTTCGCCGGAATCGGGAACGTCGCTCTGGGGAGCCAGCTTCCAGGATCCACCGCTTAGTAAGGAGATGGAATTCTCCTGCCCCGAGGCCGTCCAAATACTCAAAAGCAGGAATACAAAAGGAAGGTAAAATCCAATTAAAACCTTTTTAGCGCAGGCTCCAGTGTTAATCATATTATTGTACGCCCCAACTTTTGTTTGGTTGCGGACCCAAGACTAGATCAAGGTTTCCTCCCGCCGTGATTTCCGAATAATTCAGCCAGCAGCGATTGAGCGGCTGGCCGTTGAGCTTCGCCGATTGAATGTAAACATTCTCCGCGGAATTGTTTTTGGCGGTGATGACGAACGCCTGTCCCTTGGAATAAGTCGGATTGAGATTCAAGGTGACTTTGTCGAAAAGTGGGGTGAAAATCTCGTAACGGGGATCGCCGGGGCAAGCCTGGGCCAATCCGCTTGCGCCAAGAACATACCAAGCCGAGACCTGGCCTTCGTCATCGTCGCCGCAAAGTCCGTTGGGGCCGGCCCCGTAGGCTTCGGTGCAAATTCGACGCACCCATTTTTGCGTTAACCACGGCGCGCCGGCCCGATCGAAGAGAAACGGGATGAGGTGGCTCGGTTCATTCGGTTGGTTGTAGTACGAACTCCATTTGTTGAGTTTGGGAGTCCGGTCAAAAAAATCACTGAGCTTAGCCACAAAGAGGTCTTTCCCGCCGAGAAGCTGGATCAGACCGGGAACATCATGAGGAACAAACCAGCCGTTTTGGAAAATGGTTGATTCCATTCCCCCATTGCCGGAAGTCAGCCCCTCCCATGGCGCCCAATTTCCGTACTTGTCCTTGTTGCTGAACCAGCCTTTCCAATCGGGATGATCTGTCTTCCCCGACTTGTCATAGGTCCACGGCGCATCGGGGTTGAAGATGAGATGGTATTCCTGCGCCTTATCCGAGAATCTTTTTGCATCGTCGGCTTTCCCGAGAGAGGAGGCCAATTTGGACATGTTCCAGTCTGCAAAATCGTTTTCCAACGGAATTGAAACTCCATACTTACCCGGTTTATTGCCGTCTTTATCGCAGGTGTTAACGGCATATCCGTAGGCTTTGGCCACATCGAAATTCCGAATTCCTTTTTGATAGGCATCGTTAATGACGGTAACTTCCGGGCTACCGCACATACATCCGGTATTGGAATTAAACAGCACCCAGCGATCGAAATAATGAGTCCCATTCTGGTCGGCCAGGTCAACCATGCTATTGATATGATCATTGATGATGTCGGGAGCGATAATCGTCAATAATGGAAATTGGCTGCGATAAATATCCCATCCGCTGAAAACGGTGCGTTTGATAAAGCCTTTCGCTTGATGAACCTTGCCGTCGGCACCAGGATAATCGCCATTGACATCGGAGTAGATCCGCGGATCGACGAGCGCATGATACATGGAGGTGTAGAAGATTGTTTTTTGATCCTCCATACCTCCTTCCACTGATACCCTGCTCAGGGCATGGACCCAAAGATTGTGCGCCTGCTGGCGTGTGCCGTCGAAGTCCCAAGCGGGTATTTCGGCGGCGAGATTAGCGCGGGCGTTGTCGATGCTGACATACGAAATGCCGGCTTTGAGCATAATCACATCCTTGTCTTCGGTTGGAAATTCGGCGTAGAAGCCAAGATGCTGCCCTTCTTTTTCGAGACAGCCGGGGAGTATTTGAGCCGCCTGACAAGCCTCGGCAAATTCGGGTTTTAGAAATCCCTTGGGATTGACAACACCCGGTGGCAACGAAGCGCTCCACACCCCGACGGTTTTTAACGGTCGACTGAATTCAGCGTGAAAATAGAGTGTGTAGGCGACCTTTCCGCCCATGAACCCGCCGCCTTGGTGCGTACAATCAATCTCACCTTCAATCGCATGATCGTCGACAATCTTAACTGTTTGATGGAAGGAGGTACCCCCAATTCGCCGGGCGAGATCAATCTGTATTCGGGCGGCTGGGTTTTTGGAGAAGGTGAAGCGTAGAATGCCACTGTGGGGAGCAGCCGTCATCTCCGCCTGTACCTTATAATCGTCCAGGGTAACAGCGTAGTAACCGGCTTGGGCCACTTCCGTGCTTTTGGAATAGCTTGAGAGATAGCCTGTCCCCGGTTTATCAGTTTGACCATACCAAGTGTTGAGCGGTCCGGTCGTGGGCATGACCATGAAATTTCCCATGTCTCCCCCCGCACCCACGCCGCTCATATGTTGAAAACTGAAGCCTTGTATGGTGGTGTGGGGGTAACAATAACCGGCGCCGTTGTCACCGCCCGTGATCGTGTCAGGACTCAATTGCACCATCCCTGCCGGAGTGCATGCACCAGGAAAGAGCTTGCCGAAGAACCCACCGAAGTTCGGGTCCATGGCGGGAAGCCGCGCTCTCTCCTCCTTCGTCGGATTCATGCTGGAGGCCCCGATCAAAGGATTGACGTAGTCTGCTTGGTCTCTTGCGAGGACCACGTGGCAAGATAGAATGAGATTCCCCAGAAGGAAAAGCCTCCGAACGATGTTTAAGACCATAGGTGTCATCATACAGATTAGATTATTGTGCGTGAATGAGCATGATAACAATCACAATGTGTCGTCACGAGGGAGTTCAATCCTAAGACAGTCTTTATTTTGGCCGCTTTCATAGGGCTGCTAAAAGTCGGGCGGAATCGGCTTCGCCAGCAACTCAGGCCGTTCCTTAAGTATTTTCAGGATCATTTCTCCGTACAGGTTATTGACCCAGGCAAACCACTTGCGCGAGAATATGGTGGGATCATCTTCTAGGAATGCCTCGTGCATGAAGCCCGTGCCCGCCGACGATGTCTTGAGCATGGCGAGGCATCTGATGATCTCCCCGTTATCCGTGCTGGTCATGGCCCGCATGATGATCCCTAAGGGCCAGATCTTGTTCTTTCCGCTATGGGGGCTACCTGTCCCCTCCGCCGCGGTGCCTCGGCACCAGAAGGGATCGTCGGAGCTAAGGGCGAAACGACGGGAAGCGAGCACGATGGGATCGCCCGTCAGGGACGGGGTCAAATAAGGAATTGAAACCAGGCCGGGGATGCCGGCATCTTCCATGAGCAGTGTATGGCCAAGGCCGTCGCACTCGAAGACATCCATTTCCCCCCATTTCGGATCGTCCAGCGTGCCGTAGGCCTGCACTCCAGCTTGAGCCTCGGCGGCCAAGGCCCGGCATTCGGCGCCGAAATTGTCGCCGGGTGCGATCGCGTCCGCCATTTCAGAAAGCTGGCCCAAGGCCGTGATCGCGAAGAGATTTTCCGGGATATTGAAAAGATACGTGGTGGGATCGTCGGATTGGCGAAAGGCCGAACAGATCATGCCGGTGGGCTTGATCGGTGCGCCATGGCCATCTTGTCCCGCCGGCGCACGGCCGCGAATGAAGCTGTATTGACCTTGATCTTTCTTGCGCTGCTGGTCCCGCATGGTGGCTTCGGCCAGGTGCATCGCTTTCCACCAGTCTGCGTCGAAAGTTGCGGCATCGCCTGTCACCTTCCAGTACTGATAGGCTAGGCGGATGGGATAGCAAAGGGAGTCGAGCTCCCATTTTCGCTCGGCAACGCCGTTGTGATGTTCGGTGATGTCACCACCACGCCAACTCGGGTGCGAGGCGTCCTTCTGAAAAGCGTTCGCGTAGGGATCGAGTTGAATGCAAGCCGCCTGACGGTGGATGAGACCGGAGACCATTTCGGCCAAATGAGGATCGTTTTTGCAGAGCGGAAGATAGGCCTGGACCTGCGCGGAAGAATCGCGCAACCACATGGCGTTGATATCGCCCGTGATAATGAAGGTGTCCGGCTTCCCGTTAAGCTTGGTGAAATTGACGGTGGTATCGAGCGTGTTGGGATAACATGATTCGAATATCCAGCTGACCTCACGATCGGCGATCAATCCGGCGACGCGGACGATCTCTTTTTCGACCGCGTTGCTGACAAATTTTCGCTTCTCCAGGGGAGGACGAACGGAGGCGTACTGCGTCGATGGCATGGCCTGACTCCTGGCGGCATTCTCCGGCAGCAAGAAAAACGTCAGCGACGACAGCAGTAGATTCCCCCAAAGGAAATGTCCCCGAAGGAGCTTTAAAATCATGGACGTCTTCATACCTTCCGCATTAGCGAGTTAAAACAAGAGCAATGACAGTGCATTGAAGGCTAGAACTTTTCCGTCGAGGATAAATCAGCAACCAACAGAGTATGTATTCCTGTAAGAATCGGCACCTTCCAATGAAGGGTTGTTTCGGCGTCGCGTTCCAGGCTGGGTTGCTCTCGAGCGACCAACTTTCCATCGACCAAAAGTGACACGTTTACCGCTCCGGATAGACTTCCGATATTGCGAACCGTCACGCTGACCGAACACTGGCCCGAGGCATCTACGAGCGATTGGAGATTACGGCATTCCGGCAGGGGACCATACCAGCATTTGCTAAGGATGGTGCAGTGGTTGTTGCCGCCACTAAAGTGCCAGAGCCAGCCGTCCTTGATGATGGTTTGGCCCGGGAAGACCGATCCGTTTGTCGCGGTAAAATCCTCGGGCGCACCGGTGGGCGCGTCGCCATACCAGTCGGTTAGCCAAGGCAGGTCGCTTTTCCAGAGAACCTTCGTCGGGTCGGAGCCACTTAGAACCCCCTCACCGATAGTACAAAGTCGGTTGCCGACGACTCCGCCACCGTGACCCGACGCCGGCTTCACGCCCATCTGGGATTCATAGCGGATGTTCCTGTCGTGGTCGACGAAGATGTCTCCCGAACATTCGTGATCGCTGCACCAAGCGTTCGGACTTCCACGCAGATTGGCCGCGCCGGCCTTGACCCATTGGTGCAGATCGGCGGAAAGATCAATGCCCCCTTCCTCGATCATCGTGATGTAGCGATAAGCCGTGCCTCCAAATTGAATCTGGGGAATGGCGGGTTCATTCTGGGTGTCGATAAAGCCGCCCATCTTCCCGGGGGTCTTTCCCGTGTTGAGAAGCCACTTATCGCTCCAGTGGATGAAATCCGCACTCGAACTCATACTCTCTCCACGATAGTTATATTCGAGATAGACCTCGTTACTCCCCTTAGGCCAGAGCAGGTCAGGATCTTCCACTGAGCCTCCCGCGGAGTCTCTCGGAATGATCGGATTTGTCGAACTTTTGGTCCAATGGATTCCGTCCGTACTCGTAGCGAGGCCGATTTCACTGGCTATCGGGCCATTGGGCGGAGCGGGCTTCGGATTTCCCCGGTAAACCATGTGCCATGTGCCGTCCCGCACGACCACGGCAGGATTGAACGCTCCTTTCGAGTCCCATGACCCCGGCTCGCCGGGACGAAGCACGATGCGGATACTGTCCGGATCCCATTTATAGACGAGTTTGTTGAGAAGACGTAGGGAGACCTTGCCAAAGCTTGCTTTTCCAGCGAGGGAAAGGATGACTGGACGATCGGGCGTGCGGAGATCCGTGAGGTCCCGGAGAGTTACGGCCTTCGTGCCGTCGGATGGAAGCAGTGTCGCCATGACACACCCGGAGCGGCGCGAATAGGCAAGCTTAAGTTCGCACGCCGTTCCCGCATTGAGGGCGATCGGTAGAGAGGCAATTTCCCAGATGATGGCCTCGCCGTCCGTGCGTTCGTTCCAGCCGTTGACCTGATATTCCTTCGGCGTGACATCAAAGATCGAATACCGTCGAGACCCCTGAAGCTTCCGTTCGATGCGGAGCTGATTTCGGATAAGATCCACCACCGCAGATAGCTGCGTCCCATCATCTGCCTGGAATCCGACTCCAGCCACCGAGTCGTTGCCACCTGGTGTAATCTTTACGGAAAGTTCTCCTTCGGTTTTGTCGAGGCGGACTGTTTTCTGCACAGCGGAACCGGGCGCGGTCGCCTCGAGAGTCTGATTGCCCCTTTCCTGGGAGAACGTCATCGATTGCAGCGCCCACTCGTCCGGATGCGGTGAGGAGAAATCATCGGTGAATTCCCTGCACGGATAAGGAGGGGGAGGACCAACGACAAAAGAGAAGATGTTCGAGGGCCGCAGCTTACCGTCCGTTCCAGTGGCGATAACGCGCCAGCGGTGGGCGCCAGGGGCAAGATCGCTAGTCTGCCAGGTCGTCACCGATGCGTCGATCGTGTTCACCACGGAGCCGTCCAACTCGACTTGATACTTGCTCGCTTGCGGCCACGGATTCCAGCGCAGGAGCACCTTCCCGTCCCTCTGGCATGAGCCATTTGGGGAGAGGAGAGTGAAGCCTTTCACGGGAGTCAGGGTAATGCGTTGCAGGGCAAGTTCGGTACCGCTTGACGCGCCGTTCTTCCCCGTCACCAGAAACCGAAAGGAATTATTCCCCGGCTTTAGGAACGTGGCCGCCCCGACTTGGACGGGCACGTGGGCTTCGGCACCTGGCGCGTAGCAATCGATGGGATCCCCAATCACCGCGTCATCGACGAGCAATTGAAAGATTCCCCGGGACGGTCCCTTGAACAGATCGACATCGACGCGATAAGTTCCGGGCTGATCGACCTGGATGAAGAATTGCCCCCAGGCGCCTGTCTTTCCGCTTTGCAGCGTGCTGACAGCGCTTCCATCGGGTTTGACGACACGGAGCCATTGATTTGGCGGGAAGGAGTCGAAAGGAAGCTCCGCGCAAATTTCAGAGATCGGGCGACCCGCCTGATCCTGCGCGGGCAGGAGGGCGGCGCCCCTTAGGACAAGAAACAAGGAGGAAATAGCTACGGTTAGCTTGGAATTCATAAGAAAAGTGTTCCCAACAGCCTCCCAGAATTGTGTCCCAGCGACTCCGCAAAATTACTTCAAAGGGGCGGTTGCCAGGGCCACATTTCGATCTCCGGCTCCATAATACATCCACCATTGATGGTCATGCTGGATAATGGTGTGCATCCAGAGACAGTTTTTGTTCTGACCGCTCTCGTAGGGCTCACCTGGTTTCATGATGCAGTCGTCGAGCTGGGCGACCTTCGTGGTAAGGTCTTTCTTCGAGAACAGGACTTCGGAAATGGCATAAAACCATTTGCCTTTCCCGTTGAGCGTGCCGGCAATAAACAGCACGACATTGTCGGGCTGCGTCGCCGAGTAATCGGTGATGGCAATGCAAGGCTCGAACGGAGCGCCCCAACCTTTCGGAAATTTCATGTCAATCTTGGTCAGCGGGCCCCAATGGATAAGATCGTCGGAATAGCAGACGTTGAACCGACTGTCGCCAATGAACATGGCAAACTTGCCGTTGATCTTGACCGGCACGCCATTGGGGTCGCAAACTACCCCGGCATTTTTCGTGTTGGCGCCGGTGGGGCCGAGCTTTGTCCAGCTAAGTCCGTCGGGCGAAGTGGCCTCCGACTCACCGCCCGGTCCGGCATAAAAGGAGTAATAGGTCCCTTGGTACTTGAGGAATCGGGCGTCTTCGCAGCCGCTCTTCTTTTCAGCAGGATCGGTGACGTCGATGACCGGGTCGGACTTGCGGACAAAGCTGACGCCGTCGGGACCTTCCGCGTAGCCCACGCGGGAAGTCCAAGGCTTGCCTTGCGCCCGATAGAGCATGCGGAATTTGCCCTGGTCAAACAGGACGCCCGGATTACAGGTGTTGACCGACTCCCAGGTTGTTCCCTGCGGCGAAATGACAGGATTTTTTCCGTAGCGCTCAAAGGGGCCGATAGCCCAGTCTGGCCAGTTTTCAGGAGGATCAACCGTGAAAGAGGAGCTGCTGGAAGTGTTTTGAGAGCCACTCGTGGTTGTTTCTTTCACCGACCAATGATGGGGACCGGGAGGGAGTGCAGTCGTCAATCCAAAATGCATGACGGGGATGGATTGAGCGGGAATTTCGGCTACCGGCATGTCATCGATCACCAAACTGTAGCTTTTGGCTTGGGGGTCGGTCTGCCAAAAGAATAACGGCTTGGTCACCTCAAAGTGGTCGTCATTTTTTGGCGAAGCCAATTCCAGCGTATTGGCATCGCCATCCGCTGAAAAGCTGGCGCAGGAAAAGCAGAACGTAGCTGCAAGCAATGGAAGAAGGTATCGGTTTGGGGACATGGTATTTGCGTAAGGGGGTTAAGTATCTTGATTAGGGGAGTTTGTTTTGCGGAGGCTCGAGACAAGATGACTGCACCAGGCATTCGCGCCTTATTGAACGCCCCACGTCTTGTTGGGTTGCGGCCCCAAGACAAGATCAAGGGTTCCTCCCGCCGAAATTTCTGAATAATTCAGCCAGCAGCGGTTGAACGGCTTGCCGTTGAGCGTGGCCGACTGAATATAGATGTTCTCCGGCGAGTTGTTCTTTGCGGTAATGACAAAGCTCCCGCCCTTCGTGTATTTGGGATCGAGTTTCAGCGTCACTTTATCAAACAACGGGTTCACGATCTCAAATCGCGGATTCCCAGGACAGCTCTGGGTAAGACCGCTTGCCGCCAGCACATACCACGCGGACATTTGTCCGACGTCGTCGTCACCCGGCAGTCCTTCCGGACCCGTGTAATAAACAGCCATGGACTGGCGCAGCCACTTTTGTGTCAGCCACGGAGCGCCAGACCAGTTGAAGAGGAACGGGATGGGTTCGGTCGGCTCGTTGACCGGGTTATTATATGGATTCCACCATGGCTCCATGCCGCCGTAGATGTGGGCGGGGTTTCCCTTGCCCATGTAAGGATTCCATTTTGTGAAATCAGGGGTCCGGCTGAAAAAGTCGTCTAGTTTCGCCGTGAAAAGCTCCTTCCCTCCCAGCAGTTGGATCAGTCCCGGGATGTCGTTGTAAGCAGTCCAGCCAGCCTGATAGACGGTCGCCTCGCACGTGTAGTTGGGAGAAATAAGTCCGGGCCAGCGCTGGAAATTACCTTTCCCATCCTTGGCGCAAAACCAGCCTTTCCATTCAGGACGCGCATCCTTGCCGGCCGCATCATAGGTCCACGGCACGTCGGGATTATAGATCTTCTTGTAGGCCAAGGAACGCTCCTGATATTTCGCGGCATCCTCTTTCTTTCCGAGCGCGGCGGCAAACTGCCCCATATTCCACTCACTGAGCCCGTACTCTGTAGTTGCCGAAATCTGCCCAGGCGTGTACCCGAATTTCGCATTGCCGTACTTTTCCGAGCTGTTGATGGAATACCTATAAGCCTTATCAACGTCAAAATCGCGAATGCCCTTTTGCCAGGCATCGTTGATCACAATCACATCCGGATTGCCAATCATGCAATCGGTATAGTTTCCCATGATTTCCCAGCGATCCAGAAACTCTTTTCCGTTGAGTTCCGCCAAAGAAAGCATGCTGCTGATTTGATTCCTCACCATCTTCGGGTCAATGAGAGTCAGCAAAGGATATTCGCTTCGGTAATCGTCCCAGCCGCTGAAAATCGTCACGTTTGTGAAGGCATCCGAGTGATGCGGTTTGTGGTCGCCTCCGGGATAGTTCCCGTCGAGGTCCGCGAAAGTCATCGGAAACAGCAGAGCCCGGTAAAGCGCGCTGTAATAGATCGTCTTGTTATCCTCCGTGCCGCCTTCCACGGCCAGGCGATCCACGGCTTTGGTCCACGTGTCCCGCGCTTGCCGGTGGGTTTGGTCGAAATTCCAAGCCGGAATTTCCGCCGCGAGATTGGCCCGCGCTCCCTCGATGCTTACAAAGGAAAGGCCCGTTTTGACCATCACCACATCGCCCGCCTTTGTGGGGAACTCGGTGTAGAAGCCGAGATGCTGCCCATCCTTTTCTTTGCAGTCCGGAATCACTTCGGCGTTCTGGCACGCCTCAATGAACGTAGGCTTGTTGAGGTTATTGTCATGCCTGCTCCAGGGAACGGGAGGAGTCGCGTGCCATTCGGGGGGAAGATTTGCGCTCCATACCCCGTATTTCGTGAATGGCTTGCTGAACTCAGCGTGATAATAGGCCGTATAGCTGGTTTTTCCGCCGAAAGTCCAACCCCCTCCAGCGCCCGTGTATTCCATCATTCCTTCGATCGTATGGTCGTCCACCAGTTTCACCGTCTGGTGCAAGGACGTGCCCGAATTCCGATGCGAAAGGTCAACCTGGATGCGGGACTGCGCATTGTCGGGAAAGGTAAACCGCAGGATTCCGCTATGCATGGCAACCGTGGCTTCCGCTTGGATTTTGTAATCATCCAGCGCCACGGCATAGTAGCCTGCGGATGCTTTCTCGGTGGCTTTGGAAATCCCGGAGGAATACCTGGAGCCCGGTTTGCCCCCCCAATACGTGTTCAACGGCCCCGTCGTCGCCATCACCAGAAAGTTTCCCAATTCTCCTCCGTCGGCTCCGCCGAGCTGGTCAAGACCAAAACCCATCACTGTTTTGTCGTAGTACGAATAGCCCATTCCGGTGTTCGTAATGGGGCAGATCTTCACCATGCTAAACGGGATGGACGCGCCGGGAAAATCTTTTCCCTGGTGTCCCGTGCCGATGAAAGGATCGATATAGTCAATGGGCGCTTTGGCAAAAGCCGCCGGGGCCGCTGAAACAGCCATCGCCAAAAGGATGGAAGAAACAAACTTTTTCATAATAGGAACAAGCGTTAAGAAACACCTATTGGATGCCCCATGGCTTGTTGGGTTGCGGCCCCAAGACGAGATCAAGGGTTCCTCCTGCCGCAATTTCTGAATAATTCAGCCAGCAGCGGTTGAACGGCTTGCCGTTGAAGGTCGCGGACTGGATGTAGATGTTCTCGGGTGAGTTGTTCTTCGTCGTGATCGTGAAGGTGCCGCCCTTCGTATATTTCGGGTCGAGCGTGAGCGTGACCTTGTCGAACAGCGGCGTGAAGACTTCAAAGCGGGGATCGCCTGCGCAGATCTGATGCAGCCCGATGGCGGCAAAGACATACCAGGCGGACATCTGGCCGCAATCGTCGTCGCCCGGCATGCCCTCGGGGCCGGTGAGATAGACCTTCATCGATTCGCGCACCCATTTCTGCGTCAGCCACGGCGCGCCGGCGCGATTGAACAAGAGGGAGATCAGCTCGGTCGGTTCGTTGACCGGATTGTTATAAGGGTTCCACCACGGCTCCTGGCCCCTTGCGTGGTATGGATGCGGGATGCCGCTGTAGGGACTCCACGTGCTGAAGTCCGGCGTGCGCTCGAAGAAGTCGCGCAGCTTGGCAATGAAAAGATCCTTGCCGCCGTCGAGCTGGATCATGCCGGGAATGTCGTAATAGACCGTCCAGCCGGCTTGGTAGACGGTCGCCTCCCGCGTTGTCCCTTCTTCGAGCAGGCCGGTCCACTTCACGAAGTTGCCCTTGGCGTCCTTGGCGCGGAACCAGCCTTTCCATTCCGGCTTCGCATCCTTGCCGGCGCGGTCGTAGGTCCAGGGCACGTCGGGATCAAAGATCAGTTTATAGGAGGCCGACTGCTGCTGGTACTTCGCGGCGTCATCCTTCTTGCCCAGGGCGGTGGCGAGCTGCGCCAGGTTCCAGTCGTCCAGCCCGTACTCCGTCGTTTCCGAGATGTTGCCCGGATTGTAGCCGGTGGGCGCGTAGCCGAATTTCTGCACCGAGTTGACCGAATCGTCATAAGCCTTGGCGACATCGAAGCTGCGAATGCCTTTCTGGTAGGCGTCGTTGATGACGGCGACCTCCGGGATTGCCGATCATGATCCCGCTGTAGTAGCCCATGATCTCCCAACGCTCGTAATAGTGGGTGCCGTTGGACTCCGCCAGGTTCAGCGCGCTGTTGATCTGGTCGTTGACCACGGTGGGATCGATCAAGGTCAGCAGCGGGAACTCGCTGCGGTACACGTCCCAACCGCTGAAGATCGTGCGGTTGGTGAACCCATCGGCATGATGCGGCTTGAAGTCGCCGCCGGGATAATTCCCATCCACGTCCTGATCGATTTGCGGGAACTGCAACGCGCGGTAGAGAGCGCTGTAGTAGATCGTCTTATTGTCCTCGGTGCCGCCCTCCACGGCGAGCCGGCCCAGTTCCTTCGACCAGGCGTCGCGCGCCTGCTCGATGGACCTGGTCGAAATTCCAGTCGGGGATTTCCGCGGCGAGATTGGCCCGGGCGCCGGCGAGGCTGACGAAGGAGATGCCGCCCTTGACGAGCACCGTGTCGTTAGCCTTGGTCGGAAACTCGGTGTAGAAACCGAGGTGAGCGCCCTCCATTTCCCTGGCATC
>CAWCJJ010000003.1:0-178847 GCA_963795895.1 uncultured bacterium
TGACTCCCAGGCAGTGGTTGAGGGTGCGCGACATCGTGTTGATGAGGTTGATGCCGAGGTAAAGCGCCAGCGGAATGCCCAGCAGGGCCACGCGGGCTGCTCGGTCCCGTGATGACCAGGCTCACCACCTGTTGCTCAATGATGGTGTGCGAGATCTCCGGCATGAAGCCTTTGAGCAACTCGATGATGTTGTGCAACACCGTCGGGTCCGTTCCGAGAAAGGACAAGCCGCGAAAGCGACCAGCAAACCGGGCGCGGCCACGATGACGGTCAACTCGAAGGCCATCATCGCGGCGTAGCCGGTGGTGTTCTCGAAGTAGGCTTCAACCAGCCAGCGCACCATCAGCCGCCAGCCCCAAATGAAAGTTTTCATCGCGCGGGAATTTGCACTAGATAGACGCCGCCCATGTTTTTCGCGTTGGAATTTTCCGTGACCCCGCCGTTGTTCCGCCGATTCCGTCCGTCTGTCGCCTGATGAACCGCCGCGTCCCGCAGAAGATTCTCGTGTGTTCCGCCGGGTTCGGCGAAGGCCACAACACCGCCGCGCGCAACCTCTGCGCCGCGCTGGCGGCGCTCGCCCCGGACGAAGTCGCGCCGCAATTTACCGACATCCTGGCCGCGCGGCAGCCCCGGACCAACCAGGTTTTCCGCCAGGGTTACACCACCATGATGAACCGGACCCCGCGCCTGTGGGCGGCGGTTTACAAGATGTTCGATTCCACCTCGTTCGTGCAAACGAACTGACGGTGTTTGTCACACTCCGCAAGGCGTTCGCCGCGCTGCTGGAACGTGAGCGGCCGGTGGCCGTCATCTCGACCTACCCTCTTTACGGCTACCTGCTGGACGACATAACGCAACGGGGTGGTCCCAGCACCTTTTTGCGGGTGATGGTGGTGACGGACTCTATTTCCATCAACACGATCTGGCACCGCTGCACGACGGATTTCTTCTTCGTGCCAAACGAGGACACCGCCGCCGTGCTGCGGCGCCGGGCATCGACGACGGCCAGAATCGGCGGCTGGGCTATCCCGTGGACACGCGGTTCGCCGAACCCGGCGCGCTACCGGCGCGGCCGGACGTCAACGGACCCGACGGCCGACGGGTGTTGTACATGATCAATTCCGGGCGGCACGCGGCGCCCGAGGTCGTGCGGCGACTGCTGGCGCTGGAGGAAATCGAGTTGACGGTCGGGGTGGGCCGCGACCCGGAAGATGCGGGCGACGGTGGAGCGGCTGGTCGGCGGGTTTGACCGGAACCAGCGTCCCGTGCGGGTGATGGGGTGGTCGGACGAGGTGCCGACATGATCGACCATGGTCGGAGCATCGAGCAAAGCGGGCGGGGCGACGACGCAGGAGGCCATCGCGGCGCGGTGCCCGATGATCATCAGCCAGATCGCGCCAGGTCAGGAGGAGGGTAACGCCCGGTTGATCGTCGATAATGACGCCGGACGCCTGGCGCTGACGCCGGAGGCCATCGCGGACGGGGTGCGGGAGGCGTTTGCCGACGGCACGCAGCTTTGCTGCCGGGGAGTGGGAGCAAGTTTGGGCCATTTAAGCCGGCCGGACGCGGCGCGGGACAACGCCCGGTTTATTCTGGAGCAGTTGGGTATTAGGGGGCCGTCCACAGCCGGGGAGGCGTTGGCAAACGGATAAGAAGACTATGTCCGATCCCCGCAACGTTGCCCACGATAAGAAGGTCATGAACGACAAGATTCACCACGGCGAGGACCCGGGTGCCGGAGCCGCGCACGCGCCGCAGCCGGGTAAGAAGACGGCGGCGGCCGAGAAGAAGCACGAGCCCGCGAACCATCATCACGCGGACCAGATTACCAGGACGCGAAGGCCGAGCACACGGAGATGGAAGACATTGAAAATATTCAGAGTAGGGTGGAGGGGAATCGTGTCCCAGCCGCGGAGTGGCGTCACCTGAGTGGCACAAAACGCCCCTCGAGCGTGCCAATGCGGGAGTAGTTCGGCGGCTTTTCCGTCCCTTTGGTCCCCTGCGTCCCTAAGGTCCCTTTCGGGAAGGCCACCACCGGCTGAGCGCGTTCCCGGAAAGGTACGCAAAGGACGGAAGAGACCCAAGGGACGAGAGACCCTGACCGGCCACGGAATAGGTGAAGAAGGGGGGGCAGCCGCGAATTGGCGCCACTCCGTTACGCGGGACACCCTGGCCGAATTTTCCTTGCCGCTTACCGTCTTTTGTGACGCCACTACGTGGCTACGATCCTTTAGTGGTAGCTTCCGGTGGCCTCGCGACTCGACCACGGCTACTCACCTGCGGTGGACGCCACTCCGTGGCTGGGAAGGCTGTACAGGTTGGTTGCCATTATGTGGATGGTTACAGAGTCGCTGTCAGCCCCGCGCAAAAGGATGTATGGTCGCCCCGTCAGCCACCATTTCCATGAAGGCGCTCCTGATCGTTTCATTCATTCTCTACCTCTATCGTTGGTGGCGGAACCTTCCTCCCTGCCTCCACAAACCAAGCTCGTTGACGATGTGCTGGTGCCGGTGCCCGACGAGATTTTCGCCTCGCTCGACAAATTTCAGAAGTCCAACTGGAAAAACGTGCGGCGCTTGGAACTCACCCACTGCCGCCCGGGCGAAGAACAAGCCCAAACGGCGTTGCGCCTCGGGGCGACCATCGCGGAGGGCTTTGTCGCCGTGGAAGCGGAGGACGTCTCCGAAGTGAAGGATATCGGAAAAGCCGTGCTCACGCTCGCGCGCGCCCTCGGGGTGGAGCGTTCCGTGCTCGCGCGCAGCAACAGCATCATCGGCCACGCGGAATCGGGTCAGTGGGGCGCGGTTCGCAAAGAGTGGTCGGTGGTGAACTCCGATGTGAAGAAGGCGATGACCAAACTCGAGAGTGAACAGATCTCGCAGTTGGTCAGCTTCGGCGGGTGGCTGCGCGGCACCGAGGTGCTAACCGCGTTGGTCTCGCAGCATTACTCGCGGGAAGACGCCGCGTTGTTGCGCCAACCGGCG
Organism: uncultured bacterium; assembly: GCA_963795895.1. Classification (GTDB taxonomy): domain Bacteria; phylum Verrucomicrobiota; class Verrucomicrobiia; order Chthoniobacterales; family SZAS-18; genus CAWCJJ01. The sequence goes on from CAWCJJ010000003.1 coordinate 2,985, forward strand.
GTACTCGATTATTTTGGCGAACGGTTGGGCAAGATGAGCGCGAAAATCAAGAGGAACGTCGTCGTGGCCGGCAGTGCGGAAACAATTTCCAAACTACGCCCGCTCGTGGGGCAAACCGGCGCGGAAACCATCCCGGAATCCGCGGTGGACGAGATTCGCGTGATCGTGGCCGAGGTGGTTAACGCGATTGAGAGGAAAAAGCGGTAGGGAAGTAGTCTAGCAAGGATTACGACTCACCGTGTAAGAACCCACTCTTCCAACCCCAGCAGGGGTGTAAGAGCCATAGCCCATAGCGCAAGCTATGGGTGGGTTGTTTTGGTGCGTTCCCAGCCCCGGCGGGGGCGTAAGAGGACCATGATGACCGAATCCCAAATGGCTGCCGGTTCTCTTACGCCCCGCCGGGGCTGGATACCTCTATGGCATGTATTCCCATAGCTTGCGCTATGGGCTTTCGCTCTTACGCCCCTGCCGGGGCTGGGATGCCGGTCAATCGTCTTGTCATGGAGTGGCACTACCACCGTTGTTAAAACCCCTCAGATCAACAGCTTGAGCAGCGGCGCGGCCTGCGGCGGCAACTCAAAGGGTTTGCCCACCAACAACTCGCCCAGCAGCACTTGCAGCCATTCGCGCGAGGCCGTCGCGCGCGCCACGCGCAACGCCGGTTTGCCACCCGGAGCACGCGCCTCGATCAACTCGTAATCGTAAAGCGTGATCTTGATCGGCGTCGCCTCGCCCTTGAGCAACACTTCCAAGGTGATCGTCTTTGTCTCGGGTTGAACGGAGAAGTTTAGCATTTGACCGTATTTTTCCAGGTAAGAACCGAGCAGCTTGCGCCCGGCGATGGACATCGCGTGCCCCTTGGCTTGATTGAGGAACCCGCGCAGCATGAAAAGTGGAGGGGAATACGCTAGCTCGGACGGTCAGTTTCGCCGCCGGTTGATCGTCGCCGCCGCGAAGGCCGCGCCAAAACCATTGTCGATGTTCACCACCGTAACCCCGCTCGCGCAACTGTTGAGCATGGCGAGCAGGGCCGTCAACCCGCCGAAACTCGCGCCGTAACCCACGCTGGTCGGCACGGCGATCACCGGGCAGCTCACCAGACCGGCCACCACGCTCGGCAGGGCGCCTTCCATCCCCGCGACCACCACCAGGACGGCGCACGCCTCCAGTTCATCGCGCACGGCCAGGAGCCGGTGCAAACCCGCCACGCCGACATCATGGAAACGCCGCACGGGATTACCGAAGACTTCGAGGGTTACGACGGCTTCCTCCGCCACCGGCAGGTCGCTCGTCCCCGCGCAAACCACGCCGATTACGCCCGTCTGACGCGGCATCGGCGCGCGCTCGACCGTGATACACCGCGCCCGCGCGTGGAACACCGCGTCGGGCACCCGCGCGGCGACCGCCTCGAAATGCCCGGCGGTCGCGCGCGTCGCCAGCAGCACGGGCTCGTGTTCGAGCAACGTCACGGCGATGGCGGCGGTTTCGGCGGGCGTTTTGCCCGGACAATAAATCACCTCGGGAAAACCCGTGCGGCGGCGGCGATCCGTGTCCACCCGCGCGAACCCGAGATCGACGGACAAAGGGTTGGTATTTTCGGGAGGATTCAAAACGAGGAGCCCGCCACGCTTTCCGAGCCGGGTCCGGGCACGGCGGCGCCCGCCAGCCAGCGCATCGGCACCATGCCGCTTTCCTGGAAGCCGTGCCGGTGGAAAAATTGTTTGGCCGCGTTGTCGAGGCGGTCCGTGAGCAGCGTGATGCGCAGGAAATCCTTTTGGCGGGCAAATTCCAGCGCGTAGTCGAGCAACTGCGTGCCGAACCCCATGCCGCGATGATCCTGCGAGACGATCAAATCCTCCAGGATAATGACCGAACCACCTTCGGCGGTGCTGATCGTGAAGAGCATGTTGACCATGCCGATGATCCGGTCCGCCGCGCCGCGCAGCACGAAGATGCGCCCCCGGTTAGGCTGCTCGATGATCAGCCGCAAGCCCCGCAACTGCTTGATCTGGTCGGGGCGGAAATCACTCTCGTGGGTGAACAGTTCGTACAACAGGTCCGCCAAAGCTGGCAGGTCTTCCGTCGTGGCCGGTTCGATGCGTGTGTTGCTCATCCCGCTTGCTCCCATGCCACGGAGTCGCCGCCAACGCAAAGGCGGACCGGACTTTATCCGTCAACCGTGCGAATCGCCGGGCCGGGCCGGGCCGGGTTTGCGCACGGGGCGGATGCGCGGCATACTCCCCCGCCATGAAGAAATTTCGCGCCTTTGTTTTGCTCACGTTGCTGGCCGCCCTTGGCGCGGGCGCCGGTCGCGCGGGCAACGCGGGCGATGACGAAGCCCGCGAGGCTCTCCGGAAAGTCCAGGCCGCGCAGGACGACGCCCCCGCCTGCCGCATGACCATGCGTTCCACCAACCTCCTTTCGGGCAAGCTCGCGGTCATGACCACCGAGTTCGCCAAGCCCGATTCCATCCACTCGCGCCTGGAAAGCAACGGCAAGGTCACCATGGAAATGTTTACCGACGGCAAACGCACCTTCATGCGCCAGGGTGCCGAGTCCGAATTGCAGGAAGCCCCGGCGCACGTCAGCGGGCTGCTCGTGAACTCGCGCAAGGAACATTCCCTCGCCACGCTGATGAACACCGCGCGCGATGTGCGGCTGACCGGCCACGAGTCCGTGGACGGCCAGGCGGCGTCGGTTTACGAGTTCACCGCCGACGTTCGCCAGGGCATGGTGACCCACTCCAAAGTGTGGGCGTCCGAAGCCGATGGCCGTCCCTTGAAGGCGGAGGCCGATGTCCAGGGTAGCTCGACGAACCCGGCGGATCCCGGCCAGAAAACGAACATTCACACGGTGACAACTTTTGTGTACGATCCGTCCATCAAGATCGTACTGCCGGGTGGTTAGCCGCCGGATTGGTGGGTTGGTTGGCCGAGTTAAACTTAAAGAGTACCTTGTCTGCGATGGCCTTTCTAACCCTTGCCCCCGTCACCGAAAGCGAGCGTCCGCAAAGCGCGAACGAGGAACTGGCGAACACTCTCAGCCACGGGCTGGGGTTCGCGCTGGCGGCGTTCGTGGGCTTGCCGTTGCTGATCGTCGCCGCCTTGCGCCACCACAACGGGTGGGAGCTGGCGAGTGGGACGATCTTCGGCCTGTCGATGGCGTTACTCTACGGCGCCTCGACGTTGTACCATCTGTTGCCGCCCGGGCGTCCCAAGGACGCGTGCCGGCTGCTGGACCACGCCGCGATCTACCTCTTAATCGCGGGGACGTACACCCCGTTCGCGCTGGGGCCGTTGCGCGGACCGTGGGGCTGGGGTCTGCTCGCGGCGGTTTGGCTGCTGGCGGGCGCGGGCATCCTGTTAAAAATCCGCGTGGGTTTTCACCGTCCGTGGGTTTCCACGGTGTTGTATTTGCTGATGGGCTGGCTGGTGCTGCTGGTGGTGCGCCCGCTGATCGCGCAACTGGGCTGGGTTGGTCTCGGGTGGCTGCTGGCGGGGGGTTGCAGCTATAGTTTGGGGGTGATTTTCTTCCTGGCCGAGCGCCGCCATTACGCGCACGTGCTGTGGCACGCGTTTGTGTTGCTGGGGAGCTTCTGCCATTTCGTGGCGGTGTTCGGGTATGCTTGGAGGCGGTAGCAAGCACCATTTGGCGGCGCTCTTAGTCGTGGGGGGAAGTCGGAAATTAGCCGGTGGCGCAAGCCACCAGAAGGGGTATATGGGACCTAGCCCCGGAGGGGCTGAGCCAAGGCAGGTCGCAAGTGGGTGGATCGTGCTGTACGCTAGGAACGTTTCCGTGCTCAGCCCCTCCGGGGCTGGATCCGTTATTATCCATTCCGGTGGCTTGCGCCACCGGCTAATTTCCGACGTCCCTCCGGGACTGGGAGCCACCCTCACACGGGTACAGCGGTTACCTGCGGGCTTCGTTCACGGTGTGTGACACCAGGACCTCATCGCCATCCGCCGGCACTTCGCGCACGACGCCGACTCCCGGCGCGTAATATTTAAACTCGATCGAGCCATTGCCCAGTGTTTCCCGGACCCTCAGGCAATTGGTGAAAGTGCCCGCCGGCACGGCCACGGTTTCACCGACCGCGACGACCTCGTCGCTTTCGGAAACCTCCTCGGACACATCCTCCGACCTAAACTTATCGCCCACCTTGGGATGCGCGAGTAGAATCACGCCGGGCACCGGTGTGTCCCCGCCGACGAGCCAGGCGTCGTTAGCCGGTTTGTGGCGCGTGAGCCTGGCGTTTTCATCGTATTCGTCCACGTCTTCGCCGAGGTAATAAACCGTGCCGAAGTCGTCCTGGGCGAAGTAATCCGTCGCCACCTCTTCCAGCACGTCGTTGATAAACGCGCGGTTTTCCACCGACTGTCCGCTGATGGTGAACACCTTGTGCTTGTCGGGCAGGAGCGTGCGTTCGACGCGCGTCTTTTTGCCGCCTTCGGTGCCCGTCAGCACATCCTGTTTCAAGCAGGCCAGGGGCAGGTAAGGATGGTAGATGTCGCGCGGATGGCTGAACTTCACGCCGGCGAGGACCTGTTTCGCCCGGGCTGCTTTTCCACGCTCGGCCGCCGCGTCATCGTCAGCGTCGTGCTTGGTCTCCAGGAGGCGGCCATCTTCGGTGATGACGAGGTCGGCCACGCGGCCATCCTTGCCTTTGACGCCCGCCTCGTAGATTGCCTTTCCATGGTCGGTCCCGTTTTCCCTGTCCACCGGTTGCCCGGCGACACCGCCATTGGCGAGGACGGTCGCTTGCACAGCCGCCGGCACCTGCTCCCATTTTGTGGCTTGGCCCGCGAAACAGTTTAGCGCCATTGCGCAGCCGAAGGTCTGGAGCGCGGCGAGCTTGCTGATTCTAACGACTGACCGGGAAATGGTTTTCAGGTTTCTTGATTGTTGGTTCGTGGTTGTCATTTGTTTGGATTTCTTGGTATTCCTGGTGGCCGCGATGGGCGCGGATTGCCGGCGCCGCTGGTTGGAGGTCCACCGCAGGAAGGTTTACACCGCGCGCATGATGGGAAGATGACTGCGGACGGTTCATCTTCGTTCCGCTGACGATTTCTCGCACCCATCGGGGTGGGAAGGTTGGCCGCGCACGGCAAGGGGGGTAGGTTCAACGTCGGCCCCCACCAACGGAGGTGACGCCACTCCGTGGCTGGCTCCTCCTACCTTTCCTATTCCGTGGCCTCGCGGACTCGACCACGGCTACTCAAGTGACGCCGCTACGCGGCTGGGAATCACAACCCACCACCCACATCCCTCCGTCTTCCGCCTTCCGCCACATCTCCTATTCTATCTTACTTCTTCCCTTCCTTCTCCTTCCCCACTCACTTCGACGTCATCAACCGCACGCCGTCCCAACCCTCCGCCGGGGCTTCCGCGAGGTACTCATCGCACAACTGCAAATAATAAGTCAGCAGGTAATCCCCCGGCGCGGCTTCCAGACACCGCTCCAGGCACCGCTTCGCAGCCGCGAATTCCCGCTTCCGGTACAACGATAAAGCGTCTTCGTACTCCGCTAAAAATGCCTCGCGCGCCTCCGAGGGCACGTCGCTCAGCGGGCCGATCACCGTCATCACCTCCGCCGGCTTCTTTTTGCCCTTCACGCGCACCAGATCCACCGTGCGCAGCCGGAACTTCTCGCTCACCAGTCGCGCCACGCTCTCGCCGATCAGCATGTCGAGCTTGTAAAGCTTTGTCAGGCTTTCCAGCCGCGACGCCAGGTTCACGGCGTCGCCCATCACCGTGATTTCCATCTTGTTCTCGTTGCCCAGTCCGCCCACGATCACCTCGCCCGCGTTGAGGCCCATGCCGATGGCCAGCGTCTGCTTGCCTTCGACGATCCACTTCCGGTTGAGTTGCGCCAGGCGTTCGCGCATCTCCAGGGCGGCGGTGACGGCCAGGCACGCGTCCGCCGCCGGTCCCTCGGTGTGCATGCTGCCCCAGACGGCCATCACGGCGTCGCCGATGAACTTGTCCAGCGTGCCGCGGTATTTGAACACGATCTCCACCATTTCGCCCAGGTACTCGTTGAGCTGCGCGATGAAGGCCTGCGGGTCCGCCGCCGCCTCGGAAAGAGTGGTGAAATCGCGCACGTCCGAGAAGAACACCGTCACCGGACGCCGCGTGCCCCGGATCAGGGTTTCGTAGCTTTCGCGGTCTTCCAGCAATTCGCGCACGATGTCCCGGGAAACCAGCCGGTCCAGCACGCCGCGCACCCGGGTTTTCTCGGCCCGCTCCAGAACGTACTCGCCGACCAGCCCGCCCAATCCGCTCGTGAAAAAGCACAACAACGGACTGAACGCGGCGGTCATCAGGCCATATTGATTATAGAGCCAGAGCAGGACCAGGAGGAACACCGCCCCGGTCAAGATCAGGGCCCCGAGCCGGGTCAGCGGCTGCCGCACGCCCGCGCCGATCACCCAGGCCAGGACCCCGGCCACCGCGATCAGCAGCAAATCCACGCCCAGCGGACTCTGGTGCAGAAACTCGCCGCCCAGGGTGGCGGCGAGGGCGTTGAGATGCACCACCGGCCCCGGCAAAGTACCCAGCGGGGTATTGTGAAAATCGTGCATGTAGCTGGCCATCGGGCCCACGACCACGATCTTGCCCTTGAGGTCCGCGCCGCCGTGGTAGTTCTGCTGCCACAAAGGCTCCGAGAAAATCTCGTACACCGGGTGGGCTTTGTAGGGTTCCGAAAAGCGGAAGGGATAGAGCCGGTCCACGCAGTTGGCCGGGATCAGGTCCGCGCGCCCCAGTTTGCGCAGGATCGCCGTGAGGAACGAGTCGTAAACGACCGCGTCCACCCCGGGGCGGCTCGCGTCGCCGGGATTGACGCGGTAGCTCAGGGAATGAACCAGTCCGTCGCGGTCGCCGAGGTACTGGACGTACCCGGCGCGGTCATCGGGCGGCGTGCGCGCGGGGAGGAGGGTTTCGCTGGGCAGGGTGATGGTGCGCGCGGCCAGGTCCACGCTGGCGCCGAGCACGACGCGGTCCGCGTGGGCGTCGAGGGAGGCGCGCAGGACGGCGTCGTCCGCGCTGGGGCCGAAGAGCAGCAAATCGAAGGCGACGACCCTGGCGCCCGCGTCTGCCAGCCGGTCGAGGATCGCGGCGTGAACCGAGCGCGGGCACGGCCAGCCGCCGGGGATTTTGGAGGAGGCGATGGCGCGCAGGGCCGGGGAGGCTTCGATTTCCTCGGGCCACAGGCTGTCGAGTTTCAGGGAGGCCTCGTCGTAGCCGAAGAAGACGATGTCCGACCGGGCGGGCACCTTGCGCCCGCGCTGCGCGAGCATGTCGCGGAAAGAGTATTCGCCGCGCATCAACGGGGTCAGGGATCCGTCGGTGACGCGGGGCAAGCGGTAAGCTTCCCAAGCGTACCACGCGCCCACGAGCAGAACGACCAGCGCCGAGGCCAGGGCGAGGCCGGTCGCGCGGCACGGATGGCGCAAGGATTCCAGGAAGGAGGCTGGCATGGCGAAGGGGGGACGGCGGGCAGTTTAGCGGGACGGAGTGGCCCCGCCAAGCGGATTCGCGGGACGCTCAATGATCGCAACCCGCAGCCATCCGGTACACCGCCAACGTTTGCCGGATGGTTCTCCTCCCAACTGAACCGCCGCGCCTGCCGGAGCGATCTCGCCGACAGTTCGGCGCGCCGGGCGGGATTGAGGACAAGATCGAGCATCGACTGGCACAAACCGTCCTGATCGTCCGGCGACAGCAGGATGCCCGCGTCGCCGACCACCTCGGGCAGGCTGCTCGTGTTCGACGCGATGACCGGCGCGCCGCACTGCATCGCCTCCAGCGGAGGCAGGCCGAACCCCTCGTAGCGCGACAGGTAGAGGAACCCCAGCGCGCCGCTGTACAACGGCGCGAGGTCGGCGTCGTCCACGTAGCCGGTCGTGATGATCCGGTCGCGCGCTTTGGCGGACATCCGGCGAGTTCGGCCAGGATCGGCTCGAACATCCAGCCGCGTCCGCCCGCCAGGACCAGGCGCAGGTCGCCGAGGTTTGGCTGAGTCTCCGTTAGAGCGAGGAAAGCGCGGATCACGTGGCGCAGGTTCTTGCGCGGCTCGAACGTGCAGACACTCAACAGGTAGGGCGCGTCACCCGGGATCGCGTACTTCGCGCGGACGGCCGCGAGGCGCTCCGGTTCACCGCGGGGGTGGAACAATCGCGCGTCCGCCGCGAGCGGGATCACGCGGACCCTTTCGCCGGTGAACCCCGTGTGCCGGCAAAAATCCGCCTTGGCCGATTGCGAGATGGTGATGACGTGATCGGACGGGCGCAAGCGGGCGATGATGTCGCCGTAATAGTCCCGGTATTCCGCCGTGAACGTCTCGGGCAGCAGAAACGGAATCATGTCATAAACCGTCTGGACCACGGCCAGTCCGGGGCGGGCGCGCACTTCGTCGGGCACCGCCGAGTGCGGCGTGTGGAACACTTGCGCGCGCGCGAGGGCCGCGGCGTCCGGCCAGGGAAAAACCCGCGCGTGGTGAAACGCGGGGTGGCGTTGGACGACAGGATAGGCCTCGGCGGAATCTTCCGACGCGCAGAACGCCACCGCGCATTCCGGCGTGGTTTGCAGACGCGCCGCCTGCTCCAGGACGACGCGCGGCATCCCGGTGATCTTCGCGGGATCGTCTTTGCAGAACCCGAGGAGCGACACGTCGTAAACAACTTCCATAGTGGGGTGGGGGCCAGAGTTCTTAACCGCAGATTTAACGCAGCCGGACGCAGATTAAAGAAAAGACAGGGAGAAAAGATTCTTTGTTCCAGAAGTTTACATTCTTTCTGCCTTCTGCTTCGGGTAATCTGCGTCCCTCTGCGTTAATCTGCGGTTAAACATCCGGATTTTGCCGCGGCCACGAGACGGTCTGCAAATTGTTTGTCAACCTTTGGCGGGGTTTGCGACGTATTAGCGTATCACCACCGTTCGACATCCCATGCAAACCATCTCCGGCGACGTCCGTGTCCATTTCCATTACGATGTTCATTTTACCACCGACCTTTTCGCGCCGGACAACCTGATGTTTCGCGAGGTCGTGACGGGCGAAGACGCGGAAAATCCTTCTCGCCCATCCCCTTCCAAACGCCCGACGCGCGTGCTTTTTGTGGTTGAGCAGGAAGTGGAGAACCACCGGCCCGTGCGCGCCGCCATCGAGTCGTATTTCCACCGGCACGCCGACGCGCTGGCGCTCGCGGGCGCGCCGTTGCTGCTGCCGGGCGGTGAGCGCGTCAAGAACGATCCGGCGCACGTGGAGGCCATCCGCCGCGCGGTGAACGACACGGGCCTGGACCGGCATTCCTACCTCGCGGTGGTCGGCGGTGGCGCGCTGCTCGACGTGGGCGGCTTCGCGGCGGCGACGGCGCACCGGGGTATTCGGCTGCTGCGGATTCCCACCACGACCCTCTCGCAAAACGACTCCGGCGTCGGGGTGAAGAACAGCATCAACGCCTTCGGCAAAAAGAATTTCACCGGGACCTTCGCGCCCGCCCGGGCGGTGCTCAACGACCTGCGTTTCCTGGAAACCCTGCCCGACCGCGAGTGGCGGGCGGGCATCGCCGAAGCCGTCAAGGTGGCGCTCATCAAGGACGCCTCGTTTTTCGAGTACATCGAGGGTGCCGCGCCCCGACTGGCGGCGCGCGATCTGCCGGCGATGGGTCGGTTGATCCACCGTTGCGCGGAGATGCACGTCCAGCACATCTGCCAGGGCGGTGACCCGTTCGAGATGGGCAGCAGCCGTCCGCTGGACTTCGGCCACTGGTCGGCGCACAAGCTGGAGCAGTTGACCAATTACCGTCTCCGCCACGGCGAGGCGGTGGCCATTGGACTCGCGTTGGACGTGACGTACTCGCACCTGCAAGGCTGGCTTTCGGCCGGGGATTGCCAGCGGGTGCTCGACGTGCTTGCAGGCGTGGGTTTCACGCTGTTCGACCCCATGCTGGAATCGCCCGAGGTGTTCAACGGGTTGCGCGAGTTCCGCGAACATCTGGGCGGTGAACTGACCATCCAGATGCTGCGGGGTATCGGTTCCGGTTTTAACGTTCACGAGATCGACGAGCGGGTCATGGCGCGCGCGGTGGTCCAACTAAAGAAGGCGGTCGCCCCCGCCGGACAGACGGCGACGGGCGGCAGGACATCATCGGGCGCCGTGGCGGTGTCGAAGCAGGGCGGGGGCGGCGTGCTGGCGATGGTATGAGCGCGTCCGGGTTGGGACTCGTTAGGCTGGCGCGTCTGTTGCCGTTGTTTCGCGAGTTGAACAACCTGAAGCGGGTCCGCGTGGCTGGTCTTAACGGTTCGTGGGCGGAACGTTTGTTTGCCCGCGCCTGGAGCAGGCTGGTTGGCGGCGAGGATGTGAACGCGGTCGCCCTGGAGGAAACCGCGCGGGCGGTCGCCGCGACTTTGCTGGCGGGAATCGACGCGGAGGTGTTGAAGGCCGGGGGAGTGCCCGCCGACGCCCGGCTGGAGATTTTGCAGCGTGCGTTCGGCATGGCGGCACGGGAGCTGGATCCGGATTTCGCGGCGCGGCTGCGGAGGGCGCTTGGCTCCGCGAAGGGCGGAACGACGGCTCGGGCGTTGCCGGATTTTGTCTCCCTGTTGGCAACCCAGCCACGCGCCGGGGCGACGCGTCCGGGTCATCCGCGCGTGGTGTTGGAGCCGGCGGAAAACCACGCCGAGCATTGCGCCGTCGTGGCGGTGAACGGGGTGCTGGCCGCAAGTTGTTTCGGGGCGGAAGTTGGCGCGCCGTTTCTGACCGGATTGTCGCACCACCTGCACAACGCTTGGCTGCCGGACTCCGGGGACGCCGGGGATGCATTGCTCGGCGAGCATCTGCGGCGCATGATGGAAACGTTCCGCGCGCGGTCGCTGGCCGAGCTTCCGGCGGAGTTGCGGGAAGCGTCGCGCGCCAGTCTGGAGGCGGTCTTTCGCGCGGACTATCCCGAGGCGCGCGCGTTCCAGGCGGCGGATTCGCTGGACCGGGTGCTGGAAATGGATTGGCACGCGCGGACGGCCCGGTTCACGCTGGAAGTCGCCTTGGGGGACATGGATATTATCCACCCCGGCCCGGTGCAGGCGTTTCAACTCGACGTGATGAAGGCGGTGGGGTGGCAATGATCCATCAGGGAAGTTGGCAACTCCACCCGCCACGTTTGGATTTTCACTTGGGCTGCGGCTTCCAGAACTGATTCAACCCGGCCAAAAGAATTTTCTCATCGTGGGTGAGGAGGGGTAATCCATAAACGCGAGCGGTCGCGACTATAAGCCTGTCCGCCGGATCACGGTGGAAGGAGTGGGGCAGTGTGGCCACTTCAACGGCGACAGCTATGGAAATTGGCAATATCTCGACTGCTTCGGAAGCGATGGCCAGCCATTCGGCGAGCGGTCGATATAACTCCAAACGTCCCAAACTCACCAGAGTGGCAACTTCCCATAGGCTGATGCCACAGACGGCGAGCCGCCGGTTGCGTGGCAGAGCATCAAGTGCGGCGGACTCTGGTAAGGTCAGCCGCCCACCTTTGGCGGAGCCGAGCAGCCACCAAATCCAAGCATGGGTATCAAGAAGCAGTTCAGGGCGCATGAACACCCTTGCTAATCATGTCGCTCTCTCTTTGTTGCGTCGCATTAAGTTCGTCCTCACAGAACACTGGAGCGAAGGGATCACCGACGTAGCGACCGGAACCACGCAATACCAGCCACGGTTTATCTTGCCCACGGGGTTCTTTGTCTTGGTCGGAGTCCATTTTGGCAGGATGATTTTGTGCGAACCCAAGGGTGCCGAGGTGTCGTTCAAACCCGGCTTGGTCCAACCCCGCTAGTTGAGCCGCCTGAATTAGGGAAAGCCGTTGCACCGCAAACAGTCCAATGATCCACGCCTTCTTTGTTTCCTCTTCGGTTAATTCGTTGATGTGCGAGGCGGCGGCAACAGCGTCCGGGATCGTAATTTGCATGAACGAACATAACGCGGCCCATAAAATATTCAGCGATCAAATTATCCCCTCGAAGCATGGGGTTAAAAGCATCCGCAAGCCTGCGGGCGGCGAATTAGCGTACCCGATGCGCCCCGAGCTTTCACCACAATGACCACACCCGTTCAATGGGGCATCGTGGGTTGCGGCTGGGTGGCTTCCGATTACGTCGCCCCGGGGATCGCCACCGCTCCCACCGCGAAACTGGCCGCCGTTTGCGACCCCCACCCGGCGGCCTTGAACCGGATTGCCGCCGGTGATCCTGGCATCGCACGCCACGCGGACCTCAACGCCTTCCTGGCCACGCCCGGTCTGGAGGCGGTTTACGTCGCCACCCCCAACCACCTGCACCGTCCGCTCGTGGAAGCCGCCGCCCGCGCCGGCAAACATGTTCTCTGCGAAAAACCCATGGCGACGACCCTCGCGGACGCCGAGGCCATGGTCGCCGCTTGCCGGCGCGCGGACGTGCGCTACGCCACCGCGTTTGACCAGCGCTTCCACGCCTACCACCGCCGCTTGCGCGAACTGGTCCTCGCCGGGCGGCTTGGCGAAATCACCGCTGTCCGCGTGCATTACGCCTGCTGGACCCCGGCCGATTGGTCACCGCCCACCGCCACCGTCGCGCACGACAACTGGCGGATTGATCCGGCTCGCGCGGGCGGCGGAGCCTTCATCGACCTCGCGCCGCACGGGTTGGACCTGACCCAGATTCTCTTGGGCGAACCACTCGTGGAAACCGCCCGGCTGCTTCAACGCCGCGTGTTCGATTATCCCGTGGACGACGGCGCGGCACTGATCGGACGGTTCCGCTCGGGCGCGCTGTTGACGCTCAACGTGGCTTACAACTGCCCGGACCATTTCCCGCGCCGAACCCTCGAACTCATCGGCACCCGCGCCATGGCGGTCGCCCGCGACACCATGGGCCAGACTCCCGGCGGTTCGTTGCGGCTGATTGACGCCCTCACCGGTGAGACGGAAGAGGTCGTCGTGCCGGCGGCGGAGGACGTGTCGCCGTTCGCGACCGGGATCGAGTGTTTCTCGCGTTGCCTGCGGTCGGGCGAACCTTTCCCCTATCCCCCGGAACACGATCTGCATACCATGCGGCTTGTCCTATCATGACGACGGGTTCCCACGCGCCGTCACCGCCATGAAAACCCGATTTGTTTGCGCCAACTGCGGCTTCTGGCAGCACCACTTTAACGCGCCCCCGAGTTGCCCCGTTTGCCTGGATTTCCGGCACACCCCGCCCGAGGGTCCCTTCCATTTTATCCCCGAGGGCGAAGCCCCCGACACACTCGTCAGCACTTGGCGGGAGGACGACAACGGCATCGTCACCTTCCGATGCCAACCCACCCTGGGTATCGGACCCAGTGGTTACTTTATCCAAACTCCAACGGGCAACATTCTCTTCGAAAGCCCCGCTTGGTACTCCGACGAAGCACTTGCCTTCATCGCGTCACGCGGTGGCGTCCGCTGGCTCGCGGCGTCGCATCCGCACGCCTATGGGGCTTTGTGGCGGGCGCAGGAATGGTTTCCAAACGCCACGCTCGCCGTCCAGCGCGCCGACCTTGCCTGGACCTGCTCCCTGCGCGTTTCGCACCCCTACGACGAACGGCTCGAACTCGCGCCGGGCGCGGTCCTGCTCCACACGGGCGGACATTTCGACGGGCACGCCGTCCTGTGGCTCCGTGACCGGCGCGTTCTGTTCGCGGGGGACATGGTGAAGTTCCACCTTGCGGACATTCCCCCGGGAATCTCCACGCACAAAGGGTTTAACCGCCGAATCCCGATGAGCCACGCGGAAATCCGCCGGTACCGCGAGGTCGTGGAACCCCTCGCTTTCGACGAGGTTTACACCACCTTCGAACACGCGCCGAAAGGTGTCGGCACGCGCGCGGCGGTGCTGCGGCTCTTCGACTCCCAACTTGGCGGCGCCCTTTCTTTGGTCCCATGCCTTTGCTTGACGACACTGCCACCGTCGATCCCGACGCCCGCGCCCTGGCGGCTTACCGGGCCTCCTACGCCCCGGCGTTGGCGGCGGGCGCCCGGTGTTTCGAGTTCTCCCAAACCGCCATGGATCGCCTGGACCTGCCGCTCTGGACGGTAGCCTCCGTGGAGGCGGACGGCGCGCTGTCCGACGGCTTCGGCTACGGTCCAACCCTGGTGGCCGCGCAAGCCAGCGCGTGGGGCGAAACCGTCGAGTGGCACCACGCCCGTGAATGGCTCCGCCATGCTCCCCGCGCGCGGGGGACCTTCGCGGCGTTGCGAGGCGAGGGAAAACCGGTGATTGATCCCGTTAGGCTTTGCCTGTCCGCCGGCGGCGCGTACTCGCCCGAGGGGACGGAACTGGAGTGGGTGGAAGCCCGGCGGCACCCCTCCGGCGAGGCGGCGCTGGTGCCGGTCGAGTTCGTCGCGCCGCGTTTCGCCGACCTTGGCCCCGGCTTTGATCGCGGCGCGGCTCTGGCGGTGCCCATCACCAACGGATTGGGCGCGGGTCCGACTTTCTCCCACGCCCTCGCGCATGGCATTCTGGAGTTGTTGCAACGCGACGGGAACAGCGCGCGGTACCGCGCCCTCGACCGCGGGTTGCTCGTTGAACTCGGCGACGATTTCACCCAGGTGCGCGATCCCGAGACGCGTCGACTGCTCCGCAAACTGGACGCCGACGGCATCGAAATTCTGGTCAAACTGGCGGATGATAGTTTCGGCCTGGCCAACCTGTACGTCGTCGGCCACGACCGTGATCCCCGGCGGGCGCCGCAACCCATCGCTTTGAGCGCGTGCGGCGAGGCCGTTCACCCGGACCGCGAGCGGGCGCTGGCGAAAGCGCTGCGCGAGTTTGTCTCCGCCCGCGCGCGCAAGATGTTCAACCACGGTCCGCTGGACGCCGTTCGCGCGGTGGCCCCGCCCGGCTACCTCGGGGCGTTCGGAGCCGGCGCGTTGCGGAGCGAGGACGAGCGCGCCTTGAACGAAATGCACCGCTGGACACGCCTGGACCATGCCGCGTACCTCGCGGAAATCCAGCACCCGCTTTTCGACGTTAGGGCGCGGCGGCGTTTCGACGGTTTGCCGACCACCGCCGTCGCGGATTCCGACTCGCTGCTCGCGCTACTCACCGAACGGCTCGCTTGGGAGGGACTCGAAATCCTCCACGTGGATTTCACCCCGCCCGGTTCGCCCGCCGCGGTTCTCAAGGCGATCGTGCCGGGTCTGGAAGTGGAGACCATGACCTACCAGCGCATCGGCGCGCGCAACCTGCGCCGCTTGCTGTCGCGCGGCTCACCCATCGTTGGAGTGGGCGAAGCCAACCGTCCCCCCGGCGCGCTCCCCATCCATCTCACTTCCGAGGACGCCGCGACTTTCGACGGCGCGCCCTGGTTCGATCCCGCCGCCCTGCACCGGACCATTGGCCCGCTCTACCCCCTTTACCGCGAACCGGGCAGGCACGTCATCGGCCTGCTCGCCGAGCAGGTTAATCCCTCTTAATCCGTGTTAATCCGCGGATAGATTTCCCCTCCTCCCATCATGCGCGTGTGCTTCTTTTCCCGACGTTACTTCCCCGCGATCTCGGGCATGAGCGTGTACGCGCAAAACCTCCTGCGCGAACTCACCGCGCTCGGGCACGACGTCACCATGATCTCGCAATACCGGGGCGACGCGGAAGGAACGCGCGTCTATGGCGGCGGCCCTCCGCCCGGCGTCCCCGGCGCGCGCGTGATCGGCCTCGAAGCTCTGGGCGAACAGGAAAAGCCTGTCGCTAATTTCGAGCGAGACATCGAGACGATGGTCCGAACCGCCGCCGCCGAACACGCCCGCGAACCCTTCGACCTCCTGCACGCGCAGTACGGCTACCCGACCGGCCTTGCCGCGCTCGAAGCCTCCAAGCGGCTCGGCCTGCCTAACGTTGTCTCGATCCAGGGCGGCGACGGCCATTGGGTGGGCGTCACCTGCTGCGAAACCCACCGCGAGGCCATGCGGACGGTGCTCGACCACGCGGGCGCACTGCTCATCGGCTCGCGTTCGTTCGCGGAGGAGGTCCGCCAAAACCACGGGACGCCGCCGGAGCGTTTCACCATTGTGCCCGGCGCGGTGGAGGCATCGCGGTTTTGCCCGCGCGAGGGTTGGCGGGCCGGCGAGTTCATCGAACCGGCGCAACCCGTGCTGCTTTACCACGGCCGCGTGGACCGCCGCAAAGGCGCGCTCGATTTTCTGGACGCTTTCGCCGTACTCCGTCGGCGCGGACATTCCGTCGCGAACCGCGCCCGGGTGGTCTATTCGGGCATCGGACCCGACACCGCCGCCGTCGCGGAACGGGTGGAATCCCTGGGTCTGGCCGACGTTTTCACCAGCCTCGGGTACGTGAACTACAACGACGTTCCGGCCGTGTACCGCCGGGCGGACATCTTTGTGTCACCGACTTACTCGGAGGGTTTTTCCAACACGATCCTCGAAGCGATGAGCGCCGGCCTGCCCGTGCTTTCCTGCGCCGTGGTCGGTGTGGTGGACTGTCTGCGCGACGGCGAGAACGGCCTGCTCGTGCCCGCCGGGGACATCCCCGCGCTCGCGGACGGACTGGCGCGTTTGCTGGACGACACGCCGCTCCGCCGACGGCTCGCGGAACGGGCGTTCGACGAGGCTAACGGATTGTATTCGTGGCCGGTGGTGGCGCGGCAGATCGCCGGGGTGTATGAGACGGTCCGCGCCACGCCTCCCGACAATGACTGGACCTTGCGAGCACGGGTGGACCCCGCCTGCCGCTACCGGTCGGCGCCGCACCTGCTCTGAGCGAAGGGTTGTCTATATGCGGACCATGCTCTTCATTTCCCCGCACCTGGACGATGTGGCGTTCTCCTGCGGCGGCACGTTGCTTCGCCTCGCGGAGCGCCCCCAATTTCGGGTAGTTCTTTGCACGATCTTCACGGCCTCGGTCGAGAACCCGGCCGGGTTCGCCTTGCGGTGCCAAACCGACAAGGGCATTGCGCCGGAAGTGGATTACATGGCGCTGCGCCGCGCGGAGGACAAAGCTTTCGCGGCCTTTGCGGGCGTGAAGGAAACACGGCATTTGAACCACCGCGAAGCTCCGCACCGTGGCTACCATTCTCCCAACGATTTGTTCGCGGGCATTCGTCCCGACGACGAGGTGTGGGAAGCCGTGCGCGCGGATTTGGCGGCTTTGGAGGCCGAGTTCCAACCAGTTGTGGTCTTCGCGCCGCTGGGTTTGGGCAACCATGTCGATCACCTGCAAACCATCCGCGCCGTGCTGCGGGTTTACCTGGCCCGGCGCGTTCTTTGGTACCGAGACACCCCGTACGCGATCCGTTCGCCATCCGCGCGTCCGTCCGCCCTGGTCCCGCCGGCGGTGCAATGTCCCAGCCGCGTGCCCCTCAATGAAGCGATCTTGGCGCGCAAGATCGACGGGTGTTGCCTGTACGCTTCGCAGATCAATTTCCAATTTGGCGGTCCCGCCGGGGTCCGCGATAAACTCATCGCCTTCCATTGCGCGGAAGCGGGCGGCGAAACCAAGCCGCCCGCTTACGCCGAAGTTCTCATGGGAGGTAATCTCCTCGATTTCCCGTTGCCCAAATGAACCCCGCGCCCACCCTGCCTCAAGCCATCGACGCCTACCGCCGCGCCCTGCCGCCGGGGCAACTTCTGGAGTTCCCATTGACTTCGCTGGACCGCCTCGGCGTCTCGGTCCACGCGCTGACCTTTATCCCGAAACTCCACGCGGAACACCACGCCCACGCCATGAACTGGCCGCTCTGCGAAGGCATCGGCTACGGGGCGACGGAGGACGAAGCCCGCGTTGGCGCGTTCGGCGAACTAACCGAGGAGGTTTCCTCCAGCCTCGCGCTCGCCCGGATGCCGCGCCTCACCGGCTCCTACACTGAACTGCTCGCCAGCCGTGGCGAGCAGGGCATCGTGGACCCGGTGGCCCTCTGTCTGGAAGCCGGGAGCGACTACCATCCGGGGATGATTTTGGATTGGGTGGAGGTTAGCCGTCTGGCCACCGGCGAGCCGGTGCTGGTCCCCGTGGAGTTCGTGGCTTGCGCCGGGATGGACGCCCCGCCGCGCGCGGGCGTCACGCGCCTGGTCACGCCGATCACCAACGGCCACGGCGCGGGCACCAACCCGGAAATGGCGCAGGTCCATGGCCTGCTGGAACTGCTGCAGCGCGACGGCAACAGCGTCCGCTACCGCGCCCTCGCGGGGAGTGTCGCCGTCGATCCGCGCACGGTCGCCGACCCGGTCGCCCGCGCTCTGCTGCGCCGGTACGACGAGGCCGGCGTCGAGATCATCATCAAGGTCGCCGGGACGGACTTCGGGTACGTGAACCTGTACGTGGTCGGGTACGACCGCGACAGGTCCGCCGGGGGCTTGCCGGTGATGGCGGCGGCGTGCGGCGAGGCGGTGCATCCCGTGGCGGCGGTCGCGTTGCGGAAAGCGTTGCTGGAGTTCGCGTCGTCCCGGGCGCGGCTGGCTTTGTTTCACGGGCCGCTGGCGGCCGTGCGCCGGATCGCGCCGCCCGGGTATCTGGAAGCTTACCAATCGATCCTGGATCCCGCGGGTGAAGAGTCGCGTGGCCTGGCGGGGATGCGGCACTGGCTCACGCTTTCGCACGAGGGGATGCGCCGGGTGCTCGCGCCCGTCTTCAAGGTGACGGAACATGTGGCGTTCACCGAGTTTCCTGACGCGATGAGTGGTGAGTCGGCAGCGGATAAGGCCGCGTTGCTGCGGCTCACGGTTGAACGGCTGGGGCGGGAAGGTTTGGATGTGCTCGTGGCGGATTTGTCGCCTTCCGATGGCGCGGGGGGAGTGTTCGCCGTTAAGATGATCGTTCCCGGTCTGGAAGTGGAGACGATGAGCTATCGTAGGATCGGCGAACGGAACCTGCGCCGGTTGCTGGCGAGGTCCGCCGAGGAAGAGGGCTTTCCCCAGTTAGTAGGATTGGGCGAGGCACCGGCCGGGGCGTCGCGGGTGCCGCTCACCGGCGCGGCCCGGGAGCGTTTTGGCGGCGCGGACGCGTGGCTGGACGGCAACAAGTTGGGAGGGTTGATGGAGGAGCTTTACGTTCTCTACCGGGAACCCAGCCGCCACGTCACGGCCTTGGCGGACGGCAAAATCGCGCCGACCCGCCGCGAAGTGACATCGCACCAAAGGTAGAGATGGCTCTCCGAGCCGCTCCCTATTGTTTCCGGTCTGGATAGGACGACCCCTGGAACTTGGGCGACCGGCCAATCTCATAATGGGAGCGGCTCGGAGAGCCATCCCTACCTTGATTGGACGGCGGCTTGAAGCCACCTGCGCCTGTTCACCAATCCACTTCAATGTCCGTCCTGGTAAGCTGCGCGCTCTTGTCGGTGTACTGGTAAAATTCCACGTCCACGCCGTTGGGATCGACCACCCAAAATTGCAGGCTGTGGTCGCACCCCATCTTGATCTCGCCCGGAGCGTAGCTCCGTTCCACTTTGTCGGTTAGGAAGACTTCGACAAACGTGTTGTGCGATTCCAGTCCGAGCGCACCCAATAGAACACGGTGTCTCCGCCCGCCGCGCAGCGGCTTTGGAGTGCGGCGACAGGTCGCCGCTTTTACACGGCTCCGCCGGGTCCAACCGCGACACGTCGCGTCGTGCATTCCGGCGAAGCCGGCTCGATCGATAGCGGCTTCGCCGAAGGGAACGACGCGACGTGTCGCTGGGATCAAAGCGGCGACGTGTCGCGGCGCACTCCAAAGCCGCTGCGCGGCGGGCGGAGGCAGAACCCACCCCCGCTCACTTGAGATAAGCCGTCGGCAACTTGCCCACCCAGGAGTTGGGCAGCCGGTTGTCCAGCGACCCCGGCTCGGGCGGCAAAAACCCCGTGCTCCCATCGGCGAACACGCACAACGCCTGCCCGTGATACCGGAAACTTGCCGTGACGTTATCGCTGTCCACCAGGTAAAACTCCTCCAGCATCGGGTGCGCCGACGACGCCGGCGGCTGGAAGGTGTTCACCTGCGCCGACGTGGCGAACACCACCCGCTTGCCCAACTCCGGGGCTCCCAGCGCCGATTTTTCCGGCAGCGTATAGTTGTAACCATAGGGAAAATACCCATCCTTGAACTTGGGTTTGAACACCGGTCCCATGCGCGTGAATTGCGGGTCGGGATGCACGTCGTGCAAGCCGCCGCTATACGGACCCAATATCCCGTGCTCATAGTCGATGGTCCGGCTGCCTTCCGGCAAGCCGAGGTCCGCCGCCGTCTCATACCCGAACCAGAAAGTCGTGCCCGCCGCGTCGTAGGTGGCAGAACTCCCAGTACACGTTGTTGTGGTCCGCGAGGTACATTTGGCCCGCCATCCCGAGTTGCCGCAACGCGCTGACGGCGATCACCTGCGATGCGCTGATCCGCGCGTTCTCGTACGCGGGCAGCGCCACCGCGGCGAGCACCGCCACGATGACGAGCACGACCAGCAACTCCACCAGGGTAAACGCCTTTTTCACGTCAGCGTGGGGCAAACGCGGCGTCTCCGACCAACCACCAGCCAGCCCGCCACTGTCAAGGCGACCAAAACCCACGCGGACGGCTCCGGCACGGTGGTGGCTTGCGGCTGATTGTTCCCTTTGCCGAAAACCCAGCCGTCGGCTTGGCCCGGACTCAATGCGGTGCTGGATTCACCCAATCTGCGAGGATGACCACGTGATCGGATTCGAGGCAGTGCCGTTCCAATACGACCAGTAATTACTGTTGAACCCCGTGTCCGTGTCCGTGGCAATCGTGATCTTGTCGATATAGTAGCCAAACTGCGACGGCCCCACTTGGTGAACCGTCATGCCCGGCGTCAGCGTCGCCACCGTGTTGATGAGGTCGAAGCCGGTGATGGTTGGCGCGGTCGAACGCAGGACGAAGTTGTAATAGTCCCCGTTGAGAAACTCGACGGTGAGATCGAAGGAGTTAGGCGCGTTGGCGGGGCCTTCCTCGTAGGTGGCTATCAAATCCGCCCGCGCGGAGGGAGCCAGCCACGGGATAATTCCCAGGGTGGCCGCCAGGATATACGGGCGGGTACCGGCACAGAAGGTGGGTCGCGCGCGCGAACGCGCGGCGGGTGGTCTGCGACAACAATTTTTGGATGTTCATCTGGTCTCTTGCTTTGACTAAGTTGGAAGAGACCGGACAACACCGCCGCGCGCCCGGGCGGTGTCCACCATTTCCCGTTAGGAAAAAGGACGCGCCGGATTCGTGGAGAGGATGCCTGATCCCTCATTCTTCTTTTTGGCGAAGAAGTTTTGTCCGCCCGGTTCCGCACACGCGGAGGGGCGAATGAGCGTGGACCGGCGAAGTGTTCTGACTCCTGGTTTGCAGGCCGGCGATTGATCTTGTCAATGCCGGCCAACCTTCTTCCCGCCTTCACCCCCGATCGCTCAGGGATTGGCTAGTTTGGGAAGTCGTCTCCAGTTACAGCAGCGCGACTGCTCCCGGTTTTCACGGGATTCCAACGTTCGGTCCACGAAATAATACTCCTGCAAAGAACTGGGCCGATAGTTGAGCCGAAATGTCCGGGAGTCAAGCCCGCGTTTCGGGAACAAAAAAAGCCGCCCGGAACTTTCCGGGCGGCTTTTGAGGTTAAACTACCGGCTTGCGCGATCAGGCCCTGGTCTTCACCGCCGCTTCCTCCTCGGTGCGCAGGGAGGCGATGTTGTAGATCAACAAACCGTAGCCGCACTTGGCCGCGATATCGGCGAGACTGTAGCCAACCTGAAGGATTACCTCCGCGTTCGCACCGGTGCCGCCGTAGAAGGGGGCCATGAACGCGATCGGGTAGAAACCCCAGGTGAACAGGGTCAGCAGAGCGGCGTTGCGAAGCAGCACGGCCACCTGCGGGCTGCTCTTGCTCATCGCCGTCCGAATTTCACCCAGTAGGACGATCAGAATGTAGGCAAACGGAATCGTGCTCAGGAAACCCCACAACCCGCGGTTGGAAAACATGGACGTGCTCGTCTTGTCGGCCTCGCCCGGATAGCCCAGCACGATCATGAGGAACGCCGCGATCACCAGTTTGAACATGAGCGACTTCGTTTCGTTGCGCGCCAAAGCCAGCACCAGGACCAGTTCCACCATGAGGAGGGGCACCGTCAGGCTCCAATCAACGTAGCGGTAGGCGTGGTTGAAGGGGATGCCCGTGGGCGCGTAGGTGCCATTGGCCGTGGGAACCAGGCTGTAGGCGGCCTCCCAGTTGTTGAAGATCCGGAAGTAATGGTATCCGGCGATGAGCACCACCAGCGACGAGGCGATGATGGAGCCGCGGTAGCGCGGGGCGACCTCGTTGCGCACGAGCACAAAGAAGACGAACGACGCGAGCATGCTGGCGATAGCCAGCGAGAGGACGTTGACGACGGTTTGGTATTGGCCCGAGGTTAATTCTGGCATGGGAGAAGTGGTGGTTTGGTTGCGATGTTATTGGGTGTGGGAGCGCGTTCCTTCGTGATGATGGAGACGAGCCAAAATGCAGAACGCTCCAAAGTCGCAAATGGTTGCCGTGGAAAACGACACGCGACGTTGGAAGGTATTCGCGGGCGAGGGTTCCCACGGTTTGCCAATGTTTGCGCGTGGCGGCAGGATGCCCGCGCTCCCGGGGCGCCGCTCCGCGTCGTTGGGAAGGAACCGCTCAGTTATTCCGAAAACGACCGCGCCCAAAAAGCCGCCCCCACCATCCCCGCGCCGGTTTGTCCGATCTCACAAATACCATGGGCGCTGGAAACACCGTGTCAGGCGACTCGGCCTCAACGAAGGCAAGAAGGACGCGCGACGAACTCCGCAGTCGCACCGTCTCGTCCAGTTGGCCCGGGTGCCGGACGCTACCCGCGAGCCGTCCGGCCTTGATCCCCTGGGCAAAAGGCGCAGTCGCCGGCGCGTAGAGTGTGAGCGAGCCGTCCCCGTTTACCCCGTAGCGGCTGAACTCCCAACGCGCCATGCCCCTCCCCTCCGACGCCACGCCCGGTTCCCAGGGACCTTTCCTCCTTTTATCCGGCAGCACGTTCAGGTACGACGCTTTACCCGTGCGCGTGACAAAGAAAACACCGGTGCGTTCCGCGCGCTCTTTCCTCTCGTTGACGCGGATTTCTCTCAGATGTCCCAAGCCGTGTTCATCATAAGACAGAAGCAGGGTGTAATCCTCCTTGCCATCTTCCCGCGTCTTGGGATCCGGCTTGGGTTTCCACGCGCCCACCAGACGCGGGTCGGGTTTCGCATCGCGCTGGTCGGACAAGGGGTGTCTGGATTGAACCTGGCCGCAACCCGTCAGCCACAACATGCTGAGCACCGGCACCACCCAGCAAAAAATCCGGCGCATTCGGGGTCTTTTTCTTAATTTCTCTGTCTCTGCGTTAATCCGCGGACAAACTCATGGTGCCGCGGTCGGTTCGCTGACGATCTCCTCCAGTCGCGCGGTCCACTTCCCGAAATCCGGGTGGTCGGAGTACATCTTGATCAACGCGAGCATGTCGTTGACGGCGCGCGGCTTGTCGCCGAGCAGCAACTCGTCCTCGGCCCGCTGCCAGAGCAGCCCGGGCTTTGTGATGCGCGCGAACTTATTGGCGGACAGCG
This sequence comes from uncultured bacterium, assembly GCA_963795895.1. GTDB lineage: Bacteria > Verrucomicrobiota > Verrucomicrobiia > Chthoniobacterales > SZAS-18 > CAWCJJ01. The sequence goes on from CAWCJJ010000003.1 coordinate 26,541, forward strand.
CGTTTTGCGTGTGCTCGCCCCGGCCCGCCTCGGTCTGGAGGCGGCGGTCCCAGTAGTCCAGCAAACGCGGGTCCTTCCGGCGGCGCAACTCCGGCAGGATGGTTTTCTCGTAGATACCTTCCACGTCGAACTGCCGCATTTCCCATTCCGGCACGCCGGCGATGTAGGGTCCGACCTGGTAAAAAGCCGTAAACACGCTCTCGTTCAACGAAGATTTGAGGACGCGCGCGTATGGCTCGATCGCGTCGCGGTTGTTCTCCACCTGCGCGGTGTAATCATAAAGCGCGGGCAGCAGGTCGATCGCTTTCGCGCCCGCGCTGCGCTGCCAGGTCAGGCTGAGGTAATAAAGCTGCAAACGCGTGGCGGTGAGAAAATTGGGGTTACGGAGCATTTCGCCCTGCTTTTTGCGCCACTCGACGATCTTCGAGCCGTCCGCGCCAAAGCCCTGGCCCTGTAGCTCGACGGCGAGGACGGCCTGTTCGTAGGCTTTGCCGGCGCTGTTGTTGTCGGCCGCGGCGGCGTTGATGCTCGCGAGCACCTGGGACTTCGTGCCTTTCATGGCTTGCTCCTGTTTGGCGCGCAGGTCCTTGAGCTGGGACAACACCGCCGCCGGGTCGAAGGCGGTGGCGGGCCGCGAGGGCTGCTGGGCGTGAATCGCGGTGACGGCTGACAGCAACGAACCCAACGTCAGAGACGCGATGGGTATAAAAAAGCGGAAGGGAATAAAACTCTGCACACAGCACAGTGTACCGGAGCGCCCCCCTTGGCAACCGGACCATCGACCGGCAACTCCGCGCTCGCGCGAAACGATTCTACCAGTCACCATCCGCCCGCGCTATTCTCCGTGGCGACCATCCGTCGAACCTTTTTCATGACCATTTGCGAGCCATTTGCAGACGTGCTGCGTTCCAGCCGCGAGGAATTCAACGAGCAGTTCGCCCACGCGCGCCGGCAGCGTCCGAGCCTGCAGGGCGCGGCTTTCTCCGCGTTTCTCGCGGACTGCGCGGACCCGGTGGTGAACGCCGTCGCCGCCGCCCGGCCGGACGCGGTCCGCGAAACCGTGGTCGCCGCGTACGAGGCGGGGCTGGAACTCGTCGGCCAGGGATTGGCGGGACCGGGGGCGCGGCTGCCCATCATTAACGAAGGCTGGCGGCGTCTGCTGCCCGCCGCCGCGGAGTTGATCGCCGCCGCGCCGGGACGCGTGATCGGCTCAATCTGCAACGCCCTGCACCAACTGGCCGCCACGCCGGACGCGCGTCCGGGACAATGGCTCGACGAGATGCGTCTTCTCGCGCCGCGCGTCGGCGCGGATGTGGAATCCTTCCTCGGGGCGGGACAAATCGCCGCGTGGCGCGCCGGTCTCGCGCACTTCCGCGAAGGGGCCCTGGCGGTCGCCGACACCCTGCCCGAGGCGCTGGCGCTACAAGCCGTCGGAGCCGCGGAGAACGACGCGTGGCCCACGTTGCGCCAAGGATTCCGCGCCGACCCCTGGTTCGTCCCCGGAGTCGCCGCCACGCACGAACCCCGCGTGGCCGGACGCGCGGGGGCGTTCCGGGGTTTCGGCGGCTTGTTCACCCGCCCCCCGCTGGTGGCTGGCGACGGACGGCAATGGTTCGTTCGCGACGAGGATCGCTGCTGGCTTCTGACCGCCGACGCCTTCGGCGCGACTTTTCACCGCGCAAGCAAAGAGGAGTTTGACCAGGCCGCCCAACAACCCCCGATGCCGCCGAGCCTGCGCGTCAGCGCCAACCGCACCACCCTGATCCGCGACCGAAAAAATCTGACCCTCCCCCTCAGCGGCCCCATCACCTCCAGCGGAATGGCCGGCGCCACGCTCGCCCTAACCACCGCCCACAGCCACGCCGTCTATTTTATTACCCTCTGACGCCCACCGCCTCTCCTCTCACATCCCACATCCCCCTCCGCCACAACCCACAACCCACCGCGATGCTTTCCACCCCGCCGCCCTTACCATCCACCCGGCAGGAACTGCTCGTCCTGCGCGAGGAGTGGCTGGCCGCGTGGCCGACGGCGTTGGAGGTCTGGAGCAAGTTCACGCGGCTGCGTCCTCCCGCCTTCTGCCTCACCGCGAAGGAAGCCCGTCAGGAAGGTCTCACCGGCAGTTTTGCCATGATCCGTTTGGTCGATCAGGCCATCGTGGTCAGTCTCCCGCAAGTGGTGGCGTCCCGGGTGCGGCCTTTCGCGCTGGAAATTCTCGCGCACGAGATCGGCCACCACGTCCTCGCCCCCTCCACCTTAACGGACCACGCGCGGGCTATCGCGCGGATGCGGCCATCCCTCCCCACGGTCGAGGACAAGGCGCCCTTCGTGTCGAACCTTTACACCGACCTGCTCATCAACGACCGGCTCCAGCGCGGCGCGGGTTTGCTTGAATCCGAGGTTTACCGCGCGCTAAACACCCGGGGTGAGGGCGGCGCCGTGTGGACCCTCTACATGCGGATTTTCGAGTTGCTGTGGAGTCTGGAACGCGGCGCGCTCGGCGGCGGCTCCGGCCCGGTGGACGACCACCAGGAAGGCGACGCCTGGCTGGGCGCGCGCCTGGTGCGCGCCTACGCCCGCGACTGGCTCGACGGCTGCGGACGGTTCGCCGCCCTCCTGCTGCCCTACCTCATGGAAGACAAAAAATCCGCCGACCTTTTCGACGCCTTGCTCGACACCAAGGCGGCGGGCGCGGGCGGACAGCCCGCCGGGTTGTCCGAGGCGGACCCGGACGAGCGCAACGGCGCGATCCACCCGGCGCAGGACCCGGAATTGAGCGGCTTGCCGGCGGACGCGATTGCCGCCGACGGGGCGGACGCGCCGCCGGAGGAAGCGGCTGGCGCAGGCACCCTCCGGCGGACAGGGCCGGCAGCCGTTCGAGTACGGCGAAATTTTGCGCGCGTCGGGCCTCGACATCACCGACCACGAAGCCGCCGTGCGCTACTACCGGGAACGCGCGCGTCCGCACCTGATCCCGTTTCCGAGCCGCGAACTGCCGCGCGGCCACGACCCTTTGCCCGAGGGTTTGGAGGCGTGGGACGTCGGCCATCCTTTGGAAGACGCGGACTGGCTGCAGAGCGTCCTGCAAAGTCCGCGCGTGATCCCCGGCGTGACGACCGTGCGGCGCGTCCACGGCATCGTGGAAGGCCAGCCGCCGAAACGCGAGCCGCTGGATCTGGACATCTACGTGGACAGTTCCGGGTCGATGACGAATCCGCAACGGCAGACTTCCTTTCCGGCCTTGGCGGGGGCGATCATCTGCCTGTCGGCCCTGCGGGCGGGCGCGCGGGTGCAGGTGACGCTCTGGAGCGGGAAAAACCAGTTCGCCTCGACGCCCGGATTCACGCGCGATGAAAACGCGGCGTTGGGGGTGCTGACGGGGTACATCGGCGGTGGCACGGCGTTTCCGTTGCACAAACTGCGCGACACTTTCGCGGCGCGGGGCACCGGGGAGCGGCCCGCGCACATTCTGGTGGTCTCGGATGACGGCGCTTCGACGATGTTCGACGAGAACGATGAAAAGGGGCGGGCTGGCTGGGACGTTTCCAACGAGGCGCTGGCCCGCGCGCGCGGCGGTGGCACGCTGGTTTTGAATCTGAGTGAAAAATGGGAGGAGCAGGCGCGGGTCGCCTCGTACGGTTGGCTGCTGCGTGCGCGCGACGAGGCGGGGTGGGCTCTCTACCGCGTGTCGGCGTGGGAGGATCTGGTGGTGTTCGCCCGGGAGTTCAGCCGGAAGCGGTACGGGTGAGGGGTTGTGGAATGTGGGTTGTGAGGAAGGATGTGGCGGAGGGGATGTGGGATGTGGGACACACATCCCCCGGCCACGGAGTGGCGTCACCAAGGCCGGTGGGAGGGGGAATATTTTCGGATTTGGATGTACTGGTGGCGCACTAATCCGCCACGGATTGCGACGACCATGTCGAAATGCGTGTTTCCACCCCCGGAGGTGACACCACTCCGTGGCCGGGGGATTGTGTCCCACATCCGTTCTTCCACATCCCCCATCCCCTCCGCCACATCCTTCCTCACAACCCACATCCCTCCCCACATCCCCTTTGCATTCTCGCCGCGCCGAATCCATCTTCGCCCGTGCGGGGAGACGACCGGCTTTTTGCGGAAACACGAACGCCGCCCGCCGTGGCGGACGCGGACGCGGACGCCGCCATCAAACAGCTTGAAGACGAACTGATTCCCTGGACCCGCAAGAACCATGAGCCATCTCGCAGATTACGCCAAGCATCAGCGGCGCGTGCGCTCGCTTCAGCCGAGGGTTTCCTCCGAAGAAGCGCACGCCCAGGCCCGCCGGGTCCTGGCGGCGATCAGCCAGCCGGCGAAGAAGTCCTCCAAAGCCGCAAACTCCTCGGCTGGGCGCGGCGGCATGGCCGGTTGATCGACCTTCGCCTCGAGGAACACCTCGACGGCATCGGCGGCGTGGAACACGACGTTTTCCACGACGCGGCCACCAGTCGCTGGATCAAACTCACCATGCCCGGCAAAGGTGGCAAGGAACTCCACGCGCGGCAGGAGGGTTTGGGGATTGCGCCGACCCTCATCACCGAGGACGCGCTCCCCTCCGATTACCTGCGGCGCTTGCGCCTGGCCAACGACAAGCTGGGCGACGGGTTCCACCTTCATGGCGTGATCGACACGCCCCGGGGACCCCGCATGGTCGTGTCGCAGCCGCACGTGCGCGGGGACCCGGCGACACCCGCGCAGGTCGCGCGTCACTTTACCACGGCGGGATTCCAAAAGATCAACGCGAAGACGTTTTACCACGTCGGAGAAAACCTGCTGGTCTCCGACGCGCACATCGCCAACGTGCTCAAGACGCCCGAGGGCGTGGTGGTGCCCTTCGACGTGGGGGCGCAGCAACCCCGGGGCGCGCTGTTGCTCGCCGTGAAGCCGGCGCCGGTGCTGAGCTTTGATGGCGAAGAGGAGGACGCGCAGGTACCCATGGCTTTCGGACGATAAGCGCCACCCTCCAGAGCGGGTCTTTTGCCGGGCTTGACACAATATCTTGTGCCCCGATTCAATTTCTTGACGACGCGGTGTGTTTGTGCGCTACTTTAGCCATCTTGTCGCACTTCCCTCGAGCTGCCCTGTCACGGTGGCTATCGTCCATTTAATTGTTGGTCAACCTCGCAGCGTATGAAATTCCGTCTCAGCAAAGAAAAGCTTCTCGAAGGTTTGCAGCAGGTGCAAAGCGTGGTCAGCACCCGGACGACGCTGCCGATTCTTTCCAACGTGCTGCTCCAGACCAACGGCAAGGGCATCAACATGACCACGACCGATCTGGATGTCGGCGTGCGCTGCAACGTGGACGCCGAGATCGAGGAAGCCGGCGCGACGACACTGCCGGCGCGACGGCTTTTCACGATCATCCGCGAACTGCCCTCCAGCGAGGTGCAGTTCGAGTCGGACGAGAAGAACGTGTCGTGCATCCACAGCGGCCAAAGTTATTTCAAGATCCTCGGTTTGCCCGAGGAGGAGTTCCCGCCGCTGCCGAAATTTGAGGGTGCCAAGACGTTCACCCTCCGCCAGAGCGAACTGCGCAACGCGCTCAAGAAGACGAGCTACGCGATTTCCACCGATGAAACGCGTTATGTTTTGAATGGTATCCTGTGTTTGTTCAAGGACGCCAAACTGACGCTGGTCGCGACGGACGGACGGCGGCTGGCAATGGTGGATTTGGAGGTGGAGGTCGCCCCGGGATCCGAAGCGAGCGTGATCATCCCGGCCAAGGCGATCAACGAACTTTCGCGGTTGCTGCGCGACGAGGGTGAGATCCAGATCCGGCTCGGTGAAAACCAGGTGGCGTTTGAATTGAACGGCACCCTGTTGGTTTCGAAATTGATCGAGGGCAATTATCCGAACTACCGCCAGGTGATCCCGGCGGAGGCGAAAGAGCGCATTGAGCTGGAGCGGGAAACGTTCCTGACCGCCGTGCGCCGCGTTTCGCTGCTGACGAGCGAGAAGTCGAATTCGGTGAAGCTGATTTTCACCCGGAACAACATCGACATCGCCGCGAACAGTCCGGAGATCGGCGAGGCGAAGGAATCGTTGCCAGTGAAGTACAACGGCAAGGATTTTACCATCGCCTTCAACCCGGAGTTCCTGATGGCCCCGTTGAAGAACCTGACGGATGACACGGTGTACTTGGAGTTGATCGACGAGATGAGTCCCGGCGTGGTGAAGATCAACAGCAGCTTTTTGTACGTGCTGATGCCGATGCGGATTAGTTATTGAGCCGCATGGGGATAAGAGGAGAATAGCCGCTGGACGTTCCCAGCCTCAGCCCCGGAAGCGCGGGTCTCCGACCCGCTTCTGCTCTGGTTTGGTCTGACCAAGGGCTACCGCCCTTTGCGGGCAGGATGCCCGCGCTCCCGGGGGCTGTCGCCCTTCCAAACGCTGTTGGATTCCACCTCCTCAAATCACATCCGCAAAGGCGTGCTTCACCCGCATGAACACCGTGTAGCCGCACAACATAAACAACACGCTCACCAAGGTGGTCCAGCCATATCCCACCAGGTTGATCCGGTCGCCGTACACCGCCAAAATACGGCTCTGCTCGACCAGAAACGCCACCGGGTTATACCGCACCACCGGGTAAAAGGCTCCCAGCTTGTCCGTCGTGATCGGGTAGAAAATCGCGCTCGCATACAACAAAATCTGCACCAGCGCGATGACGATCTCATTCAAGTCACGCAGGAAAACGCCAATCGCCGACAGCAGCCAAACAATCCCCAGGTTGAAGCAGCACAACGGCACCAGCAGCACCGGCCACACCAGGATGGTCGGGGGTAAATGCCGGTCCAGGATCAGCACCCCGATCCACAGCGGGAAAAGGCTGATGAACAGATGCACCAGGCTCGCCAGCACCGTCGTCACCGGGAGAACTTCCAGCGGGAAGACGATCTTGGTTACGTAATTGGCGTTCTGCATGATCAGGTTCGGCGCGCGCGTGATGCACTCCGAGAAGAAGTTGAACACGATCAGCCCCGCGAACATCGCCAACGCGAAATCCGCCGGTCCCTCGGCACGATGCTCCAGCAGTTTGCCTTTGAAGATCACGCCGAACACCACCGTGAAAATCCCCAGCAGCAGCAGCGGGTTCAGGAACGACCAAAAAATCCCCAGGTATGAGCCGCGGTAACGTCCCAGCAGGTCGCGACGCGTGAACTGCGCAATCAAATGACGGTTGCGGATCAGGCTGCGGGCCAGTTGGAGCGGCCCGGCGAAACGCGGCGACGCACTGGACTGATGATGATGCCCCCGCGCGGAGTTCTGTCGTTTACGGACGGAGAGCGTGGGCATCATGGACAATTTTCAGCCCCGCCCGGTTGAGCAGGTGACAACCAAACAAACACGCCCTCAGGAAAACCGGTCTTCCGTCCACGGGTCGGCCGTGTTGCTGTAGCCGCGCACTTCCCAGAAACCCGGCTTGTCCTCCGCGCAGAAATTCGATCGTCGCGCACGAACTTCGCGCCCTTCCACGCGTACAACTTCGGGATGATGATCCGCGCCGGGCCGCCGTGTTCCTTCGGGATCGGCTGGCCGTCGAAGCTGCGTGGCGACCAGCACGTCGTCATCCAGGCAATGTTCCAGGGCGGTGTTGGTCGAATACCCGTCGTAGCCCGTGAAATACACGAACTTCGCCTCCGGCTTCGGACCGCACCAGATCGGCCAGCGTGAAGAACGCCACGCCCGACCAGCGGCAATCGTACTTGCTCCAGGTCGTCACGCAGTGGAAGTCGCTCACGTCCTCGAACGGCTCAGCGTCGTGAAGTCCTCCCAGGTCAGCGTGACCGGATTCTCCACCAGTCCCTTGATTTCCAGCCGCCATTGGTCCAGCGGGATCACCGGCTGGATGCCAAGGTCGAGCACGGGGAAACCGGTCGTGAGATGCTGCCCCGGCGGCAGGCGGTCGTGCGAACGGACGGCCGGCTTTTCCTTGCCGGCCATCTTGCGCGCCCAGCGTTCCTTGCGCTCGATGATCGTGGGGTTCATACATCATCGCGTCCGCCGACGCCCTAGCTCTGCCTGCGTTCTTCGGAATGCGCTGTCTGCTGCGCGCTTGGCGTCCAGCGCCTTGATCTGCGTCGCGCAACTGCGCGGCGCGCTCGTAGGCTTCGTGCGCGATGGCGCGTTTCCATTTCGCGGCGCATCTTCTCGATCTTGCTCATCGGACGCTTGGCGCGCAGTTCCTCGCGTCCATTCGTCCAGGAAAGTCAGTTCCGCGCTCTTTTCGGCGGCCTCGGCCTGCTCGTGCTCGCTTGTAGAACGCGATGATCTGCTCGCGGCCCTTTGTCGATCTCGCGCAGCGCGGCCTCGATGCGCTTCTTCTCCAGTTCGATGGAGGCCTTGGCGCGCGTGTTCATCATCTGCACGTACGGGATGAACTGGTCGAACGCCCAGATGATGTCCTCGCGGTCGGTGTGCTCGCGCACAAAGGCAAACAGGTCCAGGTTGCGCTGGGTGTCGCGCGACACCGCGGGAAATCCTCCAGCTGGAACAGGCTCAGGTAGCGGTGGTAATACTGGATGCCCTCCTGCTGCAGTTCGCCGCATTCGTCGGGCGAAAGCTTGTATTCCTCGCCCTTTTCTCGGCGGCTTGCGGCGCGGTTCTGGTGGTAGGCCAGCAGGGACTCGTGATTCTTCGGGCGCATGCCGTCGGGCCGGCCGTTCATCTCCATCTGGATCAGCCCCAGGTCGAGCCGCAGTTGCACCTTCTCCTTGCCGTCGCTGCCCGGATGATCTTGCGCACCTTGATCTGGCCCGGCTCGTGCGGCCAGCCGTCGAGTAGATCGTTGAGATCTTGACTCATAAGGAAAAGTGGCTGGTCAAATTGTATGGGCTGCCAATTATTGCGGAGGGCCGTCGTGCCGCCCGCGACAACGATAACCAGTGCGCCGATGTTCAGACGCCCCGCCGGTTCCAGGGCGCTCGGCTTGGCAGGTCACCGCGCTTCGGTTCGCTTCGTCCGCCGACTCCGGGCGGCTCCATCGTGCCTTTGTACCTGGACGGCTCCTCGGTCGACGCCGAAGTTGTCCGCGGACAACTCGGCGATCGCGCGCCATTTCGTCGTCGCCAAGCGCGGGCGCGTCGGTGCGCTCTGGCAAACTCGGCGAGTTGCTCCTCGTCGTAGATGTTCGGCAGGGTCGAGGCGACGCGGTCGTCGGCCAGCAGCCACAGGAGCGCGGCCTGGCCCAGCGTGCGGTCGGGGCCTTCGAGGAAGCGCAGCGTGTCCACCTTCTTGATGCCGTTGAGCAGCCAGGAGCGCGGGCGGTGGATGCGGTGGTCGGTGGGCGGGAAAACGGTGTCCTCGGTGTACTGGCCTTCCAGCATCCCGCTGGAATGCGGTCACGCGGATGAGGAACATCGTGTCGCTGTCCGGCGCGGCGCGGCGGCCTCGTGGATTGCGCTGCCCGGGATGGGGCTCCAGCAGGTTGTAGATGTGCTGCACGCTGGTGATGCGTTGCCTGCCGCTCGATGGCGCGGATGCCCTCGTAGAGCCAGCCGATGGCCGGTCCGAGCGCGAAGCCCGCCGTAGCGCACCTTGCCGGCGGCCATGAGCTTGTCCAGCGTTTCCCAGACGGTCGTCGTTCTCCACCTCGGCCATGCCGATGTTGTGGAGCTGGAGCAGGTCGATGCGGTCGGTCTGCAGGCGTTGCAGGGCGGCGTCGGTGGCGGCGGTGATGGCCGCCGGGGAAAAATCGTGCGGGATGGCGCGCTGGCCGCGGCGGTCGTCGCTGCCGTGGTTGACGAAGTCGTAGCCGACCTTCGTGGCGATGACGATCTCGTCGCGCCGGTTGGGGAACGCCTTGGCGATGAGTTCCTCGCTCAGGCCGTTGCCGTAGGTGTCGGCGGCGTCGAAGAGCGTGATGCCCAGGTCGAGCGCCTTGTGCATGAGCGCGATGGCCTCGCCCTCGGTGAACTGGCCCCACCAGCCGGTGGAGATCGTCCACAGGCCGAAGCCGACCGCGCTGACCGTCAAATCCGTGTTCTTATAGGTGCGAAACTTCATGGCGTGGGGAAAACATAGCGATGGCGGCCCCGCTGGCAAGCCGCATAGCGTCCTTTACGCTCGGCAAGCCGCCGGAGGTTCACCACGGAGGCACGGAGGGAACCGGGAAAAGTCTGGGTTCGAAGGAAATGGTAGTGGTTGGGGCAGGTGACATTTTAGCAGGCGCTGGAGAAGCTGGCGGATCACCCGCACTTTTGTTGGCGGCGGTTGGAAAGGCGAGCTTGGCCGCGCTGTCGCCCTGGCAGGGTGTGGAGGTCCGCGAAGCCGAAGGCGCTCAAGGCTCCGCTGGGGAGCGTAGCCGTGGCGACGAGCGCTGATGTTGCTCGCCAGCCAGGAACGGGGGCGGCAACCAAAGACGCGCGCCCTGTGCTTGCCTTTGATTTGAAGCGCGCCCCGCGACATGTCGCGCCCTGTGTTCCGGCGCAGCCGGCTCGATGGTAGTGGCTAACTGACTGTTGCTTTCTGTTGGATGGCGAGGTTGTAAGTGGCGATGAAGAGGTGGATGGCATCCAGGTGGTTTTCGGGACACTTGGAGAAGGAATACGCCTTGCGCACCAGACGGCCCACTCGGGCTCGCAGCGTGCCAAACCAACGCTCCACGTGGCTGGTCCCGCCTTCGTGCTTGCCGCGGGCGCGGTGGGTGTCGCCGGGGAAGGCTGACGCGCAAGCCTCCCGGTAGTCACGGCGGGTGTGGCAATGCTGGTGGTCCCTGGGCAAGGTGGCCCGCGGATCACAGGCGCCTTGCGAACTCCTGTCGCCGAGTGTCCAGGCCACGGTCTGGCGAGTTCTTCGGCGAAGAGCCACCCACAGCCAGAGGGTTTGCGTTTTGCTGCCCACGAAGCTCCAGAGTTCATCGAGCTCAAGCACGCCGTCCCTCTCGGCGGGCAGGAGCGTGTCCTTGAAGGCGGGAGAGCCTCCGCTTTTTTTTCCACCCAGCGCCCGGTGGTCTTGCGGCAGACTCCGAAGGTGCGTGTGACCCCGCGCAGGCTCACGCGGTCCTGGCTGGCGGCCACCGCCCGCTCCTTGAAGCGCTCATCGTAGCGCGGCCCCTTGGGCTGAAGCACAAACGTGCGCCCGCACTCCAGGCACTTGGCCCGTTGCGCCCCGTTGTCCGCGTGGCCGCTCTTGCGGATCCGCTCGCTGCCGCAACGCAGACAAACATGCACGATGGTCGTCGAAAGCATCCAGAATATCGCTCTTGACCATCCCACTGGCAACAGTCAGGTTTCCACTACTGGCTCGATCAACAGCGGCTTCGTTGAAGGGCGAGACGCGAGATGTCGCCGGGCACAAACCTCAGGTCGCCCGGTAGCGCGGCAAAGTTTATCAGTTCAGGGGCGCACGAGCCAGCTTGAACATGCGCATAGTCGAGAATTTTCGAGTCCAATGTTAGCAAAACGCAATCAAGAGCGCGAGCGGTCGCCACGATGAGTTGATCCGCGGGATCACGGTGGAAGCCTCCGGGCAACCGGGTGGATTCCACCGCGATTTGCGGGGTCAGCGCCACCAGTCGAACGCCGGGATAGGCAATTGCCACGTCGAACCACTCAAAAATTGGACGGGATAGGCGGATGCGCCCAAGCTCCACAAGTTTGGCAATCTCCTAAAGGGATGTGCGCCCATCTCAAGAAGAGTCGTCCGGGCGTCCAGGAAAATTCGTAGGTTCATGGGGAGCCGGGGATTTCCGTGTACCCACCAAATCCAGATGTGCGTGTCGAGAACAACCACGGATTAGCGCGTTGCCTCCCAGTCGTTCCCGGCGACCGGTTCAAAAGGATCGTGGTACTCCATCGGCTCGCCGCGCAAAGGAAAATCCTCTCGCGTAGACGACGCGGGCGAACGCGCGGTGACAATTACCTCCAGCGAGTCGCCCTCTTGAACGGGTAGGTCGCGCAAAACGATCAGCCCGTTTTCCGTGCAGATATTTCGAGATGAAATGTTTGCATGGCCAAACCATAGCGGGTCGGCCATTCCGAAGCAATCCGGCTTGACGTTCCCAGGGGGGGATTGGCACCGAACGTTGCACCCGGATTGTGCCGGGGCGTGGGGTCAGTCAAGAGTGGCACTAAGATAAGACGGTTTTAAGATATATTCCATTTGTCACTTACCCTAAAACGGGTATTATCAGCCATGGCATCAACGACCCCGTTTTCAGTGGGGCGCGGTCATCGCCGCGGCTGGCGCGCGCCCCCGAAAGCGAGACGCCATGATCGGGGAATCCCTGGCCGTCATCGCGCGCGATCCCATCCCGGAACGACCCGGCAGGGGCGAGCCGCGCGCGAAAAAGCGGCGGACCAAGAACCACCAGTTGCACACCCAGCCCAAGCCCCGGATGGGCAACCTGCCCCACCCGCAGCAGAGGCCGCTCAAAACATCCTAAACTCGGCTTCTCTTAGTGCCCTTCTTGACTGACCCCTGCTGAACCACACTCCGATGTTCACGCTAACGATTACCGAGTGGTGCCATCGGAAAATTTACGCGCTGGAACTTCGGTGCATACTTATAGTCGCCATTTGCGGGAATAATATATATGCAGTTACCGGAATCCAGTGTGAAACGGCGCGACACTGGATAGCCGCCAGCATTCCAGGTATATTCTCCGGGAACACTGGACATGGGATGACCATAGCGCAATCTCTGTCCGAGACGAGTCATCGTAAAGCCGACGGATGCAAGACCATTGATTCGTGCAAGCGAGTTCGGATGCACAAACAACGCAGGGTCAACCCGATTTGGAACAATGAACAAATCTCCCGCAGTATTATTGTAACACATGAGTTTGCATCTGCACTTCGCAACCGCAGTTTGCAAATAACACAAACATTCCACTAGATATAATAGACTCTATGGTCGATAGGGCTGGACAGCTCTGGTAGGCCCGGAGCATGGACATTGAAGCCGTTTTGCGCAAGCCCCGCCTGTTGCGTGCCCTCACCAGCGTGGACGCCGGTGAGTTTGCCCGCTTGTTGGTGGCCTTCGAAGCGAGCCTGCAAGCGGCCCGGCACCGAGGTCAACCGCTTTGGCGAGAAGCGGCAACGTGCGCCCGGAGCCACCGGCAACCCGGGCGTGCTCGCCACGCCCGCCCAGCGGCTTTTCTTCGTGCTTTTTTACTTCAAGTGCTATCCGCTGCAAGAGGTCATGGGCGTGCTCTTTGGCCTGAGCCAGCCGCAGGTGTGCCTGTGGGTGGGAAAGCTCACGCCCCTGGTCAGCCAGGCGCTGGGGCGCGAGTTGCTTCTTCCCGCGCGGCGGCCCGCTGACTTGACCCGGCTCTTGGAAGCGGTGCCCGAGTTGCGGGTGCTGCTCACCATCGATGGCGCCGAGCGGCCCATCCGGCGGCCCAAGGACAAGCAACGCAAGAAGGAGGACTACAGCGGCAAGAAGAAAGCGCACCGCAAAAAGAACCTGCTCCTTTCCAGCGACAATCGGCGTGTGGTCTACCTGGGGCCAACCAGTCCCGGCAGCGTGCACGACAAGAAGTTGGCCGATGAGAGCGGGTTGGTCCTGCCACCCGATGTCCTGCTGCTCAAGGATACCGGCTTCCAGGGTTACGCGCCGCCGGGAGGCTGTCCACCCTCCAACCCAAGAAGAAACCACGGGGCCGGGAACTCCATCCCATCCAAAAAACCATCAACCAGCTCATCAGCCAGGTACGCGTAGGCGTCGAACACGCCATTGCCGGGGTCAAGCGCTGCCGCATTGTTGCCGACACTTTCCGCAATCTGCGCAAAGGCTTCGTCGATGAGGCCATGGAAGTGGCTTGCGGTCTGCACAACCTGCGCGTAGCCGCTCGGGCATGAAGAAAAAAGCACCTCCGCCCAACCCTGCCCTACAACTGCTTTTATCGACTATAAAGTCTAATAAACGAGTTTCTCAAATGAGCTGTCCTTCGACGTGATGGCACGGATAGTTGGATATAGATAAATTTAATGACGACCAAATAGTGTCGGCACAGGTGACATTGGACCTGTCTCCATAAAGCTTCCAGGTCCGTGAAAAGAATCGAAATTACTGTGTCCATATATAATCCGCAGGGTCACATTGTATTGTTTGACATTACGCATCCAAAACTTCCATATCTACTGGCGGGCGCAACGCGGGGGGTCCCCTCGACAATCGTTCGAAAGTGGGTCCCGGGCGGGAAACTGCGGCAGGGTACCGGAAATGTCAAACAATATAGATGTGACCCCGGCGTTTCCATCAGACCAATGAATTCCCTGAAGGCATTGCGGCTAAACCTACAGGCAAGCAGCCACCCTCACGAATTACTTCACGGCATTGAGGCCAGGCTGCTTACCATGCCCTGATCGTCCGAGGATGAACGCAGGAAATGACACGGCTTGCGTCTCATGTTTAAGAACCATCCCGGAAATGAGCGGCGCGCGGCTTCAATGCTTGGCGTGGTAACATTTTGGGTTTGTTCGCCCGCCTTTGCCCCACCGGTCGGGACTTTCACTCGGGTGTTCGCCAAAGGTGTTGAGAACGAACGTGAAAGGCGAGGATGCCGAGTGGACCGTCTCAAAGCAATGGGCACATGAGTTGCTCTGAAAACCGATTGCCACGAATTACCAGTGAAAATCCTACCGCCATCCTTGAGCCGCCCTTTTAGGTGCACTTACCACGCCACGACCGCAGCGTTGACGTTGATTGAAGTCGCCGTGGCCATGGCCGTCTTCACCTGAGCTCGATTTTAGCCAAAATCAGGTGGCATAAGCGAGGATTTCCCCGAGGTGAGCGAAGAAATCGGCGGATGATTTTTGCTCGTCGGTGTTTTGCGACGACATGCAAAAAGCCATTTGCCGCCAGAGGGCACGGCGCACCTGCGCGAGGGCGTCACTGAAGGTGGGCAGCGCCTTTTGGTACCACGCCGCCTGCCGCACGCTGGCCTGCCAGCCGGGTTGCCCCCGCACGACACGGGTGACCAGGGAAAAGAGCGCCAGGCGCAACGGGGTCGAGCGCGCGATGGCGAGGTCATTCCACTGGCGCTGGCCCTCAAAGCCGAGGTGCGCCTTGGTCTCCTGGAAGGTGGTTTCCATCGACCAGCGGCGCACAAAGGCGTTGATGATCTCGTTGGCCGACAAGCTCGGGTCGGTGCAGAGAAGGGCTGGCGCGGCGAGCTTTCCTTTCGGGTCGCGGACGAGTACCCAGCGCAAATGCACCGGCGGCAGAAAGTAGAGCCGCAGCATCTTCTCCAACCCGACGGCCGGGCACCCGCGTTTGCCTTTGGAGTAGAAGGGCGTGATCAAGGCCACCAGCCGCGCCCGGGGCACCACCGCCCCCATGTCGGCGAGGAACCGCTCGCGGCGGGTGCGCCGCTTCTTGCCCGCGTACTCGGCCTGCGCGAAACCGGTCTGGTTTTCCATGCGAGCAGCCCGACCAACTCAACGAGAGTCACAAGCATTTAATCAGCGTTTCCTTAATAGAACCTGTAGTTGGCACATCAACTGCTCAGTTAGCAGTATGGATGACACCTCGCTGACCCGCTTAGATTCACGTGCAGCCGGTCTGCCGTGTGACCTGGCGTTCGGAGCGGGCTTGCTACGGACAAGCCACCGTGGCGGTTTCACTTTGATTGAGGCCATGATCGCGCTCGCAGTTTTCTGCATCGGTGCGATCGGCTGCGTGGAAATGGTCGGTCTTTTCAACCGCATGGCGGCGAGCAACCGCGCCGCTATCATGGCGCAGAACCTGCTTGACGCAAAGGTCAACAAGCTGCTTTTGGTGAACTATGACACGCGTGCCGGAGTAGTCCCCGCACCGTGCAATCCGTCCACCACCCCTGCGGCGGGCACCAACGTGTTCAATGGCATCGATGTAGGCGGTCCAGACACGTTCGATTCCAATGCCACCGACGGATACAGCAACGACACCGCGGACTTTTGGGGTGCCTTCGCTGCCGGCAGCGCCGCGCCGCCTCTGAGTTCGACCGTGCTGATCTCGGACGCGAACAACAACCCCATCGTTACCGGCACAATATACCGGCGTACAACCTCGTTTGAAAGTTACTGCGGTACCGTCGAGGTCACCTACAGCATCGTTTACAACATTGGCAGCAAGACCTACGTGGCTCAACAAACTGTTTTCCGCGCACCCGATGAACAATAGCCATACCTGCTGCTTATCGCCTGTGCTTCCCATGAAATCTGGTTGCGAACGCCTTCGATGGGCGGCATTCACCCTGATAGAAATGATGATTACCATCGGTGTAATCGCGCTGAGTGGAGGCGCCATCTATGGAGCAATCAGTACGATGGCTACTGTCAGTGCCAAGAACGTGGCACTCAACGATTCTGGTAATAGTCTGCGACGCGCATTGGATCACTTGAGCATTGCCGTCGAAGGAGCTGTCGAGATCACCGATGTAGCGAACTTCGATGGCACTAGTTTCACCACGCAGACAGCTGGCACTTGGGGCAACGCCGTGCGGATCATGCGCTACCTACCCGGCACCTATTACATCGTCGAAAATAATTCGCCGTATTCGGCCGCCAACCAGCCACCTTCCACTCTTTCTCCGCAGCCGCCTAGTTACTTGGCGGCGGGCACCACCACCGTCTATGTAACCTACAACGCCGCGGCCGCCACTACCACCACTCTGACGGGCTCCGAGCGGTTGCTGCCCCAGTACCCCTTGCGCCGGGAGATCCTGCCCGGCGGACCGAGTCTCGGCACCTTGGGCCTTGGCATCGGTGCCACCACCCTTTCGGGCGGTGCAGGCAGCTTCGCATTGGATAAGCCACTGGCCTATGCCCCAACCACCACCGCCGCCAACACGCCGGCGGTCGCCACGGATGATGCAACTGCCACGGTGAGATTGTACAACCCCGCCTACCTCATCCAAGAGTGTGCATTTGTTGTCCTGCCTAATGCCGGTGGCAATTCTTGCAATCTTTACTATTTGGCTGACACTAGCCTGCCCGCTTCCCGGCTCCTGCTCTCCACCAACCTTTCCGCCACGCAGCCGATTGATGTTTATCACGCCGCTCAAGCAGCAGGCAACAGCGGGTGCTGCTTCTGCCTGCGTTCAGACGCAAGCGGCAACCAAATTTTGCAAATACTACTGCCCATCGCCTCCCAAAGCTACACCAACAGCCTGGTAGCGCGGGGACAAACACAAGGAGCCTACAACTTTTCCGTCACGGCCAATATCAGCCGCCGCTCCTTGCAGAACTATTAAGCAGCCCTTTAGACCATCGCCGGCGAGCGCGGAGCGATTTCCTTCTGTATTACCCATCAACGCAATTATCGATCCCGTGAAACCACAAGATCAACTTGAAACCCTGCCCTCGGCACTTCCCCGCGGCTCGCACTTCATCGCGTGCCGTCCGCGCTTGGTTGCCTCCTTTAATCAGCATGGCTCAACCCTAGTTGCAGCGATGTGCATTATCGTGATCTTCGCAATTATTGTCGGTATGGCCTACGATTTCACGATCCAGACCGGCCAGCAGAGTGCCCAATCCAATGGATATATCCGGGCCAAGGCAGCAGCGGACGCCTATGCGGACGTCATCTACTCCCGGTTCTGCGCTTGGGTGCGGGCAAATGCCGGGTTGAATCCCTCCCCGAACGACATCAGGTCCACCTACAGGGTGGGCACCACGGTCATGCCAGCCATCCTCGATACTGCCAGCGCGGCTATCGTTTCTCCTTCGGCCACAAGTCCCATGGCCGGTTACAAGTTGTTCGTCGTCAACGACCCCGACCCCGCCTATCCTCCCATCACGCCGAAGCTTACCCCGGTCCTGCCCGATGATAGCGAAGTGCCGCCCACGCCTCCCGGTGCCGTGAACACCAACGCATACCCCGACAGCAGCTATTACTACTCCAGCCACGCCGATTATGGGTCGCAGACCCAGAAATATGTCACCTATGCGCCAGGGTTTTACTCCAGCTTGAAGGCAACAAAAACCGTCACTTACAAGCTGGTAGTCACCGCGGTTCCGATCAACCCAGGTCCGGGAGATCCGCCTGCGGTGACGGTGGTGCGCTATATCCAGGCTAGCTTCCTCAACCCCTTCGAATACGCGCGCTTCAACAACGGTTCGCTCCAGGACGGCACCAGCAACCGCACCTATACCGGCCCGCTCTACGCGGCCATCGACATGCATCTCACCGGTAATCCCATGACGATCGATGGACAGGTCAACTACGTGCAGAACTTCTACGGCAAGAACAACACGAAGGGTGATTCGACCAATCTCAAATTCCCGAGCGGCGGGCTGCTTAAGACCAGCTTCCTTGAACTGATCCCCGGTCTCTCCGACGTCCTAGATCACACGACCAACACCAACGGGACACCAAGCCGCACGGATACCAAGAAAATCGTGGAGAACGGGAGCAACAATTTCTCGGTGCGTGAATTGATCGAGCCGCCCGTTGCCGGCGTCATCGATCCGCCTGCCATCGCTCAAAAGCGTATCTACAACCAAGCGGACCTCCGCATCCACGTCAACGGCACCTCCATCACCATCAGCAAGGTAAGTCATAACGATTTCGACAGCAACAACGACAATGTGGGCACCCCGCTGGCGACGACTGACCCGCTTTACATCAGCCTTACCCAAGATACCCCACTTACTACGAAGGCCATAACCCTAAAGCAAACCAATGACGCAGTTCCCTTCTACGACGCCAACCTCAGCACCTCGGCGCCGATCAAGACGGTGGACATCAACGTAGGCGTGTTTAAAGACGCCGTTGCTGGCTTGGGAGTAAGTACCGTTTACGTCTGGGACGACACCCCCTCTATCCCGTCCACTCCTACTATGTCAGCGGTGCGTTTCTTCAACGGGGGGGTGCTGCCCACGGGAAGTGGCCTGTCTTTTGGCACGGACAACATGGTCTACATCAAGGGCGACTGGAACACCGGCACCCAACTCAACAAGGACGCAACCGATTTCTCCAGTGGCACTCAAGTCCCTGGAACCACTCCGGCGAGCAACAACACCTTGACGAATCCATCCGTCGACCTTACCGAGACGGTGAACAGCAACTACACGCCCGCTCCCTCCGCCATCTTCGCTGACTCGATCACCGAATTGACTCAAAATTGGAATGACTCCAACAGTCTCAAGGGCCGCAACGGTATCTCCACTACCTACAACCTCATCGAAGGTTTCGGCTCGGGTCGGCCCAACGAGCGCACGCCCAACGACACCTTCACTAATGCCAATTCGGCATCCATCCGTTGGTTGGAGAACTGGAACGGTGGGCGTCGCACCACCTCCGGCAGCGAGATGCAACTCTGGCACGGCAAATACTATCTGACCCCGTTCGGTCAAACCAGTACCAGCTTCAGCAAGATGTACACGTTCTATAATGCGCGGATCACCAAGAACCTGCCCATCCTTTGGGGTACGGTCATCTTCTCTCGGGGCCGCTACTATTGCTCTTACGGCATTCCGACTACTCGCCTGTGAACCGGATACACTCCCTTTTTCACTCCACCCCGAGATCGGTCGTGGAACTTGCTTTGTTGTGTACATCAACCCCAGATGCCTTCCTTTGGCTTCTTTCCAAATCCGCATGTCCGGCTACCCTGTTGGCCGCAGGTCTCCTCCTGGCAGCGAATACCGCGCGGGCGGAAGGCGGTTTAACCTTTAACCTCAAGTGTCTGGTGGATACGATGACCTATCAGCCACACACTTTCTATATCTTTGACGCCGGGAAGCGTCATCTAATTTTCTCGGCTCCAGAAGGGTGGGAAATCCGTGGCGATGCCGGCACCATGACCTTCGAAGCCAAGGTGCCTTTTGGGGTGGCTACAGCGCGGTTCCGGGTCAGCACTCCCGCTGAACTGGTTTTACTTGCACCTGGGCACGAGGCACAAAGGGAGTCGGGCCTGCGCAAGAATCTGCCACCAGGATGCACCGAGGTACAAGCCGTCGGAGATTTCAACGCCAATGCCTTGCCGATTTATGATTTCGCGGCAGTGGAAACCATTTACAGCTACGATTTCTTCGGTCAGGCCTTGAAGACGGCAATCATGATCTGCAGATTGGAGGATGGGGTTGGCTTCACCATGATAGCGAGTGCGCCATGTGAGAACTTCACGGAACTTATCGGCACTGTCCACGCGGCATTGGGTTCTTTGCAGCCAATTGCCACTGTGCCCACTGATGCCCGATAGGGCTTATCACGAAACGCGCATTCACAAAGGAAAGCCTGATTTAAGGCTGCCCCCCGTGATGGTGCCCGGTAAGCTCGCGGCCATGTAAAGAAGCCATGGGGTCACATCTATATTGTTTGATATTACGCACGCACAGTCCTCGTCACGCTTTGGGTGGCGCGACACGAACGTGCCGTTTAAAGGACGACCATGGGCGCTCTATCGGGAGCATGGCTGCGGCAGGGTAGTGACAATGTCAAACAATATAGATGTGACCCCAACGCCTTCACTGCCGCCGTCTACGACGGTTGGTCTGGATGGCAACTCCGCGGCCTTCGCCATCTCTCGAGTGGCTCGGCTGCCGGTTGTTTAACTTCCCCAGGCTCATTGGCGTGGTTCATGTGTTCATTGCGACCGCCGGTTCGACTCCACGCCTGCTCCCCACCCCGCCTCGCGGCGACGCGGTTGGCGCGGTCTTCGGTGCCGAACCGTCTGACTGCACCGGTGGGACTCGCACCCACGTTGACGCCCGCTTCACGGGCGCACCAAGAGATGTTGACTGACCCCTGCGGCTTTTTGATTTGCGGGCATTTACGCTTATCTTATTGCCATTTGGGTTAGTCAACATTTGTTGCGAATTCCTTGACCGAAGTTGGAATATTATGCCCAATGCAACGACGATAATCAAGTTCACCCACGCTTCAGTTTGATCAATATATTTATGGAAAATACCTGCTTCCACAAACGTTACGAAACCATAATAGAAAAATGCTTTTCTTAGTATTGCATGTACGTTTTTCATATACTAAAAATGTGATTGCGCAACAAAATTCTACAATGCACATCGGTTCCCATCGCTATTGATTCGTAGACAGAAGCAGATAAATCGCCACTTTTCTGTGAGAAGCTTCCGAGTGGCGCAGCAGGGGTCAGTCAACATCCATCGTCTCAAGTCTCCATCGACTGATGCCTGCGCGTTCCAATGTACCTCCAAGTAGTCAAGATGTGTTGGCTGACCCCTGTACACAATAAAACCCATTACGTGCCAGTGAGATTTAGAATCTCTGCCTAACAGTATCGGTGAATTCACTAACGGTCGTGAGAAGTAGACTCGCCACTTTCGTTTAGTTTCTTCAAGTTGTTAGCTGACGATCTTGTTATCCATCGCGTCATTAACACAAACACAACACTTAGGCCAAATGTTCTTCCTGTCAGCATTGCTATATGCTCACCGTAATCCTGCGGAGAGTTGGATGTCGGAAAAAAAACATCAAATGTAGAACAGTACAAGAATGTAGTCGAAAACCATGTTATAAAATACATTACAGGATAACGTCGATAAAATATCGAAGCGTCTGTAACAAACCTATTTGTTATGCCAAGGGCCAAGGTTCGTTTTGTGGTATGAGGTAAATTCGACATGACTTTATTTTAAACATCATTCCTCCACTATCAGCGCTGGACCGCCAGCGCCGCAAGCGCCAAAATCAACAAGGCCACCCTCACTAGCACTAGGGGCACCTCCATCAGGTATATCTCTTACAACAACATCGAAAGCTGGCGGATTGTCACTATTATTCGGAACATCCCTAACCACAACATCAGCCGTAGATGGATCCGTTGGTGTGTCGATAATCAGCTTATCAAGATTTGGACCCTCATCCGTTGCATTATCCCCTAAAGGTCGCGTGTCAATCAGTAAAGGGTTTGAGCCTGTTGCCATCTGTTTCGTTCCTGAATAAATAGCTAAGGAAGCCTGGCCTACAGGATACGCAACAACCGAACCTATTGTTGCAGCGACAGCAGTCGGCACTACAGCGGGTGGAGCAACCACAGCAGTCGCCACTACAATTGTCACGTCGTAGCCTATTGCCTGTCCCGTAAACTGAGCCCAATCTTCACCTGAAATATTAAAACTATCATACATATTAGAAAACCATTGAGCGTACACCGCTCCTTCATCAACTGTAGGATTTCCTGTTCCAAAGTCCACTAGTTTGCCGCTGGGATCAACGCGGTTCACCGGATCATTGCCGCAGTAGCGGTACAGGTTCAGATCACCGCCCGCGAAGCCGATGGGGTCGGGCTGCAGCCAGCGGCCGTGGGTGGGCAGGTACATGCGGGCGCGGCAGTAGTACAACCCCGGCGCGGCGAGCCACTGGTAGGCCGAGGAGACGTGGAAGAGGTAGCGGTTGTCCTGCGCGCCGGTCTGGCCCAGGTAGGTGTTGCCGGTCCGGTCGTAACAATATGGCGTGCCGTAGGCGTCGTATAGGTACTGCTCGACCACGTTGCCGCCGTCGTCGGAAACGTGGCTGGTGTTGCCTATCGGGTCGTACTGGTAGTACAACCGCGGCCCGCCGTACATCTGGCCGTTGCTCTGCTGCCGGAAGGTGATCCGGTCGCTGGTCGGGGAGTCGAAGAAGTAACGGTAGAGCGAGGCGTTGTTGGCGGCGCTGCGCTCCTCGATGCGCCGCGCGCCCGCGTAGCAAAAAATCTTGGCCCGCGCGCTGTCCGCCTGGTAGATCAGCCGACCGGCACCATCGTAGGCGAATATCAGGTAGTAGCCGTCGCCCTGCCGGGTGGCGGCGGTCATCTGCCCCTCGGCGTTGTAGACGTAGGTCCAGCCCATGGCAGAGTTGGTCGTGCAGCCGTTGCCATCGTAGGTCGAGCCGCCGTAGCGGTTTAAAGCATCAGCCCCGTAGCCGAAGCTGGCGCCGCCGTACTGGCGCGCCTGGCTGCGGTTGCCGCTCCAGTCGTACTGGTAGGCGCCGGAGTAGCTGCCTGGCCCGTTGGCACCGTTGCCGGCGGTCAGGAAAGCCGGGTTGGCCGCGCTGTCGCCTTGACCGTTGGCGCCCTGGTACGTGCCGAGATCCAAAATTCCAAACCCGCTCAGGGCACCGTTGGGGGCGTAACCGTAGTTCTCCCCGCCGTTGTTCTCCAGGGAGCTGCCGCTCCCGCCGCCGTCGTACTGGCGGTCGGCCCAGGTCATTTGGCCGTCGGGCGCGTAGCCGTAGCGGCGCGCGGTGATGTTGCTCGCGGGCCAGGAACTGGCCGTCGGATCGGAGCCGCCGTGATGGTCCCACATTTCTTGCACCCGGTTGTTGGCCTGGTAAACAAGGTACTCGCTGGCCACGTTGTTGGCCAGCGCTCGTCCGGTGATCCGCTCCCCCTGGAAGTAGAGGTGGCTAAACATGACCCCGCCCAGGGTACCGAGCCCTAGGCAGCGGTTCTGGCCGTCGTAGGCCCAGGGCGGCTGGTCGCCCGCCGGATAGCCCATGCCGTTGACGTTGCCGTCCGCGTCGTGGGAGTAGGTCGTCGTGTTCGCCGCCCCGCCCGGGACGAACGCGTTGTAATCGTACTCGGAGAGCGGCGACCCCGACGCGTCGTAAGTGTAGTGCAGGCCCACGTACCAGTTGTATTGATCCGTGACGCGGCCGGTGGTGTCGTAAGCCCACGACTGCCCCGGGGCGGCGTTGTTGCTCCAGCTCGCGCTGGTGGCCTGGTTGAGGTTGTTGTAGGCGATGGTCTTGAGGTCGCCGTTGCGGTTCTTGTAACCCACCAGGTTGCCCGCCGGGTCGTAGGTCCAGGTCTGGGTGGTGCCGTCGGGGTAACCCAGCGAATTGACGCGGCTGCTCGCGTCGTAGCCGTAGCTGTAAACGCCGTTCTGGTCGCCCACGGCGGAGAGCCGGCCGTTGGCGTCGTACCGCTGGCCGGAATACTGCCCGCTGGCGTCCGTCGCGTCGAGCCAGCGGCCCATGGCGTCATAAGTGAAGTAGTTGGTGGTCGAGACGGTGCCGACCGCCGAGCCGGGGGCGACCGTGCTCTGCGGCCAGCCCGCGTAGGCGCCGCTGCCCGCAGCGTAGTAGTTCCAGGTGGTGACGTGGCCGTTGGCGTCGGTGAGCGTGCGCTTGCGGCCCAGCGCGTCGTAAGTGTAGGTGGCCTGGGTGATGTTGTTGGCGTCCACCACGGTGAGCGGCTTGCCGGCGCCGTCGTAGGTGTAGAGGTCGGTGGTGGCGTCCGGCCCCTGGTATCCCCTGGTGACGCTCCGCAGTCGGCCCTGGCCGGTATAGACGCGCCTGAACTTCTTGCCGCTGGGCAGGGTCATGGTGCCGAAGCCCCGGTGGGTGTGGGCGTTGCCCGTGGGGTCGCCGCCGCGTTCGTAGGAGAACGTGACGGTGCGGGTCGCCACGCCCCCGGCGTTCACCGGCACGGTCACGCTCGTGGGCCGGCGGTGCTTGTCGTAGGCGGTCGTGGTGACGTTAGTCAGTTCGTCGGTGACGGTCACCCGGTTGCCGTAGCGGTCGTAGGCAAAGTCGCGGTGGGTGTTGTCGTCGTGGGTGACGCGGGTGGGCTGATGGCGGCCATTATAAGAGAAGTACGTGTTGTGGCCATTAAAATCGCAGAACCGCGCGAGACGGTCGCAACCGTCGTAGAAGTAAGTCGTAAACCGGGCGGTGCCGTTGTCGTTGTCGGTGGATTGATAGAGCATCCCGCGGGCGTCGAGGTAATACCAGAGAACGTTGCCGTTGGTCAGCCGGTGGCTGTAAACTTGGCCGAGGCCGGTGTAAGAAAACGTCTCGTAGGTGCCGTTCGGGTAATCGATCCGCGTCACCTGGTGGTTGCCGTCGCGCGTGTAGATGGTGGCGGCCC
The DNA here is from genome assembly GCA_963795895.1 of uncultured bacterium. Classification (GTDB taxonomy): domain Bacteria; phylum Verrucomicrobiota; class Verrucomicrobiia; order Chthoniobacterales; family SZAS-18; genus CAWCJJ01. The sequence continues at coordinate 51,319 of CAWCJJ010000003.1, forward strand.
CGCGCGGGTCGGTGGTTTGCAGGAGCCAGTAGGGGTTGGTTGGGGTGCCGGCGCCGTAGCTGAAGGTGGTCGTCAACGCCTGGCCGTTGTCGTCGTAACGGCTCACGCTCACCGGCTTGCCCGCGTAGGGTTCGCGATTCACATAGACGGTGGGAGCGTCGCGGGAGGTCACGCTGTTGACCAGGCCGTTGCCGTCGTAGCCGTAGGAGGTCACGACTCCGTCGTAATCTTGCCGGGTGGAGGTCAGGTAGCTGTTGAAGGTGAGGGAACTCTGGGGTCCGTCGCCGCGGGTCTCGGTGAAGGAGCCCTGGTTGAGGGTGCTCACCGCCACGCCACTGGCGTCGTCGATCTCGGCCTGAATCTGGCCGTACACCTGCTGGGCACCCTGGGCGAACTGGTAGCGGATCCGCGGCATGGGGCCGGCAAAATGCGGATCGTCGCAGGATAGGAGCAGCGGCCGGTAGCCCGCGCCCGTGTTGTCCGCCTGGTAGGTATAGACAGCCTGGTAGCAGCCGCCAGCGGGGTCGGGCTCGTTGTAATATTTGGCCGAGGCCAAGCCGGTGACGCCGGCGTACACGCCGTAGAAATACCCGACCGACTGCCCGTTGCTCGCGGTGACCGAGGCGATCACGGTATTGCCATTGTAGGGGCCGTAGAGGATTTGGATCCAACGACCCGCCTGCTCGGTGATTTGCTGGAGCATCCCCGCGTAAGCGTTGCCGGGAGGATAGTAGGCGAGCGTGGTGACAATGTTGTACGGATCAAAAATCCAGATCGCACGGTAGATTCCGTCGCTTTGCAGCTGGAAATACACCTGGCTTCCGTCGGAGCGGTGAAGCCGGTAATCCGTGGTGACGGTCGCCGGTGGGGGGGCGGGACCGCCTCCAGCCGGTCCTCCACCCCGGGACTTAGACAGCGCATGTAGTCGTCGGGATTCTGCTGCGGTCCCGACTGGTAAGTAAACCGGACAACCTCGCCGGTTGGATAGTGGATTCGCCAGACGGGCGATACTCCCGGGGCGCCTGGAGTGTCCAGAAGAAATCCCCACATGTAGCTGTGACGCCAACTGCCCGCTTTTCCAAAAGACGCGTTCCCGTCCTTTTCGCCCGGCATGGCGCGGCTCGCGGCCATGCGAGAAAAGGCCAGCGGGTAGGCTCCGACCGCGCCGGGCACCGTCAGATCGCAGACCGCGCGCGTGGCGCTGCCCGTCAGGGCGCTGTACGAGCCACCCGACCGGATCGACTGATTTCCCATCAGCGGGACGGCGGTTCCGATTGGTGAACTCTCGCCCGCGCCGTACGTCGCGCGCGGGACGAGGCCGCCGGCCAGCAGGCCGGCAATCGCCAGTAGGCCAAGGGGACGGATGAGAGTGGCAAGCGGCGAAGCCAAGCGCGACGCGCGCACGGTTTTCAAAAAGGAACGCGAAGTGTCTCCGGGCGTGTTCATAACAGTTTGTCGTTGTCGGCTGAAACGGATGGTTGCAAACGCAATCTGCTCGGCATGCGGCGCTTGCTAGTCTGTCACGGGGTGAAGCGGGACGGGCGAGGCGGAGGGAGCGGGTGAAGCAGAGGGTGCGGGCGACGCGGTGGGGGCTGGCGAAGCGGAGGGAGCGGGTGACGGCGAGCCGGCCGGGGCGGGCACGTCGAACGGGAGAGTGGTTTCCGCCCCGTTGACGATGGCGACGACGTGGTAACGGCCCGGTGACGTTGGTGGCTTGAAAGCAAATGCCAGCGACCCGTGCGCCCCCACCGCGATCTTGCGCGCGGAGGCGGCGCCGTTGATCAGGCCACCATCCAGCGGAATGACCGACGCCTGCGCACCGGCGGTGGAAGGGGGGTAGTTCAGGGTAACGGTGGCCGACTGGGCCAGCGCGGCGAAGACGGTGGGGGAGGAGAAACCTGTTGAGCCGAGTTGCAGCGGGGAGGGGACCGGACCGTAAACCGGGGTTGCCCTGCCAACGGGCGCAACCCGTACCGAGGCCGAGACCGCCGGGGCGGGCAGGGCGGCGACCGTGCCCGGAGTCGAGCCGGGGGCCGAGATCGGCAGCGTGGAGACAAGCTGCTGGGCCCGCGCGCGGAAGGGTAAAATCCAAATTAACCCGGCGGCGAGCAACAGTGGAGGAAATGGCCGAAATCGCAGGACGCGAACGCAACCGCCGATCGAGGTGGAACGGGACCCGGAAGCCAGATTCTTCTTCACGGGAGATTCTTCTAACCCGGATATTTCATGCTGGGAGCAAAAAGAGAGCGAAGTCCCGGCGGTAAACCGCTATGGTTGAGGTTCTTGACACCATCAACCCCACGGGACTTCGCTCATGCCAGATTGTACACCGCTTCTTCTCCACTTTCCAAGCTTTGATCGCCGCAAGATCGAGGCGAGCTTCTCCGGCGGCAACGTCACCAGCGATGGTGGCATTCTGCTCTTGCGAGCGGCCGACCAGCGGCTGGGATTGAGCGCCGCTTTGGACGCCGTGCTCACTGATCCGCGCGACCCGCTGCTCATCACGCACCCCCAGGTGGACCTCTTGCGCCAGCGCATCTACGGGCTGGCGCTGGGTTATGAGGACCTCAACGATCACGACACCCTGCGCGGCGATCTGGCCTGGCAGACGGCCCTGGAGCGTGACGACGCGCTGGCCAGCAGTCCGACTCTCTGCCGCCTGGAGGCGCGCGCCAGCCGTAGAGCCGCCATCGCTTTTCACGAGGTGATCTTCGCGCGGTTCATTGCTTCCTTTGCCACGCCGCCCGCGGAGTTGATCCTGGACTTCGACGCCACCGACGACCGGGTGCACGGCCATCAGGAGGGCCGCTTCTTCAACGGTTACTACGGGGATTACTGCTTTCTGCCCTTGTACGTGTTCTGCGGCGAACAGCTTTTGGTAAGCTACCTGCGCCCGAGCAACCTCGGCGCGGCCCAGCACTCCCTGGCCATCCTCAAGCTGCTCGTCAAAGGCCTGCGCCGGGCGTGGCCCAAGGTGAAGATCCTTTTCCGGGGCGACAGCGGGTTTTGCCGCTGGCGCCTGTTCTCCTGGTGCGAACGCCACGGGGTGGACTACCTCGTGGGCCTGGCCAAAAACGTGCGGCTGGCAGCCTTGGCAAAACCCTTGATCGAGCAAGCCGAAGCGGCCTTCGTAGCCACGCAAGAAAAGCAGCGCTTCTTTGGCTGGCTGGATTACGGCGCGGGCTCCCGGGACAAGGAGCGGCGAGTCATCCTCAAGGCCGAGCACACCGACAAGGGCAGGAACCCGCGCTACCTGGTGACCAACCTGGAAGGCGATGCCCAGGGGCTTTACGAGGAGACCTACTGCGCGCGCGGGGAAATGGAGAACCGCATCAAAGAGCAGCAGCTTGGGCTTTTTGCCGATCGCACGAGTTGCTCTGGCTGGTGGGCCAACCAGTTCCGGTTGCTGCTCTCCGGAGCGGCGTACGTGCTCTTGGAGAGCATTCGCCGGGTGGCGCTGGCCGGCACGGAGCTGGCCCGCGCGCAGGTGGGCACCATCCGTTTGAAGCTCCTCAAAATCGGCGCGGTGATCACGCGCAACACCCGGCGCATCCGCCTGCTTTTGAGCAGTGCCTATCCCTTGCAGGCGCTCTTTGCCCAGGTCTGCGCACGCTTGAACAGCGCCTGACAAGCCGCCTCTGACGCTGTCCCCGGCGCCTTTGAACGCTCGATGGGGGTTGGGGGCCGTGTACCCGGACCATGTCCGCAGACCAAAAAAACGCGGAGGCAGAAGGAAAATTACTGAAAAATAGCGGCTGCGACCCAGTTACGTGTCACCCAACAGGGGACGGTGAAATGTACGGGCTAACAGGAACTAGCCGAACGTAGCAACATTTCTTTCAGTGATTTTTTCCTTTGGGAAAAGCGGTTTTGATCCTGCGGTCCCGCTCGGCAGTCTTCCGAAGACCAAACCCACCATTCCCAGGGCTTTTCTGACACCAAAGCTTTTTGCCTTTCCTTCTCTTTCTCTGTGTTCTCCGTGCCTCAGTGGTGAATGTTTTTGTCAGGGTTCGCCGAGGCGGCGCAGGTATTCGGCGTAGGGGGTCTTGCCCAGGCGGGTGATGAGGTCGCGCAGGGCCGCGGCGTCGATCCAGCCTTGCTCGAAGGCGATCTCCTCGATGCAGGCGATCTTGAGTCCCTGCCGGTGCTGGATGGCTTGCACGAAGTTGGCGGCTTCGAGGAGTGAATCCGGCGTGCCGGTGTCCAGCCACGCCGTGCCCCGGCCAAGTCGCTCGACCCGCAGGGTGCCCATCTCCAGGTAGCAACGGTTCAGGTCGGTGATCTCCAGTTCGCCCCGCACGCTGGGTTTGAGCCGCCGGGCCAGTTCGACCACCTGATCATCGTAGAAGTACAATCCCGGAATGGCGTAGTTGCTGCGGGGCAAAGCAGGTTTTTCCTCCAGGCTCAGGACCTTGCCGTCCGCGTCGAACTCAACCACCCCGTAATCAGCGGGATTGGCGACACGGTAACCGAAGATGGTCGCCCCACGGGTGCGGCCAACGGTGCGTTGCAGGGCCTGGGAAAGATCGTGTCCGTAGAAGAGGTTGTCCCCCAGGATCAAGCAGGCGGGCGAGCCGTCGAGGAAGTCGGCGCCGATGAGGAAGGCTTGCGCCAAGCCGTCGGGCGAAGGTTGTTCGCGGTACGCCAAGCGCAGACCCAACTGGCTCCCGTCGCCGAAAAGCCGTTGAAATTGCGGCAAATCGCCGGGCGTGCTGATGATCAGAATGTCGCGGATGCCCGAGAGCATCAGAACGCTCAGGGGATAGTAGATCATCGGTTTGTCATAAACCGGCATGAGCTGCTTGCTGACCGAACGTGTCAGCGGATAAAGCCGCGTGCCCGAACCACCGGCGAGGATGATGCCTTTAAACATGGGGGATTAAGAATTTATCACAGAGGGCACGGAGAGGCAGACACAGAGAACACAGAGGAAGAAGGAGGGGGCCGGAAGGGAGTTGTTGGTTATTAGTTATTGGGCGGATGAGGGCAGAAGGCGTGGATTTCAAAGTAGCCGGCTTCCCTCCACCCCAATAACCGATAACCAGTAACCCTCTCCGGCTTCCTGCCTCTTCCTCTGTGTTCTCTGTGTCCCTCTCAGTGTCCTCTGTGATCCTTCTGGATTGTTCTTCATTGCCCCTTCCCCAGACGCTCCCGGTCGTACTTGTCGGCGGTGACGCGCTCGCACCAAGGGCGGTTTTGCAGGTACCAGGCGACGGTCTTCTCCAAACCCGTTTCAAAGCTTTCCAGCGGACTCCAGCCTAACTCAGCCTGTAGTTTCGCGCTGTCGATGGCGTACCGGCGGTCGTGGCCCGGACGGTCTGCAACGAACGTCTTTTGCTTGTCGTAGGAAATCCCGTCGCCGCGCGGGGCCAAACGATCCAGCACGGCGCAGAGCGTGTCCACGATTTGCAGGTTCGTGCGTTCGTGGTTGCCGCCGACGTTGTATGTTTCTCCAAGTCGGCCCGCCTCCAGCACCCGGACGATCGCCGAACAATGGTCATCGACGTAAAGCCAATCGCGCACGTTGCCGCCGTCGCCGTAGATGGGCAGGGGCTTGCCTTCCAACGCGTTGAGGATCATCAGCGGAATCAGCTTCTCAGGGAATTGAAACGGGCCGTAGTTGTTCGAGCAATTGGTGGTGAGGACGGGCAGTCCGTACGTGTGAAAATACGCGCGGACAAAGTGGTCGCTCGCCGCCTTGCTCGCGGCGTAGGGACTGTTGGGCGCGTAAGGTGTGCGCTCGCTGAAAGCGGGGTCGGCGGGCAGGAGCGACCCATAAACCTCGTCCGTGGAAACGTGCAGGAAGCGGAACGCGGCGGCGTCGGCGGGCGGCAGGGTTCGGCGGTGCGCGCGGGCGGCTTCCAGCAGGCGAAAGGTGCCCAGGACGTTGGTGTTCAGAAACTCCTCGGGACTGTCGATGGAACGGTCCACGTGGCTCTCGGCGGCGAAGTGCGCGACAGCGGTGAACCGATGCCGGGTGAAGAGATCGGCCAGTAGGGAGGCGTCGGTGATGTCGCCATGAACAAAGGTGTGCCGGGAATTTGCGTCGAGGTCCGCGAGCGTGGCGCGGTTGCCGGCGTAGGTGAGTTTATCCAGGTTAATGACGCGCGCCGCCGGGTCGTTCGCAAGGAGGTGGCGCGCAAAGTTCGAGCCGATGAAACCGGCCCCGCCGGTGACGAGAAGAACTTTGCCGATCACAATGAGTGGAAACAAACGCGCCTGAACTTATCCGCGGATTAGCGCGGATACTGAGGGATTAAGATCCCGCCTACTTCGAGGATAACAGCCCTTTGACCACCGAGCCGATGATGCCGCCCGCGCCCGCGCTGGCGACGGATTCGCCGCCGCCCGTCATGTAGGGACTCAACGCGTGCGCCAGGTTGGCGAGCGGCAAACTCTGGAGCCACACCTTGCCCGGACCGGTCAGCGCCGCGAGGAAAATACCGTCGCCCCCAAAGAGCATGTTGCGCACACCCGTGATGCGTGTGATGTCGAAACTCACCGACGACTCGAACATCCCCACGTGCCCCGGATGCACCCGGAGCGTCTCGCCAGCCTTCAATTCGTAGGGCACGACCTCGCCGTCCAACTCGATGAACGCCTCGCCGTGTCCGGCTAGTTTTTGGAGCACGAAGCCGTCGCCGCCGAAGATGCCCGCGCCCAGGGAACGCTGGAAGCCCATGCTGATCTCCACACTGCGGGCACCGCACAGGAAGCCGTGGCGATGGACCAAATAGCCTCCCGCCCCCTGCTCCAGGGTCACGGGCAGGATGTGCCCGGGCACCCGCGTCGCGAAGGCCAGCAAACCCGGCGCGCCCTGGGCGGTGTACTCCGTCATGAAGAGCGAGCCGCCGCCCGCCACGCGCTTGATCGCGCCGAAAAACCCGCCGCTTCCGCTGCCGATGCCGGTGAAGGTGTTTAGCTGGATGGAAGCTCCCATCCAACTCAGTTCGCCGGAAACCGCGATGACGCTGTCACCAGGGTTCAGGGTCATCTCCAAAACGGGCAGGGTGGTTCCGATAATGCGGTGTTGCATAGGGTGATAGAAGGGGTGGCGGCGTTTGGACGGCGTGTCCGGCCATAAGAAAGCCCCATGCGCTCCGCTTTGGCAAGCGGAACGTCACGGGGCCGTTCAAGTCGGATTGTAAACAGGGATTACTTGATGGCCTTCACACTTTGCACCAGCGAGGCAATCTCCTTCTGATGCTTCTTCTCGCCCTCCGGCGACGCCCAATAGGTGAACACCAGGATGGTGTCGTTCACGGTGACGAAGGTGATGCTGACGGAAGTCGCGCCGTCCTCATCCTTGCCGGAATAGAGAAGTTCGTCGGCGGGCAAACCGTTGATGTCGAATTTATTCTCTTTTTTGCTGTCGTTGTCCAGTACCACCTTGTGTTCCTTGAGCATGGCGAACGTTTCGTCGATGATGGTACCCATGTCCTCCTTGCTCTTGGTGGTCTCGGCCGAGAGAAACACCGTGGAGTCTTCGGTTTGACCCTGCACGCCCTTGTCAATCTCCTCGGGCTTCCAGGAGTCGGGAATCGTCAGGGAAACCACCGGCTTGTCGTCCGGCAACTTGAAGGTTTTGGCGAACGCCGGGGAACCGGCGAGCAGGGAGGCGAGAACGAGGGCGAGAGGTAGTTTACTCATCATAATATTGGGTTTTTGTGGGGTGTCGGTATCGCCGACAAACATCAAATCGAAGTGGGCGCGACGGATGGACGCCGCAAACCCGCCGGTTTAAGAAGCTTGCAGCAAAGAGAGCAGGGCGCGGTCGAGCCGGTGGCCGTGCCAGTCGGTGTAATCGACGTCGCCGCGCCCGGAGTCGAGCACGCCGAAGGGTCCGCGAAAATTCCAGAGCGCCCAGCCGATGCCGTGGCCGCGCAGCACCGCCAGCAGATCCTCCAACCAAGCGAGGAACACCGCGTGCGGCGTGTGGTGGTGGCAACCCGCCTCGCCGCAATGCACCCCCACGCCGAGCGCGATCAGCGCGGCCCACGGCGCGTAGGCGGTCTCCAGGCGCGCGCGGTTCCAGCGCCGTCCGAAATGATCCCGCGCCAGCGGCCAGGCCGGGCACCCCCACCGACCGCGCCGCGGCACCCAGTCCGCGCGGTAATGGCTGAGTTCGAAGGGTTCGTACCCGCGGCAACTTTGGGCGACGCCCAACGCGGGCAGGTCGGCGAGTTCGGGGCAGGGCAGGCGACCGTAGTCGAGTCCGTCGAGAATGATGGGCCGGGATCCGTCCACCTCCCGGATGGCGGCGACGGCCGCCCGCATGACCCGGGCGTGGCGCGCGCGCGTGAACCCGCCAGGGACCCATCGCGGCAGCGGGCGGGGCGGTTCGTTGACCAGATCGAAGCTCAGGCGTTGGGCGGAGACGCCCAGGTAGCGCCGCGCGAGGGTTGCCCAATGCAGACAAAAAGCGTCGAGGGCGAGCGGGTCGCGCCAGAGGTTGAACGGCTCGCGGCGCTCGGTGTTGACGCAATAGCCGGGCGCGCGGTGAAGGTTCAGGCACAGGTGAAGTCCGTGGCGTTCGGCGAGGGTGACGGCATCGTCCACGCGTTCGAGGCGGCGCTCTTCGATCCGGAGGGGATCGTCGTCGGTGATCCAATGGGTGTAGGAGAGTGGCAGGCGGACGAAATCGAAACCCCAGTCGGCGATCCAGCGGAAGTCCTCCTCGCGGAAGGCAGCCGGCCCGGTCGCGGCCGAGTACATCTCCAGAAGGTTGAAGCCGCGCCAGCGGGGGAGAAGGTTGGAAGGTGGTTGGTTGATAGGTTGTGGGTTGTGGGTTACGCGGCGGAATTCTTCACATTCCCTTGGCTTCATGCCAATCATCAACTATCCCATTTACCACACAGCCAAAATCGGTCCGGGGTTCGATGTTTGCTCGCAATGTGAGAACGAAACTGGCTTCGTCGGATGGTAACACTTCCCCTTAGTTGCCGCTGTGATCACTCTAAACCGCTGCTCAACGCAACCGCCTTCGCTCCGTCCGTGACATGAGCATTGATCCGCTGGAAGCGTCTCCTCTACCCTCCGATCCTTCCATGGGCAACGACCGGCGGCGGTTGGAGGAGGAACTTCGCACGGGCCAGGAACGGCTCGCGCTCGCTATCGAGGCCTCCGAATTGGGAACTTTCTACTGTCCCATGCCGTTGGGGGACATCGTTTGGAATGCGAAATGCCTGGAGCTTTTTTGGTTGCCGCCGGGCACCAAAGTCGATTTTGACCTGTTTTATTCCATCATTCATCCCGACGACCGGGATCGCACCCGCCAGGCGGTGAACACCGCGCTGCTCCACAAGTCGATGTACGACACGGAATACCGCACGGTGGCACCCGATGGGCGGACCCGTTGGGTGCGCGCGATCGGACGCGGTTTCTACGACGAGGCCGGGGAACTGCGCCGCTTCGACGGTGTCGCCATGGACGTGACCGTCCGAAAGGATGCCGCCGAGGCGCTCGTCCAACAGGAAAAGCAATTACGCAAACAAGCCCGTCGGCTGGAGTTGCTCAACGGCATCGCCGAGGCCAGCCGCGATCTGACCAATCCCGGGCAGGTCATGGAACTCATCACCCGGCGTTTGGGCGAGCACGTGGGCGCGTCGCGTTGCGCTTACGCCGACGTGGAACCCGACGGCGAGAATTTTTTCATCCGCCACGATTACACGGATGGTTGCGACAGCATCGTCGGACATTACCAGCTCTCCTCGTTCGGTCCGCGCGCGGCGGACGACCAGCGCCACGGTCGGCAGTTGGTGCTGCGCGACGTGGACCGGGAACTGGCGGCGGACGAGGGGAGGGAAACGTTCAACGCGATCGGGATCAAGGCGATCGTTTGCTGCCCCCTGCTCAAGGAGGGGCGCCTGGTGGCGATGATGGCGGTTCATCAAACGACCCCCCGCGCGTGGACGGAGGAGGAAGTGGCGTTGGTGGCCGAAGTGGTGGAACATTCCTGGGCCTACATTGGCCGCGCCCGGGCGGACCGGGAGGTTGCCGAAAGCGAGGAGCGTTTCCGGTCGCTGGTGGCGGCGAGCGCCAGGATCGTCTGGCGCGCCGACCGCGAGGGTTGCATGATGGGTGAGATCGCCGGCTGGGAGGCGTTTAGCGGACAACCACCCGCGGAGCATCACGGCATGGGCTGGCTGGAGATCGTGTACCCGCCCGACAAGGGTTCGGTGGCGCGCCGCTGGCGCGAGGCGGTTTCGACGGGTGGGCAAATGGATTTGGTGTATCGGTTGCGTCGGCGCGACGGTGTTTACCGGCGCATGCATGTGACGGGTATTCCGCTACCCGGAAATAATGGGGAGGTTCGTGAATGGGTCGGTACCATCGCCGACGTGGAGGATAAGCTGCTCTTTGACGAGCGGCGCGAGGACCTGCTGGCGGCGGAGCGGGCGGCGCGTTCGGAGGCGGAGCGGGCCAGCCGGATAAAGGACGAATTCCTGGCGACGCTTTCCCACGAATTGCGCACACCCCTCAATGCCATCCTGGGCTGGGCGCAGGTGCTCGCCCCGCTTCCCGCCTCGCTCGCCGCTCCCCGGTCCGCCACGCCCGCGGGCGCGGAAGCCTCGCTGGCCGACCTGGAACTGGGGATTTCCACCATCGAGCGCAACGCGCGCGCGCAGGCGCAGATCATCGAGGATCTCCTGGACATGAGCCGCATCATCTCGGGCAAGGTGCGGCTGGACGTCCGGCGCGTGGAACTGGCGCCCGTGGTCCAGGCCGCCATCGACTCCCTGGCCCCCGCCGCCGCGGCCAAGGGCGTGGCCCTCGCCGCCGTGCTCGACCCGCGAACCCCGCCGGTCAGTGGCGATCCCGAGCGTTTGCAGCAGGTGTTCTGGAACCTGCTGGGCAACGCGATCAAGTTCACGCCCAGGGGCGGGCGGGCGCAGGTGGTCCTCCGGCGCGTTGACAGCCACCTGGAGGTGAGTTTCAGCGATTCGGGCGAGGGTGTGCCCGCGGAGTTTTTGCCCCACGTTTTCGACCGTTTTCGGCAGGCGGACGCGAGCACGACCCGGCGGCACGGGGGTCTGGGCCTGGGCCTGGCCATCGTCAAGCAACTCGTTGAGTTGCACGGGGGCACGGTGTGGGCCAGCAGCGCGGGCGCGGGCGCGGGTTCCACCTTTGTGGTGTCGCTGCCGCTGCTGGCGGTGCTGCCCGCCGAGGAGGGCGCGGGCGGCGGTGGCGTGGGAGACGCCAACCCGGAGGGGCGGCACCCCCGCGCGCGGGACTTTGTGTCTGTGTCGCGTGGGGGCGGCGGGACGGCGCCGGGGGCTTTGGCGGTGGATCTACGCGGGGTGCGCGCGCTCGTGGTCGATGACGAGGCCGACGCGCGGGCCCTGCTCCGCCGCATGCTCGAGGAGCGCGGCGCGGAGGTGCTCGACGCGGGCGGGGCGGCGGAAGCCTTCGCGCTGGCGGTCGGCGGACCGCGACCGGATGTGCTGGTGAGCGACATCGGCATGCCGGGCGAGGATGGCTACGGGTTGATCGAGCGCGTGCGGGCGTGGGAGGCGGCGCAGGCGGGCCACAAACTGCCAGCGGTGGCGTTGACGGCTTACGCGCGGGTGGAAGACCGCGTGAAAGCGGTGCGCGCGGGCTTCCAAACGCACGTGGCCAAGCCCGTCGAGGCCGCCGAGCTTCTCACCATGGTCGCCAGTCTCACCAACCGCGTGTGAACAGTTACCTTCTGGAATCCACCATGTTTGTAATCCGGGGCAAGCGCCGCTTGTTCGCGCAATGGGCGGCCTTCGCGCTTCTAACGGGTATTGTTCGCGCCGTTCCCCCCGATTTGGAACCACCCGCCGACCGGCGCGCGGACGAGTTGATTTCCCTGCTTCACCTGGAGCCGCTGGCGGGTGAGTCGGGCTATTTTGGCGGCGTCCATGTTTCCGATCTCGAGGTCGCGAGCGCGGGGAATCCCCTCAAGGCGCACAGTTCAATCTACTACCTCCTAACGCGAGATAAGCCGATCAACTACCTGCACCGTTTGGAGTCCGACGACACGCACGTCTTGCTGGAGGGCGGACCGGTGGACTACTACATCTTCCACCCGGACGGGACGGCGGAGCGGCAAACCCTCGGCCGCGATTTGGCGGGCGGGCAGCGGCTGATGATTTCCATCCCCGGCGGCTGCTGGAAAGCGTTGCGGCTGCGACCGGAGGCCGGGCACGCCCTGATGGCTAACGTTCTCTCGCCGCAATGGACCCCTGGCGGGGTGGTCATCGGCGGGGGCGCGGATTTTGTGGCTCGCTTCACCCGGGCGGCACCGTGGGCGGACGAGACCTTCTTACGCGAACTGATCGGACCCAACTGGCGGTGACTTGTTTTTCCATGAACCGTCCGTTGCCCGGGTTTCTCGGTGTTTTTCTCGGCGGTTTACTGCTCACGGCGAGCCTGCGCGCGGGCGAGGTCTTGCGCGTCGGGAAAACACAGGTCCACAAGACCCCTTCCGCCGCCGCGGCCGTCGCGCGGGACGGCGACACCGTTGAAATCGAAGCGGGCAATTACCCCGGCGACGTGGCGCTTTGGACCGCCAGTCATCTGACCATTCGCGGCGTGGGCGGCAAGGCGCGTCTCGCCGCCGCCGGTCGGAGTTGCCAGGGCAAGGCGATCTGGGTCGTGCGCGGTGACGACACGAGCATTGAGAACGTGGATTTCTCCGGCTGCCATGTCGCGGACCGTAACGGCGCGGGCATCCGCCTGGAAGGCGCCGGGTTGGAGTTGCGATCCTGCGGGTTCCACGACAACGAGAACGGTTTGTTGACCGGTGCCGATCCGCGAAGCGATATCCTGATCGAAGAGTGCGAGTTCAACGGCAACGGGGCGGGCGACGGGCAGTCGCACAACCTCTACGTGGGTCGCGTCCGCAAGCTGACGATGCGTCGTTGTTGGTCGCGCCGTGCCCGTACGGGGCACCTCGTGAAGAGTCGCGCCGAGACGACGATCCTGGAGGCATGCCGGTTCACGGACGAAGCCGACGGCGCGTCAAGCTACCTGGTGGATCTGCCGGACGCGGGCCGGTGTACCCTGAGCGGGAACATTCTTCAGCATGGACCGAAGGCGCAAAACCGGGTGGCGGTGTCCTACGGTGAGGAGAGTTTCACGAACGCCGGACGGGAGTTGACGGTGGCGGGCAACACGTACGTCAACGAGCGGGCGGCGGGGGGTGATTTCGTGAGCGTTGGCGTGGGTGGGGGTGCCAGCGGGGACGGGAGCGGATGCCTCGTGCGTGTGGCGGACAACCTGATCGTGGGTTCATCCTCGCCGCTCAAGTGGCGCGCCGGCGAGGTGAGTCACAACCTGATGGCGGATTTGTCCGTTTTCGCGGATGCGGCGCGTTCCGATTATCGTTTGCGCGAGGGGTCACCGATGGCTGGCGCGGGGATGGACCGCAATTAAGACTGGTCAAACGTAGCCCGAACCCGCTGTACTCATCCGTCATGATCCTTAAAGAACCGGAGTTCACCGAAGTGCCTACACCCACGGGGCCAATGCAGGCTCCACCTCTTCCAACCGGAGGCGGCGGGGGAGTATCCGGGCTTGGTGCTTTATTCGGAAATCTTCCAGGTCACCGGACCCGTCCGGCGCATGGCGGCGGTGCTGGCTGGGCACGGGTTCGTCGTCGCCGTGCCGGAGATTTATCACGAACTCGAACCCGCCGGCACCGTGCTGCCCTACGACACCGCCGGCGCGGACCGTGGCAACGCCCACAAGACCACCAAGGAACTAGCCAGCTACGACGCCGACGCCCGCGCGACGCTCGATTTTCTCGAAGTCGCAACCCGCCTGCACGGGAAAGCTGGGGGCGTATCGGCATCTGCATCGGCGGACACCTGGCTTTTCGCGCCGCCATGAACCCGGACGTGCTCGCCACGCGCCTGCTTCTACGCGACCGACATCCACAAGCGCGGGTTGGGCAAAGGCATGAACGACGACTCCCTGGACCGCATGCGGGAGATCCAGGGCGAGATGCTCATGATCTGGGGTCGGCAGGACCCGCACATTCCGAACGAAGGCCGGGCGCTCATCTATCGGACGATGACGGACGCCGCATTTGAATTTCACCTGGCACGAGTTCAACGCGCAACACGCGTTCATGCGCGACGAGGGGCCGCGTTACGACCCGGAGTTGGCGATGGAATGTTACGCGCTGGCAATTGGTCTGTTCCGGCGAACGCTGGGATGAGCGGAGATAGTGGCACCATCTGAAAACGACGAAACCCGAAGCTCGGTTGCGAGCCTCGGGTTTTGCGTGAACTGCGGGGATAACCCAGCTATCGGGCGTCTTTACTCCCCCCTCGCAGTAGCGTTCTGTTTGAAGCTGACCTTCGGATCGGCGCAGTCTCCGGGAGCCGGATACTGCGAGGCGAGCTGCTTGGGCTGGTTCTTCGTCAGATTATAGGCACCCTTGGCGTTGTTGCGCCAGCCGTTGATGTTAGCGTATTCCTTGTTGATCGAGCTGTTCTTTAACCCCGTGACCTGATCCTCCAATCCGGTGCCGTACTGTTCACTGATGATGGTCGGTGTCACGAAGATCAAGAGATTCCGCTTAGTCCGCGAGTTCAGATGTTCCTGGAACAGGTAACCAAGGACAGGAATGTCACCCAAGATTGGTACCTTGGTAGTTCCTTTGCTGGTCTCATCCTGTAACAGGCCGCCGATTGCCAGGGTACAACCGCTCTTGATCAAGACGTTGGCTTCCAACGTCCGGGTGTCGATGATCGGACTCGTGACTGTCGCCCCCGCGAAGTTGAAGGATTGGTCGCCCACCCGGTTGCTGATCTCGGGTTTGACGGACAGAGTGACAAAGTTGTCTTTGTTGATCGAGGGTTTTACCACCAGCGTGTTCCCGTACACTTTATCTTGGAAACCACTGAACACCGCCGTCGCCGTCTGCTCATTGAAGTTGAGTTGTGGCACGGGCTGATTGCGTACAATCTTGATGGTCGCTTCCAAGTTGTCCGCTGTAACGATGCGCGGATTCGCTAAAAATTCTGCGTCGGTGTCCTCGTTTAAGAAACGCAATGTGGCCGAAAATTGAGGGAGGGACAAGATTGCGAATTGATTGCCTAGAACGCTGCCCAACCTATCCAGTGAGCCGCTGGTGACGAAATCATTGAGCGCCGGGACACCGTTGACAAGAGTCTGCGTAAATGTTGCTGGCACCCCGCTCGGCACCAGAAGAGGAGCCCCGTTGGGACCTATCCTAGGCACCAGTGTCTGGTTGGCTTGACCAGGATTAACAACAGTTTGCGCTGGCACTGTTGCGGGTATAGTTGGAAAACTGGAGCCACCGTAGGAAACCTGCTTCGGCGAGCCTGCGCTGCCGAACACACCGCCCCAGTTGATCCCGTAGCTTTGCGTTGGGTTAGAATTCACCTCCACTAACCGCGCCTCTATCATCACCTGCCGGGTGGGCCGGTCAATCCGCGCGAGAAAGCCGCGAATTTCACCAATGTTGGACTTCGCTTCCTGATAGAACACGGTGTTCGTCCGCTCGTCCACCTGCGGCGGCGTGGCCTTGCTTTTGAGTTGGCTGGTCAGCAGGGCGGTGACCTGCGCGGCGCGCGCATAAGAAAATGTGTAGTAGTCACTCTGCGTCGGCTCGGCGGCTTTCTCGGCCGGGGTCTTGACGTAGTAAACACCGTTGGTCTGCGCCAGATCGTACGCCTTCGCCTGGCAGATCACCTGGATCGCCTGCAAGGCCGTCACGTCCTCCAGACGCATGTTGATCGTGCCGACCACCTGGTCGCTGACGATCAAATTGATCTTGGCCTGCCGGGCAAGCAGGCGCAACACCTGGCCGGTATCGTCGCCTTGGAACTCACGGGCGCGCGCCGCGCCGGCGTTGCCACCCGCCCCGGCGGCAGTGTCGATGGGAGCCGCGCCCGCCGTGGCTGTGCCCGGCGCGCCCGCCGGATTGCCGCTGATGACGGGTGGCGGCGCGATGGGCGCGGGAACATTGGGATCGAGCGGCGCGGGCGTCGCGGTGTCCGCCGGGGCTGGGGCGAGGGGCACGCCGCCGGGAGGAGGCACAACGCCGGCGGGCGGCGCGCTGGCGGGTGAGGCTTGGGCCAGGTCGCCGGACGCGCGAAGCGGCGGCAGCAGGGGAGCCTGCGCCCGGCTTTGCGCGGCCGGACCAGCGAGGGCCAGCAGCGAGCAAACAACTGGGAGGTAACGTGTAGGAGTCATGGAAGTAGAAACGGACGGTTAAGAACGGTGGTTTTTCCTACTTAAGCAGGAAGCGAACCACCTATTCCCAACCCGGGCGTTTCCACCGCCAAAAACTTTTTCGACCCCGTTTAACAGAGTAAATCCGTCTTTTCTGAGACTCAGAAGGGAAGAAACTGCCGGAGGCGGGAACAAGAATTATCACAGAAGACACGGAGAGGGGGACACAGAGAACACAGAGGAAGAAGGAGGGGTCCGGAGGAGAGAGTGGCGGGTCAGTTCTGGAACAAAGCCTTTTGCCTTTCTCTGCCTCCTCCGCCTCTGTGTCCCCCTCTCCGTGTCCTCTGTGAACCTTCTGGTTTCTTCATCCGTCGCGCGTCGCTTCTTTGATAAACTCCCGCAGGCGCGCCGCGTCTTTCCGCCTGGGGTTGCCGGGTGCCTCGACGCCGCTGGCCACATCGACCGCGAAAGGCCGTACCCGCCGGATCGCTTCCGCCAGGTTTTCCGGTGTCAAGCCACCCGAGAGTATCACCCGCCGGCCCAGGGCGGATTGCCTTCGCGTGAAATCCGCCGCCAGGGTCCAGTCCACCCGGTGGCCCGTGCCGCCGAACGCCCCCGGCTGGTACGCGTCCAGCAGCAGGTCGTCCGTGTGGAAACGCTCCGGGCGCTCCAGCGCGGCGGCGTCCCGCACCCGGATCGCCTTTGCGAAAGGCACGCCGTCCGCCCCCAAAGCCGCGCAGAAAGCCTCCTCCTCATCGCCGTGCAACTGAACGCTGTCCACCAGACGCTCGCGCAGGAGCCGTTCGAGGAGCGGGCGTCCGGCGTTCACCACCACCGCCACGCGGCGCGTGGTCGCCGGCAAATCGCGCAGCCAGCCCAAGTCGGTGTCGAGATCCAGGCAGCGGGACGAACCGGGATAGAAGTTGAAGCCCAAGGCGTCGGCTCCGAGTTCCACGGCGAGCACGGCGTCCTCGCGGCAGGTCAGCCCGCAGATTTTGACTCGCACACGTTGGCCGGGTCCGCCCGCTGGAAGCGTCTCATCCTGGTTGAACATAAAGGCCGAAGTCCTAAACGGGCGAACCCGGCGGGCCAAACCCCCGCGTGACGCCCGGCAGGCAAGCTTCCACGCTCTTGAGAAGACGGGCGACGCTAAAAGGTTTTGCGAGGAAAACCCGCACGCCGGCCTCGTGCAAAAGGGCCTGGGCTCGCGGCTCCTCCGCGTGACCCGACATGACGATCAACGGCGGCAGAACCCGGGCCGACGCCATGCCGCCGTGCAGGTAGGCCGCGCGAATAAAATCGTACAAAACCGAGCCATCGACGATTGGCATCGTGAAATCGAAGAGAAAGAGGTCGTACTGCTTCTTGAGGCACAACTCAAAAGCGTACTGCGGACTGGGCGTGGTATCGACGTCGCACGCGGCGAAGCTGGCGAGCGTTTCCCGCAGGAAGCGCAGTATCTCAACATCGTCATCGACGACCAGGATCGACCGCTTGGCGGATGGGCTCATGGGTTCGCGCGTCCTTTCCCCCGGGTTGACACGATGGTATGCTAGCGGGAATTGGATGGGTTACAACCGCCGTCCGCCTTTTCCCCACCGATGAACGATCCTGTTTTTCAAGCACTCGCCGAAGCTTTGCGCGCGCGTCTGCGCGTGATCGCGGACCGTGAAAGTTACCAGCGCGACGTTGCGGCGCACCTGGGTCAACTACAGGCGGTGTCGGAGCGCGTGGTGGAGTTGCAAAGTCGGCTGCCCCGGCCCCTGGACCCAATGCTCGCGCATTACCTGGAGCGTTGCAGCTACGACAAGGCGCTCGCGTGGATTGAGGCGCGCTGAAAAATCCAGAAGTAGCACAGAGGACACGGAGGGCAGACACAGAGAACACAGAGGAAGAAAAAGGCAAAAGGCTTTGTTACAGAGAAGATTATATTCTCCTGTTCCCCTCCGAATCCTCCTTCTTCCTCTGTGTTCTCTGTGTCTGCCGCTCCGTGCCCTCTGTGCTACTTCTGGATTCTTACCCGTGGTCCAGCTTGACCTGCGGGGCGCGTTCCGGGAGCCAGGGGTTGCGCGTGAAATCGGCTTCCATGATCGCCGCCACGTGGGCTTCGCACAGGGCGCAGAACGCGTCCACATCCAGGGATAAATGCCACGGTCGGAAAGGCGCGAGGTTGTTCATCCCCAAGGTGAAAAGGCGCGAGGCGGGCCGCAGTCGGCGACCGTCCTTGGGGTGGTCGGGCCGGAGATGCTGTTTGCGCAGATGCACAAACGCGCCCGCGATTTGGATCAGCCCTTTGTAGAAAAGGAAGTTGCCGTCCGCCGCGCCGAGGCCGAGCCAGAGATGCTCCAAAACATCGTGGGCTTCGTAATAACGCCCCTCGTTGAAACAACGAAAGTATCCTTGGTAGCACGGATGCAGGGACAGATCGGGGTTACCCCCCAGTGAGGCGACAAAGGCGCTGACGCGTTCGTGTTTGCTCATGCGGCAACTTCCTACTCGAAATTCACCCCCGCCTCCGCTAAATAGCAGGTTGCCGCCGAAATGCCACCCGCCCACGTTGTCCTGATCCTCTGCCTGATGGCCGCCCTCGGCGTGGCCTCGGCTTTTTTTTCGGCGATGGAGACCTCCCTATTCTCGTTGGGACCGCCGGACATCAAGAAGCTCCGCGAACTTCTCCCGGATCGACAGGCCACCATCGACCTTCTCGTCACCAACCCCCGCCGACTCCTGAGCATGATCCTCGTCGGCGACACCCTGAGCAACCTCCCGCTCTGCCTGCTCGGGTTCTACTTGCTGCGCACCTTCTCTACCTGGCACACTCCGGGGGAAAATCCCGGCGCCGCGCGCGCCCCGATCCTGCCCGCCGCCTTCGGACTCTACCTGCTGGTTGTCGGCATGTGCGACCTGCTCCCGAAAGTCGCCGCCCTGCGAGCGCCGTTGCGGGTCGCGCCGCCCTCCATCCGCGCCCTGCACTACCTGCGGCCCGTCCTGGACCCGCTGTGCGGCGCACTCCAAACCCTCAGCGAACGCCTCGCCGATTTGCTCACGCCCCGGCAGGTTAGCCAGCCGTTGCAACTCACCGAGGAGGACTTCGAGGCCCTTGTGGAAGTGGGCGCGGAGGAGGGCGCGTTGCGTGACGCGGAGAGCGAAATGATCCAGGAAATCATCAAACTCGGTGACAAAACCGCCAAGGATTGCATGACCCCGCGCGTCGAAATCTTCGGCTTGCCCGACGATCTGACCAACGCCGAAGCCATCGCCCGGCTGCGCGCGCAACGCCGGCGGCGCGTCCCCGTGTACGGCGACACCCCCGACGAAATCCTCGGCGTGCTGGATACCCAGAAGTTTTTGAGCCTGTGCGCGCGCCCGGAAAACCCGCCCGACGCCGACCCGGCGCCGCCTTACACCGAGGTGATGGACCCGCCCTCCTACGTCTCGGAATCCATGCGCGCCCTCGACCTGCTGCGCTCCTTCGTGAACCGTCCGCAGGGCCTCGCGGTGGTGGTCGATGAATACGGCGGCACGGAAGGCATCGTTACCCTGGCCGACATCACCGAGGAAATCGTCGGCGACGCCCTGCCACGCGAACAGGACGAACTCTACATCCAACCTTTGGACGACGACCGCCTCCTCGCCGGGGGGCACGCCCGGCTGGACGACCTGAGCGAGTACCCGGGGTTTGAACTGCACGCGGAAGGCTTGGACACCATCAGCGGCCTGGTTTTCAACCGGCTGGGTTACCTGCCCAAGCCCGGCGACGTGGTCCGGCTGCGGAACCTGACGCTCACCATCCGCCGCGTCACCCGCAAACGCATCACCGAGGTGATGATCGAGCGGAACACCGCCCACGAGGGTGGTACCGTCGCGGAAGAGCGCGAGGATGAGAACGCCGAAATCGTGTCCTGAGCAATTCTCCCGCTCCCACGGGGGCAGCGCCGCGTATCCCGCCGCCCTTCTCTGTCGTATTCATCCACAGCCTTCCCCTGAATAAATCCAGCTTGCCTCTCCCCCCGTCATTTATTATAATCCCATCGGAATTATAGACAATTCACCCGCCGCATGACGACCACCGCCACCAAAACGCCGCAAAACTACGAAGCCGTCCGCCAAGGTTTGATCCCGCTGACCGCTCAGGAACGCATCAAACAAGAAAAAGACGGGCTGGATGTCATCCACGACATTTATCGCTACGCCCAGGAAGGTTTCGAGGCCATCACGGACGATGATTTCGAGCGGTTCAAGTGGTACGGCGTGTACCGTCAGAAGCCGAAGGAGTCGGGGTACTTCATGCTGCGCACGAAGGTGCCGGGCGGCCAGCTCACCGGCGCGCAGGCGTGCAAACTCAGCGATCTGGCGGAGCGTTACGGACGCGGGTTTTGCGATCTCACCACGCGCCAGACCGTGCAAATGCACTGGCTGCGGATTGAGGACATGCCGCACCATCTTCGCCGAACTGGCCGAGGTCGGCATCACGACGAGCGGCGCGTGCGGCGACGACACCCGCAACGTCGGCGGCTGCCCGGTGGCGGGCGTGGATGCCACCGAAATCATCGACGCCAGCCCGCAGATGTGGGAGATCAACCGAGAAACTCACGAACAACCGCGCGTTTTCCAACCTGCCGCGCAAGTACAAGATCACGATCTGCGGCTGCGGCATCCAGTGCGCGCAGCCCGACATCAACGACGTGGGCTTCTTTGGGCTGCGGCGCGGCGGACGAGGCGGGTTACGGGGTGAAGGTCGGCGGCGGCCTGTCGGCCGCGCCGCACATGGCGCAATTGCTGCCCGTGTTCATCCGGCCCGCGCAGGTGTGGCCGGTGACGGAGGCGATCACCACATTTTCCGCGACCAGGGCTACCGGCTCAAGCGCAGCCGCGCGCGGTTCAAGTTTCTCGTGGCCGACTGGGGCGCGGAACGGGTGCTGGCGGAGGTCGAGACGCTCCTGGGTTACCCGCTGGAACGTCACGCGGATTTCCCCGTGGTGGCGGACCAGGAGAGCGACCACCTGGGCGTTTGCGCGCAAAAGCAGCCGGGTTTGTGGTACGTCGGCGTGTCGTTCGCGGGCGGGCGCGTGCGCAACGCGGCGCTCCAGCAGTTGCGGCGAACTCGCGGCGCAAGTACGCCGCGCCGGGACAGGACGCCGTGCGTCTGACGAACAAGCAGAACTTGATTCTGCTCAACATCCCCGAAGGCGAACCTCGCGGCGTTGAAAGCGGAACTGGACGAAGCCGGTCTGGTGTACGCGCCGTCGAACTTCCGCCGCGGCTGCGTGTCGTGCACGGGCATCGAGTTCTGCAACATCGCCGTGGCCGAAACGAAAAACCGGATGATGCGTCTGGTCGATCAGTTGGAGGCGATCGAGCGGCTGGTACCAGGATAAAATCCGCGTGCATTTCAGCGGTTGCCCATCGAGTTGCGGTCAGCACCAGATCGCGGACATCGGGTTCCGGGGCGCGCGCACCAAGCTGCCCAACGGCGAGACGGTGGACGCGTTCGACCTGTTTATCGGCGGACGCCTGGGTGAAAACCGGCGGTTCAACGAGTTGTTGAAAGGCAAGATTTTGGCGTCGGACGTGCATGTCGTGGTGGACAAGCTGCTGCGGTTTTACGACAGCCGGAGGCAGGGCGAGGGGGAAACGTTCGCGCAAGTGTTCGACCGCGTGCCGAAGGCGGAGTTTCTCGGGGCGCTGGGTTGAGGCGTATTGCTTGCCGGGGCGACAGTCCCCTGGTCGCTCTGGTCTGGTTCTTCGCACCGAAGGTGCAGCCTCATAACAGCCTGGGGTAACGCCCCAGGTATGGGTTGTTTGCGGTCCCAGCGCTGAAGGCGCGATTCAAAGGCCGCCGGTTGGTCGGGCAAGATGGTCCTCGAAGGCGCGCCCGGATTGAAACGCGCCTTCAGCGCTGGACACCATACTATCCTGTTCCTGGGGCGTTGCCCCAGGCTATGGTGAAGCTGCACCTTTGGTGCGGAGAACCAGACCCGATGCGGGCAGGATGCCCGCGCTCCCGGGAGAGCTATCGCTCCTGTTCAGAAATGTCGCTCGACCTTTCTCAATCCAGCAGCAACTCCACGGCCCGCCGCACGCGTTCGTCCACCGTTCCACCCACCAGCGTCCACGGCTGATCCATTTCCGCCAAGCGCTCCAGATACCACGCGTGCTGCCGACGGCGGAACGCCTCGTCCTGCCGCGTTCCATCCTGCTCGAAAGGGATGTCGTCGGCGCACAGCAACACCACGTCGTACCGCCGCCGGGCAAACATTTCGAGGTCACCGTCCGCCTTCCCAAACATCGCGTGACTGTAAAACAACGTCGTCAGCGGCGACGTGTCGCAGATCATAAACCGGTTGGCCACCGCCACCGCCTCCCGCTCCATTCGCGATCTGCCGCTGGCCGATGCGCAGCATGTCTTCGTACTCCAGCTCGCCGCCGAGATCGACCCAGAGTTGGCGTCCGTACTCCGGCACGAACACTGTTTCCAACCGCTCCGCCAACGCCAACCCGAGCGTCGTCTTACCGGTGGATTCACCTCCCAGCAAACACACCCGGCGCACGAAGGAACCATACACCGCCGGGGATAAGTATCGGCGCGCCCCGTGGATGTCCGCGCGCGCCGCCGTGCCGGAAATAGGCACGCGGGTCCGTGTCAGATCCACCTGGATGTGGCGCACTTCGGGCGCCGCCGGGTCACGTTCGCGAAAAAACGCGGTCAGTTCCCGCGCGAACCCGTCGCCGTAATCCTCGCTGGTGAACACCGCGTCAACCGTCACGCCGAAAATCTCGCGGCACAGCAACCCGCAGAACCGGCGGTGAGTCCGTTCGTCGGCATCGTTGGCGGGTAGTTCGACCCCCGGCAGCCGGGCGCGCAGGAACTCCGGCGTCACCACCAGACTCTCCGCGGCCGGGAACAACTGCTCGAGCCAAGCTTCGCGCCGTTCAGGTTCGCAGCCGGGAAACTCGGGCAGGCTGTAGCTAATGATAAACAGCTCGTCACAACTGGCCGCGGCCCGGTTGAGCAGCCACTCGTGGCCGCGGTGCAACGGCGAGAATTTTCCCACGACCAACCCGCGGGCGAATGGTGGTTGCTTGGAAGGTGGCATCATCGTCGTCGGGTCCGGTTTACTTCCCGTTAGCCAGCAAACGCCGCCAGTGGCGGAGCGACACGATGGCGTTCACCCAAAAAACCGCGTACATGGCTGAGGTCACGTACAACCCGCGCGAGAAATACAGTGGCACGGCGACCGTGTTGACCAGCAGCCAGCACCACCAGTTTTCCACCCGGCGTCCCATCAGCAGAAACTGGCCCAGCACGCTGAACGCCAGCACCACCGAATCCGCGAACGGCGCGTAGGCGTTCGTGTACCGGTGGAGCAGCGCGCCGTAACCCAGCGTCACCCCGGCGCCCGCCAGCGCGAGCGCCGCTGCCGGACCGGGCCGCGTGCGTCGCACCGGGATCTCGGCCCGCGCGGCGAGTCCGCCGCGCCATTGGATCCAGCCGGCGATGCTCGTGGCGATGAAAAAGATTTGCAGCGTCACGTCCGCGTACAACTGGGTGTGGTAGAACACCCACGCGAAGAGCGCGCCCCCGGCGATGCCAGTCCACCACGTTTGCGCGCTGTTGCGGCCCGCGAG
This sequence comes from uncultured bacterium, assembly GCA_963795895.1. Classification (GTDB taxonomy): domain Bacteria; phylum Verrucomicrobiota; class Verrucomicrobiia; order Chthoniobacterales; family SZAS-18; genus CAWCJJ01. The sequence continues at coordinate 75,121 of CAWCJJ010000003.1, forward strand.
GAGGATCGACGCGGCGTTGAAGACGTTGGCGGTCAATTCGTCCCATGGAATTTTCATGGTTCGGATCCAGCCAAATCGGAGGTGTATTGAACGACCTTGCCCTCGAACAACGCCGCGTGCTCCACGGTCAGGCCCCGCGCGGGTCCGAAAAGCCGCCGCAGCGCGAGCCGGATGGCGTCGGCGTTGCCCGCCGGTCCGCAGAACGTGAAACGCAGATCGCCGGTGGCGTCTTGCCGGAGGGTGTACTGCGGCAGCGCGAGCGGTTGCAACGCGTGGGTGATTTCCAGGTTGTTGATCCACTCGCCTGCGGCGGTCTGGTATCGCACCGGCGGTCGCCCTTCCAATCCCTCCAGGACCGGCTCGCAACCGGGATCGATCCGCAAAGCCGCCTGATCGCCGGTGCGGTAGCGCAGCAACGGCAGGCAGTGGTTGAACCCACCGGTGAGCGCGATCTCGCCCCGCGCGCCGGGCGGCAGGACGTGGCCGGCGGCGTCGAGGATTTCCACGAGCAGTCGGGGTTGCAGGAGAACATGCCCGCCTACCGCCGGGTCGAACACCCCCACGGGACCCGCCTCGTTCATGGAGTACAGGTCGGCCACCGGACAGCCGAAGCGTTCCTCCAGACGGCGGCGCAAACCCGGCAGGAGTGCCATTGCGGTCGAAAGCAGCGCGCGGGGGCGGCAAGTTAGATCCGGGAGTTCGAGCAGGGCCGCAAAGGAGATGGGATCGCCCGCGAACACCTCGGGGGCCAAGTCGTTGAGGTAGGCGGCGCGGTCGGCGGGGTCGCGCCAGTCGTCCGGGTGGAGGTTGATTTTCGCGAGGCCGGCCTCGTCCATCGCGGGTGTGACGGAGACATAGGTGAAACACCGTCTCTGCCAGCCCAGGAGGATCACGCCGATTTCGCCGCGACTGGCCCGCAACTCGACGCCGAACCGCCGCAGGGCGCGTTTATGGAAGGCCAGGTAGTTCGCCGCGACGGTCGGATGGGAGGGCAGCAGCAGCGGGTGCCCGGTGGTGCCGCTGGTTTGGAAATGCATGAGGCGCGCGAGCGGGAGGTCGTCGGGGACGAACTGCGCCACGTCGCGGCTGAGGTCCGCCCGGCTGATCGTGGGCAGGTCGGACAACCGCAAAGGCGCGGGACCGTACCGCCGGTAAAAAGGCACCTGCTCCAGGCAGCGCGCGACAAACGCCGGCAACCACGGCGGCGCGGCGGAGGGATCGAGGTCGGCGGCGAGGGTTTCGCGCTCGAAGACGCGGGCGGCCTCGACGTCGGCGACCGTGAGGCGGTTGCCGCTCTGGTTCCGGTAAACGGGCGCGCGGGGATGCTCGCGCAGGCGGTCCAGCGTTTGGCGTCCGGATCCCGTTAGGGTGGGGTAACGGTCGGCGTCGGTGGCGGCCGGCGACGCGGATTCGGCGTTCATTCCCGAGTGGCCTTGTCGGCGGATTCCTGGGCGGCCTGGCGGGCGAGGGCCTCGCGTACGGCGCGAGCCCGTTCCTCGGCACCGCGGGCGGCTTGCATGACGCGGGCGCGCTCGGTCGAACTGATGCGGGTCAGCCGATCCTGGGCTTGCGCGAGGGACTCGCCGGCGGGTCGACAACCAACCCGCGCGAGGGCGAGGCGGGCGAGTTCCTCGCGGCGGTCGGGGTCGGCGACGAAGCGGCTGGCGGGGTTGCCCGCCGCGAGTTCCGTCGCGCCAGCGTCGAGGAGTTGCAGGATCGCCGCGAGGTCGGGACGTTCGCGACGGAACCAGTCGTCGGCCAGGAGCCAGCAGAGCACCAGGACGAGGCAGTACCGATTGCGGTCTTCCCGGGGGTTCTCGGAGAGGAAGGGGGCGAGTTGGGCGGGCGTGAGCGGCGCGGCGGCGGTCCCGAGCAGGTGGGAAAGATCGGCGACAACCGCCGCAACCTCGACGCTGCCCGTGGCACCGATGCGCGGGGCCGCGAGGAAGTCCTCCGGCGTTTCCGCCAGTCGGCGGGTGAGCATTTCCAAGGGTGGACCTTCGCGTTGCATCGGAGGGGGAGGGTGGAAAACTCCTCCGAGCATCTAGCCAAAGCAACCAGCCAATCGGGCCACTTCACCCCACCGGCAAGGAGCCTCGAAGGCGAAGGACCTTTCCTACAACAAGGCGTCCAATTTGCTGATCAACGCCTTCTTGGTGTCCGCGCCGCGCTGCTGGTCAACCACTTGTCCATCCTTGAAAAACAACAACAGCGGAATGCTTTGAACCTTGAACCTCGTCGCGAGTTCCTGGTTTTCGTCCACGTTGACTTTGGCGATCTTCGCCACGCCGATCTTCTCCAGGGCAATCTCGTCCATCACCGGGCGAAAGCATCCGGCACGGCGGACACCAAGGCGCCCAGAAATCCAGCAGGACCGGCAACGGCGATTTCATGACCTCCTGCTCAAAATTGGCATCGGTCACGGTAACAGTTTGAGGACTCGACATGGCGCGTTGATTGGAAAAAGCGGCGTTGCCCGGCGCCGGGTGGCACCCCGGCGGTCGCCCTAAGTGGCGGACAGAGCAATGTAATTCAAAACCTGGAAAAGCAAAACCAGCGCCGAGAAGACCAGCAGTCCGATCGACATGTACATCAGGGTCGGATCCTCCGCCGCTTCGCCCACCACCGCCCCGGGAACGGCCAGGGTGCGCACTTCCGCCGCGGGCGGACGAATCATGGGCTGGGTCTGCTGGATTTTCACCGTGGCACCGGGCGGCAGGGGCTTTGCCTTGGGAACCTCGATGCGCACCGTGTCCTTCTTCACCGTGGGGGCCACCACCGTGGCGGCACTGCTTTCCTCCACGGCGGCTTTGCTCGCGAAGTCAGATTTTACGCTCTCAGGCGTGACCGTTTCCGCACTGGACGGCGACGCGGGAGCCGCGGGCACCGGCACGGCGGCGGGCCGGGCCGCAACCCCTTCGGGCGGACGCGGAGGCATCGCGCGGGTGATCCCCGCGCCGGGGTTGGCGGGAACACCGGGCGCGCCGGGTGGCCGGGGCGCGGGGGGCACTCCCGGAGCACCGGGTGGCCGGGGCGCGACGGGAGCTACCGGAGGACGGGGAGGCCCGCCGACCGGGACGAGGCCCGCCGGTCGCGGCGCGGTCGGTGCCGCGGTACCGGCGGGTCGAGGCGGGGCGGGGGGACCACCCGGACGGATGGGCGCGGGTCCACCCACGCCACCGGGAGGCGGCGGCGTCATCGGCCTGGGGCTCAGCACGGGCGGCTTTGCCAGATTGGAAAGCTTGGCGGATTCCTTCTTCGGCGCGTCCAGACCGACGCTGGAGGCGGAACCGAGCGAGGGACGGGAAGGCAGGTTGATACGGACCGTCTCCTTCTTCATGGGCGCGCCGGCCAAGGTCTCACCCGGCCCGGAACGGGGGGAAGGGTGATGCGCACAGTTTCTTTTTTGGGTTCGTTGTCGTTCTCGGCCATACGCGCGGAGGTGTTCTGAGGGTAAATGGGGGTGGATGCAGGGAACTATTAGAAATAAGGGTTCCCGGTGGAAGATGTCAACGTTTTAGGCGGGGGATTCCCCGAGAGGAACTCGCCCGGGTGCGATTGACCGCCGTTTCGCCGCTCGAAAGCCTTGTTTCGCAGGCTGTTCTCTCACCCGGCGACCCTGCGCGGTCAAATCATATATTTGCGTGCCGTCCACCAAAACATCGAAAAACTCACCCACCGGCGCGGGTCGGTCGAGCAGGATGCGTCCGTCGATGTCGGGCGCGTCGCCTTGCGAACGCGCGATCAGCGGGGCGTCGCCGAGCACCCGCAAACGTTTGCCCGACCATCGCGGCGCTTGTTTCCAGGGCGATGCGTTGTTGCAACGCCATCGCCTTGCGGTAACGGCGGCGCTTGACCGCCGGCGGCAAGCTGGCCGGGCATCTTCGCCGCGCGCGAACCTTCCTCCTGGGAATAGTTGAACACCCCCAAACGCTCGAAACGCACGCGCCCGATGAACTCCAGCAGCGACTCGAAATGTTCCTCCGTCTCGCCCGGAAAGCCCACGATAAAGGTCGTGCGCAGCGTCAATCCCGGGATGCCCGCGCGCAGGCGGACGATGAGTTCCTCGATGTGCTCGCGCGAAGTCTCCCGGCGCATGGCCGCCAGCATTTCCGGGTGGATGTGCTGCAGCGGCATGTCGATGTAGCGCGCCACCTTCGGACAGCGGGCGATCGTGGCGATCAGCTCGTCGCTCCAGTGCGCCGGGTGCGTGTAGAGGAGGCGAATCCAGAAATCGCCCTCGATCCCCTGCAATTCTTCCAGCAGACGGCTCAGGGTCACGCCGCGCGCGGAATCCACCGGCTGCGTCGGCCCGGCCTTTTCCGTCCACAGATCCATGCCGTAGTAGGTCGTGTCCTGGCTGATGAGGTTGATCTCGCGCACGCCCTCCGCGACAAGCTGGCGGACCTCCCGCACGACGGACTCGATCGTGCGGCTGCGGTGGCGTCCGCGCATCTGCGGGATGACGCAAAAGCTGCACGGGTGGTTGCAGCCCTCGGCGATCTTGACGTAGGCGCTGTGCGCGGGCGTGAGCCGGAAGCGCGGCGTGTCGTAGTCGGGGATGTAGCGCGGCTGCCGCGTGACGAGGTTGAGCGGCTCCAGCTTCTCGTCGATCAGACCGCGGATCGGCGGCGGCGTCCGTCGGCAGGAGCGCGCTCCGGCAGCGCCAGGACGCGCGAAACGATGTCGCCGGCCTGCGCGATCTGGTCCAGGCCCATGAAGGCGTTGACCTCGGGCATCTCGCGGCCAGTTCCTTGGAGAAACCGCTGCGCCATGCAGCCGCTGACGATGAGCTTCTGGCCGGGACGGCGCCGGAGTCCGCGCGCCTTGGTGGGCTTCGAGGATGGCCTCGATGGATTCCTCCTTGGCCGAGTCGATGAAGGCGCAGGTGTTGACGATCAGCACGTCGGCGTCCTCCGCCGAGGCGGTGATCTCCATGCCCTGGGCGCGCACGCTGCCGAGCATGATCTCGGCATCGACGAGATTTTTCGCGCAGCCGAGGGAGATCATGCCAACTTTTTTCATGGGGAGCGTGGGGGATGCCATCGGGCGGACGCCAGATTAGCACAGATTCCCGCGGATGAAAGCCGTCGGCGCGGCGCCTCTACTATCTGGGCAGACTCACGGTAAAACACGTTCCCTTGCCGAGTTCGGAGGAAACCCGGATGTCACCACCCAGCAATCCGACCAGACGTTTGGCAATCGCGAGACCCAAACCGGCTCCCTGCGCCTCCGTGTTCTTCGCGGCCACCCTTTGGAATTCCTCGAAGATGGTGTCCAGATGTTCCGGCGCGATGCCGATGCCGTCGTCCTCAACGGCGACTTCCCACCGGTCGGCGTCGTTGGCGGGGACAAAGGACATCTTAATGCCGCCCCGGGAGCCCAATCCCGGCTTGCGGTACTTGATGGCGTTGGAAATCAGGTTCGCCAGCACTTGCTTGACGCGCAGGCGATCACTGCGGATTTCCCCCAGGCCCGGATGGGCGTAGGCTTCGAAAGTCACCCCCTGGACTTCCGCCAGGGGCCGGAAGCTCGCGGTCAGTTCGTCGCAGAGCAGGGCCGCGTTGAAGGGTTCGATCTCCACCTTCATCTGCCCGTCCAGCAGCACGGAGTAATCGGTCAACTCCCGCAGGAGCTGGCTCATGTCCGCAAAGTTGCGGTGGCAGATCATGAACATCTTTTGACGCTCCGGTTCGTCCACCCCATCCAAACCCAACACCATGACCGCGCCGTTCAGGGCGTTGAGCGTGTTGCGCAGTTCGTGCGAGACGGTGCGCAGAAGCTGGAGGCGCGAATTGTCCACTTCGTGGAGCCGCGCGTTAACGCCTTTCAACGATTCGCCCGCCGCTTGGAACCGCTCGTTAAGCAATTGGAGCTGCTTATGCTGCTCCTCGACAAACTGCTCGATGCTGGCCGTGGCCGTCTCCTCAAAGAAACGCAGGATGCATTCGCGAACCCGGCGCAAACCCGGCTTGGGCGTGTCCGGCTCGGCGTCCTCAAAGGCGTCCAACCCGTGAACCAGCACCATGTGGCGCACAACGCCCAGTTCCCGGAGGACTTCCCCCAGGCTGTAATCCTGTTGCCAACGGTGCCGGCCGTGGCGTTCGGCGTCGTCGTGCGCCTCGTGTTCGGGGTTGTCGTCCCCGTCCAGGCTGACGGTCAGGTTCTTCGAACAGCTTGGGCAGATGGTCGGCGAGTTCCTGGTGGTTCAAATTGTCGGCGGAGCCGATGTCGGGGTTTTGGCGCACCGCGTCCATCCAACATTGGGTAATGTGTTTGCGGCGTTGGCCGAGAAAGGTGGCAAACCGGGAAAGCACGACTTTTTCTGGAGTGGACGAAATCCCGGGGTCTGGGTGCATGGTAGGTAAAGCTTCTCTTGGTGGGTACGCGGCGGGGGAACAAGCAAGGAATATGCCTATACGCTTGCCGGGAGGGCGGCGTTCCACTAAATGCACCGTTGGCGGTGAATCGACTATCGAGGCGCGTTTGGCTCTCCCGGGTACTCGCGCGGGCAAGCTGCCGCCTTCCTTGAACCTTCGCGCCCCCGTCGCCGCGCGTTTTGCAAACACCCCCTTTTCCTTGGCCGAATTTCTCCTCATCGACATCGGTAACACCGCCGTGAAATTCCGGCTGGCAAACGCCCGCGCGCTGCTGGGCGGAACCCGCCGGGTGCCGACGACGACACTCGGGGAATCGCCGGACACCGGGGGTGGGGAGATGGCGTTGGTGCTGCGTTCGTGGACTTACCGGCGGGTGGTGCTCTGCTCGGTGGTTCCGGAGGTCACGGAGAACATTCTCAAGTTGCTGCCGGTTGGAATACCCACGCGGATTGTTCACCACAAGCTGGCTGGTCTGGGCGTGGATCTAAGCTTGTATCCCCAACGGCGAACGCTGGGAGCCGACCGTCTGGCCAACATGGCCGGAGCTTTGGCGCGGCAGGGGATCGGCCGAGGTTTGATCGTCGTGGACTTCGGCACCGCCGCGACCTTCAACGTGTTGGACCACGAGGGGCGTTTCATCGGCGGAATGATCGCGCCGGGATTTGCGAGCATGCGCGGTTATCTGTCCGCGCGCGGTGCCCAGCTTCCGGTTTTGAAGGCCGGGCGCCTGCCGGCCCGCGCGGTTGCGATTGGCACCTCGACCCGGGAAGCCATGCTTGCCGGGACCGTGATCGGCTACCGCGGGCTGGCGGGGGAAACGTTGCGGGCGCTCAAGGCGGAGGCGCCGGGCGCGAGGGTGGTGGCGACAGGTGGCGACGCGGGTTTTGTTTCCCGTTTGCTGCCCGGTGACATCGACGCCGTGGAGCCGGATCTTACCATGCACGGGCTGCGGGTGATCGGCGGCGGGGACCATTGGACAGGCTTCGATTAACTAATTATAAGCGCTCTCCGCCCTTGGCACCAAAGGGCAGCCTTCGCACTCCTTGCCTTTCGCACCGAAGGTGCAGCCTCAGCCCAGCCTGGGGCAACGCCCCAGGTATGGGTATTATTATATTCAGCGCTGAAGGCGCGATTCAATCCGGGCGTGCCCACGCGGACCATCTTGCCATTCCCACGAGTGGCACCTTGAAACGCGCTTTCAGCGCCAAACCCACAAACAACCCATACCTGGGGCGTTGCCCCAGGCTACTATGAGGCTGTACCTTCGGTGCGAAAGGCAGGGAGAGTTGTTTTACAAAGCTTTGTCTTCGCCCGTATTGAGGTTGTACTTTCGGTGAGCGGAAGCCGGAGGATTGGGAAAGGTTGACGACGCACCAAAAAACGATCGCGCTCCCGGGCTATCCCGGGAGCGCGACGACACAAGCTTGCGACGAATCCACGACCACTACTCGTTAATGCTTGGTCGTCGTCTCGTCGTGGTGAACTTCGGTTTTGCCGTCGCGCACCACTTCCACGTCCTCTTTGCGCAGGGTCTCGGAAACGTTCTGCGTCTCGACCCTCGGCGGTTTCGTGAACGCGCGACCGCGCCGGTGGTGTCGGCGGTTTCGGCGACCACGGCCTCCTCGTTGTGCAGGGTGACGGAGATTTCCTTCTCGGTCGAACGCGTCATCCGCGACCACGCCACCCAACTCACCGGCGGAAACGCGCTCGATGGTCACGTCCTCGCGGCGCAGTTCCACGGGCACCTGGAACGTTTTCGTGTGAACCACCTTGCGGATCTCCACCTGTCCGGCGGCGACCTCGCGCTTGCCCACCTTTAGCTCTTCCTCGTGCAGGATGAGGCGCAGGATCCTCGGCGGCGCGCTCGTAACCCGCGCGGATGGCGGGGCGGGCGTGCTCCAATTCCACGCTGCCGCTGGTATGGCGGCTGGTGTAATCGGTCGCCAGATGGGCTCCAGTTCCGCGAAATCGGTCTCGATCCGTGTTTTTTGACGCCCTCGTAACCGGTCTGGTACGCGGTCTTGTAACTCTCGTAGGAACCCTGGCTCGCGTACGGCTGGCGCGGCGTGGTTTTCCTGCCAGTAGGCGTCATGGACGGCCCGGTCGGTGGCGTTTTGCGCCGCCTTTTCGATGCCCTTGCCCATGAGGCCGCCGGTCACCGCGCCGACCGCGCCGCCGACAACCGCGCCAACCGGCCCGCCGGCGGCACCCATGGCCGCGCCCGTCGCGGCACCTGAGAGGACACCCGCGCCGGTGCCGATGGGCTGCCCGTCGTTGGTGGTGTGGGTGAGATCAGTTTCGTTGTCTTTCATAGTAGTATTGGTAGAGTTTAGGTAGGGAGCAGATGATGTGAGAAGAGCCGCCCCTGCTCCCGCGGACGGGTCTCGATGAGAGTTTGCGGTGTTTGGTCGAGAGAGGTTGATGTTGGCAGAGTCTGGCCAAACTTGGGTAAGGTGGGGACTCTGCGCCAACAGGACTGGCGAAGGATGATCGTGAATGCCCGGCGCGTTGGACGGACGGTTTCGAGACAATCCCAAGAGCGGGGAAAACCCCTATGTTAGGGTGCCAAATCCCACCGACGACGCCCGCGCGCGTTGCCAGGTAGTGGCGGAAGGTTGTGGTTGGATGTGGCGGAAGGGGATGTGAGGGAGGATGTGGGCGGCGGAAGGAATCGGCACTCTGTCTTTTCACAACCCATCACCCACATCCCTCTTCACATCCCATATCCCTTCCGCCATATCCTTCCCCACAACCCACCGCCCACAACGCTTCACCGCCTTTGGAAAAGGGCTGTAAGGATGCCGGTTTATCCGCTACCATGCGCCCTGTATGGCCCGGCCCCTGGTAAAATCCGCCCCCCTTTCCTCCGCCTGGAGTGACATTCCCTCCCTGCTCATGCTGGGCACGGGGACCCTGCTTTACCTGGCGCTGATCTCCTACGTGCCCGAGCGATTTGCCCGGCTGGGTGCCCTTCAGCCCAGTACGCCTCCCCCGACGCTCCCTCCCAGAATTTCATCGGCCCCGTCGGCGCGGTGATCGCCGGGCTGCACTTTTTCCTCTTCGGCGCGGCCTCTTTCCTCGATCGCGGCGCTGCTCCTCGGCTTCGGCGGGGCGAAGCTCTTCATGCCCGCCCTGCGCCTGCCGTCGCGCTTGCCGTGGATGGCCGTTTTCGTCTTGTGCGGCGCGTGTCTGGCCCAACTCCAGCCCTGGTTCCTCCACGGCTGGAGCGCCGACTGGAACGCCCACGGCCCCGGCGGTCTCGCCGGTCCTGGTCTGGGCGACCGCCTGTTCCGGCGCCTGCTCGGCTCCGCGGGCTCGCCCTCTTTCTGGGTCTGGGTTACGTTTGCGCCCTCATTCGCATGACGGGTCTGCATCCCGTCACCCAGTTGATGCGCGTTTGCGAGGCCACGCGGCGTTGGACCGCCGCCGCCGTGGCGCGACACCGCGCCGCGCGACTCGCCCGCGCCAGCGCCCGCGACCTGCTCGACATGGATGCCCGCCGCCTCGCCCAGGAACGGCACCGCCTCGAAAAACAACTCCGTCGCCAAGGCTTCGATCCGCTTCCAACCGGCGGGGATGACGAGGACCGCGACGGTGCCGCGGACTTCCCGCCCCCGGTCCGCAACGGTGCCGACCCCACCGCGCGGCTCCCGGTCGAGGACGAGTTTGCCAACCTGCCGCCGCCCACCATCACGGACAACACCGTGCCTTCGCCGTCGGCCGTCCCGGTTAAAAAGAAGCCCAGCCTGGCGGAGTTGTTCAGCCGCAACAAGGACGCCAAAGCCGCCGCCAGCGCGACGGGCGGCGCGAACCCCGGCGCGGGCGGGCTGCTCGACCCGACGGCGGACCAGCGTTTCGCCAACTACCAGCTCCCGGACGTGGACCTGCTCGACACCGCCGACCTGACGGGTCGCCTCGCCGTCGATCCGGCGGAACTGCACCGCGTGCAGGACCAGATCATCGACACGCTGGAGCAGTTCGGCATCAAGGTCAGCAAGGGCGACATCACCAAGGGGCCGACCATCACCCGCTACGAGGTGTATCCCGCCAAGGGCGTGCGCGTGGACAAGATCGTCAGCCTGGAGCGGGACATCGCCCGCGCCACGCGCGCGGAACGCATCAACATCCTCGCGCCCATCCCCGGCAAGGACACGGTGGGCATCGAGATCGCCAACAGCAAAAAGGTGAAGGTCACCCTGCGCGAATTGCTGGAGGGCGCCGAATGGTCCGAGACCACGGCGAAGATCCCCATCGCGCTGGGCAAGGACGTGTACGGCAAGACGATCATCGCCGATCTCGCGGCGATGCCCCATTGCCTGGTCGCGGGCGCGACGGGCAGCGGCAAGAGCGTTTGCATCAACTCGATCATTTCCAGCATTCTGTACCGGTTCACGCCCGAGCAGATGCGCTTCGTCATGATCGACCCGAAGGTGGTCGAAATGCAGATTTACAACGACCTGCCGCACCTCGTCGTCCCGGTGGTCACCGACCCGAAAAAGGTGCTGCTCGCCCTGCGCTGGGTCATCGACGAGATGGAGAAGCGCTACAAGATTTTCGCCAAGACGGCCGTGCGCAACATCACCAGCTTCAACGCGCCGGCCCAAGCCGAAGACCCAGGCCGAACTGGACGCCGAGGAGGCCAAGAACAACCCGCCGCCGGTCGCCACCCCGCCCTTGTCACCGACATCAGCGGGGATCTGGAAATCGAGGGCGACGGCGACGAAGACGGATGACGAAGACGAAGGCGGCGCCGGGCTGGAAGCGATCCTCGCCGCGCCGCTGCCCGCCGGGCGCGCCGCGCGGCGCGCAACATCCGCGACGACGACCTGATCATCCCGGACCGGATGCCCTACATCGTGGTCATCGTGGACGAATTGGCCGACCTGATGCAGACCGCGCCCGCCGACGTGGAAAGCGCCATCGCGCGCATCACCCAGATGGCGCGCGCGGCGGGCATCCACATGATCGTCGCCACGCAGACGCCCCGGGCGGACGTGATCACCGGCGTCATCAAGGCGAACATCCCCTCGCGCATCGCCTTCCAGGTGGCGAGCAAGCTGGACAGCCGCGTCATCCTGGATGAAAACGGCGCCGATCGCCTTCTGGGTCAGGGCGACATGATGTACCTGCCGCCGGGCACGTCGCGCCTGATCCGCGCGCAGGGCGTGCTGGTCACCGACGAGGAAATCCAGCGCGTGGTGGATTTCACCGGCAAGCAGGCTGAGCCAACCTTTGAAGCGGCCATCCACGATAAGCTTCAAGGCAGCGCCCAGCCGGAGGAGGAAATCAGCGACGAAGACGAGGAACTGGTGCAAAAATGCATCGAAATCATGCGGCAGGAGAAGAAAGCCAGTACCTCCATGCTCCAGCGCCGGCTGCGGTTGGGCTACACGCGGGCGGCGCGGGTGGTGGATATTCTGGAGGCGCGCGGCATCGTCGGCCCGGAGAACGGGGCGCGTGGCCGCGAGATCCTGGTGGATCTGGATGATCCCGATCAATCTTTGTAACCGATCGATTTGATCTTGTACCCGGCGCGGGATTTGCACTTTCGAGTGGTCCCAGTCGCCTAAAACACTCTCGCGAACATGTTGGAAACGGCAGGCACGAAATTACGGCGCACGCGAATTGTGCGCCAGTTGAGCCTGGAGGACGCCGCCCGCGTCACCCGGATCAGCGCCGCGCGGCTGGAGGACCTGGAGAAGGACGAATATTCCAATTTCCCGAACATCGCGTACGCGAAGGGTTTTTTGCGCTCTTACGGCAAGTTCCTCGGGCGTGGATTTGAAACAGCACCTGGACGGTTTTGAGGATGCCAGCACGTTTGGTTTGGATGATTACCAGTATCTCAGCGAACGCGTGGTGGGAGTGTACCGCGTCCAGCGCCGTCAGCGGCAGCGGCCACGGTTTCGCCGCACGCGGGTCCTGGCGGGCACGATCCTGGTCGCCTTGGCGATGATCGTGGGTTTCGCGTGGTATCTCTACGTCGCGGCGCAACGTCTGGGGGATTTGGACCAGCTCGCCAAACGCCAGCGGTCCCGCGCGCGGGGCACCGCCGAACCCGGCGCGGAGCCGCCCGCCGCCACGCGTCCTTTGCTGCCCGCCAACGCCACCCCCGGCCCCGCCTCACTTTCGCCGACCCCGGCGGTTGGTCCCACGAGCGGCGACAACACGGGGCGGGAGTTGGTGGCGCTAACCTTGGCGGAGAGTTCGCCCGCGGAGGTTTTGCGTCGGCTTTCCGCCCCGGCGGCGGACGTGCCGGTCACCACCACCGGACAGGGTAACGCACCGAACGTGGCGGCTTTGCGTTCGATGATCCAGAAGCCGGTGCTGCCGGGATCCTCCGGGCCAACGCCGGAGGCTGGTAAACGACCCTTCCTCGTTCACACGTTGGACCACGCGCCGGTGGACGTGTTCCGCACGGGCATGCCGCGTCCGCCGGAGGCGTCGGGGAATGGGTTGTGAGGGGGGCGTGGGTTGTGGGTTGTGGATTTTCCATCCACGGAGTGGCGTCACCCGGGCGGTGAGGGCAGGAATTTTTGTATGTTTAGCCACACGGACGGCGCAATGGCCCGCCCTGCAGCGGCCATCAAAATCACTGCGAGGTTCACCCAGCGGTCGCGCCCCTACGGGGTATGGTTGGCGTCCCGCCCCCAAAGGGCGGTAGCCCCTTGGCAGATCTGACCAGAACCAGAGGCGGGTCGGAGACCCGCGCTCCCGGGGCGGATGCCCCGGAGCCAGAACAGTGGCGCCGATCAATCATTTTGAAAACAGCTGTGATCTACCGGTTACGCCACTACGTGGCTTCGGGACTCGACCACGGCTACTCACCTTGCGGTTGACGCCACTCCGTGGTTGGGAGGACGCCCCCGTCTGTCACAACCCACAACCCGCAACCCTTCTTCCACATCCTTCCTCACAACCCACAACCCACAACCCACCGCCCCCTCACACCCGGCAGCGCCCCAGCGCTTCTTCCAACGCCGCCACCCGGGTCGGCTTGCTCACGTAATCGTCCATGCCCGCCTCCAGGCACTTCTCGCGGTCGCCCTGCATCGCGTTGGCCGTCATCGCGATGATCCACGTGCGGTGTCCCTCGCCGTTTTCCCGCGGCGCGGATCGCCGCCGACGCCTCGTAGCCGTCCATCTCGGGCATCTGGCAATCCATCAACACCACATCGTACGGAATGCGCTCCAGCGCCTCCAACGCCTCCAGCCCGTTGCCCACCGCGTCGGCGGAATACCCCAGTTTTTGCAGCTGCCCGAGCGCCACGCGCTGGTTCACGGCGTTGTCTTCCGCGATGAGGATGCGCAACGCCTTCGACTCCTTTGCACGCTCCTCGGGGTGACCCGGTCCCGTCGGGCCCGCGCCGGCCCTTTCGCGTTCATGGCCACCCCGCCGACGCGGACCGCGCCGAACAACCCCGCCACGCCGTCGCGCAACACCGCCCGGCGCACGGGCTTGAAACAACTCGCTTCTACCCCGGCCCGGACAAGCTCGGCGGCGGGCGGTGTCTTTCCGAAGGGGGTCAGCAGGACCAGCCGGGTCGCGGCGAGCTGCGGCTCGGCCTTGATCGCGCGCGCCAGCTCCAACCCGTCCATGCCCGGCATCTGGAGATCGATGACCGCGGCGGTGTACGGCTTTTGTTCCGTGGCCGCCTGGTGCAGGAGCGCCAGCGCTTCCCCGCCGCTTTCCGCGTAGCCGTCGCGCACCCCCCAGGAGACCACCTGGCGATGGAGAAACTGGCGGCTCGCGCGATTGTCATCCACCACCAGCACGCGCGTTCCCGCCGGAAGCGCGAGATCCTCGTCCCCGCCGGCCACCGTCGCCCCCGCCTGCTTGGCGAGCCGCGCCGTGAACCAGAAGGTCGTCCCTTTGCCGGGCTCGCTGACCAGCCCGATCTCGCCGCCCATGCCGCCGACCAGTTCGCGGCAGATCGCCAGCCCCAGCCCGTGCCGCCGAACCGCCGCGTGGTCGAACTGTCCGCCTGCACGAACGGCTGGAAAAGCCGCGCCTGCGCCTCCTGGGGAGATGCCCATGCCGGTGTCGGTGATCTCGAAGCGCAGCCGCGCGTCCTCCGCCGTGTCCTCCAGGCAACGCACGCGCAACGCGACCTCGCCCTGCCGCGTGAACTTGATCCCGTTGCCGATGATGTTGGTGAGCACCTGCCGCAGGCGTCCGGGGTCGCCGCGCAGCCGGGTGGGCACCTCCGGGTCCACGCCGCCGACCAACTCAATCCCCTTGGCCTGCGCGCCCGCGGCGAGGATTTCCAGGGTGCTCTCGACCGTGTTGAGCAGGTCGAAATCCATCGATTCGAACAGGAGTTTGCCGGCCTCCATCTTGGAGAAATCCAGGATGTCGTTGATCAAGGTCAGCAGGGAGTTGGCGCTCTCGCGGATCGCGTCGCAAAACCCGCGCTGCTGCGGGTTGAGCCCCGTGTCCAGCAACAGGCCGCTCATGCCGATGACGCCGTTCATCGGCGTGCGGATTTCGTGGCTCATGTTCGCGAGGAACTGGCTGCGGGCCCGCGTGGCCTCCTCGGCGACCTGCCTGGCCTGGACCAACTCCGCCTCGGCCCGTTTGCGCGCGGTGATGTCCAGGGCGACCAGGCCCAGCCAGCGCTTGCCGTCGGGCTGCTGGATGGGAAACTTGACGGTCAGCCAATCCTTGCGGGTGCCGTCCCGCGAGGGCACCTGTTCGGCGAGTTCCATCGGGCTGGTTTTCCTGGACAGCACCTCGCGGTCATGCGCCTCGATGTGCGCCACCGCCTCCGGCGGCAGCCATTCCTCGTCGCGCTTGCCCAGGACGTCGGCGGCCTTGACGCCGAGCGCTTCTCCAGACCCGCGTTGACGAAGACGTAGCGGCCCTCCTCGTCCTTCATGGCGACCGCCGCCGGGGTGTGTTGCAGGAAGGTGGTGAAACGCGACTGGCTGGCCTGCAGGGCGGCCTGGGTGCGGCAGCGTTCGCCGAACTGGCCGATCAGGCTCGCCAGGGTGTCCATCGTCGCCGCCAGTTCCGGGTCGGGCGCGCCGCTTTCGGTGCTGAAAAATGCGAGCACGCACGGTCACGCCGGCCTTTTCGCCATCGTGCAACGGCAGGGCGAAGGCGCGGTGCAGGCCGGCGTCGCGAGCCATGGCCGAGCGGGGAAAGGTGGGGTCGGTCTGCACGTCGTGGATCCAGTGTGGAACATCGTCGCGCCAGACCCGTCCCGGCAGGCCGCTGCCGGATTCGAAGTGCCAGAACTGGCTGCCGGCGGCGAAATGCTCGAGCCGGATGGCCTCCGGCGTCGCCCCCTCCGGCCGGTGCCAGCCGTCGGACAACCGCATGAACCCAGCCGCGCGGTCCACCATCCAAAGCTCGCCCATTTGCCAGTCCAGGTGCGCGCAAACGGCTTCCAGAAAGCGCGGCGCGGCTTCGGACACGGTGCTGCTCTCGGCCGCCACCCGGGCGATGGCGTGCTGCACCCCGAGTTGTTCCTGGGCGCGGCGGCGTTCGGCCACCTCGTCGGCCAGCCCGGCGTTGGCGATGGCCAGGGAGCCGCCCAGCGCCTGCCGGCTGCGGAGTTCGCGCCGGATGAGGACAAAGCCTCCCGCGAGCAAGCCCAGGCAGAGGATGCCCGTGCCCAGCAGGGTCGCGCCCGCCCAGCGCAGGCCGCTTTCGCGCGCGGAGTTGCGCCCGCGCAGGAGGTCGTCCTCGACCCGGATAATTTCGCGGCCCAGCGCGAGCACGTTTTCCATGGCCCGGCGGCCCTGGCCGTTGAGATGCTGGGCGTCCAGAGCGGCCAAGCCCAGGGCGCGGCGCTCGTCGATGCGCTGTTGGGCGACCGCCAGCTTTTCCCGGATCAACGACGCCAGCCGATCCACGCGGCTGCAGTTGCGGCGGATTGTCCGAGACCATGTCGCGCAGCTCGGCCAGGCGGCCGGGCAGGGTGGCGACGGCGGCCTGGTACGACGGCAGGTAATCCTCCTTGCCGGAGGCGGTAAACCCCCGCTGGCTACTTTCGGCGGCCAGCACCTCGGAGAGCACCTCGTCGACGCTTTGGACAACCTGGTGGGTGTGCTCGACCCAATGGTCGCTGGAGAGGAACCGGCCCGCCTGCCACAGGCAAAACAGGATCATGCCCGCCAGCAGCGCCAAAACCAGCGCGAAACCCCACGCCAGACGGCGTTCGGCCGGCGCGCGGCGGCGCAGGGCCAGTTGAAAGGAAACCTGCTGCGCCACCGTCTGGAGTTTGTCCAACTGCCCCGCGGACAGGCGGCGCGCCACTCGGTCGAGCACGCACAAGGTGCCGAGGGCGTGCCCCTCGGGCGAGCGCAGGGGCATCCCGGCGTAGAAGCGGATGCCGGGCTCGCCGGTGACCAGTGGGTTGTCGGCGAAGCGCGGGTCGAGGGTGGCGTCCGGCACCACCAGGGGTTTGTCCGGCCGGAGCAGGGCGTGGGCGCAGAAGGCGATGTCGCGCGGTGTTTCGACGGTCTCCAGGCCGAGGCGACTTTTGAACCACTGACGCTTGTCGTCCACCAGGCTGATCAGCGCGATGGATGCCCCGCTGGCCTCGCGGGCCTGCCGCGGCAAGGTCGTCGAAGACCGCCTCCGGGGGCGTGTCCATGATCCGGCACTCCCGCAGGGCGGCCAAGCGCGCGGCTTCGTTGGGGGGTAGGGGTGCGGCGGGCATCGGGGGAGAAGCGCGGGGAGTACTAGTGGCTTTCCCCTAGGGGCAATCCCACTACTAGAAATTAGCCCTAGCACATTGCAAGCCAGTTCAAGCCGGGGCCATTAACAAATCGCCGGGCCGAAAGTTTACGCTTGTGCAAACGCCGGGATTCTGAAAAAGTTGGTTCGCAGGAATTTATCGGCATCCACAGATGAATCTTGCGCGGAGTCCCTCCTAGTCGGCGCAGGCAGGAGCGTGTTCGCCAGCAAGGTTTTTTTCGTCCCTGTCGGTACGCGCCGCCATCACCTCAGTTCATCCCACCCGTCCCCCTACCATGAAATTACCCGTGCCCACCCTTTCGCGCCTCACCGCCCTAACCCTCGCCGGAACCCTGGGTCTGGCCCTGGCTCCCTCACCCTCGCCTCTGCGCGCGGCCGACCACGGCGACGCGCCGTCCATCGACCATGATTCCGGGGCGGACATCGCCGACGCGTTCTTGTTTCTCGACCCGAATGACAACAGCCGGGTTGTCATCGCCATGACCGTACACGGGTTCATCGTGCCGGGGGAGGCGCTTAACTTCGCGACGTTTGATCCCAAGGTAAAGTTTTCCCTCAACATCGAAAACACCGGCGACGCGGTGGCCGATAAATCGGTTCTCGTCACCTTCTCCGAGAAGCCCGACGCCGTCTCGCCGCAAATTGCGACGGTCAACTTTGCCGGCCAGATTTTCACCGCGCCGACCACGGCGCCAACCCTCGCGGCCACGCCCAACCCGCAAATCATCACCACGGATGCCGCCACGGGCATCAAGTTCTTCGCCGGCGAGGTGGACGACCCGTTCTTTTTTGACCTGGTGGCGTTCAACCGCTTCGTCGCCTCGGTGAAAGTCGGCGCGCCGAACCCGGCCGTCTTCAACCGGGGCCGCGACGTTTTCGCCGGTTATAACATCCTGGCCATCGCGCTGAGCGTGCCCGTTGAAATGGTGCGTGGCACGGTCAACGTCGTGGGCCTCGAGGCGCGCACCAAGCGCGAGGAGCAAACGGCCTTGCGGATCGGCGGGTACTCGGTCGCTGGTCGCCCGATCACCGTGGACCGCACGGGTAACCCGGCCATCAACGTCGCGCTGATTCCGTTCGGCAAGAAGGACGCTTACAATGCATCCACCACCGCCGGCGACGCCGCCGGCAAGTTCGTGCCCGACATCCTCGCGACCCTGAAACTGTTCGGAACGGACGCCGCGCACACGCAAGCTCTCGCCGACATCGCCGTGACCCACGGCGATTTCCTGCACATGAACCTTGGGGTGCCCAACAGTGGTCCGATGGGCGGCACCAACCCCGGGGCGGGTTTTCCCAACGGACGCCGTCTGGCCGACGACGTGATCGACACGATCCTGACCGTGATCAACAACGGCAACAAGCTGGGTGACAACGTCAACGCCAGCGACATCCCGCCCCAGAGCGCGTTTCCGTTTTTCGCGCTGCCGCACCAGCCGCTCGGCGACCCGGCCATCGTGGACGACGGCACGCGTAATTAAGGACGGTTGGGGAATGTTCCACTTGGAACGACGCGCCCGGCGGGCTTGCCTTTGGTTTGGAGTGCGCCGCGACATGTCGCCGCTTTGATCCCAGCGACATGTCGCGTCCCCCCTTTCGGCGTAGCCGCTACTTTCAACACGGTTCGTTGGTCGTCCTCGCGGTCTTGTCGGCACTGTCCGCAGGCACGGTGGCCGAACCGCCCGGCTCCACGCTTCCCGCGTCCACGCCCGCCCGCGTGGACGCCTTCACGGAGCAGCGCAACGCGGAACACACGCGGCGGTTTTTGGAGGAGCGCGTCAAGCGCGATCCCGAGGACGTGACCGCGCTCAACCGGCTGGTGTCGGTGAATTTGCAGTTGATGCGCGCGACGGGCCGGTTCTCCTATCTTGCCCTCGCGGGGATCGCCGCGCGCCAGTCGGCGGCGGTGCTGACCGATGAAACGAACCCGGGTGGCTTGGCCGCGCTGGCTCGCGTGAGTTTCGAGTCCCACCGTTTCGGCGAAGCCCGGGATTTCGCCCGGCGGATGACGGTTGCCGCGCCGGCCCGGGCGGAGGCTTTTTTGATCCTGGGCGACGCGTTGCTGGAACTGGGCGATATCGACGGCGCCCTTGCCGCCTGGGGCGAAATGGAGCGGCTGGGCAACGGCGGCCTGGACCTGGAAGTGCGCCGCGCGCGCGTGGCCTTGCTGCGGGGGGATTTGGACCAGGCGCGCGAGGGTTTCACACGGTCCGTCGCCCTCGCGCGCGAGAACGATCCTCCCGCGCCCGCGACAGTCGTGTGGTGCCTGCTCCAGCGCGGGCAACTGGCGTTCGGACGCGGGGATTGGGACCGCGCGGAGGCGGACTACCGGGAGGCGCAAACGATTGCGCCGGAGCATTACGCGGTCTTGGAACACCTGGCGGAGTTGCGCGCCGCGCAGTCGCGCCTGCCGGAGGCGGTGTCGCTGTACGAGGAGGTGATCCGGCAAACGGACCGGCCCGAGTTTATGCAGGCGTTGGGGGACGCCTACGCGTTCACGGGCAAGACCGCGGAAGCGCGTCCGTGGCACGACCGGGCGCTCGCGGCCTACCTCAAAAGCGTGGAGGATGGCAACGCGCATTATTACCATCATCTCGCGGGCTTTTACGCCGACACCCGGCCGGAACCCGCCGAGACCCTGCGCTGGGCGCGTCGCGATTTCGCGATACGACAGAGCGTGTACGCCCACGACACCATTGCGTGGGCCTTTTATCAAAACGGCCAGTGGCCGGACGCGGCGGCGGAGGCGCGCAAGGCGATCGCGCCGGGAACGCGGGACGCGCATTTGCTCTATCACGCGGGCATGATCCTGTCGCGCGCGGGCGACCTGGGCAAAGGCGGCGAACTGCTGCGCGGGGTGGCCGCGGTGAACCCCCGATACTTCAACACGTTCCATGTGCACCGCTGATTCTCCGACCGGCGCGACGCGTCGTCGTCGCCGTCCGATCCTCGTTTTCGCGCTCGCGCTTGCTGCCAGCTTGTCGCCTCAAATCACCCGGGCGCACCCGGTTTCCCAAGGGGCGATGGACATCACCGTTTTCCCGGACCGGGTGGAACTGACGGCGCGGGTGGCGACGGAGGAAGTGTTTGTCCGGCAGGCTTTCGCCGCGTCCAACGGGCAAGGGGTTTCGGCGGGTGGTTTGGCGGAAGCCTGGCGCGACCACGCGCGCTATCTGGGCCGGCACGTGCGGGTTGCCGTGGACGGCCATCCGTTGACCGCGGAGGTGACGGAAGTCGTCCCGCCGCCGGACCTTCCGGGCGGGCAGGGGGACCGCCTAACCTGTCGTCTAACTTACCGTCCGGACGGCGCGGGGGTGGACATCGGCGCGGCCACCGGGGTGCGCGTGGAGGAGGACGTGCTCAACGAGATTGACTACGCCGCCGGCAACCGTTGGGAAGCCTCCTACGTGGTGCGGATCGGACAAACGGGCCGCGCGCCCAGCGAAGGCCTGCTGCTGACCTCGCGCGACCCGCTGGCGTTTCGCTGCGACTGGCGGGCCGCCCCGACTCTTGCGACGACCGGCGCCCCCGGGCTGGGGCGCGCCGGACTAGACCGCGGGCGCCTGATCCGGGAGTACGTCCACCACGGCGTCACGCACATCCTAACGGGTTATGACCATCTCCTTTTCATCAGCGCGCTCGCCCTCGCGGCGGTCACCCTGTGGGATCTGGTGAAGGTAATCAGCGCCTTCACGCTCGCGCACACGGTGACCCTGACGCTCGCGACGTTCAACATCGTGCGTTTGTCCGAACACATTGTGGAGCCGATGATTTCCGCGAGCATCGTGTTCGTCGCGTTGCAGAACGTCTTTTGGCCGGGCCGCGCGCGGGGCGGGGGACGGTTGGTGGTGGCGTTTTTCTTCGGGTTGTTCCACGGACTGGGCTTCGCGGGCGGTTTGCTGGAGGCGATGGTGAGCCTGCCCGGCGTGGCGGTGGTCCTGGCGCTGGCGGCGTTTTCCCTGGGGGTGGAACTGGGGCACCAAGTGGTGGTGTTGCCCTTGTTCTTCGGCTTGAAATGGGTGCGGTCCGGCCCGTCGAACGCGGAACGGCGGGTGTGGATTTCCAACTGGACGATGCGCGGCGGCTCGGCGCTGATCGCCGTGGCCGGATCGTACTACCTGGTTGTGGCGTTGCGCGGGTGAAGGCCTTCGGTCCGTCGCGAAGCGGCTTCGTACCCAAGGTAGGGATGGCTCTCCGAGCCGCTCCCATTATCAGCTTGGCCGGCTTGCCTTGGATCAGGGGTCGTCCGCCAAAAGCAGAGACAACGGGGAGCGGCTCGGAGAGCCATCCCTACCTTGGGTACGATGGCGGGGAACCCGCCTGAACCGCGCGCTTACCGCGCGAACTTCAAGATCGAGAAGCTGCCCGGCGTCATCTGGGGGCGGCGCCGTTCGCCGGCCGCGGGTGCGGCGGCCGCTTCCTCGAACCCCGCCGCGGCGAGGTAGATGGCGTGGGTTTGCGGGTCAAGCCCCATGGTGCGCGAGCCGCGTTGGGTCTTCACGTTTTCAACCACGGCCAGCCCGCCGCCCGCCGCGCTCTGTCCAATCACCGTTAGAGTGCCGTCGCCGTTGGACGAGAAGGCCAGCCCGGTGCCGGGATCGAAAGCGGTGGCGTCCACCCCTTGGCCGATGGGCAGGTTGGCGGCGACTTTGCCGTTCTCGGAGTCGAGGACGATCATCTTCTCGTTGTGGCATCCGGCGAAAAGCCGGTGTTTGGCGGCGTCCAGGCTCAACCCGGTCGGCTCGGTGCCGGGCGCGAGCGGCCAGCGTTGGGCGACCGTGTTTTTGGCGGAGTCGATGTCCAGGGTTTCGTTTTTGTCCTCCAGGTTGACGAACACGGTGCCCTTGCCGTCCGCGACGGCGAACTCCGGCCCGCCGCCGAGCGCGACGGTGGCCACGACCTTGCCGGTGGCCGCGTCGATCACGCTGGCGTCGTCGCTGCCGCCGTTGAAGGAGAAGACGTGTTTGCTGGCGGGATCGTAGATGATGGCGTCGGGCTTCTTGCCTACGGGGACGGGTTCGCCGATGGCCTTCAGGGTTTTCAGGTCGAAAACGACGACCGTGTTGCTTTTCCCGCTGCTGGCGAACCCGCGGTTGAATTCCGGCGCGAGGGCGACGCCGTGCGCGCCGTCCAGCCCGGGCACCTCGCCGACGAGCGTGCCCTTCTCGGTGTCGATGACTTGGACGCGGTTCTGCCGCGCGACGTAGAGACGGTGGGCGTCGGGATCGACGGAGAGGTAATCCCAGCCGCCGTCGCCGCCGATCTTCCAGGTGGCTTCCAGGTGGTAGCCGGAAGGGCCGGGGGTTGCTGCGGTCGTGGTGGAAGCGGCGGGGGTTTGAGCGTGGGTGGAGGCGAAGGCGGCGCACGCCGCCGCGAGCAGGCCGGCGGCGGTCGCGCGCGAGGCGCGGTTGGAACAGGACGCGCGGGAAGACGGGATGAAGCGAGTTTGAGTCATGGGGGTTGGTGGGATGTCCAAAGAGCTATCATTCTAACCCCGGCGGGAGCAAATGACAATTTGTTCACCTTGGCTGAGCGCATCCTTCACCCCCGCGCAAAAGACTTCCGTGACGTTGCCGGAGGTGCAAGATTTTCAGGGGGATCCACATGAAATGCCGCACCTGTGACGGAGTGGACGGGCTTGCCCAGCAAGTCGATGTACCGCGTGGGCCGCGTCACCGGCAGGTTCCAGACGAGCAGCATCAAAGCGCCTTTGAGTACGAACCGGCCGTGGTACTCCGACCGCGCAAGCCGGTAGAGCCAGCGCTCCAACGCGTAATACTGGGCCACTTCGTTGAACGGGCGGTCGGACTGGTGGGCGAGGTTGAGCAGCCGTTGATGCACGGAAGCCGCGACGTTCTTTAGCGGCTTCACATCACCGCCTCCAAGTAAGGGCGGATGACGTTCTCAACCCGGCAGACACGCGCGGATTCAAGCACCCGCCGCCAATCGCACTCCGGCTGCGCGCGATAGGCCCGCAACGCCTCGATGGCCACGTCCAGGCCGATCTTGCGACGGTACTTGAACGTGTCGGCGAGGGTTTTCTCGCGCGAGTAAATCCTGACGGTTACCCCGTCGATTTGATGGGTCTCGATCCCGGCGCGCAGGGAGGCCGGGGAGAAGCGAAAGACCTTCAGCGGCGGATGATCGAGACGCGGAACGCGGGACGCGCGGGCGAGGGCGATCTCCACGGCGTGGGGCACCTGGGTGATCAGGCGGTGAAAGGCCAGCGCCGTCAGCAGGCAGAACACGGCGCGTGGCACCTTTTTTGCGACGGTCAGGAGGTCGGGTTCAGCGGGCGGCGGCAGCGAACTGAGCCGGAACAGCCCGCGCGCGACCTGTTCGATCTCGCCGCTGTCGCGCAACGTGTACAGCGCGCGCGGATGGATGCCGGCGCGCAGAGCTTCCACGGTACGAAGGGTGCCGCGACGCCGTTGGAAAACACGGCGGGCCAGTTGGAGGGGAGTCGGCATGCTGGATAAGAACGCAAACACATTTTTACATCTGTCAGCGTTATTATCCAATAGGAATCGGGCGCGGCCGAGGGGTCGGTCAACGTTTCTTGGTGCGCCCGCTTCACGGGCGCACCAAGAAACGTTGACCGACCCCCGGGCTCCGCGCGTCGCTTGCGAAGCAAAGCTCGGGCGCGAGGAACAACAAGGAAAGCTTGCCGCCACCCCAGACCGGCGATAGCTTGCCCGCGTGCAAATCTCCGCGTTCGTGCAAGACGACTCCATTAAATTGCCGGCGGGCGTGCATTTGCCCGACGGTACCAATGTGAGTGTCGTGGTGGACGAGGAGGCGGAAGAATCGCCGGGAGCGCTGCCGCCGGATTACTTCGAGCGGGTCGCGGGCGCGTTGGCGGGCGAATCGTTCGAGCGCCCGGATCAGGGGGATTTTGAGAAAAGGACGGGGTGGTGACGGCCCGCTGGCTGCTCGACACCAACACGTGGATCGACCTTCTCAAGAACCCGTCCAGCCACGTCCGGGAACCTCTGCAAGGGCAGGCGGCGCGAATCGTGGTTTGCGCCGTCGTTCGGGCCGAACTGCTGCACGGCGCGTTGAAGTACGGTCGCCCGGAGCGGCGAATGTCCTTGGTGCGTGAAACCTTGCGGCCCTTTCCCTCCCTGCCCTTCGACGATCGGGCGGCGGAACAATACGCGCGGTTGCGGCACGCGCTGGAGCAAGCGGGACGGCGCATCGGTCCGCATGATTTGCTGATCGCCGCCATTTGCCTGGCAAACGATTGCACCCTGGTCTCCGCGAACGTGGATGAGTTCCGGCGCGTCGCGGGCTTGCGGGTTGAGGATTGGACTCGCCAAACGCCCTGAACCATCAAACTCTGAGACGACCGGGCCGTGGGCGCGCCGGTTGGGTGCCGGAAGGATCACCGAGGACACGAGAGGTGGACACAGAGAACACAGAGGAAGAAAAAGGCGGGGTTCGGAGGAGAGTTATTGACTGATGGTTGTTGGTCATTGGGAGGAGGGAAGCAGCCGGGATTTCTGGAACAAAGCCTTATGCCTTCCTCCTCCGCCTCCGTGTTTTCTCTCCGTATCCTCGGTGATCCTTCTGGAAAGATCGAGGGCGTCCCCCGTGCGCCGGGTTGCGTCCGCGCGCGCGAGGCGGGAAGCTGCGGGTGTGCATCCGCTGCTCCATTCGTTTTTGATCGCCTTCATCCCGCTCTTTGTGGCGATGGATCCCCTCGGGTTGGTGCCGATCTACCTGTCGCTCGCCCAGGGGACCCCGCGCGACCGGCGCAACATCGTCGTTTATGAAGCTGTCGGCACGGCGCTGCTCATTGCGGTGGGGTTTCTGTTCCTGGGCCGGTTTATCTTCCAATCGCTCGGCATCACCGACAGCGACTTCCGCATCGCGGGCGGGCTGATTTTGTTCGGACTGGCGGCGCAGGACATCCTGTTTTCCGACGCGCGCAACACCGAGGCAAGGAGCGACTTCGGCGTGGTGCCGCTCGGGATGCCCCTGATCGCCGGACCCGCCATGTTGACTTCTATTTTAACGCTCGTGGAATCCGCCGGGATTACCATGACGCTGACGGCCCTGCTCGCGAATCTGTTGCTGATGTTGGGCGTTTTGCGCGCCGCCACGGGGTTTGAACGGTTGTTCGGGTTGCGGACGATGCGGGCGTTCTCGAAGATTGTGGCGTTGCTGCTCGCGGCGATCGCCGTGAACCTCGTGCGGCGCGGGTTGCAGACGGCGTTGTAAGCGCGAGGGGAAGGGGAGGGGATCGAGCGGCTGCGCCGGAAGGTCAGGACGCGACGTGTCGCGGTCGGACCCGGCGGAGCCGTGTGAAAGCGGCGACGTGTCGCGCGCACTCCAAAGCCGCTGCGCGGCGGGCAGAGCAGAACCTACCGCCGGCCGCGCTTCTTTTTGGCCATGCGGCCTCCTCCGACGTAATCATCGCCCTCCGGCTCCTCGTCCTTCGCGGGACGGAAATCCACCTGGCGCTTGAACACGTCCACGTTCGCCACCTCCACCCGCAGGCGGTCGCCGATCTGGTACACCCGCTTCGTGCGCTTGCCCACGAAACGCAGCCGCACCGCGTCGAAATTGTAGAAGTCATCATCCAACTCCGACACGTGGATCAACCCGCTCAACACCAGGTCGGGCAACTCCACCAGCAACCCGTAGTTGCGCACGTCCACGATCATACCGGCAAACGTCGTCGGCCCGTCGTCCTGGTTTTGCCGCGCTCTCCAACAACAAATTCTGGAAGTACTCCAGCTTCTTGAGTTTGACCGACTCCCGCTCCGCCTCCGCCGCCACCCGCTCGGTCGCGGAAATGTGCGCGGCCACCGCGCCCAAATCCCCCGCCGCCAGCCGCGTCCGCTTTTCCTCGCCCAGCAGCAGCGTCAGCGACCGGTGGACCACCAGGTCC
The DNA here is from genome assembly GCA_963795895.1 of uncultured bacterium. Taxonomy (GTDB): domain Bacteria; phylum Verrucomicrobiota; class Verrucomicrobiia; order Chthoniobacterales; family SZAS-18; genus CAWCJJ01. The sequence continues at coordinate 101,105 of CAWCJJ010000003.1, forward strand.
GCGTACCGCCGGATCGGACTCGTGAAATGCGTGTAGTTCACCTTCGCCAGTCCGTAGTGACCCAGCGGCGACACGTCGTACGCCGCGCGTTTGAGACTCTTGAGCAACCCCAGCTTGATCGCCTCGGCCTCGGGCTTGCCCTTCACCGCGCGCAACAGTTTCTGCATCTCGGGCCGGTGCGTCAGGTCGCCCACCCGGTAATCGTAGCTCTGCGCGAAATCGCGGAACTCCAGCAGCCGGTCCGGCTCCGGGTCGGCGTGGACGCGGTACACCGTGGGCGTGTTGCGGTTCTTCAACTCGCGCGCCACCACCTCGTTCGCCGCCAGCATGAACTCCTCGATCAACTGGTGCGAAATATCGTTTTCCACCTTCTCCAAACGCACCGGCTTGCCCTGGTCATCCAGGTGGACCTTCACCTCGGGCATGTCCAGGTCGAGCGACCCGTTGTTGAACCGGTTCTCGCGCAGCAGCGACGCCAGCTTCCAGGCGCGGTGCAGCTCGCGCGAGACCGGCGACGCGTTTGCCGGACCCTGCAGCAGCGCGAACGCCTCCTTGTAAGTCAGCCGCGCCGCGCTGCGGATGATCGTGCGCGCGAACCGCACCGACCGGATTTTCCCACCCGCGCCGAACTCGATGAAGGCGGAATACGTCAGCCGGTCCTCGTGGGGCCGCAGCGAGCAGACGCCGTTGCTCAGGCGCTCGGGCAGCATCGGGATCACGCGGTCGGCCAGGTACACGCTGTTGCCGCGCTCGTACGCCTCGCGGTCCAGCGCGCCGCCCGGCGGCACGTAGTGGCTCACGTCGGCGATGTGGACCCCCAGCCGCCAGCCGCCGTTAGGCAGGGCCGCGACCTGGATCGCGTCGTCGAAGTCGCGCGCGTCGTCCGGGTCGATCGTGAGGATGAAATCCTGGCGCAGGTCCTCGCGCCGGGCGATCTCGGCGTCGTCCGGCTGCGTCGGGAATTTGCTCGGCGGCCTGCATGACCGCCTTGCGGAAACTCCTCCGGCAAGTGGTACTTGCGGATGATCGAGAGCATGTCCACGCCCGCCTTGGACGCCGGCCCGAGCACCTCGATGATCTTGCCCTCGGGGTTGACGTGGCGCGATCTCCCACGGCGTCCAGTTCGATGACCACCTTGTCGCCCACCTGCGGCGGACGCGGGCAGCATCACCTGGCCCGGGTGAACGTAGATGTTGTGGATGAAGCGCGGGTCGTCGGCGACGACGTAAATGGAACTGCTTGGACTTCTGGAGCGTGCCGACGACGGTGTTGTTGGCGCGCTGGAGGATGCGGATGATCCGCCCCTCGCGCCGCGGGTCCGGCGGCCTCGGCCCGGAAGCGGCGGCCGTGCTGGTCCTCGAAACCCTCGCGGTTGATCCGGGCGACGCACGCGGTCGCCCTGGAGGGCGGTCCAGGTGTTCTCGGCGGTGATGAACAGGTCCGCCTCGCCGGCCTTGCCGCTGACGACAAAGGCGTAACCCTTTTCGTGAAAGGTGACGGTCCCGGTGAAGAGGTCGGCCGTGTCGGGCAGGACGTAGCGGTCCTTGCGGATGCGGGCGATGTCGCCGTCCTGCTCCAGGGCGCGGAGAACTTCCTTGAGCTGCGCGCGGTCGTCGCTGCTCAGGCCGAGCTTCTTGGTGAGCTCGACTTTGTCGAGCGGCTGATACTTCGGGGAGGCGAGCAGGCGCAGGATTTTTGACTTCAATCCCTGCGGATCCGGTGACTGCCGCGATGACGGCGCGCGCGGGGTTTCCCGCGACTGATTATTTTCTTCTGACATGGCAAACAAACCACCAACGGGTGGCAAGCCCCGGTTTGATAACACCGGCTGACTTACGGGTATCCTCGCTCATCCGCGGCAAAAGGGAAGAGATTTCGTTAGGGAAATTGCCGGCGTTTGCGCCGGGACGTTTGCGCGTTAAATTTTCACCCCTTGAAAACCTCCCCTTTTCTCCTCGCCGGCGCTTGGTTGACGCTGTCCGCCACCCGCCTTTTCGCCTACGGGGCGGAGGGTCATTACGCCGTGGGCGAGATCGCCGCCGAACGCCTGAAAGGAACCCCGACCGCCGCGAAGGTCAACGAGCTGTTGGACGGCGTGCCCCTGGGTTTCGCCGCCACCCTGCCCGACCGCATCAAGAGCTGGGACCGGGGCGGCGGCGGCGAGGATGACGCGCATGGTTTCAAGATGCCGGACCACCCCAAAATCGAGGCGCAACTGCGCGAGTTTTGGCGGGCCAACCAACCCGGCCCGCAGAACGACGACGCCCACCCGTCGCACCATTGGTTTCACTACACCGACGTGCCGCTCGCGGGCAACGAGAAGTACGCCGATGGCGCGGCGGGCCGCTCGCGCTGGGACATCGTCCACATGATCTCCTACTGCGCGCGGGTGCTCTCCGGCCAGGAAAGCGAGCGGAACGAACGCGCCATCACCAAGGGGGTCGCCGTGATCCTGCTGGCGCATTTTATCGGCGACATCCACCAGCCGCTGCACGTTGGCGCGGAGTACTTCGACCACGGCCAGATCGCCAACCCGGACCAGGACAAGGCGGCGCAATCCGACGAGGGGGGCAACACGTTCACGCTCGCGTTGGCGGACCCGCCCACCGCGGATCCGAACGCGCCCCGGCGGCGTCCGAAGCTGCATGGTTTCTGGGATAGCGGCACGGTGAAATATCTGATGCAGCAGGTGTACGACGAAATTAAAAAGGATGACCCGGCACACGGACCGGACTTCACGCCGACGGAGTTTGACCATCGGCTTGCGGCGCAGGAGCCGGCGAACTGGAAGCCGGCCGAGAACCTGGACGTGAAGGATTGGGCGGAGTCGTGGGCCAACGAGATATTGCCGATCGCGCGGGAGGCGCACGACCGTTTGGAGTTCACGCAACTCCAGGAAAAGGTGGCCTTCGGCAAGCCGGTGGTGACGGGCGTGGCGGTGGAGCGTCCGGGTGGCAAGCCGCTGTACGCTGACTGGTCGGCGGACGTGGCGCGGGTGGAGTTGGAGAAGGGCGGCTGCCGTTTGGCGGCGATGTTGAGCAAGACGGTGAAGTGAATGAATCAAAGAAGGGCAAGGAGATGGGAGATAGGAGATAGGGCGGAAGGCAGAGGGGGAAGTGACTGAAAGGATGTGGGTTGGCATCCAACCCACATCCTTCCCGCACATCCCACATCCCTTCTGCTCTCCTCCGCCCTATCTTCTATCTCCCATCTCCTTGCCCTTCCTTCTCCTGCCCATGTCCAACCACCTGCACACCAAAATCCGCGAGATCGACAGCGCCGACCTGCGCGCCATGTTGATGGAACTCTGCCATTGCGTGCGCTGGGACCTTTCCCGACACGAGGGTGACACCATTTTCTACCTGCTCTCCGCTCTCTTCCTGGAACATCCCGACGCGATCACGCTGGACCACCTGCCCGTGACCGGTTTGCTCGGCACGAAGACCCCCAAAATAAAATCCCCCTCCATCAGGGAGTTTTGCGAAGAACTCATCCGCCTCAAGCACACCCACATCGAGCAGTTCGACAAAAAGCCGTTGCTGGCTCTCATCACGGAATGTTTCCCCCGGGGCGGCCCGCCCGCACCGTCCACCGAGCCGAGTGACTACGAACGCCAGACCCGCCTGATCATCCAGCGCCGCCGCAACGGCGATCTCTAGCCAACGGCCGTCCATCCGTGCGAACCATACCCGCGCCGGCACAAATAAGCGCGATTGCTTTTCTGCCGTATGGTCGCATGTCATTCCTCCCGACCCGCGCCCTTCATCCTTCCGCCCCATCTGCTATCTCCTATCTCCTTGCCCTTCCTTCTTCCTTCCGATGCAAGTCTCCGACCTCCGCGGCATCCTCGAGTACATCCCGCGCTTCCGTGAACGCACCTTCGTCATCGCCATCGACGGCGAGATCATCGAGTCGGAGAACTTCTCCAACCTGCTGCTCGATCTCGCGGTGCTGCGCTCGCTGAACATCCAGGTCGTCATCGTCCACGGGGCCAGCCACCAGATCGCCCAGCGCGCCGCGGGACATGGGCGTCGCGGTGTCCAACACGGACGGCTCCGGCATCACCGACGCGGACACCCTCCGCATCAGCCTGGAGGCGGCCAACCGCCTCACGCACGAGATCATGGAGGGCCTTTCCTCCGTGGACCTGCGCGCCGTGTACGCCAACGCCATCATCGCCTATCCGGCGGGCATCCTGCACGGCGTGGACCAGCTTTACACCGGCAAGGTGGAACGCGTGGACGCCAAGAGCCTCCAGCTTTTCCTCGACCAGGGCATGGTGCCCGTGCTGCCGCCCCTGGGCTTCGACGGCGACGGCAAAACCTACCGCATCAACTCCGACACTCGTGGCCGTGGAGGTCGCCGAGGCGCTGCACGCCATCAAGATCATCTTCCTGTGCCAGAGCGGCAGCCTGCGCGTCGGCGGCGAACTGGTGCGCCAGCTTTCCATCAAGGAGGCGGAGGACCTGATCAAAAAAGGCCGGCTTGTCCGACCAGAAAGCCCTGTGCCTCAAGCTCGAAAGCGCCGCGCGCGCCTGCCAGCTGGGCGTGCCGCGCGTGCATCTGCTCGACGGCCACGTCAACGAGGCGCTGCTGGCCGAACTTTTCAGCAGCGAGGGCATCGGCACGATGGTCCACTCCAACGAGTACCAGCACATCCGCCGCGCCCTGAAGAAGGACGTGCGCCGCATCATGTCGCTGATCCGCCAGTCCGTGCAGAACGAGGAACTCATCCACCGCACGCGCCAGGACATCCTCTCGCGCCTGGAGGATTACTGGGTGCTGGAGATCGACCGCAACCTGGTGCGGCTGCATCGCGCTGCATCCGTACCCCGAGAGCGGCAAGGCGGAACTGGCGTGCCTGTACGTGAGCAAGACACAGCGAGAACGGCGGCTACGGGCGCAAGCTGATGACGTTCATCGAGGAACTGGCGCGCGAGCGAGGGGTTCAAGGAGATGTTCGCGCTCTCGACGCAGGCGTTCGTGTACCTCCAGCAAAAGGGCGGCTTCCAGGAGGCGACGCCGGACGCCCTGCCCGCCGGCGCGGCGCGAGAAATACGAGCTGAGCGGCCGGCATTCCAAAGTGCTCGATCAAGCCGCTGGCATCCCGCCGCGCGGTCCGAAGCGGAGCTCGCCGTCCGTTTAGAACGCACACAAAAGGGGGGTCGGCTCGTGTCAAGCAAGCTACCAGGCCACACGCGTGATGTGACGGTCCCGTGAACATTTGTTTTCGCGCCTCTAGGTTCCCCGGAGAACCTTGGTCCCGCAAATATTTTTCCACGAAAAACAGGCACGGTTTTTGACGGAAAAAACGTGGCCGAAACCCATTTTTTTCCTTGTTGGTTTCGGGGGTGACACCTTACTTTTCGCTCATCACTTCACGCCACCTCCCGATAAACACAAATTCACCCATGCCAACCCCCGCGAAAATCACCCCGCCTTCTGCCGAAGGGCGTCTGTTTTTTTTCGTTTTCGGCCCGGTGAACCAGCGGACTCCAACAGCTTCGTCGTCCATGTGTAATTATCTGTCTTCAGGCTATTTGTGGTTGATAAATGCGTGGTCCGCGCCTTCGCCCCGAGTGATTCCGGCCAGGGGCGCGGTCGCGTTGGAAACGCCGGCACGCCCAGGGTGGCCGGCTCTTTGGCGCGGCGTAAGGATTCACGTTGAATCCTATGCAAGAGAATTATCGCCTGATTTGGGAGCGCATCGCCGCCGCGATCAAGCCCCAGGTTAGGGTGGATACCTACAGCGCTGGTTTGCGGCCATCGCCCTCGTGCGCGCCGACGAGCAGAGCATGACGCTGCGCGTGCCCAACAATATTTACCAACTCTGGATCGAGAGTAATTACATGCCGCTGCGTCCAGCAGGCGGTCATGGGCGTGCTGGGCGCGCCGCGGCAGGTGAAGTTTGTCTTTCAAGGCGACGGAAGCCGCCGCCGCCGCCAACGTCGGCGCCGCGACAACCGTCTGCCGCGGTGCCGAGCGGCGTCGTCGGGCCTGCCCGCCGCGACGGCGGAAACGGGCGACGCGCGCGCCTTCGCCGCCTCCGAGATGGCCGGCAGCCGATTCCGCCGACGGCAACGCGCCCGGCCAACGGCATGAACCCGCGCTACACGTTCGAGACGTTCGTCGTCGGCCAGAACAACCAGTACGGCGCAGGCCGCGAGCAAGGCCGTCGCCGACACGCCCGCCAAGACCTACAACCCGCTGTTCCTCTACGGCGGCGTCGGGTCTGGGCAAGACCCACCTGATGCAGGCCATCGGGCAGGCGATGCTCGCCAAGAAGAAGAACCTCAAGGTCATCTACATTTCCAGCGAGCGGTTCACCAACGAGTTCATCGACGCCATCCAGCACTCGACGCTGGTCAAATTCCGCAAGAAGTACCGGCTCGCCGACGTGCTGCTCATCGACGACATCCAGTTTCTCGCGGGCAAGGAACGCAGCCAGGAGGAATTTTTCCACACGTTCAACGCGCTCTTCGACGGCCACAAGCAGATCGTCCTGTCCAGCGACCGGCCGCCGAGCGAGATCGCCAACCTGGAGCAGCGGCTGGTGTCGCGCTTCGAGTGGGGTCTGACGGCCGAGCTGCAGCCGCCGGACATCGAGACGCGCATGGCCATCCTGCGCAAGAAGGCCGAGGCGATGCAGATCAAGCTCGCGCCGGAGATCTACGAATTTCTGGCCAAGCGCATCCGCACCAACGTGCGCCGGCTGGAAGGCGCGCTGATGCGCGTGGCGAGTTTCGCGTCGCTGAGCGGCCAGGCGCTGACGCAGGACAACGTCGAGCATCTGCTCAAGGACATTTTGCAGGAGGAGGCGCGCCGCATGGTGACGATCGACCAGATTCAGCGCCGGGTGGCCGAGCATTACGACGTGCGTCTGGCGGACATGACCAGCAAGCGGCGTCCGGCGAACATCGCGTTTCCGCGGCAGGTCGCGATGTATCTGGCGCGCGAGTTGACGAAGAGTTCGCTCAACGAGATCGGCGACGCGTTCGGCGGACGCGACCACGGCACGGTGCTGCACGCGCACCGGCTGGTGAAACAGCGCATCAAGGACGAGGACGACACCCGCCAGAAGGTGTCGATGCTCGACACGCGAGTTGCAGCGGTGAGGGTGCGGGGAAGAAGAAGGAAGGGCAAGGAGATGGGAGATAGAAGATAGGGTGGAGAAGGACTCTTTGGGGCGACTGCTCTCTGGAGCGCGGTCGTCACGCGAGCATCTGCTCTGGCTTCCGGGCATCAGCCCCGGGAGCGCGGGTCTCCGACCCGCATCTGGATAAGGGGGGGCAACCCCCGGGAGCGCGGGCGTCCCGCCCGCATCTGGATTCGGTATGGTCTTTTCAAGGGCTACCGCCCTTTGCGGGTCGGAGACCCGCGCTCCCGGGGCTGATGCCCCTGTAGTTGCCTATCACCGCGCTTGTAAAAACGAAAAAGGCCGCTGCTCAACGAGAGCAACGGCCTTTCGACTTTATCCGGTCAATCCGACCTCGGATCAGATCAAATCAGATCGTGCGGCGCGTCGATGGCACCCGCCAGCGCGGGAACATCGCTTGCTCCATGGCCGTTGCCACCGGCTCCGGCTCCGGCCTCGCGCTGGGCTTCCTGATCGCGGTCCTTCATCGCCGCGCGGCGGCTGAACTTCACCCGGCCCTTTTCATCGACGCCGATGCACTTGACCAGGATCATGTCGCCGTCTTGACCACGTCCTCCGTGCGCTTGACGCGGAAATCCGCCAGTTCGCTGATGTGGACCAAGCCCTTCCTTGCCGGGCAGCACTTCCACGAAGCAGCCGAACTCCTTGATCGAAACCACGCGGCCGTTGTACATCTCGCCGACCTCGATCTCCTTGGTCATGCCCAGGATGATCTCCTTGCGCGCGCTTCATCGCCTCGCCGTTGTTGGAGTAGATGTTGATGCTGCCGTCGTCCTCGATGTTGATCTCGGCGCCCGTCTCGGCCACGATGCCCTTGATCGTCTTGCCGCCGGGGCCGATGATCAGGCCGATCTTGTCGGGGTTGATGCTTGATCGTCTCGATGCGCGGCGCGTACTGGCTCATCTCCGTGCGCGGGCCGGTCGAGGCACGGCGTTCATCACGTCGAGCACCTTGCGTGCGGCGTTTCCTTGGCCTCGTGGATCGCCTGCGGCCATCAGGTCGATGGGTGATGCCCGGCAGCTTGAGGTCGAGCTGGAAGCCGGTGACGCCCTCGGTCGTGCCGCAGAGCTTGAAGTCCATGTCGCCGTAGTGATCCTCGCTGCCGATGATGTCGTTGAGCAGCGTGTGGCGCTGTCATGTTGCCGTCGTCCTCGAACTCGGTGACGAGACCCGACGCTGATGCCCGCGACCGGGGCCTGCAGCGGCACGCCGGCGTCCAGCAGGCTCAGCACGCCCGCGCAAACGCTGGCCATGCTCGTCGAGCCGTTGGATTCCATGACCTCGCTGACCACGCGGATCGCGTACGGGAACTCGTTGTGCGGCGGGATCACCGCGGCGATGGAACGCTCGGCCAGCGCGCCGTGGCCGATCTCGCGGCGGCTGGTGACTGCCGGTGCGGCCCGTCTCGCCGACGCTGAAGGGCGGGAAGTTGTAATGCAGGATGAAACGCTTGCTGGTCTCGCCGCCCGTGTAGCCGTCGAAATCCTGCGCTTCCTGGGCCGAGGCGAGCGTCGTCGATGCAGAGCGCCTGCGTTTCGCCGCGCTGGAAAAGGCCGCAGCCGTGCGTGCGGGGCAGCAGGCCGACCTCGGCGCACAGCGGGCGGATGTCGAAGATACCCGCGGCCGTCGCAGCGCTTTTGCTTGTCGAGGATGGAGATGCGGAACGCCTTCTTCTGGAGGTAGTCGAACGCCTGCGAAATCTCGAACGGCGTCGCCGCCGGGAATTTCGCCAGGATGGCGGCCTTGACCTCGTCCTTCAGCGCGCCGACGGCTTTGCCGCGCGCGGTCTTGGGCGGGGTGTAGATGGCGGCCTCGATGCGGTCGCCGGCCACCTGGTAGGCGATTTCCTGCAACTCGTCGCGCACGGCGAACAGCGGCATGACGCGCTTTTCCTTGCCGGCGGCGGCGGCGAGGTCGCGTTGCGCCTGCGACGATCTTTTGCACGTGGCCGTGCGCGAAATGCAGCGCCTCGATGAACTCGTCCTCGGGCAATTCCTTGGCCTCGCCCTCGATCATGATGATCTCGTCGTACGTGCCGACGTACACGAGGTCCAGGTCGCTGAACTCGCGCTGGGCGTGGGTCGGGTTGACGACGAACTCGCCGTCGACCCGGCCGACGCGCACCGCGCCGATGGGGCCGCGCGAACGGGAATGTCGGACACGCACAGGGCCGCCGACGCGCCGTTGATGCAGAGCATGTCGGAGTCGTTCTCGCCGTCCGCGCTCAGCAGCGTGGCGATGATCTGGGTGTCGTAGAGGTAGCCCTTCGGGAACAGCGGGCCGCAGGGGCCGGTCGGTCATGCGGCAGGTGAGGATTTCCTTTTCGCTCGGGCGGCCCTCGCGGCGGAAGTAGCTGCCGGGGATCTTGCCGACGGCGGCGGCTTTCTCGCGGTATTCGACGGTGAGCGGGAAACCAGTCCTGGCCTTCCTTGACGCTGGTGGCGCTGACGGCGGTGACGAGCAGGATCGTGTCGCCGGAGCGGACGGTGACGGCGCCGTCGGCGAGGCGGGCGAGTTTGCCGGTTTCAAAGGTGATGGGGGTGGCGCCGACGGAAGCCGAGGCTTGATGGGGCATATTACGAGTTAGGTTGGAGAAAACGGCGACAGTGCCGCGCTCGCGGTGCCAGCTTCTTAACTCGTAGGCTTCAAGCTTCTCGGCGGGGATGTGGCCGCCGAAGGTTGAAGCCTAGGGATAAGAGAGGTGAACGGGAATCGCGCGCCGCCGAGGGATTGATTTGGTTGTTCTGATTGGCGGGGATAACACCGATGCGGTGTCCAGCCGCCGTACCTATAGCGCAAAAACGGCGTGATGCCAAACGACGATCCACGCAGAAGGGAATCCAGAAGTAGCACAGAGGACACGGAGAGGAAGACACAGAGAACACAGAGGAAGAAAAGGCAGGGTCCAGAGGAGAGAAGACCAGCCGGGCCCCTCTGAAACAAAGCCTTTTTGCCTTTCTCTTCCTCCTCTGCCTCCGTGTCCCCCTCTCCATGTCCTCTGTGCTACTTCTTATTCCCTCATTCCTCAGTGCGCGGGAACTGGATCTCGGCGATCTTTTCGGCCATGTCGTGGTTCGGCAGGAAGGCCAGTTCCACGGCCACCGTGCGGCTCATGCGGGCGCGCAACGCGCAGACCGGGCCTTGCGGGATGCCATCCACGTAGGCGCACAACGGGCGTTTGCCGCCGTCCAGACTGCGCAAAGTCACCTCCTGCTCCACGCCCAGCAGGGCGGATTTCCAGTTCGCCGGGTGCATGACATTGGAACCCACCAGCAGCCAGGCCGGCGTATCCGCCAGCAGCGGCGTGGCGCCCATCGAACGCGCGTAGGCCGTCGAACCCGAGGCGGTGGAAAGCAGGGCGCCATCGCACACCATCTTCGAGAGGCGCACCTGCCGTCCGACGCTGACCTCAATCCAGGCCGATTGACTGCTGCTGCGCTCGACCCAGGCGTCGTTGAAGGCCAGGTCGCTCTTCCAGGGGCCGTCGGGCTCCTCCTGGGTTTCCACGTAAAGCAGCGGCATCTGGCGAAGGGTGAGTTGCTCGTTGAAGGCGGGCGTGGCCAGGACGCTGTCCGCGTCGTTGAGCAAAAATCCGAGGTGGCCGGCGTTTACCCCGAAGAAAGGCACGCGCTTCTGCCAATGCTCGCGGATCGCGCGTAGCATCGTGCCGTCCCCGCCCACGGCCAAGACCGCGTTGGGCGAAGGCCGGTGGGCGGAGGGCGTGGACGCGTCAGTCGCCGAACCGGCCTGACCGGTGAGTTTGAGCACCTCCCCGGCCAAGCGGACGGCCTTGGTGTTCCGCTCGTCGGCGAACACCTCCCAGCGCGGCTTGTCCAAGTCGAGCTTGGTGACGTGGCTCGGCACGCGGCCGCGGTACAGGCCGTAGCGGTCGATGTAAGCGGCGACCTCGGGGGTGACGAGGTGGGCGAACGGCACACGGTGAAAAATCTTCTCGCGGATTTCCGCGCTGGAGCCGGCGGAGGGCGGGAGGTCCACCAGCCGGTGCTGCGGCGGCAGATCGTCCTCGTGGGTCACCAGATCGCCGTCCACCCGGGCGGCGACGGCGAAGCGCAGTTCCCGCCAGAGCCGGGGTCCTTCGTGCCAGACCCGGTGAACGAAGGAAGTCCCGGCACCGCCACCCGCGATGATGTCCCCGCCCACGAGATGCCAGATTTCCCCCCGGTGGGCGTAGCGCGCCTCCAACTCGTGGGTGCGACTAAAGGAATCCTGCTCCAGGTCGAAAAGATCGACTTCCACCCCGCGCAGGTCGGCGAAGCAGATGCAGGCGAGGGTCGCGCGAAACACGGAGTCCACGTCGTTCGCCGTCACCTTGTCGGGCCTCGGACCGCAGGGCACGACGATGACCTCGTCGAACTCCCGCGCCAATTCCTCGGCGATGAGCCGGTGGTGCAAACCGGGCGGATTAAAGCTGCCACCAAAGATGACGATGTTTTTACTCATGGATGAAAGGAGCGATTAAAAACCCACACCGCCCCGTTTCCCGCTGTCCTACAGATTCTTGCGGCGTCCAACAAGCCTAAACCGCGTCGAGCCCGTTCCTTTCCACCCCTCCGCCTTCCGCCCCATCTCCTAACTCCTATCTCCTTGCCCTTCCTGTTTCCCATGCCCCCCGCCCCGCCGCAGGTGGTAGATCAGAAAGACCAGGATGCCCAGGTTGATGATCAACGCCCCAATCTTCCACACGAAGATATGCTGCCCGAACAGCACCGGCAGGTGCCGCTCCGGAGGTTCCAAACCATCGGCTCCCGCGTGCGTGGCGCGGTGGACCAGCAGGTAAATCTCAAACGGCAGCGGGATCGCCGTCATGATCACCGTGAAATATTCCGCCCAGCGTTTGCGCAACAGCAGCCCGATACCTTCCGTGGCGTGCAGAACGGCGTAGAGCAACAGCACCCCGCCCAGGATGCGCTTGCCGGGATCGGTGATCACGTTGGCTTTTAGCAGCATATCCTTGATGAACGCGCTGTCCCCGCTGACGCGGAACACGTGCAGCAGTCGTTTCAATTCCACCTGGGTGTCGCGGGTCACCATGTGGAACACGCCCGCCGCCGCGATGAGGAAGAGCACGGTCTTGACCAACTCGAAAACCGCGATCAAAAACACGCCCCGGTCGCCCGCGCGTTCGGCTTTTTCGGCGGTGATGGTGGCGGCGGACGAAACGGGGGAATCCATGGGTTTGGGGTGCGAGTCGGCAGGATAGCATGTTTCCGCCGTCGGGGAGAGAGGAAGGAGATGAAGAATGGGAGCACACCATGAAGGCGGGACAATCCCCGTCAAGCGACGGTTTGGCCGGTGGTTTGAACACGACGAACCCGGTTGCCCTTTCCGACATCCTCGCCTTACATTGCTTGCATGGCTCTCCCCACCGGCATCAAGGCGCCCGATTTCACCTTGCCGAGCAAGGTTGACGACCGGGTGGAACTCATCACCCTGCGCAAATATTCCCACATGGCCAGCGTGGTGCTGCTCTTCTTCCCCATGGCGTTCACGCACGATTGCACGGCGGAAATGTGCGGCGTGAGCCGGGAATACGCCCGCTACGTCGATCTTGGCGCGGTGGTGCTGGGTATCAGCGGCGACAATCCCTTCGCGCAGGCCGACTGGGCTGAAAGGGAGGGGATCATTTTCCCTCTGCTCAGTGATTACAACCACGAGGTTGCGCGGCTCTACGGCGTGGCCTACGACACGTTTCTGCCGCAACACAGCCTGCCGATGGGCGGGGTGGCCAAGCGGTCGGCGTTCATTGTGGATTTGGACGGGATGATCCGGTACGCGGAGAGCCACGACGACCCGAGCAAACTGCCTGATTTCGACGCCATTACCGCCCGGCTGGAGAGCCTCGCTTGATCGATGAAGCCGTGTTTCGCCGTCGGTGTGATGGTGGCGGTCCTGTTTAGCGGACTTGTCGCCGTGGGTCCGCCGGCGTTGGCGGGGACCTTCAAATTACCGGAGAAGAAGCCGCTGGTCTCGCTGACCATCCCGGATTCCTGGAAGCCGGAGATGATCGACAAGGGGGTGGAGGGTCAGAGCGCGGACGGCGGCGTCTTCCTCTCGGCCGAGATCACCCGGACCGAGAAGGACATGAACTCCATCATCGACGACACGCTGGCGATGTTGAAGGAAAGCAAGGTTACCCTCAGCAAGGCCAGTCGGAAGGAAACCAAATCCTACATTAACGGCCTGGCCGCCGACGAGCTGCTCTACGAGGGCAAGGATGAACGGGGACCAACGACGGTGAGCATCACCTTTGTGTCGGTGAAGGACGCCGTGCTGGTTTTTACCTATTGGGTCACGCCGGAGGGCGAGAAGCAGCACGAGCAGGAGCTCAACGCGCTGGTGCAAAGCATCAAGGCGGTGGATTGAGGTCGGTCGGCTCAATGCTCGGCATTTAGCGCGTGCCGTTGACCCGCACCCCGGGGACGGATCGCAACGAGTCGGCCACGTTGTTGGTGCTCTGGAGGCGGATATCGTCCTGGTCGTAGTCGAACGACGGGTCCTGGGTGTCGGTGGTGTAAGCCCGGCGGTTGTAATGTTGGGGCAGGTTGCTGCCGGTGTGGACGCGGTACTCGGGACCGTTGCCACCGCCCACGGTGTTGCCCGCGACCAGGGTGGAATCGCGGTTGTCGCGCGTGGGGATCAAACCCCGGTCATCGCGCGCGGCGCGGGAGGAGCCACTTGACGGGGTGGTGGAGGTGCGGGCCTGACGCGAGGAGGTAGCCGGTTGATCGGCGCACCCGGCGAGGGTGAGGGTAATGGCGAGAGCGGCGGCGAGGTTGCCGGCGGTGAATTTCGAGGTGGAAGTGCGTTTCATGGTGGTGTCCCGGCGCGGGAGAATGCCGGACTATAATATACCACATTTGGCGGCAAGCCGCAGTGCCTTTGGTTTGGAGTGCGCCGCGACACGTCGCCGCTTTGTTTTCAGCGACATGTCGCGACGTCCACCCCCGGCGTAGCCGCTGTTTAGATGGATGTTAGGACTCTCGAATGACGGCGCATGCCTGTGTCACGCAGATTGTGTCGTCCCATCGAAGTGGGACATGCTAGGTGGGAAATGCCGTCACCTCGTTGATCCTTACCCCTTCCATCCATGACAACGACTGACTGGAGAATCTGGGCGCTGGCCTCGGCGGTTTTCGCGGCCTTGACGGCGATTCTCGCGAAGGTCGGCGTCGCGGGGGTGAACTCGAATCTCGCCACCGCCATCCGTACGGTGGTCATCCTCGTTTTCATCTGCGCCATCGTGTCCGCCACCGGTGAGGCGCGCGGGATTCGGACTCTGGAAACGCGCACGTGGATGTTTTTGGCACTGTCGGGTTTGGCCACGGGCTTGTCGTGGCTGTGCTACTTTCGTGCCCTTCAACTCGGCGAGGCTTCGCGGGTCGCGCCGGTGGACAAGTTGAGCGTCGTCTTCGCCATCGCGCTCGCGGCGTTGTTCCTGGGCGAGAAACTCACCTGGCACCAGTGGCTCGGCGGCGCGTTGATCCTGACCGGCGCGATTGTGATCGCCTTGAAACCGGCGGGGACCTGACAGGCGGAAACCAGAAGGAGCACAGAGGACACGGAGAAGCGGACACAAAGGCGGAGGAGGAGGAGAGAAGGCGGGGAGGGTTATTGGTTGTTGGTTATTGGTTATTGGGGCAGATGAAGGCAGAAGGAGGAGGTTCCAGAAAGACCTGCTTACCTCCGCCCCAATAACCAGTAACCAACAACTCCCTCCGAACCCTCCTTTCTCCTCTGTGTTCTCTGTGTCCGCCCCTTCGTGTCCTCTGTGAACCTTCCGGTTTCTGCATTTGTCATTCGTTCCATGCCTCCAAAGTCCGATCTCTCAAGCCTGGTTTATCTTTGGGTCGCCTTGGGCAGCGCGCTCGGCGGCGTGGCGCGGTTCTGGGCGGCGGGGTTCGTCGGGAGCCGGCTGGGCGCGGCGTTCCCTTTTGGGACGATCATCGTCAACATCACCGGCTGTTTCGTCATCGGTTTGTTCGCCGGTCTGACTGGGACTGAAGGACGGGTGAGCGTCCCGGCGGGGTTCCGGCAGTTCTTCATGGTCGGGATTTGCGGCGGGTACACGACGTTTTCATCCTTCAGCCTCCAGACCCTCGACCTCGCGCGCGCCGGTGAATGGCCGTGGGCCGGGTTGAACGTGTTCGGCTCCGTCGCGGGTTGTTTGCTGGCGGTCTGGCTCGGCCAGGCCGCGGCGATGCTGATAAATCCCCGGCGGTGATGGAGAGGATGAAGGCAGAGTAGAAGGCAGAAGGATGTGGCGGAGAAGATGTGGGTTGTGGAGGAAGGGATATGAGATGTGAAGAAGATTGTGGGCTTCTCCAGCCGCGTAGCGGCGTCACTTGAATAGCCGTGGTCGAGTCGGCGAGGCCACGGAAAACATGGGATGGGACGATCCCAGCCACGGAGTGGCGTAACCTCTGGAGGCGCTGATGCGGGGGTTTGGACCCGGTGGTCGCCAACCCTTGACGGGGCATCCGCCGCCCGTTCCCCGAACATCAAGTATCACCCGCCTTGGTTACGCCACTACGTGGCTGGATCCACGTTGAATGATTGTTCCGTGGCCTCGCGGACTCGACCACGGCTATTCAGGTGACGCCACTCCGTGGCTGGGGAAGCCGCACCGGTCTGTCACATCCCACATCTCACATCCCTTCCGCCACAACCCACAACTCCTCCGCCTTCTACCTTCTGCCTTCATCCTTCTACCTTTCCCCGCCGGCCTCGGTAGCAGCACCGGCAACACGATCAAAACTAAAGGCAGATGCGCCACCAGCCCGCAGATGATCGCGATCGCCAGCGGTTGCTGCATCGCCGAGCCCTGGCCGATCCCCAACGCCAGCGGCAACAACGCCAGCACCGCCGCCACCGTCGTCATCAGAATCGGACGCATCCGGTTCTTCGCGGCCTGAATCAACGCGGGCACGCCCACCACGCCCGGCGGCAGTTCGCCGATCTCGCTAACCAGGAAAATCGACACCTCCGTCGCGATGCCCACGATCATCGTCAACCCCATCATGGACGTGATGTTCAGCTCCGTGCCCGTCAGCCACAACCCCAGGAACACCACCGGCAACGCCAGCAGCGTCGTGAACAAAATCGCCGCCGCCGTCTGGAAACTCTCGTACACGTAGAGCAACAACAGGAAGATCAACGCCGTCGCCGCGCCCAGCACCGCCAGCAAGCCCGCGAAGGCCGTCTGCTGCTCGGCGTACGCGCCGCCCAGCACAAAACTCACCCCGCGCGGCAGCAAACCCGGCTTGCCTAACGCCGCCTGCACGTCGCGCACCGTCGAGCCCAGGTCGCGTCCGCTCAACCGGCCCGTGACCGGCACCATGCGGCGCAAATCCGCGCGCGTGATCTCGGGCTGGCCAACCACCTCCGCCACCGTGGCAACCCGGCGCAGGGCAAACAAATGCCCGTCCGGCGCGCGCAGCGGCGCGTCCTCGATCAACGCCAGCCGCGACCGCGCCGCCGCCGGAAGTTTCACCCGCACGGCCACGCTCTTTTGCCCGCGCAAAATCCGCGTGTCGGTCGCGCCGGTGAGCAGGTCGTTCAACTGCGCCGTGATCGCGGCGGGGTCCATCCCCTCCAGTTCCGCCTTCAACGGGTCGATCCGGATGTCCAGCGCGTCGCCCGCGATCACCAGGCCGCTCTTCACATCGACCACGCCCGCGATCTTCCCCACGGCTTCGGCCACGGCGGCGGCGGTGCGCTCCAGGGTCGGCTGGTCATCGGCGTAAAGCTGGATCTCGATGGGTTGCGGCACGCTCGTCAAGTCACCGATGAGATCCTCCATCAACTGCGCGAACTCGATCTCCAGCCCGGGAACGTGTTTGGTGACGCGGTCGCGCACGTCGGCGATGATCTCGTCGATGGCCCGGCGCGGGAAGGGCTTGAGCAACACGAAGAAATCGCCCTGGTTGGCCTCCGTGATGCGCCGCCGAGTTGCAAACCCGTGCGGCGCGAGTACGCCGTGACCTCGGGCGTCGCGCGCAGGATGTCCTCGAACCGGCGCAGGAGCCGGTCCGTTTCGGCCAGGCTGGTGCCGGGCGCGCTGTGGTAGTCGATGTTGAAATTGCCCTCGTCCATCGCCGGCATGAACCCGGTGCGCACGCGCTGGTAGGCGACGTAGCCGACGACGAAAAGCGGCAGCAAACTTAGCATCACCAGCCAGGGGCGCGCGAACGACCAGCGCATCAGCCGATCGTAGCCGGAGTGCAGGGCCGCGGTCCAGCGGCCCCCGTCGTGCCGCCCCGCGTCCTTGTCGCCCAGGAGCAGGTCGGAAAGCACGGGCACGGCGAGCAGCGTGACGAGGTAGGAGATGATCAGCGCGATGGCCATGGTCACGGAAAGCGCCTTGAAGAACGCGCCCGTCACGCCCGAGAGGAACGCCAGGGGCGCGAAGATGACCACCGTGGAAAGGGAGGAGGCCGTCAGCGCGGGGGTGAACTCGGCGGCGGCCGCGAGGATGCGCGCCGACGCGCCGCGCGCCATTCCGGCGGGCGGCAAATTCTCGCGTTCGCGCAGGCGGCGCACGAGGTGTTCGACCATGCCGATGGCGTCGTCGATGATGAGTCCGACCGCCGCCGCCATGCCGCCGAGCGTCATGATATTGAAACTCTGGCCGATCGCGCCGAGGACCAGCGCGGTGGCCGCGAGCACGGCGGGCACGCACACCACGGCGATCAGCGTGATCTTCCAACTGCGCAAAAACAGCAGCAGCACGCCGGCGGCGAGCACCGCGCCGATGAGCACCGCGTCGCGCACGCTGCCCGCGCTATCGACGATGAGCTGGCTCTGGTCGTACCAGTTCGCGAGGCGGACGCCCTTCGGCAGACGGGACTGGTAACCCGCGAACTTTTCCCGCAACTCGCGCGCGATCCGCACCGTGTTGCCGCCGGGTTGCTGGTGGATGCCGAGCAGCACCGCGTCGCGCCCGTCGGCGGTGACCCGCTGGTAATTCGGCGCGGCGCCCGGCGCGACTTCCGCCACATCGCCGACGCGCACCAGGCCGTTCCCGCCGACCCGCAGCACCGTTTCCCGCACCTGAGCGAGGTCCGTTAGGCGGGTGTCGGTCAGGAGGAGGTAGAGTTTGTTGTGGTCCTCCAGGCGGCCGACGGCGGTCAGCACGTTGGCGCCGGCGAGCGCCTTCGACAGGTCGGCCACGGTCAACCCGAACGCGGCCAGCCGGGCGGGATCGGTCGTGACGTGGATTTCCTCGACCGCGCCGCCCTGCACGTCGATTTTCGCCACCCCGCCCACGGTGGAAAGCAGCGGGGCGATCTGGAACTGCGCCAGGTCGCGCAGGGCGGTCTGCGAAAGGGTGTCCGAGGTCAGGCTGTACCCGAGCACCGGGAACACGGTGGTGTCCATCCGGCGCGCCTCGAAACGCGTGCCCGCCGGCAGGGTTGGAAGCGTCTGGTTGACGGCGCTTTCGATCTGGAGCAGGGCCGAGACCATGTCCAGGCCCCAGTCGAAATCAACGGACAACTCCGCGTCTCCCCGGCTGGTGGTCGAGCGGACGCGCCGCACGCCGGGCACCGCGCGCACGGCGCTTTCCTCCACGCGGGTCACTTCCATCTCCATGCGTTCGGCGGGCCGGTCGCCCGCGTCGAAGCTCAGGACGATGCGTGGAAAATCCACCTGCGGGAACAAGCCCACGGGCAGCCGCCACGCGCTGATGATCCCGCCGGCGACGAGCAGCGTTAGGAGGAACAAGATGGAGCGGCGGTGCCGGCGCGGCCAGCCGGCGAACCCGGCGGGGATCGGGTCGGTCGCTCACGGCGCTTTGCCTCCCGCCGGTTTGTCATCGTCGTCATCCTTTTTGGCGGGTTTGGCATCCTTGTCGTCGGTTGCGGGTTTCTCCTCCTTGTCCGGTTTGGCGATCTCGACCGCCATGCCCTCCTCCAGTTCGTAAGCGCCTTCGGTGACGACAGTGGTGCCTTCGGGTAGGGCGTCGCCGCCGGACGTGATCTCCACGTTTTCACCGTCGTCGATGCCCGTGCCGACCTCGTGTTTGACGGCTTTGCCGGCCGCGACGGTGAACACTACCGCGCGCTCCGCCTGTCCTTCGACGGGGGCAAGGGCGGCGCGCGGAACTAGCAGCGCCTCTTTTTCTTCGGTGACGATTTCCGCCCGCAGGTAGGCTCCGATCAGGAGGGGCGCGGCGCCGGCGGGCGGCTCATCGAGCGACACCACGGCGTCCACCATGCGCGTCGCCGGATCGACGTTGCGGCCAATGACGCGCACGGTTCCCGTTAGGGCGGCGGCGGTGGCCGCCTCCTCGCGGGCTTCGACGGGCGTGAGGCGGACGGCTTGTCCGGCGGCAACGCGCGCGGCGTCGGGCGGCGCGATGCCGAGGCGGGCCTCCAGCCGGTTTTCCACGGCGAGTTCAATAAGCGGACTGCCCGCCGCGATCACCGCGCCGGGCCGCGCCGTGATCGTGGTCACCACCCCGGCGGACGGAGCCTGGACAACCCCGCCGACGCCGGGGGTCCGCGCGCGCAGGCTGTCGAGTTTGATCCGGGCGTCGCGGTCGGCGCTCTCGGCGGTGGCGAGGTCCGCGTTGGTGGCGAGGTGGGATTGGAAGCGACGTTTGGTGTCGGCGAGGGTGGCTTCCGCCGTGTTCTGCGCGCTGCGGGCGGTGTCGAGCGCCAGGCGGGTGTCCGCGCTGGGTTCGATTTGTAGCAGCGGGTCGCCCGCCGCGACCATTTGCCCCGCGCTGGTTTGCACCGCCACGACGCGGCACTCGAACGGGAACGACACGCTGCGCGTCCCGCCCGAGGCCGAGGCGGTCGTGCCGTAGGCCGTTAGGGTGCGCGCGATTTTCCCGCGGCGAACCGGCGCGACCCGGACTTCGGCGACGGCGTCGCCGGCCGCCTTGGACGTGTCGTCGTCATCGGCGGTTTTCGCGCCGTGCCGTGTGAGCAGCCACCAAGTGCCCGCGCCCGCGATGAGCAGCGAGCATAAAACCAGCAGCCACCAGCGTGAGCGTGTCTTCATGGGAAAGTCGGAACTCGGAAGGCGGAAGGCGGAACCAGAGTGAGAGTATTAGCGCTGTATGTTGCGCCTACGGAAGATTTGGCGGGCGCGCCCGCCCTCTTAGTCCCTCCGGGCCTAAGAGGCAGCTTACGCTTTAGGTTAACGAGGGTAACATCCAAGACCAATCCTCTAAATGGCCAAACATTTGACATGCCATTCATGGTTTGGTTTTCGCCCTTCCGCCTTCCGCCTTCCGAGTTCCGCCTTCCAACGAAGGCTGCCCGCTCGCCAGCTCCAGCGCGATGATCAACGCCGCGACGTCGCCGCGCAGCTTTTCCGCCTCCAGCCGTTTCGCAAACAACGACTGCCGCGCGCCCGAGGCCACCAGCGCGTCCACGCTGCCCGCGCCGAGCGCCGTCTCGTAGCTGGCGGACAGCCGTTCCAGCGCCGGAATCGCCGCCCGGGCGGCTTCCTCGCGCCGGGCCGTGAAACGCAAATCAGCCGACGCCTTCGCGATCTCCGCGCGCGCGTCGTACACCCGGCCCGCGTACTCGTCGAAAAGTTGCTGCCGCGTGGCTTTCTCCGTGGCGATGACTCCCTGGTTGCGATCAAAAAACGGCAGGTCGATCACCGCGTTGGGACCAAAACTTTTCAAGCTGCTGTTGTCGCTGGCGCGGGTCAGCCCGAGGGTGATCTTCGGGAACTGCGCCCGTACCGCCGCCCGCAAAGTCGCCTCCTCGCTGGTGTAACCCAGGCGCAACGCCACCAGGTCGAGTCGTCGCTCCTCAAAACCGGTTTGCAAATCCGCGCGCGACGCCACCCGGTCCGCCGCGGCGGCACCCGGGATACGCAGGTTGGCGCGCAGCCGCACAGTGGCGTCAGGCGGCAATCCGAGCGCGTGGTTGAACGCCAGGCGCGCGTCGGTTTCCTGTTGCTCCAGGGTGAGGCGATCCGACTTCGCCTGTTCGGCGGCGGCTTCGGCGGGGGCGAGATCGGCCTCGGTTTTGTCGTGGCGCGCGACGGCCTCCCGCAACAGATCCGCGCTCCGCCGAAAG
This sequence comes from uncultured bacterium, assembly GCA_963795895.1. Classification (GTDB taxonomy): domain Bacteria; phylum Verrucomicrobiota; class Verrucomicrobiia; order Chthoniobacterales; family SZAS-18; genus CAWCJJ01. Next base: position 122,322 of record CAWCJJ010000003.1, read on the forward strand.
CCTTCCTCCGTCTCGCGCGCCAACGCCGTTTGCCGACGCAGGGAATCCAGTTGGTACACGGCGAGTTTCGCGGCCTCCGCCGCCTGCCATTCCTGCCACGCCACGGAGAGATCGACGGACGCCGCGCGCGCCCGCGCCGCCTCGAGTTTCGCGCCGCGCGCGAAGAGCGCCGTCACTTCCCAGTTGAGGTTCAATCCGTAGGCGGTGCGGACGCCGGGGATGGAGTTGCCCAGCGGCACGTCGAAGGAGGGGGACAACTGCGGGTTGGGCAGGATGCCCGCCTGGATGATCTGCGCGCCCGCGAGTCCGCGCGCGTCGCGGATACTGCGCAGGGTCGGGTTGGCGAGCACGGCGAAGACGGCGGCCTGCTCGGGCGAAAAGCCGTTGTCCTCCGAACGGAATACCACGGGTGACAGAATGGGGTGTCGCAGCCGCGCCGCTTCAAAGCGCACCTCGTCGCGACCGGGCGGACGCAGGGCGTTGGCTACGCTCCCGGCGGTGAGCGGAGCGGGATGGTAGGACGCGCAGCCGCCCCCGGCCGCCATCAGGATGATGAGCGGCAGGCAGAGTTACAGATGATCTCCGCCGCGCCGGAGCGTGTTGGACATGTGAGTTATTTGACTTAGACGGCTCCAAGCCGCGTCGTCCAAGGGCAGGGATGGCTTCGGAGCCGCTCCCCATTGTCTTGACTCGGATAGGACGACCCCTCGTAGTGGGAAGGCCAGCATTCACATGGGAGTGGATCGAACCATCAAAAGCGGCCGCGCGGCAACCAACGGAGTTGCCGCGCGCCATCGTTACTTTACCGAACTCAATCCTTCTTGTCTTCGTGCTCGCCCTTCTCCTTCTTTTCGTGCTTCTCGTCTTTTTCTTCCTTGGCCTCGTCCTCGGCTTTCTCCACCTTGTTCTCCACCACCTTGCCGCTGACGGCGTCCACGCCGACTTCGGTGACGGCTTTGGAACCCGGGGTGTTCAGGTCGAAAGACCAGCGAAGAATCCCGTCTTCCATTTCGAGTTCCGAACCCTTGACCGTCGCGTTGGGCACCGTCTTCAACGCGATCTTCTCCGCGTCGTCGTGGGTGAGCTTGGCCTTCGCGAGCAGGGCCGCGTCGGGCTTCTTGTCCTTGGCCTGCGCCGGCAACGCGAGGAAGAGACCGCCGACCGCGACGAGCGAGGTGACAACAGGAAACAATTTGGTTTTCATAATTCTGGGTATTTCTAACGCTGACATCAATTTTGATAGTCTCACGGTTTGCCCGGGTGAATCCCGAACTTGAACCGTGATGAAAGCCACTTTGAAGGTGCCAATCCCATCGCGCCAATGACAGTTTGGTCATCCGCCGCGTTCCCGGACGCGCGCCACCCTGACCCGTGCTACACATGCGGTCATGCGAATTCTCGTCGTGGAGGACGATTCCAAGATCGCGGGCTTCATCTCCGCCGGTCTGCGCCGGGAGGGACACCAGGCCGAGACCGCCGCCGACGGGGCCGAGGGCCTGCGCCTCGCCGACGCGTCCTTCGACGCGCTCGTGCTCGACCTGCATGCTGCCCAAGCTCGACGGCCTCAGCCTGCTGGCGGAGTTGCGCGGCCGCGCCATCGCCACCCCCGTGCTGATGCTCAGCGCCCTCGACTCCGTGGACGACCGCGTGCGCGGCCTGCGCGCCGGGGCCGACGACTACCTCGTCAAGCCCTTTGCCTTCGACGAACTGCTCGCCCGCCTGCTGGCGCTCACCCGGCGCGCCCTTCCTATCTCCGCGCCCGCCGCCGCCGAGCCGACGCGCCTCGCCTTGGCCGACCTGACCCTGGACCGGCTCACCCGGCGCGTCCGCCGGGGCGGGGAGGACATCGAGCTGCAACCCCGGGAGTTCGCCCTCCTGGCGTACCTGCTCGCCAACGCGGGCCGGACCCTGACCCGCGCCATGATCCTCGAACACGTCTGGCGCTGGACTTTTGATCCGCAAACTAACGTGGTGGACGTGCTCGTGCTGCGCCTGCGCAACAAGATCGACCGCCACCGCGAACCCAAACTCATCCACACCCTGCGCGGCATCGGCTATGTTCTCCGCGTGGGTTAAACGGGCCGCCCGCTCGCTGGGCCTGCGCATCAGCGCCTGGTACGCTTTTGGGTTTCTCGCCAGTTTTCTGCTCATCGGACTCTTCGCGCGCTGGGTGATCATCGACACCGGCCGCCGCGCCGACCGCCTGGAAATCGCGGCCGAGTTCAAGCAGGACGCGGAGCGCGCGCGGCAGGTGGGCACCGCGCAACTGGGCCGCGAACTCTCCGGCGAGCCGCCGGACGCCGAGACGACTTTGCTGCGCCTCTCCGATCCCGACAACCGCACCCTGCTTCTGGTGAACCCATTGGGGGAAAGCACGCGTGAATTGCGCTGGGCGGCAAGTCGGCTCCGGGTCGGGCGCGCCCAGGGCTGGGGACGGGTGAAAACCCGTCACGGCGACGGCGTCTGGCAGGTTTACGCCGAGGCGATGCCCGACGGCCGCTGGCTGCAAGTCGCCAAGAGCGACCGGCGCGGGCGCGAACTCCAGGAGCACCTCGGCGACGCCCTGTTGCCCGTCGCCGGGTTTGTCGCGCTCGTGGCGCTCGCCGGCGCGGCGGGGTTGACGGCTCGCGCCCTGCGTCCGGTGCGGCGTTTGATCGAGGCGACCCGCGCCGTGATCGACGCGGGCGACCTAACGGCCCGCGTGCCCGCCCGCACCGGCGGCGGGCACGAGTTGGACGAACTCAACGGCCTCTTCAACCGGATGCTCGCCCGCAACGAAACCCTGATTCGCGGGATGCGCGAGGCGCTCGACAACGTGGCGCACGACCTGCGCACCCCGCTGACCCGGCTGCGGAGTTCCGCCGAGGCGGTTCTGCGGGATCAAACCAGCGGCGCGGCGGCGCGGGGCGAGGCGCTCGCCGACGCGATTGAAGAGTCGGAGCGCGTCCTGGCGATCCTGCGCGCGCTCACGGATATTTCCGAGGCCGAGCACGGTGTGATGTCCCTGCACCCGGAGCCGCTGGAGCTTGGCCCGTTGCTCGCGGGTGTGGTGGAGCTTTACCAGGACGCCGCCGACGAGCGCGGGGTGCGTCTGCGGGTGGACGCGCCGCCGGGACTGGCGGCCGTGGCGGACCGGGTGCGGTTCCAGCAGGTGATCGCCAACCTGCTCGACAACGCCGTGAAGTACAGTCCGGCGGGCGGCGAGGTGAGGATGACCGCCGAGGGGAGGGGCAGCGGTGAAATGGACAAAGCGGGCGTTGGAGGGGAGGCCAGGGTGACGGTGCGCGACGAAGGCCCGGGCATCCCGCCGCACGAGTTGCCGCGCATTTGGGAGCGTCTTTATCGCGGCGACCAAAGCCGCGCCGAACGCGGGAGCGGTCTGGGTTTAAGCCTGGTGGCGGCGGTCGTCCAAGCCCACGGTGGACGGGTGGAAGTCGAGAGCGTAGTTGGCGGGGGTTCGGCGTTTATCGTGATCCTGCCTGGACGCGCGGTGTTCCTTTGATTAACCTGAACCTAATTTCACTCAATTTACCTATGCGCCCGCGCTTCTTTCTCCTCCCTGTGTTCGTGTTGTTGCTGATCGGTGCCGCCACGCCGCTGCTGGGCCGCGAGGCGCGCGAGCAGCAACGGATCGACTTTCTCCTGCGCACGGTTGGCGAACTCCAGGACGCCGTGTTCATCCGCAACGGCACCGAATACGACGGCAAAGCCGCCGCCGCCCACCTCAAACAGAAGCTTGACTACGGCGGCGAACGGTTGAAAACCGCCGAGATGTTCATCGAGTATTGCGCCACCAAGTCCTCCATCTCGGGCCGGGCTTACCAAATCCGTTTGAAGGGCGGCAAGACGACGGAAGCCGGACCCTACTTGCGCGCCAAGCTCGCGGAGTTCGACCACGCGCCCCGCTGATCCGTCCCGCCGGCCTGTATTCCAACCTTCTCCGATGCTGCCCATCCGGCCCCCGGCCTTCCCGCTCCCCACCGCCCTCGTTTGCCTCCTAACGTTGTCTGGATGCGGCACCGTGACGGAGAAGAACCAGATTCGCCAGCCGATCGAACATTTGTATTCCGTGCGCGACCCGCAGTTCCGCCGGTCCGTCGAAGTCCTGGCCGGTCCCGCGATGGTCGGCGGGAACCGCACCACCACGCTGGTGAACGGGGACCAGATCTTCCCGTCCATGCTGGCCGCGATTCGCAACGCCCGGCGCACGATCAATTTTGAGACTTACATTTATTGGAAGGGGCGGGCCGGGGATGAGTTCGCGCAAGCCCTGGCCGAACGGGCGCGCGCGGGCGTGAAGGTGCGCGTCATCCTCGACTGGCAGGGTGCGCGGAAAACCGGCGGCGACGAGGACCGCCTCATGAAAGAGGCCGGCGTGGAGATCGCGCGCTACCATCCGTTGAGTTGGTACGACGTGCGCCGCGTCAACAACCGCACGCACCGCAAGCTGCTCGTGGTGGATGGCAAGACCGGTTTCATCGGCGGCGTGGGCATCGCGGATTTGTGGCTGGGGAACGCCGACGCCAAGGAGCACTGGCGCGATTCGCACTACCGGGTGGAAGGTCCGGTGGTGGCCGAGTTGCAGGCGGCTTTCATGGACAACTGGCTCAAAACAAAAGGCGAGTTTCTCCACGGCGACGGCGTGCTGCCGCGACTGTCGGCGGTGGGCGATGAAACGGCGCAAGCCTTCAAGAGTTCGCCCGGCCTGGGGTACCCGATCATGCGTTCGATGTTTCTGCTGTCCTTCGCCGCGGCGGAAAAGAGCATCGTGATTGAAAGCCCCTACTTCGTGCCCGACGACCTCATGATCGACGAACTGATCGCCGCGCGCCGGCGCGGGGTGCGGGTGCAGGTGATCGTGCCCGGTCGGAACATCGACGCCAAGGTGACCCGCCGGGCGTCGCGTTCCCGCTGGGGCCGGCTGTTGGAGGCCGGCCTCGAGATGTACGAGTACCAGCCAACGATGATCCACTGCAAGCTGCTGATCGTGGACGGCCTGTGGACCTCGGTTGGTTCGTCCAACCTCGACAACCGCTCGATGCGCCTCAACGACGAGGCGAATCTGAACGTGCTCGACGCCGGGTTCGCGGGCGAACAGGCCGCGGTTTTCGAGCGCGACAAGGCTCGGTCGCGCCGCGTGACATTGGAGGAGTGGCGGCACCGTTCGTTGTACGAGAAACTCACCACGCCGGTGAGAGATACTTTTGTGCAGGAACTTTAGGGGCGTCCGTCTTCTGCGCGGAGAAGGCCTAAGCATGGACCAAAGCAGTACGGTCTAACGCTCCCTCTTCAACCCGGAACGGGTTGAAGAGGGAAATCGGGGCGCCGATCGTCACAGCCGTTTGCAGAAAGATTGAGCGTTGCTCCCGGCCTGTCTTTGGTTTGGAGTGCGCCGCGGCGTGTCGCGGCGCACTCCAAACCAAAGACAGGCCGGGGGTGACGTCTTCCGTGTCCGGAGCCGGGCCGGAAAGTACCGCCCAATCATCTTGAGGAGTGCCGTAACTTGCATCTGTTAGGTATCACCACCGCCTAAAAATCGAATTCAAAATGCCGTCCATCGAACTTGCCACCTTTATCGCCGCCCCCGTCGAGCGCGTCTTCGACCTTGCTCGCAGTATCGACCTGCACACCGACTCCACCGCCGGCACCGGTGAGCGCGCCGTGGCCGGCGTCACTTCCGGGCTGATCGGCCCCGGCGAGGAGGTCACCTGGCGGGCGCGCCACCTGGGGGTGTGGCAATCGCTGACCGTCCGCATCACGGCCTATGAGCGTCCGAGTCACTTCGCCGACACGATGCTGCGCGGCGCGTTCCGCCGCATGGAGCATCACCACCGCTTCGAGCCATCGGTCGGCGGCACCACGATGCGCGACACCTTCCGTTATGAGTCCCCGCTGGGTGTGCTTGGCCGTCTGGCCGACCTGCTTTTCCTAGCGCGGTACATGCGGTCGTTCCTCGTTGAACGGAACCGGGTGATCAAGGCCGCGGCGGAATCGGACGCCTGGAGGCGATACCTCCACGTTGCCTAACCGGACAGCGCGGTGAATAGCGGGGATGATCACCGAGCCAGTGACCCCGTTTCCAGCAAACGTTCTCGGGCGGCAACTCCAACTCCGCGATTCACGTGCGTCCCAACCCCAAAACGACGCTCAGCCTCAGTTGGTCAAACCGGTCTGGGACGGGCCATCCGCCCCGCAACAGGGCGGTAGCCCTTGCGTGGACCCGGCCAAACCAGATTCCCGACGAATCGCGCTGGCTCTAATCCCGTGATCCGATATCGTTCACTTCATGAGTGGCATCACTTTTATGATCGATTCACGCGGGACGAAGACTGCGGCTGTCATCGATTTGCGGCGGCATCGCAGACTCTGGGAGGACTTTTACGACACTGTTCTGGCCGAGTCTCGCGCGCACGAACCCCGGGAAAGCCTCGATTCTGTCAAGCGCCGCCTGAAGCTCGACCAAGTTGCGTGGCTGATTATTCGGTTACCTTTGCTCGCTCGGCACGCAAGGAACTTGAAAAGCTACCATCATCCATCGCTCGATCGATCATCGCGCGCATCAAAGCTTTGGCGAAGGCTCCAAAGGCTGCCGAGCGACGGTCGCCCACCGGGCACCTAGTCAGGTTCTCCGCGCCGAAGGGGCACACTCATAACAGCCCGCCTTTCGCACCGAAGGTGCAGCCTCATAATAGCCTGGGGCAACGCCCCAGGTATGGGTTGTTGATGGGTCTAGCGCTGAAGGCGCGTTTCAAGGTGCCACTGGTGGGAATGGCAAGATAGTCCGCGTGGGCACGCCCAGATTGAATCGCGCCTTCAGCGCTGAATATAATAATACCCATACCTGGGGCGTTGCCCCAGGCTGTGCTGACGCTGCACCTTCGGTGCGAAAGACAGGCGCGATTCTTCGACGGGGAGTTGCCCCGGTCTGTTATGACGCTGCGCCTTCGGTGCGGAGGAAGGGGCGCTCCGCTTTGCGGAGCTTCCCGGATCACGCTCAGCTGTTGTAATTATGGCTGTAAGTCGAGCTTATGCCCCGCCAAACAACCCACCCTCAAGCCTCCAGCTTGGGCAGGTCAACCCAGCAGCGTTTCGCCCAGCTCTCCAAGCCCTTTTCCGCAAGCTGCACCCCTTTGGCCCCTTCGAGCAAACTGAAACGCCAGGGTTCGTCCTTCACAACGTGGCGCAAAAACATCTCCCATTGGATCTTGAACGCGTTGTCGAAAAGCTGGTAGTCCGGCACGCGGTTCCAACCATCGAAAAACTTGATCGGACTATCAATGTCCGGGTTCCACGTCGGACGCGGCGTCGCGCTCTCGTGCTGCACCACGCAATCGCGCAACCCGGCGACCGCCGAGCCCTTGGTGCCGTCCACTTGCAGCGTTAGGAGATCGTCCCGGCGCACGCGCACGGTCCACGATGAATTGAAGTGCGCGATCACCCCGTTCTCGCAACTCGAAGGTGGCGTAGGCCGAGTCGTCGGCGGTGCATTTGTACGGTTTGCCCTGCTCGTCGATCCGCTCCTTCACGTGCGTCGCGCCCATGCAGGAAACGGATTTCACCGCGCCGAAAAGATTGTCGATCACGTAGCGCCAGTGGCAGAGCATGTCCACGATGATGCCGCCGTCGTCTTCCTTGCGGTAGTTCCAACTCGGGCGTTGCGGCACCACAGGCGTCTTGCCCTCGAAAACCCAGTAGCCGAACTCGCCGCGCACGCTCAGGATCTCGCCGAAGAACCCGCTCTCGATCAGGGTTTGCAGCTTGACCAAACCCGGCAGCCAGAGCTTGTCCTGCACGACGCCGTTCTTCACGCCGGCCTTCTTGGCGACCTCGTAAAGCTCGTAGGCGGCCTCGGTGGAAACCGCCGTCGGCTTCTCGCAGTAAACGTGTTTGCCGGCGGCGATGGCCTTCTTCACGGCGTCCGCGCGGCGCCCGGTGGTTTGGGCATCGAAATAAACGGTGTCGTCCGGGTTGGCGAGGGCGGCGTCCAGGTCGGTGGTGATCCGCTCGATGCCGTTCGCCAGGGCCAGCGCGTGGAGCTTGCCGGCGTTGCGCCCGACCAGGATGGGGTCGGGCATGATGTACTCGTCGTCGTTGAGTTTGATGCCGCCTTGTTTGCGGATGGCGCACACCGAACGGATGAGGTGCTGGTTGGTGCCCATGCGGCCGGTGACGCCGTTCATGATGACACCGATGCGGTGGATTTGAGGAGTGGACATTTAGAAGAAGAAGGAAGGGAAAGGAGATGGAAGATAGAAGATGGGGCGGAGAAGAAAAGACCGGAGTTGCCCGTGGGTGTGGCGGATGATTTAATCGGCGGGCTTGTCGATGCATTGCGGACGGGCGCCGGCCGGCAGGGGCGGGGCTTCGATTCCGGCGCGGGGCAGGGTGCCGGCGAGTTCCTGGCGCCAGTGGGCCACGTCGCCGCCCGGCGCGTAGGTGTAGATCATGCGGAGCGGGGTGGAGCCGACGTTGGTCAGTTGATGAAATACGCCCGGCGGGATGTACACCATCTGCCCGGTGGACAGATTCTGGCACTCCTCGCCCAGGCACATTTCGACCCTGCCTTCGATGATGAAGTACGTTTCCTCTTGCTCCTGGTTGTGCCAGGGCACCTGCCCGCCGTCGGGGTCGAGCGTGACGTGTCCGAAGGCGAAGTTCTTCGCCTTGATGGGCTGGGCGTCGCCCACCAACCCTTGGGTGAGGCGGCGGGCCGGGTAGCGGCGTCCGGGAATTTGCGCGAGGTCGCTGATGGTCATAGGGCGGAAGGATGTAGGATGTGGCGGAGGGGATGGGCAGAAGGACGTGGGATGTGGGTGGACTCCGTGTTATCCCAATAACCGACAAACCCTTTCCCACTCACGAGAAAAAAGTGTAGTAGGGGCGGTTTTCGGCGAGGCGCTGCACGTACAGGGCGGCTTCGCGGGCGTGGTAATCACCCCACATGCTTGATTCGCCCAGCGGGAATCTTCGCACCGGGCGGGATGCGGTCCCAGCCGTTGGGGCGGTGGTAGATCGAATGCAGGATGAGGCCCTGGTGGTTCTCGTCCTCGCTGAGATAGGGCGCTTCGAAGAGGGTGTTGAGGACCGTCAACCCGGCCTGGAAATAACGCGTGCCGTCGGTGTGATCGCCCTTGGATTCGAGCCAGTGGCCCAGACGCAGCAGTCCCTGCGCGGCGATGGCGGCGGCGCTACTGTCCACGGGCTCGAAATCGTTGAAAACCTCGGCGGGCCGCGTCAGGTAGTCGTCCCCAAGCCGATGCAGTAACGGCGCGCCGGTGTCCCAGTACGGGATGCCGTCCGCGGGCGTGTTCTCGATGTAGAAATCGCACGAGGCGCGGGCGGCGCTGGAGCATCAGCGCCTCGATGGGGGCGCGTTCGTGGCCCTCCCAGTCGGCGGCGGAGAGCGTCGTCGAGGAATTCCAGTTGCTCGGCGTAGCCGCACATGATCCACGCCAGGCCGCGCGTCCACGTCGTGAACGGGGAGTAACCCTGTTGTGAGTTGGGGCAGCGGTAGTCGCCGTTGTTGGTGTTGAAAACGCTCTCGTGCGCCACGCGTCCGCGCACGTCGTAGAAGTCGCGCCCCTCGCCGTAGTACACCGCGTACTTCGCCGTGGCGCGCGCGTGGTCGAACAGGCGCGCCGAGCAGGGAAATCTGGGCGTCGCGCTCGCCCATGAGCGTGTGCCCGAGCCGGTGCGCCATGGCCAGCGCGCGCAGCGAGCGGATCGTGTCCGCAAAGAGCGAATGCGGGCCGTTGAAGGAATAGATGTAACCCGGTGCCGTCGGCGATCGGCGTCCAGCGCGCAGCCTGCACGGCGCCCGAGCATTTGAGCGCGAGCTCGTAAAATTCCCGTTCACCCGGTCCGCGCCGGGCAGCCGGCCCTCGTCGAACAAGCGCAGCAGGTTGCCGTAAGTGCTGACGTTGTTGAAGCCGTGGTCATGCACGCCGATGTGGGTGATGTGGTGCGCCATCCGGCCGAACGTCCGCTCGCGGCCGAGTTTCAGAAACGCCTCGTCGCCCGTCGCGTCGAACTGCAGCAGGGCCGAGCCGTAGGCGAATCCCTGGGTCCATTCCGTCCAGCCGCGCGCGGTGTATTTGCCGTCGATGGTGAACACCGGCGCGGACTGGCCCGGTTTGTCGTCGCGGTCGATGGACAGAATCTTGGGAGCGGAAGCTTCCCAGAGGCGGGCGATCTTGCGGGTCAGATCGGCGGGTTGGAGGTCGGGACGGATGTTCATGGGGGTGGGGGAAGGGTTATTGGTTAATGGTTATTGGGAAGAGGCGGGACGGAGTCCGGGAACGTTTGATGGTGTCGAGTCGGAGGTTTGTTCTTCCCCAATAACCAATAACCAATCACAACGTCCGCAGGTGAAAACCGCCATCGACCTGGATCACCTGGCCCGTGCTGTAGGGGAAGCCGCCGCGCGCGATGGCGGCGACCGCGCGGCCCACGTCGGACGGCTCGCCCCAACGGTTGATCGGGGTCAATCCATTGGCGAAAAGGCGGTCGTATTTTTCCTTCACCCGCCCGTCATGTCCGTGGCTATGACGCCGGGTTGAATCTCGAATACACCGATGCCTTCCGACGCCAGCCGCGCCGCGTAAAGTTTCGTCATCATCGACAAGCCCGCCTTGGCGACGCAATAATCGCCCCGGTTTACGCTCGCGGTGAACGCGGAAATACTCGTCACGTTGACGACGGCGCGGGTGACCCCCGGCAGGGGCGGACCGTCATCATGAGCGCGGCGGCGCGCTGGGTGAGGAAATAAGGTCCCTTGAGGTTCACGCCGATCAAACGGTCGAAACTCGCCTCGGTGGCTTCCAAGATATCGGCGCGTACGTCGGGGGCGATCCCGGCGTTGTTCACGAGCAGGTCGAGGCGTTCGAGCGTGTCGCGAATGAAACCGATCATGCGTTCGCGGTCGGCGTCCAAAGAGATGTCGCCCTGGATGATCTCGACGCGCCGGGCGTGGCGGAGCGGTGACCGCGAGGCAGGCGGTCTGGGTGTCGCGCGCGGCGGCTTCGTTGCCGGCGTAGTTGATCACGAGATCATGCGTGCCGAGGGCGGCGAGTTCCAGGGCGATGCCGCGCCCGATGCCGCGGGAAGCGCCGGTGATGAGAGCAACGGGGGAGGGAAGCATTCGGTTCGCGCAATTTGCGCCCGGACGGGATGTTTTGTCGAGGGATTAGTTCGGGGCCGGGAGCGCGGAGCCCGCCCGCGAAAAAAGTTAAGGGGAGAAAGCCCCGTGGCCTTCTCCCCTTAGACTGGTTGAGTTGTGGTTGGTGAGAACTCCCCGCAAAGGAGGACTAACTACTTTTTGGTGGCAGCCTTCTTCGCGGGAGCCTTCTTGGCGGGAGCAGCGGCTTTGGGAGCGGCTTTCGCCGTCTCAGCCTTGGCCGGAGCCTTCTTGGCGGCGGCCAATTTCTTGACCGGAGCTTTCTTGGCGGGTGCAGCCTTGGGGGCCGGAGCTGCTTTCTTCGCAGCGGCGGCCGGAGCTTTCTTTACTGGCATAGGGTTATCCCTCCTTTCTGCCGCAGAGAGCGGCGTTTGAGTGCAATCGAAATGATTGCGTGACACACGAGGAAGTACTCAACCTCTGCCAGCACCGTCAACTACATTTTGTGTCAAATGAATAAAAATATCTACTAATGCTACCCCAAGGGCCGTTTTTGACGCTTTTGGCAACAAACGCGGTCTCGCCCGTCGCGAACAAAAGCGTCAGTTCGTTGTCTGTCGTTTTCAAAACCCACGTCTGTCCGGCCCACGTCGTTGAGCACCATGCAGCGCGCAGCCTTTCGCGCGCAGTTTGCGCCACGCGTTTTCCAGCAGGTCGTTCGTCTCCGCCGCGAAGCCCACGAGCACCGGACGCGCCCGGCCCGCCGCGCCATTCATGCAACGAAAGCAGGATGTCGCGCGTCGGCACCAACTCCAGCTGACAGCGACGCGCGCGCGCCTTTTTTGATCTTGCTGCGGCTCGACGCGCGCGGGACGGAAATCCGCCACCGCCGCGCACAAGACGCACACGTCCGCCCACGCAACCCATTGATGGGATGCCTCGTACATTTCCTCGCTGGTGACGACCTGCACCGTCGTCGCGCCCGCCGGTGGCGCGAGCGCGACCGGGCCGCTGATGAGCACCACTTCGTGCCCTGCGTTCACGGCGGCTGCGGCGATGGCGTAACCCATTTTGCCCGAACTGCGGTTGCTGAGAAAGCGCACCGGGTCGATCGGCTCGCGCGTCGGCCCGGCGGTGATCAGGATTTTCATGGCGAAAGAGCGCGGCGGCGCTGGGTCATGCGAGGATTTCGCCTGCGCGGCCTCCACGATGCCGTCCACCGGCCAGAGGCGTCCGACGCCCTCGTAGCCGCAGGCGAGCAGACCCTTCTTCGGGCCGATGAAGCGCGCGCCGCGCGCGCGCAGCCGCGTCGACGTTTTCGCAACGTCGCGGGGTGCAGCCACATCTTGCCGTTCATCGCGGGCGCGATGAGCAGCGGCGCGCGTGTCGCCAGCGCGATGGCGGACGAGCGCGTGGTTGGCGAAGCCGTGGGAAAGTTCCGCGATGATCTGCGCGGTCGCGGGCGCGATGAGCAGCAGGTCGGCGTTGTCCGCCAGTTCGATGTGCCCGGGTTGCCAGCCGATTTTTTCATCGAACAGATCGCTGACCACCGGCCGCTTGGAGAGCGTTTGCAACGTCAGCGGCGTGATGAATTCGCGCGCCTCGCGCGTCATGACGACCTGCACGGTGTGGCCGAGTTTGACCAACCGGCTCGCGAGGTCCGCCGCCTTGAACGCCGCGATGGAGCCGGTCACTCCGAGGACGATGGTTTTCGGCTGCGACATCAAGATATCTGATTTAGCCACGGATTGAACACGGATTGAACACGGATGGGGAAAAAGAAGGGTATGTAATTCGTCTTCCACCCCTTCTCCTCCCCATCCGTGTTTAATCCGCGTTCAATCCGTGGCTAAGTATTAAAAGGTGAAGTCCGCGAACCGCCGGCTCAGGTAACGCTCGGCGCGCATGATCGCGCGGAATTTGCTGAGGTCTTCCTCCACCGACCCGCTGATGATCGTGTAACGGTAATCGCGCCAGCGCGCCATTTCGCTCGCTGCGTTGGTCAGCCGCCGCTCGATCTGCTCGGCGGTTTCGGTGCCGCGCTTGGTCAGCCGGCGGCGCAGTTCCGCCATATCCGGCGGCATGATGAACACATCCGCCAACGCACTTTGGATCGACGCGTCGTTGCTCGCGCGGATCAACGCCGCGCCCTGGGTGTCGATGTCGATGAGCACGTCGACTCCGGCGTGCAGATGTCCCAGCACATTGCTGCGCAGCGTGCCGTAATAGTTCCCGTGGACCTCCGCGTATTCCAGGAAATCACCGGCCTCCACGTGCGCGCGGAATTGCTCGACGGAAAGAAAATAATAATCCTCGCCCTCCGTTTCGCCGGGCCGCGGCGGGCGCGTCGTGCAGGAAACGGAATAGACAAAATCCGGCGTTTGCCGCAGCGCCATGCAGAGCGTGGTCTTGCCCGCGCCCGACGGAGCGGAAATGACGAACAGGATGCCTTGGCGGCTGACTTTCTTTTGTGATGGCGGCGTCTGCTGCTGGGGCGGAGGGCTCGGAGGCGGTGGGGATCATTCGACGTTTTGAATCTGCTCACGAATCTTATCCAGTTCCGTTTTGCAAGCGAGGGCAAGTTGGTTGATCGCCAGGTCATTGGCTTTCGCGCCGAGGGTGTTCAGCTCGCGGGCGATTTCCTGCGCGAGAAAATCCAGCGCGCGGCTGACGGGTTCGTCCTTTTTCAAGAGCGCGGAGAATTGTTCGAGGTGGCTGTCGAGCCGCGTGACCTCTTCGGAAATATCGGCGCGGCTGGCGAAGAGGACGAGTTCTTTGAGCAGACGGTCGTCGTCGAGCGGCACGTCGAGTTGGGCGCGCTGGAGCCGTTCGTGCAACGTGCGCCGATGGTGCTCGACGACCTCGGGCTGGCGGCGGCGGATTTCCGCGACGCGGGTCAGCATTTCGTCCAGGCGCGGCGCGCAGGTCGACGCGCGAGGTGCTGGCCCTCGCGGGCGCGCATGGCGATCAGTTCCGCGATGAGCTTGCTTGAGCGCGGATTCGAGGTGCGGCCACACTTCGTCGGGCGCGATGGGTTCCTCGGTTTGCCGCAGCACGCCGGGCGCGCGCAAGACGCTCTCGATGGAGACTTCCCCGCCCGCGCCAAGCTCGCTTTTGCAAGCGCGAGCATGGACTGATAATAGGCGCGCGCCGTCGCGGTATCAATCGACACGACGGGGGGAGCCGTCGTTCCGTTGCCCGCGCCTGTTCCCGAGGCAGCGCCACGCGCCTGGAAGCTCACGCTGACCACCAGACGCCCCCGGCTGACCTGCGAGGCGACGCTCTCGCGCACGCGGCCTTCCAAGCGGGGACAACTCGCGCGGCAGGTTGATCTGCAACTCGCTTTGCTTGCGGTTGACGCTCTGGATTTCGATGCCGCACTGTCCGCCCGAGGGCGTCGTGCTGCGGCCACTGCCGTAACCTGTCATGCTGCGCATGTGGTAGATACATACTAAACTCGGTGAGACGGCGGATGTATGCAATGGCTGCGCGAGGTGGGTTGTGATGCGCCTGCGGCGCGTTGTGGGTTGTGGGTTGTGGGTTGCCATGCAGAAAGCGCCGCCACCTCCCCTTCTGTCATCCTGAGCAAGGAGTCTTCGACGCAGTCGAAGGACCTTTGACGCAGAAGGCCTTCCACTGCGGACGTTGGACGGAACGTCGGAGGAAATTGAGCGTGGCAGGAAAGCGGGAACCCGTCCACGAGGTCCTTCAGAATGACGTGGGATCGCTCCACTCAGGATGACAGACAAAGAAGTAGACAATCAAAGTCGCACAACCCGCAACCTGCAACCCGCAACCCGCAACCCACAACCCACCACCCACCATTCTACCCCCTTCACTGCGTCACCGCTCTCACCGGCAACAACTCCGGGCGGTACTCGAAATGCATCGTGTCGAAATGATCCCACTTGCCGCCCCAGATAAAACCGTGCCGCTCGAAAATCTCCACGATCTCCAACGGAATCCGGTTTCGGTAAACCGCGTGGCCGTCCGCTCCCGGACGCGACCACTGCCAGTAATCGGAATAAGCCACGTTGATATCGATGGCGATGCCGAACGAATGCGCGCTGAGCCGGTCGCTGTGCGCGATCTTGCGCCAATAATACGTGCCTTCGCTTTTCGTCGCGCACACCTTCAACGCCGCCGGCAACTTGTCCTCCAACTCGGCGGACACGGCGGCCAGACGCTCGTTGACGCCGTTGACCCGCGTCACGCGTAACGTTTGCGGCGCTGTGCGGGCCATCCAGACCACCGGCGCGAGGTTCTTTTCCACCTCCGCCGCCGAGTCGCCGTACATCTTCAGGAAAAACGGCTCGTGCCGATAACGACCGGGATCAAAATCGCGCGGCGGCGGATTCGGATAATCCCGCCCGCCGGGTAAGGCAAGCGAAAGCTGGTCTTTCAGCGAGGCCCGTCGAAAAGTTCGGCGCGCGTTTTGCCGGTCCGACCGTCGTCAAAGGCCATCGCGCGTGCCGTCGCTCCAGAAAATCTTTCCGTCGCGGAAGCCGGTGAGATGTTCGGGGTAGGCGGCGAGCAACGCGCGCGCGCCTGCGGGAACTGCCGACTCGTCGGCGGCGAGCAAGCGCCCGTGGCCGGCGGCAGCGAACAGGAGCACGACGGCAAACCACAGCCGAGGTGTTTCATCGCGAGAGAATGGTCACGATCACCCGGTGCGGGTACACATCGACTTGCACCAGCGGCGTGCCGTTGCACGATCACCTCGCGGTGCCGCCGTAGAACGTCAGGTTGTCGAAGCGGCGCGCGCTGCCGCATGTCGGCAGAAGATCGGGTCGCCTTCGTCCTCGGGTCGCGCGCGTTGAAGCGGTGGAAGTTCGCGCGGTCTTGCCGCAGGATGTCGGGGATGGAATCGAGGCTCGCGCCGCTGGAACTGCGATGGTCGCGCGCGCTCAGCCGGGCTTGGTAGGTGGCGATAGGTCGCGATCCGTTTGACACCACCGGCGGCGCAATGGTCGGACATTGGAGCGGGTGGAGAGGACGACGACCGGTGGCGCGGTGTCGGATAAAAAGTCGGCGGCGCGGATGCCGGCAGCGCGGGCGTGGAGCGCGGGGTAGGTATGCGGCGTTGCTGGGGGCATTTCCTGGTATCGGGATCCTTCTGGTCGGGACGCTCGCCATTTCGGTCCAGCTTCTTGAGTTGCTCAATCTGCTTGCCCTATTTTGTCCAGTTCGTCGCGACCGCGGTGATTTTCACCCGGCTGCGCGGATGTGTTCAAACCGTATTCCGCGATCCAAGCAGTGCCCAACAAAACGATGGCGAGCGAGCCGCGAGCCAGAAGCCCCGCCAGGAAACAACTTCTCCAAGGGGGTGTAGGCGATGTTGCGCCGCGACCACCGCAGCAACTCCGCGCGGACGCCAGTCGTCGAACGTGGCTTCCACGCGGAACGTCAGGGGGAAGAGTGGAGGAGGCGGATGAGGCGGACCAACGGTGCTGTCGGTCGATGCCATCCGGACAGGTAGATCACTGGCCGACTGCGGGAACAGGCGGCGGGACCGATGGCGCGCGGCTTGGTGGTTCCAGCAAATCCGTCGGCCATGATAAGGGTGGCGAGCGTGGCGCGGCGCGGGCGCGTGCTGGGTCGCGGGTCGGCGTTTGCAGGGTCGCCGGGAACGGCGGGTAGTGGCTCCCGCTTGGGACGGCGGCTCCGAGCGCGCGCAGACAGGCGGTGACTTCGCGGCGCAGCGCGGCGGGATCGGCCGGACGGTCGTCCGGAATTTTCGCCAGCATCCGGCGCAGCAGGGCCAGCACGGCCGCGGGGACGCCGCGCGCTTCCAGCTTTCTGATAAGGGCGGGGTGCGTTGAAGATGCTGGGCGAGCACCTGCCCGAGCGAGCCGGTAAAGGGTGGCTCGCCGGCCAGCAGAAACCACAGCGTCGCGCCGAGCGAATAAATATCCGAGCGGGTGTCGATCTCGCCTTCATCGACCTGCTCCGGACTCGCGAAATAAGGCGAGCCGACGAAGCCGCCGGCCATGGTGAGGTTCAAGCTCAGGAACTGGTGTTGCCCTCGCTTTTGTCGATGAACTTCGCGAGGCCAAAGTCGATGACCTTCACGTGGACGCCCTCTTCGTCCTCCTCGCCGTGGTGGCGCGCGAGCATGAGGTTGGCGGGTTTGATGTCGCGGTGAACCAGCCCCTCGTTTTGCGCCGCGCCGAGCGCCCGGGCGACTTGCTGGACGATTTCCAGCGCCAGCGCGGGCGCGAGCGGACCCTGCCGGGCGACGAACGCCTCCAGGGTTTCGCCCTCGATGAACTCCATCGCGTAGAAGAAGGATTGGTCGTCCTTCCCCAGGTGCAAAACGGTGGCGACGTTGGGATGACGCAGCCGGGCGGCGGCGCGGGCCTCGCGCAGGAAACGTTCGCGGGCGTGCTCGTTGCCGGTGAGCGCGCTGTTAATGATCTTCAGCGCGACCGGGCAATGCAGGTTGGTGTCGAACGCCTTGTAGGTGATGCCCATGGCACCGCGGCCCAGTTCGCGCAGCCCGCCCTCGGGCGTCTGCTCCACCCGAAAATGCTGGAAGAAAACAGGCTCGGGCATGACTGGAAAGGCGGAAGGCGGAAAGCCGGGCCTGCGCGTGAGGACACACCATAAAGCCAAGTTGGAACTACTCCAACTCCCTCTTCTAGAACAAATTTTCTCCCTCTGTGCTCTCTGTACCTCTGTGGTGAACCTCTCCGCTCAATCGAGCGTGAAAGCCGGTAAATCCGCGCGCCTGGCGGGGGGCGTTCGCAGGTGGTCGTCAGGTCGATGTGCGCGCCAAGGCGCGAGCTTTCGTGGAGGGCGGTGCTTTTTTCAGGGGGGAATGAGGAGAGAGGTGCCGATGTTAGAGCGATGTCCGCGCCTTGGCGATGGCTTCCACGAAAGCCTTGGCGCGCGCGGTCAGCCCGGCCCAGTCGTTGTTTTTGACGAACTCCTTTGCCACCAGACTCGACCCCGCCGCCAGCGCCGCGCAACCCGCGCGCAGGAAATCCCCGGCCGTTTCCACGGTCACCCCGCCCGTCGGGATGATCCGCAGCATCGGCAGCGGGCGCGAGCAGGTTCTGGATGTACTTCGGCCCCAACCCGTCGGCGGGAAAGAGCTTGATGAAATCCGCGCCCGCCTCGTGCGCCGTCAGCGCCTCGGTGGGTGTGTAAGCCCCGCACGCGACGGGTTTTCCGTAGCGGGTGCTCATTTGCACGATCTCGGGACGGCAAACCGGCGTGACCACAAATTGCGCCCCCGCCAGGATCGCCGCCCGGCACGTCTCGGTGTCCAGCACGGTGCCCACGCCCATGAGCGCCCGCTCGCCAAAACGCTTGCTGGCTTCCGCGATGGTGGCGATGGCGTCGGGCGAGGTCATGGTGATTTCCAGCGCCGTGACGCCGCCCGCCAGCAACGCCTCGCAGATGGGCATCAGCGTCGCCGCCGAGTCCACCCGGATAACCGCCACGATGCCGGGGTTAAGGATGCGCTGGATGATTTCGGATTTGTTCATGGTACGAATGGGGGAATGAAGAATTTATCACAGAGGACACAGAGGACACAGAG
This sequence comes from uncultured bacterium, assembly GCA_963795895.1. GTDB lineage: Bacteria > Verrucomicrobiota > Verrucomicrobiia > Chthoniobacterales > SZAS-18 > CAWCJJ01. Next base: position 140,984 of record CAWCJJ010000003.1, read on the forward strand.
GAAGAAGGAGGGGTCCGGAGAAGAAGAGACTGATGAGCCGGTTCTGGAACAAAACCTTTTGCCTTTCTCTTCCTCCTCCGCCTCTGTGTCTGCCTCTCCGTGTTCTCTGTGATAAATTCTTAATCCCCCCTCTCCCTGTCAGCGGACGACCCGCGCGCTGCCGCCCTTCATCAGTTTTTCGACTTCGTCGCGCGTCGCCATCGACGTGTCGCCCGGGGTCGTCATGGCCAGCGCGCCGTGCGCCGCGCCGTAGTTCACCGCGTCCGCCGCGCTTTTGCCCGTCAGGAATCCATAGATCAAACCGGAGGCGAAACTATCCCCGCCGCCGACCCGGTCCATGATCTCCAGCGCCTTGTACTCGCGCGAAACGTGAAACGCGCCGTCGTGCCACAGCACCGCGCTCCAGTCGTTCACCGTGGCGCTCCGCACCGCGCGCAACGTCGTCGCGACCGCCTGAAAATTCGGGAAATCGCGGCGCGACGTCTCGATCATGTTCTTGAAACTCTCGATGGGCACGGCGCTGATGTGCTCGTCCACGCCTTCGACCTCGAACCCGAGGCTCGCGGTGAAATCCTCCTCGTTGCCGATCATCACATCCACATAGCGCGCGATCTCGCGGTTGACCGCGCGCGCCTTCGCGATGCCGCCGATGCTCTTCCACAAGCTCGGACGGTAGTTCAAATCATAGGAGACGATCGTGCCGTGCTTCTTCGCCGCGCGGGCCGCTTCGATGACGACCTCCGCCGTCGTTTCCGATAACGCCGCGAAGATGCCGCCCGTGTGGAACCAGCGCACGCCGAGTTCGCCGAAGATGTGTTCCCAGTCGATGTCGCCCACCTTCAACTGACTCGCGGCGGTGTGGCCGCGGTCGGGCGTGCCGACGGCTCCGCGCACGCCGAAGCCGCGCTCGGTGAAGTTGAGGCCGTTGCGCGTGTCGCGTCCGATGCCGTCGTAGGGAACCCAGCGCACGAGCGAGGAATCCACGCCGCCCTGGAGAATGAAGTCCTCGAGCAGCCGGCCCACCGCATTATCCGCGAACGCCGAGACCAGCGCGGTTTTCAACCCGAAGCAGCGGCGGAGTCCGCGCGCGACGTTGTACTCGCCGCCGCCCTCCCAGGCGGTGAATTGCCGCGCCGTTTGCACGCGCCCCTCGCCGGGGTCGAGGCGCAGCATGACCTCCCCGAGGGAGAGGAGCTGAAAGGTGGAAGTGGCGGGATTCTCTGAGTTGGAACGACATGGCGGCGGGGGGTGGGGCTGCAGAAGTTTATATGAGAGCATACTTCCGCCGGAGCGCAAAAGGCTAAAGCCATTTGCAAGATGATCCGGCTGCGGGACATCAGCCCCGCGCTCCCGGGGCTGACCAGACCTGCCATTTTCACCCCACGATCGTGATCGTCGAAACTCCGCCCGGCTGCTTTGCCACCTGTATTTGCGCGGTGATCCGCTCCTTCAACAACTCGACGTGCGAGATGATCCCGATCGTCTTGTGGCTCGTCCGCAAACTCTCCAGCGCGGCCACCGCGACATCCAATGTGTCCGCGTCCAGCGAGCCGAAGCCCTCATCGACAAACAACGAGTCGATCCGCACGTTGCGCCCCGCCAGATCGGACAAACCCAGCGCCAGCGCGAGACTCGTCAGAAAACTTTCGCCGCCGGACAAGCTGGCCATCGGACGAGCGCTGCCAGCCTGATGACCATCGACAATCTCCAAGTTTAGTTCTTCCCGCGCGTCCCGCCGCAGCCGGTACCGATCACTCAACTTCCTCAGGTGACGGTTCGCGTGGCGCACCAGCAAATCCAGCGATAATCCCTGCGCGAACCGGCGGAACTTCCTCCCGTCGTGCGAACCGATCAACTCGCGCAAACGCCGCCAGTATTTCAGTTGAACCTCCGCCTGTTCGATGGACGCCGCGCGTTCCGCCAGGGAGGCGCGGTTGGTGTCGTCGCGGCGGATTTCCTCCTCCACCCGCACCCGTTGGGCGGCGAGATCGTCGTGGCGCGTTTTCCAAGCTTCGCGCTCCGACTCCACAGCCGCCAACGCGTCGCCCTCGGGAGCGTGTTGCGCGCGCAGCCCGGCGGTGTTTTGCTCGACTAACGATCGCTGTCCCGTCCATTGGCTTTCCTCGTTTCCAAGCGCGCGCCGGGTGCCTTCAATGGTAGCGGCGACCGGGTCGGGCAAGCGTGCGGCGCGCAGTCCGGCAAGGTCGCTGAAAAGGCCGGTGGCCTCCGCCGCGAGACGCGCGTTGAGCGAGGTGTGTTCAGCAGCCGCGTCCCGGCGGGATTTCTGCTGACTCGCGAGCCGGTTTTCCTCGGTCGCGCGCGCGGCGATGGCCGCGGCACCGTACTCTTCGACCCGCGCGCGGGCCGCGGCGTAAGTTTGCCATTCACCGGCCAGGCGCGCCGCCTCGGCGTCATCCTCCAAAGACGACGGATCAAGCGTCGGCAGATCGTCCGCCTGCCGCCGGGCGCGCTCCCATTCCCCTTGCGCCACCCGGACGGCGTGGCCAAGCGCCTGCAACGCGGAGGCGATGTCGCTTTTCGACGTTAGGTGACTCGCGTACTCGGCGCGGCGCGCCTCCAAATTCGCGCGCCCCGCCGCTTCTCCCCCGGCGTCCGGCAAGGCTTGCGCGAAGGGTGCCAACACCAGGACGACTCCGGCCGCGAGCAGGTCCAGCGCGGCCTCGTGTTCGGCCAACATCACGGCCTGCGCGGCGCAATCCTGCCCGGCGAGTTCCAGCGCGGCTTCGGAGGCTCGCAGTGTTTCCTCCAGCTTGCTTGTTTGCGACTGTAAGCTGTTGTGGGCGAGAGCGGCCGCGTCTTGTCGGTTCTTGAGGGTTTCCAGCGCGGCCAGTTGTTCCCCCGCTAAATTGATCGAGCCTTCCACGGCTTCGATCTCGCTTCGCAACATGACTGGATCGTGGCTCGTGAAACTCCGCGCCGCCGCTTCCAGATCAAAATCCCGCCGGGCACTCGCGCCGTCGCGTTCCGCCAACTCGAGTTGTTCGACGGCCGTCCGATGTTGTTCGGAAACGCGTGTGACTACCTCCTCTTTCTCGCGCCGCGTCAAATCCGCCGCTTTAAGATCCTTCCTGCCCTTGGCAAGCTTCGCGGCAATGGCGTCAAGGTCCGGTGACGGCACGCCGCCCGTCGGGTCGGCGAACGGATGCTCGCCGGAGCCGCAAAGCGGGCATGCCTCCCCGGCCTTCAGTCCGGCCCGGTGCGCCGCAAAACTCGCGACCAACTTGGCGTTGGTCAGACTCTCCGCCTGCGCCTCGACAAGCTCCCCGAGGACGGCGCACGCCCCCCGCGCCTGTTCGACCTCCTCCTGGTAACGCGGCAGAATTTGCGCCAACGCCTCCCCGGTTTGCGCGAGCGATTTCGCCTTGTCATCGGCGGCGATACTTTTTTGCAACAGGGATCCAAGTCGGGTCAGCGATTCCTTGCGTCGGTGCAGTCCGGCCAGGCTTTCCTGGAGATCGCTTGGGGCGCGCCCTGCCAGCAGCGCCGACAACTCGACGGCGACTTGTTCATGGCTCGTTTTGCTGTGTTCCAAGTCCGCGAGGATCGATGTGAGTCTTGAGCGCGTCTCCTCCCGATGCGCGCGTAAACCGGCCTCCCGACCGGAGAGTTTTTCGCCACTGGCGCGCAACTCATCCCGCCGCCGGCGCGCGCCACTCAAAAGGGCTAGTTTTTCGCTGATGACGGGCAGCGCCGTTTCAAGCCCTTGTTCGTCGGCGTGTTCTTCCAGCCACCGGTTAACGCCGGATAGTCGCGCGTTGGCGGAGGCTTCCTCGTCCCGGTGGCGGACCACCTCCCGCTCGCACGCCGCGACCTCCCGCCCCGCCAAAATCCGCGCCGCCGCCCGGGCGCGCGACAGTCTGGCGTCGGCGTCCCGCGCCTCGCGTTGCGCCGCGTTCCACCGCGCCCACTCCTCGTCCGCCCGCGCCGCGTTGGCGTCGAGCCGCGCGAGGTCGGCGCAGAAGGGTTGCGTGCGCTCGTGCCGCTCCAACCGCGCGAAATCCGCGGCGCATTCCTCCCGCCGGGCGGTCAGCTCCCGGCCGCGGGTTTGCAGTCGTTCCGCTTCCGCCAGCGCGCCCTGGAGCCGCCGACCCAACTCCCGTTGCGCGGAGAGCGCCTCCAGCGTTTGCGCGCTCGCCGCCAGTTCATCGCCGAGCCGCGTGATTTCCCCGGTTTTCACGGCGCGTTCTTCTTCGCCCAGCCAGGGGATGGCCTCCCGCGCCGCTTGCTCCCGCGAGAGGGCGGCTTCGCGTTCGCTCGCCTGCTCGTGGGCGAGCACGCTGAGGCGCGAGTAGATGTCCGTGCCCGTAAGCCGTTCCAGCAAACCCGCGCGCGTGTCGGCGTCGGCTTTCAGGAACCGCGCGAACTCCCCTTGCGCCAGCAGGACGGACCGCAGGAACCGATCATAATCCAGCCCGGTCAGCGATTCGATCAGCCCGTCCGCGTCGAAGACTTTCTGCGCCAGCGTGACGCCCGCCGCGTCGAAGACCCGACGTTGGGGCGGTTGCAGGTTGCCATCGATCTTGCCTCGCGCGCGTTTGAGGTGCCAGCTCGCGCGGAACTCGCCGGACGCCACCGAGAAAACCACCTCCGCCTGGCACTCGCCGGTGTGCCGGCTCATCATGTTCTCGGGACTGGGCGTGGTCCCGTAGCGCGCGGCCCGTCCGTACAGGGCCAGCGTGATCGCGTCGAGGATGGTCGATTTGCCCGCGCCGGTCGGTCCCGTGATGGCGAAAATCCCCGTCCGCGAAAGCGGCCCGGCGGAGAAATCGACGCTGTGTTCGCCCCGCAGCGAGTTGAGGTTCTTGAAGGCGACCTTGAGGATTTTCATGGGTGGACAGCTATGTCATTGCGCTCGTCCATCCGGCGTGGCCTGCCTTTCGCACCGAAGGTCCAGCCTCGGCGCTGCCTGGCGCGACGCCCCTTCTCCGCACCGAAGGTGCAGCCTCATCACAGCCTGGGGCAACGCCCCGGGTGCGGGTTGTTTGCGGTGCCAGCGCTGAAGGCGCGACTCAAAGGCTGCCGGTCGATGTGGCAAGATGGTCCTCGAAGGCACGCCCGGAATGAATCGCGCCTTCAGCGCTGGAGATGGTACGATCCCCTTCCTGGGGCGTTGCCCCAGGCTCTGCTGAGGCTGCACCTTCGGTGCGAAAGGCAGGGCTGGCGTAAACACCCCCCCCGGCCACCCCTCCAACCGCTCGACCATGGTGGAAAACATCCTAAACTCCCGCCCCCCGCAGCTCCTCTTCCCTTTCGTTCTCCAGCAGCATCCCGTGCAACTCCGCGAAGGCGGTCTCCAGCGCCGCGCGGTCCCCGGGTTCCAAATCTTCAAGCTGGTCCAAGCGACGTCCGAAAACACCGCCGGGGTCCGCCAGCAGATCGTCGGCTTCCTCCTCCGCCTCGTCGCTTTCCAGGGTCAGGCCCACGCCACCGCCCCCCGCCGCGTTCGGCGGTCACGCGCAATACGCGGCAGGGATGGTCCTTCATGACGTCCTGCGACGACCTCGTAAAATTTTCGCCGGTTTGCGCGTTTTCCACGACTACCTCCAGCCACGGGGGCACATCCCGGCGCGCCGGCGACCGTCGCGGCGGCGAACGCGAGCAGACTGCTCTCCAACTCCGCGCGCGCCACCCGCAAGCGGGCGAGACGCCGCGGCGCGCTGACACCGATGCCGCAGTTTTCCACCAGCAGCCCGTCGCGGAACTCCAGTAGCCGGACCTCCTTGTGGTCGGCGGCCTCGCTGAAACTCAGCGCGATGGGCGAACCCGAATACCGCAGCCGCGCCTGCCCGCCCACGGGCTGGGGCCGGTGCAAATGCCCCAGCGCGCCGTAGCAGAAAATATCCGCGAACAGGTCCGCGCCGATCGCGCCCAACCCGCCGATGTGAATGGAGCGTTCGCTGTCGGAGGGCAACGCCCTCGAGCATGGTGAGGTGTCCCGTCGCGAGCACGGGCACGCCGCGTTCGCGCCAGCACTCGGCGGCTTCGGCCAGACGGGTGTAGCGCGACCGCAGACCGGTATGCAAATCCCGCTGGATCTCGTCCTGGCTTTGGCCCAGCACACCCGTGCGCAGATCGCGGTCGCGCAGGAAAGGCACGGCGGCGATGACCAGGCACGGGTTCTCGGGCGAGGGCAGGACGATCAGCGCCTCGGCGGGATCGTCCGACGGCACCCCGGCGATGCGGACGTTCAGGGCGCGCAGCAGCCGCCGGGGAGATTCGAGGTGGGTGGGCGAGTCGTGGTTTCCCGCCGTGATGACCGCCGCGCAATGGCCCAGCGCGTGGAGTCGGGAAAGGAAGTTGAAGTAAAGCGTCTCGGCGGACTGCGGCGGGTTGGCCGAGTCGAACACGTCGCCCGAGACGACCAGGACATCGACGCGTTGCTCCTCGATGGTGCGCAGCAAAAAGTCGAGGAACTGGCTGTGCTCCTGGGTGCGCTCGTGGTCGCAGAGGGTTTTGCCAAGATGCCAGTCCGCCGTGTGCAGCACGCGGAGGCCGCCGGCGGCGCGTGGGTGGGGTGGGTTGGGGACCGTCTCCGTTTGCACCCCTGGCTTATAGCCGGGAGAGACGGCGGGCGTCAACTCCTGCTCTCCCGTTGCTTCCTTCCCAAACCCGGCGTAAACATTTTGGCTAAAATCCCGCTGTTTGAACCCGAGCCGCGAGATCGGTTGACGGACCAAGATAACGCCTGACAATAAACGATCCTCCGCCCGCGGGACTTCGCGGCGCATTTTTTATGAAACATCAGTCCGTCGCGGTTTGCGCGATGATCACCGCGGTCGCCGCCCTGCTCCCCCTCGCCGCGCGCGGTGCCGACGTACTCACTCCGTCCCCCGCCGCCCCGGCACCGGCGCCCGCGGGGGCCGCCCTGCCGTTGGGAATCGTCATCCGCACGACGGAAAACGTCACCGGTGGCGGCTGGCTTTACGTTCTCAACCAATGCAAGGCCCTCGGTATCAGCCGCGTGGACGTGCTCGTCAAACAGGACGAGGACAACTTCCACTCGGTCCGCACCGGCCAAACGCTGCAAAGCGGCGAACTGCTCGTCGCCTTGCCCGGCGAGAAAACCGCCGCCGGCTGGGAAAACTCGGACTGGCTCAAGGAGATGCTCGCCCGGGCGAAGGAGATGAAGATCGACGTCTGGGCGTGGTTCCCGTGCTTCCACGACTCGCGGCTGGCCGAGCAGTTCCCGCGCGCCACGTACCAGAGCGTCCGGGGTGAAAAGTTCGCGGACGCGGCGAACCCCGAGGCGCAGACGCGCCTGGAAACGCTGCTCGCCAAAATCCTGGGCACCTACGCCTTCGACGGGGTGTCGCTGGACTGGCTGCGTTATAACTCGTGGGAAGACGGCTCGCGCGGACCGCTGGGCGACGCGTTCGCCCGACGCTACCAATTCACCTGGGAACCCGGCGCGTTGGCGAACGATTACACGAAGGCACGCTGGTACGAGGCGCGCGCGACCGCCATCGCGGATTGGGTTGGGCGCACGACCCGTTCGATGCGCGAGCGCCATCCGGGGGTCCGCTGGGGGGCGTTCCTGTTGCCGCCGCAGTTCAGCGAGGTCAGCCAGAACTACCCGCTGCTGGGCCGGGCGGGACTCGATTTCCTCCAGCCGATGGGCTACTGGATCGACTTCAAGCAACCACCGCAATGGGTGGGCGAGGGTATCGTGTCGCCCTATGCGCGCGCCCCGCAGAACGGCACCTCTTTCTGGCCGACGCTGGGCATTGACGGTCCCCCGGCGGAGACCGCCGCCGCACTGCGCAGCCTGCCCACCGATCCGCTGGGCGGGATGTCGTGGTTCACGTACGGCACCTGGGAACAGCACTCGTTCGACAAGCTGCGGGACATGCTGAAATCACCGGACGGCGCCCGCCTGTTCGCCAGCGCGGCCCCCGCCGACGCGCCCGCGGCTTCGCCGCCCACGCCTTTGACGTCGATCCCGGCGCTGAAAAGCGTCCAGCCGAAGGATTTCCCGGCGGACGCGTCGGTCTGGAGCGTGGTTTGCCTCGGGGAACTGTACCGCCGGGGAGCGCTGGCGGAGCGCAACAACGATCCGGTTTGCCCAGTGCTGGCGTTTCACACGTTCGCCGAGGGTCCGCTGGGGTCGAATCCTTATCTCTATAAATGCAGCACGACTTACCTGGACGGATTGTTGAAGGCCATCGCCGCCGCCGGGTTCCAGGTGACGCCGCTCTCACGGCTGCAAAGTTTCCTCATCACGGGAGACGTGGCAATGCTGCCACCCCGGCCGTTGGTCCTCACGCTGGACGATGGTTCGGAGAGTGTTTACAAGTTGTTCGCTCCCCGCGCGGCGAAGTATCGTTTCCCGTACACGCTGGCGTTGATCACGGGCTGGCTCAGCGAGACGGACCAGAGCGACCACGCCTCGCCCGAGCCCCTCAAGCCGGACCCGAGCATGACCTGGGGCGAGGCGAAGGAACTTTACGCCACGGGCCTGGTCGAAGTAATGTCGCACTCGGACGGGTTGCATTACATGGCCACCGACCTGCCGGGGAGCGACGAGTCAGTTCCGGCGGAAACGATCCGCCAGTTTCTAACTGAAAGAAACCGGGTGGAAACCGAGGCGGAATACGAGCGGCGCGTCCGACTGGACATGATCACCAGCCGGCGCAAACTGGCGGAACACGGGTTCCGGGTGCCGAGTATCTTTTGCTGGCCCTACGGCGAGTGGACGCAGAACGCCAAGGCAATTGGGCGTCAAACCGGGTTCACCCACTTCCTGGGTTTCGACACGCCGCCGATCTTTATCTCGCGCGATGTCGCCGCGGAGGCGGACCTGCCGCGCGTCCCGGTGTTGCGCTGGGACGAAGGGGTGCCGCTGACGTTCCCGGCGGACCACGCGGAGGGCCAGGCCTGGTGGCTGGCGTTTTTGAAAGTGGCGCGCCAGTCGCAGAGCCGGACGCTGCTGGCGGCGGCGCTGGCACAGCTCGCGCCGGAGAACGCGGGCCACCCGCAGGCCGAGATCACCCGCGCCGCGCTGGAAATGCTCAACGGTGCCGTGGACATTGGCACGGAGCGGCTGCTGCGGTTGCGCCGCGCGGTCCCATTCGACAGCGCCGCCACCGCCGCGATCGATCAAACCCTCACCTTGTACACCCCGGGTCCAAAGCCAAGATAATCGGCGAATGCAGAATTAAGAATTTATCACAGAGGACACGGAGGGGCAGACACAGGGAACACAGAGGAAGAAGGAAAGGTTCGGAGGAGAGAAGGTGCTCTCGTCATCCCGGAAACAAAGCCTTTTGCCTTTCTCTTCCTCCTCCGCCTCTGTGTCCCCTCTCCGTGTTCTCTGTGATAAATTCTTAGTTCTGCGTTCGTCATTCGTCATTCCCATGTTCTCCCCCTCTGATTTTCGCGATCTTTTCCACACCCTCGTGGACCATTGGCGGAGCGAGTTCACCGACATCGGCGACTGGCCCTGGGGGACTTTTGATTCGCTCGTGGAATACGTGGATTTGTTCCCGCTGGTCGTGTGTCTGCTCTGGTCGCTGTATGGCATGAACGCCTTGGCGCGTTCCTTTTTTCCCACGCGGCGTTCCCTCGCCAACCTGCCCGGGTACACCGTGCTGATCCCGTTCTACGCCGAACCCACCGGCGCGTTGCGAACCGCGCGCAGCCTCGCCGGCGTGTTCCCGGCGCCGGAGGAAATTATCCTCATTGATGACGGCAGTCCCGACGGCAATTTGATCGATCCCGCCGAATTGCCCGCCGGGGCGCGTGTCCTCCAATTGCCGGAAAACGGGGGCAAGGCCGCCGCCCTGAACGCCGCCCTGCGCGAGGTGCGCTCGGAGATCGTCGTCTGCCTGGACGCCGACACCATCGTCCACTCCACCAACTGGGAGCCGATGCTGGCGCGTTTCGCCGCGAAACCCGCCACGGGGGCCGTGACCGGTAAAATCTGGCCCGCCGAAGCCCGGTCATTGCCTCAACTCATGCAGGCGCTGGATTACCTGGCGGTGATCGGACTGGTGAAAAACGCCGAGCACCAGTGGGGGGGATTGATGACGGTTTCGGGCGCGTGGGTGGCGTTCCGCCGCGCGGCGCTGGTGGATGTCGGCGGCTGGAACGAAGCCACGGCGGCGGAGGATATCGACCTTTCCTGGCGCCTGCAAACCGCCGGCTGGCGGCTGGCTTACGAACGCGCATGGATCTCACTGGTGGAAATGGTGCCCACCTGGAGCGGCCTCTGGCGGCAGCGCCGACGCTGGAGCCGGGGCCTGGGCCGCGCGATGCGGGACCACCTGGGCGGTATCACGCGGGAAGGTGCCACGCACGTGCCCGTGGCGTTGCTCACGCTGCTCGGCGCGGCCTGGCTCTGGATCTCTATCGGCACGGGCGCGTTGCGGCTGGCGTGGACGGCGTGGCTGGTCGCGCACGGGGAGAACGTCGCGCATCCCGCCGTGCTGGCGCGGGTCTTGGTGTACGCCGGGATTTGCTTCGGGTTTTTCGTCTTCCAGGTGCTTGTCTCAACGCTGCTGGACCGGGCGCGGTGGCGGCTGTACCCCCGGTTGTTCCTGCTGTCGCCGCTGTACCCGCTTTATTTCTGGGCGGTTTCGCTGACCACTTTCGTCGTGGGCTTCCCGCAAGGCTTGCTGCGGCGCGACCGGGGACGCTGGCGTCGCACGCTGCGCTCGTCCGAACTGGCCACCGACACCGCCCCGGGCGAGCTTCGCTGACTGCCGCCCCCGTTCTTCTCCCTTTCTGAAATGAAGCATGTCCTGCTGTTGTCGTTGCGCGTCCTGTTGTTGATCGTCGCGCTTTACGCGGTTTCCAACGCACTCAAGGAGTTACTGTTGCGCGAGGATGATTTGCTGATCGCCACCCTGCTGGTGTTGTCCAACATTCTGATCGCCGCCGTCTGCTGGTCGCTCGGCTGCCGCCGCCTGCGACGGAAATTCGCGCGGGAGACGGTCGTGGATTGACCCCTCCGCTGTCGCCAAAGCGAAAGGGGTTCTGCAAGCTGGACATCCAAATGGACAAAATCAGTGTCGCAATCGCGCAAGCCAATCGTCCGCAATTGGTTGCGCTTGAATAAAAGTGGACACGCCTGCGGACAACTTGCCGGACACACCGGATATTCCACACCCGGCCAAGCGCAAGGGATAGCGACTATCGAGTGGCTCGACTCCCAGCCACGTAGTGGTGCCACCGGAAAGACGGGAGGTTCAAGGGGTATTTTGGTGTTTGGACCCACGGGCGGCGCAATTGTTCCCACCGACCGTGGTCCTCGGACGCAAGGCGTGCCCACTCCCTCAAGAGGTTACGCCATTACGTGGCTGGGTTCTTCGTTCCATGACCTCCCGTGGCCTCGCGACTCTACCACGGCTATTCAAGTGACGCCACTCCGTGGCTGGGAAACGCGCACTCACATCCCATTTCCCACAACCCACGAATTCACAATGGAACGGTGCGGCCCCCGGCTTACTCCCGCGTCAGTTTCGCATTCGCCGCCCGGCTGGCATCTTTCCAGCTACATCGGTTCTCGTCACTATACCCGACGACTATGGCCAGGATCGACGCATTCTTTAAACTGATGGGCCGAGCAGAAAGCCTCGGACCTCCATCTGTCCACTTCCAACCCGCCGATGCTCCGCATCAACGGCGACCTGATCCGCGTCGATTACCCGCCGCTCACCAACGACGAACTCCAGTCGATGGTCTATGAAATCGCGCCGGAGATGAAGATCAAAATCTTCGAGGAAACGGGCGACGTGGACTTCGGTTACGAGATCCCCGGCGTGGCCCGTTACCGGGCGAATTTCCTCAATCAAAAATACGGCATTGCCGCCGTCTTCCGGCTGATCCCCAGTAAGATCATGACTTGCGACGAGCTGTCGCTGCCGCCCGTCCTGAAACGCTTTCCGTTGCTCAAGAAAGGGTTGGTGCTGGTCACGGGCCCCACCGGCTCGGGCAAAAGCACGACCCTGGCGGCGATGATCGACTACGCCAACCTTCACCGGCAGGACCATATCATCACGGTTGAGGACCCCATCGAGTTCGTCCACAAAAGCCAGCAATGCCTGGTGAACCACCGCGAGGTCGGCGTCCACACCAAATCCTTTTCGGCGGCGTTGCGCGGCGCCCTGCGCGAGGACCCCGATATTATCCTGGTCGGTGAAATGCGCGATCTGGAAACGATCGAACTCGCGCTGACCGCCGCCGCCACGGGCCATTTGGTATTTGGAACCTTGCACACCTCCAGCGCCGCCAAGACGGTGGACCGCGTCATCGACGTGTTCCCCGCCAGCCAGCAGAACCAGATCCGCGCGACGCTGGCCGAGTCGCTCAAGGGCGTCATCGCGCAGAACCTTTTCCGACGCATCGACAAACCCGGGCGTGTTGCCGCCCTGGAAATTCTCGTCTTCGACAGCGCCATCGCCAACCTGGTCCGCGAAGGCAAGACCCACCAGATTCCGGGCATGATCCAGGTTGGCAAGAAGAAGGGCAACCAACCCTTGGACGACGCCATCATGGACCACCTGCGCTCCCTGCGGATCTCCCCCGAGGAGGCCTACGACAAAGCCACCGATAAAAAGAAGTTCCGTCCCTTCCTGACCCAACCCCCGGACGATTTCGAGGACTAAGGCGGAGAACGGGAAGATAAAACCTTCGCAATAAAGAATCTCTTTCCCCGCCTTTTCTTTAATCTGCGTCCCTCTGCGTTAAATCTGCGGTTAAATACTTCTGCCCGCTGCCTCCATCCTCCATCCTTCTACCTTCGTCCCCATGCGTTCCGTTGAACTAGACGCCATCCTCGCCGCCATGCTCCAGAGCTACGACGGCATTTCCGATCTGAACTTTTCGGTCGGACGCCCACTCCAGGTCGAAGCTTTCGGCCAGCTCAAACCGATCTCGGTCGATCCGCCCATCGACGCGCTGACCTCCTACCAAATCGAAAACATCGCCCTCAACCTCATGGGCAACAACCGGCGGCTCATCAAGGACTTACTCACTTTTGGGTCGTGCGACTGCGGTTACCAGTTGGGCAACGAAGCCCGCTTCCGCGTCAACATCTTCCGGCAGCAGGGGCGCCTCTCGGTGGTCATGCGGAAACTCAACTCCGTCATCCCCAGCCTGGACAGTCTGGCCTTGCCCGACGTGTTCCGCGCCATCTGCCGCGAGAAGACCGGACTCGTCCTCGTGACCGGCGCCACCGGCTCGGGCAAGACGACCACCCTCGCCGCCGTGCTCAACGAAATCAACAAAACCGAGGGGTTCCACATCATCACGCTGGAGGACCCCATCGAGTTCGTCCACCAGCACCAGATGAGCACCTTCAACCAGCGCGAGCTGGGGGCGGACTTCGACACCTACCCCAACGGTTTGCGCTCGGCGTTGCGCCAGGCGCCCAAGGTGATTCTGGTCGGTGAAATGCGCGATCAACAAACGGTGGAAATCGCGCTGACGGCGGCGGAAACAGGCCACCTCGTGCTGAGCACCCTGCACACGATCGACGCGGGCCAATCCATCAACCGCATCCTGGGTTTGTTCGACCTAGCCGAGGAGAAGCTGATTCGCCAGCGAATGGCGGACACGCTGCGGTACATCGTTAGCCAGCGCCTGGCCCCGCGGATCAGCGGCGGTCGGCAGCTTCTCATGGAGGTCATGGGCAACAACCTGCGCACCAAGGAAGCCATCGCCCTGGGCGAGGAGGAGGGCGGCCGCAATTTTTACGACATCATCGAGTCCAGCGAAACCTTCGGCTGGTTCACGTTTGACCAATCGATCCTGCGCGCCTACGAGGAGGGCGAGATCGAGGAGGACACCGCCATGCTTTACGCGTCCAAGAAGGGCAAGGTCAGCCGCGCCATCGACCTCATCAAAAAGAGCCGTGGCGAGGAGAAGAACAAGGTCAGCGGCCTGCGTTTGGACACGGTCGCGGCCGGTCGCTACTAACATCGTGCCTTTACCGTCATGAACATCGCCAACACGCACCAGGAGTTTGAAACCCGTTTCGACATCTTCGAGCCGGGCGACCTAACGGCGTTGATCTGCGTCGATCAACCCGAGTACCAGCAGCAGGTGGTCGAGCATCTCAGCAGCATGGATTACAAGATGCACGTCGGCCTGTTCCCCGAGGACATCTCGCTCAAGCTCAAAACGCACGTCTATGACGTGGTGGTGATCGACGAGCATTTCGGCGGCGGCTACCTGAGCAACAACCAGGTGCTCCACGAGGCGATCAACATGCCCGGCGTCCAGCGGCGAAACCAGTTTCTGCTGTTGATCGGCACCAGCGTCATGACCAACGACGAGATGATGGCCTTCATCTTCAGCGTGGATTTGGTTTTCAACGTCAACGATCTCGCGAACCTCAAGCCCGTCCTGCGCCGCGGCGTGGCCCGGCAAAAAGACTTTTACCACGTCTTCATCGAGCAGGTCCGCATCGCGGGGATGAGCTGACCGTCTCCTCTTAATCTTCTGAAATTCCCCTAATCCGCGGACGGTTTCCTTCCCTTGCGGGCGAAGTGAAACAGATACTGTTGCGCGTACCCACCGTAGTTGCCAAAGTACGTCTCGCTAAACTGCCGCAACCGCGCCGCCGTCACCTTGCGTTTGCGTTGAAAGTACATCTCGCGCAGGACCCGTTCGATCCACACGTCGATTGGAAAAGCCCGCAGCCGCTCGTAGCCGAACAGCAAAACGCAGTTCGCCACCTTCGCGCCGACCCCCGGGAAACGGCACAACTCCGCCAAGGCCTCGGCGTCACCCAAAGCGCGGATGCTTTCCAAATCCCGCTTGCCCTCCGCCAGCAAACGCGCGGTCGCCAGCAGACTCTTCGCGCGGAACCCCAACCCGCACGACCGGAGGGTTAACTCGTCCAGCGCGGCCATCCGCTCCACCGTCGGGTAGGCGTGGAATTCGATCTCGCCGACCTCGCCCACCCGCTCGCCGAAGCGTCCGCGCAACCGGTGCGAAATCTGCGCGATGTGCGCGACCTGCTTGAGCGAGGAAGTGATGAAAGTAGCCAAGCATTCCCACAGAGGCTGGCGGATCACGCGCAATCCCCGGCAGTTCGCCAGCGCCTCGTTCATCGCCGGATCATTCGGAAAACTGGCGTGAATTTCCGCCAATGGATGATCCAGGGCAAAATAGCGCGACACCAGTTTCTCCCGTCCCGGCATTACGCGTAAAAGGCTCCCGCCTTCGCCAGCTTCCACCTGTTCAACCCTTGCGAGGGTTCCACCAATCACCCCCGCGAAGCCCGCGCCGGTTCGCCGCCAGTGGAAAACCTGACCCGAGTCAATGGTTTTCGCCAAATCAAACTCCGGCGCGGATAGGAGCGTCCGTGGTCCTTCCCCGGTGGCGTCGTCATCCCCGGCGTTCAACGGATGAAATAGCTCAGGTTTTCCAGTTCGATGGCGAGATCGACGTTGTTGACGACCACGTGGGGCGGGACTTGCAGGATGATGGGCGCGAAATTGAGAATCGCCTGGATCCCGGCGGTGACCAGGCTGTTCACCACCTCTTGCGCCGCCGTGCCGGGTACCGCGAGAATCGCCATCTTGATGCCGTGCGCGCGCACGTAATCCACCATGCTCGCGATGGGCAGCACTTCCGTGCGGTCATCCCCCGCGAACTTGCGCCCCGGCTCGGCGTCGAACGCGGCGACGATCTCGAAACCCTCCTTCGCGAAGCCCTCGTAATAACCCAGCAGGGCCGTGCCGAGGTTGCCCGCCCCGGCGAGCACCACCGGCTGGAGGCGCGTCGTGCCCAGCACCTCATTGAGCTTGACGCAAAGGGCGTTGACATCGTAGCCCAGGCCGCGGGTGCCGAACTGGCCAAAGTAGGTCAGATCCTTGCGCAACTGGGTGGGTTTGACCCCGGCGGCTTTCGCGAGCGCGGCTGACGAGACGGTGGGAATCTCGTTCAGACGCGAGGCGTTGCAGTCCGCGCTGGTAGAGGGACAACCGGTAAACAGTTTTTCGGGGGATGTCTAACTTCGTCATCCTGTTCGTGAAAATAAACGTGGAATGCGTTTTGCGCAAGCCGGGGGCGGCGATTCTCCGCATTTCGGGCGAAGTGTCTCGCGTTGGTTGTGTAAACACACCGTCGTGTGGTAGGTACCCCGTATGGAAAATTTTCGCCATGCTTCCGCAACCCATCGCTACACCACCCTGCTCGCCAGCCTGTTGCTGCCGCTGCCTCTGTTCCTGCTGAGCGCGTGTGGCCAATCCGGCGGCGCGGCTCAGAACGGTTCCCTCACCGACGCCAACCGCGCCGTGATGAGTCAATACGAGGAGATCCGGGCGGCCTTGGCGGCGGATGATCTGCGCGACGCGAAGAAAGCCTCGGCCAGATTGGCCGACACCTTGAAGCCCGCGTCGCCCACCGCCCCGGCGTCCGCGATGCTGGAACCCGCGCAGTCCATCGCCGACGCGCCCGCCCTCGACAAAGCCCGGCAAGCCTTCAAGAAGCTCAGCGCCGAGGCGGTCCGTGTGACCAGCGGAGTGAACGGATATTACGCCATCAACTGCCCCATGACTCCGGAGGGCGACTGGGTCCAGACCAACCAGACTATCGACAACCCCTACATGGGTAAAATCATGCACGATTGCGGCGTGCTGAAGAAGTAGGTGGGCGTCCCGCCCGCCTCAGGATAGGGGCGGCAGCCCCCGGGAGCGCGGGCGTCCCGCCCGCATCAGGCGGCTCCAAGCCGCCGTCGTTCCAAAGGTAGGGATGGCTCTCCGAGCCGCTCCCATTACCAGATTGGCCGGTTTCCGTTGTTCGAGGGGTCGTCCACCAATCTCCAGAAACAATGGGGAGCGGCTCGGAGAGCCATCCCTACCTTGGATTGGACGGCGGGGAACCCGCTTGATGCGGGCGGGTACCCTATCGCCACTCATCGCCCGTAGAGGCACTGCGCAAGGTACCCGCTGAGCGCGGTCGCCCGCTTCTCCTGCCGGAACTGCTCCACCTTCGCGCGGTCCACCGCCGCCGCCCGTTCCCACAGCCAGGCGAGATTCTGCGCGCTGACGCGCAACACATCCTGAATGTCCTTCTCGTCGTCGGTGCGCGGCGCCTTCACGTCAAAGGCGATGATGCCCTCGTACTTGGCGTCCTGCAGCACCACGCACAGCGCCATGTCCTTGAGCGGCTCCGTGTAACCAAAAGGTAAATCCTGGTCGTAACGCTGACCGTCCTGTGCGTTCAAGTGGATGTGGAAAAGCTTGCCCGCCTCCAGGCACATTTCCACGTCCCACAGGTAGTCCAAACCCGCGATGCGCGAGTGCGCCGTTTCGGGGTTAACGCCGAAGAGCGGCGCGACCGCCGGGTCCAACCGACTGCTGAGATAAAGCGCCTCTCCAACCGTGGCGAGGTACATGTTGGCGCGGGGCTCGTTGGGCTTCGGCTCGATCGCGAAACGAATCTTGCCCGGCCCGTGCCGTTCCAGGGCGTACTGGCCCACGGCGTTGAAGCCGTCGATCAGGCGTTTGAAAGCGTCCCGCCCGTTCTTGGCGAGCACGAAATCAAAACCCTCGCGTCCGTTCCAAAACACCATCACTTCCGCACCCAGGACCAGCGTGGCGTCCACGGCGGCTTTGGCGTTGTCCAGCGCTTGGCACCGGATCGCGGGATCGTTGTTCGTCATGCCGCCATCCTTGAAAAGCGGGTCGGCGAAGAAAGAGGGAGTGTACATCGCGCACCGCAACCCGGCGGCTTCGGCCACCTTGCGCGCGGCCGCCGCCTCGGCGGGCGGGATCTCGTGGTCATGCGCCTCGTAATAACTCATGCCGGCCCCGGCGAGCAGCGGCAGGCGTTCGAGAATGGGAATGGCACGACGGGTCGGCCCGCCGAACGGATCGCCGCCGGGGCCGAGGTTCCAAACGCCGGCGCCGAGGCCGTTCTGGCCGGCTTTGCCGGGGAGCATGACAGGAGTTGAATTCATGGGGTAAACCGCGGGGATTGGTACGGTCAGGATGACAGCCCGCGCCATGCTAAAGGCAGTCACCGCCGATGACAACGCCCGTTTTCTCCATCGCTTTCCAGAATTTAGACAGGATGAACGGGATGAAAAGGATTTGCAGAAGGGGAGGGAACAGCAGGCGGTCTAGCCTTTTCCCCATCCTCCCAATCCTGTTCATCCTGTCTAAATTCCGGTGTGAACGCGCGCCACTCTCGGGGTCAACCCGGTGAAGATTTCCCAGGCGATGGTGCCCGCTTTTTTCGCCAGTTCGGAGGCGAGGATTTCCTCCTCGTCCTGACGCCCGATCAGGACCACCTCTTCGCCCGCCGACACCGCGCCGCCCGGCACCACGCTCAGGTCCACCATGATCTGGTCCATCGTCACCCGGCCCAACACCGGGCAACGGCACCCCCGGATCAAGACCTCCGCCCCGGCGTTGGAAAGATGGCGCGGGTAGCCGTCCGCGTAACCCGCCGCGAGCGTGCCCACGCGCATCCGTCGGGGCGTGATGAAGGTCCGTCCGTAGCTGATCCCGTGTCCGGCGGGCAGGTCGCGCGCGAGCGAAACGCGCGTCTTGAGCGTTAGCACCGGTCGCAAACGCGCCTGGAAACCGGGAATCGGACTGCTGCCGTACAACATCAAACCCGGTCGGACGACGTTGCAGCCGTCGCGGTCGTGGACCATCAGCCCAGCGCTGTTCTGCGCGTGGCGGCGCGGCAAACTGGCGAGTTCGTCATCGCCTTCTTCTTCCAGGATGCGTTTGAAGCGGTCCATCTGCGCGGAGTTGAACGCCTCATCCTCGTCGGCCATCGGCAAATGGGTGACGATCCCCACCAGTCGCAACGCGGGCAAACTGGCGATCACGCGCCGCAGTTCGCCCAACCCGCTTTCCAGCACGCCCATCCGTCCCATGCCGGTATCGACCTTGATCTCCACCGCGAACGGCGCGCCGTCCGCCCCCCGCACCGCTTCGGCGGCGCGCGCGTAGTCCCGCGCTTCCTCGACGCTGGAAATCCAGGGCAGGACACCCAGGCGAACCGCCTCTTGCCGTTCTTCGGGCAACGCGGGTGAAAAGATGGTGATCGGCGCGTCGGGCAACGCCGTTTGCAGATGCGCCGCCTCCGCGACCCCGGCCACCCCGAACGCGGCCACGTCCCCGCCCGCCGCCAGTGCGCGCGCGACGGGGATCATGCCATGCCCGTAACCATCGGCCTTGACCACCGCGAGCAGCGTGGCGCCGGGACCCGCGACTTCCCGCGCGACGGCGGCGTTGTGGCGCAAAGCCGCGCCGTCCACCTCAGCCCAGCAGCGGGAACGAGAAGGCGGAACTCGGAATGGGGAAGGCGGCAGGGGGAGGGGCAAGGAGATAGAAGATAGGAGATAGGGCGGAAGTGGGAAGTCGGCAACCCGGGCAACTTGCCTTTGTCTTATCCGGAACTTTCCGCCTTCCGCCTTCCGAGTTCCGCCTTCGATGGCGTGACCGAGGGCGGACGCAGGTAGATCGGCTCCAGGATACCGCTTTGTTGGAGCAACGGCGCGACTTCCAAGAGTCGCGTGGCCAGGGGAAAACACACCTGCGCGACAATGCCTTCGGGAACCATTTCCATCGCCAGCACCGGCCAGTCGGGGTGCGCGGCGAAACGGGCGAGCAGGGCGGCCTCGTCGTCGACTAACTCGGGTCCGGTGAGGAGCCGTCCGCGTGAAACGGCGGTGTGGTAAAACGTCCCGCGCCGCGCGTCGCCGATGGCGTGGTAGTGCGCCGCGCGCGTGTCCAACGCCAAAGTGGAGGTTGCGCCGGCCAACGTGGCACCCGTCGCGAGGCTCAGACCCGTGGCGACGGCGATCGCCTGCCGCACGCCGGAATACGAGCCGGGTCCCAACCCGACCACGATTCGGCCCAACGTTCGTTCCGGTGGCGTCACGGTGGCGCGCAAACCCTCCTGGAGCGTGGTGAACAACTCGCCGCCGTGACCGCGCCCGGCGGGAAAGCACCGTTCCCACAAGACGCCGCCGGAGGCAAGGCCGATGGCCGCGCTGCCGCGCGCGGTCGAGCAATCAAGGGCGAGGGTTAACATGGCGAATAATGCGCGGGGTGTCTTCCCGCGCCGCAAGTTCGAAGTGAAACCACTCCGCGCGCGGCGGCAGCAAGGCGGGGAACTTGTCCGCCCACTCGATGATGGTCAAACCGGCACCATCCAGGTACTCGTCCAGACCCAGGTCGAGGGCCTCCTCCGCCGTGTCCAAGCGGTAGAAATCGAAGTGGTACAGCGGTAACCGCCCGCCCGTGTATTCATGGATCAAGGTGAAAGTCGGACTCGTGACGGCCGCGTCAATGCCCAACCCTTGCGCGACCCCTTTGGTGAAATGCGTCTTGCCCGCCCCGAGGCCGCCCACCAACGCCCAGACCGCGCCCGGCTTGGCCGCGCGCGCGATTCTGTTGCCTAGCGCGATGGTGGCATCTGCGTCTTCGGAAGTGAAAAGGGAGCTAGCCATGATCGCGCATCGAAAAGAATAGGTCGCGCCGAAACCACGGAGGTTTTACGCGGTTTGAATAATAGAGCGTGGTTTGAGGTCGAATCCTTCAAGCAACCACGTTTTGCATTCTAATAACCACAAGTTCTAACATCATGAAAAAGCTTCTTTTCGCGCTCTCCCTCCTGGGGATCATCGCCTTCGCGGCGGCTCCCGACGCCAAGGCGGACGAGTACTACCATCACCATGACCACGACGGGTATTACCGGCACCACGGTCACCCGGGGTACCGGCATCGCTACCGCCACTGCTATTATCGCCACGGCCGCCGTATCTACTACTACACCTATGGACCGTACGGGTACTACTACCCCGGTCCGGTTTACAGTCCCGGCGTCTCGATCCACATCGGATTATAGGCGGCGTTGGGCGGTTTTCAGAATCACTGAGTGCGGTGGTTCAAACAATGGGGCGACAGCCCCTGTCCATCAGGTCCGCGCTGGTTCCGCGTTCCCTCTTACGCCCTCCCCTCACCCTCTCAACTCCGTCCCCGTCACCGCGTCGGACACGTGGAACTTCTCGTGGTGAAACGTCGCGTCGGCGCGGAAAATCAGCCGGCCCTCGTAGCGGCGCTCCAGCTCGACCAGCAATTCCTCGTCCTCCGTGCGCAGGCGCTGCAACACCTCCGGATGCACCGATGATCTTCAGCTCGCGCACCGTGTCCTGGTGCTTGCGCATGATGCGCGTTGAGCGCGCGCTGCAACTCCACGCTCATGCTCATCGCACTCTTCACCTTGCCCGCGCCCCTGGCAATACGGGCACGGCGTGTACACCGACGCGCTCAGGCTTTCCTGCGCCCGCTGGCGGGTCATTTCCATCAGGCCCATCGAGCTGAGAGCGGCAGGACGTGCGTCTTGCGACTTGTCGCGCTTGAGCCGTTCCTTCATCCGGTCGTAAACCGCTGCTGGTCCTTGCGGCTCTTCATGTCGATGAAGTCGCCGATGATCAGCCCGCCGACGTTGCGCAGACGCAGCTGGCGCGCGATCTCGTCCGCCGCTTCCAGGTTGGTTTGCAGGATGGTTTTATCCATGTCCTTGCTGCCCTTGTTGCGGCCGGTGTTCACGTCGATGGCGATGAGCGCCTCCGTCTCGTCGAACACGATGTAGCCGCCGCACTTCAGCCAGACCTGCCGGTGGAAAGCGTCGTCGATCTGGCGCTGGACGTTGTACTTGTCGAAGATCGGCCTGCTGATCGGTGTGATGCTCGATCCGGTTCTTCGCGCGGCTGGAAATCTGGCCCACCAGCGCCTTCATGTGCTCGACCGCCGCCGCGTCGTCGCACACCACCTTGTCCACCTCGTCGGTCAGGAAATCGCGCACCGTGCGGTCGATCAGGTCCGGTTCCTCGAACAGGCAGGCCGGGCGCTTTCTTGGCGTTCATCGCCTCCTCGATGCCGCGCCATTGCTCCAGCAACAGGCTCAGGTCGCGCACGAAAAACCGCGCCCGCTGGCCCTCGCCCACCGTGCGCATGATGACGCCCATGCCCTCGGGGATGTCGAGCGCGCGCAGGATTTTGCGCAGGCGGTCGCGCTCCTTGGGGTCCTCGATCTTGCGCGAGATACCGCTCTGGTCGCTGTACGGCATGAACACCAGGTAACGCCCGGCGAGGCGAGAGGTTGGTCGTGACGCGCGGACCCTTGGTGCCGATGGGACCTTTCGTGACCTGCACGAGCACCTCGCTGCCGACGGGGTAAAGCGTGGGGATGTCCTTGGCGGTCGGCTTTCTTGGGGCGGCTTGGGCTGCCGCTCGTGCTGTCCTTGCGCGGATCGCGCTCGATGCGTTCGATGTCTGGGTTTTCCAGGCCCGGCAGCGCGTCCCAGAAGTGGAGGAACGCGTTTTTCTCGAAGCCGATGTCCACGAACATCGCCTTCAGGCCGGGTTCGATGTTCTTGACGCGGCCCTTGAAGATGCCGCCGACGATGTTGCGGTCGCTGACGCGCTCGATGGTGTATTCTTCGAGCACGCCGTCTTCCAGCAGGGCGACGCGGCGTTCGAGTTTTTCGACGTTGATGAGCAGCAGGTTGTTCTGCTTCTTTTTCGCCGAGTCCGAGGATGCGTTTAACTTTTTCGATCATGGAAAATGATGGGTTGAAGGTGAATGGGTAAGGGGGTATGGAAGTGAAATGGGTGGAACCCGCCGCGCAGCGGCCTCGTGCCAAAGGTAGGGATGGCTCTCCGGGCCGCTCCCGATTGTCTCCGGCGCTGGTGGACGACCCGCTGTGACTTGGCGAGCCAGCCAAGCTGATCATGGGAGCGGCTCGGAGAGCGATCCGCTACCTTCGGAACGACGGCGGCGGACGCCGCCTGGCAGGGCGAGATCGCAGCCACTTTAGAAGATCCAGAAACTTTTTTCCTGGGGCGGTCGGTTGCGGCTGGGCGGGCTGGGATTGGAAGGTTGTTGTTGACGTTGTTGAGCTTTTTGTTGTTTGCGCAAATTCTTTGTTCGGCCTGGAGTTTCTGGTCGGCGTCCGGGCTGTTGTCCTCGTCGCTGTCGCGGCCGAAAGAATTTCCGCATCGACTTCATCAGCCCGGACTCGCCGGCGGCGGTTGGTCGGCGCTTGCCAGCCGTCGCGCGGGGGCGTGTTGCCGTTGCCACTCGGCCGCTGCCACGACGGCGGCTTCGGCTTGCGCACCCGGCCCGCGTCGTCCGGCGCGGCTCGCAGTTCGGCGTGGCGGTCGTGAGTCGACGTCGGTCCGCGTCCGTGTTGCGATCCGCCGGCGGTTCGTCGTCGCCGTCGGTGCTCGTTTCGTCGTCGTCCGACTGCGCCTTCGCTTGCCGTCGTCGGACCGCGCCGTCGTGCGGCTGTCGCTTGATGCCTTGCAGCACGCGTCGGCCGTCTGCGCGTTGCCCACGTCGGTGCGTGAAGTCGATGTTGTTGATGAACGTGAAGCTGCCCTTGGCGGGCTCCAGCGGCTTGACGCGACGTTGTACGTGCCCTCGTCGAGCGCGAGGGATTCGTCCAGATCTGCGCCGCGATCGGCGCCGCCGTGATGCCGCCGCCCTTCGCGCCCTGGATGAACACGCACACGGCGTACTTCGGCTTCTGGTACGGCGCGAAACAGATGAACCACGTGTGGTTGTCCTTGACGCCGTTGCGCCAGAACTGCGCGGTGCCCGTCTTGCCCGGCGACCTCGACGTTCTTGAGCTTCGCGCGTGCGCGCCGTGCCGCCCGGGTCGTTGACGACCTTCCACATGCCCCGGCGCACCTTCTCGATCTGGTCGGGCTTGAGGCCGAGGTCCGGCAGGTTGCGTGCGCACGCGCGGCCCCTGCGCGACGGGCTTGCCCGTGTCCGGGTCCACCACGTCCTGGCCGTCGTGATCCACCACGCGGTCGATCAGCGCGGGGATAATAACAGGTGCCGCCGTTGGCGAGCGTCGCGGCGACCAGCGACATCTGCAGCGGGCTGCACTTGCACGTAGCCCTGGCCGATGCAGGTGTTGGCCGTGTGGCCGTCGCTCCAGTGGTCCTTCGGGTATGGTCTGGCGAGCCATTCCTTGCCGGGCAGGACGCCCGGGCGCCTCGTTGGTAAAGCGCGACGCCCGTTTTCTGGCCGATGCCGACGAGGTTGGCCACCTTGTCGATCGTGTCGAGCCCGGCCGCGTTGCCGTACTGGAAGAAGATAGGCGTTGCAGGAGTACTTGAGGCGCGTCGGTCAGGTCGAGCGTGCCGTGGCTGCCGCCCTTCGTGGCCGATCCAGCAGTGCATGTACTTGTTGCCGTAGGTGACGCCGCCCGAGCAGGTGTACTGGTTGTTGCCCTTGCCCGCGATGCAGGCCGGCCAGCGCGGTGATCGTCTTGAAGGTCGAACCCGGCGCGTAGGACAGGATCGCGCGGTTGGTCAGCGGGTTGGTGTCGTCCTTGATGAGCTTGGTCCAGTCCTCGGTGGAGATGCTGGGGATGAACTGGTTCGGGATCGAACGACGGCACGCGACGCCATCGCCAGGATGTTGCCCGTGTTCGGGATCGACCACGACCGCCGCCCCGCGCCCGACCGCGCGCAGGGCGTTCTCGGCGATGGTCTGGATGCGCGCGTCGATGGTCAGGTACACGTTGTGCGCCGGGGACGGGCGGACGCACGCCGATGTCGCCCTCGATGACGCCCTTGGCGTTCTTCTTGACGATGCGCGCGCCCGGCTCGCCGCGCAGCCACTTGTCCATGGCCTGCTCGACGTTGTTCTTGCCCTCCACGTCGGGCTGGTAAAAGGTGAAATTCTTGGCGTCCTCCGGGTCGGTGTCCGCCGTGCCGACGTAGCCGAGGATGTGCGCCGCCAGCGCGCCGTAGGGATACTCGCGCACGGGGCGGATGGTGCACATCGACGCCGGGCAGGCCGAGGTCGCGCTCGCTGAGCTTGGCCATCTCGTCGAACTTGATGTCCTCCATGTAGGTGTAGGGCACCAGCGTGTCGTTGCGGAAATGGGTCTGGAGCTGCTTGGCGTTGAAATCCTCCTCGATGCCGAGTTGCTCGAGGCGCGGCAGGACGGTCTCGTGCACGATCTTGACCACGTCGGTCTCCTGGGTGGCCTTGTAGACGCCCTTGACGGTGTGGACGTACTCGACGCGTGGGCACGTTCTTCTTGCCGAAGGCCTGCGCGTAGCCCTTGACCATGTCGGTCAGGAGAAAATCGACCGAGTAGCTCGCGCGGTTGGTGACGAGCTGCGACGCCGTTGCGGTCGCGGATTTCGCCCCGGACGCTGGGGATGCGGACGGTGACCTCCGACTGGCCGCGGATCTTGCTGCGTGTAGAACTCGCCGTGGGCGACCTGCACCCGCCAGAGCTTGCCGATGATGGCCGACATGCCCAGCAGGAAGAGCAGCCCGATGATCTGGATGCGGATTTCGGTTTTGAACAGGGCGGCCATGGGTGCGAGAAAAAAACTTGCTATACTATAGATGCAAATCCGTCCTTGTGCCAATAGCGGTGTTGCCGGAGCAGGCGTTTGCGAAACGGGTCGCGTATCTCCAAGCTCGCAATGGCGTTACCGCCTTCACGCCGCCCCGCCTGCGGCGGCGTTCCCGGCCGTCGTCCACTTCGCGCACCGGGTAGCCGATCAAGCCCGCGATGAGGTTGAACCCGAAGAAAAACACCGGCGCCAGCAGCATCGCGAAGAATCCCGGCAGCAACGCCCGCGCCCAGACTTCCCGCGGGAACACCAGCCCGCCGCGCCGGAACGTGATCATGAAGTACTCCGACAGCAGGATCGCCGCCGCGCAAAAGCCGCTCGCCAGGCAGTGGATGTCCCAGCGCCCGCGCAGGAACAACGGCCGCAACCCGTGGACCAGCACCGCCAGCGTCGTGTGGATGACCACCGAGGTGCCGATGCGCGATTTCCACGACGGTTTGCGCGTCGGTCGCCAGCGGGTCGCTGCTCACGAACTGCACGTTGAGCGCGTCGTAGAGCAGGCCGTTGAAAAACCCGAGCGCCAGCACCGCCGGGAAGGGCAGCGCCAGCGCCCCGTAGGCCAGGATGACCGGGAAAACCAGCACCCACGCGCCGAGGAACGCCGGCATCGGCGGCCAGCGAGGATTGGAAAACGACGGCGAGAAAATCGACCAGCAGCACGATGCCGAAAAACACCGGCGTCATTTCCCGTTCGCGCCCCCCGCTTGCCGAGCACGACGAACACGTTTTCCAGCTTGGAGAAGATCCACCGCCGGGGTGACCTTCGCGCTGGCCGTCGAGCGCGCGCGGCTGGAACTCGCGGATGGTGCCCAGCAGCACGTTGGTCGGGAACACCCCGCCGGTCACCCCGCTGCTCCACACCTGCTGGCCGGGTTTGATCTGCGCCGTCTTGGACAGGAAGTTCAGCGTTCAAATCGGGCTGCCGGCCCGCCGCGACGCGTTCGCCGCTCAGGATGCCCTGTTCGCGGGTGCCCTCGATGTACGCCGCGACCTTGCAGTTTTCGTCGGCAATGAGCAGCACGTAGGCGCGTGTTCTTGCCGACGGTCGTCGTCTTGCCGACGAAGCCCGCGTCGGTGACCACGGGCATGTCGCTGTCCAGGCCGTCCTGCTCGCCGCGGTCGATCTGCACGGTGCTCCACCAGGTGGCCGATTTGCGGGCGATGATGCGCGCGGGCAGCAGTTTGAAGGGCGCGCGCTTGGTGTAATTGAGCGCGTCGCGGAGCTTGTTGTTCTCGCTCGGCGAGATCGCGCATCATCTGGTTGGTGGTGCGCAGTTCCTGGTTTTGGATGACCAGGGTTTCGTTTTCGTGCTCCAGGTCGTCGAGGCTCTTGAGCCCCTGGTTGAAGGCGGAGAGGTGCGCGCCGCCGCCGAGGTGGTGGTGTGGATGGGCCGCACGACAGTCGATCACGGTGGCCTGGAGACGCTGCGCCAACGCCGTGCGCATGGTGAGCACCAGCCCGGTCAGGACCACGAAAACCAGCAGCGCGATGATCGAAGTGCGGGACATCGGGGGAAACTGCAGAATGGCTG
Source organism: uncultured bacterium (assembly GCA_963795895.1). Taxonomy (GTDB): domain Bacteria; phylum Verrucomicrobiota; class Verrucomicrobiia; order Chthoniobacterales; family SZAS-18; genus CAWCJJ01. The sequence goes on from CAWCJJ010000003.1 coordinate 167,904, forward strand.
AGATATGGGACGAGAATGCGCCGAAGCACGGAGAGGGGAAGCCACAGCGAGTTCCGCGAAGTAGAACATGCCAATGGCTATCTTCACAGAAAGCGCTTGATCCAACGATGCCAGATTGCCGCAACACCTCCTGTCAGCGTCATGGCTCACGTTCTCTGTGCTTCCGCCTTCCGTGCCTTCTGCACTTTGCCTCTCCTCACCTCCACGACCGGTCCGATGAGGCCACCTGGCGCAGGAACTTGATCTCGCTCAACACCTTGCCCGTGCCCTCGGCCACCGCCGAAAGCGGGTCCTCGGCGACGTGGACCGGCAGGCCGGTTTCCTTCTTGAGGAGTTCGTCCAAGCCCGCGCAGCAGCGCGCCGCCGCCGGCCAGGACCAGGCCGCGGTCCACGAGGTCGGCCGCCAGTTCGGGCGGGCAGCGCTCCAGGGTGATGCGCACGCTCTCGACGATGGTGTTGATCGGCTCCATCAGCGCCTCGCGCACTTCCTGGCTGGTGATGGTCAGCGTCTTGGGCAACCCGGCGACGAGGTCGCGGCCCTTGATCTCCATGGTCATCTCGTTCTCCGGGTGCGTCGGGCGGGAACGCCGAGCCGATCTTGATCTTGATCTCCTCCGCCGTGCGCTCGCCGATCATGAGGTTGTAGGCGCGCTTGACGTAGTTGACGATGGCCTCGTCCAACTCGTCGCCCGCCACGCGCACGCTGCGGCGAGAACACGATGCCCGAAAGCGAGATGAGCGCGACTTCGGTCGTGCCGCCGCCGATGTCGATGATCATGTTGCCCGCCGCGTCCTGCACGGGCAGGCCGACGCCGATGGCCGCCGCCATGGGTTCCTCGATGAGATGCACCTCGCGCGCCCCGGCGTGGGTGGCGGACTCCTTGACGGCGCGTTTCTCGACCTCCGTGATGCCCGAGGGCACGGCGATGACCACGCGCGGGCGGACCATCTTGCGGCGGTTGTGCACCTTGGTGATGAAGTGGCGCAGCATCGCCTCGGTGATCTCGAAGTCGGCGATGACGCCGTCCTTGAGCGGGCCGGACGGCGACGATGTTGGCCGGGGTGCGCCCGAGCATGCGTTTGGCCTCGTTGCCGACGGCCAGGACCATGTTGGTGCCGGCCTTGACGGCGACGACCGAGGGTTCGCGCAGGACGATGCCGTGGTCGCGGACGTAAACCAGGGTGTTGGCGGTGCCGAGGTCGATGCCGATGTCGTTGGAAAAGAAGCCCATGAGGCTGGAAAACATTCAGGGAAAAGGTGGAGACAACAGGTGGGGCGCGGTGGTGCCGGACGCGTCCGGCGAGGCCCGGTCCGGCAATGCCCTGCAAGGTGAGACTAGGAAGGGGTTGCGTCAAGGCTGCTGTGCGGGAGGAGCGGCGAAAGAAAAAAGAGGTGTTTCCCCCTTGCGCCGCCGGGCGGGAAGGGCAAGAATGGCAATCCCCGCCTGTTCGTCGGCCGGCGGGTGCGGAGTGGTTAGGATTAGGTTAGCCGGCGCTCTTTGGGAAAATCCAGCGTAGCTCAGTGGTAGAGCGGTCGACTGTTAATCGACTGGTCGTAGGTTCGAATCCTACCGCTGGAGCCACCACTTCGAAAATTGTAAACCGACTCATCGGGATTCCAATCTGCTCCCCGGCGGGGACCGGGAGGAGCCAAAATGAGATCGCGGCTTGAACTCGTCCGGCGGTGGGCGAATGTGGCGCACGGCAACGCTTCGGCGTGCTGCTCAACTCATTCGTTTTATGATCGACGGCCCAGGAAAAATAACAGCTGATTTGGAGCTTCCAGGGACGCCTGTGGCGGAGTTTGCCGTTGCAGTCACCGCCTTTGAGCAACTCAGGAACGAGGGGTCCTTCTCCCTTTTCCCGGGTCGGGAAAATGTGGTCCGCATCATCGGGGATGTTGAAGAATTCGCCGCACGCCTGAGGAAGACATTGCCAAATTTTAGTCAACCACTTGTGGAAGCCGCCTTGGAGGAGATTAGGCAATCCATTCAGTTGCTGCTCTCCGGCCTTACCCCGGAGAAGGCTTAAGCCATCTTGGCCGACAGCCCCTACAGCAATTTGCAACCGGTACCCGAGGAGTACAAAGAAATTTACCGGGACTACCTTCGCCGAAAAATCGAACTGAGCCAGCGGTTGATTAGTCGCGGCTTGGAAGACCGATCGAACCGGCTTGCGACCACCTTGGCACCTGTGTTAGAGGATGTTGACATTGAAGTTGTTGCGCAGCGACACAGTCAGATTGACAACCGCGTTGTTCACTCGGCTTTCCTGCGACTTGGCATTCGGTACTCAAATCCCCGGAACGATAATTTTTGGTACTATCCTCTTCTGTAAAGCCTCGGTCGGACCTCAAGCAATTCGAGATGGAATGCGATGCGGCCGACATTGATCTGCTCATTGCAAGGTTACTTTCGGGCCAAAGAACTGCTCTCCGAAGCTATCACCAGAAAAATGGAACCCTCTCCCGTCAACGAACCCGCCTCCAAAAGATGAGCGAACCCGGCACCTGCTTTGTTCCTGGTACAGCCCAGCCAACACCACCGGCAGCCAGGAAGACTTGGTTGGCCAACCAGACCAACCCTGGACCCGTGGCGGCGACAATGCTTCAACGAATTTCCGGTATGATGGAGTTCTACCATGCCAACCCCGGAATGCGTTTCACAAATCCCGACGCCTCCCCGCAAGATCCTCGCGCCGTCACGATGGAACCCTGCCAAAACATCCGCGCCATGCCCTGTCTCTTCCAAGGCGACAACGCGGCTTGGCCTCAGCCCGGCGCCGGATGGATCGAAGTGCGGCGGATGCTTCACGCCACTCCCTTTCATCACTCGCATGTCGAACAACGCAACGTGGAATCCTTCGGCGTGATGGACGAGGAGAACCGTCAATACTTGAGAAAACAGGTTCGTATCACCGTGGAACTCTCGTCGCAACCGGTTCACATGGTTTACCCACAACGGATTGCCGCCCTCGAAGGGCAAATTGGTTACCTGAGCAAAGCACTCGAGAAGGCGAACATTTCGCTGGAGATTTTGGTGAGAACGGTGACCGGCAAAGCCAACCGCCAATTGCTTCTTCATGAAAGCTTTGTTGGTGTGACCAGCGAAACATCGGACGATGAAGTGACCATAAAGTATAATCGCGAAGGCGACTTGGAAGGCGAGGATATTGTGCAGTACTATCGCCGCGAGCAGTTCAACGCCCACCGCCCCGTCCCCAGCGAGGGCGTGGGTGTCGAAGCTTACGTTTTCGTGATGGAAACGCCGGAATCCCCGGGCGCTACCACCCGTGACACCGCCGCGGGTTTGTTGCGCGATGATGTTGATCGGTTCGCCGGGTTCGGCAGCGAGCCCCGCTTTGGCGATGTGGAAATGTAAGCGCTTGTGACGGGAGAAATCACCATTCACGTCTTTGCCTGCGGCCAGGGCGACACGATTCTCCTGTCGTTGCGGGGCAAGTGGGTGTTGATCGATTGCAACTTGCCCGAAGGGGAAATACGGGAAACATTTTTCGACAAAATCCGCGCCTTGGATATTCGGCGGCTGGATGTCCTTTGTCTGACCCATCCACATGAGGACCACTATCATGGGATGGAACAAGTTGTGGACTATTTCACGACCGATGGACGCACCTTGGGGATGTTTTGTCACAGCGGCTTGAATCCCCACGTTGTAATCAAAATCATCAAGGAGGCCAGGCGATCGACTCCGGCCAGAATCAATGAGTACGACCGACTTTCCACAAAACTGAGCAAGTTGTTTCAAGCGCGGACGGTTGCGGAGTTCAGAGCTTATCGGGAGGGTCGTCCCATTCTCAGAAACGGCCCTGACTTGTATTTGGTTCCGGTGGGGCCAAACGCCCGGACTGTGGACGATATCACCCTGCGCGCCGCCGGGAAGGCCGATTGGAACTCCTGGCTGCGCAAGAGCGTCAACCGTCTGTCGGTGGTGTTGGCCCTGTGCGTTCGCACGGACAAGCGCGAGGTGAGCCTGGACGCGCTGCTCGCCGCCGACACCGATGGGGAGGGCTTCGAGGACGCCTGCAAATCACTGGAAGAATACCACGACGATGGCGCGCGGTGCGGTTTTGATCTGGTGAAAATCCGGCACCACGGCTCGCTGGATTCGCACCAGGGGTCAAGCATTTGCGGACGCGCCAAGGCGGATTGCGGCAACCGGCTGGCGGTGGTTTGCTGCAATGGAGAAAGCCGGAAGCTGCCGGACCGTGTGGTGATGCGCGCGTTTCTTGACGCGGGTTGGAAGGTGCTGCCGACCGCGCGCCGACTGCGAGCGCCCAGTGCGAATTCGCGTTCGTATTCCGCGTTGACCATGGTTGGAAGCAGGTTGCCGGGCAAAGCCGGTTGACGGTGAAAAATGAACACCTCGAAATCACCTGGTCGGAGACGGAAGGCATGCGCTTTCATCCGTCCGACGCCGCCATGGCCGCCCAAGACGTGGAAAACTACGGCACAACGCAGAAGGCGAGTCGTCTCCAAGACAAAGCTGGCGAGTTGAGGCAAACGGACGTTTTGACTTAAACGATGGGAGAAAGTTTTGCGTTGTGGGTTGTGGAAAAAATGGCACTCTGTTTTCCACAACCCACGACGACCCGCCGACACACTTTTTCGTTGCTGTCTGAGGGGAGCAACATGGAATGCCACACTCGTTGCGGCAAAGGGCGGGTTTGCCCGGCTTCCAAGTTCCGGCAGGACCGGGAGACTCTGCCTGCAAGGACGGCGGTGTAACCTTCAACGCCGCTCCCTTCATCCTCGGGCGGCACTCCAATCCAAATGAACGCCGTCGAAATCGAAGAAGCCGTTTCCCGGCTCGCCGAAGCAGCCCTTCGACGCCGAGACTTCCCATCGCCTTCCTCGCAGCCTTCGGCAACAAGGAAACCACCCTCAAGCGCCTGCTCAAAGCGGCGACACCAACAAGTCCGATCTGCCCGGCGGCGTCCTCCAGCGCAACAACATCCACCTCAAGGTCTGCCCGCCGGGCGAGGTCGCCGCCACCCTCGCGGCGCTGCGCGCAAGCCCCGCAACCGCCGCAGCCAAAGGCCAAGTTCATCCTCGCCACCGACGGCCAGACGCTCGAGGCCGAGAACCTCGCCGACGACGATCCGCCGCTCGTCTGCGCCTACAACGACTTTCGCCGACCATTTCGGCTACTTCCTGCCGCTGGCCGGCATCACGACCGTCAAGCAGATCCACGAGAACGCCTTCGACATCAGGGCCACCGGCCGGCTCAACAAGCTCTACATCGAGCTGCTGCAGGACAACCCCGACTGGGACACCGCCGCCCGCCGCCAGGACCTGAACCACTTCATGGCCCGGCTGATCTTCTGCTTCTTCGCCGAGGACACCAACATCTTCCCGGCAACCAGCCTGTTCACCGCCACCGTCGACCAGATGAGCGCGCGCGACTCCTCGAATACGCACGAGGTGCTCTCCGAGCTGTTCCGCGCCATGAACACCCGCTCGCACGACCGCGCCGCCGGCGAACGTCCGCCCGGCTGGGCCGACGGCTTCCCCTACGTCAACGGCGGCCTGTTCTCCGGCAGCACCGGACGCTCCCGCGCTTCAGCAGATCGCCCGCTCCTACCTGCTTCACGTCGGCAACCTCGACTGGAAGAAGATCAATCCCGACATCTTCGGCTCCATGATCCAGGCCGTGGCCGACGACGAGGAGCGCGGCGCCCTGGGCATGCACTACACCAGCGTGCCGAACATCCTCAAGGTGCTGAACCCGCTCTTCCTCGACGACCTGCGCGCGCAGCTGGAAGAAGCCGGCGACAACGCGCCGCAAGCTGCTGAACCTGCGCAAGCGCATCGCCCGCATCCGCGTGTTCGACCCCGCCTGCGGCTCGCGGCAACTTCCTCGTCATCGCCTACAAGGAAATGCGCGAGATCGAGGCCGAGATCAACCGCCGCCGCGGCGAGGCGGACCGTCAAGTCCGACATCCCGCTCACCAATTTCCGCGGCATCGAACTCCGCGACTTCTCCGGCCGAGATCGCCCGCCTGGCGCTGATCATCGCGGAGTACCAGTGCGACGTGCTTTATCGCGGCCAGAAGCACGCCCTGGCGGAGTTTCTGCCGCTCGACGCAGAGAACTGGATCACCTGCGGCAATGCCCTGCGGCTTGACTGGCTGAGCATCTGCCCGCCAACGGGCACGGGCGTGAAGATCGCAGGGCGATGATTTGTTCAAGACGCCGCTGGATCAGGCGGAGATCGATTTCGAGAACGAGGGTGGGGAGACCTACATCTGCGGGAATCCGCCGTATCTTGGGTCGACATGGCAATCAGACGAACAGAAAGAGGAACTGAAAGCAATCTTCGAGGAGCGCACTGACTACCTGGAAGTCGCTCGACTACGTGTCAGGCTGGTTTATGAAGGCTGCGGACTACGGAACGCGAACAACGACTCAGCCGCTGCTTTCGTCTCCACGAATTCGATCTGCCAGGGCCAACAAGTCCCTATACTTTGGCCGCTAATCTTTCGGAACGGGTCATCGAATTGTCTTCGCACACACGTCTTTCAAGTGGGCAAATCTTGCGAGTCACAACGCGGGTGTAACGGTTGCTGATCTTGGGATTTCGATCGACAGCCGAGTGAATCGCGAAAGCTTTTCTCTATCTGACGACGGCGAGTCGATCGTCAAAGAAGTCGAGAACATCAACGCTTACTCTGGTAGCATGGTCGACATGATCGTCACCAAGACGAACGCACGCCCAGTGAGTCTTAGACCCAATGAGTCGGGGGAATAAACCCGTCGATGGCGGAAATCTCTGTTTTCGCCAGCGATGAGACGATGTTGCTCTGAGACTGAGCCAGATTCACCGACGTCGTTCATCAGGCGATACGTACGGTTCCGACGAGTACATCAACGGCGATGGAACGATACTGCATATGGATCGAAGATCGAGCGACGCTGCAAGGCGCAAAGTATCGCTCCGATTCGCGAGCGACTTGAAGACATTAGCGAGTTGCGGCTGCCAGAAGAGATCCAAGCAGCAAACTAGGCCGGCAGCAGCTAATCCTCACCGTTTCGTCGAGATTCAAGCCACGGCACGAAGCACACCATCGTGATCGCCGCAAGTCACGTCCGAACGTCGCGAGTACCTTCCCGTCGGATTATTGCCGACGCGATACGATTGTCACCGATCTTGCCTTTGCACTCTATGACGCACCTCTGTGGAACATGGCACTCATTGCTTCACGCCTACATCTCGTCTGGATCGCGACGGTTTGCGGCAAGCTGAAGACCGACTACCGCTACTCCAACACCCTCGGCTGGAACACATTCCCGGTCCCCACACTCACCGAGCAGAACAAGGCCGACCTGACCCGCTGTGCCGAGGACATTCTGCTGGCCCGCGAGGCGCATTTCCCGGCGACGATCGCCGACCTGTACGATCCCGACGCGATGCACGAAGATCCGACCTGCGGGCGGCGCACGACCGCAACGATGAGACGCTGGAGCGCATCTACATCGGCCGCCGCTTCCGCAACGACACCGAGCGGCTGGAAAAGCTGTTCGAGCTGTACACGCAGATGACAGCCGAAGCACATTTCTGCGACAAAGCCGAGCGAAGCGCAAGACACAAAGAGGCCGAAGCATGAGCGATCCGATTTCGATTCCCTCCGTCTCCGTCACATACGCCCACGACGGCCGCTCGGCGACGGCCGACGCGCTGGGCATGCGCCCGATGCAGGAGCGCGTCTGGCAGAAGCGCGGCGAGCAGTACCTGCTGATCAAATCGCCCGCCGGCCTCGGGCAAGAGCCGGGCACTGATGTTCATCGCGCTGGACAAGCTGCGGCAACCAGGGACTGAAGCAGGCGATCATCGTCGTGCCGGAGAAGATCCATCGGCGCGAGCTTCCACGACGAGCCGCTGAGCCGAGTTCGGCTTCTGGGCCGACTGGAACGTCGAGCCGCGGTGGAACCTGTGCGACGCGCCCGGCGGCGACAACGGCGGCAAGGTGGAGGCGGTTGGCAAGTTCCTGGCAGCGAGCGACAAGGCGCTGGTCTGCACGCATGCGACCTTCCGCTTCGCGGTGGAGAAGCTCGGCGTCGAGGCGTTCGACGACCGCCTGATCGCGGTGGACGAGTTCCACCACGTCTCGTCCAGCGAGGACAACCGCCTCGGTGAGCTCGTGCGGCAACTGATGGCGCGGGACAAGACGCACATCGTCGCCATGACCGGCAGCTACTTTCGCGGCGACGCGGCGGCCGTGCTGCACCCGGACGACGAGGCGAAGTTCGGCACCGTCACCTACACCTATTACGAGCAGCTCAACGGCTACCAGTACCTGAAGCAGCTGGACATCGGCTACTACTTCTACACCGGGCTAGCTGACACGCAGGACGACGACATCTTCGAGGTGCTGCGACCCGGCGCGAGAAGACGATCATCCACATCCCCAACGTCAACTCCCGCGAAAGCACGCAAGGACAAGATCAACGAGGTCGAGCACATCATCGAGCGGACTCGGCGAGTGGCAGGGCGCCGACCCGGAGACGGGCTTTCAGCTGGTGCAAGACGCCGGACGGCAGGTGCTCCTGAAGGTGGCGGACCTGGTGGACGACGATCCGACCAAGCGCGAGAAGGTGGCCGCCGCGCTGCGGGATCCCGCGCAGAAGGACAACCGCGACCACGTGGACATCATCATCGCGCTGGGCATGGCCAAGGAAGGGTTCGACTGGATCTGGTGCGAGCACGCGCTGACGGTCGGCTACCGCTCGAGCCTGACGGAGATCGTGCAGATCATCGGCCGCGCGACGCGCGACGCGCCGGGCAAGACGCGGGCGCGGTTCACCAACCTGATCGCCGAGCCGGACGCGGCCGAGGCGGCCGTGACCGAGGCGGTGAACGACACGCTCAAGGCGATCGCCGCCAGCCTGCTGATGGAGCAGGTGCTGGCGCCGCGGTTCGAGTTCAAGCCGAAGAATCCGAACAACGGACCGACGCCGGGATTGGACTACGGCGCAGGCGGCTACGACCCGGGCAAGGGCAACATCGGCGTGGATCCGGTGACGGGCTGCATCCAGATGGAGATCAAGGGGCTGGCCGAGCCGAAGAGCGACGGAGGCCGAGCGCATCTGCCGCGAGGACTTGAACGAACTGGTCACGGCGTTCGTGCAGGACGAGCGGACGGTCGAGCAGCGGCATGTTCGACAAGGAGACTGGTGCCGCAGGAGGTGACGCAGGTGCGGATGGGCAAGATCGTCAAGGAGAAGTTTCCCGAACCTGACCGACGAGGATCAGGAGGCGATCCGCCAGCAGGCGGTCGCGGCGATGAACTTCGTCAGCAGGCCGAAGAAGGCGCTTGACGGAGCGGTGGCGGCGAACCGAAGCGACGAACACGGCGCTGATCGACGGCATGCGGCGGTTCGCGATGTCGGTGACGCGAGCTGGACATCGACCTGATCGACGCGATCAACCCGTTCGGCGAGGCGTACGCGATTCTGGCCAAGTCGATGAGCGAGGAGCGGCTGCGGCAGATCGCGGAGGTGATCGCGGCCAGGCGGGTCAACCTGACGCTGGAGGAGGCGCGCGAGCTGGCGAAGCGGGCGCAAGCGGTTCAAGGAAGAGAACGCGGCGGCTGCCGTCGCTCACCGTCGCCGGACGCATGGGAGAAGCGAATGGCCGAGGGCGTCGCGCTTCCTGCAACGGAAAGCGAAGGAGGGCGGCAATGGCTGAGCGAGATCACCGACGAAGACCTGGAATGCTGGCCGAGCTTGGGCGTGGAGACCGAGCCCGCCGGACGGGCGGGCGCTCGGCGCGGGAGCAGCGCATCATCGCCGGCTTCGAGGAGATCGAGCGGTTCGTCGAGCAACACGGCCGGCTCCCGCAGCACGGCGAGGACCGCGACATCTTCGAGCGTCTGTACGCCGTGCGGCTGGATCGCATGCGCGAATCCGCCGAGTGCCGCGCGGTGCTTGAAGGACGCTGGACTCGCGCGGTCTGCTCGGGCGACGCCGGACGCGCCATGCGCGGCCGCGTCGAGGACGAACCGGACGACGAGGAACTGCTGGCTTCGCTCGGCGTCGAAGCGTCGACGGCGGACGACGTCACGAGCTGGTGCACGTGCGGTCGCGCGAGGAGATCAAGGCCGCGGAGGAAGTCGCGCAGCGGAACCCGTGCACGGACTTCGAGCAAGTTCCGGCCGATCTTCGAAAAGGTGCAGGAGCGAGACTGAATGCCGGCGAGCGCCAGACGGAGAAGTACCACGACGACGCGGAAGTCAGGAGGGCGACCTGTTCATCCTCGACGGCCAGAAGGTTGCTGGTCGCCGACGCTGGGCGAGCCGTTTGTCAGCGACTACGGCCGCCCGGACCGCCGGCTGCGGGTCATCTACGACAACGGCACCGAGAGCGATCTTCTGCTGCGTTCGCTCCAGCGCGCCTTGAACAAGGACAAGGCCAGCCGCCGCATCACCGAGCCTGATTTCGGGCCGCTTTTCTCGCGAGCCGAAGAAGAGGACGACTTGGCGACGGGTTACATCTACGTGCTCCGGAGCAAATCGGACCATCCCTTCGTCGCGGAGCACCGGTCGGTCATCCACAAGATTGGCGTGACCGGCGGCGACGTGAAGAGCCGCGATCGCCAACGCGAAAAAAGACCCGACCTATCTTCTGGCCGACGTGGAAATCGTCGCGACATTCAAGCTGGCGAACGTCAACCGCAAGGCGCTGGAGGGGCTACTGCACAAACTATTCGGCGGTGCCCGACTGGATCTGGAATTGAAGGATCGATTCGGCGCGCAAGTGGAGCCCAGGGAGTGGTTTCTCGTCCCGTTGCCGGTGATAGACGAGGCGATCCAAAAACTCAAGGAAGGCAGCATCGGGAATTTTTGGTACGATCCCGGGGCCGCCCGCGTCGTGGAGCGTAGCTGATGGGATTTGCCGGGCGCGTTTGGACGCGCAGAACCCCATGA
>CAWCJJ010000004.1:0-234717 GCA_963795895.1 uncultured bacterium
GGTTATTTCGTCCCGCCGAGACGCGCGCGCAGCTTTCCCCGCACGTCCGCGCGGAAGCGTTCGATGAAGCCGTCCACGTACGCGGCGATGTCGAGGGTGTCGTCGCGCGCCAGCGGGGTAAGGTCCATGGCGAAGGCGAGGCCGGCCGCGCCGTCCACCGCGCGCGGCTCGAAAAACGTGGCGTTGGCCAGGCGCCGGCCGGCCACCCCGAGGTCGTACCGTTTGCCCCCGGCGATCTGCGAATCGAAGACGCCGTTCAACGCCGCCGCCAAGCTTGGCGCCTGCCCGACATCGTTGACCACCTTCTCCGCGTCGGGCATCCAATCCAGGCTCCGCCAGACCTCGCACCCGTACACGGCGCCGGGCCGCTCCGCCGACGGCAAGCCGCGGATGGCCTGGAGAACCGCCACGGCCACGCCGACGTGCGTGTCGTGCTTGTCGGCGGGGTTGTGCGTGTAAACGATGCCCGGACGGGTCGCGCGCAGGATCGCGGCGAGTTCGTCGCGCACGAGGGTGTCCGCCGGGTCCCTGACGCGCGCGCCGGGGTGGTTGAGTTGGATCATGACGCCGTAACGACCGATGCCCGCGGCCAGGTTTTGTTCGCGCCGGCGGCAGGCCCGCATCGCGTCATCGTCGAACCGGGCGTACGCGCCGGCGCGCGCGCTGCCCGCGCCGTCCGTGCACGTCACCCCGCCGAACCAATCGTGTTCGCTGTGGTGGCAGGCGACGATGCCCTGGAACGCCATGAACTCCAGGTCGTCCTGGTGCGCCCCGATGCCCAGGTGCGTGATCCTCGACAGGGCGTCATCGGCCGGGAGGGCGTCGGGCACGAAGAGTTCGGCGTCGGGGTGGTGAAAGTTCATGTCGGCAAATTGCGGCGGAACGCGCCATCCGTCCAACCAACCGCGTCGATTTTCATCTGGACTTCAGGCCATCCGCCCCGGGAGCGCGGGTCTCCGACCCGCAAAGGGCGGTAGCCCTGAACCGGACCCGACCAGAACAGAAGCGGGTCGGAGACCCGCGCTCCCGGGGCGGACCAGAGCAGAGGCGGGCGGGACGCTGTTCAATGATTTGGAAAACGGCCGTGACGCGACTGGAAATACCGCACGGTGGCGGCCAGGCCTTCCTCCAGGTTGCCCGCGGGCCGGAAGCCGGTGGCCAGCAGCTTTTCCACCGAGGCGACGGAATGCCGCACGTCCCCCGCCCGGGCGGGCGCGTGGTGAATCTCGGAACGCGACCCCGCCGCCCGGATGATCGCGCGCGCGAGATCGTTGATGGTGGTGCCCGCGCCGCAACCCACGTTGAAGGTCCCCGCGAAGCCGGGTGTCGCCGCCGCGAACGCCATCGCGGCCACGATGTCCCCCACGTGGATGAAATCGCGCGTCTGCCCGCCGTCGCCGTGGATCGTTAGCGGTTCGTTCGCCAGCGCCTGGCGGATAAAGATCGGGACCGCCGCCGCGTAGGCGCTGCCGGGGTCCTGCCGGGGTCCGAAGACGTTGAAGAACCGCAGGCTCGCCACCTCGATCCGACCCGCGCGGGTGAACATCGCGCCGTAGTATTCCCCGTCGAGTTTGGTGATGGCGTAGGGACTCAGGGGTTCGGGCGCCATGCTTTCGAGTTTCGGCACGGCCGGATTGTCGCCGTAGATTGCGGCGCTGCTGCCGAAGCACAGTTTGCGCACCCCGGCCGCGCTCGCCTCCTCCAGCACGTTGAGCAGCCCGAGCACGTTGAGTTGGGCGCATTCCACGGGCCGACGCATGGACTCAGGCACGCTGACCATCGCGGCCAGGTGGAACACACAATCCACTCCCCGCACGGCGCGGCGCACGCATTCCCGGTCAAGGATCGAACCTTCGAGAAACTCGACGTCGAGGCCCTCCAGGTTGCGCCGGTGACCGGTCCGGAGGTTGTCCAGCACGCGCACTCCGGCTTTGTCCTGGTAGTGTTCCGCGAGATGGCTGCCGATGAAGCCCGCGCCGCCTGTGATCAGAATTTTCATAGGAATTCACACTTCAGGCGGGTTCCCCGCCCTCGTACCAAAGGTAGGGATGGCTCTCCGAGCCGCTCCCCATTGTTTCTGGAGTTAGTGGACGACCCCTGTTACAGGCAGGCCAGCCAATCTGATAATGGGAGCGGCTCGGAGAGCCATCCCTACCTTTGGTACGACGGCGGCTTGGCGCCGCCTGAGTTTATCCCGGTCGCCACGTTCAAGGCTGCTCCGCCCGTTCTTTAAGCACTTCAGCACGTAGTTGTAGAACACCAAATCGATGTAAAAATCCCGCGTCTCCGTGCTGATGCGCTGCTGCCGGGCGACGAAGGCAAAGCCCTTGCCCAGTTCCAGCAAAAATTGTTGCAGCTTGTCCATGAGGGCTCGCTCCATGTCCGCCTCCAGCAGGCGGCCTGTTTCAGGCAAACCGAGAAATTCCAGAAGCACCGGGTCGCGGACAAAATCGCGGGCCGTCGGGCCGGGGACGGGGTTGGACCCCGCGCTTTCCGCCCGCATCCCCGCCTTGTCCTTGCTGGACAGGAGGCGTTGGTAATACTGACTGCCGATTTGCCGTTCCAACGCGCGGCTGCTCCAGTTTTGCCCGGCGGCTTCCCGCAGATACCACTGCCGGGCGGCCGGTTCATCCACCCGCAGCAGGAGGCGGTAATGGGTCCAACTCAATTTGAGACGCAGTGCGTCTAAAATTGGAAAGGTCAGATAAAACTGTTTCATCTTGTGAAGGTTGGAGGCGTTGAAGCCGCGTCCAAACTCTACCGTCAGCTTCTCCGCGAGCCGAGGCAGCAACCTTACCCCGTATTCGGCCCGGGCCGCTCCGCCCTGCTCGAATTCCACGATGTGCCGGCCGATCTGCCAGTAGGTTTGCACCTGGGCGGTGTCCGCCGCGCGCAGGACTTTCCGGCGCGCCTGCGCAATCAGGTCGCGCAACGCGTCCAGCAAAGGCGGGAATCCTGCCGGGGTCAGCCGGAGCACCGAGGCTTTTCTGGTCGTGTTCGTTCATGGTGTGGGCGCCGATGCCTTTTCAGAGCATCCGCGACGCGAAGCTGCGGCGTTTGAGGAAAGCAGCGAAAATTTCGCGAAAGAGCACTCTGCTGTCGTCCACATCACGCGTGGATTATAGCTGGAATGCTTGCCGTGAGTGATCCGGGAGCTTTGGCGCCCGCGCGGGTGGAGCCTGATCCCGCTTCCCGTCCAGGTGGGCGGAAGGAGTCGCGGGGGTTCAGTCGAGGATGGTTGTCAAGCGAAAGCCCGTCTCAAGAAACCGTTGCGGCACCCGTCGCGGTGGCGCACGGTGACGCGGTTCAGACCGCGGCCTCCCGCCGGCCATGATTTACCTCGACCACAACGCCACCACGCCCCTGGACCCCGAGGTTTTTGAGGCGATGCGGCCTTACTTCCTGGAACACTGGGGCAACCCGTCGAGCGCGTACCGTTTCGGCGCGGAGAACAAGGGTGCCCTGGAAACCGCCCGGGCGCCGGTGGCGGCGCTCCTCAACGCCCCCGGCGCGCGCGACATCGTCTTCACCGCCGGGGCCACCGAGGCCAACAACGCCGCCATCCACGCCGCCCTGCGCGCGAACCCCGCCAGGCGCCACGTCATCACCAGCGCCGTGGAACACTCCGCCGTGCTCGCGCCCTGCCGCGACCTCGAACGCCACGGCGGCTACCGCGTCACCTACCTGCCCGTGGACCGCGAGGGCCTGCTGAAGCCCGCCGACCTGGAGAACGCCCTCGCCGAGCACGGCGACGACACCGCGCTCGTCTCGCTCATGTGGGCGAACAACGAAACCGGCGTCCTCTTCCCCGTCGCCCGGATCGCCGAACTCTGCCGCGCGCGGGGCGTCTTGTTTCATTGCGACGCGGTGCAGGCCGTGGGCAAGCTGCCGGCGGTGGATGTCCGCCGCGTCGCGGTGGATTACCTGTCCCTGTCCGCGCACAAGTTCCATGGTCCGAAGGGGGTCGGGGCGCTTTACATGCGGCGCGGCGCGCCGTGGACGCCGCAGTTGCAGGGCGGGCACCAGGAACGCGGCCGGCGCGGCGGCACCGAGAACGTGCCGCTGATCGTGGGCCTGGGCAAAGCCGCCGACCTCGCCCGCCGCCGCCTGCCGGACTACGACCGGACCGTGCACCCGTTGCGCGACGCGCTGGAAGCTGGCATTCTGGAAGCCATCCCCGGCACCGAGCGCTACGGCCACCCAACCGAGCGGCTTCCGAACACGACGAACTTATCCTTCGAGGGCATCGAATCCGAGGCGCTGCTGCTCCTGCTCGATCAGGAAGGCGTCTGCGCCTCCAGCGGCTCCGCGTGCCTGGCGGATTCGGAGGAGCCTTCGCACGTTCTTACGGCGATGAAGCCGGGCGGCAAGGCTGGCCGTGAGAGCGTGCGGTTGTCGCCTGATTGGGTCAACACGTTCGCGGAAGTTTATGAAGCACTCTCTACTATCCAACGCGCGGTGGTGTTGCTCTCTGGCGAGTGATCGAACTTCCACCCAGAGGCATAATTGATCTGCAGAGTGCAACAGAGTGTCTGCCACGTCTTTGAACCAGCAGGTTTTCAGCATGAGGCGACCTCTATAGAAGCCATGCAGCCGGGATCAAAAACTCGTCATGATTTGCCCGCCAATTGCCTACAAGGTTTACGTTCGGGATTTTTTGCCATGTGATTGATCCAGCGTGTTCGGTGACGATGATTTGGAATCTATTTGAAACGGCATCTAAGAAATGAGAAAGAGCGCGAAATATTCTGCGAACACCTTCGATGTCCGCAGAACTATCACTGTCAACTTTGGCAACCGATGCTTTGTCTATCGCCGGCCACGCCTCAGGAAAATACACTTGACTTGGTTGATCGATCATGAGAAAGCGGGGTACCGGGCTGCGACTTAGACTTATGAAATGCTCATGGAGTGCTAATAAGCCTGCGATGTGGTACCCCACCCAGTTCTGACCACTACCCACTTCCCACAAGAAATCTGTTCGCCCGGAGAGAGGACTGAATTGGAGTGTAAGCTCTCGAATATTAAATCGGATGTTCTCCCCCGCGTGCTCAAGTTTCAGCAAATGCGCATATTGAGTAATATTTGCAGACACTGCATTGGTCGCAGCATTTACTCTAGCCTCCCGAGTGCTAGGATCGAGATCTCTTCTCAACTCAGTAATTTGTAACGCAAGTATTCGTACCCGTTCCCGCAGTTCATCTACGTTACGGCTAATCGTCACGTTTTCCAAAGCTTGCTCCACTCGTCCAACGAACAAGTAGATTTGTCGGACACGTTGACGTTGGGCCGCTTGTGCCGACGACTGTGTCTCCAGATACTTCCGCTTCTGTCGCGCTTTGGTAATCGCGGCTTCCAAGGAGCGAAGCTCCTGCCGCAGTTCTGCAACTTCTTGATCCAGTTTCGCTGGTGCTTCATGCACAGTCGAAGTCAGGATTTTTAATTCGGCGACCAAGGTCTGCAACTCAGTCAAACGAGGATTGTCGTTCGTGTGCACTGCCGAACAGATGGGGCATTCGTATGGATCACGAAACTTCTTCTCAAGCCATCCCACACTTAGGAGACGATCTTCTTGTGAAGTCAGAGTCGCGCCATAATCGTCAACGGAGGACGACAGCTGATCAAGCTTACCCAATCGTCGGCGAATTGAACCAATCTGCTGCCCAAGTTGATCTTCTTCGTTGATAAGGCGGGTGAGTTCTGCTACGGATGTCTCGCCAGTTCCTTCTTGAACATCTGGAAGGTCCAGGGTGCGGACAGCTTCTGGAATTTTTTTAAGTTCCAGCATATACTTATCAAGTGGCCATCCTTGTTGGGGCACAGGTGAGTTCTGCAAAAGACCGAGTGCTTGGGCCTGTAAGTAGTAGCTCTCGACCTCCGCCTCCCATGCACGCGATGCTGTAAGACGAGCTTCTAATTCACGGCGCAAACGATCGTGCTCTCGTTCCGTATCTTTTAACGCGCGTTGTTTGGCTAATGTTGTAGCGTCGATTGCACCAAGGACAAACGGAAAGATAACCCGCAGTTTCTCGCGATGCTCCGAAGTGTCCGCTTTGAAGAAAAATGTGTAAGGATTGGCGACGATATGTTGCGGCTGGAAATTGAACGCCGCCATATCCCGACAGCTTGGTCGTCCACCGAACCCAACGTTGTCGTCTGTGGAAAAGTCAAGAGCAGGCAAATGGCATATCTGGTTGAAGCGATTTTTCAGGTCCTCTACCCGAGCGTTTTTCCTAACAATCGATGGGACAGTAAGTTGCAATCCTTCTTCCCAATAGAAGTCACTGGTTGTTTGTTGATCTCCGGGATTTCTACGGGCTACAATCATTTCCGTGTTCTCGAGTTGTAGATGAAGACCGAACCATCCTGTGAGTTCACGAATCAGCCCCACGGGAATCGAACATTTGTCACTTCCTAGACAGTAATCAACAATCCAAGTCAGGGTTGACTTGCCGGTTGCACTCTCGCCCGTGATGATGTTAATTTTGCCCGGAAGAAATTCTATGACACGCGGAGTGAGGCGCGAAGCTTTTGGCCAAAGTATTATTTTGAGAATTGCCAACTTCATTCAGAATCGGATGTTTAGCTGCGTTGCAAGCTGGACAGTGCTCATCTCCACCAAAGCGCGTCCAACGCGCTTTGCTGCGTTCAAGATCGTTTTTACCTCGTTGGTGACATGAATCACCGGAGGCGTTTTTCTTCCGGGGATAAGATGACGTTCGTAATTTTGATCGAGCAGCAGCAACTCCGTTTGGAAACCGATCGAAAGGGCTCGACAGGTGCGGTCGGACATAGCCTGCATTCTCTCTTGGAGACCCACAGTGAGCTCACGGTCCTCTCCGATTGCTTTATAAAGGGCTCCGGGATGTGCCTTCGATGCTAATACTGTTGCAGTCCGCTTATGAAACGTGAGCGGGAGAACGAGAAAAACCAGCGGCAGAGGCACTCCCTCGGTTCTACCTTTGACATCGTGGGCTTCATGTACGGCCTGCCAGATTGCTTCTGCCGCGAGGGCAGTATTTTGGACCACGCGTTGTTCAAAGAGAACATCAATCATATTTCCACCACCCTCAGCATAAGATCAGCAAATTGCGGATGCCAACCAACTTCAAGCATTTCGGCTAGTCGATGATAAGTTCCAGATGTAAGATAGTTTTGTTCAGTGTCACTTCCTGCGAGCTTCTCGCAATGCGCTTCTGTGGTATCAGTGAATATCTCAAACCCAACGTCCTCCTCAATGAATCCCGTGCGTGTGCGCAGAACACGCGCACGGATTTTCTTCCAGCGTGAAAGCAATGTTGACTCAAACACGATCCAGTCATCGTCTGTTATATTACCTTCGACTGACAAGCGGTCTTTTTCGATGTTACAGCGAATGAATTCACGAATGGAAGTATCAACAATACTGTCATCGTCGGTGATTAAATGAAGCTGTTTTACGAATAAACTTGCCCTCTTTTCTCCAATTTTATCGTTGCCAACAGGAATGAGACACTCAGCACGTTCCCGGCTAATCCTTCGCTTCCGCAGATCGATGATTGCATGAAGCTGGTTTACAAAATGATCGCGTTTAATCCACGCTGGCTGATTCTGTTGCCAACACCCCTGTGCTATTTTATGCATCCATCCCAGCAACTCGTCAATGATTGAATCGGCGCAGACCGTACACCACTCAGGCAGTTGAAGCTTCCCGATGGTTTTCGCGCGGAGTTCCCCTCCTGAAGTGTGGTTGGATCCGTCCAACATTCTGCAGCGAAGAATCAACTTACGCAGATTTGGACGAGAGTTAGGGCTCATGACACGCTCGACAAGCGATTTAATGCCCGCAGGAGGAGATATTGCCTCCGTAGTAAGCGCATTAACGCATGCGTCAATCTCCACCTCTGACTTGGCTTGCCCGATCTGCCGTGCCATGCAATCGGGCAGAGTTTTGTTCGTTACCATCATGAATAGGGTCGTTCCTGCGATAATCTCCTTAGAATCCAATGCTTCAATCCAAATTTTCAGCGTATTCCATAGATCCTTGGACCGGTCTCCAAATGGCTTCCCGCTTTGTTGAATGGAATGTTTATCTTGTTCCAGGATGCACGCTGCATCAACTCCTCGGACGGCCACATCATCGTCTGTTTCGACACCGACAAGACTTCCAGCCGAGCTTATCGCGAGATAATACAGCGCGCGTTCAAACTGGAAGCTAAATCCAGCATTAGCACCTGGCGCTGCGTGATCTGCGAGGCTCATGAGACGAACATAATAAAAACGGGACCAAAGCGGGTGAACGGAACCGTCCGCGCTGACGCACCCGGCACACGTAAAGGACCGGAGCACTGTGGGCGTTTATGAGTTGACCCGCCGCTGTTGTCAACCCTCACGATTGACCTCCGTTACGTTCAAAATGTCAATCGCATAATCAACAACCCTCGAAAATATTTGGAATTTGTTCAAATAGAATCGGAAAACCCGTGGCGTCTACGGTGCCAAGCCATGTGCTGCGACGCCGGCCAGTACTCGCACTTGGCTGGCAGTTTGATGGCTTGGCCCTCCATTGCTCCTAAACTCAAGGCTCCTCCGCCAACTTCGATGAAAAGATCGCGGCGCAGCAGAATTTTGTAATCGTCGGTGAGACTCCACAGCCCCCGGTCGAATTGCCAATGCGCATTCTTGCACAATGACAACCCGTTGCTCGGGTGGTTGTTGCGGCTGTCGCTGAATTGGTGGATGTGGGCGGCGTCCACGATGCTCTCCATATCCACCGTCGTGAGCCGGTAGCCGGTCAGGGCGCAGGTGTGCTGGTAGGCGGTGATCACCACGTCGATGCGGAAGCGGCCTTCGCGCCCCCGGGCGGTGTCGGTCGAGTATTGCGCCGCGTCCTCGCGGATGATTTCCGCGTCGGGAACCTCCATCCCAACCAGGGAGTAGAGCGCGGCGCGTTCGCCGGGGCGAAAGTAACGCTCCCGCGCGATCAGTGTGCGGCGCGCGGTTTCCCGAAAGCCGGCGTCGCCAGCGCACGCCAGAAACCCCGGGTCCAGCCGCACTTTGGTCGTTAGCTTCTTATCGGGAGAAGGCGACCCGTCCGCCATCAGCGGTTCCCAGAAACCGTCACTGCCAAGGTGGTGGAAAGGAAGACGGATGTTTGGCGGGGCATTTCTCCGCTTGGCGACGACGCCCCAGAACACGCTGAACCGAAACGCCAAATCGGGTGAGAGAAGGAGTTCTTCACCGAGTTCCCCGCGTTCCGCCGTCTCCAACACTACCAACACAAGCAAGGGTTTGTGCGGGGCTGGGTCGCCGCTCGCGGCGTCCACGCGCAGTTTGGCCAACTTGCGGAGCCAGAATTCCGCGTCAGGCATGGGCCGATGGTTCCAACTTGTAGCAGTCTTCGCGCAACGCGTTGAGCTTCACGTCATCCTGCAAAATCCGCAGCAACTCCTCGGGCAACCCGTGCGCGCGCAGGCTGTCGCCGAACTGGCCGACCACCTCCAGCATCCGGCGCAGGGTTTCCGGCCGTAGGTCCTGCTCGGCCAGGACGGTTTCCTCGATTTCGCGGAGTTCGTTGCGTTCGTGGAGTTCGCTCATGGGGGTGCCGCGTTGCTGGTGGACGATCCGGGCCACGCCGTCACCCGGGTTGGGGTCGCGCGCACTTTTCCAGAAGCGTTGGATCAAGTAAAGCTCATCCTCGTTAATCAGGGGGGAGTTCCGTTTCCTCCTGGAGGGCGAGGAGTTGCTCGAGCAACTCGCGGCGGGCGGAAACGAGCAACGGGCCGTCGCCCTCGGCACCGTTCATGCGGCGGGTGTCGCGCTTGCCGTTGGCGGGGTCGCGGTAGAACAGGAGCGTCTCGCGGAACGCCAGGAGCCGCTCCATGCGCTCGTCGCCGCTCGCGAGCAGCCCCTCGCCGGCGCGGTCCTTCTCGACCACCGTACACGTCCAGCAGCCGAAACGGGAACTGCCGCAACTCGCCGAGGTCTTGTCCACCACCAGCGGGCACTCGCCCCCGGAGGCGTTGGCGTAAAGCTTGTAGAGCGCGCGGTTGCCGCCGGGCGGCTTCGAGCCGTGGGGATTGTCGGCGCGGACGCGGTCGGGCGCGCGGTCCCAAGGGTTGGGATGCTGGAGCAGGTACGCCCAGACCTCGCCGGTGTTGAGGTGCTCAATGGGGTTGGCGATCCAGACGTTGAGCAAATCCTGGTGCCGGTGGAGCGGCAGGCCGTCCAGCGTGTCGGAGCGGGCGCCGTCCCCGCGGCTGGCCAGGGACCCGGGCGCGGGTCGAGCTTTCCGAGCGGCGCGCGCCCAGGTGCAGGACGGCCTCGCCCCAGCGGCCCAGGCGGTGCTCGACGAAATCGGACACCGGATCAATCTTCAGGCGCTGCGTACACCAGCGGAAGAACTTGTTGGGCGGCGGGTAGCCCCGGCCGATGATGTTCACCCAGAACGACTGTTCGGCGGGCGGCTTGAGCAGGTGGGTGTCGATGCGCAGCCCGGCGTCGTCGGAATGGCGTTGCATCCGGTAGAGCGTGCCCGCGATGGTTTCGGCGACCGCCGGGATTTCGACCCGGGTGTCGGTGCAGAGCACGGCGACGGGTTTGTGGCGGTCCGCCGCCGGGATCGCGCCGACGACCTCGAAGATCAGGGCGGCGAGCAGGGTGGAGTCCTTGCCGCCGGAGAAGCCGACGAGCCAGGGGCGGGGGTCGGCGAGGTAAAGCTGGCGCAGTCGGTCACGGATGTCGGCGAACATGGGCGGGGTTATGCCAACTTTAGGGCCGGCGCGCAACCCGCGCGCGTTGTTTTTGCGGATTCCGCCCGCGATCGCGCCACGATCAGCCCGCCTCGCCGCAGTCGGTTTCACCCGCGCGAAGCTCCCGCGGGTATGCGTCGGTGGAGCCTTCCTCCAAGCCGTGCCGGCGGGCAAAGCCGAGCGCGGCCAGCGGGATCGGGGGCGATTGTTTCCGAAGGCGGGCGGCCGGACGGCATTCCGTCTCGGAGACGCGTTCCCGGAAAGTTTGGTCTTCCAGGGTGAGGGCAAGTTGCCGGGTTCAACGGTTCGATCAACGCCACGCCACCGGATTGGCGCGGCAAGCGGAACCGAAAACCCGGCCGGCCATGTTCGGAAAACGCGGACGGAAAATTGAACGTCCCCCCGCCTTTTCCCCGCTACCCTCTGGCCGATGCACATCCCCATGATCCCCCTGCGGCCCAACCGCGTGCGGCGCAACTACCGCGGCGGCTACCTGCTCGACCGGTTCGAGGGGCGGAGCGGACCCCGCGACGGCGACCGCCCGGAAGATTGGCTCGCCTCCACCGTGCGCGCCGTCAACCCGGGAATGCCCCTCGTGGCCGACGAGGGGCTGGCGGCGGTGCGCGCCCCGTCGGGCGAGTGGACCCGGCTCCAGGACATTTTCGCAAGCGCCCCCGGTTACTACCTCGGACGGGAACACGCGGCGCGTTTCGGCGCGAGTCCCGGGTTTCTGGCCAAGCTGCTCGACTCGGCGATGCGGCTGCACGTGCAGGCCCATCCCACCGCCGCCTTCGCCCGGGAACACCTACGCTCCCCTTGGGGGAAACTGGAGGCTTACGTCATCCTCGCGTTGCGTGACGAGGGCAACGCGTACATTCGCCTGGGATTCCAGAGGCCGCCTTCGCCACGGGAGTGGCGGCGCATCGTTCTCGAACAGGATGTCGCCGCCATGGACGCCTGCTTTGATCCCATCCCGGTCCGGGTCGGCGACGTCTGGCTCGTCCCGGGCGGGCTGCCGCACGCCATCGGCGAGGGCATCCTGATGCTGGAAGTCATGGAACCGTCGGACCTCGTCGTCCGCTGCGAGTTTGTGCGCGAGGGGGTCGAGGTTCCGCCCGAGGCGCGTTTCATGGGCGCGCCGGTGGACCTGGCCCTGCAAATCTTTGACTACACGCCGTTGGACGCCGCCGGAGTGGCGGGAAGGTTCAGGATTCCGCCCCGGCGGCTTTCCCCGGACGAGGAGGAATTGATCGGGGCCGCGCAAACCGGCAGCTTCGCCGTGACGCGGTTCACGGTCACGGGGCGCACGATCCTGCCGCCGTGCCCGCGCCTGCGGATCGGCGTGGTGGCGGCGGGGTACGGGACCCTGACGATGGGCGGCGAGCAAACCTCCCTGCAACCGGGCTCCCGCTTTCTTTTGGCGGCCGCGGCTCCCGCGGGCGAACTCGCAAGCACCGATGGCAAGCCGCTCGCGGTCCTGTTTTGTTCGTCCGGGCAGGCGGCCTGACCCATTTTCCGACCACCCCCGCGATGAGCACTCCCCCGAACACCCGTCACCCGGACGGTCCGCCGCCGCTCCGCCGTTTCAAACTGCCGGGCTTGCGCTGGTGGATCGTGGGTCTGGTTTTCTGGGCGACCGTGATCAACATCCTGGACCGGCTCTCCGTTTCCGTCCTGGCTCCCGTGATCCGGGAACAGCTTCATTTGACCAACCTGGATTACGCGAAGGTGGGGACGTGGTTTCTGCTGGCGTACACGTTTAGCCAGGGGTTCTCCGGCTGGATGCACGACCGCATCGGCGTCCGGCGGGGATTCGCGGTGTCCGTGGTCGTCTGGTCCGCGGCCGCGCTCATGCACGCCTTTGCCCGCGGCTACGGGAGCCTGTGTTTTTTCCGCGTCGCGTTGGGGCTGGGCGAGGGCGGCAATTGGCCCGGCGGCGCCAAGGTGGTTGCCGATTGGTTTCCCGACCGGGAACGCGCGCTCGCCCTGGGCATCATCAACGCCGGCTCGTCCGTGGGCGCGATGCTGGCCCCTCCGGCGATCGTCTGGCTGCGGTTTCGGTTCGGTTGGCAAGCCGCCTTTCTGGCAACCGGCTCGCTGGGCTTCCTCTGGCTCGCCGTCTGGCTGGCATTTTACCGGACGCGCGAGCAACACCCGTGGTCAACCGCCGCCGAACTCGCGTACATTCGCGGGGGGCAGGCGCCTCGGCCGGTGGCGGCGGCTTCCAAACCGGAGCGGGGTTGGTCGGGTTTGCTCGGCCCCGGCAGGTCTGGGCAATCGTGCTCGCGCGGCTGCTCGTGGACCCCATCTGGTGGCTCTACATCCTGTGGCTGCCGGAATACCTGAACAAAGCCCGCGGCATGAGCCTCCAGCAAATCGGCGCCTTCGCCTCGCTGCCCTTCGTCGCCGCCGGGTTGGGCGGACTGGCGGGCGGCGCGCTCTCCGGCCACCTGATCGGCCGGGGCTGGACGACGAACCGCGCCAGGAAAGCGGTCATTCTCCTCGCCACCTGCCTCCTGCCCTGCGGCATCCTCGCCGCGCGGGCCGGGAGCACGGCCGCCGCGCTTGGCTGGATCAGCGTCGTGACTTTCGGGTTCCAACTCTGGATCAGCAACGTCCAGGCGCTCCCCGCCGACGTTTTTCCACCCGACAAGGTGGGAAGCGTCGCCGGGCTCGGGGGCGTCGGCGCCGGCGTCGGGAGCATGGCTTTCACGCTGGCGACCGGCTGGGTGGTCGATCACTTTTCGTACGCGCCCGTGCTCACCGCCGCCGGCCTGCTCGGCCCGCTGGGGACGCTGGCGCTCTTTCTGCTCGTCGGCACGATCGGTCCCCGCCGGGATGGGGACCTGCCAATGGGCGGCGGCGCGCGGCCGGTTCCGACGACTTGATTTTCCGTCCCGGCGGCATCCCCGGGGTTGACACCACAGGCGTCAACTTAAGGGTCAACGCTCCCTCTTCCCCTCTTCAACCCGTTCCGGGTTGGAGAAGCAGACCCTTAAGTTGACGCCAATGGGGGTTGACACGACCGGAGGCGTTCCCTAGGAATGGACCTCCCCCCCATGAAAATCTCCTTCCTCGCGGGCCTGTGCGCCCTGCTCGTCCCCGCCCTTGGTCCGGTCCGCGCGCAAACCGCCGACGGGCCGACGCCCGCCTACAAGAATCCCGCCGCCCCCGTCGAGACGCGCGTCGAGGACCTGCTCGGGCGGCTGACGCCCGAGGAGAAAATCCGGCTGCTCTCGGGCGACAAATATTTCAACACGTACGGCGTCGAGCGGCTCGGCCTGCCTTCCTTCCGCATGACCGACGGCCCGCAGGGGGTGCGGCTCAGCGCCCCGTCCACCGCGTACACCGCCGCGCTTTGCCTGGCCGCGTCGTGGGACACCGCCCTCGCGCAAAAGGTCGGCGCGTCCTACGGGCGGGATTGCCGCGCGCGGGGCATCCACTACCTGCTCGCCCCCGGCATGAACCTCTACCGCGCGCCGATGAACGGCCGGAACTTCGAATACTACGGCGAAGACCCGCTCCTCTCCGGCCTGACCGCCGCCGCCTTCGTGCGCGGCGTGCAGAGCCAGGGGGTCGCGGCCACGATCAAGCACTTCGCCGCCAACAACCAGGAGTTCAACCGCCACAACCTGTCCTCCGACCTGGACGAGCGCACGCTGCGCGAGTTGTACCTGCGCAACTTCCAGATCGCCGTGCGCGAGGGCCAGCCCAAGTGCGTGATGGACTCCTACAACCCCATCAACGGAGTCCACGCCACGCAGAACGCCTGGCTCAACAATGAGGTGCTCAGGAAGGAATGGGGCTTTCGCGGGTTGCTGATGTCGGATTGGGAATCCTGCTACGACACCCTGGGCATGGCGACCGGCGGACTGGACCTGGAGATGCCCGCGGGCAAGTACTACAACGCGGCCAAGCTCCAGCCGCTGCTCGACGCGGGCAAGGTCACGCCGGAAATGATCGACGAGAAAATCCGGCGGCAGCTCCGGGTGGCTTTCGAGATGGGTTGGCTGGACCGTCCGCAGGCGGACCCCTCCATCCCGCGGGACGATCCGGCCAGCGCCAAGACGGTTTACGACGAGGCGGCCGGCGGCATCACCCTGCTCAAGAACGAGGGCAACCTGCTGCCGCTCGACGCCGCGAAGGTCAAGAGCGTGGTGGTGGTCGGGCCGAACGCGCTGACGCCCACGGCGGGCGGCGGCAGCGGCTTCGTGTCCTACTTTTCCGCCCGCAGCGCGCTGGAAGGCATCCGCATGGCCGTGTCGGACCCCAAGGTGGTCAGGGGGGTGGTCTGGGAACCGGAACAGACCCGCCCGGCGGAGCCGGACGGGCTGGAAGCGATCCGCAACGCGGACGCGGTGGTGGTCTGCGTCGGCTTCAACGATCCCGGCTGCTGGCAGGCGGACCACGGGTCGGCCAACGAACGGGAGGATCACGACCGCCGCTACGAACTGCCGCCCGAGCAGGATCATCTCATCACCCGCGTGGCGCGGGAGAACCCGCGCACGGTGGTCGTGCTCAACGCCGGGGGCAGCGTGGCGACCGCCTCGTGGGTCGGCCGCGCGGCGGCGTTGCTCCACGCCTATTATCCCGGCACGACGGGCAACGCGGCGTTGGGGCAGCATCCTCTTCGGCGCGATCAATCCCTCGGGCAAGCTGCCCTTTTCGTGGGAGAAACGCTGGGAGGACAGCGCCGCCTACGGGAACTACCCGAACGCGGATCATCCCAAGGACAACATCTACAAGGAAGGCGTGTTCCTGGGCTACCGCTGGTTCGACGCCAAGGACCGGGAACCGCTTGTTCCCCTTCGGCTACGGTCTGAGCTACACGCAGTTTGCGTTGTCGGATTTGCAGGCGGAGAAAGCCGGCGGCGACGCGGTGGCTTTCACCGTGCGGGTGCGCAACACGGGCGCGCGGGCCGGCGCGGAGGTGGTGCAGGTTTACGCCGCCACGCCGGCCGGGCGCGCTGCCCCGGCCGCCGCGCGAACTGAAAGCCTACGGCAAGGTGTTCCTGGAGCCGGGCGAGACCAAGACGGTTTCGATGCAAGTGAAAACCGCGGATTTGCAGACGTGGGACCCGGCGGCGAAAACCTGGACGCTCGCGCCGGGCGAGTGGGTCTTCCAGGCCGGGGACAGCTCGCGTCACCTGCCGCTGAAAACGTCGCTGGCCTTTTGACCCTCGCTTCCGACTTCCGCCGGCTGGTTCTCGCCACCCGGCCGGCACCTCCCCTTTTGGAAACGCGGCGTCGGCGCGGTGATGTTCCAAACTGGTACCCGCTCAAACGACATGTCACCGACCAAACGGTGACAAGCTTGATTCCACCAACTCCGCGCCTTCTACCTTAAATATCACAGAACGCGTCGCATAATAGCACTGAAATACATTTGTTTGCACAACCCGCAGACGTTAACTCTGTCTTCAAGGTATTAAACCGCCTTTTCGGACAGAATCCAACCCCCGCTTCGATTCCCGATCCAGACCCAGGGTAAACCGCGCTTTTGTTTCGCGCGTGAACCTTCGCCGTCTAGATCTTTCCCCGCGGGCCTCCGGAAGCGGATAGCCGTCGGTAAAAATACCCCTCTACCCCCCCCCATGAAGATTTCCTCCCTCTTTCAAAAGACAATGTCGCGTTCCGCCGGCGCAACGCTGCGGCGCGGATGTTCCATCGCTCTCGCCTCGTGGTTCTGCTCGGCCGGTCTGGCGAGCGCCGCGCTTCCCCCTCCCACCCCGGCCAGCGGCGACTACGCGGTGCAGAATGTTTTCAGTTCCGAGTTCCATCCAAAAGACTCCCGCTGGTTTACGGCCCCGTGGTCGCCGAACGATCCCGACTGGCGCTACAAACTCTCCGCCCAGACTCCGCTCTGGCTGACCCGGCTCGATTCCAGCCTGAACCTCGCCACCATCAACGTGGACTCCACCCAGAACGTGGATTCCGCCCACCCGAGCAGACCGATTCTGGGCATGGGCACGTCGCTCGAGGAAACGTCCATCTACGCGTTGTCGAAAAACCACGACGACGCCCAGACGGAAGCCGCCCTGAAGGACCTCATCGATCCCGCCAGCGGCCTCGGCATGAACCTTTTCCGACTTTGCATCGGCACCTCGGATTTTTCCGACGGCACCTCGGTGACCAACGATCCGAAGAACAACCCGCACGGCTGGTACACCTACCAGGACGGCGGCCCGAACAGCCCCTTCTCCATCCAGCACGACATCGACCTCAACATCATCCACGTCGTCAAGCTGGCGCAGGATGTCGCGGCCAAGACAAACCACCCGGTCAGGTTCTTCGCCTCGGCCTGGAGCCCGCCGGCGTGGATGAAGGATTCCAACTCGCTCACCGGAGGAAAGCTGCTGCCCTCCATGAATTCTGCCTACGCCGCCTATCTGCGGCAATTCGTGCAGGCCTACCAAGCACAGGGCATCCCGATCTACGCCATCACCACGAACAACGAGCATTATAACAACACCCCCCAGTACCCGAGTTGTGTTTTCGACGCGCGACAGGAAACCGATCTGGTCCGAGACATTGCGTCGGAGTTCGCCCAGCATGGTATCACCACCAAAATCTGGATCCTGGACCACAACTATGACGAATCCCCCGGTGCGCGAACCACGCTCGACGGACTCGGTCCCGACGTCGGCGAGGCCGACAGCATCGCCTATCATCACTACTCCGGGTCCGAATCCTACGTGCTTAACACGCACGACAGGTATCCCAGCACGGGCATCCAATTCACGGAAGGGTCGAACTGGGGCACGGTCGGCATGAACGAAAACGTGCAGAATTTTCGCTCCGCCTGTGAAAGCTACGTGTCGTGGGTCACCATGACGACCCAAACGCCCTCGCACATCCAGGGCCCCTACAATTCGCCGGGGATCCTCAGCCCCACCCTCTTGATCAGGAACGACCATACGGAAACCGGCGCGGACCCGAACCCGGACTACTACAAGATCCCCGAGTACTATCTGTACGGGCAGTTCATGAAGTACGTCCAGCCCGGCGCGGTTTGCATCCATAGCGACGGCGGTTCGACTTCCTCCACAACCAACGTGGCCTTCAAGAACCCGAACGGGACCATCGTGATCGTGGCGGTCAACCAGAACAACTGGGACCAGGACGTGCGCTTCGTGGTGGACGGCAGCCAGTTTGTGACCGCCATCCCGGCGGCCACGGTCGCCACTTACACTTTAAAGGGCGGACTGGCCCCCAGCACCGTCGCGCCGGTCGGATTGCCGGTCCTGCCCAACCCGATTTCCCCGCCCACCGGCAACGGTGCCGTGGTGCAGGAATGGATCCTCGATCCGAAGGGCACGCCCGGCACGTACCCCTACCCGCTCACGCACGACTCCCGTTACCCGGATCACCCGTCAGGCACCAGCGTACTGAACGCCATTTCTACCAGTGACCAATGGAATAATAATTCCGGCACCCGCATCGTTGGGTGCGTGGTCCCGAACGTCACCGGAAACTACCGCTTCTACGTGCTGGGGAATGGCTGGGCGCAACTTTCCCTGAGCACCGATGAGACGCCGGCCAATCTGAAGCTGATCGCCACCTGTCCCTCCTGGTCCGATTCCTTCTACCAGTATCTCGGGCCGGGCCAGCAGGAATCCGCTCCCATCGCGTTGACGGCGGGCCGGAAGTACTACTTCGAAACCCTCCAGCTCGGCGGTGCTCACCAAGGAAAGACCCAGGTCGCCTGGGACATCCCGGGCATTGCCAACGGGCAGATCATCTCCGGGTAAGTTTTTGTCCCTTTCGACCGCCACGCCTCCCCCGGTCATTACGAGCACGCTGACGGCCGTGGCCACCACCGACGCGGCCTTCAGCTATCAGGTTTCGGCCAGCAACACCCCGTGGGCCTACTCGGCGTCGGGACTGCCCTCCGGCCTGACTCTCAACACCCAGACGGGCGCCATCACCGGCACGCCCGTGGCGGCGGGGACGTATCGGGTCGCCTTGAGCGCGATCAACTCCGCGGGGGCGGGCAGCGGCGCCACTTTGGTTGTCACCGTCGGCGCCAATGCTTCGGCTCCGGTGTTTACCAGCCCCGGCACCGCCGCGGGCGTGGTCGGAGCGGCCTTCAGCTACACGATCACCGCGACCAACAGCCCGACCAGCTACGGCGCGACCGGCCTGCCAGCGGGCCTGAGCGTCAATACGACCACGGGCGTGATCTCCGGCACTCCGACGACCGCGGCTAATTCCTCCGTCACCCTTTCGGCCACCAACGCGTACGGCACCGCCACGCGGGGCCTGGCGCTGACGGTGACTGCCGCCGCCCCCGCGCCCAAGCCGGTGATCAGCAGCGCGACGAGCGCGAGTGGCACGGTGGGACGGGCGTTCAGCTACCAGATCACCGCCAGCAACTCGCCGACCGGCTTCAGCGCGGGCGGCTTGCCGGCGGGTCTGGGCGTCAACACCACCAGCGGCCTGATCTCGGGCACGCCCTCGGGCGCGGGCACCTCCAGGGTGGGACTGGGCGCGAGCAACGCCAGCGGCACGGGCACGGCCACCCTGACGCTGACGGTGAACAACCCGCCCCCGCCCGTTCCCGCGACACCGGTGGGCCTGACCGGCTTCGGCTGGGACGGCCAGGTCGATCTGCGCTGGACGGCCAGCGCGAACGCCACGGGCTACAACATCGCGCGGTCCGCCACCCCGGCGGGCACCTATGCGCTCGTGGGTAGCAACGTCCCCACGCCGTACTTCAGCGACACCGCCGGCTTGGCCAACGGCACGACCTACTACTACGAGGTCAGCGCCCTCGGCGCTTCCGGTGCCAGCGCGGCTTCGGCGGCAGTGCGCGTACTCACACGCGCCTCCGGTGACAACGCCTGGACCTCCGGCGACATCGGCGCGGCTCACCACGCGCGGTAGCGCGGACTACGGCGGCGGCTCCTACACGCTCACCAGCGCGGGCGCGGACATCTGGGGCACGGCCGACGCGTTCCAGTTCATGAGCCGGCCGCTGGCGGGCGACGGCGCCATCGTGGCGCGCGTGGTCTCCGTGTCCGACACGCACTTCGCGGCCAAGGCGGGGGTGATGGTCCGCGCGGGCCTGGCGCCCGACGCGGCGAACATGGCGGCCCTGGTGAGCCCGGGCGCCGCCCAGGGGGTCACCGCGCAGTGGCGGCTGAGCGAAGGGGCCTCGTCCGCCCAGACGCTGTTCACCGGGGTGACGGCCCCCTACTGGGTCAAGCTGGTGCGCGCGGGCGGCACGTTCACGGCCTACCGCTCCGCGGACGGGGTGGCCTGGACCTTGCAGAGCACCCAGACCATCGACATGACCGGCCCCGTGTACGCGGGGCTGGCCGTGAGCGCGCACAACAGCGGCGGCAACGTTTGCGCGGCGACCTTCGACTCGGTGAGCATCCTGCCCGCGGACACGGCGGCGTGGCTCTCCGACGACCTCGGGGCGCCGGCCATCGCGGGCTTCACGGCCTACAGCGGCGGGGTGCTCACCCTCAACGGGGCGGGCAGCGACATCTGGAACACGGGCGACCAGTTCCGCTACGTGTACCAGCCGGTGAGCGGCGACTGCGACATCACCGCCCGGGTCACGGGGGTGGAAAACAGCAACCTCAACTCCAAGGGCGGGCGTCATGATCCGCGAGAGCCTCGCGGCCAACTCCCCCCAGGTGGACCTCTTTGCAACCGCCAACGCGGGGATCTACCTGCAGGCGCGCGCAAGTGCGGGCGCGGACACCAACACCGTCGTCGTCAACGGCGCTTTGAAACCGCCCTATTGGCTGCGGCTCGCGCGGGTGGGCAACACGTTCACGGGGTCCACTTCGCCGGACGGGAGCACGTGGACCACGCTGGGTTCGACCACGGTCAACATGGGGGCGGGCGTCTACATCGGCCTGCCCGTCACCAGCCACGACGCCAGCAAGCTGGGCACGGCAACGCTGGACAACATCAAGGTCAACCCGTAGAACCACCGCTAATTGGCTCTGGACCACATCCCCGCGTCGTGGAAGGATTGGCCGGTCCCGCCCGTGCCTCCCACGTCACCAGGATTGACGCGCCCGGCGGCGCCGTAGTCGCCGCCGTGGCAAATTGTTGTTGTAACCGTTGTTGTTTGAAAAATCCCCCATGATCCCTCCTCCCTACTTTGGCCGCCACGTCCGAAAAGCGTTGGCCGGGCTGGCGCTCGCCGGCCCGCTTGTCAGTCCCGCCGTGTCTGCGGAGCCGCCCGCCGGTCTGATCTTCAAGAGCGAGGAGGTCGTCTCCCGCTCCTTTCCGCCCAACTTGAACTGGCTCAACTACGGCCAGCCCGGCTTCGACTCGCGCGCGTTTGCCACCTTCGCTCCCGGGCAGTGGGTCGAATACGTCCTGCCCATTGCCGAAGCCGGAACCTATCACCTCAAGGCAAAGGCCACGGGCGGGGACTCGTCTGGAATTATTCGCCTGCTTGTGGACGGCGACCCGCAGGGCGACCCCGCCGACCTGTACGCGCCCGCGCTCCGCTCCCCGCTCGACCTGGACTGGGGGACGGTCACGTTCTTGAAAGCCGGCAAGGCCATCCTGCGCCTGCGCGTGGAAGGCAAGAACCCGGGGAGCCGGGGCTGCCAACTCGAAATCGACTCCCTCCAGCTCGCGCGCGAGGACGGCTTCGCGCTGGTCGCCCCCGAGGGCGCCTGCTTCGAGAAAGGCGATCCGGTCCTGCAATGGTCGGACGCCGGGCCGAAGGCCCGCTACACCGTCTATCTCGACGACGCCCCGCTGCCGACGACGGAGGCCACCTTCTGCGAGACGCGCGACCTCAGCCCGGGGGAACACCGCTGGGATGTGGTTGCTCAGGACGCGGCGGGCCACACGCGGCGCTCGAACCGCTTCCATTTCACGGTCGGGGCGCCGGCGCCTTACCCGGATCGGGACTTCACCGACAACCTCGGGTCGGCCAACCTCTCGCGCTACGCGAACCAGGGCATGGCGCCGGTTGACCTGCCGGAAGGGAAAAAGTCGTTGGCGGGTCCGGCCGGTTCGCTGGCTTACGTGAAGGACGTGCGGCTGGGAGTCGGCGAGGGCGAGGCGTCAACATCCATCACCCTCGAGGACCCCGCGAGCTCCGCCTCGGTCGGCTTCGCGCAAGCGGACGGCGCCCGGGTCGTCGCGACGATCGACGGTGCCGCCGGGACGCTGAACCTGGAGCGGATCGCGCCGGGCTACTCCATCTTCGCGATCACGCCGCCGGCCTATTGCATTGCGCGGTGGAAGGAGAGCCGGACGCCGGAGGGCGCGTACCGCTGGCAGATCGCCTCGGCCCCGGCCGCGCTCAAGCCGGGTGCCGCGTACCGGTTGAAGCTGGCCTATTCCCGGCGGTCCTGCGCGGTCATGGCCACGCTGACGGATGCCGACGGGAGCAACCTGGTCACGTTGCGGGGCCTGGTCGATATGAATTTGCCGGATCACCCGATGGTGGAAGTGGGCCAGGGCAAGGCCCGCTTCGATGAACTGGCCTACCGGCAGTTGAACCGGCACGTTTATCCCTGGGACATCGACACCAACCAGGTCGTCCTTCGGCCCGGCCCGGCGGGGAGTTGGGATAGCCGGGGTGCCTTCAACAGCGCCGTCGTCGTGAAAGACGGCCGCTGGCACATGGTCTATCGGGGCAACGCCAAACCGGCCCCGCCCACCGCCGGGTTTGCCAGCGAGTTTGGCGCCGCCACGAGCACGGACGGGGTTCATTGGACCAAGGACGAGCAGTAATCCGATCATCGCGCGATCTCCCGAGATCGTCACCGTGGAGGACCCGGATCTTCTGATGCCGGCGGGAACCGACACGTATCACTTGGAATATGTGGTCCTCGGTCCGCATCTCAAGGGGGTTCATGAAATGATGGCCACCAGTTCGGACGGCATCCATTTTTCCGAACCCTGGGAGTTGCCCGTCAAAGGCAAGATCGGCGGCATGATCGACACGCACAACGAGCCTCGGATACCGGAGTTTGATTTCAACGGGCAGAAGTACCGTTACCTGGCTGCCATCGAGGAGGGGGCGATCTACCTGTCCAACGATCTCCACCAGTGGGAAAAGATGGGCGTGGCCGACTACCGCGGACACCCCGACCGCTGGTGTGACGCGTATGAATGCGCGGGCGACATTTTCGTCGATGCCGACGGCAACCTGCGCGTGGAAGCCCAGGCCGGGACGAAGATCACAGGGAAAACGGGCATCTCGGGCAACCCGCTTTGCACCAACGTGGAGGACATCCTGAGTGGAAGCGATCCCACCAAGGTGCTCGCGCGCGGCGATCTGCCGTGGCTGCCGGATTTCTACGGCGACGCGCCCACGGGCGACCTGAACGAGATGACCTTCACCAACGGCTCGGTCTTTCCGGGCCAGACCATCGTCAAGGACGGCTATCTCTGGCATTATTACGGCGGGAACAATACTTTTACAGGTTTGATCAAGGCGGTTTACCAGCCGGTTTTCGCCTACCGGGACTTGCGCGTCGTCCGGCCCGGCGGCCCGGGGACGCCGGAGGCCCGCGTCGATGTCACCGTCCGCAACGAGGGCGGCTTGCCCGGCGCGGCCCGGGTGGATCTGCGGCTGGACGGCGCGCCGGTGGCCGGCACGTCGGTGAACCTGGCCCGCGACGAGGAACGGACGGTCACTTTCCCCATCGCCGTGCCGCCGGGCCGCCACACGGTGGCCATCGACACGCTCCGCGCCACCGTTGGCTCCGGAAACCGCCAGCCGTAAAAGCCGCGACGTTCCGCAGGGTGATGGACGGCATCATCCTTTCCGGGCCGGCTGCCCCCGCCCCCGCAACCGGGTTATCAAGCCGCCGCGGTTTGACAACATCCTCCAGACCGTCACTGGCCGGCCCGGATGCGGCAACGAGTGGCGCGGTGAGCAAAAAAATCACCGACCGCCACCGTCTTGCCGCGCGGACGCGCCTACGGCTGGAGCGGCCCGTTCCCGGTCACCACGCGCACCGGGCCGAGCAGGCCGGAGGGTTTGAGCTTCGAGTCCTTGTTGAAATAGTTCCACGTCGCGAAGGTGTACCGACCCTGCGACGGTCGCTTGTCGCCGTGGACGAACCAGTCGGGGAAACGTTTCAAGTACCCGCCGTTGCCCTCGTACCCCGGCGACCATTCGCAATCCGGCGGCTCCTGCTCGTCGCCGATGAGACGGTTGGCCCAACAGTTCGTCAGTTCGATTTCGAGCTGGTTGCCGCGGGGCCGGAGCAGTCCCGCCGGGATCGCCACGCGCCACGGGGCCGTCCACGCCACGCCAAGGTCCGTGCCGTTCAACCGCACGCGCGCCAGATCGTGGACGACGCCCAGGTCCAGCGACAGGCCCGCGTCGGCGGTTGGCGGCCCGTCGAAAGTCGTGCGGTACACCGCCGTGCCGCTGTAGTAGCGGATGCCCGCCTCGGGCCGCGCGGTCCAATCCTCCAGCGTCTCGAACCGCGCCGGAACACCGGGACCGCCCCACTTGGGGTCGAACGTCACGGACCACGGCTCCTTGAGTTCGGTCACCGCCACGGTTCCCGTGAAATTTCCGGGATGCTGTTCCGGCGCGGCGGCCACCGGACGACGGAAAACCACGAACCCGCTCTGCGCGGCGTCGAGGGAGAGCGGCACCGTCGTGCGGCCTTCCGCAAAGGTGAAATCCTTCAGTTCGCGCGTTCCTCCCGTGACCGGGTCCCACCACTCGGGCTGCCGGCCCGTGACGGCGAACGCGGCGTTCACGGCGCGGCTCGCCCTCTCCAGGTTAGCCACGAAATACACGTCGCCCGCCGCCCCGCGGCGATGGGTTGACCGGACCGCCCCGGCCCCTTCGCCGGTGGCTTGGAAATCCCCGGCACCGCCCGCCGGTTCGCCCCATTGCAGCAGCCCCTGGCACCGCTGGACGTATCTGATCCAAGCCTTGCCCGGCTCCCACCAGGTCTGGTTGCGGTCGAAGTGCGTGCCCCACTGGCCCATGACCAACCCCGGCTTGTATTTATCGTCGAATGGATTGTGGGTGAAGCGATGGAGCATGAACCGGTTCACGCCTTCGCAAAAGGCCGTGTCGCCGATTGGCTTGAGCCACTCCGGCGTCTCGTTCCAATGGCTTTCCTGCGGCCTGCCGGTGAAGGCCTCGGCCGTGACGATGTTCTGATGCGCCTTGCGGCAGCCCGCGACGACCTCCTTCACGGAGTACGGGTAGTATTTGCCGTCGTAGGTCCAGAACTCCCCGGCCGCCCG
The DNA here is from genome assembly GCA_963795895.1 of uncultured bacterium. Lineage (GTDB taxonomy): Bacteria > Verrucomicrobiota > Verrucomicrobiia > Chthoniobacterales > SZAS-18 > CAWCJJ01. Next base: position 24,942 of record CAWCJJ010000004.1, read on the forward strand.
GTCAAATTTCGGGATCACCTCGCTGACCACCCATGGGCCTTGGTAGGGTTCGCTCTGGATTTGTATTCCCGCCTCGTGCGCCAGCTTCGCGCTCAGGCCGAAATTCACGTCGCGGTACAGGTCCTTCATCGTCCGGTCGAAATCACCGGAAAACTTTTTGGTTTCCGCGTCGCTGCCGACGACCCGTTTGGCGAACTTCGGCAGGAAAGGCGTCGGATCGTAGCCGCGCCGCGAGCGGAACTCTTCGCGCATCCGGGGCGTCCAGTTGGGCGTGCCCGCCTCGTAGCTGTCGAACCAGACGTATTGCAGTCCCGGTCCGTTGCCGATCACGTCGCCGCAAAACTTCTTCAGATGTCCGAGGACGTAGTTCATGTGCAGCGTGACGGCCTCGGGGTTCATCTTGTCGCATTCCAGGCCGATCCCCTTCCAGGACGCGGGCTGGATGAGCGCGCCCGTCGTCGTGTGACCGAAGCGGTAAACGATCCACTTGCCCTCTGGCGGGTTCCAGCGCAACTGGCCGTCGGCCGAGAGGTTCGCCGAAAGGTCGAGCACGCGGTCCTTCGGCACCACCCCCTCGGCGGGCAGCGCGAGCACGGCGATGTCCTCGAAGTAGGTGTTGCGCGCGGGGATTTCCGGGTTTTCCACCTTGCCGTTGTCCCCGTTGAAGACCGGGTGCCCGGGGCTGCGGGGATTGACCTTCGGGCGGGGCAGCGCCACCGTCACGCTGCCGGGTCCGCTGACGGGTGTTTGCGAGAAGACGATTTCCTGCATCGAGAGCGCGGGCGTGATCCACGGGCCGCCGCTGGACTCGTAGCCCGGGCAGTTGTGGACGCCGAGGGTGAGTCCGAGCCGGCGCGCCTCGGACGCCGCGTGGTGGAGGAGTTTCCACCAGTCGTCGCCGACGTAGGGGACGATCTCCGGCAACGGGCTGTTGTCGATGTTGCCCGGCCAAGGGGTGACGGTGTCGGTGAGGTGGCACATCGTCGCGCCGGCGAAGCCCGCCGCCTTCAACTCCTCCAGGTCGCGGGTGATGCCCGCCGCCGTGACGTTGCGGCCCATCCAGAACCAGTACACGAGCGGTCGCGCGGTGTCGGTGGGATGGGTGAAGGCCTCGTCGATTTCGTCCGCGCGAGCCGGACCGCCCAGAGGGGGCAACAGCATGGCGGCGAGGGCCGCGAGGCACGCGAGGAAGCTGGAGCGGCGCGGGGAAAAGCTTTTCAAGAGGTCAGGGTTCATGGGGGTTTCAGTTGATGGCGCGGTGCCAGGCAGTGTAGCGTCTGTCGTTAACGTAAGGCGAGCGGTTTGAAAAAGTTGCTTGGCAGATGGCGGGAAGCCGCTCGCCGTCACGCGAAATTTCGGTGGCACGGAGTTGATAAATGGGGATTGCCGGTTGCCCGAATCCCCGCGATTACAATCGCGATGCGTCTGTTTATCCCCCGAATCGGTCTGGTGGCGGCGATGGCCACTGTCTTTTCAACGCCCGTGCTCACCGCCGCGCCGGAGGCCGGAGCGTCAAACTCCACCGGCTCGGCGAAGATCGTCTGGCAGATCGGCAAAGAGGACCAGGATTACGGGGACTTTGCCCTCGCTGGCAACAACAAGGACTACCATCTCAAATTCCCGCAGAAAACGCTCCTCTACGAAATTGGTAAAAGTAACCCGGCGACCGATTGGCCGTACATCCAGCCCGGTTCGGCGGATGCCTGGGGAACAAGGCAGATCCAGCCGCGCATTATCCGGTTCACCCTGGCGGATGAACCGCGCGGGGTGTTCATTCTGCGGATCGCGATGGTGGATGTGCATCCCACCGATCCCTCCATGCTGAAGGTCGCGGTCAATGGCCACGAGGGTTATTTTTCGTTCAACCCCGGTGCCGGCGCGGCCTCGGTCCAGAACGCGCGCGCGGGCAAACCCCAGGTGGCCGAGGCGCGGCTGGCAGCCTCCTGCCTGAAGCGCGGGGAAAACGAAATCACCCTGTCCACCGACGAAGGCGCCTTGTGGCTGATCTACGATGCCATCACGCTCCTGAACGACGAAACGGGCAATCCGCCGCCCACGCTCAACCATTTGAAAGCGACGGCGACCCCCTGCTTTGCGAAGCGCGGCGACGCGCTCGACCGCGTGGTAAGTCTGGAACTCACCGCGAGCGGATACGACACCGCGCCGACCGTCCGGGTTTCCATCGACGGCGGCAGCGCCCGGGATGTTCCGCTGGGGCCGCTGCCTGCGTTTGGCACGGTTCGCACGGATGTGCTCATCCCCGGCGCCGACAATGCTCGAACCGTCTCGCTCACCGCCGCGCTCGGCGGGCGGACGCGCACGACCGAATGCCGCGTCGAGCCTTCGCGCAAGTGGACCATCTACATCGCGCCCGCCTCCCACACCGACATCGGCTACACCGACATCCAGGACAAGACGCTCGAAGGACACAATCAGGACACGGACAAGGCCATCGAACTGGCGAAAACCTACCCGGACTACCGCTGGAACCTGGAGGTTGCCGTCCAGGCGGAAAGTTATCTGGCAAACCGCACCCAGCGGGACGACTTCCTGCGCCTGACGCACGACGGAAAAATCGGCGTGATGGCGCTCTATGCCAACACTTTGACCGGGCTGTGTTCCCACGCGACGGCTTGCCATCTGTTTCAATGGGCGGCGGACCTGCACCGGCAATACGGGGTCCGCTTCAGCCAGACCGCCATGCTCAACGATGTGCCCTCGGCGGAGGCCTCGCTGCCGATGATCGCCGCCCACTCCGGCATCCGCTACCTCGCCCACGCGGTGAACAACGATCATGCCCCGATTTTTCAGCCTTACGCCACGAACAACCCCTGCTGGTGGGAAGGACCGGACGGCAGCCGGGTGCTGACCGTGTTCAGCAGGCAGTACGGGCTGGCCCGGTCATGGGGCGTGACCACCAGCGTGGACCGCACGAGGCGCGAGGCCGGCGACAAACAGGGCGAACGCATCTAAATGTTGATGGGGCGAAAGAGGTAGGCGTCGTCCCAACCCGCGCACTTGAGGCGCCGTCGCACGCTTTGTTTGGAGGCGATATCTCGTTTGGCCAGGCTCAATGCTACCCGGCGCAGGGTGGCCAGGTTGAGCGGGCCATGGTCCTTGCGGACCCGGCAGTGGTCCTCCTCGAAGTGGACATCAAGCATCCAGCGCAGGTTGTTTTCGATGGCCCAACGACCCCGCGCCGGAGTCAAAAGCCGCGCGGCGTCGGCCGGCCTGCTGCTCAAAAAGCAGCGCCGCCCCACGCTCAGAGTGCCGCTGGCAAGTTCCTCGGGGTCGAGCCGACGGAACACGCGCTCAAAGGTGTCATGACTGGGAATGCCACCGGGCAGTTCCAAAAAGGTGCGCAGCCACCCCACTTTCATCTCGGCCCACTCTTCCAGGTCGGCAAAGCTCTCCGCCCCGGCCAAAGTCGCACAAAGGGCGAGCAGCAAAATGTCGCAAAGCAGGTGGCGGCGGGTGCGTGCAACGCGCGGGTCTGTTACCCCGGCGAAAAGCCGGGCGCCGGGCGGACGGGCTGGCAAGTCCATCCTCCCAGCTTGCCAAACCTGTCAACGCAAGCCTTTTTAGATGCGTTCGCCCTGGGGTTCAGTCAACATCTCTTGACTGGTTATCAGCATTTCAGCACATTTTTGGGGTCTGTTCTGCGCCCGTGCAGGTGTCGGTGACCTCATGAATTGTCAAGAGATGTTGACTGACCTCTGCGGCTCTCCGAGTCCAGGCGGACGCGGGCGGGAGGCCAACAGGGAGGACATCAACGGGGTGGATTGCGCGCGGCAGGAAGCTGCCGCCACCGTGCCAGCCGCGTCTCCCGCATGTTTGGGTAACACGATACGGGTCACGAGCGGAATTGCCGGCTACTTCCTTGCGCTTACCAGTGTCCACGCGAAAGCACGATGCGCGCGCCGGGCGGCGGAGCGGTTTTGGCCGCTGTCTGGGCGGCGTCGCCCCCGGCGCAACGCGCGACGATGAAATCCGCCACGGGCGTCGGATCGGTCAGGCCGTGCGGATGGTGGCCGCAGCCTTCCTTGACGACCTCCACGAACACGCCCCCGGCCTTCGTGTAACGCTCGCGGACAAGGTCGGAATTCTCCGCCGGCGGCACGGTGGTGTCGGCGTCGCCGACGACGTGGATGATCGGAATGCCGGCGGCGGCCAGCGGGGCGAGCGCATCGACCGGGTTGCCCGGGTAGTCGAGCAACTGTTGTTCATCGGTGAAATGATACGCCTGGATCGCCAGCGCCCAATCCGGTTTGCTGCCGGTTCCCCTGCCCCGTCCGCCCGGCCAGCTTTTCAGGTCGCAAACCGGCGCGTCCCCGTAGATGCACCCGACCTTCTCCGGATGTTCCGAAGCCCAGCGATAGGCGTAAAGGCCGCCCCGGCTCAAGCCCTCCAGCGCGGGCCTTTTCGACAGGCCGTACTCACCGGTCATCGCCGCGTAAAAGGCGTCGAAGTGCTTGAGGGCGTCCGGGCTGCCGAACGTGTTCCCGACCCCGATGTAGGCCACGTGAAAGCCGCGCTTGAGCAGCTCGATGTCCGCGGCCGGATAAGCATCCCAGAACAACGTGCGCCACACCCAGGGGCGGCCAGGCAGCGGGGCGGTCGGCTCGACCAATTTCGCGCCGCAGCCGTCCACCTGGAAATCGCGGCAGGCGTAGCCGTGGAAATCTTTGGCGGCAGGCGTGGGCGCCGGGGCGCGCGCGGCTTGCTCCGGCATCGACGAAGCCGGGGGATGGGGCGCGGGAGTTTGCGCGTTCGCGGCCAGCGGCAGACAGGCCGGACCGAGCAGCGAAAAAAGGAGCGGATGGAGCGGAGGAATTTTCATGGTGAATTTTCGTCTTCCGGCAACGGGCAATCCCGCGCCCATTGTTCGTTCGGCGTCCGGACCAAGTTCGAGCGTCAGTTTTCCACCTTTCGCCACGTCCCGCCACGAAATCCACCAACGATTCAGCGGCTGCCCGTTGAGCGTGGCCGACTGGATGTAGCAGTTCGCGGTGGAGGCCCGGGGCGCTGCGATCACGAACGTCTTCCCGCCGCCGGACAACGGCGAAAGATGCACGGTGATTTCCGGATACAGCGGCGCACTGATTTCATAGACGGGATGGACGCGGCAGCCGCCGTCCATTTCAAACAGGCCGAGGGCGGCCATCACGAACCACGAACTCATCTGGCCCTGGTCCTCGTCGCCCAGGTAAAAGTCGTTGGGCGTGTAGCCGTAATACCGGTCGAGGATCGCCCTCACCCATTTTTGAGTCAGCCACGGCTTGCCCGCCCAGTTGAAAAGCCAGGCCATGTGCATCGACGGTTCGTTGCCGTGATACACCGCCGAACGGCCGCCGCCGTTGAAGCGCCGGGGCGCGGATTTCTCGAACCCGTCGTTGAGTTGCTTGACGAAGCGGTCGCGGCCCATCGCATCGATCAAACCCGGCACGTCCTGCGGCACGAACCAGGTGTACTGCCAGGCGTCGCTTTCCACGAAGCCCGGGGTGAGGTACGGGATCGAACGGCGTGACCCACTCGCCGTTGGTCAGGCGCGGACGGGCATAACCCGACACAGGGTCGAACTGGTTGCGCCAGTTCTGCCCGCGCCGCAGGAACTCCTTCGCCATGTCGCCGCGCCCCAGGGCCAGGGCCAGTTGCCCGACGCACCAGTCGTCGTAGGCATATTCGTAGGTGTTGGAACTGTACGGCTTGTCCCACCGTAGCCGCCGCCCGGCCCGCGCGGGCCGTTCTCGGCCACGTAGCCGTACTTGAGATAATTTTCCAGGTGCTCGTTGCCGGCCGCGCCGCCGCCGGGCAGGTCCCGCTGGGGCAGCGTCGTCTGCATCTTGACGGAAGCGGCGAGGATTTTGGCGGCGTCCACCTTCAGGCCGTGCTGGTACGCGGCGACCATCAGCGGGATCTCATGCTCGGCGACCATCACGGCGATGTACTTCAGACCCGCCGGTCCCTTGGCGAGCCAGCCGCATTTATCGTAGAGTTGCAGTTCGGATTCCGTCCAGCGCACGGACCACTCGGGCGCGACCAGGTTCATCAACTGGTTCAGGCTCCAGAACGTCGTCCACAGCGCGTCGGAGCCGAGCATCACCGCGTCGGGGTCGCTGAGTTGCTGCGGGCGGCCGAACGGGTCGATCCATTTGCCGTTGACATCGCTCCAGATATTGCGCCCGGAAAATGCGCGGTACATGCTGCTGTAAAAGCGCGTCTTCTCGCGGGCGTCGGGCGTCTGGATTTCGATGCGGTCGAAGAGGTCGTTCCACACGCGCCGCTGGTTTTGCACGACGGCGGCGAAATCCCATCCGAACGGCTTGGCGAGTTCCTGCTCCAGATTCAGCCGCGCATCCTCCACGCTGACCAGCGAGATGCCGGTGCGCACCTCGATCGCCTCGCCCGCGGCGGTCTTGAAGGTGACGAAGGCCCCGCAGTCGCCCGAGAAGATCCAGGGCCGGTGCGTTGTCCACGATTTTGCCACCCTTCCAATCGCCCTCCTCCCCGGCGGGACGATAGCCTTTGGCCTGGATCGTGACGTCCTTGCCGGGCAGGTTTTCCCAGCCGCCGAGCGCGTCGAACGGGCGGCTGAACTGCGAGACGAAATGCAGGTCGAAGCGTTGGTCGCCGACGTACCCAATTTTGGGCACGTCCGTCTGGATCGTGCCCTCGATCTCGCCGGCATCCCACCCGGCGCACGGTGGCACCGAGGATGTGCATTTCGTATTCGTTCGTCAGCATGAACGGATAGAGCACCCGCGCCTGGTCGCTGGCGGGAAAGGTGTAACGCTGCAAGCTCGCCCGGGTCGTGGCGGTCAACTCCGCCTTGATGCCGCCGTCCTTGAGCAGCACATCGTAAAAGCCGATGCCGCCGTGCTCGGTCGGCGGCGTCAAAGCGCGCGCTGTAGCCGGTGCCGTCCAGCCCCGGCTGCGTGCGCAGCGGACCAACCGTCGGCATCATGCCCAGACCGGCCATCGTCCACTCGTGGAGGTGGCTGAAGCAGTTGATGAATTTGAAGCTGTCGTCGTAACCGGAGCGGTAGCCCTGCACCCGGTTGTCGGGCGCAAGCTTGACCATGCTGTTGGGCATCCACGGGCCGGGCGCGATCATCCAGCGCGCGCCGCTTTTGCCGGTGAACACGTTGACATAATCTGCGGGCGTCATGGCGGCAGGGCCACCCGGCGGTGATCCTGCCGGATGAACGGCGGGAGCATCCCCGCCTTTCACCGGGTTAGGAACGGCCAGCCCGAGACAAGCCGCGAGAACTGCTGTGCGCCGAAGCATGGCAGGGATGTTTGCGCCTCAGCGTTTGGCGGGTTCGACTTCCGCTTTGTCGCCCTCGATCTCGACCACGAACACGCTCGCCATCACGTCCGGCGCGTAGTGCGCGTTCTGCACGATGCGTTCGCCGTTGGGCGCGACGGTGACAGGCATTTCCGTGCGGCTCGCGTCCGCCAGCAGGTACACTTTCTTGATCGCGTTCTTGAACGCCGGCAGCTTCAACCCGCCGCTGGGCCAGTGGAACACCGTGAAGAACAGCTTGCCCGGCTTGGTCGTGCAACGCCAATCCTCGAACTTCCGGTTGAAACCTTCGCCGAAGGGCGACAATCCCGCGCCGTACAGCGCCTCGCCGTTGGCCTTGAGCCAGCGGCCCACCGTCAGCAGGTTTTGCTCGGCCACCACCGGGATCACGCCCTGCGCCGTCGGCCCCACGTCCAGCAGGTAGTTGCCGCCCTTGCTCGCCACGTCAAAGAGAGTGGCAAGCACCTGGCTGGGTGATTTGTAGTCGCTGTCGTTCTGGTCGAAGCCCCAGTTGTGGTTCAACTCGCCCGGCGTTTCCCAGTCGCCGCCCACGTTGGCGGCGGGAATGCCGTTGTCGCCCATCGTGGCATAATCCCCCGGCACGCCGAGCCGCCCGTCGATCAGGCAGGCGGGCTGGGTCGCGCGGACCACGTCGGCGATGCGCTGGCCGCGCTCGGGCGTGATCATCGCGGGCGTGTCGAAGAACAATTCGCACACCGGGCCGTAGCCGGTGAGCAGTTCCTTGACCTGCGGCTCGACCTTGGTTTGCAGAAAGTTGTCGAACGCGCCGCCCTTGTTCTTCGCGTCGTCGCGGCCGAAGTCCCAACTGTTGCCCTCGCCGCCCGGCTCGTGCCAGTCCACGGATTGCGAATAGTAGAACCCCAGCTTGAGGCCGTGCTTCGCGCAGGCGTCCGCGAGTTCCTTGCACGGGATCGCGGTGAAAGGGGTCGCGTCGTAGATGTTGTACGGCGACGCCGCCGAATGGTACATCGCAAAGCCGTCGCCGTGCTTGGCGGTGATGACGATGTACTTCATGCCCGCGTCCTGGGCCATTTGCACCCAGTGTTCGGCGTCAAATTGCACGGGGTTGAATTCCTTGGCCAAGCCTTCGTACTCCTTCACCGGGATCCGCGCGTGGGCCATGATCCATTCGCTGCTGGGGCGGATGGCCTTGCCTTTCCACACGCCGGCGGGAATGGCGTACAGGCCCCAGTGGATGAACAGCCCGTACTTCGCCTCGCGGAACCACGCCATCCGGGCGTCGTGCTCGGGCGATGTATTGCACGGTGTTGGGCAGTTCCGGCATGACCTCCGGCATCGTTTGCGCGGAGCACGGCGCGGCGGCCAGACAGGTTGCGAGCAAGAGCGCCGGGAGCGCGGAAGCGAGGCGGGCGGACGGGTGGGGGAAGGGTTTCATGCGGGAACGAAGAAGGCGGCGGCGGATGATGCCGTCGCGATGCAAGTTTACTCCCGTCCGTCCGCTCGTCTCTCGCATCTTTGGGTGAGGCGGATCACCCGCGCCCGCCGAGATATTTGACGACGGCTTCCGTGCGCGAGTGGACGTGCAGCTTTTCGTAGATGTTGCGCAGATGGGTGCGGACCGTGTCGATGGTCACGCCCAGGGTTGCCGCGATTTCCTTGTACAAGGAGCCTTTTGCCAGAAGTTCCAGCACCTCGCGTTCGCGTGCCGTCAGCACCGCGATGCCCTTCTCCGCCGGACGCCGGTGAAAGAAACTGACCACCTGCCGCGCGATCCGGGGGGACATGGGCGACCCCCCGGCGTGCGCCTGCACCACCGCCGCCGCGATCTCCTCCGGCGGCGTGCGCTTTAGCAAATAGCCGCACGCGCCCGCTTTCAACGCGTCGAAGATGACCGGCGCGTCCTCGTACATCGTCAGGATGAGGCAAACCACCGCCGGGCAGACGCTTTTTAGCCGCGCCACGCACTCGATGCCGTTCATCCCCGGCAGGTTCACATCGACCAGGGCCACTTGCGGCGCGGCGTCCGGCACGCCGCGCAGCGCCGCTTCCGCCGTCGGGTAAATCGCCACGCACTCGATCCCGAATTCGCCCGCCCGAAAAAAATTTGCCAGCGCTCGCGCAAACGGGGCGGCGTCTTCGATGATCACCAAACGCACATTGGACATCATTCAGGGGGATGCCGGCACTTCGCCGCCGTGGTCGATGTGGACGGTCATTTCCACCACTGTCCCACCATTCTCGCGCGGGCGCACCTCCTGGCGGCCACCGATGGCGGACAGACGCGCGCGCATGTTGGCCAGGCCGTCTTTTCCCGGACCCTCGCATTCCGCCGGTATTCCCCGGCCGTTGTCCGCGAGCGTGACGGTGAACGCCCGCGCGTCCAGCCGCAGCCGCAGCGTCGCTTCCGTTGCTCCCGAGTGTTTGAGGACATTTTGCAGTGCCTCACGCAGGGCCAGCACGAGATTGTGGCGGATCTGCGCGCGAATCTTGACCTCCGGCCATTCAAAGGGCGCGTCGATCCGGCACGCGATCTCCACCGGCTCCAGGTAGTCGCTCGCGCATTGCTCCAGGTAGCCGGCCAGCGAGGCGAGCGTGTCGTTGCGCGGGTTTACCGCCCAGACCACTTCGTCCAGCGATGCCATGGCCCGCCGGGTGGCCCGCGCGAGTTGTTGCAGGCCCTCGCGGGCGTCGCCGGGCAGGCGGTGCTCGCGCGCAAAAAGGTCCTGCCGGATGGCGAGCTGCGCCAGGCGGGAACCCACCTCGTCGTGCATGTCGCGCGCGATGCGCGCGCGCTCGCGGTCCAGCGCCGCGTTGGCCTCCAGCAACCCCATGCGCCGCGCCAGCCTGCGCCGCGTCAGGTGCCGCACGAGGGACGCCAGCGCCAACGCCGCGAAGGCGGCGGCGGACAGCAGGAAGGCGCGTGTCTGCCAAAGGCGCGCCCGCACTTCCATGGGCAACTCCAGCAGGGCCGTGTTCCACTCCCCATCGGTCTGCCGCAGTTGCGCTTCAAAGACGTACCGGCCCGGAGGCGGGCAAGCTCGCTCGGCCACCAGGCGCGGCGCCGCCTGCCAATCCATCTGGTCTCCGCGCAGCCGCCAGCGGCACGGCAACGCGTCGGGCAACCCGGGCGGCGCCGGTTTCATGTCCACGCGCAACCAATGGCTCCCGGCTGGCACGCCCTCCCTTGCGCCCGGCGGCAGCGCCACGCCGTCCGCGCTGATGCCGAGCACCTCCAGCGGCAACGATTCATAAACTTCCACTTCCGCGAACTGCGGGGAAAACGCCACCGGGCTGTCGCTGGACAACCGCAGCCAGCGTCCGGCAAAGTTCCCCCGCCCGCTGTCCGCGCGCACCAGATCGACCTCGCCCGGGGCAGGGTGCGAGCCGTCCGCGCGATCCTCGCCGATCCACGCGGGCCGGGACGGCGCATCGGGCGATTGTTCATACAATTCGATCTTTACCCGCGACAATCGGTCGGGCGCATTCCCATCTCCCCGATTGCGCAACGCGATGTGGTCCAGCCGATGCGCCGCGCCGAAATCGATCTGAAAATAAAACGTCTTTTTGTGGTCCGGATTGAGGGGATGCGAAAAAGTTCCCGGCAATCCGTCCGTCAGCAGTTCGGCGGGAAACCGCGCCGCCTCGGAGGCCGTCACGGGCCGACCGAAGGCGATGTTGGTCGTGCGCGGGTCGGCTGCTTCCACCCGGAACTCGGTCAGCACGAAATCCCCATCCGACGACCCCGCCATCTGCGGCGACAGCGCGTCCTTTCAACGGAAAGCCAGGGAAGACGTCCACGCGAAACCCGCTGACCGGCTGCTTGCCCGGCTGGATGGTGAGCTGAAACACGGCGTCCGATGCGAAGCCGTTCGCCCGGAGGTGGCCATCCTCGCCGAGTTCCAGTTCCGGGCCGGTGGCATTAATGCGGGCCGGCGGCAGCTTGCGCCACGTTCCCGACAGCGACGGCCGCGGGTCGGTCGTCACCGAAATCGTGAAATCGCGGAAGTAGCTGTTCGGTCTGCCCGAGAGAAAACAAAGCGTGATGTCCAGCGCGGGTGCCTCGACCGGCCCGCCTGTGACGAAGACGGCCGCCTGCGCCCGGTCCGTTTGCGGTGCCACCGACCAGCCGCGCCTGCCCACGTCCGCGCCGTCGATGGCCTCGCGCAGTTCCTCCTCGCCGCCGCTGTGAAAGGTTGCCGCCACGGTGTCGATCTGCACGGGTCGCGCGCCAAGCCGCCCGGGCACGCACACCCAGCCGGCGCACAGCAAAACGACCCACGGCACCGACCTAACCCAACAATGGGATATCGCATGAACATGCGTGCGTTTCCAGGTTGTCGTCGCGGCGGCTCCCATCGAATAGCTTTTACCATGACGATCCTCCCCGTCCATCTTCGTGTCACGCTTTTGCTGAAGCGATTTTACCGCCCGCTCCTGCTCGCCGCCGGTTTGTTGGCCTCGCCGGGGGTCAACCCACCCAAAGATGCGCTAGACTTGACCGGCTCCTCCGAGCTATGCCCGGGAGAGTGAGGGATTTTCTCGCCTTCCCTCCCCGCTTGGTCCAAGCGACCTCTCGAACAATTTCGCGCCCTCCATCCGTTGACCCTGCCAACCTATCAAAGACTTATGACCCACTCAATTCGGCGCAGTGCCGATCATCTTGGTGAAGCCAAAATCGTGAGACAATCCATCAAACTTGCGCTGTGCCTGGCCACCATGGCAATCATTGGTGGCAACGCACTTGCCGAGGATACGCTCCAGCGGGATTTCCTCGCGCCGCCCGTCGATGCGAAGCCGGCGGTATGGTGGTTTTGGGGCGAAACAGTCACGACCGACCACGGCATTACGCAGGATCTGGAGGCGCTCAAGCGCGTGGGATTCGGCGGCGTTGTCATTTACGAGCAGACATTCGTGGACCGGGAGGAGGCGTTGAAGAGTCTTTCGCCAGAATGGCTGGCAAGATTTCGGTTTGCGGCGGCGGAATGCGCGCGGCTGGGATGACACTGGAGGTGAATTGTAGCGACGGCTATGTCGCCGGAGGGCCGTGGATCACTCCCGCGCTGGGGATGCAGCGCCTGGTCGCCAGCGAGACCGAAGTCGATGGCGGAAAACCGATCTCCCTCACGCTGCCGACGCCATTCACCAATCTCGGTTTCTACGAGGACGTGGCGACGTTCGCTTTCCCGACGCTCAGCGGCGGTGGTCCTACCGCGATGCCCACTGCCCGTCTGCACAAGCATCCCCGCAGGGGTCGACTTGAAAGCGGTTTTCAACGTTAGCGACCAAAGGCTGCGGGACGTTGCCAAGCGCCCGGCTGACGGAAGCCCGGTGATCATCCAAATGGACTATGGCAAGCCGGCCACCGCCCGCAGCATCACCTACGCCACAAAATGCAATTTGAAGGCCCTCGTGATTGCCTCACAGATGCCGACGTCGTGGGCAGATGATGCTCTCGGCCAGGGGATGAAACCGATCCCCCCGCTCGGTGAACTCGAGGCGAGTGACGACGCAAAGGTGTGGCGTCCCGTGTGCCCACTGCCGGGCACTGGCTATCAGCAGGATTCGTGGGTCCAGCAAACCGTCGCCTTCCCCGCTGCCACTGCGCGGTACTTCCGCATGAAGATAAATGTCACGACAGACACGCTCAAACTTGTAGATGTTGCCTTGCACGGAGAGGCGCGGATCGATCAGTGGGAGAAAAAATCCGGCGAACGTGGCCGATTTTTCCTACCCCGATCACACGCCAAGTTATTCAGCTGATGAAGTCATTGATCCTGCGAAGATGATCGACATCAGCAAGAACGTCGATGCATCGGGCAAGCTGACCTGGACGCCACCCGCGGGTAACTGGACCATCCTCCGGTTAGGCCACACACCCACCGGCGCGGGAACAAAGCACGGTCGTCCCGAGAACCTTGGGCTGGAGTGCGACAAGCTGAGCGCCGCTGCGGCGACGGTTGCAGTATGCACAACTATGTCGGCTGTGCTCCTGCGCGAGGTCCAGCGCGTCCCGGGCGCAAAGCTCCTCGGGATTAACATGGACAGCGCCGAGCATGGATCGCAGAACTGGACCGCCGATTTCGAGGCGCAGTTTGCAAAGCGGCGCGGCTACTCCATGCGCCAATACCTTCCCGCCATGATGGGCTACATCGTCGGCAGTCGAGGCGAATCCGATAAGTTCCTCTTCGATGTCAGGCGAACGATCGCCGATCTGATGAGCGACGAATATTTTGGCACTTTCCAAAAACTCGCTCACGAGCATGGGATGACGTTCATGGCGCAGGCCCCGGGCATCGCCACCTGCCTGCCCGGTGACAACATCCAGTCAAAAGGCCGCACCGACATCCCCATGGGCGAGTTCTGGATGGGTCAGCCTGATGGCACGATGGACTGCAAGGAGGCCGCCAGCGCCGCGCACGTCTACGGCATGCCCATCGCCGCGGCAGAATCCTTCACGGGCAGCAGGCCGAACACGCATCCGGCGATGATGAAGCCATTCGCCGATGCCGCGCTGGCGCTTGGGGATCAATCGGTTCGTGGTGCTCGCTGATGTCCATCAGCCATGGGACGATCGCGTGCCCGGCGTTGGGGAAGATAAAAACTTCGTTCCCTACGAGCGGCATAACACCTGGTGGGAGTACAGCACCCCCCTCTGGAACACGCTGGCCCGTTCTTGTGACATGATGCGCGCAGGGTCATCCCGTAGCGGATTCGCTTTACGATCTGGGGGACGACACGCCCCTCAAGATCGCAACGTGGCGCATGCGCCCTGTGCCGCCCGAAGGGTACGACTACGATGTCTGCGGTGACGAGGTCATCATCGATCGCGCAAGCGTCAGGGATGGCCGCATCGAACTGCCCGGCGGCGTGAGCTATCCGCTGCTTGTGCTGGCCAATGGCAACAAGATGACACTCGGCGCGGCCAGGAAGATCCGGGACCTTGTAAAAGCGGGGGCCGTCGTGCTTGGCGAGATCAAACCGGATGGGTCTCCCTCGCTGGCGGATGGTCCCTCGGGCGACGCCGAAGTTCGCGCCATCGCCGATGAGTTGTGGGGTAGGGGGCCCCTGACAGCTTCTGGCTCTCATCAGACCGGCGCCGGCCAGATGCTCTGGGGAGTCACTCCCGCGCAAGCGCTCGCCACAGTTGGCACTCCACCAGACTTTGACGTGACTGCCAATGATGCCAATCTGAAGCTGATTTTCGCCCACCGTCGCACGGAGGACGGCGACATCTACTTCGTCGCGAATCATTCCGCCACCCCTGGTAAAATCACCGCGGCGTTCCGAGTCAAAGGCCGCGCCCCTCAGCGGTGGGATCCCGAGACCGGAGCCATTTCGGCCATCGACAACTTCCGTGCAAAAGAGGATCGCACGGAAGTCCCCCTCGCTCTGGAGCCATACGCCTCCACGTTCGTGGTGTTCCGCGCTCAACCCGCGCGACTTCCCGCTGCCGAAAACGAACTGGTCGAAAACATGCCCGCGCAGTTGGAGATCAGCGGCCCGTGGAATGTTCGGTTCACGCCCGGATGGGGAGCGCCAGAGCAAGTCACGTTTCCGAAGTTGGAATCGTGGACTCAGGAGAGTGATCCAGGTATTCGCAACTATTCAGGAACTGCCACCTATACCAAGAGCTTCGACTTCCCTGCCGTCCGCGCTGGCGAGCGGATCGTCCTGGACCTTGGGCAAGTGGATGTGATCGCATCGGTCAGGCTCAATGACAAAGATCTCGGCACCGTATGGAAGCCTCCGTACGCACTCGATATCACTTCAGCCCTGGTTCCTGGGACGAACAAACTGGAAATTCGCGTGGCAAATCTCTGGGCCAATCGTCTCATCGGAGACGCTGGTCTGCCTGAAGCGGAGCGCAAAACATGGACTTCGGGGACGTTCTATAAATCTACCGACCCGCTGCTGCCTTCAGGATTGCTTGGCCCCGTACGCCTCCTCCACGCGCAATGACATATTCATTCCCCCACTTCCGCACGGAACTGGCGCGGTGAGGTGGCAAGCTTGGTGCGGATCACTGCCAGCAACGAACACCTACCTTCTGGTTACCTGAAAGTCCTGGGCGCTGGTCGCTTCCAGACCGAGCCAGATGATTAGCGTGTACGTTCCATCCACATCCAGGTTCACGCCTTGCCGGAACGCGGTCCCGGGCGGCTGGGAATTACCGTTGATTTTGAGGTCGGCCGCAGCTGTCCGGCTCCGCCAATTTTTGACGCGAAAGCACAGATGATGAATCGGCTGCTCCTCGGACGCGTTGATTTTGAAACGGAGCGGACCGCCGCCCAGCCTGAAACCATAAGCCCGTTCGGCCTGGTCGTAACCTTCGGCCTCTCCTCCCGACAGGTCGCTGACGCCCGGCGCTTTGAGCCATGATCTCGCCAAACTCGTCAGCGCGGCGGCCGGCTGGTCCGTCATGCCTTCCAGCAGATTTTTCTCCTGGAAGGGGATATCGCCTTTTTGTTGCGCGCTGTAAGGCCAGAACAAATGGGAAATGGAAGAATGGGCGGCGCGGTCCGGGAAGGCGGCATTCCGTCCGGAAGATTCGATTTGCGAAGTGGGCCAATGGTTCCACGAGGGAAAAACAGAGTACCACGTGCGTTCGCCGTTGTAGATGTCGCCCTTGTCGAATGCCTGGATGGTGAACGGGGAATACCGTCCCGTCAGGTGGATCATCTGAATAATCTTCCCGCCATACGCGGGCTTTGGCGGATCGGGATTCCAATCGTAGTCGACAGCATTGCCCGCTTTGTCCACCAGGGTCATCACGGGAACTTTTTTGATCACGCTTTCAGGATGCTGGCCTTCGCCGAAGACGACGATCTGCTCGTCCCATTCGTGCCACTTATCGGGTCGGGAGGAATAACACCGCATCCGCTTGGAGACCACCCCGTCGGGATAGATGTAGTAATACCAGTCGGCAATGTCGCCCCACCCGGTCTTGTCGTCGTAATAAGCCCAGCGATGATCGGTGTTGGCCAAACGGTAACGCCAGTGGACGACCACGCGGGCTTCGTTGTTTTCGATCACCCGGACGTGCGAGTCCAGGCACGGCTTGTCCGACATCGGCTCGCAGTCCCCGGGGGCGTCCTTGTTGAGTCCGGTCTCGTTGAACTCATTCATGTACCACTGGTCCGATTCGTTCGCCAGCACGGGAATATAGCTGGTGCCCCGCCAAAAGATCAGTTTGCACGGGCTTTGATCGAACTCCACCACCAGATCGGAATACTTGTCCGCGCACCAGAGGTTATCCCAGGTCTCGTAATAGGGCAGGTGCGTGTAAACCGCCCGGAACTTCCCGCCGCCGGGGAAGGCGGGGAGACGGCGCTTCTGCATGTCCGGCGCCGCGGCGATGTTCGGGCCGGGATTGAAGTCGTCGAACGACCGGGAAATTTGCGCTGCGTCCAGCGCCCGGTCGTAAACGCGGACTTCGTCGATGAGGCCATCGAACCCGAAGTCGCTGGGCTTGGTGTCATGCGTGCCGCCGGTCGGCTTTCGCGGGATGCCCGCCTTGCCGACCCGCACGTCGGTCGGGGCGGTTTGCACGCCGCCCGTGCCCACCAGCTTACGGGCCACTTCCCGGCCATCGACGTAAAGGCGCATCACGCCGTCCTGTTGATTGTAGGTGCCCGCCAGTTGATGCCAGCGAAACAATTCAAGGTGGTTCGCATCGTTGTAAGGCGGAACGTTGGGCGGGGTGAGTTGTTGCCATGCCCCGCCGACTTCCACCATGAACCCGGGATAACCGTGGCTGTCCACGCCGAGGAAGTAGCCTTTGTCATCGCCCTGCTGGATGACCGGCGCCCAGTCCCACGGGTAAGCGCCGAGCGCAAACCACCCCTCCAGGGTGACGCTCCCGCTGGCAAGGCGCGGGGCTTTGGCGGCTGGCAGGACCACGGCGCTGCCGTAGCCGTCGAATTCCAGCGCCGCGCCGGAAACTCCTTTTTTCCAGAGCGCCTTCGGACCGGCGACGGGCAGGACGGCATGGGTGATACCCTCGGTCGTTTCGGTTCCCGCGCCTTCGTCGAACTTGAACCAGAGAGCCGGATCAACCACCGGCATTTTTTGTCCGGGATTGCCTGCCGCCTGCTCGGTCCGCGTCGAATGCGCCGGACCTTTCCGGCTCACCTCGGTGACTCCGCCCTCGCTCAGTTGCAGTTCCTCCGCGGCTTGGTTCAATGGGTCATTCCAATCGTCGACTCTTTTTCGCGGCCTGCTTGATGACGCGATTCACCTTGCCATCCGGCGTGATCATGAAAGTTTCATCGACGAAGTTGTCCGCTTTTACGTTCCCGTGCGGATTTCCGGCGGTGAAACTCGGCAGATACCTCCAGCGCGCAATCACCCTCGCGGCGGAGTTCTCGATGACCTCGACGTGAGAGTACACGTTGCATCTGTCCGGCATCGGTTCGGTCCCGTCGCCGGCGCGGGGAATGATCTCCGCGAGGTTCCATTGTCCCTTCGCCGTTTTCCAGTAGGGCAAATAGCTGTTGCCCCTCCAAAAAACCAGGGATCCGCCGGCCTTCGCCACGTTGACCACGACATCCGCGTACTGGCCCGTCCTGGAGTGCGCTTCCCAATCCTGCCCGGATTTTAGCTCGGTATAGTAAGCGCCGAATTCGATTTCACTTCCCGAGGCGGAACGCAATACGGGCAAAGCGAGAGCCGACATCACCAAAAGTAATGCTACGCCCCTGGATCGATTCATCATGGTTGGTCATCCCTGTTCTATGTTTTTCATCCTTCGACCGCGTTCGCTCCCGCCAAAGCAGAGGGTCTGGCGCGCGAAACAGCCCGCCCCCTCACGGCGTCATGAACGTCACCGGTCCCATGAGGCCGGAAGGTAATAGCGGATCCGCGGCCTTGAAAGGGTGGAAGGTGGTTTTCGCAATGGGTGGGGCGCGCTTTTCCACGAGATCGCCGATCATGCGGTTGGGCCACAGATTGGCGACCTCGATCTCCAGGGTGTTCCGACCCGGTTTGACCGAACGGGAGATCTCGACCCGCCACGGCGCGGTCCAGGCGACGCCGCAATCCTGCCCGTTCACCTTGACGCGGGCCATGACCCTGACGTTGCCCAAATCGAGGTAAAGGGGCGTCGTCGCCGCCGCCCCCGGCAGATCGAACGTGTTCCGGTAAACGGCGATGCCGGAGTAATATTTGATCCCCGGTTCGGGGCGGCGACTCCAATCGTCGAGCGTGTCGAAGCGGATGGGCGCCGCCGGCCCGCCCAGCGCGGGGTCAAACGACACCTCCCACGGGCTGGACAGCGTGGCGGGGGCCGCGCGCGGGACGAAGTTGGCCGCCGGCCCGCCGCGCACCGTGGCTGCCTCCGGTTTGGGGAAAACGACGAAACAGCTCTCCGAGGGCGCGAGTTGCAGCGGGACGGTCGTGATCCCGCCTCCGCTCGCGCGTTCGGGCAACGGGGACGTGGCGCCGGTGACGGCGTCCCACCGCTCCGCCGGGCGTCCCTCGACGCGAAAGGCGGCCGTGGTCTCAAGCGGTTTGGCGGAGCGGTTCGAGACGAAGTAGATTTCGCGTTCCGGCGTGCTGCGATGGGTGTAGCGCACGGGGCCGGGGGAAGTGAAATCGGGCGGCTGCCCCTGGTCGCCGAGCAGGGCCGCGGTCAGGTCGTAGCCGGGATAAATCGGGGCGAGCGGATTCTTGGACGGAGTTTCGGTCAGCGCCCGGCCCCACACGACTCGGCCCTTGCCGTAACTCCTCCTGGCTTGCCCGGGGGGAATCTCCAATGCCCCCCAGAGCGCGGTCGCTCGCGTGGCCACGGATTCGTCGCACACCGGAAAGCCGGTCAGGCTAGGCGATTTCCGGGGCGGATTGCCGACGAGAGTGGCCCCGGCTTGCACGAGCGCCGCGAGCTTGTCAAGAAGCGCGGGCGTCATCGTCGGCGAGTCCGGCAGGACCAGGAGCCGGTAGCGCGCGCCGCCGGGGAACACGACGCCCCGTCGCGCACGACGGCGAGTTCGATCAGGGCCGCGCTGGAGCAACCGTCGAAGTTGTAACCGCGCCGGTCCGGGAGCCGACCCGAAGCTTCGTCGTAAGCGCTGGTGGGGGGCAGAAAAACGTTGGGTGCGCCTTCCGGCATGAGATAGAGCACGTCGGCAATCGTCCGGCCTTGGCGCAATACCTCCGAGCAACGCGCGATGTAACGGTGGTAGGCATCGACCATCGGCCACCAGGTCTGGCCGCGATCCCAGTGGACGCCGTAAGGGCCCATCTCCATCCCGGGCCGATCCTGGTCGGGCTTGTGCGCGAAGGTGTGAAAGGTAAAGCGATTGATCCCGCTGGCGAAAGCCCAGTCGCCCTGATCCTTCAGACTGCCGGGATAATCTTTCCACCGTTCGCCATCGCCGCTGGTGAACGCTTCGGCGCCGATCACCGCGCGACCCATGACGTGGCCGATGGAAGCGGCCTCCGTCACGCTGAACGCGGTGTCGAAGCCCACGTGCCAGAACTCGCCCATGGGAACATCGGCCACCGCGCCGAGATCGAAGTCGTTGCCGGGGTTCAGGTCGTAAGGCTCGATGGAGAGGTCGAAGCCGTCCCGGCGCGCGCGTTCCTTGAGATGGCCGGCATGTTTCTCGACGATCAACTCGCTACCGGTCAGGCGAACGTCCCACAGAAAACGTTCGCTGACCTCGCGGCTGCCCACGACACAGCCCAGGTAAGCGGGATAGTACGGCTGCGGATCGTAACCCCGGCGCGTCCGGAACTCGT
The DNA here is from genome assembly GCA_963795895.1 of uncultured bacterium. Classification (GTDB taxonomy): domain Bacteria; phylum Verrucomicrobiota; class Verrucomicrobiia; order Chthoniobacterales; family SZAS-18; genus CAWCJJ01. The sequence continues at coordinate 44,968 of CAWCJJ010000004.1, forward strand.
CGCGGAAGGCCGGCGTCCAATTTTGCGCGCCCATTTCCCAACTGTCGATGTGCAGGGTGGTCCAGCCGACGCCCGCCCGGCGCGCGCCGACCTTGGCGAGCAGTTTGCCGATGTAGGTGTCGTAATGAAAATCGAGCGACCCGGCGGAAAACTTGTCCACCTCGAACCCGAGACCGGCCCGCGGCGCCGGACGCGTGATGTTGCCGTTGTTGCGGCTCACGAAGCGCAGAAGCGTCCAGCGGCCGGGCGGAACGTCCCAGTCGAGGGTGCCGTCGGGCCGCAGAAAGCGGGTCAGATCGACGACCCGCTCCGACGCGATCGCGCCGCCCGCCGGCACGGCGGGATAGGCCGCCTCCGTTTTCAGATAGGGTTTCACGGAAGGACCGCCCGAGGTGAAGGAGGGGCGGTAATACAACGCTTTCTGATCGGCATCCGCGATCTTTTGCCCGCTGGTCGGCGTGGGGAAGGCAAGGACCGTCACCTCGCCGTAAGCCGCCTGCCGGGTCGCCTCGAACGAGGCCATCTCCCCGCGCAACGGGCCGAAAAAGGGCACGCGCGGCTTGGCGGCGGGAAGCGTGTCCGTGAACCTTCGCGGCCCTTCGACCTCGACCGGCTCGGCCACGAGGTGCTGCATCGACTGCTCGGGCTTGATCCACGGGCCGCCGCTGCCGGCCCAGCCGGGTCCGGAGCCGAGGATGATCTGCAACCCGAGGCGCTCCGCCTCGCGCACCGCGAAAACGTACTGGTCCTGCCATTCCTCACCGAGAAAGGCGACCGGCCCCCGGGGCACGCCTACATCAACGTCCAGGTAGAGCGCGTGCCCCAGCCCCGCCTCCTTCATCGCTTCCAGATCGGCGGCGATGCCCGTGCGGGTCTGGTTGCCGTCCATGAAATACCAATACACGCCGGGGCGAGCGGCGTCGGGTGGGGCGGCAAACCGGGCGGGGAGATCGTCGGCGGCGCGGAGAGAGCTGAGAGAGCTCAGCGTGAGCCAGGCGTAAGCGAGGAGGCGGCGCGGTTTCATCGACTTGTTTGGGGGAACCCGGCAACCAACAACCTGTTCTTCAACGCAAAGCCACCACGGAAGATGTGATTATCATCCGCCTCAAGGCACGGCCTTCAGGAGCGTGCCAATGTCGTCGATTTCCGCCAGCCCGATGCACTCGTCCGATGCGCCGTAATAAAATCGCCAGAGGCCTTTGAACAAAACCGCGCCTTCGGTAAAAGTGAAAAGGTGGCGCCCATCCCTTTCGTATTTGAACTGCGGCTCGATGAAAGGCACTTCGCAGCGTTTCAAAAGCTTTGAAGGATCGTCCTTGGAAAACAAAGCCCAGCCCGTTTTATGGACATGGGCGCTATCCCACCCATTATAGACCAGTAGAATCCCTTCCGGCAGGATGATCGGCGTCGGGCCGGGTTCAACTCCCAGGCTGTCAAAATGATCCTTCCGTGAACTCATCAGCGAATGATCCAATGGCTGGGTCCAATGCAGGAGGTCATCGGACACGGCCATGCCGATGGACGGCTGCCACGCCTGGAGTTGTCCCGCGAAATACATGATGTATTTGCCGCCGATTTTTTCCGGCACGATGACACCGGCTTTGACTTGGTTCTTGTTCCATCCCTGGGGATCGAGAACCACGCCTTTCTTGTCCCAATGAATGAGGTCGGTGGAAGTGGCGAGGCATTGCGCATCGTAGTCTCCGCCCCTGTTGCCAACGTATGTCAGATAGTAGATCCCGTTGAACAGAACAACCCGGGGATCCTCGCACCCGTTGCGATCAAAGGGGTTGTCAGGGATCATCACTGGGTTGGAGGCGTCCGGGACAAAGGTGCGGCCATCGTCGCTGAAGGCCAGTTGAAAGCGTGACTCCGTCGGACCCTTGGCATTGCGGCGGTAGATCATTGCCAGCCGGTCGCCCACCGCGATGACGGTAGGATTAAAAATAAGATTTTCTCCGAGCGCCCTGTTTGGCGACATGATTGGTTCGGAATAACGCACGACTCCGTTTGACTGTTTCACTTGAAACTTTGTGATATCCTGTGCGTTTGCCAGGGAGCAGAATAATCCAATGCCGAGTACAATCGATAAACGTTTGTTCTTATTCATTAAGGGGTTGTTATCGACTGCACCGGCCGCTACGTAATTCTGGAGCCGCGAGATGATTTCATAGACGCTTCATCTCGTTCGCCATTTGTGTTCAATCCAAATTGACGGGTGTGGCAAGCGGCACAGGCTGATTCCAGGTCTGCTTGCCATCAAACACCGCGTTGAAGAGGTGGGTCATTTTCCCGTTGTCGATCAAAAGCCACGGCCGTTCTCGACGCACTGGTTTGAATGCGGTGCCGTCGGTCCAGTGAATGGTGTCGTCGTAGGCAACCGGTTGCGGAGCGGGCCGCCAGCGGGTCATGCCATCGTCCGAAATCAAATGCCCGCCCCATTTTCTGTCGTGGCCGGTCAGCTTGCCGGCGTTATCCTCGCAGATGAGATGATAAGCATTGTCTTTTCTGAACATGAAGAAGTCCTCTATCTTTGCCGTCGGCCAGAGATTGCCGTTCACCACTGTGTAAGGCCCTTCAAACGACTTCGCGGTGGATTCACAGACTTGCAGGTTGGCCGTGCGCCAAACCAGCTTCACGCTGCCGTCCGACTCGAACCACGCGGCGGGATTGTTCGCGTCGTCGGCCAACCCAAGGTCCAGCGGCTTGTCCCGGCGCGTCCATGGACCGGCGACGGAAGACGCCGTGGCAATTCCGATCTGCCGGAGATTCGAGCCGACATCGCTTCCGATGTAGAACAAGACAAACGTGCCGCCGACCTGGTAGATGGCCGGGTTGTGCGCCATGGCGCTGTCCCATTTGCCGGCGGCGCGTTTTCCGATGACCACTTCCTTGAACACGTAGGGGCCTTCGGGCCTGGACGCTTCCGCGCGCACGATCTCGGAGTTTTGCCGGTAGCCATCGGGGAAGTTCGTGTTGGCCGGCCAGCGCGAAGCAAACATTTCGTAAACGTCGCCGACTTTGATGACCGAGCCGCACCAAACAAAATAACCGTCCATCGCAAAACCCGTCCCTTTCCGACGGGTCCAAACGCAGCCGGTTCAATGCCGACGGAAGAATCGGCCGGCGACTCACCGGCGAAGGCACTACAACGAGCCAGCAATAGAAGTACTGCCGCGCCGATCAGCAAAGGATGATTGATCCTGGTCATGATGAAGCTCCCAGCCGTTTTCATAATGATTGAGCAAGCCGGCCCGGATCGGGGGCCTCCGTCCCGGCAGCGCGGGCCTCCCGCCCGCCGCTGGTTCCGGTCAGCCCCGGGAACGCGGGCGTCCCGCCCGCCACAGGGCGGTAGCCCCCGGGCCAACCAGACCGGAACAGACCAGATGCGGGCGGGACGCCCGCGCTCCCGGGGCTGACCAGAGCAGAACCAGAGGCGGGCGGGACGCCCGCGCTGCCAAGCGGTTTCCTGGATCGAGCACGGCGGCGTTCAATCATTCTAAAAAGCGCTGTATCGCTGACACAGCGCCGTCAGTCTTGACTCACTCCCCACGATTTATTGGGCTGGGCGCCAAGCAACAATTCCAGATTTCCACCGGCCTTGATCTCCGCATCACTCAGCCAGCACCGGTTCAGCGGCTTGCCGTTCAGCGTGGCCGACTGAATGTAGGGATGATCCGGCGCATTGGTTCCTCGCGGTGATCGTGAAGCTTTTCCCCTTGGCATACTTCGGATCGAACTTCAGGGTGACCTTGTCGAAGAGCGGGGTGAAAATCTCGTAGCGCGGGTCGCCCGGGCAACCCTGCGTCAGACCCATGGCGGCCAGCACGTACCAGGCGGACATCTGGCCGACGTCATCATCCTCCGGCAAGCCTTCGGGACCGGTGTTGTAGACGTGCTCTTCCTGCAGGACCCATTTTTGCGTCAGCCAGGGCGCGCCGGCCCGGTTGAACAGGAACGCGAATCAATTCCGTCGGCTCGTTGCCGGGATTGTTGTAGGGACTCGACCACGATCTGCCTCCCGTTGGATTGGGGATTCCCATGTACGGGGTCCATTTCGTGTAATCGGGAGACCGGCTGTAAAAATCGTCCAGCTTGGCCACGAAGAGGTCCTTGCCTCCCAGCAGGCTGACCAATCCTGGCACATCATGGTAAGCACTCCAGCCCGCCTGATAGACGGTCGATTCCCGGGCTCCTTTCGGCGACGTGAGACCTTCCCAGGGTTTGAAATTCCCGTTGCCGTCCTTGATGCGGAACCAGCCTTTCCATTCCGGCCGGGCGTCCGTCCCGGCGGCGTCGTAAGTCCAGGCCTGGTTCGGGGTCGAAAAGGTTTTTGTAAGACAACGAAAGTTGCTGATACTTGGCGGCATCCTCCTTTTTGCCGAGGGAAGCGGCGAACTGCCCGACGTTCCATTCATCCAGCCCGTACTCGAACGTATCCGAGATCGACTCGCGGCAGTAACCCAATTTCGAGTTGCCATTTTTGAGCGTCGTGTTGACCGCGAACTGGTAGGCTTTTTCGCTGTCGAAACCACGGATGCCCTTTTGCCAGGCATCGTTGATCACGACCACTTCCGGATTGCCGGTCATGCAGCCGGTGTAGCAGCCCATGATTTCCCAGCGGTCGTAATACTTGGTGCCGTTGGACTCCGCCAGATCGACCATGCTGTTGATCTGGTCGTTGACCACGGACGGCGCCACCAGCGTCAGGAGCGGATATTTGCTGCGATATTCATCCCAGCCGCTGAACAGCGTGCGGTTGACGAACGTATCGGAATGGTGCGGCTTGTGGTCGCCCCCGGGATAATTTCCATCCAGGTCCGCGAAGATTTGCGGGAACAGCATCGCGCGGTAGAGCGCGCTGTAGAAGATCGTTTTGTGATCCTCGGTGCCGCCTTCCACCGTAAGGCGGTCGAAAGCCTTGACCCACGCCGCCCGCGCCTGCTGATGAACCCGGTCGAAATCCCAGTCCGGGATTTCGGCCGCGAGGTTTGCCCGCGCTCCCGCGACGCTGACAAAGGAGATGCCGGCCTTGACCATCACCACTTCGTTCGCCTTCGTCGGAAACTCGCTGTAGAAACCCAGGTGCTGCCCTTCCTTCTCGCGGCAGTCCGGGATGACCTCGGCTTTCTGGCAGGCTTCGATGAACGAGGGATCGCTGATGTTCTTGCCTTTGCCGTAAGGAACGGGATGGTCAGTGGCGGTCCAGACCGGCGGCAGGGTGGCGCTCCAGACGCCGACTTTCGTCAGGGGCTTGCTGAACTCCAGGTGATAGTAAAGCGTGTAGGACGTCGGGCCGAAGCGCCAGCCGCCGCCGGCCGCCGGGCAATCGATCGAGCCCTCGATGGTGTGATCATCCGTCACCTTGACGGTCTGGTGCAGCGAGGTGCCGTCGTGGCGGTGCGAGAGGTCGATCTGCAGGCGCGACTGCGGGTTTTCGGCAAAGGTGAACCGCAACATCCCGCTGTGCGGCGCGGCGGTGGCTTCGGCGCGCGATTTTGGAGTCGTCCAGCGTGACAGCATAATAGCCGGCGGAAGCCGTTTCCGAACTTTTGGTAAACGCCGACTGGTAGCCGGTGCCCGGTTTCCCCCGCTGACCCCAATAAGTGTGCAAGGGGCCGGTGGTGGCCATGGTTAGAAGATTGGCCAGTTCGCCGCCATCCGCGCCGCCGATGTGGGTGAAGCTAAAGCCGCTGACGGTCTTGTCGTAGTATGAATAACTCACCACTCCGGCGGTGGCGGTGTCGGGGCTGACTTTCGTCATGCCGAACGGGACGGATGCGCCGGGAAAATCCTTCCCCGCGCGGCCCGTGCCGATGAACGGATCGATGTAGTCGATCGGCTCTTTTGCCCGCATGCCCTGGAACGCGACGAGCAAGAGCGAAAGCGAGAGCACGATCAGACGCTGCCCGCGCAAGCAGTTCGTGGCCTTCATGTAAGTTCCTATCATCATATTGCGGTGGGTTGTCGGAGGAGTTGTCACGCCATGACCATGACTGCGGTCAGGATCGCGAGATTGTTGGTGAGTGAAACCATCACGGCATCGACGTTGCCGTCGGTCGCCGCTTCTCTTCGCGGCGCATGGTTCCTAGAATGAGTCGGCGGGCACGTTCCAGCCTTCGAGCGAGATCTTCATGGCCGCCGTTGCATCCTTCGCGGCGCACGTCACGGTGAGATCGCGTTTTTCGCCCGGCAGGAGTGAGACGTAATTGTCGCTGTAGTACGCCGGCAGGATGCGCTTGCCCGTCGCGGCGTCGCGCAGGACCAGATGCGTCATCAGCGCGATGTTCGCTCCCGGGTTGGCGAGGGCGACCCGGGCCGTGACCTCCCCGGCGGCACGGGTAAATTGCACCGACCCGCCGAGTTTCACCGGCGGAAGCCCGTTTAACGCCTGGAGTTCCTCGGGCTGCGCCGAGTGCCAGTAGAAGTTCTCCGACAACAGTTTGCCGCCGCCATCGCGCCATTCGAGCTTGAGGAACGTCACCGGCGCCGCCGCCGGATCGGGCCAGTGCAGGTCGGCAACCTCGGCGGTGGCGTTGGGCGCGGCGTCCACGTTGACCTGCCGCTTTTCCAACTCGCGGCCGTCCAGGCCGAAGAGGCGCACCGTCACGGTCGAGCCTTTGATCGGGGTGAAGAGGTGGTTGACCACGGCGACCTTGTCCGTGTCCAGGTTCCATTGGACGTGCAGAGGTTCCGCCGCTTTCTGGAAACCGTAGAACGCCGCGTGCGTGTCGTAGTCGGAGCTATAGATCTGCCAGACCATGCTGGGCTGGGCCGGGTGGGTCATCCAGAGCAGAAGACCCGTCGTCGGGTTCCACATCTTGGAGTTCCACGCCTCCAGCATGGTGCGGTGATGGGTGTAGTTGAGCATCTGGATGCGCCGGACGAAATCCTCCAGGCCGGTCGCCTTGCCGTAACTCTTTTCCATCGCGCCGACGTATTCCTTGACCGGCCCGTGCGCGGCGGAATGGAAATCGTGGTAGGCCCAGGCGTCGTTGGTCGGCCAGTACTGGGATGGGTCCAACATCGCCTTGATCGCGTCGGCGGTGGGGACGGAGTTGATGCCCAGCTCGGTGGTAAACCCGTGCGCGTGGTCCTTGAAGTACCAGACCGGCTCTTTGTAGGTCCACGGCCCGCTGCCCATCAGGTGATCGCCGTGCGTGGACGAGGATTCGAAGGCGCGGGTGCCGTCCAACTCCTCCAACTGCTTCTTGAAGGGTGCTTCGAGCCATCCCGGCATGGCCCCCTCGTTGCGCCCGCACCAGACGGCGATGCAGGCATGGTTGCGAAAGCGCTTGATCGCGTCGGCGGAGTTGGCCAGCCAGCGTTCGGCGTCGGCGGGCGGCGCGCTGTAACCGTAGGTGCTCAACCAGAAATCGTTCCAGACCAGGATGCCGTACTTGTCGGCCAGGGCGTAAAAACTTTCCTCCGTTTGCTGCCCCATCCAGTTGCGGATCATCGTGGCGTGCGCGTCGCGGTGCAGCCGGAAATACGGCTCCAGCCGCTCGACGGAAGACCGCTTCATGGCATCGTCCATGCCCCAGTCGCCGCCGAGGATGAAAATGCGTTGTCCGTTGACCTTGATGACCAGCGGCGTCTTGCCCTCCGTCTGCGGGCCTTTGGGCAGGTAATCGTACTCCATCTCGCGCAAGCCGACCCGTTGGGTCAGCCGGTCGGATTCCCGGCCGGCGGCATCGAGCACCCGCAGCGTCAGGTCTTGGAGCGCCGGTTCGCCGTAGCCGTTGGGCCACCAGAGCCGGGGATTCTTGATCGCGAGCGCCGGGACCGTCTTCGGGTCGGCGGTCAGGGTCCTGGCCTCCCCCGGGGCAAGCACGGCGGGCAGCGTAAATTTCACGTCGCCCAGCGCGCCCTCAAGCGTGACCCGCTGCTGGGTGGTGGTCAGGTTGCGCACCTCGGCTTGCACGCTGACGTTCGCCAGCGAAACGTCGGGCAGCCGCGGCAGGGTGGTGACGACGCGCGGGTCGCCCACGCTCACGGGTCCGGTGGCGCGCAGCACCACGTCCTGCCAAATGCCGGTGTTGCGGTCGCGGATCGTGGGGATCCAGTCCCAGCCCTCGCTGCAAAAGAACGTCGGGCCGTCGAACGAGCCGTCCGCGCCGTTGCCGCCCGCGCCCGCCTTCACCGATTCCTCGTGTCCCGCCCAGAAATGGGGCTGCGGCCAGACCCGCACGGCCAGGACATTGGGACCGCTGGCCGCCAGCGCCGGGGTGGCGTCGAACTCGCCCCGGATGAAGGCACCGTTGACCTCGCCCAGTTCCTTGCCGTTGAGCCAGACCCGCGCGTGGTAATTGATCCCGTTGAAGGTGAGGTGGACCGCGCGACCCTTCCATTGCGGCGGCGTGTCGAAGGCGACGCGGTACCACCACGTTTTTTTCGCCAGGTCGGGGATCAGCAAATTATTGAGGCCGTGCAGCGGGTCGGGGTAAACCCCTTGTTGTACCAGGCTGGTGAGCACCGTGCCCGGCACGGTTGCGTCCAGCCAGACGCGCGAGTCGAAAGCCGGACGGGTAATCTCCGCGGGCGCCGCGGAAATCGTGGCGGCGTCGGCCAATTCCCAGCCGCGGTCGAGGACGAGCCGCCCATCCGCGGCCGGCACGGGCAACGGGTGCGGCGCGAGCTTCGGCACGCGCGTGGCCGTCACCGGCGGCACGGGCTTGGGGAAGGTGTCCGGATTTTGCGGCGGCAGGTTGCGGCTGCCGCGAAACTCCTCCCAGCGGTTCGTGGGCGTCGGTCCGGCGGGCGCGGACTCGAAGCGCAGCGCGTCCAGCGTAGGGGTTGGGGTCTGCGCCAGCGCGGCGATTTCAGCCGCGGCGAGAGCTTTGGCCGAGATGGTGAAATGGGCGATCCGCCCGGCGAAACAACCGCCGTCCTTCCACGCCGGAGGCGGCGCGATGAGCGGCTGCATGGCCGATTCGTTGAGCGTCACGGCCTGGCTGGCGACCGGCTTGCCATCGACGTAAAAGCTGAGCGTCGTCCCGTCGTACGTCGCCGCGAGAAATTGCCAGTGGTCCGCCGCCACCGGCGCCGTTCCGGCGGGCGGCACGAGGTCCCGCGAAACCGGGTCTTTGACAAAACGCCCGCCTTTCGTCTCCTGGTTGCCGACCCAGACGTACCAGCCGGCGGCGTTGGCGGCGAGGTAACGCTGCGAGCCGAGGTAATCGATGCCGTCGCCAAACCCCGCCACCAAAGTGGGTTTGGAGATCGCCGCCGTGGGCCGCAACCAGGCCGACACCGTCCAGGGATGCGCGGCGGTCGTCGGTGGCGGTCCGTCGAACCAGCCGATTACGCCAGGGCCGCTGCCGTGCGCCTCGACGTCCACGGGGCCGAACACGACCTCTTCGCCGGCCGCCGCTTCCGCCGGGCGGAAGGTCAGTCCAAGTTGCAAGATGCCGAACAGGCACAGGATCGCGGGTTTAAGTTTCATTGAGGGGAGTGACGAAAGCGAAACGTGGAACAATGGACGGCGCGGAAGTGCCCGGCGGCAAATCTTCGCCCCGCACCGCTGGCGCGCGCGTTAGGTTCCTGAACGCCAAAAGGGGATTCCGGGTTGTTCCACGTCCAAGTAAAAACGGCCAGTGACGGATGACCGCTGGAGTGTGACCAAACTACCGTTTTGGTAACTGAGGGGGTGCAGACAGGACAATTGGGTTGCAACAATAACCGTACTTCGCTCCGCGAACAGTCGATTAGAGTGCCAATTTACGCTCAAGAAGTGACTATTTACGAAAGGCGTGGGCTTTAATGACTGATGTCAGCCATGCCGCCGACCGTAGGTCGTGGAGTGCAATCAAAAGTGCGGGACGGCGGCAATCTCACCGGTCAGGCTCCGGCTGCGGTTGCCTTTGGTTTGGACTGCCCGCGACACGATGCCCCAGTCCAAGCGGAGGACAAAAAGGCGAAGGCAAAAAGGCAACCGGAGCCAAACGCGGCATGTCGCGGGGGAGCCGAGTGGCGACCCGCGGGCAGACCTTCTCCATGCTGGGCGAACTTGCCGCCGCCCCGCTTCCAAATTGCGCCCCGGGTCGAGCACTGTATGATTGCCGTCCCGCGGTGGCTCGCACCGTGTCCCAGAACCATCCTTGTCACAGCCCCGTATCGTCCCTCCCTGAATCCTGATGTCCCGCCCACTTCTCCTTGGCGCGATCGCCTGCCTCGCCGCAGTGGCGCCGCCAGCCAGCCGCGCCGCCGACGCCGATCCCGAAAATTCCGCTTACAGATCGGTGTTCACCCAGCCGCCGATGCCGCTGCCCCGCTACCAGCAGCTCGACGCCCCATTGATGGGTAACGGCGACATGGCGGTTGCCGTCTGCGGGAACCCGGAAAACCAACAGTTCTGGCTCGGCAAGAACGACCTTTGGGAACTACGGAACGTTTGGTGCAGGAGCGGGCCGCGGCCTCTCGGCCACCTCGATCTTCTCATCCCACAGCTTCAGGGCGCGACCTACCACGCGGAGCAAAATCTGGCGGATGCCACGACGACTTCATCCTTCAAAAAGGGCGACACCGAAGTCACGATGCGTTCGTGGGTCAGCGCCACCGAGAACCTGCTGATCGTCGAACTCAGCGTCCAAGGGGCATCCGTCGAAGGGGATGTTCACCTTTGGATTCCAGCGGCCCCGCGGACCACGCCCCAAATAGACCACCGACCCAAGCCCGACATGGCGACCGACTGGGTGGACTCACCAGCCGCCGCCCCCGTCTCCCGCACCGAAACCGGCGTTTTCTGGGGCGCGCGGATTTTCCGGCTGGGCGTGGACGTTCCCGCGGAAACCGCCTGCGCCTTCACCCTGCTGGGTGAAAAGAGCGGGCACTTCAAAGTCGAGCCGGGCCACCCCGTCATTCTGGCCGCGGAGATGCGCAGCCTTCGGCAGAGCGGGCAATATGCCTCTGAAGCGTGCGCGCGGGTGGCGGCGTTGGATCGGAACGCGGTCGCCACCCTTTACAATGACCATGTGAAATGGTGGCGCGGCTTCTGGGATAAATCCTCGGTCAAGCTGGGCGACGCCAGCCTGGAATGGCGCTACAACGTGTCCAATTACATCCTGGCGTCTTGCAGCCGCGATCCGGTTTATCCCCCGGGCATCGCGGGAACCTGGGTGACAACCGATCAGCCGATGTGGACCGGCGCTTACACGTTGAACTACAATCATGAAGCCTGTTTTTACGGCCTCTATTCCAGCAACCACATCGAGCAGGCGGACCCGGAGGACGCGCCCATTCTCGATTTCATGGCGCGGGGACGTTATTACGCCAGGGAGGTCCTGCATTGCCGCGGCGTGCTTTATCCCGTGAAGATCGGACCGGTCGGGATCGAGACGACCGGCGACCCCGCGCACCCCAACTTTGTCACCAAACCCACCGATCCGCCCTGGCTGCGCGAGAAAGGCGGGTTGTTCCTGGGCCAGCGCAGCAACGCCGCGTTTGCCGCCGTCAACATCGCCCAGCGCTGGTACACGACCTATGATTTGGCGTATGGGCGGAAAGTGTATCCGTTCGTCCACGACGTGGCGAATTTCTGGGAGGATTACCTCAAGTTCGAGCCCACGCCTCCCGCCCTCATCGAGGCGACGAAGGACCTGCCCGCCGGCCTGCGCCAGCCGGCGGACGGCCGCTATGTCAGCTACAATGACGGGGCGAACGAGAGCGGCCAGGATGTGAACCCGGCCGTGTCGCTCGCGCTGGCGCGCAACGTCCTGAAACTCGCGCTCGACCTGAGCCTGACCCTGGGCGGGGATGAACCCGAGCGGGATCATTGGCGGCACATCCTCGACCACCTGAGCGCGTTTTCCATCCAGAAATTTGGAGGCGCGACCGTCTTCCGCCGAGCGGAAAAGCTCTATCCGCCGCCACAACCCAAAAAAGGCGTTCCGACCGGAAAACCCCGACCGGACGCGACGATCACGAACATTTACCCGAGTGGCGCCATCGGGCTGGGCAGCGACCCGAAACTACTCGAAATCGCCCGCGACACGATCACGGCGACCAACCCCAATCAGTGGACGAGCATGAATTCCACGTCTTCCGTCTTCCCGGCCGCCGCGCGCGTCGGGTACAATCCCGCCGTGATCCTCGCGAAACTCGGCGAGGTGAAATTTCAACCGAACGGCATTCTCTACAACGAGTTCCACATGCTTGAGAACAGCAGCACCATTCCCAACACCATCAATGAAATGTTGATGCAGAGCCACGAAGGGAGTCCTCCGGCTTTTTCCCGTCTGGCCCGTGAATCGGGACGCCAGCTTCCGGACGTTGCGGGCCTATGGCGCGTTCCTGGTGAGCGCGGCCCTTCGTCAAGGCGTCGTCGAGGACGTGAGCATTTTGAGCGAGCAGGGGCGTCCCTGCGTGCTGCAAAACCCGTGGCCCGGACATGATGTCCGGATTATCAGCGAGGGCAAACCCGCGCAGATCGTGCGGGGCGACCGGCTGACGTTCGCCACCGCCCCCGGCGAGCGCGTCGTGCTTGCCGCGCTCGCACCGTAATCCGGGGAGTCGTCTCGGCGGGCTACGAAACCCGCACTCCCGCCGACCCGGCGCCCAATTCCTTCTGGAGTTCCTCCAGACTGATCCCTTTGGTTTCGGGCAGAAACTTCGCCACAAACACAAATTGCAGCACCATCATCACCGCGAAAAATCCGAAGGCATAGGCGCCGGAACTGCGCGCGATGATCGGAAACACCCACCCGATGATGGCACAAAGGGTCCACATCAGAAAACAGGCGAAGGCCGATCCCGAGGCGCGAACGGCGTTCGGGAGCAATTCGTTGATGACCACCCAGACGACCGCGCCCTGGGAATAGGCGTGCGAACCCACAATGCCCATCAAGGCGGCAATGACGACCCAGCCCTGGGCATGCGTGGCAAACACCCAGACCGCCAGCAAGTGGGAAAACACGAACGTCACCGAACCCCACAGCAAAAGCGCCTTGCGGCCCACGCGGTCGATCAGCGCCATGCCCACGATGGTCATCACCAGGTTGGCCAACCCGACAATGACCGATTGGAAGAGCGCGCCACCCTGGTCCGCCCCGGCCATGCGGAAGATATCCGCAGTGTAGTAAATCACGGCGTTGATGCCGTCGAGCTGGTTAAAGACGGCGATCATGATCGCCAGAAGCAGCGGCCGGAGGTATTTGCGCTGAAACAGGCGCTCGCTCACACCGACGGTTTCCGAGGAGAGGGATTGCTCGATCTCGCGGCACTCCCGCGCCGGGTCTTCGTGCCCGAGGCGCGCGAGGACGGAGGTCGCCTCGGCCAGGCGGTTCTGTTTGACGAACCAGCGGGGACTTTCCGGGATGACGAGCGCCGCGCCGAAAAAGGCGAGCGACGGCAGGGCCATGACCCCGAACATCCAGCGCCACGCGGAAGGATTGCCCGCGCCCAGCCAGTGCGCGACCAGGGCGTTGGAGAGATAAGCCAGCAGGATGCCCAGCACGATGTTCAACTGGCTGACGGCGACGAGCAATCCCCGCTGTTTTGCCGGGGCGATTTCCGTGATGTACATGGGGCAGACCACGGAAGCTCCGCCGACGGCGATCCCGCCCAGAAACCGGAAAAATAGGAGCGAGTTCCAGTTCCCCGCCAGGGCGCACCCCAGCGCGGAAGCGAGAAAAAAGACGGCCAGCAACATCAGGAGCCGCCGCCGCCCCCACCAATCCGCCGGGCGTCCGGCGATCAACGCGCCCAGCATCGTGCCAACCAGCGCGCTCGACACGGTGATGCCGAGCAGATTGTCAGTGAGCGAAAATGCCTGGCGCAACGCGTCCGTCGTCCCGGAAATCACGGCGGTGTCGAAGCCGAACAACAACGAGCCAAGCGCGGCGATGATCGCGCTCAACAACAGGATGCCCCCGAGTCCCGGCGGGCTGACGGCGGGGCTGGTGGGGGCGGGAGGGGGGATATTCACATGCATGCCGACTTTTTAGTTGCCAGGCACCTCCCAGACAAGCTATTTGTTTGCCCATCAAAACATGAAAACGCTTTTCCCTGCCTTGTCCGGAAAAGCGGTTTGCGGGGTTGACCCGGGCGACTCGTTGTTGATGCGCTCGCACACGGTGTTCGACCGTAGCCTGCGGCCCGTCGAATACGCCAAGGTGCATTCCGCGAGCGCCCGGTTCACGCCGACTCTGGATTTTCAAAGGATGCCCGAATGATTCTTGCCGCGGACTTCGGGGGCACGACGATCAAGCTCGGCCTCGTGCGGCAAGGTGCCATCGTCGCCCGGTGCCGACTGGAGGCGCGGGCGGAGCGTCCGATGATCGAACGGCTGGAAGCCGTCGCCGTCGCCTGGGAGCAACTTCTGGAAGAAGCGGGGGCGACGCCGGCCGACTGCCGGGGCACGGCTCTGGCGCTGCCGTTCCTGACCGACCCGAAACGGTTCCGCGTGTCCGGTGAATTCGGCAAGTTTCCCGGGGCGGCCGAGGTGGACTACGCGGCCTGGAGCGAGCGAAGGCTGGGCGTGCCCACGGCCCTGGAGAATGACCTGCGTGTCGCGCTGCTGGGCGAGTGCGCGGCGGGCGCCGCGCGCGGGAAAAGCGATGTCGTGATGCTGGCATTCGGCACGGGCATCGGTTGCGCGGCGGTGTCGGGCGGCCGTCTGATGGGTGGCGCGAACAACCGGGCCGGCACACTGATGGGTCATAGCGCCGTTGACTATCGGGGATCGCGCGGACGTTGCGGGAACATCGGCTGCGCCGAGGACCTCGCTTCCACCGCCACGCTGGAGCAACGCGCGCGCAGTCATCCGGCCTTCGCCGAAAGCGGACTGGCCGGCGCGGCAAAGATCGATTTCGAAACGTTGTTCGGTTGGGCGGCACGGGGCGACGCGTGCAGCGAAGCACTGCTGAACCAAAGTTTGAGTGTCTGGGCAACCGTGTTGCAAAACGCCGTGCTTGCCTACGACCCGGAATTGGTGGTGCTCGGCGGCGGCGTCCTGCGCAGCGCCGAAGTGATCCTGCCGGCCCTGCATTCCCACCTGGAAGCTCACCTGCCCGCGCGACGATGGTCCGTCCCTGTCGTCGCGGCCGCCCTGGGCGACGATGCGGCGTTGCTCGGCGCGGAGGCGCTCTTCAAGCAAACCCACCCGGCAACTTTTTTGTGAGAACACCCAACTACGACAAATTCCCGTACGTCCCGGTGCCCGCGGGCGAAAACTGCTGCGTGGAGGGTTGGCCGCGGATTGCGGAGCGTCTTCAGCGCGCCATCGCGCAACGGTCCGCCGGCAAGACCATCGTGGTCATCGAGTGCTACACCGGGGTGGACGAAGCCTCGATCTTGCGGGAACTCCAGGCCCGGCTTTTGCCTGTCGCCGCGTTTCGGGCGGCGGAGGCGATGCTTTCCGCCGCCGAGGTGGACGCCCTGGTCCAGCCCTTTCTCGGGGACGATCCGGTCTTCGGCTTCCTCTCGGGGCTGACGCTGCCGCAGTTTTTCAACGCGGAAAAACTGGCGCGGCTGCGGGGCGAGGTCGCTGCCGTTCGGCAAGGTCTCGTGCTGATCGTCGGCTGCGGGGCGAGTCTGGTGGCGAACCCGGATATTCTCGTTTACGCCGACCTGGCCCGCTGGGAAGGGCAGCTCCGCTTCCGGCGCAACGAGGCAAGCAACCTCGGCGTCGAAAACCGCGCGCTGGCGGCCAGCCTCCAATACAAACGCGCCTTCTTCGTGGATTGGCGGGTTTGCGACCGCTGGAAGCGCCCGTTGATCGACCGCTGGGATTTCGTGCTGGACACCCATGACCCAAACGCACCCAAGCTCGCGGACGGCGAGGCGGTCCGGCGCGGGTTGAGCCACGCCGTCACGCGCCCCTTCCGCGTCGTGCCCTTTTTCGACCCGGCTCCCTGGGGTGGGCAATGGATGAAGGAGGTCTGCGACCTGGACCCCGGCGCAAAAAACTATGGATGGTGCTTCGATGGCGTCCCGGAAGAAAACAGCTTGCTGCTCGGCTTCGGGGACACGCGCTTTGAAATCCCGTCCCTCGATCTGGTTTTCAGCCAGCCCCGCGCGCTGCTGGGCGACGCGGTGCACGCCCGTTTCGGGGACGAATTCCCGATTCGCTTTGATTTTCTTGATACCATTGAGGGCGGCAACCTTTCCTTTCAGGTGCATCCGCTCACCGAGTACATCCAACAGCATTTCGGGATGCATTACACGCAGGACGAGAGTTACTACATGCTCGACGCCGCGCCCGGAGCGAGCGTTTACCTGGGTCTCAAGGAAAACGTGGACCAGGCAGCCATGCTCCGGGATCTGCGACAAGCGCAACAAGGCGGCCCCGCGTTTCCCGCCGACGAGTACGCCAACCGGTTTCCCGCGAAGCAGCACGATCATTTTCTGATTCCCGCCGGCACGGTGCATTGCAGTGGAGCGGGGTCGATGGTGTTGGAAATCAGCGCGACCCCCTACATCTTCACCTTCAAGATGTGGGATTGGGGGCGGCTGGGACTCGACGGGAATCCCCGCCCCATCCATCTGGAGCACGGCGCGGCCAACATCCAGTGGGACCTCACCACCGAGCGCGTCGAACGGGAACTGGTCAACGCGGTCGAACCGCTGGGTTCCGGCGCGGGCTGGCGCGAGGAACGCACGGGGCTGCACCGGCGCGAGTTCATCGAGACGCGGCGGCATTGGTTTACCGGAACGGTGGCCCACGACACGGCGGGAGGCGTGCACGTTCTCAACCTCGTCGAGGGCGAGGAAGCCGTTGTCGAAAGCCCGACGGCTGCTTTCGAGCCATTCGTCGTCCACTACGCCGAAACCTTTATCGTTCCCGCCGCCGTCGGCGCTTACACGATCCGTCCGCACGGGAAGTCCGCCGGCGAGCAATGCGCGACCATGAAAGCGTTCGTTCGCACCTGAAATGCCGCCGATCCAGGGCATCGCCCTTTCCCCCGTCGCCGTCCGTGCCGTGAGCCGTTACATTTTGCCCCCGCCAGAAGTCAGAAGCCCCGCCAACCAAACCTTATGATACCTCCGCTCCCCTCCTCGCTCCTCACCCCACTTGCCGCCACACTGCTTGTGATCGGCACGTTCGCCCCGTCGTCTCCCGCCGCGTCCGCCGCCACCGCTCCGGAACCGTGTTCGCCGGCCAACGGCGATCACTTCGAGGCGAACAAGCCGCTGCTCTTCTGGAAAGCGACTCCGGACGCCCGGAGTTACACCGTGCTCATCGACGGCGTGAAAGCCGGCGACGTTCCCGCCTCGGCCGGGCCGGTCCTGAATTTCACGCCGTCCGCGCCTTTGACCGTGGGCACCCATCAGTGGTCCGTGGAGGCAATAACCGGCGCGGGCGCGCCGCTCGCCTCCAAGCCCTTCGCTTTCACGGTGGATCCGGCGGGAAATTGGCCGGCTTGGGCAATCGGGCCGTTCGTGCGCTACGGTGAAAACCCCCTGCTCCGGCCCCTGGGAGACGGTTGGGAATCGCGCAACGTGTACAATCCCGGCGTGCTTTTCGACCAGGGAAAATTCCGGATGCTCTACCGGGCGCAAGGCAAGCCGGTGACCTCGCGCGTGGGTTATGCCGAAAGCCCCGACGGCGTCACTTTCGCGCGCAATCCCGAGCCGCTGATCGACGCCGTCGAGCCGTTTGAACAGAAGTACGGCTGCGAAGATGCGCGCTTCTTCAAATGCGAGGGAACGTACTACGCTTTTTACACCGGCGACAAAAACGGCCACATCGCGGAATGCGAGGCCACTTCCACCGACGGATTGCATTGGAAGAAACTCGGCGTGATCGAGGACGGCACGAAAAACGCCGCGCTCGTCTGCGATCCCAACGGCGTGCCGGTCAAGATCAACGGCAAGTACGCCATGTTCATCGGCAACGCGAAATTCGGCGTTTGTTATTCGGAAGACCTGCTCACCTGGGGACCGGTCACCTGGATCGACATGCACCTTCCCCCGAACTGGGTGACGCCCTACGAACCGTGCGTCGCCATCGCCAACCATTCGCCCGCGCGCCCCGACGACGTGGTGTTGTTCATCGCCGGCACGCTCAACGGCAAGGGCCGCTGGTTCTACGCGATTTCCGAGGTGCTGTTTTCCAAAGCGGACCTCACCAAGAAAGTCGAACAACTCGACGACTGCATCATGCAGCCGCGCGAACCCTACGAAAGCGGTCAATACAAGAATTGCCTCTGGATGAATTGCATCATCGCGCGCAATCACCAGTGGATGATGTACTACGGCGCGGGCGACCGGAACGTCGGTCTGGCCACCGCCCCCATGAAGTAGCGTTTGCGCCTCCCCGCCATCCCCGCGCCAGTCGCACTATCCATGAAATTCATCATCACCTGCTCACTGCTGTTGGTCGCCGCTTTGGCGGTGCGCGGGGATGCCCGCGCGACCCCGCCGCCCGCCGGCGTCCCGACCCTGGAAGAGATGGCCGGGGAATGGCTGCCGTCCAGGGACGTGGCCAATTACCCGGACGTCCACAACTTCAACCAGATGTTCATCGTCGGGCCGGACCTGACCTCGTTCTATTGCAATCCCGGCGGGCTGTTCGCCCGGGTCAAGGGCGCGCCCTTCCCGTGGATGCCCGGTTATCCGCTGGTGACGATGACCGTCGATGGCGCGGAGTATCCGGCGGCCGAAATGCGCTGGTCCGCCTACCGCGCGTTGCGGCGGAACGCCGATTGCCACGGTCTCTCCGTGGAAACCGACGCGCGCATGGTCAATGAGCAACGCGGCGTCCTCTGCCGCGTCACGGCGACAAATAACGCCGCGAAACCTGCGAAAGCGGCGGTCACCTTGCGCGTGCCGGGCGTGTTGCAGCCGGACGGAGTCGGCGTGTCCAACGGCACGCAGCGCAAGAACTGCGTCTCCGTCCTGCGCCCGTCGCGGAAACCGGATTCGGTCACGACCGGGGAGGGGGTGGTGTGCTGGAATTGGACGCTCGATTTGCCCGCGGGCGGCAAGGCGGCCTTCGGCTACGTGGCCGGTGACGAAAAGTCAACCGCGTCCGCGGAAACAGACGCGCGCGTGGCCGGCTGGGCGGCGCGTTTCGACGCGACGATGGACGAGTGCCAGCGCGTCTGGGAACAACGCTGGGCCGACGCCTTCACGCCGGGCAACACGCATTTCTCGGGCAGTCTGCCCGTGCTCGCGACCGACCACCCGGCACTGGCGCGCAATTACTACATGGGCGCGCTCACCATGCTGATCCTCGAGCGAACGCAATTTCCCGTGACGCCGCGCGACTTCATCACCAGCGGCGAGCGGGGCGACGGCATCCAGTATTACTGGGACGCCTCAATGCAGGCCACCGCCTGGGCCTTGCTGGAGCCGGCCGGGTTGAAGGCGACGCTGCGCCGCTGGCTGGTGCAAAATCCCCGCAGCGGCGCGCATACCTCCACCGGTTCGGCGCACGGCTTCGACGAAAAGCATTACGACACCGTCACCGGCTACGCTTTCAACGCCTGCACCATTTTCAAGACCGCCGACGCCTACCTGCGCCTCACCGGCGACCATGCCTTCCTTGATGAGAAGCTGGAGAACGGCAAGACCGTGCTCGACCAGATGGACGCCTTCGCGACCGACTGGGAGACGCTGCCGCGCGGGCCGCACGATCTGGTCGATTACGGCAAGAACGGCAACCTGCTCGAATGCGCGCCGGAGTACGTCAACTGCGTCGCCTCGCTCAACGCGCAGAACGTCTGGATGATGCGGCAAACGGCGCAATGGCACCGGCTCCACGGCGAGGCGGCGCGCGCGCAGGAGTTGCAGGGCAAGGCGGCGTCGCTTTTGCCGGCGGTGCTCGGTTTATACAAGAGCGGCGATGGCGTCTGGAACGCCTACCACCTGGACGGCAAGCTGGTGGATCTGCGGCACTGCGTGGATTTCATCTATGTCGGCGACGCCCTGGCACCCGATCTCAACGCCTCGCAGAAATCCGAGATGAACGCTTTCGTCAAACGCGAACTGCTGGCGCGCGACTGGATGCGCGCGATGAGCTGGCAGGATGCCTCGGCCACGCACTCGAACCGGCCCGACCACAGCCCGACCGGCGCTTACGACGGCTGGATCCCGCTCACGGTCGGCGCGATGTGGCGGCTCGGCGCTTCGCGGGACGCGTTTGATTTCTACTGCCGCACCGCGGTCGTCACGAAGGAGGGTCCGTTCGCGCAGGCGCGTGAATTTTACGGCCCGGACATCAAGGCTTACGACGCCGCCGTCCGGATCGCCCTGCGCGGCGGCTGCATGAAGGAATGCATCAGCGGCGCGGCCTTCACCGACGTGGTGCTGCGGACGTTTTTCGGCTTCGACCCATCGGCGGACGGCAAGACGCCGCTGGCGGATCCCACCGTGCCCCGGCCCTTCCAGGGTCGCCTGGAGAATGTGCGCCGGGGAGATAAAATGTTCACCATCGCCGCCGACCAGGATGGCGTTCGCGTGCTTGCCCGCTGAAATTCCCGGAAGCCGAAGCGCGCATCACGGACCGACGATGTTCAAGCGGATGAACTGTCGCGGCGGGGTGACGGGTACTTTCATCTGTACCATAGGATCGCCCGTGGCCGCGTCGGTACCGACCACGGTCGGGCTCGCGCCGGTCACGTTGGTCCAGGTGGTTAGATCAGTCGAACTTTGCAGGGTGACGGTCACACCCGCGGCGTTTATATACTGGCGGTAAGTGAGCGTCAGGTTTGTGCCATCCGCCGTTGTTCCCTGCTGTGGAAGCGCGGCCCGGTCCGCCGCGGACATCGGCCGGGATGGATTGATGTCGCAAAGGTATTTCAGCAGGTTAACCACCCCGTCGCCCTGAGGCGTGGCGGTCGGGCCGCTGGTCGCGGGGTTTCCCATCTGGGTCGTGTTGAAATACTTGGTCTCCCAAGTGTTAAAAGACACCATGCCGCGATTGATCTTCAACGTCAGCGAAGCCGTGCCGGCGCCACCCGCGTTCGCGGCGCGGAGCGTTACATTGAACGTCCCGGCATCGATCGGCGTGCCCGCGATCACCCCGGTGGCCGGGTCCGCGTTCAAACCGGCTGGCAGGCCGCTCGCCGCGAAGCTCGCCGGCACGTTGCTAGCCGTGACGGTGTAGCTGAACGCCGTGCCGGCGGTGCCGCTCGCCGACGTTGCGCTGGTGATCACCGGCGCGGAGAAAGTGACCGTCAGCGCCAGTTCCTGTGTGACCGTGCCGGTGCCGTTGGTGGCCGAAAGCGTCACGTTCGTCTGCCCGGCCGCCGTCGGCGTGCCGGAGATGAGCCCGGTGGTCTTGTTGATCGACAAACCCGCGGGCAGGCCGGTCGCGGCGAAGCTCGCCGGGCCGTTTCTCACCGCGGTCTGGTAGCCGAACGCGCCCCCCACCACCCCGCCGGCGGCGTTCGCGCTGGTGATGGTCGGGTAATTTCCCGTGGTCGTGACCACCAGCCGCAAGGTCGCCGCGCAGGCGCCCCCGCTGGTGACCGCGCTCAGACCGATGTTGAAGCTGCCCCCGTTCGCCGGCGGCGTGCCCGAGATCAGCCCGGTGGCCGTGTTGACGGACAAGCCCGCGGGCAGGTTCGCCGCCCCGAAGCTCGTGGGCGAGTCCGTGGCCGTGATCGTGTAGGCAAACGCCGCGCCGCTCGCCACGGCGGCCTGCGTCAGGCTCGTGATCGCCGGCGGCCCGATGAGGACGCCCGAGAGCAGCGGGTTGCTGCTGAAGGTGTTGGCCGTGGTCCACTTCGACCAGTCCGCGGAGATCGCCCCGCTGGAATCCGTGGCAATGTTGGGCACCGTCGTCCACGCGCCGTTGGGATCGTAGAGCCCCCAGCTGTCCGGGCCGGGGCCGTGCGTGGCCTTGTAGCTCCAGGAACTCCAGCCCATGCCGTCCGCGTTGAAGGCGCCCACGCTGTGGCCCCACGCGTCGCCGTAGCCAAAGTCGTTGAACTCGCCGATGTAGCAGGGCACGTCGTAGGCCGCCTTGTGGCCGTTGAAGTCGGCCACCTGGTTGTCGGCCCCCCGCTGCACGTTGGCGTCGGTGGCGTTGAACTGGTACTCGTGCATCTCGTAGGCCACGTTGGTCCAGCCCTGGGAGGCGGGGCTCGGCAGCGCCCCCCAGCCCCACTGGGCCTTGTAGGCGTGCCCGAAGGTGCCCTCCAGGAAGATCAGGTGGTCGGGGTCGGCCGCGCGCACGGCGGCGTACAGGTTGTTGAGCTGGGTGAGCGCGGCCTGCTGGCTGGGCGCGCCGTCGGGCTCGTTGAGCAGGTCGTAGCCCGCCACCCAGGCGTTGCCGCGGAAGTGCGCGGCGATGGCCGCCCACATGGATTGCGTGTTGGCCTGGTTGCTCGCGCTGGCCCAGTACGCGTTGGAGTTGGCCTGGCCGGTGGAGGCGCTCGCGCTCTGGCCGCCGAAGACCCCGTGCATGTCGATGACCGTGTAGATGCCCCGCTCGGAGGCCTGCCGCACGAGCCAGTCCAGCAGCGCGAAGGCGTCGGCGCGCAGCGCCGGGGCGGTCGGACTGCCCAGGGCGCTCAGGGGATAGAAGTCGCCCCACCACACGGGCACGCGCACCACGTTGAGGCCCCGCGCCTTGATGTTGTCGAGGTCCTGGGTGGTAATCCAGTTCTGGCGGTACGTGTTGATGAGGCTCTGCTCGGTGGCAACGCCAAAGCGGGTGTCCAGCTTCTGGACGATGCCGTACTCGTCGGGCAGCCCCGAGGAGTCCGCCGGGGTCATCCACGGCTCCATCACCAGCCAGCCGCCCAGGTTCACGCCCCTGAGCTGCAGGGGCTGCCCGTCGCCGCCGATGATGTTGGTGCCGCTCGCGCGCGGGATGGAAGGCAAGAAGGCGTCCAGCGAGGGCGAGGGTTCGTGGTTGGCGAAGGCCGACTGCTGGTAGCCGCGCCAGTCGGGGTCGGCCTGCGCCTCCCAGTACACGGCGCCCACCCCCTTGCCGTTGGGGATGGCGCGCATGATGTTGAGGATGTTGGTGACAAAATCGAAGTCGGGGTACGGGTTGAACTGGTTGTTGTTGCGACCGTACTCGTTGGGCGGCTCGATCTCGCACATCATCACCCCGTCGCCCCCGGCCCCGGGCGTGTTGAAGCTGGCCGCCAGGTCGTTGACCGTGTACTGGATGTCGCTGAAGAGTCCGCCGGAAACATCCGTGCCGGAAACGTCCCACTTGCCGCCGCTGGCCTTGAGCGAGCTGAAGAACCCCTTGTCGAGCCCGTCGTTGTGCGCGCGGTCAATGTGGATGATCACCTTGATGTTGGGGTCGGCCGCCTTGACGGCGTCGTAGCCGGCGTTGATGAACCTCACGAAGCTGGGCATGTTTGAGCGGCTCCCGAACCCCGTGCCCACCGCGGCGACGTTGGTATTGTTCTGGATCTCGGACAGCATGCCGTTGGTGATCTCGTTGCCCACCTGGACCCATTCCGGGGTCACGCCGACGGCCTTGAGCTTGGCGAGCACGTCCGCGGTGTGCGCCGTGACCTCGGAGGCCACCTTGTCAATGGCGTCCGCGGTGGACAGCCCGGAGATCTCGTTGGCCCAGTTGACCGGCAGCCGCTGGTTGCCGGGGTCCGCGAAGGTCCAGCTGTAGTGCAGGTCGATGAGGATGCGCAGGCCCAGCGCCGCCGCCTTGGCGGCCACGGGGGCCACCTCCTCGATGGTGCAGTGGCCGGCCAGTTGGTTGTCCCAGTAGGGTTGGGTGACGGGCGGCACGAAGACGCGGAAGCGGATCGTGTCGATGTGGCGCTCCCGGAGGATCTTGAAGCAGTTGGTGGCCTGGTCGGGGTCCCTCTGCCGGCCGTCGCTGTCGTAGAATTGGAAGGGGCCGCCCCCCTGGCCGGGATCCACCATTTGCTGCAGCCAGCCGACGTCGGCTCCCTTGGCGATTTCGCCCGTCCGGCCGGGGGATGGCTCGACCGCGAGGCAGGAGAGAAGAAGCGCGAAAGCAGTGGGGCGAGGGAAAGACATAAGGGGAATTCGAGGTAAATGGCCCATCATTGATGGCAGGAGAGATTTGCAATCATGCCTGGCACGAAGAGAAATCATCTATCCAAACCATGTATTTTGGAGATGAAGAAACAGGCCGCGGAAATACACGACGGCTTTTCGAGCCGGTCCACCTATAAAATTTGCTCGCTCCTCAAGCAAAAACATTCGTGTGCAGTTTTGCGCACAGATTTGTGACTTTTTTCACGTTACCACTTGCCTTCGGACAGGATAAGGATGCGCTCCCAGGCCGCCTGTTTGGAGTTAAAGGGACGCCGCGCCAGGCGTTATTGACCTTCAGGAAAGTGATGTCTCGATTGACGGGTACTCACGATGGTAGAGACAGGGGATGAGAAGTCAACGCACGGCCCGGGAGTTGGAGTGTCGCCGGCGTTTGGCCGTGACGCGGGTGAGGGAAGGTTACACGGCGCGCGAAGTGGGGGACTTTCTTTGGTGTGAGCCAACGCGGCGTCAACCGTTGGATCGGCGCCTGCCGGCAAGCCCGCGGCAGCCTCGCCCTCAAAGCCAAACCCGCGCTAGGGTGACCGCGCGAGCCGACCTCCCGGCGGGAAAAGGTCGTGCCGGGCTGGCCAAGTCCCCGACTGCCCCATCGGCGTCAACTGAAGGGTCAACGCTCCCCCTTCCCCTCTTCAACCCGGAACGGGTTGTGGGGAGGGAGACCCTTACAGCGGTTTCAGAATGATTGAGCAGATTAGATCGGACTGCCGGACATCCGCCCCGGGAACGCGGGCGTCCCGCCCGCAAAGGGCGGTAGCCCCTGGATGGATCCCAACCAGACCAGAGGCGGGCGGGATGCCCGCGTTCCCGGGGCTGATGCCCCGGAGCCGGACCAGAGGCGTTGATCAATCATTCTGAAAACCCCTATAAGTTGACGCCAACGCCCGGACGCCCTCGGCTTCGGGAGCGAGTTGTGGACGTGCCGACGGCCGGGGGGGGCTTTGATCCGGGAGCGGTTGGGTGTTTGCTTCAACTCGAACCACGGTGAGCATCTCACGGCGCGTTTCGTCGGGCGGGCTCCAGCGCCTGGACGTTCCAGCCATCGACGAGGATTTTCGCCTTGTCGCCCTTCAAAAGCGCCCCGTCGTATTCTATCCTGACATCACGCTTCTCGTGCGGCAGCAGCGAAAGGTAGTTGTCATCGTAAAACACCGGCAAAATCCGTTCGCGCGGGTTGCCGGAGCGCACCGCTTTGAGGCAGACCATCAACGCAATCCGGTCCGTCGGATTTTCCAGGTGGACCGTCGCAACATTCGCGCCGTTTGATCCGGACTCGACAAACGAGCCGGTCAGATTGACCTTCGGCAGATCACGCAACGGGAGATATTCTTCCCCCTGGAGGCTGCGCCAGTAGAAATTCTCCGACACGACGCTGCCGCCCTTCGTTAGTTTGAGCTTGATGAAATGCACGGGCGTCAGGTCGGGCGGAAATTGCAATTCGAAGCAATCGCTCGCCACCCCGGCGGCGTCCGCGTCCACCGACGCTTCCTGGTGCGTTTTTTCCGCGCCGTCCA
The DNA here is from genome assembly GCA_963795895.1 of uncultured bacterium. GTDB lineage: Bacteria > Verrucomicrobiota > Verrucomicrobiia > Chthoniobacterales > SZAS-18 > CAWCJJ01. Next base: position 70,428 of record CAWCJJ010000004.1, read on the forward strand.
GATTGTAGATCCAGGCCTCCGCGCGCAACCCGGCGAAACGCTCCCCCGTGTTGTTTGCCACCTTGACGTGGTTGGTGGACGCGTCCCGGAGGATGTGGAGGGGCTCGTTCGCCTTCCTGGCCCCGAAATAGGCGCCGGTCGGGTTGAGATAATAGTCGTAGAATTGACAGATCAGGGAAGGCCACGCCGGATGCGACATCCAGGCCAACCCGCCACTGCCCGAGTTCGAGCGCCAACTCTCAAACATCGCCTTGGCGGTCTCCCAGTTTTGCAGTTGCGCTTTCTCGCAAAACTCGTCGAGGCTCCCGGAGGGCCCGTACAGGTCGTTCACCCGCTTGGTGTAGATGCGATCGCGGGACTGGGCGAAATCATGCAGCCCCCACATGTCGCTGATTGGCCAAAGGTCCTTTTCCGGCATCATCAAGCGCATGGTGTCCGCGGTCGGCACGCAGACGAGGCCCAGTTCGCTGTGCAAGGTGACCCCGCGGTTCGCGAAGTACCAGGCGTCATCCTTCGGCTCATAAGGCCCGCCGCCGGTCGCCAGCCCGCCCTTCGAGTTGGGAATGTAAAACCGGGTGCCATCGTCCGACGAGGTTGCCGCCACCATGCCCTGATCCAGGTTCTTGGGTGGGGCTCCCTCGTTGCGCCCGCAGTAGAGCGCCAGCGAGGGGTGGTTGCGGATACGTGCGATCCGGTCGCGGACGTTCGCCATGAACATCCCCTCGTCCGCGGGATTCGGCCCGTCCGAGGGATTGGCCAGCCAGAAGTCGTTCCAGACCAGGAGGCCGTACTTGTCGCAGGCGTCAAAGAATTCCTCCTTGCCGACCTGGCCCACCCAGTTGCGGATCATGACCATGTGCATCGCCTGGTGCAGGCGGATGGCCGTGTCGTAGTCTTGCGCTTCGTAACGCAGCATCGTTTCGTCCATCCCCCAGTTGCCGCCGTTTAGCTGGATGTGCCGCCCGTTGCACGACAGCTTCAGAATTTTGTTGGAAGTGTCGTACGCGAGTTCGCGGATGCCGAAGGTAATGTTTTTCGTGGAGCTTGGCACGCCGTTCGCCGCCGCGGTCAGCTTGAGGCGCTGCAGAGGCTGCCCGCCGTAGCCGTTCGGCCACCAAAGGGGCGGATCGGACAGGGCGAGTTGAGGAAAAGCGCTTTTGTCCAGCCGCACGGTTTTTGTTTCACGTCCCGCCAGCGCCACGTCCTGGGCGAAGGAAACGCCGCCCATGCCGCCGCTGATCCTCGCGCCGACGGGGGTGCTCCCGAGGTTTTTTACCGTCGCCTCGACGGTCAAATCCGCGTGGCGCAGGTCGCCGGCCACCGTCGTGTGGACAAAGGGATCGACCAGCACGACCGGCCCCGTTTCCTCCAGATACACGTGATCCCAGATGCCGATGTTGCGTCCGCGCACCGCGGGCATCCAGTTCCACCCCTGGCTGGCGACAAAGGTCGGGCTGTCCAGTCCGAGGACCCCGCCGTTATGGGACATTCGCGTCAGTGACTTCTCGTTGGTCCGTCCCGGGTTGGCGCACTTGTGGATCAACACCGCCAGCACGTTTTTCTCTCCGGCCCGCAGTTTGTCCGTCACGTCGAACTGCCCCCGCAGGAAGGCGCCGTCGATTTCTCCGACCCGGCCGCCGTTCAGATAAATTTCCGCTTTCCAGTTGATGCCCGCGAAGTTCAGCAGAAAATGCCGGCCCGGAGAAATCGGGGGCGCGGCGAACTCCCTGCGATACCAGAAATCGTTCTGGAAGAAGGATTCGGAGATCAGGTTTTGCTGGTCGCCGAAATCGGGATCGGGCACGGCCCCCGCCAGCAGGTAGCTGTGCAAAACCGTGCCGGGCACTTTGGCCGGCAGCCACGCGTCGGCGGGAAACGAAGGACTGGAGATGCCCTCGCCGGTCGCCTCGCGCATCAGGAGCGTGTTCTGCAATTTCCAACCCGCGCCATCCAGCGGCATCTTTCCCTCCTCGTCGGGCGTGACCAGGTGCAAATCGGCGGGCGGGGCCGCCGGCGTCGGCGACCCGGTGACGATAAATTCCTTGAGTTGGCAGCCGGGGGAGGAGGTTCCCTTGTCGGCAAGCATGCGCACGAAACGCGCTTCGGTCGCGGCGAAGCCGGCGCTGGCGGTTTGCGAACCGACACAGGCGAGGTGGGCCACGTCGGTCCACCGGAAAGGCGGGCGGGTTTCGGTGGCAACCTGGATGGCGCAGCCCGCGGGAGCCATTTCTCCCCACATCAATTGGACGCCGGTTAGTTTCCGCGTGCCGCCGAGATCGACGTAAATCCACGGCTGGTCTTCCGGTTTGCTCTGCCAAAAAGTTTCACCGCTTCCATCGGTGGCGAGGTGCGCGACGTTATCATAATTGATGGCGCTGGAATGATACGCGGCCCGGTTGAGAGCCACGTTGGCTGCGTTCGCGTCGGCGGCTTTCGACGCGCCGAGCGGAACTAGAATCGCGATCAGACCAGCCAGCTTCGAGGGGATTTTTCGCATGGGGTAAATTGGGTTGTCGGTCAGTAAAAGCGATTTCGCGGGTTCTGCGTTCGATAAACAACGGGGAAAAATTTGAACGTTTCGCCGCCGCCCCTTGCCTGCGCCGCGTGGATGACCCCGCTTTTGCCGAACCGCGCGCGCCGAAATTAGCGGGGCGTGTATTTGCAGGAGCAACTCGGAAAAAAAGACAGGTTCGCGCAACGTCCTTGGCTTAGCGTGGTTGACACTTTTGTCGAGTCATGATCCCCCCACCCACCCTCGCGGTTGAACATTGCCGTTACGGGAGCCGCGAAACCACGGAAGGCACCGTGCCATTGATTCCGGAACTCCGCCTCGCCGGTCACGTGCGCTACCACACGGCCCGGCGGGCCTCGTTTTTTCATCACCGTCATGCCGACGTGCTGGAAATCTTCTACGTCGTCCAGGGGAAAGTCACCTGGTGGGTCGATGGCGTCTCGACGGACGTGCGCGGGAACGAACTGTTTCTCGTCTGGCCCGACGAATGGCACGGGGCCAGGGACCACATCGTCGAGCCCGCCGAGTATTACTGGGTCCAGGTTTGCCTGCCGCTGCTGCTTGCCGGCGCGGGCGGCGAGTCGTTCGCGCGCCTCCGGTCCATTGGGAACGGCGCGGCCCCGCCGCGAAAAATCACCGCCGCCAGGACGCTGCTTCCTCTTTACCAGTCCCTGCTCCACGAGCACGCCGCGCGGGAGATTTGCGGCGAATCCGTGGCGCGTGAAACCCTGCATCTGCTGCTCGCGACCGTTGGCCGGTACGCGAGGATGCAAGAGACCACGAAGCCGGCGGGTGGCGCCTGCCACGCGAACATCGAACGCGCGATCCGCCGGGCAAACCGGAACGTGCGCGAGACCACCCTGGCGGACATGGCGCAAGCCTCGGGACTGGACGCCGCCACCTTTCGCAAACACTTCTGCGCGCTGACGGGTTTGTCGCCGTTGCAGTACCTCACCCGGCTGCGCTTGCAAAACGCCAAGGAACGCATGGCGCGCGGCACCAACGTGACGGACATCGCCCACGAACTCGGTTTCAGTTCGAGCCAGTATTTCGCGACGGTGTTTCGCAAGTACGAAGGGTTGACGCCGTCGGAGTTCCGCCGGCGCTCCCAGAGGGAGCGGCGGCACGCGGCCAACGGAGCGGCGTCGCGGCACGGGTGAAACGCAGGACGCCCCACGCCCCCTCATCCCGGCTCCCCATGCCGCCGGGTTCCGAAAAGAACTTGTAAAACGGCGCGATGAAAAGACAATGCCGACCATCGCCCGCGACCTTTCGCGGGCAAGCCCCCTCCCCCTCCCCGATGCAAGCCCCCGACCCGAAGAAGAACAAACCGGCCGCCATGAACACGGCACGCCCCGCGCAAACCCGGCTCGCGGCCCTGGCCGCGGCGCTCTGCCTGCCCGCCCTCGCCCACGCGGCGGCCCCGCCCCTGGCGCTCGACGGCGAGGGCTGGGCCGTCGCGCCCCAGGCCGAGGTCGGCGCCCCCGGCGAGCAGATCTCCGCGCCCGGCTTCGCCGCGGAGAAGTGGGTGAAGGCCAAGGTGCCCGGCACGGTCCTGGAGGCGTACGTCGTGGCCGGGGTGGAGAAGGAGCCGTCTTACGGCGACAACGCCTACAAGATCGACCAGAGGAAGTACAACCGCAATTTCTGGTACCGCACCGAGTTCAAAAGTCCGGCGGCTTTTACCACCGGCCGGACCTGGCTGGAGTTCGACGGCGTCAACAAGGACGCCGACGTTTTCCTCAACGGCAGGAGCCTCGGCTCCATCCACGGCTTCGTGCAGCGCGGCCGCTTCGACGTGACCGGTTTGGTCCGCCCGGGAGCAACGAACGCCCTGGCCGTGCTCGATTACTTCCCGGGGGAAAACGACAGGAGCAGGAATGCCAACGTGACAAGCCCGTCGTTCATTTGCAGCAGCAGCTGGGACTGGATGCCAAAGGTGGCCGGATACAACATGGGCATCCACCGCAGCGTGCGCCTCGTCAACACGGGCGATGTCTCTCTGATCGACCCGTGGGTTCGCACGCTATCCGCCGATCCCGCGCAGGCGGAGGTTTCCATCCAGGTCGAGGTGCAAAACCACTCCGGCGCGCCGGTCAACGGCGTGTTGCGGGGCGTCCTCTCGCCGGGGGAGATCGCCTTCTCCCAACCCGTGGCGCTCGGGGCCAACGAGACGAAGACCGTCAAGCTCGACCCCTCCTCGGCTCCGGCCCTGCACCTCGCCCGTCCGCGTCTCTGGTGGCCCAACGGCTACGGCGAGCCCAACCTGTACACCTGCCGGCTCGACTTCCAGGCCGGCGGCGGCGCTGTTTCCGACACCAGGACGACCACCTTCGGCGTGCGCAAGATCACCTACGACACCTCCAAGAAGTTCCTCAACTTCTACGTCAACGGCGTGCGCGTCTTCGCCAAGGGCGGCAACTGGGGCATGGCGGAGTTCATGCTGCGCTGCCGCGGCAAGGACTACGACACGCGCCTGCGCTTCCACCGGGAGATGAACTTCAACATGATCCGCAACTGGATCGGCATGACCACCGACGAGGCCTTTTACGACGCCTGCGACCGCAACGGCATGATGGTCTGGGACGATTTCTGGCTCCATTCCACGCGCGGCTTGCCCGCCAACCCGGAGGTCTTCCGGGCCAACGCCATCGAGAAGATCAAGCAGGTGCGCAACCACCCTTGCGTCGCCCTGTGGTGCGGCGAAAACGAGAGCACGCCCCAGCCGCCTTTGAACGACTGGCTGCGGGAGGACATCCAGACCTACGACGCGGGCGACCGCCGCTACGTGCCCCAGTCCAACGCCGGCGAGGTGAGCGGAAGCGGCCCCTACGGCAACCTGGACCTCAAAGCATACTACGAGCGCGTGGGCAACGGCGGGATGCACAGCGAGGTCGGCACCGCGACCTTCACTTCCTACGACAGCTTCAAGAAATTCATGCCCGCCGCGAACGCCTGGCCGCCCGACGAGATGTGGAACCAGCATTTCCTCGGCCCACTGGCGGGCAACGCGGGGCCGGAGGGATACAACACTTCCATCAGCCTGCGCTACGGACGGGTGGCGGGCATCGAGGACTACTGCCGCAAGGCGCAGTTGTTGAACCTGGAGACCATGAAGGCGCTGTATGAAGGTTATCTCGACCACAGCGACAAAACCAGCGCCGGCGTGCTGATCTGGATGAGCCAGTCGGCCTACCCCTCCTTCGTCTGGCAGACCTACGACTACTACTTCGACACCACCGGCTCCTACTGGGGGGCCAAAACCGCCTGCGAGCCGGTGCATATCTACTGGAACCAATTCGACGACCGCATCCGGGTCGTCAACACCTCGGGCAAGGAAGCGCCCGGCCTCACCGCCGAGGCCGCGATCTACAACGCGGACGGCACGCAGAAGTTCACCCGCTCCGCGCCCGTGTCCTCCACTTCCAACGCCGTGGCGGACGCGTTCCCGCTGACGTTTCCCGAGGGCCTGTCGCCCGTGCACTTCGTCAAGCTGAAGCTGCGGGATGCGAAAGGCGGGATCGTGTCGGAGAACTTCTACTGGCGCGGCACGACGACCCAGAAATACGCCGACCTCAAGAACCTGCCGCCCGTCAAGCTGGCGGTCACTTCCTCTCTGCGCCACGAGAACGGCGCGGAAACGATGACCGCCGACATCACCAACCCGGCCGGCTCGCGCACGGTCGCCCTGGCCATCCGGCCCAAGGTCGTCAAGGCCGGCACCGACGAGCAGGTGCTTCCGGTCTTCATGAACGACGGCTACTTCTCGCTGCTGCCCGGCGAGACCAAGCACCTCACCATCCAGTATGACCGCGCGAGCGCCGGCGGGCGGGACGCCGCGCTGGCGGTGGAGTGCTGGAACAACGCCCCCAAGGGGAACCCGGCGCCGCCGGACCCGGCGAACCTGGCCCTCGCCCGGCCGGTGACGGCGTCCTCCTCGCAGGGGGAGGAAACCCCGGAGTGCGCGGTCGATGGCGACATCCTGACCTCCTGGCAATCGGGCAGGAAAACGAACGAGCCGTCGTGGCTCTGCGTTGATCTCGGAGAGAGCAAAGCCTTTAGCCGGGTGAGAATCGGGTGGGAGGGGGATAATTTTCCGAGGAGCTACGAGGTGCAGGTCTCAGAGGACGCCCAGACCTGGACGTCCGTTTACCAGACCACGAAAGGGCACGGCGGGCTGGACAACCTGGACGGATTGACTGGCAAGGGGCGTTACGTGCGGTTGTACACGACCAGCAAGGCTAGGTACGACTGTCAGGTTTCGCAGTTCGAAATCTACGCGAAGTAGCCGGCGGCAGGTGTCTCTGGACTGGCGGGAGTTCATGCGTTCCGGCAGCCGTTCCGAAAGAGTTTCGGCATCTCTTGCAAGATGCCGACGAATCACGCGGCTGGGCTCAGCCGGCGCAGGGGCTGGGCTGACTTCTCGCGGGATAGGATAAATACCCAAGGGAATCAGCGAATCCCTACCCAAAACAGCACAACTCGATCCGAAAACAGCACATGAAGTTGTTTCTCGCGCGCTGGTTGCAAGCGTTATGGTCGTGACGCGAGTGGAAGAGCGAACTCCTTCATTCGATCCCTTAGACCCCCAGTCCCCCCAAAAAAACAGCATGACGCCCCCCGCATCCTTCAACCCTTCAAAACCCAGTTATGGGTTATTTATTGCCGATCGTCTGAACGGCGCTCTCCGCCCTTGCCCGAAGTGGGTTTTTGCCGCTTCGGCTGCGATCTCGCTTGCGCTCGGGTGCGGCCCCGGTTCCGCGCGGGCCAACACCGCCGGGGGCATCATCCCCGGCAGCCCGAACGTGACGGTTGTCGACAACGGCGACAACACTGTGACCATGGCCAACGGGATCGTGGCGATCACTTTCTTCAAGGACTACGACGAAATCCATTCCATCAAGTACACCTTCACCAGCGGAGGCAGTCCCCATACAGTAGATACCATTGTGATCGGCACGCACGGGCGTGATCGCTATTCATGGGGCGGCTTTCCCCTGGGTAGTGGCACCAAGACTTACAACTTGGCGACCGATCCTGCCAGCAACGGCGGCAATTACGCAGACGTCACATTGACAACAGACACCACCGGAACCAACGGCGTGCTCGAGACTCATTACTCGATGCTGCGCGGCTCACCGGGTTTCTACACGACGGGCATCATGAAACACCGCAGCACGGACGGAGCGTCCGGGGTGGGGGTGTTTGGTATGGAGTCTACCGTGACTTCCGACTTCAATTGGGTCAGTCAGGACGCGGAGCGCAACAATTTCTTCACTTCCACTACGAAGGCTGGTGCTGGGACGTACCCCGGGTTTGGGCTCCCACACGAGGAGGGTATCGCCGGCATTGGGGGCACCCCTGGCCATTACGGAAATAAGTTCGTGTATGGCGAAGATCACGGCGATCTCAAAGCGTTTGGCTTCAGCAGCGTCACTCCAGGTGGCCTCAACTATGGAAGTTGGGTGATGACTAACATGGAGTTCAGCAACGGCGGCCCGCTCAAGCGGGATGTGTTTGCCTATGGCACCAACCTCAACAACTCCCTGCTGACCGGAGAACTCAATCAGGGAAACGATGGTGATTTCGTGGCCGGGGAACCCTGGACCAAGGTCATCGGTCCGTTTTTCAATTACTACAATCACCTCGACCAAACCGATCCGAAGACCGCGGATCGGGGCACGGCAGCTAACTCTCTCTTCGACGACGCCAACGCGCAAGATGCGGCGGAAAAGAGCGACTGGCCCTATAGTTGGTTTGTGAACCCGAACTACCCCTTGGCCTCGGGGCGCGGCACCGTCACAGGCAGGCTGTCGATTAACGATTCCGCCAATCGAAACCCGCCCGTGCAGGGCACTGTCGTCGCCTTGCTCAAACAGCCGCTGAGCAGCAACTCAGTCTATGATTTTTCAAAATGGCTCAAGGAGTATCAGTACTTCACCACGACCGACTCGGGCGGCTATTACACCTTCAACGACGTGCGGGCAGACACAGGTTATACGCTCTGGGCCTACGGGCCGGGCGCCCCGGGCACCTTCCAGTCGCAGGCGCAGACCGGCGGCAACGCCCCCATCGAGTTGACCTTGCCTTCGCCGACGCAGAGCATCAACGTGACGGCTGGCAGCACCACCACGGTGCCGACCATGACCTGGAACGTCAAGCGCGTGGGCAACACGGTGTTTGAGATCGGCGTGCCGGACCGCAAAGCGGGCGAGTTCCGCCATGGCGACGATTTCTGGCTCGGCGACGAGACGCCCCATACCTCCGAAACCCCTCCACTGCGGTATTACCCCGACGCTATCTTTGCCCCGCATGCGCTTTTCACCAATGAATTCCCCAACGGGGTGATCTACAACGTCGGCAGCAGCCGCTGGTCCACGGATTGGAATTATACCCTTCCTACGCTACCCGGTCCGACGGTGCGGCCCACGGTACGCGGTGTGCCCGCCGGTTCGTACTACATTCCAGCGACCGCCACCATCCACTTCAACCTGGCGACAGCGCCGCCGGCGGGTGCGCAGGCCTCGCTCTTCCTCGGGATCGCAGGCGATACGAGCGGTGGCATCACTGTGAGCGTCAACGGGACTAGTCTCTGCAACAACGTGAACGTGACGAGTGCGCCAACAGACGTTTCCGCGACGACGACTTATACGCCTGTGTATCAGGATGACAGCAGCACTCACTTGAGCAATCACGGACCGTACAGCGACGAGCGCTTCACCTTCGCCGGCAGTTCCTTCCTCCACGCGGGTGACAATACGGTCACCCTGGCGTTGAACAGCCCCGGCGACCAGCGCTTTACGATGCTGGATTACCTGCGCTTCGAGCTGGCCGGCTACGTGCCGCCTCCGCCTGCCAGCGTGAGGTTGTTCGCCGGCAACAACCGCAATCTGGTGACTTGGCCGGTCGTACCGGGCGCCACCCGCTACGCTATCCTGCGCTCGACCACTTCGGGCAGCGGGTATACCACCCTCCCGGGCGCGAGCGGAATTATCGGGTCAGCCAGTGGAGGTGAGGCGAGCATCATGGCTTACACCGATACTGCCGCGGTCAACAACACGACGTACTATTACGTTGTCCAGTCGCTCAACCAGTCGGGCTCGAGCGCCTACTCGCCCGAGAGCAGCGCCAAACCGCTTGCGGCCAAATTAACGACCTCGCCCGTCACGCCTGCCGGGTTGCAAATGACTTCCATGGGTCACCACAAAGCGGCGTTCAGTTGGACGGCGTCCCCCGGCGCGGACTACTACAAGGTTTACCGCACGATGCTGGCCGATGACGGCACCGGCCACTCCAATGACCTGCGTAAGAATCTGCTCAGCGACACGATCACGAACAGCAACTTCACCGACCAAACCCCATCGGACGGGCGCACCTACGCGTACTCGGTGGTGGCGGTCAATTCGGCGGGGTCGAGTGCGGAATCGGTCGACGTCCAGATCACGCCCATGCCGGCAATTCCCGGGTCGGTGGGATCCGTGTCAGCCGTCCGCTCTGCGGACAAGACCCAGATCACGATCAGCTATACGCCTGCCAGCGGCGGAGACGCGGCCACGGGCTATGCGCTCTACTATTCGACGTCCGCAAACGGGCCATTCACCTGGCCTTACCAGTATGTCGGGACTACCGTAGCGAACTTGTTTGTATTGGGTAAATTGCCCACCCCGCCGGCGAACGGCGCTACGAATCTAAATCCAGTGGTCGTGAGTGTGAGCCCAACTCAGACCTACTACTTCCAGGTCTATGCGGTGAATGTAGCGGGAGCCTCCGGGCCGGTCGCCGTGACTTCAGTTCCGTAGGCCGTTGGCAAAGTACCTACCTAGCCGTCAAGTCAACCGTCAAGCGACGGTCCGCGCCCAGTGTGCGTGGACCGTCGCTTTTTGCCGCGCTGCCCGTTCCACCGCTTGAACTGTGCCCAGTTGACCCTGACTCTATTGCGGTCCTCGTAGCCCGCACGGGGTTTGCCACTCCCTCGCCACCGGATCGAACCCGTAAGTGCCGGAGCCTTGCCACTCTCGACGGCAGGACAAGATCCGCGATCAGGGTGGAACCAGCCTTGATTGCGAACCGACCAACAAAAAGTTTCAACGAAAGGCTTCCTTTTCCGCAACGTCTTCGCTAGTCTCTCCACCACAAGCATATGGACACCTTCCCGCACCCAACCCGACGCACATTCATCAAGGGGGCAATGGCCGCGTCCGCAACGGCGCTTCTCGGCGTTCCAGGCATCGCCCTGGCGGCCACGTCCGATCTTGCCGAGCAACGGCGACAGGGAAAACTGGGCGTGCTGCTAGTTGGCCTCGGCGGATATAGTAGTGGGAGCATTGCCCCGGAACTGGCCGCGTCGCAAAACGTGTACTTCGCCGGTGTGGTCACGGGTGATCCGAACGGGAAGGGCCGCCGTTACGCCGCTCAGTACGGGTTCCCCGAAAAGAACATCTATTCGTACGAGCAGATTCCACAATTGGCGGACAACCCGGACGTGGATATTGTCCATGTCGTCACACCCAACGGGCTGCACGCCGCGCACACGATTGCGGCGCTCAAGGCGGGCAAGCACGTGATGTGCGAGAAGCCCATGGCGATCAACAGCCAGGAATGCCAGGCCATGATCGACGCCGCCAAGCAGGCCGACCGTTATTTGGGGATCGACTACCGGCTCCACTTCGAACCGCACCACCTCGAAATGATGCGCCTGGCGAAGCAGAAGGTGTACGGAGCGGTCACCTCCATGTCCACGGAATTCTCCTGGCGTCGCGGGAACGGCAAACCGTGGCTTTCCGACAAGCGGCTCGCGGGCGGCGGGGCCATGTTCGACACCGGTGTGTATAGCATCCAGGCGGGTTGTTACATCGCCGGCGTGCCGCCGCTGGCCGTCACGGCGTTTCCGAGCGCGACCGATCCGGGATATCCGCCGGGCCTGGAGGAAACCATGAAGGTCAACTTCGAGTACCCCGGCGGCGTGACGCACGAGGGGCGGGCCAGCTACGCGGGCGGCAAGGGGGAGTTCGTGGTTCACGCCGAGCGCGGGACTTTCGCCTGCACCGGCAGTTCCTTCTCGCAGAGCGTTCACGGCAAGCCCACTCCGAAGCAGGTCGTGCTTCCGGACGGGACCAAAGCCGATCTGGCCGACACGCTGCAACTCGCCGTCCTGCACGACCGTTTTGCCGAGGCGATCCGCGCGAAGCAACCCTTCGCCTGTCCGGGCGAGATGGGTCTGCGGGACATCCGCATTCTCGAGGCCATCTATGAATCAGCCGCCGCGGGCAGCAAGCGCGTTGTCATCGCGTGAATGGAGTGCCGGGCCGTGTTTCCGTTTGGGGTTGCGCGGAGAACGAATGGCAAAAGGGCAGACCGAAGGCGACGTCCACAAGCTCAAGTTGCTCACACGCCGAGCTGTGCGAACGCGCCAAGTTCGCCCCCTGCACCGTCGGCCTTTGCTCGTTTCCTGAATTCACCCAAAGTGCGAAAAAGCCACGTTCACCGGGCAAGTTCCGGCCCTCGTTGGTTCCTCTTCGAGGCTCAGACGTACGATTTTTCCCGTTTTCTGACGCCACCCCGAACCCAAAAGGGCGCAGGAAACAGCGAATGCTTAGGCAAAGCTATTGCGGAAGCGCTTCCTGGAACGATAGAATCGACAGCGTATGCGGCCTTCTCTCCCAGGATACCTTCTATTTTTCGCGGTCAGCTTTTTGTCTTTGCTGGCTCGTGCCCAAACTACCAAGCCGAGTTTTCCTCCGGTCGATGGCGAACCGCTGGGAACGGTGAGCGCGGGCGCCCTCGTCCTGCATGACAACTGGCAGATGCGAGAGGAGGCGGTGGTGGGCGACCACGGCGAGACGTTTTCCTCGCCCACGTTTGACGCGCAGGGCTGGTATCCGGCCGCCGTACCCACCACCGCGCTCGCCACACTCGTGAGAAAAGGGATTTATCCCGATCCGATCGTGGGGATGAACATGATGAAGATTCCCGACGTTAACGAGGCCGAAAACAAGCGTTATGATTTGTTGAAGTACAGCCACCTGCCCGATCACTCGAATCCCTTCGACCGACCCTATTGGTTCCGCACCACCTTCACGTTGCCCGCCAGTTACCAGGGCCAGGTGGTGTGGCTGCATCTCGACGGCATCAACTACCGCGCGGATGTCTGGCTGAATGGCAAACAGGTGGCGAACGCGCAGGATGTCGTGGGCATGTTCAAGCGGTTCCGATTCGACGTCAGCAAGTTCGCGAAGACGGGTGGGGCGGCGAACACACTGGCCATTCGCATCCACCCCCTGGACGTGCCGGGCGATCCTGTGGAGGAACAATTGGGCGGCGTCTATGGCCCTCTCGGGCCCAACGGCGGCGACAAACAAATTCTTTCCAATGTCACCATGTATCAAACGGTCGGCTGGGATTGGACGCCGAGTGTGCGCGACCGGAACATCGGCATCTGGCAGCATGTTTGGCTGGAAGCCACCGGCCCGGTGGCCGTGCGCGATCCCGCCGGGTTCGTCGATCCGAAATGGACTCCCGGACAGGACGCGCCCGTCAAGGTGCGGGGTTATCTGGACAACCCGGGCGCGCAGCCCGTCAAGACCGACCTCACCGTGCGCATCGAGCCGGATGGCTTCGTCGGAACTCCCGTCGAGTTTCACCAGTCTCTTACGGCCGCGCCGGGCCGCAATGAGTTCATTCTCCTGCCCACAGACCATCCCGAGTTGATCCTGCATAACCCAAAGGTGTGGTGGCCCGACACCTATGGGGACCATCCGCTTTACAAGCTGACCGTCAGCGCCACGGTGGACGGCAAGCCAGGTTCATCGGCTTCGTCGCCGCTGGGGGTCAGAACGGTCGGCACGTACGTCCTGCCCAGCGGCGGGCGAGCTTTCACCTGCAACGGACGTACCATCCGGCTTTCCGGCGGCGCCTGGATTCCCGATGCCATGCTGAGCTGGAGCGCCCAGCGCTATCGCGACGAAGTGCGGCTGATGGCCGAAGGCAACCAGACCGTCGTGCGGGTCAACGGTTGCGGCATCATGCCACCGGATGTTTTCTTCGATGCCTGTGACCGGAACGGGCTGCTGGTTTGGGAAGACTTCTCCCGTACGTCGCCACCGAATGGCGGGCACGCCGACCCCAAGGTGCTGATGGATAATATGGTGGACTGCGTTGACCGCATGCGAGGTCATCCGGGCCTGCTCCTTTGGGAAGGCAGCAACGAAACCGAACCCCAGCAAGACTGGGCGCAGCCGATGCAGGATCAGGTGCTGCCCGCCATGGACGGAACGCGTCCCTGGATCGTCTCGAGCAGCGAGAGCGTGCCGTGGGCCGAGCCAACCCATATGCAGTTCGGGAGGACCCTACCTGCAGATGCCGCTACGAAACTTGTTCAACCTCTATGCCGAAGACCCCAAGTTCGTCTGCAAGAATGAGATTGGGATGGCAGCCCCGATGAACATCAACTCGGTCGTCCGATCGATCCCCGATTGGGACCAGACGGACGACAAGAATTTTCCCCTCAATGTGACGTTCGGTTTTCACGATGCCACCGCCGGGTATTATCGCGTCACGCACGGGCGATCGCCCAGCAGTTCGGGCCGATGCCGGATTTGATGGAATATCTTTGGCTCGGAGATTTTTTTGACGGGGAGTTTTTCCGGGGCGTGTACGAAGCGGCCAACAAGGCGCGGCCCCGCAATGCCGGCACCCATCTCTGGAAGGTGAATGCCTCCTGGCCCTCCATGGTGTGGCAGCTCTTCGACTGGTACCTGCACCCTAATTCGGGCTACTACCAGATGAAGAAGGCCCTCCAGCCCCTCCATGTCCAGTACAGCATCGATGATGACGGCATCCAGGTCGTGAGTACACGACCGGACGACCTGAAGGGCGCGCGGGTTCACGCGGAAGTGATTAGCCTGACGGGTGCGCCTGAATCGGCGGCTGACTTCAAGGTCGATGCCGCCGCGGATGCGACCACTCCCGCCGGCAGCCTGGCGGGAAAATTCGCGGACAACCACGCTCATTTCCTTGCGCTCACGTTAACGGCGGCGGATGGCAGGGTGCTCGAGCATGATGTGCGCTGGGTGGCGGACGATGATGTCTGCTGGGAAATGCAGACGATGGCGCCCGCGACGGTGGTTGGCACGGTAAAGGGAACCCACGTGGACGGTGTTGAAACCGTGCACACCATCGGGATCGAAAACACCTCGGATCTTCCGGCGTGCGATGTTAGGTCCGAGATCCTTTCCGGCCCGCAGGGCGGTGAATTGCTGCCCACTTTCTGGATCGATAACGCGCTGATTCTCATGCCGCATGAGAAACGCGAGGTGACCGTACGCTACCGCACCGCTCAGCTGGCGGGCGCGGAACCGCATCTCATGATCGAGGGCTTCAACGTAGTGCCGCGTGAAACAAACATCGCCGATGGAAAATCCGTTCCGCTGTCGACTCCGCCCGACGCAAACAACGTGACGACGATCAAGCTGTGGTTTCTAACCACCGATCCCGGAAGCGGCCCGGCGATTCCGAGCACGAAGAAAAATCCGGACGAAACAATCTTCGTTAGGGGGCGCGGGGATTCCACGCTCAGAGTTTATCCTTTCGCCCGTCGCCACGACGGCCAATACGTCATCATGCAACTCGTGGGTCACGGGGCCAGCGTCGGCGGCCGCGAACTGCGCTTGATTTCGCGGTGAGAAGCTTCAGTTCGAGCCAGTCGGCGTTCCCAGAGGGAGCGGCGGCACGCGGCCAACGGAGCGGCGTCGCCGCACGGGTGAAACGCAGGACGCCCCCCGCCCCCTCATCCCGGCTCCCCATGCCGCCGGGTTCCGAAAAGAACTTGTAAAACGGCGCGATGAAAAGACAATGCCGACCATCGCCCGCGACCTTTCGCGGGCAAGCCCCCTCCCCCTCCCCGATGCAAGCCCCCGACCCGAAGAAGAACAAACCGGCCGCCATGAACACGGCACGCCCCGCGCAAACCCGCCTCGCGGCCCTGGCCGCGGCGCTCTGCCTGCCCGCCCTCGCCCACGCGGCGGCCCCGCCCGTGGCGCTCGACGGCGAGGGCTGGGCCGTCGCGCCCCAGGCCGAGGTCGGCGCCCCCGGCGAGCAGATCGCCGCGCCCGGCTTCGCCGCCGAAAAGTGGGTGAAGGCCAAGGTGCCCGGCACGGTCCTGGAGGCGTACGTCGTGGCCGGGGTGGAGAAGGAGCCGTCTTACGGCGACAACGCCTACAAGATCGACCAGAAGAAGTACAACCGCAATTTCTGGTACCGCACCGAGTTCAAGACCCCCGCCTTCGCCGCCGGCCGCACCTGGCTGGAGTTCGACGGCGTCAACAAGGACGCCGACGTGTTCCTCAACGGCAGGAGCCTCGGCTCCATCCACGGCTTCGTGCAGCGCGGCCGCTTCGACGTGAGCGGTTTGGTCCGTCCGGGAGCAACGAACGCGCTGGCCGTGCTCGATTATTTCCCGGGGGAAACCGTCAGGAACCGGACGGATAGCTCGACCAGCCCGTCGTTTGTTTGCAGTTGCGGGTGGGATTGGATGCCAACGGTGGCCGGATACAACATGGGCATCCACCGCAGTGTGCGCCTCGTCAACACGGGCGATGTCTCTCTGATCGACCCGTGGGTTCGCACGCTATCCGCCGATCCCGCGCAGGCGGAGGTTTCCATCCAGGTCGAGGTGCAAAACCACTCCGGCGCGCCGGTCAACGGCGTGCTGCGGGGCGTCCTCTCGCCGGGTGAGATCGCCTTCTCCCAACCCGTGGCGCTCGGGGCCAACGAGACGAAAACCGTCAAGCTCGACCCCTCCACTGTCCCGGCCCTGCACCTCGCCCGTCCGCGTCTCTGGTGGCCCAACGGCTACGGCGAGCCCAACCTGTACACCTGCCGGCTCGACTTCCAGGCCGGCGGCGGCGTTTCCGACACCAGGACGACCACCTTCGGCGTGCGCAAGATCACCTACGACACCTCCAAGAAGTTCCTGAACTTCTACGTCAACGGCGTGCGCGTCTTCGCCAAGGGCGGCAACTGGGGCATGGCGGAGTTCATGCTGCGCTGCCGCGGCCGGGACTACGACACGCGCCTGCGCTTCCACCGGGAGATGAACTTCAACATGATCCGCAACTGGATCGGCATGACCACCGACGAGGCCTTCTACGACGCCTGCGACCGCAACGGCATGATGGTCTGGGATGACTTCTGGCTCAACCCCTCGCGCCCGCCGGTCAACCTGGAGGTCTTCCGGGCGAATGCCATCGAGAAGATCAAGCAGGTGCGCAACCACCCTTGCGTCGCCCTGTGGTGCGGCGAAAACGAGAGCACGCCGGTCAAACCCCTGAACGACTGGCTGCGGGAGGACGTCCAGACCTACGACGCGGGTGACCGCCGCTACCAGCCGCAGTCCAACGCCGGCGATGTCAGCGGGGGCGGCCCTTACGGCAACCTGGACCTCAAGGCATACTACCAGCGCAAGGGAAACTACGGGATGCACAGCGAGGCGGGCACCGCGACGTTCACCTCGTACGACAGCTTCAAGAAGTTCATGCCCGCCGCCAACGCCTGGCCGCCCGACGAGATGTGGAACCAGCATTTCCTCGGCACTGCGGCGGCCAACGCGCGGCCGGTGGAATACAACAGCTCCCTCAGCCTGCGCTACGGGCGGGTGGCGGGCATCGAGGACTACTGCCGCAAGGCGCAGTTGCTGAATCTGGAGACGATGAAGGCGCTCTATCGAGAGCTAGCTCGACCACAGCGACAGCACCGCCGCCGGCGTGCTGATCTGGATGAGCCAGTCGGCCTATCCTTCCTTCGTCTGGCAGACCTACGACTACTACTTCGACACCACCGGCTCCTACTGGGGGGCCAAGACCGCCTGCGAGCCGGTGCATATCTACTGGAACCAATTCGACGACCGCATCCGGGTCGTCAACACCTCGGGCCGGGAAGCGCCCGGCCTGACCGCCGAGGCCGCGATCTACAACGCGGACGGCACGCAGAAGTTCACCCGCTCCGCGCCCGTGTCCTCCACTTCCAACGCCGTGGCGGACGCGTTCCCGCTGACGTTTCCCGAGGGCCTGTCGCCGGTGCACTTCGTCAAGCTGAAGCTGCGGGACGCCAAAGGAGCAATCGTGTCGGAGAACTTCTACTGGCGCGGCACGACCGACGAGCGCTACGCGGAGTTGAAGAACCTCTCGCCCGTCAAGCTGGCGGTGTCCTCCGCCCTGCGCCACGAGAACGGCACGGAGACGATGACCGCCGACATCACCAACCCGGCCGGCTCGCGCACGGTCGCCCTGGCCATCCGGCCCAAGGTTGTCAAACCCGGCACCGACGAGCAAGTGCTGCCGGTGTTCATGAACGACGGCTACTTCTCGCTGCTGCCCGGCGAGACCAAGCACCTCACCATCCAGTACGACCGCGCGAGCGCCGGCGGGCGGGACGCCGCGCTGGCGGTGGAGTGCTGGAACAACGCCCCCAAGCCCGACCCGGCGCCGCCCGACCCGGCGAACCTGGCGCTCGGCCGCCCGGCGACAGCGTCATCGTCGCAAGGAGAGGAAACCCCGGAGTGCGCGGTCGATGGCGACATCCTGACCTCCTGGCACGCCGGCAAGAAGACGGACAAGCCCGAGTGGCTCTGCGTGGACTTGGGGGAGAGCAAAGCCTTCGCGCGGGTGAAGATCGCCTGGGAGGGGGATGACTTTCCGAAAACTTACGAAGTGCAGGTCTCCGAGGACGCCCAGACCTGGACGCCCGTTTACCAGACCACGAAAGGGCACGGCGGGCTGGACAACCTGGACGGATTGACTGGCAAGGGGCGGTACGTGCGGGTGCTTGCGATAGACAAGGGCCGGTACGGCTATCAGATTTCCGGGTTTGAAGTGTACGCGAAGTAGTCTGACGTAAAGGCATCGCGCTGGTGGGTGCCCATGCCGGGGTTTTGCGCACCGCAACTTGCTTGCGAGGCGGACGGTGGTAAAGCACGAGGCTGTGAGGTATCTCCCCCTTTCATACGAAGGTTCGTTTCGCAACTTGGCCTCCCCGTGGCTCCGCGGGATTCGGCGTCTGAGCGCCATCGCGGCCTGCGTGAGCCTGCTGTCGATTGCGAACATGCCCGGGCGGGCCGCGACTCCGGAGCCTCCACGCGCCAATTCTTCTCCGGTTTCCCTCTCGTTTTCGCCCGTTGATGCCGAACCGCTGGGCCACGTGTCCGAGGGGGCCGTCGTTCTGCACGATGGATGGCAGATGCGGGAAGAAGCGCTCGCCGGGGACCAGGGCGCGAAGTTTTCCCGTGCCGATTTCGCCGCGACCGATTGGTACGCGACCACCGTGCCGGCCACCGCCATGGGCGTGCTGATCCGGCACGGGATCTATCCCGACCCATACGTGGGAATGAACATGATGCGCATCCCCGACGCGAGCGACGATGAAAACAAGCGGTATGACCTGAACAAGTTTAGTCATTTGCCCGACCATGCCAACCCGTGGAGCAAGCCCTACTGGTTCCGCACGACCTTCGCCGCGCCGCAAAACTATGACGGCCGTGCGATCCTGCTGCACTTCGACGGGATCAACTACCGCGCGGACGTCTGGGTCAACGGCGTGCAGGTCGCGGCCGCCGACCAAGCCGTGGGGATGTTCCGGCGCTTCACCTTCGACGTGACCCGCCAGATCAAGCCGGGGCACTCCAACGCCGTTGCGGTGCGGATTCACCCGCTGGATTTCCCCGGCGACCCCTTACAGGAACAACTTGGAGGCCTTGCCGGCGGATTTGGGAAGAACGGCGGCGACGGCAAGATCCTGCAAAACGTCACGGATTACTGCACGGTCGGCTGGGACTGGATTCCCGCGGTGCGCGACCGCAACATGGGGATTTGGCAGCATGTCTGGCTGGAAGCCACGGGCGCGGTGACTGTTCGCGATCCGGCTGCCTTTACGGACGTGTCGCTCCCCCAGGGAGACCAGGCAAAGGTCACCATCCGGGGCTACCTGGAGAACGCTACCTCCGCGCCGGTCTCCACCAAGGTGACGGCGCGGCTCGCGCCAGAGGGCTTCGCGGATCGAGCCGTCGAGTTTGACACCGTCGTTCAGGCGGCGCCGGGGAAGTCCGAGTTCATTCTAAAGCCCGGCGATCATCCGGAGTTGACAATGAAGAACCCGCATTTGTGGTGGCCGGTCGGCTATGGCAACCCCGATTTGTACAAACTCACCGTGACCGCCAGCGTGGGTGGGAAAGTGACCGGTGAGGCATCGTCATTGGTCGGGGTGCGATCGATTGCGACGCACATCAGCCAGAGCGGCGGGCGGGTGTTCATGATCAACGGGCGCGCGATCCGCATCACCGGCGGGGCGTGGATTCCCGACCTGCTCCTGAGTTGGAGCGCGCAACGTTACCGCGACGAGGTCCGGCTGCTGGCCGAGGGGAACCATACTCTCGTCCGGGTCAATGGATGCGGGATCATGCCCCCGGACTGTTTCTTCGACGAGTGCGACCGCCGCGGCGTCACGGTCTGGGAGGATTTTTCGCGAACCTCGGCGAATAATTCAAACGAGCAAAGGGCCGACCTCAATTTGCTGCTAGCCAATATGAAGGATTGCCTGGAACGCATGCGCGGCCATGCGAGCGTTATCGTCTGGTGCGGGTCGAACGAATTCTTGCCGCAGGCGGACTTTGGCAAAGCCATGCAAAACGAAGTGCTTCCGGCCATGGACGGGACGCGGTTTTATCTGGTTTCCTCCTGGAAGGACGCCGACTACGAAAAGGAAAAGATCGCCGTCTCGTCCGGTGGCCCCTGGTCTCTCATGCCGCTGGCGGAGTATTTTCATCGTTACGCCAAGAGGCGCGATTTCGCTTTCAAGGACGAGATCGGAATCGCCGCGCCGCCACCCATCAACGTGGTCGCCCGCTACATTGCCGATGACATTCAGCCCGATGCGGCGACGTTCCCAATCGGCGTCACCTCGGGCTTTCACGACGCCACGGATAACTATTACCGGGCGACTGACACGGCGATTCACAACAGCTTCGGCGCTTCTTCATCCCTGGCGGACTACCTTTGGGAAGGCGACCTGTTTACGAACATGGCTCATCGCGCCATCTACGAAGCGGCAAACAAGTACCGGCCCATCAACGCCGGAACCACGCTCTGGAAAGTCAACGCGGCGTGGCCCAGTTACATGTGGCAGGTGTTCGATTGGACCCTGCATCCCAACGGCGGCTACTATGCGATGAAGAACGCCTGCGAGCCGCTCCATGTGCAGGAAAGCGAGGACGACCAGGGCATTCAGGTCGTCAGCACCCTGGCCGAACCCAAAAACGGGCTGGTCGTGAGAATTAGCGTCAGGGATCTCCAGGGCAAACTCGAACATCAGGAGGACCGTCCGGTGGACGCGCGCGGCGGATGTGACGACTCCCGTCGGCACCGTGGCGAGCATGATCAACGATGGCAACCTGCACTTCCTCTCGTTGGACCTCGTTGATCGAGCGGGCAAAGTGTTGAGTCATCAGGTGAAATGGGTGCAGCAACACGAGGATTGGGGAGACCTGACGAAGATAAACGTCGCCACGGTGAACGCGCGCGTCACGAGCACCCGGACGGAAGGCAAGGAGACCGTCTATACCATCGAAGTCGTCAATACCTCCGCTTTTCCAGCGGTGGAAGCCTGCCTTGAGCTATTGGCCGGCGCGGAGGGTCAGGAGGTACTGCCCTCTTTCTGGAGCGACAACGCTCTGACGCTGATGCCGGGAGAGAAGCGCTCGGTGGCTTTGAAAATTCGAACCGCCCAGCTTCAAGGAAAGCAAGCTCATCTGATGGTGGAAGGCTTCAACGTTTCGCCGTTGGAAATCAACATCGCAGACAGGCAAATTCGTCACGCCGGGGTTGGACCTTACGGAAGAGAAACTCGACCCCGGCACGTACCGGATCACCGCCAATGCAAAAGCGACGGGTACCGTTGGAACCCGGCTAACCACCTGGCCGGTCGAAGTCAAAAGCGACGGCAAATTCGATCGGACCATCCGGGTGGCCGTCAACTCGGCTCCTTCGATGTTTAGCCTCAACTGCAATCGCTGGCCGGGTGACCACAGCATCGCGGTCGGCAACCTCAAGCCCGTCGAGCTCGTGGTTCCGCGCATTCTTTGCCAGTTGATCAGCAAACGCGGTTCAAAACTGTCTCCGCCGAAGTTTGATAAATTCGCGGGCGATCCAAATTTCGTCCTGGGTCGATCCGACCCTGCCAAAGACTGGCCGACGGCGCAGCCCGGCCCCCTCGACGAGTGGGCCGGAGGCACGGCGCATACTTATACCATGTCGTTTGAATTGGAGAAGGCGACCGGAGCGGAAAGCGGAAACCTGGTCATCTCGCTGTCGGCCGCCCACCCCTCACAGCCTCCCGGACTGCTGATCGAAATCAACGGCTGCAAGATCGAGCGCTCCGCCACCAGCGCGGCGAATTCGACGATTGTGGCGCCTTTCCCCCCGGGAACGCTCCACCAAGGCACGAATCAAATAAAGATTACCTCCAGAAGTGGAAGCTGGCTGGTTTACCGGGACCTCAGGTTGGAATGTTTGGATGTCGGAGCTTCACATGACGGCGCTGTTCAGTTGCATTAAAATCCTCAAAACTCGAGCGACGCCGCCCTTCCGGTTGGCCGGGATCACTTGAGGTTCGATGCGGATGTCCCACCATGGCGGGTCGGGATTGTGAGCGGCTACGACTTTCCCGGGGGTGCTCTGGTTTGCTCGTCGGCGTCAACCCGATCATTTACCGTTAGCGACCGCAAAAGCCTCGTAGCGGCTGAATTTCACCTGCTCGGGCATGGCCCCCTGGAGATCGAAGATCACGAGATCGTTCGCCCCGTCCTTCAGCCAGCATTCCGGCAGGTACATCGGCATTTTCTGCGGGCACTCGCCGAGGTTGTGGCCGTTGAGCCAGACGTGGCCCGCTTTCAATCCATCGGTGAGCAGGCCCAGCGTTTCCCGCATCCCCGCCGGCGGATGGTAGGTGAAAGTGTTCCGCCAAAAGGCGGGCTGCGCCGAGGCGGCATTGTCGCCGGGGAGCCACGGGGCGTGGCCGAGGAAGTCGGGCCAGTTCGTTACCCGCCCAATGACGGCGGTTTCGTCCAAATCGTCGAGTCCCGCGTGAAAATACCAGGTCTGACGGTTGAGCGGCGAGGCGTGCCAAAGCGAAAGGGCCAGCGTACCCGTGTCTTCACCCAGCCGGCTCTGGATTTCCACCAGCACGGTGTTTTTGCCCGCCACCAGAATCTTCGATCCGTCCACGGTCCGGTCATCGAGCCGCTGACCGTTCACGTACACGAGCGTGCGCGCCGGTTTGCCGGCGGCGGCGAAGACGGGGCTCTCCAGCAGGGAGTCCACCTGCGCGGGCGTCAGGGTAAACGAGCCGCGAAACCAGTTATTGTTGCGTTCGGCATGGAATTCCCCGGTCAGCGTCGCCGGGTCAACCGCCTGCCACGCCGAGTCGTCGTAATCCGGCTTGGCAACCTCATCCGGGTTTGCCTCGCGCGCGGGCTTGTTCCAGCGTTTCCACACCACCGGGACGGGCGTGGGCGCTTTCTCGTCGGAAACCCCGCCCCACAGGCCGCGCGCGTTGCGTTTATCGACGGGACCGCCGTAAGTGGACTTCGGGCGGGCGCCCACTTTGGCGAGGATCGCCAGGGAATTGTCGCCGGCTTTGGCGTCGAGATGATCGAGGCTGGCGGGCTGCCCGTTCAGGAACGCGACGAACGTGCCCGACGAACCGCCGAAGTGCAGCGAGACCGGACCGGCGGTATCGCGGCGCAGGACCGTGCGATACCAGCCATACCGGTTCTGGAAACCGTCGTAGCTCTCCATGGGCTGCGGGCCCGTGGACGGAAGCCAGCCCGCGCCGCCGGCGTTGCCGTTGCGTTCGGCCGCGGCGTCGCGCCAAGTCCACGGCGCGAGCGTGGGCAGGGCCGGCGGAACGACGGCGGGTTGGTCGATCCGCGATTGGCCGCCAGCCGCGTAAACCGTGGCGTGGCCACCTTCGGGCGGGAACTCGACGCTCCCGTCCGCGAGGACGAACGAGGCCCCGGTATAGAGCCGGTCGTGCGCGAACCAGACCGTGTTGCTCGTCTCTGTGTTCATGACCAGGAAGCGCGCGCGGCGTCCGTCGCCGGAGTCGAGGTCCAACTCCTTGACGGTGGCGTCGGCCGGGTAGGTGAAGTCGAGTTGCGCCGGGGCCGCGCCCGGGGCCTTGCGCTGGAGGGTCACTTCGCCCGACTCGCCGCCGGGTCCGTAGCAGACCCAATAGTCAACGGCTCCGATGGTTTTGCGCAGCAACACGTTCGTGCAGATGGATTCAAAGGTGGCGTTGGCCGTCCAGGGCAGGTTCACGATAACCGTGCGGGGTTCGACGGAACCCACCTTCAGGGCGCCCTGGTGGGGCAGGGTGAGATTGCCGATCTGGAGGTGCGTTTCCAGGACCAGATTCGGGTCGGCCTTGGGCGCGCGGTAGGCGCCCGCTTCCGGGGCGATGGCGGCGACCGGAGCATCCTTGCGCAGGAAGTGATCGACGAACACGATGCTGCCGCCGGTGGGATTGGTGCGGGTGGTGACCCGAAGCTGGGGAACATCGCCTTTGGCGAAGCCCGGATCGTCGTGGCTGCCGGTCAGCAGCGGCGTGAAACTCTGCGCGAAGTCGGCCGCCCGGCGGGCGAAGAAGTAGAAGCCACGCAACTGGCCGGCCTCGCCGATGGGGGCGGAGTAGTCGTAGGTGGTCTCGAACGTGTCCCCGGAGTAACCGAAATTGGTGCCGCCGTGCGCCATGTAATAGTTGTAACCCGCCCCGCCGAAGGCGATGGCCTTCCACGAACCGCGCGTCTTCTCGGCGATGGTCCCCGGGGGCATCTCGCCATATTTGCCGATCCAGCCCGTCCAGAACTCGGTGCTGTACCACGGGCAGGGAGAGACGGGAAACGGGGTTTCGCCCGAGGGATCGTGGCTGTGGTGCAAGCCGGAGTTGAACATGGGGATTTCGATCCCGTTGGCCCGCGCCTGATCGTCGAGGTATTTCAGATACGGGTCGTCCACGTCCGTTCCCCAGCCGCGGGAATGCTCGTTTTCGAGCTGGAGCAGGAAAACGTTGCCGCCGTGGTTGAGTTGATGCCGGGCGACGATCTGCTCGACCTTGGTCATGTATGGGTCGGAGACGGCCAGCACGGGCCCCATCTCGCGCTGCACCATTCCCGGTTTGATGCTGACCCAGGCCGGGTAGCCGCCCTCCTCCCACTCGGCGCAGGCGTACGGGCCGGGCCGGACGAGGGCGTACATGCCCAGTTTTTGCAGGGAGGTCAGCCAAGCGTCGAGATCGAGGTTGTCGGAGAAATCGAACTTTCCCTCCTTTGGCTCGGTGGCATTCCAGAAGACGTACGACTGCGCGGCGTTGAAGCCCATCATCTTGAGCCGCCAGATGCGGTCCTCCCACAGTTCGCGCGGCACCCGCGCGTAGTGGATCGACCCGGAGTTAACGAAGGTCGGCTGGCCGTTGAAAACGAAATAGCCGTTTCCCCAATGGTCGGCGCCTTGCGCGGCGGGCAGCGGCGGGAAAATGTCGTCTTTGCCGCGCGCGGGATCGGACCAGAGCAGCGCGAGGCAGACGGGCAGGAGGCGAACGAACCAGGAGGCGGGGGAGCGCATGGGGACAGCATGGCGATCCCGCGTCCCGGGTCAACAGAACAATCCGATGCCGTTCGTGATTCGACGCGGATTGATCCGGCCCGGCGGCGCGGATCAAACAAGGGTACGGGATCCCATCGACGAGGCTAATTAAAACCGTGACGGCACGCTTCGACCGGCACCGGCAAAAAGTTTTGATCATCTACGTCAAGCGAAGTGCGCGGTGAGACGCAGCTTCTGCTATCTTCGCGATCGGTGATCGAAGCTTTAACCACGTCTCCAATTCCCCTCCTATGTCCCTGTTGCGACGTTCACTTATCCAGACCCTCTGCTTGTTTGCCCTGGCTTCCACGCCCTTGTGCGGTGACGAAACCGCTCCCTCGCCGTGCGGCTTGAGTTTCGTCGTCGCGGGCGATGTCCACCACTACAAACCGTCCGTTCCGGTCGCGGGTTCCCTCGACCCGAACGCCGCGCACGTGTTTGCGGAAGAAATCTACGGCAAATCCTTCACGGCCACGGTCAACGGCCTGCCGGAGGGGGAGTACACCGTGGAAATCGACCTGGCCGAAGCGCATCTCACCGGTCCCGGGCAGCGCGTGATGAGCATCCGCTGCGGCGACAAGACACTGATCGACAAACTGGACATTTTCCAGGCGGCGGGCGGCCCGAACAAAGCCTATCGGTTCACGCGCCAAGGTGTACCACTACGCGGACAACAAGGAGGGTGGGCTGCGGCTGGTGTTCGATGGCGCAAAAGGAAAATGCGAAGTTCAACGCGATCCATGTCCTGGACGCCGGCGGCCAGGGGGTCGCCTGCATCACCGCCGCGGACATGCGGAGCGCGGATCTCGCGGCGGCGGGGATCGTCCCCACGGTGAAGGACCCGCCGATTTACCAGGACCCGGACCGTCCGATGGACGCACGGATCGACGATCTCATCCGCCGGATGTCCTTGCAGGAGAAGGTCAGCCAGATGACCAGCAAGTCCGCCGGCATCGCGCGCCTGCACCTGCTGCCTTACGACTATCAAAACGAGTGCCTGCACGGGGTGGCGGCCAACGGCCGGGCGACGATGTTTCCCCAGACTCTGGGCAACGCCGCCAGCTTCGACGAAACTCTCGTGGGCAAGATGGCGGAGAGTATTTCCATCGAAGGACGGGCCAAGCACGCCGAAGCCGCGAGCCGCGGGGATTACGGCGCGAACCGCGGGCTGAATTTCTGGAGTCCCAACGTGAACATCTTCCGCGACCCGCGTTGGGGGCGGGGACAGGAGACCTACGGCGAAGACCCTTATCTGACCGCCACGATGGGCGTCGCTTACGTGCGCGGACTGCAGGGCGACGATCCCCATTATGTCCGCGCGCTGGCCTGCGCCAAGCATTTCGCGGTGCACAGCGGGCCGGAACCCGGGCGCGGCGGGTTCAACGTGGACCCCGATGAGCGTGACCTGCACGACACTTACCTGCCCCAGTTTCAGGCCCTGGTGCAGCAGGGGCACGTCGGCGCGGTGATGTCGTCTTACAACGCGCTTTATAAAGTTCCGGCCTCGTGCAGTCCGTGGCTGTTGACGGATTTGCTGCGCGGCGCGTGGGGCTTTCAAGGCCAGGTGGTCTCGGACTGCGGAGCGATCAGCAACATCACGCGCCAACACCATTACGCCCCGACCGTCGAGGAAGCGGACGCCGACGCGGTCCGCGCCGGGTGCGATCTGGAGTGCGGCAACGAGTATCGCGCCCTGACGCTGGCGGTCAGCAAAGGCTTGATCACCGAGAAAGAAATCGACGTGGCTCTGCATCGCAATCTGAAGGTGCGTTTCGAGCTGGGCCTTTTCGATCCGCCGGAGCGGGTGCCGTATTCGAAGATCACGATGGACGAGGTGGAAAGTCCGGCGCATCTCGAACAGGCCACCCAACTCGCCCGCGAAGGCATCGTGCTCCTCAAGAACGACCGCCGCACCCTGCCGCTCGACCCCGCGAAGCTCAAACGGCTGGCGGTCATCGGAGGGAACGCGGATTCCGTGCGTGTTCTGCTCGGCGATCCCTGGTACCAGGGGAAGCCCTCGCACACGGTGACGATCCTCCAGGGGATCAAGGCGGCCCTGGGATCGGGCGTGGAGGTCGTCGCGCGAAAGGCTGCCCGCTCGCGTTGAAGGAGGGCGAGGCGTTCGATGAAAACTCGCCCGACTTCAAACAAGCGGTGGCGGCGGCGGCTTCGGCGGACGCCGTGATCTACGTGGGCGGAATCGACGGCTACATGGAAGGCGAGGAGAAAAAGATCGACTTCATCGGCTTTCATTCCGGCGACCGCACGCGCATCGAATTGCCCGACGATTCAGACCAAGCTTCTCCAGGCCCTGCACGCGACGGGAAAGCCCGTCGTTTTCGTCAATTGCAGTTGCGGCGCGATGGCCATGCCGTGGGAAGCCGAACACCTCCCCGCCATCCTGCAGGCGTGGTATCCCGGCTGCAACGGCGGGATCGCCGTGGCCGACGTGCTCTTCGGCAAATACAATCCCGCGGGCCGCCTGCCGGTGACTTTTTACCGCTCGACGCAGGACCTTCCCGATTATTTCGACTATCACATGGCGAACCGGACCTACCGTTACTTCACCGGCAAGCCGCTGTATGCCTTCGGGCACGGGTTGAGTTATTCCACGTTCAATTATGGGTCAGCGGCGGTGCAGGCTTCCACCGCGGACGCCGACGGGCGTTTTCCAGGTGCGCGTGCCCGTCACCAACGCGGGCCCCGTAGGACGGCGAGGAAGTGGTGCAGGTGTACGCCCGCCGGTCTGGGTTCGGCGGCCGGCGACCCGATCCATTCCCTCGTGGCCTTCCACCGGCTCGCGATCCGCAACGGCGAGACCGCCGCGTGCGATTTTTCCATCCCGGCGGATCGTCTGCGGCACTGGGACGTGGCGAAGAAAGCTTACGTCGTCGACCCGGGGAAGTATGAACTCCAGATCGCCGCCGCCTCCGACGATATCCGGCAGACCGTCGCAGTGGTCGTCCAATAAGAGGCCGGGGAAGAGGTGGCCGCCGCTTCTGCTTCTCTTGGTCTGTCTTCCGAAGGTTACAAAAGGGCCGCCAGCTCTCGCCGCAGGGGCGTGGCGAAGCGAAGACCGGGTGAGGGTACCGAAAAACCGATCAAGGGTGGGCCGGTCACTTCGCGGCGACCGACCGGGACGGGTCGCAGATCGCCACACCCACAAATGTATCGGCGCAGCCGTAATACAGGAACCACTTGCCATGAAACAGCGCCAGCCCCTCGGTGAACGTCGTGCCCTCCGCGTACTGGCCTGATTTCTCCCACGGCAGTTCCGGCTGGATGTAAGGATGATCCAATCGGGCGACTAACTTCGTCGGATCAGCGCGGTCAAATAGCGCCTGTCCGCCCGTGTAAACGCCCCTGGACAGTTGCGGGTCGCCCCCGCCGTGCGGATCGCGGTTCATGCCATTGTAGAAGACGATGATCCCTTTATCCGTCAGCACGGCGTTCGGACCAATCTCGTTGAGGTTGCTGTCCGCGAAACCGGGGCGGGTCCGCATCACGATCAACGGTTTGCCGTCGGGGCCTTCCACCGGCGCCCAATGGACGAGGTCGGCGGAGGTGGCGACGTTCACGATGCTCCCTCCGAAGTACATCCAGTACTTGTCGTTTACCCGGGCGGCCACGAGGCGACCGTCTTTCACTTCGTTGAGGATGGAGGCGGACTTCTCCTGCACGCCGTGATTGTCCTCGTACGGCGTGCCGGTGAACGGCGAACCGTATTTGGTCCAGGTGTGCAAATCCCGGGAACTGGCCAGCCCGATGCGGAGTTTGCCGGGCATGCCGGGATGGTCCCTCGCCGGGGTCCCGCGCGGGTACTGGGTGTAGGTGAGATAGTAAACGCCGTCCGGCCCTTCGGTGAGACGAGGGTCCTCGCAGCCGCCGCGCCATTCGTACGTTTTCTGATTGTCCTCGTCCGGGTAAAATACAGGTGTGGGCTTCTTCAGGAAATGGATGCCATCTTCGCTCGTCGCCAGCCCGAGACGCGACGTGTAAGAGCCGACGCCTCCCTTGCTGGAGTCATCCTCCGCCCGGTAGAGGACACACATTTTGCCATCGCGCACCACCGTTGCGGGATTGAACGTGTGCGTCGCTTCCCAATGAACCGGCGCCTTGCTGACGGGGCAATCGAAGACGGCGCCAGCGTCCGGGGTGATGACCGGCTGGGCCTGTTCAGGCCGCACAAAAGGTCCGATCGCCCAGACGGGTAGGGAATAGGAATGGTTGGCGGCAGTGGCAACGGTGGCGGCGGCGGGCTCGGCGGCCGGGAGTGCCTGGAGCGGGGCAGTCAGGGCGAGCAGACAAAAGAAGCATATTTGATTGTTCATACAATAAGGAATAGGGAGTCCGGCGCTAAAGCAATGCGCAAGCTGAATTTACGTCTGGTCATGTTTCTTACGCAACCACCGGGCAGTTGGCTTGGTGTGCTATGGGAATCGTTGTTGTTTTGGAAACCCCCCATGATCACGCCGCCGCCGCCGGGCTGCACCCGGGCGACGCGCCCGCGGCCAGGGCGTGGCTTGCGGCCCGGCAGCGGGCGCTCAGGGCCAACCAAGGCGCGGCGGTGCTCGCCCGGCTCGGCGCCGCCGGTGAGCCGGCGCAAGTCCCCGACGAGGCGACCCCGGTGCGTTGCGCGCACCGCTATCTCGCCAACCGCCCGGACCAACTCGACTACGCGGGCGCGCTGGCCGCGGAGCTGCCCGTCGGCTCGGGACTCATCGAGGCGGGCCACCGCCACGTGCTCCACACCCGGCTCAAAGTCTCGGGGGCCTGGTGGCTGCCCGCCAACGCCGAGGCCATGATCCAGGCGCGGGTGACGCGAGCCAACGGCCAGTGAGCCGCTTCCTGGCAAACCTCCCGCCCCAAAGAACAACCTCCCGCCGCCAAACCACCAAAATCTACCCCGCACTTTTGATTGCACCCCCCAAAGCCTACGCACCGAAACTTCGATTGACACCGTAAGGGGCATGGCACTGAATGTCACACCAGCCGTACCCGCGTGAGGGTATCTCCCCGTCCCTCCGGGAGTATGAGGCCGGGCAAGCTCGTCCATTCCGTCGCGGGTGTAACATTCAATGCTAATCCCCTATGGATCCCGGCATCGGTCCGTTGGCTCCTTGGGACTTGCCTACATGACCGTTTTACGACGCACGATCGCAGCCAGTGGGAAATGTGCGACACCGGTGTTCGCTGGATGGAACGGCGACTCTCATCGAGGCAAACCGGGTTAACGCGGTTTGAAGACACGTCGGGTTTCTATTGTCCGAAGCGTTTGAGGCTCAGGAGACGCCATTTGGTTGAGCGCAAGCCGGCGGTCGGGCTGATCGAGCTGTCATTGGCGGCTTGACAGATCGTCTTGCCGTCAACGTCACTCGTCATGTCGTCGTTGTCCGGGTTGAGGTATTTCTCAATGGTGTAGGAGGCGCGGTACTCTCCGAGCACCTGATCCCGGTTCTCGTTCCAGACGTTCTGAGCGGGATCGTTCGCGATCTTCTTGAGGCTTTGTGCCACCACGTAAACCGTGAAGATGTTGGATTTTGTCGTGACCCGCGGGTAGATGAGCGCGTAGGGCCTTTCCAGACTGTTGTCCCCGGTCATGATGTTCTTCGTCCAAAAGCTATCGAGGGACCCAGCGGACCCGACCGGGACCAGGGGGACGTCGCAGATTTGGGAGGCCGACACGAAGAAATTCGGGGCGTCCGCCGTGTGCGTGCCCCGGACGAATTCGGGAAAGATCGCCTGGTCGGCGGTCGCCGTGGTGAGCTGGCCGACCGTCGCGTCGAGATCGATCGGGTAGCGGTCAAACGCCAAGTCGTTCTGCGAAGACCCGGTCGCCTTTCCATACGAGTTCTTGTACGATCCGATCAGCTTATTTTTGCCGCTCTTGTCGGTCAATTGCGCCGGGTTCAGCGCGGTGAGCATCACCGCTTTCAAGACCGCCCTCAACCCTGTCGTGCGGGTGATGTAGGAGAACGGCGCGATTTGGGTGTTCAGGTTGATTTTACCCGAGGTCGCCAGCGGTTCGCTGATGCCGTACGGCTCGACGACCGGCATCCAGAACAGATCGAGCAGGAGGTGGTCCCGGATCGTGGCATCCTTGCCGCCGGGATGCAGGTAACCGCCTTCGTAGCCCGGCAAACTCGGGGGCCGGAACAACAGGGTGCGCCAGGGATGATCCAAGCCAACAGAGAGCGATCCAAACATCACCGGCGAGGGCACCTGCTCGTTCGGCGAGAAAAATACGCTCGCGGCCGCCCCGTAGGAACTGGTGAGATTCTGTCGGACCGATGTAAGGAGTGCCGCCGGCTCCGGTTGACATCGGGCTTTCCCCCTCGTTTGGCTTGTTAATGTACGGACCGTCGGGCGAGAGCCCCGGTCCGTTGTCCCAGTCGCCCGGCAACCCCCCGTCGGCCGCCGACATCGTCACCGCGGGGATCCCCGGGGGAACTTCCGGTCCGCGGTCCTTTCCGTAAGTCAATCCCGGCGCCAACCGGAACACCGTGCCTGGCGCGGCATTTCCGTAATCATAATAGTTGGAATCCCGCAGGTTGCAGACCTGGTCATCCGTCGGAAGGGCGGGCGTTCCCCCCGAGACTGCGGAACCCCCGGACGCTACATTCTTCACGGCCAATTGCCACGCCTCCTTGGGCACGTTTTGGCTGGCCGCGATCAGGCGCAGATCCCCGTTGATCGAGGTGCCCGACAGCGTCCCCGTCGCCACCAGCGAACGGACGGCGTCCCTGCGGCCGGTGGCCCCGGAATCCCCGCCGAGAAAATGTCGCCGACTCCCGTCCCACCGCCGCCCGTGCGGCCCCCCTCCCCGGTTCGTGTTCACCGTGTCGTAATTAAACGTCACCACCCCCGCGTTGACCGACCAACCCGTCTCTTTTCTGAAAGTCCCGGTGGCATCGTATCCGCTCCAGAACGTGGTGAACGGGATCGGCACGTTGTTCGCCCCCTTCACCGGGAATTCGAAGTGCAGCGTCTGGACCGGCGTCTTCGTCGCCGTGTTCGGCGCGTAGATCATCACGTCCACGTCTCCGGAAACGGGAATATTGCCGCCGCCGACCGAGCCGTTGAGGGTGTTCGTTCCGTTGATGACGCACAAACCGGTTGGAAACATGGATTGGCCCGGGCCGCCCTCGATCAGAAACGTGCAGCCCATCAGGCCGCCGAGCACGGCGGCTCGCCCTCCGTTGGGCAGTCGTCCGGTGTCGAATTCATCCGCCAGGCTGCCAAACGGCTTGTTGATGGGCGGCGCGTCGCCGATTTTCAGGTTGGACACCGCGAAACGCACCCGGAAGTCGTTCCCCAGTCCCGCGTACCCCGCCATGGGGCTGAAGAATTTCGGTATGAGAACCCATTCGACGAGCGTCTGCTTTTTGGGATCGATGGTGCCCGTGACCGTCGGATTGGTATCGCCCGAATATTTTAAAAGTCGTCGCGATGTTGGCGCCGCCTTCCGGCTTGGAGCTTGTCTCGGCGCGATCATCGATTTTCACCAGCACCAGCCCGAGTTCGGCGATGGTTGCAAGGCGTCCGAAGCCGCGCTCGTTCGCGCTTTGCGACGGGACCACTTGGCCGACCGCCACATTGGTGTTGTTGCTTCCAGGCAGGATGCTCGGGGTGTACGTGTGGTTGAGCGTGCCATCGCTCTGGTCCGCCAGGTTCGTGCAGCGCGCGTAGTCGAAGATTTCCATGAGGATTTGGTTCGCGTCGTGGCACCCCGTATTTCGCGACAAAGTTCCCGCCAAATCCCGGGAATCGCCCGGCCCATCAAAGTCTGAAGATACCCGTACACCTGCTGATTCCGCAGCGATTTTGAAATCGGTCGTGGGGTACGCGACGTTTACGTTTGTCGGGTCGGCGCGCGCGAAAATCATCTGGTGAGGGTTGCTATCGGCCGCGACCGTGGCGCAACGCAGCATTTCCTGGTCGAAGGCCGTGGATTTATCGGCGACGGCCGGGTTGTTCGGATCCCAGACCGGCCAGATGGCCACGCGCGGCAGGCCGAAGAGGTTCACTTCCGGCGCCTTGCTGTTGCGCCGTCACGAAAAAGCGGCAGGCGTCCACCAGGTTGTCCTGCGTGCCCTGGGTCGCGCCGGTGGCTAGATTCGGCGCGATCCGCTGGGTGTTGAACTGGAACTCGTCGAGGCTGGCGTAGAGCCGGTCCAGGTCCGGCTGCAACGGCGGGGGCGTGGCGGGGGGAACCGGGTAGGGACTCGGCGCGGGGTTCTGGGTGCCTCCCATGGAGGACATGCCCGAACCCGGTGCCGGCGTGGCGTAATCGCTCACCCGCGGAATGGTGTCCGTGATCGCTTTGACGACCGTTTGCCGCATGGCGGCGGTACCCGGGGCACCAAGACTGCTCAACGCGGCGCCGAACACGGTGGAAAGCGAAGTGGTTGCCGGATGACCCGGGTAACGTTGGTACTCCCGTTGCGCCCCCTGAGTTTCCGCGAGCAGAACGTCGCCGACCGACGCGGTTTGGGGGTAAACAAACGAACTTCCCGTGGGACCCGTGTTGGCGACCGGCATATCGGCGTACGTGCCTTCCGACGCGGTGTTGATGTTGATCTTGCCGCATTCGTCGTCGGTCCAGAACGCCACCCGGCCCACGATTGGGTTGACAGCCGTCGGCGCGTTGGTGGCCGACCCGCCCCACATGGCGCTGGTGGCTCCATCCGGGACCGTCATCGTGCCGTCGCGCAGCACGTACATCCACCGCACCGGCATCGGCAGGCGCGCCGCGGAATCCGCCGCGAAGTTTGCCGGGTCGAAAGGAATGTCTGGGTTGCCCTTGGTGAGAACGGCCCCGTCCACCGCCGCGCTGGCCGCGCGGTAGTCGAAGCCCTCGACCCCCAAATCCGACGCCCGCGGGTCCACGACCGGGAAAATCGTCGTCGTTTTACCGGAGGCGTTGCTGACCAGAGGGGCGTTCAAGTCCGTGTACAACGACGGGAGGTTCTCCCATTGTTTTGGCACGTCGTTGCCGGGCTTCGCCGTGAACTTGTTGCACGCGTCCTTCCCGCTGATGACCATGGTGTCGGACGAGTACAGTTTGTAATAGGCCAGCGGGTCGGACGACACGCCGGGGGAAGCCGGTGTGCCGGAGCCGTACGTCCGGATCATGCCGGGCTGGCACGCCCAGGCGGCGTTCGTGGTCGCGCGGGGCTCCGTGGCGTAAGTGATCGCGCCTTCCACCAACTGCACCGCCGACCCGGCCAGTTGCGAAGCCGAACTCTCCGAGGTCGCCGCCCTTTCGGTGACCCCGGTCACGGTGACATTCGCCATGAAGGCCACCACCAACACCGTCGCGAGCGCGATGAAGCAGAGGACAATGATCAGCGCCACCGCGCGCGCGCCTTTGCGGACGGGCGGGGCGACTGAAAAGGCCGATGCGCGGGGGACGGTTTTCGGCGGCAACCGTGGGGGGTATTTCCTGCGATGTCATAAGGGTATCCGGGGAATTATCGGTGGCGGAGGACCCGGCTTTCCGCCGCGTTCCATCCGTGGTTGAAGATTGATTTGCGCGTGGTTACTTGGCGCTCATGAGAATCGATTTCGAGAACGCGCGGTAGGTGATCTTGCGCGCGGCCAGCGCGTTGGTGACCGTGGCCAGATCGGCGGCGCGCGCGGCGTAGGCGGCGTCCGTCAGGATGTTCAGGAGACCGAGGTCGGCGCTGGGCGGGGCGCTGCCGCCGTTCGCCCGCCCCGCCTGGTACCGCAGGAAGGAGGGTTCATCGACGGCGACCATCACCACCCGCACCATCGGCGGAAGCTGGTTGCGTGAATCGGCCGCCAGCGTGGGCGTCTGGACCGACGAGTCGTACAGGTACTTCGGGGCGATGTCGGTGGACGCCCCGTCGGCGTCCCCTTCTTCGGGCTGCGCCGCGTTTCGCGGCGCGACGATGGGCAACAGGGCCAGGAAAACGATGTTCTCCGCCACCACGTGCGCCGGACGGCTGGCGGCCGGCAACGCGAGCGGCGTTTGAAACCACTCGCGGGTAAAATACGACCACGACTTCGTCCGCGGAACCGTCGCCCCGTTCGACCCGGAAGTGTAACGGTAGATGCTCAGGTTCTCCGACGGCTCGATCAACTCCATGAGCCGGTAACGCCAGCGCAACGGCGGGCTCGCGGCGGGCAGGAAGGGCGGGCGCAGGTCCCGGTCGCTGTTCCACTCGATGAAATACCCGCAGGTGTTGAGCAGTTTCGGCAGGTTCGCGTAACTCGAGCCGGCAAACCCCAGCGGGGCCTGGAAAAAGACCGCGTGCGTGGGGTGGACCGCGTCCGTCGAACCGGTGGGCTGGGTGGGGTCGAGCACGGCATTGGTGCCCATCAGGGTTCCGGCGTCGCCGCTGATGAAGCGCAACTCCGAGGCGCGGACGTATTCATTCTGCGTGCGGTCCAGGTCCTCGTAGGCGTTGAGGGTCGCCTGCCCCAGACGCCGGGTCATCGTTTCAAAAGCCAGCCGGGCGGCTTTGAACTCCTGGATCCCGCTGGTCGTCTGCGTGATGACGCTGCGCAGCGTTGTGATCAACTGGCTGGCGGCCAGCAGCACGATCGTCAGCACCACCATGGAAACCAACAGTTCGACCAGCGTAAAGCCGCCGACCCCGTGATTGCGCGCCCGGTCTCGCATGGTCAGAAATTGCGGACGACGCAGGTCTGGCGGTTGAAGATCGGCACGGTGGCTTTTCCGCTGGTGCCCGTCCACAGCGTGGGCGTGGACGTGGCGTCGAGATCCAGCGGCAGGTTGCCGGGGTTGTACGCGATCTGGATCGTCACCGTCGCCAGGTCAGGGTTCGGTGGAACGGGACGATGATCCGCCGCCCCCGGCTGGACGAAAGGCGTCGCGCTCGCCACCCGCACGTTGACCTGGTACAACGCGGTCGGGCCGTAAGCACCGAGTTCCTGCCCCTGGTCGTCGAAATAGCGGACGACCGAGGCGCCCTCGGCGTCGGAAACCGGCAGGCGCCAAGTCTTGCCTGGCTTCGTCAGGCGCTCGAAGGTCGTGTTTTGCACCTCGGAATACATCCGTTCCGAAATCTGGGAGGCGACGCTGGCGTTCTTGGTCTGCCGAAAGTTGGTCAGGCCAACCGGCACCAGACCGACGATCGCCACGAAGGCAAAGCCCATGATGCCCACCGCGAGGGTGACTTCCACGAGGGTGAACGCGCCGCGGCGGCGCAGTCGGGTGGCCGGGCCGGGAAGCCAGCGGCGGTCGGGGTAGGGCGGCGGGAAATCGAAGGGTTGGGTATTCATCTTGGACGACTGAGAAGGGGAGGTCACGGCTCAGGGACGGAACTCGGCGACGTGGCCATCGTAGGCATCGACTTGCAGGGTGTAATAGTTGGACGGCGGGGAGTTGCGATTGTCCCCGTCCGTGGAGTTGTGCAGGGTGACGAACCACAGGGAAGTCGCGGCGCTGGTGCCGCCCGAAGTGTCGGGTTTGTACTGGACTAGATCGGTGGAGCCATCCGGCTTGAACTGGAACGGAACGTAATCATAGGCGGTCCCCAGCGCGCCGATGGCGGGGTCCGTCCCCATCGCCGGCGTGGGTGCGCGGCCCGATTGATTCAGCAGGGAAGACAGGGGCGCGCCGCCGTCCATGATGACGGCGTCGGGAAGGTGGATGGCTTTGTCGGCGGGAACCTTCTGGCCACCCGGCGATACGATCAGCGTCTGCAGGATGGTAAATTTCCCTTTCGTTGGCCGGCAGAGCCGCACTTCCACCGTGCGGTTCTTGGACAGCGCCAGCTGCCGTGCAAGTTCCAACTGATCTTCGATGAGCCGTCCGCCCTGCGTGA
Organism: uncultured bacterium; assembly: GCA_963795895.1. Classification (GTDB taxonomy): domain Bacteria; phylum Verrucomicrobiota; class Verrucomicrobiia; order Chthoniobacterales; family SZAS-18; genus CAWCJJ01. The sequence goes on from CAWCJJ010000004.1 coordinate 107,441, forward strand.
TCTGAATGCCCCGCACCACCGGGCCGACCACCGGGATGGCCAATCCCAGGAGGATGAGCACCACCGTCATGACCACGAGCATCTCCACCAGGGTGAACCCGCGGGCGTTCACCGCGGCCGCCCCGGCGCGCCGGACGTGGCCGGCGGGTTCTCCGCAGGTGAGCATTGGGTTATCAGACATGAATAGTTTTCGGTTTGTCACGGGTCGGAGCGGAACGGTTTCGCGTCTGGTCAGACGCGACCCGTCCATCCTTGGGCTTCAGGGGAGCTTTGCGGAACACAAAGGACGCTGTATTTACATTAGCCAGCTTTCGGCGGGATGATAGCCGTTTGGAGTGTCATTTCGCGCTCAAAAAGTGACGCTTTACGAAAAATGGGACTGTTAGTTCCCGGAAAGCCCCATGGACAGTCGGGTTTGCAGCCTGGAAAAACGACCCCGGTCCCCAACCTCCCCCGCTGACTGATCCGCTCACGCACATTTTAACGATACTGCACAAAGCACAAGGCAAAGGCGGTGGTGCGGACCTCGCAACCGCGCGCGAGCCGGTCCCGTAGCCGCGCCAGGTATGCCGCGAGGATGTGCGACGGGGTTACAGCCGTCTTCAAAATGATTGAGCGGGATCGACAGGATCACAGAGCCTCCGCCCCGGGAGCGCGGGCGTCCCGCCCGCATTTTCAAAACCACCCGAGCGTCGAGGTTGCTTCCCTTAACCACAGGACCCTCGGCGAACAAAGGCTGGCGAGAGGGCTTTTGCCGCATTCCACGTCTTGCGCTTCCAGCGACCGTCACTAAGCTTCGCTCCGTCAAGAGGTTCTACAAATACAACGCAACACCCCCCAAAATGAAGCGCCCTTCGTTCCAAAACTATCCTTGTCTCACCCGTGTCTTCCTAACCATCGGGGTGGCGCTTTCCGTGGCCGGTTCCGGCAAGACCGCGGAACCCCCGGCATCCACCGGGTCAACCGTCGGCGTCGATCAGACCGCTCTCCGGATCGCGGCCACTCCAAAAGACGTGACCGATCAAACCGAGGCCGCCGGGGTTCCTTCCTGGGGGCTGGGGCCTTTTGTGCGCTGCCCCGACAATCCGCTCATCTCGCCGCGATCCGACACGATGTTTTTCTGCCCAATCCAGAAAATCAACGTCCCCTGGGAAGGGAAGAACATCGTCGGGGCCGCCGCCGCCGTAAGGGACGGCAAGGTGTATTGGCTCTACCGGGCCGAACCCATCAACATCCATAATTCCCGGGTCGGTCTGGCCATCAGCGAGGACGGCAGCCATTTTCAGCGTTCCCCCACCCCGGTCATTTATCCCGACGAGGACGCCTTCAAGAAATACGAGTGGCCCGGCGGCACGGAGGACGGACGCATCGTGCAGCGTGAAGACGGGCTGTTCATTTACCTCTACGCCGCTTACGACGGACGCCGCCCAAGGCAAGCCGTGGCGACCAGCCGGGACCTGGCGCATTGGGAAAAGCAAGGGCTGGCCTTCGACAAGGCGGAGGGCGGCAAGTACCGGGACATTACCAAAGGCGGGTCGGTGGTCAGCCGTTATTACGACGACGGGCGCGTCGTCGCCGAGAAGATCAACGGGAAATACTGGATGTATTGCATCGATTACAACGTGGCCTTTTCCGACGACTGCATCAACTGGGCGCCCGTTGTGGACGGTGCCGGCAAGTTGATCAGGGTGCTGCCGCCACGCCACGGCAAGTTCGATTGTACCCTCACCGAACCCGGGCCGCCGCCCATCGTCACTCCCAAGGGCATTCTCGTGCTCTACCACGGTGAAAATAATCAAAAGAACGGCGACCCCACTCTCCCGCAGAAAGCATATTCCGGCGGCCAGGCCTTGTTCGACCTGAACGACCCGACAAAACTGATTGCCCGCGCCGACAGTTACTTCATCACCCCGCGCTTCCCCTACGAACTCAACAACGCCATCGGCGCCCCCGTCTGCTTCATGGAAGGGCTGGTGCGATTCAAAGGCAAATGGCTGCTGTACTATGAAGGCGGCGATCACACCGGCTGCATGGCGACCTGTGCCCAGTCCGGTTTTGAAAGTGCTCCCGCAGTGAAATGATAGGCTGTAATTTCGTTTGGACGCCCAGCGCCGATCTCATTTTCGGCGGAGCTGGGACGACTTTCTGAACGGATTAACAAAGAGGACACTAACGTTTGGGCTCCGCTCCAGCGGTTGCCGCCGGAGCCGGAGATTCGTCCCAGGTATCGGTTCGGAATGGTGAGGCCGGCAACCCTTCCTGGTTGTAGAGATTGCAGCGGGGATCATTCGCCCAGGCGTAGCGCACCACAACGGGCCTGGGCACGAGAACACTCGAAACCACCACGCCGCCACCCTCGATCCGCGCCTGCGCATCGACCCACTTCCGATCCTCGCCGGCGATGACAAAACCTTCCGGTTCCGTCTTGGAGACCGGGGGCGCCTTGGGGTCGGTCCAAGGTGCCGTGCCGATGACCAAGCCGCCGCCGATCGAATCCGTCTTGAACGAAACACGAATGCCGTCGCCCTGCGGTTTTATTCCCTCGTAGATCGGTCCGGTGTACACGAGACTTTCACCGTAGGCGACATGCCGCGCGGCTAGCGCGAGCCGCGCGCCGACATCCGCTTTGTCGGGCGGATGGATGTTCGCGCCCGTGCCGATGTCAATCGTCACCGCCATGCCGGTGCGTGGCAGTGACAGCGCCTTGACCTGCGATTCGCGCAACGTCGGCCAATCGCTGCCGCCTCCCGCCTGGAAGTTGGCAAGCTGGACGAAGAGAAACGGAAAATCGCCCTTCTTCCAGAGCGTCCGCCACCCGGAGATCATCGACGGAAACAAAATCCCGTATTCACGGGCAACCGCGGTGGATTTCGCATTGTTTTCGCCCTGATACCAGATCACGCCCTTGATTGGGTACGGAATCAGCGGGGCAATCATGCCGTTGAAGAGGAGTACCGGGTCGCCGCGTCTCCCGATCGGACCAACCGGCGGGTCGATTGGCGGTTTCGGCTGGGCGGGAACCCGCTGCCCGGTCGTCCGCGCCGCGCTGGACGCGTCGGTCCATTCTTTGAGCGCGGTTTGGTAAGCCGCGTCAGCCTTCAACGCGTCGTTCCATTTCTTCTCGGCCGCCTCGTACTCGGAGGTTTTGGCGGCGTAATCGGGATCCCCGCCGGGATAGTGCGCGGCGATTTTCTTGAAGCCGTCCGCGTAGTGGCGCAGGGCCGGGTCGGCGTCCAGCGTCGCAAGATCGGTCCACTCCTGTGCTCCGGTGCCGCCTACCGACGACTCGATCAAACCCAGTGGCCTGTTGACGACGGGTTTGAGGTTTTTGGCAAAATAGTAACCGACCGCGGTGAAGCCCGCGACGGTTTGCGGCGAGCATACCTGCCAGGAGGCGGCGACGTTGTCCCGCGGACTGATTGCGAGTTGGTGCGGCACGTGGAAAAGCCGGATTTGACTGTCCGTCGCTTCGGCCGCTGGTCCGTGCCCCAGGCCGAATTCCATGTTCGATTGGCCGGAACAAAGCCAGACGTCACCGGCGAGCACATCGGTGATGGTCAGGGTGTTTTTGCCCGCGACCACCAGCGTGCCCGGTGGTGTTCCGGCGGCGCACGCGGGGAGTTCCGCGCGCCACTTGCCGTTCGCCCCCGCGGTGGCCTCGGCCTTCTTGCCGTTGAAAGTCACCGTCACTTTTTCGCCCGGCTCGGCCCAACCCCAAACCGGGAGCGCCGTCTCTTGCTGCAGGACCATGTGGTCGCCGAAGATCGCGGGGAGTTTCACGTCCGCGCGCGCCGGGAGAGCGGGCAGGCAGCCGGCGACGGCCGCGACCGCAAGAAGCCGGAGACGGAAACCTGGCGGTCGCAAGGTGAGACTACCGAATGAACTGGCGGCATGGTTGGCGCGGGAGGGGATCGAGCGAGACATGGATGAAAACATAGGAGGGAAAACCCCGGGCGACGAGTAAATTGATGACGGCGGCGGCTCCACCTCCGACTGGACCTGGGGCCGCGTCGCGCTGGCGGACGCCGACATCAAGGAACTCTCCTGTATCGTGCCGGTGAGGACGCCGATCACGATCTATCCATGACCGGAACGGGTCCGCGGATTTAGGAGGAAGGATTCCGGCGGGATCAAAGAAACCGGGGGGAGCCCACTGGCCCGTTCCGCGATTTCCGCTATTTACGGGCAGCTTAATTTTGTCATTTCCCTTCATGGAAAAAACATCTTTTCGCCCTTGGCTTGTGTCTTGTTTCCGCCGTGTCGGCTGTTGTGGGTCAAACGCCGGACCCGGTGGTCCGCTTCACGCCGAGCCTGGGGCAGAAGAGTCAGTCAAGCATGGCACTAACTTGAGGCACCTTTTGGATGTTCCTACTTCTGTAGTTGCTAGAAAAGCAACCGTCCGAATTTGCCGAACCCGCTTAAGTTAGTGCCATGCTTGACTGATCCCCAAGGCGCACATGAAGACAAGAATCATTCTGTCACGATCCGTTGCGCCCAACGGTCGTTGGGTGTTCGCCACGACGCTCCCTCCTCGGGACGAAACTCTGGAAACTCTGCTTGTACAAATCCGTGCCTTCGACTAAAACCGCGCCGGTGACATCTTCCATCTTACGACGTGCCGGGACCGCGACCATGATGGCCACCGCTTGCCTGCTCCTGCACGCCGTCAGCGCGACAGCCGCCGTGCGGACCTGGACGGACGACCTCAACCGCACCTGGCTGGGGGATTTCCTGCGAGCGGACGGCCCCTCGGCGGTGTTCCTGGTCAACGGCAAGGAGTTTTCCTTTCCCCTGGCCCGCCTGAGCTCGGCGGACAAGGTACTCATCTTCAACCTGCGCCGTACTCCGACGACTCCGGCAACGACCGCCATTCCCACCGCCCAGGCGTTTCCGCCCGGCAACGATCCGGCGTCCGCTCCCGCCGGCTCCGCTCTCGGCACCCCGAACGGCGACACGGGGAAAGCCGGGAGCTTTGGCGGCGTCCAGATCGAACCGGGCCACACCATCGAGACCGACCTGCCGCTTTCCAGCCAGGATAGCCAAACCATCACGCGGGCTTACGGCGCGCAGACGCCGGTGACGCACCTCCGCGCTTCGCTGGCCGTCCCGACGAACTTCGAGGGCGACAAGCCGCAAAAGGTTCTGGTCGTGGTGGCGACGGCCAGCGGCAAGGACCTGAGCATTCCCGTCGCCAAAAGAACCTACACCAAGGACGCGCTCGATCATGGCTGGCTGGTCCTGGCCGCCGACGGACCCGATGGCAAACCAAAGCTTGGCGTCACCCCGACGAGCGGCGACAGCCCGCACTACCGCCTGACCCTGCTCCAGGTGGCCCTCGCGGAACTGAACACCCGCTTTCCCAAGGCCAGGACGGATTGGACGTTTGCCACGGCGGGCTTTTCCGGCGGCTGCGGCTACGCCGGGCACGAGGCGCTCTGGCTTTCCACGCAGGGTTACCGCGTGACGGGCCTCATGATGCTCAACTGCAACTACCCGCCGACGATGTGGGAGCACGATCCCGACATGCGCGGCAACACGAGCCATTGGCACCAGATACCCGCGTTCTTTAGTTGGGGCGAGAAGGACGAGGTCGCCAAGCCGGAGTGGGTCAAACAGGCCATCGAGACCACCAGGCGCGGCGGCTACCAGAAGGTGCGCGCCGAGATGCACCCGGGCCGCCATGAAGCCTGGGACCCGCACATCAACCTGGCTCTGGAATGGTTCGACTCGTTGGCGAACGGCGCGGGGCATTGAGGCCGGCGCGCGCAAACCAAGGGCACTTATCGCGACACCGCCTTCTTTGGGCTGAGTTTCGAGGCAGGCTTTGAACGCAAAATAGGACAAACCTATTTCGCGCCGCGTTGTGTCAGAAACGTTCGTTTTGAGACCTGCGCCATTGGCCCTCATGACGACGCCCTGCTTTGCGCCGTTGGGATGTCTATTCTCTGTTAGGCACTCTTCCTCTCTGCTCTGTTTGTGGAGGCGCACCGGTTCCCGTTCGCTTCATGGTCACGGTTTCTCTCCGGGTGCGTCTCCAGCTTCGATCAGCCTTTTGCGGTGGCCGCACCTGCCATTTCCATGTCTCTGACGGTGGATATTTCTCACGGCCATTTATGAAAAATGCGCCACCCATAAATTGCATTCCTCGACCAAGCGCGTGTCTTCCCAACCCACGTAAAACCGATTTCGAAAGTCAAAGTGAAAAGATTGGCGTGTGAACCGCGCGTTATGTTCACCCTTTTCGTTTCCATCTCCGACAGAGACAAGCAATCTTCCCAATTCAGTTGTAACCCCTTTAGGGAAGAACCAAGTGCTCTTTAATCTATCGTTGAAAAAATCAAACCGCAGTTCTCCGTCAACGCCTTCAAAGTTGTATTCAGGCACCCTGGCCGTGAAGATATTGAAGGGCGGCCGAATGTCGTTGGGGGGAAGTTGCGATGCTTCGAGTTGTATCCACATGACACCTTTCGACTTCAAGATCGCCTCCACATCGGCACGCCTCATGTAGCTTTCGAACCCCGGCATCAGGGGCGTCGGTGGTTTCATTGACTCGTAGTTGGTTGAAGATCCACAACCACACAAGGCAATGGCAACCAAAACCCAGACAGCAATAAAAAGCCTGTATCTCATACGTTAACAGTATCTTATATTATCCCAAATTCACCTTCGCCATCTACCTACAGGGTTCCGGGGTCCCTTGGCGAGATGGGCTTTCCATCCAAACCGATTATTTTCCCGTCTGCAAATGCATCTTTACAGCCGTCGAGACAACCTTTACTAACAGGATTGGCATTGAATGTTATCCCCTCGGAGGGCCAATGCGGATGTCCCAACATGGCAGGTCCGGGGGGCGGCGCAAGAGCGCACCCTTTGGCGTAGGTTTTCTGCGCCAGGCGCACCAGCGGCTCGCCGCCCCGCCAAGTCATGCTCGCCACGTAGCCCAGGGCCGCGGCGGCGTCGATGAGCAGCGCATCGTTTCAGTGCTTTTTCCAGCGCCGCCCGGCAGCGCTCCACCGGGTAGTACACCAAGCGGACGCGCAGGCCGCTCGCGTCGGCGAACTCCGCTCTCCAAGCCGTTATCCAGGTTGAGGACCAACTCCGCCACGCCCGGGTGAACAACGCCTTTTAGACGCGTTCGCCCTGTTGCAACGGGCTGTAGCACTCAAGTTTCCGGCGATAGGTCTTCGGGGTTTCGCCGGTGACACGTTGAAACGCGCGAATGAAATGGAAGCGGCTGCTGAAGCCGCTTTCGACACCCACCGTCTCGACTTTTAGTTTGGTGCCCGCCAGCAGCTTCTTCGAGTGATCCACCCTTAGCCGGGTCAACTCATCGAGCAGGCTGCGACCCAGATGTTTCTGAAAGTTGGCTTGTACTTTGCGCAACGAAACCCCCATGTGCTGCGCGACTTGCTGCAATCCGTGCGTTTCGAGATAGTGGTCCCGCAAATACCGCAGAAACCGCGCGCTGTCGATGTCGTTCAACGCGACCGCATCCGTCGAACGCCGGACGGTGACGCCCTTTGGCACGATGACCGTGGGATGCGCCGGGACCGGTTCCCCGTCCATCAGGCGCGCGAGCAGGGCGGCCGCCTCGTATCCCTGTTGCTCGTAGTTGCAGTTGACGCTGCTCAGCGGAACGGGCGCAAGTTCGCACACCACCTCCGTGTCGTTCACGCCCAGCACGGCGTATTCTTCCGGCACGCGCCAGCCCGCGTCGGTCAACGCCAGCGTCACGTTGATCGCGTTGAGGTCGTTGGCCGCCATCAAGCCCATGGGCCGCGGCAGCGCCGCAACCTGCGTCACCAGGTCGGCAAACGTCAGGCCGTGGAAACACGCCCCGGCCGCTTCGACGGCGCGCTGAAAAGATAGGCGGCGCGGCGCTTCCATCGCGTTGTCCTCGAAGGTGACAAAGCCCAGATGTTCGAAATTTAACGAGAGCAGGTGTTCCGCGCCCACCTTGCCGACCTGTTCGTTGGAGACCAACACGCGCCCCGCGCCCGGCACCAGTGGGGTGCCCTGCGTTTCGACCACGGGGCACCTGGTTTGATGCAGGAACCTCAGAAAATCCATGTCCGCGTCGCCCATCCCACAGTAAGCGATGATGCCGTCGCCGCTCCACGGCCCCGACGGCAGGCGGCTGTGCCAGCGCATGGAACTATCGAGCACCCAGCGGTGTTCCGCCGCGTAGCGGCCGACGCCCCACAGCACCCGTTCCTCCCACCAGGATTGCACCAGCAGCACGTGACGGTGAAACACGGCGGAGCCTTGCGGCCGTGCAAAAGGTCTTTCGGGGATCATATTCCGGGGGGGATGTCAACTTGCCATTCCCGCGCAAAATGTCACTTTTTTATTGCAATGTGGCACTTGACGCGCGGACAGGGGATTCAACGAACGTGACTGCCGCTCTTCTGTTCCGTCGTGATTACCCGACGCTCGTGCCCTCGCACCCAACTAGCCGGCCGGTCTCGAAGCGTGGGTTTCACCGGCAATCGCGGGGTGGCTGGTGAATGTGGCCGTGACCGCAATCGGACTCATGGCCCCGCGCTTCCGCTCTGTTGTACCAATTGCGTTGCGCGAGCGGCGACCCGGCGGCTGGACCGCCGCCGGGCATTTGACTCGATGGCTAATTTCATCGCTTTCGCTTTTACTCGGTTCCCCATTTCTCTTGCGGACGCGGCCCGAGCACCAGCTCCAGCGTTCCGCCAGCGGCAATCTCCGCGTAATTCAGCCAGCAGCGGTTCAACGGCTGGCCGTTCAGCGTGGCCGCTTGGATGTAAAGATTATCGGGTGACTGGTTGCGGGACGTGATGACAAAGCTTTTCCCCTTGGCGTACTCCGGGTCGAGCTTCACGGTGACTTTGTCGAACATCGGCGTGAAAATCTCGAAGCGCGGATCACCCGGACACCCCTGGGTCAGCCCGGCGGCGGCGAGCACGTACCAGGCGGACATTTGCCCGACATCGTCATCGCCGGGCAATCCGTCGGGACCGGTGTAATAGACCTGTTGCGACTGGCGCACCCATTTTTGGGTCAGGTGCGGCGCGCCGGCGCGATTGAACAGGAAGGCAATCAGTTCGGTCGGCTCGTTCACCGGGTTGTTGTAGGGATTCCACCACGGCTCCTGCCCCCCGTAAACGTGCGCGGGATTTCTTATTCCCATGTAGGGATTCCACTTGGAAAAGTCCGGCGCTCTCTCGAAGAAATCGTTGAGCTTGGCGGTGAAGAGTTGGTTGCCGCCGAGCAATTTAATCATTCCGGGAATGTCGTTGTAGGCCGTCCAGCCGGCCTGGTACATCGTCGCCTCGCACGTTCCCTTGGGGGAGAGCAGGCCCAGCCACGGCTGGAAATTCCCGTTGCCATCCTTGAGCCGGAACCAGCCTTTCCATTCCGGCCGGGCGTCCTTGCCCTCCGCGTCGTAGGTCCACGCCTGGGCGGGATCGAAGAGCTTCTGATACGCTTTCGACCGGTCGAGATATTTCGCCGCGTCCTCCTTTTTGCCTAACGCGGAGGCCAGTTGCGCCATGTTCCATTCATCGAGTCCGTACTCCGTGGTCTCGGAAATCCGATCGGGCATGTAGCCGTATTTTCCGTTGCCGTACTTCTCCGAGGTGTTGATGGCGAATGGATAGGCTTTATCCATATCATAACCGCGAATCCCTTTCTGATAGGCGTCGTTGAGCACCACGACCTCCGGATTCCCGATCATGCAGGTCGTGTAGTTGCCCATGATCTCCCAACGGTCGAAGAACTTCGTGCCGTTGGCGTCGGCCAGTTCCACCATGCTGTTGATCTGGTCGTTGACGACCTTCGGATCAACCAGGGTCAGCAGCGGATATTTGCTGCGGTATTCATCCCAGCCGCTGAAGATGGTCCGGTTGGTAAATCGATCCGAATGATGCGCCTTGCCATCCCCGCCGAAGTAATTGCCATCCAGATCGCCAAAGGTCATCGGATAGAGCAGCGCCCGGTACAGCGCGCTGTAATAGATCGTCTTGTGTTCCTCGGTTCCGCCTTCGACGGCAAGGTGGTCCAACTCCTTTACCCAGGCATCGCGCGCCTGCTGTTGAACGCGCTCGAAGCTCCAGTCGGGCATCTCGGCGGCGAGGTTGGCGCGCGCGCCGGCGATGCTGACAAAAGAAAGGCCCGCCTTCATCATCACCGCCTCGCCTTCCTTCGTCGGGAATTCACTGTAGAATCCCAGGTGCTGGCCTTCCTTCTCCCGACAGCCGGGAATGACCTCCGCATTCTTGCACGCTTCGATAAAGTCGGGGCTGTTGACGTTTCTGAGTTTCCCGTATGGCACGGACGGCTTGGCGGCACTCCAATCGGGAGGCAGCGCCGCGCTCCAGACTCCGTATTTCGTGAACGGCTCGCTGAATTCGGCGCGGTAATACAGCGTGTAATGGATGTTCCCGCCGAAGCCCCAGCCACCGCCGTTCGTCGGGCAATCGATCATCCCCTCGATGCTGTGGTCATCCACCACTTTCACCGTCTGATGCAAGGAAGTGCCGTTAATCCGGTGGGCTAGATCGATCTGGATGCGGGACTGCGCGTTCGCGGGAAAGGTGAAACGCAGCATCCCGCTGCGCGAGGCGACGGTCGCTTCCGCCCGAACCTTATAGTCATCCAGAGTGACCGCGTAATATCCGGCCGCCGCTTTTTCGGAAGGCTTGGAAAAGGATGAGAGATAACCCGTGTGCGGCTTGCCCCGCTGTCCGCCGTAGGTTTGCAGGGGACCGGAGGTCGGCATGACGAGGAAATTTCCCAGTTCACCGCCGTCCGCCCCGCCCAGATGGGTGAAGCTGAAGCCCTGGATCGTCTTGTCGGAGTAATAGTAACTGGTCGGGCCCGTTACCACTGTATCCGGGCTTAGCTTCACCATGCTGAACGGAACATTTGCCCCGGGAAAATCCTTGCCCTGGCCGCCCGTGCCGATGAAAGGGTCAACGTAATCCACCGCTTCTTTGGCGGCGGCGGGACGGAGAGCCCCTGCCAGCAGCAGCAGCGCGATACTTGTAATTTGTCTCGTGGAATTCATAGGGAATCTCCCCTTGTTAAAAAACCTTCCGGGATCGGCTTGGCCAACAACGCCGGGCGTTCCCGCAAGATTTTGAAGATCATCTCAACGTAAAGGTTGTTGACCCGGGCGAACCACCGTCGTGAAAACTTGGTCGGGTCATCTTTATCGAACGACTCGTGCGTGAATGGTCCGGAGCGTCGCGGTTCACCGCCGGGAGGCCGCAGTGGGTTTGGAGGCTGCGGTGACTTCAAGGGGATGTTTCATGGAGGGAGGATGTTGGGGTAAAGGACGGGGGAGCCATTTTAGGGTCACTCCCCCAGGTGGTCTGTTTCGTTCCGAGATCGAAGTCCAGCACGCCGCCTTGCGACAACGTTTGCCAGGGGATCCAGGGACTTTCGTGCGGCGCGCCGTTGATCCGCAACGATTGGACATACGGACTCTCCGGCGCGGCTTTACCCGCAACGATCCGCAGCGTTTTGCCGTTCTCCAACTGCACCGTTGCCTTGGGAAAAACCGGGCTGCCCACCGCGAACCCGGCGACACCCGGGACCTCGGGATACAAACCCAGCGCGGAGAAGACGTACCAGGAGGAGAGCGAACCCGCGTCATCGTTGCCGGGCAGCCCGCCGGGCCCGTCGGTGAACAACTCGTTCTCAATGCGGCGCACCACGTCCTGGGTCCGCCAGGGCGCGCCCGCGAAGTCGTAGATCCACGGCGCCGCCTCGCAGGGTTCGTTGCCCATGTAGGCAAATTCACTGCGCATCCCGGCGTTGGTTTTCGTGAAAAATTTGTCCAGCCGCTCGACCGTTTTCGCGTTGCCGCCCAGGCGTTCGATCAAGCCCGGGAGATCAAAATTCACCATCCAGAGATACTGCGCCGCCGAACCCTCGATGAACCCATGCATCGTGGTGGGTGAAAAATTCCGCATCCACGTCCCGTCGGCCAGCCGGGGGACGATGTAACCCGCCGTTGGCTCAAAGAGCTTCGTCCAGTTCCGCGCGCGGGCGAGATAGCGCGCCTGTTTCTCCCGGTCGCCGAGGCTGCCGGCGAATTGCGAAAGCGAGAAATCATCCCCGCAATATTCCAGCGTGACGGCGGCGCTGTCGGGCACGTACCCCAGACGGTCGTACTCCTCCAGCCCGGCGCGGACCTTGCGCCCGTCCGAGGTGATTCCGGGCTGCGACGCGCCTTTGTCCATCGCCGCCAACGCGCCTTTGACATCGAAATCCCGCGCGCCGAAGGCGTACGAGGTCGCGATCATGGTGTCGTCGCCGTCGCCGACCATTCCACCCGAGTTTGTGTTGACCTGTTCCCAGCGCGGCAGCCCGCCCCCGTCGCGCCTGACGCTGGCGTCCTGCTCCGCGTAGTTGACCAGCGATTGCATCACGTCGCCGCACTCGCGCGGCGTGAATACCGCCATCCACGCCGTGTGCGAGCGGTGTTGATCCCACGCCGGGATGTTCTGGTACTGGTGATGCCCCGGCGCGGCGCGATGGATTTTCCCGTCCATTCCCGGGTAGTCGCCATTCACGTCGTCCAGCAGATTGGGATGCATCAGGCAGTGATACATTGCCGTATAAAACACCGTGCGCGCCGCCGCCGTGCCGCCTTCCACCTGGATTTTGCCCAGTTGCTCGTTCCACGCGGCCACCGCCTTCTTTTGCACGGCCGCGAAATCCCAGCCGGTGTTTTCCCGCGCGAGATTTTCCCGGGCGTTCTCCAGGCTGGCGTACGAGATGCCGACCCGGACCTGGACCAGCGTGGCGGGGGTCGCTTCAAACGTCAGGATCGCGCCGCAGGCCGCTCCCTCCGCGTTGGCGTCGCCGCTGGTCTTGTCACCGTTCCAGGTGCCGACGTTTTTGACGGGTTGCTCGAATTGCGCGACAAAGTACACTTTTGGGCGACCCGGTTTCCAATCCGCCCGGCCGGAAACCTCGTTCCCGCTGACGGTGACGGCGCCGTTCGCGCGGATCAACAGCGTGGGCACCGCTTGCGGCGGGAACGCGAATCGCGCCATCCCGGTCCGCGGCGTCGCGGTCAGTTCGGTCACGATCCCGTTGTCGAATTTCACGCGGTAATAACCGGCGGAGGCGCTTTCGTTTCCGTGCGAAAAACCGGCCGCGCCGGCCTTCCAGTCCACGCCCGGCGAAGTGCCGCCCGCCGCCTGCGCGAGCGGTAGAAAGGTGATGTCTTTCAGGCACGGCACCCCGCGCCCGCTGAAATGCGTCAGGCTGAAGCCTTCGATCTTGTCATCCGGATACCAATAGCCCCCCGCGATGTTGTCTTTGTGGGTGGTGTCGGGACTCCAGGCCAGGACGCCGCGCGGACACACCGCGCCCGGGAACACGTTTCCCGTGTCGAAGTGAATTCCGACTTTGATCGTCGGGGTGGGCCCGGTGCCGATCAGCGGATTGACCGCCGCCGCCGGGGATAAATCCTGCGCCGCCCGCGAAGCGGCCACCGGCAGAGCCAGCGCGCCGATCAACGATAAACCGAATAATATTTGCCTGTTCATAGGTGGAATGGGAGGGAAAAGTACTTTCCAGGGTTTGTTTCTATTTTGAAGCGGGGTGCGGCGGCGGACTCGCGGAGATATTCCATCGTCTCGATGATATTCAGCGCCCACTGCGCCGTGCCGGGCGTGTCCACGTGCGGGATCTCCTCCCACGGTTCGGCGGCTTCGGCTCCTGGCGACCCGCGCGGGGGTTTCCGGGAAACGCGGCTGGCCGTTGCGCAGGCCGCTCTGGCGGATCATGTCCCAGGCTTTCGCGCCGAGCGCCGCGTCATGCGTCTGGCGCGCGACGTAGCCGAGGATGCGCGGCTTCGTGATTCCCGCGCTGTGCGGGTCGAGCGCCCACTGACCCATCAGCGTGTTCCATGCGGCGTTGAACTCCGGGCAGTCCACGGATTCCATGAGTTGCTGGGCGATCTCGTCGCCGCCGAAGAGCACGAGAAATTCGTAGGTCTTGAGATTGGGCTCGCCAACATCGAGAGCTTCTTGGTTTGCAGGTCGTACCCGAAGGCCAGGCGCTTGGCGAAAACCTCCGGCATGGCGCCGATGCTCTTCATTCCGGCCAGCGCGTAGTCGCGGTAGCGCGGGTCGCCGGTCCGCTCCCATTCCGTGATCCAGTTGCTCGCCAGCGCGATCCAATCCGGGCCGCTGCGGAGAAAGACGGGGACGTCCGGCCGCGGGATGCCCTTGCGCAACGGCAGGGCGTTCGGGAGACTTTGATCCGCCGTGAGCACCTCGCGCATCAGGTCGCCGGTGCGCTCGTCGGTCGTGAGGTAATAATAGAAACGCTTGAGGAAGGCTTCGCTGATGCGCAGTTCCTTCGCGCCGCAGCCCCAGTGGCTGACGTTGTGGCGCGAACCGATGCCCGCGAACCGTCCCAGGTGGTAAACATCGACCTCGCTCGTGTTGCGGGTCATCGCTTCCGCGAGGCGGAAAGCGTCCGCGCGGCCGGTCCGCAGAAACGTGTACCACAGCCAGGCGTCGGCCATCAGTTCCGTGTTGTTCCAGGCGTGCCCGCCGATGTCGTACATCCAGCCGTGCCGCATGTCGCTGTAGGTGCGCATGAAATCCCCGAAGTCCCAGAATCCGTACCAGCGCCGCTGCTCGGCCTCGCGCGCGTAGAAATGCCACGCCCGGTCCAGTTGATCCTCCAGCGCCGCTTTGTCCGGCGTGGAGCGATCGGGCAGCGCCCAGGTTTCAAACACCGGGACCGCGTGGTAGTATTCCGGCGCGCACACCAGCAGCGGCGGTTCGGCCGCCGTGGCCGCCAGCGCCGCCAGCTCGGTGTTCCCCGGCGTGTTCGGCAGCGCCCACAGCGTGAGTTCGGACGTGTTCGCCACCCCGTGCGGGGTCCCGAATCCTTCCTGGAAATCCTCGTAGGAAATCTTTCCGTCGTGGCCGATCACGTCGTACCGGCGCAAATCCATCGCCGGGGCGTCCGGCGACCAGAACCAGACCTTCAATTCGCCCGCGTCCCCCGCCGCGCCGCTCACCTCGAAGGCGGCGGGATATTTCTCCCAGAAATGCCTCACGCCCACCGCCAGCCCGCCGGAGACATCGCCCAGGAAGACCAATCCCCGCGCGCGGTGCCCGTTCATGGCGTGCAGCCAGGAACTGGCCTCGCCGGTCCGCTTGTCGATCGAAAATGAGTCGGGCGCGAGCTGGCTCAGCTTGAAGCCGTCCCACAGCGCGATCGTCTCGAACCGCGCCTTGTCCGCGCCGAGATCCGCGAGGTTCGGGATCCTTTTCCCGGCGAGTTGATCCTCGTTCATGCGGACGGCGTCCTTGACCAGCACTTGCCGGTAGCCGGGACTCATCAACACCGGCTCGGACCAGAAGCCGTCGCCATCGGTCGCGAACCGGACGTGCCGGTTCTGCTTTTCCTCCCGGAAAGGCACGGTGAAGGCAAGCCCGAGCCCGCGGATGAAATCCTTGGTCTCGTCCCCGTCGAAGACGAAGGAATGCACGATGCGAATGGAATTCACGCCCGCCGTGAAATACAGCCGCACCGTAAACGGCAGCCAGGCGCGCGCGGGCCGGGTGCTTTCGTGCATTCCGTCGATCCGCACAACGGCGCGCACCGGCCCGCTTTGCTCGACGGTCACCTTGTCGATGCGGCCGCGGTATTCCTCCTCGGTCAGCGTGTGGCTGGTGGCAAGCGCGGAGCGATCCTCGCGCATGGCCACCAGGTGCCCCGCGCGGCCCACTTCCCTGCCCTCGATGGTCAGGGATTCAATGAGGTTCGCGCCGCGGCGGGCCACGCGGCAGCGCAACGGACCCGTGGAAATGTCGATGGCTGTTTCTTCCTCCCGCACGACGACCGGATTTGCCGGCGCGGCGGGTGATCCGGGACCGGCGGTCAGGGGCGTGGTGAGTTTTTCATCGGCGGCAACGGCCATTCCCGACCATTTCACGGAGCCGTCCGGCCAATACGCCAGCGGCCATGTCTGGGTCGGGATCGGTTTGCCGTCCGCGTTTCGCACGGCCAGTTCGCTTCCCTTGGACACCGTTCCGCGCGGCCACGGCACGCCCCAGCTCACGCCCGCGGGCGCGGCCGGCGCGTGGTCCCCGAGCCAGTGCAAGGCGGCGGCGGGTGTCGGCGGCGCGTTTGGATCGGCGTGATCGTCGGCGGCGAGGGTTTTCGCGGGATGCAAGGCCGCCGCGGCCAAGCCCAAGGCGGATAGGATGGAGGGAAACTTCATGGTTTAATCGGGGGAAATATTCTTGCGGTCGGGCGGCGTCGGGAGCGCCCGCCGCGGCAGGTTCGCGCCCGGTACTGTCAATGGGCTTGAAGATCGTGGTGGAGCGGACCGGCGGCTGTTTTCGCGCGAGGTGGCCATCCAGCCGGAGTTCCTCGCCCGGCTGCAGCGCCCATTCGCCGACCTCCTCCCCATAACGCACGCGGCAGACCGCTGTTCCCGGCGACAGGATCGTCGCGCTCGCCAGCCGCCCGTCCGCCCAGGTGCAG
This sequence comes from uncultured bacterium, assembly GCA_963795895.1. Taxonomy (GTDB): domain Bacteria; phylum Verrucomicrobiota; class Verrucomicrobiia; order Chthoniobacterales; family SZAS-18; genus CAWCJJ01. The sequence continues at coordinate 123,941 of CAWCJJ010000004.1, forward strand.
CCGACCGTGAAGCCGCCCTTCGCGCGCAGACCCGCGAATGACCCGTCCGGCCACGCGCCGGGCAGGGCGGGCAGCAATTCGATCTCGTCCGGGGACGGATGTGCAGGAGCATCTGGATGATGCCCGACGCCGCCGCCGAAGTTGCCGTCGATCTGGAACGGCGGGCAACTGTCGAACAAGTTTGGGTAACTGCGCTCCGGCGACAACAGGAGGCCGAGGCATTTGTGCGCCCGGTCGCCGTCGCCGAGCTGCGACCAGAGATTGATCTTCCACGCGAGGCTCCAGCCCGTGGCGAGATCGCCGCGCAGATCGAGCGTCCGCCGCGCCGCCGCGGCCAGTTCCGGTGTTCCCCGAACGGTGATCTGGTCTCCCGGGAAAACACCGTAGAGATGCGAGACGTGGCGGTGCGCGGGTTCGCCGTCCGCGAAATCCCGCGGCCATTCTTCCAACTGCCCTTTGGAGCCGACCGCGTACGGGCGCAGGCCGCCGGCCTTGGCCCGGAGTTCGTCCCGGAACTTTTCGTCGATGCCGAGCAACTCCGCGGCGCGCGCGCAGTTTGTAAACAGTTCCCGGATCAGCGCGATGTCCATGGTCGGCCCCGGAATGACCGACGCGCTTTTGCGCCGGCCCGCGGAATCGGTGTAGACGAAACGGTTTTCCGGCGATGTGCCGACGGGCGTTGTCAGCCGGCCTGGTCCGTCCTCCACCAGCCAGGCGGCCATGAACTCCGCCGCCCCCTTCATCACCGGATACGCGCGCTCCCGCAAGAAGGCCGTGTCGCCCGTGTAGAGATAATGCGTCCAGAGGTGCTGGCAGAGCCAGGGTCCCGCCATGTTCCAGAAAGCGGGCCCGGCGTCGCCGTCGACGGGCTGGGCGTCGCGCCAGATCGTCGTGTTGTGATGCGCCACCCAGCCGGGCAACCCATACATGTCGTGCGCGACCTTGCGTCCGTTCACCGCCAGCTCGCCGATCATGCGCAGCAGCGGCTCGTGGCATTCGCCCAGGTTCGATACCTCGGCGGGCCAGTAATTCATCTCGAGGTTGATGTTGAGCGTGTAGGCCCCGGCCCATGGCGGGACGACGTACGGATTCCACATGCCCTGCAAATTCAGCGGCTGCCCGCCTGTCCGCGAACCGGCAATCAGCAGATAACGCCCAAATTGGTAGTACAACGCGGCCAGCGACTCGTCGCCCCCTTCGGCGTAGTGCTTGATCCTCTCCGGGGTCGGCAGCGCGCTCTTCGCGCCCGGCCGGCGCCCAGGTCCAGGGAGACCCGGTCGAAGAGCGCGCGATAATCGTTGACGTGCTCCTGCCGCAAGCTGCGTCGAATGGTTTCTCCGGCCGCCCGCGCGAGCGCCGTCCGCGCTTCGGCCGCTTCATCCTTGCCGTCGCGCGACGGGCTTTTGTCGAAGCCGTTGAAGCTCGAGCCGGAGGTGAGGATCAGCACCGCTTCGCTCGCGTTGCGGACGGTGAGCGATTCCGTCGCCCGCCGCCGTCTGCCCATCGGTGGCTTGCACGAGCAGGCGGGCGTCGAAACGCGTGCCGCGGCCCCCGGTCGTCGTCGCCGTACAGCACCGGCGTGCGTCCCGGCTTCAGGAGTCCGTCCCCGTCGAACAACTCCCGGGAACGTTCGCCTCCGCCACGACGTCCGGTCTGCGGCTGGCCGTCGCGGTCGAACAATTCCGGGATACTTCCAGGCCTCCCCCTTTTCCTGCACGGTATTTCAGATCGCGCCGCAGCGCGAAGCCGGGCACCTGCCCGCGCATGTCCAATTCCCGTCCGTCCGGGCGAAGACCGACGTCGCCGCCGTGGGATGCGGCGAATCCAGCCTGGCGGAAAAATTGAGCGCGCCGGGTTTGGACGCGCGCAGCCGGATGACGATCGCCTGCGCCGGATGGCTCGCGAAAATCTCGCGCGTGAAGGTCACGCCGTCCTGTTCGTACGTCACCCGCGCCACCGCGTTGGCCAGATCCAGTTCGCGCCGGTAGGACTTGGTTTCGCCGCCGGAGGGAAACTCCAGGCGCAAATGGCCGAGCGGCTCATAGCAATTCTGCGCGCGGCCCAGCCAGTTTTTCGTCACCCATTCATGGACCTCCGCGTACTGGCCGTCGTGCAACCGCTGCCGGACCTGCGCGAGGTCCTTGGCCACGTTGAGCGGCAGGTCGCGGTCGCCCGGTTCGCCGGAATAGAGCGTGTTGTCGTTGAGCTGGAGGTGCTCGGCGGCGACACCGCCGAAGACCATCGCGCCCAGCCGCCCATTGCCGATCGGCAGCGCCTCGTTCCAATCCGCCGCCGGCCGGTCGAACCAGATCGTCAGCGGCTCGGCGGCCAGCGGGGCAGAATTCGCGAACATAAAGACGAGACAGAGCAGACAGATGAGCGCGCCGCCTATGCCGGCGCAGGACGCGAGCGCGAGCAAGGACAGGCGGGCGCGGCGCATTGACTGGCATCGGGCCGGGGACGATTTGGTTCCGGCCATCGCACGCGGCTAGGGCTGACCCATGATGGTGACCCCCATCAGGCCGACGACCACCTCATCCGAGAGCGTTTCCAGCGTGACGCTTTCCAGGGCCACTCCCGGCCGCAGTTGCCAGCTCAGCGCCACCGCCCGGCAGTTCTTCCCGAGCTGCACCGTGGTCGGCGGAACCTTGGGCAGGGAGAAGCCGTCCCGTTCGTACTCGTAATCCACGCCGCCGAAGGGGCACAGCGTCCAGAAGTTGAACGGCGGCACGATCGGCAACATTCTCGGTCACGCCATCCGCGTATTTCATGCGCAGTTCGGCGTTGGCGATGCGGACCTCCATCGGGTTGGTCGTCCCGCACAGCAGGAACCACGCGGCGTCTCCCGTCTTGGTTGACGGGCACCTCGATCTGCTTGGGCCAGTTGTCCCAACTGCGAGGTGAACGCGATGTTCTTCCCGTCCGGCGGGCCGAGACGAAGGGCACGCCCTGCCCCGGTCAGCGATGCGCCCCTGGGGATCGGTGACCGCCGGGACATTGTCGAGGGTGATCTCGGGAACCTTGTGCTGGCCGCCGCCCGACATCTGCCAGGAGGAATACCCGTCGGTGGCCAACCGCAGCGAGCAGGTGTTCGGGCGCGGGGAAACGTAGTTTTGCTGGTAGATGGTGCGGATGTCGCCGTTGAGCACCGGATCGAGCGAGACCGTCGTCCAGCTGCGCGCCGGCGGGCACCGGCACCTCCGTCTTCGCGGTCCGGTCCTGGTCCGCCTTCACGTCGGTCACATGGATCTTGAACATCCGCCACTGCTGCGTGTCGCCCACGGCGGCCAGCCCGAAGACGACATGGTCGCCCGCGTTGGCACGTCAGCGTGCCGGCGATTGCTCCGTCCTGGATTTTCGCGTTCTCGAGCACTCCCTGCGGGTCGTGGAAATCGACGATCGGCCGCCCTCCGCCTGGAGCTTCACGGTGTCGCCCGTGTTCCTGGCAAGTACGCTGGCCGGGAACGTTTTCATCGCGTCCTGGCAAGTCACCTCGATCGTTCGCGGCCGCCGTGGACGGCAGGCGCACCTTGACGATGCTGCGGCCGAAGCCCGGCGCGACCTCCCATTTCACCGGCTTGCCATCGACCGTCACGGCGCGCACGCCCTTCGCGGACACGGGAATCTGGGCTTCCAACGCGCAGGCCCGCGCGAGGGTGATCTGGCAGGTGGTGGCCGGCGCCGTTCACCCGGTAGGAGATCGACACGTCGGGCGTCTTGATCGACGCATGATCCCAGTCGCTCGGGAACTGCGGCGCGACCGTCACCAGGCCTTGCGTGTAATCCGGCCGGTAGCCGAACATTCCCTCGACCACCGCGCGGGCGAACATGCTGTTGCAATCGTTGAAATCCGTCCCGCCCGCCGGGTGCCCCATGTCGCCCGGCACGAGTCCGTAGAGCAGTTGCTGCGGGAACATGCCGTACAACACCTTCCACCCGTCATCGGGCAAGCCGGTCTGGAAATACGCCAGCGCCAGTTGATAGTCGTCGCCCGACCACATCTCCCGCACCGACCAGATGGACGGCACCCAGTTCGAGGGCCAGCACTGCTCGCCGCCCCACGGCATCTTGTCGCGTTCGAGCGCCCACTCGCTGTATTGCAGCGCCTGCGCGGCTTGTTCGGTGTCGAGCAGGCCCGCGTCGATCGGGCAAAAGATCGCGTAGAGCCAGCCGCTCTCGTGCAGGCGTTTGTAGCCGCTCTGCTCGCGGTACGCGCCGGGATGGCCCTTTTTCGGCGTCCAGAGCAGGTCGAAGAATCCCTTGCGGATCCGCGCGACGTTGCCGTGTGCAGTTGCACGCCTGCCTGGTCGCCCGCCCGCTGCGCGAGTTGCAGCGCGGTGCGCTCCGCCTGGTAGGCGTACGCGGTTTCCTCGGAGGTGCCGCCGCCGTTGTACCATTGGTCGTCCGTCGGCCAGGTGTTGGCGTAGCTCTCGTAGATGCCCAGGCCCGCAGGGTCGAAGCAATCCTTGATGTACTCGCAATGCAGGTCCAGCGAGGGCCGCAGCAGCTTCTCCAGCTCCGGGTCGCCCGTCCAGCGCCAGGCGTGCTGCACCTGGTCGAAGAACTGGCTCTGCATGTCGTAATGGTGCGGGTGGCCCAGGTCGATGCGGCCCTTGCCGAACATCCGCGAATCCGGCGCCTGGCTGGTCAGGTTTGTGTCGGGATCGGCGTGCGGCTTGGTTTTGTCGGACTCGGTGATCTGCTTGGCGATGAAGATGCCGGCATCGGTTTTCACGTTGTCGTGCCACCCGTACACGGTGCCGCCGAAAACCGTGCGCCAGCCCAGCAAGGCCGCGGCCCACCGCATCCCCGAGTGCGTGTAGATCCCGTCGCGGAAATAGCCGTCCTCCGCGCTGGAGGACGCCCCGACCGCGGCGTTCAACCACGGGTTGGGCGTATCGACTTCCACCCGGTGCTGGATCGACTCCGCCCGCGCCATGCCGGCGGCAAACTCCCCTGGCCGGCGTCTGGCCGCCGCCCGCGTCCGGCCCGAGCAAGGTCCAGTAGATCGGCCTGACCGGAGACGAGCGGCACCGATCCGCACGCCATCGGCCGCGACTGCCCGGTGGTGGTGAGCAACGCGACCGGATTCGCCCACGCATCCGCGTCCGCCGCAATCGCCTCGGTGCCGACGCTGCAATCGGCCCACTGCGCCGCCCGCCTTCTTCGCCGTTGGATAAAGCGTCCACGATCCGCCGGCGACCTCGAGCGAGTTTCCGGTGCAATCCTCCGGATTGAACGCCGCGGGCGATCAACGATCTTGCCCTGGCTGATCATGTCGTACTGCCACGGCACGCTCTGCGTCGCGATGAAAGCGGCGCCGTTGCCCCAGATCAGCCGGTCGCCCGGCTGCGCTCCCTCCACGGTCACGCGCGCGGCGAGGCCCGGCCCGTGCGCCGTGGGCACTTCCTCGAGATGGACGGTCGTCGCGCCCCAGGCGGCGTCCTTGACGATCCACTCCATGCGGCCCGGCCGGTACTTCGAGGTGACGTCCGAGGCATTTTGCAGCCAGATGCCCTTGCCGTCCCGGACAAGGGCGAACATCAGGCCGCCCTGGGTCGTCTTGTCGTTGCCCAATACGCAAAAGGGTTTGTCGCCGCCGAGCGCGAGGGCGTAGATGTGGTTGCAGTACAGCGGGCGGTTGCAATAACGCTCGCCGTTGTGCCGCACGAACGCGTCGCCCTCCACCGTGTAGCTGGGCGTTTGCAGCGTGTCGATCGGCACGCGCTTCTGCCGGCCGGCGAGCGCCGGTGACGGCGCCGGCCAGGAGGCTCGCCGCGACCACGGCGGCGTGGAATCGGAGGAAGAGTCGTGGAAGAGGGCGTTGCATCAGGTGGGTGTTCCCGGCGCGGGCCGGTGGGTTCTTGGAGCTATCCGGTTAATCAGATAAGTCGTCGGAAAACAGTCGTTTCATTAGTCGGTTAATTCATAGTCGCGCGCGGCGGCTTGGCGGCGGAATCGTCAATTTCGAGCCGCAGATAATCGTAGAGGACGCCCTGGACCCAGTCGCGCGCATGGCTGGTCAGTTCGAGGACGTTCTTGCCCGCCGTCAGCGTCGACCCGTCGAATGGGATGTCGCTCTCGATCTCTGTCCCGCGGATGCCGTCGCGGTGCATGACGCCCGAGGAAGGCAGCGGACCGGTCGTGCCCACTGGATGTCCGTTGACGCCCACGTCGATCTGGCTGTCGCGCGTGCCGCAGAGCGCGAGGCGCAGCGTCGCCTTGCCGGACCCGGCTTTGGGCAGGTCGAAGGTGACCCGCCAGGTCGTCGGCGTCACGCTTCCCGGACTCGTCCACGCGCGGCGGCTGGGCGTAGTTCCAGTCGCGCGCCCAGTCGCTCTTGCCGACGACGTAGTTCACGTCGTTGGGGAACTCCTTGCGGGTAGAGGTTGTACAAGTCCCCAGTCCCAGTAATGGTCGCCGTGCCGGAACTCCTCCGCGCTGCGGTTCGGGATGCCGATCTCCCACAGTTGCCGGCCGTAACGCACCGGCGTCCACGTCAGCGCACCGAGGTCCGCGCGTCTTGCCCCGCCTCGACGGTGACGTCCGCCTTGCTGTATTCACCGAGGATGCCGTCGCTGGTCGCGTACAACACATACTTGCCCGGACGCGCGTTGCGGATCGTGAACGCTCCGTTCTTGTCGGCGCGCGCCCAGTACTCGTAATGTTTGCCGTCGATGTTCCACGTCGACATCGAAGGGTTTATTCGCCTGGTTCAGTCGCCGTGTACGGCGCGGCCGCCAGCCCGACCCACGCGTTCGCCGCGCTTGGCGGCGGGCTGCTGCGGGTCCTTGCACGACCAACTCGCCCACTGACGGCGCCGCGCTCCGCCGCGCTCGCGTAGCCCGGCGCCTTCGCCCAGGCGTAGGGCCACGCGGCCTTTTCGGTGTCCGCGCGGCGCTAAGGCATCCTGCCACATGGCGTCCGGCGTCGGCCCGGCGTTGCAATAAATCAGAAACGGGCCGACGACCTTGTTCCATTCCTCACCGGCGTTGATGGCGATCGGCCGCGCCGCCGAAATGAAAGCTGTGCCAGATGAACAGCAGCGTCGGGTTGGCCGTCGGGCTGTCCTTCAAATCGATGTGCCCGCCGTAGTCCACGCGGTCCGGGCCGTTGCTCAGGTATTCGATGCTGGGGTTGACGATCCAGACGCCCACCTGTTTGCCCGTGCTGCTCCAACCCCAGGTCGGGTTCTCCGCGAACAGCATCGAGTAATCGTACTTGTGTTCGACCTCCCCGGCGTGGATGCCGGTGGTCATGCGGCGCGCTTCCTTGAGGTTGAGCGGCTGGCCGTGCATCCAGTCGTAGCCGTTGATCATCTGCTTGTTGCGCCGGCTGTCGATGGTGAGATGATCGAAAATCGTCGGGTTGAGTTTCAGGCAGACCGTGTTCGCCTCCATGTCGAACGCCGGGTAGCCCGCGTGATGGCTGACGCTGGTCCAGCCGTACACGCCCGAGTCGCCCCGGTGCAGCGTGTAGCGGATGGCGATGTCCAGCGGTTCCGCGTCGGTCCCGGCCTTGTAGGGGAACATCAGTTCGACCTCGCCCATCTCGCCGCCGTTTTGCCCGGGGTCCTGGGTGATGGTCAAGACGGACGGCGTGCCCTTTTTCTGGGTCTTCACGGCCGTTTTCGGATCGTCCGCCGGGGTGCTTCCGTAGACGTTCCAGTACACCTCGCCGCCCGCCAGCAGATCGAGCGATTGATACTGCAAGCTCAGCATGTTGGCGTCCGACTTGCGGATTTTCGCCGACACGACCCCGTTGGCGAGCGTCACCGTGTCGCCCTCATCCGTGATCACCACCGGCCGCCGCAGCCCTCCGGCGCGGCTTCCATCCTCGGGGCAAGCGCGAGCAGAGCAGAGCAACACGGCGATTCCGGCAACCGCCGGAGAACCGGCGCTGGCAAGTTAAACGGACGTTCTGCCGGAACCCGGCGATCGTGGCTGCCACCGTGGCGGGCGCGGGAAAGCGGGGTTCCACCGCTTTGAAAGTTGGGGACTGTTCGGCAGTCGTTGGCGGGAGAGGAGTTGTCGCCGTCATCAGGTTAAAACCGCGATAATGAATCAAAGACGGGCTCGGCGGTGGGCTGGCTTCGCGAGCTGCTATTGCCCGAAGCGCTTGACTCCCACAAGACGCCATTTGGTGGCTGCGAAGACCTGCCGTGGCGATAATCGACCCATCATTTGCTGCAAGGCAAGGGATAGCGTCCCGGACGGATCATAACTGGTCAGATCGTCCGTGTTCGGATCGAAGTACTTCTCGATGGTGTACGCTCCCCGGTATTCACTGAGTACCTGGTCCTTGTTCTCGACCCAGGTATTCTGTGGCGCATCGGTCGGGAGTCTGCTTCAAGCTCTGTGCGAGGACATGGACCGTGAAGATGTTCGATTTCGTGGTCACCCGCGGATAGATCATCGAGTAAGGCCTCTCCAGGCTGTTGTCGCCGGTCAGACTGTTGGTGGTCCAGAAGCTGGCAGGCTGGAGGCAGCAGTGGCCGTGGCTGACGTCGACTGGGATCAGCGGCACATCGCAAATCTGCGACGCGGACACAAAGAAATTCGGCGCCGCCGCCGTATGTGTCGGCCTTGAGAACTCGGGGAAGGCGCCCTGATCCGGCGTGGACGGATTCAACTGGTTGATCGTCTGGATCGCGTCGATCGGATACCTGGTTGTCGTGGGATTCCCCACACTCAAGTAGGCGTCCTTATACCATCGGGCGAAGCCGTTGCCATTGTAGGCACGGGCCGAGGGATTCAGAGCTGTAATCATGACGGACTTGAGGACGGCATTCATTCCAGTCTGCCGCGTGATGTAGGTAAACGGCTCGATCTGGGTATTCAGGTTGATCTTGCCCGACGTCGCCAAGGGCTCGCTGATTCCGTACGGCTCCACGACCGGCATCCAGAACATATCCAGCAACAGGTGGTCCCGGATGGTCGCGTTCGCCCCGCCGGGATGCGCGGTTGCACTTAGCAGGGTTGCCGGGCGGAAGAGCAGGGTTCGCCACGGTTGCACCGGGGAGACCCCTCCCGGCAGCCAATTTGAGGGAAGCGATCCAAACATCACCGGAGACGAAATCTGCCGATTGGGTGAGAAGAGGGTGGATCGTTGCGCGCCCGATTCAACCGTCGTTTCGTAGAAGCCAATGTAGGGTAATTCCGTTCCCTTGGCAGTCATGCCTTCATCGGGCTTATTCGCCCATGGTCCGTCGATCATCAGCCCCGGCCCATTGTCCCAGTCGCCCGGGAACGGAACCGACGATGTTCCAGACGGCTGGCGCGGGACTTCGGGAGTATTGCCAAAATAACTCCCCGCCGGAATCAAGGACGTTAGCGCGCCTTGCGAACTCCCGGTAATGGAGATGAGCCTCCCGCACCTCATGCAATCGGCCGCGTACCAGTTGGCGGGAGGGGTCACTCCATTGCTATTCAGCGTCAACGCAAACGTGGTGGTCGGAAAAGTTTGGGGGGACTGCGTAAGGGAGATTAGCCGCAAATCACCCGCGGCATTTACGTTGTTCAACGCTCCGGTCGGAACGAGGGACCGCACCGTGTCCGTGCCGATTCCCTTGGAATCATTCCCGCCAATGAACGTAGTGTAACTGGGACCAAAGCGCGCGGGATTTTTGTTCGTGTTGGCTGGATAGGCAAAACCCGCCTTTAGGCTGGCGGAATACGCGCTTTCCGGAGCCCTGAACGTCCCGTACCAGGCGTAGCTCGGCGGGGTCGTCGAGGGGGGAGTGGGTGGCGAATCGGCGTAGTAGAGCTGCGGAATCGGGGCGGAAACCCCCGCCGCGGGAAAAGTAAACTCGAAAGTCTGCAGCGGCGCGGTGGCCGTGTTCGGAGCCAGAAGCTGGACCTCCACACTCCCGCTGATCGTCATGGGGGATCCGCTCTTGCCCGGGAGAACGCACAACCCGGTGGGATACATGGAACTCGCCGGGGAGCCTGTCCGATTTTGATAGGCGTTCTCCACGAGAGTCTCGCAGCCGATGAGACCCCCCATGACCGAATCGCGTTGTTCACAGCTGATCCGTCCCACATCGTACATGTCCGTGTACGGGCCGGTCGTCGAGGCGCCCCCGATCACCAGATTGATCTTCGTGAACTTCAGCCGGATGTTGTTCGCCAGCGCGACATAGCCCGCCATGGGGCTGCATAGCTTTGGAACCAGCGCCCACTCGACCAGCGTCTGCGTGGCCGGAGCCACGGTCGTAATTCCAGGGGCGCCACTGACGGTGATGGACTGCGCCACGTTCGGAGTCTTGTCCGGGTATTGGCCGGTCGCGGGCAGGGGCGCGTTCTCGGCGTACGCCTTGCTGATGCGATCATCGACTTTCACGAGGACGAGCCCGAGTTCCGCGATCGTCGCGATCCGGCCCAACCCGTGCGTGGTGTTGCCACTCGCGGCGCTAACTTGGATTGGCACCACCTGGCCCAGCGCCGCGTTCGGCGGGCTGACGGTCACATTCCCTTGCGTGCCGGTTCCCAAAACCCCCGTGTACGGCGTCGCCGCGACACCGCTGGCGGAGACGCTGTTGTCCGCCAGATTGGTGGACCGGATGTAATCAAAGATCTCCGTCAGGATCTGATCCCGATTCGCCGGGCCGTACTGCGACAGGAAGCTGCCGCCGAACCCCGGGATTGGCCGGGAGGTCAACTGCTGAAGGTAACCATAAACCTGCTGGTTCCGGGCAATATTCAGCCAGTCATTTGTCGGGCTGGTTGAATCGTAGCGCTGAAAAGCCATCTGATGCGGATCGCCGCCGGCGTCAAGGGTCGCGCAGCGCATGATCTCCGCGTCGAAGGGTGTCCTGTTTCCGGCTGTGCTCCAGACCGGCCAGATCGCCACCCGGGGCAGGCCGAAGAGATTCAGTTCGGGCGCCTTGCTGTGGGCCGTCAGGAAAAAGCGGCAGGCGTCCACCAGGTTGTCCTGCGTGCCCTGAGTCGCGCCGGTTTTCAGGTTTGGGGCGACGCGCGTCGGCGTGAACTGAAACTCATCGAGGCTGGCATAGAGCCGGTCGAGGTCAGTTGCGAGGGGAGCGGGCGTGGCGGCCGGCGCCTGCGTTCCTCCCATCGACGAACTTCCGGAAGCCGCGTTGGCCGCGGGAACATCGGTAATGCGCGGCACGGCGTCCGTGAGCGCTTTCACGATGGCGGCGCGCGACCCGATGCCAGCCACGGCGGCGCCGAAGACGGAGGACAGGCAGGTTGTCGCGGGATGGCCCGGGTAACGCTGATACTCGTGCTGCGCACCCTGGTAGTTGGCAAGGACGACGTCGCCGAGCGGCGCGGTTTGCGGATAGGTGAAGGTGTCCGTCGTGGTGCCGGAATTGCAAACGGGCGTGTCCCAGTAAGTGCCCTCCGACGCCGTGTTCACATTCACCTTGGCCGACTCGTCGTCCGTCCAGAAGGCCACCCGGCCCACGATCGGGTTGGCCGCGGTCGGGGCATGCGACGGGCTCGTTCCGCTCCAGGTCGCGCTCGTACACGGGGCTGGCGGAGGTTGGCACGGCCGGGCTGTCCGGCACCGTCATCGTGCCGTCCTGCAGCACGTACATCCACCGCACCGGCATCGGCAGCCGCGCGGCGACTGTCATTCGTGAAACTAACGTGCCACTCGGGAGGGTCACCCCGTCCACCTGGCGTGCCGATCGGCGCGGCCAATGTTTGGCGTAACTGAATCCTTCCACGCCCAGATCCTGGGCGCGCGGGATCGAGGATGGGAAAGATGACCGTCGCCGCCGGGGTTGCGCCGCCGCTGGAAACCTGCTTGAGCAGCGGCGCGTTCAGATCGGCGTAGAGCGCCGGTGCGGAGTCCCAGTAACTGCGGAACGTCGGTGTTCGAGGTCGTAAAGGCATTGCACGCGGCCTTCCCGTTCAGGATCATGTTGTCGGAAGAGTACAATTTGAAATACGCCAGCGGATCCGCCGAGGCGGTCCCCGGTGCCGTCGCCCCGGGCCCTCCGCCCGGCTCCCGTAGGTCCGGATCATCCCCGGCTGGCAAGCCCACGCGTAGGTCGTGTCCGCCTTCGGCTCCGTCGCGTAGGAGATCGTCCCCTCGACCAGTTGCACCGCCGACGCCGCCAACTGCGCCGCGCTGTTTTCGGAACTCGCCGCGCGCGCGCTGACCGCCTCCGTCGAAACGCTGGCAAAAAACGCGACGACCAGCACCGTGCAGAGCGCGATGAAGGCCAGCACCAGCACCAGGGCGACGCCTCGCGCGTTGCGAGGGAGCGGACGTCCCCTCCGGGAGTGATTCCGCGGGCGATACCGCCGCGCTCGGCGGCGGAAACTGTGCTTGTCTTGAGTTCATGGGGGGAGCGTTGCGGGAGGGGTCTCAGTGCGCGCTGAGAGGAATCGCGATTGAAAAGATCCGGTAGCTGATCTTGGCGGCGGTCAGCGCGTTCGTCACCTGCGCGACGTCGAGCTTGACGCTGCGCGTAAGAGGCATCGGTCAGGATGCCGCCGAGGCCGAGGTTGGCGGGGGTCGCCGTGCCGTTGCTTGCCTGGTAGCGGGCGAACGAGGGTTCATCCACGGCGATCATCATGATGTAAACCATCGGCGGAAGCTGGTTCTGCGCGTACGGCGGCGGGTCGGCCGAGCGTGGGCGCGGTGTCGTAAAGGTAGGCCGGCGCGATGTCGGTGGAAGTGCCGTCGGGCGCCCGGATCCGGGGGATTGGCGGCGTTCTGCGGCGCCACCATCGGCAGCACGGCCAGGAAGATGACGTTCTCCGCCAGCACGTGAACCGGAGAAGGCGCTTCCGTCAAAATCGGGTACTGGAACCAGTCGCGCGACGTGTAGTCCCACGAGGCGGACCGGGTCGGGACCACCGTGCTCGGACCGGAGGTCCCGGTCGTTCCGTTGTTGTAAATCCGCAGGTTCTCGGACGGCTCCAGCACCTCCATCAGTCGAAAGCGGTAGTGGTACGGGATGGAGGCGGGCAGGAACGAGGGCCGCGAGTTCTGGTCGCTGCCCCATTGGATGAAGTAACCACAGGTGTTCAGGAGCTGCGTCAGGCTCGCGTTCTGCGTGCGCCGAGAATCCGAGCGGCGCCTGGAAAAAGATCGCGTCCGTCGGGTACGGGGAGGCGGGGTAGGAATTTCCCGCGATGAGGGTGCCCGCGTCGCCGGAGATGAAGCGCAGTTCGGAAGCCCGGACGTACGACGTGGCTGGCCGTCGCGGCGGGATTCAGGTCGTCGTAGGAATTCAACGTCGCCTGCGCGATCCGGCGCGTCATGGTTTCGAAGGCGTCACGAGCCTCCTTGAACGCATCGATGCTGCTCGTCGTGTGCGAGATCACCGAGCGCAGGGAGTTGGTCAATTGCGTCAGGAGCACGAGCATGATGGTCAGAACCACCATGCTCACGAGCAACTCCACCAGGGTGAAGCCCCTGTTGTCCTCCGCGCGCCGGGATGATGTCATCGTCAGAAATTGCGGGCCACGTTGGTTTGGAACGAGACGATCGGCACGGTGATGCTTCCCCCGTTCGCCGTTCCCGTCCAGAGATCGGTGGCCGATCCAGGTCGAGCGGCAGCCTGCCCGGGTTGTAGGCCACCTGCACGGTCAAGGCCAGCCACGTCGGCGTTCCCGGTCCCCCCGGTCGCCGGCGGCTGGACGAACGGCGGACCGACGAGCACGCGGGTGTTCACCTGATAGATCCCCGTCGGGTCCGTGGAAAGGACCTCGACTCCCTGATCGTTGAAATACCGGACGTAGCGGGTGCGCGGAAGCCGGCGTCTCCGGCGGGCGCCGGCAGGCAGAGCACCGTGTAGGTGACCCCTTGCGAGGTAAGGCTCACCGCGGTCGGGTTGCCGCGGTTCGCGTCAGGGCGCTGAACGGAGCGACCTGCGCCTGGGCGATGATTTGCTGGGAAATCTGCGAACTGACGCTCGCGGTTTTCGTGTCGCGGAAACTGGTCAGCGCCACGGGGACCAGCCCGAGGATGGCCACGAACGCGAAACCCATGATGCCAACCGCCATGGCGACTTCGATCAGGCTGAAGGCGGCCGGCGAGGAGCGGGCACGCCGCCGCGAGAGCGCGCGGCTGCGCCGCACGAAGCGCGCGGGCGCGCGGAACCGCGACTTCGGCCGGTCACCGTGGGTTCACGGACGGAATTGGCGAACGTGTCCATTGTAGGCATCGACTTGGATCGTGTAATAATTTGCGGCGGGGTTGTGAGGGAATCTCCATCGGTCAGGTTGTGCACGGTCAGGAACCACAACGAGGTCGGGTTGGTCGTGCCGGAGATGGACGGCGAGGTCTGGTTCACCAGGTCCGTCGAGCCGTCCGGCTTGAACTGGAAGGCGACGTACTGATAGGCGGTCCCGAAACTGCCCAGCCTGGGGTCCGTGCTGGTCGCCGTCGTCGGCGTGACCCCGCTCGGGTTGAGGATCGTCGACAGGGTCGAGCCGGCGTCGATGATGACGGCGGTCGGCAGAGTGACCGGTTTGGCGACCGCCGTGTACGTCTTGCGTGACGACGCCGGTCGTCCGACATCGTCGGTCGCAACGTACAAGGGCATGATCGCCGTGTACTGCCCTCCCGTGGGTCGGCACAGACGGACCTGCACGGCGCGGTTGCGCGACAGGGCGGCCTGTCTGGCGAAGTCCAATTGGGCCATCAGCAGATCGCCGCCTTGCGTGAGCTGCGAACCACGCAGCAGCGATGACCGTGGCGGGCACGACGAGGGCCAGCAGCAACAAGCACGATCCCCATCACGACGAGCATCTCCACCAGGGTGAAAGCGGTGACGCCGAAACCCCGCGCCACCGTTCGCTCCTGGCACGAGCTACCCGGCGCGGTTTGTGAAGCGGGCGCACGCACGCCGAATACGCTCGCGCGCACCCGTGGGCACGGGACGACCGGACGACTGCGAATGACTCTGCGCACTGACATCTTCGGGGGGAACCCAGTGCTTATTTCCATTTGCCGCGATGACCGTGGCACGCTCGCCAACCGGGCTCCGCTACGAAATCTGCCTTGAGATGTAAATACATTGTCATGCAATCGGGTGAAATCCAATTTTGCTAAGTGTCATTTTGCACTTAAAATGTGCGATTTTACGCAATTCTTGGCATCGACCGAATCGATTTAGGTCATAAGGTGTGTTGAGATTGAAAGTTACAACCCACCGCTGTTTTCCGCATCATGGGGAGTTTCCAACCAGCGAGGGGATGTTCTGCGGATATGGTGCGTCCACGAGCCAAATCCCCCTCCCAACGCGGAACGGGTTGCGCTCCAAAGCCCGGGGTTGCCCGCTTGGGGGCTACCCTGGGTGATGTGTGAATAATGGATCCCAACCCCAACGGGGTTGCGCCCCGTGGTTGGCGCGTCCCGTGTCGCCGGAGGACGCAACCCCCTTGGGGTTGAAGACACTTGGAATGGATGATACCCGGGGTAGCTCGCAACTCGCAACCCCGGGCTTTGGGGCGCAACCCGTTCCGGGTTGGCGAGGGGACTTGGGGCGCTGATCGTTAAGTTGACACCTATGTCGGGCCGGGGATACGCGTCGCCCGGAATCTGCTTGCCTTTGGTTGGGAGTGCGCCGCGACACGTTGCCGGTTTGATCCCCGCGATATGTCCCGTCGTTTCCTCTCCGGCGAAGCCGGCTCGATCAATGGCGGCTTCGCCGAAGGGCGGGACGCGACATGTCGCTGAATGACAAAGCGTCGACGTGTCGCGCGCTCTCCAAACCAAAGCCAAGCCGGGGGGCGACGTTTGCATCCTTGATCCAAACGGAAAACGGCGCGGAGGGAACTGATCCCTCCGCGCCGTCATCAGCGGTCCCGGTCTCCCAACCGGAACACCGCTCCTCTCATCAAGCGGCCCGAACGCCCTTGATCAGGTCCGACATACGCTTGCGCAGATGGTAACCCAGCGCGCCCACCGCCAGGAACGCCCCCAGCCAAGTGGACGGCTCGGGCACCGCCGTCACCAGATCCAACTCGCCCGCGTTGTACTGCAACGCGTAACCGCTCGGCAAGTTGGTCGCGGTGAACGTGCCGGTCTCGCTAATGTAATTGGCCAGATCGTACAACGGCTGGTCCAGCGTGCTCAGCGTGTTGAAGTTGATGGTCGCCCCGGCGGTAATGCTCAACGTCGAGCCAATCGCCAATCTGTCGTTGTTGCCCGCGCCCGCGCCGATGTCCACCAAGTAGGTGCCTGCGCTTCCGAGCGCCAATGTGCTGGAGAGCGTCAATGCTCCGACGGTACCCGAGGTGGCACCCGTGATGGATCCACCCGTGATGGTCGTCGCACCCCCGATAGTGCCCGTGCCGCCGAGGAGCGTGCCGGTGTTATTCACCGTCACCGCGCCGGTGGCAGCACTGTCGTTGCCGTTGATTAGCAGCGTACCCGCGTTGACCGCAGTCGCGCCGGTGTACGTGTTCGCGCCCGTGAAGGTCTGGGTGTTTGTGCCGACCTTCGTCACACTCGCCGCGCCAGTGGTGTTCGAGAGCACGCCCGCGTACGTCGGATTTTGCGTGTTGGGATTGGCCACGCTGCCGTTGGCGGCGTTGCTGTTGCCAATCGTCAACGCCACCGCCGACGGCGTGGAGGCAAACTGATCGTTGAGGATCACGTTGCCGTTGCCTTGGAGGCCACCGAGCGTCGCGGTCGCCTGGTGGGCGACCGGGGTACCGAAGGTGAGCAAACCCGCCGCGCTGTTCGTCACAACCACGCTATTCTGCGCGGATAACGCATTTTGAAGGTTCACGGTGCCCGATGTGATCGTCGTATCACCAAAGAAGGTGTTTGAGTTGCTTAAAATCAGCGTAGCCGGTGAGTTCTGGATAACACCGGTGACATTAGACCCCACCACGGAGGATATAGTATCGTTGTTACCGGCAAGGGGGCTGTTTGTGAAAGTTCCCACCATATTGACCGGATTAGTGCTAAAGACATATGAACCACCGTCAGCGGCCGTTTGTTGTAAGAGGATATTCCCGGTGCCAGTAACACCTCCCGTGAAAGTCCAGGTATTTTTATCCTTATTCACTGTAAGAGTGGCACCTCCCACCAAATTGATTGCGCCTCCAAAGTTGATGGGGCTACCTGAGTTTTGGTTGAATGTCCGACTCGCTGCTCCCGGGCTGCCAACCAATCCCGGATTAACCGTGATCGGATTGTTGAAACTAGCGGCAGTTGTGTAGGAGACCCCGTTACCACTTCCAGCCTGGCCTAGGGTAAGAGTCCCGGTCGATCCGAGACCGACGATACCATTATTGGGCGCTACCGCGCCGTTATTAATGGTCAAGCCACCGGTGTAGGCTTGATTACTGTTAAGATTTAGAGTTCCGCTGCCGTTCTTTGTCAGTGACCCCGCCCCCGACAAAACCCCCGAGTAGGTGGTGCTTGCGTTGTTGCCGCCCACCGTCAGCGCGATTGGCGTGGCGGCATTATTGTTTACCAAAGCAATGTTGCCGGCGCCTTGGAGGCCGCCCAAGGTGAAGGCGTTGCCGGTCACCGACGAGTCAAACACCAGCGAAGGTCCCGCGTCGATTTGAAGCGTGCTGTTTTGAAGCGCAAGTTGGTTTGCCAGCTTGAGCGTGCCGCCGAGAACTGTCGCTTGTCCAGTGAAGGTGTTCGCCGCGCTCAGAGTCGTCGTCCCCGGCCCCGCCAGCGTCAGCTTGGTCGCCGTCGCGCCCGCGTTGGCGTTGGCGATGACCGCGCCTTCGTTGAGCGAGCCGTAATCATGGATGACCACTTCCGCCGCCAGAGTGCTGGAGGTGATCGTGCCGCCCGTGATGCTGGAGCCGGTGCCCGCGCTCGTCACCAGGATGCCGCCCGTGTTGACGATGTTCACACCCGCGAGGGTGAGCGCATCACTGGCGGCCTTGAAGCGCAACGTGTTGACGGTCACGCCGGATTGAGAATCACCGCTTGCGACCTCCACGTTGTTGCCGATCGCGTAGGTTGTGCTGTAGCTGGCGTCGGCCAACGGAGCCAGAGTAAAGGGGGTCACTCCGGTTTTGGCAACCCAGGTGGTGCCGCCACTGGCCGTCGCGAAGGCGACGTTGGTCACGTTCTCGCCCAGCAGCCCGCCCGAGCCGCCCGTCGCCGTGGTCGTCACCGCGCCCGTGCCGGTGTTGAAGGTGATGTCCACCGTGCTCGAGTTGCGGGTGATGCCGCCGAGAGCCAGGTTCAAGGCCGTGCCGCCGTTGACGTTCGTGGTGATCGTCGAGGCCGTGTTGGCCGTCAAGGCCGTGGTGCCAAACGTCTGCGAGTTGGTCCCCGTGCCGCCGCCCTTGAGCACCAGCGCGCCGCCGCCGAGATTGACCGTGTTGCCGGTCTTGATGATATTGTTCGCCGACGCCTGGACCGTCGCCTGACTGAAGTCCAAGTTCAGCGTGCCGCCGTTGACGTTGGTCACGCCCGTGTAGGTGTTGAGGCCGGAAAGCGTCGTCGTGCCGCCCGTCGTTGTGAGGGTTCCGGCCGTGGTGCCGATCACGCCCGTGCCGCTTTCGGAAAACGCGCCGCCGTTGACGGTGATGTTATTGCCGCTGCCTGTTAAAGTCCCTGTGAGAGAAAGATTGCCGGATGTCAGCGTCGTTCCCCCAGTGTAGCTGTTACCTGTTGCGGAGAGAGTGAGTGTTCCCGTTCCGGCGTAAGTCAGCGCCTGCCCTGCCGTGCTGCTGCCGTTCACCACCGCCCCGGTGACTGTCACGTTGCCGGAGCCGGCGAGCGTCTGAGTCCGGGCAGTCGTGCCAGCATTGTCCAGCGCGATGCCCCCAAGGCTTAACGTGTTACCTGATCCATTGACCGTCAGCGTATTGGCGGCATCATTATTGTTACCGAATGTTCCCCCGAGCGTCAACGTTTTGCTCGTCCCGTTGAGTGTAACGGTCCGCGTAAAACTGCCGGTCACCGCCCCGCTGCCCAAATTCAGATTGTTCGTGCCGCCGAACGTGAAATTGCCGTTGATCGCGATCGGATTGGCGATGGCGTTGCTGATGCCCGCCACCGTGCTGTCGATGGTACCTGCCGTGATGGTGAGCGTACCGCCCACCGCCCCCAAGGCATTGTTATTGTTCACATCCAGCGTGCCAGCGGTCAGCGTCACACCGCCCGCGCCGCTGTTGTTGCCAGCCAACACGAGTGTTCCCGTGGCGCTATTCAGCGTGGTTAAACCCGTGTACGTGTCATTGCCGTTAAGGGTCAGAGTACTGGAACCCGTGTAGCTAAGCCCGTTGGTGCCCGCACCCCCGTTTGTCACCGCACCCGAGACGGTCACGATGCCGGTACCATTAATGGTATCGGTCACAGACGCAGCACCACTGTTCAAGGTGAACGACCCGAGCGTGAGCGTGCCACCAGTACCGTTAACGGTCGTCGTTTGGTTGGCGTTGAACGTATCGGTCAGACCCGTGGTGATGGAGATTCCGGCCGTCGCGCCTCCCACCGTGAACGTGGAAGCAACGCTGTTGGTCAACCCGCCAGTGTTGCTGAAGGTCTGGAGATTGCTGCTGCTGTTGGTGATGCCAAACGTCAGGTTGAACGTGTTGCCCGTCATCGTGTACGCGGGCGCGCTGGCGCTGAAGGTGATGCCAGCGATGTTGAACGCGCTCGTGGTGAGCGTGTTGGTCAGAACGTGACCAGCAGACGTGCCCGCCGTTCCGTCCGCGCCGAAGGTAAGGCTGTCGCCGGTTACCGGGACCACGTTGAAGCCGTTGAGGGTGGCCCAGTCCGTGGATGTGGAACCCACCCAGGTGCGAGCCGCCGCGCCAGCGTCCTGGTTGAGGCAGAGCGAGGCCAGCGCGATCGCCAGCGCCGCGGCGCGCTTGGAGGGGCGGCGCAGGAAGGCGCGGGACTTGAAGAGGGATTTGGTCAGGGAGGGAGAGCGGCGGTTCATGCGGATTAAGAAAGGTGGCGGTGGCTAAATCTGTACAATGCGGAGACTATCGGACATCGACTCAGATGAATAAGAAATTCATGTGCCAATTTAGGTAAGGTTTTGTGACTATTTACGAAGGAACAACCTTGATCCCACGCGGGTGAAGACACTGGAAAAAGGCGGAAGGCGGAAGGCGGAAGGCCGAGCCGGAGCGGATGGATCGGGCAGGACGCACAATCCGGCAGGCGGGATGCCAACCATACCCCCGGAACGTCGCCAAACACTCAACCGCTTTGTAAACGGCTGTAGAAACCAATGGCACCGGTACCGGTCGTTCCCGGGTGAGAGTCACGCGCTGGATCGGCGGTACGATGACGTGGAACTTGAAAACCCGGTGCGGCCTACTCGGCCTTGAGCGGCGCGGTCGCCACGCCTACCAGGCTGTCCGCGCAGCCGAAGTAGAGGAACCACCGGTTGTGCGAAAGCGCCAGCCCCTCGATGAAGGTGGTTCCGGACTTGAAGAGGCCCGTCTTCTCCCAGGGGTACGTCGGCTGGATAAACGGCTTGGCGAGTCGCGCGAGCAGGCGCGTGGGATCCTTGGCGTCGAACAACGCCTGGCCACCGCTGTACACGTCTTTGTGCAGGGTGGGCTCCCCCTTTTCCGGGGCGTCGTTCTCGCCGTTGTAGAACACCACGATCCCGTCTTTGGTGAGCACCGACTGCGAGCCGATTTCCGTGAGTCGGCTGTCGAAGTAGCCCTTGCGCGGGGTCATGACGGTCAGCATCCCCCCCTTGGGGCCTTCCACCGGCTTCCAGTGCGTGAGATCGTCGGAGGTCGCCAGGTGCACGGCGTTTTCCCCGAAGTACATCCAGTAGGTGCCGTTGATCTTCGCGGCCACCAGTTTGCCGTCCTTCACCTCGTGGACCACGGCGGCGGACTTGACGTGGGCGTCCTCGTACTTGGTGCCGGCGAAAGCACCGCCGAGCTTGGTCCAGTGCCGCAGGTCCGGGGAGGAGGCAATGCCGATCCGGACGCCCTTGTGGCTGTACTGCGAAAAGGTCAGGCGGTAGGTGCCATCCGGCGCCGAGGCCAAGCGCGGATCCTCGCAGCCGCCGCCCTCGTTGTCGGCCCACTCATAACTTTTCTGGTCATCTTCGGCCGGGTAATAAACGGGGGCTGGGTCGCAGGTGAAATGGAAGCCGTCGTCGCTCTCGGCGTAGCCGACGCGCGAGCAGGTGTTGCCGGGGCCGCGTTGCGCGCGGTAAAGAACGACGATCTTCCCGTTGCGGGCCGCGGCGGCAGGGTTGTAAACCCAGGCCTTTTCCCAGTGGACGATCTCATGGTTGATCGGGTTCTCGAAGGTCGCGTCGGGGTTCGGTTTGATCACCGGCTCGGGCACCGCCTGGCGGGTGAACGGACCGATCGCCCAGGGGGGCAACGGCGTTTCTGCCGCGACACCGGCGGGAGGGGCAGGAGGGGCGGAAGCACCCGGGGCGGCGGTTTGCGCGCGGAGCGGGGGCAGCGGCACGCCCGCGGCGCAGCAGGCGGCGAGGCAGGCGGCGGCGATGACGAGAAAGGGTGGGAGTTTCATGGGGGGATGGGGGGGGGCGGCGGGAGGAACGTCAGTAAATCCAGCCACGGGCGATTGAGCGAGCACCTTTTACCATCATGCCGGTATGGCTGCGTTTTTTGACAGGATGAACAGGAAAGACAGGATGGGGAGGAGGCCCCACCCTGCCCACTTTTTCTTATCTCCCTCGTTCCCCATCCTGTCCCTCCTTTTCATCCTGTCAAAAACCAGGCTCCGGCGGAATGGTAGGACGCGACATGTCGCTGGGATCAAAGCGGCGACGTGTCGCGGCGCACTCCAAACCAAAGGCAAGCCGACTCCGGGAGCCGGTGCGGTTGAGCCAACGTCACGCTCGATCCAGTCTGGTCCCTCTGCGAACTCCGCCCCTGGGAGTATGTCAGGATGGAAAGCGAAGGTGGATGGCGACCTGATTAGTTGGTCGGAGCACCGACCCGTTCAATGATTCTGAGAACGGCTTTAGCAAACCGACCGGACGCTCCGGCGGCGGCGCCACAACGCTACCACGCTCAGTAGAAACGCGCCGCCCAATCAAGTCTTGGTCGAGGGCTCCGGCACGACCGTCAATTCCACAAAGGGTCGCCCGCCAAATACGAAATCTGGTAATCGTTGCTGCCGACCATAAACGTGGCACCATCCGCCAGGAGCGTCCCACCCACCGTGAACATCCCGTTGGCCGTGCCCGTGTAGCCGATCAGCTTGAAGACTGCGCCTGGTGTCGCGGTGACCCCGCCATCGATGACCTGCAGGTTCTCGCCTCCCTGCGTGAGCGATCCCGCCGCCCCGCCGACCGCCAGCAAGGAGCTTTGGCCCAGCGTGGCACCCGCGGTCTCCGTGACGGAGATGCCCGCCGGATTGAGGTTCGCGATCTAGATGGTCGTGCCCGACAGGGTGAGTGTACTCACCATCATGTTCGCCGCAGTGACCACGCCGTTGGTGATGGTCCCGTCGGCCCGCCCGCCGGGATCGTTGCGGTACCGAACCACGAATAACAGCGGGACAATAAGGAGACTTACCGGCGGCGGACGACCCCACCCCATGCACTTCCGATAAGAAGGCGGCTTGAGGCGAGGTCGGTAGCGCGGCGTCCCCGACAGGCTTCCTGAAGGCGCGCTCAGGCGCGCCGGTTGCGGAAGCGGAGCGCGCCCGCCATCACGCCAAAGCCGCCGATCAACAACACCCAGGTAGAGGGCTCGGGCACGACCTGCAGCAGGCCGCTTCCCGCGAAAAACGTCACCCCGAAGTCCGTGTTCAATTGCGTGGCGCTGTACGACCCCGGGTTCTCGGAAACTCCGCTGGTGGTGTCGGTAATCCCCGCCACCGTATCCGTGCCGCTGAAGTTCAGATTGATCGCCGTCGTAGTCCCGGCGAAGAGCAAGGAACCCGTCGAAGCGATCGACGCCGTGTTGCCCAACGTCAGCGTGCCCGTCCCGGTGACCGTCACGTTTCCGGTGCCAAACGTGCCCGTAGCCACGGTAGCCAGGATACCGCCGCCGACCATCGTGCCGCCGCTGTAGGTGTTGGCACCCGCGAGCGTCTGCGGGTTGGTGCCGTTCTTGGTGATGCTGCCCGCCCCGCTGATGATGCCCGCGTAGCTCGGGTTGAGCGTGTTCGGGTTGGTCGCGCTGCCGTTGGCGGCGTTGCTGTTTCCGACGCTCAGGGCCAGCGCGCCCGCGCCCGTGCCCGAGTTCACCAGCACGATGTCGCCAAAGCCGCCCGCCGTCGCGCCGCCGGTCCCGTTCAAACCGCCGATCTGCGCGACGGTGATGTTCGTCGTTCCCGCGCCGAAGGTCAGCGCGCCCGCCGTCGCGTTCGTGTTGACCACGCTGTTGGCCAGCGCGTTGGCGTTTTGCAGGTTAATCGTGCCGCTGGTCAGCGTCGTGTCGCCAAAGAAGTTGGCCCCACTGTTGTTGCCGCTCAGCACCAGGGGGATAACTTCCGTTCCGGTGGCCGAGATGATCCCGGTGACGTTCGCGCCGATCACCGAACTGATCGTGTTTGTGCCAGCGAACGCCGTTCCCACCGTCGTGTTCGTGATCGTCCCGACATTGTTGATCGCCCCGCCACTGAGATTGACCTGGGCACCTGTCAGGTTGTTGGACGAGCCAGCACCAAGGGCAATGTTCCCCGTGCCGGTCACCCCGCCGGTGATGTTCAGCGCCTGGTTGCTGCCGGCGTTGCCCAGGTTCAAAGTCGGATTGACCGCCCCACCCGTTAACGTGATCGCACCGCTCAGCGTGCTCGTCGTCCCATTGGAAAGAAATTGGCGCGCTCCGCCTGGCGTCACCGTGATGGGGTTGGCGACCGTAAAGCCACCGATCCTCACCGATGGGGTGTTGCCACTCCCAGTTGTGCCAATGGATACCGTGCCGCCAATTCCCAGGCCCGTTGCATTGTTGAGGATCAGCGGGGTGACGTTGAGTATACTGGTGTTTCCGGTGTAGGTGTTTGCACCGTTCAGTTGAAGATCACGACCGCCAGCATTACTACCGTTAAGAGTCAATGCACCAGAGCCAGCGATAACCCCATTCACCGTGAGGCTGGCGTTGTTGATGGTGCCAGAATCCAAGGTTCCTCCGCCAGTTCCGAGGGTAATCCCCCGGTTTGCGCTCAAGGTGACACGACCGCCCGATCCCGGATTGGTCTGGAGACGACCGTTATCGAGCGTGAGTTGATTGGCCACAACCGAGGCAGGAACGGCGCCCAGGCTGGCGTCGCTGCTGATCTGTATCGTCCCGCCCCCCGTCACCGTCGTGGTCCCCGTGTACGTACTCGCTCCGGGAAGTGTCAGCTGGCCGGTTCCCTTCTGGGTCAACGAACCCGCCCCGGACAACACTCCGCTGTAGGTGGTGCTGGCGTTGTTGCCGCCTACCGTCAACGCAATCGGCGCGGGTGTGGTCGCGTTGTTTTGCAGGGCGATGTTCGCGCCCCCGCCCAGCGCGCCCACGGTGAAGGCGTTGCCGGCCACCGACTGGTCGAACACCACCGAGGTGCCCGTGTTAGCCTGTAAAGTGCTGTTTGGCAGGGCCAACTGATTCGAGAGGTTCAGCGTGCCGCCAAGCAGGGCCGTCTGGCCTGTGAACGTGTTCGCGCCACTGAGGGTCGTGGTGCCCGCGCCCGAAATGGTCAGCGTGCTGGCACCCGCCGCGTTGTTCGCGATAACCGAGGAGATCGTCAGCGAACCCGAGGCCGTCGGCTCGTTGTTGAAGATCGTCAGCTCCTTGCCCCCGCCCGCCGTGAGCGTGCCGCCGGTGATCGCGGACGCGCCCGTCGCCGAGGGGGTCAGCAGGATGCCGCCCGTGGTGATGGCGGTGCTCGCGCCCGTGAAGGCCACCGTGTCCGCCGCGCCGTTGAAGGTCAGGGTGTTCGCACCCGTGCTGGACGAGTCCCCCGGACTCACGCTCACGTTGGCGGTGGCCCCGTAGGTGCCGGCGACGGGGGTGATCGCACCAATGGTGCCGGTGGTGTTCGAGGCGAACGCAGTCCCGCCGTTAACCGTGGCGAACGCAATGCCGTTGGCAGCGGCGCTCGTCAGCACACCGTTGGTGGCGAAGGTGGTGCCGGTCGTCGTGATGTTGGCGCCGCCCACGGTGATATCCACCGTGCTCTGGGCGTTGCGCGTAATGCCACCCAGCGCCAGGTTCAGCGCGGTCCCCCCGTTGAGGTTCGCGGTGATGGTCGAGGCCGTGTTTGCCGTCAGCGCCGTCGTGCCGAAAGTCTGGGTGTTGGTCGCGCCCGCGCCACCGCCCTTGACCACCAAGGCACCGCCGCCGAGGTTGACCGTGTTGCCCGACTTGATGATGTTGGTGGCCGTCGTCGGAGCCGCGCTCGCGCTGAAGTCCAGGCTCAGCGTGCCTGCGTTCACCGAGGTTCCACCCGTGTAAAGGTTGAGGCCGGACAGGGTGAGCGTTCCGCCCGCCTTGTTGACCGTCAGAGCACCGGTCGTGGCACCGATGACCCCGCCGACCGTCGTGCCGCCCGCGCCGGTGAACGTCTGCGTCGTCGCGCCGATGTTGATGGGCGACGCGCCCAGGGATAACGCGCCGACCGCGTCGATGTTGCCCGAGACCGCGAAGGTGATGCCGGCGGTGTCGTTGATGGTCAGGTTCGCGCCCGTGCCCACGAACAGGAGGTCCGCCGCGTTCGCTCCCGCGGTCGAGTTGGCCGCCGTGCTCAGCGTGAGCAGGGCCGTGCCGTTGATCGTGATCGGCGTCGCGTTCAGATCGTCCAGGGTGCCGATCGCCAGGGGCGCGCTCAGCGCGGGCGTGGAGGTGGTGTACGCCGTGGCGGCGAGAAACTGCACGTCGCTCGTCGGCGTCGCCACGGCGGTGTAGGTGGTCGTCGTGTTGATGCCCAGATCCGTGGCACCCGTCTTCACGGCATCACCCGCGTTCGCGGCCCTGGCTGCCGGGCTGGCGAAGAGCAGCGCCATCGCGGCGGCTGAGACATGGGTCAAAGGACGGCGCAGGAAGGCGCGGGACTTGAAGAGGGATTTGGTCAGGGAGGGAGAGCGGCGGTTCATGCGGTTTAAGAAGGGGTTTGCCCGGCTAAAAGTGAGACGACGGCCAGAATAGCGGGTGTACGTAGAAACCCACAAGCATTTTGTGTGCTTTTTTTCGCGGGTGTCTGTGACCTTTTGTGAAGGTGCCGCCGTGATCCCCCACGGGTGAAAACCACCGGAAGGACACCGACAACAGGCTCGGACGCCTCAAAGGCCGTGGGTTATGACCATCTTTTTGCCCCGCCCGACGGACGGGTTTGCCGGGCATAGGCGTCGATTTAACGATCAGCGCCCCAAGTCTCCTCCCCAACCCGGAACGGGTTGCGCCCCAAAGCCCGGGGTTGCGAGTTGCGAGCTACCCCGGGTACCATCCATTCCATGTGTCTTCAACCCCAACGGGGTTGCGTCCTCCGGCGACACGGGGCGCGACAACCACGGGGCGCAACCCCGTTGGGGTTGGGAGAACATCACACATCAGAACCCAGGGTAGCCCCCAAGCGGGCAACCCCGGGCTTTGGGGCGCAACCCGTTCAGGGTTGAAGAGGGGGATTTGGCTTGTGGACGCTTGCAGCCGTTTTCAAAACGGTTGAGCGGTTCTCTCCGCAGGGTGGATGGCGACCTCCGGGCGCCATGGGTTCCCGCGAGCGCAGCGCCTCGATCTCTGAAACAGGCGGTGGCGCCACACGGGGATATGAATGGCGCCCGGAGGTCGCCATCCACCTTCGCCATCCATCCTGACACACTCCCAGGGGCGGATTGAGGGCACCCGCGCGCCAACCGTCAGGTCAGGATCCCCTTGACGACCTTGCCGTCCTCCACCCCGACCAGCCGCTGGTCCAGGCCCTGGTACTTGTAGGCGAAACGGTTCCCGTCGATGCCGAACTGGTTGAGGATCGTCGCGTTGAGGTCGCGGATGTGCACCGGGTTTTGCACGATGTTGTAGCTGAAATCATCCGTCACCCCGTAGCTCACCCCCGCCTTGATCCCCGCCCCCGCCATCCACATCGTAAAACAGCGCGGATGATGGTCGCGGCCGTAGTTGGTCTGCGTGAGCGTGCCCTGCGAATAGACCGTCCGCCCGAACTCGCCGCCCCAGATGACCAGCGTGTCCTCGAGCAGGCCGCGCTGCTTCAGGTCCTTGATCAGGCCGTAGCAGCCCTGGTCCACGTCGCCGCATTGCAGGCGCATGCTGTCGGGCAGGTAGGAATGCTGGTCCCAGCCGCGGTGGAAAATCTGCACGAAGCGCACGCCGCGCTCCGCCATCCGGCGCGCCAGCAGGCAGTTCGCGGCAAACGTGCCGGGTTCCCTCGCCTGCTCGCCGTAGAGCTCGTAGGTCGCGGGCGGCTCGCCGGAGAGGTCGGTGAGTTCGGGGACGGCGGTCTGCATGCGGAAGGCCATCTCGTACTCCGCGATGCGCGTCTCGGTTTCCGGGTCGCCGATGCGCTCGTGCTCCAGGGAGTTGAGCGCGTTGACGCCGTCGAGCATCCCCCGGCGGACGTCGCGGTCCACGCCGTCGGGGTCGGTCAGGTACAGCACCGGGTCGCCGGAGCCGCGCAGGGAACAGCCCGCGTGCTCGCTGGGCAGGAAGCCGGCGGACCAGAGCCGCGAGGAGATGGCCTGGAGGTTGCGCAGGTTGCGGAACTTCGAGGTGAGCACCACAAAGGTGGGCAGGTTCTCGTTGAGCGAGCCGAGGCCGTAGGAGATCCAGGAACCCAGCGAGGGATGGCCGGCGTTCATGTTGCCGCTCTGGATGAGGGTGATCGCCGGCTCGTGGTTGATGGCGTCGGTCCAGACGGTCTTGATGAGCGCGATGTCATCGACGAGCTGGCTGGTCCAGGGCAGCAATTCGCTGACCCAGGTGCCGCTCTTGCCGAACTGCTTGAAGTTGAAGATCGTCGGCGCGACGGGGAAGCGCGACTGCCCGGAAGTCATGCCGGTGAGCCGCTGGCCGTTGCGGACGGAGTCGGGCAGGTCCTTGTCGAACATCGCCTTGAGGTTGGGCTTGTAGTCCCAGAGGTCGAGCTGCGAGGGCGCGCCGGCCATGAACAGGTAGATGGCGCGCTTGGCCTTGGGCGCGAAGTTCGGCAGCGCCGCCGTGAGGCCGGTGGTGTCGCCGGTGGCGGCGGCGCGGGCGAGTTGCGAGAAGAACGAGCCGCCCAGCATGGAGGCGAGCGCCGCGCCGCCGAGGCCCTTGGCGGCCTTGCCGAGGAATTGCCGCCGGGAGTGTTGCTGGCAGAAGGAATCGAAAGGGTCCATTTGGCGGGTTGTGGGTTGTGGTGCTTCGGCGACAACGGGGGGCTCTACTTGTTGAGGGTTTCGTCCAGGTTGAGGAACTCGCTGGCGACCATCGTCCAGGCGGCTTGCTCCGGCGCGGGCGCGGGCGTTTCCAACGGGGCGCCGCCGATGGGCTTTATGAGTTGCGCGGCGGCGTCCGGCTTCCTGGCGTAGAGGGCGTCGAAATCCGCCACGTTCTTGAGCAGGATGCCTTTTTCCCGTTCCTCGAGCGGGCGGGCCAGCAGCCTTTCCGACATGTAATCGAGCCGCCCGGCGGGATCGGGCGCGGCGGCGATGGCGAGCAGCGCGAGATGTTGCGCGGCCTCGACGTACTGCGGATCGTTTTCCACCGCCAGGGCCTGGAGCGGGGTGTTCGTCCGGTCGCGCCGCACGGTGCAAAGCTCGCGCGTGGGCGTGTCGAAGGTGGTCAACTGCGGGTTCGGCGCGAGGCGTTTCCAATACGTGTAGAGGCTGCGGCGGTGCAGCCCGTCGCCCGTGGTCGGGCTTGTAGGCCTCGTTGGTCATCGAGACGACTTCCCACAGGCCCGGCGGCTGGTAGGGCTTGACGCTGGGGCCGCCGATTTTCGGCACGAGCAGGCCGCTCGCCGCCAGCGCCTGGTCGCGGATCATCTCGCCGTCCATCCGGTAGCGGGGGCCGCGCGAGACGAGGCGGTTTTCCGGGTCCTTGTCGCGCTTTTCCGGCGTGACCCGGTCGGATTGCCGGTAGGCGGCGGAGGTGACCATCAGGCGCAGGGTGTGCTTCACGTCCCAGCCGGATTCGCGGAACTCCACGGCCAGCCAGTCGAGCAGCGGCTGGTTGACCGGACGCTCGCCCATGATGCCGAAATCCTCGGCGGTCCGGACGATGCCGACGCCGAAGAACTGCTGCCAGAAACGGTTCACCGTCACGCGGGAAAGCAGCGGGTTGCCCGGATCGACGAGCCATTGCGCGAGGCCGAGCCGGTTCTTCGGCGCGCCCGGCGGCAGCGGCGGCAGGACCTTCGGCACGTCGGGTTCGACCTTTTCGCCGGGCTGGTCGTACTGCCCGCGCTTGAGCACGTAGGCGAACGCCGGGGTCGGCTTGTCGTCCATGACCATCGTGGCCGGGCTGCGGCTGGCGATGGCGTCGTATTCGCCCTTGAGGTTGGCGACGGCCTGCTGGAGGGCGGCCATCTTCGGGTCGTCCTTCAGTAGAAAATTCACGGCCCATTTGCGCTGCCCGTCCGAAAGTTTGTCCGCCGGAAAGCCGCGGACGACCGGCACGATCTCGTCGCCGGACGAGCCGCTTGATTTCCTCCGGCGAAAGGACGCGGCGGTACACGCGCAGGTCCTGCAGGACCACGTCGGGCGCGCCCTGGCCGCCGCTGCGCCGCCCAAGAGTGAACTGCGCGGGCGAGCGGATCGATTCCGTCAGGCTGTCCTCCTCGGGTTTGGCGGCCTGCGGTTCGCCGTCCACGTAGATTTTCAGTCCGGCCGCCTTCGCGCTGCCGTCGTAGGTGACGAAGACGTGCTGCCAGACGCCGGCCGTGAGCGGCTTGTCGGCGACCTGTTTGATGGCGTTGCGCGGCCAGAAGTTGATGAGGGAGGCCGTGGGTTTTCCTTTCTCGAGCCAGAGGTCCCACCCGCGGAAGTTGTCGTTGCGATCCATGCGGGCGAAGACCGCGCCCGAGGGCGCGCCGTTCTTGACGCGGATCCAGACGCCGTAGGAAAACGCGTCCGCCGTGTCGAAATCGCCGATGTTGCCGAGTTCGGCGTAATCCGTGCCGTCAAAGATCGGCGCGGGACCGAGCAACCCGTTCTCGGCCCACTCGGCCTTGCCGGTCAACTGGTAAGCGACGCCCTGCGTGCTCTTGATGACCTTGTCGTTGTCGCGCAAGGGGAGTTCCAGTTCGAGGGCCGCGGTGCTGACGGGCGGGACGGCGGGACGCGCGGCGAGCTTTTGCAGCAGGCCGGCCGGGGTGAGATTTTTGTCCAGGCCGGTCGCCGCCAGATAGCCGGTCACCGCGGCTTGGGCGTCGTCCATCTGCTTTGACACGACGTTCCAGCGGGCTTCGTCCTCCTTCGCCGGCACGCGGATGAAGGGCGGCACGGCGGCGGTCGTGCGGGGGCCGATGCCTTTTTGGGTCGTGTTGCGGAAGAAGGCGGAGAACTGGTAAAACTCCTTCTGCGAGAGCGGGTCGAACTTGTGGTCGTGGCAGGCGCAGCAGCCCAGGGTCAGACCCATGAAGGTGGTGGCGTTGGTCTCCACGTGCTCCTTGGCGTAGGTGGCGAGCAGTTCGGCCTCGATGCTGCCGCCCTCGCTGGTGGAAACCCCGCACCGGGTAAAGCCCGTGGCCACCTTTTGCTCCAGGGTGGCGTTGGGCAGCAGGTCGCCCGCCACCTGCTCGACGGTGAACTTGTCGAAGGGCTTGTTGTCGTTGAACGCCTTGATGACCCAATCCCGGTAGGGATAGATCGAGGACGGCTCGTCATAATGCAGCCCGACGGTTTCCGCGTAGCGGGCGGCGTCCAGCCAGTAGCGCGCCTCGTGCTCGCCGTAGTGCGGGCTGGCCAGGAGGCGATCAACGACCTTCTCGTAAGCGTCGGGCGGCTTTGTCGTCCACGAAGGCGGCGACCTCTTCGGGCGTCGGCGGCAGGCCGGTGAGGTCGAGCGTCACGCGGCGGATGAGCGCGCGGCGGTCCGCCTCGGGTTCGGGGGCGAGGCCGTTCTTTTCCAGCTTGGCGAGGACGAAGTTATCGATGGGATTTTTCACCCAGCCCGCCTGTTTGACCGCCGGGGGCGTGGCGCGCTTCGGGCTTGACGAAGGCCCAGTGCTCCTGGTAGGGCGCGCCGTCCTTGCACCCACTTCGTGAGCAGGGCGATCTGCTCCGGGGTCAGGGTCTTGCGCGAACTCGGCGGGGGCATCATCTGGTTGGGGTCCTTGGAGGTGATGCGCGCGATGATGGCGCTGGATTCCGGGTGGCCCTTGACGATGGGCGGCAGCCCGTTCTTGCGCGGCGCGAAGGCGAACTCCGGGCGGTCCACGCGCAGGTCGGCCTGGCGGGCGGTCGCGTCCTGGCCGTGGCAGTAGTAGCAATTTTCCGAGAGGATCGGGCCGACGTGTTCGTTGAAGGTGATCTTCGCCGGCAGCGACGCCTCCAGCGCGACGGTGGCGGCGTCCTTGGCGGGCGCGCCGATGGGTTTGAACGAAATGAAGGACGACCGCAGCAGGACGACCGCGGGCACGGCCAGGAGGACGATCAGGATAAAGGCCAGACGAAGAGGGACGGTTCATGGCTTTAGGGTGGGCGGAGGGGTTGAAACCAAGGGAGCGAGTCGCGCGGACGGCACCGGCGGCGGCGTTAGCGGCAGAGGGCACGGCGGGCCGGGGGACGGGAGTGGACACGGCTTTCGGCGCGGGGGAGGCGGTCGGAGCGGCCGTCGGCAGCTTGGGGATCGGGTCCGCCTTCACGATTTCGAGTTTCGGGAGCATGGCGCGCAGTTTCGCTTCGCCCGCGTCCGTCACGGCCGTGCGCCAGAGGTAGAGGCGTTGCAATTTCTTCATCGTTCCAAGCGCGGGCACGCCCGCGTCGGTGACGCGGGTGTCGTACAGGTTCAGAACCTGGAGATCGGCCAAGGCTTCGATACTCTTTAAACCCGCGTCGGTGACTTTTGTTTCTTGAAGTTGCAGCCGCCGCAGGCGGGGCATCTTCGCGAGGGTCGGCAAGGCCCGCGTCGGTCACATTCGTGCGCCGGAGGTCCAGCAGCACGAGATCATCCCCGACCGCGGCCAGGTCCTGGAGTTGCGCGTCGCCGAAGCGGCCCGGCTCCAGCGCGGCGGAAAATTCCAGGTCCGTCTCGCCGGGCGCGATCGCGCGCAGCGTGCCCGGCACGCGCTTTTGCAAGCCGGCGACAATCCCGGCGAGCCGCGCGACTTTTTCGCGCTTGGCCGCCTCCTGTTTCGCGCGGATGGCCGGGGGCACGTTGCGCTCCATCGCCAGTTGCACGTCGTCCGGCGGGGTCAATTCGCCCACGGGCGTGTTCTCGGGCGCGCCCGCCTCGACCCACCAGTTCAGGATCAGGCGCTCGTCGTCGCTGACCTGCGTTTTGCCCTTGGGCGGCATGTGTTTGGCGTCGCCCTCGGGCAGGTCGATGTACCGCAGGAGGTTGCTCTTCGCCGGGTCGCCCGCGATCACGCCGCGCCGCTGTTGCCGCCCTTCATCAACTGCGCGAAGCCGTCCAGCCGCAGCCCGCCCTTGGCCTTCTGGCCGCTGTGGCAGCCGACGCACCGCTCGGTCAGCACGGGGGCGACCACGTCGGCGAAAACGATCCGCTCGGGCAGCGGCTTCCACGGCTGGTCGGCGGGATCGACGCGGACCGGCAGCCCCAGCGCGCGGCGCACCGGGGCGGGCGCGTATTCCGTCAGGTAATCCTCGCCGTGGGTGATCGACGCGCCGAGGTGCCCGGCGAGTCCCAGCGACGCGCCCGTCGCCAGCAGCACGAATCTGGTACGCGAACGCGCCCAGCCGGCTCGCGGGATAGGCGTCGGAGACGAGCTTGAGCAGCAGGGCGGCGTTCGCGCCGATGGCCGTGAGCCAGCCCGGCGAGGAAATGCCGCTGCAAGAGCACGGGATCGTACCCGCCGCTGTAGGAGAGCATCCAGCCCAGGACCGTCGAAACCAGCGCGCTCATCGCCGCGCAGAACATGAGAAAGGTCGCCGTCTCGGGCGGGACCTTCGGGATCCACTGCCGCAACCCGCGGATGTGCGCGTGCTCGAGGATCAGCGCGAGGAAGATCAGCCCGATGGGCACGTGCAGGATCACCGGATGAAACCGCCCGAGGAAAAGCGCGAAGGGCGGGATGGTCTTGCCGTCGCCCACCTGCAACAGCGGCAGCAGCGCCAGCCCGCCGATGCTCAGCAGGCAGAGGACGAACAGCCCGCGCGGGAATGCGGGCGCGGCGCGCGCCCCGCGCGGGTGGACGGCGGGAGGGTCCGGCGGGAGGGCGTTCGGCCGTTTCCCGCGGCGGGCTGATGGGGTTGGTCAATGGCATGGAACCAAGGGATGGGAGTCGTAGGTGAGATCATGGTCCAGGCGGGGATTTATCGTCGCGTACAAATCAATTCATCGCGTCCCAGCTGTGGCATGAAGTCCAAGTTCCCGCCACCGTGAGGCTCAAGGTTTTTACCTCGCGCCGGATTTCTGCGGTGACCGATCCCCAGCCATGATTTCCCCCGCCCACCGTTGTTCGCGCCGGAATTTTCTGCGCAACTGGCGCTCTCGCCGCCGCTTCGTTCTGCGCGGGGCGAGGCCGCTTGTTTGGCGCGGACGAGCCCGAAATCCTCGGCCAGGGCACCCATCGTTACCGCGTGGTTCCAAACTGGGGCGTGCTCGGCGGCGAGACCCCGGTCAACGACTGCCACGCGATGGTGCAGGACAAGCGCGGACGGCTGCTTCTGCTCACCAACGAATCGCGCAACAACGTCATCATTTACGATCGCGACGGGCAAATTGCTCGGCACCTGGGGGCACGACTTTCCGGGCGCGCACGGCCTGACGCTCGTCAATGAAAACGGCGAGGAGTTTCTTTTCATCACCGATTACGCGCGGCACCAGGTCTTCAAGACGACCCTCGACGGCCGGGTGCTGATGACGCTCGACGCGCCGTTTGAATCCGGGCGCTACAGCCACGCCGACCAGTACAAGCCCACGCGTGTCGTGCCCGCGCCGGACGGGAGTTTTTACGTGCTCGACGGCTACGGCGCCTCGCTCGTCCTGCACTACAGCGCGCAGGGGAAGTTGCAGCGGGTTTTCGGCGGACGCGGCAAGGCGCGCGACAGCATCAACGAGGCGCACGGCGGCGCCATCGACCCGCGCGATCCCGCCCGGCCGACCTTGCTGGTGACCTCGCGCCAGGACGGGGTCGTCAAGCGTTTCACGTTGGACGGGGTTTACGTGGACGAACTCGCCCTGCCCAACACGCTGCCGTGCGACGTGGTGTTTACCAGCGAAGCCATCTACATCCCGCAGCTCCGCATGACGGACGGCAAAAGCGCCGGGTTTCTGACGATCCTCGATCTGCACGACAAGGTGGTTTCCAACCCCGGCGGCGCGGCTCCGGAGTACGGACCGGACGGCAAACTCCAGCCGCTGCAACGCACCTCCGCGCTCTTCAAACATCCGCACGGCCTGGTGGTGGACGAGGAGGGCGGCATCTACGTCGCGCAGTGGAATTCGGGCCAGACCTACCCGATCAAACTGGCGCGGGTGTGAGGTCGCACGCCGGCTTGGACGTTCGGTCCCGGGCGGGCGTTCTTTTCCCCCGCGCGAACAATTTGTTATCCAAATTATGCTGAAGCATCGCCGTTGGTTGGTTGTCGTCGCATTATTGATTAGCGCCAGGTTGACCGGTCTGGCCCAAACACCGACGGAACCGCCGCGCAAAGCGACCCGCCCGCCGGTCGAGAAACGCCGTTTCACCAGCACAGCGGTGGAAAATGAGATCGCCCGCGTGACCCGCGCGGTGGCCGACCCGGACCTGGCCTGGATGTTCCAGGCTTGTTATCCAAACACCCTCGACACCACCGTCACGTTCACGACCGAGAGCGGCAAGCCCGACACGTTCGTGATCACCGGCGACATCAACGCGATGTGGCTGCGCGATTCGTCGGCGCAGGTGCAGGCCTACCTGCCGCTCTGCAAGCAGGACGCGCATCTGGCGGAAATGATCATCGGTCTGATCAACCGGCAAACCGCTTGCATCCTGATCGACCCCTACGCGAACGCCTTTCTCAAGGACGCGAGCAAACCCAGCCCGCACGCGCGCGACCGCACCCTCATGCAGCCCAGCGTTTACCAACGCGATTGGGAGCTGGACTCGCTCTGCTATTGCATCCGCCTCGATTATCAATTCTGGAAGGTCACCGGCTCGGTTGCCGCGTTCGACGCCGACTGGTGGAAGGCGATGCGCCTGTCCGTGGCCACCATGCGCGAGCAACAGCGCAAGGACGGCAACGGCCCCTACCGCTTTGAGGGCCGGCTGGCCAACGCCGGTTGGGGGCCGCCGATCAAACCGACGGGGATGATCTGCACCGCGTTCCGCGCCTCCGACGACCCGGCGAAGTACCTCTTCAACATCCCGGAAAATCTCTTTGCCGTCACGTCCCTGGAGCAACTCGCGGAGATGGCCGAGACGTTGAAACCCGGCGACGGGTTTGGCGCGGAGTGCCGGGCGCTGGCGGCCGAGGTCCGGCGCGGCATCCAGGAGTTTGGCATCGTGAACCATCCCACCCACGGCCGGATGTATGTTTACGAATGCGATGGTTTGGGCAACACGCTTTTGATGGAGGATGCCAATTTGCCCAGTTTGGTGTCGATCCCCTATTTCACCCCGTCCCTGGCCGGCAATCCGCTGGTCCTGGGCGCGCGGGCGTTTGCGTTCAGCGACGAAGACCCTTTTTGGTGCCGGGGAACCGCCGCCGAGGGAACGTGCAGTCCGCACGGGGCCGGTCACAACAAAGCCAGGGGCTGGATCTGGCCGCTCGGGATCAACGCGCGCGCCCTGACGAGCGGCGACGACGCCGAGATTACCAAATGCCTCGCCATGCTGAAAAGCTCCACGGCGGGCACCGGTTTCCTGCACGAGTCGTTCAACATGGATGACCCGTCGCAATACACGCGGCACTGGTTTGCCTGGGTCAACAATCTCTACGGCGAGTTAATCATTAAAGTGCTCAGGGAACGCCCGCAGTTGCTTGCCAAGCCGATCCCACCCGGTTTTTAGAATAAGCGATCGATCGACCGGCGGAAAAGCGCACAGATCGTTCCGAAAACAGCACACGGATTAGGTTGCGCCGGCGCGGGCCGGTTGACATTCTTGAAGTACGAAGCCGCTTTCCCGGCTTCCCCCCTCAGTCCCCCCAAAAAAAGAACAACCCATGAAGAAGTCCCCCCCTCGCAGCCTTGTAAAACCCATCTTTGGGTTTGTTTTCTCCCAACGAGCGCGCGCTTTGCGCGTCGTCGCCAAACAGAGCCCGCAATGGGCCCGCACCCTCCTGGGCGCGGCGGTCCTCGCGCTCGGGTGCCATCCCGGGTCCGCGCGGGCCAACATCCCGGGCGGCGGCACCGGCTCGGGAGCCAACGTGACCCTGGTCGATAACGGCGACGGCACTGTCACCGTGGCCAACGGCATCGTCGCCATCAACATCGGCAAGGCCAACGCGCGCCTGAACTCCGTCAAGTACACGTACAACAACAACGGCTCGACGCAAACCACGGAAGTCCTGCAAGCCGCCGGGCAATATTACTGGGGCGGCTTTCTCACCTTCCCGTCCGGTGCGCCGGCCGTCAACTTCAGCGACGGCCCGTACACCTACTCGGCGACCGTCGATCCCTCGGGCAACCGCGTGGACGTCGAACTCCTGCGCGCCGACACCAAGCAAGCCGGGACGTTTGACACCCACTTCACCGTGCTGCGCGGCTCGACCGGCTTTTACACCACGGGCATCCTCACCCACGGCGCGGGCGATATCGCCGAGAACGTCAACGCCTTCGGTCTGATCATGCGGGTGGCTCCCACCTTCAACTGGCTCAGCGCGGATTCGCTGCGCAACTTCTCGCTCGGCGTTCCAACGCACCACGCCCGGCGTGCGCGCCAACGACATCCCCAAGGAGAGCGGCATCAGCGGGAATGGCGAGTACGGCAACAAGTTCAGCACGGCGCTGGATCACGTTGACCAAAAAGCCTGGGGCTTCAGCAGCGTTGGCCCGACCGGGACCAACATCGGCCTCTGGCACATGGGCAACCTGGAATACTACGGCGGCGGCCCCCTCAAGCACGACGACGGGGTTTATGGCAACATCATCGCCAACCAAATCCTGACCCAGGAACTCGGCCAGGGTACGGATAGCGCGATCGCCGACAACGAGGTCTGGTCAAAGACCTGCGGCCCGTGGTTCGTTTACGTCAACAACGTTTCCTCCTCCATCACCGACCCGGCGCAGGCCGCGCAGGCGCTCTTCAACGACGCCAACGCGCAGGACGCCGCCGAAAAAGGCGCGTGGCCATACAGTTGGTTTTCCAATCCGCATTACACCCCGGCCTCGGGGCGCTCGAACGTCACCGGCAAGCTGGCCATCAGCGATCCCGGCAACCGCAATCCCGCCGTCGCGGGAACGTGGGTCGGACTCATCCAGCAGCCGCCGACCTCTTCCTCGCCGCTGTTCTACGACTTCCAGAAATGGCTGAAACCCTACCAGTTCTGGGCGCAGACCGACTCGGGCGGCAACTTCACCATCCCCGACGTCATCGCCGGCTCGAATTACACCCTGTGGGCCTACGGACCGGGCGCGTCGGGCACCTTCATGTCCCAACCCCAGACGGGCGGCACCCCGCCTTTTGAAACGACCGGTCCGGCGACGCCGCTGAGCGATTTCCGTCCCCTCCGGCGGCGGGACGTACACCCTGCCGAGCACGGTGACGTGGACCCCCAAGCGGGACGGCGCGACGGTGTTTGAAATCGGCGTGCCCGACCGCAAGGCCGACGAGTTCCGCCACGGCGAGGATTACTGGCAGGCCGAACGTTCGCCGCAGTTGGGTTTCCCCACCCCGGTCTGGGGCGCGCAGGCGTACTACCTCCAGGAGTTCCCGAACGGTATCACCTACAACGTCGGCGCGAGCCGCTGGGATACCGACTGGAACTACGTCCTGCCCTCGCAGCTCAACTCGGCCGGCGCGTACCAGCCCACCACGGCGACGATCAACTTCAACCTGCCCGCCACGCCGTCCGCGTCCGCCAAGGCCGCGCTTTACGCGGCGATTGCGGGCGACAACGGCGGCGAGGTGGTCTTCAGCGTCAACGGGCAGGATCTCGACACCGCCTCCGGCGTGACCGAGTCGCCGGCGGGCTCGCTCCTGAGCACCGGTTTCTCGCCTCCCCCGACCGGGAACTACATGGATAACAGCAGCATCCACATGGGCGTGCATGGGCCGTTCGAGGATGTGCGCATCAACTTCCCCGCCACCCTGCTCCATCAGGGCGCGAACACCATCACCATCGCCATGAACAAGGTGGGTTATTCCTACTTCGTGATGCTCGACTACCTGCGGCTGGAGTTGGAGGGCTTCGTGCCGCCGGCGCCGACGAGCGTCACGGTTTACCCGGGCAACAACCGCAACCTGGTTACCTGGCCGGTCATGCCGGGGGCGCCGCGCTACAACATCCTGCGCAGCACGACCTCCGGTTCCGGCTACGTCTCGCTGGCGAGCGGACAACTCGGACCGGTCAGCGGCAGCGACTCGGGGCTGGCGACGTTTAACGACACCTCGGCGGTCAACAACACCACCTATTACTACGTGGTGGAGTCCTGGAACCTCCAGAACGGCTACAGCGCCAATTCGCCGCAGGGTTCGGGCAAGCCGCTGTCAACATTGCCAACGTCGGCTCCGTCCTCGCCGACGCTGACCGTCAGCGGCACCAGCTCGCACCACGTCAACCTGAGTTGGACCGCGTCGCCGGGTGCGGATTACTACGTGCTCACGCGCAAAACGCTCGCCGACAACCATGCGGGCGGCGCGTACGTCCTGCGCACGATCACCCTGGATGACTACGTCACGGGCACGACCTACACGGACGACACGGTGTCGGACGGGAAGCTGTACGATTACTCGGTGAAGGCGGTCAACGCGGTCGGCACGAGCGGGGATTCCGCCCTGGCGATGGCGCAGCCGATGCCGCTTGCTCCCGCGGCTCCCGGCGGACTCAGCGGCACGGCGTTGAGTTCCACCAGCGTGAAGCTCACGTGGACCGCCGCGGCCAATGCCACCGGGTACGTGATCTACAAGTCCACGACCTCCGGCGGGCCGTATGTGTTCTCGGCCAACTACGTCAACGCGGGGGTCGAGACGTTCGTGACCGACAAGGGCGTGGTCGCCGGCACGACGTATTACTACCGGGTGACCTCGGTGAACGCCGGCGGGATCTCGCCGCACGCCTACGTGACGGTGACAACACCATAGCAACGGGCGGCGGACACCGGTCCCTTGCTGGAGAGAACGACGGTCCGCGCGAGAGCGCGGGCCGTTTTTCTTTGCGTCGAGGGCGGAGAGTTCGGCGCGGGTGCCTCAGGCTGGCGTCTCTGATAGTCCGGGTCAAGGCCGCCACGCTTGGCCGCCTGCTGGCGCCGGTTGTCACACTGGCCAGCGAGCAGGAGTTTTGTATGAACATTTGGGTGTCGCTCGTGAATGCACGAGGCCGCCAGAAAATGGATGTGCTGTTTTAGTCTGTCGAATGTGACCTTTTGAACAACGGCTGGGAAGGCTGCTTCCCTTTAAGTTAAATGGTGCCAGCGCACGGCATATATCGCGTTGGGATTATATAGTTTGCAAACTGCCACGCGATTGCGTTATCAACCTGACCGGCATGAATTGTTCTCCCTTCATCCGTTCGCCGGCGGCATGGGCAGCCCTGCTTCTCGGATTCGCCGCCGCGGGGGGGGTAACACAAGCACGGGCAGCCTCCGGCGCGTTGATCGTCGCCGGATTAAGCGGCACGTCCGCCAGCGCGGAAGAGTTTGAACGCCTCTCGGGCGAAACCAAACGCCTGCTCGCCGAACGGGGCATCCCCCTGGAAAACGTGCGGACGCTCGCCGGCAAGGTCACCCGGGAGATGGTCCTGCAAAAACTCGCCGCCGCCGCCGGAAGCTGCGCGGCGGAGGACGAGTTCTGGCTCGTGCTTTACGGCCATGGCGGCACGTCGCAAGGCGGCGCGCCCGCCTTTCAGGTGAGCGGACCACGCCTGACCGCGCCCGATCTCAAAACCGCGCTCGACGCCATCCCCGCGCGGCAGTTCGTCTTCGTCGGCACGAGCGGCGGCGGGGCTTTTCTCCCTCTGTTGCAAAATCCGCGCCGCGCCACCCTCGCCGCCACCCGGGCCGACGGGGAAAGCGGCCTGCCGCGTTTTCCCGGCGCCTGGGTCAATGCCCTGGCCGAAAATCCCAAGGCCGCGTTTGCCACCGTCGCCGCCCGGGCGGCGGCGGCGACGGAAAAAGATTACGTGTCCTCCAGCCTCGCGCTGACCGAACACCCGCAACTGGCGGACCCATCGACGGGCAAAATCCTCGAAGCGCCTTTCGGCGTGAACCTGCCCGCCGCCGCCGACCCGGGGGCCTCGTTGGCCGCCGCTCCGGGCGCCCCCCCTGCCAACGGGGCGGGCGTGGCGGACATCCCGGTGAAGATCAAGGACCCCAACGCGCAGTGGGAACAGCAACCCGCCACCGAAGCCACGCGCAAGATCGTCGCCGACGCGCGCGCGGTGGCGAACCCCGACGGCCACGCGGCGCTGGTGCTCGAACAGCGCATCGGTTTCACCATCGAGGAAGACCGCACGACGGACACCCGCACTTACCGGCGGGTTTACGTCGCGCGCGAGGAGGCCGTCGAGGACTGGGCCAACCAGTTCCTGCCGCAATCACCCCCCGGCGTGACCAGCAAGCTCGAACTCGCGCGCGTCATCCAACCCGACGGTGCCGCGACGGCTTACAACCCCGCCCGGCTGCCCGCCGTGTCGGACCCGGATTCGGGTGACAGCAGCGGGATGAGCATGGTTTTCCTGCCCAACGCGCGGGCGGGCTGCGTGATCGAGATCAGCTACCGCACCCAGACGTTGCTGAATTCGTCGTTGCCGCACGTCTCGGAGGTGCTGCCAATCCAGCGCGGGGTGCCCGTGCTCCAGACCTCCCTGGAGGTCCGGGTGCCGGAGAAGGGCACGTATCGCGTCGCCCTCAACAACCTGCCCGACGCCAGGGCGGAAGAATCCGCCGACCACGGACGGCGCGTTTACCGCTGGCGGCTCGGGCCGCTGGCGGCGGCGGAATCGCTGCCGGGCGACCCGCCCGCGTCGCAGTGGATGGCTGCGGTCGCGGTCAGCTCCCTGCCGTCGTGGGACGAGTTCGCGGTGTGGTTCCGCCGGATCGCGCAAGGCTCGGACCTGATCGACGACACCGTGCGCAAGACCGCCGGGGAATTGGGCAGCGGCGCCGCGAACCGCGTGGACCGCATCCGGCGGTCGTTCGAGTTCGTGTCGGCGCTGCGCTACGTGGCGGTCGAGTGCGGGGTGCATGGTTTCCGCCCGCGCACCCCGGCGCAGGTGTTGTCGAACCGTTACGGCGACTGCAAGGACAAGGCGAACCTGCTCGTCGCGCTGCTGCGCAGCCAGGAACATCCCCGCGAGCTTCGTCCTGCTCAACCGTGGGTCGATGACGGACGTGGGTTTCCCAAGCTGGCAGTTCAATCATGCCATCTGCTTCGTGCCGCGCGCGCCGGACGCCGGGCAGCCGGACGATCTGTGGCTGGATTCCACCGACAGCGTGACACCCTTCGGCTTCGTGCCGCCGGGCGATTACGGCCGGGCCGGGCTGGTTTTCGGCAAGGACAAGGCGGATTTCAAGACGGTGACCAACGGCAAGGGCACGGTGTCGGAGGTCCGCGACGCCTGGGAACTTACCCAGGATGACAAGGGTGGCTGGCAGGGCAATTTCCGCCGCGACGCGACGGGCCTGGCCGACGACGGGTTACGCCGGGCGTTTCGCGGGCTGACGCCGGTGCAGCGCGGGGCGCGGCTTTACGCGATGCTCACCGATCTGTGGCCGGGCGGGGAATTCACGCGGGGCGCGGTGAGCGATGTCAGCGCGTTGCGCGACGGCGTGGAACTGCGCGCGGAAGTGGCGGCGGCGGGCGGCGATCTACCACGCGTCGAGCCGTCGGGGCTCGAGATTTTCAGTTCGCCCACGCGGGACCGGCCGTTGTGGCTCAACGACGGCCAGCCCATGACGCTTTCGCAGACGGTGCAACTGCGGTACGCCGTCCCGGACAAGGTGCCGGCATCCCTGCCGCCGCCCCGGCAAACGGAAGCCGGCGGGCAGAAAATGAGCGTCGTCTGGGAACGGGTGGACGACCGCACCGTGCGGCGCGCGGCGCGGCTCGAGCTGTTGCAACCCGTTGTGCCCGCCGCCGATTACGCCGCGTTGCGCCAGGCCATCCGCGCCTGGAGCATGGCGCTTTCGCGTTAGCGTGTATCCCTCGTTTTCCATCCCACCATGACCACCGCCGCCGACCCTGTCCTTCTTCCTGCTTCCAGCCACGCGGCCACCGAGGCCGACGTGGAATTGCTGCGCGGCGTCCCCGCGCGTTACCAGTGGCTCGCCGCCGAACTCGGCAAGCGCATCATCGGCCAGGACGAGATCATCCGCGATCTCTTCGTCGCGCTCGCCGTGCAGGGGCACGTCCTGATGATCGGCGTGCCCGGCCTCGCCAAGACGTTGCTCGTGCGCAGCCTCGCGGAAATCCTCGCGTTGCAGTTCCAGCGCATCCAGTTCACCCCGGACCTGATGCCCAGCGACATCACGGGCACGGAGATCATCGAGGAGACGCCGGACGGCAAGCGCGAGTTCCGCTTTATCCCCGGCCCGATCTTCGCCAACCTGCTGCTCGCCGACGAGATCAACCGCACGCCGCCCAAGACCCAGGCCGCCCTGCTCGAGGCCATGCAGGAACGGCACGTCACCGTGGCCGGACACACGTACGCGCTGCCCTCACCCTTTTTTGTGCTGGCCACGCAAAATCCCATCGAGCAGGAAGGGACCTACCCGCTGCCCGAGGCGCAGTTGGACCGCTTCATGTTCAACCTGCGCGTGGACTATCCCTCGCACGCGGAAGAGGTGCGCATTCTGCTGGAAACGACGACCGACCGCGCCGAGCCGATGGAGACCGTGTGGTCGGGGGAGGAAATGCTCGCGCTGCAGCACGCCGTGCGGCAGGTGCCCGTGCCGCCGTCGGTGGCGGAATACGCCGTGTCGCTCGTCCAGGCCACGCGCCCGACCGGACCGAAGCCGCCGGATTTCGTCAAGCGTTACCTGCAATGGGGCGCGGGGCCGCGCGCGTCGCAGTACCTCGCGCTGGCGGGCAAGGCGTTTGCCGTGCTGGACGGGCGTTTCAACGTGGCCAAGG
The DNA here is from genome assembly GCA_963795895.1 of uncultured bacterium. GTDB lineage: Bacteria > Verrucomicrobiota > Verrucomicrobiia > Chthoniobacterales > SZAS-18 > CAWCJJ01. Next base: position 167,126 of record CAWCJJ010000004.1, read on the forward strand.
CCGACATCCAACGCGCCGCCAAGCTCGTGCTGCGGCACCGGCTCATCGCCAACTACCGCGCCGAGGCGGACCACCTGACGGTGGACGGCATCATCGACCAACTCCTGGAGACCCTCCGGTGAACGAGGTCCCGCCGCCGCTCCCGCGATCGCCTTCCGCGCCGTTCGTGCCCGCGCGCCAGGCGGTTGACCTTTCGCACCTGCCTTCCTGGCGGCAGCCGCCGCCGTTGCCCGCTGAGGATCCGGCCGCGGGCGCTGCTCGCGTCCCGGCGGCAACGCGTGGAAGCGCAACTCGCGCGCCAGGGTCCGATGACGACGCTGCCGCCGGTGGACCTGCGGCTGCTGGCCGACCTGCCCTCGCTCACGCTCCAGGCGCGTTATCTGGTCGAGGGTTTCCTGAGCGGACGGCACCGCAGCCCGCAAAAGGGTTCATCCGTGGAGTTTGCCGAGTACCGCCGTTATCAATCCGGAGATGACCTGCGGCGCGTGGACTGGCGGCTCTTCGGTCGAACCGACCGCCTGTGCGTCAAGCAATACGAGGAGGAAACCCAGTTGAGGATTTTCGCCGTGTACGACGCCAGCGCGTCGATGAACTACCGTTCGCGCCCGGAGATTCTGGGCAAGGCCGAGTTCGCGCGCCTCGTGCTGGCGGCGGCGGGACTGCTGGCGCAACGGCAGGGCGACGCGGTCGGCCTCGGGGTGGCGGGCACGGAGTTGCGCGACTTCCTGCGCGCGCGGGCGTCGGCGTCGCACTGGCGGGCGTTCGTCGGGCGGCTGGAAGCGGCGGCCATCGGCGGGCCAACGGCGCTGGCGCGGTCGCTGGAAGACCTGGCGGAGGTGATCCCGCCGCGTTCGGTGGTGATCGTGGCGAGCGATTTTTACGAGGATGCGGCCCCGCTTCAGGCCGCGCTGCAACGGTTGCGCCACGACCGTCACGACCTCATCGGCCTGCACGTCCTCGATCCGATGGAAATCGATTTCGACCTCGATCAGACCGGCAACTTCACGGACCTCGAAACCGGCGCGCGCCTGAAGCTCGACGCGCCCGCCGCGCGCCGGGGATACCTGGAGCGGTTCCACCGATTCCGCACGGAACTGGAGGACACTTTCCACGCGGCGGGCGGCGAACTGGTGTCGCTGCGCACCGACCGGCCGCCCTTCGAGGCGCTTGCCAGTTACCTGGCGCAACGGGAGCAACGGCGGTGAACTGGCTTTTCCCGGGCTTTCTCACGGGCGGGTTGCTCATCGGCCTGCCGTTGGCGCTGCATTTCCTGCGCCGCCGGCCGAAGACGGTGGTGCCGTTTCCGTCGCTGCGGTTTCTCGGGGTGACAGCCCTGCGCGACACGCGCCGGCACCAGCTTCGCCGCTGGCTGACGCTGCTGCTGCGCTGCCTGGTGATCGGCTGCATCGTGGCGGCGTTCGCGCGGCCGTTCTGGCTGGCCGCCGCCGCCGCGGGCCGCCGCGCGCTGGTCATCGCGGTGGATAATTCCATGAGTATGCAGGCGACCGGACGCCAGGAGGCCGCGCGCGACTGGGCGATGCAGCAACTCGACGCGCTCCAGCCGGGCGACCAGGCGGCGCTCCTCGCCATGCACCCGGCCCCCGTGTGGCTTGCGCCCATGACCGACGACCTGGCCCGCGTGCGGGCCGTCTTGCTTGAAGCGGAGCCCGGTTTCGAGAAAACGCGCTACGCGCCGGCCTTGCAACTGGCGGGTGACGCGCTCGCGTCCGTGCCCGCCGGGACGAAGACGCTCGCCTGGATGGCCGACGAACAACGGCTCGGCTGGCTGGGCGTGGATTTGAAACGCGCGCTGCCCGCGGGGGTCCAGGTCCGTCTCGCGCCGCCCGCCCCGCCGCCGCGCCGGCAGGCGGCGATTGTGAATCTGCGCCGCCTGGGTGCCGGCGCGGCGGATGCGCGGCCGGGCGTCGCCGTCACGGTGCGGTTGTTCCAGCCGGAGCAGGACCAGCGGCGAATCGCGGCGCGGGTGAATGGTCAAACTCTCGCGGAGCAAACGGTTGCCCTGCGCGCGGGCGACAACCCGGTGGAACTGCGTTTCACCCTGCCGCCCGACACGCCCGGCGTGCGCGTTTCCCTGGTTGAGCCGGACGACCTGCCCGCCGACGACACCGCGTGGCTGGCCATGGCAAAGCCCGCGGCCGGCAAGGTGCTCCTCGACGCCGCGCCGGGCACGGATTTTCTCGCGCACGCGCTGCGCTCCACGCAACGCCTGGAAGCGGGCGGCCTGGAACCGGTGCCCTTGCCGGAAGGCCCGTGGCCGTTGGACGCGGTGGCCGTCGTGCGCGGTTCCGCCGCATTCCGACCGCCGCAGCTTGCCCGCCTGGAAGAGTTCGCGGACGGCGGCGGACCGTTGTGGTTGTTCATCGATGGGTCGGCCGAACAGATCGCCTGGCTGCAAAAGGCCGGGATCGGCGCGACCCCGCGCGACCCCGTGCCGGACGGCGGGGCCGAGCACCTGCGCGACTGGGACCCGGAACACCCGATCCTCGCGGCGTTCGCCGGACAAAGCCTGCTGCCGTTGCTCAACGTGGAATTCTACCGCGGCTTCGATCTGGCGGGCGAGGCGCTGACGCCGATCGCCAACTGGCCGGACGGGAAAACGGCCCTGGCCGAGTGGAACGGCGGCGGCCGGCGGGTTCTCCTGGCCGGGTTTCCACTGGAGCGCGGGGCGACCAACTGGCCCGCCCAACCCTCCTTTGTCCCGTGGGTGCATCAGGCGGCGCTCTGGCTGGGTTCGTCCGGAGCCGCGCGCGACGATTGGCGCATCGGCGACGTGATCCCGCTGCCGCCGGGCGGGGGCGTCTGGCGGGCGTTGGACGCCGCGTCGCCGGTGGCGGATCAACCCGTCGGCGGCAGCGTGCGGCCCGCCGTGCCGGGGTTGTACGCGTTTGCCGGCAAGGGAGGGGAACGCAAGGTTTACGCCGTCAACCCGCCGCCCGAGGAATCCGATCTCGCGCCCTGGCCCAACTTTGAGCAACTTGCGGCCCTGGAATCCGCCGCGCCCCCGCCGTCCGCCGGATCGGCCCCGCCGGCGGCGTTGACCATCAACGGCGAGGCGGCGGAAAATCAGCAACGCCTCTGGTGGTGGGTGCTGGCCGCGTGCGGGGCATTCATCCTCGCCGAACTCGCCCTGGCGAACCGCACCGCCCTGTGATCGCACCGCCGCCCGTCCCAACCATGAAAACGCAGACCGCCGCCGTTCCTCTCACCGACCGCCTGCTGCGCCAGCACGACCGCTGGACGCGGCTGGCGTGGCCGCTGCTCATCGTCGCGGCCGGACTGGCGGCGACGCTCGCGCTGGAGTGGCGGCGGCATCCGTCCCTCGCGCGGGTCGAGCAATGGGGCGGCCTGGGGCTCTGGTGGGCGGCCGGGGTGGCCCTGACGTTCCTGGCGGCGGGGGCGACGTGGGTTTTGCGCCGGCGCGCCCAACTGCTCGGCGCGCGGCGGCTCGACCAGCGACTGGACGCCAAGAACCGCCTGGAGACCGCCGCCTTCCTGCGTGGCGACGCCGGCGCGATGGCGCGGGCCCAGCGCGAGGAAGCCGACGAGTTTCTCGCCCGCCGGCGCCATGCGCCGGCCCGACGTGCGCCGCTCGTGGCGCTCGGTGCGCTGGCCGCCGTACTGGTGCTGGCAAATCTGGCCGCGCTGCTCAGTTGGACCCGTCCCTGGGTCCGTCCTGCCGCCGCCGCGGCGCAACCGGTTCCCAAGCCGACCCCCGCGGCCCCGCCGCCCGCGCGCATCCAGTGGAAGACCCCCGCGTCCGAGATCAAGGCCTCGCCCATCGAGGAAGTTCCCCTGCAAGCGTTGGCAATTTCCGCCAGCGGGCTGCGCGACCTGGTGCTGGAGATGTCCGTCAACGGGCAGCCGCGCCTGAGCGTGCCTGTCGCGGCGGAAGGATTGCAAGCGGCCGGGTCGCACCCGGTCCAGGCCTCGATCTACCTCGACCAGTTGGAAGTGGAGCCCTTCGACGTGGTCTCCTATTATCTGCGCGCCCAGCGCATCGATCCCCGCAAACTGCCCGAAACGGCTTCGGGCGTGCAGTTCGTGCAGATCAAGCCGTTCCGCGAGGATGTCCGCGAAATGCCCGGGGGCGAAGGGCATCCCGGCTTTGCGCTCATCACCGCGTTGAAAGTGGCGCAATTGCGGCTCATCAAGGAAAATTTCGTCCTCACCCACACCGATCTGGGTCAGGACAGCGACGAGTGGAAAAAGGCGAACGCGCACGTCGGCGGCGAACAGGCCGCGCTGGAAAAAAAGACCGGCGAGGCCATCCAGCAGTTGATCGAGGACGGCGCCCCCGCGGAGGTCGTCAACCTCGTCACGCAGGCGAAGCCGTTCATGGGGGACGCGGCGCGAAAGATCGCGGCCGCCGACAACCGGCCCGCGCTGACGCCGCAGGGCAAGGCGCTCGGGTTGATCACGGAGGTGGAAAAAATGGTTCGCAAATTCGCCCCGCACGGCGGCGCGTCGCACGGCCAGAAACCGAAGGTCGATGATCCGTTCCGCGACAAGCAGCAGTTCGAGCTGAAGCAGCGGTTCAAGACCTCCGGCGGGCAATTGGAAATGCTCGCCGCCGCGCAGGCGAAACTCGCCGAAGACCTCGCTCGGCCGGAGGGCGCGGCCCCGCCCGACGCCGCGCCGAAGCCGGACGCCGACCGAGCCGCCGGACCCGGACAAGATCGAGGGCACGCCCGGCGAGCGCCAGACCCAGATCAGCCAGCGCGTCGGCGCGTTGCTCAACGGGCGAATTTTCAACGCCGGAGATCACCGGGCACCTCGAACACGCGCACGATCTGGCGCGCGAATCCTTGCGCCGGATCGACGGCGGCGACGCCCCGGCGGCGCGCGAACCGGCGGCGGAGGCGGCGCGGGAATTGCAGGCGGCGGTGGACGGCATGAACCGCGTGGGCGAAGAACAGGCCAAACTGCAATTGGCCGACGCGCAGCACACCTTGAACGACGCCGCCGACCGCGCCCGCGACGCGGCCCGCCAGAACAGCGACGAAGCCGCCAGGGAACGCGCCGAGCAGGCGGCGGAGCAGGCCCGGCAAATCCAGCGCGAACTGGCCGCGCAGGCGCAGGCGCAGCAGGACACCGGCTCGACCGAGGCCGCCAAGCGGCTCAACGATCTGGCCCGGGCGCTCGGCTCGCCGGATATGCGCAACGCCATGGAAAAACTCCGCGCCCAGCCGCGCGATCCCGCCCGCGCGCAAGCCGCCGCCGACCATCTCCGGCAAATGGCCGAACTCGCCGCGCAGCAGCGCAATAGCAAACCGCTTTCGTCCGAGGAACTCGCCCAACTCATCGACCGCCTGGAGCGGGACCGCGCCAACCTGCGGCGTCTGGCGTCGAACGATCCCGGCGCGAAGGGGGCCGATGCCACCGCGAACGCCGCTCCCGAGCTGGGATCAAGGCCCGACGGAAACACGCCCCCGGGTCAGGAACCATCTTCCAACCCACCACAGGGTATCCCGCCGGGCCAGTCGGCGGGTCAACCAACCCAAGACGGCCATCCAAGCCGAAGGCGCAAGGGCAGCAAGGCCAGGAAAACAAACCGGGTGAGGATAAGCAAGGACAGGGAAGCAAGCCTGGCGACGGCAAGCAAGGACAAGGTCCGGGGAAACAAGCCGGACGAAGGCAAGCAAGGTCAAGGAAACAAACCGGGCGAGGGTAAGGAAGGCCAGGGAAACAAGCCCGGCGAAGGCGAGCAAGGACAAGGACAGGGAAACAAACCCGGCCAAAGCCAACAAGGCAAAGGTCAGTCTCCGGGTCAGCAAGGACAAAGCTCCGGCCAACCCGGCTCAAAGCCCTGGCCAACCCGGTCAAGGGTCAAGGTCCGGCCAGCAAGGTCAAGGCTCTGGTCAACAGGGTCAAGGCGAGGGCGACGGCACGAGCCAGGCGTCCGGCCAGTCCACGGCCCAGGGTGGCCCGGGCCAGGGTCGCGGCAGCGCGTCCGCCCGCGGGCAGAGACCCGTCCTCCGCACCATCTCACGAACCACAGGACCGGCGAAGCGGACCGCACGAACAGGACAGACCGACCTGGGCGACACCTTGAAACGCAGCACCGGCGAGTTGCAAGCCGGTCCGGTTGACGCCCCCTCCCGGTCCACGCAAAAGCCCACGTTCACGGACCACGCGCCGGACGCCGCGCAAACTCATGACCCGCGCGAACCCAAGGAGAAATTCGCGCGCGAACTGTTCGAGGACGTTCGCGCCGCCGCCCAGGACGCCACCGTCGTGGTGCCCAAGTCCGAGGCGTTGGCGGACGTGCGCGACACGTTGCGCGACGTTCCCATCGAACTCCATTATCTCGATCAGACCGCGCTTTTCGCCAGGATCGATCCGCCGCTGCTGGGCCTGATCGATTCCCTCCGCGCCGCGCAGGAACATGCCCGGCGCGACCATCCGCTCACCGACGGCAGCCCCGACCTCGCGCCGCCCGCCTATCGCCCGGCGGTGGCGAATTACTTCGAGCAACTCTCGCGCGACTACGACGGCGCGCCCGCCGCCGCCCCCGAGCCGAAAAACGAATGATCGCGGCGATCGAGTGGCAATTTGGCGGGTCCCTGCGCCACTGGCCCGCCCCGGTCGCCTGGGGCGTGCTGGGAGGGCTGGCCGTCGCGGGGGCGGTCTTCGTCGCGTGGATGTACCGGCGCACGCTGGGCGCGCTGCCGCCCGGCGCGCGGGTGCCGCTGACGGTCCTGCGCGCCGCCATCGTTTTGCTGGTCCTGTTGTGCCTGGCCAACCCGGCGCGCGTCGAGCGCCGCCCGCCCGAACCGTCGGCTCGCGACACGCTGGCGGTCGTGGTGGACCGTTCGGACAGCATGACGACGGCCGATCACCGCGGCGCCACCCGGCTGGCCGGCGCGACCCAACTCTGGAAGCGGCACGAGGCCGAGGCCGGCAAGGCGTTTCCGCGCGTGGTTTATCGTCACTTCGCGGTGACGACGGCGGCGGATGCCGACCTCGACGCCGCGCTCCGGGCCAAAACACCGGGGTCGGAAACCCACCTTTACGACACGCTCCGCCAGACGCTCGAACTCACGCCCGGAGCCATCGTCTGCCTCACCGATGGGCTGGACACCACGGACGGCGACGCCGGCGCCCTGGCGGCCGAGGCGCAACGGCGCGGCGTGCCGTTGTATTTCGCGCCCGGCTCGAACCGCGTGCCCGCCGGGGAGTCCGTGAACATCCGGGCGGTCAAGGCGCCCTCGCAGGTCCTGCGGCAAACCCGGTTCACCGCCAGCGCGCTGGTGGAGGTTTCCTCCGCCCGCGAGCAGGATTTGCCCGTCGAACTCTGGAGCGGCCCCGCGCGGCTGGCGGCGGTCCGCCTGCACACCCGCGCGGGATCGAACACCTTGCCCTGGAATGTGCAGGTTACCGCGAACGAGCCGGGGCCGATGCCGCTGGAATTCCGCGCCGGGCCCGACGAGAGGCAACAGATCGTCGCCTGCACCACGCAGGTCGTTGACCGCACCAAGATCGAGGTGCTCTACTACCAGGGCGCGCTGGAATGGGGTTATCGCTACCTGGTCGCCGCGCTGGAGGGCGACCCCAGCTTCCACATGACGAGCATCCTCAACCCGTCGCTGAACGTGGCGATGACCGTCGGTGCGCGGGGCCACGCCGTCCTGCCCGACCTGCCGGAGGACGCGCGCGCGCTCAAGGGGTTCCAGATCATCGTCCTGGCGCACGTTTTCGCCGACCGGCTCACGGACCGGCAACAGCGCGCGCTGACGGAATACGCGCGGGGCGGCGGGGGCGTTTTGTTCATCGCCCCCGACACGGAGGCGACGCAGCGTTTCGCGGGGACCGCGCTCGAACAAATGCTGCCCGTGGTATTCGAGCCGCCGGACGCGGCCCGCGGCGAGGACGATCTCGCTCGGCGCTTCCGCGAACAGATGGCCGGCGCGGACAATGGCGCGGACACCTTGTTCAACGACAACGGCCGACGGCAATCGCTGCCGCGCCTGCTGCCGTTCACGCTGCCGCCGGGCGCGAGCCAGGCCACGGCGGCGGCGATCTTCCGCAACGCCGCGCCCGCCGAAATGCCGAAGTTCTGCGACTACGCGAAGGTGCGCGCGGTGAAATCCGGCGCGGACGTGCTGGCGGTCAGGGGCGGGAGCGTCTCGCCGGGAGCCGCCGGGCCGCCGCGCGTCCTGCTCGCGCGCCAGCAATTCGGCGCGGGCTTCACGGCGGCGCTGACGACCGATCTGCTGTGGCGCTGGAAGATGTCGCTGCCCAGCGCCAGCCGCGCGCCCGAGACGTTCTGGCAGCAACTCCTGCTCTCGCTGCGGCCGCCGCGCGGCGGGGGGCTGCGCGTGGAAAAACTCACGGCGAAGCCCGCGGTCCGCGTCGCGGCGGCTTTTCGGGTCGAAGGGTCCGCCGAGGTCGGCAACGACGCGCCCGCCGCCGAGGCGCTCGCGCCCGACGGCCGGCATCTTCCCCTGCCGCTGCGCGAACGGAAGGACGGCGGGACGGACGGCGCGCAATGGGAGGCGAGTTTCATCCCGGATGCCGCCGGGCCTTGGGAAGTGCGCGCGACCGGCCCGGCGGGGAATCTCGCCCGCGTGACGTTCCGCGTTTCCGACAAGGCGTCCACCGCGGAAAGTCTGGACCTGCCGCCCGACGTGGAAGGCATGCGGCGGCTCGCGCAGAGCACGGGCGGGGCGCTGATCGGTGATGAACCGGTGTTCCAGGACCGGGCGGCGCCGGCTGGTGAAACGCCGCCGCAACGCGTCGAACCCGTGTGGAATTCCGGCTGGCTGCTGGGTTTGATGCTCGGCCTTTACGGCACGGAGCTGCTCGTGCGCCGGTGGTTCCGGCTTTTATGAAAACGCACCATCTCCGTACGCCGCGCGGCCATCCTGTTGCTCGGGTTGACCATGGGGTGGCCGCACGCCGCGCCAGGCCAGACGGTGGACGAACTCCGGGGCGAGCGCGTGGGCTGGGCGCGCCTGAGAACGCCGAGCGAGTACTGGCGGCGTCATGCCACCGGCGACCCGGTGCTCATGCGCTTCATCCGCGAGAACACGAGCCTCAACATCGATCCGACCTGGTATGTGGCCGACATCGACAAGCTCGACGAACTGTGCGCCTACCCCCTGGTGTTTTCGCAAGGCGTCGGCATGGTGGAGAACCCGCGGTCGCGCGCCAATCTGGCCGAGTACGTCCGTCGAGGCGGGTTCGTGCTCATCGACTGCTGCATCAACAACGCCATCACGCCGGACGCGGACACGTTTTTGCGGGATCAGTTGCGCCTCCTGGCGGTGATGCTCCCCGAGGCGCGCGTCGAGGCGCTGCCATCCACGCATGACGTGTACCGCTGTTATTTTCAGATCCCCGGCGGCACGCCTCCGCACACGTTCAGCAACAACGTCTATGATCCCAATTTTGCGAAGCACGGGCTGTACGGAATCAGGATCGGCTCGCGACTGGTCGGCATCATTAGCCTGAGCGGCCTGCAGTGTGGCTGGGACGGGATGATCGCCCCGCCGGGTCACGCGGTGGCCTGCATGAAAATGCTCGTGAACATTTACGTGTACGCCATGCTGCAAAGCGGGTAGCCTGCGGGTCTGCGATGCGGGTGAGAAATAGCTAAGTATCAACAACAAAATATCCCGGTGTGGGATGTGGGTTGTGGGTTGTGGGTTGTGAAAAGACAGAGCGCCGGTGCGTTCCACAACGCAGAACCCACAACCCACAACGTTTCACCGCAAAATTTTCTCCCCCTTGCCCGGGATTGATCCAATTCCATGAACCCATTTTCTTCTATGTCGTGGGGACCCGGTCCCAATTTGTTGGTCAACGCGCTCGGGGTGGCGATTTGGACTTTCATTCTTCATCCGGGATCGGTGGAGGCCCAAGCGCCGGTGGAGGCGAACGTGGCTCTGAATCGGGCCGCCTATCAATCCAGCGCCATCGATGGTGACAATGTTGCCCATCTGGCCACTGACGGAAGCCCCGATACATTCTGGCAGAGCGGTGTCGAGAACCAGCCGTGGATTTATGTCGATCTGGGGCGGTCGCGGAAACTCAGCGGCGTCAGGCTGGCTTGGGGTTCCTCCGTTCCCGCCGGCTGCGCAATTCAGACTTCGATCGAGAACGCCGCGCCGACGACCTGGAAACCGGTTGTTCATCTGGCGTGCGCCCCATCACAAACCTGCGAGGCTCGCTTCACGGAAACCAATGCTCGTTATGTCCGAATGCTCGCCGACTCCGGTTCGGCACCCGGAGGGTGCAAACTGGAGGAATTCACAGTCCTGGGCGAGCCGTCGCCCGCCACCCCGCCGATGGATCCAAATCTCCCCCACAAGGACCACGACAACAAAATCCTCCTTGATGGCGACGGATGGAAAATTCAAAACACCCTGTTCCCGCACGCGTCCGGGGAGGCCATTTCCAGGGCGGGCTATCCCACGGACGGCTGGTTGCCGGCCAAAATCCCCGGCACCGTTCTCGCCAACTATCTCGCGGACGGAGCGGTTCCCGATCCCAATTTTGGCGACCAACAGCACCTCATCTCCGAGTCATTTTTCCAGAACGATTTTTGGTATCGTCGAGAGTTTCAGATGACCGTCTCCCCGAACCAACACTTCCTCTTGAATTTCGAAGGGATCAATTGGAAGGCGGACGTTTATCTCAACGGTGTTGATATCGGGCACATCGACGGCGCGTTTTCCCGCGGAACATTCGACGTGACCCAAAACCTGTCGCCGGGGCGGACGAACGCACTGGCGGTTCTAATCCACAAAGTGGCCAACCCGGGCGCAACCCATGAGAAATCGCTGGGGAAGGACAGTCGTAACGGAGGGGTTCTGGGAAAGGACCAGCCCACCTTTCAAGCCAGTACCGGGTGGAACTGGATGCCCTCGATTCGCGGGCGCGACATTGGCATTTGGGATCACGTGTACCTGGAACAAACCGGGCCGCTGGTTCTGACGGATCCGTTTGTCCGGTCAACGGTTTCCAAGGATCGAAGACAAGCTGATCTTACCCTCGGGTTGACCCTGAGAAATCTGGAAAACAAGCCGGTGGAAGGTGTCGTGCATGGAAGCCTTGAAAACATGACGTTCACCCAAAGGGTGGCGTTGGCACCGAACGAGACCAAAAACCTGACCCTGGACAAAATCTCGTTCCCCCAGCTAAGCCTGGCAAACCCGGGGTTATGGTGGCCGAACGGTTACGGCGGGCAGCCTCTTCAACGCCTGAACCTGCTCGTTACGGCCGGCGATGCTCCAAGTTGTCTCAAGGAGGTCGTCTTTGGCATTCGAGAACTGAGCTATGACACGTCGGACAACACTCTAAAACTATTTTGCAACGGTCAGCGCATCCAACTCAACGGCGGCAATTGGGGCATGGACGAGACCATGTTGCGATATGAGGCCGGGGATTATGATGTTGCCGTCCGCTTGCACAAGGAAATGCACATGACGATGATTCGGAATTGGATCGGACACGTGGGGAAGGACGAGTTTTTCCAAGCCTGTGACAAATACGGCCTGTTGGTCTGGAATGATTTTTGGCTCTCCAGCGTCAATCCCGACGACCACGGGATGTTCATGGATAACGTGCGCGATCGGATTTTGCGCATTCGCAATCATCCCTGCCTGGCTCTTTATTGCGGAGAGAACGAGGGAATGCCACCCAGGGATTTGGACGCGGGTATGGCGCGTGAGACCGCGGCGCTTGATGGGACGCGATTTTATCTTCCGGATTCCGCCGGCGGCCTGGTCACGGGACATGGTCCCTATGAACCCCACCCCGACAGTTGGTACTTTCACAATGCCGCCACCAAAAGTCAGGGCCGTGAGTTGACAGGCGGCATCGGGACCACTTTGCACAGCGAGTTGGGCATCGTCTGCGTCCCCACCGCCGATTCCATGCGCCTGATGATGCCGGAAAAGGACCTCTGGCCCGTTAACGACATGTGGGCCGTGCACGATTTTTTCCAATCCCGCTGCCACGTCTACACGGCAAGGATCGACAGTTCTTATGGTCCCTCGCAAGGGTTGGACGAGTTTTGCCTGAAAGCGCAGATGGAAAACTGGGGGAATGCCAAAGCCATGATGGAATCATGGAGAAGCCTTTCCGGCGGCGGCTGCCTGATCTGGATGTCACACCCCGCGTGGCCATCGTTGATTTGCCAACTTTATGACTATTACCTAAACCCCACCGCCGCCTATTTTGGCGTGAGAATCGCGAACGAGCCGCGCCACATTCTGTGGGATCCCTTCAGCAACGAAATCAAGGTTGCCAACAATACCGGCCAGGACTTCAAAGATCTCCACGCCGAGGCCCGGATTTACAATATGGATGGCACGCAGAAAGGGCGGCAGGAGGCGCGCGTCGATTCGCCCGCTGACGGCATCGCCACCAATTGCTTTACCTTGATGTTTCCGGCGGATTTAAGTCCCGTCCATTTCATCAAACTTATCCTTAAAAGCGGTTCCCAAACCGTCTCGGAGAATTTTTATTGGAGGGGAATCAAGGAAGACCAGTATTTGACTCTGCACGATATGCCCAAGGTTAATCTCACAGGCTCCTTCACGGAACGGGACGAAGAAGGAAAAACCAGTCTCAACGTTAACCTAGAAAATCCCACGGGGAATGTCGCGTTGATGGTCTGTCTTAAAGTGGTCAAAGCCAACAAGCCCAATGAACGTATTCTCCCCGCTTTTTACGGGGACAATTACGTGTCGTTACTCCCGCACGAGACGCGGCAAATACAAGTCGAGTTTGATTCGACCGCCCTCCAGGGTGACCGACCCAAGATCATGGCGGGAGGATGGAACACACCCTCTTTCGAGTTAACCCCCGGCCCCTCCCGCCCATGACCCTTCCGCACCAACTTCTCGTGGTCCTCGCTTTGAACGGCCAGGTGGCCGCGCTTCTGAAATCCAACGGGAAGACCCTGTGGGCCACCAAATTGCCCGGGGCTTCGGGGAGCGACTTCGTCACCCTCACCGCCACCGAAAGCCACGTCTATGCCTGCTCCGACGGACACGCCCACTGCCTGGACCTGCTGACGGGGCAAATTCTCCGGACCAACGATTTGAAGGGTTTTGGGTACGGTATCGCCTCGATCTGCGTTCCCGGCAACAACGCCACCGCAAGCGCCCCCGATATTGCCGCCCAGGCCCAACTGGAGGTGAAGCGCCAATCCTCCCCATTGTCCCCCGCGCATCCTGACTGGAGTTGACCGGTTACATTTTTTTCTCTGTTCTTTAATCCCCCGGGAATCCGCGTTAATCTGCGGACATGTTTCGCGAGATCGCCACCGACGACTTCCCTCCCTTCGGCAAGGCGCGGTTCAGTTTCCCGGCGGCGCCCGACAACACCCCGCCCAACCTGGCGGAGGTCCATCTGCTCACCGGCGTTAACGGCACGGGCAAGACGCGGTTGCTGTGCCTGCTGGCGGCGGCGCTCGGGAACCCCGAGCCGTTGAAGAAAAGGATCAAGGGGATTCGTCCGGCGGAGGTTACCTTTGAACCCGGCTCTAACCCTCAAAGCAGGGCACGGTTGATTGACTCTGGCTTAAACTGGATGGTTGGAGGCAAGATTGAACAATGGGTGCCAAAAGTTCCCGCCTTCGCCTACGGCGGCATGGCCTACCTCGGCGATGCTCCCATCACCATCATGGCGGACGTACCCGTGCCCGACCGCGCCGCCTGCCTGGCTTTTAACCGCCCCGAAAACCAGTCTGCGGCGCTCCTGCAAGCTATCGCCAACCTCAAGGTGCAATCCGCCATGGATTCCCAGGATGTGCCGGAACAAACCAACGGAGCGGCAGTGGCGCATCCTCCCAGCCACGCCACCGGCCTCGTGCGCGCTCTGGAAAATGCCGTCCGCACGATCACCAACCAGCGGTTCTCCTTCCAATTCACCAGTTACCCCAAAGCCGCCCTCGGCGTCGCTTGGGGCGGGATGAAACTTCCCTTTGACGCCCTGCCCGACGGCCTGCGGTCCATCATCGGCTGGCGGGCGCACTCCGTGGTGAGATCGGCCTGGAAGTTGATACCCGCCTCTCGGCACGGGCGGACTCCACGGCCACCGGCGGCGGCGTGATCTTGACGAGGTTCGAGTATTCCCCCGGTGACACGAGCTGCCCCTCCCCCTTGCCACCCGGAACCGTGTAGAAATGGACGACCACGCCGAGCGCATACGGCAGACGGACGGACACGCCCCGCGCCCCCCGGGGCAGGACGCCGGAAAACGTAATCTCTCCACCGATGAGGATGCGCGGCGCGACGTGGCTCGCCAGGGCGGCATCAATTTCGGGCAAGCCGGGAAACCGCCAGTTGGACGCGGCGGCGTCGCCGAGGTCCGTCTGCACCACCACCTCGCGCCGAAACTGCTCGCCGGCCACGTCGAGGTCGCTGGCAAGCGCCTCCCGCGGGCCATCCAGGAGCGCTTCCAATTCCTCGTTTCCCGCCTCGACGGACGGCTTGCCCAGCGCGAACGCGAGAACGTCCACGTTGAGGCTGGCCCGAAACTCGCCGCCGGTCGCAACGGTGAATTGCAGCGTGGTGAACTGCGCGGGGTGCGACAACCCTTTTACGGGTAATAGCAGCAACGCGGCTCCGATTACCAACTTCCGCGGGAAACAGAGCGGACCCTTCCTCACTCCAGGCGATGGGTTTCGGCCAGCAGTTGCCTGACCTCATTCTGGCCGAGCGCGCCACGCCGGATCGTGAAAGCCTGAACGCTGCCGCCAAACGCGTGTAGGTGGTCCCATGGGTCCGGCGTGCCGATGCTCACGCCTGGTTCGCTATCCGCGGCGAAGGTCGTCCGCTTTTTCATGATCGGCGCCGCGTCCTTGTAGATGGTGAGCGTATCGCCGTCGTAGGTCGCCGTCAGCATTTGCCAGCGTCCAAGGTCCAGCGGCGAGTTGGTTTTCACGTCGGTCTGCGGTGCGGCCCAGAAGCGGATGCCATCGGGGTAGACCGCGAAGTAACGGCTGGAACCGCCGTCGGCATGATCCGCGTCCGGGCCGAAACCGGCGATGATGACGCGCTCGCCCGGCTTGGTATCAGCCTTCACAAAGACGTTCATCGTCCAATGGTCGCCCTTGAGCACCGGCAGGCCGGTGACGGTTTGTTTGAATCCACCGGGGGGCAACTTCGGGCCGTCGAAACCGAAGACGACGTTCCGCGCGTTGAACGCCCGCGTGACCGGCTGGATGACGTTGCCCGCGGCCGAGGTGTCTTTCAACCCGCGGAGCGCCAGCGTGTAGGCCATTCCCGCGGCGAGCGGCGAGTTGAAGGCGAGGGTGACCCGGCGTCCGTCCGGGGAAGGCGCGGCCTTTGCCACCGCCAGCGCGGGCTGAACGCCGTAGTTCTTCGGGTCCGCCGCCGTCGCGGCGGTCAGCGGTTCGGAGAAGCTCAATTCCAGGGTGTCGCCCGCGCGGCCGGCCACGGCGTCGAGCAAGCGCGGCGGGGTCTGGTCCCGCACGGTGACGGCGCCGCGTGCCACCGGACCCATCCCGCCACCGGGTTCCATCTGGCGCACGGCGATGTTGACCGGATCGGCGACGGTGAAAGGCCCGTCGTACACACGCGAAGCCGCCGTCGGCTCGGTGCCGTCGAGCGTGTAACGCAGGTCCCGCGGCTGATGATAAAGCGGCGCGAGCAGCGTGATTTCAGTGGCGTCCTGGAAGGTCCGGCCCGCCTGCGGAATGAGCGGCTCACCGCCAGGTTGGTGGTCGGCGAGGGTGTCATACAACGGCGCGGCGGGCGGCGCGGCGGAAGGTTCGCGGCTCACGCTCACCGCGAAAACGCGGATTTTCGGGTCGTCCGGCAGCGTCAGCAACCGCGCGCCGGAGGGCAGATCGTAGCTGCACTCGAAGAGATACGAATATTCATAAAACGCGTCGCCCCCGGGCGTGTTGTGGTGGGTCGCGAACCACGCAACCGGCGCGCGCTTGATGAAACCCGGCGTCAGACCCACCGGCGGGCTCTTGTGTTCCACTCCCGGGTCAGCCGGGTTCCAGAGACGGTTATCCCACTGACCGATGTAGCCGGTCCAGTTCGGCACGGGGAAGGGTTGCGCCGCGTCGCCGATTTTCAGGCTTGCCGCCACGTCGCCGTCCGCCGACGCCGCGAGCAGATGCACCCGGTTGAAATCACCCGCCGGGCAGGGAAAGGCGCTGCCCGCGCGCCGCGAGGGCGTTTTTCGCGCCGTCCGCCGAGGAGCCGAGGCGGAACTCCACGCCTCCCCGTTCGAGCGAGGCGGGGAACATCTCGGCGGGATAGGCGCCGCCGTCCTTGTCCATCGCGCCGTCGGCGCGTTGCGCCCGCGAGCTGACCACGTCGGTGTCGTACTCCAGCGGCACGGGCACGCTGGTGACTTGCGCGGCTTTCACAGCGGGTGGCGCGAGCTTGAGCGCGAAGGCGCGGAGGCCGAATTTCTTCACGTCGAAAACCAGCGCGCCATCCTTGACCGGCGCGCCGCCGATCGCGCGCTCCTGGGCATCGACCTCGCGCGCCGAGGTGATCGCCACGGGGAAACGCAGGACGACTCCCGCCGCCGGTTTGCCCGTCAGTTCCTTGACGCGGACGACGATCTCATCCGAGTCCTCGGCTTGCTTCACCGCCGCGACCTGCACCTGGTCGCCGGTGAGCGAGAGCAGCGAAAAGGAGCGGCCAGACGCGCCGGGATGCGCCGCGGGCAGGAACGCGCGCAACGGCTGGTTGAGGCGCGCCGCCTGCCAGGGCGTCCGGCCGTCCTCCCAGCCGCCGCCGTGCGCCGCGAGGGCAAAGGTGATGTCGTGCCGGCCGATGTCCTGCGATCCCTGGTCCGGGCAGCGGTCGCGCACGGCGGGGGTGTAGAGCATGGTGAGCCGCAGGGTGTGGTCGTCGGGCTTGTCGCCGGCGAATTTGGAATCGTTGAGCACCGAAACACCGAACCCGCCGTCCTTGTCCGTCAGGTCCATCCATTGTTGTTGCGCCAGCTCGAAATGCTTCGCGTCGTTGTTGCCGCGCCGGGTCACGCCCGCCTTGTCGTCGAAGCTCGCTTCCGGGTTGCCGGCGGCCAGGGGAAAATCGGCGCGCAAGCTGACGCCCGGGGTGCGCCAGTCGATCCGGTTGACCACTTCCACCCGGTCTCCGGCGGTCCCGGCGGCCAAGCGGATTTGCTGGATGAACGTGGAGTTTTCGGTGGTGCGTTCCACTTCGAGCGCCACGCGCGCGGGTCCGTTCTCGACGATCCGGATTTTGGCCGGTCCGCCCACGTACCCCCGGACGGGCAACAGGCGGTCATCCCAGTTCATGTTCCAGGCCGGATAGGCGAAGGAGTTCTCCGGGTGGAACGAGAGCCGGGCCGGCGCGGAGAGCATCTCCTTGTTGAGCGATTTGTCGAAGACCGAAGCGATGTCGCCGGCGCTGTCGAGCCTGACGCGGTACCGGGCGTTTTCCAACGTGTCGGCACCGGCCGCGAGCGATGATTTCGCCGCCGGAGCCGCACCCGGCCGCAGATCGTAGATCGCGTAACCCACCGATGGCACCCGGGCGAGAAAGAGGACGCGGAGCGTCGCTCCCCGCGTTTCGAGAATCTGCGTGGGCACGGGTTGTCCCTTGGGATCATACGCGGTGATGGCTTGCGGCGGAGCGCCGGTGAAGGCAATCGTCGCCTCCACGGGGTCTTCCCGCTCGATGGCGAGCGGGTTGTACACCGCGACGGGCGTGCCTTCCGCGCGGGTGTCGAGCGTGGAGAGCACGGCGGCCGACGCGTCCTCGGTGACGGCGGCAAACTGGTTGAGCGCGAGCACCTCGTCATTCCAGGAATATTCGTAGGCTTTCGGGACGCTGGTGCCGGGCAGGATGTCGTGCATCTGCGAGCCGAGCACGAGGTCCCATCCCCGATAAAGCGAATCGTAAGGGTACGGGGAAACCCCCAGCCACGCGGCGGCGGTGGCCGCGCCCTCGGCGGCCTGGGCGAGCTGTTCGTTCTTGCGGTTCCAGCGCTTCATGTACGCCTCCGAGGACAGCGCGCCGGCGGAGTGCTGGACCAGCTCGAGTTCGCCCTGGTAGGTTGGCAGCTTCGCGGCCAGGGCGGGAGTGATGTCCTTGAACATCTGATCGGCGGGCGCCGAGATCACGCGCACCGGGCCGCCGCTGACCAGGGCGCGCTCGATCCATTCCACGGTGGAATCCTTGGCGGCCCCGCCCCGGTCGCCGATGCCGTAGTATTTGAAGTCCGCGTACACGCCGGACTTCTGCCCGTCTTCGTCGATGCGCTTGAGCCAGGCAGTCGCTGCGGCTCAGGTCCTCGGTGACCTGGTTGCCGTAGCCGCCCGGGATTGAGCGCGGCGAGGATCGACGAACCGTCCGGGCCCGGTCCACACGCCGACGTTGAAGGGGATGCCCACCGCGCTGCCCCACGTCAATTTTTGGGTGGAAAAGCCCTTGATGCCGCCGTGGGTCAGAATCGTCGGCAGACTGGCCGGGAAGCCGAAGCAATCCGGCAGCATAAACTCATCGCTTTGCTTGCCGAATTCGCGTTGGAAGAAATGGTTGCCGTAAAGGAAATGCCGCGTCATCGATTCGAGCGAGGGCACGTTGGCGTCGCCTTCGTCCACCGACGACCCGGCGGGAAACCATTGCCCGGCCGCCACGTATTTCTTCACCCGCGCGTATTCCTCGGGATAGTACTCCTTCATGAATTCGTAGCGGCGCGAACCCGTGAAGTTGAAGACGTAGTTCGGGTATTTCTCCATGAGCGCGAAGTTCTGCTCCATGGTGTTGCGGATGAAATCGCGGATGGTGTCGGGATAAATCCACCGCCACTGGGTGTCGAGATGCGCGTAACCCACCGCGTACAGGTTTTTGTCGCGGCTCAGATCGGCCGGTTTGGCGGGTTGTTTTTGAAAAGCTTCGCCGCCCTGGACCGGAAGGGCGGCGACGGCGAGGCCGAGCAGAACGAGGAGGTATTTCATGGGGGAGGGGAAGCAGACGGAAGGGGGTGAGGCCCGGTTCGTGGCCGCGGGCGAAGCAAACCAACACGCGCGAGGGAGTCCGGGCAAGGGAGGAAAGTAAAATCCCGGGGCGGTGCACATGCGTTCAAAAAACGAAACAAAAAACTTGAACGTCTCGTTTCGGCCACCCAGCCTATGCTGGCGGGGCGCGCGCCTCCGGGCCGACCGGCGGACACCGGTTTCACCCCGGCGAAACTTCAAACCATTAGCGCGAACCCCTCTCGCAACCCACGTCTCCCCGCCCCCGCATGAATTTCCTCCTCCCACCCTGCCGCCGTGTTTGCCTGCTGGTCATCCTGCTCCTCCCGGGATACGTGTCCGCCCTGTCAACGGCGCGGGCGGGCGCGCCGACCACCCTGAGCGGCGACGCCTGGCAAATCGCCCCGCAGGCGGACGTGCCGCAATCCGGCGAGGAAATTTCGCGGCCCGGCTTTGCCGCGGCGGGCTGGATCAAGGGGCAGGTGCCCGGCACCGTTTTTGGTTCCTACGTCCTCGCGGGCAAGGAGAAGGATCCGAACTTCGCGGACAACATCTACCACGTTGACCTCACCAAGTACGACCGCAACTTCTGGTATCGCACCGATTTTGACGTTCCCGAGACTTACCGCCACAGCCGGGTGTGGCTGAACCTGGACGGAGTCAACCGCGACGCGGACGTTTTCCTCAACGGGCATGTGGTGGGTTCGATGCACGGGTTTTTCCAGCGAGGTTGTTTCGATGTCACGGCCCTCGTGCAGGTCGGTGCAAGGAACTCTCTGGCCGTGCTGGATTACGTCCCGGTACTCTTTCACAAGGAGACGCCGAAAGACCGCGATTCGGAGAATTTCAGCAGTCCGTCGTTTGTCTGCGCCAAGGGTTGGGACTGGATGCCCAGAGTTCCAGGCTTGGACATGGGCATCTACAAAGACGTGTACCTGAGCGCCACCGGGGATGTCTCGTTGCACGATCCCTGGGTCCGCACGGAGAAGGCCAGCGCGGAGAGCGCGGACCTCTCCATTGCCACGGAGTTGCGGAACCATTCGCCGGGTGACGTGAGCGGCCAGTTGGAAGGCGAAATCAACCCGGGGAAGATCACTTTCGCGCAGCCGGTCACGATCCGCGCGGGAGCGAGCCAGACGGTCACGATGACCAGCCAGGCCGTCGCCGCGCTCCGCTTGAACAACCCAAAACTGTGGTGGCCCAGCGGCTACGGCGACCCGAATTTGTACACGGTCCGATTGTCGTTCCGGGTCGGCAACGCGGTCTCGGACCAGAAAGACATCACCTTCGGCGTGAGAAAGTATAGCTACGATACGAACAATCAAATCCTGCACTTCCATATCAACGGCATCCCGATCTTCCCGAAAGGGGGAAGCTGGGGCATGGCGGAGTATCTGCTTCGCTGCAAAGCCAAAGACTACGACACGATGGTCCGGCTGCACCGGGAGGAGAACTTCAACATCATCCGCAACTGGATGGGGATGACGCCCGACGCCGCCTTCTACGATGCCTGCGACCGCAACGGCATCATGGTTTGGGACGAGTTCTGGTTGAACTCCAGCGGCGGCACGCCGCGCGATATCCCCGTCTTCGAAGAGAACGCCGTCGAGAAGATCAAAATGTTCCGCAACCACGCCTGCGTCTGCCTGTGGTGCGGCGACAACGAGGGCACGCCGCCCGCTCCGCTCAACGCCTTTTTGGCGGAGGCGGTGAAAACCCATGACGGGGACGACCGCCCCTACCAGCCGTGTTCCAACCGGGGCAACCTGAGCGGCAGCGGCCCGTGGCATGACTTCGAACCAATCGCTTACTTCACCGGGGCGGGAATCGGGCGAGCCAAAGGCACGCCTTTCGGGATGCGCAGCGAACTCGGAACGGCGACCTTCACCACGTTCGACAGCTTCAAGAAGTTCATGCCGCCGGAAACCCGGTGGCCGCGCAATGACATGTGGAACAAGCACTTCTTTGGAAGATCCGCGAACAACGGCGGCCCGGATGGCTACTTCGCGGATGTCAACAAGCGCTACGGTCAGGCCACGGGTATCGAGGATTTCTGCCGCAAGTCGCAGTTGTTGAACCTGGAAACCATGAAGGCCATGTTCGAGGGCTTCCTGGATCACAGCGACAAGGACTCGGCCGGGCTGATCATCTGGATGAGCCAGTCGGCTTACCCCTCGCTCGTGTGGCAAACCTTTGATTATTACTACGATCTAACCGGCGCATACTGGGGAGCCAAGACCGCCTGCGAACCCGTGCACATCTACTGCAATCCCGACGGCGACCGCATCCGCGTGGTCAACACCTCGGGCAAACCCGCGAAGGGACTGACGGCGGACGCCTGGATTTACAACGCGGACGGCACCCAAAAGTCGCACCAGACCGCCACGCTGGACTCCTCCCCGGACGCGGTGGCCGACTGCTTCGCGCTCGCGCCGGCGGCCGACCTCTCGCCCACGTATTTCATCAAGCTGCAACTGAGCGCGCCGGGCCGGGTCGTTTCACAGAACTTCTACTGGCGCGCCACGGCCTCGCAGGATTACACCAGCCTGAGCAGCCTCAAAGCCGTGCAACTGGAGGTGAAACCCCAGGGCTCCCCCCGCGCGAACACCGCGACGGGGATGAGCGTCATGGCCGCGGACATCACCAACCCGGCCAACTCGGGCACGGTCGCGCTGGCCATCCGCCCGATGCTCATCCATCCCGGCTCCGGGGAACAGGTCCTGCCCGTTTACATGAACGAGGGCTACTTTTCACTGGTGCCGGGGGAAACCAAACACGTCACGATGGAATACCAGCCCGCGAAAGCCGAAGCGGAAGTCCCGCGGCTCCAGGTGGAATGCTGGAACAACTATCCCCGTTAGGAATTTCCGGCGGGCAAGACTTGCCTCCCGCCGCCGGAGCTACAGCCGTTTTCAGAATCATCGAACATCGCCTCGGTTCTGCTCCGGTCAGCCCTGGGAGCGCGGGCATCCTGCCCGCAAAGGGCGGTAGCCCTTGAGAAGATCAGACCAATCCAGATCCAGAGGCGGGCAGGATGCCCGCGTTCCCGGGGCTGACCGGAATGCGGGGCGGAGCCAAACCCACTAATAACCCACAGTTGGGGCGTTTCCCCATGGGCGTCAACTTACAGCGGTTTCTGAAAATGATTGATCAACGCCTCTGGTCTGGCTCCGGGGCATCCGCCCCGGGAACGCGGGCGTCCCGCCCGCCTCTGTTCTGGTTGGATCCATCCAGGGGCTACCGCCCTTTGCGGGCGGGACGCCCGCGTTCCCGGGGCGGATGTCCGGTGGTCCGATCTAATCAGGAGTGGCCTGGCCAATGACAACAATTTGCTGTCGCGGCAACTACGGCGCCGTCGGGCGCATCAATCCTTACGGCTTGGATGGCGCGACGGGAACCGGCCAATTTTTCCATGACTCCGGGATGTGGTCCAGCGGCGGGGGCGGCGTCCAGGCCTTGCCGACCTCGGCGAGCCGGGCCACCACGTTGTCGTCCATCAGCCCGTCCCGGTTCGGGGCGCAGTTGAGTTGGAACACGATGTTGCGCTGGTTCAACGGAACGAGATGCTCACGCACGATCCAATCGACCGAGCGGAGTTCCAGTTTGGGGTAGTTCGTGCGCCAAAACCAGGTCGGCTGGAGCGTGTCCCCGGCCACCGCCGGCCAGTCCGCCCCCGCTGGCAACGCCATCTTGGCGCGGAGTTCGATGTGCGACACGTCGGCGTGCGTGCGTTCGGGCGAGTGGTTCAAGACGAGGCAGTTCGGCTGCAACGACTTGATGTGGTAATAGATTTCCGGGTACGGAACGTCGGTGAAGCTCGGGCTCTCGTGCCAGTTGTTGTTCCAGCCGTCGAAGACGATGTACAAGATGGGTCCATACTGCGTGAGCAACTCGGTGAGCTCGTTCTTGATGAGATCGATCTTCTCGCGGGTTACGCCGCCGTGTTTCGCGTCGGCGATCCCCGCCGTGCGGTCGCGGATCGAGTAATAGAAACCGGGCTGGATGCCCTGCTTGCGGAACGCATCGACAAACTCGCGCACCACGTCGCGCTTGCACCCCTGGGCCACCGTGTAATCGGAGTATTTGCTCGGCCACAGGCAGAAGCCGTCATGGTGTTTGGTGGTCAGGATGGCGAAGCGCATGCCCGCGCTCTTGGCGGCGGCGGCCCACTGGTTGCAGTCCAGCTTCGCGGGGTTGAACAGCGCGGGGCTGAGGTCGTCGGCCGTGCCGAGAACGCCGTCCTTGCCTTGGTGCGGCGGCGCGTGGTCGGGCTGGAGGTGGTCGCGCGGGTCCAGAAACGACGTCGGCGAGAAATGGATGAACATGCCGAAGCGCAGGTTCACCAGGTCGCGCTGCAGTTCGTCGAGCGCTT
Source organism: uncultured bacterium (assembly GCA_963795895.1). Classification (GTDB taxonomy): domain Bacteria; phylum Verrucomicrobiota; class Verrucomicrobiia; order Chthoniobacterales; family SZAS-18; genus CAWCJJ01. The sequence continues at coordinate 190,468 of CAWCJJ010000004.1, forward strand.
TGGGCGGTTCCGGCGGCGGGGTAGCCGACGCGGACACTGTGCCGACAACAAAGAGGATGGCAACGAGGGGCCAGGGGGATTTCATCGGTCGATATGAGGTGGAGAGAGGTTGTTTTCCGGGGCGGAAGGTTGGTTTTCCAAGAGGCGGCCCACTGGCCGTTGGCGCGCCACGCGCGCCCGGGCCATGGCCTCGGCGTTGGCGGGCAGCCAGTCCAGCGGCGATGGGCCGCTAGGTACTTGCCGACGTGGAAGAAGTCAAGCAGGTAGCGGCCCTGCCGCCCGGACTGGGTTTTGGCCTGCTTGAACTGCCAGGGCGCGCCGTCGCCCACAGGGTGCTCGCGCCCAAGCGCACCCCATTGTGCTCCAGAAGCTGCGTGCTGGCGCGGGCAAAGCTTTGCTCGCAGCCGAAGCAGCTCGGCGCCCAGCCCGCGCCAATCCGACCAGGCGCTACACGCGTCTCCACCGCGGGCTGCGCGCGCAAGGCTTTCAGCGGACTTTCCTCCTCGAGCTGACTCGCATGTTTCGGCTCATGTCGCCACTTTCCCACCGCTCCCTCCTCCTCGCTACTGCCCCGCACTTTTAATTGCACACCCAAGCAGCCTCGTGAGCCTTGCGGCACGCGGACAGCCGGGTCATCCTGCAACCCCGCGCCGATAGGAAGACCAGAATTACGACCAGCCTGGATGCCCCGCAGAGGTAGATCAATTCCCTATGCGATAGGAATTTACAGCGATACGCGTTATTTGAAACAAAACAGCCCGCCATCTTTTAAGATTGCCAATGGCAGGTGACTTTACGACATTCCTTTCGACTAACACATATGAATTTTCCCCGTCCCCCTCCTGATCCCATTCCCGCCCGCGCGTGATCCGCGGATCCGCCACCAACGAGCTTCGCTATACCTGGCATTGATCTTGGGAATGGTTCTGTGGAAGGCTACCCCCGCGCGGGCGAACATCGCGGGTGGGGGCGACGGCAAAGGCCCCAACGTCACGATCACCGACAAAGATAAATGGATCGTTTTGTCCAACGGAATCTGTACGATCAACATCACCAAGAAAGGCCCCCGTCTCGACGCGCTGGATTACACCTACAACAATAACGGAAGCGTCCGCACCTCGCCCACCTTGAAAGGGCCCGGCCAGTACTATTACGGGGGCTTCAGCATGGGCGGTCTGGACATGGCCCACCAAGGCGCGGATTTCAAATGGTCCGTGGCGGTCGATCCCACCAGCAACGGCGGGAACTACGGGGATGTGATGCTGGTCAGTTCGACTCCCGATCTCGGGGTCATCGAAGCCCATTTCTCCATGCTGCGCGGTTCCCCGGGATTTTACTCGACGGCGATCCAAACCCACCGCGCCCAGGACCTCCCGGTCAACCTGACCGCCTGGGGGGTCGTTACCCGGGTGCCGGAAACTTTCAACTGGCTCAGCGCCGACGAGGCTCGCAATTTTCTGATCGGCACGCCCACGAGCAAAGGCTCGGGCATCCCGAATTCTCCCCACGAAATCTCGGTCGGTCTCAACGGCAGCCGGGCCGGTCAACTCGACGACAAATTCATCTATGGACAGGACCACGCCGACCTCAAGGCGTGGGGATGGAGCAGCGTGGGGCCGAACGGGTTGAACATTGGCCGGTGGATGATGACCAACATGGATTTCAGCAACGGCGGGCCGATGAAGCGCGATGTTTCCGTTTATCCGTACAGCGAACTCAACAACTCGATTCTGACCGGTGAACTCGGGATGGGCGGCGACGGCAGTTTTGCCCAGGGGGAGGTCTGGACGAAGACCTGCGGACCGTGGTTCATCTATTTGAACAATGTTCCCGCCTCGATCACCGATCCCGCCGCGGCGGCCGCCGCCCTTTACAAGGATGCCCTGGCCCAGGCGGAGGCCGAGAAAAAGGCGTGGCCTTATCCGTGGTTCAAAAACGACAAATATCCCCAGGCTGCCGGGCGGGGAACGGTGCAGGGAAAGATTCAAGATCCAGGATAGCGGGAACCCGAATGCCTCCAACGCGGGCATCTGGGTGGGACTCGTGGAGCAGCCGCAGACCATCCACGCGACTTACGATTTCCAGAAGTGGTTCAAGCCGTACCAATATTTCGTGCAAACGGATGCCGACGGGAACTTCACCATCCCGAACGTCCTTCCCGGAAATAAGTACACGCTGTGGGCTTACGGCCCGGGAGCGGCGGGCACCTTTCTGTCGCAACCCCAGCAGGGGGCAAATCCCCCGCTGGAATGCGATGTTCCCGCGCATCCTTTCGCGGTCAAGGTGGCCGCGGGCGCGACGCAGCAACTCGGCACCGTCACGTGGACCCCACTCCGGGTTGGCCCGACGGTCTTCGAACTCGGTTATCCGAACCGCAAGGCCGATAAATACCGCCACGGCGAAGATTACCCCTTTCCGGACGACGCGCCGAAGCTGGGCTTCCCAACCGCGATCTGGGGTCCGCAGATGGCGTTCAACTTCGAGTTTCCGGAGGGGTTGACCTATACCGTCGGGAAAAACCGCTGGTCCACGGACTGGAATTACATCCTGCCTTCCCTGCCCGACACCAACGGGGCCTACCAGCCTTGCAAGGGCAACCTCGTCTTTGATCTTCCCGCCGCGCCACCCGCCGGTGCCACCGCCTCCCTGTACATCGCCGCGGCCGGATACGACGGCGACCAGCGTTTTCCGAAAAACCAGGTGAGTATCAGCGTCAACGACAAGGACCTCGGCACCGCTCCCGGCACCCGGGGAGCGCCCGCCCCGCTCACTCCGACCGGCTACTTTCCCGCCTACTCGGATGACAGCAGCATCCATTGCGGGGTTCACGGACCGTTCTCCGACGAACGCCTTTACTTCCCGGCCAGTCTCCTGCGCGCCGGGCAGAACACGATCACCATCCACGTGAATGGAACCGGCTTGACCGATTATCTCATGGTGGATTACCTCCGGCTGGAGCTGCCGGGCTACGTCCCGCCCGCCCCGGCTCGTGTGACCGCTTACGCGGGAAACAACGCGGTGCTGGTCACCTGGCCGGTGGTTCCCGGCGCGACCAGTTATGATGTGCTGCGCTCGACCAATCCTATTTCCGGGTACGTTCCCGTGGCGGCTGGGAAAGCCGGACTCGTTTGTGGCGGCGACATGCTGAACATGACGTATGCGGATGCCACGGCCGCGAACGGAGCCGCTTATTATTACAAAGTCGTGTCAAAGAATCCGCAGGGGCAAAGCGGGACGTCGCCAGCCAGCGCAGGCGCGATTCCCGCTGCCACGATCAACGGCGGCGTCCCGCCGGCACCCGCCAAGCTCCAGGTCAGCAGTTCCGGTCATCACCAGGTGGCGCTCAGTTGGACGCCGCACCAGCGGCGCGAGCTTCTACCGGGTTTTACGGAGCACATTACATGGCAACGGCGTGGGCAGCTTCTACCCGCTCCGTACGATCCTGCTCAACGATCAGGTGAATGGAACCAGTTTTACGGACACCACCCCGACCGATGGGAGAAGATACCGTTACTATGTGCAGGCTACGGGTCCCGCGGGCACCAGCGCGCCTTCGCTGCCGGTCGATGCTCTGCCGATGCCGCCGCCGCCCGCGTCGGCCCCGCAGTCGCTGGCAGGGCAATGGACCAAGACGCGCCAGGGGACTGGCATCACCCTCAAATGGGCACCCGTGGCGGGGGCCACCGGCTATGTCATCTATCGCTCCAACCAGGGCGAACACTTTGCCTGGCCGGACAACTTCGTCATCCCTCTGCTCGAAACGACCTGGACCGACGTGAACAAGGCGAAAAAGCCGACCGAAAAGAAGGGGGACGAACACATGGACCCATCGAAGGATTATTACTACCAGGTGACGGCGGTCAACGCGGGCGGGGTTTCTCCGTCAGCGGTGGCTCATGTCGCCGCCGATAACCATTCGCCGCATTAGACGGAGGACCCGCGAGTTTGCTACAGGAAAAAGCGCGACGACTTTACAAACGCCGGCGAGCAAGGTTGGGCGGAGGATTAAGGGGATTGGCATTAAATGTTACCCCCAGTTTACAGTGAGAACCCGCCGCGCGCTTTACTACGGGATAATCGCCCGGTTCACCCGCCATGTCCACCGGCGGCTTCGCGCCTGCTCACCGGCCACCGGCACCGCTCCTTCCAGGGGCGGGTGGCCGACGCGCTTTTGGGGGGCAGCGCGCGGCGCGCGGAGCGGTGCCCGGGCTGGAACCGCGACTCGTTCCCGCAGGGCCGGCGCGAGAACCACACCGTGATCGTCTGCTTGGACGACGCCTTCGGCGCGCGGGCAACCGGCCCGTCGAGGCGAAGTGGCCAGACCTGGCGGAGGACGTGCGCGCGCTGGCCGACGCGCAGGCGCAGGCGGACCCGCAGTTGCGTAACGCCCTGGTCCAGGTTCACGAGTCACTCCGCCACGTCTCATTCAAGAAGAGGCACATCAAATCAGCTTCAACAGCGGATTTCGATCCAGCCGGTGAAGAGTCCAACAAATAATGCGAAGATGGCACCGATCAGGATCCCCAGAGCGACCACGAGGAAACGGAGGAAATACTCCTCGATCATCGACCAGCGTCTTGTATCGACGGCTACTTCGGGCCTGTTTCCATGGCTGTCGCTCATGGACGTGGTATTCATCATTTGTTCTCGGTTGGGATGGTGGTTCTATGAGCCACCCGTTCGTCGATTTTGTCTTTTAGATCGTCGGCAGTAAACCCTGCTGATTTCACCATCGCAAGAATGGAGGCAGCCGTTGGACCATCCCCTTGGGATGCCTGAGTCAAAGCAAAGGTTCTGACAGCTCGGCGTCCTGTCCTGCAATAGAGCACCGCCGGCTTCGGCTCTTTGGCGATTACCTCCCGCAGATTGTCCACAGCATCGTCGGGTATGGACTCATGAGGAACCGGGACGTAGTGAAAGGCAATGTCAAAACGCCTTGATGCCCCCTCGATTTCCTCTGACGAAGCCTGATCCTTGGCCTCTCCATCCGGGCGAAGGTCAACGATGGTTTTGAAATGGTTACGTGCCAGGACGGCTACGTCCTTGGGTGTGATCTGCGGGGCGTAATACACACCGTCAGCTACACGGACCAAGCCAGGCACAACCGGCTTTGGACGATTGATGTAAAACCATCCAGACAAACAGATTACAGTAAGCAACAGAGAGCCGAGAAATAATCGGGCTTTAACCATTTTTGGCGGTTGAGAGATCCGAGGAAAGTAGCCCGTCTGCGGTGTTGTCACTGGTGGCGAGATTACGAAAAGTGCTCACCGGTGACAATCTCAAAAAACAATGACTCGGATCGGAAAAACGATGTTTGCAGCCGGAGGGAGGGCTTATGGGCAAGACGCCCTATAATCGTTCCCGGCAGCTATTAGTTACCAACATCGTGACACCAGGTCGGCCGCAACGAGCCCGTACCATCAAGACTGGAACACCCCAGTCCCATCTCAACTGGAAATATTTCCTCGGAAAAAACGTCATCGAATTATGGGTGGCGACGCCACCAACGCAAAGACCATATAGCCTCGGCGAATGCAGCTTGGAAGAGGCAAAAGGATGACGTGAACGATGCGACGAGTAAGAGGGCTTTCATGCGGTAAACCGATCTTGGCCTATTGATGGCAAACTCAAGGGTGGTCGTAACCATAACCACCAGATGAACGATGCGGGCCAGCCCGTGAGCAGAATGAACAAGGCAGCCACCACACCGTCTTTGTTTCGCTGCACCGCATCGTGGTGAACCCATGCAATGGACCGGGCGAAGAAGTAAACGAAGGCGATTAGACGGGGATGACGACGACCAACGGACCTTCGACGTGGAACCCACCGGAGTTACTGATCGAAGCGTGGCTGAACAAGACTTTGAAGATGGCCCTGAACATGTTTTTTAAAGGGTGGCGTAAACGATATGACTGATAGGATCATGTTTGCTTTTTAACACGGAGCAGGAAACCTTTGGAATAACTGCGGATATCGTCCTTACCATGAAAGTCCGCCCCGATGAGTGGTTTTCCAAAGAGGATGAAATCTCCCTCGTGGATCGTTTCAGGAAGGTGGGAAGAAAGCGTGCGATCCAGCAGCGGTTTGTCGGTCGGAGCACCGTATGAGCCATTGAACCCAGTGACCATGAATTTGTACTTTCCGTCCTGGGCACCGGCCATGATCGTCACCGCAATTTCGGAGAATTGCGCAAGTTTCGTTACTTCGATGAGATTGGCATCGCTGATCTTGCCCTCGGCAAACTCATAAATCTGGATCAAATACGAATTAGACGGCAGGTCCACCTTGGTGCGCCATGAGGATACCCCTAAAAAGGCCGCCAGTTCATCGGAGGTGATGGCAGATAGATTTCCGGCGAAAATCAAGAAAAAGGCCGACAAGACCATGAGTGATTTGGCAGTTTTCATGGACCAATCTCTTATCGTTTCCTTCGCGGCGATACAAGCTCAAAGGTTTCCGTGTGTTCACCGTAATTGTCCCAAAGTCATCCACACCCAGCCCCCCACCATGACTCCACTATGCTCCAGGAATAATCCCGCGTCAATCCGAGGGTAGACACCGTGGCCACAGGGGAAACGGGACAAAGATTTTCCGTCCTTGATGCAGACGCTATCTGCAATTTTCTGCGAGCAGGGATATCCATTTCTTTATCGGCGTTCGTAATCAATCACGGAAAATGGAGTTTGGCTGATGAAATGCCCCGCTTCGTGCCTGTCGAAGGGCACGCCTTTTTCCAGTTGATCCGTCATCGTTCCCTCAACGAGGTATTAGACTCTATAGTCGATAGGGCTGGACAGCTCTGGTAAGCTCGGGAGCATGGACATTGAAGCCGTTTTGCGCAAGCCCCGCCTGTTGCGTGCCCTCACCAGCGTGGACGCCGGTGAGTTTGCCCGCTTGTTGGTGGCCTTTGAAGCGAGCCTGCAAGCGGCCCGCACCGAGGTCAACCGCTTTGGCGAGAAGCGGCAACGTGCGCCCGGAGCCACCGGCAACCCGGGCGTGCTCGCCACGCCCGCCCAGCGGCTTTTCTTCGTGCTTTTTTACTTCAAGTGCTATCCGCTGCAAGAGGTCATGGGCGTGCTCTTTGGCCTAAGCCAGCCGCAGGTGTGCCTGTGGGTGGGAAAGCTCACGCCCCTGGTCAGCCAGGCGCTGGGGCGCGAGTTGCTTCTTCCCGCGCGGCGGCCCGCCGACTTGACCCGGCTCTTGGAAGCGGTGCCCGAGTTGCGGGTGCTGCTCACCATTGATGGCGCCGAGCGGCCCATCCGGCGGCCCAAGGACAAGCAACGCAAGAAGGAGGACTACAGCGGCAAGAAGAAAGCGCACCGCAAAAAGAACCTGCTCCTTTCCAGCGACAATCGGCGTGTGGTCTACCTGGGGCCAACCAGTCCCGGCAGCGTGCACGACAAGAAGTTGGCCGATGAGAGCGGGTTGGTCCTGCCACCCGATGTCCTGCTGCTCAAGGATACCGGCTTCCAGGGTTACGCGCCGCCGGGAGGCTGCTCAACCCTCCAACCCAAGAAGAAACCACGGGGCCGGGAACTCCATCCCATCCAAAAAACCATCAACCAGCTCATCAGCCAGGTACGCGTAGGCGTCGAACACGCCATTGCCGGGGTCAAGCGCTGCCGCATTGTTGCCGACACTTTCCGCAATCTGCGCAAAGGCTTCGTCGATGAGGCCATGGAAGTGGCTTGCGGTCTGCACAACCTGCGCGTAGCCGCTCGGGCATGAAGAAAAAAGCACCTCCGCCCAACCCTGCCCTACAACTGCTTTTATCGACTATAAAGTCTATTTTGCATCGTTCAATAATCCAATGAGGCGGCGGTTGTTTCGACGTAGCACCACCACGCTTTGATTGATGGGATCAATCGTCGCATCAACCGATGCGAACAAGTCAGACGCCTTCTTCAAAAAGATGGGGAGAAATTCCTCGAAACGGCGAACACCTTTCACTGGAATGATGATGGTGGCAAGCGAAGCATCGTGCATCATTACCACTACTTCGCCGACATGAGAAAATTTAAGCAGGTCTCCACTCCGTGCATCCATGGCTTGTCCCTGCACAGGCTTTTGGTCGGGTCATGAGTCCGTGCAACCAAACCTTTTGCTGAATGCCTTGGACCTAAAGATTGTCGTCGTGTCGCTTCCATCCTAAAACTGGTAACCCCGCTTCACCCAGTAAAGCCAGTCGGCCACGGCTTCCTTCGTTTCCTCATCCCCGCCAATCATCTGCAACTGGCTCAACGGCACCGCCAGGTTTCTTTTCTCCCATCGCATCTCCACGAACATCTCATGTTCGCATTCCGACTCCGGGGCCATACCGGTCACCTTAACTTCATCCCCTTGTTCCAACGGTGAAATACTCCGGACGTTGATGCACTTGGCCGTGAACGGGAACCGGAGCTTTTCGTCAAGGTAGCAGTACCAGCCCATCGCCCGTTCCTGTTCGTTGTAGGCGTCCACCACGATTTCCATGGTGATCCTCTCCTCACGATCTTTGTTCTCCTTGGCTTGCGGCATGTTGCCCTTCACAAGTTTTAATTTCATGTCTTTTACCTTTTGCTTCACCTGAGCCCTGGCCTTCGCCTCACGAATTGTTTCGGTGTATTCCTTTATCATATTCGAGCCGATGAGTATATTGTGGCTTTCGATTAGACCGTCACAAATCCAGTGCCCCTTGAACTGCATCACCGCCGTCTTCACCCACACCCACGGCGGCGTGATTTCACGCAGTTCGGTGGTGATCCCCTTCACCCAATAAACCTTTTCCTTCGGCCCCACCATCTCGGTGCTTTTGGCCAAATGACGACCTATGATAAACTCACCGTAAACAGCCGTATGCAATGCGGCGATCAAATCCTCGTCGTCCGTGGGCGGGTTCTTCCGATATTTGGGTTTGTAGAGGGCACCACGCACACCGATGAACCCTTGGACATCCTTCGGTTCTAAGGTGGCCACACGGGTCATGGCGGCTTTGTAAACCCGCAGAAAATGTTCGGCGTCGGCAAGTGGGATCAGCATAAAATCAGTATTATATGCCGCAACTTTGCTCCACGATCAATCCTTCCCACACCGAAAAATTATGCACTCCGCCTGCTGAACATCTCCAACCAACGTCTCCGGCTACCTCCAACACTTCCCTTGTAGCATTTGCTCGTAAATCCTGCACTGTTGCCCCTCATCACAGATGAGGAAAAATGTGGGTCCATCGCTGAGTCTGGCCAGGGCGATGAGGAATTTGAGGATTTCTACGTCGAGGGGGAGAGCGTCCATACAGGCACGCCGGGTAAAACAATTCTTCACACCTCCGGAGTTTGAATGCCTCAAAGCGTAACCTTACTCATCCAGCTCCATCACCTCTCCCGCCGTGCCAGCACCGCCACAATATCTTTTTAAGGCGTCTGCCAGCCGCTCCAAAGCCGCTTTGGTCGGCGAAGTCCGCCTTCCGCGCGAGGAACCGCGTGCGCCGCCCGCCGCTCCCGGGTCCGTTGTCCAGTTTGAGGACGAGTTCCTCCACACCCGGGTGGAGGTGCTGGCACCGCCGCCACCGGCTCTCGACGCAGTCGGGCCAGCAGGTCGCCGGTCTTGGCGCTCCTTGCCGGCGGCCATGTCGTGGTCCAGGGCCGCCACCGGCTTGAGCCCGCGCGCGGCCCCGGCGGCTGTAGGTGCCCAGTGCTGACGGCAGCCCGCGCGCAGGCTTGCTGCGTCGGCTGCTTTCCACGGGGATGACCACTTGGCCGCGCAAGGGCGTTCGCACCCATGCCTTCCCACGCGCCAGAACCACGCAGGCGGTCTCCGCCGCCAGCCGGGCACGCCCGCTGGCGCGTTACCAGGAAGTCCGTCGCCGTCTCGCCAACGGATACCCGCCTCTGGTTTCGCGGAACGCGGTCAGCGGAATGCTGCGGCGCTTATTCAAGCGGCTACTGGCAAACTTGACGTCGATGAGATTGCGTGGAGGTCACGCTGCCTTCGAAGGCTTGCGCAGGATCCCACAGAATGGGTGCAATTAAAAGTGCGGGGCGGCGGGAAGCGCGCCCGCCCGCCCCAGGCGGGTTCCCCGCCGTCCAATCAAAGGTAGGGATGGCTCTCCGAGCCGCTCCCATGATAGGATTGGCTGGCTTTCCAAATAACAGGGGTCCTCCAACCCGCGCCGGAGACAACGGGGAGCGGCTCGGAGAGCCATCCCTACCCTGGTACGACGCCGGCTGGGAGCCGCCTGGGGCGGGCGGGACGCCCGCGCTCCCGGGGCGGAGGCCCCGGAAGCGACCTGCCGCCCCGCGCTTTTAATTACACCCCCACAGAATAAAGGTGCATGCTCGGCGACTCCAGGGCATAAAGTGTGCTTCATCCGAAGCCCATGACTGCCCTCCGGTCCATTCCTCTTCCCGCCGGTATATTCTCCTGGCTGCTAGTTCCTGTGCCGCAGGGGTTGGCTCAAACCACCTTCTCGACGGACCCGGCGGGTTACACGGCGCTGCCGCTGGCCGGTTCGGATTTGCCGATCTTCCATCCCGGCATTGATCCAGCGGCGGTCCTGCTGGCGGACCAGCCCCCAAGTCGGTGGGTCGTGAGGAATCAACCGTCATGGACAGCCGGCGCGCACCCAGTGGCGAGGGGCATCAAAAATCTCGCGCAAGGGATGTTTGCGCTGAGCACCGTCTTCTCGCAAGAGACAAAGGCAAGAAGCCGCAAACATCCACTCTTCGTTTCTCACATCACTGAATAACTACCAGGCGCTGCTTGCTTGCTCATCCATGAACATCCCGCCACCATCAATGTCAGTTCACTGCAGGCTCGGTTTCAAGGCCAAAAAGCTTTTGGTCCCTCTGATTGGGTTGCCGAACCAGAAGTCGTTCGGATCGCTTCTTAGCAGGCGCCACCGCCTTCTATTTTGCCACCTGGTGTTGATTCAACTTTTCATGTTAGGGCTGGCGTCTGCGGGCCAGGCGTCCGCACCCGTGGTCAACACCGAAGGCATGTGGACGGCCACGTTAGGTGGTTACTTCCATTACATAATAGTGGCCACAGGTGGTGCTACTACCTATGCAGCAACAGGGTTGCCGCCCGGATTAGCAATAAATACTTCAACGGGAGCCATTACTGGCACTCCGACACAATGGGGCACCTTTCCACTCACGTTGAGCGCCAAAAATACGGCGGGAACAGGATCAGCGACTTTGATTCTCAATGTGAAAAAAGACCTGGGCAAAGGGGCAGATGTCGGTTGGCTTCAGCAAATGGATGCCACCGGGTTTCAATTTTACGACACAACCGGAACGCAGCTAGATTCCAACCAAACCATCAATTGCTTGAAAATCTTGAAGGAGCGAAATATTGACTTGATCCGTTTGCGAGTCTTCGTCCCGCCACAACCTTCGAATAACAATCTTCCTGTCGTTGGAAATTGTAATGTCCAAGAAGTCGTCGGCGTGGCCCAGAAAGCCGCGGCGCTGGGCATCCGCGTCTCGATCGACTTGGAATGCAGTTGGGGTTTTGCCCAACCGGGCGGTCAAAACATACCCATTCCATGGGTCACGGCGGCGAATCAGGCCATGGCCAATCCTCCGGCGGGTATGACTCCAAATCAGGCCGCCACGCAAGCGTTAATCACCCAGCTTTCCGCCCACGTGACCGATGTGTTAACGGAACTCAAGGCGGCTGGGGTAACTCCTGAATTTATCCAGATTGGGAACGAAATCACCGGCGGTATCCTGCTGCAAGCCGATGGCGTCAATGTGTCTTACGGAGGATCCCTGAGCAATTGGCCGCAGGTAGCCGCGATCATTAATGCCGGCTACGACACCGTCAAGTCGATCGATCCCAACATCAAAGTGGTGATTCATATTGACCGGGCGCACAACGATGGTTTGAACAAAGGTTTCTACACGAGCCTAAAAAATGCGGGTGGAGAATGGGACGTTTCGGGTACCGACTGTTTCAGCGGCACGTTTAGTGATATAGCGTATACGATGAACGACTTGGCCTCCAGCTTCACTCAGGTTTACGATCCGGTCAATAATGTTCCCGGCCAGGGGGGCGACGGCGTGATGATGTGTGAGATCGAACCTCCCGGTATCTACGACTCGAACGGCAATTTGAGCACGATCCCCAATTTTGATTATGTCACCGGCGTTCTCAATCTGATGCGAAACATTCCTAACCACAAAGGGGTGGGTGCCATCTACTGGGAGCCGGAAGCTGATCACGACTGGGACGCAGGCTGGCCCCAAAGCGCTTTTGCCAATGGGGAGCCAACGGCTGCCCTCGATTCAATGCTGCCGTCTGTTCTTCAGACCAGTGGCACAAATATCATCGGAGGAGATGGAAAACCGTTGCAACTAAAAGGCGTTAACCTCGGCGGATGGCTGTTAATGGAACCAGGAATGACGCCCGCCGATATCTCCGGCCTGCCCGACGAGTACAGCATCCTCCAGGAACTGGACACCCGCTTCGGCGTTGCTAACGAGCAATCACTAGTCCAAACGTACCGCTCGAACTGGATTACGGGCCAGGATTTAAAAAATATCAAGGCCCAGGGTTTGAACGTCGTGCGCGTGCCGGTTTGGTGGGGGGACTTCTACAATCTCAGCGCTTTAGGAACGACGAACCCGACGATGCGCACCGATGCGTTCAACGAGTTGGACTGGCTGGTGCAAGCAGCCGCCGAACAAGGGATCTACACGATTATCGACATGCACGGGGTTTTTGGAGGCCAAAGCGCGTCGGAGAGCACCGGCTACGCTAATCAAAATCAGTATTGGACCAACGCCAACGATCAGGCCAATACGGTGGCGATGTGGACGCAGATCGCCAATCATTACCGGGGATATGCCTGGGTCGCGGGCTACGATCTGCTCAACGAGCCGAGCGGTGCACCGAACAATCAGGCGGTTATCACTCAATTGAGCAGCCTTTATTCGGCGGTGCGCGCGGTCGATTCGGATCATATCATTTTTATGCAAGGCACCTTTGGAAGCCAACGGGGTTGGGGAGAACTGCCCAACCCATCCGCTCAGGGCTGGAAGAATGTGGTTTACGAAATGCACGAATACCAGCCCAATAATCCCACACCGACAAGCGTCGAAAACGGAGCTGCCGCTCAAGTCACTGATTTCAAAGGGCATGCCTCCTACAACGTCCCGGCTTATATTGGAGAATTTAACGCTTTCGGCACGGGTACAGCCGCATGGCAAGCCGTCATCAATGACTTTAATAATGCCAACATGAGTTGGAGTTCCTGGACTTATAAATCCACCGCAAGCAGTGGCAAGGATGCCTGGAGTTTTTACGAAGCCACCGGTGTCCTGCCGGCCATACCTGACATAGCAACGGATACATATAGCACTATTTCTTCGGATTGGTCCAAGTGGAGCACTTCCAATGCGTTTTTTCTCGATCCGATGATCAACAATGCCCTCACCGGATCTCCCCAGATTACCAGCGCGGCTGAAATCACCATCAATGGGGGATCTCCGTTCAGCTTTGCGGTGACTGCGACTGGCCTGCCGACCGGTTATTCCGCTTCGGGGTTACCCTCGGGGCTAAGCATTAACCCGTCCACGGGGATAATTTCCGGCACCGTTAACTATGTGTTAGCCAATCCGAATGGCCCTTCAACGGTTTACAACATAACTGTCGGGGCGACCACCAGCGGGGGAAGCTGCTCGGGAAATTTGCGGCTGAGGGTTTTCCCACAGGGGCCGATCCTCATCGGGCATTACGGGGGGCCGATCGTCAACGGGTCTGAAGCTTTGACCGTTACGGTTGGCAAACCCTCTTCCTTTTATTTCCGTGCCATGACGGAGTTGGATGGCCTCGAAGCTTCCGGTTTGCCGCCCGGTCTCGCTGTTACCGCCTCCGACAACGCGCTCGTCTCGGGAACGCCGACTACGACCGGAACGTGGACCGCGACGCTGTACGGGCATAGTTCCCACGGTGCCCGCGGGCCTGCTTTCCCACTGGTTTTCACCGTTTTGCCAGCCACCGGTGGTACTCCGCCTTCCTTGCCTGTCATTACCGGCACCTTGACGGCAACTGGGGCGGTGGGGGTGGCATTCAACTATAACGTTGTAGCTAGCAACAGTCCCACCCTCTACAAGGCCAGTGGTTTACCTTCAGGTCTAGCCATCAACAGCTCTAGCGGGGTTATCTCCGGCGTTCCCACGAAATCGGGAACCAGCTCCGTTACCCTGACTGCTACCAATGCGGCAGGTTCAGGCACGGCTATCCTGGTTTTAACTGTCAATCCGTCGACGCCGGTGATTACGAGTGCCACCACAGGAAATATCGTCGCCGGGGTTTTGTTCTCGTATTCGCTCACTGCGAGTAATGTGCCGACCACTTACGGCGCAACGGGACTGCCAATCGGTTTGTACTTTAATTCCTCCAAAGCTGTAATCTCTGGCTCAGTTGCCGCGCCCGGGACCTATACGATCAACCTAAGCGCCCAGAATGCCGCCGGAGCAGGCACGGGAGTGCTGACGCTGACCGTCAGCTCATCAACGGCGACGCAAGTACCTGTTATCTCCAGCGCCAAATCAGGTTCGGGGACGGCTGGGGTGCCGTTCAGTTACACCATTACAGCCACCAACGATCCCACCATTTACCATGCCACCGGGCTGCCTTCAGGACTATCGATCAGTCCGAGCACCGGGATCATCTCCGGTTCGCCTGCGACTGCGGGTAATTCAGTCGTTACTATTAGTGCTACGAATGCGGTGGGAACGGGAAGCGCAAGTTTGACTTTAACGGTTGGCCTCCCCGGGCCTCCGGTGATCAGCAGTGCGGCAACGGCCACCGGGAAAATGGGCAGTGCCTTCAGCTATACCATTGCAGCCAGCAATAATTCAGCCAGCTTCAACGCCACCGGTTTACCAGCGGGGCTTTCCCTTAACAACACGACCGGGATTATTTCGGGCACGCCGACGGTCGTCGGAAGTTCACCCGTCACTTCAACCGTCACGTTGACAGCAACTAATCCCGGAGGTAGCGGAACGAAATCGTTGAGTTTGACCATCAATCCTCCTACGCCGGCGATCAGCAGTGCGTCCAAGGCAAGCGGGACGGTGGGCACGGCCTTTACTTATACGATCAAGGCCAGTTACAGCCCCACTAGTTTCAACGCCTCTGGACTTCCATCCGGTCTCAGCATCAATACCACAACGGGGGTGATTTCAGGTACACCCACCGAGACGGGAACATTCACGGTGACCCTGAGCGCGACCAATGCGGGAGGCACCGGAACGGAAACGCTAACGCTGACAGCTAATCTTGCGGCACCGGTCATCGGCAGCGCGGCCACGGCCAACGGAACGGTGGGCACGACCTTCACCTACACGATCACGTCCAGTAACAATCCCACCAGCTTCAACGCCACCGGCCTTCCGTCCGGTCTCAGCATCAATACCACAACGGGGGTGATTTCTGGAAAACCCACCGCGTCGGGTACAGCGATGGTCAGCTTGAGCGCGACCAATGCGGGCGGCAAGGGCACCAAGACGTTGACGCTGACAGTCAGCTCATCAGGCTACGGTTCCTGGATCGCCTCATTTGATATGCAGGGCTTGAGTACTTCGCCCACAGCCGCGCCTTTCAGTGACGGAGTACCAAACTTGTTGAAATATGCTTTTGGCATCAATCCAACCGCCCCCATGACCGCAGCCGATCGGGCGGGTTTGCCGCAAATTGGCTTGGATGACACCAGCACGCCTGGGGCCACCTATCTCACGCTCACCTTCGGTCAGTCTCAAACGATAACCGGGCTTCCAATCGACGTGCAAGTTTCTACAGATTTGCAGACTTGGTCCACGCTTGCTTCAGGCGTCGGTCTGCCCGCTGACTCGACGCACTACTACGAGCAGCCAACGGGAAAGAACGACCCGAATGGCGATCCCTACATGAAGATTGAGGTTATCGTTCCGGCCAACGTCGCGAGGGAGTTCATTCGTTTGAGTGTTCCTACTCAGTAGACTTTATAGCCCGCAGTGTTTGAGCCGTATGTTCGTGTTTTTTGAGGAGGCGTCCAGGCGATGCGAGTAGCCACTCTGGTGGTGTTTAACTAGTACACCGTCAAGGTAGGACAGTAGGGTAAAGGTGCTTGGGCTTAATCCTCGCATCCTCCGTGGTGAAGCGCCAGTCCACCTTCGGGGCGGCGGCGTTGCGCGCCGCCTCCCCGCCAGCGAGGTGCTCCCGGTGGTCCATGCGCTCGGCCAGGCACTGGCGGGCGAGCACGGAGAGTTCGATCTCGGCCATGTTCAGCCAGCTGCCGTGCCTGGGGGTGTGGTGGATTTCCAGCCGTTCGGCCAGGCGGCGCGCCTCCGCGGGCGGGAAGGCCGCGTAGAGGCTGGCTACGCCGTGGGTGTTGAGGTTGTCTATGAGCAGCACGATCTTCTCGGCGGCCGGATAAAGCTCGTC
The DNA here is from genome assembly GCA_963795895.1 of uncultured bacterium. GTDB lineage: Bacteria > Verrucomicrobiota > Verrucomicrobiia > Chthoniobacterales > SZAS-18 > CAWCJJ01. Next base: position 206,881 of record CAWCJJ010000004.1, read on the forward strand.
GCAGAGCGTCCGCCACCGCGTTGAGGTTCGTGCCCAACGTTGCGGCGAGGCGGCATCCTTCTCGCCGGCGCTGGCGCGCAAAAGATCGCGCGGCTGCTGGCGCTCCAGCGTTGAACGCTTGTGGGAGCGCGCCGCCCGCTCCAGGTCCAGACGTTCTGCTTTGGTGAGGGTGACGACGTGCTTTTTCGCTGGCATAACGGCCAGCTTGTCATCACTTGCCACCTTGCTGAAGTACTGGCGCTACCTTTATCAAGACTGGGGCTCGATCTTGAAGCCCGCTACAAAAAACAGCTTGTGTTTGTCCGCGCCTTGCAACTCCGCGGGAAGCTGGATCACCGTGCCGGCCTCCGGGGTGTAGGTCCACTCCAAGGGGGTTGAATAGCCGAGCAGATACACCTTGGAAGAGGGCCGGGGGCAAACGTCCTTCAAATTTAACACCGGTCCCGGCCAACCCAGCGCGAAAGCGTAAACGGTCCGATGGTCCTTGGTTTGGGTGTACCGGATTTCGTTGCCTTCCCGCCACAAATCCCCCTCGCGAGGCCGCGTCGCGTAGATGCCTTCGCCATTTACTTTCAACCAATCCCCCGCGGTCTTGAGATTTTCGATGGCCGCCGGGGCGAATCGTCCGTTGCCGTCCGGGCCTATGCCAACCATGAAATTACCGCCTTTGGCCACCGTATCAACGAGCGACCGCACGATCCACTCCCCGCCTTTGTAATGGGCCATTTTGGGATCGTAGGCGAAGTTTTCAGCCAGCGGATAGATCACAAACCAGGGCATATCGGTATTCTCCTTACCCTTGGGGACATATTCCTCCGGGGTATAGTAGTCTCCATAATTGCCGATGCCCCGGGCCCTGAACATGACATCCGGTTGGATTTTGCGCAGGGCGAGAAGGGTGTCCCGCATTTGCGGCCAGACTTCCTTCCCGAGCCACATGTCCAGGCAGACCATATCAATCTTACCGTAGTTCGTCAGCAACTCCGTCAGCTGGTCACGATACCGGGACATCATGCGGGTTTCTTCTTCCGGGGTCGCCGCAGGAGCGGTAAAGACGGGCGCCCCCTTGCCATCCTTGGGCGGAGTGGAGGCGGAGGAACCGCGTGCCACGGTGATAGGATCGTAACAGTAGGGACGAAAATCGGCATCGTACCAATCCGGGTTGGAGTAGTAGAGATCAACGGCCAGGCCATGCCGGCGGGCGGAATCGCAGAGTTCCTTGACGACATCTCGATGAAAAGGCGTCTCCATGATGCTATACGCGAGGTCGCAATCCTCCAAGGCGGGCCCTCCGGGCGCCGTCCAGTTTACCCGCTTCTTGACACGAGTACGCGTGTCGTACATGGAAAATCCTTCGTGATGCTTGGTGGTGAAAGCAAACATCTTCATCCCGTTTTCCTGGAACAGTTGCATCCATTGCTCAGCGTCGAAACCGGTCGGATTCCAAGTTTTATAAAGCTCATTGTAGGCCTGTTTCTTCTCGTAAGGCATTTTCAGAAATGGCCACGAGGTATGCGTCTCCTCCAATATGGAGTAGATGCCCCAGTGAATCCGGACACCGTACTTCAAATCCCGAAACGCCTCGAAAGCGGCCGGAGAAGCATGTTGATAGTCCGGGACCGGAGTCTCCTCTATGTAACCGCGAGTCGCCTTATATTGGGAGTCGTTGTGCGGGATGGTGATATTCTGGACGATGGTGGTTGGAGAGACCTCGGGTTGCGCCACAAGTGGCAGCGCGCCGCCCACAACACCGGCAAGGAAGATTGCTACTGATTTCATGATCGTAGATCGGAGTTTGTTCAAATACGCGGTCACGCCGCGTTGCGTTCGATTTCGTCGTCAGACTACCAGACCCGCGGTGCCAACTCCCGACGTATTTCCAGGGTAAACGCATTCATAACGGCTTGCGTTGAGGGGGCTTGCAACCCGGGTGAATAATCTTGCCGCCTCCGGTTCTTTGCCGGGGTCACCGATCCATGCGTCGAGCGCACGCGCCGCCACCGGCTTTTTGACCTCTTTTAGTCATCGCTTGGTGCGCCGTTCGTTCTCCGATCCTATCGCCCTGAATGAGCTGAAAAACACACCTTAAACGTAAAATGGCGCTGATTCCGCCGCAAACGGATGATTGCGCGTCCGGCTGGAGCAATCCATAATCCAAACGCATTACTCTCCGATGAGACTCGAATCACAACGGCACTTCTCGCGCTGCCATCGCGCCGCACACGTCTGGATGACGGGGCAGATGGGGCATTGAAGAGCGAGCGAATCACGGGCGCTCAAGGTGCCGGTAGAAATTGTGCCTCCCCCGCTTTATGCCCGTTTCTCTCATCGACATCCTCGTAATCGCCGTTTACCTCGTCGGCATCACCGCGTTCGGCATTTGGATCGGCTACCGTAAAAATGCGAGCAGCGAGCAATACTTTCTCGCCAGCCATTCGCTGAATTGGTTCACCGTCGGCGCGGCGGTGTTCACCTCGAACATCTCGACGATCCATCTGGTCGGCCTCGCCGCGGGCGGCGCGAAGGACGGCATGGTCATCGGCAACTTCGAGTGGATGGCGTGTTTCACGCTCATCCTGCTGGCCCTGATCTTCGCGCCGTTTTACATCAACTCGGCGGTGAAGACGCTGCCGCAGTTCATGGAACGGCGGTATTGCCCGGCGGCCCGGACGTTCCTGGCGGTCATTGGCCTGCTGGGAGCGCTTCTGATCCACATCGGCATCAGCCTGTTCGCGTCGGCGAAGGTCTTCGAGAGCTTCCTGGGCGTGCCGATGATCTGGACCATCGTCGTGCTCTCGCTCTTCACGGTGGTGTACACGGTCCTGGGCGGACTCAAGGCCGTCGTGATGACCGAAAACGTGCAGGTTTGCCTGCTGCTCGGAGGCGCGACGCTGGTCACGGTATTGGGATTGCGCGCGCTGCCGGGCGTGGGCGTGCACGATTTGGCCGGGTTCAAGGCGGCGGCCTTTCCAGGCCAGACGCACATGTTGCAGCCGATCATCAACGCCGATGGGCACCTGAACGGATTCTCGTGGCTGGCGATCCTTTTGGGATACCCGATCCTGGGCATCTGGTACTGGTGCGCCGACCAGACGCATGTGCAGCGCGTGCTGGCCGCGCACAGTGTCAAGGACGGCCAGAACGGCGCGCTGTTCGCCGGGTTTCTCAAGATCACACCGGTGTTCCTCATGGTGCTACCCGGGGTGATCGGTTACGTGCTCTGGCGGAAAGGCGCCATCCACCTGAACCAGGTGCCCGGCACCAACCAGCCGGATTACAACACCATGCTGCCCGTGTTGATCAACTACCTCATCCCCGTGGGCCTGCGGGGGCTGCTCGCCGCGTGCATGGCGGCGGCGCTGATGAGCTGCATGGCGGCGGCGTTGAACAGTTGCGCGACGCTGATCTCCTTCGACATCGTCAAGCGCCTACACCCGGAGACGAGCGACGCGCGCACCGTGGCCATCGGCCGGGTCGCGACCGGCGTCATCATGGTGCTGGCGATCCTGTGGTCCACGCAGGGCAACCAATTCGGCACGATCTTCGAGGCCATCAACAAAATCCCGATGACCTTCGCGCCGGCGGTCACGACCGTGTTCGTGCTCGGCGTGCTGTGGAAGCGCGGCAATTGGCAGGCGGCCATGGCCACGCTCTACGCCGGCTCGATCATCGGGGTGACCTACTTCGTGCTGGACCTGCCAGGCGTCGGAAAAGCCATCCTCGGCGCGGGCCGCGCGCGCGAGGGCTTCGGCGGCTTGGTGACCGATCCAACCCAGGGTCTCGGAATTCCGTTCATGCTCGTGGGGCCGTCGCTGGCGGTGTTGTGCGTGATCATTTACGTGGTGACCAGCCTGTCCACTCCGGCAATGGACCGGGCGGAGGTGGCGAAGGTGTGCTGGGATCATCCGCTCGCGTTCCTCGAAGGGCCGGTGCGCGCGGTGAGCGACCCGAGGATCGTGGCTTTGATTCTCGTCGCGTTGGTCGGTGTGCTTTATCTTTTCCTGCATTAGGCGGCCCGCGAAGGTGGAATGCGGCGTTGTCGGCCGCGCCGGGCTGAAAGTCTCGCGCCCGAGCTTCGGCTTGCCCCGCCCGGCGGCGAGTTTCACGATGCGCCGGAGGCCGGACGCGACGCGGTCCACGCCATGCGCGCGGCTCTGGATTGGGACATCAACTACTGCGACGTGGCACCGGCTTACGGCGGTACTGGTTACCCGGCCGCTTCAACTCACGCGCTTGCAATCACCACGATGTGGCCATACCCTCGCAATCCCGTGCGGCCCCGGCGAAGTATTACCGCTGCGGCGGCAACGGAACTCCCGTTTGGAAGTATCCAGTCGGCGGGATCGCGCCATCCCCATGTACCCTGTATTCCAAGCCCGTCACGGGAGCTTATTCCTCCTGACCGCAGTTCTTGCTCTGGGTCCCGTCGCCGTGGGACGTGGAGCTGCACGCCTGGATCAAGAACTGCCCGATGGTTGGAAATTTGTTAAGGATGACGCGGGATTGACCGCCGCGACGCAAACTTGGGAAACGGTCACCCTCCCCCACACCTGGAACACGGCGAGCGCCGACCAGGGGGATCATCAAAAGGATCCTCATTACAAAAACGGATATTACCGGGGTGCCTGCTGGTACGCGCGCACCATTGATGTTCCCGCCGATTGGCGGGGGAAAAGGGTTTTTCTTCGTTTCGAGGCCGCTTCGCTCGTCACGAAGACCTATCTGAATGGACAGCCGCTCGGGGAACATCGCGGCGCCTTTACCGCCTTCTGCTACGAATTGACGCCTCTTCTGCATCCCGGCGCCAATGAACTGCGGGTCCAGGTCGATAACTCGGGCCAAAAAGACGTGCCGCCTCTGGGCGGGGATTTCAACGTTGATGGAGGCCTCTACCGCCCGGTCCATTTGATCGTCGCGGATCCGGTCTGCGTCTCGCCGCTCGACCTGGCGTCTCCGGGCGTTTATCTGACCACAAAGTCGCTAAACGGTTCCGCCGCGCAAATCGAAGTCAGGACCTTGGTTTCCAACGGCAAAACCAGCCCGGTCCAAGCGCGGGTCAAAGCCGACATCACCGATGCCGGAGGGATGATCGTGGCCACAAAGACCCAGCCCGTCGCCATCGAAGCGGGTCAAACCAAAGCGGTGCTTCTCGGGCTGAACGTTTCCTCGCCCCACCGCTGGAACGGGCGCAAGGACCCCTATCTTTACACCACGAAAGTTTCCTTGCTGAATGGCGCCGACACTTCCGACTCGATCACCCAGCCACTCGGCCTGCGCACGGTCGAGATCAGTGAGGAAAAGGGCTTTGTCCTCAACGGCGAGCCTTACCCGATCCATGGCGTGAACCGGCACCAGGACTGGGGTGATCAGGGTTGGGCGGCGAGTCCGGCCAACTACGATGAGGATGCCCGGATCATGTTGGATATGGGGGTGACCGCCGTCCGCCTGGCCCATTATCCGCAGAGTGATTACCTCCACGATCTCTGCGATCGCAACGGCTTGTTGCTTTGGGACGAAATCCCCTTGGTGAATCTGATCTCCGACAAGCCTGAGTTTGCCGCCAACGCTGAGCAGCAGCTGCGCGAGATGATTTCCCAGCGTTACAACCACCCCAGCGTTGCCTTCTGGGGGCTCTTCAACGAACTGGGCTTGAGCACCACCCCTCCGCCGGACGCCCTGCTGCAATATCTCAAGGAGGTCGCAAAGGAGTTGGACCCGTCGCGCCTGAACGTGTGCGCGATTTACAAGGCGCGCGCCACCTACGATCAGATCCCCGACCATCCTTGTTTTAACCGGTATCCGGGCTGGTACGCGGGCATCGACAAGTTCGATAACGACATCAAGGGAGACTACGCCGAGGCTGGCAAACGCATCGCCTACAGTGAGTATGGCGCCGGCGCCAATCCCGCTCCTGACCAGCAACAGGAAGGTCCTCTGACCCAAAAGCGCGCCGGCCACCTCCACTCCGAACAATGGCAGGTCCATGTCCATGAGGTGGTCTGGAGTCAATTCAAGGACAATCCCCTCCTCTGGGGATCCTTTGTCTGGTGCATGTTTGATTTCCGGTCCGCCCGCCGTCACGAGGGCGGCTTGGTCGGCGTCAACGACAAAGGACTGGTGACTGAAGACCGCAAGATCAAGAAGGACGCCTATTTCTTCTATCAGGCAAATTGGAGCGATAAACCGATGGTCCACATCGCCTCCAGCCGCTTGACCCCGCGGCGGGAACCGGTCACGCAAATAGAGGTCTTCTCGAATTGTGACAACGTCGAGTTGTCTGTCAATGGCAAGCCACTGTCTCCGGTCTCGCCGGATAAGGTCAGGGTTTTCCGCTGGTCCAATGTGACGCTTCAAACCGGAACCAACAACATCCTGGCCAAGGCAAGGTCCGGCCAGGTTTCCCTCGCTGCTTCCTGCCAGTGGGTGGTTGATCCCACCGCCCCGCCCGCGATTCCGTCGCAAGCACCGGCGGAGCCATTGGCGCCTCTGCAATAGTCCCCCCCGGTGATAACTTCGTCTGGGCGGAGCCTCGCTCTCCAATACGGCCGGGGACCCGGCCATCAGCACGCTTGTGGACATGGCCGGCCGCGACCCGGCCACGCGCGCCGTGCTGGACATGCCTTTTGCAAACTACGTGCTCTGGGCGTACGCCTTCGGCAGCAAGGAGGACCCGTTCGCGGCGGATCGCCTCCCGGCGGAATACCAGCGGATGCGCGATCTAACGAAAGACCTCCTGACCCGTTACCGGGGCAGCGGCAAAACCTTCTATCTCGGCAACTGGGAAGGCGATTGGCACCTGCCGCGCGTCGATCCCCGGCGTGTGCCGACGCCCGAGGAGGTGCAGCGCATGATCGAGTGGGTGAACACCCGCCAGAAGGCGGTGGACGACGCCAAGCGCGAGGTGGCGCCCTCCGGGGTCAACGTCTTCTACTATAAACTTTACGGTGGCTCACCGCGCACTTTACCGTACCCGAAGTTAACAGCGGTTTCCAGAATGATTGATCGACGCCTCTGGTCTGGCTCCGGGGCATCCTCCCCGGGAGCGCGGGTCTCCGACCCGCCTCTGGTCTGGTCAGCCCCGGGAACGCGGGCGTCCCGCCCGCCTCTGGCCGGGTCTGGTTTGTGCGGGGGCTACCGCCCTATTGCGGGTCGGAGACCCGCGCTCCCGGGGAGGATGCCCCGGAGCGACGTCGTTCGATAGTCTTGAAAATGGCTGTAACCTCCGATGTCCCTCCGAGACTAAGAAGCCGGGCAAGCCCGCCATTCGGTGTAGCGGGTGTAACCTTCAATGCCATACCCCAAATAGAACCCTCAATGAGTCGCCGCGGCGACAGGATCACGGCCCGCCCGGTAGCCATAGATTCCGTAGAACGCGACGTACGCAAACGCCAGCATGGGAACGATAAACGAACCCTGCACGCCGAAACCATCCGCAACCCACCCCTGGATGAGGGGGAGCACCGCGCCACCCAGAATCGCCATCACCAGCAGCGACGAAGCCTGGCTTTTGAGCGGGCCCAACCCTTCGATCGCGAGGGAGAAAATGTTCGACCACATGATCGAGCAAAATAACCCGACGCCCAGCACCGACCACTTCGCCAGATCGCCCGCGGCCAACATTCCGATGGTGAGCAACCCGATGATGATTCCCGCAAACAACGCCAGGGTCCGCGGCGCCTTACCCGCGCCAACAAAAAACGCCACCACCAACAGCAGTAGGTAAACGCCGTAGTGAAGCGCGGCTTCCCGGCCGGCAAAGTACGACACCAGCAAAAACGCCAGCGTGGGGACCATGACCACCAGCGCGTGCTTCGAGCGTCCCATGTCGCTCAGTGAAAACGCTCCCATAAAGCGCCCGATCATCAGTCCGCCCCAATAGAAGGACAGGTAGCCGCTGGCGGTTTCCGAAGCGATGCCGCCGAGCTTCGCGGTGCCGAGGAAATTGACGATGACGCTCCCGACGGACACCTCGCCGCCCACGTACATGAAAATCGCCACCATGCCGAGCGCCATGTGCGGATACTTGAGCGCCCCGGCGCCTTCGGTGATTTCATCGGTGTTCGTGAAGTTCGGCAGATTGGCGAACTTGAAAAACACCGCCAGCAACAAAAAGATTCCGGCAAAACAAAGGTAGGGGATTTTCGCCGCCGCCGCGCCGTGCGCGCCGGGATGATTGAACACCTTGAAGATGAGGTATCCGCCGATGATCGGCCCGATGGTCGTCCCGAAGGAGTTGACCGCCTGGGAGAGATTGAGTCGGCTGGGCGCGGTTTGTTCCGGCCCAAGGATGGTCACGTAAGGGTTGGCCGCAATCTGCAGCATCGCAAAACCCAGACCGACGACAAAGAGGGCGAGCAGGAACAAAGGGTAGGAAACCGTCACTGCCGCCGGGAAGAACATCGCGCTGCCGACCGCCGCGATCAGCAATCCAATGATGACACCGTTTTTGTAGCCGACACGATTAATGGGATCACCGGATTTGATCGAGATAAAGTAGTAGATCAGCGAGCCAACCGCATAGGCCCCGAAAAACGCGAACTGCACGAGCATCGCCTGAAAGTAGGTGAGCGTGAACGCCTCCTTAAATCTCGGGATGAGGATGTCGTTCCAGACGGTCATGAATCCCCACATGAAGAACAGCAGCGTCATGATCCCGAACGGGCCGCGATAGTTCGGTTGGGAACGGCTTTCGTTGTCTGATCGCGCCGGGAGGGTGGTGGAGAGGGGGGTTGCCATAGGAAGGGTTTGTTTTGCCGAGTGTTATTGAAGTCCCCAGCCTAGGTTGGGGTTGGGTCCAAGCACAAAATCCAGCGCGCCGCCCGCCGCGATCTCGGACCAATTCAACCAGCAGCGGTTGAGCGGTTTGCCGTTGAGCGTCGCGGACTGAATGTAAACGTTCGCCGGAGAGTTGTTTTTCGCGGTGATAACGAAAGCGGAGCCGCGCGCGTATTTCGGGTCGAGCTTCAGCGTCACCTTGTCAAAAAGCGGCGTAAAGATCTCGAAACGCGGATCTCCCGGGCAAGCCTGGTGCAAGCCGCTAGCGGCCAGGATAAACCAGGCGGACATCTGGCCTTCGTCATCGTCGCCACACAAGCCGTTGGGCTTGGCACCGTACGTTTCCGTCACCAGCCGGCGAACCCATTTCTGCGTCAGGTACGGCGCGCCCGCGCGGTTGAAGAGAAAGGGGATGAGATGGCTGGGCTCATTCGCATGGTTCTCGTAAGAATTCCATTTGTTGAGCTTGGGCACGCGATCGAAAAAATCGCTGAGCTTCGCGACGAACGCTTCCTTGCCACCAACCAGGGAGATAAGACCGGGAATATCCTGGGGAACGAACCAGCCCGCCTGGTACAGGTCGGATTCTATCCCGCCCCGCCCGGAGGTCAGTCCCTCCCACGGGTCCCATTCACCCTTTGTGTCCTTGCCGTGGAACCAGCCCTTCCATTCGGCGCGCGCGTCTTTCCCGTTCTTATCGTAGGTCCAGGGCACGTTCGCATCGAAAAGCAGCCGGTAGGCCTGGCCGCGCTCCGCGTATTTCTTCGCCTCCTCACGGTTCAAGGAAGCGGCGAGGCGGCCGAGGTTCCAATCGGCGTGGGCGTTTTCCAGCGTGACGGCGACACCGTGACCCCCGGTCGAATAGCCTTGCGGCCCGTTGCCTAACTTCTCGCAGGTGTTCATGGAAAATTCATAGGCTTTCGCGGTGTCAAAATTGTGGATGCCCTTTTGGTAGGCGTCGTTGATCACGACCACTTCCGGGTTGCCGCACATGCAGCCGGTGTAGGCGTTCATCAATTCCCAGCGGTCGTAATAACGCGTGCCGTTTTGCTCGGCGAGTTCGACCGCGCTGTTGATCTGATCGTTGACCACGTCCGGCGCGACAATCGTCAGCAGCGGATACTGACTGCGATAAACGTCCCAGCCGCTGAAAACCGTGCGCTTGGTGAAGCCCACGGCCCGATGCACCTTGTTGTCCCCGCCCACGTAGTCGCCGTTCACGTCCGCGACCGTGCGCGGGTCGATCAACGCGTGGTAAAGCGCCGTGTAGAAAATGGTTTTCTGGTCCTCGGTGCCGCCTTCCACCGACATGCGGTTTAATTCTTTTGCCCAACGCTCGCGGCCTCCCTTGCGGACGCCGTCGAAATCCCAGGCGGGAATCTCCGCCGCGAGATTGGCCCGGGCGCCCTCCAAACTGACAAACGAGAGTCCCGCTTTCACCAGGATGGCCTCTTTGTCCTCCGTCGGGAATTCCGCGTAGAACCCCAGGTGCTGACCTTCTTTTTCCCGGCAGCCGGGCAGAATCTCCGCCTCGCGGCACGCTTCGGCGAATTCCGGCTTCGCGATGATGCCGTTGTACGGTCCGGGCGGCAGCGTCGCGCTCCAGACGCCCACGTTTTTGAGCGGTTTGCTGAACTCCGCGTGATAATAAACCGTGTACGCCACCTTCCCGTGCATCCAGCCCCCACCCTCGCGCGGGCAATCCATCTCGCCTTCGATCGTGTGGTCGTCGATCACTTTCACGGTCTGATGCAGCGAGGTGCCGCCGATGCGGCGCGCCAGGTCGATTTGGACCCGGGACGCCGGATCCTTGCCAAACGTGAAACGCAAAATGCCGCTGTGCGGCGCGGCGGTCGCCTCGGCGCGCACTTTGTAATCATCCAGCGTCACCGCGTAGTAGCCGGCCTGCGCGGTTTCCGACTCCTTGGAATACGACGACAGATACCCCGTGCCGGGTCTGCCCGTGTCGCCGTAGTACGTCTTGAGCGGCCCGGAAGTGGGCATGACCATGAAGTTGCCGAAATCTCCGTATGCCCCGACGCCGCTCAGGTGCATGAAGCTGAAACCCTGAATCGTCGTGTGCGGATACGAATAGCCGGCGCCATTGTCGCCGCCCGTGATCGTGTCCGGGCTTAGCTGGATCATGCCCGCCGGTGTGCAGGCGCCGGGAAAGAGTTTACCGTGGAATCCCTCGAAGTTCGGATCGAAATGCAGCCGGATGGCCTCTTCTTTCGTGGGCGTGGTGCTGCCCGCGCCGATGAACGGATCGACGTAATCAACCGGCTCTTTGGCCGGCAGCGACGGGAGGCAGGAAGCCAGGAGGGCGACGGCGAGCAGGGAACGCGGGCCGGAGAGACACCGGCCAGGAGCCTTTAAAGAATGGGTGCGGGCAATCGCGCGGCGCGCGGTGCGGGAGGGAGGTGGATTTTGCATTGGCGGGGGGGATTGACAGAAGGTTTTATGACAGAGGAAATGGGAAAAGCAAAACCTTGGTTTGCAAAGTCTGGAAGTTGACTGGCTGAAAGCGCGGGGCCATCGTGGGTCCTCCCTGGTCACGCCCCTCCATCGGCCACCGGGGCGATCAACACCGGGGATGAGATTTCCACACGCCGCATTTTTAGGAATGGCATTAACATCGCTGGCTTCCACGTCTCCGGCCCAGTCACCGTTGTTTGAAACGGGCGCGCGCGTTCTGTTTCAAGGAGATTCCATCACCGACATGGGCCGCGGGCGCACCGAAGATCCCAACCATCTGCTCGGACACGGCTACGCGTTTATCATTTGCGCGCGCGAAGGCGCGGATTTCCCGGAACGGCAGACAACCTTTCTCAACCGGGGCATCGGCGGAAACACCTCGGTCGATCTCGCGGCCCGCTGGAAAGCCGACACCCTGGACCTCAAGCCCGAGGTGCTCAGCGTCCTGATCGGTGTGAACGACGTGGGCCATGCGTTGCGCGATCACAAGGTTTTTTCCGTCGAGGAGTTTGAGAAACGCTACGATCAATTATTGGCCGACACGGTGGCGGCCTGCCCCGGCGTGAAATTTATCCTGGGCGAACCCTTCTTCAACGCCGACAAAGGCCCGGCGGAGGACACCGAGCAATGGAAAACGATCATGCCGGGGATGCGCGAGGCGGTCGCAAGGCTGGGCGAGAAGTACAAAGCGCCGGTCGTGCATTATCAGGCGGTGTTCGACGAGGCTCAAAAACGCGCGCCGATCACCTATTGGATCTGGGATCGGGTCCACCCGACCTTCGCCGGCCACCAGCTCATGGCGGACGAATGGAAGCAAACCTACCGCGCGTTTTACGGTCCTCCGAAGCATTGAGCGCGCGTCAGTCGATTGCCCGCGGTTTTTGTTTTTCATGAAGGGGGAGCAAACTCGGGTCGGTCCGCGCCAGGGAACGCGGTTTTCGGCCACTTACCGGGACGAAAGCGGCGGCGGAAAACAAGCGGGGAAACCTGTCCGGCGGGGATCGGTCGGACCACGAAATTCGACGGATTACCTTGTCAAAATGTTACGGTCGGCCAGTAGCTCGGCGGGGGGGGACCGCCGTTCACGTTATTGAAGCCGTTGTGACTACTCTCCTTCTTTGAAGTGCGATTTTGCGCGGCGGCGGTGACATTTCGCGCAAAGCGAAAACGTGCAGGGTTGACGCATCAAAAAAGAAGTAGGCAGGGGGAAGGAGATGGAGTGAATGCGTCAGCCCCGGGACGAAGCAAACACCGTTTGCCACCGACAGGCACCCCACGTATGATCGACGCCTCATGTCTCCCCGGCACAACACCTTCCATGTTTGGACGCTGATTCTTCTTGGTGGGTGGGCTGCCTTGTCGGCCGGTCTTCTCCCTGCCACCATTTCCGCGGCGGAGGGTGGACCGCTGACCTGGAAGTGCAGCACGGTGGATCGCCCTTGGGCGGATCAGCCAAGCGTCGCCCTGCACCCGGGTGTCGCGGTGCCGGAAGCGAACAGCGGCCCAACCGTGTACGTTAATTCGCGGGAACAATCTCAGGTGATCGACGGTTGGGGCGGTTGCTTCAACGAGCGAGGCTGGGGGGCCATGGAAGTGCTGTCCGCCGACGCCCGGGCGGAACTGCTGCGCGCCCTGTTCGATCCAAAGACGGGTTTGAAGCTTAACCTCGCGCGAACTCCCATCGGTGCCAGCGATTACGCCACGACGCTGTACTCGCTCGACGAGACGCCGGGCGACTACGCGCTGGAGCATTTCAGTATCGCCCGCGACCAGGAAAAGCTGATCCCGTACATCAAGGCCGCGCTGGCGCTCCGGCCCGACCTGCGGCTGTGGGCCGTGCCCTGGTCGCCTCCGTCGTGGATGAAGGACAGCGGCAAACTGACCGGCGGGCACATCAAAGACGACGACCAAACCCTTGATGCCCTGGCGCTCTACTTCGCAAAGTATGTGCAGTCCTACCGCGCGGCGGGCGTGAAAATCGCCATGGTGATGCCGCAGAACGAACCGACGGCGGCGACCAAATACACGAGCTGTCAGTGGACGGGAGAGCAGCTTGGCAAATTCATCGGCCACCACCTGGGACCGATCTTCCAGAGAGAGCGGATCGACGCGGACATCTTTCTGGGGACGATCAACGATTCCGGCCGTGGCGGCTACGCTTACTGGGTCGGGCCTTCCATGGAGGACCCGCAGACGCGGCGTTATCTGGGGGGAGTGGCCTGCCAGTGGGCCGGGGCGCGCACCATGACCGAAACGCGCTTTCTCCATCCCGAGTTAAAGCTGATGCAAAGCGAGGCGGAGTGCGGGACCACGAACACGAACGACTGGGCGTTCGGGCAGAAGCAGTACGAACTGGCCTTGAAATGGTTCGGGGCGGGCGCGAGTTCCAACATCGTGTGGAACCTCGTACTTGATGAAACAGGCAAGAGCACGGCGGACTGGGCGCAGTGTTCGCCGGTTGTGGTGGATTCTCGGAACGGGCGGGTGACGTACACGCCCTTCTACTACTGCTACAAGCACTTTTCATTCTTCGTCGAGCCGGGAGCGCACCTCGTGGCAACCGAGAGCGATTGGGGGAACAAGCTTGCGTTCGTGAACCCGGACGGCACGGTGGTCGTGGTGCTGGCGAATACTTCGAAGGACAGCCTGCCGGTGAACCTGAGCATCGACGGTCGGCAATCGGAGACGGTGGCACTGCCCGCGCATTCGTTCGACACTTTCACGTTGCCCGCGGGGCGGTGAGGGCTGACGCATCAAGATCGGATGCGGGATGCGGGATGCAGGATGCTAAGTCGTAGGTTGCCAGTTGCCCGTGGGATGGAAAAGCATACACCTTCAAGCGCCATCCCGCATTCGATCTTGATGCGTTCGCCCTGGAAAACCTGCTTGTTCAATCGTCGAAGGGTCCTGTATAAGTTACCGCGCGGACATCCCGAGGCATTGAACAGCCGTTGCGCCTTTGAATATCCCGCGTCCAGCTTCCACCCCCACCGGTTGAGTACACGATGCCCCCCCGCGTCGCGCGTTGCGGCCTGCCACCCATGAAGTTTGCCTCTCCCTTTTTCGCCGGTTGCGGCGTGCTCATCCGCGTCGCGGCGGTTCTCACCGGGTTGTCCAACGTGGTCTCCGCCGATCCGCCGCCGGTCCGGGAAGTGCGTTGGCTGGAGGGCAACGACGCGCCGGAAACCTTGCCCGGCACAACCTGGGGGGTGCCCTGGCCGCGCGGCGCCGCGGCCGCGGGCACCTCCTTCACACTCATCGCCGCGGATGGCAAACCGGTTCCGGTGCAGTCGTGGCCGCTGGCCACCTGGCCCGACGGTTCGTTGAAATGGACCGCCCACGCGATCCCGGCGGGAGCCGGCGCCGCCGCGCCGTTGCGCCTGGAGCCGGGAAAGCCCGTCGTGCCGCCGACCGCGGTTTCCGTCGTGGAAGAACCGGAAACGATCACGGTGAACACCGGCGTCATCGAGTGCCGCATCCGCCGGACCGGCAACCATTTCCTTGATCCATCCGGCGCGGCGGCAAGCCAATCGCCGCCGACGGACGGCTGGTTTGCCGGCTGCGCGGTTCCCCCGACCTGGACGCGGACGGCGCGGTCCAGCAGGAAACCTTCGAGGGGGTCGTTTCCTCGGTTTCGGTGGAACAGAACGGTCCGATCCGCGCGGTGATCAAACTCGAAGGCAAACACCGGGGGGAAAGCGGCCGCGTGTGGCTGCCGTTCGTCGTCCGGCTGTACTTTTACGCGGGCGGCGACGCGATCCGCATGATGCACACGATCATTTACGACGGCGACCAGAACCGGGATTTCATCAGCGGCCTGGGCGTCCGCTTCTCGATGCCGATGCGCGACGCGCTGTACGACCGGCACATCCGGTTTGCCACGGACGAGGGCGGCGTGTGGGGTGAAGCGGTCCAAGGCCTCACGGGCCTGCAACAGGACCCGGGCGCGGAGGTCCGCGCGGCGCAGGTCGCGGGACGCAAGACGCCGCCGCTGGAATCCTGGAAGCCCGGCGTGAGCAAAGGGCTGGATTACGTGCCCGCGTTCGGAGATTTCACCCTCTCGCAACTTTCCTCCGACGCGTTCGAGATCCGCAAGCGCACCAAAGCGGGGTTCACGTCTCTGAACAGCTTGACGGGCCGCCGGGCGGCGGGCCTCGCCTGGCTCGGCGGACCCGGCGGCGGGCTGGCGTTCGGCATCCGTAATTTCTGGCAGAGCCACCCGACCGAGTTGAGCATCCGCAACGCCGCCACGGACACGGCGGAAGTCACCGCGTGGCTGTGGTCGCCGGAAGCGCGGCCGATGGACATGCGGTTCTTCCACGACGACATGGGCATGGACACCTTCGAGAAGCAAAACGCGGGCGGCGCCATGACCTACGAGGATTACGAACCGGGCTTTGCCACCGCGACGGGCGTGGCGCGCACCAGCGAACTGCTCTTCCGGGCGCTGCCCGAAACGCCGTCGCACGAGGCCTTCGCCCAACTCGCGCGCGCGCTCCGCGCGCCGCCGCAACTCGTTTGCCGGCCCGCCGATTACAAGCAGGCGGAAGTCTTCGGCGGACCCATCTGGAGCCTGCCGGACCGTTCGACGCCGGTGCGCGCCCGCATCGAGGAGCAGTTGGATTTACTCGTCGATTACTACGAGAAGCAGGCCGACCAGCGGCACTGGTACGGGTTCTGGTATTTCGGCAACGTCATGCACCGGTACGACTTCGACCGCCACGTCTGGCGGTACGACGTGGGCGCCTACGCCTGGGACAATTCGGAACAGTCCACGGACATCTGGCTGTGGGAGAGTTTTCTGCGGACGGGCCGCGCGGACATTTTCCGTTTCGCGGAAGCGATGACCCGCCACACCGGCGAGGTGGACGTGTACCACCTCGGACGTTTCGCCGGGCTTGGGAACCCGGCACGGGGTCGTGCCGTGGGGCGACAGCTCCAAACAACTGCGGGTCAGCACGGCGGAAAACCGGCGCTTTTTCTATTACCTGACCGCCGACGAGCGCGTCGGCGACCTCATGCGCGAGGAGCTGACGGCGGACCGGAAAGCGGGCGAGGTTCCCGTGGAACGCAAAGTTTCCAAGGCGCTCGCCGACGCGGCGGGGAAGCCGTACCCGATGAATTTCCTCACCGGCATCGAATGGACTTCCGTCGCGTCCGCGTGGCTCACGGAATGGGAGCGCACGGGCAATCCTCGCCTACCGCGACAAATTGATCACGGGCATGAAAAGCATCGCCGCCCTGCCGCACGGCTGGTTTTCCGCCGGCGGCGGGTACGATCCCGGCACGGGCCGCTTTTTCACGCGCGACGACGATTTCTACATGTCGCCCCTGAGCGCTTCGTTCGGCGGATTCGAGGTCAACGCCGAGTTGCTGCAGCTTCTCGACGTGCCGGAGTACGAGAAAACCTGGCTGGATTATTGCCGGTACTACAACGCGAGTCCCGAGGAGCAGCGGAAAGCCTTCGGGAGGGATTTCGGCAAGCTTTATCTGACCCAGGCGCACTCGCGCCTGACGGCCTACGCCGCCTGGAAAACGCACGATCCGGCGCTGGCCGCCCGCGCGTGGAAGGAGTTTTTTGAAGGCGGCGGCGGCGGGATGAAACTTCTGCCCGCCGGGTTTGCGCCCGATCATTTCAACGGTCCGGTCACCGCCGGGCCGGTGGATGAATTCAACGTCTCCACCAACATGGCCGCCGGCTTCGGATTGTCGGCCATCGCGTGTCTCGGCCTGGCGCCCGAGGCGCTGCCGGCGCAACCCACCCAATGACCGGCGCAAACGGTCTCCGGGCAAGCCGCTTCCCCCTCCCACGATGACTCGACCCCCACGCTACGCGCTCATCGGGGCAACCCGCATCGGCGCTTACCATCTCGCGGCCATCCGGGAGATGGAAAAGGACGGTCTGGCGCATTTGGCCGCCGTCGTGGACCCCGTGCTGGCCGATGCCTCCGAACTGCGGACCAGCCTGGAGGCGGACGGGGTACGCTGCTACCTGGAGCACCGGGAGATGCTCGGAAACGAATCCGCCCTGGACGTGATCGTCATCGCCACGCCGATCCCCTTCCATCTGCAAATGACCCTGGATTGTCTGGAACGCGACGTTTTCATTTACCTTGAAAAACCGCCGGTTCCCCTGGTCCAGCAGTGGGAGGCGATGCGCGCGGCGGACAAACACCAGCGCGTCGGCGTCGGCTTTCAGATGATCAGTTCCTCGTGGGTGCAAAAACTCAAGGCCGCCGTCGTCGGGGGCAGGCTGGGGCGCGTGCGGGAAATTCGCATCGGCGCGTGCTGGCCGCGCCTTGACTGGTATTATCAACGGAACAGCGCCGCGGGGAAGATGTCGCACCGGGGCGAGCCGATCCTCGACGGCCCCGCCACGAACGCCATGGCCCATCTCATCCACAACGCCATGTTCCTGGCGAGCGAGCAGCCGGGCGGTTATGCCGTGCCGGTCGAAATCACCGCCGAACTCTACCGCGCCCGCCCAATCGAGAGTTACGACGTGGCCTGCCTGCGCGGCCGGTTTCCTTCCGGGGCGATGTTTTCCGCCGCGCTCACCCACGCCACGGAGGAGGCGTGGCCGTACCGGTTCGAGGTGCGCGGCAGCGAAGGATGGGCGCGCGTGACCGAAGACGGCACGGTGATCGAAGGCAGTTCGGCGTCCGATGTCCACGCGGGTGAAACAGCCGAGCAGTTGGTGGAGAGAACACACCGCCAGTTCGCGGCCTTCGCCCGCGGTGAGGAAGCGCGTCCGTTGACATCCTTGCTCGATACGCATGGCTACATCCTGGCCACCAATGGCATGCTGCTGTCGTCCGGCATGATTCACTCCATCGATGATCGGCACCGCCGCCACTACCAGCACGGCGGCGAAGGCGGCTACGATGTCGCCGGGTTGCGCTCCGCCGTGAATGCGTCGTTTGAAACAGGCAAGCTTTTCTCGGAACTGGGTTTGCCCTGGGCGAGAGCGACAAACCCGGTGTCCGTCGAGACATTGAAAAACATTGCCCTTCCGGGCTTGGATGAGCAACGGATCCAGCGGCAACCCTCAGCAGGGTTTACCGCACGAGCTTGCTCCGGGGCCGCGCGGTTGAAGCACACTCCCAAACAAATGATCAGAAAATGAATCGACGTACGTTCAGCAAATTGTGCGGCCTGGGCGCGACAGGGTTGGCGCTGAGCTCCCTGGAGATTTGCGCGGGGCGCGCAGCTTCCGGCGGCACCGGCCGGGATGCCGCTCCCCGGCCAGGTGCTGACGATGGACCTGGGCGGAACCGCCTGGACCCTCCAGCAAGCTGGCGGAAGCGAAAAGCTGCCGGCCCAGGTGCCGGGCGACCATTACAGCGACTTGTTGCGGGCGGGGAAAATACCCGATCCCTATTACCGGGATAACAACAAGGCGGTGCAATGGGCGGCGAAAACGGGATGGGTTTATCAGAGGACGTTCGAGGTGACGCCGCAGCAACTGGCGATGAGGAACGTGGAACTGGTCTGCCACGGCCTGGATACCTTTGCCACGGTGACGCTCAACGGCACCGTCCTCGGCTCGACCGACAACATGTTCCGGACGTGGGTCTACGATGTGCGGCGAGCCCTCAAGCCGGGCACGAACGATCTCCAAATCCAATTTCAACCGGTGCCCCGATCAAGCGGAAACCAAGGCACTGGACGGAGGCTTACCTCAAAGCTGCACCCGGAAGTTCTTCCCGACGACGTCAAACAATGGCCAAGCACGCGCGCGCTTCCTGGCACGACAGGAGCTGGGTCCGCAAAGCGGCGTACCAATGGGGCTGGGACTGGTGCCGTCCGATCCTGACGATGGGCATCTGGAAGGGCATCGAACTGCGCGCCTACGAATCGCGGCTGGCGAACCTGGCCGTGGTCCAGCACCACGATTCCGATGGTTCCGTGCGGCTGGACCTGACGGCGGACCTGGCGGGTCTGCCTCCCTCGGGCTGCCAGGTGAGCGCGCGCCTGCTGGAAGAAGGCGCACCGGTCAAGCAGCCGGTCGCGGCTCAGCGGCGGCGCTCACGCTGACCGTCCCGCAGCCGAAGCTCTGGTGGCCGAACGGGCTGGGCGAGCAGAACCTCTACACCGTGGAGGTGCAGTTGGTGGATGCCGGGGGAACCGTGCTCGATACGATGAGGAAGCGGATCGGGCTGCGGCAATTCGAGACGGTCCCGGGAACGCGGCAGTTGCCTTACACCCTGAAGGTCAACGGGCAGCCGTTTTTCGCCAAGGGAGCGAATTGGATTCCCCCCGACAATCTGCTGGCGCGGATCACGCCCGAGGTGCTGCGCTGGTACATGCAGGACGCGGCGGCGTGCAATTTCAACTTCATCCGGCTCTGGGGCGGCGGGTTCTACGAGGACGACGCGTTCTTCGACGCCTGCGATGAACTGGGCATCGCGCTGATGTTCGAGTTCAAGTTTGCCAACGTGTCGTATCCCAGTTTCGACCCGGAGTTCATCGCCAACGTGAAGGCGGAACTCGACGACCAGATCCTGCGCGTCCGGCACCATCCCTCCATCGCGATCTGGAGCGGGAACAACGAGATCAGGGATTTCGTGGGCTACAAGGAACTCTTCGACCAGGTGATCGGCGAGGCGGTGCGCCAGCTTGCGCCGGGGCAGCCTTACCAGGCAACCAGCGGCGGCGCCGGAGCGCCGGACACACACGACTGGGGACTCGGGCACGGCAGCAAGCCTTTCTCCCATTATGCCGGCACCCACGGGTTCGTCGCGGAGTTCGGAATCCAATCCTATCTCGAGCCTGCTTCGACGCGGAGCTTTGCCACGGAAGCCGACCTGGCCGCCGGGGTTGATTCGCCGATCCTCCATTACCACGAACTCTCTGCGCAAGACGAAATCGTGAAGCAGGTGCTCCGTTACTTCGGGAAAGTCCCGGAAAAGATCGACGACGTCTTCTGGCTGAGCCAGATCGTGCAGGCCTACGGCATCCGCTTCGGCGTCGAGCATTGGCGGCGGGACCGGCCGCATTCCACGGCGGCGCTGGTCTGGCAGTACAACGATTCCTGGCCGGGGCAAACGTGGTCGATGATCGACTACTACCATCGGTGGAAGGCGTTGCAGTATCACGCGAGGCACATGTTCGCGCCGGTGCTGGTTTCCGGGGACGTGGATGCGGAGCAGGGCAAGGTGGATATCCACGTCATCAACGACCGGCTCACGGGCGGGAAGGCGGCGCTTTCCTGGCGGCTGGCGACGACGGACGGAAAGGTGCTGCGGCACAACGAAACGACCATCCAACTCCCGCCAACGGCACGATGCTCGCGGAGTCGGTGGTTCTCAGCGACGCGGAAAAGGCGGCGGGACTCGCGAATCTGCTGCTGTGGATGACGGTGACCCCCGAGGGCGGGCCGGCGGAGACGAACCTTTCGTTCTTCGCGCTGCCGGGGCAACTCACCCTGCCGACGCCGTCGATTCAGACGAAAGTGGCGGGCGCGGGAAAGCGATTCAGCGTCACGCTCGAGAGCGCGCAGCCCGCCCTCTGGACCTGGATCAATCTCGCGCAGGACCCGGATGCGCGGTACTCGGATAATTTCGTGCATCTCGAACCCGGGACGCCGGTCACGATTAACGTGGATTGCGGGCGGGAGCATTCCGCCGCGGATTTCCAGGCCCAGCTGGCGGTCAGGAGCGTCAGAGAGTTCATCACGCCGGGCATCACGCTGCCGGTGATTCAGCCAACGCCGACGCCAATGCCCAAGCCCGCGCCGACGCCGACGCCGGTAAGCGCAGGCCGGTGAAACATGCCATTGGAATCAGGCCATAAGATCAGCGAATTACTGGCTAAGTGATGCGGCGCATTACTTATTCTGTACATGCGAGCGAGTTGCGAGGAAGACCCCTCTGGTTTTCCTGCAACCCTCAACGGCTTTCCAGAATATTTATTGGCTGAGCTGGAGAGTGACCAGCGCCAGCCCGTCGCCTTGGCCCGCTCCCCTCCCCCCTGATATCTCATGCATCTGTTTGGACTGCACATCCTCGATCTTCTCGTCGTGTTCTTTTTCCTCGGCGGCGTCATCGGCCTGGGCTGGTGGTCCTCGCGCGGCGTCAAGGAGGAAAAGGATTTTTATCTTGGCGGACGCAAGCTCGGCCGGACGCTCCAGTTTTTCCTGAATTTCGGCAACCTGACCGATTCCTCCGGCGCGCCGACCACGGCGGCGGAAGTTTTCCGGCAGGGAGCGGGCGGCATCTGGATCAGCCTGCAAACGCTCTTCATCACGCCGTTTTACTGGTTCTCGGCCACCTGGTTTCGCCGGGTCCGGCTCGTGACGATGGCGGACCTGTTCGTCGAGCGTCTCAACAGCAAATCCCTGGCGACGGCCTACGTGCTGTTCAACATCTATGTGAATCTGCTGCTGCTCGGATTCGGCAACGTCGTCTCCTACAAGGTCGCCGCCGCCATGATCGTCAAACCGCCCGCGGAATACAGCGCCGCGGAACGGTCGATGGTCGCTGATTACTCGGAATATTCGCGGCTGAAAGCGGACTTCGTCGCCGGGCGGCTGGCGGCGGACAAGAAGGACCGGTACGCCCAACTGGACAGCCGGATCGTGCGCGGCGAAATCAACTCGTTCGTGTCGTACGTCAAGCCCCTGCCCTTCTACATTTGCTACACGCTCGTCGTCGCGCTTTACATCACCCTGGGCGGGCTGAAGGCAGCCGCCGTCACCGACGCGCTGCAAGGGTGTTGATCCTGTTTTTCACCGTGTTGATGATCCCGCTCGGACTGGCGCGGATCGGCGGCTGGCACGCGCTGCACCAGGCGGTGCCCGAGTTCATGTTCCGGCTCTTCGGCACGGTCGCCGCGAGCGACTATGCGTGGTACTCCATCTTCGGCATCACGTTCACGAGCATGGTGCAGATTTTCGGGCTGGCGAATAACATGTCCAACTCCGGGTCGGCCAAGGACGAGAACACCGCGCGCTTCGGACAGATCACCGGCGCGTTCACCAAGCGCGTCGTCATCATCGCGTGGATGCTCTGCGGCCTGCTGGCGGTCGCGCTTTTTCCCGGCGGGCTGGCCGACCCGGAGAATATCTGGGGGACCATGTCGAAAATGCTGCTCGGCCCCGGACTGATGGGCCTGATGCTCTCGGGCATGTTGCTCGGCCACATGCCGGCGGTCGGCTCGAATGCCATCGCGGTCGCGGCGCTGGTCGCCAGGCACATCTATGAACCCTTCGTGCGGGGCCGCTCCCAGAAACATTACCTCCGAGTCGGGCAGGTGCTGGTGCTGCTGGTTCTCGCGTGCAGCATCGTCTCCTCCATGCTGTTCTCCGGCGCGGTGAAACTCATTACCAACATCATCACCTTCAACGCATTTTTCGGCGCGGTCGTGCTGCTGATTTTTTTCTGGCGGGGCCTGACAAGCCGCGCCGTCTGGGTTTCCCTGGGAATCTGGATCGTCTTCGTGGGCATCCTGCCGGTGCTGATGCCGAAATTCGAAAGCGTGCGGCGCGACCGCGCCTTCGTGCAGACCACCAGCCAGCGCACGGTGCAAGCCCTGATGGGCGCCACGGGCGAGGATGTGGCGGCGGGCCGTGCCGGCAAGGTCGGAGAGTCCATCCAGAAGCCGTTCACGATTTTGCCGGTGCCGATCTATTTCGAGGCGCTGGCGCGGGCGAATCCGGATGATCCCACGTCGCCGCCGGAAGGCGTGGGCCGTTTCCAGGTGGAAGCCTGGCTGCTGCATCTTTTCGGCCTGCCGCTGGGCAGTTTCAACAAGGCCGGCTTGCTGGCCGCGCGCTGGCTGGTCGATGGCGTGCTGCCCTTTGTCTTGCTGATCCTGGGGAGCGTCCTGCTGCGCGAGCGTCATCAAACCGCGGAGGATGTTCATCGCATCGACGGCTTTTTCGCCAAGCTGAAGACCCCCGTGGCCGCGACCCCGGAGGAGGATGATCGGGAAGTGGCGCTGAGTTATCGCGAGCCACGGCGATTCGACCATCTGAAACTGCTGCCGCGTACTCGGTGGGAGTTCACGAAGTGGAGCCGCACGGACTGGATGGGCTTTTCGGCGTGCTGGGGAGTGGTCGCCCTGATTATCGGTTTCCTGTGGGTCGTCGTGAACGCCGGTGCGTGAGCAGGAGATAACCACTGCAAATGGCTGCAAGTAGTTACCTGACCGAAGCGCATGGCACTTCTACCCACAGCGCTTCTACCCACAACTCTGTCATCCTGAGCGAAGCGAGTCTGCGAGCGCAGTCGAAGGAGCCCTTGGCGGGGTACGAGCGTGCCGCTCCTTTTGCCACCTGCCTGCCGAGGCTGCCTGGAGGCAGCGTCCCTTCGGGCGACTGCGCGCATGGAGAAAGAGAGTGAGTTAGCCAAACGAACGAGCACGCGGCTTCGGCAGGCAGGTGCCGGCGCAGAGAGGCGAGCGGGTACCCCGCCAAGGGGTCCTTCGACTGCGCTCGCGGACTCGCTTCGCTCAGGATGACAGAAGTTGGAGAGCACGCGTGTCACCCAGGAGGTTCTCCGATTGCGCGCAGGATGACAGGACATCCATGATGGGCTGATTCAAAAAAATGGCAGGATCCCATTTCTCGGTATCCATCGCGCAACCCGCAACGGCGCGCAGCGCCTCGCAACGCGGCGCAGCCGCATCGCAACCCGCAACGCACCGCAGGTGCCCGCAACAGCTCTCGCCGGATCAAAGGCAAGAAACGCAATCACGGCTGCGAACCTAGCGTTTGGCCCCCCGGCCGGGAATCGCCGCCGCGGCCGGAGCCTCGTCCCAGGTGTCGGTTCGGAACGGTGAAGCGGGCAGACCTTCCTTGTTGTAGAGGTTGCAGCGAGGATCATTCGCCCAGGCGTAGCGCACCGCCACGGGCTTGGGCACGAGCGCGCTCGAAACCACCACTCCGCCGCCCTCGATCCGCGCCTGCGCCTCGACCCACTTCCGGTCCTCGCCGGCGATGACAAAACCTTCCAACTGCGTCTTGGAAACCGGCGCCGCCTTGGGGTCGGTCCAGGGAGCCGAGCCGATGACCAGCCCGCCACCGAGCGAATCGGGCCGGAACGAAACGCAAATGCCCTCGCCCTGCGGTTTCATCCCCTCGTACATCGGTCCGGTGTACACGAGACTTTCACCGTAGGCGACATGCCGCGCGGCCAGCGCGAGCCGCGCGCCGACATCCGCCTTGTCGGGCGGATGGATGTTCGCCCCCGTGCCGATATCGATTATCACCGCCATGCCGGTGCGAGGCAGCGACAACGCCTTGACCTGCGATTCGCGCAACGCCGGCCAATCGCTGCCGCCCCCTGCCTGGTAGTTGGCAAGCTGGACGAAGAGGAACGGAAAATCACCCTGCTTCCAGAGCGTCCGCCAGCCGGAGATCATCGACCGAAACAGAGCCTCGTATTCGCGGGCGACCGCAGTGGATTTCGCATTGTTTTCGCCTTGGTACCAGATCACGCCCTTAATCGGGTACGGGATCAGCGGGGCAATCATGCCGTTGAAGAGGAGCACCGGATCGCCGCGTCTTGCCGGCTGGACTGGCAGGCTGGGCAAGCGGCGGTTTCGGCTGCGCGGGAACCGGCTGTCCGGCTGCCCGCGCCTGCGTGGACGCATCGGTCCATGCCTTGAGCGCGGCCTGGTAAGCCGCGTCCGCCTTCAACGTGTCGTTCCATTTCTTTTCGGCCGCCTCGTATCGGAGCTTTTGGCGGCGTACTCGGAATCCCCGCCGGGATAATTCGCGGCGATTTTCTTGAAGCTGTCCGCATAGTGGCGCAGGGCCGGGGTCGCTTCCAGCGTCGCGAGGTCCGTCCACTCCTGTGCTCCGGTGCCCCCCACCGAGGACTCGATCAACCCCAGCGGCCGGTTGACGGCGGGTTTGAGGTATTTGGCGAAATAAATAGCCGACCGCGGTGAAGCCCGCGCGGTTTGCGGCGTGCAAACCTGCCAGGCTGCGGCGACGTCGTCCCGCGGCCCGATGGCGAGCTGATGCGGCACATGGAAAAGCCGGATCTGGTTGTCCGTCGCTTCGGCTGCCTGTCCGCGTCCCAAGCCGAATTCCATGTTCGACTGGCCGGAGCAAAGCCAGACATCGCCGACGAGGACATCGTTGATCGTCATAGTGTTTTTGCCGGCGACGACGAGCGTGCCGGGCGGCGTGCCGGCGGCGCACGCGGGAGTTCCACGCGCCATTTGCCGTCGGCGCCCGCCGTGGCCTCGGCCTTCTTGCCGTCGAAGGTCACCGTGACTTTTTCGCCCGGCTCGGCCCAGCCCCAGACCGGAAGCGCCGCCTCCTGCTGAAGCACCATGTGGTCGCCGAAGATGGCGGGAAGTTTCACGTCCGCGAGCGCGGAGAAGGCGGGCATGAGGGCAGCCGCGCCTGCCAGGACAACAAGACGCCGGGAAACGCGGCCGGCCAGGCGGAAGGGCGTGAACTCGACGGGCGGGGTTCGGACGGGAGGGGATCAAGCGCAACATGGATAAAGATCGGGAGTAAACACATCCGCACCGTTCAAACACACGCCCCGAAAACGCGGTGCCCCACGCCAGGGACAAGCCCGGAATTTGGGAGACGCACTCCAGGATGATGAACTGGCAGGGAAAAGCGTGTTGGTTAGGGGGTGGACCGAACGGTATGTATCTTACGTTACAACACTGCCGCACTTCCCATGCATCGGTATTTCGTGCGAATTTAAGCGGCAAAGCGTAAACGCGCGAAACAGCCTCACACGCTTTCCGGCTTCACACCCAGCGCGGCGAGGATGCGTTCGAGGTCGTCGTTGCCGTAATATTCGATCTCGATGCTGCCTTTTTTGTCGCCGTGGCGCAAGAGCGACATGTGTCGCGAGACGTTCGCGCAGGCGGTTCTGCAAATGCTGCAAGATCGGCGGCATGTCCACTGTGCCGTCCAGAGCGCGCGCCGGCGGCTTGCGCGGCTGCCGGGACCCGTGCGCGGGTTCCCTGCGCGCGATGATGGTCGGCTGACGAGTTTTTCCGCCGCGCGCACCGTGCTGCGCTGGCGGATGATGTACCTCGGCAATCGCGTGCTGGTCGTCGGCGCCT
This sequence comes from uncultured bacterium, assembly GCA_963795895.1. Lineage (GTDB taxonomy): Bacteria > Verrucomicrobiota > Verrucomicrobiia > Chthoniobacterales > SZAS-18 > CAWCJJ01. The sequence continues at coordinate 233,173 of CAWCJJ010000004.1, forward strand.
TCAATCCGAGCAGCACCTTGGCGTGGCCGACGCTCAGCCGTTCCTGGGTCAGCCAGCGTTGCACCTGGCGGTTCGAGGTCGAGCAGGCGCATGGCGTTGGCCACGGCGCGCGGCTCTTGCCGACCTTCTGCGCGATGTCCTCCTGGCGCAGGTTGAACTCCTCCGCCAGCCGCGCGTAGGCCTGCGCCTCTTCGATGACGTTCAGGTCGGCGCGCTGGATGTTTTCGATGAGCGCCAGTTCGAGGACTTCCTGGTCGCTGGCCTCGCGCACGATCGGGCGCCTGCTTGAGCTCGAGCGTCTTCGCCGCGCGCCAGCGGCGTTCGCCGGCGATGAATCGTATTGGCCGCCGACCTTGCGGACGATCAGCGGCTGGATGATCCCCTGTTCGCGGATCGACTCGACCAGTTCCTGAGCGACTCCGCCTTGAAATCCTGGCGCGGCTGAAACGGGCTGGAGACAATCTCGTCCAGACCCACCTGGCGTACCACCTCGCCCGGCGCGGGCATCCGGCGAGACCGCCGCGATCCCGCCGGCATCGCCCGCCGGTTCCGGAGCCCGGCGGGCCGGGTTTGAAACAGGGACACCCAAACCCCTGCCGAGAACATCTTTGGCCATAAATTGCGCCAACTTATAGCAGGGCGCGGCCCGCGCCGGGAACGTCCTTTTGAGTTTTTGTTCGGCCCGCCTTCCGTCCGGGGTCGCGGCCGCGCTCGAGCGCGCTGTTGGAATTTGCGGTAGAGGCCGCGGAACTGATCATAACTCAACCCCAGCAGCACGGCGGCCTCGCGCTGCCTGAAGCGGGCCTGCGCCAGCGCCTGTTCCATCATCCGCCGTTCCAGATCGGCCACCAGCGCGGGCAGGTTGACGGGCAGCGCTGGCGCCGTCCGTCATCGCTCACGGGAGCCCAGAGCCGCGTCCGCCGGGGTCGCGCCGCTTGATTCGCCGGCTTCCGCCGGACCCGGCGCGCAGAAGGATCGAAGACCATCTCGTTCCACCACGCCGCCCTCGGAACGGCAGACGGCGCGCTCGACGACATTTTTGAGTTCGCGCACGTTGCCCGGCCACGGATACGCGCGCAGGCATTCGCTCGCGCTTTGTCGCTGAACTCCGGCAGCCGCCAGACCCAGTTCCGCCGCCATGCGCGAGGCGAAATGCCGCGCCAGGAGTTCGATGTCCCCCGCCCCGCGCTCGCGCAGCGGCCGGCACGAAAAACACCTCGAAGCTGAGCCGGTCGAGCAGGTCCGGCTTGAATTTGCCCTCCGCCGCCATGCCCGGCAGGTCGGCGTTGGTCGCGCCGACGATCCGCACGTCCACGTGAACCTGTTCGCTGGCGCCCACCCGCTCGAAGCTGCCGTACTCGACGACCCGCAGGATTTTCTCCTGCAACGCCATCGGCATCTGTCCGATTTCGTCGAGAAAAGGGTCCCCCCGTTGCGCCGCCTCGAAGCGTCCCGACCCGGCGGCGGGCCGCCCCGGTGAACGCCACCGACCTCGTGGCCGAAAAGCTCGCTCTCCATGACCGACAGGTGAGAGCGCCGCGCAGT
>CAWCJJ010000005.1:0-1334140 GCA_963795895.1 uncultured bacterium
CTGACGACGATCACCTCGGCCTTTGGCACGTACCAGAACCTGTCGGTCGACCCCACGAAAGCAAAGGTCTCGGCGAACAATCAGTACGGCGGCTACGCGCAAGGGAACTACCTGGTGGTAAATCCCGGCGGGGTGGCGTCAGTGACCTTGAACACGCCCGAGGCGTATTTCGGCATATTTTTCACGGCGGCCGACAGCACGGACACGATCACGCTGTACGACGCGGCGAACACAGTGCTCGGCAGCTTCAGCACGCAGCGGCTGACGAATTTCTTCGCGTCCCCGACGGTCACGGCAACCAACGGGTCCATTTATAATACGGTGTCGTACAAGGGTCAGCCGACGGCAGGTGGCACTGGCACGCCGACTCTCAACACGACTGAGTACTACGCGTACCTGAACTTTGTGGCTAACGGCGGCACGACGATCGGGCGGGTGGATTTCTCGAAGACGTCGGGCGGCGGGTTTGAGTCGGACAACCATTCGGGCAGCACGACCGCGCCGAGTTTCGTGAACTCGACGTTTGTGGATTTGGGCGCAATCCCGGAGCCGGCGGCGGTGTCGCTGACGGCGGTGGGCGCGTTGGTCATCGGCGGGTTGGCGGTGCGTGTGCGGCGGCGTCAGGCGGTGGCTTGAGGTTGGCCAATCAAGGTAGGGGCTGTCTCTCCGAGACGACCCAAATTGGATTGACCGGCTGGCGGGTTGAATGACGATCGGGACCATCTGCCTCACCCGGGGAAAGCTAGTCTAGCGTGCACGGCGGCGATCAGGTGAGCGGCGTAACGGTTGGCCAATCAAGGTAGGGGCTGTCTCTCCGAGACGACCCAAATTCGATTGGCCGGCTGGCGGGTCGAACGACCATTCGGACCATCCGACTCACTCAGGGAAAGCTATTATGGGTCGTCTCGGAGAGACAGCCCCTACCTTGGGTAACTGCGGCGTCCTCTTCGGCCTCGGGGCTTATCATCGGCCTGATTGGATGCAATCACAGCGCCTGCCGCTGTTTGACGTCCGCGTACTGGCTGATGAGTTGGCGGGTCATTTCCGTGGAGTCCAACAGGCTGAATTGCACGCCCAGCCGCCGCAGGATGTTCTGCCGCTGGCGCAGTTTGTCCCATTGCAGATGGCCGCTGAGCTCGCGGTACACATCGTCGGCGTCGTTGACCGCGTCAGGATCGGAAAACAGCGGGCGCACTCCCGGAGGACGCGGCATGCCGACCAGCACCAAGTGTTGCCGGGAGAGCAATTCCACCCCGCGCGTGAAGCCCTCGGCCAGGACTGGGTCATCAAGCGAAGTCAGGAAGATAAGGAGCGCGCGCCGGCGCAGGCGCACCCGCAGGAAGGCGCATAGTTCCTCGAAGTCCGGGCTCACGGGTGACGGCTCCAATGCATAGAGCGCATCGCGGCACCGGTCGAAATGCGCGGCGCCTGTGCCCGCGCGCAGGAAGTGGCCGATGCGGTCCGCGAAGCTGACCAACCCAAAGTGGTCACCCTGCCGCTCGGCCGCGAGACACAGGAGCAGCGCCGAGGTGATGGAGCGCTCGAGAGCGGTCGGGGCGTCGGGTTCGGGGCCGGAGGCGCGTCCGCTCAGGCGGGAGCGGTCCAGCAGCAGGTAGACCTCCTGCGTTCGCTCGACCTGGAAGACTTTGCTCACCGGGCGCTGGCGCCGCGCGGTTGCCTTCCAACTAATATCCTGGATGCTGTCGCCCGCGATGTAGTCGCGCAGTTTCTCGAACTCCCGCCCGCGCCCGACCACCCGTCGCGCGTGACTGCCGAGGCCGTTGCGGCGCAGGAAGAGCGTCGGCGCGGCGCGGCGTTCGGCGAAGAGATTGGGATAAACGCGCAGCTCGGCGGCGATCGGCAGCGAACGGCGGATCCCCCACAGGCCGAGGCGCGATGACTCTTCAGTGTACAAGCGGTCGAGGGTGAACCGGCCGCGCTGGCGGGAGGCGCAGGTCCACTCGAAGCGCACCCGGTCGGCGCCGGCCGGCAGCAAGACAGCGAAGGGTTGGTCGTCGTGGTGGCTCGTGAACGGGTCTGGGAACGCGAGGCCGAGGAGCAGGCGGCGCGCGGGTTGGCCGGGGCGAAGGTTGCGCAGGAGGAAGGGGATCGAGCCCGGCCGGTCTTTGCTCAGGCGGGTGACCGGCGGGAACTCGGCGCTCAACCCGAGCGGACGGCGCGCAGCGGCGATGGCGTCGAGGAGTGGGACGAGCGCCAGCAGCAAACAGCCGCCGATGACCAGCGGCAACGTCTCGGGAGCGAACGAACCGGCGAACGCCAGCGGCAGGATCGTCCCGGCGACAAGCGCGAGCAGGCGGGGGCGGGGGACGAGCATGGGAAAAGGCAGAATGCAGAAGGCAGAATGCAGAAGTCGGAAGGGGAGCGGATTTCGCGGCCGGGCGCTGCCCCGCGAGGGCGTTACCGGGGGACGGCTGTTTTTTCCACGATCTGCGCGATGACCTCCGGCAGGGTCAGGCCTTCGATCTCGAACTCCGGGCGCAGCACCAGCCGATGCTCCAACACCGGCGTCACCAAGTGCGCGGATGTCATCAGGCGTCACGAAATCCCGCCCGTCGAGCGCCGCCGCCGCGCGGCTCGCGAGCAACAGCGATTGCGTCGCGCGCGGCCCGGCCCCAAACAGCACGCTCTCGTGCTCGCGCGTCCCGCGGACCAAATCCACGCGTAGCCCAGGATCTCCGCCCGCACCGTGATCGCCGTGAGGTCGGCCCGCAGCCGGGCCAGCGCCTCGGCGGAAACCACCGCCTGCACCGCGCCGCTGCGCCAGGACCGACTCCGGCGAATCGGTCGCCGTGAGGGTCCGCTCGGCGAGCATGCGTTCGTCCTCGCGGGCCGGGTAGGGCATCGTGATCTTGAACAGAAACCGGTCGCGCTGCGCCTCGGGCAGCGGGTACGTTCCCTCGCTCTCGACCGGGTTCTGCGTCGCGAACACCGTGAAATTCGGCGACAGCGCGTGGGTGTCGCGGTCGATCGTCACGGCGCGCTCCTGCATCGCCTGGAGCAGGGCGGATTGCGTCTTGGCGGGGGCGCGGTTGATCTCGTCGGCGAGGAGGAAAGTCGTGAAGATCGGCCCCTTCACCAGCGTGAACGCATTGCGCTGGAGATCGAAGACGTTGGTGCCGGTGATGTCCGCCGGCATCAGGTCGGGCGTGAACTGGATGCGGTTGAACTCCGACGCCGAGCACGTGCGCGAGGGTGCGCACGAGGAGCGTCTTGGCCACGCCGGGCACGCCCTCGATGAGCGCGTGCTGGTTGGTGAAAATGGCGATCAGCGACTTATCAACGGCATCCGCCTGACCGATGATGACCTTGGAAACCTCGGCGCGCGCGAGGGCGAAGAGGTGCTTGAGTTCGTCGAGAGAGGCCATGGAGGTGTGCGGATGCGAAGGTTATCGCCTGGGGAGCGCACGCGACTCGCGTGCCGTCTTCGGCGACCCGCCGAAGACTCCGGCTGGGGCGGCGAACACCTCGTGGTCGGCGTCCCCGCTTGGATATTCACCGACCGCCGCCGGAGGTTGCCGGCGAGTCGCCGGCAACAGCACGCGAGTCGCGTGCGCTCCCCAGGCGAAGATCCCGCGCGAGACCACTGCGCGCGGATTGCCAATTTGCCCCTTCATCAATCAAACTTCCGGTGCAGCCACGTGTACGAGAACCGGTTCCCGGGGCAATCCGTCGGCACGGGGTTGATCTCCCGATGCGCCTTCACGATCGACAGCCGCCGGTCTACCCGGCCCGACGCGCTTGCGCAGGTAGGTGATGAGTTCGTCCAGCGCCGCGTACTGCGCTGCGCGTCGGCACGTCGCGGTTGAAATCGCCCACCAGACAGATGCCGATGGCGATGTTGTTCAGATAATCGCTGTGGACGTGCCCGCCGTTGATCTGCCGACGCCAACGGTCGCCGATCTCGATCTGCCCGTCGCCCGTGCTCGTGCCGTTGCCGATGACAAAATGGTAGGCGAGCCCGTTGGGCATGTGGCGCGTGTGCCGGTGGTAATAGTCGAAAATCTTGGCGTTGCCCTGCCGCGTGCCGCTGTTGTGGACGACCGTGTATTTCCAGCGGCCGCCGCGGACCTGCGCGCGGTCGATCTCGTTGAGCACGGAGCGCGTAAGGTATTTGTAGTCCGTGCCGCCGCCGAAAATCCCGAGGAACCCGCGGTGATGCACCGGCGCCGGGTAATCCGTGTCTCGCCCCCTCCGAGTCCGAGCCGGATTTCTGGATGATCACGGGCGCCGAGGGCTGCGGCTCGGGCGTCGGCACGGGCACAGGCGGGCGGCCCGAGGCGGGCGGACGGCTGGGCGTCGGCGTCGGCGTGGTCTCGGGTGAGGGCTCCGGGGTGGCGGTGGGCGCCGGCGACGCGGCAGCGGCCGGCGAGGGCGCGGGCGTCGGCTTGGCGGCGGGGCGCGCGGAGGGCTTGGGCGGGAGCGTGCGCATCTCTTCCCGGGCGCGCAGGAAGGCCTCCCGACGCCGCCAGAGGTCGGAGTCGGGGTCGCCCGTCTGCGCCTGGAGGAAGGGCGTCGCCAGCAACAGCAGTATCGGGCAGCGTGCGGCGGACGAGGGGAGCGGCGGCCATCACAACAGGAGGAAGTGGAAAAGCGACACGGCGGGTTCAGGCCGGCTGGGCAGGCGCGGCCACCGGCGGGTGGGGATGATGATCGCCGCCGGCCAGAGCCCGGATGCGGATGCGCCCAGGGCCGGGTGGGCCATTTCTTGACCAAGACCGCGTTGAGCCGCCCGCCCAGGAGCAGCAGCAGGCAGGTGAGCCACGTCCACGTGAGCGTGATGATGGTCGCGGCCATGGCCAGGTACGTCTCGTTGTACCGCGAATAGTTCACGTACACGCCGAAGAGCCCCGTCGCCACCAGCCAGCCGACCGAGAAAAAAGATGGCCCCCGGGAGCGCCTGGCGCACGGTCTGATACACCTCCGGGGTGAGCAGGTAGAGCGCGAGCGCGAGGACGGTCAGGGCAAGAGCGATGATCGGATATTTGAGCGCAGCGACGATTTCCTGCAAGGGAATCGTGAGCTGGTATTTATCGCCGATGACCGCCGCGAGCCGCTCGCCGAAGACGATCGCGTTGAAGCTGAACAGGCTCGTCACCCCGAACCAAAACAGCAGCAGCACGGCGATGATCCACCGGTTCCACCACGAGCGCTGCGGCTCCTTGATGCCCAGGCAATGGTTGAGCGTGCGTGAGATGGTGTTTATCAGGTTGATCCCCAGGTAAATCGCCAGCGGGATGCCGAGCAGGGCGACCCGGCTGGTCGACCCGGTGATGACCAGCGCGACGACTTGTTGCTCGATGATCTGCCGCGACATCTGGGGCATCAATCCCTCGAGGATGCTGATGATGTTATGCAGCGTGGTGGGGTCGGTGCCGAAGATCGAGAGGAGGAACGAGAGCAGGAGCAGCCCGGGGGCGGCGAGCAGGAAGATGAAGTCGTACGCCATCATGGCGGCGAGCCCGGTGACGTTTTCAAAATATGCCTCGACGAGCCATTTGCAGAGCAGGCGCCAGGACCAGATGAAGGTTTTCATCGCGCCGGGAGGGTACAGTCGGAGGGTAGGGCAGCACAAGGCGCAAGGTCGGCTGGAGGGAACACGCCGGATTTTAGACAGAATGACAGAATTTCTGAGGAATTGGAGGATGTTCCTTCTGGTCGCAACTTTCGAGTCTCCTTCCGGGAATTCTGCAAAAATTCTGTAATTCTGTCTAAACTCCGGCCGCCGCACCGTTCCTCTTGGGCACCCGCCGGAGTGCAATTTCGCTTGGGTTTTCTCGCCGCGCCCGCTACCCTCCGAACCATGCGTTTGCAAACGCCTACCCAGCATCAGCCGCCGCAGGCGTGCAATTACGCGGGCAACAAGGAGGTCGGCGCCTTCCTGCAGAAGATCCTGGAAAAAGGCGCCACCGAAGACTGGCGCAAGGTGCTGCGGGACGCGACGGGCGAGGATCTGTCCACGCGGGCGATGGTGGAGTACTTCAAGCCGCTGGAGAGCTGGCTGGCGGAGCAGAACAAGGGGCGGAGGTAAGACTAAAGTCGCTCAAGAGTTCGCAAAAACAATTGAATTGAGAACATCTGATTGAAGACGAAATTGAACAAGTACAACGTAACGTAAAAACTGACGCCTATCAGATGTCAGTAGGGGAAGTAGTAAATATGTACCGTGATGGTGAATTGGTCATCAACCCTGACTTTCAGAGGCTCTTTCGATGGGAGATTGGCCAAAAATCGAAATTGATTGAGTCGCTGTTGCTTGGAATTCCAATTCCATCAATCTTTGTCTTTGAAAAAGATGATGCCAAATGGGAACTGATCGACGGGCTGCAACGAATATCGACGCTGCTAGAATTCATGGGTCTATTGAAAGCTCCCGACAAAAATGAGCTGCTGACGCCTTCTGTTTTAGAAGGAACATACTACTTGCCATCTTTGAGTAACGTTGTTTGGGAGAAGAGTAAGCTTGTATCGCAAGTTTCTTGCGCGGCAGGATCCTTGGATAAGACGCTTCAGTTGGCGATTCGACGCAGCCGTATCACCGTCGAAATACTAAAGCGGCCGAGCAGTAACAGTACGAAGTACGACCTATTCCCAGAGATTGAACGCGGGTGGAACACCCTAATGTCGCAGGAGCTTCGCAACTGCGTTGTGATAATGGCGAATGCAGGTTCTTCCGCATGATGAAGTCACTCGCGGCAAATAAGGATTTCCTCACTGTTGTCTCCGCAACTGAAGAACAGATGGAGAAACAAAGGCCGCTGGAATACGTGTCGCGTTTTCCGTTCATACCTATGTTCCATATGACGGCAAACTGGACATTGAGGAATTTATTGATAAGGGTCTGATTGAACTAGCGACCACAGATGAGCGGGAAAAAGGCGGTCTCAGCATTTGAGCATACTTTGAGATCCTAAAGAACTTGTACGGTGCGCGGGCTCTTCGAAGAGTCACTAACGGCGCTCCTTCTGGACGCGTCGGTCTGGCAGCTTTTGAATGCATCGCTATTGGAATTGCGAAGAACATATTAAGATCATGAAGATGGTCGACCCTCAAGCGCACGTGAAAAAGCGGGTTGCGGCTCTCTGGGCTTCTGGCGAGATGGATCAATTCTTCGTTGCGGGAATGCGCGGAACCACTAGGATCCAGCGGACAGTGCCGTTCGGGCAGAATTGGTTTTCAAAATGAGTAAGCCGATTACCGAAGCCGACCTCTCTCATCAGCTTGACTCAGAACTGACATGGAGGCGGAAGGAACTGTCTGATCTAAAACTTGCGATTCGGAATGCTGATTCCATAAGTAGGTCTGTATCTGTTCGCGCCTCGGTGACGATGACATACGCACATTGGAAGGTATATTTTAGGAACAGTGCAGTCAAATACTTTAGCCATATCACTCTTCAAGAAAAAAAGAAGTATTCGACTTTGGACAAGCAGTTTTATCGGAATAGCTTCTTAGCTCAACTCGAAGGCCTTTACAAAACTAGGGCGAACACTCAAGTCCTTTGCAAGTTGGTTGATGACATCTTATCGTCTCGGGAGTCAAGATTCGCCTTTATAGGATTCAAAATTAATTGACACCAAGTCCAATCTCAACACTGACGTTATCAGCGACTTGTGTTTAATCTGCGGGTTTGACTCCAGTTTTTTCGGAAAACCAAAGAATTTTTATAGATACCATTCTTCTGAAAAAGCGTAACGCTATTGCTCACGGGCAAGACGAAGCTTTGGCTTTAGATCAGCTAGATGACATGGTGAACACTGGAATAGCCCTAATGTCTCACTTCAGAACTCTCATCGAAAACAAGATTTATACGAAGGCGTACGAGACGAGTTGATTGGCGTGCTGTTGTTTCCTCGTTCCCAAGTTGCACTTGGGAACGCACATGTACGCGAAGACGTGCACTTCGTCGCAGCCCACTGCGTGCGCCTCACACCTGCCGCCACTCGTCGCACTTCAACACCGGCAACGCCCCCCAGCCTCGCCTTACCGGGTTGTTCGCGATGTACTCCTGCTTCTGAAGCATCATGTCGTCGCCGACAATCGCCTGCAGGGTGGGAGCCCTCCTGCCAAAGCTGGTGCGCGCTCGACGTCTTATGCTTCAGCCGGAAGTACGCGAGCTGATTGAGCAGCCAATGCTGCCCCTCGCGCTCCAGTTGTTCGCAAAGCCGGCGCGCGGTGTGGCGTTTGAAGTCGGCGAGCACGCGAGAAGATCCGGCGCACCGAGAATCGCGTGGAAATGGTTGTCCATGATCACCCAGCCATTGATCCGCAGCCCCTTGTGTTCGCGGCAGAAGGCGAGCGAGTCGATCAGAATGTCGCAACGCGCTGCCGTGGTGAACACCGGCAGCCATTCAACGACGGTGCAGGTGACGAAGTGCGCCCTTGCAGAGTCGTTGACGCGATAACGGCTGCGCATCGGCGCACGATGACGAAGGGCAATGCTGCCGGCAAGCGCGTTCCGCCGGACGGAGGAAGTGCAACTTCGCAGACAAGGGCGTTCCCAAGTGCAACTTGGGAACGAGGTGAGCCAGCCCGACTCCAGATCCTGCCTTGATGTAATCGTCAGGGCGATTTCCGTAATTATCTGAAGTGAATCAATTGGATGGTATTCCCCTTGTCGCGTTGCCGCGCCACGGTGTTCGAGCGCATGGCGAACCAAAGTCATAACGGAGGACGCTGATGTCAGACAACCCCAAGGACAAGCCGTGGTTGAAGATCCTCTTCTGGGTCTCGGCGGGCGTGAATGTGCTGCTGGTCCTCGTTCCTGCCCTGAACGAGTTGTCCCATCCTTCCAGCGAATTCGGCGGCCTGATTGTCTTCTCGCTGCTGGCGATCGTTGCAATTCTGGGTGTAATCAGCGGGATCGTTGCGTTGATCCGACGGCCGCTGGCGTACGGGATCGGGCTCGCGCTGGTGTCCGTGCCCGCGCTCTGGTTTGTCTCCCTGAGTGCCAGGAATCTGGCGGAACGAATCGCGGCGCCGAGCAGCGCGGATCAGGCGACGGGCCGCGGGTTCTTTTCGACCCCGGCGGACCGGGCGCTCGCCGAAGCCATTGTCGCCGGAGACGCGGCGAAAGTGGCTGCCCTCGCGCCCGCCGCGAACCTGGGCGCGACGGGCTGGGACGGGATGACGTTTATGCGGCTCGCGTTGGAAAACGGCCACGCGAACCACGCGGTCCTGGCCATTTTGCTAAAGGACGGAATCGATCCGGATCAAAATGGCAGCCTCCTGTACGAGATGATGTACCACGACAAGGACACCGCCATGTTGCAAGTGGTGATCGACTCTGGCGTGGACCTCGGCAAACACATGGGCAGGGGAGCGTGGTTCTACTTCGTCGGCTATGACTGGCCCGAAGGTCTCGCGCTCGTGCTGGATCACGGCGCGAATACGGAGGCGCAGGACCCCGAGGGCTACACGGAACTGATGCGCGCAACGCGGGCGCAAAGCTGGCCCACCGTCGAAGCCCTGCTGGCACACGGCGCACGCACTGACCACGTTGGCAACGACGGGAAACGGTTGCGCGACGTGCTTGCGGAAGCTCTCAAAGATCCCCGCAGCGAAATCCCCCTGAGGATCGCGGAGCTAAAGGACAGTCTGCAGTAGCGGATCGTCATCTGGGGACCCTTCTTTGCCGGCCCCCAAACTTTCAAGACGCAAGACGGGAGGAAGGGTCAGGCAGGAATGGCACTAAGATAAGGGCATTTTGGGGGCATCGAGCTGTAGCGGCGTCGCTCTGTCGACGCTCCCGGCGTGTTCATTGTGCGCCAACCCCTGCGCCGACAGAGCGGCGCCGCTACAGCTCGACCGCGCCGCCTGTCCTAATAACCCCTTATTTTAGTGCCATTCGGGTCAGGCAGGATGAGCCGGGCAACACACCTTGAGAGCATCTGTCGCGGCGCCTGCGGTGGCCAAAAGGGAGCGAGGCAAACTACCGGCCGTCGGCACCACATCGGAACTTTATTTGTTGGCGCGCAAGCAGTTTCTCGCCATTCTCCCCCGTAAACATCCACTGCTGATTGCCCCCCTCATGAAGCCACTCCTTGCTATTTTATCGCTTTGCGCCGCTGGCGCGCTCTGCCTGCACGCAGCCGACCCCGCTCCGGCCGTGGGAAGTTTCAAGGGGTTGACCGGGTTGCAACTCTATAGTCTGCGGGTTCCGCTCAAGGCAGATCTACCGGGTACTCTGGACAAGGTAAAAGCACTGGGCTTCGTCGAGGTGGAAACCGCCGGCACGAATGGGCAAACGCCCGAGAAGTTTCACGAGTTGCTCGAAGCACGCGGCCTAAAGGCGATCAGCGGGCACTTCCAGTACGGCGACCTGGTGAAAAATGTCGATGCAGCGGTGGCAACGGCGCAGCAACTCAAGCTGGCGTACGTGGCCGTCCCGACTTTCCCGCACCAAGGATCTCTGGCGAACGAAGACGACGTGCGCAAGGCCGCAGCGGATTTCAACCGCTGGGGTGAAGTGTTCAAGCGAGCGGGCATCCAATTCACCTACCATCCCCATGGCTTTGAATTTGGACGTCGCGAGGATGGCAGCACCATGTTCGATCTGCTCGTGCAGGAGACGAACCCGGAGTTCGTCAACTTCGAGATGGATGTCTGGTGGGTGGTTCGACCCGGACAGGACCCAGTCAAGCTGCTGCGCAAGTATCCGACGCGCTTCCTCTTGATGCATCTGAAGGAAGGCGACCTGGCGCTCGGGACCGGAAAGATCGACTGGCCCGCGGTCCTGACCGCTGCGGCGGAAGTCGGCGTGAAGCATTACTTCATCGAGGACGAGTCGCCGCACGCAGAGGACAACTTACCGATCAGCATCCGCTACCTCGACGGGCTGCGTTGAGGCGTGCGCCTGATGCGCTACCGGAAGAGCTCCATAGGCCTTCAAATTGGCCTGGGTGGGGCAGAGCGGCCGGCGATGAAAGTCGCCAGCAGGGTGCTGCACGGTGACTACGAAGAACTCGCCGACGGGTGGGGCGAGTCCCTGGGTTGGATTGAGGCAAACGGACACACCCCAGCGGCAGACCTATGCCAGCGCCATGTCGTGGGACCAGAATCGAGCCCTGACTCAGCGCGATGGCGCATGGAACTCGTAAAGACGTTGATCAGGTGGGGTCATCGCGGCGCGCCTCGCGAAGGCAACGGGAATGAACTGGCATCCAAAGATTCGGGCCTGACGAGAGATTAACAGGCTGTCAGGGCGATATCCGCTTGTTCGCTTTTTAGGTCGTAAAAGGCCGGGTGTTGGCTGCTGATTGGAGCCGGTTTGGCTCGAAGGCGCCGATTTTTGTGTGAATTCTTTTGACAGAGGTTGGACGTTTCGGGTACCAACCGGCCCAGTAAGCGTCGGTGCGCCAGGGAGTACGGGATTTCGCGCACCGAGGGACTTCGATTCTGGCGAAAGCACTCCTTCCATGGAGCGCGTCGGCGCAGCCAGGCGGTTTTGTTGTAAGCGGGGGCAGGCAGCGGGCTTTTACACTAATTCAAAAACTATGATCAAGCGGGCAAAGTTGGGAAACTCGAATATTCACCGGTGGCGCAGCTGCTATCTTGCGTGCGGAGGTTCAGTCCTCATGTTAGCCGGCGCGCACGCGCAGAACTTGACGCCCGCTGCCACCGAGGGCGCGTCCACCCAGACCCAAGACGCGGCGCCGGTCGAGCGAGTCGTTGTCACTGGCTCCAACATCCCGCGCAACGCCGACGAGGTGCCGCCAACCCCTGTCGTGACCATTGACCGCGCGGCCATTGAGAATAGCGGTCGCGGCACGATCGGCGAGGTGCTCCAGCGATTGCCGATCAACACCGGCGGCGCTTACAACGATACCTTCACCAACAGCTTCGCGCCCGGCTCTTCGGGCCTATCTCTGCGCGGCCTCGGCCAGAATAGCACGCTCACGATCATCGATGGCCGACGGATCGCGCCCTATGCGCTCCCGCAAAACGGCACCAGTTCTTTTTCCGACTTGAACAGCATCCCGCAGGGCGCGGTCGACCGGGTCGAGATTCTGAAGGACGGCGCCTCGGCGATCTACGGCGCCGACGCCATTGCAGGCGTCGTGAATATCATCCTGCGGGACGACTACCAGGGATTTGAAGTGTCCTCCCGCTATGGGAATACGACGCACAAGGACACGGCGGAGATTCGCGAACAGCTCATCACGGGGATCACCATTCCCAAGGGAAGCCTTCTGATCACGGCCGATTACTACAAGCGCAACGAGCAGATGCTCTCGGACCGCGGCTACTCCAAGACCGCCGACTTCGTCGGCAACAAGCCCAACGCCACGACGGAATCGCCCGGCTATAACTTTGTCACCTACCCGAGCAACACGCCCGGCAGTCCCTTTAACCCGGGCACCCCGTACGGGACGGACGACCGCTCGTCTCGCTCCTTTCCCGGCCGGTTCACGCTGCCAGACGGCTCGACCGTCAGCGCCATCCCGGGAACCAGCGGCGCCAGCCCAGCCAACTTCCAGCCGGGTTACATTCCCTTCAACTATAATCAATACATCACCGACTATCCGCAGACTGAGCGCCTCGGGTTCTTCGGCAAGGGCAAGTACGAGGTGTTCCCCTGGCTCACCGCCTATACTGAGTTGCTTTATAATAATGCGAAGAGCCGCTTCTCGGCGGCGCCCACTCCGATCGAGAGCAACGCGCAGGAAGGATTGCTTATCGCAGCCAATAACCCGTATAATCCATTCGGCGTCCCGATCGGCTATGGCGCCGGCAACGGCACTTCCTTTCGTTATCGCGGCCTGGACTTCGGTCCCCGCACCAATCGGGTAGAAACTGACTTTTACCGCGCGCTCGGCGGGGTTACGGCAAAGCTACCGCTCGACTTCCAGTTCGACACCGGCCTGCTCTACAGTCAGTCTCGCGTCACGAACACCGGGCAGAACTATGTATCCGATCCGCTGCTGCGCGCCTCGCTCCTGAGCACCGATCCTGCGACGGCGTTTAACGTCTTCAGCGGGGTGCCCGGTGCGAACAGCCAGGCGCTTGTTGACAGCCTGAAGGCAACCACTATCAACAACAGCCGGGCTGACCTTCTGTTGTTCGACGGGAAATTCACCGGCCCTGTGCCATACGCAAAGTTACCGGCGGGGCCGGTGATGATTGCGCTGGCGGGCGAGTATCGCGACGAGAAGCTCAACAACCAGAACGATGGACTTTCCGCGTCGTTCCAGATTGCGGGGAGCGGCGGCGTTTCGACCACTGGTCGCCGTGACGTGCGAGCGGGATTCTACGAGTTGGACATCCCGGTTTTCAGCCCCACTTGGAATTTCCCCGGCGCGTACGCCCTGGACCTGATCATTGCGCAACGGTACGAGGATTACAGCGACTTCGGAGATTACAGCGCGCCCAAGTTCACCGTTCGCTACCAGCCCATTAAAGACTTGACGTTGCGCGGCTCCTATTCGGAAGGCGTTCGCGCCCCATCGTTGTCCGAGTTGGCGGGCAGCAATATCAACTTTGTCACGGTCAGTGATCCGCTGGGGCTTGGCGGCGGTCCTGACTATCAGATCAACAGCGCGGGCAATCCGGCCCTCAAGCCTGAGAAATCCTACGCCTTGTACGGGGGGTTTGTGTATAGCCCGTCGTACTCGTTCTTGAAGGGGTTGTCCATCAGCCTCGACTACTCTCAGATCATCCGTCGTCAAACGATTCAGCCGTTGCCCTTAAGCGTTCTGCTTACGCAATACGGACAGGATCCGGCGGGCAACGCGATCGTCGTGCGCAATGCGGATGGATCCATTGATCACATCAACGACTTCTTCACCAATGTGGGCGCGGTGAAAGTGCGCTCGATTGACTTCGACGTGAGCTACAATTATGCGACGGACAAGTTTGGAACGTTCTCGTTTGATGCTTCGGGCACTTACTTGCAGAGCTACAAAGTCATCACCGGCCTTGGCGACCCAAACCCCGGCGAGGACGGGTTTAACAACAAGATCGTGAACTACGCGGGGTCGGATGTATTCGGGGTTGCGCTGCCGGATTTCAAGGGTCAGGCGAGCCTCTTCTGGCGCTATGACTGGGGCACGCACCCTGTGCCTGGAGTCGGCCAGGGCAAGGACGGGAAGGACGGCAAGGAGATCATTCGTCCCAGCGGGAAGGACAAGAACCCGATGGTCGCCGAAGCCACGGCCGGCATTCCGCAGTCAATCAACTTGGGGGTAACGGTGAACTATGTGGACTCCTATCGTGAGGCGGTCGAGAACGACGATGAGACTCAGGGCATTCCGCAGTACAACATCTCGCCGAGTGCGGCCGAGTCGTTGCGCACGGTGCAGTCGTTTACCACCGTGGATCTGATCGCCAGTTATACAATCAAGTACGCAACGCTTACCGTCGGCGTGAACAACGTCGGGGACGAGAAGCCGCCATTTTTATACGGCCTGGACCAGAATCAGACCAACGGGTACGACTTCACGCAGGCGAACTCGCTCGGACGATTCCTTTACGGGGAAGTGAAGCTAAAGTTCTGAGTGGGGGCGGGGAGTGCCCTGCTGTGTTGCAAGGCAGGGTGAAGTCTCCCGCGCTGACCCCTCAGCATCGGCGGCTTGGCTGCCACGAAATAAACCAGCGCGACCGCACTCACGCGGGAGGTGCAGGTACACCCACTTAACGAAATGGCAACGTTGACAATTCCTGTTGCGGCTTTTACCAGACGTAGCCGTGATCGGGCCGCCGCCACCGCCGCCCGACTCCGCAGAGTTTTCCGGTCAGGTGACAGGATTGAAGGTTAGGCGTTGGGCTGATGATTCCAAGTTGAAGATCAAGGGCGAGCTGATTTACGCAACAGGGGAGCGATCGCCGCGAAGGACGTGGAGGTCGGTGCGTTCGTCTTCGACTGCCAGACGCTAGGCAGTGGCGACGTGGAAGTCGGCGCGATCTCGTTGAGGAACGAAGGCTTCAAGAAGTTGGCCAAGAAGAACGGCGTCGCTGGAACGATTCCGTTCAACCCGCGCGGAGGTGACCAGACCGATCAACAGCAATCGTGAAGATGGACAGGAGGGGAAAGTGCCTTTTCGGCTGCCAGCCTGTTTAAGATAGGAAGGGAGGGCGCGCAGCGTGGACTGGCTTGAACATTCTGCGGCAAACCCGAGAATGACATCCCCGCCGTGTCTCGTCCCGGCGGGGCAATGCCGATCCTTTCTCGAAGCCGGCGCTAAGAAATCGCGCTTTCCCGCGTTTCTATATGTGATGTATTGCCCTCACCCCCTATGAACTTTTCCTCGCTGCGCCTGTTCTCCGTTATTGTCGCCGCCGCGCTATTGTTGCGCCCGGTTGCCTATTCTCAAAGCGACGAGCGGGACGCCCTGAGCAAACAGATTCAGGCGTTGCGCACAGCCGCCGGAAACGGCAAGGGCCGGGTAGCTGGGCAGAACCCTGGAGACGAAAAATCCAGCGCGAAGCAGTTGGCAGAAGATGTCGACGTGAGCGGCGCCGTCGCTATCACCAGTCCAGTGTCGTCCTCCCGCATACGCAGCCTGTCGGATCTCGGCAGCCTCGAGAGTTACGTGCAAAACTCCCAATACGACCAGGCGGTCCGCATCGCGCGCCGTTCCGCGCAACAAAGCGACTCGCCCGAGATGAAGAAGATGTGGACGGACCTCCTCGCCGGCTTGCAAAAGGAGCAGGCCGCCATTGATCAGGACCTGACTGCGCGGGCGGAGGCGTTGTTAAAGAAGATCGCCGAGACCGCACTGGCCGCCAACGCCCCGGCCGAGCTCAGCGCTCTCGCCGACGACATCAGCGACTTCACCGATGGCGAACTCAGCAGCGGCAACTCACTCGCCTCCCGCCGCCTGCGCAATCATTTGAATTACGCGCAGAACTTCTTGGACGCTTGGAGCCAGTATCTGGAGGCCAAGTCCGCCGGCCGCGATGCGGATCAATTGCGCCAATTAGATAGCATCCACTCCTCTGCGTCGCAATACCGGGCGATCCTGCGCTATTTTCCGGCCGGCGCGCTGGCTGAGCGCCGCAACGCTCTGCGGCAGGCTTGCGCCGCTCGCGCGCGCCAGGCCTTGGCCGCGGTGAGCGATCTCGCCGCCAAGGCCGAGAGCGCCGCGGATTACCGCAAGGCGCTCGACCTCATGGAGGATGATCGCGCGCAGTTCTCGGACTCCGACGCAATCGGCCAGGAACTCTATTCGCAGGTAGATCAGGCGCGCTCCAGCTTGCGCTCCTGGGTGTCCGTGCTCGAGGCCGAGGCGTCCGGCGATGCGGCGGGGGCGAGCAACGCGCTGGCGAATTTCCTCTCCAACTACAGCAGCCGCGGCATTGTCAGTGCGCGGGCGGTGGATGAAGTCCGCGCTCGCGTAGCCCGGGCGATCCTCGTCTCTAAAACGTTGCCAGCCAAAGACCCGGTGGAGGCCGAGATTGGCGCGCGGCTGGACAAGGTCGCGTCGGCCGCGGATGTCGCCGCGTTGGAAGCCGCCGTCACCACGATGCGGAATTATCTTTTCCGCAATGACACCCAGCCGATCTACGCCCTTTCCACCGACCTCCGCAATCTTCGCGCTGCGTGGACCGCGCTGGAGCAGGGGCGCTACGCGGCGGTGTGGGAGCGCACCCAGTCGACGTACGGGGACGGCTCCAGCGACCCGTGGCTTCCGAAGATCGACGCAATGCGCAGTCGGCTGGTCGCGCGGGCGGTCATCGCGCGGTGGAAGCTGCCCGAGAGCGACGCGCCGGCGGACGAGATCGTGCGGGGGGCGATAGATGTGGCGATGGGCAAGTCGGACTGGCCGCGCACGCTGGAGTTGTTGCAAGCTGAGCGGCGGATCTCACCGCCGTATGGTGCGTACAACACCGCGATAGAATCGCCGCTCGAGGCCGAGATCGGCGGAGTGCGGGATTATCTCTCGGGACAAAACCTCGAGGCGGCAGGGCAGTGGCTGGAGGCAGCGCGGGCGTATCAGCGGGTCGTCGGCCGGGTGGGCCAGCGGTTGCCGCGGGCGGAGGCGACCGCCCGGTTGGCGGCGCTGGTGAAGGAGCATGGAGAAATCCCACCGTCGCTGAACCGGTGAAGGCAGGGCCTGTTTATCGAGATAGGGATGACTCTACGAGTCCGTCCGTCGATCGACTGGAGTGGGTGGCATTGTACCAGATCGGGGTGCTCCTGCCAGGCAATCAGGCTACTCGGGGGCTGCCGTGATCGTCCGCGCTCACAGCAACCGATCGATCTACCGACTGGCTCGCAGAGCCATCCCTGCCCCGGTGGGGTGACGGATTCGTCACGCAACAACGTTTTCCCTTGATCCGCCCGGAAAGCTCTCCTCTTGTGCAGAGTAGTTCCCGCCCTCCATGCCTCTCCGCAAGATCCTCGTGTGCTCGGCCGGTTTTGGTGAAGGGCACAACACCGCGGCGCGGAGCATCTGCACGGCCGTCGACGAACTTGGCGCCGGTCGCTTCGAGGCGCAGTTCGTCGACATCTTCGGCGCGCGGCACCCCGCGGCCTACGAGTGGTTCCGCAAAGGGTACGTGGCTCTGATGAACCATGCCCCGGGCGCCTGGTCTGCGATGTACAAGCTCTTTGACTCGACGCCGCTGGTCGAGGGCGGGTTCGGGATTTTCGCCACCCTGCGCAACGCCTTCAGCGCCTTGCTCGAAGAAACCCGGCCCGCGGCGGTGGTGTCAACCTACCCTTTCTACGGCTACGCCCTGGACGACATCGCGCGCCGCGGCGGTCCGACCGATTTCCTGCGCGTGATGACGGTCACCGACTCGATCTCGATCAACTCGGTCTGGCACCGGTGCGGGGCGGACTTCTTCTGCGTGCCCAACGAGCAAACGGCCGAGGTAATGCGCGAGGCGGGCGTGCCGGCGGAGAAACTGCGCGCGCTGGGCTTCCCGGTCGAGCCGCGGTTTGCCGACGTGTCCCACCTCCCGCCGCGTCCTGATCCCGCCGGCCCGGACGGGCGCCGCGTCCTGTACATGATCAACGCCGGCAAACAGGCCGCGCCGGAAGTCGTGCGGCGGCTGCTTGCGTTATCAGACATCGCGCTGACGGTAACCGTCGGCCGGGATGAGACGATGCGGGAGACAATTGAGCGGTTGATCGCCGAGGCCGGGGAGAGGACGGGCGGAACGCAGCTCATCGGGTGGACGAAGGAGGTGCCGGAGTTGTTGGCGCGCAATCACGTGATCATCAGCAAGGCTGGCGGTGCGACGACGCAGGAGGCGATTGCGGCCGGCTGCCCGATGATCATCAGCCAGATCGCGCCCGGTCAGGAAGAGGGCAACGCGCAACTGTTGACCGAGGCCGGTGCGGGTCGCCTGGCGCTCACCCCAGAGCGAATCGCCGAGACAGTGCGGGAGGCGTTTGCGGATGACGCGAAGATTTGCCGCGAGTGGAGCGCGAACATCGCGCGCCTGCGGACGCCGGACGCAGCGCGGGCGAACGCGCGGTTCATCATTGAGCAGATTGAGGCGCGAGAGGGTCAGGTGAAGCAGGCGCGGTGACGGCAGATTGGGTCCGTCAAGGCACCTCTACATCGCGTCTCTAGGATCGACTCCACGCGTCCGGTCCTGCCGCTCCAAACCTTCCTGAATAGCGACGGGCAGCAGCTGTCGGATGTGCGGGTAAGATTCGCCTAACCGCACTAGGTCCGCCTCGTCTTTGACATGCTTGGAGTATCGCCGATCGGGGCTCTCCCATGCAGCGAGCTTGCTTCGGATGAGATCTTCGATTCCAGCCACCGGCACGTCCATTCCCAAGACCGGGCGCAACTCCGCTCCTTCGAAGAAACTCTGGTACTCAGGCGTCGTGCTGAACTGCACCATCAACATATGACTCGACCTGCCAGCGGGTCCAGCGCGCCGCTGAACATTCACGGAATGCGGGAAGTGTTTAATCCGGAAATCGGCTGCGCGCAGCTCTTCGAGAATGGGAGGAAGTTCTTCAGTCACCACAACGATGTCTAGATCGGCCGTGTACACCGGACTTACATAAGTGTTCACCGCCATCCCTCCGATGACACACCAACTCGCGCGCTGACGGCGCAGAACCTCAACGACAAAAGCAAAGTCGTCCGTTCCGCTCATCACGAAGCTATCGTAGATTTGCTGTTCTGTCACTGCGCTAGCATCCTAGCCACGCAGCGCGAATAGAGCAAGGCCGCTGCCTAACTCAAGCCGCCCGCACCGCGCGCTTCTTGTCCAGCTTCAGCACGCCGCCGGCGCTGAAATCCAGGGTGGCCTTGGCATCGGTCACCTTTTCGCCCCGCCACTGAACGCTGCCGCCTTCGATCAACCGCCGGGCCTCGCCGCGTGAGCGTGTCTCTTGAAATCCTTGCAGGTAGCCGGCAATCACCGCTGAGACGATGTCGCCCTCCAGCTTCACCACCGGCAGGTCAGCGCTGTCGAGATCCTTTTGGCTGAAGCGTTGCTCGAAATCCTCACGCGCCCCCTTGGCCGCCGCGGCGGAGTGATAGCGTTCAACCAACCGTGCGGCCAACCCTTTCTTGGCTTCCATCGGGTGCATCGCGGCCGGGAACGCCTCGCCCAGGAGCAACGGGTACCAGCGCTCCATCAACGCATCCGAGATGCTCATTGCCTTGCCAAACATCTCCTTGGACCCCTCGGTAACGCCGATGTAATTGCCCAGGCTCTTGCTCATTTTCTGCACTCCATCGAGGCCCTCGAGCAGCGACATCATCAGCGCGATCTGCGGCGGCAAGCCTTCCTGCTTCTGCAAATCGCGGCCAACAAGTACATTGAATAGCTGGTCCGTCGCGCCGATCTCGACGTCGGCCTGGATCATGACCGAGTCCCAACCCTGCAACAGCGGGTACTGCAACTCGTGCAAGCCAACAGGCGCGCCGCTCTCGTAGCGCGCCTTGAAATCTTCCCGCTGCAGCATCTGCTGGAGGGTCATCCGGCTGTTGAGCCGCAGGACTTCCTCGTAGTGCATCAGCTCGAACCACTCGCCGTTGAACACGATCTGCGTGCGCGACTCGTCCAGCACCTTGAAGGCCTGCCGGCGGTAGGTCTCCGCGTTGGTCATTACCTCCTCATGGGTGAGTTGGGGCCGGGTGACCGAGCGCCCACTGGGATCGCCGATCATCGCGGTGAAGTCGCCGATAATGAGGATGCCGGTGTGCCCTAGATCCTGAAATTGGCGAAGCTTCTCCAGCACCACCGTGTGCCCGAGATGGATATCTGGGGCGGTGGGGTCCACCCCAAGCTTTACTCGCAACGGACGCCCCAGGCGTAATTTTTCCAGCAACTCAGCCTCGCTGACCAAGTGGGCGACTCCGCGGCGCAGGAGGCTCAACGATTCTTCGGGGGACGGGCCGGCGGGGCTGCTCATTCGATGGGAGAAGGGATAGGTAGGAAGAGTCGGACGGTTCGCTCCCGCCGTAAGCTACTTGTTTTTGTTCAACAGCTCGCGCACCTGATCGATGGTCAGGTTCTTTTCTTGCATGAGCGCGTCGATGGTGCCCTGCGATTTGCCATGGGGAACGAACGGCTCCTTGCCCGTGGCGGCGGTGTATTCGCGGGTGGCCATGGTCTTGCCGGCGTCGCGCGCCTCGTGAACCCCGGCGAGGTCGTGCGTGGCGTAGCCGCGGTCGGTCTCGCCAAAAGAGCGCTTGGCGACAGAGGCATCCTTGTTGCCGGCGTAGGCCTGGGTGCTGAAACCCTTCGCGCCAGTGAAGTTCTTGGTGTGAAAGCCGTCCCGCAAGTTGGCAGACTTGCTGAAGGCGAACGCCTTCACATTGGCCGTTTTGTTGTTGATCGCACCGCCGCCGGTGGAGAACGGCTTGTCGGCCAGCTCGAACTTAACGGTGAGATCAGGGTTATTGATCCGGTCGAGCATGGTCTGCTCCTGCTTCTGGGCGTGGGCCTCGGTGATGCCGAGGGCGATCAACGCAATGAGGAGCAGGAGACGACAGGGGAGCACAACCGGCACAGTCGCAAAGGAACGGGGGCGCTGTAAAGCGCTTTATCTAGTGAGAACCTCCCGCGGCGGCGGGGACAGGTTCAGGTCCCACGGGCTTGTAGAAGTCCAGGCGGGGGCTCGTTCGCATGAAGATGTAGTTGTCCGGCGCAGCGCTCAGAGGGCCGTTGATCCCGAAGACGGCGAGCTCAATGTGCTGCCCGGGCTTTACATTCTTTGCAACGACGAGTCGGTTGGCGGCATTGAACCCCTTCACCACGGAACCTCCCGCTTGACCGATGCTGCGGGGAAGTTTGCCGTCCACCCAAATTTCCGCGTAATCGTCAATCGTCACCTCAAAGGAGACGGTGGAACCGGCGGTCTGGAAGTCGCCGATCTTCTCCGGAACCGTCACTTTAATGCGGTACCAGTTGAAGCACATCTTCCCGGTCGAGCGGGGCCGCTTCAAGGTGGTAGGATCCAGCACCTCCCATTTTGAATCGTCGAAATCTGCCGCGCCGGCGTGAGGCGTATAGTCGTAAGTCTTCGACGGCGATTTGTCCGGCGCCTTGAAATCCACTTCGATGATTTTGGTGTCGCTGTAGCGCCACTCGCCCGCGACGAGTTTCACCCCATCAGCGGTGCCCAGATCGATCGTTGCCTGCGGTTTGTCTGTCGCCACGAATTCTTTGCCGTCCTGCGCGTGACCAGTCAGGGCAAGCGATAGGAGAGCGCACAAGGCAGCGAGACCAGAACCTAAGCGGGGGCTTTTTTGAGCAACTGAAGCAAACATATATGTATGGGGAGGGGCTTACTTGTTGTCCGGCTGCGGACGGATCTTGATGTTGCGGAAGGACACGGAACCGTGATCGCCCTGTAAGCCGATCCACCCGGTCGGGGAAGTGGCGTAGCCCGGCATCTTGGCAAATTTGCTCTTCGCCAGACGTGCTTTGAAGTCATCGCTGCCCAGCACGTACTCGACGTACTTTTGACCATTGATGTAGTGCTCGCACTTCGTGGGGTTGATGACTATGCGAATGTGGTTCCACTGCCCGGCAGGTTTGGTGGCGTCGAGCGGCTTGCCCGTAGCGGGATCAATTGGCGGCTGGTACAAACCGTAGAGCCAGCCGGCCCGTTGTGGGTCGGCGCCCTTCACATTGTCCAGCAACTGAACCTCCGGGCCGGTCGACCACATATGCGGGCCGTCGTCGGTGAGGTGGTACGCGATGCCGCTGTTCCCGCCTTCAGAGATGTTATAATCGAGTTCCAATTCGAACGATCCGTACTTCTGCGTGGTTACAATATCGCCGGCGTTATGTGGGTCGGCGCAGACCATCGCTCCATCCTGCACCCGCCAACCCGGGCGAACGCCCTCCTGCTTGAAGTTATGCCAGCCGGTGAAGTCTGTCCCGTTGAAGAGCAGTTGCCAACCCGCGGCTTTCTCGGCGTCGGTAAGGGTGTTGTTCTTGGGCTCGGATGTGGCAGCGGCCGCCGATTTCGGCGCGGGCGCCGGCACGGTATTCGCATCCGGGCAGGTCTGCGCGAGGTTGGGCGTTAGATCGGCTTCCGTGTCGCCCAGCGCCCAATGCAGTCCGCTCAAGATCACAGCCTGCACGTCGGGCTTAATCAAGCTATCCTCGCGGTGGGCCAGGCTGGAGTAGAACACCCTGCCTTTGCCGTAGAGATGCGCAAACGTCTCCGGGTAGCTCCCGCGCTGGTACTGCCAGCCTTTCATACCAGCGGTTTCCTGGGTGAAGATGACATGCAGGTCCGGCGCGAAATTCTTGAGCGAGTACCACTCCTCCACCATCTCGAAGCCTTTGACGCTGTCGCCTAACCCCGGGAAGTGGGGGTCAACACAGGTCAGCTTGGAGACCTGCTGCGCGCCGTGGCCGATGAACTCCGCTCCGATCATGGCAATATAGGGATCCACGGAGTCGCCGTGACTGTGGAAAGTATCGGTGGCGCTGTGCACCCCGATGAAGCCCTTGCCGTTCCGGATCGCATCGAGCAGCGCGGCCTTCTGCGCAGGGCTCATGGGCGGCTGATGGTCGCCGCCAGGCTGGGTCAGGTCGCCCGTGGTGTAGAAGAGGAAGGCGTCGAATTTAGCCAGGTTTTCCGGCGTGAAGATCCCTCCGTCCTTGCTAAAGGTAAACTCGACATGGTTCGCGGGTGCGAGCTGCGTCAGGATGTTCTGAAGATAGCTGGGTTGACCGTCCTTTTCCTTAATCACCGAGTGCTCGTATCCCTGAGAGCGGGAGAAGAACAGGACGCGATGCGCGGGGCTGTCCGCGCAACGAGCGCCAGGAGCGAATGCTGCAATGGTGAGCGTAATTAGTAGAAAAGAAGGGGGGAGCTTCATAGAGGACGTGGGGGATGGGGGAGAACGGAACGAGCAGTGATTCTGTGGCCAATCCCCTTGCGGAACAAGAACAGATTAGCGCCCTTGCGCCAGTTGCCGCACCAGCGAGCCCAGCACGCCGACGGCGCGTTCGATTCGAGGGGACCATGGGTGACCACAACTCAAGCGCACAAAGTTCTGGTACTGGTTTCCCTTACTGGAGAAAGCCGGACCCGGAGACACCGAGACTCTTTCTTCCAACGCGCGCCGCTGCAGTTCCAACGCGGACACGTTTTCCGGCAGCTCGATCCATAACACAAACCCGCCTTCCGGACGGGAAAGCCGTACGCCCGACGGGAAACATTCCGTCACCGCCTGAGCCATGCGCGCGACCTGCTCCGCATAGTGGCGGCGCAGCGACCGCAGATGCCGGTCGTACCCGCCGTCGCGCAAGAAGTCGGCCAGCGCGAGTTGGGGCGCGCTCGGCGCGGCCAGCGTGCTGCCAAACTTGAGCTGTTTTATTGCATCGTAGTACCGCGGACCTGGCGCCACCCAGCCCATGCGCCAGCCGGGCGCGAGCGTCTTCGACACCGAGCCGCAGAGCAGCACCGATTCTTTGTCGTCAAAGCCTTTCGCGGCGCCGGTGCGACTCGCGGGCGGGAAAGCGAGATCGCCGTAAATGTCGTCTTCTATAAGCGGCACGTCGCGCCGGGATAGCATTTCCACCAAGCGGCGGCGGTTGGCCGTCGGCATGCAACTCCCCATGGGATTACTAAAGCTGGGGATCGCAAGCACCGCAGCGATCGGGTGGGCGCGTAGGAGTACCTCCAGGCGGTCAAGATCCATCCCAGTCTGCGGATGGGTTGGAATTTCTAACGCCAGCAGACCCAGGCTCTCAACAATTTGCAGGATGCCAAAGTAGGTCGGCGATTCCAACGCGACGATCTGCCCGGGCTTGACCGTCGCCCGCAGACACAGCGAGAGCGCCTCGGTCGCGCCGTTGGTGACGATGAAGTCGTCCGCCGCCAAATGGCAACCCCACTCGAGTGAGCGGCGGGCGAGCTGACGGCGCAAGCTCTCGCAGCCAGTCAGGGGAGCATAGCTGATGGCTTGCGCGGCCGCGCGTCGCACGGCGCCGGCCATGATCCGATTGAGCTGCGCCACCGGCAGGAGTGCCGGGTTCGGCGTGGCCGCACCCAGTGGGACGATGTCCGGCTCGGCGGACAACTCGAAGAGGCGCATCCGCAATTCGCCCAGGCTAACCTTGGCCGCGCGAGCGGACGGACGTGAGCTGCGCAGCGCTGGCGCAAGATGGCGCGACGACGGACGGACAAAGAAACCGCTCTTGGGGCGCGCTTCGACGAGGCCACGCCGTTCGAGTGTGACATAGACTTGCACCGCGGTGGAAACACTCACCTTGTTCTGTTCGCTCAGCCGGCGCACACTCGGCAATCGTTCCCCGGGCGCAAGCGTGCCGCCAGCAATGTGACGCGCAACGGAATCCGCGATCCGTTCGTAGAGCGGCATCTCGGCGGAGGATAGTTGCTGACGCAATGGCATATCCTGCCGACGGATATCTGTGGGAGACCGGCAACGCAAACACAGAAGCTCCTCCTTCCAACTGTACCGGTGATAATTCCAGTGATCTGAATCTGTCGTCGCCGATGAAAAAGCGGTTCAGTCGACAGGCATCATGATCGAGCAAACCGACGAACCGTCCCGGACGCCCACGGTGCAAACAAGAGAGTATCGGCTCCTCAGTGAGGCGGACGCCCTGGCGTTTCGAGCGCTAAACGAGGAGTGGATACAGCGCTATTTCCTTATCGAAGAAGATGATCGCAGGGTGCTGGGTGATCCGGTGGGTCAGATCCTGGAGCCCGGTGGGGCCATCTTTTTTGCAGAAGTCGCAGAGCAGATCGTGGGTTGCAGCGCGCTGATCGTGCAACCAGACGATCCGCAAACTTATGAACTGGCGAAGCTGGCGGTGACCGCATCCTTTCAAGGGCACGGGATCGGCCGCCGCTTGCTGGAAATCTCGATGATGAAAGCGCGACTGCTTGGAGCGAAACGTCTCGTCCTCACGACCAACTCCGGGTTGCACAAGGCGCGGCACTTATACGAGAGCCTGAACTTTGCCTACGTACCCGCCGCCGAGGCAGAAACCTTCCGCGGTCACTATGAACGCGGGGATACCTTCATGGAGTTGCGTCTGTCTTAAAGGCCCGATCCAGCCTTCTGCGTTACCGGCCAAGGTAGGGATGGCTCTACGAGCCAGTCCGTTGATCAATCGGATCGCGAGCGCATTGCTCCAAGAGGAGCCGCCAAACGCACCACGTCTGTAGCATTCTCGTGAATACGTAACCGGTGAATTACGGGGAAGCCGGGCGCGCCCGCCGCCTGAGATCCATCGTCTAGGAGGAGGTTCGTACAATACAAAACTCGGTGATTTCGCGGGAGCGCGCGACTGCGTCCACCGCCGAGGCAACGCTGGGTAGCTCACGAAGGCAAAGCGCCGGCTGTCCGGCGACCACGAGGGGTATCGATCGCTGCCACGCGATAAAGCTTGAACGGGGCGAGGACGCGAGAATTGACCGGGCGCCATCAGGCATGTGCGACAGAATCCACCGTCTGCCAGGCTGGAGTCGTGGGTGATGTTCACGGCGTCAGGAGAGTTGAACGCCGCAGTACGTGCTAACTGGGGAGGGCGGAGACAATGGTAGAGGCGGTATTGATCGTGCCCTGACCGCCCGTGAACTTTGCCAGGACGCGGGACTTGCCACCTTCAATCGGCATGAGCTGGAGCATCACCTCCTTGCCCGGCGGATGCCCTTCCCGCTGGTCCTCGGCATACGAGAGGTAAGAGCATTCGCGCGGCCGAAGCGAGGGGCGGCCGTGGGGCAAGCTGGAAAGAAAAACGAGAGATGGTAAACGATCCATTTGCCATCCGGGGAGGGATGCGGAAACCAGTTGGAGTAGGAGTAAAGGTGAATTGCCTCGGGTGCCCGCCATCGGCATCGATGCGCCAGATTTGCATGCGGCCCGTCTGGTAGGAGTTGTAAAAGATGTAACGGCCGTCCGCAGAGTAGTCTGGCGCGTCGTTCCGCCCGGCGAGGTGGTCAGACGCACCTCCGCGCCACCGTCACTGGGATGGCGTAGATGAGTCGAAGTCCCGAGTTGCGCTCACCAACGAACGCGAGCGTGCGGCCATCGGGCGACCAGCGGTGCCAGTAAGACGATCCCGCGCCGATGGCTGGGTGATCAGTCGAGGTTCGCCGCCAGTGACAGGCAGCACATAAACTTGGGAGCCGCCGGGACGGGTGCTGTCGCTGATGGCCAGCAGGGTGCCGTCCGGGGAGATGCCGTGGTCGTTGTTGCACTTCACGGAGCCCGTGTCGAAGCGTTGGAGTCCCCCGTCCGTTGGCGGCAGAGATAAAGCCGTCCCCCCTTATTCACGACGAGGCTGGAGCCGTCGTGCGACCAGTTTGGCGCTTCGATGTGCTCGGAAGTCTGGAGAACAACGGTACGCTGGCCACTCTCAATGTCGAGGGTCTCTAGCAAGGAGACAGTGGCTGCTGAATGGGAGTGGGGAGCCGGGTCGGCTGCCAGGAGCGGCTGGCACAGCAGCAGTCCAGCGGAAAGCAGCAGGGGGGTGAGCTTCGTCATAAGAGGCTCTACGTATCGGCCATCTTGTCGTCCTCGCAAAGTACATGAGGGGCGGAAAAGCTCCGGCGAGCCTTTGCCGGTGTCAGCTAGTCTAGGCCGTCTAACAGAATGATGATTATGGAACCCCCTGATTCAAGAGTATGACTCGTCGATTTCTGCGGGCTGGAGCAAATTCTCACAGGTAGAATAATGTGCAGTCTGCTTCTCGGCCTACACTAGCGGTACGACTCCAGCACCTGTGTTCGCGTCCAGCGCTCGAAGAGCGCGCGGCTATCGGCGGGATGAAACGGCAGCACGTCGGAGTAGGCGGGGATGATGACCTGCGCGACGGGAAAGCCGATCGCCGGGTCGGTGAGATCGATGGCGATGAAGTCCTTCCCGAGCGTCTCGCAGATGGCCCGGGCGTGGGCGATGTCCTCGAGGCAGTCGGTGTACTGTGCTCCTTTGTCGAACGGGATCACTTCGCCTTCGCGCAGGAAATCGGCGTTTCGATACGGGACAAAGCCGAACATGAAGCACGACATGAAATTGTCGCAGTCGTCGGGCTGCGTGCGCATTTGGCGGAAATCGTGATCGAGTAACTGGGCGAGTTGCTGAGGGACGCCATCGGAGCCGGGGACGATGAACTCATGCTGCCGTCGGCCTTGCGCGTACTCGGTGCAGCAGCGGAGCAACGCTTCCTCGCGGTTGAACTCGGAGCCGACTTTGAAGAAGTGCCGGAACTGGTAATCCTCCGGAATGTTGTGATCGACGAAGTACGCGGCGAGACATGGCAGGACTCCGCCGAACGACAGATCCTTGAAGATGACCTCGATGCCGCGGCTGTGGAAGAACGCCAGTTGCTCGCGAACGATCGGATGGGTGATGGTGGCGGGATCGATCGTCGGCAGGACCATGCGATGCCGCAACGCGGTGATGTGGGCGCGCCGCTCGAAGATCTCGAGCGCGGCGTGGATGATCGCTTCCTCGAGGTTGTTGCCGGTCGCCTTGCCATTCGGGTCCGCTGATGAGGCGTGCGTATTCGAGCGGCACTTTGAGCGTGCGCTCGTCGATCAGCGAGTAGCCGTCGACCCAATGGTGCGCGTCGTCGAGCGCGCGGATTTGCTCCAGCACGGGAGGCGTGGCGGGGGCAATGTGGCGGACGAGATCGGCGATGGGAAGCGTGTCCGCGACCTCGGACTCGTGCGCGCACAGGTAGCCCGGGAGGTCGCCGGTCTCGCGCGCACTCAGCCACTCGGCGCCCTCCGCCAGCGCGCCCGCCGTGCTGAACGCGGGCGTGGTGCCTTTGCCCATCGAGCGGAAATCGAGGCCTTCGATGAACATCGCCGTCCAGTGCAGGTGCTCGGCGACGGTCTCCTCGTGCAGCCAGTAGTCGTGCTGTGGCCGGATGAGCGCGTCCAGGCGGGCGATCGTCTCGGCAGGTGTGACGCAGCGGCCATGCGCGAGCTTGGGACGGGATTGCAGTTTCATGAGGGAGAAAGGTGGTGGTGGATTTCGGCGGCTACGCGGAGGCCATCGGCGACACATTGGCTGACGGAGGCGCCGCCGTTGACGAGCGCGCCGGCCGTGAAGAGCCGATCGGAAGGTGTGGCCAGCGCAGCGCGGATCGAGTCGGGAACTTGCAAACCCATGGCCTCGATGACGAGGTCGACGGGCAGGACGCTCTCGGTGTGCAAAAGATGGTGACGGAGCCGGAGACCGCGCAGCACGCCGGCTTCGTTCGTCTCGTAACCGAGCGGTTGCCAGTGCATCATGGCGTGAACCCCGGGCGTAGCGAACCAGCTCTCGGGCATGTGCCAGTGCATATCGGAGCGCGCGCCGCCAAAAATGACGTAGAGCTCGCGAGCCCCGCGGCTGTGGGCGACGCGCGCGGCGTCCATGGCGCTGTCGCCGCCGGCGAGCAGGGCAATCCGCGCGGGGAGGGCGACGGGCGGGGTTTCGAGAAAGGTGAGGGCGCCGATGACGCCGATGGCTTCGCCGAGCGAGCGCTCCCGCCAGAGGCCGCTCGCGAGGAGCACGGCTTGGTGCTCGGCCAGTAACGCGTCGAGGGTGACGGAGTCACCGAGCTCCACGCCCAGGTGCAGATGGAGGCGTCCAGCGGAGAGCGCTGGCTGCAGGACCGCCGCGATTTCCTCCCGCGCACCCGGGTGGCGGGTGTGTGGGATGACGCGCTCCGGCGCGCCGCCGAGGTGATGCGCTTGCTCGAGCAGATGCACGGTGTGCCCGTACTCGAGCAGGCGGACGGCGGCCGTGAGACCGGTGGGTCCGCCGCCGACGATGGCGATGCTGTGGCCGGTCGATACGGCGGGCAGGCGCACGCCGGTTTGGGCGCGGTCGCGCGCGCGCCAGGCAATGACGTATTGCAAATCGAGGATCGGGACGGGCGTGCCGGTGAGGGCTGTTTCGACGCAAGCGCCTTCGCTTTCCAGCCAGCCGGGCGCGAGCCGCGACGTGAGCTCAGGGAGTGGATCGCTGCGCCGGATGAT
Source organism: uncultured bacterium (assembly GCA_963795895.1). GTDB lineage: Bacteria > Verrucomicrobiota > Verrucomicrobiia > Chthoniobacterales > SZAS-18 > CAWCJJ01. Next base: position 29,405 of record CAWCJJ010000005.1, read on the forward strand.
CTCGTAGGCGCCGGCTTCGTCGCCCTTGCGAAAGGCTTCAATGAAGGCGGGAATGCCGGTGCGTGTCGGTGAGGCGCGGATGCAAGGGGCGGCTTCGCAAAGGTGGCAGCGCGCGGCGCCGGCACGGAGTCGGTCGGCATCGAAACGCCGCATCTGCTGGTACACCGGGCCGTACGTGCCGCCGTCGCGAATGACGCAGCCGACCTGCTCGCCCTCGTCACGCAGCAGAGAGCAAGCGGAGCAGAGGATGCATGTCGCGCCGGCGTCAAGGGCGCCATCAGCGAAGAGCTGCGCGGGCGCGAAGGGATGGGCCAGCGCAGCGCGCCCGAGTCCGGCGAAATCGAGCACACCCTCGGCCAGAGCGGCGGCGGCGACATGCGGGATGAATTGACGAAGCCAGCTCAGGCCGCCGGCCACGATGGGCAGGCCGGGCACGCTGGAGCGCAGTTCCTGCGCGATCGACAGCAGACGCTGAAGCACGGTGAGGGGATGCTCGTCGGCGGTCTCCGAGTCGCGCCGCGCGCGGAGGCCGCGGTCGGGTCCGGTGAGGATGGGGCTGGCAATCGAGAGGTTCAGCAGGTCGAGGCCGCCGGCGCGCAGTTGGGCGATGAACCGGGCAGGTTCGGTGAGGTCGGGTTTACGATAGTCGGACCGGTGGACCCCGAAGCCGCCACGGACTGCCTCGTAAACGTGGAGGCGCGTGGAGAGCAGGAGCTGTGGTGTGGTCTGCCGGATGGTGGCGAGCGCCGGGGCGAGCAGGTCGCGCGGGAGCTGGAGATCCACGCCGTCGAAGCCCGCCGCGGCCGCGAGCGCCGCAGCCTCGACGATCTCCCCACCCGATGCGCCGTCGAGGAGTTGGAGGATGAGGACAGCCCTCGAGTCATCGGAGGCGGCGCGCAGCTCGTCCACGAGCGCGCGGAATTCCGGCCAGGTGCTTCGGTTGAGGCAAAGCTGCTGTGGTTTTCCAGAGGATCCGGTGGCGGCGCCTTCCATCCAGATGAGGCCGAACCCACCTTGCGCGAGACGCCGGTAACGACGCCGCGTGAGCGCGCCGGGGCCGCCGCCGGGCGTCGCGTCGCCGCCGGCAATGGGCTGTGCGCAAAAGCGATTCGTGAATGGGCGGCCCCGCAACTCCAGCGGTCTCCGAAGCGGCGCGAAGTCGTCGGCGACGCCGATCGTCAGGCCGAGCCGCGCGATCTCTTCCCGCAAGGCGTCGACCGTGGGCAGATAGAACGGCTGGTAGGAGGGGATTTCCACGCTATTTCGCATCCTCCCTGGGCTTTCCGACGCACGCGAGATAGATCGCGAATTCGTCCTGGCCATCGAGGCCAAGCAGGCGGTCCACGAGCGGCTGATGATAGGAGAGCGCCGCGCAGACGCCCGTGCCGCAGGAGGTCGCGGCAAGGTAGAGGTTTTCGCAGACGTGGCCGGCTTCCATGGCGATCATGCGATGCGCGAGGTAGGTGTATTTCCACTCGGTGCGGTAAGGCGTGGCCGACCAGAGGAAGACGACCGCGGCGCCCGCAACGGCCGGCGTGCCGTAGCAGGCGGCGGTGAGCTGGTCAGGTAGAGCGGCGTCTTCGCGCAGGAGGAGGAGTTGATGCTCGCCGGGCAAGTAGCGGTACAGACCGGGCGCCAGGCCGTCGACGCGCCGGATGGCAAGATACGTTTCGAGCGGGTAGCGGGCCCCGCCAGAAGGGGCGGCACGGTATTCCTGGATGACCTGGCCCGCCTCGTCCCGTTGGACGCCGGTGACGCCTTGGGTGGCCCAGAGGAGATAGCTGAGCTCTTCCATCGAGAGAGCGGCTGAGGAGAAGTCGCGGGCGCTGCGACGCGTGGAGATGGCTTCGCGTACGGGCATGTCGCCGAGACGGATGTCTTCAGGCGGGACGAGCGGGAGGCGCTTCGCGCCGACCGGGACGGGCTTGGTGGCGGGCGGGGCGGGGCGCTCGCGCTCCCGGTCGCTGTCGGGGCGCCATTCGCCGGGGAAGCCCTTGAGGAAGACGCGGAGTTGGGCGATCGGGATTTGGTTGAGCTCGCGGATGGGTTCCGCGTGAGGCGTGGAGGGGTGGGCTGGTTTGCAGGCGGCGAAGGCGACCGCCAGCGCGAGGCCAAAGACCAGCCTTTGGGCAAGTTGAATGATAGGGTAGTTCTTGCCGGCGAACGCGGCGGAGCACACCGCACTCCAAACCGCCAGTACGCGGCGGCACGAATCAGGCGCCTCGAGCGCCGCATGATCTTGAATGTCTCGCCGCACGGCGTCTAGTACGCGCCGTTGAGGGCTTTGTAGTATTCGGCGACTTTGGCGCGAAACTGCGGCGGGGCCTGGTCGGGGCCGCTTTCGATGACGTTATCGAGGGCGCCGGCTTTGCCTTGGGCCTCCATGGCGCCGGAGGGGCCAGCCTGGAGTTGCGCACTAGCGCGGCTGAGGGAGGAAGCGGCCATTTTGCGGAACTCTTTCATCTGCTCGATGTTGCCTTTGGCAATGGCGTCGTTGGACTGGCGGAGCTGATGGGCGGCGTCCTTGAGCGAGTCGACACGGACGTTTTTCATGGACGCCTTCGCGTAGAGCGCATCGGCCTGGCGGGCCATGAGGGCGGCCATGCCGTCGTTCGAGCCGGCTTCCTTGGAGTCGACGCGCTCGGCGCCGCCGCTCATGCCAAAGGCGTCGGCCTTGCCGGTCCCGAGCTTGCCGCCACCGGTGGCCTTCGTGTCGGCCTTACCGGCGAGATCGACCTTGCCGCTCTGCATCGGATCCTCGGTTCGGCGCGCTTCGATGTTCTTGTCGCCTTCACCGATGGTACCGGAGCCGGCCGCGGTCTCACCGTTCGACATGCCTTGGCGACCGACATTGGAACGGCCGTCCTGCTCTTTGTGGTTCGGCGTCTGGTCGCCCGATTTGCCCTGCGCGCCAAAGGAGGCGATGTCGCCCTCCATGACGGGGCCGCCCGACGGGAAGTCCGGCATGGCGTGATTGGTCGCGCCGTCCTGCGCGTCGTCCTGCATCTTCTTGTCTTCCTTCAAGAGGTCGCTCACCAGGTCCTGCGCCGCCGCGGCGAGCTCGGCTAGCGCGATGCCGGATTGCGGGCATTTCGGCCTTGTCGTGCGCCTCGGTGGTGACCTTGAGATCGTCCTGCTTGTCCATCAGCCACGTCTCCGTGGCGTCGAGCCGCTTGGAGGCTTCGCCCATTTGCGCGAGTAACTCGTCCTCTTTCGCATAGCCCAGGTCGCCAGCTTTGGGCGTGGGCCCGCCCTTGTCGCCGGGCGTCTTTTGCTCGATCTCCTGGAAGACGGAGAAGACATCCTCGACGAGGTCGTTGGCGACGTTCAGATCGGTGAAAATGTGGAGGTCGGTCGGCACTTCGAGGAGTGCTTCCTTTACGTTCTTCTCCATCTCCTGGAAGGCCTCGTCCATGGCGTCGGTCGCCTCGGTGTCCTTATTCTTCTGACCCTTCACCTGCTCCATGGCATCTTTCATTTTCTGGGTCAAAGCCTCGAGCTTCGCCACCTTTTCCTTGGCCTGCTGGACGGCCTCGACCATGGCGTCGTGCTTCGCCGCCTCCTCCTTGAGCTTCACCTGATCGAGCATGGCCTGGAGCGATTTCAGGCCGCCCATGGCCAGCTCTTCCAGCGGCTGCGCTTCGGCCGACTGATTTTGGTCGAGACGCTCTGCGGCCACGACCATGTTGTTGCGGATCTTCAGCTCGCCGGCCTTCGCGAGCATCTTGTTCAGGGTGTCGGCGAAAGCCGCGTCGGTCTGCGTCGCCTGCGCGGCTTCGTCTTTGCCGGAGGCGAGGAAGGTGGCCATATCGCCGGCCACACGGTCCTGCGAATCGACGAGCGACTTGCCGGCCTTTACCTTGCTCTGGGCCAGAGTCTTCGTCTGCTCCAGCACCGCGCCCTGGTCCTTCAACAGCGACTCCAGCAGCGCGGCGAGGCCGGTCACGCGGCGGTCGATTTTGGCCTCATCAACGGCGGCCACCGCGAAGCTGAGTTGCTTGAGGATCTTCGTCTCCAGCGAGACAGCGTCAGTGGCGAGAGTCTGCTTGCGCGTATCGTCGGCGGCGGGGATGGCGGAGAGCGAGTCGATGGCGAGGAGCATCTCGTTCGCGTAGATTTTCTGGGCGGCCGCGGTCATGGCGCCGAGCGGCTTGAGCGGATTCGCGAGCAGGTCGCGCATGAGGCCGCGGATCTCGGTCTGGCGCGTGGCGGCGCCCTTCCACTGCTCCTCCGTGGCCGATTTCAGCACGCCTTGAAATTGCGTGGTGTCGGCGAGGTTGCGCTTTTGGAGGTCGAGGACCTTTCGCAGATCGACGACGGCGGCCTGCTCCAGTTCGTTACGCATCTTCGCCATGTCGGCCTGCGTGGGGAGCCCGAAGACGACGGTCGCCGAAACCGACTCGTTCGGATGCTCGGGCTTGTTGTCGCGCGCCACGATCCGGTAGGCGACATCGCTGCCGCGAACCGGGGTGTTTTCGCTCTTCCAGACTTGGTGGTAATCGCGTTCGCCGGAGAGTGTCCACCGCTTCACCTCGGTGCCTTTGTCCTCGCGCGTCGCGTTCGGCGCGATCTCCTCGACGACCACCTCCGAGAGCCCGAAGTCGTCGGCAACCTGGAACTCGATCTGCGCTTTCTCACCCGGCGGTACGAGCGCCCTGCCATTCGGCGAGACGATCTCGATGCCCGGCGGTTTGTCGGCCTCGATCACAAAGGGGACTTCCTCCTCGACCGTACTGCCGAACGTGTCGGTCGCTTTCAGGGTGACGGAGGCGCCGGTCGCGATGACTGCGGCGCCATGCCAGAGTGTCGGTTTGCCCGCTTCGACGAAGTCGCTCGACTGGCCCGCCCCGTGCAGCGTGAGGGAGGCGAGTGGGGTATTGGTAACGGCGGTGATGCGCAACTCCGAGCCAGCCTGAAGGATCATGCGGCCGACGCGGGAGTCGACCATCCGCGGTGGAAGCTTGGTGTAGGCGGGCGGGTTGACGACCATGGTGATGCTCGTGAACGCGGGCGGCGGGCGGGTGCCGACGGTGAACCAGTTGGTGGCGCGCGCGTCGCCGGCAGTGAAGCGGTACTTGAGCGCGGTCGTTACCTTTGCGATGCGATAGCTGAACTCCTGCTCGCCGGATCCGTGGATTTTGCCGAGTGAATAGGCCGTTTTCTGCGAGTCGCCGGGTTGGACTTCGACGTTCACCTCGTGCCCTTCGAAGCCCTTGACGGTGGCGCTCAGGACGAGCGGTTCACCCTGCGGCGCAGTCGTCTGGCCGGGCTGAACCTTCAGGATCTTCGTGAGGCTCGGGGGCTCGGCGTTGGAGAAGGGATTCACGGTGCGCCAGACGGCGACAAGCCACGCCTGGCCGAAAAAGATGGCCGGCACGAGGAGCAGCACCGCCACCACGCTGAGCGCGATCCGGCCGCGCTTGAGCGCCTTTTCATCGCGCATCCGCTTGAAATCGAGGTTCTGCCAATCCGGCACGCCCGCGCGCACATACGCCGCCTTGAACGGGTCGCCGTCGACGCTCTTCGCCAACTGGAGATAGTTGATGAGGTGGTTGTCGAGCTGCGGGAAGGTTTTCTCCACCGTGGCGGCGACGGCCTCCGGCGTGAACCGCTGGGCCAGCGCGCGGCGAACGAGCCAGGTGGTGCCGCCGATGAGCACGAGCAGCACACTCCAGGTGGCGAGGCGGTTGGAGCGATCGAGCCGCAGCCAAAGATCGAGGAGCCCGAGCAGGAAGATCCAGGCCGCGACGGCCGACGCGCCCCAGGTCAGCTTCAGCTCCGCAGCCCAGCGGACGAGGTTGCGCCCGATTTGGTCGAGTTTGGTGACGAAGTGGGGATACATGGCAGCGGGGGTGATCGGAGAGGTGGACTAAAAGGGAGGGAGGAATGGCCGCAAAGAGGCGCGAGGACAAAGTGATGGACGGAATTCGTGAAGTCGGCGCGGAACTCCTCTCCCCATTTGCGCAAGTTGTGCCTTTTCGCGGCGCTTCATTCCGATCATCAGGTTAGAACTTCATGCCGGGATCGGGCGCCTTGGTCACGACGACGTTGTCGACCGCGCCAGGATGGTCCATCCAGATTTTAAGCGTGAGAAAGCGAATGGGCTTCAGATGCTCTATGGCGTTGTCGGAGAGCTTTACACCCGGCAGTTCCAGCTTCTCGGTTTTCCAGTTGGCGCTCTCGTCGACCACCGCCTTGCTCCGGTAGATCTCGCGAAGTTCACCGAGTTCGGGATTGTCATGAGGCCTGACGCCGGGCGTCCACTTGTAGCCATCGAAATAGATCCGGTACCGGCCCTTCACTTCCAGCGACGCCATATACTTGAACCCCGGCTCGAATGGGAAGGCGCGGGTTTCCAGGTAGACACCGTCAACGCCGTTATTGCCGATCACCGCAATGTTCTTCCGCGTGCCCTCCTGCGCGATCGAGACGAACGTCTTATTTTTCAGGTAGTGGTCGTTTTTCAACCACTCGTAGTCCGTGACCCAACCTTTGAGCGGGTCGGCGGCGTCAAAGCTGCCGTTTTCGAGTATGTTCTGGGCGCGGCCGGCGGGAGCGCCGGCCAGGGCGAAGGCCGAGGGCGAAAAGGCTGGGGAGAAGGGATCGCATTTTCTTTATCGAGGTTTTTACACGAAAAGCGGAGGGAAGGGAAGCAATAAATGGGCTCTTGTGCCAGTGCGGCGTTGGGGCGCGCTCGTCCCGCAGCGCCTGCTCCGGCGCCTCGCCCGGGATCGATCTGCACGCTGGGTTCGTCGTGCTTGCTCCGGGGCCTGGATCTAGTTTTTCGCCGGATACGCCTCCGGGCCGGGTTCGGGGACTTCGAGGAGGAGTTTTTGGACGATGGAAAGGGGGGTGAGGCCTTCGGAGTCGGCGGCGAAGTTGGTCAGCAGGCGATGGCGCAGGACGGGGGGGGCGGCGCGGCGGATGTCAGCGCAACTGACGTGCAGGCGGCCTTCGAGAATCGCCATCGCCTTGGCTGCCAGGACGAGGTACTGGCCGGCGCGCGGGCCGGCGCCGGTGCTGATGTAGGTTTTCGTCAAGGCCGGGGCGTTGGGGCTCTGCGGGCGGGTGGCGCCGACGAGGCGGATGACGTATTTGATGACGTGATCGGAGACGGGAACTTTGCGGACGACGGCCTGGAGCTGCAGCAGTTCATCCTTCGTCAGGACAGGGAGGGGATCGGCGCGCTTGCCGGCAGTGGTGGCGCGGAGGATTTCCTCTTCCTCGTGCGGCAGCGGGTAGTCGACCCAAATGTTGAACATGAAGCGGTCGAGTTGCGCTTCGGGGAGCGGATAGGTGCCCTCTTGTTCGATGGGATTTTGCGTGGCGAGCACGAAGAACGGTTCGGCGAGAGTGTAGGAGGTGTTGCCGGCGGTGACCATTTTCTCCTGCATGGCCTCCAGGAGCGCAGCTTGCGTTTTGGGCGGGGTCCGGTTGATTTCGTCCGCGAGGAGAAGGTTGCAAAAAATGGGGCCCTTGATGAAGCGGAACTCCTTTTCGCCGGTGGCGGAGTTGGTCTCGAGCACGTCGGAGCCAATGATGTCGCCCGGCATGAGGTCGGGGGTGAACTGGACACGCTTGAAGCCGAGATTGAGGACCTGCGCGATGGTGCGGACGGTCAGGGTTTTCGCCATGCCGGGCAGACCGATGAGCAGCGCGTGACCGCCGGCAATGATGCACATGAGGATCTGCTCGAGCACGTCCGTCTGGCCGACGATGACCTTGCCGACCTCGCGCTTAATGCGCTCGGTGTAGTCGCGCATTTTTTCGACAAGCGCGAGCTCGTCTGCGCTGGTGGAAACCGGCGGCGCAATCCTCTCGGCGGCTTCACCGTCATGGCCATGGAAGACGATTACACTCCTGCCGATCTGGATGATGTCGCCAGGCGCGAGCCCCGCCGCAGAGATGTTGACGTTGTTGTGCGTCGTCCCATTCGAACTCCCCAAGTCAACGATGCGCCAGCCGTCCCTCTCTGGGCGCAACTCGGCATGGAGGCCAGAGGCCATTGTGTCGTCGAGGGGGAGATCGCGATCCGGATGGCGGCCTAAGGTATAGGTCTGGTGTTCGAGCGTGAGGCGCCGGCCCGCAAGCGGGCCTTGGGTAAATTCAATGGCGGGCATGGGGAAGAAAAAGTGAGCCGAAAAGTCGGGATGGATTGCCGCAAGAAGGCACGAAAAGCGCAAAAAGTTGAGTTGTCATCGAGCTGGCTCTGTTTTGCGCCTTTTGGCGGTCATTCCAGTCCGCCACGTTATTTCGACAGGTCGAGGTCGCCGAGGTTTTTCACTTGGTCGGCGACGCGGATTTCATTGAGGGCGGCGCTGTAGTGGTGCTCGGGCAGCGGCGCCTTTGGACTGGCCCAGACAGGGTAGAGATCGCGGGCGCGGACGACCTGCCAGCCAGGGCCGACGTTTTTGAGGATCACGAGCTTGAAGGTGCGCCGGAAGTCGCCCCGGGAGTACTGGCCGTTGAAGGTTTCCATGAGCAACTCGGAGCCCTTGTCACGGTAGTAGGTGGCGATGAGCCGCGCGTTGCTGGCGCGACCAGTGTCGCCCTCGACGCGGTGAACGAATTTCTTCGGGAAGAACGGCTCGGATTTCTGGATGGTGGCGTTGATTTTCTCGAGGTCGTCCTTGGTGAGGGTGTTCGCCTCCTTGTTGAGCTGGAGCCCTTCATAAAAGGCGGTGGAGTAGACGACGAAGAGGTCGTATTTGCCGATGGGGAGGTTCTTGAAAGTGAAGGAATCCTTTTTCTCGCCGGTGACCTCGCCGAGGTAAACCTCCTCGGGATTGATCGCGGGCGTGGCGAGGATTTGCTCGATGGGGAGCGCCGGGTTCTTGATGTGGCCCTGAAGGCCGCCGGGGTCTGCGGGGTCCGGCGTCGTGTAGAGGCGGGTCCGCTCGGGCGGGTTCTGCGCGAAGCTGGGCCTGGCAAAAAGCATGAGCGCGAGCGCGAGGAAACGAGGAAAGGGATGCATTACGAAGAGTCAGTTCACGGTGCGTGCCCCACGCGCCGAAGGGCGCCCAAGTTAATGGCCCAGAGCAGCGGCGGCGCTTCTGTGGTCAATGGCTGGCGAGGAATTTGTCGATCTCACTCGCGACCGGGTGATATTTCAGGCGGCCTTTTACCTTATCGAGGATTTCCTTGATGGAGGCATGCGGCTCCTTGGCGCCATCTGACGCAGTCCATGAGAAGCGAGACGGCCTCGGGTAGAAAGCTGGAGGCGTCGACCTCGCGGCAGTACGTCTCGAGCATCGGCTGAGCGCGTTTCCAATCCTGTGTTTTCATCGCCAGTTCGGATTCGCGCAGAACGTAGTCGCCGGTGATTTTGCTGAGCGGAAACTCCGCCTCCCAGACCTGCAGCGCCTGATGCGCCTCGGTGAGGAAATCCTTCTCCGTCAGGGCCTTGACGTTTTCAGAGAGCGAGACCTCCTGGAGCGCGCCGAGGGTGCGCGGCTTTTCGCCGAAGGCCGGCGTCGCCGCAGGCTTGGCGTCGAGGAAGCCGATCTGCGGCGGACCGGCGAGGTTGCGCTGGGTGCGCGCACGATTCTGCACGTCGGCGTAGAGCTTGGTCGCCGTATTGAGGTCGCCGGCCAGGAAGGCGAGATCGCCAAGGCGGATTTTCGCGCGTTCTCCGAAAGGGGTGAGCTGGCCGGCCATCATCGTGAGCGTCGCCTGGGCGGCTTTTCGGTCGTTCAGGTAATAGATCTGGATTTCGCACTCGCGCAGTTTCAGCTCGTTCTCGCGCGTGGAATCCGCGGCACTGGTGGCGAACTTCTGTACCCACGCCAACGCTTCCTTCGGATCGGTGCGCTGGACGAAATCGAGGAAGATGCCCTCCAGCGCGTAGAGTTTGTCGGGGGAAAGCTTGTGCCTGGCCGTCTCGAAGTGATCGGTGAAGAGACGGCGCACGACGGCCTCGCCTTCGCCGCCCTCTATCGTGCGGGTCAGATTATTCCACCAGGCGTCGCTCCAAGTGCTGACAGGGTCGGGTGCCTTGGGATACGCGGCGAGCATGGCGGCGACGGTGTCGCGGAAAAACGCGCGGTGCTTGGGATTATCGAGGCTGGTCTTCCCGGTTCCGAAGCTGAAGAACGGGACGACGACCGTCGAGGTGTTGGCGCCACTATTCGCGGTCAGCTTGACCTTGATGTTGCGCAGCCCAGGGAAGATCCACGCCACTTTTTCGCCTTCCAGGGTGGCGCCTTCGGGAAAAGTCCACGTGTAGGTGGTGCCGGCCGGTTCGTCTGCGGTGAGCGCATGCAGATTGTAGAGCACCAGCGGCTCCTCGTTCTCGAACCAATAGACGAGCGAGGCCGTCGCATTCGCCGCCGCCACGGGAGTCTTGTCGCGCGCTTCGACGGCGACCACCTTGGCCGCGCCCGAGCGAACGATTTCGTTCTCCCTGACGATGCGCGACTCGACCTCCTTGAACTGCTCTTTCGGCGGGCGCCACGTGAGGTACATGAGTCCATGCGGCGGGATGGGCGGGCCGGTGGGGACCTCGGTCTGGTAAATCTCCACGCGGTGCAGCCCTTTGGTGAGATCAACGAACGCGCCGATGCCACCCCACGCCTTCGAATGCGCCTTGGGATCGATGCGGGCGCCGTCGATCTGTATTTCGTTCAGCCCTTCTTGCACCATCGGCGCGACCCAGTATTTGCCCGCCTCGAACGCCTCGAGGTAGGCAAGCATATAGATAGAGGCCGGCCGCGGGCGTCCGCTGTCGTCGCCGCCGATGCTGAGCGGCGCGCGCGGGATGCCGGCCTTGTTTTCCACATGCACGTCGGCCTCCACCGGGCCGAGTTTGGCGAGATCCTGCGCGAGCATGATACTGTCCCGTCCCGGATTGCTGCAGAGGAGCGTGCTCGGGGTCAGGCCGCTGGCCGGCGCCCAGAGTTTCGCCTGCCCACCGGCCTGGGTATAGACGTAGACCGGCCTGTTCAGGTCGCCGGGATCGGCAAAGACAATGGAAAAACCGGTCTCGGCGTTGTGCCAGAGCAGAAAGCTCGGGAGGACCTTGCCGTCCTCCGTCATGACAGTCGTCGAGGGGGGGCGCCGTGCAGCAGGCCGCCATCGGGGAGCTGGACGAAGTAGCCAGCACTCGCGTGCGTGGGTTTGCGATCCAGGTCGACCTTGTAGCGGAGCGCGGCGTCGCGCACCTGCCACTCGACCGCGTGCAGTGCGAGGAGGGGGGTGAGCAGCAGGCTAGCCCAAACGACGCCGCGGCTGGCGGTGGCAAGTCCGGCCATGGAGGGGGGAACGGAGCAAACGTCCTTACTGCTTCCCGCCCGCGGACTCCTCTTTGAGTTTGGTGATCAAAACCGGAGGTTGCGGCGGCTTCTTCGCTTCGGTGCGGGACATCGGCGTGACCGGGCAGCAGCAGCAGGCGAGCGTGGTTTCCGACGAGGAAGCGGTGCGTGGCGGAGCCGGCGGCTTCTTCATTTCCCGCGGCGGCGCAACGAAGCCGGCCTCCCCGGTGCCATCCCCCGCGGCCAGCAGGGTGCCGGTGCACAGGGTCAGGGCGAGGGCGCCGCCGATGAGTTGGAGGGAGGTAGGTTTCATCATAAGAACGAAAGAATGGAGTTGAACTTGCTCCCGAAGTGGAGCGCTGCTATGGAAAAACATCAGAGTTTTAGTATACTTCCCACGCGGAAGCAAACAAATATCCATGCTTCTGTTTCCCCTTGTTCGAGTGCCCGCGACCTGCGTGGCCGTCCTGCTGGCCCTCCTTCTCCCGCGCGCGGCGTCCGCGCAGAGCGGCAAGGACATGTACGGAGCCGACGTCTATTGGAATGCCACGCCGGATGACGTCAACAACCTGCTCAAGACGATGAAGTCGCAGGTGGATGCGAACTTCCAGATGGACATTCGCACCCTCGGGCAGGTCAGCGAAGATCCGGAGAAGAACCCTGTGCTCTTCCGCTCCGGGCACTATCACTTCTCCTACACTCCGGCGGAGCGGGAGAAGCTGCGCAAGTACCTGCTTTCCGGCGGCATGATCATCTATAACACCGGCCTGGGCTCCAAGCCGTTCTACGATTCGGTGATGCAGGAGTTGAAGCTCATCTTTCCCGAGCAGCCGGTGCAGCGGCTGGCGCCGGATCACCCGATTTTCCATGCGCAATACGACGTCGACCATGTCCAGTACACCAAGGGCGTCGCGGCTTCGGGCTACCGGGGCGACGAGCCGTGGTTCGATGGCGTGGAGGTGAATTGCCGGGTGGTGGCACTCGTCTCGCGTTTCTGCATGGCGGTCGGCTGGCAGGGCGAGGTGAAGGACGAGTGGCAGGCGTACAAACCCGAATCGGCGTTCCGGCTCGGGGTCAATATCCTCTCGTATGCCTCGGCGATGCGGGCCTGGGCCAAGAACGCGGCGCAGTCGATGAAGTTCGTCGACAAGCTGGAGACGGGCACCGATACGGTTTCGATGGCGCAAGTGGTCTACAATGGGGTCTGGAAAACGCGGCACGCGGGGCTTTCGGTCATGCTGCAGACGTTCAATGCGCGGACCGGAATTCCCGTGAAATTCGGGCTCAAGGAGCTGCGGCTCACGGACCCCGCGATCTTCAACGCGCCGGTCCTGTACATGACCGGACACGAGGCCTTTGAACTCAGCGCTGACGAGAAAGCGAACCTGAAGAAGTATCTTCAAAACGGCGGCTTCCTGTTTGGCGAAGCGTGCTGCGGGCGGAAGGGCTTCGACCTGTCGTTCCGCGAAATGATCCGCTCGGTGTATCCCGACAAACCGCTGACGCGCATCCCCGTGAGCGCCAGCATCTTCAAGGAGCCAAACAACCTGACGCAAGTCGGCGTGACCCCCGCGCTCATGCAGGAAACCGGGCAGGCGCGCATGGAGCCGGGGCTGCTCGGGATCGAGATCAACGGCAACTACGGAGTTGTCTACAGCCCGCTCGGCTTGGCCGGGGGCTGGGAAATGAGCCAGTCTCCGTATGCTCGCGGCATTAATGACGTGAGCGCGATACAGCTCGGGCAGAATGTGCTGATGTATTCGGTGACGCACTAGCCACTCCATCCATGTCGAAGGACACACCTCGTTCGAATACGTCTCAGGATTCGGCTCGGTCCTGCTGGACCTACTTTGGTGCGCTGTTGGCGACAGCGCTCTGCGCTGGATTTGCGGCGCACGCGAGTGCCGAGACCTCCAATGGCAACGACTTCGCCCTTTCCTATGCGGAAGCCAAAGGACCCGCCGCCAAGGCGAAGGAGCTCGAAGGCGCGAAGGGCCGGCCGCATTACTTCCGCTATCTCCAGATCATGGAGATCGAGCCGGCGACCGAAAACGGCCATGAAGGATTCAAGATCACCGCGTTCGAGCCGTCATCGTATCTCGATGTGAAGTTCACGCTCGTGATGCCGGTCTCGGTGAAGATGCTCAAAGAAGATCCCGCGTCGAAACGCGGCGACGCGATTGCGGTGACCGGCCGCGTCGTGGACGTTCAAGGAAATGCAATTTTTCTGGAAAGCCCAATCATGCGGCACAAGGACCGGCTCAGCCCGGCCATGGGGAAGGAGTTGCTCGGCGACATCAATCCCGGCGCGATTTTCTATAGCTACACCGAGGGGCCGCGGCCGGTGCAGTTGGAGTTCCGCGACCGCGATCTGCTGGTGAATCGGGACGAGATTCTTGCCAAGAGCGGACCGAAGGGGTGGGCGGCCTTCCTGGAAGGCGAGATCGCGAAACGCAAGGCGGCGCGCGCCGCGGCGGCGAAGGAGGGCGGGAACCATTGAATCGTCGCCGGCTCCTGTGTTTGCTTGTTGCGAGCTGCCTCGCCGGCGGGTCGGTCCGCGCTGTGGAGGAGGACGATTTGCAGGAACTCTGGAAGCTCCACCTCGCCGCCGGTGAGGACCATGAGGCGGCGATCAAAGCGTGCCAGGATTACACCAGGCGGCACGCGGGCGATGCGCTGTTGCCAATGGTCCGCGGGCTCGTGGAGTGGCACCTGCTGCGCGGCGGCCATCGCTCCGAGGCGCAGCAAATGATGGCCGCGGACCTCACCGCGCCGGCGGGTGCGGTGCAGGACGGTGCGCGCCGCATCGCACTCGCCTGGGCGACGCGCGCGGACCGCCAGCAAGTGGTCGCGCTTTTGGAAAGCTACTACCGCAAGGAGGTCGCGTACCCGAAATCGATCGAGCAGGCGCTTACGGTGCTCGGGGTGCCGGAAAACGCGCGCCCGCCGATGAAGGATCGTTTCGGCCAGCCGTGGCAATACGCACTGACGGGCTTCGCGAAGCTGCAGGGCTTCGCCGATCAGAAGTACTCGCTGCAAAGCACCGCGCTCGGCGACACGTCGGATTTCAAGGGGGCCCTGGAACTGCCGTACGCTTCGCGCATTGTTGCCGTGCCGACGCAAATCGTCCCCTTGCCCGGCGGAAATGGCCAGGCGGTGAAATTCAACCTCGGCGCCGGCGAGGCCGCGCTCATGGGCGTCGGTCGGGGCGCGGGCGAGCTTTACCTGGCTTATGTCGGCGCCGCCGTGATCGTCGTTTGCGATTACACGCACTGGAAAGTCATTCCCCGCCCCTGATTCCCATGGCATCGGACACGCCTGCGAAAGCCCAGACGGACCCGGCGCAAGACGGCATCGCCGCCTTTCTGAACCCGGCGGAAATGCACAAGCTGGGCCGGCTCGTGCTTCTCTCTCGTTACACCGTGGAGGGCAACCTCGCCGGCGCGCACCGCAGCCCGCTCAAGGGGCCGAGCTCGGAGTTCGCCGACCACAAATCGTACGGCTACGGCGACGACACGAAACATATCGACTGGCGGGTCTTCGGGCGCACGGACAAGTACTTCATCAAGCGCTACGAGGACGAGACGAACCTCCGCGTCATTGTGGCGCTGGATCGCAGCCCGTCCATGAATTACAGCTCCAGCGGCGGGGTCACCAAATTCCAGTTCGCCTGCCACCTCATGGCCGCGCTTGGCTACGTGATCGTGAAGGCGCGCGACTCCGTCGGCCTCTATCTGCACGCCGACAAGGTTGACCTGCGGATGGACGCGAGCAACTCGTTCCAGCATCTCAACAACCTGCTCAAGCACGTCCAGACGCGTCCGCCGGGCGGTGAGGGCGGCAGCGAAATCGCGAAGACCTTGCACGAGATCGCCGGCTCCATCCGCCGTCGCGCGCTCATCGTCGTCATCTCCGATCTGTTGGGGGATGAAGCCGCGATCAACGTCGCCCTCGCGCATCTTCGCAAAATGCGCCACGACGTCATCGTCTTTCAAACGCTCGATCCGGCGGAGATTGACCTCACGTTCAAGAAGGCGAGCGAGTTCCGTGATCTGGAAACCGGCGAGCGCCTGGCCGTCAACCCGCGCGGCATGATCGACGAATACCGCAAAGTCTTCGGAGCCTTCCTCGAGCAATACCGCAAAGCCTGCGCCGGCATGAACATCGACTACAGGCTGGTGCCGACGGACCAGCCGCTGGAGTCGTTCGTGCGGGCGTATCTGACGGAGCGGCGACGGCTGTCGAGGTAAAAGGCCATGTTCCTCGCCCCGCTCTTCCTCATCGCCGCCGCGCTCGGCGCGAGTTTTCCATTGATTCTGCATCTCATGCAGAACCAGCGGAAGGAGCACGTCCCCTTCCCGACGCTCCGTTTCCTCAAGCTCGCGGAGAAGCAATCCTCCAAGAAGGTGAAGATGGAGAACTTCCTGCTCTGGCTCATCCGCACCCTCATTATGCTGTCGCTCGGACTGGCTTTCGCCATGCCGATGATCCGCCGCAGCGGGCTGGGCTGGCTCGGCGAGTCGCCGCGCGATGTGGCGATCGTGCTCGATGCCTCGTACAGCATGGGCTACCACACGGGGCGCGGGTCGGTGTGGGACAAGAGCATCGAGACGGCGAACGCAATCATCGAGGGGCTCTCGGACAAGGACCGCTTCTGCCTTTATCTGGCGCGCGAGCAGCCGGAGGCGCTGGTCGCCGAGCCGATTGGCAACAAGCAGGAAGGGCTGGCGCGGCTCAAGGCGCTCCTGCCGGGGCAGGGGAGTTCGCGCCTCGCGCCGGCGGTCGATGCGGCGCTGAAGGCGCTCCGCAAATCCGAAGTGCGGCGGGAGCGCGAGGTCCACATCATCACCGACAACCAGGCGCTCGCGTGGCGGAGCTTCGCCGAGGAGAAGGTCGAGATCGAAAAAAAGACCGGCGTCTTCGTCGCGCTGCTCGGCGTCCCCGCCCCGGAAAACGCCGGCGTCGCCTCGGTCGAGCTCGACCCGCCCATCGTCCGCAAAGGCTCGGATGTGAAAGTGACCGCGAAGCTTTTGCGCACCGGCGCCTCGACGGACACCGCCGCGACCCTCTTCATCGATGGCAAGGAGGCGGGCCGCCGCTCGATCTCCACGACCGACCCCGACTCCGCGGACCCGAGCTTCACCATCCCTCCACTCGACGTCGGCACGCACGTCGCACGCGTGGAAACGCCCGACGACAATCTCCCCGTCGACAACGCATTCCACTTCCTGATCAAGGTCCAGGACCAGATGCCTTCCGCGGTGGTCGGGAGCGAAGGCGACACGCTGTTCGTGCGCACCGCGCTCCGCACGGGTTTGGGACGACCCTCGGCCGTCGTCCCGCTCGCTCCGGATCAGATCAGCGAGAAACCACTGTCGCCTTACGCCTGCGTTTTCCTTTGCAACGCGCTGCCGCTGCCCGGCCAGGCCATCGCCGCGCTGGAGGGCTACGTGAAAGCCGGCGGGCTCCTCGTCGTCTTCCCCGGCCTCGGCGCAAAGCCTGAGACATACCAGGCATGGAACTGCCTGCCTGCGATCCCAACCGCGATCGAGGAGCTGCCCCTCGCGCAACGCAACCGCACCCTGAGTTGGGACAAGCCGCAGCACCTGCTCGTGCGCCCGCTGCGGCAGGGAACATCCGTCCCCGCGCTCGCCGTGCGCCGCCGCGTCACCTGGGGCAAGCTGGCCGACGGAGCCGAGCGCATCATCTCGATGGGGGCGGATCAGCCGTTCCTGCTCGACCGCACCTTTGGCGACGGCCGGGTCGTCATGTTTGCCGTCGCCGCTGACCGCACGTGGAGCGACTTTCCGCTCTCGCCCTTTTACCTTCCGCTCGTCCTCGGCTGCGCCGATTACGGCGTCGGCGTCGGGGTGAAGGCTCCCTTCATATTCGCCACCGACTCACTTTCCTTGAGCGAGCGGTTCCCTGAGCTCAAAGGCACTCCGACCCTCACCGGCCCCGATGGGAAGACGGTCCCCATCCGCAGCTCGCTGGTGCAGGGAAAGACAGTGCTCAACGCCGAAAACCTCACGCAAGCCGGCATTTATACGCTCTCCACCGCCGAGCAGCCGGACGCCAAACCCGCTCTCGCCGTCAATCTTCGCCGCGAGGAATCCGACCTCACGCCCATTGCCGAGACCGAAATCCCCAAGCGCTTGGGCGTCGACCACGCGCACGTCGCCACCGAGCTCTCCGCACTCCAGCAACTCATCCAGGAATACCGCGTTGGCCGCACCTACGGCGAGCATCTCCTCTGGCTGGCGTTCTTCCTCACCGCCGTCGAGTTCGCCTATGCCAACCTCCTCGCCAAGGGCGCGAAGAGCACGGCGAAAGTCACGGTCGACTCCTCCGGGCACGTGCAGGGCCACTCGCATGAACCGGCGGAGGTGTTAGTGGGATAGAGTTCCCTCGTGCCGCGCTGCCTTTTCTCCGTTTCGCGTGGAGCGGGGTATCCGCGGCCGAATTTTCGGTGGACGCCCGCTCCTGGTAACCGCATTCTGTCCCGCTCCATTCCTCCCCTAGCATGACCGTTTACGAGCACACCTTTCCGGTCGCCGCGATCATCATTGCACTCGTGGCGGCGCTGGTGCTCGGGGCGATCACGGCCTGGCGGTACCTCGCGCGCGAGCCACTGAATTTCGCGCTGTTTGCGATCTACGTCTTGATCCTCCTCGGCCTCGCCTGGTGTCTGCTGCTGCCGGGCTACAAGAACGCGGTGACGCAACTGTTGAAGCCGCGCTTCATCATCGCGCTCGATACGTCGATGAGCATGACGCTGTCGCCTTCCAAAGACGTGCCGACGCGCTGGGAGACGGCGCAGCAGGCGCTTAAGCGCCCCTGGCTGCAGGCGCTGACCGGCGAGTGCGATGTCGAGATTTACCCCTTCGCGTCGGAGGTCGGAGAGAACATCACGGCCGCCAAGGCCGCCGCGCTGCAACCGACCGGGACCGCCACACGGCTGCGCGATACGCTGAAGCTCATCGCGGATCGCTCGACCGGCGTGAATGTCGCAGGGATGCTGGTGCTCAGCGACGGCGCTGATACGCGCGAGGCGCTCGACGACTGGGCCGGCATCGAGCGGCCTTTCCCGATCTACAGCCTGCGACTCGAGCCGCCCGGGGGCTGGCAGCAGGAGCCGGATTTGCGCATCGACGCGGTGACCACCTCCAAGCGGGTGACGGTCGGTTGGAAGTCGGAGTTCAAGGTGAAAGTATCCGGGCAGGGAACCCGCGGCGCGCCGGTCACCGTGCAGGTCTTCGAGAACGGCCAACTGCGCACCGAGAAGCCGACGGAGATTCCGGATGAAGGCGGCGAGCGCGAGCTGGTCTTCGAGCTCGATCATGCCAGGACGGGCATTTACAACTACCGTGTCTTCGTCCCGCCGCTCCCCGGCGAGAAGAAAAAGGACGATAACGAATACGCGCTCAGCGTCGAGGTGACCGACGCGAAGAACCGGCTGCTCTATGTCGAGGGTATCCCGCGCTGGGAGTACAAATTTCTCCGCCGCACTCTGCTCGAGGAGCAGCAGATTTCGCCCGTTATCTTTTTCACCGGACCCGATGGCGCCCCGCACGGTGGTACGCCCGTCGGCAACGTCACCGCCGACATGACCCCGCAGCAGCTCGCCTTCTTCAAGATCGTCATGCTCGGCAACCTCGACGCGAAGGAACTCGGCCCCACGCGCGCGGCCAATCTCGCCAAGTTCGTCGAGGACGGTGGCAGCCTCATTCTGCTCGGCGGCACGAAGGCATGGAACGCCGGAGGCCTCACCGAAACGGCGCTCGGCAAGCCCCTCCCGGTCAAGGCGACGCAAGTGAAAACCATGGAAGGCACAAAGCCGTATCCGGTCCGGCTCAGCGACACCGCGCGCGGCCATCCCGCCTTTGCCGGCGATGCCGCCATGTGGCAGACCATTCCGCCCATTCTCTCCGTCTTCACCGGCTTCACCCTCTCGCCGGCGGCCGAGACGCTCGTCACCGCGGAGACCCCGGAAGGCCGCCAGCCCGTCGTCGTCACTCAGCGGTTCGGGCAGGGCAAAGTCACCGCCATTCTCACCGACAGCCTCTGGCGCTGGCAACTCGGCCCCGAGGCGGGCAAAGCCAAACCGTACGAGCGCTTTTGGACGCAAATGATCTCCTGGCTGCTCCCGCGCGAAGAGGCGCTCGACCGCATGCGCGTCGAGATCTTCGCCGACCGCGACCAGCTCTTCCTCGGCGAGTCGATCGACCTCCGTGCCCGGCTCGGCGGCGAGGACTCGCCAAAGCCCGAGTCCGTCGAGGCGCGCGTGACTCTGCCGGACAATCGCGTCGTGCCCTATGCCATGAAGCCGCAGCTCGTCACTCTCCCGTCTGGCAAGAGCTTCCCCGGATTCGCGCTGCCATTCACCGCCGAGTCGCCCGGCCTGCACAAAGTCACCGCGGCCGCGAAAATCAAAGGCCAGACCATCACCAGCGAGTCGTTCAGCTTCTTCGTCAAACCGTACTCACCGGAGACCGTCCCGCGCCCGGCCCGCGTCGAGATCATGAAGGCTATTTCGCAAGCCAGCGGCGGCCAATTCTATGAAAGCGTTGACGCCCTTAACGAAGGCCTCTCCACCCTCAAGCTCCACGCCACCGAAGAAAAGAGCGCCAACTACCGCACTCTCTGGCGCGAATGGCCGATCGTCACAGCGCTCATGATCCTGCTGGGAGTTTCGTGGTCAATGCGGAAGTTTCGGAACATGCCGTGATACTACTCCGTTAGTTTTCTGGAGAGCATAATTGGTCGGCAGTAGGTGTGCTCGGCCTTGAGGATGAACCGCCTTGGCTGGTCCCAGGTGCCCGCGCCGTAATCCAGCCAGCCAAAGAAGCGCTGCTTTTCCCCCGTGGCGACAGAGGCAGCCTCGGCCCGCTCGACGAGCGGCTTGGCCAGCGCCGCCAGCCGCGTGTTCTTGGCCAGCCCGACGAGGTAGTCCACCCCGTTGGCGCTCGCACCAGGCCAAGAGCCGCCAGCGGCAAAACCCGCTGTCGCCCCGAAAGAGGATCTTCACCTTGGGCCACGCCGCCCGCAGTCCTTTGACGAGCAGCTTGAGAATGGGCAGGGAGTGCTCGGCCGCGCCGATGTTGCTTGGCCGAAGGTAGCTCACCAAAAGCTGTTCGCCGCAAAACACGTACAAAGGCAAAAAGCAGTAATCCCCGTAGTAGCCGTTGAAGAAGGGGCCTTCCTGGCGGCCGTGCACCCGGTCATCCGTGGCGTCGAAGTCCAGGATCAACTCGGCGGGCGGCGTGGCGAAGGAGGCGATGAACTTGGCGAAAAGCACCTCGTGAAAAGCCACGGCCGTTCGGCGGCCGGCGCGCTGCTCCAGGCGGCAGAGCGTGGGGCTGCTGGCCAATTCGTCGTCGCGCTCCAGGGCCGTCTGCCAGGCCGGATCACCGCTCAGGCTGTCATGGTCGTTGAGGTCCTCGTAGCCCGGTGCCAGCCCGAAGATGCGCTGGCGCAAAAGATCGACCTGCGGGTGGGTGATGAGCCGCGGGTCGCGCGAGTCGGCGAGCCCGGCGTCGGGGGCGGCGCACAGGCCCGTGCGCCGGTCGGCGGCCCGCAAGAGCAGGATGCCGCCGTCGCTGGTGACGTGGCCGCCGGTGAAGCCGGCCTCGATTTTGCGACGATCAAAGCCTGGAAAAGTGAAAAGAAGCGGTGTACAATCTGGCATGAGCGGAGCCCCGGTTGGTTGTTGAAGTAAGCATCTCAACTTTAGTAGGTTACTGCCGGGACTTCGCTCTCTTTTTGCTTGGACCGTGAAATATACGGGTTAGGGGCTGGCGTTTACTTGTGAGGGTGAATCGCCCCCGCCCCTCAGTCTTTTTGCTTCGCGTCGTCCACCGTATCCTTCGTCGTACGTTTCGCGTTCCAAGCGAGCTTCACCGCATCGCCTCCTTCGTAGTGAGTCACTTCAATGGTCCCCAAGATCGTGTCGCCTTCGAGTTTGCCGTGATACCTCACCAAATACTTCCAGCCGCCGAAATCACGCACCACCTGGAAGCCAATCACATGGTCTTGCAGGGAAACATTGTCGATCGCCGCGTCGCCAAACTGATTCGAGTAAACGCCGGCGATTTTGCTGTCCTGCAATGCGAGCTTGAGCGTGGTTCGGACTTCGTCGTCGCCCTTCTTGGCGCTCCATTGCCAAGTGCCGGTGGGATCGGGCGACGGGGAGAATGGTGCAGCGGGGGCATCCGCGCCCATGGCATCAATACTTTGCCAGAATTTTGATCTCGGCCTTTTCTCGCAGACTCTTCAGCCACGCTTCCTCACGCCGGTGCCGCTCTGCCACATAGTCACTCCGCTCTTTTCCTGGCGGCGGGACGGATGTCCCGATGACCTGATAACCCATGGCTCGCACCACGATCCCGTCCCGTTCCCGCTGTCTGTATCCCTCCTCCGTCAGGTTTTCTCGGGCGAGCTTCGCCGCAAAGGCGACGTGACTTCCTCCGCATTCCTCCTGGATGATGGCCGCCACCCGGCCATCCAAGATTTCTTCGGGGATGGTGTACCCTTTCCTTCCAAAGTCCTGGAGGATGAGTTCGCGGTCAACGAGATCCTCGAGCGCCGCCTTGCGAAACGCGCTGATCTGCCTGTCCAGTTCCTCCCCCTTGAACTTAGTCTGCAGCGCCCTGAGGCACGGTTCGTTAAAGCTTTCCACCTGGTCCGTGTAGATGGGTGCCCGGTTGACCATCGCTGCGAGACCTGAAGCACTCTCCCCGCCGGCAACGCCCGGGACCGAAGCGCCTGCCACCGCTTTGCCCGGCAGCGCAGTTTTCGGCGTGTAGGCAATCTCGACGTTCCAACCCCCGCCGGGCACGGGCTTGCCGTACACCCGCACGAACTCGAACCGCCTGGTCAGATACAGGCGCCGCGTCGCTTCCCGGGCTTGGGCGTCGTCGTAGTGCATCCCTTGGCGAAGAGAGGACATGCTGATCACTTCGGACGCCGACACTTTGTCCACTGGTTCATAATTGGACGTGACATGGAAGTCGTGGATCAGCTGGCTGGGGTCCTCCGCGGATGGCTCAGACGCGCCGGGGCCGTCCTTCACCGCCGGTGGGTCGCTCGCCCGGCCCGGCGTGGCCGCCAGGATCAACCCGAGCACCGCTGCCGCACCCGCCGCCAGCAACGCGGCCCCGGCGCGTCCGATTGCCACCTGCTCCCGATGCCCGGGCGCCAGCAGCCGCGCGATGCGTTGCCCCAGCCCCGACCGGAAGCCCGTCACCGCCACGCCGGCCAGCGCCAGCCCCCGCGCCGGCGGCCCGCCGCGCGCGAACGCCAGCAACTGCGCCGCGTAACCGGCCGCGTCGCCCGACCAGCGCACCACCAGGTCGTCGCACACGTTTTCGGCACTGCGTTCCATCCGGCGCGCCGCGTTCCAGGCCAGCGGATGGAACCACCAGAGCGCGCCGGCCAGGTGCGCGAGCGTCATCCACCACAGGTCGCGCCGGCGCAGGTGCGCCAGTTCGTGCAACAACACCTCCCGGCTCGGCGCTTCAGCCGCCGTCGGCACGAGGATGCACGGGCGCAGCCAGCCCGCCAGCAGCGGACTCGCCACGGCACCCGACGCGCGCAACGCCGGGCGGCTGACCCCGGCCGTTCGCGCGCAGTCGGCGAGCAGCGCGTCGCCGGCTGCCGCGAGCGGCCGCGCGTGGCGGACCAGCCCGCCGACCCGGGCCGCGCCGAGCGCGAGCCGACCGATTCCCAGGAGCGCGCCCGCCGCCCAGAGCAGAAACAGCGCGTGGAGCAGCGACGGGCCGCCGGCGCGTTTTTGGATGGCGCGCCGGGACACGGCGGCGGGCGCGCTCGCCGGGGGCGCGGGCAACGCGAGCATCGGCCCCGCGAGGACCGGCCCGACGTTTTTCCAGGTCCATTCATCCACGGCAAGACTCACGGATTTCACCGGCTGCCAGCGCGTCGCCGGCGCGCGGCCCCGCGCCAGCGACGCCAGGGGCACGGCCAGCAAGAGCACGAACACCGTGCGCCAGAGCGCGTTTTCCCAGGCGGCGTGCCTTCGCAGAAGGAGGGTGCCCGTCCGGCCCGCCAGCAGGATTGCCGTGCCGGCGGAGAGCGTCGTCAGCAGCCAGAACCCCGCGTTCATTTCGCGGCCTCCTTGCGCCGGGCGGCGATGAGTTGTTCGATCCGCGCGAGTTCCTGTGGCGAGATCTGTTCGCTTTCCAGCAAGTGGGCGACCAACTCCTGCGCCGAGCCGCCGAAGAGCCGGCTGATCAGGTCGCGTGTCGCCTGGGCCACTGTGCGTCCCTGCTCGACGAGCGGCTGGAAAATAAACGTGCGCCCGTCCTGCACGTGGCCAACGGCGCCCTTGCCTTCGAGTTGCCGCAGCAGGGTTTGCACGGTGCTGTGGGCCATGGAAGTTTCGCCCGCCTGGGCGTTGAGGGCGTCGGTGAGTTCGCGCGCGCGGCGCGGCTTCTTCCAGAGTTCGCGCATGAGGCGCAACTGCTGTTCGCCGAAGGGTGGAATGGCGGTGCGGGTTCGTTTCATCGCGGCTATCTATAACAGTAGATTTATATATGTAAACAAAAAAAATTCGTTCTGGGGGACGGCGCAGGAAACGGATCAAAAAGACTTCTTTCACGGTAGAATGCCGGCCGGTCGGAGAAGCCTTCATTGTAGGGCGACGGTCCCCGTTGCCGTGGGAGAACGCTCAGCGCCCGATGGCTTTGCGGCAGACGTGAAAATGTTCGAGAAGAAGGGCTTGCATTGAAGCGAAGGCCCCCTGAACCGAGCGCCGGCTAGTCAGGATCGGTGATGCCATACGGTGTGCTCTCCCACCGCCAGTTGCCAGTCGCGGTGCATTGATGTAGTGCCTCTGGCCATGTCCACCGCGCGCACCCCTTCTTTGATCGCCTTTGCTGACATCTCGCCACCCGGCGCAAAGCGGTCCTCGATGCGTGGGCGCAGCGCGTGGAAGGGGACGCGGGCATGACCTCGATCCACGCGCTCATGAGCGCGGTATTGCCTGACCTCGGGCCGGGCGCGGACACCAGCAGCGCCGTGGCGATGCGGCCCATTGGACAAGCGACGCGCCCCGCGGGCAAGGAGTTCCCCGATAAGTTCAAGGGTGGGCCGGATGTGTATTTCAACTTGTTGGAGCAGGCTGTTTTCCACGCCCCGGTGGCCGCGCACGGCCCGGGCGAAGAGCTTGGCGTCGGCGGGAATGGAATACAGGTAAAACGCCCGCTCCATACTCACTCCCGCCGGGGTGTGGTGCGCGCGCTCCACCAGCCCCACGCAGCGCAAGCCCTCCCACTCGGCCCGCGGGGTGATCCAATCGATCTTTGAGGTGATCCAGTGGCGGCGCACTTTCAGCCGTCCGTGGCCCTTGTCGGCCTCCTCAAAGAAGTCATGGGCCACCCCGGCAAAGGCCCTCTCTTTGGCATCAAGGAGAAAGTCGCTTACTTCCCGGTGCAGCAGCGGGTGGTTGCCCTTGAGGGCAAGCACGTAGTCGGCGTCGGCCTCCACGATCTCGCGGGCGATGGTTTTCTGCGTGTTGAGCGCGTCGACTGTCACAATGCAGCCGGCCAGTTCGAGTTGGCGCAGGAGCAGCGGCACGGCGGTGATCTCGTTGCTTTTCTCGGCCGTCTGCTCCCGGCCCAGGCACAGGCCGTTGTCCACCGCCCAGGCGTTGACCAGATGCGGGGCGGCTTTGGCCCCTTGGCCACGCTGCGCCGGGTGCTCTTGCCGTCGATGGCCACGATCTCGGGGCGGCCGAGCTTCTCGCGCACGTTCTCGGTCCACGCGATCAACGCTTGCGCCAACTGCTTGCTGTCCAGGGTCGAGAGCACGGCGCGAAAGGTGTCGTGGCTCGGGATGCCAAAGGGCAGCTCTAGAAACGTGCGCAGCCACGCTGCCTTGGCTTTGCCGATGCGCTCCATGGCCGTGAACTCCTCCCGGCCGCAGAGCACCGTGCAAAGAGCGATCACGAGAATGTCGCAAAGCCGGTGCCGCTGCCCGTCGCTGACGCGCGGATCTTCCAATTGCGCGAACACCGCCACCAAACTGCCACTGCCTGCTGCGTTGTTTTCCATTCCAGTCATCTTGCCAGCCTCTGCAAGCCCCTCCTATTTTCCTGCGTAGGCCCTGGCCGGTGATCGCGCTGCCCTTGACCTTCGTCCCCAAAGCCATCCATAATGGGCGAAACTTTTCTACCCGATCATGAAACGCCCGACCAACGCTTTCACGCTCGTTGAGCTGCTTGCGGTAATTACCATCATCGCCATTCTCGCCGGGTTGGTTCTCACGGTGCTGTCGAGCATGCAAAATTCGGTGCAAGCCACCAAGTGCAGCAGCAATCTGCGGCAGGCTTACCTGGCCTTCTGCGAGTACCTGGCGGACAACGAAAACACGATGCCGCAGCGTTTTTACAAGACCGGTGACCACGATACGGGGGTGAAGTACTACGATCTGCTGAGTCGCTATACCGGGAATCCCAGTCCCGACAAGAGAACGAACATCTTCGTTTGCCCGTCGCACCATGAGAATAACTTTCCAAACCAACCCTCTTATGGAATGAACTGGTATTATGACAACGCCAACATCCTGAGCCTGCCTTCGCCGTCGTACATCATCATGCTGGCGGAGACAGCCGGGCCGGATGGCAAGGGCTCCAACCGGGCGGACAAAGGCAGCGACACTCCAGGAGAGCTCGCCCCGACCCGGCACGGTGGCTTTTCCAACTACCTGTTCTTCGATGGGCATGTCGAGAAGCTGAAGTACCCGCAGACGGTGTTGCGGTGGGGAACCGACATGGGAGACCACGACCAGCCCCCGCCGGCAGGATAGCAGGACCAGAATCGTTAATTCCGGTGGCACGAATTGCTGAGAAGACATAATTGGACCAGCAAGCGGCGGAGACCTGTTTTCTGACGATACCTCGAAGAGGGCTTCGGCGAACCGGTTCTGCGCCCGCACGTCATCCTCCTGCCCGAGGTCGTGGCGCGCTTCGGCTGGCTGCGCCGATTTTGGGCCGACAGCGCCTATGGCGGCTTGAGCATCCTCAACACCCTGCGCGAATGGTTCCCTCGGCGTGGGTTGAGGGTGGAAGTGGTCCGTGCCAAAGCGGGCGTCAAAGGCTTTGCCGCGCAGCCCAGACGCTGGATCATCGAGCGCGCCTTCGCCCGGCTCACCCACAACCGACGGCTGGTGGGCGACTACGAAACGCGCGAGGTCAACAGCGGGGCCACTCCCCGCGATCGCCCTGGCAGCAGGTGTTCTGACACCTCAGCCCGCCCGTGAAACGAACAAATTATGGGCGAAGCCACAAAATTGTCAAATCCATCTATACCTACGAATTTACAATAATCACAGACTCCCCGGTCTTACTCGCGATTCTATTTACAATAATGGATGTTACACAATATGCTCATCTGCCACGACTTATCTATAAGAACTACAACCGAAACTGCGACAAATCTCAAGAGCTTTAGCGATCCGGATCCATGGAACGCTGTGAACTTGGAGGACGCTCCGCTCATTGATCCTTCTTCATGGCCGCTTCGAAGTCCGCCTCGTTTCTCGTGACGAAAGCCTGATAGCCAGCGGCATCAAGGAAGACCTGCGGGCCATTTTGGGCGAGGCGTGGCAGCTTCGTCTTGAGACGGAAATAGCCGCCGTGCGCGCCGAGAAAGATGTCGCACGGCAATGATCGCAGGACGCGGAAGGTAGCGGCGAAATCCTGTGCGATGCCCGGATAGGACGCTGGCTGGCCGGGGCGATCAATGAAGTGGAAGTCCGACCAGAAACTTACCCCGCCGACGATGACCACGTTGCGCACCCGGTCAGCGGGCTCGCCGGGCAGATGGACGGGCAAGGTCCAAGTGGTGCAACCGCGCGTGTGCCCCGCCGTCTTGTGCGCCGTGAGCGTGATGCCGCCGAGATCGAGGGTGTCGCCGTCGTGCAAGACCCGGTCCACGTGCGCCGGCGGATAGGGCGGCACCGAACCGCTCGCCGCGAGGAAGTCGGTGCGACCGCCGCTTTCGACCACCTCGGCGTCGCCATCCATGACCATGTTCTTCGCGTGCGTCTCACGTAGGATTTCGGCTGCTCCGCCCATGTGGTCGTAGTGCGCCTGTGCGTTGAGCAGGATCTTTGTGTCCGTCCACTGGAAGCCCAGCTTCTCGATGCTCGCGCGAATCTGCGGCGGCGAGGTTTCAAGGTTGGCGTTGATGAGAATGTTACCGGCCGGCGTCGTGACCAGGTAGGCGGCCAGATCCTCGCTGCCGATATAGTAAAGATTGTCTGCGATCTGGAACGGCGGCAGCGGTGTCATCCACGCAGGGTTGATTTGCGCGAAGGCGGGCAGGGCGAAAAGCAGGGCGAAGTGTGGGAGAAGGCGGCGCATGAGTAACCCGGTGATCTCTCCGGTTTTTATTTCACGATGCAAGGAAATGTCGAGTCGCTTTTCCGGCTCAGCTTACACGGTTCGGAGAGCAGCACAAAGTCGGGGTGGATCATCTGCTTTTGCGTAGAACTGGAGCAAGCACTCCCGGAAAAATCTCCTGATCCACCCCCGACTTTGTGCTGCTCTCCCTCAGCGCCAGCGGGTGGCAGACAAGAGCAAGGGCTTGACAAAGAGCGATCAAAAGCATTGGCTTTGCGTCGGTTCCTCCTATGTCAAAGCCTCTTCCCCCAGGCTTTCGCGTCTCCGTGGTGGTGGAGAGAGACGGGAAAGCGGCCGCCGCCTGCCACCCGCACGCTCTCTCTGACCACTTAGGCTGCGGGCACCGCGCGCCCTACCGCAGCGTGGTGGTGCAAGTGGTGCGCCGTGCGCCAACCCCCCGGGCGGAGTGCGCGCCACCGTAGGCCAGCGGGTAGTGTTGCAAATAAATTTCTGACCGGCAGATGTAGTCGAACAAGGGGATTGAAATCCACAACAACTTGTAGAGCAACTTGTTCTTTAGGTATAAACACGAAAGCGACACATGTGAGCCAGCTACGGATTGGGAACACTCAAACGGATGAACTTCTCGGCGGCACCACTAACTGGAACTTTGATCTGCATATAGGGGTCTCCGTGGGCATCGCTCTTACCGGTAGGTTGCTCGATATAATCGGCGGTCGGAGTGGCTTTTCTCCATGTTTGCAAATCGGTCGAAATTTGCACCTCTGCGGACAAGCCGGTGGCGACACGAGACTGACCGAACGTGAGGGTGAGATAGGCCGGCGTGCTGGTATCATCCAAGCCACCTTGAGGCAAAGCCGTCCGATCAGCTGCGGTCATGGGAGCGTTTGGGATGATGCCAAAGAAAAATTTCAGAAGATTTGGCACCCCGTCACTAAAAGGCGTCGCCGTGGGAGAAGTATCCAAGCCGTGCATGTCATACGAGCCGATCCACGATTCGTAAGCCGTCAGAGGGCCCTTGTTGATGGTGATTTTGAGAGAAGCCGCAGTAGAACTGCCTCCGCTGTTCCCAGCTTCTATAACAATCGTATCCGAGCGAGAAACGGTCGGAATTCCCGAGATAATACCTGTGGAGGGATCCAACGATAAACCCGCCGGTATTTCTGACGGGTATTGACCGTATTCGGCCGGAGTCAGGGGTTCAGGAGGTATATTATCCGGCTCGCCATACGCGTGAAACGAGTTGGGAGAGTTTGTCCCTGTGATCCTGTAGCTGAAGAAAACCCCCTGTTTTCCGGTAGCCGTGCTAGGACTAGTGATTACAGGGGCCGGATTTAATTCTAAGGTACCGTAGCCGGTACCCCATTGGTTGGCGGCGATTAACGCGACTGTTGTGTCCGGCGAGGTCGTGGCTGTTCCCGGGATCGTCGTCCCCGTGGGTATTCCCGATATCACCCCGGTAGTCGAATTAATAGTCAATCCTGCGGGCAGCCCTACTGCCGAATAACTTGTCGGTTTATTCGTCGCAGTAATGGTGTATGTGAACGGCGTTCCGGCGGTATAAGTGCCGGTGGAGTTGCTGGTAACTACGGGAACCTGATTTTCGGGGTTAACCACGAGGGTCAGATTGCCGGTGCACGGGCCCAAATTTGTTTGCGCACTGAGCGGGATGTTGTAAACCTTCGCCTGATTATTTCCGGAAGATGCTGGTGTGCCCGAAATAATTCCGGTGGTTGTGTCGATGCTTAAGCCGCTCGGGAGATTTGTAGCGTTATAGCTGGTTGCAGCGGCTGTAATATTGTAGGGAGCACCTGTATTTCCACCCCCGAGTCGGATTATATAGCTAAATGGAGACCCACTCGCAACGAAAGCTTGTGCGGGGCTGATTATAGACGCTGAGCCGACGAGCTTGGGAGCCGTCGAGGTGGTGTTCGCAGTAAAAGCGTTGGTAGTCGACCATTTTGACCAATCCGACGAGATGGTGCTCTCCGTATCTGAAAGAATATTAGGAATCGGGGGTGGTGTTTGAATCGGACGATAGAGACTTGGTTGGTTAGTAATGCCTTCGTTAATCGCCTTGTACGTCCATGAACTCCAGCTCAGCCCAGCCGAATTGAAGTCATTAATGATGTTACTCCAAACGGAGGACGCGTTTTCGTACGCGGTAAATTCGCCCACATAGCTCGGTACGTTATATGAGCTCTTCTGATTGACGGCAGCTTTTTCGACTCCGTTGGCCGAGGTATCTGTCGGATAATCATGGGTCTCATAGACGACGTTAGTCCAGCCTTGGGTTGCCGGGTCAGGCAATGTCCCCCAGCTGCCTGTACTCTGCATAAAGATGATGTGTTTGGGATCAACGGCGCGGATGGCATTGTAGAGACTAGAGTACTGTTGGACTACAGCGGCAAGATTTGGACCTGTCGGTTCATTGAGCAAATCGTATCCGGCCACCCAGGCATTACCGCTGTAGTGGGCCGCAATGGCAGTCCACAATGCTTGCGTTTTCGCCTGTTCGCCATTTAAGTTTGCCCAATACTTATTCTGGTTGGCCTGCCCAGTGCTGGCAGATGCATTTTGACCACCGAAGGCGCCATGCATATCAATGAGGGTGTAAATGCCAAGTTCGGAAGCTTTGTTAATGAGGGGATCAAGATACGCGAATCCGTTGTAAGGGTCAGTGCGGATTGCGGGTAACTGGTTAGTGCCGGTGCCGGTAACAGTGAGCGAAATACCAGTATAGTTAGTTAGCGAGACATTCTTTCCTGTGGATGGATTCACCACCGTGTTAGTCGCCGATACGGTAATGTCGTAAGTGCCGGGAACGTTTGCGAAGTAAGTGCCATCTGCATGCTGTGACGTACGAATCAAACCTGACAACGGATCAATCGACATAAACGAAGGCAGATTCGACGCAGAGTAGCTTACAGGTTTGGGATTGCTGGCAACGATTTGGAACTTAATTTGCTGCGTGGCACTGCTCGCTGTAAGCGTTGTTGAGCCACTTAACACCGGCGCAGAAAAAGCAGGCGAAGTAGAAGTAGCTGGCGTAGAGATGGCGATAGATAAAGTTTGGGCCCCGGTGTTGCTCGATCCTGTTCCTGTGGCGGTTAGTTTAACTTGAGTCGTTCCCGCCGCTGAAGGAGTACCTGAAATGACGCCCGTAGAGGAGTCGATACTAAGGCCGGCGGGTAAGGGAGAAGCCGTGATACTGATGGCAGGGTTGCCAATCGTTACGACGTAAGTGAACGGAGCACCTACCGTTCCTTTCGCGGAGAGGGGACTCGCAATCGCCACAGACTGGGAATCCCCAGCACTGAGGTTATAGAAATCTCCCCACCACACCGGGACGCGAACCAAATTCAATCCTTTCGACTGTATGTTTGCCAAGTCGCCCGCCGCTAAAACGACGGTGCCGTTATTGGGTCCGTAATTGGTTGCAACGGTATTAGGTTGGACCTCACTGATCCAGTTCTGTCGGTAAGTATTTATCAGCGATTGCTCCTCAGCAACACCGAATCTTGCGTCAAGTTCTTTGACGATATTGTATTCGTCCTCACTTGGTAACTTCTGCGACGAATCGGCCGGACACATGGAGGGGTCCATCACCAACCATCCGCCTAGATTAATTCCCTGCAATTGGACCGCTTGCCCGCTATTGCCAATGATCTGGTTTCCTTGAGCATGTAAAATCGAACCTTGATAAGCATTCAGGACATTTGACGGCATATGATTGCAGAAATAACTGTGATTCCATCCGCGCCAGTCGCCGTCACTCACCAAATTATAGAAGACTGTTCCATGCGTACTCCCGGGCACCGCCCGCATGAGATTAAGATGCTGTGTGATCAAGTCGAAGTCATAGGGATCATTATAACTGGTGAACCAGAAACCGCCGTTTACATCGACCTCCGTCATCATGGGACCGTCCCCCCCATGACCAGGAGTATGATATTGTTGTCCGCAATATTTCATTGTTTGCGCAACGTCACTTTCAGACTTGAGATCAGTGCCAACGTCGGGACCACAAATATCCCACTGAGCGTTATACTTTACGAGACCATCGTAGAAGCCTTTGGATACACCGAGACTGTGGGCACGGTCGATGTGATTGACTACTTCGATGTTGGGATCGAAGGCTTTGACTGCATTGTAGCCAGCGTTTAGGAAAGCGGCAAGATCGGCCGAACCGGCGCCCTGAATTCCTGCCGGATTCGTTCCCGGGGGATCAGCCTTAGGGCCAATGCCTTCAGGGATTTCATTGATCTGTTGAAGTTAGTTCGTATTGGTACGCGCCCCTACTTTGCTGGGTGTTATGGACGCGCGGCCAGCTTCTGACGGGCTGGCGCACGCCCCGGGCACAGCCGCGCTCCCGACGTTTGGCGGGCAGCAGCCGACCGGCCAGTTGCTTGAGTACACGGTCAATGAGCGCCTTTTGCTGCTGGGCGCTCAACAGGTCGCCGCCCACGCTCAGGAGCATCCACAGCGGTTGCAACGCCGCCAGGGTGCGACCGAAGCTCACCCGCAACGGAGTGGCCCCGGCGGCCTGCGCCACTTGCAGGCGGGCGCGCGCCACCATCGCCATGGCCACCAGCAGGGCGGCGATCTCCTGGGCGGCGGTGTCGGGCGTGTGGCTGGCCAGGGGAAGATGGCCGCTGGCGCGCAGGTCCACCTTGAGTTCGCGGTAGGCGATCTCCTGCTCCCAGCGCCGCGCGTAGAGCGCGAGCAGTTCCAGAGCCGGGTGGGCTTTCTCATCCAGCAGGCTCGTCCACAGCCGCACCTCGCTCCACGCCCCGCCGGGCCGTCGCACCCGCCCGCGGATCTCCCGCACCCGCGCGGTTTCGGCGGCCAGCGTTTGCGCTTCCTCCCGGCCCAGGGCGACCTCCAGCAGCGTGCCGCCGTCGCCCAAAGTCTCGATTGCCTTCGGTTTGGGCGACTTGCCCACCCGCAACAGAAAAGCCTGCTCCCTTCCGGCGGGGGCGCCGGCCAGCAGCCGGCCGACAAAGGCCCCGTTGCCATAAAGACGGTCGCCCAAAAGCAGGCTGCCAAGAGGCAGGCGCGCGAGCAACTCGCCGGCCAGGGCCGCCTCGCTCTCCATGAGGTCGGGCGCGGAGATGGCCGCGGCCAGGGGCGCGTGGGTGCCCAGTTCCACGAGCACCGCGCAGCCCAGCTTGGCGAAGGCCGCGTCGAAGCGCCGGGTGGCCGCCTTGGTCATGGTGCCGAGCACGCGCGGGGTGTTCGCGCAGGAGAACTGCGTGCCGTCGACGCCCACCAGGCGCAGGCCCTTGTAGAACGCCTCCGGCTGGAGCGCGGGATCCGCCAGCGGGGTCAGCGCTTCCCGGAGGACGGCTTGGAAGACTTCCCAGGGCATGGTCTGGCGGCGTTCGCTGGCGGCGGAGTCGCTGATGCGCTTGCCGGTGAGTTCCTGGAGGTGCGCGCCAAAGGTGCCGCCGGGCTGGCCGACGTGGTACACCAGCCCCGCCAGCAACTCGGCCGCGCTCACGCGCGCCGGGGAACGCTTGAGCGGACCGTGCCGCTCGAGGATCGCCTC
This sequence comes from uncultured bacterium, assembly GCA_963795895.1. Classification (GTDB taxonomy): domain Bacteria; phylum Verrucomicrobiota; class Verrucomicrobiia; order Chthoniobacterales; family SZAS-18; genus CAWCJJ01. The sequence goes on from CAWCJJ010000005.1 coordinate 62,586, forward strand.
CAGGCTGGCCGTTGGCAGCACCCGCGCAAAGTCAGAAAAAAAGCCGTTTGCATCGGATAAAATGGCCGGAACTCGCCCGCTGGCAAGTTGCCAAATCACACAACCGAGATGAATTCCCTGAAGGCATTGGCCTTAGGGCGGTCACTGTAACCATAAGGTTTAATAGAGAGTAGCATGCCGCTCGTGATTTCATTGCCAATAGAAACATAGGTGGGAGTTACACCCAGCGTCCTAAGACGCGTGAGAACGTCGGTGACATGGTTCGCTAATAGCAAAGACAATTTAGCAACGGCCTGATCATGCGACATCCCCTCGATGGCGTAGCCCCAGTCAACTGGGATAGATTGCCCTCCCGGTTGAGAATAAGTCCAGCTACAGCCGAGATCCATATAAACCTTAAGCCCCAAATTGAAGGCCTTCTGGCACAGTGGGGCAAATTCTTGGATGGTACAATGGCCAGAGATTTGATCATCCCAGTTCGGCGCCACGAGCGGGGGGACATAGACGTGGAGGCGAATCATGTCAATGCCGTGTGCTTTGATAATCTTGAGGCAATTTGTCTCCGGATCGGGATCCAGTGTCTGCCCGTTTGCGTCATAGAAAATAAAGGGCTGGGTATTGCCGTTAGCACCCGTAGATGGAACTACCGACATCTGTTGAAGGTCGCTGATATCGCCCCCTTTCTCGATGTCTGGGTTGACGCCAAGAGTCAAGATCGCTGTTCCTGTCCCGCTGCCATTAGTCGCAATGCCTTCAGGTAATTCAGAAGATATTGATTTACAGTGGTTTGCAGAAACCTGCCCTCGCCCGAAAATTTGTGCCATTTCGGTCGCCAGAGGCGGTTTTACGTCGTTTTCCGACATTTTGAGCCTCGCAAGCGGATATTACCCTCAAATTCCTTCAATTACGACCTGAGATAGAGTCAAATTGTCCCGTTTAAGCTCGCTTTTCCCTCCTGCGTGCAACCAATTACCTGAAGGCATTGCCATTAGTCGCGCTCAGGTTTAATGCCCACATTCCCGACGTAGTCGGCGTACCGCTGATGACTCCAGTTGATGGGTCCAGAATCAGGCCATTAGGCAAAGGACCAAGCGAACCATTGGGCAGAGTAACAGTGGCCGCGAACTTCGTTGGATTGTTTCTCGCTACAATTTGGTACCTGAAAGGAATTCCGACAGTTGTGGTCCATATTCCTTCGCTGGCCACATAGGGGGTGCCAGATTGAGCACTGGCGGTTGCCACGCCGAACAGAGTAGCGATAAGAAACAGTGCGATTCTCATACGATAAAATGGGATGGAAGGAGTATGAAAGTAAAAGTCCAAAATATTACATATTGCATATTGCATATTGAGTAAGCATCATAATGTATTTTTCAAAGAGGTGGAATCTGGCATTTGAGCTTCAGAAGGCTTAACCAAATTGAATTCGTGGACGGCGTGCCGCTGTTATTCGTCGTGTAGGTGATGGAGTTCAGCCGATTAGCTGCCTTCTCTATCGAGATGGATACAACGCCGTTGGCCATCGTCAAGGTGCCGTCGCCCTTATCTTTCACCGTCACGGCGGGACCCGTCGTCGCAATCCCAGAGGGGTTGGCGAAAACCGGTAACGTAGTTACACTGAGTAAAAGGGTGAGAAGTAATTGTCTTAATAGCAATGGGCGGGACATAAGTAGTTGGTTTCCTTTAGGAGGAGTGAGATTTAACGGAGGGTTATAGAACATAAAAAAGCTGGCTTGGCAAGAACTAAGACCGATTGCCGGAAGATATTTGCTAGAAACGGCTTGAAAATTAACGGGTGTTACCAGTTCCACACGCGGAAAAGGAGCATATCCCTTGCCAGAACTGAGCGCACCACGATTTATCTACCTTGAGGAGCCTTCGGCCTGATGCCGAAGAGCCGCTGCCAGAAATTCCGGAGCGGTGGCGTATTGTGACGACGGCTGCGGCCATGCCCTGCTCCGCTTTTCGATGACTTCGTGCCTGCCACGCCTTTGAGATTAGACGGCATCGAGCTATCTTGGACCGGAAGCAATTTTCTTTGCGCAGCTATACCAAAGAGGGTTTCGATGAAGCGGTTCCGCGCCCACACGTCATCCGCCGGCACCGCGGCAATCTGGCCTTTGCGTAGAACGCGCATGGCTTCGTAGCTTGCCAGGTCAACCGCGTGGCCCACGTCATGCGGGCGGCGGGCCTGCGCGTGCGTGCCCGCTCTCCCTACCGACCGAAAACCACACGGGTCGATCACGCCGCCGCTCCTTCGCCCAACCTGCTCGCACAGGCGGCTCCCGCCGAGGCTCCCGGCACCTACCTGGTCAGTGACATCACCTACATTCCCACCAGGGAGGGCTGGCTCTACCTGGCCGTGGTCATCGATCTTTTCAGCCGCGCCATTCTCGGCTGGAGTGTGGCCTAAACGATGCATGCCACCATCGTCACCGACGCGCTCGGGCGCGCCATGGACGGCGGCCGGGTGGTGCGCGGCGCCATCTTTCATTCCGATCGCGGCAGCCAGTATAGTGCGGCACTGACCCGCAGTTGTTTGGCCCGGTATGGCCTGCGCCAGAGCATAGGCGCCAAAGGCTACTGCTACGACAACGCTTTCGCGGAAAGCTGCTTTGCTTCTCTCAAAAGCGAACTGCTCGACGAGGGCCGTCCCTTCGCCTCCAAGTCGGCTGCCAGGACCGCTCTCTTCGACTACCTGGCCTGCTTTTACAATCGAAAACGCCTCCATGGCAGCCTCGGTTATCTCTCACCGCAAAACTTCCTGCTTCTTTACTTTCAATCCCAGCCAACCCACCTAAACTAACACCCAAGCCGCTGCGCTCGGCCTGTCCATTTTAGCGGGGGAAGACCAGGTCTGAACAAGATCAATTGGAAAGGCTGAACAACTTGGTGGGGCAAGCTGCGGCGGCTCACCTGCTATGGCGTTTCCTCAACAAAGGCTGCGGGAAAAATCGGGCGAAAAGAAGGCGACGGTCCGGGCATGGCGGGTCTATCTTCCCCCGCCGTTCGCAACCTGGACATCATTCGTGAAACGGATCGCTGAATCCCAGACAACCCCCCTCCACCCCGCTCTCATAAATATGCCCCCGCTTTGCTCGTTCCGCTCGTTGGGTCTCGTGTTGATGGCCGCCTCTTTCCTCTCAGGCCTCCACTGCGGCCGCGCTCAGGATGTCAGGCCAGCCAAAACCTTCATCGATTACTTTCAGCCGATACCCATCCTGGGCGGTCTTTCCAAGGAACTCTGGGGCGCGCAGAACGTCGGGCCGCGCGATCCACAAAATGGCCTCGAAGACGTGACCATGCAGCAGTGGGACTATTGGGATGGAAAAATCCTCAAGGCGCCGGACGGCAAATACCACCTCTTCGCCAGCCGCTGGGAACAGGCGCGGGGACACCGCGGGTGGGGAGGGTCAAAAGCCGTCCACGCCGTGAGCGACCGCCTGACCGGACCCTACGTGGACAAAGGACTCTGTTGGCCGGACGACCAGGGGGGCAAAGGTCACAATGTCACGGCCTTGCAGTTACCCGATGGCCGTTATGCCATCGTCATCAGTGAAACCCGCCCGGGTGCCGTCTTCGTCTCCGATTCGCTGGATGGACCGTGGAAACTCCTGGGCAACCTCACCGTGGAGGGCGACCCGAAATGGCGCGCCTCCAATGAAATCATCCTGGCGCGGCCGGACGGGCGTTTCGAGATGTTGGGGCGCGGCGGAGTCGTCCGGATCAGCGACCGCGACGTGCTCGGACCCTACGTGGTCCAAGGCCCCGGCATCTACCCCGGCGTCGAGGGTCTGCCCAAGCACGACCTCGGCCATTATGAAGACCCCGTCCTCTGGTACGGCGGCGGTCTCTACCACGTCGTCGTCAATAACTGGAGCGACCGCAAAGCCTACCATCTCACCTCCCCGGACGGCATCGCTGGCTGGACCTTCCGCGGTCTCGCCTACGATCCCACGGTGGACTTCATCCGCTACACCGACGGGACCATCAATCGCTGGACAAAGCTCGAGCGCCCGGGCGTCTACATCGAGAACGGCCACGTTGCCGCCGTCACTTTCGCGGCCATCGACGTGCAGAAAGAACAGGAAAACGGCAACGACGGCCACGGCAGCAAAGTCATCGTCGTCCCCTTTGATGGAGAGGCGCTGGATCGTGATCTCCAAGGCGCGAAATAAACAGCCAGCCTGTATCAACCCGAGACAACCAAACTTCCACGTTCACCGCGCCATGAGCCGTCGCCGAGCTTGGAGGGGTCGCCTTGGCCCCGTGGCGTGTCCTTCACCATCCATCCCGGATCAGATCGATGTGGACCAAAAATTGAGGTGCCCCACGCGGTGTGCGCGGCCTTCAACGCACCTGACATCGACGCCGCCCTAGCCGACATGAGCGGCTGGTCACAAGCGAAATAATTGCAAGCAAAGGTTTAACATGTTCTATCATCCGCTTCCCATGCCGACCCCTTATAGCGACCTCAAGATGGGGGGACTTCTTTTACTGTCGATTTTTACCCTGATTTTACCGGGAGCCAGGGCAGACCAGACCGACCCCGGGGCCGGGACCAGCGAAGAACACCCCGTTCCCGAGTATCGACATGCGCCAGACTCCGCGGTCGAGGCCTTCAATGATCTGAAGTATGGCATTCGGATTCACTGGGGCATCTATACTTCGGAGAAAGCGCGCGGTTACAAAGGGAGGGGAGAGTCGTGGATTTTCCAGGGTTTGAATTATCAGGAAAAACAGGATTATCAGCAGTTATACAAACAATGGAATCCCACGAAATTCAATGCCGACGACTGGTGCGAACTTTTTGCCGATAATGGCATGAAAATGTTTGCCATCACGACCAAGCATCACGAGGGATTTTCACTTTTTGACACCAGGACGAAGGTCAAAAGACGGGTGAATTGGACCGCCCCCGGTGGACCGGCGCTGGAGGACTGCGACTTGGCCTACAGTGTCATGGACACTCCGTTTCACCGCGACATTATCAAGGAGCTGTGTGATGCCGGACATAAATATCATCTGGCGATCGACCTCTATTTCTCGCATCCCGACTGGTATGACGCCGACTTTCGACCTTACACGAACGACCCTTTGAGCACGCCATCGGCTCCCCAGCGCAACAGCAACTATGGGTTTGTCGCGCCTGAGCGCACGCCGGAGGAAACCAGTCGCATGATGGCCCGACATCGGGAGCAGTTGACAGAACTACTAACAAATTACGGCAAGATCGACATGGTTTGCCTTGATATGTCTCTTGGCAACGATGCCTGGCCCAAAATGCGCGTTGGCAACGACATCTGGCCCCGGTTGCGCGAAACCATGCTCCAACTTCGCAAGATTCAACCCGAGGCGATGTTCCGTGATCGTGGCATTGGCCAGTATGGGGACTATAATACGCCGGAACGAGCGATTCCGACTGCCGGTAACAAATTGCGGATGCCCTGGTTCGCGATTTATCCCCTGGCGAAGGATTTCGATTATGATGATAATGTCGCCGACTACAAAGGCGGCCCATGGATCATCCGCTCATTGATCGATTCCGTGGCCAAGGGCGGTAATTTCATGGTGGGAATAGGCCCGGATGCCAGTGGAAGATTTCACCCTCAAGCCGTTGAAAACATCCGGACGGCGGGGGCCTGGTTAAAGATCAATGGAGAGGGTGTGTATGCCACGCGGCCTCGTGAAGGCGATCTGTGGCACGAGGACAATGAGATTCGCTACACGCAAAGTAAAGATCGTCAGACTATTTATGCGTTTTCCCTGCATTGGCCGGGTAAAACCCTCGCCCTGAAGACGGTCCAACCCAAAGCCGACTCCAGTATCATGCTCTTCGGTTATGATAAACCCCTGTCCTGGTCCTATAGCGCGGATTCCGGCACCGTCATCCAAATGCCCGATGATCTCCAAGATCCTGGCAAGCAAACAAATTTTTTTGCCTGCGGCTTCAGAATTCAAGTCAAACCTTGACATTATCTTTCCCGCCCAACTTTTAGCGACACTTTACCTTTGGTTCAGATCCATATTATGAAAATCCCAATGACGGGCAAAGGCCATTGAGATACAACCGTGATGCCGCAAATACCCTCGCCAGTATCCATTTCCACAGCCGTGACCACTCACACGCTCTCCTATGACATTCCCTCGTTTTAAGACATCAAGCCAACTTCTCCTGTCATTTCAGCTACTAATTTGTTCAAGTACGTTGATCTCCGCCCAGATCGAATATCCCCCCGAAACCCACGCCATTCCCATTCCAAGAATGGAGGATCTTCCCTTGGCGCCTGGTCCCTTCAAGGGGACGCCGGAGTCGCTAAAGCAGTTCCAGTGTCCCCAATGGTTTCGCGACGGCAAGTTTGGGATTTGGGCTCACTGGGGTCCCCAGGCTGTTCCCGGCGACGGGGATTGGTATGCGAGTGAAATGTATCGGCAGAACACCAAGCGATACGGCTACGCAGCCAACCAGGATCACGTTAAAAGGTACGGCCCCCCGTCCACGTTCGGATACAAAGATATCCTGCCGCTCTGGAAAGCCGAGAAATGGGATCCCGATCGTTTGATGGAACTCTACAAGGCGGCGGGCGCGCATTACTTTGTCGCCCAGGCGGTCCATCACGACAACTTCGACAACTGGGATTCCAAATATCAGAAGTGGAACTCCGTGAACATCGGCCCCCGCAAGGACATGGTGGGCATCTGGCAAGCCGCGGCCAAGAAGCAGGGCCTGCCGTTCGGCGTCTCCGAACATCTGGGGCATAGTTTCACGTTTATGCAGACTTCCCACGGAGCCGATAAAACCGGACCGCTGGCGGGTGTTCCCTACGACGGAGCCAACCCGGCCAATTGGGACTTATACCAGTTGCCCGCCCATGCCGACGACACCGGTTGGTACAGCAACGATCCGCGCTGGGCGCAGGAATGGTACGCCCGCATGTACGATTTGGTGACCCGCTACAAGCCCGATCTGCTCTACAGCGACGGCGGCTTGCCCTACGGCGAAGCCGGTCGGAAGATCGTGGCCCAATTTTATAATGTAAGCGCCGGGCAACATGGCGGCAGCCAGGAGGCGGTCTATTGCTGCAAGAAAAACTACAACAAAACGGATTTCATCGACGGGATCGGCGTGCAGGATTTGGAGGGACGGGTGATGGCGGACATCCAGCCCTTTCCGTGGCAGACCGACGCCTCGACCGGTGAATGGTTTTGGGTTCCCCACGATCATTATCTTTCGAGCACCGAGATCATTTGTGGGCTGACCGATATCGTCAGCAAGAACGGCGGTCTCCTGCTCAACGTCACCTTGCTCCCGGATGGCAGCCTCGCTCCGGAAATGGAAGTTTTCCTGCGCGAGATGGCCGACTGGATGAAGGTCAATGGTGAGGCGCTTATCGGCACCCGCCCGTGGACCGTGTATGGAGAAGGTCCAACGCCTTTCCATCCCGATGGATTTCGCAAAAATGTAAAATATACGCCCCAGGACGTTCGCTTCACGCGAAAAGAGGATGACATCTACGCCATCACACTAGGTGTGCCAACCGGGCCGGTCGTGATCCGCGCCTTGGGCAGCGCGTCTCCGCTCGTGGCCCGGGAACCCGCTTCCATCACGCTCCTTGGCGGCACGGAAAAGCTCCAATGGTCTCGCACCACGGACGACCTTGTCATCTCCCTGCCAGCCACGTTGCCGTGCCGGTCGGCGCTTTGCTTCAAGATTTCCGGTCTGACCACCGTCGGGAGTCTGGCTCCCGAAACTCTGCGCGCCTACAAAGACAAATTGAAATAGTTTTTACCCAATGGATAAACGAGATGATGCTTCGCCAGAAAGCGGATTCGAACTGCTTCAATGCCCGACTCCCTTTGACCTGCCGTGCCCGCGGTAACTTCCAACCCCGGCACGTTGGAGCATGTCTTTAAAAAGATGCGTGGAGGTCGTCTCCGGCAATCACGTTTTTCAACGGACCACGGGTCGCTGAGATTACAGCGGGTTTCAAATCATTGAACGACATCGCTCCGGGGCATCAGCCCAGGAGCGCAGGCATCCCGCCCGCATCTGGTATCTGGTTGGGTCCACTCAAGATCTACCGCCCTTTGCGGGTCGGAGACCCGCGCTCCCGGGTCCGACCAGAGGCGATGTTCTATGATTCCGAAGACCGCTGCAGGCTCATAATCCCTTGAAGAAGTCCAGGCGCGGGCTTGTTCGCATGAAGATGTAATTGTCCGGCGCGGCACTCAGTGGTCCGTTGATCCCGAAGACCGCCAGCTCGATGTGTTGGCCGGGCACCACGTTCCTTGCGACGATCAGTCGATTGGCGGCATTGAACCCCTTCACCACCGAGCCTCCCGCCTGACCCACGCTGTGCGGCAGCTTGCCGTCCACCCACACCTCGGCGTAGTCATCAATCGTCACCTCAAACGCGACCGTCGCACCGCCCGTCGTGAATTCGCCGATCCGCTCCGGGATCGTCACGTTGATACGATACCAATTGAAGCACAGCTTGCCGGTCGAGCGCGGTTTTCCCATGGTGGCCGGATCGAGTACCTCCCACTTCGAGTCGTCAAAGTTAACCGCGCCGGCGTGGGGCGTGTAGTCGTAGGTCTTGGCCGGTGTCTTGTCCGGCGCTTTGAAGTCCACCTCGATGATCTTCGTGTCACTGTAGCGCCACTCGCCTGCGACCTGCTTGACGCCTTCCGCCGTGCCCAGATCAATGGACGCATCCGGTTTGGCGGCGGCGACGAATTCTTTGCCGTCCTGCGCGCGGCCGGGCGTCGTCAGGAGCATCAGAGCGCAGAGGGCGGCGAAGCGATAAAGTAAAAAGTCGCTTTCGGGGGGTCTCGATCGAAACATAAAAGACGGGGTTATCTGTCTTCCGGCAGCGGACGGACTTTGAGGTTGCGGAAGGAAACGGAACCGTGGTCGCCCTGGAGACCGATCCATCCGGTCGAGGCAGTGGCAAAGCCCGGCATCTTGGCGAACTTGCGGGTCGCCACGCGGGCTTTGAAATCATCGCTGCCCAGCACGTATTCGAGATACTTCCGGCCATTGATGTCGTGCTCGCATTTGGCTGGACTGATGAGCAGACGCACATGGTTCCATTGCCCGGCTGGCTTGGTCGCATCCAGAGGCTTGCCCGTGGCCGGATCGACCGGCGGCTGGTACAAGCCGTAGAGCCAGCCGCAACGCTGCGGGTCCGCTCCCTTTTCGTTGTCGAGCAACTGAAACTCGGGGCCGGTGGACCACATGTGCGGGCCGTCGTCCGTGACGTGGTACATGATCCCGCTGTTCCCGCCTGCCGCGATGTTGTAGTCGAGTTCCAACTCGAACGACGCGTACGCTTGCGTCGTGACCAGATCGCCGGCGGTAGGCGGGTCGGCGCAAACCATCGCTCCATCCCGTACCTGCCACCCCGGACGGACGCCCTCCTGCTTGAAGTTGTGCCACCCGGCGAAATCCGTCCCGTTGAAGAGCAACTTCCAGCCCGCCGCTTTTTCCGCTTCGGTGAGGGTGTTGTTCAGTGGCTCCGACACAGCGGCCGATGGTTTCGGCGTGGGCGGCGGTTGAACGGGCAGGGTGTTCGCATCCGGGCAGGTTTGCGCGAGGTTGGGCGTCAGGTCGGCCTCGGTGTCGCCGACCACCCAATGCAGTCCGCTCAAGACGACGGACTGTACCTCGGGCTTGAGCCAGTTGTCCTCCCGGTGCGCCAGGGTGGAGTAAAACACCCGGCCCTTACCGTAGAGATGGCCAAAGGTTTCCGGGTAGCTGCCACGCTGGTACTGCCAGCCTTTCATGCCCTCGGTTTGCTGGGCGAAGATGACGTGCAGGTCGGGCGCGAAGTTTTTGAGCGAATACCATTCATCCACCATGGCGAGCCCTTTGACGCTCTCGCCCAGGCCCGGAAAGCGGGGGTCCGTACAGGTGAGCCGGGAGGGTTGCTGCGCGCCGTGGCTGATGAACTCCGCGCCGAGCATGGCGATGTACGGGTCCACGGAGTCGCCGTGGCTATGGAAAGTGTCGCTCGCGCTATGCACGCCGATGAAGCCCTTGCCGTTCCTGATGGCATCAAGCAGGGCCTGCTTTTGCGCGGGGGTCATGGGCGGGTTGTGATCGCCACCGGGTTGGGTCAGATCACCCGTGGTGTAGAAAAAGAAGGCGTCGTATTTGGCGAGGTTTTCCGTCGTAAAGACCCCCCCATCCTTGCTGAAGGTAAACTCGACGTGGTTCGCAAGCCCGAGTTGGGTCAGGATTTTTTGGACATGGCTGGGCTGACCGTCCTTTTCCTTGATCACCGAATGCTCGTATCCTTGGGAGCGGGAGAGAAACAGGACGTGGTGCGTCGGGTCATCCGCGCACCGGGCGGCGGGGCTAAACGCGGCAAGGATGCAGGCGGCCAGTGGGAGGGCAGGGAAGAATTTCATGAACAACGCGGAGGGGGGCGCGGGCTTGGCAAACGGCAGTCGGCGCGGGAACCCTAAGGCGCATGCCGTTGCTAGACAAGGACAAATGCGAGGGCGTGGGAACACACCGGCAATGCGCCGAAGTAGCCAAGCAGCACTATTTTTGGTTGTCGCGGGAATCCGGCGTATCGTCCCGGTAGCCCGACGAGAACATCATCCAGCGGGCACATGCCGTTGAATCAAGGGGCAACCTTGGAAGCCGCGTCCACCGCCGATGGCACCGCCGGGTAGCTCACGAAGGCGAAGCACCGGCTGTCCGGTGCCCAGGAAGGCACGTTGATCGTGCCCTGGCCGCCCGTGAACTTTGCCAGGACGCGGGACTTGCCGCTTTCGACCGGCATGAGCTGGAGCATCACCTCCTTGCCCGGCGGATGCGCGTCTCGCTGATCCTGAACATACGAGAGGTAAACGATCCATTTGCCATCCGGGGAAGGGTGGGGAAACCAGTTCGAGTAAGCGTCAAAGGTAAGTTGCGTGGGGTTTGCGCCGTCGGCGTCGATGCGCCAGATTTGCATGCGGCCGGTCTGGTAGGAGTTGTAAAAGATGTGGGTGCCATCGGCGGAGTAATCCGGCGCGTCGTCCTTGCCCGGAGAGGTGGTCAGCCGCACCTCCTTGCCACCGGTCGCCGGGATGGCGTAGATGTCGAAGTCCCGGTTACGCTCACCGTCGAAGGCGAGCGTGCGGCCATCGGGCGACCAGCCGTGCCAGTAGGACGATCCCGCGCCTGGCTGGGTGATCGGTCGGGGTTCGCCGCCGGTGATAGGCAGCACATAAACTTGGGAGCCGCCGGGACGGGTGCTGTCGCTGATCGCCAGCAGGGTGCCGTCCGGGGAGATGCCGTGATCGTTGTTGCACTTCACGGCCGAGCCGGTGTCGATGCGTTGGAGTTCCCCGCCTTGGACGGGAATGCGGTAAAGCAACCCGCCTTTGTTCACGATGAGGCTCAGTCCGTCGCGCGACCAGTTCGGCGCTTCGATGTGTTCGGGGGTCTGGAGGACCACGGTGCGCCGGCCGCTTTCGATGTCGATGGTTTCAAGCAACGAGACGGTGGCTGCCGGATGGGAGTGGGATGAAGGATCGGCGGCACGGACCGGCTGGCAGAGCAGCAGTCCCGCCGAAAGAAGCAGGGGGGTGAGTTTCATCATGAGAGGCTTTTCCTATCGGACATCTCCTTGCCGTTGCAAAGTATTTGCGTGGCGGGAATAAAGTCCGGCGACTTTCGCCCTGGGTCAGTGTGGTGGCCGACAGGATACAACCAGCATGGGCAAAGCCGTCGCATCCGACATCCGGGTAGGGATCGCCGCCTGGAGCGAGCCGGAGTTCGTCTTGGCAGGCAGGTGTCTTAAGGAATTACCCGCCGGTAACGACTCCGCTACACAGCCACTTCTTCGATTGCGCGGAGCTAAACTCATCCTGCTATGCCACCCCGGCGGTGAAGATGTGCGAGAAACCCGATGCCTGGGGCGTTTGACCTATTAGCAAATAAATAAATCCGTGTTAATCTGGGTGTTAGCCGTTACCGGCCGACTCCAGTGGCACCGAAATTAGGGCACTCTCCCCCCATGAAGACGCTTTACCTAGATCCCCTCATCCCGTTAGGCGAATCCTCCGAAGCGGCTATGACCCGTCTCTCGGCCGACATCGGCACCCTGACCGGCTTGATCGATGATTCCGAACAACGCGGGCGCGTCTATCTCGCGCGAATGTTCACCCACTCGCGCGCCTCCAAAATAGAACAAGCGCAAGTCTTCATCAACTCGGCGGCTCATCCCTAGCCCCGGGCGATTTTAGCCGGTTTGTCCACCATGGAGGCCCGGGGATCGATCCCGGCCAGACGGTTCGAGCTTCGTAACCCGATGACCAATCGTCCCGTGGCGTCTCCCCTCGTCAGATAACGGCCGGCGGGTTTCTCCCCGCGCCCGGCTCCCCCCTTCTTCCAGTCATGAAGTCACCGTTGAACATCCTGCACCTGGAAGAAAACCCCGACGACGCCGCGCTCGTCCACGCCACCCTGGAGACCGCCGGTATCCGTTGCGCGCCGACCCTCGTGCGTAACCGCGACGATTTCGTCGCCGCGCTCAAGGGCGGCGACGTGGATCTAATCCTGTCCGATCCCTCGCTGCCGACGTTCGATGGCGCGGCCGCCATCTCGGTCGTCCGTTGCGGCTGGCCCGAGATTCCCGTGATCCTGGTGTCGAGCATCACGGGCGAGGAGGTGGCCATCGACTCGCTGAAAAGCGGCGCGACGGATTACGTCCACAAGGACCGCCTGAACCGCCTGGCTCCCGCCGTGCGCCGCGCGATGCGGGAGGTCGCGGAACGGGCGGAACGCCGCGAACTGGAAACGCAGTTCATCGAAGCCCAGAAGATGGATGTCATGGGCCAGCTCGCCGGCGGCGTGGCCCACGATTTCGCCAACATCCTCGGGGTCATCATCGGCTACAGCGACCTCATCGCGCTCGACCTCGGACCGGGCAACCCCCTGCAAAAGTACACGGACGAAATCCGCCTCGCCTCGGAACGCGCCGCCGGGCTGACCCGGCAACTTCTCCTCTTCAGCAGCCACGAGACCGTGCAACCCGTCGTGCTGGACCTGAACGATGTGATCCGGGAAATCGCCCGCATGTTGCGCCGGCTGATCGACGAAAACATCGAGCTGGCCATCGTCCCCGGGGATTTACTCGGACGGGTCAAGGCCGATCCCGGCTACCTCGGCCAGGTGCTGATGAATCTGGTGGTCAACGCCCGCGACGCCATGCCCGAGGGCGGCACCCTCACCATCACCACCAGCAACGTCACCCTCGCCGACGAGCATACCCACATCGTGAGGGGCGAGCTCAGCCGCGACTACGTGCTGCTGAGCGCCCGCGACACGGGGACCGGCATGACCGAGGAAGTGAAGAAGCGACTCTTCGAGGCGTTCTACACCACCAAACCCAAGGGCAAGGGCACCGGCCTGGGCCTGGCCACCTGTCGGACCATCGTCCACCAATGCGGCGGCCACATCGAGGTGGCCACCGAGTTGGGCGGAGGCACGGAGTTCAAGATTTACTTTCCCAGGGCTGAACAGGTTCTAACCGCCGCCGTCCCCTCCGTCCCCGCCCGCCCCCTCCCGCGCGGGACGGAAACCCTGCTGGTCGTCGAGGACGAACCCACCGTGCGGCACCTCGCCCGCAGCATCCTCAAGGCCCAGGGTTACGAGGTGCTGACGGCCGCCAACGGCCAGGAGGGCCTGCGCGTGATCCGCGACCACGCCGGGCCGCCGGTGAGTTTGGTCATCAGCGATCTGATCATGCCGCTAATGGGCGGCAAGGTCATGGCGGAGTGGTTGAACACCACTTACCCCGATCTCAAGATTCTCTTCACTTCCGGCTACACCGACGACACCATCGCGCACCTCGGCGCGCTGGACGTCGGGGTGGAGTTTCTGCCCAAACCCTACACGCCCGCCGGTCTGCTGCGCAAGGTGGGCGAGATGCTGAGCAACGGCGCCACGCCGCGTTTCGAGGTGGAAAAAGGAACCTCCCGTGCCCGCTGACCCGCCCCCGGACGAAGTCGGACGGCTCCGGGAGGAACTGCGGCGCAGCCTACACGAAACCCGGCGCGCCGTGGACCAACTCGAAGTCGCGCGGGAGGAACTTCGGCTGCTCGCCTCCGCCGTGGAACAAGCCCGGGAATGTATCATGATCACCGACGCGCGATTGGATCTCCCCGGCCCGAGGATCCTGTTCGTCAACCCCGCTTTCACCCGGATGACCGGGTACACCGCCGCGGAGGCCGTGGGCAAAACACCCCGCATCCTCCAGGGTCCGCGCACGGACCGGCAGGTGCTGGACCGGCTGCGACGGAGCCTGGAAAAAGGCGAGCCGTTCGAGGGCGAGACGGTCAACTGTCGCAAGGATGGCTAGGAATTCAACGTCGAGTGGCACATCGCGCCCATCCGCGACGCCGGGGGAGCCGTCTCGCATTACCTGACGATCCAGCGCGACGTTTCGGAGCGGAAACAGCTCGCGGCAAAATTGTTGCAGTCGCAAAAAATGGAAACTGTCGGCAAGCTGGCGGGCGGTGTGGCGCACGAGTTCAACAGCATCCTGACCACCATCATCGGCCAGTGCGAACTGTTGCTGGGCGAACTGCCCGTCCGGAGTCCGCTGGCGGACAGCGCCTTGGAAATCACCAAGGCCGCCGACCGCGCCGTGATGCTGACCCGGCAACTCCTGGCCTACGGGCGCAAGCAGATGCTGCGGCCGGAGGTTCTCGATCTGAACGGGGTGGTCGCGCGCATGGAGGGAATGCTGAGCCACCTCCTGGGCGCGGATGTGCGCACGCGCGTGATCCTGGCACCGGGGCCGCAAACCGTGCGGGTGGACGCCCGCCAGATTGAACAGGTCATCATGAACATGGCAATCAACGCTCGCGAGGCCATGCCCCGGGGCGGCGGGTTCACGCTGGAAACCGCGGGCGTCACGCTGGACCGGGAGAAAGCGGGGCGTTACCCGGATTTGAAACCGGGCGCGTTTGTGAGGCTGGCGATCACGGACACCGGCGCGGGGATGGGCGCGGATATTTTGGCGCGGGTGTTCGACCCGTTCTTTTCGACCAAGGACGTGGGGCAGGGCACGGGTTTGGGATTGTCCACTTGCGAGGGCATCATCAAACAAAGCGGCGGCACGATTGGCGTGGAAAGCGAACCGGGTCGCGGCACGACCTTCAAGATTTATCTGCCGAGGATTGAGGAGCGGACGACCCCGGTGGCCGCCGCGCGCCCGGCGCCGCCGGACCTGCCGGGCGGGACGGAGACGATCCTGGTGGTGGAGGACGATCGGGCGTTGCGCGAGATGGTGGTCGGGTTGTTGCGGCGTTTGGGTTACACGGTGCTGTCGGCGGCGAACGGGTGGGAGGCTCTGGCTATGAAACCGGGTCCCGGGGTGGATTTGTTGTTCACGGATGTCGTCATGCCAGGGATGAGCGGGAAGGAACTGGCGGCGCGCGCGCGGTTGCCGCACCCGGGGATGCGGGTGCTTTTCACCTCGGGCGCGCCGGGGCACGCGATGGTGCAACCGGAGTTGTCGAGCGAGCGGGCGGACTTTTTGCAGAAGCCGTTCACGCCCTCCGCACTGGCTCGCAAGCTGCGGGAAATATTGGGGTGACGGTGAAGAGACACTAAATACTATTGCGGGTCAAATTTCCGACGTCCCTCTAGGACTGAAATTCCCGCTCGATCCCGCGACGCAGAGCTTCCACCGCGCGCGCCAGTTGATCATCCGTGAAGCAATATGGCGGCATCAACACCACCGTGTCGCCGATGGAACGCGTGAGCAGGCCATGTTCA
Source organism: uncultured bacterium (assembly GCA_963795895.1). Classification (GTDB taxonomy): domain Bacteria; phylum Verrucomicrobiota; class Verrucomicrobiia; order Chthoniobacterales; family SZAS-18; genus CAWCJJ01. The sequence continues at coordinate 78,370 of CAWCJJ010000005.1, forward strand.
CGCGCCGCCAGACACACCCTCGCGCCCGTTTGCTCCTCCCACCGAAAACGACGTCCGGTAGCGGGATCTTCCAGCAGATCCACCCCCGCGATAAAGCCGCACTGCCGGATTTCGCCCACGCCGCCTATGGGCGCGATCTTCTCAGCCAGCAGATCCCCCAGCAGCGCGATCTTTCCCCGCAATCGCCCCAGCACATCCTCCGACTCGAAAATTTCCAGGTTCGCGAGCGCGGCGGCGCAACCCAGCGCGCTGGCGGTGTAGCTGTGACCGTAGAAAAAGGTCCTCCGCTCCTCGTACCCGCCCAGAAACGCGCCGTATATCTTCTCGTTCGTCAACGTCGCCGCGAGCGGCAGGTATCCGCCCGTGAGACCCTTCGCGAGGCACAAAAAATCGGGAACAACCCCCTCGCGCTCGCACGCGAACATCGTGCCCGTCCTTCCAAATCCCGTCATCACCTCGTCGGCGATGAGCAGCACGCCGCGCCGGTCACACCACTCGCGCAAACGCCGCAGCGTTCCCGCCGGCCAGAGCCGCATCCCGGCCGCGCCCTGGATCAACGGCTCGATCGTCGCGGCGGCAATGCTCTCCGTCACCTCCACCGGCAACGACTCCAACTCCTCGACGTTCGCCACCCGCAGCACCATCCCCGCGCCGCCTTCCCCCGCGTCCGCCGATTCGGCCAGCCCGCGTCGAAACAACGGGATCCCGCCCAAATTCGCGGCGCCTTGCGTGTCGCCGTGGTACGCGCCCGCAAAGGCCAGAAAACGACGGCGCCCGGGTTGCCGCAAAGCTCCCAATACTGCGCGGCCATCCGCAACGCCGCCTCGATGGCGGTGGAGCCGTCGTCCGAAAAGAACACCCGCGTCAGCGTGCCCGGCGGCCACAAACCCACCAACTTCGCCGCCAGTTCCGCCGCCAGCGGATGCGTCAAACCCAGAAACGAAACGTGGGCGAACGCCGCCAGTTGCCGCGCGATGGCCGCGTTGATCCGTGGATGGTTGTGACCATGCAGGTTCGTCCAAATCGACGAATTTCCATCCAGGTACTCGCGACCCAAACTATCGCGCAGCACCGAACCACTCCCGTGGACGATCACCAGCGGGTCGTGTCCCGGCGCGCACCAGTCGCGCATCTGTGTGAACGGGTGCCAGCCGTGCGCCTTGTCCAGCGCAATCCAGCGGCGGGTTGGGTCGTCCATCATCGACGGAGAGCGCCCGGTTAGACTTCCCCGGCCACCGGGGGACGCAGGGTCACCAGCATCGCGTCCACGAGTTGCAGATCGTCGTAGCTCGCGCGGCGGCGCTGGTACTTGCGGAAGAGGAGGTCACGCAGGGCTTCCAGGTCCGCGAGGCTGGGATTGTCGTGGTAAGTCCATTGAACGTCCCCCTTGAGCTTGGACTGCAAACGCCATTTCCGGGCGAACTTGGTCGCGCGGATTTCGCGTTTGTCGCCGTCCTCGGTTGTTTCTCTCCACACGTGCTCGTTGCGCATTGCCGCCCAACATAATCCAAGCGCCGCCGATGCAAAACCCGGTTGTGCTTCCCTTTTGAACCGGGTTGCCGCAAGAGTAGGGCCTCAATGCGCGGCGCCCTCACAATCCTGGCTTATTTCCTGGGCACCTTGTTTCTCGGCGCGCTGCTGGCCCCGCCGCTGTACTCGGCGGGCCACGGTTTGGCGGACCACTTTCCATCGACCGGCTGGCTGCGCGACGTGCCGTTCCAACGCTACTTCGACCGTGCGATGTTCGTCGCGGCGGTGCTGCTGCTCTGGCCCGCCGTGCGCGCGTTGGGAATAACGCGCTGGCGGGATCTGGGCTTAAGTCCCGATCCGCGGGCCGGAAGGCACCTGCTCCTGGGCTTCGTCGCGGCGGGCGGTTTGCTGTGGCTGCTCGGCTTCGGTTTGTGGTGGCGCGGGATCTACACGCCGCGCTTCCCGCCGCCGTGGAAATCGTTTGGCGGCGTCGCTCTGACGGCCGCCGTGGTGGCGGTGCTGGAGGAAACATTTTTCCGGGGCGCGCTGCTCGGACTGGTGACGCGGCGCGGCGAGCGGCCCTGGCGGGGACTGGTTTTTATCTCGGCGCTGTTCGCGGTCCTGCACTTCTTGAAGCCGCAGGAACACGCGCCGCCACCCGGCGGGATCGACTGGCTCGCGGGGTTTGTGTTGCTACCGCGCTCCTTCTGGCAATTCGGCGATCCGCTCCTGGTGGTGGGAAGTTTCACCACGCTGTTTCTGGTGGGCTTGGTCCTGGGAGGCGCGCGGCTGCTGACCCGTTCGCTCTGGCTGCCCATCGGACTGCACGCCGGGTGGATTTTCGGAATGCGCGGGTTCGCGACGTTGAGCCGGCACCCCGCGCCGCCGAACCTCTGGTTTGGCGCGACGCTGCTCTCGGGCATCGGTTCGGTGGTGGTCGTGCTGCTGACGGGCTGGGTGGTTTGGATGGCGGCGCGGCGCGCGGCGGCCGGGCTCCCCGGTCCGGAATCATCACCATGAATTTTCCCGCGTGGCGTTGGGCAAAAGCGGGCGCGGTGGCGTTTGTTGATTTGTTGTACCCGGTCATCTGCGTTTACTGTCTGGGTGCGGTCGAAGGCGGGCAGGCGCTTTGCGCGCAATGCGCCGGAAAGACTCCGGCGATCACGGCCCCTTTCTGCGCGATGTGTTCGCAGCCGTTCGACGGGCAGATCGACGGAGACTTCGTGTGCTCGAACTGCGAGGACCGCGGCTTTGCCTTCGAATGCGCGGTGAGCGCTTATCGCAGCACGGGATTGGTGCGCGAGTTGATCCACCGGTTCAAATACCGGGATCAATACCACCTGCGCCGGGTGCTGGGCGGCTTGCTGCTAAAAACGATGGATGACGAGCGCATCCTCGATCGCACCGCGCACGCCCTGGTCCCGGTGCCGCTCCATGCGAGGCGGCTTCGCGACCGGGGTTTCAACCAGGCCGAGGCCCTCTGCCGGGTGTTGAGCCGCGCGACGGCGCTGCCGGTCTGGCACGCGTTGCGGCGGACGCGGCACACCGAGACGCAAACCCATTTCAGCCGCGCGGAGCGGAAGCGCAATTTGGTCGGCGCGTTCGTGGCGCGCCCGGGTTGCCCGGTGGCGGGCAAGGATCTGCTGCTGGTGGACGACGTGTTCACCACGGGATCGACCGTGCATGAATGCGCGCGGGTTTTGCGCAAAGCCGGCGCCGCCAGCGTGCGCGTGCTGACCGTGGCAAGGGGGTGAATTTGGCGGCTCCGGGCCGGGCCTTGCTCTGTCGTGTCCGGCGTTGCCGCGTCTTTTAGTCTTGTCACGCGGGGAGCTTTGTGGGAAAGGTTTCCCGACGAACGGCCACGGTGATCGCGCGGCGCTGGCGGTCCCAACCAGATAGCGTCGCAAGCTATGTTGCCCCACACCGACCAACGTTCCCCGCAAAACGACGCGGTGCCACGTGTCGCGAGAATGTTATGAGCGTTGCGGCACTCCGAATCTGGCGCGTGTTGTTTGCCCTGTTCACGACGGCATTGTTGGTGGTCACTTTTTACTTTCCATTAATCGGCCTCGGTTACGCCCTCGATAATTCGGCCAGTTTTCAATCTCGCTGGGAGGGCTTTTTGCTCGTCTTGCCAAGCGTCGCGGTGTTCGTTTTGCTCGTCGGCATGTGGCCGTCGCTCCGTGGTCGGCTTCTTTTCTGGTGGGGTTTTGGAGGCAGCCTCTTGCTTCTTCCCTCCATGGCCGCTTGCGTCTCGTTGAGATTCCCCGCTCTTTTCGGTTCGCTGGCCGGGGTGTTTTACCTCGCGATTTGGTGGTTCCTGGCGCGCCCCAGACTTCCCCGTCCAACGGGATGAAGGTGCGAACTCGCGTCGCGGACTTGGGTGCCCGACGTTCACCCCATGGCTGAACACCGCCGTTGGTTTGCCTTCGTTAGTTCAGTGCCCGACGCTTTTGCGCTCACCTTTTACGGGACGCTGCTCGTGGCGTCATCCAAGCGCCGCGCGGCGGGTTTGATCGTCACGCTTGCGTGATGGGCGTGGGATGTTCCACCTCGCGACCGAATTCCCGAAGCCGTCCGCCCCCGCCGGCTGTGACGTTCCACACTGATTTTCCGATGATCAAGATCGACCAGTGGAGCATCCTTCCGGCTTGCGTTTCGCACTGGCTTCGATCGTCGCCTTCGATCACCTGTCGAAGTACGCCGATTTGGGACCCTGGCTTTTATTCCGTGGTTCGGGGCGTTTGAAGCGGTCCTGTGCTTTCTGCTCGTCGGCGGATACTCCATCAGCGTCTCCTACCTGAAGGAGCCCGCGCGTTTCCTTCTCCGCCGGTACTGGATGCTTGATGTTTATTCCAAGAGACGCCATTGGCAGTCCCCAGGACCTGACCGGGCGCCGCAAAAGGGCCGACCCTCCGCGCCCGGTTTGCCACCGGCAATTTCCGGCGATTCTTCTCGCGGGATCCCGTCAAATCGGATAAACCCGGAGTCATGAGAACGTTCCTCCTGGCTTGCCTGCTGGCTTTGATCCCCGCCGCGTCCGCCCTGCGCGCGGACGATCTCACGGTGACGCTGCCAAACGGCAGGAGTTTCACCTTCCAAACCGAGGAGCAGCGGGCGAAATTCCTCGCCGCCCTGGATCGTCGCGCCCCGGCGACCGCAACCGCCCCGGCACCTCCCGCCGTTGCCACCACTCCTCCTCCCGCCGTGGTCCGCGCGACCGCGTCGCAAGCCGCGTCCGCCAACGGCGGCCTGGGACACACCGCGCTGGACGACAAGCCGCGCGCCGGCGGCTTGGTCAACGTCAACGCGCCGACTTTCACCGCCGACTATTACCTGACCGCGCCGGAGACCTGGGTCGGCAAGCATATCACCCTGTCCGTCGCCTACGTGCAGACGCAGGACGCCATCACCCGGAGCGACGGGATGAAACAGATCACCGCGATGACGTGCGGGCCGACCCGGGCGGGGTCCGAGCAGAGTTTCGGCGGCTCCATCAGCGTGATCGCCCCGCCGGCGGGTGTCATGAGACTCGCGCAACAATGCGGCACCACCACGCAATACAACGCATGGGTCGTCAGGACGTTTCTGATTAAAGGTGAGTTTGCCGTCCTCCCGAGCGGGAAGGAATCGGCGCCGGGGAGGAAGTTGTATTGCGTGATCGTGGACAAGTGAAGAGGCATGTGGGATGTGCGGAGGGATGTGGATGGTGGGATGGAAAGAAGGAGGTGGCGGAATCGGGTTCCCAGCCGCGGAGCGGCGTCACTGAATAGCACAGAACGCTCCGCGTGCGTGCCGGTGGGGGAGTAACACCTGGCGGACGGCGCGTTGTCCGTCCCTTGGGTCCCCTTGGTCCTTTGCGTCCCTTGCCGGGAACGCGCCCGGCCGATGGCGGCACCCCCGGAAAGGGACCAAAGAGACCCAGGGGACCCAAGGGACGGGACGACAGCCCCTGACCGGCCTCCGCACAAGCCGTGTTATTCAGGAGCCGTGGTCGAGTCCGCGAGGCCACGGACAGTTGAATCGCGTATGTTCCCAGCCACGGAGTGGCGTCACCTAGGTGGAGGGAACTGTTCGATTGTCGGGGAAACGAGTCTCGGGAGAACAAACGGCGCCACGATCAGCCGTCGTTGACGATCACCAAAGTCGCGCCGACTCATGTAAATCGAAAGTGGAAGCACTGGCAGAGTTCGTGCTATTGATTTCCATCATGATCGCGCCTCCGCTCGACGAGTCTGTTCGCCAGCCGGGGCGAACACCGGATTCCCCCTCCAAAGTCGGCCAAGGCGATCTGTCCACACCGTCCCGTTGCCCCGAATCGAGTCCCGCGCCCCGCGCGACCTCATCCCGGCTTTCGACGCCGCCGATGGCGAGGAGGAGGAAGAGGTGTTCGTGTTTCCGGCCACGATGGCGCAACGGCGTTTCTGGCTCCTGGAGCAAATGACCCCCGGGGGCAACCCCTCGCTCCACATGCCCCTGGCCTTCCGCCTGCTGGGTCGCCTGGACATTCCGGTCCTGGAGCGCGCTTTCAACGAGGTCGTCGCGCGGCACGAAACGTTGCGCACCACCTTCCAAACCGAAGAAGGCCGACTGCGCCAGATCATCGTCCCCGCGCGCGCCATGCGGGTGCCGCTGGTGAACCCGGAGGATTTCCCGGCGGAGGAGCGCGCCCGCGTGGCGGAACACCTCCAACTCGAAGAGGCGCAAACCCCCTTCGACCTCGCGCGCGGACCCCTGTTGCGCGCGCGTCTCATCCTCGTTAAACCCGGCGAACACCTGCTGCTCGTCACGTTGCACCACATCATCTGCGACGGCTGGAGCACCGGGGTCCTACTCGACGAACTCGCGGCCCTTTACGGCGCGTTCACGCAAGGCCGGCCCTCGCCGCTGCCCGAATTGGCGCTGCAGTTCGCCGACTTCGCGCAATGGCAGCAGGAGGCCATCACCGGCGGGGGACTCGATGCCCAGCTCGACTACTGGCGGCGGCAACTCGCCGGTCCGTTGCCGAGCCTCGACCTGCCCTTGGATCATCCCAGGGGACCCGCGCGGCGGGTGAGGGCGGGGGCCATCCTCACGCGGGAAATCCCGGCCGATCTCGCGGCGGCGCTGAAGACCTTCGCGCAAGCCCGGGGTGCCACGGGCTTCATGGTGAGCCTGGCGGCGTTCGCGGTCCTGCTGCACCGTTACGGCGGCGGGCAGGAGGATATCCTGGTCACCTCGCCCTCGGCGGGCCGGGAACGCGCCGGTTTGGAGGGCATGATCGGGTTGTTTTCCAATCCCCTGTTGCTGCGGCTGGATCTTTCGGGCAACCCCACCTTCGGCGAGCTGCTGACCCGCGTTCGGGCAACCGCGCTGGCGGCGTTCGCGAACGCCGACGCGCCCTTCGAGAAGTTGCTGGAGGAGGACCTCCAGCCGCGCCGTTTGCAGGTCGATTTTCTCCACCAGCGCGGTTTTACGCGGACCGCGCGCACCCCCGGCCTCGAGTGGGTGCCCGCCCGCGCGGCGGTGGGCGGCGCGCTCACGGAATGGACGGCCGGGGTCGTCGAGGGGACGGGCGCGGAGGCCACCCGGTTGTTCATCGAGTATCACCCCGGATTGTTCGACGAAGCCACCGTTGAACGCGCGCTCGCGCACTACGAGACGCTGCTCGCGGCGGTTTGCCTCGGCGGGGGACTTGACACGCCCATCGCTTTGCTGCCGCTCCTCGACGCGGCGGAGATCGAAAGCGCGCGTGGCGGGGGAGGGGACCGCCCACCCAGTTTGCGGGCGTCACGCTGGCGGTTGTCCGCGGAGAGCGTCCGCTGGGTGGAAGCGGCGTGCGAACACTCTGGCGACCCTTTGGTTTACGGCCCTGTCAGGGAAAGCGTGGCGTTGCTCGCGCTGGACCGGAACTTGCAGATCGCGCCCGTTGGAGTGGTGGGAGAAATTTACGTCGCGGGCCTGGCGTCTAACGCCGATTCTCCGGCGGACGCGTTCGTGGACGATCCCCTTCGGCCGGGTTCCCGGCTCTTCAAAACGGGTGACGCCGGGAGGCGCCTGCCCGAAGGCGACGTGGAGCATCTGGGTCCCCTGGATCGGCAACTCAAGATCAACGGCGCGCGCCTGGAGCCGGGCTGGATCGAAGGGGCGTTGCGAACCCATCCACAGATCCGCGATGCCGTCGTGCTTTCGCGTCAGAACGACACCGGAGGGCAAACCCTCGTTGCGTACGCTCGTGCCGACGGCATCCTCGCGGCAAACCAGGTGGCGGGCGTTTGCCGCGCTTTCCTGCGCGCCCGGTTCACCGAGGACATGGTCCCGGCGGTGTTCATCCGGGTCGAGCGGTTCCCCCTAACGCGGGACGGACGCCTGGACGAGGCCGCGCTGCCGTTGCCCGACCCGAAGGCGGAGGCGGCGGTTGCGGAGGACGGCCCCGGCGCGCCCTTCCTAACCATCCATCACCAGTTGATCGAAATCTGGCGGGAGGTGCTCGGGGTTCGCGCCATCGGCATCCGGGACGACTTCTTCGCGCTCGGCGGGAACTCGCTCCTCGCGATGAAAATGCTCAACCGGATCGAGCGGGACCAGGGGAAGACACTGTTGCCCGCGACGCTCTTCCAGGAGGCCACCGTGGCGCATCTCGCCGAGGAGATCATGCGGCTGGACGCCGGCGCGGACGGACAACCGGCCACCACGCTGCTGACCCTCCGGGAGAGCGGTGCCCGCGCTCCCATGTTTTACCTGCACGGCGACCTGACGGGCGGGGGGTACTATTGCGCGAAGCTTTCGCGTCAACTCGGCGATGATCGGCCTTTTTACGCGTTGCCGCCCACGGATGTGAGTTCCTACCGGGAGCGCATGCCGAGCATTGAGGACATGGCGGCGGGCCACCTCGCGGCGATCCGCGGGACGCGGCCGCATGGTCCGTACGTCATCGGCGGGTTTTGCCTGGGCGGACTGGTTGCCTACGAGTTGGCGCGGCAGTTGCGCGCGGCGGGCGAAACGGTTGAGCATCTGGTGATCATCGACGCCGACGCGACGAACCCGCGTCTGGCTAGGCTCCGGCGTTTGGCCGAATGGCTGGGCCGCCGCCGGGGACTCAACGCGGAGGGCCAGCTTTACCTGTTTTGCCGCTGGCACTTTTTCCTGGAACGGCTGGACCGGTGGAAGGGTTTGGGCGGCGGGGCGCAATGGGAGATCTTGAAGCGCCGGCTGGCGGGTGTCGGGAGTCGGTTGAAGCGGTTGTTTTCACGTGGTGAGCAATCGGCTGTCGCGCCGGTGTCGGCGGAGGAGCCACCGGCGGACGAATCGGGTCCGGTCGCGTGGTTTGACCCGCGTTGGGATGTGCCGCTGGTGTTCCTGTGGGCGGCGGGCGGCTACCGGGCGTCACGTTACGACGGCCCGATGACGCTCCTGCTTTCCAGCGATCTGGCGGACGGCGAGAACGGCAAGCTGGCGCGCGAATGGAGACGCTTCGCTCCGAACGTCAGGATGCAAAATTTGACCGGCAGCCACCTGGCGTGCATCACCGAGCATGTGGACGACCTGGCAAGCACCCTGCGGAAAGTGCTGGCGATCCCGTAAGAAGCTGTTGAGGTAAAGAGGTGGCGCCCGGACACGGCCTACGGTCTCAAGCCGCACAGCGAAGCGCCCGACGCGTCGAGTTCCGCCCGGCGCGTGCCTGCGCGGGAGCCACTGCGCTTTGCGCGACACTCGCCGCGAGGTAAATGACGGTCCGCCTGCCGCGTAGAGGGCGTGTTCGTGAGCAAGCGAACGCGCAGACAGGCAAGGATGCAAGGGGCAAGAGTAGAGGCCGCGTGACGACAGGCGGGCCGCCTGCCCCACAGTCGGAGGGTTGATCCAGCCGCCACGCGCTCCGGCGGAAATTCAGTTCAGGCTCAATACGACCACCGACTTTGCCGGGAGCGTCAGCGTGAGCGTGTCCCCCTGCGCCTCGAACGCGGTGAAGGGCACGGGTTTCACCGCTTCCGGCGCGTCGAAACGTGTTGTGGCGTCGAGCGTGGAAGCCGTCAGCACCTGCCCGGCGACGTTTCCCATCGCCGCGCCCGTCAGCTTCACGGCCACCCGTTGCGTTTGTTCCGGCTGGAGGTTGGCCACCGAGAGATGCACGCGCCCCGCGCCGTCGCGCGAGGCCGAGGCGTGGAGCGAGGGGATCGTCCGGTCGCCCTCTCTGTATTCGCGCCGCCGCGATCTCCACCGGTAACAGGCGTCGCTCCTTGATGCACCTTGTACATGTCGAAGACGTGGTAGGTCGGCGTCAGGATCATCTTCTCCTTGTCGGTGAGGATCATCGCCTGGAGCACGTTGACCGTTTGCGCGATGTTGGCCATCGTGATGCGGTCGCAATGCTGCGTGGAAAATGTCCAGCGTCACCGCCGCCGACCAGCGCGTCGCGGATGCTGTTTTGCTGGTAGAGGAAACCCGGGTTCGTGCCGGGTTCCACGTCGTACCATACGCCCCATTCGTCGACGACCATGCCGATGCGCTTTTGCGGGTCGGAGCGGTCCATGATGGCGGCGTGTTTGGTCACGATGGTCGTCCATGCGCAACGCCTGCCAGAGCGTGGCAAACCACTCGCCGGGTCGGGAAACCCGTGGCCGGCCCTTTTCTTGTCCCAGTGGCCCGTAGGAGACCGTGTAGTAATGCAGCGAGAGGCCGTTCATGCGCGGGCCGACCATCGTCATCAGCACCTCGGTCCAATCGTAGTTCTCGCTGTTCGGGCCGCAGGCGATGCGCTCGATCTTGCTCGCCGCCGTAGTTTTTGACGAACGTGTTGTAGCGGCGGAAATCGTCCGCGTAATACTCCGGGCGCATGTTGCCGCCGCAGCCCCAGCTCTCGTTGCCGACGCCGAAGTATTTGAGCTTCCACGGTTTGTCGCGGCCGTTCTGCGCGGCGCAGGTTGGCCATGGGGGAGTTGGCGTCGCGAGGTCATGTACTCGACCCATTCCATCATCTCCTGCGGCGTGCCGCTGCCGACGTTGCCGCACACGTAGGCGTCGCAGCCGAGCTGCTCGCACAGGTCGAAAAACTCGTGCGTGCCGAAGTGGTTGTTCTCCACCACGCCGCCCCAGTGGGTGTTGATCATGGACGGGCGCTTTTCGCGCGGCCCGATGCCGTCCTTCCAGTGGTACTCGTCGGCGAAACAGCCGCCCGGCCAGCGCAGCACGGGCACCTGGAGTTCCTTGAGCGCGGCGACCACGTCGTTGCGGATGCCGCGCGTGTTGGGGATGGGCGAATCCTCGCCGACCCAGATGCCCTCGTAGATGCAGCGTCCGAGGTGCTCGGCGAACTGGCCGTAGATATTGCGCGAGATCGTGCCCGCCGGTTGGTCGGCGTGGATGGTGAGCTGGTTTGGCATGGAGGGAGGTTCGGCGCAGCGAAGGGGCGAGGGGCCGCCGACCGCCGTGAGCAGTGTGAGCGGGAGGAGACCGGCGAGGCGGAGGAGGTTCATGGGGTGGGGAGGGGAAATTGCTTGGATTTTCTTTCGTCGAGGGGACGGGGTGGGCCGGGCGCGGGGTGTTTGCGGGTTCGAGTCCAAGGGCAAACGTCGCGCGCCGCCGTTGAGGAAAAGGAATGTCGTGCAAGGGGGGCTAAGCGAGCTTGGGAAGTTGCGCCCGATTGCGGCGCTTCGCAAACGAACCTCCACCGCTGCTGAGGAGTAGATCGATGGCTCCCAGGCGGAAAGGAGCGTCGTAGGTGGGCTGCTCGGGATGGAAAATAGGGTTTGGGAAATTTCCGGGTGGAAGATAGCTAATCTTGGGGTAAAAGCGTTTATTTGGGCGGGATAAATTGACGGCATGATGCTACCACCCAACGAAGTCCATCTCTGGAGCGCGTCGTTGGATGAGACCAATCCGGCTGAGTACGCCGCGTTCAAGGGTATTCTGGACCCAACCGAATTCCACCGCGCCGGACGCTTCCACTTCGCGCGCGACCAACGCCGCTTCACCCTTGCGCGGGGCATCCTGCGGACCCTGCTGGCCCACTACCTCGCAACATCCCCTGTCTCCCTCGTATTCGGCTACACCCCGCGAGGCAAACCCCACCTGTCCAACCCTGCCGCCGACCTCCGCTTCAACCTGTCGCACTCGGGCGGCGCGGCGCTTTTCGCCTTCGCGCGCGACCGCGAAGTGGGCGTCGATCTCGAAGCCGGCGAACGCCTCGGCGACGACTGGCCCCTGCTAGCCCGGCGCTTCTTCTCCACCCCGGAACAAGACGAACTCTTCGCGATCCCGACCGCGCAACAGCGGCCCGCCTTCCTGGACGGATGGACCCGCAAGGAAGCCTATTTGAAAGCCACCGGCGCCGGCATCGCCGACGGCTTGCAAAACATCCGGGTCACGCTGTCGCCGGAGCGTCCGCCCGCCTTTCTCTCCCCCGAAATCGCGGCGCGCTGGGCGCTCTACGATCCCCGCAGCCGCACGTCCGCCGCGCTCGTCGTCGAACGAAAAAACGACGCCGAGCCTCTCCCTACCATCCAACGTTTCTCAATGCCCGACCTGGCGGCTCTGCTCGGCCATCAACACCGGTGACGCCGGCAAACGGTCCAGGATGGTCTCGCCCTGGAAATCACCCGTCGCGTACCGTCCGAAGCTCAACACCCCCGTCGGGCAACCCTGTACGCACGCCGAACAACGCACGCACTCCGGGTCTTCCATCGGCAGTCCCTTGTTGGCGAAACTCATCACGTCGATGCCCTGGTGGCACACGCTCGTGCAAACGTTGCACGAGATGCACTTCTTCTTGTCCGCGAAGATCCGAAACCGGCTGAACCGCGCGTAGATGTGCATCAAAGCCGCCAGCGGACAGGCGAACCGGCACCACGTCCGACCGCTAAACCAGAAGTACAGTCCGACCCCGAAGATGCCGCCTAACAAGATATCAACGGACCACCCGTAGTTGAGAAACGGGATGCTCTCGAACAATCCCTTGTACCAGTGCGTGGCGAACGAGTTCGAACCCAGCATCCAGCCCAAAATTCGCAGCAACAAAATCACCACGGCAAACGCGAGCGTGCCCTGGCCCAGCATGTTGAGACGATTCCAGAACGGCCCGTGCGGCATCTTCTGGCGGTGGGCGTCGCCCAGCGTTTCCGCGAGCGCGCCGCACGAGCACAACCACCCGCAATACGCGCCCTTGCCCCAACGCCAGATGATCAGCGGAATGATGACAAACGTTTGCACGAACGAAATTCCCAGCCAGAGCCACAACGGATGGTCCGTGAAGACGTTGTACACGTTGAGCGGCCACGCCAGGATGAACCCGTAGCTGCGCCAGTACGCGCGTTCGCGGCCCACGGTGCCGTCGTAAGGCTCAAAAAGCTGGTCGGCGAGCCAGCGCAACGGGTGTCCCTGGTCGAACCAGCCGTTGCGCCCCATCCACGGCAGGATGATTTCGGGCAGGATGAAAAGCGGCACGCATTGCATGAACATCAGCGTGAGCGTTTGCCACTTCACATAGGGGGTCTTCCGCCGCCGGATCCTCCGGATTCCAAACACCACCACGCAGGTGCAATACGCCAGCGTGTAGTAGAAAGAGGGTTTCCCTAGGCCGTCGCGCACGGTGTAAAGCAGGTTGCCCTTGTCGCCTGACCACGCCCTGATCGCGCCGCCTAACTGATCAAAGACGAGGGGGGCGTTGTACGGGAAGAAATTGCGGGTCTTCACGTACTTCTGGAGGGGAATTTCCGCCGGATGGTCGCTCTTCCAACTGTACAACAGCACGCAGAACGCGATGAATGCCAGGCATGCCGCGACGCGTCCCAGCGTCCACTCGTTGCGGATCGTCAGTCCCGAGCGGCGGAAGAAATCCAGCGGCGCCTCGCGTCCGATCATGGTGAAAACCACGTCGTTGGGCAGGTCGGCGATCGTACCGTTGGCGTCGCGCAGCGTCACGGCGTCCGGCGTGATCCGGTCGATGCGCGACGAGAGTTTCACGGCCAGCGAACCCCGGCCCGAACCACTCTGCAAAGCCGCGATCCGGTCGGCGTTCTCCGGCTTGGGCCGCGACCATTCCTTGCCACGGTAGGAGAGGGTGACCCGCCCGCCGGCGTTGGTCAGCGCGATGGCGGTTTCCAGGGCGGAGTCGCCGCCGCCAACGACCAGGACGTTTTTGCCGTCGAAATCCTTGGGGTCAAACAGGCGGTTGTGAACCTTGTCCAGATCCTCGCCGGGCACGCCGAGTCGGCGATAATTCCCGCTGCGCCCAATGGCGATGATCACCCGCAGCGCGCGCGTCGCTTCTTCCCCCTTCGGTCCTTCTGGTCCCTGGTGTCCCTTGCCTTCTTCCGCCGCGTCGTGATAAACAGCGATCACGCCGCCTGACCCACGTTCCACGCGCGCGGCCCGCCGGTTCACCGGCTCGATCCCCGCGGCTGCCCGTTGCGCGTGGAGTTCTGCAAGCAGCGACTCCTTGGTGTCGCCGTGGAACTGCATCTCACCCGCCGGCACCATGGCGGTCGGGTACGTGTAAATCGGTTTGGCCTTCGGGAAATTAACGATGGTGGAAAAAGCTTCCGTCGATTCAAAAACCTGGAAATCCAGTCCGGCCTTCTTCGCCTCCAAGGCCGCGCTGATTCCCGAAACGCCGCCGCCGATGATCACCAAATCCAACACTCCCGATTCCTTGGCACCGCGCGCACCCGCGAAATCCGGCTCGCGCAGGATGGCTTGAACGGCCCGCGCGCCGGTGTCGGCGGAAAACTTGAGCAGGGGGATCCCGGTCAGGTCGCCGACGATCCGCACGCCCGGCAGCTTCGTCGCGCCGTCCTCGCCGGTTTCCGGCAGCGGTTCCACCGTGCCGGCGGGCCAACGGGTGTGAAGCCAATGGGTGTAGGTGGCGAGCGGATTGTGCGAAAGGAAGTTCATGGCTTGCCGAGAGAAGGTTGCGTGACCGGTGATAACGATTTCGCGCGGCTTAGGCAAGCGGCACGATGCGGGAGTAGAGTTTCTGGAAGCGGTCCCGGTGCAACGAACCATCAAAGCGGTCGTAGTGATTCGGGATGATCCAGCGTGGGTCAAGCGCGGCCACCCGCCGGAAACTCGCCGCCGTTTGGGCGGGCACGCTGTTGAGAAACAGCGCGGGCGGATGGATGCTGAAAAAGTAGCTCGCGAACAAATCCCCGCTGAACAGCAACCGGTGCCGTTCGCTGTAGAACCCGCAATGTCCCCGCGTGTGGCCCGGCAGGTGGACCACGCGCAACCCGCCCCAGAACGGCAGCACCTGCTCGTCGGCAAACTCGTGGTCCACCACGCCCACCCGGTGCCGGAACAAAACGCGCCCCGTGGCTTCCAACCAGCCGCAGATCCGGTTCAGACCCTGGTAGGGATACGTTCCGGCGACATGGGTTTTTTCAAGCGCGTGCGCCCAGACCGGCGCGCCCGTCATTTCCCGCAACACCGCGAGGTTACCAACGTGATCCAGGTGCCCGTGGGTCAGCAGGATTGCTTTGATGGCGGTCGGCGCAAGCCCCAACCGCCGCAGGAGCCGTCGCAGCAGCGGCATTTCACCGACAAACCCCGCGTCAATCAGCGTGGCACCGGAACGGTCATCCTCGACGAGCAGGTGAAAGCAGCCGGCCAGGGTGCGGATGGAGTACACTCCTTCGGGTAAATGCCGTTCGGCCATGGATCGGAGGTTTAACCACAGATTAACGCAGATCGACGCAGATTACCGGAAAAAGACAGAAGGCTGAAATTTCTGGAACAAAGAATCTCTTCTCCCCTCCCTTCTTTAATCTGCGTCAATCTGCGTTTAATCTGCGGTTAAAAATTTCGGCCTCCTGCCATCCACGATGTTCATTCTCCAACTCCGCCGCCTCTGCGTGACCTCGGCGCTCCTGTTTCTGGTCCAAACCGTTGCCCGCGCGCAATCGCCCGGCGGCAGCGCCGCGCCGCCCAGCATCTCCGTGGTCATCACCGGCGCGCGCCTCATCGACGGCTCCGGCGGTCCACCGGTCGAAAACTCGGTCATCGCCTTCAGCGCGGGCCGCATCGTCGCGGTCGGACCCGCCGCCTCGACCAAACTTCCCGGCAAGGAAGCCGGCTTCCTCGCCGCCCAGACCATCGACGCGCGGGGCATGACCATCATCCCCGGACTCATCGGCGCGCATTGCCACCTGGGCTTGGTGCGCAACGGCGCGGTCGCCGACTCCGCGAATTTCACCCGCGAAAACGTCGCCCGTCAACTCGACCAGTACGAGGGTTACGGCGTCACGGCGGTGCTGTCCCTCGGGTTGAACCAGGATATTCTCTACACCTGGCGCGATGACCAGCGCCTCGGCCGCTTCCAGGGCGCGGATATTTTTACCGCCGACCGCGGCATCGGCGTGCCCGGCGGCGCGCCGCCCTTCACCTTGGCCGGTAGTCAGATTTACCGTCCCGCCAGCACCGAGGAGGCGCGCGCCGACGTGCGCGAAATGACCGCCCGCCACCCCGACATCCTCAAACTCTGGCTGGACGACAACTTCGGCACCCTGCCCAAGATGGCCCCGGAAATTTACCAGGCGGCCTTGAGCGAAGCCGCCGAAGCCATCCACTTGGCCCACGCGGACGGCCTCCGGTTCGCCGCGCACGTCTTCTATCTCGCCGACGCGAAAGCCCTGCTCGAACGCGGCTTGGACGTGGTCGCCCACAGTGTTCGCGATGAACCGGTGGACGCCCGTTTCATCGCGTTGATGAAGGCCCGCGACGCCCTGTACATCCCGACGCTTTCCCTCGACGAATCACAATTTATCTACGCCGAGAACCCGCCCTGGATGAACGAGCGTTTCTTCACGGCGGCGGCGGACCCGTCCTCCCTGGTCACCTGGAAAACCCCAGAGTACGTGGCGCGGATGCGGATCAACCGCCAGACGCCCCGCAACCGCGACGCCTTTGCCATGGCGATGAAAAACGTGAAGCTCCTGCGCGACGCGGGCGTGACGATCGCGATGGGCAGCGATTCGGGCGCGCTGCCGACGCGTTTGGCGGGTTTCGACGAACACCGGGAATTGCAGTTGATGGTCCAGGCGGGGATGACGCCAATGGAGGCGATCGTCGCCGCGACCCGCAACAGCGCGCGGGTTTTGGGGGCGTTGGAGGAGCGGGGAACTTTGGAAGTGGGCAAACGGGCCGATTTCGTCATCCTGGCCGCCAACCCGTTGGAGGACATCCGCAACACCACGAAAATGAGCGCCATCTGGCACGGCGGCAAACCCGTCGCGCCTTGGGTGCGTTTCGACGACGGCCTCCCCCCGCCCACGCCGCCTCCCGCCGCCACCCCAACCCCGACGCCGCCACCGCCATCCCCGACTCCCCGCGCCAAGAAAACGCCCCCGCGCAAGAAGTGACGCGGAGCGGCACCCCGGGAGCGCGGGTTTCCAACCCGCAAAGGGCGGTAGACCTCTGGCTCCGCTCTGGTCAGCCCCAGGAGCGCGGGCATCCTGCCCGCTTCTGGTCTGGTCACGGGGGCTACCGCCCTGTTGCGGGTAGGATACCCGCGCTCCCGGGGGCTATCGCCCCTGATCCAGAACCACCAACCTTCCCTATGCCTCTCCGCCCTATCTTCTCCAAAGGTGACAGCCGCCCTTTTATACGCTAACGTCCCGCACCGCTCAACTTAGGAGCCGGTTCGCCTCCGGGGGATTAACCCCGAGCTCGCGACCGGCAAGTGTCGCGTCGGTCGCGGGCGGTCTGTTATTCTCCATGCTATTCGAAGATTTCCAATTATCCGAGGATGTTCAACTCGCCGTCAAAGCCGCGGGTTACACCGAGCCGACGCCGATCCAGCAACAGGCCATTCCTCTCATCCTTCAGGGCCGCGACATCATCGGCTCCGCGCAAACCGGCACCGGCAAGACCGCCGCCTTCGCGCTCCCTATCCTGACGCGCATCAACAAAGCCGGTGGCACGCGCGCCCTCATCATCGAACCCACCCGCGAGTTGGCCCTGCAAGTCGAGGCCGCTTTCCGCGTGTTCGGACGCTTCAGCCCTCTGCGCGTCGGTGTTCTTTACGGCGGAGTCGGCTACGGCAAACAAAACGAGCAGCTCGAGAAGGGCATGGATGTCTGGGTCATCACCCCCGGTCGCGCCCTGGACTACCTTGAGCGCGGCACGCTTTCGCTGAAGGATCTGGAAGTCGTCGTGCTCGACGAAGCCGACCGCCTCCTGGACATGGGTTTCCTGCCGGACATCCGACGTTTGCTCGAACAATGCCCCAAGAACCGGCAAACGCTGTTGTTCTCGGCGACCATTCCGCCGGAGATCGAGGGATTGTCCAAATGGGCGATGCGCGACCCGGAAACCATCTCCATCGGCATGCGCCGTTCACCCGCCGAAACGGTGACCCACAACCTTTACCCGGTGGCGAGCGCGCAGAAGTTCGACCTGCTGCACGAACTGCTGGAACGCACGCACTACGAGAGTGTGATCGTGTTTTGCCGCATGAAAATCGGCGCGGACCAGGTGGCCGCGCGACTCCTGGGCGGGGGCCACAAGGTGGCGGTGCTCCACTCCGACCGCGCGCAAAAGGAACGCGAGGAGGCGCTGGCGGGTTTCCGTTCGGGAACGTACGAGGTGTTGGTCGCCACGGACATCGCCGCGCGCGGCCTGGACATCGCGGGCGTGACGCACGTCATTAATTTCGACGCCCCGCAGCACCCCGAGGATTACGTGCATCGCATCGGGCGAACCGGTCGCGCGCAGCAGGAGGGTGACGCCATGACGCTGTTCACGGCGGAAGACGTGCAGCACGTGCAGGCGATCGAGCGCTTTATTTCGCGTCCGATCAACCGGATCAAGCTGGAGGGGTTCAACTATTACTACACGTCGTTGTTCGAGATGAAAGCGGGGGATAATCTCGAGAAAATCCGCGTGTCCGGCGGGCGTTCCGGCAAAGGCTACAGTTACTCACCCGGGAAGAAACGGCGGTAAGTTGAGCTTGCTGGTCAGCCCCGGGAACTGCGGGCGTCCCGCCCGTATCTGGACAGGGGCGACAGCCCCCGGGAGCGCGGCCATTCTGCCCGGAAGGGCGGTAGCCTTTGGATAGATCCAACCAGACCAGATGCGGGCGGGACGCCCGCGTTCCCAGGGCTGACCAGACCCGACCTTTCAATTCAATCCCAGCATCGTCAACGTCGCGTTGTTGAGCAACCCGGTCACGGCGAGATGGTTGTCCGCTTGGAACTTGCGGATCGACTCCTTGGTGTCGTCCCGGAACATCGCGTCCACCTTGCCTTTGAAATACCCGCGGTTCGCCAATTCCGTCTGCACCGCCTCCACCAGCGAATCAGGTCCCGCCGACGCCGGTGGACGCGACGCTTCCGGCCGGTTGCCCTCGGGTCCCGACGACCACAGCGGTGGGTCGATCTGCACCGCGCCGGGAGGCGCGACGGCGGACGAATTCCCGCCGCCTTGCGTCATCGGCTGACCGCCTTCGTCGTACGTCGCCGGGTCGGGTGCCGCGTAAGGCACTCCGCTGTTCCCGGTGTACCCGTAGCCGGAATCAATGTTTGCGCTGCCGCCATAGTAACCAAACCCACCCACGAAGGGATAATACCCGTAGCTGCTGAAGTAGGGGTAGTACAGATAATGGTCGCGCAGACGGTGGTACTCACGGTTCCCGTTGTCGTGGTTGGAGCCACCGGCAGCGCCCGAATAGACAGGGACCATTGTAACTCCGGGAGTTGTAGCCAAAGCTACCCGGATAAAGCCGGGTGGTCGATCCGTTTTGCGTCGTGTAACCACCCCGGACATAAGGCGAGTTGGGTGCGGACAACCCGGTGTTGGGCTGATAATACGGCAAATTGCGGCGTTGGATGTTCGTTGCCGCCGTCTGCGGATTCATAACCGGCCGCACGTTGGCGGACCCAGCTTGGGCCGCTCCGATGCCACCGTTGTAGCTGGTGCCCGGCGCGTAGGACCGGTTGGCAAAACTCGTCGTCGGGACCCCGTAGCGCGTCCCGGCGCCGACGCCTTGTTGCATTCCCCGGTTGACCGGCTGCGCGCCGCCAACGACTCCCGTGCCCATGCCCCCGCGTCCGCTGGCGGGAGCCACCGCCGCAACCGCCCCGCGACCGCCGCCACCCGTCGCCACACCGCCCGTCGTTGCGCCGTTGGCGCCACCGAACCCGCCCGGGGCCATTTGCGCGGCGGCTGAAGTCAGAAAAAAGCCCAGGCTCGTGAATAAACCCGCACCGGCCAAAACCCGGCGGAGTTGAGAAGAAAATGACATGATTTTCATCGCGTGGAAAGAACCGCATGGCCAGTGGGACTCCGAACGTCAGGCTCGGAAGCGCGCTGGCCGACTGTCCCAAAACATACCACAAAACCGGTGATAGGAAAGTGGCGGCGAACCTAACAACCGTGCGATACTCGCCCCGCGATGCGCTCCTTGTCCCGCTCTTCACTCCCGCTTCTCCTCGTCTGCGCCTGCGCCTTCTTCCCGTCGCCGACTCCCGCGCGTGCCGCGGAGGAGATGCGCGCGGCCTGGGTGGCGTCGGTCTTCAACCTCAACTTCCCCGCCCGCGCCGGTTCGGGCGCCGAGACCCAGCGGCAGGAAATCCGCCGGCTCGTCAACCTCGCCGCCGACCACGGTCTCAACGCGTTGATGGTGCAGGTTCGTCCCGAGGGCGACGCGTTGTACGCATCAAACCTGGAACCCTGGAGCCGGTATCTGACCGGCACCCAAGGCGTGGACCCCGGCTACGATCCGTTGGCCGAGTTCGTCGCCGAAGGCCGCAAGCGCGGGGTGGCGATCCACGCCTGGCTCAATCCCTTCCGGGCGGGCAGCGGCGGCGGGGGCAGGGTCGCGTCGCACGTCAGCCGCCGGATTCCCGAGTCCGCCCGCAAAGTCGGCGCGCTGACGTGGATGGACCCCGGCGATCCGGCGGTGCGCGAGGAGGTCGCGCGCGTGGCGCGGGACATCGTCCGCCGCTACGCCGTGGCGGGGGTGATCCTGGACGACTATTTCTACCCGTACCCCGGCAGCGGCATCCCGCGCGGCACGTTCCCGGACGAGGCGACCTACGCGCGCTTCCGCGCCGGTGGCGGCGCGCTGACGGTCGGAGAGTGGCGCCGCTCGAACATCGACAACCTGATCCGCGACCTGCACGGCGCGGTGACCTCGGCGCGGTCCGGGGCGAAGTTCGGGGTGAGTCCGTTCGGCATCTACCGGCCCAACGTGCCCGCCGGCGTGACGGCGCGGGTGGACCAGTACGCCGAGCTTTACGCCGACCCGGTCCGCTGGCTGCGCGAGGGCTGGGTGGATTACCTCTCGCCGCAGCTTTACTGGCCCGACGCGGGTCCGCAGAGTTTTTCCGCGTTGCTGGGCTGGTGGCGGAGTCCAGCGGTGAACCCGCGCGGCGTGCCGATTTACCCGAGCATCGCCATTGACCGGCTGGGTGGTTCGACGAACTGGCCCGCGAGTGAGATCGCGCGGCAACTGCGTTTGGAGGAAAGCATCGGCCCGCGCGGGGGTGGCGGCGGCTTTGTGTTGTGGAGCGTCAAGCCCCTGCAGCAGGATCTGAAGGGTGTCGGCGCGGTGGTGGCGGCAAACGGACGTTGATCTCCGCCCGCCGCGGAGCGGCTTTGGAGTGCGGCGACACGTCGCCGCTTTCGCACGGCTCCGCCGGGCTCAACCGCGACACGTCGCGTCCAAAACAATCCGGCGAAGCCGGCTCGACCGATAGTCGGCTTCGCCGAAGGGGTTTGGACGCGACGTGTCGCTGGGATCAAAGCGGCGACGTGTCGCGGCGCACTCCAAAGCCGCTGCGCGGCGGGCGGAAGAGAAAACGCCATCCACGGCTCGCACCGTGGATGGCGTATAATCTCTAACCGGCGACAATCGCGCCGGACAAACCCGGATTAACCCATGCTGGCCTCGCGGCGGTCAACCGCCTGACGGCGCGGCTGCTTGTCAGCGCCACCGTTCTGCCGGTACGCCTTCAGCGCGTTGATCAGAGCCAAGTCCTCAACGCTGGTCGCGCCGTTGACTTCCTTCTTGGGCATCCACTCGGTCTCGTACCAGTGAACCTGCTGCG
Source organism: uncultured bacterium (assembly GCA_963795895.1). GTDB lineage: Bacteria > Verrucomicrobiota > Verrucomicrobiia > Chthoniobacterales > SZAS-18 > CAWCJJ01. The sequence goes on from CAWCJJ010000005.1 coordinate 99,858, forward strand.
AGGTCAGCTCGCCCAGGGTCAACCCGCGGTTCTTGCCGAAGTGAATGCGGGTGTCGAGGTAGCTCGCGTCATCGGCGGGCTGCACCTCACCTCCACATCGTCCTCCAGCACAATGGTCGTCAGGTGCGCCGACGTCTCCGGCTGCGCGGCGACCGCCGCCACCTGCGCCTGCGCCGACTGCTTACGGCGCGGCATGACGGGAGCCGCCGCAACCTCCACCACCGGGGCGGGCGCGGGCAACTCGGCCGCCGGAGCCGGTTCCGCCGGCGCGACCACCACCACGACCGGCGAGGACGCCGCCAGGTTGGCGCTGATGTCCTCCAGGTCCTGCGTGAAGATGTCGCTGGCCGCCGTCGCCGTGAGCACCGCGTCCACCAAGGCGCGCTTCTTCGCCATCTTGAGCACGGTGTTGTACGTGTCGGCGGGGTTGTCCGTCTCCACGCGCTCGCTGGCTTTGGCGATCATCCACGCGCCATCGACCTTCTTGGGGCTGAACCCCTTGCCGCCGATCATCTCCTGCGCCTTGGCGGGGTCCTCCTGCCGGAGATCCCAGTAGGCGCGGGGCACGGGCTTGTCAGTGGCTTCGGTCGCACCGGCGCGGTAACGGTACTTCGCCTCCATCGTCGAACAGGTGCCAACTCCCTGGCCGAGGAAGGCGCCCGTCAGGATGCTGGTCAGCGTGCATTGCACCCGGTACTCGCGGTGGTTGCGCTCCACGATCTTCTCCTCGACGTCGTACGTCGGCGCGAGGCGAAAGGTCAGGCACAACTTCTCCGCGCCCGGCTTGAGCAAAGTGGGCTTGTCGCCGCAGCCGGGAATGCGCCCGTAATGCTCGCCGTCCTTCATGGTGGCACCCATGATTTGCTGGATCAAAGCGACCTGTCCAAGCACCTGCTGAACGGTCAGCGCGGTGGCGGCCGGATCCACGGCCATCGTCACATGTTTGTCGTCCCGCAAGGGGGCTGCAGAGGAGCTATTTTTCATTGAAAGAAGGTAGGTTAAACCCCCTCGAAAATCAAGAAAAATTGTCACTTTTTCACAAGTTATAAACAGCTGTTTTTCAGTGGATTATAACACCTGTTCCCAAGTTTATTCACAAGCTGTTCTTTTCCGCGTAAAGTTGCGTTCTTTCCTCCAGATCCTTGACCACCGTGCAGAGGTAAACCGGCTCCGGATGCAAGCGCCGGTACTTGGTGATTTCCGTGCGGTTTAACACCTTGAAGCCATAGCGTTTGAACATCCGCTCGCCCCGCCGGTTTTGGAAGCTGACCATCTGTCCATAGACTCGTTTTTCCCCCCGCTCGCGCAGGTAGTTCAGGTACCGGTCAATCAACTCGGCGGTACCCTGCAAACTGCGGGCGTCCGGTAGCAGGTTGATGTGGAAATGCGCCGTCCGGCGGGGCACGGCGGGCACCTCCTTCCAGGCGTTCGCGAAAATCCAATGCACGAACCGGCGGCTCTCGGTGTTGTAGCGGTGGTAGCGCGTCAGCAAGCCGAAGAACTGCCGGATGTTCTGAAAGAAATTGTGGACCTGGTTGCGCAACGGGTGCCGGCACCCCAGCAGGTAGCCGCGCACCTCGCCCCCGATTTCCATGACAAACGCGGACTCCGGCTCCCGGTCCAGGTAGTAGTTGGTGAGAAAGTCCGCGAACAACTCGCGATCCTCAAACACCGGATCGATGGCCTGCCCGAGAAACCCCGTTTCGCAGCAAAGCCAGCGTACGGCGGCTCGGTCGTCCGGATGATACTGCCGGATCAGGGGAAGCGGGGGCGGGACGTTGCCGGCGGGTGCGAGGCTCATGGGAAATGACGAATGACGAATGACGAATGCACGAAGGTGCGAATGAGTGATGTTGAGGCACTGGGAAGATGGCAAGGCGCTTTTGTGGAACCCCGCCTTTTTCTTCCTCTGTGTTCTCTGTGGTGTACCTCTCTGGTGTCCGCTTTCGGTAAGACGCGTTACTCGCGGTGAAAATTCGCGATGACTTCGCGGTACACACCGAAAAGTCGGTCGAATACCAACTTCCAATTGTACCGCGCCACCACCGTGGCACTGCTTTTTAGACCAATCTCGCGTAGGTTTGGCTGATCGCTCATGGCCTCGATGGCGCCGGCCAGTGACTCGGGGTTGTTTTCCGCCGCCCAGAAACCCAGGCCGCTGAACACGATGCGGTCCATGTAACTGCCCCGGATTCCCACCACCGGCGTCCCGCAGGCCTGGCTCTCCAGCGTCACCAGTCCGAAGGTCTCCTGCACGCCGGGATGCACGAACAAATCCGCCGCGCGATAAAGCCGGGCGAGCTGGTGGGGATCGCCGCAGTACGGCTGCCAGGTGATCGCCCCGGTCTTGCGCTGGACGCTCTTCAACGCCCGGCGCTGCTGCCCGTCGCCCACCACCAGCAGATGGTAACGCCCCCGCTGCTGTCGGCACAAACGGCGGAACGCGGCGAAGAGCGTCTTCGTGTTCTTCTCGGGCGAGAGGCGGCCCACGTAGAGCAGCAGCCGCGTGCCTGGTGCCAGCCCAAGCTCGGCGCGCGCGGAGTCCGCCGGATCGTCGGAAGGATGGAAAATCGCCGGCTCGACCCCGAGGTCGATGTTCACCACGTTGTGGACGCCCCAATCCCCCAGCAGCGCGCCCAGCGGCGCGGAGGGAACCAGGGTCCGTGCGAACTGGCTGTAAATCGCCCGGACGTAGCGTCGCGCGCCTTCCATCATCATCTGCGTCACCGTTTCGCCGAAGAACTTCATCGTGCTGCGCACTAGCGCCTCGGGAAAATGCGAGTGGTAAAACCCCACGACCGGGATACCCAGCGCGCGGCCCGACGCCAGTGCTTTCCAGGCGATCTGGTAAGGGTCGCCGCGATTCGATGATGTCCGGCTGCTCGGCTTCGAGGATGCGCTCGACCGCGCGCAGGTTGATCAAAGCCCGATAACGCGACTTGCGGGAAACCAGCGGCGAACGGATGGAATACACTCGCGCCGGGCCGTCGTCGCGCACCCGTGGTCCGCGCCGGGCACGATCAGGACGTGCCGGTCGGCGGTGTGGGCGCGCAGGTAGGCGGTTTTCTCGGCGAGATAGCGCTTCACACCGCCGCTAACCGGCGAGTAAAACTGCGTCAGGTCGCAGATTTTCAAGCCGCGGAGGACAACTCCAGCTCCGCCTCTCGTTCGGCTTCGACACCCGCGCCCGGCTGCTCCTCGTTCTCCTCCGCGGCACCGGGTTCCATGGCGTGTTCGGTCAGGTAACGCTCCGCTTCCAGCGCCGCCGCGCAGCCGTCGCCCGCCGCCCAGATCGCCTGGCGGTAAACTTTGTCCGACACGTCGCCCGCCACGAAAACGCCGGGCACCGTCGTGGCGGTCCCGTGCGTTTTGAGCAGGTAGCCCTCGGGGTCCATCGGCAGTTTGCCCTCGAAAGGCTTGGTGTTCGGTTCGTGGCCGATGGCGACGAACACGCAACGCACCGCCAGTTCGCTCTCGGCGCCGGTGCGCAGGTTGGCGAGGCGCACGGCGCGCATCTCGCCCTCCGTGTCCGGCAGGTACTCGGTGACGGCGGAATTCCAGACCGGCTCGATCTTGGGATGCGACAGCACGCGCTCGACCATGATCTTCGAGGCGCGCAGGGTGTCGCGCCGGTGGATGAGGTACACCTTGGAGGCGAAACGCGTGAGGAAAATGGCTTCCTCGCACGCCGAATCGCCGCCGCCGACGACGCAGACGGGCACGTTGCGGTAAAAAGCGCCGTCGCACGTCGCGCAGGAAGTCAGGCCGTGGCCGACGAGTTTCTGCTCGTGCGCGAGGTTGAGCCACTTCGCGGCGGCCCCGCTGGCGACGATTAAGGTGCGGGTATCCACCCATTCTTCATCGTCCAAGTGGAGGGAAAGCTGGCCAGTTTTCGGGTAGAAGGCGGTCAGTTCGGCATATTTGAAGCGCGCGCCGAAGTTTTCGCGCCTGCTCCTTCATGCGCATGATGAGGTCGGGGCCATCGATGCCCTCGGGAAAACCGGGGAAGTTTTCCACCAGGGTGGTGGTCGAAAGCTGCCCGCCCGGCTGGCGTCCTTCGAGAACCAGCGGGGAAAGATTGCCGCGCGCGGCGTAAATGGCGGCGGTCAGCCCGGCGCAGCCGGTGCCGACGATCACGAGTTTTTCCATGGGACTAATAAAGCCTATTTTGGAGCTTTTCGCCAAAGCGCCTCTTGAAAGCGGCGGGACGCCTGGGCGGAACATTTGGGGCGCGGACGCGAAAAGTCGAGACTTTTCCGCGGGGATGGGTCAACAAACTACCGGGGACGACGCGTTCCGCTCTGGCTCCGGGGGCATCCGCCCCGGGAGCGCGGGTCTCCGACCCGCAACAGGGCGGTAGCCCCTGAAAAGACCAGACCAGAAGCGGGTCGGAGACCCGCGCTCCCGGGGCTGGCCAGAGCAGATGCGGGCGGGACGCCCGCGGTCCCGGGGGCTGCCGCCCCTGACCTGAAAAGTACACCGATGATCGCCGCCACCGCCAACCTCCCGACAACAATCCACGCTTCGGCACCCACCGCCGGGGCGCACCCGGTCATGGCGCTGCCTTTCGTCGTCCTGCTCCTGGCAATCGCGGTAATGCCGTTTCTACACGCGCACTGGTGGGAACGGCACCATCCCAAAGTCAGCGTGACGCTCGGGGCGGTGTGCGCGCTGTACTACCTTTGCTGGCTCGGGGATTACGAGCGGATGATCCACGTGGCGCGCGAATACCTGTCCTTCATCGCCTTGGTCGGCGCTCTTTTCGTGATCGCGGGCGGTATCCACGTCCGCGCGCGGGGCGAGGCGACCCCGCTGGCGAACTGCCTGTTCCTCCTCACCGGAGCCATGCTGGCGAACATCGCCGGCACCACTGGCGCGTCCATGCTCCTGATCCGGCCCTATCTGTGGGTCAACAAGGCCCGGCTCGCGCCTTTCCACGTCGTGTTTTTTATCTTCATCGTCAGCAACATGGGCGGCTGCCTGACGCCCGTGGGCGATCCACCATTGTTTTTGGGGTATCTGAAGGGGGTACCGTTTTGGTGGGTGCTGACGCATTGCTGGCGTCCGTGGTTGGCGGCGATCCTCGGGATGATCGCGGTTTTTTACGGCTTCGACCGCCGTAGTTTCCGGCGGATGCCGGTCGCCGACCGGGAGGAGGCGGCGCGGGGCGAATCCTGGGGTTTGGAGGGCGCGCCAAACCTGATCTTCCTGGTGATCGTGCTGGGGGCGATTTTCATCGAGGGACCGCCGTTGCTGCGGGAAGGCATCATGATCGCAACGGCGGCGGGTTCATTTTTGACGACGTTGCCAGCGGTGCATCGGGCGAACCGGTTCAACTTCGAGCCGATCAAAGAGGTGGCGTGGTTGTTCGCGGGAATTTTTCTGACGATGGTGCCGGTGCTGGATTACCTGGCGGCGATCGCGCCGTCGCTCGGGGTACGTTCGGAGGCGCAGTTTTTCTGGCTGACTGGCGGGTTGTCGGGGGTGTTGGACAACGCGCCAACGTACCTCGCGCTGCTGGCGACCGCGCTGGGCAACCGGGGTTTGAGCATCGACGATCCGGCCCACGTGGCGAATTTCGTGGCGAACGACGGCCATTTGCTCGTTGCGATTTCGTTGGGAGCGGTATTTTTCGGGGCGATGACGTACATCGGCAACGCGCCGAATTTTATGGTGAAGGCGATTGCCGAGCAGGTGGGTGTGAAGATGCCGGGATTTTTCGGTTATGGGCTGCGGTATTCGCTGCCGATCTTGGTGCCGTTCTTCGCGGTGCTTGCCATGCTGCTATTTTCGCGGTGGCGGGTATTTTGAAAGTGAAGCCAGAACGTAAGGTTCGGTTCTGCTCAACCGGAAAACGGTTGTGGAAGCCACACGCCCGTTAAACATTGCACGTCCGCCCCGGGCGCGGCTTCGTTTCAGCTTCCCTCCAGTACCACCCTTTTTTGCTACTTATCCCCAACCCTTTCTTCCCATGTTCACCGGTCTAGTCGAGGAAACCGGCCGCGTCGTTTGGCTGCGGCGCAGCAGCGAAAGCGGACTCCAAATTCAAATCGCCGCCCCCGGCATCGCCAAGGGTGCCCGGCGCGGCGACAGCATCGCCGTGAACGGCTGTTGCCTCACCGTCGCCAATCACCGTGCGGAATTCATCACCTTCGACCTGCTCCAGGAGACGCTCGACCGCACCAACCTGCAACACCTCCGACCCGAAACCGCTGTCAATCTTGAGCGTCCGCTGGCCGCCAACGGGCGTCTGGGAGGCCATTTCGTCCAGGGCCACATTGATTGCAGCACCCAGATCCTCGCCTACGAAAAGAAAGGCGACGACTACCGTCTCGACGTGGCGTTGCCACCGGAGTTTCAGCATCTGCTCGTCCCGAAAGGATCCGTGGCGATCAGTGGCATCAGCCTGACGGTCGGAGTGGTCAACCCGGATCGTTTCACGGTCTGGATTATTCCGCACACCCGCCGGGCGACGAACCTGCACGCGGCGAAGGTCGGCGATTACATCAACCTGGAATTCGACGTGTTGGCAAAATACGTCGAGCGAATGCTGTCGCGGTCTCTTCCCGGACAGCAACAGACCACCCATTTCACGGATCGGGATCTCTCCGAGGGTTAAAGTCGGTCCGGGGTGGGGCGAGAGGAAAATCAGGCGGGTCGAGGGCCGGGACTTGTCAGCGCGCGGGGAGGCATCTAAGGTGAACCTCACATTTCCACGCGCTCGACAGCACCTCTTCACATGCCAAAGGCAAAGCGTAAAGTCTCTCATCCCAAAGCACTTCTGCAACGGCACCTGCCGTTCACCCAGGAGGGGCGTTTCTTCGACCTCCAAGCCATTTTCGACAAGGTCAATGCCCGGTACTTCTCGTCGCGACCCCTCAAGAACTACACCATCACCTGGGGCCGCCGCCGCCGCCTGCGCCCCGAGGCGTACTTCATCTTCGGGACGATCCAGGAGGAGGACAGAGTGATTCGCATTCACCCGTTGCTCGACGCGGATTTTGTCCCGGGCTGGTTTTTGGAGTTCGTGGTGTACCACGAGATGTTGCACTCGGTTGTCCCGGACGAACCGGGACCCAACGGCAAGCGCAAGGTCCACACGGAGGAGTTCAACCGCCGGGAAAGGGAATTTTACTACTACCGCCGCGCCCAGCAGTGGGAAGCCGAAAACCTCGAGCGCTTCCTGCGCTGAGGGAGGGGAATCCAGAAGTAGCACAGAGGACACGGAGAGGGGGACACAGAGAACACAGAGGAAGAAAAGGCGGGGTTCGGAGGAGAAGAGAGGAGCCGAGCTTTTCCGGGACCAAAAAATTTTGCCTTTTTCTTCCTCCTCTGCCTTTGTGTCCCCTCTCCGTGTCCTCTGTGCTACTTCTTAATCCCCATGGATTCGATCAGCAAAGCATTCGTGCTGGCCGCCGGGCTTGGGACCAGGCTGCGGCCCCTCACGGACCAGCTTCCCAAGCCGCTGATCCCCGTGGGCCACAAGCCGTTGATCACCTTCGCGTTCGACCATCTGATCGCTGACGCGGGCGTTGAGGAGTTTGTGGTCAATACCCACCATCTGCCGGGGACGTTCCAGACGGCTTTCCCGGAGGGCCGGTATCGCGGGTGCCCGATTAGCTTCCGGCACGAGCCGGTTCTGCTCGAAACGGGAGGTGGGATCAAGAATGTCGCCGACCTGCTCCGCGACGCGCCATTTCTCGTCTATAACGGCGACATTTTAACCGATCTGCCCATCGAGCCCTTGATTGCCCGGCACAAGGCGGGGGACAATTTGATCACGCTGGCGTTGCGCTCGGCCACCCTGAGTGGCCCGGGCCACATCTCGCTCGACCCCAAAACGGGCCGGATCCTCGACATTCGCAACCTTCTCGGCACGGGCGCGCCGGCGAATTGCTCGTTTGCGTGCGTCTATATAGTAGAGCCCGGTTTCCTGGAGATGATCCCCGGCGAGGGGAAGGTGGTCTCCGTGATCCCGAGCTTTTTGGAACTGATCCGCCGGGGCGGCTTAGGTGGCGTCGTGATCGACGAAGGCGAATGGCGCGACCTTGGCAACCGCGACGAATACCTGCGCGCGCACCGCGACCTCCACGCCGAACATCCACCCGTGTTCCCACGCTACGGCGCGCCCGATCCAGAGTGGCGGAATTGGGTCCACCCCGCCGCGACGCTGGAAGCCGGGGCTGAAATCCGCGCTGCCAGCGTGGTGGGACCCGGCGCGCGGGTGGGGGAGGGAGCCATTATCGAAGACAGTATTTTGTGGCCGGGCGCGAAAATTTCTCCCCGCAGCCACTTGAAAAACTGTATCGTGCGCGCTTCTCAAAACGTGGATGGCCGCTTCGAGGAACGGGATTTTTGAGCGGTCGCCGCAACTTCCCCAACCCGCCGCGTTCCGCGAGCACGAACCCTGCTCGAAATCCTCCCTTCACCTCCTACCTTTTCACCGGTTCCGACGTTGCAAGACCTTCTCATCGACCAGACCCGCGCCCGCTTCGCCGCCGGCAGCGCGGACAACATCCTGATTGAACCCATCGAGAAGGGCGGTTCCGAACGCCGTTTCTACCGGGTGCGGATGGCGCACCAGTCGCTCATTTTGGTCAAATACAACAACCAGAGGGAGGAAAACCGCCACTACGTCCAGATCGCCCAGGCGTTTGATGTGCTCGGCATCCGCGCGCCAAAGATATATTCACACGACGAGGAGCAGGGGCTGATCTGGATGGAAGACCTCGGGGAGCGGGACCTCTGGAGTTACCGCCACGAACCCTGGCCCGTTCGCCGGGACTACTATCAGTCCGCTTTGGAGGAGGTGTGGCGTCTCCACGAACGCGGCTGGGAAGGACTGGCAAAATTCCCGTTCACGGTGCAGATCGAGTTCAACGCCGCCTTGTACCGCTGGGAGCAGCGGTATTTCTTCGACCACTGCCTCGGCGGTTATTTCGCGCAGGCGGTGAACCCGTCGCGCGTCGAGCGCATCCTCGCACTGCCCGCCTGGGAGGCAATCAGCGCGAAACTGGCCGCTTGGCCACGAGTGCTGGTGCATCGTGATTTTCAGTCCCAGAACATCCTGATCACCAACCGCACGGCGCATTTGATTGATTTCCAGGGATTGCGGCCCGGTCTGGCGCACTATGACTTGGCCTCGTTGTTGTACGATCCGTACACCCAATTGCCGGCCTCGGAGCGCCGCGAACTGCTCGATTTCTACCTGGGGTTGGGATCGCGGGTCGATCTCGGCCCGGACCGCGCGAGCTTCGATGAGATTTACCGTTTGTGCGCGCTGCAGCGTTTGATGCAGGCCCTGGGCGCTTACGGGTTCCTCGGATTGGTCAAAGGGAAGTCCGAATTCCTGGCGCACACGCCGATTGCGCTGGCGAGTTTGCGGGAGATCGTGGCGATGATCCCGGAGTTGGACGAGTTTGGCGCGTTGCTCGCGACGCTGCCGGCTTGAGGGACGGGGTTGTGGATCTTCGCGGCAGGGAAAAAGAAGCGCGGGCGCGGGGCTGTTTGCGTTGTACGTTGTAGCTGTTTGCGCGGGGAGACCGGGTCCGGGACCGGCGACCCGTGATTGATCTATGAATAACTTTGCGACGCTTGATTTTGGCAGCCGAACCCTCCGCCGTCTCGTGGCAGGGTTGCTGGCGGGAACGTGCCTGGTCTTGGGGGTTGCCAATGCCCCGGGGTTCCGGGCGTACGCCCAGGAGGACGAGAACGCGTTGGAACTGGAGTTTGCCGACGTGCTCGCGCCGGACTCAAAGCAGGGTTACATGCTGCGGCAGGACACTTGGAGCGGCAACCTGCCGCAGGGGGAGTCGAAGCCCATCGCGCACCAATTTTTTAAGGGGAACGAGTACCATCTTTACGTCCGCACGGACGTGAAGGGGGCCAAGGTGAGCATCCACATCTACGATGGCGACGGTAATCTGGCGGAGTCCCGTTCGTGGCAGCGCGAAAGTTTGGGCGGTTCGTTTTCCGGCGCGGAGATCGTGCCGAAGTATACGGGCAAGTATTATTTGATCGTGAAGGTGGAGCAGTCCAGCGAACCAAGAACGGAGTGGGCGATGGCCTACGCTTACAAGTAGAGGTGGAGGGGGAGGTGTTAGAACCCGCGCCGTATGCGCAACACTCCGTGCGACAAGACGGTAAACGCGGAGGTGACTTCCTCGTGATGCTCGGCAAGCACACGCGCCAACAACTCGCCTTCTTGAACGGTTGGCAGACTCTCAAGGCGGATGAGAATGACTCAGGCATGAACGAGCTTTCGCCGGAAGATCATTTCTCCAAAAACTTTGTCTTCTGTGATTAATAAGGCGTTGTTCTGGTTCGCCATTGCCAGCACTTGATCGTCATTGATCCCGGGATCAATTTCCGCGATGGCCAACACCTTGTGTCCATCCCGCCTGAGTCGCTGCACCACCTGCGCGTGCAGATTTTCGTCTGCCAGTAAAATCACGCCGCCTGCTGGGTGAGCGGATAAACCACATCGGCGCGCAAAGCTTGCGCGCCAAATGTGATGGCGGCGAGCACCGCGTCACGCGTGAGAAGGGGATGCCCAGCTACAATACTTTCCACGGACTCACCGCCGCCAAGCCTTTCGAGGATGTTTTCCACCGTGACCCTTGTGCCAGCCACCACCGGCTTGCCCATCATCACACCCGGTTTGGATTCGATTAGCACCATAGTTGATAATAGACCATGCACGGTGCAACCAGGCAAGACATCTACGAATCAATCCCCCGCCGTTTTCAAACCGCCAACCCTTGACCGCCACCCCTCCCATGCGCATCCTCTGATCATTGCGAACCCGCCCGCCCTCGCCATGTCCATGAACGTCCAGCGCTTGCCCACCGTCGTCATCGAAAACATTCAGCCCGCCGTCAACGGCGGACGCATGGCCGTCCGCCGCGTCGTCGGCGAGGAACTCTTCGTGCAGGCCGACCTCTTCAAGGACGGCCACGACATCATGGCCGCCGCCCTCAAATGGCGTCCCATCGGCGCGAAAACCTGGCAGGAAACCCCCATGGAGTTCGTCGAAAACGACCAGTGGCGCGCCGCCTGCCGCTTCCTGGAAATCGGCCCGCACGAGTTCACCGTCGAAGGCTGGCAGGACGTGTTCGCGAGCTGGCAACACGAGTTCGAGAAGAAATACACCGCCGGCATCACCGATCTAAACACCGAAACCACCGAGGGCGCGCAAATCCTCGAAGCCGCCGCCACCCGCGCCAAAAAGGGGAGCGACGACGCCAACCGTTTGCGCGAACTCGGCGCCGCCATGCGTGTCGCCACCCCGGCGGAGGTGGACCGCATGGCGCGTGATCCCGAGTTGACCATCCTCATGGCCACTCACGCCGACCGGAGCGGCGCCACCGAGTTCAAGCCGCCCATCCCCGTGTACGTGGACCGCGAGGCGGCGCGCTTCGCGGCGTGGTACGAGTTTTTCCCGCGCAGCGCCGAGGGCAAACCCGACGGCACCTCGACCCTGCGCGATTGCGTCGGTCGGATCGAGGACGCCGCGGCAATGGGCTTTAACGTCATCTACTTCCCGCCGATCCATCCCATCGGTTTCACCAAGCGCAAGGGCCGCAACAACGCCGTGACAAGCCAGCCGGGCGAACCTGGGAGTCCGTACGCCATCGGCGGTCCGGCGGGCGGGCACAAGATGGTCGAGCCAACCCTCGGCACGCTCAAGGATTTCGACTGGCTCATGAAAAAAGTCCGGGGCATGGGCCTGGAGATCGCCCTGGATTTCGCCATCAACTGCTCGCCCGACCACCCGTACGTCCGGGACCATCCCGATTGGTTTTACCAGCGGCCGGACGGCTCCATCAAATACGCCGAGAACCCGCCCAAGCGTTACGAGGACATCTATCCGCTCAACTTCTACAACGACGACTGGGTCGCGCTCTGGCAGGAGATGAAGAGCGTCATCGTGTTCTGGGCGGCGCGCGGGGTGCGGATTTTCCGGGTGGACAACCCGCACACCAAGCCGGTGTCGTTCTGGGAGTGGCTCATCGCGGAGGTCCACAAGGAATATCCCGATACAATTTTTCTTTCCGAGGCGTTCACGAAGCCCAAGATGATGAAGGCGCTCGCGAAAGCCGGGTTCACCCAGAGCTACACGTACTTCACCTGGCGCAACACCAAGGCGGAGTTGACGGAGTACTTCACCGAGCTCACGCAGACGGAGATGAAGGACTACTTCTGCGGCAACCTGTTTCCGAACACGCCGGACATCCTGCCCTTCTACCTCCAGCACGGCGGACGGCCCGCGTTCATGATCCGGGCGACGCTCGCGGCGACGCTTTCGACGGTCTATGGAATCTACAGCGGGTTCGAGTTGTGCGAAAACGCGGCTCTGCCCGGACGCGAAGAGTACGACGACAGTGAAAAATATCAGTATAAAGGCCGCAACTGGGACGCTCCCGGCAACATTAAGGAGCATGTCACGAAACTCAACCACATCCGTCGCGACAACCGCGCGCTCCAGGTTTACGATAATCTGCGCTTTCTGCCGTGCGACAACGACCAGATCCTCTGGTACGCCAAGGCAACGCCGGCGCGCGACAACATTATCCTGATCGCCGTAAACCTGGACCCGCACCATTTTCAGGCGGGCAACGTGGAGGTGCCCTTTGAGGAGTTCGGGTTCACGGAGCGCGGCGACGCCTACACGATGCATGATTTGCTCACCGGCGAGCGGTTCGAATGGCGCGGCAGCCGCAACTACGTTGGCCTCGACCCGCACCAGCGGCCCGCGCATGTTTTCCGGGTCGAACGCTGATCAGAAAATCGGAACGCGGAAGGCGGAAGGCGGAACCAGCAAGGGTGCGGGAGCCAAAAACTCCCTTTTGCCCGGACCCGTCTCTTTTCTGCTTTCCGAGTTCCGCCTTCCGCCTTCCGATTTCTTCCGTGATGTTCACTTCCTTTCTGCCCCGCCGCCTGCACAGCCTGCCGCGTCCGCCGCTGATCGCCCTGGGCGTGGCGCTGGTCATCCTGGGCGCGCTCGGGTTGATGTCGTACCACAGCATTGAACGCCAAGCGCAGGCGGCGGACTGGGTGAGTCACACCTATTTGGCCGCCAGCAGTTTGCAGAAAATCTTCTCGCACGTTCAGGATGTGGAGAGCGCGCAACGGGCGTTTTCCATGACGGGCGACGAAAAGTACCTGCCGACCTATCAGGGCGCGGTGGATGCCCTGCCCGGCGAGTTGGATCGACTCGGCGTGATCATCAGCGACAACCCCGTGCAGGTGAACCAGCTCAAACGCCTGCGGGTGATGGTGGAAAACCGTTTGCGGATCGCGGCGACGCGCCTGCAGCAACGCCGGGAAATGGGTGCCGCCGCCACCACCCCGAACCTGATGAACGGTGTGGGGATGAAGGCAATGGAGGACGTCCGGGCCGTCGTGAACGAGATGACCCGCACGGAAAACAGCCTGCTGGAGTCGCGCCAGCACGACGCCGAACGCGCGCGGGCGCGTTCGCGGTTGGCCCTGGTTTTGGGGGCGACCGCCAGCGTGGTTTTGCTGGTGGGCGTGTTTGCGCGGTTGCTTACGCAGATGCTGCGGACCGCGCACGCCGAACGGGAAGCGCAGAAAAGCAACGCCCAGCTCAAGGTGGCCAACAACGAGTTGCGCAGTTTTTCCTACTCGGTCGCGCACGATCTGCGCGCGCCGCTGCGGGCTATCAGCGGCTTTGCCCAGGTGGTGCTGGAGGACGGCGGTCCCCAACTGGACGCGGAGAACCGCGCGCACCTGGAACGGATCGTCCACAACGTCGGCACGATGGCGCAGTTGATCGAGGACCTGCTCGCGCTCTCAAAGATCGGCTTCCAGCCGCTGCGCTCGACCCGGATCGAAATGACCGTGCTGGCACGGGGGGTGTACGACGAACTGCGCGAGGCGCAACCGGGGCGCGACATCGAATTGACCATGGGTGAACTTCCGCCCGCGATGGGTGATCCGTCACTGGTGCGGCAGGTTTGGGTGAATCTGATCGCCAACGCGCTCAAGTTTACGCGACGTAGCGAAAAGGCGCGTATCGAGATCGGCGGAACCGCCGCCGGGCCGGATTTTGTGACGTATTATGTCCGGGACAACGGCGCGGGGTTCGACATGCAGTACGCGAATAAGTTGTTCGGCGCGTTCCAGCGTTTGCACCGCCCGGCGGATTTTGAGGGTACGGGGATTGGTTTGGCGTTGGTCCAGCGGATCGTCCAGCGGCACGGCGGCACGGTCTGGGCGGAGGGCCAGGAGAACGTGGGCGCAAGATTCGCGTTCACCATGCCCGACTGGCACGGGGGGTGAGGACGCGGGCAATGACGAATGACGAATGCAGAAACCAGAAGGTTCACGGAGGACACGGAGAGGGGACACAGAGGTATAGGAGGAAGAAAAAGGCCAAAGGCTTTGTTCCAGAAAAAGCAGGCTGGTCTTCTCTCCTTCTGAACCCCCGCCTTTTTCTTCCTCTGTGTTCTCTGTGCTACTTCTGGATTCCGGTTTCGTCATTCAGCTTCGCAGATTCGGTCCACGCATTGCTGCCAGCTTTCGTGGCCGCGCAGAATCTCAATCTCGATCCGCAACAAATACACCGGCACCTCCAACTCCATCCGCTTCGGAAACCGCACGGCGTCTTTTTCCGTCGTCAAGATCATCGCGACATCCCGGCGCTGGCAACGGCTCGCGAACGAACGGATCTCCGATTCCTTGAAACGATGGTGATCCGTGAACCGCCGCGATAGTTCCACGTGCGCGCCCAGCTTGCGCAGTTCCTCCTCGAAACTCTCCGGCGTCGCGATTGCGCTGAACGCCCCGACGTACGCTCCTTTGAGTGCTTCCAAACCCAGGCGCTCACCCGTGAAAACATGCTGCAGCCGTTGTGGCTGGTGTGCGCACTCGACGATTTCCGCCGTGCGGTTGTAACGGCGGATGCGCGCGACCAGCGCCGCGTTGTCCCCGCCGGCGCTCTTGGTGATGAAGATATGGTTCGCCCGCCGCAGATTGGCGGGCGGTTCGCGCAACGTTCCGCGCGGCAGGAGGAACTCGTTCCCAAAGGGCGCGTGGCGGTCCACCAGCACGATGTCCAGCCGGTGCCGCAGGTGGAGATACTGCAGGCCGTCGTCGAGGATCAGCGTGTCCGTCCCGAAGTGTTCGATGGCGTACCGCCCGCTTTTGACCCGGTCCTTGTCCACCAGGACGACCACGCCCGGCAGGTTGGCGGCGAGCATGTAGGGTTCGTCGCCGGCTTCCCGGGAACCCAGCAATACCTGCGTGCCGTCGCTCACGACGCGTGGTGTCCAGAATTTGCCTTTGCCATTCAACCGCGCCCGGATGCGCCGGAACAACGGGGCGCGACGACTTTTATAACCCCGGCTCAGGATCGCCACTTTCCGCCCGCCCGCCTGGAGGGTGCGGGCCAGCCGTTCGACCACCGGGGTTTTGCCCGTGCCGCCGACGGTCAGGTTGCCGACGCTGATGACCATGCAGCCCAGCGGGTGGTCGCGCAGGAGCCGTTTGCGGTAAAGCCAGAGGCGCGTCTGGACGATCCCGCGAAACAGGAACGACAACAGGAGCAGCACCAGCCGCAGGAAAGCCGCCCGCTTGCCGTAGCGGCGTTCGAGGATGACATCGATCGCGAACTCCTCAAAGCTTTCGAGCCAGCGGCGCATGGCGGCCGAGGAAAGGGACGGCTCCGAACCCCCTTCAGTGGGTTTCGTACGCCGAACCGATCACGTCGCACGAGGCCCAGACCCGCTCCTTTCGATCCGGCAAACCCCCTTCAGCCTGGTTGTCCAACTCGATCTGCACGGCCGGCTGGGCGTTCAGTCCGTTGTGAAAATCGTGTCCGGGATCGTAGGCGACGACCTGTCCGTAGTAATGGTGGGTGGAATGTTCGTAAATCCGCGTGCCCACGGGGTAGCGGAAACGGGTGGTGACATCGCAGCCGCTGACCAGCAGGGCGATGACGCTCAGAAACGCGGTGAAGACGGTGGCGAGTTGCATGGAAAACGGCGCTATTGGCCGCGATGTCGGGTCAAAAAGCAATCAAACAAATTTCGGGGCGGCACTTTTCCCACGGGG
This sequence comes from uncultured bacterium, assembly GCA_963795895.1. Classification (GTDB taxonomy): domain Bacteria; phylum Verrucomicrobiota; class Verrucomicrobiia; order Chthoniobacterales; family SZAS-18; genus CAWCJJ01. The sequence continues at coordinate 115,935 of CAWCJJ010000005.1, forward strand.
GAAAGTTTGAAGCAACTCTTGTTCTCCGTCGCGCCAAAGCGGTTATGAAATAATGGGCGTCGCCGGGTTGGATTCGATTATTATTCCGCCGGGGCCACGCCCGCGCCCCGGTTGTCGGCGGTGGTGACGACCACGCGGGCATTGGGGGCATTGGTCTGGCCGCAGGCCTCCCGCATGGCTTCGCCGATCCGGTCCGGGTTTTGCAGGGTGAGGCAGGCGATAGTCGAGCCGGAACCGCTCAAAAATCCCCCGAGTGCGCCCGCCGCGCGTCCGGCGGCGAGGACGTCCGGCAGGAACGGGATGAGCGGAAGGCGGTGCGGCTGGTGGAACGCGGTGTCCTCGAAGGCATCGCGCAGGAGGGCGTAGCGGCGGCTGGCGAACGCGGCGGTGATCCGGCAGGCGCGACCGCAACTGGCGACCGCCGCGAGCCGCGACACTTCGACGGGTAGGAGCCGCCGGGCATCGTTGGTCCGCACCTCGAAATCCGGGATCAGCAGGACGAAGCGCAACTCGGGTGAAACGGGGAACCGCAGGGCCGCGACGCCGCTGGCGGAGTCGGTGCTGGCGACGGTGAACCCGCCAAACTGCGCGGGCGCGGCGTTGTCGGGGTGTCCTTCGAGCGCCGCGCAGATTTCAAAGAGCCGATGGCGGTTAAGCGGACGGCCCGCGAGGTGGTTGAGCCCGTGGAGAAGTCCCAGCCGCAAGGTCACGCTGCTCCCGAGTCCGCGCGACATCGGGACGTCGCCCTGGATGGTCCAGTTATACGCGAACGGCTCGCGCTCCGCCTCGGCGAAGAACCGCGCCGCGATTTCAGCGACCATCGGATGCGTTTCCACGTCGCCATCGCCGGGTTTGGCGCGACTCGTGGTAACTCGGTTGTAGAGGGCCAGGGCGACCCCCAGGCAATCGTACCCGGGCCCGAGGTTTAAGGTGGACGCGGGGATACGGACGGTGACGCTTTTCATGCAAGCCGGTTGTAGCACGGGCCGCGGCCTTCCGCGCTAGATTAACGGTGTTCCCTGTTGAAGCGCTCCCCATTGCGCGCTGGTCCTTTGCCAGCCATCGTGCCCACGTCCCCTCCACCACAACCCACAACCCTCCTCACAACCCACAACCCTTCTTTCCCATGTCACGTCACGACGGTCGCGCCGACGACCAACTTCGCCCGCTGAGTTTCACCCCCGGCATCGCGCCGCACGCCGCCGGTTCGGTGCTCGTCGCGGCGGGCAACACGCGGGTCATCTGCGCCGCGAGCATTGAAACAGGCGTGCCGCGTTGGATGAAGGAGCAAAACGTCTCCGGCGGCTGGATCACGGCGGAATATTCGATGCTGCCCTATTCCACCCTGACCCGGAAACCCCGTGACATCTCCAAGGGCAAACTTGACGGACGCGGCGTGGAAATCCAGCGCCTCATCGGACGCGCCCTGCGCGCCGTGGTCGATCTGGAGGCCCTGGGGCCGCGCACGCTCTGGATCGATTGCGACGTGTTGCAAGCCGACGGCGGCACCCGCACCGCCTCGATCACCGGTGGTTGCGTCGCCATCGCGCTGGCCTGCTGGGATTTGTTGGCGCGGGGGGAAATCACGCGTTCGCCGTTAAAAGGACTGGTGGCAGCCGTGAGCGTCGGCATGGTCGGAGGCCGGCCGGTGCTTGATTTGGATTACGTGGAGGACAAGGACGCCGCCGTGGATTTCAACGTGGTGTTGACGGAGGAGGGCCGTTTTGTGGAAGTGCAGGGTGCCGGCGAGGAATCGACCTTCTCGGAGGAGGAGTTCCACGGCTTGGTGGATCTCGGCAAAAAGGGTGTGCGCGACCTGATCGAGCACCAGCGGACCTTGCTGGCGATGTGAGCGGGAAGGGGGCCTTCCGCCCGCCGCGCAGCGGCTTTGGAGTGCGGCGACATGTCGCCGCTTTCACACGGCTCCGCCGGGTCCAACCGCGACATGTCGCGTCGTTCATCCTCCAGCGCAGCCGACTCGATCGATAGCGACTCCGCCGGAGGGGGTTGGACGCGACGTGTCGCTGGGATCAAAGCGGCGACGTGTTGCGGCGCACTCCAAACCAAAGGCATCCTGACTCCCGGGGTTGATTATCACGCCTATCGAGAAACGCCATAAATCCTCCACCCTTAGCACTTGAAGTTGATCCAGGCTTGCCATCCGCACCACCGGCACGTTATCACTGGCGTCGCGCGTCCCCCCAAACGCCCGCCAGCCCCCATGCCCGACTCCGAACCGGAAACCTTCCACCACTACCGCGTCCTGCGCCGCGAGGACGGCACACTTTGGGTACTCGGGCGCGGCGCGATGGGCGTCACCTACAAGGCCGAGGACACCAACCTGCGCAACACCGTCGCGCTGAAGGTCATCAACTCCGCATTCCTCAACAACGACACCGCCCGCGAACGCTTCGTCCGCGAAGCCCGTGCCGCCGCCAGTCTGCGGCATCGCAACGTCGCCGCCGTTTACCATCTCGGTCAGGACGCGCAGAGCTACTTCTACGCGATGGAGTTCATCGACGGCTACACCATCGAGCAACTCATCGACCAGAACGGACCGCAACCCTGGCGCGTCGCGTTGCCGTACGCGCTGCAAGTCACCCGCGCGTTGATGGCGGCGCACGACAAGCAACTCGTCCACCGCGACATCAAGCCCGCGAACCTGATGCTCGTGGCCGAGGCGGGCGAGGATGAGCTGGTGATCAAGGTCATCGATTTCGGCTTGGCAAAGTCGCTCATCGAACTCGGTGGCGGCATCGTCAACATCAGCGGCAGCGGCTTCATCGGCACGCCGCTTTACGCCAGTCCCGAGCAGTGCGAGGAGATCGCGCCCGACATCCGCAGCGACATGTACAGCCTGGGGGTGGTGTTGTGGTTTGTGCTCACGGGCAAGCCGCTTTTCAACGGGCCGTTGGGAAGGGTGTTTGCCCAGCACATCAGCGCGAAACCGCCTTGGAAGCTGCTCCCAGTAGACTTGCCGGGGGGCGTCCGCGTCCTCCTTGCGCGGATGCTCGCCAAGGATCGCGCCCACCGGCCGCAAACACCCGCCGTACTGCGTCGAGAGATCGAAGCCTGCCTGCGCCCGGCCAGCGAAGCGATCACGGCGGCACCATTTGTGGTCCGCCAAGGTGCCAGCCTCGCCGAACCCGTCCGGGAAGATGCCGCGACACTCCTGGAACCGACCATCAACTTACCCGGTGCCGGTACTATGGCGACATTGATGGGCGTTCCGGTCAGAGATGTTTCGCAACATACCGTGCCACTCCCCCCGACACCCGTGGTGAGAGCGCGGCTAACTTCCGAACCGCCTGCGAAACCCTTGCGGCCACTCATATTGCCCACCCCTTATTTGCCGCCTGCAGAGATTCTAACAGCTAAGCCCCTTCCAGATCGTCGTAGGTTTGTCGGTTGTCTTCTTCTAGCACTACTCCCGCCAGTTCTTTGCATTTTCAGTGGAGCGCCTGATCGGATTAGTTTGGCGTTTGGGTTTGCCATTCTCAAACTGCTTCCAGTCGTTTTTTCAGCATCGATATGGCTATTGATGGTATGGATTCGCCGGGTCTATTGCTCGTTTCGTTCGCCAAAAGTACCCCCTCTTCCCACAAAAATTCGTCCATCGAAGTACCTGCGCCCATTGGTTCGCCATTTCCTCTCTCAACATCTGAGCCGCAAAGAGAACGGCTGAAATAGCGCGGGGCACTGTCCGCAGATGTCGGATCGGCGTGTGATAAGGCTCATGGGTTGAGGCCATAAAACATCGAACTCGCGTCCTAAAGCTATGATTCAACTCGCTCGCGGTTACGGAAGAGGTGCTTGAGATTACAACGGGTTCCAAAAGTTCTGATGCCGCTGACACTACGAAGCTTCCCTACTTTGTTCTTCCAGTCCGGGATTCGCCGCCAGCCCTCCCTCACGCCTGATTTCCTCCAACGACACAGCAAGTTTGGGCAGTTCCAACGTCACCGTCTTCCAAAGAATTCCCATGCTGATTTCGTCGTAACCGTGCGCCATGTGGTTGCGCATCCCCGCCATCAACCGCCAAGGGACGTGGGGATGTCGCGCGTGGAACTCCGGTCCCATCCGCTTCGAGGCTTCGCCGATGATCTCAACGCAACGGATGAGAAGGTACTGGACCTCCCAATCTGCTTCCATCTGCTCTTGAGTTCGCACCCGTGCAACCACCAACGCCGCTTTGGCGCAGTTGTCCGTCATGTGGCGGAGGGCGTCAATCTGGCGCGTGACAAGCTTCATAGACAACTTGCCCGTCGCGCGCCACCGCTGTTGGAAGTGAGTGATTGCCAATCCGCGCCGCGTTGATGACGCCGTCGCGGTCAACCAAGTGCGCGGATCGCCCGAGTCGCGCGGCCAATTCCTCTTGTAAGTAGTCCAGGTGGCCGAAGTACTCGAAGCCGCCGACAGATTCCAGCCAGGAAGTAGCAAAACTCACCACCACATCCACGTCGCTGATGAGGCTCGCCTCGTTCCGGGCGACGCTTCCAAAAACTTCCAGGCGGAGAATTTCCGGGTGCTGTCGTCCGAAGGCGGCAAGCGTCGTGCGCACTTTCGCCAGAGTTGGGACGGTTGAAAGAGCGGCTGGTGCTGTCATCAGGCCACAAGCTTATCCGATTGGCACGATGCTGGCAAGACCATCAACTCAGGACGATCGCATCTAAACGCAATGCCTTCAGGTAATTGGTCGCGCGCAGGAGGGAAAAGCGAGTTCAAACAGGACAATTTGACTCCCTTTCAGGCGGTAATTGAAGGAATTTGAGGGTAAAATCCGCTCACGAGGCTCAAAACGTCGGGAAACGGCTTAAAATCACCGCATGCGACCAAAACGGCACAAATTTTTGGGCGAGGGTATGTTTCTACAAACCTCCGTAAACCAGCATCTTCTGAATTACCTGAAGGCATTGGACCTAGATCCCGGCGGCTATTAAGGTTGGTGCTCATTGTGGCGTTCGGCCACCTCCGTCTCGCCGGAATCAAAGCGTTGCGCCAACACCGCCTCCACCCCGGCGCACTCCTCGGGCGACATGGATAGTTCGGACTGAAAACGATCCCCGCCCGGCGTGCCGATGCCACCATTCGGAGACTCTAATTCGATGACCCGCCGGACAATTTCCCGGTGTTCGGTGGGCGATAACCATGGAAGTGCGGAGATTATTTGAGTGGCACCCATTAAGTTGACCAAGTTACCGGCGTACCTCAGTCAGGGCAATCGTCTTCTGAAAACGGCGGCTGGCGCGACACGGTGCGATACCTCCCGTGCCTAACCCGCGCGGACAACCGGCTTCCAAAAGGACTATTTATATTTAGAATAGTTCTTGATTCGGGCGCTACCTCGGGGCATCTTCCACCTCCCCGATGTCTGTCGCCGATCCCGCCTCCCATTATGACGAAACCATCGCCCTCGGCGGGTTCCGTCTCACCCGCCAGCGGCGGGAGGTCTATGACGCGCTGATGGAAACCCGCGATCATCCGAGTGCTGTCCAAGTCTTCAACCGCGTCCAGAAGAAGGGCTCTAGCATCTCGCTCGCCACCGTTTACAACTGCCTGGAAACCCTCGCCCAGTGCGGTCTGGTCCGCCAAGTCACCCTGGACCGCGGACCCTCGCGCTTCTGTGCAAACCTCCACCAGCACGCCCACTTCGTCTGCACCGGCTGCGCCGAGGTCCACGACATGGACCTGCCCGACTCCGCCGAACTGGCCAAGATTTACCGCGTCCCGGACGAATACGTCGTCAACCGCTTCGATGTTTCCCTGCGAGGACTATGTCCGCGTTGCGCCAGCCCGGCCACAGACGCGAACACAAACGCCATCGCCCCGGCCGCCGACCTGCCTCTTTAATTTCATGAACCAGTCGCTCTCCATCCAAAACCTGTGGATCAGCATCGCTGACCGCCCCATCGTCAAAGGTCTCAACCTGGAAATCCCCAAGGGCGAGGTTCACGCCATCATGGGCCTCAATGGCTCCGGTAAAAGCACCCTCGCCAAAGCCATTGCCGGTCATCCCGACTACGAGATCACCAGTGGAAGCGTCCTGTTGGACGGCGAGGACATCCTCGGCCTCGAAGCCGACGAGCGCGCCCGCAAGGGCCTTTTCCTCGCTTTCCAGTACCCGAGCGAAGTCCCGGGCGTCAGCAACGCCAACTTCATCCGCGCCGCCCTGACCGCCCGCCTGGGTGAAGGCGAGGAACTCGAGGCCGTCGCCTACTACGAGCGGCTCTACGAGAAGATGGACATGCTGGAAATTCGCCGCGACTTCACGGCCCGCTCGGTCAACGAGGGCTTCTCCGGCGGCGAAAAGAAGCGCAACGAAATCCTGCAGATGGCGATGCTGGAACCCAGCTACGCCGTCCTCGACGAGACCGACAGCGGCCTGGACATCGACGCCCTCAAGATCGTCGCCCACGGCGTGAACACCTTGCGCGGCCCGAACCTCGGCGTCCTGCTCATCACGCATTACCAGCGCTTGCTCAACTACATCGTGCCCGACCGGGTCCACGTCATGATGGACGGCCAGATCGTCCACAGCGGCGACAAAAGCCTCGCCCTCGAACTGGACGAGCGCGGCTACGATTGGATCAAGCCCGCCGCCGAAGCCTCGCCGCCTGAGCTCTTCCTCCTTCGACTTCTGCCTTCTACCTTCTAACCTTTGCCCATCGATCCTTATGGCCGCTCCTAAAGCAGACATCGACATCGACCGCAGCGCCGGCGATTTCTCCTACCCGGAGGCCCACACCTTCGACGCGGGCTACGGCCTGTCGTCCAAGACCATCGACTACATCGCCGACGTGAAGGGCGAGCCGGATTGGATTCGCGAGTTCCGCCACAAGGCGCTCGAAGTCTTCAACAAGAAGGCGATGCCGACCCACTGGGCGACCAAGGACCTCGACAACATCATCTTCGACAACATCCGCTACTACCTGAGCCGGGGCCAGAAACCCAGCCGGAGTTGGGACGACGTGCCCGAGGACATGAAGCGCACCTTCGAGCGCCTGGGCATCCCCGAGCAGGAGCGCCGTTTCCTCGCGGGCGTCGAGGCGCAGTTCGACAGCGAGGCGGCTTATTCCAACATCAAGAAAGCTGTCGGCGACCAGGGGGTCATTTTTGTCGGCAGCACCGAAGGCTTGAAGGAGCACCCGGAGATCTTCCGCAAGTGGTTCGGCAAGGTCATCCCGACGGGCGACAACAAGTTCAGCGCGCTCAACAGCGCGGTGTTCAGCGGCGGCAGCTTCATCTACGTCCCGCCGGGCGTGAAGGTGAAGCACCCGCTCCAGGCGTATTTCCGCATCAACTCGGAGAACTTCGGGCAGTTCGAGCGCACGCTCATCATCGCCGACGAAGGCGCGGAGGTAATGTACATGGAAGGCTGCACCGCGCCGAAGTTCGAGACGGCGACGCTGCACAGCGCGGTGGTCGAATTGGTCGCGCTCAAGGGCGCGAAAATCCAGTACGTCACCGTGCAAAACTGGAGCAACAACGTTTTCAATCTCGTCACCAAACGCGGCCTCGCGATGGAAGACGCCGAGGTCAAGTGGATCGATTGCAACATCGGTTCGCGCCTCACGATGAAGTATCCCGGCGTCGTGATGAAGGGCAAACGCGCGCGTGGCGAGGTCATTTCCATCGCGCTCGCCGGCAACGGCCAGCATCAGGACACGGGCGCCAAGATGATCCACGCCGCCGACGACACGACGAGCAACGTCATCAGCAAGAGCATCAGCCTCGGCAGCGGACGGGCGACCTACCGCGGGCGAGGTGCGCGTGCCCCGGCACCTCAAGAATTGCAAGAACAACACCGAGTGCGACGCGCTGCTCATCAATCCGACGAGCCGCACGGACACCTACCCGGCGATCACCGTGCGCGGCGCGAAGAACGCGATGCAGCACGAGGCGAGCGTAAGCAAGGTCAGCGCCGAGCAGATCTTCTACATGATGTCCCGCGGCCTGACCAAGGGTCAGGCGATGAGCCTGACGGTCAACGGGTTTGTCAACGATCTGGTGCGCCAGTTTCCGATGGAGTACAGCGTGGAATTAAAGCGTCTCATTGATCTGGAGATGGAAGGCTCGGTCGGCTAAGGGGAACGGGCAGTCAACTAGGGAATGAAGACGCCCCGCCGGATGGCGCGGCGTATCGCGCCACCGCGCGGACACGCCAAATTTTTTGCAACCACACAGACACTTCATGAGCGATCAAACGGATACTCTCCTCACCGCCGACTTCGCCGAAACCGACGAGAGCAGAGACGCCGCGCGGATCGCCGCCGAGCCATCCCTCGCCAACCTTCGGGACAACAGCCTGCTTTCCGCCCCCGATCCCGCGCGCGCGCCCGGCCTGCCCGCGTGGTTCCAGGAGGCGCGCGCCGCCGCGTGGGTAGAATTCGAGGCGACCCCGATGCCCGCGCGCACCGAGCAAGCGTGGCGTTACGCGTCGATGGGGAAGATCGAGCTGGCCGGGTACACCGTCCCGCAAGCCATGGAAGCCGCGACCCGTGAGACTCTGATTGCCCGTTCCAGCGGCAACGCGCGCGTGGCCGGGAAAATGGTTTTTGCGAACGACACCCTCCTCGATCAGCGTTTCCACACCGAGGGCCTCGCCGCCCAGGGGGTGATTTGGAAGCCGCTCGCCGCCGCGCTGACGGACCACGCGGATTTGTTCCGCAAACATTTCATGACCCAGGAAGTGGTCGCTGGGGTCGCGCAAGTTTGCCGCTTTGCACCGCGCCAGCGTGCGTAACGGCACTTTTCTGTTCGTTCCGAAGAACGTGGAGATCGCGCTGCCGCTGGAGGTGTTTCACTGGTTGTCCGGCGAGGCGGGTTCGACTTTCCCGCACACGCTCATCATCGCCGAACCGGGCAGCAAGGTGACGCTGGTGGATTATTTCGCCTCGGACCACGAGGAGGAGAAAGGGTTCGCCTGCGCGGTGAACGATTTGATCATCGGCGCGGGCGCGAAGGTGACCTACCTTTGCGCGCAGAACTGGGGTGAACGGGTGGTGTCCTTCCAGATCAACACCACGACGGTGGAGCGCGACGGCAGCGCGTTGAGTCTGAATTTGAACCTCGGCGGATCGTACGCGCGCTTGGAGAGTTTGAGCCGGATGGTGGGTCCGGGCAGCCGCAGCGACATGTTGGCGGCGACGGTCGCGAGCGACAAGCAGGAATTCGACCAGCGCACGCTGCAAGACCATCGTCGAGCCGAACACCACGAGTGATCTGCTCTACAAGAACTCGCTGTCGGACAACGCCAAGACCATCTTCGCGGGGTTGATCCGCGTGGAGCCGAAGGCGCAATTCACGGACGCTTATCAAAAGGTGCGCAACCTGATGTTGAGCGACGACGCCGAGGCGAATTCGATGCCGGGCCTGGAGATTTTGGCGGACGAGGTGCGCTGCACGCACGGCGCGACAAGCGGCCACGTGAGCGATGAGGAGTTGTTTTATTTGTTGTCGCGGGGGATCGACCGCGATCACGGCGCAGGAGTTGATCGTACAGGGATTTTTGCAGGAGGTGCTGGAGCGTTTGTCCGATGCGAACACGACGCAGAAGTTGAGCAGCCTGCTGGCGGAGAAGTTCGCCCGCATGAAGAAGCGGCGACGGAGTTGATGGGTGCCGGGGCGGATGACACTCTACCGTTTATCCAACGCCATCCGCACCGCTTCCAACAGGTGTTCGTGCGCCATGGAAGTCTCCTCCCGTCGCGCCAGGTGCTTGATCTTCACCAACGGCCACTCCGCGCCGTAGATCACCGCCACTACAGCGCCAACGGTCCCGGCCATCTGGAACTGTTTGTCCAGCTTGGCCGCCACCAGGGAGAAATCCACCCGCAAACCGCTTGCGCGCAAGCCTTGCACACTCGCGAGCGCCTGCGGACGCACCGACTCATCCGTGATGATCCCAAAAACCTGCGCCCCCGCCACGCTCCGCGCATCCGCTTCCAGCAACGCGGCGGTGTGCGGCAGGGAACGCAGGAGATCCAGCAAAGTCACGTCCCCGACCGCAAACCCGATCGCGGGCAGCTTCACCGACGCCATCGGAAAGCAGGCCAATCAGTTCATCATAACGTCCGCCGCCCGCCAGCGCGCGGGATTTCTTCGCCCGATCGAAAATCTCGAAAACTACGCCCGTGTAGTACGCCAGCCCGCGCACGATCTTTGGGTCAAACTCGACAAAATCCCGCAGCCCCCGCGCCGTGAGATCAGCCTCCAGCACCGGCAGCGCCCCGCCCAACTCCGAGACGGGCCGGGCGAGAAAGGCGTCCAATTCCTCGCGCGTGACGCCAAAGTCAGCCAGCTTTGCCGCCGTGACCTCAGGATGGTCGCGCTCGATCTTGTCGATGATCTGCAAGAAACTCGATCAGCCGCTCCGGCGTCGATTCCGCGGGCAGCGAGGAAATGCATCCACACGTTGCGATCATTAATCCGCACGTAGAAATCGTCCGGCGGTGAGACCGAAGGCGACGCAGCAGATCAATCGCCAGCGCGATCATCTCGGCGTCGGCGGCGGGCGAGGTTTCGCCGATCGAGATCGCAGTTCAGTTGCATGAACTCGCGCAAACGGCCTTTCTGCTGCTTCTCGTAGCGGAAGATAGTTCGCGATGGAGAACCACTTGATCGGCTTGCTGAACTCACGGTCCCGCGCGGCGACCATGCGCGCCAGGGTGGGCGTCATTTCCGGACGCAGGGAAACGTGCCGCTCGCCTTTATCGACGAAATCGAAGAGTGGCCCAACAATTCGCCGCCGCTCTTTTTGCGGTAAAACTCGATGGGTTCCAGGGTCGGGCCGTCGATCTCGGCGAAGCCGTAGCGACGCGGCGGCCGCGCGCCATTTGCCGAAGAGGAAGTTGCGCGCGGCGCAGTCGGCAGGGTAGAAGTCGCGGAAACCAGGAAGTGTTTGCATGAAGCCAAAAGGAGGAGGATAGGGCATGTTCCACGCGCTGAAAGGTTTCAGCGGAGTTTATCCCAAGACAATAAAGAGGCGAGCGTCAGGAAGATGAAGAGTCTTGACACGAATGGCCTCCGTCTGTTTTAGTCGCTTCCCGCCGCCATGCAACTCCTTCCCGAGGACATCCAATTAGCCGGCCCCGAGCTGGCGATCCGCTGGAACGACCAGATCGAGAGCTATCTCGACCTGGAAACCCTGCGCCGGGCGTGTCCCTGCGCGACGTGCAGCGGCGAACCCGACGCCCTCGGCCACTCGGAACCTCCGCTCGCGGTGTACGATCCCGACCGGGCGTTCCAGATGAAGTCGTACATCATCGTCGGCGGGTACGCGTTTCAGCCCACCTGGGGCGACGGCCACAGCACGGGTCTGTACACTTTTCCGTCGTTGCGCGAACTGGGCCGCGACGCCGAACTCGGGGAACCACCCGCCGCCGCATGAACTGGCTCGCGCGCATCACCTGGACGGCGTTCGCGTTCTCGTTCGCGGGGACGCTGGTGCTTGTTGGGGATGACGTTGCGTCCGCGTCCGGAGGAAACCGCTCCGCGCGAGCTTTACACGGTGGTGCAGCGGCACTTGGCGGCGTGTCGGTCGGCGGATTTCCCGCTGGCCTACCACGCGGCGACGGTGGGGGTGCAAGAGCGGTTCAGTTTGGTGCAGTTCGAGCGCAAGCTGCGGCGCGACTACCAGCCGCTGGCGGCGGCGGATCACGTCGAGTACGGCGCGGTGCGCCACCCGCGCGACAATGCCGCGAAGGCGCAGGTCGATGTGTATTTTATCTCCCGCGAGGGCGAGGCGACCGGCTGGACCTATTCCCTGGTTTTCGAGGATAATGATTGGAAGATCGACGGTGCCGAGCCGACCCCCGGCTGGCCTGCGGGGCAGCGTCTGGGCGGGTTGAAGGTGTGAGGGAGTTGGTTTCCCTCCGCCCGACGCGCAGCGGCTTTGGAGTGCGCCGCGACACGTCGCCGCTTGTCCCAGCGAAAGTCGCGCCCCCTTCGGCGAAGCCGACTATCGATCGAGCCGGCTGCGCCGGATTGTTTTGGACGCGACATGTCGCGCTTGGACCCGGCGGAGCCGTGCGAAAGCGGCGACGTGTCGCCGCACTCCAAAGCCGCTCCGCGGCGGGTGGAAGCTTACTTTCCGATCAGTTTCACCTTCACGCTGGTCGTAGCACCGGCGCCGTACCCGTCGCCGGGGACCAGGATGATCTTCAGTGTCTTCGTCCCGGACGTGCCGCTGCCCAGGGGAACAATGTCGATCGCCACGGACGACTTCCCGTGTTTGAGTTTCTTGCGGGTCGGCAACGCCGCGTAATCCACGTTCGCCACCGCGTTCCCCTTGACCTTGATCGTCACAAACACATTTTTGGAAAGATCACCCGTGCGCTCAAACACCAGCTTGGCCGGTCCGCCGCTGCCGTCGGCGGGCACGGCGGAGGGCTGGGCCGTCAGACTGATCATCGCCGTGGCCGTGGGACCTGCCGAGGACCCGCCCAGACGCGCGAAGGAAGGACGCGCCACGCCGTTGATGCTCGTGAAGCCCGGGAAATTTCCGCGCACGAGGTACTTCCCGTCCGCCTGAATGGCCAGCACGCCGAACCCGGCGGTGTCGGGCACGGTGGTCGTCGCGTCGGCGAGGGCCTTGAAGGCGGGGTCCACGCTGCCGTCGTTGTTGAGCAGCGTCGGCACATGCGGGTTCGCCGAACCCGTGACCGCCTCGTTGACGATGATCTTGCCGTCCCGTTGTAACACGATGCTACCAATGTCACCCGGAACGTTGGGAGGATTAAAGGTGGTGTCCAAGCCGCCGTCCGGGTTGAGGCGGACGATGTTGACCCCGCCGTTGCCACCGGTCAGATCACCCGCGACCAGGATTTTACCGTCCGGCTGGAGCCCGCCGGTCAGCGGGAACGTGTTGATGGGGCTGCCCGGAACGAAACCGGTGTCCACGCCGCCATCCGCGTTGAGCCGGAGGACGCCGCGCGGATAGTTCCCGATGACGACCACCTTGCCGTCGGGTTGGGCTTCCAGGTCGTAAAAGTTGCCCGAAAACGCGTCCGCCGGGCTGACGAAACCCGCGTCGAGACTGCCATCGGCGTTGAGCCGGGCGACGTTGTTGCGCGGGACTCCGCCCAGGCTCGTGAAATTGCCACCGACGAGGAACTTGCCGTTGGGGAGCGGGACGATCTGGTTCAGAAAAGCCGTCGGGTCGGCGGGTGTCTGGAAGGAGGTGTCCACGCCGCCGTCGAGGTTGTAGCGCGCGAGGTAGGGACCCGCTCCGTTGCCGCCGGCGAGCACCTTGCCATCCGCCTGGGCCGCGATCGGGCCCGCGCCGATGCCGGGGGGCGATTTGAACCCCGTGTCCAGTGTGCCGTCGGCTTTGAGCCGGCGCAGGAAATAGACCGGTTTCTCCAAACCGGTGGTGGCGCTTGCGCCGGTGACGTAGATCGTGTCGCCACCGGGCACGGGAACCGCGCTGGTCACACTGTCGTCCGATTTAATCCCCGGAACAAAGGAGGTGTCAACCGCAAGGCTAACCTGGCCCCGCGCCGAGACTGGCGGGAGCAACGCGGCGGTCACCAGCGTCAACGCGGTGGCGAGACCCAGGAGCGGGGAGGAATGAAATCGGGGGAAAGTGTTTGGCATGATTGGAGTTATGTTGGCGTGTTCTATCAGTAAGAGGGGAATACCCGCAACATATTCCAGGGGAGACGAATTATTTGCGTTCGCGCCCCGTACTATGATCCCCGGTGGCCACCCGGGACCCGGGGGGCGCGTCGCACCGCTCAAGGCAGCGGACCAAACACAGCGGTGTTGTTCGTTTTGTCGCCTTCTTTGATCAGGTTATCCGGGTCCGCCACCACGAGAAGATATTTACCGCCGGTGGCGCCTACCACGCCGGTTTTAGCGGTGAACCGGACGGACAGTGCTCCGGTGGTACCGTTCTTCTTGGACAACGTGGGCACGCCCAGGTCACTCAGGTTGATCGTCGTGATCAACCGGTCGTCCGCGGGCGAGAACACCTTGTCGGACGAAAGGTAAGCGCCTACCCGCACGTCGGACGCGGCGCGTTTGCCGGTGTTGGTGACGGTGAGAACGCCCCTGAACTTGGTCTTGGAACCGCTCCCGTTGGTGTTCACCTTCACGTCGCTGAAGGTGAGCGAGAGATCGGCCGTCCGGGACTTGGGAGCCGGGGGGCGCCCGCGCCGTCCGTCAGGATGTGCTTACCGTCGATGACCACGTAGTGCCCCGCGCCAAAAGCCACGTCCTCCGCGCCCGCGACGCCGGCGGGCAAAGTTGCGAGGCTGGTCCAGTTTTGCGCGTCCAAGCTGGCGCCGACGGTGTCGTTGTTGGTCAGGGCGATGAAACGTCCGTTCAAGAAACGCCCGAACCGCAGGGCCATGTTGATGGTGCCAATCCCGGGAACCTCGTGCCGATAACCAGGGCTGGCCAGCGTCCAGTTGATCCCGTCGGGGCTCACATGCTGGGCGAGGCCGTTTTCCTGCGCGAGATACGTCCCGTTGCCGTAGGCGATGAAGGTGAAGCCGTTGGGATAGTCGAGGCCGGGCTGCGCGGTCCACGTTTGGGCGTCGGGACTCGTGAAGTAAAACGGTCCGGCGATGCCCGCCGCGACGAAGGCGAACTGGCCCGCGCCGAACGCGATGCCTGTCGAGGCGGTGAACCCCGACGTGTTTGGCAGATGGATTGGGGTAAAGCTCGCGTCGTCCGCCGTAGCGTCGGACTCGATGCCGGACAAGGAGGTGCGGGCGGCGACGGCGAGGCCGTTGCCCTCCGCGACGCCGGTCGCCGCGCTGGAGATTTCGGGGTCGGCCACGCTGGTCCAGTTCACACCGTCGGGGGAGGAGTAAATGAACTGGGTGGGGGCGGCGCCAAAAAGGAGAAACCGGCCTTTGGCGAAACGCACACGGCCGCCAGCGCTGAAATTTTGCGTGTGTTCCTCCCACGCGCCGCCATCGACGCTTGTAAAGGTCACGTTGTGGACGGTACCGGTCGCACGGTTGAAAAAGCCGCCGTTGGCGACGAACACACCGTTACCGTAGTCCACACCCCGGAGGTTGGTGTTCGGATCGGCGAGGCCGGCGGGGGTCACATCGTTCAGGACCGGGGCGTCGTCCGCGCGGGCGACGGCGGCACCGAGCAGGAGAGCCGCGGCGAAAGCGGCGGTCCGAGAAGAAGTGGCGAGGCAGTGAGAAGCGGTGCGGACGGGCATGGAATGGTGGGTGTTTTGTGTTTGGATGGCGGGGGTTAAGACGGGAACCCCGTCGGTATATTCCAGGTCCCCATGGTTTTCCCTTGTTTTTCAGGGTGGCGATTCTGCTATCCTTCCCTTGATGAAACCCATCCTCGCCCTCTTGGCGTTAGTCGCTTTGTCAGTCACCATGCAAGCCGAACCCCCGTCGTCACCCGCCATCGAAGTGGTCCACTTGGAAAAGCAACCCTGGTACGTGGCCGAGGACCGTGCCGTCGCCCGGGAGATCGCCAGTCCGCGGAATTCCCGCGCCGCGAACCTGAGCATCGCCGACATCGCCATCCCCGCCGGCGTGGCGGTGCGGACGCATTATCACAAGGTGATCGAGGAGATTTACTTCGTCACCGCCGGCGGCGGCGTCATGACGATCGACGGCAAGGAGCAGCGCGTCGGCGTGGGCGACGCCGTGGTGATCCGCCCCGGCGAACGGCACAGCGTGCGCAACGACGGCGCCGTCGAACTCCACATGATCGTGACCTGCACCCCGCCTTGGACCCCGGATTGCCTGATCTTTGATTGAAGGTTTTCTCCCCCTCCTTTCATGCGTGTTCCGCCTAACAACCACGTCCGCCGGACCGCCTGGCTGATCGTCTCCCTGCTGACGGCCACCCTGCTTCCCTCGCGAGCGCAAACGGGCCTCCCACCCGCTGTCGCCACCGACATCGCCACCCTCGAAGCCGAAGCCGCGCGGCTCGACAAAGCCGGCAAGCCCGCCGACGCTCTCCCCCTGGCCCGGCGCGCGTTGGAAGCCCGTCTCGCCGCACCCGGCGGTGCCGACACGCCCGAGACCGCCCGCGCGCTCAACGACGTGGCCGAACTTTGCCGCAAAACCGCCAACTACCCCGAGGCGCTCGCCTTCTGCCAGCAAGGCCTGGCCATCCGTGAGCAAGTCTTTGGACCCGACAGCACCGAGGCGGCCTTGAGCCTCACTATTCTGGCCCGCGTGTACCGCGTGCAGAGCGACTTCGTCCGCGCCGAGCCGCCCGCCCGGCGCGCCTTGGTCATCCAGGAAAAACTCCTGCCGCCCGACAGCCCCGACCTTGCCACCAGCCTCAACGGCCTCGGGGTGATCCGGTACAAGCTCGGCGGCTTCACCGACGCCGCCAGCCTGTACGAACGTGCCCTGGCTATCCGCGAGAAGTCGCTGGGTCCCGATCATCCGGACACCGCGAGCGTGCTGGGCAACCTCGCGCAACTTTACAACTACACGGGCGATTACGCTCGCGCGGAGCCGTTCACCCGGCGCGCGCTGGCGATCCGCGAAAAGGCGCTGGGTCCCGACCACCCCGACCTCGCCATGAGCCTCTTGAGTCTGGCCGCGCTCGACGTGAGCCTGGGAGATTACGCGCGGGCCGAGCCGGTGGTGCGGCGCGCCATCGACCTTTGGAAAAAGGCCGGTGTCGCGGATAGCGTCGAGGTTGCGACGGGTTGGAACGCATTGGGTTCGGTGGAGCTTTCCCTGGGCAATCCCTCCCAGGCGCGCGCCGCCTACGGGCACGCCGTGGAGATTTTCACGAAGGTGGTCGGACCCGCGCACCGGGACACCGCCTTCGCCGTGAGCAACCTCGCCGAAGCCACGGCCGCGACCGGTGACAAAACGGCGGCGGAAGCCCTCTTCCGCGGCGCCCTCGCCACTTGGGACAAACTCGACCGGCCCGACGTCCAGCGGGAGCGGGCCGCCGCCCTGGGAAAATTCGCCGACTTGCGCGCGTCCCGGGGCGCGTTGGAGGAGGCGGAAACCGTGGTCCGCCGCGCGTTGGCGATGCAGGAAAAGTGGCTGGGACCGGAAAGCGCGGAGGCCGGGGGCAGTCTGCGCCAGCTCGCATTGCTGCGTTTCTGGCGCGGCGCGGCACCCGAGGCGGCGGAGTTCGCCCGGCGCGCGCAAACGGCGGGGGACGCGCTACTCGCCAACGTCCTTTCCTTCACCCCGCAACCGCAGCGCCTGGACTTCCAGGCCACCACCGACCCGTGGTCGCTCGCGGCCACGCTGGGCGACGCCGAGTTGGTCGCCGGCGCCGTGCTCCGGGCCAAGGGCGTCGTGCTGGACTCCCTCCTCGAAGACCGCCTTGCGGCCGAGGCCAGCGCCGACCCAGACAAACGCCGCCAGCTTGACCAAGCCCGCGCTTTGCAACGCGAACTCGCCCGGCTCAATCAGGAGGATCCCGGGGACGGCGACCCGGCGACCCTAAAGAAGCGCGATGAAGACCGCGCCTCCGCCGCCGCCAAATTCGACGCGGCGGAAGCCGCCATGGCCCGCGCCGTGACGGGTCTGGGCCGCGCGCGCCGCGCCCTCGACGTGACCCCGGCGCAAGTGCGCGCCGCGCTGCCCGCCGGGGCGGCACTCGTGGAATTCCTACGGTATCAGAACCAGGCCGCGCCGGGTCGTTCGGAGACCTGCTATGGTGCCGTGGTCCTGCGCGCGGATGCCCCGGCGGCGGCGTGGGTGCCGCTGGGTTCCGCCCGGATCATCGAGGAACGGCTCGCCGCCTACCAGCGCGGGGTGCGCGGGCGGGAAAACGATCTTGATTTGGAGGAATCGCTCGTCGAATTAAGCCGACTGGTCTGGGCGCCGGTGGCGAAACTTCTGCCGGCAGGAACGCGCGAGGTCATCATCAGTCCGGACGCGGAGTTAAACTTCCTTTCCTTCGCCACGCTGCTGACCGGCGAGGGGGTTTTCGTGGGTGAGCGGCACCTGGTGAGCTACGTGGGCGGCGGTCGCGATTTGCTGGTGGCAACGGCCCCGGGCGCAGGTAAGGGCACGCTGCTTGCGTTCGCCAACCCGTTGATGGACACGGGCGCGGGCGGCCCCCTGACGATCGTGCCGCCGGTCGCGGCTGCCGCAGGGCGTGGAATGGACCGGGAGGTGTTCCGGGACACGCGGTTCGCCCAGTTGCCGGGGGCGGAGTCCGAGGGCCGGGACATCGTCGCGCTGGCGAAGAAATGGGGCTGGCAAGGCGAACTATTCTCGGGCGCGGCGGCGACCGAGCGGCGTCTGGCGGAAGTGCGCTCGCCCCGGGTTCTACACTTGGCGACGCACGGTTTTTTCCTGTCGGCGGCGGCGGGTGGCGCAGGCGGAGGTCGGCGCAACCCGATGCGTTGCTCGGGCCTGGCCCTGGCCGGCGCCGCGACGACCCTGGCGGCATGGAGTAACGGACGTTTTCCACCGCCGAACGAAGACGGTATCGTGACGGCGGAGGAGGTCGCGGCCCTGGACCTGCGCGGCACCTGGCTCGTAACGCTTTCGGCGTGCGAGAGCGGCGGCGGCGAGGCGCGGGCCGGGGAGGGGGTGTTGGGGTTGCGCCGGGGCTTCGCGCTCGCGGGTGCGCGTAACTTGTTGTTGACACTCTGGCCCGTGGCGGACCGTGAAACCGCCGGGCTGATGCTGGATTTCTACGCCGCCGCCGAGCGCACGGGCAACCCGGGCCGCGCCTTGGCCGAAACGCAGCGCGCGCATTTGACGCGGTTGCGCAACGAACAGGGTCTCGCCCCCGCCGCGCGTCTGGCGGGCGCTTTCATCCTCAGTTCGAGCGGCAGGTGATCAATCCAGAATTATCACCGAGGGCACGGAGAGGAGACACAGAGAACACAGAGGAAGAAGGAGGGTTCGGAGGGGAAAAGATTTGGTGATTTATTCTGGAACAAAGCCTTCTGCCTTTTTCTTCCTCTGTGTTCTCTGTGTCCCCTCTCCGTGCCCTCGGTGAACCTTCTTCATTCTTATCGTTGCCCACGGGAATATCCCCGCGTTCTTCGCGTCTCTACCCACGGGTATGCCGCGCTTGCACCGGGTTTTTTGTTTGCTCCACTGGCTCCGTTTCGTCGTAAGTTGGAACACGATGCGGACCGCCGACCCCTGCCTGCTCCCCTTTTTGGGCGCGGTCCGGGGTGCCGTGGCGGACGCGGCCCTCGGGCGGCTGCTCAACGAAACCGCCGATCCGATCATCCGGGGTATCCTGTCGCGTAAATTCCGTGTGCCGCTCGGGTCCCGGCAGTCCGCCGCGCGCGACGAAAATACCCTCGACGCCGAGGACACCTGCAGCGAGGCGCGGGGCCTTCTTACCCGCCGTTTGCAGGACTGCCGTTGCCATCCCGACACCCCGGCCATCACGGATTTCCGGGCTTACACCGCTGGCGTCACGTTCTCGGCCTGGGTCGATTATCTGCGGCGGCGGTGGCCCGGTCGCGCCCGGCTCCTCAACCAACTGCGCTACCTCCTGGAAGACAACAGGCGGCACTCCGGTTTCGCCCTTTGGGTGGATGCCGCAGGCGAACGGTGGTGCGGATTCGCCGCCTGGCGCGACGACGGCACCCGGCCCGCCGGTCCCGCGCCCGTGGCCGCGCTGCTCGCCAACCCGGCGGATTTCGTCGCGGACGCGCTGCCGGAACGCGTCCTGGGCGAGGTGAACCCGGCGCGTCTGCTCGCCGTGATCTTTGACCGGCTCGGCGGACCCGCCCGGCTGGAGGACGTGCTCGACGCCGCCGCCGGACTCTGGGAAGCGCCGGGGGAGACGCCGACTACCCCGGAAGCCCCGCGCGGCCGCGATTCCGACCCGGCGGCGGGTGATCCCGTGGCGGACCTCGCCTGCAACCTGCCCGGACCGCACGAGCAGGCGCGCTGGGCCGAGTACCTGCGCTGGCTCTGGGACGCCGTGGGCGGATTGTCCGCGCGCCAGCGGGCGGCGTTCTTGTTGAACTCGGAGGTGGTGCGCGAGTTCGAGCACGCCGGGATTGTGTCCATCCACGCCGTGGCGGAGGCGCTGGACGTTTCGCCGACGGAGTTCGCCGTCTTCTGGGAGGATCTGCCGCTTTCCGACGCCGCCATCGCCGCCCGGCTTTGCACGACCCGCCAGCAAGTCATCAACCTGCGCAAGGCCGCCCGCATCATCCTCGGACGCCGTCTGAGTGTGCTTCTCTCCGACCCACCCGTCGCTTCCAAACCGAATGTCCCCTTATGAGCGACGCCAACCAAGAGCCGTTCCCGGCGCGCGTTTTCCACGATCTGCTGGACGCCGTCCGCGCCGAAGCCCCGGAGGACGCGGCCTGGCCCGAACGCACCCCGACGGAACGGGCGGAACTACGCGCCTTCGAGAACCGGATGTCCGCTTTTGAACCGGAGACTTTCGCCCCGGGCGGGACGCTTGGGGAGCCCGTTTTGCCAACTCCTCGCCGGGTCGCGCCGACGACTCCCTCATTGTTGTCCGTTTGGTGGTCCGGGTGGACAGTGCCGACTTGGGGAATGGCGGCGCTGGCGACCGTGGCGATGATCGCGACGGGGATTGGTGTCACGCGGGGTTTGCGGCCTTCCGCTCCGAACGTGGCGTCGGCGACCCTGGTGGACGGTCCCCTGCGCGTGCGGGCGGATGGGGTGATTGAAGGGTTGTCGAGGTTGCCGGAGGATTTGCGCGCCGCCGTGTTGGAAACCATCCGGCGCGGCGCGGCCCCCGGCGCGCGGCTGGGTGGTTCGGTGATGCGTGGCGGGTCGGACGAATCACTGGCCTCAACGGTGGACGCCGTGGACTTCCAGCCGGAATTTCCACTGGGAGTTATCGAAAACGACCAACCGGTCTTCCGATGGAAGCCGGCGATCTCCGTGCCGGGTTGCCGCCTTTGGATTCAATCCGGCGATGGTGGGAATCCCATTGTCAGCGGGGAACTGCCGGTGAACTGCCGGGAGTGGACCGCGCCATCGCCGCTGCCCCGGGTACGGATCTACCGCTGGCAGGTGACGACGGCGGGCGTGCCGGAAGCCCCGGGCGCGGTTTTCAAGGTGTTATCCGCCGAGGCGGTCGCGCGGCTGGAGGCATTGCGCCGGAGTCCGGCGGGCGCGTCGCATTTGGCCATGGGGGTGGCCTGCGCGCGGGAGGGACTGCGCGAGGAGGCGGCAAAAGAATTCCGGCGGTTGCGGGCGGACAACGCCCGGTCGCCGTTGGCGGAACATTTGCTGGACTCGTTTTGAGGGGAAACGCATCGGACGGTGCGTGTCCGTCGAGCGAAGATTTGCCTTCCCGCCCCGGGACTGCTCTTGTCCGGGACGCCTTAGCCCGTCTCCCAGTATCCCCGCCACATGACCGACAACGGCTATCTCGCCCTCGTGCTGCACGCGCACCTGCCCTTCGTGCGGCACCCGGAATACCCGGAGTTTCTAGAGGAGGACTGGCTGTACGAAGCCATCACGGAAACCTATCTGCCGCTGTTGGCGATGTTCGATCGGCTGGCGGGCGACGGCGTGCCCTTCGCGCTCACGCTCACCATGACGCCGCCGTTGTGCGCCATGCTGCGCGACCCGCTGCTCGGCGAGCGCTACCTGCGTTACCTCGACCGCGCCATCACCCTGGCCGAACGCGAAACCGTCCGCACGCGGCACGGCGGCCGGAGCGAGGACACCGCCTGGTTTTACGTGGAACGCCTGCGCGACAGCCGCCGCCAGTACCTCGAGCGCTGGCGCGGCGACTTGGTGGCGGCTTTCCGGTGGTTCCAAGACGCGGGTTACCTGGAAATCATCACCTGCGGGGCGACCCACGGCCTGCTGCCGCTGATGGAAAACATCCCCCAGGCTGTGCGGGCGCAGGTGTTCATCGCGCGGGACGAATACCGGGCCTGCTTCGGACGCGATCCGGCGGGCATCTGGCTGCCGGAATGCGCGTACATCGGCGGCATCGACCAAATTCTACAGGAGGCGAACATCCGCTGGTTCATTCTCGACGCGCACGGGTTGATGTACGGCCAGCCGCGCCCGCGCCGGGCGATCTACGCGCCGTGCTACACCCCGGCGGGGCCGGCCGCGTTTTCGCGTGACCGCGAATCCAGCCGCCAGGTTTGGAGCGCGCAACACGGCTACCCGGGCGACCCGGCATACCGGGATTTTTACCGCGACATCGGTTTCGAATTGCCGCTGGACCAACTCGCGCCGGTGATCGGACCCGAGGGTCCGCGCAAGTTCACCGGGTTCAAGTATCACCGCATCACGGGACGCGCGCGCGGAGAAGGATTGGTACCACCGCGTGTGGGCCCTGGCCGCCGCCGACTCGCACGCGGGGCATTTCATGAACGAGCGCCGCAACCAGATCGAGAGTCTGCGCCGCGTGCTGGACGTGGACCCCATCGTGGTGGCGCCCTTCGACGCGGAGTTGTTCGGCCACTGGTGGTTCGAGGGGCCGGAATTTTTGGAACTGTTCTTGCGGAAGGCGGTTTACGATCAGGAGACTTTCAAGCTGACGACGCCGGGGCGGTATTTGGACACGCATCCGACGCAGCAGATGGTGGCGCCGTCGGCGTCGAGCTGGGGGCAGAACGGCTACTGGGAAGTGTGGCTGCACCCGAGCAATTCGTGGATTTATCCGCACTTGCAAACCGCCGCCAAACGCATGGTGGAGGCGGCGCGCGCCGAGTTGGCGGACATCGGTTTTCTGACGCGCGCAACCGCGGCCGCTGCGGGACGAGAGCGGTGCGGGAACGATTGTTGAAACAGATGGCGCGCGAGCTGTTGCTGGCGCAATCGAGCGACTGGGCTTTTTTGATGAAGACGGGAACCGCGACGCCACTACGCGGCCAAGCGGACGAAGGACCATGTTTTGCGTTTTACGCGGTTGTACGAGCAGTGGCGCAGCGGCGCGTTGGACATGCTTTTCCTTGAGAATTGCGAGTGGCGCGACAACTTGTTTCCGGAGGTGAACTGGCGGCATTATGCGTGATCAAGGCGTGGCTGAAGTGATGATGGTTGCGACGGGCATCAGCCCCGGGAACGCGGGCGTCCCGCCCGCCTCTGGTCAGCCCCGGGAACGCGGGCGTCCCGCCCGCCTCTGGTCTGGTGTGTTCTCTCCAAGGGCTACCGCCCTTTGCGGGCGGGACGCCCGCGGTCCCGGGGGTTGCCACCCCCATCCAGAAGCGGGTCGGAGACCCGCGGTCCCGGGGCGGAGATACCTGCTCCTCTCGTTCATGGTGGTGCCTTTGGTTTTGTGGCTGCTCGCGGGCGTTGTTCAAGCGCAGCAGACTTCCCTTTCCGGCGGCAAACGCGGCGCGCAGATCACCTTCCTGCCGCCGCCGCTGGAGCGCGCCAGCTTCAGCCTGGGCATCTACGAGGCGAAAAGCGGACGGCTCATCCGCCGTTTGCACGAGGCCGCGCCGGAGAGCGCTTTCACCGCCGGACTCAACGGCCTGATCACCCGCTGGGACGGCAAGGATGACGTCGGCAAACCCATGCCGACCGGCCCGTACGCCGCGCGCGGTTACGCCGTTGGGCCGCTGAAGGTGGAAGGCGTCGAGTTCCTGGGCAACGATTGGATGGACGAAGACGAGAGCCTGCGGATCAAGCGCGTCGAAACGATCATCCTGGTCCCGGAGGACGACGGCCTGGGCGTGGTGGCAACGATGGCGGACGGGAGCGCGATGCTCCTGCGCTTTTCCGGCAAAGACGGTGCGCTGCTGTGGAAACGCAAACTACCGTCGCCACCGGCGGCGACCCCTGACCGGTTGGAACTGTGGGTGGACGCGCGAAACATCACCGTGTCAGATCCCCGAGGAATGGAAATCTACCAACTGGCGGACGGATCGCCGTCGACGGAAACGCCCTCCCTGTCCGCGCGGAACCTGAATGGCTCGACCCGGGGCAAGGACGACACGATCTGGCTGGTCGCGGGCGGCGCGTTGTACCAGTTGCCGCCCGGTGCCAACCTCGCGCCCGAGACGGTTGCCAACCCGGAGAAACTCGCCTCGCTGGCCCTGCGGGTCTTGGCGCCCAAGGACGGCGAGCCGGCGTTCAAGTCGGTCGCCGCCTCGGTATCGCGCGACCGGCTCTACCTGTTGGAGGAACTACCCGGCTGGCAACGCGTCCGGGGTTTGTCGTGCGTGGAGGTGAAGCAGGAGGACGGCAAGCAGGTGTCAAACTGGGAAACCTTCTTCGAGCGCAGTATCCGCCCGTCTGATCCCGCGCGCGGGTTGGTGGATCCCGCCATGAGCAAGGCGCCTTTGGTCAGCGCCGCTCCACCCGTGAAGCTGGATCTGGTGGAAAATCCGTTGGTCCCGGGCAAAGCCGGGGCCGTGGAGTTAACCGCGTGCATCGACGAAAAGGGTAGTTACCTCGGCGACCGCCGATGGACTGCGCCTCCGCAAGATCAGCCAACAAACCGGCTTGCAGGCGGTGAAGTTGGTGAAAGGCGACGCGGCGGGCGCGCTGACGTTGTTCCAGTACGACGGCGCGGCGTGGGAGGAGTTTTCCATCGGTGGCGTCCGGGAAATGATGAGCTTCGACGCGGGCGAGTTTGAACTAACCGCCGGTGGTGAAAAGCCCGTCGAAACGAAACCCGCCGAGCCGCCGGACCTTTGACCCTAACGTTGAACCGCCACCGCCAACCTTTTCGCAACCTGCCATCTTTTTTTCGTTGATGCCGAAAAACATCGTCTATTTCGATCTCGAAACCCGCCGGACCGCCAATGACGTGGGCGGTTGGGACAAGAAGCACGC
This sequence comes from uncultured bacterium, assembly GCA_963795895.1. Taxonomy (GTDB): domain Bacteria; phylum Verrucomicrobiota; class Verrucomicrobiia; order Chthoniobacterales; family SZAS-18; genus CAWCJJ01. Next base: position 140,612 of record CAWCJJ010000005.1, read on the forward strand.
CATGGGCATGAGCGTGGGGGTGACCTATTCCACCAAGACGGGCGAGTACGCCATCTACCGCGAGGAAACCGTCGACAATCTCGTGGACCAGCTTCGGCGCGCGGACTTGGTCGTCGGCTTCAACGTCATCAGCTTCGACTATGAGGTGCTGATGGGTTACACGGCGTTGGACTTGCCGAGCCAGCTCGACACGCTGGACATGCTGGTTGCCCTGGAGCAAAAGCTCGGCCACAAACTCAAGCTGGAATCGCTCGCCCAGGGGACGCTCGGCGTCGGTAAGACGGCGGAGGGTTTGGACGCGATCAAGTGGTGGCGCGAGGGCAAGATGATGGAGATTGCGCGGTACTGCTGTTTTGATGTGAAGGTCACCAAGTTGGTGCACGAGCACGGGCGCGACCAGGGCGAGCTTTTCTACAACGACCGGTTCGCGCACAAGCAGCGGGTGGAAGTGAAGTGGTAAGGGGGGTCAGCCCTGACTGACCCCAGGCGGCGCAAAGATTGGCGTTCGTTGAGCAGCCTTCCCCTTCCCAGCCGCGTAGCGACTGGGAGGGGGACCTAGCCACGCGCATTCGGACGTTTGGGGCATGACGCTTGATGCCATTCCTCTAACCGAGCACTGTTTGACGCGACCTGGGTGCACAGATACAATGGAAGCCATGTTGCCAGAGGAAATTAAACATCAGGTCTCCCGCCTCGAACTCAAGGAACGACGTGACTTGATCGCATCACAAACCAGCGACGATCCTAAGTTCCAGCGCGCGATGGCACGGAAGATTGACGACACAGACCCTTCGCACTGGATCTCGCTTGAGGATTTGAAGAAGCGCTACGCCCAACCGGAGTTGTAAGCACTCGTCTGCTCCAGGTCAATTCAGACATCACCCTCTAAATCAAACCCTGGCGACTCCCCACCCATGTCCACCCCCCGCATCATCGACGGCACCGCCATCGCGAAAACCGTCCTCGCGGATTGCCAACGTCGCGTTGACCTCCTCAAGGCCGCCGGGCACACCCCCGGACTCGCCGTGGTCCTCGTCGGCGACAACCCCGCGTCGCGCGCCTACGTCCGCTCGAAGGACCGCACCTGCCTCCAACTCGGCTTTCACTCCGTCAAGCTGGAACTCGCCGCCACGACCACCCAGGAGCAACTCCTCACCATCGTGCGCGGCCTGAACGCCGATCCCGCCATCCACGGCATTCTCGTGCAGTCGCCGCCGCCGGCGCACATCGACGAAGCCGCCATCGTGCTCGCGATCGACCCCGACAAGGACGTGGATGGTTTTCACCCCCTCAACGTCGCGCGCCTGGCCATGGGCGACAAAAACGGGTTTGTTCCCTGCACCCCGTTAGGCTGCCAGCGACTGCTGCTGGAATCCGGCGTCGAAACGGCGGGCGCGCACGTGGTCGTCCTGGGCCGCAGTCTGATCGTCGGCAAGCCCATGGCGCTGCTCCTGATGCAAAAGGGCAGGGGGGCGGACGCCACGGTGACGGTCGCGCATTCCCGGAGCCGTGACCTGAGCGGGTTAATGCGCTCCGCCGATATCCTGGTCGCCGCCATCGGCAAGGCAAACTTCGTGAAGGCGGAGGATGTGCGCGAAGGCGCGGTTGTCATCGACGTCGGGATCAACCGGGTGGACGACCCGTCCGACAAACGCGGCTACCGCCTGGTGGGCGACGTGGATTACGCGGCGGTGGCACCCCGTTGCGCGGCGATTACGCCCGTGCCGGGGGGAGTGGGTCCCATGACCATCGCCATGTTGATGAGCAACACGATCAAAGCCTGCGCGACGCGCGCGGGGTTGGGCGTCTAACCTCGGATTTGCTAACGGCGGATAAACGGATGATGGACCCTTGGACGGCCCACATGCGGCGCGGTGATTTTCCCGCCGCGTGGGAGATCGGCGACGCCCGGATCGCCGCGCGCCGGGCGGCCGGTTTCCCGCCCTGCTGGGACCAACCCCGACACCTGCAATACGTCTGGAATGGCGAGCCGTTGGATGGTCGCCGCGTGCTGGTGCGGTGTTACCACGGACTCGGCGACACCATCCAGTTCATCCGTTACGCGCCCCTGCTGGCGGCGGTCGCCTCGGAGGTGATCGTCTGGGCGCAGCCGGCGCTCGTTCCGCTGGTGCGAACCGTGCCCGGCGTGGACCGCGTTTTGCCCCTGCACGACGGCGCGCCCGACGCGGAGTTCGACGCGGACGTGGAGATCATGGAGTTGCCGCATGTTTTCCGTTCCACGCTGGACACGCTGCCGGCGACGGTGCCGTACCTGCGCGTCGAGCCGGTGGTGGGAACGGCGGCGTCCGGCGCGATTTTAACGACCCGCGCGCGAGGGCGGCGCGCCGTGGGAATCGTCTGGCGGGCGGGCGGCTGGGATGAGCGGCGTTCGGTGCCGTGGCCGTTGCTGTTGGAGACGCTGGACGGCGTGCCGGGAGTCGATTGGTACCGGTTGCAGCGCGGCGCGGAGGAACGGGATCTAACGGGCGGCGCGGCGTTCGGAATGGATGTTAGTAAGGAGGACCCGATGGAGGCAGCGCGCGTGATGCGGATGCTGGATTTGGTGATCACGGTGGACAGCTTCCCGGCGCATCTGGCCGGCGCGTTGGGCGCGCCGGTCTGGACACTGCTGCACGCGGAGCCGGACTGGCGCTGGCTCGACGCGCCGCGCGAGGATTCACCGTGGTATCCGACGATGCGTTTGTTCCGGCAGAACCCGGCGCGTCCCGGCGACTGGCGACCCGTGCTGGCGCGTGTGGCGAGGGAGTTATCGCAACGAGATTGGCGGTGAACGTTACCTGCATATATCATTGTGGAGGTCCTTCTCAGTCCCTCCGGGACTAAGAAAGGTCGCCCCCGAGTTCCGACGATCTTCCGGGACTTTGAAGGGCCGCTCCTCACTCCATCTTGTGCCCCGCCGAACTTCAGCCGACAATACGCCAGCCATGAGCGCGAACGCCAACACGACCTCCGACAGCCCGGCCGGGCGCCATACCATTCTCCTCCAGCGACTGGTTGGCAGCGGCCAGTGGGACCGCGCCCTCGAAGTCTCGCGCGACTGGCTCAACGAAGACCCCGCCAGCACCCTGGCCCATTACACGGCGGGTCAATCCCTGGTCCACCTCCGCCAGTATCCCCAGGCAAAGGAGCATCTGCTCAAAGCCCTCGAAGGCGGGCCGCGCGGCAGCTTCACCCACCGGTTGCTCTCCATCGTTTACTTCCACCTCAAGGATCATGCCAAGGCCGAGGACCACATCCAACAAGCCCTGGCGCTGAATCCGAACGACCCGCTGCACTGGTACCATCTGGCTTGGATGCGCTACCAGTGCGGCTCGCCCGAGACCGCCGTCAAACACATCCGTCGCTCGCTCGAGCTCCAGCCTAACGACGCCAACGCGCTAAACCTGCTCGCCCTGTGCGAGGGCCGGCGCGGGCCGGAGCAACTCGCGCAGTACCTTCGCGCGCTGGAGGTGGACCCTGAAAACGAGAGCGTCCACAACAATCTCGGCACCTACTACCTCGACGTGGACGGCAACTACCCCGCCGCCGAGGAATCCTTTCGGCGCGCCCTGTCGATCGATCCGTCCAGCAAGACGGCGCAGAAGAATTTGTTCCTCGTCCTGCGTCGGCGCGACCCGCTTTACCGCGCGCTGCAATCGCCCCGCACGCTGGTGGACCGCCTGCGTTGGGGCAACCGGCGGCACAATTTTCTGGCGCGCGCCGGATTGTTGGGCCTCTGGTTGGTGGCGGGCCGTTTCCTGCTCGCCCTGCTCTTGTTCTGGCTCGTGTTCATCTTCCCGCTGGTCAAGGTTTATGAGTACCTGACGCTCGGCGACCTGCGCGCCAAAGTGGGTCTGCCCGGCGCGCGGCGCGGCGGACCCTTCGGCTTCCGGCGGTGGTCCTTCGGCGCGCGGTTCGGAATTTTCGCGGCCCTGTGCGCGCTGTTCTGGGGCGGAGTGATCTTCGCGTGCCGGAACGCCGCCACCGCGGAGGCGCTTGGCTGGTTGTTGATCGCTGCGGCACTGGGGTACGTTGGCTTCATCATCGCGCGCCGCGTGGGCCGGGCCCGCCGCCGTGCCATCGCCAGCCGGGGCGAAAAGAAGTTCCGTCGCGCGCAGATGCCGCCACCCCTTCCAAAATCCTTCCAACCATGAACGATCTTACTTTTAAACTGCTCGAAAAGGCCCTCCAGGTTTCGCCGGACGACTGGGAGACCCGCGCGCATCTGATCGACGCCCTGCTGGCGCGCGCGCAGGGTCCGCGCGCGTCGGAAATCCTGCGGGCGGCTCCGGTGATCCCGGTCGGCGAAGAGGCGCAATTGCTGAAGGCACGCGTGGAACTGGAAACGGACGCTCCCGGCGTGATCGCCACGCTCGAAGGCGTCCTGTCCCGCAACAAAGCCTGTGCGGCGGCCTACCTGCTATTCGCCCGGGTGTATTTCAAACGCGGCCTGCGCGAGGAGGCGCGCAAGAAGTACGGCGCGGCCACGCTCCTCGACGAATCGATCAGCGACCCGGAACTGGACATCTTTCTTGATCGAACGACCGACACCCCGGCCAAGCCCGCCCGGACCGCCGAACGCGCGGATGATAGCACCCGCAACGAAGGGGAAGAGCAGGACGAAGACGGAGACGACACCGGTGAAGAAGACGAGTCCTCCGCCGTGGCCGTGCTTTCGCGCGGAACCGAGGACACGCCCGAAATCGACAAGGACGACGAAATGCTTCGGCAACTGGGCGCCGGCGAGAACGCCCGGCGCGTCACGTTCGACGACCTGGGCGGGATGCAAGAGGTGATCGAGCGCATCCGGATGAACATCGTTTACCCCTTTAAGAATCCGGAGGTTTTCCGCAAGTTCAACAAGCGTCCGGGCGGCGGCATTCTGATGTACGGCCCGCCCGGCTGCGGCAAGACGCACCTGGCCCGCGCGACAGCGGGCGAGTGCGGCGCGAATTTCATCTCCATCGCGATCACGGACATCCTTTCCAAATGGATTGGCGAGAGCGAACGGCATCTGCACGAGATTTTCGAGCTCGCGCGGCGGCACGCGCCGACCGTGATTTTCATCGACGAGATCGACGGTATCGGCATGAACCGCTCGGACGCGGGCGCCTACCAGGCGCCGGTGGTGAACGTGTTGCTCACGGAGATGGACGGCATCCAGTCCGGCAACGAAAGCCTGATGGTGCTGGCCGCCACCAACGTTCCCTGGCGGGTGGACGGCGCGTTGCGGCGGCCCGGCCGGTTCGACCGTGTGCTCTTCGTGCCGCCGCCCGATTTGGCGGCGCGCCGGGCCATCCTGGACATCCACCTGCGCGGTCTGCCGGTGGGGAAGGGGCTGGATCTGGACAAGATGGCGCGGGTTTGCGAACGTTTCTCCGGCGCGGACCTGCGCGCGGTGGTGGAGCGGGCGAGCGAAAAGGCGATCTACCAGGAGATGCGCACGGGCCGCGCCACGGAATTGACCCAGGCGATGTTGCTGGAGGCGTTAAAGGAGACGAAGCCCTCGACCTCCGAGTGGCTGGAGACCGCGCGCAGCTACGCGACGTACGCCAACAAAGCGGGTTTGTACGACGAACTGGTGGCGTTCTTTGACCGGTAGAGGAGAATTCGGAGCCTTTAAGGTGAGGCCAAATCTTCGCGCGACGGTGCCCGCTTCCCCTTGAACTCGGCCCGGAGTCGCTGGTCGGCCCCGCCACCCTCCTCGCGCCGGGCGGGACCGCGCGCGGCCGCTTCGGAAATCCGCCGCCGCTCGGCCACGCCAGCCTTCCAATCCTCGAACGAGATCGGCTGGTCCATTGGAATGGGTTTGGATTGATCCATATTCTAGGAGGAGCGTCAGTATCCTACGGGCGGATGGTGGAGGATTGAAGCGGGGTATGGTTTGACATGCGTGATCAAGGTGACCTACGACGCTGGACCATCGGGTTCGTTCATCATTTGCTCAAGTTCCCGTTCCACTTCGTAGGCCGGCAAAGCGGCCACCCGCTTCATTTCCGCCCAATCAACCACCACTTTCCCCGCGCGGCAGACGGCGAGCAACTTTTTCGCCGCCGCCATGGCGCGGGGTTGCTCGTTGGGATAAGTCGCGATGAGGATGCGTTGAGGTAGCAAATCCTCGGGTTGGATCAGGCGCAGGATCCCCCCTTCCTCGCCGCGCATCTCGCGCAGAGGGGTGTTGGCCCAGGTGTCCAGTTCACCCAGGATATCCACAAAAATCCCGCCGATTTTGAAGGTGCGCAGAGACCCGGTGGAACTTCCCAGCGGTGCCAGCGCCTCGATGATCCGGCGGGGCTCCGGACGGATGTTTCCGAGGAAGGCGAGGTCCACGTCACCACTCATGTAATCGCCGGACGTGTAGAACTCGATCGCCGAACCGCCAACCACCACCAGATCCCAACCTAGCGTGCGGAACTGTTCCGTGACGAGCAGGGCGACACGTTGCGCGCGGACGCAGAGGTTGTCCTCGGAACCGATGCTTGCCAACCGGGCGGTGATCTGGTCGGGGGTCAACATCGGATAGCTCGTAAGGTAATGGTGCTTTTGCGGTTGTGGAAGGGTGTCAAATCGAATGGGCCGAATGCCCTCCCGATTCCATCGGCGCGTTTCCCGCTTGCCCTCGCACGGGGTTTGCTGGTACTTCTTTATACCAAACCCCTTTTTGACATGAAGATACCAACGCTGGCCGGTGGCTTGTTCCTCGGACTGGCTGCCCTGTTCGCTTTAGCCAACCCCCTACGGGCGGAGTTGGTCGTTGGCACCGCCGCCGCGCCGCCACCGAGCATCGCCCTGCCATCTCCGCCGCCGCCGACAGCCTTTTTCGCCGCCGCCGCCACGGGAGACGTCGAGGCGTTGCGACGTCTGCTGGCTGAAGGCGTGCCGCCCGACGCCTTCGTCCCGCGTCCGCCGCCACCCGAACTTGTCGCGCTCTTCAACCCGCGGACCCGGGCCGGACGGCTCCTCACCGACGATGGCGCCACGGCCCTGATGCTGGCGGTCGCCACCGGCAAGCTGGAGACCGCCGCCTTGTTGATCGGCGCGAAAGCCAACCGCGAGGCGCAAACCCTGAGCGGTCTGCGTCCGCTGGACATCGCCGCCGAGCACAACGACATCCCCGCGATGCAGCTTCTGCTCGGGGTGGACGCCGCCAGCGCCGCCGCCCACCTGTCGATCCTGGTGGATTTGACGGCCCAGTGCGCCACCCTTTCGCGCGACGGTGAGACGGTGATTTCCACGAAGATTTCGACCGGTAAGAAAGAGAAGCCGACGCCGCCGGGGACTTACGTGGTCACGCAAAAGTATCTGACCTGGCGTTCAACGCTCTACCACAACGCGCCGATGAATTTCTTCCTGCGGCTGTCGTGTTCGCCGGTGGGTCTGCACCAGGGGGTGGTGCCGAACCACCCGGCGTCGCACGGTTGCGTGCGGTTGCCGGCGGCGATGGCGAAGAAGTTTTACGAGGCCGTTCCGCGGGGGACTTTGGTGGTGATTCGGTGAGCGCGGGATTTCTGGTCCGGGGTGACCACCAGAAGGAGGAAGGGCGCGTTCTACCTGTCGCAGCTTGACCGGGAAGCATTGATCTGCAAACAAGTGTAACCATGGCTTGGATTTATCTGGTGGTCGCCGGGCTTCTTGAGATTGGGTGGGCTATCGGGCTCAAATACACGGATGGCTTCTCCAAGTTCTGGCCGAGTGTGGCGACCATCGGCGCCATGGTTGCCAGCTTTAGCTTGTTAGCGGCGGCGCTCAAAGAGATTCCCGTGGGCACGGGTTACGCCGTGTGGACGGGGATTGGCGCGGCGGGCACGGCTGTTATCGGCATGGTGTTTCTCGGTGAATCGCGAGAGATGCCGCGCGTTTTCTGCGTGGTGCTGATCGTTGCGGGCGTCGTGGGTCTGAAGTTTGCGTCGGCTTCGGGGCATTGAAGGTGGTCTACCTTGTGATGTTGCGAACATCGCATCACTTTCCAGTCGGAGCGTGGGGCTTGGCTGCGGGGCGGAGCGCAATTCGCCTTTAGCACCGAAGGTGCAGCTTTATAATTAGCCTGGGGCAACGCCCCAAGAAGAGGTTAGTGTTGTTTTCAGCGCTGAAGTCGCGATTCAATCCGGGCGCGCCTTCGAGGACCAACTTGCCACATCGACCGGCAGCCTTTGAATCGCGCCTTCAGCGCTTGAACCACTACCAACCCATACCTGGGGCGTTGCCCCAGGCTACGCTGAGGCTGCACCTTCGGTGCGGAGAGCGGGTGGAAGCCCACGCCGCCGGGGCTTTCATCCCATGATCAGGAGATCTCTCTTGATTTCTCTGAAAATGCTAGCAGTGCTTTACTGTCGCACGCAGGTCTTGTCTTTCACACCGAGCGCGCAGCCTCATAATAACTTGGTCCAACGCCCCCTTGGATGATGGGCTTGCCTTTCGCACCGAAGGTGCAGCTTCATAATAGCCTGGGGCAACGCCCCAGGTAGGGGTTGTTTACGAATTTAGCGCTGAAGGCGCGATTCAAACTCCCGGCGCTTCAATCCCAAACGTAGCGCTCGTCATACGCCAGACCGTGCTGTCGTAGGAACGCCCGGTACTCCTCCTGAAATCCACGAACCCGAAGGTGCTCTTCTTGCGCTTCCACGTACCCGGCTACCGTCGCGAGTTGACTCGGACTCACAGAGAACGCGCCGTACCCCCGCTGCCAGGAAAAGTCGTGGCAACTTTTCGCCAGGGTCTTGACCCACTTGGAGGATGCCTTTTTCACCTCTTCCACCAAGTCGGCCTGACTGAAGGTTCGCGGCAGAGTTGTTACGAGGTGGATGTGGTCGGCCACGCCACCGGCCCGGAAGCACTCGGCACCCAAATCGCGGCAGACGGTGGCAAGATAGGCGTGGATGCGGGGCAGAATATCCGCATCGAAATAGGGCGCGCGATCCTTGGTGCTAAAGATGATGTGCAGGATGACCCGGCTCAAGGATTGCGACATGGGGAAGTGAGTTGGACCAGGCGGCGGTTGAAACGCGCCTTCAGCGCTGGGAATCCTACTATCCACTTCCTGGGGCGTTGCCCCAGGCTATGATGAGGCTGCACCTTCGGTGCGGTGAAGGGAAGGACAATCGGCGCGCCCGTTAAAACCGCGCGGTGCGAGAGCATGAAGATCGCGGCTTGGAGGATCGAATTGAACCGTGCGGAATTTGAATCGCGCCTTCAGCGCTGGAAACACAAACAACCCTACCTGGGACGTTGCCCCAGGCTGTGCTGAGGCAGCACCTTTGGTGCGGAGAAGTGAAGCGCAATCGGAGCGCCAATTCCGAAGCCGCGTCTTCAAACCCTCCCTGTGACAATCACACCATCGGCCGAAAACGCCCGACGCACTCCTGCAGCCGTCCTGTGATCTGGCCCAGCGAACAACTCTCCACTGTGCCGATCAACTCCTCAAACACGTTGCCGCCGCCCTCCACCACATCCGTTAACCGATCCAGCGCGCCGACGGCCTCGCCCGCGTGGCGCGCCTCGAAATCGCGCAACCTCTCCAGCTGCAAACGCTTCTTCTCCGGCACGTTGCGCACCATGCTAACCACCGGCCAGGGCTCGTCGGGGTTGTTGTAACGGTTCAACCCGATCACCGGGCGGGTGCCGTCGTAAATCTGTTGCTCCAACCGGTGCGCGCTCGCCTGGATCTGACTGCGCTGGTAGCGGCGCTCCACGGCGGCCTGCACCCCGCCCTGGTGGTCGATCTCGCGGAACTCCTCCAAAATCGCCGCCTCCACCGCCTTGCCCACCGCGTCCATGCCCGGGGAACCCGCCAGTGGGTTCATCATGTGCCGGAACAGGCCGCTCTCCTCCAGGATGATCGCCTGCCCGTGCGCGCCCAGCCGCGCGTACTCCTCGCTCGGCGTCGTGAAGGGTTCGTCCGCCCCGTTGCTGTGGCAGGAGTTGGTCGCGTTCACGCACGCCAGCATCAGCTCGACGGCCGTGCGCGTGAGGTTGTTCTTGAACTCGTGCGCGATCAGCGAACGCCCGCTCGTCTGCGTGTGCAACTTGAACACCTGCGCGCGCCGGTCCGCGCCGAACACGTCGCGCATTCCGATGGCCCAAATGCGCCGGCAAACCCGCGCCAGGGCCAGGTACTCGATGTCCAGCCCGCAGTCCAGAAAGAACGACAGGCGCGGCGCGAACACGTTGACATCCATGCCGCGGTCGCGGAACTGCTCGACGTAGGCGAACCCGTTCGAGAGCGTGTAAGCCGCCTGCTGCACCGGCGTCGCCCCGGCCTCGGCGATGTGGTAGCCGCTGATGGAAATAGGGTACCAGCGCGGCATGTGGCGGGTCGTGTAATCCACCATGTCGGCCAGGAAACGCAGCGACGCCTCAATGGGAAAAATCATCTCGTTCTGCGCCTGGACTTCCTTGAGGATATCCGCCTGGATCGTCCCGCGCAGCTTGGGCATGACCTCCGGTCCGAACCGTCGTTTCGCCGCCGCCACGTACATCGCCAAAATGATCGGCGCGGGACCGTTGATGGTCATGGAAACCGAGGAACTGTTGTCGTCCAGGGTGAAGCCGGCGTACAGACGCTCCATGTCCTCGACCGTGTCGATGGCCACGCCGCCCTCGCCGATCTTGCCGAACACGCCCTCCGCCCCGCTGCCAACCCCGTAGAGGGTCGGACCGTCGAACGCGGTGCTCAGGCGTTTGCTGCGCTGGTGGCGCGTCAGGTAGTGGAACCGGGCGTTGGTGTCCTCCGCCAGGGCGAACCCAGAGAAGAGGCGGGTGGGTTCCTCGCCGCCCTGCTGGTCGCCGTCCAGGTACATCTCCGGATAGGCGCCGTTGAGGTAGGGGAACTCGCCGGGGAGTCCCTCGCCTAACAAGTAGCGCGCGATCTCGCCGGGCTCGTCGATGTCCGGCAGCGCGAGGCGGGGCAGCCGGAGGCCGGTCGGCGTGGTGGTGGCGGTGTCCTCGGCGCGCTTTTTCGCGACGTTCCAACGGTCGAGGATTTCCTGTTGGAACCCGGGGTCCACGCGGGCGCGGCGCGCTTGTTCGGCGACGGTCCGGTGGAAGGATTCGACGGCGACGGCCACTTGTCCAAGAGAAGTCATCCGCGGATTAGGGGAAATTAAGTGGGAGTAAGAAGCAGGGTGAAAAGTTCGTCCACGCCGGGGTCGCGGTGGCGGTTGGCGATGGTGGCGAGCAGACGCTGGCCGCGCTTGTTGGAGCCGAGGCGGCGCGTGAGTTCGGCGGAGGCGGTGCGCGCGCCGTGGAGATCGGATTTGTTGACGGCGACGATGTCGGCGAGGTCCAGCATGGCGATTTTTTGGAGTTGCAGGCGCGCGCCGTAATCGGGGTTCATAACGAGCAAGGTTTGATCCACCAAGCCGCCCATGAAGGGCATGGCTTCCTGGCCGATGCCCACGGTTTCGATGAGGACCAACTCGAAGTCGCCGCAAGTGGCGAGTAGTTCCAGGCATTGGCCCGTCGCCGGGGAAAGGCCGCCGGCCTGGCCGCGCGTCGCCATGGAGCGCATGAAAACGCGGTCGTCCTGCGAGTGGATCATGGTGGCCCGGTCACCGAGCAGCGCGCCCGCGCCGACCATGCTAGGGTCGTGCGAAAGGATGGCGATGCGGGCGGTTGGTGGACGGGTTCGTAGAAAGCGCAGCACCAGTTCGTCGATGAGGGTGGTCTTGCCCGCACCCCCCGGTCCAGTGATGCCCGACCACCCGGCATTTCGGAAGGGAGGCGGAGGAGCGGGATAGCGGTGGCGGCGTGTGGGCAGGGTGGGAAAATTGCTCCTCCAAGGCGGTGAGTTGCCGGGCCAGGATGACGTCGCGCGCGGCGGCAGAAGCTGGGGGGAGCAAGGGTGGGTTTGCCCTGGGTGTAACGCTCGCGCACCCACTCGATCATGGAATCCAGCGGCGTGCCGGCGAAAAAAATCCGGTCGGTGCCCTCGCGCGACATCTGGGCGGCGTCCGCCTCGGTAATCGTGCCGCCGCCGCCGCCGAACAACCCGATGCCCTCGCCGCCGCGTTCCCGAAGTTTGGCGTGAACTTCCGCGAAAAACTCCACGTGTCCGCCGTTGTAACTGGAAAGTCCGATGGCCCGCACATCCTCCTGAATCGCCGCGCGGGCGATATCCGTGGATTTCCGATGGTAACCCAGGTAGATCACTTCGATCCCGTGCCGGATGAACTCCAGGTTGATCGTGTTGATCGCGCTGTCGTGCCCGTCGCAGATCGGCACGGCGGTCAGCAGGCGCAGGGGATTAGGCGAGGCGGTCACGAATCAGGGGGATTAAGAATTTATCACCGAGAACACGGAGAGGGACACTGAGAACACAGAGGAAGAAGGAGGGTGCGGAGGAGAGATTGGCGGGTCAGCTTCTGGAACAAAGCCTTTTGGTTTTCTCTGCCTCCTCCGCCTCTGTGTCTGCCTCTCCGTGTCCTCGGTGATAAATTCTTATTCCCTCCCCCATACCATCGCGACGGTCGTCGTCATGCTGCCGCCGACATTGTACGTTAGGAATCGCCGCGCGTTCTCGATCTGCATCGCGCCGGCCTGGCCCGTGAGTTGCCGATGGGCATCGAGCACCTGGCGCACCCCCGTCGCGCCGACCGGATGACCGTCCGCCATCAGGCCGCCGCCGGCGTTCACCGGGACCGAAAAGGGCGGCGCGGGGGCGTCGGCGCCCAGCAGTTGCGCGCGGACACCCGGCAGGGCCGTCGCGCCGTTGTGGAGCAGGGCGCGTCCCTCGCCCGGCGCGGCGAGTCCGATCACTTCGTAGGCGATCACTTCGGAAATGGAGAAGCAATCGTGGACCTCGACGCCCTGCAACTGCGCGGGGGGATCGTGGATACCAGCCTGATCCAGCGCGCGGACGACCGCCGCCCGCGCGTGCGGAAACGCGGGCACGTCCTTTTTGTCCAACGCGAGCGCGTCGGTGCTGTGTCCCCAGCCGTGCAAGCGGACGGGAGCCAGTTGGTGCGGCAGGCTGTCGCCGCTGTCGGTGCCGTGCGTAACCCGGTGGGAAAGTTTGTCCAAGAAGCGCGCGGAACACAGGATCGCCGCCGCGGCGCCGTCGGTGATCTGCGAGCAATCGTAAAGTTTGAGGGGGCTTTCCGCGATGCGCCAGTTCTTCTGGGACTCGGTGCTGGCCGCGTAGAAATCCAGGCTGGCGTCGCGCATTTGCGCCAGCGGGTTCAGGCGGGCGTGGGTGTAATTCTTCACGGCCACCCGCGCGAGGTCGGCCTCGGTCAGAGCCGGGTAGCGTTCCATGTAAAGTTGCGCGATGCGCCCGAACAACTTGGGAAACATGTACTCGCCGTAGAGCGGTTTTTCCACGTGGTAATCGCCAGCCGCCCCGAGCACGTCGGACCCTTCGGCGGGTGACATGGTTTTCTGCTGTTCGACGCCTGCGACCAGCACGCAGTCGTACAACCCGGCGGCGATCCACTGGGCCGCCGTGAGCACCGCGAGACTGCCCGAGGCGCACGCGGCCTCCGTGTGCAGGGTGGGGATGCCGCGCAGGCGGTCGTCGGCCTCCAGCAAGAGCGCGCCGACGTGAAGCTGGCGTGTAAAGAGGCCGCCCGCGAAGTTACCGACGACACCGGCTTGCACGTCCGACGGCTCGACGCCCGTGGTGGCAAAGGCGGCGCGGACGACTTCAACCGTGGCATCGCGCAACGTCTTGCCCTCCTTTTTGAAATTGCGTTTGAAATCCGTGCGGGAACCGCCAAGGAGATAGACGTTTTCTGCCATGGGGAGGGGGTTGGTAGGTGCGTGTGAACCCGGTATGGCGCGCTTGCGTCGGGGCGGATTGGAGATCACGTCAGGGGCGGGCAAAAACCCCTGACATCTCAGCCTAACACGCGGGCTTGCCGGGGGCAAATCGGGCCGGCCAGCCGGTTCCGCTCACAGCGTCAACTCGCCCCGCAGGACGCGCGCGGCCGGACCGCCCACCTTTACCGTCTCGATGTGATCGCGCGGGCCCACCACCTCCACGTAAGCCACGCCGGGACGGCTCATCCAGTGGCCTTGTTCCGCGCGGAAGACCGGGTTGTCGATCAAGCCATGATGCCACAGGTACGCCGCCATTCCGCCGGTGGCCGAACCGGTAAAGGGGTCCTCGAATGAACCGGGAGGTCCCGTGAAATGCCGGGCGAACGTCTGACCCTCCGGCGTTGCTCCGCCGTGGCAAAACAGGTGGACGCTGAAAAACTCGCCGCCCGCCACTTCGCGCCGGAGGTGGTCGTAAGCGTGGGCGTCGAACCGCGCCCGCCGCACAACTCCCAAATCGCGCGCGAGCACCATCAATTGCGCGGTGCCAGTGCTAACCGTCTGGATCCACGCCGCAGGGAGCGTGTCGTCGGGAGTTAAGCCGAAGATGGGCATCACCTGCTCCGCTGGATACGTGGACAAAAACTCGGGCCGCTTCTGGTACATCGTCGCCCGCGCCATGCCGCCACCGGGGGCGCGATCAATGTCGATACGGATCGGGCCAACGGGCAATTCCAGGGAGATGGTGGTGGTCGGGGCGTCGTCTTTCAGGTGAAGGCGACCACTATCCACCAAGGCGAAAGCCGTGGCGATGGTGGGATGTCCCGCAAGGGGAATCTCTTCGCCGGGCGTGAAGTAACGGGCGCGAAAATCGGCGACGTCCGAACGCAGGACAAACGAAGTCTCCGAGAGGTTCATCTCCCGGGCGATGGCCTGCATGGTCGCGGTGTCGAGCGAATCGGCCTCAAAGACGATGGCGCACGCGTTGCCGCTGAGTGGATGCTCCGTGAAAGCGTCCACCTGCATGAAGGGGAAGGAGGGCATGAAGAAGGAACCCGATGGCGACAGAGCAGACTACGCCGTTGCCACCCTCGGAGCCGACACCTGCCGGCGGGCGGCGTAGTACGAGCCGATCACCAACGCCGCCGCCAATCCTTGCGCGACGATCGTCTCCACCGTCGGGAAGAACGAGAACCACATGCCGGTCCAGGCGGGGGTCACGTCGGTGAGCCAGGGAACTTTGGTCGTGGAAATCCAATGGGCCAGTTGCATCTCCTGCGCCTGTTCGCCCACCATCACCAGCAGCACCGCGCCCAGCATCACGCCGGTCAGAATTAACATCTTGCGATACGGCAGCCGACGATGCGCCACGAAGGTCAGCACGGCCATCACGGCGGAAAGCGCCAGTCCCACGGCTGTTCCCAGCAGCACGATGCGCTCGCCCATCTGCAAACGGTAGGTTTGCAGGAAAAGCACGATCTCGAAACCTTCGCGGTACAACGAGGTAAACCCGAGCAACCCCAAGCCCACCACCAGCCGCCGCGCGTTGCGGTCCGCGTCGGCCGGGTTGCTCGCGAGCAGTTCCTTCTTCTTGCGGTTGTGCAAGGTGATCCAGCCGCCCCAATACACCTTGTGGAAAAACCAATTCATGATCACCAGCAGGACCAACACCGCCATCAGCCCCGTGGCCGCCTGGAGGTTTAAAGCGGAGACGCTCTCGCTCAGGCTGCTCACGATGCCGACGGCGGCAAACCACGTGACCACGCTGGCAAGCAGCCCCACGCCCGCGCCCCACGCGACCGGGCGGCGGTGCGCCTGCTGCGCCCCGGTCATGCCCGCGACAATCGCGGAAAGCACCAGGATACATTCCAACCCCTCGCGGAACACCAGCACGCCAATGTCGAACACCGCGACCGTCGGACTGGTGCGCGGCGCGGTGGGATCGGGCGCGCCCTGCGCGGTGACACCCTGCCAGACCAACACTCCTAAAATCGTAAGCACACCCAGGATCAACAAGGACCGCCACGCCCATTTCACCACCGGTAGGACCGGTTTGGAAACGGCGGCGGGGGCGTGGGCGGACGACGTGGCGAAATGCTGCGCGTGGTTCACGGGTGCGGTCTGCATGGTTGTTATTGAGAATGAATCTCATCCTCAACAAGTCAACAGAAAGTATTTGGGAAATGCTGATTTTTACGCCCTTCCCGGTTGTCCGAGTGGTGACAGCGTCGGTTCAACCCACCTTGCGCCCCGCCCCCAACGGCGTTTACTTGCGGCAGCCCTTATCATCCTATGAGCGAAACCATCCAGGCCTACGCGGCCAAATCAGCCAAAGCCAAGCTTGAGCCGTTCTCCTTCGAGGCGGCGTCCCTGTCGGCCCACGAGGTGGCGGTGCAAGTGAAATACTGCGGCGTTTGCCACAGCGATATCGCCATGATCGACAACGACTGGCACATGTCCGGTTACCCGCTCGTGCCGGGCCACGAGATCGTCGGCGTGGTGACGGCAGCCGGGTCCGAGGTCCGGGGACTCACCGTGGGCCAGGCGGTCGGGGTCGGTTGGCAGAGCGGTTCGTGCGCCGAATGCGAATGGTGCCGACGCGGCAAGGAACACCTTTGCGCGCAGGAGAAGGACACCATCGTCGGCCGGCACGGGGGCTACGCCACGAGTGTGCGGCTCGACGCCCATTTCGCCGTCCCGCTCCCGCCCGGACTGGATTGTCCGGAAGCCGCCCCGCTAATGTGCGCGGGCAACACGGTGTTCGGTCCGATCCTGCACCATGGCGTTCGCGCGGACATGAGCGTGGCGGTGGTGGGGGTGGGTGGATTGGGACATCTGGCCGTGCAGTTCCTCGCGAAATGGGGTTGCGAGGTGACGGCGATCAGTTCCAGCCATTCCAAGGACGAGGAGGCGAAAAGCCTCGGCGCGACCCACTTCATCGCGACGAAGGGCACCGACGAACTCAAGAAGGCTGCGAACCGATTCGACTTCATCCTCTCGACGGTCTCGGCGGACGTGAACTGGAACGAATACCTCGCCGCCCTGCGGCCCGAGGGCACGCTGGTGATCGTGGGCATTCCCGAAAGCGACCTCAAATTGTCCGCCTTCGGGTTGATCCAGGGGGAAAAGAAGGTCAGCGGCGGGCGGGCGTCCAGTCCGGGTGACATGGACGAGATGCTGCGTTTCGCCGCGCGGACGGGGGTGCGCGCGATGATCGAAAAATTCCCGCTGGCCGAGGTCAACACTGCCATCGAGCGGGCGCGTTCGGGCAAGGTGCGTTACCGGGCCGTTCTGGAGGTCTGATGCCGCGCGTCGCTGATTCACCGGGCGCGCGCCTGCGGGCGGCTTTGGAAGCTGAGCGTCCCCTGCAGGTCGCCGGGACGATCAACGCCTACAGCGCATTGCTGGCGGCGTCCGCCGGGTTCCGCGCGTTGTACCTTTCCGGCGCGGGCGTGGCGAACGCCTCGTTCGGCTGGCCCGATCTCGGGATCACCTCGCTCACCGATGTGTTGGAAGACGTGCGCCGCGTTTCCGCCGCGACCCCGTTGCCGCTCCTTGTTGACGCGGACACCGGGTGGGGCAACGCGTTTTCCATCGCTCGCACCGTGCGCGAAATGATTCGGGCGGGCGCGGCCGGCATCCACATCGAGGACCAGGCGTCGGCCAAGCGTTGCGGGCATCGTCCCAACAAGGAGTTGGTGAGCGCCGGGGAGATGATCGACCGTCTCAAAGCCGCGACGGACGCGCGCACGGACGACGCGTTTGTCCTGATGGCGCGCACCGACGCCGCCGCCGCCGAGGGGGTGGACGCCGCCATCGACCGGGCCTGTCTATACCGCGATGCGGGGGCGGACATGATTTTCGCCGAGGCGCTCACCACGCTGGAGGATTACGGGAAGTTCGCGTGCGTGGTGGGCGTGCCGGTGCTGGCGAACATCACCGAGTTTGGCCGGACGCCGCTTTTCACGGTGGAGCAACTCGCCGGCGCGGGCGTACGGCTGGCGCTGTACCCGCTCTCCGCCTTCCGCGCGATGAACGCCGCCGCGCTGGCGGTGTACCGCGCGATCCGCACCGAGGGTACCCAAGAACGGGTTGTGCCGACGATGCAGACGCGCGCGGAACTGTACGAGTTCCTGGATTACCACGCCTACGAGCGGCAGTTGGACGCCTTCCGCAGGGGTTGAGGCGGACCGCCCTCCTTCACCCCTCGATCGCCACCTCCTCGTGCCGCGTGACGGATTCCGCCACCGCTTGCACCACCCGCATGTACGCCACGCCATCCTCGAAACTCGGACGCGGCTGCATCTGGCCCGGACTCCGCACGGCGGCGAGAAAATCATCCTCCACCCGCCAGTTCACCACCAACTCCTCCGGGATCGGCAGCGGCTTGGTCACCGAGTCGCCTGCGTAAGCCAGTCCGATGTGATCATTGGAAAAATCGTACGTCAGGATGCCGTCGCGACCGTGCAATTCCAGGCGGTCCCCGGGCGCGGCGGCGCTCACCCCGCTAAACATCAGCACGCCCTCCGCGCCATTGGCGAAACTGCACAACACGTTCAGCAAATCCGGGATGCTGACCTCGTAACCGTCGCGCTCCGGGTACACGATCTTCGAGCGCGCCTGCACGGAGGTGATCGGTCCGAGCCAGCGTTGCAGCACCTCGGCGTACACCCCGAGCATGAGCGACGTTGAGTCCGCTGAGCTCGATCCGCTGCCGCCAGTGGGCCGGCTCGTCCGCCTTCAGAAATTGCCCGCTCAGGCTGCGCAACCGCACACCGTGGATCGGTCCGATGGTTTCCTCGGCGAGCAGTTTGCGCATGAACAGATCGCCCTTCATCCCGTGGGGCGGCGGGCAGAGCATGGTGACGAGCTGTGGCGACATGCCGCGCGGTTTCGAGCATCTCCTGCGCTTCCTCCAGGTTCATCGCCATGCGCGCCTGGCAGAACACGTGTTTGCCCGCTTCCAGCGCGCTGATGGCGATGGTGGCGTGCAGGTAGGGTGGGGTGCCGATCCAGATGATGTCCAGGTTCTCCAGGGCGAGCAGGTCCGCCCAGTTTTTGAGCGGCGTCGCGTGCGGGACGTGGTGCAGGCAGAAGCGTTCGGCGCTCTCGTAGGTGCCGTTGGACACGGCGACGATCTCGACGTCGGGCCGCCGCAGCAGGGCGGGAAGGTGGCGTTGGCGCACGATGGCGCCGGCTCCGACGATGCCGATGCGCAGCTTGGCCGAGGGGCTGTTGGACTTCACCCGGAAGCTGTAGCATCAGCTCCGGCGCCGCGTGTCACAAGGGAAGGCGTGCGGACGCTTCGCACTCCGGTCGGGCGTGCTCGGCTGGCGACCGAGAAAAACCGCTTGACCCGTCCCGCCGACCCGCCGCACTTTGGCCGTTCCACAAACTCCGGAACTATCGTTTTATGTCAAAAGTCTGCATGATCACCGGCGCGCGCCCTTCCAGCGGCCACGTTATTCACCGCCGCGGTCTCGCCAAGAAGAAGGGCGGCATCGGCCAGCACGTCACGGCGATGACCAAGCGCACCTTCACCCCGAACCTGAAGATTCGCCGTTTGTGGGTGCCGGAGTTGAACAAGTTCGTCAAATTGAAGCTGACTGCCCGCGCTTTGAAGACGGTGGCCAAGAACGGCGCGCACGCGACGCTCAAGAAGGCTGGGTTGTTGTAGGGGGTGGGGTTGCGGGTCCATTCGGACTTTCGCGGGGTAAACTCGCGCGCGCCAGCCACATCGGGCGCGCATCCTGCTTTTTCAGTCTTGCCCCGGCTGGCTGGACTTCTGTGATCGTAATATAAGGTGAGTTGGAAGCCATTCAGCGGGAGCTAGATAAAGCGCCCCGCGAACATGGCATACACGGTCAGAAACAAGAAGCACGGTAGAGTTTTCTACCTGCACTCTCGTCGGCAGGCGTTGCGCGGCGGGCATGTGCAAACGCTGTATTTCTTTGCGGCGCAGGAAAAAGAGGGCGCGATTGAAGCCATGCCTCCGGGGTACGTGGTGTACGAAAACGCCAACACCGGCACGCTGTTCCTCAAGAAGGAACAGGTGGTTGCCGCAGGGTAGTAGTAGAGGTGGAATGCCTTCTCATTTTTGAGAGGTTGCGTGTTACGCCAATAGATTGCACGCGTAACTTTTCCGAACCTGGCCCTTGGCAAGCGGACACCGTCCGTTATTCTACGAGGCTCAACATGGCGCCTCAAATGATACCGGGCCATCAGCCCCGGGAGCGCGGGTCTCCGACCCGCCTCTGGTTCGGTCCGGTCTACCCAAGGGCTACCGCCTTGTTGCGGGTCGGAGACCCGCGCTCCCGGGGCTGATGGCCCGGAGCCAGATTTAACCTTCCCTATTTCTCCGCGAGACGGCTTTAACCTCTTACTTTTCCCTTATGCCGGACACCACCACCGCAAGTCCCAAAATTATTCCGGTGAGCATCCTCGCCGGTTTTCTCGGCGCGGGTAAAACCACGCTGCTCAACCACATCCTGCGCGGACAGAGCCAATACAAATTTGCCGTGATCGTCAACGAGATTGGCAAGATCGGCATCGACGGCCAGCTCGTTGAAACGCAAAAGGACGAGGTTGTCGAGATGAGCAACGGCTGCATCTGCTGCACCGTGCGCAAGGATTTGGTGCAAAGCCTCCAGCGTTTGATCAAACGCGGCGGGTTCGACTACATCCTGATCGAAACGACCGGCATCGCCGACCCGGGCCCTATCGCGCAGACTTTCGTCAATATCCCGGCGTTGCAGAAGTTCGTGCAACTGGATGCCATCATCACCGTGGTTGATGCCGAGCAAACGCTCAAGCAGATGCAGGAAACCGAGGTGGCCGTCGATCAGATCGCCATGGCGGACTTCGTGATCCTCAACAAGACCGATCTGGTGGACGAGGCGCAGCTTGGACGGGTCAGCGAGAAGATTCGCAGCCTGAATCCCCACACCCGTATTCTGCGCGCGCGGCAGAGCGAGGTGGATTTGCGCGAGTTGCTCGACATCCACGCGTTCGACGTGGAACGCAAGCTGGAGGTGAACGCCGATTTTCTGAACGAGATGAAGGGGGAACGGCATCACCACGACATCGTGAGCCATTCGTTCGCGTTCGAGCAGTCGTTTGACGTGGAGAAGTTCGAGAAGTTTGTCCAGCGGTTGAGTGAGAAGGAAAAGGTGTATCGTTCCAAGGGTTTTGTGTCGTTGAAGGGCCAGGATCGCCGCGCGATTTTCCACGGGGTGAACAACCGGTTCCACATCTTCTGGGACCGCGCCTGGGCGACGGGTGAAACGCGCGGGAGCCAGTTGGTTTTCATCGGCAAAAAGCTGGATCCGGTGGCGATCGAGCGGGGCTTGCGCGCCTGTCTGGCGGGTTGAGTGGTTGGACGCTCGAGGCGGACTACCTCGACGGGGTCTCTCGGGCAACATGTCTCCAGTTCCTCCCTCCCAGCCACGGAGTGGCGTCAACCGAAGGTGAGTAGCCGTGGTCGAGTCCGCGAGGCCACGGAACAGTCACCACCAATAGGTTCCAAGTCACGTAGTGACGTCACCAAAGCGATAAACCACACGTCATCCAGATACCAAACAGCGCGAAAGCCTTGCGCTAAATTTCACCCCCTGCTAAAGCTTCGCGCGTGAAAGTGCGCGACGTGATCAAGCTCATCCAGGAAGACCGCTGGTATCCGGTTCGCACCCGCGGCAGCCACCGTCACTACAAGCATTTGCAGAAACCCGGTTTGGTGAGCGTTGCGGGTCATCCCAGCGTTGACGTTCCCCACGGGACGCTCAACAGTATCTTCAAGCAAGCGGGCCTCAAAAAATAAGCACATGCGCTACACCGTGATCATCGAGCAGGGTCCCAGCAGTTACGGCGCGTACGTCCCCGACCTGCCGGGCTGCGTTGCCGTCGCCGAGAGCCGCGCCGAGGTTGTGGATCTCATTCGCGAAGCCATCGAGTTCCATTTGGAAGCGTTGCGTGAGGATGGTGTGCCTTGGCCGGAGTCGCATTCCGTCGCCGAATCCGTCGAGGTTGCCGCCGCTTAACCAACTTGCTGGAGCGAACGGCAGAGGGGTTTCTCGCTTTTCGGCAGGTCTTTCTTGACGGCACTTAGCTTGGAACGCTGATTGTTCTCCCACTATGAAGTTCATGTGCTTGTCCGGGAAGATTATTTCCGATAGTACCGATTTCATTTCCAACAAGGCCAGGTTGATTGCAGACGAAGACTGGGAGCGATTTCTGGATTCGACTCAGCAGCCCGAGGGGCACAACTGGCATTTGGAGACTGACATCTATCAGTGCCCAGACTGCGGCTGCTTGCGAATCGAAAAGTCATCTGGTCACGTCGTGTTTTTCAAGCCCGAAGACCATACCGTCTCCCGCTCGCTTCTCCGCTCAGTTGGCCTCACACCCCATGACACAAAGGCCTAATCGGGCAGCCGAGCGGACGTTCATAGTAATGGGTGCGTTGCTCTGATCAGCCGTGTCTCTTCCGTGTGCGCCTACTTCCAGAGATGACGCCACCACGTGGCTGGGAACACTCGCGATGATTCTTTCCGTGGCCTCGCGGACTCGACCACGGCTATTCAAGTGACGCTACTCCGTGATTGGGAGGGGGAACCGGCGAGCCCGGTTCTGCTGCCTTTTTCCAAACGCCTACTCCTTGGGTCGCAAATGCGGAAACAGGATCACGTCCCGGATGCTCTCGGAACCGGTGAGCAGCATCAGCAAACGATCAATCCCCAAACCAATCCCCCCAGCCGGCGGCATCCCGTGTTCCAAGGCCAGCAGGAAATCCTCGTCCAGATTCATCGTTTCCTCGCCGGCTTGTTGCAGCAGACGCTCGCGCTGCACGTCCGGGTCGTTCAACTCGGAATACCCCGGCGCGAACTCCATCCCGTTGATCACCAATTCAAACACATCAACCAAGGTCGGGTCCTCGACATTCTGCTTCGCAAGCGGTACCAGCTCCTTCGGCAGGTGCGTCACAAACAACGGGTCCACGCTTTTCGCTTCGATCAGCTTCTCGAAAATCTGCTGCGTCACCTCGAAATCCACCATCCCGGTGTGGACTTCCACTCCCAACGCCGTCGCGCGCTCCAGCCGTTCGGACGGCGTGTAATCAAACCAGTTCGCGTCGATCTCACGGATCAGATCACGGTAGCGCGCCCGCCGCCAGGGACGTTGCAAACTAATCGAGCGCGTGACGGCACCCTCGGCGTCGCGGTGTTCGATCAAGGGCGCGTCACCGGCAAGATGGCAAATCAGGGATTCCATCAACTCGGCCATCTGCTCGAAATCCGCGTAGGCCCAGTACGCTTCCAACATCGTAAACTCCGGGTTGTGCCGACGCGAAAGACCTTCGTTGCGGAAGTTTCGGTTCAACTCGAACACCTTCGGAAACCCGCCCACAAGCAGGCGCTTCAGGTATAACTCCGGCGCGATGCGCAGGTAAAGGTCGATACCGAGCGCCTTGTGGTGCGTCTTGAACGGCTCCGCCGCCGCGCCGCCCGCCACCGCTTGCATCATCGGCGTCTCAACCTCCAGAAACCCGCGTTCGTGGAAAAACGAGCGGATGCCGTGCATGACCTGGCTACGGGCCAGAAAGGTCGCGCGCGCTTTTTCGTTCGCCATCAGGTCCAGGTAACGCTGCCGGTGCCGCATCTCGACATCGACAATCCCGTAATGCTGGCTCGGCATCGGGTGCAACGACTTGGTCAGCGGCGTGAAATTCGCCACGCGAATCGTCGGTTCGCCGCTCTTGCTGGTGAAACATTCGCCTTCGATCCCGATGAAATCGCCGATGTCCAACAGCGCGAACACCTCCGCCTGCGCGGGCGTGAGGTTTTTAAGGTTGATGTAGAACTGGATGCGCCCCGTAAGGTCGCTCAAATCGAGAAAGTGCGACTTCCCCATGTCGCGATGCGCGCTGATCCGACCGGCGGCACGGAGCACGGCGCCATCGGCGAACTGCTCCCGGACCTGGGCGATGGACCCAGCGTTGTCGAAGCGCGCGCCGAAAGGATCGAGCCCTAGCGCGCGGAGAGCTTCGAGTTTCCGGCGGCGTTCTGCGAGCAGCCTGCTGGGTTCTTCGTCCATGGGGTGACTTGATTACGCAATCTGGCTCCGCCCGCCGCGCAACGGCTTTGGAGTGCGCCGCGACACGTCGCCGCTTTGATCCCAGCCACACGTCGCGTTGTTTGGCTTCGGCGCAGCCGACTATCGATCAAGCCGGCTGCGCCGGAAGGTCAGGACGCGACGTGTCGCGGTTGGACCCGGCGGAGCCGTGTGAAAGCGGCGACATGTCGCCGCACTCCAAAGCCGCTGCGCGGCGGGCGGAGCCGAAAAACCGGCCTCAGCTAATCAGACTCGACACCACCGCGCCCGTGACGTGCGCGCGGGGCTGCTGCTCACCCGAAGTGCCGCCTTCTTTGTCCTTGTTCATGTTCGGGTTGAACCGGAACTTCACCTTGCCGCGCTTGGCGTTTGCCTTGGCCTTGCGCTTGGTCTTCTGCGTGGGCGTTTCAAAGGCGCGCAACCGGCGCACCTCCTCCATGATTCCCTCGGAATCGAGCTTGTTTTTGAGACGCTTCAACGCCCGGTCAACGGGCTCACCTTTACGGACAATAACTTCTGGCATGGCAACTTGGATGTTTGGAATGGAATCGATCTGCTAAAATGAAATGCACTAAACGAACGGCGAACCTCCGCGAACGGGGATGCCATCCTAGACGCTGTCGAACGCCCGGTCAAATCCGCCTTTTCACGCCCGCAACACCGGCACGGCGGCGGGCAGCTTCTTCGTCGGATCGGACCCCAGCTTGCCGGCGTCGGCCCGCACCAACTCCTGGCGCAGACGCCCCTTGTCGCCGCGCGACAGCCACAGCACGATCGGCGAGGCGATGAACACCGACGAATAAGTTCCTACCAGCACGCCGATGAGCAGCGTCAGCGCGAAATCGTTCAACACGGACCCGCCGCCGATGAGTAGGGCGAGCACCGTCACGAGGGTCGCGCCGCCCGTTAGCACCGTGCGGCCCAGCGTCTCGTTGATGCTGGCGTTCATGATGTCGCGCACGCTGCCTTTGCGGCCCTCGCGCAGGCCGCTGCGGATCCGGTCGTACACCACGATGGTGTCGTTGATCGAATAGCCGGCGATGGTCAGCACCGCTCCCACGAGCACCAGCGACATCTCGCGTCCGATGATCGAAAACACGCCGATGGTGATGATCACGTCGTGCAGCAACGCGACAACCGCGCCGACCGCGTACGAAAACTCGAAGCGCAACGAAATGTAAATCAGCACGCCACCGATGCCCATCAGCATGGCGAACAGGGACTGGTACGCGAGCCGTTTGCCTACGAGCGCGCCGACCTTGTCGTATTGCGCCACGGCGATGCCTGCCTGCGGAAACGCCTCCTGCAACTGCTTCTGTACCCGCACGCCCGTATCGACGGGGCTGCGGATCGTGAGCAGTTGCTGGCCGTTCTTTTCCTCGCTCTGCACGACGCTTTCACCCACGTTCAACGGTCCTCAGCACGTCCCCCACCTGCGCCGTTTCCAAGCGCTGTTTGGTCGATAAAATCGAAAGATCGCCCCCGCGGAAGTCGATGCCGAAGTTCTTCTGGCCGCGAAGGGCGAACACTCCGACGCTGAGCAGAATCACCGCCAGCGAACCGAAGACACACACGCGGGCGTACTTCATGAAATCGACGTGCGTCGAACCCAGGAGGTTGAGCATCCGGATTTTCTTCAACCCGAACTTCTCGATGGACCAAGCGAACCCGTTCCGGGTCACGACCAGCGCGGAAAATAGCGAGGCGATGATCCCAAGTGTCAGCGCGACCGCAAACCCTTTCACCGGCCCGGCCGCCTGCCAGAACAGGATAACGCTGGTGATCAGCGTGGTGACGTTGGCGTCAAAAATTGAGGAAAACGCCTTGTCGTAAGCGCCCTCGACCGCCGCGCGGAGCGGCTTGCCCGCCGCCAGTTCCTCGCGCAACCGCTCATAAACCAGCACGTTCGCATCGATGGCCAAACCGATGGTCAGGATGACGCCCGCGATACCCGGCAAGGTCAGCACGAAGCCGAACATCGCCATCATCCCCAGCAGCAGCGCGATGTTGATCAACAACGAAATGCTCGCAAGGACCCCGGCGAAACGGTAGTAAAACAGCACAAAAATAAACGTCAGCACCAAGCCGATGATCCCGCTGACAACGCCACGCCAAACGTAAGCCTTGCCCAAGGTAGGCGAGACGCTGCGCTCCTCGTCGATCTTGACGGGTGTGGACAACGGGTTTTCCAACGAACTCGCCAGACCGCGCGCCTGCGCGTCAGTGAACTGGCCGGTGATCTGCGCCGTGCCGCCGTAGATCGCCGTCTGGAGCACGGGAGCGGAAAGGAGCTTGCCGTCGAGCACGATGCCAAGCCGTTCGTGGACGTGGGCGGCGGTCAGGTCGCCAAATTGCTTCGCGCCCACGGAATCAAAGCTCAGACTCACCTCCCAACCCTGCGTTTGAAACAGCGCGCCGGCCGCCGTGATGTGTTCGCCACCCATGTCCGGGCGAATTTTGACCAGCGCCTGCAAGGGGGGCTTCTTTTTGTCGCCGGGCAACGGGGTCGGGGCGACGGTGCCCATGAGGGGATTGATGCGGCTGTTGTTGTTGGCGTTCGTGAGGGGCTTGGCTTCGGCCGCCTCCTCCGTCATGAGTTGGTACCCGGGCGGCACGATGGCCATGCCGGCTTCGATCTGGGGGATGAGCATGTCGCTCTGCGGATGCACGAGCCGGAACTCCAGTTTGGCGACCTGCTGGAGCTGGTCGCGGGTCGCGCTGATCTTTTCCGTGGAAAGCCCCGGCACCTGCACGAGAATCTGGTCCGTGCCGACCGGGCTGATCACCGGTTCACCAACGGCATCTTTGTCAATGCGGCTGCGGATGACTTCCGTGGCCTGGTCCTGCATCGTCTGGGTGATCTTGACGCCCGAGTCGCCCTTGACCAGACGCACGAGGAACGCCGTGCCGCCCTTGAGATCCAGTCCGAGGGCGATGCCGTGGGAAGCTGCGGCGACGCACAGGCCGGTCAACATGAAGATCAGCGCGAGGCCGATGGCGCGTTTGCGGGAGGACACTTCCGTGCCGAGATACCAGCCGAAAAGGATCAGGATCAGCAGGCCGGTGAAAAAAGTCAGGGCGGGAGGCATGGCGGAGGCGGAGGCTAAGGGAAAGGAG
This sequence comes from uncultured bacterium, assembly GCA_963795895.1. GTDB lineage: Bacteria > Verrucomicrobiota > Verrucomicrobiia > Chthoniobacterales > SZAS-18 > CAWCJJ01. Next base: position 167,588 of record CAWCJJ010000005.1, read on the forward strand.
TTAGGAGGTAGAAGATAGGGAGCGGACGGCTAGGAGCCGGTTTTGACGGGGACGGCCTTCACCTCGATCTCATTGCCGCCGACTTTGGCGACGGTGGTGATATTGGCTTTCTCCACTTCGATTTTGACGTTCTCGGCGAATTTCACGAGGACGGTCTTGTCGCTGACGTCACGCGCGTTGGCGACGATCCCATGCAGTCCGCCGGAGGTAACGATCCGGTCGCCCGATTTGATGGAGGAGATCAGGCTGGCCTGTTCCTTGGCGCGTTTCTGCTGCGGGCGGATCAGCATGAAGTAAAAGATTACCACCATGAAGAACAGCAGCGGCAGCGTGTCGAAAAACGGCGACGCGGGCGGCTTGGCGGCGACGGGCGCGGTGGCGTCCGCGAGGAGGAGGGAAAAGGTGACGAGCGCGGGCATAGGTGGAGGCGGAGATTAGAGGAACTCGGCGGGAGGTCAAGTATGCCGGGTATTTTCCCGCGCGTCCACCGTTTTCCAGCGGAGCCATTCTCATCCGCAGATTAACGCGGATGAAGAGGAATTAAGATAACTGCGAAGGCGCGCGCTTGGCGCATCCGCCCCGACCTATTTCTGAACCAGCTTGCCGGCGAGTTCCTGCGCTTCCTTGAGATGCTTCTTGTCGTCGGCCAGATCATCCTTGGCGAAGCTCTTCACCTTTTCATCGGTGAACTGGCTCATGAGGGGTTCCAACTGGCCGATGGCGTCCTGGTTGATCTTTTGCGCGGCGGCGGCGTAGGCGGGATCGAAGGCGGATCCACTTTGCTCCATCAAGCCTTTCACCATTTCGTTGTCCACCGCGAGTGGGATGAACAGATCATGGCGGCTGGCGAGTTCGAGCAGTTCCTTCATCGACTTGATGTGGTTGTCGATCATCTCGTCGGCGTTCTTTTTGACGCCGTCGCTGGCACCCTTCTCGATGGCCAGGAAGCTAATGGCGAGTTCGGTGAGGTTGGATTTCGCCACGCCACGCAGGTAATTGGCTTCGGCGTCGGACAACTTGGCTTTCCCGTCCGCGCCCGGAGTGCCGACGGGAGCGGTGGCGGTTTGCTGGGCGTTTGCGCCAACGGTGGGGAGTGCGGCGGTGGCGATCAACAACGCCGCGGCGAAGGCGAAGGCGGGACGGGAGAGGCTTGTAACGGTGGTTTTCATGGCGGCGGAATATGCGGATTTTGTAAGGTTTTCTCTTCTTCTTTAGGGGCCGGTTCGGCGGACCGTTCGTTCAATCCGGCCAAGCGACACCTCAAAATCGACACCTTTCGCTAAAATGGTTGCGGGAAAGCGCGCCACACCGGCTTCAACTGTCTCCCCTCAATCCTCGCCACAGCCACCCCACTCCGGCTCGCGCTGCGTCAGAGCAAGGCGTTGAGTTCGTCCACGCTCAGAAACGCCGCTTTAAGAATGTGCGAGAGCGTGGAGCGCAAAATTGGGCGATGCGCGGGCACGGTGATCTTGAGCGTGCCGTTGGCCGTCTGTTTCTGGAGCCGGATGTGGCTGCCTTTCTGACGGACAACCACCCAGCCTTCGCGGCGCAACGCGCGGACCACGCGGTCGTACGGCAGGCTCGGCACCTTGCTCATACCGAGATTTCGACGGTCTCCGCCCGCTCGGAAAATTGGGCGTCGTCCTCGACGGGTTCGAGGTAGAGGTCGATGGCTTCCTGGATGTTGTCGAGTGCCTCCGCCCGGTCGCGGCCTTCGCTAATGCAGCCGGGCAGGCTCGGCACGGTGGCCGTGAAACCGCCCTCTTCGCTGGGTTCAAGCACAATTCGCAGAGTCATGCCCAACGATGCGGCGAAAACCGGTTTCGTACAAGCTTGCCACTCAATCCTCCCGCAGGGCGACCATCGGGTCCACGCGGGTGGCGCGGCGGGCGGGCAGCCAGCAGGCGAGCAGGGCGGCGGCGGCCAGGGTCAGCGTCACCACCCCGAGCGTCGGCAGATCGTGTCCGCTCACGCCGTAGAGCAACGTTGCCAGCGCCCGCCCTCCCGCGAGCGCGGCGAGCAGGCCCGCCGCGAGGCCGATCCCCACCAACACCGCCCCCTGCGTCATCACCATTCGCAGGACCGCCGCGCGCGACGCCCCCAAAGCCATGCGGATGCCCAGTTCGCGCGTGCGCTGCGTCACGCTCAGGGCCATCACCCCGTACAGGCCGACAGCGGCCAGCAGCAGGGCCACGCCCGCGAAGGCGGCGAGGAGCGTCATCGTCAGGCGACGCGACGCGAGGCTGTCGGCGATGCTCGCCTCGAGCGTGGTGACCTCGGCGAGCGGGATATCGCGGTCCAGCGCGAGAACGATGCGGCGGATGGGTTCGACAAATTGCTTCGGATCACCGGACGCGGCGCGGACAAGCAGAGTTTCGTCATAAGTGTCGCTCTGCTCTTGGCAGAGGTGGATCTGTCCGGCGCGCGAAAGAAAATCCGCCTCTCCCGGCGCGCGGTTGCGGGTGTGGGCGGCCACGCCGATGATGGTCCTGGGAGGAAGATGGCTCTCCGGCATCTCTTCCTCGTCATCAATGTGCTGGCCGATGGGGTCAACGTTCGGAAAATATTTCCGCGCGATGATCTCATCAATGATGATGCTCTTAAGTTGGCCGTCGGTGTCTTGGGGGCCGAAATCACGCCCGCGCAGCAGGGGGATGCCTAGCAGCTTGAAATAGCCGGGCGAAAGCACGTTCATCTCCGTGACCGGTTCCTGACCGGGAGCCGCCGGAGGCGTGCCGGTGATGTGGAAGCTGCTATCCCACTCCGAATCACCAAAGGGAACGTTGGCGCAGGCGGCGGCGGCCGCCACGCCGGGCAGGGCGCGCACGCGCTCCAGGAGTTGCGCGTAGAACTGCCGGAACTTCACACGGTCGTAGCGATTGGAAGGCAGCGCGAGGCCCACGGTCAGGACACCGTTGGGACGAAAGCCCAAGGGCTCGCCTTGGACTTGGTAAAAACTTCGTAGTGTCAGGCCCGCGCCAGTGAGCAGCACCACGGCCAGAGCCACCTGCGCGACCACCAGGACGGCGCGGGCGCGCCCCTGGCCGCGTCCGCCGGTGCCGCCGCGCGCGCCGCCCTCGTGGAGCGTCGCCGCCATTGCCGCCGCGCCGGATACCCGCCACGCGGGCCACGCCCCGGCCAGCACGCCTGCGAGCAGCGCGGCGGCCGCCGTAAACCCCAGGGCGGCCAAGTCCAGCCGCGCCTCGTGGAAGCGCGGCACCCCGGCGGGGCTGAGGGCGACGATACCGTCCAAGACCCACATCGCAAGCAGCACGCCCGCCGCACCGCCCAACAGGCCCAGCAGCACGCTTTCGGTGAGGGTCTGGCGCACCAGCCGCCAGCGGCCCGCGCCCAAGGCGGCGCGCACGGCGAGTTCCTTGGCGCGGCCCGTGGCACGGGCCAGTTGGAGATTGGCAACGTTGGCGCAAGCGATGAGCAGCACGCAGCCCACCGCGCCAAGCAGCAGCAGCAGGCTCTGGCGATAGTCGCCCACCGACGCGTCGAGCAGGGGCTGGGCAAAAACGCCGCGGCCCGCGTTGTTCTCCGGGTAGCGCCGCTCCAGTTCACGGGCAATGCCGCCGAGGTCCGCGTCGGCGGCGGCTGGCGTCACGCCCGGCCTGAGCCGACCCAGCACCCGGAAGCTGACGTGGTTGCCCCGGTTCAGGAGGTTCTTGTCCTGGCGCAGGTCGCCCAGCGGGAGGAAGATTTCCGACGCGCGCGGGTAGCCGACCTCCGGCGGCAGCACGCCGATGATCTCGCGCGGCACGCCGTCCACGGTGACGCGCTGGCCGAGCACCGCCGGGTTGGCGCCGAAGCGCCGACGCCAGAGGGCATCACCCAGCAGCGCCGCCTTCGGGCCGCCGGGCGTGTCCTCCGCCTCGGTAAAGTTGCGTCCCAGTTCCGGCTTCATCCCGAGGACGGGTAAAAAATTCGCGCTGACCGTCGCGCCGCCGACCCGCTCCGGGGCCGTGCCGCTGCTGGCGGGATAAGACAGGTTGAAACTTTCGCGCCGGGCCAGCGCGAGATCGGTGTAGGAGCGCTGCGCCGCGCGCCAATCGAGGTAGTTGGGCAGGGCGACGGAGCCGGTTCTGAAGCCGTTCTGGCATTCGCCCACCAGGATGAGCCGATCCGGCTCGCGGGTAAGGCAGCGGACGCAAGAGCACGGCGTTGATGACGCTGAAAACGGCGGTGTTCGCGCCGATGCCCAGCGCGAGCACGAGGACGGCGACGCCGGTGAAGAGGGGTTGGCGCAGGAGGGAGCGGAGGGCGGAGAGCATCGGGAAAGGCGGAAGGCGGAAGGCGGAAGGCAGGGCGGCTACTCGTCGTGGAGGGCTTCGAGGGGGTCGATGCGGGTGGCGCGGCGGGCGGGCAGATAAGCTGGCCAGCAGGGCCGCGGCGCCGAGGAGCAGGGCCACGGCGAGGAGGGTCGCGGGATCGGCGGGCTTGACGCCGTAGAGCAGGCTTGTCAGCAGGCGGCCCAGGCCTAACGAAGCCAGGAGACCCAGCGCCAGGCCGGCGGCGACCAGGCGCGCGCCCTGCCCGAGCACCAAGCGCAGCACGTCCTCGCGTTGCGCGCCCAGCGCCAGGCGGATGCCGAGTTCGCGCGTGCGCTGGCCGACGCTGTAGGCCACCGTCCCGTAGATGCCCAGCGCCGCCAGCGCCAACGTCAGCGCGGCGAACACTCCGAAGAGCACCACGTAGAGCCGCTCGAACGCCACGCTGCCGGCGGCGGCTTGCTCCAGCGTCGTCACCTTGCCGATGGGTTGGTCGGGGTCGATCTGCCAGATCGCCGCCTCGACTGCTCGGGTCAGGCTTTCCGCGTCGAACGCGCCCGCCGCGCGGACGTACAGCGTCGCGAAGGGCGCGGGCTGCTGGAGATAGGAGAAATAGGCTTGCGCCGGGCGTTCCTGGTCCAGGCCGTTGCGCCGGACGTTGCCCACGACGCCGACGATCTCGGGCGTCGAGCGGCTGGCCGCGGTCGTGACCCGGCTGCCCAGCGCGTTGCCGTTGGGGAAGTAGCGCCGGGCGAACTCCTCGTTGACGACCATCACCAGCGGGGCGCCGGCCACGTCGGCCTCGTTGAACACGCGCCCTTGCCGCAGCGGGATGCCGAGCGTGGCGAAGACAGGCGGGGTTGACCGACGTCGTCGGATGGCGCTCTGGTGGGCGCCTCGGGCGCGTCCGCCGCCTGGCCGGGCAGGGCGAAGTTGAAGCCATCGTGCCACGAAAAAGGCGCGGTCATGGTCATCGCCACGCCCTCCACGCCGGGCACGGCGTTGACCGAGTCGAGCACGCGGCGGTAGTAGTCCGTGCGCGCGGGCGGTGTCGGCGTAGCGGGTGGCGGAAAGGGAAAGGTTGAGCATCAGCGTCCGGTCCGAGGCGCAGGCCGGCGTCCGAACGCAGGGCGGCGAGCAGGCTGCGGCCCATCAACCCCGCGCCCGCCAGCAGCACGAGCGCCAGCGCGATCTCGGCGACGACCAGCGCCGCGCGGACCCGCCTGCCCGCCGGTCCCTCCGAGGACGCCGCGCCCGCTGGCGGACCGCCAGCGAGCCCGCCGGGTCCTGCCGCGAGGCGGCCCAGCGCGGGAAGCAGACCCGTCGATGACGCCGGCGAGGCTCGCGGCGACGGCGGCAAACCCGAGCGCGGGCCAGGCTCGAGCGCGGATGCCGTCCTGCAACGGCGAATAACCCGCCGGCAGCAGCGCGGCGACGGCGTCCACGCCCCACGCCGCGGCCAGCAGGCCCAGGGCCGCGCCGACGCCGGCGAGCAGGAGGCTTTCCGCGAGGCAAAGCCGCATGATCCGCGCGCGGCTCGCGCCGAGGGCCAGGCGCACGCCCACCTCGCGCCGGCGGGCCGCCGCGCGGACGAGCTGCAGGTTGGCGACGTTGGCGCAGGTGACCAGCAGCACGCAGCCCACCGCGCCGAAGCAGCAGCCACAGAGCGCGTGCGTGCGTCGGCGTCGATGAGCAGACCGCCGCCGAGCGGATGGGCTTCCAGGTGCCAGTTCTTGTAGTGCACCGGATCGGCTTGCGCGAGGTTGGCGGAGAGCGTTCCCGCGCAGGAAGGCGTTGAACTTCGCGCGTCCAGCCGGGCTCGGGTCGGAGAGGCGCGCCGACCGTGATGAAGCGGCGCTGACGCCGGGTTGCATTTCCGGGCCGTCCTCGGCGAGCGGGAGCCAGAGGTCGCAGCCGCCGTTGAGGTCCTTGAAATCCGGCGGCATGACGCCGATCGACCGTGCGCGGCTGGTCGCCCAGGGTGATCGTCTGGCCGATGATGTCCGGTCGTCGGCGTGGAACTGCGTGCGCCAGAGCGTGGTCGCTCAGGACGACGGTCGGCGGCGCCGGCCGCGCGGCAATCGGCCTCGGTGAAGATGCGTCCAAGGCGCGGGCGGGACGCCGAACACGCGGAAATAATCGCGCGTGACCAGCCCGACGGCGAGTTGCGTCGGGGTCGGGCACGCCGGTGAGGTTGGCGTAATCGTAGTCGAACCCGCCGAGCGCGGACAAACCCGAGTCCGGGTCGTGGCGCAAGCGCGTTGAGCACCGTCCGGCGCGCAGCGGCCCGGAACGGCGCCTTGCCCGGAACGCGGGGTTGCCCATGCCGATGTGGACGAGCTCGTCCGGGTGCGGGTAGGGCAGCGGCCGCAGCAGCAGCGCGTAAACCACGCTGAAGATGACCGTGCACGCGGCGATGCCCAGCGCCAGCGAACCCGGCCGCCGTGAGGGTGAACAGCGGACTGCGCGCGAGCGAACGCCAGGCGGTGCGCAGGTCGGGGAGCATGGGGAAATGACGAAGTGACGAATCAGGCGGATGAGGCCAAGGTGCGGACAACGCTACGGCGACGCGGTTGATCCTCGACCACGCGGCCGTCGAAGAGGTGGACCGTGCGGTCGGCGCACTGGGCGAAACGGTCGTCGTGCGTGACCATGCAGATCGTCGCGCCGCCGGCGTGCAGTTCGTCGAGCAGGCCCATGACGGCCTCGCCGTTGCGGCTGTCGAGGTTGCCCGTCGGTTCGTCGGCGAGCAGCACGCTCGGGCTGCCCGCCAGCGCCCGCGCCACGGCCACGCGCTGCTGCTGACCGCCGGAAAGCTGGTTGGGCAGATGCCGGTTGCGGTGGCCCATGCCGACGCGCTCCAGCGCCTCGTTGACGCGCGCTGCTTGCGCTCGGCGGCGTTGAGGTCGCGAGCGGTAGGTCAGCGGCAGCTCGACGTTCTCGAACACGCGACAGGTCGCCGATCAGGTTGAAGCTCTGGAAGATGAAGCCGATCTCGCGGTTGCGGATGCGCGCGCGCTCGGCGAAGGACAGGCTCGCGACCTGCTGGCCGTTGAGCAGGTAGCTGCCCTCGCTCGGCGTGAATCGAGCAACCCCAGGATGGACAGCAGCGTGCTCTTGCCGCAGCCGCTCGGCCCGGCGATGGCGACGTATTCGCCCGGCTGGATGTCCAGGTAGATGCCGGCCAGCGCGTGGGTCTCGACCTCGTCGGTGAGGAAGACTTTCTTGACGCCGTCGAGATGGATCAGGGAGCGGTCGGTGTCGTGTTCATGGATCGAATGCAGGTGCATGCGGAATGGCGTGATGTCATGCGGTAGAGACAGTTGGAATACGCGAGTGAGATCGATTTCGACGTTCGCAGGCTGCATTATCAGTCGGATCGTTGCTGTTGTCGTAGGCGGTGGTGTCGGAAAGGATGATCTGGTCGCCCGCGCGCAGGCCCTCGCGGACCTCGACGACGCTGACGCGAGCCGCGCCCGAGCTTGACCTGGACGCGCGCGGCCTCGGTGCCGTCGGGCGGACAGGCGGAACAGGCTGACGGTGCTTTCCTCCTGCCCGAACGCGGGTCGGCCGACGACGAGCGTGTCGTCGATGCGTTCGAGTTCGACGGTGCCCTCGACGCTCAGGTCGGGCCGCGCGCCGCGCGGCAGCGGCGCGCCGTTGAAGGTCACGTCCACCAGCACCGTGCCCGCCTGCACGGCGGGGTCGACGCGCGAGACGCTTGCCCTCGGCGACCCCGTTGCGGGTGTCCACGCTCACGGGCAGGCCCGGCTGGATGTCGCGCGCCTGGGTTTCGGGAATCTTGATCTGCGCCTTGAGCTTGGTCGGGTCGGCCACGCGGGCGAGGTTGGTGCCCGGCGGTGACGCGCTGGCCGACCTCGACGGGCACCTGCTGGAGCACGCCCGCCATGCCCGCGCGCACCTGGAGCGCGTCGAGTTGCGCGTGGCGCAGCGCGGCCTGCGCCTTGCGCCTGTCGAGTTCGCCCTGCGCGACGGCGAGTTGCGGCTCGACGGACTGGCGGGTGAAATCGACGCGCTGCCGCTCGATCTCGCAGCAGGCGGTCAGTTCCTTGGCGGAGATCTGGGATTTCTTGAGTTCGACCGGGGCGATGAGGCCCTGCTTGGACGAGCTTCTCGTTGACCTCGACCTGCGCGACGGCGGTGTCGCGGTCGCCCTGGGCCTTGGCGAAGGCGGCCTGGCGTTCGAGCGACTGGCCTTCGAGTTGCGCGCGCAGGTTGACGAGCCTGGCCTGCGCGGCGGTGACGGCGGCGTCGGCGTCGAGGGCGGTCTGCTGCAGTTCGGGGTTGCTCAGGACGAGGATGACGCGTGTCCGGCTTCGACGGTCGCGCCGGGGAAAACGACGATGCGCTCGACGCGCGCGTCCGTGCGGGCGGCGATCCAGCGGATTTCCTCCGGCACGAGCGTGCCCAGCCCGCGCACCTGCCGGATCATCGGCCCGCGCCGCACGGTGTCGGTCCAGACGCTCGCGCGTTCGACGGTCGGCAGCGGCGGGCCGCAGCCGGGCGAGACCAGGCTGGTCGCCGCGACGCGGCGCAGCACCGCCAGCCGCCGCGCCAGATCCAGCGGCGGCGCCGGCGGCGGCGGGCGATGCTGCGGGCGAGCGGGCCACGTCCATGCCGTTGCCGCGGGGTCACGCTGAACCCGGGCGGTGCGTCCGGGCGGCGGGGGCGGTGGTCTGGGAAGGGGCATGGCGGGTGGTGGCGCGAAGCGGCGGGCAGGAACGGGTGGCGTGGGCGTGGCGTTAGTACGCTTTCAGCACGATGGACGGGAAGGTGGGCCGGTGGCGGGCAGCTGACGAGCGCGCCGGGCTGGACGGTGCGAGTCGCGGCGGTGTTCCGGTTCGTCCGCGACAGCATTGCCGGGGAGCGTCCGGAACGCCAGGCGAGCAGCACGCAAGCGGCCAGGCAACAGCGCCAGGAAGCCGTGCGAGGTCGGCGTCGAGAGGATCCGCCGGGCTGGCGGAGCGGGAAGACGCAGCAGCGCCGGGTGGCAGGGCGGGGAGGTGGCGAGTAGTGGAGGTGGTGGTCGTTCGTTTCATGATACCGCTCCTATTGCAAGGGCCGTGCCAGGAGAATAATATATTTATAATGCTTGGACATAGGTTACGAAACATTCTATGTTGGCGAGTATCATTCGTCCCAAAGTGGAATACGTCGTCCCGTTATCGGGACGCCCATGACATTATCCCTTCGCCGGTGCACTCGCTCAGCCTGCCTTCGCACCGAGTCAGCCTCATAACAAGCCTGGGCAACGCGGAAACGTATGGTCCAGGCTGAAGCCGCGTTCAATCGGGCGCGCTTCGAGGACCATCATGCATCAACCGGCAGTTGAATCGGCCTTCAGCGCTAGACCCACAGCCAACGTACCTGGCGTTGCCCCAGGCTGTGCTGAGACGCACTTTGGTGCGAGAGGAGATGACAACTCAGATGTTATGGGCTGCACTTCGTGCGAAAGGCGGCTGCGCATGATCGCGGCGCACTCCAGACCAAAGGCAAGCAGACGGCCCGCTACCTCCCGCGGCAACCGCAACGTCGCCCGGCAGCCGCGCGCGCCGTCCGGGCGGTTTTCCAAGCGTCAGCGTGCCGCCGTGCGCCTCGGCGATCTGGCGGCTGAGCACCAGCCCGATGCCGCTGCCCTGCGGCTTGGTCGTGAAAAACGGCACGAACAGGTTCGCCGTGCCCGCCCAGGCCCAGCCCCTCGTCCTCGACCACGATCACCGACCGCCCGCCGCCGTCCGCCGACCAGCCCACGCGCACGCCGCCGCCGGTTTCCAGCGCGGCGTCGGCGGCGTTGCGGATCAGGTTGATGAGCGCCTGCTCGATCTGGTCGCCGTCGATGTCCGCCGACGATTCGTCCGTCGGCGTCCGACCGCCACCGTCAGCCGCGTTTCCAACGCCGCCGCGCGCCGGACGAGCGGCGGCGAGGTCCTGCCGCCGCCGCTCCGGCGCGGGCAGCCGCGCCAGCCGCGAATACGCGCCCATGAACCGCCCCAGCGACTCCGCCCGCGCCCGCGATGATGCCCAGGCCGTCGCGCACGTCGTCCTGCCAGTCGTCGGCGCGCTGCTGCGCCTCGGGCCGGTCGAGCAGCGTGCGCGAGGCTGTCGGCGATGGAGCCGATGGGCGCGAGCGAGTTGTTGATCTCGTGGCCCAGCACGCGGATGAGCCGCTGCCACGCGGCGCGTTCCTCCTCGCGCAACGGCTGGCTCACGTCGGCCAGCACGAGGAGCTGGTGCGGGCGGCCGCCCTCGCGGAAACTGCGTGCGGTGCAGGCTCCAGCGCGCGCCGGCGCCGGCCGGGGAAATCCGCCGTCGAGCGTGCGGTGGATCGTCGCCCGTCCAGCGCGTCCGCCAGGCCGAGTTCGGCCGCCGCGCGGCCCGACGAGGGTTTGCTCGGCTCGCGCCGAGCAGTCGCCGCGCCCGGCGCGGTTGACCAGACGCAGGCGGCCGGCGTCGTCGAAGGTGAACACGGCCACGTCGATCTCGGCCATCACGGCGCGCAGCAGCGCGATGGCCTCGCTGGCCTCGCGGCGGCGGGTGACGAGGGTTTCGCCCAGCGCGTTGATCTCGCGCATCACGTCGCCGAGCGCGTCGTCGCGCCGGGCGCGGCGCGAGCGCAGGGAATAGTCCCCCTCGCGCAGGGCGGCGAGCAGGTTGGTGAGCGTCTGCATGGGGTAGACGACGCGCTCGCGCACCGCCGAGCACGCACCCCAGCCAGCACGCCCACGACGAGGACGGAAAACGTCCATTGCACCTTGGGCGTCCAGTCGCCCGACCCAGAGCAGGACCAGGCAGACCACCGCGCCGGCAGCCCGGCGAACAAGGTCAGGAGCTGGATGGCGCGGTCGTGCGAGCAGCTTGCGTCGCGGAGCGTGGTCGCAACCGGCAGCGACGCGTCCCGGGCTCAGGCCGCTTCCATGGGGCGGAAGGCAGAAGGCGAAGTGCAGAAGGCAGAAGGCCGGAACTCCGGGGCAATCGTGACGCCGTCGACGGCAATCAGGCCGCTTCGAAGGCTTTTCCGTCTGCCTTCTGCACTTTCGCCTTCGCATTCATGCTCACAGTCCGTATTGCTGGAGCCGGCGGTAGAACGCGCTGCGGCTCAGGCCCAGCGCCTCGGCGGCGGCGTCGGCCTTGCCCCCGTGCCGCGCCATCGCCTTCTGGATGAGGAAGCGTTCCACGTCCTCCAGGCTCATGTCCTCCAGCGACGGCGCGCCCGCCGCGCCGCCCGCGCGCCGCGTTTCGCGCCCACAGCCCGAGGTCGGCGGCGCGGATCGCGTCTCGCCGGTGGCCAGCAGCACGGCGCGCTCGATGGCGTGGTCGAGTTCGCGCACGTTGCCCGGCCACGGGTGGGAAAGCAGCAGCGCGCGATCGCCGCGTCGTCGAGGCCCGGACGACGCGCTTGCGGTAGCGGGCGAGGTGTTTTCGCAGGAAATGCGCCGCCAGCACCGGGATGTCCTCGGGCCGGTCGCGCAACGGCGGCAGGCGCAGTTCCACGGTGTTGAGCCGGTAGAGCAGGTCCTGCCGGAAGCGCCCGGCGGCGACCTCCGCGTGCAGGTCGGCGTTGGTGGCGCGAGAGCAGCCGCACGTCGGCCTTCTGCGTGCGCGAGGAGCCGACGCGCTCGAACTCGCCCGTTTCCAGCAGGCGCAGCAGCTTGGCCTGCTGCGCGAGCGGGACGTTGGCGATTTCGTCGAGGAAAAGCGTGCCGCCGTCGGCCAGCTCGAAGCGGCCCGATGCGGTCGGTCTTGGCGTCGGTGAACGCCCCGCGCACGTGGCCGAAAAGCTCGCTCTCGAAGACGTTCTCGCTCAGGCCGCCCATGTTGACGCTCACCAGCGGCTTGTCCGCGCGCGCGCTGGCGGCGTGGAGCAGCGCGCGCGGCGACGCCCTTGCCCGTGCCGTTCTCGCCGGTGATGAGCACGGGCGCGTCCGACGGGCCGACGCTGGCGATGGTTTCGAGCACCGGGCGCATCGCGGCGGAACGCGGCGACGAACTCCCGTCCGCGCCGCCGCGGCCGGCGCCGGCGTCGGCGTCGTCGCAGTCGCTCGCGCAGGAAGCCGTTTTCCGCTTCGAGCCGGGCGTTGCGGCGGCGGATGCCGGCGAGTTCGATCTGCGTGCGGACGGTGGCGAGCACGCGGGCGTTTTCCCAGGGTTTCTGGACGAAATCCCGCGCGCCCGCGCCGCATGGCTTCCACGGCGAGATCGACCGTGGCCCAGGCGGTCATCACGACCACGGGCGGCGCGCCTTCGAGCGCGAGCAGACGGTCGAGCAGGTCGAGACCCTCCTGCCCGCTGGTGGTGTCGCGGGTGTAGTTGAGGTCGATGAACGCCAGGGCGAAATCTTCGGCCTGCACGGCGGCGAGCGTTTCCGCCGGGGAGGCGGCCAGCGTGACGAGGTAGCCCTCGCCCTTGAGCAGGAGACGCAGGGCGTCGCGCACGGCGGACTGGTCGTCGGCGACGAGGATGCGCCGCGCGCTAGGAGGGGGGTGCGGGTTCATGGGGGAGGGCGAACCGGATGACGGCGGGTTCCCGTTAGGCGCGGACCACCTTGCGCGTGAGATAGCCGAGAATTTCGGGACGCCAGCGCGCCGCCTCCAGCGCCCACGCGGCCAGGCGCGGGTGCAACGCCGCGGCGCGCGCGAGTCGGTTCACCCAGAGCCGGCCGCGGTACATCCGGCGATGCGCGCGGTCGTAATCCGCGCCGGCCTGCGTGGTCGAGCGTTCGCCTCGCGCCGCCGCGGTGAGCGCGCCCGCCGCGAGTTCGCCCGAGCGGAGCGCGTAGTAGATGCCCTCGCCCGTGAAAGGCTCGACCACCCGCGCGGAGTCGCCGGTGAGAAACGCCCCGTCCACCGCCGCGCGCCGGGCGGAGCGACGGTCCAGCGGCGCGATGGTGCGCCAAGCTTGGTCGGCGGGCAGGTCGAACTCCGCGCGCGCCCAGGTTTTCAACGACTCCAGCGTGCGCGGGGAACCCGTTAGGGAGATGTTCAGTTCCCCCCCGCCCACGGGGGCGAGTCCGCCGTAGCCTTTGGGGAACCAGCGCATCTGGACCTGGTCGCCGAACTCCGCCGGACACGGGACGTGCGCCTGCAAACCCACGCGGTTCGGCGGCGGGGACGTGGCGCGTCCGGCGCGCTCCTCCGGCAGCAGTTCCAGCAGACGGGCGACCACGGAGTTGCGACCGTCGGCGGCGACCACGAACCGGCTGGTGAAGGTCTCGCCCGGCGCGCCCGCGACGTGTCCCGGCGCGGTGTCCACCTCGAAGCTGTCCGTGGCGGGTACCCGCCGGATGGCGCAGACCGCCGACGCCTGCCGGACCGTCGCGCCGGCGGAGGCGGCGTTTTCCAGGAGAACGGCGTCGAGCGCGCTGCGTTTCACCGCGATTTCGCCGGGTTCCACGTCGGGGAAGGGGAGGCCCACCCGCCGTCCGCCCGCGCTGACAAACTCGACCGAGCGCAACCGCGCGTGGGGGAGGCGGCGGACTTCGGCGGCGATTCCCAAGCGTTCCAGCACGGGCCAGCAATCAGGGTTGAGGCAATCGCCGCAGACTTTGTCGCGTGGAAAGGTGGCGCGTTCCAGCACGAGGGTGCGGACGCCCGCCCGCGCGCAGAACGCCGCGCAAGTCGCCCCGGCGGGTCCACCGCCAACGATGATCACGTCGAAGTTGGTTGTCATGCGCATTGCGATGCAGTCAGGCGGGTTTCCCGCCGTCGTGCCAAAGGTAGGGATGGCTCTGCGAGCCGCTCCCCATTGTCTCCGCGTCTGGTTGGACGACCCCTGGTAGTTGACAAAACTAGCCAAGCTGATAATGGGAGCGGCTCGGAGAGCCATCCCTACCTTTGGCACGACGCCGCTTCGCGGCGGGTGGGCTGCTCCCATCCCCCTCAAAACAAATCCTCCCGCCAGTTCGCCTGTCCGAACAGCTCCCGGAAACGCAGCGCGGCGCGCGGGGCGTAGTTCGACGCGTTGTTGTTATAAACCACATGCACCTCTTGCGCGACCTCCGCTATCTTACGCACGCGCGCGGCCAACTGTTGCAACTCGTCCTCGGAATACTCGTAGTTGTACCGCTCCGCCACGGTGGTGCCGCTCAGAAATCCGTGCGTGTTCCGCCCGTGCAAGCGCAGGTACGCCAACGATGGCTGCGTGATCGCATCCAGATCGGACGGCATCAAAATCGGCGCGTTGCCCAGGGGGGCGTCAAGACAGACCAAGATCAGCCCGCGTTCGCGAAAATAGTCGAGCGTTGCCTCCAGGCGTCCGGCTTCCACCCACTCGCGATGGCGCAGTTCCACCGCCACTTTGCGCGGGGCGAGCAAGGAGAAAAGCCCGTCTAATTCGGTCAGCCGATGGCTGCGAGGGGTGAAGCTCGGCGTGAGTTGCAACAGCAGCGCGCCCAATTTTCCCGCTTTTTCCAACGGCTCGATTTCCCGCAGGAAGCGCGTGGCGACGTCCGCCTCCAGGTCCGGTGTCAGCCGCACCTTGCCGGTGCCGGTCAACTCCACCCCCTCGCGTAAATCCGACGGCAAGGATTCCAGCGCCGCCCCGTGACGGGAGAGCAGTCGGTGGAGCTTGACGTCGAACACAAAATGTTCCGGCGTCTGCCGGCACCATTTAGCGGTCATGGCCCGGGTGGGCACGGCGTAAAAGCTGGAGTTCACCTCCACCATGTCAAAACGTTCCGCGTAATAATCCAACCGGCTCCCGGCGGACAAACCCTTCGGGTACCAGTCTCGCACAAACTCCGGCTCCGACCAGCTAGCCGTCCCAATGTGGATTTTAGCCGCCATCACCTTGGTCTCCGCCTCTTACCTTCTACCTTCTGCCTTTTCAGTCTTCCTCCACCTCGTTAGGCAGTTCGTCCGCGCCCGTGCCGTCGGTGCGCGGCGGAAAATGACGGGCAAGCTCGCGCCCGATCTCCCCGATGGCCTCCACCACCGCCTCGGTAAATTTCTCCTCCTTCAACAGAGGCCGCATCACCTTGTCCACGACGCCTTGCCAGAACTCGTCGCCACCACAGCGCTCGTGGATGCCCTGGTCTCCTACCACGGCATACTTGCGCGCTTCCGGCGCGAAGAAAATCAGGATGCCGTTGCGCTGGATCGTCTTTTCCATCTCGAGCTTCTGGAAGCGTTCGCGCGCCGCCACGAGGGCGTCCGCCACCACTTTGTGGGTCACGAACACCCGCAGTTGTCCACTGGTCCGCGTCTCGGCTCCCGCGATGGCCGCCGTGATGCGCGCGTGATCCAGAGCTTGCACAAAGTGTTTCGCCTTCATGGAGTCGAGGAATTTACCAATCGCCGCTGGCACCGCCGCCACCGCTGTCGCCGCCTCCGCTGGAGAACCCCCCGCCGCCGTCCGAGAAGCCGCCGCCTCCGCCGCTGTCACCCCCGCCAAACCCTCCGCCGCCCCCGCCAAAACCACCCCCGAAAAAGATGGGCCCGCCGCCGGTGTACATCGCCCCGCCGCGACGGCGGGTGAACATCGAGAAAATAAAATATCCGACGATAAACAGAAAAAAGATCGTCCCAAAACTGATGCCGCCGCTCCCGCCATTTGAGCCGGCCGGGTGTTCCTGCTGATACTTGGTGAGCCCGGCGCCTTTGTACTCGTTGCGGGTGGCCTTGATCATCGCCTCCACCCCGGCGATCATGCCCCCGTCGAAGTCGTTCGCCTTAAAGTAGGGTGCCATCTCGTCGGAAAGGATCCGCTTGCAGATGGCGTCCGGCAGCGAACCCTCCAAACCATAGCCCGTCTGAATTCGGGATTTATGATCCGCGACGAACACAAACAGCACCGCGCCGTTGTTCTTATCCTTCTGCCCCACCTGCCACGTTCTGAAGACCCGTTCGCAGTAATCATCCAGCGAGGAGTCCGACTGCATCTTCGGATAAATGACCGCCAGAATTTGGTTGGAGGATTGTTTCTCCAAGTCCTCCAGTGCGCGGTTCAGGCGTTCCGCCGTTTCCGGCTTCACCATCAACGCGGAATCATTGAAATACCGCGTCGGCTTCGCGGGAATGATTTCAGCCGCGCGCAAGCCAACCGTGCCGGTGACAAATAGCAGGAGGAAAAGTCGGAACGCGGAAGGCGCAAGGCGGAACCAAATGGCTGAACCGGAGGTCGTGCTTCGAGCGGCCCCCACCGGTTTGCTGGTTCCGCCTTCCGCCTTCCGCGTTCCGACTTTCATAGTCAACGCGCGGGCGCGGGCGTGCCACCGAAGTTCACCGTGGGCGGCACGTCGGAGCCGGCGCGGGCCTGGAAGGGATGCTTCTCCTGGAACCCGAGCATCCCGGCGATCAGCACCGTCGGGAAACTTTGCCGGGCGTTATTGTAAGCCAGGGTTGATTCGTTGAAGTCACGCCGCGCCACCGCGATGCGGTTTTCCGTGCCTTCCAACTGCGCCTGCAAATCGCGGAAATTCTGCGTCGCGCGAAGCTCGGGGTATTTCTCCACGGTGACGAGCAAACGGGACAGCGCGCCGCCGAGTTGTTCCTGAGCCTGGCGAAACTTTTCGACGTCGGCCGGATTGTCGGGCGCGTGGTTGGGGTCCATCTTGATCTCGGGCCGAGTGGCGTTGGCACGCGCGTTGATCACTTCGGTCAGCGTGGATTTCTCGAAGTTGGCCGCGCCCGAAACCGTGTTAACCAGGTTCGGGATCAAATCGGCCCGTCGTTGGTAGTCGTTCTCGACCTGAGCCCATTTCACATCGACGTTGTTGCGCGCGCCAACGAGCTTGTTGTAACTCCCGACGCCGCTGAGTCCGAAGATTAGAGCCAGCACCACCACCAGACCCAGGCAACCGAGCACAGCCGTTTTTTGCATGGCGGATTCTTCCCGGCTTCGCCGACGTTTGCAACTGTTTTGTCGCGCCGCCAACCTCCCGGATCGTGATAATCTCGTCCCGCCGTTCGCGATATGGGTGATTCTGGGTTACAGGACGCGATGCAGAAAAAGTTATTCGCCGATCTCGGCCTGTCCCCCGAGTTGCTCAAGGCCGTCGCGCGGCTGGGTTATCGAGGAAGCCACGCCCATCCAGTCAGCGAGACCATCCCCATGCTGCTCACCGGGCAAGCGACATCGTCGGCCAATCGCAGACCGGCTCCGGCAAGACGGCCGCCTTCGCCATCCCGGCCATCGAACGGGTCAAGGCCGACCTCCGCGCCCCGCAGGCGCTGATCCTGTGCCCGACGCGCGAACTCGCCATGCAGGTGGCGGAGGAGGTCTCCAAGCTCGCCTTCTTCAAGCGAGGCGTCCGCGAGTTGCCCATTTACGGCGGGCGCGTCCTACGACCGGCAGTTCCGCGGCTTGCGCGACGGCGCGCAGATCATCATCGGCACGCCGGGCCGCGTGATGGACCACCTCGAGCGCGGCACGCTCTCGCTGGAGGAGGTCAGGCATGGTCGTGCTCGACGAGGCCGACCGGATGCTCGACATGGGGTTCCGCGACGACATCGAGACGATCCTTTCCCAGGCGCCGCCCGAGCGGCAGACCGTGTTCTTTTCCGCCACGGTGCCGCCGGCAATCCGGGACATCTGATCACGCCGTTACACGCGGGACGCCGTCAGCGTGCGCATCGAGAGCAAGGCGCTGACGGTGCCCGCCATCGAGCAGGTCTATTACGAGGTGGACCGCCGCTCGAAGCTGGAGGTGCTCTGCCGCATCCTCGACCTGGAGGACGTGAAGCTGGGCATCATCTTCTGCGCGACCGAAGATCATGGTGGACGAACTGACCGAGCCATCTCGCCGCGCGCGGGTACCGGGCCGAGGCGTCTGCACGGCGACCTGAGCCAGGCGATGCGCGAACGCGTGATGGGCCGCTTCCGCCAGCGCCAGTGCGAGTTTCTCGTCGCGACCGACGTGGCCGCGCGCGGGCTGGACGTGGACGACGTGGAGGTCGTCTTCAACTACGACCTGCCGCACGACGGCGAGGATTACGTCCACCGCATCGGCCGCACGGGCCGCGCCGGGACGCACGGGCAAGGCGATGACGTTCGTGGCCGGGCGCGAGATCTACAGGCTGCAGAACATCCAGCGTTTCACCAAGGCGCGCATCCGCCGGGTCACGCGTGCCGCTCGCCGACGAGGTGGAGGAACGACGCACCGAGGCGCTTCACGAGCGGCTGCGCGAAACGCTGGAGAACGGCAGTTACCGCCGACAGGACGCCGCCATCGACCGCCTGCTCGAAGCCGGCCACTCGCCGACGGACATCGCCTCCGCGCTCCTGCATCTGCTGGCGGGCGGCGGCGGCGACGACGCGCCGAAGGCTTCGGCCCCGGCCAACAATAACGCGCCGAATTCACGGGATCGTGACCGCGACCAGGACCGCCCGCGCGACCGCGAGCGCGAGATGGAACCGGAACGGCGTCCCTTCGCCGCGCCTGCCACGCGCGAGCCGCGCCGGCCCGAACCCCGGGCGATGGAAAACCGCGTTGGTGCCGGGTCCGACGGCAGCCGGGACGACCACGCCCCGGACGCCAGCCTGGAGGACGTGCTTTCAACGACCGCCCCGCACCGGCGGACAGCGGCTCCGTCCGAGACGGGGCCGCGCGGCAGGAACAAGTTCGAGCGCGGCCAGTCGCGTTTTCTCGCGCCCGTGTCGCACGAGCCGGGGATGGTGCGCCTGGTGTTCAACGTCGGCGAAGGCCACGGGATCCGGCCTGGCGACATCGTGGGCGTGATCGCGGGGGTGACGGGTTTGGGCAAGGAGGTGGTCGGCGCGATCAACATCCTGCCTAAGCAGGCGCTGGTCGATGTGTCCGAGGAGGCGCACGGCGAGATCATCGAAAAGCTGAACGGCATCCGTTTCAAGGGCCGCCGCCTGCTGGTGGACCTTGGCCGGGAGACGTGAGGGGGACAAGAATTTATCACAGAGGACACGGAGAGGCAGACACAGAGGCGGAAGAGAAAGGCGGGGGTTCGGAAAGACCTGTTAGTCTCTTCTCCTGTGGACCCTTTCCTTCTTGCTCTGTGTTCTCTGTGTCTGTGTCTGTTTCTCCGTGCCCTCTGTGATTCTTCTGGTATCTGGTTGTTTCGAGATCCTCGCCGGCGGCTCACCCGTCGCCGGCACTTGTTCAACCTTGATCAAATTCGTCCGGCCGCTCACGTGATACGGCGTGCCGGCCACGATCACGACGGCGTCGCCCGGTTGCGCCCCCGCAAGTTTCACGGCGGCGTCCAGCGCCAAATCCACCATGTGCGCGGTGCTCTGGATTTCGCCGGTCACCACGCTTTCCACCCCCCACGTCAACGCCAGCCGACGACTGATCCGCTCTTCCGTACACAACGCCAGCAAGGGCATCGCCGGTCGGTGGCAGGCTACCCGGCGGGTCGTCGAGCCGCTGGTCGTGTGCGTGACGATCGCCCGCGCGCCGAGTGCCGCCGCGATCTGCTGCGCGGCCAACGCCACCACGCTCTCCAGTTCGCCGCGCAACGCCGGGAGTGGCGGCGGGCCCGAAAGCAGTTCGCCGCCCAGCCAGGCGGCTTCGGCGCGCTCGGCAATGACGCTCATCGTCGCCACGGTCTGCACGGGATACTCCCCCATCGCCGACTCGCCGGAAAGCATCAGGGCGTCCGTGCCGTCGAAGATCGCGTTCGCCACGTCGGTCGCCTCCGCGCGCGTCGGCTTGGGCGCGTGCGTCATGGATTCCAGCATCTGCGTTGCCGTGATCACCGGGACCGCCACCCGCCGGCAAACGGTGATGATCTGCTTTTGCGCAATGGGCACCGCCGATAGACTCATCTCCAACGCCAGATCGCCGCGCGCGACCATCACGCCGTACGCCGTGCGCGCGATGGCTTCGATGTCGGTCAGCGCGCTCTGGGTTTCGATCTTGGCGATGACGGGGATGTCCGCCCCGCGCGCGGCGAGGTGGGCCTGGAGCGCGCGCACGTCCTCGGCGGATTGCACGAAGGAAAGCGCCAGGAAATCGAACGACTGCGCGATGGAAAAATCAATGTCCTCGTAGTCTTTCTCCGTCAGCGACGGCAGGCTGACGCGGCTGCCGGGCAGGTTGATGCCGCGTTTGCTGGAAAGGTTGCCGCCGAGTTTGACCTCGCAGAGCACCTCGCCGCCGGGAAGCAGTTCGCGCACGGCAAGGACGAGGTTGCCGTCGTCGAGCAAAAGGATCGTGCCGGGCCGCACGTCGCCCGCTAGCGCCGGGAACGAGACGGCGATCTTCGCGGGCGTGCCGAGGATGGGATCGGGCGTCAGCGTGACCTCCGCTCCGGTTTCCAGCCGGATGACGCCGCCCGTCATTTCGCCGACGCGGATGCGGGGACCCCGCAGATCGCCCAGGATGGCGACGGGCACCCCGGCGCTGGCGGCGGCGCGGCGAACGCGCTCGACGGTGCTTTCCAGCGCCTCGTGGCGGGCGTGGGAAAAGTTGATCCGCACGACGTTCAACCCGGCGGCGATCATGCGCGCGAGGATGGTTTCGTCGTCGCTGGCGGGGCCGATGGTGGCAATGATTTTGGTGCGTTTCATCGGGACGGCAGCGTAGTCGGCGCGCCGAGAGCTTGGCGAGCAAAGATTTGACGGCGGCTTGGCGGACGATCATCCGGCGGGCGGATATTTGTGGTCACGCCTCACAAAAGACGAAAACTTCCTCGACGCCGCCGGGTTGCTTTGCTAACAGTACACCGCATTCAGGTGGAACAGGTGTCGTGATGAGAAGCGACCGGATCAACAACGGAGGCTGCCGCCTTCTTTAAGCGCGTCGGCCGTAAAAGCCGGTGCCGGGCCGACGCCAGATCGCGCGTCCGCCAACCCGTCCCCAGTTTTTTGGGAACGGGTGGGTTTGGGTTTCGGGTGAACGCCGGGCGCGCTGTTCCGGTCCAATCCGCCATCCCGGGTCGCCCCGCCGTGGTCTCTGTTTCTCCGATCTGATTACCTACCCTCCACCCAGCCACAAGAACCCACGACAACGCCATCCCGTGGCCACCTTCTCCCTGAATTCCAACGGGGCCGGGTCGCCGCCTTCAACGCTCCCTATGTCCTCAGTCCTTGACCAACCCACCGTGTTAGTGCTCAACCGCTGCTGGCAGGCCATCAACGTGCGGACGCCCGCCGAGGCGTTCTGCCAGATGATGACCAAAGCCGCCGCCGGCCTCGACATCGGGCCGGACCACTCGCTGCGCCCCGTGCGCTGGGACGAATGGCTCACGCTGCCCGTGCGCGACCACGACCGTAGCGTGGGCACGATCCGCGGGGCGTTGCGCGTGCCGACGGTGATCGTGCTGGGCCGTTACGACAAGGTGCCTCGCCGACGTCCCAAGCTGTCCTCGCGTTCGATCCGCACGCGGGATGGCAACCGTTGCCAGTACACGGGCCGGGTCCTCGCGCCGGACGAAGGCAGCGTCGATCACATCGTGCCGCGTTCGCGCGGAGGCGACACGAGTTGGGAGAACTGCGTCTGGACTTCGAAGGCGTTAAACGGACGCAAAGCCGACCGGCTCCCGGCCGAGGCCGGTTTGCAACTGCTGGCGACTCCCAAGATGCCGCCGGAGTTGCCCGTGACGCTCTTCATCCGCAACGCGCACGGGGTGGGGGACTGGGAATTGTTTTTGTCGTCCGGCGGCGCGTCCGCCGGGGGCGCGGGCGTGGAGAAGTGAGGGGAGAGCGGAACGGGATGTGAAGAGAGACGGATTTCTCCGCGCCGAAGGTGCAGCCTCATCACACTTGGAGGACCATGCTGCCACATCGACCGGCAGCCTTTGAATCGCGCCTTCAGCGCTAAATCCATAGCCAACCCATACCTGGGGTGTTGCCCCAGGCTGTGATGAGGCTGCGCCTTCGGTGCGGAGAAACCAACCGACTGGAGATCGTCTCCCATTTCCCATATCCCTCTTCACCTCCCCTCCGCCACATCCCACCTCCCTTCCGCCCTATTTCCTATCTTCTATCTCCTTGCCCTTCCTTCTTTCCCCCATGAGCGACCTCGCCTACCCCCACGACCTCGCCCGTTTCATCCTGGAACGCTGGGGGCGCGTCCACACCGGCAGGGACCAACCCGGCATGCCCGACCCGTGGGACGACGAGCCGCCGCCCAGCCTCGAAGCCCTGGAACGCCTCATCATCATCTGCTTTCAATCCAGTCTGCTGCGCGAGGAGGCGCGCCCGGTCACGTTCCGGCTCATCCTCGCCGAACCGGCCCGCTTCCCGTGCGATCAGGGACCGCCCGACGGCCTGCACTGCCTGCGGTTCCTGCGCAACCGCCCCTTCAACCCGCTGGAAGCGCGGCGGCTCAGTCCGGCGGCGAATTTCTACCGGTCGCTCATCGGCGTCTGCCTGGACGAACGCCGCGAGATGCCCCGGATGTGGGGCATCCTGCATTCGGGGATGCGCTGGCTCCAGAACGTCCACGGCGGCCGGGGCCGCGTGCAGACCCTGCCCGCCGCGCTGGTCCTGAGCGTCACCGGCCCGGGGCGGCTGACCATCGGGTTCGGCTCGGAAGTCATCGCGCGGATGGCGGGCGGGCACATCGAGGGGCCGTCGCTCAACGTGTTCGATTCCAAATGGATGCGCGACACGTTCACGCCCGGCGCGCACGGAGGTCATCGACCTGCACACGCAGCGGGCGCGCAGGCGGCGCGCGCGCGCTGGGCGTGACCATCGACCCGATGCTGGTGCGCACCATCGCCCAGCACGCGATCCGGCGGTTGATCTCGGCGTTGCGCAGCGCGCATCACGGCGCGACGATCCTGCTGCTGCCGCCGGAGATTGATCGACGAACTCAGCGGGGTCAACCGTTACATCGACATCAAGTACCGGTTTGCCGACGGCGAGCCGCGCCGCCGTTTTCGCACCCTGGTGCTGCGGATTCTCAACCGGATGGCCGAATTGCATTCCGGGACGGTCGAGCCGGTGGGCTGGGCGGAGTATGCGTCCAGCAACGACGAGCATCTGGCCGCGCTGGACGAGGCGATCTTCGAGATGGCCTACCTCGTCGCCGGTTGCGCGGAGGTGGATGGCGCGGTGGTCCTCACCAACCGCATCGAGCTGCTCGGGTTTCGGCGGCGAAATCACCGGCGAACTGCCCGGGGGTGGTGACCGTGCGCCGCGCGCTGGACCTGGAGGGCGAGCAGTACGAGGAGGAGTTTACCGAGAGCGTGGGCACGCGGCACCGTTCCGCGTACCGGCTGTGTCTGGCGCTGCCCGAGGCGGTGGCGATCATCATCTCGCAGGATGGCACCGTGCGCTTCGCCAAAAGCCGCGACGGCGCGGTGACTTACTGGGATCAGGCCTCGACCAGCTCGCTGGATGTTTGAGTTGTCAAGGCGCGGGGATTTTAAGACGGTTGCAAATCTCACGGACAGTGAATTTCTTAACTTCGCGATGTCGTGGCACCGCCGTGGGGTATCCCTTGCCAGGATCGTACCAAACCGAGTGTCTGCCGCCTTGCCGGAAGAATACGCAACCGTGGGCGCGCAGATGCGCCTCAAGGTCGAGCAACTTCAAACTTCAACGAGTTCAAGAACTCGTTTGATACTATTCGGGGACAGGCTTTGCTCGGCGAGGTCGCGCTGGCATTCGAGAACAAGTTGTAACGCGTCGCGGAGGTTTTCCTCCGCCTCTTCAATGGTATCTCCCTGCGAGATAGCCCCGGGCACCTCCTCAACAAAACAAACGTATCCGCCCTCTGGTGCCGGCTCGAAAATAGCGGTGAATTTCATTCCCACATCATATCCGGTTTATCCAAACAAGCAACGTGACACACGCGGGATGGAAGAAACCCCGGCCCCGCTGGCGTTTGAATCCAAGGCCGCTATTCTTCACCAATGATCTTGGAAACACTTCCCGAAGTGCAAAACCTTTCTAACGAACAGAAACGCCAGCTTGCCGAAGAACTTTGGGATGAGGTGCTCCCCCGTGGGCCGCTTACCCGCGACGACGATGCTTTGCGCCAATTACTGGAGACACGCTACGCGGAGTACTTGGCGAATTCCGATTCAGCCGCGCCTCGGGAGGAAGTTCTACGCAGGCTCAACGCGGCACGTTCCGCCATGCGGCCCTAAATGCATTTTCTGGCGATTTCGAGGGGAACACCTTTGGCTCTGCCTCTTAATCACTCTGAATCCGCGTTGATCTGCGGTTAAGTATCCGCCCGCCCCCGATGCAACTCCCCGCCGACAGCCACCTGGCCTGCCACGATTGCGACGCGCTCTTCTCGGCTGCCGCCCGTCGAGGAGGGCGAGCGCGTCTTCTGCCACCGCTGCGGCGCCACCCTCTACTCCCGCCGCCGCAACACCGTCCACCGCGCCACCGCGTTCGCGCTCGCCTCGGCGGTGTTCTTCATCGTGGCCAACCTATTCCCGTTCTTGACCCTCAAGGCCGACTACCGCGAGAGCGACATGATCCTCGCCCAGAGCGTGTCGGCCTGGAAAACTTCGGCTACACTTTCCTCGCCGCCGCCGTCGGCGTTTTCACCCTCGCCGCGCCGACGCTCATCATCGGCGGTTTGCTCTACCTGCTCATCCCGCTGCTCTCCGACCGGCGGCTGCCCGGCGCGATGCATCTCTTGCCGCGGCGTCCACGAAGCCCGCCGCTGGAACATGGTCGAGGTGTACCTGCTCGGCGTGCTCGTCAGCCTGCTCAAACTCGGCAAGCTCGCCACACTGACGCTCGGCACCTCTTTCTGGGCCTACGTCGGCCTGATCGTCACCCTGACCGCCGCCGTCTCCGCCATCGACTACCGCGAACTCTGGGGCCGCCTGGAAGCCGCGCAACCTTTCTCGGCCGATCACCACGCCTGCCATCCGGCCCAGACCACTCCCCCCCATGAGCGCCGCTTCGCCGCCCGGGACTTCCCGCCCGAAACCGCCGCCGGCCAGCGGTCTCGCGCAATGCCACTCCTGCGGGCTGGTGGAACCGGTCGCGCTCGGGCGTTGCCGGCGCTGCGACGCGTCGCTGCACCTGCGCAAACCCAACAGCCTCCAACGCACCTGGGCGTTCACCATCGCCGCCGTCCTGCTGTATTTCCCCGCCAATCTGCTGCCCGTCCTCCAGGTGCTCAGCGCCGTCAAGGGCGACCAGAAAAGCACGATCATCAGCGGCGTCATCCAGTTCTGGCAGGAAGGGGATTACCCGGTGGCGCTCATCATCTTCACGGCCAGCGTCATGATCCCCATGCTCAAGATCCTCGCCATCGTCTGGCTCTGCCTCGCCACGAGCCACGGGCGCCATCCCGTCGGCACCACGCGGCTCTACCGCGTCACGGAATTCATCGGCCGCTGGTCGATGGTGGACGTGTTCGTCGTGGCGATCCTCGTGGGGGTCGTCCAGCTCGGCTCGGTCATGTCGATCCATCCCGGGGCGGGGGCGGTGGCGTTCGCGGGGGTCGTCATCCTGACCATGCTCGCCGCCATGTCTTTCGATCCGCGCTTGATCTGGGATGCGGCTGCGCGCAAGGGCAAGCGCGAATTGTAATTTCACGCACATGCCCGAACACGATCCTGCGGCGGCACCGGATCGATGCACCGCCGCCCAGCCCGTCCGCCGCCGCCCGCCGTCCAGCCGGCCCCGACCGCCCCTCGCGCCGGTGAGCCGTCCCTCGCGCCGCCGCCGGTTTTTCTCGCCCGTGTGGATCATCCCGCTGCGTCGCCGCCGCGCTCGGGGTTGTACCTGGTTTACAAGTACTATTCCGCGCAGGGCCCGAAGATCACCGTCCGCTTCGACACGGCCGAGGGCATCATCGGCGGCAAAACGCCCATGCTCTGCCGCAGCGTCAACATCGGCACGGTCACGGGCGTCAAGCTCACCAACGACCTCAAGGGCGTCGTCGTCACGGCCGACATGACGCGCGACGCCACGCGCCTGCTACGCAGGACACCCAAATCTGGGTCGTGCGCGCCCGGTACAGTTCGGCGGGCATCTCGGGCCTGGACACCATCGTTTCCGGCAACTACCTCGAACTCCAGCCCGGCGTTTCCAACGAGGAGCGCCGCGACTTCATCGGCCTGGAAAATCCGCCCGTGACCCCGCCCGGCGTGCCCGGGCTGCACGTCCGCCTCATCGCCGAGAGGCCGGCAGCCTCGGCCCGGGCGCGTCCATCATTTACAAGGGCATCAACGTCGGCAAGATCGAGACCCGCGTCTTCCACCCCGACACGGGCCGAGGTGGAGTTCGGCGCGTTCATCGAGGGCGAGTACGGCAACCTGATCGACAGGAACACCCATTTCTGGAACAACAGCGGCATCGACCTGAAGGTCGGCGCGGACGGGGTCGAAGCTGCGCTCCGGCACGCTGGAATCCATCCTCGCCGGCGGCGTGACCTTCAGCGAACCCGGAGGACAAACAGCTCGCCACCCGGCACGTGCCCGACGGCAGCACGTACACGCTCTACGACAGTTTCGACGACGCCAACCGCCGCCAGGAACTCAAGCCCGAGCATGCCCTATTTGCTGCTGTTCACCGGCAGCGTGCGCGGGCTGAGCGTGGACGCGCCCGTGGAGTTTCGCGGCATCCGCGTGGGCACGGTCATGGGCCTCTCCTTCAAGTACCTGCCCGACGATCCCGAGCACCGCGTGCCGGTGCTTGATCAGGATCGACCCCGCGGTGTTCCTCGACGTGCCCGAGGACGATTACAACGGCCGCGCAGGCGCGGATCGCGACCGACGTGGAGCACGGGCTGCGCGCCACTTTGAAGACCGGCACCCTCATCACCGGCCAGCTTTACGTGGACCTCGATTTCCAGAAGGACGCCCCGCCGCTGAAGATCACCGAGATCGAGGGTTACCAGGTCATCCCGACCATTTCCTCGGGCTTGGGCGAGCTCCAGGAGAAGGTCAGCGCGCTGCTGGACAAGTTCAAGGCGCTGCCGCTCGACAAGACGGTCGAAAACCTCAACGACACGCTGGCCTCGTTGAAGACCACGGTCGGCCAGTCTGAACAAGGTGGTCGATTCGGACGAGACCCGCGCGCTGCCCGGCGACCTGCGCAAGGACTTGGCCGAGTTGCAAAAGACGCTCGCCGGTTACAACGGCAAGTCGGACTTTTACCAGGACCTGTCCGGCACGCTGCGGCAACTGGACGAAACCCTGCGCTCGCTCAAGGCGCTGACCGGCACGCTGGAGCGCAATCCGAACTCGATCATCTTCGGCAAGCCCGGGGGGGTCGCCCCGCCGCGCGGCAGTGGGAATCCCTAGCCCGTGCCCCCAAACTTATATGAACGTAAATATCGCGCGCTACGCATCGTTAGCCGGATTGGTTTTGCTGCTCGCCGGCTGCGGCGGCGCGAAGGACCAATACTTTCGTTTCAGCGCCAACGGTCCCGCGCCGGTGGGTTCGTCGGGTGTGGCCGTGGGGATCGGCCCCGTGACGCTACCCGCCTACGTGGACCGCGTGGAACTCGTCTTCATGGCGGGCGAAAACCAAGTCCAGGTGCCCGCGAAGGTGTACTGGGCGGGTAGCTTGCAGGACAACTTCGTGCGCGCGCTCGCGACGGACGTGGGCACGCCGGATGGGTTCGGGCAACGTGGTGCCGTACCCGTGGGGGGCGAACGCGAAGCTGCGCGTATCAGGTGGCGGTGGACGTGCGGCAGTTCCACGCGGTCAGCGGAGGCGACGCGGTGCTGGACGTGTCGTGGCGGTTCGAGGCGCCGGAAACCCGGCGGGTGTTGCGCCGCGAGAACGGCAGTTTTCACGAGAAGATCATCGGCGACGGCTACGAGCCGGTGGTCGCCGCCGAAAGCCGTTTGGTGGAGCAGTTGGCGGAGGTGATCAGCCGCTCGCTGCCAAATCGACGGTGACGAGTTGCGCGCCTTCCGGTGTCTGCTTACTTCATTCGAACGATGAACCGCGATCCTCTTCCATCCGCCTTTGGTTTCACCCGCCGGGATGCTTTGCGCGCCCTTGGCATCCTCGCGTCGGGTACGGCACTCCTGCCTTTCGGCGCTGCCGCCGTCCGCGCCGCCACCGCTGATCCCGCGCCCGCCAAACCGCTGCCGCCGACTTCCGAGCCCACGGGCAACGCCGCGATTGACCACAGCCTCGCGACCTTCGAGGCCATGCCGGTGGTCACAACCAAACTATCCGACACGCTCGCGCTCCTCGCCGGGCCGGGCGGCAACATGCTGGTGCTGGCCGGTCCCGCCGCCGGGGGGCCGATCCTCGTCGATAGCGGCGTGCATCCCTGCGCGCACGCGGTGGCGAAAGCCGCCGAGGCGTTCGCCGGCAAACCGGTGGCCACGGTGATCAACACGCACTGGCATTTCGACCACACGGGCGGAAACGAACTTTTTGGAAGGCAGGGCGCGCGGATCATCGCCCACGAAGCCGTGCGCGCCCGTCTGGGCAGCGATCAGTTTATCGATGCGTTTGGTTTCACGTTCCACCCCGCGCCCGCCGCGGCGCTGCCCGTCGTGACTTTCGCGGACTCGCTGGTTCTCTACGCGGGCGACGAGGAAATCCGCCTGCAGTACGTCGCGCCGGCGCACACGGACGGCGATATTTTCGCGCGTTTTGGCAAGGCGAACGTTTTACATTTGGGGGACACGTTCTTCAACGGATTGTACCCGTTCATTGATTACTCCAGCCGCGGCTGGATCGGCGGCATGGTCGCCGCGGCGGACCTCGCCCTAACGCTGTGCGACGACAAGACGCGGATCGTTCCCGGCCACGGTCCGCTGGGTGACAGGAAGGCGTTGACCGATGCTCGCGACATGCTGGCGATGGTACAAGGCCGGATTGAAAAATTGCTGGACGCAGGCAAGACCGTGGATGAAATCGTCGCGGCAACCCCGACAAAGGATTTCGATGAAAAGTGGGGCAAGGGCTTCTTCAACGGCGACCTGTTCGCCCGCAACGCCGCCGCCGGCATCCAGCGGCACCGACAGGCGTAGGCGCGCTCTCGGGTTTGCCTTTGGTTTGGAGTGCGCCGCGACACGTCGCCGCTTTGATCCCAGCGACATGTCGCGTCATCCCATTCGGCGAAGCCGCTTTCCCTTCCCCCGCCCCGTAGGGGCGAGAGACATTAGCCCGGCGTCCCGACGCCGGGTGAGCGAGCCCAAGCGAGGTGCGCCCAGTATGGGCGCGAAACGCCGTGGGCGGCGGACGCGACAGAAAAGGGTTGGTTGTCCCTGAACGGTCTCGCGCCCTTCCAGGGCGCAATCGGCTCAGGGTTATTTACCCGGCATCAAGATGCCGGGCTAACGTCTCTCGCCACCACGAGGCGGGGAACCTGACAATCAGCGGCTTCGCCGAAACATGGGAGGGGACATATCGCTGGGATCAAAGCGGCGACGTGTCGCGGCGCACTCCAAACCAAAGGCAACAGACTTCCTGGGCCTCCTGTTCCTACTGGCCGTATCATTTAACATCGGTCCTTTAAACATCCCGCGCGGCTTGCGTCAGTATTTGGCTGCCTGTAGTCTGTGCGTCCATGACCGACGCGGAAATTGCCGAGGAGCTTCTAGTGGTCGAGGCGATTCACAGGGGACTCGCCGATGTGGAGGCCGGACGGATGATTCCCCACGAAGAGGTCGAGCGGAGACTAGCCTTCCATATCAAGCAATGGACGTTGAAGAGTGATCCACAAGCAAATGAGGCGGAGTAAGTCCCTCTCAATCTCGACTCCTTAACCTCACCTATCAGCCGGGGTGATCTCAGGCCTGCCGCGCGACAACCTTTTCATGGAACTCTTGACCACCAGATCCCGTCCGCCGACTTCCGCCAAATCCGACGCCAACGGCGACCACGGCGTTCCACCCCGAGCCGTCGCTCAATCCCAGGCTACTTCCGAAAGGTCGCCATCAAAAAGTGCCGATCCCGCCGTTACCGCATTGGATGAACTCCAAACCTGGCTCGCCGACCTCATCCGACACGGTCTCGCCCACGCCCGGCGGCAACCCGCGTCCTATTTCGAGACCATGGCCGCTCGCTTGGCCGACACCCAGACTCCCGGCCTCGCCCGCCGCCTCCGCGAATGGCCCGCCCTCTTTGCCTCGGACGACGAAGACTGGGCCGGCCGCGCCCTCGCGGAAGCGGGTGGCTTGCAACGCCTCCTCAACGGCGTCGCCCGGCTCGACGACCTCCCCGCCGCCTCACGCGTGAGCGTTCGCGCGGCCCTTGGCTGGACCATGGATGACAAGGAGTTGCTCGTGGTATCTGGCTCGGAAACCATCTCGGATTTATGGCGGGTCGTGGGTCGCCGGAGCGAAGACACCACGACCAGCGGAGGTCTCCGCGCGCAACGCACCTGGCTGATGGGGGAAAACACCGGGCGCGTGGCGCTCTGCCTGAGCTTCGCGGCGGAAGGCCGCCCCTTCGACCTCAACGTGGCCCCGGGAGAAGTGATCGACGCGGACATAACCTTCTACCAAGGCGTCGCCCCGTTGCGCGGGAAGATTGCGACCCGGCGCGACACCGCCACGCCTCCCGTGTCAACGGAACCCTCCGCCGCGCGCGCGGACTTCAACGAGGCGCTCGACGACGTTGGCGCGACCCTGCTCGCGGGCGATCCCTGGCTGGAACACGTCCCCTGGTGGGTGCGCGGCTGCGTTCCGCAACTTGAACATCCATCTAACCCGGACCAAAGCCCCGCCGGCCCCCCTAACGAGATCTGGAGTCTGCGCGATGCCGCCGGCGCTGTCGTGCCCTTGGCGCGCGCATTCGCCAACCCATGGCCGCTACTCGCCGCCAGCGGTGGCGCGCCCGTCACGATCTTCGGCGAATGGGACGGGCGCGCGCTCCTGCCTTTGAGCGTGCTGGACGGCGACCGCTTCATCGACCTGGGGGGGACCCTGCCATGACCAGCGGGTGGAAGGATTTTGTGACCAACGCCCTGCTCGGCACCGAACGCGGCACCCCGCTCGACCTGCCCGAACCCGTCGCCGCCCTCATATCCAACCCCGAGCTTGCGCGGCTCGGACGCGAGGCGCGTTTCCTCACCCGCGCGGGCGCTTACGCCGCCTGGTTGCGCGCGGACTGGCGTCCCCCGGCAACCCCCGGCGGCGCGGCGGCCATCCTGCCACCCGCCATCAACCCGGGTGCCGAAGCAAAACCCGAGACTCCCATGGGCCGCGACAGCGCCGCCCATCTGCGCGCCATGCTGGCCGGAACCCACGCCGGGGCCTTGCTCGAATGGCTGGAGGAAGCCGCCCGTCTGCGCCGACCCGCGCCGCCCGAGTTGTTGCCGGCCTTGCTCGACACCGTGCGTCGCGTTCCCGATTTGACTCCGCTCATCCTGGCTGTCGGCGGACGGCGCGCGGCTTGGCTCGCGGGACAAAACCCCGCCTGGGGCTTCGCCGTGGAAGGCCGTCCGGAGCTTTGGGCAACGGGAACCCGCGACCAACGCCTCGCCATCTTCCGAACGTGGCGGTTGGATAACCCGGCCCACGCCCGCGAACAACTCGCCGCCCTGTGGAAAAGTGAAACCCCCGAAATGCGCGCCGCCTTCGTCGAAGCCCTGGAACCCGATCTCGCCGACGAGGACATCCCCTTCCTGGAAACAACCCTCGACGACCGCAGCCGCGAAGTGCGCCGGCACGCCGCGAACTTGCTCGCCTTCCTGCCGGAGTCGCCGCTCGTCAAACGCATGACCGCCCGCGCCGACGCCCTGGTCACCTTCAAGCGCGGCGGACTTCTGCGCCGCGCCTCCCTGTCCGTCAGCCTGCCCGACGAAACCGATCCCACTGGCGTCCGCGACGGCCTCGACCCCCGGGCTTTCGGACTCCAGGTGAAACTCAGCGCCCGGCAGATCCTGTTGATCCAAATCCTCGCCGCCGTGCCCCTGCGGCATTGGACCGACACCTGCCAGCTCACCCCGGCGGCCATCTTGAAGGCGGTGGAAAAGGACCCCAACGCCGCCGCCGCCGCAACTGGATGGGCGATCGCCGCCGTCCGCGAGGAAAACTCCGCCTGGGCCGGCGCGCTGCTGGACGCGCCCGCGCCGCCGCACGCCGAACTGCTGCCGGGCGACCCCCTGTTGCCGTTGATCCCGGAGGACGACCGCGTTCGCCGCTTGTTGCCGGGCATCCACGGGAGTTTTCTGTCGGGCACCGGGCGTCCGGGCCTGCCGCCGGAAATCGCGGCGGTGCGCGCGGCGTTCCCGCGGGGATTCCTCCCCGAGCGCCTCACCCGTGAATTGCTGGACGCGTTGCGTCGCGCGGCCACCTCCGGCATTCCGTGGCACCAGCGCGCGGAGATTGAAGCGCTGCTGGCCCGCGTCCCGCCCCCGATGCTAACGGAAGCCGCCGAGAACTGGCCGACCGACCGCGACGGCGTCGCGGGCTTCGTGGATTTTCTCCGCTTCCGCCAAACCGCCCTGGCGTCGCTCTCCGGGATGTGATGAAAGCGGAACCCAGAAAATAACCACAGAGGCACAGAGAACACAGAGGAGAAAGGAAAGACAGGGAGGTTTCGGAAGGGGGCAAGGATGCCCTTTGCTGTTCTGGAACCCCATCCCGCCTTTTTCTTCCTCGGTGTTCTCTGTGTCCCCTGTGGTGTACTCTCTTTTTCCCACATGCCCGTTTCCCTGGCCCTCCCCGATCACAGCATCAGCTTTCGCGCGCGCCTTTGCGCGCCTTTGCTGACCCTCGGAACCATCGCGCTTCTGGAGGCGGTGTACCGTCTGTTCCACATCCTGACGCCGAGTCCGAGCCCGGTGTTCCTGCTCGTGCTGGCTTGCGGCGTCTTTGTCAGCGGTCTGCGTTCGGGCCTGCTCAGCGCCGTCGTCGTCCTGGTTTACCTCGCCTTTTTTCTCCACGGGGCGGAAGGTCCCTGGCTCGCCAAACCGACGATCGTCGGCGCCGGGCGCATGGCGTTAATGATCGTGGTGGCGCCCTCGATTGTCATCATCATCGGTCTGCTCAAACGCCGTTTGCTCGCCGCCGAGCGGGCCAGCGCCGCCAGCCAGCGCCAACAGGCCGAGGAACTTTTGCGTCTCGCCACCGAGACCGCCGGGATCGGGACCTTCAGCTACGATCCCGCCGAGGGCGGGCGCATGAACCTGTCCGACCAGGCCCGGGTCAACTGCGGCCTCGCCCCGGACGCCACCCTGGATTTCACCACCTTCACCGAACAAATCCTCGCGCCCGCCGACCACGCGCGCTTCACCGCCGCGCTCCGGGCCGCGCTCCAGCCCTCCGGCAGCGGCGTGTACGCCATCGAATGCCGCGTGCGCCGCCCCAACGACGGCCTGGAACGCTGGCTCGCCATCCGGGGTCGCGCGCTGCTGGCCGCGCCGGGGGGTGGCCAACGGGTCGTTGTTGGCGCGACCATCGACATCACCGACCGCAAGGAGGCCGAGAAGGATTTGCTGCTGCTCAAGGCGGCGGTCGAAAGCGCCAACGACGGCATCATCATCACCGAGGCCGCGCTGGATTTGCCCGGTCCGCGCATCGAGTACGTCAACCCCGCCTTCTGCCGCATGACGGGTTACTCCATTGAGGAACTCATCGGCCAGACGCCGCGCATTCTCCAGGGTCCCGACACCGACCTCGCCATGCTCCACACGTTGCGCGGCACCTTGCACGAGGCCGGGACTTTTCACGCCGAGACCGTCAACTACCGCAAGGGCGGCGAGCCTTACTACGTTGAATGGCGCATCACGGCCGTGAACGACGCGGCGGGCAAACTGACCCAATGGGTGGCGATCCAGCGCGACGTGACCGCGCGTTTTCACGCGGAGCAGGCGCGTGTCCGGGCCGAGCGCGAGCGCGAGCAAATGCTGGAGGCCGAACGTGGCACCCGCCTGGAACTGGAACGCGCCGGACGTCTGAAGGACGAGTTTCTGGCGACGCTTTCCCACGAACTGCGCACGCCGCTCAACGCCATCGTCGGTTGGGTTCACCTGCTCAAGGGCGAGCCGGACAACCTGGAAATGCAACGCAGCGCCATCGAGGTGATCGAGCGCAACGCGAAGTCGCAGGTGCAGCTCATCGAGGATTTGCTGGACGTCAGCCGCATCGTCAGCGGCAAAATGCGCCTGGAAGTGCGCTCGGTCGAACTGGTCGATGTGGTGGAAGCCGCCCTCGACGCCGCCCGGCCCACCGCCGCGACGCGCGGCGTGCGGATCGAACCCGTGCTCGACCCGCGCGCGGGTCCTGTCTCGGGCGACCCCGACCGGTTGCAGCAGGTGGTGTGGAACCTGTTGAGCAACGCGTTGAAGTTTACCCCCAAAGGGGGCCGGGTGCAGTTGCGCCTGGAGCGCGCCGGCTCGCGCGCGAGGATCACCGTCAGCGACACGGGGCAGGGGATCGCGCCGGAGTTTTTACCCCACATCTTCGAGCGGTTCCGGCAGGCGGACAGCTCCTCCACCCGTTCGCACAGCGGCTTGGGGATCGGCTTGGCGCTCGTGCGGCACCTAGTCGAACTCCACGGCGGCACCGTGGAGGCCGCCAGCGACGGCGCGGGCCTGGGGGCGACTTTCACGGTCAACCTGCCCATGCCGGTGGCGGCGCGGGTTGACGGGGAGCCCAGGGAGGGTGCCGCGAACCCCACCGCGGCCTCCCGACCGCCGGGCGCGCTGCAAGGGCTGCGGATTGTCGCCGTGGACGATGACGCGGACGCCCGCGAACTCCTCACGGCGATTCTCTCCACCCACGGTGCCGATGTCGCGACCGCCGCCAACGTCGAGGACGGCCTGACGGCGATCCTCCAACACAAACCCGACTTGCTGCTGTGCGACATCGAAATGCCGCGGGAGGACGGCTACAGCATGATCTCGAAAGTCCGTCGGCTCGCCGCCAACGAAGGCGGCGCGATCCCGGCGGTGGCGCTGACCGCCTACGCCCGCGAGGACGACCAGCGTCGCGCGCTGCTCGCCGGTTTTCAGCGCCACCTGTCCAAGCCGGTGGACCCCCTGGAACTGGTCTCCGCCCTCGCAACTTTGGTCCGCCCGTCCAACGGCGCGGGCGGCGGAGACAAAAACCCGGCCTTCTCCCTTCCATAATCGGCGGGAATCTGCGTTAATCCGCGGTTAAACCTCTGTCTCCGCCTTTTATATGCACCCAGGCCCTTTGCCCGACGTTTCCACCCTCCTCCTCGCCGCCGCGGGACACCACGGGATTACTTTCCACTTCAACTTTTCCACGCAGCCGATCCTCGCGCTGATCGCGGGGTTGCTCATCCTGATTCGTCCAAAGCTGCTGAACTTCGTCGTCGCCGGCTACCTGATCGTCGTGGGGTTGATCGGCTTGTGCGGCTTGCATTGGGTCTGATAATCGCCCTTTCCATGCTCCGGTCGCCCACCTTCGCCGAGGCCGCGCGCTTCTGGCTCAAGCTCGGGTTGATCTCCTTCGGCGGTCCCGCCGGGCAGATCGCCATCATGCACACCGAGCTGGTGGAACGCCGCCGTTGGGTGGAGGAGGACCGGTTCCTGCACGCGCTGAATTTTTGCATGTTGCTGCCGGGTCCCGAGGCGCAGCAACTCGCGATTTACAACGGCTGGCTGCTGCACGGCGCGCGCGGTGGTCTGGTCGCCGGAACCCTCTTCGTCCTCCCGGCCGCCATCCTGCTGTGGGCGCTGAGCTGGCTGTACGCCGCCCACGGCGCGCTGCCCGCCCTCGCGGCGGTGTTCGACGGTTTGAAACCCGCCGTGATCGCGCTGGTGTTCGCCGCCGGCTGGCGGATCGCGGTGAAAACCCTGCGGACCCCGGCCCTGGCGGGCATCGCGTTGGCGGCGCTCTTCGCCATCGGCTGGCTGAAGCTTCCTTTCCCCCTCGTGGTGCTCTCGGCGGGCGCGCTCGGCTGGTTCTTCCTCCCAAAAACCGCCACACCGGTAAACCTTCCGTCCGCGCCAATCCCCCCGACCAATCCGCCGCGCGCCGCCTGGACCCGGGCCGCGCGCTTGTTGGGCGTCGGCCTGCTGCTCTGGCTCGCGCCGACGTTCCTGGCGGGACTCTGCCTGGGTTGGAACAGCGTCCTGTTCAAACAAGGGGTGTTTTTCAGCAAGGCCGCGCTGGTGACGTTTGGCGGCGCCTACGCGGTGCTGCCCTACGTCGCGCAGCAGGCGGTGGAACATTACGCGTGGCTTCAACCCCACCAGATGATCGACGGCCTCGCCCTGGCCGAGACGACGCCCGGCCCGTTGATCATCGTGCTGGAGTTCGTGGGTTTCCTGGGCGCGTGGCGCTCGTCGGGGAATTTGTCCCCGCTGCTGGCCGGCACGCTGGGAGCGGCGTTGACCGTCTGGACGACGTTCACTCCCTGCTTCATCTTCGTATTTCTGGGCGCGCCGTACGGCGAGCGACTGCGTGCCAACCGGCGCCTGGCCGGCGCGTTGTCGGCGGTGACGGCGGCCGTGGTCGGCGTCATCTTCAACCTGGCCCTCTGGTTTGCCGCCCGCGCGCTGTTCCCCGCCGGCCCGAGACTGGACCTAATCGCCCTAACCACGACCGCCGCCGCCCTGTACGCCCTCGCCGCGCGCAAGTGGAACGTCCTCGCCGTGATCGCCATCTGCGGAGCGTTAGGCTATCTCCGCTGGCTCGCCCGTTAAACAACTCTTCCCCCAAAAAACAGAAAGCGCCCACCTCCGTCATTCTGCATTCGTCATTTGTCATTCCGCCTTCCCAAATGGACAACCAAACCCTCGTTTACCTCCGCGCCCTCGGCGCGCAGTACCCGAACATCGACGCCACCCTCGCCGCCATCGCCAGCCTGCGCGCCGCCCTCACGCTCCCCAAGGGCACCGTCCACGTCATCAGCGACGTCCACGGCGAGGTCAAGAAACTGATCCACGTCATCAACAACGCCTCGGGCAGCGCGCGCCTGCTCGTGGAGCAGACTTTCAAGGATCGCCTGAGCGCCGCCGAGAAGCTGGATCTCCTCAACATGATCTACTACCCCCGCGAGGCTTACGGCCTGCTGGCGGAACGCTTGTCCGAACTCCCCGCGCGCCGCCAGTACTTCCGGCGGCAGATTCGTCTGGAGATCGAACTCCTGCGGTCGCTCTCGGCGCAGTACAGCCTGGAGGCCATCGAGCGCGTGTTCCCGACCCATTATAAAACCCTGTTCCGCGAACTGCTTTTCGGCAACTACCTAGGACGCAGCGACGACTACCTTAACGGCATCCTGGACCCGTTCGTCGAACACGGGAAGGAACTCGATTTCCTGCGCATGATGGCCCGGATCATCCGCAACCTCCTGTTCTCCGAACTGATCGTGGCCGGCGACTTCGGCGACCGCGGACCGCGCATCGACAAGGCCATCGAATTCGTGATGCGCCAGCCGAACGTCGCCATCACCTGGGGCAACCACGACGTGTCCTGGATGGGCGCCTGCCTGGGCCAGGAGGCGTGCATCGCGACGGTGCTGCGGATGTCGTTGCGCTACCAGCGGCTCTTCCAACTCGAGATGGGCTACGGCATCCCGATGGCCTCGCTCGAGAAGCTCGTCCGGGTGAAATACGAGGAAGATCCCGCCGTCCACTTCCCCTGTTTGGGCAAGGGCATCCGCGATCCGCTGATGATGTCCCGCATGCAGAAGGCAATGGCCGTCATCCAGTTCAAACTCGAGTCGCAAACCATCGCCCGCAACCCCGACTTTAAGCTCGAGCACCGCAACCTCTTCCACCGCGTTGATCCCGAAAAGTGGACGGTGGAAATCGACGGGAAACATTTTCCGATGCGCGACCATCATTTCCCCACCATCGACTGGTCCGACCCCTACCGCCTTTCGCCCGAGGAGGAGGAGTGCATGACCCAATTAAAGCTCTCCTTTGTGCAAAGCCAGACGCTCTGGGAGCAGATGCACTACGTCGAGCGCAAGGGCACGATGTACCTGGTGCGCGACTACAACCTGATCTTCCACGGCTGCGTGCCGGTGGACGAGGCCGGCGACTTCCTCCCGATGCCGGTGGACGGCGTCGAGTACCGGGGCAAGGCGCTCTTCACGGCGTTGGACCACGTGATCCACCACGCGTTCCGCCACCAGGAGCAGCGGCATCTGGACATGCTCTGGTACCTGTGGTGCGGACCCCTCTCGCCGTTGTTCGGCAAGGACAAGATCGCCACCTTCGAGAGTTATTTTGTGGCCGACAAGGGCGCGCACGAGGAAACGAAGAACCCGTATTTCAAGCTGATCCACGAGAAGGAATTCTGCCGGAGCATCCTGCGCGATTTCGGCGTGGACACGGACCACGGCTTGATCGTCAACGGTCATGTCCCCGTGAAGATCGAGCAGGGCGAATCACCGATGAAGGCGAGCGGCATGGCGATCACGATCGACGGCGCGTTTTCCGAGGTGTACGGCGACAACGGTTTCACGCTGGTGCTGGACGCGGACCGCACCTACCTGGCGCGGCACCATCATTTCGAGTCGATCACGGAGGCGATCACGCAGGGGGCGGATATCATCCCGACGATCCAGGATGTGTGCGTGTTCGACCCGCCGCGCCGGGTGGCGGACACGACCGAGGGTGAGAGTTCGTGGCACGAGATCGCCGCGCTGGAGTTGTTGATCCGCGCGTACGAGGAGAACACCCTGCCCGAGCGGGTGGCGGTGTAAGGGGGAGTTTGTGGCGGCACGCGCGATTATTGTGCTATTTTTTGCCTGTGAGCACACTTCTTGAAATCGAACGCGCCATCGCCGTGCTGCCCACACTGTAGCAGCGGGAAGGGGAAAACCGAGGGGCCGCCGGCATGTAAAGGCACGCTCTTGCCGGCGCGCCGGGTGAGGTGCTCGAACCAAGCAATTGGGAGAAAATTCTGAGGTGAAATGTGGTGGGTGGTGGGTTGTGGGTTGTGCGGAAGGATGTGGCGGAGGGATGTGGGTTGTGGGGAGGGTGTGATTGTTCCCAGCCACGGAGTGGCGTGACTTGAATAGCCGTGGTCGAGTCCGCGAGGCCACGGAAAGCCACCACCACAAGGTTCCCAGCCACGGAGCGGCGTCACCTCGGCTGGCGCGGGTTTGGCCGCGTGAAGGTTGCCAAACCCCGACGCGCCATCCCGCCGCCCGTTGCCCCGAGCATCCAAACACCATCCCGCCCTGGTGACGCCACTCCGTGGCTGGGATCTCTTATCCCAATGCTTTCCGTGGCCTCGCGGACTCGACCACGGCTATTCACGTGACGCCACTCCGTGGCTGGGAACAACCACCCACCTCCCTTCTTTCACATCCCACATCCTTCCGCCCATCCCCTCCGCCACAACCCACAACCCACAACCGTCGCCGCTTTCCCGCAAACCCCGGGCGCTCCGCCGCGACGCGGCGCGCGCCAGCCGGTGAAGAGCCGGCCGCGGCATTTTCCTGGAGAGTCCTCCCGCGCGATGGGTCGGCCGAAAAAGGCCGAATTTTATGAATGCCTCGCGCCCACTTCTTTGTACGTTGGAAGGTAACGTTCGTTAAAAAACCACGAAACCTAGCTAATCCCCGACACGCTGTCGCCTTGAAGCGCCCCTAGGAAACACCACTTTACCCGATGCCCACCCACGCCGCGCCCTCGTCCCAAGGGGAAGCCGTCATGACCAGGCTCGCCACTTTTGTTTGCCACCAACGCGATCAAATCACCCGCTTATGGATGGAGACCGTGCGGAAAGACCCCGAGATTGGTTCCGCCACCGCCTTGAACGACGCCGGCCTGATCGACCATCTGCCGAAACTCTTTGACGACCTGGTGGATGCCCTCAACGGCCGGCCCGCGGACGGGCGACTCGCGGCTCACGCGGAATTGCACGGCCAGCAACGTTGGGAGCAGCACTACAACCTCACCGAAGTGCTCGGGGAGATGGGCATCCTCTGCCGGTTAATTTTCTCGTGCGGCCTGGACGCTTTTGAAGGCGCCTCCCGGGAAGAACTCGGTGTGGCGCGGGAACGCGTCCTGCGCTTCTTCGAGGACGCGTCCGCCGGCAGTGTGCGGGCTTTCGCCACCCGGCAGCTCGACCAGATCAACACTCTCAACGGTCGCCTGCGCGAGGCGGACCGCTCGCTGGCCGCGGCCGCTCAATCCGAGCGCGACCGGCTGGCTTACGTCTTCAAGCACTCCCCTTCGTTCATGGCGATCCTCGGCGGACCGGAGCACGTTTTTGAAGTCGTCAACGACCGCTATCACGATTTGGTCGGGCGACGCGACGTCCTCCACAAGCCGGTGCGGGAAGCGTTGCCGGAAGTCGCCGACCAGGGGTTTTTCGAGTTGCTCGACCGGGTGTATGCCAACGGCGAACCCGTCATCGGCAACGACGTGCGCCTGCTGCTCCGGGACGAGGCCGGGCAACCGAGGGAATATTTTCTCGACTTCGTGTACCTGCCGATCCGGGCCGATGACGGGACGATCACCGGCGTCTTTGCCCACGGCGTGGATTTGACCGCGCGCAAGAACACGGAAAAAGCATTCGTGGCACTGGCCGAGCAACGGCGGCTGGCTTTGGACGCCGCGCGGATGGGCTGGTGGCACCTCGACATTCCCAGCGGGAAGGTGAGTTGCGATGAACGGTTCGAAAAAATCTACGGCGTCGCGGAAGGGGAATTTCCCTACGACAAAGGCATTTCCTTAATCCACCCCGAAGATCGTAAACGGGTGGACGCGGCGGTCAGGGCCGCCACGCGTTCGCGTGATCCGGCTCCTTATTCGGTGGAAGCCCGGGTGGTCCACCCGGATGGTTCGATCCATTGGGTCCAGTCAATGGGCCAAGCCACCTTTGAAGGCGAGGGGGAACAGCGTCGGGCGGTCAGCTTTTCCGGCACGCTCACGGAGATCACCGAAGCGAAAACCGTGCGGGACGCATTACGGGAGAGGGAGGCCAGGTTCCGCCAACTCGCCGATGCCATGCCGCAGATCGTGTTCGCCGGAGGACCCGATGGACACATCGATTACTATAACGGGCAGTGGTACGACTACACCGGCCTGCCACCCGGGACCGTCGGCACCGCGGCCTGGAATGATCTCCTCCATCCCGACGACTATCGAAAAACCATGGAGGTCTGGTCGGCGGCGCTGCGCTCGGGCGAACTGTACGAGATGGAGTACCGGCTCAAGCGCGCCTCGGATGGTTCGTACCGCTGGTTCCTGGGCCGGGCGCTGCCCGTCAAGAATGCCGCCGGCGGGGTCCTGCGCTGGTTTGGCACGAGCACCGACATTCACGAGTTCAAACAACTCCAGGAGCAAAACGTCCGGCTGCTCGACAGCGAGCGTGCCGCGCGGACGGAGGCGGAGCGCACGAACCGTCTCAAGGACGAATTTCTTGCCACGCTCTCGCACGAGCTGCGCACGCCGCTCAACGCCATTCTCGGCTGGGCTCAAGTCTTGCGCGACGGCCACGCGGACGCGGCGGACCTCGCCCAGGGTTTGACCACCATCGAGCGCAACGCCCGCGCGCAGAACCAAATCATCGAGGACTTGCTGGACATGAGCCGCATCATCTCCGGCAAGGTGCGGCTGGACGTCCAGCCGCTGGACTTGGATCAGGTGATCAAGTCGGCGGTTGACACCATGCGCCCGGCGGCCGAAGCCAGGAGCATCCGTCTGCAAACCATGCTGGATCCCGACGCTCGGATGATCAGCGGCGATCCCAACCGGCTGCAGCAGGTGTTTTGGAACCTGTTGAGCAACGCCATCAAGTTCACACCCGGGGGCGGACGCGTGCAGGTGCTCCTGGAACGGGCCGACTCACACGTGG
This sequence comes from uncultured bacterium, assembly GCA_963795895.1. Classification (GTDB taxonomy): domain Bacteria; phylum Verrucomicrobiota; class Verrucomicrobiia; order Chthoniobacterales; family SZAS-18; genus CAWCJJ01. The sequence goes on from CAWCJJ010000005.1 coordinate 209,427, forward strand.
AAGTCAGCGTCACCGACTCCGGCGAAGGGATCGCCCCGGAGTTTTTGCCGCATGTCTTTGATCGGTTTCGCCAGCAGGATGCCTCGACGACGCGCCGGCACGGTGGTCTGGGGCTCGGGCTGGCCATTGTCAAACAGCTGGTGGAATTGCACGGGGGCGCGGTGCGGGCGGAGAGCAAAGGGCTGGGCTTTGGCGCCACCTTCCGGGTGTCGTTGCCCCTCTCGGTGGTTCGGTCCAACGGGGACCGCCCGTCCGGTGAGCGCATCCATCCCGCGGCCTGGAGCCACGGCGCCGCGCGTCCCCCGGCGAACAGCCTGAGCCTCGCGGGTGTGAGGGTACTCGTGGTGGATGACGAGGTGGACGCCCGCTTGTTGGTCAAACGGTTGCTGGAAGATCGGGGAGCGAAGGTGTTCACCGCCGGTTCGGCCGCGGAGGCGCTCCGTTTAATCGCGACGGAACCCTCGGACGTGCTGGTGAGCGATATCGGGATGCCGGGAGTGGACGGCTACGAGTTAATCCGGCAGGTGCGCGCCTTGCCGCCGGAGCAAGGCGGCAACGTCCCGGCGGTTGCGTTGACCGCCTATGCCCGGTCCGAGGACCGGCTCAAGATCATCCTCGCGGGCTTTCAGATGCACATGGCCAAACCAGTGGAAGCAGCCGAACTGCTCACGCTGGTCGCCAGCTTGGCGGAACGGACTTGCGAGGCTTGAGACGCCTCCCGCGGTGTGCTTGATCCGCTGCCGGGAGGGCGCAATCAGTAAGCTTCGGAGCGCGCGTTGCTTCCCGCAAGAAGCAAGGGCGCTTAGAGAGGACGAATTACAAACCGCCGGGACGAAACACTTCCAAGCGAAGGAAAGGGGTTGCGGGGGTAGGATTTGAACCTACGACCTTCAGGTTATGAGCCTGACGAGCTACCAGGCTGCTCCACCCCGCGATTGAGAACACCATAATGGTTCGGGATCAGACTTATGGCAAGTGGAATTTTCGGGTTTTGTGAATTTCCAGAACCCTGCGGCACTTCCCATTCTCAGTTCGCCAGCAGCTTGATCGCCGCCGCCGCCGCGAAAACCAGCAGCATGACATCAAAAATCCGCTGCGGAATAAACCCCAGCAGCCAGCGCCCCAGCAACGCGCCCGTTGCCACCGCCGGGAACATCCACAAATTCAGCGTCAGCGAATCCGCATTGATCAACCCCAACGCGTAGTTCAACGGCACTTTGGTAACGTTCAGGATCAGGAAAATCCACGCGCCCGTGCCGACAATCACAAACTTCGGCAGCCCCAGCGCCAGCAGGTAAATGCTTGCCACCGGCCCGGCGGCGTTGGCGAGCATGGTGGTAATCCCGGCGGTCAGGCCCATGAACCACGTAAAGAGCGGCCCCGCCACGGGCAGACGCACGAACCACCCGGGTCGCAGATGCCGCAGGGTTTGCAGTATCACCAACACCAGGACGATCCCGCCGATCACGCGTTTGAACATCCAATCGGGATACCGAACCGGGTCCGCGCACAACCGCATCAACAGCGCGCCGAGCGCCACGCCCACCAAGGCGGGCGCCAAAAAGCGCCGAATTTGCCTCCAATCGGAGTGCTGCCGGAAGGAGCCTACCGCAAAGAAATCCGCGCAGATCAGGAGTGGCAGCACCACCCCGGTTGATTGCCGCGCGGGCATGATCGCCGCCATCAGCGCGACACTGACCAGGCTGATCCCGCTGAAACCGGTTTTGGACAGCCCGATGCAAATTCCCGCCATCCCCGCCACCACCCAGGCCGAGGGCGAAAGCTGGACCGCGCAAATCTGGTGAAAAATCGCGGCTCGGTGGCTGGCGAAGAGTGGAATCAAGCCAACACTTTGGACAGGATGAACAGGATGAGACAGGATTAAAAACAGAAAATAGCACCGGAAACAGCACTGGACACCCATACCTCTCACCAGAAATTCCGCCCTTCTGCCTTCTGCCCCATCTTCTATCTCCTATCTCCTTGCCCTTCCTTCGTCCCCTGCCTACCGTCCGCCGTCATGAAAATCGTCGTCGCTTATTCGGGTGGGTTGGATACCTCGGTGTTGCTGTCGTGGCTGCGGGAGACGTACCAGGCGGAAATCATCGCCTTTTGCGCGGACGTCGGACAGCAGGATGAACTCGATGGGCTTGAGCAAAAGGCGCTCACCACCGGTGCCAGTTCCTGCCACATCGACGATCTCCGCGCGGAGTTCGCGCGGGATTTCATCTTCCCGATGATCCAGGCCGGGGCCATCTACGAAGGCCAGTATTATCTCGGCACCAGCATCGCGCGTCCGCTCATCGCCAAGCGGATGATCGAGATCGCCCGCGCCGAGGGTGCCGCCGCCGTGGCCCACGGCGCGACCGGCAAGGGCAACGACCAGGTGCGCTTCGAGTTGACCGCCGCCGCGCTCGCGCCGGAAATCGAGGTCATCGCGCCGTGGCGACAGGAACGGTTCCGCCAGCAGTTCCCCGGACGCGCCGAGATGATTGCCTTCGCCGAGCAACACCACATCCCGGTGGCCGCAAGCGCGAAGAAATCCTATTCGATGGACCGCAACCTCCTGCACATCTCCTTCGAGAGCGGCATCCTGGAAGACCCGTGGTTCGACGCCAGCGCGCCGGAATCGCGCGGGATGTACAAGCTCAGCGTCGCCCCCGAGGACGCGCCCGACCGGCCCGAGTACCTCCAGCTTCGGTTCGAGAAGGGCGATTGCGTCGGGATTCAACGGGAAGGTGACGCCGATTACGTCGCACTCGATCCGCTCGGTGTCATGGAAACGCTCAACACCCTGGGCGGACGCCACGGCGTGGGCCGGGTGGACATGGTGGAGAACCGGTTTGTGGGGATGAAAAGCCGCGGGGTTTACGAAACGCCGGGCGGGTCGATCCTGCACTTCGCGCACCGGCAGATGGAGTCCCTCACGATGGACCGCGAGGTGATGCACCTGCGGGATTCCCTGATCCCGAAGTACAGCACCCTGGTTTACAACGGGTTCTGGTTCGCGCCGGAACGCGAGGCGTTGCAGGCGCTGGTGCGGGAGTCGCAACGCAACGTGACCGGGGAGGTCCGGGTCAAGCTGTACAAGGGCAACGTGATCGCGGCCGGGCGGCGGAGTCCGGTGAGTTTGTACAACCCGCACATCGCCACGATGGAGGCCGATCCGACGCAGGCGTACAATCAATCCGACGCCACGGGATTCATCGCGCTAAACGCGTTGCGCCTGAAGGTGGAGGCGCGGGTGCGGGGGCAGTAAGCCTCCGCTCGCCGCGCAGCGGCTTTGGAGTGCGGCGACACGTCGCCGCTTTCGCACGGCTCCGCCGGGTCCAACCGCGACACGTCGCGTCCCAGCCCTTCGGCGAAGCCGACTGATATCGAGCCGGCTGCGCCGGAGGGTTGGGACGCGACGTGTCCCTGGGATCAAAGCGGCGACGTGTCGCGGCGCACTCCAAAGCCGCTGCGCGGTGGGCGGAAGCCGGACACCCGCTAATACCTCGGCATACCCGGGTCGATCTCCGTGGACCACCGGTCCACGCCGCCCGCGATGCTTTGAGCGTTCACGTATCCCATTTGCCGCAAACGCTGCACCGCCTGTAACGAACGCATTCCATGGTGGCAATACACCAGAATCACCGCGTCCTTGTCCATCAACTTGGCGGCGGCGTCCTGGGTAATGGTTGGCAACGGGATCAACTGCGCGCCGGGCAGATGGTTGAAGGCAAACTCATCCGGGTCCCGAACATCCACCAAACGCACCGGCACGCGGCCTTCTTCCAATTGCCGACGCGCCTCCTGCACGGTGATCTCCAGCGGAACCGACTTGTCGTCGGAGGAATGATCAAAGGCCATAACCCACAATTAGTTCGTGATCGTCACCGGCGTTCCGAGCGGCGTGTTGTAAAAGAAGTTCTCCGCCATGAACTCGGGCATCCGGATGCAACCATGACTCGCCGGAACCCCCGGCAAATACCCGGCGTGCAAACCCACCCCGTTGGTCACCCGCAAAAAGTACGGCATCGAAGCGCCCAAATAAGTGGTGCCGGGGGGCTTGGGATCCTTGCCGACTTCGACGTTCCCTTTCACCACCGCACCATTGGCGTCCACGTAATCACCGTACAGACTTGAACGGTGATCCTTATCCTTTTGCAGGACCTTGTAATTGCCCGAAGGGGTGTTGTAACCTTCGCGACCGGTGGAAACCTGGGAAACCCCCACCAGGGTATCTCCCTTGTAGAAATAAGCGCGTTGCTCGCCGAGGCGCACCTCGACGCGCGGCGTCCCGGGCACGCCGTCGCCGTCCCAAAAGGACACGGTGTCCTCCGGGCGGGTGCGCTGGGTGTAGGCGGTGTTGACGCGTCCCCCCCGGGTGCTGCCGATGTATTGGGTGTGGTCGCCGGCGAAACGCGGATCGTTCCCCGTGCAGGCCGCGGCCCCGGCGGCGAGGAGCGCCAGGCCGGCGAAACGGAGGATATTCTTGGTCAACAGCATAGATGCAGGGTTTAGTCGCTCGGAAACTGTGGTACTAATACAATCCATTTGCCACGCGTCAAACGGGCAATCACCAAGCCGGACAGGGCCAAATCAGACGTTTACATCCCCATATTATTCATGCCGACCTACGAGTATTTTTGCCAGAAGTGCGAGAAGAGTTTCGACGCCGTCCAGTCCATGAAGGACCCGCATTTCGACACCTGCCCCGAATCGAAATGCCAAATGGAGGAGTGGGGCCACGGCAAGGTCAAGCGCCAGATGGGCACCGGCGCGGGCCTGATTTTCAAGGGCACCGGGTTTTACATTACCGACTACCGCAGCGAGGGCTACAAGGAGGCGGCGAAGAAGGACGCCGCCCCCGCCGCCGCGCCGTCGGGTGAAGGCAAGTCGGGGGGCGACGCCCCCAAGACCGCCGCAACCGAGTCCGCCCCCGCCCCGGTCAAGAAAGCCGATCCCGCGCCGGCGGCGCCCTCCGCAAAGCCAAGCACGAGCGGCGGCGGCGCGGCGTAGCGGACGGCCACCCTGTGATTTGCGATGCCGAACGGGCAAACCGCAAATTGTTGCTCGTCATCGCACCCTTCCTGCTCTTAACGTCGGTTTATCCCTGTCATGGCCACCACCACCATCCTCTGCAAGCAGTGTAATTTCGAGAACGAGCCCGAGCGCGTTTACTGCCACAACTGCGGCGCCAAGCTCGACCGTTCGCTGCTGGCGGCCGACGCGATGAAGCGCGACGACCCGGTCGTCGTGCAAAACCGGGTCCGCAAGATGATGAGCCCCAAGCGGGGCCGGGGGAAGCGCAACGTGAAGAACGTGGTTTTCTCCCTGTTGTCCGCCGTTCTCATCGCGGCTTTGGTGCTGCTCCTGAGTCCGCCCCGCGAAATTCCCAACCTGAGCCAGGACGCCGTCATGAACGCCCCGGGCATTCGCGACGACCTGGAAAACGTTGCCGCGCAGGGGGCCGCGCGCCGCCTCGCCTACACCGAGGATCAGGTGAACGCGTTCCTGCAATACTCGGTCCGCGCCACGGAGGTGAAGTACTTCGGGGTTCCCTTCAAGTTCGAGCGGGCGTTCGTCCACTTCGAGGAAGGCTCCTGCCGCGTCACTTTGCAGCAGTCCATCCTGGGTTATCCCTTGTACGTCTCGGACGCTTTCGCCGTGTCCGTCGCCAACGGCAAGCTGACCCCGCGCAACCTCGGCGGCACGTTCGGAAGGCTCGGGCTGCCCGCGCGCGCTTTCGACCTCATCCACCCGGTGGTGTATGGTTCGCTTTGGAAACGCCTGGAACCCGAGCAAAAGTTGCTGGCGCGCATGCAAGCCCTCACGTTCCACAAAAATGCCGTGGAGATCATCAGCAAACCGGCGGGACAGTAAACGCTTCCCGCCGCGTTGGAAACCGACGGGCCGGGTGTTCGCCGCCGCGCTGGCCTCGGCCGCCTGCCTCGCGTCCCGCGCCGACGCGCTGGAACTGCTGCCGCCCCGCAGTGAGAGCCGGTCCCACCAGTTTATCATCTACGCCCGCGAAGGGGCGGTGCGGGGCGGCGTGGCCTCCCTGAGCGAGGACATCAAGGCGGGTCTCTTGAACGTTTTGGGTTTGCGGGACGAATGGAAACTGCCCATCGTGATCAGCCTGAGCGCGCCCGAGGCGGGTCGTCCGGGCGTGTTGCCGCCCCGGCGTCTGGTGCTGGCGCAAACCGGCGCGGGGTTGAAGATCGAGGACAACCTGCTGCTGGGCGAGCAGGGGCGGGGGACCCGCATCCGCGACGAGGTGGTCCGCACGCTCCTGTTGGAATTAGCCTACCGTGATCAGTCCGACGCGGCTTCGGGACAAGCCTTCATCCCGCCGCCCGCCTGGTTGGTGGAGGGATTGTCGGCGTACCTGGAAAATCAGGAGGACGGGGTCGCCGCGAATTTGTACGCCGCCCTGCTGCCCACGAGCCAGGGGATTTCGATCCAGACATTTTTGGGCAAGGACCCCGAGGCGATGGATTCCACCTCGCGTTCCCTCTACCGGGCGTACGCGTACAACCTGGTTTGCCTGTTGTTGCGGGATATGGCCACCGGTCGGAGCGGCCTGGTGGCGTTGATCCGGGATTTGCCCCTGACCAGCGCCGAGGAGGCGCGCGGGGCGGGGTCGTTGCGCCGGCATTTCACGGAGTTGGGCACGTCGGACGACAGTCTGGAAAAGTGGTGGACGCTGGGGTTGGCGCAGCTCGCGGTGGCGGACCGCTACCAACTCTACTCGGTCGCCGAAACGGAGAAGCATCTGGCGTCGCTGCTGACTTTCACCGGACCCGCCGACCCCAAGAACGGCGGGGTGCCGAAGACGTACACCCTGGGCGACTACAAGGAATTCGCCAGCCTAAAGGATCGGCGCAACCTCCTGGCCGCGACACGCGCGGGTTTGGTGGAACTCACGGGTCGGGCCAGTCCGTTGTGCCGTTCCATTGTGATTGGCTACCAGGAGTTGGTGGATCGCCTGAGCCGCGGCAAGACCGGGAACACCGCTGAAAAACTGCTGGCGCTGGAGGCGGCGCGCAAAACGGTGATGCAGCAGCGCGAGGAGATCAACGATTACCTGAATTGGTACGAGGCCACGCAGGTAACCTCGGAGAGCGGTGTGTTCGAGGAGTATTTTCGCGCCGCCCGGCAGTTCGACAGCGGGCGCCGCGGGCACCGTCCCGACGCGGTTTCGACGTACTTGGACAACATGGAATTGGAATACCGGTGAGCGAAACAAGCCTCCTCTTTCCCCATCCTCCTATTCCCGTCCATCCTGTCTAAATTCCCTTTCCTGCGCCCCTGCCATGGCCTTGGCCTGCCCGCGCAACTTGGCTTGGAGCGCGGCAAACTCCGGGCGTTTGAGACGATCCAAATACATCTCCGCCTCGCGCGGCTGTCCCATGCGCAAACTCACCCGCGCGAGCTGCAAATTGGCGAAATCGGGGTCGCCGCCGCTCAACGCCAGCACCGCCTGCCACGCGCCGAGCGCCCGCGCCCAATCCGGTTTCGCCAGCAGGTAAAACGTTTCCGCGTACCCCTGCGCCAAACCCCGGTCGGCGGGCGCCAAACTCGCGGCCAGGCGAAAATGCTCAAGCGCGCGGAGCAAAACCGCCTCGGCGTCCGGCAACCCCAGCGGACCCGCCAGATCTTTGCGGAACAAATACAGGACGTTCGCCAAACTCGTGTGAAACGCCGCCTCCTCCGGCCGGGCGTCCACCGCCCGCTGGAACTGGACGGCGGCGGCGAGCATGTTGCCGGCACCGAGGTACGTTTCACCCAGATCGGCCGCCAGGCGGGCGTCGCCCGGGTTCAACTCCTGCGCGCGCAGCCAGTATCCCACCGCCGCGCCGATATCCCCGGTTTCGTAAAAATAATCGCCGCAGGCCCGCTGGACTTCCGGTTGAGCGGGATACCTGGCGGCAACCTCCCGGTAGGATTCCGCCAGATGCTCCGCCGCCGTGTTGCCACCGGCGTCCGCCTTGTCCGGGGTCAAGCCAGCCGCAACCCGCGCGGCAAACAAGCCGTCGAGATCGCGCCGCCAGGGAGGTTGCGGACTTGGCGCGGGCGCGACTTCCGACGCGGGAGTTTCCCCCGCGCCCCCGCGCGCCGCCGGTGGCAACCCCCCCGCCATCAACACGATACCCGCCGCCACCGCAAACCCGGCGCAAATCATCCGGACGGGCCCCGGTTGACACGGCAAATCGCGAGCGGTATCCATCTTCGGCACACCTTGCTTTCAAGCGGGGTTGATAGCAACATGTTCCCCCTCAATCCACGCCAGCACCTCCTCATCGCCGCCCTCCTGGTGGCGACCGTGACAGGACTCGCCGTGAAGCGCTGGCGGGACGCGCGCCGGGAGGGGCTTGCCCCCGTCGCCGCCCGCGTCCGCACAGCTTCGCCGACGGGGACCCGTTGACCGGCGAACCCAGCACCCCACCCAGCCTCATGATCTCCGACCAATTCTCCAGCGCCGTCGATGACATCGTCGCCCGCGACCCCCGGTTCGAGCGCGACGCCTATTTCTTCGTGCGGGACGCCCTGGATTTCACCACCAAGGGCCAGCGCCGGAAAACGGCGCCGTCCGGTCCGGGGACGGATTCCCATGTCACCGGGCAGCAACTGCTCGAAGGCGCGCGTTTGTACGCCTTGAAACAATACGGTCCGATGGTCCCGACCGTGCTGGAGCATTGGCGCGTCCGCTCCTGCGAGGACATTGGCGCGCTGGTGTTCAACCTGATTGAAGCGGGTGTCTTCGGGAAGACGGAGCAGGATACCGCCGATGATTTCAGTGGCGGCTATGATTTCGAGGAGGCGTTCGTCGAGCCGTTCCGCGCCGCGCCGCGCAAGGAAGCCCGCGTGCGCGGTTGATGGTGAAAGCCGCCCGATGAAGGGGAGTTGGCTTGACACTAGGGTCGGCGGGGCGGGTAGGGCAAACCGCCGGGGGGTACGAGGGTTGATTTTACCTAGTTGTTACACGACGTTCACAGGTTCCCATGATCCACCCCCAACCCCAAAAAACCTCTAACGAACAGCCGCGCGGCACGATCCACCTACCCCTCGCGACGGCGCGACGACACGTTTTGCCCAATGGATTGACGCTGCTGGTGCAGGAGGACCACAGCGCGCCGGTGGCGAGCGTGCAAGCTTGGGTGGGCACGGGCAGCATTCACGAAGGCCACCTGCTGGGGTCCGGCCTTTCGCACATGCTGGAGCACATGCTCTTTAAGGGAACCGAAAAGCGCACGACCAACCAGATCGCGCAGAGTGTCCAGGACGAGGGTGGCTACATCAACGCCTACACGTCGTTCGACCGGACGGTGTATTGGATCGATGTGCCGAGAGCCGGCGCGGCCACCGCCATCGACCTGCTCTCCGACGCGTGCATGAACTCGACGCTGCCGGCGGATGAGTTCGTCAAGGAGCAGGAGGTTATCCGGCGCGAGTTTGCGATGCTGCACGACGATCCAGACCGGATGAACAGCCAGCAGCTTTTCGCGACGGCTTACCGGCAGCATCCCTACGCCCACCCGATTATCGGCTACCTGGACGTGTTTAACCAGATCACCCGCGAGGATTTGGTGACTTATTACAAGGCGCGCTACGTACCCAACAACATCACCTTCGTGGTGGTGGGCGATGTGCGCGCGACGGAGGTCCTGGCGCAACTGGAACAGCTTTTCGAGCGGCATCCCCGGCGGGCGCTCCCCCCGGTTTACCTCCCGGCGGAAGCCCCGCAACTCGGGCGGCGCGAGGCCCGGGGGGTGTTTCCCACGGAGCTTTCGCGCTGGGTGGCCGCATGGCACATCCCGGGTATCACGCACCCCGACACGCCCGCGCTCGACGTGCTCGCCACGCTCCTGGGCGAGGGGCGCAGTTCCCGGCTCTACCGGCGGGTGCGCGAGGACAAGGAGTTGGCGCACGCCATCTCCGCCTTTTCGTACGTCCCCTCCGAACCCGGCTTGTTCGGGGTCGAAGCCACTACCGACCCCGACAAGGGTGCGGCCACCGAGGCGGCGGTGATGGAGATCATCGAGCAGATTCAGCGCGAGGGTGTCTCCGCCCCCGAACTTGCCAAAGCCAAGCGCGTGATCCTCAACAATCAACTTAATGCGCTGGTCACCATGCGCGGTCAGGCCAGCGACCTCGGCTCGAACTGGCTGCTCACCGGCAACCTGGATTTCTCCCGGCATTATCTGGAAACGATTCAGGAAGTGCGTTCCGAGGATATCTCCCGCGTCGCGCGGCGTTATCTCGGCGCTGATCTTTGCACGATCTCGGTCCTCGCGCCCGCCGACTCCGAGGCCGCAGCCAACGGGGTTTTGACCGCGCCGGAAGCGGGAGAAATCCAGCGGTTCGAGCTCGCCAACGGCCTCCGGCTCCTGGTCCGGGAAGATGCGAGGTTGCCCCTGGTTTACATGGACGCCGTGTTCCGGGGCGGTTTGTTGTCGGAAACCGCCGAAACCAATGGTCTGAACAAACTTTTCTCGCGGGTGTGGCTCAAGGGCACCGCCACGCGCACCGCCGAACAGTTGGCCGAGCAGATCGAGTCGGTGGGCGGCAGCATCGGGAGCGAGTCGGGCAACAACAGTTTCAGCCTGTCGCTCGAAGTCATGGAGCCCGACCTGAACCTCGGACTCGATATCATGGCCGACGTGCTGCTGCGCGCCACGCTGCCGGTGGAAGTCGTCGAGCGCGAAAAGCTCGTGCAGATCGCGGCGGTCAAGTCGGAGGACGAGCACGTGACCAGCGTGGCGCGCAACCTCCTGCGCTCGAATTTGTTCGGCGAGCACCCGTACGCCCTGCGCGGTTCGGGCTGCGCCGAGTCGATCCAAAAGCTCGACCGGGCGGCGTTGGTGGATTTTTACCGTCGCCACGTGACGGCAAGCAACGGGGTGATCGCCGTGTTTGGCAACATCAAGGCCGTGGAAGTGCGTGCCCGGATCGAGTCGCTCCTGGCCGAAATGCCCGCCGGTGAGAAAGCCGTGGCGGAGGGTTCCCTGGAAGCGGCGCCGTGCTTCGGCGCGTCCCGCACCGTTGAAAAGTTCGAGGACAAGGAGCAGGCGGTGCTGATGATCGGGTATCGCGGCACCACGGTCAGTAGCCCGGACCGATTCGCCCTAGAGTTGATCGACGAGGCGAGCAGCGATTTGGGTTCGCGCTTTTTCATCCGCATCCGTGAGGAACTGGGGCTGGCGTATTTCGTCGGCTCTTCGCAAATGCTCGGCCTCGCTCCCGGGATGTTTACTTTTTACCTGGGAACCGATCCGCTGAAGGTGAACGAGGTGCGCGCCGCCTTCACCGACGAGATCGGGCGGCTGGCGGCGGAAGGTCTGACCGAACAGGAACTGACCCGCGCGAAAAAGAAGATGCTCGGCAAGCAGGCCATCTCATACCAGAGCAACGCGTCGCTGGCCTACACCGCCGCGTTGGATGAGCTGTACAACCTCGGGTACCTCTATCATCTGAAACTCGCCGGACAGGTTGAGGCGATAACGCTGGAGCAAGTGCGCGAGGTGGCCCGGCGGTATTTCCACGAGCGGCCGTCGATTACGGCCATTGTGCGTCCGGCGCCGCAGGCGGTGGAGTCGGTGTCGGTTGCGTAACGCGCTTGCCTGCGTCACTTTTGAATTCCCTTTCATAATATGGCTGAAGTTCAACAAACCACCCAATCCGGCGAATCGGCGGCTCGTTTTATCGAGTTTGTCATGATGCAGACGCAGAACGCGTCCCTCTTCCTGGGCTTGATGCCAAATCCCTCCAGCAACCAGCCGGAGGTGAATCTGGAGCTCGCCCGGCTCTTCATCGATCAACTTTCGATGATCCAGGAGAAAACCCGGGGTAACCTGACCACCGAGGAAACCGGCGTGCTGCGCAACGCGTTGACGCATCTGCAGATGGCTTTTGTCGAGGCCTCGCAGGGTGGTGGCACGCCCGCCGCCGGTGGGAAACCGCGCGAGGAGATTTCCGAGGAGGTTCCGCCGACGTCGGAGGCCCCCGCGCAGGAGATCGCCGCTTCAGGCGAGCAGCCCGAGAACAGGAAGCGTTTCAGCAAAAGCTACGGCGGCTGAGTGGACAAACTCACCGCCTCCGAACATGGTTGATTTCACCGTCTGGAGCCATGCGGATAGTTGAACTTTCCGTTGGGATTGTAGAGCTGGCTGCTTTGATGGTAGAGGCATATCTGCTTATTGCTTGGATAATCAAAAGAGCTTCCTGGCTGATGGAGCGATATCCTCAAGATCGCGGAAAGCTTCTTAGTCCCGGAGGGACGTCGGAAATTAGCCGGTGGCGCAAGCCACCGGAACAGACGAAAAAGTGTATAGCCCCGGAGGGGCTGAGCAAAAGGTCAGCCACAATCGACGGGTCGCATCCAAATCAAGGTGAGTCCTTTGCTCAGCCCCTCCGGGGCTGGGTTCTCTAACATCCCACCGGTGGCTTGCGCCACCGGCTAATTTCCGACGTCCCTCCGGGACTAAGAGGATAGGTGAGACTATTCGGCCGGTCACGAGTGCAACATCTAAGGTCAACTCTTACAGACCCCCCTATTTTGAATACCGGAGCGCATGACGGAACGTCAGGGAACCAAACCCCAGCCAACACCGTCGCCGGAGTGCCCGGACTCTCCGCCTTGATCCACGGGGAAACCGGTCGCAAACCGCGCGCGGATCAACTTTTTATCCTCGGCCCGTGCGTGATCGAATCCGAGGACTTCCTGCGCCGCACCGCCCACACCATCAAGGAAATTTGCGACGAAGTCAGCGCGGATTTCATTCTCAAAGCCTCCTACGACAAAGCCAACCGGACTTCGGTCCGGTCCTACCGCGGAGTCCCGGCATCGGAGGGCTGTCAACTGCTCGCCGCCATTGGCAAGGAACTTGGTGTTGCCGTCACGACCGACGTTCACTCACCCGCCGAGGCCACCATGGCGGCGGAGTTCATCGACGTCCTGCAAATACCCGCCTTCCTCTGCCGTCAAACCGATCTCATCCAGGCGGCGGCGGAAACCGGACGCGTGGTCAACGTCAAGAAAGGGCAGTTCCTCGCGCCGTGGGACGTCCGCCCAATCGCGGACAAGCTCCGCGCGTTTGGCTGCGAGAAATTCTTCTTCACCGAACGTGGCGCCAGCTTCGGCTACCAGAACCTGGTGGCGGACATGCGTTCGCTCTACTGGATTCGGGAGATGGGTTTCCCCGTCGTGTTCGACGCGACGCATTCCGTGCAACGCCCCGGCGCGGGCGGCGACCGCACGATCGGCGACGGCGAACTCGCGCCCGTGCTCGCGCGGGCGGCGGTCGCGGCCGGTTGCGACGGCGTGTTCATGGAGGTTCACGAGGATCCGTCCCAGGCACTCTCGGACGGCCCCAACCAAATTCCCCTTCGACAGCTTGGCGGATTGCTCGTTACATTGCAGCGCATCCATGAAGCCGCCCGTGTTTAGACCCTTGGCCGCGCGCCTCCCGCTCCGTCCCTTGATTGCGTGGTTGGTGTTCGCCTGCCTCCCGTTAGCGACCCTCCGCTCCCAGGAGCCTTCCGAACCCGATCCCCCAACGGATTCGGAGGCGGTCAAAACGGCCCGCGATATTCACATCCCGCTGATCTTGAACGAGCCAGCTTTGGGGATCAAAGTTCCCGAATTAGGCTCGGTGGGACAAATCCTCTCGCTCTTAATGGCGACGAAAGCCAAACGCATTGACAGTGAGCATGTGGAAATGGAGGGCACCAAGCTGAACCTGAACCGCGCCGACGGTAAAAGTGATTACCAAATCGAGATACCGAAGTGCGTGTTCGACGAAAAATCGCACGTCATCTCCAGCGACCAGCCGGTGGTGATCCGCACGGAGGAATTTGAGCTCACCGGTGAGAAGATGCGGTTTAACACCACCGAGCGTTCGGGTGAATTGATCGGCAAGGTGCGGATGACTATCCATAACCTCAAACAAACCGCCAACGCCGCAAAGGAGCAGACAACCAGACCCGAATGAACAGATTAGCGTTATTTGTCGCAAAATTTCGGCTGGCGAAAGTTTTGGGTCTCGTCCTGGCCATCAGTTTGCTGACCCCGGCAATCCTAGAAGCGCAAACACCCACGCCCACCCCCGCGCTTGATCGGGCGGCGCGGCGGCGTAACCGGCAAGCGGCGCAAGCGGCGGCGCCGGCTACTCCCACCGCGGCACCCGTGTCCGCCACCCCCGCACCCGCGTCGGCGAGTTCGGAAACGTTGTCGCCGCCCAGTGATTCCGCCGACGCCACCACCACGACCACCGAAACCGAGATCATCGCCTCCGTCGGCGCGACCTTCACCTCAAAGGAGCGGGTCGCCGTCTTCACCGGCGATGTGCGGGTCCACGATCCCAAGTTCCAACTCGCCTGCGACAAACTGACCGTGTACCTCAACAAGGTCGCCGACAAAAACGCGCCCGGCGCGACGGCGACCCCCGCCGCCAACACAACGTCACTCGCCGGTGGCGCGGCTCCGGCGGCGGGTGCGAAAAATTCGCCCAACGGCGGCATCGACCACGCCGTCGCCGAGGGGCATGTGATCATCATCCAGGAACGCGCCGCCGCCGAGGGTGCCGAGCCGAAGCGCTCCGTGGGCCGCTCGGATTACGCCACCTTTGACAACAAGACCGGCGACATGGTGCTCAAGGGCACCCCCAGCGTCGAGCAGAACGGCAACACCCACGTTGCGACGGCGCCGGGTACCGTGATGACGTTGCGCCGCGACAACAGCTTGCTCACCGTGGGACCCAACCGTACGTTGATCACGCGAGCGGAAGAACAACACCGACCCGGCCGGGTCAAAGCGCCAAGGGGACGACCATTCCCAGCCTGCGGTGAGAAACGGCCCGCTCCGAGATTTGTCATGAGTAATCCTGTTGCCATCGACCCGGGGACCAGTCGGGAAACCCAGACCGAGGTCACGCCCGCCGCCGGGTCGCACCAACACCCGGCGCGGGCCGCGCACGAGACCACGCCGCGTCCGGTGCCCATCCTGCGCACGGAAGGGCTGGTGAAGATCTACAAGGGCCGCACGGTGGTCAACCAGGTGGACATCCAGGTGAGCCGGGGCGAGATCGTCGGTTTGCTCGGACCCAACGGCGCGGGCAAGACCACGAGCTTTTACATGATCGTCGGCCTGGTGCCGCCCAACGCCGGACGAATCGACTTTCAACGGTTGCGACGTGACCAATCTGCCCATGTACCGGCGCGCGCGGCTCGGGATGGGTTACCTGCCGCAGGAGGAATCCATTTTTCGCAAGCTGACCGTCGAGCAGAACCTGCTTGCCATCCTCGAAACGCTCCCGCTCAAGACGAAGGAGCGCCGGGCGCGTTGCGACGAGTTGCTCGAACAGTTCGGCATCGCGCACGTGCGCAAAAACGTGGCGTTGACCCTGAGTGGCGGCGAGAAGCGGCGGCTGACGATCGCGCGCTCGCTGATCACGAACCCAAGTCTGCTGATGCTCGACGAGCCGTTTAGCGGCGTGGACCCAATCGCGGTCGCGGAAGTGCAGCAGATCATTCTTTCGCTGCGCGAAACGTCGAACCTGGGCATCATCATCACCGACCACAACGTGCGCGAAACCCTCACCATCGTGGACCGCGCCTACCTGATGTACGAGGGCCGCGTCCGGCGCGAAGGGACGAAAGATTTTCTCATCAACGACCAGGTTAGCCGCCAGCTTTACCTGGGCGAACGCTTTTCCATGTAGCCATTGCCGCCATGTAGGAACCCATCGTTGCGCAGGTCCGCAGCCCCAAACCCACTTTCCCCCCGAAAGCTCAACCATTAACAAGAGAGCAAGAACAAAAAACATACCATGCAAGTCGCCAACGCAAATCCGCACGTCACCGTCACCGGCCGGCACCTGGCCATCACGGCTTCCATCAACGACTACGCAGAAAAGAAGATCGAGAGTCTGCACCTCGATTACCCCAAGATCATCGAGGCGCACGTGATTCTGGAGGTGGACAAGTACCGGCACCGCGCCGAGGTGGTTTTAATTTGCTGCAATCACATCACGATTGAGGCCAGTGAGGAGAGCACGGACCTGTACGCCTCGATGGACCAGGTGACCGACAAGATCGCGCGCCAGATGCGCAAGCATAAGACGCGTTTGCTGCGCCAGAGCCGTCCGCACCGCAACCATTCGGTGCGTTTTCTCGAGGAGCGGGTTTATTCCTCGGACGCGTTTGATACGCTGGAGGACGTGGCCCCGGCGGCGAATGGTAGCAACGGATCGACGCCGCCGTCGTCGAACGGGGCGGTGGCCGCGCCGACGCCGACGCAGCTTGGCCAGACGGCGTTAGCGGAGCCGGAGGTGGTGCAAACGGAGAAGTACCCGGTGAAGCCGATGTACGTGGACGAGGCGGTGTTGCAGATGCAAATGTCCGAACGACAATTCGTGGTGTTCTTGAACGCGAAGACGGAGAAGGTGAACGTGTTGTACCGTCGCAAGAAGGGTGATTACGGATTGATCCAGCCGGAGTTTCCGTAGAGGGAGGGGGCGGGATTTGGTCAGGCCACGACCGTTCCGTCGCCAGTAGGGGCGAGAGACATTAGCCCGGCATCCGGATGCCGGGTACCGAATTCCAACGAGGTGCGCCCAGTATGGGCGCGAGACACCGTTGCCGTTGGACGCAACCCATAGATGGGGGATGTTCGGGCGAACGGTCTCGCGCCCTTCCAGGGCGCAATCGCCTCGACATGATCTACCCGGCGTCAGGACGCCGGGCTAATGTCTCCCGCCCCTACGGGGCGGGGAACCGTCGCGCCCGTTTTCAACAGCCCAATCACCGCGCGCTCCAGCACCAGACGCGGGTCCAATTGTCCCGTCACCAGTTGCACGTTCGCGTGTAAACAACTCGTCAACCCCACCCGCAAATCCTCGGTCGTGAAACGCGCCGCCTCCACCGCCGCGAAGCCCAAACCAAAGGTGTTCACCGTGCCGTCCTTTTTGCGAGGCAAGTGCGCCGTGGCCTCCTCGGGCAAACGGCTCAGCACCTGTCCAAACGCAAAAGGCGAGGCCGGACGCGGCAAACGGTGGCGTTGCTGGAGATCGCGCACCAGCAACAAATTGCGAACCGTCGGCACGATGGCGACCAGCAAGATGCCGATGGCACTTTCCCCCTGGTAAAGTAGTTGGTTGATCAAGGCGAGCGATCCCGACAAGTCGCGCCGCGAAATGGCGTTTCCCAACTCAAAAATCACTCCCGCGCGCGACAATGGCACGAGGCTGCGCACCGTGGCCGCGTCGATCTCGCGCCGTTCCCCGCCCAAGTAGAGGGCGAGCTTTTCCAGTTCGTTCTCGATCTGGCGGGTGTCGCCGCCGGTGAGCAGCGTAAATAGTTCGCTCGCCTCGGGTGAGAGGGACACCCCCCTCGCGCCGGCCCGTTGCTCGACCAGCGCGGCGGCCTCCTCCTCCCAGCCGCTGCGGGACGAATCCAGCCGGTCATGGACCTGCACCTCCGCCAGTTTGGTGAGTTGCTTGTAAAAAGTCCGCCGCTTGTCCGTTTCGGTGGCGCTCAGCAGGAACCGCACGTCCGGCGCGACTCCCGCCGCGAGGAGTTCACCCAGTTTCTCCAAGGCTTCCAGCACGGCGGCGGCGCGACCGGTGGGATTGTCCCCGAGAAAGTTGGCGCTCTTCAACCACACGAGTTTGCCCCCGAAGAACGGGACGGTTTGCAGCGCGTCAATGGTCTGGTGGATACGGGCCGCGCCGTTCGCGGCGTTGTCCACGTTGCCGTCGATGATCTCCACGCCAAACTCCCCGGCGTCGGGCGGGGTGAGTTGGGTGGCCAGTTCGCGCGCGGCGGCTTTGACCGCGCCCTCGTCACTACCGATGACGGCGGTGATGTTGGCGGATTTGGACGATGATTTGGCGGCGGCGGGTTTGGTGGCCACGGGCGGAAGGGAGAAGGAAGGGCAAGGAGATGGAGATGGGAGATAGAAGATAGAAGATAGGGCGGAAGGCGGAACCCGGAAAGGGGAGATCAGGGGGCGAATTAAGGGGTGTGCGGCAGGATCGCGCCGGGACTGGTGTTGGCGGCGGGGACAGCGGCGGCTTGGAGGGCGACGGGGCGGAACTCCTCCTCCAACAGATGCGGAGTGGGGAAGCGGGTGCCGTAGGCGTTGTGCAGGGCGTTCTCGAACAAACCGCCTTTCGAGAGGTTATCGAGAATGTGAGAAACTTGGTTTTGTCCGCCGCGCTCAGGAAGCGCACCAGCTTCTCCGATTCCACGTAAAACGCCAGGACGCGCGGCACCTCGGCGGGATAGCTCAGCATGTTGGCGAGCTGGACCACGGGGATGAAACATTCCGCCGTTAGAATGCCCGTGCGGGGATGGGCGTCGAAGCCGCGCGCCCGGAAAAAGCTGGCGTACGCGACGCGCGCGATGTATTCCGCGTAACCCTCGTTAAGCCACAGCGGAACGTTCGCGCCGAAGAAGCGGTTCATGACCAGGTGCGCCGTCTCGTGGCCGAGCGTCCACCCCTTGAACTTGTAGGTTGGATCGCGCTGGATGAACAACTCGTTGTTGGCGTGGATGCCGCCCGTCCACGGGTCGAGGTTGGCTTTGGTTTGAAACAGCTTCCAGTCCTCGGGACTCTCGAAGATGAAGATGTGCGCCTTGCGTTCCCAGTGCGAGGTGTCCTTCCCCAAGTCGCGTGCGATCACGCGGTAGTAGAACTCCGCCTCCACCGCGACCGGCGTCGCGATGAAGCCTGTGGAAATAATGGTAAACGAAGTTTTCGGTCTCGGCGTGTTTCCATTCCGCCGGACGAATCGTGAGCGCCGCCGTGCCCAGCGGCGTGACGTACGGACTGGACAACGCCGAGAAAGGCACTTCCTTGAGCAAGGCGTCGGGTGCCGCCCCGGTCGGGTGGATGGAAGAAGATGGCGATGGGGCGGGAGTTTGCGCCAGGCATTGGCAAGTGCTTGCCACCAGGAGGAGAGCAAGCGAAACCAAACGGCGCGAGGGGGACATCGAAAACATAAAATGCAAATCGTGAGACGGTTGCCTCACCATTGAGCAGCAACAATGCCGCGCCCTGCCCCGCGTTCAGGCCGCCGACTTGCCGCCGTTGCGATTGGGCCGGCGGATGTTCAACGACGGTCGCTTCGCCGTCCCCTCGGCCGCCGCCGCTCCTCGCGACGAACCCGACCCACCGCCGTTCTTGGAATACCGCACCGGCTTGCGCTGCTTGGGTTCGATCTTGGAGATGCCGGTGCCGTTCTTCAGCTCCATGATCTGATCGCGCAACAGCGCCGCCTTTTCGTACTCCAGGCTCGCCGCCGCCGCCGCCATCTCCGCTTCCAGTTCGCGCAGCACCTCGCTGATGCTGAAATCGCCGCCCGCTCTCCCGGATGACGCTTTCCTCGACCTGCTTGCCCTTGAGGATCATGTGCAGACTCTCCTGCACCGCGCGCCGCACGCTCTGCGGCGTGATGCCGTGCATCGTGTTGTACTCGATCTGCCGCTCGCGGCGGTACTCGGTCACTTCGAGCAGTTTGCGCATGCTCTGCGTGATCGTGTCCGCGAACAGGATCACCATCCCGTTGACGTGCCGCGCCGCGCGGCCCGCCGTCTGGATGAGCGAGGTCTGGCTGCGCAGATAACCCTCCTTGTCGGCGTCGAGGATGCACACGAGCGACACCTCCGGCAAGTCCAGCCCTTCGCGCAAGAGATTGATGCCCACGAGGATGTCGAACTCCGCCGCCCGCAGTGCCCGCAGGATTTCCACGCGCTCGATGGTGTCGATGTCGCTGTGCAGATAGCGCACCTTCAAGCCCACGTCGCTCAGGTAATCGGTCAAATCCTCGGCGGTGCGCTTGGTCAGGGTGGTGACGAGGATGCGTTCGCCCGCCTCGATGCGCTGGCGGCACGCCTCGATCGTGTCGTCGATCTGGTTCTTGAGCGGCTGGATGGTGATCTGCGGGTCGAGCAAGCCCGTCGGGCGGATGATCTGCTCGACGACCAGCGGTTTGCCGTCCGTCGAACACATCGAAGCTGTCGGCGATCTCGCTCGACCCGCCGCCGTTGGCGCTGACCCGCCCGTTTTTCATGACCTCGGCGATTCGGCGTTGGGCGAGCCGGCGACACTGGAAACATCCGCCAGGTCCAGCGCCCTGCGCGTGATGTGCTCCACTTCGGCCACGCCCGCCGCCGAGTAGGAAACCGGCGTGTTCACCCGCTTCAGCTTCAGCGCCGGACGCGCCACCGGCTCCTCGGCGCCACGCCAATCCCGCCATCGCGGCGCGGGGGGGCCGGGAACGCGCCGTTCGCGATGCCCGCCAGCCGCGCGGGCACCGTTTCGCCCTCGCCGATCTTGCCCGCCGCCTCGCGCGGGTGCGGGATGTAGCTCTTGTTGCCGACGAAGCTGTTGCGGATCTCGAACTCCGCCGGCGTCGCGCTGATGTAGAGGCACTGGCGCTGCTTGGCCATGAACTCCGGGAACTTCAGCGGCCGGTTGTCCATCGCGCTCGGCAGGCGGAAACCGTAATCCACCAGCATGCTTTTGCGCGAGCGGTCGCCCTCGTACATGCCGCCGATCTGCGGGATGCTGGCGTGGCTTTCGTCGACCACGAGCAGGAAATCGTTCGGGAAAAAGTCCAGCAGCGTGTACGGCGTGCTGAATCCGGCGGGCGTCCGCTCAGGTGCCGGGTGTAGTTCTCGATGCCCGAGCAAAAACCCATTTCCTGCAGCATTTCCAGGTCGTACTCCGTGCGCATCTTCATGCGCTGGGCTTCGAGCAGCTTGCCCTCGCTCTCGAACTGCGCGATGCGCTGGTCGAGTTCCGTCGCGGATGGTCGCCTGCGCGCGGCGCAGCTTGTCGTGCGGCGTGACGAATTGCTTCGCCGGAAAAAGGGTCAGGCCCGGCACCGTTTTGTCCACCTTGCCCGTGAGCGGGTCGAAATAGGCTGATCCGGTCGATCTCGTCGCCGAAGAACTCGACCCGCACGCCCTGCTCGTCCTCGTTGGCGGGATGAGACCTCGATCACGTCGCCGCGCACGCGGAATTTGCCGCGGGTGAACTGGATGTCGTTGCGCTCGTAGAGCATGTCCACGAGCTTGGCCAGAAACGCCTCGCGGCTGATCTGCTGCCCGACGGAAAGCGGCGTCAGCATGGCGCGGTAATCCTCCGGCGAACCCAGGCCGTAAATGCAGCTCACGCTGGAAACGACGATCACGTCCTTGCGCGAAAGCAGCGCGCTGGTCGTCGAGAGCCGCAGCCGTTCGATCTCCTGGTTAATGGACGAATCTTTTTCGATGTAGGTGTCCGTGCGCGGGATGTAGGCTTCCGGCTGGTAGTAATCGAAGTAGGAGACGAAATATTCGACCGCGTTTTCGGGGAAGAACTGCTTGAACTCGGAGTAAAGCTGCGCGGCGAGCGTCTTGTTGTGGGAGATGACGAGCGTCGGCTTGCCGAGGTTGCGGATGACGTTGGCCGCCGTGAACGTCTTGCCCGAGCCGGTGACGCCGAGGAGGGTCTGGTGGCGGTTGCCGGCCCTGAGGCTTTTCGTCAGTTTCGCGATGGCCTGCGCCTGGTCGCCGCGCGGCTCGTAGTCGGAGGCAAGCTTGAAATCCATAAGCGGACAAGATACGCCGGGCGGACGCCGCGGGCAAACCGGGCTTGCCGGGGTGAGCGGTTGCGACTAGAGGTTAATCCGATGAACACCGTGGACGCAATAATCGAGCAGGTGAAGCAACTGGGCGGTGCCGAGAAAGTCGAGTTATATCGGAAGATGGCGGCGGTCGATCCCGCCGTTTTTGATCCAATTGAACAGTTCATCGGGGTGTTCCCCAGTGATGGACCGATGGACTGGATAAAAAATCACGACCATTACATCGGCTTGGAGGCGTTGGACACCCACGACGAACCGCGCGATCACTGACATCTTCGCGGACACCTCCGGCTGGGCCAGTCTCTTTGATGGCAGACAGGCGCAGCACCAGGCGTCAGCCCTGTTGTACCGCAATCTGCGGGGTAACTATCAACGGATGATCACCACTAATTATGTGGTCGCCGAATTGGCCGCGTTGCTTACCAGTCCGCTCCATTTCTCCCGGCCATCTGCCATTTCACGCATCCAAAGCATCAAAGACTCTCCTTGCGTCAAGATTGTCCATGTCGATTCAGAGTTGGACGAAAGAGCTTGGAAAATCTTTCGGCGTTACACCGACAAATCCTGGAGTTGGGTGGACTGCGTCAGCTTTGTGGTGATGAGTGATCGAAGTCTGACCGAGGCTTGGACGACCGACCACCACTTTGAGCAAGCGGGCTTTACCCGTCTGTTGGAAGAAGATTGAGGCGCGCAGCGGCGAAGCAAGGCAGTATTCTCCTACCAGCCCTAGAATTTCTTGCAGTCACCGACCCCCGAATTCCCGAATCCTAAGGGATCGCCGGCCACACCAAAACGGCTCCGTTTCTGAACGACGGAACCACCCGGCGAAGAAATTCTAGAAACCGCAAATATGGGAATCAAAAAAGCTTTGGGTTTAGGTTCGGACAAAAAGGTGCGCTACGCCATCGTCGGCTTGGGAGACATCTCGCAGGAGGACATGATGCCCGGCGTGGCGCACACCGGCAATTCAGCCATGACTGCCCTCGTGACCTCCGATCCGGAGAAAGCGCGCAAATTGGGCAAGATGTACGACATCGAGGCGACCTTCACCTACGAGGAGTTCCCGCAGGCGCTGGCCTCGGACACCTTCGACGCCATCTACCTTGCGACGCCCAACTGGCGGCACGCCGAGTTCATCATCCCGGCTTTGGAGGCGGGGATCCACGTCCTGACCGAAAAGCCGTTGGAAGTCACAACCGCGAAATGCCGGGAAATCCTCGACGCGGCGAAAGGCGCCACGGCCAAGCTGATGGTGGCTTACCGGTTGCACTTTGAACCCGGCACGCTGGCGACCATCGACACGATTCGCTCCGGCCAAATCGGCGAGGTCCACACCTTCACCTCGACCTTCGCCCAGCCGGTCGATCCGGCAAACCACCGCGCGACCTCGGGCGACCTGGCCGGTCCGGTGCTCGACATGGGACCCTATCCGGTCAACGCCGCGCGCTACGTTTTCGGCGACGAACCCACGGAGGTGGTCTCGGCGGCGGGCACGCGTCACCCGGACACGGGCTTTGGCCAGGACTTCGACGACACGATCGCGGTGACGCTGCGTTTCCCGGGCAACCGGCTGGCCCAGTTTACCCTGAGTTACCACGGTGGTCCGGTGAACAACTTCGTGGCCGTCGGACCCAAGGGGGCGATCATGCTGGATCCGGCGTACATGTTCGGCCAGCCGGTGGAGCAGACGCTGTCCATGGGCCAGGAGAAGAGCAAGCGAAGCTTCAAGAACACGGACCATTTTGGCGGCGAGATGAAGTATTTCTCGGAATGCATCCTCAAAGGCACCGATCCCGAGCCGGACGGCGAGGAGGGTTTCGCGGACGTCCGGGTGTTGGAGGGAGTGCTGCAAGCTCTGAAGTCCGGCGGCCCGGTGAAACTCGCGCCGTTTACCCGTGCCAAACGCATCGACACCAAAGCGCAGAAGATGGAACTGCGGGCGGTCTCGACGCCCGACTTGGTCAACGCGTCAAACCCGGGTAAAGGCGTGGACAAACAGCCGAAGAATTAGCATTGGGGAGGTGTTCCTAGGTTCCAGCTACGTGGCGGTTCACCAGGGACAGCCCACCCTAACGCGGTGTAACTATAGGAAAGCGGATCACCTCCCGGCATCTTCGACCGGTGCCGGGGGCCAATTCGCTTTGATCGACGACGCAAACCCCACTATCGCATGGAAACACCGCTCGAAATGACGCGTTGCGAGGGTTGTGGCGGGTTGTTCCCCCAGATCCCGGGGCCGGTGCATCGCTACATGGACTCCTCGCCCGGTTGCTGGGCGGTTTACGGCGAGGTGCTCGCGCGCGAATACAGCGACGCCGCCTATTTCGGGGCGCATCGCTTGACGGTCGATGCCTACGCCGCGCAGCACCCGGGTCAACCGTCACCTCAAAGCATTCAGTCGGTGGCCATCCATCTCCTCAGCCTCTGCCTGGTATTCGAGCGGGGATTGCCCGCGGACCGCGCGACGGCAGCCATGCAGGAGGCGGCGAAGACCAAAGAGCGGTTCCGCTGGCTGGAGCCGCCACCCGTGCGGGGACAGGTGACGGCGGCCGACGTACACGGGGCCACCTCGGCGCGGGAACACGCGGAAATCGTTCGAAGCGTGGGCGGAGAGTGTCTGGGATTCGTGGGCGGACCACCACGCGACAATCCGCGCCTGGTTACCAGTCCCGCCCGTCAATCGCGCGAGGGCGCGGCCGTAGCGGTCGCCTCCGATCCATCGAACGCGCGTCATTAGGCGTGCCCGGCCGGCACCTGCACTCCGCGCTCGAAACGGGTTTGCAGTACCACGGTGGTCAGGGTCTTGGCGACTCCCGGTGTTTGACGGATTTTTGTGAGCAGTTCCTCCAACGCCTTGGGGTTGGGCGTGCGCACTTTGATCAGCAGATTGTCCTCGCCGGCAATGGAGTGACATTCCTCAATCTCGCAATGCCCGGCCAAAACAGCCGCGATTTCCGCGCAGGAAATATCCCCCCGGGTGGCGATCCGTACAAAGGCACAGAACGGCAATCCGATCGCCTCGGGGTCCATGACGATGGTGTGTCCGAGGATTACGCCCGATGATTCCAAACGGCGGACCCGTTCGTAAACGGCCGGGGCGGAAAGATGCACGCTTTTGCCCAGTTCGGAGTAACTGCAGCGAGCGTCGGCTTTGAGTTTGATTAACAAACTTCGGTTCACGGGGTCACCCAGGACGGTGGACTCCCCGGCGGGGCGGAAGTTCTTCTGTTTCTGAAGGGTCTTTGGCATTTTTGTTTGTAAGGCTAACAAGGTTTTGCAAACATGACAAGTCTCCGAACGATCAAAGGTTTATCCACCATGGGCACCACCTCTTACCACTTGGCATCTGATGGGAAGCCGGATGTCGTCCGGCTTACCGCCGGGAAGACAAAGGAAGCCCATGCCCGTGACTCAACGAACCCCGACAACCAGCCATGATTGCGACCCTCACCGAGGCGTTGGAAGCCCTGCCCCTGCCGCCCACCGCAAAATGGCCGACCGGCGTGTGGGACACGGAAGTTATCCGCCACGGGACGATGAGCGTGTCCCTGTTTGCTCCGCGCGACGAGGACCATCAAACCCCCCACGCCAGGGACGAGCTTTATTTCGTGATGCGCGGTTCCGCGGTCCTGAGTGTGATGCCCGGCGGGGGTGAGTGCCATTCTCGCCCCGCGCTCACGGGGACCGTACTGTTCGTTCCCGCGAACGTCCCCCATCATTTTGAGAACATCTCGGACGGATTCGCCGCCTGGGTGGTTTTCTGGGGGCCGGACGGCGGTGAATGATCCCCGCCCGCCGACCCGCGAGCCAACTTCTCACCGCGACAACAAACCCTCCTCACCAACCATGATCACCAGAGTTCCCCACGTTTGTCTTGCCTTCGTTATGTTCTCGGCCGGCTCGCTGGTGGCCGCCGCCCCGGCTGCGGAGAACGACGAAGAAACGATTCTTTCACTTGAACAGAACTGGGCGCGCGCCTACGTCGCCGACGATGCCGCCTGTCTGGACCGGGTGATGAGCCCCGCTTACGTCCAGACCAACGCGCGTGGTGAAGTAAGCACCAAGGCGGAGGAGGTCGCGGAGCTTCGCGACCAAGCCGTTCACTACGACAAATTTGAATCGACCGACCTGAAAGTCCGCGTCTTCGGCGATGCCGCCGTGGTCACCGGACAAAGCTGGATCAAGGCGACCGTGAAAAAGTCCGGGCGCGCCATCGATGCCTCCGTGCGGTTCACCGACACCCTCGTGAAACAAAACGGCCAGTGGCGGGCCGTGGCCAGCCAGACCACCCTCCTTCCCAACAAACCCTGATGAAGCCTATCCACACAGGCAACGCCGCGCACTACGCTTGGGGCCAGGGGTGCGACGGATGGCGTTTGGCGGATGGTGAGGATTTGAGCGTGATTGAAGAGACGATGCCACCCGGCACGGGTGAAACACCGCACCATCACGCGCGCGCGCGGCAGTTTTTCTACGTGCTCGCGGGTGAAGCGTCCATGGAGCTTGGCCGCGAGACCCATGTGATTGGACCGGGCTGGGGAATCGAGGTCCCGCCGGAAACCGTTCACCGCATCCGCAACGGGGGAGCTGATCCCGTAAGGTTCCTGGTGATCTCGTCGCCCGGCACGCGCGGTGATCGCGTGGAGGCCGCCACGGAAAACCCGGCCCGGCACTAACGTTTCCAAGAACCACGGACGACGTTGGAAGATCCGGTTTCAGCCGACGTCTCCGACCACCCACCAAACCCGATGATCATAAACTCCCGGCGCCTGCGCCTGATCGCCTCGTGCGCGGTCGAAATCCTGCTCATGAACACACTACAAGCCGGTCCGCCGCCGTCCCCATCCCCGGAACCTACCCGGGCCGACCATTCCGCGGGGGACGCGGCGGATGGCCGGCACGACTTCGATTTCCTGATGGGTGGATGGCGGATTCACAACCGCCGTTTGGCGCGACGGCTGGAAGGCTGCGTCGAGTGGCAGGAGTTCGAGGCCACCCAGGAGGCGCGGCCGGTGCTCGGCGGTCTCGGGAACGTGGATCGTTTCACGGCCACGTTCCCGGACGGGCGACCCATCGAGGGGATGACCCTCCGAATCTTCAATCCGACGACGCAGCTTTGGAGCCTGTATTGGGTGGATGATCGCGGCTGCGAGTTGCAGCCGCCGCTCGTGGGCCGATTCGAAGCGGGGAGGGGGGAGTTTTCCGGTGACGACACGTTCAAGGGCAAACCCATCCGCGTCCTGTTTCGCTGGACGGTGCTTGGTCCCAACGCCGCGCGTTGGGAGCAGGCGTTTTCGCCGGACGGCGGAAAGTCCTGGGAGACGAACTGGGAGATGACGATGACCCGGGTGGCACCTTGAAGGCATGAACTCCATCCGGATCGGATTATTTCGGACCGCCTTCGCGCGCCAGTTGGCGCGCGAGATGTCCGAGCACTCCAACGGCGCGTTCGATCCGCGCGGACCAGGGCTGGCCGCAACTCACGCGGATGAAATTCTTGAATTGCGCCCCCTGGGCGGAGAACACGGACCCCGGGGCGATGGAAATTTTCTCTTCCAACGCGCGCCGGTGGAGTTCCAGGGCGTCAACGTTTTCCGGCAGTTCGACCCACAACACGAAGCCGCCCTGCGGACGGGAAACACGCACCCCCGCCGGGAAGGTTTCGGCGATGGCCCGGGCCATGCGGGCGACCTGCTCGGCGTAGGCGCGGCGCAGCAGCCGCAGGTGGCGGTCGTAGCCGCCGTCGCGCAGAAAGTCGGCCAGGGCGAGTTGCGGCGCGCAGGGCACCGCCAGCGTGCCGCCGAACTTGAGTTGTTTGATCGCGTCGTAGTACCTCGGTCCCGGCGCGACCCAGCCCACGCGCCAGCCTGGCGCGATGGTTTTCGAGACCGAACCACAGAGCAAAACCAGCCCTTTTTCGTCGAACCCCTTGGCGGTGCGGGGCCGGCCGGCCGGCGGGAAGGCGAGGTCGCCATAGATGTCGTCCTCGATGAGCGGCACCTGGCGGCGGGCGAGCATCGCGACCAGCCGGCGACGGTTTTCCTCCGGCATGCAACTTCCCAGGGGGGTGTTGAAGCTGGGAATCGCCAGGACCGCCGAGATCGCGTGGGAACGGAGGAGGATCTCGAGCCGGTCCAGGTCCATGCCCGTTTGCGGGTGGGTCGGGACCTCCAGCGCCCGCAGTCCCAGGGTTTCGACGGCTTGCAGGATCCCGAAGTACGTGGGCGACTCCAGGGCCACGATCCCTCCGGGCTCGACCGTGGCGCGCAGACAAAGGGACAGCGCCTCGGTGGCCCCGTTGGTGACGATCACATCCTCCGGCGCCACCTGGCAACCCCACTCCAGCGAGCGGCGGGCGAGTTGCCGGCGCAAACTCTCGCAGCCCGCCAGGGGAGCGTAGTCAATAGCCTTCGCCCCGGCGCGGCGCACGGCGGCGGCCATGATCCGGTTGAGCCGCGCCACGGGCAGGAGCGCGGCGTTGGGAGTGGCGGTTCCCAGCGGAACGATGTCGGGATCGGCGGACAACTCGAATATGCGGGTCCGCAGTTCACCCAGGCCGACCTTGGTGGCGCGGGCGGGGGGACGGGAGCAGCGCAGTTCCGGCGCGAGATACCTCGATGCGGGCCGCACGAAAAAGCCGCTTTTGGGACGGGCTTCCACCAGGCCGCGCTTCTCCAGCGCGACGTACGCCTGCACGGCCGTCGAGACGCTGACCTTGTTCAGTTCACTGAGCCGCCGCACGCTCGGCAGCCTGTCGCCGATGGCCAGGGTGCCGCCGGCGATGCGCCGGGCGAGGGAATCGGCAATCTTTTCGTAGAGGGGCATGGCGGCGGGGGACGATCCCTGGTGGCTGGACCCTACCCTAATGGGAAGGGCGCGGAAGGCAAATACAGAACACAGCCATCGATCTGTACTGCAATCAATTCGTTTGCTCTGCATCTGTTCTTATCGCCGGGGGTCGGCTTTAATGCAGGAACCATGATCGAGTGCCAAAATTCCATGCCCGGTTCAGCCTGTTGCCGCGCCCAAACCACGTCCGTTCCGCGTCCTTTTCCCGCCGTCCTGCGCAACGGATGGTTGCACGGCGGTCTCGCGGTGCTCTGCTTTGCCATGACGCCGGTGGCCACGCGCGCGGCCGTGGCCGGCGGCCTCGACCCTTTTTTCGTGGGGTCGGGCCGTGCTTTCGGCGCGGCGCTGCTCGCCGCCCCCCTGCTGCTGCTCACGCGCCAACCGTGGCCGGGGCGCGGGCACCTGGGCCGGCTGCTCGTCGTGATGGCGGGGCTGACGGTCGGGTTCCCCCTGTTGACGGCCTGGGCGATGCAATTCGTGCCCGCCGCGCACGTCGCGGTGATCTTTGGCCTCCTGCCGCTTGCCACCGCGGTGGCGGCCGCCCTCCGCGCCGGGGAACGACCCTCCCCCTCTTTTTGGGTCAGCGCGTCGGTCGGCGGCCTGCTCGTTTCGGGCTTCGCCTGGCATCAGGCCGACCACCATTGGCAACCCGCCGACTGGGCGCTCTTCGTCGCGGTCATCCTCACCGCCTTCAGCTATGCGGACGGCGCGGTGCTGGCGCGGACGCTGGGAGGCTGGCAGGTGATCTCCTGGACGCTTACGCTGGCCAGTCCGCTCACCGGGGCCGTGATGTTGCTGACGTTAACCGCCCGGCACCAGGCGGTCTGGCGAACCCTGACGAGCGGCACGGTGCCCGCCGCGGCGTTGCTGGGATTCGCCTACGTGACGGTCTTCAGCCAGTGGCTCGGGTTCTTCGCCTGGTACCGCGCGTTGGCCCTGGGCGGGGTCGCGCGGATCAGCCAACTGCAACTGCTCATGCCTTTCGCCACGATCCTCGCCGCCGCTTTGCTGCTCGGCGAACCCCTGCGGGCCGCGACCATCCTGACCGCGCTGGCCGTCGGCGCAACCGTCGTGGCGGGAAGGCGGGCGGCGATCAACCAGCAACCTCGAAAACGTATTTTATGACCACATCCACAATTACGGAAACCTTCCAAATCAGAGAGTATCGTCCCGGCAGTGAAGCCGACGCCACGGCGTTTCGGCAATTGAACGAGGAGTGGATCCAACGGTACTTTGTCATCGAGGACGACGACCGCCGGGTGCTGGGCGATCCGGCCGGCCAAATCCTCACGCCCGGCGGGGTGATCCTTTTTGCGGAAGTGGACGGCCGGACCGTGGGCTGCTGCGCCCTGGTCACGCAAGCCGACGATGCGCAAACGTACGAGCTCGCCAAACTGGCGGTCACGGCGGCGTTCCAGGGACGTCAGATCGGCCGCAAGTTGACGGAGGCTTCCATGGCCAGGGCGCAAAGCCTCGGCGCGAAACGTCTCGTGCTCACCACCAACTCCGGCCTGCATGCGGCCCGCCGTTTGTACGAAAGCCTGAACTTTACCTACGTGCCCACCGCCCAGGCAGAAACCTTTCGGGGCCACTACGAACGCGGCGACACCTTCATGGAACTGCTGCTTCCCTAAATGCCTGTTTCCGGCGCGCCCTTCTCCTCAACCACTTACCCAAACTCCGCCTATGATCGCCATCAACCAATATTGCCCGCATTCCGGTAAGCCGGTGACCGCGGATTCACTCACCCGCTACCGGGATTTTACCGTCGGATTTTGCAATCCCGGGTGCCGGGACGAATTCGCCGAACATCCCGAGAATTTCCCGCGGGACCTCGGTTACTTCGACGCCCTCATCAAGGAGCACGGCCTCGCCGCCCGACCGCCCGCCACGGTCTCCGTCCCGACTCTCGATCCGGGCGCCGCGCTCGTTCTCATCGACATCCAGAAATCGTTCAATGACCCGTCCTGGGGTGAGCGCAACAATCCGCGGGCGGAGGAAAACGCCGCGCGGCTCCTCGGGGCGTGGCGGGACGCGGGGCGACCGGTCGCGCACGTCCGGCACTTGTCGCCGCGCGCGGGTTCCCTCTTTCACCAGGATTCGCCGACGAGCGAGTTCAAGGAAGGTTTTGAGCCGCGCGCGGGTGAACCGGTGTTCATAAAAAGCGTGAACAGCGCCTTCATCGGCACCGGCCTCGAGGCGTGGCTGCGGGCGGGAGGCCGACAAACGGTCGTCATCGCGGGCCTGACCACACCGCACTGCGTCTCGACCACCACGCGCATGGCGGGCAACCTCGGCTTCACGGCCTACCTCGTCGCCGACGCCACGGCGGCATTCGCGTTGACCGGTCCGGACGGGCGGGTGCATCCGGCCGAGGAAATCCATCAGGTCAGTCTCGCCACGCTCCACGACGAGTTTGCCACCGTCACCACCACAGACGCCTTGCTGCAAGCTGCCCCTTTTTCACATGCTCAAGATATATCTCTTTGATCGCAGTCCGTTTTGCATCGCCCTCGTCCGGGCCGCCCGGGCGGGCGGGCTTGAACCCGAGTTGGTCCGCGTACCCAACGCCGACCGTTCGGAATTGATCCGCGTGACCAACGGCGCCTCCTACGAGGTGCCGGTGTTGGCCGACGGGGATCGGATCATCTGCGAGAGCGGGCCGGATTCGCAGGATTTAGCCGGCTACCTCGACACCCACTATCTGCAAGGCCGCCTTTTCCCGCCCGCGCTGGGCGGTTGGCAAACGATCGTCAACCAATACATCGAGAACACGCTGGAAGCCGTCACGTTCAAGGTCTGCGACGCCGCGGTGATCCCGGCGGTGGAGGATGTGGTTGAACGCACGCTGCTCATCCGCCACAAGGAGCGCAAGTTCGGCGTCGGCTGCGTGCAACGCTGGCGGCGCGAGCGCGCCGCGATGATCGCCGAGGCAAACCTCCTGCTGCGGCCGTTTGAACAAACGCTCACCCATGCCGGGCCGTTTCTCTTCGGCGCGATGCCGGTTTACGCCGATTTCCTTCTCTACGGGATCCTGGGCAACTACACGTACCGCGACACCCTGCCCTTTCCAGCGGAACTTCCGGCCTTGCGCGCCTGGCACGACCGCGTCGAAACGTATCGGTACCCATCAACCCAGGCCGGATAGTGGAACCAATAAACTTCGTCCCCACACGGATGCGGAACAGGGATCGGCGCGTTGACCGCCACCAACCCGCGGGCAATTTCGAAATCACATCATGACGGATTTAAGCATAATCATCAATAACCAACCGGGGGCGCTTGCCCAAATGGGCGAAGCACTGGGACAAGCGGGGGTGAGCGTTGAGGGCGGGGGAGCGTGGGTGGTGGATGGCCTTGGCGTTGCCCACTTCCTGGTCGAGAACGGAACCGCCGCGCGCCGCGCGCTGGAAGCGGTCGGCATTCGCGTAACCGCCGAACGCGAAGTCATCGTGCAACGCCTCAAGCAGGAGACGCCCGGGCAACTTGGACTCCTCACGCGACGGATGGCGGAAGCGGGCGTCAACATCGAAGTCCTCTACAGCGACCACTCCAACCAGTTAATCCTGGTGGTGGACGACTTGGCGCGGGGCCGCGCGGTTTCCGAGGCGTGGACCCGGGAAATGTTGCTTCCCTGATCAATCCGTCCGCGGCGGATCGGGAGTTCCCGGGCCGCAATTACCCACGTCCGCGCTCGCCCCCGCCGCCACCGCCGGCGGGAAAGTGACGAAGATCAAAACGAAACCACCGCAAACGCACAAACCCATTTCCAATCCATGAGCAAATATCAAACTACCATCGAGTGGAACCGCGGAGACGCCGTGTTCACGGACAACCGCTACAGCCGGGGGCACACCTGGCGATTCGACGGAGGCATCGAGGTGCCGGCGTCCTCCTCGCCGCAGGTGGTGCCGCCACCCATGTCGATCACGGCGGCCGTGGACCCGGAGGAGGCGTTCGTCGTCAGCCTCTCGAGTTGCCACATGTTGTGGTTCCTCTCGCTGGCGGCGCAACGGAAATGGACCGTTGAGAGTTATCGCGACGAGGCGGTTGGCCTTTTGTCAAAGGATGCCGGCGGAAAGCTGGCAATGACGAAGGTGACCCTCCGGCCCGAGGTTGTCTTCACGGGTACGCAACGACCAACCCCGACAGAGATCAGAGCGCTGCATCACCGGGCGCACGCGGAGTGTTTTCTGGCTAACTCGGTGAAAACCGAGGTCGGGTGCGAGCCGCTTGGATTGGAATAGATGGGCGCCACGCCGAAGTCTAACGAGTAATAGCGCCGGTGTCCGTTAAAGCGCGGACCGCGCGCCAGCCACAACCCCGGTCCAAAACCAAACAAACCCGCGACGATGATGCACAAGGTTAACTCCAACCGGATCGAGGAATCCTCCTGGTCTTCACCCAAGGGAAAGTTCGCCGGCTTTGGCAAGGGCGTTTCGGAAGAACTGGGACGCAAGCCGCTTTCCACAGACCTGCTGGAACGGCATCCCTTCGACGTGGAAATCCTCCGCGTCCCGCCGGGCAAAACTCCGTACCCGTACCATTCCCACAGCGCGCAGTGGGAATTTTACCACGTCATCTCCGGCCGGGGCATGGTCCGGCACGAAGACGGCGCGACCGCCATCGAAGCCGGGGACGCCTTTCTTTTCCCGCCCGACAAGCCGCACCAACTCATCAACGACAGCGCGGAAGATCTGATTCTTTACGTGGTTGCCGACAATCCCGTTGGCGAATCGAATTTCTATCCGGACAGCGGGAAGTGGGCGGTCCGCTCTCCCAAACGCACCCTGCTTCGATCCGAGGTGCCGGACTATTATGACGGTGAGGAATAGTCGCGGCGCGAGACACCCACACGGGAACCCTCCGATGGAATCTTCCGCCTCCGTTTCCACCCCGATGCTCGCGGCTCTTGGTGCCGGGGCACCCAGCCCCGCGCTGGCCGACAAGCTCGCCCTCTTCGGACAGTTCGTCGGCAGTTGGGACGTGAACATCATTTACTACGCCTCCGACGGCGCGGTCGCGCGAGAGTTGCAGGGTGAATGGCATTTCGGCTGGGTGCTCGAAGGCCGCGCCATCCAGGACGTCTGGATCGCTCCCAAACGGTCATTGCGCATTCCCGGCGAGGATGGGGAAGAATACGGTGCCACCCTGCGCTTCTACGACACGGAGCTTGGTGCCTGGCGTTCGACCTGGATCGGTCCGGTCAAAGGCATGGTGAGGCCGTTCGTCGCGAGGTCGGTCGAGGGCGAAATCATCCTGGACGGTTGCTTCGAGGAGGGAGTTTTTACGCGTTGGATTTTCTCGGAGATCACACCCGGCGCCTTTCGCTGGCGAGCCATCGAATCAGACGACGGCTGGAAAACCCATCGCCTGAAGCAGGGGATGTTCGCCTCGCGCCAGTCCAATCAAGCGTCTTTCCACGACTCCCACCATCCCGACTAACTTCGCGTGTTCTCGCCCAAAGAGGCCGGGCCAAGCCCGTCAGGCGTCTCAATACACTTCCATCCCGCTGCCATGCCGTCACTTTCCTTCCGCTCCTTTATCGCCATTGGTGCGATGTGCAATTTGCCGATGCTCGTCCCACCATCGGTCCGCGCCGACGAAGCCCCCGTTAAACCGCCCGCCTGGGTTTCGCGCAGCAATGAAAATGCCATGATCCTTGGCCGGGTGTTGGCGCGATTTGAGCCGGAGTCCGCGCGCGAGTTCGGGGTGATGACGGGATTTGACGATCAGGTGCGCGACTTGGGGCCGGAAGTCGAAATCCGCTACCGCCGGGAACTGGGCGCGGCGGCGCGCACTTTGAACGAGCGGCTCAACGTGGAAAGCGATGTCCACGCTCGCGAAGACTTGGAAATTCTCATCGCGGCGGCGGAGCGGCGCGCCCGTGAAAGCGAGGCCCGCGAGAAAAGCGAACTGCCTTACCACGACGTGGCGCGGATCGTCTTCGGCGGAGTGGACGCCCTGCTGGGGGCCACGCAGTCGAGCGGTCCCTCGCCGCTGTTCCGACCAACTTTGCCAGGCCGCTTTGCTACGGCTGCGTCGCTATGCGGGGCTCGACGAGGCCGGAAGCGTCCCTTTGGCGGTTTTGGCCGAGCAGCGTACGCGGGAACGCTTCGATCAGGCCGGCCTCGCCGGACCGTACCGGGCGCGGCTGGAACGCGACCTCGCCTCGGCTGGGGAAATGTTCAATGGCGTGAGGGAATTGCTGCGGCAGCGCGGCGCGCGGGAAACAGAGGCGGTTCTCGCGCGGCTCGAGGCGCAACTCGCGCGGTACGCCGAGTTCGTTCGCAAAGAGGTGCTGCCGCGGGCCCGGGCCGATTTTCGGATGCCGCGCGAGCGTTACCTGGCCGCCCTGGAAGCGACGGGGGTTGACGTTTCCCCGGAGGAACTCATCGCGCTGGCGCGCGCCGGTTTCGAGGAGGCGAGCGGGGAGATCAAACCGGTGGCGCGGGAGGTGGCGACCCAACTCGGACTTCCGCCGGACACCGACTGGCAAGAGGTGATCCGGATGCTCAAGCAGAAAGAGGCGCTCCACGGTCCGGTCGAAACGCTGGCTCATTATCGAGCCCGCGCGGAGGAGATCGGCGTCATTCTCCAGCGGGCAAGCCTTGTGACCTTGCCAAAAGGGTCCCTGCGCATCCGCCTGGCGACACCCGCCGAGAACACGGGCGTCCCAGCGCCGTTCTTCAATCCCACGCCTTTGTTCAACAATCCTCATCCGGGTGACCCGGGGGAATTCGTGCTCGTTACCGGTCCGGGCGCCAGTGGTTCCAACCCGGGGGCCAGACTACGATGATTTTACCTATCGAGGCGGCCTCGTTCTGGCTGTGCTCCCACGAAGGCAGGCCGGGCCACGAGTTGCAATTCGGCGCGATGCAGCGCGACGGAGTATCGCTGGCGCGCTCGGTTTACGCCTTCAACAGCGTCAACGTGGAAGGTTGGGCGGTGTACTGCGAGGCCTTGATGCTGCCGTACATGCCGAGGGAAAATCAACTCGTCGCCTTGCAGTTCCGCCTGGCGCGGGCCGCCTACGCTTTCCTGGACGCCGAGTTGCAGTTGGGCGGGACCACGCCGGGGGAAGCCACCCGCGTGCTGACAAAAGAAGTCGGAATTTCGGACGCGTACGCCGCCTCCCTGCTGCGGCGTTTCACCTACCTCGCGCCGAGCCAGGCAACGTCCTACTTCTATGGTTACACCCGCATGACGCGGTTGCGGCGGGAAACGGAAGCCGCCCTGGGCAACAAGTTCCAGCCGAGGGCGTTTCACGATTTTGTGCTCGGCCAGGGATTGTTGCCCCCGGCGGAGCTGCGGCACGCCGTTAGGACGGGCTTGCTGGCCAATCCACCGCCTCCCTGAACGCGGGTACGCGGGCGGCCGTCGGCGCGTTGCGTGGTCGTGTTCCGCCCGGAGGCAAATTCACAAGAAAATAAATCTTGACCGAGTTTTTCACCATGCTAGATATCTTGCAGTGCAAGACAACGTGCAAAAGGAGATTGATTCCTGGCGGTCCCAGTTGCGCAAGGGCAGCCTGGAACTGGCCGTCCTCATCGCCCTGCGCAAACAAGCCCGTTACGGCCTCGAACTGGTGGACCTGCTCAACAAGGCCAAACTCGGTATGAGCGAAGGCAGCATTTACCCGCTCCTCTCCCGGTTGCGGGCGGAGAAAAAGGTCCGGGCCGAATGGGTGGACGCCGGGGTCGGCCATTCGCACAAATATTACGAACTCACCGCCGACGGGCGCGCCACCCTGAAGGCGATGCTCGTCGCGTGGCGGGAGTTCGGGGCCGCGTACGACCGGCTGCTGGAGGAGAACTGAACCATGGCCACACCCGAAAACACCTCCGCCGACGCTTTCTTGAGAAAAGTACGCCAGGGCCTGGCCTCGCTGCCACCGGCCGAGCGGGAGGACATCATCGCCGAGTTGCGCTCCCACCTCCTGGAGCGGCAAAGCCGGGGCGTCGCCGACCCGCTCGCCGGGTTCGAGGCGCCGGAAAAACTGGCGGCGGATTTTGTCACCGAGTACGCCTTGCGCGGCGCCCTGGCGCGGGGGACCTCCTGGGCAATGGGCAAGGCGCTTTTCATCGCGGCCCGCGACAGTGCCCTCGGGCTGCTGGTGCTTCTGCCCCTCGTGCTCCTGCAAATTTCCGCACTGCTCGTGCTGCTGACCGCCGCGCTCAAACCCTTCATGCCCGGCAGGATGGGGTTGTGGGTCGGGAACGGCAACTTCTACGTGGGAATCGACCGGGGCCTCCCGGGCGTTCACGAGGCTCTCGGCTGGTGGGGTGTCCCGGTGTTCACCATCGCGGGGGTTGTCCTCTTCTGGCTCGCCAATCGCGCCATGCTGGCGCTCGTCCGCTGGCGGCTTCGCTCCGGTCATCCCACACGCGGTTAGTTTCACGCCAAATACCATGCATAACAAGAACACTAGTATTGAATATCCCTCGAACGCGGCGATCCTCCGGTTTCTCGCCGTGGTCTTCGTCGGTGGAACGATCACCCAGGAACTCGCCATCCGGGCGGGACTCCGCCACGGCGGCATGGGGTGGCTGCTTCTGACCATGTGGATGCCCGCCCTGGCCGCGATCACCACCAGTCGAGCCGCCCGGGGCCTGGCCCGGGCTTCCCTCGGGAAAGTCAGCGTCCGCTGGCTCGGTCTGGGATTCCTGATCGGGTGCGCGCCGGGTCTGCTCAAGGCCGCGTTTCTAGCCGCGGGCGGAGGGGGCGGCTGGGACTCGGGCCACTTCGAGCTGGCACCCGGTGGCGGGTCGATCCAGGCGGTCCGCCATCTCGCGGTGGTGCTCGGCGCGGGTCCGCAGAGCTTTGGTTACTTTGCCCTCAATCTTTTCCTTTCCATCGCCCTGGGTTCGACGGTCGTGGCCCTGACGGGCGCCCTGGGGGAGGAACTCGGGTGGCGGGCCGTGCTCCAGCCGAGTCTGGAACGGCGTTTCGGCCGGTTCACCGGCACGTGCCTGGTCGGACTGATCTGGGCCTACTGGCATTTGCCGGCGAATCTGGCGGGCTACAACGACCCCGTCCACCCGGTGTGGACCGCGCTCGTGCTCTTCCCGCTGGGGGTTGTCGCCCTGAGCTTCGGGTTTGCGTGGCTGTTCCGGGAGAGCCGGAGCGTTTGGACGGTCGCGCTCGCCCACGGCGCGAACAACACCATCGGAAGCGCCTTCCTCGTCCTGGCGCACGGCTGGTCCGCGGACACTGGCGCGGAACTCCTGTCGCTGTGCCTGGTGGGGGGTGTCTTCGCCTGGTGGGCGCTGCCGCGCGGGCGCAACGGAGGGGAGGCTGGGAGCGTTCCCGCGCCGGACCCGCGGGTCGTGCCTTCAGGTCAAACCGCCATTTGAGTCGCGGGGGGGCCATTCGTGCCGGAGCAGCCCGTGAATATGGGTGTCCTTGCTTTCCCCCTTGGAGAACCAGCGCTGCCTCAGCAATCCTTCCCTCGTGAAACCAAGACGCGCCAGCAACCGGTCGGAAGCCGCGTTGCGAGGGTCCACCTCCGCTTCCAACCGGCGCAGACCCATGCCGTCGAAAGCGCGCGTGATCAGCACTCCCAGCGCTTCGCGCATGTAGCCCAATCCTCAGGATGCCCGCCCCAGGACGTAGCCGATCTCCGCGCGGGCGCTCGCCTCCTTCGAACCGAAACAGGAGACAGGTGCCGACGACCGTGGCGGAGCGTTTTTCCACCACGACCAGTTGCCACGCGGTGCCGGTGGCTTGCGCGGCGGTCGCGCGCTCGAGCCAGGCGTGGGCGTCAGCCATCGAATGCCACGTCGCGTACGGCAGGAACCGGGTGACTTCGTCGTTCCCGTTGACGATGAGCAGCGCGGCCAGGTCAGCCGGTTTGACCACGCGCAACAACAATCGTTCGGACTCCAGGACACCGGGTTCGGCCAGGGGCATGGGATTGGTTCGATGAAACGGGGATCGCCAACCAGCCGCGTGGGCGCGCGCGTGACCACCGGCCACTTTCACTTTCAACGATCCGTCCCACCGATACGTTGATCTTTGAGGCAACGCCTCAAAAAACCCGGTCGAATGACGAATAACTATGGATTTTACCCGGCGTCGATGGCGCCGGCGAGGGCCGCCAACGCCCCGCGCAGGGTAGCCGCCACGGCGGGGAGCGCAATCATGCCGGCGGCATCCAGGTTCCGCACCGGTGCCGGCATCGTGACCGATGCTTCTTCGACCAGCCGCGCCGACATGACGGTGATGGTTTCACGCAGGGAAGAATCGGCGTGCGTGGAAAGCGGCGAGGCGTTGAGGATCGCCACGGGCTTGCCCATCATTTCCTCGCCGCTGAAAAGCCAATCGAGCGCGTTCTTGAGCGCGCCCGGCACGCCGTGCCCATATTCCGGGCTGGAAATCAGCAGGCCATCCGCCGCGCCGATTTGTTCCCGCAAAGAAACCACGGTGCTCGGCAAACTTTCCATCAGGTCCGGATTGAAGGCGGGTAGCTCCGCCAAACCCTCGTAGAGAACAATCCGTACGGGTGGAGCGGCGAGCGCCATTGCCGCCCGCAGCAATTCCGTGTTGGAAGACCCGGTCCGCAGGCTGCCGGAGATGGCCAAGATCCGCACCGCGGGAGATTGTACACTCTTTGCCTCGCCGCTTTTTCGATAATTTGTCTAAAATCCGTCGGCCACCATCCGTTCAACATTACCAAGTCCAAATTCACGGGCGCCACTTTCCAGCCGGAGCAATGCGACGAAGCGGGAATGCCTCGCCCGACGAGTAGCGGGGTCGTTGCAACTGGCAAAGGTTTTCACGCTGCCTTCGCGTCCCCTTCGCGCGCGACGATCCGCAGGTTTCACAAAGTCGTGTTGAAGCATGGCGGCGAAGGAGACGAACTTTGCGACCCGCACCCAACACACTGGCTTCTGTACCGCAAAGATTTACGCGCATCTGTGACTATGCGCGTGTGCGCGGGCGGGTTTTGATGGTGGGATGCGCGTTGGTCCGACCCAGCAGGCTTGACAGCCCAAGGAAACCGTCAGGATGTGAGGCGTTTCGCCCCCGGTTGGGCTGAACAAGCCAAGGCCAGCGTGACTAGCCCATCGTTGAATTGCCGCAGCAACCCCCCCTCCGTTTCATGACGCCTCGCACTCTCGTCGTTCTGATTGTTCTGCTCAGCGGTGCGATGCCAGCCATGGCGACGCAGCCTGTCTGGACCAATGACACCCCGGGCGGGCAGCCTCCCGCCGCCCGCTACGGGCAGAGAATGGCCGACGAGGGCAACGGCAAGATTCTGATGTTTGGCGGCCGGGTGGGGCAATCCGACGTGACCGAGACGTGGGAATTTACCACCGCAACCGGCGGCTGGAGACAACTGAGTCCGGCAAACAGCCCGGCGGGGCGCGAGGAATTTTACATGGCATCCGAGGGGAATGGGAAGGTGCTGCTCTTTGGCGGGTTCGCCACGGGCAAAGGGGCCATGAACGACACCTGGGAATGGAACGGGACGACCTGGACCCAACTGATCGCCAACGGCGGTTCCGGCAGCCCGTCGGCACGGGACGGGGGCGCCATGGCGGCGCTGGGCGGCGGACAGATGCTTCTCTTCGGCGGCTATAAAGGCGGGGCTGGCTATTCTGGCGATACCTGGCGCTGGTCCGGAACGGCCTGGACGCAGGTAAGCACCACCGGTCCTTCCGCCCGCTACGAGGAAGGCATGTCAAACGAAGGTGCCATCGGAGCGAGTGCCAACGGCAAGATCCTGCTTTTCGGCGGAACGAATGGCAATGACTTTCAGGACACCTGGGAGTGGGACAATGGCGCCGCCACACCGGCATGGAAGCAAGTGGCGACCGGTGGCCCGCCGCCTCGTGACAGCATGGTCATGGCGCTGGACAAAAACGGCTACGTCATGCTCTTCGGTGGTCTAAACTTCAACGCCAACGGCGGCAGCGGCCCCTACGATATGAACGACACCTGGGAGTGGAAAGGGAGCGGCACCGGCTGGGTGCAGAAGACTCCCACGACCAACCCAGGGGCCCGCGACGGCTACGGCATGGCCTATGATTCGGTGAACGCCAGGACGGTTTTTTTCGGCGGCTACGATAACGACGCCAACGCGGGCAATGGCGCTGTGTACAATGACACGTGGACCTGGGACGGCACCAGTTGGACGCAGATCTCCACCGCCGTCCCTCCCAATCCGAACACCCGCTACGGAACCGCCATGGCCGACCTCGGCGGCGGCAAAGTCCTGCTCTTCGGCGGCTACAACGGCGCCTTCCTCAATGATACCTGGACTTGGAACGGGAGTACCTGGACCCAGGTCGCGACGACCGGCCCGGCGGGACGGTATTTTTTTACGATGGCGGCAGAGGGCAACGGCAAGGTGCTGCTTTTCGGCGGCCAGGGCAGCGGCGGGTTGCTCGGCGACACTTGGGAATGGAACGGCACGTCGTGGGCGCAGGTGTCCTCCTCCGGACCATCGGCTCGCGCCGGCGCCGCGATGGCGTCGGATGGGACGGGAACCGTACTCCTTTTCGGCGGGAACGGCGCCGTCGGCAACGAGCAATCTGACACCTGGGAATGGAATGGCAGTGCCTGGGTGGCGAAATCGCCCGCGACGATCCCGACCCACCGTGCCTATCACGGCATGGTCTCGGAGGGCGGCGGCAAGGTGCTGATGTTCGGCGGCGAGCCGGGTTCCGGCCTTTTAAACGACACGTGGGAGTGGAGCGGCACGAACTGGGTCAACAAAAATCCCGCGGCCAATCCCACCCCACGTGACGAGATGGGAATGGCTTATGACTCGGCGCGACAGCGCACCGTTCTCTTCGGTGGTCAGATCAGCGGCGCGTACGTGAACGACGTGTGGGAATTTACCGGCACGACTTGGGTGAACCTTGTCCCTCCGTCCGCGCCGTCCGTACGGGTCGCCATGGGCATGACCTATGACGCGTCACTCGGTGTCGTCGGCAAGACCATTCTCTTCGGCGGGCAAGGCACCGCCATCACGAACGACACGTGGGACTACACGGGCGCGGCACCGACATTTGGATCCTTTGCGCTGGGCAACAGCAGCCCGGCGATCTCAGGCAACGCGGTGGGTTTCACCGCGAGCTTCAGCGAGGCGGTCATGGGCGTGGCCTCGACCGGCTTTAGTTTCGTGACGACGGGCAACGTCAGCGGGCCGGCGGTCACGGGCGTGTCAACCAGCGGGGCGGTGGCCACTGTGACGGCCAGCTCGGGCACGGGCGGGGGTACGCTCGCGCTTAAGCTCACAGACGACGACACGATCCGCGATCTCTACGGGTACCCCCTGGGCGGTCCCGGCACCGGTGCCACGTACACAAGCCCTCCCTACACGATCATCGGCAAACCCAACGCCGGCAACGGTTCGGCCAACGTGGCCCACAACACCGCCACGGGTATCACGCTGTCGGCCACCGACACCAACAGCCCTGCCCAGGCCCTTTCCTACGCCTACGCCCAGCCCGCTCATGGCAGCATCACGGGTACGGGCCCCGGCGTGACCTACACCCCGGCCGCCGGCTACCACGGGGCGGACAGTTTTACGTTCACGGCCACCAACACGGGCGGAGCCACCAGCAGCGCCGCCACGGTGAGCCTGACCGTGGCCGTGGGAACGCCCGTGGCCGCGGCGCAGAGCGGGCTCAACGTCGGCCACGACTCGGCCCAGGCGATCACCCTGGGCGCCACCGACACCGAGACGCCCGCCACCACCCTGACCTACGCCATCGGCACGGGTCCGACCCACGGCACGCTTGGCACGTTGAACACAAGCACGGGAGCGGTGACCTACACGCCCGCGACGGGTTTTCACGGTGCCGATAGCTTCACCTTCACGGCCGGCAATGGCACCAACACGAGCGCGGCGGCCACCGTCTCGCTCACGGTTGCCGTCGGCACGCCTAGCGCCACGGCCCAGTCGGTCGGCACCCCCGCCAACACGGCGCAGGCCATCAC
Source organism: uncultured bacterium (assembly GCA_963795895.1). Classification (GTDB taxonomy): domain Bacteria; phylum Verrucomicrobiota; class Verrucomicrobiia; order Chthoniobacterales; family SZAS-18; genus CAWCJJ01. Next base: position 251,849 of record CAWCJJ010000005.1, read on the forward strand.
GCTGGCCGCCACCGACAATGATTTTCCCACCCTGAGCCTGACCTACACGGTGGCCACCTCACCCGCCCACGGCACCCTTTCGGGCACGGCCCCAAGCCTGACCTACACGCCGAACAACAACTACGCGGGATCGGATAGCTTCACCTTCACGGCCAACAACGGTACGAACACGAGCGCCGCGGCGACGGTGTCCATCACCGTCACGGGCTTCGCGCCCTCTATCACCAGCGCGGCGGGCGTGGTCTTCACCGACGGCAAGGCGAACACGTTTACCGTGACAAGCACCGGCGCGCCCAGCGCGGCCCTGGTCGAAAACGGCGCGTTGCCTCAAGGCGTCACCTTTACCGACAACGGGAACGGCACGGCGACCTTGAGCGGCGCGCCCGCGGCCGGGGCCTCCGGCAACTATCCGCTTTCCCTCACCGCCAACAACGGGATCACGCCCAACGCCACGCAGAGCTTCACGCTGGCGCTCAACCGTCCGCCCGTGGCCGGAGCCGCCACGTTGGGCACGACCCAAAATACAGCGGCGCAGGTGCCCGTAGCCAAGCTGTTGGGCTACGGCGGCGACCCGGACGGGGACCCGCTCACCGTCTCGTCGGTGGGCGGGCTGAGCGCGCAGGGCGGCACGGTGGCCTTGAGCGCGCCCGGGAACGCGGGGACCATCACCTACACCCCCGCCAACAACTTCACGGGCGGCGACAGCCTCACGTATGTGCTCAGCGATGGACGCGGGGGGACGGCCACCGGCACCTTGACGGTGACCGTCACCCCGGCCAACAACCACACGCTCAACGTCGTGTCGATCACCAAGACGGCGGCGATGGTCACGATCGTTTACGCGGGCATCCCCGGCGACACCTACCAGCCGCAGTATTCCGATTCCCTGGACGGGGACTCCTGGACCAACGCCGGACCCGTGCAAACGGCGGGCGTCGGCGACGGGCGGTTCACTTACATGGACGCCACCCAGCCCCAACCCGCCCAGCGCTTTTACCGCGCTGTTGCCTCGCCATAGAACCCGCGCCGTCACCTCTTCCTTTGCCCCCATGACCACAAAGCCCTCCTTCCGCGCGCTGCTGCTGGCGGCGCTGCTCTGCGGTGTTGGCACACCGCTGGCCAAGGCGCAGATCCTCACCCAGACGTTTGCCTACGGTCCCAACGCCGCCATCCCCGACAACAGCACCGCGGGAGTGTCGGACACCGAGTTGGTGACCTCGTCCATCGCCACGATCACGAGCATCCAGGTTTCCCTGCAAATCACGGGCAACGGCACGGCGTACAACGGCGACTTCTACGCTTACCTGACCAACGGCACGGGCTTTAGCGTGTTGCTCAACCGCGCTGGCCGCACGGCCGGAAACCCTTACGGCTACGCCGACAACGGCTTCAACGTCAGCTTTGCGGCCGCGGCCGCCAACGGGGACATTCACAATTATCAGACGGTGCTCAATCCCGCCGGGGTGGCGTTGACGGGCGTCTGGCAGCCCGACGGACGCAACGTCAACCCGGCCAACTCGCTGGACACCAGCGCGCGCTCGGCGATGCTGGACAGCTTCTCCGGTCAGAACCCCAATGCCAACTGGACGCTCTTTGTCGCCGATGTATCACCCGTGGGCACGGGTACGTTTACGGGCTGGAGCATGCAGATCACGGGCGTCGCCGTGCCCGAGCCGAGCCCATGGCTGCTCGTAACACTTTTCGCAACGCTGGCTTGGCTCAAATCCATTTCGAGTCGGCGCCCGCGCCATGACCCGGCCGGTCAGGATACCGGTGGAGCACGCGGCGCGTAGCCCCGCGGGTGCGTATTCTTTGAAGGGCAAGAGGGCGACCCCATCCTGCGCGGTGAACCACAGATCTCTGCTCAATCGCCGAACTCTTCGATGATGTTCACGCCTCCTCCGCTCTGGGATTCCCAGGCGAACGATTCGATGACGCGAACCCGGCCGTCCTGGGTTTGCTCCAAGTGGCAGAGGGAAGCGCCACCCTCAATTTCGCTCAGATCGCTGATCTGGCAATATCGGAAAGAAAGCGCGGTTTTGTGGAGGATGCCCGTGAGATAGCCGGTGGTGATCCTTCCTCCCGCGTAATGCGCTTCGACGACATTTCCCGTCTGTGAGAAATGAAAAATGGTTTCCCATCCTATTTTACCGTTTGGCGCCGTTTGAACGGCACGCATTTTCCGCCCGTCGAGATTCATGGAATCGTGGACTTTGCAACGTGGCTGACCCGGTGCGAAGCTCAAAAAGCCTTTTTGGAAGCGTTACCGCGTGTCCCTTGGCGTGACGGTGCTGGCAATGCGAAGTGATCGACCGCACCAACCTGGTTGGGATAGAGTTTTTGTGTATGAACGTGAGCCAAGAATCGCCTTCGCAGACCCGGCGCCGCTTGCTGTCGGTTATCGCGCGGGCGGAATTGCACGTTTTTGAGGGAAGCCACGCCTTTGAGGAATTCGACGGTGCCGGCCCGCCTCCGATGATCCCGCGGGCACTAGCCTACGTGCGTGACAATGAAGTCTGGAGCGTGCTCGCCCCTTCGGCCGACCCGGCGCAAGAACTGTTTCAGATTTTTTCCTTCCACTTTGCGCCCCAGGTTGACAACAGCGGCTTCGTTGGCTGGCTCGCCTCCCACCTCAAGGCAACTTTTGGCACGGGTGTTTTCGTCGTTTGTGGCCAGAATCGCCGTCGTGGTGGCATTTTCGACTACTGGGGTTGTCCAATATCGCTTGGTGAACGGATCGTGGAGGAAGTGATCCGGCTCAGGCAACTAGCCTCTTGATTGGCCATCCCGCGAGTTCACCTCCCCAGGCTTGCAACGACACCCGCTGCCGTCCGGCCGGGTCGAAGTTCGTGGGTGCCAGCCAACGTAAGAATGCTTTCCGGTGATGAGGCCACTCGCCGTCCATCACCGAACACCACGCCGTGTCCCGCTTGCGGTTTTTGTGATTGTCGTCGTTAGATTGTTCTTGGAGTGTTTGGCAACTCACCGCGACGGCAACAGTAAATCCGCCTTCGTCATTGGTCATTGGTTATTCACACCTTTTGTCATTCTCTTGCACCCCTCCGCCCCGCCCGCTACCCTGCCCGTATGTCCAGCCACTTCGGGAACTCTTCCGCGTCAGCACCTTCGGCGAATCGCACGGGGGTGGTGTCGGCGTCGTGATCGACGGCTGCCCGCCCCGCCTCGTCCTCTCCGAAGCCGACATCCAGCCCGCGCTCGACCGCCGCCGCCCGGGCCAGTCCGATATCGTCACCCCGCGCAAGGAGGCCGACACCTGCCGCATCCTCAGCGGTACCTTCCAGGGGCAGACGCTCGGCACGCCCATCGCCGTGCTCGTCGCCAACACGGACGCGCGGCCCGAGGCGTACGCCGAAATGGAAACCGCCTTCCGCCCGAGCCACGCCGATTTTTCCTACCAGGCCAAATACGGCGTCCGCAACTGGGAGGGCGGGGGACGTTCCAGCGCGCGCGAAACCATCGGGCGCGTCGCCGCCGGCGCGGTGGCGATGAAGGCCCTCGCGTCCCTCTGTCCGGGTTTGGAAATCATCGCCTATGTGAAGAGCATCTACCAGATGGACGCCGTGGTCGATCCGGCGACGGTCACCGTCGCGCAGGTCGAAAGTAATCCGGTGCGTTGTCCCGACGCCGAGACCGCCGGGGAGATGGTCAACCTGATCCACGCGATGCGCGCCCGGGGCGACTCGGTCGGCGGGGTGATCGAGTGCGTCGTGCGCAACGTCCCGGCGGGGTTGGGCGAGCCGGTGTTCGACCGTTTGGAAGCCGATCTGGGCAAGGCGATGCTGAGCCTCCCCGCGACGAAGGGTTTTGAGATCGGCTCCGGCTTCGGGTCGGCGCTGATGACGGGTTCGGAGCACAACGACGCGTTTGAGATGCGCGGGGGCCGGGTGCGGACGGCGAGCAACCGCTCGGGCGGCGTGCAGGGGGGGATTTCCAACGGCGAGCCGTTGTTTTTCCGCGTGGCCTTCAAGCCGACGGCGACCATCGCGCGGAGTCAAAAGACGGTGACGACCGGCGGCGAGGACATCGAGTTGGCGGCGCGGGGCCGGCACGACCCGTGCGTCTTGCCGCGCGCCGTGCCGATGGTGGAGGCGATGACGGCGCTGGTGCTCGTGGACCACGCGTTGCGTCAGCGGGCGCTGGCGGGTGGGCGGGAATGACCAATGACGAATGACTGAATTTGATGTTCGCCCAATAACCGAAGCGGAGTTGCTAACGAGTGCGGCGGGCTTATGTGTTTCATCCATGAATTCCCGCCCCACCGCCGATTCACCCAGGAGGAATATTTGGACTTGGAAGACAAAGCCGAACTCCGGAGCCAGTATGTGGCCGGGTGAATCTTCGCCATGAACGGCGAGCAGCCGTGGCATGCCAAGTCATCGGGCAATATCGTCGGTATGTTGCAGGTCTGCTTCGCCGGCGCGACGCGCATCGTTCACATCGGGCGGAGATGCGCGTGCGGGTCAAAGCGGCGGAAATGTGCGCGTACCCAGATATTGCGTGCGCTCGCCGGGCGAACCGGAGTTCGAACACCTGCCGACTTCGGCACAGCCTGCTCAACCCACAAGTGATCTTCGAGGTGCTTTCGCCGGAAACGGAGGTGTTCGACCGGGGTGACAAGTTTGACCGTTACCGGATGCTGGATTCGTTGACCGATTATGTGATGGTCGCCAGCGAGCGGATGCGGGTCGAGCCTTGGTCGCGGCAGGCGGGCAGGCGGGTGGCGCTCCGGGAATACCGGTCGGCGAAGACCGGATCACGCTCGCGAGCCTGGAGTGCGCTGACACTGGCGGAGATTTACAGGAGGTGATGTTCCCCGAGTTGGTGGTTTCGGGCTTGTACGTCGGCGAGGGCCGGGAGTTGGTGAATCCGTGGTCCGGCGTGTGTATCCACCGCAAACCGGGGACGCAAAGCCGGTGGGGAAAGCTTGACTTCGCGGCACCGGCCATCATGCTGGTTGCGCGATGAAAGACACGCTGGAGGAGTTTGAGCGACTGCTTGGCGATGATTTAAGAGTACATCATTGAGTAGGCAGAGATAAATGGCTTGACCAGACCGGTTGGCCTCCAGCCACGGAGCAAGTCCACCGCTTCAGGTTCTGTTGGCAACCGGCGAATTTTCCTGCATCGTGGTCGTCGTTTCCTTCGCCCCATTTCATGAACTACCTGACGACCATCGGCCTGGAAGTCCACGTCCAGCTCAAAACCCACAGCAAAATGTTCTGCGGCTGCGGCGTGGAATACGGCGCGGGACCCAACACCCGCACCTGCCCGACCTGCCTCGGACTGCCCGGCGCCCTGCCGGTCATGAACGAACACGCCCTCGAACTCACCACCCTCACGGGCCTGATGCTCGGCTGCCAAATCGCGCCCGTCTGCAAGTTCGACCGGAAGAATTACTTCTACCCGGACATGCCCAAGAACTACCAGATTTCCCAGTACGACCTTCCCCTCTGCGAGGGCGGCGCGGTTCCGCTGCACGATCTGGCCTACCCCAAGGACGCCCAGAAAACCATCGCCCATCCCGACAAGAAAGTCGGCCTCGTGCGGATTCACCTGGAGGAGGACGTCGCGAAAAGCTTTCACCACGACGCGAGCACCGCCATCGACTTCAACCGCGCCGGGACGCCGCTGATGGAAATCGTCACGAAACCCGAGATTGGGTCGCCCGAGGAGGCGTTCGCGTTTCTGACCGCGTTGCGCCAGATCCTGCTGTACGGCGGGGTCAGCGACGCCGATATGGAGAAGGGGCAGATGCGTTGCGATTGCAACATCTCGGTGCGGCCCGAGGGGCAGAAGGAGTTTGGCACCAAGATCGAGATCAAAAACATGAACTCGGTCAGCGGCGTGCGGAAGGCGTTGGCGTTCGAGATTCCCCGGCAGATCGCGGAGTTGGAAGCGGGCAAGACGCTCCTGCAGGAAACCCGGCGCTGGGACGACGCCACCTCGCAGACGTTTCTCATGCGCACCAAGGAAAACGCGCACGATTACCGGTACTTTCCCGATCCTGATTTGATGCCCGTCCGCACGGAAACCCTCGTGACCACGGCGACCAGCCGGATGCCGGAACTACCCGCCGCCAAACGCGCGCGGTTCGTGGCGGATTACGGAGTCAGCCCCTACGACGCCGCCGTGCTGGCGGATGATCGTCCGCTGGCGGCGTACTTCGAGACGGCCGCCGCGAAAGCCGCCAAGCCCAAGGCCGTCGCCAACTGGGTGCTCAACGAACTGCAAAGCGCGCTCGGCGCGGCGAACCAGGGCATCGGCGATTGCGCGCTGCCCCCGGCGGCGTTGTCGGAGTTGGTGGATTTGATCGACGCGGGGAAGATCAGCGGCAAGCAGGGCAAGGAGGTGTTCGCGGAGATGTTCGCGAGCGGCAAGCCGGCGGCGGTGATCGTGAAGGAAAAGGGATTGGAGCAAATCAGCGACACGGGCGCGTTGGAGGCGTTGTGCGATCAGGTCATCGCGGCAAACCCTAAGCCGGTGGCGGATTTCAAGGCGGGCAACCCGGCGCCGTTGAATTTTCTGAAGGGGCAGGTGATCAAGTTGTCCAAGGGCCAGGCGAACCCGGCGGTGACCGGGGAAATTTTGCAGCGCAAGCTGAAAGGGTAAGAGATACCGGACAAACGACAGGGGCGACCGCCCCGGGAGCGCGGGCATCCCGCCCGTTCTGCTTCCTACCACTGCGCAGCAGTTTTGGAGTGCGGCGACATGTCGCCGCTTTCACACGGCTCCGCCGGGTCCAACCGCGACACGTCGCGTCGTTCACCCTCCGGCGCAGCCGGCTCGATCAATAGCGGCTTCGCCGAAGGGTTTGGACGCGACGTGTCGCTGGGATCAAAGCGGCGACGTGTCGCGGCGCACTGCAAACCAAGGACAAGCCGGGGCAACGCCCTCTGGGCGGGGAAAAGGCGAACACCCGCAACCGCTTTGTGTTTGCGCCACTCAGAAGGTGAACTAACTTCCACCCCCCCTTTTTCCCATCATGAGCATTTCCGAGCAGATCGACCACGACATCAAGGAAGCGATGAAAGCCAAGCAGGCGGATAAGCTTTCCGTTCTCCGCATGCTCAAAGCCGCCGTCAAAAACGCCTCCATCGAAAAAGGTGGCATGACCGCCCAACTGGACGACACCGAAGCCACCGCCATCATCCGCAAACAGGTTAAACAACGCCAGGACGCCGTCGAATCCTTCGTCAAAGGCGATCGCCCGGAACTCGCCGAAAAAGAACGCGTCGAAATGGCCTTGCTCAACACCTACCTGCCCCAGGCCCTTTCCCCGGACGAACTCGGCGCGATGATCGACGAGGCCATCCGCGAAACCGGCGCCACCGGCAAGGCGCAGATGGGCCTCGTCATGAAAGCCGTGCAAACCAAAGTCGCCGGACGCGCCGACGGCAAGACCCTCAGCCAGGAAGTCCAAAAGCGGCTCGCTTAACACCGCGCCGTGTCTCTTTCCCCCAGCACTTCGCCAAACGACGCGGTCCACCCCGACCACCCGCGCCTGACCGCCATCATCGTGGCCGCCGGCAGCAGTCAGCGCATGGGCTTCGACAAGCTCTTCGCGAACCTCGCCGGACTGCCCGTCGTCGCCCGCAGCATCGCGGCTTTCGAGACTTGCGCCGACGTCCGCGACATCATCCTCATCACCCGCCCCGAACGCGCCGACGCCATTCGCCAAATGGCCCGCGACCACGGCTGGCGCAAACTGCGCGCCATCCTTCCCGGCGGCGCGGCGCGGCATCTTTCCGTCTGGAATGGACTGCAAGCCATCGCGCAAGACGCCGACCCAAACGCCACCGCCACCGCCCAATCTTGGGTGGCCGTCCACGACGGCGCCCGTCCGCTCGTCACGCCCGACCTGATCGCCCGCTGTTTCCAGCTCGCGCGCCAAGCCGGCGCCGCTTGTTGCGCGTCGCCGGTCAGCGACACCCTCAAGCGCGTGGACGCCAACCGCCGGGTCGCCGGCAGCGTGGATCGTTCGAACCTTTGGGGCATGCAAACCCCCCAGATTTTCTCGTTCCCGGTCCTCCACCGCGCCTACGAGACGCTCATCGCCGCCGACGGTCTCGTGACCGACGAAGCCTCGGCGCTCGAACAGCTCGGCCTGCCGGTGGCGCTGCTCGACAGCGGGGAGTACAATCTCAAGATCACCTATCCCCCCGACCTGCGCCTGGCGGAGTTCATCCTGGCCGCGCGCGCCGGGGAGGGGAGTGAAACCCCATGAACTACCAATTGACCACCCTGCCCAACGGCGTGCGCGTCGCCACGGCCGAGATGCCGCACATGGCCAGTGTTTCCGTGGGTCTGTGGGCGGCGGTCGGCAGCCGGCACGAAGCGGCCCGGATCAACGGGGCCGCCCATTTCCTCGAACACCTCCTCTTCAAAGGCACCCGGCGTCGTTCCGCCCGGCAAATTTCCGGCGAGGTCGAGGCGCTGGGCGGTTACCTGGAGGCGTTCACCGCCGAGGACCACACCTGCTACTACGCCAAGGCCGAGGCCGAACACCTCGAAGGGTTGGGCGACGTGCTGGGCGACATCTACATCCATTCCAAGCTGCCCGCCTCCGAGGTGGAACGCGAACGCGGCGTCATCCGCGAGGAAATCCTGATGTACCGCGACCAGCCCGCGCAGGTCGCCGAGGAACTCCTGGCGGAAACCCTGTGGCCCGGTCACCCCTTGGGGCGTCCGCTCGCCGGGACGTTGGAAAGCGTTGCGGCGCTCCGGCGCGACGAATTGCTCGGTTTCTGGCGCGCCGGTTACCACGCGCGTTCCACCGTGCTGGCCGTCGCCGGTCGCGTCCGGCACGAGGACGTTGTCGCCCGCGCCGCCCGTCCGCTGCTGGACCTGCCCGCCGGCCGCGTCCCCCGGTTCACCCGCTGGACGGGAAAAACATCGGGCCGCGCCACCGGTAAACCCGCCCGCCCGACGGCCCCGTGGCCGTCGTCGGCAAACGCGACAGCGAGCAAACCCAGTTCGTCCTGGGTTTCCTCGCGCCGGGCCGGCACGATCCCGTGCGCTTCGCCGCGCGGATGCTCAGCGCGCTCCTGGGCGAGAAGATGGACTCGCGCCTTTTCCAAAACCTGCGCGAACGCCGCGGCCTGTGTTATTCCGTGCAAAGCGAGGTCAGCCCCTACGCCGAAACGGGACTCCTGAGCGTGTCCGCCGGTCTGGAGGCGGGGCAGCTGCCCAAGGCGCTCGGCTTGATCCGGCACGAAATCAACCGTCTGTGCGAACGCCCGGTGTCGCGCGCGCGAACTCCGCGAAACCCGGGGCTACCTCGTCGGGTCAGCACCGCTTGGGCATGGAAAGCACGACCAGCCAGATGATGTGGATGGGCGAGTCGCTGCTCGGCCACGGCCGGATCATCGACCCCGAAAACATCCGGCGCGAATTGGAACTCGTCACCGCCGCGCAGGTGCAGGCGGCGGCCCGCCAGATCTGCGGGACGGGTTTCGCGCCCTCGTGGCGGTGGGTCCGGTCGAGCGATCGGGCGACGAGTTGTTGCGGGCTTTTGGCGCGGTGTAAAGTTTTTTGTGTTTTTGTTTTCGGTTTGCCCGTTTCCTGGTGAAAGTTTCCCCTTCCCACTAATCGGTCGTTTACCCCCTTTTGAATCAACGGATCGGGCCCGCCGGTGTCAGACAGCAAGGAGTCAGGCCAACCCATGCAAATTGAACTAGAGACTTTACCGAACTGCATCACCGCGATGCGCGTCGAGCTTCCCCCCGAGCGCGTTGCCAAGGAACGCAAAACCATCCTGCGCGATTACCAGGGCGCCGCCCGTCTGCCGGGCTACCGTCCGGGCAAGGCGCCCGCCGGCCTGGTCGAGGCGCGCTACAAAAAGGAAATCCGCGAGGAACTCCAGCGCAAGCTGGTCTCCGCCGGCACCCGCGAGGCCATCAGCGAGAAAAAGCTGCGCGTCCTGTCGGTCTCCGATGTCGAGCAGGTGGAGATTGGCCAGGACGACACGATGCGTTTCACCGCGCGGTTGATCACCGCGCCGGAGTTCGAGTTGCCGCCCTACCAGGGTCTGCCCGTCAAGGTGCCGCCCGCCGAGTTGGAAGGCGGCGAGGTGGACGAAGCCATCGAGCGTTTGCGCGCGCGCCTCGCCGATTTCACCGACATGGAAGGACGCGGCCTGCAGATGGAGGATTTTGGCGTGATCGATTTCGCCGGTCGGTTCGACGGCCAGCCGATCAACGAAGCGTTGCCCGACGCCCCGAAGGAACTGGCGGGCAAGGAGAATTTCTGGATCAAGCTGACGCCCGAGACGTTGCTGCCCGGCTTCAGCGAGGCGCTGCTCGGCGCGACGGCCGGCGAGACGCGCGATTTCATCCTCGAAGTTCCCGCCGAGTTTCCCGTGGCGGATTTCGCGGGCAAGAAGATCGATTACACGGTCAAGGTGCGCGAGTTGAAGACGCAGGTGCTGCCGGAGGTGGACGACGAGTTCGCCGCCAAGCTGATGCCCGGCAAGACGCTGGCGGAATTGCGCGAGCAGATGAAGAGCCAATTGCAGCGCGAGCGCGCGGGCATGATCGAGGAGGGCAAACGCCGTCAGATCATGGGCCAGTTGCTGGCCGCCGCCGAGTTCGAGCTGCCGCAGGAATACGTCCGCAGCGAGACCAAGCGCATCATGGACGACATCGTGCGCGACAACCAGGAACGCGGCGTCACCGACGACGAGATCCGCGACAACACGCAGGACATCGTCAGCAACGCCGGCAACGCGGCGCGCGACCGGCTCAAGAGCGCGTTCATCCTGACCCGCATCGCCGAAAAGGAGGGAATCAAGGTCACCAAGGAGGAGTTCGACCAGCGCATCAACGCCCTCGCGGCGCGCAGCCAGATGACGCGCGAAAAGATCATGAAAAACCTGGAGGAACGCGACGCTTTCGGACAGATCGAGGAGGAGCTCCTCCTGGCCAAGACCCTTGCCTTCCTGGCCGGGAATGCTACCGTGGAAGCCATCTCTCCGGCGGACGCCCCTGCGCTTGAGGAAGCCGGCGAGCAACCCGTTTAACCTACCCATTTATGACATTCAGCCATCCCAGAAACATTCGTCGCGCCGGTTCAAGCGGGCTACTACCCGGTGCCGTACGTCGTCGAGCGCACGGGCCGCGGCGAGCAGAGCTACGACATCTATTCGCGCCTGCTGAAGGACCGCATCATCTTCCTTGGCACCGCCATCGACGACAACGTGGCCAACGCCGTCATCGCGCAGTTGCTCTTCCTGCAGATGGAAGATCCGAAGAAGGACATCCACCTTTACATCAACTCGCCCGGCGGCTCCGTCACGGCGGGCCTGGCCATTTACGACACGATGCAGTTCGTGACGTGCGACGTGACCACCTATTGCCTCGGCATGGCCGCGAGCATGGGCGCCGTGCTGCTGTGCGCCGGCACCCGGGGCAAGCGGTACGCGCTCCCGAACTCCGACATCATGATCCATCAGGTCAGCGGTGGCGCGCAGGGCCAGGCCAGCGACGTCGAGCGCACGGTCGAGTACATGTTCAAGCTCAAGAAGCGCCTGATCGCCATCCTCGCCGTCCACAGCGGGCAAGCCCGAGGAGCAGGTGAAGAACGATTCGGACCGCGACTATTACATGAGCGCGCCGGAAGCCAAGATTTACGGCTTGGTGGACACGGTGGTGGAATCCCGCAAGGAACTCCGGGCGGAGAGCAAACCCGAGTTGACCTCCACGACGCAGGCGATGCTGGACAACGCCATCGCCAACGATCTGACCCCCACGAGCACCCCGATCCGCGAGGAGCAGAGTTAATACCGGCGGGAATCCGGGGTCGCCGTGTTTTGCTGGCACGCCGCACGCTATCATTGATCCAACTCGAACGTAGAGCATGGCACGCGCTTCCAACCTCACCATGTGTTCCTTCTGTGGCAAAAGCCACGCGGAGGTGCGCAAACTCATCGCGGGTCCGGGTGTGTACATTTGTGACAGTTGCATCAACGTCTGCAAAAACATCCTCGACAAGGAGTTGAACGACGACGCGCGGCGGCAATCCACCGTCGTGCGCGTCCCGAAGCCCCGGGAAATCCGGGCGCAGTTGGACCGCTACGTCATCGGGCAGGACATGGCCAAGAAGGTCCTGGCCGTCGCGGTTCACAACCATTACAAGCGGATCACCCAATCCGGCGCGGCGACGGATATTTCCGGGTCGGTGCCGCTGGACAGCGGCATGTCCGACGTGGAGATCGAGAAGAGCAACATCCTGCTCATCGGTCCGACGGGTTCGGGCAAGACGCTGCTGGCGCGGACGCTGGCGAAGATTTTGGATGTGCCGTTTTGCATCGCGGACGCGACGACGCTCACGGAGGCGGGTTACGTCGGCGAGGACGTGGAGAACATTATCCTGCGTTTGCTGCAGAACGCGGATTACGACGTGAAGCGCGCCGAGATCGGCATCGTTTACATTGACGAGATCGACAAGATCGGGCGCAAGACGGACAACGTGAGCATCACGCGCGACGTGTCGGGCGAGGGTGTGCAGCAGGCGTTGCTGAAGATTTTGGAAGGCAGCAGTTGCAACGTGCCGCCGCAAGGCGGGCGCAAGCATCCCCACCAGGAATACATCCAGGTGAACACGGAGAAGATTCTGTTCATCTGCGGCGGGGCGTTCGTTGGATTGGACAAGATCGTTCAGCGGCGGTTGGGGCACAAGACGCTCGGGTTCAACATGAACGTCATCAAGGCGGAGCAGGACAACCTCCGCGAAGCCGCCTCGCAGCCGGAGCCGGAGGATTTGCTGGCGTTTCGGGATGATCCCCGAGTTCATCGGGCGTTTGCCGGTGCTGACGAACATTGAGCCGCTGACGGAGGAGGAGTTGATGCTGGTGCTGACCGAGCCGAAGAACGCGATGGTCAAGCAGTACAGCAAGCTGTTCTCGATGGAGGGTGCGAACCTGACGATCACACGCGACGCGTTGCGCGCGTTGGCGGCGCAAGCGGTGAAAAAAGGAACGGGCGCGCGGGCGTTGCGGAGTTTGCTGGAGCGTCTGATGCTGGACGTGATGTACGATCTGCCGAGCCGGGAGGACATCGCCGACGTGACGATCAACCGCGCGGTGGTCGAGGGGAGAAGGTCCCCGTTGATCCGCAAGAAGCAGGATCAGGACGCGGCCTGAGGCTTGGGGGAGTTGCCCCATAGGCGTCACTGACATCCTTGAGCGGTATTTCAGTGCCGTTGACCCAACGCCACACTGAATCCATTGGAAATTAGCTGTAAGAGTTGGTTAGTCCCGTGCGGGCGTTTTCAAGATCGTTCCGCAACCCGCGCGCGACTTGGTCGATGGCTCGCCTGAATTGGTTAGTTGAACGACCAGTATGATGCGCAAGCCATTCACCAGCATCCTAACCAGCCGCCGACTTCACCGCTTGGTCGCCACGGTTGCACTGCTCGCCGTTCTCCTCCTCGCCGCGTTTGCCGTCTTTGCTTGGAGCGTCCCCGTCCCGGATGTCCTCCAGTTCCCCGACCGCGACCCCGGCACCCTGACCCTGCTCGACGCCCGTGGGCGAACCGCTCGCCGAAATCGCCGGTCCCGCCGCCCGCAGCCGCCACCCGCTCCCCTTGGACCAACTCGGGGCCGACCTCCCGCGCGTGACCATCGCGCTGGAAGACCGTCGCTTCCTTTCCCACCACGGCGTGGACGTTCTCTCCCTCCTCGGCGCGTCGGCGCGCAACCTCTCGGGCAGGCCGCGTCGTCTCCGGCGCTTCCACCATCACCGAGCAACTCGTCAAGCTCTCCACCGGTCGCCCATCGGGCCGCACCTGGTCCGCCAAACTCCGCGAAGCCATCGCCGCCGCCAAGCTCGAACGCCACGCCTCAAAGAACGACATCCTGGTTCGCTACCTGAATTCCCTCTCCTACGGCAATCGCCTCGTCGGACCCGAAGCCGCCGCCCGCGCGTACTTCAACAAACCCGCCCGCGCGCTGTCCCTCGCCGAGAGTGTCTATCTCGCCGGACTTCCCCAAGCACCCACGCGCCTCAACCCCTGGCGCCACGCCGCCGCCGCGGAATATCGCTACGGTCGCAACATCCGCCGGCTCGTCACCCTCGGCGCGATCTCCGCCGCCGAAGCCCAACGCCTCGCCGATACCCCGCCCAAACCCGGACACTACCTCCCACCCCGACGCGCCCAACATTTCACCGACCTCCTCACCGCCCGTCTCCGCCAAAATCAACCCCCTTCCACCACAGATTCCCTTGCGCCCTCATCCTCCGGCTCCGCCCTATCTCCTATCTCCTATCTCCTTGCCCTTCCTTCTTCCGCCCTCCGCACCACCCTCGATCCCGAACTCCAGCTCGTCGCTGAAACCCTTGCCCACCACCACCTCGACGACCTGCGCCGCGAGGGAGACGCCGATCCGCAAACCGCTGTCGTCATCCTCGAAAACTCCACGGGAGCCGTCCGCGCCCTCGTCGGCTCGGGCGAGTACGCCAACCCGCACCAGGGTCAGGTGGACGGCGCGGCCCGTCCGCGCAGCGCCGGCTCCACGCTCAAACCGTTCCTCTACCTCGCCGCGCTCGACCGGCGCGTCCTCACCGCCGCCAGCATCCTGCCCGACACGGCGGAAGCCGTCCGCGCGACCTTCGCGGATTACGACCCGCAGAACTACCACGCCGGACGCCACCTCGGACCCGTCCGCGTCCGCGTCGCATTGGGCAGTTCCCTCAACGTCCCCGCCGTCGTCGCACTGGGCCGTTACGTCGGCGCGCGGCAGGCGTTCTACGAATTCAGCCGCTGGGGCTTCCGTTTTCCCGCCGGTCTCGACGAATACGGCGCGGGCTTCATCCTCGGCAACGCGGAAGTCGAACTCCTCGACCTCGCGGGCGCGTACGCCGGCCTGGCGCGCGGCGGCCTCGCGGGTCCGCCCCGGCTCCTGGAACGCGAGAATACCCCGCACGAACGCGTCGCCTCGCCCGAAGCCTGCGCCATCATCGCGGACATCCTCTGCGATCCGGCGGCGCGCCGGGCGACGTTCGGCGAGGGATCGCCGCTGGACTTCCCCGAAGGCGTCCGGGTGGCGGTGAAAACCGGCACGTCCTCCGGGTTCCGCGACAAATGGTGCGTGGGTTTCACCGGACGGCACACCGTCGCCGTTTGGGCCGGGCACTTTGACGGACGCCCCCTGCCCGAACCCATCGCCATCCACGCCGCCGCCCCGCTCTGGCACGCGTTGGTGGACTACCTCCTGCGCGAACGGCGGGATCCCACCGTCCCGCCCCCGACCCCCGACGCGAAGCTGGTCCGCGCCCAGGTGTGTCCGCTGACGGGTTTACGCCCCGCGCCCGAGGCCGGCGGACCCGAAGGAATTTTCGAGTGGTTCCTCGCCGGGACCGAACCCGCGTTATCCGCCGCCGACCGCTTCGCCGCAAACCCGGAGGGTGCCGCCACGCCCGCCCACTTGGTCCTGCCCTCCGAATACGCCGCGTGGTGTGCCGGCCCGCAAAACTCCCTGGGTGCGGTGGTGGTTCTACCCGCGCCCTCCGCTCCTTTGGTGATCGTCTCGCCGCCCGAAAACGCCCGGTACACCTTGGACCCGGAACTGCCCGCGCGTCAGCAAATGCTGGAACTCACGGCCAACACCGACCACCCCGAGCGGGTGCGTTGGAGCGTGGACGGTCAGCCCATCGAGTCACAACCGGATGGAAAAACGTTCTGGCCGCTCACCCGCGGCGCATGGCAAATCGGCGCGCAACTCCCGGGTGCGAACGGCGTCGCGATTCGGCGGGTGGAGGTGGAATAATCCCGCCGCGCACCGGCGTCTCGGCGAATCATCGTAAGCCGGTGAGCCGCAACCCTTCGCATCGGCTCCGCTTGCGCTGGTTGCATCAAAGAACCCAGAAATGTTCATGAAGCCGCCATCGGCGATCTCCCCGATATTGCGCGCGAAACGGCGTCGGTGTCATTCCACTTGCTGTACAGGCGTAGGTAAGACTATCCCATGTACTTCCCCTTACCGACCGACGAATCAGCGCGCCAGCGCGCTTTGGCGTGTTCCCAGTTGCTCCACACTCCGCCGGAACCGGCTTTCGATCGGATCACCGCGCTGGCGGGCAAGGTTTTTAATGTGCCGGTCGCGTTGATTTCCTTCGTGGATGGGGACCGGCATTGGTTCGAGTCGAAGGCCGGGTTTCAGGTCCGCGACCTCCCGGCCGACCTGATCTTCTACGTTCACACCATCATGCGGGAGGGTGTCCTCGTCGTGCCCGACGCCGCGGCGGACGCCCGTTTCGCCCAGCATCCGCTCATCACCGGCCCGGCCCACATCCGTTTTTACGCCGGTACCCCCTTGGTGACCACCGACGGCCGACGTTTGGGCGCGTTCTGCCTGCTCGACACCGTTCCGCGGACCTTCACCGAAGAGCAAGCCGCCGCGCTCAAGGAAATGGCCGGCGTCATCGTGGTAACCTATGAAAACCGCCGCGCCAACGCCGATCTGACCAACCAGATCGCCTCGCGCCAGGGGGCGGAGGACGCGTTGCGCCGTTCGGAAAGTCGCAAGGCCGCCATCCTCAACGCCTCGCTCGATGGCATCATTTCCATCGACCACGCGGGTAAGGTGCTCGACCTCAACCCCGTCGCGGAGCGCATGTTCGGCTTCACCGAAGAGCAGGCGGTCGGCCGCGAAATGGCGGAACTCATCATCCCGGCGAAAGAGCGCGACGCCTACCGCCGGGGCATCCGGCGTTTCCTCGAAACCGGGGAGGGCTCCACGTACGACCAGCGCCTGGAACTCCGCGCCCAGCGGGCCGACGGCACCAAGTTTCCCGTCGAGCTCAGCATCATGCGCACCGCCGCTGGCGGGCCGTCGTTCTTCACCGGTTACATCCGCGACATCACCGAGCGCCGGGCGGTCGAGACGCGTCTGCGCATGTTGGAAAGCTCGCTCGACAACGCCAACGACGCCGTCATCATCACCGAGGCCGAACCCGTGGACCTGCCCGGGCCGCGCATCATCTACTGCAACAAAGCCTTCACCCGCAGCACCGGCTACACGTTCGACGAAGTGTTCGGCAAAACCCCGCGCATCCTTCAGGGTCCGAAGACCGATCCCGTCACGCGGGCCAATATCCGCGAGGCGCTCAGGGCGTGGCAACCCATCCGGGTCGAACTCCTGAACTACCGCAAGGACGGGAGTGAGTTCTGGATTGAACTCGTCATCGTGCCGGTGGCCAACGCGAAGGGTTGGTACACCCACTGGGTCAGCGTGCAGCGCGACATCACCGAGCGCAAGGCCATTGAGCAGGCCCTGGAACGCGCGTGCGCGGAAGCCGAAAGCGCCAACCGGGCGAAGAGCGAGTTCCTTTCGCGCATGAGCCACGAGTTGCGCACGCCGCTCAACGCCATCCTGGGCTTCGGGCAGCTTCTGGAAATGGGGAACCTGCCCGGGCGACAAAGCGAGGGGGTCAAGCACATCATCAAGGCCGGGCGCCATCTTCTGAGCCTGATCGACGATGTGCTGTCGATCTCGCGCATCGAGGCCGGCAACATCAACCTCTCCCTCGAAGCGGTGTCCGTTTTTGACATGATGAGCGAGTGCCTGGACCTGGTGAGTTTGCAGGCGCGTGAACGCGGTGTGCGCTGCCACGACACCTCGGGGGAGAGCGCCGTTGGCCGCTATCGGCACGTGCGGGCGGATCGCCAACGGCTGCGGCAGGTGCTGCTAAACCTGTTGTCCAACGCGATCAAGTACAACCGCGAGGGCGGGGGGGTGACGCTGTCCTGCCGCGAAGTGCCGACGCGCCACGGGGTCGAGGAGGTAAAGGTCCGGCTGGAGGTATCCGAACCGGGCTCGGGTTGCAGTCGGATGAAATCCAGCGGCTGTTCACGGCGTTTGAGCGGTTGAAGGCCGGACGAACCAGCACGGAGGGCACGGGTCTGGGTCTGGCGGTGTGCAAGGCGCTGGTCGAGGCGATGCAGGGGACGATCGGCGTGGAAAGCGTGCCCGGGGTGGGCAGCACGTTCTGGATCGAGTTGCCGATGGCGGTGGGTCCCGTGGAGGCGCTGAACCGGGATATCCTGGGGGCGGACGCCGCGATCACCGGCGGCGACCCGGGCGCGACGATCCTGTACATCGAGGACAATTTGTCGAACCTCCGGTTGATCCAGTTGTTGCTCGAATCGTGGCCGAACTCGGAGTTGCTGAGCGCGGAGCAGGGCAAGTTGGGCTTGGAAATGGCGCGGGCGCGGCGGCCGGATTTGATCCTGCTGGATTTGCACCTGCCGGACGTGCCCGGTTGGGAGGTGCTGGAGCAACTCCAGGCGGACGAGCGCACGCGCGACATCCCGACGGTGATCATCAGCGCCGACGCGACCCCGGGCCGGCTCCACCGGCTGCTGGCGGCCGGGGCGAGCGATTATCTGACGAAGCCGATTGACGTGCCGGAGTTGCTGCGGGTCATCCGGCAGCATGTCGCGCACGGCGAGGCGTTGGAGCTTGGGGGTTTGATGGGTTAAACGGCTGATCCGAGAGCGGGAATGGATCGCCTTGGATTTTCGCGTCGTCTGGTTGCTTTTTTGCCTTTGGTTTAGACTGCGGCGACGCGTCGCCGCTTTTCCGTCCGCGACGCACCGCGCTCCTTCCCGTATTCGGCGAAGCAGCCATTGGTCGAGCCGGCTTCGCCGGAGGGTGAACGACGCGACACGTCGCGCGCGGTCCAAACCAAAGGCATCGGAAACAGAGGCGGACGCGTTCGCGTTCATGAATCCGGTGAAAATGAAGCCCAATTTATTTCCGTGTGTTGTGGTAGATGAGCTTGATTGGCCCGACAATTTGGTTTTCGTAGAGGTGCATCAAACCACACGGGTTCTTCTTGGAGTCTTCAATGAAGCCGTGGAAGTTGTAGGGCACCTTGACCATCCACTCAGAATCCACGGCATAAAAACTGTAGCGCCCGCCCGGAACGGATTCGTTCTCCCGTGGGCTTGAATGAACCGGCAGAATTTTCTCCACGACGGAACGCTTCATCCCGCAACGCACCCGTGAAATGCGTGCGCGCCAAAAAGTTTTGCCGTGTGGTTTGGGGGCGGTGAAAGGGCTCGCTTCGAGAGCCTGGCCCAAAGCGAACAGCGTGGCGACACAGAGAAGCGTCCGGGGCTTGTTCATGTGGGTTGACCTTGGTGCCTAACCACACGCGAGACTGTGTGAAAACTCGAAATGTCTTCGTAAGTCTCACGAAAACTTTTGTAAGTGCCTCATAAACCCAACCCAAGTGTTGTCCACAGGGAGCTTTCACACGGTCTCACGCGAGACTATGGTGGGATGGTTCTGCCGCCGGAGTATCTGTCACGACCCGGGCGAACACTCCCGCCGGTTTCGACACGGTGACCTTCCGCGATCTGACGCCCATGGACACCGGCGCGGGCGCGAAGCGTTTCCTGCGGATGACAATCACGCGCAATTGACCAGGGACGTCCCGCCCGCGCTCCCGGGGGCTGCCGCCCCAATCCAGGGAGACCGCTCTATTCCCTCGAAATGCCTTTCCGTCCCTTCCGCGAAAACTTTCTCGCGCGGCAGTGTAAGGTATTGTCGCTGAGCGCGACTATAGACACGCACTCTACCCGGACCTAACCGGCACTCGCTAACAAAGCCGGCAACGCCACCCATCCACACCCTGTCCATGACCACAACCAACCCTCCCGCCCGACCGATTTTCTTCGCCCGCTTGAGTCCGCTCCTGACCGGCCTCGCGGCGGGACTCCTCGCCGGCTTGGTCATGCTCGCGTTTATGGCCTTTCTGCGGTTGTTCTTTTACGTCGCCACGCCGACCGAAATGATCTTCGACCGCGCCTTCCCCTTTCTAACGGTGGACTTCTTCATCGGCTCGCTCGTGCGCGCGGGCGGCTATTCGCAACTCAAGCTGCAGGGGGTTTTCGGTGCGCTGGCGGGCCAACTCGCCGCCGCCGGGGCCGGTGGCATCGTTTACGCCTGGTATGTCGGATCCAAGCACCGGCAAGCGCGCCCCTCGCTGCTCGATCCTCGCGGCTGGCGACTCATCGCGCCGGGCGTGTTCGGCGTCTGGGGATTGTTCGTCGTCCTGCTTTTCCCGCAGTTGCTGACCAACTACCGCGGCCATCCGCCCGCGCGGGCGGATGTGATTTCCTCGCTCGGAATGCTGTCCGCCTTTGGGGTGTGCGGTCTGGGGATCATGTTCTTCCACGGTCTGCTGACCGCCGCCCCGCGAACGATCACGACCCGCGGCGCGGGGGAGCCGTCCACCACCGACCTAACGCGGCGGCGCTTTCTGGCGGGCGCGTTCGGCTCCCTGGCCGGGGTCGCTCTCGCGGGGATGCTGCGGCGGCTTTTCCCCCTCGGATCCTTCGGCTACGACGGCACGCAGTACGGCGGTCCCGGGGTGGTCAAAATCACGCCCAGCGACCAGTTCTACCAGGTGACCAAAAACCTCGTGGACCCCGACGTGGCGCGTGACATCTGGCGTTTTGACATCACCGGCAACGTCGAAACACCCCGCGTTTGGACCTTCGCGGAACTCACGGCCCTGCCCGCCGTGGAACAGGAGACGACGCTGCAATGCATTTCCTACGGCGTCGGCAGCGGCCTGATTTCCAACGCCGTTTGGAAGGGTGTGCCCTTGCCCACGCTGCTCGCCTTGGTCAGGCCCAAGCCGGATTCCGAGACCGTGCTCTTCCACGCGGCGGACGGGTTTTTCGAGACGTTCCCGCTGTCCAAGGCGAACGAGATGACCACCCTGGTCGCCTGGGAGATGAATGGCGCGCCGCTGCCGTCGCGCCACGGTTTCCCGATGCGGGTGATCGTGCCCGGCGTGTACGGCGAGCGCAACCCGAAGTGGGTTACGCGCCTGGAATTCCTGGCCAAGGACGATCCCCGGCTCAAGATCAACCGCCACGGCCTCCAGGGCGTGGGTTTCTACACCGAGCAGGGTTGGGGCCCGAACATTTTCGCGCCGACCACCAGCCGCATCGACGCGCCGCGGGTCGGCGGCGGCGGCTTCGCGGAACCCTTCAAGGTCGGCCAAAAGGTGGAGTTTCGCGGCATGGCTTATGGCGGTGACAAAGGAATCAGCAAGGTCGAGGTGAGTACCGACGGCGGCCAGACTTACGCGCCCGCCGAGATTCACCAGCCGGGCACAAAGATTTCCTGGAGCCTGTGGCGACACGAGTGGACGCCCGCCGCCGTCGCGGGCGAGGTACGGATTTTCGTGCGCGCGGTCAACGGCGACGGCGAGCCGCAGATCGAGGAGTTCCGCGATCAGGTGCCGCACGGCGCAACCGGGCTGCACTGGGTGCGCGGCCGGGTAGAGGCGGCGTGAGAACGTCGGTCCGCCGCTTGGTTACCTGCTTTCCGGTAATATCTCGATAATCGCGGCGTCCGCTTGCACCTCGTTTGCACATGCCTCCCGGCGTTATCCTCGATCCCGAACGTTGGGTGGACGAACACGGCGACCACCTTTACCGCTATGCCCTGGTGCAGGTTCGCAACACCGCCGTCGCGCAGGATTTGGTGCAGGATACCCTGCTCGCCGCGTTGCGCAGCCGCGAGGAATTCGCCGGACGCTCCTCGGAACGAACCTGGCTGCGCGGCATCCTCCGAAACAAGGTCATTGATCGATACCGCAAACTCAGTCGTGAAATCTCCTTCACCGACCTGGATTTTCTAACCGGCGAGTTCTCGGAGAAATTCATCCGTGGCAGTTGGATCCACGCCGACGCCCCCCGTCATTGGAAACCGGAACCCGAGGTCGTGGTTCACCGGGCGGAGTTCTGGGTGGTGCTGCGACATTGCCTCGGCAAGCTGCCCGACCGTCTCGCCCAGGCGTTCATGCTCCGCGAGATGGAGGAAATACCCGCCCCGGAGATCTGCCGGATCCTCTTGATCAAGGAGAGCAACCTGTGGGTGATGCTGCACCGCGCGCGGTTGGGGCTGCGCGAGTGCCTGGAGATTCACTGGTTCAACAAAGGAGCGGGCGATGCCAGCCAATAACGCCAACCCGCGACGTCGCGACGACCATTCACTCATCCAAGGGTGCAACGCGTTCACGCTGTGGATCGTGCGCTTATCGGCGCGTTGGACGCCGACCTGCTCCCGCATGACCCGCCTCATTTCCGATGAAATGGAACGTCCTTTGCCTTGGATGGCGCGGTTGAAAATGCGCGCGCATTATGTCGTTTGCTGTTACTGCGAGGATTACAAACGGGATCTCCGGCACCTGCGCTTTGCGTTGCGCCACGCCCATGAACACGTGGGCGAACTATCCGACGCCCGCTTGGCGCCGGAGGTGAAACAGAAGATTAAAGAAGTGCTGCGCGCCGGGATTGTGTCCGATGGAAAAGCCGGGCCGGTATAGTCGCCGCCTTTTTCACGCGCCGCGTCCGGCTCTGTTTCCGGATGCCCTTGGTTTGGACTGCGGCGACGTGTTGCGTTGTTCCCTTCGGTGAAGCCGGCTCGATTAAAAGCAGTCGAACAATGGCTGATCGCGGTTATCCTGCTTCCACACGAAAATGGACGTTCTGGAAGCCATCGCAGCCATTGGTCGGGGGGAAGATAGCCACCAGCAGTTCAAGCGGCGGTTCGCCAACGAAAAGCAGGCCGCGGCGGAGATGGCGGCCTTCGCCAACGCCGAAGGAGGTGTCATTTTCCTCGGCGTGGAAGACGATGGCACCATTTCGGGTCTGATGCCGGAGGAGGTTCGACGGCATAACCAACTCCTCTCCAACGCGGCCTCGCACCACGTCCGCAGTCCGATTAACCCGCGCACGCAAAACCTCGCGGTGCGCGACGGTCTCGTGGTGATGATCGTGACGGTGGCCGCGGGCGACAACAAGCCTTACTTCGACTCGGACGGGGTCATTTGGCAAAAGGTGGGTGCCGACAAACGACGCGTAACGGCCAAGGAGGAATTGCGCCGGTTGTTCCAGGAAAGCGACCTGCTGCAAGCGGACGAAATCCCGGTGCGCGGGTGCGACGCGGGACAACTGGAAGCCGCGGTGTTCTCGCGGTACTACACGGAGCGTTACCACGAGGACGCGCCACAGGTGCTCGCTACAGGCTACGAAACTTTCCTGGAAAATCTAAACCTGGCCCGGAACGGGGAGTTGAACCTCGCGGGGTTGATGCTTTTCGCAATGAACCCGCAACGCTTCAAGCCGGCGTTCGTGGTCAAGGCGGTGCGGTTCGTCGGGATGCGCGACACCGGGACGGAGTACCGTGACAGCGAGGATTTTGGCGGGCGGTTGGACGAGCAATTCAAGGGCGCGATGTCTTTCCTCGGGCGCAATTTGCCGAAGGCGCAGGGGCCTCAATCCGTCAATTCACAGGGGATTTGGCCCGTGGCCCGCGCGGTGTTCGAGGAGTTGCTGGTCAACGCCCTCCTGCACCGGAACTACCTGCTCAACGCCCCGGTTCGTCTGCTGTTCTTTGACGACCGGATCGAAATTATCAGCCCTGGATCGTTGCCCAACCACCTGACGGTCGAACGCATTCGCCGGGGCAACTCGTCCATTCGCAACGCGGTGATGGTGTCCTTCGCCGCCAACGGCCTGCTACCCTACCGGGGCATTGGCACGGGCGTGCGCCGCGCGCTGGAGTTATCCCCGGGGTTGGAGTTCGAGAACGACCCGGCGGGCGAACTCTTTCGCGTCACGATCCCGTTGCCGGACGGGATGTTTCCCTGAGTAGCACAGAACCCTCCGCGCGCATGCCAGCCGGGGAGGAACCCCTGGGCGACGGCGGATCCTGACCGGCTCTGAACAAGTCGTGTTACCCAGGAGGAAAACACGGGTAAACCGAGATCGGCTGGACCTCGTCCAGTGGACGGCACCGCCACTTCGAGTTATAGATCCCCTCGTGAAAGCCCGCATCCGCGAACTGCTACGCTCAGCCCCCTTCCAACCGTTTATCATCCGCATGGCGGATGGTCGGGAATACCGGATTGAACATCCCGATTTTGTCCTTGCCTCATCCACCGAGGTGCCGCAGATCATCATCGAGGAGCGGGATGGACGCACACATTTCCTATCCGTGCTGCTGATTGCTAGTATTGAGCAAGCGCCTGCCACCCTCGTCACTGCCTGACAAGGCGCGAGAAGAGCAGCACGATGGCTATCCGCGACTGCTGCAAGGAAACCCCTTGCCATCCTCGCCAACGCGCGCATAGTGGGCGTCGTTGGTTGTGTGGGCGTCTTGCTGACGCATCCACAGGTGGAAGACACTCGGTGTGTTCCATCTATTGAAGTATCGGGGTGTAGCTTAGCTTGGTAGAGCGCCTGGTTTGGGACCAGGAGGTCGCAGGTTCAAATCCTGTCACCCCGACTTTTCCCACCGTCTCAGACGGTCGCGGCACTCGCTCCCGCCAGCGCCTTCAACTTCTCGACCATCACCTTTTTCGGCTGCGCGCCGACCAGCGTTTCACGCAGTTCGCCGCCTTGGAAGAAGAGCAGGGAAGGGATGTTGCGCACGTTGTAACGCGCCGCGAGCGCTTGGTTGCTGTCCACGTCCACTTTGGCGATGCGGACACTTCCCGCGCCTTCACGGGCGATCTCGTCCAGCACCGGCGCGATCATTTTGCAGGGGCCGCACCAGGAAGCCCAAAAGTCCACCAGCACCGGCACGGGGGATTGCAGCACCGCCAGATTAAAGGCGTCTTCGCTGACGTGGATGGGTTCTTCGTTGTTCATCTAAGTAGGGTATTCGCTGACCGGGACATTTGGTTCGCGTCCTCGCGCACAAAAACCATTCGCCAGTCACGCGATCTTGTCAAACCCGCCGCCCCGGTCGGTCACGGGCTGAACTCCACCGTGGCCGCCGCGTTGTCGTTGTTGTAGGCGGAATCCGGCTGCAAACTGAGATCGATGGTTCGCGGACCGCCTCCCGCGCCGCCCGGTCGGTCAATCCCCGCGAGCAAACGCACCACGATCAACGCCTCCGGACTGCCCCGCCGGGATCGTCACACTGGCCGTCCGTTAGGCGCGCGGTAATCGACGCCGGCCACCGCGGTTCCGCCGAGCGCATACCGCACCACCAGCGGACCGTCCACACGCCCGAGCCGCCGCACCCGGACCTTGAGCTTGCCCCCGGGAGCGACGCCCGCCCGTCGCGCCGCGCCCAGGCTAACCAGGGGCAGGCGGTCGTAGATGGTCACCATCGCCGCCGCGCCGCCGCCACCGGTGGGTGAATCCGAGACGACGTAGCCCGCGCCCGGCTGCAAGGTCAGCGCGACCGTTTCCACGCCGAAGGGTGCCGCGTCCGCCACGGGTTTGATTCGCAGGCGGGCGAAATGCGATCCCGCCGCGAAACTTGCGTGGCCGGGGAGCGTCTGGTAGTTGACCCCGCCCACCGCCGTGCCGCCGGGTTGAACCGTCACGTCCAGCGGTTGCGCAACCGAACCCGTGCGCTCCAGGGCGAAAGTGGCGCTGTGGCGGCCTTTGTCATCCACCGTTGCCGTGGGCACGGACGCCCGGAGCGAGACCCGGCCCAGCCCGTCCGACGAGCGGAAATTCACGAAGGCCGGCGCGCTTTCCCGGAGCGTACGCGCGGTGTCGGCGTAATCCGCGACTCCCGTGGGGGTGCCGGCGTAGGACACGACCGGATTCGCGAAGTAGGGTGTGCTGGCGCCCGGGGCGTAGGCCATCACGTCGCGGTAAAGTTTGCCGTCCTGGCCGGTGAAACGCCAACCGTACGAGAAATCGAAGAGGTGCAGATTCGTCGTGTTTTCCCGGTCGTGGTCGCAACCCATGTTGTGACCCAACTCGTGGGCGAAGAGGTGTTCGCCCGTCGCCGCCACCGCGTCCACCACGGAAAAACCCAGGATCTCGGCGTCCGGCGTTGTGACCACCAAAATCTCCGCGTAACCCCGGTAGCCGTCGGCGCTGTCGTGGCGGGTGAACATGCACACGAAGTCCGCCTCCGCCTCGTCGCGGTAGCCTTGCACCTCGTCGAGGATGCCGTCGTCGGGCACGGCGAGACGATGGAGATCCGTGCGGATTTCGCCGCTCTCGGCGTAATCCACGGCGCGCACGCCGACGATACGACCCACGATGGGGATGGCACTGTTTTGGTAGCAGGCGTTGGCGTCGGCCATGGCGAGTTCCGCCTGGGCGGTGAGCGCGTCCACGCTGCCGAGGGCCTTGAGCGCGGCGGGTGTGTAAACGATCAGCACGTCGAACTCCGCCGGAGGGCTGTCGGCGGCGGGCAAAAGGGGAGGCGAGGGCGAGACGGCGGCAACCCGGCGGCGGGTAAGTGGCGACGCGCGGCGGGTGTCCAGCTCGCACGCGCAACGGGCGGTGGTTTGCGTGGGCACGGTGGTTAGGGTGTCGCCCTCCAGGGAGTAACGTTCACCGGATGAAGTTGCGATGATGCCCCGCGTGGCCGCGCCGTGCTGGACGAACAGGACGGAGCCGCCGCCAGGAGGATCGTCGTCGAGCCGCGCGCGGATAACGCGGCCGCCGAGGTTGGTCGTCGTTACCGCTGTGACGCGCGCGGCGCGGACGGCGGAGGCGAGCGGACCCGGCAGGGTGTTGAGGTGAATGGAGCCGCCGGGTTTAACGCGGTCGAGCACCTCGCGGCGCAGACGCATAGCGGCGGGGTGGGAGTCGTCCGCCGCCGGCTCGAAGAGGTCCGGCGCCTCTGACTGCGCACGGATGACGTTCTGCGAAGCGGCGAGCAGGAAGATAGACAGGCACAACGCGCGCGTGATATGCAACGGCGACTGCTTCATGAAGGGCATGTTAATACGAATCAAAGAGAGTTGCACTAACTCAGTTCTGTGTTCTTCCGAACCCTCCGCCCCGGGAGCGCGGGCGTCCCCGCCCACATCAGGACAAGGGCGACAGCCCCCGGGAGCGCGGGCATCCTGCCCGCATCTGGTCCGGTTTGTTCTGTCCAGGGGCTACCGCCCTTTGCGGGCAGGATGCCCGCGCTCCCGGGGGCTGTCGCCCTGGAGCCAGACTAGAATTGATTTGCCCCCAAGCGCGAGCCGTGTTCAAATTTCGCGGTCATGATGTATCTCCTTTGCGTCCTGCTGCCACCGTTGGCTGTGTTCTTAACCGGACGGATGGGCGCGTTCATTATCAGTCTGATCCTGACACTGTTCGGCTGGCTCCCCGGGGTCATTCACGCCTTCTTTGTCGTGTCTGACGCCAAGGCGGATCAACGGGCGCGGGAGACTATCGAAACGATTCGTCGCGAGAACCTCCGGTGATCAGCGCGGCGTGGCGGGCCGCCCAAGCAGCAATGACCTCTTTCGACCGTCACCTGCAAGCCGCCGCCGGCTACCTGGAACTCGGGATGCCACTCGACGCCCAGGACGAACTGGACCAAATCCCGTCTGAGTCCGCCGCCGATTGGCGGGTGTGCGCCCTGCGGGTGGGCCTGTATTCCGCCCTCGAACGCTGGGAACCCATGGAAGCAGCCGCCGCCCGCCTCTGCCGGGAGCGGCCGGACGAGGCGCAGTGGTCGATCTCGCTGGCGTACGCCACGCGCCGGGCGCGCTCGCTGGCACAGGCCCTGGCCGTCCTAACGGAAGCCGCCCAACGTTTCCCGGCGGAACCCATCATCCACTACAACCTGGCGTGTTACGAGGCCCGGCTTGGCAACCTGGCGGGCGCCCGCGAGCGTCTGGCCGAGGCGATGCGTTTGGAGCCGGCCTGTCGGGGCATGGCTCTAACCGACCCGGACTTGGAAGCGTTGCGCGACGAACTCCGGTAGCCGCGCGTTCGATCCTACAACGTCCGGCCAAACCACTCCACCGTCGCCTGCAACACCCGCTCGGCCCGTCCGTTCTCCGGTGTGAACACATCGAAAATGTGGCTCGCCCCGCCGACCAGCACCGCCTCCGCCGGGTTGCCGCTCACGATCTTCAGAAAACCGGCCTCGGCTTGCGGCAGGAAATCTTTCGTGCCCCGCACCGACAAAAAAGCCCCCGGGTACTTCGCCAGCGAACGGTCGAGATCCACCCCGCGAAAGCTTTCGTAGAACGCCCGGTGCGTCGTGATCGTTTTCCATCCGGGAACAATTTCTGTCGCCTGCCCGTCGCGCAACGCGGCTTGCGCGGTTTCACTCGCCGTGAACTGCCGGAACTGGTCGCCCGACGGACTCGACCAGAGCGCCATCGTGCGAAACCAATCCGGGTGGCGCGCGCCGATCTCAATCGCGCAGGACGCGCCCAAACTCCACCCCATCACCCCGATGCGCCTGGCATCAATCCCCGTCCGCTTGAGCAGAAAGGCGTACGCCGCCTCGGTGTCTTCAAGCCGGGTCTGAAACGTGGATTGGATGTCCGTGCGGTTGCGGTCCCCCTCGCCCCGGAAGTTGATTCGGAGCGACGCGATCCCCTTGGAGACGAGCGCCTGCGCGAGGTGTTTGGTCTGGTCGCCGGCGCCGTCCATGTCGTCGGCGAACCCGTGGAGCAGCAGGACCGCGCGCCCGTCCCACGCGTCGTTAGGCTGAATCCACGCGCCGGAAAGTTCCGGTGAGATCTCGGCGCGGACTTCATCGCCTCGCGCGGGTTCAATCCTAACGACCGTTAGGACCATCAAACACAGCAGGGACAAGGCATGCCCGACAAAAACGGGCATCCCTCGAAGGGTCGATGCGGGTGGGATCATCGTTTCTCTAGGATTTAAAGTTACACACCAACACCTAATTTCCCGCGTAACTCACCCGCCAGATCGACTCCCCGGCGTCCTCGCTGAACAGCAGGCTGCCGTCCTTCGCGACCGTGATCGCCCACGGGTCGGCCCCAGACATTGCCGTCCGGCGTTGACGAAGCCCGTGACAAAATCCTCGTAGTCGCCCCGCGCCTTGCCGGTCTTCTTGTCGATGGGCACGCGCACGATCTTGTATCCGGTGCGTTTGGCGCGGTTCCAACTGCCGTGAAACGCCGCGAACGCGTCGCCCTTGTATTCCGCCGGGAACTGGCTGCCGGTGTAGAACGTCAGGTTCAGCGTCGCCGAATGGCTTTGCACCGGCACGTCGGGTTTGAGCACCTTGTCCGCCAGTTCCGGGGTGCATGCCGGCCTTGCGCGGGTCCGGGATGGTTGCCCATGTAGAACCACGGCCAGCCGTAGAAACCCGCCGGGCGTGACGCGGGTGATGTAATCGGGCACCAGGTCGTCGCCCAGGCCGTCGCGCTCGTTGGTGCTGACCCACACCTCGTCCGTGCCGGGGCGGATGGCGATGCCCACGGGATTGCGGATGCCGTAGCCGAAGATTTTCTGGTCCGGTGCCGTCCGGGTTCATTTCCCAGACCAGCGCGCGCTCGCGTTCGGCGGGGTTGTTGCGCTCGTCGACGTTGGAGCCGCTGCCCACCGTGACGTAGAGCTTCTTGCCGTCCGGCGAGAAGACGAGCGCGCGCGTGGTGTGCCCGCCGCCGCCGAGGATGCGGGCGGGGAGTTTTTCGCCGGGCCGGTCGCCTTGAGGTCGCCGTTTTTGTAGGGAAAGCGCACGACGCCATCGGTGTTGGCGGCGTAGAGATACTGCGGGTCGGGGCCGGGCGGGTAAAAGGCGAGTCCGAACGGCTTGTTGCAGCGCTTCGTCGGTGAAAATCTCCCTCACATCGGGCGCGTGCCCGCCTTTGGTGTCGCGCAGGACGAGGATTTTGTTCGCCCCGGTCTCGGCGACGAAAATGTCGCCGTTGGGGGCGGTGAGCAGGTAGCGCGGATTTTGAAGCCGGTGGCGTACTCCTCGATCTTGAACCCGGCCGGGACGTGGGGCTGGGCGTCGGCGGGTCGGCGCGACGAGCTTGGGGCCGTTCGACGGAGGAGTTCGTGGCGAAGGGTGGCGGGAGTTCGTTCAGATCGATCCGGTGCTTGGTGCCGGGGGCGTCGTGGGTCCAATCGCCGGCCATCTTGGCGAGTTCGGCGGGAGCCTGGCCCTCGCGCTTGGCCACGGCTTCGTCCTGGGCGTGGAGCAAACCGAGGCAGGAGACGCAGGCGAGACCGGCGACGGCGAGCCGCTTGAAGGCGCGCGCGGTGGGGTGAGTGAGATCAGGGGAGGGCATGGTGTGATGACAATTCTCTTCGGTGCTGCGGGGAACGGCGCGCGTCAGGGGATTCGCTAAACCGCGTCGAATCCGCGCGGTCCGCTTGTTTCCTCCACCTTGGAAGCTTATGGAACCGGTCGCAACCTCAACCCGACACCACATGCCCCTCTTTCCCCGCGCTCTCGCCACCTTCGCGCTTGCCGCCGCCCTGTCGCTTGCCTCCACTGAAGCCAAAGCCGCCGACCCGGACCCCATCGCGATTTCGGCCAATGACCAGATGAAATTCGATGTGACGGACATCACCGCCGCGGTCGGCCAAACACTCACCATCACGCTGACCAACGACGGTTCCCTGCCCAAGGCGGCCATGGCGCACAACCTCGTCATCCTCAAGCCCGGCGCTGACACGGCGGGTTTCCTCGCCGCCGCCGCCAAACGCGCCGCCGACGACTACATTCCCGGCGACGACCAGATCGCGAGTATGATTATCCACACCAAGCTCCTCGGCCCCGGCGACCAGGATACGATCACGTTCACGCCGGACGCCGCCGGCGTGTACGAGTACGTTTGCACCTTTCCCGCCCACGCTGGCGCGGGGATGCGTGGGAGGATCAACGTTTCCGCCGACGCGAAATGAAGTGCCTTGGATCATGCCGCCCACCCTTTCCCCTGTTTCCTGGTCGCGAATGAGCAACGCCGTGGAAAACGTCCGTCTCCGCCTGCTGCGCGCGGCGGCGGCCCTGAAGGCGGCGGACGTGCCCTACGCCGTGGTCGGCGGCAACGCGGTGGCCGCGTGGGTTTCGCGGGTCGATGAAAGCGCCGTCCGCAACACGCGCGATGTGGACCTCCTCCTGCGCCGCGCGGACCTCCCGGCGGCCACCGCCGCGTTGGAATCCGCCGGGTTTCACCACCGGCGGATCGCGTCCCTGGGTCGTGGCGGTACGATGGATGTGTTCCTTGACGGCCCGGAAAGCCGCGTGGGCGACGGCGTCCACATCGTGTTCGACGGGGAGCGCACGCGGCCCGATCAACCCGAACCCAACGCCGGGGTGGATGATTCGGAGGACGCGGACGCGTTCCGCCTGATTAGCTTGGAGGCGTTGGTGCGGATGAAGCTCGGCGCGTTTCGCGACAAGGATCGCGTGCATCTGCGCGACCTGCTGGGAGTCGGTTTGATCGACGCCGGCTGGCCCCCGCGGCTGTCCGGGGTATTGCGGAAACGGCTGGAATCGATCCTGGCGACGCCGGAGGGTTGAAGGTGCGTGTTTCGCAAGATGATTATGCAGGGTGTTTCAAACTCCCGGGCCTCCGCCCCGGGAGCGCGGGCGTCCCGCCCGCCACAGGCGGCGATAGCCGCCGTCCAATCCAAGGTAGGGATGGCTCTCCGAGCCGCTCCCATTATGAGATTGGCTGGTTTGCTTGGTAACAGGGGGCGTCCACCAACCACCGGAGACAATGGGGAGCGGCTCGGAGAGCCATTCCTACCTTTGGAACGACGGCGGGGAACCCGCCCGAAGACAACGCCGAATGCCGCTCGCGTTCCCATGCCGGTGCAGCCAACCTTCCCGGAGCGATTCTCCCCCGCCTTTCATGAACCTTGACCGCACCCTCTTCTGGCTCGCCATCCTCTCCGGCGCGGCGCTGCTCGCACGCACCCTGCCAACGCTTCGCGCGCAGCGGCGGGGCGCCGGGTGGGTGGTCGTCGGCGCGGCGATTCTCCTCGCGGGCGGTCTGGCGGAAATCCTCCTCCCCACTCACGCCGGCGCGCTGGTTGGAACGCTTTGGGCCGTGTTCCTCGTCCTTCCCTCGCTCCTCGTCCGCGCGATCCTGCGACACGCGCTCGGGCAACGTTACCAACAAGCCGGGCGTCTCGCGGGGTTGGTCCGCTGGCTTCATCCCGCCGATGGCTGGCGCGAAACGCCCGAACTCTACCGCGCCCTGGCCATGGCGCAGGCGGGCCACCGTGATCTCGCCGCCGACCTGTTCAACAACCTCATGACCCGCCCCGGTGTCCCGGCCCAGGTCGCCGCGACGGCTCGCGTTTACCTTTACCGGATGGAAGGCCGGTGGGACGAACTGCTCGCGTGGACCGAGGGTGCCGGCCGCGATCCGCTCGCCCGCGATCCCGGCGTGACGCTCACGCGGCTCCGCGCGCTCGGCGAAACCGGACGACTGGTGAACCTGTTGCTGACCTTTCAATCGGTCCGCGCGGGTCTGGAAAAGATTACGCATCCGACCCTCTGGCCCTCTTGCCTGCTAAACCTGTTCGCTTTCGGCGGGCGCGAGTCCGCCGTGGCGGAACTCCTGGCTGGGCCGCTGGCGGGACTAACGCCGGACGCCAAAGCTTTCTGGCGGGCAACGACCGGGATGGCGGCGGGACAAACGGAGGCCGCTCGCGTGGACTTGCGTGAACTCGCCGCCCGCAGCGACGACCAGGAATTGCGCCAGGCGATCGCACATCGTTTAACCAGCGACCTCGCCCACGCGGAAACGGTGCTTTCCCCCGCCGGGAAAGCCGCGCTCGACGGGATTGAAGCGGAAGTCCGGCGGGACCGGGTTTACCACCCGCAAGCCGCCGCCGCCGGCCTGCGCCGGGCCTTCGTGACGCTCGCGCTCATTTTCCTGAACCTCGGCGTTTTCGCCCTGGAAACTTCGCGGGGCGGAAGCGAGAACCTCCGTACCCTGTTGCGTATGGGAGCGATGTGGCCGCGCGCGGTGCTCGAAGGAGGGCAGTGGTACCGCTTGGTCACAGCTTTGTTCCTGCACTTTGGCGCCGCCCATCTCGTCATGAATCTGCTTGGCCTCGCGGTGATCGGTCCGTGGGTGGAGAAAACCCTGGGTCGCGCGCGGTACGCGGCGGTGTACCTCGTGGCCGGAATAGGTTCGATGGCCGCCGTGCTGGGCTTCACGCGCTGGGGCTGGGTGTCCGCGGCGGTGCTCGTGGGCGCCTCGGGGTCGATCATGGGATTGGTGGGCGCGACGGGCGCGCTGCTGGCGGTCGACTGGCGTCGGGAACGCTCCGGGCTGGCGGCGCGGCGGCTGCGGGGTGTCGTGCTCATCGTAGTCCTCCAAACCGCCTTTGACCTGATGACCCCGCAAGTCAGCTTTGCCGCGCACGCCGCCGGGCTGCTGATTGGATTCCTGCTCACGGCGTTGCTTGCCAAGCCGGGTACCCGCATGTATTCAGGAAAGGGAAGCCGATAGTTCTTTTTTACGGTGCGAACTGTCTTTCCTGGGGAGTCGGTGGAAGGCTTTGCGGTTCCACGAAAACCCCATTGGTAACTGATTGTATCAGAATAAGTCGGGCCTGTAGCTCAGCGGTTAGAGCAGGGGACTCATAATCCCTCGGTCCTGGGTTCAAATCCCAGCGGGCCCATTTCCATTCATTCGTTCATCCAGGTGATCCGCCCGCCGCCGAACCTCCCCGCCACGCGGCTCCAACGGGAGTGGCCGTCGTGGATCATCCTGTTCGTGTCACTCGCGCTGGGACTCGCCGCCGCGCTCGCTAACCATGGACAACTCACCGATCCGGCGGGGCGGATTTCCTTTGTGGACGGGGATTGCTACGCGCGCATGACCCGGGTCCGCGCGGTCTGCGTCAATCCGGGCGCGGTTCTCCGGCACCATGATTTTGAAAACTACCCCGCCGGCACGACTCCGCACACGACGGTGCCGCTGGATTATCTGACCGCAGGCCTGCGGTCGATGCTGGGGGCACTGCGTTTCGAGACACCCAGAGACTTGGCCGGTGCCTGGATTTCGCCGCTACTCGGCGCTTTCGCCATCGTCGGAGTTTGGCTTTGGACCGCGCGCTCGAAATTACCCGGAAGCGGAGGCTGGGCCGCGCCGTTGCTCTTCGCGGCAAGTCCGATCATCGCGCACGGGTTCGCCTTCGGACGACCGGATCACCAATCGCTCGAAATCACCTGCGTGGCTTTCGCGCTCGCCGCCGAATGGTCGCAGTGGCGGCAACCCTCGCGCGGGTGGGGGTTGGCTTCCGGCCTCGCGTGGGCGCTCGGCCTGTGGACCTCGCTCTACGAACCGTTCATCCTGCTCGCCGCCGCCGCTCTGGCGGGCTTGCTCTTCAACCGGGCGGCACTCCTGCGTCGCGAACGTCTGCCGGGGTTGATCCTCTTCGGCTCGGTTCTCCTCGCGGCTTTGCTCGTGGAAGGATGGCGCGTGGCCGATCTCCCCGGCTTCGGCGGGGCGGAAACCGGTGCGGGTTACTTCGCGGCGTGGTCCCGCCAGATCAGCGAATTGCAATCCGTGCCGCCGTGGTCCGCCACGCTCTACCGTTGGACAGGCTGGGGGATTCTCCTCGCGCCCGTCGCGTTGCTCGCTGCGCGCCGGGTGAGCTTCGCCCGCTCGCCCGGGCGCAACTTCTCCTGCTCGCGATGGTGTTCGCCCTGACGTGCTGGCAGGTGCGCTGGGGGTACTTTCTTCCCCTGGTTTACGTGGTGACGCTGCCCGCGCAGTTCGCCGCCGTCCCGAGTCGCTGGCGGGCGCTGGCGGGCGTCGCAATGCTCATCGGTTGCTGGCCAATGGCCTCCGAATGGTGGACCCGCGCGCATCCCGCGCCGGAAACCGCCGCCCTGTTGGCCGAACAACGCGAGGACACCTCCCTCCTGCGCGACGTGGCGGCATTCCTGGAGCGCCGATTCCTCCGAGGGCGATCCGCTCCCCGAACCGGACCGCCGTGGCATCCTCGCGCCGTGGTGGCTTTCGCCCGCCCTCGCCTACTGGTCGCGCCAGCCAGCGGTCGCGGGCAGTTCGCACGAGAGCCTTCCCGGGCATCGTGGACGTCGCCCGGTTCTATCTGGCGGCCAATCCCCACGAGGCGGCGGAAATCCTGCGCGCGCGCCGCGTCCGTTGGGTCGTCGCGTACGAACCGGATCGTATCGCGGCCACGGCGGCACCGCTGCTCGGACGACCCGCGCCTGACGCGTTCCATGTGCGTGTTGCTTTACGAGCGGCCGGAACCTCGCGCCGCGCTTTTTTGCGCCTTGCCCTCGTGAATCCTTACTTCAAGGTTTACGAGGTCCAGCCCTCCCTGCTACCACCATGACAAACACCACCGACCCGCCGCGCCCTCCGGGCGACCAGTATGATTTCGCCGTGATCGGCGGGGGTAGCGCGGGGTACGCCGCCGCCCGGACCGCCGCCGCCCTCGGGCTGCGCACGGTGGTCATCGAAGGCGGCAAGGAAGTCGGGCGGCCTCTGCATCCTGCGCGGCTGCATGCCGACCAAGACGATGATCGAATCCGCCAACCGCTTCATGACGTTGCGGCGGGCGGGGGAGTTCGGACTGCGGGCCGAGAACATCCGCGTCGTGGGACCGGAAATTCTCGCGCGCAAACGCCGCCTGGTCGCCGAGTTCGCGGGTTACCGGCAAGGACAGCTTGAACAAGGCAAGTTCGAGTTTGTCCGTGGTCGCGCCCGGTTTCTCGACGCGCACCATCTCGAAATTCATCCCACTGGAGGAAGGTCCGCGAACGCCGCCGCGTCGAGATCCGCACCGGGCTGATCGCCACCGGGTCCCACATCTCCGCTCTGCCTATCCCCGGTTTGATGGAAGCCGGCTACCTCACCAGCGACGACCTTCTGGAACTGGCCGATCTTCCCGAGTCCGCAATCATCCTGGGTGCCGGCGCGGTGGGTTTGGAAGCCAGCCACCATCTCGCGGGCCTCGGGGTAAAAGTCACCGTGATCCAACGGGGCGGCCACGTCTTGCGCGACGCCGACGCGGACGTCGCCGGCGCTCTGGAAAAAGCCCTGGCCGACACCCATGGCATCGAGTTCCATTGCGGGTCGCATCTCTTGCGGGTGGAACGCGATCCCGTCACCGGCCTGAAGCGGGTCCACTTCGACCGGGCGGGACACCCCTGCGTCGCCGAGGCCCGACGAGATCGTGTACGCCATGGGTCGCCGCCCTTCCACCACCGGCCTGGATCTCCACGCCGCCGGGGTCGATATGACCAAGCACGGCGCGGTCCGGGCGGGGCTGGATCAACGCACCACGACCGGCCACCTCTTTCGCGGCGGGCGATGTTTGCGGTCCCTACGAGATCGTCCACATGGCGATCCAGCAAGGTGAAATCGCCGCGCGCAACGCCGCCCGTCATATCGGTCTGCTCGGGGGCGCGACGGAGGAGATGGATTACCGGCTCAAGCTCTTCGCGCTGTTCACCCAGCCGCAACTGGCGGGTGTCGGCATGACCAGGCGCGAGGCGGTCGCCCTGGGTCTGGATTGCGAAGAGGCGGTGTACCATTTCGCGGATCACGGCAAGGCCATGGTGCGCGGCGAGACCGAGGGATTCGTCAAATTGATCGCGCGTTGCGACACCGGGGAAATCATCGGCGCGGCGGCCGTCGGGACCGGAGGCGGCGGAATTGATCCACGAGATCGTCGTGGCGATGCACTTCCGCGCGCGGGCGTCGGATCTGGCGTCGATTCCGCATTATCACCCGACGCTGAGCGAGATCTGGACGTACCCGGCGGAGGATTTGGCGCACCTGGGCGGCAAAAGTTCGGCAAATGATTAACGAAGAAACTGCGCGAAACCGTTGACAGACTCCCGCGCGCACGAATAATCCGGCGTGTTGAAATTCTTTCCTCAAAAAACACCGGCTCCCCAACCGCGTCCGGTCCCGCCGCCGCCGGCACCGGTTCCCGTCGCCGCTCCCGAGCCGCTGCCGGAGAGCCTTCGAGCCGCTCCTACGCGAGGGCGAGGCGGGGATGGAGGTCGATCCCGAAGCCGAGGTTGACTATGAGGACGCCGAGGTCGTTGACGAAGCCGGGCTCCCGTGGCGGAAGAAGCTGCGCCTCCGCAGCCGTCCGTCCGTCGCGTCCAGTCGCTCCGTGCGCGCTGCTCCCGCGGCCGCTTCCCCAGACGAAACCAGCCTTTACCCAAGAAAAACCAAAAGTACCCGAAAAGCCTCCAGTTATGGCCGAGAATCCCAACAAAAACATCCTGTCCAAAGACGTCGAAATCAAAGGCAACATCAAGTTTACCAATGAGTTGGTGATTGACGGCAAGATCGAAGGCGAAATCTTCAGCGAAGGCGCGCTCACCGTCGGTGAGAACGCCGACATCCGCGGCGAGATCAAGACCAAGAGCGTCACCGTGCTGGGCCGCGTGAACGGCAACATCACCGTGACCGAGCGTTGCGAACTCAAGGCGCGCGCGCATCTGGTCGGCGACCTCAAGGCGGCCCGCCTGGTGATCGAAGAGGGCGCGACTTTTGTCGGCAAATCCGAAGTGACCACCAACAAGAGGTTCGCTGGCCAAGCCATCCGTGGCGGTGACGCCGGGGCAACCGGTGATGATGCTCCCAAGGCCGAGGATACGGGGGCCCCGAAGGCTGCGGCGTTCACGGGCGGACGCTGACACGGGGTTCCGCTCCATTTGAGGGAGCATGGGCACGCGCCGGCGGCTTGACGAGCTGCGTTTGATAATAAAGGGCATCCACGCCGGGTGCCAATCGAAGTTACGTGGCTAAACCTATCTCGAAAGTCGCTGTCCGTTGTCCGCATTGCGGTGCCGAGCAACAGGAACCCGAGCAGGCCAAATCCACTTTCTGCCGGACGTGCAGCCAGTACTTCGCGGTCAGTCCGTCCACTTTAGCGACAGCCAAGCTGGCTCGCGGCGATAAAAATGACGCGAAATCGCCTCCCGGCATTGCGGTGCGCTCCAGTGAGGCGCGACCCACCTTCGCGGGTACGGCGACTGGCGAGTTTTCCCCAAGTGTTGCTAGCGGCGAACCGGCGGGGGGAATCTTCCGCAAGTTCGAGAGTTTGTTCGGCAAGCCGGGCGTGAAGCTGGCGGAATGTTTCGAGTGTTCGGGAAGTCAGGAAGTCACCGCCGCCGCTCAATCCAGCACCTGCCGGGCTTGCGGCGCCTACATCGATCTTCAGGATTATAAGATCAATGCAAGCTTCAGCCGCAACATCAAGACCCGGGGTTCGATCTACCTGGGTGTTAAAGGCGATTTAAGCAGTAGCAAGATTTTCTGCACCGACGCCGTGATCCACGGCAAGATGCGCGGCAACATGCAATGCCGTGGGAAGGTGGTCATCAAATTTCAAGGGCGTTTGTCGGGGAGTCTCGAGACAGGCCTGTTGACGATCGAGAGAGGATCGGACGTGGTGTTCTCACGACCGGTGAAGTCGTCGTCGGTCGTAATCGCCGGCAAGATGAGCGGGCTGATCTTGTCGGACAGTCATGTGACCATTCATAAGAGCGGCTCGCTGGAGGGCGGGGTGCAGGCCACCGGTTTCAACGTGGAAAAAGGCGGCTGCTTTCAGGGGGAGTTGACAATTAGTCCCAGAAGTCAGCGCGGTCTGGAGGAGCCGGGCGCGCGGGTGGATGAGAACAAAGCCGCCGCGTCTGGTGACACGGTGGAGCGGTACATCACGGGTGAGACCACGCCGGCATTGGGTTAGACTGGAGGTCGGTTGGGTTTCTCCGTTTGTCATGCGGTTTTTCCATTGTGCGTCCCAGGTCGCCTGGTTGTTTCTGGTGAGCCATGTGGGCGCCGCCGCACCCGCCGCGCTGATGGCCGATTCACCGCCGGTGCTCTTCACCTTTCCAGACGTGCTCAAGCCCGTGGACGCGGAGGGACATCACTTCCTTCGCAACGCCGACAGCTCTATGATCGGCTGCACAGATCGGCCCGCCACCAAAACGGGCCACGTTTACCTCTTTCTCACGCGCAAAAGCGGTGACACGCTGATCATGCGCGACCTCAACGCGCGTTTCGCCGAACTTTTCGGACGGCGGTTGCCCCGCGGCTTTGAGGGCGAGTGTGTCATTCTGGAGCGCATTGAGGGACGCATACTCGTTCTCTGGTCGTCCGTTTACCTTGCCAGACTGCCGCCTGTGGAGTTCCGGGTACGCGTCAGCAAAGAAGGTGCGTTGAGCCTCGTGCGCCGCTGATGCCTACCAATCTATCGGAGATACGGATGCTCAAAGCCCGGCAGTGGCATAGGAGCGAAAGTTCTAGATTGGTGTTGGTTCCCGCCGACTCCCAGCCCCGGCAGGGGCGTAGGACAACCGGCGGCCATTTGTGATTTGGTCACGGTGGTTCTCTTACGCCCCTGCCGGGGCTGGATGAACCTTTGTGATATGTTCCCATAGCTTGCGCTATGGGCTATGGCTCTTACGCCCCTGCTGGGGCTGGGAAGTAACAGTCCCCGTAATCACCGCCTTCATTGAAATCAACGGGCACGTATTGCTCCCCTCACTCCGGCTCGTTGATCACCGTGGAGGGCATCCGGGCTCCCGCCGGGAAGATCGACGCGGGCGTACGGTTGACCAACTCGATGCCCGTCAACAAAAACTCCGGGTAGAAACGGTTGCTCGCCGGCTCGTAAACCTTTTCACCCGTGAACCTCCCCGTGAGATGGTACTCGCAATTGTCATCCACGCCCGGCTGGTTGATCTCGCGGTCCGGCGCGAGCTTCTGGTTTTCGTTGAGCATCACCAACTGCGAGGTGCGCCATGGCTGGCCGGGCTTGCGCACGTAACCCCAAAATTTGTAGTTCGGATTGTAATAACGCCGACCCACAAAATAGTTTCCCGGCGTTTCCTGCAAGACCGCCTGCTGCTGCGCGATGCGCGCGGCGCGGTCGCCGTTCATCCCCGGCGTTTCGCATCCGCTCACAATCAACATCGCCAGCACCGGCAGGAAACAAAAGGTAATGAATTTTCGCATTGGCCTACCCTATACAAGAGGGAGCCGTCCCCGCCACGGAAAAAACCCACAACCCACATCCCTTCCGCCACAACCCACAACTCACCCCTGCGTTTTGCGCGCGATCTGCCGGA
This sequence comes from uncultured bacterium, assembly GCA_963795895.1. Lineage (GTDB taxonomy): Bacteria > Verrucomicrobiota > Verrucomicrobiia > Chthoniobacterales > SZAS-18 > CAWCJJ01. The sequence goes on from CAWCJJ010000005.1 coordinate 291,674, forward strand.
AATGATACTGCGCTTGGTGCGTCGCCTCACCCTCGGCCGGGTGGCGCCGCACATAGGTCCCATCCGCCCGCAACTGCCGGGCCTTCACGTTGTCCGACAGAAACGCCGGCAGGATTTCATCGATGATCCGCGCCTCTAAGCAGTTCGTCCTCCACCGGGAAAACCACCTCCACCCGGCGGTCGAAATTGCGCGGCATCCAGTCGGCGCTGCCGAGGTACACCTTCGGCTTGCCGCCGTTGCCGAAATAGTAAATCCGGCTGTGCTCGAGGAAACGGCCGATGATGCTGATGCACCCGGATGTTCTCGCTGATGCCCGGCATGCCCGGACGCAGGCAGCACATGCCGCGCACGATCAGGTCGATCTTCACGCCCGGCCGCCGCCGCCTCGTAGAGCGCGACGATGATCTCCTCGTCCACCAGCGAATTGAGCTTGACGATGATCCGCCCCTCGCCGCCGTCGCGCGCGAGGTCGCGTCTCGCGCGCGATCAGCTCGAGGAACCGCTCGCGCAACTCGAAGGGCGCGACCATGCAGCTTCTTGCCCGCCGCGTATTCGCTCAGGCCCGTCAGGTTGTTGAAAACGACGGCCACCTCCGCGGTCAGCTCGGGCGCGGTGGTCAGCAGGCTCAGGTCCGTGTAGAACCGCGCCGTGGTCGTGTTGTAGTTGCCGGTGCCCAGGTGGCGTGTAGAGGCGGATGCGGTCCTCGTCGCGGCGCACGATCATCATCATCTTGCAATGGGTCTTCAGGCCGACCAAGCCCATAGACGACGTGGACGCCCGCCTCCTCCATCTGGCGCGCCCAGCGGATGTTGTTGGCCTCGTCGAAACGCGCCTTCAGCTCCACGAGCACCGTCACCTGCTTGCCTTTTTCGGCGGCGAGCAGCAGCGCGCGCACGATCGGCGGAGTTCGCGCTCGTGCGGTAGAGCGTCATCTTGATGGCGAGCACCTGCGGGTCGATCGCCGCGCGCTCGATCAAATCGACGACGCTCTGGAAACTCTCGTACGGATGGTGCAGCAGCACGTCCTGCCGGCGCATGACCTCGAAGATGTCCGCGCCCGGCGGGCAGCGCCTTGCCCGAGCACGGGCTGGAAGGGGCGGTCGCGCAGCCGCGGGAAGGCGTCGCTGGAAAAGAGCGGCTGGAGGTGCAGGAAATTGATCGGACCCGGCAGCCGGTAAAGGTCCGCCTCGGTCAGGCGGAAGGTTTCCAGCAGGAACTGCTCGATCTCCGGCGGCGTGTCCGCCTGCACCTCCAGGCGCACGGCGTTGCCCCGGCTCTGGCGGCGCAGTTCCTCCTCGATGGTGTGCAGGAGGTTTTCGGCTTCCTCCTCGTCGATGTAGAGGTCGCTGTTGCGCGTCATGCGGAAGGCGTGGGCCTCGCGCACTTCCAGCCCGGTGAACAGCCGGCGCGAGGTGGTGCCGGACGAGGTCCTGCAAGAAGAAGTAGTGCACGCCCGGCCCCAGGTCGCGCGGCGGCTTCCTCCGGGATGCGCAGCAGGCGCGGCAGCACGCGCGGGAATCTGCACGATGGCGGTCGGAGATTTCGCTCTCGTCGGGCCGTTTGAGCCGCACGATGAGGTTGTGGCTCTTGTTGAGCAGTTGGGGGAAGGGATGGCTCGGATCGACCGCCAGCGGCGTCAGCGACCGGGAAACAGTTCCTCGCTGAAAAGCGTGCTCCGTCCACGCGAGCGGCCGTCGGCGGCAGCGTTATCCACGTCGTGGATGAAGATGTTTTCCTTGTGCAGAGCGCGGGAGCGAGGTCCTCGTTCCAGCAGCGGTACTGGACGGCGACGAGTTCGCGGGCGCGCTTGCTGGCGGCGGCGAAGATCTCCGCCGCCGTCATGTGGTCCGGCGCCGACGATGCCGCTCTTGCTTTCGATCTGCTGCTTGAGCCCGGCGATGCGGACCTCGAAAAACTCGTCCAGGTTCGTGCCGAAGATGGACAGAAAGCGCACGCGTTCGAGCAGCGGCTGGAGCGGGGTCCATCGCTTCCTCGAGGACGCGGTAGTTGAACTCCAGCCAGCTCAGTTCCCGGTTGATGAAAGTACTCGGGGCGATGCAGGTCGTTGGGCGCGGGAGGCAAATCGGTCATAACAAGTTTCCGGCCATCACCTTCTCACCTTTCGGGCGGAGGAAACAGCGCGGAAACGAGCGGGACCGAAATTTCCGGCTACGGCAACCAACGGTGCTTTCTGTTCCTGTTTCTCCGCACAGAAGGCGGGCAGACTCCAGGATCCAGCGCCGTTGAACCAATGCCACGGCGTCGAGGCTTCAATCCAACAACGTTCCCCGCTCCAAAGCCGAGTCCACGCTGGGCGTGGGGAGCGCCACCGGCTTCACCGACGCGGAGGGCTGCGATAGCAACGCGTCTGATGGCGAGGCGCTTACTTCTGAAACCCGCGCCGGTTTCACGGAAAACAATCCGGCCGACGAGTCGGGCACCGGCAGCGGCTCGGCGGCGGCGGCCTCCAGTTTGGGATCAATCACGTAAGCGGGACGCGCGGGCAGGTTCGACCCCGCCGTGCCACCGGACAACGGCCCGGTCGCCGCCAGCGCGGTACCGGTTGGCATCGAGGGCGCTTGCCACCCGGCGGTTTCCAGGGAGCTTCCAAACAGGCTGTTCAATCCCGGACTGTACCCGCTCTGGGCGGCCGCGAGGGATTTCTGGGCCGATTCCTGGTCCCGGTGTTTGTAAGCCAGGGCGGCCTGCGCGTACGCGTAGGCCGGCGTGACCCCGCCGGTCGGCGGCAACTTGGACAGGCGCTTTTGCGCGCCGGCATCGTCGTTCATCAACAAACTGCTCAGAAATGCCTTGTACTGGGCAAGTTCCCACTGGTTCTTTTCCTTGAACCGGTTCGTCTGGGCCGCCAAACCGTCAAAACGGGTCCGCGCCAACGGGTAGTTTTTGCTTCTGAACGCCACTTCCGAGTAGTTGAACTGGGCCGCCCAAAGATCGGGGTCGAGACTGACGGCGCGACTAAAAGCTGCTTCCGCTTTGTCGTAAATCCCTTGCTTTAAGAACACCGCTCCCCGTAAATTCCAGCCATCGGCTTGATTCGGCTTGAGTTTTTCGGCCTGGTTGAGCAGATCTTGGGACTTGGCTAAATCCCCCGTGTCGTACGCCGCGAAGGCACTCTTATAAAGCGCGTCACCCTCGGCGCGGTTTTTCCCGGAAAAAAGTTGACCGGCCCGGGCGGTTTGGATAGTCACCAGAAAAGCAACGCAGGCCACATATAGTATAAAGGGTGCCTTCATAAGCGGTTATCGGCTACGAGTTCGGGCTTTTCCACGAAAAAAGGTTGCCACCGGCCACCAATTCGGACAAGACAGAGTGAGGGCGGGGGCAAAATTCACAAATCCTTGGGAGACAAATTTCACGATGTTGGGTGCGGTGCGGAGTCGGACGCCAGATTGGTCCACCTTAATTTTACGATGATGAACGTAGTACAATCGACGACAGCGGGTTGGGCCGGGACTTCAAACTCCTCACCGTATAAAATGAAAAGAAATTTATTGCACTCGAAGGGACGTGTTCACGCTCCGCTCACTATCGACCTTTCCACACGGGGTGGTCTTCTGCCAAAGCTAGTTCTGTTCCTCGCGTTCGGATGCGGCTTTTTCCCCGCCAAAAAGTCGGCTGCCCAGGAGTTGATGCGCAATTCCCTGGCCGGCGCCGATGTCGCCGAATCCCGGATCAGTTCGCTGGAGGAACGCAATTACAACCTCAAAATTGCCGGGGTGCGCTTCCAATTCACCGCCACCGGCGGCTTGGAATACATCGACAACATCAGCTACTCGGACGTCACCCGCGAGAGTGACGTGGTCATTCGCGCGGGCGTGGATGTCCACGCCCTGCTGCCCCTCACCAAACTCAACGCCCTGAAGTTTGACCTCGGCATCGGGTTCGAGCGTTACCTCATCCATCCCAGTGCCACCAGCGGGGATATTTACATCACCCCCGGCAGCGAGTTGTCGTTCGACGTTTTCGTGGCGGACACTTTCCGCATCAATTTCCACGACCGCTTCGACCTGCGGCAGGATCCCATTGACCAACCCTCGCTGAGCAACGTCACCAACTTCGCCCGCTTCACCAACACGGTTGGCGTCACGGCGGTGGGCGATTTCAACGCCTTGGTGCTGACGGCGGGCTATGACCACTTCAACTATCTCTCACTTGGCAATAATTTCGATTACCTGAACCGTTCGGCCGAGTTGTTCCTGGCCTCGGCGGTGTACCAGGTGGCCCCAAGGACGTTCCTGGGGGTTGAGGGGACGGCGTCTATCACCAATTACGACAGGAACGCGCTGAACAGTTCCGTGGGCGGAACGGCGGGCCTCTATTTCGACATCACGCCGACGCCTTACCTGCGGATCACCGCCCGCGGCGGCTATCAGTACGCCAGCTTTGACACCGGCGGGACGTTCACGACCGGTCCCTTTGTGGATAACTCCACCCTGAACTCCTATTACTGGAATCTAACCCTGAACAACCGGATCAACGCGTATGTTTCCCAGAGCCTCTCGGCCGGTCACGAGAACGACCTGGGTCTGACCTCGAACTATTTGGAGTTGGATTTCGTCCGCTACAACGTCACTTGGCGCGCCCTGAGCAACCTCACACTCGGGGCGGACGCGTTCTTCGAGAACGGGAACGAATCCGGCGGCTTGTTCAACGAAAACCTCCAGCGTTACGGCGGCGATGTGACCCTGGGCTACCAGATCAACCTCCAGCTTTCCACCACCCTCCACTACGCGTTCATCCAGAAAGACTCGGACGTGGACTTCCGCGGCTATTACCAAAATCGGGTGGGCGTGGATGTCTTTTATCGGTTTTAGCGGAATTGGTATCGAGGATTTCAGCCGGTGGGTGCAAGGGATGACGCGCCGATTGGCCCGGACCTTGGTGGTCCTTTTCTCATACAATTTCCAGGTTGCGAGCGGAAGAGCAGGGTAGGCGCGCTCATGGCCGGGCTCGCCCCTGTTTCCCCCCCCCTCGCAAGTTTCAGACAGCGGCTCCTCGCACTTCGGGAATGCCAGCGCGCGGTGCCTGGCGCGCGCGCGCACATGGCTCGGCGAAGTTGACCAAAGTGCTTGCCATATCACCCGTGCCTTCGGTTCCGCACCTTGAGGCGGAAAACGCGCCCCCAACTTCTTGAAACACACGACGCTTTTTTCTTTCCCTTGTGGGGTGGGAATGTATCGTAGGCCCATCTATGGGAGACAAATCACCGAAATCCACTCAAAAACAAGCGTCGCAGAAACAAGCCAAGGCTGGCGCGAGCAAGCAGAAGAAGGACCAGGCCAGCGCGGCCAAGGCGGTTGCGAAACCGGGTGGCAAAAAATAGGCGGCCCGTCTTCGTCGCGCACCACGCCAATCGCCCGCGGGTGCCCGTCCTTACCCGCAAACGGGTCAGTCAGATTGCTTTTGCGTTTCGCCCGGACCGTGCGAAGCTAGGGAAGCGTGTCCAACCGAGTTGATCGGAGTTTGGGATGTCGGTAAACAAATTTCCGTGATGAACCCGCCGGTTTAGGTCGTGTTTTTCTGAGATAACCCTTTACTACTGCTCATCGGTTTGCGACGCCCTGCTGCTCCTTGGAGCAACGGGGCGTTTTCGTCTCTTCATTATGATTTCCAACAAGAATTCGGAGAAAAGCATCGAGATTGAAGGCAAGATCGTTGCCGTCCTCGCCGGCACAATGTTTCGTGTCGAACTCCCCAACAAGCACCTCGTTCTGGCCCATATTTCGGGTAAAATGCGCAAGCGGTTCATCCGTCTGACCGCCGGCGACCGCGTGAAGATGCAGATGTCCCCCTACGACACCGACAAGGCGCGGATCGTTTACCGCTTGGGATGATCAGAGGCTGCGTTTTTGACAGGATGTACAGGAATGAGAGGATTGGGACAGCGTGAGAATCAGTCCTCACCCCGCCCCAAACTCTGTTTCTTCCATCCACTCCCTCCCGTTAATCCCGTCTAAATTCCGCCTCTGCTCTGGGTAGGAACTGCTCCCCAGTAGCGATGCAATCACCACCGCCACTCGTCAGCCAGTGGAACCAGATCGCCGAAGTGGCGACCAAGTGCGCCAAAACCGCCGTCGCGCGTTCGTTGCGCATCCACGCCCGCGTGGGCCGCGCGAACGGTGGAGGCAAGCCCGCCCTCGTCCTTGTGCCGGGATTGGTGGTCAGCAGTCGGAACGTGGCCCCGACGGGTCGGTTGCTCCAGGAGGCGTTCTCCGTGTACGCCCTCGATCTGCCCGGCTTTGGCAAAAGCGACAAGCCCGCGAAGGTGCTGACGGTCCCGCAACTCGCCGCAGCCTTGCTGGCTTGGATGGATGACGCCGGGTTGCCCGACGCGCACCTGTTTGGAAACTCCTTTGGCTGTCAGGTAATCGTGGAGGCGGCCTGCCAGCAACCGGGCGCCTCGGACGCCTCGTGCTGACGGGACCGGCGCTCGACCCGGCCATCCGCACGTTTTGGCAGCCGATCCTCCGTCTGGCGCAGGATGGTTTCTATGAACCCGCGCTGATCGCGCCGACGCTCTACGACTTCCTGGAAATGGGTCCGCGCCGGGTTTGGGGCACTTACCACGCCGCCTTGGCCGACCGCATCGAGGACAAATTATCTGGCCTGCGGATGCCCGTGCTGGTCGCGCGCGGCGAGCGCGACCCCATTGCCGATCAACGCTGGTTGGAGCGAATGTACGGTCTGCTGCCGAACGCAAGGGCGCAAACCCTGCCGCGGGCTCCCCACGGTTTGGCTTTCAGCGCGCCGGAAGCCGTCGCGCGCATGACGGAATCTTTCCTCCGGCAGCCGGTTTGAGCATGAACGGCCTCGCTCGTCAAAGAGTGCTTCCACATCGTGCCGAGGTACGGTGATGTTCCCCGCTGTAGCCCCCGTTAGTTCTTTACCCTCGGCTTTAGGTCGAGTACACCGAACACGGATGCGCCGCCTTGCTCTATATTCTCGCTGGTTCGCCGTCTTGGGCGCACTCGTCTTTCTGTCCGGATGCAAGCCGGGGATTGGCAACTCCCCGCGGCGGGAAACCGGGGGAACCCACGAAGGCAACGACGCCATCCTTCGAGAAACAATGGCGTACCGCTTGGCCGCGCGTCAGGCGTACAACAACCGACGTTTCGACGAACTGGATCGGATCGCGGATGAAGCGCGCTCGTCGAAAGCGAAGTTTGGCAACGGCTCTTGGAAAATAGCGCAGTTCTATGACTCCCTGGGTTGCTCGGATGGCGAGTCCGAGGGCATGTGGCAACTCCACGGCAGCATCCACCAAGCGTGGATCGAGGCGAAGCCAGAGTCCGTCACCGCGCGCGTGGCGCGGGTAATCTACCTTCTGGAATACGCGTGGCGCGCGCGCGGCAACGGTTACGCCGACACGGTGACAATCCCTGGCGGACTGGCTTTCGAGAACCGGTTGAAGCTGGCGCGTCAGGCGTTGAACGACTGCAAAGCGCAAGGCGCGGCCTGTCCCGGCTGGTGGTTCGCCGGTCTGCGGATTGCCTTGGGCCAAGGCTGGCCGCGCGCGGAGTACGACCGGTTCTACGCGGATGCCAAGGCCTTCGAGCCGACCTATTGGATCTTCGACACCGCGCGCTCGCGCTATTTGTCGGGCAAATGGTACGGCCAACCGGGCGAATGGGAGACGCAGGCTGACAACGCCTCGGCTGCGCCCGATGGTTTAGGGATGGAAACCTACACCCGGTGCGTGCTTGAGCAATGGCGCAACTATAACAATGTCTTCAAGGAGACCGACGCGACCTGGGAAAAGACGCGGCGGGGTTTTGAGTTGATGGAACGTCGGTATCCGGCATCTTTGGAAGTGCCGAGGGCGTCTTGCCGGCTGGCCTGTCTGGCCGGAGATCGAGCCACGGCGAAGCGGCTCTTTGCCCGGCTGGGCGACGACGCGTATTCGGACGTTTGGGTGACGCGGGATTATCTGGACCGCGCCCGCGCCTGGGCGGAAGCCGGAAACTGAGAGGTCAATCCGCGTCCTTGGGGAGAGGGCAGGGGGTGTAATGGCCTCCAAGTCGGGGAGCGTTCGTGAACCCTCGGACGACCCGGAGACGCATCGGTCGAAAGTCCAAAGGATAACAGGTCGCCCGACGTTGATTCCCGGCGGAGTATTGGAATGATCCGCGCGCGGCGACGCAGGGTTGGGCAAGGGACGCTGTTACAATAATTCCTCCGCCGTTTTGTCGTGCGCCGGGAGGGCTGGTTGTCCATTCTGTTTGCCCGACAGAACGGCGGATTTGGCTGCGTTCGCCTCCTCGGCGGCTCGCGCGAGGTTGAGTTCCAGCAAGCGGGACAGAATTTCCTCCTCGCTCAGATCGGCAGGCCAGCCGTAGGCGGCGGCGACGGCGGAATCTAGTTCTTTGTGCGCGAGATCGAGCCACGCCGGACGTTCGTTGTAAAGTTTTGTCAGCGTGCGTTCCTTGAGCTTGGCCGCGCAGTCGGGGTCGCGTGGTTTCAGACGAGGATAACGCACGGTGCCAATACCCGTTTGCAGGTCAATCGTCTGCGGATCGACGTAACGCGCCCATGGGCCGGCGGCGGAGCCGGGAAAGGTGAGGGTAGCCGTCTGCGTCCACTCAGGAGGGTTGAGCCAACGCTCCCGCATAGTATTCAGTTCCCGCGCGGCCAAGGCTATGGAGTCTTCCCGCGCGGGTGTCAGCCATGGGAAGGGGAATGTCTCAAAACAAGTCGTGGGCGTGTAACGGAAGCCGGATTCTTTCTCGCGTAACTGAGTGCCCTGCGCCAACGCCCATAGTTCGTGGAGTCGCGAATGGACAACGCCGAAAAAGTAATCGTCCGAACGAGCAAAAACATAAATGCCATCATCCGGCAAAAGCACGGAATCAGCCCATGCAAAGATGCGATGTTTGGAGACGCGAGGCGTGGAAAGAAACCGTATATGCACGCTCAGAGAGGCGCGCATCCCGGGCGTCGTCTCGGCGTGAAGCCACCAGTTCAAACGTCGGTGCTCACGCTTGTTCACATCACGTTGAGGCTTGACGTGCTTCAAAGCATAGGCGTGCGGTTCCTGGTAGAAAGCGAATTCCTCCAGCTTCAAGTCAGTCCGGGTATCTATAATCCAAGCCGCCGGCATTCGTTTCACAATCGCGCTGCCGTTTAGCCAAGGTCGCAAAAGGTCGGAATTTGGCAGGCCATGAGGGTTTGGGAGCAAAAGCCATTCGCGCGCGATCTCGTCGGAGACATCAAAATCACCGGATTTCTTTGTTCCGCTGAAAGCAATGTCTCTGTTTTCATTCAGCGGCAATGCTGTCGTCACATCAGTTTGAGCCGTGAGGTTCGAGTGAACAGCGGCAACAGGCTTGCCATCCAGAAAGCAAAGGGTTTCACTGCCATCGTCAAAACCGATCATGCTGACATGGACGTTAGCACCTCCGAGAATCCAATCCCGATCACTTTCGGCGAAGAAGATATTGCCCGCGGTTTTGATCCGTTTCAAAACTTCGCGGCTGGTACCGCCACGAATTGCCTGTGTCGCCAATAGTCCCACGCGCTTGCACTTGCCATCGACAACGAGCTTGCGCGCTTTCTCAAACCAGTAACAGCATAGATCGGCGGAACCCGGAACACGTCCCTCGTAAATTCGCCAGAGTTCGGTTTGGTAGTCACGCCCTAATTCCTCCCAAAGTTTGCTCCCTCCAAGGAACGGTGGATTTCCCACAACTACATCGCATTTAGGCCATTCCCGCTCTGTGTAGAACTTCAACGCATTACTACTGATATGCTCACCAGATTGTGACTCCTTCAACGTCTTCGCTTTGTTGCGGAAGTGCGGCACAAGCAAAGCGTCTTCGTTTTGGAAGCCGTCAATATTTTGCAAAACGGGAGTTCTGTCATTATCAAAGCCATTGTCGCGCCGCCATTGCAGATAGCCGATTTGCACCGCCACCTGCGCCAACTCGAAAGCGTAAGGATTGATCTCGATGGCGCGAAGCTGTTGCACGTTGACTTTGGGTTCTCCCAGCTTTCTCCCACGTTGCGACGCTTGAGCGATAACCTCCTTCTCCAAGCCCAGGAGCAACTGCAAGGAAACATAGAGAAAGTTCCCGCTGCCGCACGCCGGGTCCAGCACGGTGACGGCGGCAAGTTTATCCTGAAAGGCCGCGAGCCGTTCGCCCTGCGCGGCGGTTGCCTTCGCGGTGACAGCTTTCTTCCTCCCAGTCACCTCCGGGACCAGGCTCGCCTTGATCTCGGCCCATTCGCGCCGCAACGGGGCCATGAGCACGGGTTCCACCAAGGTCTTGATGTCCGTTTCACTCGTGTAATGCGCGCCGAGTTGCGAACGCTGGGCCGGCTCCAGGGCGCGTTCGAAGAGGGTGCCCATGATGCTCGGCTCGATGAACTGCCAGTCCGCCTCGGCGGCCTCGACGAGCAACTTGATTTCCGCGGCGGTCAGTTCAAAGACGGTAGCCTCCTCAAACAGGTGACCGTTGAAGTGGCGGATTTTGTACGCGCCAAACCGACCGCCCGTCGCCATCACCCGGAAGAGTTCCTCCAGCGATTCAGCAAAATGATTTTCATCCTCCAGACCGGTGCGCGCCACTTGGGTAAAGGTGCCAACGGGCAGCAAACCGGTGTCTTCCGCGAAGAGGCAGAAGACAACGCGGTTCAGAAAACGGGCGATGCGCAGGTTCTTGCGCTGGGCGACGTTCACCTCCCGGCGGCTCCTGGCATCGTCTAGTTCGACGCTCTCGCGGCCTTGCAGCGAGCGGGCGATTTCGGCGATCTGGCCCGCGAGCTTTTCGGTGACTTGCGCGGTGGTGCGCTGGGGTTTGAGGGCGTCCGGCTGAGTGAAGAGCGAACGCAGCAGGTGCTGCACGCGCGCGGTGTCGATCTCGTCGCTGGTAAACTCGTAGGTTTCCTGGACGGTGCCGTTGAAGTTGGTGCGGATGATGAAGCGCTCGAAATCACAGACCACGAGCAGTGGCGGGTTGAGCAGGCTTTCGCGGTAGCGGAGAAGTTGTTTGTAAGCCTCGTCGAGGTCCTTGCGTTTACCCTTGTATTCCCACGCGAAGCAGCCGGTTTTCCAGACGTCGGCAAAGCCGCGTTTTTCCACCTCGGCGGGCGTTTCGCCGACTGGCTGGAGGCTGAAGAGTTCGGCGTCTTTGAGCACGTACTTTTGGAAGCAGAACGTATCGTTGCCGGTGGGGTCCGCCTCGACCGGTGTGGGCAGTCGCAGGGAGCGGCAAAGGTCGTTGAAGTGTTCCTGGTACGCGGCGGTCTCCTTGCCGGAGAAGCGTTGCCACTTGGTTTTGAATTCAGCGGGGGTCATTTGGGGGGAGCGGAACGTGTCCACCATGCGCAGAATGCGCGGGCCTTGTCCAGAATGGCGCTGGGGTTGTGGATTGTGGGTTGTGAAGAAGGATAGGGGTTGTTTTCCCAGCCACGGAGTGGCGTCAACCGCAAGGTAAGTAGCCGTGGTCGAGTCCGCGAGGCCACGGAAAAGGAAGAGAGACCAAGCCACGTAGTGGCGTCACCGGTAGCCGTGCAACCCCACAACCTGTTGGTGCCGCCAGGTGACATCCAAAGGCAAACCGGTTGGTTGCGCCACTACGTGGCTTTGAACCTCTTGATCATGGCATTCCGTGGCCTCGCGGACTCGACCACGGCTACTCACCTGCGGTTGACGCCACTCCGTGGCTGGGAACCCGCAACAATCATCCTCCCGACATCCCTCCGCCACATTATCTTGGAGGGTTTGGGCAGAGAAGGATTCGAACCTTCGAAGGCGTAAGCCAGTGGATTTACAGTCCATCGTGTTCTCCTCTCAAAAGTACAAAAAACCGTGCTTGCATGACGCTTGCATGACGCTTTATTGTGCGGAACGATAACGGAAACGTCATGCACAAAGCTACCAAGCCAGCCTTTCCCCTGGTAATCAAGAAGGGACACGCCAGCGTCAAAATCTACCGGACGGAGAACCGGGGGAAGGAAATGTTCACCGTTTCCTATCCATCCCCGGCGGGACGGCAGCGGCGCATGTTCGCCGGACTGGACGCGGCCCGGCGGGAGGCGAACAACCTGGCGGCGCACCTGGCCGGCGGCGACCTGGAAGCCATGAAACTCACCGGACGCGAGCGGCAGCTTTACGTTGCGGCAACCGAAGCCATCGGGCACACCGGCCTTACCTTGGACGTGGTGGCCCGCGAGTTCGCGGCGGCGTTCGACATCCTCGGGAGGGATGCCATCATCGAAGCGGCCCGGTACTTCAAGCGGCGGGCGGAAGCGGAGCTTCCATCCGTCACCGTGGCGGAAGCCGTCGTCCGGTTCGTCGCGGCCAAAGAGGCGGAGGGCATTTCACCGCACTACCGCAAAGACCTTCGTTTCATGCTGGAAAGGGGACTGGCGGAGGCCTTCCATTGCAACCTTGCCGCCGTCACTCCCGACGACCTGCGCGCGTACCTCAACGCGAAGACCTGCGGACCGGTGGCGAAGAACAACCAGCGGCGCGTGATTGTCGCCCTGTTCAACTTCGCGAAGGGCGCGGGTTGGCTGCGGGCCAATGAAGCCACCGCCGCAGACGCGCTCGGGACGTACAAAGTGAAGGAAAAGGATGTGACCATCTACACGCCCGGCGAAGTCGCGAAGCTGTTGGAACACGCGGACGAAAACTTCCTGCCTTGGGTGGCCCTGATTGCTTTTGGCGGTGTGCGCCACGAAGAAATGCACAAGGGTTTGCCGTGGGAGAGCATCGACTTTGCCCGGGGGACTCTCATCGTCCCGGCTGCCATCGCCAAGACGGGCCGCAAGCGCAAACTGGACATGCCGGACAATCTCCGCGCGTGGCTCGCACCCTACGCCGGGCGGCGTGGCGCAATCTTCGCCACCGATCCCGACGCGCGGATTCAGAAGCTGTCAAAGGCGGCGGGCGTGCCGTGGAAACGCAACGCCCTGCGGCATGGATTCGGCAGCTACCGGATGCAATCCACGAAGAACGCCGGGCAGGTGAGCTTGGAAATGGGCAATTCGGCGGCTGTGGTAATGGCCCATTATTTTGAGATTGTGGACGCCAGTGCGGCGGCTGCCTATTGGAACCTCCTACCGGAAGTCGCGGGGAACATCGTGGGTATCGGAGGGCAGGCGGCTTGAATACACCGAAACGCCCCCGCAAGGCAAAGTCTCCCACCGGGGGGGAGCAACCCATTTCCGAAAGCTTCGCAGGGACGCCGGAGGAACGCGAAAGCTATAACCAATACATTGAACTGAGTAATCAGTATGACAAGGCTCTACGCGAGGCAGAGCAGGGATTGAACGCGCTTTATGGTATGGCCGTTGGCAGTCACGCCGGAATGAGAGAAGCGGGGGCGCGAGAACTAATACGCATTCTGTCCAACATCTTGCAGCAACTAAATACAGCAACGGGTGAATCGCGAAAGATTGGCGTATGGATCGGCAAAGGACCAAATCCCGACCCGTACAAGCAACCCCCACTGGCCGGAGGCGTTCGCCAAGCTGGCAAGAAAAAGCGATTGCTGGCCGGTGCTTTACTACGTCCATCGTGACCGGAGGGAATATCTTACAACAAGGGTTATCGAAGGGTTCAAAGTGGGTGCTGAACTTGGCATCAATCATCAAGGCAAATCGTTTTCCTTGGCAAAGACGGCAAACATCATCGTCCTCAACCTCTTCCGGTTCATCGAAGGGTATAGGGGTCGAGAAATTTCAGCGGGCCACCTCGGCATTTTTGCGGTCGGTGGAAGAAAAATAACGACCGATGAACACCCAAAATTCCGGGCAGCCATCCAATCTCTCGGTAGAGTTGCCGCGTCTCTCCCGCGCTCCTGCATCCTTGAAGGCGTGGCGCAAAGCGGGGAATGACTTGCTTCCGTTTCTGTACAGCGAAAATCTAGAGGAGAGCGGCCAGTTAAAGGGCTTGTTAACTGGCAAGAAAACGAAGATTGGGGATTCACCGGCTGAGAAGCAAGCCGCGATCTGGTGGCAGCGCAAAACTATCCGAAAAGCCATCCGGGACGCGTGGCCCTTTGTCGCCGCTGATGAGCCTGAATTAGGGTAGAATAAACTTTCATTCTCCCCTAAGACCGTGACTGCGAGCGGAAGGAACGTGCAGCATGACGCAAACTCATGCACCCAACGAAACGAAGCTGAACACCCGGGACCTTGCCGCGCATTTGCGCGTCACTCCCCGTTGCATTCAAAACTGGCGGGACGCGGGAAAGATTCCCTTCGTGCGAATCACCGCCCGCTGTATCCGCTACAACCTGGCGGAAGTCGAGCAAGCCATCCGCCATCCGAAAGCCAGTTCCTAACACAAACCGCGCAACCTGCCCTTTCTGAGAAGGCAAGCGGCGCGGCGTGTGAATCTAACGGGTTGGCACCTCCAGATTCCCACAACCCCGCTTGCTGGACAAGGGCAAAAGCACCCACCAGCAATGACACATACCAGTCAATCCAGCCGTGCGGCGGCGCGGCACTTCGCCAGCCGCCGACACCTTGATAAACCTCTGCCCGGGTGCGACCGGCCAAGACAACCCAGCGGCATCCAAACGCCGACGCGGGCGCGCTTCCGCCCGGCTTTCCGGTTCACAGGAAGGGGGACCGGTGAAAGCGGCCCTGCCCTTCATCCCTGAGTTGTGGAAACGGCTGGCCCTGCCCGGCGAGCCAGCCAAGGTTTGCCTGTGTCCCTTTCATCAGGACAGGACCGCTTCCTTTTCCATCTATCAGAACGGCCAAAGGTGGAAATGCTTCGCCGGGTGCGGTTCCGGCGACGTGGTTGCACTGCTTGCCAAAGCCACCGGCCTTTCCAACCGGGACGCGTTCCGCAAGGCCCTGGAAATCACGGCGGCGGCGGCATACAACCCGCCTTTGTTTCTCTGCCAGCCAAGGAAGAACCGGTTCACGGTAAACCCGTGCTTCCCGCCGATGCCCACGGCGGCAATTACGCGGAGCTTGCCAAGGTGGCGAGTCTGCGGGGCTTGTCCCTCGCGGGGCTAACGCTGGCTAGCGGAACGCGGGTTGCTCCTCTTTGGGCGGGTGTGCGGCTTGCCGTGTTGGATTGTGACAGACTCCGCCCGCTCCCTGGCGCAAGCCCGGCGCGTGGATGGCTTGCCCTTCCCCGCCTATGGCAGGCTGGCGGCGCGGAAGGCGCACACCATCAAGGGCAGCGTGCAAAGCTGGCCCGTGGGTTTGCGGGAAGCCGCCGTGTCGCCTTGCGTCCTATTGGTGGAAGGCGGGCCGGATTTGCTGGCCGCGTGCCACTGCATAGCGGTTTCCAAACGTCAAAGCGTGATTGCCCCGGTTGCCATGCTGGGAGCGGCGAACGGCTGTCGGCGGATGCCCTGGCAATGCTGGCCGGGAAGCGGGTGCGCATCTACCCGCACGCGGACGCGGCGGGCGAAGCGGCGGCGGCGTTGTGGACGCGGCAGCTTGCGGACGCCGGGGCGGGGACGGCGGACGCCTTCGCTTCGATGCGCTGCGGCGTGGCGACGGCGGCTTGGTGAAGGACTTAAACGACGCGGTTCGCGTGGACGCGGACTGCCAACCGGAAGGGCTTCTGCCATGAACACAAACCCTATGGCGGCGGCGGAGGAGAACGACCCGTTTCCAGCCCCTCCCGGCGAGGAAGCCTATTATGGGTTGGCGGGTGAAATCGTCCACGCGTTGTCACCGCAGACCGAAGCGGACCCGGCGGCGCTTTTGATTCACCTGTTGACGGAATTTGGGAACATCATCGGGCGGGAGGTTTACATGGAAGCCGGTGGAGCGCGGCATCACCTCAACCTCTTTGCCGTCTTGGTGGGGAACACCAGCAAGGGGCGCAAGGGCACGGCGGCGGAGTGCGTGCGACCGGTAAGCACGGCGCTGGATGAACAGTGGCGCGACACGCGGGTTAATTCGGGTTTGTCGAGCGGCGAGGGTTTGAAATGGGCCGTGCAGATCCCATCCGAAGGGAACAGGCGGTAAAGCGCGACGGCAAAGCCACGGCGGAGCGCGAGGTTGTCACCATTGACGAAGGGGTAAGCGACAAACGGCTCTTGGTATTGGAAGGGGAGTTTGGCAGCGTGCTGCAAACGATGGGCCGGGAGAAAAACACGCTTTCCGCAGCCCTGCGGCTGGCGTGGGACGGGAACAAGCTGGCGACGTTGACGAAAAACGACCCGGTGACGGCGACCGGGGCGCATATCTCCATCATCGGCCATATTACCCGCGAGGAACTGCGGCGGCTCTTGACCGCCACCGATTCGGCAAACGGATTCGCCAACCGATTCCTGTGGGTGGCAACCCGGCGGAGCAAGTATCTCCCGGAAGGCGGCGACCGGCGGGGGTGAACCTGGAAAGGCAGATGATGGAACTGCGCACGTTCCACGCGGGCGCGGGGCGAATTGGAAGGCTGCAACGCAATCAGGCGGCGCGGGAGCTATGGGCGGAAGTTTACAACGAACTGAGCGAGGGCAAACCGGGGTTGCTTGGCAGCGTCACCAGCCGGGCGGAAGCGCAAGTGCTGCGCTTGTCCGGCTTGTACGCGTTGCTTGAAGGTTCAAGCTGCATCGAGGTAAACCACCTGCGGGCTGCGCTCGCCCTGTGGGATTATTGCGACCGGAGCGCGCGATGGATATTCGGCACTTGGACCGGCAGCCCGGACGCGGACCGGATATTATCGGCCTTGCGGAAGGCCGGTGCGTACGGGATGCGAGCCACGGAAATCAGTGAACAAGTCTTTCAACGGCACAGGAAGGGGGAGGCCATCGAAGAAGCCCTGCGGCTCTTGAGCGTGTCCAACCTGGCGGCATTTAGCGAGGAACCAACGGGAGGGGCGACGGCGCGCCGATGGTTTGCGGCGGGTTGCAAGCCTGCGAATTAAGCGAATTAAGCCCGCCACCCATGGAAACACCCACACCAGCCGTGCCTAGTTCGCTTATTTCACACCTGCCGCAAAGTCGCAATGTTTGAGATGGACACGCTGCCGCTTTGAAAGCTGGCGTTTAGCCGACATGCGACCGGTTATCATCGTGGATTCGCGTGAACAGACACCCCTGCCCATTGCCCGGCTTGCGACCGTGCGCGCGGGGTTAACGACGGGGGATTATTCCTTTCAAGGCGGAGAGGAACTTTTCGCCGTGGAAAGGAATGCTGGATGACCTGGCATCGTGTTGCGCGGGTGCAAGCCGGGAGCGGTTCGAGCGGGAACTACATCGAATGCGGGGCTACCGGTTCGCCCGGCTGTTAATCATCGGCCCGCGTTGGATGGTGGAAGGGCACCGCTACCGCAGCGCGATTCGGCCAAGAGTATCCTGCATTCACTGGCGGCGTGGGAAGTGCGCTTCAATGTTCCGGTGGTATGGGCGGAGAACCCGGCGGCGGGGGCGGCGTTGGCGGAAAGCTGGGCATGGTGGACAGCCCGGGAGCTTGTGGAGAACGCGAATAATCTGTTGCGGGCGACGAGGGGGAACGATTTGGAAGCCGCGAAGGAAGGATAATGGAAGCGCGCGGCTACAAGAGTTCATCCGCCGACTTGTCTCGCGGCGGGACCTGCCTGCCTTTCTGTTTGCCTGAGAAAATGGCGACTTTGGTTGCGCTCGCTTCTTCGGCGGCGCGCGCGAGATTGAGTTCCAGCAACCGGGACAGAATCTCTTCGTCGCTCAAGTGAGCGGGCCAGCCGTACGCGGCGGCAACGGCGGAATCTAATTTCCTGTGTGCGAAGTCCAGCCAAGCGGGGCGTTCGTTGTAAAGCTTTGTCAGCGTGCGTTCCTTGAGCTTGGCCGCACAATCGGAGTCTCGCGGTTCCAGGCGGGGATAACGCACGGTGCCCACACCCGTTTGCGGGTTAACGGTCTGCGGGTCAACGTAGCGTGCCCACGGGCCAGCGGCGGAGCCGGGAAACGTGAGAGTGTGCGGTTGGGTCCATTCGGGCGGATTGAGCCAGCGTTCGCGTAGATCGTTCAAATCCTTCGCAGCGGCGGCTATGATCGTCGCTTCTTGAGTGAGGGTTAGTCTGGGAAATGGGAACGTCTCGAAACACGAACTTGGTGTTTAACGAAACCCAGACTCTTTTTCTCGAACCTGTGTTCCTTGGGCCAACGACCAAACTTCGTGCAATCTCGATTGCAGAATACCGAAGAAAAACTCGTTTTCTGTCGCAAAGACAAATGTCCCATCATCGGGAAGATAAATGCTGTCAACCCATTTAAAAATTCTGTGTTTGGAGTGACGAACTGTGGCGAGATACCGTTCTCCCACCATACAATTGCGCCGCATACCCGGCCTTGACTCGGCATGAAGCCACCATTTGTCGCGGTAAAGTTTTCTGTTATTTTGTTCTCTATCCGGCTTCACGGATTTCTCCGCCTTCTTGAACGGGACTTCGTAGCCACCGAACCTCTCTAAACTCATATCTGTGCCGGCATCAATAATCCATTCAGACCCGGGCCGCTTTGCGATGGCTGACGCATCAAGCCAGGGACGCAATACATCCGAGTTCGGCCTTCCGTGGGGATTCGGAAGTGATAAGAGCGACACGGCGTCAGTAGCAGACATCTCGAACTTACCTGCCTTCTTTGTTCCAATGAACGCAATGTCTAGCATTGTCGTGAGTCGCGCAGCTTTGGTTACATCAATCCCGCACGTCAAATTTGCGTGAATTGTTGATACGTATTCGGAATCAAGTAATTTCGCTTGTTCACTTCCTCCATCAAAACCAATCATACTGACATGCACCATAGCACCGTTCAAAATCCAGTTGCGGTCCGCGACGCCAAAGAAAATGTCCCCGCTTTTCTTTATTTGTTTTAGAACTTCGCGATTTACGCCGCCGCGAATCGCCTGTGTTCCAAGTAAGCCAGCGCGTTTGCATTTGCCATCGGCAATGAGCTTGCGTGCTTTCTCAAACCAATAGCAGCATAAATCCGCCGCACCCGGCACCCGCCCTTCATAAATTCGCCAGAGTTCGCTTTGGTAATTCCTCCCCAGTCTTTCCCATATTTTGCTCCCGCCGAGAAAAGGCGGGTTGCCAACGATTACATCGCACCGATGCCATTCTCGTTCTGTGTAGAATTTAAGTGCGTTGTTGCCGGTGTGCTCGCCAGCTTGCGCCTCAGTCAATGTCTTTGCTTTGCTGCGGAAGTGCGGAACCAGCAATGCGTCTTCGTTTTGGAAGCCTTCTAGATTCTGCAACACTGGAGTACGATTATTATCAAACCCATTGTCTCGCCGCCATTGCAAATAACCAATCTGCACTGCCACTTGTGCCAGCTCAAATGCGTAAGGGTTTATTTCGATGGCACGAAGCTGTTGCACGGTAACTTTCGGCCCTTCCAATGCACAGCCAAGCTGTGCCGCGTAGGCAAGCACTTCCTTTTCCAAGCCAAGTAGCACCTGCAATGCGACATAGAGAAAATTGCCACTGCCGCAAGCTGGGTCCAACACAACAACGGTAGCAAGTTTGTCCTGAAAGGCAGCCAACCGCGCATCCTGTGAGGCGGCAGCATCGGCGCTGGATTTCGGCGTGCCACTGGAAGGCAGCAAATCCGCTTTGATTTCGGCCCACTCGCGCCGGAGCGGGGCCATAAGGACGGGTTCCACCAAAGTCTTGATGTCCGGTTCGCTGGTGTAATGCGCCCCAAGCTGCGAACGCTGTTCGGGTTCCAAGGCGCGTTCAAAGAGCGTGCCCATGATGCTCGGTTCGATGAACTGCCAGTCCGCGTCTGCGGCTTCCGCCAGCAACCTAAGTTCAGCGGCAGTCAGTTCAAACACGGTGGCTTCCTCGAAAAGATGGCCGTTGAAGTGGCGAATCTTGTGGGTACCAAACCGGCCACCCTTCGCCATCACCCGGAAGAGTTCTTCCAGAGATTCGGCGAAGTGCCTTGCATCCTCCAAGCCGCTGCGGGCGACCTGCGTGAAAATGCCAGCGGGCAGAAGGCCGGTATCTTCGGCGAAGAGGCAGAAGACCACCCTGTTTAGAAAGCGGGCGATGCGGAGATTTTTGCGCTGGGCCACATTGACCTCTTTCCGGCTCTTGGCATCGTCCAACTCGATGCTTTCGCGGCCTTGCAGCGAGCGGGCAATCTCCGCGATCTGTGCCGCGAGCTTTTCAGTGACCTGTGCCGTGGTGCGCTGCGGTTTCAACGCGTCCGGCTGGGTGAAGAGCGAACGTAAAAGGTGCTGAACGCGCGGGGTATCAATCTCGGCGCTGCCGAATTCATGCGTCTCCTGCACCGTGCCGTTAAAGTTGGTACGGATGATGAAACGCTCGAAGTCGCACACGACGAGCAAGGGCGGGTTGAGCAGGCTTTCGCGGTAGCGGAGAAGCTGTTTGTAAGCCTCGTCAAGGTTGGCGCGCTTGCCCTTGTATTCCCACGCGAAGCAGCCCGCTTTCCACACATCGGCAAAGCCACGCTTTTCCCCTGCGGCTGGCGCTACCCCGCTTGGCTGAAGGCTGAACAGTTCGGCGTCCTTGAGTACGTACTTCTGAAAGCAGAAGGTGTCGTTGCCGGTGGGGTCCGCTTCCACCGGTGTCGGCAGCCGCAGGGAGCGGCACAGGTCGTTGAAGTGCTCCTGATAGGCGGCGGTTTCCTTGCCGGAGAAGCGTTGCCACTTGATTTTGAATTCGACGGGGGTCATGCGAGCGGGAAGAACGCGCCCACCATGCGCATAATATCCCGGGCTTGTCCAGAATGCCGCCGGGATTGGCCGTTGCAGAACGCAGGCGAACCGCAGAATCGAACGCCATCAAGCCACACCCTCAAACTCGGAATTGTCCAATCGCGCGGCGACTTTGATTGCCTGTACCCGTTGCGTCGGCGGCGCGGGGAGCGAAAAGATTCCTTCCGAGACTGTGCCGGGAGGTTGCCACCAAGGGAAAGGAAATGCGGTTGTCAAAGTGTCGGTGGCTAGCGCAAAAGGGCAACCGGGGACCTGCGGCGGAGGGCAACCGCGCGGAAGGACCCGCACGCGGGAGGCGGGGAGAATAAGGAATCTTTTCCGGCTTTTTGGCCTTAGCCGGTGCATTCGAGACTGCCTTCCATCCCGGTGAGACATCGAACCGGAACGGCTTTCCATTTCCCCCTGGGACCCGATGTGGCGCGGCATCCGTGGTTCCCATCCATGAACCGGGTGTCAAAAACCTTTTTATCCCTCCCCGCGTTCTGCGGGTCCTTCTGCACCAAAGGGGGAGGGGGCATGTTCCGTGGACCGTCCTTCTCCTAGACACGGAAATTCCATAGCCGACAACAACAAGACGGCCTTGGAAGAGGAGGCGGCGCGTCATGCAAGCGTCATGCGCTGAGCAGTAGGGGAATTAGTAAGGCACCCGGCGCGCGGAGTAAGGCATCCGGCGCGCGGGGCAACGCACCTGCGGAGATTTGTCACTCACGGGAGAGCCGGATGGCCGCCGTTATCAATGACGCAGGATACGGAACCCCGACTAAAGCCAACCTCTTCCCGTTCTCTATGCAGGAAACGCCCGGCGGGAAGGGAGTTTGCAGAGGCGTTTTGCATGACGCTGCATGACAAAATCTCTTCTGAAACATGCGTTTTCGTTCCTTTTAGGCACTCTGGCGAGGGGGCAATTATCGCCCTTCTGAAGCTCCGTAAGTACCCTGTTTTTAAGGGTTTGGGCAGAGAAGGATTCGAACCTTCGAAGGCGTAAGCCAGTGGATTTACAGTCCACCCCGTTTGGCCACTTCGGTATCTACCCGGGAACCCAAACGCCCGTCGAACTCCACAGACAGCACTCGATGGTTCGGACGGACCAGGGAAATGACCTTATACCGAATGACAAGGCTCCGCGCAAGGGCGGGAACAAAAAATTCTCGCCACCATCCTATCCCGTCCCGACCAGCCCTACCGCACCTCGATCGAACGGATCATCACCTTCTCCAGCGGGTAATCGTTGGTGTCGCGTCCGCGCCGACTGATCGAATCCAGGAAATCCAAGCCCGCCGTGACCTGGCCAAACACCGTGTACGCTTTGTCCAAATCAGGCTGCGGACGCAGGACCACGTAAAACTGACTGCCGTTCGAGGCGTGCGCCGGGTTCAACGTTTCGGGCAACGCCGCCATCGCCACCGCGCCGCGCAGGTGCTTGTGCAAGTTCACCTCGGAGGGCAGCGTGTAACCCGGGCCTCCGGTCCCGGATTGCGAACGGTCTTTCCCACGGCTCAGGGGATCGCCCATTTGCACGAGGGTCTCCGGCACGATCCGGTGAACCAGAATACCCTTGTAAAACTTTTTCGCGGCAAGCTGCTTGAAATTTTGCACGGTCGCCGGGGCGTCCTGGTCGAAGAGGGTGATCGTCACCGTTTGCTCTTCCTTCGTATCGCCGATCTGGAAATGGATGACGGCTTCGGACGCAGCCACTCGCGGCAAGACCGCGAACAGCAAGCCGCCGGCAAGGGCGACGATCGGGAACAAGAAACGGTGACGGGGGTACTTCATGGCAAGAAAGGCAGGGCGCAAACCTCCACTTGGGCGACCGCGCCGGGACTTTGCGCGCCAGCCGTGGGTGTAAGGTTCACATTGTCACCTGATTCCGGGATGGGGAACACGTCAAGGCGCGAGCCCGTGGTTTCCGATCCTCTGCGCGCATAACCCAACCCGATCCAAACCGCCGCGTTCGCGCCAGGCGCCGACAGCAGGCAGGCGCTGGTGATGCTACCAACTTCGCGCCCCGACGAGTCGCCCGCGCCACGCAAAATCATCCCGGGTTCCAGCCGGTCGCCACTCACCAAGCGGAATCCACGTAACGACCAGTTCACGTGGCCCACGCTCCTCACGCGCGAAACCACCTCCTGCCCGATATAGCAACCCTTGGTGTAACTCACCGCGCGCTCTTCCAAGCCCGCTTCGGCGGGCATGGTGTCCTCGCCCAGTTCGGCTCCCCAACGCGGAACGCCCGCCACGATCCGCATCACCTCGGCGTCCTCGGCGCTCGCGAAGTCGAAACAAGCGGCGAGCGCGGTCCGGTAATCGTCCGCCTGCGCCACCGGGATAAAAAGATCGAATCCGGGCCGCCCGTAACGCGAGGAGCGCACCACCTGGATCGCGGCGTCGCGACCCGGGGAGCCGCCCGCGAGTTGGTCAAGCTGGCCGGCGGCGGTTTCGTAGCTCCCGCCGGTTTGCGCCGGGACCACGTGAAATAGATGAAACTCTTCGGTCGCATCCTCCAACTGGACGTCGTCCGCGATGATGTAACGCTCCAAACGGGCCGCGAGCGTGTCGCGCGTTTCCGGTTCGCTGTCCACGATGAGCGAGTCACCGCTTGCGTGAACAAAGGCGTCGGCGCACATCTTGCCCTTGATGGTCATCACGCAGGTGTAAACCGATTCGGCGGCACTCGCCTTACGTACATCGTTGCTGACTTGCCCGTTGAGAAATCGCACACGGTCCACCCCGGTCAGACGCAGTTTGGTCCGGGTTGACAGGTCGATCAGGACGCCAGCGGAAGCGGCGGAGGTTGGCATCGGATGAGAGGGCGGGGCAGAGCGTAGCAAAGACGCTACTTCTGAACCGTGCCGTCGGGTTTGAAGAACTCGCGGATGATCCGCAGGGTGCTCTTTTTGGTCTTGTTCGGATCGGGCGGCGGCGGCAAAAACTTGGGTTCGGAAGGTGCGTCCGCGATCAAAGGTTTGGGCGGCTCAACCTCTTTGACCGTGTCCGGGGCGGGCTCCGGAGCCGACGCTGCGACCGGTGAAACGGACGCGCTTTCGATGGATTTCAGCGCTTCCGCGGAGTCAGTCGAAGGCTCGACCGGCCCACCCTCTTCTACAACAGAGCGGGGGCAGATCGTAGTTCCTGCGCGACCACCGCGAAATCCTCCTCGCCCCAGCCTTCGTCCACGCGACGACGACAGCACGTCGCCCACCGTCTGTGTGACGGGCAAATACAAGCTCGCCTTTTCCGCCACGTCCAGTGCCAGGCGCGCGTCCTTGAGCATGTGCTTAAGCGAGAAATTCGCCTCGAAATTTTGCGGCCAGCATCGCGGCCAGCTTGAAATCAGCGGTGGCGGAACGCGAGGCGTTATGCTCCAGCGCCTCGGCCAGCTTCGATCCGTCGATCCCGGCCGAACGCACCAGCGCCAGCGCCTCGGCCAGGGTTTGCACCGTGCTGGCGGTCAGCATGTTCGTGGCGATTTTGAGGACGCTCGCGTCCCCGATGCCGCCCACGTAAAGGATCTGTTTGGAACTCGCCTCCAGCGCCGGACGCGACCTCGGCCAGCGCTTGTTCATCGCCGCCGACGTAGTACACCAACTGGGCGTTTTGCGCCGCCGCCTTGCTGCCCGTGAACGGCGCGTCGAGGTAGCGCGCCCCCTGGCTCTCGATGATCGCGGCGGTCTCGCGCGCGGCTTCCGGGGAAACGGTCGCGTGGACGGCCACGACGTGGCGGCTGGTCAGCGCGGCGGTCATGGTCCGGGCCACCTCGCAGCAGGGCGTCGTCGTCGCTGACGAAAATCTGGATGATGTCGCAAAGGTCGGCCACCTCCACGACGGACCCGAGGAAATTGGGGGCGGACCGGGGCGAACGGCTCCACACGTACACCTGGTGGCCGGCGCCCCGCAGGTTGGCCGCGACGCGGGTGCCAATGATCCCCAGACCGATGACGCCGATCTTCAACCTGGTCTTGCGCGGGGTGGCCATGTGGGAAAACAAGTTCGGCTCCCCGCCGGTTTTGTAAACTGGAAAAATCAGTCAACCGACTCGCGCGCGGGCAAGCCGAGGCGGAAAAACGGCAGCAGGACGATGCCGGCGACAAACCCGCCGATGTGCGCCAGGTACGCGACGCCGGAGGATTGCCTTGGGATGGCCGACACGGCGGCCTGGGTGTAAACTTGTACCCCTGGAGTCCGATCCAGACCAGCAGGAACAACACCGCCGGCACCGCCATGATCCGCATGATGATGAACAGCGGCACCAGGGTCATGACCCGGGCGCGCGGGTAGAGCAGCAGATACGCCCCGAGCACCCCGCTGATCGCCCCGCTGGCGCCGACCAGCGGAACGTGGCTCGCGTGCGAGAAGTACACGTGCGCCGTACGCGGCGGCGACGCCGCAGATCAGGTAAAAGGCGAGGAAGCGTCCGCTGCCGATGGCGTCCTCCACGCTCTTGGCCGAAATCCAGAGGAACCACATGTTGCCGATCAGGTGCATCCAGCCGCCGTGCATGAACATGTAGGTGAGCAGGTGGAGGAAGCCTTGTTGCTGGTCGCCGTGAAGCAACTCGCTCGGCACGAGTCCGGCCTCGTGGACGGACGCGGACAGGCCGACGCGTTCCTGCCACGCGGCGAAGAGGAGGAGGTTCAGCGCGATGATGGCCACGGTGTAACCCGGGAAGGCCCGGCGACGGACATCGGAGTAAAGGGGGAGCATGGAAGAAACGCAGAACCAGAATCTTTAACGAGATTACGCAGATGGACGCAGATTAAAGAAAAGGCGGGGAGAAGAGATTCTTTGTTCCAGAGAGATTCTGTTCCCTGCCTTTCCGTTCCTCCCCGCCTTTTTCCGATAATCTGCGGTAATCGGCGTTAATCTGCGGTTAAGAACTCCGGTTCCCCCTTTTTACCGCCGTTTCACGAAAACTTTCACCTTCATGTTCTGCTTGCCCGTTCCCTTGAAAGTCCCCCGCAAGGGCGTCGCGTCGCGGAAATCCCGTCCGTAGGACACGCTGATGTGACGCTCGCCGCACCATTGCTTGTTCGTCGGGTCCAACGCCACCCAGTACCGTCCGGGCACCATCACCTCAACCCAGGCGTGGGTCGCCACGGCGCCGACCAGGGTCCGACCGGCGCGCCCAGGGTGTTGTCGCCGCCGCGCTCGGGGGCGCCACCGCCTCGATGTACCCGCAGACATAACGCGACGGCAGCCCCGCCGTGCGCAGCACGCTGAGCATGATGTGCGTGAAATCCTGACAGACCCCTTTGCGCTGCTGCCAGATCGACCGCAGAGGGCGTCGAGTTCGTCGTCGAACCGCTGACGTAGGCAAACGTCTCGTACACGGCCATGTTCAACGCCTCCAGCGCTTCGCCCAACGGACGGTTGCCGCGCAGGTGGCGGCGCGCCCAAAGCAGCGAGTCGCGGCTTTTCACGACGGTGTCGGTCGGCTGGAGGTAATCGAAAATTTCCAGGGGCGTTGACGCCAGGATTTGCCGGGTTTCGTCGATGCTCACCTCCAGCGCCTCCGTCGGCGCGTGCGGGGCGTGCGTCTGGATTTCCGTCCGGCTGGTGATGACCAGCGAGCGGTGCCGGTAGGGCAGGCTGAAGAACTCCACCCCGTTGCCGAAATAATCCGTGTACCCGCTGACCTTGGTCGCGGGTTCCACGCTCAGGCGGCGGGCTGCGCA
The DNA here is from genome assembly GCA_963795895.1 of uncultured bacterium. Lineage (GTDB taxonomy): Bacteria > Verrucomicrobiota > Verrucomicrobiia > Chthoniobacterales > SZAS-18 > CAWCJJ01. The sequence continues at coordinate 318,005 of CAWCJJ010000005.1, forward strand.
CGGTCTGGTTGGGGGTGTCCGGCGGGGCGAGGCGCGCTTCCAGATACGCCTCGGCGGCGGCGTTCTGGTAGGAGTAGTCGGTGACGTGCGTGACCTCAAACTCCATGCGGGAAACCTTTCAGGTACGGCTGCAAAGGCGTGGAAATATGCGCCTGATGATTCAGGAACACGTCCGCGATGTCGTTGTGAATGTCCAGGTCCAGCGCAGCAGGTCGTTCAAAAGCGACGCGAGCGCCTGTCCTTGCATCCGGGGCACGCCCGGCGCGGCGGCGTCCTGCCCGCGCCGACTGTCGAGGTTCCACGCGCCCTTGCCGCCCCGCGTCGCGACAGCTCGTGGCGGCTTGAGTCTGGACGTACTCGCGGGATGCGCGGCGGGCGGACCCGGTTTTCTCACAGCCGGTGGCGGGGGCGGGGGGGGCACGGGAAATCTTCCACCGCCGGCTCGGGATAATCGAAAAAGATGGCCCAATCCGTCCGCTGCAGCCGTTCGCAGAGCATTTCGATGGCGAGCAGCGGGCGCTGGGTCGGCCGGCCGGTGCCGCCGGCTCACGTCCGGCGCGGACATGCGCAGCAGCGCGACGCAATTGCACAGCGAATGCAGCACCGAGCGCGGCGCCTCGGGGTTTTGAAACAGCAGCCGCAGCACCGGCAGCGGCTCGGCGCGCATCTGGTACACGCGCCGGTAGGCGTCGCGCGTGCCGAGCAGACGCAGGAAGGCGGACAGCTCGATTTCCGTCTGGTGGCTCGGGCGGGCCGACGGACGTTCGGCGGGAAGTGGTGAACGCCTTGGCGCAAGCGATGGGGGCGTTTGCGGTGATGATGGCGCGTTCGAGTTGCTGGCCGAGCTTGCAGAAACGCCAGCCGTCGTCGGCCATCATGCTGCTCTCGGCCAGACCGAAAAACTGCGGGATCGTCCGCGTGGTCAACTCGGCGAGCCGGCGGGTCACCCGTGCGCAAACGTGCTCGTTGGCGTCCGGCTGGAAGCGCTGGCGCGCAAAAGTCGTCCGCAAGCTCGCTCAGAACCGACCAAGCCTCGGGGCTGAGCGCATCCTGGATGGCGTCGGCATTGTTGAACGCGCGGCGCAGGACGTTGCACAACGCGCCGGGTTCGTCGCGCTGGAGCACGAGCCGGTAGCGGTCGCAGGGCGTCGCGATGGAGCGCCGGCCGCTGCCTTCGAGGTGGGGCAGGAGGCGGTTCCACATCGGCCGGTAGAGCTTGCGCTCGGTGGCGTTGAGTTCCTCCAGTTCCAGCGTTTCGACGACCTGGATCAGGTAAGCGAGATTGTTGGCCCGTTCGAGGTAGCGGCCCATCCAATAGAGCGATTCCGCGACGCGGCTGGTGACTCGGCGGCCTTGCGGGTGCAACTCGCGCGACCGGTGCGAGCGGGATTGCTGGCGTGAACGGCTCGGCGTCCGCGCTCATCACCCAGGTGTCCTTGCTGCCGCCGCCCAAACCGGCGGCGGTGAAAAGGCTGCCCTCCGGCGCGATGCGCGTCAGCGCGCCGGGGAACACCTTGATCTCCGGTCGCGGCGCAACGCGAAAACGAGTTGGTCCTGCCGCCGCTCGACCGCCTGGCCGTCCCTCGAAGCAAATCGTTTTCGCGCCCTGCGCGATGGGTTGGGCCACGTACAACTCGGGCGCGCGGCGGATTTCCAGGCGCAACGCCGCTTCTTCCGCCGCGTCGTGGGCATCAGGCCGTGTTTGTTGCCGAAAAGCCGCTCGCCCACGCGCGGCAGGATGCGGAACTCGGCCAGGCTGCTCAGAACTAGTTCGCGCTGGTCGGGGTCGCCGCACCAGTAGGTCGGGATCGTCGGCAGAATCGGGTTTTCGCTCAGGTAGAAGCGGATGATCCGCGACGGCGAACGGCGAGCAGCGCGCGGTCGTCGGCGAGCTGGCTGCCCAGCGAGTTGACGAGCGCCACCGTTTTTTTGCGCAGGCAATGCACCAGACCCGGCACGCCCAGCACGCTGCCGCGTTCCAGCACCATCGGGTCGAGCAGGTGGTCCACCACGCGGTTATAAATGGCGTGGACGCGTTCCAGGCCGCCGATGGTCTTGAGGTAAACGTGGTCGTCCAGCACGAGCAGATCGCCGCCCTGCACCAGCGGGATGCCCATGCGGCGGGCGAGAAAGCTGTGCTCGGTGTAGAAAGGATTGCCGGGTCCAGGCGAGAGCATGACGATCAGCGGCTCGCCGAAAGAAAGGTCGGCCGCCTCGCGTAGCGTTTCCAGGATGTCGGTCGGCGTTTCCGCGATGGAGGCCACCGAAAGATCGGAAAACGTCTCCGGGCGCGACGCGGGCGAGGACGCGCCGGTTTTGCACCATGTAAGCCAGACCGGACGGCGTGGCCGAAATGCTGGCTGCTGACCTGCAAGGTCGCCGTGGGCGTCTCGCTTCAGGCACACGGCGCCGATGTGCAGATAAGCAGCCGCGCGTCGGCTCCAGGTGCACGGCGGGACGTTGGAAGTGCGGGCTGCCCAGCACCAGCGGGATGGGCAGCACCCCGCGGCGCAGGATTTCCTGGTGGCTGTAGATGTCGCGCAGGAACATCTCGAACGCCTGCATCCGCTGGCGCAATCCGCGGGTGACGAGCGACCATTCCTCGCCGTTGAAAACGTGCGGCAGCAGGTCGCACGTCCACGGCTTGCGGCCAAAGGAGTGATCTTTGGAGGGGTCGAGCGTGACGCCGAGTTCGCGCATGGTCGCTTCCATGCGCTGGTCGAGGCGGCGCAGTTCGGAACGCGGCAGGGCGTCGAGCCGTTCGAGCAGAGGCCCGTAGCTGGGCCGGGGACGGCCCTGCTCGTCGAGAACCTCCGGCCAAGCGGGCGGGGTCGCGGGGCTGCCGGCGGCAGCGCTGGCGGCTTATCCGTTTTGACCTTCACGCGGGGCACACCTTTCCCGCGCGGCTTGATGCGGTCAAGATGTAAAGGGAGGCTTCCATCGTGACTGGCGACGACGCCGCTTAAAGTCGAGCGCGCGGTCCTGATTCGTCAGCAGCTTTCGATCGGCGCGCTTTTTGCAAAAAACCGGTTTGACAGTGCCGTCTGGCAACCCCTATTTTCCCGCCCTCGCAACTATTCAGGGTTGCCGCGATTTATGAAAACGTTTTCCGCCAAAGCCACCGAAGTCGAACGCAAATGGTGGCTCATTGACGCCGAAGATCAGCCCCTGGGCCGCGTCGCCGCCAAGGCCGCCGTGCTCCTGCGCGGCAAACACAAGGCCATCTGCACCCCGCATGTGGACACGGGCGATTTCGTGGTCGTCATCAACGCGGGCAAGGTCAAGCTGGGCGGCAAAAAGGAAGTGGACAAGATTTACACCAGCTTTTCGGGTTACGTCGGCGGGCACAAGTCCGAGAGCGTGCGCCAGCGCCGCGAGCGTCATCCCGAGTTGCTCGTGGAACGCGCGGTGCGCGGCATGATCCCGCACAACCGCTTGGGCCGTTCGGCTTACACGAAGCTCAAGGTTTACACGACCGCCGAGCATCCGCACTCAGCTCAGCAGCCGGCGACGACGCAGATTTGAGTAGTCCTTTTCCCGATTTCGCCCATAGTTAACAGAATCCCGTTTTTTCCATGAGCCAAGAAACTACCTTCGTCGCCACTGGCCGCCGCAAAACGGCCGTTGCCCGTGTCCGCATGACCCCCGGCACCGGCGTGATCCACATCAACGGTCGCACCTTCGAGGATTACTTCCCGACCGCGCCGTTGCAGCAGACGGTGCTGGCTCCGTTTGAGACGGCGAAAGTTGGCCGGACCTATGACATGATGGTCAACGCGAGTGGCGGCGGCATCAACGGCCAGGCCGGCGCGGTGCGTCTGGCGGTTTCACGTGCTTTGATCATCGCGGACGAGACGTTGCGTCCGTTGTTGAAAATCGAGGGGATGCTGACCCGTGATTCCCGGATGAAGGAGCGTAAGAAGAGCGGCCAGCCCGGAGCCCGCAAACGCTTCCAGTTCTCCAAGCGTTAACAACAGCGGTTATCCTTCAGCCGCTCTGGCCGCAGGGTCGGAAGGTTGTTTTGGGATCAGGCGAAGTCTGGCGAGCAGCCAGCTTCGCCTTTTGCTTTGGAGTGCTGCTCCAGATGTTATGCGCAAAGCTCTGGAGTGCGGTGAAGTGTCGCCGCTTTTCCAACGCGGTTTGCAGGAATCACCCGCGCTACGACCTCGTTGCTTGGTTTGACTTTCGGTATCACCCGGTTTCCAAACTCTTCCCAACCCCCGGCAGGGGTGTAAGGGCGAAAGCCTATAGCGCGAGCTATGGGAACATATCAGAAAGGATCATCCAGCCCCGGCAGGAGCGTAAGACAAACGGCGGGCATTTGGGATTTGGTCATGCCGGTTTTCTTACGCCCCTGCCGGGGCTGGGAGCCTACCGTACTGACCACCCATAGCTTGCGCTATGGGCTATGGCTCTTACACCCTTGCCGGGGTTGGGGAGGTATCGGCCAAACAAGCCAGTGTTGTTTTAACTACTCGGTGGATTAGATCAGGTCTAACTTTATGATTAGTACAAGTCACTTGACGGTTGGCAATTTCACCGCGTCGTACTGCCACACCCAGTCACTTTCGTGGTCGTTGGGTTGCGAAGACTTGGGATAGAAGACGATCTTTCCATTCTCATCGGTGCCGTTCCAGCCAACCTCCCAAAGACGGTAACGCCCACCGGGTGTCGCCGCGTAGCGCATCGGCAGGCCGTCGATCACATCGCCGGGCGGGTGTTCCAAATAAGAGGGAGCCAGATCCTCGAGTGTCGCGGGGTAAGCTTGGTGTTCCAGATAGAACCTTTCCAGCGCGCAAGCTGTCGCGGCCTCGTCCACGGCGGCTTGGGTGCGCGCCACCCTGGATGGTACTCCGGAATAGATCGGCAGGCTGACCTTCGGCAGAAACGTGGTCATTGTGATGGGCAGCGCCTGGATCATGGCTTCCCCCGCGTCGAACTTCCGCGCGAGGATCCGGTGCGCCCCGGGATCGACCGTATCGATCACCACCGTCTGGTCCAGGCGGCAAAGCATGGACTCGGCTTCGTCAAACCAGCCACCCGGGAACCAGGAGGACATTCTGACCATCAAGCGATTCTTCGAGGATTCACCCGCCCCTTCGGAGATGCTGTTGAGCATCTGTTTGAACCCGGCGGTCTGTCGTAACTCCGTTCTCAAGGGAATGAAGAACAGGGCCCGCTCCCCACGCGCCGACCACTGGTAGCCCCGGATGAGATCGACCTCGCGCACCTGCCGTTGCAGTTCGCCCAGTTGCGCGGCGGACCAGCGGCGCGCCGCCAACCCTTCCCACACTGGCTGGAGGATCATTTTGAGACTGGTCGTTTCGACGAGCCGGGCAATCAGGCTGGGTTCCGGGACCAGGGCGCGGCACAGGCGAAAACCCAACTGGATGTCGCGCAGAGCGTCATCGGTTTGTCCGGCGGCCAACTCGGCGCAGGCGCGCAGACGCAACGCCACGCAGATGATTTGGATGAAGTTGCCGTGCGGCATTACCAACATTGACGCCGGGCTTTGCGTCCAGTTCACCGGAAAACGGGTCAACGGCCGCTCGGCGGCGTCGCACGCGAGTTCTTCCAGCAGCGGTGTGTAGCGAGTCAGAGCCAGAAGCACGTCGGCGGACGGCGTCCCTGCTTCGGGCGCGCGCGGAAAGTCATGCCGACCGCGGTAGTAAGCCTGAAATTTCGCCAACTCCAGCGGTCGCCCGGTTGTCCATTCCCCTGTCTTGGGTTGCCGGCCCTCCGCCCCGAAGGGGAGGTAATCCATGATCTTGCTGCCGTTGGCGGACACCCCGGCGGGGAAGGTCGTCACTCCCGTCGCGGGATCCACTTTGTATTCGTACAAACGGACAAACAGCGGCGCGAAGGCCAGGTTTTGGTCGTCCGGGATTGCCGGGGGGATGAAATCGGCGCGATCAAGGGATTCGCCCCGCGCCTGGAGGTCCCGGCAGGTTGCTGCCCAGAGGCGTTGGCCCCGGATATTTTCCACGGCATACCACGCGGCCAGGATGCCGACGAGCGTAATCGCGGACATTGCAAAAATGAGCCATGTACGGTGGGTAAGTTTCATGGGCGAAGGGCGGACACACACTGAGGGTTGAACGTTTTGTCCAGCTTCTGGAATCAGCCCCGGAAGCGCGGGTCTCCGACCCGCAACAGGGCGGTAGCCCTTTACAAAACGAACCAAAGCAGAGGCGGGTCGGAGACCCGCGCTCCCGGGGCTGATGCCCCGTGGTTTGTCACATCCGCTCCGGCGCTTCGATCCCCAGCAGATCAAGCCCGCGCCGCAACACCCGCGCCGTCACCCGGCAGAGGGCCAGACGCGTTTCGCGCGGCGACTCCCTCGCGCCTTAAGCACGGGGCACGCCTCGAAAAACGCGTGAAACGTCCCCGCCAGTTCGTAGAGGTAGTTTGCCAGCAGGTTCGGCCGAAAATCATCCAGCACGGCGGGCACGGCCTCGGCAAACTGCGCGAGCTTTTTCGCGAGGTCGCGCTCGGCGGGTTCGGTTAACGCGAGCGCTCCGCTCAGCTCCGAACCGACGTCTTCCGGGTCCAGCCGCCGCGTCGGAAGATCGAGCGGATGCGCACGTAGGCGTTTTGCAGATACGGCGCGGTGTTGCCCTGGAAGGAGAGCATCCGGTCCCAACTGAAAATGTAGTCCGTCAGCCGGTGCTGGGAGAGTTCGGCGTACTTCACCGCGCCCAGGCCGATGATCGCGCGCGATCTCGGCTTTTTCCTCTTCGCGACATCTCGGCGTTCTTCTCTTCGACCGCCTGGCGCGCGCGTTCGACGGCCTCGTCGAGCAGGTCGCGCAAGCGCCACGTTGTCGCCGGAGCGCGTCCGCATGATCTTGCGGTCCTCGCCGAGGATACAGCCGAAGGGAACGTGCGTGATGCGGCACGGTGTAACCCATGCGCCGGATGATCGCGTTGATCTGCTCGAAATGCAGCGCCTGCGGCGAACCCGACGACGTACCAGAGCGCGTCCGCCTTGAACTCGTTGACGCGCTGCTCGTAGGTGGCGATGTCGGTCGTCGCGTAGTTGAACGCGCCGTCGCGCTTGCGGATGATGGCGGGCCGGTCGGCGAGCTTCGGGTCGTCGCCCGGCTGGCGGAAGAACACGACCAGCGCCCCCTCGCTGGGTTCGGCGATGCCGCATTCCTCCAAACGCCGCACCAGCGGGGCGAGCTGCGGATTGAAGAAACTCTCGCCAAACTGGTGGTCGAAGTGGATGCCGAGTTCGGCGTAGATCTTGTCGAGTTCCGCGCGGGAGAGATCGACGCAACGTTGCCAGATGGCGAGGTTTTCCGGGTCGCCGGACTGGAGTTTGGCGAGTTCGGCGCGGCAGGCGTCGGCTACGACCGTCCCGCCGGCGGGTTCCTCCTCGCCCGCCTCGGGGTCGCGGATGGCGGCAGGGGTCGCGGCGTTGTTGGCTTCCTGGTAAACGCGCACGAGTTCCGCCAGCGGATCGGCGGCGAGCGCCCGGTCATCGAGGAAATGTTTCCAGCCGTAGATCACCTTGCCGAACTGCGTGCCCCAGTCGCCCAGGTGGTTGTCGGTGATGACCTCGTAGCCCGAGAAAACGCGCCACCCGCGCGAGGCAATCCCCGATGATGGTCGAGCGCAGGTGGCCGACGTGCATGGGCTTGGCGATGTTCGGCCCGCTGAGATCGATGACCACCCGGCGCGTTTGCGGCAAGGCAGGGGACGCCGAGGCGTGCGGGTCGGCGTCCAGCGCGCCGAGTTCCGCCGCCAGGAACTCCGGCTTCAGACGAAAGTTGATGAACCCGGCCCCGGCGATCTCCGGCGGCAGGCTGATGGCGGCGAGGTCGGGATCAGCCTTCAACGCCGCCACGATTTGGGTCGCCAAGGCGCGGGGATTGGTCCGCCGCTCCTTGGCGAGCGTCATGGCGGCATTGGTCTGGTAGTCGCCGAAACGCGTGTCCGCCGCCGCGTTCACTGTGGCGAGGTAGTCGGGGGAGGGCGGTTCTGGGAGGCGGGCAAGCGAGCGCGCCAGTACGGCTTGCAGGCGGGCGGAAATGGTCGGCATCAACGAAGTTTAGCCGAACGCCTATTTTTCGGAATCCGAAACTTCCGGCGAAGTGCGTGGCGGGACTCGACCAATTACAAAGACGGTGACCATGCCGATGATCGTCGTGCTGAACAAAAGCCCCGCAAAAACATCGTGGCCACCGTTGCCGAGTTGCCAGCCCATCCCGCCAAAGATGACGCACAGGACGGCACCGATGATCTGCCCGCGACTTTGAAGCCCAAGGTGGGTCTTGCTCACCTCGGAGTCTTGCTCAAGACGAAACCGGGTCTGTTCCTCAAGGATACGCATCAAGCGGTCGGCGCCTTCCGGGATGAGCCTCTCGTACTCGGCGAGCATGTGCGGCGGCGGCAACGGCCCCACAAAATTCATCACCACCTGTTCAACCACCTCGAGAACACGCGCGCGTTGTTCAACCGGGAGAGCTTTAAGCAACTCTGGGTCGGTCTGTTGAACCAGATGCTCTGCCGCACCAACTTCAGGATCAAGGCTGGCTGGCACGGGGTCCCTTCAACGTCTTCAACTCCACGTTGAGAACCTTTCGAAAATCGTTGCTGATCGCCGCAAAATCCTGGCGTAGCGCCTCAAGATCACCTTCCGGGGAACCTGGCGCGGGCGGGCGGTACACTCCCGTGCCGCTGATATCGAAGATGGTCGCTGTTCCCCGCAGCAGCGAACCCAGACCCGAAAACCTTGCGCGTAAGCTTTTCATGATGAGGTTTTTGAAACAACCAAACAACCTTGCCACTAACCGCGCCTCCGCGAAAGCATTATTACTTCGCCGAACTGCTCCGGCTCTTGAAGATCGCCAGGATCTCCTTGGCGTCCGTCACCGTGCCGAGCGACTCGCGCACCGTCCGGTCGTTCAGCAACTTGGCAATCGCGGCCAGCGTGCGCAGGTGCATCTGGAACTGGTCGCGCGGCACCACGAACAACACGATGAACTTCACCGGCGCGTTGTCCAGGGAATCAAACTCGATCCCCGTCGTGGAGCGCCCGAACGCCGCCACCACCTCCTTGACCCGGTCGCTGGAGGCGTGCGGGATGGCGATGCTGAAGCCGATGCCCGTGCTCATGGTCTCCTCACGCTGCTTGAGCGCGGCCAGAACCACCTCGTGATCCTCGGGCTTGACCTTGCCCACTTTGACCAGCACATCCACCAATTCCACGATGGCCCCCCAGCGTTCGGTCGCTTGCATCTGCGGAACGATCTGCTCGACGGTCAGTAGGTTACCCAAGTCCATAGGTTGTATTGCTGGCGGTCGCGCTACAGGGAAGCCGTGCTTCGGATCAATGGCATGTGGCGGTTTGGCGACGTTAGCTTCTCACTCCGCTTTGACAAGCGAATTCGCGGAGCCGGAGAAAGCAACCACAGAGGCACAGAGGGCACAGAGAACAAAAAGAAGGAAAAACGGGGTTAGCTGAGGAGGAAGCAAGGCTGGGATCGCTTCTGGAAACAAAAATGCCTCTCCTTCTCTTCCTCGATGCCCTCTGTACCTCTGTGGTGATGATTTCCTCAGCGTTCGGGGTTGCGCGGGAACTTGGCGAAAGGCAATCGCGCCCCGTCGTACGTCAACTGATCCGCGCGGATCGCGTCCGGCGGGGCGAACTGCGCGCCGCTGCCCGACGCGCCCGCGATGTCGTCCTGATCGACGCCGTCGCCCGAGATACCCACCGCGCCGATCAACACGCCGTTGCGGTACAACGGGAACCCGCCCGGGAACACCGTGATGCCGTTGGGCAGGTTGGGATCGGGCGGAACGGTGGGTTTTACCCCGGGCACCGGGGCGGAAAGGGGGATCAACGGCAGCGAAAACTTCACCTGCAAGCCCAGCGTGGACAGCTTCGGAGTTCCGTCCTTCTTGATCTTGGGCACTTCCGGTCCAAAGGGTCCCGGCGCGCGGCCCTCCAACCCCGGCGGATAGAAGTTCTGCGCCAGAAAGCCGACCGTCCGGCTGCTGAACGCCCGCTGGTCGCTTGAAAAGAACAGCGCCGTCCGCGCCTTCTGCAACGCGACGTCGAACGAAAAGAACGTGGCCCCCGGCGTCCGCGCGATCGCCAGAATCGGGGCGGGCGTGCCGTCCTGGTTGGGATTACCCACCACCGTGATCCACACCTGCATTGGCCCCCCCACGGGGAGCCGGATGCCCGCGCGCGTGGTCCGCGCCCGGTCCGAGGCGCGCGCGATGCAACCGCGAACTTCATCCTCCGTCAGCCGCGCCTGGCCGCGGATATCCCCGGGGGTCGGGTCGGCTTTGATCGGGAAACGCACCTCGACGTTCTGGCCACCCAGAAACTCCTGGGGAAAGGGGAACGGCGGCGGGGAGGCGTGCAGGGAATAGCCGGTGACCGCCGCGCCCAGTTCCGACAGGGGTTTCACGTTCACCGCCTTGCCCCGGCCCAGCACGTAGGGAACCCGGATGCCGTTGATGGTGGCGTTGCTGGCGAAGATGGCGCTCCTGGGCGAAAAGCCGACTTGGCCGGCGAGCGCGATGAACTCGTCCGTCATGTAGCCGGCGACCTCGTTGCGGAGTTCCACGTTGACGATATTCTTCAAGGCGTCATCCGCGCCGCTGAAAACCCCGATGCCGCCCACGAGCACATCGTTCTTGTAGAGAGGGCAACTGCTGGAGCGTCCGCTCAGGCGCGTGCCCGGGATACCCGTTCCGAACGAAGCCACCTTGCCGGCGGCGTCCACCACGAAACCGCAGCCCGGCGTTCCTGGCACCTCGCCGTTGGGTCCCGGGTCCAGCCGGCGGAACCGGTTGACATCCGAATAAGGGAAGTTCGAGAAGGCGACCCCCACCAGCGGGCCGGGGGGCTGGTTGCAGGATGCCGGGCGGGAAATTTTGCTGGATGATGAACTGGGCCGTTCGGGAGGTGAACGCGTTGTTGTCGCTGCTCAGGTACGAGGCGGTGCCCGCTTCGCGGACCGCGACGCCGATGCGTTGGGTCCCCGCGCCCGGGCCGGGCGTGGCGGTGTTGAAATTGGGATCGACGGCCAGATTGGCGTTGCCCTCGACCGACCACACGCCCAGCACGAATCCCTCCCGGTCCACCACGGCGATTACCGCGGTCGGCGCGAGTTGTCTGCGCGCGGGTGGCCGCTTGCGCGATGATGCGTTGCACGTCTTCGAGGCTGAGACGTTCCGTGGGAATTTGCGCCCGGACGGTGAAAACCGGCCACATCGAACCCAGGATGATGATCGCGGCGAAAAGGATTGCTACAGAGGGCTTTCGCATGGTAGAACGCGTTTTTATCGCAAACCCCGCGCGCTGACAATGATTAAAATGCGGCGGCGGACGCATTTCTTTTCATTTTTTGCCAAGTAACGCTTGCCAACCGGCTTACATAATATCTAGCCTGCTCACCGGCATGTGTTCTCCGTTTCAGCCATTCTCCATCGTCGTGGCCGCCACGTCCCCCTCTATTAAGAGAGGGACGCGCGGTTTGGGAAGCGTTCTTTGCCTGGCGGCGCTGCTCGGGGCGAGCCTCCCGGCCCTGGCCACCGATCCCGTTTCGCCGCGGGCGTCGTCGGACGCCCGGCAAACCGAGGCGGCGGCTCTGGCCACGGGGAGACCGTTGTTGCTCGCGGCGGTGTCCGCCCCGCAACGCGCCGCCGATAACGGCCAGATCCTGGATCCCGACCCGGTGCCCTCCAAATCGCCCGACCGGTTCAACCCGGACCCCGGCGGTCGCGCCGCGCCCCTGACCAACGCGCGGCCCGACGCGGCGACAGCGCCCGTCGTCCCGAACCTCTTCGAGCCGGTGCTGCCGCCGCCACCGATCCCCGAGGATTACGGCAACGAGAAACTGATCCTTACAAGCTGCGCCTCCCGCGCAACGCCACCCTCGTGAGCAATGATCTGGTCACCGAAACGGCGTCCTATCCGCAATACGAGTTGAGCGAGGGCAACATCGGCCTGCTGCCCAACGCCATCCCGCAGACCAACCGCTGGCGCATCCCCTTCGGCCAGTTCAGCCGCTACCAGGGCAGCAACGTCGAGACCCCCTACCGGGACGGGCCCGCTGCGCTTTTTCGATCCCTTCAAAGCCAGCTTGCTCAAGGGCGATTCGCCGATCATCGGCAAGGACATTTTCCTGAGCCTGACTTTCGAGGACCAGATCATCGCGGAGTTCCGCCGCATTCCGGTCGGGCAGCGGCGTCAGCGCCGCCCGTCCGAGCAGCAATGATTTCTTTGGTCGCAGCGAGTCTTACACCCTGCAGAACAACCTCTCGACCACCATCGAGTTGTTCAAGGGCGAAACGGCTTTCAGACCCATCGACTGGGCCATCCACATCACGCCGGTCTTCAACATCAACTTCAGCGAGTTCAAGGAGAACGGCATCGTCAACCCCGACCCGCGCGGGCCGAATTACACGGGTGCCAACCCCAACCCGCGTCCGCCGGTCACCATCCTCAACCCGGGTGACATCGGCACGGCGTTCGGCAAGCGACGTCTTCAAACACGTCGGCCAGCACGATCTCGGGCAGCACGCGTTACACCCAGCGCACCCGCGAGACCGTTTCGCTGGAGGAGGCGTTCGTCGAAATCCATCTGCGCGATCTGAGCGCAAACTACGATTTCGCCTCCGTGCGCGTCGGCAACCAGTTGCTCAACAGCGATTTCCGGGGATTCATCTTCAACGACACGAACACCGCCATCCGCGCTCTTCGGCAACTACGACAACAACCACCTCCAGTACAACGCCGCGTATTTCAACATGCGGGAGAAGGACACTTTCTCGGGCCTGAACCAGTACAGCGCGCGCGACCAGGATGTCTTCGTCTTCAACGTGTTCCGCACGGACGCGCTCAACCTGTTCCTGCCGGCATCGGACAATCTGGCGCTGGGTTACACCGCGCAGCTGTCCCTGTTGGTCAACCTGGACCACGGCGGCGTGCATTATGACAAGACCGGCAGTCGCTCGTGCGGCCCGCGCCCATCGGCGGACCCATCGTGCCGCACAGCGTCAACACCGTGTACCTCGGCTCGGCCGGGCGACGGCCACATCGGCTGGCTCAACGTGACGCACGCCTTTTACGAGGTGCTCGGGCGCGACGACAAAAACGGCATCGCCGGCCACGGCGTGGACATCAACGCCCAGATGTTCGCCCTCGAACTCTCGCGGGATTACGATTACCTGCGCCCGAAGTTTTCCTTCTTCTACGCTCGGGCGACCGCAAGGCGACGGACGGACCGCGACGGGCTTCGACTCGATCATGGATAGCCCGACGTTTATCGGCAACCCGTTCTCGTTCTACGCGCGGCAGGGGTTCGGTCTGGCGAACGCCTCGGTGCTGGCGAAAACCCCCGATTCGCTGACTTCGACCTGCGCACCTCCAAGGCCGAGGGCCAGGCGAACTACGTGAATCCCGGGCACGCTGATCTTCGGCCTGGGTCTGGACGCGGACATCACGCCCAAGCTGCGCCTCCAGTTCAACGCCAATTACATCCGCATGGTGAACCCGGATCCGGTGAAGGTCGCGTTGTTCACCAACAACGTGGACCGGGAATTGGGTTACGACATCAGCCTGGGTTTCACCTACCGGCCGTTGTTGAACGAAAACATCATCATCAACGCGGGTTTCGGCGCGTTCCTGCCGGGGCAGGGGTATCGCGATATTTATCGCGAGCTGACCCGGCCCGTGCCCGGCTTCACCGTGGACCCCCGCGGCGAGATCGACAGCTTCTTATATAGTGGCCTGATCGCGATCACCCTGCGGTACTAGAAAATCAAACTCGCTGTTGCGCGCATCCGCCCCGGGAGCGCGGGTCTCCGACCCGCAACCGGGCGGTAGCCCCTGGGCACACCGGACCAGAGGCGGGTCGGAGACCCGCGCTCTCGGGGCGGAGCCAGAGGGGATTTGCCCCCTCACTTTTAATTCGCGGAAAATGACAGAAAACTCTTTTCACCTGACAGGGCAGTTGTTTATGATCCGCACCGATGAGCGCTGAAGAGAAAAATCCCGGTTCCTGGAAGCGTCCCGCCTTCAGCCTGACCGCCGTCTTGTTGCTGGTCATGGGCTTGACCGGGGTGGTCGCGCTCCTGCCTTCCTTGTTCGCGCAGGGACCTTTCATCCCGGCTCCCGTTTTGCTGGACCCCAACCACCCGCCGACACCGGCCCCGGCGGCGACCGCGTCTCCCAAACCGGCGAAAGCGACCGTCACGCCAACCGGGACAACCGGCGCGACCAAAGCCGTCCCCGCGATCCCCGCGCCCGTTCTCGTGGACCCCAGCCAGCCGCTCGCGCCCGTGCCGGGCCCGAACCCTCCCTGGCCACGCCGCCTCCGCTTGTCCCGGCGACCATCACTGGCAATCCCAGTCAGTCTTTCCAGAGCGCGAATCGCGTGCCGCCGCCGCCGATGTTCATCCCGCCCACGGTTATCCTGGAAACCCAGGGCAAACGCGGCAACGGCCTAGGGACCGATGATTTCCGTCAGCACGCAGACGCACGGTTTCAGCCGCGCCGGTTTGCCCGCGCGCAACTGGATCGACCAGACCCAGGCGCAGGCGGACTCCAAGAGCGTCGGCTGCTTGCAATGCCACCAAGGCGTCGAGCCGATGCACAAATCGGCCTACGTGGTGCTCGGTTGCACGGATTGCCACGGCGGCAATCCGCAGCGCGGCTTGTCCCTCGCAGCAGGCGCACGTCCAGCCCACTTTTCCCGAGTACTGGAAGACCTCGGCGAACCCGGTGGAATCCAGCACCCTGCTCAACCACGAGAAGCCGGAGTTCATCCGCTTCGTCAATCCGGGCGATCTGCGCGTGGCCGAGCAGGCCTGCGGGTTGTGCCACCTGGACAGCATCAAGCATGTCGCCAACAGCATGATGACCACGGGCCAGATGCTCTGGGGCGCGGCTCTCTATAACAACGGCGGCGTATTCCGCTCAAGAACTACGTCTTCGGCCAGGCGTACGGGCGCGACGGCGCGCCGCTGAAGATTTCCAACCCGTTCCCGGTGACGCCGGAGATGATGCGCACTCCACGGCGATGCTGCCTTTCCTGATGCCGCTGCCGCGCTTCAACCTGAGCCAGCCCGAGCAACACCCTGCGCGTCTTCGAGAAGGGCGGGGTCAATCCGCCGCAGCTGGCGAACCCGGACGCCCGACGAGCGCGACGGCGCGCCCGAGCGCGGCCTGAGCGCGCGCGGCTTCGGCACGCTGCTCCGCACCGATCCCGTGTTCCTCGGCCTGCAGAAGACCCGCCTCCACGATCCGCTGCTGGGTTTCATGGGGACGAACGACCATCCCGGCGATTACCGCTCCAGCGGTTGCACCGGTTGCCACACGATTTACGCGAACGACCGTTCGCCGACGAACTCGGGCTGGTACAGCAAGTACGGCCACCAGGGTCTGAGTTTCAGCGGCGACCCGACGATGAACAAGAGCGAGCGCGGCCACCCGATCACGCCACCAGTTCACCCGCTCCATCCCGTCGAGCCAGTGCATGAACTGCCACATGCACCAGGGCAACCTCTTCGTGAACCCCTACCTCGGTTACACCTGGTGGGACCAGGAAAGCGACGGGGAGTTCATGTACCCCAAGAAACAGCACAACCCGACCGACGAGGAGTTGGTCAGCCAAGCTGCGCCGCAACCCCGAGGCCGCTGCCACCCGCGGACTCTGGGGCGACCTTAATTTCCTGGAGAAAGTCTCCGAGTTGAACCCGAAGCTCAAGAACACGCAGTTCGCCGATTACCACGGCCACGGCTGGGTGTTCCGCGCCATCTTCAAGAAGGACAAGCACGGCAACCTGCTCGACTTGGAAGATAACAAGATTTCCGCCACCGACCCCAACAAGTGGCAGAAGGCGGTCCACCTGAAGGACATCCATTTGCAAAACGGCATGCAGTGCGTGGACTGCCATTTCCTCATGGACGTCCACGGCGACGGCACGATCTACAGCGAGCCGCGCGCGGCGACGAGCATCGAGTGCGTGGATTGCCATGGCACGGTGGACAAACGTCCCTCGCTGATCACCAGCGGCAAGGGCGGACGCGTCAACATCGGCGAGGGCGGCACGCCGTTCGGACCCCGGTTCACCTGGGAGGACGAGCAGCAGGCCACGACCGAGATGGTGGACGGCAAACCGGTCGAACGCTTCGTCACCCGCAAGGCGCTCTACCAGTACTCGTCGATGGACCCCAACAAGCGCTGGGAAGTCCCGCAAACCATCGACACGGTGGACCCGCTGTCCCGGCATTATAATCCGAAGTCGGCCTACGCGAAGACGCTGCACCGCGATGGCAAAACCTGGGGTGACGTGCCCGCCGGGGCCGAGGCGCGCAAAGTCAAGCTCGCGCACAACAACGAGGCGATCACCTGCCAGGTGTGTCATTCCAGTTGGGCGACCAGTTGTTTCGGCTGCCATTTGCCGCTGAAAGCCAACCTGCAAGCGTGCCGTTGAACAAATTCGAGGGCACGACGGACCGGAACTACACCACCTACAATCCGCAGGTGGTGCGCGACGACGTGTTCATGCTCGGCATCGACGGCACGGTGAAAAACCACCGCATGGCGGTGCTGCGCAGTTCCAGCGCGGTGATCGTCAGCTCGCAGAACGCGAACCGCGAGTGGGTGTATTCGCAGCAGCAAACGGTGTCGGCGGAGGGCTACAGCGGCCAGGCTTTCAATCCGCATTTCCCGCACACCACCAGCAGCGTCGGCACGACCAAGATTGCACGGAATGCCATCTCAGCGCCGCTCGCGACAACAACGCGTGGATGACGCAGTTGCTCGGCTTCGGCACGGGCACGGTGAATTTCTTCGGCCGCTACGCCTACGTCGGCGCGGGCAAGGAAGGGCATTCACGCCGTGGTCTGGACCGAGCAGGAGGAGCCGCAGGCCGCCATCGGCAGCCATTTGCAGAAGCTCGCCTACCCGGCGAACTACGAGCAGCACCTGGCGAACAACTCGATCCTGAAGACCGCCTACGAGCACAAGGCGACGGACATCCGCGACCTGACGCAACGCGGCGAGTATCTCTACACCGCCAACGGCAAGGACGGCTTCCGCATGTTCGACATCGCCAACATCGACAACAAGGCGTTCTCCGAGCGGTTCAACACCTCGGCACTCTCGCCCATCGGCCAGAACACGCACGTGCCAGACCAAGGGCATCGCCACCGCGCTCGCCCTGCCGAGCACGCTGGGCCTGGACCCGCTGCGCAACCACATCAAGGAAAACGAGGAGACGCCGATCCCGCTGTACTACGGCTTCATCTACGGCACCGATACCGTCGAGGGTCTGGTGAACATCCTGGTCGGCTGCCTGGTGGACGGCGATCCCGACGAACAACTTCCTGCACAAGGACGTGACGTTCAATCCGGACGGTCTGCTCACCGGCGCGACGCACCTCGTGACGGCCGGGTCGCGGCTCTACATCACCTGCCCGCAGGGGTTTGGTGGTCGTGAGCGTGCGAAGACCCGATGCACCCGAAGGTGCTCGGGCAAGTACACCGGCAGCTTCCTGCGCAATCCGCAAGGCGGTGGACGTGCAGTTCCAGTACGCGTTCGTCACGGACGAGGAGGGTCTGAAGATCTTCAACATCAGCGATCCCGACCACCCGGTGCCGGTGCCCGGCGGCGTGGTGCGTCTGGAGGAAGCCGGCCGCTTGTACGTGGCCCGCACCTACGCCTACGTGCCCAACGGCAAGGAAGGCCTGGCGATCATCGATATGGAAAACCCCGAGCGTCCGCGAGTCGACGCAGATGTACAACGCCGAGGGGCGGCTCAACGACGCGCAGGCCGTGCAGATCGGGTCGATCAGCGCGTCGATGTTCGCACTGGTGGCCGATGGCAAGAACGGCTTCCGCGTGATCCAGATGATCTCGCCCGAAAATGTGCCGGAGAACGCGGGGTTCAGCCCCAAGCCCAACCCGATCCTGATCGCGACTTATCCCGATCAAGGGCGGCGAGGCGATCGCCGATCGGCCGCGGCTTGGACCGCGACCGCATCGTGGACGAGACCGGCCAGCAGACGGTGGTCTTCGGCCGCCGCGGGTCGCGTCCGTTCAACCTCGCGGAGATGTCGCCGTTCCTGCGCCATCGCGGCGCGACGTCGACGCGGACGACAGAAGGGCGCGCGCACGGGCGCTTATTACCGGGTGGACGACGTATGGTGAAGAAGGACAGCCTGGGCAAGAAAATCTTGCTGACCCGCAACGGAGGCGCTTTGGCGGAACCGCTGGTCTTCCGCGATCCGGCCCTGCCGCCGATGGCTTCGCTGACACCCGGTGTCGGGTCGCCCGCTGGCGAGCCGGTGGAGCGAACCCGTTCATGCAGCCCGGCGCGGTCAAGGATTTGCTCAAGAGTTCCGACCCGTACCGCGTGACCCGAGCCCGCCATGCTGCCGACGTTGCCCGCCCCGGGACCGGCTCCCGCGACGCCTGCAACGCGATGCCGCGGCCGCGCCGGAACCCACGCCGGATCCGAATTCATTCCTGCAACAAAACGACGTGGACCGGGTGTTGCGCACCCGGGACGCGCCTCCGCCGCCCACGCCCGTGCCGAGCGCGTCGCCGCATTGATTTTGCTGGTCAGTCCAGGGACCGTGGGCGTCCCGCCCGCATCTGGTTTGGTTTAGTCTGTACAAGGGCTACCGCCCTTTGCGGGCGGGACGCCCGCGGTCCCGGGACGGACTCGGAGTGGAGATCAGCCCGATCAGTTTAGAATCATCAGTAAACGAATATGCAAACCAGCCTTGCCAAGACGGGCGGGCCGTACTAATCCTCGATTGCACGGTGGACCGAGGTTCCACCGGCAAAGAACTATTCGACTGAAAAAGAGACTCCAACTCTATGGCAGACAAATCGATCCGACTTGGCTGACAGCGTTCCCGGTCCCTGGTACGTGGACGAAACCTGCACTCCTTGCCACGTCTGCCTGGACGAAGCGGGGCCGCAGTCCGGTTTCAACCTGCTCCACTACACGGAGGATGAGACCAAGGTGGTCTTCGGCAAACAGCCTGGCGACGCAGGAGGAACTGGAAGCCGCCCAGCGCGCCCTGGAAATCTGCCCGACCAACGCGATCGGCAGCGACTGGCGAATAGCCGTTTGTCGGCAAGCTTCTGCACTCCCCTGGAGTGCGGGTCAAGCGGATGGGATGCGTTCAAGTTGGCATCGGAAGGCGTGCTAGCAGACTGCCGGCTGTTATACCAATGCGATGCCCAAGGCGAGACCAGATAACCTCCGGAGTAGGCACGTCACCCGGCGCATCGGAGGCCTAGCGTTGCGTCGAACTTGGCACTCTTACGACTCGGCACGGGCGACGGTGCCACAACCCGATTTCACAATGGCTGAAACGGTTCATACGGATATTGCACGAACAAGCGCATTGCTCGCTGGCCTGAACCACGAAAAGTTTTTGCCCCCCCCGACGGCCGGTGCCCCGAGTGCGTCAACCCCTCAAGTCGATTCTATGGCTCGCCAGCGTTGAAGTTATTCCCGTTGATCATCATCATCGCCGCGCTCGCCGTCGGCGGCTATTTCTTCAAGATCAAGTTCCTCGATCCGCCGGCAAGGGCGGAGACGCGAATCAGCCCGGCTGTACCACGCCCGGCTGTCGATAACGGGTCGAGCGCGGAGTATGACGCGGCGGCGCCGAGCAGGACAACCCCGTGGCCCAGGGCGGCGCGGTGGACAAACCCACCTTCGGATTGGAGAACGAGGCGAACGCCAAGGCGCGCCGCGACGTGCTGGCCCGCATCGACTTGATGCCGCACCTCACCGAGCAGCAAAAGGCCAAGCTGACGACCAGCGTGGATCGCGCGCGGCAGCATGGGTTGCATTTTCGTCATCCCTTTCGAGACCGGCAAGAAGGCGCTGGGGCCGCGCGAGGGGGACATCCTGGCCAAGGGTTTCCGGTCCGCGAGCATCCAGAAGCTCATGGAAGACCCGACCCTGGTGTTCGTCGTGCTGGGTTACGCGGACAAAGGGGACGGGCAGAGCGAAAAAACTTCCATCGACCGCGCGCAGAGCGTTCTCAACACCATGAAGGACCGTTGCAACGTGCAGAACGTGATGTACTCGGTCGGCATGGGTGCCTCACTTGGCGTATGCAAACAGGTCCCAAGAACCGGCTCGTGGAGGTCTGGGCGGTTTACCCTTAAGGGGCCGTCGCGCGGATACTGCACGCTGCGAAGGATTCGGCGTGACAAGTTCCGGCGGCCCGGCACGAAGCCGGCGCCTGGGTTGCGAGTGGAGGGTTGCCAAAAACTTTTACGCATCTATGTCCGCTCGACTTGCTCGCCGAAGTGCCGCTTTTCCAATTGCTCGACGAATCCGAGCGCGTCGCGCTGCTGTCGCATCTGGAGTCGGCCCGTTTCCGAAGGGGCACATCGTCTATCACTACGGCGAGCCGGGCGACACGCATTTACATCATCCGCTCGGGCGAGGCGGAGATGTCGTTCAAGAACTACACGGGTGAAAAGATCGTCATCGAGGAATTGTGCAAGGGGGATTTCTTCGGCGAGATTGCCTTTCTGGACGCCGGCTGCCGCACCAGCACGGTGCTGGTGACGAGTGAAATGGACGCGTTCCTGATGGACCGCGGCGATCTGGACGAATTTTCTGCAGAAGCATCCCGCCGCCGCGCTGGATCTGCTCACCGCGCTGGGCAAACGCCTGCGCAAGACTTCCGAAATCCTGCGCCGCACCGCTTCGCGCAACGTGAACGAGGAAACCGAGGACAAGCGCACCGACGTGCAGAAGGTCGCGGACTGGATCGCGGAATTCAGCGGCAGCATTCCGTTTTTGCTGCTGCACACGGTGCTGGTTTGCCGTGTGGATCGTGTGGAACATGCTGCTGCCCGACCGGCTTGCGATTCGATCCCTACCCGTTCGGGTTGCTGACGATGGCGGTGTCGCTGGAAGCGATTTTCCTGTCGGTGTTCGTGCTGTTGAGCCAGAACCGGCAAGTCGCCAAGGATCGGTCCGGGCGGACATCGAGTACGAGGTGAACTTGCGGGCCGAGATGGAAGTGGCGCAGTTGCACGAGAAGATGGATGACCTCAGCAGCAGTGTTCTCGCGCAGTTGGAGAAATTGAACGCGGCACACTTGGGGAAGCATCAGGCGGGCATCATGAGCAGATCGCCGCGCCGCTTTTGAGCCACGGTAGCGGCGTGGATTCATTGGCGGGCTGAGGGCATTGCCCCGGGCGGCTCGGAGCCGCCGTCCAATCCAAGGTAGGGATGGCTCTCCGAGCCGCTCCCATTCTCGGATTGGCCGGTTGCCTTGTAACCGGGGTCGTCCACGCCGGCACCAAAATAATCCGGTGGAGCGACTCGGAGAGCCATCCCTACCACATTGGGACGATGCCGCTTCGTGGCGGGTACGGCTGTAAACTGGAGATCACGCTATCATGCAAGCCATGGATTGCTCCCTGGAACACGCGCGGGGCCTCGACGCGGCGGACCCGCTGGCGGGTTTCCGCTCGCGGTTTTACCTGCCGCCCGGATTAATCTATTTCGACGGCAACTCGCTCGGTCCCCTCTCGATGGACGCCGAGGCGTCTGTCCTCCGCGTCTTGTCGGAATGGAAAACGCTGTCCATCGGTGGCTGGCTCGAAGGTTCGCCGCCGTGGTTTACCCTCGCGGAGAAACTCGCGGGGGCCGTGGCGTCCGTGGTCGGCGCGCAACCCGGGGAAGTGGCTGTCGCGAACTCGACCACCGTTAACCTGCACCAACTCCTGGCCACCTTGTACCGACCGGCGGTTGCGGCGGACGGGCGGACGAAAATCCTGATGTTTGGCGGCGAGTTCCCCTCGGATCTTTACGCCGCGCAAAGCCATCTCCGGTTGCGCGGATTGGACCCGGCCGCCCATCTGCTGCTCCTGCCACCCGACGCGAACGGGCTGCTCGATGAGGAGAAGGCGGCTCGCATCCTACGCGATGACAGTTCATTGCAAATGGCCGTTCTACCAGCGGTGGTGTACACCACCGGGCAACTACTCGACGTGGCGACCCTCACCGCCACCGCGCGCCGTGGCGGGGTCGCCATCGGATTTGATTTGTCGCACTCCATCGGAGTGGTGCCGCACGCGTTAACCGCCGCAGGGGTGGATTTCGCCTTTTGGTGTCATTACAAGTACCTCAACGCCGGACCGGGCGCGCTCGGGGGACTGTATCTCAACCGGCGGCACTTCGACCGTCCGCCCGGACTCGCGGGCTGGTGGGGTTCGCACAAGGAATCCATGTTCGACATGGCGCGCGAGTTGCGGGCGGCGGGCGACGCGGGCGCGTTGCAGATCGGCACCCCGCCGGTTTTAAGCCTGGCGGCATTGGAGGGCGCGCTCGCACTCAGCCTGGAGGCGGGAATGACGCGCATACGCGCCAAGTCGCTGGGCTTGACCCGGTACCTGATGGACCTGATCGGCGCGTGTTTGCCGGGTGTGGAGACCGGCGAAATCAGTATTCGGCACCCCGCGAGCGGCGGACCAACGGGGTGGGCATGTGGCGGTGGTTCACCCGGAAGCCGGACGCGTGTGTCGCGCGCTCCGGGCCGCCGGAGTGGTCACGGATTACCGTCCGCCGCGGATCATCAGGCTCGCGCCCGCGCCGTTGTACAACACGTTCGAGGAATGCCACGGTGTGGTGGAGCGACTCCGCCTCGTTCTGGAGGAGCGCGCGTACGAGCGGTATCCGCGTGAACGGGCGTTGGTGCCTTGAGAGCATCGCGGAAGTCCTGCTTCGCAGCCACAGAGTGGCGTTAACGCAGTGAGTAGCAAGGAACACTCTGCGTGTGTGCCTGCCAGGGAAACAACCGTCTGGGGTGGTGCCTTTTCGTCCCTTTGGTCCCCTGGGTCCCTGAGGTCCCTTTCGGGAAGACCGCCAACGGAAAGACGCGTTCCCGAGAAGGGACGCAAAGGACCGAGGGGACCAAAAGGACGAGAGACCCTGCCCGCCTTGGCAAGCCATGTTGCTCAGGAGCCGTGGTCGAGTCCGCGAGGCCACGGTAAAGGTAGGCAGGAGGAATCCAGTCACGTAGTGGCGTCACGCCCGGCGACCAGTGGCGCGTTTCGTCCCGGTGGCGCAAATCAGGGCCGTTACCTTGTCGCCAGATTTCCAAATACCCCCTCAACCCATACCGCTTTCGTGACGCCACCCCGTGGCCGGGAAGCCAGCAATTTACCTCTTGTTAGGTCGGTGGTCGGGCGTGCCGCCCGCCCAAGACCCTGTCGCCCCCGTCCACCGCGTGCTCCGACCGCAAAAAGGTGATCGCCTCCCGGAACAATGCGGAGGCGGGATTCCCCAGTCCATGCAGGACCGAGAAGTGACACTCGCCCTCCGCCAGCACCGTTGTGACCGGCACCCGCGAGCCGCGCAGCAGCATCGCGTAACGTTCCATCATCTGCCGTAGCAACCCCGACTCCTCGCCTCCCGTGATCAATAAACCGGGCGGCAGATGATCCGAGACCTGGTTCACCGGGTTCCAACGAACGTATTCCTCCGCCGCGAAACGCGTCATGTTCTGGAATCCGGTCAGTGGGAAAGGCTCGATGTCGTAGAAGCCGCTGACACCCACGCAACGCTCGATAATCTGCTTGGGCACCGACGCGTCGAGTTCATCCCAACGGGTGGCGGCAACCATCGCGCAGAGCTGCCCGGCGGCGGAATGTCCCAGTACCGAGACGCGGTCGCGGTCGATGTTTAACTCGGACGCGCGCTGGTACAACCAAAGCGTGGCGGCGCGACAGTCCTCAACGATGGCACCCAGGGAGTGTTCGGGAGCGAGACGGTAGTTAATGGCCGCAACGTGGAACCCGGCTGCGGTGAAGGCCGGGGCGAGGAAGTGCGCCAGCCATTTGTCGAAGAGGAACCACAAACCCCCGTGAATGGCGATCAGCAAAGGTGCCGATGGTGCGTTCCCGCCACGGGCGGGGAAGAAGTCGAGGCGGTTCCGCGCGTGCGGACCATAGGCGAGGTTTTCTCGGCAAGGCACGCCCGCCAAAGTGGCGGCGCTGTCCCGGCGGAATATCGCTTCCCATTTCGCCACGACCTCCGGGGTGATGGAGTTGGCGTATCCCGTGTCAAAGTCGGCGGGAGAATGGTATTGGTCGTAGGGTGTCACGAGCGGGCGGAGGTTTGGACGGAAGGTGAACGCCGTCGCGACAGACTGCAATCTCCAGGTTGACGTTGTATTGGAACCGCCGAACCCAATCGCATCTAAACACGCATGACTTCCTTCCAACCGCCAACCAATTATCCACGCGTCAGGGTGGTGTCCAGCTTTGAAGAACTTGTCTCAACCCCTTTCGCAAACGGCGTCAACGCCCTGTGCTGGCAACGGACGCTGACAGGCGATTTCGACGAAGTTGTGGCGAGGCTTGGGGCCGGCGGCGAGGGCATGGCCACTCTCGACGACTCAGCCCTCCGCGCGCTTGCCTTGACGTTGAGCGCGGCCGGCAAGGTCGCCGTGGCAACGCTCATCGCGGACCAGCGACTTCTCCGCGACCACGGACTCGATCCCATCCTCGACTGCATTCACGGGTATCCGCGCGACGAGCCGACGGAGGTTGTGCCGACCGATGTTTATTCCTTCCACGCCGACAGCGCCCCGGTTGAAGCGGACACCTATCTTTGCACGTACGCCGGGTCCGCGTCCGAGAGTTTGCGCAACGACGAGGCGCGCCAACGGGTGGATGTCCCCGAAACCCGGGCCGAATTGCTCCGGCAATACGGGGGAGAAGACGATGATGATTTTGTCGAATACCTCAGCGAACGTTGTTACGACCTGCACTACGCCGCCGCGCCGGGGGCACAGCCCTTTTCATTTGGCATGGGCAATTTGTGGCGGATCGCCATCCAGTACCCCGGATGTCCGGTCCCGCCGTGCGTTCACCGCGCACCGGAGACGATCCCAGGCGAGCCGCCGCGTTTGTTGCTGATTAGTTGAAGCTGTTGGTGTGATCACGGTTGGCACTCCTCACCGTATTACAGCCAACTTCAAATGCGTTGAGGGTGGCGTTGGCTCAGACAGCACCGATCCGGTGGTCAGCCTGCCTTTAGGTTTGGAGCGCGCCGCAACGTGTCGCGGCGCGCTCCAAACCAAAGGCAGGCTGTGCCGTGGCGAATGGCCGTACAGCCTGATCTATTTAGCAATTGACGAACCCCTCTCAACCAAACGTCAGGTTCTTCACCCCGGCGGCGGCGGCGGCGTTCAGGACGTTGATGATCCGCTCGTGGCGGACCTCCGGCGCGGGCTGGATGATCACCGGGTCCTTACCGCCAAACCCCATCAAATCCTTGAGGTGCTCGCGGGTCAGGGGAAGGTCCGGGTTGTCCGCCGGGTCGAACGATTGGCCATTGATCTGCACCGTGCCGTCCGCCGCGATCGCCACGGTGATTGGCATCGATGGCGCGGCGCTGGACGCGGCGGGCACCCCGCTGGGCAGGTTGATGCTCAGTTCTTTTTCGGCGACCTGCATTCCCGCCGAGGCCATGAAAAACAACATCAGCACGAACACCACATCGACCATGGGGGCGATCTGAAAACCAATGTCACCATCTTCGGAGCCAACGGAGCCAGCCATATTTTAAGGAAGGTAGAAGGATGAAGGCTGAAGAAGGCTGAAAGGGAGGCGCGGCGGCTTCAGGGCGCGTCGGCGGAGGCGGTTTTCGCGGAGGCTTTGTCCACGACCGAGAAGGTCACGTTGGCGATGTGCGCCTGCGCGATCGCCAGCATGACCGCGCGGAGAAACTCGTAGCGGGTTTCCTTGTCGGCGCGCAAAACCACGCGCACGGCGTCGTTGGCCGCTTTGCGTTCCGCCAGGACGGGGGTCAAATCCGCCGGCGTCGGGTAGTTCTGCTCATCCATCGTGATTGCGCCGGAGTCCGCCGCCATTAACCAGGAAATGTTCACGATCGCCTGTCCCTTGTTCTTGGAAACATCGGCGGCGCTCGTCGCGATGGGCAGTTCGATGTTTTTGGTGGATTGCAGCACCTCCGTCGAACTGATCGACATGAAGAACACCAGCAACACCAGCAACACATCGATCATCGGCGCGATTTGGAAATCCGGGTCCTCCTCCGGCATCGCGCGCACAGCGTTCTTGCGCGCGCGCCGTTTGTCGCTATCACGCTTTTGGCTCATGATGGGGAAACCAAGAAGAAGGGGTCGGGGGAGGGGGAGAGCAAAACAAAACGCCCGGCCGGATCACTTGGCCCAGTCCAGCGTGGCGTTGCAGTGCGGACAGGGGTTCTCGCCGGCGGTGATCGGCGCGCTGCACACCGGGCAGTTGGTCGTCAGAGCCATCGAAACCCGGCGCGACGCGGAGTCAGTCGTACTCAGGGTACCTTCGCCCGCGCTGAAATTCTCGCCGATGCGGACCCCCTGGAGTTCCTCGAAGGGCATGTCCTCGACCAGCAGATTCAGCCGGTCCTCGGCGTTCACAATCGCCGCCTGGGCCAGATTGCGGAACACATAATAGGAAATGAAGGCCGGGATGGCAATGAAGAGTCCGCTTGCCGTCGCGAGCAGCACTTCGCCGATGGAACTCGCGAGCGCGCGGGGGTCGCTGATGCCACTACCACCGAGCACCGTGAACGCCTTCATCATGCCGATGACCGTGCCAAGCAGTCCGATCATCGGCGAGACGACGCCGATCACCGAGAGGTAACTGTTCCGGGTGCGCAAAATCTGCGCCTCGCGCAAGCCGTGTTCCGCCAGGGAATCGTCAAACACGTCCTTGCCGCGCCCGATGCGCTCCAGGCCGGACTTTAGCGTGTTGGCGAGATAATTGTTGTTCGCGTTGCAAATTTCCCAGGCTTCCTGGTAGTTGCCGGCGTCGATCACTTGCCGCAACGACTGGATCAGCGGGGTCGGCGCCAGCCGCTCGGCGCGCAACGTGAGGATGTTCTGAATCACGAAAGTCACCATCGCGATGGAGGCGCCGAGGATGGCGCACCAGATGGCGATCCCCAGCGGACCGCTGCTCAGGATGGTTTGCAGAACGTTTTTCTCGGCGGGACCCGTGCTCGCGGCGGGCGTCGCGGCGGCGGCGGCGTCCTGCGCGAACGCGCTGTGGGAAACCAGCAGGAAGGTTCCCGCCATCAAAAACAGGAGCACTAGAAAACGGTGGGCGGGACGGAATTTGTTCATTGGGGGAAGGGGAGGGGAAAAGACGGAAGGATGAAGGCAGAAGGTAGGAGGATGAAAGCAGAAAGTGCAATCAAAGGGATTTTGTGCGTAACGCGCGTGAAACCCGCTTCAAATAACGAGGGGAGCGGTTCGTCGCCCCGGTTCATTTTCCGTCACTAGGGTACGGTCAAGCCTTTGTGGGCGGCGCGGAGGGCGTCGGCGTTCTTCTGCGCGCCGGCGGTGACACCCGTGTCCTGGTAGAAAAGCGTGGTGGTGCGCAGATAATCCTCCAGCGCCGTTTGGTAGGCACCGTCGCCCTCGTCCATTTGACCCAGAAGATAAAACGCCTGTCCGTAGGCGACGCCCTCGGATTTTGTCACGCTGGCGGGGCTCTTCAACGCGGCCTCGGCGATCGGCGTCAACTGCTGCCGCGCGGCGGCGGCGTTGTTCCTCGCGAACGCCACCCGGGCCTGGCCGACGCTGGCGCGAAGGGTGTCGCCGATTCCCCCGTGGTACAAACGCCGGAAATCGGCGTAGGCCGCCTCCGCCGCCGGGATGTCTTTTTTCTCCAGGGAAATGTCGCCCAGCGCCGCCGTGGCCTGGCCCATCCAATCCGTGGGCAAGCCGCGAAATTTGGCGACCAGAGGTTTAAGCGTCGCGATTGCCTTGTCCAGGTTGCCGGCCTGGTAGGCGGTCATGCCCACTTGGTACTCGGCGGGCGGGGCGACCTCCACCCGGCTGAGCAGGCCAAGGTCCAACCCAATTTGACCGGTTGCGACGGTGATCATGACCTGGTTGCCGTTCATCCCGGTCACCTTGCCCTCCTGGACGTGGGTCGGGCTGTCGCGAAACACCAGGCGGTCCTGCCCGCGCGCGCCGGTTGGCGACCCGATGAGGACAAACCAGCCAAGCAGGAAGGTCGCGCAAGCCGCAAAACTCCCGGCGCGCGTGGGAGATAAAAATCGATGGGGGGACATCAGTAATCACGATCATAAGGACGCCGCGCGAAAAATCAACTGCGGAACCACGGCGGCTTGTGCTAGGATGCGCGCATGTTTGTCAATCTGATGCGCTCCAACCAACGATGGCTGATGATCATCATCTCCTCGCTTGTCATTATCTCCTTCATCTGGTTCTACAGCGACCGCACCCGCTACGACCGGATCGTCAACGACAAGGTGGGTGTTATCTACGGCCGGAGCCTGGGCACCACCGAATACGAACGGATTTTCCGCCAGCTCCAGACGGCGGCGGAACTGGGTCTCGTCAACATCATCCAGCCCGACCTGACGGGTGGCCGCGACGCGAGCGAGGCGGTTGCAAACCATATGATCATGCGCCATCGCGCCGAGGAAATGGGCATCCTCCCGAGCGACGACGAGGTGAAGACCGCCGAGATGAAGCTCCCCGTTTTCCAGGGGGCGGGCGGCGCGTTCGACCCCAACAAGTACGCGCAGTTCGTCTCTGAAAAGCTGGGTCCCCGCGGTTTCAGCGAGGCGCAGGTGGAGGAACTCGTGCGGACGGATTTGCAGTTCGGCCGGTTGCGCGAGTTGCTGGACGCGGGCGTGGTGCTGAGCGGCGCGGAGTTGCGGACCTCCTACGATCAGGAATACGCGCGGACCGACGCCAGCGTGGTGCGTTTCAAAACCGCCGAGTACGCCGCCGCCGTTAATCCCACCGAGGACGAGATCAAGAAGTATTACGAGGACCAGAAGGACAAGTTCCAAGCGCCCGAAAAGCGCCGCGTTCAGTACGTCATTTTCGGGTTGGACGACGCCCAGAAGAAGCTGTTCGGCAAACCGCGTATGGACGCCCTCAAGCCCCAGGCCGACGCGGCGGTGGCGTTCCTGGAGAAACTGCTCGACCAGAGGGGCAAGGCCGATTTCGCCACCGTGGCCAAGGAGGCGGGCGCAACCGTCAAGGAAACCCCCGAGTTCGAGGAAACCCAGCGCGACGGCTACCCCGAGGCCACGATCTCCGGGTTTAGTCTGGCCGCGTTTCGTCTGACCGAGAAGGAGCCGGACAGCGACGTGCCCCTGCAAGTGCCGGCCACCCAATCGCCGGAAGCATATTACATTCTCCACCTCGCCGGGATGACGCCGGCGCGTCCGCTGACGCTCGAAGAAGCGCGGCCCAAGGTTGTCGCCGCGATCAAGGACGAACGCGCCCGCACGGCGCTGACCGCCAAGGCGGAGGAGATTCGTGCCAAGATCGCCGCGGCGGTCAAGGCGGGTCGTTCCATCGGGGACGCGGCGAAAGAGGCGGGAGTGACCGCGCAGGATTTGCCGGAGTTTTCGTTGGCCGAACCCGATTTCACCGCGGCGGGGGACGCCGCGATCATTTCGGAAACCTCGCTGGAACTGGGCAACGGCGAACTGAGCAAGTTTGTGCCGACGCCCGAGGGTGGCTTGCTGTTGTACGTGCGGGGACGCCGCCCGGTGGAGGAGGCGAAGTTCAACGCGGTGAAGGACCGGCTGACCAGCAGTTTCGAGACGCAGAAGAAGCAGTTTTTCTTTTACGAATGGCTGCGCGCCAGCCGCGATGCCGCCGGCGTGAAGTTGACTCCCAATCTGCGGGGTTGATTGCCGGGGCCTCCGCCCCGGAACGCGGGTCTCCGGCCCGCTTGTGGATAGGGGCGGCAGCCCTTGAATGGCTACACCGGATCCAAAAGCGGGTCGGAGACCCGCGCTCCC
This sequence comes from uncultured bacterium, assembly GCA_963795895.1. GTDB lineage: Bacteria > Verrucomicrobiota > Verrucomicrobiia > Chthoniobacterales > SZAS-18 > CAWCJJ01. The sequence continues at coordinate 347,834 of CAWCJJ010000005.1, forward strand.
GGGCGGGCTCGGGAGCGCAGAAATAATCAGCCGCAACCACCACGCGCCATGGACCTGGAAGACATTTTCGACGAGGGCAACACCCACCTCGCTCTTGGTGAGCTGGAGGAAGCCGCGTCGCGCTATCGCGAGTGCGTCGAGGCCGATCCCGGCTTCTTCGACGGCTGGCACGCGCTCGGGATGGCTTTGATGAAGACAGGCCGTTTTTCCGAGGCGATCGAAGCGGGCAAACGCGCGGTTGAACTCCACCCCAACGACCAATTGGCGTGGTCCAGCCTGTCGATGTTCTACGTGCGCAACAACCAGATCAAGGAGGCGGAAGCCGCCGGGGTCAAAGCGAAAATTCTTGGTTGGGGCGGCAAGATCGCCAAGGAACCATAAGCGGGCGCCGCACTGGTTGCCGAACCCGCTCGACGGGCGTATCTAACCACAAACCAGCGCATCGCACCATCCCAATCCCCGCCTGTCATGAGCGAGACACCCCAAGTCCAGCCCGCCGCGACCGCCACGCCCGAGTCCAACGCCGTCGCGTTTCCACGCCTCGACGACGAGCAAATGGCGATGCTCGAAAAAGTTGGCCAGCGGCGCACGTTGAAGGGCGGCGAACCCCTGTTTCACACCGGCGAGACCGACCTGAGCCTCCACGTGATGATCTCCGGCGAGGCGGAGGTCTATGATGTGCATGACGGCACCGAGAACATCATCGCCGTGGCGGGTCCGCGCGAGTTTTTGGGCGATGTCTCCATGCTCACAGGCGGCGCGGCGGTGGTGAACGCCCGCACGCGCGGCGACGTCGAGCTGATCGAAATCGACGCGGCGAACCTGCGGGTCGTCCTCGCGGAAATGACGCAGGTCAGCGAACCCATCGTCCGGGCGTTCATAGCGCGGCGCGAACGGCTGGAAACCGGCGTGGAAGGTTTCAGCGGACTCCAAGTCGTCGGCGAGGCGGATTCGCACGACGCGTACGAACTCTGCGATTTCCTCGCCAAGAACCACATCCCCTACCATTTCGCCAGCACCGCCGAGAAGGACGGCAGGACGTTGCGCGACCAGCTCTCCCTCGGGCCGGACCAGCTTCCCGCCGTGGTGGGCGGGGACAAGGAAACCGTGCTGCACCGTCCGTCGCTGCTCGAACTTGCGCGATTGACGGGCACGCGCAAACCCGTGTGCGAGACGTGCGGCGGCACCCGCGACAAGCCGGTGGATCTGGCCATCGTCGGGTCGGGTCCGGCGGGATTGGCCGCGGCCGTGTATGCCGCGAGCGAGGGACTTTCCACGGCCGTGCTGGAACGCTTCGCGCCGGGTGGCCAGGCGGGGTCAAGTTCGCTGATCGAGAATTTCGTCGGCTTCCCCACGGGGATCAGCGGCGGTGAACTGGCCAACCGCGCGCACTTGCAGGCGAACCGGTTCGGCGCGTGTTTTTCGACTCCGGCGCAGGTCAAGGCGATGCGGTTCGAGGAGGGCGAACACGCCGCGACGGTGCTGGACCTGGAAGGAGGCGAGGAGCTTTACGCCCGGTGCGTATTGATCGCCACGGGCGCGGCCTACCGCCGTCTGGAGGCGGAGGGACGCGAACGTTTTGAGGGTTCCGGCATCTACTACGCCGCGACGCAGATGGAGGCGGGGATGTGTGGGATGGCCACGGTGATCGTCTGCGGCGGAGGAAATTCGGCCGGTCAGGCGGCGATGTTTCTTTCCTCCCGCGCGCGCAAAGTGTTGCTGGTGATCCGGAGTGCCGACTTACGCCATTCCATGAGCAGCTACCTGTCGCGCCGCGTCGAGGCGAAGGAGAACATTGAGATCCTGCCCCACACCGAGGTGCGCCGCATGACGGGCGGAACCCATTTGGAATGCGTCGAGTTGGAGAACACCGAAACCCACGAGCGCCGGATGGTGGAAACCCCCGCCGTGTATTGCCTGATCGGCGCGGTGCCGCGCACGGACTGGTTGCCGCCGGAGATTGAGCGCGACGAGCAGGGTTTTGTGAAAACCGGTCGGGACGTGGCGGATTCCCCGCATTGGAATTTGCCGGACCGCCAGCCGCGCGCGCAGGAAACCAGCCGCCCGGGAGTTTTCGCCGCGGGCGACGTGCGGAGTGGCAGTGTCAAACGCGTGGCCGCCGCCGTGGGCGAGGGCGGCATGGCTGTGGAGTGCATTCACGACGTGCTGGGCACCTACGCTTAGCGTGGTGGCGGGCACTTATATTTTGACAGGATTAAGAGGATGGGGAAAGGCGACCATATCCAATCTCTTCATCCTGTCTAAAAACGGCGGCGCAGGGTCGCCACGCCGACGACTCCAAACAGCAGCGTGATCACCCAGGTGGATGGCTCCGGGACGGGGACAATCTCGAAATAACCGTTGTAAGGAATTTCCAGCCCACCGGTCAGAAAGTTCACGCCGGAGTCGTTGCTGAACTGCCAGTTGGCCAGAATCCGCCCTGGTGAAGCCCGGGTCTGTGGTGAACAGCAACCGGTCGTTGGTGGCCAGACCGTTGTCGATCAACTGGGTTCCCGTCCAGTTGAGGATGTTCACGAAGCCGCCCTTGCCGGTGGTTGCCAGGTTGTTGAAGACCAGCGCGCCGCCGGTTTGAGTGGCGGCGAAATCAATGGCCGCGTGCAGCGCCGAGGAGGTCGTTCCCAAAGTCAACACCCCCACGCCCGCCGCGCCGCCGACCCCGCCGGCGCTCACGGGGGCCGCGCCCTCGCTCAACCCGCCGGAACTGAAGTTGCCGCCGCCGTTGATGGTCACGCCCGCGGTGTTGTTGATCCGGTCGTTCACCAGGGTGCTGCCACTCAGCAACAACATGCCACCGTTGTTAAGAACAATCGCCGAGGTGTTCGCCAAGCGACCGGGCGCGGTGACCGGGTTGTTGCTCACCGCGAGGGTGCCTCCCGTCACGGTGGTGACACCCGAGTAGGTGTCGTTGGCGGTAACGGTCAGCATGCCCGCGCCGAGCTTGGTCAGCGTGCCGCCCGCGCTGCCCAGAGCCGTGGCGAAGGTCACGTTGAACCCGTTGGTGTCCACGCTGTAAGGCTGGCCCGCCGCCGTCGAAAAGCGCGCGGAATAATCCGTCGTGTTAACCGGGCCGTACTGGAGCGAGCCGCCGCCGAAGGCAAGCGTGCCGCCCCGACCGAACGGACCGGACACGCCCGGTGTCTCGGCCGCGGCCGCGTTCAGGAAACCCCCGTTGAAATTGGTGGCGCCGGCGTACGTGTTCACGCCGGTGAGCTTGGTCGTGCCGATACCGGTCTGGGTGACAGCCCCGGTGCCGCTGATGACGTTGCCCACGGTGAGCGCGCCGGTGTTCACAAACGCCACGGTGGCGTTGTCCGCGACGCCGGCGGTGCCAAGGATGCCGCCGTCGCCCAGCGCCAGCGTGCCGACGGAGACCACGGTGCCGCCGTTGTAGGTGCTGGCACCCGTGAGAGTCAAGGTGCCGGCGCCGAGCTTTGTCAGCCCGCCGTCGAGGCCCGCGACCAGCGCCGGGTCGTGGAGGAGCGCCTGGCCGATGGTGATGTTAAAAGCCTGCGTGTCGATCTGCGCGCCGCCGTTGGCCTGCACAACGGCCCCCGCCAGGCCGGTCATAAAATTGGGGTTGACCGAACCACTCGAAGCGTTGGCCTGGAGGATCCCGCCCGCGAAATAAAACGTGCCCGTGCCCGTCAGGTTGGTGACGACGACCGGCGTCGTCAGCGTGCCCCCGTTCAGGAAGTAGGCGTCTCCCGCCTTGCCACCGAATTGAAAGGCGGTCGCAATCGGCGCGACGGTGACCGTGCCGCCCGACTGGGTAAACGTCCCGACGCTCTGGTCGCCGATCACGAGAGCCATGGTGTTGAGGGAGCCCCCGCTGATGGAATAGGTGGTCGTCGGGTTCACTCCGCCCGAGCCAATCGCCAGAACGTCGGTCACCGTGTTGGCGCCGCCGGTCTGCGTGAAACTGGCGTTGCCGCCGTCGCCGACATTCAGGTCGAAAACGTTGAGGGTGCCCGACGGACCGAGCTTGTAGGCCCCGGTCACCCCGGCGCCCACGCCGATATCCAGCAGGTTGGAGACGGTCACCTGACCGTTCGTTTGGGTGAACGTCCCGCCGCTGGTGACGCCGACGTTCAGATTGGGTGAGGTGAGCACCCCCGTGCCGCTGAGGTTGTAGTTCCCCGTGACGTTGCCCGCGCCATTACCCACGTTTGTGGTTGAACTGATGGTCAGGGTGTTGGCCGAATGGTTGAGGGTGCCGTTGGCGGTGTTGCCGATGTTCAGGTTGGTGTAGGCGGCACTGGCCGGAACCGACTCGGTGTCGTCCACCGAAAAGGTCCCGCCGTTCAATGTGCCGAAGGGCCGCACGACGGTGAGCGTGTTCCCGCCAAACGGATTGGGTGAATTGAGGGTCAGGACACTCAGAGGTGCCGTGCCTGTGGCCGGGGTTTGCGAGACCAATCCCAAGTTTGTCCGGATGGGAGGCGTTGCGGCGACACCGCCGGCAACCGAGCTACTGACGGTGAGTGAGCCACCCGGCTGGGACGCCGCGGTGGAAAGGGTGAGCGTGGACACCAGGAGGCCGCCGGGGGAGGCAACGCCGACGGTAGCAGTCGTGACCACCGCGCCGGTTTGGGCCGCCGGCTGCGGAGCGGTGGCGACAGGTTCAGCCGAGTCCAGCGTCAGACGGTCCTCGAACGCCGGTGTCGAAGCGGCGCGGGGGACCGAATAGGAAGCATCCGCCAGGCGCGGGGGGAAAAAGGCGTCCTCGTTCGCGCGTTCAACTTGATCCGCGAACGTGTTTATTAACTGCGTCCACCAGGAGAGACCCACTTCGCCCTCCGTGGCGCCGGGTGAGTAGGCGGAAGTGGTAAAAAAGACGGAAAGCGCGCGGTCGGCGAGCGTGGCCGGGGCGGGTTTCGGGGAGCCTGCCACAGCGGGGGACGCTTTGGTTGGGGCGCTTTCGGCGGCGACCATGGGCAGGCGAGCGGCGAACAGGGCGCACGCGACGAGCAAACGGAGAATAAGACGGTGGAGTTTCAAGGCTTGGGTGGATCGAGCGAAAAGGTGAACCAGCACTTCCAGCGCGACTTGGGCGTCGCGCGGTTCAACTGGCGGAGAGCCAGTTCCGTGGGCGGATGACTAGAAACAGGATTAAACGAAGTCCCTGCAAACCCGCAAGTTAATTTGGATTGCCCGGCGCGGCTTTTTCCATAAAACGACGCGCCGCCTCCAGCCGGGCGTGCGCCGGAGCCATCCAGCGGGTTGCCAGCGCGCGGGTTTCCGGTTCCGCTTCGCACTGTTTGCGGGTGGAATCCTCGCGAAAGAGGAGTTGTCCGGGTGCCTTGGCGTGGAACCGGGTGACGGCGCGCATTTGTTCGCGTTCCGCTTCGTCAAGCGAGAGACCGAGGAATGGCGCGATGAGGCTTTCCACCGCCCCCGGTAGTTCCGGGTAGGCGACCACGCAAATGTCCGGTGCGCGCTCCGCCGCGTCGGCCAGTGCTTCCGCCACGCGACCCAGCAGCCGCGCGCAGTACTCCTCGGGGCGCATCGCGGAGAGCTCGGCGGCGGTCGCGCCGATCCGCTCGCCGTCAGCAGGGTTGGAGAAGATGCCGCCGCCGAACGTCTCGCCCTGCGAGACGAGGATTTCCACCGGGTCGCGGTAAAGGAACACGCAGGGCACCCCGGGAAACGCGGCCCGGATCAGATCGAAGTGGAACGCGTGCTGACATTCCAGTTTCAGGAAGAGGCGCCTCTCGTCCGGGTGGCGCCGGGTTCCCCAAGCGTGGACCAAGCCGCGCAACCACCCGGCGCGTTGCGTCGCGGAAACCGGTTCCGGCCAGTGTCCGGCCCGCAGGACCGCGTCGAAGGGTTCCGCCTCGGAAAGGACAACATGCGCGGGTGGAGCCGCGAGCATCTGCGAGACCAGCGTGGACCCGCACCGCGACAGGTGAAACACGAGGCCGCGCAAAGGCAGGTCGGGCGCGCGCCCGGAGAACTCCCGCAGGACCCCGGCGGAAGTGTGGCGCGTCGGACGGTTTTGCCGCCGGGCCGTCAACTCACTCTGCCGGAAGAACGGGGCGGTCAGCCGCAGGTCGCCCATTTGGCACCACTCGACGGTGGGGGACGCCCCGTCCGTCCCCGGCAAATTGCCCTGGTGGAAACCGATTGGCGTCCAGCCTTGGAGTGAAAGGAAGTCGGCGCTCACGTTGTTGATGGCGATGCGATGATCGTGTTTTATCCCGCCGCGGGCCGAGTGACGATTGCGGCTTGCGCGATTTCACGCGGTCCCGTTTACTTGTAGCCATCGAGAAGGGTGGCACCAGCCGCAAACGGCGGTGCCGCTCTTGTTTCCAAGTCACCACACCATGTCCGAACCCCTGGACCTCGCCACCGTCGGGATGGCTTTTTTCGAGCCGCTGCTCCACGAAAAGTTCTCCGCGCAGCCGTGGGACGCCCCCGGCGAGCGCCCGGTGGTGGAGTTGGAGTTGGTGCGGATGACGGAGCATCCCCTGGCGGGAGAACCGGGACGCCGAACGCCGTTCTCGCTCACCTTCGACGGGCCGGAGGGCGTGGCGCTTTGGCAAAGCACCTACGAGTTGACCCATCCAAAGACGGGCGTGATCGCGCTTTTCCTGGTGCCTTTTGGACGGAAGAACGATCGCACCCAACTTCAGGCCGTCGTCAATTAGCCGGGCTTTCCCGCTGGTCGTTCCATCAGAAGGTAGCCGCGATCCAGGCCGATTTCGCGGAACCCGAGTCGTTGGTAGAGGCGGCGGACGCGGTTCCCGGGGAAGACGTGCAGCCTCGCGGGCAGGCCGGCGCGTTCGGCTTCGGCGAGCACGCGTTGGAGCAAGAAGCCGCCCCAACCTTGGCCGCGATGCGCCGCGAGCAGGGTGATGTCCACCACCGTCACCGCCTCGCGCGAGCGCGCGACGTAAAGCCGGCCCACCGGTTTCCCGGCGGCCAGCACGATGTCATGGGTGGCGTCGGGGAATTCCTGCCGGTAGCTGAGTTGCTGGCCGTCGAATTGGCTGTTCAGAAAAGTCGTTTGGAGCGTCTCGGGCCAGCCGGTCGTCGCCACCTCGCGCGCGCGGGTTTCGGCGTAAAGGGCGCGCAGAAACGACAAATCGGCCTCGGCGACGGGACGCAGGGTCAATTTTGGAACAGAAGGACGGGGCACGGCGGAGCGGGGCACGTTGCACCAGCCGGACGCGCGTGGCAATCGCCAGCCTCCGCGCGGAATGCCGGGACGTTCGCAACACTCTTTCACGTTGGTGCTTGCCGAGACCGCGCGCATCTGCCAAACTCGCCCCACACGCCTTCTTTCCCCTTCCATGTCCACTCCGTACTTATCGGAACTCCGTGTCTTCTCCTTCAACTTCCCGCCCAAGGGCTGGGCGGCGTGCAACGGACAAGTGCTGCCGATCAATTCGAACCAGGCGCTTTTCGCCCTCCTCGGGACCACCTACGGCGGCAACGGCACCACCACCTTCGCCCTGCCGGATTTGCAGGGCCGCGTTGCGATCGGCGGCGTTGACGGGGCCGAGAGCCTGGGCACGCGGGGCGGCGCGGCCAGCGTGACTCTTTCCGGCGCCCAGCTTCCCGCGCACACGCATCCCGCGTTTGGATCGACCTCGGCCACGACCAACTCGCCCAACGCCACGGTCCTGCCGGGGACGTTCGCCACGGATTTTGCCTATTCGCCCAGCGCCACTTCATTGTCGGCGATGGGACCGGCCGCCGTGACCAGCGCGGGCGGGGACAGGCGCACGCCAACTACCAGCCGTCGCTTGCGCTCAATGTCTGCATCGCCCTCGTCGGAATCTTTCCCTCCCGAAATTAGGCGGGTACGCCGCACATTTTTGGTTCATTCCTACAAATACTTATGGGATCACCCTACGTTGGAGAAATTCGCCTGTTCGCCGGTAACTTCGCCATTAACGGCTGGGCGTTTTGCGATGGTTCGCTGCTGCCCATTTCGCAATACGAGACTTTGTTCACCCTGATTGGCACCACCTACGGGGGGGACGGCCAAAGCACGTTCGCCCTGCCCGATCTGCGGGGCCGCGTGCCGGTTCATGTCGGCAACGGCTTTGTCCTGGGGGAAACTTTCGGGGCCGAAACGGTTGCGCTGAACGCGTCCCAGATCCCCTCGCACGTTCATCCCTTCAACGTGACCACGGCTGCCGCCACCAGCTTGAGTCCGACCAACAACTACCTGGCGACCGGCGCGCGTCCGCTCTACACGGCGGACACCACCGCGAGTCGGATCGTCCCGCTCGCGGGCAATGCCATTGGTCCGGCGGGGGGGAGTCAACCCCACCCAAATTTGATGCCGACTTTGACAATTAATTTTATCATCTCGCTTTTCGGGATCTTTCCGTCCGCGACGTGAGTCGTCGCCGGATTTAACCTTGTCTCCCGACCTTAGCGCTCGAAAACCATTCCCTTATGTCCGCTCCCTTCGTCGGCGAAATTCGCGTCTTCCCCTTCAACTTTGCCCCCAGAGGCTGGGCATTTTGCAGTGGACAGTTGCTCCCCATTTCTCAGAACACGGCTCTGTTTTCGATTTTGGGAACCACTTACGGCGGCGACGGGAAGTCAACCTTCGGTCTGCCGAATTTCATCGGGAACGCGCCCAACCACTTTGGACAAGGTCCGGGTTTGTCGTTTTACAGCCTTGGGGAAATCACCGGAAGCACCGGGGTCGCGCTGCTGAGCGGCGAGATGCCCGCGCACACGCACGCACTGTTCGCCGACACCACCGGTGGCACCAGCCAGGCGCCCGCCGGAAATCTCTTGGGCAAAGCCGCCTCCCGTACCTATTACTACTACGGACCCGGATCTTCGGCCACCCAGATGGCCACGTTGACGGTGGGCCCAAACAACGGCGGGGCGCAACCCCACGAGAATCGCCAGCCTTATCTCGTACTCAACTATTGCATCGCCATGCAGGGAATCTTTCCGCCGCGCTCGTAAACCACATTTTTATGGATCGCCGTACTTTTATCAGCCGTTGCGGCCTCGCCGCCGCCGGTACGCTGCTCACATCGGTCGTCGCGCCCTCCACCGGGCTCTCGCAATCCCCTAAAACGGCAAGTACGGTGAGTCCCGTGTTGATGCGGCGGCTCGCCAAATACACGAAGGACGTGCGTGTTTGCGATGACGCGACGTTCTCGGCCGCGACCGGGCTGGCGGTGAACCCCGGCACCACCAACCTGCTGGTGCGGGTGGATGATCTGGGGCAGATGTCGCAATTTCTGAGTTCCAAGCGATTTGGCCAGTTTGGTCCGGTTTACGCGATCGGCAACACGCTGAGCTTCACCTACGGCGGCACGCCGTACACGGTGACAAACGTGCTGCCGGGAGACTTCAAGCGGATCGTGCGGCAGGCTGGGTAGAAGACGACTCACCGGGGGCGCGGCGACGGTGAACCTACTAACGCTTGGAGGCGGGCTGTTTCTGTGTCCGGCGCTGGTTGCGAAACTGGTTGCCGCCCCGGGCATTCTCACGCAACCGCTCGGGCAAAAGGGGCTCGCCGGGACGGACGTCAGCTTCACCGTGGCCGCGACGGGCGGCGCGTCCCGGAACTACCAGTGGTCGAAAAACGGCGCGCCGCTTCCCGGTGAAAGGTCCGCCGTCCTTCGCCTGGGCAAGGTGCGGGCAACCGACGCCGCGCTCTACGCGGTCACTGTCTCCGATGTCACGGGCGCGACCGTCAGCGCCGCCGCCGCGCTGACGGTCGTGCCGCCCGCCGCCGCCACGCCGCCCGCGCTTCCCGTGGTGCCGCCAGTCGTTTTCATCGTCACAAGTTACGGGGCGTTAGGCGACGCGGCGACGGACAACACGCTCGCCGTTCAATCCGCGCTGGACGCCGCCGCAACGCGCGGCGGTGTCGTGCGGTTCCCCGCGTCCCCGCGCCCCTACCTTTGCGGTCCTATCACACTCGGCAGCAACACCGAGCTAACCATCGACGCCGGCGCGACGCTGCAAATGCTTCCCTTCGGCACCTACCCGCCGGGGGACAAGGCCTACGCGAACTTCATCGGTTGCGCCAAGGCGCACGACGTCATCATCAGCGGCCAGGGAACCATCGACGGCCAGGGCGCGCGCTGGTGGACCGCCTACACCGCCAACCGCGAACTTCCCCACCGTCCCCACCTGATCAACTTCACCGGTTGCCGCAACGTGCTGGTCACGGGTGTCACGCTCAAGAACTCGCCCTGTTTTCATCTCGCGGCCAACGCGGACCATCTGACGATCTTCGGTGTCACCATCCTGGTGGAAAATCCCAACGGCAACGCGCTGAACACGGACGGCATCGACCCCTCGGGCGAGCATCAACTCATCCAGGGGTGCGTGGTCAACGTGTTCGACGACAACATCGCCGTGAAAGCCGGCAAGACGCATTGCGCGGACATCACCATCGCGGACTGCGCGTTCGGCACGGGGCACGGTTTGTCGATCGGGGGCCAGAGCAACGCGGGACTGGACGGGATGACGGTGGCGCGTTGCGCGTTTCACGACACCACGAGCGGTTTGCGCATGAAGGCCGACCCCACGCAGGGCGGGGTGGTCCGGAACGTGGACTACCACGATCTAACGATGGACGGCGTGACCTACCCGATCGTGTTCTACAGTTACTACCACGAGATCGGAAATCCCGGCGGCACGGCGCCGGGCGTGGTGGAGAAGTACAACGCCGCGCCGCCCGACCCGCTGGACGCCGGGACGCTGCCGGTGTGGCGACACATCACGGTGAGCAACCTGCGCTCGGTGAACACGAAGGGCGCGAGCATCATCTGGGGGCTGCCGCTGGCGGGCGCGTTCATCGACGGGGTGACGTTGCGGGATGTGCGGATCGCCGGCGGGCGGGGGATGAAACTTTACAACGCCGTGAACGTCCGGCTGACGGGTGACACGGACGTGGGGGAGTGGGTGGCGTCGAACGCGCTCGCGGTGACCAGCCAGCCGCGCGGCCAGCGGGCGGCGCCGGGTTCGGACGTGGTTTTCAGCGGCGGCGTGACCGGGACGGGCGGCGCGGCGCACGCGGCGCCGACGTTCCAGTGGAGCCGCGACGGGGTGGCGTTGCGCGACGGGGTACTCGCCGACGGCGCGAGTGTGGCCGGGGCGACCACCGCGAGTCTGCGGTTGCGCCAGGTGAAAGCCGGTGAGGCGGGGAGTTACACGCTGGCGAGTTCGGTGGGCTTGGATGCGTACGACCCGGCCGCGCGCCGGCTAACGCCGAACAGCGCGCCCGTGGTGGTGACGAGCGATCCGGCGGTTTTGGTGGTGGGGAATTGAGGGGGAGAAAGGTGAGGCGGGTCGTCGGGCTTACCTGAATAGCTCAAACAGTTTGGATAGCGTGGAGGAGGTTCTGAGCGCCCTGGTGGCCCGGTTTTTCGCGTCGTCGAGGACCACGTTGCCGCCTTCGTCGGTCACATATTCGTAGATCGTGCCTTCGTGCGCGTGAACCCGGTAGTTCCGCAGGAAGACGAGGCAGCCCGTGCCGATCAGAAACAGGGTGCCGGGCAGAACCAGAAGATAGATGTTGTCATGGAGTTGGCGCCGGTAGCTGGTGGCGAGGTAGAATGTTTTCGAGTTCGGAGTGTAGAGGATCGGGGCGGGCTGGCCTTCATTGACGGCGGCGAACTCTTCCACGGAGATCCCGCCTTCCCGCGTGCGCTCGACCACCTGGCCGGTGGTGGGATTTGTAAATCGGACCCGCAGGGTGTTGGGTGTTTTCCGCAGCACGAGGGCATCCGCGGCGATGCCGGTGCGTTGGATACTTCTGAGGTCTCGGTCGCTGGTGTGCCACCAGTAGCAGCCGAAGCAACTGATGAAGAAGCACAGGGAGAACAGGCGGAAACCAAGCGTATTGTATCTTCGGAGAATGAAATAGTAGTAGGCCAGTAAGAAGACGCCGAAGCAGATGGCAACAAGCTTGTTCATAACGGGATGGGACTAAAAGAGTGGTGTAAATAGTAAGCCGTTTTCCGAAGCTGGCAATGCCGTTGACTTGTTTTGCCTTGCCACCCGGAACAGAGCGCGCCGCCAAACCTGGTGTTGCGCGCCAAGTTCCCAAACCCGGCGCGGGTTGGGGAAGGAAACGCCAGACGATCTCCGCAGATTCTACCCGCCGAGGTCCGTCGCACTTCCACTTTACGCCGCGCGCGCAGGTGCTACGATTCCCTGGCGAGGAAGCCTCTCCGCCTTCACTCCATAACCAATGCACACCTGTCGCTTTGCCACCTTTCTCGCCGCCGGGGCGCTCTCCTGGTCCCTCGCCGTCCGCGCCCAGGACCCTCAACCCAAGGCGCTCTCCGTCTCCGAGCTCGTCGCGAAAAACATTGAGGCCAAGGGTGGCGCGGACGCCCTGCGCGCGCTGCAATCCCTGCGGATGCAAGGGCGGCTCCTCGTCAATGGCGGGCAAATCCAGCTCGGGTACGTGCAATTAAAGAAACGCCCGGGCGACATCCGCACCGAGGCCACCTTGCAAGGCATGACCATGGTCCAGGCTTGGGACGGCGCGCAAGGCTGGCAGGTGTCACCGTTCGCGGGTCGCAAGGACCCCGAAAAACTCTCGACCGACGAAGCGAAGGCCCTGGTCGAAGACGCCGACCTCGACGGGCCGCTGGTGGACTGGGAAGCCAAGGGCGGCCGCGTCGAAGCGCTCGGCACCGAGGACGTGGACGGCACCCCCGCTTGCAAGCTCAAAGTCACCCGCAAGAACGGCGACGTGCTCTTCGTTTACCTCGACCCCGAACACTTCCTGGAAATCCGCACCCTGAGTCAGCGGACCGTCCACGGTGCAAAGATGGAGGTTGAAACCGACCTTGGCGATTACGAAAAGATCGGCGGCGTCTTCGTGCCGTTCTCCATCGAGGCGGGTGACCGGGGATCCACCGACCGCCAGAGGATCATCCTGGACAAAGTTGAAGCCAACCCGCCGCTGGACGACGCCGTGTTCCACTTCCCGGCGGCGGCGAAATAAACTTTTCCCCACTCCTCATCACCATGCGCTTTTCGCTTCCTTTCCTATTTGCCACCGCGCTTCTCGGTGCCGCGTCTAACCCGGCCCTTGCCGCCGACCCCGTAGCCTTCGGTCCCGCCACCCTCTCCGGTCTCGGCGCGCGCAACATCGGCTCCGCGACCATGAGCGGGCGCGTCTCGGCGCTCGCGGCGGCGAAAATGCCGTCGGGCAAAATCACCCTCTACGTCGGCGCGGCCAGCGGCGGGGTCTGGAAATCGGAGGACGGCGGCACGCGCTACAAGCCGGTGTTCGACGAGCAACCGGTGCAATCCATCGGTGCCATCGCGCTCGACCCGCACAACCCGGAAAACGTCTGGGTTGGGTCGGGCGAGGCGTGGACGCGCAACAGCGTTTCCCTGGGCGACGGCATCTATAAATCCACCGACGGAGGCAACACCTGGGTCAACGCCGGGTTGGCCGGGTCCGAGCGGATCGCGCAGATCGTGGTCAGCCCGCAGAACGCCGACACCGTGTACGCCGCCGTGCCGGGCCGGCTCTGGAGCGACTCGGCGGACCGCGGGTTGTACAAAACCACCGATGGCGGCAAGACCTGGAACCTCGTGCTCAAGGGCGCGAATCTTTCCACCGGTTGCTCGACCATCGCGCTCGACCCTTCGGACTCGAATATTCTCCTCGCGGGCATGTGGGATTTCCGCCGCCAGGGTTGGACGTTCCGCTCCGGCGGGAGCGGCCCCGAGCAGCCTTCCGGCAGCGGCTTGTTCCGCTCGGCGGACGGCGGCGCAACGTGGACCGAGATCACGCCCGAGGGCAACCCGGGTTTTTCCAAGAAGCCCTACGGACGGCTCGCGGTGGCCTTCGCGCCTTCAAATCCGAAGCGCGTTTACGCCTTCGTCGAATCCACCGACAGCGCGCTGTGTGTTTCGGACGACGGGGGCCGCACCTGGGAAAGGCGCGATAAGAGCACCTGGATGGTGTGGCGGCCCTTTTACTTCGCGAGCCTGATCGTTGATCCGGCGAACCCGGATCGGCTCTTCAAGACCGACGGCGCGATGATCATGAGCGAGGACGCGGGCCGCAGCTTCTCGGTGGTCGGCGGCTTTGCCGGGATGCACGGCGACGTTCACGCGGTCTGGATGGACCCGGCCAACCCGCAGACGGTGTTCGCGGGTGATGACGGCGGCATGTGGTACTCCTACAACGGCGGCAGCAAGTGGTGGAAGGGCAACAACCTGCCCATCTCGCAGTTCTACCACGTCAGCGTGGACGACGCGGACCCTTACCGGGTTTACGGTGGCTTGCAGGATAATTCCTCGTGGGTGGGCGAGTCGGAATATCCCGGCGGCGTGGGCAACGCGCAGTGGGAAAACATGTTCGGGGGCGACGGCTTCTGGACGTTCGCCGATCCGGCGGATCCCGACTACCTTTACGCCGAGGCGCAGGGCGGCACGATCGGGCGCGTCAACCGCCGCACGCACGAATCGCGCGACATCCAGCCGAAGCCTAACTACAAAGAGAAGCTGCGTTTCAACTGGAACACGCCCATCGCGCTCTCGCCCCACGAAAAGGGGACGATCTACATCGGCGCGCAGTTTCTTTTCCGTTCGCGCGACCACGGCCAGAGTTGGGAGCGCGTCTCGCCCGACCTGACCACGAACGATCCCGAGAAACAGCGGCAGGAACAATCCGGCGGCGTCACGATCGATAATTCCGCGGCGGAGATGCACACGACGATCTACTCGATCTCCGAGTCGCCCAAAGCGGCGGGACAAATCTGGGTAGGCACGGACGACGGCAACCTCCAATTGACGCGCGACGGGGGCAAGACGTGGACCAACGTGGTTGGCAACGTCCCCGGCCTGCCGAAGAACTCCTGGGTGAGCTGGGTGCAGGCGTCCAACTTCGACGCCGGGACGGCTTACGCCGCGTTTGACCGCCACACGACCGGCGACTTCGCGCCGTACGTTTTCCGCACCACGGATTTCGGGCAAACGTGGACGCCGCTACTGACGGGGCAGGAGTCCAAGGGGGTGCGCGGGTACGCCCACGTGATCAAGGAGGATTTGGTCCAGCCGGATCTGCTCTTCCTGGGCACCGAATTTGGACTGTCGGTTTCCATTGACGGCGGCAAGACGTGGGCGGCGTTCAAGGGGAGCCGTTTCCCGGCGGTGGCCGTGCGCGACCTGGCGGTGGAGCCGCGGGGCAACGACCTGGTGCTGGCGACCCACGGACGGGGCATCTGGATCATCGACGACATCACGCCGCTGCGGGCGCTCGGCCCCGATCTGCTGTCGCGCGAGGCGGCGTTCGTGGCGGCGCGCCCGGCGCAGCAGCGCATCGAGGCGAACGGCGGTTGGGCGAGCGGCGACGCGGTGTTCAGCGGCGACAACCCGGCGGACGGCGCGGTGATCACCTATTACCAGCGCTCGCGCCATCTGTACGGCAAGCTGAAGCTGGAAGTGCTCGACGCCGCCGGGCGCGTGGTGGACGACCTGCCCGCCAGCAAGCGGCCGGGCCTCAACCGGGTCGTGTGGAACATGCAGGAAAAGCCGCCGCGCGTGCCGCCCGCCGCGCAACTCGCGCAGGCGGGCACGCGCGGACCCCGGGTGCTGCCGGGGGTTTACACCGTGCGCCTCACCAAGAACGGTCAGGTTTGCGAGACGAAGCTGACAGTGGGGTTGGACCACCGGGTGGTGTTTACGCCGGAGGAGCGCCGCGCGCAGTTCGACGCGGCGATGGCGGTGCTCGCGTTGTTCGGTAAGGAGAGCGCGTTGATGGACCGCATCGTGGCGTTGCGCGGCGGCTTGCGCGAAACCCTGGAGGCGGTGCCGGCGGGCAACGCAGATTTGCGTGGCCGGTTGGCGGCGTTCGACGCGAAGGTGGACGCGGTCCGCAAGCAGATCGTCGCGACGACGGAGGGGGGCGCGATCACCGGCGAGGAGCGTCTGCGCGAACACACGGACCAGCTTTACGGGGCGTTGCTGTCGTACGAGGGCAAACCGGCGGCCTACCAAGTGGACAACATGGCGGCGTTGGAGCGCGAGTTGGCGGACGTGGGCGCGCAGTTCACCGCGCTGCTGGACCACGACTTGCCAGCGTTAAACGACACCTTGAAGGCCGGCAACCTGCCAGCCGTGGAAGCACCTCCCGCGGTGGTGGCGCTTGAAGATGACGACGACAATCCCGGTTCAGGCGGCAGCTTCGCCGATCAGGCGGGCGACCGCGATATGCCGGTTGGGAAAGCCATCCTCCCGGCCACCTTCCGACTTATGCATTAACCACCGAGGCACAGAGAACACCGAGGAAGAAAAGAAAAAGGCAGGGAGGTTTGTTCGGAAAGAGCGGGTTGTGCCTTCTCTGTTCCGAACCCTTTCCCGCCTCTTTCTTTTCTTCCTCTGTGCTCTCTGTGGTGAATTCTCCGGCGTTACATCTGCGACCGTAGCAGGGCCACGGTGCTGTCGATGATTCTCTGCGGGCCTGAGCGACCGCGCCACTCGGCGAAAGTCACCTCTTTCGCGCGCGCTTTGTCGGCCTCGAAAACCGCCACCTGCTCCGCGCCGAACTGCGCGTCGAGCACGTTGAGATTCGCCTCGTCGTTGAGCCGGAAAGAGCGATTGTCGAAGTTGGCGCTGCCCACGCTGGTCCACATGCCGTCGATGATCATGCAGCTTGGAGTGCAACATCGTCGGCTGGTACTCGTAAAACCGCGCGCCCGCCGCGAGCAGTCCGCCCCAGCGCGAGCGCGACGCGTCGCGCACGTATTGTTTGTCGATGTGCGGCCCG
Source organism: uncultured bacterium (assembly GCA_963795895.1). GTDB lineage: Bacteria > Verrucomicrobiota > Verrucomicrobiia > Chthoniobacterales > SZAS-18 > CAWCJJ01. The sequence continues at coordinate 364,587 of CAWCJJ010000005.1, forward strand.
GGCACGAGGATCTCGATGCGCACGCCCGCGCTGCGAGGGCTTCGATCATCGTTTGCAGCGTGAGGTCGTCGGGCATGAAGTAGGCGTTGGCCAGGTGGATGCGTTTTGCGCGCGGCGGCGATGGAAAACAGGAACATCAGGCGCAACGAATCGCTGCCCTCGTGCGGCGCGCTCTTGAACAGATGGCAGCGCTGCGTGCCCGACCGGTTCCAGCGCCGGGAAATAATCGTCGCCGTGGAGGACGTACGCCGCCATCTTCATCCAGTTGTCCACGAACGCGCTCTGCATCTGCGCGACCACCGGCCCCTCGACCTGGTAATGCCCGTCGCGCCAATGGTCGGGCGATTGCGCGTGGCCGCTCCATTCGTCGGCGATGCCCACGCCGCCGGTGAAGCCGACGCGCCCATCGACCACGAGCAGCTTGCGGTGCGTGCGGTTGTTGATGCGGTCGAGGTCGTAGAATTCGACGATGTTGTAAATCTCGACCTCGACGCCCGCGTCGACGCATCTGGCGGATCAGCGCGCTGCGGATGCAGTTGCAGCCCAGGCCGTCGAGCAGGACGTGGACGCGCACCCCGGCGCGGGCCTTTTCGGAAAGAGCCGGGAGAATTGCTCCGCGATGCGTCCCTCCCAGTAGATGAAGCTTTCCAGCGTGATGCTGCGCCGCGCGCCCGCCATGGCGGCGAGCATGGCGGGGAAGATTTCGTCGCCGTTTTGCAGGGCGGTCACACGGTTGCCGTCGACGAGCGGCGGGACCGAGGAGTTGTCCCAGCGAGCGTTCGAATTGCGGGTCGCCGACTCCGTAGGGCAGGTCGATCCGGTGGCTGATCTTCTTTTCGTTGGGGATGAAGTTGCGCGCGAAGAGGGTGCCGACCGCGCCCGCCGCCGCGCCGGCGGAGAGGAGGGTCAACGGGTGGAAACGGCGGAGTTGTGGGATGAGCATGGCGGGTAGGGATGAAGGGAAAACCAATGTGCGCGGCGGTCGGACGGGAGGCTAGCACCTTTTCGCGCGTTTGAACGCAAGGTGGCTTCAAGATTTGCGTGCCTTCTCGCGGCACATCGGCTTTATATCTCCCCATGCGATTCAAACTGTTGCTCGTTGCCGTGTGCGCCGCCCTTGTCGCGGTGCCTGTCGCCGTTACTACGACCGCCCACGCCGCCGGGTTGATCCAGCCCAAGGTCATCGTGGTGGCCACGTTCGAGACCGGGGCCGACACGGGCGACGCGCCGGGGGAATTCCAGTTTTGGGTGGAGCGCGAGAATCTCACGGGCACGATGGCCGTGCCCGGGTTGGACCACCCGGTGCGCTTCAACGACCAGGGTGTTTACGGGGTCGTTTCCGGCACCACCGGGCGCGCGGGCCAGCAGATCATGGCGCTGGGGTTGGACCCGCGTTTCGATTTGTCGAAGGCGTATTGGATCGTGAACGGCATCGCGGGGGTCAACCCGGACGTGGCTTCCATCGGCAGCGCGGCGTGGGCGGCGCACGTGGTCGATGGCAGCATCGCCTTCGAGATCGACAGCCGCGAGACGAACCCGAAATGGCCCTACGGCATCGTGCCCATCGGGGGCAAGGAACCGAACGAAACCCTGGACAAACTTCCCGTTTGGACCCCCAAGCCAATGGCTTGGACGATGAACCCCGCGCTGGTGCAATGGGCTTACGAGCTTTCCAAGGACGTGCCGCTGGCCGACACGCCGGAGGCGAGGGAGCACCGCGCGCTTTACACAGGTTATCCCAACGCGTTAAAACCCGCGTTTGTATTGATCGGTGATAGTTTTGGGTCGGACCGCTACTGGCACGGCGCGGTGATGCAACGGTGGGCCAGTGATTGGACCCGGCTGTACACGGGCGGCGCGGGCCGGTTTGCGATGACCGACATGGAGGACCAGGGGATCGCCGCCGCGCTGGACCGGTTGGGCGGCATGGGCAAGGTGGATTTCCAGCGCGTGTTGTTTTTGCGCACGGGCAGTAATTTTTGTGCGCCGCACCCCGGCCAGACCGCCGCCGACAGCATGGTGGCCGAGTACGCCGGGAACCTGCCCGCGCTGGAGGCGGCGTACCGCGCGGGCAGCGTGGTTTTGAGGGCGCTGCTCAAGGATTGGGAGCGTTACGAGGCCGCGCCGCCCGGGAAGTGAAGACGGGGACAACGGTCACGCCCCGGGAGCGCGGGTCTCCGACCCGCATCAGGCTGGCTCCCCCCCCGTCGTTCCAAAGGTAGGGAGGCTCTCCGAGCCGGGGCTGCCCATTCTCAGATTGGCTGGCTTGCTCGGTAATAGGGGTCGTCCTTTACTGAGCGGAGACAATGGGGAGCGGCTCGGAGAGCCATCCCTACCTATGATTGGACGGCGGCACGGAGCCGCCTGATGCGGGTCGGAGACCCGCGCTGCCGGGGCTGCCGCACCTATCCCAGACAGAACAACCATCAACTTTATCACCTCCATGGATTCTTCAAACGCGCACCCCAAGCCCGCCATCCAGATCGGCGTGGACAGCTTCGTGGCCACGATGCCCGATCCCGTCACGCAGGAGGTCATTAGTCCCGTCGAGCGGATGCGCCAGTTCCTCAAAGAAGTGGAACAGGCCGACAAGATGGGTCTTGATGTCTTCGGCGTGGGTGAACATCACCGCGGCGAGTTCCTCGACTCGTCGCCGGTCGTCATCTTGTCCGCGGCGGCGGCGCGCACCCAGCGGATCCGGCTCACCAGCGCCGTCACCGTGCTCAGCACGAACGATCCCGTGCGCGTGTTCCAGGATTTCGCCACCCTGGACCTGATCTCCCGGGGACGCGCGGAGATGGTCGTGGGCCGCGGTTCCTTCGGCGAGGCGTACCCGCTCTTCGGCTTCGCCGCGAAGGATTACGACGCGCTGTTCGCCGAAAAGCTCGACCTCCTGCTTAAAATCCGTGAGTCCACGCACGTTCACTGGTCGGGCCGTTTCCGCGCGCCGCTGACCGGCCAGGGCGTGTACCCGCGCCCCGCGCAGACCTCGCTGCCGATCTGGCTCGGGGTGGGCGGGACGCCCGCCTCGTTCGCGCGCGCGGGCAATTTGGGTTTGCCGTTGATGATCGCCATCATCGGCGGCGAACCCCACCGGTTCCGGCCCTTGGTGGACGTTTACCGCGAGGCGGGCCGACGGGCGGGACACGCGCCGGAGCGATTGAAGGTGGGCTTGCATTGCCTCGGTTACGTCGCCGACACCACGGCGCGGGCGGCCGATGAGTTCTACCCGGGTTACCAGACAGCTTTTACCCGCATCGGCCAGGAACGCGGCTGGCCGCCCGTGACCCGCGCCCAGTACGACGCCGTACGCGGCCCGAGCGGCGCGCTGCTCATCGGTGACGCCGAGCACGTGGCGGAGAAAATCCTGCGCGTACACGGGGCGCTGGGCGGCATTTCGCGTCTGACGTTTCAGATGAGCGTGGGTAGTCTGGCGCACGAGAAGGTCTTGCGCGCCATCGAACTCCTGGGGACGCGGGTCGCGCCGTTGGTGAGAGGACAACGACCAGCGCTGGGACACACGGGGTGAGCGCGGATCGACAAGCCGTTTGATCGCTTCGGGTTGCGTTTAGTGAAACTTTGATCATTCCATGGTTCCGGTTTTAGTGGAACTAGGTTATGGATGGATGATTGAAGGTACGCGAGATCATCAAGCTCATTCAGGATGACGGTTGGTTTCTAGCTCGCACGCGCGGCAGCCACCGTCAGTTTCACCATCCAAGCAAACCCGGCACCGTCACGGTCGCCGGAGGCGCAAACGACGACTTGCCCAAGAAAACGAATCACAGTATTCTCAGTCAAGCGGGACTTCGCTGACCACCATGGAACATTACCTGATTGTTCTCGAACCCAGCGCCACCGGATACGCGGCGTTTTCACCCGATGTGCCCGGCTGCGTTGCCACCGGGCCAAACGTGGAGCAAACGCTTGCGGAGATGCGCGGCGCGTTGGTTTTCCACTTCGAGGGGATGGCGGAAGTTGGTGAGTTGCCACCCGAACCCAAGGGGTTGGAGTACTACCTTCAGAAGGGCCGGCACATTGCCGATGCCAGAGACTTTTTGACGACCATCCCTGTGGAAGAACTGCTGCCGACCCTTTGCGAGGCACGAGTTTCCTGATGATGTTCTGCAACGATATTTGGCTAATTTAGGTTGTGGTCGTACTCTCGAAGGTGGGTTTCAAGCTGTGCAACTCCCGGTAAAGCCGGTCGAAGACGTGCGCGCCTAACGCCAACCCGCGCTCGATCAACTCGCGTTTCGTGGGGTCATCCCACTTTGGCTCGACCAACCGGAAGAACTCTTCCGCGTGACGCTGGTCCAGTTCGGCATGCAGGGTGTAGTGGACCAAATCTTCCCGCGTAACCCAGCCCCGGGCAACCACCCCGTTGCCGATCCGCGCGCTGAGTTCGGCGAAGGCGTACTCGATGATGCCGACGCACGCGATGCCCACTTCCAAATCCTCCAGCAAACACGCCGAATACAGCACGCTGTTGAAGGCGTGGACCGCCGGCGAGGGGCGCGTTGTCCTGACCTCCGCAGTGTTCGCGCCCAGGCTTTGCAGGAAAACCTGAAACGTCGCCGCGTGCGAGTCGCCCAGCCGGAAGTCCCCGTGCTCCTCCACCACGTTGTGGAGAATATCGACGCGCGACGCGTAGTCGGGCGAACGCGCTATCAACCCCGCCATGGGCCGGGAGAAGAACGCCACCGCGAAGAAGAATTGTTCCTGCGAGGCGCGGAACGACGCCAGGCTCATGCGCCCGTCCGCGAGCGTCGCGAAGTAGGGATTCTCGTACAGGCCGGAACGCGCCAGGATCTCGTCGGCCCGCGCGCGGGTTCGCGGCGCGCCCGGGGTGGTGGGAGTTTCAGCGGGGGACGGGATCATATTTCGGCGGTGCTCAGGTTCCAGGATTGTCCAGCAGACGCGATGCCAGCGGCGTAAATGGTGGCTGGTGCTTCGACAATGCCGGGAACGTCTTCGAGCAAACACAGGAACGCGGCGGCGTCCACGTCCGGCACCGACACAAACAGCGCCAGAGCGAGCGCGCGCCGGTCGCATCGCGCCATCGCTTGGCGCAGGAGGAATACCCCGGCGGGCACATCCGTGTAAGCAAACTTCGAGAGATGCGCGGAAACCATTTCGCCGCCGTCGTCGAGCAACAAACGTTTCGCGAGCCGGGTATCCTCCAGCACACCGCAAGCACGCCCGTTAGGAGCCGTTAGGAACAGCGGGGCGTTGCCCGAGCGCCAATCCGGCCCGCCGCCCAGCGGCGCGAAACGACCCCGGCTCAGCCCGCGGTAACAGATCTCGACCGACTGGCACTCTGAGTTGAAGGAGTCGTCCTCCGTGTCGCTCGCCAGGAACGGCAATCGCAGCACGCATACTTTGCCTGACACGCCGAACGCCGGAAGTCCAAAGCGGCCCGTGTACGTCGAGGGCGGGCACGGGGTGCCGTCCATCACCACGCCGTAAGCCGCCTGCGCTCCGCGCGCCCGGCCCCAGGAGTAGGCCTCCGCCCCCAGCGCGATGAGAACGCGTGCCCGGCGGGCGTCCGGGACCGTTTTCAAATCCCCCAGGTAGGCGCACGCCAGGGTCCCGCCGTCCGGAAGTTGCAACGCGCGCAAGGCCACGCCCAAGGTGCCAAGGATTTCACCGCCCTTGCCTTGCGCCACGAAGCTGACCCCCGCGCCGGGTCCGCCGATCGCACGAAAGAAGCGCGGGTAGTCCGCGCCATGCGAGACGTGAAAGCTTCGTCCGACACCCAGCGGATAGGTAAACTGCCGCTCGAACCGCTCCAACGCCGCCGCCAGCGCGGGCGGCGGAGCGTCCTCCAAACGGTGGATGTTCATGGCCCGGGTTTGCGCCCGACGTGCAGGGCGCGGTAGAAGAAACTGCGGTCCCGTCCGTGGAGTTCGGCGGCGAGTTCGTACCGCCAGTCGAAGCGTGTTTCCAGCGGGGGAATCACCAGGCTGGAGTTAAGCTGGCGCACCACCGTCAGCCCGCCCGGACGCAGGGCGCGCCACGCCAGGGATAGCGTCTCGGCGGCGGCTTCGGGCGAGAGCCAATCGAGGATGTTCGACAGGTGGACGAAGTCCGCCCCCGCCTTGGGCAGGGAGCGCAGGGCGTCCACCATCGGCGCGTGGGTGCTAACGATCTCCGGCCAGCGGACGGGCGCGGGTTCCAATATCCAATCGGGAAAGCCCACTTCAGCGGGAGAGTCCAGGAGAAACTGCGCCAGAAACGAGTTGGATCGCGCCGGAAAAGTGGCGAGCGCGTGGCGGGTGCGTTCGGCGAAGTGACGAGGAAAACCCTGCAGCGGGTTGCGCGTGGCCTCCGCGCCGAAGAGCGCCACGAGGTTTTCCAGACGCATGACGGCACTGAAGGCCCGGTCAAGCGCCGTTCGCAACGCGGTGCCCGGAGTGATGCGAGCGGCCTGCGCGGCGGGATCGTCCATGCGCATGAGCGCGACAATTTCGCCCCGGCTTGAAGCAAGGTGTTGGCGCAGGTGACCAAACAGCACTTCATAGCGTCCGGCGTGGTCCGGACCCGCGCGCGCGACGAAATCCACCGGCCCGAACACATCGTCCGGCAAGGCGAGTTCCGCGCGCGCGAGCGCGAGCGCGTCGGACCGTTCGGCGGGTGGCAGCGGTAGATGGCCGAGCAGGGCGGGTCGCGCGGATGGGTCGGTTCGCCGCAGGAGGTGGAGCTTGAGCCGGGTCAGCGCGAGTTGAGCCGGGTTGGCGTCGATCAGGTGAAGATGTTCCGCTAGTCCCCGCGCCACGAGCAGCGCGGCGGTGTCGCCGCCGGAGGCGATCATCACGACCCGGGTCTTGCCGTCAAATTCCGCGAGCAGCGCGGCGTCAATGGCGGGATCTTCCCGGACCTGCGCGAAAGCCAAGGGGAGCCGGGCGGCGTCGCGGGTCCAGGCGTCGGCGGCTTTCATCGCGGACCTATCACTTCGCCTGAACCCAGCGGACTGCGCCGGAAGCTGCCGACCACAAACGCCCGCACGAAAGCGAAGTACGACGGGATGAACGGCGCGCCGCGCGCGGTGAGTTCCTCGCGCAACTCCCGGTGGACGCGCGGCAGATGGTACCAGGGGACGCCGGGATGGAGGTGGTGTTCGAGATGGTAGTTCTCGTTGCACATGAAAAAGGTGACCACCCGGTTGGTCAGAATGGTGCGGGTACCGCGCACGGGATCGTCGTGGTGTTCTTCGAGGAGGGTGTGCTGGCTCATGCCCCGGATGTTCACAAAAGTGTTGATGAACAGCATGGGGATCAGCCACGCGTGCAGCAGCACCGGGAAAGGCACTTGCGATAAACCGAAGATGAACAGCCGCGGCCAGAGCCACCTCCGCGAGGATCGCGCCATCGTTCGCGCGCGCTTCCCTGCCGGAAGCCAAGCACCGGAATAGCCGCGATGTATGCCGGGTAACCGACGAGCAGGCGTCCCCAGTTCATCAGAAAAACCAGCCAGCTCCAGCGGGTGTAGTTCGGATAATGATCCGGGTCCCCCTCCGCGCCCAGGTGGTCGTGGTGGCGCAAATGCAGAACCCGGTAGGCCGAGTAATTTTGGAGCACGGGCACCGCGCAAAGCGCGCCGCCAAGGGCATTCCAGAACCGGCTGCGGCTCAGGGTCCCATGAACCGCCTCGTGCGTGAAAAGGCTGATCCCGTGGAGAGAGGCGGCGGCGAGCAGGTAGAGGGGAATCGCCGCCAGTCGCCAGCCGATGCTTTGCGGAAAGGCGGTGGCCAGTTTGCAAGTGGTGAACGCAGCCACGGCGTAGAGAGCTACAAAGGTCAGCAGCCGCGCGCCTTGCCGGAAGTCCACGGCGTGCAACTCCCGTAACAACCGCGAATCCACCCGGGGAGCGGATGCGAGGATCACGGGTGTCGTCATAGTTCTATCATAGTAGAACCAACGGCGAACACAAACCTCACCGTGCCAGCGTCACGCGGCCGGTCATGGCGCGCGACAACGTGAGTTCGTCGGCGGATTCCAAACCGCCGCCCGCCGGCAAGCCCTGGGCGATACGCGTGACGGCCACGCCGGGAAACTCCCGCAACATCCCCGCCAGATACTGCGCCGTGGCCTCGCCTTCGACGTCGGCGCTCAAAGCCAGGATGACTTCGACCGTCGCCGGGTCGGCGGCGCGAATCCGCTTGAAAAGGAGGTCGATCGTCAGGTCTTCCGGTCCGACGTGGTCCAGCGGTGCCAGGCGTCCGCCCAGCGCGTGATAGCGGCCACGGAAGACCCCCGTGCGCTCGAGCGGGAGGATGTCGGTGGCTTGTTCCACGACGCACAACGGACCCAACCGGCGGGATTCGTCGCGACAAATGTCGCAGAGCTTTTCCGTGGTGAAGAACCCGCATTCCACGCAGGGATGCACGGTTTTGGCGCATCCGAGGATCGCCTCGGCCACTTCCTTGCCGCGCCCGCCGGCGGTTTCGTCGCGTTGGTCGCCGACGAGCCAGAGGGCAATCCGCTCGGCGCTGCGCGGTCCGATGCCAGGGAGTCGCTTGAGTTGGAGGGTGAGGTGTTGGAGGGGTTCCGGGTAGTCGATGCGCTGCATGGAAGTTGGAAAACGTAGCCTCAAAACCCCCGCCGCGAAAGGGGTGGAGTTGCTCTTCGGCCTGCGCGCGGTTACGGTGATACACCCATGAGTACTCTTGCCACGGCGATGAAAGAACTGGTTTGTTCGCCCCAGTTGCCGGACCACGTCCGGTACTTTCAGAATGTCCTCGCCGACGAGGGCGCGGCGGGAGCAGTTCTACGAGGACATTGACGAGGGGACGAAGGCCGAGTTCATCAACGGCGAAATTGTGGTGCATTCCCCCGCCAGGAAGGAGCACTTGGATGTTTCAGCGTTCGTGGTGAATCTAATGATGAACCACGTTGCTTCACGTAAGTTGGGAAAGGTGTACATCGAGAAATGCCTCATCCGTTGCGAACGCAATGACTATGAGCCGGACATCTGCTATTTCGCGGTTGAGAAAACCTCGGCCTTGAAGGGTGGCCAGAACATCTTCCCACCCCCGGATTTGATTGTGGAGATCCTCTCTCCGTCCACAGCCGGGAATGACCGGAAAATCAGCGCGTGCTGCGTTCAATACTGTTCCGAGTGGACGGTGACGTTAAAGACCAATCGTAAATTGATTGAACGGTCCATCTGCACACGGGGGGACAGCCTCCGGGACCGCGGGCATCCTGCCCGCAAAGGGCGGTAGCCCTTCAGCCGACCAGACCGGACCAGATGCGGGCAGGATGCCCACGCTCCCGGGGCCGACCGGGCACTTCGTTAGAGTAACGAGTACGTTTCAGCGATTCGAGGCGTCACTTGAATATCGCCGCCCCGACCCCGGAAAAATCCCGCCCGCCCCTTCCAATTTCCCTTGGAGACGCTACCTTCCCCGGTGTCCACTCCGACCTCCCGCTCCGCCGAAATCCCGGCCTCCCAGGACCTGCCCACGGCCGCCGGCCCCGACCGAATTCGTCGAGGTGCGCGGCGCCCGCCAGAACAACCTCAAGGGCATTGACTTGGACCTGCCGCTCGGGCAGCTCAACGTCATCACCGGCCCCAGCGGCAGCGGCAAAAGCTCGCTCGCCTTCGACACCATCTACGCCGAGGGCCAGCGGCGTTACGTCGAGACGTTCAGCCCCTACACGCGGCAGTTCCTCGACCGCATGGACAAGCCCAAGGTCGACAGCATCCGGGGCATCCCGCCGGCCATCGCCATCGAGCAGTCCAACCAGGTCAAGAGCACCCGTTCGACCGTCGGGACGATCACCGAAATCAACGATTACCTCAAGCTCCTGATGCCGCGCGTGGCGCAGGCGTTTTGCCCGTCGTGCGGCGGCGCGATCAAGCCCGACTCGTCGCGCGGCATCGCCGAGCAGGTCCTCGCGCGGCACTCGGGCGCGACGCTGCTGCTGTGCTTCGCCGTGAGCGCGCCGCCCGGGGCGGAGCCGGCGGAGTTCTTCAAGTTCCTGCAAGCCCAGGGATACCTGCGCGTCTGGCTGGACGACGCGATCCACCGCACCGACGAGCCGCCCGGCGCGGGCGTCAAACGCCTGCCGCCGCGCGTCCAGGTCATCCAGGACCGGATCGCCATCGGCGCGGAGAACCGCTCGCGGCTGACGGAGTCCATCGAGACGGCGCTGCGCTTCGGCAAGGGGCGCATCAAGTTCGTCAACCCGGAGGCGGGCACGGAGGAAGGCTTTTCCACCGGCTGGCATTGCGCCCGGTGCGACCTGGACATCAAGCCGCCCACGCCCGGGTTGTTCTCCTTCAACAATCCGCATGGGCGCGTGCCCGCAATGCCGCGGGTTCGGACGGACCATCGCCATCGACCTCGACCGCGCCCTGCCCGACAAGCGGCTCTCCATCGCGCGGGGCGTGGTGAAGCCCTTCCAGAGCGGGCAATCCGCCGAGTGCCAGCGCGACCTGCTGCGCGCGGCGGCGCGGCAGGAGATGGACATCCACACGCCGTTCGAGGAACTGCCAACGGCCGACCAGAAGTGGGTCATCCAAGGCGAGGGCAAGGGCCGCGGTCGACAGCCGAGGAACTCTGGCAGAACGGCGGCTGGTACGGCGTGAAAGGTTACTTCGACTGGCTGGAATCCAAGACGTACAAGATGCACGTCCGCGTGCTGCTCAGCCGTTACCGCGCCTACACGCTGTGCCCGGAGTGCGACGGCGGCCGCTTCCAGCCCGCGACGCTCAACTACCGCCTCGTGCCCGGCGGGACTGCCCGCCGCCGCCGCGCCAGTCTAACCGCGCGGGCAAACGAAGAAGCGCGCGGCCACCAAGAGGCTGCCGCGCCGATACGCGCACCAGCGTTCGCCACGCCGGGTTCACCATGCCGGAACTGGCGCAACTGCCCGTCACCGAAATGGTGGGCGTGATGGAGTCGGTCATCCTGCCGCCGAACGATTCCAGCGCGGAGATGCTGCAAAAGGAGATCGTCACCCGCCTGCGCTACCTGATCGCGGTCGGCCTGGGTTATCTCAACCTGGACCGCCCGACCCGCACGCTGAGCGGCGGCGAGATCGAGCGCGTCAACCTGACGACCTGCCTCGGCGCGTCGCTCGTGAACACGCTCTTCGTCCTGGATGAACCCAGCGTCGGGTTGCACCCGCGCGACGTGGGCCGGCTGATCCGCGTGATGGAGGACCTGCGCGACAAGGGCAACACGCTGCTCGTCGTCGAGCACGAGGAGGCGGTGATCCGTTCGGCGGACAACCTCATCGACATCGGACCCGGCCGCGGCGAGGGCGGCGGCGAGCTGGTCTTCTCGCGGTCCGCTGGTCCGAACTCGGGCGCTGCCCCAACTCGCTGACGGCGGATTACCTCACCGGTCGCAAGCGCATCCCGCTGCCCGCGCAACGCCGTGCAGCCCACCGGCTGGCTCCAGATCCGCGGCGCGACCGAGCACAACCTGCGCGACATCGACGTGGACCTGCCCCTCGGCGTCTTCGGCTGCGTCACGGGCGTCAGCGGCTCGGGGAAATCCACGCTCATCCACGACGTGCTGCTACCAGAACCTGCTGCGGATGAGCGGGCAGAGCAACGCCGAGACCGTGGGCCGCTGCCGGTCACGATCCTCGGCGCGGAGGGCTTCGGCGCGACGGTCATGGTGGACCAGTCGCCGCTGGCGAAAACGCCCGCGTTCCAGCCCGGTGGTGTATCTGGGCGCGTTCGACTCGATCCGCGAGATGTTCGCGATGTGCGACGACGCGCGCGCGGCGGGTCTGGTGGCGAGCGCGTTCTCGTTCAACTCGGGCGACGGACGTTGCGAGCGTTGCGGCGGCATCGGCTTCGAGAAGATCGAGATGCAGTTCCTCAGCGACCTGTACGTGCGCTGCTCGGAGTGCGAGGGGAAGCGCTTTCAGCCGCACGTGCTGCAAGGTGCGGTTCGCGGGCAAGAACATCCACGACGTGCTGGAAATGACCGTCGCGGAGTCGCTGGAGTTTTTCGAGAAGATCGCGCCGGACAACCCGGCACCGGGTTGCGCGTGGCGCGCGAGGTCGGGGGCGCGAACCGGGTGTTCCCGATCTATCCGGCGATCGTTCAAGCTGTCGCTCTCCGCGCTGCGGATTCTGTGCGAGGTGGGTCTGGGTTACCTGCGGTTGGGTCAGCCGCTCAACACGCTCAGCGGCGGCGAGGCCCAGCGTCTCAAGTTGGTGGGGCATCTGGTCGAACGCGAGCGCAACCCGAGCACGAAGGGCGCGCTGCTGATCTTCGATGAACCCACCACCGGGTTGCACTTCGACGACGTGGCGCTGCTCGTGCAGGTGTTCCAGCGGCTGGTCGAGCAGGGGGACAGCCTGCTGGTGATCGAGCACAACCTGGAGGTCATCAAGTGCGCGGATTACATCGTCGATCTCGGACCCGAGGCGGGCGTGGACGGCGGCAACCTGGTCGCCGTCGGCACGCCGGAGGAGGTCGCGAGGTCGCCGCCTCGCACACCGGCTACTACCTGCGCCCGCTGCTGCACGGCGCGCGCGACGAGAAGATCATCGCCTTCGACGGCGTGGCCGTGGAGCAGGCCGCCGAGCCTCTACCGCAACGGCGAGAACAGCCCGCGCGCTTGCGCGCCGCCGAGATGCCCTCGCGCGAGGCCGCGGACGATATCCACACGCGCTGGTGGCGTCGCGCCACTGCCCGCGACCCGAAATTCGCACCCGCCGGCGACTGCCCGCCGACAGTTCGCATCCGCGGCGCGCGAGAGCACAATCTGAAGAACATCTCGCTGGATCTGCCGCGCGAAAGCATGGTCATCATCACGGGTCTGAGCGGTTCGGGCAAATCAACGCTGGCTTTCGACATCCTCTTCGCCGAGGGGCAGCGGCGGTTTCTGGACAGCATGTCGCCGTACGCGCGGCAGTTCGTCGAGCAGCTTGGAAAAGCCCGACGTGGACCTGATCGAAGGGCTGCCGCCGAGCGTCGCCATCGAGCAGCGGGTCACGCGCGGCGGGGGTAAATCCACCGTGGCGACGGTCACGGAGGTTTATCACTTCCTGCGGCTGATGTTCGCCAAGCTGGGAACGCAGTATTGTCCCAACTGCCATCTGCCGGTCGAAAAGCAGAGCCAGGCGGCGATCGTGAAACAGGTCGAGGCCGCCGCGCGCAAGGGCCGGGTGCGGGTGCTCGCGCCGTTGATCAAGGCGCGCAAAGGGTTCCACACGGACGTCGCCGCCTGGGCGGTGAAACACGGGTTCGAGACGTTGCTGGTCGATGGCAAGCTCATGCCCGCCGAAGGGTTTGAAGAAGCTGGAGCGTTTCCGCGAGCACACCATCGACGTGGTGGTGGGCGAGGTCACCGCCGCCAGCATGAAGGCGGCCGCCGCGGCGAAGGAAGGCGAGGACAAGAGCGCCGACCCGCGCGAGATCGTGCGCCGCGCGGTGGAAATCGGCAAGGGCACGGCGCGGCTGCTGGACGCGCGCAACAAGTTTACTGTGTTGTCCACGGAGATGAGTTGCCCGCAGTGCAGCCAGGCGTTCGAGGAGCTGGACCCGCGCTTGTTCTCCTACAATTCCCCGCACGGCTGGTGCCCGGAATGCCGGGGCTTCGGCGTGGTCTTCAAGGCGTCCACGACCAAGCTGGACGACAACGCCTCCGCCCTGGAGCGCGAATTGGCCGAGGAACGCGCGAGCGCCTGGGTGGAGGAGGAGGACGAGCGGCCCTGCGGCCTGTGCCACGGCGCGCGCCTCAACGACATCGCGCGCAACGTCAAGGTCCGCGACGTGTCCATCGACGCCCTCGCGCGGCTGCCGGTGACGGACGTGCTCGGCGTGTTGGGCAAGTTCAAATTCAAGGGGACGCAGGCCATCATCGCGGCGGACATCCTGGAGGAAATCCAGCAGCGGCTCACCTTTATGCAGGAGGTCGGGCTGGGTTACCTCGCACTGGACCGCTCGGCGAAAACGCTGTCCGGCGGCGAAACGCAGCGCATCCGGCTCTCGGCGCAGTTGGGTTCCAATCTGCGCGGGGTGTTGTACGTGCTGGACGAACCCACCATCGGGCTGCACCCGCGCGACAACAACCGGCTCGCTCGACACGCTGCAGGCGCTCAAGGCCAAGGGTAATTCGCTCGTCATCGTCGAGCACGACGAGGAAACGATGCGCCGGGCGGACCACATCATCGACCTCGGGCCGGGGCCGGGCGTCCACGGCGGCGAGGTGGTGGCGTCGCGGCACGCTGGCGGAGATCATGCGACAACCCGCAGAGCGTCACCGGACGTTGCCTGCAAAGCCCGCTCCGGCACCCGATGAACGGCAAGCGCCGGCCGTTGAAGGGGCACGGGCACTGGCTGGAAATCACGCGGGGCGACCGCGAACAATCTGCAGGGCGTGGACGTGCGTTTCCCCGTCGCCCGCCTGACGGTGATCAGCGGCATTTCAGCGGCTCGGGCAAGAGCAGCCTGATGCGCTCGGTGCTGCTGCCGGCGGCGCAGCAGGCGTTGGCGAGGAACGCGCAGCGCAAGAAGGCGGCCGCCACGGGCGCGGGCAACGGCGCGTCCGCCCGGCGCAAGACGGGCGCACGGGCGTGGGAAAGTTTCGCGGGCGCGGATTATCTGGAGGGGGTGTACGAGGTGGACCAGTCGCCCATCGGCAAGACCACGCGCTCGACGCCCGCGACCTACGTCGGCGTGCTGGACGAGATCCGGCTGTTGTTCGCGCAGTTGCCGCTCGTCGCGCATCCGCGGGTATTCGTCGAGCCGGTTTTCGTTCAACAACGAGGGCGGGCGTTGCGAGAGTTGCCAGGGGCAGGGCGTCATCAAGCACGAGATGAGTTTCCTGCCGACGAGCTACGTGCCGTGCGAGGATTGCGGCGGGTTGCGGTTCAACGCGCAAACCCTGGAGGTGCAGTACAACGGCCGCAGCATCGGCGAGGTCATGCAACTGACGATCGAGCAGGCGGCGGAATTCTTCGCGCGCGGTGTCGAAGATCCATCGGCCGCTGTCGCTGCTGACCCAGACGGGTCTGGGTTACCTGCGCTTGGGCCAGCCGAGTCCGACGTTGAGCGGCGGCGAGGCGCAACGCATGAAACTGGTGACGGAACTGACGCGCGGGGTCGGGGCGTCGCAGCACGCCAAGCTGCGCAAGATGAAGGCGGTGAAATCCACGCTGTACCTGTTGGAGGAGCCGACGGTGGGTCTGCACATGGCGGACGTGGAGCAGTTGCTCAAGGTGTTGCACCGGCTGGTGGAGGAGGGCAACACGGTGGTGGTGATCGAGCATCATCTGAGCGTGATCGCCGAGGCGGACTACCTGATCGACATCGGCCCCGAAGCGGGGGACGCGGGCGGCAAGCTGGTGACCGCCGGAACGCCCGAGCAGGTGGCGCGTCACCGCGTGAGCCGGATCGCGCCGTTCCTAAAGGAGACGTTGATGGCGGGTGTGGGTGGGTAGGGTAGGTGAGGTGGGTTGTGGGTAGTGCAGAAGGATGTGGCGAAGGGGATGTAAAGAGGGATCTGGGATGTGGTGGATTGTGCGTTCACAGCCACGTAGTGGCGTCCTTTGAGTAGCCGTAGTCGAGTCCGCGACGCCACGGAAAGCATGGGATGAAGATTTTTCAGCCACGTAGTGGCGTCACCAAAGACGGTGGATAGCAATGGAAGTGCGCCGGAGGGTAATGCCACGAGTTGCCGGGTTCGCGTCACCCATCGCGAAACGAGTGTCCCCCCACCTGAGGTTATGCCACTACGCGGCTGGATTCCTCCTGCCCTGCTATTCCGTGCCCTTGCGGACTGGACGGCGGCTCCTGAATAACATGCCCGGAGGTTACTCCCACGCTGGCTTGCGCGCAGCGCATTTTGTGCTACTCAAATGACGCCACTCCGTGGCTGGGAAACCCCACTCCCACATCCTTCTTCACAAACTAAACTAAAATCCAAGTTGGTCCAAAAATCAGTTGCACCTCAAACCGCCTAAAGAATTGTCTCACGAAACTCTCTAACAAAGCAGAACCACAGAGGCCTTCAAAACCATTGGCTAGTCCCTGGACAAGACCCGACCAAAGCAGATGCGGGCGGGACGCCCGCGCTCGCGGGGCTGATGTCCCGAAGCGCGCAGAGTATTCGTTCGATAATTTTGAAGACGCCGGCAGCCCGCAGGTATCAATCCTTCCCTATTCCTCCTCGCTCACCGTGAACGTCACGTTGTCGATCTTCGCGGCGGCGCAGGCGTTCAGCACGTCGATGTTGCGGCTGTACTTTGCCAACTCTTCGCTGGCGATGGTCACCGCCATCACCGATTTCGACGCCTCGCTACTCTCCTTGAGCCTCTTCAAACTCGCCGTGAGCTGCGGCAATAGCGTGTCGTTCTTGTTGTCCACCGGATCATCGTTGAGCGTGATCTCGCCATCCTCGCTCACCCCGACGATAATCTCGTCCACCATCGGCGTGTTGCTGGAGGTGTCCGCGCTGCCAGGAAGTGTGGTGTTCAGTTCGTTCTCGCGCTTCACCGCGCCCGCCATCACCATGAAGAACAACATGATCACAAACACCACGTCGATCATCGGCGCGATCTGAAAACCAACGGTTCCGCCGTTGACGTCAATCGCGATGCGTTTGGAGGATTTAGCGGCCACGTTGTTGGAATGTTTGTGGTTACTGTTGATATATTGGCGCTGACACCCGCCCCTACCCGTCACGGTTGACCGCCGAGAACGAAATATCCGAAATTCCGCCCGCGCCGCAAACGTTCATCACCCGGGAAACCTCGATGGCCGGCAGCGCGCGGTCACCTCGGATCACCACGCGGTAATGGGGATCGGTCGCCGCGTGCGCCTTCAGGATAGGCACCATGTCCTCAAGGTTCGTGTAAACCCTGTCTTCCATGCTGACCTGGGCCTTCTTGGTCTCGGAATTCCAACGCACGTTGATCGGCACCTCGCTCTTGGAATTATCCTTCTTCTGAGCCGCCGGCGCGATGGGCAGCGAAATGGTCTTGTCCACGCGCAACACCTGCGAACTGGTGATGGTCATGAAAAAAATCAGCATGACCAGCAACACGTCAATCATCGGCGCGATTTGAAATTCGGGCTCGCCGTCGCCTCCTCCGCCTCCTCCAGCCATAAATCGTTAGATTTTGTTGGTGATGTGTGTGGTCGCTAGAATAATCAAGCCGCCGGCAGCGCGCCGGTGTTGCCCGGCAACCGACCGCTCGCACTCCGGGGGTCCAGACTACCCGTCAGACGCGGGTTCCCCCCCAAGCCGGTGTATTCACCGCCATCGGCGGTCAACCAGTTGGGCTGCGCGGCGTACAATTCGTCGTCGCCTATGTGGACGTTCGCGAGCGACGCCCACGGCATCTTGCGGTAAAGCTGGTTGATGGAGTCCTGCACGACGTGCAGTGCCGCCGACGAACGGTTGCGCAGGTAGTAGAAACCCACGAACGCCGGAATCGCCACGAACAGTCCGCTCGCCGTGGCGACCAGCACCTCGCCGATGGCGCCGGAAAGCTTGCTGGGATCGCCGATGCCGCTCTGGCCCAATGTGGCGAACGCCTTGATCATACCCGTCACGGTGCCGAGCAAACCAATCATGGGCGTGCAAACCCCGATGACGGAAAGGTAGGAAATGCGCGTTTGGATTTCGCTATTCTCCTTGCCGAGTTCCTCCTGCATGGCGGTTTCGCAAACATCCTTGCCCTCGCCCAGCATACCAACGCCGGTTCGAAGCACGTTGGTGAGCGGGGTCGGGTTGGCTTTGCAATAGTTGTAGGCTCCCACGTAGTCGCCGCTCCGGAATAAATTCTTCAACGCCTCCAGGTGCCGCGGCGGCGCGATGCGTTTGGGCGAGGTCCGGTTGAAGCCGTCGCCGATGAAGTAGAGGGTTAGCATCGAGCAAAGCGCGATGGGGAACATCACGATGCCGCCCTCATAGATCGTGGTGAGCAGCGTTTTGTGTTGTTCGGCGGGGGCGGCGTTTGCGGCGGCCGCCGCGGGCGTGGCCTCCTGCGCGGACACCACGCCAATACCAACGAGCATAAATGCGGCGACGAGGGCGACGATCGGGAGAAGGGCGGAAAACGAACGCGATTTTTTCATCTGCCTGAATGGAAGGGGGAGGGGTCTGGGGTTGAAGGGAAAGACACAAAGTACACTCTTGCCCCAAAAAGAGCAAGCAACCCGGAAGATGTTGTCAGCCCGGGCAAAAGCACTGTGGATTGAAAGCGATGCTCGGACACTTCAAGCGCCCGTGTTCGCGGCGTCCTTTGCGTCCTCGCCATTGAATTGCTTGTCCGCCTCGGCTTTTTCATTTCTCAGTTTGGTGACGATGCCGCTCAGCCGCGCGCCACCCTTCTCGATTTCGGCTTTCGCGGCGGCGGCCTCGGGCAACGCGGGGAATTGATCCTCCACCTCCAGAAAAGCGCGGACGGCGCGTTCGGTGTCGCCGAGCGCGAGATAGCAACGCGCGCTGCCCAGAATTGCGGCCGCCGTGCTGCCGGGTTGCTGGTCGTAAAACACGGGCAAATGGAGGAAGGCCAGCAGGGCGTCCTGTTGTTTACCCTGTGCGAGCAGGGCACGGCCCCGTGCCAGGTAGGCCTCGGCCAGGGCGCGGCGGTCCTCGGTCGCGCGGATGACTTCGTCGGTCCTTTGGATCGCCTCGGCGGCTTTGTCCTTGCCGCCGAGCGCGAGAATGCCCGCCAGACGCGCCTTGGCGGCGAGGGCGGCGTCAGGGTCCATGTCGAAGAGGGAAAGCTGGGTGAGAACGGCGCTCGCGTCGGCGGTCTTACCCGCGCCGAGTTGGGCGCTGGATTTCAGCAGGGCAGCCTGAGTCCAGTAGTTGCCCTTGATGTCGCGCAAGGGGAACTGCGCCGCGACCACCGGTTCGATCTCCGCGAGCGCCTGGGTGAACTTGCCGGTTGCCAACGCTTGCTCCGCTTTGATCATCTGGGGTGGCCGCGGCAGGTCCAGGTGATCGATGTTGGCAATTGGGTAACCCACCTGGCCCACCTGTCCGGCGACTTCCACGTTGCTCAGGAGCACGTTGCCATCGCGCTTAAGGTTTTGCGCGGCGACGGCCTGACCGTTCTTGAGGATAATCTGCTGCGCTCGGCAAGGCGGCGCGCCCGCGAGCAGCAGAGCGCAAAGGAAGGTGAATCGAGGAAAAGACATCATGTGTGGAAAGAGGGGATTAAGAATTTATCACAGAGGGTACGGAGAGGCGGACACAGAGAACACAAAGGAAGAAAAAGGCGGAGTTCGGAGGAGAAAAGACAAGTCGGCTCTTTCTGGAACAAAGCCTTTTGCCTTTCTCTGCCTCTGTGTCTCCTCTCCGTGTCCTCTGTGCTTAATTCTGGATTTCTTTAGCTTTGACCAGACTCGATCAAGCGCTTTTTCGCTTCGTCCACCTCGCTGGAGTCGGCGATCTTTTCGTTTCGCACCATCTCGCGGTAGGTGTTCATCGCCTCCTGGGTCTTGCCCAGTTTTTCGAAGGCGCGCGCGCTCTCCAAATAAGCTTTCGCCATCCAATGCGGGAATTTTTGGTAAGCCAAGTACACCCTTTGGTAATAGGCGATGGCTTTCGCGTAATCGGCCCGGGACATCTCGATGTCGCCCAGCGCGCAGATGGCTTCCGCGGTCGATTCGCCACGCCATTCCTTTGTGCTGATCACCTGCTCGAACAGCTTGACGGCCTCGTCCGATTTGCCTAACGCCGCCAGCGCTTTCGCTTTGCCGATCGTCGCCTCCTTGATGCGGTAGGCGCCACCCGTCTCGTCGAGCGCCTTTGAGTTCAAGCTCAACGCCTTCTGGTAATCCTTCGCGCGGTAGGCCAGTTCCCCCAATCCGACGTACGCAAAATCCAGCACCTCGCACTTTGGGTACAGGTTGAGCAGCGCCTCGAACATCGCCTTGGCGGGCGTGTCCTTGTGTTGCGCGAGCAACGCCTCGCCGCATTGGCCCAGCAGGAGCGGACTGAGATCCGACGGCTTGTTGTCGTTTGCAACGCGGGTAATGAGTTCGTCATGATCCTTGCGCTTGCGCAGCATGGACGCCAGTTCGGCCTGCGCGTAAAGCTGGCGCGCTTTTACCGTGGGCGAGTCGGGCACGTTCTGCTCGGGGGTGAAGGTCAGCAGCCTGGTCAACTCATCCTTGGGGTCCACCCCTTGCTGCCGTTTGCGCGCGCAGATCGCCGCCAGTTGGGTGAGCAGTTTTTCCACCGCCTCTTTGGACGGATCGGCGATGAAGCGCGCGATGGTCTGCGCGGCGAACACCTTCGCCTGATCGACCTGACCCAGCTTGACCCGGGCTTGGATCAGACTTGAAATCGCCGCCGGGGCCGCGCTGTGTTCGGGGTGATTTTTGACGAACTCCTCGAACATCGCCGCCGCCTGGTCCCAGCGCCCCAGTTTGCCGAGCGTCTTGCCCGCCTCGAACAAGGAGTAGTTGAGCACCTCGTCGGTCGTCGCCGCCTTGTAGGAGGCGATGTAAGTCTGCGCGGCCTCGTCGCGTTTGTCGGCGGCGGCGAGGGCGTCACCCTTCAGCGCGAGGACCTCGCCGGTGATCAGGTGGCCGGGGTAGGCTTTCGTCCACGCGTCGGCGTCGGCGATCACCTCGTTGTAAAGTTGAGCGGCGTATTTGACGACGAGCAGCCGGTAAAGGGCGTCGGGTGTAAACTCGCTGTTGGGATTCTCTTTGACGAAAGCCTGGAAGTGGTTCATGGCCTCCTCGTACTTGTCCGTAAACATCAGGCACAAACCCACCCGGTAGCGGCATTCCACGGCGTACTCGCCGGTCGGAAACTTCTTCAAGTAATCCTCGTAGGAGGTCAGCGCGGCGTTGGGGTCGCCCTGCATCAGGCGGGCGTTGGCGATAAGGTAGGTCATCCGGTCGTTCAGCTGGCCCTCCGGACGCTCGCGCAACGCCGTTCCGAAATAGGTGACCGCCTGCGAATAGTCGCCCGAGTCCAGCGCCATCGCGCCGCGCAGATAGGCGACAGCGGGGGCGTTGGTGCCGGTGGGGTAGGCCTTGAGGTAACTCTCGCACGCCTCCAGCGCTTTTTTGCTTTGGCCCGTGTCCGCCAGGCAGGCGATCAGACTGAAAGAGGCGGGTTCGCGTTCCTGAGCTTCGGGGTACTTGTCGATGAGGCGGCGGTTGACGAGGATGGCTTCCCATTGCTTGCCGGTGTCCTGGTAGGCCCGCGACATGCGGAAGAGAAGTCCGGGTTCAAAATCGGGGGCTTTGCGCACGTCCTCCAAGTCCTTGCGCCCATCGGTCACCGCTTCCTGCAGGCTCTGGTTGGCTTCTAGGAAGGACCGGTCCTTCGTGGCGCGAAACTTCTCCACGTTGGTGGCTACCTGACGTTCGAGGGAGGCCAGGTGTTCGGCCTCGTAGGCGATGCATTCCTTGCGCGAACGCGCGAAACGATAAAGCGCGAGCGCTTGCCGCGGCAAGCCGGTGGTGAGGAGCTTGTCGCCCAGTTCGATGATGAGTCCGTTAAATTGCAAAATATTGTCCACCAATCCTAGGTTGCCCTGGATGTTGTTCATCATCGCCGTGGCTTTGGTGAACTCGCTCTTTTGCACGTAAAGCGAAGCCAGGAGCAACGCGCCACGCACAGAAAGAGAGGTGTGGAGGCCGCCGGCGGTGAGCAACTCGAGCGGCTTGATGGCTTCGGCGGTCTTCTTCTGCTCGGAGAGAATGCTCGCTTCCAAAAAGAGCACCTGCTCGCGGCGCTGGGGGATTTCCTCCAGCGGCTTCAGTTCCGTCAGGGCGGCGATGTAATCTTTCTTTCCAAGCAGGCAGTTGGCGATGGAGAAAGCCGCGTCGGCCAGGCGCGCGCCCTTCGGGAACTTGACCCGGTAGGTTTTAAAAGCATTCAACGCCTCGTCAAAACGCTTCAAATTGTAGTAGGCCGCCGCGACGTCGAAGTACGCCGGTTCCAGCGCCGCGAGGTTGGCCGGGCCGGCCACTTTGATGACATCGTTCAACTGCCCGATAGCTTCCTCGTAACGGCCGGAGTCAAACGCTTCGACGCCGCTTTTGTAAACAGCGGCGGGGTCGGGCGCGCCGGGTGGCGGCGGCGGGGGCTGCTGGGCGCGCAGACCACTCGCGCCACCTAACAAGGCAAGCAGGATCGCAACAAGGCGCGTCGCGCCGGGATCGTTTTTCATCGGGGGGGAATCGCAAACAACCTGAACTATCCATAGATTAACGCAGATTTCAGAAGAATTGAAACTCCTTATGGGGTTGTCACGGCTTTTTCTTGCGGCGGTACGGCACCGTCAGCGGCGGCGTGTTGGGATCGCGCGTGAAAAGCAGGTATCCGGGCCGGCCATTTTGGGCGGGCGCGGCGAGGGCGGGATGATCCAGCGGGAGCACCGGCTCCAGCAAGCCGCGCGATTTTTCCACTGCCGGCGCGCTGAAGACCAGCGCGTCCACCCGTCCGGTGGTCCAAAGCTGGAGGGCTTGCACGGGGGTGAGAAATTCCAGGCGGCGCAAGCTGACGAGGAGCGCCTCGTCATCGGTTGTGGGCAACGGACTGACCAGCTCCAGGCGGCGGCCAACGGTGGCGGCGCGGGCATCCGCGCCGAAACGTTCCTGCGCGTTGGCCCCTTCCCAGAAGGCGCGACCGGCTCCGTAAAGCGCGCCGCCGGTCGCGAGAGCCAGCGCCACGCGCAAAGTCAGGTGGCTCCAAGCACGGGGCCAGTCGGCGGGCACGATCTCCACGGGCGCGGCGGCGGCCATTTCATCATGGTTCGCGACAGTGGGCAGCATCCCCTCGGCGGCTTCCTCGCGCCGGACCATGCCGGCCTGTTCGGCGCAACGCAGGGCCGCGACCATCAGCAGGCAGAGCGGCGGTAAAATTGGAAGCAGACGATCCAAATTTTTCGCGGGCGCGAGGGTTAGGGTGATCAGACCGCCCGCCGCCCAGCAGACAAGCCACAGGTTGCGCGGATCGCGCCAGAGGCTCCACCAAACGCCGGCGCCGCGAAGGCGAACGGCGAGGAGCAGGACGCTCCAGGGCGTCCAGAGCGCGAGTAACCGGGCAAAGTAATAGTAGATGGGTTCGCCGGTGACCGGGGGTGTCGTTATCGGCGCGCCGCCCGCGAAGCCGCCGGTTAACTGCGGTAGAACGACCTGATGGAAAAAGCCGGGGACGGTGACCATCCCGCGTTCCAACCAGAAGAGGAACGGCAGCAGCGGGAACGTCCAATGCCACCAGCCACCCCAAAGATCGGACTGAACAAGCGGCCCGGCGACTTCGGTTTGCCGCTTGGCCCGCCAGCGGAGGATGACCGTGTGCGCGACCATGCCAGGCAGCAGCAAGGCATAAACGGACAATCCCCGGGTCAGTAACGCCGCCGACAGCAGGCTAAACACCAGCCAGCGCTCCGGTGAAAACGTTGGGAGGGTGCCACGGGAACCTTCCTTACCCAGAAAAAGACTGCCCCGCCGCCCGCCCGCCCGCCAGGTTTGTCCCGCGTGCCGCCACACGAGCAAACCGATGAGCGTGACGAACAAGGTCTGCGGCATCCCGGAGCCGATGGCCGTCGCCAACCCGGGAACGAGCAGGTTGAGCGCGAAAGCCGCCGCGGCGAGCGTGCCGCCCCAGCCGGGCCAGAGCGACTCGCCCGCGCGCCACAAGAACGCGAGCACCGCCAGCGCGGCAACCAGCGAAGGCAATCGCCAGGCGATTTCCCAGTGCCCGCCGGTCAGGTGGAACAAGGCGGCGGAAATCCACGCGACCAGCGGCGGATCGGCGGCGAGATCCCGGCCGCCGGGCGTGTGTTCAAAGCCCCAGTGCCCGGCCTGCGCGATTTCCAGGGAGGCGTAAGCCGCGCGCGTCTGACCCAAATTGTCCAGTCGCCACGGCAGGCCGGCGAGGATGAACAACCCGAGCGCGAGCCAGCCCAAGCGCCATTCGCCCCGTCGCAGGGGCCGGAACAGCGCGCGCGTTGGCGACTCAGGAGTGGGGGACATCAAAGGCGGCACGCGACAAGAGGCACCGCCGCCGCGCGCTTGGCAAATGCTATCGCCACCGGATTATTCCGGCGTAATTGACACCGTCGCAGTGGCCGGGGCCGCGACGCGGTACGAGGGGTCGGCCGCGAGCGAGAGGGTCACCACGGCGGGCGCGCCGTTGGTCAAGCTGTCCGGCTGCGGGACCAGCTTGATCTTCACCTGCGAACTGTTCGCGGGCATGTTCACCGTGCCCGACAGCGCCCGGAAGTTGACGCCGTTCACCCCCGTGCCGCTTACCGTATAATGCAAGGTTAATGCCTGGGTGGAGTCGCCGCCGCTGGTGTCGCGGCGAATGCGGAACTTCAGCGCCTGCCCGCTGTTTTGCGGGATCGTCGCGACGGCGGGAGCCTGCAACGTGAGAAGATCGGGGCTGCCCCCGGCCGCCGGGTCGCCGGCAAAGCCAACCGATCTCGCCACGTACAAACCGCGTGTGTTGGGACTCCCCAACGCTAACCCCCGCTGACCCCAGGCTAGAAAACTCGCGTAGGATAGGTTGCCGGTCGCGGCGGGCAGGGGAACCACGCCCAAGGCTTTCCCATCCGGTAGGGAATATGCGGAAAGTTGAGGGTTGGGGAAGCCTTGGGTGAGATAGAAAATCCGGCTGGCGACCGGGTCCACAACAAAGTAATACGACTGAAATTGTAAGCCGCCGATTTGCTTAGCGGGATTGCCGGCTTCCAGCGCGAATTGCGTCGCGCTGTTGGAGTACAGATAACCGTCGTTGTACACGAAACCGGGAATGTACTGGGTGGACGGGTAGAATTGACCCCTCGGGAAAACCTGGTTCTGCCCGGTCACGCCGGTGGCGTCCACCAGCAGCTGTAGAGCGACATTCTCGGAATCGGCGGGGGTGGCGAAGAGCACGGTAGGACCGCCTCCGAACTGAAGTTGCGGGGCGAATAGCAGCGGGGAGGAAAACGTGTTGGCGCGAGGTTGACCATGGTCATAGACCACCACGGCGGACGCGGCGGCGGCGGCGTCTCTACCAGACGACGGATTGTATTCCTCCGAAACCGCCAAGACATCGGCTTCACCCGGAGCGACTTGCAGATCGCGCACTTGGATGCTCGTGTTGATTGGGACGGACGCCGGCGCGACCAGGGGGAAATTCTCGTCCTCCACTCCGGTAAATAAATCCAGCCGCCGAACGCGCTCCTGCCCGTCCGCCGGGTAGGTCAGATAGAGGTAGCGACCATCGCCCGAAACGGCCAGGTTATCGGGTGGCGCGGGGAACTCCGGGCTCGCCAACACTTGCAAAGTGTACGGGTCGTAGGTAACCAAGCGCTTGCTTCCCAAACCCCTTTTCTTGCCGATCGCGTAGAGGTTTCCCGTGGCGGGACTGTAAACAACCTTGTCGATCTGGATTTTCCCGGCTCCGATCCGCGCAAAATTTCCCGGGGAATTGCCCCCGGACGGGTTGGCGGCGCTGGCATCGTAGAGGTAGTGCGCGCCCGCGATGTCGTCATCGGAAAGATGGTCGAGATCGCTGATCCGGGAATTCATGATGGCGACGACATTTTGCCCGGCCTGGTCCGGGTGGTTGAGGCCCAGCACATGGCCAAACTCGTGCAGCAGGACACGGTGAAGGTCCTCAATCGTGCCGGTGTTTGTCCGCCGGAGGGAACCGTTGTAGGAATCGAAAACGTACCGGTTGTTCACCAGGGTGTCCGTCCCGAGCAGCGTGGTGCCATCTTTGTCGATGAGCGTGACGGCCAGGGTTCCGTTGCCGAAGGCCTGACCGAAAACCGTGTTCGCGGTGGCGACGGAGTTGACCCCGTCGTCCGCCCGGGGGACGAAGCCGGCGGGCGCGTCGGCGGCGGTGAACTGCACACGCTGGAGGTACAGGTTCCAGGTGATCAGCGCGTCGCGGGCGGAATCGTTGAACGAAGCCCGGCCGTCGCCCAGCGGAGTGGATGGCGACACGAGTTGCAGTTGCATCCTGATCTGGCCGTCGGGCCACGTCTCGCCTTCCAGCGCGTAGGCGAGACACCGGGCGGCGGGCGTGAGAAAAAGTACGGTGGCGGCCAGCGCGGCAAAGGTCAGCCTTCCGGGGGAGGAAAGGGCGGGGCGCATAAAAGTTTGGTTGCGTTAAGGGAGGAGGCTGGCCGCGCGCTCGCTGATGCGGGCTTCGAACTGCTCGCGCGTCAGACCCGCGTCGGGGTTATGGGAGAGGGCGGAACGACGCAAAGCCTCGCGGACGGCGGCATCCTGGCCGATCTCCTCCACCGCGAGCAACGGTCGCCCGGCGTGATCCAACACTTTTTCGGGCGTGGCGCTACTCCCCGGACGGGTCAGCCGGTACACGCCGTGCATGACGCCCACCGCCGGGAAGAACTGGATCCCGTTGTCTTTGACGAACACAACTACGCGGTCGCCCGTGGCGAACTTAGGGACGTCGGAGACTTCCAGGGTCCGCGTGCCAACCGTGCCGCCCAGCATCCGCAGGGTGTAAGGCGTGGTGGCTTTGCCTTTCATGACACGCAAAACTTCGAAGGTAACGGAGGAAAAGATGCGCCGGTTCGCGCCTTCGCCTTCCCACTGGCCGCGGACGCCGAGGACGTCGCCGGTGAAAACGGCGTCGGCGCTGGCCACCAACTCGTCAAAATTCGGCGGGATGACGGTGGTGGCGCGAACGTTCGTCGCCATGACGGCCAGAGCCGCCGTGAAACCTAGAACGGCGGAGACAAGACGGGGGATGCGTGTGGTCATAACGCGAGGGTTGACACCTTCAACCTACCATCTTCCGCTCCGCCCCGGCGAGGGGAAACTCGGCGGTTTCGCTGGCGGCTTGCCTTTCCGGGCGGCATCCGTCAAACTGAGCACTCCCCTTGGTATTATCTTTTACCCTCCTTGAAAACCATCGCTTCCTTCAACAAGCCCGAGGACGCCCACCTGCTGCGCATGCGTCTGGGCGCCGGCGGGGTGAACGCCTACGTGCAAAACGAGAACGTCTTCCAAACCGAGGGCTTCGGCCTTCGCGCCGGCGGCGGCGTGCTGGTGCAGATCGCCGATGAGGATTGGGAAGCCGCGCAAGAAATCCTCGCGATGCCGCCCTTGGCTGACGAATGAGGAATCCAGAAGTAGCACACAGGACACGGAGAGGGGAACACAGAGGAAGAAGGAGGGTCCAGAGGAGAAGAGGCAGACAGGTCTTCCTGAACCCCCGCCTTTCTCTTCCTCCTCTGCCTCCGTGTCCCCCTCTCCGTGTCCTCTGTGCTACTTCTGGATTCTGTTTTGACCATGCTCGCCTACTACATCCACCAACTCAGTCCGTTCATCGTGCGTTTTTCCGAGAAGTTCGGGCTGCATTGGTACGGGTTCGCCTACGTGCTCGCCTTCGTCTGCGGCGGCTGGCTTTATCAGCGTCTCGCCCGGCAGGGTTACGGCGAACTGCCGCCGGAGAAAGTCGTCGATTTTATCACCCTGGCGGCGATTTTCGGCGTAATGCTGGGGGGGCGGCTAGGCTGGATTCTGTTTTATGGGTCCGACCAGGTCTGGGCGCATCCACTGACGGCGTTCAAACTGTGGGAAGGCGGCATGGCCAGCCACGGGGGCATCCTGGGTTTGTTTCTGTTCACGCTTGTTCTACGCGCGCTGGCAGAAGATTAGCTGGCCGGGACTCGGCGATAATCTGGTGGTGGTCGCGCCCGTCGGATTATTTTTCGGGCGGATCGCCAATTTCATCAACGGCGAACTGTGGGGGCGGATCATCACCTCGCCAAACCCGCCCGCCTGGGCGATGCGCTTTCCCAAGGAACTCGAGGGTGGTGGCGCGGACGCGGCACCCGGACAGGAAGCCGCGCGCGAACTGGTCGCCCGCGCTTACGCCCACGATCCGCTGGCGTTGAACGCGCTGGAGAAGTTGCTGCCGCTGCGGCACCCGTCGCAACTCTACGAAGCCGGGCTGGAAGGATTGCTGCTGTTTGCCATTTTGTGGGTGATTCGCACCCGGATGCGCGCGCCGGTGGGGATGTTGACGGGCGTGTTCTTCATTGCCTACGCGGCGTTTCGCATCTTCGGCGAGCAGTTCCGCGAACCGGATTTCGGCATCCCGCTGACGTGGGGATTGTCACGCGGGCAGTTTCTATCGTTGTTCATGTTCATCTTCGGCGGCGGGTTTGTGGCGTACTCGTTGCTGACCCGGCGTTACCAATTACCCGGGATGCGGGAGAAGGTGGAAGGCAGAAGGTGGAAGGATGAATGCAGAAGGCGGGGGGAGGGGGCGAGGGTTGTTCCGGTTAGGTTCGCGGCGGTGTTGTTGGCCGGGGGGCAGAGCCGCCGGATGGGTCGGGACAAGGCCTTGTTGTTGGTGGATGGGGGACGAGTCCTTTGGGAGCGGCAGTTGGATGTGCTGAGGTCGCTCGGGCCGGCGGAACTGTTTATCTCGGGACCGGCGCGACCGGGCTTTCCCTATGATGTTAGACTGCTGGAGGATGAGCGGCCCGGCTTGGGGCCGCTGTCGGGGATCGTGGCGGCGTTGGAGGCGATGACCACGCCGTTGCTCGTGGTGTTGGCGGTGGATTTGCCAGCGATGCGCGCAGATTTTCTACGTGGCCTGCTTGCGGGTTGCTCGGTGAATCCCGGGTAAGGGGATTGTTCCGCGCCGAGCCGGGGATGATGCCTTCTACGAGCCCCTGGCGGCGGTTTACCCGCAGGGTGCCTTGAAGCGGCGAGGAGGAGATTACACACTGGAGACTTTGCCTTGCAAGGGCTCATGCGAGCCACGAAGCCATTGTTTCGAGTGCATCCTATTCCAGAGAGGGAGGAGACCTTGTTCAGCAACTGGAACGAACCCGGGAGCAGTCCAATCCAATGATTTGCTGAGACCACCTTTGGGTTACGTCGTTCATCTGTGCTGAAGGAGAACGCAGAGGGTGGCAGCACTCCGCAGTAGCAAAGACAACGCGCCCTACTGAAACAAGGCCGGCAACTTGAGCAGTGTCTTATACACGCCCCACCCCAAAGGTACTCCCACGATTGCCCAATACAATAAGAGTTGGGGCACGGAAGACGAACCAACGGGGACGGATTGATATTCTTTTTCAGTCATAAAGCAATTACTCGCGGTTAATAAATGTGAGACTCCAGTTGCTAAGCAGACGGTCAACGCATGCCCGTCGAAGTTCCCGGCGCGTAGGGTGTCGCTTGGCTTGCGGGAACGCCCCCGGGCGCGGTTCCCTGGTCGCCTTGATACCAGAATCGCTCCGCAACCGGGCGCACCAACAGATTGCAGATCAACCCAATGATCAGCAACCCGGCCATCAAATACATTGTGTTCGAGTACACATCCACCCCGGTGGCCCCGGCCTTGATCTTAGCGTCTCGAATTCCGTTCACCAGCAGCGGCCCCAGGATGCCGGCGACGGACCAAGCAGTCAGCAAACGCCCATGGATTGCCCCTACGTTCATCGTGCCAAACAAATCCTTCAGGTACGCCGGCACCGTGGCGAATCCCCCGCCGTACATGCTGATGATAATCGCGGTCACAGAGACGAAAAGGATGACATTGCCCGTGTGGCCGGCGTAAGGAATCAGGCAATAAAGCGCCGCGCCGAGGAGCAGGTATATGACGTACACCGCCTTGCGCCCGATGAAATCACTCGTGGACGACCAAACGAAGCGCCCAACCATGTTAAACAGGCTTAACAAAGCGACGAAACCACCTGCGGCAGCGGCGGTGATCTTCCCTTTAAACATCTCCTGCACCATGGGAGAAGCTTGCTCCAGAATACCAATGCCCGCCGTAACGTTAAAGCAAAGCACCACCCACAGGCACCAGAACTGAGGCGTTCTCCAAGCTTGGTCCAAAGCCACTTGGCTCGTGGTAATCATGGCGTTGTGCTTGGCGGTGGAGGGATCGTAACCCGAGGGTTTCCAGTCCGAAGCGGGTACCCGCGCGATGGCCGCGCCAAACAACGCAAAAAGTAGATAGATCGCGCCCATCACCAGAAAAGTTGGTGCGACTCCAGTGTCGTTTGCGGATTTGAAATAGTCCATCAAAGCGATGCTCAGATTGGAACCGATGAACGCGCCACCGCCGAAACCCATGATTGCCAGCCCAGTCGCCATGCCGGGACGGTCCGGGAACCACTTCACCAGGGTTGAAACAGGCGCGATGTAACCCAAACCCAGCCCGCATCCTCCGACCACGCCGTAGCCCAGATAAATCAACCAGAGTTGATGCAGATGAACTCCGAGCGCACCAATCGCAAACCCCCCGCCAAAGCACAACCCCGAAGCTACCATTGTCTTGCGTGGTCCGGATCGTTCCACCCATTTGCCAAACACAGCCGCCGACATGCCGAGGAACGCGATGGCGATACTAAAAATCCAAGCGAGTTGGGTTTGCGACCAGTCTTGATCGGGCAGAGACTTGGTGACACCAATAATCTTGGTTAGGGGTAGCTTGAAGACGCTAAAAGCGTACACTTGGCCAATCGCCAGATGCATTGCGAGCGCGGCGGGTGGGACAAGCCAACGGTTATAACCCGGCTTGGCGACGATGGCTTCTCGGTCGAGGAATGACATGGAGTGGTGGAGATACTGCGTGGGGGGTCTGACTGAAAAAGAGCCTTACTCAACTAACGTGCCATCATCGCCGCCGGTTCGTGCGTGGTGGTCTCGCGGCTGCCGGCGATGATCTTGTTCACCGCCTTGTCCGCGTCGGGAGAGGGCACCATCGAGATCACGACGAACTTGGAACTCGGGGTATTCGCCCGCGTGGCGGTGCTGTTGATCGGCACCAGGACGTTTGTCTCGGGATAATACGTGGCCGTGCAACCGCGCGGGATTTCGAACGGCGTCACCATGAAGTGGCGCGCCGAGCGTTTCTCCCCCTCGAAATGGCTCGTCAGATCCACGAGTTGCCCCTGCTGCAAACCGGCCTCGCGCACGTCCTCCGGGTTCATGAAAATCACGCGACGCCCGTTGTAAACACCCCGGTAGCGGTCATCCAACCCGTAGATGTGCGTGTTGAACTGGTCGTGGCTCCGGATGCTCATCATCACGTACTGCCCCTTCTCCACCGCGTTGTTCGGGATCGGCGCGGCCACGAATTTCGCCTTGCCGATGCCGTTGTTGAACTTGCGGTGGTCGCGCGCTTGGTTGGGAAGGTAGAAGACGTTGCGGCGGATGCGCGCGTTGAAATCCTCGAAGCCCGGGATCACCGCCTCAATGCCGTCGCGGATCATATCATAGTTGCCTTCCAAGGCGGTCCAATCCGTCGTGCTGCGGTTGCCCAGCGTGGCGCGGGCCAGTCCGCACACCACGGACACCTCGCTCTTCTGGTGCTTGCGATCGTGCGGCTCCAGGCTGCCGCGCGAGGAATTGACGATGCCCATGGAATCCTCGACCGTGACGAATTGCAACCCGCTCGCCTGGTAATCCTTTTCCGAACGGCCCAGGCACGGCAGGATCAGGCCAATCTCGCCGGTCACCAAATGCGAGCGGTTGAGCTTGATCGACGCGTGCGCCGTTAGGCGGCACTTCTGCATCCCGGCGGCGGTGTAGTTGGTGTCCGACATGGCGCTCAGGAAATTGCCGCCCATGCCAAGGAAAAACTGGATGTCGCCCGCGTGCATTCCCTTGACGCATTCCACCGAGTCCACGCCGTGTTCCTTGGGCGGCTCGAACTTGAACTCCTTGCCCAGCTTGTCCATGAACGCGTCGTTCATGCGCTCCCAGATGCCCATGGTGCGGTCGCCCTGCACGTTGGAATGCCCGCGCACCGGGCAGGGTCCGGCCCCCTGGCGTCCGATGTGCCCACCCACCAGCAGCAGGTTCATCGCGTACTGGATCGTGGCGACCGCCTCGCGCTGCTGTGTCAGGCCCATCGCCCAGCAGATGATCATGCGTTTGGACCGCATGATCTTCTCCGCCGCGTCCCGGATCTGCGCGCGTGTCAGACCGCTGGCCCGGGTGATTTCATCCCAATTCGCCACGCGCAAATCGGCGATCACGTCTTCAAAGCCCACGGTGTAATCGCGGATGAAATCCAGGTCGAACACCGTGCCCGGAGCCTTGTCCTCCTCCGCGAGCATTTCCTTGAGGATGCCCTTGAACATGGCGAGGTCGCCGTTGATGCGCACCGGCAACCAGAGATCGGTCAGCGGAGTGCCCTTGTTGAGGAGCATCTTCACCGGGAAAGCCAGCGGGTTGCTGTACTCCTGCGGGTTGGGGTTGACCACGCGCATCAACCCGGTCTCGGGCAAGGGGTTCGCCGAGATGATCGTCGCGCCGTGCTTCTTGGCGTGTTCCAGCGAGGTCATCATCCGGGGGTGATTGGTGCCCGGATTCTGGCCGACGATGAAGACGCAATCCGTCTTGGTGAAATCGTCCAGGGTCACGCAGCCCTTGCCGATGCCGATGGTCTCATTGAGCGCCGCGCCGCTGGCTTCGTGGCACATGTTGGAGCAATCGGGCAGGTTGTTGGTGCCGAACTGACGGACGAAAAGCTGGTAGAGAAAAGCCGCCTCGTTGCTGGTGCGCCCGCTGGTGTAAAAAGCGGCGGCGTCGGGGGAGGGGAGCGTGTTGAGCACGTCCGCCATCAGCTTGAAGGCGTCGTCCCAGGTGATCTCCTCGTAGTGGGTGGCACCCTTGCGCTTGACCATGGGACGCGTGAGTCGACCTTGCTGGCCCAGCCAGAGGTCGCTGCGCTCCTGGAGGTCCGCGATGGAGTGCTTGGAGAAGAAGTCCCCCGCGATGGAGTGCTTGGTCGCCTCGTCGGCGACGGCTTTCACGCCGTTTTCGCAAAACTCAAAAACGTGGCGTCCCTCGTCGGGACTCGGCCAGGCGCAACTTTGGCAGTCGAAACCGTTCTTTTTGTTGACCTCCAGCCAGGTCTTCAGGCCGCGGGCGAGCCCCATCTCGCGGATGGTGAAACGCGCGCTCTGGTACACCGCCGGGATCCCCGCCGCGACGCGGTGGATGTGGCCGACGCGAGCCCCCTCGGTTTCCTCCACGGGTTCCGCGCCGTGGACTTCCACCAGATCGGCGGCGGTGACGGGCGGTGTTGTCTTGACGCCGGTGCCGATGTGGGTGGGCTTTTGCGAAACCGTGTCGAGTTGCTGGGTGTGGGCGGGATCAACGTCGCGGGCGGAGTCCGGCGCGTGAGTCGTGTGAGGGTTCATAGCGGAAAGGGAAGGGGGCTGGAATGGATTCAGCGCGAACCGCCGGACAGGGCGGGTTGCGAGCATCGTGAAACTGAATCGCCATCGGTGGGCGAGACAACTGTATCGTCCTGAGACGCGTCGCGGATGCGGGCACCGCCGCTATAAACGTTGAACCTGCCATCGCGCACAAAGCCAAGCAGGGTTAACCCGTAGGCGCGGGCGAGCTCGACGGCGAGACTGGACGGCGCGCCCACCGCCGCCATGATCGGAATGCCCGCCGCGACCGCTTTTTGCACCAACTCAAAGCTCGCGCGGCCGCTCACGAAAAGGATTCGTCCGGCGAGCGGGAGCGGCACGCCGCCGAGCAGTTGCGAACCGATGAGTTTATCCACGGCGTTGTGCCGCCCCACGTCCTCGCGCTGGCAGAGAAGGCGTCCGGCGGCGTCGAACAGCGCCGCCGCGTGGAGACCACCCGTCTGGTCGAACACCGCCTGCGCCTGGCGCTGGGCTCCTGGCAAACGGTGGACCACCGCCGCGTCGATGATGGGTCCGGGCACGCTGGTGGGCGGGGTGCGCTGGCTCAAACGCAACGCGGCGATGCTCGTCTTGCCGCACACACCGCAACTGGAGGTGGTGTAAAAATGCCGTTCCAAGCGCGAAAGGTCCACGGGCACGTCGGCGCGGAGTTCCAGGCGCACCACGTTGTCGGACTCCAGGCGGACGGTGTCAATTTGCGCTGGGTCGGCGATGATGCCCTCGGAAAACAGGAAGCCGGCGGCAAGCTCCTCGTCCGTCCCGGGCGTGCGCATGGTGATGGAAACGCTCTTGTGGACGCGCCAGCCCTTGCGCTCGTAACCTAGCTGGATTTCGAGGGGTTCCTCAACCGCAAGCGCATCCTCGCGGGTGTGCCCGGGTTCCGAGCCTGCGACGCGGACGATGGAAAAATGGGAAACGCTGCGATCCATGGGGGATGGACACGAAGAGTCGGCGGCAAGGCGAACGCGAGGGTGGGGGAGGTGGTCTCCCGCTGGTCTCGTTCAAGCTTAAAACACTTCCCCACGCGTGCAAACGCTTCTCCGGCTTTTTTTCCGCGCGGCTTCCGTCGCGACACTCAGGCGGGTCCCCCGCCGTCGTGCCAAAGGTAGGGATGGCTCTCCGAGCCGCTCCCATTATGAGATTGGCTGGTTTGCCTGTCCAAAGGGCTTGTTCTATCCAGACCGAAGACAATGGGGAGCGGCTCGGAGAGCCATCCCTACCTTTGGTACGATGCCGTTTCGCGGCGGGTCCGCGCGAGTATTTACCCCTTTACCGGGCGTCGTCTTCCGCCGAGCGGGCTTCGATGCCCGGCGCGACCGTCGCATGGAAAATCTGTTTGCCCTTGGTCTGCCCGTAACTTAATTCGACGGTGTAATCGCCCGTGGGCACCAACTTCTTCGGGTCGTCGCCGCCGTATTTTACCAGAACATCCGGCGTGGGCCGCAGGTCCCAGTTCAGCCGGTTCAACCCGGGCGCGCCGGGTGCCTTGAAGGTTGGCCACCGTCTGACCGGCGGCGTTGGTGACCTTCAATTTGATTTCGTCGCCGGTGAACTCCTTCACCCAGACCGTGAAAAGCGCGCCCTCGGCCGGGTTGGCGCCGTGGTAATTGCCTTTGCCGTTCCAATCCTCAAAGCCCGGCAACCGGTACGCACCCTCCACGGGGCGCACGCTGAAGAGGTGCGCGGGCTCGGCGGCGACCTCGGTTGTTAATTCGCGCAAGGGCCGGGTGTCATCAAGCACGTAGAGGCTCAACCCGTGCGTGGCGATGACCAGGTCGCCCGCGCGTTCCTGAATTTGTAGATCGTCCACTTCCACGGCGGGCAGGCCACCGATTTTCACCCAGTGGCCGCCCTGGTCAAACGAGGCGAAAAGTCCCGCCTGCGTGCCCGCAGTACAGCAGGCGCGGGTTTCCGGGGTCCTCGCGGACGACCTGCGCGGGCGCGTTCGGCGGGCAGCCCCTCGCCGACAATGGATTGCCACGTCTTGCCCAGATCGGCGGTGCGGTAAATCATCGGGCGGTCGTCGCCCAACCGGTAGGCGCTGAAAACCGCGTAGGCCACGTTCGGGTCGTTCGCGTCCCGGGCTCGATGCGGTGTACCCACTGGCCGTGCGCCGGTGCGGGGACGTTGTCGGTGAGTTCGGTCCACTGCGCGCCCTCGTTCTCGGTGACCCAGAGGCGGCCGTCGTCCGTGCCCGCCCACAGCAGGTCCGCCTTGCGCGGGCGACTCGGCGAGCGAGTACACGACGCCGTAGTTCTCCGCGCCGCTGCCCACGGCGGTGTTGTCGTGCGGGATCGTCCTTGGTCAGGTCCGGGCTGATGACGGCGGAATGCTCGCCGTGGTCGGTGAGTTTGAAGACGCGGTTGCCCGCCATGGTAGAACACCCCCTTGTGGTGGCGGCTCGCGATGAACGGCGAGTTCCAGTGGAACCGGTAGCGCGCCTGACCCTCCGCCGGGGCGGGATGCAAGTCCTTGCCCTCGCCCGTGCGCAGGTTGACGCGGAAGACGATGCCCTCCTGCGCCTCGGCGTACACGACTTCCTTGTCCTCGGGATCGAAGCGGTGTAGAAACCGTCCGCGCCCGTCAGGCCCATCCAATCCGAGTTGACGATGCCGTCCTTGCGTGTTGGTCGGCGCTGGGACCGACGAAATTGCTGTTGTCCTGCAAGCCGCCGGCCACGCGGTAAAACGGCTGGCTGTCGTCCGTCTCGACCCGGTAATACTGGCCGCAGGAGAATCGGTTGAGGTGGTTCCAGTTGCGACCCGGCCTGGAAGCTCTGGTACACGCCGCCGTCGGTGCCGAGGAGCAGGCGGGCGGAGACGGGCGGCTTGGGCGGCTTGCTCCTTGTCCTCGGGCTTGGGCGCGCGGGGCGCGGGCGCGCTGCCGGGTTCGATGACGAGCGCGTGGCAGTCGGGGTGGACCTTCTCGAAGAGGTCCTCGCGGAAGGTCTTGCCGCCGTCGTCGGAGGCGAGCATCGCCATGCCGAGCACGTACACGCGCTGGTCGTTCGCGGGGTCGATGCGGATCTGGCTGAAGTAGAACGGGCGCGGGTCGATGTCGTTCTGGCGCGTCCAATGTTCGCCGCCGTCCTCCGAGCGGAACACGCCGCCGGCCAGCGAATGGATATCGCGGAAATCGTTGCGGCCGTTGGCGTCGCTCTGCACGATGGCCATGACCACCCGCGGATTGCCGGCGGCCACGGCCAGGCCGATGCGACCGGTTCGCGGGGGCAAACCCTCGGCGAGCTTTTTCCAGGTCGCCCCGCCGTCGCGTGCTCTTGAAGATGCCGCCCACGTCCTCGCCGCCGCTGGCCGCGGGGCCGTAGGTGAAGGACCACGGCGTGCGCCGCCGCGCGTAGAGCGCGGCGTAAAACGTGTCGGGGTTCGCCGGGTCGAGCGCCACGTCGCCGCAGCCGGTCTGCGCGCGGCGGGGTTCGGGAGCTTGGAGGACGTTCGTCCACGTCTTGCCGCCGTCGGTGGTTTTGAAGAGGCCGCGTTCGCCGCCTTCGACCCAGAGGTTGCCCACGGCGGCGACGTAGGCCACGTCCGGGTTGCGCGGATCGACGACGATCGCGGTTGATGGCGCGGCTGGTGTCCAGGCCGAGGTGCTGCCAATGTTCGCCGCCGTCGGTGGAGCGGTAAACGCCGTTGCCCCAGCCGGAGGAATTGCGGTCGTTGGCCTCGCCGGTGCCGACCCAGAGGACGTCGGGGTTGGAGGGCGCGAGGCCAGCGCGCCGATGGAAAGCATCGGGTTGCTTGTCGAAGATCGGCTCGAAGGTGATGCCGTCGTTCACCGTCTTGACGATGCCGCCCGTGGCCAGACCGGCGTAGAAAACGTGCGGGTTTTTGCGGGTCGAGCGCGATGTCCGAAATGCGCCCGCCCATGACGGCCGGTCCGATGGAGCGCGCCTTGAGGTTTTTGAGCAACGCCTCGGGGATGGGCAGGACGGGGGCGGCATCCTGGGCGCGCGCGATGATGGGTGAGGCGGCGAGGAGGCCGGTGGCGAGCAACGGGGCCAGGAGCAAATGGCGGGAGACGGGTGTCATAGCGGCATATTCGAGTGTGGCGATGGGAGAAGATGCAACGGAAACGTGGCCCGGTTGCAGTTTGTTTTGAGACGATCTGATGAGCGGAAGCAAATTTTCAGCCCCGGGACCGCGGGTCTCCGACCCGCTTCTGGTCCGGTCTGTCCAGGGGCTACCGCCCTTGGCGGGCGGGACGCTCCGCGTCGCTTTTTTCCTGGCAAGGGACTGTTATCCAAAGGCGATCGGCGCGGCAAGGCATTGGTCCGGGATGCCGAAGGCATCGACCAAGGCCACGGCGTCGGGGGCGAGTTCGGCGCACAAGTCATCAATCCGTCCGGTGAGCGAGCGGGACTCCGCCGGCGTTAGATAAGCATTTTCCAAATGCCAACCCCGGTGCTGCTCCAGGAGCGAGAGCGCGAACAACTCGGCCAACCGCCGGAGGGGCGGGGTTAGTGCCGCGAAGTCCGTGCTCTCACACGCGGCGATCCGCGCGATAAAACAATCCAGGACAACCCGCTCAACGTAAGCGTGCGCCGCGTGGAAGAGCGCGAGTTGTTGGGACGAGGTGGCCGCTTGCGCATCCAACCCGGCGGCAACCGACCGACCGATGTCGCTCCTGATCCGATCTAACATGACCCGCTCACGTGTTTGGAACAGGCTCCGGCTGGATCGCAGAGTGTCAGTGGCCGGCTCCACGCGCGCATGATCTTCAGCCACCGCCATCGCCGCGGTCCCCGGTTCCCGCGCGAGTAAATTGCGGCCAATCCACAGCATCAAAACCGTGTTGTCACCCTCGAACGTGGTGAAAATATCCGTGTCGGACTTCAACGCCGGCAACCGGTTCGCGCTGATGAAACCCTCGCCCCCGCACGCCTCGCGGCAAACCTGGAGCGTGCGCGTGGTGTTCCAGGTCAGGTAGGCCTTCAGCCCGGCGGCGAGCAGTTCCACCTCTCGCGAGAGCGCGGCCCGCTCGCTCTCGCCGGGCGCGGGCGCATCCGCCGCCACCTTGCGGCGCACGAGGTGTTTGTGCGCGAAATCCAACGCGTAGGTGTTCGCCAGCAACGGCATCAAACGCCGCCGGTGGGTCGGGTAATCGAGCAGCGGACTTTCCGCGTCGGCGCCTGGCCCCGCGCGAAACTGCCGCCGCCGCGCCGCGTAACGCACGGCGATGGCCAGCCCGCTTTTGCCCGCGCTCAACGCGGCCGCGGCGATGCTGATCCGTGCCGCCGACCAGCGCGCTGATCATCGCGAAAAAACGTCCGCCCGCGCTGGCGATCGGGCTGGCGTAGGTGCCGTCCTGCCGCCACGCTCGCGAACCGGTCGAGCAACGCCTCGCGCGGCACCCGCACCCGGTCGAACCACAGGCGCGCGTTGTCCACGCCGTTCTCGACCCATCTTCTGTCCGTTGTCCTCAATGCGCACGCCCGGCAGGAGCGGCCCGCCGCGTCGCGGATCGGCACGACAAACGCGTGCACGCCGCGCCGCGCGCCGCCCGTTTCGAGTTGCGCGAAGACCGTCGCGGCGCGTCCGTGGCACACGCCGTTGCCGATGTAGTTTTTCCCGGCCGCGAAACCCGGGGAATGGATGACGAACTCGCCGGCTCGCCGGTTCATAAACGCGCCACGGTTTCGAGGTCGCGCACGTTGGAGCCGTGGCCGATTTCGGTCATCGCGAAACAACCCGGCAGCGCGAGACTGCCGATGTCGCGCAGGTACTCGCGGTGATGTTTTTCCGTGCCCAACAACAGCACGCTGCCCAGCCACAAAGCCAAACTGCACGGTGAACTTGATCGCCAAACTGATGTCGTGGGTGGCAATGGTCTCGAACGCCGCCATGAACTTCGCGAAATCCGCCTCGCCGCCGTACTCGCGGGGCAGCGCGAGTGCGCCCAGGTTCTCGGCGGCGAGCGGTCGGCACCAGCGGAAAACGATCTGGCGATATTCGGCCGTGTCGTTGCCGGTGTAGTAGCGGAAATCAGGCCGGGAAAGGATCGCGCGCACCCGCTGACGCGTCGCCGCGTTTTCGCCGTCTAGCAGCCGCTGCAGCGCGGCGGGATCCGAGTCGCCCGGAGCGTGCCGGGGTGACATGCAAGATTGTCCACCCGCTCGCCGCGCGCGCAAGTCCTTTGGCAAGTGCCCCGAACCCGACGGGCTCTCCGCCGCTCAGGCGATCAGCGGCCCGTGAGTTTCGCGGGCGTCGAGGCTTCGCCACCAGAGATTGGCGCGGCCCAGAGCGCGGTGTCCCCGCGCGCGCACGCGGAGGGCGTGACTTCGCGGCACTTAATGAAGTACGCGCCGGTAACCGACCCGACTTCCGGCGAGGAGGCGAGATGGATAATGGTTTGCGCGCCGCGTTCGGAGGAAATCATGAACGGTTGCGCGAGCGTGGCGAGGAAGCGGGTGAAGCCGCCGCTGTTGGCCCAGATGCCGGTCCGCACCACGCCGGGATGCAGGGAGTTCGTGGTGACGCCGATGTCTTGCCAGCGCCGGGCGAGCTCGTTTGTGAACAGGATGTTCTCGAGTTTGGAATTTCCGTACGCGGACCACAGGCTGTAGCGCCGCGCGCCGCCGAGGTCGTCTAGGTTGACGCGCCCCATGCGGTGGGCTTCGGAGGACACGGTGACAACGCGGGCGGAACGGGCGGCGGCGAGTGGTTCGCGCAGCAGGTGAGTCAGAAGAAACGGCGCGAGGTGGTTGGTGGCGAGGGTGCGCTCGATGCCGTCGGCGGTGAGTTGGTAGGTCGGGAACACCGTGCCGGCGTTGTTGATCAGGACGTGGAGTTTGTCGCAGCGTTCACGGATTTGGGTTGCGAGCCGCCGCACGCCGGCTTGTTCCGAGAGGTCGGCGGGAAGGAACTCCGCGAGAGGCGGGTTGGAAGAGGAGGCGGGACTGGCGGCGGCTTGCCGGATGGTTTCGACGACTTCCGCGCCACGCGCCGGGTCCCGCCCGGTGACAAGAATCCGCGCGCCCTTCCTCGCAAGTTCGATCGCGGCGACGCGTCCAATCCCAGAAGTACCACCGGTGACCAGGCAGACAGTGCCGAGCATCGGGTGGACGGCAGCGGGATTTAGGGAGTTCATGTGGGAGAAAGCGTTGTCGTTGGCAGGAGGCAGTGTCAGCCGGTGCAGAGTTGGTCGAACCGCGCCTTGTAACTTTTCCGCGCGGAGATGTGACAAGCGCCGGGTTGGTAAAATCCTTGTGCAAAGCTTCTGTCGAACGAATGCAGCAACCGGCTGCCGCTGAGAACGGCCAAGGCAAGGATGTGCGGGTCGTCGGATTCGAGTTTTCCCGATTCCGCAAATTTCCTGGTTTGCGCGGCCACCGGACCATCGGGAACCGCCTGCGCCCGGCCGGCGCGATCCAGGGCAAGCACTACCCGGCGGGCTTTGTCGATTCTGCCGTACTCTTCAAGCAACGTGCCGCCATAGATAACGCAACAGCGGCCACTGAAAACGGCATCGCGCAAATCCGCGACGCGCGCATCCGTTCCACAGAAAAATTCCACTGCCGTGTTGGCATCGACAATCAGGCACATGGTAGTTCAATTCCCCGCGCGGGAAAGAAGCCGCATTTCTTCCTGAAGAAAAAAGGTGCGGTAATTCGACGGGGCGTTTTGGATGTTGCCGGTGTTCGTCGAGAGTCAGTTCGGAAATGGTGGTCTCAATCTGTGGGCGGTCGAAAAACAGGATGCCGACCGCGCTGGCCGGAAGGCGGCCGGCGGCGACTTCCTGCCGGACCCTGTCGATCAGATGATCGCTGTGGGTTTCAATGACAAATTGTCGGTTGTCCTCCGCGACGAGTCGGGCGAAAAAACTCCCCAGGGCCGCTTGGGCGCGAGGGTGCAGATGGACTTCCGGCTGCTGGAGGAGAATGCGCGACTCGCTAGTTTTGAGGATGCTTTCAACAACGATGGGTAAGGATTGGCTCACCCCGTAACCGACGTCCGACAGATTGACGGGGGGTCCGCCGACGGAAATTTGCACTTGGAAAAGGGTCGCCTGAGTCAAAGCCGAGACGTTTGACGTCAATGTCTTGGAACAATCCAGAGTCGCGTCCGAATCTAAGTAACGCGTTAAGGAGAAGCCTGGCCTTTGCCAATATTCCTCTTTTGGAGCATGCGCGCGAGAACAAACGGGATGTGGTCGCCACTCGGATCGTATTCATCGCTGGACCTGTCATAAGTCCGCTTAGGCTCGGAACGAATCGGAGAAATTGAAGTCGCGCGGGGTGCGGCAGTCTCCCACAGGGAAGCATATTCGAAGAACTGTCGGTGTAATTCAAACGTGGAGATTTCCATGCGCTTGACGTCGATAGAAGACTGGAGAACCGAAGTTGAAAACAAGGAGAGCAAAGTAAACAGCGTCATCGTCGGAAGTTGCTGTATCTCACTGTTAACGATGACGGCACCATGAGCCATGCCTTTCAGCCCTGTGACTTGAACGCTGATTTCATCGTTCTTCCAAATCATGGCAATTTCCGCTGTGCCAAGGAAAGAATTTATCCCTTCTAAACGTGTTTCGCCATCTTCCGAGCGGTAGGTCGCAACGACTTTCATGCCAGCTTGGTACCCGGCAACCTCTACTCTATACCCAAGTGCGAACGACTTTGCGCGCCCGTCGCGTCCACCTTTGTAAGTGGCGATTAGAGTTTATAGTCGATAGGAGCAATCGTGGATCATGGGGGTGCGGGGCCAAGTTTTCTTCAGGCGCGGGCGGCGATGCGCAGGTTGTGCAAGCCAAGGCTACCTCCATCGCCTCATCGACAAAGCCCTGGCGCAGGTTGCGAAAGGTGTCAGCCACGATGCGGCACCTTTTCACCCCGCAGATGGCGTGTTCCACGCCGACGCGCGCCTGGCTGATGACTTGGTTGATGGTCTTCTGGATCGGGTGGAGTTCGCCTCCCCGCGGCTTCTTGCGGGGCTGGAGCGTCGCACAACCTCCCGGTGCTGCGTAGCCCTGGAAGCCCGTGTCCTGGAGGACCAGCGTGTCGGGCGGCAGGACCAGGCCGCTCTCGTCGGCGAGCTTCTTGTCGTGCACGCTGCCCGCACTCGTTGGCCCCAGGTAGACGATGCTATTGTCGTCGCTGGAGAGCAGCAGGTTCTTCTTGCGGTGGGCCTTCTTCTTGCCGCTGTAGTCGTCCTTTCGGCGCTGCTTGTCCTGGGGGCGGCGGATGGGCCGCTCGCTGCCATCGAGGGTGAGCAACACCCCCAGTTCGGGCACTTCCTCCAAGAGCCGGCTCAGGTCGGCGGGCCGGCGGGCGGGCAGGAGCAACTCGCGGCCCAGAGCGGCGTTGACCAGGGGGGTAAGCCGTCCAATCCACAGGCACACCTGCGGCTGGCTCAGGCCAAAGAGCACGCCCATGACCTCCTGCAAGGGATAGCACTTGAAGTAAAAAAGCACGAAGAAGAGCCGCGCCTGGGGCGTGGCGAGCACGCCGGGGTTGCCGGTGGCCCCCGGCGCCCGCCGGCGCTCTTCTCCAAAGCGGTTGAACTGCCCGCGCCGGGCCTGGCTTTGCTGTTCAAAGGCGGCCAAGAGCCGGGCGAACTCGCCCGCGTCCAGGCTGGTCAGGGCACGGAGCAGGCGGGGCTTGCGGAGAACGGCTTCGATGTCCATGCTCCCCTGCTTACCAGACGCCTCAAGTTCTATCGACTATAAAGTCTATTGTATCAAAGGTTACCAAGTTATAGGGCGCTTTATTCAAGGTCGCGACGCTGGGAAAAGAGACAGGATCGGAAACTGCCGCCAAGGCAGCCAGGAATGTGGACTTTCCGGAGCTGTTCT
The DNA here is from genome assembly GCA_963795895.1 of uncultured bacterium. GTDB lineage: Bacteria > Verrucomicrobiota > Verrucomicrobiia > Chthoniobacterales > SZAS-18 > CAWCJJ01. Next base: position 407,517 of record CAWCJJ010000005.1, read on the forward strand.
CACCCACCAGTAAGGTAAGCGGACGAACTTCGAACTCTTCTCGCCCGGCGAAAGAGCGGATATTTTCCATGATGAGCTTCACGGGGGACTCTTAATGCTTCTCCCGCAGTTTGTCGCCCCTCGGAATCACCAACCCGTCGAGCCTCACACCACCCAAAGCTCCATGAACCGCTGCACCGGGAAGCTCCCCAAGCGCGCAGGGTCGCCCAGCAGTTCCATGAGGGCGTCTGCGTTTCGCGCGGACAAGCGCCCGCGCAAGCGCGCGCTCGAATTTCCCCATCAGCACCGGCAACCCTTCCGCGCGCCGGCGGCGGTGGCCGATGGGGTATTCCACCGCCACCCGGCGCGTCGCGGTGCCGTCCTTGAAAAACACCTGCACCGCGTTGCCGATGGACCGTTTCGCCGGGTCGAGGTAATCGCGCGTGAAATCCGCGTTTTCCACGACCTCCATCCTCGCGCGCAACGCATCCAGCCGCGGGTCGGTCGCCACGGCGTCCTCGTAATCGTCCGCGGTCAGCGTGCCCTTGAGCAACGGCCACGGCGACCATGTACTGGATGCAATGGTCGCGGTCGGCGGGGTTGGCCAGCGGGCCGGTTTTGTCGATGATGCGCTTGCCGCTTTCCTGGGTTTCGATGACGATGCGCTCGATCTCCTCCAGCCGGCCGGCGACCTGCGGGTGCAGCGTGACGGCGGCTTCCACCGCGGTCTGCGCGTGGAACTCGGCCGGGAACGAAATCTTGAACAGCACGTGCTCCATCACGTAGCGTGCCAAACCCCTGCGCGGGTAAGCGCACCGGTCTGCCCGCGAAACAGCACGTCCTGGAAACCCCACGTCTTCGCCGTCAGCGCGCTGGGATAGCCCATCTCGCCCTTGAGCGCGAACAACGCGTGGCGCACCGCGCGGCTGGTGGCGTCGCCCGCCGCCCAGCGATTTGCGCGAGCCGGTGTTGGGCGCGTGGCGGTAGGTGCGCAGCGCGCCGCCGTCGATCCAGGCGTTGGACAGCGCGTTGAGGAGGTCCTCGCGCGTGCCGCCGAGCAGGCGCGTGGCCACCGCCGTCGAGGCGATCCGCACGAGCAGCACATGGTCCAGCCCGACGCGGTTGAAGCCGTTTTCCAGCGCGAGCACGCCCTGGATTTCGTGCGCCTGGATCATGGCCAGCAGCACGTCGCGCATCGTCAGCGGGCGCTCGCCCTCGCGCACGGCGCGGCGCGAAAGGTAATCGGCCACGGCGAGGATCGCGCCGAGGTTATCCGAGGGGTGGCCCCATTCGGCGGCGAGCCAGGTGTCGTTGAAATCCAGCCAGCGGACCATCGCGCCGATGTTGAAGGCGGCCTGCACGGGGTCGAGTTCGAACGAGGTGCCCGGCACGCGCGCGCCGACCCCGGGCATGGTCGCGCCGGGCACGACGGGGCCGAGCAGCTTCGTGCAGGCCGGGTAGCTCAGCGCGAGCAGGCCGCAGCCGAGGGTGTCCATCAGGCACAGCCGCGCGGTGTCGAGCGCCTCGGCGCTGCCGCTGAGCGCGGGCGGGGTCGAGCGTGTAATCGGCGATCTGCTGGAGCAGGTCGTCGAAGGGCGGGCGGGAGGCGTCGGTGAGGATCGTGCGTGCTCAAAGGATGGGAGGCCGGGATGGGGAATGTCTTCGCTCGGTACGGCGTCGGTCGGGTCGATCAGGAAAGTCGACCCTCTGCGTAGATTTCGCGCAGCGGAATCTCGATGCTCAATGAAGGCAAGTCGCAGGATGGCTTCCAACCCGTCGTAGGATCGTGTAGAATCCATTGCTTGGACTGCATTCGGCATCCGCCCGCTGGAAATGTTCGACGAACGCGCGCATCCTGCTCGACCAGCACATAGTCGCGCAAAGATGCTGATGTTCTGGTAATGCGAAGAATTTGTCGCGCGCGGTCGTAACTTTCGGTGGATGGCGAGCAAGACCTCCACGATCAAGTGGGATTGATCAGATCGTGGTCTTGCTGCATGAGCAGAACTGCGAGCGGTCCGCAGACCACGCTGACATCCGGGTAGGTGTAAAGACCGGTGGCGGGAACAAGCACGCGCATGCACTGCTCGTGAACGTTCGGCACGGTGCCGCCCGCGAAGGCGAGCATGCAATCGCCGATGATGATGTCGGACGATCAGCGCGTGCCGGTCGCTGCCACCCGCCATCGCAAACATTTCGCCGTCGTAATAATTCGCTTTTGTACGGCGGCAGTCTCTTCGATGGCGAGATATTCCTCCGGCGTCAGACGTTGTTTCGGGACAGCGGATGTTCATAGCATAAGTTGGATATGTTACCTCGCCCTCCGATCGATCTCCACAAACTCCCGCAACTCCGGCCCGGTGTAGTCCGCCGCGGGGCGGATGAGGCGGTTGCGCTCGCGCTGCTCGATGACGTGCGCCGTCCAGCCGCTGATGCGCGAGATCACGAAGATCGGCGTGAACATCGGCGTCGGGATGCCCATGAAGCGGTAGGCCGACGCGCTGTAGAAATCCAGGTTCGGTGAACATCCCTTTCTCCCGCCGCATCACGGCGTCGATGCGTTCGCTGACCGGATAAATCAGCCGTGTCGCCCGCCGCCGCCGCGAGCGTCCTGCGACTGCTCCTGGATGAGCGCCGAACGCGGGTCGGCCTTCTTGTAAACGCGGTGGCCGAAACCCATGATGAGTTCCTTGCTGCGCCAGCTTTTCGAGCAGTCCCGCCTCGGCTTCGTCGGGCGTCTGGTAGAGGTCGATCAAGTCCATCGCCGCCTCGTTGGCCCCGCCGTGCAGCGGACCGCGCAACGCCCCGATGCCGCCGACGATGGCGCTGTGGAAATCCGCCAGCGTGGAGGTGATGACGCGCACGGTGAAGGTCGAGGCGTTGAACTCGTGTTCGGCGTAGAGGACCAGCGAAACGTCCATCGCGCGGACGTGCGATTCCGGCGCGGGTTTGCCCAGCAGCAGGTGCAGGAAATGCGCGGCGATGTTGGGGTCGTCGGTCTGCGTTTCGATGCGCCGGCCGTGCTTGCGTGAAATGATACCAGTACAGCAGCATCGACGGAAACGCGGCGATGAGCCGGTTGCCGGCCGCGAGGGCGCTCGGCGCGGTCCAGGCCGCGTTCCGGTTCCAGGCAGCCCAGGACGGAGCAACCCGTGCGCAGGACGTCCATCGGGTGCGTGTCGGCGGGCAGGAGTTCGAGCGCGGTCTTGAGCGCGTCCGGCAGGCCGCGCATCCCGGCGAGGAGCGTGCGGTAATCGGTCGAGTTGCGCGCGGGTGGGCAGTTCGCCGTAGAGCAGCAGGTAAGCGACCTCCTCGAACCCGCGCTTTGGCGGCGAGGTCTTCGATGGTGTAGCCGCGATAGGAAAGGCCGAAGCCTTCCTTGCCGACGGTGCAGATGGCCGTTTCACCGGCGTAGACGCCCGCGAGACCGCCGGGCTTTTTGGGTGTTGCGCTCATAAAGGGGAGAATTTGAAGCCCTCCAACTTACCCGGCTATTTGCCCGGCGCGCAAACGACTTTCCCAAGCGGCAAACCGCCCTTCACCCCTCGATCCACTGCGCGTTGAAGTGCGCGCATTCCTCTTTGATCCGCGACACGATCTCCGCCCGCCGTTCCGCCGCCCACTCGGGGAACACCTGCCGCCAGCGCTCCTCGCCGGGCAAGTAAAACGTGAACGGCCCGCCGGGGCGCGTCGGCGGGTCGATGTACACCTTCAAACACAAGTCGCGCTCGCAGTAACTCAGCGAACGCCAGCCGATTTCGATGGTGAAATCGGCAACGTCAAACCCGACCAGATCGTAAAGCAGCGGCATAATTCCCAAGCGTCCTTTTTCCCCGTGTTGGAATGTCCGAAAGTGACCTAAGCCCGCGCCGAATGTCAATCCGGTTTCAGCCGATTTCGCAATAAATCGAGACCCTCTTTCAAAGGTCCGTGACCGCTCCCAGGGAAGCCGGGGAAACCACCCGCGCGTACTTCGCCAGGACGCCCCGCGTGTAGCGCGGCGCCGGCGCCCGCCAGTCCGCCAGACGCGCGGCGATCTCCTCCGCCGGCACCTCCAGGTCAATCCGCCGCGCGTCGGCGTCGATGACGATGGTGTCGCCCTCCCGCACCACCGCCAGCAAGCCGCCCCGCTGGGCTTCGGGGCTGATGTGGCCCACCACAAAACCGTGGCTGCCCCCCGAGAAACGCCCGTCCGTGATCAGCGCCACCTCCCGGCCCAGGCCGCGACCCATGATGGCCGAGGTCGGCGAAAGCATCTCGCGCATTCCGGGGCCGCCCACCGGACCCTCGTAACGGATCACGATCACGTCGCCCGCCACGATGGAGCCGTCCAAAATCCGCGCCAGCGCGCTTTCCTCCGACTCAAACACCCGCGCCCGCCCCGTGAAGCGCATCCCCTCCTTGCCCGTGATCTTGGCGACCGCGCCCTCCGACGCGAGGTTGCCGTAGAGAATCACCAGGTGGCTGTCCTTCTTAATAGGATTATCGAAGGGATAAACCACCGTTTGACCCGCCGGATACGCCGGCGCGTCCGCGAGATTTTCGGCCACAGTTTTGCCTGTGACGGTCAGGCAGTCGCCGTGCAGCAGACCGTGGTCCAGCAGTATCCGCATGAGCGGCACCAACCCGCCGATGGCCACCAACTCGGCCATCAGGTGCTTGCCACTGGGTTTCAAGTCGGCCAGCACTGGCACGCGTTTGCCGATTTCCGTGAAGTCGTCGATCGCCAGCGGCACCTCGGCGGCGTGGGCCATCGCGAGCAGGTGCAGCACGGCGTTGGTCGATCCCCCCAGCGCGATCACCACCGTGATGGCGTTCTCAAAAGCCCGGCGGGTCATGATGTCGCGCGGACGGATGCCACGCGCGACGAGTTCCAACACGGCGGCGCCCGCGCGGCGGCAGTCGTCCTTCTTGTCCGGCGACACGGCGGCCTGGGCGCTGGAGTTGGGCAAACTCATGCCGAGGCCCTCGATGGCGCAGGCCATGGTGTTGGCCGTGTACATCCCCCCGCACGATCCCGGACCCGGGATGGCGCAACGCTCGATGTCGGCGAGCTGCTGGTCGTTGATCTTGCCGCTGGCGTGCTGGCCCACGGCCTCGAAGACGCTGACCACGTCCAGGTTTTTCCCCGCGAGACAGCCCGGTAAAATCGTGCCGCCATAGACGAACACGGCGGGCCGGTTGAGCCGCGCCAGGGCGATCAGGCAACCCGGCATGTTTTTGTCGCAACCGCCGATGGCCACCAGACCGTCGAACCCCTCGCAACCGGCCACCGTTTCAATGGAATCCGCGATGACCTCGCGCGAGACGAGCGAGTATTTCATGCCCTCGGTGCCCATCGAAATGCCGTCCGAGATGGTGATGGTGTTGAAGATGAGGGCCTTGCCCCCGGCGGCGTCGGCGGCGGCGGCGGCTTCGCGGGCGAGCGCGTCGATGTGGGAGTTGCAGGGGGTGACCTGACTCCAAGTGGAGGCGACGCCGATCTGGGTTTTGGCGAAATCCTCGCGGGAAAAGCCGACGGCGTGGAGCATCGCGCGGCTGGCGGCGCGGTCGGGGCCGTCGAGCATCACGCTGGAGTGGGGGCGGCGCGGCGTGGCGTTGGCGGGAGTGGTTGGGGTGGACATATGGGAGGGGGGAATTTAGACAGGATTTACCGGATGGACAGGGGGAAGAAGAGGAAGGAGGTGGGAAAGTCGGCTCGAGTTGCCTTTCCCATCCTGCCAATCCCCGGTTCATCCTGTCTAAATTCCGGACGAGTCTGCGCGCTTTACTCTCCCGGGGGCGGGATGTATGAACGCCGCATGCCGAGGCTGACACTCTCCCGTTGCGCGCGCGCCATTCCGCTCCTGGCGCTGGCCGCGATCTTCGGCTGGGCGGCTTGGGAACGTTTCCGCCTGCCGTTGACGCCGTACACGGACGGCGATCTCGGAGCCTATCTGAGCCCCGGCATGAGCAAGCTGCTGGGCGGGGAGTTTCGGCACGTTTACGGGCAATGTTTCCTGTACCCGGCGTTTCTTTACACCGTGTTGGGGGTCGCCCGGGATTTTCGCGCCGTCACGCTCGTCCAGCACCTCCTGGGACTTGGCACCGGCGCGCTGCTGTTTGGCTGCTGGCGGCAGCTTCGCCGGCTGCTGCCCGCCGCGCGTCTGCCAGGCGTGATTTTTCAACTGCTTGGTGTTGTGATGACGGGCACCTATTTGGTTTCCACCACGGCCATCGAGTTCGAACGCGTGCTGCGGCCCGAGTCGATCTTCCCGTTCGTCGCCACCCTGCACATTCTCTGCAACCTGCGCTTCATCGGCGATCGCTTTTTGGAGGGAGGCCGGCGACCGCGCCGGGTGCTGCTCGCGGGCGGGGCGGCGGTGTTCTTTTCGGTGGCGGCGTGGCTCTTGAAACCGAGCTTCTCGGCCATGCTGATGCTGGCGAACCTGCCGGTGCTGATTTCCCTGTTTCACGATGGCCAGTCCGCGCGGGGTAAGTTGGTCTTGATCGGCGCGCCGGTCATCGCCGCGGCGGTGTTGCTAGTCGGACCCGAGTGGTGGCTGCGACGGACGGACCCGATGGGCGAGTTTTTTCTGGCGCGCTCGCTCTTCAGCATCCACGCCAACCTGATCGATGAGCAAATGGCGGAGGATCTCGCCACCCGCGCGAACACGCCGTACGCGCCCGAGGTGCTCGCCGACGCGCACGCCGCCCTTACCGAGGCCCTGCGCGCCAGCGGCGGCGAGAACGCCCGGTACTGGCCCGCGCTCGGGTTTGACGCGGACTACCTCCTCCACGCCAACCGCGAGCGGGAATCGTACATGCACTGGTTGCAGGCGCGCCTCGGGGGAAACGCCGCGCGGCTGGACTTCTGCCGTTACTACTATTGGCGGGTCATCCGCCGGCACCCGGAGAAAATGGCGGCGAAGGTGGTCCACCAGATGAAGGTCTTCTACCATTGGGGAGATTGCCCGGCTTACACGACCTACGACACGCGCGAAGTGGCGAAGGATTACCAGCGCAGCGTGGAGATCCTGGTCAACTACCCGGAACTGCCGCGCTACCCTCCGGGCGTCGCCCTGATCGCGCGGCTGCGGGAATTGCAAACCAGCCCCCTGCGGATCGGACCCTATCCCGTGACGGCGTGGATGAACGGCGCGTTGGCGGCGGGTTACCTGGGATCATGTTTCGGAGCGATGCTGTTGGGACTCGCGGCGTGGGGACTGCCCCCGGCGCGGCGGGTGTTCAGAGGAATTGCCCCGGTTCTGCTGCTGTTGTTTTCCTACAACTTCGGCACGGTCCTAACGCTGGCTATCGGCCACTCCCTGGACATCGGCCGTTACAGCATGTACCAACTCGCCTACACCCTGCTCCCGGAGTTCGGGGCGGTCTGGATCGCGGTGGAGGTCCTGGCCGCCGCTGTTCTGGCGGTGCTGGGGCTGCCGTGGTGCCGGCGTGTTTGGTCCTGGTTGAAGATCAGGATAACGACCGCGTTGACATCGGCCCATCCACCGGCCGCGACCCTTCCCGGGCTCGCGCGTAAAAGCGCGCCGCCCTCCGTTAGCACCATCCTTCTGGAGGACGGCGGGCGCGGACCGGACCCGACGACGATCTCCGCGCGGCTCGACGGGACTGACGCGACCGGTGTTCTCGACGCGCTGGAGCAATGCGAAGGCGAGGTTTTAGTGATGATCACAGGTGCGGATACCGATGGCTTCTTTGCTGAAACCAAACGCCAACTGGTGGAGGCGTACGCCGCCGCGCCGGTGGACTTGCTGGTGTTGCAAAGGGCAACCCAACAATGGGGCGCAACGCGTTATTCCACGCGGATGTTGCGCTTTGCCTTTGGCTGGTCACCGGCTGATCCGGCGTCGGGCGCCTGGCTGTGTTCGCGGCGTTTCTACCGTCGCGCGCCGGTGTTCGCGACGCGTGACACGCGGGCGTTGCAACTGGAGATGACCGCCTTCGCGTTGGACCGGGGATTTCTGATCCGGGAGGTGACGGCGCCCGTTGCGCCCGCCGTTGATAGCCTCGGTCACCGTCTAAGTTGGGAGGACGCGCGCGTTTTGGGCGGGTTGCTCGCGTGCTGCGCGCGCGCCCGCCCCGCCAAGACGCTCGGCGCCATGGGGCTCGCGCTCGTGTTGTTAGGCGCGGTTCTCGGTTACCTACCCCTGCGTCATCTGAAAGACAACCGCTACGGTACTCCCGTGGCGAGGATTTTAACCTCGGTCGTCTGCCTGGCGGGCGGGCTGTTGAGTCTGCAAGCCGGGTTGCTCCTGCACGTCGCGCAACGGCCCGGACGCGAGGCTTTCCAGCTTGGATTCCGGCGCGATGATCGCTGACCCACAGCGCATCAGCATCGTGTCAAATGCAAGCACGATTTTCTGGGCGGAAGACGCAGCCGGGGAGCCGTCGCGGCTCGCCTTTCGCATCGAACGCGCGGCCTCGGCACAGGCTGCGATGTTTCTCAAGAGGTGGAATCTTTCCAAAGCCACCACGCGACCGCCCTCGAGTCGCAACTCGTCGAGGGGCGGCGCTGCCCGTCCTCCGACTTGGCGCAGGCCAACTGTCGCGTGGTTCTCAGCGTCGATCCGACCACCCGCAAGCTTTTCCCATTGGAAGTGTTCAAGGACGGCAAGACGGAGTTTCCATCTTCTACGTCAGCTCCGAAACGGGCCTTCCCTTCAACGCGGAACTCTTCTTGCCGCCCACTGATGTGACCAAGCCGGGTTCCAAATAACGTTTGATTGTTCGCATGTCGGCCAGCTTGGTGAATAGTCGCCTCCAATCGCCGATGTCGTTATCCCCCTCGAAAGTCCCCGCTCCGGCTGCCCGGGCGCAACTGACTATTCCCATCCTGCTCGGTCTCCTGCTGCTCGTCAGCCTGGGTGCCGCGCGCGCCGACGAGGCCGTCCGGGGAGCGGACGTCGGCTGGCTCCAGCAAATGGAGGCGACCGGATTCGTCTTCCGCAATGACGCCGGCACGCCCGCCGATTGCCTGCGGACCCTCCAGGATCACGGCGTGAACACCATCCGGCTGCGGGTTTTCGTCAACCCGACGGATGATCCGCGCAGCGGCCATTGCTCTCCGACAGAGGTCGTCGCGATGGCCACGCGCGTTCACAAAATGGGTTTTCGCCTCTTGATCGACTTCCACTACAGCGACACCTGGGCCGATCCCGGCAAGCAGGGCAAGCCCGCCGCCTGGAAGGACCACGATCTGCCCCGCCTCGGGCAGGACGTTTACGACCACACGTTTTCGGTGTTGAAAACCCTGGCGGCGGCGGGCGTCACGCCGGAATGGGTGCAAGTCGGCAACGAAATCACCGGTGGCTTGCTCTGGCCCGAGGGCAGCACCAAGAACTGGCCGAACGTCGCCGCGCTGCTCAACCGGGGCTACGACGCCGTCAAAGCGGTGAACCCCGCGATCAAGGTGATCATCCACCTCGACCACGGCGAACGGGCGGAACAATTCCAATGGTGGTTCGACGCGTACGAGCAGAACGGCGGGAAGTTCGATGTGGTCGGCCTGTCGTATTATCCTTTCTGGATCAAGAAGGACTACGCGGCGACCATCGAGCAACTCGGGGCGAACCTCAAGGCTGTCGCCGCGCGGTACGGCAAGGAGGTCATGGTGGTGGAAGTGGGCAACGAGGACACCGCCTTCGCGAACACGCGCGACATGCTGCTGGCCGTGCGGCGCAAACTCCGCGAGGTGCCGGGTGGCAAGGGTGTGGGGTTTGTGTATTGGGAACCGGAAGGCGCGCGGGCGTGGAGCCACTACGAGTTGAGTTGCTGGCAGGCCGACGGTCGCCCGACGGCGGCGCTGGAGGCGTTCCGGGGGAGGCGGGGTGGTAGGGAAAATATCCGGCCGGCAAGCGGTAGTGGATCGTCCAACCCAGGAGCATGGGCGTCCCGCCCGCATCCCAACTGAATGGGTTGCCGGTTAACGGGAAGGAAGTTTGGAGCGTAACCAGGAGGCTTCCGTAGCCCCGAAGTGGCGTCACCTCCGACGGGCGGGTCCGAGGATTCAAACCGCCTTAGACCCCGTTCCAAGTTTCGTTTCACGTTTCACACCCGTAAGATGTAACGGGTGAAACGAGAAACGAAGGCAGTTGGGGCCATGCCTTGCCACGTCAAGCCACTCGGGGGAGGCGGACCAAGCCAAGCCGCGGATGGTATGACCGGGTTGCCGCCGGTCCATCCACCCCCGTGGACCAACCTCTTCTCTTTAGTCCTACCAGTGGCCAGTCCTGGCCCATTTATGGCAGGACGCACTTCTTCCTCCCGAATATCTCCGAGTAGAGCGGAGTACAGCGATTCTGCCCGCGCGTGGCAAGCAAAAAGCGTGGGTAGTGGAAAATAGACGCGACGGCGACGCCGGGCCTCGTTTCTCGTTTCACACGTTGCATCTTACGGGTGTGAAACGTGAAACGAAACTTTCGGCGTGTGGTCGGCGGGCTTCACCCGCCCGTTTCCGCCGGGGAAAGCGCGCGCGTGAACAAGGCGTTCGCCGCTTCGTTTCTCGTTTCACCGTGTGTTTCTTACAGATGTGAAACGTGAAACGAACGCCCTCGACCCAATTCCAAGGCCCTCGCGGAGGCGATGGAGGGGTCAGCGCGGCCCGGGTGCCGCCGTCGCGGCCCGCGCCGGTGCCGCCAGATCCAGTCCCAGCCGGTAATTATCCAGCGCCACCCATTCACCCGGACCGCTCTTGGGCAGGGACAAATCCGCGTTGTCGTCGCTGAAAGTCACCTCCGCGCGCGGCTCGTGGAACCAGATCGTCAGGTACGAATCGGGCAGCTTCCAGGTGAGTTCGCGCACTTGCGAGTATTCCGGGTACGACCAGACGACCTTCGCCTCCGCCAGGCGCGCGGCGTAATCCGGCGAGTCCAGCGGGTAATAATGCTTCTGACCCAACAGCGGGCCGGCGACGCTGCCTTTGTTCAGTTGGTACTCGATCATCGCCGCCGGTTTGCCGAAACGCTCGATGGCCTTGGTCTCCGTGACGCCGACCAGATCGTACATGCGCCACGCCCGTTTGCCGGGCGGCGGGATGCGCGAAAGCTGGTACTTGAAAGTGGCCGGCACGATCCACACCGCCGCCACCACGGCGAGGATGATGCCGAGGATGTTTACCCCGCGGCGGGCGTTGGACATGCCGGGTGGGGGCTTCCGCGTAATAGTTGTTGATGCGCATATTCAAAGGCGGAAGTCGGAAGTCGGAACGCGAAGGAACTGCGACAAAGTTCGTGCCGCCACGGCAACGCAAATCGCATTGGTAAATTCATGATAGGAACGAATATACTCGCACATTCCGCCTCTCCGCCTTCCGCCTTCCGCCTTTCCCTTTGACAGACCTCTTCGCCACCCCGTAAACTCCCCGCCCCACCTATCATGAACAAGTTCAAAGTCTTGGTTGCCGATCCCGTTTCGGCGCGCGGCGTCGAGGAAATCAGCAAGGGCGGTCTGCTCGAAGTGGACGTCCACGCGGGCAAGACGCTCTCCGAAAGCGAATTGATCGCAAAAATCCCCGGCTACTCCGCGCTCGTCGTGCGCAGCCAGACCAAAGTCACCGCCAAAGTGCTCGAAGCCGCCACCGACCTGCGCGTGGTCGGCCGCGCCGGCGTGGGCGTGGACAACGTGGACGTCGAGGCCGCGACGCGCCGGGGCGTCATCGTGATGAACACGCCCGACGGCAACACCATCTCGACCGCCGAACACGCGTTTACCCTCCTGGTTTCGACCGCCCGGGCCATCCCGCAGGCGCACGCCAGCGTCGCCGCCGGCAAATGGGACCGCAAGAAATTCGAGGGCGTGGAACTGTACGGCAAAACCCTCGGCATCCTCGGCATGGGCCGCATCGGCAGCGAACTCGCCCGCCGCGCCATCGCGTTCGGGATGCGCGTCACCGCGTACGATCCCTACCTCGCGGCCAGCCGGGCGCGCGCGTTGCAGGTGGAGCTTTTCGAGAATCTGGACGACCTCCTGCCGGGCGCGGATTTCATTTCCATGCACATGCCGATGACGCCCGAAACCCGGCACATGCTCGACGCCCGCCGCTTGGCGCTGTGCAAACGCGGGGTGCGGATCGTCAATTGCGCCCGCGGCGGGTTGGTGGACGAAACCGCGCTGCTCGACGCGCTCCGGAGCGGCCAGGTCGCCGGGGCCGCGCTCGATGTGTTTGAAGTCGAACCGCCGCCGGCGGATTTCCCGTTGCGCGACGAACCCGAACATCGTGCTGACCCCGCACCTCGGGCGCGAGCACCGCCGAGGCGCAGGAAAGCGTCGGCATCGAGATCGCGCTCGCCATCCGCGCGCTGCTGCTGGAAGGGATCGTGCGCAACGCCGTCAACCTGCCCAGCGTGGACGCCAAGACCCTGGCGATCATCGGGCCGTACCTGGATTTCGGACTGCGCCTCGGGCGTTTCCTCTGCCAGATCTCGCCCAACCGCGCACCGACAAGCTGACCATCAACTACTCGGGCAAGGTCAACGAGGCCGACACCGGCCCGATCACGCGGGCCACGGTGAAAGGTTTTCTCGAGGCGGCGGTCGGCGCGGAGGCGGTCAACCCGGTCAACGTCCTCGCGCGGGCGCGCGAACGCGGGTTGCAGGTCAGCGAGACGCGCCAAAACGTGCCGGGGGATTTCACGGATTTGCTCGAAGTGACGGTGAGCGGCGAAGGCGGCCGGCCGGTGAGTGTCGCGGGCACGTTTTTCGGCAGCAAACCGCGTATCGTGCAAATCAACGGGCAGCACATCGAGGCGAAACCCGAGGGGGTGCTGTTGTTGCTGGAAAACCGGGACGTGCCCGGCATCGTGGGCAAGATCGGCAGTCTGCTCGGGCGGCGCGGCGTGAACATCGCCACGATGAGCCTGAGCCGCGACGCCGAGGGCGGCAAAGCGTTGACGGTGCTCAACCTCGACGGCACGCTCGATCCGGAAACCATCGCGCAGATTTCGGGCGACCCGGATATCCTGAGCGCGCGCGTGGTCTCGCTGTAAACCCATTTGCCGTGGCCGTTTCTCCCGTGGAACCGCCGGTGCCGCCACCACCGGCCACCCCGCCGGATTGGCGGTTGCAGCCGCTGGGCTTCGGCGTCCTGGTGGCGTGCCTGCTGGCGGGCGAAAAGCTGAAGACCACGCTCGGTTTGATCCTGCCGGGCAACATCCTCGGGTTGTTCATCCTGCTCGCGTTGCTGGCGGCGAAGATCGTGACCCTGCGCTGGGTGGAGGCGATGGCGCGGCGGTTGTTGTTCCTGCTGCCGCTGCTTTTCGTGCCGATCTTCGTGGTCGCGTTGAAGAAGGCCGTGGTGCTGCCGCAGGGGACGGGATTTTTCGCGGCGGTGTTTTGCGGGGTGATCGTGTTGTGGTTGGGCGTCGGCCACCTCGCGCAATGGTTGCTGACCCGGCGCGCTCCGGCGGAAAAACCGGACCTCCCATGAATGTTTACTCCGCGGCGAGTCTGATTTTGTGGAGTTTGCTGACGATAGGCAGTTTCGCGATGGCGCGCGGGTTGTACCTGCGCACGCGCTCGCCGCTGCTGCATCCCGGGCTGATGGGGATTTTCGGGGTCGTGGCGCTCCTGGAACTGACCGGCCACGACTACGCGGCTTATTGGCGCGAGACCGCCTGGATCAACTGGCTGCTGGGTCCCGCCGTGGTGGCGATGGCGGTGCCGATCTACCAGTTGCGCGCGCTGGTGCGCGCTAATCTGCGCGCCTTGCTGTGGTGGTGGCGGCGGGGCTGGCCCTGGCGATCTTCAGCATGGCGCTGATGCTTTCCCTGCTGCGCCAACCCGCGCCGGTGGTAGCCGCAGGCACGCTCAAGTCGGTCACCAGTCCGGTGGCGCACGTCCTGGCCGTGGACGCGGGGGCGTCGGACCCGGCGGCGATGGCCGGGGTGATGCTCGCCGGGATGCTGGGGGCCTCGGTGGGCCCCGCCGTGTTGCGGGGGATGCGCGTGCGCGACGAGCGCGCGGTGGGTCTGGCGATGGGCTGCGCGTGCCACGGCATCGGCGTGGGCCGCGCGATGGAGATCGGCCGGTGGCCGGCGCGTACGCGTCGCTCGGCATGAGCGGCACGGCGATGCTCGGCGCGGTGGTGCTGCCGTACGCCATGCGGTGGATTCTGCGGGGTGAGCGCGGCCGCTTGGGGTGTCTGCACGCGTTCCGCCACGTGCGGCACGCATCTCAGCGCGCATGCCGGGTTTTGCGCTTCATCCGGGGAACGATTAAAATTCAAAGGAGAGCCGCCCGACCGCGCTCGCACCGCTTCATCCTATGAATTTCCCGCTCCAGCTTCGCTTTAAAATGTTCGCCCTCGCGCCCGCAGATTTACGTCATGGACGCGACCAAGAACGAGGTGTTTTACGTCAAGCAAAAGCTCTTCAAGTTGCGCGACGCCATCAACGTCTTCTCGGATCCAACCAAACCCAGCAGGTCGCCACGATCCAGGCCAACAGCATGATGGATTTTTCCGCGCGCTTCCATTTCACCGACGCCGCCGGCCAGCCGCTCGGGGGCGTGGGCCGCAAAGGCATGCGCTCCATTTGGAAGGCGACGTACGAACTCTTTGACGCCTCCGGCCAACCCGCCGGCACCATCACGGAGGAGAACCCTTTCGCCAAGATCATGGACGGTTTGTTCGCCAAAATCCCGGTCATCGGCATCTTCGCGGGCTACGTGTTCTTGCCGAAGTACGTGCTGAAGGACGCGGCCGGCACCCCGATCATGCGTATGAAAAAGCAGGGTTCCATGCTGGACCGGCAGTTCCAGTTGGACGAATTGGTGCCCGTCTCGCCGGAGCACGCCCAGCGCAACATCCTGGCCGCGCTGATGCTGGTGCTGCTGGAGCGCAAGCGGGCTTAGTTGCGGTAGGTATTGCTGCGGAGTCTGCAAGAAACAATGCAAATATAAGACTCACAAGTTCTGTGTTATAAGCATGAAAACTGCCGTAAGTGTTTTATTTCTACTTGAATTATCCGGTCTTGCATCCCTTCGCGCCGCCGATCTTCGGGTTCAAGGTCAAGTGTTTGTCGCCACAGCCGGGGGAGAAAGTATCAAGCTAGGTGATGTTGAAGTGCAACTTCTGCCTGGGGCGCCAACTCGCGAGTACCTTTTGAACCGAACACTGGAAAGCGAAAAGTTATTGGCCGATATAACAATCCCCGCGAATGAGATTATCAAATTCTATGAGGATGCTAAAGCCGCAGAAGACTTGGCTACTCACGCTTGGATCTATGGCTCAAACGACAAAACTCTGGAGGCGAAATACAAGGCAGCGGGGGAAGCTGAGAGAGTCGCCAGCGAATATGGCTATGACGCCAAGGCTTCCTTAACATATCCCACGTCAGGGTTGTTTTATTTCGAGAAACTTCCTCCCCACTTGCAAGTCACCCGGACAGATGCCGATGGCAAATATTCGTTCACGCTCCCGGGGCGTGGTGAATACGTTATTGCCGCTCAAGCTAGTCGCAAGGTAGCGGATCGAACGGAGTGGTATTACTGGTTCGTAAATTATCAAGTTGTGGACGATGCGGGCACCATCAACCTTGCCAACGTAAATCTTGCCTCATCTGGAAATGTCGCTTCGCTTGTTCACATCAAACAGACTGAGATGGATTATGCCGCGACTGGGCGTGCGAAGGTGGAAAAGCTTCCCGAGTTAGCCGCGCTAGTTGCGCGCTTACGCGAAGAGGAGTCGCGAAAATCACAAGCCGAGGAACAAGAAAAGAAAACTGCGTCCGAGCGGGTTCGTGAAGTGCAGGAACGCCAGTTGCGACTCAATCAAGAGGAGCGGAGAGCGGTGTACGTCCGCGCGCATCTTCCTGAGTTGGTAAAACAGTCACAAGCTCGGGCGGTGGCAGCGCACCCGGAATTGACGAAGGCCGGTAGCGCATTGAACGCGCGCTTTGTGGCGGCCTGCAAAAAGCTCATGGACGCAAAGAGCGAAAGACTCAACTCACCCGACTGGCCCGAGCGTCTGGCGGACGAGTGCGCCGCCACACCATGACGGCCCTTGCCTAGCTCGCAACTCCGAGCTTTGGGGCGTAACCCGCTCCTGGTTGAAGAAGGGAAGGCAAGCCGTAGCTTAGGTTAATGCCCACGCCCCGAAGGGGTTGCGCCCTCTGTGTCGGGTGTTTCTCGCGTCGCGGGGGGGGGCAACCCCATTCGGGGTTGAAGACACTTGGACATTCATAACTCAGGGTAGCTCGCGGCTCGCAACCCTGGGCTCTGGGCCACAACCCGTTCCGGGTTGGGGAACTAAAGAGGATGCCGCCCCTTTGTTTCACACCTATGCTAATGGCAATGCCTTCAGGGAATTCACAAATTGCTGGATTGCAGTGTTTTGCAGAAACATACCTTTGACTGCGGTTTTGTGCCATTGCAGCCGTTTGAGGTGATTTTCCGCCGTTTTGAGCTTCGCGGGCGAGTTTTACCCTCATATTCGTCCGATTACGGCTGATCTTGGGGACAAATTGTCCCGTTTAAGCTCGTTTTCCCCTCCTGTGCGTAGCCAATTCCCTGAAGGCATTGATGCTAATGGCGCTGCGTCCTGTGTTCCAGTGATCCGGTGTCGATAAACACACAGCTACATATTTCTGCTCGGACCTCACTTGTGCGGGGATTCAATGACCGGTCCTGCTACAAATTGAATACAGCGGTCATATCGTTATCGCAAATCACCTCGGTCGGACCTTGCGGCGTGCCAAGCGATTCGAGAAAGTACCTCGCAAAGTGGTCCTTTTCATTCGCGGCATCTTGAGGGTTATAAATCCGGTTTAAACTTGACGCGTACAGGTCCGCGATTTGGATGAAAGTACTCTGTTTGGAATTAAGTGCTTCAAACAACTGAAGCGATAGCCTCCCTCCAAACCTCGTCTCTGCAAACACGCTCAGTTGATTCCGTATTTCGGCGAGCATCAGCTTGTCGCCACCGCCTTCCTTTTCGGAATCTTTGGCATAGTTCAGGGACCTCGGAAGCGGGGCGCGATTGGTTTGATCCTCATGCTCAATGCCAAGACGCAACAACAGGCTTTGCAAATGAGTAAGAGTACTGTCGATGTTACCGGTGCCCCGACGCTCCACTGAAATAGCCTTGAAACTTACGGTGCCGGACTGCGCCTTAAGGAAATCGGCAAATTCGAGGTACTCGCGAATCGATTTGGAATTGATTTCCTTAAAGTGCAATTCCCCCTTAAACCTCGGACGTTCCTTCCTCCACTGAACAAACGCACGGAGAAAAGCAAATTCTTCGGGAGGGTGAAGCAACCATACACTTGCAATGATGAGTCTACTGCTGGTTTTCCCACTCTCATCAGCGAAAACAGAGATCGTCTCAATGGGCGGTTGCTCCTGAATGGCTTTTTCTTTTTCTTCGCCAGCCATTCCTTTCCGATGCTCGCGGACACCCTCGCTACTCTGAAAAAGCCGATAGGTATTCTGAATCTTCTGCCGAGCACGAGTAATTGAGGTTGCCGCAGTAAGTTTGTAGAAGTCCTCCTTCGCAATGAACTGGGTACCCACCATTCCTTCAAAGGTATCCCAGAAGCGAATTTGCAACCGCTTGTCGCTGTCCCGTGTGTCCGAATATCGGTTCAACAACCACGCAACTCTCTCCTGAAGATTGTCGAGTTTTCCTCTGGATGCGGCCTGCGCAATTTTTTCCCGTTTGTGGTTGAATTTTTCGGATTTGAACGCCTCCTCTTCCGCACTCGCATATCGCTGTGCGGCATCAATTATCTGATCGTCAGGATCGGGAGGGAACGCCATAGCATGCAAAGCCTGTATCCGAAACCGCCCTGTGACAAGTAGTTTAGGAAGTTTACGCAATTGGCAAGCAGCCTTGTTCGGGACGGTTTATCCCCAGGCAGTGGGCGCGCATCGAGAACTACTTTCCGCGATGCTTCGGATCATCCAGCTCTCCCGGAGAACTCGGAGGGGTGTGGCCGCGTCACGGAGTTGGTGGTGACACGGTGGCCGTACCACCCAATTCCAGCATTTCAACCACCTTGCCGGCAAACTTCCGGAGGTCGGCTTCGTGTTTGCGTTGAAACCGTCGCGGAACCGTGTCAACCAGGCACATGGTACCCAGACAAAAACCCCTGGACGTGATGAGTGGAGCACCGGCGTAGAAACGGATAAAGGGCACGGCGGTCACCTGGGGATTATCAGAGAACCGGGGGTCCCGGAAGGTGTCGGGGACCACGAACACGTCGTCCGAAAGAATAGCGTGGACGCAGAAGGAGATTTCCCGGTCCACTTCGGGCGCGCGCATGCCGGAACAGGATTTGAACCACTGGCGATTTTCATCGACCAGCGTGACGAGGGCGATGGGGACATGAAAATGGACCGCCGCCCAGCGGGTGAGTTGGTCAAAGCGTTCTTCCGGCGGGGTGTCGAGGATGCGGCAGCAGCGCAGGGCTTCGAGTCGGGCGGCTTCGCAAGGGGGGAGGGGGGCGGAGATCACAGGAAACCGAGGGGTAGCAAATTCAAAGCCAGCGGGAGGCATTCGACGGGACTGGGTAAACTTCTTACCGCCAACCCTGCGGTCGCTTCACCTGGGCGTCGCATCGCTCTTTCCGCCTGGCGAACTCTATCGCTTTGGACGACCGTCATTAATGACGGGCCGGATGGATGCAGGGTTTCGGGGGGTGCCACGCATGGTTTGCGCATCGGGATTTCTGGGAGCCGGTAAGGTTTGCCTCAATGCCAGGTCTCTGGTCATGGTCGCCTGGGGGCAACCGCCAATCAGCTGTCGACGTAAATTATCCTGTTGATTTTCCGCGCCCGTGCCAGAGAGAATTAGGAGGGAATCCACGGTATGACTGAAGACGGCTACGGCAAGGAGGGAGGCTCGGGGAGTTTCGAGTTCCAGTTGAACGGCCAGATGGTGATGGTGGCCGGGGTCTCACCCAACGTCACCCTGCTGGACTTTCTCCGGGCGCGGGGCGCGCGGGGCACCAAGGAAGGGTGCGCCGAAGGCGATTGCGGCGCCTGTTCGGTGGCTCTGGTCGAACGCGACGCCACGGGCAAACCTTGTTACCGTTCGATCAACAGTTGCCTGGCCTTGCTGCCGATGGTGGCGGGACGCGAAATCCTCACGGTCGAGGGTGTGAAAAGCTTGGGGGGCGCAAACGGCGACTTGCATCCCGTCCAGCAAACGATGGTTGACCGGCACGGGTCACAGTGCGGCTACTGCACCCCGGGCTTCATCATGTCCATGGTCGAGGGCTATTACCGCGACGACCTGACCGAGCAATGGCAGATCAGCGACCAACTCTGCGGCAACCTGTGCCGCTGCACGGGCTACCGGCCCATCGCGGACGCGGCGGCGTGCGCTTTCAAGGCGGAAGGCGGAAGGCGGAAGGCGGAAGTGGGAGGAGAAGGGGAACGAGTCGCTTTGCCGGTGGCGGAGTCCAAGTTCGCCGACGCCCCCGCGTTTGCTTACACGGCGGGCGGGCAGCGTTTTCACCAGCCTGGAACATTGGACGAACTGCTGGCGTTGCGCGCGCAACATCCCGGGGCGGCGCTGCTGGCGGGCGCGACCGAGCTTGGGCTGGATGTGAACAAGAAGTTTTCACGCTTTGACACGATCATCTCGCTCGCGGGCGTCCGTGAGCTACAGGAAATCGAGCGTCTGCCCAACGGAGGGTGGGATCTTGGGGCCGGCGCGCCTCTGACCCGGATCGAGGAGGTGCTCCGCGCGGCTAACCCCGACATTTTGCCAAACACGCCCGAGGCGGTAATCCTCAAGATGCTGTGGGTCTTCGGCGCGCGTCAGATTCGCAACCGCGCCACCCTGGGCGGTAACATTGCCAACGCTTCGCCCATCGGCGACTTGGCGCCGGTGCTCCTCGCGCTGGATGCGGAGGTGGTCTTACGTTCACTGGGGGTAGGCGAACGGGTGGTGCCATTGGACGAGTTTTTCACGGGTTACCGGCGAACCGCCATGCAACCCGGCGAGATCGTCCGCGCCGTGCGAGTTCCCGGCGCGAAAGGCCGCGCGAACGAACAACGTCGCCTGCTGGATTGCTTCAAAGTGTCACGTCGCCGCGAGATGGACATCTCCATCGTTTCGGCGGCGTTCTGCGTCGATTTGGACAAAGAAGGGATTGTTGAACACGCGCGACTCGCCTACGGCGGTGTCGCGGCAACCACCCTGCGCGCCCGCGCGACCGAAGCCGCCCTCGTGGGCCAACCCTGGACCGAGGAAACCCTGGCGCGCGTTCTGCCCGTGCTCGCGGGCGAGTTCAAACCCATCAACGATGTGCGCGCCTCCGCCGAGTACCGGCGTGGGTTGATCACGAGTTTATTCGAGAAGTTCTTTGAGCTGGATGGCAGCCCCGAGCCGCCGCTGCTCGACCGGCGTCCCATCACGCAGCCACCACCCCTACTTTCGGATAAACCCATTCCACACGAGAGCGCGAAGGGCCATGTCACCGGCGCGGCGTGCTACGTCGATGACCAGCCCGCGCGCGTCGGGATGCTCGACACGTGGCCGGTCTGCGCGCCCCACGCGCGGGCGAAAATCCTGCGGCGCGACGCCACCGCCGCCCGCGCGATGCCCGGTATCGTGGCCGTTCTGCTGGCCGAGGATGTGCCCGGTGAAAACGAAGTTGGCGCCGTCCGCAAGGACGAGATCCTGCTGGCTGACAAGGAGGTTTCCTTCCACGGCCAGTTGGTCGCGATGGTGGTGGGCGAATCCCGGGAAGCCTGCCGTCTCGCCGCCGAAAAGGTCCACGTGGAATACGAGCCGCTCCCGCCGATCCTCGACGTGGCCGACGCCATCGCGGCGGAAAATTTCCACACCGTGCCGCATTGCATCCGGCGCGGCGACGCGGCGGCGGAGTTTACCCGTTTGGAGTCGTTAGGGTCGGACGCGGTCGTCACGGGCGAGTTCCGGTTCGGCGGGCAGGAACACTTCTACCTCGAAGGTCAGGCGGCCTGGGCCGAGCCGGGCGAGGACGGCGAAATGTTCATCCATTCGTCCACGCAGCATCCGTCCGAAATCCAGGCGGTGGTGTCGCATGTGCTGCACGTACCGCGCCACAAGATCACGGTGCAAAGCCCGCGCATGGGCGGCGGGTTCGGCGGCAAGGAAACCCAGGGTAATACCTGGGCCGCGCTCGCCGCGCTGGGCGCGTTGCGGACCGGACGCCCCGTGCGCGTGCGCCTGAACCGCGACCAGGACATGATCCTGACCGGCAAGCGCCACCCGTTTCTGGCGCGCTATTCCGCGGGCTTCGAGCCGGACGGAACGCTGCGCGCCCTGCGGGTCGATCTGTATTCCGACGGCGGCTGGGCGCTCGATCTTTCCACGGCCATCACCGACCGCGCCATCCTGCATTTGGACAACGCCTATTACATTCCCAACGTCGATTTATCGAGCCGGGTTTGCAAAACCAACCTCGTCTCGAACACGGCCTTCCGCGGCTTCGGCGGTCCGCAGGGGATGCTGGTGATCGAGGAGATCATCGACCGGGTCGCGCGGCACCTGGGACTGCCGCCCGAAGAGGTGCGCGAACGCAATCTCTACCACGGCAGCGGCGAGACCAACACGACGCATTACGGCCAGGAAATTGGCGACAACCGGGTGCGCCGCATCTGGCACGAACTGAAGGCCAGTAGCGATTTCGAGGACCGCCGCCGCGAGGTGACGGCCTGGAACGCCGAGCATCCGCACGCCAAGCGCGGGTTGGCGCTGACGCCGGTAAAATTCGGGATTTCGTTTACCATCAGCCATCTGAACCAAGCGGGCGCGCACGTCCTGATTTACCAGGACGGCAGCGTGCAGGTGAACCACGGCGGCACGGAGATGGGCCAGGGTTTGCACACCAAGATGCTGACCGTCGCGGCGCGCGAGTTGGGGGTGTCGCCGTCCGCGATTCGGATGATGAAAACGCGCACCGACCAAGTGCCAAACACGTCGCCCACGGCGGCGTCGAGTGGTTCGGATTTGAACGGCCAGGCGGTCAAAGCGGCGTGCGTGATCCTGCGCGAGCGGATGGCGCCGGTCGCGGCGGAACTGCTCGGCGAGCCGGACGTTCTAACGGCGGCTGGCGGATTGGTCTTCGCGGGTGGACACGTGTTCCACCCGGCGCGACCGGAGCGGAGCGTTACTTTTGAGGAGGTGGTGTCCAAGTCCTACCTCGCGCGGGTGAGCCTGGCGGCGACGGGCTTCTACGCGACGCCCGGCATCCAGTACGACCGGGACAAGGGGCGCGGGAAGCCCTTCTTTTATTACGCGAACGGCGCGGCGGTCAGCGAGGTGGAGGTGGACGGGTTTACGGGGGCGTGCCGGTTGCGCCGCGTGGATATTTTGCACGACGTGGGCCGCTCCCTGCACGAGGCCGTGGACCGGGGCCAGATCGAGGGTGGCTTCATCCAGGGCATGGGCTGGCTGACGTGCGAGGAGTTGCGGTGGGACAAGGAGGGGCGTCTGCTGACGCACGCGCCGAGCACATACAAGATCCCGGCGTTTGGTGACACGCCGACGGATTTTCGCATCAATCTGTTGACGGATGCCGCCGAGGAAAAGGTGATTGGTGGCAGCAAAGCCGTGGGCGAGCCGCCGTTAATGCTGGCGATCTCGGTGCGCGAGGCAATCCGCGACGCCGTGGGGGCGTTTGGAGATGTGGGGGGCGGCGGAAGTTCTGGCCGGGTGGAATTACCATCCCCGGCGACGGGCGAGGCGATCTTCCTGGCGGTGCGTGGGCGGGAGAGGGCGGCTGGTGCGATCCGGCGCGGGGTGGATTTGGAGAGGCCGACGGAAGCGGGAGTGTTGGAGATGGCGTGTTGAAAGTGCGCGTTGCGGGTGCCGTTTTCACGATCTTGGAGTGTGGATAGTGATGGACAAACTGCCGGAAATATCGCTCTGTAATCAGATGTAAGCCACTCATTTTGTGAGGGTTATATAAAAAGTAGGTCTCTCGCGCAAGTTGCTCTCTTTGAGTGGCTTATATTTAACGACTATAAAGTCTATTCTTACGCAGGTACATCGGGTACAACTTTCAGTGCTGATTCACTGCCCTCCTTCAATTGAATAGCTGTACGCTAAAGGTCTTCACCGTCACATTAGGTTCTGTTGTGCTGTTCACGGTAATGAACTCGATGAGTTTGGTTTCGTGATCCTTCCACTCCACACCAGCGCACGTATGATAGGCCCAGGTCTTATCGTAAGCGTTAGGGATGTTGATTACCATGCCCTCTCTGCTGTCCGGGGTGTATTCGATTGCAAGTGAACCAGTGATTGAACCTCCATCACAATGCAATGCGAGCAGTAAAGTTGGTTTGATGGCGCCGCCTTCAGAACGAAAAAAATGTAGTGACTGTGCTTCCGAAGTGACAACGTTTGCTCGGGTGCGCGAAATAACGCGGGCAAACTTGTAAGATGCCGTGTCAGCGGGAAACTGCGTGAACTTCCAGTGCTCAAGATGCATGAGAAAAACGAGTTCGTCCAAACTCAAAGGTGCCGTGGATGGATTGTAGGGCCCGGTTGCCGCCCCTGGTGTCCGGGAGCAGGAGCAGAGAAGTAGGCAACACAAGATTATCGAAACAAAAGAAAAACCCCGGATAGCGAGTAACCAAGCGGTTAATGCGGGCCATTCGACAGAGTCTTTGAGCATGACAATAGGGTGCTTCGGTCATAAGCTAACCGCATGCCAGCGGATATTCTCACCTACCCGGAAACCTTGACGTGCGTGCAACTCGATTCAGCGCGCACCACTTACGCCAGCATGGTCATCGAAGGCACCAGCTTGAGCGAAGCGCGGGCGATGGAGATCGCCGGGGAATTCTTCGCCAGTGACCTACCGGATCGGATTGCCGCGGTACCGACCCGAGCCGGCATGACTTACGACGAGATGGTGGCTGAGTTTAAGCGAGCGGGTTTGCTTGGAGTCGACTCGTAGTCGTTTGGATGTGGCTGTGGACGGCATTGGAACAGCCATCCTTACTGATCCCAGCACGACTTGTCGCCTACGCGCCGGGAGCGCGGGCATCCTGCCCGCTTCGTCTGGTCGGGTCCGCCCAAGGGCTACCGCCCTTTGCGGGCAGGATGCCCGCGCTCCCGAGGGGTGCCACCCCTATCCAGAGGCGAGTGGGACGCCCGCGCTCCCGGGTCAGAGGCGTTCCTACCTCACCTCCCTTTCTCGCGCTGAAAATACTCGGTGACCTGCGCCACCTGGATCCCCAGTTTGTTGATTGACGCCCGGTTCAGCATCGTCCGTCCGCCTTCCTGCAAATACATCCACTGGCGCAGACGCACGTTGTAAAGCGGGTTGCCGGCTTCCAACGCCACCGTGTATTCCCAGTGGAAAGCATTGCCGTACGCCTCGCCTTTCGCCGGTCCGACCACATCGTTTGCCACCGCTTCGTAGCGGTGCGCATCCAACCGGTGAATGCGCCAGTGGCGTTGCTGGGTTTTGCCGTCCTCGTACGTGAACGTCTGGTCCAGCAGCAGCACGCCGCCTGGTTCCCGGCGACCGTCGCACACCGTTGAAAACCGTCGCGCCGGTTCGCCGGCGCGGTTCTCGAACACTCCCCGGGAACGGGTGCGGCCCGTGAAAAAATCCACCGGATCAAACACCGGCGTGGAACCCGCGAACCGTTCCGGCGCAAGCGAGCCGCAGCCGCTGACCAGCAAGGCCATCGCCATCAGAATCGCCAGCCACGACCAACCCGCCAGTGAACACCATGCGCGGGCCATCCCCATATCACGTTGTTACCGATCCTCCGTCACCGTCTCCACTTCAATCACCTCACGAGAGCGCGTCTTTCCGCCGCCTCCAATCACCCGACCGGTTTGCCCCGGCGTGGTTCCACCCGCCTGCTTCATGCCACCTTCGGAGGAACCGCCCGCCGTACCCGACACCGGCGTAAACACCCGGAGTCCAAACTCCTGCTTGAAGCGATTGACCAGTCCACCCACCACCGCGCTGATGATCACCGGAGCCATGAAAAACAATCCGACCACCACCAGCACCACGGCGAGGAGCGAAGCGAGCTTGCTGAGCAGCGGCAACAACACCAAACATAGAAAAGCACCCGCCACGATCAACCACACGCGCGGACCCGACTTAACGGAATTACGAAACTCTTTTCCAAGGGTCAGACGACGTTTGGGGAGGGGACGGCTCATAGGGCGGCGGGCAAACAGACCATAGCTAACAAGTCGTGGCGATAAGACGGGAAGCGAGACGCCGGCGAACCGGCAAGCTCCAGCACGCCGTGAGCGGAATCCGTTAGGTTAGGTGCCCGCCGGACGCGCCTGCGTGAGTTGCGCCTTGCTGTCCTCCAGTTTCTTCACCAGCGCCGTCCGGTTGGGTTCCTCCGGGTTCAGTTCCAAGGCACGCTGCCAGCAATCGACCGCCTTGGACGTGTCGTTCAACTTGGAATAGGTGTCGCCCAAGTGCTCGAACACGGTCGAGTCCTCGGGTTTGATGACCTCCACCGCGCGTTGTAATTCCGCCAAAGCCTTGTCGTAACGGTTGGTCTTGAAATAATACCAGCCCAGGCTGTCCAGGTACGGGCCGTTCCCGGGGTCGATCTCGAGCGCTTTGCGGATCAGGCTACCCGCCTCCTCCAGATTCAGGTCGTGCTCGACCATGACGTAACCCAGCGTGTTGGACGCCTCCGCGATCCGGCGCGGGTCCTTCTCCATCCCCAGCGATTTGCGCAGCAGGTCGGTGGCCTTGTCAACCAGTCCGGCCTCCGCCGCCGCGTTGCCGAACTGCGCGTAAAAATCCCCGCCGCGCACGATGTCCGAGTCGGTCGCCTGCGCCTCAAGCAGGCATTGCTCGAAAGCCGCGACCGCTTCCTGGTACTTCTTCGCGGCACTCAAACTCACCGCGAGCAAATAGGTAAACACCGGTTGTTCGGGAAAGCGTCGGCGCGCCTCGATCAACGTTTCAACCGCTTTCTCGGGTTTCCGAAAATTTGGCTCCAGGAACAACAACGCCGTCGCCCGGTAGTTTTCCGGTTGGTTTGGGCTCACCAGCAGGCTCTGCTGATAACTACCGGCGGCCTTGTCAAACTCCTTGCCATCCTGGTAAATTTCGCCGAGGAGCGCGTACGCGTGCCCCTGGATGGGATTGAGCTTGATCAATTCCTCCAGGGTGGCGATGGCTTTGTCCCGTTGCCCGCTGTTGAGATAACAGCGCGCCAGGTTTTCACGCGCGCCGGTCTGCTCGGGGTCGATCTGGATGATCTTCTGGTAGGCGGTCGCGGCCTCCGGGTACTGCTGGGTGCCCACAAAAAACTTCGCGGCCCGGTTGAGCGCGTCCGGGTTGTTGCCGTCCAGGGCCAGTCCCTTTTGGAAAAACAGCGTGGTTCTCTTGAGAACGTCCGGAGACTTGGACGGGTCGCCCTTCAGGAAACTCTCCGCGTAAAGCTCCCCCAATTGCAGCCAGAAACCGGCGTCGTGACTGTCGGATTTCGCGGCCCGCTCCAACAACGGGGTGATCTTCGCCGGCTGTTTTAGCGCGGTGTAAATCTCCTTGAGGTACTGATAAACGTAGATGTTGTTCGGGTCGGCCTCCAGAGCCTGCGCGGCGTATTTCTGCGCCTGATCGGCCTTGTCCAATCCTTTAAAGTACACGTAAGCCAGGGCCAGGTAAGGCTGCGGCTTCTTCGGCGCGGCTTTGATTGTGTCCTTGAGCAACCCAATCGCGGCGGGGATGTCACCACGTGAGAGTTGCTCCATCGCCAGTTTGAGCGACAGATCGACGTTGGCGGGATCCAACGCCAGCGACTTCAGGTACTCACCCTGCGCCTTGTCGCCGTCCACCGTGTCCTCCAGTAACAACCCCTGGATGAAATGGGCGTCCGCTTCGGCGCGCCGCTCATTTTCGAGCGTCAACTGTAGATCTTTTGCCGCCGGACGGTAAGTGCCGTCGAAGATCACCGCCATGTCTGGCGGCTGCCCCGTTAGAGTGGGATTGGCACCACTGTTGCCGGACGCGCTGCCAGCGTTTACGGGAGTAGTTGGGCGCCGGGTCTTGGGACCACCAACGTTCTCTCTGGGCGCGGAGGGTGAGACCGCGACGGGCGGCCGGGTATTGCCAGGTCCAGCGGGTGAACGCTCCGCAAAAGCACTCCCCTCGCACCAGCAAGAGATGACAACAACAAAAGCCCACGCGAACCACGCTCCCGGCAAACTTCGCACCGGGCGGTTTTCACGCGGGCCAAACCCGTTTGGCCGCTTGCCGGGCATCGTCAGGCGCATGACCGGCACAGTAGCTTTTTAGCTCTTGTAGCGCAACCGCTTCTTGTGGCGGTTCTCCTTCATGCGCTTCCGGCGCTTATGCTTGGAGATCTTGGCTTTTCGTCTTTTCTTGAGTGAACCCATAACAAACGGAAGCTGCGCAAAGCCCTGTCAATAAACGACCTTATTCAGCGGATATTCGATGATGCCTTCGGCACCAAGTTTCTTTAATTGTGGAATGATTTCGCGAACGACCTTTTCGTCGATCACCGTTTCAACCGCCACCCAGCCGGGATGGGCCAGGGGCGAAATCGTCGGTTTGCGAAGGGATGGTAGGGCGGTCAGCAGCTTTTGCAACTCCTTTTCCTCGATGTTCATCTTGAGGCCCACCTTGTCCCGCGCCGCCAGCGCCCCCTGGAGCAAAATCATGATCCGCGAAAGCTTGTCCTCTTTCCACGGGTCCCGCATCGCCGCGTGGCTGGCGATCAGTTGCGGATAGGACTCCATCAGCGTCGCCACGATGCGGAGGTTGTTCGCGCGCAACGAACTGCCGGTTTCGGTGATATCGACGATGGCATCCACCAGATCGGGGACCTTCACCTCCGTGGCGCCCCAGCTAAATTCCACCTCCGACTTGACGCCCTGGCGTTCCAGAAAGCGCCGGGTCAGCCCGACGGCTTCGGTGGCGATCCGCTTGCCCTGCAAATCCCGGACCGACTGGATCGGCGAGTCGTTGGGCACCGCGAGAACCCAGCGCGTGGGCGCGGCGCTGACTTTGCTGAACGGCAAATCACACAGGACCGCGATGTCCGAGCCGTTTTCCTCGATCCAGTCGCGACCGGTGAGGCCGGCGTCGAGGAAGCCGTGTTCGACGTAGCGGCTGATTTCCTGGGCGCGCAGGAGCCGCACTTGGAGTTCGGGGTCGTCCGTGGCGGGTTTGTACGAGCGGCCCGCGCCGGAAACCTGGAAGCCAGCCTTGGCGAACAGCGCCAGGGTGGGTTCCTGTAGGCTGCCGGTGGGCAGGCCGATGCTCAGGACGGGGGAAGGCGGAACGGGGAAGGCGGAAGGCGGAACCATACGGGAGCGGAACTCGGAAACCAGAGGGCGGCGGGTGGAGGGAAGTTGGAGAGCGTTGAGAAGGTGGGGATTACAAAACCAAAGTAAAGTTGCTTTTTCCGTAGCCAGCGCCGGAAATTCTGTTCATCGTGGGACCTCAACCGTCCTTTTCAGAGTTCAAACCTTCTTTATATGTCTCTCAACGTTGAAGTGCTTGCCAAGGCCGCGACCATGTCGCGGGGTCTCGCCATTGATGCCGTCCACGCCAGCCAGAGCGGCCACCTCGGCCTTCCCCTGGGTTGCGCGGAAATCGGCGCGGTGCTTTACGGATACGCCCTCAACCATTGCCCGGATCATCCGGAATGGCTCAACCGCGACCGGTTCGTCCTCTCGGCGGGTCACGGCAGCATGTTCATCTACTCGTGGCTGCACCTCGCCGGCTACAAGGACATGACGATGGACGAGATCAAACGCTTCCGTCAGATGGACAGCAAAACCCCGGGCCATCCCGAGTTGACCCACGCGCCCAGCGGCATCGAAACGACCACCGGTCCCCTCGGTCAGGGCGTGGCCAACGCCGTGGGCATGGCGGTCGCCGCCAAGATGGCCGAGGCGCGCTTCAACACGACCGACGCGGAGATTTTCGATCATCACATCGTCTGCCTGGCGGGCGACGGGTGCATGCAGGAAGGCGTCGCCATGGAAGCCGTCGAGTTCGCCGGCCACCAACAGTTGGATAACCTGATCCTCATTTACGATTCCAACGATGTCACCCTGGACGCGATGGCCAAGGAAACCCAGAGCGAGAACGCCGCGAAGCGTTTCGAGGCCATCGGCTTCGAGGTGCAAACTATTCCCGGCAACGATTTGCAGGTGTTCCTGACCGCTTACGAGCACGCGAAAAACTCCGGCAGCGGCAAGCCGCAACTCATCATCGCAAAGACGCTGATCGGCAAAGGCATCCCCGAAGTCGCCGGGACCCAGAAAGCGCACGGCGAGGGCGGCGCGAAGTTCGCCGACGAGGCCCGCAAGGGACTCGGCCTGCCCGCCGAGCATTATTACGTTGCCCCCGAGGTTTACGCGTATTTCGCCGAGCACGCGAAAGTACTCGACGCGAAGTTCGCCGAGTGGACCGCCAAGTTCGACGCCTGGAAAACGGCGAATCCTAAATTGGCCGAGGAACTCGGGGTTTCGCACGCGTATTCGCAGACCCTCCCGGCGGACACCAAGAGCAAGACTCCGAGCGTGGCCGAACTTTTCGCGGCCATCCCGGAGTTCGCCGCCGACT
Organism: uncultured bacterium; assembly: GCA_963795895.1. Lineage (GTDB taxonomy): Bacteria > Verrucomicrobiota > Verrucomicrobiia > Chthoniobacterales > SZAS-18 > CAWCJJ01. Next base: position 437,029 of record CAWCJJ010000005.1, read on the forward strand.
CGAAGATCGCCACGCGCAAAGCCGGGGCGGACGTCCTCCAGCCCCTCGCCGCCGCCGTGCCGCTGCTCATCGGCGGAAGCGCGGATCTGTACGGTTCGACGCTGAACTACATCGGCGACATCAAGACGCCCAACGACTTCAAACCCGGCCACCGCGGGGGACGCAACATCCGTTTCGGGATCCGGGAGCACGGCATGTGCGGCATCATGAACGGTATCGCCGCGCACGGGATTTTCCGGCCGAGCGGCGCGACGTTCCTGGTCTTCGCCGACTATTGCCGTCCGAGCATCCGGCTGGCGGCGCTCTCGCATCTGCCCGTTATCTACATCTTCACGCACGATTCCATCGGCGTGGGCGAGGACGGTCCGACGCATCAGCCCATCGAGACGATCCCGGGTTTGCGGATCATTCCGAATCTGGATGTCATCCGCCCGGCCGATCCCGAGGAGACCGCCGGGGCCTTCGTGGCCGCGCTGGAGCGCACGGACGGTCCAACCCTGCTCGCGTTGTCGCGCCAGGCGGTGCCGCTGATGTCGCAGGTGCCGGTCAAGGAGCGCCGGGAAGGCGCGTTGAAAGGTGGCTACATCGCGAAGAAGGAGACGGGCAAATTGGATTTGATCCTGCTCTCCGCCGGTAGCGAGTTGCAGCACGCGATGAAAGCCGCCGAGAGTCTGGGTGCCGGGACGCGCGTGGTGAGCATGCCGTGTTTTGAGCGGTTCGACCGGCAGAGCGCGGAGTACCGGGAGGAGGTTTTGCCCAAGAGCTGCCGCCGCCGCGTGGCGATCGAGTCCACGGTGACGGTGACGTGGGCACCCTATGTGGGGTTGGATGGCGCCATCATCGGCATCAACCGGTTCGGCATTTCCGCACCCGCGCCGGAGGTAATGAAGGTGCTGGGCATCACGGCCGAGCACGTCGTGGAAGTGGCGAAGGCGCTGCCGGCGGCGTAGGTCACCAAAGCAACATTCCAGAAGGATCGGAAGGTCCTTCTGGATTCCGGGGTAACAGTCCCAGGACCTGGCTGCGTTTTGGTTCTCCGCGCCGAAGGTGCAGCCTCAGCACAGCCCGGGGCAACGCCCCAGGAATACGATAGTATGATGTCCGGCGCTGAAGGCGCGTTTCAATCCGGGCGTGCTTTCGAGGACCAACATGCCACATCGACGGGTAGCCTTTGAATCGCGCTTTCAGCGCTAAACCCACTACTATCTTGTACCTGGGGCGTTGCCCCGGGCTGTGCTGAGGCTGCACCTTCGGTGCGGAGAACCAGACCAAATGCGGGCGGGACGCCCGCGTTCCCGGGGGTTGTCGCCCTTTTAGATGGTTAATCGCAGTCGCACACGACCCGGAAACCCGTGTCGTTGCCCGCGTACGTCGGCACGTTGGAACCGCGCGTCGTGGCTTTCAGGCTCCCAAAAGCGGACTTCCAGCTTCCGCCGCGATAAACCCGCCGCGTCCCTTGCGCGGGACCCCGCGGGTTCAGTCCCTCCACGCCTTTGTAAGAGCCGTAGAAATCCGCGCACCACTCCCACACGTTACCCAACAAGTCCTCGACTCCGAAGGGACTCGCCCGGGTGGGATCATTGCCGACCGGCAATCCCTGCTCCTGGCCACTTTGGAATCCCGGCGCGCTTCCCTCGGCGGCCCGCGTGAGGGTAAATTTGGTCAGACTCGGTTTAAGTGACAAAGCCCAGGGATAAACGCGCCCGTCGGTTCCCCGGGCGGCGTACTCCCATTCGGCCTCGGTTGGCAGCCGGTAATTTCTGCCTTCCCGCTCGCTGAGCCACTCGCAAAAGTTCATGGCATCGAAGTGGCTCACGTACGCGACCGGGTGGTCGCCACCCGTCTTCGATCCGCGCCACTTGGCGTGGCCTGGGTCGAACTCCTCGTATTGATCGTTGGTAATCGGGTAACGGGAAATCAAAAATCGACTGAGGGTGGCCTGCGTCGCGGGTTGCTCGTCAAGCGGTGCTTCCGGCGTGTGCCGACCCATCGTGAAGCGACCGGCCGGGACGGGCAGCATCTCAACACCGAGGGTGTTGTGGAACGCCACAAATTCGACAAGGGGCTTCTCCGGGACGGTAACAAATTCACCGGGCAACGCCACCAGGGGACTTGTGGCATTGACCGGCGTCGATGGGGCGGGGCAACGTTGGGGACGTTCGCGGGGCAACGGTGGCGGCGCGGCCTCGCGCACGGCTCCGGCGATGAGGAGTCTTTCGTGGATGTAATCCGCCACGTCCCCGCCGCGAAGGCCCAAATCATGGCCGAGCTTGTAGAGATTTGCCTCCGCGTCCCCGCTGAGGACCTTTTTCGCCAGGGCGAAATCCACAAACTTCTGGAATTCGATCAGCGCGCCACGCCGGTAACGTTCGGAAAGGAGGGCGTCGATTTCCACGCGACGCCCGGGGTTCAGCAACTCGGCGCGCGCTTCCACGATCCGGCGGGGCGCGTTGTCGAGTCCGCCCCGGAGCAACTGCGCGATGGGGTTGCTGGGCTGGTTCTTGAGGGGCAGTTTTTTCTGCCACCAAACGAGCAACTGCCGACTGTGCTCCTCGATCAACTCGTCGGCGGGATGCGAGTTGAAGGACAAGCAGAGCCGCTCGTACAAATCCTGGGAGTCATAGCGGCTCCAGCCGTCCCATTTGCGGGGATCGTCGGGCAGCGGCGAAGGCAAAGCCATGGCTCAGAAGAAGGAAAAGTAGATCATCATTTATCCTACCACGGCAGTTCTTTGCCGGTGTAATCTAAAAAACGCCCGTTGTCGGCGACACCCGCCTTGTCGATGACCGCAAGCATTCCGCGAATGGATTCCTCGGGTTTAAGCGGTGCCGCGCCTCCGCCCATGTCGGTCTGCACCCAGCCCGGGTGCAGGGTGAGGATAGCGATGCCGCGTCCGCTCATCTCGGCGCTCAGTTTCTTCACGCCCATGTTCAACGCCGCCTTGCTCATGCCGTAGCTCAATCCAAAGGAAAGGTCGCTCGCCTGCGTGATCGAACCCAGGCTGGAAGTGATGCAAACGACCTTCGGCTTGCGATCCGGGCGCAAGAGCGGCGCGAGCGCCTGCGTCACCAGCATCGGCGCGATGGCGTTGACGCGCAGCACCCGGGTCATGGTTTCCTCGTCGAACTTGCCGAAGTCCTCGTGCCCGGCGGCGATCCCGGCGTTGTTGATGAGCACGTCAATCTTTGCGCCGTCGGCCTGGAGTTGGGCGGGGAAGGCGGCGATGGCGGCGGCGTCCGCCACGTCGAGCGCGCGGACGGCCACTTTTCCCTGGGAACTGGCGGCGAGGGACGCGAGTTCGGTTGCCCGGGCGGGTTCGCGGCAGCAGGCGATCACGTTGTCTCCCCGCGCGAGAAGCTGGCGGACGAATTCCAGGCCCAACCCGCGGTTGGCTCCGGTGATGAGGTAGTTTGTCATAATTGGCTGGTGTGTAAGCCAAATGGTATCGTCAGGGCGTCCGCCTTCGATTGTGTAAACGTGCGAGCCGGCGCGATCAGGGAGCTTGCCTTTGGCCGGGGAAAAATCGGGAAACCAGCAAACTACCCGGCGTTTCGACGCGAATCCCCCTTGCGGCAAGTCGTTCCATTGGCGACATCCCGTCTTCCACGTAGCGAACCTTTCACCAACCTTTTTCCCTCTCCCGCCGAGCCATGAAAGAATTGTACGACCTGCACGACAAAATTCTCGCGCTCGGGGTGGAATTTGATCCCGAGTACCCGTTGAATTTCTCGCGCGACATTGTGGAGGATTCAATGCCTCCGCTTCCCGGGGATCTCCGGTCGGAACTCGAATCCATCCAGCAAACGATCAACCACCATCTGCCGGCGGATTTTGAGTATTACGCGTTTTTAGGAGCCGACGAGCCGCCCAGCTTTGCCATGGAGGTGGAGGCCACGCCGATGGGTGTTCTGGAAAGCGTTGTCTTCGACCCGGCGCAGCCGTTTGGGCCGCAGTTGGCAGCGTTGAACTGGCAAGCCTTGCGCGAGGAGTCCGCCGCGTCGGCCAAGGAGATTTCGCAACTGGCGGACCTGCTTGATTTCACAAGTCGTCCGCCGCGCACCGCCAAACAGATTCAACGGGAATTCCGGGAAGACGCCAAAGCCTTCATCAAGGAGAAACGCCGCGACCCGACGATGATCCACGCGTTGTACTGGGAGGCGCGACCGGATTTGTTGATCGAAAGGGATTACGCCAATGGCGAGGAACTGATGAAATCACTTCCCGCCGCGCTCTACGCGGGCATGGAACTCGTCACCCTCGTGGTGGGTGGAAAGCCCCTGACCTTGGAGAAACTGGACGCCCTGACCGCCCGCGCCCGCCAGGCGATTGGCGCGATCTTCGACGAGTTGGATGAATTTGACGAAGAGGATGAGGAAGAAGGAGAAGGAGAGAAAGACGATAAAGATTTCGAGAATATGAAAGTGGTCCATGACGCTGGCGTTGAGGAAGCAGCGCATGGCGAGGAGACCAAATCTCCGCCCTTGGAGAACAGCGAGCCGGAGCAGGTGGTCTGATGGTTCTTTTAGCCGTTTCCGAAGCGGTTGAACAACGCCTTTGGTTTGGCTCAGGGGCTGTCGCCCCTGACCAGAAGGACCAATTACTCCCTCCGCGCCCGGCGGTGATACAGCACGCGCATCAGATACAACCCTTCGGCGGGGGCGGCAAAATTGGTTTTCTCGATCCCCTTGCCGCCCGCCAGCAGCCGCGCGACCCAATCCGCCGGGGCGCGGCCCTGCGCGCAACGGATCAGCGTGCCCGTCAGCAAACGCACCATCTTGTACAAGAAACCGTCGCCGTGAAACTCCAGCGTCAGCAGCGCGCCCCGTTGACGGATTGTCACGCGGTGGAGCGTGCGCACGGTGTTCTCGTCCGGCTTGCCCCGGTTGGCGGCGAACGCGGCGAAATCATGCCGTCCAACCACAGCGGCGGCGACCGTCCGCAAGATTTCCAGATCAACCGGACCCGGCAGGTGCCACGCGCGGCCCACCTCAAACGGGTTTAGCACCGGCGTGTTCCAAATCCGGTACAGGTACACCTTGCCGCGCGCGCTGTACCGGGCGTGGAACCGCTCCGATACGAACCCGACCGCCTCCACCCGGATTTGCGCGGGCAAATGGGCGTTGATCGCGCCGCGCCAGCGTTCGGGGGTCATGCGGTCGGGCGCGGGAACGTCCGCGTGCGCGACCTGTCCCCGCGCGTGGACCCCGGCGTCGGTCCGACCCGAGCCATGCACCACAATCCGGCTGGCAGGTGTTTCCCCAAAATGATCCCGGCACAACAGCGCCAGCACCGCCTCCAGTTTATCTTGCACGGTGTTCCCGCGCGCCTGACTCTGCCATCCGTCGAACGATCCCCCGTCGTACGCGACAACCATGCGCAGGCGTTTCACCGGCTAAAGATCGGGCTGCGGTTGCTTGAGCGCCTCGCTGTCGAGGTAGGTTTGCAGGATCATCTGCGCGGCGACCTGGTCGATAATCTGGCGGCTGTCCTTCACGTTGCGTCCGCTGGCCTGGAGAGCTTTCTGCGCGGCAACGGTGGTGAGGCGTTCATCGAGCAGGCGCACTTCGCAGGCAATCTTCGCGCGCAAAGCGTCGGCAAACGCCCGGGCTTTCCCGGCGGCCGGACCATCGGTCCCGTCCATGTTGCGCGGCAGTCCGACAATGATGACGCCCACCTTCTCCCTTGCCGCGATCTCGACGACCCGGCTCACCCCCTTGGCCGAAACCACGACCGCCGCCGGAAACGCTCGGAGCCGCCCCCTTGCTCTTCTTGGCAGCCTTTTGCCCCTGCGGTTGAGTCTGCCCCGTCCCCACTTGGATCGTCTCGCAGGGATGGGCGAGCATCCCCAAACCGTCCGACAAAGCCACGCCGATCCGCACATCCCCGAGGTCAATCCCCAAGGCCCGCCGAACTCCGGCGGCCGCTTCTCCTTTTCCCTCTTCCGCCTTGCGCCTTGCGCCTTGCGCGTTCACTGCAGTTCCGCCCCCACTTTCCCGACGATTTGCTTGATCCGCTCGGCGTCGTGTTTGCTCGCGATCAAAATGGCGTCACCCGTTTGCACGACGATCAAATCGCTGACACCCAGCAGCGCAATCGTGCCCGGACGGTCGCTGAACACAATATTCTCGCGCGCATCCAGCGTGGTGACGGCGCAATTGGTGGCGTTATCGTCGTCGTCTTTCTTCAAATAGGCGGCGACGGCGTTCCAACTGCCGACGTCATCCCAATCGAACCCGGCCTCCAGGACCAGGACGCGCGCGGCGTTTTCCATGATCGCGTAATCGATGGAAATTTTTTGAAGCGTGGGGAACCGGCTGGCCAGTTCAACCGCAAAATCCGGGGCGGACCGCACGTGCGAGACAAAATCCGCCAGGGGCGGGACCTGCGCGCTCAACTCGCGCAGCACGGCGGGAAGTGTCCAGGCGAACATGCCGGCGTTCCATCGGTAATCGCCCTGCTCGAAAAAGACCTGCGCCAACTCGGGGGCTGGTTTCTCGCGGAACCGGCGCACATTGTAAAGTGCTGGCTCCGGACTGGCGTCGGCGTCGGCGGGTTTGAGGGTGACCTTGTCGCCGAGTTCGATGTAGCCAAAGCCGGGGCAAGCCCAGGTGGGTTTGATGCCGATGGTGACCAAGGCGCCGGTTTCCTCGGCGGCGCGGGCGGCGGCTCGGAGGTCCCGCCGGAACGCCTCGGCGTCGCGGATCACGTGATCGGCGGGGAGAACGATCATCGTGGCCGACGGATCGCGCCGGGCCACCCAACCGACGGCCAGGGCGACGGCGGCGGCGGTGTCGCGCTTCGCGGGTTCCGCGACGATGTTCTCGGGCGGAAGGGCGGTCATCAACGCGCGCACGGCGGCTTCCTGATCCTGGTTGGTGAGGATGAGCACCTGTTCGGGGGGCACGAAGCCCGCGAGTCGATCAAAAGTGTCCTCAAGCAACGTTTGGTCGGAAAGAAGTTTTAGGAGCTGTTTGGGCTTCGCGCGACGGCTCAGGGGCCAAAAACGCTCGCCGCTGCCACCCGCAAGGATGAGGACATAGGTGGAGTTGGACATGCGAGGGAAGGGGAGAGGGGTTATTGGGGCGGGAAGCCGGAGGCGCGGCGGGACGCGGGCAATGATTCACGTCCCGGCTTTTTTTTCGAGATGTATTTTTTATCCGCGCCGAATATACTGGCAAACGTAACCCCCCAAACCCTTATGACCCCCACTTCTTCCAAGGCACTCGCAAGCTATCCGGCGATTGGGCTGCGCACCGTCGCGCGCGCGGCACTGGGCTGCGGCATTGGCCTGATCTTCGCCGACCGCTTTCAACGTCCCGCCACGCGGCAGTACACCGCGATCACGCTAATGTCGGTGGGAGTTTTGGGCAGCGTGCCCTGGCTGGTGGGTCTGATCCTGCGGATTGTCAACCGGCCCGAGGGCGAGCGCGGCATGAAGAAGCGCCTGGCTTCGATCCGGGAAAGCAGCAACAGCTTTGAAGGGTCCGAAGAACTGTACTGAGACTGACAGAATCAGAAGTAGCACAGAGGACACGGAGAGGCAGACACAGAGAACACAGAGGAAGAAGGAGGGTTCGGAGAAGAAAAGACTGGCAGGTCTTTCTGGAACAAAGCCTTTTGCCTTTCTCTTCCTCCTCCGCCTCTGTGTCCCCTCTCCGTGTTCTCTGTGAACCTTCTGGATTCCGGTTTTTGCATTCGTCATTTCCCACAGATGACCTACCTGGGTTTCCACCTGCTCTTCAACCTGCCCGCCTTGCTGCTGCTGCTTTGGCTGGCGCGGCGGCGTTTGCGCGCGGCGCATTGGAGGTGGGTCGCCATCATCTGCGGCATCGTTCTCGTGGCGACGACGCCATGGGACAACTGGGCGGTGTACCAGGGCATCTGGACCTTCGACTGGCAACGAACCCATCCTGTTGAAGTGAGTCGCGGGCGGAGTGTTGTGGCGCTTCCGGCGGAGGAATACGCATTTCTTCCTGATCGAGACAGTCATCGTGGCACTGTTGACTTTTTTGTTCCTGCCGTTTCCGCCGTTGGAACAAAAGCGGCGGGGCGCGTCATGAGATGGCATTACTTCCTGCACCTCGTTTGCTGGACCACGCCACTGCTATTGGGCCAATGGGTGATCGGCTGGCGGGTGTTCCGGCGCAACGTGGCGGCGGTGTTTTGCCCGGCGCTGATCGGGATGATTTTCTTCAGCGCGTGCGACTCGTTCGCGATGCGGTCGGGGATTTGGCGGTTCGACGCGGCGACAAATTCTCGGCTGGCACGTCGGACCCCTGCCGGTGGAGGAAGTGATGTTTTTCTTCCTGACCAGCCTGCTCGTGACGCAAAGTCTTTTGCTGTTGATGCCGGCTTCGTACCGGCGATGAAACCCGGGTTGGTCCGGCGGGTTCAGATGTCGTAAAACCACTCGCCGCCAACGCCCACGGGAGCGGCTTTGTCGCGCTTCGAGAGGATTTTCAACTGCGTTTCCTCGTAGAACACCAGCGAATCCGGCGGCACGCTGTGCATCAGGAAAACGTTGCCGCCGATGGTGCTGCCCGAACCCACTTTGCGTGTCCGCCCCGAGGATGGTGGTGTTGGCGTAGATCGTGACGTGGTCGCCGACGTCCGGGTGGCGCTTGCCGCCTTTGACGAGGCGGCCCTGCTCGTCCTTCTGGAAGCTGCGCGCCACGAGCGACACGCCCTGGTAAAGCTTCACCTGCGCGCCGATCACGCTGGTTTCGCCGATGACGACGCCCGTGCCGTGATCGATGAAAAAGTACGGCCCGATCCGCGCGCCGGGATGGATGTCGATGCCCGTGCGCGCGTGCGCCCATTCGGTCATCATGCGCGGGATGAGCGGCAGGTCCTTGCGGTAAAGCAGTGCGCCAGACGCTGGATCGAGACCGCTTCGATGAATGGATAGGCGACGATGATCTCCTCGTAAGCTCGTCGCCGCCGGATCGCCTTCGTAGGCGGCCTCGACATCGGTGCGCAGGAGTTCGCGCAACGCGGGCAGTTCGTCCAGGAAGGACAACACGATGTCATGCGCCGCGTCGCTGGGGCAGCCGCCGGGCATCCGCGTGCGCAGGCTCTTGCAGATCTCCTCGTCAGGCGGGTGGCGATGCTGTCGACGCGCTCGGTGGTGATCGCCTGCAGTTCGCTGGAAAGGATCGGCTGTTCGTCGTGGAAACCGGGAAAGAGGAGTTGCAGCAGATCCTCGCAGATCGCGCCGATGGCCCGTTTGGAGGGCACGTTGACGACCTCGATGTTGTTGATCCCGCCGACGTGGCGGTAGGAGTTCAAGCAGCCGGTGCGGTCAGGCGGGGCAGGTTCTGGTCCATAGGGGAGGGTAGCGGTGCGCGGAGAGATTCATGTTGTGTTGGCGGCAGCCAAACCGTCTCCAACTACCTCCCCCCGGCCTTAATCCATTGCTGGGTCTGATAATTGTAATACGACGGCGGCGGGGGCGGCGCGTACACCCCGTTGCCTCCGTACGCCACCGCCCCGCCGGACGGCTGGACGGGTTCGTCCAAACGCGTGCCCCCGCCGACGGGCTGTCCGGTCATGCGATGCCGGGCCTCGTCCATCTCCATCTGGCTGAGCGCGCGTTTCTTCATCTCCGCTTCGCGGAACAACTGCTCGGCCCGGGCCCGCATGGCCGCCGCCCGCGCCTGAGCCTCGTTGTCCTGCGCGCGCAACCTCTCGGCGAGATCCACGTCCATGGTCAACGAGGAATACTTGAGCGGAATATCGTCGATCCCGTCGTTGACCACCCATTGGTCGTTGCCTTTTTGCCGGACAAAAACCGCCGTGCCGGGCGGCAGTCCGATCACGCCTTTGGAAGTGGTCGTGGCCACGTATTCCCGGGCGAAATACGTTCCGGGCGGAGCGACGTGGTGCTCGGACAGATCACCCGCCAATTGCCGCGGTTCCACTGCGACCCGGTACATCAGGTACCCCAGACCGCCCAACAGTGACAACAGGCAAACGCACAGAAAACCGTAGTCGCGCGGCGCTTTCTCCGGTTCTACCAACTCCACATCGTTTGCCATAAACTGAACGGGTTAAAAACTGCCACCCAAAAACCGGCGATCCGGCTGATTACCCCGCGCGGGTAAGCCTTGCCGGGCAGAACGGCGAAAGTCTAAGCCGGAACAAGCTTCTTCTTCTCAAGCCAGCCGGGCCAAGTGGCGACGGCGCTGCCGCAAGGCGCGCTTTTTCCGGAGGTAAACCTGCGCCGTGTTGCGGGCGAGTTCCCAAACAGGACCGGGAAACTTCCGGCAGCCCGCCAGCGCGTCGCTGAACGCGTTGATGAACAGATCGACTTCCTTCTCGCCGATCATCAGCGGCGGCAGGATCTTGATGACATCCATGTTGTGCCCGGCCACCTGCGTCAGGATGCGGTGCTTGCTCAGCAGCGGCACGATGACCATCTGCGGGAAGAGCGACTTGTCGATGCGGTGCAGCAGCTTCCAGGCGACCTTGAGCTGGGCTCGTCGGCTCGTGGAACTCGATGGCGATCATGAGCCCCTTGCCGCGCGCTTCCTTGATGAAGGGGTGCTCGCGCCTGCAGGCGCGTTGAGCCGCTCCATGAGCAAGGCGCCCATCTTCGCCGAGTTTTCGATGAGGTTTTCATCCTCCAGCACCTGCAGGCTCGCCAAGCCGCAGGCCATCGCCAGGTTGTTGCGTCCAAACGTGCTGGAATGCACCACGCAGCGGTCCAGCCGGCTGAACACGCTTCTGGTAAATCCAGCGCCGCGCGACGACCGCCCCGCAAGGCACGTAGCCGCCGCTCAGCGCTCTTGGCCATCGTGATGATGTCCGGCTCCAGGTCCCAATGCTCGAAGGCAAACCATTTGCCCGTCCGCCCGAGGCCCGTCTGCACCTCGTCGCAGATGAAAAGCGTGCCGTGCTCGCGGCAGAGCGCCTGCGCGCGCTGGTAAGTAATCGTCCTTGGGGAACTTGACGCCCTTGCCCTGCACGGGTTCGACGATGAACGCCGCCACGTCGCGCATGGCGAGTGTGCGGGTCCAGCGCATCCAGATCGCCCAGCGCCACGCGTCTCGGTGTCCGCCAGCAACGGGCCGAAACCCTCCTGGAACGTTCTCGATGCCGGTGATGGAAAGCGCGCCGTAGCTCAGTCCGTGGTAGCTGCCGTTGCAGGCTGACGATGCGCGGCCGGCCCGTGGCCGCGCGGGCGAACTTCATCGCGCCCTCCACGGCTTCGGTGCCCGAGTTGCAGAAGAAAACGGCGTCGAGGTGCGGCGGCGTCTTCTTGAGCAGCGCCTCGCCCAGCAGCCCGCTCATCAGCGAGCAATCCATCTGCACCATGTTGGGCAGGTCGAGATCGAGCACGTCGCGGATCGCCTGGGCGACGACCGGATGGTTGCGCCCGATGTTGAAGACGCTGTAGCCGCTCAGAAAATCGAGGTAGGCCTGGCCCTCGGCGTCGTAGAGATACGCTCCCTTGGCGCGCGTGTACACCCGGTCGAAACCGATGGTGCGCTGGACCTGGACAAGCGTGGGGTTGAGATGCCGGCTGTGCAGCTCGTAGTTCTCGCCCATGCGGGCGGCCACGAGAGATTTGAGGTCGAAGGGCATCGTAGTTAGATGAATGGACTGAACGGATCGAACTTACAGGATCCCGGCGCAGAAGAGCGATATTGACGACGGCGAGCGACATCGGTATGCCTCCTGGTTAATCGACTCGTCGGTCATTCTGCGGACCATCGTCGTCCGAGGCGGCGAGCCGTCATCGCTGTCCTCGTCGTCGTCGTCGTGCTTCTTCTTGCGGCTGTTTTTGTCGGGTTTTTCCTTCTTGTAAATTTCGCGGAGCACCTTGCCGATCAACGGGGCCGCGCTGGTGCCGCCGTGACGCCGATTGTCGCCGGGCTCGCCTTCGTACAAGGCGGCAAAGGCGTACTGCGGCTTCTCCACGGGGGCGAAACCCACGAACCACGCGGCGTGCGCTGCTTGGACTTGTCGCCGTTGCCCGCCCCACTGGGCCGTGCCCGTTTTGCCGGCCACGTCCACGCCCGGCACCCGGGCCTGCGCCGCCGTGCCGCCCGGCCCCAGCACGCATACCATCGCCTTCTTGAGCACGCGCAGCATGTCGGCCGTCAGGCCCACCTCGCGGCGGGGATGCGTCGGAAAGGCCGCCACGATGGTGTTGTCCACGGATTGCACCTGCTCGACGAGCCGGGTCTGGTAGAACGTGCCGCCGTTGGCGATGGTCGCCATCGCCTCGGCCATCTGCACGGGCGTCACCAGCAGATCGCCCTGGCCGATGGAGAGGTTGGCCACGTCGCCGTCCATCATCCGGCGCTTGTGGACGCTTCTTCATGTACTCGTTGTCCGGCAGGCGGCCCGCGTCCTCGTCCTTGAGCGGCAGGCCCGTCTTCTGGCCGAAGCCGAAGCGGCGCGCCCAATCCACGATCTTGTCCGGCGCCGGTCTTGATGCCGACCTGATAGAACCAGGTGTTGCAGCTTTGCGTGAGCGCCTGGACGAAATTCAGGTCGCCCGCGTCGGTCTTCTTCCAATTGTGGAAGAGGACGTTGCCGATGGTGCATGCTCGCCGGACCGCTGAACTCGTCGTCCTTGTCGATGGTGCGGCTCTGCAGCGCGGCCGCGCCGACGATGACCTTGAAGGTCGATCCCGCCGGGTAGCTCGCCCGGTAGGCGCGCGGGAATCAGCGGGATATTCGGGTCCTCGTTGATCCGCCGGAAGTTCGCCTCGGAGATGGACGGCACGAAGAGGTTCGGGATCGAACGTCGGCCAGGAGGCCAGCGCGAGCACGTCGCCCGTCGTCGGGTTCGATCATGACGATGGCGCCGCGCTTGGCACCCTTGGCGAGCACGTCCTCGCACAGTTTTTGCAGGTGGCAGATCGAGCGTGGTGACCACGTTGTTGCCGGGGATGGGCGGGGTGACGATGCGCTCGCTGGTCTTCTCGCCCTTGCCGTTGAACGTCATGTTCAGCACGCCGTGGTGGCCGGTGAGCTGCTCGTTGTAGGTTTTCTCCAGGCCTTCGCGGCCTTCCAGGTCGGGCCAGAGCAGTTCGTTGGGCTGCAGCGGACCCGTGCGCCTGGCCGCCGGTCTTGCCGCTGTAGCCGATGATGTGCGCGGCCAGCGGGCCGTTCGGGTAGAAGCGCAGGTACACGGGGCGCAGCCCGAGGTAGCCCGCGAGAGCTTGGCCGCGGGCGAGTTCCGTCTCCTCCGGGGTGAGGTAAAGGGCGATGTCCATCGGGAGCATACGCCGGTTGTGGTAATGGTCGAGCAGGTCGGCGGTCGTGACTTCCAGCGGACGGCGCAGGACGCTCTGCGCCAGCGACGAGCTGCTGCTTGGCGAAAGCGGCCACCTGGCGCGTCGCTCATCTCCTCGCCGGTGGGAAAGCTCAGGTCGAGGTGGTAGCCGAGGCGGGATTGCGCCAGCGGCAGGCCGTTGCGGTCGGTGATCTGGCCGCGAGGGGCGGGGATGTCGAAATAAACCGTGCGGTCGTCGGGCCGGGTGTCCCAGGTCGGCTCGATGGTGTCGGGCATGCCGCGCACGTCGAAGGCGGCGATGCGCGCGTTGTTGACGGTCTCGGCGGTGCTGCACGGCGGCGTCCATCTGCGCCGGCGGGGGCGACGGCGGCTCCGCGCGGGTGGAGACCAAGGTTACGAGAGCCAGGCAGACGGGCAAGGTCGCCAGCGCGAACAACCGGGACGGGACGGTGGGAGAAAGGCAGGGGAGGCGCATCGTGGACGGGTTGAAGCGGAGAGTATCGCCGAGCGCGAAAGCATTTTCAACCGGGCGGCATCGGGCGCGGTTCGAGCTTGTTCTTCGCCATACGTATCAAGTTATCATGATTTGTCAATTTGTTGTTGTTGGAGTGGGTTTTTACCCCCATGTTAGGGATTATGAACGAGCATCCCATCGAGAAATTGTTGAAGGAACGGATTGTCATCCTGGATGGCGCGATGGGCACCAACATCCAGACCTACCGGCTCGACGAGGCGGCGTACCGCGGGACGCGTCTGGCGGGCCACGCGACGGATCTGAAGGGCAACAACGACCTGCTTGCCATCACGCGACCGCAGGTGGTGGAGGAAGTTCACACCGCTTTCCTGGAAGCCGGGGCGGATATCATCGAGACCAACACCTTCAACGCCACCACCTTGTCCCAGGCGGACTACGGTTTGGAACCATTGGCCTACGAACTCAACGTGGCCGCCGCCGGTTGCGCCCGCCGCGCCGCCGACCGGGTTGCGAACGCGACGGGCATCCGCCGTTTCGTGGCCGGCGCGATCGGTCCGCTGAGCAAGACGCTTTCCATTTCGCGCGACGTGAACGATCCCGGCGCGCGCGACGTGACCTTCGACCAGGTGCGCGACGGCGTACGACGAGCAACTGCGCGGACTGATCGAGGGCGGCGTGGACCTGATCCTCGTCGAGACGATCTTCGACACGCTCAACGCCAAGGCCGCGCTGTTCGCGATCCAGGAGTATTTCGACAGCCATCCCGCCGACCGGCGTGCCCATCATGGTCAGCGGCACGATCACGGATCTAAGCGGACGGACGCTGACCGGCCAAACGGTGGAGGCGTTTTACACGAGTGTGTCGCACGCGCCGCTGTTGAGCATCGGTCTGAACTGCGCGCTGGGGCCCAAGGAGATGCGTCCGTACATCGAGGAGTTGAGCCGCATCGCGCCGATGTTTGTGTCGTGTTACCCGAACGCCGGCCTGCCCGATCCGCTCTCGCCGACGGGCTTCCCCGAGACGCCGGAAACCTTCGCGCCGCAAATCCGCGAGTGGGCGGCGGCGGGGTGGTTGAACATCGTCGGCGGCTGTTGCGGCACGACCCCCGCGCACATCAAGGCCATCGCGGAGGCCGTGCGCGACTGCCCGCCCCGCGTGGTCCCGCTGATCGAGCGCCGGCTACGGTTGAGCGGCCTAGAGATGCTCGCGGTATAAGGGGGAGGAAGAAGTAGCACAGAGGACACGGAGAGGGGACACAGAGAACACAGAGGGGAGGTGAGGGGTTATGAAGGAACTGGAGCCAATTCGACGCGAGAAGCCGTTTGATTCACTGACGGGCTTGGTGATTACCTGCGCGATGGAAGTTCATCGCGCGCTGGGTCCCGGGTTGCTGGAGTCCGCCTACGAGCAGTGTCTCGCCCATGAACTGACCCTCGCGGGAGTTCCGTACGAGATTCAAAGTCCATTGCCACTCCACTACAAAGGCATTTTGCTGCCTTGCGCGTACCGGGTGGACTTGTTCGTGGCGGGAAGGTTGATCGTTGAGCTTAAATCCGTGGATGTCCTCCTGCCGGTTCACGTCGCGCAACTCATCACCTACCTCCGGCTCGCGAAGTGCCGCATCGGCTTGCTTATCAATTTCAACGTCTCTTTACTCAAACAAGGCCTCAAGCGCGTAGTACTCTAAACACCCTCTGGAACAAAGCCTTTTTGCCTTTTTCTTCCTCCTCTGCCTCTGTGTCCCCCTCTCCGTGTCCTCTGTGCTAAATTCTTCTCCCATGCCCGCCGCCCCAGTCCCAAACGCCTCCCAGTTTTTGATGATCGGCGAGCGCACCAACGTCACCGGCTCGCCGCGTTTCGCCAAGCTCATCCTCGCCGGCGACTACGAGACCGCCCTCCAGGTCGCCCGCCAGCAGGTCGAGGGCGGCGCGAACATCCTCGACGTCAACATGGACGAGGGCATGCTCGACGGCGAGAAGGCCATGCACCGTTTCCTCAACCTGCTCGCCGCCGAGCCCGACATCTCGCGCGTGCCCATCATGGTCGATTCCTCCAAGTGGAGCGTCATCGAGGCGGGCCTGAAATGCCTCCAGGGCAAGGGCATCGTCAATTCGATCTCGCTCAAGGAAGGCGAGGAGAAATTCAAGCACTACGCGCGGCTCGTCCGGCGTTACGGCGCGGCGGCGGTCGTCATGGCGTTCGACGAAGCAGGGCCAGGCCGCCGACTACGCGCGCCGGGTCGAAATCTGCACGCGCGCCTACCGGATTCTCACGGAGGAGGTCGGCTTCCCGGCGGAGGACATCATCTTCGATCCCGAACATCCTGACCGTCGCCACCGGCATCGAGGAACACAACAACTACGCGCGTCGATTTCATCGAGGCCACGCGCTGGATTCGCGCAGAACCTGCCCGGCGCGCACGTCTGCGGCGGCGTGTCGAACATCTCGTTTTCCTTCCGCGGCAACACCCCGGTGCGCGAGGCGATGCACTCGGCGTTTCTGTACCACGCGATCCGCGCCGGGCATGGACATGGGCATCGTCAACGCGGGCGTGCTCGCGGTGTACGAGGAGATCCCCAAGGACCTGCTCGAACGCGTCGAGGACGTGCTGCTCAACCGCCGCCCCGACGCCACCGAGCGGCTGGTCGAATTCGCCGAAACCGTCAAGGCCGGCGCGAAGGTCAAGAAGGAGGACGACGCAGTGGCGCAGCGGCCCGTGGAGGAACGGCTTTCGCACGCGCTGGTCAAGGGCATCACCGATTTCATCGACGCCGACACCGAGGAGGCGCGCGCAAAAACTCGCGCGCCCGCTCGACGTGATCGAGGGGCCGCTGATGGCCGGCATGAGCGTGGTCGGCGACCTGTTCGGCGCGGGGAAAATGTTCCTGCCGCAGGTGGTCAAGAGCGCGCGCGTGATGAAGAAGGCCGTCGCTTACCTGATGCCGTACATGGAGGCGGAGAAAGCCAAGCCGTCCGTTGGACCAGCAGCGCGCGCAGGGCAAGGTGCTCATGGCCACGGTAAAGGGCGACGTGCACGACATCGGCAAGAACATCGTGGGCGTGGTGCTGGCGTGCAACAACTTCGAGGTCATCGACCTCGGGCGTGATGTGCTCGTGCGAGAAAATCCTCGAGGCGGCGAAAACGCACGGCGTCGATGTCATCGGCCTGAGCGGCCTGATCACGCCGTCGCCTGGACGAGATGACGCACGTCGCCCGCGAGATGGAGCGGCTCGGGATGACCTGCCGCTGCTCATCGGCGGCGCGACGACCAGCCGCGCGCACACGGCGGTCAAGATCGCGCCAGCACTACTCGCAGCCGGTCATCCACGTGCTCGACGCGTCGCGCTCGGTCGGCGTGGTCAGCGCGCTGCTGAGCCCGGAGCAGAAGCCGGCCTTCGTCGCAAAAAACCCGCGACGAATACGAGAAGCTGCGCGACGGAACACGAGGGCCGGCACGCCGCGAAAAGATGCTGCCGATCGCGGAGGCGCGCAGAGCGGCGCACGCCGATCGATTGGGCCGCGACGCGCATCGACACGCCGGCGTTTCTCGGCCGCCGGGTGATCGAGAGCCAAGCCCCTGGAGGAGCTGGTGCCGTTCATCGACTGGTCGCCGTTCTTCCACACCTGGGAACTGCGCGGACGCTATCCCGGGCATCTTCGACGACCCGTACGTGGGCAAGCAGGCGCGCGAACTGTTCGACGACGCGCGGAAGCTGCTTGCAGGACATCGTGAACGGCAAGCTGCTGCACGCGCGCGCGGTGTACGGGTTCTACCCCGCGAACAGCGTCGGCGACGACATCGAGCTCTACACGGACGAGAGCCGCGTCGGAAGTGCTGACGACGTTCCACACGTTGCGCCAGCAGGCGGACAAACCCGCGGGGCAGTTCAACCACGCGCTGGCGGATTACATCGCGCCGAAGGTCGAGCGGGCGCGCGGATTACCTCGGCGCGTTCGCGGTGACGACGGGCCACGGCACGGACGAACTGGTCGCGCGGTTCCAGAGCGAGCACGACGATTACAACAAGATCATGACGCAGGCGCTGGCCGACCGGCTGGCGGAGGCGTTCGCGGAGTTCCTGCACCGGCGGGCGCGGGTGGAGTGGGGCTTCGGGCGCGGAGGAGAACCTGACGAACGAGGATCTGATCCGGGAGAAATACCGCGGCATCCGCCCGGCGCCGGGTTATCCGGCGTGTCCCGACCACACGGAGAAGCCGACGCTTGTTCCGGTTGCTGGACGTGGAGAACGCGGCGGGCATCACGCTGACGGAAAGCTGCGCGATGCACCCGGCCAGCAGCGTGAGCGGCTGGTATTTCGGGCACCCGGAGAGCAAGTATTTCGCGGTGGGCAAGCTGGACCGCGACCAGGTCGTGGATTACCAGCGACGCAAGGGGATGCCGTTGGAAGAGGTGGAGCGCTGGCTTGTCGCCGTATTTGAATTACGAACCGGTGAAGACGTTGCAGCCGGAGGTGCCGTTGGTGATTCGGGTGGAAGGCTAGGCGGAGGGACGCGATGCGGCTGCCTTCCGGGGGCTGTCGCCCCTGTGGATCACACGTTCAACTCAAGCCAAACGGCTTGCCGCGCCACCGAGAACCGCGTGTGCCCAAAACTGCGCCACCCGGCCGTGTCCGCCAATCCCGCCAACTCGTCATAACTGAAAGACCGCCGCACCGAAAGACGCGCGTCATACTTCGTCATCGGCTCGCGGTACAACACGGCGGTCATCAGCCACACGCCCGCCGCCGCTGTCCAGCCACGCTCCAAATCCGCCACCAAAACCGCCCGCGTCGCCCACTCGCGGCCACGCCGCAAAACACGCGCCGCGTCCGCCTCGCTGAAATGATGCAGCGCCAGCGAGCAGAACACAAAATCATAGGACGCGCCGTCCGCCGCCACATCTCCCAGCACGTCCCCTTGGCGCACGCTGATTTCTGGATACGCCACGCTCCAGCGGCTGGCGATCTCCACCGTCGCCGCCTGGAAATCGACGGCTTCAATCGTCACCATCACCCCATGCGCCCGCGCCCAGTCAACCATCACGCGCGGAATGTCCCCGGCTCCCGTGCAAAGGTCCAGCACGCGGTAGGTGCCGCCCGGCTTCCACCAACGCTCCAGGAAACGCCGGATCAGTCGGTACGAACCGAAGTTCCGGTTGATGCGGATGAGATTTTCCAAGTCCACCTCCAACTCGCGCGACACGGGCTGGGGACGGTCCATCAACTCCGGGCTCGCCGGATAAATTCGCGCGGGAACATGGGGTGACAACGCCAGCAGCGCGAGCATCCGCCCGGTTTGCCCTTTTTCGCGGCGGTACGAGTAATACTGCTCCGGGTTGGCTGCGGTGCAGGTGCCACAGTCATAAACGCGTTCTACCCCGCGCTCACGGCATTGCGCGATGATCAAATCCGAAAAGTTCACCTCGTACCAGGGCGGACGAACGCACGGGCCGAGTTGCACGGTGAGGTCGCCCGCCCGCGTCCCGAACGCCCCCGCCATCCGGTCAATCGCCTCCGGCACGATCCCGAGTTCCGCGCCCTTTCCGACCGGCGTGAACCAACCCGATGGCCCTCCTAACGGGGTCTGACAGGTACACGGCGCAGCAATCCGCCACGTAGATGCCCAGGCAGACGTCGTCCCGGTTCGTCACGATCCCATCCATCCCCGGCAGCGGCCCGACGGGCAAGGACTGTCCGCGACCCACCACGGCAACGCCCTTGCCGTGGACCTGCTCGGCCAGAATCAGGGGCAACTCGCCCAAACCCAATTCCGCCTGCGCGTCGCGGTGATAACGACGGAGGCGTTCCAGTGCGAGCGCGCGATCCGCCTTGACGTCAAGTCCCTCCACCCGGCCCGTGAAGCCGTGAACCACGGGCAGCGCGCCAAGTGCCTCGAACCATTCGACGCGCATCGCCGGGTTCATAGAATCCCCAAGCTTAAGGAAACTGGTTGCCGCCGGTGAGCGGCGCCTCGGTTCGTGGTGCCGCCGGGCGCCGGACGGGATCCATCGCGTCCGGCCGCAGGGTCGAGTTCACGTCGGGTCCCGGGTGTTCGGCGTCGATCTTTTTGCGCGCCGAACGGCCCGAGCCCCGCGCACCTTCGTCCGGAGTTTTCACCGACCCGCGCTGTTGTTTGCGCTGGCCGTTCTCCGTTCCCGTGGGCGCTCCCGCCACGCCCGTGAGACGTTCCTTGCGCGTGAGCGGATCATCAAACGTTTCCGCGTACACCGTGCTCGTGCCGGTGACGCGCTCATAGTTGCCCAACGCCACCGAGTAGTCGTAACGGGCCTGCAACTCGGTGGTTTGCGCCTGGGTCAGCGCGACCTGCGATTGCAGCACGTCGAGCTGGGTGCCGGCGCCGGCGGAGAGCCGCGCCTGGGCGAGCCGGACGGCTTCCTCGGCCTGGCCCACGTTCGCAACCTGGCTGGCGATCAACTGCTTGTTTTGCTGAAGGGCAAGGTAGTTGGTTTGCACTTCCTGCACCACCTGCCGGATCGCGTCGTCGTACACCACCTTGGCCTGGGCCAGCAACGCGCGCGCCTGCTTGACGCGCCCGTAGGTGGCCAGTCCGTCGAAGATGTTCCAGTTGACGTTCGCGCCGAAAAAGTAGCCGTTGATGGTGTCGGTGATGTCGCGGCTGAGCCGACTGTTGAGCACCTCGTAACCTCCCTGGCCTTGACAACCGGCTGATAGCCCGCCGCCGCGACGCGGATTTCCTCCACTTGGATCAGGATGTTTTGCCGTTGCTGTTTGAGCAGCGCGCGGTAGGCCTTGGCGGCGGCGACACCCGCCTCGGGCGAGAAATTCTGTGGATGGTAGTCCAGGTTGCCGATTACTTTGATGGGTGCGACTCGCTCCTGGTTGGGGCCGTACTCCACGCCGAGACTGCGGGCGAGACCGATGTAACCCAGGTTGTAATGTTGTTGCGCGCGTGATGAGCTGCGGGCCGCTGGTTGGACACCGCGACGTTGGCTTGCAACACGTCGAAACGCGGGACCGTGCCGGCGGCGAAACGGTTCTGCTGGTCGCGCAACTGGCTCTCGAGCAGGCGGATGGTTTCCTCCTGAATTTTGATCAGCGCCTCGTCGAGCAGCACCGTATAGAACTGCGTCTTCACGTTATTGACGTGGTGTCCACCGTCTCGCGCAGTTGTAAGTAGGCATTGTCGCGGGTGAAGCGCGCCTGACGGATCTGCGGCGAAACGCCGGCGTTGTACAAGGTTTGCTGGACTTCGATGGTGACGTTGTATTCCGGTTGGGCGACGAACTGCTGCCGCCAAGGGCGCTCGTAGCGCCTTGGAGAATCGACCGGGCCGGCGTCGAGGCCGGTGGCGGGATCGACCAGCGCAGGAGGGGGAGGAACCGGTTGTGGTCCCGGTGGTGCCGTTGCCGGTTCCGGTCCCCGTGCCAACGCCCGTGCCGGTGGTTCCCGTTCCCGTGGAACTGCTGCCGGTGCTGCCGCCGCGCCCGCCTTCGAGCAGCTTCTGGTCTTCCTGTTGGAAGGTACCGGTCAGAATGAGATGCGGCAGCAACTGGGCGCGCACTTCGACGACGACGCCCTGGGTGCGCTGGATTTCCTGCAGCTGGCGCAGGATGTCCGGGTTGCGATGCACGGCGATATCGATGGCGTCGTCGAGCGTGAGGTGCTTGAGGCGCGCCTCCAGGCCGGCGTTCATCGGCAAACGGTCCTTGGGATCGGGACCGCTACCCGCAAAAACGGCGGTGGTGTTGGCGGTGAGGACCGCCCCGGCGAGGGGCAGGCGACGGCGGCGCGCAAAAGCTCGGGCGTTGACCGGACTTCTTCATGAGTGGGAGCATTGGGCAAGGAAAACGCGGTGGATTTTGCGGTAGATTTGCAGCCAGGCCTTTTGCTCGGCGGCGGTCAAATAGGTCATGACCGAATTGAGGTTGCGGATCATATCGTCTTTGCTGCGGGCGACAAGTTCGGAGCCGAGCGGCGTGATTTTGACGAAGATTTTGCGGCGGTCGTCGGTGGCGTGGGCGCGTTGCACGTAACCGAGAGTCTGGAGTCGGTCAACCAGACCCGTGGCGGCGGCGGTGGTGTGGCGCATTCTGGCGGCGATTTCGGACATCGTCAACGCCTCGCCCCGATCCAGGGCGGCGAGCAGGAAGAACTGGGAGAAGGAAACGTTGCCCCGTGCGATCTCGACGGAAAGGTTGCAAAGCAGGCTGCGCTGGAAGAGGAGGATGATTTCGGCTAGTTCCTGGGTGTCAACGCCGGGCTGGCCGGTGGTCGGCGCGCCCGCCCTGGGAAGAATCTGGTGGTTGGCGGCGGCGAGAGGCAAAGGCGGGGAATTTTGGAGGCGGGGATTTGGTTAAGGAGGTTTATTATCAGCTTCGCTAATAATGTCAAGAACCGGACTGCCCGCGCTCCCGGGGGCTGTCGCCCCAGATTAATCCGCCGGACAGATCGACATCGGGCCGAAAGAACAATTTCCCTCGCCCACCAACGTGCCGGCGGCACCCGTCGCGCGGTCCTCCCTGACTCGCCCTTGCAATGCCACGCCGTTCACCCGCGCGAATACCCGTCCATCCCGCCGCGTCGTGATCAAAATCTCGAAGTCCTTGAACAACCCCCGGGCACGGATGTTAGTTTGAATCCCATCTCCGTAAGAAGGCAGGATAACACCACGCGCGAGGTCGGCGACGAGGTGAAACCACCGTACTACCTGAGGCTGAGCCGCAAGGGCGAACAGGTGGACGCGTTTAAATCGGCGGACGGAAAAACCTGGGACCACGAGTGGCCGTGACGCGGGCTTCTTACCATTGCGCAGCGGTTTTGGAGTGCGCGCGACACGTCGCCACTTTCACACGGCTCCGCCGGGTCCAACCGCGACACGTCGCGTACTGACCTTCCGGCGCAGCCGGCTCGATCAACGGCGGCTTCGCCGAAGAGGAACGACGCGACGTGTCGCTGGGATCAAAGCGGCGACGTGTCGCGGCCCACTCCAAAGCCGCTACGCGGCGGGCGGAGAAGAACTGCTTCGCAGTAGCGGAACTGACCCGCCGCTGCCCCCTCTACCTCACCATCTCCACGGGACACCTCGGCAGCGCGGCCAGAAAGGCTTTGCCATACGGTTTGCGCACCACGCGGCTGTCCAGAATCACGATGATCCCCCGGTCCTGCCGCGTCCGGATCAACCGGCCCACCCCCTGCCTCAACTTCAAAATCGCCTCCGGTAGCGAGTACTCTGAAAACGGATCGCCCCCGCGTTCCTTGATCAACTCGCAACGCGCCTCCGTCGCCGGACTGTCCGGCGGGGCAAACGGCAACTGCGTGATGATCACGTTCGACAAAGCCTCGCCCGGCACGTCCACCCCGCTCCAAAAACTTTCCGTCCCGTAGAGCACGCTGCCGGATTCCGCCTTGAAGCTTTCCAGCATCCGCCGACGCGAAAGTCCCTCGCCCTGCACCAGCAGCGGCCAGCCGTGCTCCTCGAAGAAGGCGCGTGTCCGCAGCGTGATCGCCTGCATCATCTTGTAGTTGGTGAACAACACGAAGGCCCGCCCTTGCGTCTCCTCCACAAAATGCTGGATCCACCCGGCCATCGCCTCCTCGTACCCGGGCTCGCGGGGCGACTCCGGCATCTGCGAGGCGACGTACAACTTCATCTGCTTTTCGTAATCAAAAGGGCTGCCGATCTGCTCCGCGTCGATCCCCGCGCCGAGCGCGCCGACCCGCTGGCGAAAATAACCCAGTTCCGTGCCGCCCACCGCCAGGGTGGCGCTCGTCATGATCACCGAGCCGTCGGGACGAAAGAGCATCTCGCTCAGGATTTCCGAGAGGTCGATGGGAGCCGCGTTGAGGCTCAGGTTCTGCTCGGTCTTGCCCGTGCGCTCCACCCAGTACACGTGGTTGCCCGCGCTCTGGTCGAGAAACGTGGTCAGACCCGCGCGTGTATCGGCCAGACGCCGCCCGAGGTCGTTTAGTTCGGCTTTGGTAATCTCGTCATCAACGGTGTTGACGGCGTCCTCCAGCAACCCGCGCACCGCGTCCAAACCGGGACCCAGGGTGTCGTTCGTCAAACCGGCCTCGCGGACGCGGCACTCCCGTCCGCCGCGTTTGAACTCCACCTGGCGGTCGATCCGTTGGAAAAACGATTCCATCTCCTCCAGCGCCTCGGTCGTCGCGCGAACGCCTTCCGCGTGGCGCAATACCGTCCAAAGCCCTTTTTTGGTGCGCGGATGGTAGAGCCGCTGGAGCGACGCGCGGAGTCCGTACTGCGAAATGCCGAGACCGATCTGCTTCGCGGCGGTGGCCTCGACCGTGTGGGCCTCGTCGAAGATCACAAAATCATCCTCGAACAGGTAACCTTCTGCGCGGCGTGTCGGCGTCGTCCTCCTCGTTGTCGGCGGCGACGGCCGCGCGGGCGGCGGCGGTGTTTTGATCAGCCATCGCGGCGCCGAGCAGCACGAAGAACAGCGCGTGGTTGAGCACCACGACCTGCGCCGATTGCACGCGGCGGCGGGCGTTCTGGTAGAAGCAGCCGCTGTCCTGGCCGCAGGTTTTCGGGGTGCAGATGTGGGCTTCGCTGCACACCTGCGACCACACGCCGTGTTCCGGCACGCGGGGCAGGTCGCTCAGGGAGCCGTCGGTGGTTTTCAGGCTCCAGTAGTGGATGGCCTCCAACTCGCTCTGCTCGGGACCCGTGAAAAGTTCGCCGGCCTGCTGACGCGCGCGGCTGAGGCGGCGCGGGCAAAGGTAGTTTTGCCGACCCTTGAAGAGTGCCGCCTCGAAGGGTTGGTCGAGCAGTTTTTGCAGGATGGGGATATCCTTGTAGATCAACTGCTCCTGCAGATTGATGGTGTGGGTGGAGATCACCGCCTTCTTCTTCTGTTCCAGCGCGTGGATCACGGCGGGGCCGAGGTAGGCGAGCGATTTGCCCACGCCCGTGCCGGCTTCGACGACAAGGTGCCGCCGTTCGTGGAGCGTCCGGGCGACGGCGGTGGCCATCCGGGTTTGCTCGGGGCGATGCTCGAAGTTGCGCGCCGTCCCGAGGGTGCCGCCCGGCGAGAACATCGTCTCGATCCGGCGGACGAAGTGATTGTCGTTCGTATCGAAGTTTTCGCGAAGCGCGATCATGGGCGGGCGGTAAAAGGTCGCGAAAGGGGAGGGCCATCATAGCACGTTCCGGCGGCGGGAACGCAAGCAAAGGCGGTGGGTTTCGGCGGATCGTCGGCGAGTCAGGAAGCTTGGACGATCCGCTTGCCCTCCGCTGGCGGCGCCGGGAGCGGCAACGGCGCGGGGTCCGGCTTTAGGCGGTGGGTGCGTGCGAGTTTCCTTCTGAGAAAGTAGTGGCTGCCCACGGCGGCAACGACGCTGGAGATGACGATCAGCAAAGTCAGGCTCAAAAGCCAATAAGCCGCCACGCGCGGAGCGAGGGCGATGGTGTCCTCCAAGAACTGGCTGCCGGGGAAAACCGGGAGGCTGTCCCGCAATTCTTTGAAGCTGAACACAGCCGGGGCGGCGATGGTGAGCAAGAGGGTGGAAAAGAACAGCCACGCGGCGAACTTGCCCAAGGAGGTAGTTGGCAAGCCGGGCGGTTGGAATTCGCGGAGGCAGCGCGCGCATTGCACCTGATGGTTTTCGTAATTGCGAATCATCAGCCAGCCGGTGAACCCGTTGAGTGAAGCGATGGTTGCGGAGACGGGCTTTGGGCGGGTGAAGCTTTCGTCATTGCCGCAGCGAGGGCACTGGAAGTAGTATTTCATGGTCTTGAAGACGGGATAAACTTCTGGTGATAAACGTTAAACGGCATGGTCTGATTCCGCAAGAAAGAGGCAGGCGACCGCAGCCCCGGGCCTGTCGCCTATGCGGTTGGACACGTCCGTACCCGGGATGATAGGTGTGGCACTCCAACACTCATTCCTTAACCTATTCCGTTGTTAACCCGCCGAGTAAAAGTTCAAGGTTATCCACGCAGATTTGCGACCACGTTTCCAACTGCTCGCGCCGTTGCTGAAGTTCACCCGGCGAGAGAAACCCGAGTTGCGTGATCATCGCCTCGCGTTTCGCCACCTGGTCGGATTCGAGTTCAAACACGTGTACGATCCCCAAATGCACGCGGCCCACCTCCGTCGTGTCGTCGTTGAGCAACGCGCGGATGCGATTTTGGTAGCCAGTTCGCAGGATCAACTCCTCGCCCACCTCGCGGCTGACACCCGCCAGGTAAGCGGATTCATCGAAAGAAAACAGGCTTTCGTCCCCGTCGTTGAGATGCCCGCCGATACCGATGGAACCCTTGGCCGCCAGCCGTTGCTCGCCGCTCTTCTTGCCGCGGACGTAATGCAGAACCTTGCCGCCGTGGGTGAGCAGGACATACGGGATAATCTGCTTGAACCCCGGGTGCCCTTCCGCCAAGCCGCGCGACATGAAATGGTTGTTCCCGCGATCCAAGATGGGCGGCAGGTAGCGCGCGACATCGAAGTTCAGACCTTGGAAGGCGCCAAGTTCATCGAACAGGGCGCGGCGGATGACGAGGACCATTTCCTCGCGGGGTGTGGTTGACATGCGCCGTCATTAAATCGGGAAAACCCTGACTTGTCCGCAGATTAACGCGGATTCGGAAGGATTGAAGAAATTCATCATTCCAAGCCAATCACCCGCCGATCCGCCAGCGCGGCCAGCACCGCCTCGAAGAACTCGACGTAGCGCGGCCCCAGCACCTCCGGCAAATACGCCTTCCCCGCCTCGGTCGCCCGCGCGCTCGCTTCTTGATAAAACACCACATCGTCCGCGAGCCGCTCAATGACCTCCAGCCAGCCCGCGACCGCCTCCGCCGCCACGGGCACGGTCGTGGCGAGCGTCAAATGCTCGGGCAACGGCAGCACGAAACCCGCGCCCCGACAGCTTTCCCGCAGCCCGCCGCGGCCACTGACCAGCGGCGGCACGCCGTTAACCAGTGCCTCCGCCACCACCCGCCGCTCGGCTCCTCCAACACGGATGGCACCAGCAGCGCCCTCGCCGCCGCCAGAAAATCGCGCGGCCGGGGTACCGCGGGAGCGAACATCAGATTTTCGTGCCGTCGCAGGTCGAATCCGCCCGCCCAGCCGGCACGGAGTAGGTCGCCCGCGTTTCCGCGTGATTCAACGAAGAGCAACGGAATGTCGGGTCGCTTGATCCCGATCTCCTCCGCCAAACGCGCGATAAACATTTCCCCTTTCGCCCGGGAGGGATTCACCATGGTGAAGAAAACAGGTTCGCGTTCCTGTACGAGGACATCATCCGGGGAAATCGGGGTGGGCAGGGACACGGCTTCCACGGAGACCAGCTCCCGGTAATACGCCGCGAGGAAATCACTGGGCGTGAGGACGGCTTGGAAAGGCTCAAAAAAACTTTGCGAGACGTAACCCTCGCTGCGCGCGGCGAGCATCTGCTCGAATGCCCAGGGATCTCGCGCGCTGGTGGCGTGCGCGATCCTCGGGCAAACCCCCGAAGGTCAGGATGACGTCGGGTCGCCAAGTGGCGAGCGTGTCGTCGTACAGAATGTCGAATTTCCGCTGGCACGCCGGGTCCCACAATCGAGGGGACCATTCCTCGGTGTCGAGCAATTGGTAGATGATCCCGCGCTCGTGAAAACTCCACACGATGGGATCCTCCGGGACGGCCGGTGCTTTGATCTCTGGCCGGATCCCCATAGCGCCCAGCAGAGCGAGCGTTGCCGCGCGCCCGGCTTCAGGGCAGGTGTCGCCCGACGTGACAGCCAGGCCGCGCACGTCCCAACCGGGGTTCGCGGCCACTAGTTCCGCCGCGCCACGGACGCTGCGGGCAGCCCCGTTGCCCGGGTCCTGCGGCAGCAGCGGCAATATCAACAGCAAACGTGGCACCGTGACGGAACCGGCGGCC
Source organism: uncultured bacterium (assembly GCA_963795895.1). GTDB lineage: Bacteria > Verrucomicrobiota > Verrucomicrobiia > Chthoniobacterales > SZAS-18 > CAWCJJ01. Next base: position 464,620 of record CAWCJJ010000005.1, read on the forward strand.
TCGGGCGTTCAGGTCAGACCGTCGGGGTGGCGCGGCGCTGACGCACACGCGCGAGTTGGACTCCCGCGCCGGCGACACCCACGGCCAAGATAAGCCAATTGCTGGGCTCGGGCACCGCAGTGGTGTTGAAATCGATGGAACCAGCTGGGATCGTTACGGACAGAGTCGCCCCGCCCCCGGTACTGCCATGCGAGCGGGTATAGTTTACCGTCAACGCCGCGGAGTAGCTGGAGAGAGTCTCGGTTCCACTGTCGGCTCCGCTAAGCGGAAAAACGGCGGTGCCCTGATACTGGATCGATTGATTTTCCTGGTTCACGCCACTTCCGCCCGTGACAATTGTACTGTTCACCCCCGCGTTGGTGGTCACGGATAGGTTCAATTGCCAGCTGGTGATGGCGAGGAAGTCGCCGTTGCTCGGATTGTCCGTTTCAGCCAAGGTAAAATTGTAATGAATCGACGCCGCGTCCGAGGTGGTGTTCAGGCTGCCGCCATTGCCATTGCCACTGATGGAAAACTCCTGGATGTTGCCGACGACGTTGGTTCCACTGCCGTTGCCATTCCCCGTGAAGCTGGCGGATCCCGTGTAGGTAGCACCGGTCGTACCATTGCTCCCCGGCGGCAGGGCGGCACCGGAGATTGCCGGAGTACCGGACGTGGTAAATGAATTCAGGCTGTCGGGTCCGTAGGTAACTGTCGCGTTGGGATTGAAGGTCGGGGCGAGAACAATATTGCCTTGCGCGGCGGGTGCCAACATTCCGAGCGCGGCCAACGGAGCTATGGCCAGAGCGGAGCGACCGGTGCCGACTTGAGAGTAGGCGCGCGCGCGCGAGCAAAGAGGAGGTATGAGTGATTTCCATGTGTATTAATGTTCTCAGCAAAGGAGGGAACGGAAATCCCAAGACGGAATTTCGCTCGTCAAGAGCCCGTCGGCATCGGCTGACCCGCAACGGATTCCAGTTCTACCCTTGATTGGCCGGGACACCAAGAAAAATCTCAGGGCGAACGCATCTAAAAGGCCTTGCATTGACGGCTTTGGCAAGCTGGGGGGATGGACTTGCCAGCCCTCTCGCCCGCCGCCCGGCTTTTTGCCGGGGTGACTGATCCTCGCATAGCGCGCACGCGCCTGCATCTGCTCTGCGACATTTTGGTTTTGGCTCTCTGCGCGACTTTAGCGGGGGCGGAGAGCTTTGCGGACATGGAAGAATGGGCGGAAATGAAGGAGGGGTGGCTGCGCACCTTTCTGGAACTGCCCCATGGCGTTCCCAGCCATGACACCTTTGAGCGCGTGTTCCGCCGGCTCGATCCCAAGGAGCTCCACGCCTGCTTTCTGCGCTGGCTGGAAAGTGCCACTACCACCAGCGGCGGCGGTGGTGGTAGTGGTGGTGAGCCAAGGCAGATTGCCGTGGACGGCAAGAGCTTGCGCCGCAGCTTCGATAGCGCCAGCGGCCAGAAGGCCCTGCACGTGGTCAGCGCCTTTGCCACAGGCGAGTTGAGCCTGGTTTTGGGCCAGGTGGCCACGGACGAAAAGAGCAACGAAATTACCGCCATCCCGGAGTTGCTGCGCCTGCTGGATCTAAAAGGCGCGGTGGTGAGCATCGACGCCATGGGCACGCAGAAAGAGATCGCCGCGCAGATCACCGCCCAGGGCGGCGACTACCTGCTGGCCCTCAAGGGCAACCACGCGCTCCTGCACGCAGACACCCAGCGGCTCTTTGCCGACGAGGCGGCCCTGGCCGAGCAAAAGCCCACGCGCGCCGAGACAGTGGAGAAAGACCACGGACGCCTGGAAACGCGCCGCTGCACGGCTCTGCCTGCCGAGGGATTGTTCGGCGGTTTGCGCGGGCTGGCCGGCTGGGCAGGCGTGCAAAGTGTCGCCTGCATCGAAAGCCGCCGCGAGGTGCTGGCCAGCGGCATAGCCAGCGTGGAGCGGCGCTACTTTTTGAGCAGCCTGCCTGCCGATGCCACGCGGCTTTTGGCTCTGGCGCGGGGCCACTGGGCCATCGAAAACAACCTGCACTGGATGCTCGACGTGCATTTTGATGAGGACCGCTGCCGGGTCCGCAAGGACCACGGACCGCTGAATCTGGCTACCCTGCGCCGGGTAGCCCTGAGCCTGGCCAAGCGCGACACCGCCTCCAAGCAGAGCGTGCGCCGAAGGCTCAAGTGCGCGGGTTGGGATGACGCCTACCTCTTTCGCCTCATCAACATTTAGATGCGTTCGCCCTGGAAAAATCTCGCGAACCAGGCGATTGACGCGGCAAGCAATCATGATCCCAAATAGTCGGCTAATTTTTCCCGCAGAATCCCCCGCGCGCGGAAAAGCAGGCTCTTCACGGCGGGCACCGTCAAACCCAGCGTCGCGCCGATCTCTTCGTAGGAAAGCTCCTCGTACCGGCGCAGGATGATTGCCATGCGCTGGGTTTCGGGCAGCGTCGCGATGGCGTCGGTGATCGCCTGCTGCAACTCCCCCTCCAGCAGCGTGGCGTCGGGGGAGGGGGCCTGGTGATCCTCGAACTGCGCGCCGCCACTCGTGCCGTGACCACCCGAATCCGGCGCGTCCAGACTGGCGGTCGGACGACTCTTGCGGCGCCGCATCTCGTTGAAGACCAGGTTCCGCGTGATGGTGTAAAGCCAGGTGGTGAACTTCGCCGTTGGTTCGTACCGCGGCGCGGACTTCCAAACCCGCAGAAACACCTGCTGGCCGATGTCCTCCGCGTCGTGGGTGTCTCCCCCGAGCATCCGCGCGACGGTGCCGACCACCCGGTTTTGGTGGCACTCCACCAACTCGGCGAAAGCCCGCCGGTCGCCTTCCCGCACGAGGCGCATCCAGGCGACATCCTGGTCGTCGGGGGTCAATTCCCGGGTGGCCGCGGTTTCCTTACCGCCTCCGCTGGCGACGTGGGAATACGGAGTCACTCCGGGGAAAGGGTCCATGCTGGAAAGAAACGCGTGGGGCGGGGGCGCGGTGACGGCGGTGGACATTGAGGATTCAACGTCGCCCGCCCGGGAAAGTTGCGCAGGTTTCGTTCCCCGCCGCGCCCCGGATATCTTACCATCGTGGCGAAGAACTTCCGGGCCGTCTTGCATTGCATTTTACGTGTGCGAGATTGGCTTGTGAAAAATTTCACAAGGGGGTGCGCATGATCCCCGCCCTGCTGCCGCCCGAACTCCGGCCCATCCACGAAAAGGTCGCCGAAGGCCACCGAATTTCCGATGCTGACGCGCTGGTTCTCTACGCCAGCAAGGACCTCAACGCCCTTGGCGCCATCGCCAACATCGTCCGGGAGCGCAAGAACGGCGATGTCGCCACGTTTCTGCTCAACCGGTACATCAACTACTCCAACGTCTGCCTGCTCTCGTGTCAGTTTTGCGCCTTCGCGGCAAAGAAACGCGACGCGCACGCCTTTGAGCAGGGCATCCCGGAGATCGTCTCGACCGCGCGCGCGGCGCTCGCGCAGGGGATCACGGAGATCCACATGGTCGGCGGGCTGCACCCGTCGCTCAAACCCGAGTGGTACCTCGACCTCCTCCGCAGCCTCCGCGCGTTGGACCCGAACCTGCACCTGAAGTGCTTCACGTCGGTGGAGATCCACCACCTCGCCAACCGGGTCTTCAAACTCCCTATCCCCGAGACCCTCGCTCTCCTGCGCGATGCCGGTCTCGGCTCGCTGACGGGCGGCGGGGCCGAAATCTTCGACCAGGGCGTGCGCGACCGTATCTGTCGCGGCAAGGAAACCGCCGACGAATGGCTGGATGCCCACCGAACTTGGCACCGGATGGGCGGACGCAGCACCTGCACGATGCTCTACGGCCACATCGAAACCCTGGCGCAACGCGTCGATCACCTGCGCCGCCTTCGCGAATTGCAGGATGAAACCGGCGGCTTCACGGGGTTTGTGCCGTTTGCGTTCGTGCCGGAGGGTACCACGCGCGAGTTGCGCGACGTGATTCCCGCAACCGGGTTCGACCAGCTCCGCAACCTTTCGATCAGCCGGATTTACCTCGACAACTTCGATCATATCACCGCGTACTGGGTGAGCATGGGCCTCCCCCTCGCGCAGGTCGCGCTGGGTTACGGCGTGGACGATCTGCACGGCACCATCATGGAGGAAAAAATCTTCCACGCCGCCGGTTCGCAGACGCCGCAGGGCCAGACCGTCGCCGCCTTGGAGGACGCCATCCGCGAGGCGGGCCGCGTCCCCTGCCAGCGGGATTCACACTACAACCGGATCGCCTCCACGCATCGCCAGGCGCCCGTCGTCCCGTTGCGCGCCCCGGCCTCGCCCCAGACGGTGCTGACAAGCATTTAGCACCACAACCCCGCGAAGGTGCCATTCACACCAGAACCGCGCATCGGTTGCGTCAGTTACCTCAACTCCAAACCACTCGTGTACGGACACGAGGACGAGGTGTGCTTTGAAACTCCGGCGAGTCTCACCGATGGCCTGCGTGCGGGACGCCTGCGGGTGGCTCTGGCTCCGGTTTTCGCGTTGATCGCCAACCCGGAATATCTCGTGGTGGACGGCGTCGGTGTCGTGAGCCGCGGACCGGTTTACAGCGTGATCATCGCGCATCGCGGGGAAATCGCCGGCCTGCGTCGTTTGTACCTCGACACCGCCTCCCGCTCGTCCGCCAACCTTCAGCGGGTGTTGCTCGCGGAATACCACGGCCTGACACCCGTCAACGAACCGTTGCCCCCCGCCTTCGAGCCGCAGCCCGCCTTGGTGGAAGGCGAGGGGGCCTTGCTGATCGGCGACCGCGCCATCGACTTCCGCCTCGCCCACGCCGCCGACGCCAGCCTCCGCTACTTCGACCTCGGAGAAGCCTGGCTGAACGCCACCGGCCTGCCCTTTGTCTTTGCCGCCTGGCACGTGCTGCCCGAAACCCCGGGCAAGCCCGCCCTCGCAAACCGCCTCCGTGCCTGGCGGGATGAGGGCGTCTCGCGCATCGAGCGGGTTGTACAATCCGAAATCCGCTACCCCGCCGACCTTTCCCGCCGTTACCTGACCCAATCCATCCATTACAAAGTCGATGAAGCCGGCAAGCGCGCCGTGGGGGAGTACGCCCGCCTGCTCCACAAATACCACCTGGTAGATAGCGCCCCCCCGCCCGGAGGCTTCCAGTGGATTTAATTCACCCGGCTTTTCTTTAATCTCCGTTAATCCGCGTTAACCTGCGGACGGATTCATGAACAATTTCGACACCACCCAGACCCGCATCCTCGTCACCGGCGGCGCGGGCTTCATCGGCAGCGCGCTCATCTGGGACCTCAACCAGCGCGGCGTGGACGACATCCTCGCCGCCGATTTCCTCGGCACCGACGAGAAATGGAAGAACCTCGCGCCCCTGCGCTTCGACGACTACCTGGAGGGCGACGAACTCCTGCGCCGCGTCGAAAACGACGATCCCGCCCTGGCTGACATCGAATTGGTCTTCCACCTTGGCGCCTGCTCCTCGACCACCGAGCGCGACGCCGCCTACCTGGTCCGCAACAATTTCGAGTACACCAAGGCCCTGGCGAAATGGTCGCTGGCGCACGACGCCCGTTTTGTTTACGCGTCCTCCGCCGCGACGTACGGCGACGGCGCGATGGGCATGAGCGACCTGGAGGAGGATTTAAGCGTCTTCCGCCCTCTGAACATGTACGGCTATTCCAAGCAATTGTTCGACGTTTACGCCTCCCGGCACGGCTTCCTGGACGGGATCGTCGGCCTGAAGTATTTCAACGTCTTCGGTCCGAACGAGGATCACAAGGGCGACATGCGCTCGGTGGTCCACAAAGCCCACCGGCAAATACTCGACACGGGCAAGGTGCAACTCTTCAAGAGCTACCACCCCGATTACCGCGACGGCGAGCAGCAACGCGATTTTCTGTACGTCAAGGACGCCGTGAACCTGACCATCGAACTCGCCGAAACCGCCACGGCGGGCGGCCTCTTCAACCTGGGTTCCGGCCGGGCCCACACTTGGATCGAACTGGTCCACGCGCTCTTCGCCGCCCTGGACCGCGAGCCTGCCATCGAGTTCATCGACATGCCGGAAAATCTGCGCGGCAAGTATCAATACCACACCCGGGCGGACCTCACCAAGCTGCGCGCGTACTGCAAAAATATCGAGTTCACACCGCTGACCGACGCCGTCGCGGACTACGTGCGAGGGTATCTTTCCACCGGAAGCCGCTTGGGTGACGAGACCGTGGAACCCACTACCGGTAGTGGCAAGCTCGTTTTGGCGGGTGAGTCCGCCGACGAGGGAGCATTCACAACACCCATTTCCGGGCACGAATCGGTGGAGCCGACGCAAACAATTCAGTGAGAACCAGTTAAATTTATCGCGAAAACTTCGCAAACTTCTGCTTGCGTTGGGTGGGAAAAACCCACAAGGTCTTGATAGTTCTTTGAAGGAGGGCACAACATGTAGTGTGTGCCGCGTTCGCGGAAGAGCAGCCCTTGAGCCGATGTTTTGGGGCTTCCCTTCGGCGAACATCCCGAGCCGACAGCAGGAAAGCCTTTTCGCCGCAAACACAGGAGCCGGGTAGTAGTTCCACCCGGGTTCAACGTGAGCGGCGCAGCTTTGCGCCGCCTTTTTTCCGACCGGAGGAACGCGTGGCTCGGGGCGGGGCGGCAGGTGAGTCGCCAAAGTGCCTCGTCCGAAAGTGTCGTTTCCTTACGGGCCAAAGGCGGGATGTGGCGTATCCTCCCTGCCATTCCAGTCGGCGCGCGGCTTTGCATCCGCCTTCCCTTCATCGTGCCGCCGCCTTTTCCAGCAGACCACCTTTTTCCAAGCCATGACCGTAGAAGAATCCCAGCCCCAACTCGATTTTCAGCTCGCCGCCACGCCCGAGGCGGAAAAACTGTCGGTTCGCAAACGCGACGGACATTTGGAGACGTTCAACGACGCGCGGATCCAACTCGCGCTCGAAAGCGCGTACAAGGATCACCTCGGCATCGGCAATAACCAGCCGCTCCCCAAGGAAACGGCGACCACCGTGGCTTACCTGACCCACGCCGTCGTCCAAAAAGCGGTGGCCTTGGCCAACGACGGCAAGGACCTGGAAGTGGAACTGATCCAGGACCTCGTGGAAAACGAGTTGATGCGCTCCGGCCAGCACGATATCGCGCGTTCCTACATCGTTTACCGGGAGGAACGCAAGAAGGCGCGCATCCTGCGCGGCGGCCAGCCGGATTCCGGCCGTGCCGCGCAGCCGTCCGCGCCCGCGTTGAGCGTGACCATGCCCGATGGCACGGTCGAGCCGCTGGACCCGCAACACGTCCGCCGCAAACTGATCCGCGCCTGCGCGGGGATGGACGACCGTTGCGACTGGCGGGAACTCGCCGAGGAAACGCTCCGCAACCTGTACGACGGCGTGCAACTCGACGAGATCGACAAGGCGATGATCTTCGCCGCCAAGGCCCGGGTGGAGCGCGAGCCCGCTTATTCCTACGTTTCCGCGCGCCTGCTCCTCAACGTAATCTACCGCGAGGTGCTGCCTGCCGTTCGCGACGAGGAGAACCAGAACATCGCCGGCCTCACGGCGCGCCACCGCGCCCACTTCGCGGATTACCTGTTTTTGGGCGTGGAACTCGGACGGCTCGACAGCAGCCTGTTGAACTTCGATCTGGCAAAGATCAGCGCCGCCCTGCGGCTGGACCGCGACACGCGTTTCAACTACATGGGTTTGCAGACGGTCTATGATCGTTACCTGATCCACAACGCCGGTCGCCGCCTGGAGACGCCGCAGTACTTCTGGATGCGCGTGGCGATGGGGCTTTCGGTCATCGAAACGGCCGACCAGAAGAACGAGCGCGCCATCGAGTTTTACGAGTTGCTGTCGTCGATGCGTTTTGTGAGCAGCACGCCGACGCTCTTCAACAGCGGCACGCTGCACCCGCAGCTTTCCTCGTGCTACCTCAGCACGGTGATGGATGATCTGGAGCACATCTTCAAGGTCATCAGCGACGACGCCAAACTCTCGAAGTGGGCGGGTGGTCTGGGCAACGATTGGACGAACGTCCGCGCGACCGGCGCGGTGATCCGCGGCACCAACGGCGAGAGCCAGGGCGTGGTGCCCTTCCTAAAGGTGGCGAACGACACGGCGGTCGCGGTGAACCAGGGCGGCAAGCGCAAGGGCGCGATGTGCGCCTACCTCGAGACGTGGCACCTCGACATCGAGGATTTCCTGGAGTTGCGCAAGAACACCGGCGACGAACGCCGCCGCACCCACGACATGAACACGGCGAACTGGATTCCCGATCTGTTCATGAAACGCGTGCTGCGCAACGAACATTGGACGCTTTTCAACCCCAGCGACTGCCCGGATTTGCACGACCTTTACGGCGTCAAATTCGAGGAGCGTTACAAGCACTACGAAGCCATGGCCGACCGGGGCGAGTTGCCCCTGCACCGGCGGGTGGAAGCGGTCACGCTGTGGCGCAAGATGCTGACCATGCTTTTCGAGACCGGCCATCCGTGGCTGACCTTCAAAGACCCGTCGAACATCTGCTCGCCGCAGGACCACGTGGGCGTCGTCCACTGCTCCAACCTTTGCACGGAGATCCTGCTCAACACCTCCGAGGACGAAATCGCGGTGTGCAACCTGGGCTCAATCAACCTGTCCGAGCACATTGCCGACGGGGGACTCAACGCGCCGTTGATCGAGGACACCATCCGCACCGCCATGCGGATGCTGGACAACGTCATCGACATCAACTACTACCCGGCCCCCGAGGCGCGCAACGCGAACCTGCGGCATCGGCCCGTTGGCCTGGGCATCATGGGATTCCAGGACGCGCTCTACAAACTGGAGATCCCGTACGCGAGCGACGCCGCCGTGGAGTTCACCGACCGCAGCATGGAGATGATCTCCTACCACGCGATCCTCGCCTCCACCGAACTGGCCCGCGAACGGGGCACCTACCAGACGTATCCCGGCTCGAAATGGGAGCGGGGCATTCTGCCCATGGACACCAACGACCTGCTCGAACGCGAACGCGGCGGGCACCTGGAAGTGGACCGGTCATCGACGATGGATTGGGAAATGGTGCGCGCGGCGGTCCGCGAGCACGGGATGCGCAACAGCAACACCATGGCCATCGCGCCGACGGCAACCATTTCCAACATCTCGGGCGTGGGTCAATCCATCGAGCCGACCTACAAGCACCTGTTCGCGAAGTCCAACCTTTCGGGCGAGTTCACCACCATCAACATCTACCTGGTTGAAGCCCTCAAGAAGCTTGACTTGTGGGACGCCGAGATGATGGAGGATTTGAAGCACTACGATGGCGTGCTGACCGAGATCGAGCGGATCCCCGAGCTCGATCAAGGAGATTTTCCGCACCGCGTTCGAGATCGATCCGCGCTGGATGATCGAGTGCGCCAGCCGCCGCCAAAAATGGATCGACATGGGCCAGTCGCTCAACCTGTACCTCGCCGCGCCTAACGGCAAGAAGTTGAACGACATGTACATGCTGGCCTGGTAGAAGGGGCTCAAAACGACCTACTACCTGCGCACGCTCGCGGCCACGCAGATCGAGAAATCCACGGTGGACGTCAACCGCCGCGGCGCGCAGCCGCGCTGGATGAAGAACAAGAGCGCCAGCGCCGCGGTCAAGGTGGAGCGTCAGTCCGCAAACTCCTCGGTTTCCGTGGCATCCGCGCCCGCGCCCCGGGCGTTCCTGTCGCTGAGCCCTCGCCTAGCCGCGGCGGAGGAAATGACCATGTCCTCCGAACCCGCGACCGAGGTGAAGATGTGCAGCATCCTCGATCCCGGCTGCGAAAGCTGCCAGTAAGCTGTAAGGTTTGTACCTGTACCCGCACCGCCGCGCGGTTTGTCGTTCCACCGCGCCAACCACCCAACGTTAGCCATCCCTTTAGAAGCCTAAAATCATGTCCTGCTGCAGCACTTCCGACACCCGTCCCGAACTCCACGACCTGGCCAAACGCATCAACGCCGACGACAAGCGGCTCATCAACTGCAAGGCGGTGGATGTAAACCAACTCATGCCCCTCAAGTACAACTGGGCCTGGGAGCATTACCTCAACGGTTGCGCCAATAACTGGATGCCCACGGAAGTGTCCATGCAGCGCGACATCGAGCTTTGGAAATCCAACCGGCTCAACCCCGACGAGCGCCGCGTCATCATGCGCAACCTCGGGTTTTTCTCCACGGCGGAAAGCCTCGTGGGCAACAACATCGTGCTGGCCGTTTTCAAGCACGTCACCAACCCCGAGTGCCGCCAGTTTTTGCTTGCGCCAGGCGTTCGAGGAGGCCATCCACACGCACACCTTCCATTACATCGTGGAAAGTCTGTCGCTCGACCAGCGCGAGATTTTCAACATGTACCACGAGGTGAACTCGATCCACGAGAAGGACGCGTTTGAGATGACGCTGACGGCGGACATCATGGACCCGAATTTCTCCACGGAGACGACGGAAGGCATCCAGAAGTTCATCAAGAACCTCGTGGGTTTCTACGTCATCATGGAAGGGATTTTCTTCTACTCGGGGTTTGTCATGATCCTGTCGTTCAAGCGGCAGAATCGCATGACGGGCATGGCGAGCAGTTCGAGTACATCATGCGCGACGAAAGCACACACTTGTCCTTCGGCGCGGATTTGATCAACGGCATCAAGGGCGAAAACCCGCAGGCTTGGACGCCCGAGCTGGAGAGTGAGATCGAGGAGATGATCGTCAAGGCGGTGGAACTGGAAATCGCCTATGCGCAGGATTGCCTGCCGAAGGGAATTCTCGGTTTGAACGCCGAGTTGTTCCGCGAGTACGTGCAGCACATCGCCGACCGCCGGCTGGAGCGGATCGGCATGAGCGCGCGTTATGGTTCGCGCAATCCGTTCCCGTGGCTGGGTGAAACGATCGATCTCGGCAAGGAGAAGAATTTCTTCGAGACCCGCGTGACCGAGTACCAGTCCGGCGGCGCGCTGACTTGGTAGTCTGCGGATGGTCGGGGTTTGCGGATGTTAGTTTGATCTCTGCCGCGTGGTATGTGCACCCTGCGGCGGAGTTGTCTTGCGGCAGAGTGTGAGTAGCAGGTAGCGGTTGGTTTTTCCCTCGACGTACATGGGTGTTCATTCCGATGGTTGGATTCGCAAAATGGCGCTGGAGCACGGCATGATCGAGCCGTTCGCCGAGCGTCAAATCCGCGCCAGGAGGGCGGCGAGGCGAACACGCGTGATCAGCTACGGGTTGTCCAGCTACGGGTACGACCTGCGCGTGTCGGACGAGTTCAAGGTGTTCACCAATGTGTTCAACACGGTGGTGGATCCCAAGCATTTCGACGAGAAATCCTTTGTCGATATGAAGACGGACGTTTGCATCGTGCCGCCCAATTCTTTCGCGCTGGCGCGCAGCGTGGAGTACTTCCGGATCCCGCGCAACATCCTGACGATCTGCATCGGGAAATCAACTTACGCGCGTTGCGGGATTATTTGCAACGTGACCCCGTTCGAGCCGGAGTGGGAGGGGCACGTGACGTTGGAAATCAGCAACACGACGCCGTTGCCCGCGAAGATTTACGCCAACGAAGGGTTGGCGCAGGTGATTTTTCTGGAGGCGGCGGATGTGTGCGAGGTGAGTTACGCCGACCGGAAAGGCAAGTACATGGGCCAGCGCGGCATCACGACGCCACGATTGTAAAATTGCCAGGCGGGTTCCCCGCCGTCGTTCCAAAGGTAGGGATGGCTCTCCGAGCCGCTCCCATTATTAGATTGGCCGGTTCGCCAAGTAGCAGGGGTCGTCCCACTAGCACTGCGGAGACAATGGGGAGCGGCTCGGAGAGCCATCCCTACCTTTGGAACGACGCCGCTTCGCGGCAAAGACAACGTCAACTAGACCGGTGGCTGACCCGCGACATCAGCCGTCTTCAAAACCGCCGCGCCACCCGGACCACCAACAGCCCGCCGGGGAGGATCCAGCGGATCGAAAAACTGCCCCGCGATAGTCGTGGACATCTTGCCGTTGATACCGTAAGCCGACGGCCAGTACTTCGGTAGCCAAGCCGTGCCGAAAACCCAGTCAATGAAGGGAAACACAAACGAGAAATTATGATCCCGGTGCCGGTCGTTGGTGTGGTGCCAATGGTGAAAGGCCGGCGATGAAATCAGCCACTCCAACGCTCCCAGCCGGACCCGCAGATTCGCGTGGATGAAGAACGTCCACACCGTGCCGAAGATCGTTAGGACCGCCACGGCGGGATCAATCCGCGACCCGGTCGTTTGCGCCAGGCCCAGCAGATACACCGGTGCCAAACCCGCGAAACGCACGAACACCATGTCGAAGGGGTGCGCGCGCGTATTCACCAGCCAGTCGAGTTCCTCGGCGCTGTGATGAACGGCGTGAAAACGCCAGAGCGTCAAATTCGAGTGCATGGCGCGATGCCCCCAGTACGCGCCGATGTCGTTGACCAGCAACATCAGGAAAAGCTTGAGCCAAAAGGGCCACGCGGCCACGGCGGAATAGAAGCCGCCGGGGTTGATCCCACTCATCGCCCGCGAGGCGAACGCCAGCGGCACCGACAACACGGCGGCGGGTAAGAGGCTGTTGATGAAATACCAGCCCAGGTCCACCCCGATTTGTTTGCGCCAAATCTTCTTGGGGTGCAGGGCGCACAACCATTCCAGCGGCACAAAAACGGCGACCAACAGGGCCAGCCAAACGGCCAGCCGCCCCGTGTCCCACAAGAAACTCAAAACGTGTGTCGCAAACGGCTGAGTCATGCCAACCAGGGTACCAACTTAGACCACGGGCGCAACCGAGGACAAACGCCGCCGGCGGATCACCCCGAAGACCGTACCCGCCACGCCGAGACCCACGCAAAGCGCCCAGGTTGAAGGCTCCGGAACGAGGACCAAACTCACCCCGCCCAACATCGCGAAAGGCGGCTGGCCGGTGGGGGTTCCCGCCGCGAGGAACGAAAGCGTTTGCGAGGTGGCGGACGCGGTGTAGGTGAACGTCTGCGGCATCCAGCCCGAGAAGCCCTTGCTCGGCACCGTGACGGTTGGAGTTGTGAAGGTCTGTGACCCGAAGGTCACCCCCCAGTTGTCGGTCGTGATCCCCGTGAAACTTTCCTCCTGTCCGCCGGCCCAGTAGAAGTTCAGGGCATACGTGCTGCCGACGGTTAAACCGGTGATGGTCTGGGTGATTGCGGCGGTTTCGTAGGCGCCGTCCGCCGCGATGAAGTTGCCACCGGCGGGGTCGGTGGCCGGAAGGGTGACCGTGCCGCCGTTGTTGGAGCCGTACATGTACGTGCTACCGAACCCCGCGCCGGTGTTGAACTGGCCGGGGGCCTCGTTGGGCTGGCCGATGTTCGCGCCGGTTTTGGTGCCGGAATCCGCCGTGCTGGTGCCAGGATTCGCCGTGTTGAGGACGTAAACAAAGTTGTAGCCCGTGGTGTTCCAGTTGCCCACCGTCAGGGTGCTGCCGGACGCGGGACCGCCCGTATCGTTTCCAAATTGTCCAAAGAGCGGGGACGTCTTGGCGGCCACGCTGGAGGTCACATCGGTGAAGTTGCCGTTGGTCACCAAGTTCACGGCGGCGACCCGCGTCGCGGCGGCGGCAAACAGCAGGCAACAAGCGGTGGCGGGAAGAAGTTTTCTCATGAGATGGAACTATTTGCTGGGCAAGGAGAGCGGATGTTCCCGTTTTGGGAGTTCGCGTGGTGTCAAGCACCATCCGTGCCCAGGGCATCCCCGTTCTTTGAGCCGACGTTTCGTCCGGACACGCCAGCTATTCGCCGACCACGCTTTTTCGAAGGCATCCCGGAGCCGTCCATGTCGCGACGGACCGGTGGAACCACCTGAAACTATAACTTTGTTCCGCGGACCGGCGGCGCACCCTTCTCAATGGCGGACGGCGTATTGTCGGTGTAAAATAGGCAAACACTGCCACGGTAAAGAGTCGTCGGCCGCAACCCATCGGGGCGGTGCGCAAAGATCAAGCAAGATGAACGTCACCCTTTTCATTCCGTGCTTCGTCGATATGTGCTACCCGAAAGTGGGTATCTCCATCGTCCAAATCCTGGAACGCCTCGGCCACACCGTGGAGTACCCCGAGGAGTTGACCTGCTGCGGCCAGCCCGCCTTCAACTCGGGCTACTGGGACGAAGCCCGTGTCGTGGCCTCCAAGGTGGTCAACCGCTTGAAAGACGCCGAGGCGGTGGTCATTGCCTCCGGCTCGTGCGGCGCGATGCTCAAGGTGTTCTACCCCGAGCTTTTCGAGCGGACCCCGCTCGCCGCGGACGCCAAAGCGCTCGCCTCAAAGTGTTATGAGTTCAGTGATTTTCTCGTGACAAAACTCGGTGTGACCGACCTAGGCGCGAACTTTCCCGCCAGGGTGACCTTTCACGACGGCTGCCACGGTCTGCGCGAACTCGGGGTCAAACTCCCGCCGCGCCAGCTCCTGGCAAACGTGCGCGGTCTTGAACTGGTGGAGATGGGCGAGGCGGAAACCTGTTGCGGCTTCGGCGGCACTTTCGCCGCCAAGTTCCCGATGGTTTCCACCGCGATGGGAGAGGTAAAATGCGCCTCCGCCGTCGAGACCGGCGCGGAGTACATCGTCTCGAACGACTCAAGTTGCCTCATGCACATGCAGGGGTTGATGGACCGCCAAACCACGCGCCAGCGCACCATCCACCTCGCCGAGATCCTGAACACGCGCGGCTAGGGGGAAAAGTCGGAAGGCGGAACGCGGAAACCAGAACTTCTTCCCATCCCCTCCGCCACAACCCTCTTCACATCCCACATCCGTTCTTCCACATCCTCCGCCACATCCCACATCCCTCCGCACAACCCACAACCCCCCCATGATCAAAGCCGTCAGCCAATTCAAGACGGACGCGTTGCGTCTCACGCGCGACCTCACGCACCGGGCGTTCATCAACACCTCGCTCAAGAAGTACGAGGTGGCGCGCGACGCCCGCAAGTCGCTTTACCAGGATTGGCAATCGGCCCGGCAGGCGGCGGCCGAGATCAAATGGGAAGCCGTTAACCACCTGGACAAATACCTGGCGGAGTTTGTCGCCAAAACGGAGGCGCGGGGCACCAAGGTCCACTGGGCGAGCACGGCGGAGCAAGCCCGCGAGATCATCGTCGGGATCATCCGCGATAAGAAGGCGCGTTCGGTGGTCAAATCCAAGGTGATGACCGGTGAGGAAATCCACCTCAACGACGCCCTGGAGAAAGCGGGGTTCGAGGTCGCGGAATCCGATCTGGGCGAGTACATCGTGCAGCTCCGGCACGAGCCGCCTTACCACTTCGTTTTCCCCGCGATGCACCTCACGCGCGGGGAAATCAGCGAGCTTTTCGAGCGCGAACTCGGCAGCGCGCCGACCACCGATCCCCAGGAGTTGACCATGATCGCCCGCCGGGTTTTGCGAGAAAAGTACGTGACGGCGGACATCGGTATCAGCGGAGCCAACTTCGCCATCGCCGAGACCGGGATGATCTCCATCACCGAGAACGAGGGCAACGCCCGGCTGACCTGCGCCCTTCCCAAGGTGCATATCGCGCTCCTGGGCATTGAGAAGGTGCTGCCAAAGCTCGCGGATTTGGCGCTGTTCCTGCCGCTCCTCGGAACCGCTGGCACAGGGCAGGCGCTCACCGGCTACAACTCCATGTACAACGGTCCGCGCCAACCGGGCGAGTCCGACGGGCCGCTGGAGTTCCACATCGTTCTGCTGGACAACAAACGCACGGCCTTGCTGGCGGACGCCGAGCAGCGCGACGCCCTGCATTGCATCCGGTGCGGCGCGTGCCTGAACGTTTGCCCCATCTATAAGAACATCGGCGGCCATAGCTACGGCACCACCTACCAGGGACCAATCGGCTCGGTAATCACCCCGCACCTGCGCGGGTTGCAGGATTGGAAGCACCTCTCCGGCGCGTCCACGCTCTGTGGCGCCTGCACGGAGGCGTGCCCGGTGAAGATCGACTTACACCACCATCTCCTGCAGAACCGGCGCAACGCCATCAAGCAGAAGCCCGTGTGGTGGGAACGGGCCGCGTTCCAAGTTTTCTCGTTCGTGATGAACCGGCCCGGCCTGTACGCCATGGCCGGCAGCTTCGGTCGGCTGGGACAGGCTTTGCACCCTTTGATCAAAGGCACGCCGCTGGACCCGGCCATCGCCTGGACCCAAACCCGCGAACTGCCGCCGGTCGCGAAAGAAACGTTCAAGGACTTCTGGCGCAACCGCAAACAACCGACCACCCCGGGAGAGCCTCAACCATGAGCATGGAACGCGAAAAGATTTTGGGCCGCATCCGGGAAGCCCTCGCGGTGGCCGCGCCGCGTCCGGGCGGGCACGAGGCCCACGCGACACCGCCGCCGGTCACGGGCGCGTTGAAGCTTGCCGAGGAGTTGACGCCGCCGCCGGGCGTTTCGCAGTGGCTGCCGCTGGTGGGCGATAGCTTCGAGGAGAGGATGGCTCTCTTCGCGGCCAACTCGCTGGACCTGAAGACCGACTTTCGCCCGTTGTCCTCGTCCGAAATGCTTTACACCGAACTCGGTCGGATGAGTTCGGAGGAGGGTTGGACCAAGGTGGCGAGCCACCGGGGGGAACTCACCGACGGGGCCTGCGCCGCGCTGGCACTCGACACGCTGCTCACCGACCAATCGTACGAAGCCACCGGGCTGGAGGTTTGCGAGGTGGGGATCAGCGAGTGCGACGCGTTGATCGCGCAAACCGGCTCCGTCCTGATCACCGCCAAAAGCGCGGGAGGCCGCGCGCTGACGGTGTTGCCGCCGCATCACGTGGTGATTGCCCGCCGCTCGCAGTTGATCCCCGATTTGACGTCGGCTTTCGCCTTGTTGCGACAGAAATACGGCGACGATTACCCGAGTTTGATCTCCTTCATCACCGGCCCCAGCCGCACGGGTGACATCGAGCGCATCCTGGTCCTGGGCGCGCATGGTCCCAAGAAGCTGACCGTTTTCTTTTTAACCGAAGATTACAGCCGTTTGCAGAACGATTGAGCGTGGCATGATAGTATGCGCCAACGGGTCGCCCGCATTGTTTCAGTCTGGTTCCCCGCGCCAAAGGCGCAGCCTCATCACAGCCTGGGGCAACGCCCCAGGAAGACAATAGTAGGACCCCCAGCGCTGAAGGCGCGATTCATTCCGGGCGTGCCTTCGAGGACCATCTTTTCATGTCCACGGGCGGCCTTTTGAGTCGCGCCTTCAGCGCTAACCCGCAAACAACCCATACCTGGGGCGCTGCCCCAGGCTATGATGAGGCTGCACCTTCGGTGCGAAAGGCGGGTCGCGTTAGGCGGACGATTAAGGCTGCACCTTCGGTGCGAAAAGCAGGTTATGCTGAGTAATAGTTATTGGGCACATCCTAAAGATAGCGGCTAGTAGGGGGTTCCACCTAGGAATAGTGGGCGTGAAACCATGAAGAAAGCTCATGGAAAATAGTTGTCTTTTGGTGTGCGCAAACCCTTGCTTTGACCGGCGATAATCGACATTTTCCGCGTCCATGGAGACGTACCAGCGGGACGCCGTTGCCTTGATTCGCGACTCTGGCGCGCGATTGTCGATTTTGCACGACCACCGGCTTTTGGAGCTTTGGCGGGAGTATTCGCAACGCGTTTACAACACCGGCTGGATCAAGGCTTACACCCAGGAGGTGTACCGGTTTGTGACCTGGACCAACGGACTTCCCGGAATCGGCGAGGAAATCCAAGCCGCCCGCTTGGTTTGGACGCGCAAAGCGAAAGGCATACCGGTTCGGGCGCACAACGTTCGCGCTTGGGACCACACCGAACTGGCCGGAACGCGCTTCGGTTGATTCCCCATCGCGGACGCTTGGCGCTCGCGGTCAGATCCGAAACGCCGCGCCCGCTTTCAACCACTTCTCGCGCTCTTTGGGAAGGTGCAGGTTCACCGCCAACCGCTCGTACAATTCCTGGGGCGACGCGGCTTCTTTGGCCGCCCGCTCCACCAGCACCCCGGCCACGGGACCAAGATAGTCGGCCAACTCGCTCTTTACACGCTTGAGCACGTCCGCCGACCAAACCGGGGCGGGCTTCGCCGCACTCGCCACGCCGCCGACCGGCGACGATGGTTGCGCCTTGTCCGCCGGGTTGAACGTGTCCAGGAACAACGCGCGCTCGTTCTTGTCCGCGATGTGTTCGGCCAGCGCGCGGCGCAAGTCGTCCAGCGTTGCCGCGGAAGCCGCCGTGGTTTTGACCAGGTGCGCGGCGATGGGACCCAGGGAATGACCGAGACGGTCCGCGATTTTTGCCAATTCCGCCGGGTCGAACCCCCGGGCTTGCCCCGAAATCGCCGCCACCGCCGGATTCGCCGCGTCCAGCGGCGCGAGACTCCCCGGATGACGGTCGAGTTCGCCCAGGATCATGCGCACCCTCGCGATCAGCGCGTCGATGCATTGCTCCGCCGGCACGGCCCAGGCGTCGAGCCACTGCAGGCCCATCAAACAGTAGGCGAGGCCGCCGGTCGGGCTCAGACGTTCAATGCGAAAAGGCAGGATCGGCAGCTTGTTCTCGGTGGCGTAAAGAATCTCGCGCTGCACGTGGCGCGAGGTGTTCGAGCCCTCGGAGAACACGAGCACCATCAGCCGGCTGGCGTTGATGCCGTCGATGATCGCGCCGGCCCATTCCGCGCCGGGGGCGATGTTGCGCGGCGCGATCCAGCAGCGCAGGCCCGCCGCCTCAAACCGTTCGCAGATGGTTTGCGACAGGGCCTTGTCCGCCGATGAATGGCTGATGAGAACGTCGAAGGTCATGCGGTCGCGGTCACGTGGAAAATCCCCGCCGATACGCTCACCCGAGCATCTTGACGGCGGCGGCGAGACTCCGGTGCATGCGGTTGAACGCCGCCGCGAGCGTGGAAATCTCGTCGTTCCCCTTCACCTGGAGCTCGGGGATGTCCATCTCGCCTTTGCTGATCCGCTCGGCGTCGCGGGCGAAGCGGTTCAACGCGCGGATCACGGTGAAGTAAAGTGCCACGTCGAGGACGATCAACGTGAGCAATCCCACCGCGACGAAGCATGTCATCAACCGCACGTACGTGCGGTAGGCGATGTCGGTCGCCTTGGTGATGGGGACGGAGATAATCTGCGCGCCGATGATCTCGTTCTCCTTCCACCCGAAACCGTTGACGGACCCGTAGGCTTTGATCATGGCCGCTGGAGCGACGTCGGGGGTTGAGTGGCACGCGAGACAAGACTTCGTGGCGACGAGGGGGCGGGCGAGGTAAAGGGAGCGGCCCGTCGCGGTCGAACGTTCGCCGGTGATCTGGGGTTTGTCGGCGTGGTTGCGGAAATCCTGGACGATGTCGGCCTCCCACTCCGTGGTGCGGTCCCGCAGGTTGGTCGGGTTCAGCGTGGCTTCCTTGTAATAGTAGTCGGCGAACGCCGCGTTGTTTTCGCGCAGAAAGTTGAACATTTCCGTCGCGGCGAACGCGGGAACCGTTTCGGGGTGAAAGACAAGGTCGCGCGGGGAGTCCGGTTGGAAGGAAAGCGTGTCGAGCGCCTTTTTGACGTGGTTGTCCGTGTAATGGCGCATCGCCGCGGCGGTGCCGACGATCATCTCGGCCTGGTCGAGGACCTGCGTGCGGGCGTTGGCCTGGAGGAGGTCGTGCGAGAGGTAAGTGATGGCGGCCAGCCCGAGACCGAAAACCAGGACAAAGATAAAACTCAGTTTGAGAAGCAGTTTCATGGGTGGACGCGGATGAGGCGCGAGGACACTTTGCCAGAGAAGCCGCCACAGGGGAAGCGCCGCGATGAAGATGGACCAAGTTTCACGCGCGCCTTCCGCTTGCCTTCGATTGGGAGTGCGCCGCGACGCGTCGCCGCTTTGGCATCAGGCGACATGTCGCGTCCGAATCCTCCGGCGAAGCCGCCATTGATCGAGCCGGCTGCGCCGGAGGTGAAAAGCCGCTTTGGACCTCCCGCCGCCCAAAACGTTGGCGAACGTGGGGTCCGCCCACTTGGCGCGGGTGAAGGATAGCGCGCGTGACGTATTTGTTTGCAATCACCGCGGAAGTGAAGCTTTGTGTCCCCTGACAGAGGGCGGCAGACCGGTAAAGCTTCAAATATGACGTTTTGCGCGGAGGAAACTTCACCCTGCAAAACCTCAAAAGTGACGCATACTACCCTGTTAGGCCTTCTACGCCTCTCGTCTCTTCGAACGCTTCACCCATGAACGAACAAGCACGTATCGCACTAACAATACACGGTAATACCTTCGAGATTTGTGGTCCAGAGGCATTTGTATCAGCCCAGGCAGACGCTTTTCGCGACGCCATCATCGAAGCGCTTGCTAGGTCTGCGAGCGCACCCGAAAGAGAACTTGAGGCCGACGAAGAACCGCCACCTGCCGCGCCGCACCACGAACCCACAGGCAAGCAGTCCTACACTCGCGTTCTTCACGTCGAGGCCGATAAGGTCCGCCTCTTGAAGTCCGTGCCGGGGACAACCAATTCCAAAAAGGTTGTGGGAACCGCCGTAATCTACCTGTGGGCCAAGCGAGAAGCAGGGATTGATTCGGTTCCATTCTCCGAGTTGCGCGAACTCTGCAAGATGCAAGGCTGCCTCGACGAAGGGAATTTTTCGGCTCATATGAAGAGCGCGAAATCTTGGATTATCATCGACGGCGTCAAGGGTTCCTCTGCTCAGACCTGCAAACTGACTATTCCCGGCGTCGAACATGCCGAGTTACTGCTCAAACAACTGAATGGAGAGTAGGGCGCACAAAATACTACTGACCGCAAGCGACGCCGCGCTCGCGGACTCGCTCCTCGCTACGTTCAAGGAGGTCGAGAAGCACTACTTCCTACGCTCGTGGAAGACTAGCGAACTCGACTCAGGCCATTTTGTCGAGTCAGTGAGACGCTTCATCGACTACCGCCTCGCTGGCACTTACACACCAATCGGAAAGACGCTTTCCAGTTTCAACTCCAATGAGTTGCGCCGCCTCGAAAACACCGCTGGTTCGGAGGCGTATCGCCTCCACATCCCGCGTGCATTGTTCACCATCTACGGCTTACGGAATAAGCGAGGCGTTGGGCATTTGGGCCTTGTCAGTCCCAATTATTTAGATGCCACTCTCATCGTCGCCACATGCAAATGGGTTCTTGGCGAGATTCTCCGCGCCGAAAGCTCACTTACTTTCGACGAGACCGCGGCAATCGTTGACGCCATCGTTGAGCGACCGGTTCCTGGATTGTGGGACGCCGGCAGCACACGCCGCATCCTTGCCGAAGGTCTCTCACTGCGACAGCAGATTCTATTCTTGCTCCTCGCTGAGTCGCCGCAGCACACCGACCGACTTGTCGCGAGCACGGGCTACTCCAATCCCGGCTATTTCAAGAAGCTTCTACGGATGCTACACGATGAACGACGCATTGAGCTTACCGCTGACTGGAACTGCTTTCTCTCGCCAACGGGCCATCGTGAAGGGGAACAAATTGCACTCAATGCCAAGGCCTAACCATGCGCTGCAGCGAACGGCGCCGCGCCACGCTCCGCCGTCGCTGAGCTTGGGGCGTTAGGCAGCGGGCCACGTCAATGCGATCTGACCAAACTGAACAAGTGGAAAACCTCTTGGATAATGACCGGTGGCGCACCATGCGCAATTTATTTGCCCAGTTCCGTCGCGGAATTATCAGCGCGGAAGAAGCCTGCGAAAAAATTTTGTTCTGCGATTGCATCGACCCTGCACAAACCGCTGAGTACATGCGGCTTCTCCCGAACGATCTGTGGAACGTCCTCCCAAAGACTTTGGCAAAGCTGCCGACTACGGACGAAGAGTGGGCGCGTTTCAACGGCTATGTCCAATTTGGTGGCGACAGTCAGACATGGTCAAAGTTTATCCTTGAGTGCCGAGTCAACACCGAGGCCGTTCGTGCGTGGGTGCAGGAGAAGGCTGCGCACTGATAACCCATCCCGGCTAACCACGCGAGAGACCGTGTGAAAACTCCTCCGGGACAGCGTTTGGGTAATATTTATCGGGCACTTACGAAAGAATTTGCGCGACTTATACAAGGTGTTTTGTGTTTTCACACGGTCTCGCGCCTCAGCGAACGGAGGCTGGCAGTACGTTCTTCCTGTATTCTGAGCTTGGGGCGTTAGGCGTTTTTGCACGCTTGCCCTGAACTGAACCCCGGGTATCGTGACCTCATGAGCGTTGAAGACATCAAGCGCGGCATTGTGTCGCTCTCCCCACCGGAGCGGGGCGAGGTGACGGCCTTTCTCTTTCACCTTCGACACGCCGCCGATTCCGACTACCAGGAGCGCGTCGCCTCCAGACTGTCCGACCGCGACCCCGCGCATTGGCTCACCCCGGAGGAGTTCGAGCGCCAGCTCGACCAAAAGTAGCCCCTCCATGCGGCCCCATGAGGTTTACCTGCATCTTGGCGTCTTGGATGCCGTTCCCAAGAGCGGTGACCAACGCCGCAAGATCATGGACTTCATCCGCAGCCTGCGAGAGCGTCCCGGCACACCGGGAGACTACACCGACAGGGACTCGTCCCTCCGGGACCGGCAGATCAAGATAGTCGGCGACCACGCCGTCACGTTCTGGCTTGATGCTCCGGTCTCGATTGTCATGGTCGTGGACGTGCGTCTCGCGGACAAGTAATCGCCCAACCAGTCGCTGAGCTCCGGGCGTTAGGCGACTTCCACGTCTCTCCCACGAATTATGCTTTGTGAACAATGCAATGAGCAACCTGCTACGATCTTTCTCACACGGATTGTCAGCGGTGGGAGTGCGCGACGGCAGCTTTGCGCGACTTGCGCAGAATCGAATATTGCCCAAGTACCTCCTGCGCGTTGGACTTCTTAGGGGTATGGCATTGAAGGTTATCCCCGGCAATCCGTTCGAGGCGCGGCGGAGACTCCCTTCCCAGCCGCGTAGCGGCGTCACGTGAATAGCCAAAAAACGCGACGGGCGCGTGCCGGGACGGGAATAACTTGCGGCCATGTTACTCAGGAGCCGTGGTCGAGTCCGCGAGGCCACGGATCCTGTTCATCCGAAGATTTCCAGCCACGGAGTGGCGTCACCCTGGGCGGCGGGCGCACGCGTTATCCGCCCCGGGCCAGGGCACGGCCCCGGGCGACCCGTGGCACCACCCTCCGGCGTCCTTGGTGACGCCACTCCGTGGCTGGTTTCGCCTCCGATGGGGGTTCCGTGGCCTCGCGGACTCGACCACGGCTATTCACGTGACGCCGCTACGCGGCTGGGAGGGACAAGACCGCAAACGGGTTACCGGGGACAACATTCAATGCCAAGCCCCTTACACGCCGACAGAGCACTCCACGCAAGAGCTACTTGAGCAATCCGCTGACCGTCCAGCAGAGGTTTTCCTCGCCGATCCAATTTCCATGATCGCTCTTGCCAGTGCGTTGCACGTTCAATTTTTCCAGGTCATCGTCGCCTTGATGGAGCAGGGCATCTCCAATCTGCCGGACGACACACTCGATTTTGCAACCGCCTCTCTGGTCTGCCAGCACTACGGAGTCACCCCACACCAAATCGCCTAACAACGCGCGAGACTGTGTGAAAACTCCCTGCGGACAATATTTGGGTTGGATTTATGAGGCACTTACAAAAGTTTTCGTCAGACTTACGGAAGACATTTCGTGTTTTCACACAGTCTCGCGCTCCAGCGAACAGAGGCTGGCGGTTGGCTCTTTTCCGTGGTTGAGTCTGTCCCTGCCAGCCTATGTCGCTGAGCTTGCGGGCGTCAGGCTTCTGAGCCGCTATGATCATTGCTCCCACCCTCTTTGTTGAGGCAGACGTGGATTTATTCACATTTCGCCGTGCCGGCAAGTCCTTCAGTGCTGAGCCGTTTCTCTATGTTTCTCCCGGTGCAGAGTCCATTATCCTGTCCATTGGGGAACGCCCGAAAGTTCAGGTGCCTTCCGTCTATGTCCATCTTTTCAAGCCGCCTCCACCGCTTGCGGGCTACTCAGATTATCTCGACGCTTTCATGAGGCATGGCGCTGGGATGGTCGCTTCAGGCTGGTCGAAGTTCGTCCGCCCGCAAATTCGGATCAGTGTATCCCGGCGGGTTCGTGACTTTATGGGTGGGTATCATGAAGGCGTTTTTCTGGCATCCGCCATGAACGCGGGTGCCATCAAGAAGGATTATATCACCATTGTGTGCTCACCCTAATGACGATGCCTCCTCAGGAGCCGGAATCACCGACCCGTTCAAGATAAGGAACTTATGAAGACCAGACCAGACCGGAGCGGGAGGGCCGCGGAGAAAAAGCCAGCTTCTTCTCCCCTTGCCCCGCGCGGCGTGGGTGGGTCGTGTACAATCCGTCGCGCGGGGCGGTGATGCCGTTGATGTCGGCCGCGATGTTGCAGGTGACCATCCGCAGATTCTGCGCGGACGCGGGGATGACAAAAAAGCAGACGGCGCCGAATGCGAGCGCCTGGGATGCCGCCCGAAAATGTTGACCCAAATCCGCCGGGGGCGGAGTGGCGCGCGGTCTTTTGCCGGGGATGTTCAGGCGTGTGTTTCAGCCTCAACCCGGGCTGAATCACCACCCGCCCCGATCCGCGCAACTTGCCAACCCCCTTATTCTATCCGGTTTTCAATTTTCGCTTTTCCCTTCAATGAATCAACCAACTTGATCACCGCCGCCTTGCGTTTTTCGGCTCTCAGATAAGTCGTGATCTGGTCCCGGGCCTCTTCGAGCGTGGCGGTGTGCGCCGGTCTGCGGTCCGTCAGCTTGATCAGGTGGATTCCGAACTGCGTGCGCACCGGGGGGCTGATCTCGCCCACCTTGAGCTTGAACGCCGCGTCGGCGAATTCCGGCATGATGCGGTCACGGCTAAAGTAGCCCAGGTCGCCTTCGGTTTGTTTCGCGGTCGGGTCGTCGGAGAACGTCTTGGCCAGACTCTCGAAAGTTTCACCCTTCGCCAGTTTGTCCGTCAACACTTTGACCTTGTCCTCCGCCTTCACGGACGCCTCGGGGGGAGCGTCCTTGCGCACGGCCACGAGAATGTGGCTGGCCCGGATGGTCTCGGGGGCGTCGAAGCGGCTGGGGGGATTCTCCTTATAAAACTTCTCCGCCTCCGCCGGATCGACCTTGGTGTCGTCGGCGGTGACTTTGTCCATCCAGGCGAGTTGCCGGAGTTGCGTGCGGACGTTGGCTTTGATCTGATCGAGGGTTTGACCCGCCTGCTTGGTCGCGTCCTCAAACGACTTTTGATCCGGGTACTGCGCCCGGAACTGGCCGAGCCGTTTCTCGACTTCCATGTCGTCCACCGGCGTGCCGACGGACGCTTTGGCGATCAACCGGTCGGAGATGATTTCGTCCAGCACCGACTGGTACATGCGCTTTTTGTCCGACGCCCCGAGTTCCTCGAGGTTGCGACCGTTGGCCACGAGGAGGGCGTTGGCGACCTTGGTGAGATCTTCGCGCGTGATCTTCTCCCCGTTGACCACCGCGACCGGGTCGGGCAGTTCGTAAGTCCCGCCCGCCGGAACCGGGGTGGGGGAGGACTTGGCGGATGCCGCGGCGGGCGTGGGCGACGGCCGTCGTTTGGGGTCCTGGGCGTGGAGGGACGCGGTTGCCCCCAGCCACACCACGGGGGTGAAACCCAGAACGAAGAGCGCCGACAGGCGGGAGGAAAAACGAGGGTGGTTCATGTTCGGTGGCGCAATTTCGCCAGGAAGCCGGAGGATGCCAGTAATATCTCGGAAGCTCCCCCTGGGAAGCAACATGCCCCCGGTGAACCGAAGTTCGCCGGGGGTATGATCAGACGGACGCCAGTTTTCTGAACAAGACTTACTGGGGTTGGCCGGGATGTTTCTTCTTGTCGTCGGCCGTCCCTTGGGGCTGCGCCTGGGGCTGGGGCGGCGCGGCCTGCTGCTGACGCTCCTCGCGACGCTGCTGACGCTCCTGTTGTTGGACGGCGTTGGGTTGGGGCGGCGCGGCCTGCTGCTGGGCGGCGCGCTGTTGCTGACGCTCCTGGCGTTGTTGCTGGACGTTTTGTTGTTCGGCGGCGGCTGCGCGCTGTTGCTGGCGTTCCTGGCGTTGTTGCTGCACCTCGGCGGAGCGTTGCTGCTGTTGTTGCTGCGCGTTTTGCTCCTGGGTAGCCGCGCGCTGTTGCTGGCGTTCGGCCCGGCGCTGCTGGCGCTCCTGCTCCTGGGCGGCGTTCTGCGGCGATTGCTCGGTCGCGGACCCTTTGCTGTTGGCGTTCGGCGCGGCGTTGCTGGCGTTCTTCCGCGGTCGTGGTGTTGGCTGGCGGAGCCGTTTGCGGCTGAGCCGGGGCGGACTGCGCCTTCTCTTGCTGCCGGGCGGCGCGGCGCTCCTGCCGGGCGGTTTCCTGTTGCGCGGCGGCGGCTTTTTCCTGCTGGGCGGCTTGCTGCGCCTGTTGTTCGCGGGCTTGGCGGCGCGCGGCGCGCTGTTCTTGAACGGCACCGGCACCGCTTCCCGGCGTCGGTGGCGTCGCACCCAAAGGCTGCGGGGGAACACCCGCCGGGCTGCCCGGGGTGCGTCCCGCCTGGCGCGCTTCCCGACGCGCGGCGCGATCCTGCGCGTTTTGCGGCGCGGCGGGAGCCTGTCCGGGTCCGCCCGGAACAGGCGGCACGGCTTGTCCGTTCGCGCCAGCGGCTTGGCGTTGTTCGCGTTCGCGCTGGCGGGCATCACGGCGCGCCACACGTTCGGCGTCGGTCACCTCGGGGCGCGGACCCGCGGCGGGAGCGCCGGGCGGGTTGACCACTCCCGGCCTGACCGAGGGCGGAACATTGCCGGTCCGATTGCGCCCCCGACCGGGGATGGAGGGAACCGGTGCCTGGACCAGCGGTTGCGGAGGAATCTTGGAAGCCGCCGAGTTTTGGAAGCTTTGCTGATTCACCGTCACCGGCGGTGGCGGAACAGTCGCGCCTTCCCGGATGCGCTCGTGCAACCGCTGCACCTGCTGCGGATCCGCCCTCACCCCGTCCCAGCCGCGCACGACTTCGGCGCGGGGCAAATTTCTTTGATACGCGGGGGCCTGACCTGCTCAAAGTTCACCGCGCCGCGCGAGATGAAGGGCGAGGCGACCTGGAGCACGCCGTTGCGCACCAGCGTCGGGTTGCTCCCGCCGCGGATGCTGTCGCGCACGAACGCGATGTCATCCCGGCGCTCGATGTGCAACTGCTGCATCGGACGTTCCGAGCGGCGGCTGAGGAATTCGAAGTCCGGGCCGTTGTTGTAGACAATGGTGCGGTCGCCGTCGCGGCGGTAGATGATGTTGGTGACGTTGACCGTGTCCTCGACGCAGCCGAAATTCCGCTCGCGGCGGCAGGATCACCTCGCTGAGCACCGGCGCGCCGAAGTTGCGCGATTCCACGAAGCAATAGTTTTGCGGCCCGATGTCGTACTCGTTGTCCACGGCGGGCGTGTACGCGGCGGAGTCATCGGGTTCGACGTCGTTGTAGTTGACCGACAAACTCGGCCGGCTTTGTTCCTCGTCGCTGACCACCCGGCCTTCGTAAACGCTTGCGCTCGCGCTTTGGGGGGCAGCGGCGCCCAGCCGACGTAGATCGTCGTTCGTGCGCCAGGAAACCCAGCCCGGACCCCAGTCGTAGCCGGGCACCCAGACCCAGCCGATGTCCTTGATGCGGGTCCAGCGGCCGTAGTGATACGTGGCCCAGCCGAAATTTTCGTAGGAGACCCAGGTCCAGCCGTCTTCGGTCTGCGCCCAGTAGCCGTCGGTGTACGGACGCCATTTGTCGGTTTTGTAGGCGACGTCCGGCTGCCAGACGTAGCCGTACTCGGGTGTGTTGTACCACTCGCCGTCGTCGGCGAGGGAGTTGTAGAAGAAGTCGAAGGAGACTTCCTCGGCGCGCGCGGCGCGCGGCAGCGCGCCAAGCGACGAGCGCCAGGCAGCAGGCGATCAGGGTGGGGATTTTCATGGGGAGGTTTGCTTTCTAGTACGCATGTTGAACCTTAGACCGGCGCGGAACCGGTTTATTCACAGGTGACAGTGAATCGCTGGCAGGGAATCGCCTGCGCGTGTAGTATCGCGCGTGTGCGGGCGGTGCTTCCGACTCTCCTGCTCCAACCCGCCGAACTTCCCGCTCGTCCCTCTTCCTCCACGTCGTGCAAACTATCGTCATCGGCCACAAAAATCCCGACATGGATTCGATCTGCTCCGCCCTGGCCTACGCCCGGCTGAAGGAGGCGCATCGGCTGGAAGGACGTGGTCGCGGCGCGCGCGGGGAACCTCAACGCGCGCATCCAGTACGTGCTGGAGCGGTTCGGCGTCGAGCCGCCGGTGCTCCTGGGCGACGTGACCCCGCAGGTGCGCGACGTGATGACGCGGGAGGTGGTTTCCGTGCGCGTCCGACCAATCCGTCGCCCAGGCGCTGCGCTGCATCGAGCGGACGCGACCTGCGCGGGCTGCCGGTGGTGGACGAGGGCGAACCGTTGCCTGGGTTTGCTGAGCGCCATCAAGATCGGCCACCGGCTCTTCCCGCCGCAGCCCGAACTGGACACGCGCCCGCGATCGTGCGCGCCGCGCTGGCCGACATCGTGCAAACCTTCGAGGGGATGATCGCCGTCGGGCCAGTGCGACGGCACCGTGCAGGACTACGTGCTGATGGTCGCGGCGATGAAGACTGGAGACTTTCGTGCAGCGCCTGCGCAAGCACCCGGCCGCAGCGGGTGGTGCTCATCGTCGGCGACCGCGAGGACATCCAGCAACGCGCCATCGACGAGGGCGTGCGCGCGCTGATCGTGACGGGCGGGATGCCGCTGACCCGCGAGATCCAGCAATTGGGTGAGACGAAGGGGGTGACCCTGGTGCGGACCCGGCACGACACGGCGACGACCGTGCTGCTCGCGCGCGGCGCGGTGCGGGTGGGGCAGATGATCGAGCGCGAGTTCGCCAGCTTCGAGCCGGAGGTGTCCGCTGGACGCGGCGCGCGCACAAAGCCGCCTCGTCGCCCGCGTTCATCTTCCCGGTGCTGGACGCCGAGCGGCGGCTGGTGGGCGTCGTTGACCAAGAGCGATTTCCTGAAAACGGTGCCGCGCCAGTTGATCCTGGTGGATCACAACGAGCTTTCGCAGGCGGTGCACGGCGCGGACAAACTGCCGATCATCGAGATCATCGACCACCACCGGCTGGGCGGGTTTGCCAGTGACACGCCGATCCACTTTTGGAACAATCCCGGTGGGTTCGACCTGCACGATCGTCACGATGCTGTACCGGCAGCACGGCGTGCCGATTCCGCCCGCGACGGCCGGGTTGCTCATGGCCGGGTTGATCTCCGACACGCTGAACCTAACGTCGCCGACCGCGACGGCGACCGACCGCGCGATCCTGGAGGATCTGGCGAAGATCGCCGGGGTGGAGGCCGGGGTGCTGGCGGCGGAGATTTTCGCGGTGGGTTCGCCGTTGCTGACGCTGGAGCCGCGCGAGGTGGTGACCTCCGACGCCAAGGAATACACCGAGGCGGGGGTGCGTTTCAGCGTCGGCGCAGATCGAGGAGGTGGGCTTCGGGCCGTTCTACGAGAAGCAGGCGGAACTGACCGCCGCGCTGGACGAGTTTTGCCAGCGGCACCGGTTGTTTTTCTCGGCGCTGCTGGTGACGGATATCAACACGCAGCAACTCGCTGTTGCTGGTGAGCGGCGCGGAGGCGTTTCGCCGGCAGATCGATTACCCGACGGTGGCGCCGGGTTTGTGGCAGTTGGACGGGGTGGTGTCGCGCAAGAAGCAGCTTCTGCCGTATCTGTTGCAGCGATTGCAGGAGGCGCGCAGCACAATGGGATCGGGGGTCGCGGTGTAAGTGGGTTGTGGGTTGTGGTGGTGGACTTCCCAGCCACTCCGTGGCTGGGAAGGTCCGGGACTCAGGGTTCAGCCTTCCGCCCTGTCTCCTATCTTCTATCTCCTTGCCCTTCCTTTCCTCCCCCTACCACCTCCGACGACGCCCGCGCTGGGAATTAACCAGGTGCATTCCGATGGCCAGCAACGTCGCCACCAAACTCACCCGCACGATCACGTCACCCGCCGAAAGCGGCGGCACGGACACCACCTTGCCATCGGCGTCAACCACCGCCGGCGTGCGCGCGTAACGACCGTGCGACGGCGTGCCAATCTCCTCGAAATGCCCGGCCAATCTGCGCAAACCCTCGCTTAAACTCCGACCCGTCATCACCGGCCCATGACCGGTTAGGACGGTCAGGGGCCGCAACGCCTCCAGTGCCGCCACCGACCTGCCCGCCGCCTCCCAGTCCGGGGTGAAATACCCCGGCGGACGGCGGACCTCCGGCGCCTGCGCCAACACTTTCAACAATGATTCCTGCTTGGTCGTAATCACGGCGTCGGCGGAAATCAGGGTGCGGTCCCCGTCGCGAAACAACGCGACCTGCCCCGGGGTGTGGCCCGGGACATGCGCCCAACGCCACCCGGGCATCGTGGGGACGGACCCGTCGGCGGGCAAGGTTTGGAGTCGCTCGCCGATGTCGATGGGACGCCGGGGATACAGCGGGGAAAGCCACGCCATCGCGCCCCCGCCGCCCACCAGGGGATCGGCGGGCGGATAGGAACACTCGCCCGTGAGGTAAGGCAGTTCCAGGGGGTGGGCGTACACCGGCACGTCGGGCCAGCGCTCCAGCAGGGTTGCCAACGCGCCGACGTGGTCGAAATGCCCGTGAGTCAGGATGATTGCGGACGGCGGCGCGTAATGCCCGTAACGCTCCGCGGCGGCTTCAACGATGGTGTCGGCGGAGAACGGCAAACCCGCGTCGATCAAGGTCCACGACTGATCCGCCGAGCGCGCGCCGGGCGGTTCGCCGAAGAAGAACACGTTGACGAAAGCGATCCGCAACCCGGCGATGTCCGTCATGCGGGGGGGCATGGGGAGCCACGACGTTAGAAGAGAGGGACGGGACATGGGAAGGTGGGGGCGGTGTGCGTGAGTGGATGGGCGGCGGTGTTCAACCCTGTTCGCCGCGCGCCGTGAACGCGGCTCTGCTTTTGTGCTCCCGCCGGATCAATCAGCCCGCTCGTCCGGCTCGGCGACGGCACCGCGCGCGCGGATCACGGTGAGCAGATGCCGGGTGATTTCCGCCTGGCCGGCCAGCACTTTGCCGATTTCCCTTTCGACGAGATCCAGCTTCGCGCTCAGCCGCCGGAACATTTCCCGGATGTCTTCCGGGTCGCCCGGGGCCGGGGAAGAAGGGGGAATCGACGGTGGCGGGGCGGGCGCGACCGGCTGGACGGGGCTGGCGGGTTTCTCCTCGAACGCCACCTCGCCGTTCGAGTACGAGAGGAGAAAGTCGCCCACTTCGAGGCGGTCGCCCTCACGCAAAGGTTCGTCCAGAATTTTCCTGCCATTGAGCCGGGTGCCGTTGGAACTTTCCAGGTCGCGAATGCGCCAGCCGCCGGCGAAGGGATAAACCTCGGCGTGCCGCCGGGACGCGGCGGAGGTGACATCGACCTGGATGTCACAATCGGGCGAGCGCCCGATCACCAGGGCGCTGCCCCAAAGCGGGGTGGTGGTTCCGGCGCGTTCGCCGGAGCGGATTTCCAGGGAGGGCATGGGGGGAGGGGATGTGGGTTGTGCGGAAGGATGGGAAGAGGGATGTGGGACGTGGCTGGGAAGGGAGCAGCCATGTTGCGGGGCTGTCGCTCTTGGCACGGCACCTACCCGCCGCTTTTCAGCGGGTCACCCTTCGCCCGCGCGCCCGCTTTCGACGCGTCGTAATAGCAAACGTTCGACGGCTCGACGTGGACGAGCACATCGACGATCCGCTGGTCCGCCGTCCGCACGGCGTCCTTCACCAAGTGCGCGATGTAGTGCCCCTCGGCGACGCTGATGCCGCCGTCCACGCCGACGTGCAGATCCACGTAGTACTCCAAACCCATCTTGCGAACCCGGCACTTCTCGACCTCGGCCACCCCCGCGACCGCCGCCGCCGCCTGCCGCACCCGGCCCGAGATTTCCGGCTGGGGCGCGGTGTCCATGATCTCCGCGATCGCCGGGAGCAGCAGCTTGTAGCCGTTAAACCCGATGATCACGCACGCGAACAACGCCGCCCACGAATCGGCCTTCTCCCAACCCGCGCCGCCCAGCCGCGCGATGAGGATGCCGATGAACGCCGCCACGGAGGTGATGGCGTCCGCCCGGTGGTGCCAGGCGTCGCCGCGCACCGCCGTGCTCGCAAGCTCCTCGCCGACCTTCACCACCCGGCGATACATCGCCTCCTTGATGATCACGACCACGAGCAGCACGCCCAGGGTGTGCCAGGCCGGCAGGGCGCGTTCCGGGACGAAAAAGATCGCGTGCAAACTGAAGTTGGCCAGCACCACCGCCGCCGCGCACATCGAGCCCGCCACCAGCATCGCGCTAATGGGTTCGGCCTTGCCGTGGCCGTAGGGATGCTCCTCGTCCGGCGAGCGGACCGCGTACTGCAAAGCCGCCCACAGGATGAGCGATCCCGCCACGTCCAGCCCGCTCTCGATGCCGTCGGCGATCAGCGCGTACGAGTGTCCCAGCGATCCCGCGCCGATCTTGATGGTCGCGAGCGCCGTGTTGACCCCCGCGCCGATCAGCGCCCAGCGTTGGGCGTCCGCCGCGAGGGCGGTGGTGGCGGCGTGGTTGCTGGTGGCGGTTGAGGTCATGCAAAGTGTCTGCTACCGAGGTGGATTACCGCAGATTACGGCCTGCGGGGGAAGGAGGAATTTACGTCGGCGAAAGCGGTTATGGTTGTAAAAGCCACGAACCCACGATTTTTGTCTGGCGCGCCGGTCGGCGGTGAGAGAATGTGCGGGGATGCAAACCATGGGCAAACGCCTTTTTTCAACCGTGGGCGGCTTGCTGGCGTTTGGCTTGGTGTTGAGCCTTTCCACCCAAGCCGAAGCGGCGCGCGCGGCGGCACACCCTGGGTCGCTCCCATTCCTTCCGTCACGGGAAGAAACGTCCGCCACCGAAGCCCCAGTATGAGTCGATCGGGTCGGTGAACACCTCGGCGGGCACGGTGACCATCGTGCCCAAGAACAGCGCTTCCAAACAAGTGAAAACCCTTCGCGCGGCCCCTGACTGCGTTATCACGGTCAACGGAAGGCGCGGGCGGCTGTCGGATTTACAAACAGGCATGAAGGTCGTCGTCGGCCTCGGTATGGACGCCGACGTGGCCACCGAACTCACGGTCACCGACGCTCCAAAGTAGCGCTTGCGGAGGGTTTCGTTGGTCCGCGACCACGAACACGCGCGGGACCTCACCGCGACGATCCAAAAAGCGAGCCGCCCGTGGCCGTGCCCGCGCCACTGCCCCCGGCGATGCTGCCGGAGGTGAAAGTGCTGCCGCCGACCCTCTTGCCCTCGGTCGTCACGCTCAACCCCGCGTCCGTCGGCGTGGACGGGGTGGCGGCGTCATCGGCGTCCGCTTGCGCCACGTCGGCGGCGGCTTCAGCCCGGGCGTCCGCGCTCGTGGGACCGCCGTCGGGCAGCCGACCGCCGTGGTGTTGGAGAATCGCGGCAATGTCCGGCAACCGTTGGGAATTCCCCACGGTGACGAGCGAACCACCGTCCAACTCTTCCCGGCGCACTTCGCCGGCGGCAAACCCGGCGGAGTGCAAAGCCTGGATGGCCGCTTCCGCCCGGGTGGCGTCGTGGAACCAGCCGGTGAGATGCGTCCGGCCTCTGAGATAGGCGGAATCGTAGTCGAGCGAACTTGAAGTGATGTTCATGACCCTATATCGCGCTGTCCGCGCCGCGTGGTTCTCCGCCGGTGTGTTCCCGTTCGCGCCGGGCGGTAAATTTCACGTGTGCCCGCGGTTGAATTGGCGGATGCTGGCGGCGTGCAAGCCACCGCCCCATCGCCCGTTGAATCCACGTCCGCGCCCGCCTACCCCGTCGAACACAACGACCCCGTCAACGCCCGGATCCTGGCGGTCAGCGAGGACAAGATCAGCGGCTTCGCGCGCGAACCTTTCCAAACCATCGCGGCGCAGAGCGGCGTTCCGCTCGACGTGGTGCTCGCCCGGGTGCGCGCGATGCTGGCCGCCGGCACGATCCGCCGGGTCCGCCAAACGCTGCTCGCCACCAACCTGGCCTCCGGCGCGCTCGTCGCCTGGAAGGTGCCGCCCGAGAAGCTCGACGCCGCGTTCGATTTCATGTTCAAGCACGACCCGTTCAGCGGCCACGTGGTCCTGCGCTCGACGGACACCGCCACCGCCGGGTCGGATTACAAGCTGTGGACGACCCTCAAAGTCCCGCGCGGCGCGTCCCTCCAGGAACACGGCGAACTGCTCGCCCGGCGCGTGGGCGCGGAACGTTTCCTGTTAATGCCCGCGAAGGGTATTTTCGCGCTCGGGGTGGGCCACGTTCGCCGCAAGAGTTTGGAACTCGGCGCGCGTGCCGACGTGCCGGCCGAGATGATGCGCGTCGAAGCCGTGGAGTTGGACGCCCGCGAATGGCGCGTCCTGCTGGCGCTCAAGCGCGAGTTGACGGTGGACGAGATCAACGAGGCGCCCTGGCCCGCCCGCGCGGCGGAGGCGGGGGTGGGGTTGGATGAATTTTGCGAAGTGGCCGGGTCGTTGCAACGGCGCAAGCTCATCGGGCGGTTCTCGACTTTTCTCGAGCACGTGAAACCCAGCGAGGGCGGGGTGCGGGTGACACGTTTCAATGGTTTGTTCCATTGGGCGGTGCCCGCCGGACGCGAGATGGAAGCCGGCGCGAAGGTGGGCCGGCACGTGATTTTGACGCACTGCTACTGGCGGGAAGCCGGGCCGGAGTTTGGCAATGTGAACATCATGGCCGTGGCGCACGGCACCGAGAAGCCGCGCCTGCTCGCGCACAAGGCGGCGATCGACGACCATCTCGCCGCGTGCGGGATCCCGGTGAGTTACACCAACGTGTTCTGGGGTGGTCGCAGCGAGATTAAGCCCTCGGAGATCAGCCCCTTTGTCCATGAACAATGGCGCGGGCAAATGGCGGCGGGTGTTTTGTGATGGAGTCAGGGAAACAGTCGGACGAGTATCAGGCAACCTGTTCTCGTCCGCTATGCGTCGAAGTGTGAACTTGGATTTATGACTGACAAACAAGCTGTTAGGAACGCTCTTGAATGGTCGCCAGAGAATGCCTCGCAGGATGCCCGCGCTCCCGGGGTAGCCACCCCTATCCAGCAGCGGGTCGGAGACCCGCGCTCCCGGGGCGGATGCCCCGGAGCCAGAACCGTCGCTTTGTTACTGGCTACGTAGCAAATTCACTAGCCGTTCCCTTTTGGACGAACCACCCGCACCACCAGCTTCTCCTTACCCACTGCCGTCTCACCCCCGACCTCCGTCTCCACCGGGAACAGCGTGTTGTCCTTCCGCTTGCCCACTAGGCCCACCGGCACCACAGCCCCGCCGGCTTCCACCACATCCTCCGGGAGTTCCTGCAACAACGTGTCCATGGGCACGCCCGTCAGTCCATCGGGCTCGTAGCCGAACATCTCGCCCGCCCGCGCGTTGGCGTGTTGAATCACATCGGCGGCGTCCGTGATAAACATCGCCTCCGGCGCCCGCTCGAACGCGTCGCGGAACTTCTCCTCGCTCACGCGCAACCCGGCCTCCGCGCGGCGGCGCGCGCCCAAATCGCGGCCAATCAGGAGGTGCAGCGTCCCCAGCAGCACGATGCCCACCACCATCAACAGAAGCATGATCCCCAGGGTCCGGCGGGCGGTCTCGGTCGCCAATTCAACCTGATGTTTCAACCGCTGCAACTCGGCGTTTCGCAAAGTAGCCGCCTTGAACCGAATCTGATCCAGGATCTCCTTGCCCTCGCGGCCAAGTCGCGGGAGCAGCGCCTCCAGACCACCCGTCCGCCGGATTTCCACCCGCTGATGCAGGTAGGCGACGTGCCGGTTGGTTTCCGTTTGCAGGGCGTCAATGTTGGCTTGTTGCGCCGGGTCGTCCGCCGTCATCAGCCGCAGGTCCTCGATCTCGTTCCCGATCGCCTCCAATCCCGCCTCGTAAGGCACCAGATCGGCGGGCGCGCCGGTGAGGAAGTACGCCTGCGCGCCGTTGTCCGCGCCCTGGGCGCTCCGCTGCAAATCCGCGATCTTTGCCAGGGTGTCGTAGCTGTGGAAGACCACGCGGCTGGCGTCCAGCAACCGCCGGGTGGTCAGGTACGCGCCCGCGCCGAGCAGAAGAATCGCCAGCAGCGCCACCCCGAACGCCGCCGAAATTTTAGGTTCCACTTTCATGGCAGGCACGACCTGTCCCATACCGCCCGCGCCCTTGCAACCCGCGCCGGGCTTTGCTCTAGTGGCGCGCAGTGCTGCGTCGCGTCCTCATCTCGGGCATCGTTCTGTTTTGGCTGGTCATGACCGGTCTGCTCGCGCGCGTCGAGTTCTTTCCCAACGAGGGGACGATGCTGCCGGTGCCTGTCGAGTACCTGGTCAAGTTGATGTTCATCCACCAGCCGCCGTCCGACCTGGTGCTTTACAACCCGCAGAAACAACGCCTGGGCACCGTCCACCTCCAGCCGGAACGCGCCCGGAATTCAACCGGGTACGGCAACCTGCTCGTGGGGACGGGCGCCATCGGTTTGACGCTGCCCGGCATGCCCAAGGGACGCCTCAACTTCCGTTTCACCGTCGAAATCGACGAGGCGCGCGAGACCCGGCGCTTCGACTGGGCCTCGACGCTGCACCTCATCCAGAAGCCCGCCGCGAGCCTGGGTTTGCAGTTCGACGGGCGTCCGCCGCTCAACCAGTTCCACTACGCCGTGCGCCGCGACCAGGTGGTGGAGAAGGAAGCCTCGGGGACGCTGGAATCCCTCCTGTCCGACCCCGATCTGGCCGTCCTGGGATTCGATCCGGCCATGGTGCTCAACCAGTTGGGCGCGGCGCGCGGCGGGACCGCCGCGTCGTCGTCACCGGCGGCGAGCCGGCTGGTGGTCACGGCGCGGCGCGGGAGCCTGAGTTTCAACGGCGAATCCATCGAGACCTACGTGGTCAGGGCGCGGTACGCCGACGCGCTCGAATCCACGCTGCACCTCAGCCAGTTGGGCCAGGTGCTGTCGCTCAAGACGTTCGCCGGGTACGACCTGTACGACGAAACCCTGCCGCCCCCCTGATTCCATGATCCAGACGCAAGGCCTCGGTAAAAACTTCGGCGCTCTGCGGGCGGTGGACAGTCTGGACCTCGACGTGGCCCAGGGCGAGTTTTTCGCGTTCCTCGGACCCAACGCCGCCGGCAAGACGACGACCATCAAGATGTTGACGGGCTTGCTGAAACCGAACAGCGGGACCGCGCGCGTGGCGGGGTTCGACATCCAGCGCGAGCCCACCGCCGCCAAGCGTCTGATCAGCTACGTGCCGGATTTCCCCTTCTTGTACGACAAACTCACGCCGCGCGAGTTTCTGCGGTTCGTGGGCGAGCTTTACGAGATGGACAAAGCCGACATCCTCTCGAAAACGGGCCTGCTTTTCGAGCAGTTCCACCTGATCGGATTACACAACGAACTGATCGAGAACCTCAGTCACGGCACCCGGCAGCGGGTGGCCATCGCGGCCGGCGCTGCTGCACGATCCCAAGGTGTTCATCATCGACGAACCCATGGTCGGGCTGGACCCGATGCACGCGCGCATCGTGAAGGACGAGTTCAAGGCGCGCAGCCGGGCGGGCTGCACGATTTTTCTTTCCACGCACACGCTGTCGGTGGCCGAGGAAATGGCCGACCGGATCGGCATCATCAACCACGGCCGGCTGATCGCGCTGGGCACGGTGGACGAGCTGCGCCGCCAGAACACATCGGCGGGCGGGGCGCTGGAGAAGATTTTCCTGTCGCTGATCGACGCCGAGGAGAAGCATCGCGAAAATGTTCTCGCCACGCGCACCGGTGGATGACGAATGGGGATTAAGAATTTATCACGGAGGACACGGAGAGGGGACACAGAGGCGGAGGAGGAAGAAAAAGGCAAAAGGCTTTGGTTCCAGAAAGACTCATCGGTCTTCTCTCGCTCCGAACCCCGCCTTTTTCTTCCTCTGTGTTCCCTGTGTCTGCCTCTCCGTGCCCTCTGTGATAAATTCTTAATTCTGCTTTCGTCGTCATATGAATATCAACCAAATCACCCAATGGCTCCGGCGTTCCGGCCGGCTTGAAATCTCGCTGCTGCTCGCCGGCCTGGTCGTGATCATCGGCGCCTGGATGTTCGCCGCGCTCGCGGGGGAGGTGCTGGAAGGCGACACCCTCAAGTACGACGACCGCATCCTGCTCGCGCTGCGCAAACCCGGCAACCTCGCGGAACCCATCGGGCCGGTTTGGTTGCTGCAAATCGCCCGCGATCTGACCGCCATGGGCGGGGTCAGCGTGCTGAGCATCGTTTGCGCGGTGGTCGCGGGTTACCTGCTGCTTCGTCGGCACTACGGACGGCTCATCTTCACCATGGCCTCCGTGGTGAGCGGGACTTTGATCGCGTTGGTGTTCAAGGAGGTGTTCCACCGTCCGCGTCCGCAGATCGTGCCCCATCTGACGGACATTTCGACGGCCAGTTTTCCCAGTGGTCATTCCATGATTTCGTCGGTGACGTACCTGACCCTCGCGGCCTTACTGGCGCGTTCGTCGGACGAATGGAGGCTGAAGGTTTACTTCCTGGTGGTGGCCGTGGTGTTGATCGTGTTGATCGGTTGCAGCCGGGTCTTCCTGGGCGTGCATTTTCCCACGGATGTTCTCGCCGGCTGGTGCGCCGGGATCACGTGGGCCATCGCGTGCTGCCTCGTCGGGCACCTGCTCGAGAAACGCCGGATGGTCTGAAGATGATGAACCCACGAAGCTCTACCCTTGTTTGGCGTCGTCGTCTCGCCTGGCTTGCGCTGGTCGCCTGGATGGTGGGACCCGGCCCGGCGGCGCGGGCCGCGACCGCCCTTCATTTCAACAGTGGCGGTCGGGACATCCAGGTCGATTACTACGCGCCCGCCACGGAGTCGCGTAAGCCGCCCATTCTTGTGTTGAACGGTGCCGGGGGCGTGATCTTCGACGGTCCCGACATGCGCCGGATGGCCCGCCGGCTCGCATCGGGAGGTTATCCCGCCTACCTGGTGCATTACTTCAACCGCACGGGTTCCCTGGCGGTCATGGACCCGATGATGCGGCGGCACTTCGACGAGTGGCTGTCCACGGTGCGGGACGCCGTCACCTGGGTCCGCGCGCAACCTTTGTCGCAGGGGCGGGCCGTGGGTATTTACGGGTATTCACTCGGGGCGTTCCTGTCGTTGGCGGCGAGTTCGGACAACCCCGGAGTGGGAGCGGTGGTGGAGCAGGCGGGGGGAATCTGGTACGGCCAGCGCGAGCGGCTCAAGCGTCTGCCGCCGGTGCTGATGATCCATGGCCGGGACGACCGGCGGGTGCCGCTGGAGAAGTTCGCGGTCCCGCTGGCGGCGTTGTTGAAAGAGCGGGCGGCGAGCGTGGAAGCCCGCTTCTACGCGGGGCAGGGGCACAGTTTCCAGCAACCGGTGGAGGAAAAGGTCCGCGACCTGGCGGTGGGGTTTTTCGACCGGAACCTGCGGCGTTAGCGAGGGATTGTTCGTTCCGTTGCCCGGAGGGATCGTTTAGCCCTTTTGAAAAAGTGAGCCCACGCCCATGGCTCTGGATGCCTTCGATGAACTACGGCGTCGCGTCCCGCTCCTGCCGGGAGCTTCGTTTCACGTTTCACATCGGTAAGAAGTAAGTGGTGAAACGAGAAACGAACCTCGCGACGACCGGCATTAAGGTTTCCTTGGAGGTAAACGAAAGGCCATAAACGAGTCGGTTAGATGCCGCGCAAGTTGTTGATCTGGTTTTGGATGCGCTTCGTTTACTCGTTTACATCCCAGGGAATTAAACGAGTAAACGAAGCAGGTCGGCCCGGGGGCGCGGGCGGTTCGTTTCTCATTTCACCCTCTACTTCTTACCGATGTGAAACGGAACTCCGCCGGGACGTTCCGGGGTTGCCTTGCTCTGGCTCCGGGGCGGATGCCCCCGGAGCCAGACCCAAGGAGATGTTCAATGATTCTGAAACCGCTATAACGCGCCCTTCGGCACCCTGAAAGGGTAGCGGTTGATAGCCCGGGGTAAGCCGCAGGTCCGCCGTCTTCAAACGGCGGGCTTGCGGCGCTACCCCGGGTAGATATCCATAGAGGATCCAGCCCTGAAAGGGCGACGGGTTCTCCGGCGACGGTTGATCAACCCGCCGGGCACGGCTTGGATTCCCGTCGCGTCTGATCACGCCGGAGAACCCGTCGCCCCTTCGGGGCTGAATCGTCTGTCATGCACAACCCAGGGTTCCGCCCGGTGGCCGTTTGAAGACGGCCCACCGGACTCCACCCCGGGCTATCAACCGCTACCCCTTCGGGGTGTGCCAGAAGGCATTGTCCTCCACCTCCTGGCTGCCAACCGCTACCCTTCTGGGTGCCCGGAGGGATCGTCCAGGGATGCGGATATCTGCCATGCCCTGTCGGTCGTCCGCCTTCCCTCCCCCGTGGTTAACCCTCCGCCCTGTGAACCGTAGGCGCAGCCTCATACGTCTCCCCCTCCGGTGTCTCCATGTCCAATCCTGTGAACTCCAGATGCACCCCCACCCGGTGGTAGTATCTACCCAGTAGGAGGGTTCCCCGCCGGTCTGGCGAGAACAAAATATGAAAAGGCCAAGAAAAGTTTCGTTTCACGTTTCACATCTGTAAGAAATCACCGGTGAAACGAGAAACGAAGCGGGTCCGCCCGCTTCGTTTACGCGTTTATTCCCCTGGGATGTAAACGAGTAAACGAACCACACGCCACTGCGGCGCAGCGACTTGCACCACTTGACAACCAACTGTCCGTGACCCTTCGTTTACCTCCCGGAGAGTTCACCGCCGATGTTCGTCCGGTTCGTTTCTCGTTTCACCGGCTACTTCTTACAGATGTGAAACGTGAAACGAAATTCGGCGGCGGGAAAAGGGACGTGGCGTTCCCGCGAACCCCAGGCCCTTCGCGAACCCCAGGCGGTTCATCGTCGCGCTCCCCCCGGGCGTAGCCATGCTGTCCACCGTCCGGGTCCCGACCGCAACCGACCCGTCATTCCACCTGGAACGTATAGTCGCCCTCCGTAACATGCGTGTCCGCCGACACTGCCCGCCAGATGACCTTGTACGCGCCGGGCGGCAGCGCCGGGGGCAGGGATACGCTCAAGACCCGGTGGTCCTTCGGATCGACGCGGGTGTCTTTCAAATTCACTTCCTCACCCGTGGCGTTCATGACGCGCATGCGGCTGGATCCCTCTTCCAGATTCACGGTAAACCACAGCCGCACCTCGGTCGGCGGCGTCTTGACCGTGCCGCCGACGGCGGGTTGCGTGTGGTCGATGAAAGCATGCGCCTGAACGCTGCTGCCCGCGTAGTCGGCAAATAGGAGAATCGCCAGTAAGGCAAGGGCCGCGCGGAGGGTGACGGGTAATCGGGAGTTGTTCATTTCGGAGTATTCGCGGTGGAGGTTGAAGGAAATTGGTTGGAACCGACGCCGAACAACGGACGGCCCAAAGTCGAGGGGAAAAGGTCGTCCAGGTAGAAGTGCAGTTGTCCGAGCACGCCGATGTTGTGGCCGCTGCGTTCGTTGAGCGGGATGTTGGCCTCCACGCCGAACTGGCAGAACCGGTTTGACCAGATCACACCCGGATTGATCGTGCCGGTGGTGTGCCCGCTTTGCCCACGGTCCAGCGGGGTGGAAATGGCGAATTCCACGAGTGGAATGATCCGGTTGAAAGGCGCGCGGAGGCCGATGTCCCGCACGTGTTCCTGCAAGTAGATCACGCTGTATTCCAGCGCGAAGTTGGTTTCCAAGCTCACGGGGTTTCGACCCACGTCAAACTGGCGCTCCCCCGTTGCCGGATCCCTCCCGGTGAAGCTTCGCGTGCTGGCGCTGCTGGGGATGTTCACGCTGAAGTTGCCCGTCAGCGCGAAGGGTCGCAGCCACGGCAGGCTGGCGGGCAGATCGCCAAAACCCTTGCCGTAAAAGAAGCCCGGCGACCAGGTGGTGAACGCGTCGCGGCCCACCCGCCGGCTGCCGGTTCCGCCCACGCTTACGCTGACACCCAGGGAGAGGATCAACTCGCGTTCAGCGTTGGTGTAATATTGAAACTTGGAGCCTAGGCGCAGGTTGCTTAACCCCGACTTATTAAATCCGTCGCGCGGGAACAGGTTGATGATGTCCTGGCCGATTTCGATGTCGAGGTAGGGGGTGATGCGTTTGGCGAGGTCAAAGGAGACGTCGAACTCGCGCGTGCCGCCGTTGTCGGGCGTGTGGATGGTGGATAGCGTCGGCAGGGAGACTTCATCGGCGACAAACGGGTCGTCGGTGGTCAGGGTGGCCGGGAAGAAACGCTGACCAGCGAAGCCGTGGGCGCGGGCTTGCTGGTGGGCTGACACGAGCAAAACAGCCAGGAGCGCGGAAAGCGCGCTGATAGGGCGGATGTGATAGGTGGCGATACGATGGAAAAGCATATTGGCAGTGAAAAGAGGGCATGAGTAATTTGGTGATTTGGGCGCGCCCGTCCCGGATGGGGAGAACGCGTAAGCGGCGGCGGGCCGTGGCGGACTACCAATAGGTAGGTGCCGCCCTTCGCAGGGCAGAGAAATCCCGCCACGCCGGGCGAGAGAACGCCAGGACGAAGAGTGCCTCGCGCCAGGTGTGGCGCGAGTGACTCAGGCGGGATTGACCGCGCGCCACCGGGGTGGTGGCGTGGGCGGCGAATCGGCGCGGTCCGGCTGGTGGAGGGAAACTGCCCCCGAGAAACAGAACTCGGTTGCCACGCGTTCCCCGGAAGCGGGCAGTGAAACCAGCGGGAGAGCTTTCACGCCGGTGCAATCCTTCAGGCCGGGCGCGGGGGAGTTCTCCCGGTGTTCCTTGCCCTTGGCCGCGGCGATGTCCCGGCAAAGGTTGCAAGGGTGTCGCCCGTCGAAGGTGTGTTCGACCGCGACCGCGATGCTGCCGTTGCGCTGGGCGTAATCAGACACCATCTCGGCCCACGCGACCGTTTGCAGCACAGCCCAGTGACCACCCGCGATTGAGAAGAAGGCGAGTGCGGCGCAGGCGAGGCCAAGCTTGCGGAACACGAGGGGGAGGCTACAACCGCGTGGGTGGGGGAGGCAAGGGGTTTGTGTTGGGGACCGTCATCGGACCCAGCTGACTTGGTGTGAAGCGACGCCTCAGCCTTGGAACTGTGGGCGTCCCGCCCGCTTCTGCTCTGGTCAGCCCCGGGAACGCGGGCGTCCCGCACGCAAAGGGCGGTGGCCCTTGATAAAGCCAACGAGACCAGTGGCGGGCGGGACGCCCGCGTTCCCGGGGCTGACCAGAAGCGGGTCGGAGACCCGCGCTCCCGGGGCGGATGCCCCGGGAACGCAGACTGACCGGCTCAATTAATTGGAAGGCAAGTCGGCTAATCTCATTATGGAAGAGGGGCGCGCTGCAGGTGACAACGCTTGCAAGGTGTGCAAAATTCAAGGCGCGATGACTAAGGCGACACGAACGATTTCCTTCTTCTCGAAGGTTTTGCTCATCGTCGTCTTGCTCTGCGGGGTTCTCTCATCCCAGCCCGGGTACTCGCAATCCTTCGATGTTACTTGCGCGATGGACGGGGTGTTACCATCCGCCCGCCCGGTTGGCTCCATGCCAACCTGCGGACATTGCTGCGCCGCCATGCCTTGCTGCCTGTTGGCCAAACACTCGCAGGACAACGCCGCGCCGCATCCCGAGCCGCTGGACAACGAACGTGCCCACGATCCGGGGCACGCGTTGTTAGCCGTCGTCTTCACGCTGCTGAGCGCGTTTGATTTCCTCCCGCCTACGTGGGAGATCGACGCCCGCAGCCAGCCGGGCACCTTCCGCCCGGTGTCCGTCCGTGCCACGCGCGCCGCCGTTAGCTGCATCTGGCTGATCTGAGTTCAGGCCTCCACAGACGAGGTGCGCCCTTTTCACAAGGGCGTCTTGCCACCGTTTCTTTGGTGTCCCTGCCTGCTCATGATCGATGAAGTCCGTCCTACTTTTTGCCAGCGGTTTACTCTTTTTCTCCAGCGCGTTTCCCGACCCGGCCATCGCCGGCGATGAACCCGGCTCGTCCGCGGTCGTGTCCGCCGGAACCCTCTCGCTGACTGAGGCCACCCGCCTCGCGACGCTGCACAACGCGTCCCTCAAAGCCGCCCGCGCGAACTGGCTCGCGTTCAAGGAACGCGTCCCGCAGGCGGCGGCGTGGGAGGATCTGAGCGTGTCGTTCCAGGGCCGCGCGGGGCGTTTCGTGGCCGTGCCGCGCAACAGCTTCACCGACAACTCCCTCACCATCGAACAAAAGGTCCCGCTCAACGGGAAGAACCTCAGCCGCGCGCGCGAGGCGTCCGCCGAGGCCGTGGCGGCTTACGAGCAACTCCGCCGCGTGGAACTGGACACACGCGCCGACGTGGCGGCGGCGTACTGGCGGCTGGCGAACGCCCACGCCCAACTCGCGTTGAACCGGGAAAACGAAACCCTCCTCAACGAAGCCGCCAGCCTCAGTCGCGCGCGCTACGAAACAGGCACCCAAACCCAGGCCGACGTGCTCGCGGCCATCGTCGAACGCGCGCGCCTCGTGGAAGCCCGCGCCGATCTCGAACGCGCCCGCGATGATGCCCAAAGCGCGCTCAACG
Source organism: uncultured bacterium (assembly GCA_963795895.1). GTDB lineage: Bacteria > Verrucomicrobiota > Verrucomicrobiia > Chthoniobacterales > SZAS-18 > CAWCJJ01. The sequence continues at coordinate 509,216 of CAWCJJ010000005.1, forward strand.
TCCTGCTGAACCGTCCGCCCCGCGCGCCGCTGGGCACGCCGCCGCCCCTCGCGCAGGACCGCATGATCCACCACCCCGACCTGCCCCCGGCGGCACGGCTCGACGCGCTCGCGCTGGCGTACCGGCCCGAGGTGCGGATCGCCGAAAAGCGCATCGACGGCGCGACGGCGCGGCTCGAATTATCACGTCGCTCGTGGCTGCCGGACCCGGTGTTCCGCGTGAACGCCCAACAGTACAACGCCGCCTCCCAGGCGGTCAGCGAAGTGGACCTGGGCGTCACGTTCACCGTGCCCTGGCTTAACCCTGGCAAGTACCGGGCGGAAAACCGGGAAGCTCGTGCTGGTCTAGCCCAAAGGGCCGCCGAACTGGCCCAACTCCGCGCCGAAACCCTCGGCCGCGTCCGCGACACCTTGGCCAAGGTCGAAACCCTGCACCACCACTACGAGGTGTTTCGCGACCAAATCCTGCCACTGGCGTGGCAGGCGGTCATGGCGAGCCGCTCCGGTTACGAGAGCGGGAAGAGCGGTTTCGCCGAACTCATCGCCGCCGAGCGCACCCTGCGCGACGCCAACGCGGACGGTCTGTCCCATTTCGCCGACTACCAAATCGCCCTGGCCGAACTCGCCGCAACCGTTGGCGTGGACTTTCAGAACCTGCCTTCCGACAAATGAAACACTCACCCCAACCCCGACTCCAGGTCCAACCCATCAGCCGCCGCCAGTTTGTCCAACTGGGCGGTGGCGCCTCGCTCTGGCTGCTGCTCGGCGCCGCCGGCTGCGCCAAACCCGGAGGCGGTCTGGCCACCGCCGACTCCAACATCGACTACTACACCTGTTCGATGCACCCCTCGGTTCACCTGAACAACCCCAAGGACAAATGCCCCATCTGCGGCATGGACCTGGTGCCGGTGCCGAAAACCGGTTCCGCGCATCCTGCTGCCAGCCGCGACCCAAACGCCACCGGCGAGTTCAGCGTGCCCGTGGAACGCCAACAGCAGATCGGCGTCACCTACGCCACCGTCACCCGCGAGACGCTGAGCCGCGAGGTTCGCGCCGTCGGGATGGTCGCGCCGGACAAGGCGCGCCACTGGGAGTTCGTCGCCCGCGTGGACGGCTACGTGCAAACCCTGCACGTCACCTCGCCCGGCGAACTCGTGGAAAAGGGCCAGCCCCTCCTAACGTTGTACAGTCCCGACCTCCTCACCGCCGAGCGCGAGCTGGTGGAACTGCTGCGGATGCGCGACGACGCCCGTTCCACCGAGGCGCGCCGCACCGCCGGGGAACTCATCGATTCGTCGAAGCGGCGGCTCGCGCAGTGGAACGTCACCGCGGAGCAGATTGCCGACCTGGAGCGGACCCGCAAACCGGGCGAGTTCCTGACGCTGCTTTCGCCGTTCCGGGGCATCGTCGAAGCCGTGCCCGTGGACCAGGGGCGCAACGTGCGGATGGGCGACCACCTCGTGGACGTTGCCGATCTTTCCAACGTTTGGGTCTGGGCGGACGTGTACGAAAACGAGTTGTCGCTGTTCACCGTGGGTCAGACCGTCCGCCTGACCACCGCCTCCTACCCCGGCAAGGAATTTACGGGGAAGATCAGCCTCGTAAATCCCTTCCTCAACGAGTCGCAACGCACGGCCAAGGTCCGCATCGACATCCCGAACCCCGATTTCCTGCTGCGGCCCGCGATGTACGTCAACGCGACGCTGTCGGCGGGCGCGGGTCGCGAGGCGTTGACGATTCCCATCGGCGCCGTCATGCCCACCGGCGCGCGCAACCTCGTCTTCGTGGACCGCCGGGAGGGCCGCCTGCAACCCCGCGCCGTGCTGCTCGGCGACAAGTTTGGCGACCGCTACGAGGTGAGGGAGGGTCTAACGGAGGGCGAGCGCGTGGTGTCGAGCGCGAACTTCCTCATTGACGCCGAGGCCAAGGTCCAGGGCGCGCTGAAGAGCTTCGAGGAGCCACCCGTCGCCGGCGCGAACCTCCAACCGGGGGTGCTCCGATGATCGAGGCGCTGATCGAATGGAGCGCGCGGAACAAGTTCCTCGTGTTCGTCTTCACCCTCTTCGCGGTCGCGGCGGGCATCTACGCGTTGCGCCTGACGCCGCTCGACGCCATCCCGGACTTGAGCGACGTCCAGGTGATCGTGTACACCGATTGGGAGGGTCGCTCGCCCGACCTGGTGGAAGACCAGATCACCTACCCGATTTCCACCAAGTTCATCGCCGCGCCGAAGGTCAAGTTCGTGCGCGGGGAGTCGATGTTCGGCAAGAGCTTCATCTACGTCATCTTCGAGGACGGCACCGACATCTACTGGGCGCGTTCGCGCGTGATCGAGTACCTCAACGGCGTGCGCGGCAGCCTGCCCGAGGGCGTCAACCCCGTGATCGGACCCGACGCGACGGGCGTCGGCTGGGTCTATGAATACGCGCTGGTCGATGACACCGGCAAGCACGATCTGGCCGAGTTGCGCTCCTTCCAGGATTGGAATCTGCGTTACGCCCTGGAGTCGGTGAAAGGCGTGTCGGAGGTCGCCTCGGTCGGGGGGTTCGTCAAGCAGTACCAGATCGACCTGGACCCCAACAAACTCGCGGCGTACAACCTGCCGATCGGCGACGTGATCCAGGCGGTGAAGCTGAGCAACGCCGACGTGGGCGGCAAGATCTTCGAGGCGTCCTCCACCGAGTATTTCGTGCGGGGCAGGGGTTACATCAAGAGCGTGGCCGACATCGAGAACATCCCGCTCAAGGTGGAAAACGGCACGCCGGTTTACGTTAGGAACGTCGGCGCGGTCCACCTCGGCTCCGACCTCCGGCGCGGCGTCGCGGAACTCGACGGGCGCGGCGAAACGGTGGGCGGCATCGTCGTCATGCGTTACGGGGAAAACGCCCTGAACGTCATTGAGGGCGTCAAAAAGAAGCTGGCGGAAATCCAGTCCTCGCTGCCCGCCGGCGTGCGGGTCGTGCCAACCTACGACCGCAGCGGCCTGATCAATCGCGCCATCGACACCCTGAGGCAAAAGTTGATCGAGGAGAGCATCGTCGTCGCGTTGGTTTGCCTGGTTTTCCTGTGGCACGTCCGTTCGGCGTTGGTGGCGATCATCACGCTCCCCATCGCCATCATCCTGTCCTTCCTGCCGATGCTGTGGCTCGGACTAACGTCGAACATCATGTCGTTGGGCGGCATCGCCATCGCCATCGGCGCGATGGTGGACGCGGCGATTATCATGGTCGAGAACGCGCACAAGGCCCTGGAGCATTTTCGCGAGAAACACGGGCGCGAACCGGACAACGCGGAGCGGATCGACGCCATCATCGGCGCGGCCAAGACGGTGGGCCGCCCGTTGTTCTTCTCGTTGTTAGTCATCACCGTGAGCTTCATCCCGGTCTTCTCGCTGACTGCGCAGGAAGGGCGGCTGTTCAAGCCGTTGGCGTACACGAAGACGTTCTCCATGTTCTTCGCGGCACTGCTGGGGGTGACGCTGGTGCCCGTGCTGATGACGCTGCTCATCCGCGGCAAGATCACACCCGAAGTCCGGAACCCCGTGAACCGCTTCCTCATCTGGACTTACCAGCCGTTTGTCAATTTCGTGCTGCGCTTCCGCTGGCCGACGTTGATCGCGGCGGTGGCGTTGCTGGCGGTCACGGTGATCCCGTTCCGGCGGCTGGGCAGCGAGTTCATGCCGCCGCTCAACGAGGGCACGCTGCTGTACATGCCGACCGCCGTGCCGGGCATGGCGGTGGGGGAGGCCACGCGGATTCTGCAAATCCAGGACCGGCAACTGCGGAAGATTCCCGAGGTCGAACGCGTCTTCGGTAAGGCGGGCCAGTCCGAAACATCCACCGATCCCGCGCCGCTGGCGATGTTCGAGACGGTGGTCAGCCTCAAGCCGCCCGACCAGTGGCGGCCCGGGATGACGTGGGACAAAATCGTCGCCGAGATGAACGCCAACATCAAGACGCCCGGTATGGCGAACATCTTCTGGATGCCCATCCAGACGCGCACGGAAATGCTGACCACCGGCTTCCGCACCGCGTTGGGCATCAAGGTTTTCGGTCCTGACCTCGCGGGGATCGAGGGGGTGGCGATCCAGGTCGAGAAGGCGCTGACGGACTTCCCCAACACGCGCAGCGTGTTCGCCGAGCGCACGACCGGCGGTTACTTCCTGGATTTCACGGTGAACCGCGAAGCCGCCGCGCGCTACGGCCTGCGCGTCGCCGACGTGAACGACGTGATCGAGAGCGCCATCGGCGGCAAGACGATCACCACGACGGTGGAGGGCCGGGAGCGATACCCGGTGAACGTGCGTTACGCGCGCGATTTCCGCGAGGACCTGGACGCCCTCAAGCGCGTGCTCGTGCCGACGCCCACCGGCGCGCAGGTGCCGATCTCGATGCTGGCGAACATCCAATATAAAACCGGGCCACCCTCCATCCGCGACGAGAACGGCCAGTTGGTCGGCTTCGTTTTCATCGACCTAACGAGTGGTGACATCGAGGGCTACGTGCGCGCGGCCACGGAAAAAATCAACCGGGAGGTCCGTTTTCCCGCCGGGTACTACATGCAATGGGCGGGGCAGTTCGAGTATTTGAAGGCGGCGGAAGCGCGGCTCTGGGTGGTGATTCCGTTCACGCTGCTGATCATCTTCGTGTTGATCTACCTGAACACGCAATCCGTGGTGAAGACGGTCATCGTGCTGCTGGCGGTGCCCTTCTCGTTGATCGGCGCGTTCTGGTTGTTGTACCTGTTGGGATACAATCTGAGCGTCGCCGTCTGGGTGGGACTCATCGCGCTGGCCGGTTTGGACGCGGAGACGGGCGTGGTGATGCTGCTCTATTTGGACCACGCGTGGGAGGATCATCGGGCGCGCGGACAGATGAACACCATGGATGATCTGTACGCCGCCGTGAAGGAGGGAGCCGTGCAGCGCATTCGCCCCAAGATCATGACGGTCTGCGCGATTTTGTTCGGGCTGCTGCCGATCTTGTGGTCACCGGCGACGCAGAGCGGGTCCGACGTGATGAAGCGGATCGCCACGCCGATGATCGGGGGGATTGTGACGAGCGCGGTCCTGGAGTTGCTGCTGTATCCGGTGATCTACGTGTTGTGGAGGCGGCGGGCGTTGCCGGCGGCAGTTGGTGGATAGCCCGCCGCGAAGCGGCCTCGTACCAAAGGTAGGGATGGCTCTCCGAGCCGCCCCCCATTGTCTCCGGCCCTTGGTGGACGACCCTTGGTACCGGGCAAACCGGCCAATCTGATGATGGGAGCGGCTCGGAGAGCCATTCCTACCTTTGATTAGACGGCGGGGGACCCGCCTGAGCTTCGCTGTGGAATATCCACCCACCTTACTTCCCCGTACCCTGAATCATCACCGTCGAGGTACTCAGCGGACCCGTGGTAACCGTACTGTCCGTCGCCTTCAACGTCAGAATAATTGTCTCCGTCTGGCTCGGCGTGGCACCCGGCACAAAGGGGATGTCCACCACCTGATACCGCTTGTTGACCTTCAACCGACGGATTCCCGTCGCACCGCCCTCGTACTCCTGTCCCGCTGTGGCGGTGCCGCTCAACGTGAAGGGCACCCGCAACTTCGTCGAAAGGTCCTCGCCCACCCGCGTGATGAAAAACTCCGCCTGCTGGTTGGGATTTCTGGGACGAATCAGGTTCATCACGTTGCTCGCTACCACCACCGGCTTCCCGCTGATCAACGTGTAAGCCGCCGCCGCGATGTAGGCGTGGCCCACCGTCGTGGGGTGAATTCCGTCCCAAAACAAGTAGCGGTTGGGACTGCCGGCGATACCCTGCGAGCTATCCGTGATGTTCGTAAAGCCCCATGACATGGGTTGTTCCACGAAATGCATGAAAGCCGCGTAGATGTCCAACCGGTAAATGGTGACCGTAATCCCCTGGCTCGTGAGGTCAGCCTCCGTTTGATCGAGCACCGTGTTGAGCAGCGTCCGGTAATCGGAGGAGGCTTGGTTCAACTGGCCCGCCTTGTTGGGGTCGTTCTTATAATTTGGCACCAAGCCCAGCGGAGGGACGTTCGGGACGATAAAAATCCGCGCGCCCGCCTGGGCCAGACGTGTCACGAGGCTTCCGACGTTGTTTGCCGTCTGAGTCACCGTAACGGAGTCCGGGTTGTCGAACAGGTCGTTGCCACCTCCCCAAACCGCGAAGAGAGCGTTGCCGTCCGCCGGACCTTTCGCCAGGTAGTCGCTGACCTGCTTGCCCATGTCGTCGATCTGGACGCTGCTGATCGTCTGATCAAAAAGCGGGTCCGTGAACAACGCGCGCTTCATGGAACCGTCGATGGTTTTCGCACCGCCGAACGCGTAGTCGTCGCCGCCTTCCTCCGATGGCGTGGCGGCGTCCATGCCGAGGTAAATCTTGGCGAGTTGCTCGTGCCAGACACCGAAAAAGGTGCGTGCTTTCGGACTGGTGTCCCCCCCGTTGGTGAAGCGTCCGTCGGTGTAGTTGGCGTCGGGACCCGGGTAGCGCACCCCGATCAAATCGGCGGACGCCACGCGGTCCGCGATGTTGCCGACATCGGAGAGGCTATCTCCAAAAACGACGATCTTGCTGAACTGTTGAGCCCGCGAGGCTTGGTGGCCGGCGAGCGCGAACACCGCCAGGGTGGCAAATTGGAGAAGGTGGCGGCGCAAACGGCGGGGGGAGGGAAGAACAACCATAGTTGCCGCTGAAATCGCGGATGCTTGCCGCGCTGGCCGTAGGGTAAAACGCCCCGTTTCTCCGCTCGCCCAAGTGCAAAGACACAAAACAAGGGGCCTCATGGCGCGAATCAGCATCGCAAACCACTTGAAACGCATCATTTCACGCGTTGGGAACGTCTCCTCAACCAGACACTCGGCGCGACGATCATTCTTTTCACCTTTGTCCATCATGCCCGCCAAAACTTCTTCCACCCCTGCCAAGTCCAAGGCCAAAGCCCCGGCCGCCGGAAAGAAACCCGCCGTCGCCGCGGCCAAAAAGAGCGAGTCGAAAACGGATGGCTCCCTTTACACCGACCCGGCCCTGCGCCACCGGTTGAAGGAAGAGATCCAGGCGGGCGACAAAGGCGGCAAACCCGGGCAATGGAGCGCGCGGAAATCGCAGTTCCTCGCGGCTGAATACGAAAAGGCGGGCGGGGGTTACAACAAGTCCGCGCACACCGAACAGCAGAAAAGCCTGGAGAAATGGACGGAGGAAAAGTGGCAAACCGCCGACGGCGACAAAGCCGTGCGGGGCGACACGACTTCCCGTTACTTGCCCGGGAAAGCCTGGGAGAAACTTACCCCCGCCCAGCGCAGGGCCACCGATGATAAGAAGAAGGCGGCATCGAAGAAGGGCGAGCAAAACGTACCCAACACCGCTCCCGCCAAACGCGCCCGCAAAGCCGCCACCAAGTAAGCGCGGCCGCGTGGAGTCCACCACCAATCCCGGCATTCGCCGCATCCTTCGGTTTTCCGTCAACTTATGAGCAACACCACCCCGACCAGCGACCACCAGGCCAGCGTCGAAAAACTTGCCAAAATGATCAAGGGCATCAAGTACGCCATGCTTTCGACCGTCGATACGGACGGCACGATCCGGAGTCGCCCCATGGCGACCCAGGACGTGGAATTCGATGGCACGCTGTGGTTTTTCACCCGGGCTTCCGCACCCAAGGTCGAGGAGCTGGAACGGGAGCACCAGGTCAATGTCAGCTACGCGGACCCAGGCGGACAAACGTACGTGTCCGTTTCGGGTTCGGCCCGGCTGGTGCGCGACCAGGCCAAGAACAAGGAGCTTTGGAACACGGCAATGAAGGCGTGGTTTCCGAAGGGACCGGAAGATCCGGAAACGGCGCTGCTCAAGATCAGCGCGGAGAAGGCGGAATATTGGGACACGCCTTCCAGCACGGTGGTACATGTGCTCGGGTTTGTGCACGCCATCCTGACTGGCAAGCCGGCGCACATCGGCGAGAACGAGAAGATTACCCTTTGAGTTTTAGGAGACAACGCGCGACCGGGCGGGTACTGTGTCCGCCATGCGGCGAGTCGGCGGTGAGATCAATGGGGCGGCGGGTGAGCCGCGACGCGGGATCAAGGCTTGGAAGATAGCCTTGATTTTGGTGGTGTTACTTGGTTTGGCCGGGGCGGGTACGGCGGGTGGGATTTACTACTTCGGCAAACGCCAACTGCCGCCCTCGGGCGGGATGTATTACTTCACACGAACCGAGCTGCCCGTGCCGCTGTATTTGCAGGGCGACCCGGCGTGGGGGCACGATCACCTCGCGCTTTCGGCGCATACCATGGGGCAGGTGGGATGCGCCGTTTCGTCCGTCGCGATGATCATGAAGTACTATGGTCTGGATACTGATCCGGGTCGGTTGAACAATTTTCTCCGCGACCACGGTGGTTACGACGAGAACAACGACCTGTTGTGGGAGGGTCCGCCTTTGTTATCGCCGGACAAGGTGCGACACGTGTACGAGGACCTGCCCTCGTACTACCTGATCGACTCGAACTTGCGCCGCGGGAATCCGGTGATCGTGCGTTTGCGGTTTGCGAACGGGATCACGCATTTTGTGGTGGTGATGGGCAAGCAGGGTTTTGATTACCTGATCCGCGATCCTTCGCATTACGGGCTGACGAAGGGGGTTTACCCGTTGAAGGAGATTTGCAACAACGTGGAGGCGTTGCGGTATTACGAGAAGATTTGAGGGGGGGCCGTCGTCCTTGGTGCCGCCGCTCAGTATGGACGAGAGACATCAAGCCGGCTGCGCCGGAAGGTCAGGACGCGACGTGTCGCGGTTGGACCCGGCGGAGCCGTGTGAAAGCGGCGACGTGTCGCCGCACTCCAAAGCCGTTGCGCGGCGGGCGGAAGGCTGTATCCAGCGCGACCTTCAATAATCCCGCACCAACATGTAATCAGCCAACGCCCGCAACGCGACTGCCTTGCCACCAAACGTCTTCAACGCGTCATGCGCTTTGGTCGTCAGACGGTGAGCCTCCGCCCGGGCGCCTTCCAGACCCAGAATCGACGGGTACGTCGCCTTCTTGGCCGTCACATCCTTGCCCGCGCTCTTGCCCAGTTTCTCCGTGGTCTGCGTAACATCCAGGATGTCGTCGATCACTTGGAACGCCAGCCCCAGCGAGTTGCCGAATTCGGTCAACGCCATAAGCTTGTTCGGTGTGGTGTTCGCGCTCATGCCCCCGAAACGGACCGCCGTCGTCAGCAACGCCGCCGTTTTGCACTCGTGGATGTAACGCAACTGCCTCTCGCTCGTCTTCCGGCCTTCGCCCTCCAGATCCGCCACCTGACCGGCGATCAACTTCAAGCTGCCACTGGTGATTGCCAATTCGCGAACCAGCGCGCGGGTGTCGTACCGGGGCCAACTGTTCGCGCGGGCCGTCAACTCAAAGGCGAACGTCAGCAGCGCGTCCCCCGCCAGGACCGCCATGCCGTCGCCGAAGACTTTGTGGCACGTCGGCTTGCCGCGGCGGAAATCGTCGTTGTCCATGCTCGGCAGATCGTCGTGGATCAACGAATACGTGTGGATGCACTCCACCGCGCACGCCAGCGGCATCACTTCCTCAATGTCGCCCCCGCACGCCTCCGCCGCCGCCAGGCATAACATGGGCCGCAGCCGCTTCGCCCCGCCCGCGAACATGCTGTAACGCATCGCCTTGTGGATCGTGGCCGGCTTGCGCGTGGCCGGCGGCAGGGCGGCTTGCAACGCGCGCTCGAACCGCGGCCAGGTGATCCGCGAGGTACCGCTTCAAATCAAACGGCGCGCTGGCGGCGCGGCGGGTGGAAGGGGAGGGGAGGACGGCGGCCATCGGTCAGCTGAGGGGGCAAATGGAAAAGGTCGAGAAATCAGAGCAGTTCCGCGATTTGGACGGCGTTCAGCGCGGCTCCCTTGAGGAGTTGATCACCCGCGACCCAAAACGCGAGTCCGTTCTCCAACGCGCAGTCCAGCCGGACGCGCCCCACCTCGCAATCGTCACGACCGGCGGCGGTCAGCGGCATCGGGTACTGCTGGCGCGCGGGGTTGTCCACCAACCGTAAACCCGGGGCGCACGCCAGCGCCTCGCGGGCTTTCTCCAGCGTGACCGGCCGCGCGAACTCCGCGCTCACCGCCACGGAGTGCGCCCGGTACACCGGCACGCGCACGCACGTCACCGAGGCGCGGAACTCCGGCAAATGCAGGATGCGGCGCCCCTCGTTTTGCATCTTCATCTCCTCCTTGGTGTAGCCGTTTTCCAAGAAGGTATCCACGTGCGGCAGGACGTTGAAGGCGATGGGGTGCGGGTAAACCGACGGCGACCGGGTCCTGCCCGGCGGCGATGGCCCGGACCTGCGAGCGCAACTCCTCGATCGCCTTCGCGCCGCTGCCTGAAACCGCCTGGTAGCTGGAGGCGAAAACCCGTTTCACCCCGAAGGCGCGGTGCAACGGAGCCAGAGCCATCAGCGTGATGGCGGTGGTGCAGTTCGGGTTCGCGATGATGCCCCGGTGCGAGGCGACGTCCGCGCCGTTGATCTCCGGGACGACCAGCGGCACGTCGTCGTCCATGACGGAAGGCGGAGGAATTATCGACCACCACAGCCCCGGCGCGCACCGCGGCGGGCGCGAAACGGCGCGAGATGCCCGCGCCGGCGCTGAAAAGAGCGAGGTCGACGCCCGTCGAAGGAGTCCTCGGTGAGCAGCTCGATGGGGATGGTTTCGCCGCGAAACTTCGTGGTGGTGCCGGCGGAGCGTTCCGAACCGAGCATCCGCAGGGCGCGGACGGGGAAGCGGCGGCGGGCCAGCACGTCGAGCAATTCCTGCCCGACGGCTCCGCTCGCGCCGACGATGGCGACATGATAATCCTTCATTTGCATGGCAAAGGAGGTCGATCTTATGCTTTCCTGGGCGCGATGCAAACCCCGCCTTCAGAAAACCTTTCCCTGCGCGTGTCCGTCGCCGCGCCAAACGCTGGAGGTGCGCAACGCGGCGGGCGAAGTGCTTGAGGACGTACCCGGTGTCCACGTCCCGCTTTGGACTCGGCGCGGAGCCGGGCAGTTTGCGCACGCCGCTCGGGGCTTTTCCGCGTGGCGTGAAAAGATCGGGGGCGGCGCGGCGCACGGCGCGGTGTTCAAGAGCCGGCGCCGCACGGGTGAAAACGGCCTCGGTTCCACCGAAGCGGACCTCGTGCTGACCCGCATCCTGTGGCTCGAAGGGCTGGAGGCGCACAACGCGAACACGCGCGAGCGCTACATCTACATCCACGGCACGAACCACGAGACGCTGCTCGGCCAGCCCGCCAGCCACGGTTGCGTGCGGATGGCGCAACGCGGACATGGCGGAGCTTTACGAGGTCGATCGCGGCCGGCGCGGAAGTGCGCGTCGGTGGAGGCTGAGGCGGACGCGGCCGAGACGGGAGTGTGGGGCGCGAAAATTTGTGTGCGAATATCGTTGCCAACCGGCGCGGCTTGGTCCAAAAGTCTGCTCGAACGGCGACTAGCTGAGAATGGAGATGAAAATCAAGTACTATGAAAACCATCAAATTCTTGACCCTGGCGGCCCTCGCGGCGGCAGCCCTGAGCGGCCTCAACGCTTGCGCGGCGAAAGCCTCCAGCGTCCAGCACGGGCACCTCCGCCTACGACCACGGCAAGACCAGCACATAGCTAGCACGTCAACCCTGTGGCTCGGGCGCGATCCTTCCGGGGTGCCCCGGCTTTACCTCCAGGCCGGATCATCTCTGGGGTGGTCGGCCTTCGAGACCTTGACGAGATCGGTTACAGGTCCCTGCGGACTGAATCCGTCAGGCTTGCCGCCAGACAGCTCGACGCCCTGCGCCGACGGCCGGCGGCTGACGAACGCGGCTGCCCTTCACAGAAACCGCCAGCGGCAAATCCGCCGCGCGCGAAATGCCGATCCGCACGTCGGCCACGATCTCCGGCGGCGCCGCGCGCTCCGGCCGCGCGTGAAAAGCGTGCCGCGGATCATGGCACAGGCTGTGGCCGTGGAGGCCGCCGTGATGCCAAGGGCCTGCGTGAGCTTGCCCGGCCCCGAGCAAAGATTGAGCGGATCGCGAGCTTGCGCCGCTCCGCCATGAGCGCCAGACCCTGGCGCGGCTCCAGGGCGCGGATCAACACGAAGCCATCGTTCGCCGCGTGCTTGATGAGCACGTTGACCAGCCAATGCACGCCGTAGTTCAGGTAGATGTAAGCGGTGCCCGCCGGGTGGTTGTCCACGAAAAGCTGCGCGCCGCGCCGCAGAAAAGTGTGGCAGGCCTCGTCACCCTTGGCGGCGTAGGCTTCGGTTTCCACGATGGTGCCGCCGCAATGTTCCCAGACCAGTTCGCAGCCGATCAACTCCGTCGCGCAAACCAGCGGGTGGCGGGTGAAAAAATCGGCGGTCAGCATGGTCTTGCGGGAAAGTTCTGTCGGGCGGCACAGTTCCACGATAAACGATCCGGGCGCGCCGGTCACGCGTTGAGTTCCGCGCGGCGCGCGCCGAACCGGTCAGCGACCTCACAATTCATGGCGAACCATTTACGACTGCATCATCATCGGCGCGGGCCACAACGGGCTGATCTGCGCGTGTTACCTCGCGAAGGCGGGCCTGCGGGTGCTCGTGCTGGAGCGGCGCCCGGTCGTCGGCGGCGCGGTTTGCACGGAGGAGATCGTGCCGGGTTACCGTTTCGACGTGGGCAGTTCGGCGCACATCATGTTCCGCTCCACGACGATCATGGCAGGAACTCGGACCTGGCCGAGCACGGCCTGGAATACATCGAGATGGACCCCTGGGCGTTTCACCCGGTGCCGGGCGACGGGCAGGGGATCAGCTTCTACCGCGACCTGGAACGCACCTGCGAGAGCATCGCGCGCAGTTTCCCAGCGCGACGCGGACGCCTACCGGGATTTCATCCGCCGTTTCCGCGAGTTGAACGAGGGGGTCTTCGAGACGTTCAACCAGCCGCCGAAACCCGGCGCGATTTTCGGCGACGATCTTCAAGCGCAACCTGTTCAACGCCGGGTTCGCGCAAGGCGTGGAGTTCGCCTCGACACCACCCGGCAGCTCATGACGCAGCTACGGGCGCGCTGATCGACGAGACTTTCGAGAGCGAACCCGTGCGCGCCGCGCTGTACTGGCTGGCGGCGCAGTCCGGTCCGCCGCCGGAGGAAATCGCCACCGGCGACCTGGTCGGCTGGCAGGCGATGATCCACAAGGACGGCGCGTGGCGAGCCAAGGGCGGGTCGGGTTCGCTGACCCAGGCGCTCGCGCGGTGCCTGCGTTCGCTGGGCGGCGAAGTGCTGACGGACGCGCCGGTCGAAACGCATCGGACGGGTGGGCGGCGGCGGGACGGATTCCAAGGGTCCGCTGGAGGTGGAGACAGTGGCCGGCGTGACGTACACGGGACGGTCCGTGTCGGCGGCGTGCCACGTGCAGACGACCTTCCTGAGCTTGCTCGATCCCGCGTTGTGTCCGCCGGAGTTGCGGCACCGGGTGAGTCATCTGCGGGTCGGCAACGGCTTCGGGATGATCGTGCGCCACGCGGTGAGCGAGTTGCCGCGTTACGAGGGGCAGCCGGTGGACGAGCGGGGCGTGTCGCCCTGCCACGGCTCGCTGCAACTCCTCTGCCCGTCGCGCGCTTATCTGCGGAACGCGTACCTGGATTACCAGCGCGGCGAGCCGCCGCGCGATCCGGCGGTGCTGGCGATGACATTTTCCGCGTTGGACCCGACGCTGGCGCCGCCGGGCAAGCATGTGTTGTTTACGTGGGCGCAATATCATCCGTACGAGTTGGGCAACGGGGAAAACTGGGATGCCATCGCCGAGCGCGAGGCGGATAAGATTTACGAGGTGGTGTGCCGTTACGCGCCGAACATGCGGGGCGCGATGATCGATCGTTACATCCAGACGCCGCTGGAGATCGAGCGCAAGCTGGGTTTGCTGCGCGCGAACGTCATGCACCTGGAGATGAGCCTGGACCAGATGTTTTTCTTCCGTCCGCTGCCCGAGCTTTCGACGTACGACACGCCGGTTGCCGGGTTGTACCTGACGGGGGCGAGCACGCACCCGGGCGGCGGGGTTTTCGGGGCGAGCGGACGCAACACCGCCCGGGTGATCCTAAAGGACGTGAAGCGCAAGAAGGTGTGACGGGCGCGGTTGCACTGGCACTCTGAAAATGCAACGCGGAGCGTTGCCCCGGGACCGCGGGCGTCCCGCCCGCATCTGCTCTGATATGGTGGCGTCCACTCAAAAGCTACCGCCTTTGCGGGCAGGATGCCCGCGCTCCCGGGGCGGACCCCGGAGCCGCTAACAGAAGTAGAATCACCGCGGCACCCGCCGCGCGTTCTCGCCTGCCGCGCCCGTCTGCTTCAACACCTGCAACGCCGTGGCGTACCCGGTCAACTCCATGTAGCCAAGGCCCGTTAGCTTCTGCCCCGCGCGCACCCCGGTCGCCTTTGTGACACCCTCCCAATAACTGATCAGCGGCAACGCCAACTCCTGGTCGTCCGACGCGGACTCCACCGTAAACTCCATCTGCCGCGACGGGATCGACACCTTCCACGCCAGCGGGTACACCGCCCCCGTTTTCGCGCTGCGCCACGTCCGGGCGGACTTCATCTGGAAATCCCCACGCGCCAGATGCTCGCTGTTCCCGTTCGCGTCGATCAACGTCCCCGCCGACGCCGGATCAATGCTGCCATCTCGCCTTCGCATCGCGTAGAGCATCAACTCCGTCCGATCGTCGAACTGAAAACAAAACCAGTCCCAACCCACCTGATCCTCCGCCAACTGGTTGCTCGCCCACTCGTGGTCAAACCAGGTGTCGCCCCGCACCGCCTGATCCGCCGCGCCTTCGCCCAAGGCCAGCGTGCCTTTCGTCTCCATCCGGGTGAACGAATAATAATGCGAGGCGTTGCCCACCCCGGCGGCTTTCTGGCTAACGCCGTCCGTTCCCTCGATCACGGGAGGTTTGCCAGGGTTAACCACGAGATCAATCCGCATCGGCACCGGTGACACCGCGTTCGCCCGCAGATGCCACGAGCCATCCGCCTGCGGTTCCAACTGCCAGGACTCCAGCCACGCCAGCCGCTGGTCCGCGCCCTCGCGTCCGCCAAACCCCGTCTCCCCGAACGCACCCCGTGAGGTCTTCTCGGTGTAGAAAAACTGCTTCCCCTTCAGATCGGTAATCGCGAAGTGCGCGAACTTAAAATCGTTCCGCACAAACCGCGACAAAGCCGCCCCGTCCGCCGCCACCGTCGGACGCGATCCCGGCGGCAAAATTCCCTGCCGGAAAAAGGTTAGTTCATACCCATAAGCCCGCCCGTCGTCCGCCTTCAGATGCCCGGTGAAATACCACCACTCTGTCTTGAAGTCGGGATGAATCTCATGATCCGCCGGAAACCGGTACTGCCATCCCGGCAACGCCTGCTTCCAATCCATCAGCGGCGGTTCCGCCCCGCGCAGCCCATCTCCAAACCACAGCATGGCCGCAACCACAACACACATCCTAACAAGTTGTAGTTTGCTCATCATATAAATCCTTTCACCCCGCCTTTTTCTTCCTCTGTGTTTTCTGTGTCTGCCTCTTCGTGTCCTCTGTGATCCTTCTGGATTCTTCATTCCGCCCTCACCGCCGCCGCGATGGGCACCCGCCCCGCGCGCAACGCCGGCAACCACCCGGCCGCCAGCGCCGCCAACACGATCCAGAGCGGCGTCATCAAAATCGTCACCCACGGAAACGCCAACTGGATCGTCCACCCGAAAAAAGCTTTGTTGATCACAAACGTCAGCACCAGCGAAAGCGCCAATCCCGCCACCATGCCCAGCACGCTCGCAAGCACCCCGATCAACGCGCTCTCCACCAGCACCACCCCCTGGATCTGACCGCGCGACGCCCCGATCGCCCGCAGCACGCCAATCTCCCGCTCGCGCTCGGCCACCAGCGTCGTCAACGTTAGGAAGATGCCCACCACGGCCACGACCACCGCGATGCCGCGCAGCACGCCCGTGATCCGAAACGTCTGCCCGAAAATCTCGAACACCTTTTCGCGGATCGCCCGGTTCGAGAAAATCAGGAACTGCCCGTCGCCGTTGTACCGCGCGCGGATGCCGTCCGCCACTTGGTCGAGCCGCGCCGGATCGTTCAGGTAAATCGCCACGGACATGACCCGGTCGTCGTGCCAGTGGCGGATGAAGTTCGCCCGGCTCATCGCGATCACCCCGGAGTCGCGCGCGTAATCGTAATACACCCCGGCGATGGTGAAAAGCTTCACGCCGTCCGGTGTCGGAATCGGGAGTTGGTCGCCGTCGCGGACGTGGTAGCGATGCACAAACGGCTCGCTCACCAGGATGCGGTCCTCCTGGTAAAAGTTCGCCTGCTTCTCGCGGTCGTGCCCGCCGACAAAGGCCAGCCGGTTCTCGTTGTCGCCTTCCACCACGGCAACGGAAACCCGGTCGCCCCGGATCTTGACACCGATCTCGCGCACGGTCGTCCACGCTGCGGACGGCGGGTTCGCGGCGCAACCCGGCGAGCACGTCGGCGGGGAAAAACGCGCCGTTGCCGAGCGTTTCGTTCGCGGAGGGCGTCATGAAAATATCGGCCACGATGGCGCGGTCGATCCAGACTTCCACGGTGCGTCGAAACGCGTGGATCATGATGGAAATGCCGACGGTCATCGCGATGGCCGCCATGAGCGCGGCGACGATCACGGCGTTGCGGTACAGGCTGCGCCGGAGGTTTTGCGCGGCGAGCCGGAACAGCAGCACGGCGGAATCCAACTGCGGCGACGCGGAGCCGGACGCCGCGTCCCGGCGACCATCGTCCGCGCGGCGCAACGCCAGATCGACCAGCCACGAGCCGGCCTGGGTGAGCGCGGGCGCGGTGAAGGCGAAGCCGAGCAGGATAAAAAACGCGCTGCCGAACCCGAGCCACGCCGGCCCCGTGGTCAGCGCCAGCACCGAGCAAACCATGGCGATGCCGAGCGACAGAAAGCCCGCCGCCAGCCAGCGCGGCGTGTGGAGACGGCTTTTTTCCTGCGTCGAACCCAGCCCCAGGCTCAACGCCGAGACCGGGTCCGCGCGCGCGCCTTCCCACGCCGGCAGCCACGCCGCCGCGAGCACGGAGCCCAGACCCGAAAAAGAACGCGCTGCCCAGCAGCAGCGGCGACAGCGAATAACGATCCACGCTGACGAGCATGTAGAGCGTGCTGATGACCTTGGCGATTTCCCGGCCTAAGAAGAACCGCGCCATCAACACGCCGCCGACGATCCCCAGCAGCACGCCGATGAATCCGAACAGCAGCGCCTCCGCCATGAACAGCGCCTGCACCTCCGAGCCGCGTCACGCCGATGGCGCGCAGGATGCCCGTCTCCACCCGCCGCCGCACGACGCTGGCGGCGATGGTGTTGTAGATCAAAAACATCCCCACGAGCAGGGCGACGAGCGAGAGCGCGCCGAGGTTTAGCTCGAAACTGGAGAGCATCCGTTGGACCTGGCCGCTCCGCTGGCCGGGCGCGGCGATGGTGACATCCGCCGGGGCGAGTTTGCCCAGGGCGGCGGCCATCGGCTCGGTGTCGCGCGGCTGGTCGAGGAGGATCTGGATGCTGGAAAGCTTGCCGCGTTTGCCGAGGAATTCCTGCGCCCAGCCGATGTCCATCGCCGCGACGCGCGAGTTGCCGCGTCCGGCGACGGTGTCCGCCAGCCGGATCAGAAAGCGCACGGTGAGCGGCGCCTCCTTGCCGTTGACCTGGAGGCGCATGGTGTCGCCGACCTTGAGCGCGTGGGTTTTGGCGAATTCGTCGGTGATGGCGATGCCGCGGGGATCGCCGAGCCAGGCGTCGAGGTTGAGGTTGAGGGCCTCCGCCGGGGCTTGTCCGCCGATGGCGAACGTGGCGAACGGCAGGTTGGTGAACATGTCAACCCCGAGGATTTGCAGGTATTCGCCGGGGTAGGCGGGCAGGGTGGCGTAACCTTCGACCAGCGGGGTCGCGGCTTTGACGCCGGGGACATTGGAGAGTTTTGGGAGCAGAGTTTCGTCGAACCCGCCGCCGGGGGAGCGGACTTCGAGGTTCGCCTTGCCCGCGACGAGGTCGATGCTGGCGGAGAACGCCTGGTTGGCGCTGTGGTTGGCGATCTGGATGGCCAGGTACACGCTGACACCGAGGGCGACGCTGAGGACGTTGAGGGCGGCGAGGAGTTTGTGTCGCCGGGCGTGCCGCGCGACGTGCCAGAGGAAGAGGCGGGGGAAGTGGCGGGTCACGGGGAGGGGAGGAAAGGGAGAAAATGACGAAAGGGCTCCAGGCGTGGAAGCTGTACGTTCCTCGCGCCCGTCCTGACGCGCAATGCCAGTTCGTTGGACAAGGATTGACGTTTTGGGAGAACAAGCAACCGACTTGAAAGCAGAGGCTTGACAATAGGTTTGAAGTCACCTTAGAGCGCTGTGCGGGCGTGCCAGACACGCTCTGTCTTGTATTGGTTGAGATCAGTACCTGACGTTCTTTCGTCCGAGGCCCCCGTATGGGTGAGCTCAGCGGAGCGTGTTTTTCGTCGCCAGCAACACTACGCGATGAGAATTAAAAACAACATGGATCGGTTTCTGTCTGACCAGTCGAAGGCAAACTACAAACGCAAGGATTTGATGTGCTATTTAGTGGACGCGGGCTTCCAAGAAATCCCAGGGGTTAGCAGTAACCATTGGAAGTACGTCCACTCGCTTTTTCCAGGCTTTGTGACGATCAAGAAGAGTCGGGAGGAACTTGACCCCGCGGAGGTTCGCGAGGTGCGCAAGCTTATTCGCTTGGCTATTCACATGCTACCCCGCAAACGATAGGTTGACCGGGACCTTGGCTCTCGGCGGGTCGCGCTCAGTCTGGGCTGAGCGCGACTCCAATTTGCTTGATTTGGGTGCGTCTGGTGGTTATCAGCCATGAACGCCAAATTTGCCCCGCTGTTCAAACTCGCGCGGAGACGCCTTCAACTGATCGAGGATCTCTGCGACAGCATCGCTGAAGAAGCACCCGGCTTCAGGGCGAAGTTGGGAGGAAGTAAAGGAACGGGCACGCGTGCCGCATGATTGAACACCTCGCGTTCAGCCCTTCCCAGCCCCGGCAGGGGCGTAAGAGCCATAGCCCATAGCGCGAGCTATGGGAACTGTGCCATCAATGTTCCCAGCCCCGGCAGGGGCGTAAGAAAACCCGCGTGCCTCCCGGTTTGGATCGTCCCCGAACCCGTCAGCCGAGCACGAAGCGCGCGTCGAAAGCGATGTTGTGCGCGCGGTACAACGCCTTGATCTCGCTCTCGTAGTCGCCCCGGCGGTGGCGCGCCTCCTGGTTGGCGATGTACTTGGTCACCGCCGCGGTCGCCGAGTGGCTCACGCTGAACGCCCCGTAGCCGATCTGCCACGAAAACAACCGGTGCGTGGCGCCGTGCTGGCGGTGCAGCCACAGGGAGGAGTTCGTCTTGAGCAGGCGCATCAGCTCGGCCACCGCCAAGACCGGAGGGTAGGCCACCAGCAGGTGCACGTGGTCCGCCACGCCGTTGACGATCAGCGCCCTGGCCTTGTGTTCTCGGGCGATGCCGCCCAGGTAGGCGAACAGGTCCGCGCGCAGACCGGCGTCGAGCCACGGACGCCGCTCCTTGGTGGAGAACACGACATGGGCAAGCAGGAGGGTCAGCGAGTGGGCCACGCGGGTTGTCTTACGCCCCTGCCGGGGCTGGAGGCAAGACAAATGCATCCATCCCCATAGCTTACGCTATGGGCTATGGCTCTTACGCCCCTGCCGGGGCTGGGAACATACCCTGCGAACAACCCGTAGCTCACGCTATGGGCTATCACTCTTAGACCCCTGCCGGGGTTAAAATTCCCCGACCACCACCGAATGCACGCCACTCTCTAACCGGCAAAGTTTGATCAGATAGACAAATCGGGCCATGCTTCATCTGTCCGCATGTCGCCGGTCGCCTGCGCGCCTCCCCATAACTCCACCTCCCCATCACCACCAACCCACAACCCCCCATCACCAACCCGCCCCCGGTTGACGACTGGCGCACCACCGACCAGGACGAAATCAACCGCCGGCGCCTGCGCGCGCGCGAGGAGGCACCCCAGATCGTCAACCGCGAACCGCGCTTCCCGGTT
The DNA here is from genome assembly GCA_963795895.1 of uncultured bacterium. Lineage (GTDB taxonomy): Bacteria > Verrucomicrobiota > Verrucomicrobiia > Chthoniobacterales > SZAS-18 > CAWCJJ01. The sequence continues at coordinate 529,331 of CAWCJJ010000005.1, forward strand.
TACTCGAACTTCGACGTCCATTCGCCCAGCGGTGTCAAATACTCGACTGAAATCCGCGACATCCGCCGCCGCCAGTTCTCCTGCGAATGCGTCGATTTCCAGGTCAACGGACTCGGCACCTGCAAACACGTCGAAGCGGTCCTCGACCATCTCGAAACCGCCTACCCCGACGCCTGGCAAGCCGCCCTGCGAGATGGTTCCACCCGCATCGACCTCACCCCCGATCGCGAGGCGCAAACCCTGCGCGTCGAACGCGGCCCGGAGCGGGTCCCGCGCGTCCTGCGGCGGCTCTTCGACAAGGAAGGACGTGTCGCGGGCGGCTTCATGCCCGAAATGGTTCTGGAGCTTTGGCGGCAAGCCGCGTCAAACCAGCCGGAACTCCGCGTCTCCCAGGAAGTCACCTCGTGGCTGGAATGCCGGCGGCGCGAGGCGGAATCCGTCGCGTTGCGGCGCGCCTACGAGCACAACGTCCAGTCCGGCGTCTGGCCCGCCCAGGAAACGGTGCTGCCGCTTTTCCCCTACCAACGCGAGGGGATGCTCCACCTCGCCTGCGCCGAACGCGCCCTGCTCGCCGACGAACTCGGCCTCGGCAAAACCGTCCAGGCCATCGCCGCCAGCGCCTTGCTGCGGCGTCTCGGCCGGGCCGAACGGGTCCTGATCGTCACCGCCGCGTCCTTGAAGGGGGAGTGGGAGGAGCAGATCGAACGCTTTACCCGCTTCGCCTACCAGTCGCCCGGCAGCGGCACGCGCCACGAGCGTCTCGCGGCGTACGACCGGGCGGGCGCGCCGTTTTTCACCATCGTCAACTACGAGCAGATGCTCACGGATTCGCTGGAGGTCAACGAGCGCCTCAAGCCGGAGGTGGTCATCCTGGACGAATCCCAGCGCATCAAAAACTGGAACACCAAAACCGCGATGGCGGTGAAACGACTGCAAGAGCCGCTACGCCTGGGTGCTGACCGGCACGCCGCTCGAAAACCACATCGACGAGCTTTATTCGCTGGTCAGCTTTCTGGACCCAACCGTGTTCGGGCCGCTCGTTCCGCTTCAACCGGGAGTTCTACGAGTTCGACGAGCGGGGTCGTCCGCGCGGTTACAAGAACCTCGACATCCTGCGCGAACGCATCCGCCCGCTGCTGTTGCGGCGGCGCAAGGCGGACGTGAAAACCGAATTGCCGCACACCACCGAGCGGACGTTTCTCGTGCCGTTGAGCGAGGGCCAGCGCGCCGCCTACGCCACCTGCGAGGCGAACGCCGCGCGCCTGCTGGCCTCCAACCGCCGCCGCCCGCTCCAGCCCGGCCAGCGCGAGCGACTCATGCGCGAGCTGAACACGATGCGCATCACTGTGCGACACGCCCGTTCATCCTCAACGGCACCGACCGGGCCTGCCCGAAGCTGGACGAACTCGGCCGGATTCTCAGCGAATGCATGGGCAATCCGGAGGTGAAGGTGCATCATCTTCAGCGAGTGGGAGCGGATGCTGGAGTTGGTGGGCGGGTTGTGCCGGCGGCTGCGCGTGGATTTCGCGAGTCACACGCCCAGCGCGTCCCCGGCGCAACGACGCGCGGAGATCCAGCGCTTCAAGAGCGACAAGAAATGCCGCGTGTTGCTGAGCACCGACACGGGCGGGCCGAGTCTGAGTTTGCAGAACGCGAGCGTGGTGGTCCACTGCGACCAGCCGTGGAACCCGGCGCGGCTGGAGCAGCGGATGTCGCGCGTCCAGCAGCAGGACCGCGCCCACGCGGTGACGGTGCTCAACCTCGTTAGCGAGCGCACCATCGAGCAGCGGATGCTCGCGCTGCTGGCGAACAAGCAGGCGCTGAGTGAAAGCGTCATTGATCGCCGGTCGGACGTGAACTTGGCCGACATCAAGATGGCCGGCACGAACAGCGACAGCTTCATCCAGCTTTTGGAACTGTTGATGCCGCCGGCGGTCTTGCCGACGGCCATGCAAAGCGCGTCTTCCGCGCCGTCGCGCGCCACCCGCAATACCACGCGCGGCAACCTGCCACCCACCGCCACGCAACCCGCGCCGCACCTCACCACCCCGCCGGAGGATCGTCCGCGCGGCTTCTGCCAGGCGGCGGCGGAAATCCTCAAGAATTCGCTGGTGGCGTGCGAGGAACGGTTCCCCGCACGCGGCGACGCGTCCGTGCTGCTCGTGGTGGTGGAACGGGACGCGGACCGCTGCCGCGCGCTGCTGGAACCCATCGAACGCCAATTCTTCCACCGCCGCCGGTCGCGAAACGCCGCCCGCCGTGCGGTTGGAAGTAATGGACCGCGCGACCGCCGAGTTGCTGCGACGGCTGGCGGAGTCCGGGGTGGTCAGTCCGTCTTTGCGCGCGAGCCGGGTGCTGTACCCGCCGGTGGAGCGGGGGTCGCGCCGGTGTTGTCCCCGCGCGAGCAAACCCGCGCCCGGGCGGCGCGCGACCAGCACGCCCGGCGTTTGAAGATGGCCCGGGTCCTCGCCGCCGAGGAGATGACGGAGGAGGCGCGGGGCGCGCTTACGGATTCGATCCATGATCTGGGACGCGCCCTGGCCATCGAGCATATTCAACCCGAGCCGTCAAACGCGCTGGGCGCCGTCACCCCGCCGCTGGATGCCTACTGGCCCGGCGGCGAACCGGCGGTCCTCGCGATGCGCTCCTTTCTGGCGGATGAAAACGCGCCGTTGCAACCCGCGATGACCGCCCTGGGCCAGCCGGTGGAAGCGGGCGCGAACCGCGCGAAGGAATTCTTCGCGGGCATCAAGGCGAAGATCGCCAACATGAGCGAGCTGCCCTTCGAAACGGCGGCGTTTTGATCTTGGAACGACAGCCCCGCGCTCCCGGGGCTGTCGCCCGGCATCGGACTACGCCGTGAACGTTCGACCGAGACCCATGTTTGCCAACTGCTTGCGGTACACCACGGAGGTAAGATCGGCCCGCACATGCACCTCCTCGGACAGATCGATGGGTAGGTCCTCCGGGTTCTGCCGTTCCACGATAACCTGGTCCTCCGCGTACACCCGCTTCTGAAAGGCAATCAAGTCCTCGATGGGTTGGTCATGGTCGAACTCGCGCGCCACCACCGAGAAGACCGTGGTCTGCCGGGCCGACACCGGGCTGCCGGCGTTGAGGATCGCCATCCGGCCCTGCCGTGGGAAATGGATGACCAGCCGCGCCGTGAACGGCAAGTGCAAATCGTACTCGCGCCGCCAGACATCCTCGACCGCCTCGGCGCGGCTAACGTTGCCCGCGTTGCTGATGAACTCGGCGCGCAACCCGTCGGCGGTGGCCGCCACCTCGTACCGGGGAACCACCGGACTTGCCACGGCGAAGGTGCCCTGATGCACGAACGCGAAGTGCGCCACATCGCAGAAACTCTCCACCTGCCGCCCGGTGCTCGCGCGCCAATGCAAGGGCGGGACGTGGACAACCTGGAAACCGGGATCTTCGAACTCCGGGAAGGGCGGAATCTCCCGCGTGGAAGCCAGGTCCAGACAAACCCAGAGCAAGCCGTGCCGTTCCGCCGAGCGGAACACCCGCAAATGCAGTTTGGAGGGGATCGGCGCGTCGGGATGGGCCGGGATGCGCGTGCAGCGGCCTGCACCGTTGTAGGCGTAGCCGTGGTAAGGGCAAGTGATCTGCTGATCCCGAACGCTGCCCAGGCTGAGTGGCGCGCCGCGGTGCGCGCAAGTGTCCGCCGCCGCCGTGATGCCTTGCGCGGAGCGGTAAAGAACGATCTCCTGATCGAGCAGACGCACCGGAACGGGCTTTTCGTCCACGTCCGAAACACGGGCGACCGGGTGCCAGCACGACGCCAGCGCCAGCCAATCCTCGCGGGAGAAGGTGCAGTTGCGGGGCGGCGTTGCCGGGACAACGTTAGGTGCGGTGGTAATCATTGAAGAAAGCTTGGGGCGAGGTGGATGGAGAAAAGCACAAAACGCCGCACCGCGCCACCCCGCGAATCCCCCTCTCACCCCGCCGGGTTCACCGCCGCCTGCTGCACCGCGCCCTGGATGCTCTTCATCAGCCCCGCGTCCGTGATGCGCAGGCCATCGGCGTCCGCCAGGTAAAAGCTGTCGATGGCGGCGCCCCGGTCGGTCGCGACGCGCGCCAACACCACGTTCACCCCTAAACCTCCCAGCGCGCGCAGCAGATCGTGCAGCAAACCCAGGCGATCCGGCGTCTGGACTTCCAGCAGCGTGTGGCGGCTCGCGGCCTCGTTGGTGATCAGCGTGCGCGTCGGGAAATCCAGCGCCTGCGCCAGCGGCAAAGTCACCCGCCGGCGACGGCGCGCGTTTTGCAAGAGCGGACCAAAATCAAAGGACTGCACCAACAGCGACTGCCGCAAGGTCCCCTCCATCATCGGAAATGTCTCGCGGATCGATCGTTTGTTCCTGGCCGGGCGCGGCCACCCGGAACACGTCGAACACGAGGTTATCCTCCCGGGTGTAGATGTCCGCGCTCAGGATGCTCAGGCCGGCGCTCGAGAACGAACCCGCGATCTTCGCGAGCAACCCCTTGCGCTCCCAGTTGCACACCCAGCATTCCGTGTGTCCGCGCTCCGGCCGGGGCACCCAGCGGATGCCCGGGGCCAGCGAACTGTCCACGTCGTCGTGCTCGAAACGGTACGCCAGGAAATGCCGCATGAGCCGCAGATGCTCCACGATCGCCGCGCGAGTCGAACGTCACGAAATACCGCTCCGGCATGTACTGAAAATGCGCGTCGATCTCGTCGGCGTAACTGCTGTCCAGCGCGGCGGCCACCGTTTGCCGCTGGGTTTCCCGCTCGCGCTGCTTCAAATCGTAAAACGCCTCGCCCTGCGCCAGGTACGCCTTTGTCGAACGGTAAAGCTGCCAGACCAACGATTCCTTCCAGTCGCTCCAGTTGTCGTCGCTCGTGCCCTGGCCGTCGGCGAGCGTGAGCAGCATGAGCATATCCAGCGTGGGACGATCCTTCACGATCTGCGCGAATTCGGTAACGGTGGCCGTGGTCGTCCAGGTTGCGGCGTTGCGCGGTCGAGGACAACGTCATGTGGTGGTCCACCAGCAGGATCAACGGCGCGGCGGCGTTCGGAGGAAAGCTGGAGGCGGACGGCCACCTTTTGCGCGAACAGCGCGCTGGCCTCCGCGTGCGTGACGCGCGCTGGTCGCCTTGCCGGTGTCGTGCAGCAGCATCGCGAGGTACAGCACGCACGGGATCGGCGAGGTTTCTCGAAGAGCTTGCGGTAACTCGCCAGCTTGGGATCCTCGGTGGTTCTGGAGCGCGTCCAGCTTCTCGATGCAAACCAGGGTGTGCTCGTCCGCCGAGTACCGGTGGAAAAACTCGTGCTGCACCAGGCACGTCAGCCCGCCGAACTCCGGCAGGTACGCGCCGAGCACGTCCACCTCGTGCATCGAGCGCAGGGCCGAGCCGACCTTGCCCCGGCGCGACAGGATGGCGATGAACGTTTCCCGGGCGGATTTGGCGTACTGAAACGTCCGGTTGATGAGCCACAACCGGCGGCGGATCAGTTGCTCCAACTCCGAACTGAGCTGCATCCCGCGCGTCTGCGCGTGCTCGAAAACGCGCAGCAAACGGAACGGGTCCTGGTTAAACACATCGCGGGTCTCGGGATAAATCATCCCGCCCTGCGCGACGAAACCGTCGAAGCGCTCGGCGGGCGGGCCGCTGGGCGAGAACAAGCGCAACAACCCCGAGGGCCGGGGGGAGGCGGAAGGTTCGTCGTGGATCAGCCGCTCGAAAAGCGTGTCGGTCGCCAGCGACATCGCCCGCGCGTGCTGGTAGTAATCGCGCATGAACTCTTCCGTGCGACGCAGGTCGTTGTTCTGCGGGTAGCGGAGCCGGTCGGCGATTTGTCCCTGGATGTTCAGCGCCAACGAGTCCGAGGTTCGCCCCGCGAGATAGTGCATGTCGGTTCGGACCCGGAGGAGAAAATCGTACGCGCCTTCCAGCGTGCGGCGTTCACTGTCGTTGATGAACTGGTTTTCCGGTGAGTTGTTTGACGCTCATCACCCGCTCCTTGAAGTACGCGGTCCAGAGCAGGTTCTGGTAATCGCGCAAACCGCCGGGACTCGACTTGACGTTCGGCTCCTGCAAAAACACGGTCGGTCCGTACTTCAGGTGCCGGGTGCGTCTGGTCCTCCACGCGCCAGGCGAAGTAGGCCTGCTCCTGCCGCAACAGGCAGCGGTGCTCGAACTGCACGCGGAACTCGTCGAGCAATTCGCCGTGACCGGCCAGGTAACGCGCTTCCAGGAGGGCGGTTTTGGAGATGTTATCGCGGTTCGCGTGCTCGCAGGCTTCGTTGATGGAGCGCGTGGAATGGCCCACCTTGAACCCGATGTCCCAGAGGACGTACAGGATTTGCTTGATGATCTCGCTGACGTGCCCGGGGGTGTTGTCGGGCGGAAGTGGTGGAGAAACATCACGTCCACGTCGCTGTAGGGGTTGAGTTCCCCGCGTCCGTAGCCGCCGATGGCGAGCATGGCCAGGGCGGTTTGGGAATGATCCGTGGTGCCCAGGCACGCTTCGCAGGCGTCGGTGAAAAGCTGGCGCAGAAAGATGTCCAGGAGGCTGACCCGCCGCCGGCAGATGTCGCGTCCGCCGCCGCCCGCCTGGTGCGCGAGGCGCAGCCGGTGGTCCTCGATTTTGAGGAAGCGCCGGTAGTAGGGGAGGCGCTCCGCGAGGTGTCCCGACTGGATGGTGCGCGTGCCACCCGCGAGTTCGCGTTCCGCGTGGGCGAGGACTTTTTCAAGGTGCGGCATACTTGAAGAGAGTCGGAACGCGGAAGGCGGAACTCGGAAGAAAGACTGGAAAAGCGGTCAACGCCAGAAGGAAAATAGAAGCGATCTCGCGTTTCACAAATCCGAAGAACAAGTCCGTCGGTGGTTTGCAGGGGCAATAGCCCCGGGAGGACGGGGCGTACTATCCGAAGAAGGTGCAACCGCATCGTACCACGACATTGCGAACCCGCCGTCTCCGCACCGAAGGTGCAGCCTCATCACAGCCTGGCGCTAAGCCCCAGGCTGTGATGAGGCTGCACCTTCGGTGCGGAGAGGCAGAACAGCACTGGCAGGGACCCTGCCTCCCCAGAGTTGCCGCACCAACATCTAAGGGGACGACCAATGTCCCTTTGGTTCCGCCTTCCGCGTTCCTCAGACCGCGATCCCGTACCGCTTCATCTTATTGTAAAGCGTCGGACGGTGAATCCCGAGAATTTTGGCGGCTTTGAGCTTGTTGCCGTGGGTCTGCGCCAGCGCCTGGAGGATGGTGTAGCCGCTCGCGGTCGTCCAGGTTCAGGCTCAGCCTCCGCCGGGCGCTCGGGCGCCGGCGTGGCCGTTGCTCGGCTTCGACGGGAGCCGCCGCGGTCGCGCGCGATGAGGTGCTCCTGCACCTCCGGCGGCAGGAGCAATTCCGGCGGCAGGCTTTCCTCGGTGATGCGGTCTGCTTTGGCCAGAACGACGGCGTATTCCACCGCGTTCTGGAGCTGGCGCACGTTGCCCGGCCAGGAAAAATCCCGCAGGCGCGCCATCGCCTCGGTGGTGATCTGCGGCTCGGGGCGGCCCATCTGCTGGGCGTAGCGTTTGATAAAGAGCGCCACCAGCGGAGGCACGTCCTCCCGCCGGTCGCGCAGCGGCGGAATCTCGATCTGGAAGGTGTTGATGCGGTAGTACAGATCCGGCCGCAGGCACGCCCTCGCGGATCGCGCGGGTGATGTTCTGGTTGGTCGCGGCGACGAGCCGGAAATCCGCCTTGAGCGTCTTGGTGCTGCCCAGCGGACGAAACTCGCGCTCCTGCAACACGCGCAGAAACCGCGTCTGCAAGCGTCGCGGGCATCTCCGCGATCTCGTCCAGGAACAGCGTGCCGCCCGCCGCGGCGGCGATCATGCCCGGGAAAATCGTTGACCGCGCCGGTGAACGCGCCCTTCACGTAGCCGAATAGCTCGCCCTCGATCAGGTGTTGCGGCAACGCCGCGCAGTTGAGCTTGACCAGCGGCCCGCCCGCGCGGCGGCTGCGCGCGTGGACCAGATTGGCGACGACTTCCTTGCCCACGCCGCTCTCGCCGGTGACGAGGACGTTGGCCTCCGAAGGGGCGATCTGCGAGATGAAATCCTCCATCTCCACCATGCGCCGGTTCTTGAAGACGGGGGCCAGTTGCGCCTCCGCTTTCTTGAGCAGGGCGCGCAGTTCCCGGGTTTGCTCGCGCAGACTCGCCGCTTCCGAAGCAAGGTCCTGCTGCTCGAGGGCGCGCTTCATCAGGCTGAGCAATTCCTCGGGCGCGTACGGTTTGCTGATGAAAGTGGAACGCGCCCGAGCTTGATCGACTCGATGGCGTTGCTCAGCGAATCCTGCGCCGTCAGCACGATCGTCTGGATGCGCGGGACCGTTTGCTTGACCTTGGTGAGCACTTCCAGCCCGCTGGCGTCGGGCAGGCCGATGTCGAGCAGGATCAGGTCGGGGCCGTCTTCCTTGGTGGCCATTTCCAGGCCGAGCGCCGCCGTGCGCGCGGCTTCCACCCGGTAGCCGTGCCGGCGTGAGCAGGGCTTCGAGCGTCATCAAAATAGGCCGCTCGTCATCGATGATGAGCACCTTTTCTGGCATTGGCTGTCGGTCATGGGCGAAGGGCGGAACGAGGAAGCGGAACGCGGAACCAGACGAAGATCATGGCGCGGGGGAGCGGCGGGGAGGGGAAGGTGACCGCCACGGTCAACACTTCCGGCGTCCCAAGCGGCGTCGAGCGTGGCACCCTGCGCTTCCAGGATGCGCCGGGCGCGGAAAAACCCAGGCCGTAGGCGTCGCGCCTGGTGGAAAGCAGGGGCTCGCGGCCCCAGCGCTCCGGGGGAGATCTCGGGACGTCGCGGCCAGATCCTGGCGCAAAGCGATGGGCGCATCCCGCCGCCCGTGGCGGCGCGGGCGCGGTGACCACAGCGATCCGCCGCCCTCGCCGCCGAAATGAGGCCGTTGCCGAGCAGTTCCAGCAGCGCGGGGATGCTCAAGCTCGGGGTCGATCAGCGAGCGAGCGCCGGCCAGCCGTCGGACTCCAGCGCACCCGGCCCGCCGCCGCGGGTGCAGACGCTCGAAACGCTCGCGCAGATCTTCCAGGAAATCCCCCGCCGGGTATTCCATCGCGTGCGCGGAAACCGACGCCCGTCTTCAGCTTGACCGCCTGCAACTGCCGCGTGATCTCGCCCAGCGTGGCGCGGAGTTGCTTGACCTCGGCGGCGGCCTCCGGATCGGTGGAAATCTCGCCCAGAAAAGTGAGCTGAAGCTCCAGCGCGTTGAGCCCGTTGCGGATGTCGTGCGTGAACTGGCCGACAAATCGTTCCACCCGCTCCCAGGGCACGGCCGTTGCCGCCGCGGAGGGCGGGATCACTTGAGGAGGCGGATGGGGAGCGGGGATGGTGGCACGCTGGCGGACGGTCATGGAACATTGTCGGCACGGGACGCCGGACGGCCCGCGGAACCGACTGATAGCAGACAGTGTTTCCGCGGATTCGTTGGAAAAAACGCGGCGGGCCGCTGACGGAAAGATTTCCCTCCAGCGCCAGGGTCGGCCCCGGTCGCCGCTACGACGCCGAGCCAGAACTTGCGCTCGCCCGGGCGAGGCGCCGGGGGTGGCCTCCAGCCCGGCGAGTTCGCCGCGAGGTGGGTCAAGCACGTGGAACACATCCTCGGCGTCGGCGCCCACCTTGGTGGCGAGTTCGGCGGCGGTGTGCTGGCTCCCCTTGTTTTCGGAAAGCACCGTCTGAACCTTCTTTTGCAACTCCAGGACGGCGGTCGCCGCCTTCTTGCCGGCCTCGACGCCCGGCTGGTGGTACGCGTTGACGTTGACGAGGCTGCCGTAGAACCCCACGGCCCGCTCGTACAACGCGATCAACGCTCCCAGGACGTACGGCGAAACGGTCGGAATGCTGATGGTCAGCGACTCGCGGTCGTTCTGGTAAAGCGCCGTCCGCGTTCCGCGCAGGAAACCCTGGAGATAATCGCCGCTGGTCACGCCGGGTTCGACGTCAAAGGCCGCGCCGGCCGGGCGGTCCTTGCCGCACCTCGATGAATGTCGCGTAGAAGTTCGGCACGCCGTCGCGCAATTGCTGCACGTAGGCGTGCTGGTCGGTGGAGCCTTTGTTGCCGTACACGGCGATGCCTTGGTGGACCTTCTTCCCGTCCAGATCGAGTTCTTTGCCGAGCGACTCCATGACGAGCTGCTGAAGATATTTGCTCAGCAGCACCAGCCGATCCTTGTAAGGGAGGATGACCATGTCCTTCGCGCCCGTGCCGCCGGTGGCGTGAAACCACATCAACGCGAGCAGCATGCCCATGTTTCGCCGACGCTATCGGGCAGGCGCGTGTGGGCGTCCATGGCGGCGGCGCCGTCGAGGAAAGCGCCGATGTCGATGCCCTGCAAGGCGGCCGGAAGCAGGCCCACCGCGCTCATGACGGAGGTGCGGCCGCCGACCCAGTCGTACATCGGGAACCGCTTGAGCCAGCCCTCGCGGACGGCCAGTTTGTCCAGGTCGCTGTCGATGCCGGTCACCGCCACCATGTGCGGGGCGAACGGCGCGCCGAGCTTGGTGAACCGGGCCTGCGTTTCCAGCATCCCGTTACGTGTTTCCTTGGTCCCGCCCGATTTCGAGGTCACCACCACCAGGGTGTGCAGCAGATGTTCGCCCAGTCGGGCGAACACGCGGTCGAACCCGTCCGGGTCCGAGTTGTCAAGGAAGTACAGGCTCATCTTGTCCTCGGGCGTCCCGAGGGAGTCGCCCACGAGCTGCGGGCCGAGCGCGGAACCGCCGATGCCGATGATCAGCACATGCTTGAACGTCTCGCCGGCGGAGGTCTTGATCTCCCCGCGGTGAACGGCGGCGGCGAACGCTTCGATCTCCATGCGGTCCCGCGCGATGGCTGGCGCGGAGCTCCTCGGTCGGGCGCGAGGGCGGCGTCGCGCAGCCAGTAATGGCCGACCTGCCGTCCCTCGTCGGGGTTGGCGATGCCGCCGTTTTCGAGGTCGTGCATGGCGGCGAAAGCCTTTTTCGACGGGGGCCTCCATGCGGGTGAGGTAATCATCCGGAAATCGCATCCGGCTGATGTCCAGGCTGATGCCAGTGCGCTCGTCGCCGAGCCAGTATTGTTGGTAGCGCTGCCAAAGGGTGTCCGGGTTCATCCATTCATTCCAAGGGGTTTCCAGAGGAAATAGCAAACCCGAACTGCGTATTTTTCCCGGTTTCGCGCAAATAGTCCCGGGCCTAAATCCTGCTCACAACATTTGCGCTGCAATTTAAACGGAGGTGTGTCATTCTACGAGCGCACTTTCCCGCAAACTCTTCCAACCGTGTATTATCCTGTCCGACACCACACCCTGACCATCATGAAATCGAGACCTTACCAACTCGGCGCGGCCCTTCTGGGCTGCTTCGGTGCCTTGCACGCCGCCGGGCTTCCCGCCACCCTTGCGGCGAACGACGGCACCGGACGCCAGACCGTCGCCGAACTCGCCGCAGCGCGGGGCAAGGAGTCCCTCAACCTCGCGCGGGCCGATCTCGGCACGCGCCTGGAACTTGTCGCCGGGACCGGCGCGGCGGACAAATCGGCCCTCACCGCCTTGCTCCGCGACGATGATCCGCTGGGCTGCCGCCTGCCCGTCGGCGTCACCAGCATGATCATGAGCTTGCCGAAGATCGAGGTGCTCAACCGGTTCAACTTCATCAACCTGACCGCCGGTGGCAAGGTCACCATTTCGGTGGCGGACACCAAACTGCCGGCGGACAGCCCACTCTGGCATCCGGTTGACTTGGGGCAAGAGTTTTCCCCCGGCGGCAGCGAGGTCGTCGCTTGCGATCTGCGCAGCACCGAAGGCCGGTACGTGAAGTTGGACTTCGACGTGCGCACCGCCGGTAGCATTGACACCTTCGGGTTGTTTGGTCTGCCCACCCTGGCGAACAGTCCGGGAGTGCGCCGTTTCCAGCGCGAGGGAGAAGGGCGCGTCCGGTACCGACGCCGCCATGCTTTATAATTATGCCGTGTCCAACGATCACGCCGGTGTGGTCATGGTCAGCCCGGGCGAGGACTTGCAGGAAGCCCAGAAAATGGCGGATGGCGATGTCAGCACGACTTTCGCGTTCCGGGCGAACGATCCGCGTCCGCTGGCGGTGATTGATCTGGGTGAAACCCGTCCGGTCAAACGCGTGAGCCTGACTTTCCGCGCCGGTCCCGGCCATTTGGATGTTTATCTGCTGCCCGACCCGGAAAAGCGCGGCGGCACGGGTCGCACCATCCAGGAAACGGTTGCCGGTGATTTCACGGCGGGATTGGAGCCGGTCATCTCGAATGACACCGGGTCCCAGACGGGTTTGGCTCGCGTGAGCGGCGACGCCAACGATCAGGTGGGTCGTTATCTCGTGATGCTCTACAAGCCCGCCGGTGGCACGACGGCTGCCGTGGAGTCGAAAGACTTCAAGGATTCAAAGGATTTCAAGGACATGGCTGGCTCCGCCCCGGCGGGTCAGTATGGCCAGCCTTTGGTGGTGTCTGAGATTACCGTGAGCGGCTTCGCGCCTCCCGGGACCTACACCTACACGAATGGCAACCCCAACCTCCCCAATGTTCCCGGCAGCGGTGGGCGGGTGCCTCCGCCCGTGCTCCCGCCCCCCTCGGGTGGAAACGTGGTCACGCCGTGACTGTGAAGTAGCGGCGGGTTTGCATGGACTCGCCGCGAAGCGGCTGGGCTATTCCCAACAATAAGAAAACCCGTTTCGCGCAAGGCGAAACGGGTTTTCTCGGTTGCGGGGGGGAAGTGTTGCCGGCTCAGATGCGATCCTTGAGGTCCTTGCCAACAGCGAGTTTTACGGTGCGAGACTGCTTGATTTTGAGAGGCTGCAAAGTTTTGGGGTGAACGCCCGTACGGGCGGACCGCTCCACCACCGTAAATGTTCCAAAGCCGACCAATTGCACCATCCGATCCTGTCTCAGCCCGGTCTTGATTCCCTCGATCACGAGCGCCACTGCTTTATCCGCCGTAGTACGGCTGGCATCTTTGCCCAAGCCCCTCTGGACGAATTCGATCAACGCTGCTCTGTTCATGCCCCGGCGCGGTGAAACGGTGATGGTGGAGGTAATCTAAAATCCCGCAACGTAGGCCGCCCGGAAGGAGTCCTGTCAGACGCAACACACGTAAGTCTCATTTTCAGAGTGTGGAGTCAACCGCTTTGTTCCAAAAAATTCACGTTGGTTACCGAACGCCAGTTGAACCCAGGAATTTTGCTCGGGGCCGCAGAAAGAATTTGCCATGTTTCCGACCATCGATATGGTGGTCTGCTCACTCCGATTGCCTCGTGGTGTAATGGTAGCACAAATGACTCTGAATCATTTTGTCAAGGTTCGAGTCCTTGCGAGGCAGCCATCCAGCCATCCCGGAAGCTCACCGCAAGGCGCGTACGTGTGGAACTTGAACGGGGAATTTCTTCCCTGGTGTCCGTCCCGTGAAAAGGACCGCGTTGTTCGCCCCCACTCAGGTACACGATAGCGCCCGGGTCGCGTCTCAGGTGTTAACTGGAGTGGCGTCGTTCCTCTTCAACCCGTCCCGGGTTGGGGAAGGGGACATAATGGCGATGCGCCTGTGTTGATTCCTGAATCGGCACGGCAAGCCGCCAATAATCCTCAGCCACTCCGAGGTTGTAGCCCCGCCCCGTATGCGGGCAGCCCGATAGTCCCCGCTCGCGGTTGCCACGGTTCCGCTTGAATACCCGCTGGAAGCGAGTATGTTGAACTGGTCACGCTAAGTTCACATCCTATTCTGAACAGGTGGCTAATCGTCCGGGCGACCGTTTCGCCTTGTCCGTCCGATTCCTTGGAGTATCTTGATGTTGGCTTTGACGAAGGAGTTTGTAAGCAGTCTAGATACAAGCAATTCTTAGTAGGAAGTGGCTACACGCGAACTGTTTCGCTAACACCATGAAATTTTCTTTCCTGCGCTCCTTTGCTCTCGTCGCCGCTTGTTTGCTCCCGGTCTGCTCTCCCTCCGCGCGGAGTCGGGCTGGCAAATCATCAAAGTTGACAATCGCGAGTACCTGTCACTCGAGAACATCGCGCGTTTTTACCAGCTTCAGGGCAATGTCCACACGGTGGACAACCGGCTTTCCCTGGGCGACTCGCGCGTGCGCTTAGAGACGACCGGAGATCCGCGGGAACTGTACATCAACGGGATCAAGCAGCGGCTTTCCTTCCCGATGATCACCCAGAACGGGCAACTCCTGCTGACTCGCTTTGATCTGGCTAAAACCGTCGAGCCTTGCCTGCGCCCGACCATGATCGAAAATTTACAGGCCTTCCACACTGTAGTTTTGGATGCTGGCCACGGGGGTCAGGACTGCGGGGCGAGAAGCATCACCGGATACGAGAAGGATTATACCCTCAGCGTCATCAGGTACTTGAAAAAATCTTTGGAGAACAAGGGATTCCGCGTTGTGACCACCCGAGATACGGACGTGTACGTGCCACTTGATGGGCGGGCTCAACAGGTCAATGAAACCAAGGACTCCATTCTGGTGAGCGTTCATTTCAACTCCTGCAACGATGGTGGTCGCTCCAATGGGTTTGAGGTTTTCTCCATGACGCCCCGGGGCGCGGCTTCCACTGGTGACAACATCCTGGGGTCGAGCAGTTCAGAACATGCCCGGCAACGACTTTGACAACGCGAGTCTCGCCCTCGCCACCTGCGTTCATCACTCCCTCTTGGGACACATTCCTGAAAACGATCGCGGTGTAAAACGCGCCCGGTTCGTCGTGTTGAAGAACACTCACGCGCCCGCCGTGCTGGTTGAAGGCGGCTTTTTGACCAATCCGGCCGAGGGTGCCCGGATCAACGACGAAGCTTGGCGACAGAGTCTGGCCGAGTCGATCGCGCAGGGTGTCCAGAGTTACGCGGCTCTTGCGAGCAAAAAGCAGCCGCCCAAACTTCTGGCCGACTATCGCAGTGAGCAACTCCCGCTCAATGGCACCATCGTGAATCCCAATGTTGCCGTGGCTGTGAGTACCGCCGAGCAGACGGGAGCGGTGGTCGCGGTGAGCAACGAGAGTTCGTTCAAACCGACGAACGCTTTGAACAGCCAAATGGATGCCTCCGCCAGCGTGCCTCCCGAGAGGTAAAGCGCGGGGATAGATCTTTTGTGGCACTTTCCTGCTTCTCGGGACCACGATGCGTTGGACGCGGGCTTGATGGTATCGTATAACAGGCGTCAGAGTTCACCGCCTCGCATACGACCATGATCGCCGATAAAAACAGTTTCAGTTCGCACAGCAGTGACCAACTCCCGAACAGTCACAGGGTTTACGTGGGGGGATGGATCCACAAGGATGTCCAGGTCCCTTTCCGCGAGGTGACCCTTAGTCCAACCCGCCGGGTGGATGGTGCGTTGGAACCCAACGAGCCGGTCCGGATGTATGACACCAGCGGCCCTTGGGGCGATCCGTCACAAAATTGCGATGCTCGCGAGGGTCTGCCCGCTTTGCGTGAGAAATGGATCCTCGGTCGTGGCGATGTCGAACGCTATGAGGGGCGCGGCGTCAAGCCGGAGGACGATGGTTATCTCAGTCGGCAACATGCGGATCACGCCACCCGGCCTGAGAATACCCGTAGTCGGCTGGAGGAGTTTCCCAGTTTGAAGCCGTCAGCCGTTGCGCGCGAACCAGGAACACCCGGTCACACAGCTTTGGTACGCCCGGCAGGGGATCATCACCCGGGAGATGGAGTACATCGCGATCCGCGAGAACCTGGGAAGACAGGTTGCCTACGAGGCGGTCGAGAACAAAATGGGCGCGCGCGACGTGCTGAACCAGCAGCATCCCGGCCACTCCTTCGGTGCGGCGGTGCCCAAGTACATCACGCCCGAGTTCGTCCGGGAAGAAGTGGCGCGCGGGCGGGCCATCATCCCCGCCAACATCAACCACCCCGAGCTTGGAGCCGATGATCATCGGGCGCAATTTCCTGGTGAAGATCAACGCCAACATCGGCAACTCGGCGGTCGCCTCCAGCATCGAGGAGGAAGTCGAAAAGATGCGCTGGGCCACCAAATGGGGTGCGGACACCGTGATGGATCTTTCCACCGGCAAAAACATTCACGCGACGCGCGAATGGATCATCCGCAACAGCCCGGTGCCGATCGGCACGGTGCCGATTTACCAAGCCTTGGAAAAGGTGAACGGACGCGCGGAGGATCTGAACTGGGAAGTGTTCCGCGACACGCTGATCGAGCAGGCGGAGCAGGGGGTCGATTATTTCACGATCCACGCCGGGGTGCTGCTGCCGTTTATCCCCATGACCGCCCGCCGGGCGACGGGCATTGTCAGCCGCGGCGGCTCGATCATGGCGAAGTGGTGCCTGCCCCACCACAAGGAGAATTTTCTCTACACGCACTGGGATGATATTTGCGAGATCATGGCGGCCTACGATGTGAGCTTCTCGATCGGCGACGGCCTGCGGCCCGGCTCCATTGCGGACGCCAACGACGAGGCGCAGTTCGCCGAGTTGAAAGCGCAGGGCGAGTTGACGACCCGCGCGTGGGATTTCGGGGTGCAGGTGATGAACGAGGGTCCGGGCCATGTGCCGATGCACATGATCAAGGAAAACATGGAGAAACAGTTGAAGTGGTGCCACGAAGCGCCCTTTTACACGCTGGGACCGCTCACGACGGACATTGCGCCGGGTTACGATCATCTCACCAGCGGGATCGGCGCCGCGATGATCGGCTGGTTCGGTTGCGCGATGTTGTGCTACGTCACGCCGAAGGAGCATCTGGGTCTGCCGAATAAACAGGACGTGAAAACAGGTGTCATCACCTACAAGATCGCCGCGCACGCCGCTGATCTGGCAAAGGGACATCCCGGCGCGCAGCACCGCGACAATGCTATCAGCAAAGCGCGGTTTGAATTTCGTTGGGAAGATCAGTTTAACCTCGCGCTCGATCCCGAAACGGCGCTGGAATTCCACGACGAAACCCTGCCGCAGGAAGGTGCTAAGACGGCGCATTTCTGTTCGATGTGCGGCCCGCACTTTTGCTCGATGAAGATCACCGAGGACGTGCGCCGGTACGCCGCCGAGAAGGGCATCGCCGACGCCGAGGCGTTGCGCGCGGGCATGGAGGAGAAATCCGAGGAGTTTGCCGCGCAGGGCGGCGAGGTGTACTCAGGCGTCTGAGGCAGTGTCCGGCTCTGCCCGCCGCGCAGCGGCTTTGGAGTGCGGCGACACGTCGCCGCTTTGTCATTCAGCGACACGTCGCGTCGTTCCCCTCCGGCGAAGCCGGCTCGATAATAGTTGGCTTCGCCGAAGGGCTTGGACGCGACGTGTCGCGGGTGGACCCGGCGGAGCCGTGTGAAAGCGGCGACATGTCGCCGCACTCCAAAGCCGCTTCGCGGCGGGGGAGCGGATCAGACCTACGCCAACGCGACCGCACCCGCCTCGTGCGGGTGGTTCTCGTGGTCGAATTGCAAATCGTACAACCGACGATACCGCCCGCCGCGCGCGTATAACTCCGTGTGCGTGCCGAATTCCACCATCTGACCGGCGTCCATGACGATGATGTGGTCCGCCTTCAAAATCGTTGACAGCCGGTGCGCGATGGCGATCACCGTCCGGCCTTTGACCAACGTCTCCAGCGCCGTTTGGATCATGAGTTCGCTTTCGCTGTCCAGCGCGCTCGTCGCCTCGTCGAGCAAGAGAATCGGCGCGTCTTTTAACAGCGCGCGCGCGATGGCGAGCCGCTGCTGCTGACCTCCCGAAAGTCGGCAACCCTTGTCGCCCACGCGCGTCGCGTAGCCTTCCGGGAGCGACAGGATGAAATCATGCGCGTACGCCTGCCGCGCCGCCTCGAACACCTCCTCCTTCGTCGCGTCCAAACGTCCGTACAAGATGTTGCTGTAAATGGTGTCGTGAAACAAAAACGTGTCCTGCGTGACCATCCCCACCTGCTCGCGGATGGAGCGTTGCGTCATCGTTCGCAGATCCATTCCGTCGATCCTCACGCTACCCGAACTGGGATCGTAAAACCGTTGCAACAAAGAAAGCACCGTGCTCTTGCCCGCCCCGCTCGCTCCAACCAACGCCACGTAACGGCCCGGCTCGATCCGCACGTCAAATCTGTTGAGCGCGAGCGGCCCGTGCGGGGTGTACTGAAACGACACCTCGTCGAAAGCAATTTCACCCCGGCACTCCTTCAGAGGCGCGGCGCCCGGCGCGTCCACGATGGTGGGCCGCATTTCCAGCAGCGCGAAGAAGTGGCTCAACGCCGCCTGGCAGCGTTGGATCTGCATGTGCATCCGGCTGATCTGCTTGATCGGGTTGTACAACAGGAACAACCCGCCGGTCAGCGCCAGAAAATTGCTGAGTTCCATCCCCCGGTAATGCACGTAAAACAGGGCGAGTCCCACGCCCAGCGCGGCGATGACCTCCACCATCGGACTGACAATCTCCATCGCCTTGCGGACCCGGATGCTGTTGGTGAACTGCTCCTGGTTCGACGCGTCGAACTGTTGAACCTGGTAATCCTCGCGCGCGAAGGATTTGATGACCCGGATGCCCGCGAACGTTTCGGATAAAATCACCGTCATCGCGCCCGCCTGCTCCTCTTCCCGGCGTCCGTTCTTGCGAATCCGCCGCCCGTAAACGATCACCGGCACCAGGCAAAGCGGGAACAGGACCAGGGAAATCAGGGTAAACTTTGGGTCGATGCGCACCAGCGCGATCACGCAGGCGACGACCGTCAGCGGTTGTTTGATGAGGTCGGACCCGACCAGCGCCAGCGCGGCCTGACCCACGCGCGTGTCGTTGGTGACGTGGCTGATGAGGTCGCCCGCGTGTTTTTGGTGGAAGAAGTCGAGCGACTGCGAACTGATGTGGGTAAAGACTTGTTTGCGCATGTCGCCGAGCACTTTGAGGCTGACCCACGCCATGCTGTAGTTGTTCAGGAAATCGAAAAAGCCGCGCAGGATCATGATGGCCGGGACGCACATGCAAATCAGCAGGACCCCGTAACGCCCGTTGACCAGATGATCGAAGTGACTCCCGAGCGTGCTGGTGGTCTGCTTGGCTTGGGTGGCGGCTTCGGGGCTCACGTGGTCGAGGACCACCTTGAGCAGTAGCGGGATCATCATGTTAAAGAACGCGAAGCCGATGCCCGAGAGTTCCGCGAAGATGAAGGTGGTTCTGTACGGTTTGAGGTACACCCACATCCGTTTGAAGAACGCCCAAAAATCCCGGAGCGTCTGGAGGCGGTCCCGTGGCGGCTCGGACGTGGAGACATCCGCGACGGTCGCTTGGTCCGCATCAAGGGCGACTCCGGGTTTGTTCCTGTGGGCAACGAAACGCCGGACCGGCAGAAGCCGACGGGTCGCGGCGAGAAGGCGGGAACCAGGCGCCTGGTCCCCTGGCCATCCCTGTTCCCCGCAAACGGTGATACTGGCCCGCGGCAAAGGAGCGGGTGACGTCGAGAGCCGAGTAGGTTAGTGGCAGCTTGGCGGATGGCTCGGTTGAGGAGGCTTCGTTGGGGGACTTGGGAATGGTGTCCTGATCAGGAGGCATCGGCGGGAAGGGGGCTGGCTGGAGTTGGCAAGTTCTTTATACAGTTGATCACCGCGTCCGTCGAGATGGCTTCCATCGGAGCGCGGGTGCTACGTTCGCTAAAATCGTTCGGGGCACTAAGGGGGTGGTCTCCGTGGCCCGCTTGCAACACCAGACCGCCCGGGTGCCGGGGTCGCCAATGGAAGGGGTTTGTCGGACCGAACAGCACGATCTGGGGGCGGCGACTTGCCGCCGCCGCGAGGTGCATGGGGCCGGAGTCCACGCCTAGAACGAGCTTGGCCGAACCCAGCACGGCGGTGAGGGTGAGGAGGTCCAGCTTGCCGCCCAAGTCGACGCAAGGCCGTGTGAGGACGGCGCGGATGCGGGCCAGATGATCTTCCTCGACCGGATCGCCGCGTCCGCCGGTAAGGACGCAGAGGACGCCGAGTTCAAGCTGGCAGAAGTCAATAACGCGCGCCCAGCGTTCGGCGGACCAGTACTTCTCAGGCCTCGCCGTGCCGGGATGGACGGCGATGAAGTCGTGTCCCGGCAGGACCCTTTGCAGGGCTAAACATTCACGCGCGCGCTCGGCGGCGTCCCAGGGAACGCACAGCGTGGGGTATGGAGAAACTTCCGCTCCTCCTGACGCGCCGGGTATTCCAAGGTTCGCGACGGTGTGGAGATAATGATCGACGGTGTGAAGCGAGCGAACATTGTCCTGGGAGGTCAGGTTGTAGCAAAGCCGCCGCCATCCACCGCCCGTTCCTCGCAGTGCGGAGAGGCTGGTGAGGCGCCGGGGAGCGTGGGCGACCAGGGTCATCAGCGCGGACCGGTCGCGCCCGGTGAAATCCACGCTGGCGTCGAACCCGCCGCGCAGGAGTTCGCGCCACAACGGGCCGTTGCCACCCGCCTGCGAGTGGTAAACCAGCGCGCGGTCCACGAACTCGCTCATGGCCGGCAGCAACGGGGCGGTCGTTGCCGTCAGAACAAGGGTGACACGCGCGGAAGGATGGGCGTTTTTGAGCGCGCGAAGTGCCGGGGTGTTCAGCACCAAATCACCGATGCGTTTGAGTTGAAAAGCGAGGAACCGCACGGCGGGAGGATGCTGTCAGCAGGGTGGCGGGGTTAATCCTCGTGGTTTCAGGTAGTGTGTTCAACCCGTTCCGGGTTGGGGAGAGGCTACGGGTGTGTTGTCCACAGCGTCATTACCCACCCGCCAACTCCATCGCGCGCGCATATCCCGCCAGCATTCGCGCGCGGTAGCCGTCCCAGGTGAAATGCTCCACCGCCCGCGCTCGCGCCGCCACTCGCATCGGGCCAACAACTCCGGGTGCCGGTAAAGACGCTCCAGCGCGGCGCACAACGCGTCGAGGTCGTTGCACGGGATGCTTAGGCCGTTGACGCCGTCGACCACCACGTCGCCCGACTCGCGCGTGGTGATCTGCGGCAGTCCGCAGGCGGCGGCCTCGCAGGTCGTTTTGGCGCAGCCTTCGCACTGCGACGGGAAAACATGCACCGTCGCCGCCGGTAATGATCCTCCACGCGTCTGCGTCTTGCCGACGACGCGCACGTTGTCGCCCGCCGAACCGGTCGCAGGTAACGGCTCGATCTCCTCGTGGACAATGCCCGACCAGCACCAGTTCCGCGTCCGTGAGGTTGAGCCGGTGCCACGCTTCGAGCAGCAGGTGGACGCCTTTGCGCTTGATCAGCGCGCCGACAAACAACGCGCGGAACAGCGGCGGCGGCTCGCCGGGTGTGAAACGCCCGGTGTCCGCGCCTTCATCGGTGTTGAAGACGCGCTCGGCCGGAAAACCTTCCGCAAGAAGGACTCCGTCGCGTAGGTCGAACGGGTGAGGAGACCGTGGCGAGGTCGTATTCCTCGCTTAGCCGCGCGGGGACGACCGGCAAGCCGGCGAGCCAGCGGCGCGGCAGCCACCGGCCCGCCAACCCGCCGGGCGGCGGGACGTTCTCGTGCTTGCGAAATCCGTGCGCGCAATGCCAGGTGGGGATGTCGAGCACGGAGGGCAGTCCAAGCCGGCGCGCCTCGCGCAACGCCTCCAAGGTGTCTCCCGACCAGCCGTGCAGAAAATCGTACGGCGCTCCCGCCACTGATCGACCGCGCGACGCAGTTCGCGGGCGGCGGCCCAGCCGGCGTACCGTCGTTTCGCCCCGTAGTAATAGGGCGGATCCAAAAATGAAATCAGCCGCACGGGCGCGCACCGCAAGGACAAGAACCTTGGCGTCGGGGATGACCTTGCTGCGGTTGCGGTAGGCCACGGCCTTGCCGAGGAAGCCGCCGCGCCAGGACGCTTTGAGTTGTTCGTCCGCGCAAAGGTCCAGGCCGATCCCGCCGACGCGCGCGCCCGTGACAAAAAGCAGCCTTTTGGGCAGTGTTTGTCCGTTGGCGTCGGCGATAAGAGCGATTGAAGGAGACATAACGACGGAGCGTGGACGAACGGCGGACATCCAGCTTAACATAATCCAATGCGAATTGGCTTGGCCCGGCGTGGCTATTCTTCCACCGGCGGCGCGGAAAGCTACCTCGCGCGTCTCGCGGACGGACTCAAAGAGGCGGGACACGAGTGCGTGCTGTTCGCGGGACCGGAATGGCCGCGCGCGGCGTGGTCCGGTCCGGGATTTCAACCAATGGCCGGCGGAACTACGCCCCGCGCGTTTGCGGACTTGGTGGATGGCGCCCGGGCGAAAGGTGAATGCGACCTGCTTTTTAGTTTGGAGCGGCTGTGGCGGTGCGACTGCTACCGGGCGGGCGATGGTGTTCACCGGGCGTGGCTCGCGCGACGGTCGCGCGCGCAACCGGGGTTGCGAAGCTGGTTGCGCGACTTAAATCCCAAACACCGCCAGATCCTCGCGTTGGAGAAATCCCTTTTCGCCGCTGGTGGCGCCAGGTTGGTGATCGCCAACTCCCGGATGGTGCGTGACGAGATCGCGGAGCATTACGGTTATCCGTCCGAACAGATCAAGGTCGTGTACAATGGACTGGACCCGGAACCGTTCCAAGTGCCGGGGCGGCGGGCGGCCACGCGGAAGTTACTGGGTTTGCGGGATACGGACTGCGCGATCCTGTTCGCGGGTAGCGGCTGGGAAAGGAAAGGGTTGCGCCACGCTCTGGCCGCTTTGGAAATCCTGACTGAGCGGGGGGCCAAATCCAACGTGATGCTACTCGTGGCGGGACGCGGAAACCCAAAACCATATCTAGCCCGGGTTGCATCGGGCACACGGGCGAAGGTGAAGTTCCTTGGTCCCGTGTCCGACATGCCGGCTTGTTACGCGGCGGCGGATTTGTTCGTGCTGCCGACCCTGTACGATCCATTCTCCAACGCCTGCCTTGAGGCGCGTGCCGCTGGATTGCCGGTCATCACCACGCGCGCGAACGGTTTTAGCGAGGTCATCAAGCGCGGTCTGGAAGGGGAGGTCGTTGATGAGCAATCGCCAGATTTCCACGAAGCGTTGGCGCAAGCAATGAGCGCATGGGACCGACCAGGTCAACGAATACACCGTTCAAATCACGGCATGGAAACTAATCTGCGGGAGACGCTGGATGCACTTGCGAATCTACTCTCCGAGTCACGGGGCGGAGGTTTAACCGCAGATTAACGCAGAAGGACCCAGATTATCGGAAAAAGGCAGGGGAAGGACGGAGAGGCAAGAAACTGAATTCTCGGGAACAAAGAATCTCTTTTCCCCTGCCTTTTCTTTAATCTGCGTCCTTCTGCGTTAATCTGAAGTTAAAACCGAGCCCTGTGCCGTCGCATCAAGACCCGACTTAGTAAACAGCACCTCTTTTCCCTCAATGCTGGCACCACGACGCAGGAAGAGTTGATGGATATCCTCGGGGTACAAGACACCGTCCAACTGCTTGTTCAGGCTGAACAAAAGCGTGCCATTCTCTTTTAGCCGCCCTGCTAAATCGTTGATCAGAAACTCCCACTGCGGTGCTTTCCAGATCTCCGGCGTGTCAAAGTTGTTGAAGCAGATCATGAACGCCGTAATCAGGTCGAACTTGCGTCCGAAATCCGGCAGCTTAACGAACGGCTCAATGCGCAGGCCAATCCGTTCGACACCGAAAAGCTTGATCAGATCGTTAAAAATGGGGTCGGTGTCCAAATCCACCCCCAGACAGCGGGAACCAAGCTGCTGACAAACAAACAGGAAGCAACCCATTCCGCAGCCCAGATCCAGTACGTCCGCCGGAGGGTTGACGATCAGGTCGAAACGACGCGCGTACTTGATGTTTTTCGCCAGCCAGTTCTCAACGTCCAAGTACTTTGTCCAAAAAGACTCTTGGCCGTTGGCGTACTTGGCTTGAATGCGGGCAAGTTCCGCCCGGTCAATCTTCCCGAGCAATTTTTCGACCGTCAGTTCCCGGTTTCCCTGCTCCACCCGCTTCCAGACCGAAGGCTTGCGCCAGATGTTCAACAAACGGGCCGCATCCTGCAAATACCGGCGCGCGGTTCGGCTGGAATAACTCTGCGGACGGAAAGCTTTGGCGATCTTGTGGCTAAGAGTCATGCGGACCAATCAAACCGCGCTGGCCGTCGGACCGGGCAGAATTTTGAAGACTTGATCAAGCCGTGAAATCTCGAATATCTTCCGCACGCTTTCACGCATGGCGATTAGGGCGAATTCGCCGCCGTAGGACTGCACCCGCTGCATTGCGTCAATGAAAGCCGCCAAGCCCGAACTGTCGATGTAGCTCACCCGGCTCATGTCGAGGTGAATCTTCGGCAACTTGCGGGCGATCAACGGGTTGATGCGATCCAGAACCTGGGGCGATTCGTGCAAATCGATTTCCCCGTCCAGAGCGACGATTTCCGGGGCGGCGGGAGTGTTCGGGATTGTGGCCATGGGGTATGTTAAAAATCGTTCCTCGCGGACCCCTTGCGTGTGAAACCACGAAAAAGGTCCGGCCTGAGAACGAGGGCGTTCCACTCAGTTTGTCGGAACTTTAATCTTCCGTCGCCTCTTCGTGATCATCCTTGTGATCGGCGGCTTCGGCGGCTTCGGCGGCGGCGGTTTCCTCCTCGTCCATGGGCTTAAACCGGCGCTTGCGACGACCGGCCGGCAGCGGCGAAAGCGTCATGTTGATCGAGCGACCAGCGTGCTTGGGCTCCATTTCCACCGCGCTCATGGTGGTGAGGTCGTCACGCACCCGACGCATCAGGAGGTCACCCAGTTCCTTGTGCGCCATCTCGCGGCCGCGGAACTGGAGTTGAACCTTGACCTTGTTGCCCTTGTCAAGGAATTCCTCGGCGCGGCGCAGCTTGGTCGTGTAATCGTGCTCGTCAATGTTGACGCGAAACTTCACTTCCTTGAGCTTGGAAGTGGCGTGCTTGCGCTCCTTCTCCTGCTTGGCCAGCTCGTAGCGGTATTTGCCGAAATCGACGATCTGGCAAACGGGCGGGTTGGCGGTCGGGGCGATCTCGACGAGATCGAGCCCCATCTGGTTGGCGCGGCGCAACGCATCGGACGTGCGCATGATGCCAAGCTGCTCTTTGGTCGCGGCCAGGATGACCCGCACCTCGCGCGCGCGGATCCTGCCGTTGACGTTGATACGGTTATTCTGCTGTGGAAAAGCCATTCGGTTCTCGCCGGTTCCCCTGGGTTGTCTTCGGCGAGGAACGGCTTAGGTCTGCATCGGTGTGTAGGTTGGGGTTTCGCCGGGGAAACGGCGGACCATCCGCCAATTCACCCAAACGCCACCCTTTGCGCGAGATAGCGGATGCCGCCGCCGCGCTGGGGATGGAGCAACATGTTTACGCGCGCGATGGACCCGACGCAAGGCGAAACTTACAAAGTCGGAACGCGGACGGGGCACAGGGGCAGTGTTGAGAATTCCCCCGGGCGCTCATTTCAGGAAGTAGCGCTTGTTTTTGAGGACGCCGGTTGTTTTGAAAGCGCTGGCATTCGCTTTCAGGTAAGCGGCCACGGTGCCATAGGAAATAGCGGTCCGCTCGGAGATCTGAAGCTGGCTCAACCCCGATTTTTCTTCACCGAGCGATTTCGTGATCCGGCTGCGGATCTCCTCGCCGCTCAGGCGGCTGCGCGGATGCCCGTTGGAATTGACCGATGGATGGCTCCGCACGGCTTCCTTGACCGGCGAACCGACTTGCGCCCGGACCTGCGCGATCTTGCCATCCAAGTCGGCGAGATGGGCGGCCGTCCGCTCGCGCTCGGCCAGGAGCGTTTCAATGTCCAAATTGTCGAGCGCCTTGAGTTGCGCCGCGAGGTCGGCCTTCTTTGCCCGCACCAACTCCTTCAGAAGGATGCTCCGTTGTCGTCCGGGCCGCTGGTGGGGGAATTGGTGATCATGGGTGGAGCGATGGTAATAGCATAAGCCGTTGCCGTGCAACCAATAAAATTTAACTTTAGTCTTTGAAGACGAACAACGCAATGGTCAGAGCGACGCCTATTCCAATAACCACAAGGGTGTCACTGAAGAAGTAGGGGTACGCCATCAACAGAATCCCGATGACCGCGGTTTTCCACAACCCTTGCTTGCGCCCGTAAACAAACGCCACGAAGCCCACGCCGCTGAAGATCAGTCCGCCGAGGAGGTTGAGCGTGAGCATGGGCGCGGGGGTGGAAATCCGGTGTTTACGCGGTGAGCGGACAGGTGTCCGCACCGGGGGACGGCTCCGCTGGAGGGACGTTTTCCCCCAGGCCGAGTTTGCGGCAGAGACGCGCCAGTTCCTCCTGTTCGCCCGGCGTCAACACCGCGAACTGGGCGGCGATGACGCGGGCATGGCAGGGGAAAAGCCGTTCGATGAGATCGCGTCCCTCCGGCGTCAAGTTGACGCGCACGTAACGCCGGTCGGTGGCGGAGCGTTCGCGCCGGACCAACGCGGCTTTCTCCAGGTTATCGACGATCATGGTGATGTTGCCACCGCTCTGGAGGTGCTTGCGCGCCAGGTCGCACTGGTGGAGCGGACCCAAGTGCAGCAACGTTTCCAGGACGCCAAACTGTCCCTCGGTCAGGCCGCTCCCCGCCAGCGTGGGCGCGAGCCGGGCCGAAACGGAGTTGAAGGCCCGCGCGAGTTTGATGAAAGCGTCCAAAGCCCGGACTTCCTCGGGTGAGCCTTGGTGGCGGGTGGACATCGGAACAACTTAAGCGCGCGCGGTAGTGATGAAAAGCGGAATGGGCAACGGTGCGCCGTCAGCCTCCATAGGTTAGTTTGCCGGACCCGGGCCAACCGGCGCGCCGGGGCCCTCCGGTGTGGCAAACGGTTCCAGCGGGGGACGCGCGCGGGGAATGGGGGTGGGTTCCACCGGTAGCGCGCGGGCGACGGGGGCGGCTTCAGACGGGTCAACCGGCAGGGCGCGGGGAGCCCTTCGTTCGCGGCGCGCGCGGACCTCTTCGCGTTCCTGTTCGGGCGTAAACGCGGCGCCCAATGGGATCTGCTCGGGGGAAATCGCCCGGATGTCCACCACCGCCTCCGTCGCGCCATCGGTGACACGCAGGTCCGTGCGGACCTCGGGCCAGTTGCGGTAGTGGGACACAAACTGGTAATCGCCGGGCGGCAACTTGATCTTCATCGGCGCCTTGCCAAGCGCGGCCCCCTGCAAAAACACTTCCGCGCCCGGGGGCTCGCTTTTGATTTGCACAGCGGCTTGACGGTCATCAAACCGGGGTGTCGGGTCCGGGCGTTGGGCGACTCCCGCGCCCGGTCCCTCGGCGCGCGATGGCCGCTCGACGGGAGTAGGGTCGGTGAACGCGGGCGGGGAAGTCGCCGGAGGCGGAGGAGTGTCACCGGCGAGCAACGACGGCGTGGCGACGGGCTTGGGCGGGGGAGTCGATTCGAGTCGGGCGGGAGTTGGCGCGGACTGACGCGCCGTTGCGGCGAGTGGCGGTGGGGTGAAGACCTTGGCGGGTCGCAGGGGAGCGGGCGTGGCGTCGGTCCGGGGAATACTTTGGAGGCGGCGCGCGGGCGTTTCGACAGCGTGGTTCGCGAGCGCGCGGGGAGTTTTGCCCCCTTGCTCGTGCCTCCATACCACCACGGCGAACCCCGCGAGCAGCAGCATCAAACCTAAGACCGCGCCTGTCAGCAAACCGAAGGCGGTCCCGCCGGGTTCGACCAGTTTACGGGATTCCTCCTCCTCCAGGAGTTGCGCGAGTCCGCTGGAGTGCCAGGGGTCCGGTTCTTCTGGAATCCGGGGTGGCGATCCCGGGAGCGCGGCATCCCGCTCGCTTCTGGTTCTGGTCAGCCCCGGGAGCGCGGGCATCCTGCCCGCATCTGCTCTGGTTGAATCTATCCAAGGGCTACCGCCCTGTTGCGGGCGGGAGGCCCGCGCCTCCGGGGCTGATTCTAAAAAGGAGGGACTACCGCCCTGTTGCGGGTCGGAGACCCGCGCTCCCGGGGCGTTCGCCCAAGAGATCTGGTCGGTGCCAGGCTCAGGCGTTTTACGAGCGTTTGGAATGTCCGTTTCACACGCCGCGCTTTGGAAATTTTCATCGTCCGGTGCCGCCGGAGCGTGGGCGGTGGCCATACGGGTCAAGGCCGCGGTGGAGTTGGGCAGCGGCTCCGGCGGCAAAAAGTTAACCGGTGGCAAAACCGGCGTGATCACCGGAAGCAAGGGCGCGTTGGCAAAAGGGTCCAGGGACTTGGGAGTGACCGGGGTGAGCGTCTCCGGGTTGAATCCGCAAGCCGACGCCAAGGCGTCCACAAATCCCTTGGCTGACGGGAAACCCGGCGAATCGGAGAGAGCGCGCGAGAGAACGGCATTGCCGGCCTCGCTCAAACTAGGTAGGGATAGTTTCTTTGCCGTCGCGCTGGCGTGAACCACCGGAGGCTGTCCGCCGAGCAGCTCGCAGGCGATCCGGGCAAGAGCTTGCAAATAAACATCGGATAGTGCCTTGGCCGCTCCCGGGGCGTCATCCTTCTGGCGGGTATTTGGGTTGACGGTCAAAAGTCCGCCCGGCAGCAGCGTCACCTCACCCGCCCAGGTGCCGCTTTCCGCCGCGTCTCGGCCCACGCCGAAAGGCTGGATCTTCATCGACCATTCCCGTGGCCACTCCTCCAAGGATGCTTGCAAAAAAGCCCGTCGGCTTGGCTCCCCACCAGTCGTCGATCGTTCCGCCGGGAAGTGGAGATGGATCTGGTGAATGGCCAACTCCAGACGCTCCAGTTGCCGGCTTGCCGCGTGGTCCACCGCTTCGGCGGCTTGCCCGAGCAACCGCAAACATTCCGCCGCCGGCAAAGCACCGTTCCGCGCGGCGAGCAGATCGCGCAACGTGAAGCCGTCCAGCCATTCCTCCGCCACGTAGAAGGGTGCTTTGCCCGTGCCCGGACCCTGCTCAAAGGCGAGCAATCGCGCCAGGTGCTTGTGCGGGGCCGCGATCACCAGCCGGGCGTCCTCGCGCAGACGATCCCGCTCGTCCGGATCCCTACCCTCAAGAGCGTTCCTCAACAGTTTGACCGCCACCACGGCGCCGGGGTTCGCCCGGTCTCGCGCCTCGAAAACGCGTCCGCCGCTCCCTTCGCCCGCCAGTCGCGTCAGCTTGAACCGTCCATTTAGAACCAAACCGATCTCCGGTGTGTCGGCGGGCTTGGTCGCCGTCGGGCTGTCGTTGCGCGCGCCATCACGACCGGGCAGGGAGGCGTTCGCGGGTGTCTCCAAAGCGGCCAGGCAGTCCTCGATTTCGCGCGCGAAGTTCCACCGCGTCCTGCGGACGCCGGGCCGGGTCCTTCTCCAACAGGTGTCCGAGCAGTTGGCACACGGGTTCCGGCACGGAGGCGGGAAGCGATTCCCAAGGCGGTGGCTTGGAAAGATGCTGGTTGCAAATACCGGCGAGCGATCCGCTGAAGGGCGGCTTGCCCGCCAGCAGAAACCAGAGCGTCACCCCCAGGCTGTAAATGTCCGAACGGGCGTCCAGCGTCCGTTCCTCCAGTTGCTCGGGACTGGCGTACTGGGGCGTGCCGACGAACCCGTGGATGGTCAGCGAACCCGCGACCGGTGCTGCCTCGCCTCCCCGTCCGCCGCCGTGGGCCGGGCGAGGCCGAAATCGATCACCTTGACGACCATGTGCTCGTCGGCGTCCTCGTGGACGACCATCAGGTTGGCGGGCTTGATGTCGCGATGCACGAGCTTCTGCCGCGCGGCGGCCGCCAGCGCCCGCGCCACCTGCAGGATCAGCGCGCAAGAGCCGTGCCGACCGGCAGCGGACCCCTGCCGGCGCACGAGCGCGTCGAGCGTTTCGCCGTCGATGAACTCCATCGCGTAGAAGAAATGCTCCCCGTCGTTGCCCAGGTGGTACACGCTGGCGACGTTGCGGTGGCGCAGCGCGGCGGCGGCGCGGGCCTCGCGCACGAAGCGTTCGCGAGCGTTGGGATGGTCGATCAGCGCCGAGTTGACCACCTTGAGCGCGACCTCGGAACGCAGGTTCGTGTCGAGCGCCTTGTAAGTGATGCCCATCGTCCCGCGGCCCAGTTCCCAGGGGCTGCCGTCTTCCCGGCGCAACACTTGGTAGTGCTGGAAACTCCGCGCGGCCAGTGCCTCGCCAACACCGTCGATCCCGGCCACGGGCGAGCCGGTGGGGGCGGGGAGCAAGGGAGTTTCGGCGGGACGCATGGGAATAAGATGCCGCTGGCGGCGACTCGTCGCTAGTGTAATCGCGGCGCGGCGCACCGGCGGGTTGATCGGTCGGAAGCGAAATAGACGGCGACCGGCGCCGGGTTGTTCGAGGTTTTTGCGAGGCGACCCACTGACAAGCCGCCGCCGCCGTGCCAACTTGGCGGCTGCGACGCGCCATGGAGACCCCTCTCAAAACCGTTTTTCCCATCCCGGACGACCTCCGCGAACTGGTGCTCCGACGCTTGGAACGCTGCTACTTTGTCGGTGGCTGCGTGCGCGATTTTCTCCTGGGTCGCCAGCCCAAGGATTACGACGTGGAAGTCTATGGCTTGGACTACGAAACGCTGGCGGGCGAGTTGCGCCGTTTCGGACAGGTCGATCTCGTCGGCAAATCTTTCGGCGTCATTAAACTGACGACCCGGCGCGGGCGCGAGGCTTACGATATTTCCATTGCCCGGCGCGAGACACGCATCTCGGGCCAGACGGGTCACAAGGCGTTCGACGTCCGGCACGACGTGGATTTGACGCCGCGTGAAGGGGCCGAGCGGCGGGATTTCACCATCAACGCGTTGATGGTCGATCCGAAAACGGGTTTGCTGCTGGATTTCTTCGGCGGACGCGAGGATTTGCGCGCGGGCGTGCTGAGGCACACTTCGTCGAAGTTCACCGAGGACCCGTTGCGACCGTTGCGGCTGATGCAGTTCGCCGGACGCTTCGACATGGTGGTCGCGCCGGAAACGATCAGGTTGTGCCGCGAGATGACCGGCGAGTACGGTTCGCTGCCGGTCGAGCGCGTCAAGGAGGAATGGATGAAATGGGCATCTCGCTCGAAGAACCCGGCGCGGGGTCTGGACGTGCTGGCGGCGACGGGCTGGATCGAGGTTTACCCGGAGCTTGCCGCGATGTTGCGCACGCCGCAGGACCCTGTGTGGCATCCAGAGGGCGCGGCGGAGGATGGCAAATCGTCGCGCCCGGATTCGTTGTGGATACACATTTGCCACTGTTGCAACGCGCTCGCCGATTTGCCCGCGTGGCAGGAGTTGGGCGCGGAGGACCGGGCGGTGTACATGCTGGCGGTGTTGTGTCACGACCTTGGGAAACCGATGACGACGCACGAGGAGTTTAAACACGGGCGGATGTGCATCGTGTCGCCGGGCCACGACGTCGCCGGGGGCGAGCCGACGGAGCGGTTTTTGCGCGGGATCGGGATGCCGCCGGCGGTGGTTGAGCGGGTGCGCCCGCTGGTGGAAAACCACATGGCGCACCTGCAGAACGGCGGTCCGACGATGGTGCGAAGGCTGGCGCGGCGGGTGGCGCCGGACAGCATCCAGGGGTTGAGCCTGGTGATGATCGCGGATCATTCGGGCCGTCCGCCGTTGCCGCGCGAGGTGCCGGAGGGGACGACGCGTTTGCTGGCGATGGCGCGGGAGTTGGCCGTGCAGGACGCCGCGCCGAAGCCGATCCTGATGGGGAGGCATTTGTTGGAGCTGGGGATGCGGCCGGGGCCGGAGTTTGGGATGATTTTGAAGGAAGCGTACGAGCGGCAGCTCGACGGGGAGTTCGGTGATTTGGAGGGGGCTTTATCGTGGCACAAGCGTGAAAGGGTTAACCGCAGATTAACGCAGAGGGACGCAGATTAGGGGAGCAGAAGGGGGATGGGAGATTTGAAGGGGTGATCAGAGGATTGCCGGAATGGCTCAATCATGCCGCGAGGGGTGTGAAGACGCCTAACGTTTGCAAGCCGGAGCGGTACGCCGCGGCGCGTGGTTGGCGACGGTTCATCGAGGTTTGGCGTTGACTACAAAGTCGTCAAACGATTTTAAGAGTTCCTGGATTGGTCTCCCGGCATCTCGGACCGCGTCAGGAGACGCCACCCCGATGTAACCCACCTTGGTTCCCACATCGCACTCTCCCAGAGCTTGGTCGAGCATGATAAAGGCGACGCTGGTCATGGCTGTGTGATTCTGCGCGGTGTGGCCCGGGATAAAAAGCGTGACCCCGACCTTGTCGCCATCGGCCTCAATGGAGAATCGAATGTCTTTGGCACGCGGGGACACTTCGCCGTATTCGATGTCCATGGGTTCCCGGCGCTGCCGGAACCGAATGAAAATCCAGCGCGGCAAATTCGGCGCGGCGGCATGAAGTGAGATGACCTTCGGGAAGGCGTCTTCGATGCCGTCGGCGCTGATGACAAACTCCCGTTGGTCGCCTTGCTTCGGGCCAAACTCGAAGGTAAGGCTCGGATGGACGCGGTGCATGGCGGTGGCCAGACGGTCGAAGACCACTTCCTGATCTTGCTCAAAATCGAATAAAACCGTCTCGTTCTTTTCAAACTATTTCCAGAAAACTTGCTCGGGCGCGCCTTGGGCCATGTCGGTGAAAAGGGAAAAGATCATCAGGATGAACGCGAACGAAAAAGTATGGCTGGCCGCCTAACGAACGCAAGCCGAACACCGGCGACGGGTCAGTCACCGTTCCATCATATCGGGGTTGTTGCCAAGGTTGCCGGAGAAAGTTTGGCGGGAAGGGGTTAACCGCAGAGGGACGCAGATTAAGGGAGCAGAGGGGAAGGGGAGGTTTGGCGATGGTGGTACAAGGCCCTGTTTTGCTCCGTGGGAGTGAAGACGATACGTTTGTACTCCAACGACCGGGCTCCAAAATTGAGGAGGATAGCGCGTTTCAAGCTGGTGACACGCAGGTAGTTCAGGATTTGCGCCTGCTCCGTCGCCCCCACGGAATGGAGGGCTTTGCACTCGACCAACACAGTTCCATAGCAAACAAAATCCGCTTTGTAATAACTCGGCAACACCCCTCCTTTATAACGAACCTGGAGCAGCTTCTCCCGCTCGAAGGGAACCTCGCCGCAGGCAAACTCCACAGCCAGCGCATCCGCGTAAACAATCTCCAAGAATCCTTGGCGAAGCTCACGATGCACCTCCATCGCCGCTCCAATGATGGCAAAAGTTTCCAAATCTCTCTTGTCTGTATTCACATCCATAAACAACCCCTCCCCCGCCTTTTCTTTAATCTGCGTCCATCTGCGTTAATCTGCGGTTAAACATCCGGTCATTCGCCCGTCTCGAAAACGAACCCCTCGCCGCCTTCCGGCGCGTGGCCGACGAATCGCGCCTGGTTTTGCCAGACATACACAACGTGCCCCTCGGCGGTGACCGTCACCTTGCTGACCTGCTCGCCCTTCGCATAGGCATTTCGGAGGAAGGTTTGAATTCCAGCCAAGGCCGCGCGTTTCCCGGCGTCAGCCATCTCGTGGAGCGGCGGGACGAAACGGACCTGCCCGCGCGTCTTCAAAGCAAGCAGACGCGGGTCGCGTTGCAACACCGAGAAGGTCTTGCCCGTCACGCGCGCTAACGGGTAAGAGTCGCCGGGCTTCCAATCGCGGGCCGCCATGGCGGATTCCTCCGTGGCTTCCACCACGCGCACGGGCGCGCCAAGCAGGCGTCCGAGGTACACTCCGCGCCAACCGGTTTCCGCTTTGTCCAACTCCAGCACGAAACGGCGCGCGGGAGTCACCCGGAAGCGTCCGGCGGTCTTGCGGGAATGTTTCAACACCGCGCTCAACTCGGCGTGCGGTTCGATGAGGAAACCGTCGTCCGTGCGGATCGTTCCCTGGCTGTCGCGCGTGAACGCCAGACCCTGGTCGATGTTGCCCGGGTACGTTTCACCCGGCGCGAGCTGGCTTTCGTCCACGGCGGTTTCGTCCGGCGAGGGCGCGCGCGGGGCTTTCGCGGCGGGCTGCGGGTCGCCTCCCTCCACGTCGGGCCAGAGGAAATAGCGGTTGCGTTCCGCGCCGACGAAATGTTCCCAGTCGGCTTTCTCGTAGATCAACTCGTCCACCGTTTTACTGGCGTAAAGCACGTGCAAAACGGCGTGCTTTTGCGCCGCGCCGTCCCCCGCGCCGGTGATTTGCGCAGCAACCGGCCCAGCGTTTGCACCCGCTGCCGCACCGACGACGAGGCGGCCACGATGATGCCCAAATCCGCCGAGGGCACGTTGAACCCCTCGATCAGCGAACGTGCCGAAACGATGACTCGCGCCGTTCCCTGCCGGAAGAGCCGCAGCGAGGCCGCGCGCATGGCGTCGGGGAACTCGCTGTGCTCGGCCACCACGGCGAAACCTTGCGCCCGCAGCAGACCGAAAAGGCGCATCACCTCGTCGATGCTCTCGTGAAAGAGGATCGCCTTGGTATCCGGGTTCTCGGCGAAGGCGTCGCGCAGAATCCGCGCGACGGCCCGGGCGCGTTCCTCCATGCGAAAGAGGATGCGTTTGCGCTCGGCCATCAGCGCGATGAGGCGACCCGCGGCGGGGTTGCCGGCGGCTCGGGCCGAGCGGCACCGCGGATCAAGCCGAGTCCCTGGCGTCCGGGACGCTCCAATTCGGATCGCAGGTCTTTGATCTCGCGGCTGACTTTTTCGTAAGGCGCGGTTTCGTGCGGGCGCAGGCTCAGGCCGTAATGCACGATGCTGAAGGGCGGCAGGACGCCGAGGCGGATTGCGTCGGCGTAGTTCAACTCAAACACGACGGGACCCAACTCCTTGCCCAGGATGGTATCGGCGAACTCCACCGGCTCCGGCGCTTCCGTCCTCGCCGAGAGGGGCGACGCGGCGGCGGCTTCCTCGTCGGCGGGATCGTTATCGCGTTCCGGCGTGGCGGAGAGACCGAGGGAATAGGCGCGCTCCGTGCGGAAGACCTTCTGCATTTCCGCCGACCCGGCGCGGTGGCATTCGTCGATGACGAGCAGGACATGGAGGATGAAATCCCGGCGCCGGTCAGCAGGCCGGGCAGCTTGCGGGAGGCGGAGTGCAAGGTGCAAACGACGACGCGCGTTTGCGGGATGAAAGGATCGTCCGAGCCGCCGCCGAGCAGCGCGATGGCGTTCGCGAGCAGGTTGCTCCGGGTCAGCAGCTCCTCGCGCCATTGGTCGAGCAGGACAATGGTGGGCACCACAATGGCGAGGCGCAGGTCCGGCGCGAGGGTTTGCTGCAAGCGTTCGGCGATGGCGAGCGCCAGGATGGTTTTGCCCGCGCCGGTGACCACCTTGATGACGCCGCGACCACCGGCGTCAAACCAGTGGTCCACGCAATCACGCTGCCAAGGGTGGAGATCGAGGCCGCGCGTGAGAATCCACCGGGCCTGTGGTTCCGCTGCTGAGAGGGGAGGGGCGCCGGGAGCATCGGCAGGGAGGGAGGCGTCCTCCTCGTGTTGGCGTCGCCAGAACTGCACCTGGAGGAACTGCTGTAGGAGCAGTTCCTCCGCCGGAAGCAGCGCCGCGGGTTCGGTGCTGTTGGGGTGGTGTTCCGACGCGACGGGCGGTTGGGAGGGGTGGAGGGCTGTGGGGTGTTTCGGCATTCACCACCACGATGGAGCCGAAACGCGGCTTGCCTTCCAACTATTTGTTGTGAAATGGCAAAACTGAACCTCCCACGATGATGAAACGGGCGCTGAGGCGACGCCAAACGTGCCCAATCGAGTGCCCTTCTTAGTCCCTCCGGGACTGGGAAGAGGGGCAAACGCGTCCGTGCAAGCCGTGAAGACACCATCCAAAAGCCACCCTCCCTACAGCCCCATGCCCGGCAGACCCATGCCGCTCAGGCCGGAGGTAAGCTTGCCCATTTCTGACTCGGCCATTTTCTTGCCGTCTTCGATGGCCTGCTTCACCCCGCTTAACACCAAGTCTTCCAACATTTCGACATCATCAGGATCGACCACATCTTTGGAAATCTTGATGGAAACGACATCACCCGCGCCGGTCGCCACGACGGTCACTTTGCCGCCGCCGACGGAAGCCGTCACGGTGCGTTGCGCAAGCTCCGATTGCATCCGGACGGCGTCCTCTTGCATCTTCTGAGCTTGTTTGAGCATTTTATTGAGATTCATAAATCAATGATGGGTAGGCAAGACGGTCGTCGTGGGATGAGAAAGAGACTACGAATTAGGTCCTTCCACTGAGCGGATTTCACCCTCGAAAATCTTGAGGGCCTTTTGGATCAAAGGGTCGTTCTTGAAGGACTCGGTTGGTGGTCCGCGCCGGCGGTATCTTGGCGGAAGGTTGGTGCGACCCATTCGAGTAATCGTCCTGAGCGGGGTGCATCTTCGTCGGAATAAGAATCATCACTGCCGCCGCGGCGAATCGGCGCGAGCTGCCTCTAACGCCGTTCTTCGTCGCGCAGTTCCATCTTGAGCGTCGACCGGACGGCCCGCCAGCTTCGTGAGCAAAGTTTCGAGCAGCTTGCGGTTCGTGGGCTTGCTCAGCGACTCGGAGATCATCCGCTGAGTAGTGGGGAAGCCGACTAAGAAAGTATCATTATCCGTCGAAAGCAGCTTGCCGGATTGAACCCAGGCGGTAATCAAGGGGCGTTGGGAGCGCAATTCTCCGACCAAGTTCGCGCCAGATTTTTGGACCATCCAGCAGCGAAGGCGAAGAGGCGGTGGAGGACTACGGGAGCGGCAGGCGGCTTCGCTTCCTCTTCCACCATGGACGGCAAAGGCTTGGGTGCTGGCGGGGGTGTGGCGGGTGGTTTGGCGGCGGCGGGTTCAGGTGCCGGTTCTTTTTGTGCCGCCGCCGGTTTGATTGGAACTGCCACGGGGGCAGGGGGGCGGGTCGGCTTTCGCCACCGGAGCAGGAGCAGGAACGCTCTCTGTAGGCTTGGCTACGGCTTTTTTTAGACTGCTCCAGTCCATGCCGGAGGGCTCCGCTGTCCCGGTGGTCGTGGCCGCGCTGGACGTCGTCGCACGAGGATGATCCATCCGGCTGCCGTGATGATCCGCGGGCGAGTCCGAAGAGCACCCGTCCCGGCGCCGCCGCCGCAGGGTCGCCCTCGCGCAAAGCCGTCAGCGCATCGATCACCTCGGTGAGCGTCGTTTGTCCAAGACTCTGCACGGCTTTGATCAACGCAATCTCGAAGGGCAGCTTTTTGTTCGGTGCCCACTTCATGCGGTTTTCCGCCAAGCCGAATTGATCGATCAACTCCAGCAGCCGATCAGGCGTGATCGAGGCAGCTTGCGTCTCGTAAAAGCGCAGCATCGTCTCGCCGATCTCCTCCTTGGCGCTGCCCGGGTTGACCTGGTAGACCAGCAGATTTCGCAGATGGGAGATCAGTTCGGCGAGCAGTCGCAGCAGGTCCTTGCCGGATTCCGATTGCGAGTCCAGCACGCCCAGCACTGCCCGGCGTGTCGCCGCGCAGCAGGTGATCCGCCATCTGCGCGACCGTTTCGGGCGCGGTGAAGCCAAAGATGCCCAGCACATCGTCCAGCGCGATGGTGTCCCCGCAAAAGGCCACCAATTGGTCGAGCATGGACTCGGCGTCGCGCAGACCACCTTCGGCCCCGCGCGCGATGGTGTCGGCGGCGTCCGGGGCGAGCTGGATTTTTTCCAGCCCGGCGATCTTCTGCAAGTGCGCGGCGATCAGCGGAGCCGGGATGCGCCGCAGGTCGAACCGCTGGCAGCGGCTCAGGATGGTGGGCAGGACCTTCTGCGGCTCGGTCGTCGCGAAGATGAACTTGACGTGTTCGGGCGGTTCCTCCAGCGTCTTGAGCAACGCGTTGAACGCCGCCGGGAGTAGCATGTGGACCTCGTCGATGATGTAGATCTTGTACTTCCCGTGCGTCGGCGCGTAACGGACGTTGTCGCGCAGTTCGCGCACCTGCTCGACGCCGTTGTTGCTCGCGCCGTCGATCTCCAGCACGTCCAGGCTGATGCCGGCGGCGATCTCGCGGCAGGCGTCGCACACGCCGCACGGCTCGATGGTCGGCGCCTTGACGCAGCAGAGCGCACTTGGAAAGGATGCGCGCGGTGCTGGTCTTGCCCGTGCCGCGCGGCCCGACGAAAAGATAAGCGTGCGCGAGCCGGTTCT
Organism: uncultured bacterium; assembly: GCA_963795895.1. Classification (GTDB taxonomy): domain Bacteria; phylum Verrucomicrobiota; class Verrucomicrobiia; order Chthoniobacterales; family SZAS-18; genus CAWCJJ01. The sequence continues at coordinate 567,326 of CAWCJJ010000005.1, forward strand.
GAAGAATGGCGTTCTTCAGCGTGCGGGTGATGTGTTCCTGACCAACGACATCATCGAAGGTCTGCGGCCGGTATTTGCGCGCGAAAACCTGGTAGCTCACGGCGGCTACCTTACGGGGATTTCTCCCCGCGCCCAACTTCTTTTTGGCTCATTTGAAAGGCGTCGGCAACAAGGACGCGTGGGTCCGGGTCAACGCTCGTATCCGCCGCGTCCGCCGCCGCCACGATCACCGCGATCACGACGCTCGCTGTATCCGCCGCGTCCGCCGCCGCCGCCACCACTCCCACCGCCGTAGCCGCCACCGCCGCCACCGCCGTCCCACCACTGTAACCACCCCCGCCGCCACTTCCCCCGCCGCCACCGCTGTAGCTACGGCTGCCGCCGCCACCGCCACCGCCGCTCGGGCGTTCGTCGCGGGGCCGGGCCTCGTTGACGCAGATGGTCCGGCCTTCGACGGATTTGCCGTTGAGCAGGCTGATCGCGTTGGCCGCCTCCTCGTCCGTGTTCATCGTCACGAACGCGAAGCCGCGGCTTTTGCCCGTGACACGGTCCTGGATGAGCGCCACGTCCTTGACCTGGCCGGCCTGGCCGAAGAGGTCCATCAAGTCGGTCTCGGTCGCGTTGAACGAGAGATTTCCGATATAAAGTCTGTTACCCATGGGAGTCTTAATTAAATCTGAGCTGTACGAAACTGAACTTAACGAAACTAAATGATGCGAACGGCAACAGAGCCGGCTGAGCCGATGCTGTAGGAAGTTTTGGCGAAAAGCAAGCGGAAAATGTAAATGTTTATCCGCAGATTAGCGCAGAAGGCCGCAGATTAAAGAAAAGCCGGATTAAGAATCCTGCCGTCCCGCGTCGGGGAGTCTGCGGGGTTCTGCGTAAATCTGCGGACGAACTTCTCGGAAGGACCGCCCCTCACTTCCCAATATCCTCGTTCCACAACTCGGGCCGCTCCTCCACGAACTTCGCCATGATCGCCACACATTCGGGTACATCCAGATCAATCACTTCGATCCCGTGCGCGCGCATGAACTCCGGCGCGCCGGGGAAATTGCGGCTCTCCCCCACCACCACCTTTTTGATGCCGAACTGCACCGCCGCGCCCGAACACAAATAACAAGGCATCAACGTCGAATACAACGTCGCCCCGCGAAACCCGCCCGCGCCGGGCCGTCCCGCGTTGCGCAGACAATCGATCTCCGCGTGCGTGATCGGGTCGCCGTCCTGCACCCGTTTGTTGTGTCCTTGGGCGATGACTCGCCCGTCGCGCACCAGCGCCGATCCGATGGGGATGCCGCCTTCGGCCAAGCCCTTCTTCATTTCGTCGATCGCCGCCCGCATTCCCTCGTCGATGTGATTGTCCGCCATAGATCGGACAAATTGCGCCGCGACCCGGCCCGTTGGCGAGCTAAAAATTTTCCTCACCCGGCACTTCCTGGTGAACCGGGTGGTCTTTCACGTGGGCCAAATGCTCCCGGAACATCGCCAGCGTGCGGTCGCGCTCCTCCGTGTGGTTTACCATCGGCGGCGGATAATCTTTCGACAGACGCCCGAGGTTCGGCGGCTCCAGCAGCCGGTGCGCGGGCAAATCCCGCAACTCCGGCACGTACGCCTTGATGTACTCCGCCTTCGGGTCGCACTTCAATCCCTGCGTCCACGGGTTCTGGATGCGGAAATACGGCGCGGCGTCCGCCCCGGTTCCCGCGCTCCATTGCCAGCCGCCGTTGTTGTTCGCGATTTCGCCATCGACCAGCAGACGGTTGAAATGCGCCTCGCCGTCGCGCCAGCCGATGTGCAGATCCTTGGTCAGAAACATCGAGACGATCATGCGCACCCGGTTGTGCATGTATCCGCCCGCGGCAAGCTGCCGCATCCCGGCGTCCACCAGCGGGAATCCCGTGCGCCCTTCTTGCCAGCGCGCGAAAGCCTCCGGCTCGTCCGCCGGGCTGCGCCAGGGCATTCCGCGCATGGCGGGGTTGAACTCCGTGTCCAGCACCTCGGGGTAATGGTAGAGGATTTGCATGTAGAAATCCCGCCAGGCGATCTCGCGGAGGTACTTTTCCACGCTGTCGCGCGCGGCGGGTGTCTTGGCGTTGTCCCGGAGTTCCACGCAACGGTGGTAGATGTCGCGCACCGACAGCAGGCCCCAGCGCAAGTCCTGGGAGAACCGGGAGGTCGTCGTGCCGGCGGGGAAGTCCCGCGTTGCTTTGTAACGCTGGGCGGTGCCTTCGTCCGGCTGGTTGCTCACAAAACCGTCCAGCCGCGCGCGGGCGGCTTTTTCCCCCGCTTCGATCAGGCGCGCCCCGGTGCTCTGGAGATCCCAGTGCGACAAATCCGGCAACGGCAAACTCGCCACCCCGGCGGGCGTTGCGAGCTTCTTGAGCCGCGGACCCACGGCGGGCTTCGCCAGTTTGTCCCACGCGCGTCCGTAGGGTGAGTAAACCCGGTAGGGTGCGCCGGTTTGCGTGAGCACCTCGTCGCGCTCGTGCAGCGCCACGTCCTTGCAGGCCGTCGCGACCGCGCCGTGTTGTTTGGCCATGGCTTCGACGCGCGCTTCCATGGCGCGCCCAAAGGGATCGGGGTCACGGTTGAAAAAGATGGCTTCCGCCTTGGTGTCAATCAGCAGCTTTTCCAACTCGCGGTCCGCCGGACCGCTGCGGATGATGAGCCGTCCGCCGATGGCCTCGAGGTTTCCCGCGAGGGCGCGCAGGCAGCCGCAGATAAACTCCTGGCGGTTGGGTCCCGTCCAGTGGTGGTGCCGTTTCCAATCACTCAGGATGTAAACGGGCACGACCTTTTCCGCCGCTTCGGCGGCGGCGTTGAGGGCGGTGTTGTCGGTGAGCCGGAAGTCGCGCCGGAACCAGTGAATGGCGGTTTTCAAGGGAATGGAAAGGTGGGACGAAGGTAAAAAGCGCGGAACGCAGAAGCTGAAACGACGGAAACTGTCTGGAGGGAGCGCGAAAACCATCTTTTCTGCCATTTGCATGGTTTTGCTCGCACTTGACGCATGACAAGGGGCTGACGCCCCGGAGCTAGAAGAACCACTCAACCCTCCCGCGAATTGCTGTATATATCTTCTCCCGTCGTAATCCCGCCAACCCACCGCCCCGTGCCCGCCACCGCCGCCCCCTCCAACTGGACCCTCATCCGCCGCCTGCTGGCGCTGAGTTGGGATCACCGCGCCGGGTGCTTCAAGGTCTTGTTCCTCCAACTCCTGCTACTCTGCGGCAACCTGGGCAGCCTGACCTTCACCGGTCTCGCCATCGACTTCATCGCGCATCGCGTTGACCCATCCCGCCCCGCGCCACGCTGGCCCCTGGCCCTCGCGCCGCCCACCGTCTGGCCACCGATGGCCACCGTCGCCGCGCTCGCGGGCGCGGTCCTGGTTTTCGCATTGTCGCGGGCCTGGGTCGATTTCACCTACCAGATCGCGCTCGCCCGCCTGGTGCAGGGCGACATCGTGGTCGGACTCCGCGCCCGGGTTTACGACAAGCTCCAGCGGTTGAGCTTCCGGTTCTTCGACCGCCACGCCAGCGGCTCGATCATCAACCGCGTCACCGGCGACGTGCAAAGCGTGCGGATGTTCGTCGATCAGGTCCTGATCCAAATCATGATCCTGCTGCTGCAACTCGGCATCGCGCTGGTTTACATGCTGCGCGTCCACGTTTACCTGACGCTCGCCTGCCTGCTCACCACGCCGTTGATCTGGCTGGGCGGGACGTGGTTTTCGCGCGTCGTGCAACCCGGTTACACCCGCAACCGCGAACTGGTGGACGCGCTCACCGGCACCCTCAGCGAGAGCGTGCAGGGGGTGCAGGTCATCAAGGGGTTCGCGCGGCAGGATGACCAGATCCGCCTGTTCGCCGAAGGCAATGGCCGGGTGCGCGACCAGCAGCGGTGGATCTTCTGGCGCTTGTGCGCGTTCGTGTCGTCGCTGGGTTTTCTCAGCCAGGCAAACCTGATCGTGCTGCTGGCTTACGGCGGCACGCTGGTGGTACACGGGCGGTTGCCGCTGGGCGCCGGGTTGATCGTGTTCGCGGGGTTGCTGGGCCAGTTTTCCAACCAGGTGTTCAAGGTCGCGGACATCGCCAACAGCGTGCAGCAAAGCCTGACGGGCGCGCGCCGCGTTTTCGAGGTCTTGGACACGCCGGTGGAGATAAAGAGTCCGTCGTCCGCGCGGGCGGTCAAGCTCGGTCGCGCGCGGGGCGAGGTGCGCTTTGAGAACGTGGATTTCGATTATCACGGCGAATCGCCCGGCGTTTTGCGCGACGTGAGTTTCCGCATTGAACCCGGCTGCCGCGTTGCGATCCTGGGTCCGACCGGCGCGGGCAAAACCGCGTTGTTGAGCCTGATCCCGCGCTTCTACGATCCGCTGGGCGGCACCGTCCGCATCGACGGCCACGACGCGCGCGACCTGGATTTGGACAGCTTGCGCCGCAACGTGGGTCTCGTGTTCCAGGAGAGTTTTTTGTTCTCGAACACCGTCGCGGCGAACATCGCCTTCGGCCAGCCGGACGCGACCCCCGCGCAGATCGAACGCGCGGCCCGGCTGGCGTCGGCGCATGATTTCATCGGCGCGTTGCCGCGCGGCTACCAGACGGTGCTCGGTGAAAGCGCCGCCGATTTGTCGGGTGGCCAGCGCCAGCGGCTGGCCATCGCCCGCGCTTTGTTGCTCGAACCTCCCATCCTGTTGCTGGATGATCCGACCGCCGCGATCGACCCCGGCACGGAGCACGAAATTCTGTCGGCGCTGGACGGCGCGATGGCGGGGCGCACGACCTTCCTGGTGGCGCACCGGGTGAGCACGCTGCGACGCGCGGATTTGGTGCTGGTTTTGGACAAGGGTCGCGTGGTGGAAATCGGCACGCCCGACGAGTTGTTGAGCCGCGCGGGCGGGCAGTACCGGCGTGTGTCGGATTTGCAGGTCGCCGACGAGATGAGCCGCGATCTTCTGGCCGCGGGCGTTGTTTAGAATTTTGTCCCATGCCATCCACCAACACCGCTCCCCTGCCGATGTTAGTCGTGCGGCCCGGCAGCACCTCCGACGCGGGCGGCGACGGAGACGACGAAGTCCAGCAACGACCACTCGACTTCGGTCTGATCCGCCGCATTTTCACCTACACGCGGCCGCACGCGCGGGTCCGCAACTGGCTTCTGCTCCTCGTGCTGATCCGTGGCATCCAGATCCCCCTCAACACCTGGTTGATTGGCCAGGTCATCCAGGGACCCATCGCGCGCGGCGACGAACACGGTACCCTGCTCGGCGCGCTGGTCTTCGGACTTGTCGCGCTCTGGACTGGCGTCACCTTCTACTTCCGCGCGCTCTATCCGCTCACGCTGGGGGAGTCCGTCATCCACGACCTGCGCGCGGACGTCTTCGCGCATTTGCAGAAGATGACGATGAGTTTCTACCATCGCACGAAGCTCGGCAGCATCATCAGCCGCATGACCTCGGACGTGGAAGCCGTCCGGATCGGCGTGCAGGACGTGCTCTTCGCCTCGCTGGTCCAGCTCGGGCAGATGCTCATTTCCGCCGTGTTGATGGCCTGGTGCGACTGGGTGTTGTTTTGCGCGATGCTGGCCATTGCGCCGTTGATCTGGGCGATCAACCGGCGGTTCCGTTCGCGGTTGAGCCAGGCCCACCGCGAGGCGCAGGAAAGCTTCAGCCGGATCACCGCGACGCTGGCGGAATCCGTCAACGGCATCCGCGTGACGCAGGGCTTCGTGCGGCAGGAAGTCAACGCGACGATGTTTCGCGACCTCGCGGCGGACCATTTTCGCTACAGCTTCGGCGCGGCGCGGCTAACGGCTATTTTTCTGCCGCTGCTGGAGTTGAACAGCCAGTGTTTCATCGCCGTGTTGCTGTTCATCGGCGGCTGGCGCGTGATGGACCCGCGCATCGCGATGCCGGTCGGCAGTCTGATCCAATTCTTCTTTTTGGCCGCTCTGTTCTTCCAACCCTTTTCGGCGTTAGGGCAGCAGTACAACTCCGCCCTCACCGCGATGGCCGGAGCCGAGCGCGTCTTCAAACTGCTCGACCGCGAGCCCGACTGGGAGGACGCGCCGGACGCGGTGGCATTGGGCGCAATCCGAGGCGAGGTGGAGTTTTGCGAAGTCGGTTTTGAGTACGTGCCGGGCAAGCCGGTGCTGAGCGGCATCAGCTTCACGGCGGTGGCGGGACAAACCATCGCGCTGGTGGGTCACACGGGCAGCGGGAAGAGTTCGATCATCAACCTCGTCAGCAAGTTTTACCTGCCGACGGAGGGGCGGATTTTTATCGATGGCCGGGAGATTCGCGCCATCACCACGGAGTCGCTCCACGCGCGCATGGCGATTGTGAACCAGCAGAATTTCCTGTTCGGCGGCACGGTGGCGGAGAACATCCGCTTTGGTCGCCCCGACGCGGGCGAGGAGGAACTTCGCGAAGTCTGCCGGCGTTTGGATTGCCTGGATTTGCTGGAGGACGCCTTGCCGCAGGGATTGCAAACGCCCGTGGGCGAACGCGGCGGCGGGCTGAGCGCGGGCCAGCGGCAGTTGGTGTGTTTCGCGCGCGCGTTGCTGGTGGACCCGCGCATCCTGATCTTGGACGAGGCGACCAGCGCCATCGACGCCCTAACGGAGGAACGTCTGCAAACGGCGCTCGCCCGCTTGCTGGCGGGCCGGACGAGTTTCGTGGTCGCGCACCGGCTCTCGACGATCCGTCACGCCGACCAGACGCTGGTACTGGCCGAGGGCCGGATCGTGGAGCGCGGCGACCACCGCAGCTTGCTGACGCTCAATGGCGTGTACGCCGGGTTGTACCGGGAGTTTGTGCGCGGGGGCGAAGGGTGAGAAGAAGGAAGGGCAAGGAGTTAAGAGTTAGGAGATAGGGTGGGAGGTAGAAGGCGGAGGGTGGGAACAACGGCCTTATTGTTCCGACTGCGGGTCGAATTTGGCGTTGGGAGGCGGCTCGAAGCGGAGTTCACGGTGGCGGATTTTACCCCCGGCGTAGGCGATCCAGCCACCGGTTCCCAAGACCGCGACAGCGCCGAGCAACGTCGCGGCGGCAAGCGGCAATCCGGCGCGCGGCCAGCGCAGGGGGGCGCCGATGGCCGCTGCTGCGAGGACGGCGAGCGCGTAGAAGGTCCAGATCAATTTCGCGGCCCGGGTTTTGTGTTCGACGAGCCAGGCCGTGCCGTCCGCGTCGCTGGCCGCGTAGGTGATGTCGTAGGCGTTTTGTCCGAGCAGGTAGGTCGGCCAAGCGGCGGCGGAACTAACCAAGACGATGACAAGCGCCACCACCAACGCGGGGCGGCTCTTCATCGCCAGCCCAACGACCAGGGCTAGCGCTCCCATGGCCAGTCCGTAAACCGGAAGGGGGTTGAGCAAGACATGCAGGTACTCGGATTGGCGGAGCGCGGTGAAGAGGGAGTTCAAAGGTATGATCAGTGTACGATTGTGGAGAGGGTCGCGACAACTCGTTTCCGGCTCCGCCCGCCGCGCAGCGGCTTTGGAGTGCGGCGACACGTCGCCGCTTTCACACGGCTCCGCCGGGTCCAACCGCGACACGTCGCGTCCTGACCATCCGGCGCAGCCGGCTCGATCGATGGTCGGCTTCGCCGAAGGGTTTGGACGCGACATGTCGCTGAATGACAAAGCGGCGACGTGTCGCGGCGCACTCCAAAGCCGCTGCGCGGCGGGCGGAAAAGAAGCCGCTGCGCGGCGGGCGGAGAGGAAACGCCGCATTTCAATCCACCCTGGACGCGCCCCTCAACAGCACCGGACCCGCTTTGCTGTAATCCAAAGCCTTCTCGCTCTTCGCGATGATCAGCGTCGCCATGCCGTTCCCGATCAAATTCGTGATTGACCGGGCCTCGCTCATGAAACGGTCGATTCCCAGCAACACCGCCAATCCCGCCACCAGCGCGGTGTTGTGCGTGGCGGACAGCGTAGCCGCGAGCGTGATAAACCCGCCGCCCGTCACCGCCGCCGCGCCCTTGCTCGTGAGCAACAACAACCCGAGCAACTCCAGTTCCACCCCGAAGCTCATCGGCGTGTTCGTGACCTGCGCCAGGAACACGATCGCCATCGCGAGATAGATCGACGTGCCGTCCAAATTGAACGAGTACCCCGCCGGCAGCACGATGCCCACGACGTTCTGCGCGCAACCCACCCGCTCCATTTTCGCGATCATCGGCGGCAGCGCGGATTCACTTGAGGAAGTTCCCAGCACCAGCAGGATTTCATCCTTGATGTACACCAGGTACCACCACAGGTGGAACCCGTTGAAGTAGGCGAGCAACGCCAGCACCACGAACACAAACAACGCGCAGGTCGCATAAACGCACGCCATCATCTTCAGCAGCGCGAGCAACGCCGCCAAGCCGGAGTCCCCCACCGTGGACGCCATCGCCCCGAACGCCGCCAGCGGTGCCAGCCACACGATGTACCCCACGATGGCGAACATCGCCTGCGAGATAAGCTGAATAGCGTGGATCAACGGTTGCGCCTTTTCACCCATCTGCGCCAGCGAAACGCCCACCAGGATGCTGACCAGCAGCACCTGCAGGATGTCGCCCTCCGCGAACGCGCCGACGATGGTCTTGGGGATGATGTGCAGGATGAAGGTCTTGACGCTTTGCTTTTCCCCCTCGGCGCTGTAATCGGCCGCTTGCTTCACGTCGGCGGCCGGCGGTTTGAAGTTGACGCCCACCCCCGGTTTCGCCACGTGGACCACCGCCAGCGCCATCAGCATCGCGAGGGTCGTGACAAGCTCGAAGTACACCAGCGCCTTGAGCCCGACACGTCCCACCTTCCGCAGGTCGCCGACGCTCGCGATCCCCGCGACGACCGTCGTGAAGATGATCGGGGCGATCACCATCTTGATGAGTTGGATGAAACCCTCCGCGACCACCTTGAACTGGTTCGCAACGGGGAAATGGCTGAACAAGCCGCCCGGACGCAGCAGGGTGAACTGACCCTCCGCCGGGGTGGTGGGAAAGCCGACCCCGTACAGAACCCCAAGGACCACCCCCATGAGCACCCAGAAGTAAATCTGGTGGTACCAAAGCTTCCGGGGCGTCGGGACGGAAGGTGAAGTGTCGGCGGAGTGGGGGGAGGGGAACATGCTTATGATAGTGTCGCCATCCACCCCCGGGTCGCCAACCCAAACGCTCGCACGACCCGTTTAATCCCGGAAATTCTTGAACGCCAGCGACACGCCGAAATCCTTGCCGCGCAGAAACGCGATGACCGCCTGGAGATCATCCCGCTTTTTGCCCGTCACGCGGATTTCGTCCCCGTGCAGCGACGACACCACCTTCAGATCTTGCGCCTTGATCGCCGCGCTGATCTCCTTGGCTTTGGGACCTTCGATCCCCTGTTTCACCGTCATCTCCTGCCGCGCGTGACCCAGCGGGGACACCGCCGGGGTGCCGTGGTCGATGTTGCGCAAGTCCACGCCGCGCTTCGCCAGCTTGCCGATCACGATTTCGTGGAGCGACTTCAGCCGGGGGCCGTCCGCCGCCGACAGGGCGATCTTCTCGGGCGAAGGTTGTTCGATGGTGGCCGCGCTGCCCTTGAAATCGAAACGCGTGACCAGTTCCTTGCGCGCTTGGTTCAAGGCGTTGTCGATCTCTTGCTTGTCGATTTCGGAGACGATGTCGAAAGTGGGCATGGGTGATAATCTGGCACGGAACGATTGGACATCAAAGCGCCCTTTGGCGAACATCCCCCTCTTATCGAACCTTATCCGACATCCCCCGAAATCCGTCTGGACGACCTGCTCGCGCCCTTGCGCGACGACGCCGAGCTCACCCCGGCGCAGGTCGAGGCCGCCGTCGCCGCGCTGACCGACGAAGCCGTGCCCGACGCCGCCAAGGCCGCCTTCCTGCGCGCGCTCCGCCTCAAGGGGGAAACCCCGGGGGAAATCGCCGGGTTCGCCCACGCCCTGCTCGCGCGCGCCGTGGACCCCGGCATCGACCCCGCCACAGCGCGCGGCCCCTTGCTGGACGTGTGCGGCACGGGTGGTGACCGTCTGGGGCTTTTCAACGTTTCGACCACGGCGAGTTTCGTGCTGGCGGCGGGCGGCGTGGTGGTGGTCAAGCACGGCAACCGCGCGATCACCTCGCGCAGCGGCGGGGCGGACGTGCTGGCGACACTGGGCGTCCGGCTCGACCTGCCGCCGGCGGAATTGCGGCGGTGCGTGGCGGAGGTGGGAATGGGTTTCCTGTTCGCGCCGCACTACCATCCGGCGTTTCGGGCGGTGATCCCGGTGCGGCGTCAACTCGCCGCCGAGGGAACCAGCACGATCTTCAATTTGTTGGGTCCGCTTTTGAACCCGGCGCGGCCCGCGAATCAACTCGCGGGGGTGTTTTCCGGCGCGCTGACACCCGTGTTCGCCGAGGTGCTGCGGCAACTGGGAAGACAGCGAGTCTGGGCGGTCCACGGCGCGGGCGGCATGGACGAGCTTTCCACCCTGGGCGCGACGGACGTGAGCCGTTTCGACCGAATCAGCCCGGAGCCCGACGCCGACGGGGGCGCGATCATCCACGAGCAAGTTTTCCCGGAGGACGCCGGTCTGCGCCGGGTTGAGGACGTGGCCGCGCTGCGGGGTGGCGAGTCCGAGGAAAACGCGCGGGTGCTGACGGGCATCCTGGCGGGCGAGATCGACGACGCGCGACTGGATTTGGTGTTGTTCAACGCGGCGGCGGGGTTTGTGGTCACGGGCTTGGCGGCGGATTTGCGCGAGGGCGTGGCCCGGGGGCGGGAGGTGATCGGTGATGGCCACGCGTTGGAGTGTTTGCGGGACTTGCGCCGGTTTGGGGAGGATGGGGGCGCTTGAGGAGCTTTAGCGGCGAGGAAAACAACCCACCATGAAAAGAACATCCCAAGTCATCGTTCATTTTGCCACGCTGATTCTCGTTCTACTTCTGGGGTCGGTGTTCGAAGGTGGATTTTGGCAGCTTTCGTACCGTGCCCATGGGCTTGGGCTTGGCAAACCGCTGCCCGCCGCCACGGAGCTTTTGATGGACAATCATGACCTCCCTTTCTTTTTGTTCATGTTCCCATGGCTCTGGTTGGTGGGCGCCCCCTTTCTGACCCGTAGCGCCAGCCTCGCTTATTGGGACGCGTCCTCATTTGTGCTGCGTTTCCTGGCGTTGTGCTGTTGCGAGGCGTTGCTCTGCGGCGTGTTGGCGTTTTGCCTGTGGCTACCGTTTGTAGGGAATTTTGCTGTGATGCAAAGTGGGACTCGAGGCACGGTTGAATCGGCTGCGGAAATGCTCGTCTGGTTTGTGGTGGCCGGCATCATTGTCGCGGGAACTTGGCGGGCGTGGGGTGTCTTAGCCAACAGGCGATAAATATAATTCAAAATAGGGCGATATTATTGTCACTGCGTTCACGTCACTCTGTGGCTGGGAACCATTTGCTTGAAGGCACCTTGCGAGGGGTCACTTGCTTCGTGTGATCCGCGTATTATTGTGGCGGTCTCACATGTTGCTCGATCGCATTACCTTTAATCCTAAGCAATGCGGCGGACGGCCCTGTGTGCGGGGGATGCGTATCCGCGTCAGCGATGTGCTGGACCTCTTTGTCGCGGGCTTGGAGAGCGCGCGAATCCTCGACGAGATGCCTGATCTTGAGCCGGATGATCTCAAAGCGTGCTTGGCTTTCGCGAGTCGTCGCATTGACCATCCCCTTTTGGCTGCATGACCATCTGGTTGGATGCGCAGCTTTCTCCACGCGTCGCGCGTTGGATTACGGTTCATTTTCCTGTCACCGCGCATCCTTTGAGGGTACTTGGGCTACATCACGCGGAGGATGAGGATATCTTTTTGGCTGCGCGTTCCGCAAACGCCGTTGTTCTCACAAAGGACGCTGACTTCGTTCGCCTGCTTGATCAGCACGGCAGTCCACCCAAGATTCTCTGGTTAACATGCGGAAATACTTCTGAAGGTGCCTTGCAAGAGCTTCTTGCACGCCACCTGTCGACCGCGTTGGATTTGATTAACGAAGGCGAAGACTTGGTAGAAATTACCTCCTCCTCGGAATAATCAACTCACCCCGGCAGCGGCGGCGGCATCTGCATCTCCGGCCGTCGCGAGGGCAGGTGCGTCAGGCAATACTCCTCCCCGTCGCTCGCCACCCGGAACTCCAAATCCGGCGAGTTGACCTCGTTGCGTCCGCACACCTTGCAATGGTGCAGCGTTTCATCCTCGCCGACCTGCCGCGCGATCTGAAACTGTTGCTGCCGCACCGCCACCTTGCCGCGCTCGCGCACCCGCTGGATCCAAAACGGTCCGAAGAAAACCAGGTAGTTCCCCAGCGAAATCGCGATCGCCACCTGGTCCGTCAGCGTCCCCCCCGCCATGCGCAGCAACACCAACCCCAGCGAAAACAAGGCGATCCATTTCATCCGCACCGGCAGAAACAACATCACCATGATCGGGTAATCCGGCAGCAGCGTCGCGAAGGCGAAAAGCAAACTCGAGTTCAGGTAAAATCCCGTGACATCCCGGATACCAAAACAAAACACCGCGACCGTCGTGCCCAGCATCCCGAGCAGATAGTAGGCGTTGAGCCGGAAACTGCCCCACGCCTGCTCGATGCCCTCGCCCAGGAGCCACAGGAAGTTCAGGTACGCGAAAAGCCATAAAAACTCCAACTGCGCCCCGATGGCGATCGGCGGGATGAACGCGTACGTGAACAGTCGCCAAACCTGCCCGCGATAAACCAAGTCGGGCTGGAGCTCCAGCGCGCTCGCGAATCCGGGTTTCGTCTTCATCAGAAGCCACACCAGAACATTGAACGCCACCACAACCCGCATCAGGCCCGGGATAGCCAGGTGTCCGAAACGGCGTTCGAGAGCATTGATCCAGCGCATAAGTAAAGAAGAGGGGGGAGCGGCCGAAGTCGTCGGCGGAACGCGTCCCGCAATTTCAGGACCTTGACCGTCAAAAGCAAGGCGAAAGGGCGGGGGCATCCCGCATTGACAGCTTCCGGGCGCGCGTCTATGCGTTCCCTGTGTCCTCGGAAACCCCAACCGCCACCCCTGCCACGGCGGAATCCACCCCCGCGCCAGGTCTCCGGCAAACCCCGCTCCACGCCGCCCACGTCCGGCTCGGCGGCAGGATGGTCGGGTTCGGCGGGTGGTCGATGCCGGTGCATTATCCGGCCGGTATTCTGGCCGAACACCGCGCCGTGCGGACGGCGGCGGGCGTGTTCGACATCTCGCACATGGGGCAGTTTATCGTGAGCGGCCCGGGCGCGAAAGCCTGGCTCAACGGGGTGTTCACGAACAACCTTGACCGCGTCGGCGCCGGCCAGAGCCAATACGGTTTTCTGCTCAACGAAGCGGGCGGCGTCATCGACGACCTCATCATCTACGAATACGCCGGGGGCGAGTTCCTGCTCGTGGTGAACGCCTCGAAGATTGACGAGGATTTTGCTTGGTTGAACTCCCATCTGCCCAACGGGATCGAGTTGAGCAATCGCAGCGACCGGTTCGCCGCCGTGGCCTTGCAGGGTCCGCGCGCGCCCGAGATTTACGCCGCGTTTTTCGGTCCCGACGAGCCGCTGCCCGAGCGCTTCGGCGTGCGCGTGCTGGATCGCAACGGGCTGACTTTCGTCGTGGCGCGCACGGGGTACACCGGCGAGGACGGGTTCGAGTTTTTCTTCCCGGCCCGCGCGGCGGCGCTGATCTGGGACGAACTGCTGGAGAAGGGCGCCCCCTTCGGGTTGATAGCCTGCGGCCTCGGCTCGCGTGACAGTTTGCGTCTGGAAGTGTGCTATCCGCTCAACGGCTCCGACCTCTCGGCCAGCCGGACCCCGCTTGCCGCCGGCCTCGGGATGTTTGTCGATTTGAACAAGCCGGAATTCATCGGGCGCTGGGCGTTGGTGCGTCAGCGTGGCGAAGGCGGACCGGCGGAAAAGCTCGTGGCGTTTCGCATGACCGAGAAGAGTCCGCCGCCGCGCTCGCACTACCCTGTTTTTCACAAGGGGAACGCGAGCGGCGAACCTGCGACGGACGGCGCGCGCCAGCAGCCGATTGGCGAGACGACCAGCGGCGGCCTTTCGCCGAGTCTGGAAGCCGGGATCGGCCTGGCTTACGTGCCCGCCGCCCTCGCGAAACCGGGCGAGACGCTGGAGATCGACATCCGAGGGAAACGCTACGCCGCCGTGATCGAGAAGAAGCCGCTCTACAAACGCAAGGACGACCGTTTCAAACCCGCCGGCGACTCTATTTAACCCGCCAACCAACCTTTTCCATTCCGCTCCAACCCAGTCAGCGCTCCTCGCTCCTATAATATGAACGTGCCCGAAAACTTCCGCTTCGCCCCGACCCACGAATGGTACCGTCCGGCGGACGGCTGCGTTGGCATCAGCGACCATGCGCAAGCTGAATTGACGGACATCGTTTACGTCGATCTGCCGAAGGTTGGGGCAAAGTTCGACGCGGGCCAGACCAGCGCGGTGGTGGAATCCGTGAAGGCGGCGAGCGACATCTACTCCCCGGTGGGCGGCGAGGTGGTCGAGGTGAACCCCGCGCTGGCGGCGGACCCGGCGTTGGTGAATACCGATCCCTACGGCGCGGGTTGGATGTTCAAGTTGAAATCCGTGGCGGAAACGGACGTGAACGCGCTACTGGACTCCGAAGCGTACGGCAAGCAGATTTCGGCTTGAGCCGAGCGGGTCGATTCGACGTTGGTTGCCTGTCGTTCATTATGGAATTCGATTTCGGCGCGATTTCCGGCCACTTGCGCTACAACTTGCTGATCGGCCTGATCGCGCCGCGCCCCATCGCGCTGGTGACGAGTCTGGACGGCGAAGGCCGGGTGAACGCCGCGCCGTTCAGTGCGTACAACTACGTCGGCACCGATCCAGCGCTGGTGGTGTTGGGAATCGGGAACCGCGCCGACGGCGGGGGGGATGATGACGATACGCCCGCGACGCTCCCGACACCGAAGGACAGCGCGCGAAACATCCGGTTGCGCGGGGAGTTCGTGGTGAACGTCGTGAACGAAGCCATCGCGGAGGCGATGAACGTGTGCGCGATCGATTTTCCGTTCGGGGTGAGCGAGCTAACGGCGGCCGGGCTGACGACGCTCCCATCGACCCGGGTGAAGGTCCCGCGCATCGCCGAGGCGCCCGCGAGCATGGAATGCCGGGAGGTGACCACGCTGGAGATTGGCCGTTCGCGCGTCATCATCGGCGAGGTGCTGCACGCGCACGTCCGCGATGAGTTCGTTGATCCGAAGGGACCTTACATCCGGGCGGACGCGATGCACGCCGTGGGCCGGATGAACGGGTTGGGGAGCTACGTTAGAACGCGCGACGCTTTTTTCACGATCCCGAGGATTCGTTACGAGGATTGGGAAAAGCGGACCTAGTGGGTTTCCTCTCCGCCCGCCGCGCAGCGGCTTTGGAGTGCGGCGACACGTCGCCGCTTTCACACGGCTCCGCCGGGTCCAACCGCGACACGTCGCGTCCCGCCTTCCGGCGCAGCCGCTCTTTCCTTCCCCGCCCCAGAGGGGCGAGAGACATTAGCCCGGCGTCCTGACGCCGGGTATGGATGATGGAGCGATTGCGCCCTGGAAGGGCGCGAGACCGTTCGGGGTTGGTCAACCGTTGTTTGTCGCGTCCACCGGCCACGGCGTCTCGCGCCCCGCCGGGGCGCACCTCGCTTGAACTCGGTACCCGGCATCCAGATGCCGGGCTAATGTCTTTCGCCCCTCCAGGGCGGGGAAGGGACAAATAGCGGCTGCGCCGGAGGGTTGGGACGCGACGTGTCGCTGGGATCAAAGCGGCGACATGTCGCGGCGCACTCCAAAGCTGCTGCGCAGCAGGGGATCAGAACCGCCGCGTGGTCAAGGTCAATGCAAACGCGATTAGGCTGGTCATCACACGGCAACCCGGCTACTTGTACATCCCAGCCCGCTTGTCTTGATCCTGATCCTTTTGGGCGCCACTACCCTCCGGTCATGAAACTTTCCCGACCTCCCTCCCGGTCACTCCTCGTCATACTGGCTCTTTCACTCTTCGCCACACTGTCTCTCGTCTCACCGGCGGTAATGGCGGCTCCCCGACCCCACCATACCCCCCGTCACCGAGCAACTGGCACGCGCCCAGGCGGACGACGATCACGCCGCCGTGGTCGAACTCTGCCGCCGCCTCCTTATCACCCCCGGCGCGGATGCCGCCACCCTCCTGCCCACCTTGTTCCGCGCGCAACTCAAACTCGCGGATTACGACCGCGCCGCTCAGACCCTGGAACGTCTCGCCCAAACCTCGCCGCCCCACACCGCCGCAGATCTTGATGACCTGCGCGGCGACCTTTCCCTCGCCGCCAACCACCCCGTGGAGGAGGCCGTCGAGCATTGGCGCGCGGCGCTCGCCGCCCACCCGGCCAACTCCGAAGCCATCCTCGGTAAAATCGCCGATGCCTATGACGCCGACGAGGATTGGTCCGAAGCCGCCGACGCCCTGCGCGCGTTTTTGAAAGCCCATCCCGGACACGCGGCTCGGCAGGCGCGCCTCGCGGTTTGCCTGCTCAACGACGGCGAACCCGAAGCCGCCGACCGCGAAATGCTCGCCGCCGTTCGCCTGGACGCGGCCGACGACACGGTGAAGGCCACCGCCCCCGTCTTCGACCGCCTTCGTCCGCAACTGGCCGCGCTGCGCGTGCTGGACGCCCGCCTCAACGCCTTCCCCGCGACCCGCGCCAATCCCGCCCCGGATTTCCGCGCCGGCGCGAACACCCCCGAGGCCGCGCACCTCGACCGAGCGCTGATCCTCTACCGGGCCGGCGCGTACCCCGCCGCGCTGGCGGACGTGGAAGCAGTGGCGGAGGAAACGCCCGCGCACTCCGTCATGGCGCTTCTCCTCCAGGCGCAGTGTCTCTGGACTTTGAATTCGGACGAGGAAGCCGCCGCCTTGCGCGTGGCGAAAATCGCGGACGCGGCGTGGTTCGACGACCGCGCGCGTTGCGACCGTTTGCGCGCCGCCGACACCCCGGTCCCGCCGGATCCCGCAGGTGTTTCCGCGCGCCAACACGCCGCCCGCTCCGCGATTCTGCTCGAAGCGGACCAACCCGTCCTCGCCTTGGAAGAAGCGGAAGCCGCCGCGCGACCGAGCGAGAAAACCGGACCCGGCAACGTCGAGGCGCAGATCGTCCTCGCCGCCGCCCTCCTGCGCAACGACCGCGCCACCGACGCGCTCGCCGCTGCCAAGCGCGCCACCGAACTCGACCCCCGCAACGCCGACGCCTGGGCACTCCGCGGCCGTCTCGAACAGGAATCTCTCGCTGATTTCCCAGCCGCCGTGGACAGCCTCACCCGCGCCCTCGCGATTCGTAAAGAGCCGCGCTGGCTTGGACGACGGGAAGTCTGTCTGCGCACGATGGGCCGACTCGCCGAAGCCGACCGCGACGCCCGCCTGGCGACTCCCGCCGCCAAGGCAAACTAACGACTCCTCGACCGCTTGGGGTTGTGTCCTCCGTTCCGACGTTTAACCACGCGGCCACCCTCCCATTCTCCCCCATGAAAAGTTCCTTCCTCTGGTTAGCCTGCCTCCTCCTGTTCGCCGGCGGCAATGCCGCCCTCCGCGCCGACCCCACCCTCAAACCCGCCGCCGGCGGCGTCACCCTGGAAGTGCCCGCCAACGGCAAAATCGCCGCCGATACCAGCCTGAGCGTCTCCTTCCCCGCCGCCATGGTCGGCACCGAAAAGATCGACCTCGCGGGCGAACCCTGCCCGTTGCGCTTCGATCCCCCCGTGACGGGCGAATGGCTCTGGAAGAGCCAGACGGATGGCGAATTCCTCGTCAAGACACCGGTTACCCCCGGTCTGAAAAGCACTGTGCGTTTGACCGCGAACCTGCGCGATCTGCTCGGCGCGGCGGTCGCCCCCGAAGGCTGGGGAGCCGAACTCAAAACCGAACCGTTCACCGCGAAATCCGACTGGGAACCCTCCGAACACCTCAACGCGCGGCCCGGCGTCGTGTTAAAATTTACCTACCCCGTGCGCCTGTCGGACGCCGCCGGACGCATTTACTTCCAGGACCGCGACACCGCCGCCCGCCAGCCGGCGGAACTCGCCCTGCGCGACGAGGACCGCGACGAGGAACCCGAAGCCGCCACCGTGCGCGCCACCCCGCGCGAACCGTTGCCCGCCGACCGGACCTGGGATCTTGTGATCGAGGACGTGCGTGAGCAGGTGAGCGGCGTGCCGACGCCCTACCTCAAGCGCGTCCCGCTCGGTGTGACCACGCCCATGACCCTCCGGTGGCTGGGCGCGTTCAACCAACCGATGGAGGAGCCGGTCATCCGCGCCCACATGGACGATTACGTCGATCCCGCGACCGTTACCCGCGAGGCCGTGACCGTGGATCCCGCCGTGCCGGACCTCGCCGTGCGCGCCGAAGGCGAGGATGTCGTGCTCGCGGGCAAGTTCGACCGCGCCAAACATTACCAGGTCACCATCACCCCGGCGGTGCGCGGACGGCGAGGGTTTGGGCTCGCCGCCACGGCGCACTGGGGCGCGACGTTTCGGCCCAAGCCGAGCGCCCTGTATTTTCCCGGATTCGCGCGTGAGTCAGCGCGCCGTGCTGGGGTTGAACTTCAGTTTCCTGCAAATCCACACGGGACCGTTGCGCTGGCGGCTCGCGGCGGTGCCGTTGGAGAAACTGCCGAACGTCGAAAAACGGGTGCGCGAGTTCACCTCCTCCAAAATTAGCCCTGTCACCCACAACGCCGAGACCGACGAAAACGGCCTCGACGTTGCACACCCGACGGAACTGCTCGTGGACGCTCTGGGCCTGGCCACGCGCGCGGAGGGCACCTTCGCGGCCAGCGCCGACGAGACGGAGGCGTTGCGCGACCTGCGCTGGGCCGGTCCCGGCAACGGCGCGCCGGGCGTGCCGCCGGGCGCGTACCTCCTGGAAATTGACGGCCCGCGCTGGGACGGCAAGGGGATCGTTGGCCAGCATTCGTTAGTCGTCTTTTCCGAAAGCGTGCTGACCGAGAAACGCACGCCCGACGGCGTGCTGGTCCGGCTGGCCGGGATGTCCGACGGCAAACCCCGCCCCGGCGTGCCGGTGCGCGCGATCAGCGCGAGCAACTTCGAGGTGGCCCGCGGGGTCACCGACGCCGGCGGACTGGTTCGGTTCACCTACGCGGAGCTGCATCCGTCCGCCGGGGAACGCGGTGGCGAGACGGCGCGCTCGCTGGTGGCCGATACTCCCGAGGGTCCGTCCGTCGCGTTTCTCGACAACGAAAGTCTCGACGAGGTGGATTTGTCCAATGATCCTCCCGCCGCCCCGTCGGGACCCGCGTTGCGATCAATGATCGTGACGGACCGTTCGTTGTACCGGCCCGGACAGACCGTCCGGATCAAGGGTCTTGCGCGCCTCGCCGACCCCGCGTTGACGCCCGGCCGGGCGGAGACCGGACTGGTTGTTCCAAGCGGCCGGACCATCGCTTGGCGGGTACGCGGCGGCGACAAGGACGAAGACGTGGCCGAAGGCAAAGCCACCGTGGACGCGGAGGGCGGCTGGGAGGCGCAGTGGGCGATTTCGCCCGACGCAAAGCTTGGCGACTACCGCCTGACGTGCGCCCTCGAAGGAAGCGGGGATGGCGATGACGCGGACGGCCACGACAGCGGCCTCGCCTCCGTTTACCTGCACGTCCAGGACTACAAAGTACCGCTCTTCGAGGTGGCGGCGGAAGCGCTTCCCACGAGCGGACAGGACGCGCCGGTGGCTTGCCGGGTGCGCTCCAACTACTTTTCAGGACAGCCCGTCGCTGGCGCAAAGGTTTCATGGCGCGTGCGGTGGAGCCGCCGTGATTACCTGAAGTCTCCCCGGTCCAACGGGGATGAAACCACGACGCTTACCGGGGAAGAGATGCCGCAGTTTTCATTGGAAGACACTGCGTCCGAACACGCCGCCTCAACTTCAAACGAGGAAACCGACCCGCCCCAAACCAAGGGTGAAACCCGGCTCGACGCGCGGGGCGAGGGAACGTTGAGCGCGGAGATGCCCAAGAACTTGAAAGGCGCGCGGTACGAGGGCCAATGGGAAATCGCCGTCACTTCCGCCGATGGCCAGAGCGTTGCCGCCGCGCATAATCCCGAGGGGATCGTCATGCGGCAGCCCGTGCTTCTGGGCGTGGCGATGGAAACCCCCAAACGCGCGCCGGATGGCCCGCCCGCCCCGCAAGGCGTGCGTCTGCGCGTCACGGCGCACGACGCCCAGGACAAGCCCGCGCGCGCCCGGGACGCGAAGGTGGAACTCTTCCGCGTCACCAGCAAAACCGTCCGCGAAAACGTCGCGCCGTTCGTGGTGCGCTACCGCAACACGCCGGTGTTCACTTTGGTCAAGACGATTCCGGTCGGCGAAGCGGCCCCCGGCGCGGCTCCCGTGGACGTGCCCGTCAGCCAGCCCGGACGCTACGTCGCCGTCGCCACCGCACCCGGTTTGCGTCCGGTGAGCGCGGAGATGTTCGTCGATGGAGTCGGAGACGACGACGTGCCGGTCCAGACGCAAACCTCGCTTGAAATCCATCCCGAAAAGAAGGAGTACGCGCCGGGCGACACGGCCGCGTTCCTGACGCGCTCGCCTGTCACGGGACTCGCCTGGGTCACGGTGGAAACGGACCGCGTCATCGACAACCTGCTCGTCAGCCTGCCGGGCAACACGACGCGCGTGGAAATCCCGGTAAAGCCGGAGTACGCGCCCAACGCGGAGGTTTCCATCTACCTGCTGCGGCCCGGCGGCGGGGATCGCCTGCCCGCCGAACGCTTCGGCCATGTGCAAATGTTGGTGCGTCGGCCCGACCGCGCGCTGGAGGTGCATCCCACGGTGGAACTCACCGCGCGTCCGGCCCGGTGACGAGGTGCGCGGACGCGTGCGCATCGCCAGCGCGGGCCGTCCCGTCGCGGGAGCGGACGTGACCCTGTGGGCGGTGGATGACGCGCTGCTGGCGCTGGGCCAATGGGAGGCGCCCGATCTGGCCACCGCCTTCTACCCGCACCGTCCGCATCTGGTGAAAACCTACGGCGCGTTGCGCGACTATGTCACGGGTATCTCGCGCAAAAGCCTTTATCAGAAGGGGTTTATTATCGGCGGGGGCGGGGAGGAGTTCGGCGGCAAGTTTGTCCGCAAGGATTTCCAGCCGCTGGCCTATTGGAAGACCGGGTTGAAGACCGACGCCGAGGGCGGGGTGGCGTTCGCTTTCGCCGCGCCGGACAATTTGACCCGCTACCGGGTCGTGGCGGTCGCGCAAACGAAGGCCGGCCAGTTCGGCGAGGGGGAGGTAGCGTGGAGATCGCCAAGCCGCTGATCGTCGAGCCTTCGCTGCCGCGTTTCCTGCGCGCGGGCGACGAGGTGGAGCTGCGCGCCGTCGCGCGCCAGAGCGTGCATGACACGGAGAACCTCGCGGCCACCTGCGCGGTGGACGGCGGTTTGACGCTGGACCCCGCCGCCGGGAATCCGGCGCCCGTCAGTGTCACGCGCGACGCCCCGGCGGTGTTCCGGTTCCTCGCGAAGGTGCCCGACGGTCCCGCGAGCGCGAAGATCACGATCCGCGCCGGCGTGGCGGCGAACAACGACGCCGATTTGGCCGACGCGGTCGAGCTAACGTTGCCCATTTTACCGCCGACGATCCTGCGCCGCGAGAGCGCCGCCGGGTCTGTCCCGGCGGGTGGCGATGTGTCCGCGCTACTGCCGCCGGACGCGCGCAAACCGGGTGTCAACGGCCACTACGACGCCGCCGTTTCCACGAGCAACGACCTGCCGCGACTGCGCGCCCTGCCCGAAGTGCTGGAGTATCCGCACGGTTGTTTCGAGCAGATCACCAGTCGCGTGCTGGCATACTGCGGCGCGCGCGATTTGCTCGCGGGACTGCCCGTCGAAGCGGGTCAAAAAGACCGGTACCGCGCCGAGGTGGAGCGCGGCTTGCGACTTTGCGCGCGTTCCGTGCTGGACGATGGCCAGTTACCTTACTGGCCCGGGCAGAAGGCGGGCAATCCTTTTGTGACGGTCCAGGCCGCCTGGGCGTTGCGGCAGGTCGCGGGCGCGGGCTTGGAAGTGGATGATACCCTCGCCGGGAAGCTCGACGGCGCGGTGAAGAAAATCGCCGCCGACAGTGCCGCGCCCGGCATGTTGCGCGCGTTCGCCCTGATGGTGCAAGCCACGCCTAACGCCCAACCGACCGGTGCCGGCGCCGCCGCCGAGGAGGCGGGGACGATTGACGAGGACGCCGCGCGCGCGGTTTACCTGCACCGCGAATCGTCGGGCGACGAGGGGCGCGCCCTCCTGGCGGTGGCGTTGCACCGCGCGAAGATCATGCCCGAGGAGAAAAGCCAACTTCTACGCGAAATCCTGCCGTTGGCGAACGGGACTCGTCCCGCGCCCGAACGCGCCTTCGACGCCCGCACGTTCGCATCATCCCTCCGGGTGGAGGCGATGGCGGTTTGGGCGTTCGCGGTGGTGCGTCCGCCGGAGTGGAAGCCGACTGACGCGGCCGCGGCGCGGGTGCGGTTGGGCAAGCAGTTGGAGCGCGCGATGCTGAACTCGACCCAGGAAAACCTGTGGACCTTGTTCGCCTACCACGCCTTCCGCAAAGTCGAGAACGCGCCCAGGCTGCGTCTCGCCCGCGTCCAACCCATGCCGGGTCGGGTGTCGCCGGACGGGGTGGCGGCGGAGTGGACGGGAATCGCGCTGGGCTCGCCCTTCCGCGTGCCGGTGGCCGAGATCCGCCCTCCGCCGGACGCGGCGCTCTCGTGCCTGTTAACCGCCGAATACCGGGTGGGCCGCGCCGAGGAGGACGCCCGCCGCGACCTGGGCGGGATGCGCCTGGAGCGCGTCGTGCGCAACCTGACCGACCCCAAGCGGACGGGACATCCGGGTGAGACGCCGTTGCGGATCAACGACCGTTTGTTGATCACCTACCGGATGCAGTCCCCGAAGCCGCGCGCGTACGTGGCGTTGGCGGACGAACTCCCCGCCGGGTTGGAAACGTTGAACCCGGATCTGCCGATGTTCGCGCCCTTCTACGATTTGCCCGCGACACCCGCCGGCCAGCGTGACGCGGAGCTTTCATCCTCCGAACTGCGCGACCACGTGACGCTGCTCTACTTCGACCGTTTGGATCCCGGGGTGAGCGTGTGGAGTGTGCTGGCGCGGGTGACCACGGCGGGAAGTTTCCACTGGCCCGCGACGCAGGCCGGCCCGATGTACGACCCTTCTGTGAGCGGCCTGGCGCCCTCCGAACAGTTGGCGGTTTCGGGGGATTAAAAGCGCCTTGCGCGCACCCGAACCAAAGCCCCTTCTACTCCGCGCCGCTTCGTGCTAGTTTGCGGGACCCATGAGATTTCTTGCGCGGTTACGGTCGCTTGGTCCCTGCCTGCTCGGCGCTGCTTCGCTTTTCGGCGTCGGATTCGCCACGGTCGCCCCTTCCCTCCGGGCGCAGGAGGACACCCCCTCCACGCCACCCAGCGAGATGCAGCCGCCCCTGGCGGGCGCCGGCGCGCAGGAGGACAAAACCGAGTCGGTTTACTCGTGCCTGACCACCTTTACGAAGGTGCTGCAACTCATCCGCCAGGATTACGTCGAGGACGACAAGGTCAACTTCAAGGACCTCACCTACAACGCCCTGCGCGGGATGCTCAGCGGGCTGGACCCGCACAGCCAGTTCATGGAGCCCGCCAGCTTCAAGGACATGCAGGACGACACCCGCAGCCGCTACGACGGCCTCGGCCTCGTGGTCTCGGCCAAGGACGGCTGTGCTGATCATCGTCTCGGCGATGGAAGACACCCCCGCCTCGAAGGCCGGACTGATCACCGGCGACCAGATCCTCAAGATCAACGGGACGACAACCGAGAAGATGCAGCTCACCGACGCCATCAACGCCTGAAAGGCAAACCGGGCGAGGGGATCACGCTCACCATCCTGCGACCCGTCACCAAGGAGGTGAAGGATTACGCGCTCACCCGCACCGAGATCAAGGTGGACAGCGTCAAGGACGCGCACCTGCGTCGAACCCGCGCTCACCGGCGACTACAAAGTCGGCTACGCCCGGATCCTCCAGTTCAACGAGCCGACCGCCCAGGAACTCGGCGCGAAACTCGACGACCTCCAGAAGCAGGGCATGGAGGCGCTGGTCCTCGATTTGCGCAACAACCCCGGCGGCCTGCTCAACAGCGCGGTGGACGTGTGCGGCCAGTTCGTGCCGGCGAACACGATGGTGGTTTACACCGAGGGCCGCATGCCCTCATCGCGCCGGGATTACAAGACCGCCGTACAACGCGAAACCGCGCGGCGATTTTCCCATGGCGGTGCTGATCAACGGCGGCAGCGCCAGCGGCGCGGAGATCGTCGCGGGCGCGCTCAAGGATCTGAACCGCGCGATCCTGGTCGGCGAAACGACCTTCGGCAAGGGCAGCGTGCAGAGCGTCATCCAGCTTCCCGATGGCTCGGCCGTGCGGCTGACGACCGCGAAATACTACACGCCCAGCCGGCAGGTGATCCACAAACACGGCGTGACGCCGACCATCCGCGCGACGATGACCCCCGAGCAGGACCACGCGCTCGCCATGCGCCGCAACGCCGATTCGCTCAGCCCCGACGAGCGGCGCGACGCGGACGAGGTCCACGACACCCAGCTGGAGCGGGCGATCGACGCGTTGAAGGGCATGATGATTTACAAGCAGCAGATGGCGTCCCGCAAGGACGGGGAGAAGCGCTGAAGCCGGCTGCTGTGAAGGGCGGGCCTGCCGCGGCGCCGCTGATTCTCGCGATCGAGACGTCGTGCGACGAAACGGCGGTCGCCGTGTTGCGCGGGCGCGCGGATTTGCTCGCGAGCGAAATGGCGTCGCAGATCGATCTGCACCGCGCCTACGGCGGCGTGGTGCCCGAAGCGGCCTCGCGCCAGCATCTGCGCGAGATCGGCCCTCCTGCTGGACCACACGCTGCGCGCGGCCGGAGTCCGGCTCGAGGAAATCGACGCGTTCGCCGCCACGAACGGCCCGGGTCTGGCGAGTTCGCTGATGATCGGGGCGGCGGTGGCGAAGGGACTCGCGCTGGGCGTCGGGCAAACCCTTCCTCGGCGATCAACCATCTGGAGGGACATCTGCTTTCGCCTTTCTTCGGACGGCGCGGCGGGGATTCGGCCCTCGGTCGGGCTGGTGGTCAGCGGCGGGCACACGCTGCTGGTGGCGATCGATGGCTTCGGACGGTACCGGCGGCTCGGGCGGCACGCTGGACGACGCGGCGGGCGAGGCGTTCGACAAGGTCGCCAAGACTGCTCGGGCTGCCCTACCCGGGCGGGCCGCAGATCGACCGACTGGCGCGGAGAGGGGACCGGCGGCGGTTCGATTTGCCGCGTTCGATGCTGGGCAGCGGCGATTACGCGTTCAGCTTCAGCGGACTGAAAACCGCCGTGCGTTATCTGCTGCCGAAAATTGCGGCGGCGGGCGAGGGCGGCGGGATGGACGCGGCGGGACGGTTGACGCCGGGGCTGCTCGCCGATGTGTGCGCGTCGTTTCAGGAAGCGGTGGTGGAAGTGCTGGTGCGCAAGACGATGGGCGCGGCCGCCGCGATGAACCGGAGGATCGTGGCGGTGAGTGGCGGGGTGAGCATGAACACGCGGTTGCGGGAGCGGTTCGCGGAGGCGTGCGCGGTGGAGGGGAAGGAGTTGCTCATCGCGGCTCCGGCGCTGTGTACGGACAACGCCGCGATGATCGCCGCCGTGGCCGCGCTCGCGCTGGAGGCTGGGCGAATGAGTTTGTTGAGCGAGGACATCAATCCGAATTTGATGTTGGCTTTTGAAGGGGTGGCGGTGTGAGGGGGGGTGGGTTGTGGTTGTGGGTTGTGGCGGAAGAAGGTGGTGGAAGAATTAGGCGTGCCGTTCCCAACCCCGGCAGGGGTGGAAGAGCCATAGCCCATAGCGCAAGCTATGGGTTTGATGGTCCGTCCATTCCCAGCCCCGGCAGGGGCGTAAGAGAACCAACGTGACCCAATCCAAATGGCCGCCGGACGTCGTCTTACGCCCCTGCCGGGGCTGGATAATCCTTTGGGGACATATTCCCATAGCTTGCGCTATGGGCTTTCGCTCTTACACCCCTGCCGGGGTTGGGATTACGCTTTACCTTCACCTTTCAACACCACATCCTTCGCTACTCCTTTTCCGATGTCTGCCTCCTACACCATTTACTTCGGCGGCGAACTCTTCAGCGCCAAACATCTGCTCGGCAACGCCGTCCTCGCGGAGGCGATCCATCTGCGTTCGCGGGGGAAATACGTGCCCGTGCTACCCCAGAACCTGGAACAACGCGATGTCACCGCCCACGCCATCCGCGACCAGGACATTCTCACCCTCCTGGCTTGTGACCTCGGACTCTTCAACTATGACGGCCCGGAACTCGACTCCGGCACGGTGGTCGAATTCCTCTTCGCAAAATTCGCGGATATCCCCTCCGTGCTGCTTCGCACCGACTTCCGGTCCGCCGGCGATCAGGAACACGGCGGCGACCCGTGGAACTTGATGACCAGTTTCTTCCCGCGCACCCGGGTCGTGTTGCAAAACAGCATGGCGGTTTACCAAGCGGGCAAAAAGCGCGAGGCGGACACTCTCGCGGGTTATCAGGACGGCTTGTCCACGCGCCAATCCTCCAACGCGGCCCAAGGGATGATCGACCAAGTGGCCGATGACATCATCCGCGCTCTTAACGACGTCTTAAGATGCTCCCCCCGTCCTGCCTAACGCCCTTGGGGGAGCGGTGTACGAGTGGCTAAGTTTGCTACCCGGCTTTCAGGCGTTAGACGGCGGTGCCGCGAAAGCAAAGCTGCAAGAACTCCTCGCCTCAAAGCGGAGCAAGGGCCTGCTTTAGGGGCGCAGCTGTAATAGACCCGCAGCCCTCACAACCCCTTCACCGCCCGCGCGCGCGCGCCGCGGGCACTGCCGCTCGTGCCAGGCGCCCAACACCGTGCCGACCGCCGACGAGAGCATCACGCCCCGCATCCCCGCTTTGGACACCTTGAGCCGCTCCGTCGCCTCCAGGGGCGAGGTCTTCGCGACCAACCCGAGCGTCTCCAGCCCGAGCAACACCGGCAACGCGCAAGCGTAACGCATCTTCGAGGGCGTCAGCGCGCGCGCGTATTTCCAGGCGTCGTCCAACTTGGCCACGGTTTCCCCGCGCAACTCGTCGATCACCGGACGAACCCGCGCCGGCTCCTTCACCAAAGTGGCCGCGTCCAGACCCTGCGCCGCCAGCAAAGTCTCCGGCAGATAGCAGCGGCCATTCTCCAGATCGTCCGGCAGATCGCGCAGGATGTTCACCATCTGCAAACCCTGCCCGAAATGTTTGCCAAGTTTGAGCATCTCCTCGGTGCCCAGGCGCGACCAACCGGCGGGAAGGTGCCGTTCGCACAAGCCGCGTCCACAATTCGCCCACGCAACCCGCCACGAAATACGTGTACTCGTCGAGTTCCGTTTCGTTGGCCAGTGCCTTGGGCTGCGGCGCCCGTGCCTTCGCCGAAACGCAGCAGATCCAACTCCTGCCCGCGACCCGACCCGAAACAGGGTGCGGCGCAAATCCCATTGATCCTCGGCGGGCAACGCGTCGAGCCACGCCAGGCAGCGGTCGAGCTTTTCGATCAACTCGCGTTCACCCTCGTGCGACTGGCGCGCGCCAAATCCTTCTGCAAGGGGCGCAGCAACTCGGGGTCGACCCCGTACTTGATCATCTCCAGCAGCGCGCGCAGATGCTCCAGACGTTTGGCGACGGGCACTTCCGCCGTGTCCGCCACGGTGTCGAGCGCGCGCGCCAGCAGGTAGCCCGCGCTGATCGGCTCGCGCAAACCTGCCGGCAACACCTTGATCGTCAGCGAAAACGAGCGCGACACGGACGCGAGCAGCGCGCCGCCTAATTCCTCCAGAAACCTCCGGGTCGCCCCTCCGCCTTCACCGGCGGCGACACCGCCGCGGGTTCGGCTGGTTTCGCCGCGGGCCGGTCCTCGGAACGTCCCCGGCCCCCGCCGCGTTCGGACCTGCCGCCGCCGCCCCCGCGTCGCTCGCTCGGTCCGGAGACCGTCCGCGCCCGCCACCGCCCGAGCGCGAAGAGCGCCCCTCGCGGTAAGCCGGACGATCGCCCGGGCTCGGATGACGCTCGCGCCGCGCGGCGGAATCCGACGGCTTGTAATCCCCGTTTCCTCCTTCCCGGGCGAGGGCCGCCGGGCCGCGCCGCTCTTCCCCGCGCGGACGGCGGGGACCGCGCGGATCGCGTTCGGCGGGCGGGTTGCCGTGGGCGTCGCGGGTGTCCGGGTTGGTGAGGGGCTGCGGATTTTCTTCTTCGATGTCCATGAGGTTCTATTTCTGCCCCGAGGACGGCAGATTAAAAGCCGCGCGCAAAGGGATGGTTAAACTAACGGTGGTGAGTGGTCTGGGAGGATCCGGCTAAAGCTTGCGCAGGTCGATCTTTTCGGGCGCGAAATTGCCCAGGCCGATGTCGGCCGCCGTGTGAACGTGCGCCGCCGCATCCTTGATGGGCGGAAGTTGCGCCTGCGCGCGCCAAATTTCGAGGTAACGCAACGTCACCGCGTCCAGCGCCACGGCGTCCTTGCTGGCGTAGATGGTGGCGTGGTGCCGGGCGTAAAAAGGCTGGAAACGCGGACCGCTGGCGAGTTGCGCGATCAACCCGTCGGTGATGTTCAGCACGACCTTGCCGCTGATCAACGGGTCGCTGTACATCTCGGGGATCGCCGTGACGCCGTACTGGGGCGGGCCGACGAGGCGGCGCCAGTTGTCCACGTTGGGGATGGTGACGTTGTACAAGCGCGCCACCGATCCCGGCAAACATGTTGTCGCACAGAACCGGCACGTTGATGATCTTGGTGACCTTGCGGGACAGGAGCGTGCAATAATGGCTGACGTTGCTCAGGTTATCCTGCTTCGTGCTGGGGACGAGTCGCATGTTCGGATTGAGAATCCCCCGGTTGGCGGCGGCCGCCACGACACCCGGGTTCACGCTGGTCGTCGAGCCGGGCTCGGGCGGCGGTGGGCGCAACGGTTCGTCCGCCGGCACGCGCTGACCTTGGAACAACAGGTCGCCCCAAATCAATTTGCCGAGGAGCGGTGAGGTGTAGATGGCTTTGGCGTCGTACCCCCAGCGCGGTTCGATCCATTCCACGGGGCAGACGAAAGGCTCCGAGCCGGGTTGATCCCGCCGGGAAGATAACCGGCGGCGCGCAGATCCTCCTCCTCGCGGTCCCACACCACGATGTGCGTCCGGGGCACGCCCGCCGCGACGAGACCCTCGACGATGGTAGTGACGATCGCCCGATGGGTCGCGCCGGGTCCCGCGCCGGTCGCGGAGATTTTGATGCCCACGATATCCTTGGCACTGACGAGACTGCCCCACGCGGCGGCGACATTCTCCTTGCCGGTCACGGCGAGGACGAGGCGGTCCACCATGGAACGCACCCGTCCGGGTTGACGACGTAGTGCCGGATCGCGTCGGGATCGTGAATGTAATAAACACTCGAACGCGTCGGCAACCCCGGTGATTGCGGGGTGGTCTTCGCCTCGTCCACCTCCTGCTGCGCCGGCAAGCGGGTCGCGAACGACAGGACCAAAGCCGCGGCCAGGATCCCGGTCGTGAGGAAGCCCGCAACCATCCCGGGGGCAGCTTTCACTTTTCCACGCGCGCTTTGCATCTATAGTCTGAACCGTGTCGGCATCCCTGGAAAATCCCGCCCTGCCGTTCAACGGAGGCCGCGGTGGCGCATCTTTACGTCCACATTCCCTTTTGTCCAAAGATATGCCCGTATTGCTCTTTCTACAAGGAGGCGGCTGACCGCAACAAAACCGGACGTTTTCTCGACGCGCTGCTGCTGGAATTGGAGCAGTACCAAGCGGCCAGCCACCGTCGCTTGCGGCCGCAAACCATCTTTTTCGGGGGCGGCACGCCGAGCGCGTTGTCCACGCCCGCAACTTGAATACCTGCTGGGCGGATTGCGGGACCGGCTGGACCTGACGGACCTGCGCGAGTGGACCCTGGAGATGAACCCGGCCACGGTTTCACTGGAAAAAGCGCGGGCTTTGCGTTCGCTCGGGCGTCAACCGGATCAGCATGGGCGTGCAATCCTGGGAGCCGCAGTTGCTCGCGGTGCTGGGCCGGGTCCACAGCGCGGAGCAGGCGCGCCGGTCCTACGAGATCCTGCGCGAGGCGGAGTTCGAGAACGTGAATCTCGACCTGATCTTCGGCATTCCCACGCAAACGCCGGCTCATTGGGAACGGTCATTGCGCGAAACCATCGCCTTGGAGCCGGACCACATTTCGGCTTACAATCTGACGTACGAGGAGGACACGGAGTTCTTCCGCCGTTTTGCCGCCGGTGAACTCAGCCAGGACGTGGAGGCCGACACGCGTCTCTTCGAAGTGACGGCGGACACGCTGGCCGGCGCGGGCTACGAGCCGTACGAGATCTCCAACTTCGCGCGGCGCGGCCGCGAGTGCGCGCACAACCTGGCCTACTGGGAAGGCGGCGATTACCTCGGGCTCGGGCCGAGCGCGTTTTCGACGGTTGGTACGGAGCGGTGGGCGAACGTTCGCGACACCGCCCGCTACAATGATTCCATTCACGCTGGCGAGTCGGCGGTGGACTTCCGGGAGGACGTGCCGATTGCGATGCGCGGGGCCGAGTCGCTAGCCTTCGGGTTAAGAACCAACCGTGGGGTCGCGACCGAGGATCTGCTGCCGTGGAGCGAGCAGATGGCGGAGTTCGCGGAGTTGGGATTATTACAGACGGTCGGCAGCCGGGTGCGCCTTACGAGGAAAGGACGCTTGCTCGCCGACACTGTGGCGGAAGTATTTGTGTGACAGTTTCGGCTGTAAGAGTCCTGATCGCACCGGAAAAGTAGGGGCGGCAAGCCCCGTGAGCGCGGTCAGGATGCCCGCGCTCGCGGGGCTGAACCTCGGAGCCGGACCAGAGGCGGTTTAAGACAATTGTTTACTTCGCCGGCACCATCTGAAAATCGTCGAAATAGATCGTGTCAGCCATACTGTGGGCGTCGAAATCCACCTGCACGCTTCCCGTGATCTCTTTTTTGGTTTGGAATTCGGAACTTTTGTACCGCACGTTGATGGTCTTGGTGACGGTCGTCCAGTTGCCGCCCGCCGTAAAATCCGCGCCTACGTCGATCACCTCAGCCATGCGGTCCGCCGTGGCAACCGTCTTGAACCCGCGGTCGTCGGTTTCCTCCCTTAGCGCGCCAACCGTTTCGTTCGTCGCGTTGCGAAACCGGTAATGCAGTTTCTCCATGCCGTTGTTCTTCACTTTGAAACTGAAGGCGTAGTTCTTGCCCTGCTCCAATGTCACCGTCCGTCGCAGGAGCGAGAACTGCCGCACCGTGCCGGGGATTCCTTCCTGACCCAGCGGGAACACATCGTTCGCCACCGGCCAATACCCGGCCTTCAGGCAGTTCGCGCCCTCGGGTGGCGCGCTGGCCGGATCGTCCTGGGCGTTGACGACCGTGAAGTAGGCCAACGCGTTGCCGAACTCGGTCTTCGTCCAGGTTTCCCAACCAACGGGGCGCTTGACGTTGCGCCCCAGCCGGTCCTCGCCCTTCAAATCCCGCGGCGGTCCAAATTTCGGCTGCTCCTTGGTGCCCGTGTTCAAAGCGACGGCGATGTGCCCGTTGTCCAACCCAAAGAGCAGGTCGAACAAACCGTCACCGTTGAAGTCCGCCACGCAGGGCGCGGCAAAGCCGGGGAGTTTTCCGCTGCCACCGAAGCTAATCGTGGAACTTCGCGCCAACTCGCCCGCGCCCCCCGGCTTCCCGTTGTTGAGGTAAACCCCGATCTCACGGGTGCGATCCGAGATGAGCAGGTCCGGTTTGCCATCCCCATTATAATCGACCACGGCGGGAATCAGTTGTTCGCGCCCATCGCCGTAAGCCAGGAAGGACTGGCCGGCGCTCGGAAACTTCGGGGCGGAGCCACCGGCGTTCTCAAGCAGGCGAATGGCGTTGGCGGAGTAGGTCCCCTCGCCGAGGAGCAGATCGAGCCTGCCTTTGCCCGACCAATCCGCGGCGACGGGTGAGAGCAGGTTGCCCCAGAGGCGGTTGGCGTCGGCGGTGGCGACGCGCGCGCTCTCGACCGGCACGGGCTGGCGGAAGGACGCGCGTTGCGAACCCTGGTTGGGGATGAAAAACAACTCGCCCAAATAGTTGCCCACTATCAGGTCGAAAATCCCCCGGTTGCGCCACTCGGCGAGACTGATGCGCGGGCAAAAACGCACGGTGTCGAGTACGTTGTGCGCGCGGTAATCGCCCGGGGCGCGGGTGGCCATCGAAAGGAACAGCGGCACGATCTCGGCGTTCGTGAAGCGCGGCTCCGCCGCCGTGCCCCGGTTCTGGTAATAGTAAAAGTAGCCGTTTGGCGCCGCGACGAGCAGATCGGGTTTGCCGTCGCCGTTCAGATCCGCGTACGCCACCGAGGGCGGCATCGCCAGGTCGCCCAAGGCGTTGCGCTCGGTGACAACTTTCGCGCTAAAGGTCGGGACCGCGAGGGTGCCCTCGCTGTTGACCCCGTCCCACACGTTATCGTCCGTGCCCGCGATCTTCTCGAAGCCACCCTGGTCTCCGAACAGGTTGCCACCCGGCCCGGGACTGGGACTCGCGTTTTGCGCGGACAAGACACCCGGTTGCGCGAAGTAAATCAAACCTACCGGGACGAGGAGGGACCAAAGGAAGCGGGGGAAACGCATGGGTGTCAACATATACCATCCCCGCTTTCCCTCCAGCGAGTCCTTCCGCGTCTTTTTCGCGTTCCTAACCGCCCTTCGATAACCCCACCCCTCTACTTCGCCGCGCCGTTGCCCGCGTGGTTGAAGGACAAATACGTGTACCCCTGCAAACTCTTCTCGTAACTGTTCAACAACTTCATTCCCTCGTTGGGCTTCAGCCGATCCGTCTTGATCGCGGCGTCCACCTGCGCCTTCATCAAACGGCCCAGTTCCGGCTGATGCCACTGCGTCAACGCCAGGACCTGCGCGATGGTGCTGCCCTCGATGATCTCCTCAATGTACCAGCCGCTGTCCTCGTCCTCGTCCAGAAACACGTGGACCTCGTGGACGCGCCCGAAGAGGTTGTGCAGATCGCCCATGATATCCTGGTAGGCGCCCACCAGGAACAACCCGAGGTAGTAAGGCTCGCCCACGCGCAGGGTGTGCAACGGCAGCGTGTCTTTGATGTCCTGCAGATCAATGAACTTGTTGATCTTGCCGTCCGAATCGCAGGTGATATCCACCAGTGTGCTGCTGCGCTCGGGCGCCTCGTTGAGCCGGTGGATCGGCATGATCGGGAACAACTGCCCCAGCGCCCAGTGGTCCAGCAACGACTGAAAAATCGAAAAATTGCACAGGTACTGGTCCGCCGTGTTGTTCGCGAGTTCGCGCACCTCCTCCGGGATGTAGCGCATCCCCTCGAAGAACCGGACGACGTTGCGCGCGATCTGCCAGTAAATCCGCTCGATGCGCGCCTTGGTTTCCAGGTCGAGCAACCCGAGGTCGAACATCGCTTGCGACTGCTCCTTGTACTGCGCCGCGTCGTGCAACGCCTCCAGCCGGTTCTCCTTGCTCAAGTTCCGGTGCGTTTCCGCAATGTCGAGCACCAGCTTGGCGTCGTTCTCCTTCACCTCCACGGGGGTCGTCAGCCCGCCGTCCTTTTCGATCGCGCCGAAAGCCTCGACCACGAGGACGGAATGATGCGCCACGATGGCTCGTCCGCTCTCGCTCACGATGATCGGGTGCGGCACCTTTTCGGAGTCGCACACGTCCATGATGTTATAAACGATGTCGCGCGCGTACTCCTGGAGCGTGTAGTTCGTGCTGCTGTCGAAGGCGGTGCGCGAACCGTCGTAATCCACGCCCAGGCCGCCGCCCACGTCCAGGTAGCCCAGCTCATGGCCCATCTTGAGGAGCTTGGCGTAAAACCGCGCGCCCTCGCGGACCGCGCGTTTGATGGTGACGATGTCCGGCACCTGCGAGCCGACGTGGAAATGCACCAGTTTAAGGCAGTGGGCGAGTCCCTGGCTCTTGAGGTAATCGCTGGCCGCGACGAGCTCCGCCGTCGAGAGTCCGAACTTCGCGTTCTCGCCGCCGCTGGTCGCCCATTTGCCCGAGCCCTTGCTTTGGAGGCGGGCGCGGACGCCGATCATCGGTTCGACGCCGACCTCGCGGGAGATTTCCACGATCTGGCGCAGTTCCTCGAGTTTTTCCACGACGAGGATGACCTGCTTGCCGAGCTTGCGTCCGAGCAGCGCGTTCTGGATGAAAATGGCGTCCTTGTAGCCGTTGCAAATGACCAGACTCTCCGGGTCGCGGTGGATCGCCAGGGCGGCGAACATCTCGGGTTTGCTGCCGCATTCCAACCCGAAGTGAAATTCCTCGCTGGCGTCGAGGATTTCCTCCACGACCTCGCGCAACTGGTTGACCTTGATGGGGAACACCCCGCGGTAAGGCTTCTGGTAGCCCGCCTCGGCGATGGCGGCCGCGAACGCCTTGCAAATCGTCTGCACCCGGTGGCGCAAAAGGTCCTGGAAACGGATGACCAGGGGAAAGCCCAGGCCCTGTTCGCGCGCCTCGGCGACGACGGCCATCAGGTCAATGGCGCCGCCCTGACCCATGAGTGGGCTAACCTGGAGGTTTCCGTCGTTGTTGATCGCGAAATAACCCGCGCCCCAACGGTCGATGTTGTAGGTCGAAGTGGCGGAGGGAATGTCCCAGTCGATACCGTGCTTGATCATCTTCGCGCGCAGGTTAAACCCCGCGTCCGCGAATGCAATCGGGCGATTGTGAAATTACGGGCGGGAGGAGACGGTTTTGATCCCGCTGAATCCCGTTACGCCGGGGGCAGGGAATCAAGGAATTCCGTCGCGAACGGGTCGCCTTCCGCCGCCAGGGTGGCCAGCAGTTCACGACCCAGCAGCTTGACGTCCGGGTCGAGCGCCTCCGTCGCGGCCAATCGGGCGAGCAGGGGTGATTGGAAACGCTCGAAGAACTTTCGCGCCTCTTCGGCGTGCCAAGTGCCAATCTTCGCGCGCGCGGACCGCTCGATTTTGTCTTCGAGGTACAGGGTGTCAGCCAGATCGCGCTCGCGGTTGGTCCGGGCCTTGGTGACGATCAGATCAATCTCTTCGATCAGCCTCCAATCGCGCCCTTTCTGCGGACTCGCGCGTTCCCACACCATCGCGAAATCCTCGGGTTCCATTTCGTTCGGCACTCGGAACAAATCCAGGGGCTGGTCCGCCCCCAACAAACGGACCAACCGATCCTCCGCCACCACGCGGGCCAATTCCGGGGACGAAATGGCGGTCTCATCCGGGAGGCGCCCCAACGTGGCGTCGGGTTCGCCTTGCATCCACGAGAGGAGCCAGTTCGCCCATTCGTCGGGGGAGGCTCCGGGGTCGCACCAGAGATCGATGTCCTGCGTGACCCGGCTCATGCCATGTTGAATGACAGCCATCCCGCCCAGGAGCACCGTGCGGCGACTGCGCGCCAAGCTGCCGGCCCACTCCTCGGCGCGCGTCATCGTGGCGCGAAGGATTGCGCGAAGGCCGCAATGCGCTCGCTTAAGGCGATGGTTTCCCCCAAGGTCTTGGGTTGTTCCCAAGGTGCGCTGTTGGCGGGAATGGTGTGCGGTTGCGCGAGGCGCGAGCGTCTCAGCCACACCGAGTAGCGACGTTTTTGAAGGATCGGATCGGGACGATAGGGTTTCATGCGAGCCATCGGCTCCGGGGGATCGGAACTCTGTATAATTCGGCTGTTTCAAGGAGGATGTCCAGAAATCTAATCATGAGCAATCCTTGAATTGCCCTGAAATTTGGGAGGTAGTCTCCCGGATTTTAGGGCGTGACAGCGGTATTTTCCATCAGTTGCTCGGGGGGCGGTGAGGCGTCCCTGCTGACCCATCCAAAGATCGGCGCCTCCTGGGAGGGCTACGCGATTGAGGAGGCCATCCGCCGTCTGGAGCCGGACCAGGCGTACTTCTGGGCCACGCACAACGGTGCCGAACTGGATTTGCTGCTCTTCAAGGAGGGCAGGCGCGTCGGGAAGGAGCGTGACACGTCGCGGCGGAGAAGCGGCGACGTGTCGCAACGCAGTCCAAATCAAAAGCCTCCAGAATCGTAGTGTCAGGCGGACGCGCCGCATCAGGCAAACCCCCGCGTTTTTGTTCCGGGGTTGCTCCCGGCGAAGGCTTCCTGTAAAAGTAGGCGCGGTGGCCGATGTAACAAAATCCCAATCCTCCGCGACCCCGCCACCCGCGCGTCGCCGCTGGCCTTGGTGGAAACGCCTGCTCGCCGGCTTCGGACTGTTGCTTCTCCTCCTGGTCGTCTTCCACCGGCCCATCATTTTCGGCGTCGCCAAGTACGCCATCGGCAAAGTCGGCGCGAGCGAACACCTCAAGATCGACCTCCAACTCGGCGGCACCATCTTTACCGGACTGCGCGTGGACAATCTCCACGTCACCCCGACCGCTCCCGGCCCCTACGAAAAGGCGGACATCGGCCACCTCGAGGTCGGCTACAGCCTGCCAACCCTCATCCGGGGAGGGTTAAATTCCCCCTTCCTCGGTGACGTCGTTTTGCGCGACGCGGACATCATCTACGATCCCTCCAAATCGCCGCCGCCGCCGCCGAAGAAGAAAGAGCCTTTCAAACTGCCACCCCTGCCGCTGCCGCGCAGCCTAACGCTCCAGAATGTCTCCTTCCTCATGCGCGCCGCGCCCGCACCCGTCGCGAAGGCCAGCGCGCAGGCGGCGGCGGCGAACTCGGCCGTGCCCGCGCCGGTTTCACCCGTGGTGGCCGGCGTGACCAACGCCGCCGTGGGGCAGGGACTGCTCGTGAAAGGACTCAACCTCGAACTCAATCCGCAACGCGCCGGCCAGTTGAAGGTGGCCGAACTGCGCATCCCCGGCGGAACCGACCTGCGGGATGTCACCGCCGCGACCACTTACCACGACCGCAACCTCCAGTTCACCAACCTCGTCCTCGCCCCCGACCTGCGGTTTCGCGACCTGGGGCTTGATGCCTCCAAGCTCGAATCGCAACAAGCCCTGACCATCTCGCTGGACGCCGACGTTTTCCACGGAACGTTGGGCGCGAACATCCTCCTCCAAGGCACCAAAGCCCCGCCCAAGGCCACCGTGCGCCTCGACGCCGCCGGGATCGATTTTGCCGCCGCGCGCGACTTCCTCAAACTCGACCTGCCCCTGGACGGCACGCTGGCGACCGCCGCCGTTCGTTTCGAGGGGAACACCGACCAACCCAACTCCTGGACCGGGCGCGTTGAGGCGAAACTCGCCAACCCCGCCTTCGGCAAAATCGCCCTCGACGCGGTGAACCTGCGACTCCTGCTGCGCGGCGGCACCGCCGAGCTGGAGCAGGCCGACCTCGCGGCGGGCGACAACCGGATCACCGTTCGTGCGAAAGCCGACCTGCCCGCGAACATGGCGGATCTCGTCCGCGCGAACGGGCAGGGGAACATCCGCATCGCCGTGCCGGACATGGGTCGTCTGCCCGTGGCATTGCCGGTCGCGCTGACGGGATCGTTCAACGCGGGCGGCGATTTCACGTTGGCCGGCGGCGCGTTCAACCTCCAGGGGTTCAAGGGCCACTTCCAATCCCTGACCGTGCCGGCGCAACGCGCGAGCGTCGTCACGGTGGATTTCGCCCTCGACGCCGCGAAGACCCTGCCGCCCAACGCCACCGCGCCCCCGGTCGCCCCGAACGCCCCGCCAGTTGCGCCAAAACCGTTCTGGGAAGGTCTGACGTCGCGGCTCGTGATCAACGCCGACGGCATCGTCTATACCGACTACAAACTGGATTCCGCCAAGCTGACCGCCGTCACCGACCAGGCCGACGTGAAGCTCGACCAAGCGGAGGACAACGGCGCGGGGAACCACCTCGAAGCGCACGGCGAATACCGGCTCCCCGTGGATTTCGCCGACTGGCAAAAGAACCCGCTCACGGTGCGCCTGAACGCGTCCGCCCACGACCTGAGCCAATTTTCGTCCGACCCGGCGGCGGCTCCGTTGCAAGGCAACCTCGACGTGAAGGCGGACGTCACGATGCTCAACGCGAACTACAACGGAACCCTCGATCTGCAAGCGCGCGACCTGCGCGCCAAAGGCGCGAAAGTGGAGTCCGCCGACGTGCGGGTCGGCGTCGTCAACAACCAGGCCACCGTCCGGGCGGGTCACATCCGGTTCGACGACAAGAACAGCGTTGATCTGACCGGCACCGCCGCGTTGACCGCGCCTTACGCGTACGACGCGGGCGTCAACGTCGATCTAACGGATCTCGCGCGCTTTGAGCCGGTCCTGCGGGCGAACAACGTGGAGGGGAAATTCGGCGGCTCGTTGCGCGTCGCCGGCAAGTCGAGCGGCCACGCCGCGACGAGCCCCGGCGCCAACGACGGGAGCTACGACGGCTCACTCGAAGTAACCGCGCGCAACCTTGAAGCCAAGGGCGCGAAGATCGACGGCATCGACACCAAAGTGGTCGTCGCGAACAACACGGCGGTGATCCAATCCGGCGAAATTCGGCTGAACCCGAGGAGCGCGCTGACCTTCGGCGGACAGGCCGGCCTGCGCGCGCCTTACCCTTAAAGGGTAACGTGAGGTTGGACCTGCCCGAGCTGGCCTCGTTCCAACCGTTGCTCGCGGCGAACCACATCGACAAGAAAGTTTCGGGCGCGCTGCAAGTCAGCGCGCAGGCCGAGGGCCACCTCGCGACCACCCCCGGCGCGAACGACCAGACGCTCGACGGCACCATGGATGTCACCGGGAAAAATATCGAGGCGACCGGCGCGAGGATCGAGCGCATCGACGGTCACATCGTGGCCGCGAACGACCAAGCCTTGATCAAGACCTTCCAGATCCGGTTCAACGAGAAGAACACCATCGACCTAGGCGGACAAGCGGGCATCAAGGCGCCGTTCGACTACCAGGGAAAACTGAACGTTAATTTACAGGATTTGAAGGTGTTCGAGCCGATCCTGCTCGCGGCAAAACCCAACCCGCCATCGTCGTCCCCGGCGGCGCGGAAGGGTGCCGCCACTACCGCCTCGCGCGGCCGGGCTTCGGCGGTGGTCGGCGCGCCGAAACCGGAAGTGCTCGTGGACGCGGGCGCGGCAAGACAGGGGCGGACGCGAACCGCCCTCGCGCCGGGTTCCACGAGCGCGGTGGCCACCCAGAGCAGCGTCGGCGGCACGGGGGCGAGTCCGGCCGCCCGCCGCGCCGCCGCCAAGGCCGCGCTCGCGAAAGCCGCGAAGAAAAACGCGCCGCCACCCGCCGAGATCAAACTCGCCGGGGCTTTGCAGGTGCAATGGGAAGGCAAGGGCAACTTTGCCAAGGACGAGACCGGCCCGCTCTATTCCGGCGCGGCCAAAGTCGCGGTGCGTCACGTCGAGTTCAACACGCTGGGTCCCGTGGAGGGCGACATCGCCGGCCAATACTCGCAACAGGTCATCGACTTCCCGACGTTCTTCGTTAGCAGCAACGGTGTGGAACTACGCGCCGTCATCGGACTGAAGGACGCGCTGGCGCGAATCGACCATCTTTCAATCAAAGACGGACCCACCGAACTGCTCGCCGGTTACGCCCAGGTTCCGTTGGACCTCCAGAAACTTTCCGCGCCCGGCGGACCCATCCCGGACGTGGATAAAATCGACGTGAACATCGCCTCCAAACCGCTCGCGATCGCGACGCTGTTCACCCTGCTCGACAAAACCAAACCCGCCCCCGCGCTGGGCACGGTGGAACTCGGCGTCACCGCGCGCGGGAGCCTGTCTAACCTCGTCGCTCTCGTCAAGGTGCAGGCCCGGCAGCTCCGCGGCCCGGACTTTCCCACCATCCGCCCGGCGGACGCGGACCTCAGCTTGAGTTTGCACGACAAGCGCCTCGATCTGGACACCAGCGTGCGCCAGCCGCAGTTGCAGCCGCTCACGATCAAGGGCGGACTGCCCCTGGATCTGAACGCCGTCCTCGCTAGCAAGGAGGTGGACCCCAACTCGCCCGTGAACCTGGCGGTTTCGCTGCCCCGCTCCAGCCTCAACTTCCTGGGCGGCGCGACGAAGGCGATCCGTTTCGTCGAGGGCACCGTGGCGGCCGATCTCAAGGTGGCCGGCACGGTGGGCAAGCCGGAGTTCAGCGGCGCGCTGGAACTGAACATCCCCGCCGCGCGCGCGGAAAACATCACGGTCCCGGCGGTGCGCGATTTCCGGGCGCGGCTGGCGTTTACCCCCAAGCAACTGCGCTTCGAACAGTTCAGCGGCGAGATCGGCGGCGGCAAACTGAACGTCGCCGGACAGGTCGATTTCGTGAAGCTAACGGAACCCATGCTGGGTTTGGCGATCACCGCGCGCGACGTTCTCGCGGTCCGTGACGACAACGTCACCGCGCGCGTCAACGCCGATGTCAGGATCACGGGTCCGCTCGCCGCCGCCGAAGTGGCGGGCCGCGTCGGCATCACCAAAAGCCGATATTTGAAGGACATCGACATTGTTCCCATCAATTTCCCCGGCAAGCCCGCGCCCGCGCCCCCCGCGCCGGCGGAGGCCGATCCCAGCATCGGGATCAACACGCCGCCGCTCAACAACTGGAAGTTCGACGTGGCGATCAAAACCGACGACCCGTTTTTCGTGCGCGGCAACCTGGCGAACGGACGCGCGGCGGTCGATCTGCATTTACGCGGGACGGGCGCGACACCGCTGCTGGACGGCAACGTCAACGTGGAAAACCTGGTCGCCACGCTGCCGTTCAGCCGCCTGGAGATCTCCAACGGCAACGTGGCTTTCACCCCCGACCAGCCGCTGAACCCCGTGCTCGACCTGACGGGCACCAGCACGATTCGCAACTACCTGGTGACGGTCTATGTCACCGGGCGCGCCAAGGATCCCAAGGTGGTTTTCTCCAGCGAACCGCCGCTCGCGCAGGAGCAGATCGTCTCGCTGCTCGCCACCGGCGCAACCACGGACGAACTCTCGGGCAGCGCCGAGGGTCTCGCGGGCAAGGCGACACTGCTGGTGTTGGAGGACGTGTACCGGCGCACCTTCAAGAAGAAGAACGCCTCCGCCGACGCCGAGCCGCGCTCGACCTTGGCGGACCGGTTGAATTTCGACGTGGGCAACGTGGACCCGGCGACCGGCAAGCAGGAGGTCAGCACCCAGTACAAAATCTCCGACAAGGTGCAGTTCCAAGGCGACTTCGGCATCGAGGGCGACCTGCGCGGACGGGTGAAGTACCTGGTGAGGTTCAGGTAGAGATTAAACAACCGAGATCACAGGATGCCGTCCCGTCTAACATACCAGGCTCTCGCCCTTCGCGGCGTCGCGCTGCTCGCCGTCGCGCCGCTGTTTTCCTCCTGCGCGTTGTTCCGGCCCCGCCACGTCCAGGGACCGGCCACGGCGATCACCGAGGGCGGCGTCAACGTCGTGTTCGCCGGCGTGAACGCGTTCACCGACGCCGATGTGCGCGACGCCCTGGCCGACCCGCTGCAAACCATCAAGGCCCAGGGACTCAGCGCCGCCACGGCGGACGACGCGGCGTTCTTCCTCGAGCTCTACT
The DNA here is from genome assembly GCA_963795895.1 of uncultured bacterium. Lineage (GTDB taxonomy): Bacteria > Verrucomicrobiota > Verrucomicrobiia > Chthoniobacterales > SZAS-18 > CAWCJJ01. Next base: position 608,932 of record CAWCJJ010000005.1, read on the forward strand.
ACCGCAAAAGCGGGTACGCTTTCGTCAACGTCAGCTACCGCGCGGACGGAAATCGGCAACTCACCCTCACGGTGCGGGAAGGTCCGTTGGTTCGCTTGGGCGACCTCGATTTCACCGGCAACAATCGTTACCCGGACCCGACCAACTTCCGCGAATATCTCGTCGGCCAGACCCGCGGACGCTACCCGCGTTCCACGAAGCGCGAGGATTTGCCCTACGTGGAGGCTGATACGCAGAAGGGTCTGGAGCTAGTCCAACGTTTTTACCTCGCCGAGGGTTACCTCGACGCCAAGGTCTCGCCGCCGATTGTGCAGTTCGTTCAAAACCGCACCCGGGCCAACCTCACCATCGCCATCTCCGAAGGACAGCGTTACCTGTTTGGTCCGGTCACCTTCGACGGCTCGCTCGTGTTCCCCGAGTCGGACGTGCGGGACATCGTGGCCGACCAGATCCCGCTGCCTTATACAAAGCCGCGCGTGGAATCCATGCAGCGGCGGTTGGAGGACACCTATAAGAAACGGGGCTACTACACGGCGATCGTCACAGTTAACAGTGATCCCATCAACTCCGACGCGAACGGTCGCGTCGCCGCGTCGTTCACGATCAACCCGGGTCCGCTGTACCGCTTCGACGGCACGCAAGTCACCGGCACCGACCGCTTGAAGCCGCAGTACCTGCGCAACCGCTTCCGGCATTTGACGGGCCAGGTGTACAGCCCGCAGGCGTTGGATGACGTGTACCAGGAGATGATCCGCACGGGCTTGTTCAGCCAACTGCGGGTCACCCCCGTCACGCAGCCGGACAACACCCTCCGGCTCGACATCGACGCGAAGGAGGCCAAGGCGCGCGAGTTGGGGTTCTCCCTCGGGTACGGCACCTTCGAGGGACCCATCGCCGGGTTTAAGGTGCGGGACCGCGATTTCAACGGCACGGGCCGTCCCATCAGTTTCTCGGTGGATTATTCCACCCGGACGCTCAGCGGCCAGTTGCTCTACCTCGACCCATACCTTTTCGAGACGGACAACCAGCTTCGGCTGCGGCTCCAGGCCATCCAGCGCTCGCTGGACTCCTACGACAAGGCGGAGATCAACGGACTGGCGGAAATCACGCGTCCACTCACAAAGCACCTGAAGGTGAGCGCATTCGCGCTGGTGAAAAACGAGAAAATCTCGAACCTCATGATCAGTCCCGAAAACGCCGGCCTTCTCCAGTACGAGTCCAACTCGCTGGGCGCGACGGTGGCTTTGGATTTGCGGGACAACCCGATCAACCCGGGCAAGGGACTCATCACGGACGCCGCGGTGGACATCGCCACCAGCGCGCTGGGGAGCGACCTGGATTTCGTCCGGGGCACTTATCGAGTCACCTATTTCCAGCCCATCGGCAAGACGAAGCAGACGTTGATCGCGGGCTTCCGGCTGGGGGTGATCAAACCGATGGGGGTGAACAGCGGCCCTTTCCGGATCAAGGACCCGAGTGATGATCCCAAGCTGCCGTTGATCCAGGCCGGGTCGAAGTTCCCGATCGACGAGCGTTTCTTCAACGGCGGCAGCACGACGGTGCGGAGTTTCGGGGAGCGGCAGTTGGGACCCTTTGACCAACGCACGGGCCAGCCGATTGGCGGCGAGGCGTTCACCATTTTCAATTTGGAGTACGAGTTCCCACTGGTGCTGGCGGACTTGCGCGGCGCGGTGTTTTTCGACGCGGGTAATCTGCGGCCCCGGGCGCAAGATTTGGGGTTTGCGGACGAACGCTACGGAATCGGCGCGGGCTTGCGGTACAACTTGCCGATCGGGCCGCTGAGGCTGGATTACGGAGTGAACCCCAACCCGCGGAAGAACGAGGACTTCGGGGCGTTCCACTTCAGTTTTGGGTTTGCGTTTTGAGGAGGGGACGAATTGGTGGTTCCGCCTCCGCCCGCCGCGCAGCGGTTCTTCTCCGCTCGCCGCGCAGCGGCTTTGGGGTGCGGCGACACGTCGCCGCTTTTGCACGGCTCCGCCGGGTCCAACCGCGACACGTCGCGTCCAGAACAATCCGGCGCAGCCGGCTCGATCAACAGCGGCTGCGCCGAAGGGGAACGACGCGACGTGTCGCCGCACTCCAAAGCCGCTGCGCGGCGGGCGGAGGCGGAAATTCCACCTCACCCTTTGTCCACCGCGTGCGCCCGCAATTCGTCCATCGTGACAAACTCCAGCGCGGAATAATGCGTCGCCGCCAGATCCACCTGCGGGGCGTGCCCGGCTTCCAGCGCCTCCTGCCAGCGGGTCACGCATAGACACCACTTGTCGCCGGGCCGCAAGCCCGGGAAATCCCACTCGGGGTGCGGCGTGCTCAGGTCGTTTCCCCGCCTTTGCGAGAAATCCAGGAACTCCTCCGTCATCACCGCGCACACCGTGTGCAAACCCGTGTCGCCCGGACCGGTTCGGCAATAGCCGTCGCGGTAAAACCCCGTCAGCGGATCACGGCAGCAGCATTCCAAATCCCCGCCCAAGACGTTGGTTCGCATAAATCAGAATAATAAACCGATCAATCAATCTCAACCGTCCTACCACCGTCACATCGGTGTTTCCTTCTTGCCTCCAAAGATGCGCTTGAGAAAACCCACCACGGCCACCACGCCAATGATCACAAATTTTTTCGCCGCGAGCACCGCGATCCAAACCACCTTGAACAAACCCATCTTCGCCGCGACACCGCCCGCGACCAGCGCCGCCACACCGTACGCCGCCACCTTGTCGGTCTTCGGATTGAAATCCGCGTAACGGTGCCCCTCCTTGAAATCAACCATCGAAAGAATGTCCGGCGCGGCCCTCTCGATCTCGGGAAGCTGCGACATGCCCGCGACCGCGTTGAGCACCAGCACGCCGCGCCGGCCCAGGATGCGGATGTTGTAATTCAGCGTGTCCTCGTCCGCCCCCGCCACCTTGAGTTCCTTGGCCCAGTACATCTTCTTGGACACCTTGTCGTACCGGGGCGGGGTCGCCCAGCCGACCAGTTCCATCGCGGGATAACCTTCGGCGACGCGCTGCTTGTTGGCCTCGCGCGAGGATTCCTGCATCTCCTTGAGCAGCGTCGTGTAGTTGATCTTGTCGGCCTCGCCGTCCTTGATGTAACCCTCCTCCTCGTAGTCGATGACCACCGCCCAGCTCTCGGGTTGGTCGGGGCCGACGTTGGAGGGGAGCAGCATTCCCAGGATGTTGCTGCGGGGAGGGTTGCCCCAGAGGTCGTGCAGCACCTTTTCGGCGTCTTCCGTCCCGAGGAAGCGGAAAGTCTGCGGAATGGAAAGTTTCGCGAGGCCATCCTTCAGCGTCACCTCACCCTGGCGGTATTGGAGGTTGCGCACGATCTCGGCGACTTTTTCTTTCCGCGAGGACCGAGACTGAGCGGGATCCTCGGTTTCGGACGGTGAGGTATCCGGGGTGGCCACGGCGGCTTGCGCCGCGCGGATGTTGGCGGCGGGCCCAAGCAAACCGGCGAAGAACAAAAGGCCGGGCAAAAGCAGAGGAAAGCGAGGGCGCATGGGAGCCCTCCCTGTACCCAACTTTGCGTCTCCCGGCAAATCAAAACGCACCCGGATAGCCGGAACCCACGCTCGCGGATCGGAACTCCGGTCAAAGCAAAACGCGCCTTGGACCACCACATTTAGAATAAAATCTTGCCTGCGAGCAGCCTATCGCGCAATCTTTCGCACCAGGAAGCCGTTCCATGGTCGCCGTCGAATCCGCTGTTCAACCCATTTTAGTTTCCCCGTCAACCCGGGACGGCTCCGTCCCTTCATCCGCCGCGCCGGACCGGTCGCACCCTCCACTGCGCGAGCGCCGTCCCGAGGAGTTGCTCGAATTGTACAAAGGACTGGTCGAGGTCAGCGCCCTGATCAACGCGATCACGGATTTCAACGAGCTGCTGACCGACATCATGGACGTCGCCCGCCGCGTGATGCGCGCGGAGGGCAGCGGTTTGATCCTCCTCAACGAGCAAACCAAGGAGCTCGAGGTGGTCGTGGCGCGATCCCTCACGGGTGAAATGCTCAACGCGCACGTCCCCGTGCCGCGGGATCGTTCCATCGCCGGTTGGGTTTTCGAGCATGGCGGCAGCGCCCTCGTGCCGGATGCCTACGAGGACCCGCGCTTTTTTCCCGACGTTGATAGAAAGACGGGTGTGCGCACCCGCTCGATGCTGTGCGTGCCCCTGTGGCGGCGCGGGGAAGCCATCGGCGTGCTCCAGGTCCTCAATCCGATCGGCGAGGAGCACCGCGCGTTCGACGCGACCGACCAGGAGGCGTTCGAGACCTACGCCACCCTCGCGGCCACGGCCATCGACAAGCTGCGCTTCCTGGAGGAGCAGCAGCGCCGCGCGCGCTTCCAGCAGGAACTCTCCATCGCCACCGAAATCCAGCAAAGTTTCCTGCCCCAGGTGCTGCCCGAACGACCGGATCTGGAGTTCGCCGCCCACTACCGGCCCGCGCTCGACATCGGCGGCGATTTCTACGACCTCTTCGAGATGGGTCCCGACGAGATTTATTTCGTCATCGGCGACGTGGCGGGCAAGGGCATGCCCGCCGCCCTGCTGATGGCGCAATCGCTGAGCGGATTGCGACTGATTATTGTGCCGGGGATCACGCCGGCGGAGGCGCTCGCCCGCTGGAACCAAATGTTGTGCCGCCAAACGATGCACGGGTTGTTCGTCACCGCGACCCTGGGGCGCATCACGCCCTCGCGCCGGCTGGTGGAGGTGGTCAGCGCCGGGCATTGCCCCCCGTGGATCGTGAAGGGCGGCGGGGTCGAGGAGGCCTCCGTGGTGGCCGGTCCGCCGCTGGCGATTCTGCCCGGGGTGATTTACGAGGCGGGCTTTCTCCATCCCGAGCCGGGCGACTGGCTGGTGTTCTACACGGACGGTCTGACGGAGAGCCGCGGCGTGGACGGCACACTGTTGGGCGGGGACGGGGCACGCCTGATGCTTAAGAAAGAGTTTGCAAATGCCCGGCAAGTTGTGGCAACTCTAGCGCACGGCGAAGCTGTTCGGCGCGGGAGCCTGCAACCGCAGGACGACCTAAGCCTGCTGGTATTCGGATTTACTCACCACACGATGTGAAACCGAAGCATCCTCCCCCCGGAAGCCGCTCCCTCCCTTTCCCCCCGCACCGCCGCCATGTCGAACCGCGCCATCGAATTTACCAGTCACACCGGCAACCTGTCGCTGGTGCGCAAGTTCGTTCGCCAATTTCTGCAAACCGTGGGCTGCGGCGAATCCCTGATCGACCTGATGGTCCTGGGGATCGACGAGGCCTGCACCAATGTCATCCGCTACGCCTACGGCAACGCGGAGGACCAATTGATCCGGCTGTCGTTGGAGCGGACGACCCAGGGGGTGCGCTGCCGGTTGCGCGATTACGGCTGCCCGATGGACACGAGCAAGATGAACGGTCGTTGCCTCGAGATGGTGCGGCCGGGCGGGTTGGGGCTGCATTTGATTCGCCAAGCGTTCGACAGCGCGGCGTATTGCCGTCGGCCCAAGGGGACGGAACTGGTGCTGACGAAATCGCTGGGGTGCCAGGGCGGGGCGGTGGAAGAGGATAACGCGCCGCGCGCCGGTCAGGCGGCGTAAGGAGTCTGGCTGCCTTTGGTTTGGAATGCGCCGCGACACGTCGCGTCCGGTCCGGTTCCCCGCCCCGGAGGGGCGAGAGACATTAGCCCGGCATCTGGATGCCGGGTACACGACCACGAGCCGACTGCGCCCTGGAAGGGCGCGAGACCGTTCGACCGAACATCCCCCTTCTATCCGGCACGCTCAACGGCCACGGCGTCTCGCGCCCCTCCGGGGCGGCAGATTGGACGCCACCTGTGCGTGCCTTCCAAACCAAAGGCACTTGATTCTCCGTCACCGCGGCACTTCCACCGTCTTCCCCAGCGCCGTCGAATACAAAAGCAACCGCCCCACGGGACGCTTGAACCCGCGGGTGAAAACCTCCGCGTAAGCCTGCAACTGCGGCGCGTATTTCACCGCCAGCCGCTCCAGAAACGCCTCCTCGCTCGCGTCGGTTTTCCAGCGCCGGTCCGTCTTCCAATCCACCACCCAAAGCTCCGCGCCGGGTTGCCGGGTGACGATCACCAGATCCATGATCCCCTCCATCCAGACTTCCGGCTGCTGTGGGTAGGAAAACGGCATCTCGGGTAAAAACACCTCGCCGCAACGCAGAAACTCCGCGTGCGCCGCGCTCGCCACAAACCGCCCCATCTCCTCCTCGGCCCGGCTCGTCCACGCCGACGTTCCCAAAATCTGCGCGCGCTCCCCGTCCAGATAACGTTTCCGTTCCTCGTCCGGCGCCGCGTTCCAGGGGTAATGCTGCAGCACCGCGTGCCACCAGTTGCCGTAATCCACACCGCCGATCCCCGCCAGCGGCTCCTCGTTCGCACCGCCGGGCAGGCCCGCGTTTTCCAGGGCCAGCAAACGGTCGCCATCACTGTCCGTCGGTGGGTCCGCGAGGTCCGCGACATCCTTTGGATACCGCTCGCCCGGCTTCTCCCCACCACCATGGACCAGCCCCGACGGCAGCACCCGTTGCGGAATCCGGTGCGACAGCTCGGCGGCCCGCTTCAACCGGCGCGCGTCCTGCTTGAACACCCGTCCTTTCCGCTGGTCCGCCCAGGCCCCGGGCGCGACCGGCGCGGCTTCGTCCCCCGCCACGCCCACCGTGGTAAACAACCCGCCCAGGTCCAGTTCGCCCCAGCGCGCGAGTTGCAGCATGTTCGGCTCCTTGCCTTCGTGGAGCAGACTGCCGTCCGGCACGACGAGCAGCCGTTTCGCGCGTGTCAGCGTCACGTAAAGCATCCGCTGAAACTCCTCCGACTGGCGTTCCTCGCGCCGCCGGGCACGTGCCTCATCGACGGTCACACCGCTGAAATGCACCTGCGCGCGTCCGTCGAACCGCTCGACACGCGGGTAGTTCTCGTTCCGCTGCCGCAACTGCCGCCCCAACCCCAGCGGGATCACCACCGGCCACTCCAGGCCCTTGGCCTTCAGACTCGTCAGAAACTGGATCGCGCTGGCCGACCCCGCCTGCATCGGGGTCGCCTCCTCCAAGGACGCCACCAGCCTTGCCACCCACGCCCGCAACGTCGAACCCTCGCATTCCGCCTGCAACGCGCGCACGCGCAGGTGCCGCATCGCCTCCTCGCCGGGTTCGCCGATGGCCTCCAGCCGCGCCGCCAGCGCCGTTTTCTCCAAAACCAGTTCCACAAACCGGCTCAGCGTCGCGCAAACTTCCGCGTCGTCCCCGCCACCCGCCACCAAGCCCGGTCCCGCGAGCGGCGTCGTCCCGACCAGCGGCGGACGGATCGGCATGCGCGGCGCGCAACTCGTGCAGAAGTTCCAGCGCGTGCGCGCAGCCGGGGCGGATGGGACAACTTCGTCAACGCCGCGATGCGTTCCAGCGGCACCGCCGGCCAGAACCGCAGCCCGCTGCCGCCCTCGCCGTCGCCGAACCGGTGCAGCCGCGCCATGTCCACGTCCGACACGGCGAAAATCTCGCGCAGCACGCCGATCAACTCGAAACGGTCCCACGGATGCACCAGCACGTGCAGCAACGCCGCCGGCCAACTGTGGCGCGCCAGTTCGCGCGCGATCTTCTTCTGCGACAGCAAGCATCCCGGCAACCCGCGTTCCGCGAAAATGCGTTCCGCCATTTCCAGCCAGCTGACGCGCGGACAGATCACCGCCACCTCCGACCAGCTGCGCGATCCCCAGTCCCGCTCAGACCGCGCGCCTCCACGAAATCGGCGATTTGCCGCGCATTCCCGCGCCAGCCGGGCGTCGGCGCTGGCCTTGGCGTCGTCCTCCGGCATCCCGCGCCGAGGTCCAGCCGCCACGCCGCGCCGTCGGGGCAATCCGGGCGCGGCGTTCAGCGCGCGGAACTCCACGAACGGCTGCGGCAAGCCGCCCGCCGGCGAAAACCGCGTTGACCGCGTCGATCACCTGCCGCGGACAGCGCATCGTCACGGAAAACTCCAGGTGCCGGCCGCCGCGTCCCGCCTTGTAAGGCATCGACGTACGCCCGGTAGACCGCGCAGGTCCGCGCGCTCGCTGTAGATCGCCTGCTGGTCGTCGCCCACGAAGCAAAACCGCCCCGGTTCCGGCCCCGGCGCGTCCTCGCTGGTCGGGCCAGCGTCTCCGGGCGCCGCGTCCGCCGGACGCGTGATCTCCGTCAGGATGCGCGAACATTTCCGCGTCGGTGTCCTGCGCCTCGTCGAGGATCACGACGGTAACCCCGCCGCCGCAGCCGGCCGGAGCACGGCGGGTCTCGGCGACCAGCCGGCCGCACCAGTAAATCTGGTCGCGGTACGTCATCAGCCCTTTTCCAGACGGTGATCGCGGTAAGCCCGCGCGATAACCGCACCGCGAGCGCGCCGGCGGCGGCGTTGAGCCAGTGCGCGTAGGGCTGCGTCGCCGCGGCGACCGCTTCGAGAAACGTCCTGCTGCCGCCCTTGTACTCGGGCAGTTCGACGAACGGCGCGCCGCCATCGAAGTCCTCGATCCAGCGTGCGAGGTGCGCTGGTGTTCGCGGGTCTTGGGTTTGGAGCGGCCGCCGTCGTCGTCCAGGGCGGCGGAGAAATTCAGCGGCGGGCGGAGGCTCGTCGGGATCGAAATCCGGGCGGCGGGTCCGTCTCGTCGGGGCCGAACTGCCGGGCGAGTTCGAGGAGTTGATCGAAGGTGAGGTGGCGGCTGACGCGTTCCAGCAGACCGGGCGGCAGCGGGATGGTCTGGAAGGCGTCGCTCTCGCAGAACTTCTCCCACAGGGCGTCGTTGTCGCGGTCTTCCAGCAGGCCGACGTTTTCCGGCAACCCGAGGAAGCGGCCCTGGTCGCGGATGAGCTTGAGGCAGAAGCTGTGGATGGTGCCGAAAAACGCGCCCGCAGGTCGGCGAGCAGGGTCTGGCGTCCGATGGCGCTCTGGTCGAGGTGGCGCAGCAGGAGGTCGCGGGTGCGGACGCGCAGTTCCTCGGCGGCGAGTTTGCCGTAGGTGACGACCACGAGCTTTGAGAGAGGTCCGGCTGCTCGCGTCGTTTGACGAGGGCGAGGTTGGCGATACGGCGGACGATGGCGGTGGTTTTGCCGACGCCCGCGCCCGCCGAGACGCAGAAGTTGTTGGCAAGGTCTTCGATGAAGGTCCGGCGCGCGTCTTCGTCGAGCAGGGTGGGAGCGGGGGCGGCGGTGGTCACTGTGAAGGGGAACCATGCCCTAATTGTCGCGCGGAAGGAAGCCCCGGGAACACGGACATGCCACTGCGAAGCAGTTCCCCTCCGCCCGCCGCGGAGCGGCTTTGGAGTGCGCCGCGACACGTCGCCGCTTTTTGCCTTTCAGCGACACGTCGCGTCGTTCCCCTCCGGCGAAGCCGCCATCGATCGAGCCGGCTGCGCCGGAATGCAGGACGCGACGTGTCGCGGTTGGACCCGGCGGAGCCGTGTGAAAGCGGCGACGTGTCGCCGCACTCCAAAGCCGCTGCGAGGCGGGCGGAGCCGGAAGGGCCGCAGTATCCTCCTCGCGGTCGGCACTTGCTAGGTTAATCCACTCATGGACGATATCTCTTCGGTTCCCCGTTCGACCCTCCGCACTCCGGGCTTGCTCTTCTGCGGGTTGCTCGCCGGCTTGGCCGCCTGGCAGTGGCTGCCGTGGGTGTGAACTCCGTCCGCGCCCTTTCGTCAAAAAATGGCTCCACTGAGCACGGCGGCGGAACAGGCCGCCTGGCAGGCGTCCACCGGTCTGGCCTACGCCGCCCACACCCGCGGAGCCTTCGGGGAAGCGGTCGCGCACCAAAGGCTCGCCACGGTCGCCGCCCTGCGCGCGCCCGGACCGGGGATGCCGGATACCGCCTGGGCCGTGATGAACCTGGCGCGTTGTTACGCGAGTTTGGCGGATCTCGATTCCCCGGTCTTGCCCTTCGCCGCCCGCGATTAAGGAGCGGCGGCGCGGATGTTCGCGGTCGTCGGCTTGGAGGGTAACGCGTCGAACTTATAGGCTTGGCAGGGTTCGCTCTTCCTTCGCCAGAACCAGCCGGAGTCGGCCATGGTTGTCTTGGACTCCACTTGGCGGCGTGGTTATGAAAGGCAGGCAGCGGCAGGGTTCAATCAACATTTCTTGACAATTGCGGGGCCGCCGACATGCTCTGAGGGCACCACGGAGCGGGCGAAGAAACCACCCAGAAACAGACGCTACAATGGCGAGAATTAGTCAACATCCATCGTCTCAAACGACAGTGGGTGAGGGGTGCGGCAGGCCCATCCTGCCGCGAGACGATAGAGGTTGACTCACCCCCCGCCGCGACATTGCGGGTCGGAGACCCGCGCTCCCGGGGCTACCTCCCCAATCACTCTTCCAACACCCACTCGCACCGGTCCGTCGCCGTCTTCCCTCCCGCCTGGATCGTCGCCTCCACCAGGTTCTTCCCGGGGCGCAACGTCACGTTCTCCCACCGGAACACGTTCACCTTGTCCGGCGTGACTTTCGCCAACGCCTCGCCGTTGACCTTCAACTCCACCTCCGCGCAGTTCGAGTACACCTTTACCTCCGTGACCGCCTGCCGCCGCGGGGTCATCCGGCGCGACGCGATGTAAACCATCGGCTCGGTGGTCCAGTTCGCCTGGTAGAAATAATACGCGTCCTTCTTCACCTGCCGGTCCTGCGTGACCATCCCCTTGTCGTTGAGACCCGCCGTGCCGCCTTCCCGGCGCGGCGCGGCGGGGAAATCGAACATGACCCACAGGAAGCTGCCCCACAGCTTCGGGTTGTCCTTGATCGCCGCGTATTCGGCCTCGTGGATGTGGCTCTGATACTCCTCGGGGTGAAACGGCGAGTTGGCCTTCTCGATCTTCGGCGTTCCCTCCATGTGCTGCGCCGGGTTGGCTCCCGCGCCGTATTCGCTCAAGGCGATGCGGCGGTCGCCGAATTCCTTGAACGATCTGCGCTGATCCGGCCGTCCATCTCCTCGACCTTGCCGCCGTACCAACCCGGGTAGGTATTGAAGCAAAGCGCGTCGGGAATCTGGTTGTAGGGCTTGTTGCCGTGGTCGGTCGCCGCGACCACGATCCGGGAGGAGTCCAGCGCCTTGAGGTCCGCCTTCAAGCTGGGTGAGCAGGGGCGACCGGATCGGGCGTTTTCTTGTTGTCCAGTTCGTTGAAAATCCCCCAGAACGCGATGCTGGGATGATTGTAAAGCTGGTGGACCATCTCCGCCAGCTCCTGCCGCGCGTCGGCGGTGTACTCCGGCGTGTCGTTGATCGTATTGACGTTGGAAACCTCGTCCCACATCAGCAGTCCGTTGCGGTCGGCGAGATCGTGCCAGTACTCGCTTTGCGGATAGTGGGTGTTGCGCACGGCGGTCGCGCCCATGTCCAGAATCAGACGCGCGTCCTCCTCGTGGTTTGCCGGCGTCAGCGCCCAGCCCTGGTCGCGGTGGTCCTGGTGGCGGTTCACCCCGCGGATCGGGTAAGGCTCGCCGTTGAGGAGAAAACCTTTCTCCTGGGAAATTTCCACCGTGCGAATCCCGAGCGGCTGCGTGACTTCGTCCGCCAGCGCCTCGTTGCGATAAACCCGCACCCGGACGGAGTACAGGTATGGGTCCTTGCGCCCGTTCCAGCGGTGCGGCGCGGGATGGTCAGCGGTCGTAAACGGCGGCAACCGTCTCGCCCGGCTCCAGCTGTTTCGGTTCCATGGCGCTGGCGGCCATGCGGCCGTCCGCGTCCTCCACGCGGGTTTCCACCCGCACGTCTCCCGGCGGTCGCCGCGCCGTTGGACAGAAGGGTCCGTACCTCCACCTCGGACGCCGCGTCCGTCAGCGGATTTCGTGCTGACATAAACGCCCGGGCGAGGCGAAATCCAGCGGGCTGATGCACACCGCGTCCGTCACGATGAGTTGCGCCGGACGGTACAGGCCGCCGTCCATGTTGAAGTCGCCCGAGATCGGCGGCGTGTCGTCCTGGTGGCGAGTTGTCCACCTGCACGCGCAGTTCGTTCTTTTCGCCCCGAAGCGCAGGCGGGGGGTGAGTTCGAAGCAAAAAGCCGTGAAAGCGCCCGCGATGCTCGCCGAGGAGTTCGCCGTTGAGGTAGATCTTCGCCACGATGGACGCCGCCTCGAAACGGATGAAAACCCGCTTGCCCGTCCAATCCGCTGGGCACGTCCAGCGTGCGCGCGTACCAGCAGGCACCCCGGTAGTAACCGTCCTCGAGATCCGGGTTGCCCGCCATTGCCGCTTCTGGGCGTCGAGCGCGTTCCAGGTGTGCGGGACGGTGACGTCGCTCCACGATTCGTCCACCGGCGCGGCGAGTCCCGCGTCCCGCTGGATGAACTTCCAACCCGAGGCCAGGTCTTCAACCCGACGTTCCGCCCGGAGCGGCGGGGCTAACAGGAACACCGCGAGCGCGGCCAGGAAGCAAAGTTTGTGAAACATGGGGGAGGGGATGATAGGCCAACCAACAAAGCGGCCCTTCCATCCTCCGCCCTCCTACTCAAACCGCAAGGCTTTCACGGGATCGAGCCGCGCGGCGAAATACGCCGGGATCAACGCGGCCAGCGAGCAGATCAGGAACGCGCCCGCGCAGATGAAAGCCACGTCCGCCGGCTTGGTCCAGTACGGGATCTCGCCCAATCCATAAACCTGCTTGGGGAACAGGACGATGCCGAAGCGCGCCTCCATGAAGTGCTTGAACGGGTTCAACGCCGCCAGCACCCCGAGGCCCAGGCCCAGGCCGGTCACCATCCCAAAAGTTCCGACCACCATGCCCTGTGAAAGGAACACGCGCACGATCTGCCACTCGTCCGCGCCGATGGCTTTCATGATGCCGATCTCGCGGGTTTTCTGCACGGTGACGGTGATCAGCGTGTTCATGACCGAGAACGCCGCGACGATGAGCACCACGAAGAGAATGACGAACATCGTGAGGCGTTCGACGCGGACGGCGTCGATGAACTGGGCGTTGAGGTCCATCCAGGTGAGGGCGGTGTTGGGCGGGGTGAGGTAGGAGGTCACGAGCGCCTGCTTGACCTTGTCGGCCTGGTAGGGGTCGGTCGTTTGCACCGCCAGGCCGTGGACGGAATCCCCCAGCGCGTAGAGTTCCTGCCCCAGGTACAGCGGCACGAAGATCACCTCCGAATCGTAAACGAAACGTCCGGAGTCAAAGAGGCCGGTGACCGTGACATCCGTGGGCAGCACCGCCTCGCGCAACTCGTCGATCTTCTCCTTGCTCGCGCCGTCGCCTTTCAGATTTTTGAGTTCGTCCGCCACCGCCCCCAGATTCTGCGAGGAGATCAGCGTGAGCTTGGAGCCGACCTGCAAACCCATGGTCTTCGCCAGCTCGTAACCCACGACGGCGGATTGCCCGTCGAGGTTGAACTTGCCCACCGCGTGGCGGTCGGGACCCGTTCGCATCAGTCCGTCGAGGGTTTCCGGCGGCTCCAGTTTGGAGTCGATGGCGCGAAACCTCGCGGGGGCGATTTTGGACTCAAACTGGGCGAGCACCGGACCCATGACAAAAGGGGAAACCCGTACGACACCCGGCGCTTGCAACGCGGCCTTCCGCACGTCGCGCCAATCGTCCATGATGGAGCTGTTGGTGATGTTGATATGCGGATCAAACCCGAGGATCCTGCTTTTGAGGTCGCGGTCAAAACCCGTCATGACGGAGATGACGATAATCATTACCGCGATACCCAGGGTGACACCCAGGACGGAGATCAGCGTGATGACGGAGACAAACGTGCGCCGCGGCTGGAGGTAGCGCATCGCCAGAAACGGACCGAACGGCAGGCGCGGCGCGGCGGGGGCGAAAGGGGTTGAGGCAGCCGGGGCGGGGGAGGAGTTCGTCATCGAGCGGGCACGTTAGCGCAGGTCGGTGACGCTGTCCCTTTGGTCCATGAGGTCCCTTTCCGGGAACGGTGGCTCCAGGAGGCGTGGCCACCAGCGCCGGTCAAGATTCCGGAAAAGCGACCCAAGGGACCTCATGGACCAAAGGGACGGGAAAGCCACGCTAGCCTTGGACACTTCTCGCTTATCCGCGCCCCTTCAAATCATCGCGTCTTCCTCGCTGACGCGCGCGGGCACGATCACCGCGTCCTTCATCCCGTGCAGCAGCTTCTTGTCCGCCGGACACACCGTCGCCAGCACGCCCCGCAACTTCGCTTTCCCGTCCTCTATAAAATAGTACGGGCACAACCGCACCCGCCCGCGCAGGATCTCGACCCCGCCCGTCACCGGGTTCAGAAACGGCTGCTCCACCAGCCGCCCCTTGTGGAAACGTTGCAACAACATCGGGTTCGTGGCGAACCGCTCCAGCGCCCGCTCGATCGCCCGCTGCCATTCGCCCTGCGGCAAATCCTGCGCGAGATCGACCCCGCGGCTCCCCCACGCCAGTTCCGAGTACCCGCTGATCTTCAGGATCAACTCGCGTTGCTTCTGGCTGAAGTGTCCCAGTTCATGCCAGTCGTTGATCTCCAATCCCGCCACCACCGCGTGGTGCGGCAACGGCGCGGGGTCCATGATCCAGGTGTAGGGGATCACCTTCTGCAGCTTGAGCCAGTGTCGCTCCCCCAACTCCCGCCGCCAGAATTCCCGCAACGGCCGCAACCAGAACAACGCGAACCACATTTTCTCCTCCAGGTACGGCTTGAAGGGCGGTGTCACCGTCACGCGGCCCGCGCGCGCCTCGTTCATCAGCCACCCGGCTTCCGGTACGTTGTGCAAATCAAAGTGCTCGAAAAAGCGATAAACCCCGGCGGGTTTTTCCGCCGGATACCCGGGTAGGAGCGGCTTCGCGTCCGTGCTCACCACGCGCCAGTGTTTTTCCTCCCCGGCGGCGGCGGCGACCCGCGCCCGGTCGTTGAGTTGCTCCGTCAGCCACTCCATCTCGGGACGGTACGTGCCGGCTTCCTCGCTGATGACGATGCTCCCCCCGGAAAAATCGACGCGAATCCCTCCAGCATTCCGTCCCGTCCGCCGACCACGTCATCGCCCAGCGCGGCGTACGTCCGGTTGAACCACGCCGTCAGCCCGATGCCGCCCGGCACCGTGTCCAACTCGGCGATCGTCAGCCCGTTTTCCGTCGGGATGATGTCCGGTCGGATGATGCGCGCGATCTCGTCGCGAAAGATGCGTTCGCGGCTCAGGGCGACCAGTTCCGGCGGCTTGCCCGCGTCGAGGTACCGCGCAACCCAGGCGGGTTGCTTGCCCTTGACGCTGAGTTGGTAAAGCAGATTGCACGCGCGCTGGAACAGGTGCAGCCGGTAACCGAGCTTCTCCAGTTCATCGACAAACCGGTTGCTCAACGGAAAGGCGCGGGGCGAGAGCAGCCACTCCTTTTCCAAAAACAAACCCTCGGCGGGGAAAGCCCGCCGAACGGCGTCGATGCGGGCCAAATCCCCGGCGGGTGGCGCGGAGGTGGTCATGCGCGTGGCGGGAGAGGCGAAGGCGCGGGCGTTTCTCGTCGCATGATCGTTGGGAATTTCGCCGCCACCCTGCTCGCCGGACTTCCTCAGGCGAGGATTTTCAACGCCTGGCGCACGAGATCCTCGGCTTGGGGCGGCTGGCCATCCGCGGCGGGTTTGTAAGGTTTGCTTGATGGCCTTGTGAGCCTCCACCTGTTTGTAGCCCAGCGAGATCAACGCGAGGACGGCGTCGTTGATGGCGGTATCCATCGGGCGTGGGCGCGTGGACGCTGCTGGCGGCTTCCCAGGTCGCGGCCACCCCGAGCTTATCCCGCAGTTCCAGCACCACGCGCTCGGCCGTTTTCTTGCCCACGCCACTGATCTTTGACAAGCGCCGAGATGTCGTTGCCGACGACGGCGTTCTTGAAGTTGGCCACGCTCATGCCGCTCAAAACCGCCAGCGCCATCTTGGGCCCGATGCCGCTGACGTTGTTGACCAGCAGACGAAACAAATCCCGCTCCGGCACCGTCATGAACCCGTACAGCACGTGCGCGTCTTCCCGGACCTGCAAATGGGTCAGCACGCGGATCGGTTCGCCCGCGCGCGGGCAGCCGGTCGTAGCTCGAAAGGGGAATGAAAACCTGATAACCCACGCCGCCCACGTCCACGACGATCTGCGTGGGCAGGGATTCACTCAGCAAGCCCTGGAGAAAGGTAATCACGTCGGTCGTGTGAAAAAGCGTGGCCGGGAACGGATGTCAAAAGGCGACCCCGTTTCCGGCCAGTGGAAGCAAACGTCGCGGGACGAAGGCTCAGTCTTCCAACTCGTCGGCTTTGCGCGCCAAACGGTTGGACAGAATGAAGAAGCTGGGCACCCACAAACCCACGAAAATGCCGAAGCGCTCACCGTGCGCCGAGTCCGGTCCCTTGGTGCTGAACCAGGCGATGATGGACGCCAGGATCGAGGCGAACCCGAGCACGAGACACAGGTCGGACATGAGTCGCAGGTTGTCGGTGGAGAGTTTGTAGTTGTCGGAGTCCATGAGTTTTTCAGTTGTCGTCATACCATGCACATTCGTTCCCGGGGGCGCAAGTGGACGGTCGCTTGCGGCCCGGCGCGCCGAGATCATCCCTCCGCGGGAGGTTGGCGGAAGGTATTTGCGGCTAATGGGATAACCCGCGTCCGCCAAAGCCGCATTGACAGCGCCGCCCGATGCTGCTGAAGTTGCACCCGCCCCGCCACCGCCTTTCCCATGAATAAAGTAATCCCCGCCATCGCAACCTGCCTTGCCCTCGCCGCCGGCGGGGCGGGGCTGTACCTGGCGCAAAAACCCGCCGTCGCCGTCCTCCTTCATCCGGGCGAGAACAACCGGCCCGTCGCGGCGGATTACCTGCCGGCGGAAACCCTGGCGCTGGTGGCGTTGCCCGATCCGGGCAAAACACTTGAGCATTGGAAAACGACCGACCTGTACAAAATCTGGCAGGAGCCCCAGGTGCAGGCTTTCCTGGCGCGACCGCTTTCCAAGGTTCCCCCCAACCCCCGGCTTGAGACCGCCTGGTCCCAGATTGTCGCGCTGAATCCACGGAGCTTGTTTGTCGCGCTGACCGCGTTGGATGAAAAGGACAACAAACCGCACCTGATCGGCGGCTTTCAATTCAAAGGGACCAAGGAGGATGTCGAGCGTTTGCTGGCCGACGCCAAAAAACAACTGCGCGACAGCGCTCCGGCGGGCAAGGCGGACCTCATCGAGTACCAGAGCCACGCCATTGAAACGTTCGACATGGGTGCCAACGGCACGGTCGCCGCCACTTACCTGGGCGATTGGTACCTGCGTTTCCAATGACACCGCCCTTCTCAAAGCCACGCTGGACCGCGTGGATCACCGCGCGCCGGGCGATCAGCCGAGTCTGGGCAGGGAAGCTGATTTCCAGGCGGTCAACGCCCAGTTGCCCGCCGGGTCCGAAACGCTGATTTTCACCCGGGTCCAGCCTTTCATGAGCCGTCTCTACGCGCTCGTGGCCGCGAGCGGGCAAACCATGGACCCCGAGCAGCGCGCCGAAGCCGACAAGATCAGGGCGGTCGGGCGCCTCGACCAGCATCGAGAACGGGAAGATCCGCGACACGATCTACGTTCTGGCCCCCGGTTTGAAGCAGGACTACGCGCATTTGCGCTGGCTTCCCTGCCGCTGACTTCGACCGGATACGCTGTTGTATCTGGCCACCGCGATCAAGTGGCCGGAGAAATTTAACCTTCCGAACACGGGGTCCGACGATGCCGGCGGCAACGCCGTCCTGCAAGGGATGATGTCCGCCCTCGCCACGCGCGGCATCACCGCCGACACGCTCCGGGCGTCCTTCGGCAACGAGGGGGGCATCCAACTGGATTGGCCCGCCGCCAGCCTCCAGCCGTCTCTCCTGGTCAACATCGAAGTCCGTGACCGGGCCGCTGCCCAGAAGCTGGTTGATCAACTCACGTCGGTGCCCCTGGACGACCTGCCCTGGCAACAGGAGCAGGTGGGTGGCCAGACCTTCCACACTCTCAACGTGCCGAGTTTGAGCACCTTGCAACCCACGCTCACGCTGACGGACAAACACATCATCGTCGGTTTGGACGCGCAGCAGGTGCGGGACGCGCTCACCCGGGAAAGCACCGGCGGAACCAACTTCACGGAGGGTGAAGCCTACAAGACCGCCACGGCTCTGGTGGACAAGGGCAACGTGACCTCCGCTTACCTGGATACCAAGGCCATGTTTGAGAAAACCTACGGCCTGTTGCGGCCCTACGCGATCATGGGAGCCGCGTTCCTTCCGCCGAAGAACACGGAGTACGTCGATCTCAACAAACTACCCGAAATCGACACGATCGCGCGCCATTTGTCGCCGACCGTTCTCTCCCAGAACGTGGACAAGGACGGTAGCAAACTCGAGTCCGTGGGTACCCTGACGTTCCCCCAGTTTACGGTGGGCGCGGGAGGTTTGACCGGAGTGACGTTTGGGGTCCTTTCCTCCACCGGCCTGTTGCAAAAATATCTGCCGGGCGCGGCGGCGAAGCGCGGGGCGGGCGGCGGTTTGCGCAAAGCTCCGGCGAAGGGCTCCGAACCGGTGCCGGCGGACTCTCCCGAGCCCGAAGCGGGTGCCGCGCCCACGCCGTAATAGCCTCGCGCGCCCGGTATTAAAGCGTGAGGTACCCCGTCTCTGGGTAAAGACCGGCGAAAATAAGGGTATATCTCAGCCGGGTTTGTGGTAAATTCGCGGTTCCTATATGGCTATGATTAAGAAAAACGCTTTCTCCCGCCGTCTGCCCGACCTCGTCACCGAGGAATTGGTCGCGGTGCTCATGCAAAAGAATTCGCACGAGTTCAAGGAGCTCTTCGACTTGGTCCATGGCAATCTGCGCGCCCGCAACGCGGCCAGCGGAGGCGAGGAAATGCTCCGTCTGCGCGCCTACGAGAAGCTGCAAACTTTGGTCTCGCGCGGCATGGTCAAGAAGACCGGCAAAAAGTACAAGGGCCTCGACTCACTGGCCAACGCGATCCCGCCCGGTGGTGCCCCGCGTCCCGGCGGCGATTGAGGTTGCGGCGGCCGTTGGCGCGGCCACGGTGAGCTGAGACGTTCCGGCGGTGAACTGAACTCTTCGCTTTCCTGTCAGGAGTCGGATCACCGCACTCCTGCGTCACATGCGCGAATATCTTCCCGATTCTTACTCCAGGCGATCGTCGCCATCGGCTTCGCCGCGTCGGCGCTGATCGTCAGCGTGGTGCTGGGCAAGGCGGGGCGTCGCAGCAAGATCAAGGATTCCGCCTATGAGTGCGGCATGCTGCCCATCGGCAACGCACAGCCGCGTTTCAGCGTGAAGTTCTACCTGGTGGCGATGCTGTTCATCCTGTTCGACATCGAGATCGTGTTCATGTACCCGTGGGCCGTCGTTTTCGGTGAGATGGTCAAGCACGGCACCGGCATTCTCTGGAGCATGTTGTCCTTTGTGACGATCCTGACGGTTGGCTACGTGTACGCCTTGAAGAAGGGCGCGTTGAACTGGAAAAAGTTAGGGTGGGCGGCACCGGCCGGCTTGAACCGGCGGGTGCTGGCTGGTAAAGAGCCGTCGCATGATCCACCACGTCGTCCTTTGCAAATTTCAACCCGGCGCGGACGACGAACAAGTGGAGTGGATGATGCGCGCAAACGCGCATCCGGTTGCTGAAGATTCCCGAGGTCCGCGTCGATGCAGTGCGGCAAGCGCGTCTCGCCCGGAGAACGACTGGGGGTTTTTCTTCTCGATGGATTTCGAGACCCTGGCGAAGATGGACGAGGGTCGGGCGGACCCGATTTACAAGAATTTCGCCGCCGAGGTGATCGGGGCGCACGTGCGGGAGCAGCTCGCGCTGACCTACGAGATGGAGCCGGGTAAGGATGTGCGGTATTCGTAATCACGATGCCATCGACCTTTTGAAGCGAGTGGCGGTTTTTCAAAACCGGCGAGTGGAATGGTCCCGGGTATTGGCCTGACCGGCTATTCCGCCCCGGGGGCGCGGGCTTCCCGGTCGCCTCTGCTCCGGTCAGCCCCGGGAACGCGGGCGTCCCGCCCGCAAAGGGCGGTAGCCTTTGGATAGATCAAACCAAACCAGATGCGGGCGGGACGCCCGCGTTCCCGGGGCTGACCGGAGCAGAACCGAGGCGATGTTCAACGATTCTGAAGCGACAGTGGTTCGGCGTGGTCAAACCCACCCGCCGGTCATGCCGGGATGTTAGCTGAAATACTCCGGTCGATTGATGTCGCGGATCAGGTCGGGTTCCTTCGGCACCCATCCCAAGCGTTCCCGGGTCTTGGCGCCGGACGCCGGACCGTTGCCCGCGACCCATCCGGCCAGCATTCCGAAGTGTCCGGCCGCCTCCTCGGGGGAGACGGACTTGGTTGGCACCCCCAACTGCTCGCCGATGGCCTCCGCAATCCGCCGGAACGGAACCCCTTCGTCGGCCACCGCGTGGAAAGGGCCGCCCACCGCCCCATGCTCAAGCGCGAGACGGTAAACGCGCGCCGCGTCGAGCCGATGCACCGACGGCCAAAGGTTCCGGCCGTCGCCAACGTAGGCGGAGACACCCTTCTCCCGCGCGATGCCCGCCAGCATCGGAACGAAGCCGTGCCGCTCGCCGACGCCATGCACGGAGCGTGGCAGCCGTACCCAGGTGGCGCGCACCCCCTTTGCCGCGATGGCAAAGGCCGTCTGTTCCGAAGCGCGGGGAAACTGCGGCATGACCGGTGCGGGCGACATGTCCTCGGTGAACGTCTCGCCGACGGGCAGAAGACCGAAGCCGCTGGTGATGATCACCGGACGGTCGGACCCCGCGTAAACTTCGCCAAAGGCCTCGATCGCTTGCCGGTCTTCCCGGGCCAGTTCGACGATCCTTGAAAAGTCGATGCCGAAAGCCAGGTGGATGACGCCATCCGCTTCGGAGGCGGCCCGCTTGAGGATCGTAAGATCGCCAAGCGAGCCGAGCAGGGGTTCCCCGCCCGCGGCACGCAGGGTTTGGGCTTTCTGCTCGGAGCGAACCAGGCCAACGACTTGGTGGCCGGCCGAAACCAACTCGGCGACCACGGCTGATCCCACCCACCCGGTCGCACCAGTGACGAATACACGCATCATCATTTTTCCTTTTGAGGTTCTGTGGTTTTTGGGTTGATTCTCGTGGATCTCGCGGACCGCCCGGATGAGGCCCAAGTCGGCGAGGCGCTCGGCTGACGGTTCCTTGTCGGCGGTGAAGGGCTGCCCCCCTTCTTGGGAGGTCATCCTCTCACCGCTTCAACCGCTCATACAAAGCCCCGTACTGCACCGCCGTACGCGCCCAGGAAAACTTTCCCGCGTGGATCATCGCGCGCTGGCGAAACGACTCCCACCGGTCCGGCGGCTCGAGCAGCGACGGTGCGCGGTGCGCGAGCACGTCAAAGAGCGCGGCCCCATCCTCCTTGTAAAACAACAATCCAGTGCCCGTCTCCACGCCGGGAATATAGTCCTCGATCAACTGCCTGACACCCGCCGTGGCCGGCAAAATGGGGATGGTGCCATACTTCAACGTCCGCACCAGCAGCGTGGAAAGCCCCCGGTTGCGCCCCAGGAACAACTGGTAATCGCTCCCCGCCAGCGCCAGATGGGCCAAGCGCTCGTCCACTTCGCGCGCGAGCGCGAGTTTGCCGGGATGTTTGCGCGCGGCGATCTGGAACGAAACGGCCACGTCACGCGTCGGGTGCGCCGCGTCGCTGCCCCCTTGCGTCGGGAGAAATTCGCCCAGGACAACGATCCGAACATCATCCGCCAGTAGCTGGTCGAGGCGCGCGGCGAGGCAACTCAGCAAACCCGGCTCCTGGCCCGCCGCGTGGTCGATCAGGAACACCGGACCCACCGGGTTTTTGGCGAGTTCAAGCTGGCTGAGCAGCCCGTTGCGCGACGAGATTTTCCCCGCCAGACTCGCGGGCCGGTAGCGCCGGGTGAGTTGCGGGTCCACCGCCGGGTTCCAAAGCTGTTCGTCGTAGCCGGCGGGAATCCCGTGCAGACGAGCGGACTGTTCGCGAAACACGGCGTCGAGTCCGCCGCCCTGCGAGGGAACCCGCAACGCGTGCCGTTCCAAATCACCGCCGACCACCACGGCGGTCGCGGAGACCAAACCCGCCTTCAGAAAGTTCACCCGTCCGTAAAACTCCACCGCCGTCGGACGGAAATATTCCCAGGGCAAGTTCAGCAATCCAAAATCCTCGATGGGGAAACTCCCGTGCGCCGTGGGATCACTGACCGCCAGCACCGTGGTGAAAGGCAGGTGGTACGCTTGGAGAAACACCGGCACCAACGCGCCGGGCCAATCCTGGATCTGGATGATATCCGGCGCCGGGTTGAGCCGGCGCGCCAGTTCCACCACCAGCTTGGAGTAGAGGGTCGCGGCGGCGGCGCCCATCGTCCAAGTGGCCGGTTGATCCGCTGGCAGGGACGTAAAAAGCTCGTGCCGGAACAGAAACAACTGCAAACCCTGGGCGGATTTCGCCTGCTGGACCTGCACCGAAACCCGCTCGTTGCCCAGCGCGACGTTGATGTTCACCCCCGTGGGTTTGATCTTCAGGTCCCCGGGCGTTTCCAAACCGGACGTCAACGGACCCGCGAGGCTGATCTCGTGTCCCGCCTTTTGCAACGCCACGGCCAGCGCGGGGATGGCGGCGGCGGTCGCGCTGGTGTCCGCGGAGATCAGGGGCGACAGGTCGCTGGCGGCGATGAGAATCTTCATACGGTGACGAATAACGAACAACCGGCAAGGAATAAAGAATTTATCACAGAGGACACGGAGAGGGGGACACAGAGGCGGAGGAGGCAGAGAAAGGCGGGGGAAGGTTGTTGTTTATTGGTTGTTGGGGCAGAGAAAGGCAAAAGGCGTGGGTTTAACAATGCCTCGTGTGCTTCCCTCCACCCCAATAACCAGTAACCAACAACTCCCCTCCAAACCCCGCCTTTTTCTTCCTCTGTGTCCGCCTCTCCGTGTCCTCTGTGAACCTTCTGGATTCTTCCCTTACCACGCGTACTTGCTCGGTTGGCCGCGTGAGTCCAGCCACTGGGAAGTATGCTCCAGGGTCAGTCCGTCGATCGTCGTCGCGATTTCACCGGCCACCACCGGGGCGTCCAGTTCGGCGTCGGGACCACCCATCTCCGTGCGCACCCAGCCCGGGGTCAGGGCGACGACGCAAATCGACTCCGCCTTGAACTCGGAGGCCACCACCCGCGTAAACATGTTCAGCGCCGCCTTCGACGCCGCGTAGGCGTAGTTGTGCGCGTCGCCCGCCTTGTGCGAGATGGAGCCGGCCCCCGAGGAAATGTTGACCACCCGGGGATGCGCGCTCTTGCGCAATAATGACAGCATGGCCCGCGTGACCCGGATCGGACCAATCGCGTTGGTCTCGAAGGCGTCCCGCACTTCCGCGAACTCCAGGTTCTCCAATCCCTCGGTCATGCGGCCCGGATTGATCCCCGCGTTGTTGATCAACACGTCCACCCGCAGCATGTGTTCGGCGACCACCTCCGCCGCCGTCGCGGCCGAGCGTCCGAGGTCCACGTCGAGACGCAAAATCTGCAGATCGTCGCGGTGGGTTTCCTTGAGTCGTTGCAGGTCGGCGGCTTTGCCGGGGTGCCGGCAGGTGGCGACCACCCGGTCCCCGCGTTCGAGGTACACCCGCGTCAGCGCCAGCCCGATCCCCCGGTTCGCGCCGGTGATGAGGACGATCAGTTGCTTGGACATGCCAGCAACGAAGCGGCTGACCCCCGCCTTCCGCAAATCTTAAAATCGCCTATTTTCCCGGGCGACCTGAATCCCGCGACCACCCGGCACCCGTCAGACCACCTCCACCTTCGGGAAAACCGTGTTCAACGCGCCCGACAACTCGTTGACCCGGTACGGTTTGGACAAGACGCCCGCGAACCCGTGGTCCTGGTAGTCGCTCATGATCGGGTTGTTCGCGTAGCCGCTGCTGACCACGGCCTTGACGCCGGGTTCGATCTTGCGCAAACGCTCGAAGGTCTCCTGTCCCCCCATGCCGCCCGGCACGGTGAGATCCAGGATCACCAGATCAAAGGGCCGTCCCTCGGCCCGCGCCTGCCGGTACGTCTGGACCGCCGCGGCGCCGTCCGCCGTGCCCACGGACTCGTGCCCCAGGTAGCCGAGCATCGATTGGATCAACTCGCGCACCGGCGTCTCGTCGTCCATGATCAGGACCTTCAGCGCGCCGCCGGCCGCGTTGCCGGGCACCACCTTGACGGTATCCGCGACGGCGTCGGCGACCAGCTCGCCGACGGCTCGTTGCGGCTCGGCCGGCAGGTAGATGCGAAAGATGCTGCCCACCCCGCGCACACTGTCCACGGTCAACAGACCCCCGTGTTTTTTGATGATTGAATAACTCGTCGCCAGACCCAGCCCGCTGCCGCTCGCCTTGGTGGTGAAAAACGGGTCGAAGATCTTGACCAGGTGCTCGGGCGCGATGCCCGTGCCGTCGTCCTCGACGCAGATTTTGACGTAGTCGCCGGGTTCCAGGCTCAACGGGAATTCGTCGCCTTCGCCCACGGTCAGATTTTCGGCGAGCACCTCGATGATCCCGCCGCGCGGCATGGCTTGCACCGCGTTGATGCCGAGGTTGTTGATAACTTGCCCGATTTGGCCGGGGTCGGCTTCCACCAGCCAGAGATCCTCCGCGATGGTGTAATGGCAATGGACGGTGGAGCCGTGCAGCGCGAAATGGACGGACTCGCGGATCACTTCGCCGAGTTGGGTCGAGCTTCTTCACCGGCGCGCCGCCGCGCGCGAACGTCAGCAGTTGGCCCGTCAGATCCCGCGCGCGGTAGCTGGCGCGCTCGGCCGCGTCGAGCTTGGCGACGGCCTTGGAGTTCTCGGCGCAATGCATCCGCGCCATCGAAAGGTTGCCGATGACGGCGGTGAGGATGTTGTTGAAATCGTGCGCGATGCCGCCCGCGAGGATGCCGACGGATTCCAGTTTGCTGGCCTTGAGCAGTTCCTCGGTCGAGCCTTTCCTGTTCGCTGATGTCCCGGAAAACGCGGACGGTGCCGGTGATCTCCCCGCGTTCGCCGTACACGGGCGAGGTGCTCGCGCGCGATCCGTCGCCGGGTGCCGTCGCGCGACCATAGCCAGACTTGGTGGCTGCCTTCCGACGCGCGTCCCGTGGCCAGAACCCGCACGATGCTGTCGGCCTCGGTGTCACCACCCGCCGCCGTGGAAAATTTGTTGTCCTCTTCGATGCTGAAGACATCGCCCAGGGGCCGTCCGAGCGCCCCGGCGGCGGGATGCCCCGTGAGTTCCTCGGCCACCCGGTTCATCAACTCGACGTTGCCGTGGATGTCGGTGGTGATGACCCCTTCGGTGAGGGAGGCCAGGGTGACGGTCAGCCGCTCCCGCTCGTCGGCGACGGCGCGGCGGGCGGCGTCCCGCTCCAGGGCGGACGACACTTCGCCCGCCGCCAGTCCCGCGAGTGAACGCAGGTTTTCCTGTTCCGCCAGATCGAGCGCGCGGGGTTGGTGACCCAACACGCAGAGCGTGCCCAGGACGCGGCCCCCGGACGCGAGCAGCGGGGCGGAGGCAAAAAAGCGCAACTCAAATTTTCCGGCAACCAAGGGGTGGACGGTGAGCAAAGGGTGGAGACGCGCGTCTTCCACCCAGAACAACCGCCCGATGGCGGTGGCTTGGCTCCAGAGGCAAATGGGACGCAGCAACGCCCTGGTTTCCTCCGTCAACGGCTCGCCAACGGACTCAATTTCTTCTTCACCCTCCAGGGCGATGAGCGCCACCGACGCCTGGTGGATGCTGGCCGTCAGCCGGAGGATGTGTTGGAAAGCGCCCGCCGCCGGGGGGAGCTCGACAATTTGAGGGTCGGGCAAGGTGCAAAGTGGTTCCCTCCCGGGGCGGGCGGCAAATTTTACGGGTGGCTCGCCGGTGACCGCTGCTAAATCAGACCGGGACGGGCGCATGGCGAGGGAGAGGGACATGAACTATTACGTCGAACGCTACAAAGCAATTTCCCCGCCAAGCGCGCCGCCTCCCGTCCCCTCGCGCTAAACCGTCGTTCCCGGTGCCGCCGACGCCACGCGAGGTAACGATTGGACCCGTCCGATGGCGTGCAGGTACGCCCGCGCGCTCGCCTCGATGACATCGGTGCTCGCGCCCTTGCCGGTGATCAGCTTGCCGTCGCCGAAATCCACTTTCAAGGTCACCTCGCCCAGGGCGTCCTTGCCGCCCGTCACCGCCTGCACCTGGTATTCCACGAGGTGGCCCTGACGGCCCAGGATGCGGTCGATGGCTTTCATGGCGGCATCGACGGCCCCGTTCCCGGCGGCGGAATCCTGCAGGATTTCCCCGGCTTCCTCCGCCGGTTGGTTGGCAACACTTTCCTCGCCGTTGCCATTCGCCCCGGCAACCAGCTGGTGGTGCCGCAGCCGCACGGTGGCCGTTGGGATGGTGGTCGTGCCGCTGGTGATGTGGAGGTAATCCAACTCGTAACTTTCCGGCGCGCCGAGGCTGCTGTCCTCGACCAACGCCGCCAGATCGTCGTCGTACACGAACTTCTTGCGGTCCCCGATTTCCTTGAAACGTTTGAAGACGTGGCCCAGCTCGTCGTCGGTCAACGTGTGGCCGAGGTGTTTGAGGCGCAACACCATCGCGGCCCGGCCCGAGTGCTTGGTCAAGGGCAACTCCGTGTCGCCCCAGCCCACCTCCTTGGGGTCCATGATCTCGTACGTGGACCGGTTCTTGATCATGCCGTCCTGGTGGATGCCGGAGGAATGCGCGAACGCGTTTTCCCCGACGATCGCCTTGGAGCGCGGCACGAGCAGACCGCTCATCCGGCTGATCAGGCGCGAACTTTTCACGATCTCGCGCGTGTTCATGTCGGTGGTGACGTTGCCGTACACCTCCGGGCGCGTGCGCAACGCCATGACGACTTCCTCCAGCGCCGCGTTGCCCGCGCGTTCGCCGATGCCGTTGATGGTGCCCTCCACCTGCCGGGCGCCCGCGCGGACGGCCGCGAGGGAGTTCGCCACGGCCAGGCCGAGGTCGTTGTGGCAATGCACGCTCACGACAGCGTCGTGGATGTTGCGCACGTTGTCGAAGAGGTAGCGGATCAACTCCCCGAATTGTTCCGGCACCGCGAAGCCGACGGTGTCGGGGATGTTCACCGTCGTCGCGCCGGCCTCGATGGCGGCCTGGACGGTTTGCGCGAGGAACTCGGGTTCGGTCCGGGAGGCGTCCTCCGGGGAAAACTCCACGTCGCGGGTGAGGGCCTTGGCGCGTTTCACGCCCTCGACGGCCAGGCGCAGGATTTCGTCCTGGGCCTTTTTGAGTTTGTGTTCGCGGTGGAGTTTGGAGGTGGCGAGGAAGACGTGGATGCGCCCGCGTTCCCCGGCGGGTTTGACGGCGGCGCCGGCGGCGTCGATGTCGCCCGGCACGCAACGGGCGAGGCCGGCGATGATGGGGCCGCGGATTTCGGTCGCGATGCGTTGGACGGACTCGAAGTCCCCGTCGCTGATGACGGGGAACCCGGCTTCGATGACATCGACGTTAAGGCGGGCGAGTTGCCGGGCGACCTCCATTTTTTCACGGAGGTTCATGGAGGCGCCGGGGCATTGTTCGCCGTCGCGCAAGGTGGTGTCGAAGATGATGACTTTGGACATAAGAAGAAGAGGCGGAAAGGAAGGGCAAGGAGATGGAAGATAGGAGATAGGGCGGAAACCAGAGGGCGGAATCCGGAAGATTGGTACTGGCGGCGTGGCGCGCAGTGGGTCGGGCGTCTGTTGGGGAACAGGCCGGCCGATGGAACGAGGCGGGTGAGGGGAAAAGGTTAGCGGGAGGCTAACCCTAGCGACAACAGGAGCGCGCAACGGCGGGAATAGCCGGGTTGCGGGGCTGGGATGAGCGTTGTCGCTGGCACACCGGGACCGTAACGGACTGGAATCAAAGTGCAAACACAAAAAGGGCGGGAGTGGCGGCGGATCACCGCACATTTTACTTCTACTTCTTTACACGGCTTTGCGGTAAGCGGCCTCGACGTCTCAACAGGATGGGAGAGGTGGACGCCACGCTTTCCACATCCTCCCCTTCCTGTTCATCCTGTCCAAAAACAGCGGGGCGTGACGCGGAACCCAAACCTGACGGTGCCAAGGTACGAAAGATTAGAAAACCGCTCCCCGATAATCTTGCGGATAGTGATTGCATCCCGCCTCGCCGCGAGAACACCGGCCGGGCATCCCAGCGCAAACGACAAACCCTTTTATGAGCAAATCCATCGGTTACGCCGCCAGCCATTCCTTCACCCGCCTCAAACCCCTCGCGTTCGAGCGCGACGAACCCAAGGCCAACGAGGTCGAGATCGACGTGCTTTTTTGCGGCGTCTGCCATTCGGACGTCCACCAGGCCAAGAACGAGTGGGGCAACACCGTGTATCCCTGCATGCCGGGCCATGAGATCGTCGGGCGCGTCTCGCGCGCGGGGGGCGGCGTTACCCGTCACCGGGTGGGCGATCTGGTCGGCGTCGGCTGCATGATCGACAGTTGCCGCCAGTGCGAGGCCTGCCGGGCGGGCGACGAGAATTACTGCGAGGGACCGAACAGTTGGCTGGCGACCTACAACGGCCCCATGATGCCCGCCGCCATGGCCGACACCGGGACTAACATGTACGGTCGCGACAACACGTACGGCGGCTACTCCGACAAGATCGTCGTGGTGGAGGACTTCGTGCTCAAAATCCCGGCCAAACTCAAGCCGGAGGTCGCCGCCCCCATCCTCTGCGCGGGGGTGACAACCTTCTCCCCGCTCAAGCATTGGGGTGTGAAAGCCGGCAGCAAGGTAGGCATCATCGGCTTCGGCGGCTTGGGCGACATGGCCGTCAAACTGGCTGTGGCGATGGGAGCGGAGGTGACGGTGTTCACGCGGACGAAGGAAAAACTCGCCGCCGCCGCCAAACTCGGGGCGACCGGCGTGCTGGAAAGCGACAAGGACAGCTTCAAGGCGCTGAAACGCACCTTTGATTTCATGCTGAGCACGGTGCCCGAGAAAGCCAAGCTGGACCCGTTCATCGCGTTGCTCAAGCGGGACGCGACCCTGGTGGTGGTGGGCGCGCTCGAACCGCTCGCGCCCGTGGACAACCAGCAGCAGGCCATGCACCGCCGCAGCGTGGGGGGATCGATCATCGGCAGCATCAAGGAAACCCAGGAGGTGCTCGATTTTTGCGCCGAGCACAACCTCGGGCCGGAGATCCAGGTGATCCCGATCCAAGAGATCAACGACGCCTACAAGAAGGTGGTCGATGGTGAGGTGCGCTTTCGCTACGTCATCGACATGGCCTCGCTCAAGCAAGACGAGGCGGAACTGGGTTGAGGCGGGCCCACGCTCCCCGCAGGGAGGGGTAGAGTCACGCGGGGGATGGTCAAACACCTTGGCAAAGGCTATGGTGTTCGTCCTCCCGCCACCCGCTTTCGACTCGCCCCATGTCTCCCGTCCGCTGGCTGCTGCCTTCGCTTGATCCCGCGCTCGCTCCCGCCATTCAACGAATCGCCACCGACCTCGACGTGCCACCCTTTCTCGCGGGCCTGCTCGCGCGCCGGGGCCATGCCACCACGGAAGCCGCGCGCGACTTCCTTTCCCCCAAGCTTACCCTGCTCGGCGACCCGTTCGCCCTGCCGAACATGGGTGCCGCCGTGGACCGTATTCTCCGGGCGGTCACCGGCGGCGAGCGTGTCGTCCTCTACGGCGATTACGACGTGGACGGCGTCACCTCCCTGACCATCCTCGCCCGCCTGCTCACGGCTTATGGCGCGGACGTCCAATGCTTTCTGCC
This sequence comes from uncultured bacterium, assembly GCA_963795895.1. Lineage (GTDB taxonomy): Bacteria > Verrucomicrobiota > Verrucomicrobiia > Chthoniobacterales > SZAS-18 > CAWCJJ01. Next base: position 638,703 of record CAWCJJ010000005.1, read on the forward strand.
GATGCGGGTCGAGGAGGGTTACGGCCTCAGCGCCGAGGGCGTCGCGCGGTGCGTCCAGGAGTATGATCCGCAGCTTCTCATCGCCATCGATTGCGGCACCTCCAGCGTTCGCGAGATCGCCGCCCTACGCGCCGCCGGGGTGGACGCGCTGATCTTCGACCACCACGAACCGCAGGACGTGTTGCCCGATTGCGTTGCCCTCGTCAACCCCAAGCTGGGTACGGACCACCACTACCTTTGCAGCGCCGGGTTGATGTTCAAAGCCTGCCACGCGCTGCTCAAACGCCGTCCGCTCCCCGGGTTCGACCTCAAGGAATCGCTCGACCTCGTCGCGCTGGGCACCGTGGCCGACCTCGTGCCGCTCGTGGAGGAAAACCGCATCCTCGTCCGCCGGGGCAGCCTGCAAATGGCGCGCACGCTCTGGCCGGGCTTGCGCGCGCTGATGGAAGTCGCGTCCGTGAAAGCGCCGGTGCGCCCGGTTCACATCGGGTTCCGGCTGGGTCCCCGGCTCAACGCCGCCGGACGCCTCGGCACCGCCCAGGCCGCGCTCGAACTGCTCATGACCACCGACGAAAACCGCGCGCGCGAACTGGCCACGGTCCTCGACGCGCAAAACCGGGAGCGCCAGGCCGTCGAACAACGCACCCTGCTCGAAGCCCAGGCCCAGTTGGACGCCCTCGAAGGCGGCGCGACGGGACGGGCGGCGATCGTCGTGGGTTCGCGCGGGTGGCATCCCGGCGTGCTCGGCATCGTCGCCTCGCGGTTGATGCGCACGCACCATCGCCCGACACTGGTCGTCGGGTTTGACGACGCCGGCGTGGGCAAGGGCAGCGGACGCAGCATCGAGGGTCTTTCGCTCGTCGGCGCGCTCAACCAATGCGCCGGCCTGCTCCAGAAACACGGCGGTCACGAAATGGCGGCGGGCCTGACGATGCTCGAAGCGGGGTTCGCGCAGTTCCAAACGGATTTCTGCGAGATCGCGCGCGCTCTACTTAGCGAGGAGCAACTCAAACCGTTTCTGCGCTTGGACGCGGAAGTCCCCCTGTCCGATTTGGACGCGGATTTCCTCGGGTGCCACGAGCTGCTCCAGCCCTTCGGCATGGGCAACCCGCAGCCGGTGTTCCTGGCGCGCGGCGTGGTACCGGCCTCCGAGCCGCGCGTGATGAAGGAGAAACATTTCCGTTTCATGCTGCGCCAATCCGCCGCGAACCAGCGTAACCCGAACGGCGGCGGTTACGTTCCGGCGGTGCCCGCCGTCTTCTTCGGCGGTGCCTCGCGCCCGTTGCCGCCGCCGCCCTGGGACATGGCGTTTCAAGTTGAATCCAACGAGTTCCGGGGCGAGACGAACCTCCAGGTGCAGGTGCAAGCGCTGCGGAGTTCGGTTGCGGAGTAAAAAAGTGTCTGATCACCATCCACCAGGTGTTTCGATCCAGTCCCGGAGGGACGACAGGGAAAAGTCCGGGACTTCCAATCCATGTCTTTACCCAAATCCCGGTAGGTAAACATCGGAGGGGGAGTTATTCGATGGCTTATTAGGTCATAAGTGTATCTATTTTTCGTGACTTCGGTCAAATTCCACCCGGACTCCAGGCATTTGCGCCAGGCCCGCAACGTTTGCCCCGGTCCAGGAAAAGATGTGGGTAAGGACAAGCCTCACACGGCGGCCGTGTCCGCCGGGATGTCAAGCCAACGGCGCGTTGCGGCCAGAGAGAGCGGCGAAGCGTCGCCGCAGTTCAAGCCATAGGCAATTGGAACCGGCGGCTGACGCGGCACATCGCACTCCCTTTAATCGCCCTCATCCTCGTCCAAGTCCCGCACCTTCACCGGCACGGCGGCGATCCGTCCCGCCAGCCGCCGGTCCCGCCGCTCCATCGCCCAGGCGATCCAGATGCACGCCTCGTAGAGCAACAGCATCGGACCCGCCACGATCGCCATCGTCACCGGGTCGGGCGTGGGCGCGATGATCACCGCGCCCACCAAAATCAGGACCACCGCGTACGCGCGCGTCTTGCGCAGCATCGTCGCATTGAGAATTCCGATCTTCACCAGCACCGTGATCACCACCGGCAACTCGAACATCAATCCGAAGATCAACACGAACTGCGTGGCGAACCCGAAGTAATCCGTCACCCGCCAATCCGGGCGGAAGCCCATTTTGATCGAGTCGTTGAACAACCACCGCAACGTCGTCGGCAAGATCAGCTTGAAGCACACGAGCACGCCCGTCAGGAACAGCATAAAGCCGACGCCGACCGCCGGCAGGACGTACACCTTCTCCTTCTGGTTGAGCGCGGGCAGGGTGAACTGCGCCAAAAAGTACAGCAGAAAGGGGAACGCCAGGATCAGCCCGGCGTAAAACGCCAAATTGATCGAGATGCTCATCGAATCGATGGGACCCAGCGTTTGCAGATTGGCGCGCATGCCGCCCGGAAGCCCGATCCCGTAGAGTGGTTGCTCGACGACACCGGCGAGTTCCGCGCGGAAGATGAAGCTGCCGAACATCGCCACGCCCAACGCGGCAGCCATCTTCACGAGGGTCCAGCGGAGGTCCTCCAGGTGTTCCAGGAAGGGCTTGACCATCTCCACATCGGTCTTCTGACGGAAATTGAAGAGTTTTTTGAGCAGGAAGCGAAAGAGCATGGGCAGTCGCCGGGAGGGGCGGAGGGCAGATAGCAGATGGCGTCCCCTACTTCAAGGGGTTCCACTGCCGCGATGGGCGGGGCGCGGGTCAGCGGGGTGGCCAGCGCTGAGCGAGATAAGCGTCGGTCCGCTCGGCGTGCAACAACATCGCGTCAGCGGGCGAGGTGGGCTGGTCCGATACTATCCGCAAGGCCGCTTGCGCCGCCCGCGCGGCCCCGGACCAATCATTGACGGCGGCCTCGGCGGCGGCGAGCGCGTCGAGACTGGCGACGTTTTTACCCATCGTGAGGTCAACCGCGCGCCGCGCCAACCCAAGGGCTCGCTCCGCCCGGCCAGGGTCGCGGCCCCGGTCGGAGTAACCGTAAAGCCACGCCAGCGGGTTGAGCGCGGCGAGAAAATCGGGTTTCAACGCGAGGGCCTTTTCGTATTCGTCCGCCGCGCCCGCTTCGTCGCCGCCGCCGAGCAGGGCATCGCCGAGGTTGGCGCGGGCGAAAGCGTAGCCGGGACGCAACGCGACACTCCGGCGCAGGGCGGGCGCGGCTTCGTTGAAACGGCCCAGCCGGTTGAGCGCGAACCCGAGGTTGTTGAAAAGCACGGGGTCGTGGCAGTCTCCCCGGGCCGCCACTTGCCCCAGCCACTGACAAGCCGGCTCCCAATGACCCTGCTCCAGTTGGAGAATGCCCATCTTGGTCACCAGTTCCACGTCGTCAGGCGCCATCTGAAACGCGCGCCGATAAGCGACCTCCGCCCCGGAAAAGTCGCGCGAACGAAAGCACGCGTCACCCAGCATCAGAAAGGGATGCGAGGTGGGACGCGTCACGGCGATTGTGTGCCGGAAAAGGCTGACCCCGTCGCGCCAGTATTCCACCTGCCGTTGGCAGAGGCCCAGGCACACGACGGCGGCGGAGAACATCGCGACCGCCAAGGCTGGGCGGAGGCGCCGCCACCGCCGCCAGAGATCTGCGAGCGTCCAGCACAACGCGACAAAGATTCCGATCGACGGCAGGTATGTGTAACGGTCGGCCATTGCTTGGCCGCCGACCTGCACCAGCCCAATCACCGGCACGAGTGTGCCGACAAACCACAGCCAGCCGATGAGCAGCCAAGGCCGGGTTCCGTACAACCGGACGGCCCCCAGCGTCGCGCCGGCCAGCCCCAGGGCGCACCCGGTGAGTCCAAGCGTGGAGAGGTGGTCGGCGAAAGGGTAAAAGACCGCGAGGTTAACGGGCCAGAACAGTTTTCCCAGGTACGCCGGATAAGCTGCCAGGGTGTTCGCGGCGCGAAACCACCAGGGCAGGTGTTCGAGCGAAATGGTGGCACCGCCGTCGTGTTGGGCGATAAAGGTAATCACGCACGAGGCGGCCGCGATCAGCAGGAAAGGTAACTTCTCGATCGCCAGCGGGAGCAAATCGCGTCGTTGGCGCAGGCGCCCGAGGGGCCAGGCGTCCACCAGCAGGAGCAGGGGCGGCAGGGTTACCAGCATGGGTTTGGCCATGAGGCCCAGCCCCAGCGCCAAGAGCCCGCCAAGGTAGTAGGCGACCCTTTTTGTTTGGGCGTAGCGGGTGTGGGCCAGCAACACCAGGAAAAAGAACACGGCGCTGAGCACGTCCTTGCGTTCCGTCACCCAGGCGACCGATTCGACGTGCGCCGGATGGATGCAAAAGAGCAGGGCCGCGCCCGCGCTCGGCCAGAGGCACCGCGTCGCGAAGAGCAGCCAGGCAAACAGCAGCAGGGTCGCCGTCTCGTGCAGGAGCAGATTGGTCAGGTGATACCCGCCCGGGTCCAAGCCGTACAGTTGGTAATCGGCGAGGAGCGAGAGCCAGGTGAGAGGATGCCAGTTCGCGTGTTCCAGCGAGGTGAAGGCCCACGCGACGCCTTTGGCGGACAACCCCTGACGCAACGCCGGATTGTCGTAAACGTAGCTCGGGTCGTCGAGCGTGATGAAGTCAAAGCCCGTGACGGGTCCGTAAACCGCCCAGCCCGCGCCGAGCAGGACGAGGAGGATCGTCAACTTGAGGGCACGGCTTTCGGAGCGGGCGAACGACGCGAGGGAGGGGAAGACTTCGCGGGGTTTCAACGTTGCCGACCGTAGCTAAATCCGCGCCAATGCACACATCGGCGAGGCGTCCGCGCCTCAACCCCGCCGCGAACTTTTCTCCGCGCGCGCATCCGCCACCCGGCCCGCCCGCGTTTTTGATGTTCGGAACCATGCCGGCCCGCCTGGTCGCCACGCCTTCCCGCCATCACCATGTGGATCGTCCGACTCGCCCTGCGCCGACCCTACACCTTTACGGTGATGGCCCTGCTCATCTTCGTGCTGGGCGGCCTGGCGGTGTTCACGATGTCCACGGACATCTTCCCGGAGATCAACATCCCGGTTGTCAGCGTCATCTGGAGCTACGGGGGCATCTCGCCCACCGACATGGAGCAGCGGATCATCACGATCTCCGAGCGCGCCATGACGACCACCGTGGCCGGCATCGAACACCTGGAAAGCCAGTCCATGAACGGCGTGGGCGTCATCAAGGTGTACTTCCAGCCGAACGTCCACATCGAGGAGGCCGTCGCCGAGGTCACCTCCATCCAGCAGACGATCCTGCGCGTGCTGCCGCCGGGTGTCACCCCGCCGCTCATCATCCGTTACAGCGCCAGCAGCGTGCCCGTCCTCCAGATCGCCGCGTCCAGCAAAACGCTCTCCGAACAGGAGCTTTACGACTACGACGTGAATTTCATGCGCCAGCAGCTCGCCACGGTGCAGGGGGCCAGCGTTCCGCTGCCCTACGGCGGCAAGCCCCGGCAGATCATGGTGGATATTAACTCCACCGCCATGTACGCCAAGGGCCTCTCGCCCACGGATATTTCCAACGCGCTCAACGCCCAAAACCTTTTCCTGCCCGCCGGGACCATGAAAATGGACCAGCGCGAGTACCTGGTCAAAGTCAACGGCAGCCCGGACGTCGTTAGCCGGTTCAACGACCTGCCCATCAAGGTGGTCAACGGCGCGGTCGTTTACATGCGCGACGTGGCGCAGATTCACGACGGCTACGCGGTGCAGACCAACATCGTGCGCAAGGATGGCCAGCGCGGCACGCTGCTCTCCGTCCTCAAGAGCGGCGGGGCCAGCACGGTGGATATCGTCAAGCGCATCAAGGCGCGCATGGCGCAGATCAGCGCCGACTTCCCGGCGGGCTTCGACGCGCAACAACTCTTCGACCAGTCGGTGTTCGTGACCTCCGCCGTGCAGGGCGTCATCAAGGAGGCCGTCATCGCCGCCTGCCTGACGGCCGTGATGATCCTCGTCTTCCTGGGGAGTTGGCGCTCGACGCTCATCATCGCGGTATCCATCCCGCTTTCCATCCTCGTTTCACTGCTGCTGCTCGACGCGCTGGGCTACACGCTCAACGTCATGACCCTGGGCGGCCTGAGCCTCGCGGTGGGCATCCTCGTGGACGACGCCACCGTCGAACTCGAAAACGTTCACCGCAACCTCGGCATCGACAACAAGCCGCTGACCAAGGCCGTCCTGGATGGCGCGCAGCAGATCGCCGCGCCCGCCTTCGTGGCGACGCTCTCCATCTGCATCGTGTTCGTGTCGGTGGTGTTCCTGACCGGTCCGGCGAAGTTCCTCTTCGTGCCGCTGGCGCTGGCCGTCGTCTTCGCCATGATGACGAGCTACCTGCTCTCGCGCACGCTCGTGCCGGTGATGGTGCATTTTCTCCTCGCACCGGAGGTGGCGCTGTACCGGGAGGAGTCCGCCAAGGAAAAGGGGGAGAAGGGCGGGGGATACGGACGGGACAACCATGGCGGTGGAAACGGCAAGGACGGGGAGCAACAGCCCGAACTGGCCTTGCGGCGCCACGAGCACCAGGAACAACTCCTGTTCCCCGGCGACCGCCAGCCGCCGGATCGCAACGGCGACAACCCCGCGGAGCCGGAAATCGCCGACCCGCGCGAGGGTTGGGAGCCGGCGGGCGGCGAACCGAAGAAAAACGGCCCCCCGCCCAGCCCGCAGAAGTCCGCCCACAAGGACTGGGTTTGGCGCGTCCACGAGCGGTTCGACCGCCAGTTCGAGAAGTTCCGCTCGGGCTACGAGGGGATGCTCACCTGGGCGCTGGAGTTCCGCGTCGTGGTCATCGTCTTCTTCCTGGCCCTGTTCGCGGTGTCCGCGTGCGTGCTGCCCTTCGTCGGACGGGACTTTTTCCCCGCGGTGGATGCCGGGCAATTCCGCCTGCACGTCCGCACCGTGGCGGGCACGCGCATCGAGCTGGCCGAGTTGACCTTCGGCGCGGTGGAGGACTACATCCGCCAAATTGTCCCCAAGGACGAGTTGCGCCTCATCATCGACAACATTGGCCTGCCGGTGGGCGGCGTGAACCTCGCCTTCAGCGACAGCGCCACCATCGGTTCCACGGACGGCGAGATCCAGGTCGCCCTCAACCCCGCCCACAAGACGCCCGTCTGGACGTACGTCAAGCGGCTGCGGCGCGAGTTGCCCGCGAAGTTCCCGGGGGTGACGTTCTACTTCCAGCCCGCCGACATCGTCAGCCAGATTCTCAACTTCGGCCTGCCCGCGCCGGTGGACATCCAGGTCACGGGCCGCGCGCCGCAAAACTTCGCGCTGGCGCACGAGATCGCCGGGAAGGTGGCAAAGATCGACGGCGCGGTGGACGTCAACGTTCACCAGTTGATCGACGCCCCGCAGTTCAACGTGAACATGGACCGCCAGCACGCCATCGAACTCGGCCTGACCGCCAACGACGTGGCAAACTCGCTCCTGCTCTCGCTTTCCGGCAGCGGCCAAACGGCGCGCAACTACTGGGTCAACCCCGTCAACGGCGTCAACTACCTCGTCGCGGTGCAGACGCCGCAGTACCAGGTGGACTCGCTCAACGCGCTCAACAACACCCCGATCATCGTCCCCGGCCAGAAACAACCGCAGTTGCTGAGCAATTTGTCGGAGTTCAAGCGTTCGGTGGATCCCGTCGTCATCAACCACTACAACGTCCAACCCACCTTTGACATCTACGCCGACGCCCAGGACCGCGACTTGGGCGGCGTGTCGGATGACATCGCGAAAATCGTCCAAGGCTACGCGCCGAAGCTGCCGTGGTACCTGGGCATGATCCCCTTCAAGGATTTCGTGGGCAAGTACGTCCCCGGCATGGCGAACGCCTTCAAACTGCCGCCCTCCAAGCTGCCCAAGGCGACGACCGTCGAGGTGCGCGGGCAGGTGCAGAGCATGAACGAGGCGTTCGGCAAGCTGACGCTGGGGATCGTCTTCGCCGTGACGCTGGTGTATTTCCTGATGGTGGTGAACTTCCAGAGTTGGCTGGACCCGCTCATCATTATCATGGCGTTGCCCGGCGCGTTCTCGGGCATCCTGTGGATGCTGCTCGCCACGCACACCACCCTGAGCGTGCCGAGTTTGATGGGCACCATCATGTGCATCGGCGTGGCGACCTCCAATTCCATCCTGCTGCTGACCTTCGCCAACGACCAGCGCCTCGAAACCAAGGCCAACGCGCGCGACGCTGCGCTCTCGGCGGGCGTCACCCGGCTGCGGCCCGTCCTGATGACCGCGCTCGCCATGATCCTGGGCATGATCCCGATGAGCCTCGGCCTCGGCGAGGGCGGCGAGCAGAACGCGCCGCTGGGCCGGGCGGTGATCGGCGGGTTGCTGCTGGCGACGGTAACGACGCTGTTCTTCGTGCCGGTCATCTACAGCCTGATCCGCAAGAAGGACATTCAACCCGTCAGCCAGGAGGACGCGGACCTGCTCTTCGAGGAAAACGAGCCGGAGTATCAGCTTGCCCATCAGGGGCAAAACGGCGCGAATGCCCGGAACGGCTCCAACGGTCAAAACGCCCACGCCAAAGCCGCCGCGACTTGAACCCGCCATGGATGCCAACCATCAAGACGACCGTGAGAAGAAGAAGCCCGGCGGCTACGGACGCTTCTTCTTCATCGTTCTGGGACTGGCGTTGGTCCTCGCGGGACTGGCCTTGTACGCCTGGCACACCCACGGCAACGACTCGAAGGAGCGCGCCGACACCGCCAAAGCCGTGCAGGCGGGCGCGTTGACCGTGCAGGTCGTCAAACCTTCCAAGACGCCGCCGAGCTTCGACTTCAGTCTGCCCGGCAGCGCGGAGGCCCTCAGCACGGCCACCCTGTACGCCCGCGTCAACGGCTACTTGAAAAAGCGGCTGGTCGATATCGGCGACCATGTGGCCGAAGGGCAGCTTCTGGCCGAGATCGACGCCCCGGAACTCGACGCCCAACTGGGCCAGTCGCACGCCCTGCTGGAGCAAAACCGCGCCGCCCAAGGCATCGCGCAGGTTACGTACGACCGCGAGCGGCAGTTGCTCGGCCAGAAGGTGGTCAGCAAACAGGAGTACGATCAGAACCAAGCCAACCTCAACCAGGCAAACGCCAACGTGAAGGCCGCCGAGGCCAACGTGAACAACCTCACGGCCCAACAGGGTTTTGAGCGGATCACCGCGCCTTTCACCGGTGTCATCACCAACCGCTACCTCGACGACGGCGCGCTCATTTCCAGCGGCGGCGGCACCGGCGCGCCGAGCATTTACACGCTCAGCCAGGTGGACACCCTGCGTGTTTTCATCAATGTGCCCCAAGCCTACGTGGCCAACCTTACCGTCGGCCAAGAGACGGAGGTCACCGCGCCCGAGCTGCCGCAACAGGTGTTCAAGGGCCGGCTCACCCGCATGGCCGACTCGCTGGACCCCACCGCCCGCACCGAGCGCGTGGAGATCCAGCTTCCGAGCGAGGGCGGCAAGCTCATCCCCGGGATGTATTTGAACGTCCGCTTCAAGGTCGAGCAGGCCGAGCCGGCTTTGTCCGTCCCCGCGAACACCGTGGACATTCGCCGCGACGGCCCGCGCGTCGCGGTCGTCGGGGCGGACAACAAGGTGCGGTATCAGCCGGTCAAGCTCGGGCGTGATTTTGGCAAGACCATCGAGATTGTTGACGGTTTGAAAGGCGACGAGTCGCTGGTGGTCAACCCCACCACCGACCTGTTGGAAGGCTCGCGGGTGGAAGTGGCCAAGGGTTGAAGCTGGTTCTAATCTGGTCTGGCTCCGGGTCAGCCCCGGGAGCGCGGGCATCCTGCCCGCATCTGCTCTGGTCTGCTCAGGGGCTGTCGCCCCTTTGCGGGCAGGATGCCCGCGCTCCCGGGGGCTACCGCCCTTTGCGGGTCGGAGACTCGTGCTCCCGGGAGCTGCCGCCCCCTATACCAACCCCCGCGCGCACAACCGGGCGTACAGGCTCAGCGTGTTGCCGTTCACGATCTCGTTCTCCGCGACCATCCGGCGCAACTCCGCCGGCTTGAAAGCCACGCACTCCACAATCCCCTCGTGCTCGTCATGCCCCGCACCACCGGCGGACATCACCACCCCGCGCGCCAGGAACAGGTGGTTGTGCTCGTCCGTGAACCCTTGCGAGGTGAAGAAATACCCCAGCGCCAGCATCTCGCCGCCCGGGGGCAGTTCGTAACCCGTCTCCTCGCGGAGTTCGCGCGCGGCGGTGTCGCTGATCACCTTTGCGTCCGTCGTGTCCTCCTCGTCGATCTGACCGGCGGGGAACTCCCACATGGTCTGCCGCACGGGGATACGTTCCTGGCGCAACAAGATGAAATCGCCGTCCGGCGTCAGCGGGGCGACCACCACGGCCGCCTTGCGGTGAACCACCGTCCACTTCGCGGGCCGGTCGCCGCGCGACGGGGTCAGCACCGTTTGCGTGACCACCTCCAGGTTCGGCGTCTTGTAATGGGTCTCCGACGACAGGGTTCGCCAGCCGGCGGTGTCGCGGATGAAAGGGGTTTTACTCGGCATGGAGTTTCTCCTGCCACGCTTTGAGTTGCGCGGCAACGTTGATAAACGACGGCGCGCCGACCGACGTCCGGCTTTCGAGGGAACGCCGCGCGTCGAGCAGCGCGTACACGTCGTTAGCAAAGGCCGGGTGCGCCGACCGGTAATCCTCCAGGCTCAGTTGCGCGAACCCCGTCCGCCGGTCCAGGCAGAGCGCCACGAGTTTGCCGATGACCTCGTGCGCCTGCCGGAAGGGCACGCCCGCCAGCACGAGGTAGTCGGCGAGGTCGGTGGCGAGCAGGTTTGGATCGGCGGCGGCGGCGGCCATGCTGGCGGTGTCCGCGCGCGCCTCCCGCAGCATCGCCGCAAAAACCCCGAGGGCGGCCTTGAGCGTGTCCACCGAGTCGAAGACCGCCTCCTTGTCCTCCTGCAAATCGCGGTTGTAGGTCATCGGCAATCCCTTGAGGATTGTCAGCAGACGGAACAAATTCCCGTAAAGCCGCCCGGCCTTGCCGCGGGTGAGTTCGGCGACATCGGGGTTCTTCTTTTGCGGCATCAGACTGGAGCCGGTGGTGAACGCGTCGCTCAACGTGAGGAAGTGAAATTCGCTCGACGCCCACAGGATCACGTCCTCGCTGAGGCGCGAAAGGTGCGCTCCCGCGAGCGCGGCGGCGCTCAAGAACTCGCAGGCGAAATCGCGGTCACTGACGGCGTCCATGCTGTTCTGGCTGAGCCGGGAGAACCCGAGCCGATCGGCGACGAGGCGGCGGTCCAGGTTGATGGTCGAGCCCGCGATGGCACCCGAGCCGAGGGGCAGCACGTCCATGCGCTTGGCGGTGTCGGCGAGTCGTCCGGCGTCGCGCTCGAACATTTCCGCGTACGCGAGCAAATGATGGGCGAAGAGGACCGGCTGCGCGCGTTGGAGGTGCGTGTAACCCGGCAGGATCGCCTCCGGGTAACGCGCGCCGAGATCGACCAGCGCGCTTTGCATCCCGCGCAAGGCCCGGATGATTTCCGCGATCTCGGCGCGCAGGTAAAGCCGGAGGTCGAGGGCGACCTGGTCGTTGCGGCTGCGGGCGGTGTGGAGTTTGGCCCCCGCCGCGCCGATGCGCGCCGTCAGGGCCGACTCGATGTTCATGTGGATGTCTTCCAACTCGGGTTTGAAGACGAACTCGCCCCGCTCGATCTCGCCGCCGATCTGGCGCAAGCCCGTTTCGATCTGGGATTGCTCGTCGGCGGTCAGCAAACCCGCCGCCGTCAGCGCGGCCGCGTGGGCGATGGACCCCTCGATGTCGTGCGCGTAAAGCCGCCAGTCGAAGGAGATGGACTCGCTGTAGGCGCGCAGTTGCGCGTCGGTTGCCTGTTGGAAACGCCCGGACCACATGGAAGAAGGAGGGAAGGGCAAGGAGATAGAAGTTAGGAGATAGGGCGGAAGGCGGAACCGGAGGATGCAGGGGGAAGGGGGAAAGAGCAAGCTTTGGAGGAGGGGAGGGTGGGTTTGTTCATTTTTTAGAGTCGAGTGACAATCCGCTTGCGCCGGGGAGAAAGGGGCATACTCTGGGGCAGCAAAGTTAGCCTTGGCTAATATTGTTGCCCTTATGAAACCTTTGCTCGAAGCACCTCCCCTTCCCGTTGGGAAACCCTCCTGGAACGCGGTGCCGGGCGCGCCCTCGCTGCCGGAGTCGCACGCCAGCGTCACAGTGCCCGGACGCCACGCGCCCCTCTGGCGGCGGATGCTCGCCTTCACCGGTCCCGGCATGCTCATCGCCGTGGGCTACATGGACCCCGGCAACTGGGCGACGGACCTCGCGGGCGGTTCGCAGTTTGGTTACCTGCTGCTTTCCGTTGTCCTGCTGTCCAACCTCATGGCCATGCTGCTCCAGCATTTGGCGCTCAAGCTTGGCGTCGTCACGGGACGCGACTTGGCCCAGGCTTGCCGGGACCATTACTCAAAACCGGTCGCGATCACGCTCTGGGTTCTCTGCGAAATCGCCATCATCGCCTGCGATTTGGCGGAGGTCGTCGGCTCGGCCATCGCGTTGAACCTGCTCTTCAAACTGCCGCTCCTCCTCGGGGTGATCCTCACCTCCATGGATGTGCTCCTGATTTTGTTTCTCCAGCATCGTGGGTTCCGCTGGCTGGAAAGCATCGTCGGCGCGTTGATCGTGCTGATCGGCGTCTGCTTCCTTTACGAGATGATCGTGTCGAAGCCGGAACTCGCCGGGATCCTCGGCGGGCTGCTGCCGCGCCCGCAAATCGTGACCGACCCCTCGGCGTTGTACCTGGGCATCGGCATCATCGGCGCGACGGTCATGCCGCACAACCTGTACCTGCATTCCAGCATCGTCATGACGCGCAACTTCCCGCGCGACGACGCCGGAAAGTCCAGCGCGATCCGGTTCGCGACGATCGATTCGACGGTGGCGCTGTTCCTGGCGTTCTTCATCAACGCGGCCATCCTGATTTTGAGCGCGGCGGCGTTCCACCGTTCCGGCCAGCACGACGTGGCGGAAATCCAGGACGCCTACCGCCTGCTTGCCCCGACGCTCGGCGCGCCGATCGCGAGCACGGTGTTCGCCGTCGCCCTGCTCGCCAGCGGGCAGAACTCCACGCTGACCGGCACACTGGCGGGTCAGATCGTGATGGAGGGTTTTCTGCATTGGCGGATTCGCCCGTGGGTGCGGCGTCTGATTACGCGGAGTGTGGCCATCGTGCCGGCGGCGGTGGTAGTGGCGATTTCGGGGGAAAAGGGGGCGACGAGTTTGTTGATTTTGAGCCAGGTGGTGTTGTCGATGCAACTGGGTTTCGCGGTGGTGCCGCTGGTGCGCTTCACGTGCGACCGGCAAAAGATGGGCCGGTTCGCCAACGGCCCGTTGATCCGTTGGGGCGCGTGGGCGGTGGCGGCGGTGATCATCGGGTTGGATGTTTACTGCCTGGGGGTGCAGGCGTACGGCTGGCTGAAGCCGGTGCCCGAGAAGCCCGCGCGGGTTGAGGCGATCCAGGTGGAGCCCAAGCGCTAACGGCGTCGAGAATTTAAGCCGCCTTCGGTTTCTTTCCCTCTGCCCACTGCGAAGCAGTTCCCCTCCGCCCGCCGCGCAGCGGCTTTGGAGTGCGTTGCGACACGTCGCCGCTTTGATCCCAGCGACACGTCGCGTTGTTTCCCTCCAGCGAAGCCGGCGCTTACCTACGTCTGCTGATACGTCGTCGCGGTTGTTTGGCAAGCTTGGCAGACAAACGCATAATAGATACCTTCCGCCGTTTCTATGTCGCCGTGATCCACCTGAGCCAGGAACATCATGGTCTGCCCGCATTCCAAACAGCATGAATAGTCGGCATCCTGGATCCAGGTGGGATGTCCACCCAATTGGGAGAAAGCGGCCGGCACAAACTGGTCCGCCGCAACAAACGGGGAACGCGGCTTACCCAGGGTAAGAGCGTCCTCGGGCAGCCGATCCCAGATGGGAGTGTCATCCGGGAGGTATTTCGGGCGTGAATTCTTAGGTGCCCACCGCCACCGCCCGCGACCCTTATCGTCCAACTGGCCGAAAACCGTCCCGAAAGCTGTGCAAACCTCGCACGTGGCAACCTGAACGATGCCTAGCCCGACCGAACCGCTCACAAGATGAAAAATCGCCCCGTCGACGTCAAATAGATTGGTCAGCTTGGTTTGACACCACGGGCAGGCATCCTTCCGTTCTTGGATGGCCATGAACGAAGCGGGCCGTGCGGAGTGGCCCGGCACCAACTCGACGCACTGCGCAAAGTAGAGATTTCTTCTCCGACCTTCCGCGGTAAGTTCCCAACCCGCTTCACGGGAATAATCCCACGGGGGAACGAAGAGGGATTGGCCCCAGGATGGCGGCTTGCGCCGCCAGTGCGCGAACCGCTCCACCACCGCGGCATCCCCGATCCAGGCGAGGGCCAGCAAAAGATGGTTTCGATTCCCAGTTCCTGCTTCGACACGCGCCAAGAGATGATCCCGGACGTCGGCGGGCGCGCGGTGAAAGGGAAAGCTCGGCCGGTAAAATCCCCGTGAAGCCAGGGAGCGCAGACACACATCCAGATTGATTTCCGTAAATGCCGCCAAACACAGGATGACCTTCTCGGCTTCGCCGTGGTGGTCTGTACCGACAAGGCTGGCGGCGCACTCGGCCAGCCGCCGACCATCTCGTGGGTTCAAAGCGAGGTAGAGTTGATCAATGGGCGTGGGATGCGGGATCCGGCGGATGAGAGGATCGAACTTGCGGGGACGGTGAACGATTTGCAGCACCTCGACCGGATCGGTGACACCGGTAAATTCATCGAGGTCACTACGGTTTTGCCGGATGTGCTCGTCACGCGCCTGTTTGGCCACCGCCTGGACGCACGGCATGCAAAACCCGTTGTTCCGCAACGCCGTGTCGGGGAGGATGGTATTTGAGCAGACTGGATTCGCGCAGGGGATTCGCCCGGGCATAACAACGGATGGTTTCAGAATGACTCAACGAGGCCCCGGAGTTCCCGCGCGCAGTGAGTATCCATCGCGCCGCCGTGCTCACGCAGAACAGCGGCAAGCTCGGCGCGTTCCGCCCGGCTGGGGCGGGCGAAGTGGGTACGATTGTAGCCTGCCAACCAGTCCCGCAAGAAAGTCGTGGCGGTTAGCCGCAGGCTCTCGTCCAACCACTTTTGTCCAATAACTTGGACGAGGAGCGTTACCCTGGGCCATTTCGGCAGACGATTGATGAGCAGAAGTGCTTGCCTGCGAACATGAGGGGTCGTTGCGTCAAAGAACAATGCCTTGAGCCGGTTTCGACCGATCTCCGACGCATGGTCTTCCAGGGCGAGACGCGCCTGACGGCTGACACCGGGGCTATGATCTTGGAGTGCCTCGACGAAGAGGGGCAAATACGCGCCCGCGGCACCGGCCAGCTTGGCGACGGCGGACAATGCCGCCTTGCGCACGGCAATCTTTGGTGACTGGACCAAGGGAATGATCCCGTCCACATCTTCGGCTTTGCCGGTCTCCGACAAACCGCCCAGCGCGGCCAGCAGACTTCGCGGCTCGTGTTTCGATGCCATCCGGCGGTAGAAACCGCGGAGATCCAGGCGGTCCAGCTTCGGCAGATAGAACTGGGCGATGGCACGGACGGAACGGCTCCGATCCAACAAAGCGGCGTGCAAAACGTCTTTGTGGACAACCGGTTCGTGGAACGCACACCAACCCAGCGCGAGGCGACGCACGGCGGGGATACGGTCGCTCACCAGACGAACCATGAATCGCCGTTGCAACCCGGGATGGGCATCCTTCGCGACCAGCCAGTGGGCAATCTGCACGCGCGCGATTTGATCCTTGATCCCCAAAACCTGTTCCACGGCTTGTTGGGCGGCCTCTGGTCCCAATTCGACCGCGGCACTCCAGGCGAGCGCCAAACCAAACCGGCGTGTCACCCTGTCGGTTATGCTCATCGCCTTGGACAAAAGGCTGGGTACATCCGTCCGCAGCAGAGATTCCACCTGGCAAAACAGCGGCGAGGAAGGGGGCGGAGCAAGGTCCCGCCGCAAGCGCGAAGCCGAGGACTGGTCTTCCTGGAACATTGAAGGCGCGCAGAGGCGTTTGCGTTCACGCAGCCTCGCTACCAGCGGCAAGCAAGCCAGATAAGTTCTCACGTTGCGAGGAATCGAGCCGACGTACGATCGCCTCTTCAGCTTGGACACGCACAGCGGACACCCAGTCGCCCAGACGCAGCAAGAGAAACGGGATCTCGGCGCCCGAATGCACGTGCTGATCCAGGCAGGCGACGGCATTCTGGCGCACGTAGCCGTTCCAATGACAACAAGCCAAGCCGAGCACCAGGGCGCGGGTCGCCGGATCTCCGCCGCCGATCAAGGCATTGACCTGCGCGGGCTGCAGCTTTTGCCACCGTGGATCGCTGTTAACCGGTCCGTGGTATGTGTCACGAAGGCGCATCAACTCATCGAACGCCGGCAGTTGCGCGGGAGGCATCTGATCAAAAAGCGTCCGCAGAGTCTCTGCCGTGGCCGCCACGATCTCGCGCTCGGCATCAAGGAGAAAACCGACGATCTGCGGAATGACGGCGACTTCGCGCGTCGCCGCGAGTTGGCGCAAGACCGCACATGTTTTGCCGCCACTGTTAAGGCGGGCGTTGGAAGTTGACTTCAACTCAGCCACGAGCTGGCTCGCTGGTGGAGAAAGATAGGTGAACCCCATGGCGATGGCGAAATTGCAAACGGGTCTTCCCCGGGTAAAATGGAGAAGCCGAGTACAGCGGAATGGAGGTTAGTTTAGGTGGGTTGGTCGGGATGGAAAATAAAGATCGAAGAAGTTTCGCGGCGAGAGGTAGCCCAGGCTGCTGTGGAGGTGCTTGCCGCGAAGAGGCGTTGGGGGGTAGGTCTATCCTGTTTAGATGTGACCCCGTGGCTTCTCTGCCGCGATACGTTCCTCTGCCCACTGCGCAGCAGTTTTGGAGTGCGCCGCGACACGTCGCCGCTTTGATCCCAGCGATACGTCGTGTCGTTGCCCTCCGGCGAAGCCGGCACTTTGTCCAGTTCCCCGCCCCGCGCGCGACAGACGTTGTCCGGTTCCCCCGCTCCCGAGGGCACAGACATTGGCCTGGCGTCCCGCCGCCGGGCGGGTAAGGATGGAGCGACTCCGCCCTGAAAGGGCGTGAGACTCCGCCCGGTGGAGACGCCCGATTCAACTCAGCCGCCGCCGGATTTCCTCCGGGTCCCGCCGACTGTCCACCACAGCGTGAATGAAGACGGTGTCACCTTCGACTCGGTAGAAGATGGCGTGGGGAAAACGCTTCGAAAGGTAGCGGTGCAAGCCATGGACCTTGCGATGCACACCCGCCGTAATTAGCAGGGAGCGCGCGTCCGAGTTCAGCGCATCGCGGAAGTACCTACCCAGACCGGGCGACTACTCCTCGTAGAAAAGCTGTCCAACAGCCATGTCCGCCAAGGCTGCGGGCAAAAACTCAATCACTTGCTTCATGAACGAGCCAGCGCGACCGCCGGTTTGGCACCGAGCGCCACCAAACAATCAATCTCTCTGGGCCTGATCCCAAGGGATGAAATGCGTTTCCCCGGCGTCCAGTTGCCGCTGCCGCTCGCGCAGAACCTCGCCATGCCAAGCCGGGGAAGGCACGGCGTCGGAGTTGCGGGACAAGTCTTCCCAGATGGCTTCCATCGCCTGGAGCTTATCCTCCAGGGTCATCTCGTTCAAAGGCAGAACAAAGGGCATGGGAAGAAGAATAGTCGTACATGGCCCGGCCAGCAAGCCGCCGGGCGGTTTTCACAAGATGTCGCGGATCGTCCAAATCGAAAGACGGAGGAACAACCACACGCGTCGATGGAAGTCGATTGATCCGTCAGCCCAAGGACGCTGGCGAAACCAAGATCGCGCTCCGGGCACCGACCAACCGGCTGCGGGACCCCCGTCCTTCGATTGCGCAAGTGCCGTCGGTTCTCTCAAGGGTCAAACCTGGCACCCTGACATTTGTTCCCGCGCCGTAAACCATCGAGAGCATCTCCGGCGGAACCGATCGGACGGCGGCTTCGCCGGCTTGGTTTGGACGCGACGTGTCGCTGAATGACAAAGCGGCGACGTGTCGCAACGCACTCCAAAGCCGCTACGCGGCGGGCGGAGCGGAACCAGAGGCTCTTTTGTCACGCTGGTCGCGCGAGACGTGGAATCTCCGCCAGAATCTCACGCGCGAGATAGCCGATGGGACCTACTTCCCTCGCCAGTTTGTCACCCGCCCGCGCGTGCGCCGACACTCCCAGCGCCGCCGCTTGCAACGGGTCGGCGCCGCTCGCGCACAGTCCCGCGATGACGCCCGCCAGCACATCGCCCGAACCCGCCGTGGCCAAGCCCACGTTGCCCGTGGTGTTCAGGTACGCGGGGCCTTCCGCGCCGCAGATCAGAGTCTCGGTTCCCTTCAAGACAATCACACTCCCAAGCCGCCCGGCCACCTCACGGGCCACCACCAAGGCTTTGTCCTTCACTGTCGTCCTTCGAAGCCTGCGAGAGGGATTCCATCTCGCCGGCGTGCGGGGTCAGGATCGTTTTTCCACGCAGTTCGCCCTTCGCCGGGAGGAACTCGGCCGCCACGCCGATCGCCTTCGCGTCGATGATCAAGGCGCGCAGGTGGTCCAATCCGAGCAACTCGGGCAGCAACACGCGGATGATCTCCGCGTCGCGCATCCCAGGGCCAATCAGAACCACGTCCGCGAGCTTCGCCAATTCAACCACGTTCCGCAGACTCTCCTCGCGGCGTTTGCCCTCCCGTTGAATGCCGAACACGTACAACTCGGGCACGGCGGTCGCGACCACCAAGGCCGAGGCGTCGTCGGTGGCGACCTGCACCACCCCCGCGCCCGCGCGCAGGGCGGCGGTGCTCGCCAAGATCGCGCCGCCCGGCATCTCCACCGCCCCGGCGATTACCAGGACCTGGCCGCGCTCTGTTTTGTCGCCTTCCAAATCCGGCAGACGCCACTTTTGCAGCAGCGCTTCCGTGATCCGCATGGGTTTGTCGTGCCCGTGCTCGTTCTGTTTACCTTTATCTTTATCTTGGGGCGATCGGGGCATCGGGTTTGTCGGTGATGGTTTCTCCGGCGTCCCGCATGGGCGCCGCAAAGTTGAAAAGTTCGGGTATCCAGCCGCCGTTAGGGGCGGCGTCCCGGCGGTAGCTGGTCACGGAGCAGTTTGCGATGTCGTGCTCGGCGTCCACGCGCAGAATTTCCTCCTCCGTCAGCTTCTCCAAGATGTAGCGGAAACAAAGCACCACCACCGTGTGGCAGACGATCAACACCCGCTGCCCGCCGTATTCAAAACGCAGCGTGTCGGCGAAGCTGCGGAGCCGCAGGATCACGTCGCACCAACTCTCGCCGCCCGGCGCGCGGTGGTAGAACTTCCCCAGCGTCTTCCGAAACGCGGCCTGCTCCGGGTACTGCGCGAGCACCCCGGCGCTGGTGAGCGCGTCAATCACGCCGAACTCCTTTTCCCGCAGCCGCTCGTCGATGACGCAGGGAAGGTTCCATCCCGCCGACTCCGCGAGCAACCCGGCGGTGCGCCGCGCCCGGACGTAGGGCGAGGAAAGGATCGCGTCGGGCACCGGCGCGTGGTCCTTAAACCACGCGCCCACCGCCCGCGCCTGCCGCTCGCCGAGGGGCGACATGGGCACGTCCATGTCGCGCGTGCCGATGTTGATGCGCTGGTCGCCCCGGGCCATCGCGTCGCGCAACGCCACGTTGCCCGCGCTCTCGCCGTGGCGCACCAGCCAGAGCTCGGACGGCCAGACAGGGGATTGGATCGATGGCATCAACGGAAATCAATTCGCCCGCAGGAAACCTCCCGGCCTTGCCGGTCGCCAAGTTCGAGTCGCCGCCAGGGAAGGCCGCGTTTTTTGACAGGATTAACAGGATTTTGAGGATGGGGAGAAGAGCAATGCCTTTTTCCCATCCTCTCTATCCTGTTAATCCTGTCAAATTCCGGCTCCGCGGACCCTGCGGGGGCTACTCGCCTGTGCTCGGCTCCGTTAGGATGATCTCGTCCGGCTCGTCCGGCGCGGGCGTCTCCCCCAAACCGAAACGCGCGGCGACGTCCGGCGCGTACCGTTGCAGATCCACGCGCAACCGCCGCAGCGCGAGATCCTTCGCCTTGGCCTCCAGCATCACGTCGAACCCGGCGTCCGCCGGCAGCTTGCGTATCGTGTCGATGAACCCGAACGGGTCGTTGTAATCGGCGTGCCCCGTCCACAACGGCGGCAGCAGCACCGTTTGCAACTTCTTTGTCTTGCGATCCCGGCGCCTTACCTCCCGCAACTCCGTGCGCGGCGAGGAAAAATGAAACTTCGGACGCACCCCCGCCGGCCATGTGTTCATGAACTTCACCGCCGTCTCCGCCATGTTCAGACCCTCCGGGTTGTGGCAGCAGAAATGATGGAAATCAAACACCAGCGGCACGCCCGTCCGCTCGTGCATGCGCCAGGACATCGGCCGCGCTGTAGGAGATGTCGTCGTTCTCCAGCACGAGCCGCCGCCGACCCGCCTCGGGCAGCATTTGGTAGGACTCCGCCCAACGTGCCATCGCCGCCGCGTTTGTCGCCGTAAACCCCGCCCGCGTGGACGATGACCACCCCCTCCGGCCCGGCCTCCATCCGGTCCAGGATGGTCGCCTGGCTCTCGATGTCCAGCATGCTTTTGCGGTTCAACTCGGCGTCCGCGCTGTTCAGGATCGTGTACTGCGAGGGATGGAACGAAAGCCGCAGCCCCATCTCCGTCGCGCGCCGTCCCAACGCGCGCAACTCCGCGTCCGCCTCTTCGATCTGACGATGGAACTGCGGCATGTCGGGGTGCGTCACATAGGGCGCGAGGTCCGAGGAAAGCCGGTACATGGCGATGCGCTGCTTCGCCAGGTAGTTGAAAATTGTGTCGAGATACTCGCAGGATTTCGTGAGGTGCGGGTTCTTCTGCCAACGGCGGGTGTCGTTGCTCTTCAACCCCGGCACCCCCATCACCTTCACCGCGAAACCCAGGCGCGAAAGCGGCGCGGGAGGTTGGTCGTTCATCATGTTTCAGGGGAAACTTGCATATCGTCGCCGAATCCGATCTTGCGCGCGAAGACGTTCCAAATTTCCACCGGTAACGCGCCGCCGCCCGCCTGGTCGTGCCCCTGGCCGTAGGTTTGGTCGCTCGCGCCCTCGGGGCGGTTCGCGCGGAGGAAATCCAGGAGGTTGATGCCCTTGCCGCACCGGCAACTGAAATGCACCCAGCCCGGACGAAACCCCGTGTTCACGCCCATCACGATCATCTTGGGCAACCGTGTGCGCCAGATTTGCGCGATCAACGGATGCACCTGGCAGGGCGTGTGGATGCGGATGGCCGCCACCTCCTTGCCCGCGAACTTCGGCCCCGCTTTCTTGGCTTCGGCGTAGGCGGCGTTGACCTCCTCGCGCGCCTTTTGGAGCGCCCGGCTGCCCTCGGTCAAACCGGCGGAAATCTCCCGGGGACCCGTGGCCGCGATCAGGAGGGCCAACGCGCCGGAAGCGTCGCCCGTGGCGGTGCGCCGGGGCGCGTTGAGCAGGGGAGTCGCCTCGCGCAAGACGCCCGCGCCGTACTTCTTCTTCGCCGGACCCACCAGGCCGAACTCCGATTTGTCGCCGATGTCGCTCAGGATGCTGATGGCGGCGATCCAGTCCAGCGTGTCGAGGTTGACGGGATCGAGTCCGGCGGCGCATTCCAGCGCGAGCAAACCCGTGGTGGGAGTCGGCTCCAGACCGTAACCGGTGACGACGGTCCGCTCCGCGTCGGCGGGCAGACTCGCCGGACGGTGGTGGTCGATGAAGAACGTGGGTTTGCCAGGGAGGACGGGGTCCGCCCGCAGCCCGAGGTCGCAGACGATCACAGCGTCGGTCCAGGATTTCGTCAGCGCGTCGCGTGATTCGTCCGACCACGCGCTGCCGCCTTTGCCGGTGGTCAGCGGGACCACCTTGCGACCGTGTCCGGTGAGCGCGCGGGTGATGATCGCGCCGGAGGCGAGGCCGTCGGCGTCGCTGTGGCAGAGGACGGCGATGGTTCCCGGCGTGCCGGCGACGAACTCCGTAAAACGCTTTCTCGCCGCGCGCAGGAAGTCGGCGGGGAGTTCCGGGGCGCGGGTTGGCAGGGGGTCGTCCATGTTGATTAACTATGCATCGAAGGCAGGGGCACCAGTGGTTCCGAAACTCTGACCTCCGACAAGGTGAGCCCAAAGAACCGTGCCACCCCTTTCGCCTCGGTGGCGAGCGACCGCCGCACACGTTCGGGCAACGGGTGGAAGGGGAACGCGCTGATCACGATCCGATCTCCGCTCAGACGGTCGTAACGCCAGGTACCCACCGCCCGACCCTGTTCGAGGATGACGCCTTCAATGTGACCCGCCGGACGCCAGACGCGCGCGTAAAACGGCGCGGGCACGACCCAGTCCTTCTGTTTGTGGCCGAGCAGTAATGGGTCGAACCGTCCCAGCAACCGCACCGGCCATTTGGCGCGCGTCGGCGGTGTTTGGGCGAGTTCCGGCAGATCGGTGGCGTCTGCCAACAGGACGCTGCCGGCGGCGTCTTGGACCTCCGTCAATTCGGCGCCTAGGCTGGCGACCCAGGGACGCGCCTCCGCCACGGTAACGCCGCGCCAGTAGGCGAAATCCCGCAAAGTCGCCGGTCCGTAAGCTCGGAAGTAGCGTCGGGCGAGGGTGGTGTTCGCGTCGGCGGGCGGGGGAGGCGACCAGGGAAGATCGGGGAGCCAATGGGCGCGGTGGGCGTAGCGGGCCTCACCGAGTTCCCAACGGGCGTGGCAGGCGTGGCCCGCGCGGACCAAGGCTGAAAATACCCCGCCCCACGGCGAGAGCAGCGGTTGGGGAAGGGATTCCGCCAACGCGCGCAGGTCGCGCCGTCCCATCGTCCCGCGTTCGCGGAGCAGGGCGGCGACGCGCGCGATTTGCCGCTCGTACTCCGCCGCGAGTTCGGGCGGTCCGGTACGGGCGGCTTCGCGTTCCCACCATGAGAGCTTTTCCGAAAACGCGGCCTGTAACAGTCGGCCAGTCCGCCGTGGCGTAAAGGTGCAGGGTGTGGCGCTGGCCCCAGAGTTTGACGAGCGAACGGCTGTCGTGCAGCCGCGCCAGCAGTTGCCCGTAAGTCTCCGCGCCCGCGGACGAGCGGTTCCAAAGGGCGAGACCCGCCGCCGGGAGGATTTGCGCCTGGATGCCCGCCAGCGCGGAGGCGGCGGCCTCGGGTGTCGCGTGGGTTGAATCCCCGCGCGCCAGGCCGGAGCGCCGAAATCGAAACCAGCGGATTTGATCGTCCGAAAAGGAGGGATGTTTGTCCACGCCCCCCCCCTCAATAGTTCAACCGCTTGCGCACCAGGTACGGCACGCTCTGGTCATCCAAACTCCCCGCGCCGTTTCGCGGCAACTCACCGGCGGGCTTTTTTTCCGGCGCCGCGTCGCCATCCGGCGGCGGCGTCGTGTTCGTCAGCATCGCGGGCAACCGCAGGGGCAACGTCACGTTCACGCAAATGCCCAGCGAACCCGAGTCCAGTTCCATCCGTCCGCCGTGATCCAGGAACACCCGTTGCGCCAGCGGCAGCCCCAGCCCCAGCCCTTGCGCCTTGGTCGTGCAAAAGGGTGAGAACACCCGGTTGCGCAATTCCTCCGAAACCCCCGGTCCGTTGTCCATCACCGCCAGCTTGACCCCCACGATCTCCTTGCCAATGCGGTGCGGCAACGCGCGCACCTTGATGATGGGCCGCACCTTCTTGATGATCGCGCCCTCGATGGCGTTGACCACGATGTGGTGCAACGCCTGCCCCAGTGACTTCTGACTGCCCCGCACCAGGGGCAGGTCGGCGTCCGCCGTGATCGTGATCTTTGTGTTCACCGCCGGGAACAACGCCTTGGCCTCGTCCGTCACCTTCACCAGCAGTTTGGCGATGTTCACATCATCCACCATCTCGGACGCCTCGGGGTGCGCGAACGCCTCGATTTGACCCACGATGCCATCCAGCCGGTTAACTTCGCGCGAGACCAGTTCGGTGAACTCCAGCCGGAACCCCTCCTCCGTGTGGCGCGCCGGCAGCAACTGCGCCATCGTCTTGATGGCGACCAGCGGATTCCGGATCTCGTGCCCGATGCCCGCCGCGAGCTCGCGCCAGAACTTCGCCCGCTCCAGGTGTTCCTGCTGCGCTTTGGCGTAAATCTGGTCGGTGATGTCGTCGATCAACGCCACCGCGCCGATGCACTTGCCGGCCGCCGTGTTGAGCATCCGCGTGCGGATCGTCAATAACCGCCCGCCGGACGCCTGGTTTTCCCACATGAAAGGCTCGCGCGTCGGCTCGCCCGCGAGGGTGTCGCGCAACAACCCGGCGATCCGGCTGCCCAGATCCTCCACGGGCACGCGCGGACGGTGTTTTCGAGGGACCCGTGCTGCTCACCCGCGCCAGGTCGCGCGCGAGGGCCGGGAACATCAACTCGGCGGGCGCGTTGGACCAGGTGACGCTGCCCTCCGGGTCCACCGTGATAACCGCCGTCGGCATCATCTGCAAAATATGGTCGCCCAGGTGTTTTTGCACCATCAACTCGTGGTGCTTGATCGTGTTCTCCAGCGCGTGAACCACGTGCTCGCTCAGGAAACTGAGTTCCGGGTGGTCGTGGTGGTCAAAGGGCAGGCCGTCCGTTTGCCCCGTGAACAACCAGCCCAGGACACGGCCGCGCAGGTTGAGCGGGAATGAAGGTTTCCGCGCCGAGCAGATCCAGCGACCGCCGCAGCAAGGCGCGTTCGGCGGGATCGGTGATGTGCTCCAGCGAAGCGCGGGTGATCAGGCGCGGATGCCGCTGCAGCCAGCGCACGAGCGGGTCGCGCTCGGAAAACTCCAGGGCGTCGGTGTCCTCCAGGCAGCAGCGACCCGCCTGCAGCCGGTAGCTCGCCTCGCCTTCCTGGCGGTAAAAGAGGCCGACGCGCGACACCAGCGCCGCGCCCGCCACGCCATCGACGATCTTCTCGAACAAATCCTCCAGCCGTTCGGGGTTGCGCGTGGCTTTCACCAGGTGCTGGACGCCCAGCGGATTGCGGGCGGGGGCCGGACCGCGCCCGTTCCCGACGCCGTGCTGCTGGAGCATGCGCACCCGGGCCAGCTCGTCGCGCAGCATCTGGGTTTCCTGCATCCAGCCGATGCGCTCGATGGCCTGGTCGATCAACGCGCGGAGCGCAACCCGGGGGATCGCGAAATCCTCCACCTTGTAAAGCCCCGCGTCGCGCGCGGCGACGACGGGCTCGGTGTTCGGATGGCCCAGGCCGATGGCGACCGCGTGGGGAAAGAGGCGTCCCATCCGCGCGATCAACTCCGGCGCGGCGGGCATGCGCAGGTCGATGAAAAGTAAAAGCGGCTCGCTGCCGCCGAGTAGTTCCTCCAGTCGCTGCTGGTCATGCGCGTGGCAAACGTAGGCGCGTTCCTGGAGGGATTCCGCGAGACGGTTGCGCAGTTCAACGTCGCCGGAGTGGAGGATGCACAGCGGCCGGGTGGGTGCGATGGAATGGGTCATGGCGCGAACCGGTCCGCCGGAGGGCGGAGGCGGTGTTGGAAAAGTTTGCCCGGTCGGATCTTAGCGTAGGATGCGATTGCCGAAGGAGGGGTGATTTCGACCATCGGCGGATCGGTGGCTGTGTTTGTTGTATCGTAATCGGTTACGGGCGGGAACTTAAAACCACCAACTAACAAAAAACGGGCAGGAAGATGGAAAAACAGGTGCCTTTGCCCGGTTCGCTGCGGACTTCGATGCGACCGCGGTGTTCGGCGATGATGTTGTAGCTGACCGCCAGCCCGAGGCCGGTGCCCTCGCTCTTGGTGGTGAAGAACGGGTCGAAGATGTGCGGGAGCGATTCCTGCGGGATGCCGCGCCCGCTGTCGCGCACGTCCAGGCGGATAAACGGGTCGGGCATTTCCAGGGCGTCGTCGCCCCGATCGGTGGACAATTCGACCCACCCGCCGTTATCGCTGGCCTGAAAAGCGTTGAGCAGCAGGTTGAGAAGCACCTGCTGGAGCCGGTCGCGGTCGGCCGAGACGAAGTTTTTGCCCGCGCGCAGGGAAGTGCGCAGGCTCATGTTTTGACGCAGCGCCTGCGGGGTGACCAGACGCACGGCGCCGTCGATCACATCGTTGAGGTTGACCGATTCGATCACCAGCGGAGCGGGCCGCGCGAAGGCGAGCAACTCGTTGACGATCCGTTCGATGCGCGAGATTTCGCTCGCCCACCAGCCCGGTGAAATCGTTGCGGAACTCGGCGTCCTGGTAACGTTGCGGGCAGGAGTTGGGTAAAGGTTTTAAGCGTGGTGAGCGGGTTCTTGATTTCGTGCGCCATGCCCGAGGCCAGCGTGCCGATGCTGGCGAGGCGGTCGGCTTGCCGGACCTGCCGCTGGAGGCGCTCGATTGCGGTGTGGTCGTTGAGCACCAGCACCGCGCCCAGAAGGATGTTGCGTTCGCTGAAAAAGGGCAGGCAACTCACGCGCAGGTTTACTTCGTGGCGCTCGCCGGGGGAAATGACAATTTCGCGGTTGTAGCCCTGCGGCTCGCTCTCCAGGGTGGGCGCGATCAGCTGGCTCAACTCCAGGGGTAGTTCGATGTCCACGGCGGGCACGGACTCTGATCCAGGGTGAGCAGCCGGCGGGCTTCCGGGTTGACGACGGTCAGGTCGCCCGCGGGTTGGTGGCGATGACGCCGCAGGTGAGGTGTTCGACAAGGAACTGGTTGTATGCCTGGCTCTGGCGGGCCTCGGTGTAAAGCCGAGCGTTGGCGATGGCCACGCCGAGTTGCCGCGCGATGAGGGCGAGGGTGGCGCGTCCGGCGGAGCCGTAGAGGTGCCCCGAGGGACGGGGGGCGACGGTCAGCGCGCCACTCAACTCACCCTGGTGGCGGATGGGCACGAACACGTCGGCGTCGATGGCTTCCATTGCGGCGAGCAGCGCGTCGCGCTCGGGGGAGGGGGCGCGGCGGTGGAGTTCCTCGATGGTCACGTCCCGGACGCCGTTGCGCAGGGCGACGACAAGGGGCGTTTCGTCGGACAGGGTAAGGTCGGCGGCGGTTTTCTCACCGGAAGCCAGGACCGGTGTGCCCAATCCCCCGGTTTGCCAGAGCAGCACACGCACGAGAGGGCTTCCGAACGACCGGCCCAGGAGCGAGGCAAATTGCTCGAAGAGCGCCTCAAGTGTCGTCACCGATTGCATCATGTCGCTGACGTCGGTGACAATCCGTTCGAAGTCGATTTCGGGTGGCAGGATACGTTTGGTCAGGCGGCGGACGGGTGTGCCGGTGGCGTTGAATAGCAGGGCGGTGACGATCGCGACGCACATCGCGGGCGCGAAGACGGAATCGTTGCCAAAGTAAAGGAAGGCGGCGCGGAAGCAGAACCAAGTGATGGCGAAAAGAAGACCGATGTAGATACTTAGAAGCAAGTAAGACAACGTTAACCGAAACACGGCGCGCACGTGCAGGATGCCTCGCGAAGTGATTCCGTAGGCGATGATGAGGTGGAACGTCAGCACCCGCACCGGCGCGATTTGCAAAGCCCGCGTATCACCGAGGACGCGCTGGAACAATGGTGTGAGTAATACTCCGGCTAGAAGTGCCAAGCCCGCTAAAAGCACAAACTGCAATTCCACGCGCTGCACACCCCGTACCCGACGACTAAACTGATCTTTGATCAGGCAAAATGCCATCACCAGCAACGAGCCATGGATATAAACCGCTTCAATGTTGCTGACCCAGCCGAAGACGGGCGCGGGTACAAGTCCTCCACCAGCAGGAGATGGGACCATGTTCACGCGAACCAGGAAGAGGGGGCTTAGTTCCAAACCCGAAAGTACAATGGCAAAATACCACCACCAACGGATGCTCCAAAAGTGTTGCTTCCAATCCTGTCGGTAGTTGAGAATGGAGATTCTAAGCAAGCCGAAGCTTGGCATCACCAGAGCGCCGCAAACCGTGCAAAATCTAATCCAGAATCCCGCCAGTGCTGCCGTCTGCACTTCCAGCGCGTAGTGTATCCCCACCAGCCAGCCCGCAATCGTGAAAGTTAACAATAGAAAACTGCGGCCAGTTGGCCGCTTCTTGTCCGTTGCAAAAACAGAAAACCCTAGGAGTAGATCGCAAAAGAGAGCGGCGAAAGTGAAGCGGTCTGCTGCCGACATGATGAGAAGCTATTGCGGAGATTCGATGCGTTTGGACAGTCGGTTGATTGTCCAGCGAGATTTTCTTAATCCCAAAGGGATGTCGGAAGTTAGCCGGTGGCGCAAGCCACCAGAAATGAAGTAAGTATCCGAGCCCCAGCGGGGCTGGGCAGAAGCCAGTGAGGTCACGATGGCCTGGGTCCGACTTGCGGTCGCCAATTTGCTCAGCCCCGCCGGGGCTGGACGCATCAGGCAACCCACCGGTGGCTTGCGCCACTGGCTAATCTCCGACGTCCCTCCGGGACTAAGAAAGCTCCCCCTATGAGTGGTATGGTATAGCATGGCGCGCCAGTCCTGTTCAGTTGTGACTGATACCTGCTACCCTGAGTTTTGGTCTCGCGGTTGCGCGAGCACCAAACTTACATTGTTGCCACCCATTCCGTGTGCATTCACGATCGATTTTCGCACTCGCACACGTCTGGGACGAGAACGCACGTAATCAAGGTCAAAGTCAGGATGAATGTACTCGGAGTTAAGTGTTGGTGGCAGCATACTGTGCCGGTGCGACATGGCGGCAGCCACAATCTGCAAGACGCCGGCCGCCCCCAACGGTAAACCTGTCACGCCTTTGATCGAACCAACCGCGAGGTTGTAAGCATGTGATCCTAACGCCATCTTGATACACTCGTTCTCCGTACGGTCCGAGATGGGATTTCCACAGCCCCACGCCGAAATGAAATCAATTTCCCCGGGTTCGCACAAAGCATTTTGCATGGCTCCGCGCATGGTCAAAGCCAACCCGGATCCTCGAACTGAGCGATCTGGATCCACTGCGGCGTAACTACCAAGAATTTCCACATAGGGGGTGGCCGCGCGGTCGAAAGCAGTTTGCGCGTTTTCCAGCACAAGCATAGCCGCGCCTTCCGCAACCACGCTGTCGTCGCTTTCTCTATCGAAAGGGCGGACTGATCCCGCGGGATCGTCGTTTCGTCGGGAATTCATCCCGAGGGCGCTGAACTCGGCGTAGGGTGTTTTGGTAATAGGCGCGTCGGAACCTCCACAAAAAACCGTGTCAAAACGACCGCTCCGAATCAGATCGCGGGCAACCCGCACCGCATCCACGCCGCTCGCGCAGCCCGTGGATATCATCATCGCCATTGCTTGGTCAACATTCAGCAAATCGGCGATGGCAATGGCAGAACCCTGGGAGTTGCAGGCCAACACCATGCTGGCATCAGCATGTGCCGGTCCTTTCTCTTGCATCTGCAAGGCTGACTCGGCAATGGCTCCCACGTTTGGGGACGAAGACCCGATCACGATTCCCACTCTCTGGTCAGCCAGGATTTTGTTGGTCAGGCGCGCGTCGCAAACGGCCTCGGCGGTAGCCACCACGGCGAACTGCGACTGTCGGGAAAGACGTTTGGGTTTGAGGCGGGGTTCGATGAGATCCAGCGGGTCAAAATCCTTGACCTCGCCCGCGATACTGGACTCCATACCCTTGGTGCTGAAGCAGGTAATGGTGTCAATTCCGCTGCGTCCCTCCAGGAGCGAGCGCCACAGTTCCGGCACCGTGTTGCCCGCCGCGCAGACGGCGCCGAGCCCGGTGATGACCACCCGTCGGCTACCACCGCCGCGGTCATAGATAAATTGATTGTGTTGCATAAAGTCGCCCACGCTGGACGGATAATGATATGGCAAATTAGCGAAAAGGTAGCACCGGGGTCTAGCCGGAACCCCTTCCAAAGCCAATCGGGTGCCCGCCGACCCGAAAACCCGCTGAATCTCGCCGCCGGGAACAGTTTTCGCTTTGCGAAGTTACAGGGCAACCCTTAAGTGTTCAAGTCGTGTCCGCGTGCCAGCCTTCTCCTTCGCTATGACTCCCGCGTTTGCTCCTGCCACGCCAAACTCCCGGGGTGCCACCGCCCCCGCCCTCAAGGGCAGGGTCCTCGTGATCGACGACGACCGCGGACCCCGGGAAAGCCTCCGTATCCTCCTCAAATACGAGTACGAGGTCCTCGTCGCGACCTCCGTCGAGGAGGGGGTCACGGAACTGAAGGCCAACAAATTCGATGTCATCGTGATGGACAACCGCATGCCCGGTCGCTCCGGCATGGAGGGTTTGCAGGACGTGCGGGAGATCGACGCCAACGTGTCGATCATCATGCTCACGGGCTACGGCACCATCGAAACCGCCTGCGAAGCCTTCCGCAATCACGCGACCGACTTCATGACGAAGCCGCCGGACACCGACGCCATGCTCGCCGCGGTCGCCAAAAACATCGCCCTCACGCGCTCGAAACGTTCGCGCGACAACGTCTCCAAGGCGTTGACCGAGTTGAACATGAACCTCAGCGCCGAGCTGAGCGAAACCCGTTCGCTCGCCAAGCTGGGCCAGCATTCCGACGAGATCATCCACGATCTAGGGAATCCGCTGACCATCCTCACCTGCTGCATCGACTTGTTGCAGAACAAGGTGGACGAGATGCAGCCCGAATCCAGCAGCCAGTGGGTGGAGGCCCTGGGCTACATTCAGATGATTAAAAAGAGCGTCCAGCATTGCTGCGGCCTGGCGGAAGCCTGGCGGCAATTGCGCGACGACATTACCCAGGACCGCGCCCCGACGGCGGCGCGGCAGTTTCTGACCGACGCGGTGGACGCCGTGCTGCCGATCGCGGCGATGTCGGGTGCGCGCCTCGACGTGGCCTTCGCGGAGGGAACGGAGGGGGACATCGTGATCGATCCGGTGCAAATGCGCCGGGTGGCCCACAACTTGATCATCAACGCCATTCAGGCCACGACGATCGGGCGGGGTGTGGTCAGGGTACGCGGCGGCGTGAGCGACGGATATTTCGAGTATTCCGTGACCGACAACGGCACTGGGATTCCGGCGGAGCGTTTGGCGATCATCTTCGAGCCGTATTTTTCGACCAAGAAGGAGGGCACGGGCCTGGGTTTGGCGATTTCCCGGCGCATCGTCGATGAGCACGGCGGAACGTTGCGGGCGGAGAGTGAAGTGGGGCGCGGCTCGACTTTCACGGTACGCTTGCCGCTGGTGGGGCGGGGGTGAAAAACAAGCTTCCAGGCGGGTTCCCCGCCGTCGTACCGAAGGTAGGGGGGATGGCTCTCCGAGCCGCTCCCATTCTCAGCTTGGCTGGCCTTCCCTGTAACAGGGGTCGTCCACTACCTCCAGAGACTATGGGGAGCGGCTCGGAGAGCCATCCCTAACTTGGGTATGATGCCGCTTCGCGGCGGGTCCACTACGGCTTCCCCGCCCCCGCCTCCGGCTTGTAAAAGTCCGCCAACTCGGGCCGCCAGACTTCCTGCGCGAACGCCGGGTCCTGCATGATCACGAAAAACACCGTGGGCTCCACCACTTGCCGGGCGCGGCGCATCAACCCCGCCGCCACCGTAATCTGGCCCGCCTTGATCGCCCGCGCCGCCCCCGCGAGGAGCGCCTCCATCGGCGGACGCGGCTTGGCGAGGCCTTCCTCGATCAACGCGCTCGTGCCGTTGCTGTTCTCCTGGTCCGCCTGGATCTCACTCAGCCACAGCTTGAGCCGGTAAAGTCCGTCGGTTGTCTCGTACTGGTTGCGGATCAAGGCCGCGTGAAATTTACCGATCGCCTCCATGGGCTTGCCTTCCCGGCGCAGACATTCCCCCCAAAAATAATAAAAGTCGGGCCGGGCCGGGTCCAGGGCCGTGGCTTTCGCGAAACTGGCTTCGGCCTCGGCAAAATTTGTGTCGGTCATGGACAGCAACGCGAGGAGGAAATGGGCGTCCGCCGGCATGACGCCTTTCGCGAGCGCGGCTTCCAAGGACGCGCGCGCCGCCGGCACGTCGTGCTGGTAAAGCAACGCGCGCCCGGTTTCCAATCCCATCGACCCCCACTCGGGATGCTTGTTCTGCAACGCGGTGAACAGTTGCGCCGACTCCGTGAACTTGCCCGCCTTGGCGGCGGTGAAAGCGGCGTCCACCTCGTCCTGCTGGGCGGGGGTCAGGCGAGGCGCGGGATCCTTGGCGGGTTCGTCCGGGAGCAGTCGTCCAGTTTTGCCACCTGGCGTCCCGGCCTTGGTTGGTCCGGCGTTCTTGCCCGCGATCCCGGGCAGAAAATAGCCGCCCGCCGCCCCCGCCAACAGGCAGACGAGCGAGAGCAGCGCGGCGAGCCAATACGGGAGGTTATGTTGAACCGGCGGAACATAGTCCGGCGAATACCGGGGCTGAAACGCCGTCGGCAGCGCGGCGGCTTCCTCCTCCTCCCACGTGGTTGCCTGCCCAGTGACGGGGGCTGGCTCCGGCACCGCCGGGTGGTGGTCCAACGATCCCTCCCGGTGGTAAGCCCCGGGCGGATCCTCCAACTCCGGTGCCGGCTCCGTTTGGAAGAAGGGTGGCGGCGGAATGGGAATGTAAGCGCGCGTCGCGCGGGTGTATTCGCGCGAGGGTTTCTCCCGGACGGGTGCCATCCGGTAATCGTAAGTTTCGCGCGCCGGTGGTTCCGCCGCGACCGCTTCGTCGTGGTGGTATCCGACCGTGGATGACAGGTCGCCCGGCTCCGGCGAGAGAACCTGGGAGCTTTGTTCCGAACCCGTCACCTCGCCGGACGGCTCGGGAACGGTGCCGTGGGAATACTGGTGATCCGTTTCGCGTTGTTCTTCCGCGGCGGCTTGTTCGTAGGAATATTGCAGCCCGCCCTGGTAGGACTCCGCCACCGTTTCGGCGGTTTGCTCGCGGGGCGCGAACCCTTCGCCGACGGCCTCGGCCGGAAAGTGTCCCGTGACTTCCGACGCGACGGACCACCCTTGGTGGAATGAGGGCGAGACGATCTCGTAAACCGGGTGTTCCCCGGCCCCTGGTGCGGACGCGGCGGTTTCCTCAAGCGAAGGTTCAAGCGATTCCACCATCGCTACCGGTACCACCGTCTCGACGACGGGGGGACTCTCGCGAAGTCGAAGGTCCGCCACTTCCGCCGCCGGCGCTTCCTCGGCCGACGGCTCGGATTTTTCGGGCGGTGTCGGCGCGCCCGACGGCTGGCCGATCACCATCTTCAGTTTGCCGGACTGTCCGCGAATTTGGGAATCACCTTTGCGGATCGGGTAAATTTTGCGGCGGCCAGGCTCTTTCATGAACGGGGGAAAATCGAAACGGCGCGGGGTCGCAAGATGCCCGCGGGACCGGTTTCTTTCAAGTCCACACTGCCGCCGGGATGAATTTGACGACTTTTCCGTTAGACGCGCGGGCGTTTGCCTGTATGGACTCGCAGTCGAACCCGCGCCGGTCCCGCCGCCACCATGACGACCCTTTCCACCGAAGATCTCGCTCCCGCCACCGCCGAACTCACCGCCGCCAACCGGGTTTTCCTGGGGCGTTATCCCGGTGAAAGCGAGCGCCGCCAGCCGGTCCACGTCGTGTACGGCGGGGGGCACCTCTTCAAGCCGAACACGGCCAACCGCCTCGGCGCGCTCGCGCTACGCTCCATGCGGGAATACGCCCCGGACGCCGGCACCCTCGCGCGCGCCCTGGGCGCGAACTGGACGCCGGAATTCGCGGAGACACTGCTGGGACGCGTCACCGCCAAACTGGAGCGCGAACCCGTCGAGGATTTTCGCCTCGATTTCGAGGACGGCTACGGCAACCGCCCCGACGCCGAGGAGGACGGCCACGCCGTTTCCAGCGCGGGCGAAGTCGCCGCCGGCCTGGCCGCGGGCACGCTGCCGCCGTTTTTGGGCATCCGGGTCAAGCCGTTCAACGAGGACCTGCGGGCGCGGTCGATGCGGACGCTGGATATTTTTATCACCGCCCTGGTGGCAAAAACCGGCGGTCGGCTGCCGGCGAATTTTGTCATCACGATTCCGAAGGTGCAGATTGCCGCGCACGTCGTGGCGGCGGCGAAGGTGTGCGCGTTGCTCGAGGGCAAGCTGGGCTTGGCGGACGGCGCGTTGCGGCTGGAGTTGATGGTGGAAACGCCGCAATCCATCATCGACGGCGAGGGACGGTGTCCGTTGCTGGGCTTTGTCGAAGCCGCCGGGGGGCGGTGCGGCAGCGTGCATTTCGGGGTGTACGATTACACGGCGTCCTTCGGGATCACGGCGGCTTACCAGGCGATGGGACATCCGGCGTGTGATTTTGCGCGCACGGCGATGGTCGCGGCGTTGGCGGGCACGGGCATCCAGATTTCCGACGGGGCGACGAACATCCTGCCGGTGGGCCCGCACGCCGGGGAGGGGCTTTCCGAGGAGCAACGGCGCGAGAACCGCGAAACGGTCCACAACGCGTGGCGGTTGGCGTTCAACGACACGTTGCACTCGTTGCGCAATGGGATTTACGAGGGGTGGGATCTGCATCCCGCGCAACTCGTGGCCAGGTACGCGGCGGTGTATTCTTTCTTCCTGGGAGGACTTCCGGCGGCGTCGGGCCGGTTGGAGGCGTTTGTGAAAAAGGCGGCGCTGGCGTCGTTATTCGGGGATGTGTTCGACGACGCGGCAACAGGCCAGGGATTGTTGAATTTCTTTTTGCGCGGCATCGCGTGCGGGGCAATCACGGAGGCGGAGGCGTTGGCGACGGGGCTGACCCTGGAGGAGATCCGGACGCGGTCGTTCTTGAAGATCCTGCTCGGCCGACGGCAGGCATGAGGGTGAACCGGCTTTCCGCCCGCCGCGCAGCGGCTTTGGAGTGCGGCGACACGTCGCCGCTTTCACACGGCTCCGCCGGGTCCAACCGCGACACGTCGCGTCCAAGCCCTTCGGCGAAGCCGACCAATAACGCAGCCTGGCTGCAAACCTGCTCACACACGGGGCAATGGCCGAGGAAAAATGGATGTATTCATCGGGGGCGCGCTCAACGATGATTCGATTGGAGCGCATGGTCGGCAGTGGATCCGTCACGGTGGCGGACCCGAGTCCGGCCAACACCACGGTACGCGCCGGCTGGATTTGCTGCGCGCTCGGCCTGCTCAGCGCATGGTTCTTTCCACCGGCCACGCTGTTTTTCCTCGCCGCGTTTGTCCTTTCACTTGTGGCAATGTCCACGCGCCAACTTCGTCAGGGTGCCATCTTGTTGGTCACGTCATCACTCGGCGCGGTGGGTTGCCTCCTCGTTTTTTCGGTGCTGGTCGCTGGTGCCGCGTCGGGTTTGATCGATGACTTCCGCCACAAGGTCGCGGTGCTAACCGCAAGGCAAAACACGGTCCTCGCCCAACCCAAACCAACTGGTCGAGTCGTCCTCACGCCGACACAAACAAACTATGCCGTCAAGGCCGCCCCGCCGGCGCAGCCGTACTATCCGCCCGCTTCCCCGCCTGTTGCCGTGGTTTCCGTGAGAGATCCGCTTCCCGTGATGGAGGGGGTTCCGAATAGCCCCGTGAACTATCAGGAAAAGGATCGTCGCATCAAGGAACTCAAGGATCAGGGTGACGCGCTGGACGAGGATGTCAGGCGCATCCGCAATAATCCCCGGAGCTACCCATCCTGGTACTCGTACTATTCGGGTAATGGGTACAACGGCATCGACCAACAGCGTCTCGCCAGTTACCTGAAAATACTGGACGAACGGCGGAACGATCTGCGGCGCAAGAAATGGCGGCTGGAGGGGCGTTGAACGAAGAGTCTACCGCGAGGCAGTTTTGGAATGCGCCGCGACACGTCGCCGCTTTCTGTCTTTCAGCGACGTGTCGCGTCGTTGCCCTTCGGCGCAGCCGACTATGATCGAGCCGGCTTCGCCTGATTGTTTTAGACGCGACGCGTCGCGGTTGGGCCCGGCGGAGCCGTGCAAAAGCGGCGACGTGTCGCCGCACTCCAAAACCGCTGCGCGGTGGGCGGAGAAGAAACTGCTGCGCAGTGGTGGGAAGCCGGATCGACTCAACGCCGCCGCGGGATCAGCTTCTCCAAACTCGGGTTCGCCGACAACACTTCGCTCGCGCCCACAAACGACTTCACCAACCCGGCCGGACTCGTCCCGGCGGGGCTGACCACCTCCAACTCTCGCGACGTGACCCGCACTTGTCCAATCAACCCCGGTAGTTGCATCACCACCTCGCCGCAATCCGGCGGGTAGCGCAATCCGGCGGACACGCCCGGTTTCTCCTCCAGTTCGTCGATCAAATCCGCCACCGTGATCGCCCGCGCGAACGTGAACGACACCCGGTTGAACACCCCGCTGAACACCGCGTCCAGACTGCCGTCAGCGAAGATTGTGATGTCGCGGATGTTGTGAAGATCATACGTGAGTTGGTAGTCGCCCGGGTCGGCGGGATCGGGCGCGTAGGACAAGTCCAGAATAAAATCGGAGGTCGTGATCGTCGCGTCAGGCGAGTTGACGGCGAGGTTGATCTCCTTGCGCTTGTAACCGCGCGCGGTCCGCAGCTTCTCGAAAAGCTCAAGACCCAGCTTCTCGATGTCCGGCGCGCAGATGCCAGCGAACTGCCGTTCGTACATGTTGTCCGGCAGGATCGCCGGAATTTTGTGGACTCCCTTGCGGAACCCAAGCAGGTTTTTAACGCTGCCCGGACGGGTGCCGACAAGGTGGGCGTTGCTGGCTTCGGCGGAAGGAGAGTTTGACATCATTTGACGATTCTGAGCATACACCATCGGGCCGCGTTTTTCCATTTGTCTTGCCATGAATTTCGAGGGGGCTTCGAGCGCGCTCAACGAGGAGAAAGCGGTGTTGCGCGCGCAAATGCGGCGGCGGCTTGCGTCGCTGGACGCGGACCGGCGAAACGCGGCGAGCCGCCGGTTGGTGGCGGCGTTGGCCGCGCTGCCGGTCTGGCGTCGCGCGCGTGTCGTTTTGCTGTTCGCGCCAACGGAGACCGAGCCGGATCTGGACCTGCTCTGGCAAGGCGGACTGCTCGCGGGCAAGACTTGTTATTATCCCCTGGTTTGCGGGCGTGACCTCGCGCTTCAACGCGTCGGGGGGCTGGAGGATTTACGGCCCGTGCCGCCGTGGAATCTACGGGAGCCTTCCGTGGAAGCGGACGAGCAAATTTCAATCAACGACGTGGACGTGGCGCTCGTGCCAGGACTGGCGTTTGACTCCCAAGGCGGACGGCTGGGCCGCGGCGGCGGCTACTATGACCGGTTGCTGGCGCCGCGCGCCGCGGGTCGCGTTTTTACCGTGGGAGTGGGTTTTGAGTTCCAACGCGTGGACTATCTTCCACTCGCGGCGCATGACGCCAAACTCGACGCGGTGTTGTTCGCGGAGGTTGAATGACGCTGGCCGCCTCCGTTTTCCGCGCTACTTTGCCGCCATGATCCACCTCGCCGCCCTCTTCATTTATCCAGTCAAATCCTGCCGCGGGATCTCGCTGGACGAAGCCGAGTTTAGCCCGGACGGGCTGACCCACGACCGCGAGTTCCTGGTGGTGGACGGCGACAATCGCTTCCAGACCCAGCGTGCCTCGCCGCATCTTGCAACCATTGAAACCACCTTGACCCCGAAGCGCTGGTTCTCCGCGCGCCGGGCTTGGAAGAGTTGCGGGTGCCGTGGTTTGTGAACGAAGAAGCCGCTGTGGAACGCACGGTCACCATCTGGCGTGACACCGTCCGCGCTGTGGATACCGGCGATGCCGCCGCCGGTTGGCTGACCCGCGTCCTGGGGAAACCGTCGCGACTCGTGCGCCGGGGCCGGGCCTACTCGCGCCTGCTGCCCATGGCGCGGATTCCGTCCGCGATCCAGTCGCGGGTGGCGGAAGTTCCCGTGGCTTTCGCGGACGCCTTTCCGATGCTGGTCCTGTCGGAAGAATCACTGGCCGACTTGAACCACCGCCTGGACGACCCGATCCCAATGGACCGTTTCCGTCCCAACCTGGTGCTTCGGGGTTGTCCCGAACCTTACGCGGAAGACGGGTGGACCGGCTTCCGCGTGGGTGGCGGAGTGTCGTTGTACGGCGGCGGCGCGTGCGTGCGCTGCAACATCCCGGGCATCGACCAGCAAACCGGCGTTACGCAAGGCAAGGAACCCATGCGAACCCTGGCGATGTACCGGCGCGAACACGAGGACGGCGGCGGTGTGGTCTTCGGGCAAAACGTGATCCCGGAAGGTTCCGGGATCTTGCGTGTGGGCGACACGGTGGAGGTGCAGGCCGCGATGGATTGAGCGGTTCTTCTCTGGTCAGCCCCGGGAGCGCGGGTCTCCGACCCGCAATGGGCGGTAGCCCTTGAGTGGACCCGACCGGAACAAAGGCGGGTCGGAGACCCGCGCTCCCGGGGCGGATGCCCGCATTCCCTCGCCACGTCCGATTATCTACGGTGCTCCGCGCCTGTCTCGACCACCAACCATGCTGAGCAAATTCTCCATCCTCCAACGCGGCCTCGCCCTGATTCTCCTCCCGCTATTGTTCCAGGCCGTCTTCGCCGGGTTCCTCCTCTGGCGCCTCGCCTACCGCAACGACGTGGAAAACTGGGCCATCCACACCAAGGAAGTCATCGCCCAAGCCGAGACTGTCTTCCGTGTGCTCGTTGAGGCGGACAGCCATCTAAATGCCTTCGCCGTGATCAACGACGACCGCATGGGCGCTTCGTTTGAGCACTCCCTTGTCGAGTTGCCCCGGCAGGTGATTACCCTGGGCGGACTCGTCAGCGACAACCCCGCGCAGGTGAGGCGTCTGGAGGCGATCGCCGTTAAAACCAGCGGCGCGACCGTGGAAATGCGCGCGCTTTACCGACTTGCCCGCAGTTCCGATCCAACGACCATCCACGACCGGTTGCGGGATTACGCCGACGAAAATCTATCCGCCAACATCCGCCGGGATCTCGACGGCTTCATCGGCGAGGAGGAAAAACTCGACCGCGCGCGTCTGGCCGAACTGCGCCGGACCCAAACCCGCCAGTTCTCGATGCTCGTCAACGGCATGGTGGCCTCCCTCTTGATTGGGGCTCTCTGCGCCTGGCTTTTCGGGCGCACCATCGTCCGCCGCCTGGCGATCCTCAACGAAAACGTCCGCCGGATCCGCACCGGCCAAACCCTCGTCCCCCGCGTGAGTGGAACCGATGAGATCACCGCCTTGGACAACTCGTTTCACCTCATGGCGGAAGATCTCGCGCGCGCGGCGGTCAAGGAAAAGGAGTTCCAGGAGAACCTGGAGCGTCGCGCGTCCGAACTGACCATCTTAAACCGCGAGCTCACCCAAAAGAGCGAGGAGAACGAAATGTTCGTTTATAGCGTTTCGCACGATCTGCGTTCCCCCTTGGTCAATCTGCAAGGGTTCAGCAAGGAATTGACCCTCGCCATGGGTGAGATGCGGGAGGTCTTTGCCGCCGACAACGTGCCGGCGCGCGCGAAGGAGCAGGGCGAGGACATTCTCAAACACGGCATGGCCGAGCCCGTGACTTTTATCCAAACGGCCGTGACCCGGCTGAGCGCGATCATCGACGCGCTGCTGCGGCTTTCCCGCGCGGGCCGGGTCGAATACCAGCGGGTGGAGATTGACACCGCCGCCGTGACGGGCCGGGTCATCGACGCCATGCGCTCGGTGATGGCGGCGAAGAAGGCGCGTGTCTCGGTCGTCACACCAATGCCCCGCGTCTGGGGCGACCCAACGGCGGTGGAGCAGATTTTCGCCAACCTCGTCGGCAACGCGCTCAACTACCTGGATAAGAACCGTCCCGGGGTGATCGAGGTCGGCGGCGCGCCGCACGAAACCGACCCGTCGCTGGTGACGTGCTACGTCAAGGACAACGGTTTGGGCATTCCCGAGGCCTACGTGGGAAAAATCTTCGGTATTTTTCAACGGCTGCACGGCAACATCGCGGTGGGCGAGGGGATCGGGCTCGCGCTCGTGCGGCGGATGGTGGAACGGCACGGCGGTCGCATCTGGGTGGAATCCACCGAAGGGGTCGGCAGCACTTTTTTTGTGGCGCTGCCGAAGGTGGAAGACGCGCCGCCGCTGGTGACCACCGTTGAGGCTGGCGCTTGAATTGTTCGCGCCAAGGGGCATTCTACCAAGGTATGGCCGCCGTAAACACCAGCCCGATTTCCATCCTCTTCGCCGAGGACGACGATGGCCACGCGATGCTCGTTGAGCGCAACCTCAAACGCGCGGGTCTCTGCAACGGTTTGGTGCGGGTGGCCGACGGGCAGGAAGCCCTGGATTTCGTGCGTTGCGAGGGCCAGTTCAGTTCGCGCGTGCCCAACGGACCGCTGATCATCCTCCTGGACATCAACATGCCGCGGGTGGACGGCATCGAGGCGTTGCGGCAAATTAAAAGCGACCCCAAGCTGGCGCACATTCCAGTCATTATGCTGACGACCACGGACGACCCGCGCGAGATCGAACGGTGCTACCGGGCGGGGTGCAACGTGTACATCACCAAGCCGGTGGAATACGAGCAGTTCGTGGAAGCCATCCGCCGCCTGGGGCTCTTCTTGCAGGTGGTCAAGCAGCCGACCCTGGGGAATGAATGAGCGCCAACCACCTCGGCACGGTGCTCATCCTGGAGGATGACCCGGGTGTCAACCGCCTCCAGTGCCGTAAGCTCGAGCGCAGCGGTTACGCCGTGGCCTCATCCGGCACGACCGACGAGGCGCTGGAGAAAATCCAGGCCGGCGGCATCGATTTGATCGTGCTGGATTACAGTCTGTCGGGCGCGATCAGCGGGGTGGAGTTCTACCGCCGTTTGCAGATCGGCGGGTTTGATCTGCCGGCGATTCTCGTCACCGGGTTCAGCGACGAGGGCCGGCTCATCGAAGCCCTGCGCGCCGGCGTGCGCGACTTTCTTCCCAAGACGGCGGATTTCATCGATTACCTGCCGCAAACGGTCGAGCGGGTGATGAAACAGGTGCGCGCCGAGCGCAAGGCGAACGAATCCGAGAAGCTGCGTCAAAAGGAGGAACGTTTCCGCACCTCGGTCGAAAACATGCTCGACGGCTTCGGGATTTACTCGGCGGTGCGCGACGAGGCGGGCCGGATCACGGATTTGCGCGTGGATTATCTCAACGCCGCCGCCGGGCGGCTCAATGGGCGCGGAGCGGAGGAGCAGATCGGGGGCGGGTTGCTGACGCCGGGTTCGTCCACGGATTTTGAGCGCACCCTTTTCGAGAGGGGGGCGCGGGTGGTGGAAACCGGCGCGCCCTTTTCCGCCGACGGGTTGCTGGTCGAGGGGAAACGGCGCGGGGATGAAGCCGACGGCGGCGGGGAAGCCTGCCAGCGGTGGTTCGACGTGCGTATCACCAAACTGGCCGACGGGGTGGTGGCGACCTGGCGGGATGCCACCGAGCGCATCCGGTCGGAGTCGGAAATCGCGCGGGCGAAGTTGCGGGCGGAACAGGCCAGCCGGGCGAAGGACGAATTTCTGGCCTCGGTTTCGCACGAGTTGCGCACGCCGCTGAACGCGATTTTGGGGTGGGTGCAGTTGCTGGGCATCGAGGACTTGGACGCGGCGACCAAGCGGGACGCGGTGCTGACCATTGAGCGGAACGCCAAGAGTCAGGCGCGTTTAATCGAGGACCTGATCGATATCTCCCGCATCGTGTCGGGCAAGCTGCGCCTGGAGTTGCGACCGATGGAGCTGCCCGGGGTGCTGCGCGCGGCGGTGGAGGCGTCGCAACCGGCGGCGCGGGCGCGTTCGCTGGAGTTGGAAACCGAGATGGGCGGGTTGAGCGCGCCCTTCGTGGGCGACGCCGAACGGGTGCAACAAATCGCCTGGAACCTGATCACCAACGCCGTCAAGTTCACGTCGCCGGGCGGGCGGGTGCGGGTGGCGCTGCGGGAGTTGGACGGCGCGCGGGTGGAGATCAGCGTGGCGGATACGGGCAAAGGGATCGCGCCCGCGTATTTGCCGCTGGTGTTCGAGCGGTTCAGCCAGGCGGACAGCAGCAGCACGCGGCAACATTCCGGGTTGGGGCTGGGTTTGGCGATCACCCGGCACATGGTGGAACTCCACGGCGGCACCATTGAAGCCGCCAGCGAAGGCGAGGGCCGGGGCGCAACTTTCACCGTGCGATTGCCGCTGCGGTCGGCGGTCCCGGTGGATCAACCGGAGGCGGGGAACGCCGAGACGCGGGGGACGGCTGATGGATCGCCCGCGCCGTTACCCCGCGATTTGGACGGCGTTAGGATTGTCGCGGTGGACGACGACGCGGACGCCCGGTTGATTTTGGAAACGGTGTTAACTTACTGCCACGCAGATGTAACGGTCGTCGCGAACGCGGAAGCGGCGTTTCAGGCGGTGCGGGAACGGCGGCCGGACGTGCTGCTGAGCGACGTGGAAATGGCCGGGGAGGATGGTTACGGCTTGATCCGGCGCGTGCGGGCGCTCGGTCCGGAGGAGGGGGGCAACACGCCCGCCGCGGCGCTGACGGCTTACGCACGGGCGGAAGACCAGCGCCGGGTGCTGGACGCCGGGTTCCAAATGCACGTCGCAAAGCCGCTGGAGGCAACGCGGCTGGTGGCGGTGGTGAAGCAACTCGCCCGGAGGGGGTCCGCAGATTAAACGGAGATTCCCGCAGATTGATTAAGAGGCGGAGGGGGAGTCGAGGGCGAGGAGGGTTCGTTGCCAAGGGAGGAGTAGTTCCAGGACCTTGCCGGGGTTGGCGGCGATGGCTTCCAGAGTCGCGCGAGGGGCGATCATCGACGGGTCGAGGTCCAGTTCGGCGGCGACGCGGTCACGTTCGAGGCTCAGGGCTTCGGCGCGTTTTTCCTGCTCGGCGGTCCAGCGGGTGTGGAAACGCTTGGCCAACACCGGCCATTCGCTTTCCGGAAGGTCCGCGCGCGTTCGGCGGCCTCGTAAAACCGGATGCGCGCGCGTGCCGCGCAGGTACTCGAAATGCGGGTTGTGATCCTCGGCGAAACCACGCGCGGCAGTAAGAGATCCTCGTTGCGCATGACATGAAACGTGGGCCGGTCCACCGCGCCGGCCTCGCTCTTCGCGCCAGCGCCAGAATTCGCGCAAGATCGCGGCGGCACGTCCCCGCAACGCGCCGCTGCCGTTGATGCGCCACGCGTCGTCGGCGTCTTTTTCGCGCTCGACAGCGGCCTGTTCCAGGGCGCGCGACGCAGCTTTGCTCGAACCACGCCCAGCGGCCCAGTTCACGCAGCCGCACTTCGAGTTTTTCGGCCAAGGCGAGCAGATAGCGGGTGTCGTTCTGAGCGTAGATCGCCATCGTCTCGGTCAGGGGACGGCGTGCCCAATTCGCCTTTTGCGAGCCTTTGACCAGCGTCGATGCCAAACTCGGCCTGCACCAGCGCCGCGTAGGAAAACTCGCGACGGCCGATCAGCCGAGCGCCGATCATGGTGTCGAACACGGACGTCGCCGAGAAGCCGCCCGCCCGGCGCAGCAGGCGCAGGTCGTAGTCCGCGCCGTGGAGGACGATGGTTTTATCTTGCAGGGCGGTAGTAAAGCGGTTCGAGGGAGAAGTCGGCCAGTGGATCGACCAGGGCATGGACATCGCCGGGCAGACTGAGTTGGATCAGGCAAAGTTTCTCCCGGTACACATGAAGACTGTCGGCTTCGGTGTCCACGGCCACGCGGTCCGCCGGGGCGAGGTGGGGCAGAAATTCGGCGAGTTGTTGGGGATTGGCGATCAGAAGGCGGAAGGCGGAAGACTCCAGGCGGAACCAGAAGGGTTAACCGCAGATTAACGCAGAAGGACGCAGATTGAAAAGGCGGGGGAAGAAAGGAAGGGCAAGGAGATGGGCGATAGAAGATGGGGCCGAGGCGGAGCAGAGATTCTTTGTGCCAGGATCTCCGCGCCTTGCCTTGTTATCATCCCCCCTTTTGCCGGTAAATGCCCATCTGCCGTTAATCTGCGGTTAGAAACCCGGTGCCGCATTCCGCCTTCACGAATGCACCCCGGCCAGCAGAAGCTCCATATTCGTCTTCGTCGCCTCGATGTTGTCCAACAACACCTCCATCGCCTCCACCGGCGGCAGGGCCACCAGCTCTTTGCGCAGCAATTGCACGTGGCCCAACTCGTCGGGGTGGTAAAGCAATTCCTCGCGGCGGGTGCCGGATTTCACGATCTGGATCGCCGGGAAAATGCGCTTCTCCGATCAACTCCCGGTCCAAGTGCAGCTCCATGTTGCCCGTGCCTTTGAACTCCTCGAAAATCACCTCGTCGGCCCGGCTGCCGGTGTCCACCAGCGCCGTCGCCAGGATGGTCAGGCTGCCGCCTTCCTCCACGCTGCGCGCGGCGCTGAAAAACTTCTTCGGCTTGATGAGTGCCTTTGCGTCCAGTCCGCCGCTCATCAGACGGC
Source organism: uncultured bacterium (assembly GCA_963795895.1). Taxonomy (GTDB): domain Bacteria; phylum Verrucomicrobiota; class Verrucomicrobiia; order Chthoniobacterales; family SZAS-18; genus CAWCJJ01. The sequence continues at coordinate 683,040 of CAWCJJ010000005.1, forward strand.
CCTTGCCGCGACTTGCTGCGCGTTGTAGCCGCGCGAAAGCCGCGTGATGCTATCCAGCAGGATGACCACGTGCTTGCCCAGTTCGACGAGCCGCTTGGCCCGCTCGCACACCAGTTCCGCCACCTGGATGTGGCGCGCGGTCGGTTCGTCGAAGGTCGAACTGTAAATCTCCGCGTCCAGTTCGTTGGCTGAAATCCGTCACCTCCTCGGGGCGTTCGTCCACCAGCAGCAGCATCAACTGAATGCCGGACTCGACGCCTGGATCGCCCGCGCGATGTGCTTGAGCATGAAACGTTTTTCCCGTGCGCGGCGGGGCAAGGATCAACCCGCGCTGGCCCTTGCCGAGGGTGGCGACCAGATCGATGGCGCGCGCCGTCGGATCGTGGTACGCCGGGCTTTCCAGAATGATGCGTTCCTTCGGGAACTGCGGGGTCAGCGTGTCGAAATTCTTCGCCGCCACCCACTGCGCGGCGGGAATGTCCTCCACCGCCGACCACGCGGTCGAGAGCCATGAACTTCTCCTTGTCGCGCGCGAGCCGCACCGTGCCGCTGCACTCGCTGCCCAGCCCGCAGGCCGTACTGCCGCACCAACCCGGCGGGGACATGGAGATCCTCCGGGCAGGGCAGGAAGTTGAACTCCGGCCAGCGCAGGATGCCGAAGGATCGGAGCCGGTCTCAAGAATGCCTTCGGCCGTGACTTCAACACGCCGCGGACACCAGAGCGCGCGCCAGTTCGCAAACCAGCGGGTGGCGCGCGCGGGGCGGAAGGTTCTTGACACCCAGACGAATCGCCAGCGCGGCGAGGTCCGCCATCGGCGCGCGTTGGAGTTCGTTCAGGTCGAACGGGCCTTCGGGCAACGGGCCGGACGGGACGGTTTCCGGTGGGTTGGCGGAGGAGTGCGGCGGACCGTTCGGATGATGGCGGTGGCGATCAGGCCGCGGCGGTCGCTGGTCGTGGCGGCGGTTCAGTTCCGGGTGAAAGGTCATGGAGAAGGAGGGGACGGATGGCCGGAGACCGGGAGTCGCAGTTGGCTGGAGCAAAGGTCCACCTGCGTGCTTGGAGTCCGGCGGAGGAGCCGTCGTTCCAAATCACGCTGGTCGGCCAGCCGGAGTTTGTCGGCGAGGAGCCATTGACTGGAAATGATTTGGCGGGCGAGGTCGAGGGGAAGCTGCCGCTCGGCGGTCAGACGGCGCAATTGCGTGTCCCCGGCACACCCGACGACGATCACCGATCGAACAAGCCCGGCGGCCGAGGTTTCGTAGAGCAAGGGAATCTCCACAATCAATAGCGCTGCCCGGCGCGATTTGCAACTGTTCATGCGCCCAGCGGGTCCAGGCGGTGCGGACGCGCGGGTGCAGGATGGATTCCAGCGCGCGACGGTTTTCAACGGCCCCGAAGGCCACTCTGGCGCAGGGCCTTGCGGTCGATTTGACCAGCGGGGTCGAAGACATCCGCGCCGAAGGCAATCCGCACCGCGTGCGCGACTTCCGCGTTCTCGGCCAGCAGGCGCCGGGCGCAAAGGTCGGTGTCGAAGGTCGGCGCGCCCAAGGCGAGGCTCAGCAGTCGGGTGAAGGTGGATTTCCCGGTGGCGATGTTTCCGGTGATGGCGATGACGGGCACGGCTTAAAAGGCGGAAGGTAGAAGGTGGAACGGATGCGCCGGGCAAGCTGCCCGGCGAGGCAGGCGGGACGCCTATCATACCCTCAGAAGTGCTACTCGCCCACGGTGAATTGCTCAAAGCCCGGAGGCAACGGCGGAGTGATTCTACAAAACAAAACCCCGGTGAGCGCGTCCGTCTGGAACGGACCGCAACTCACCGGGGTGATCACCGTGGGCGGAACAACGCCCTTCCGGTCAGTTTATTTATCCTTGCTGAAGCGGGTCGCCGTGGTCGTGGTGACCGTGTCGGGGCCGACGAGCGGCTGGACCACTTCTTCGTCCTCCTCGGTGTTCGGTGATCGGCTGGCCGCTCGGGTCGATGAGGCGTGCGGTCACGAAGATGACCAGGTTGCGCTTGATGTTCTGGTCCACCTTGCTGCGGAACAAGCGGCCGACCAGCGGCACGTCGCCCAGGACCGGCACCTTGTCGTTGACCTTCTGCACGTCTTCGCGCACCAGGCCGCCGAGCACCACCGTCGAACCGTCATACACGCTCACGCTCGTGGAAACTTTGCGCGTGCTGAAGATCGGCTGGTTGATCACGTTGGGCGTCAGCACGACGGGCGGCGCCAGCGGGTTGCTGGAGATCGTCTGGATCGGGCTGCCGTAGTTGATGAACCCGTCGAAATCCACCACCTGCGGCTGCAGGTTCAGATCGATGGTGAAGTTGTCTGGACCGATGACCGGCTCGACTTCCAAGCGTGACGCCCGTGTTGCGCTTCTCGAAGCTGGTCGGCGTGGTCGGCGTGACGGGGAAACTGCCGCCGCCGCCGCCGCCCGTCAGCAGGCCTGTGATGGGGTTGAGGATGCCGCCGCCGTTGTTTCCCTGGTTGCCGAAGTTCTGGGGAATTTGCGGGGGCTGGAATTGGGTCGGATAGAGGAACTCGCGGATGATCTCAATCGTGGCCCGCTGACCGCTCTTGGTGGTCACGCGAGGGGCGCTGAGCAAGATCAACGCCCTTTTGCTGGTTGAGGGCGCGGACGACAAGCTGGAACTGCGGATCGGTGAAGACCCCGGCCAAGCTGAAGATGCCCGGGGCCGCCGCCGAGGCGCCGCCGCCGAAAAGGAGAGCGTCAATGGCGTTGGCCTGGATGGCGAAGCTGCCCGAGCGGTTGCCCGAGGTGAGCGGCGACCCCCAGGTGCCGCCCTGCGCGTTGCTGAACGGCAGGTTCTGTTCGATGTCGGAGCCGGTCCCGTGCCGCCGCCGAAGAAGACCCGTTTGCTGCCGCCAAGCGTACTTTGACCGAGCGTCCAGTCGAAGCTCAGTTCCTTGAGGTTGTTCTGGGTGATCTCGACGAACTTGGACTCGATCTCCACCTGGCGGATGACGACGTCCTGCTGCGCCACGAGTTGTTCGATCAAGTCGATGTTTTCCTGGGTGTTGCGCACCACCAATTTGCTGGTGGCGGGCAGGTAGGTCGCGCTCGCGCCCACCGGGAAGGTGACGCCGCTGGATTCCAGGAACGTCTTGCGCGTCCTGGCGGCTAATGAGTGGGCCCGAGCCGGTGCCGGTGTTGTCCCTCGTGCCGGCGCCGCCACCGCCCGTCGCGGAGGTCGCGCGCTGGTTCAAGGCGCTGCCGCTGACGTTGCCGCTGCTGCTGTTGGAGATAAAGGTCGGGGGCACCCGGAACTCTGCGGTGATCATCGTCTCGGTGTTCTCGCTCAAGGGGACGATGGACACCGCGTAAGCCTCGATCTTCACCTTGAGGCCGGCCTGCTGCGCGACGTAACCCAACGCGGCCAGCAACGGGATGCGGCTGAGGGTCAGCGTGATGCGGGTGTTGGCGGTGGGCACGGGGCCGGCCGGGGCGACGGGTGCCGGCGCGTTGGCGTCAGGCAGGCCGGGGATCGCCGTCGGGTCCACCACCGGGCCGGGGGCACGGGGTACGCCACCGAGGGTGGGGAGCTTGAGGAAGATGTTCACCCCGCGGTTCTCCTCCGGGGCTCGGAAACATCGAGACGCCGGCTTTCCTGGCGCAGGTATTCCACGGCGTCACTGATGGTGGTCTGCCGGAACTCGATGTTCGGGATGATGATCGAGTTGAGCTTGCGCTTGATGGCCACGGTGCCCTGGTCGTCGCGGACGATGCGCGTGATGCCGCGCTTGGGATCGGCGTCGAGGCCGAACCTGCGCACGGGGCGCTGCCATTTGTCGCTCGTTTCCCAGATGGCGCGCGCGCGGGTTTCGTCGTAGGCTTGCCCGGCGTATTTCTTTTTGGCGTTGTCGACGCGTTCCTCGCCGCGTGCGGGCGGCGATGTTAGTGGGGTCGAGGGCGAGAATCTGCTCGTACCGTTTGAAGGCGAGTTCGTAGCGGGCGCTGTCGTAAAAGCCCTGGGCCTCGGTGAAGAGATCCTTCACCTGCTGGACTTTGTTGATGAACTTCGGCGTGACGGTCTTGTTGTAAGTAAGCGGGATCCTCCAGGTGTTTGAGGAGGGTGATGGCGGGTTTGTAGCCCGGATCGTACTCGGGCCGGAGCAACACCTTGGCGGTGGCCTCGGCGTCGAGGTAACGGCCTTCGACGACCCGCTGGTTGGCGAGTTTCATCGTGGCGTCGAAGAACTTGTTGATCGCCACCGAGCGTTCCTCGGCCGTGAGCGGGCGCCTGGTTGAGCTTGTCAACGGCGTCCTGGTAGGCCAGCATCGCCTTCTCGTAATCCTGGAGGATCATCTGGGCGTCGCCACGCTTGATGGAGTCGCGCGCGGTGCTGGCGGCGCTTTGGCGTTTAACGGTCTCGCGCTCGACAGTGGTGCGGAGGCTGCGCTGGGCGTGGGCCGTGGAAAGGGCGCAAGGCAGCAGCAGGGAACCGGCGACGGCGACCTTGAGCGGCAGGTAGGGGGGGCGGAGACGAGTCATGGTATGGAAACGCGGAATCAGGGGAAGGAAGGGGGAAAGCGGGGTGCCGTGGCAAAGATTGCGGCGGCGGCACGCACCGACTGCACCGTGTCTAACGCATTGGAGCGGTCGGCGTCTATCGTAAAAGGTGAAAATCTTTTTGTGGGGGTTTGAAGAGGGTTGTGGGTTGTGGGTTGTGGGTTGTGGGTTGTGGGTTGTGGGTTGTGGGTTGTGGGTTGTGGGTTGTGGGTTCTAGCCAAGGAGTGACTCCACTAGGAGATCTGTGGTCGAGTCCGCAGCGGCATGGGAAGCCCACCAGCCGTTTTCCCAGCCACGTGCGGCGTGACCAAGAGCGATGGGGGACACCCGGGGATTTGGCCACCCAGACGACCGGGTGATCTGTCCAAGTACGTGTCGTCAGAACAAAATTGCCCCATCAATCCCGGAGGTTACGCCACTCCGTGGCTGGGAGGATCCATTCGCGCCTTCCACCACATCCTTCCTCACAACCCGCAACCTACTTTTTCACCTGCGCCGTGATCTCGATCGTCTTGTTCTCGTCCTCCTTCAACACGGTCACGCTGGAGTCGGAGAGGCTCAGGCACTTGTACTTCACATTCACATCCGGCTTGATGCTGAACTCCTGGTTCTTCTTCACCGCGAAATCTGGCTTGGCCGTCACGTCGCCACCATTCCAGATGTAGGTCAACACCGCGTACGACGTTGGGGAGTCAATTTCCTGGTCCTTGGGCAAAACAATCTTCTCGTGCGTGTCAAGATTTTCCAGGGTTACCTCGGACGTGTCCCGGTTGAGGCCGTCCACCTTGGCGTTCTGGATGGTTAGCTTGATCATCTTGTAACGCGTTCCTTTCACCGCGTCACCCTCCTTCAAGAACTGCGTGGGCAGATCGAGGTCGATCGCGTTGATCAAGGCAATGTTGCCGTTCCGCGCCGCGAACAACAGGCGGAAGGGAATGCGGACGAGATTCTTCAAAAACAGCTTGGTGTAATATGGCGGATGCGAATCCTTGTTGTTGGGATCCGTCTTGCCCAAAAACTCATCCAGGGTGTTAAACCCGTCGTTGTCCGTGTCCTGCGTCATCACGTTGGCCGAGAGCATGTCCTGTTTGTTCTCGATCAGCCATTTGTTCGGGATGGGCGGATGCACCATGTCGCCCAGGTAAGGGTCCACCAGTTTGTAGGTGAAACCACCGCGGCCGTCCGGCTCGGCCTGCTCGATGTAGGGAACCGAGACAAACGCGGGCAACTGCACATCGCCCACCTGGCGCGGGTTCCACGTGAACGGCTCGGCCAGCTTCTGCCGCTCAACGCTCAAGGCGGCCAAATCCACTTTGAGTGGCGTGGTGTCGGGCGGGGGAACCTCCTTCAAACTCTCGAACACGCTGTTGAAATTGCGCGCGTTGTTAAAGAGTAGGAAAGCGGAAACCACCAATCCCGCCGCCAGGAGGGCGAGCAGGAACCGGTCGTAATTTTGTTTGATCCAATTCATGGCAAGGGGGAAAGGGGAGGTGGGGAGACGCGGACGCGGCAAACCGGCGGGGAACCTCAGGGCGAAACTTTTACCAACTCCACGCGCTCGACGACGTTGAGCCTTTCCTGGCCGACCACGTAACGGAGGGCCGGTGTTCCTTTTTGGCTGGCGGCGTCGGTCGTGGTCGCGTTGGGATCGCCCGCCGCAACCGCACCGGCCCCACCCGCCTGGGTGGGATCCTGGCCGCGGACGGGGCCTTTGTCGGATTCGTTTTTGACCTGGATGGCGCGCACGACAAACAGCCTTTTTGAATGCGTGATGTCGTTCAGCGTATTCCGGAGCGAACCGGAGCGGGCCGGTGAACTCCAGGACGACGGGCAATTTGGTCACCAGTTCGGCGGCTCCGGCGGCATTCGCGCCCGGTTTGTTGTTCTGGCTCTGGGCAGGGGTGAAGACGGGCGCGGCGCCGCCGCCGCTTTCCTGGGGCAACATCACGCGTTTCACCGCGGTGATCCGATCCACCCGCTCCTTGATGAGAATGCCGACCAATTCCTGGATGTTATCAAGCTGCCTCGAAAGCAGAGGGGTGGCAACGGCATCGGGCAGGGAGTTCCGATAACGCTCGAAACCCAGGTAGAAATCGTCGGGGTAGGCCACGTTCGCCAACTGGGCGGCTTTCGTCACGTCATCCACCACGCGGCGCAGACGATCCTGGAACTGCGTCGGGTCCCGGGGGGGTGTTTCCGGCGCGCGGCTCGAAGCGGCCAGCTTCGCCTGCAACTCGTCCACGGCCTGTTTGTACGTCTTCTTTACTTCCTGGTAACTTGCTAGATTGGCTTGGTCGGGAAAGGGTTTGAGCGCCTGCAGACGTTTCAATTCCTTGACCTGGGTGTCGTAATCCTGCGCGACCTGGTCGTAGCGACCCATGCTGTCGATCAGGAGGTAGGTCAGACCGCCGATGCCCAGCACCATCACGGCAAGAAAAGCCGCGAGGAAATTGTTGTTGCGAATCCAGTCCATAAACGGGGGAGGGAAAAAGTGTCGAACGCGCGCGGACGGCGTTATTGCACCGGCAGCGGATTGGCCAGGGGGAGCATGCAGTTCAAACGGGAACGCCCATGTCTTGTCGTCCTGCGGGGTGCGCAAAGGGACGATGTCGTTGGAGTGCCGCTCCAGGTCCAGCTTGAAGAACTTGGTGGACTTCGCCAGGTTCTTCACGAAATCGGTCACCACGGAATCCTGCCGGTCGTTGGCAAGATAAAGGCCCTTGATGTGAATGCCGGTCGATGGCGGGTTTGGCGGGTCCGGGGCTCGGTTTGGCCCCGGGGACCGCCGCGGCGGGAGCCTGGTCGCGGCGACGCCGCTGGCGAGCGGTTTCGCCGGATCGTCGATCGCGACCGGCACGGATTTGACGCCCGCCGTCACCGTCGGTTCGAGCAGGGTGATCCAGACGTACCGTTCCGGCTGGCGCTGGTTGATTTCGTGGATCAACTCGGGCCAGTATTGCCGGGCGTCGATGGTCTGGACCAGAGGAGCCGCCGTGGTGCTGATCCGGGCGATCTCGTTGCCGGTGTCCTTCACTTTCTTCTCGAAATCCTGCATGGTCGCGGACCTTTTCGGTGATCTGGCCGAGGACTTGCGACTGGATGGCTCGCCGCCCGCATGTAATACAGGGACGATCCCGCCGAGCGCGAGCAGCGCGCACACTCCGGCCATGACGAGGTAGGGTCGGCGGGCGGCAATTTGCTGCGCGCTGCACGCACGCTGGCGGGACGCAGGTTCAACTCCATCGGGCAGGTGTTGACGCTGCGCAGGCGCAGGCCCACGAACTCGCCCAGCATGTGGGCGTTCTTGACGACCTCGTCCACCGGCACCCTCGAGGTGAGCGTCACGTTGCGCAACGGGTTGAAATACTCGATGGGGAGCTGGAATTTCTCCGCGAAAAACTCCCGCAGGTACGGCAGGTTGGCCGTGCCGCCGCACAGGAAAATGCGCCTGGGCTGGCTGCCGCCCTGCTGCGCGCGGTAAAAGTTGATCGACCGGCTGATGTCCGCGTGCAGCCGGGTCATCGTGTTGCGGATGATCTTGGCCGCGCTTGGCGATGTTCGGGTTTTTGTCGTCGGCGTAGGCGCCGCCCAGGCTGACGTAACCCTCGCTGCGCTTGCGTTCCTCGGCGGCGGCGAAAGCTTTCCTGGAATTCCTTGGCGATGTTGGCGGTGATGGTGTTGCCGCCGATGGGAAGGCTGCGGGAGAAGACCTTGTTGGTCTCGATGAAGATCAGGTTCGTCGTGCGCGCGCCGAGATCGACGAGCAGCGTAGTGCCCTCCAGGTCGCTGTAGTTGTAGCGAAAGGCGTTGTAGAGCGCCATCGGCGCGGCATCGACCACCTGCGGTGCGGAAGCCGCCGCTTTCGGCGACCTCGTTGAGTTCGTCGAGCAGATCGGCCTTGATCGCGACCAGCACGACCTCGACCTGGCCATCCTTGTTGCCGCCGACGAGTTGGTAGTCCCACACCACTTCCTCAATGGGGAAGGGGACGTTCTGCTGGGCTTCGAAGCCGATGATCTGCTCGACCTTTTCCTCGGCCACGGTGGGCAGCTTGACAAAACGGGCGAAGATGTTCTGGCCCGAGATCGCGTAGTTGACCGGACCGCGCCTTAGTTTCAGATCGTCGCGCAACCCGGAAATCGCGAGCCGGGTCTGCGGCAGCCGGGCGCTTTCCGCGCTGGGATCGCTCAGGATTTCGGATCTGTTTGTAGGCGTTGAGCACCAGGCCGCCGTTTTCGGCCTTGAGGAATTCGGCCAGGCCGATGGTTTGCGTGCCGAGGTTGAGACTGATGATGCGGGCGGGAGCTGCCATGGTCGGGGGGGACGAAAGACGCGGATGATCTAAATTCTGTGTTCTGGGTTGTGGGTTCTGTGTTGTGGAAGGAAGCGGCACTCTGTCTTTTCACAACCCACAACCCACAACGGCACACCGAGATAATAATTCCTTGATACTTAGTTGCCGCCGGTGGGCCGCGCGTTTTTGATCGCCTCGTAACGATCCCAGTAAAGAGACGCGAATGGGGTCTGGCTTTTGTTGAGCACGAGGCCGGGAATCTGTTGCAAAGTGGTGTAGAACGGCTGCCCGGGCTTCAACTGCTTTTCGGCGAGCGGCTGGGTGATCCCGGGACGCAGGATCTGGACGGCGATATTCTGCACCGTGGCGTTGTTGAGGGGCTGGCCCTTGAGATAAGTCGCCAGGGTGCGCGGGGCGACGTACATCACCGAAAACAAACTCTGGCCCGCCGGGACATCGACGTGCGTGACCTCGCCGGTGAGCAAGCGAGCCGGCCATGAGGATGTAATACTTGAGGGTGACCTCCGGCGTGATCGGGGCGGAGGAGGAAAATTCCACTTCCACCTCAAGCCATTTGTTGATCTGATAACGCTTTTCCTCGCCCGCCTGCGTCGTGTACTGCGGGGTGTTAGGCGTGCCGACGTTGATGTTCTTGATCGTGAAAGTGCCGGTGCTGTTGCCGGTGCCCGCGCCCGTGCCGTAGCCCTGCGCGCGGAGCGACGAGGGAACCAGGAGCGTGAGAACCACCAGCCAAACGGCGACGGACGCGGGAACTATCAGGTGCTTTTTCATGGGGGATGACGGCGTGAAACAGGGGCGCGGGAAGAAAAATCCACCGCGTCCGGCGAAGGGGGTACGCCGTACGCGTGAAAACTAACATCGGCGCAAACGTTGTCTAACAGAATCAGGCGAGCTGACCGCGGAAGTAATCGATGGTGAGTCGAATGCCCTCGTCGAAGTCCACCTTCGGCTCCCACCCGAGCAGGGTCCGGGCGCGGGTGATGTCCGGCTGGCGCACCTTCGGATCGTCCTCCGGCAACGGGTGGAACTCCAGTTTGGACTGCGTGCCGGTGATGCGGATGATCTCCTCGCCGAACTCCCGGATGGTCATTTCCCGGGGATTGCCGATGTTGACGGGTTCATGGAAATCGCTCTGCGAGAGACGGTAAATCCCGTCCACCAGATCGCTGACGTAGCAAAACGAGCGGGTTTGCTGGCCGTCGCCGAAGATCGTCAGCGGCTGGTTGGTGAGCGCCTGGCCGATGAACGCGGGGACGACGCGTCCGTCGCGCAGCCGCATGCGCGGGCCGTAGGTGTTGAAAATCCGCACGATCTTGGTGTCCACCTTGTGATAGCGGTGGTAAGCCATCGTCATGGCTTCGGCGAAGCGCTTGGCCTCGTCGTACACGCCGCGGGGCCCGATGGGGTTCACGTTGCCCCAGTAATCCTCCTTTTGGGGGTGGACGAGCGGATCGCCGTAGCATTCGCTGGTGGAGGCGAGGAAATATTTCGCGCCCTTGGCCTTGGCGAGGCCGAGGGTGTTGTGGGTGCCCAGCGCGCCGACCTTGAGGGTGGGGATCGGCAATTCGAGGTAATCGATCGGGCTGGCGGGCGAGGCAAAGTGGAACACGTAATCCACGTCCCCCGGCACAAAGATGTATTCCGAGACATCCATGCGGATGTAGCGGAACCGTTCGTGCCCGGCGAGGTGCTCGATGTTCTTGGTGCTGCCGGTGATCAGGTTGTCCAGCGCGATGACGCTGTGGCCTTCCTTGAGGAGGCGCTCGACGAGGTGGGACCCAAGGAAGCCCGCGCCCCCGGTGACAACGGAAGTAGGCATTTTCTGGTTGGGTTTGGTGGAAGCGGCGTCGGGGACACTGGCCATAAATGTGGTGGAGCCTCTATGTAGCCACCGGCGCGGACCTTGGCGAGGTTTTTTCGCGCGGTATTTTCAACCGGACGCCACGGCGCTCGATTTTATTTGGCCCCCAGGCCGAGCAGGACGATGGGAATGGTCTTGAGGAGAATCTTGAAATCCAGCCACAGGGACCAGTTGTCTATATAGAGGAGGTCGAGTTTCACCCAGTCCTTGAAGTCTTTTATCTCGTTGCGCCCGCTGATTTGCCAGAGACAGGTCAGTCCCGGGGCCACGCTCAGGCGGCGGCGCTGGGCGAGGGTCTCGAATTTATCCACCTCGTAGAGCGGCAGGGGACGGGGGCCGACCAGGCTCATTTCGCCGCGCAGGACATTGATGAGCTGGGGCAGCTCGTCGATGGAGGTTTTGCGCAGCCAGCGTCCGACCGGAGTGATGCGCGGGTCGTGCTCAATTTTGAAGACGGGGCCGGACATCTGGTTAAACGCCGCCAACTCGGCCCGGCGCATCTCGGCGTCGGTACTCATGGTGCGGAATTTAAGCATCATGAAAGGTTTGCCGTGGCGTCCGCCGCGCAGTTGGCGGAACAGCACGGGACCCGGCGAGGTGAGGCGGATCAGCAGGGCGACGCCGAGCATCAGACCGGAAACGGTCACGAGACCGAGTCCGGCGCCGACGAGGTCGATGGCGCGTTTGCCGAGCAGTTCCCACGAGGCCTCGGGCGTGCTGCGGAAAACCAGCATGGGCCGGTTGCCGATGCTTTCAAAGGCGGGCCGCGCGATGCTGGTCTTGATGAAATCCGCCACCAGCCAGGCTTCCACGCCCTCGGTTTCGCAGGCGTTGATCGCGGCTTGGATCATGTTCAGATGACTATGGCCGGCGGCGAAGAACACGCGGGTGATGGCGTGCCGGTGCAGCGCTTCGACCAGATCGGTGAGCGGTTGCTTCTCGATGTCGATCCGCTCGACGATGTCGATGTGCATGAGTTGTTCCGCCGTCAGGGATTGGACCAGTTGGTCCATGTCCTCCGGCTCGCCCGCGAGCAGCACGGGCGCGCGCAAAAGGCCCTGGGCGGCGAGCCGGCGGGTGTGGCTCAGCAGGAGTCGATCCTTGGCGAGCAACAGGCCGCTGCCCAGCACCACGAAGAGGATGAGGACGGAACGGCTCGGCAAATCGAGGCGCAGGAACATCACGCACAACCCCACCAGGAACGCCAGGCCGCAGAACGCCCGGATCAACTGGCCGACGGTCCGCCAGATTTGTTTCTGAAGCGGATGCTCGTAGAAGTTCTGGAACTCGAGCATCAGCGGTCCGAAGGGCATGATCACGACGATCATCCACAGGAACTGGCCGAAAGGCGGAATGTGGACCTCGAGTTTGAACCACGAGGTGGACTCGACCCGCAACGCGTACGCCGCCCAGAAGGCGAACAGTAGCAGGAGCGAGTCGATGATCTGCTGAACCTGCTGGTTAATTTCTTGCTTGCGGCGCAGCATCTACGGGGGAGGGTGGGGGGCGGTCGCCTTGGAAAGTAAGCCACTTTGATCCATTCGAGCCAAAATTCAACCTTTCCCGGTAAAACCCCGGGGTCACCCCTGGTGGTTGGCACCGTTTATTCGCCCGGGTCGTTGCGGGCGGCGATCGCTTTGGCGGGCACGACCGGCGGGCCGGACCTGGTGGAGCTGCGGGTGGACCATTTCGCCGACGATCCGGGCGAGCTGGACCACTTGATCGCGCTCGCGCCCCGGCCCTTCATCGTGACGGCGCGCCACCCGCGCGAGGGCGGGGCGGGGGAACTTTCGAGCGAGCGGCGGCGGGAGCTTTACGCGCGTTTCGCGGCGCGGGGGGCGTGGGTGGACGTGGAACTGCGGTCCTTGGAGGAACTGGGGGGATTTGAGGGTGGGCTGATCGCGTCGTTCCATGATTTCGAGGGAATACCCTCGGTGCCGCGTTTGCGGGCGCGGGCGGCGAGCGCGCTTGGGCACGGGGCAAGAATCTTCAAGGTTGCGGCGATGACGCGGACGCCGGGCGACCTGGCGATTCTGCTGGAATTTATGGCGAAGGAGCGCCGGCTGCCGCTGGCGGTGATGGGCATGGGTCCGCTGGGCCGGGTGTCGCGGCTGGTGCTCGCGGCGGCGGGTTCCGCGCTGAATTATGGTTACCTGGGCGATAAAGCGCAGGTGAGCGGCCAGTGGCCGGCGGCACTGTTGCGGGAACGAATCGACGAGTTGCTCGCGGACGGGGGGCAACCGATTCCCGCCGGGATCCCGTCTTGAAACTTTTCCTCCTGCTTCCCCTGGGCTGCGGCTGGCTTTACGCGGTTGCCGCCTTGTTGTGCAAACGCGCGGCGGCGTTTGGATTGGGACCGTGGCGAATCGTCTTCGTCTCCAATATGACGATGGGCTTGATGTTCCAACCGCTCTGGTTCGTCGTCGGCGGCACGTCCGCGCCGGGGGTCGGGGCGAGGTGGTACCAACCGGTGGTCGCGGGCGGCTTGTTTATCGTGGGCCAGATTTTCACCTTCGTGGCGCTGGAACGCGGGGACGTGTCGATTGTGACTCCCGTGCTGGGGTCGAAGGTGTTGTTCGTGGCGGTGTTCACCGGCTGGGTGCTCGGGTTGGCGGTGCCGGCGGTCTGGTGGCTGGCGGCTGTGCTCACGGCGGCGTCCATTTACCTGCTGGCGCGGGGTGGTGGCGGGGTTCGGCGCGGCGTGGCCGTTAGTCCGTTGCTCGCGATGCTCTCGGCGGGCGTTAGCGCGGTGTCTTTCGCGCTGACGGACGTTCTCGTGCAATGCTGGGCGCCGGGCTGGGGCGTGGGGCGTTTCGTGCCGTTGATGTTCACAGTGGTCGCGGCGGGGTCGCTCGGGTTCATTCCGTTCTTTCACGGGCCGCTTTCGGGTGTGAGCACGGACGCGTGGCGCTGGTTGCTGACGGGATGCGCCCTGCTGGCGGCGCAGGCGTTGGGCATGGCGTGGTCCATCGGGCATTTCGGGAGCGTCACCGCCATTAACGTGGTGTACAGTTCGCGCGGGTTGTGGAGCGTGTTGCTGGTTTGGATGGTGGGCGCGCGGCTCGGGAACCGGGAGGGTGAACTCGGCGGAAGGGTGCTGCTGACGCGACTGGCGGGTTCGGCGTTGCTGGTCGCGGCCATCGCGCTGGTATTCGCGCGTTGAGAAGTCGCGCGCGCCGTCATCCAAAGTGCCGGGCAACGCGTAAACAGGGAATGCGCCGTACCCCCAATCCGGTCCGGTTCAGCGCGGCGCGCGGCTTTCGGGTGCGCGGTTCCAGAGTTTGTGGCAGGCTTGCGGGTGCCGTCGGGGCGGCTTGAATGCAAAGGCTCTTTGTCCGTCCAAACGGCGGACTTTCTTGCGTCTGTGCCCGTCATTTGGACGGTGCGGGGCGCGTTTCATTTCTTCTCTCCCATCATGTCAGACGACGACCTACCTTCCGAAATCCCGGCTACCATGCCAGTCATGGTGATGCCCGGGGCGCTGTTGTTCCCGCACGCGTTGTTGCCGCTCTTTATTTTCGAGCCGAAGTATCGCGCGATGCTGAGTTATTGCCTGGCGCACGACCGCATGTTTTGCGTGGCGATGATGCGTCCGGGCGTGTTGGATTCGAGCAACGCGAAGAACTTTTTCCACACGGCGGGGTGCGGGCTGGTGCGGGCGTCGGTCGGCAAGGAGGACGGGACGTCCAACCTGATCTTGCAAGGGTTGTGGCGGGTGCGGCTGGTGGATTTCACGCAGGAGAAACCGTTTCGGATCGCCCGGGTCGAGCACGTGGAAAGCGTGGACGGCGAGACGGTGGAGGCGGAGGCGCTGGGGGCAAAGGTGCTGGAATTGTGCCGCAAGTTCAAGGAGCGGGGGAACGAGATGCCGGGCCAATTGGATACCTTTTTGGCGCACCTGACGAACTTGGACATGCTGTCGGATTTGGTGGCGCACACGTTTGTGTCCAACCCATTTTTGAAACAAACGTTGTTGGAGCAGGCGGCGGTGCCGGCGCGGTTGCGATTGTTGATCCAGTATTTGAACGCGGAATTGAAGTGAGGGGGTTGTGGGTTGTGGGTTGTGGCGGAGGAGATGAGACGCCGGATTGAAGGAACAAATGGAGAGGCCTAAAAGGTGAACCGAAGTCCGTCTCTCCGCACCGAAGGTGCAGCCTCATCACAGCCTGGGACAACGCCCCAGGAAGTAGATAGTAGGATGTCCAGCGCTGAAGGCGCGTTTCAATCCGGGTGGGCCAGTCAGGACCATCTTGCCCGTTCATACCGGCGGCCTTTGAATTGCGCCTTCAGCGCTGCAACCGCAAACAACCCATACCTGGGGCGTTGCCCCAGGCTGTGATGAGGCTGCACCTTCGGTGCGGAGAGGGGCACGGCCTGCGGCGTGAAAGGCAGGCCGTAATTGTTCGTCGGGGCGCTGTGGAAACGTACCTCCGGTGCGAGGATTCTAACAACTCCCCTACAAATCCTCCTCCGACTGCTTCAACAAACGCTCGCGGAGCTCGCGTCTCACCAGACGGTGCTGCAACCGTAGCAACAACAAATCATACATCGCCAGCAATGCCGCCAGCACCGTCAGACACCCGCAGATCAACCACCAGGCCACAAAACGGGCCAGCTTTTCGTAGAGCCAACGGCTCAGGATCACGTCCCCGACAAAAGCCATCAGCATCGCCGCCAGCACCGTGTAAAACATCGTCTGGCGACGCAGGTGCTGGTTCACGATCAACATCCGGGCGAACTGAAACGGCCGGCCCGCGATCAACCGCCGGCGCGGATGGTTGCCGTCGGGCGCGCGGGGGCGTTCGTTCGTTGATGGTTCCGGCTCGCTCATTTGCGCGGCATTGGCGAACAATTCGCCTCGTCAACCCACGATCCGTTCGGTCGTGACCGGGTCGAACACATGCACCTTCGCCGAGTTCAACTGGAACCGCAGCCGGTGCCCGACCTCGCGCTGGTCCACGGAAGCCTGGCTGCGGCAGACCACCGTGTGAGTGCCGGTTTGCAGATAAAAATTCGTCTCCGCGCCCATCGGTTCCACCAAATCCACCACCGCCTGGAACACCACGTCGCCCGGAGAGCGCGCGTGCTGGCTCAACTCGATGTCCTCTGGCCGGATGCCCGCCACCACCTCCTTGCCCACAAATGGTTTGAGCGCCGGGCGTTCCCTTCGTTGAACCGGCATTCGAGCACGCCGCCCTCGACCTCCTTAAAGACGATCCGGTCGGCGGTCCCGCTGAGCTTGCCGCGCACGAAGTTCATGGGCGGACTGCCCAGGAAACCCGCGACGAAGAGGTTGCGGGGTTCGTGGTATAGCTTGAGGGGCGGCTCGTTCTGCTGGAGCATCCCTTTGTCCATCACGGCGATCCGGTTCCCCATCGTCATGGCTTCGACCTGGTCGTGGGTCACGTAGATCATGGTGGCCTGGAGACGCTGGTGGAGCTTGGTGAGTTCCGTGCGCGTTTGGACCCGCATCTTGGCGTCGAGGTTGGAAAGCGGCTCGTCAAACAGGAATACCTTCGGCTGCCGCACGATGGCGCGTCCGAGCGCGACCCGCTGGCGCTGGCCGCCGCTGAGGGCCTTGGGCTTGCGGTCGAGCAAGGATTCCATGCCGAGAATCGCGGCGGCGTCACCGACCCGCTTTTGGATTTCGGCCTTGGGGTATTTGCGGAGTTGGAGTCCGAAAGCCATGTTCTCGAACACGCTCATGTGCGGGTAAAGCGCGTAGGATTGGAAGACCATGGCGATGTCTCGATCCTTGGGCGCGACGTCGTTGACGCGTTTGTCGCCGATGCGGATCTCGCCCTTGGAGATTTCCTCCAGGCCCGCGATCATGCGCAAAGTCGTCGATTTGCCGCAGCCGGAGGGACCCACGAGCACGAGGAACTCGCGGTCGGCCACCTCGATGTTAATGTTGTTGACGGCGTTGACCTCCTGGCCCTTGGAATCTTTGAAGATTTTGAAGACGTTACGGATGCTGACGTTGGCCATTGGGAAGTGGGGAAGGGGAGACGGGGGAGTGGCGGCATTTTAGCTGGACGCGCGGGGAGGGTCAACGGTGTTGTTGAATGACGAATGGGGATTAAGAATTTATCACCGAGGACACGGAAAGGGGGGGGATTATTGGTTACTGGTTATTGGGGCAGAAGGCGAAAGGAGAGACTTCGAGAACAACCCGTCCGCTTCCCCTCCGCCCCAATAACCAATAACCAGCAACTCCCCTCCGTACCCCTCCCTCTTTCTCTGTGTTCCCCCCTCCGTGTCCTCGGTGATCCTTCTGGATTCTGGTTTCTGTTAGCCCGATAAACCCATCACCGGGTAATGGGTGGTTTGATGATTTTCTCGCTTAATGGCGCGCTTCACGCTTGTAGTAGTAGATCACACCCGCCGGACCAGTCGCCAATCCAGGCGCGCGGCGGGTTACAACCATCGGACCGGGTTTGGCCGATGGGAATGTCAGCAAGCAGTAACTCTCTTATTATGGCTAAAAAGAAATCATCATCATCCTCCACTACATCGACGGGTAACGACGGCACGGTTCCCGTGACCAAAACCACGGCGGGCGCGGTGCTCGGCGCGGCGGTGGGCGGGGTCGTGAGTGGTCCCATCGGCGCGGCGGTCGGCGGCGTTGCCGGCGCGGCGCTAGGTGAACGGGTCGCGAAAGGCAAGACGTTGCTGCCCGCCAAAGCCGTGGCTGCGTCCAAGGAGCTTCCAGCCAAGGCCGTGGCGGCAACTAAGGACCTTGCGAAGAAGGTGCAGGCCAAAGTGACGGCCAGCGCGCCGGTGAAAGCGGTGCTGAAGAGCGTGGGCGTCAAGACCGCGGCGGCACCCGCGAAGAAGTCGGCTCCGGCGAAGGCGAGCGCGAAGAAGGCACCGGCGGTGGCTGCCGCGAAGGCCTCGGCGAAACCCGCCGCGAAGAAAGCCCCGGCACCAGCGCCCGCGGCGAGCAAAGGGTCTAAGTCGAAGCCGACTGCCGTTGCCAAGACTCCGGAAAAGAAGGCTCCCGCGAAGAAGGCGAAATCATCCGGGAATCGTTAACGGCACATCGGACTTTCCGCCCACTGCGGAGCGGCTTTGGAGTGCGGCGACACGTCGCCGCCTTCACACGGCTCCGCCGGGTCCAACCGCGACACGTCGCGTCCTGACATTCCGGCGCAGCCGGCTCGATCATGGTCGGCTTCGCCGAAGGGGAACGACGCGACGTGTCGCTGGGATCAAAGCGGCGACGTGTCGCGGCGCACTCCAAAAACTGCTGCGCAGTGGTAGGAGAAGCGCTACCGCCGCCGTTGGCTCTGCGAAGAACGGCTGCTCCGCCCGGATTGACCCGAAGATCCCGACGCGCTGTTCCGGCTCGGGCGCTCCCGGCGCGCGGGGCCGTTGCTCGGCGGTTCGGAGGTCATCGCGCTGTAATTGAAGCCCTCGACATTCTTGCGCGGCACCTTCGCGCCGATGAAACGCTCGATGTCCCGCGCGGCGTCCGCGTCGTCCGACCCGCTCAAAATGGTGAACGCGTCGCCGATCGCCTGGGCGCGGCCCGTCCGGCCGATGCGATGCACGTAATCCTCCGGGTGCCGCGGCACGTCGTAGTTGATGACGTGCGTCACGCCCGCCACGTCGATGCCGCGCGCGGCGATGTCCGTTGCCACCAGGATCTGCACGCTGCCGTCGCGGAAGCCATCCAGCGCCTTCACGCGCTGACCTTGGCTGCGGTTGCCGTGCAACACGCCGGTGGTGTGCTGCCGGCCACTTTGCAAACGTTTCGCGATTTTGTCCGCGCCATGCTTCGTTCGCGTGAAGATCAACGTGCTGCCCGCGCCCGTCTGCTGGAGCAACGCCACGAGCAGATCAAACTTCTGCGTTGAATCGACCGGGTAAAAAGCGTGCGTCACCGTTTCCGCGGGGGAACGGCGCTCGCCGATTTCGATGATCGCCGGGTCGGGTCGGAGCGCCCAGCGGGTCAGACTCTCGATCTCCGGCGGCAGCGTGGCCGAGAAGAACAGGGTCTGCCGGTTCTGGGGGCAATCCTGGACGATGCGCTTGACCGTCGGCAGGAAACCCATGTCGAGCATCCGGTCCACCTCGTCTAAAACGAGGATGCTGATGCTGCGCAGATTGACATCGCCCTGTTGCAGAAGATCGATTAGCCGGCCCGGCGTGGCGACGAGGATATCCACGCCGTCGCGTAGATCCCCGCGCTGTTTGCCGTAGCCGACGCCGCCGTAAATCGCGGTGGTCCGCAGGTCGCCAAATTTGGCGTACTCCTCGAAATTCGCGGTGACCTGCAGGGCCAGTTCGCGGGTGGGTTCGAGCACAAGGACGCGGACGCCGCCCTCCTTGCCCTGGCGGCGCTGGTGCGGGCCGAGCAAACTCAGGATGGGCAGGGCGAACGCGGCGGTCTTGCCGGTGCCGGTCTGAGCGGAGCCGATGAGGTCGCGGCCCTTGAGCACCAGCGGGATGGCCTGGCGCTGGATGGGCGTGGGTTCGACGTAGCCGGCGGCGAGGGCGCCGCGCACCACGTCATCGCGCAAACCGAATTGCGCGAAGGTGTTGGAAGGATCGGGTTGATCCGCGGGAACCCGCGGGGTGGCAGAGACGGAAGTGGGGGCCGGTTTGCGCCCGCCGAACAAGGAACTGAACATTGAAGAGCGCAATGTTAGCACAGTCTTCGATTAAAGCCAAACGCGGCTTGAACTTGCGCCTCGCAACGCTCCCGCTCCCCGCCTGAAATCGCCCCGACCCATGACCAACCGCCCGCTGACCGCCAACCCCGAGCGCATCGCCCAGATGCTCACGCTGGTGTCCATCCTGATCATCGTGGCCGTGCTGTATTTCGCCCGCGAAGTGTTTGTCCCCCTCGCCCTGGCTCTGCTGTTTTCCTTCCTGCTCGCGCCCGTCGTGACGCGGCTCGAACGCTGGCGTTTTGGGCGCATCCCCGCCGTCATGACCGCCGTGCTGCTGACGTTTTGCGTCGTCGCGGGCATCGGCTATCTGGTGGTCGGACAGCTTTTCGACCTGGCCGTGCGGCTGCCGAGTTACAAGGACAACCTCAGCCAAAAGATCGCCTCCATCAAAGGCAGCGGGAAGAGTCCGCTTGCCGACGCCACGGCGACCATCCAGGAACTGGGCAAGCAGTTGGAAAACACCACGCCCGAGGCGAACGGGGCGCGGCCCGTGTCGCCTACCTCCGAGCGAAAGGAGCGCGTCATTCCCGTGCAGGTGGTGGAGCCGGCGACCAATCTAACGACCCTGGTGCAGAGTGTGTTCGGACCCGTGCTGGGTCCGCTGGGGACGGCGGCCATCGTGGTGGTGTTCGTGCTGTTCATGCTGATCAAGCGGGAGGATTTGCGCGACCGGATCATCCATCTGATCGGGCGCGGCCAGTTGAACACGACGACCCAGGCGCTCGACGAGGCGGCGCACAAGGTGAGCGGTTATCTGTTCATGCAGGTGATCGTGAACGTGTGTTTTGGCATCCCGGTCGGCCTGGGGCTGTACTTCATCGGCGTGCCGAACGCGTTTCTTTGGGGTCTGCTGGCGATTCTGCTGCGGTTCGTGCCCTACCTCGGCGCGTGGATCGCGCTGGGCTTTCCGCTGATCCTTTCGCTGGCGGTGTCAACCTCGTGGGCGATGCCGATTGAAACCCTGGCGATTGTTCGCGACTATCGAACTGCTGACCAGCAACATGCTGGAACCTTGGCTCTACGGCGCGCACACGGGACTTTCGCCGGTGGCCATCATGGTGGCGACGATCTTCTGGACGTGGCTCTGGGGCGGCGTGGGCCTGTTGCTGGCGACCCCGCTAACGGTCTGTGTCTCGGTGCTGGGCAAGTACATCCCGAGCCTGAGTTTTCTCGATGCGCTCCTGGGCGACGAGCCCACGCTGACGGCCGAGGACCGGTTTTACCAGCGCTTGCTGGCGATGGACCGGCACGAGGCCGACGTGGTGGCCCGCGAGTATTTCAAGGACCACACGCTGACCGAGTTGTACGCGGATGTGTTCGTGCCCGCGTTGGCGTCGGCCGAGCGGGAGGAAGAGGCCGGCACGCTGGATGGAACGCAACCAGCGTTTCATTTTGCAGAACACGCGCGACATGGTGGATGAACTGGGGATCGAAGCGCCGAAGATCGCCGCCGCCAAAGCCCTGGCGAAAAAGAAGGAGGAAGGGGAGGAAGTATTGCCGTTGAGGCGGGCACGACGGCGGCGACGGCCGACGAGGCGACTCTGACCGTGGTAAAAAGCCGCTGGTGTCCAACACACGGTGTACTGCCTGCCCGCGGCGGACGAAGCCGACGAGATCGTTGCCGCGATGCTCGCGCAGTTGATCGAGCAGAGACGGGTTCAAGGCGGAGTCGGTGTCGTTACAAGACACTGGCGAACGAGATGGTGGCGTTGGTGGCGGAGTCGGGCAGCCGGACGGTTTGCATCTCGGTGACGCCGCCGCACAACACGTTGCACACGCGTTATCTGTGCAAGCTGCTGCGGACGAAGTTCCCCGAGCTGCACATCGTGGTGGGATTGTGGGACGCCGAGCAGGACGAGGAGGCGCTGAGCCGTCGCAAGGAACGACTAACAGCGGACAAAGTGGTGTCAAAACTTACGGACGCCCTGGAGGAAATCCTGCCCTTCGCCGCGCTGGACGCTCAGCCGGTAACCTGAAAAATTCACCACAGAGGACACAGAGAGCACAGAGGAAGAGAAAAAGGCGGGAAGAGGTTCAGAACAGAGAAGGCATGACCCAATCTGTCTAAACAAACCTCCCCGCCTTTTCTTTTCTTCCTCTGTGCTCTCTGTGCCTCTGTGGTGATTCTCTGGTTTTGAGTTACCAGATTTGCACGCGCTCGGCGGCTGGCCGGATCATCGGGCTGCCTTCGGGAGATCGCGAACGCCGTGGCAAATTCCGGCCAGGTTGCTCAACGGCCCGTTGCAACGGTACTCGCCCGGGCGAATGCGGGTCGGTCACGAGGCGCATCCGCAGCATCTCCGGGCGGATGTTGTTGCGCCACACCTGCGCCCAACTCAGGAAGAAACGCTGCTCGGGCGTGAAGCCGTCGATCTGCTTCGTCTGCGGCGTCCGCGCCTTGCCGTTTCAGCGCTTTTTCCAGCGCGGCGTAGGCGATCTTCGAGCCGCCCAGGTCGGCGATGTTCTCGCCCTGCGTCAGCTTGCCGTTGACGTGCGTGCCCTTCGATGGGCTGGTACGCGTCGAACTGCGCGACGACCTTTTCGCTGCGCTCCTTGAAGTTCTTGGTGTCCTCGGGCGTCCACCAATTTTTCAGGTTGCCCTGCGCGTCGTACTGCCGGCCCTGGTCGTCGAAGCCATGGGTCATCTCGTGGCCGATCACCGCGCCCATGCCGCCGTAGTTCACGGCGTCATCCGCGTCGGCGCTGAAGAAGGGCGGCTGGAGGATCCCGGCGGGGAACACGATCTCGTTGCGCGTCGGGTTGTAGTACGCGTTGACCGTCGGCGGCGTCATGTCCCATTCGTTGCGGTCGGTGGGCTTGCCGATCTTGGCGAGCTTGCGGTGCATCTCGAATTGACCCGCCGCGAGGATGTTCAGAATGTAGGGCTGCCGCTTGATGTCCAGCGCGCAGTAATCCCGCCACTTGTCCGGGTAACCGATCTTCACGCCGAAAGCGTCCAGCTTTCCGAGCGCGGCGGCGCGGGTGTCGGCCCCATCCATTCCAGGGTGGCGAGGCGTTCGCGCAGCACGCTCTTGAGGTCGTTGACCATCGCCAGCGCGCGCGCCTTGGCTTCGGGCGTGAACGTCTTTTCCACGTAAAGCTGGCCCAGCGCTTCGCCGATGCTCGCGTCGGTCTGGCGCAGAACGCGCTTCCAACGCGGGCGGATTTCCTTCGCGCCGGTGAGGGTTTGTCCGTAAAACTGGAAGTCCTCGTCCACGAACGGCTTGCTCAAATCCGGCGCGGTGTCGTGCAGCAGATGCCAGCGCAGGTAGGTCTTCCAATCGTCCAGCGAAGCCCTGCCGGCGACTTGTCCCAAGCGGGTGAAAAACTCCGGCTGCTTGATGTCCAACTCGCCCGGGTCGCTCGACGCCGAGGGCGGTGAAATACGCCTTCCAGTCGAATCCCGGTGCCGCTTGCGCCAAGTCGGCGAGCGGTCATCTTGTGGTAGTTCGCTTCCGGGTCGCGCAGGTCCACGCGCGTCTTGCTGGCCTTGGCGAGATCGGTTTCGAAGTTGAGGACGGTCTTCGCCTCGGCGGCGGCGGCTTCGGGGGTGTCGCCCGAGCAGGGTGAGCATCTTGGCGACGTGTTCCAGGTACTGCGGCGCGGATGGTTTTCGAGCGGTCGTCGTCCTTCGTGTAGTAGTCGCGGTCCGGCAGCGCGAGGCCGCCCTGCATGCCTTGCGCGATCTGGAGCGTGGAATTCTTCTCGTCGGAATCCACGTCCAGCCGGAACAAGGACGCCCAGGCCGAGGCTTTGCAGGTGCGCGACTTCCGCCGGCAGTTCGGCGCGCGTCCTTGAGGGCGGCGATGCGCGTCGAACTCGGCGGCCAGCGGCTTGACGCCGTCGGCATCGACCCTGGCTTCGTCCATGCCGGTGGCGTAGAAATCGCCGACCTTCTGCTCGGTTGGACCCGCCGGCGCGGCGGCTGGCCGCGCTTTCGTCGAGGATTTTGTGGAGCACGGTGTTGTTGCGCTCGCCGAGTTCCTCGAAGGCGCCCCAGCGCGAATACTCGGGCGGGATCGGGTTCTTCTGCAGCCAGCCGCCATCGGCGAACTGGTAGAAGTTGTCGCCCGGGTTTGACGTCGCGGATCGAGGTTGCCGGGATCGAGTGGGCGGCGGCGTCGCCACGCCGGTGTCCGCCGCGCGGGCAGGCGATGACCGGGCAGGAGCAGCGTCAAGCTGGCGGTGGCGGCGAGGAGAGGTTTTGGGTAGCGCATGATGGATGAACAAGCTGGCCTGTGCAGCGGATCGCTGGCAATACGCCGACTGCGATCACGCCGAGCGGCTCGCGACGGTAGCTTCGAGATCAAACGCGCATCCGGCAGCCCTGCGCGTGGGACCAAACCGACGGGACAATCTCGTGCTCCCTGCTGCATCCCGCATCCCGCATCGCGCATCGCCGCTCACGCCTTGAAGTCGCGCTGGTGGAAAAACGCGACCGCCACGATGAAAAACGTCGCGTCGGCCGCCAGCAGGTACGCGTAATCCTCGGCCATCTGCCACCACGGCACGTAGTTCTCCATGACGTGCAGCCAGGTGGACATGTGCGTCGTCAGGAAATACGGGTGCAAGCTCTCGAAGTACGGGATGTTCCGGAAGATGAAGTCGAAGAAGAAGAGCGACAGCGTCACGATCGTCGCCGCCGCCGGCTTCATGTTCAGGCACGAGAACAGGAAACCCATGCTCGTGACCGTCAGCAGGCTCAGCGCCAGCAGCGGCAGCGCCGCGAGGTAGCGCGCCAGACCCGGCCCGAGTTCGTACAGCGCGAAAATCCGGTCCATCGGCGCGAAGACGAACAGCCCGCCCGATCCCCCGGTAGATGATGCCCGCCAGCAGCGCCGTCAGCCCGATGAACGCCGACCAGCGCAAACGTGTAAATCACGCACGCCGCGTACTTGAGCAGGATGATCCGCGTCACGCGACGCCGGCCGGCAGAGCATCATCCGCATCGTGCCGTCCTCGACTTCCTTGGCGACCACGTCGCCCGCGACCAGCGCAAGGTACAAGCGCGCCGAGCAGGAACGTCGTGTACATCAGGATCATCAATCCCAGCGTCAGGCCGGAAAAATAACTCTCGAACGCGTAGCCGTTTTGCTCGATCAGCCGGCGGAAATTCCGCCTGGGGCTTGGGCAGGTTGAGCAGGAAGAGGATCGATCAGTTCGACGCAGCAAAAACGCGCCGAAGCCGATGTAGCGTGCGTTTGCGCGCGAAGAGCTTGAGCAGTTCCCCGCGCAGTTGCAGAAGAAGGAGGTCATCGTTTGCCGATGGTATCCAGGTAAATTTGCTCCAGCGATTGGCGAAGCGGGTTCCACCGCGCGCACGCGCACGCCCGCGTCGACGAGCGCCGTCACCAGGTCGGCGACGTCCGCGCCCGGCGGCAGCGAGATCGTTGCCGTCGTCCGCCGACGACGGCTTTGCTGCGCCGCCAGCACGGGCGCGGCTTTGGTCCAGTCGTCCAGGTCGAGACGGTAGCGGCCCGCGTCGCCGGCGCAGTTCTTCCCAGCGGCCCTGGAAGACCAGGCGGCCGCCGTTGAGGATCGCCACGCGGTGGCACACCTGCTGCACCTCGGTGAGCAGGTGCGAGGAAAGCACGACCGTCATGCCGATGTTCGCGGTTGAGCCGCAGGATCAGGTGCCGCAGTTCATGGATGCCCTCCGGGTCCAACCCTTCGGCGGGTTCGTCGAGCAGGACCAAGTCGGGCTTCGGCAGGAGCGCCTGCGCCAGCGCGAGCCGCTGGCGCATCCCGTGGCTGTACACGCGCACGGGATCGTGGATGCGTTTTTCCAAGCCGACGAAGCCGACCGCCTCCTCGATCTCGGCATTCGTGAGGCGGCCCGAGTAGCTCGTGAGGATCCGCAGGTTGCGTCCAGCCGCTGAGGTAATCGTAGAACGCCGGCGTCTCGAAGATCGCGCCGACCCGTTGCAGAGCCTGCGGACGGTTCGTTCGTGACGGAGATGCCGCGCACGAAGGCTTCGCCCGGCGGTCGGGTCGCAGCTGGCCGAGGATCAGGCCGAACGTCGTGCTTTTGCCCGCGCCGTTGTGGCCGAGCAGGCCGAAGATTTCGCCCGCCTGCGACTTCCAGACTCAGGTCGTGCAGCGCCGGCTTGCCCCGGAAGGATTTCGAGAGGTGCTCCAGCCGGATCATTGGGGCCGGTGGAAAATTACAGCTTGTCTTTCGTCGCGTGTCCGTCGGCGTAGAGGATGTTGACCTGCGAGGGTTCGTAGGGATGAAATCCTTCCTTGTCCGAGAGGACGGGGATGCGGGTCGTCGTCGGCGATCTTGAAGAAGTTGAGCGCGGCGAGATTCTGGCCGTTGAGGGCGGAGTTCCAGAAGTAGCTGGTGCCTGTTTTCGCGCGCGATGCCCTCTGTGTCTGCCGGGCAGGCGAAGACGCGCGGGTCGGCGGTCTGCGTGCGCGGAGAGCGTGTTGTCCAGCACGGGCACGTCCTCGCTGGAGGTCGGTGCGGCCGGCCATCATGGTGGGCAGGGTCATGTTGTGCTCGCCGACGTAGAGATTCAGCGCGGCGCCGAGTTGGCGCAGGTTGGAGATGCAGGCCGCGGCCCGGCTGCCCTGGATGACGCGCTGGTAGACCGGGAAAGCGATGGCGCCGCCAGCACGCCGACCACGGCGATGACGATGATCAACTCCACCAGGGTGAACGCGCGGCCGCACGAGGAGTTGGGGGCACATCAAGGAGGTGGACGGGATTGGGCTCACCGACGGTCGTCCGCCGCTCTGGAGGTTTTTTTGCATCTGCTCGATGAGCGGGGCGAGGTCGAGTTTCGACGTTGGCGTTGGCGTCCTTGTAAAAGGACCGCAGGCCCTGGTCGACGACGTGCTGGGCGAGCTTGTCGTCGCGCCCGGGCGGCGGCGCTTCGCCCTCGTGTTTTTTCATGTCGGCCAGGGCGCGCTCGACGATCTGCTTGCGTTGCGCCGGGGTCCATCTTGTTGAAGGATTCCATGAGTTGCTTGAAGCCGGAGGGCAGCGTGGCGTCGAGAAACGCCTCCTGCTCGGCGGGCGTGAGGGACTTGAAGAAATCGCGCGTCGTGTCCCTCGCGCTGGACCTTCTGGCGTTCGTCGAACGTCAGGCGGTTGAACATGCGACTCCACGTTCTCGATGATCCCCGGCCCGGCGGCTGCCCGTGGCGGCGCCGAGATCGGCTTTGCCGACGTAGCGCCGAAACCGACTCGGCCGTGGGTTTGGCCGCGTGGGCGAGGTGAATGGTGACCGCCGCGAGCCAGCCAG
The DNA here is from genome assembly GCA_963795895.1 of uncultured bacterium. GTDB lineage: Bacteria > Verrucomicrobiota > Verrucomicrobiia > Chthoniobacterales > SZAS-18 > CAWCJJ01. The sequence goes on from CAWCJJ010000005.1 coordinate 709,679, forward strand.
ACGCCGGCGAGCGCCCCGGCGATTTTCAGCCAGTAGTTCATGCCCGGGAATGTGACATGGGAAGGACGCAAGCAGAATAAGAATTTGTCACCGAGGACACCGAGAAGGGGACACAGAGAACACAGAGGAAGAAGGAGAGTTTCGGAGGGGAGTGGAGGAGTGGTTGAGCCTTTCTGGAACCCTCGCCTTTTGCCTTTTTCTTCCTCCCCCTCTGTGTCTGCCCCTCAGTGTTCTCTGTGATAAATTCTTCTCCCCCCTCAGAAACCCAGCACCGGGTGCGGGCGGTACGGCTCCTCCAGGCTCTTCATTTGCGCGTCGTCCAATTTCGAATCCAACGCCTTCACCGCGTCGTCCAGGTGATGCGGCTTCGTCGCGCCCACGATCGGGGCGGTGATGCCGGGCTTTTGCAACATCCACGCCAACGCCACCTGGGCGTTCGGCACGCCGTGCGCCTGCGCGACCTCGGTTACCCGGTCCACCACTTGAAAATCGCCTTCCTGATAGTAGAGCTTGTGCGCGAAATCATCCGAGTTGGCCCGCTTCGTGTCGCCTTGCCTGGCGGCGTTGCGGTTCCCGGCGAGGAAGCCGCGCGCCAGCGGACTCCATGGGATGACCCCGATGTTCTCCGCGCGGCAGAGCGGCAACATCTCACGTTCCTCCTCGCGGTAAACCAGGTTGTAATGGTTTTGCATCGACACGAAACGCGCGAGTCCGTGGCGGTCGGCGAGATACAGGTACCGGGCGAACTCCCACGCGGCCATGCTCGACGCGCCGAGGTAAAGCACCTTGCCCTCTCGCACGAGTTGCGTCAGGGCTTCGAGCGTTTCCTCCGAGGGCGTGCCCGCGTCGTGGCGATGGATCTGGTACAAGTCAATGTAGTCCATCCCGAGGCGGCGCAGACTCGCTTCAACGGCGTGTTTGACGTGCTTGCGCGAGGTGCCGCGTTCGTTGGGCGTGTTGCCCATCGGCTTGTAGAGTTTGGTGGCAATGACGACGGTCTCGCGTTTAACGCCGAGTTTTTTGAGCACGCGCCCCGTGACTTCCTCGCTGACGCCATCGGAATACATGTCGGCGGTGTCGAAGAAGTTGATGCCGGCGTCGAGCGCCTGTTTGTAGAAGGGTTCGGAGGCGGTTTCATCGAGGACCCAGTCGCGCCAGGCGGGGGTGCCGTAGCTCATGCAGCCGAGGCAGAGGCGGGAAACTTGGAGTCCGGTGTGGCCGAGGGAGGTGTATTGCATAGGTGGGGTGTGACAAACTGAATCGCGCGCCGGACCGCGGATGACAAAGGCAGAATAAAGAATTTATCACAGAGAGCACGGAGAACGGGACACAGAGAACACAGAGGAAGAAAAAGGCGGGGTCCAGAGGGGAATCGAGAATCGGGTCAGTTCTGGAACAAAGCCTTTTGCCTTTCTCTTCCTCCTCTGCCTCTGTGTCTGCCTCTCCGTGTTCTCTGTGATAAATTCTGAATTCTTCCCATGTCCACCCCGCTTTACCCGCCCGGCCCGCAGCCCCGTTTCGCGCCGTTGGCCAACCTGCGGGCACTGGGGCGCGATCCGCTGGGGTTCTTCACCGCGCTGGCGCGGGATTACGGCCCGGTGTGTTCGTTTCGGCTCGGCTCGCGGCGGCTGTACTTCTTCAGCGGTCCCGACGCCGTGCGCGAGGTGCTCGTCGCGGTGAAACCCGGGACCATGCGCAAGGGATTCCTCCTGCGGCCCGTTTGGAATCTGATCACCGGCATCCTGGGGCGCGGACTACTCACGAGCGAGGGGGAGTTTCATGATCGCCAGCGCAAACTCGTCGCGCCCGCGTTCCACCGCGAACGGCTCGCGGGTTACGCCACCATCATGGCCGAGGCGCTCGACGCCCACCTCGCCCGTCCGGCGTGGCGCGAGGGCGCGGTGGTCAACGTCGCCGACGAGTTGAGCCAACTGACGCTGGTGGTCGTGGCGCGGTCGCTCTTCGGGGCGGACCTCAGCGGGAGCGCGGCCACGATCAGCCGCGCGCTCACGGGATTGCTCGAATTGGTGGACACCCTCCGCACTCCCCTGGGCGCGGTGCTGGGGTTAATGCCGTTCTCACCGGCGGGGCTGCGTTACCGGATTGTGAAACGACAACTCGACTCGGCGATCCTCGGCATCATCGCGCAACGGCGCGCGGAAGGCCCGGCGACCGACCGGGGCGACCTGCTTTCCATGCTCCTGCTGACGCGCGACGAGGCGACCGGTGCCCCCGGCATGGATGCAAGGCAGGTGCGCGACGAGGCCATGACGCTGCTCCTGGCCGGACACGAAACCACCGCCAGCGCGCTGGCGTGGACACTCCACCTGCTCTCGCGAAATCCGGAGATCCAGGCGAGGGTCCGCGCGGAGGCGAGGGCGGCGAACCCCGGCGGGGATGCGCTCACGCTCGCCGCGTTGCCGGCGTTGGGGTACGCGCGGCGGGTGTTCACGGAAAGTCTGCGGCTGTACCCGCCCGCGTGGCTGCTGGCCCGGCGGACCTGCTCGCCGATCGAGGTCGCGGGGTGGAAGTTGCCGGCGGGCGCGACGTGCCTGCTGTCGCCGTACGTCACGCAACGGGACGCCCGCTGGTACCCCGACCCGGCTCGTTTCGACCCGGAACGCTGGACCCCCGAGGCGGAGGCGGCGCGGCCCCGGCACGCGTTCATGGCGTTCGGCGCGGGGAGCCGGAGTTGCGCCGGGGAGGCGTTCGCGTGGATAGAGGGGGTGTTGCTGCTGGCGGGTTTGGTGGGCCGCTGGCAGTTCGACCCCGCCCCGGGCATGCCCGATCCGGTGGCGACCCCGGCGGTGACGCTGCGTCCGCGCGGGGGTGTGCATTTGGTGCTGAGGAAGATTTGAAGCCGATGACCGGAAGGACCGGCGGGTGGTCGGCACCCTTGCCATGGGTGGGTCGGGTTTGGTGTTCGTCCGCTTACGCTTGGGAGCGGCGGCCGGGCGAGCCCTGACCCGTGGAGTGTGTCGAATTACTTCGACTTGATGATGAACACCGCTGCCACCAACAACACGCAGCCCAGCGCCCGCCGGCCGTCGAATGGGCGTGCCGCGTAGCCGAGTAGCCCGAAGTGATCCAGAAACACGGAGGCCGCCAACTGGCCGGCGACCACCAGAACGATCAGGCGGGTCGCGCCGAGCCTGGGAGCCAGTAGCACGCTGGCCGTGACGTAGCCCACGCCGACGGCCCCGCCGGTCCAAGCCCACCAGGGCGTGGCGGCAACCCGGCTCCAGGAAGGAAGCGCGGGTCGCGAGACCAGCAGACAACAAAGAGCGGCCAGGGTTCCCACGGCGTAGGAAACGAAGGTGGCAAAAAAGGCGCTGCCACCCAGAAAGCCGCGCAAAGCCGAGTTGACGCCGAACTGCAACGCAATGAGCGCGCCAGCCACGAGGGCAAAGAGCAGGGCGGGGAGGGGCATGGACTGCGTCATTTCCGGGTCACGGGAGACCGCCCCTCGCCTGACGATTGCAAGCCTACAGGCGGCTGCGCCTCGAACCGGAACGCGGTGTTCATAAGGTTGGGGAACCATCGCGCGGTTGCCAGTCCCGCGCAAGCCCGGCGACGGCGGGATGGACGGGACTGCCAGCGGGCGACATCACCCGCCGTTCGCTCGCGGCGACTGGTGGGGATTTGGCGGTGCTCAAATCGCGAAGAGCGCTCGTGCTCGCCGGGCGGCCTGGCTCTAAATACGGGACGCAAGAACACGGAATCTCCGATGGATGATGGCGGCTGAAACTGCCACTACATGTTGGAGCATGGGAGGATCAGCGTCCCGGGGCCAGTCAGGGTTTGTCGTCTCGCTAAAACGACACACGCCGACCGCGCCCGGCGCGTCCCTTCCACCCCGCCAACGGTGTTGGGGAAGCGACTCGAGCGTGATCCTTTCGATTTCGACCGCAGGCACCTCGGCGCCCAGGTTGAGCTTGAAGCTGGCTTCCCCGGCTTTGCGGTCGAACTGCGAGGTGTAATGCAAACCGCACTGACTGGCTGAAAACCGGATGGGACGTGGGTTGTATGGAGTCGTGCGCGGAAAATGCGCGGAGGTGCCTAACGCCCCAAGCTTAGCGACAGAGGCTGGCGACGAAAGACTCGGGATACAGAAAAGACGCCCTCGCCAGCCTCCGTTCGCCGGAACGCGTTCTCACGTCTCTGGTTTATTGTTCTGGATCGCGTCGCACGAGCTTTTTGTCGGAAGGAGAGTACGAGGCGCTCTCGGTGGCTGTCCACTCTCTGCGCCCGCGAGTGATGGCAACGGTGACAATGGGTTCGGTGCGCTCGCCCGAAGTAAGCTCGCATGTGACCTGCGCAGACTGGTTCTGGGCGTCGAATCTGTGAATGTCAGAGATGTGCCAGCTGTCGCCCTCGTGGATGAGGTAAAAAAGAACCCCGATCCTCCAAAGTGTATTGTTGGTTGGAGGCTGCGCGGTAGTAAAGACGATGGCTTGTGTGTCGCCTTCCCAGACGATCTCACACGAGTCGATGGCGTCGGCTGTGGCGGGTGGATACACGTCCTTCTCTTCGACGATTGTGAAGAACTTCTTCAGATCGGAATTAGAGTCAGTCGGCTTGAACGCCTTCACGGCCGTAACAAACGCTTTAGTGGATTGGAAGGACGTGCTGCGCGTGGGCTGATCGGCCCATGACGTGGCATTCACCATGCAGAGAAGGGCGAGGCAGATGATCGTCTTCACGGTGCGCGTAAGAGGCCTAACGCCCCCAAGTTTAGTGACGGCGGCAGAAAAGCAAGCCTGGACGCGGGGGACCATCACCGCCGTTCGCGGCAGCGACTGGTTGGAGTTCCACCCACGCTGCGCGCGGGGCAATGGAAGGAACGGGCGTTTCAAGGGTTTGCTTTCGCGGGGGGAGCCGTTTTCGTAAGTCATTCTGCGTCAACGGCCTGAAATTCCAGTTCCTGAGGAGGCGCAGGCAGTGTGGCTACAGTTCACGGGTCATGAACACGCTGTTCGGGTCCTCCACGTAGCTGGCGAAGGGACCGCTGGGCCGGAACCCGGACTTCGCGTAGAGAGCATGAGCCGGACGGAAAAAGGTCATCGACCCGGTCTCCAGGCTCAACCGCTGATACCCTCGGCACCGGGCCTCCGCAATGAGGTGCTCCAGCATCCGCGCCCCTACGCCTTGGCGATGGTGCGCCCGGGCGGTCCGCATGGATTTGATCTCCCCGTGGGTGGCGTCGAGTTCTTTGAGCGCCCCGCAGCCGACCAACTCCGCGCCCTCCCACGCGCTCCAAAAGGTGATCTCGGGCCGGCGTAGCCCGTCGAGGTCCAGGGCGTGCCGGCTTTCGGGCGGGGAAACCGCCGCCATGTCTTCGAGATGCTCGGTGAGCAATGCGGCAATCTCGGGTCCGCGAAGGTCGTCGAGTTTGATATCCATGGTTTTTTGTAGGCCTAACGCCCCAAGCTCAGCGACCGCAATGTGGACGCCACTAAAAGTGGGCGACCAGACCCGGCGTTCGCGGCAGCGACTGGTTGGCACTCCACCCACGCGGCGCGCGGGGCAATCGGGGAAGGAACAGGCGTTTCGCGGGTTTACTTTCGTGGGGGAAGCCGTTTTCGTAAGTCATTCTGCGTCAACGGTCTGAAATTCTAGTTCCTGAGGAGGCCTGGCGGCGAGTGAGTCTATTTAAGGTCAGGGTAAAGTTTGGTGCTCTGATTACCCGCAACGTGAGTGACGCCATCAATCCTCTTTCCGTATGAATCGCCGCTTCTGGCGGAAACGAAGGATCCATCCGCGAGATGATAGACCCAGATCCAAATACCGCTACCAACCTCATTGTCGGGCCGACCAGCGCGACGCACGAGTTCATCAAAGGTGAGGTTTTTTGGCAAGCCAGTGAAAGCAGCGAGGGTCGGCTTCGTCAAGGTCTCGACGGCTTTGGGGGCGGGCGTGGGAGTTTGGGCAGTGGCTATAGGACGCAAGGCCAGCGTAAGAACTGCGCCAAAGAGCGTCGTAGCTTTCATGGTGATGGTGATGTAGATGTGGGGTGGTGTGACCTAACGCCCCAAGCTCAGCGACGGCGAGGGGGAGCCGCCGAAAAGCGGGCGACCAGAACCGCCGTTCGCCGCGGCGACTGGTTAGCACTCCACCCACGCCCCGCGCGGGGCAATGGGAAAAGGAAGGGGCGTTTCACGGGTTTACTTTCGCGGTGGGATCGTTTTCATAAACCGCTCTGCGTCAACGGTCTGAAATTCCAGTTCCTGACAAGGCATAGCCATGTGCGGGCTATAGTACGGCGACCTTCAAATTTGGGAGATGATGCCTGCCCTTTGCCTCTCATACTCGGTGGGAGAGACAAGCTTTTGCTCTCTGAGTGCTTCCACTCGCCGCAATCTGTCTGCGGTGGAGTTGTCCGTGGGAGGGTTCAACGCGGTGCCCGCCTTCGTTTTTGCCAGGTAACGCACCAGGAGAAACACGCCTGCCAGCGGCAGAGCCAATATGACCAGCATGACAAGGAGCATGTCTGGGCCGAAAAGGTTTCCAAGATTGGCGATCATTTATAGGTGGGATGGTTGATCGAATGCCCAACTCCCCAAGCTCAGCGACGGCGGGAGAAAAGGCAAGCCCTCAGCGGCAGACGCTACCCCGCCGTACGCTGCGGCGGCTGGTTAGGCGTGGGAAGTGGAGTCACGGAGGGGCTGTAGCACCCACGGCCAAACAATGTGCTGGAGGTAAGCAACAGCCGAAATGCTTCCCAGTAGGTGATCCTGCGCAAGCCAAAAACCGTCGAGATGGTCGTGATCCAGAGCCAAAGAAGCACCGCCGCAAGAACGAAGAGGGCCGCCACAAAAAAGACGACCAAGGGAAGCATATCCGTAAAGAATGGATGGGGTCCATGGGTGTAAATTCGCGGCTCGCCTAACGCCCCAAGCTCGGCGACGGCGAGATCGACAACCCAAAAAGCAGGCGACTGGAACCGCCGTTCGCTGCAGCGACTGGTTAGGCAGCGCGGACATGGGGAGGAACGCGCATGAGGTTGAGGGTAAGAAAGGTGTCCGCCGAAAGACGCACACTAAGATAGCTGGTGGGAGCAAGCACGAAGTTGCCGAGGCAACACAGATCGCGACCGTCGCGCCCAACAAAGAGGCCAAAGCTGCCGGTGCGCGCCGAATAGCTGGCGGACACCAAAAGAGGCGGCAAGTCGCGTGGGGCAAGGATCACGGCGTCAATGGACCAGTCAACCAGCGGATCGATGCGGTACGCTGCGAGCGGTGTGCTGGGAACTGTGCCCCCGTTCGGTACACCTGCCTCATGGCAGACGCTGAACACGATGAGGATAATGATGGGTTCAGCGTTCAAGGTGGACACGGGTAGCACCGCCTAGCGCCTCGAGCTCCGTGACAGGCACCGGCGAAGTCAAGGCTGGAACTCGGGAGACCCGACCGCCGTTGCCTGTTCGCTGGAGCGCGTTGTTGGGCGTACATCGGTGGAAGTGCTACTTCTGATCCCAGCCAGCAACAAAGCCGTCATCCACGGTGATACGCAGTCCGAAACGTTTGTGTCCGGTTCGATTGTACTTCCATATCTCTCGGTTTATTGTCTTCATCGCCTTGTGGTCAGTCTCGGCAGGATGTCCGAGAGAATCACGAAGCTGCTCTGCTGTCTGTCCGTGCCAGAACATCTTTTTGAGTATCATATCTACGAGCTTTTGGTCACCGTATTTTTTCAGGAGATGTTTGCGCCTCTGGGCATCTTGATAATCCGAGAATAGCTTGAACAGAATGGCAAGTGCGATGAGGGCAGTCACCACCAAACGCGTAGGATCACCGAAAAATGAACGGATCGCGTCCAGGCACAAATTTGAGGGCGTAGTCGAATCGGTGGGTGACGGTGAAGCTTGGACCGGTGCTGTAGACGGAACTGCGGAAGGGTTGCTGGCCAACTCGTCCGCAAGCATGAGAGGCCACTGTGGATTATCGAAGAAGTGCGGTTTGGTCTTACGACGCTCGTTGTAGGCTTCGATAAAGCGTTTGTTGAAGCGTGAACCGGAGACGCCCAACTCTGAATATTTGTGAACTGCTTTCGCTTGCCACTCCTGAGACGTGACTTGTCCAAACGCTGCTCCGCACAGTATGACAAGGAAAAAAGCTGTGAGTCGGAGTTTCAAAGGAGGGTCGTATCAGTTCGCCTAACGCTCTAAGCTCAGCGACGGCGGCAGAAAAGCAAGCCTGAAAGAAGGGGATCGTCACCGCCGTTCGCTGCGGCGACTGGTTAGGGCTCTGGTGGGGCGTGGCTCGGAGACGCGATTTGCGTGACGCGCCGCTCGAGAAACCCGCCGCAGCTAAAGTCCCAAACTCCGGTAAAGCGCACCGTCCAATCCGTTGGCTCGGGCAACTTGGGGTTGTTGGTGCAGACACAGTCCAGGCGCACGCGGCCGATTGGGTCAGGCTCCCAGCCGTGTTCGACGGGAACGTGAGGTGAGCGAAGATTCTGGACCACGCAAATAAGGAAATAAGCGACAATGAACACCGTGACCAGAAAACGCTACACCCCCGAGTTCAAAGCCCAGGCAGTCGAGCTGGTGGGCATCGGCAAACCCGTCCCCGAGGTGGCCCAGGAGTTCGGCATCGGCACCAGCCTGCTCTACCGCTGGGTTGGCCACCACCCGCGGCCGGGGCAGACCGGCGGCGAAGGCCGACGAGCCGCGGGCGAGGAGGCCGCCGCCGTCGAGCTGCCCCGGCCGCGCCGCGAGATCGCCCACCTCAAACTCGAGAACGACATTTTAAAAAAGGCCGCCGTCATCCTGGGCACCAGACCCCTCTCGCCACTCGCACGATGATCGCCAAATCTCCCGCCAAACCGGCGGCGGCGTGCGCGCGGTGTGCGCCGCCCTGGACCTGCCCCGCAGCAGCTTCTACCACGCCGCCACACCCACCCCAACCCAGAGCGCCGACGCCGAGGTCGGCCCGCTCATCGAGGCCGTCTTCAAGCGCCACCGCCGCCGCTACGGCTACCGCCGCATCGGCGCGGAGCTCGCCGACCGCGGCGTGGTCTGCGCGCCGGCGAGAATCCGCCGCCTCATGGCGCAGAGGGGCTTGCGCGCCCTCCAACCCAAAAGCTACCTGCCCGGAACCAGCGACGGACGGGCCGACAAGCCCTCGCCCAACCTGCTCGCCGGCCAGCCGTTGCCCGCGGCTCCCAACCGCGCCTGGGCCGGCGACATCACCTTTGTTCCCACCAGCGCCGGCTGGCTCTACCTGGCGGTGGTCATCGACCTGTGCTCGCGCCGCGTCGTGGGCTGGAGCCTGGGCGACCATCTGCGCGGCGACCTGGTGGTGGCCGCCCTGCGCCAGGCCCTGGCGGGAGCGGGCATGCGCCAGAGCATGTCGGCGCGCGCCAACCCCTACGACAACGCCTGGACCGAGTCCTTTGTCGGCACGCTCAAGGGCGAAATGCTCCGGGACGGCTGCTTTGAGAACGCCGCCGATGCCCGCCTGGAGATCTTCGACTACATCGACGGCTACTACAATCTTCACCGCAAACACTCCGCCCTCGATTATCTCACCCCAGCCCAGTTCGAGACGCAGTTCAACTCTCTAGACTAAAACCTAAATTGGTCCAAAAATCAGTTGCACCTCAGGTCGGCGTGGGATCGCCGTCAAACAGCACGTAGGTCTCAGAGTCTCGCGCCAAGTAGCGCCTGAAAAACTCGGTAAGGCTGTCTGCCACCTTGAAGGGTTCACCGCCGCTGAACGCGTCCACCCAGACTGAGGAAACGGCTGGCGACTCAGGCCGCACCAAATGGACATGAGAATGAATGCACCAGTCCGCGAACAGCACTCCGGGCTTCCGATAAGAGTGATTCTCCTCGACAATCCTGGTGATGTCCCAGCAGCACCACATGTCATTGTCGGTGGCGTAGCGGTCCATGCCACCGGTCATGAAGTAAAACTCGACAAAATCATCCGCTACCACTAAGCCGGCCTGTCGAAAAGCCTCACAGAGTATGGCGGGATCCTGTGGTGGCATGAGCAAAACGTCTGTGCGCCGCCAATAGGCAAGCACGCTCTGGAAGGTCGCATTCATACGAGGGGCGTTCACAAGCCGCCTAACGCTCCAAGCTCAGCGACGGCGATGGAGACGCGCCGGAAAGGGGGCGACCAGACCCGCCGTTCGCTGCAGCGACTGGTTAGGCAACGCGCTTACCCTGGGGGCAAAGCTCCCCCAAAGGCAAGACAAAAAGCGCCCCGGGCGCGGAAAATATGGAGCGGCGGGGGACCTGAGGAAGAAGGACGTGGCTGCGAGGCCGTGGAGGACAGACCGCCTGCAGCCGGGGGAATGAGGGCGCTGCCGGCTGGAAGGACAGATGCGCCCGGCCAGAGGATGCGGGGAAAGCGAGAGCCGGTCGAGCCACGGACGGGCCTCCGGCGAGCGGCTCCACGGACGCGGGAGGCTCGCCGAGTGCCTAACTTGGTATTAGGCGGTTGGGATAGGGCCGGAGTAGTAAACTCTGGTGCCTGCGGGCAGGTGCTCGCAGGAGCACGGGCTGAGCCAGCAAGATACCAAATGGACGCGGACGGTCCGGGCTGAAGCAGTTGCGGAACATCTCAAGCTCGGCAACGGATGAATGGATGCTGCCGTGAGTGGGAGAGTCGAGTTCGATGGGCGCGCTCCGGCGAATGAGGTGCGCCTGCGGGCCGGGCGTGCCGGTGATGACTGTGCCCCGGCCCTCAAGCTGGAACACGTCCAGGACGGTCATGATGAGAGGCTTGGTTTCCACGGGAGGGTTGCTGCCGCCTAACGCCCCAAGCTCAGCGACGGCGAGGGGGAGCCGCCAAAAAGCGGGCGAGCTACACCCGCCGTTCGCTGCAGCGACTGGTTAGGCAACGGTGCAAACTGCGGGCAAACCGCCCCCCAAGGCAAGACAAAAAGCGCGGAGGGCACGGAATACCTGCGGCTACTCTGGACCCGGGGAAGAAAGGCGCGACTGCGAAGCCGTGGAGGAACAGCGACCCGCAGCCGGGGGAATGACGGGCGCTGCCGGCTGGAAGGACGAGGCGCCCGGCCAATGGATGCGGGTACGAAGAGGACGGTCGAGCCACCAGCGACCCTCCGGCGAGCGGCTCCACGAACACCCAAGACCCTCCCGGTGCCTAACGCCCGCAAGCTCAGCGACGGCGCGGGGGAGCCGCCAAAAAGGGGGCGACTAGAACCGCCGTTCGCTGCAGCGACTGGTTAGGCAACGGGGCTACCCTGCGCGCAAACCGCGCCTGGAGGCAAGACAAAAAACGCGCCGGGCACGGAAAATCTGCGGCCACGCTGGACTTGGGGGAAAAGGCGCGACTACGAAGCCGGGTGGGACAGACCGCCCGCGGCCGGGGGAATGACGGGCGCTGCCGGCTGGAAGCAAGACGCGACCGGCCAGAGGATGCGGGGAACGAAAAAGCCGGTCGAACCAGGAACGACCCTCCGGCGAGACGCTCCACCCGGGCGGGAGAGCCGCCCCGGTGCCTAACGCCCCCAAGCTCAGCGACGACGGGGGGAGCCGCCCCCGAAAGAGGGCGACTGGAACCGCCGTTCGCTGCAGCGACTGGTTAGGCATTCAGACGTTGCTTGATGGTGTCACGCTGCCCCTGTTGGAGAAGCAACCACAACGCCAAGGATTCTTCTCGGGAGACGCCCTGCCGACGGCAAAGCTCTCGGTCCGCGTCGGGGAGAACCGCGAGACCGGACTCATAAACGGTGACCGTGAATCCATCGTCATCAGTGAGCCAAGTATCCGGGTGCTCAGGATGAGGGGTGGAAAGCTCAGCCAAGGCAGCTTGCATCTCCTCTGTTGTTGGGTTCTCGGGTCCGCCACCCCACCTAGTTTCAAGTCCAGTGCCTATCGCTGAAGATGCGCTTCGCTCACGACGCGGAGTGGGAAGCGGTATTGCAGTGTAGTAAGGGCAGAAGTCCTCGGTGGCCGGGCGTGACCCACCACAAACGCGGCATACTTTATCGGGGCTGGTCATGGTGGTGCCTAACGCCCCAAGCTCAGCGACGGCGAGGGGGAGCCGCCCAAAAGCGGGCGACCAGAACCGCCGTTCGCTGCAGCGACTGGTTAGGCTGGCGGTAAGGGTTCATTGTGGTTTGAGAATGGGAACATCCGCAACCGGCGTCCGCTCCGCAGCAACGATGGCCAGTGCCTGCTGATCGCTGAAGCCCTCGTGGCGCAACGCCTCAAAGAGGCGCCGCTTGTAGCGGGCGACCGCGGCGGGAAACGCTGGGCTGTCCAACGCCCCCAAGCGTTGAGCCTGTGTTTGCGAGGTGACCACAAAGTAAATGCCTCCTCCCGCGGAGGACTCGCTTAGAACCAAGCCTTTGGACTCGGCGAGAACACGAAGCGCCTCCATCGGGCTGGCGCTCTCGAAGCGGATGGTGACAGTGCCGGCAACACCGTCGTCAAGCACCAGATGGACCTTGGCCTCGCGCCCAAGCTGCAACAGCGCGTCGGCAAGAGGCGCGTTCTGGAACTCGACGGGTGCTGGGGCGGATAGCTGCGGTGGCCCGGCATCTAGCGGAATCACCACCAGAGATACGTATGCCAAGAGAGTCAGTATAAGGCGCATGACTTGAAACAGGGAGTGTGCGAAAAGGCCTAACGCCCCAAGCTCAGCGACGGCGGTGAGGACGGGCCTAAAAGCCGTGGATCATCCCCGCCGTTCGCTGCAGCGACTGGTTAGGCAACGCAGGTCATCTTTGGGGCAAAGCCTCACCCAAGGCAAGACAAAAGGCGCGGCAGGCACCGAAAGGCTGGAGCGGCGGGGGACCTGGGGAGGAAAGGCGCGACCACGAAGCCGCCACCAGAGAGCCGCGCACAGCCGGGGGAATGAGGGGCGCTGCCGGCTGGAAAGGCGATGTGCCTGGCCAGGGGATGCGGGGAATACAAAGCCGGTCGAGCCACGAGAGACCCTCCGGCGATCCGCTCCACCAGCGCGGCGGACCCGCCCCGGTGCCTAACGCCCGCAAGCTCAGCGACGGCGCGGGGGAGCCGCCCAAAAGCGGGCGATCATCCCCGCCGTTCGCTGCAGCGACTGGTTAGGCAACGCACCTACCCTGCGGGCAAACCGCGCCTGGAGGCAAGACAAAAAGCGCCCCGCGCCCCGAAAACTTGGAGCGGCGCTGGACCTGCCAACGCAAGGCGCGACCACGAAGCCGCCGCCAGAGCGCCACCCGCAGCCGGGGGAACGGCGGGCGCTGCCGGCTGGAAGAGCGATGTGCCCGGCCAGAGGATGCGGGTAGCAAATGGAGCGGTCGAGCCACGGACAACCCTCCGGCGAGCGGCCCCACTCGGGCGGATGGCTTGCCCCGGTGCCTAACGCCCCAAGCTCAGCGACGGCGCGACCGAGCCGCCCAAAAGCGGGCGACTCCACCCGCCGTTCGCTGCAGCGACTGGTTAGGCAACGCGCTTACCCTGGGGGCAGAACACGCCCGGAGGCAAGACAAAAAGCGCGCCGGGCACGGAAAACCTGGAGCGGCGCTGGACCTGAGGGAGCAAGGCGCGCCTGCGAGGGCAGGGAGGGCAGACCGCCCGCAGCCGGGGGAATGACGGGCGCTGCCGGCTGGAAGCAAAACTCACCCGGCTAGAGGATGCTGGGACGGAGAGGATGGTCGAGCCACGGAAGGCCCTCCGGCGAGCGCATCCATCGACGCGGGGGAGCCGCCCCGGTGCCTAACGCCCCAAGCTCAGCGACGGCGCGAACGACGCGCCAAAAGCGTGCGGCTGGAACCGCCGTTCGCTGCAGCGACTGGTTAGGCTCTTGGGACGTCGCGTTGCTCTTGGAGGCGGGTGAATATGGCCAAGGATTTCTGGAAACGCTCGTTTGTTTTGAGGTATTGCCTCTCATGGCAAGCTTTGCTGCCGCTCAGATAACCAGTGGACTCGTCGTAGGTGTTCTCGAAATCTTGGACGAGGTTGCCCTCGCGGTCGAACAGCGTGCCGACAAGCCGCACCACCCTGAGTGCCTTGAGGTGCTCCCAGGAATCCAGAAGATGCTCCCCGTCGTAGTAAGCGTGGAGGTCAAGGATTTGGCTGTAAACAACCAGTCCCTCTTTGTTGAAGGCGTAGAGGATGGCTTTGTCTTTGATGTCACGCATGTGAGACTGCTGATTGGGCCTAACGGATGCAAGCTGAGCGACGCTTTCTGGCGAGGACAGGTGTGGAATGCGGAACGAGGGTTGCCGCCAGAAAGCGTTCGCTCGAGCGCCGGGTTAGGCACCTTCGGGTGCGGGAATGATGTGCTTAAGGATTTCTGTCTTAATTTTCTCAATCGCTAGTCTTGCCTTTGATAGTGTCTCTAAATCGGCTGACTCGCCTTTAGGATAACAAGCGTGTTGAGTGTGGAGGTCTGCAATGTGAATCAGAGCGAGAACACCCATGACTGTGTTCAGGAATCGCTTGCGGGGTGCAACATCCTGTTCATGTGTGCTATGAGTAAATTCGCGGCATCGTGACGCGATTGGGGCGTGCTCGAATCCAATCGGTTTAGGATCATGCCCAAAATCGTTTCGGATTTTACGTATTAAATGCAAATCTCGATGAGCAGATTTCTCGATAAGCCCAAGTGCGTAAGCCAAATCTATACGAGATGAAAACGTGCCAATTGGTTTGGATTTCCCGAGTAGCTCTTCTGTGACAGGAGCATCATCAACAAAGGAGCGTCGAAGCAGTTTTCCCAACTGAGAGTCGAGATAGGCAGCAGCCATGAGTGCTGCACCACGATCACTTTCGGGCGTGAGAGTGAATCTGAAGGTGATTACGTCCTCTTCGAGTATTAGGTTTTCGTTCATTGGAGAAAAGAGGCCTAACGCCCCAAGCTCAGCGACGGCGAGACCGACGACCCAAAAAGCGGTGGGCTGACCCGCCGTTCGCTGCAGCGACTGGTTCGGCAACGCATCTCACCCTGCGGGCAAAGCGCTCCCGAGAGCAAGACAAAAAGCGCGCCTGGCACCGAAAACATGAAGCGGCGTGGGACCTCGGGAAGAAAAGCGTGACTGCGAGGCGGTGGGACCGGACCACCCACAGCCGGGGGAATGACGGGCGCTCACGGCTGGAAGCAAGACGCGCCCGGCCAGAGGACGCGCGTAGCAAACGGACCGGTCAAACCACGGACGACCCTCCGGCGAGCGGCTCCACCGAAGCGGGAGACTTGCCCCGGTGCCTAACGCCCCAAGCTCAGCGACGGCGAGGGGGAGCCGCCCAAAAACAGGCGACTAGACCCGCCGTTCGCTGCAGCGACTGGTTAGGCAACGGTGCTACCCTGCGGGCAAAGCGCTCCCCAAGGCAAGACAAAAAGCGCGGCGGGCACCGAAAACTTGGGGCGGCGCTGGACCCGGGGAAGAAAGGCGCGACTGCGAAGCCGTGGAAGACAGACCACCCGCAGCCGGGGGAATGACGGGCGCTGCCGGCTGGAAGGGCGACGTGCCCGGCCAGAGGATGCGGGGAGCGAGGAAGCCGGTCGAGCACGGAAGACCCTCCGGCGAGCGGCTCCATCAGCGCGGGAGACCGCCCCGGTGCCTAACGGACCCAAGCTCAGCGACAGAGGCTGGCGAGGTCGAGCGTGGAGTACAGAAAAGACGTGACGGCCAGCCTCTGTTCGCTGGAGCGCGTTGTTAGGCGGTGCGGGTATCGACGTTGAGGGGATCGTCCGGTCGAAGCGAGTAGAACAAACAGTACGCGTGCCACGAAGCGAAATGTCGGCGCGCTATGCAAATGAACCACGCCAAGTGCCTCGATAAACATGGTGGGTATCCGGGCGGCTGCGCGGAGGGACATCCAGGCGCGCGACCCCCGTCTGACAGCCAGCTCGGACCCAGGAAGAAGCTCCAAGCGCAATCCCAAGTGAACGGACTTCGGCCAAACGTCTGGCCTGGGCCGGGAGCGAAAGCCTAAAGAGAAATCCGATATCGCGGGACAAGGGAATGCTGGCTGGTGACACGCAGAGATCCATGAATGGATCGCAGAGAGCGCCGTCAAGCGCGCTCGACAGCCAGGGTGATTCAAAACGCAAAAGGTCAGAATCGTTCATTCTACGGAGCGCGAGCGCCGCCTAACGCCCCAAGCTCAGCGACGGCGCGGACGAGCCGCCAAAAAGCAGGGGACTAGACCCGCCGTTCGCTGCAGCGACTGGTTAGGCAACTGGTGACCTGCGTGTAATCCAAGGAAGTCATCAAAAGCGTTCCGGGACGGAAGACACCGCAAGACGCTGTCCGGGCGAGGAAGGCGACTCCGAAGCGGAAAAGGACTGACGCCGCAGCCGGGGATGCCTCGTTGGCGGCTGGAAGGACAACGGCGAGCCCAAGAACACCGAGAATGTATCGGGGGCGGTGATGGACTGGAGGAGTACGCTCAGCAGGAGGAGAAGCGGCGCGAGAACCGCCAAAGCTGAGCTGTCGTGTGCCTGCTCTTAGCTGGACGCGGCGCCTGACGGTGTGGGATCAAAAACAAGGAGGTCAGCCAGCGGTGTTCGGACGGTAGCTCGCATGAGGCCCCGGAGGCAGTCGATACGCGACAAAGGAACGCCAGCTATAGCGAAGAGGTCATTTTTGATGGGTGCATAAAGGGGTGGGAAGCCGCCTAACATGGCAGTATCCATCACTTTTGAGGCTTTGCGCGGGCAATCTCCTCCGTTGAGGGCGCACAAAACTTCATTTTTGACGTAATCACCAGCAAATACTGCATTAATGAAGGATAGCGCGGGCACTCTCCTCTCAAGCCACGTGCTTTTACGTCACTATCGACGTTTTACGCGTCGTCCAACTCCTCACCCGGCGATTCGCTGGATCATCGCCACCAGCGTGTCCACGCCCACCGGCTTACTCAGATGCTCCTTGTAACCGGCGGCTTTGCTCCTCTCAACGTCCTCCGGCGTCGCGTAGCCGCTCACCATAATCGCCCCATGCGCCGGCGGCTTCGCCATCCGGCCCAGCAACTCCAAACCGCTCCCGTCGGGCAGGCTCAAGTCGCTCACCAACACGTCGAACTCCTGAGCCGCCGCCCACTCCAGCGCCCCTTCGATGCTGGTGGCGGTCGTCACCACGAAACCCTTTCGGCGCAGCAACAACACCATCAGCCGGATGGTGTCCTCGTGGTCGTCCACCAACAAAATCCGCAGTGGCCGGCGGCGGCGGCGGGCGCAGTGTTATCCATACGCGGCACAGTAAGCCAATCCGTCTCAAATCAAACCTTCAAACCCCTCAAACCTCCGCCAGCAACGCCGTCCGCACTCGCTCGAACTCCTCGTACAAACGCCGGATGTCCGCGCCCGTCGCGTTCATCTGGCCCGCGCGGCCCAATGCCTCGATCTCCGCGCAAATGTCGTGCAGATCGTCCGCGCCGAAGTTCGCGCTCGCGCCCTTGATGCTGTGGACCGCCCGCACGAACTCCTGCTGCTGGCCGGCGGCCAGCGCCGTCTCCAGGTCGGCCAGGCGGGTGGGGGTGTCCGCCAGGAAAAGGTCGATCATCTCCTTGAGGAAGCCATCGTCCCCCTCGCTTTGAAGACTTTTGAGGGCTTCCAAACTGTCGCGGTTGAGCGACGGCGGCGTCCGACGGAGGCGCTGGTCGATTCCGCTTGGCGGCATGGGATGGACTTGGCGACGGCCGCGACGGCGGCGCGCAGGTCACAGCATTGTTCAAGTGCGGTTTTCAAGCGGTTGGCTTTTACGGGTTTGCTAATATATTCGTCCATGCCCGCTTCCAGGCATTTCTCGCGGTCGCCGGTCATGGCGTTGGCCGTCATGGCGATGATGTAGGGGCGGCGCAGACCGTCGGGATAACGGCGGCGGATTTCCCGGGTGGCCTCCAGGCCGTCCATCTCGGGCATCTGCATGTCCATCAGCACCACGTCATAGACGCATTCCTCCAGGGCCTTGAGGGCTTCGCGCGCCGTTGCCGGCCATGTGGGCGGTGTAACCGATCTGCTTGAACAGACCCATCGCCACGCGCTGGTTTACCAGGTTGTCCTCCGCGAGTAAAATCTTCAAGGGCCGGGGCGGGGCCACCGCCGCCGCGGCGACCGGTGCCGCCAAAACCGCCGCCGCCACCGGGGCGCTCCCGTTTCGTCCCGCCACGGCGGCCGCCTCGCCTCCCGGGGACAGGGCGGGCGCGGCGGCGCGTCCGCCAAATCCGCCGGGGCCGATGGCACGGCGGCGGCCTTGATCGTGAATTCAAAGCTTGAGCCCATGCCCGGCTCACTCTCCAGCCAGATCGCGCCGCCGAGCATCTCGCAAAGCCGGTGGCAGATCGCCAGCCCCAGCCCCGTGCCGCCGTGCTTGCGGCTCACGGATGAGTCCGCCTGGCTGAACGGCCGGAACAACCGGTGCAGCTTGTCCTCGGGCATCCCCTCGCCCGTGTCGCGCACCGTGAAATGGAACAGCCACGGCTCAATCGCGCCCATGTGCCCGTGGTTTTCCACCGGCTCGGTAAGCGTGTGGCCCGTGATCACCACGTCCACCCGGCCCTCCGCCGGCGTGAACTTCACCGAGTTGGAAATCAGGTTGAAAAGAATCTGGCGCACGCGCGTCATGTCGCTTACCAGCACCTCGGGAATCCGCGGGTCGATCTCGCAGGCCAGCGTCACGCCCTTGGCCGACGCCTGGATCGAAAGCAGGTCGATGACCTCCTTCAAACTCTGGCCGCAACGTGAACGGCTGGTTGTCCAGCTCCAGGCAACCCGCCTCGATCTTGGAGAAATCCAGCGCGTTGTTGATCAGACTCAGCAGATTGTCGCCGCAGGACGCGATCAGGCGCACCAATTCCTCCTGCTCCGGCTTTCAGATCCGTGTTCAGCAGCAGCCCCGTCATGCCGATGATCCCGTGCATCGGCGTGCGGATCTCGTGGCTCATCGTCGAGAGGAAGTCGCTCTTGACCTGCGCGGTTTGCAAGGCCTCGTCGCGCGCCTGGGCCTGGGCGGCGGCGGCATACTTCTGCGTGGTGATGTCGTGGACCGTCCCCTCGTAGTAGAGGCAGTGCCCGTTTCGTCGTTGACGGCGTGGATGCTCTCGCTGATCCAGGCTCATGCTGCCGTCGCGGCGGTAGATTTCGCTCTCGAAATTGGTGATGCGCCCGTGCCGGTGAAGTGGCCGCAGCAACTCGTCCCGGCGCGCGGGCATCGACCTGCTGGGAGCGGCCGAAATCGCCCACGTCCTCCATAAATTCGGCCGTCTCGTCGTAGCCGTAAGACGCGCCAGCGCGGGGTTGGCGTTCATGAAGCGGCCGTCGGGTCGCACCTGGAAAATTCCCTCGGCGACGTTCTCAAAGATGCTGCGGTAGTTTTCCTCGGCGCGGCGCAGCAGGCCGCAGGGCCTGGTTGAATTCGGCGGTGTTGAGTTCCGCCTCCGCCATCTTCGCCAGGTCGCGCAACGTGGCGCGCTGCTTTCGTCGCGGAAAGGTGTGGCGGCTCGCGGTCGATGATGCAGAGCGTGCCCAGCGGCACCCGTCCGGCGAGAGCAGCGGGTGACCGGCGTAAAACCGGATGCGCTCGAGCCGGTGACGTGCGGGCTGTCGTGGAAGCGTTCGTCACGCGTGGCGTCGGTGACCACCAGCGGAACGTCCGGGTTGAGATCGTGTGGGTGCAGAACGAGTCGTCGCGCGGGGTCTCGCAGTCGGTCGAGCCCCTGGCGGGATTTATACCAGAGCCGCTCCTCGTCCAGCAGGGCGATGGCCGAGATCGGCACGGCGAACAGGTCGGTCGCCAGGCGCGTGATCCGGTCGAAACGCTCCTCCGGCGGCGTGTCGAGGATGTGCAGCGCGTGCAGCGCGGCGAGGCGCTGGGCTTCGCTGAGCGGCGGCTGGGGAACGATCATGATCGGTGGCGCGGAGGGGGACGGATCAGCGGGAACGCATCGCGGGCAGGGGAGCGGGAGTCGCGGGCACGGGCGACGGCGGGTGGACGGCGCGGTCATTTTCTCCTCGCCGATGGCGCCTTTGAGCACGTAGATCAGGCCCTTGACCGCCAGTTCGATGTAGGAAAACGGCTTGCCGATGAAGTCGTCGCCGCCGCTGAGGCTCGATTTTGCCCGGCTCTCGAAACCGCTAGCGCGGTCACGAAGATGACCGGGGTTTTCGCGTGCAGCGGCATGGCGCGCAGCCGTTTGCACAGCTCGAAGCCGTTCATGCCGGGCATCTCCACGTCGAGAAAGACGAGGTCGAACGCGTTGGTCTTCCAGCAGTTTGATCGCCTCGTCGGGATGGCTGACCGCCGTGGATTTGAGACCCGGCTTTCTCCAGCGAATGCCCGATGACGCGGCGGCTGATGATCTCGTCGTCCACCACGAGGATCTGCTCGTTGAGCGGACGCGCCGCTCTCGTGCGATGGCCGCGCTGGTGAAGAGAATGGCGAGGAAATCCATCGCCTGGGTGAGCGTGCGCTTGGTCGAGGCGTTCAGGCCCTCGGGCCTGGCCTGGAACTCGCGCAGCATGGCTTCCAAGGCGCCCGCGAGCCGCGCCACCTTCATGAAACCGGCGATGGCGGAGTTGGCGGTCAGCGAATGCACCCGGGTGTAGAGTTCAAGCAACTGCGCGCTCTGGGCTTCGGCGTCGCCCTGGCTGCGCAGGAGCACCTGGAACAAGCCGCGCAGGTTCTTGACGAACTCCGGCGCGCCCTGGAGCAGCGATTCGCGGATTTCCGCCTGGAAATCCGCGTCGTTGCCGCGTCGGGGGCGGACGTGACCGGCATGCGGGAGCCGGTGTCGCGCGCCGGCCGTCAGCGGCGGCAGGGCCACCTTCGAGTGGCGGCGGCCCGCGAACTTGATGGCGGCCCGCGGCGCGGCTCCGCCAAGCACCGCGCCGGTGGGCAGGAAGATTTCGTTGAGCGAGTCGATCACATCGCGCGGGGTGCAGGCAGCCTTGTTGAACAGCCGCAGGGCGCCGGCGGACTTGGCCTCCTCCTCCACGTCGCGGGTGTAGATGTTCGTGAAAACCAGGATCGGGATTTTCTCGAATTTCTTCTGCGCGCGGGTCTTTTTGAGAATCTCCGAGCCGGACAGGCCGCCCGGCAGCAGCAGGTCGAGCAGCAGGGCGTCGGGGTTGATCGTGTAGAGGTCGTGGAACCCGGTTTCGCCGTCCAGCGCGACTTCGACCTCGTAACCGGCGGCTTCGATCTGCGCGCGGTAGATGGCGGCGACGGCCTCGTCGGCGTCGATGAGGAGGATTTTTTTGTTGAGCGAGGGCGCGCGGGGCGGTTCCGCGGCGAGGGCGGGCATCGCGATGGCGGGGAGCGGTTCCGGCGCGCGGCGGGCGGTGGCTTCCTGCTGGAGGATGGTTTCGCCCCGGATGGCCGCTCCGGAACGGGCCGAGGCGCCTTCGGCCGCGCGGCTGGAGGAGGTGGGGAGCGGACTCGGCGCGACGGAGCCCGCCACCGCCGCCGGTTGCCGCACGCGGGGTTGCGCTTGCAGAACACGCGGGAAAAGCGCTGTTTTCAGGGCGGTCAGAATGCCATCGACCTGGGTGGTTTCCCGTTGGAAAACCCGGGAAGCGCCGGCGTCCACCGCCGCCAGTTCCTGGTCGAACTTGCCGATGGGATCGCGCACGAACACGCCGATGAAAAGGGTCTTCAACTCCTCGTGCGAGCGGATCTCGCGCAGCACGTGCAAGCCGTCGATCTCGGGCGCCTCGCAGTCGAGCAGGATCGCGTCGTAGGCCACCTCGTAGATGGTGTCCAGCCCTTTGGCACCGCTGGTGACCAGTTCAATGCCGTACCCCCATTCCTTGATCTCGCTCTGCCAACGGCGCATCTTGGCGTCGTTCTCGGCGATGATGAGAATGCTCTTGGATTTGGTGAGCCGTTTGCCGGCCGTTTGCTCCAGCACGGGTCCATTGATCCCGTCCGACGGGTCCGCCGTCCGCGCGGCCGTCTGGGTAGCCCCGGCGCGGCCAAAAAGCCGTCCCAGGAAGCCGCCGCCTTTGTTTTTGGAATCTGAATTGCTCATAAATGTCCCCGTTTTCGATTCGTCCGCCCGCGCCGCTGGATTGGGGCGGCGCGATGTTTATGAATGTATTCCGTGGTAATTGGCGGGGCGAATGGATACTGGTGGTAACCGACACCTTTCGGCGGGACCCGGCGAACGCCGCTTGGCGGGCGTACCGCCGGGCACGCTGGATTGCACAGCAAGTTTGCGGCCAGCCCCTGCCACCCGAAAAATTGACCGTCACTTCATGATGCCGCCCGTCAACGACCTGTACCATTTTCCCGTCGCCCCCCCCGGTCGGCTGGCGCTGGACCCGGTTGATTTCGACGTGCGCGGGGTGGTGGAGGGAGTCGGCGACCTGCTGGCGGGCCGCGCGTTGCGCAAACACTTGGAACTGGTGGCCACCGTGGCACCGGAGGTCCCCGGAGGGCTCCGGGGCGACGCCTGGCGGCTGCGCCAGATCTTGCTGGACCTGGTGGGCGGCGCGGTGAAAGCCGCGCCGGGCGGCGAGGTGGTCCTGCGGGTGGAACTGGCGACGACCGGAGTCGAACGGGCGGGGTGGGTGGAACTGGAGTTTGTCGTGACGGACCCGACCGACGGGGGGGACGCGCGCGGGTTGACGGTGTCGCGACGCTGGGTGGATCTGATGGGCGGGCGTGTGCGGGTGGAACGCGCGTCGGCGGACGGCGGCGGGACCGCGCGCCGGTTTGGGGTGTCGTTCGAGCGGGCGGAGACGCCGGGCGGTGTCGTGCGGCACCCGTGGCTGCGCGGGTTGCGCGCGCTGGTGGTGGATGACAACGCGGCGGCGCGCGGAGCGTTGATCCGCCAGTTGAGTTTTTGGGGGATGATCGCCGACGGCTCGGCCGACGGCCCCGGCGCTTTCACCCGGTTGCGGCGGCAGGCGATGGCCGCCCGGCCCTATGACGTGGCCTTTCTTGATCTAAGCCTCGGGTCGATGGACGGCTACACACTGGCTTGGGGCATTCACAACCAGCCGCTGCTCGCGACGACGGATTCTGATCCTGATGACGCCGCTGGGTTTGGGGACGGATTCGCAATCGTGTCGGCACGTCGGCATCCAGGCGTCGGTGACGAAGCCCTTCAAGGCGGGCCAGGTGCTGGAGGCGCTGGCAAGGGTATTGGGGGTGGGGGCGGATTACGCGGGGGCACCGGCGCGACTGGCGGTTGAACCCGCTGGGCGGCTCGCCGAGGTGACGGAACTCGCGGGGCTCGCGGCAGTGGTGGTGGCGGAGATTGAGCCGGTGGTTCCGAAGTTGCCACGGCGGGTTGTGTCGCGGCTCCGCGGATCAATTCTGGTGGTGGACGACGACGCGATGACGCGCAAGCTGGTGAGCCGGCAACTGGCGAACCTGGGTTACGAGGCGGTGGCGTTCGAGAACGGCGCGGCGGCGTTGACCGCGATGCTGGCGCGCCGGTTCGACGCGGTGTTGCTGGATATATTGATGCCGGGACTGGACGGCTGGGATTTGGCCGTGTTGATCCGCGCGCGGGTGGGGGACGCCACGGGCGCTCGGCTTCCCCTGATCGCGCTGACAGCCTGCGTGTCGCCGGAGGATCGCGGGCGGTGTCTGGAGGCCGGGATGGATGATCACCTGGGCAAACCGGTGAAGCTGGAGGCGTTGCGCGAAACGCTTGAGCGGTGGGTGCCGGCGGGGGTGGAGGGCTGAGTTGCCTCGGTTCTGTTCCCCCGCTGCGAAGCAAAGGCAAGCAGACTCCGGATCTGATACCCGCCCTATATCCATCTCGTCAGACCGCCGCCCGTGTGCGCGCAAACATCCAACAGGAAAAAAGGAAGACCAAGCCGTTGTAGCCCATGGTCCCGACGAACAAGGGTAAATAACACAGCGCATGTTCCGGGCTTTGCGGCCATCCTCCCATCCAGAACACCATCAACACGAGATTGAACACTGGGTTGTGATGGTTGGTGTTTCCCAACCTCAACTCCTGATACGGGGCGTCGGGACAAACCTCGATGTCCTCCGTCCAGGCGATCTGCCCGTGCTGACCGATATGGACGGTCCGAAAGAATGCCTCGTCAGCGAGCGGCGCAAAGACACCGTGACCCACATCGACGGAGAGATCAATCGTGGCACCACCCCCGGACCCGAACACCTAAACCGCCCCCTGTAGTTCAAAGAGCGACTGCCCAGACGCCTCGTCAGTGGTGTCCACCGCGATAGCACGGACGCCGGGAGCAAGTCTTACAATGGCGGGGGCCAGCTTGTCGGCGTCGCGGGCGGCAATAACAACTTCCGCGCCGCGGGCGACGGCCATTTGGGCTACGGCGAAGCCAATGCCGACATTGCCGCCGACGACGAGAACTTTCTGGTGACTGAATCTGGGTTCTATCATGTCAGGCAAGGACTTTTTTCAGGGTATCGGAGAATGGGGCCGCGGGGTAGCCCGTGATCCGCTCCACGTCGGCGGAAACCGCGCTGGCGAGGTCGCGGCTTTCCATCTCGTGCAGGGCGTTGATGAAGTCCGCGACCCACTCGGGCAGGCCAGCCTTGAGCATGGACTCCTTGGCCTGCGCCGGGGTGACGTTGACGCAGGCGACGGGATGGCCCAGCGCGGCGGAGAGATGTTCGGCCATTTGGGCGTAGGTCAGGGCCGCGGGGCCTGTGAGATGGTAGGCTTGGCCCGCGTGGGGAGCCGGATCGAGAAGAACGCGGGCGGCCACGGCGGCGACATCCGCCTCGTCCACCATCGCCACGCGCCCGGTGCCAACCGTGGAGTAGATGGCACCCAGCCGCCGCGCACTGGGCAGGAACCCTTGCACGGCAAAGCGCGCCAGGTCAGTCGGGCGCAGGTGCGTCCACGGCAGCCCGGAGGCTTCCAGGTCCTGCTCGGCTTGCCAGTGCCATTGGCCCAAGGGGAACGGCGCGTCCGGCGCGGCCCCGGAGACAGACAGATTGACGACGTGGGAGCGGGCCTTACCGCCGATGATGTCTAATGTCGTTACGGGAGAAAACTTTGTTCCCCTGAATCGCAATGAATAAGCTTGGGAGCACTACTCAAAGCATTTGTAAGTAGCCGCAGAGATCTAGCGGTAGCGAGATCGCAATTCACATCATCACTGGCGGTAAAGTACCGTGGTACTCAGTCATGTACGAGGAAGCGAGAAGCGAGTCCCATAAAGATGCGACATGGAACTGAGTTAAGACTAGGAACAAGGAACGGTGCAATGCAGTAGTTTCAGGCGGCATTAAGCCCAATCCCCTCACGGCATTGCCCCTAGCAACATCACCCGCAGCGCGCTTCCACCACCGCCCGGCCCACCCGCCGTGTTCGCGCCACCCTGCTTCGGGTTCACCGTCTTCATCCTGGGGTCGTTGTGATAGTGGTGGCACGACATGCAATCATTCGCGACCCCGTTGGGCTTGCTGTTGTGGCACACCGTGCAACTCTCCTGCGTCGGAATATTGATGTCCGACGTCAACCGGCTCTTGTGCACGGAATTATGGCACTCCGAACACGATTGCTGCGTGTGCTTGGCGTGGTTGAACTCCCCGTCGCCCAGCCAACGGTCATAGATCACCGCCTTCGTGATCACCGGGGACACGTTAGGCTGCGGCGGCGTGATCTGGTGGCAGAACGCGCATCCCGGAAAGAACGTGTTCGTGTCCGTCCCGCCCTCGGCCCGGCGCTTGAGCGCGCCCGCGCCCGCCGTCACGTGCTCCTGACTGTAAAACACCTTCTGCTCCAGCTTGGGTCCGAGTTGGGAATAATCGCCGCCCGCCGTGTTCACCCCGTAACTCGCCGCAAGCTTCTGGATCGCGCCCACGGCAAACTGCTGGGCCTGCGCGCTGTTCATGTTCTGCGTGCGGATCGCGTACTCGATGTACTGGTTCGGCAACGTGCGCAAAAAGGAACGCACCTTTTCCGTCTCGCCGTGCGGGATCACCAACCCGGCGCTGTTCGGACCCGTCCCGGCGGCCATGTTGGGATCAAACGATAGCGCGTGGCACGCGACGCAGTTGTTCTCGAACGTGATCTTCTGGAAGTTCGTGCCCGTCGCGTCCGACTTGTGGCAATAATTGCAATCCAGCTTCTGGCCGAACTCGGTCTTCGGGATGTCCGCGCCCTCGTGCCGCATGTGGTTGTACTGCAAGGTATCCGGGTCCTTGAGCTTGGCCGTGTGGATCTCGAAGCCCGGATGCCCCTGGTCAAACGCCGCGAACGCCTTGCTGTATCCCTCGCGCGGACGGTACTTGGGGAAATATCAACAGGCCCCCCGCGCGCTTTTGCGGGAATTCCTTGATCGAACGATTGAACCCGTCCTGGCTCGAAAGCGCCATCAGGTCCTTCCGGTCGTGGCACGCCGCGCAGTTTTTGCTGTCGGTCGCCACCATCTTGCCGCTGGTCAGATGCTCGCGGTGGCACGCGGTGCAGGAGGAGTTTTCGTCCCGCGCGCCCGTGCTCGCGGGCCGGGTGGGATCGCCGACGACGTTGGGCGCGTGAAAAGAAAAGTGCTGGTGGCAGTTGCTGCAGGTCTTGTCGATGTTGACCCAGTATTCCGTCCGCAGGATGTTGCCGGCCTGGTGGGTGTCGGCCTTGATCATCTCCGTCTGGTTGTGGCAGGCGGAGCAATTCTGCGCGAACGGCGCGTGCGCGCGCGAGATCGGCCCCGGGTTCACGAAACTCTCGGGCGCCTTCAGGTAATAATAGGCGGGCACCGCCGCGATCCCCGCGACGAGGGACAAGGCCGAGACCGTGAGGCGCAGGCTGCGCCAGGGGTGCGGCTTGTTGTAATAGTCCAGGTTGCCGATGAGACGCGAGGCGACCTGTTTTTGGTTGCGTTTGGGAGCAGCCACGGGATGGGAAGGGTTGCGGGAGCTAGGGGCGGGACGCGCGGTCGGTGGAGGTGGCGGCGGTGGCGGACACGGCGTTCGTCAGTACAAAAACAACAACACGACGGCGTGCCAGCCGGTGAGGATGATCAGCAGGAAACTCGACGGGATGTGAACCAGCAGCCAGCTATGGAGCATGCGGTGGTAACGCACTTGCATGTCCATCTGACGGCGTTCCTCGCACCACTGAGCCAGACGGTCCACGCTGTCGTGCTCCGGCGGGGCGCACCGAACGCGCAGGACCCGGAAAAACTCCGTGGCGAACGCGGGTTCGTTGAAACGGAAACGCTTCGGATTGCTCGCGGCCAAATAGGGGAGCACGTCGCGTTCCAGAGCCACGCGCAGGGAATTTCGCGATTCATCCTCAAAGTCGGGCGATTCCACAACAACCGCCGCCGCGCCACCGTGCGAACCGCCCGCGCCAGCGCCGGCGTGAACCAGGGCGGGTCGGAGACCGTCGCGCATTTTCAGTGCGTGGGCGAGGAGTTGCCGGGTGAGGAAAGGAATTTCCTCGAAGATAGTTTCCAGGGTCACCCGCGTTTTGAGGAGTCCGGGCAGGAACTGTTGCAACGCCAGACCGTAAAACCCGCTGGCCATCACGAGGAGGTAAAGCCACATGAGGGTGGAGGTCATGAGTCCCCCGAACCGAAAGGCCGCGTGCATGAACACGAGCGGCAGGGTGAGGATAGTGAGCCAGATGTGCGCGCGCAGCCAGGTCTGGGCGCGTCCGATCCGCATGAGCGGGGGCTTTTTCCGCCGGTTGAGGAGCACGGCGAAAATGAAAATGGCGTACGAGATGATGCCGTACGCCAGCCCGAGCGGAGAGTTGCCGACACTCTGGTGCAGGCGGGCGGGCTGGGTCAGCGCGGTGGGCAAGGGGACCCGGACGGGCAGCAGCCCCTGGTGAAACACTAGTATATAGAGGGCGACCGACGCCAGGGTGGCGAGCAGGGTGAACCAGAACCAGGGAACGTGACTGCGATTGAGCAACATGCGATTGGATTGAAAATAGTGGCACAGGGGTTGTGAAGGAAAGGAAAAAAGGCGGGAAAAGTGCGGGGCCGGTCAATTTTAAGGGCACTCGGGTGTGGCGGTTGGCCAAATCACAGGGATGACAGCCCACGGGAGCGCGGGTGTCCCGTCCGCTTCAGCTTCCCCAACCCGTTCCGGGTTAGGAGAAAAAAGCGCGGGAAGCATAATAGTGCTTAACCTTTCCAAGAGTTTCGGTTAAACCGGTCAACGTGAAATTGTCGCCGAAGTCGAATCACTCGTGGCCGAGCCGTTTATCAGCGGCCTTGCTGATCGGAAGCCTGCTCGCCTCGCTGGCCGGGGTGTCCACCGGTTTGCTCGCCCAACTACCCGGTCCGGGCGACCTGCCGCCCAACGCCTCTTCCACCGGGACACCGGCCAAGTCGAAACCGGTCGAATCCAAATCCGACGCTCCGAAGAAGCTGCCGCCCGTCGAAATCATCAAACCCTCCCCGGATAAACCCGCCCAGCCTGCTGCCTCCCCGTCCTCCTCCGTCCTGCCCGGTCCCGGCGACCTGCCGCCCAACGCTTCTGCGACCCTGCCCAAACCGCCCAAACCCGAAGCCGACACCAAACCCGCCAGCGAACCCGGCGTGACCCGCGAGGAGATCGCGGCCGCCGAAGGTCCCAAGTTCATCGGCGCGGTGGGATGCAGTTCCTCCCTCTGCCACGGCGGCGGCAGCCCGGTCCACGGGCGTTATTCCTACACGATCTGGAAATCCAAGGACCCGCACCGTCAATCCTACGCGGTGTTGTCCGGCCCCCGTTCGCAACGCATGGCCCAGGCGCTGCAACTCGGCGACGCCACCCAGACCACCCGTTGCACGGAATGCCACGCGCCCCTCAAGAGCGTGCCCGAGACCCGCATTTCCGCCGGGTTGAACGCCGCGACCGAGGGCGTTTCCTGCGAATCCTGCCACGGCCCCGCCCAAAACTGGATTCGTTCCCACACCCGGCTCGACCTGACCCACGCCCAGAACGCCGAAACGGGCCTGCGCGATTTGAACAACCTCTACGTGCGCGCGAACAACTGCGTGGCCTGCCACCAGGTGCTCTCGCCCGACATCCTGCTCGCGGGTCACCCGCCGCTGATCTTCGAATTGGACGCCCAGACGGTCGCCGAACCGCGCCACTGGATCGATCGCGGCGACTTTTTTGGTCCGCAGGCCTGGTTGGTCGGCCAGGCGGCGGCGTTGCGCGAAACGAGTTGGGCGCTCAGCCAAACCGCCGAGCCACCCGAGGTGATGCGCGAACAGTGGCGCGCGTTGATTTGGTTGTTGCAACGCACCACCGAGGCGGCGGGCAGCGGCCTGCCCAGGTTCGACGCCCCGCAGGCGGGCGACTTTTCGCCGGGCAACGTCGCCCGCGCCCAGAGCGTGGCGGACGATCTCGCGAAAGCCGCCAGCCGCCAGGAATGGGGGCGTCAAAACACCCGCCGCTGCTTGGACGCGCTCGCGGGCACGTCGAAGGAGTTTTTGCCCACCATGGAGGGCGGCACCGCGCTGACCCTGCGATTCCGCGCGCAACGGCTCGCGCTGGCGTTGTCCCGGCTGGTGGCCCCGCTGCAAATGCAGTCGCCCGACGGCTGGAAAACGGCGTCGGGCGAGTTGGACAAACTCTTCAAGGTGGCCGACGCGACCCAGGCTTTTGACGCCGCGCTGTTCTCCGACCAACTCGGACGCTTTGCCAAGGCGCTGCCCGCCATCGGCGAAGTGGCGAGCAACCGGTAACCAAGTCCCCCCTCCACCTCTATTATATATGTCCGCCTTGGCCGGATTGATCTTCGGAGCCGTTGCCTGGTTTATCGTGCGTTACCTGCTGGGCGGGTTTTACACGGTGAACCAAAACGAACGCGCGGTGAAAACCAGTTTCGGCCGCGCCCAGCGTCTCGCCGGAAACCTGACCACGCTCGATCTCCCCATCTCCGAGCAACTCCGCGCGGACGAACGGGACCGTTACATCTATCCCCAAGTGCGGGTCATCGGACCCGGCGGCCCCTATCTCAAGATGCCGTGGGAAAAGATCTACAAAGCATCCATTTCCACGCAAACCATCAACATGGCGCTGGACCTGGAAGACCCGCGCGCGAACACCAACGGCACCATCTTGGACGCAGTCACCAAGGACCAGCTCAACACGGGCCTCACGGGCCAGATTCGTTACCGCATCAGCGAAAGCAACTTGTACGCCTACCTCTTCGGGGTGAAACGGCCCGTGATCCACATCATGGCGTATTTTGTCAGCATCCTGCGCGAGCGAATCGCGAATTTTGCCGCGAAGCCCATCATCGTGAACGCCACCGTGGTGGACGGCGCGGAATCGGTCGCCGACACCAAGGAGCCGGTGCGGCAGGTGATCGGCATTTCGATCAACGATTTGCGCAAGAACCTGCGGGACCTTAACGAGTTCATGGACCACGAATGCCAGTCCTCGGTCGCCCGTTACGGCATGATCCTGGACGCCTCGCTGATCACGAGCATTGACCCGCCGCAGGATGTGGAGTCCGCGCTGGCGGCGATCAACACGGCGCACAACCAGGTGTCGAGCGACATCAGTCTCGCCCAGGCGTCGGCGGACCAAAAGATCGTGCAATCCCGCCGGGCGGTGGAGATCGAAACGTTGCGCGCGCAGGCGGAGGTCGAGCCGTTGAAATCCTTGGCCGCTCAGTTGGGCGAACTGCGCCGTTCCAGTCCAGACGCGTTGACCGCGTATTTACGCAACGTGCGCCTGGGATTGTTCACCAAAGCGCAGCAAATCTTTCTCCCCGCGAGGCGGTGAGGGGAAAGGCGGAACTCGGAAATCAGAAACAGAACCGCGCCACAGCCTGCTTGAGAAACAATCGTCCCATTATTACGTCCGCCTGAGTTCCATCCTCCTTTCTGGTTCCGCTTTCCGCCTTCCGAGTTCCGCCTTATGACCAATTTCTTCACCGCCGCCATCACGATGTTCATTTTGTTGTTCATCCTGGTTCCCGTGTTCTTCTGGTTCGTGCGGGTGTTCGGGTTTTACGCGGTGGTCGAAGAGCGGACCTGCCGGGTGTACGTGCTGTTTGGCAAAGTGCTGGGTTCGTTGAGCGAACCGGGATTGCACATCCTCCCAGCCACGTTGGGCTGGCGGGCTTTCATCGTGAACTTCTTCGGGAAGTGCCATGTGCTGGACCTGCGGATGGATCAGGAATATCTCCGTAGTCAGCCGGTCAACAGCGAGGAAGGCGCGCCCATGGGGATCGGCATCTGGTACGAGATGTTCATCAGCGACCCCGTGGCCTACCTGTTTAACAACATGGACCCGCGCGGGTCGTTGCGCGCCAACATCAGCAACGCCACCGTGCGCTGCCTCTCGAACATGCCTCTTGCCGACATGCTGGAAAACCGGCACGCCATGAGCGCTATCGTGCGAACCGAAGTGACCCCGAAATCGGCGGTGTGGGGCTACCGGTTGGGTTCGACCTACGTC
Organism: uncultured bacterium; assembly: GCA_963795895.1. Lineage (GTDB taxonomy): Bacteria > Verrucomicrobiota > Verrucomicrobiia > Chthoniobacterales > SZAS-18 > CAWCJJ01. The sequence continues at coordinate 740,951 of CAWCJJ010000005.1, forward strand.
CGTAAGGTGCATTTTCGCGACGCCGGGATGATTCGTCAGATCGAGGAAAAGGTGGTGAACCGGCTGCGGCAGGTCACGAGCGCGATCCGGCAGGACGGCGCGAACCAGGTGAGCATCATCGCGAGTTCCGCCGAGCGGGAAGCGGCCATTGAGTTTGCGAAAGCAGCCACGATGCGCCCGCGGGTGGTCGGCCAAGCGTTGCTGGAGATCAGCCGGGAGCCGGAGGTGTCCGACGCGTTGTTTCAGATTTTGGAGACCCAGCGGATGATGGAATCACACGCGCCGCTGACGCTGCTGCCCGAGGGGCAGGGGGGTGAGTTGATTTCGGGTCTGCTGGCGGCGGGGAGGGGAGTGCTTCCCGGCGCGTCGGCGTCGGCTGGCGCGAGCAAAACACCGCCCACGATGCCCCCACATTGATAATGATCGACGATGGGCTATCCGCCCCGGGAGCGCGGGCGTCCCGCCCGCACCAGGCAGCGATAGCGGCCGTCCAATCCAAGGTAGCGATGGCTCTCCGAGCCGCTCCCATTATCAGCTTGGCTGGCTTGCAAGTTAACAGGGGTCGTCCACCGACCTCCAGAAACAATGGGGAGCGGCTCGGAGAGCCATCCCTACCTTTGGTACGACGCCGCTTCGCGGCTGGTTGGCGCGAATGCCCTTGCGCGCATCCCGCCAACCCCTGAGAATCCGTCCATGCCGCGCTGTTTTGCCTCCGTTAAAACCCTGGCGATCCCTCTCGCCTCCATCCTCCTGCTCGCGGGCTGCGGCGCGTCGAAAAACCACGCGGCGGACGCCAAACTCTGGCTGGAGTTCTCCGGTCCCCGTGCCTTCGCCCACGTCGAGAAAATCGTCGCCCTTGGCCCCCGGCCCAGTGGCTCGCCCGAACTCGAAACGGAACGCCTTTATCTCGAAGACCAACTCCGCGCCACCGGCTGGCAAGTCGAGCGCCAGCGTTTCACGGACCCGACTCCGCGGGGTCCCATCGAGTTTATCAATCTCATTGCTCGCCGCGCCGACGCCACGGCGGACACCCCCCGCGCCATTGTCTGCACGCACTACGACACAAAGTTCTTCGACACGCAGCGCTTTGTCGGCGCGAACGACGGCGGCTCCGGCACCGGCGCGTTGCTGGAACTCGCCCGCGTGCTTTCCCTCGATCCCGGCTTCGCGCAACGCTTCGAACTGGTATTCTTCGACGGCGAGGAGGCGATCCGGGAGTTTCGGATCGATCAACCACCCTTCGACGGCCTCTACGGCAGCCGGCACTACGCGCGCGTCCTCCGCGAGGATGATCGCGCCAAGCAGTTCCGCCTCGGCGTGCTGTGGGACATGATGGGCGACAGCGACCTCACCATCACCTTGCCACCGGACTCCCCGACCAAACTAGCACGGGGCATCTTTGATGCGTCCGACGCGCTCGGCACGCGGGCGCATTTTTCTTATTTCCGCAGCGACTTGCTCGATGACCACAAGCCCCTCAACCAAGCGGGCATCCCCACCATTGATCTGATCGATTTCGATTTCCCCGCCTGGCACACCCCGGCGGACACGATCGACAAGGTTAGTCCCGCGAGTCTGGAGATCGTGGGCCGCGCGACGCTTTACCACCTATGCAAAATCGCGCCTGAAATCCGTTGAGAAAATCCGCTGGACAACAAACCCGGTCCGACGTAAATAATGGTTCGCATCACCACGGGTGGCACGTTTCGCCCGGGTAGATGAGTGGGTAAAGCACCCGTAGCTCAATTGGATAGAGCATCTGACTACGGATCAGAAGGTTTGAAGTTCGAGTCTTCACGGGTGCATTCCTCAAGTCCAGGTGGCTCCGAGCCACCATCGTACCAAAGGTAGGGATGGCTCTCCGAGCCGCTCCCCAATGTCTCTGACCTGGTTGAATGACCCCTGGCACAAGTCAAACCAGCCAAGCTGAAAATGGGAGCGGCTCGGAGAGCCATCCCTACCTTTGGTACGATGGGTATCCAGCTTTTTTCGCCGCTTAATCGTACTTGGGCCCAATAAAAAAGGCCTGCGGCTTTCACCGCAGACCTCCTTCTCTCAACCGGTTTCTCGGCCAACATCTACGGCTTCAAGACCACCTTGATGCAGCCGTCCTTCTTATCCCGGAAGGTTTTGTACAACTCCGGCCCCTCGGACAATGGGCGTTCGTGCGTGATCACAAACGACGGGTCGATCTCACCCGCGACAATCTTGTCCATCAGCGGACGGAGGTAACGCTGGGTATGCGTCTGGCCCGTTTGCACCGTCAGCCCCTTGTTCATCAACGCGCCGAAGGGCACTTTGTCGGGTGCGCCGATGTACACGCCGGGCACCGAGAGCGTACCGCCCTTCCGACAGCAGATGATCGCCTGCCGCAAAGCCGCCGGACGATCCGTTGCCAAGCCCAGCGTGGTCTTCACCGAATCGGCGATGTGCTCAAGCGTGTTGGTGCCGTGCGCCTCCGCGCCCACGGCGTCGATGCACGAATCCGGGCCGCGTCCTTTGGTAGCTTCCTGCAGCACGTCATACACTTTCTCCGTGCCGAAGTCGATGGTCTCCGCCTTGCCCGCGCGCGCCATTGCGAGGCGTTCGGGCACGTCGTCAATCGCGAACACCCGGCCCGCGCCCATCATCCACGCGCTGCGGATGGCGAATTGTCCCACCGGTCCGCAACCCCAGATCGCCACGGTATCGCCGGGTTTGATGTTCGCGTTCTCCGCCGCCATGTAACCCGTGGGGAAGATGTCAGATAGAAAAAGCGCCTGCTCGTCCGGCATTCCTTCGGGCACTTTGATGGTCCCCACATCCGCGTAGGGAACACGCAGATACTCGGCCTGCCCGCCGGGGTAACCACCGAGCATGTGCGAATAACCAAACAAACCCGCCGGGGAATGACCCATCACTTCCTCGGCGATCTTGTGGTTGGGATTCGAGTTGTCGCAGTGCGAGAAAAGCGACTGCTCGCAGAACCAGCATTTGCCGCAGGCAATGTCGAACGCCACCACGACGCGGTCGCCCTTCTTGAGTTTGGTGACGCCGGTGCCGACTTCCTCGACGATGCCCATGGGTTCGTGACCCACGATGTCGCCGCTCTTCATCGTCGGCATGAACCCGTCGTAAAGGTGGAGGTCGCTGCCGCAGATGGCGGTGGAGGTGATTTTGATGACCACGTCCTCGGCGTTTTCGATCTTCGGATCGGGAACGCTGTCGTAACGCATGTCGTGTCTTCCGTGCCAGACGAGTGCTTTCATAGGTTGTTTGTAGGTTGTGGGTTTAAATCAGAGTGCCGTGGGCGGGTGACGGGGAAGAAACGAACCGGGATCCGGGGTGTTAAGCGGCGAGTTCGCGCGCGCAGAGGACATCGAGGGCGGTGATCCCGAGGACGGAAGCCAAGGCCATGGTGACGTTGCCTTTCTTCGCGTGTTTGTGGGCGTAGATTTCCGACAGGGCCGCGATGTCCATCACATCGCCGACGACCCGGGCCCATAACCAAGCCGAATCCGGCTTCTTGCTGGCGAGGATGCCCACACCGCAGATGGCCTCGCGCGCGCCGTAGAAACGAAGGAGACCCTCGCGGTGTGAAACGCCGAGGAAATTTTCCAAAGCCTGTGGGTCGAAGAGTTCAGCCAGACCAAGTCCAATACTGAACCAGCCGAGGCCTTTCGCGATTTGGTGGGTGTTTTTCATGTGGGAATGCGGGGTGGTGAGTGGAGAGGGTGGGCGTGAACGCGTGGTTTTTCTGGTTCGTTGGCAGGGTGGGGGATGGTTCTGTTTTGTGTGGAGTGGCGAAGGTTTGAACCATGCATGACCACTTAGAAGCTGTAAGTTGGTGCTCTTGGAGACCGTTCGTAGGACTCGTGAAGGGAGGGGTTTACCGATTCTCTGCTGCCTGTGATGAACAAACTCGGACGAAAGAGTTTTCTGCATCAGGTCCCTTCTTGGATTGATCCTGGTGCCAGCGATTACTTCATCACCATCTGTTGTGAGCAACGGGGATCCAACCAACTCTGCACATCCGAAGTCGGAGCTTCGCTCTTGGAGTCAATGCGCTGCTACCTGGATCAGTTCAAGTGGTGGCCGTCGTTGTTCCTGCTCATGCCCGATCATCTCCACATGCTGGTGGGATTCGGACGCGGTAACGACATCGTGAAAGTGATCACTGGATGGAAGCGTTACGTGGCCCGCGCAAATGGCATCACCTGGCAGCGGGGATTCTTTGAGCACCGCCTGAGAACCAAGGAAAGTATGTCGAGTAAGGCAGCCTATATCCTGCATAATCCAGCGCGGGCCGGATTGATCACAGAAGGCGAAATTTGGCCGTTCATGTTCATGCCGACGCACGACCCCAGCCGCGAAGCGGCGTCGTCCCAAAGGTAGGGATGGCTCTCCGAGCCGCTCCCCATTGTTTCTGGTCTGGAAGGCACGATCCCTGTTACCGGGTAAGCCAGCCAAGCTAATAATGGGAGCGGCTCGGAGAGCCATCCCTACCTTTGGGACGACGCGCCCAAGGCGGCGCGGGAGATCGCACCCCCTCATTTACCCATGCTCTTCACCCGCCTCTCCAAATATCTCCTCGCCGTGTTGTTTATCCTGGCGGGACTCAACCACTTTTGGCACACGGCGTTTTACGTGCGGATTATGCCGTCCTACCTCCCGTGGCCGGTCTTCCTCGTCGAGCTGAGCGGGTTGTGTGAAACCGCCCTCGGGATCTTGCTGCTGCCGCCCGCGACCACCCGGCTCGCGGCCCGGGGACTGATCGCGTTGCTGTTCGCGGTGTTTCCCGCAAACCTCAACATGGCTCTTCACCCCGACCGCTTCCCGGAATTCAGCCCGCTCCTGCTCTGGACGCGTGTCCCGCTCCAAGCACTGCTCGTCTGGTGGGTTTACCGTCACACCACCGCGCGTCGGTAGCAACCCTGCGCCTCGGGTTCTATTTGGCGGGTGTCGCGTGTCCGCTTCGAGCCAGCACGTCCATCATGTCCTCCACGTGACCATCGGGAAACAGGATCAGATTGCCGTGTCCATGCTCGTTTGATCTTTCCACGAACCACGGCTGGTTCGCCCATTTGTAAGGAAGCTGGCGCCCGGGTTGAAAAGGCGTCGCGAGATAATCAATGCGAACATTCTCGGGCAAGGATAGATCCGGGTTCCCGAGTCGCTTCTGGGAAGTGGGACACACCCAGGCCAGAGGGCTCCAAACCGTAGGGGCGCAACGCGGCGATCCAAGCTTTGGCGGTGTCCTGTTCGATCATGCCGGAGACGGCGATCTGAGGCCAGCTCAGATGATCCTGGAGGTACAAATCCGCCCCGACATGCAGACTCTTCAGGTTGGCGGTGCAGCGGGTAGTGGCCGCTCGTTCCTGGATATACGACAGAAGCGGCAAGAGCATCACCACCAGGATCAGCACGATCACCAACACCGTGATGACTTCCAGAAGCGTGAACCCAGCGCGACGGGATCGTTGAAGAGCGGGAGTGACGTCCATGGATCGCCCGCTGTTAGACACGCCGGTGAACATTCGACAAAAGTCGAAACGCCGACGCAAATTCCAACCACCTTGTAGAGCGAGGGAGACGGGTTGCGCGCGAGAGATAGTCTTCTCCAAGCGATCAACCCGTCGCAATGATTTAGCCGACCGCCGACTGCTTAAAGCCCGTGACCGTGAATGTAATCGTGCGGGCGATGATGGGCGCGAGTGTCGAAGGGTTCACCTGGCCAAAATTCACGTCGAGGGAAGCCGTCCCGTTCAACCGCGCGAGGGAGGTAGAGGTGAAGGAATTCGACGCGGTGACCTTTGCGGTGATCAACCCGAGGGCCGACGCCGTAACGGCCGTGGAGGTGGTGCCCGTGTTGAGGGTAAAGTTAAAGGTGCCGTTGAGCAGGCCCCGGAATTGGCCGTTGTCTGGGTCCGCCGAACCGTTGATCGTCCCACCAAAAATTTCGCCGTCCGCGAAGAGCATAAAGGCACCGGTGGCGAGCTGCGTGGAGGGGACCATCAGGGAAAAGAGGCCGAGGGCATTCGAGGGAATACCGGTCGGGGTAACGGGCGTCAGAGGGTCGCCCGGGATGGGCGGGCCGCTGACTGTGGAATCCAGTTCCTCCAGACCGACGAGCACGCCGGAGTAGGTGCCGATGGTGGAGACCTGACTCCTGCCGCCGCCGAAGACGGGTCCGCCGCTAACGGCAAACATCTGCGCGGTGGTGAGGACGTAGCAAAGCAGCAAGGGGAGGACAATTTTCATGCAGATGTAGTTTTTCCTGATTTCACCGGGCAAGTCAATGAGTTTCGACGGGCGGGCACGGATTTTCCACCGGAACCGGCACCCCGGGTTGCGGACGCAAATCCAGCGCGCGCAGCAACGCCAGGTCGGTGTTCGCGGCCGGGTTGGCGGCGGTAAGCAGTTTTTCGCCGTAAAAGATCGAGTTCGCCCCCGCGAAAAAGCACAGTGCCTGGCCCTCGGGACTGAGCCGCGTCCGCCCGGCGGAAAGCCGGACCCGTGCCCGGGGCAGCGCGATGCGCGTCGTGGCGATCAACCGCGCTAGATCGAAGACATCCACCGGCGCCTGGTCTTCTAGCGGTGTGCCCGGCATCGCCATCAGGCAGTTGATCGGCACGCTTTCCGGCGCGGGATCGAGCGAGGTGAGCACCGCGAGCATCCGCAGGCGGTCATCGATCGTCTCGCCCAGACCGATGATCCCGCCGCAGCACAACGCCATCCCGCTCGCCTGCACCGCCTGGATCGTGTTGAGCCGATCCTGAAAGGTGTGCGTGCTGACGATCTCAGGGTAGTACTCCGGCGAGGTGTCGATGTTGTGGTTGTAAGCGGTTACGCCGGCATCGCGCAGCAGCGCGGCTTCCGGGCCGGAGAGTTGTCCCAGGGTCACGCAAACTTCCATGCCGAGCTTGGAAACCTCCCGCACAATTTCCAGGACTTGGTTGAACTTGGCGTCCCCGGCGCGTACCCCGCGCCAGGCAGCGCCCATGCAAAATCGGGTGGAGCCGTTTTCCCGGGCCGAGCGCGCCGAGGCCAGCACCTGCTCGACGCCCATGAGCCGTTCGGCGGTGACGCCCGTGGTGTAACGCGCGCTCTGCGCGCAATAGCCGCAATCCTCGCTGCACCCGCCGGTTTTAATGCTGAGCAGGGTGCAAAGCTGCACCTCGTTCTTGTCGGGCCAGTGCGCTTCGTACACCGCGCGCCCGCGTTGCAGCAGATCGAAGAAAGGTTCCCGGTAGATCGTCTCCAGCCGCGTCAGATCCATGCGGTCGGTCGCGGCGTTCACTGCACCCATTTTCCGTCGGGTGAACTCAGGATGGGGACGACGCCGTTGAGCGCCTCGTCGCGGTTGGAATAATCGGTTCGCCCGATGGCGCCGATCATGCGGGTGCCGGTGGCGGCGTAGAATTTTTTGCTCATGCTTTCGCCCGTGTGACAGCCCCAGCTTTTCACAAACGCGTTGCGCGAGAAAATGTTACGATGCAGGGCGACGAGTTCGTCCTCGTGCATCCAGGCCTTGGAGGCGCTGTCGATGTTGCTGCTGTAGTCGAACATGAAGCAGCAGCGGTTCGAGTGGCCGAAATACTCGAAATCCACCACTTTGATCCGGTCGCGCGGCTGCCCGTTGTTCAGGTATTCCATGACGTCGCGCCCGTTTTCGACCGGCACCATGTGGAGATGGAATTTGTCGCGCACCGAGTAAACGTTGGAGATCAAATCCTGTTGATCCTGTTTGCCGCGGGCCCTGTAGCCGTCCAGGTAAACCATCCAGGTGATGATGGCGTTGGGATCGTTCCCGATCTGCGCCTCCAACTGCTGGATGCGCGTGCGCGCCGCCCGCACGAAGCCGCCCCAAAATTGGTCGTGCGGCGAGGATTTATACTTTTCCCAGACGGTGAGCGAGGGACCGCCGCTCAGGATGACGTACTCGCGCGGCGGTCCGGGCTGGACCACGGGCGCGGCACCGGGAGCGGTGGCGACGGCAACCTCCTGCGCGACGACGGGGCGCAGCAGGGTACACGCGAGGAGCAAGGCGGGAAAATACGGAATCTTCATGGAGGGAATAGGAAGATTAAGAGCGGATTTCATGCCCTTTGTCAAACCGGACTGGCGGGCGAAACCGTCGCGCGAAACCTCGCCGTTGCGCGCGCGTTGATGATCTGGCACGCTCCGCCCCGTGTCCACTCCCGTGCCTGCCACCGAATTCGTCGTTATCCCGTCCGTCCCCTCGGGGAGCGGCAAACCCCGGAAGAGCGCCGCCGGGTCCGCCGGGATCGTCGGGATCGCCGTGATGTGCAGCCGGGTGCTCGGCTTGGCGCGGGACCAAATCTTCGCCGGGTTTTTCGGAGCTGGCGCGAATACCGACGCCTTCCAAATGGCATTCCGCGTACCCAACCTCCTGCGCGACCTCTTCGCGGAAGGCGCGCTTTCCACGGCCTTCATCACCGTGTTCTCCCGCAAGATCGCCACCACTGGCGACCGTTCCGCCTGGGACTTGGCAAACAAAGTGGCCACGCTCACCCTGGTCTTCATGAGCGCCGTCAGCCTGCTCGGCATCCTACTCTCCCCCGTGCTGATTTCCCTGCTCGCGCCGGGCTACAATCCCGAGAAGGCGATGCTCACGGTCCAACTCACGCGGGTGATGTTTCCCTTCATCCTGATGGTGTCGCTCGCGGCGCTCACGATGGGGATGCTCAACGCCAAGGAAGTGTTCGGCGCGCCCGCGATGGCTTCCAGTTTCTTTAACCTGGGGTCCATCGTCGGCGGGGTGACGCTCTCCTATCTACTAGAGCCGCAGGCGGACTGGCGGCATCCCCACTTCGGTTCGCGCGCCTTGCTGGGCATGGCCATCGGGACGTTGATCGGCGGTTTTCTCCAGTTCGTGGTCCAACTCCCGCCGTTGCGAAAAGCGGGCTACCGTTTCAAACCGGATTTCCGTTGGGGAGGCGACGAGGGACTGCGCACGATCCTGCGCCTGATGGGACCGGCCGTGATCGCCGCGAGCGCGGTGCAGATCAACGTCGCGGTGAACTCGAGTTTCGCGAGTTTGCAGGGGGACGGCGCGGTGTCCTGGCTGGGTTACGCGTTCCGGCTGATGCAGTTGCCGCTGGGATTTTCGGGGTCGCCATCGCCACGGTGACGCTGCCGCTGGTGAGCAAGAGCGCGATCCTGGGCGACATGGCGGGCTTTCGCGTCACGCTCGCGCGCGCGATGCGGCTGGCGTTTTTCCTGACGATCCCCTCCGCCGTCGGTCTGATCTGCCTGGCGCGTCCCATCATCGGACTGCTTTACGAACGGGGCATTTTTCATCACGACTCCACGATCCAGGTCGCGGCGGCGTTGCAATACTACGCGCTGGGATTGGCGGCCTATTCGGGCATCAAGGTGCTCGCGCCGGCTTTTTACGCGCTGGACGCGCGCAAGACGCCCATGACGGTGAGTTTCATCGCCATCGGCACCAACGTGCTCCTCAACTCGATCCTCACGGTCGGGTTGCACTGGGGTTACCGCGGACTGGCGCTTTCGACCAGCGTGACGGCGGCGATCAACTTCACTTTGCTCTACCTGCTGATGTGGCGGCGCTCTGGGGCGGTTGGAAACGCGGCAGATGCTGGCGACCGTTCTGAAGATCGCCCTGGCGAGCGCGTTCCTGGTGGGCGCGTGCGTCCTGGGTGACCGGTACTGGCTGGCGGGTTTTGAGAAGTTCTCGCTGTTGGTCAAATGCGCCCGTCTCTTCGTGGTGATCGCCGCCGGCGGGGGAGTTTTCTTCGCCGTGTGCTACGCGTTGCGCCTGGAAGAAATGCGCGAGGCTTTCGACCTGCTGGCGCGCAAGCTCAGACGTGGGAAAAGGAAGGGCAAGGAGATAGGAGATAGGAGATAGAAGATAGGGAAGAAGGCGGAAGGCGGAGAGCAGAGGGGGAGGGGAGTTTGCCAAGGCTCGACCGGTCGCGAGATGGCCTTCGTGTCTACCGTCCTGTGGGGACGAAAAACCTTTTTTCTTTTTTGCTTCCCAGCCGGGGGGTTGTGTCTAAGTTGGGCGCGCCATGAGTCTTCCCCCAATCTCCAATCCCACGCCGTCCGCCGCCTCGGGCCCACGCTCGTCGCTGCCCTTCATCCTTTCGGGTGTGATGCTGCTGATTTATTTCGGCTTCATTATGCTGGTCGCCTTCAACAAGCCTTTGCTGGGGCAGACCCTCGTTCCCGGCCTCAGTTGGGGCATCCTCCTCGGCGCGTTGTCATCGTCAGCGCCTGGCTGCTGACGTTGATCTACGTTCGCTCGTTCAACAACGTGAAGGGAGACCGCTAAGATGAACATCGCGCTTATTTCACTTCACCATTGGATCCTCGGCGCCACCGCGGAGACCGTCCAACAAGACCTGGGCAAGATCAGCACCACGGCGATCATCTTCTTTTTCGTCTTCATCACGCTCAGCCTGGGCATCACCTACTGGGCGGCGAAACGGACCAAGACCACCTCCGACTTTTACGCGGCCGGCCACAGCGTGACCGGCGTGCAAAACGGCTTCGCCCTGGCGGGCGATTACATGAGCGCCGCCAGTTTCCTCGGCATCGCGGGCCTCGTGGCGAAGAGCGGTTTCGACGGCCTGCTTTATTCGACGGGCTTTCTCGTTGGGTGGCCGCTCGTACTGTTCCTGATCGCGGAATCCCTGCGTTCCATCGGCAAGTACACCTTCGCGGACGTGGTCGCATTCCGCTTAAACCAGAAACCCGTGCGCGTCGCGGCGGCGTTCGGCACCATCGCGGTGGTGTTGTTTTACCTCATCGCCCAAATGGTGGGCGCGGGAAAACTCATCCAACTGCTTTTCGGTCTCCAGTACGAGTATTCCATCGTCATCGTCGGCGGCGTGATGATGATCTACGTCCTGTTCGGCGGCATGATCGCGACGACCTGGGTGCAGATCATCAAGGCATGCCTGCTGCTCGGCGGGGCGACGTTGATGGCGGTCCTGGTGCTCTCGAAATTTGGGTTCAACCCGCTGGCGCTCTTCGCCGAAGCCGCGAAACAGTACAACCATGACGCGATCCCCGCGATCGGCGCCGTCGCCGCCAAACCGGCGGTAAACGTGCTCGCGCCGGGGCCGCTGGTCTCGAATCCGTGGGACGCGATTTCCCTGGGCCTTTCGCTGATGATCGGCACGGCGGGACTTGCCGCACATTCTGATGCGTTTCTACACGGTGCCCGACCCGGCGCAGGCGCGAAAGAGCGCTTTCTACGCCACGGGTCTGATCGCGTTCTTCTACCTGTTGACCTTCATCCTGGGCTTCGGCGCGATGGCGCTGGTGGGCCAGAAGGCGATTGTCGCCGTCGATCCCGGCTACAACATGGCCGCGCCGATGCTGGCGGGCGTGATCGGCGGCGAGCCGATGCTGGGCTTCATCGCGGCGGTGGCGTTCGCCACGATCCTGGCGGTGGTCGCCGGATTGACCCTTTCGGGTGCCAGCGCGCTTTCGCACGATCTCTGGGTCAACGTCGATCCGGCACGGCGAGGCTCCGGAAAGCGAGCAGCTCAAGGTGGCGCGTTTCGCGACGCTGCTTCTTCGGCATCGCGGCCGTGGTGCTAGGCCTGGGGTTCAAGACCGCCAACGTGGCTTACATGGTGGGATTGGCGTTCGCCATCGCCGCCAGCGCCAATTTCCCCGCGTTGTTCCTGTCGATCTTCTGGCGCCGGTTCACGACGGCCGGGCGCGGTCGCGAGCATGTGGGTGGGCGCGATTTCCGCCGTCACCCTGATCGTGCTGTCGCCCGTGGTCTGGGTGGACATCCTCAAGCACCCGGCGCCGATCTTCCCGCTGAAAAGCCCGGGCATCGTCGACGATCCCGCTCTCGTTCCTCGTGGCGATCGTCGTGTCGCTGGTGAGTTCCGAGGCGGCCTCGGAAGCCAAGTTCGAGGAGGTGCGCCAGCGCGAACTCACCGGCGGGGTGGTTGCGGTAAAGACTGGATGATGGATGGATGGCGCGCGGGGATTTGCCTCGCGCGCTTGAACGCGGCCGGCGCAGGTTCTAAGATAGGCGCACGATGACGACCGAGCGCACCTTTGATCCTGTCGTGCCCGCCGAAGGGCTGGCACGTCCTGCACCTGTTCTACCGGATCGAGTACGGCCAGTGGCAGATTCTCGGCCCCGATGAGCAGCGCCTGGCCAAGACCAACCTCGCGCTGCTCGTCCAGGAAATCCGCGCGGCCGCCGGACACCCAGTTGCTGACGTTCAGCGTCGTCACGCCCAAGGCGGACCTGGGTTTCATGCTGCTCACGCCGGACCTCCAGACCGCCAACGCTTACGAAAAGCGGCTGAGCCTGTCGCTGGGCGCGGACGTGCTCACGCCCGTGTACAGCTACCTTTCGATGACCGAGCGCAGCGAGTACACGCTGACCGAGGCCGAGTACATCGCCGACACCCTGGAAAAGGAACGCGGCTTGACGGAGGGCACGCCCGAGTTCGAAGCCGCCATGGTGGATTTCCACTCCCGCATGGACAAATACGGCAAGGACCGTCTTTACCCGAAGCTCGGAACGCGCCCGGTGATTTGTTTTTACAACATGCTCAAGCGCCGCTCGGAGCAGCAGAACTGGTATCGGCTGTCGCACGACGAACGCAAGGCGCTCATGGGTGGCCACGCCCGGATCGGCCGCCAGTGGGCCGGCAAAATTCGCCAGTTGGTCACCGGTTCGACCGGCCTGGACGACGCCGAATGGGGCGTGACTTTGTTCGCCAACGACACGATGGACGTCAAAGGCATCATTTACGAGATGCGTTTCGACGCCGTGAGCGCCGAGTACGCCGAGTTCGGCGAGTTTTACATCGGCTTGCAATTGCCGCTCGACGAATTGTTCCGCCGTTTGCTGCTCTGAACACGAATCAGGCGGGTGGCTGGTCCGGCCATTTCAAGCCGATGAACCCCAAAACTGCCGAACTTGCGGCGATTTTCCGCCGACACGCGCCGATGCTCATCGCCTACTCCGGCGGGGTGGACAGCGCGTACCTGCTTGCCGCCGCGACCCGCGAACTGGGAACGGCGGCGGTGGGAGTCATCGCCGATAGTCCGAGTTTGCCGCGCGCAGGCGTTGCGGGACGCGTTGAGCTTGGCCGAGAAGTCGGCGCGCGGGTGGAAGTGGTGGGTACGGACGAAATGTCCAATCCGGAGTACACGTCCAACCCGTTGAACCGCTGCTATTTTTGCAAGGGGGAATTGTTTGCCCGCTTGGACCGGATGGCGCGGGAAAGGGGTTTCTCGTCCATCGCGTACGGCGAAAACGCCGACGACGCGCGCCAGGTGCGTCCGGGGTTGCGCGCGGCGACCGAATTCGAGGTGGTTGCGCCTCTGAAGGAAGCGGGATTGGGCAAGGCGGAGATCCGCGCGTTGTCGCGGGAGATGGGTTTGCCCACGGCGGACCAGCCGGCGCAACCTTGTCTAAGTTCGCGCATCCCGCATGGCACGCCGGTGACGCTGGCGGCCTTGACGATGATCGAAGCGGGCGAGGCGTGGGTGCGCGGCCTGGGTTTCCGGGTGTTCCGGGTCCGGCATCTGGTGGATGGGAACGGGACCGCGCCAAGGGCCAGGGTGCAGATCGCCCCCGAGGAGATGGCGAGGTTGGCCAGTAAGGAGGAGGCGTTGCGCGTCGGTTTGCGTGACGTGGGGTACGTCGGGGTGGAGATCGATCCGTTGGGGTATCGGCCCCCGGGCGGCTGATCTGCTTGCCTTTTTTGCCTTTGGTTTGGACTGCGGCGACGCGTCACCGCAGTCCAAACCAACGGCGACCGGAGGCGGAGCGGAGCCACACTCTGCCAGCCAAACTGAGCTGCGATTGGCTTGAAACTACCCCGTTTTCGAGCGATGATTCAAAGTGAAAACCGCGTTGCAAATCGTCTGGTTTAAACGGGATTTACGCCTCGAGGACCACCGTCCGCTGCTTGAGGCCGCCCGCACCGGCTTACCGCTCCTCGCGCTGTACGTTTACGAGCCGGAAATCGATCCGCGCCGATGATTTCGATGCCTCGCACCTGGTCTTCATCAACCAGTCGCTCGCCGAACTAGACACCCGCCTGCGCGCCATCGGCGGGCGCCTCACCTGCCGCGCCGGACGCCTGCCGGACGTGTTCGACGAACTACACGCCGAACACGGCGTCGCGCGGCTCTGGAGCCACGAGGAAACCGGCAACGCGCTGACCTACGCGCGCGACCTCCGCGTCAAGGCGTGGTGCCGCGAGCACGGCGTCGCCTGGACCGAAATCCCGCAGCACGGCGTCTTCCGTCCGCACCCGGGCCGCGACGGCTGGTCCGCAGCGCTGGACCGCCCGCATGAGCGAGCCCCTCGCGCCCGCGCCCGCCGAACTTTGCACGCTGCCCGCCATCGACGCCGGACGCATTCAAACCCCCGCCGATCTGGGTCTGCCCGCGAGCACCAAGGACCTCGCCCAACCCGGCGGCGAGTCGCACGGACGGCGCTTGCTCCGCTCGTTCCTGGAACGGCGCGGCGTGGATTACCGCCGCGCCATGTCCGCCCCGAAACCCGCGTGGACGGCGTGCAGCCGGCTGAGCCCCTACCTGACGTTCGGCTGCGTTTCCATGCGGCAGGCCTACCAGATCACGCGCGAGCGGCAGGCGGAACTCGGCGAACTGCAAGCCGCCGGGGTGGACTTCGACCCGCGCTGGGGTCGTTCGCTGGCGTCCTTCCAGTCCCGGCTGCGCTGGCATTGCCACTTCATCCAAAAGCTGGAGGACGAACCGGAGATGGAAGGCCGCAACATGTCCCGCGCGTACGACGGCTTGCGCGAGGACGAGTTTAGCCGAGGAACGTTTCGCCGCGTGGCGCGAAGGCCGGACGGGTTATCCGATGATCGACGCCTGCATGCGCGCGCTGCACCGGAGCGGGTGGATCAATTTCCGGATGCGGGCGATGCTGGCCTCGTTCGCGGCCTACCACCTGTGGCTGCACTGGCAACCCACGAGTGTGTTCCTGGCGCGGCATTTCCTGGATTACGAACCCGGCATCCATTATCCGCAGTTCCAGATGCAAAGCGGGGTGACGGGGATCAACTCGATCCGCATTTACTCGCCTTCCAAACAGGTGTTGGACAATGATCCGGAGGGAACTTTCATCCGCCGCTTCGTGCCGGAACTCGCCCGCGTGCCGGTCGCGTTTCTAGCCGAGCCACACCTGATGTCGATGGCCGTGCAAGCCGAGGCCGGTTGTCGGATCGGACAGGATTACCCCTTGCCGGTGGTCGAACACGTCCTGGCTTACGCCGAAGCCAAAAAGCGGATGGGCGCGATCCGCAACACGGACTACGCCAAGCGTGAGGCGCAACGCGTTTACGCGCGCCACGGCAGCCGGGAACGACCCCTCGCGAGTCGCCCGGGCATCGCGCGCGGGCGCAAGAAAACACCCGGAAGGTTCACAGAGGACACGGAGAGAGGGACACAGAGAGCACAGAGGAAGAAGGAGGGGGCCGGAGGAAAGAAGACCGGCGATTCCTTCTGGACCCAAAGCCTTTTGCCTTTCTCCTCCGCCTCTGTGTCCCCCTCTCCGTGTCCTCTGTGATCCCTCTGGATCTTGCTTCCCCGCCGCTCATGCCCGCCGACGACAACCCGCAGATGACCACCAAGCAATGGATCGCCGTCTTCGGCACCATGCTCGGCGCGTTCATGGCGGTGCTCGACATCCAGATCACCAATTCCTCCCTGCGCGATATCGCCGGCGGCATCGGCGCGACCCCCGACGAGGGTAGCTGGATTTCCACCGCCTACCTCATCGGCGAAATTATCACGATTCCCCTCACAGCGTGGCTCTCGCGGGTGTTCACCATCCGGTACTACCTGCTGGTCAACGTCGTCCTGTTCCTGCTGTTCTCCGGCCTCTGCGGCATTTCCAACAGCCTGGGGGAAATGATCTTTTTCCGCGCTGGTCAGGGGTTCACGGGCGGCGTGCTGATTCCCATGTCGCTGACGGTCATCCTCAGCACGATGCCGAAGAAGCTCCAGCCGGTCGGGCAGGCGATGTTCGGACTCACCGCGACGATGGCCCCCGCCATCGGTCCGGCGCTCGGCGGGTGGCTGACGGACCGCTTCGGCTGGGAGTGGAATTTCTACATCAACATCATCCCCGGTGCCGCGATGCTCACCGCGATCTGGTACGCCGTGGACGCCAAACCCCTCAAGCTCGACCTCCTCAAGAAAGGCGACTACTGGGGCATCCTGTGCATGGCCATCGGACTTGGCGCACTCGTTGCCATGCTGGAGGAGGGACAGCGCAAGGACTGGTTCGGCAACGGCTTCATCCAGATCTGCGGACTGCTCGCGGCGACCTTCGTGCCCGCGTTCATCTGCATCGAGCTGTTTCGCAAGGAGCCTTTCGTGAACCTGCGCCTCCTCGCGAGCCGCAACCTCGGGGTCTCCGCCGTGGTGGCGTTCGGCCTCGGCCTCGGACTTTACGGCACGGTTTACCTGATCCCGCTTTACCTGGGCGAGGTCCAGGGCTACAGCCCGCTGCAAATCGGGGAAACCCTGGTGTGGGTTGGCGTGCCGCAGCTTTTCATTTTCCCCCTGCTGCCGCTGCTGATGAAGCGGTTTGACCTGCGGCTGCTGGTTTGCGTGGGCTGCCTGATGTTCGCCCTGAGTTGCTTCATGAACACGATCATGGACTACAACACCGCGCACGATCAGTTCGTGTTCGCCAACGTCATCCGCGCCCTCGGGCAGCCGTTCACGATCGTGCCGATTACCACCCTGGCCACGGGCACCCTGCTGGCGCGTGACGCCGGCGACGGCTCCGCTATTTTCAACATCGCCCGTAACCTCGGCGGCAGCGTCGGCATCGCGATCCTTTCCACCGTGATCACCCGTCGCGAACAGTTCCACGACTTCCGCATGGGCGAGCGGGTCACGGTTTATGATCTGGCCACGCAGGGCCGCTTACTCGCCAATCAACAGAGTTTCATCGAGAAGGGGTTCGACCCCATCACGGCGATGAATCAAGCCTACGGGGCGATCAAGCAACTCATGCGGCGGGACGCCAACATCATGGCCTACAACGACGCCTTCCTGCTCGTCGGGCTGAGCCTCGTGGCGGGCGCGGCGCTCGTCTGGGTTTGCCAGAAAACCAAGGCGCGCGCCGGGGCGAGTGCGCACTGAGGTGACGGACTTCCCGGGCGGGGCGAAGGAACGGGGAAGATCGTTGCCCCAGCCGCCGCCGAGGGCTTTAATGAGTTGCACCGTCGTTTGCAGCCGCTGGCCGAGAAGCTGGGTTGCCGTGCGTTCGCTGCCCAGCGTGGTGCGCTCGGCGTCCACCACTTCGAGGAACGTCACCGCGCCGTTGCGGTACTGGTCGTTGGAAAGTTCCAAGGTCCGCCGCGCCGCCGCCACCACGCGGTCCTGAGCCTCGGCTTGCGCGGCGAGTCCGCGCAAATCCGCGAGGGCGTTCTCTACTTCCTGGAACGCCACGAGCACCTGCTGACGGTAACGCGCCACCTGTTCCTCGTAACGCGCCCGGGTCGCGCGCAGGTTGGCCACGTTGCGTCCACCCTCGAAGATGGGCAGGCTGACGCTCGGCCCGATCTGCCAAATGCGGCTTTGCAGCGCGAAAAGCTCGCCAATGGAGGCACTCTCGAATCCCGCCGCGCCGGTGAGCCGGACGACGGGGAAGAATGCCGCCACCGCGACGCCGATGCGCGCGTTTTCCGCCGCGAGGGCGCGTTCGGCGGCGGCCACGTCGGGGCGCCGTTCCAGCAACCGGCTCGGCAGGCCGGCGGGAATCCTCGGAATGCGCAGGTTCAACGGGTGGTAGCCCAGCTTGAACGTGCTCGCGGGCTGGCCGGTCAGGGTGCCCAACGCGTTTTCCACCTCGGAGCGCACGCGCGCGACCCCGGCCCGGTCGGCCTCCACCGTGGCGAGGTCGGTTCGCTCGCGGTTGACATCCAGTTCGCTCGTCAGACCCGCCTGCAAACGTTCGCTGGCGATGTGGAGCGCCTCGCGACGGGTTTGCAGTGTGCGGTCGATCACGGCGAGTTCGGCGTCGAGCGCGCGCAGGTTGAAGTAGTTGACGGCCACGTTGGAGGTCACGCTCAGGGCGACGTTCTCGTAGTCCGCCGCGACTTGCTCGGTGTCGGCGCGGGCGGCTTCGTAGGAACGCCGCACGCGTCCAAACAAGTCCACCTCCCAGTTCAGATCCACCGGCGCGCGGAACAGGTTTTGCGTTCGCGTGAGCGGTTGCGTGCTGATGATCGGGTCGCCGCCACCCCCGACGCCTCCGCCGGGGAACCCGCCGATGGCCGCGCCACGCTGGGTGGGCAGGGTGTTGGAAGTCCGTTGCCGCATTCCGCTCCCGGCGAAATCAAGGTCCGGGAAGAAATCCGCCGCCGCCCGGCGCGAAACGGCGCGCGCCTCGTCCACGCGCGCCACCGCGAGCCGAAGGTCCTGGTTGGCCCGCACCGCCGTTTCCTCAAGCTGGTTCAAGCTGCGGTCGCCGAAGATTTCCCACCAAGGTCCGCGCCGGTCCTTGTCGCCCGGCTCGGCGAGTTTCCACCGCTCGTTGCCGGTGAGGTTCGACGCACGGGCGTTCTTGTACTTCGCGGGGGTGCCACCCTCCACGGGAGGAGGACCCTGGTAGTTCGGTCCCACCGAACAACCCCCGGCCACCAGCAGGGCCGCGGTCGCGGCAACGATCCCCGCCGCTGCTTTGCCCCCCTTCATTTACCCTCCAGGTCGATGGTGGGGACAACCGACATGCCCGGCACGATCCGGTGCTCGAACCCCTTCAAACTCTCGGGATCGAACACCAGTTTGACCGGCACCCGCTGCACGATCTTGGTGAAATTCCCCGTCGAGTTGTCCGGCGGAAGCAGGGCAAAGGCCGACCCCGCGCCAGCTTGGATACTGTCCACCTTGCCGTCGAAAGGATGTTTGCGAAACGCGTCCACCTTGATCTTGACGTGCTGGCCGGGCCGGATTTGGTCGAGCTGCGTTTCCTTTAGGTTCGCCAGGACCCAGACGTTCTCCTCCACCAGCGCGAGCAACGCCTGCCCGGTGGCGAGGCGCTGCCCGGTTTCCACGGTTTTCTTGGAAATTCGCCCGTCGGCGGGCGCGAGGATCGAGCAGTAGGAAAGCTGCAATTCCGCGTCCCGCGCGTCGGCCTCGTTGAGGGTGACGCGGGCCTTGGCGACGAGCAGTTGCGCCTCGTTGCTGGCGACCAGCGCGCGGGCGGCGTCGGCGCTGGAGATCGCGGCCTGCACGTTGGCGGCGGCGGCGTCGAGCGAGGCGCGTTGACCCTTCAACGCGCCTTGGGTGGTATCGACATCCGCCTTGGAGACGGCGCGGGCGTCCTTGGTGAAGAGTCCGTTGTTGCGGTTGAAATTGATCGCCGCCACGTCGTACTGCGCCTGCGCCTGCGCGGTCATGGCCTTGGCCTGGGAAACTTGGGCCTGCGCCTGTTCCTCGCCGGCGCGGGCCTGCGCGACGGCGGCTTCCGCCTGTCCGATCTGCGCCTTGGATTGCTCCAGGTTCGCCTGCGCGCGCTGGACGGCGACCTGGAAATCGTTGGGGTCGAGCTTCACCAGCAGATCGCCTTTTTTGACGGGTTGATTATCATCCACGCGGACATCGATGACGGTTCCCGCGACGCGCGAACTGATCTGGTGGAGGTGCCCGGTAACGTAGGCGTCATCGGTGGTGACGTGCTTGCGGGCGTTGAGCAGGTAGAGCGTTCCGACCACCACCAGCAGCAGCACGACGAGGACCGCGATGAGGATGAAGGTTTTGGAAACGCCCTTTTTCTTTTTGTCCTTCCCGTCGTCCTTGCCCTCCTTGGAGTCGTCCTTGTCTTTTTTGTCCCCCGCGCCTTCTTTGTCGCCGGATTTGGCGTCCTGGTCCGAACCGGGCTTCTTTTCGTCGTCGTCGGAGGACTTCCCCTCGTCTGTGCCATTTTTTCGTCGCTCATGATTTGATCGTTTTGGGCCATTGGCTCTAACCCGGGTCCGAGAGCCGCTAAGTGACAGCAGGTTCGCGGACTTGGCGAGTTGTTTTGGTTTCCGCGGGCGCGCCCCCTATACGCGGGGGTCGCCGCCGGGGGATGTAATTTGGTTGCGGGCGCTGGATTTTGGGGCATACTGACCAGAGATCGGAAATAGCCTTCGACGATTGGTGGATTGTCAGTTGAAGTCCTTCAGTGACAGTTACGAAACCCGATGACCGGGAACAGCAGCCGAAGCTCCTCCTCTAAGAAGAACAACAGCATGGCAAACAGTAAGCTCTACGTGGGAAACCTTTCCTTCGAGACCACCGAAACAGAACTTCAGGACCTTTTCGCGCAGGTCGGCCCGGTGCAGGAAGTTCTTTTGATGCAGGATCGCATGACCGGCAAATCGCGCGGCTTCGCGTTTGTGACGATGGTGAACGCCGAGGACGCGGGTGCTTCGGTGCAGCAGTTCCACGGCAAGCCCTTCGGCGGCCGTCCCTTGACCGTGAACGAGGCGCGTCCCCGCGAGGAACGCTCCGGCGGCGGAGGCGGAGGCGGTTATAGTGGCGGGCGGCGGCGGTGGCGGTCGCAGCAGCGGCGGCTACGGCGGCGGTGGCGGGGGTGGCGGCGGCTACGGCGGTGGTGGCGGCGGTCGCAGCAGCGGTGGCGGCGGCGGACGCGGCGACGACCGGCGTGGTGGCGGCGGGGGCGGCGGACGCTCCTCGCGCTACTAACAACGAGGTTGTCGTTCCCTCAACCATCCGATTTGGCTACACAACGCCCTGCCCATGCTGGCAGGGCGCTTTTCGTGGTGGGTGATGGCAGCGGGAGGCGACTCTATTTTCCTCCAAGTTTAATAACCCAGTAACCCGAGAATCCGGGTCGGTTCTTAGTCCCGGAAGGGACGTCGGAAATTAGCCGGTGGCGCGAGCCACCGGTGGGCTGGTCGGTGTGTCTAGCCCCGGAGGGGCTGAGCCTTGGGCGATCCATGCGCCGGGTATGACACTTGGACTGCCGCGCATTGATGGCTCAGCCCCGCCGGGGCTATGTCCTTTATACCTGTTCCGCTGGCTCGCGCCACCGGCTAATTTCCGACGTCCCTCCGCGACTGGGAGGCTGGTTTACCCGGCCAGTCCAGAACGCGTGTAACCTGAAATCCGCTTCTTTAAGCCGACACAAGAATCATGTTGGAGTAGGGCGTGGCGCCAGCCGTGCGGATCAGACCGATGGCGTTGGGCACGCGCTTCTTGAAACCGGCTTCGTGCGGCTCGAAGGTAACCGGTACACCCTCCTGCGCTCCGGCGAACTCCGCCCGCGTCGCTTCATCGTTGTGGACGAGAAATTCCTCGGCCATGTAGATCCCGCCGATGTTGAAGTTCGGTCGGATAGCGGACAACACCTGCAACACGGTCGGAATGTTTTCGACTAGCGAGAGATCGATCGTCTCGATCCGGGGCCAAAAAGGAAATCCTTTGTCCGCGATAACCAGCATGTTGGTGTGTCGAACCCGGGCCAGGAGGGAGTTGACGTGGGGGTTGAGAATGCCGGTGATTAACATGGGTTTGATTACTACAAAGTATACCTCTGATTCAATACCGGCTTCGCCGAAGGGAAAAGGACGCGGTACGGTCAAACCGCATTCCCGGCGGCGAATCCACTGGCCCAAGCCCACTGGAAATTGAAGCCGCCGAGATGCCCGGTCACATCCACGGCCTCGCCGATGAAAGTACAGACCCGGCACGTTGCGGGCCAGCCATCGTTTTGGAATGCAGATCGCGCACGTCTACTCCGCCCAGGGTCACTTCCGCTTTGGCGTAGCCCTCCGTGCCCACCCGGCGTAAGCGGCCACGCGTTGAGGAGCTGGCCGGTGGCGATAAGCTGCTCCCGCGAAAGCTTGTTGAGCGCGTGCCCTGGTGCCCGCCAGGGTGGCAAGCTCGTCCGCCAAGCGCGTGGGCAGGCGCTCGGCCAGCAGGTTCTGTAGTTGCGCGTCGCGTCGTCCGCTTTCGCGCGAGCCAGTCCCCGGCGTCTTCGTCCGGCAAGAAATTGATCGTCAAACGCGGCGTTCTCGGCGGGCAGGTAGGAGCTGATTTGCAGGATCGCCGGCCCGCTCATACCCCGATGCGTGAAGAGCAGGCTTTCGCGAAAAGTGCGTTTGCCGCGCGACCCCGCATGTCTGCACCGCGCACGGCACCGCCACCCCGCTCAACCCCGCGCAAAGCTGCTGCATGTCGCCCTCGAATGTCAACGGCACCAGCCCGGGACGCGGCGGCACGATCCGCAGTCCGAAACGTTGCGCCAAACGGTGTCCCAGATCGCTACCGCCGAGCTTCGGAAAGGACAAGCCCCCGTGGCAACGACCAGCGAGCGCGCGCCGGTGAACTGCGGTCCCCCGACCGCACGCGAAAAAGCCCGTCCTCGCCGCGCGTGATGTTCGCCCGCCACCTCGCAAGCCAGTGCGGACGCTCACCCCGGCCTCGGCGCATTCCGCCAGGAGCATCTCGACGATCTGCCGCGAGGAGCCGTCGCAAAAAAGCTGGCCGAGTTTCTTTTCGTGGTAGGCGATGCCGTGCTTTTCGACCAGCGCGACAAAATCCTCCGGCGTGTAGCGCGCCAGGGCCGAACGCGGGAAATCCGGCACGCCGCAGAGATAGTCCTCCGGCCCGGCGTGAACATTGGTGAAATTGCAGCGCCCGCCGCCCGAGATCAGGATTTTCTTGCCCGGCGCGTTCGGCCCGCTCCAGCACCAGCACCCGGCGGCCACGCTGGCCCGGCCGTGAGCGGCGCACATCAGCCCGGCGGCGCCCGCGCCCAGGACGATGGCGTCCCAGGGCGCGATGTTTGGAGGAAGGCGCTTGGTCAAGAGACTTGGGATGCCATATTCTTGAGTTATCGCGCGGAGCCTCGAAGCGCTACGCAGGCGCGTGGCCGGCGCGCATGCCTCGGACAGCAGCGCGAGTGCCGCTGGCTACAGCTGCCTGCCCAATAAAGGTTAACCAACAATAGCCACTCTACTTGATCGCCGCCCAGACCCGGCTCACGTCGTCGTGTTCGTCGAGCGCGTGGAGGAACTCGCCGACTTCCTCCTTCTCGGCTCGTCGGTCAACTGGGGATAGCTTTTGGCGACGTAGCCGATTTCGCTGGTGACACGGTCCAGCCGTTTTCCTTGAGCCACATGGAGACGGCGTGGACGGCGGTGCGTTCGGTGATGAAGCGCGCCCCCGGCGTGGCCCTCGGGAATGTCGTCGTTCTGCGCGTGGGTGAGCGGCTCGAAATCGTTCGCGCCCGCTTCGATGGCGGCTTCTTCCAGATCGGTGCCCGCGTCCGGGATGGTGCGCCTCGACCAGGCCGACGTGATCGAAGAGAAACTTGTTGCTGCCCGCCGTGCCGAGTTGGCCGCTGTTTGAAACGCAGGCGAATTTCGGGCGCGGTGCGGTTGGGGTTGTCGGTGAGCGCCTCGACGATGACGGGCACTTTGTGCGGCGCGTAGCCCTCGAAGACGGCGTGTTCGAGCACGAGTTTGTCGTCGCCGATGCCCGCGCCCTTTTTGATGGCGCGCTCGATGGCGTCGCGGGTCACGCTGGCGCGTTTGGCCTTTTCCACGGCGGCGGCGAGGCGGGCGTTGCTGTCCACGTCGGCCCCGCCGCCGAGCTTGGCGGCGACCATGATTTCCTTCGCGAGTTTGCTGACCACCTGACCTTTTTTCAGGTTGGCGACATCACGTTTTGCCTGGAGCCATTGGCGTCCCATAGATTTTAAGGAGGGGGAAGAAGATTTGGAGGGGTTTCAACCGACGAGATTAAGGGGTAAATATAACCCCAACCGCCGCCACCGCCAGTGTCAACAGCCTTTCTCCGCACCGAAGGTGCAGCCTCATCACAGCCTGGGGCAACGCCCCAGGTGTGGGTTGGTAGGAGATTTAGCGCTGAAGACGCGATTCAAATGTCGCCGGTGTGAACGGGATGATGGTCCGCATGGACATGACCGGATTGAATCGCGCCTTCAGCGCTGGAAGCGTAAACAACCTATACCTGGGGCGTTGCCCCAGGCTGTGATGAGGTTGCACCTTCGGTGCGAAAGGCAGGTTGTGCTTTGGCCGTGCCTTTGGAGCGGCAAACTAGACCATATGCGCGGGGGACGCCCGCGTTCCCGGGGGTTGCCACCCCTATTGCGGGTCGGAGACGCGCGCTCCCGGGGCTGATGCCTCGGCAACCCGTCGGGCGTGTCGCAATCTCACGCCGAATATTCCTTGATCCGGGGCCAGAAGCCCGCGAACACGCACACCGCCGCGATCAACCCAAACATGGGGATGAACCAGCTAAACGTGTTCAGTCCGCTCACACCCTGTGTTCCCAGCCGCGCGAAAGCCCCGGCGTTGATCTCGAGCACCTTGTCGAGCGCTGCGTCAAATCGGTCAAACGCCGCGTTGGAACCACCCGGTCCATAACTCAGGCACAGGCCACCGCCTGCTCGTGGTGGCCGCGTTCTTCCAGGTGGCGAATTTTTTGTCCACGTCGAGATAGTCGCCAAACGTCTGCATCGCCGCCGCCGCCGCCGCCAGTTCGCCGGTGAACGAGATGTTGCCGAACTCTTGCGCCAGCAACCCCCGAAACCCCGGTGTCAGTGGATGCCCGGTGTTCGCCAGCGCGGAGTCGTTGCGACTTCTGCAAGCGCATCCCCGGTGGAGCTTTGCCCACCTGGGCCGTTTTCGCCATGAATTCCTGTTGGGACGACGATGCTTGCGGCCGATCATATAGCCAGCGGCTTTCCGCACCGTTGGCATCGAAGGCGATCGCCCGGGCGTTCCAGAGGAGCCGCACCGAATCGAAGGCGTCCTTGGTGGCGCCTCTTCAGTTGCCGGGAGGAGCGCAGGGAAACCACCGCCCCATAGAGCGTGAAGCAAACCCAAAGTGGGACGGTCGCGACAAAAAGTCCGGGATTGATCCGACGCCGCGTGGCGCGCCAGAGCGGCCACTGCGCCCCGCGAGTGCCGCGGAATAGCAGAATCCGGTTAACGCGATCCAGCACAGCGCGCTACAGGGATTTCCGCCTGTTGCGCGTCGTAGGTGGGTCGAGGGCGCGGCTGTTGACTTCCTTGATGGCTCCGCCGCCGGCAGGATCGTCTCGTGCATCAGCCGCGAAGCTTCCCGGCTGGTCGTCAGCGGCCGCGGGATCACCTTTTTCCTGGTAGGCCCGCGCCCGGGCCATCGCCGCCTCGTAGGTCCCGATTTCATCGGTGATGCGCGTGAGTGGCAGTCGCTCCTCCTCGCCGAACGTGATGTTCGCGGCGGCGAGCAGAAGATTCTCCGAGAACTCGTGCCTCCGCTGACGGACGCTCTCAACCGCCCTCGCCATGTCCGGCGAACCGGGTTTGCAGAGCAGTTCGTTGGTCAGGTTCGCATCGAAATCAGCCAGGCTGGACCGGATGTGTTCGGCGGCGACGATGGAGGGCGCGCAGTCCGTGACCACGCTCTTGAATGCCCCCTTCTTTTGTTCCATCGCGTTGCTCACCGCCAGGACGAACATAACCCCGGTCAAAAGCGTGACGCCCAGCATTACCCACCATTGGGTTGGAGTGGACCAATCCGCCGCACCGGCGCCCCGCCGATCTTGAACTGCAAGGTCCGGGGCGGCGCCAGGAGTGCCGGGGAGTGGAAGGGCGCGGTCGTTGTTTTCATGGGCAGGGGCGTTCCGGGAGGGGTGCGGGCTGCGTCGCGCGACGCGGCAGGCCAAACGCGACCACCGACCCAGTGTGATGGTGTCGCCTTCCTTCAGTTCCATGCTTTGGTTGGCGGGGATCTCCACGCCGTTGAGCGTGGTGCCGTTGCTGGACCCGAGATCGGACAGCGAGTACCCGTCGCCGGAGGGCGCGCGGGTGAGTTGGGCGTGCCGGTGGGAAACCCCGTCGTCAGGATCCAGCGCAATGTCGGGCTCAATGTTTCGCCGGACGGATTTGCGGCCGATGAGCAGCGTGTCCGCGAGGGGCGGACGCGAGGCGCACCGGGGAGGTCCGATCCGGCACCGCGCGTCGGGAGCCGCGGATCAGCAACTCCAGGAGTGGCGGGTGGCGGATGGAGGTGGGCGCCGGTGGCGGTATTACGGCCGGGCGCCGCCCGTTTTGAAGTTGTAACCGCAAACCTCGCAGAAGATGCCCACGGCGGGGTCGTGTTCCGCGTGGCAAGCCGGACAGGTTTCCTTCGGCCCGCCAGCGGCATCATCCGGCGGGAGTTCGACGCCGCAAACCTCGCAGAAGTCGCTGGCTCGGGTTTCGTGCTGATTAGGGCAGATGGGCATTGCACTTCTCCGCGGATGACAAAAAATCGAGAGGGATTGACGACGAGCGACGCGTCGTCTTGGTCGAGCGCGTGTCCAGCGCCATCGCGTCCGCCTGGTTCACGTTGCGCCTCAACTTCACCGTGCCCTCTTTTTCGTCCACCACCTCTACGACCTTGCGCAGCAGCTTGGTCGTCGCGTCGTTGCCCGACTCGGCGGCGAGCTGCACGGCGCGGCCCAGTTTGCGCGTGGCGGTGTCCTCGTCGCCGGACTGCCGCGCGGAGAGCCCCTCCTGGATGACTTGCGCCAGCTCGCCCTGGCCGGTGTAATGCGCCACCTCGCGGTCGATCACCGCCGAACGCGCCTCGTCGTCCGTCCACACCGCCAGCACCTGGCCCTCGGCGACTTTGGTCTCGCCGTTGCGCGTCCCACGAGCAGGCTCACCCGGCCCGCGAGCATCCGCTGGCCCACCGCGCCCGGTTTTACCTTGATGCAAAAATGGTAGTCGCGCGCCTCTTTGCCCCACGCCCCGGTGGGATAATCGCGGACCTGCGGACTCGCCGGGTCCACTTTCGCGCGGCTCGTTAGGTCCACGATCTCGGGTGAAACCTGCTTGCAGTATTGCACCGTCGCCCCTTGCGGGGTCCACAGGCGCAGCGTCGCCTCGCTGATGGCCTTGCCCATCGCTTTTTCGAGGATCGCCTGGAAGTCCGCCGCGATGCCGGCGGGTTCCGGGATGATATCGACGGTGCCCATGAGCTTGCCGGAAATCCGGCGGAGTTGGGCCGGCTGCCAGTCCACGCCGACCCCCCGCGCGTCGCACTGGAACCGGCCCTCGCATTTGGCCAGCATGTCGTCCAACGCGCCCTCGTCGGTGGGGTCGTTCTTGCCGTCGGTGAGCAGCACCGCGTGACGCACGGTGTTCGGCCCCGTGGGAAAATGCTGGACGGCTTCGGCCAGCCAATGGGACATCTTCGTGCCGCCGCCCGCCTGGAGTTGCGTGAGGTTCGCCTCGGCCCGGGCTTTGTTCGCGGGCGTCGCCAAAGCCAGTGGGAAGAGGAGACTCGCCTCGTCGAAGCCGGCGACGATGAAGAAAGAGCAATCCTCGCGCAGCAGTTGGATCAAATGCCGGACGGCGCTTTTGGCGTGGCGGATGCGTTCGCCGCCATGTTCGCCCATCGAGCCGGAGCAATCGATCAGGATGCCGAGGGCGAGTTTGGCGGAACCGTTGGCGACTCGCGTCCCCGCCTCGGCGGCATCGCCGTTGGCGACGTTGACGATGGCGTGAACCTCGTCGGCACCCTGCTGGAGAAACTGATTTTGGAAGACCTTGGCGGTGAAGGCGGTGTTCATGAATAAAGCGGGCGGTCTAGTAGTAGCAGACGCGAATCCGGGTGGCAATCTACACTACGGCAAGGGCGGCGACGGTCACATTGTCGCGCCCGCCCAGCCGCAACGCTTCGGCGACCAGCGCGCGGCAGAGGCCGAGAGCGTCCGCGCCCGGCGGGACGAGACGCTGGATCCAGGCGGCGAGTTCCGGAGGTTCGGGCGCGTAATTCCAGAGGCCGTCGGTGCAAACGATGATCCAGCCGGGTTCGGAGAACTTGACCCGCAGGAGGGAGGGCGCGTCGGGGCGTCCGTCTTCCGCGAGCGCGCCGCCGAGGGTTTTCGTCACGGTGTGCGCGTTCTTGCTGCGCAACGCCTCCGAACGGGTCATACGCCCACTGTCGATCATTTCATTGACGTAGGAATGATCCTTGGTGAGCAGGCGCGCGCCGCCGTGGTGGTCGAGGAAGTACGCGCGGCTGTCCCCGAGCCAGCCGATGGTTAGTTCGCGGGCCGTCGGCTGGTTCGGCAGGAACAAGGCGACCACCGTGCTCGCGGGGAGGTCGGCGACCGTTGTCCCGTTCGCGAGGCTGTGGCTCCCGGCCAGCGCGCCGACCGCGACGTGCGCCCGCGCGATCGCGGCGTCCATGAGGTTGTCCAAATTGGATTCGCCCGCCCGCGCGCCGGTGGCCAGGGTGTCGAGGATCGCGGACCCGGCGGCGGCGCTGGCCTCGTCGGAACGTGGCGAGTTCGAGACGCCGTCGCAGACCACGATGGCGGTCCAGCCCCCGGTTTGTTGGAGGGTGAGGAAGTCCTCGTTGCGGAAATGCTTTACTCCGCGGTCGCTGATCCCGGCGAGTCCGGGGTTCAACACGATTTCCACGTGGTCGCGCGCGGGCGGCAGGCGTTGGTGGCCGCACTGCGAGCAGAACCCCTGCGCGTCGATGAGTTCGGGACCGGCGCCGCAATTCCCACAGGCGGCGCCGGGCGGCTCGGTCGAAGCGGCGGGGGCGGCGGAGAGCGCCGCCGGGTTGGTGGCCGCGAGTTTGGCCCCGCATTCCTCGCAGAAATTCGCGGTGGCATCCGTGACGGGGGCATGGCAGTCGGGGCAGTCCATGGTGGGAAAAGATTCGCGGCCTAACAGTTGTCAGACCCACGTCTTCGGACGCACCTGGTTCGCCAGGTCCACCAAGCGGATTTTTTCCGTCCGATCCGTCGCCAGATGAGCCATGCCGCGGAAGCGCTTTCTCGATCCCGGCGCGCAACGACGCGTTCACCAGCGGCTGGCCCAGCACGCGCACGGAGGGTGTGTCGGCCAGCTTGCGCTGTTCCAGCAACTCCAGCGCGCGCCCCTGGATTTCGGCGGCGAACCGGTGACGCTCCAGGGCGTCGAGCGTCAGCGCCTCGATGGCTTGCGAGGCGTTTTGCAATTCCGCGACACCCGGTTCCCGGGACGCGCCGCCATTCCCCAACCAAGCCCGCGCGAGGAAAACCTGCGAGCGCGTGTGGAAACGCGAAGCCGCCGGAACCCGCGCGTAAGCCGCCGCCGCCTCTTCGCGCCGACCCTGCGCGGCCAGGCAGCGCGCCAGTCCGAACGTCGCCGACACGAAGGCCGGATCGGTCCGTGAAACCAGGTCGTACAACCGGGTCGCGCGCGGTGAGTTCGCCCGCCGCCTCCGCCGCCAGCGCGAGGGCGAGCTTGGGGGCGAGTTCGCCGGGAAGTTCCGCGTAAACCTTGTCGAAAAACCGGCTGGCGTCCGCCGGTTTGCCCTGGACAAAACACAGCAGGCCCCGCTGCCACGACACGCGCCAGTCGAAAGGATCGACCTCGTCCAGTTTCGCGAGCGCCGCCTCGGCTTCGCCAAACCGGCCCGCCGCCCCCAAGCTGCCGGCTAGCCGCAGTTAGACCTCCGCCGATTGCGGGAACCGGGCGGCGGCTTGCTCGTACAAAGCCACCTGCTGATCGGGCGACGCCGCGGTGCCGGCGTTGGCGAGGATGCATTGCGCGGCGGGGTCCTGCGGATCGAGCTTGAGCGCGGGCGCCAGGTTCGCCGGCGTGGGCGCGAGCGCCGCGAAGCCGTCGGCGTCATCCGCGCGCAGCAGGTCGCCGCCGAAGAGCAGCGCTCTCGCCGGGACGCGGCGCGCCGGTCTCGGCCGCGACGATCTCGCGCAGCACGCCGGCGAGTTGGTCGGCCATTTCGTCGGCGGTCTGAAACCGTTCGTCGGGATCGGCGCGGGTCGCCTTGGTCAGCCAGCGGTAAAGCGATTCCTGCCCGGTGAGGATCGGCAGATCGCCGGGGGCGGCAGGGTGAATTCGTAGGTGCTCTGGAACCCGCGAAAATCCGCCACCAGCACGGCCAGCGTGCGCGCGACGGTGAACAGGTCCGACACCGGCGTGGGTCCGTCGCCCGCCTCCGGGCGCGCTGTAGCCCTTGGTGCCGTAGATGTCGCCGCCCAGGTCGTCGACGCGGCGCACGCCGCCCATGTCGATGAGCTTCACGTCGTCGCCTTCGAGCATGAAGTTGTCGGGCTTGAAATCGCAGTAGACCAGCGGCGGCTCCTGCCGGTGCAGGTAGGCGAAGGCGCCGAGGATGCGGTGGATGTAGGCGATGGCCTCGGCGACGGGCAGCGGGCCGCGCTCCTTGCGGATGGCGCGCAGCGTCTTGCCGCCGACGTACTCCATGACGATGAAGCCCTCGCTGCCGCGTTGCGCGAAGTTGTAGATGCCGACGATGTTCGGATGCTTGACGGCCGCGAGGAACTGGCGCTCGGCCACGGCGGCCGCCGCGCCGGCTTCGTCCTGCGCGTTGAGCAGGCCCTTGAGGACGACCCAGCGGGAGAGCAGCGTGTCCTTGGCGAGGTAGATCCAGCCCAGGCCGCCGTAGGCCAGGCAGCCGGCAACCTCGTACTGGTCGGCGACCACGTCGCCGGCTTTGAGCGTCG
The DNA here is from genome assembly GCA_963795895.1 of uncultured bacterium. Classification (GTDB taxonomy): domain Bacteria; phylum Verrucomicrobiota; class Verrucomicrobiia; order Chthoniobacterales; family SZAS-18; genus CAWCJJ01. The sequence goes on from CAWCJJ010000005.1 coordinate 771,453, forward strand.
GCGTGAAGGAGTAAGGCTTGCCGCATTTGGGGCAGAAACCCTTCTCACGCTTGAGCGCTTCGTTGCAGTGGGTGCAAAAGCGTTTGCCCAGCGGCACGACGGGTTCCGCCATGAGGACCGACGCCGGGTCGAGCGGCGGCATTTCGGGCACCTGGACCAACCCCAGCCCGAGTTGGCGGCGGCTGGTCGCGCGCGTCCGGCTGCTGCCCGTGCGCCGGGAAGTGCCCCGGGTGCCGCGTCCGGTGCCCGTGGTGGTGCCGCCGGCGACGTTGGTCCCGCGCGCCGGGGCGGAGGCGAGGCTGGTGCCGGGGGGTGAGTCAGTGGACGGCGCCTCCAGACCGCAGACGTTGCAGAACCCGCCTTCGATGACGCCGGCGCAACCGGGATGTTTGCACGGCTGACCGTCAAGAGCTTCGGGCATAAGGTGGGAAAGTAGGGCGGAGGAGGAATCCTATGAACCCATCAGCGGGATGACGAGGCGATTCGCTCGTTGAGCCGCATTTGGTAACGAGCAACGAGTGCGCGCGCCTCCACCAACGGGGTCGGACGCCGGTAGAGCAGGGCGCGGGCGGCTTGCGCGTCGTTCGCCAGCGGCGAATCCTCGGCCAGCCCGCAACCGGCGGCTTTGGCGACGAGGGCGTCAAGCCTCCCGCGTAATTCCAGGCGCTCGTCGAGCAGGGTCTGGTCTTCCGAGAGGACACTTCGCTCGTGATCGAGGTGCCGGCGCGCCGAATCCAACCAGCGGCGCACCGCCACCTTTACCGGCTGCCGGGTCTTGGGATCCGCCATCATGCGTTCCAATTGCGCCAGCCACTGGCGCGACTCCTCTACTTTACCCTCCGGGAGTGGTTCGCGAAAATGGGTGGCGCCTTCGGGCAAAACGATTTTCAGGCTTCGGTCCGCGCGACTGCCAACGGTGCGTGCGCTCAGTTCCTCTAGTTGGGATTGAAGACCGCGAGCCTCCGCGAGGTCCGCTTTGAGCTGGCGCTGCTCGGCGGCGAGGCTGGCAAGCCGATCACGGGTTTGCGCCAGGAGGGGCGTGATCCCGGTGTCCACGTTCAGCGCGACGCTCAACGGATCGAGCTTCACGGCTTCGCGCGCGGCGGTGATGCGTTGTTGAAGATCCAGCAAATCGGGCGGGTCACCGAGTCCCGCTTCCTCACTGACCCGGCGCAACGCGGCGGCTTCCGCCGTGGCCGCGTCCAGGACGGGGTGCAGCGTGGCCCAGGCTTGCTCGACCTCGGAGATGGTGCGTTTCGCCGACTCGAAAGCGGGCGTCATGGCGTCGAGCATTTGCTGAATGCTGAAGGACTGCCCCGTTTGGCTGGAACCGGAGAGCAAACCTCGTTGCATGAGGGGAATGTCGAGGGCGGGCGTCTGGATGCAGGCGCCGTGCAGCAGGGCTTCGATTTCCTTGATGCGCTCCTCCCGGAAGACGAGCGGCATGGAGTGCCGCAGTTTGCCGGCGCGTTCCACGATGCCTTGAATTTCGGCGGCGCAGATCAGCAGGTGGCTAACGGCTTCCAGGGCGGAATCCACCTTCTGACGGGTGGCTCCGGTTAGCGGAGCTTTCGGAGTGGTCGCGGACCCCGCGAGGGCACGGTAAACCGGATGCTCGTAAAGCTCGTACACGTTGGCCGCGACCGTCTCGATGGCGGCATGCCAGCGGGTTAATTCCCGGTCCAGGTTTTCGAGGGTCATCGACAGGCGGCGCGGAGTGTTCCCGCAGAGAGCCGGATGTTATACAACCGGTCCGATCTCAGTGTTCAGGCCGTCGCATTCACCCGGCGTGAGCGTACTCGGTGGATTTAGCTTTGCTGTACGCAGTGAGGATGTTCTCAATGGAAACATCCTCGTCCAAGGCTTCCCAATGAACCCCGAGTCCGCGCCCGATTAACTCCCACTGTTCGCGTTGCGCCGGTGGCGCGGACAGTAAACGCGGGAAACTATGGAGCGAAACGGTAATCGCGCGTTCGTCGGAGAAAGCGACGGACATCGATTCACCGACAAAGGAGATATGATGGATTCGCAGGTCACTCATGGTTTAAATCACGAAAGACGAGATACCACGCCGCGAGGAATTCGTCCAGATGCGTTGTGGGTTGTTGGTCTCCGAGCCACGGAGTGGCGTCACTTGAATAGCCGTGGTCGAGTCCGCGAGGCCACGGATTAGAGGGTAAGAAGGGATCCAGCCACGGAGTGGCGTCACCCATCGACTTGCCTTGAGATGTGAGCCGGCGATGCGGGCTGGTCTTGGGGGACCGGGCCACGTTGGTTACGCCACTGCGTGGCTGGGATCCTCTCACTCCCATGCTTTCCGTGGCCTCGCGGACTCGACCACGGCTATTCAAGTGACGCCACTCCGTGGCTGGGAGTGCCGCTCCCAATATACTCCAAAGCTCATCCTTACTCCGCGAAACGCCTCGCCAATTCGTCCAGGTTGAAAACCCGCCGCGCGCCGGTCTTCACGTTGCGAAACACAAACTCATACCAGCCGGGCATCCGTTCGACCTGGTAGCGCGAGCGCCCAATTTTTAACGGCTCGTGCGCGATCACCCTCTGAATCACCCGCTCGTAGGCGGAACGCGGCAGCGGACGACTCCTTCTCCGCCCCCAGTTGATCAACCGGCCCACGTCCTCGTAACCCGCCGGACGCTCCTCGAAATCGAGCAACGAACGCGCCTTCCCCTCCAGCACTTCCGTCAAATGGACAAACGTCGTCCGGTCGGCATACCGCCGGATGCTCGCCCGGAAAACTCCCAGGACCTGGCAGGCGATTTGCCGGAGACTCGCGTCGCGACCGTCCAGCAACCGCCAGTCGCGCGCGTTGGGATCGGCCATAAACGGGTTGCGCGGGAAATCGTCGGCGTGCGCGCGCCAGCCTTTGCGCGAACTGTGCTTGCTCGGGCGAAACCCGGCGAGCAACGGCAAACCTTTCGCCTCCAGCATCGGCGGCTAAGCTCCGCGTCCGGCCAACGCGCCGCCTCCGCGATCACTCCCGCGAGGAACGCCGTGGCCGCGTTCATCAACGCCGGATCGGGCGTGAAATCCGCCGTGATTTCGATGCGTCCCGGCCGGGGCCGCGCCCCGATGGCCGTGCTGCGGCGGTTGGCGGCCAGCAGCATCATGGGAACGGGCAGAATATAGCAAAGCAGATGCGCCAGGCGGTGGAGCCGCCGCGTTCCCGCCGGTCCCGCCTCCGCGAACAACGAAAAATTATAGTGGGCGCTGAAACCGCGCAGCTTGAAATCCCGTCCGCTCGCAGACTTCGGAGGCGTCGAGCTGGGCGCGGACAAACGCGATCTGCTCCCAGAGCGAACGCACCGCGCGCTGGCACCCGTGGTCCGCCTCCAACTCGATGAGCGCGGTGGCGACTTCCACCACGCCGGTGTCGAAATAAAGCGCTCCGCCGGTGGGCAGATGACAGGAGCGGCCCGCGCGCGGGATGATGCGGCCCGGGTAGTGGCGCAGCAGTCCGGCCGGGGTGCGAAACACCTTCTCCGGCTTCTGCTCCAGTCCATCGACCAGCAGCGAAAACTCCGCCTCCAAACCAATCACGGCCTGGCGCGGCGCGGCGGCGACCAAGCGGGTGGCGGGAGAAAAGACGGAAGGTTTCTCGGCTGGCTTGCGCGGGTTCAAGCGGGGAGGGGAAAAGGGGCCGGCGGTCGTCGGAACTGGTTTTGGGAGGGTAGTAGCATTAACCTCGCCGCAGGGTTGTTTCAAGCGCCGCCGTGGATCAGGCGACCGCCGACTCGTCGCAGCGCGCGGGAACCTGGTGGGCGTAACCGAGATCGAGGTGGAGATGGTCGTCGGTTTCGCCCGGCAAATGGCCGTAGGGCAGGGCGTTCACTTCGGGGGAAAGTTCGCGCGCGATGGCGGCATACTTCTCAATCGTGGATTGGGTGTTGAGAAACGTATCGCCGACGCGGTAAACGTCCGCCGCCGCCGCCCAGTTGTGCGGATTGACCGCGCCGATGCTGAGACGATGCGCGGGCGAACGGTAGCCCCCGTTCGCCGCCACAAAGATGGCCGCGCCACCCGCGCGCGCGCGAAATTCTTCCAACAACCGGGCGAGCAAGCCGACGGCGCATGGCACGTAGTGGGGGAAATCCTCCAGCAGACGCGGCGCTTCCTGACAATCGACCGTGAGAAGTTCGCTCAGGCGGATGTGCGGGGTGAAGAGCGTTTCCTTGGCTTGCGACCAGCTTCGCACTTCGTAAAAAAAGCGTGGCAGTCGATGAAAGCGTCCCGCCTGGTCGGCAACCAGATCGTCGGGGCGAAGCAGGGCGCGTACATCCGGCGGCAGGCGGAGTCCATCGACGACGGGCAGGTCACGGGCGGAGTTCATGGGAGGGAACGAAGGGCATGAAGATAGGAGATAGAAGATGGGGCGGAGGGAAAGGCAGACGGCTGGAGTGAATCTACTTCGCGCCTGTGATTGTGTTATCCGTGCATTCTTCGGGTCAGGGAGGTACCGGTGGCTTGGACGTACTCGAACACGGCGGCGGAGATCGCGGCGACCGTTTTGTTCCTGGTGGTGGCGTTGCCGGCGCCGGCGTACTCGGTCAGGATCACGAGCGCGTACGGGGCGCGGCCCGGCAGGAAGATCATACCGGCGTCATGCGACACCGTGGAAATCTCGCCGGTTTTGTGCGCCACCCGCGCCTTGGCGGCATCCGGCAAACCCGCCGGGATCATCCCGTTGAAACGCTGCTGAAACAAGATCTCGAAGAACCGCTCCCGGCTCGCCGCGTCCACGATCCGGGTCTCGTGAATAGCCTGGAAAAGTTCCAGCAAACCGGCGGCGGTCACCTGGTTGTTGATGCCTTTTGCAAACGCGGCCTCGTCCTCCACCCCGCGCAGGCAACGCAGATCCTCCAACCCGGCGGCGGCCAGCGTTTCGGTGATGAAAGGCACGCCCAGATGCTCGGTCAACAGGTTGGTTGCAAGGTTGCTGCTGCGCGTGATCATCGTCTCCGCCAACGCCTGCAGACTGACCGTCCGGCCCACCTGCTTGTACAAATCCGGGTCGCCATCGCGGTCGGCCTGGAGGAAAAAAGGCTGGCCGTCCGCCTGGCTGCGGAAGCGGTTGCGGACGTGCAGGCGGTCTGTCAGCCGCAACCTACCGGCCCCGGCGGCCCGCAGGAGCGCCAGCAGGATGGTCAGTTTGATCGTGCTCGCCGCGTGGAAGACCCGCCGCGCCTGGTAGGAGAACCGCAGGTCGCCGCTGTAATCGTACAACGCCACCGCGACCGCAGTCGTCTGCGCCTGCCCGCCGAGTTCGAGGATTTGGTCGAGCAAGGGACAGGTGACCGGGCGTTTTTCAGGCATGGGACCGCCACCATATCGCAATTTGGTGGTGGGTTGACCGTTATTTGTTGTTTGTTGTGCCACGCGTAACCCCCGAATCTCCGCCCATGCCCCGCGTCCCCACTTTCCAGGAACACCGACACCGCGTCCATGATTACCGGCTTCTCGCGCGGCGCTGGAAGCTGCTCGCCCGGGGCGCGGGTTTGAAACTGGTGGAGTTCGCGCGGGCCGGTGAATACCCGATTTACCGGTTGGAAACGCCGGGCGCGGCCGATGATCCGCGCGGCCTTTACCTTTCCGCCGGCATCCACGGCGACGAACCGGCCGCACCCGAGGCGCTCGCGCTTTGGGCGGAACAAAATCTGGCGGCGCTGACCCGTCGCGCGCAAACACCCGCTGCCCCTGTTGATCCTGCCGTGTATGAACCCATGGGGCTTGGTCAACAACCAGCGCGCCGACGAAAAGAAGCGTGATCTCAACCGGCTCTTCAACCGCCGCGATGTCGCGCCCATCGGCGAGTTGCGACGGCACCTCGCGGGACGACGCTTTGAACTGGCGGTCACGATGCACGAGGACTTCGACGCCCAGGGAGTTTACCTGTACGAGCTCGGACGCCGCGCGCCGGAGGATATGGGACGCGAGTTGCTGGCGACAGTGTCGGCGATCCTGCCCGTGGAAACCCGGACCCGCATCGACGGACGCCCCGCGAAAGACGGGCTGATGCTACGTCGCGCGAACTTGGAGCGCGTGCCGCTTCACCCCGAGGCCATCGACTTGTACCTCCGTAACTCGGACCGGGTGTTGACTATTGAAACGCCGAGCGAATTCGGACTGGCGCGACGGGTCGCCGCGCACGTCAGGATGCTGGAATTCTGCGTGGAGTGGGTGTTGCGAGCGCGGAAGGTAAAAGGGTCTGGTTCCGGTCTGGTCAGCCCCGGGAGCGCGGGCGTCCCGCCCGCTTCTGGTTCCGGTCTGGTCTGATCAGGGGCGACCGCCCTGTTGCGGGCACGATGCCCGCGGTCCCGGGGCTGACCAGAACCTGAGGCGGGTCGGAGACCCGCGGTCCCGGGGCGGAGGTTCGCTTCCGCTCATCTGGTTTTCTGGAATCCTTTCCCTCCCGTTCATCCTGTCAGAATTCTGCTTCGCCGCTCAGATCAGGCGCGTCCAAATGGCGAGGCAAATCGCCACCACGCCAATCGCGGCGAGCGCGCACCACAGCGGAACCACAAACCGCAGCCAGTCCTCGAACCGGACCTCCGCCGCGCCGAGGATCGCCATCAGCGCGCCGTTGGTCGGGGTGAGCAATTCGCACAACCCGGCCCCGTATTGGTAGGCCAGCACCACCACCTGACGTGACAACCCCAGCAGATCCGCCAGCGGCACGAGGATGGGCAGCGTCAACACCGCCTGCCCCACCACGCTGGGCACGGGGAAATGCAGCAGCGTTTGCACCGCCATCATCCCCAGGGCGCCAACCGCCACCGGCGCGTGCCCGAGCGGGCTGAACAATCCCAGGACCATCGTATCGACGATGTGGCCGTCCTCCATCACCACAAAGATCGCCCGCGCGAAGCCGATGAGCAGCGCCGCGAACGCCATCGAGCGGAACCCTTCAACGAACGCCTCCGCCGTCCCGCTCAAGCCCAACCCGCCGATGAGTCCCGCCGCCACGCCCATCACAAAAAACGCCGCCGCCATTTGCTCGAACTCCCATTTGAACGCGAGCACGCCCAGGACGAAAGCGACGAACGTGAGCCCCACCAGCGCGAGAATGACGGCCGAACGCCGGTTCAGCGCGGTCGCCAGGGGCGGCCCGCCGTCCAACGGAACCGCGCCGTGGTTTGTTAGGTTCTGCCGCCGGTTGGCCCGGCGTTGCACCGCCCAAATCCAGACCGCGAGGGCCGGCAGGAGAAAGGCGATCCGGTACGCCGCGCCTGCGGTGGGCGGCAGTTCCGCGAGCTTCAGCGCGACGACGGCCTGGAAGGGGTTCACCGGACTGAAAGCCGAGCCGACCGAAGCCGCGCCGATGCTCATGGCGACGGCGGTCAGCGGATCAAACCCTAGGCGGCGGCACAACAGCAGGAGCACGGGTACCATGGCGATGATCTCCTCCTGCAAGTTTTCCAGCGCGCCGCCGAGCGCGAAGAGTACGCACGTGATGGGAATAACCCACCCGTCGTGGTTTTGGAGTTTGACGGCGAGCGAATCAACGGCCCACCGCAGGCTGCCGGTTTTATCCACCACGGTGAACGCCCCGCCGACGAGGAACACGAAGAACACGACGTCCGCCGCCTTGACGAGGCCTTTCGGGATGTCGATGACCGCCGCGAACGGACCCACCGGGTTGGCGGGAACGCGGTGGTAGGTGCCCGCCACGACGACCGTGCGACCCGTGGCGGGGTCTTCCCGCCGGTCGAAACGGCCCGCCGGAATGATCCAGGTCAGCCCGGCGGCAACCAGGATGCCGACGACGAGCAGCACGAGCGGGTGGGGGAAGCGTAAGGAGGGCAAATGGCGGAGGACAGGTTGGTTGCGTTTAACCTGCGTGCGGTTAACGCTCTACCATCGGAACCGAAGACAGAATTCTCGCCGCCAACTCTACCGGGCACAAAGCGTCTATTTCATACACCTTCCCCTTGCCACCGCAGACAAATCTCGGTGGCTCGACGGATTCGGAGGACGAATCAGAGTTATCGTAAACCCAAAACTCATCCGCCAGCGCCGCGAACGTGGGTAGGTTGTCGAGTGACCGATAGTATCGCTCTACCACCTTGGCTTCAAGAACCGGATGACCACCGGATAATACCCGCTGGGCGACGCGGGTCTTGGCTAACTCAGGCGATTTGAGGGTCACGTAAACAAAACGAAAGGGTGCCTTCAGGTTCCCGGCGAATGCGACCAGGTCGAGGTATTTATCAGTGCTCAGTACCGTCTCAACGCAGGCAATCCGACCGCCGGTTAGATGCTGCCTGATCTCACGCTGCAACGTATTATCCGCTTGTTTGAAGAAGTGCCAGTAAACCTTCACCGGAATGGTCTGCGGGTCGTTGTACCCGGCCTTCCTCAAGAGCTCACCGGTGTGACGGTCTAAATTTGGAGTCGGCGCGCCTTCCAGGGTCCCTCCCGGCGCGGTCACACGGTTGATGAAAGTCGATTTACCGGCACCGTTGCAGCCAGCCACAATCCAGAGTTCACCCGCGGAATTTGGCATGATGCCAGGTCAAGGTGAGACGGCGGCGCGCAAAGCGTCAATTTTCGCAAGGCGGAAATCCTCCGACAAAGACACGCTGAGTTTATCGCTTTCCGGGGAGGAACGCCGCAGGACAATTCGCTCCCGGCTACCCATCGCGGGAGAACTAACCTCAATGTGAAAGGGCACGCCCTGCTGCCGCAGGAAACGCAACAAAGGGGTCTCCTGGGCGGACGTTTGCGAGGGTTGATGCAAGCAGGGAGATTCGGCTACCATCGGGCAATCTAAATCTTAGATGGCACAATGCGAGTGGGAAAATTCTTCGCTATTCAAAGATTCATCGGCCTTTGAAAACCGCACTACTCGCAGGAACACCGCGGTCACTCGGCCATGCCATCCTGCTCAGGTTCCGGGAGTTTGCCCCGGGTTTTCAGGTGCGCCGTGGCGGTGGCCGTTTCGCCGGATACAAGGCTGACAAACCTTATTTTGTCGTCAGTCGGCGAGAAGAGCCGGTCGTGCGGCGGATAGGGTTCGTAACCCTCCGCGTCAACGCAAATCAGGTTTCCGGTTAGGACGGGCAGATTACGCACGGTGGCAGTGCCCTGATCATCGGTCAGCGCTTCGTACGAACGGCTCTTTGCCCCCGCCTCGACCATCCTTGCCAGTGCTTTGCCGGGATCCCAGCTTTCGCGCCAGTTCGCCACATCGTCTTCCATCCGAAGCAGGGCCGAGTCGAAAAGGCCGTTTCCGCCGGGAGCCCAATGCACGTTCGGAGCGAGGGCCACGCGAGCTCCCCTCACCGGGACGCCCGCCGAATCCAGCACCTTCACGAGACAGGCGGCGGTTGCCTCCATCGTGATTTCCGCGCGGGTGACCCGGCCGTTGGCAAGATCGAATCTTTGCGGAAGGTGGATCCCGGCCGGCCACTCGTTTCCTGGCAGGCTTTTCGAGACATAACCGTCACAGAGCACTGTCATTTCCAAGACGCCCGGCGGCAGGGATTCGAAGGCAAACGAACCGTCCGCCGCCACTTCGCGGGAAGAAAACCAACCTACCCAGTTCTCGTCGCCTCCCGCCCCGTTGGCGCACACGCTTGCCACGACATGGCCGCCGCGCACGGGACGGGGCACCGACGCGTCAACGCGGCCCTCGACGCGGACGCCCGGTGTTAGTTCCAAGTCGAGCGTGCGCGTCGTGCCGGCGACCACGGAAAGCAACGTCATCTCGCTAAAATACAGCAGGCTGTCCGCCGCGCGGTGCGCCAGCCGCAGGTAATGGCGGCCCGGCGCGAGCTGATGGGTTTCGAGGCCGTTGCCGCCCATGTCCTTCCACGCGCCGGGCGGGAGCGGATTGGATGAGGTATCGTTTTCCTGCGGATACACGGGAACGGCGTCGGTCGAACCCGGCAAGTGACCGGAAACTCGCAGGGTTGCCCCGCGAAGCAACTTCACCGTCGCGGCCTCGACCGGGTTGTCCATGACCTTGTAACTACTCTCCCGCGCGGGGCAATATTCCGGATGCTCGACGCGTAGGCTGAGTGCTCCGGTCGGCAGTTGATCGAACGCGTAACGCGGGTAGCGCACGGTGGCCGTGCCGGTGTCGTCGGTCACGGCGGGAACCGGCGCGCCATGGGTGGCGGCCACCAGGAATAGTAGCTGCCGGGATTAGCCCGGGTGCGCAGGCCCTCGACCGTGATCGTTGCCCTGGCGACAGGCTTCCCAGCGTGATCCGCGACTTTGATTTGCGTTGTCAGCATTTCCATGGACACCGCTGGGGACGGGGCGGGCGGGGGTGAGCCGCCGACCGCTCCCGGCGGCGGGTCCAACTTCGCCCGCAGATCGATCTCCGTGGTACCCTCATGCTCGATGCGCGTGGGCTCGGCGTGCGCGGACCCGAGGCTGATGGCAGATACGGCTGCCAGTATTCTGATGATGTCACGCTCGATGCGATGCGACCATGTCCAGCCGATTGGTTTCAGCAGGGGCAAAATCCGGGGTGGGGTGTTCATACGTCAGGGCGAACGCATCTAAATGTTGATGAGGCGAAAGAGGTAGGCGTCATCCCAACCCGCGCACTTGAGCCTTCGGCGCACGCTCTGCTTGGAGGCGGTGTCGCGCTTGGCCAGGCTCAGGGCTACCCGGCGCAGGGTAGCCAGATTCAGCGGTCCGTGGTCCTTGCGGACCCGGCAGCGGTCCTCATCAAAATGCACGTCGAGCATCCAGTGCAGGTTGTTTTCGATGGCCCAGTGGCCCCGCGCCAGAGCCAAAAGCCGCGTGGCATCGGCAGGCAGGCTGCTCAAAAAGTAGCGCCGCTCCACGCTGGCTATGCCGCTGGCCAGCACCTCGCGGCGGCTTTCGATGCAGGCGACACTTTGCACGCCTGCCCAGCCGGCCAGCCCGCGCAAACCGCCGAACAATCCCTCGGCAGGCAGAGCCGTGCAGCGGCGCGTTTCCAGGCGTCCGTGGTCTTTCTCCACTGTCTCGGCGCGCGTGGGCTTTTGCTCGGCCAGGGCCGCCTCGTCGGCAAAGAGCCGCTGGGTGTCTGCGTGCAGGAGCGCGTGGTTGCCCTTGAGGGCCAGCAGGTAGTCGCCGCCCTGGGCGGTGATCTGCGCGGCGATCTCTTTCTGCGTGCCCATGGCGTCGATGCTCACCACCGCGCCTTTTAGATCCAGCAGGCGCAGCAACTCCGGGATGGCGGTAATTTCGTTGCTCTTTTCGTCCGTGGCCACCTGGCCCAAAACCAGGCTCAACTCGCCTGTGGCAAAGGCGCTGACCACGTGCAGGGCCTTCTGGCCGCTGGCGCTATCGAAGCTGCGGCGCAAGCTCTTGCCGTCCACGGCAATCTGCCTTGGCTCACCACCACTACCACCACCGCCGCCGCTGGTGGTAGTGGCACTTTCCAGCCAGCGCAGAAAGCAGGCGTGGAGCTCCTTGGGATCGAGCCGGCGGAACACGCGCTCAAAGGTGTCATGGCTGGGAACGCCATGGGGCAGTTCCAGAAAGGTGCGCAGCCACCCCTCCTTCATTTCCGCCCATTCTTCCATGTCCGCAAAGCTCTCCGCCCCCGCTAAAGTCGCGCAGAGAGCCAAAACCAAAATGTCGCAGAGCAGATGCAGGCGCGTGCGCGCTATGCGAGGATCAGTCACCCCGGCAAAAAGCCGGGCGGCGGGCGAGAGGGCTGGCAAGTCCATCCCCCCAGCTTGCCAAAGCCGTCAATGCAAGGCCTTTTAGATGCGTTCGCCCTGTTCATACGTTGATAGATATTGACAGATGCATCCTTGGAAGTGGCAAGTCATTAGATAGGGCAAGCGTTGCACTTAACAACAAGCACCTTTCTACGAACGCAACTAAATGCGCGGGTGGCGGCAAGCTCGCCCGTCTGCTTCCCGCGACCTGTCGCGTCTGCTTCTGTTTGCCTTTGGTTTGGAGTGCGCCGCGACATGTCACCACTTTGTTTTCAGCGACACGTCGCGTCGTTCCCTTTCCGGCGAAGCCGCTAACTTGTCTGTCCGGTTCCCCGCCCCGGAGGGGCGCGAGACATTAGCCCCGGTTCTGGAACCGGGATTATCAAGACAAAACGCGGTGCGCCCTGGAAGGGCGCGAGACGCCGTGACCGGTGGACGTGATAGACAACGGTTGGTTGTCCCCGAACGGTCTCGCGCCCTTCCAGGGCGCAGGCGGCCCGAGGTGGTTTACCCGGCATCACAAGATGCCGGGCTAATGTCTCGCGCCCATACTGGGCGGGGAACCGGACGAATAGCGGCTACGCCGAGATACAGGACGCGACGTGTCGCTGATGAGAAAGCGGCGACGTGTCGCGGCGCACTCCAAACCGAGGGCAAGCCCCCGGGCGCGTTCACCCACCCTCCAACCTTGCGCCAACCGGCAGCGCAATGTCGCCGAGGTCGCGCTCCTCGCCTTCCACCGTGATCTCACCCGGCGTGTCCCGCGCGCCTTCCGCCTTTCGGATCGGCGTGTCGGCACCCGAACCGGGATAAACCTGGTACTTGCCGGGACGCAACGGGCCGATCCGAAACCGCCCGTCCGGCCCCGCCGGGGCGATGCGCGCGGCGAACCTCACTTCCAAACCATCCACCGCCACCGCCGCCCCGCACTTCCATCAACGCCCCGGCGATTGGCTCGCCCTCCGGCGTGACAACCCGTCCGACAAACATGTTTGCCGCCGCGTCCGTGATGCTGGGATCGGGCGCGGTGTCGGGACGCATGATCTCCGTGGCGTGGATCACGAAGGTATTGGAGCCGTCGAGCGGCTCGTCTCCTGCGGCGCGAACGTAGTCGCCGCCGTCCGTCTCGATCAGGAAGCTTGCCGGGTCGCCTCGTCCGCCGACCAGATTGCTCCAAGCGATGACCGCGTCCGCTCCCTCGCGTGCGATGACCGGCAGATCATTCGTCCAGCGCGTGTGCTTGCCGTTCAAGATAGTGTCGGCCTCAAAGCTCGCGATCCGTTTGACCGGGATGGGCTTTCCGTCCGCGCCGAGCAGCCGGATGACGCCGTGTGGATCATTGACCAATGTTCGACGCGCCAGCGGTTCGACCCCGGACGACGGTGCGTCGAAGACACTGATGACGCGGGTCATACGGTCGGAGTCTACCGACATGACAGCGTATCGCGAACGGTAGGCGCAGCACACCGCCCCCATCGGTTTGTAGGATGTCCCCCTGGACCGGGTATGTCTGGCCTTCACGGATTGGACCGACTTCCACGGAAAGGTTTGGGCGAGGTTTGCCGTGGCGGTCGGTCAGGAGGAACTCACCTCCGGGGGTGGTGGGTTGCAGGACTACGTGCGCGCGCAGGTTGAGGGTGCCGCCGTCCAAGCGCACGGGGAGTATTCCGGCGGCGGAATTGTTTTCGGCGCGGGCATTGAGGGTGAAATCCTCACCGATGGAAAACCCATTGAGGGCGAACCTGCCTGTGTCGTCGGTTATTACGCGACGCAAGGCGTTGCCGGCCCAGTCGCCCCCCACCAGGTAGCGCGGCGTGGAAGCAACCACTTGGCAACGGACGGCGGGTTTGCCGTCCGCCGTGATCACCTGGCCATGCAAGGTGCCGAGCCGTCCGAGGGTGCTGAACGCGTACAGTTCAGTCGAAAAGCGCTCGCCGTCCGCCTGGGTTTGTAAAGTTGTGGGCGGTCCGTCCTTCCTACCTTCCACGACGAAACGGTTGCGCGGGGGCCGCCAAAAAAGCGTATAGACTTTCCCCGGCATAATACGTCCGTGGAAACTCCCGTCGGTACCCGTGAAGAAGGTTTGCAGGGCACTGAGGGAACTCAGCTTTACGACGGCGTCAGCGATAGGCGCCTGCGTTTGCGGGTCGAGCAAACGCCCGACGATCTCCGTGCCTGGCACGACCTCGAAATCAAAACCCGAGATCACCTGCCGCTCGTCGAACGTGACGTCGCGAGCCTTGGCCGTGAAGCTTTGGTGCCGCACGGGCACCTGGTATTTACCCAGTCTTTGTCGGTGGCATTGGCCTCGCGGTCGCCACGGAACGCCAAGGCTGCGCCAGCCACAGGAAAGTGCCCACCGGGCACGCGGCGCAGAGCGTCAGCGCGCCCGCCGCGACGAGGTGCCGCAGGGTGGGGGGAGTGCCGCCGCAGCCAGCGCAACAGCACCCACGCCGCCGTTCCGATCAGCGCGCCTTGCCAGAGGAAATGGATCAGGGTTCGTCCCAGCGGTTCGACCCAGGGAAAACGCAGGATATATTCGAGCGCGTTCATTGGTCTTCCTCTCCGCCGTCCTTGCCTTCCACCTCGTCGAGCAAGCGCCGGATTTCGGTCATCTCCTCAGCGGAAAGTTTGCCGGTCGCGCCGAGCGCGCCCGCCACTAGTCGTGCCGGACTGCCCCCAAAGAGCCGCCCGAGCAACTCGCGCAGGAACTCCCCGGTCGCCTTGCGCTCGGAAACCCGCGCCTGGTACACGTGGGCGCGGCCCAGTTCCTCGCGGCTAACGAGGCCTTTCCCGGTCATGATCTGCAGGAGCTTGAGCACCGTCGTGTAACCGCTGCCCTGGTCCAGGTGGCCATGGATTTGGCGAACGGTCGCCGGTCCCAGACGCCAGAGCGCCTGGAGGATTTCCAGTTCCCCCTTGGTGGGAACAGGCGGAGGCCGGCGGTGGCGTGATGTCATGCCGTCAATTGAATACGAAAGATTCGTAGATAAAATACGAAATGTTCGTAGAAGTCGGATTTACGAGCTTCCTTTGGGCTGGTCCTCCGCGCTGAAGGTGCAGCCTCGCTCATCACGCCTTTCGCACCGAAGGCGCAACGTCGACACAGCCTGCCTTTCGCACCGAAGGCGCAGCCTCATAACAGCCTGGGGCAACGCCCCAGGTACAAGATAGTGTCGTGTCCAGCGCTTGAAGGCGCGATTCATTCCGGGCGCGCCTCAAAGGACCATCCTGCCCGTCCAACAGGTGGCCTTTGAATCGCGCCTTCAGCGCTGAAACCATAAACAACCCACACCTGGGGCGTTGCCCCGGGCTATTATGAAGCTGCACCTTCGGTGCGGAGGAAACAGAACCGAGATCCCGCATAATTCACAACCCGCACGTCTCTTCACAACTCAACCCCTTCTTCACATCCCATCCGCCACAACCCCACAGCCTTCCTCACAGCCGACACCCTCACCTCCGCACCCTCACCTCCCGTACTTCGCCAGGAGACGCCGCACCTCCTCGTGCGGCAAAGCGGGCGCGCGGTGGTTGCCTTGTCCCGTCATCGGCTCGGCGGCGACCAGCGCGTTGATAATGGCTTCCTCGGTGGCCTGAACCGTCGCCTCAAACAACGGGTTCATGTCGTCATTGGGCAGCATGTCCACCTTTGCCACCCCCGGCGTACCCGCCGCCGCCGACAGATTCGCACCGGAAAACGCCAGGAAAATGTCGCCCGAACCGTTGCCCGACACACTGCCCGTCCGCGCCAATCCCATGCTCGCGCGCCGCGCGAGCCGCTTGAGTTGATGCGGCAGCAAGGGCGCATCCGTCGCCACCACGATGATGATCGAACCCGTTTCGCGACTCCAAATCGCGGGCACCTCAATTTCCCGCCCCATCGGGATCCCCGCGATCGTCAACTGCCGTCGCAAGCCGCAGTTCGCCTGCACCAAAACCCCGACCACGTAGCCCCCGTCCTTCTCGCCCAACTTCCGCGAGGCCGTGCCGGTTCCACCCTTGAACTCGTAACAAATCATGCCCGTCCCCCCGCCGACACTCCCTTCCGCCACCGGACCGCCCCGGGCGCTTTCCAACGCGTGGAAAACGTGTTCGTCCCGCACGTGGAACCCGTTCACGTCGTTGAGGTAACCGTCGTAGGTTTCCGCCACGACCGGCAGACTCCACCAATACCCCGAAGGGTCGGGCGCGCCGTGGGCCACGCGCCATTTGATCGCCGCGTCGCGCGCGACTCCCACGCTGTGCGTGTTGGTCAGCAGAATCGGTCCCTCCAGGAAGCCGCTTTCCTCCACCCACGCGAGGCCCGTCATTTCCCCGTTGCCGTTTAGACTGAAACTTCCGGCGAACACCGGGTGGTCCAGCGTGCCCTCGCGCCCCCGCGGCAGGATGGCCGTGACACCAGTGCGCACCGGTCCCACGCCGGGTTTCAACTCCCCCGCGCCTTCGATCAGCGTGGTAAACCCGACCTCTACCCCGGGCACGTCCGTGATGGCGTTCAGGGGACCCGGCACCCCCTCGAAAGGAATGCCGAGCAACCGGGCGCGCGGTTTGTCGGCGGCGTCCGCGTGGTAAGCAGCCAGCAGGCAAAGCCCGGCCAGCACAAGGAAGGTCCGGGTTAAACACTTGGGATTGGTCATAAGGTTTCGTCCGAATTTTAATCCCTTTTAATCCCGTTCATCTGCGGATACAATCGGATCCCTCTGAGCAAGCCACCGCCCCGCCTCATCCCCGCCGCGCGTCTCTGTGTGATCGCGCTCGTTTTCGCGGCGGTGTTCCTTCCCCACTACCACGCGCGGACGGGACTCACCTCGTTGATCCGCTTCAGCGGGTTGCACCCGGAAAACCTGGCGCCCGAACTCGCCGGGGTTCCCGTGTACCTCGTTCCGCGCCACCACGGGTACGACGGCCAGTTCTACGCGCACATGGCGTTGCACCCACCCTGGCTTCACCATGATCTCGCCAGCCACTACGATTCTCCCGCGTACCGGATGCGGCGGGCTTTCTTGCCCGCGGTCGCCTGGGTGGCGGGCTTGGGGAACCCCGCTTGGACCGTCCACATCTATTCCCTCCTCAATCTCCTAGCATGGATCACCCTGGCGTGGTTGCTAACCCTCTGGCTTCCCGAGGATGACTGGAAGAGTTTCGGACGCTGGACGGGTTGCCTGCTTGCCGCCGGGGTGCTGGAAAGTCTGCGCGCGTCGCTGACGGATTTGCCCGCCCTGCTGTTGGCCCTGGCGGCGCTGGGGTTGTGGGAAACCCGCCGGGACGGCACAGGGGCGGGTCTGCTGGCGGCAAGCGTCCTGACCCGCGAAACGCTGGCGCTCTCGGCGGCGGGTATTCTCTGGCCGCGCGTCGCGAACGGGCGCGGCTTGGTCCGGGCGGCGTGCCTCGGCGGATTGGTCCTCCTCCCGACGTTGTCGTGGGTGTTGTACATCGCGCACTATTTTCCCGAACACGGCGCGGGGTCCCTGGGGAACTTTGGCTGGCCGTTCACCGCTCTGTGCGAGAGCGCGGTTGACGCGGCCCGCCATCTGCGGTTGGGAATTGAAGACAATGGCCGGTACACGTTCCGGCTGGTGACGATCCTTTCCATGGGTGTGCAGCTTGGGGTGGTGCTCACCGGATGGAGGCGCGGGCCCCAATGGCTGCGGTTTTCCGTGTGCTTCGCGGCCTTGTTTCCCTGCCTGGGCACGGCGGTCTGGGAAGGTCCGTGGGCCGTCTGGCGAACCGTGTTGCCGGTGACGGTCGCGTTTTGTTTTTTGCTGCCGGGAAACCGCTGGTTCTGGCCGCTGCTGGTGGCGGGTTCCCTGCCCAGCCTGCACGCTTATTTCCGCCTGATTTTTTAGCGGGGTTCGGCGTTGCGACGAACGTCAACGCCGCCAGACCAAGATACCGCACCGCCGTTACCACCGAGGCGCGGACGGTTAAACCGTGTATTCCGCGGCCCACGTTTTGTAAAACGTTCCGCCGGAGCGATCCACCAGGACGGAACCGCGCCACAATCAGGTGAAACACAAGCCTTTGTGTGTGACAAAATTGCTACATTACGGCGGCTGAAATAACACGCCGCAAGTGCGGATGTTGCTACCATTCGTTCGCAGTGCCGTATCGGATTTGTCCGGGCACGAATTTCCACCTTCGCCCGTCCTCTTGCTCATGAAAACGCGTCCCGCTTCGTTCCCAACCCCGTCCCCCTGGTCCGTTCTGGCGCTGCTCGCGCTCTCAACGTTCCCGGTTGGCTCCCGCGGCCTCGCCGCCGGAAGTCAAAACGTCACGATCAAAGGATCGGACACCATGGTCGTGCTCGCCCAGAAATGGGCCGAGGCGTACATGGCCGACAACCCGGGGACCAGCGTCCAGGTAACCGGCGGAGGCAGCGGGACGGGGATCGCCGCCCTGCTGGACGGTACGACGGACGTGGCGGACTGCTCGCGCGCGATGAGCGCCGTCGAGGAGGCGAAGTTCATTTCCCTGCACAACGTCCGACCCATGCAGGTAAAGACCGCCATGGACGGCCTCGCCATCTACGTGAACGCCGGGAATCCGCTGCGGGATATCTCGCTGGAGCAACTGGAAAAGATTTTTACCGGCAAGGCGCGCAACTGGAAAGAAATGGGCGGGGCGGATTTGCCGATCGTCTGTTACTCGAGGGAAAACAGTTCCGGAACCTATGGTTACTTCAAGGAACACGTGCTCAAAAACGGCGACTTCCTCCCCGAGGCCCAGGCGATGAACGGGACCGCGGCGCTGATCGTCGCGGTGGCGAACGACCCGAAGGGTATCGGCTACGGCGGCATCGGTTATGCCAAAGGCGTCAGGGTCTTGCCCGTCAAAGCCGACGCGGGGTCCAGCCCGGTGGAACCCAGCATGGAAAACGTGATCGCGGGCACCTATCCGATCAGCCGCTATCTCTACTGTTACCTCAACCCGACGGGGGTCGGGCACGAGACGACAAAGTACCTCAAATTTATCCTGGGTGAGAAAGGCCAGGCGCTTGTCGCCCAGGTCGGCTACTACCCGCTGCCGAAACCGCTGCTTGCCCGGACCAACTCGGCGGTGGACGCCCTCGCCGGCGCGCCAACGCAGGTCGCGGTGGCAAACGCTCCCGCCGAAAGTCCAATCGCCGCGCCGGCCGTCGCCGCCACGGGTGCCGGATCCCCGGCGGTCACGGTGGATTCGGGGGTGGTCGCCCGCGAAGCCGCCCTGGCCCAGCGCGAGGCGCAGGTCGCCCAGCGCGAAGTCGGGGTCATGCAGCGGGAAGTCGCCGTGGCGCGTCGCGAAAGCGCGCAAGTCTTGGTCGAGCATCCCAGGCGGACGGCGCAGGCGCTCACGCGTTGAGTCGCATTCTTGATTGGTTCGCTTTCCCAAGCCAGCGCCATGATCCGTTCACATCCGAGCATCGAAGCGGAGGAATCTGTCGCCGGTGCGCCGCCGGAAGACAGCCCCGGCGTCCCCGTGCCTTCCGCCGCCGACATCCGCGAGGCGGAGTTGCGGGCCGATCTGCGCCGCCCGGCCGGGCTCTGGTGGCATTCGCTCGCCGAGTTCCTGATCCGCGGCACCGCGTTCGGGGTCGTGGCGCTGATCGCCCTGGTCCTGATTTTTCTAGTCCGGGAGGCGCTCCCGGTCTTTACGGGTCAGGCGACCACCGCGCGGGCGGAACCCCCGGCGATGGACGAGATCCAGGTGGAGCGACTGCCCGCCGCGCAAATCGCGGGGTATCTGAGGCAAACGCCGGACCTGGTGGCCAGTCTGCCGGTGGATACGCTCCGGGCGATGATCCACCTGCGAGCCGAGGAGTTGCGCGCGGAAGCCAGCCCGGACGGGGCGATCAACGCCGTGTCCTGGAGCCGGATGTTTTTGCCCGCGACCTGGCACGGCTACGCTCGTCCGGTCTCGGTCTGGCAACCGGTTTCCAACTCGCCGAAGTTCAACGTGCTCCCGCTGCTCGCGGGAAGCCTCAAGATCTCGCTGGTGGCCATGCTCTTTGCCGTTCCCTTGGCGGTCGGCGCGGCCTTTTACGTTTCGCAACTCGCGCCATCCGCCGTCCGTGAGATTTGCAAGCCGACCGTGGAACTGCTCGCGGGAATTCCCACGGTGGTACTGGGATTTCTGGGACTTCTCGTGCTCGCGGGCACCGTGCAACGGCTTTTTGGCTTCGACCTTCGCTTGAACGCCTTCACGGCCGGGATGTGCGTGGCGCTGACGATCATCCCGACCATTTTCGCGATCGCCGAGGAGGTCATGACGGCCGTGCCGGCGTCGCACCGGCAGGCGGCGGTCGCCATGGGGGCGACGCCGTGGTACGCCGCGGCCACCGTGGTCTTTCCGGCCGCGCTGCCGGGCATCCTTTCCGGCGTGGTGCTGGGGTGCAGCCGGGCGGTGGGCGAGACGATGATCGCCATCATGGTGTCCGGCAACGCGGCGGTGCTGAGCGCCTCGCCCTTTGACTCGGCCCGGTCGGTCCCTGCCACCATCGCCGCGGAACTCGCCGAGGTGCCCCGGGGCGACGTCCACTGGGAGGTGCTTTTCTTCCTCGGAACGCTGCTCTTCGTCGTGACCTTCGCCTTCAACTTGTTGGCCGACCACGTTTTGCAGCGACTCCGGACGCGGATCCGGGGTGCCGCCCACACCCTGCCGCCCATCGCGGCGGCCATCCCGGCCTGAACCCCGCCCGCGCCATGCCCGTCCCTCTCGCACCGCATTCTCCCGTCCCCGTGGAAGCGGCTTCCCATGGTTTTGCTTCCCGGTCCCGCGAAGTCGGCGGGGAGTCTCCCGAGATCGCGCTCGCCACCCGTCGCGGCCCCCGTTTGGAATCGATCTGGATTTGTCTCAGTGCCTCCGCCGCTTTTTTCCTGGCCGGTGTCGTGGCCTGGATCATCGGCTTTGTCTTTTTGAACGGCTTTCGCGGCCTTTCCCCCGGCTTCATCTTCGGCGGGGTTTCCGGCGGGCTCTTCAACGTCCAAAGCGCGGGGGTGTTCCCGATGGTTTTCGGGACCTGCGCCCTCGTTTTGGTGATGACCGTGTTCGCGGTGCCGGCGGGCGTCGCAACGGCGGTTTACCTGGGAGAATACGCGGACCCCGCCTCCCGGACGGCCCGCGTGATCCGGCTGGCCGTCAACAACCTGGCGGGCGTGCCCTCCATCGTTTTCGGCCTCTTCGGAGCCGGCTTTTTTGTCCATTTTCTCGGGCGCGGACTCGACACCGCGCTGGGCCACACCGAACCCGTTTGGAACAAGCCCGGCTTGCTTTGGGCCGCGCTGACCATGGCTGTGCTGACCCTGCCCGTGGTGGTGGTCGCCACCGAGGAGGCGTTGCGGTCCGTCCCCCGGAGTATCCGCGACGCCGGGTACAGCCTGGGCGCCACGAGATTTCAGACCCTGCTCACCCTCGTCCTACCGCAGGCGCTGCCTGGGATCCTGACGGGTGGCATGCTGGCGGTCAGCCGCGGCGCGGGCGAGGTGGCGCCGATCCTCTTTGTGGGCGCGGCCTATTCCGCTCCCCTTCCCAGGGGCTTGAGCGACCAGTTCATGGAGTTGGGTTACCACGTTTATGTGCTGGCCACGCAATCCCCCGACGTGGACGCCACCCGCCCGCTGCTGTTCGCCACGGTGGTCGTGCTGCTTCTGTTGACCTTCGGCCTGAACATCGCCGCCATGCTCGCGCGCTTCTTTTTGCGCCGCCGCTACCGCGCTTCCGTCGTCTGAGCGGTTCCAGATTCCCCGCTTTTCCACGTTGCCCATTGCTTCTTCCGAACCATTTTCCCATGATCCGTGGCTCCAATCCCGCCCCCGCCGCCAAGCGTATCGTCATCAACCGCAGCGTCGCTTCCCCGGCCCTCGCGCCCATCCCCGCGATCGCCTCCGCCGGGGCCGACTTCCCGGCGGACCCAGGGATTTCCGAACTGGCCACCCCGCGCCCGATCATGGAAGTGGAGGGCCTCAACCTGTGGTATGGCACCACCCCGGCTTTGGTCGATGTTTCCCTGCCAGTCGTCGAGTGCGCGGTCACCGCCCTGATCGGTTCGTCCGGTAGCGGCAAGTCGTCCCTGCTGCGCTGTCTGAACCGGATGAACGACCAAGTGCCGGGCGCGCGGGTGAGCGGCAAAATTCGCTTTCTCGGTCAGGATATTTACGAGGCGAGCGTCAACCCGTCGCGCCTCCGCCGGCACATCGGCATGGTCTTCCAACGGTCAAACCCTTTTCCGAAATCAATCTTCGAGAACGTCGCCTACGGGTTGAGACTCCACCGCATGTGCCCGACGCGGGGCGAGCTCGAAGGCCGAATCGAGGACAGCCTCCGCAAGGTCGCCCTTTGGGACGAGGTGAAGGACCGGCTCAAGAACCAACGCGCTCGACCTGTCCGGCGGCCAGCAGCAGCGCCTCTGCATGGCTCGCGCCATCGCCATCGAGCCGCGCGTCCTCATCATGGACGAGCCGGCGAGCGCGCTCGACCCGCTGGCCACCGCCAAGATCGAGGACCTGATCGCCTTTCTGAAACAGGAATACACGATCGTCATCGTCACCCACAACATGCAGCAGGCGGGCCGTTGCTCCGACTTCACCGCTTTCCTTTACATGGGACACCTCGTCGAGTACGACCGGACCGAAATCATTTTCATGAATCCCGCCGACCCGAACACCGCGCGGTACATCAACGGCCGCTTCGGCTGAAACCGCCCCTTCGCCGGTTGCAGCCCCGCCTCGCGGCGACCAATCCTCGCCGCAAGCCGACCCGACCCTGATACCTCCGTCCCTTTATGTCTCAAAGCCACGCCCGTGATCTTGTTGAATGCACCGCCTTGGCTGACGCGACCACGACCGTCCGCGAGATTCTGGAATGGTTCCGGGGGCAACCCGGGTTTGACTACATCAGCGTGGAACAGGACGGCGCGATCGTCGGTTTGGTGGGCCGCGATCAGCTCAACGCCCAGCTCGCTGGTCAGTACGGTTTTGCGACGCTCGCCGAAAAGCCGGTCACCCGGGTGATGATCCCCGATCCGCTCGCGATCGACGGCGGCCGCACCCTGGCGGAGGTCGCACGCGAAATTATCGATGCCAACCGCGCGGGCGGCGAGTTTTACCGCGACCTGGTGGTTCATGAAAACGGCCAGTACCTGGGCCTCGCCAGCGTCCGCCGCCTGCTGATCGAGCAATTGGGCCAAAATCAGGAGCAGATGGCGCGTCTGGAACGACAGACGGAGGCGCTCGCCCGCAAAAACCGCGAACTCTTCGAAGCCAGCCTCCAAGCCGACAAATCCGCGCATGAGTTCAAGGATTTTTTCCAGACCTGCTCCATTCCCCTTGTCGTGCTGAACGTGGACGGCGCCATCGAGCAGGCGAACCCCCGGTTTCTAAAACTCTTCGGTGAAACCCCCGAGGCGTTGCGAGAGCGCTCTTCGCGCGACGACCTGTTTGTGGGCGGCTACGAGGCGTTGCACGCGGACTATACCCGGCTCCGGGAAAACTACGGCGGGTTCAAACCCACGTTGCAGGCCCGAATGCGCAAGCGTGACGCCACGGAGATCGGCGTGGAATTTTCCCTTGAGACGACGGGGGAAGGCGCCCGCGCGGTGGTCAGCATCCTCCGAATCGCCACCGCTGAGGAACTGGTCGTTCAGCAACACCTCGCGAGCCAGCTCGAGGGTAAGGGCGAACTCGCCCGCAGCCTCGTGCGCAATCTCATCAACCACGACACCACCTCAAACACCCAGGCGATGTGGCAGCGGCTGATCAACCTGGTTGATTCCGCCGAAAAGCTGGAGCGGGTGGAGGACGGCCGCGGCGCCGTGGATTCGGCCCCCGGGACGCCCGGGAACGGTGCGGTCGGTGAAGAAAAAGGAACGTTCAGCGGAGACTTGTCCACTTTTGGCTGTGTCGATTTACTGCAACTGCTGGTGCAAGGGCAGAAGACCGGGGAGTTGCAGATCAACGTTGCGGAGGCCGGGCGGGGCTACGTGTACTTCCGGCGGGGCCGCATCGTCCACGCGCTCTTCGGTTCTCTGACCGCCGAGGAAGCCTTGCGGGGGTTGATCCGGGTCAACGCCGGAACGTTCGCGTTTCTCTTCGATTCGATCTGCCTGCACGAATCCATTCGGGCGAGCCGATGGTAATCCTGCTCACCGCCTGCGCGGAAAACGACGAGGATGATCTCGTCAGCGTGGCGATTTAACTTCGTGGAACGAGAATTCAATTTTCAAATACCGATGGTCCGGGTGCCGGGCCGCCGGGGTTCGCGACCGATAAAAGCGTGTATCCCAATGCTAGGAACACGTGCCGGTCACCGTCCGTCCTCAGTGGGAGCGGAGTCAGCGCGACACCCCCCGTCGCCGCCTCTATCGTAAATCTCCCGACCCAGTTGTTTGGAACCAAATAGAGACTTACCCTCGTGTTTCGGGGAAGGTCTTGGAACCGATGGCAGTAAACGACGCCGGGTTCAAGGTAATACCAAAACGACTCGTAGCCGGCGTCGAGAACCGCGATTGTTTGCGGGAACGGCGCCCCCCGGCGGATGGCGGCGGCGACTTCCCTGGGATGCGGGGCGGGTACATGTTTCCAACGTCTATCCGATAGCTTGCGGCGGATGGTGGCGGCAACTTCCCTGGGATCGGGGGCGGAGAATGCGTTCAGAAACGGAACCACGCCGGTCGCGTACACCACCGTGATTGTGATCATGACACCCGCGCTGGCTAATGCCGACCCAACCACCGGATAACTCCCGTCGGCCAATCGGGGCCTCCAGATGATGGCAGCGGCAAGGATGACGCCGCCCGCTGTTGCCGCAACCACCCGCGTCAGGCCCGCCGGGACGAGTAGCGGCATCACCAATGCGGCGGCCGTAACCACCCCGCCGAGAACCACGTTCACCTCACCCCAAGCAGTGGGCAGCCAGCCGGGCAGAGGAACCGGCGAAACTTCCGAGCCGGCTTTGATCGCGAGGACGCGCGCGAGCAACAGGCACGGGATCGTCACCAGCGGGTAGGCGTAACGGGCGGACCCGCCGGGCAGGAGGCTGATGCAGAGAAAGGTCGCCGCCATTCCCCAGCGCATGCCCCGAAAAAGCGCGACCTCCCGCCGACCTCCCAGGGCAAGGCAGGGCAGCACGCGGGGCGACCAGAGCAGGGGCAGCAAAACCGTCCAAGGCAGAAAGTTGGTAAAACCCTGCGGCACACGCCAGAGCCAGTCGGCCACGGAGAACGCCCCGCCCTCCGGCACGGCGGCGCGCGCGGACGAGTTCGCGCCACCAGAACTCCCAAGCCCCGCCGAGCTCCGGCGGTCGCCACCGCGCCCGCCGCGGCGCACGGGATGGCCCAAGCCAGGAACGGCGCCACCATGATCACCAACGCCACCGCGTGCGCCGGGTGTCGCAAAAGACGGTCCGTTCGCGGCCAAAAACCAGCACGGCGATCACCACACCGTAGTAAAACAGCAGATGCGTTGGACCCTTTGTCAGCATTGCCAGCGCAAGGAACGGCGCGGGCGCGCACCAGAGCCGCCACGGCCCGGCGTTTTCCCTCCAGGCGGCGAGCCACAGCGCCAGCGCGATACCCGTTAGGGACAGGTACAACGCCTCCAACTCCGCCAGGCGGCCGATTTCCATGGCGGCGAGATTGGTTAACACGAAGATGGCGGCCAGCAGGGCTCCGGCGGATCCCGAGCCACGTGCGGCAGGCCACCGTCACCGTCAGCGCCAGGGCGAGCATCGCCAGGACCGAGGGAGCCCGCGCAGCCCATTCCCCCGGACCGCCGTTGGCGCGAAAACTCAGGGCGATCAGCCAGTTGAGCAGCGGGGGCTTGCGGAGGTACGGGTCCGCCCCGACGCGTGGGACGAGCCAGTCGCCCGTTTGCAGCATGTGAATCGCCGGCAACGCGCGGCGCGGCTCCTCGTGCTTGAGCTGCACCGAGCCGAGCGCCGGCAAATAAATACCCGCCCAGATCAACCCGATGAGCAGGCAGGCCGCGGGCAAGTCGTTCCAGCCAAAACTGGCCCGGGTCCGGCGCGCTTCCATGACGGGCCGGCCCGGCGGCACCAGTAAAGGTAGTAGCGTTTGACGACGCGTCCGTCTTGGCTGGCATCGTGGGATTCCAGCAGTTCGACCCGGGCGAAGTCGGCGGCCACGTCCGGGGGTGGCGTGGCCGAGTCGCTGACCCACAAGCCGTCCTCCCGGGAATGATTCCGCGCGTAGCCCGGCCAGAGCACCAGTTGGTTGAGCGTCGGAAAGTCGGGAAGCAGGTACGTCGCGGGGTGGCCGGGCAGGTAAAACGAGAGCAGCGCGGAGGTCATGTAACGGTTGGTGATGACAAACCTGGCACCGGTGCGGGCCTGCGCTGTCGCGACGGCACCGGCGAGGTCGCGCGAACCCCGGGCGCGGTCCAGCGGGTCGCTTGCCGCGTGGCAGGTGGAGCCACGCCGTGCCGTGCAGCGCGCCGGTTTCCAGCAATGCGACGGCAAGCCCCGCCACCGCCGCCCGGCGCGCCCAGACGTGGCCGCGCGCCACGCCAAGCCAACGGTGGGCCAGGAGGATCAAACCGCCGATGTAAGACGCCGCCGCCCAGTTCGCCTGACCCGCGCGTTGCAGGCTCAGGGTCACGTAAAGCAGAAACAGGGGCAGAAAGAGCGCGAGGGTGAAGCGCACCGCGGACGGTTCCTCCGGGTCGAGGGAGCGCCGCCGGAAGACGGCTGCGAGCAACGCCGCAAAACACATCGGAGAAATGACCCCGGCCTGCCCGCCGAGGAACGCGAGCACTTCCGAGCGGTCGGAACCGCCAGGCGGAATCCAGGTCGCCGCGGTGCTTGAGCCAGGTGGTCGTGGGCCAGGCGTGTTGAATATTCCAAACGAGCGCCGGGAGGAGGAAGAGCAGCGCCATGCCGATCATCAGATAAAAACCCGGTCGCCGAAGCTGCCGGCGACCGGAGCGGATCTCCACGCGCAGAAGACGCGCGAAGGAAACGAGTTCCAGCAACGCCGTGTATTTGGAAAGCACGCCACCCCCGATCAGCAGGCCGGTCGGCATCCACGGCAGAGCGCGGTCGGATTCCCGGGCCTGCCAGAAGGCCACCGCCGCCCACGTCCAGAAAAACACGTAGCAAGGTGTCGATGGTCATCAGCGTCGCGCCGACCGCAAAGAGCGGGACGATCAACACGAGGATGAGCACGGCGAGCCCAGAGGCCGCGCGGTCGTCGAAAAGTCGGCGCGCGAGCACGAAAACGCCCCACCCGGTGCCCGCCGCCGCGAGCACGGCGAAAAAGCGCACGCCGAAGACCGTGGAGCCAAAAAGCAGCGTGCCGGCGCTTGGATGGCCCAGGCGATCATCGGCCCCTTGTCGAGGTAGCAATAGTCGGGATGCACGGACCAGAGCCAGTAGTACGCCTCGTCGCCGACCAGTTCCAGACGGGTGCTGAACCAGAGTCGGAACAGGGTCGCGCCGAGGAGCAACGCAACCGCCAAACGGACGGGCGTGGCGACGGAGGGGCGTCGGCTGGATAGGGGGTGGCTGCTCACGGAGTTGGTCTAGACGGCGTTGGTTTCCGTCACGGACGGGTCGGCGCCGCAACGCCGGTGATTGAACCACCACACTCCCAGCATATCAACCAGCGGCCAAACGAGAAAACGCCCAACGCCGTACTTGGACTCGCCGCCCCGACGTTCGCGGTGGTTCACGGGAATTTCCGCAACGCGAAAACCCGCCCCAATCGCCAGTGCCGGGATGAAGGAATAAAGTGTGCGCAGGGGGATCATCGCCCCGGCCACTTCCCGGCGCATCACCTTCAATCCGCACCCTGTGTCGCTCACGCCGTCCCCGAGCACGTTTTGCCGCACGGTGTTTGCCAGCCGGGACATCGCGCGGCGTCCCCACGTGTCTTGCCGGCGAGCGCGCACGCCCACGGCGAGGTCCGCCCCGGCGTCGAGCAGGGCGAGGAGTTTCGGGAGGTCGGCGGGATCGTTCTGCCCGTCGCCGTCGAGGAGGATCAGGCGCGAACCGCGCGCCTGGTGAATGCCCGTGTAAAGGGCCGCGCCCTGTCCCCGGTTGCGGAGGAAACGGATCACGCGCCAGCCGGCTTGGGCGGAGCAGGCGGCGGCAAGCATCTCGCCGGTGCGATCGGTGCTGCCGTCGTTGATGAGGAGGACCTCGCATGACGCGGGGTGATCGGCGCCCGTTTTGGCTCGCAGAGATTCCAGCGCTTCGCGTAACTCCGACAGGAACGCCGCGGTGGTCGACTCCTCGTTATAAAATGGCACGATCACGCTCCAAAGCGGGGCGGAGGGGATCCCCGCGCTCACCGGGGTTCATCGCGCGGGGTGTCTTGGTCGGGTCCACAGGGCACGGCGCACTGTAGCCGGGCGGAAGCAATCCGCCCGCGGAAATTTGGCGGGCCGCGTCGCGACCCACCGGGGAACACGGATTTGCTCGACGGGCCGGGCATGCGCCGCTCTCGGCGTGTGATTTAGGTGTGCCAACACGTTTTTTCTCGCCAAGGGCGAGGCGCGGAACACAATCGCGTTAACCCAGGTCGTTTCCCCCTTCAACCCGTTCCGGGTTGAAGAGGGAACTGTTGACCCTTGAGGTGCAGAAGCTTACCTTGCGTTCGGAACGGGACGCGGAAGGAGAATGTGGCGGCGACCGTTAAAACCATCCTCGTTGAGGAGAAAGCCCATCAATATGGCCTGGGACGAAGCGCACATCCTTCACCCCCCTTGATGAGGTGGTAAACACCTCGGGGTAATGGGAGCTACAGGCTGGATGCCGTACACCGTTCGATGGTGGCGTCCGTCACCGTGCTCTGTCATATTCGGAGGGTGCCGCCATCGCCGCCCTGCCCAACCAATCCCGGCGACCTCGATGGGATTTTCCAGGCGTTTCTCGCCGCCCGGACCCAGGAGGAGGCTGATCAGCAACTGGTCCGTTTACTGGCACTCTCCACCCCTCTGATCACCCGTTGCCTGGACCGGCGCGGGCGAGACGAAAACCGGTCGGAGGCCGATGACGCCGCCAGCGAAGCGCGCACCCAACTGACCCTTCACCTCCACCGTCTGCGCACGGAGGCGCGCGGTCGAAGCATCGACGATTTCGGCGCGTATGTCTTCGCCGTGGCGCGCGCCGCCCGGGCGCAGTCCATCCGTCGCCGTCATCCCGCTCGCGCCATGTTGCTCAACCGCTTGCGCTACCTGCTCGAAGGTCGGGCGCGCCAAAGCGGTTTTGCGCTCTGGAAAGGCCCCGGCCAGGAGAATTGGGCGGGCTTTGAAGCCTGGCGGGAACAACCATTGTTTACCGGCGTGGCCGGGTCCCATGACAAGCGCGACCGCCTGCTGGCAAACCCCGCGGGCGTCGCCGTGGAAATCTTCGGACCGGGCGACGGACAAATCGCGCTCCCGCTCCCGGACTTGGTTGCCAGGGTGTTTGCCTGGTTGGGGGAGCCGCTCCGCCTGCGCGATTTGGTCGATGCCGTGGCGCATTGGCAAAACGTCCACCCCGGTCGGGGGGAGGCGCTCGTCACAGACGATGGCGAAGGGGATACCGCCGGCTTGCCCGACAACCGACAGCCCTCGCCGCACGACGCTTTGCGTTGGAAGGAATACCTTCTCTGGCTCCTGCGCGAAACGACCCGCCTGCCCCTGCGGCAGCGGACCGCTTTCCTGCTCCATTCCCCGTGCTTGCGCGAGTTGGAATTGCTCGGCTTGACCGGTGTCCGACAAAGCGCGGCCCTGCTGGAAATACCGCCCGCGCAACTCGCCCAATACTGGACCCGCCTTCCTTTGGAGGACCGCGTCATCGGTATCCTCCTGGGTTTGGATTCCCAGCGCGTCGTCAACCTGCGCAAGGCCGCGCGCATCGTCCTCGGACAGGCGTGGCAACGCTTTTTAGACGGTGATTAAACAATTTTGGAATGTTGAGGCCAGCTCGACATCCTGTTGATACAGAAAGCTTTTTAACCTCGTGAGCGAACCTTTTTCCCATCCCACAGCCGCCCGGCTGGCCGGCTACCGCGCCGGGCGGTTGTCCGCCGCCGACGTGCTGGCGGTCAGCGATCATCTGGCCGGTTGCGCGGCCTGCCGCGCCGCGTTGGCCGCGCAGAACGGAACAGCCGAAGGGTCCGCGCGGGAGCCGGACTTCCTTCCGTTGCCCGGCGACGCGCCGCCGGATTACGACGAGATGGCCGCCCTCCTCGACGGCACGTTCGACGAGGCGCAGAGCGCCGCCGTGCGCGCCCGCCTCGCCGCCTCGCCGGAGGCCGCGGCCGAGTTCGCGGATTTGCGGCGGTTCCGCGACGAATGCGCGGCGCAACCGGCGACCGTGTACGATGCCGGGCCGGAGCGGGCTCGCGCGCCGGGCAAGTTGGTGGCGTTCCCCCGTCCCCGCCGGGCGACACTCGCCTTGTTGGCGGCGGCGGCGGTTGTGCTGGTGACGGCGGGCTGGTGGCTGTCCACGCTGAAAACTTCCGACGACACCCGGTCGCTGTGGGCCGCGGCCGACCTGTCCGGCTTGCCCGGCGATTTGCGCCGCAGCGTGGAACAGGCCGCGCAAACGGGCACCGTGGAGGCCCCGGCCCCGCCCTCCGAACTGCGCCCGCCAGCCGAAACACTGGCCGGAACTTCCCCGACGCCGACGGCCCTCCGGCAGATCGCGCCGGTGGGAACCATCGTGCGCGAGCAACAACCCGTCCTCCGCTGGATGGCGTGCGAAGGCGCGACCGAGTATGTGGTGTACCTCGTGGACACCGCCGCCGGCGCGCCGGTGGTCCGCCGGGAAGTGCCCGGTGCGCAAACCGGTTGGTCACCCGCCGCCCCGCTGACGCGCGGCACCCTTTACGAATGGCAGGTCGAGGCCCGGCGCGGGGGCAAGATCATCGACCGCGCTCCCCGCCCGCCCGCCCCCGAGTCGCGTTTTCTGGTGCTCGACGAAACCCGCGCCGCCGAACTCGCGCGGGTGGAGAATCAATACCGCCAAAACCCGCTCGTGCTCGGCACAGTTTACACAAAAATGGGTCTGCAGGAGGAGGCGGCGGGACAGTTCGCGGAACTGGCGCGAAAATATCCGCAGTCGGCGGCGGCCCGGCATCTCTCGCGGGAATCGCGCGACCGCGCGCGGGCGCGGCCCTGAGCCTTTTGTGCTACCGTGCCGGGTGCATCCCCCGGCGCAATCCCGTCTCCGGGCTCTCCTCCCGCTCGCCGCGCTCCTCGGCATCCTGACCTTCGCGCGCGCCGACGAGCCGCCGGTTTCCCCGCGGGTCAAGTCGCTCTCCGGAGCGCTCGCTGTCGCGCCGGACGACGGCGCGCGCGACGCTTTGCTGGCCGCCGCGCAACTTCCCGCCGCCGATCTGAAGGAGCTGCGGCACCTGCTCGCCCTCGCCCAGTTGCGCGCGCATTACAGCGGGGACGTCGCGCCGGACGAGGCGCTGGCACGTTACGGAGTCGCGCTGGCCGTCCGCTCCGGCGATCAGACTGAAATACACGCGTCCCGGACTCGTCTGGCCGACGTGCATCGGGTGTTGGGCGAATTTACCGAGGCGCTGGCGCTCTTTACCCCGGCGCTCGAATATTTCGAGAACCAGCATGACGTCCAACGCACCGTCAGCGTGGCGATGGGACGGGGGATCGTCTATATTTACCAGGCGGATTACGCCCGCGCGCTCGCCGATTTCCAGCGCGCGCTGAGCCTTTCCGAGGCGAACGGCTACCGGGACGGCGCGATCCCGGCCCTCAACAGTATCGGCGAGGTTTTCCGCGAACAGGGTGAACCCGCCAAGGCGCTGGAATACTACGCCCGGGCGCGCAAATGGCTCGGCGACGACACCGCCTGGAACAACACCTTCATTTTTAACAACATCGCGCAAAGTTACCTCGCCCTGGGCGACCAGGAGAAGGCCATTGACTACCTGACCCGCGCGGGGGCCATCGCGGAGAAAACCAACCAGAAACCCCGCGCCGCCACGGCCCTCGCCGTGTTGGGCGACATTTACCGGAGGCGGAAACGACCCGACGAGGCGCGTTCCTGCCTGGAGCGCAGCCTCGCCCTGAGCCGGGAAGCCCGCGACGCCGCCGGCGAGGGCCGCGCGCAGCTCGGATTGGCCGAGGCGACCCGCGCTCTCGACGATGATCGTGCCGCGCTGGCGCTGGCGGGGCAAGCCGCCGCCAGTTATCGCCGCGCCAACCAACCGGCGGGCCTCGGCGCCGCACTGACCGCCGTCGGCCACGAGCAACGATTGCTAGCCCATCCCGCCGAAGCGCGGGCGGCCTTTGAGGAGGCGATTGCCGTCACGGAAGCCGTCCGCGGTCGACTGGCGGGCGGCGACCTGGAAGCGCAGGCCTACTTCGAGGGCCGGGTCTCGCCGTATCAGGAAATCGTCGCCCTGCTGGCCGACGATCCCGGCGGCGCGGAGGCGGCGCTGCAAACCGCCGAGCGCGCCAAGGCGCGGGTGCTGTTGGACATCGTGCGGCGCGACACCGCCGACACGGAGGCCGCGCTGACCCCCGCCGAACACGCGCGCGCAGGCGAACTCACCCGCCGCCTCGCCGTGCTCAACCGCCGCGTGACCGTCGCGCGCACCGCCGACCAACCCGCGCCCGGATCATCCCAACTCGCTGACGCCGAGTTGCCGCTCAAAAACGCGCGGGCGGATTGGGACCAATTTCAACAAGACCTGCTCACCGCGCATCCCCAACTCGCCCTGCGGCGTCCGGCTTCCCTGCCGCTCACCGCCGAAGACGCGGCCGGCTTGACGGACAACGGCCGAACCGCCTTGCTGGAATTTGTTGTGACCGACGACAAGACCTACCTGCTCGTCGTCACCGAAACCGGGCAGGGAGACAAACCGACTGCGGCGGTGCGGGTCTTTCCGGTCGGTGTCAGCCGCGAGGAATTGACCCGCCGCGTCGAGGCGTTTCGCAACGACCTGGCCGAACGGAGTCTCGGCTGGCAGGAACAGGCGCGCTCGCTTTACGACGATCTGCTGCAGGGTTCCGCCCCGGCCTGGACCACCGCCGCCCATTTGGTCATCGTGCCGGACGGACCGTTGTGGAACCTGCCATTCCAGGCGCTTGAAGCTGTCACCGACCGGTGTCTATGGCAGGACCACGCCGTCAGCTACGCGCCTTCGCTGACGTTTTTGCAACGGAGCGCCGGAGGTTCGCCCCTGACCGGGTCGCCACGCCTGCTCGCGTTTGGTAACCCGTCATTAGGTATGTCTTCGTCGCGACCGGCGGCGGGAACCGCCGCGCTGATGGGCGACCGTTTCGCGCCATTGCCCGAGGCGGAAAAGCAACTGGCGGCGTTCGCCGATCTGTATCCCGCCGGGACCTATCGCTCCTATGTCGGGCCGGAGGCGCACGAAGACGTCTTCAAGCGCGAGGCGGGCGACTTCGACATCCTGCACCTCGCCACGCACGGGACGCTCAACGACCAGAACCCGTTTTATTCGTATCTGTTGATGGCGCAGACGGACCTCGCGCCGGACGAAGACGGCCTGCTGGAGGCGCGCGAATTGATGGGACTCCACCTGCGCGCCCGGCTGGCGGTGCTTTCCGCGTGTGAAACGGGCCGCGGGCGGGTCGGGGCGGGCGAGGGGTTGCTGGGCTTGAGCTGGGCGCTCTTCAGAGCCGGATGCCCGGCGGTGGTGGTCAGCCAGTGGAAAGTGGACAGCGCGAGCACGACGGAGATGATGATCGCTTTCCACCGCCGTCTGCTCGCGGGGGACTCCCCGGCGGAAGCGTTGCGCGCGGCGGGACTGGAGTTGTCGAAAAACCCGAAGTATCGGCATCCGTTCTACTGGGCGCCCTTCGTAGTGGTCGGCGCGGACGAACCGGTTGCGGCGAAGCGTCGATAATTACTACTGCGGTGGGGTTGCATGGCTCTGCTCCGGGGAGCGCACGCGCCCCGCGTGCGCTCCCCGGAGTCTGCGGCAACCCGCCACTCCAACGTAGTAGTACTACTACTCCGTCAACATCCCGCAGGAGACGTGCTTTTCGGAGGCGAGACGTTCCCAACCCCGGCAGGGGTATAAGAGCCACAGCCCATAGCGCAAGCTATGGGTGGTTGTCGGGGTTGACCTCCCAGCCCTGGCAGGGGCGTAAGAGAACCATCTGGTCTTCATCCAAAGGGCCGCCGGTCTTCTTACGCCCCCGCCGGGGCTGGATATGTTCATGGCATATATTCCCATAGCTTGCGCTATGGGCTATGGCTCTTACGCCCCTGCCGGGGCTGAGAACGGTTTGTAACGGAGTAGGAGGGACGTGTTCATAAAGCGCGTTGGTTTGGGGGATCTCCGAGCGCCATCCACCAACATCCCGCTTGCTTCCGCACCGCTCACCCGAAAAGGTTTCATCTTTTTTGGAATGTCGGCGGGGATCCTCCATCCATCCTGTTTGAGACCGCCATCGAACCCACCACTTCATGAATCCACTTGCCCACCTGAAACACCGCTCCCCGCTGCTTGCGATCCGCTACGTGTTCGCGGGCCTCTGCGCCGCCCTCTGCGTCGCCACCTCCGCGCTGCCGCTCTCGTTGGGGACGGCGAGCGCGCAAACCGCGGGTGACCTCGACCCAAGTTTTGGCAGTGGCGGCAAGGCGGCGTTCACCCCGTACCTGGGCGGGGCGGCGGACCTGGCTTTGCAGCCCGACGGCAAGATCATCGCGGGCGGACTCGTCGCGGTCTCGTCCATGCTGAGCGATGATTTCGGCGTCAGCCGCTACAACGCCGACGGTTCGCTGGACGCGACCTTCGGCAACGCCGGGACGGCCTCGCTCAACTTCGATCTTTACGGCCCGGCCAACGGAGTCGCCATCCAGGGCAGCGCGGACCGGATCGGCTCGCTCGCTTTGCAGCCCGACGGGAAAATCCTCGCCGCCGGGTACACTTACGAATACATCTACGGCACTTACAACGATGCCTCCTTCGCCGTTGCCCGCTTCAACGCCGACGGTTCGCTCGACACCACGTTTGGCACGGCCGGCAAGATCAAGTTGCACGTCGGTCGCGGCGTGGAAATCCAGTATGGAACCGTGGGCATGGTCCTCCAGGCCGACGGGAAATTCGTCATCGCAGGTGCCGTCGCGACGCCTTCATCCATCATAGGAGGCGGAGACATCGTGCTGGCGCGTTACAATCCGGATGGCACGGCGGACGCGGCCTTCGGCGTCGGCGGTGTCGTCCAGACGCACCTGCTGAGCCAAGACGGCTCGAAAGGCATCATGTCCCACCTGGTCGCGCAGCCCGACGGCAAGCTCGTCGTGGTCGGGCAGGTCACGCAAAACACGGTGAACGGTGTCACGCAGGGCGGTGCCGTCTTCCTCCGATACAATGCCGACGGCACCCTGGACCCGGGCTTCGCCAACGGCGGCGTACTCGTCTTCGACCAGAGCGCGGCCGGGGCTGGCGCGACGGTTTACGACACGCTGACGGACGTGCAGTTCGAACCGGACGGAAAACTGCTGGGCGTGGGAACTTCCTACGCCTCGGGTACGCGGCAAGTCCTCACCTTCCTGGTGCGCTTGAACGCCAACGGCTCGGTTGACACCACCTACGGTACCAACGGTTTCGTGATCACGATCCTGACTCCGTCCGGCGCGGCGCGGCTCCGGCGGCAAAGCGATGGCAAATACCTGGTCTCCGAGACCGATGATGGCAGCAACCTCGATTTCCTGCTGGCCCGCTTCAACAACGACGGGACCGTGGACAAGGGCTTCGGCACGATTCACGGCGGCTACGCGGAGACCGACTTCGAAGGGGGCGACGACGTTTCGCCGGCGATCCTCCTGCAGCCGGACGGCAAGGTGATCCTCGGCGGCGCGGCGGCCATCGCGTCCAGCCAGCCGGCGGGGGAGCGTTTCGCACTGGCGCGTTATCTGACCAGCGGTACCGCCGCGGCACACCCTCCCTTCTTCGCGGGCGAAGCCGCCTTGGCCAACGGCGTGTACTACCTGCAATTCGTCGGCAGCGGCAACCCGTTCGGGTACTACTCGTACCTGGCGGACGCGCACTACATCTACCACTTCGACCTGGGCTACGAGTACGTCTTCGACGCGGCCGACGGCCGCGGCGGGGTGTACCTGTACGATTTCAAGAGCGGCGGGTTCTTCTACACGTCGCCCACCTTCCCGTTCCCGTACCTGTACGACTTCAGCCTCAACAGCGTGGTGTACTACTACCCCGACCCCGCCAACGCGGGCCGCTACAACACGAACGGCACGCGCTACTTCTACGTGTTCGGCACCGGCCAGATCATCAGCAAGTAAATGGAGGGTTTGCGACGGATTCCGGCGACCGTTGGTTTGGAGTGCGCGCGACATGCGCATCCGCCGCGGTAGCCCGCCGACATCCGGGTTCGCCGTCATTCCGCCTGACTCCGTCCATCAATGCCGCCTGCATTGCGTAACGCGAAGGGAGCGATATGCTGGACGCGGAGATGTCCACCCCGAGCTTCCCCGTCCAAGCGCCCGGCAGCGTGTTGTTCATCACGTTGGACTCGTGCCGTTACGACACGTTCCTAGGCGCGCACCTGCCGAACCTGAGGGCGGTCGGACCCCTGCACCGGGCGCAGGCGCCCTCGCACTTCACCTACGGGTCGCACCTGGCGATGTTCGTCGGCTTCACGCCCGGGGACGGTCTCCGGGCCGAGCCGTTCGTCAACCCGAAGTTTGGCAAGATCTTCCGGATGACCGGCGGGGCCGACCGGAGCCATGGCGAGGATGCCTTCCACCTGTCGGGCCGCAACATCATCGACGGATTCAAACGTCTGGGCCACCGGACCATCGGCACCGGGGCGATGGCCTGGTTCAACCCCGAGACGGAGACAAGCCGCTACCTCATCGGCGACTTCGAGCGGTTTTTCTTTGCGGGGAAGTTTAACGGACTCCACCGCCAGTTGGCGTGGTTGGAGGAACAATTGACGCCCGGCGAGGCGGGGCGGCCGGCGTTTGTTTTCATGAACATCGGTGAAACGCACGTGCCCTACCACCACCCGGGCGCGTCGTGGGAACGAGCCAGCCCCTGCGTGCCGTTCCGGGAAGTCGGGAACGACGCGGCGGAATGTCGGCGGCGGCAAACCGGGTGCGTGGAATACATCGACGGCCTGATCCGCGGCTTGCTGGCGGCGTTCGCCGGCTCGACAATCCTGGTGTGCGGCGATCACGGCGACGCCTGGGGCGAGGATGGTTTGTGGGGCCACTGCGTTTCGCACCCGAAGGTGCTGGAGGTGCCGCTGCTCTTTCGATTGCGCGGGGTTCGCCCCCGAACGCCGGACCGCGCGGCTTGAGCGGAGGCGGGATTCGCAGGATCCCTCCCGCCAGAGCGCGGACAACTTTTCCAGCACCGCCAGAAACCGTCCGCGCTCCCGTTCGAGACCGTGCCGGGAAACGGTTTCCGCCGCCCCCCCGAGCATCCGCGCGCGTTCCCCGGAAGTTTGCCGCGCCAGGGTTTCGCAGGCTTCCAGCAGAGCCTCCTTCGCGTAGGCGGGGCGCAGACAGTTCATCCCGTCCAAACAAAACGGCCGGTTGCCGATCACGTCCGGGCAAATGACGGGCGTGCCGAGCGCCATTGCCTCCAGGGCCGGCAGGTAAAAGCCCTCCCGGGGCTTGGGCAGAAACAACACCGCGCCGGCGCGTCCCAACTCCCCGAGGAAATCCGCGCGCCGCAACGGACTGATGATCGCGCGGACCCGGTGGCCGCGCCCGGTCAGTTCCTTCTCCAGTTCCAGCGCGAGCCGGGGATGCTTGCGTCCGGCAATCAGGAGTTCGCCCGCGCGCTCCGCCGGGCCGCGGTCCGGCACCGGCAAATCGACGGCGTTGGGGATGACGAAGACCGGACCGCGCACCCGGCCCGTGCCCTCGATGGCGAGGCGCACCGGCTCGCCGACGCAAATGCGCGCCGCGCGGCAACCCAGCATCTCGATGTGCCACAAACCCGGGTCCGCGTGGCGGAAACCCTGGATGGTGCAAACCACCGGCGCGGGCCAGTTCTCCCGTTGTGCGGCGGGGAGTCGCAGCCAGGCGTCCCGGTGGTCGATGAACAGCGCGCCCGCCTCCTCCGGTCGGTACTCCGGCTCGGCGTCGGCGCGCTCGCCCCGCCACGGGTTGTCCGCGTCCCAAACGGTGCCGGGATGGAACCAAACGCGCGGCTCCCATTCCGGCGAGGCGCGGGCGTGTTGGAAATAGTGCCAAGTCTTCAGGTGCGCGCCCTGCATCGAGAGGTAGTGGACGTGAAACAAGAGCGTTTTTTTACGGTGAACCCGCCCCGGTTTGGCCACCCACGAGAGGAGGGACCGGTGTTTCGCCCGGGCGTTGGCCGGGTGCGCCGGGGAAGCGGCGGGCTCGTCGGCCGACGGGTCTTCGGGAACATCGGGGATCAGGGACCCGAGAATCAGCCAGCGTTGCCGGGCGGCGCGGGTCGCGGTGTCCAAACGCCGCGCCTCCGCGATCAACCCGGAGCGTTCGTCGGTGCTCGACGCGGTTTCCAGGCCGCCGGCCAGCCGGGCGGACCATTCCGCGACCGGTGCCAGCGCGGCGGGGATGTGGCCGTACAAACGGGGAACCCGCGTGCTCTTCGTGAAGGGTTTGCCCCGCAACGCCTCGTACTGCCGTTGCCATCGCTCCCCGGACCCGGCTCCGGCCGGATCCGCGTTGGTCGAGACGCCGCCGTGCAACTGGTGAAAGGTCGCCTCTCCCAACAGTAGCACCAACTCGGTCCCGGGCAGTTCGCAGGCGCGCAGAAGGAGGTCCTGGTTCACCAACCCGCCGCCGGGCAGGTCGAAGCGTTCGTCGCAACCGCCCAGTTCCCCCAACAACAGCGCCCGCGGGCCGCAGAGAAAATTGCTCTCGCCCGGCGGGCGGAGAATCCCCTCGCGCGCGGACCGCGCCGGGGCCGCGATCTCAAAGAGCCGGTAAGGGTCGCCGTCGTCGGGCCAGCCGATCGCCGCAAGCAGGGCGTCCTCGCGCGCTCGCGAATACCCCTCGGCGACGGAGTCTTGCTGGCTGGCGGGACCCAGGTGCCAGCCGGTGGTCGCGACCACCGCGCGCGGATGCGTCCGGGCCGCCGCGAGGGCGTTCGCCAGCAGCCCGGGACTCGCCAGGCGCGCGCCGTCGACCATGACCGCGACCCGGCCGCCGCGTGATTCCCGAAGACCGAAGTTCACCGCGCCCGCCGGGGACGACGTGGGACGCGGGACGGGCAGATAACGGAAATTGCCGGGCAACGCGGCGACCAAGGCGGGGTCCAGCGGCTCGGTGGAGCCGTTCTCGACGACGAGCACCTCGTAGTCGTCCTCGCCGATGTCGCGTTGGTACCCGGCTTGCAGGGAGCGCAGGGTCCGGGCCGCCTCGCGGCGCATGTTGTAAACCACCACCACCACGGACAAGAGCGGGGCGGGGGGGGCGATGGGATCGGGGGCGCTCGCGGGCATCGGGTGGGCGCGGCGCTCAGAGCGAACCGGCGCAGAGTTCCTCGTAAAGCCGGCGGGCTTCGGCGGGGACGTCGTCCCACGTTTCGGTGTTTCCATTGTGGTGGCGCAAGTCCGCGTCAAAGAAGGTCCCGGCCGCGTCCGGGTCGAGTTCCAGCCGTTCGCAGAGCCGGCGCAGCGACGCGAGGAGTTCCGGCCCCGGCAGATCGAACCGGATCATCGGCGCGTCGAAGCGCGCGCGGTAAAGGGCGAGACGCCGGTTGTAAGCGGTCCAAAGGCCGATGGCTTTCGCGGGGTTCATGCCGCCCCGGGCGCGCAGGGAACGGGCGACGGCCTTCGGGTGGCGCACGACACCGACGAGTTGGGGGGTGGCGAGGGTTTCGAGCCAGCCGTCGAGGGTCAGGAGCGCCCGCGGGTCCTTGAAGCCCCAGCGGGGCGCGGCCGCCGCGAGTCCGGCGACGATGGCGTCCCGGCGGGCGCGGAACTCCTCAGTCCAAGGAACGGCGGCGGGTGGGTCGTCCCAGCTTCCCCCGTTGGCCGCGAGCAGGTCGTTGTGGAGGGTCACGATGACGCCGTTTTCCCGGTTGCCCTTGACGTTGTGTTTGTTGTGGGTAAACACTTCGCCCAGGAACACCCCCGCCGCCTGCAAAGTACCCGTGAGGCAACTCGTTCCGCTGCGATGCATTCCCAGGACACATACGACCATAGGCGTTCCACCAAGCGCGGCTGAGGGGGTGCTGTCAAGTCTCGCGCCCGAGTGAATTATGGAGTTGGTCTCGGTCCACATCCCCAAGACCGCCGGCGTCACCTTCCGCAATTTGCTGCTCCGGTTCTACGGCAGGGCGGGTGTCGCCCTGGATTACGACGACCGGATCCTCGACCCCCAAGCCCTGTGGAACACGGATCGCGGCGCATGGGAGCGGACGCGACGCAACCCGTTAATCGCGCGGTTGAGCGCGGACCCGGCGGTCCGGGTGATCCACGGGCATTTCGCGGCGGGCAAGTACCGGGGCGTGTTCCCGGAGGCCCGGCGGATCGTCTGGCTGCGCGAACCCGTGGCCCGGGTGGTGTCGCATTACCACTACTGGCGGGGTTTGCCGCACGGCGGTCACGGCTTGCACCGCCGCTTCTTGGAGGAGAACCTGACCTTGGAGGAATTCGCGGCCCTGGAACCAATGCGCGATTGCATGAGCCGGTTGTTTCTCGACGGGATGACCCCGAGCGATTTTGACTTCGTCGGGCGGCAGGAGTGTTTTGACGAGGACGCGGCCCGCTTGGCGCGCCTGCTCGGTTGGCCGGAGAGTGAGCTGCCTGCGAGTGCGGCTGTGGAGAACCAGGGAGTGGGGTCCGCGTCGGAGTTGGCGGGTTTGGACGCGGCGACCCGCCGCCGTTTGGAGGAGTTGAACCCGCTGGACACGGCTCTTTACAGGAATACACGCGAGGGTTGAACATCACCGGCGGGTTTGTTCGAGGGACGTGGACCGACCCTTGGCGTTGCATGGGAAGCCGCTCAGCGTTGACAGGAGGCTCACGCATAAACGTCCCTGTGCATCCCCTCCGACCCGGCCAGAGAGGAGATGGCACGGCAACAAGAAACTTGTTGTTAGGGGGATCGGCATTGGATGTTGCACCCGCCTTACCTGCGTGAGGGTATTTCTTAGTCCCGGAGGGACTCAGAAGTCGGCCAAGCCCGCCCATTGGTGTAACGGGTGTAACCTTCAATGCCATACCCCTTACACGCACCCGCTTTCAGTTCACGGGCAGTTTGACTTGGATACTCGGATCATAGCTGTAGGTGGTGACGACCTTCAAATACGGGATGGTATTGGCACCGTCCTCAAGCAAAGTTTTCTCCGTTTTGATGGGGCGCTGATCCGCGTCGGCGATCCACAACCTGGTCGTCGTCAACAAGCCGGGCTCCCGCTCGACGACTACATAAACAGAGTTGGACTTACCGTCCACACTCTCACAACCCAAATTTGTCACGCTGACCGGAGGACGTTTTGACGACAAAGGAAATGAGAAAGAATTGTGGGCACTCGCGAGAGTGGCGGCGGCGTTACCCGGCTCCTCGACAAACCGGCCTCCTTCGTAGAGGAATTCCCGTTTGCCGTCGGTGATTAACTCCATCGCGTTTTTTCCGTTAAACACGGATTTTATGTGGATCAAGCCGGGGCCGACACTTTCCAGGGTTTCAACTTGGAAATTGCCGTCCGTGAAGGTGTGGGTTTGCGTGGCTTGATAACTCGGCGCCTCCGCAAGGGCATGGCGGGACCTAGCCAAAGGATCAACCGGAGCGGGACTTTGCGCCTGTCCTGGCGTAGGGAGCAACAGACATCGAAGTGCGAGAGCGGCGACCGGAAGGAACAAGATTTTCATGTCACGCAAAGCCTAGCCGTTTGGACCCGCCTTTTGCCATCGTTTTTTCTCTTTTGAAAGCATTGGGGCAACATCTATATGGTTTGACATTGTCGCTACCCTGCCGCAACCATGTTTCCCCAAGACCGCCCATGAGCGTCTTACAAAGGGCACGCTCGTGTCGCACCGTCCACAGAGCAACGAAGCGTCTGCGGGCGCAATGTCAAACAATATAGATATGACCCTTGGGAAAGCCTGTAACGGCGACACCGCGCCGGACGACCGCTTCTACTACGTCGCTAAACTGCCGTTCCCCTGAATTTGATTGGTTCCGCCTGCGTTTTCAAACCTTGTGAGGCGCAGACCTACGCGCCACAACCTTTCCCACGAGCGGCGTTTGTGCGGGTTATGGCACTCGGTTGAAGGCGAACCAATTCAAACGGCAGACTTCGTCCGCGTTCGCGCCGCGGAAGACGAGACAAATGTCCTGTTTCTCAGGAGTGTTCTTCAACTGACAAGCCACGGTTTCGTACACGTTCCAGTCCCCGGTGGAAGGGACGGCGCAGGCGCCGAGCAGGGCGCCGTCGGGCGCGCCCGAGCGGAC
The DNA here is from genome assembly GCA_963795895.1 of uncultured bacterium. Taxonomy (GTDB): domain Bacteria; phylum Verrucomicrobiota; class Verrucomicrobiia; order Chthoniobacterales; family SZAS-18; genus CAWCJJ01. The sequence continues at coordinate 813,488 of CAWCJJ010000005.1, forward strand.
TTCGATGGTCCCGCCCGCCGGGTTGCCGCAGGAGACCCGCAGACTCAGCGGCGTGTTCGGGCGCAGGCAGCGCACATTGGGATATTTGAGGTAGCTGCCCTGGCGCAGGCCGCGCATTTCAAAGGCGCCCTCGGGACACTCGGCCTGGGTGGCGCCGCCGAGATCAAAATAGTTTGCCGCCTGGATGAGCGTCCGCGTCACGTCGGCCACCCCGACCCCGGCGTCGTACTGCCCCACGCCCGTCTCATCGATGTAGATCGGATCAATCTCGCCGTTGCCGTGGTAATGAACGTAAGCCATGACCGAGTTGCGGAAGACGTTTGAGTTCTCGCCGGGAATCCCCCGGTCGTTGCAAGCAAAGTACCATTGGTGATGGTACTCGAAAAACAGGCGTGGCGATCCTGGACGAGATCGCGCTGGAACTTCTTCTCCGTCCTGGCCGACGTGATGAGGCAGTCCTTGTAAGTGTAAGGGCCATAGACGTTGTCGCTCATGGCGTAGAAGCATCCCCAGGAGAGATAGTAGTGCCCGTTGGCTTTGTGCAGGAAAGGCTTGTCATCGGCTTTGCCGACGCCATACGGCCCCGCCACGTTGGCGATGGCGATTTTCCGCGGTGTTTCCGCGAGTGAAATCATGTCGTCATTGAGGCGGGCGATATAGTAGTCAAACGTGCCGAAGACGAGGTACGTCGAGCCATCCGCTTCCTGTAGGATCGCCGGGTCCCGCTCGCTGGTTGGAGTCAAGCCTTTTGGAACGAGAGGTTTGCCCAGCGGGTCTTTCCACGGACCCACGGGAGTATCGCCCGTTACCACCCCGATATTCTCCGGCCCCATCGAAAAGTAGCAATAGTACTTGCCTTGGCGGCTGATGGCGTCTGTCGCCCAGCAGTCATCGGAGGCTTTGCGATAGTAGGTTTCTTCCGGGTGGAGTGTGCTTTCGTAAACCCAATTGACCAGGTCCTGCGAAGACCAGACCCACCAGTCCGTCATCTTGAAGCCTCGGTTGCTCGGAGCGTAGTCGTGCGTGGCGTACAAGTAAGCGCGGTCATTGTAGATGCGGATCGTCGGGTCGCACAGACCCTTGCGGGGGACCAGAGGGTTGCCAGCCAGCGCCTCGCCAACCAAGCCAGCGCAAGCTAACGCGCACACCCCGGCAAAGGTGGTTCCGAAGGAAGCATTCCGCATATAGAGTGGCCGAGAGTATCCAGCCGTCGGCTCGTTGTCAACGCCGGGTCGGGCGGAGGACGATCGGAAAGTACTCGGATCAAATCTATATCGTTTGACATTGAAAACGCGCCGCCAGGGCCTGCCTCCCATTGTTCGGACCATGATCGCTAGGCAAAAACAACGCTCATGCCGTGCGGTAAATAAGGCAACGAAGCTTGTGAGTGCGCACTGTTAAACAACATGAACATGACCCATGACAGTATGATAACCGTTGATAGGAATGGCTCGGGCTTTGAGGCGACCGCGCCGGGTGTCCCGCCCGCCTCTGTTCGCTCCGTGCGACAGCCCCCAGGAGCGCGGGCACCCTGCCCGCAACTGGGCGGCTGCCCTTGGAAAGACCTGTCCAGACCAGAAGCGGGTCGGAGACCCGCGCTTTCAGAGCCAGAGGCGGGCGGGACGTCCGCGTTCCCGGGGACCGTCGCCCCGTTGATACAAAGCTCGAGCCGGCTTCGCCGGAACGGAAACGACGCGACCTGTCGCTGGATGACAAAGCGGCGACGTGTCGCGCGCACTCCAAACCAAAGGCAAGCAAAACCGCGGACCGGCAGTTTTGGACGATTACACTTGCCTCATTCAACGATTTCCCCTAGGTCCGGGTGATTCCCATGCGACACCCTCTTACTCGCAACTTCCACTTCGTTAGTCTCGTTGTTCCGCTGGCCTGCGCTCTGGGGTGCATTGCGGCCTCCTTGTTCCCCGGCAGCGCCGCCGCGCAGGACACCACGCCAGCCGCCCCGTCCTCCAGCGCCACGGACACCACCGGCGCCACTTTGTTCCCGTCCGGCAGGACGGCCCCCGCGCCCGAACTTGAGGAAAACCGACGCTCCGGCAACCCGAACCGTCGCGGTGGCGGCAACGTCACCCGGGGCCTCGGACTGACGGCGGCCCGCGTCGGCAATGGCCTCGCCGCCCGCGCGGCCAAGGACCCGCTGGAGGTTCGCATCGCCTTCCGGAAGGCAAAGACCACCGTCCTGCTGCTGCATCCCGAACTGACAACCCTGGAACGCGAAGCGGCGGCGGCTTCGACGGATGTCCAAAAACGGGCTTACCTGCGCTCCTATTACACCCAGCTTTACGCCGCCGTCCGCAAGACCGATCCCTCGCCCGCGCTGGCGTCGCACGTCAATCTCCTGATGAAGGTGGCCGAGCAGCGCTACGATCCGAAGATTCGCGGCACATCCGGCGAGGAGGAACAAACGCGCGCCAGCCGGGGTGGCGGTGGCGGACGGCGCGGACGTTAAACTTTGACGGTCGCCGCAAGAAGTTGCTTGCTCATCGGCGGAATCTCCTTTAAGGAGGGTGTTCCCAAAGGCGCTATCGACTAGTGGTTAGGTCACAGCCCTCTCAAGGCTGGGGCACGGGTTCGAACCCCGTTAGCGCTACTTCCCCCGCGCTTTCAAGCGGCGGTCGCAAACCGCTGGTGTGGTTCGTGCTATGTGAGGTTTCCATGGCGCTTGATGAAACCCACTCCACCCGCGCGGACGATCCAGAATGCCCGGACGGCTTTACCATCCGTCGTCGGCGACTGTTTAATTGACAAATTCGCATCCCTTTACGTACTCTCTGCCTCCTTTCGACCCTCGTTTTTCCGCCATGGCAGTTCTTCTCACCCCGCTCCTTCCTCCGACCCGGAGCGGACGGACTTTTTTCATCGCCTCCGTGTTGCTTGGCGTCGGCGCCTTCCTGCAACTGACGGTGCTGGCGTGGTGTTTCGCGCGCGGTTTGCCCTCGCGCCGCGCCGCGGTGATCGCCCCGGGGGCGACCCCCTCGCTCCTCGCCCTGGCCACTCCGCCGATGTCGTTGCCACTCCCGACCCCCGCGCCCGCGACGCGCGTCCCTCTGGCCCTGCCCGCCGCGTCCGTCCCCGACCCCGATCCCGCCGCCACGCCAGCAATTGACATCGCCGCGACGGACGCTCCACCCGTGGTGGAACTCGCGCGTCCCACGCCCGCGCCCGCCCCGCGTCTCCAATCCACTCCGGCAAACCTGCTGGAGTACGCCCGCGCCCTGCGCCAGCGCGGGGACACGAACTCGGCTCTGGCCCGTCTGCGCGACGGTCTCGCCACCGAACCGAACAACCCCGATCTGATCGCCGAGACCGCGCTGACCTACGAAGCCATGCAACTGACGGACAAAGCTTTCGAGCAATGGCAAAGGATTTACCAAATGGGCGAATCCATCGGCGCCCTCTACTACATGGCCGACAGCAAGTTGCACAACGCCCCCGGCAAGCCCGGCGCGTCCGCCCTGGGCCAAACCAACGGCACGGGCCGCGACAGCAACGGCTTCCAGGACGAAGCCGTGCTCAAGATCACCGACCTGCACACGGAAGACGTGCTGGATGATCCCACGGCCGAGAAAAAGACCGTCCTCCGCATCGTCGTGAAAGCGCGGCCCGGGGTGGTCATCGATCCGAGCAAGGTGCGGATCGAAACACATTTCTATGACCTGCTCGACGGTCGCGATGTCGTCCAAACCGACGCCGAAACCTCTTACAAATGGCTGACCGCGCCGGTGGATTGGGCCAACGACGCCTCCGAAATCCTTGAGACCACCTACCTGCGGCCCCGTTCCGATCCCACCGGGACCTCGCCCGTGTCCGTGCTCGCGGCCCCCGCGCCATCTCCTCAGTCCGCCGATCCCGTGCCCGGCCGGGGCCGGCGCAAGCACGCTCCCGAAATTGACGCGAACGCCGCGCCGCCGACCTCTCCTGCCCGACCCCGCCCCGCCCCACGTTCGCATCTATTCGGGTTACTCCGTCCGGTTGTACTACGAACGTCAGTTGCAGGACGTGCAGTCGGATCCTATCCGGCTGCTCCAGCAGTTTCCACCTCCGCTGACCCTGCCGGCGGAGTAGGGGAGGTGTTTTCGTTCCCCCCTTGCCCGCCTTCCAAGTTCCCCGGTCCCTCCTCATGAATATCCTGGTTGTTGATGATAACGCCGAATCCGCCTCGGCCTTGGCGCGGGATCTGCGGAGAGCCACCGGCCACGAGGTGTTCACGGCCGTTGGGGCGGACGAAGCGATGGCCCTCAGCCGTAACGATCACCCGCTGGACATTCTAATCTCCGAGGTGGTCCTGCCGAGCGGGGACGGTTTCAGCCTGCGGGAATCCCTCCGGGCGGATCGTCCCGACCTGCGCACAATCTACATCACGGGCTACGATTTGAGCGAGTACCAGGAGTATCTGAACGGCACGCCGGTTTTTTACAAGCCCGTCACCGTGGAACAGCTCATGGCGGAAATCCCGGCCGCTCTCGTCGGCCCCGATCCCGGTCGCCGCCGCGTGGGCCAGCGAACCCGGCACCGGCACCATCGCGAAGGGTCCCTCCCTGACCGACGAACTGCCCGAGCGACCGCCGTTCGCAGTCCGCCAAACTGCGCCACCTGGTGCAGAAGCAGGGCTTCACGGGCAAGCTCGACCAGTTCGAGTTGCTCGACATCATCCAGATGTGTTGCATCAGCAAGCGCACCGGACGATTGCAGATCGCGCACCGCAACGAGCGGGGCACCATTTACCTGCGCGGCGGTCAGATCACCCACGCCGTGAGCGGCCCCCTGGTGGGCGAGGCGGCCGCCTACGAAATCATCGGCTGGTCGGCCGGCCAGTTTAATTTCGAGGATGGCATGCAGCCCGAAACCGAATCGATCCAGGGCGGCTGGGAGCACGTCATCATGGAGGGCGTCCGCCGCCGCGACGAGCGCCAGCACGCCGCCGCCGCCGTTGAGAGCGCGGGCGTGGACCCGACGCTGGCGGGGCAGACGGTGGGCCCCTACCGGTTGCGCCGCAAGATCGGCCAGGGTGAGCACAGCCAGGTGTTCGAGGCGCATGCAAACCTCCATGAACCGCGTGGTCGCCCTCAAGATGCTCCTGCCGGAGTTTCAGCAGGACGAAACCGCCGTCCAGACCTTTCTCGCCGAAGCCAGCGCGAAGGCCAACGTCCAGCATCCGTCCATCCTTGCCGTGTACGAGGCCGGCCACAACGACGGCGTTTATTACTACGCCCGCGAGTTCGTGGACGGGGTCAGCCTCACGGAACTGCGGACCGAGGGCCGCACGCTGGACGACGTGTCGGCGTTGCGCCTGGTCAAGGTCGCGGCCGAGGCGTTGAGTTACCTCAACCAGCAGAAAATCGCCCACCCGCCGCTGACTTCGGACGATCTTTTCCTGGGACGCGACGGCCAGCCGCATCTGAACAACATCGCCACGCTGCCCGAGGTGAAAAGCCCGCCCGCGCAGTCTGGATATCCGCGTGCTCTCGCGGATCGTCTCCGACTGTCTGCCCTCACGGATGGCCGGCACGCCGGAACTGCGATCGCTCCTCGGTCGCATGCTTCTGGAAGGCAGCGGCGGTTTCATGAGTTGGGCGGCGCTGCTCCAGGTCGGTCGAAAACGCAGGAACCCAAGGTGGTGCCGCAGGACGCCTTCAAACTCAGTGCGCAGGACGCCGTGGCCATCGCGGCGGTGAACGCCGCCAAGCGCCGCCAGAAACGCGCCCTGATCCTGACCACGGTGGGCATGTTCGGACTGTTCTGGGTGATCGCCGCCGTGGTGTACCTCAAGTTTTTCCGGGTCCCGCCCGCCCGCGTCTTCGACCGCATGGTCGAGATTCCCGCCGGTCCGTTCACTTACGGGGATGGTCAGCAGGTGATTCTGAAGCAGTATCTGGATCGACGAATACGAAGTAACCGCCGGTCAGTACGCGCTGTTTCTCGCGGACCTTAAAAAGAATCCGACCACCCAGTACGATCATCCCGACCCAGCCCAAGGGACACTCGCACGATTCGGCGGCCTGGCAGCAGCTTTACAAGACGGCTTCCACCGGTGGCACCTACAAAGGCTCCCAGGTCGATCTCGACTGCCCGGCGGTCTTTGTTGATTGGTACGACGCCTGCGCCTACGCGGCGTGGAAGGGCCACCGCCTGCCGACGGAACAGGAATGGGAGAAGGCCGCGCGTGGCACCGATGGACGCCGGTATCCCTGGGGCGACGATGGCACCCGGGTTGGCAAGGTCAACACCGGCATCGACTTTCACGAGGACGGCCGCGTCAAGGCCGAGGTGGACGGCTACACCCGCTGGTCGCCCGTCGATGCCATGACCGGGCGATAAAAGCCCCTTCGGAGTGATGGACATGGCGGGTAACGTCAGCGAGTGGACGGCGACCCTGATCGCGCAAGGATTCAATCGACTACCCGATCATCTGCGGCGGCAATTTTGGCAATCCCGAGGTGGAGGTGACGCGGCGGGTTAGCACGGTTGCCAGCATCGAAGGCAAGGACCGGGTCGGCTTTCGCACGGTTTCCGACACGCCGCCCGCGGGTGCGAAGAAGTAAGGTTTCCGTTGGACGTTTGCCCCCTCGAATGGCAACTTCCACGGCTCCGTTGCCTGCCCGTGTCGCTCGTCGTTCCGGCGGGCACGCTCGCGGGTTCGCCCCACCGCTCTCGCTTCGTATGCTATTCCCGCGCCCTCTTTCCGTCCGGTTCCTCTGGTCGCTCGTCCTTCCGCTGGTATTCGGTTTATCCGCGGCCGCGGGCGCAGGTCCAGGTGGAAGTTTCGCTGAGCCGACACTCGTACATCCTCTATGAGCCGATCATCGCCACGGTGATCATCAACAACTTCGCGGGTCAGGATCTGGAGTTTCGCGACGTGCCCGGCAAGCAGTGGTTCAACGTGGAGATGTACCACGAGCGGCGAGCAGCAAATCCCCCCCTACGATCCGAACTACAAGCTAAGCCCGCTCACCGTCCCGGCGGGCAAGAGCGTCAAGCGCCAGATCGATTTGACCCCGCTTTTCCCCGTGCGCGACATGGGACCGCACCGCATCCGCGCCAACGTTTACCTCGCCGACGCGGATCGTTTCTACTACTCGGGCAACGCGAGCTTCGAGTTGACCGACGGGCACGTGCTGTGGCAGCAGACGGTCGGTAACGGCCAGGGCGAGGTCCGGCAGATGTCGCTCCTGACCCACCATCTCATCGACCGGATTTTGCTTTACGCCCGGGTGCGCGACGCGGACGGCCCCAACGTTTACACCACGCAATCCCTCGGGCGCGTGCTCACGGCCGGCCGAACTGCCCCAAACTTTGCTTGATCGCGACAACACCATGCACATCATGCACGAGGCGGTCCCGAAAGGGTATTACTACACCCGCATCACCACCGACGGGACCCGGCTCGGGCAAGTCGTGTACACCTCCGAAGGGCAAAACCGGCCGCATCTGATCAAGCTGCCGTCCGGGGTGGTGGAAGTGCGTGGCGGGCACATCCAAACTGGGATCGCCACGGCGGGTCAGGCGGTCGCGCCCAACCGCGACTTCACCGCGCCGGGGCAGCCGAAGCTCTCCGACCGTCCCGCCGGCATGCCGCCGGTGCCGCGCCGCGAGCCTTGAAAACTTTGGAATGCCGTCGCCGCAATCCGGGTGGATCTTTTCAGCGGGCAAGTATCGCAAACCGCGAAGTTTTGTTCAACGATTCAGGCTCCCGCAGGTCCATTGTCCGTGCCCAACTTGTCCCGCCGCATGTCACTTCCCATCGCGCTTGCGAACCGCGCCAAACTGCTTTCGCCCGCTCCGCTCCGTCTGATCGTCCTGTTGGTGGCCACCGCCATCGGTTACACGCCGCTCCTGGCCTCCGGTCCGCGCGGTTTCGACACGGTGGTGATCGACGCCGGTCACGGCGGGATTGATCGCGGCGGGGGTCCGGGCCAGCGTATCCCCGAGAAACCCTACACGCTGGACACGGCACTCCGCTTGCAACGCGCGTTGCGTTCACGCGGTTTGCGCACGGTGCTCACGCGGGACGACGATACGTTCGTCACCTTGCGGGACCGGGTTGACATCGGGGGTTCGCAGGGACGCAACGCCATTTTCGTGAGCATCCATTTCAACAGCGCGCCGCGCGAGGGCGCGCATGGTTACGAGACGTACTACTACCGGTCGGATAGTTACGGCCTCGCCGTGCGTTTGCATCGCGCCTTGTTGAACACGCTGGACACCGATGATCGGCACGTGCGTCGGCGTGGCTTTTACGTGATCCGCAAAGCCAGGGTTCCGGCCGTGTTGTGCGAGTGCGGTTTCCTGACGAACCGCGACGAGGCGCGCGTGGTGACAAGCGCGTCCTACCGCCAGCGACTCGCCTCGAATCTGGCCGATGCTATCAGTGAGCAGCGGCGCCACGGCAACCCGGGTGGTTAATGATTGACTACCAGGCAATTTTCAGGGCGGTCGTGGCGGACGAACGGGTGCAACGCAATCTTCACTGGGGCAAACCGCGTTTTGGTCATCCCGAGGGCAGTGTTTACGCCCATGTCGCCCACGTGGACCGCAACATTGAGGTCTTGCGCGCCAAGCTCTCCGACGACGATTATTGGAAACTGCGTGTGCTGGCGTACACGCACGACGCGTTCAAAGCGGAGGCGGGCGAAGGTGCGAGGATCCGTGATCCCGACAGCCACGCGTCGCTGGCGCGCAAGTTTCTCGCGGACTTCTGCCCGGATGAGGATTTGCTCAACATCGTGCAATTCCACGACGAACCGTATTCGCTCTGGCGCCAGCAGCATCACCGCGGGCGTTTTGACGTGGAAAGGCTGGAAGCGTTGATTGGCTTGATCCGGGACTGGGATGTTTTTCTCGCGTTTTGCATCGCCGATGGTTCAACCGAGGGCAAAAGCCGGGAGCCGTTGCACTGGCTGTTCAGGCAAGTGGCGGGGCGGGTGGAAAGCGGCTTCACGGCGGAGGATATTTTGTGATGGTGGCTGTTAAGAGTGGCCTTTCCACCGTCGGCAACAACCTCCTTTTCTTCGGACCGGGGACGCGGCTTAAGCGCAGCCGTGCTTTCACGCCCAGCGCGCTAGCAATGGCAACGTCCTTCTCCGCACCGAAGGTGCAGCCTCATCACAGCCTGGGTTGTCGTGCCCTCTTCGCGCCGAAGGTGCAGCCTCACAACAGCCTGGGGCAACGCCCAGGAAGAGGCAAGTATCAGGTCAAGCGCTAAAGGCGCGATTCATTTGGGGCGCGCCAGCCAGGACCATCGTATCCGTTCCACCGGCGGCCTTTGAATCGCGCCTTCAGCGCTGGAACCACAAACAACCCATACCTGGGGCGTTGCCCCAGGCTGTGATGAGGCCGCACCTTCGGCGCGAAAGGCAGGGAGAGTTGTTTCGCGAGCCGTTGCTCCAAGCTGCGCCGACGCCCCTGCTTCGGAACGCAAGTGTTCACGTTCCTCAATCTCGACATCGTCACTCCCTCACATGATCATCTCCCGCGACGAAATGCTTGCCGTCGAGCGTGAGGCCTTCCAAAGTGGACGCGCCTCGGCCGAGACGCTTATGGACGAGGTGGGTCGCCGCATGGCCGGTCTGATCCGCCATCTGTCCTCGCCGAAAACGGGTCCGGGTCTGGCCGTGGTGTACGCGGGTCGGGGGAACAACGCCGGTGATGCCTTCGTGGCCGCTTCCCACCTTCGCGCGGCGGGCTGGGATGTCGGTTTGCGCCTCGCCGGGGAGCGCTCGGCCCTTGGCGAACTTGCCGCGAAAAAGCTCGCCTTGATCGAAGCGGAGGGTGCTATTCCGCTCTGGGGCGCCGCTGATCTGCCATCCATTCTCGAACGCCGAAGCCTCTCCGACGGCACCGGGCTCGTCCTCCTCGACGGTCTGCTCGGCATCGGTGCCAAGGGTCCGCTTCGCGAGCCCGTCAAACCGGTGGCGCGCGAACTGAACACCCTGCGGCGCGCGCACGGCGCTCAGGTTTTCGCCCTGGACCTTCCTTCCGGTTTGGATGCGGACACCGGCGCCCCCTCGGACGAGGATACCATCGTTGCCGACGCGACGTTGACAGTTGGGTTCGCCAAAGCTGGTCTCGTCGCGGACCAGGCGGTGAACCACGTCGGGCATCTGGAAGTTATCGACTTGCCGGTGTTAGCGGGGGCGGCGCGCGCGGTTTTGAACGCGAAACCGCGCCCGCAACTCACCGTCCACGCCAATCTGGCCGGGTTGTTGCCGCCACGCCGGTTCGAGTCGAACAAAACCAACTACGGACGCGTGGGCATCATCGCCGGCGCGCTCGGCACCACGGGCGCGGCGGCGATGTGCGCGCTGGGAGCTTTGCGTGGCGGCGCGGGCTTGGTGACTTTGCTCGTGGGCGAGGACATCTACCCCACCGCCGCCGCGACCGCCGCGCCCGAGGTGATGGTCAAACCGCTGGGTTCCTTCCTCGACGTACTGGAGGAAAAGTTCGACGTGCTGGCGGTTGGACCGGGTTTGTCCCCCCATCATCAAGCCCGGGAACTTCGCTCGCTGATCGAGCGCTGGCCCGGCGCCATGGTGATCGACGCCGGCGCGATCACCGCCCTGGCCGAAGACCCGTCCATCCTCCATCGTTGCGCCGGACCACGGTTGCTGACCCCGCACACCGGGGAGATGGAGCGAATCTGGAAAGCGGACCCAGCGCTGGGCCCGCGCGACCTGAAATCCCGGTCCCGCGAGCAAATCGCGACGGCGTTTGGCGAAACCTATCCCGCCGCCACCCTCCTCCTGAAGGGAGCGCGGACCCTCGTGTCGCAAGCCGGTTTGCCGCACTCCTATAATTCCACCGGCAACCCGGGCATGGCGACCGGTGGGATGGGCGACGTACTCACCGGGGTGTGCGCCGCCCTGATGGGTCAGGGGTTGTCCCCTTACGACGCCGCGCGGTACGCGGCGTTTCTTTGCGGGCGCGCCGCCGAACTGGCGATCCGGGAGGGTGGGGAATCCGAGCAGTCGCTCCTCGCGCTGGATCTACCGGCTTATTTCGGCCGGGTTTTTCACGAAGTACGCGCCCGCGCCGCTCGCAACCTTTGATCCCGTCCGACCAATGCAGCCTCCTTCTTTGCTTTCCGCCGTTGATACCCTGGTCGCGCCGGATCTGATTATCACCCTTCTGTCGCAGACGCGTTTCTGGCTGATCGGCCTGATCGCCGGACTCACTTTCTACGCGTACCTCGCGGACCGGGTGTTCTTCGAAGGGCTGGGTCAGGTCCAATCGCGTCGTCTCCAAAAGTGGGACGCGCTGCTTGCCGCGTTGTTGATCGGCTTCTTTTTGTTCCTTGTCGTCCAGGCGGTGCGTGGCGGCGCGGCGGATGGTTCCTCTGACATCGCCCCGAGCGCGGATCGGATTGTCGCGGGCATGGTGGGTGTGGCGGTGCTGTTTCTGCTTCTGATCACGGGCATCCTGACCACGCTGCGGCTGCGGCGCATCAGTTGGCGGGACACCTTTGGCCTGACGCGTCTGGGCCCGTTCGACGTGGTTGGTCGCGCCGCGCTGCTGCTCCTGCTGGCCTACCCCTTGATCACGGTCTCGGCGATCGTTTCACAACTCCTGCTGGCGGCGGGTGGTGACGACGACAACTCGTCCCAGGAGTTGGTGCGATTCTTTGAACACGGGGATTCTTCCGGCGCCAAATGGCTGGCGGTGGTTTCGGTGGTGATCATCGCGCCGATGCAAGAGGAATTCCTCTTCCGGGGTTATTTGTACGGGGTGATGCGACGGTACGGGGGAGTGGCGGCGGGAGTGTTTTTCAACGCGTTGTTGTTCGCCTTGATCCACCTGCACTGGCCGAGTTTCGGGCCTTTGTTCGTGCTGGCGGTATGCCTGACTTTGGCCTACGAGTGGACCGGCTCTCTGTGGGTGCCGATGTGCATGCACTCAATGTTCAACTCGCTCACGGTCATCAACCTCTTATGGCCGGGCCATCATCCCCAACCGTAGCGGGCGCGATGGCGCGACCGCGAAGGTCGAACTCCAAGGGAACCGGGGGTGGTGGCGGCAAAAGTTTGGCCGAATGCGGTGAAAATCAGGTTTTAGCCACGCTGCTGGCCGAGCTTCCCACGGTGGCTGGTCAGCCGTCGGTCGTCACCGGGGCGGGGGATGATTGCGCCATCGTGCATCCCGTCAAGGCCGGGCTCCTTCAACTGCTGAAAACGGATTGTGTCATCGAAGGGGTGCATTTCACGCCGGACACACCCCCTGAGAAGATCGGCTGGAAAGCGTTATGCCGCCCACTGAGCGACATCGCGGCCATGGGCGGCGAGCCTACGCACGCGTTGGTTACTTTGGCGTTGAAGGAGACCGTCGCGTTGGCATGGGCACGCGGGTTGTACAAGGGGATCTCGAAGGCGGCGCGTGAGTTTGGCGTCAGCGTGGTGGGGGGAGACGTCCCGCTCACCCGGCCCTTGTTTCATCTCTGTTTGCCTGACCGGCACCGTTTCAAAGCGTCACCACGTCAAGCGCGGGGGCGGAAAGCCGGGGGATTGGTTATATGTGACAGGCCGTTTGGGCGGTTCCTTTTCGAGCGGGCGGCATCTTCGCTTCCATCCGCGTCTGACTGAGGCCCGCTGGCTGGTCGAGCACTGCCGGGTCCGCGCGATGATGGACCTCAGCGATGGACTTGCCGCCGATCTACCACGCATGGCGGAGGCGTGTGGGACCGGCTACGTGCTGGAACCAGAGTGGGTCCCGCGCTCGGCTGGTTGCAGCCTTGAGAAAGCAACGGGTGACGGCGAGGATTACGAGCTTCTTTTCGCCATCCACCCCCGCGATGGTGGCAAGCTGGAGCAGGGTTGGAGGAAACGGTTTCCCGGCGTGCGTTTAACGCGCGTGGGGAGCTTGGCGGAAGCGGGGATTCTCGAGGGTATGGGATCGACTACTGGTTTCGCCCATTTCGCGAGGTAATGGGCGCTTGAATGCGTCCCACTAAGAATCGCGCGCTTGCTCGTGCGATGGCATCTGCGATAAAACCACCACGAAGGGGCATCGTACCCAAGGTAGGGATGGCTCTCCGAGCCGCTCCCTTGTGAGGGGCCCGTTTGCCAAGCCACAGGGGCCGTCCAATGAGCCCCGGCAGACAATGGGGAGCGGCTCGGAGAGCCATCCCTACCTTGGGTACGATGAGGCCTGAAATTCGATGGTAGCATTCATTCCGGCGAATATCGGGTCCATAGATCACATGAATAAAGCCGCCCAGTGGGGCGGCTTTCAAGGACCTTTCAAACTATCCGAAGCACTTTACCATTAGGCACTCACCGGCTTCATCCCATGCGCAAAGTAAGCAATAGCGCGGGGCGCGGGTGCCGCGATGCCCTCGAAGTGGGCACGCACACGACGCAATTGGTTCAACAGAAAACGGTCGCCAATGTGGAAAACACGATCCAGTACGTTGAACACGAACGATCCAGACTCGTAGCTCATGACGAACTCAATTTCAGTCAGATTGTTCTTGATCTTGGTGTAGGTGATCATCCCGGCAATCTCCAAGTCTCCGTCCAAGGATTTGAACACCACTGTGTTATCGTCGGTAGCCGTTTGTTCAAGGATGAAGTCCGCCTTGAACCCCAAGGGCAACCGCATGGCCCAACGCGAGGTACCCTCGTTGTTGAACTCGGCGCGTTCGACCCCCTGGAGGTGATGGCGGTAGGTGTTCACGGCTAAACAAACGGCGCTTGGACTCCTCAACCGACTGATTCATGTGGAAAGTCTTTTGGATCATCATAAGTAGGTTCCTTTTGGTAGAAGCTCGACCGTGGTAGGTTGCACGGACCCGATTATCTTTAGCAACGGCTGTGCCCGCCTCCTTTCTCCTCTGAGAACCGCTCGTGGAGCCACCATAACGTTGGCTGCGAATACACGAATGTAAAAATACGTTACACAAAACGGTGTAACGATTCGATTCACTCGCTTCTCGAAGGTTCAAAATTCCCGGAGCACCGGAACCCCCAGCACATCCTCCAGCACGGCTCGGTTGGTGGCTCGCGCAATCTGCTGGGGATCATTTTCCTCGCCATCCGGCGTCGGAACATTGTTCAGAATCAACCCGGCGCATTCCAATCCCGTCGAACGAACGTGGTGCAGGGTCAGAGCCGCGTGGTTCAATGCTCCCAACCGGTTTTTGATCACGATGATTACCGGAAACCCAAACTCCCGGGCCAGATCCGCGAAAGAGTAGCCATCGGCCACCGGCGTCAGCCAGCCTCCCGCGCCCTCCACCAGGATCGAGGTGAAACGCGCGCGCAAACCCGCGAACGTTTCCCGCACCAAAGCCAAATCCAGCAGGCGATTCTCCACCATCGACGCGACGTAAGGCGCCGCCGGGGTTCGCAACCACACCGGGTTCACCTCGTTGATCCCGAGGACGTCGTCGGCCGCCGACCGGAGGATTTCGGCGTCGTCGCGCGAACCGCAGCACAGCGGCTTGAAACCCACCGTGTCCAAACCAGCGGCGCGGTGTTCGCGGATCAACCGGGCGGTGACGTAGGTCTTGCCCACACCTGTATCCGTGCCGGTGATGAAGGCGTTCATTGGCCGTCCTCCTCCGCCCGGCGCCGGCGGCCCGCGCCGGCCACCACCGAAGATTGGGGATGCCCACGACCTTCGATGAGCGGTGGGAGAACGGTGTCGCGGGGTTTGACGGTCATGTTACGGCGGGTTGGAAAAGCGTGAAAAGTAGGGGTTGCCGATTTAAGAACGCCTTTACAATTGCCGGACTCGCCACCCTTGCACCAGCAAACCCGCAAGGCGTCGCGCGGTTATTTTCCGAATCAGACAGCTCCATGAAAGATTTTCTTGAATGCACCGCGCTGATCACCGGCGCGTCGGCGGGCATTGGCCGGGAGATGGCCCGGCTGCTCGCGCCCCTTGCCGGGACGCTCGTGCTGGTGGCGCGGCGGGGCGACCGCCTGGAAGCTTTGCGGACCGAACTGCTCCAGGTCAATCCGGACCTGCGCGTCCATTGCCGGTCCGTGGATCTTTCCGAACCCGCCGAGGTTGACGCGCTCTGCAATTACCTGCGCGACGAGGCGCTGGACCTCGATTTCCTGATCAACAACGCCGGTTTCGGGGACAACTGGTCCCTTTGAGGGCAGCGACTGGTCGAAGATCGAGCGGATGCTGCGGGTCAACATCATGGCGCTGACCGCGCTTTGCCACCGGCTCATCCCCATGCTGCGGCGCCACCGGCCGGGCGCGATCCTCAACGTCAGCAGCATCGCCAGCCTGCTGCCGCTGCCCACGATGGGCGTTTACGCGGCGACCAAAGCGTACGTGAGCAGCTTTTCCGAATCCCTGCGCATGGAACTGCGCGGCACGGGCATTTCGGTGACGTACATATGTCCCGGGGCCGGTGGAAACCGAATTCCAAACGATGGCCCAGCGCGAGGGCGTGCTGCACCAGCCGCCGAGCTTTGTTTACGTGCCCGCGGAGAAGTCGCCCGCGCCGCGCTGCTCGCCGTGAGCCGCGACCGCGCGCGCGTGATTCCGGGCGTCGTGGATGGTGCTCGCCATGATGCTCTTCGCGGTGGTGCCGCTTTGTTCGTGCTGCGGATGTTCTTCGAGTCAAAGTCGCGCGCCGAGCGTCATCACCGCGCTTTGCAAACCGCCTGAGTCACCGCTGTCCCCGGATTCGCCCTGATTATCTGCCCACACTTCTTTGCCTCCGTTTTTCGCCCCTTATTTCTTTATCGTCTTTGGCGCGGTCACTTTGCTGGGTGGGATCATGGGCTACGTCAAGGCGCGAAGCGTCGCCTCACTCGCTGCCGGGGGGGTGTCTGGAGTGATGTTGGTCGTCGCGGGATACCTGCTGCTGGGTGGCCAGGCGCGGCTGACCATCGGAGGTCAGCCTGGGGCTGGTGGTCTCCCTGCTTCTACTGGGGCGGTTCGCTCCCGGCTTTGTTGAAGGGCAAGATGATGCCGGCTGCCTACATCGTGCCCCTGGCTGTGGTCGGGGACGGTGCTTGCCATCGTGCTCCTGCGTTTCCGGGCCGGCAAGGCTGACCGTTGACGCTTCCTTCAAAATGACACCCGCCTTCGCCAAAATTTACTTTGCCTTTTTCGGTTCCGGTGACGATCGCGGGCGGCGTGCTGGGGTACGTCGATCGAAAGGGAGCGTGGCCTCCATCATCGTGGCGGGTGCCTGGCCGGGCTGCTGCTGATCGTTGGCGCTGCTCCTGGGCCGGACCGGCGGCCGCACCGCCGGGACCGCCGTGTCGTTGCTGGTCTCCCTCGCGCTGGCGGGGAGGTTCAGCGCGGCCTTGTTCCACGGCTACCTGAACCCGGCGGTGTACATGGTGCCGCTGGCCGTGGCCGGGGTGTGCGCGGCCGCTTTGCTGCTCTTCCGGCCCGAGCGTAGAGCCTCGCGGGACCGTGGCGTCCATCCTAATTTCCGATGACGGAGCATGAGGAACGAAAGGCGTCCGCGCGGCTGCGCTTCGCTGGGGTGCGCGGGATTGCTTTGCGTGCTGTCGGAGTGGGCGCGGGTACGCTGCTGCCGGGAGCGGTTCGCGATTGGATCGCTTCGCGTATGCCCGCCATCTTCGGACGTTTGGCCACTTTGCCCGCGCCGCCTCCGGCGGTCTTGCCTTCGCCCACGCCGAACCAGCCGCCCGAGAAGCCGTTGCCGGATCATCTCGTCATCCCGCCCCAAAAGCCGCGAGATCGCGCGGTTGTACAATGGTATCCGGGTGCAAGCCACCCTGGAGACGGAAACCGGGCGACTGGCGAGTCTGGAGCGCGAAACCCCGGCCAGTTACACGCTGGACCTGAGTTTGCGGGTCAAGGTGCCCGAAGCCAGCCGAATACCCCGGCGATCTCGCGCGCACCGCCCCGGGTCTGGTGACCTTGCTGCCAAAAATGCCCGCCCTGCTGGAGAAGGCCGTTGTTTCCAAATTCTACTTCGGCATCTACCAGCTAAAGACCGATCTGCTGAAGCAGAACTTGACCCGCCTCGACGCGCTGCTGGCGCCGGATGTTTTCTACGACACGGAAACCATCCTCGAATTGCAGGACCCGGACTCCAAGCGCCGCGCTCTGCTGATCCAGACCGACATGGACGTGGACACCGACGGCTCGGACGCCGACCGGCTCAACGAGATCGATCCCGCCACCGCGGCCGACCCCGATTTCCAGCCGCTGACCAGTTACAAATGGCTCAAGAAGAGCCCCGTGCCCAGCGTGCTGCTCAAGCCCTACCGCGACCGACTCGCCAAACTGGAGGCCGACGCCGCGCGAACGCCCGCCGCGCCGGCGGCGCCGCGCAGGCCGCCGAGGCGTTGCGCAACACGATCTATCAGGTCGAGCATTACAGCTCGCTCATCGCCCGGACCGATCCGTTCATCGTCCTGCCGGGCTTCATGGCGCGGCAGAACGGGCATCCGTACCAGCCGCGCGCCGGGGATTACGCCGTGGTCATCGCGGGCGACAAGCTGTATCCGGCGATCTTCGGCGACATCGGACCCAGCTACAAGATCGGCGAGGCCAGCCTGCGTCTGGCGCAGGCCGTCGATCCGCGCGCGACGGCGCAACGCAGCCCGGTGGACGATCTCAAGATCACCTACCTGGTTTTCCCGGGCAGCGCGGACGGCCCGCCGGGTCCGCCGGATCTCGGCAAGATGCGCCAGCGATGCCAAAGTTTGCTCAACGAAATCGGTGGCAACACGCGGGCCGTTGCACGAGTGGGAAAATCTGATCCCCCCGCCGCCGACGCCCACGCCTTCGCCGACCTCCACTCCCGTGGTTACACCCACGCCAACGCGTCTCGGCGACACCGGGACCATCCATCCCGCCCGAATCAAAAAAGTAGGGGCGGCAGCCCCCGGGAGCGCGGCGTCCCGCCCGCTATCCGCGCCGAAGGTGCAGCCTCATCACAGCCGGGGCAACGCCCAGGTACAAGATAGTATTACATCCAGCGCTGAAGGCGCGATTCAACCCGGGTGTGCCAGTCGGGACCATTATGCCCATCACACCTTCAGCATTTGAATCGCGCCTTCAGCGCTAGAATGCACAAACAACCCATACCGGGGCGTTCCAGGCTGTGATGAGGCTGCACCTTCGGAGCGGGAACCAGACCGGATGCGGGCGGGATGCCCGCGCTCCCGGGGCTGATCCGGCTGTTGCAAAGCGAACCGCGACGCACCCTCAATGATGGTTCGTCATCAGTTTCGCCCCTGCGAACAGCGCCACTCCCAGCAGGACCAACAACACTCGCAACACCAAGTTCATCGACCCATACCGCAAAGCCCAAATGCCGTTGGCGATAGAACCAACCCCGAAAAGCGCGACACCTCCAAACATCCAAAACATTCGCACGGTCATTTCATGGCTGCCCGACCACCTCGGCAGGCTCCCGGGGACGGTCGGGGAGTTGACTACCCCAATCATGTACCGGGTTATATAGGCCATGCCCACCACCAAGGACACGCCGAGGAAGATGAAGAGCCAGCCCAGACCTTTGGTGAGGCGCGGGGAAAGCCGGGGCGGGAGTGGGGGAGGGTTGCTCATGGGCTGCTCGGGTAATCTGCGGGATTCCGCGTTTATCCGCGGAGAACATTCAACCTCCGGGTGCCGGTTTCCCGGTGGTGAAAACACCGATGGTCGCCACCAAATCCAGCGCCCGCTGGACCACCGTGTCGCGCAACGGCGGCTTCAAGGCGGGCGCGCCCCGGCGGCGGGCGGCCTGGGCGTCGCGCGCGGCGTCGAGTTCGGGGGTTCACCGCTCACCAACGCCGCCTCGTTGAGGTGCGGACGCTCCACTTCGTACACAAACTGCGCTCAACCCTTTCTCGGGACCGGCCTTGAAAATCGCGATCTTGTCGGCCCTCGGCAGCGCCATCGGCACGTCGGGCTTCACACCTTAGGGAAACAGGTTCATGTTTGCCGGCAGTAACACCTGGCTGACCGCCACCCGCAGAATCGCGCCGCCCCCGAGGCCGAGATCCGCGTACTCGACCCCCTGGCCCGGCGTGTTTTCACCGACCACCAGCGCGCGATTATAATAGCGCACCACGGCGGCGATGGTTTCCGCCGCCCCGGCGGTGTCGCCATCGACCAGCAGCACCGTCAGACCGTTGAACGCCGGGTCGCCGTTGGAGGTGAGGAGCCGTTCCTGGTTGATGCTCGGTTTGCGCAGCGTGAACAGCGGTTTGCCCTTCGCCACGAACCGACGGATCACCTCCGCCGCCAGATCGAAATCGCTGCTGGTGCTCGCCGCGTGGCGCGCAGGTCAAGGATCACGGCCGATAGGGCGCGGTCGTTGAAACTCTTCAGGGCTTTATCAAGCTCCCCCAAATGGTCTTTGGTCAACGCGCCCAATCGGGCGTAACCATTGTGGTCTCCGAGGACTTCCGAGTAGAACCCATCCGGGACCATCTCGCCAACGGGCACCGCGCCCGGACTGCCCGGCTTTGGTAGGAGCATCGCGCCCGTGTCGAGCTTTACGAGCAAACCGGAGAGCGTGGCGCGGGCGAGGGAGCGGTCGTCCAGATCAGCCGGGCGAATGTAGTTGGCGCGCAACAAATTAACGGCTTCTTGCAAGTCTCCCGGACTCAACGAATCCAGCAGCGCGCTTTGCGTCAGCGGAGCGGGGGGTGGCTGGTGTCGGGGTGGAGCGGCGACGGCGGGCGGGGCCGGCGAGGGGGGCGGCGAGGGTTTGGGAGGCGCGGGCGTCGGGATGGTGCGCTGGCGACGCTGGCGGCGGGGAAGGCGCCCGCCGCCCTTGCTGGGCGCGGAGCGGCGCGGCACAACGAGGGCAAACGCGATCAGCGGGTAACCAGCACCGGCGTCGGGGTCAGGCGGAATCCAAGCATGGCAGCGAAGTTTAGCCGAGGCTGGCGTGCCCGGCAATGTCCGCCCGGAAATAAGCTCCTTCAAAACGGATGCGTCCCGCCGCCTGGTACGCGCGCACCCGCGCTTCCTCGATCGTTGCGCCCAGCGCGGTGACACCCAAGACCCTGCCGCCGGACGTGACCAGCCCGCCCGTCCGCTTCCCGTCGCGTGCCCGCGTGGAACACGAACACGTCCCCGCTTTCACCCGTCGTCCGGCAGCGGCAAATCCTCCAGACCTTCGATGACCTTGCCCGTCTCGTAAGCGCCGGGGTAACCCGCCGACGCCAGGATCACGCAAACCGCCGGGCGCGGGTCCCATTCCGAGGGCACCGTGTCGAGATTCCCATCCATGCGACCCTGAAGCAGCGGCAGCAAATCCGTTTTCAATCGCGGCAGCAGGACCTGCGTTTCGGGGTCGCCAAAACGGGCGTTCAGTTCCAGCACCTTTGGACCTTCCGCCGTTAGCATCAGACCGGGGAAAAGCAGCCCTTGGAAGTGGATGCCGTCCGCCCGCAAACCCGCCATCAGCGGACGCATGATCTCCTCGTCAATCCGGCGCAGGGTCTCCGCGTCCAGCGCGATGACCGGCGGGCTGACCGTGCCCATGCCGCCGGTGTTCGCGCCGGTGTCGCCCATGCCAATCCGTTTGTAATCCTGGGCGAGAGGCAGGAGCTGGTAATGTTCGCCGTCGATCAAAGCGTGCAGCGAACACTCCGGGCCTCGTAGAAATTCCTCGATCAGCACCCGCCGTCCCGCCTCGCCGAAACGACCGCGTTCCATCATCTCATGGATGGCGGCGGCGGCGGCTTGCGGATGTTCGGCGATGATGACGCCCTTACCCGTGGCGAGTCCGTCGGCTTTGATCACGAGCGGATACGCGCGCGCCGTGCAAAACCGGTGGGCCTCCGCGCTGCGCCCGAAACGGCCCGCGGTAGCGGTCGGGATGCCGTGCCGCAGAAGGAAATCCTTGGTGAAAATCTTGGACCATTCCAGCCTCGCCCCGGCGCGGGTTGGACCGAAAATCCGCCGCCCGGCGGCTTGAAAACGATCGACGATCCCCGCCGCCAGGGCGTCATCCGGCCCGACGACGGTAAGATCGACATGATTCTCCACGGCGAAAGCGAGCAGAGCTTCGACATCAGTAATCGCCAGGGGCACATTCTCCCCGAGCAAGGCGGTCCCGGCGTTCCCCGGCGCGCAGTAAATCCGCGTGACTTCCGGCGACAAGGATAGCTTCCAAGCCAAGGCATGTTCGCGGCCCCCGCCGCCGATGATGAGTAAGCGCATCAAAAGAAAAGTAACACGGGAGTTTTTAACCGCAGATTTAACGCAGAGGGACGCGGATTATCGGAAAAAGGCGGGGGAGGGATGAAAGGCAAAACGGGAGAAATCCTCAGGAACAAAAAATCTCTTCTCCCCGCCTTTTCTTTAATCTGCGTCTCTCTGCGTTGAATCTGCGGTTAAACCCCTGGTTTTCCAATGGTTCAACGCGTCGATGTTTCGCCCGTCCCTGCCGTGCCAGCGGAAGAAGCCGCTGACCGCCCCCGTGACGTAACCTTTGGCTTCCGCCGTGGCGGCTTCTAAATCAAGCCCGCGCGCCAATCCGGCCGTGATCGCGGCGGAGTAGGTGCAACCCGTGCCGTGCGTGCTGATCCCACGCGTAAACGGCGCGCGGAACTGCACCGTCCGCCCCCCGGGAAAACACAACAGATCGAGCGCC
Source organism: uncultured bacterium (assembly GCA_963795895.1). GTDB lineage: Bacteria > Verrucomicrobiota > Verrucomicrobiia > Chthoniobacterales > SZAS-18 > CAWCJJ01. The sequence continues at coordinate 835,059 of CAWCJJ010000005.1, forward strand.
ACCTCGCCACCCAGATGTCCCCCCTTCATCAAAAACGCCGTACCGTAACGCAGGCACAATTCGGTCCCGGCGTTCCGCATCGCGTCCGCGTTTTCCAGCGGACGCCCACCCAACAGCACGCGCGCCTCGTCCAGGTTGGGCGTGATGAGCGCCGCCAGCGGGAACAGGAGTTCCCGGTACGCCGTTACCGCGTCCGGTTCCAGCAGCCGGTCGCCGCTGGATGCCACCATTACGGGATCGACCACCAACGCGGGCCGCGCGCGGTTGCCATCTCCGTTGTTTCCCTGTGCGAGCACGGGAACCCTCCCGTACAACTCGGCCACCGCTTCGATTACCTGCTGCGAGCGCAGCATCCCGGTCTTGATCGCCCCCACGGGATACGCCCCGAGCGAAAGCCCGATCTGCTCCCGGATGATCGCGAGTTCCACGGATTGAATGGCGGAAACCTTGCCGGGTATTTCCGCCACGACGCACGTCACGGCGGTGAGACCGTACACCCCGAACGCGGTGAAAGGTTTTCAGATCGGCCTGGATACCCGCGCCGGCCGAGTTGTCCGAACCGGCGATGGTGAGCGCGACGGGAGGCGAGGGTGGGTGGGGGGAACTCAAAATGCGACGGCTGTTAACCGGAATGCTGGAAGGCAATACCACAAGTCGTGCCCGCCGACACGTGAATTGACAACCCCCGGGGGCAAAGCTTTGTTTAAATGCCGGACGCGACCCCGCGGCCTGGCGGCGGAAGATGAAAGGCCAACTGCCAGTTTATTCCACGGCGCCCCAGCCCCTGCGCGAACGCTCCGGCCTGTGCGCGGTCGTGGACCGGGTGGCGTTTACGTCGGCCTTGGACACGCCCGCCGACCGGCCGTTTGCTTTTGTTTATTCGATCACCATCCACAACGGTTGGTCATCGCCGGTGACGTTGGAGGGACGCAAGTGGATTGTCACCGAGTCCGACAGTTCGCGGCATGTGATCGAGGGGGACGGGATCGTCGGCTGCCATCCGCGTCTCGCGCCGGGGGAATCGTTCTCGTACAACAGCTACCACGTGGTGGCGGGGGACAGCCGGGCGGAGGGGATGTTCCTGGCGTGCGACGACTCGCGGCAGCCGATCCTGGTGCGGGTGCCGGAGTTCCGGATGAGCGTGCCGGTTTGACCGCGTTGGTTCCGCGGATGGATGGCGCGAATTATTGAGTTGCGCGGATTCGGCTTCCGCTGGTATGTAGCCCCCGGTAGCCCTCCCCCGACCCCCTGTTTTCCGCACCCCGTATGGATAATATCATTGCCGCGCAGGAGCTGCAGATCGAGCGCAAGCATTTCTACATTGAGTTTCGCGAGAACGACCGCGGTCGCTTCCTGCGGATCACCGAGGAAGCCCATGGCCGTCGCAACACGATCATCGTGCCCAGCACCGGCCTCGAGGATTTCAACAACACCTTGAACGAGGTGCTGGACGCCGTCGGCAGCGCGACGGTCGCGACAGTGGAAACAGTGGCTTAAATATAGGATCGTCAGCCCCGGGAGCACGGGCGTCCCGCCGCTTTAGGTCTGGCCCGGGGCTCTCTGCCCCGGGAGCGCGGGTCGCTGACCCGCATCTGGATTTTGGCTCTGGGGCCTCCGCCTCAGGAAAGCGGTGCGGCGTGGACGCCCGCGCTACCGGGCTGGCACCCCTAACTCCAGTAGCCGAGTGATTACTGCGAGCCGGTGGTTCAACGGCTCTGGATAACCTTGCTCCCGGTGGGGAAGGCCGATTGCTTGCCACTCTAGATCCGGTGTGGACGTGCCTTGCTTCTTCTCCGCGGCTTCTACGTTCACGCAAAAGCACCCGCCGAGAATGGCTTTCAGTTGCCGACCGAATAGCTGGGTGCGTTCTGCCAGAAAGCTGTGCTGCCGTCGCCGGTGGCCTTTTGGATGATCCAGCCCGTGCCCGCCGGCAGTAGAACATTGCCGTAGTCCTGCGTTGGCGAGGCTCCGCTCATGTGCCACGCGCCGCCGGAGTAAAAGTACACTGCCGTCGCCGGTAGTGGCTAACTGACTGTTGCTTTCTGTTGGATGGCGAGGTTGTAGGTGGCGATGAAGAGGTGGATGGCATCGAGGTGGTTCTCGGCGCATTTGGAGAAGGAGTAGGCTTTGCGCACCAGGCGGCTGACCCGTGCCCGCAGGGTGCCAAACCAGCGTTCGACGTGGTTGGTCTCGCCTTCGTGCTTGCCGCAGGCGCGGTGGGTGTCGCCGGGGAAAGCCGCTGCGTAAGCTTCCCAGTAGTCGCTGCGGGTGTGGCAATGCTGGTAGTCCCTGGGCAAGATGCCCGCAGGTCACAGGCGCCTTGCTGGCTTCTGTCGCCCAAGCGTCCAGGCCACGATCTGGCGAGTTCGCCGGCAAAGGGCCACCCACAGCCAGAGCGTTTGCGTCTTTGCTGCCCACGAAGCTCCAGAGTTCATCCAGCTCCAGCACGCCGTCCTTCTCGGCGGGCAGGAGCGTGTCCTTGAAGGCGGGCAGAGCCTCCGCTTTTTTCCCCACCCAGCGCACCGATGGTCTTGCGGCAGACTCCGAAGGTGCGCGTGATCCCGCGCAGGCTCACGCGGTCCTGGCTGGCGGCCACCACCTGCTCCTTGAACCTCTGGTCGTAGCGCGGCCCCTTGGGCTGCGAGCACAAACGTGCGCCCGCACTCCAGGCACTTGGCCCGTTGCGCCCCGTTGTCCGCGTGGCCGTTCTTGCGGATCCGCTCGCTGCCGCAACGCGGACAAACATGCACGATGGTCGTCGAAAGCATCCGAGAGCATCGCCCTTGACCAACCCACAAGCAACAGTCAGCTTGCCACTACCAAACGATTTAGAACGAATCAGTTATACCGCCGCTAGATATGAGCAAGCAAAAGCTATGTATAATCGTCGCACTGGTTGTGATTGCACTATGTTGCGTGTTCCTTGTCAAAGGTGAGAAAAAACTCCCGGCTATAAATTTGCACCCAGAGTCAAGCCATCTTGACCCGGTGTTGACCACAAAGCTTCTCTCAAATCGTGCTGTATCGACGCCTCTCCCGTTACTCAACCAGCTTCCCACCAAGAGCAACGATGCATTAGTCCAAGCGAGGAAAGATTTTCCGACAGCCTCGGAACAGGAACTCGAATCGGCAGTTAGACAGGGGCTTGATCTGAAAATGGTCAAAGAGGAAAGGGTTCCAGAAATCAGAATACTACTGGTGTCACTGAAAGTGGCTTTGCAGCAATACCGCGCTCAATATGGCGGCTATCCCCAAGGTGACAATGCCATGATAACCAAAGCTTTGATGGGTGATAATCCCAAAAATATCATATTCTTTGAACCGCCTCAGAAACGAGTAACGCCAACCAACAGCCTTTTAGATCCTTGGGGAACACCCTTTAACATGCAAATTGATGGCAGCACGATCAAAATTAGGTCGGCAGGACCCAATCGATTATTCTGGGATGCGGATGATCAATTTATGAACTAAACATTAGACTTCATAGGACGTAGCCGCCAGCCGGGGCCTGTGGTAGCGGCAGCAACGCCGGAGGGGGCAGTCAACATCTCTTGTCAATTCATGAGGTCACCTCACCCGCATCCTCCGGAGTGAGGCGTTGGGGTCACATCGATATTGTTTGACATTCGCGCAGCCTTGACCCCGCTCGACCCACCCTTTGCGGCAGCGGTGATGTTCACTTCTTTTGACGATCTGCCAAGCCGCCCGCTTCCTCGGGCCATGCCCCGCCATCCCATCACTGGGGACGACTCGCCTCGCGAACTGGACGAGAGCGCCCAACGGGTGGAACTCCTCGCGGATGAGCCGGTCCTCTCCACTGAGCATTGGATACCGCTGCAATCCGGGGCGGACGAAACTCGCCGAGCTTCGTCACGATCCCGCTTAACGCCAGGAAGCGGCGCGGTGCCACCCCCACCCGGCAGACCTTTTGCCTTCGACCTTCCGCCTTCACGGTGTGTGCTCACGGCCATGGCGACAATCCTTGACGTGCCGGAAATTCGCGCGCAGGTCCACCGCTGGACGGTGGCTGAATTCCGCGCGCTGGCGGAGGACAACCCGGACTTCGCGCATTCGGAGTTGATCCTCGAAAAGGAAGTGAAGACGTGGCTGCACGAAAAGTTAACCAATCGCATCGCGAATTATCTGCGGCGTGAAACACGCGGGCGGTGGTGGGTACGGCAAGAGTCGTCTCTGCATTTAGCCGACTCCATGCCCGAGCCGGACGTGGCCGTGGTGGCTGGCACCGATGATGATTACGACGGGCGCAAGCCCCGCACGGCCGCGCTGGTGGTGGAGGTGGCCGTGACCAGCCTCGCCGCTGTCGGGAGAAGGCAGCGCTCTACGCCGAGGCGGGCGTGGGCGAGTACTGGATCGTGCTGGCCGGGGCGCAGAGGGTGGAGGTGTGCCGCCAGCCGGAGGGGGGCGTTTACCGGGACCGGCGCGAGTACGGGCGCGGGGAGACCATTGATACCATTGTTATGAGAACGTCGCGGTGCTCGGCGGGGCGGCGTTCGCCGTGGAGACGCTGTTTGCGTGAGGGGATGTTCTGTCTTTGCCCGGGGAGGGCGACGGACGTCTTGCTCGAGCAGGCCGGTCTGTCTCCGGGGCCTCCGCCCCGGGAGCGCGGGCGTCCCGCCCGCATCTGCTTCAGTCCGGTCTGTCCAAAGGCTACCGCCCTTTGCGGGCAGGATGCCCGCGTTCCCGGGGGTTGCCACCCCTATGGCGGGCGGGACGCCCGCGCTCCCGGGGCGGAGCCGGAGCAGACCGAATGTCCGCGTGCTCGGGCTATCACCTTGGCAGCAAGTCTTTTGCTCAGCCCCGCTGGGGCTACAAACATTTTCGACGGTTCCCGTGGCTGGCGCCACCGGCTAATCTCCAACGTCCCTCCGGGACTAAGGGAACAGGCAAACCCGCGCTGTCCGTCACGGGTGTAACCTTCAATGCCGATCACCCGAGAGCGCGTCCGGCGGCGAGCATCAAAATTCGAGGACGAGGTCCTTCTCGCAGAAATCGAACTTCGTCGGCTCGGATTCCTCGTCATCGGCGAACACCGCCTTGAAGAACTGCTCGCATTTGCCGTTGTTCGTGGACTTGTCCCACACCAGATCGGTGGTTTGCCCCGCTTTGATGCCACTGCCGATGTCGAAGAAACCGTAGGTCTTACCGTCCTCGGAAACCAGGATTTTCTTGATGGCCTGCTTGGTGTTGTTGTGGACCTTGAACTTGTATTCCTCCGCGCGCGAGTTGGACACGCCGAGGACGAGGAGAATAATCCCCGCGACGGCGGCGAGGGAGAATTTACTGACGAGACGATTCAGTTTCATGAGGGCGATAGGGGAAGGGGTGATGTTTTGCGTATAATTCTGCGGTGCGAATTGCGGCGCTCGCCGGATGTGACCGCGCGCAAACGCTTTGTGATTTAAGCAAGAGATACACCTCGCGCAAGCCAAATTCGATTCGGGCGAGGGATCAACTAACGTTTGCCGGAGGCAGCAGTGGTCGGACGGCGTCTCTCGAGAGATTCTATGCGCGCACGAAGGTCAACTACGAGGAGTGAACGCCATTGAGGGTCGATGCAAACGTTCACGTTCGGTTACAGAGGTTACGCCACTCCGTGGCTGGGAACCTGTTGAAGTGGCTTTCCGTGGCCTCGCGGACTCGACCACGGCTATTCGAATGACGCCGCTACGTGGCTGGGAAGCCGGGCTTCCGCGGCGACCAGGACACGTTGATCTCGCTGTCGATGGGCCGCGCGCTGGCGGCGTCGCAGCCGGGTTGCGCGCGGTTTGAACCGGTCACGGGCGCGGACCATAACGACGTGCTCGACCTCGCGCGATCGCGGTTGCTGGCGGCGTTGGACGAATAAGGCGTCCAATATGCGGGGTCGCCTCAGTCGCGCATCAACCGATAGTGGTAGGGTTTGTATCGCCGCTCTTTGAGCATGGCGATTGGCATGTCGGTCAACAGCACTTTCCACGTGGGCGGGGAACCGGCTTCGTAAGCAAACAACCGCGTGTGACCGGCGTCCTGCCAGCTTGCGAAAAGCAGAACATGGTTGTTGTCCGAGTTGAGAATGTCGCCGGGTTTCAGCGCGTCGTAACCGGCGAGTTCGTCGCAAAGTTGCGGCAGCGAACGCGTGGAATATTCATGGTCCAACTTCCAGCAGCGGGAGATCAACCCCGAGCAGTCGATGCCGACGGCTTCCTTGCTCACGGCGGCATTTAGACGCGCGCGTTTTTCCTGGGTGTACACGTCGCCCGCGTACCGGCCCGCCTTGATCCCGTCGGCAAACTCTCGCAAGGAGCTAAACCCACCCCACATGTACGGAACCCCGATGTTCTTGCCGCCCGGAACCCACCAGCCGGGGCGGGTGCCGGGACGTTGGAAGGACGCATCGGGCGTGTCCACGGGAACCCTGGCCCGGTCCCTGCCATGGAAAACGTTTTGAACTGTGGGTGTCCACGCGAACATGCGGTAAGCCTCCGCCGTTTGCAGCGCTTCCCGGCGTGTGACGGGTTGTTGGGCGCGCGAGTTCGCCACTCCCGCCAACCAGCAGAGGAATAGAACGGCGCATAGGAACCATCGGGCTGGGGTGTCTGACATGTGGCGGTAATGTTTACAGATCACACCGCCGACTGGCGAGTTGTCTCTTGGTGACTCGCCTCCGCCCCGGGAGCGCGGGTCTCCGACCCGCAACAGCGCGGTAGCCCCGGGACAGACCCGACCGGATCGGATACCGGGGGGGACGCCCACGCTCCCGGGCGGAAGTCCCGGTGGATCGTCCTGGACCACGCTCAACCATTTTGAACACGGACGGAAGAACGGGTATGTTGATTCTTATGGACGCTATCCTGGAACCTCTTGTCGCCTCGCCCCAGCTACCCCGCTACGTTGAAGACCTTCAAAATATCCTCGCCGCCGAGGCGCAACGCCGTTCCCGGTTCTATCAGGAAATGGATGGAATCAAAAAGGTGGAGTTCATCAACGGAGAAGTGGTGATGCATTCTCCGGCGCAACGTCGGCACAATAGCGCCAGCCTCGCCCTTAGTTCGCTTTTGGATTACCATGTAACCCGGCGCGAACTGGGTTGGGTTGGCAACGACAACAACCTGGTTTGCCTCGCCCGCAACGATTACGAACCGGACGTGTGTTTCTTTGGCCGTACGAAGGCCGACCAGCTCACCCCGGAGCAAATGCGTCTTCCCGCGCCTGACTTCGCCGCCGAAGTGCTTTCGCCTTCTACGCAACACCACGATCGGAGCGTCAAATTCCAGGACTATGCCGTGCACGGTGTCAGCGAATATTGGATCATCGACCCGGTCGCGGAAAGCGTCGAACAGTACAGTCTGGAAAACGCCGGCAATTATCGGCTGCTCGGCACTTGGACCGGCGCGGATATGATCGCCAGCGTCGCTGTCCCAAGTTTCCAGATTCCCGCCCGCGCGCTCTTTGATCCGCAGGCAAAGCTTGCCGCGCTGAACGCGTTGATCGCCGCGTCGTCGGAGAGCGGGTAAGCCGCCCTCCCGGCTTCCCGGTGGTGGAGGAAACACCGCGATCGCTCCGGCGCGCGCGCCGTTTGACAAATTTCCCGGGGAAGACGTTGGTGCGGAACTCCGCGCGTCGTTGGAAAGGCGCCCCCCCCCCCGCTCCCGCCATGTGGCCATTCCGAAAGAAGGAACCTCCCCTGCCACCCGCCGCGCTCCCCGCAAGCGATCCGGCGGCGGTGGAGTACGAACACTACCGCGTGCTGCGCCGTGACAACGACACCGCCTGGGAACTCGGCCACGGCGCGATGGGCATCACCTACAAGGCGGAGGACACCAATCTGCGCGTGCCGGTCGCCTTGAAAGTCATCAGTCCGCTGATCGCCGAGCAACCCGGGGCGCGCGAGTTGTTCCTGAGCGAGGCGCGGGGTGCCGCCAGCCTGCGCCACCGCAACGCCGCCGCCGTGCATCACCTGGGAGTGAGCCGAGCGGGCGAATTATTCTTCGCCATGGAATTCATCGCGGGCGAAACGGTCGAGACCCTAATCCGGAGGCAGCGCCGGATTGGGATCAATCTCGCGCTGAACGTCGCCCAGCAAACGGCCTGCGCGCTCGCGGCGGCGGGACTGCGCGGCGTGGTCCACCGGGACCTCAAACCCGCCAACCTGATGCTCTGCAACGAGGGCGACGGCACCATCGTCGTCAAGGTGATCGACTTCGGGTTGTGCAAGCAACTGCCGCCCGTGAAGCCCCCCGAGGGCAAGCGCAAGCCCGTCAAATCCGAGAGCCCGGCCATCGGACAGTTCCTGGGAACACCCCACTACGCCAGTCCCGAACAGATTCGCGGGGACGCGGACGTGGACGGACGGGCGGATTTTTATTCCCTGGGCGCGACCCTTTGGACGATGCTCGCGGGCCAGCCGGTTTTCCAGGGTCCGCTGGCTTCGATCCGGCAGCGGCACCTGGAGGAAACGCCCCATTACGACGAACTGCCCGCCGAAGTGTCGGCGCCCGTCCGGTCGCTGCTCGCGAGTTTGCTGGAGAAAACCCCGGCGGCCCGCCCGCAAACCCCGCTGGATTTGATCGACCGGATCGAAGCCGCCGCCTTCGAGCATCGCGGCGTCGACAATGATCCGCGCCGCCGTTGGAAAACCGAGGGTTGCGTGCCTCTGGTTGGCACGTTGCTCGCCCACAACTACCACCTGGAAGCGCTGCTGGACGAAGACCAGATCGTCAGCCGGAGTCCGATTTTTCGCGCCGAGGATATCGCCGGTCAACGCACCGTGGCCGTGCAATTGCTGGACCGCGAGATGCCCCTGGACGCCCTGAGGACGGCGGTGGAACGGCTGGCCGGCGCGCCGCCCCAGCCGCACCTTGTGCAAAACCTCGCGTTTTCAACGTGCCGGGGGCAACCGTTTATCGTCAACGAGTGGCTCAACGGGTTTACCCTGGCGGAGGTGCTCCGCGCCCGGGCCGGCGTGCTGACCCCGCCGGAAGTGGAGATCCTGGTTGACCAAGCCCAGGTGGCCGTGGACCACGCCAGCGGTAACGGACTGGACCCACTCGACCTCCGGACGGCGACGATCCAAGCGCATTTCACGGGGCAAAATCCCCCCGATGCCAGGCAGCGGCGGGAACTCGCGTCCCAACCGGTCACCGCCTGGCCGGAGTTCATCCTCAAATTCCGTTTGCAGCCTCCGTCCGAGACGGTGGAGGACCCGGGTCGCGCGGCGGTGCCGGATGGCACCCCGGCGCAGGGAGCGGGGTTGTGCCAACTCGCCGGGGAGTTGTTGGGCAGCGCGCGCGCCACGACCACCATCGCCGAGCGGCCGAGGAACCTTTACCCGAGATAGCGGGATATTTCCGCCCCGGCGTTTTTTGTTTCTTTTTCAGGAATAAACCGGGTGACATCCCGGTAAGCACGGGTATTCCGCAGAAAGCCGGGGCCAACGTTGACACCACTCCTCGTTTCGCGTTTTGAACAGGTGATCCTGCCGCACCTCGACGCCGCGTACAACCTGGCGCGCTGGCTGACCGGCTGCGACCAGGACGCGCGCGACGTGGTCCAGGAGGCGTCTCTGCGCGCGTTCCGGGCGTTCGGGGGTTTTTACGGTGACAACGGCCGGGCCTGGCTTCTCACCATCGTCCGCCACACCGCCTACACCGCTTTGGAAAAGAACCGCCCGCTTCGCGACATGGCCCCGTTCGACGACGAACTCCACGGCGGGCCGGAGATGGGCGGCACGCCGGCGACCGTCGTCGGCGGCGAGGAGGAGGCCCGGCGGGTGGACGCGGCCATCGCGTCGCTGCCCCCGGAGTTCCGCGAGGCGATCGTGCTGCGCCACCAGGACGGACTTTCGTACAAGGAAATCGCCGGCGTCACCGGCGTGCCGGCCGGGACGGTAATGTCGCGGCTGGCGCGGGCGAGGGCGCGGCTCAGGGGATTGTTAAACTTCGACCACTCAACCGGGGCTCGCCTGCCATGAGGGCATGCGAGGAAATCCGGCGGTGGCTGGATGCTTACGCGGACGGCGAACTCGATCCGGCGCACACCCTGGAGGTGGAAAGCCACCTGGAAGGTTGCGCCGCCTGCGCGCGGGAATGCCGTCAACTGCGCGAACTCGCAGAGGTGTTGGCGTCGGCACCGCGTTACGCGGCTCCGGCGGATTTGCGCAAACTCGTCGGGGCGTCGTTGCGCGCGGAAGCGCTTCTGGCGTCGGCGAGCCAAGGGAGCCGCGCGTCGCCGCGGGAACGATTTGCGCGGATGCTGGAGCCATTTGTGGGAGGCGCCCTGACGGGTGGAAGCCTGGCCGGGTTCGCCGCGCTGGCCGTTGTGTTCTGCGTCGCGCTGGCCGCCACCTGGACGAGTGCGCGACGCGGGGTCGAACGGGATTTGTTGGCGCGCGAGATCATCGGCGCGCACGTGCGCTCGCTGATGGGCAACCATCTGGCCGACGTGGTCTCGACCGATCGGCACACGGTCAAGCCGTGGTTCAACGGCAAGCTCGACTTCTCGCCGCCCGTGGCGGATTTCGCCGCGCGGGGCTTTCCCCTGGCCGGCGGACGGCTGGACTACTTCGGGGAGCGCCCGATGGCCGCGCTGATTTACACGCGCGACCGGCACGTGATCAATTTGTTCGTCGGGCCGGAGACCGGGACGGTCGCGGCTTTGGCGGTTGGACGGTACTCCCGGCAGGGTTATCACGCGTGTCATTGGTCCCGGGGCGACCTGGGTTTCTGGGCGGTGTCCGACCTCAACGAGGGAGAATTGGGGCAATTCGTGGAACTGGTGAAAGCGCCGTCCGCGCCCGCGCGGTAAACGCGTTGCCACGCAATCATTTCCGATTTCCGGGAATAAACCGGCGGCGAACCGGTAAGCAGGGATGACGGCGCGATTTCCCGCGCCACCCGTCATCCGTTCAGTCTTACCATCCAACCGCTTATGTCTTCCGATTACATTTCCCAGGATCACCATCACGACGGCATTGACCGCCGGGGCTTTCTCACCTGCATGGCGTGGGCGGGCACGGGCGTCCTCTGGACGTTGAGCGGCGGGGTTTTGCGTTCGGAGACCCTGGGCCAGATCGCCGTCGGCAAAGGCAAGGCGGTGTCCGCGGGCGAGTTGAGCTTCATGCAGATCAGCGACAGTCACATCGGGTTCAGCAAGGAGGCGAACAAGGATGTCACGGCCACCTTCCAAATGGCTTTGGACAAGATCAGCGCCATGCCGACGCCGCCGGCGTTTCTCATCCACACCGGCGACTTGACCCAGCTTTCCAAGCCCGAGGAGTTCGACACCTTCGAGCAAGTGGCGAAAAGCTGCCGGACCAAGGACATCTTCTACGTGCCGGGCGAACACGACGTCCTGGCGGATGGCGGCAAGCTGTTCCGCGAACGCTTTTCCAAGGATTCGCGGGGCGCCGGCTGGCACAGCTTCGACAAAAACGGTGTCCACTTCATCGGCTTGGTCAACGTGGTGAACCTGCAAGCCGGTGGCCTGGGGCAGCTCGGCGAGGACCAGCTCGCCTGGCTGGAACAGGACGTGAAAGGCCTCGGCGCGAGCACGCCCATCGTCGTCTTCGCGCACATCCCGTTGTGGGAGGTTTACCCGCAGTGGGGTTGGGGTACCTCGGACGGCGGGCGGGCTTTGACGACCTTGAAAAAATTCGGGTCGGTGACGGTGCTCAACGGTCACATCCATCAGGTGCTGCAGAAGATCGAGGGCAACGTGTCCTTCCACACCGCCATGTCCACGGCGTTCCCGCAACCCGCGCCGGGCACGGCCCCGAGCCCGGGACCAATGAAGGTCCCCGCCGAAAAACTCAAGAGCATGCTGGGTGTGGCGAGCGTGACTTACATCCCCGGCAAGACGGCGCTGGCGGTGGTGGATTCACCGCTGGCGTGAAGGGCGGGGGATATTTGGTTAGTCTCACCGCCCCCGGAGAGTACGCCTACTTCGGCACGGTCCATCCGCGCATGGTCGGCAGGATCACCGTGACCACGCCGTAGGGGGGGACTCCGCGCGGTCTGGTTGGGATTTTAAAACTTCCATTCGCCCTTGCGTCGGCGCGGGGTTACCGGTTTGGTGCCGCCTGATGGAATCTTCATCCCCCGCCCACCCTTCCGCCGAGTCGATGGCGGACGAAGCCAAACCGATCATTGGCATGGTTCATGTCGGCGCCCTGCCGGGGACGCCGCAGCATCGTCAGTCGATGGACGCGCTGATCGCCGGCGCCGTCGCCGAGGCACGGCTTTACCAGGAGTGCGGGGTGCATTGCCTGATGATTGAAAACATGCACGACGTTCCGTACACGCGCGGCGCGGTGGGACCGGAGATCGTCGCGTGCATGACGATCATCGCCCAGGCCGTGCGCGCGCAGACCAGCCTGCCCATCGGCCTGCAGGTGCTCGCCGGAGCGGACCTGGAGGCCATCGCCATCGCGCACGCGGCGGGGCTGGACTTCATCCGGGCGGAATGTTTTTGCTTTGCCCACGTCGCGGACGAGGGGATGTTCGAGTCCAACGCCGCGAAGCTGCTGCGATACCGGCGCATGATTGGCGCGGACGCCGTGCAGGTTTGGGCGGACATCAAGAAGAAGCACGCCTCGCACGCGCTGACTTCGGATCTGAGTTTGGGGGATGTCGCCGAAGCCGCCGAGTTCATGGGGGCGCAAACGATCATCGTGACGGGTCCGCGCACGGGGCGGCCGCCGTCTGCGGCGGAGGTCGAGGAGGCGCGGGTTCACTGCGAGTTGCCGGTTTTTGTGGGCTCGGGGGTTTCGATGGATAATTTGGCGGAACTGCTGGGGGCGTCGGACGGCTTGATCATCGGCTCGTATTTCAAGGAGGTGGGCCATTGGACGAATCCGCCGGACGCCGGTCGCGTGAGTCGTTTCATGGAAGCGGTGAACCGGCTGCAACCCACAGTGGCACCGGCGGGTCCGCTGCCGAGCGCCTTGCCGGCGCTGGGGCCGTCCAACACGCTGCCCACGACGCGCGGCGCGCCGGCGAAGCCCACGTTGCGGTTGTCCGTGCCGAACCCGTCGTTGCCAAGGGTGTTGTAAGGGCGAAAGACTTCCGCCCCGCCGCGCAGCGGCTTTGGAGTGCGGCGACACGTCGCCGCTTTCACACGGCTCCGCCGGGTCTGGCAGCGACACGTCGCGTCGTTCACCCTCCGGCGCAGCCGGCTCGATAATAGTCGGCTTCGCCGAAGGGGAACGACACAACGTGTCGCTGAAAGGCAAAAAGCGGCGACGTGTCGCGGCGCACTCCAAAACTTCTTCGCAGTGACAGAGGAGCCAGATCCCGCCCCTCAGGCAACCACCGCCTCCAGAGGAGCCAGATCCCGCCCCTCAGGCAACCACCGCCTCCAGACGCGCCAGCAGACCGCTGAATCTCTCCCTGTCCGATTGCTGCCGAATCGCCTGCAACAACGCCCGTTTCTGGCCAACGATCACCACCAGCTTCCGACCGCGCGTGATGCCCGTGTAAAGCAAGTTGCGTTGCAACAGCATGTACTGGCTCATCGCCAGCGGGATTACCACGGCGGGGAACTCCGAGCCCTGCGACTTGTGGATCGTGATCGCGTACGCCGGCGCGAGTTCGTCCAGTTCACCGAAGCCGTACACCACCACGCGCGTCTCGAAGCGCACCGTCAACTCGCTTTCGTCCGCGTCGATGGCGTCCACCAGGCCGAGGTCGCCGTTGAACACCTCCTTGTCGTAGTTGTTCTGCGTTTGGATCACCTTGTCGCCGACGCGGTAACTCCAGCCAAACTTCTCCGCCGTCGGTTCGCCCGGACGCGCCGGGTTGATCGCCTCCTGGAGTTGGGCGTTCAACTCGCGCGCGCCGACCGCGCCCCGGTTCGTCGGGCAAAGCACCTGGATGTCTCGCCGCGGATCGAGGCCCCACTTGCGCGGGATGCGCTCGCGCACCAACTCGGCGAGCGTGGCGGCGATGCGCTCGGGTTCCTCGCGCTCGATGTAGTAAAAATCCGTCTCGCCGCCCTCGGGCGGGGTCAGGTCGGGCACCGCGCCCGCGTTGATCCGGTGCGCGCTCGTGATGATCCGGCTTTCCGCCGCCTGGCGGAAAATCTCCGTCAGCCGCGCGACGGGCACCGCGCCGCTGTCGATCAGGTGCCGCAGCACGAGGCCGGGACCCACGGAGGGAAGCTGGTCCACGTCGCCCACGAGCAGCACCCCGGCCCGGGCCGGCACCGCGCGCAGGAGCGAGTGCATCAGCGGCGCGTCCACCATGGAACATTCGTCCACGACGAGCAGGTCGGTGTCCAGCGGCTGGCTCTCGTTGCGCACGAACCCGCCCCCGCCCGGGGCGAACTCCAGCAGCCGGTGGATGGTTTTCGCCTCCAGTCCCGTCGCCTCGCCGAGACGTTGCGCCGCGCGTCCGGTCGGCGCGCACAGGAGGCAGCGCACCCGTTTGGCGCGCACGATGGACGAGCAGCGCGTCGAGCAGCGTCGTTTTCCCCACGCCGGGTCCGCCCGTGATGATGAACACGCGCGAGGTGAGCGCCCGGTGGAGCGCGTCGCGCTGGCTCGCGGAAAGCGCGCGGTTCTTCGTCTTCTCGTACCACGCGATGGCCGCGCCGATGTCCATCTCCGGGTAAGTGGAGGGCAGCGCGGCGAGCTGCCGGACGCGCCGGGCGATACCCTGTTCGGCGGCGAGCAGGTTGGGCAGGTACACGAGGGTGCGGTCCCCGATGGTTTCGCGGACCAGTTCCCCGTCGGCCAGCGATTGGGCCAGCGCCTGGCTGACGATTTTCTCGCTCCACGCCGAGCAACTCCGCCGTGTTTTGCGCGAGCAAATCCTCCGGCAGGGCGCAATGGCCGTCGCCGGTGGCCTCGAAGAGGGTGTGGCGCAGGCCGGCGTTGGCGCGCAGGGGCGAATCGGCGTCGATGCCGAGTTGGCGGGCGATGGCGTCGGCGGTTTTGAAGCCGATGCCGTGGATGTCGCGCGCGAGCTGGTAGGGGTTGGCGCGCACCTTTTCGATGGCCTGGTCGCCGTAGGTTTTGTAGATGCGGACGGCCCGGCTGGTGCTGGCGCCGTGGGCGTGCAGGAACACCATGATCTCGCGCACGACCTTCTGCTCGGCCCACGCTTCCTTGATGCGTTTGCGCCGTTTGGGACCGACGTCGTTGACTTCCTCCAGGCGCGCGGACTGGTGGTCGATCACCTCGAAGATCTTGTCGCCGAAGCGGGCGACGAGTTTCTTGGCGAGGACGGGGCCGATGCCCTTGATCATCCCGCTGGCGAGGTATTTCTCGATGCCCTCGCGGGAGTTGGGGGCGTCGGCGCGCAGGGTTTCGGCGCGGAACTGGAGGCCGTGCTGCGGGTCGCGGTTCCAGGCGCCGTCGCCGCGCACCCATTCCCCGGCGTTGATGGCGGGCAGCGACCCGAGGACGGTGACGAGGTCGTGGTGGCCGCGCACCTTGACGCGCAGGACGGCGAAACCGTTCTGCTCGTTGAAAAAAGTGACTCGTTCGACCTGGCCTTCGACGTGTTCCATCCGGGAGGAACAGCTTTCAACGGGAAGGGCGGGGTTGTCCCGCTAAATCGCGCGGCGGGCGGGGTGGGGTGGAGTGGGGCTTGTTTCCAGAAAAACGAGAAACCCCGCTTGACCGCGTGAACCCCGCACGGCGGCGGTCTAGCCTTGGGCGAAGATCGCCGGGTGCTTCTCGGCAATGTCCAGGAGCTTGAGCGCCGCGCCGCTGGGCTTGCGCAGGCTGTTTTCCCAACTGCTGACGGTGACCAGCGGCACGTTGAGCAGTCGGGCGAAAACCGCCCGGCTCACGCCGAGGCGGTCGCGCAGGGCGCGCACCTCCCGGGCCGAACGCGTTGGCAGCGGTTCGGGCAAGGCAATCGTTGTCGAGCGCAATGTGCGCGCCTTGCCGTCTTTGAGGGTGTCCAGCAGGCCGCCGACGGATGCGACGAGTTCGCGCTCGAAGCCGCCGGCCCTGGGTGGAGTGGCGCGGGGCTTTCGCGCCGGGTTGTTGGTTTTCATGATTTGTTCGTGTCTTGTTGTCTCGAGCGGGCCCCCTCAGGGGAGCAGATGCTGTTTGGCCTTGAGTTCGGCGGCGGCGGCGCGCAGGAAATCTTTGCCCGCCGGCGAGATCGTGTCCTCCTCCCGCTTGGTGTAAAGTAAAACAAAGGCGATGCAGGGCAGTTCGGGTAGCAGCAGGTAAACGGCCCGCGCCCCGCCGCTCTTGTCCGTGCGCGCGAGGGCCACGCGGATTTTGCGAAAGCCGCCCGTCGCGGCGATCACCTTGCCCGACTCCGGGTTTTCGCCCGGAAAGATTTGCAGCTTGTGCAGGGACTCCTCCGCGCCCAGGGCCTGGACCTTGGCCGTGAAGGCGGGCGACTCGACGAAGCGCATTGAAGTCACGCAGAACTAATATACTTAGTATATTGTTCGCGCCACAAGGATCCGCGTGGAACTCCAAGAATTCGGATGAGGGGAGATTCGAACTCCCGGTGCCTTTTGAGCACACACGCTTTCCAGGCGTGCGCATTAGACCACTCTGCCACCCATCCAGGTTGCGCCGTCCGGCGAGCGCCGGGCGAACCACGATTGTGGACCACATTTGCCCCGGTGTCCACCCCGGAGCCGGAGAAAACCTGCGGCTACCGAACTTCTACCCCGTCGCAGTCGGGGTCTGCTTTTGCGTCCAAGTCCTCGCCGCCAAGATTTCCGCCTCGATCTCGGCCTGGCGACTTTGCAGCTTCTTGTGGCGCAACTGCAACCGGTGCAGTTCGATCGTCGCTCGGTTCACGTGGCCGCGCATCTCCACGTCCTGCGACATGTTTTCCTTCAACTGATGCTTGAGATCCTCCAGGCGCCGCGCCAGTTGCTCGGGGTTCAAGCCGCTGAAATCGAAATGCCGTTCAACCGGTGGAGCCGGAGCGTGCGCGACCGGCGCGAAGTTCACCGGCACCGGTCGGGCAAGGGGCGC
The DNA here is from genome assembly GCA_963795895.1 of uncultured bacterium. Lineage (GTDB taxonomy): Bacteria > Verrucomicrobiota > Verrucomicrobiia > Chthoniobacterales > SZAS-18 > CAWCJJ01. Next base: position 852,010 of record CAWCJJ010000005.1, read on the forward strand.
TTTCGAGCGTTCCGGGATCGTGATCGGATGCCCACAATGCGCGCACAGGCATTCCAAGCCGATTCCCTCGCGGTCCACCACCAGTTCACCCAGGCACGACGGACAATCAAAGACGATGTCCTGGTCGGTAATCAACAAGCCGGGTTTCGTTTTGCCTTCTTCGATGTCGGACCGGGATGCCATGGAAAAGGGAGAGCTTATGCGCCCGCGTGGCAAAGATAAACCCTAAATCCACATTGATTATCCAAGCTCGGCTCGGGCCAAACATGGGAACATCGGTCCGGGGCAGGAGAAACCCGAACTTTCATACGAATGGCGACCCCCCTTCAACAGGTGCGGCGCGAATATCTTGAATGAACGAGAAAATCAGGCTTGTGTTGGCTGATGATCATTCATCGCTCCTGGAATTGCTCAAGGCCCAGCTTCTTCGCGTGTCTCCCGAGCGTTATGAGTTGGTGGGTGAAACTGGTACGGGTCATGGCGCAATCGCACTTTGCCGCGAAACCCGGCCAGACCTGCTCATTCTTGATTTGTCGATGCCCGACCTTCATGGGGCGGCGGTCCTGGGTCGATTGCGCCGGGAACTGCCCGCCCTGCGGGTCGTTTTCTTCTCAGGCTCCACCAACGCGTTGCTCATCATCGAGGCGCTGAACCTCGGAGCGGCCGCCTTCGTGTCCAAATCGGCTCCTTTGTAAACCTTGCTTGACGCCATCAACGTGGTTCAGGGTGGGGGCACCTATTATGACTCCGCGGTGACGCAGCTTCTTTCCCGCGCGCGTCTGGTGGTTGGCGGGGACCGCGAACTGACGAACCGGGAACGGGAGGTCGCCCAGCTTGTCGCCCAAAGCCGGAGCAACAAACAGATTGCCGCGGACCTGGGTGTCAGCGTGAAAACGGTGGACAAACATCGGACCAGTTTGATGGCGAAACTCGGGTTGCACGACGCGGTGGGCGTGGCCCGATACGCAATCAGCCGAGGGTTGACCACACTGGAGTGACGCTTCCCGGGTGAAGTTGCGGGAGAAGGGTTGGCCGGGACGGCGGGCGTGCCTCTCCCAGTCCCGGCCCCGCCGGTTTGACGGATGCGCGCGGGGTGGGAGGACGGTGCCCCGGGCGCCTGCAAAGGCTCCAATCGGAGACTGGGTCGCACCCCGGGCAACTCTGAGAATGCCGGGGAGCATGTTTCGCGACTTTGTGACTCCTCCAGCGCGTTTCTGGGGTGAAGACCCCACGTGTTCGACGGGTTCTTTACCCCATATTCAATCGGAAACCACGCCGGAGTATTTGGACTGCTTTGGAAACGGGTGCGGTCAAACCACATACCCATTCCAACCACATGAAAGCTACAAGTTATACGACACTCCTCACTGCGGCCACCCTGGCCGTCATCTCGACCACCGGCCTCCGCGCGGCGAACGTCACCGTCAATCCGAACGCCGCGGCCAATGTCGCCGCCGGCATCAATCTCAGCGGTCGGGTGTACCTGCAGGGTCTGACAAAAATCCAGAGCGAATCCGCCGCCGAGACCTACATCAACAACAATCCGAGCGCGACCTTTACCGCGGCCCGTTTTACGCTTGGCGCGACATCCAACGCGGGCGACGCAGCCACCCTCCGCACATTTCTGGGCGCGGACGGCGCTTCGCCTCTCCTCCAACGGCAACACCCCTCTTCAAACCGTCGTGTTCGACCTGCGGGGCTACGTTAACATCCCGGTGGTCGGCACCTACACCTTTCGGGCTGGCCACGGACGACGGCGCCGTGCTTTACATCGACACCTCCGCCGCGACCCCCCGCCAGATTCTGGTGGATAACGGCGGTCCCCTGCATGGGGTGACTTCCGCCAGCGGCACCGCGACATTCACGCAACCCGGCAATTACCCGGTGGAATTTGTCTATTACAACACCGACCAATACACCAACCTCTGCCTCGTGCCGATTATCTTCCTGACCAGCTTGATCACCGAGGCGGAGGCGGGCGTCCGGCGTTTCGACGGCAAAACCGGCGTGCTGGCCAAACCGCTTACCCTTGCGCGGCTGGCGGCGGCGCTCGCGGCGCAACTCGGGCAGCTCTGCGCACCCGAAAGGCGGGTCCCGTGAACCCCTCGGGCCCACGGAAAAAGGCGAGGCGCCGGGATCGTGCCGGGAGCCGCCGCGGCCAGGTTCACGCGGAGCTAACGCGCGCCAACGAGGCGCTTCGGCTCGTGGAGGCCCGCTACCAGCGCATCGCCACCAACACGCCGGGCATGGTGTACCAGTTCCGGCTCCGGCCAGACGGCCGGTTCGATTTTCCCTTCGTGAGCGAGGGTTGCCGGGAGATCTACGGCGTGGAGGTGCGACGGTTTCTGGAACATCCCGAGATCGTCATGGAAATTCTCCACGAGGAGGATCGCCACACGCTTTTCCCGGCAATCACGGCATCCGCCGAGCGTTTGACCCCCTTTCACTGGACTGGGCGCTACGTCATGCCTTCCGGCGAGGTCAAGTGGATGCAATCCAACTCGCGCCCGGAACGCCAGGCCAACGGGGATGTGCTCTGGGACGGTATCATCATCGACATCACCCCCCTCAAGGAAACCCAAATCGCGTTGCGCGCGGCCAAGGAAGCCGCCGAACGCGCGAACGCCGCGAAAAGCGAGTTTCTTTCGCGCATGTCCCACGAACTTCGAACCCCGCTTGACGCCATCCTCGGATTCGGGGAAATCCTCCGGGGGGAACGCCTGGACAAAAAACAAGCCGAGTGCCTCGCGCACATCGCCCGCGCGGGTCGCCACCTGCTCGGGTTGGTGGACGAGGTGCTCGCCACGGCGCGGGTGGAAGGGGGAACATCGTCTTCCCCCCTGGTTCCGGCGGCGGAGGACCGGCGCCCCGCTCCGGTCGGGACGGGGACCGGCCAACGACGTCCAGCCGCGCTCGACAAAGGTCGGCGAATTCTGCCAAGTTGCGTTGGCGGGGCCGCCGACCTCACGATCTTCCAATGAAAACCGCCGCCTCCTTCCCCGGTCCGCGTATTCTAGTTGTGGACGACGAGCCGGCCAACGTCGCGCTGCTCCGCATGATCCTAGCGGCGGCGGGCTATAAACGGTTCGGGGCACCACCGATTCACGTCGCGTCCTCTCGCTGGTTCGCACGGTCAAGCCGGATTTGATCCTGCTGGACCTGATGATGCCGCGTGTCAGCGGCTTCGAGGTGCTGAGGCGGCTCGCGGCGGAGGCGGTGCCCGGGGATTTCGTGCCCGTGCTCGTGCTGACCGCCGATGTGGTCGCCACTTCGCGGCACCACGCCCTCGCCGCGGGCGCCGCGGATTTCGTCACGAAACCCTTCGACCAGACCGAAGTCCTCCTGAGGATCGGCAACCTGCTGCGGATGCGGGCGCAGCACCTGGAAATACGCGGCCAGCGCAACACCCTGGAGATCACGGTGGCGGAACGGACCCGTGAACTCCGGGAAACGCTTGACCGGCTGCGGGGAACCCAACAGCAGGTCATTCAGCACGAGCGGCTGAGCGCGCTCGGGGGAATGGCGGCGGGGATCGCGCACGATTTCAACAACGCGCTTTCCCTGATACTCGGCTACGGCGAACTGCTCTTGCTGGAGGTGGGTCCGTCGCCGGAGCCCGCGACGGTTTCCGAACACATCGGGGTTATCATCAGAGCGGCCCAGGACGCGGCCAGAATGTTCGAGCGCCTGCGCGATTTTCAACGACCCGCCTATCCCGGCCAACTGGTGGCGGGACTCGATTTGAATCTTTTGGTCGAACAGGCCGTCCTGTTGACCCGTCCACGCTGGCGGGGAGAGGCGCAGGCCGCCGGGGCGCACGTCCGCGTAAAAATCCGCGCGGGGGTCCTGCCCCCGTTTACGGGCGATCCAGCCGGGTTGCGCGACGTGCTCACCAACCTTATCTTCAACGCGGTGGACGCTCTCCCCAAAGGCGGCACGATCACGGTGGGCACGCACGCCGCGCCTCATGGTGGGGTTCGCCTGGAGGTTTCCGACAACGGCGTTGGCATGGACGAGAAAACCCGACGGCGCTGTCTCGAGCCATTTTTCACCACGAAAGGGGAAAGGGGACGGGTTTGGGCTTGGCGATGGTTTACGGCGCGGTGAACCGGCACGGGGGTAGCCTAGACATCCGGAGCGCTCCCGGGACGGGCACCACGTTTCGCATCGATTTGCCGGCTTCGGACGCCGCCGCCCCGGTCATCGCGACCTTGGTCCGGCCCGCGCGCCCGCTGAGCATCCTCGTGGTGGACGACCATCCCGTTTATCGCGACCTCCTCCAGCAGGTGTTGACCGCGGAATGGCACCGCGTGGAAGCCGCCCCGAATGCCCGGGCGGCGCTCGCCCGGTTAAGTCGGCGAGCGTTTGACGTGGTGATCACCGACTTTACCATGCCGGGCATGGACGGCGCACGGCTCGCGGCCCGCGTTAAAGCGTCCGCGCCGCAAACGCGCGTCATTCTGCTCACGGGCTTTGACCCGGGACAGGGGACTGTGGTGGAGTCCCTGTCGGCGGTTGACCTCCGACTTTCAAAGCCCGTGTTGAACGCCGCCCTGCACGACGCGTTGGCCCGGGTCATGGCCACGGTGCCGCCGCGAGTGGCGGAAACGGTCGGCGCTGGTGCGCCCGACGGGGAGGAGAACATGCGGGAATTTCTGGAACATGTCCGCTGAGGGCTGGTCCCCGGCGAAATCCCCGGGCGGGATTTTTCAACCGTTCCCCGGTGACCAGGCCGACGGGCAGCCCGGGATCTGACCCGCCCCCGCCGCGTTCTTGCGGGGCGCAATGCGCCGGGTCGCCGTGCTATCCTGACAAACAGATGACAAAAACGAAAGCTCCAGAGCCGAGCGACGAGGCGCAACGGCTTGAAACCTTGCGCGCTTACTCCATCCTCGACACCCCTTCGGAACCCGCGTTTGAGCGGATTGTCTCGCTGGTCGAGAGAGTCTTCCGCGTGCCGGTTTGCGCCATCAGTCTTGTCAACCAGGACCGGTTGTGGTTCAAGGCACGCCGCGGCCTCGCCAGCGGCGAGGCCGCGCGCAAGATTTCGTTCTGCACCCACGCCATTCTGGGGGACAAAGTCCTCGTGGTTCCCGACGCGAGCAAAGATCCGCGTTTTTCGAACCATCCGGTCGTCACGGGGGACCCCGGCTACAGTTTCTACGCCGGAGCACCGCTCCGGGTGCCCGAGGGCCACCGGCTGGGCACCCTTTGCATCATGGACCGGCGTCCGCGGGAGTTGGACGAGGCGGAGTGCCGGACGCTCACGGATTTTGCCGCGCTCGTCGTGGACGAATTGGTGTTGCGGCGAACCGGCAGCGTCCTCCGCGCCGTGCTGGCCGGCGGGTTGAAGGACGTCCCCGAGGATCTTCTCCACACGCCGGAGGGGATGGGCGTCATGCACACCCGCAAGCCTCCCCTCTTCAACGCCGATGGGAAAGTGCGCCACCCGCTCGGTGTCAGTCACCAAGTGACCGAGCGTTTGCGGCACGAAAAGCAACTGGTTGAACGCGCCCGGCAGCAGGCCGCCGTGGCGGATTTGAGTCGGCGCGCGCTGGAACTCGGCGAGGCCGGCCTGGACCCTTTTTTGGTGGAAGCCGCCCGACTGGCCGCCGAAACCTTGGGGGCGGATTATTCGAGCGTGTTTGAACACGTGCCCCACCGGGGCGTGTTGATCCGCCGTGCCGGGTGCGGCTGGCCCTCGGAATCAGTTGGAAGCGAAGAAACCGGCGCCCCGCCACGATGGCCTGCGCGCCGGGCTACACCCTGCTCACCGGACATCCCGCGGTAACGGAGGACGCGGCCCGCGAGGAGCGGTTCGCCATCTCGCCCTACGCCGCCCAACACGGCGGCAAGGCGACGGCCACCGTGATCATCGCCCGCGAGGTGACCGCCGCCGGGCCGCCGCCGGCGCCCTTCGGGGTGTTGGGCGTCGTTTTCCGACAGCCGCGCGCCTTTTCAAAGGAAGACCTGGATTTTCTGCAAGCCGTGGCCAACATCGTGGCCACGGCGATCTCCAGACAACAGGCCGAGGCCGAGTTGCGCGGCGCGCGCAAGGAAGCGGAGCGGGCGAACCTGGCGAAAAGCGAATTTCTTTCCCGCATGAGCCACGAACTGCGCACCCCGCTCAACGCCATCCTGGGCTTCGGACAACTATTGGAACTTGAGATCAAGAACAAGCGGCACCGGGCCAGCGTGGATTACATCCTCAAGGGAGGGCACCACTTGTTGGGATTGATCAACGAGGTGCTTGACCTCGCGCGCATTGAGTCCGGCCAGCTCCAGATGGCACTGGTGCCGCTTGACGCCGGGGATTTGGTCCGGGAGTGCCTGTGCCTGATCGACCGCCTCGCCGTGGAGGCGCGGGTGGTGTGCGCGATCGACCAGTGCTTTCCGCGTGCGCGCCTCATCTTGGCTGACCGCCAGCGCGCCAGCCAAGTGCTGCTCAACCTGATATCCAACGCGGTCAAATACAACCGACCGGGAGGCCGGGTGACAGTGTCTGGCGAGGAGACTTCGGAGGGTCGGCTGCGGATCATGGTGGCGGACACCGGGCCCGGGATCGCGCCGGTGGATCTGGAACGCCTGTTCGTGCCTTTCCAGCGGCTTGGCCAGGAGCGCGGCACCAAGGAGGGTACCGGGCTGGGATTGGTGGTCTCCCTCCGCCTGACCGAGGCCATGGCCGGCCGTCTGGGGGTCGAGAGCCGTGTTGGGGGAGGCAGCACGTTCTGGATAGAATTACCGCTGTTCACCATGCCCAACTCCATGATCGACTGTCCTCCCGCCATGTTTGCGCCGCCCGGCCCCGTCCCTCCCGCCGCCCGCCTCCTGTATATCGAGGATAATCTATCCAATCTGAACTTGGTAAAAACCATTCTGCTCCGCCAGCGTCCCGTGTGGAAGCTAGAAACGGTTGGCGACGGACCCGCCGGCCTCGCCGCCGCCCGCCAGCGCCGGCCCGACCTGGTTCTGCTCGACTTGCACTTGCCCGGCTGCAACGGCGAGGCGGTCCTACGCGCGTTGCGGGACGATCCCGCGACCTCGGGCATTCCGGTGGTTCTCTTGAGTGCCGACGCCACCTCCGGCAGTCGCGAGCGCCTGCTGGCGCAGGGCGCGCGGGCCTACCTGACCAAGCCTTTTTCGATTCCCAGGCTGGCTCGAACAACTCGACGCCATCCTACCTGCCCAGGTCGTCGGCGAACGCTTGGCCGACGGGACGGCACCCGGAGGCGATCAAGCCGGGCAATCCCAATTAACACGGCCCGCAAGCTTCTCCCGACCGCGTCGCCGCGAGGGGTGATCCTTTTTGAGGTCTTTGTGTCGCTGTTCCGGGACGCATCCCAGCACTCCGGTGAAGTCGGCTCAAGCCACGAGGGCGGCACAGAGCCGCGAAACGCACTGCCCGCCGCAGGCAGCCTCGTTCCTGCCCTCGTCAATATCCCGCCCTATTGATTCTATCATTCAGGTAATGCCAAGACTAAATGGCACTTGGAATGAAGTAGGGTGTGCCATCTTTAGGGACAATTTGTCTCCAATTGCGTATTGTCTCACTTTGGAGATAACACATAAGTTATTTCTGATAAGGCGTTTAAGTATATAAATGCCGCTTGGAACGCCCGCTGCTGAAGGAGTGGAAACCTTTCCAACAACTTATGGCGAAAATTTTAGGCATTGATTTGGGCACCACCAACTCCTGCATGGCAGTGATGGAGAATGGTGAGCCCGTCGTTCTCGAAAACTCCGAGGGCGCGCGCACGACTCCTTCCATCGTGGCTTTCGCCAAGAACGGCGAACGGCTGGTCGGCCAGGCCGCCAAGCGGCAGGCTGTCACCAACGCCGCGAACACGGTGTTTTCCATCAAGCGGTTCATGGGCCGCAAGTACGACGAAGTCCGCGACGAGGAGCGGCGCGTTCCTTACAAGATCGTTCGCGCCAGCAACGGCGACGCGGCGGTGGAAATTCTCGTCAACGGCGAGAACGAAGGCGTACTCTCCGCAGGAGGTCTCGGCCATGATCCTGGCGAAACTCAAGGCGGACGCGGAAGCCAAGCTCGGCGAGAAGATCACCCAGGCGGTCATCACCGTCCCGGCGTATTTCAACGATTCCCAGCGCAACGCCACCAAGGACGCCGGCAAGATCGCCGGACTCGAAGTGTTGCGCATCATCAACGAGCCCACGGCGGCTTCCCTGGCCTACGGCCTCGACAAAAAGAAGGACGAGAAGATCGCCGTCTATGACTTGGGCGGTGGAACTTTCGACATCTCCGTGCTCGACATCGGCGAGGGCGTCTTCGAGGTCCGCGCCACCAATGGTGACACCCACCTCGGCGGTGACGACTGGGACAACAAGCTCATTGATTATGTGATCAAGGAGTTCAAGAACGACAGCGGCATCGACCTCAGCAAGCAGGTTGACGCGATTCAACGCATCAAGGAAGAGGCGGAGAAGGCCAAGATCGCCCTTTCGTCTTCCCAGGAGTACGAGATCAACCTGCCATTCATCACGGCAGACCAGACCGGCCCCAAGCACATCCAGAAGAAGATCACCCGCGCCAAGCTCGAACAACTCACGGACGACCTCTTCGAGCGCACCATCAAGCCGGTGAAGGATTGTTTGCGCGACGCCGAGATCAGCGCCGACAAGATCGACGAACTGGTGCTCGTCGGCGGTATGACCCGTATGCCCAAGGTGATCGAGACGGCCCGCGGCCTCGTGAACAAAGAGCCGCACAAGGGTGTGAACCCCGACGAAGTCGTGGCGGTCGGCGCGGCCATCCAGGGCGGCGTGCTCAAGGGCGATGTGAAGGACGTTCTCCTGCTCGACGTCAGCCCGCTGACGCTTGCCATCGAGACGGCCGGCGGTGTCGCCACGCCCATGATCCCGCGCAACACCACGGTGCCCACGCGTAAATCGCAGATCTTTTCCACCTACAGCGACAGCCAGCCGGGTGTGGAAATCAAGGTTCTCCAGGGTGAGCGCCCGCTCTCCCGCGACAACAAAAACCTCGGTACCTTCCATCTCGATGGCATCCCGCCGGCCCCGCGCGGGGTTCCGCAGATCGAAGTGACCTTCGACATCGACGCGAACGGCATCCTCAACGTTTCGGCCAAGGATCTCGGCACCAACAAGGAGCAGAAAATCTCCATCACCGGTTCGAGCGGGTTGACCAAGGAGGAGGTCGAAAAGATGCGCAAGGAAGCCGAGGCGCACGCCGACGAGGACAACAAAGCCAAAGAGTCGATCGAGACCCGCAACATGGCCGACAACATGGCTTACCAGTGCGAGAAGCAGTTGAAGGACCTCGGCGACAAGATCCCGGCGGACAAGAAGACCTCCATCGAGGAAGCCATCGCCAGCGTGCGGACGGCCCTCGAAGGAACCGACACCGACGCGATCAAGTCCGCCCACGAGACGCTGCAAAGCCGTTTCCAGGAAGTTAGCGCCGAGCTCTACAAGCAGGCGGCGGCCTCCGCGCAATCCGCCCAAGGCGGCGCGCCCGGTGGTGGGAGCGATATGCCCGGCGGCAGCGGCGGTGCCTCGCACTCCGAGGGCGGCGGCGAAACCAAGCGCCCCGGCCACGACGATGTTGTCGATGCCGAGTTCGAGATGGTGGACGAGGACAAGAAGGGCAAGTAACCACCGTTATTCCCAAAGGATCAACGCCGCCGGTGGCTCGCCGAGCCACCGGCGGCAGGATGGTCCCCGGGTCCCGACCTCCACAACACATTTTGCCCGCCGGACGCCAGCCGACTCTAGCCAGCGGTTCGCGCCTGCCGGGTACACGCAAACCACAACCCACAACCAACCAAACAACACATCCATATGGCGATCAAAATGCAGCCTCTCGGTGACCGCGTGCTCGTGCACCCACTCGAAGAGAAAGAAACCAAAAAGGGCGGTATCATCATTCCCGACACCGCGAAGGAAAAGCCGCAGGAGGGTGAAGTCGTCGCCCTCGGCACCGGCAAGACGGACGATGACGGCAAGAAAGTTCCCTTCACCGTGAAAATGGGCGACCGCGTGCTCATCAGCAAATACGGCGGCACCGAAGTCAAGGTGGACGGCGAAACCTACCTCATCATGCGCGAGGACGACATCCTCGGCATCCTCGGCTGATCCGGGTTCATTCCGAATCATCCCAACACACTAACAAGCAACAGTAACACTCAGAAACCACTTTAAACATTATGGCAGCCAAACAACTGCAATTCGACGAACACGCCCGCCAGTCACTCCTGCGCGGCGTTGAGAAACTCGCCCGCGCCGTGAAGGCGACCCTCGGGCCATCGGGGCGCAACGTCATCCTCGACAAGAAATTCGGCAGCCCGACCATCACCAAGGACGGCGTCACCGTCGCCAAGGAGATCGAGTTGGAAGACCCGTATGAAAACATGGGCGCGCAGCTCGTGCGTGAAGTCGCCAGCAAGACCAGCGACATCGCCGGCGACGGCACCACCACGGCCACCGTGCTCGCGGAGGCGATCTACAAGGAAGGTCTGCGCAACGTGACCGCCGGGGCGAACCCGACCACGCTGCAGCGCGGCATCAACAAGGCCGTCACGGTCCTTGTCGCCGAACTGGCCCGCATCTCCAAGAAGGTCAGCGACCGCACGGAAATCGCGCAGGTTGCCACCGTCTCGGCCAACTGGGACACCAACATCGGCGAGATCATCGCCGACGCGATGGACAAGGTCGGCAAGGACGGCACCATCACGGTCGAGGAAGCCAAGTCGATCGAGACCACCCTCGAAGTGGTCGAAGGCATGCAGTTCGACAAGGGATACCTGTCGCCCTATTTCGTGACCAACGCCGAGAGCATGGAAACGATCCTGGACAACGCGTACATCCTGATCCACGAGAAGAAAATCAGCAGCCTGAAGGACCTCCTGCCGCTGCTGGAGAAAGTCGCGAAGAGCGGCCGTCCGTTGCTGATCATCGCGGAAGACGTCGAGGGCGAGGCCCTGGCGACTCTGGTGGTTAACAAACTGCGCGGCACGCTGCAGGTCGCGGCCGTCAAGGCCCCCGGGTTCGGTGATCGCCGCAAGGCCATGATGGAAGACATCGCGGTGCTGACCGGTGGCCGCTGCTTCACGGACGACCTCGGCATCAAGCTCGAAAACGTGACGCTGGACGACCTGGGTCGCACCAAGCGCATCACCATCGACAAGGAAAACACGACCATTGTCGAGGGTGAGGGCACCAGCCAGGCGATCCAGGGCCGCGTTGCCCAGATCCGCCGTCAGATCGACGAGACGACCAGTGATTACGACCGCGAGAAGCTCCAGGAGCGTCTGGCGAAGCTGGCGGGCGGCGTGGCTGTCATCAACGTCGGCGCGGCGACCGAAACCGAGATGAAAGAAAAGAAGGCCCGCGTCGAGGACGCTCTGCACGCGACCCGCGCGGCGGTGGAAGAGGGGATCGTCCCCGGCGGCGGCACGGCTCTGATCCGCGCCCAGAAGGCGTTGGACAGCCTGAAGCTCGAAGGCGACGAGGCGGTGGGCGTGGCGATCATTCGCCGGGCCATCGAAGCCCCGTTGCGCCAGTTGGCGGACAACGCGGGCCAGGAAGGCGCGTTGATCGTGCAGGAAGTCAAGGCCCGCAGCGGCAACGAAGGTTACAACGTCGCCACGGGCGAGTATGTTGACCTCGTGAAAGCCGGCGTGGTTGACCCGACCAAGGTGACCCGGAGCGCGTTGCAAAACGCGGCTTCGATCTCCGGCCTGTTGCTGACGACCGAGGCAGTCATCACCGAATTGCCCGAGAAGGACAAGGGTCCCGCGATGCCTCCGGGCGGCGGCGGGATGGGCGGCATGGGCGGCATGGACTACTAAGGGAGTCCTGTTTGCGCCCGGGTGTTTCTCGCTGAGAACGCCCGAAAGCTATCAGAGCAGCCGGATCGCGCGAGCGGTCCGGCTGTTTTGCGTCTTGGGGGTGGGATGGGGGGAGGGATGTGAGAGGGATGTGGAAGGGATGCGGGAGTATGGACGGATGCAGCCTCCTAGCCACGTAGCGGCGTCAACGGAAGGTGAGTAGCCGTGGTCGGGTCCGCGAGGCCACGGAACAGCCACCAGCAGAAGGATCAAAGCCACGTAGTGGCGTCACCAAGGGCGGTGAATAGCAATGGAAGCACGATGAGGAAGTTACGATACAAGCCGCGAACGTTCGCGTCCGACTTTGCGGAACAGGTGTCGCACCACCTGAGGTTACGCCACTACGTGGCTTTGAACCTCTTGATGGTGGCATTCCGTGGCCTCGCGGACTCGACCACGGCTACTAACTGCGTTGACACCACTCCGTGGCTGGGAGGAAGAATGCTACGCGATCCCCGCCGACCCCTCAGGGTTTGGGTGTCACTCCCAAAACCGGACTTGCCGAGGAGTCCGGTCCCGTTTCTGCGTCCGTGGTGATCTCCAGTTGATACTCCCCGCCAAGCTTGCTTTTTAGCTGCTCCACGAAAGTCTTCTCCGCTTGTTCAAGGATGCCCGCCTTCCACACCTTGGTCCGGGCGTCGCGGTTCAATTCGCCGATCTCACCCGAAAGGTCCCCGGCGTTCACGTGGTTCCAAATTCCGTTTTCCATGGTGAGAACATCCAGCTTTTGCTGCTCGACACTCAAAAGCTTGGCGGGCGGGATCCGCGCGGAGATCACCCCCGGATGCTCGCCACCCACGCGAACCGTGAAGGGTTGCCGCAGATCAAAACCCGCCTTCACGTTGTAAACTCCGCGCAACCTCAACCGTTTGGTGCTGCCAAGCCAAGTGGCGGAGGTTTCCCGTTCAACCACCGTTTGTTGATTGATCACCGCCAGTTCCAGCACCGGACTGTTCTGCGTAAAGATCACCTGTTCATTGACGGTGACCTGAGGCTGCAACTGCGCCACGGCGACAAACGTGTCGCGCGCCTTGCCCGCCAGTTCGCGAAGTCCGTCGCCCCCGGCACCAAGTAGCCGCCCGCCCGCCATCTCCATGCGATAGAAGATGAACCCGCCCAACAACGCCAGAATCAGGATGACCAGCACGAATGCTCCCGCGCAACCCAAGCGGGAGCGAACAGGCTGCGACGGGGAAGTCATGGAAAAATGAGGATGCCACGGGCGAGCGCCTCCGGGCATTCACAAGGAGAAGGATAACCAACCGTGTCCAAGTATCAAACGAGCGACGGGTCCAAAAAAGTAGCGCCCCCCGCATCCGCTGGATGCGAGGGGCACCTGTTCCCCCCAGAACAATCTTCTAAAATCTTCTCAACTGATAAATCCCTTTTGGCGGGCGCGCAACAGGAATTATAAGTTTTTTTAATCGTGGGGGGTTTATTGGGTTTCGACCCGTTTCTCCCAACGCGGCTAATCTTGCAGGTCTTTCCGCAACTCGCAAACGAAAGCTTGTGACACTTTCGTAACAAGTGTAACTATCTACCGGAGAGAAACTTGGTCTCGATTAGTGTTCGTAAACTCGCGTGGACCCGTCGCGAAGCGGCTTCGTTTCAAAGCTAGGGATGGCTCTCCGAGCTGCTCCCCATTGTCTCCGGCGATTGGTGGACGACCCCTCTTACCGGGGTCGACCAGCCAGCCAATGTCATAATGGGAGCGGCTCGGAGAGCCATCCCTACCTTTGAAACGACGGCGGTAACCGCCCGGGCCTCGCCAGCCCGAATCACGCCCGCGCAAAACTAAGATTGAATTTCCCGGGTCGCAAGCCTACAAACATAGGGAAGACGCGCCCTTTGGCTTCCGCAGTTCTCTCGGATGCCGCCTGGGTCCGCGTTTCCCCGTTTCCCGGCACCCGCCGAAGCTTCCATTTTCCTCCCCCTTTGAAAACCATCCAGGCGCTGACGCCCGCGCACCTTAACCCCCAGGAATGCAAATTGCCGACCATCACCGTCGGTCAGTTCTTCAAGGACCACGGCGAATACCTCCAGATGCGGCTCGTCGGCGACGACCGCGGGTTTGACCGCAAAATTCCCGAGCCGACCATCAACCGGCCGGGCCTCGCGCTTACCGGCTTCTACCAATACTTCGCCAACAAACGCATCCAAGTAATCGGCAGCGCGGAACTGGCCTTCCTGAAAAGCCTGTCCGCCGAGGAAATGTCGGAGCGTTTCCGCCACTTGTGCCAGCAGCGCGTGCCGTGCGTGGTGTTTTCCCGCAACGCCGTCATTCCGTCCGGGTTGCAGGAGGTGGCCGCGGCCGCCGGAATTTGTGTGTTTCGCACCCCGCTGGTCACCATGAAATTTGTGAACGCCGCGACGATCGCGCTGGAATTCGATTTTTCCCCCTCGCGCACCGAGCACGGCAGCATGGTGGACATCCTGGGGGTGGGCACCCTGATCCGCGGCGCGAGCGGGATCGGGAAAAGCGAGTGCGTGCTGGGTTTGATCGAACGCGGCTACAGCCTGGTGGCCGACGATGCCACGCGGCTGCGGGCCATCGAACACCGCGAGTTGATGGCGACCGCCCCGCACACCACCCGCTGCCACATGGAGGTCCGCGGGCTGGGGGTGATCAACGTGGCCTCCATCTTCGGGATCGGCAGCATCCGCAGCGAAAAGCGCCTCGATTTGGTGGTCACATTAAAAGATTGGCAGGACATGGAGGAAGTCGATAGAGTGGGCCTCGAACAGGAAGTCTATCGGATTTTGGACATCGAGGTTCCCCACGTGACCCTGCCGGTTCGCCCCGGTCGCGACATGGCCCGGCTGGTGGAAGTCGCCGCGCTCGACCAGAAGCTGAAGGGCCACGGCCACCACGGCTCGCAGGAATTTAACCAACGCCTACTCAATTTGATGCACCGCAAGAACGCTTTATGAGCCTCCTCGGCAGCCCCGCCACCCAATCCACCGATCCCGCGCAGAAGTGCAGCAAGGAATTGACCATCCTCAATCCCCTGGGCATGCACGCCCGGCCGTCGGCTCGTTTCGTGAAGATTTCCAACCGTTTCAAAAGCGAGATCTGGGTCGAGAAGGACGGCGAGCACGTCAACGGCAAAAGCATCATGGGGTTGATGATGCTCGCCGCCGGCCAGGGTTCCAAGTTGCGCGTGACGGCGGAGGGCCCCGACGCCGAAATGGCGATCCAGGAAATCGCGACGCTGGTCCAGGGCCATTTTGACGAGTGATGCGGAAGCCGTCCCGAGAACCATCCTCGTTGCATGTTTGCGCGCCGGAGCATTCTCTGATGAGCGGCGACGCCAGCCTTCCATCGCGGGAACAGCGTTTCCAGGGTCTCGGCGTCTCGCCGGGTCTCGCGCGCGGTCGCATCTTCGTGGTGCGTCCCGAGGAGGATTCGCCGCCGGATTACGCGATCCAGGAAAAGGATCTTCCCGCCGAGATCGCCCGCTTCGAGGCCGCGCTGTTGCTGACGCGCGCGCAGATCCTCGAAATGCAGGCCAAGATCGCCGACGCGATTGGCGCCAAGGATGCCAGCATCTTCGACGCCCACCTGCTCGTGGTGGAGGACCGCACCCTCATCGACGAGGTGCTCCGCACGCTGGAGCCCGACCGGCGCAACATCGAGGGAATTTTCCAGCAGGTGGCCAGCCGCTATTCCGATCTGCTCGACCAGATGGACGACCCCTATCTGCGCGAGCGCGCGCTGGACGTGCATGATGTGACCCGGCGGGTCATCATGAATCTGCGCGGCAAGATCGCGCCCCGATTTCGGAGATCAATTATCCGCACATCCTGCTCGCGCAGAACCTGACGCCGTCGGACACCGCGCTGCTCAACCGGCAGTTCGTGCTCGGCTTCGCCACGGACGCCGGGCAGCCGCACCTCGCACACCGCGATCATGGCGCGGTCGCTGAACATCCCGGCCATCGTGGGCTTGCACGACGTGAGTTCCCACCTGGAATCGGGCGTGGAAGTGCTGCTGGATGGTTACCACGGCCTGCTGGTGTTGAACCCGAGCGAGCAAACCCTCAAGGAGTACGAGGAACTCGCGCGGCGCAAGGAGCGGGTGGAAGCCGGGTTGGACACCCTGCGCGAGACCGCGTCCACCACGGCGGACGGCCACCACCTCATCCTCTCGGCCAACATCGAAATGCCCGAGGACGTGCCGCAGGTGAAGAGCAGCGGCGCGGAGGGCGTCGGGCTGTACCGGACGGAGTTTTTCTACCTCAACAAAACGGATTTGCCGACCGAGGAGGAGCAGTACGCCAACTACCGCAAGGTCGCGAGCGAGATCCTGCCGAACGGGGTGATCATCCGCACTCTCGACCTGGGCGGCGACAAGTTCGTGGGCAGTTTGAACCTGCCATCCGAACTCAACCCGTTTTTGGGCTGGCGCGCGATCCGGTTTTGCCTGGAACGGGAGGATGTCTTCAAGGTGCAACTGCGGGCCATTCTGCGCGCGAGCGCCCTGGGCAACGTCAAGATGATGTACCCGCTGATCAGCGGGATCGAAGAGGTGCGGCAGGCGAACCGGTTGCTTGGAACAGTGCAAGGAGGAACTGCGCCGCGAGGGCAAGGACTTCAACGACGGGATGCAGGTTGGCGTGATGATCGAGGTGCCGAGCGCCGCGCTCTGCGCCCGGCACATCGCCCGCGAGGTGGATTTTTTCAGCATCGGGACGAACGATCTGATCCAATACTCGATCGCGGTGGACCGGGTGAACGAACGGATCGCGCACCTTTACGAGCCGACGCATCCCGCGATCATTCACCTGATCAGGATGGTGGTGGAAGCGGCGCACGAACACGGCATCTGGGTGGGCGTGTGCGGGGAAATGGCCAGCGAAGTTTCGCTGACGCCATTGCTGTTGGGCCTCGGCGTGGACGAACTTAGCGCGGGCGCCGCCCTGGTGCCGCGGGTGAAACGGGCGGTGCAAACCCTGCGCATGGATGTCTGCCAAGCACTTGCCCGGAGGGTGATGGAAATGGACACACCGTCCCAGATTGCCGAGGAGTGCGAAAAAATCGCGCGTGAATTCTACCCCGAGTTGGTGGGTTGACAGCACCGGATAAGCTACTGAAGTTTAGAAACTAACAGGCGGATCATTTGCCCTAACTTTCCCGCGGTGGATATCGCGACAGGAAAAAGTTTACATCCGGTCCAAAGCAAAATGTCGATTTACGGTTGTCTGACACAATTCCCACGATGAAAAAAATCAACTCCTTGCTCCTCCTCTCCACCGTCTGTTTGGCGACCGCTGCCCAAGCTGGCACGGACGCGGATTACTCGAAATCCTCCAAGCAGGTCATCCAGCAGCCGGTGAAAGAACCCCGGTTTTATCTGAGCCTCTCCGCAGGAGGTGAGTTTGACATCCACGCCACCAAGTACATCAGCAACGGCAACGGCGACCTGGGTGTGCCCGGCGCTTATTCCCTGCCGGTCAAGGTGCAGTCCCGCGACTTCACGGCCTTGCACGACCCCGGCGTGATCAACGGTGTGTTGGAGGCGGGTTACAAGTTCAACGATGTCATCACGTTGTTTGCCGGTTTCACCTACAGCCACGCCAACGGCGACTCGCACGGCGCGGGCCGGGTGACTGATCCGAGCGGGGTATTTGGTCCGGTGGGCGGCGTTTACGAATTGAACGCGCGGGTGAGCCGCTACCAGGCGTACACGGGCCGGGCCGGCTTCAAGCTGACCCTGCCGCGCACCTTGCTGAACATCATCCATGCCCCGGAGGCGATCACGCCTTATTTCTCCGCCTCCGCGGGTGGGAAGTACGTCGAGGCGACCACCGTGCGCTTCACAGCGGGTAATTTCCTGGACACTGGTCGCGTCGGTTTGTACGACAGCGACTGGGTGTTCACGTCGCAGGCGACGTTTGGCTATGAGTACGCTTTCACGCGCAACTTCAGCGCGGTGCTAGAGAGTGGCTACGGGTATGACACGAAGCCCGAGCGCAGTAACGCCCGCCTCGCGGGTGTGTCCGGCGTGAACGATGGCGGCAACCGGCTCTACTCGACGGTGAGCTTGGGCGCGAAGGTCAAGTTCTAAGCGGTACCGGGATTTAACGGATCGTTCTGATTTTTAAATGGCGGATCACCTTTGGGTGATCCGCCATTTCTGTTTTCCACCTCGGTAGCTCCACAGACGACGGGTCGCAAGGATGGGGTGGGGGGACGCCGGGAGGGTGCCAATCCGCCGAGGCAAGCCGGACGTCCGGGTGAAATCCGCGCATTGTTTCACAAACGCGGTATTTCCTTGTATATATATGCCGCAGAAGTGAAGCTTTATGTTTGCAGTCAGGAAGAGAATTGCCTGACAAAACTTCAAATTTGAGGTTTTGTGCGGAGATAAATTCCCGCCAAAATCTCAAAAGTGACGGATATTATCCTGTTAGGTGCCAGCACTCGATGCCCATTCTCACCTGTAAGCGCGTCGTCTTCTATTCACCCGCCGACGAAGCCGGGTTCTTCGCCTTTGCCGAGCGTATCACCACCGTTAGCCGCGTTGAGGGCGTCGGCGACAGCATTTTCCTCCACGTCGCCGCCCGCCCCTCTGCGGCAGCCTTGCGTGACCTCCTGGCGTTGTTCCACCGCTACCACATCCGGGGCATGTCCCAACTCGCCATCTTCCTCACCCCGGCCAACGCCGCGTGGTTTACCGCTCCGTCGGCTTACTGGTGCCGCCGCGTCTTTCCGCGTCCGCTCCCCACCTCCACGCCAAGCACCTCCTAAGAAGCTGAAGTTGGGGATCGCTGAGGACGAGGAACTTATGAAGACCAGACCGGAGCGGGGATGCCGCACAAAAAACCAGCTTCTTCTCCCATTGCCCCGCGCCTCGCGTGGGTGGAGTGCTAACCAGTCGCTGCAGCGAACAGCGGGTCGAGTCATCCGGCTCCCCGCGCCGTAGCTAAGCTTGCGGGCGTTAGGCGGCTTCGTTTTTCACCGTTCATGGTCCTGTTTCGCACCAGAGTTGCCGTTCGCGTACAGCGCGACCTTGTGACGTTTTCGTACAAATCCAAGTCTTGCGGCCTCGCGCCATGCCTTTACCTAGATGCGGCCACTGCTAAGGGGGTTGTCCTGGGTGTGGGCGAGCCACCGCCCGCGAGATCTGCGGCCGTGCGGATCGACCTTTTCCACGAACCGTTGTTCCCTTTGGATTACGGGGGCGTGTTGGGCACCTTTCTGCGCCACGGGTTGTTCTGCTTGCTGGGGCGCGGGCTGCGTTGGAGGCCGCATTTCCATTTCGACGTTGCCCCGGAGGTCTCCGTTTACCTGCGCCAGTACGACGAGGCTATCTTTTACCGGGCAGCTTTGGATGCGGGCGCACCACCAGACTCCATCGTCATCAACCGTCACCCAGCCGCCTAACCACGGGCTCCAGAGAACAGAGGCTGGCGGTGGAGCCGGTTCCGTGGTTGAGTCTGCTCTCGCCAGCCTCTGTCGCTAAGCTTGGGGCGTTAGGTCTCTCCGGCAAGCATGCCTGCCACTCCACCAGATCCTGTCGATGATAGCACCCCGCTCATACTCGCGGCGGGTAGCGGCGACTTGTGTGGGCTCTTCGACCTGCTTTTAGATGGTGCGTCCGTGGACACTCGAGACAGCAACGGCTGGACTGCTCTGACCCACGCCTGTTCTCGCGGGCACTACGAGGTGGCTTTGCAGTTGCTGGACTCTGGAGCCGACCTCGACGTGCAGGAGTCCTACAACTTCAAGGACACTCCGCTCAGCGTTGCCGCCAAGCGTGGGGATTTCGATATTGTGCGCTTACTGATCCACCGCGGAGCCGATCCCAACCTCTACGTCGGATTGCCTTCGGTGCGGGCAGAGTGCTACGCGCGCCAGGGTGGTTTTCACAGTATCTCCGAGTTCCTCCTCTACCACGAAGAAAAACGTCCACCCAAGACCTCCTCAGGAACTAGAATTTCAGACTATTGACGCAGAATGGCTTGCGAAAACGGCTCCCCCTGCAAAAGCAAACCCGTGAAACGCCTGTTCCTTCTCCCATTGCCACGCGCAGGACACGGGTGGAGTGCTAACCAGTCGCTGAGCTTGGGGCGTTAGACAACTCGTGATCACACTTCGCCCAATGTTACCGGACGACGAAGCGAAAATAGACGCTTGGACAATGGGCATTGATTCCCACCGCTTTATGTCTCGAGTTCATCCAACAACCGACTGGACTCTACGCCGCATCATTCAGCACGAAGGCCAAGACATCGGCTATGTCTGGATCGAGAAAGAGGGCGTGGCTGCCACGCAAGGATTGCTCGGCATCATGATCGGAGACGAGCGATATTGGAACAGAGGCTTTGGCCGGCAGGCGGTGGGTTTGATCGTTGCGGCGGCCGAACAGGGCTTGGGGATTGATTCTGTGGTGTTGCGGGTTCGCTCAAATAACCCTCGCGCTTACCAGTGTTATCTTGCCTGCGGATTCGTCGTCACCGGACACGGCCAGAAGGTTTCAGCGAGCGGAGAGTCCTTTCCCATCGTTACAATGCAACGGCCCATAGCCCGCCGCCTACCAGTCCCCGCAACGAATGGCGGGGATGATCGCCTGCTCTGATCACATCCTCTACGCCGTCGCTGAGCTTGGTCTGTAACTTGGCATCTTTCAACCTGAACTGGCAATGACCTCATCACCCGACGTTCCTCGAGCTACGGGTCGTCCTCCTTTGGCGGCTTCGTAGTCATGCCCTGCTTTGGCAGGTCAGCGTTACCGCAAGCTTTTCGGTGCCCGGCGAGCTTTTTTGTCTTGCGTGTGAGCGTGTTTTCCACGCAGGTTGAGGTCCTACGCCCAGCCAGTCGCGGCGGCGAACGGCGGGTACGGTCCACCGCTTTTGGGCGTGTTGTTCACTAGGTCGTCCAGCTTGCAGCCGTTAAGTTCCCACCACTCACCATGATTATCAGCCGCGCCGAGACCTCCGAAGCAGACGCGCTCACCGCCATTGCCCGCGCCGCCAAAGGCCACTGGGATTATCCCGACCGCTGGATGGCGGCGTGGCGGGACACTCTCACCCTGAAACCCCCTTATATCGCGGCCCACGAGACCTATGCCGCCCGTGACGCCGGTATCCCCATCGGCTTTTGCAGCCTGGAGCGCGAGGGCAACACGCTGCGCCTTGAACACCTCTGGGTTCCACCCGGCAGAATGGGAGGCGGGATCGGGCGCGCTCTCTTTGAGCACGCGCGACGCCGGGCCGGGGAATTGGGCTTCGCCCACTTCGAGGTCGAGTCGGACCCGCACGCCGCCGGCTTCTACGAGCGCATGGGAGCCGGGCGGGTCCGCACCAACTTCACCCGCATGGACGGGCAAACGCGCGAGTTGCCGGTCTTTGTTTGCCACACCATCGCCCGGGCAATCCGAGGGACCCAACGCGGCGCTCGGGCAAAGGCCCCCCGGCCGGGGTGCCTGGTTCCCCTGGCGACGCGCTCCCGAGGTTGGTAGCCGTCGCTCAGGTATGAACACAGACCCAGCAACAACCTCGGACAACTTCGAGCTTCATCCGCGCTTCGCCGTTCCCACGGAGCGCGTCTTCTCCGCGCTTGCCACCGCCGACGGCACCAAGGGCGGGTGGACTCGGCACTGCGAGGTGAGCGAGGCGATTGGCGGTCGGTCGTCCTATTACTTTCCCCCGGGCGGATTTTTCGCCGTGATGCGGACGTTGCGGCGGTAGCCGCCGCAACTTCTGGAGTGGGAGTGCGTAGACTCCAAGCACGACGACAGCACGGGATACGCCGACCTGCGCGACTGGGTTGGCACGCGGATATTTTCGACATTCTGGACTTGGGCGGTGGGCGGTAACAACTGGATTTCACCCACTTTCGCCCGAACGCTTTGGATTACTCCGATAGCTGCGCGAGCGGATGGTCGTTTCTGCTCAACGAGAGCCTGCGCGGATTTCTTGAGAGCGGCAAAGGTAAACCATTAGGATGAAGTCTGGTCCGATGCGACCGGAAACGCCTCGCCTCTCGCCGCGAATGGTGGGTAGCGTCCGCCGCTTCTTGGATGGTCTTCAGCCCCCTCAGTGAGTTTGGGGCGTTAGGTCCTCTCGACTGTAGAAATGCTCTCGGGGGACGTATTCCAGAAACGTTCTGTTAGGCTGGTTCCACCACACCCTCGCGCCCCTGACGGGCTGCTTCAGTCACTTTTCCCGCGCCAAAAGGAGATGCTAGCGGCCCGGGCCATCGTGTCGGCTGCGCTTGTTGAAGTTCATTCGCCTTGTTTTCGGGGAGGCGTTCGCCTACAACTTGTCAGGCGCGGAACCCAACAAACCCATGCGATTGAATGCTCCCAGCACCGCCTTTGCGGCTTTGTGCGTCGGCTTGTTGCTCCCTGCGGACGTCTGGGCGTCCGGCAACGAAAAGGACGGCGTCGAGGCCATTGTCACGCGGGCGGTCCGGCCGCTCATGGAGCGTGAGGGCATTCCCGGGATGGCGGTGGGCGTCGTGCTTGACGGAAAAAGCTACGTTTTCAACTACGGCGCGGCATCGCGGGCGAGCGGCAAGCCGGTCAACGATGACACGCTTTTCGAGATTGGCTCGGTTAGCAAGACGTTCACCGCCACGCTGGCTTCCTACGCGCAGACTGGTGGCCAGTTGTCGCTCGCCGATTCCGTGAGCAAGTATTTGCCCGCCTTGCGCGGCAGTTGCTTCGATGGGGTGAGTCTGCTCAATCTGGGAACCCACACCTCAGGGGGTCTGCCGCTGCAGGTGCCCGACGAGGTCGCGAACGACGATCAACTCATGCGGTATTTCCTGAACTGGAAGCCCGCCTTCGCTCCCGGAACCTACCGGACGTACGGCAACCCCGGCATCGGATTGCTCGGCAGAGTCGCGGCGCGGAGCCTGAACGAAGGATTTGGCGTGCTCATGGAAGGCAAACTCTACCCTGTGCTCGGCCTGAAAAACACGTACCTCAATGTTCCCGCCTCGCGCCTGGACGACTACGCCCAAGGCTATACCACCAAGGATGCTCCCATTCGAATGGCTCCCGGCGTCCTTGCGGCCGAAACTTACGGTGTGAGGACAACCGCCGGCGACCTGTTGCGCTTCGTCGAAGCCAACATGGGATTGCTCGCCCTGGACGAAAAGTGGCGGCGCGCGATCACCAACACGCACGCCGGCTACTATCAGGTCGGCGGGATGACGCAGGATTTGGTCTGGGAGCAGTACCCCTACCCGGTGGAACTAACAACCCTACTTGCGGGCAACTCGGACGACCTCGTCCTCAAACCCAACCCCACGGTTACGCTTGATCCTCCTTCGTCACCGCGGGACGCGGTCTTGATCAACAAAACGGGATCCACCAACGGGTTCTCCACCTATGTGGCTTATGTTCCGGTCAGGAAGCTCGGCGTAATCTTGCTCGCCAACAAACGCTACGCCATCGACGCACGTGTGAAGACCGCGCATCAGATATTGACCAACCTTGATGATTTCGTCGCTGGCCGGTGACACGTTGGCGATCCAATCCCCGATAAACCTAACTTCACCACACGCACACATCGCCGTTTCCGCCTTTGGTGATCCCAACGACACTTTGCGTCCTAACTCCTTCGGCGAAGCCGCCGTTGATCGAGCCGGCTGCGCCGGAATGGTGGGACGCGACATGTCGCTGAATGACAAAGCGGCGACGTGTCGCGGCGCACTCCAAACCAAAGGCAAGCCGGGGGTAATGCCTTCTATGCGGATAACCGGAACGAGTAAGCGCCGCTCCGCAATTTTTTGAGAACGGTTACAAGTTGGGACGCCTGGGAGATAACGTCCAATGCCAACGCCTGCAGCAGTGTTCAAAACCATCGAACAACGCTTCTCCTCTAGCTCCGGGGCTGATGCCCCGGAGCCAGACCAAATTATTGTAAAAATCCGTTGTAAGGAGTTGACAGAGTGGCCGCCCTTGAAGATCAAAATCCGGTGCCCACACCCGCAAGCTCAGCCTCGGCCATTGAACGGCGCACCAACAGAGTCGGCTCCAACCCGGTCGTGTCGGTCATCTGCCCGTCCGCGATTTCGCGCAGCCGTTTGCCCACGGTGGCCACCGTTTCCGGGAGGGTCGATGTCCCGGCCGTCAACCCTACCCGCTCCACTCCGGCCACCCACCTCGGGTCCAAGTCCTCCGCGCGTTCCACTTGGTACGCCCGTTTGCCGACGGCTTGCACGCTCAGCACAAGCTGGCGCGTGTTGTTGCTGTGGCGTCCGCCGACCACGATCACCACCTCCACCTTCCCGGCCAGTTCGCGCAACGCGTTCTGCCGGTCCTTCGTCGGCTGGCAAACCGTGTCGCAATACCGCACCTCGGCGTCGGGTCGCGCGTTTCTGAACGCCTCCACCAGACGCGCCACCTTGTCCGCCGGTTGCGTGGTTTGCGAAATCACCCCGTAGCGCGCGTGAACCGGCACCGCCGCGATGTCCTCCTCGCTCCCGATCACCGCCGCGCCCGGGAAGTCTCCCGTCAAACCCCTCACCTCGACGTGGTCGCGCTGTCCCACCACCACCGGGAAATACCCGCCCGCCACCAACCCCGCGAGTTGCTTGTGCGCGCGGCGCACGAGCGGACACGTCGTGTCGGCCACGCGGAAACCGGCGTCGCGCCAGGCCGCCCGGCGTTCGTCGGCCGCGCCGTGGGCGGTGATCAACACGTCGCGTGTCGTCGCGCTCGCCAAATCCTCCAGGGTGCCTTGCGTCGCGCCGTGGGCCGCGAGCCGCTCCAGCGCGATCGGGTTGTGCACCAGGTCGCCCAGGATCGTGACGGGTCCGTCCGCGGCGAGGGATTCCGCCAGTTTGAGGGCGTCGCGCACACCGAAACAGAGGCCGTAGTGTTCCGCCAGGATGATTTCCATAAAGCTATAGGATGGTTTACGCTTGCCGAGTTAACTTTGTGTCACAAAGTGTTTTGCCACGAGAAATTTAGCTCTGGCCGGTTTTGATGATCTTCTCCAGCAGGGCAAGGTAATCATGAAACACCTGGCGTCCGTGGTCGGTCAGCGCGTAACTGGTGTGCGGCCGGTCGAGCACCTCCTTGGTCACCGCCAGATAGCCCGCCTGGTGCAGCGTGCGCAGATGCGTGATGAGGTTGCCGTCGCTCATCTTGAGCTCGCTCTTCAAATCCGCGAACGGCCAGCACACCCGGGTGGCCAGCAGCGTCATGATCGCAAGCCGGCCTCGTTCGTGGATAACCTTGTCGATCTTGTCGAAATCCAGTGTCATAACAACGGAGGGACACCGAGGGAAACCAGTGGACGCCGCTCAATGGCGTCCAGGACGCGATTGCGGCGCGGCCAGGTGCAGGCGGCGTAAACCAGGTGGTACAAGCCGAACGTCACCCCCATCAAAGCCGCCGGGAAAAAGCGGGTGGGGGAGGGCAGATCGAAATCCGGCATGACCGATTCGTTCATCAGGTAAATAAGCACCGCGATCCCGGTAAAGAGGAATGACCAACCCAGCACCACGATGGAGCGCGGGGCGAAGTTCATCGTAGAGAGCAACCCCGAACCGTAGAAAATCACCCAAAACAACGGCGGCAGCAGGGGCAGGCTGGTCGTGATCGTCAAGCACGCGCCGATGGCCGCGCCCGCGAACAAGCTCGGCAGGATCGAACGCAAAGCCAGCTTCATCGCCGTGGAGACCACCGGTTCGCCGCGCGTGTGCGCGCCGCGCCAGATGAAGAGCGTGTTCGCCGCCAGGGTCACCAGGAAGACCAGCGTCCAAACCTGGAAAAAGAGCATTGCGCCCACGTTGCGGCCCACCCCGCCGGCTTGCCACGCCAGCATCACGGCGGCGACAAGTACCGACATCAAACCGCCCGCGAGTGCCGTGGGCGCGGAGATCGCGCGGTAGATGGTCGCGCGCTCCATCAACTGGCGGATGGCGTGCAGGTGCTCCTCGGCTCCGTGGTCGGTGTTCACTGTCGGGTTCAGTTGTTTACTTTGTAGCGCAAAGTGAAGGGTTGGCAAATGGAAATTTCCACGGCCTTCCCAGTTCCTCCCGGACTGGGAGAAAGCATGACTCGGGTACAGCGGGTGAAATGTTCAACGCTGGATTGCTAAGGTCATTCCTCGTCCTTGGTGTCGCGTCCGCGCATCTTGAACGACAATGGCAACCCGAGATACGGATGGGCGGCGCGCAGTTTGTTCTCCAAATATTTGCGGTAGGTGTCGGTCAGCAGCGCGGGCCGGTTGACGAACATCAGGAAACTCGGCACGGGGATGGGCGTGCGGCGGCGGTCCTCCACCTGCGTGATGTAGAGCAGCTTGAAGCGCATGTTGGTCTTCAAGGGCGGCGGCTGGAGTTCCATCGCGGCCTGGAACATCCGGTTGAGCGGACCCGTCGGAATCTTCTCCGCCGCGCCCCGGCGCACCTTTTCCACGATCCGAAACAACCGCAAAACCTGTTCGCTCTTGAGCGCGGAGATCGCCACCAGCGGGGCGTGCGACAGGAAAAACAACTCCGCCCGGGCGTTCTCCAGCCAGGCTTCGCGGAACTCGCGGACGCTCTCGCGCGAATCCTCCGGCGGCACGAGGAGATCCCACTTGTTCACGGCGATGACACAGGGTTTGTTGGCCTTCTGGATCAACCCGCCGATCTGCCGGTCCTGCGCGGTGATGCCCTCGCTGGCGTCGATGACCAGGATGCAAAGATCCGCCCGGCGAATGCTCGACTCCGAGCGCATGACGCTGAAAATTTCCGCCGAGTTGTCGCGTTTGCCCCGGTGCCGGATGCCCGCCGTGTCGATCAGCGTGTAGGGGTGGTTGTTGAAAACGCAGGGCACGTCCACCGAATCCCGCGTGGTGCCCGCGACGCTGCTGACGATCGTGCGCTGCTCGCCGAGGAAAGCGTTGGTGAGCGAACTTTTGCCCACGTTGGGGCGTCCGACGATCGCCAACTTGGGGATGTCGCGCTCGGCGATCTGGCCCGGCGCGGTGGTCTCGGCGTCCGCACCCTCCTCGTCGGTGGGTTGGACGTCGCGGGGTTCGCGCGGGGCGGCGGCGTAGCGCAGGTGGCGTTCCGTGGCGGCGACCAGCGGGCCGATGCCGCGACCGTGCGCGGCGCTGACGCCGTAGGTCTCGGGGAAGCCGAGGCTGGCAAAATCCGACTCGAAGGACAGGTGCTTGTCCACGTCGATTTTGTTGATAACGAGCAGCACGGGACGTTTCGCGCGGCGCAGCAGACGGGCAAGCTCGAGGTCCACGGGGGTCAGACCCGCGCGACCATCCACGACGAAAAGGATGACCGCCGCGATTTGCAGGGCGATCTCGGTTTCAACCCGGACGCGGGCGGAGAACACGCCGTCCACCTCCGCCCCGATGCCGCCCGTGTCGATGATCTCGAACGGTTCGCCACTGCCCAGGCGGCACTCGGCGACAAGGCGGTCCCGGGTGATGCCGGGCTGGTCGTGGACGATGGCGATTTTCAACTGGGCCAGCCGGTTGAACAACGAGGATTTGCCGACGTTGGGCCGTCCGACGATGGCGGCAACGCGACCGGGAGGGGCGAGCGCGGCGTCGGCGTCGTCGGCGGGCGCTCCGGGTTCGGACGGGGGCAACTCCGCCGTGGCGGTGTCGGTGTCCAGATCCACGTTGCCGGCGATGATTTCGTTCACGGCGGGCGAGGACGGCGGGGTGGGGGGTTTGCGAGTTTTCATCCTTGGTGGGGAGCGGCGTCAGACGGGTCGGAAGAGGCGGGAGTGGTGGTGGTGTTGGCGGCCCGCCCGTCGTCGGAGCCCCCGAGTTGCCGGATGCCGTCCCGCACGTAGCCGACTCCCGAGATGAAGGTGAAAACGCCCGCCAGAATGACGGGGATTTCCGGCTGGATGAAGCGCAAGCGGGGCATGAGCATCGCGCAGCCGATGGCGACCATTTGAAAAAAAGTGGCGACTTTGCCGACCCAACTCGGGCGCACGTGGACCTCCCCGTTCACGTAATGCAGACCCAGGCTGCCCGCGACGATGACGACATCGCGCGCGATAAGCAGCACGGGGAACCACAGCGGAAATTGGTAGTCCCACCCGCTGAAGGTCAGGGTGAGGAGGGCGGCGAGGAGCAAGCCCTTGTCGGCGATGGGGTCGAGGATGGTGCCGAGCTTGCTGCGCTGGTTGTAGCGACGGGCGATGTAACCATCCAACCCGTCGCTGGCCGAGGCGATGGTGAAGACGAGGATGGCGGCGAGCCAGAAACCGTGGTGCGGATGGCCATGGCGCACGCTTTCGCCGTAATAGACGCCCAGAAGCACGAAGACCGGGATGAGCAGAAGCCGGGTGATCGTGATCTTGTTGGCCGTGGTCATGAGAACGAAGTGAACAGCGGCGAACCGCTTTCCACTAAGGCGGATACGGGGGCGTTTTGCAACCGGTAGTTTCGTTGGCGGGTGTAATCCGAGGTTGCCATGGCGCGGGCAGACTGGCATCTTGGGGGTGTTAGCGTTTGTTTCCCCAACCACTTGTTCTCCCTCTTCCCCCTTTCCTATGATGTACTTCTCCCATTTCTCGATGGTCTCGCGCGTTCTCGTGTTGATGACGGGTTGCTCGTCGGTGGGCGTCTTTGGTCTGCGCGCGGGGAGCGATCCCGCGCCGGTGGTGGAGACACAACAGGACACGCGTCCGGTACACGTTAGGATCGAGGATTATTTGCGGGGGCAGAAGCTGGAGTACGCCATCGAACCGGCGGCCGCGTCGAACGGTCAAACGACAACGTTCAAAATTCACGGGGTGGTGTCACCGCAACAGCAGGAGTCGGTCTGCGCGGGGATGGCGACGGCGGGCGGGCGCGACCGGGTGCAGGGTGTGAGCGCGCAGTTTCTGGTGTTGGAACCGCGTTCCGAAGGGAGCGCGCAGAGTTTTCAGCCGTCGAGTTTGCCGTCCGGCAACGGCAGTGTGACCACGGTGCAGCGCGATGGCGGCGGCAAGCCGGAGTACCGGGTGCTGCGGACGGTGAAGCTGGGGGAGTTGGCGGGGAAGTAGCGGGGCTGCGCCTTCGGTGCGGAGAAGGTGGAGTTGCATCGGGTGCTCAATCCCTCCGCCCCAGCGCAACCTCCCGCACTCCCACGATCTCAAACCCGCCGCCCGGTCCGCGCACCAGATCCATCGTGGTTTCCGTGCGCCCCGTTGCCGACTGCAAACCCGCCCGGACCCGGTATCGCAATCGAAACTTCACCGTCACGGTGTTGCCATCCGCGCTCGCTGACGCCACCACCGGCTTGCCTTCCAGCAGGTAATCCCGTTGGGGCCAGCGGCGGCGGTAGTTGGTCGTGTCGCGCCGGATGAAGGCCCGGTTGACCCGGCCATCGTTGAAGTAATCCACCGCGCCCGCGTAGAGACCCAGTTCGGCGTTCACATCGGCACCCGCTCCCGCCACAAGGTAGTTCGTCACAAAGGTGGTCACCTCGCCCGCCAAATTCGACGCGCGCGCCGGCGGAATAGGCTGGCGTGGCACCGGTGGCGGAGCCTGCGGGACGGGCGGTCGCGGCGGAGCAATAACGGGTTCCGGCGTGGGCTGCACGGTGACGCGCTCCGGCGGAGTTTGTTCCTCCATCCGGCGCAGAAACTCGCGGTCCGTCTCCTGCAAAGGCCCGGCGCTTTCGCCATGCGCCGCCGGTGCTTTGGACACGGTGGTATTCTCCCTTTTCAAGCCAACCGGAGCGACCCCCAACGCCTTGGCGGTTGCCCCGTCCAATTCGCCACTGACCGGCAAACCCTCGTGAATTTGGAACCGGCGAACCGCGCTGTGGGTATCCGCGTCGAACACACCGGTCGGCGCGCCGTAGAAGTACCCTTTGGTTTTCAGCGTCTCCTGCAAAGATCTCGCCGCCTCATCCGCGTAAACGGAAGCACCCGCCATCAGCCAAACCAAAGCCAAACCCAACCACTTCGCCCGCGAAAAGTATGTCTTCATCCCCCCAAACTAGCACACCCACCACGCGCAGCGTCCACATCCCACATCCTTCTTCACATCCCCACCGCCACATCCCTTCCGCCCAACCCACCACCCACCTCACATGAGCTGAAACGGATCCACGTCCACCGCCGCGATCACGTCGCTCGGCAACTGCAGCTTCGCCAGCACCGCCTTCACGTGCCGGCTCAGCTTGAAGGCCGACTTCCCCCGCAACAACAAATGGTACCGGTACTGCCCCTTGAGCTTCTCCAGCGGCGCGGGTACCGGCTCACCCAGGTTCACCCCCTCCGGCAACCCCTCGCGCAAACGCCGCGCCAGCGTCTCCGTGGAAAATTTCCCCCGTTCCTGGTGCGCGCACCGCACCGTGATCAACACCAGATGCACGAACGGCGGGAACCCGCACTTGGACCGGAAATCCACCTCCTGCTGCCAGTACCCCTCGTAATCATGGTGGCGCGCGAACTGGATCGATGGACTAAACGGCGTGAAACTTTGCACGAACACCTCGCCCTCCATCTCGCCGCGCCCCGCGCGCCCCGCGACCTGCGTTAGCAATTGAAACGTTCGCTCGCCCGACCGGAAATCCGGCAGGTGCAACGCGAGATCGGCGTTGATAATGCCCACGAGGGTCACGTTGGGAAAATGCAGGCCCTTGGCGATCATCTGCGTGCCGATGAGGATGTCGATCTTGCCCGTGCGAAACGCGTGCAGCGTTTCCCGGAACGCGTCCTTTTTCGTCATCGCGTCCGCGTCCATCCGCCGGATGCACGCCTGCGGGAACACCCGGGCCACCACGTCCTCGACCCGCTCCGTGCCCAGCCCGGCTTGGCGGATGGCGGGATCGTTGCAAGCCGGACACCGGTTCGGCACGGCGGCGAGGTGCCCGCACAAATGGCACACCAGCCGGTTCGCGGCCCGGTGGAACGTCAGGGAGATCGAGCAGTCCACGCAACGGCAGACGTGACCGCACGCCGGGCACAGCAGCGAGGTGGCGAACCCGCGCCGGTTGAGGAAAAGGATCGTCTGCTCCTTCTTCTCCAGCCGTTCCGTGATGGCCGCGCGGAGCTTTTCGGAAAGCACGAGCGGCTGGTTGGACTTTTGTTTGCGCGACTCCTGCCGCAGGTCGATCACGCGGATGCGCGGCATGCGGCGGTCGTCCACGCGCACGGTCAGGCGGGCGGTGTCGTACTTGCCGGTGGCGGCGTTGTGGTAGGTCTCGATGGAGGGCGTCGCGCTGCCGAGGAGCACGGCGCAACCCTCCATCTTCGCGCGCAGCACGGCGAGGTCGCGCGCGTGGTAGCGCGGGGCCTCCTCCTGTTTGTAGGTGTTCTCGTGCTCCTCGTCCACGACGATCAATCCGAGGTTCGCCAGCGGGGCGAACACCGCCGAGCGCGCGCCGATCACGATCCGCGCCTTGCCCCGGTGGATTTTGTGCCATTCGTCGTGCCGTTCGCCCGCCGAGAGGTGGCTGTGCAGCACGGCGACCTCGTCCTGCGATTTGGAGAACCGGCTCTTGAAACGCTCGACGGTCTGCGGCGTCAGGCTGATTTCGGGGACGAGGACGAGCGCCGTCTGTCCGCGTTCGAGCGCGTAGGCGATGCCCTGGAGGTACACTTCCGTTTTGCCGCTGCCGGTCACCCCGAAGAGCAGGATGGGCTTTTTGGAGTCGGTCGGCGCGTCCATGCTGGCGCGCACCAGCGCCAGCGCGGCGGCCTGCTCGTCGCTGAGGATTTCCATGCTGTTGGCGAGGAAGACCTCGTTTTCATACGGGTCGCGGCCCACGGCGGTGGCGGTCGTGGCGACATGCCCGGCTTTCACCAGGGCCTGGACGGTCTGGTGGGTTGCGCCGCAACGCTTGAGCAGGTCGGCCAGCGGTTGCGGGGCGCCGTCTTTCTCGGATTGAAGGGTGGTGAGGAGTTCCGCCTGGCGGGGGGCGCGTTTGGCGAGCGCGGCGAGTTCCGCCGCGTCGGGGACGCGCAAGAGGCGGACAAAAAGCTGGGTTTTGTGCTCGAGCTCGGCGTCGCGGATGACCTGCGGCAACACGCTGCGCATGGCGGTTTCCACGGGGCAGCAGTAGTAATCGGCCATCCAGCGCGCCAGTTCGATGAGCACGGCACTGAGGATGGGTTTGTCGCCAACGGTGGAGGCGATGGGCTTGAGGCTCGCCTCGGGCACGGCGCTTTCGTCGAGCACGTCCACCACGGTGCCGAGGGCCGCGCGATTGCGGAAGGGGAGGCGCACCCGGCTGCCGACCACCACCTTGCCGCGCAGGGCTTCCGGGATCAGGTAGTCGAACTCGCGGTCCGCCGAACGGTCCACGATGACGCGGGCGAAACGCTTGTCCTGCTCGGGCATGGGAAAGTCTGGGGGCGCGTCGATTCTGCAAACCTTACCAGACGTGGCGCGCAGGGGAAAGCACAACCTGTTGAGTTACGCGAGGGACGGGGAGGCGTTATCTGGTGGCATGAGCACTTTTGAGCGGACGCGCGTTTGCAGGCGGACCGTCGCGTGTTAGGGTCGGGCCATGCCAAAACAGCGTGTGTTTTCGCGGATCATGCTGCTGTTGCTCGGCGCGGTCTGCCTCGCGGCGGGGATAATCGGCTGGAAACTACTGACTTCGGGCGATCCAACCTACGCGGTCTATGAACTCGTCTTCCATTCGCAGTTTCACCGTTTCGACGCGGACATCCAGGAGATGGCGAAAAGCCACGGCGTGGACCCCATGCTGGTGAAAGCGGTGGTGTGGCGGGAGAGTCGTTTCCGACCCGGCAAAGTGGGGTCGGAGGGCGAGCGCGGGTTGATGCAAATCACCGACGCGGCGGCGGGCGAATGGGCGAAAAGCGAGAAGATCGCGAGCTTTGTGCCGGCCGATTTGTTCAACCCCCGGACCAATATCCAGGCGGGTTCGTGGATTCTAGCCAAGGCCTTGCGCCGTTACCAGGACCGGGATGATCCCGTGCCGTTCGCGCTGGCGGAATACAACGCGGGCCGCAGCCGCGTGGCGCGTTGGGCGGGCGACCGCGAAAAGGAGCGGGACCGCGAGGCGGGCATCGCGCCTCCGCCGATGGTGGGCAGCCGGCAGTTGCGGGCCAACATCGACATTCCCAGCACCAAACATTACGTCGAAACCGTGCTGGATCGCGTGCGGTATTACCACGAACGCGGGCGGTTGTGAGCGCCCCCGGAACTTGGCCTACTGCGTCAGCGGCGCGCTGGAGACGATT
The DNA here is from genome assembly GCA_963795895.1 of uncultured bacterium. Classification (GTDB taxonomy): domain Bacteria; phylum Verrucomicrobiota; class Verrucomicrobiia; order Chthoniobacterales; family SZAS-18; genus CAWCJJ01. Next base: position 885,010 of record CAWCJJ010000005.1, read on the forward strand.
TCCGGCTGGCTGAAGCCGCCGTTCGCGGTGTGTTGCAACCGGACCAGCGATTTGGTGGAAGGGTTGGGCGGCCAGCCGGAACGGATCGTTTCAGCAACGTAGTTGTCCACCGCTTCCGACCCGCTGGATTTCTGGAAACGGATGTCGGCCACCGCGCCGGCCGGGTCGGTGGTGATCTCCACGAGGATTTCCTTGCCGCTGCGCTGGACGTCATGGTGCGGCTTGTGCCGGGCCGGGTCCATGTGCTGGCCCTTGCCGATGGATCGGTACATCTGGCAGCCGCCGCAGGTTACGGCGAGGAGGAGCGACAGGGTCGTCGCCGTGGTCCGCTTGGTGGGACGAAAGCCGGTGGGGAAAAGGGTGAATCTCACGCGGCGTGTATCGCGTGGCGGCGGCGTGCTTGTCAATCGGTTTTGATCCGGCCCGATGGCGGTCGCGGCCCCGCGTAAGAGAAATGGCTCGCACGGGCGGTTGGGCTGCGGTAAGCGGAACATTGCCAATGAGGTACACCACCAGAATCATCGTGCCGCCCAAAGTCCTCCGCTCGGGCCAGCCCGGCGGGAAGGAAGCCCGGTACGCGCCGCAGGTTGTCGGAATCAAGAAGTCGTTCGGGTTTGGCGACCGTCTCGGACTCGCCGCGCCGGGACACCTGCGCGCGGCGGCGGCCTACCGCGACTGGACCCCGTTCTTCGCCCAGCAGTCCGCCGAGGAACTTGCCGAAACCGGGCGCACCACGTTGGAGGTGATGCGCGCGGCGTACCGGACCGTGGAGGAACACGGTTACAAGCAGCCCTGGGGGGCGGACGCGAACCGCTTGAAAACCCCGGGTGACGTCGAGGCCGCGGCGGAGGCGAAGTACACCTATTTCACAATTGATCCCTCGGTGTCCATTGATGACGGGGCGGACGGGATGTCCACCGGCGAACTGGAGAGCCGGATCGAGTCGATGATCCTCGACAGCAGTTTGCCGGAGAATTGGTCCGAGCCTTATTTGGGTCGGTCCATCGACTTGCCGGGCGACTGGAAACTGGATCTCACATTGGAGCCGTTGCAACGGGCGGCGGTGAAGTTCGGGCGGGCGATCCAGCATTGCGTGCGAATGTACGAGGCCATCGCGCGGAACAACCGGGGCCGTCCTTTCGAGATCGAGGTTTGTCTGGATGGAACCGCGTTGCCAGCAACGCCGTTGGAGCATGTGTTCGTGGGTTTGGAGCTCGAGGCGCGGGGCGTGCGGGTGAGCAGTCTGGCGTTGCGATTGGCCGGGGATTTTGAGGCGGGGATGGATTACGCGGGGGACTTGGAGGCGTTCGAGGAACGGCTGAAGGGGCACGCGGTGATCGCGCAATTTTGCGGACCGTACAAACTGAGTTTGCACGGCGGGTCGGACAAGTTCAGCGTTTACCCAATTTTGGGACGGGTGTGCGGCGAGCAGTTGCACATCAAGACGTCGGGCACGAGCTACCTGGAGGGTTTGCGCGCGGTGGCGCGGGCGGACGCGGTGTTGTTTCTGGAGATCGCGCGGTTTGGGCAGGAGCGGTGTTCGGCGGCCAAGGGGACGGTAGGGAATGTTTCCCCTAACGAGGCGGAGAATCATTTCCTGGACGAGAAGGCGGGACGCCAGATGTTACTTGCGACCTATGGCCCGGTGCTAACCACGGGGCGAGGGGAGGACGGACAACTCTTCAAGGAAGCGATCGTGGAGACACTGAATTTACACGCGGATTTGCACCACGAGATCATCGCCGCGCATTTCGAGAAACACCTGCGGATGTTGGGCGCCGGGTGAAACCTCCACCCGCCGCGCAGCGGCTTTGGAGTGCGGCGACAGGTCGCCGCTTTCGCACGGCTCCGCCGGGTCCAACCGCGACACGTCCCGTCCAAAACAATCCGGCGGAGCCGGCTCGATCATGGTCGGCTTCGCCGAGGGGGAAGGACGCGACGTGTCGCTGGGATCAAAGCGGCGACGTGTCGCGGCGCACTCCAAAGCCGCTGCGCGGCGGGCGGAGGGGAGCCATCGCGCGGTGACTAACCTTCCGCTTGCTCGAACAACGTCCGCCAGTGCGCCAGCCGCTCGGCGACCCGCTTCTCGTGGCCCCGGTCGCTCGGATGGTAGTACCTCCTGCCTTCCGGAAGATAAGCCTGCGGTACATACGCTTCGTCGTGGTCGTGGCTGTACTGGTAATCCTTGCCGTGGCCCAGCCGCTTCGCCCCCTGGTAACCCGTGCCGCGCAGGTGCAACGGCACCGCCAGGGTCACGCCCTCGCGCACTTCCTTGCCCGCCGCCTCAATCGCCTCGTAGGCCCGGTTGCTCTTCGGCGATGTGGCGATGTACACCGTGGCCTGCGCGAGGGGGATGCGCGCCTCGGGCAGGCCCACAAACTCCGCCGCCTGCTGCGCCGCCACCGCCACGACCAACGCCTGCGGGTCGGCCATGCCCACGTCCTCCGACGCGCAAATCACCAGCCGCCGCGCGATGAACCGGATGTCCTCCCCGGCGTAGAGCATCTTCGCCAGCCAGTAGATCGCGGCGTCGGGGTCCGATCCGCGCATGCTTTTGATGAACGCGCTGATCGTGTCGTAATGCCCTTCGCCCGTCGGATCGTACACTACCGCTTTGCGTTGGATGCTTTCCTCCGCCACGTCGCGCGTGAAGTGGATCGCGCCGTCGGCGTCGGGCGGAGTCGTCAGCACGCCGATTTCCAGGGCGTTTAAACACTTGCGGGCGTCGCCGTCGCTGATCGTCGCGAGGTGGTCGGCGGCGTCGGGTTCGAGGGTAACCCGGTAGCGACCCAAGCCGCGTTCCGCGTCGGCGAGCGCGTGGTCGATCAAACGCCGCAGGTGCGCGGGGGTGAGAGGTTCGAGCTGGAAGATCTGCGAGCGCGAAACCAGAGGCCCGTTGACCGCGAAAAACGGGTTCTCCGTGGTCGCGCCGAGCAGTCGCACGACGCCGCGCTCGACGTCGGGCAGGAGGGCGTCCTGCTGCGCGCGGTTGAACCGGTGGATTTCGTCGATGAAGAGGATCGTCCGGGCTTGAGGATCGTTTTGCAGGCGGTTCGCCGCGGTGCCGATCACGCGACGGATGTCGGCCACCGTGCTTTCCACCCCGCTCAATCGCTCGAACCGCGCCCGGGTCGCCCGCGCGATCACCTCCGCCAGACTCGTCTTCCCCGTGCCGGGCGGACCGTGGAAAATCGCGGAGACCAATCGGTCCGCCTCAATGGCGCGGCGCAACAGTTTGCCGGGGGCGAGGAGGTGTTCCTGGCCGACGTACTCGGCGAGGTTGCGGGGCCGCATCCGCGTGGCGAGCGGGGCTCCGGCGGGCGGGGCGGGGGTGGAGGTGTTTTCGGAACCCGGACCGGCGTCGGCGGCTAGAAAAAAGTCGGTCGTTTCCACGGTGCTTAAAGTTTCAACATAACACCGGACGGGTTTGAAAGGCGAAGGGGATCAATCCCGGCGGTCCGCAGGGCGCGCAGACTGTGCGCGCCGGTGCGTTTGGCGAGACGGCGACCCTGCGCGTCGGTGACGAGGGGAACGTGGTAGAAAGCCGGCGGCTCAAAACCTAACGCTCGGTAAATGAGGATCTGCTGCGCCGTGGAAAGCAACAGGTCGGCCCCGCGCGCAACTTCCGTGATGCGCATCGCGGCGTCGTCCACGACCACGGCGAGTTGGTAGGCGGGCGCGCCGTCTTTGCGCCATACCAGGAAATCGCCGAAGTTCACGCCCGCCACGAAGCTTTGCGGTCCGGCGCAGCCGTCATGAAACTGGATCGACTCGCCGTCGGGCACCCGGAAACGCCAGTTGCAACCGTCCGGTTCGGCGGGCGTTGCGACGATCGCGTCCACGGCCGGGCGACAAATGCCGGGGTAAACCGGCTCGCGGTCTTCCTCCTCCGCGTGGGGCGCCCGCGCCGCGCGCTGAACGTCGCGGCGGGTGCAGCGGCAAGGGTAGATCGCACCCGACCGCGCGAGTCGCCGCCAGGCTTCCAGGTAATAAGCTCGTCGTTCGCTTTGAACGTAGGGACCTTCCTGCCATTCGAGGCCAAGCCAGCGGAGGTCCTCCACGAGTGACTCCGCGAACTCCGGTCGGCAGCGTTCCTGATCCAAGTCTTCAATCCGCAGGACCAGCGCCCCGCCGTGTTCTCGCGCCCGCGCCTGGGCGGTCAGAAACGTGCGCGCGTGCCCCGCGTGAAGGAACCCCGTGGGCGAGGGCGCCAGCCGACCCCGGTACGGTGTGGAGGGAAAAGGCGAAACCACGGGCGCAAGGGTACGCTCCGGCAGCGGCGGGAAGCAAGTCCCGTTGCGCCGCCGCCGGGGCTGGTTACAGTCCGCTTGGCTTCGCCAAACAGGGCGACTCTCCAGGCTGCCCATCCACCGGTTTTGTCCATGCATCCAATCCACCCGTCCGTCCGCGTTGTCGCCCTCGCCATGATCGCGTTATCCCCGTTGCTCGGCGCGACCGCCGCCCCGGCGCACTCCGAAGAACCCGAAACCGAAGTTGCCGCCAAACGTTTCCACTATCCGGAAACCGCCAAAGTCGAGCAAATCGATGATTACCACGGCACCAAAGTAGCCGACCCCTATCGCTGGCTGGAGGACGCCAATTCGCCGCAGACTCAAGCGTGGGTCGAGGCGCAGAACAAGGTGACCTTCGAGTATCTGCGCCACCTCCCGGCGCGCGAGGCGATCAAGGAGCGGTTGACCCGCCTTTGGGATTACGAGAAATACGGCGTGCCCTTCAAAGAGGGCGGACGCTACTTTTTCTCCAAGAACAGTGGCCTGCAAAACCAGAGCGTCATCTACAGCGCGCCGAACCTGAAGGATGAACCGACGGTATTGCTGGACCCGAACAAGCTGTCCGCCGATGGCACCGTTTCGCTGAGCAGCTACGCCATCAGTGACGACGGGCGTTACATGGCCTACGGCCTGAACACTTCCGGGTCCGACTGGATCGAGTGGCGCGTCAAGGATGTCGGCACCGGCAAGGACCTGGCCGACGATCTCAAGTGGTCGAAGTTCTCCGGTGCCGCGTGGACCAAGGACAGCAAGGGGTTCTTTTACAGCCGTTACGACGCGCCCAACGAGAAGACCCAGCTCCAAGCGGTCAACTACTACCAGAAGCTTTACTACCACGCCGTCGGCACCCCGCAGGACAAGGACCTGCTGGTTTACGAGCGCAAGGACGAGAAGGAATGGGGCTTCGGCGGCGGCGTCACCGACGACGGCCAGTATCTGATCATTGACGTTACCCACGGGACCGACCCGAAGAACCGTTTCTTCTACCGCTCGTTGAAGGATGGCGTCGAGGGCGCCGCTCCAGTCATGGAATTGCTCCGCGACGCGGACGCCCACTACGTGTTTGCCGGGAACGACGGCGCGGTCTTTTACTTCACGACCGACCAAGGCGCGGAACGGGGCCGGCTGGTGGCGATCGACACCGGGGCCACCCCAAGCCAGGCGTCGCCCCTGGAACTGCGCGAAATCATCCCGCAGTCGGCTGAGACGCTGGAGGGCGTCAGTTACGTGGGCGGGTGTTTCGTCGCAAGCTACCTCGCGGACGCGCACGCTCTCATCCGGGTACACGCGACGGACGGCAAATTGCTCCACGAGGTGCGCCTGCCCGGCCTCGGCACGGCGGTGGGTTTCGGCGGCAAGCAGAACGAGGGGGAGACTTTCTTCTCGTTCACGAGCTTCACCGCTCCCGCGACGATCTACCGTTACGACGTGAAGGCGGACGCCGCCTCGGTGGTGTTTGCGCCGAAAGTGGCTTTCGACCCGGCGGATTACACGACCGAGCAGGTGTTCTACAAGAGCAAGGACGGCACCCGCGTGCCGATGTTTATCTCGTACAAGAAGGGGATGCAGCGCGACGGGCTGAACCCGACGGTGCTGTACGGCTACGGCGGGTTCGACATTTCGTTGACGCCCGCCTTTTCGCCGAGCAACCTCGTGTGGATGGAAATGGGCGGGGTTTACGCGGTGCCTAATCTAAGAGGAGGCGGCGAGTACGGCGAGGAGTGGCATCTGGCGGGCACGAAGGAACGCAAACAGAACGTGTTCGACGATTTCATCGCGGCGGCGGAATACCTGATCGCGAACAAGTACACCTCGACGCCCAAGCTGGCGATTTCCGGGCGCAGCAACGGCGGACTCCTCGTGGGAGCGGCGATGACGCAACGGCCCGAGTTGTACGCGGCGGCGTTGCCGGGCGTGGGCGTGATGGACATGCTCCGGTTCCAGAAATTTACCATCGGCTGGGGCTGGGCACCGGATTATGGCACCTCCGACGACGCGGAGCAGTTCAAGGCGCTCTACGCGTACTCGCCGTTGCATCGGCTGAAGGCGGGGACGCGTTATCCGGCGACGCTCGTGACCACTTCGGATCACGACGACCGGGTGGTCCCGGCGCATTCGTTCAAATTTGCGGCGACGTTGCAAGCCGATCAGGCGGCGGACGTGCCGACGTTGATCCGAATTGAGACAAAGAGCGGCCACGGCGGCGGACGACCGACGTCGAAGGTCATTGATGAGGTCGCCGACAACTGGGCTTTCTTGGACGAGGTGTTGAAGGTGCGGGAGGGGCGGAAGTAGGGTCGTAAATGCGTCATGCTCCGTCTCCAACCCGGAACGGGTTGCGCCCCAAAGGCCAGGGTTGCGAGTTGCGAGCTACCCTGGGTCATGTCATTGCAAATGTCTTCAACCCCAACGGGGTTGCGTCCTCCGGCGCCCGGAGGCATGCCATCCACGGGGCGCAACCCCGTTGGGGTTGGGAACCTTCACGCACCCATAACCCAGGGTAGCCCCCAAGCGGGCAACCCCGGGCTTCGGGGCGTAACCCCCTTGGGGTTGAAGAGGGCAACCCGTTCCGGGTTGGGGAGGGGACCGCTATTTTGTTTAATTCGTAGCCGTGCGAGCGGGCGTGTAACCACTGTGCAACAAGGCGTCGTGCAACGCGGGCACGTGCGTCTTCCTCGCGTCGAACACCACCGTGATCATGCCGCTGGCCACCTCGCCATGCACCTCGCGGACACCGTCCACCCGCTTGAGAATCTCCACCACCTTCTGCACGGAGTCCTCCCCGGTAAACCCATCCATGGCGAGATGCGCGGTTTCAATGGCGGCTTCCTCCGTGGGACGGAGATCATGCGGGTCGGCGGGGTCGAGGGTCATGGGGTCGAATGTTACCTGGGTGAAAATTGCTGGACGATTTTACTGCCGTTCAGAAAAAGAGTGCGCTATCCTCCGCCGAAAGCAAGCGGGCGGAGTCATTCGATGGCAACCAACCCATGAACACGAACGACTTACCCAGCCCGCCAAGCGATTTCGACGGGTACAAACTCATCCGCGACGAAATCGCGCACGAGGACAACCTCATGAGTTCGCGCGTGAGTTGGTTCATGACCTCGCAATCCTTCCTGCTCACCGCCCTCGCCATCGCGCAAGGTGGCCTGCACCAAATCCCGACCTCGCGGATCAACTACTTCTTCCCTTTGCTTCCAATCATCGCGATTGTCTCCGACGTCCTGATCCTCGCCGGGGTCCTGGCGGGCGCGGTCGTCGTCCACCGCTGGCGCCACATGCTCGACGAGTCCAGCCCCCGCTACGACGCGTTTCCCCGCGTCCGGCGCGACCACGCCATCATCCGCCTGGGCTGGATCGCCCCCGTCGGCCTGCCCGTCATCTTCCTCGCCGCCTGGCTCTACCTCCTCTGGGCCGGCCTTTCCGCCTAACGCTTCCCTTTCCGAGTTCCGCCTTCCGCCTTCCCCCTTATGCCCGCCGAACAACAACGCCTCGAACAAGACCGGCTTCAACAAGCGCACTGGCGCCGGTGGGGTCCCTACCTCAGCGAACGCCAGTGGGGCACCGTGCGCGAGGATTACAGCGCCACCGGCGAAGCCTGGGACTTTTTCCCGCACGACCACGCCCGCTCGCGCGTTTACCGCTGGGGCGAGGACGGCATCATGGGCATCTCGGACAACCACCAGCGGCTCTGCTTTTCGCTGGCGTTGTGGAACGAGCGCGATCCCATTCTCAAGGAGCGCATGTTCGGCGTCACCGGCACCGAGGGCAACCACGGCGAGGACGTCAAGGAATACTATTTCTTCCTGGATTCCACCCCGACGCATTCCTACCTCAAAGGCCTCTACAAATACCCGCAGGCCGCGTTCCCCTACGGCGATCTCCTCCACGAGAACCGCCGCCGGGGCCGGACCGAAATGGAGTACGAGCTGCTCGACACCGGCGTCTTTGACGAAGACCGCTATTTCGATGTATTCGTCGAATACGCCAAGGCCGAGGCGGAGGACATCTGCATCCGTATCACCGCCGTGAACCGCGGCCCGGAGGCGGCCCCGCTGCACCTGCTGCCGACCCTGTGGTTTCGCAACACCTGGAGCTTCGGCGAACCCGGGGGCAACCCCGTGATGTATCTAGCGCCGGAGCTTGACGACCACATCGCCGGCACCCGGACGATCCGCGCCGAGCACGACACCCTCGGGGAGATGCTCCTCGTCGGCGAGCGTGCCGACCAGGTGCTCTTCACCAACAACGAAACCAACGCCGAGCGGCTTTTCAAGTCGCCGAACGGCAGTCCTTTCCAGAAGGACGGCATTGGGCGGTTCCTGGTCGATGGCGAGGCGGGCGCGGTGAACCCGGCGCAGCGCGGCACCAAGGCGGCGTTTCATTACCAACGCCTGGTGCAACCCGGCGAGGAGTGGATCATCCATCTCCGTCTCGGGACTCCAAAAACGATCCGGGAGCGCAAGGCCGAGCACATCTTCACCAAACGCGTTCTGGAGGCGGACGAATTTTACCACAACCTCGCCCCCGCAGGCATGGACGCGGACACCCGTTCGGTCCAGCGGCAGGCCTTCGCCGGGATGATGTGGAACAAGCAGTTCTACAACTACGTCGTCGAACGCTGGCTCAAGGGCGACCCCGGCCAGCCGACCCCGCCGGCGGCGCGTCTCCACGGTCGCAACCACGACTGGAAACACCTTTTCAACGACGACATCCTCAGTCTGCCCGACACTTGGGAGTTCCCCTGGTTCGCCTCCTGGGATCTGGCGTTCCACACGATCCCGCTCGCGCTGGTGGACCCGGAGTTCGCCAAGCGGCAACTCGTGCTGCTGACCCGGGAATGGTACATGCACCCCAACGGCCAGTTGCCGGCCTACGAATGGGCGTTCGCCGACGTGAACCCGCCCGTCCACGCGTGGGCGGCGTGGCGGGTGTACACGATCGAGCGCAAGATGAACGGCGGCGAGGGTGACCGCATGTTCCTGGAACGGGTTTTCCAGAAGCTGCTGCTCAACTTCACCTGGTGGGTCAACCGCAAGGACACGGGTGACCGCAACATCTTCCAGGGCGGGTTCCTGGGCCTGGACAACATCGGCGTTTTCGACCGCAGCCAGCCGCTGCCGGGCGGCGCGTATTTGGAGCAGTCCGACGCCACGAGTTGGATGGCGATGTACGCGCTCAACCTGATGCGCATCGCCCTCGAACTGGCGCTTTTCAACCCGGTGTACGAGGACATCGCCAGCAAGTTTTTGGAGCATTTCCTGGCCATCGCCAACGCCATGAACACGCCGGGGGGTAGTGCCATCCCGCTCTGGTGCGAGGAGGACGGCCTCTTCTACGACCAGATCCATTTGGACGGCGATCAGCACATTCCGTTGAAGGTGCATTCGATGGTGAGTTTGATCCCGTTGTTCGCGGTGGAAACGATTGATTCCGACGTGCTCGAACGGCTGCCGGGTTTCGCGAAGCGTTTTAATTGGTTCCTGGAGAACCGCCCGGAACTGACGGGGAGCGTGAGCCGGCATTTCGGCAAGGATCGCGGCGGGAAGCTGATGTTTTCCATCGTGGGCGAGCAGAAGCTGCGGCGCATCGCGAGCAAAATGCTGTGCGAGACGGAGTTTCTGAGTCCGTACGGGATCCGTTCGGTGTCGCGTTTCCACGAGTTCAACCCGTACGAGTTTCACCACGACAACGTGACCAACAGCGTGGACTACAACCCGGGCGAGTCGATGACGGCGCTCTTCGGCGGCAACTCCAACTGGCGCGGCCCGATCTGGATGCCGGTGAACTACCTGCTCATCGAGAGCCTGCAGAAGTTCCACTATTACCTCGGCGACGAGTACAAGGTGGAGTGTCCGGTGGGTTCGGGCAACATGCTGACGCTCTGGGAAGTGGCGGCGGAGATTTCGTTGCGGGTGGCCGCGATCTTCCGCAAAGACCCCGAGACGGGTCGGCGCCCGGTGTTCGACCCGTACGAGAAGTTCCAGACGGACCCGCATTGGAACGGCCACCCGATGTTCCACGAGTATTTCCACGCCGACAGCGGCCGCGGCTGCGGCGCGAGCCACCAGACGGGCTGGACGGGGCTGATCGCGAAGCTGTTGCAGCAGACGGGGGAGTACCGGGAGTTGTAACGGTATTTCGAGGCGGCGTTAGCGATAGCCGCGTCCGGTTCTGCTTCCGCCCGCCGCGCAGCGGCTTTGGAGTGCGGCGACACGTCGCCGCTTTTGCACGGCTCCGCCGGGTTCGGCCAGCGAAGTGTCGTGCCGTTCACGCTCCGGCGAAGCCGGCTGATACGTCCGACGCGAAAGCACCCGCGCCCCACCAAGCTGCCGCGCGAGGTGTCGAAAATTTCACACGATTTGTTTCGACGCGCGGTGCTGCCAACCGCTAAGCCTTGTTGCGCGCCTGAAGGTCTCTCGGTTTTTATAAATATTTGCCCGCCCGCGATCTAAAGACTTCCACTTTTTTCTTCCATTACCAAGGACCTATGAACACCCCGCTTCCCCGGCGTATCCTCTTGAGCCCACCGCCGAGCCTCCCCCGCAACGGATTTTTGGCGTTCGCGCCCCTGTTCTCAACCGGCCTGCTCGCGCTGTTCCTGCTGGTCTGCCCGCTGTCGTCGCAAGCGCAAACCTGGAGCGGCCAGGATATCGGCAGCGTGAACTTCAGCGGCAGCGAGAGCTTCAACGCGAGCACGGGCACCTACACCCTCCAGGGCGCCGGGGCCGACATCTGGGGCGGCGCCGACGCCTTTTACTTCCTCTCGCAGCCGCTCTCCCAGGACGGCGAGCTGGTGGTGCGCGTGGCCAGCGTGCAAAACACCAACGCCTCGGCCAAGGCCGGGGTGATGGTGCGCCAGAACGCGGGCGCGGGCAGCGTCAACGCGCTGCTGGCGCTTACCCCAAGCCAGGGGGTCACCTTCCAGTGGCGCGCCGGCACGGGTGGCTCGACGGCCAACCACGCCGTGGGCGGGATCGGCGCGCCGCGCTGGCTCAAGCTGGTCAAGGACGCGACGCTGCTCTCGGCCTACGACTCGGCCGACGGCGCGGCCTGGCTCTACGTGGGGGCGGTGCGCCTGGGTTCGCTGAGCGCCCCGGTGCAGATCGGCCTGGCGGTGACCAGCCACAACGCGGGGGCGATTTGCTCGGCCACCTTCGACCACCTCGCCCTCACCAACGCCACCACCTTCGCCCCCGCCGCGCCCTGGCTCTTTGGGGACGTGGGCGGCGTGGGCCAGGCCGGCCAGCCGCACGAGGAGGAAAATTTGTGGTCGCTCTTTGGCGCCGGCACGGGCGTGGGCGGCACGGCGGACAGCCTGCACTTCGTCTACCAGGCCCTGCGCGGCAACGGGGTGATCCTGGCCCAGGTCAACAGCCTGGCCGGCGCCGGCAACCCCGCGGCGGCCCTGCTGCTGCGCCAGAACCTCACGGCGGGCGCGGCCGGGGCCGCCCTGCTTTTGCCCGCGGCCACCGGCAAGCCGAGCCTGGTGACCCGGGCGAGCGCGGGGGTCGCGGCGGCGACGGTGGCCACGGCGGCCACGGCCACCCCGCCGCCGGCCTGGCTGCGCCTGGTGCGCTTGGGCGGCACCTTCTATGGCTACACGTCGGCCGACGGCCGCGCCTGGACGCTTTTGGGCAGCCAGAGCGTGGCCTTGAGCGACCCCATCGATGTGGGCTTGGGCGTGAGCAGCGGCTCGACCGGCAGCCTGGGGCTGGGGGTTTTCGACTGGGTGAGCGTGCAGCCCTTCGGCGACTACCTGCAAACGGGCGCCCTCGCCCAGGGGGCCTCCCACACCCTGCGCCTGCGCAGCGACGGCAGCGTGTGGGCCAGCGGTCTCAACAGCAACGGTCAGCTGGGCGATGGCACGACCACCCCGCGCCTGAGCCCTGTGGCGGTGAGCGCCTTGAGCGCCATCCAGCGCGTGGCGGCGGGCCAGAGCCACAGCCTGGCGCTCAAGGGGGATGGCAGCGTGTGGAGCTGGGGCCTCAACGCCAGCGGCCAGCTGGGCAACGGCACGACCACGCAGGCCAACACGCCGGCGTCGATCGGCGGCCTGGGCGGCGCCGGCATCGTGGGGATTAGCGGCGGGGCCAACTTTTCCCTGGCGTGGTCCAACGACGGGAGCGTGTGGAGCTTTGGGGCCAACAACGCGGGCCAGCTGGGCGATGGCACCACCACCCAGCGCCCCAGCCCCGTCCATCTGACGAGCTTGAGCGGCATCGTGGAGGCAAGTGCCGGTGCCGGCCACGGCCTGGCCCGCCAGAGCGGCGGGGCGGTGTACGCCTGGGGCGGCAACGCCAGCGGCCAGGTGGGCGACGGCACGACCACCCAGCGCACCGCGCCGGTCAAGCTCGCATCGCTTGCCAACATCGTGGCGGTGAGCGCGGGTGCCAGCCACAGCCTGGCGCTGGACGCGTACGGCCAGGTGTACGCCTGGGGCGACAACAGCGCGGGGGAGCTGGGCGATGGCACCACCACCGGGCGCTCAAGTCCCGTGGCGGTGCCGGGCCTGAGCCACATCGTGGCGGTGCGCGCGGGCAATCTCTTTAGCCTGGCGCTGGGCGAGGACGGCGGCGTGTACGCCTGGGGCGCCAACAACGCGGGCCAGCTCGGTGTTGGCACCACCACCGCCAGCGGCGTGCCGCTGCTCTTAAGCGCGCCGGTGGACGCGGTGGCTCTAGGCAGCGGCGGCGCGGGGGCCGCGGCGATCACGGCGCAGGGCGGCGTGTGGGCGTGGGGCGACAACTCCCAGGGCACTTTCGGCAACGGGGCGGCGCAAAGCAGCCTTCTGGCCCTCGACACGGCGGCTCCGGTGGTCACCAGCGCCCTGAGTGTCAGCGCCCCGACCGGGCGCGGCTTCGCCTACCAGATTGGCGCCTCCAACGCGCCGACCGGATTCACGGCCACCGGGCTGCCCGCGGGCCTGGGTTTCAACCCCGCGACGGGTGTGATCAGCGGCACGCCGCTGGTGAACGGCGCCAGCAGTGTGACCCTGGGCGCGAGCAACGCGGCGGGCGCGAGCCAGCCGGCGACGCTTGCGCTGACGATCACGGTGGGCGAGCCCAACCTGGCCTGCGCGGGCACGGCCAGCGCCACTTCCAGTCCGGGCGCGAGCACGCCGCCCGGCGCGGCCATCGACGGCAACGCCGCGACCTTTTGGAGCAGCGCCGCGAGCGACCCGCAGTCGTTGACGATCGACCTGGGCGCGACCGACACCATCCACACGATCATCCTCAACTGGGACCCGAGCGGGGTGGGCAAGGATTACCTGCTTCAGGCGAGCGCCGACAACACCACCTGGACGACGCTCAAGACGGTGACGGGCAACACCGCCAGCGGCGAGTTGACCTACGGCGGGCTCAGCGGCACCGGGCGCTACGTGCGCCTTTACGCCACGGCCCGGGTAAACGCCGGCGCGGGCTACGCGGTGCGCGAGTTGCAGGTCTTTGGCAGCGTGCCCAACGCGTTCCCCGGCGGGATCAGCGGCCTGCAACTCCGCCTGCAGGGCGACGCGGGTATCGTGGCCACCGGCGGGAGCGTGAGCCAGTGGACCGACCAGAGCGGGCACAACAACCAGGCCACGCAGCCGACCGCGGGCGCGCAGCCGCTGGTGGTGGCCGGGGCGCTCAACGGGCGGGCGGTGGTGCGCTTTGACGCGAGCAAGGGGCAGTACCTCCAGATGTCCGACTTCATGAGTTCCGCCACCGCCGGGGAGATCGTGGTCGTGCTCAAGAGCGGGGTGGCGGCCACGGGGGTCAACAACGGGCTGATGCGTTTCGGGTCGAGCGACGACTGGTACCCCTACGGCAGCGGCAATCTCTACGGCAGCTTCGGGAGCGGCCAGTACCTGGAGGGGGTGCCCGCGGCCCCGCTCAACCAGTTCAACATCTACGCGATGAGCAGCCAGGCGGGTTCCTGGCAGAGCTGGGTGGACGGGGTGCCCTTTTTTAGCAGTTCCACCAACACGGTGGGCTTCACCACCGCCCCCGCCCTGGGCGTCAACAACTCGGGCTACTACTTCACGGGCGACATCGCCGAGGTGCTCGTGTACAACCGCGCGCTCAGCGACGCGGAGCGGGCGAGCGTGCGGGCCTATCTCACCCAGAAGTACCTGCTCATCCCCGCGCCCGCCGCGCCCGCGGCCCTGAGCGCCAAGCAACTCAGCCCCACCGAGAACCTGGTGAGCTGGACGGGCGTGCCAAACGGCGCGCCCATCGACTACGTGGTGCAGCGCGCAACGAGCCTTAACGGCGCCTACGCCACCATCGCGACGGTCAACACCGACGGCACCTACCTGGACAACAGCGCCGTGGCGGGCCAGGCGTACTTCTACCGGGTGTACGCGCAGAACGCGGCGGGCCAGAGCGCCCTGAGCGCGGCGGTGGCGGTGGTCAACCCGATGGACAACGGCCAGACGGTGCCAACGGGCGGCCTGCAGTTGTGGCTGATGGGCGACGGGGCGTGGGAAAGCCCGCTCAACAACTGGCACGACTACAGCGGCAACGGCCACGACGCCACGCAGCCGACGGCGGGCGCGCAGCCCCTGGTGGTGGCCGGGGCGCTCAACGGGCGGGCGGTGGTGCGCTTTGACGCGAGCAAGGGGCAGTACCTGCAGATGCCCGACTTCATGAGTTCCGCCACCGCCGGGGAGGTGGTCGTGGTGGTCAGGAGCGGGGTGGCGGCCACGGGGGTCAACAACGGGCTGATGCGCTTGGGTTTCGGGGCGAGCGACGACTGGTACCCCAACGCCAACGGCAATCTTTACAGCAGCACGGGCAGCACGGGCCAGTACCTGGAGGGGGTGCCCGCGCAGAGCCTCAGCCAGTTCAACGTGTACGAGGAGAGCAGCCAGGCGGGCCTGTGGCAGAGCTGGGTCAACGGGGTGCCCTTCTTCACCAGCGCCGCCAACGCGGTGGGCTTCAGCACGGCCCCCTGGCTGGGCCGGACCAACGGCTACGGCTACTTCACGGGCGACATCGCCGAGGTGCTGGTGTACAACCGCGCGCTCAGCGACGCGGAGCGCCGGAGCGTGCGGGCCTACCTCACCCAGAAGTACCTGCTCGCCCCCGCGCCCGCCGCCCCCTCCAGTCTAAGCGCCAGGCAGCTCAGCCCCACCGAGAACCTGGTGAGCTGGACGGGCGTGCCAAACGGCGCGCCCATTGACTACGTCGTGCAGCGCGCCACCAGCTTGGGCGGCCCTCTATGCGACCATCGCGACGGTCAACACCGACGGCACCTACCTGGACAACGCCGCCGTGGCGGGCCAGGCGTACTTCTACCGGGTGTACGCGCAGAACGCGGCGGGCCAGAGCGCCCTGAGCGCGGCGGTGGCGGTGGTCAACCCGATGGACAACGGCCAGACGGTGCCAACGGGCGGCCTGCAGTTGTGGCTGATGGGCGACGGGGCGTGGGAAAGCCCGCTCAACAACTGGCACGACTACAGCGGCAACGGCCACGACGCCACGCAGCCGACCGCAAGCGCGCAGCCGCTGGTGGTGGCGGGGGCGCTCAACGGGCGGCCGGTGGTGCGTTTCGACGCGAGCAAGGGGCAGTACCTCCAGATGCCCGACTTCATGAGTTCCGCCACCGCCGGGGAGATCGTGGTCGTGCTCAAGAGCGGGGTGCCCGCCACGGGGGTCAACAACGGGCTGATGCGCTTCGGGGCGAGCGACGACTGGTACCCCAACGCCAACGGCAATCTTTACAGCAGCACGGGCAGCACGGGCCAGTACCTGGAGGGGGTGCCCGCGCAGAGCCTCAGCCAGTTCAACGTGTACGAGGAGAGCAGCCAGGCGGGCCTGTGGCAGAGCTGGGTCAACGGGGTGCCCTTCTTCACGAGCGCCGCCAACGCGGTGGGCTTCAGCACGGCCCCCTGGCTGGGCCGGACCAACGGCTACGGCTACTTCACGGGCGACATCGCCGAGGTGCTGGTGTACAACCGCGCGCTCAGCGACGCGGAGCGCCGGAGCGTGCGGGCCTACCTCACCCAGAAGTACCTGCTCGTCCCCGCGCCCGCCGCGCCCGCGGCCCTGAGCGCCGAGCAACTCAGCCCCACCGAGAACCTGGTGAGCTGGACGGGCGTGCCAAACGGCGCGCCCATCGACTACGTGGTGCAGCGCGCAACGAGCCTTAACGGCGCCTACGCCACCATCGCGACGGTCAACACCGACGGCACCTACCTGGACAACAGCGCCGTGGCGGGCCAGGCGTACTTCTACCGGGTGTACGCGCAGAACGCGGCGGGCCAGAGCGCCCTGAGCGCGGCGGTGGCGGTGGTCAACCCGATGGACAACGGCCAGACGGTGCCAACGGGCGGCCTGCAGTTGTGGCTGATGGGCGACGGGCGTGGGAAAAGCCCGCTCAACAACTGGCACGACTACAGCGGCAACGGCCACGACGCCACGCAGCCGACGGCGGGCGCGCAGCCCCTGGTGGTGGCCGGGGCGCTCAACGGGCGGGGCGGTGGTGCGCTTCGACGCCAGCAAGGGGCAGTACCTGCAGATGCCCGACTTCATGAGTTCCGCCACCGCCGGGGAGGTGGTCGTGGTGGTCAGGAGCGGGGTGGCGGCCACGGGGGTCAACAACGGGCTGATGCGCTTCGGGGCGAGCGACGACTGGTACCCCAACGCCAACGGCAATCTTTACAGCAGCACGGGCAGCACGGGCCAGTACCTGGAGGGGGTGCCCGCGCAGAGCCTCAGCCAGTTCAACGTGTACGAGGAGAGCAGCCAGGCGGGCCTGTGGCAGAGCTGGGTCAACGGGGTGCCCTTCTTCACGAGCGCCGCCAACGCGGTGGGCTTCAGCACGGCCCCCTGGCTGGGCCGGACCAACGGCTACGGCTACTTCACGGGCGACATCGCCGAGGTGCTGGTGTACAACCGCGCGCTCAGCGACGCGGAGCGCCGGAGCGTGCGGGCCTACCTCACCCAGAAGTACCTGCTCGCCCCCGCGCCCGCCGCCCCCTCCAGTCTAAGCGCCAGGCAGCTCAGCCCCACCGAGAACCTGGTGAGCTGGACGGGTGTGGCCGACAACGCCCCCATCGACTACGTCGTCCAGCGCGCCACGAGCCTGGGCGGCGCCTACACGGCGGTCACCGGGCTCAACAGCTACGACTACGACGCGGCGGGCAACCGGACCACCGCCACCCAGATGAACCAGGCAACCATCCAGTACACGCCGGACGGGGAGAACCGCTACGCCTCCTCGACCTACGACGGCAATGGCAACACGACGGACTCGGTCGTGGGCTGGACCTACAAGTACGACGCCGAGGGCAAGCTGATCCACGCGGAAAACGGGGCGGGCCAGTTCGTGGACTGCCACTACGACGGGCTGGGTCGGCTGGTGTGGCGCAACGTCAACGGCGCGGCGCGGCGCTTCTGCTACGCCGGGGCGCAGCGCCTGGAGGAGCGCGCGGCCGACACGGGCGCCGTGCTGGCGCAGTACTTCTACGACGCGCCGGGCGGCGGCGCCCTGCTCTTGCGCGACGACACGCAATGGGGTCGGCTGTGGTACCAGCGCGACGCGTTCGGGCACACGACGCACCTTTCCGACAACGCGGGCAACGTGGTGGAGCAGTACACCTACGACGCCTACGGCACCCCGGCCGTGTACGACGGGGCGGGCAACCCGCGGGCGGGCGGCAGCCTGTATGACAACCGCAGCCTCTGGAACAGCGCGTCGGGCTACGAGTGGCTGGCGGGGCCGGGCTTGTACCACGCCGGCGCGCGCTTCTACCTGCCCCAGCACGGCCGCTGGCTGCAGCCCGACCCCATCGGCCAGGCGGGCGGGCTGAACCTCTACACCTACTGCGGCAACGATCCCGTCAATGGGGCCGATCCGAGCGGGCTGGCGGAGGACGAAGGGTCTGCGCCAAAGCAGAACTACGGGTACGATGCCAACGGCCAACAATTTAACGCATCGGGGGACAACAGCGCCAATCCTGACGTACAGGGAGGGGGTTGGATTTCAAACGACCGCATGTTGGCTGGAAACGATGGCCCGGGAGCCTCCGCCTCGACAAACGGACCCTTGACCACCAACACTTCGGACCCGGCGATAAGTTGGGGGGCTAGCTGGGGTGTGGCGAGAGACCCGCTGGCCGATCCGCACGGCACAAGGAACTTTTTTGGAGGAATTGCCTCTGGTGCAGCAAGCAATTTGCTTTCTCAAGCTCGAAGCACATTAGACCTCATAGGCGGAAATCCACTGGTGAACGCTTTAAACGACGCCGTGTTTACCGGTGCCGAAAGCTTGTTAAATTCAGCGGGATCATCGCTGGCGGGCTCATTGGGGATCAATTCACAATCTGCTGCCTATCAGGCGGGCGCACCCGGCGGTGAGTTCCTCGCAGGGGCGGGGTTGTTGTTGAGTGGCCTTGGCGAGGCGGAGGCCGCAGAGACGACAATGGTGGATGTCGATGCAATGGCCAATGCTGCTGCTGAAGCCGACAGGGGAGGGTTGACTCGTGCTGGCCGTGCAATGGATAAGCACGGGATGGGGCAAAGGAGTAGCACATCTCCGTTCCCGGCAGTGAAAGGTGGAGTTGCGGAAAAGAACGCTATGGGCCAGTTTCACGTTGAAGATATGCTTACACATCCCGATGCTACGTTTACGCCGCTCGGAAGAGGGGGAATGGGGGTCAGGGTGCCGGATGGTAGAGCGATGCGGTTCGATGCTAACGGGCGATTTGCTGGATTTATTGAATAAAGATATACATGACACTGCGTTTGAAATCTGGATTTGAGGTGGCAAAGTTCAGCGATTTGGACTATGAGGGTATGACTGTCGAGGTACGATTCGAGGGAACTCCTATCGCTCAGCTCAATAGAGATAAGGGACCTAACAATCTGGAGATTGTAATCCCGACGCGTTTTTCTCCAGACGGCGAACTATTTACTTTTGAATTAGGTGCTTTCCTTGAAGCCTTGGTAAGGGCTAAGGAGCTTTTGGCAACGCTCGACTAGCCGTGGAGGGAGGAGGCAATTTTTTTTACCATTACACGAATGCTGAGGAAAGTCTTTTTGCCAACGGGCTGAGGGAAGGTTCGTCTGTGACAGACAAACTTTATTCGTGCCCACTACAAGCCAGTCAAGAGTTGGGAATACCTGTCCCAAACAAAGTGATTCCCATACGAGATGTTGGACAATTCGTTCCTGCCAAACCGGCCATCGTGCAGAGTTCGTTCCGTTTTCAAGGTGGCGGCAAAGATTTTAATAACCCCCAGCGCGTCCTGGCTTCGCAACTCTTGCGTGCACAACCTATTGGAGGAAGGTAGTTTGATGAGCGAAGACGACTACTTTGCCGCGCTCGCCGCGCTCAACGAACACTTGCAAGAAGTTCGTCCGATTTTCGACGACTTTTGCGTGCGCAATGAATTTGTGTATGTTGATCGGAAATCGTTGGGGCAGTATCCGCGGATTCGTATTGAACGGCCCGGTGCGACCAAAATTTGGTTTGACCTGTGGATGGAGTTCGACAAGGACGGGCATCGCTTCGAGCAATTCAGGCGCGATCTTCCGTATGAGCTGAGTGCTGGAGCATACTTTGACATGCCAGACGGTTCAAGGTATGGAACTCGTTTTCAGAAAGGTTTTCAGTGTTTCTCTGGAAAACCCTTTGATCAGGTAGCCAAAGTTCTGCAAAGTGAAATGCAAAGACATTTTTGTACACTGGAAGAATGGGATGTGCAATACCTAAAGGAAAACGGTCAAAAGGTTCATCTTGGCGTGTGAAAGAGAGAGACAACAACTGTCTTAAGATACAAGCCCAAGCAGAGCAGCATAAGGGCAATGCTGTCAGGTAATTGGTCGAAGGGAGGGTTGCGGCACGGTGAAATTGGGTGAGGATAGGCGATGAAACGCGTTTTTCGCCGATTTTGAACGGGTGCTGCCAAGGGCCGCCCTGGAGTTGCTGGGCCTCTACGCCCGGCGCTGGGAACAGGAGCTCGCCTACCGGGAGTTGAAGATCGACCTGCGCGCCGGCGGGGATTTTCGCTGGCCAGCCATACGGCCCGACACCGCCGCCCTGCTCGTGGCCATGGCGATGGTGGCGCGAACTCGCCTGCAAGTCGCCGCGCAAGCCGGGGTGCCCCCCCTGCGGGTCAGCTTCGGGCGCACCTTGGCCGCCTTGCAGCCGCTCTGGATGCTCCTGAGCGTGGGCGGCGACCTGCTGAGCGCGGCGCGGCAAAAAGCCCTCGTTGAGCGGGTGCTCTTGCAACTGGCCGGGCGTCTGCTCCCGCCCAAACGGCGGGCGCGCGGGGCGTGCGCCAGCCCGTCAAAAGCTGGCCGCGGGTCCACCAAACCCAACAAAGCAAAGGGCCTTATGAGTACGAGCTAACTTCAAGTGACGAATGAATTACCTGACGGCATTGAGCTTAGCTCGACTTTAGCCAATTTTGAAACAAATACGGGGCATAAACCTCACAAGTCGTACAATGACATATACATAGGCATTATGGGGTTCGTTTTCCGCATCAAACTGGCTGGTTCGCTGGAGAAAGCCGTCATTTTACGTAAACCTCTACGGAGCAAATAGATACATATAGAATAACCCGAGCTTGTTTCAAAATTGGCTAAAGTCGAGCTTAGGGCGGCGCGAAAAATAGTTTGACCCGGGAGATCAATTTTCGTTTATGTCGTCTCGCAGTGACCCAACCAGATTTTTTCAACGCTTCTATTGCCACGTTCGCGCCACCCCGCTTGCCAGCCATGACCTTCCCGCCCAACTCTTGCCACCGGCTTTTCGAGCCCGGCTTCACCCGTCGCGCGTTTTGTTTCGCCCTCCTCCTCGGAGCCGCTTTGCCGGGCGGTTCCTCGTGGTGCCGCGCGCAATCGCCCCAACCCCCGGCCACGCCAGGCGCGACGGTTTCGCCCGGCGGAAGTTTGACACCGGCGGCCGGTCCCGGAACTCCACCGGCCGGGACGCCCGCGACCCCTCCGCTCGATCCCAAGGGTAAACCGGATTGGGCCGCCTACCGCGCCGCGCTTACGCCCGCCGTGAGCGTGCTGCTGACAGCCCCGGGCGCAAAATCTGACCTCCCGGGGCAAAGCAAAAACGCAAAAATCTCCAAGCTCGCGCCCCCGGCGCCCGGCAAAGGCGCCAGCGCCCTCGTGCAACCCGAGGTGAGCGGCGAGGCAATCGGTGAAATTAACCTGGGTTCGCCTGTCGGCACCGTGCCACCGCCGGCGGCGACCGTCACTTTGCAATTTGACGTCGCCCACACCGGAAAACGGGTCTGGGTGCAAACCCTGGATGGCGGCTCCTTGCAAACTCCGGACGCCAAGGCCGCGACCATCAAAGCCGGCGGAGGTTGCTGGATCCCGTTGGACAAGGCCGGGCAGCTGGTCTTCTCCTTCCTGCCGCCCGCCGCCTACGGGCGCTATCAGGTGCTCGTCCGCCTGGGCAACGTCTCGACCATCGTTCCCTTCGTGGTGCCCGACCCGGCGCAGGACAACTGACACGGACCTTTGCTCCTCCTTCAAAAACCACATCTTTATGATCCTGGAACAACTCGAAAATGCCTCCGCCCGTTTGAAGCGCGGAGCCAAGGCTCAATGGCTGAAACCCGGCTTCGCGCGCGTCCTGCGGATCCTGCTTCCCGTGTGGCTGGGCTTCATGGTCGCGGGCGGTGGCATCCTGCGCGCCCAGAGCGACCCGGCGGGCGATCCCACGGGGAGCTCCGGCGGCATCGGCGGCTTGGTGACGACGGGCGGGAGCTACGATCCCTACACGGGCAACGTCAAACGCGTGGTCACCGACATCGTCGTGCCCGGCGCGAACGGCGCCATCCCGCTCGCCTTCACCCGCATCTACAACTCGCGGGGTGTTCCCGCCTCCTCCGCCGTGGGCGCCAGCTTCGGCGACGGGAACTGGCGGCACTCCTACCAGTGGGAAGGCCACACCAGCAGCAAAGCGGACGGCAGGACGGTTTACAACGTCGGCTATCCGGACGGCCGGGTGGTGAACTTCGTCCTGGGCCGGACCAACGCCCCCGCCGGGGAAACTTACGCGCGGGGTCCCGCCGGCGTGAGCGACCGCCTGGAGATCGTGGACGGCGCGCATCTGCGTCTCCACCTTTCGGACGGCAGCATGGTCAGCCTCAGCTTTTCGAGCACGCGCTTCCAGGCCGACGCCATCGTCGATCCGTACGGCGCGGTCACCACGCTGGCCTACGGGGTTTACTACACGGACCGCACGGCGAGCCTGCCGCCCATGCCTGTGACCGTGCTTGCGAAGGTCACGGAGCCGGGGGGGCGAAGCTTGGTCTTCGGCTACGGGACCCAGTCCTACACGGCGAACAACGGCGCCATCGCGTACGTCTGGCCCGTGTTTCAAACGGTTGGCTGTCAGGGCAGTTCCCTCATCGGAGCCACGTATAATTATACCGTTTACGCGCCCGGACGCGATCCGCAGGGTGCCAACACCCTCTACGCGGCGCTTACCACCGTGGCTTACAGTCCCACGGTCGCGGGCGGCCCAGCCGTCCTGGCCCACTACACCTACTCGGCGGACACGCTCTCGGCCGCGGGCAACTCCGGCGACCAGACCCAGGCCGGCGCGCCCCCGTTGCTGGCGACCTGCGACGATCCCTACTACGCGGGACCCATGGCCCGCATCCGGTACGCCTACGCTCCCGGGGTGTGGGGGGTGGTCCAGGCCGAGCAAAACTTCGTCACCGGCGAGGCGGTCTCCTCCCTGCGGCAGAACGCCTTCAACACTCCCACCAGTGTCACCGAAACCCGTGGCGACGCCGGGGCCGCCCGCGCCTTCAACTACGGCGAGCCCAGCACGGCGGCGGGCGCCACCAACGCGCTGCCCTATCAAGCCACCACGGTCACGGATTTCCAATCGAACAGGACCCTGGCCTGCTACAACCCCGCCGGCAGTCCCAACGGGGCGGGTTACGTCGCGAAAACGGTCGGTCGCACCGGGATCGTCACCAGCTTCACCACCGAACCCTTCACCGGCAAGGTCACGCAATCGATTTTAACCGGAAACGGCAACAATCCGCCGCTGGCCCGCGGCTCGGTTTGGGCCGGCAAGGATGGAAACGCCACGAACCCTTATTTTCTTTTCCAGACCACCGACGAACGCGGGCAAAACGTGGTTTACCACCGGGATTCCAACACGGGACACCTTAAACAGACCGACTACCCCGACGGCGGCCACACCTACCTCCGCTACACCAGCTTCTCGTACAACAACGCCGGCTTCCTGAGGGTGCACGTGGCCACCGACCAGCGCGGAGCGCAGACGATCTACGGCTACGACGAGACCGACGTCAACCACGGCGGCAGCGGCCAGGGCCACGTCGGGCTGCTGACCTCCGTCACCCGCAGCTACCTCGACGGGCACGGCGGCTCCCCTTCCGAGCGCACGCAACTCTTCTACGACGCGCTCGACCGGCTCGTCCAGTCCACCGACCAGCGCGGCGTCACCACCCAGTGCGCCTACAACGCCCGCCACCAGGTCACCCGCGTGACCCACCCCTCCGACGGCACGCACGCGGACCTCGCCTACGACGACTACGGCAACCGTGTCCAGACCACCGACGAGACGGGCCGCTCCACGCAGATCACTTACGACGAGTACCGGCGCGTGCTTTCCACCAGCACCGCCGTCAACGACGGGGTCAACCCCGCGCGCGCGGGCTACTTCGCCTACGACCTGCGCGACAACAACAACAACCCGGCGGCCACCGCCCTGAGCCACACCGGCGCCAACTGGGGCGTCGCCTGGGTCGGCAGCGGCAAGGCCGTCCAGCGCGTTTACTTCCCCAACAACCAGGTGAGCGACGAGTATGAGGGCATGGGGGTGCAGCCCCAGGGAGCCACGGTGCTGCCCCATCCCGGCGCCGGGTTCGCGCACCGGCGCTACACCTTCTTTCCCGACGGCCAGTTGAAGAAGAGCTACGACGCGCAGGGCTTCGCCACCGCGCGCGCCTACGACGCGTACGGCCGCCCGGCCACGGTGACCGACCCCCTGGGACACGTGACCGCGTGGACGTACTACGGCGTGGGGGAGCGCGCCCTGCACAATGGCGCGATCAACTGCGCGGGCTGGCTCAAGAGCGTCACCGCGCCCGGCCCCGACCTGGTGGACTCCCCCGCCGTCACCACCCAGTTCTCCAACTACGACCCGATGGGCCGCGTCCTGGAGACCATCGACGCCCGGGGGCGCGTGTTCGGCAGCGCCTTCGACGCGGCGGGCGCGCTGACGATGCAGACCGACGGCGCGCACGCCACCTCCTACAACCGCGACCAGCTCGGGCGCCCGGTGTCCATCCCCTACCCGGACGGCACCAGCGAGACCTACACCTACGACGCCAGCGGCAACCCGGCCACCTTCAAGAACCGCGCCGGGGCCGTTTGCACCACGCAGTACGACGCGCGCAACCGTCCCTCGCGCAAGGACTGGACCGGCGAGGCCCCCGGGGTCCAGACCTCCCCGACGGCCTGGGTTTACGACGCCGCCGGGCGCGTCACCGAAATCGACAGCCAGTACGGCAACGTCAGCCTGGCCTACGACGGCGCGGGCGCGCTCGCCGGCGAAACCTCCGGGGGCGCGAACCTGCCCGCCTACACGACGGGCTACAACCACGATATCGACGGCAACGTGGCGGGCGTCCGGTATCCCGGCGGCAAACTGCCCGTTTTCACCTACGACAACCAGCAGCGTCCCACGGGCGTGAACTTGCGCGGCGCGGTCCTCGGCCAATACACCTACTCGGGCGACTGGCTGACGGGGCGCTCGCTGGGCAACGGCCTCTCCACGGCCTACGGCCACCAGAACGACGGGCGCGTCAACGACGTGTGGCACGCGCGCGGGAGCGGCGCCGGCTCCACCAGCGTGCGCCGCAGCCTCTACGGCTTCGCGCCCGACGGGCGCGTGAGCTGGGAGGACCGGGAGAACGACGGCGGCCAGAGCGGCAGCGCGCTGGAGAACGGGCGCGGGGACGCGTTCTACTACTGGCCCGACGGCAGCCTGAAGCTGATGGCGCGAGACGTGGCGGTGGCGGGCGGGTGGCCGCAGGTCCTCAGCCCGACCCAGGACAGCTGGGTGGACCGCAACAACGTCGACGCCGGCGCCTACACGACCATCGCCACGGTCAACGGCGGCACCTACCTGGACAACACGGCCGCGGCCGGCCAGGCGTACTTCTACCGCGTGTACGCGCAGAACTCCGCCGGCCAGAGCGCCCTGAGCGCGGCGGCGGCGGTGGTCAACCCGATGGACAACGGCCAGACGGTGCCCGCGGGGGGCCTGCAGCTCTGGCTGATGGGCGACGGGGCGTGGGAGAGCCCGCTGAACAACTGGCACGACTACAGCGGCAACGGCCACGACGCCACCCAGCCGGCGGCGGGCGCGCAGCCCGCGGTGGTGCCCGGCGTCCTCAACGGGCGGGCGGTGGTGCGCTTTGACGCCAGCAAGGGCCAATGCCTGCAGCTGCCCGACTTCATGAGCTCCGCCACCGCGGGGGAGGTGCTCGTCGTGCTCAGGAGCGCGGTGGCCGCCACCGGGGTCAACAACGGGCTGATGCGCTTCGGGGCGAGCGACGACTGGTACCCCAACGCCAACGGCAACCTCTACGGCAGCGCGGGCTCCAGCAGCCAGTACCTGGAGGGGACGCCCGCGCAGAGCCTCAGCCAGTTCAACGTGTACGAGGAGAGCAGCCAGGCGGGCCTGTGGCAGAGCTGGGTGGACGGGGTGCCCTTCTTTACGAGCCCCACCAACACCGTGGGCTTTAGCGCCGCCCCGCTGCTGGGCCGCAACACCTCGGGCTACGGCTTCACGGGCGACATCGCCGAGGTGCTCGTTTACAACCGCGCCCTCTCCGACGCCGAGCGCCAGAGCGTGCGCGCCTACCTCACCCAAAAGTACCTGCTCACCTATTAGGGGCGGCGTCGGAAAACGGAAAAAATCGTGCGCCAAGCTGGTGAGGCTCGGTTTTGACCGGCCCGCGTGTCCCGAATGGTGATCACATCTCACCAGCGATACGGAAGGGAGGGTGGCGAAAAAGGGGTCAGTCAATGACTCTTGACTGCTGCCTGCTGGTGTTGGAGACTGGCAGATGCCTCGGGGAGCACGCATCGAGTACGCAGGAGCGATCTACCACATCATGGCGCGTGGGGACCGGCGCGAGGCCATCTGTGTGGATGACGAGGATCGGAACATGTTCGTGGCGATGCTGGGAGAAGCTTGTGCCAAGACGGGCTGGGAGGTGTACGCGTGGGTGCTGATGAGCAACCATTATCACTGGGTGCTGCATACTCCGGAGGCCAACCTGGTGGCGGGCATGGGCTGGTTTCAGAACACGTTTACCCGGCGGCTCAACACCCGCCATCGGCTCTGGGGCCACGTCTTTGGCGGACGCTACAAGGCAGTCTTGGTGGAGGGCAATCCTGTCGATTCCGACCATCGACTGGCTCAAGCAGATTACCTGACGGCCTTGATAGACTACGTCCACCTCAATCCAGCCAGGGCGGGGATGGTGGATCCTGTCGGCCGTTTGGGATTGTTGGAGTACCCGTGGAGCAGCCTAAGCAAAGGGTATGGTCTTCCCTTTGGCCAACGCCCGGTTTGGATGTGCGTGCAAAAGGGACTTGCGGCCTTTGGCTGGGCGGATCGGGTGGCCCATCGGCGCAGGTTCGTTGAGCGTTTGGAGGAGCGGGTGAAGGCGGGTGACACGGGAGCGGAGGTGGCGCGGGATGGGCAAGGGCTGCAAAGCACTTTGCGTCGAGGCTGGTACTGGGGCAGCCAGCAGTTTCGAGAAGCCTTGCTTGAGCGTGCCAAGCAAAGTGGGGTGCCGCTACGATCCAATCCAAACTATCGCGGCAGTGCGCTAGGCAAGGATTGGGGGCGGGCGGAGGCGGAAAAGTGGTTGGCGCGGGGCTTGGAGCATTTCAGCTTGGCCAACATCGGGGACGGCGCGTCAAAGGAGAGAAGGGACCATGATGAGCGCGTACTGATTGCCTGGGCGTTGGCAACCCGGACAGAGATCAACCAGCGGTGGATCGCTGATAAACTTGGGTTGAAAAGTGCTGGGAACGTGAGCCAGCAAGTTCGGCGTTTCCGACAGCGGATGCAGTCCGACCTCCGTTCTTTTGCCACCCGCAAGATGGAATGGATCAAAACTGTCAAGAGTCATTGACCGACCCCTTTTGCGTTAATGAATTATTCTGCTATATGCATCTTAACTGTTGTGTCATTACTCTTTGGTGGTTGCTCCAAGCCATATGTGGATGAACCAATTGAAGGATTGTACCGAGTTGATTCTCAGTGGCCATCGGATTTTCTGGAAATTTTACCGGACAACCAATATATTCACAAATATAGGAACCCAAGCGGAGAGTTTGTTTCTGTTCGAGGGTCATGGTCTTCAAACTCTGAGAACGGCAGTAGAATTATTGAGTTACGTGACTTCGATCCCCCCGACAGGAATTATCAGATATACAAACCAAATGTATGGTTAGGCTATTTAGATGTATATTCTAACAGGGTTAGGATTGGATTCGGATCCGACATGCAGTATCATTATATAAAATCGGCAAAATAAAAGGTTAGACCTCTTTCATAATTGTAGGGCGGGCGCTCTGCCTGCCGCAGATCAAGTGTGCCAACCTAGTGGCAATGTCTTCAGGGAATTGGTTACGCACAGGAGGGGAAAACGAGCTTAAACGGGACAATTTGTTTCCAAGTTCAGCCGTAATCGGACGAATACGAGGGTAAAACTCGCCCGCGAAGCTCAAAACAGCGGAAAATCACCTCAAGCGACTGCAATGGCACAAAACCGCGGCTAAGGCATGTTTCTGCAAGACACTGCAATCCAGCGATTTGTGAATTCCATGAAGACATTGAACCTAATCGTCGAAGCGCCCGCCCTACAAAGGGGAGGCTTCTTCAATCGAGCAACGCTGTATTCAGAAGGCGTTAGGGTCACATCTATATTGTTTGACATTGCCACCATCCGCCTCCAGCCATGCCCGCATGGCCCGACCCTTGCGCGTGGAGTTTGACGGCGCGCTCTATCACCTCACCGCGAGGGCAACCGGCGCGCCGCCATCTTCGAGGACGACGCGGACCGCGCCCGCTTCCTGGAACTGCTCGCGCGCTCGCTGAGGCGTTTCGAGGCGGTCCTCCACGCCGTCGTGCTCATGGACAACCACTTTCACCTGCTGGCCCAAACCCGCCGCGCCAACCTTAGCCGCTGGATGCAATGGCTGCTGGCCGCCTACACGGCGGGCTTCCAGCACCGGCACCGTCGCGTGGGCCACGGCCACCTCTTCCAGGGCCGCTACAAGAGCGTGGTGGTGGAAGCCGGGGGCTACCTGCTGCCGCTCAAGCCGCTACATCCACCTCAACCCCGCGCGCGGCGAGGTGCTGGGCCGGGGTGATCTGGCCGAGCGCCGCCAGCGTCCGCGGGCATGGCGGTGGAGCAGCTTTGCGGGTTGCGCGGGGCTGCGCGCGGCGTTCCCCTTTGTCACCGAAGACCTGGTGGCGGGCGCACTGGCCCGCTTCGCGCCCGGGGGCGGCGTGGGCAAGCGTCGGCTGGCCTACCGCCGCTACGTCGAGGCGGGTTTGGTGGAGCGGCAAGCCAGTCCCCTGGAGCGCGCGGCGGCCGGGGCCGTGCCGGGCGGCGAGAGCTTTGTGCAACGGGTGCGCGACCGGCCGGCCGTCGCGGGCGACGCGCAACCCTCCCCGCGCCAGCGGGAACAGCGCGCGGAGGTGACGGCTCTGCGCGGGCTGGTCGGGCGTGAACCCGCCGCGGCGGGGCGCGCGGAGCGCATCATCAGCCTGGTGGCGGCGCACTACCGGGTGCCAACGGAGCGGATTACCGCGGCGGGTCCCGGTCGCGGCCTGGAGGGCGCGGGGCGCGGCCCTCGTGCTGGTGCGGGAGGGCACCGGATGGACCCACCGGGAGATCGGCGAGCGCTTCGGAGGGGTCCACTACGCGGTCGTGGCGCAGCGAATCGGACGCGCCGTCCAGCGGGAACGCGCTGGCGGCATCCTTCAAAGATCAATGCGGACCGTGCGCGCGCAATGTCAAACAATATAGATGTGACCCTCATGGTTGTTGGCGCGGCGCGTGGCGATCGTTGAACTGCCCACAAACATGGCAGGCTATTTTCAATCCGCCCGCACACGAGTTGTGGTTACCAACCCACTCGTCTGATGCCAGGAATTGAATCAAAGTGCGCGTCCCGACTAATGATCGGAAGACCATGCTGGTCCGCGAGGGCGGCGATCCAAAGGTCATGATATGGCATGATGTGTCCGGCGCGGGAAGTTTCGTCGCGCAACACCGCGTAGCGGCGGGCAGTCATCGCGTCGGGCAAAAGCAGGACACAGAATGCCTCAACGCTCTCCAGCCAGCGTTCCAAGGCCTCCCTCCGCCGCGACTTGACCAAGCCGAAGCGGTACTCGCCGAGGACGATGCTCGAAATATACCAAGGTCGATCAGGCGGAAGCACGCGAAAGAGCCCGACATCCTGTTCCGCCCAAGCGGAAAGCGCGTTGGTGTCGAGCAGCATGGCGCTCAGGGATCCAAGCGCGAAAACTCCTTTTCGATCAAGGCGTGGATGCGTTTGAGTTCCTCCATGGGCACATCGGGAGGCGCCACGGGCCAACCCGAGCTATGCCAGGTCCAACTACTTTTTTCGACCGCCAGCTTTTCGTCCAAAAGCCTCCGCAGCCGCAGCCGGTCCTCCACCGTCAACTCATCCACAACCTCTTCAATTTGGGCAAGGGTACTCATGCGCCAAGCTTAAGGCGGCGACCGGCGAAACTCCACCGTCAAGTTGAAACCGGGGCGGCTGCCAACGTCGCCCGACTCAACGGAAGGTGCCGCCGGGAAGCAGTCAAAGTCTGGAAACGACTTACTTTCCCTCGCCGTTGACCGACCCATAACCAGGATCACAGACCTTGCTCCGCCTTCCCATGGTCAACCCTGTACCGTGTAAGCATTGGGGTCACATCTATATTGTTTGACATTGCCACCGCCCGCCCGCAACCTGCCCCACGTCCCGACCCTCGCGCGTGGTGTTTGACGGCGCGCTCTATCACCTCACCGCGCGGGGCAACCGGAGCGCCGCCATCTTCAAGGACGACGCGGACCGCGCCCGCTTCCTGGAACTGCTCGCACGCTCGCTCAGTCGTTTCGAGGCGGTCCTCCACGCCGTCGTGCTCATGGACAACCACTTCCACCTGCTGGCCCAGACCCGCCGCGCCAACCTCGGACGCTGGATGTAGCGGCCGCGGCTGCGGCGCGAGCCACCAGACGGGCTGGACGGGGCTGATCGCGAAGCTGTTGCAGCAGACGGGGGAGTATAGGGAGTTGTGAAAAGCTGGTAGTTGAGTGTGCTACCCGCGCTGGCGCGGGAGGGTGTGTCGAGTTCCTCGTTCCTGCGGCTCGCCCTCTGTCCTGCGGCTCGCTCTCTGAGAAATCCACGCGGGAAGTTTCGCCTCCTGGCATGTTTCAAAGGCCGAGGCGCGTTCCCCGCCGCCTTTTCACAGTTATTCGCTGGCGGTGCCCTCTCCTACGCACAAGACGTGCTGCAATTCTTGGAGATTCAGCCACTTCGCTCTACCATGCACATCCTTCGACCAAACCCACGCCCCATCGTCTCGCCCTCTTTTCCTTGGCTGCTCGGGCTTGCCGCACTTCTGACGGACTGCGGCACTCCACCATCGGCGAAAGCGCAGAGCGTCGTTCAAACGACTTGGATCAGCACTTCTCGGCTTCCGCAATCATGGAGTGACGGTGCCCAGTGGAGCGGCGGCGTTTCGCCCAACAACGACCTAACCACCGGCTTGGCCTACGACGTGACGCTGCCTGGCGTCGATCCCTACGTCGTTGCGGGTCCGGCCCTAGACATTGATGTCACATTGCGCAACCTCAACTTGGAAGCCGGGGCGACGGTTTTTTCGAGTGGGCACCGACTCGTCGTGTCGGGTGTAACCTCAGTGGTCGGCAGCTACGGCGGCTTGTTCGCGGACGACGCGCGGATCGATTTGGGCACCCTTTCGGCTTACGCGCCGGGCACCGGCACCCTTCAAAACGGAAGGTATGGCCTGACGTCGTCCGTGAGCAACCCGGCTGAAATCGCCTTTCGCGGGGCTGATGTGACCACCAACAACGCCACGGTGGAGTTGTCCGGTCCCGGCGCCAACCTGCGCGATCAAGCCAGCGGCGTGGACGCGTTGCGCAATCTTTCCATCAACAACGGGTTTTTGAGCGTTGCCGACGGGCGTAACTTTACCACAGTAGGCGATTTCACAAACAACGGTTCTTTGTACGTGGACAACACTCAAGTTGCCATCAGAACCAATGGTCGGGACCGCCCCACGCGCTTCGTTGTCACGGGAACGCTGATCAACTACGACCCGGCTACGAAAACGTTGCGCTCGGGCACCTACCTAGTGTCCGGGGCTGATTATCGCGCGGTCGGAGCGAACGTCTTGCAGTTCACGGGTGCTGACATCCGGCGCAACGATGCCAGTATTATCCAACTCGGCGGCGCGATCGTGGACGAAGCCGGCAACGACGCCTTGAGCCACCTGACCGTGAACACGGGTCATCTCTCCACCGTTGCCGACCGCGCGTTCACTCCGGACGGAGGCACCTTCACCAACACGGGTGTTTTGAGACCGTCTGCCTCCACTCTCACCATCCAGGGCGGCTACCTGCAAACCGGGCCGGGTGCCCAAACGCATATTGGATACGCCAACCAAGGGGTATCCACGCTGGCGGTAAACGGACGGGCGGACTTCACAGGCGGCAAGTTGGTCCTGGACCAGATCCTTGGTTTCGACGACGGCACCGCTTCGACCCTTGCCGTGCAAGGTCCACTCTCCGTTGCGTCCGGCACGGGGGTTTACGGCTCGGGCGCACTACGTTACCAGGGGCGCGCAAGCTTGGGCGGGATCGTGTCGCCCGGCAATCTGCCCATTGAGGATCGACCGGGAGCGGTCGGAACGGTGGATGTGAATACCGGCCAGTTGTTCTTCGAGGGAGGCCTGACCCTGGAGAATACCTCCGAACTCCAAATCAAACTCGGCGGCGTCGTGGCGACAACGGGTTTTGACCAGCTTCGTCAGCGTGACACAGCGGTCGGAACAGGCGGTATCCTACTGCGGGGAGGGCTGCTGACACTCTCGTTGCTGGGCGGCTTCACGCCCACTGAGGCAAATAGTTTTACCGTGGTGGACGCCGACGCGCTGGCCGGCACATTCGGCAACGTGGACGCGCAGGGCCGGGTGGGTGTAAATGACGAGGCGGGCGACGTGGTGGGGTCCATGCAGGTGTTCTACGATGCAAAGAGCGTGACACTGGGGGACTTCCAAGTCGTGCCCGAACCGGGTACGACGGGCTTGGTGTTACTCGCAGCCGGAGTGATGGTGGCGGCAACTGTGCGAAAACGCCGGAAAGCAGGCGGGGTTACGCAACGCCCCTTGATGGCGGGTCGGGCGTCACTGGTCCTACGCAAACCACCGACGGAGAAGTCCTGACTGGTTAGTAACGGGCGTAGGGGTCACATCTATATTGTTTGACATTTTGTGCGGCCTGCCTCCTGCGGCCCGACTTTTTCGCATCGGGATTGACAACGCGCTTCGTCATCTCCGGCGCCCGGTGAGATGGCGTGCCGCCAGCTTCGAGGAGGACGCGGATCGTGCCAAAAGCGTCGGCTTGCCGACCGAACCGCCACGCGCTAACTCCACCCGATGTCCTCCGAACCCTTTACTTGGCGCGATCCCGAGCGACTCGGCGGGCGGGTTTGCTTTCGCAACACCCGCGTCCCCGTGGACGCGCTGTTCGAGAATTTAGAGGATGGCGTGAACCTGCCGGACCTCCTCGACGCGTTTGAGGGCGTGACGCACGAGCAGGTGGTTGGCGTTCTGAAAGCCGCGCGAGGCGTTGGCACACCCGCGGATCGTGTGAAACACGTTCTGTTCGATCATTGCGTGCCGAAACCGTTGCGCCGCCAGCTTTCCGGCTGCGCGGTGCGGACGTGTTTCGAGCAAGGTTGGGCGACGCCGCGCAACGGTGACCTGCTCGCCGCCGGTTTCGAGGCATGGACCTTTTCCATGTGGCTATCGGGCTTACCGTGCGCACACTGGTTTTTCTCCCCTTCAACACCGACCAAAATGTCCTGGCCGAAGCGGCGGGTCTCGATTTACCCTTGGTCACGGATGGCAAACGATAAACCCCGTCCTTCACCCGGGGGAAAGTTCCGTTCAAAAGGGCACGGCAACGGAGTATCGTGTTCACAATTGAAAGCTCTGGGCTTGCCAGATAACCCCCTCGCTTGAACGGTCAACGGCGAAGGATATCCTCCCGATCCACTTGCTGCGCGGACGCCACGGCACGGAGGATCGAGTTGAGCGTTCCGACCCTCAGCGGCGAGTGGTCGGGCACGGACAGACGGTGACTACGCGGGGCGGCTGTTTCGAGGATGATGTGGCTGCCCACCTGGTTGACCCGCCGGTAGCCGTACTTGCGACCGAGCACCTTGACCAACTCCGCGCCGGTGAGATCGCGGGGCAGTTTCATGCCAAGACCAGCAATTCGTCGCGGACGAGGTGCAGGCGGATACCTCTCGGCCCCGGTTGATCGAAGAAGAAAGCCGACACCGCTTCGCGCACGTTGGCGCGCAATTCCTCCCAAGTGTCCGCTTGGGTGAAGATGTCGTGGGAAAGGCATTCGGCCACGAACCCGCCGTCCGCTTCCTGCGTCACGCTGAAAACAAGTTCCATGCGGAGAGTATGGCCGGGAGTGGGTGGGAAGACAACCGGGTAGAACGCCCGCGCCACTTCGGCGCACTCCTTGGCAAAACGATCTACGGATTGCAGCTGCTGACACCGCGAGAGTTTTTGAGCATTGAACGCTAAGCGGGCCGGTTGTGTCCGGTGACCGAGCGCTGAGTATTCGTGAGACATAGAGTACAAATGACGTCCCCCGAGTCACGAGTCCATCGCCGTTGAAAACCCAGGCGCAGGATCACAGACCTTGCCCCGCCTTCCCATGGTCAACCCTGTACCGGGTGGCGCGGCCTTCGCCAATTCGCGCGAGCTTCCGCAGAGTCAACAGCTTTTTGACAATCGACTCCACGGTCCGGGCCGGAAAACCCAGTGCCGCCACCGCCTCCTTGCGGCCAAACTCGCGCTTCGGCGCCTCCCGCGCCCAACGCCACAACGCAAGTTGCTTCGGGGAAAGCAGGGTCTCGGCGTGGTCGCCTTCCAACAGGCCAAGAGCCTTGTCGGCTTGCGTCCGGAGCGTCGTCAGAAAGAAAACCAGCCAAGCCGAGACATTCTCGCTTTTACCATTCCAAGTGCGTTGCGACTGGCTGAGCGCCAGGTAGTAACCCGCCTTGTTCGCCTCGACCAACCTTTCGTGCGAGACCACCTTGACGAAATCATACCCCCGTTGCAGCAGCATCAAGTTGGTCAACAAACGGCTGGTGCGACCGTTGCCGTCCTGAAAGGGATGGATGGCGAGATACTCGAAGATAAAGTTGGCGATCAGGAGCAGCGGATGCTTGAAATCGGTTTCCATCGCCCAGGCGTACCATTGAACCAGTTCGTGCATTTCCTTCTGCACCAGCTGCGGGGGCGTCGGATCGAAGATCACGGCCAGCGGGTTGCCGTCCGGGTCTTTCGCCTCCACGCGGTTGCCGCCAAATTTGTACTGGCCCGCGTGCCGAGGGTCTTTTTCGCTGTGCCGGAGCATGTCACCGTGCAACTGCAGGATGGATGATTCCCGGACCGGGATGTCTTGGTAACTCGCGAAAACCCGTTCGAGCATTTCCAGGTAGCCGGCCACCTCCTGCTCGTCCCGGGTCCGGAATTTGGTGATCCGCAGTTTCCGGTACAAGGCTTCCACCTGCGGGTCGGAAAGTCGGTTGCCTTCGATCTGGTTCGAGGCGCCGGTGGAGGTAACGATGACGGAATGCGTGAGCCGCTCGATGGTTTGCGGCAGGAGGTGGCTGGTCAGTTGCCAACTGCCTTTCACCGCGTCAATGCGGGCGATCAGGCGATAGAGATCCTCCGCGACAGCGAGCGGGTTTGAGCTTGAGCCGAGTCGAAAGGCGGAATTTGACCCAGTCCATGTTTTCTCACATCCGCTGAATGTGAGATTATGTGAAATCGTGTGAGAAAGGTCAACCCGCAGCTTGCGGTACGGTGCTCTTGGAGCCTCAACACAGTCGGGTAAGTCTGGCTCCGCCCGCCGCGCAGCGGCTTTGGAGTGCGCCGCGACACGTCGCCGCTTTGATCCCAGCGACACGTCGCGTCCTGCCATTCGGCGCAGCCGCCATTGATCGAGCCGGCTTCGCCGGAACACAGGGCGCGACGTGTCGCGGTTGGGCCCGGCGGAGCCGTGCGAAAGCGGCGACGTGTCGCCGCACTCCAAAGCCGCTGCGCGGCGGTAGGAGGGAAATCAGACGCTATCCAACCAGAGCCGCGTCCATCGTGATCTTCGTGTTGAAGAGCTTCGACACCGGACAGCTTTCCTTGGCCTTGGTCGCGTGCTGCACGAACGTCTCGTTGTCCGTCCCGGGGATGCGCGCTTTCACCTCCAGATGAACCAGCGTGATCCCGAAGCCGCCCTCCACCTTGTCCACGGTCACGGCGGCGGACGTCTCGATGCTCTCGGCCGTCAGCCCCGCCTCGCCCAGAAACGCGGAAAGCTGCATCGAAAAACAACCGGCGTGCGCGGCGGCGAGCAGTTCCTCGGGGTTCGTGCCGGCGCCGTGTTCAAAACGGCTGGAAAACGAGTACTGCGTTTTGGACAGGATGCCCGATTCGGTGGAAACCGTGCCGTGGCCGTCTTTGAGTCCACCCTGCCAGATTGCTGATCCTTTGCGTTTCATTGTGTGATTGGTGAGTTTGCGATGTTGAAAAATCCGCGGATGGCCTCGTGTCGGCGACCCCGCGGCATGCGGAGCGTTTACTTCGGAGCCACCCTCGACGCTGGATGTGATCAGGGCAAGGCGTCCCCTCGTAGGCTTCAAAATATTTTCGCAAGAACTTCCCGCGCGCGGGGTTCCATCTTGCTCCGCAAACGGCCAACCCGCCTTCCCCATACGGATTAAGATACTCCCTTATGGCCAACGATCCTTCCCCTTCCAATGCTCCCCGCCCGTCCATCCGCCTGCTTCTGGCCGACGTGGACGGCACCCTGGTCAACAAGGAGAAGCTTCTCACCGCCGCGCGCGATCCAGGCCGTGAAGCGGCTGCGCGAGGCGGGTATCGAGTTCGCCGTCACCAGCGGACGTCCGCCGAAAGGGATGCAGATGCTCATCGAACCGCTGGCCATCACCCTGCCAATCGCGGCTTTCAACGGCGGGATGTTCGTCAAACCGGACCTCTCCATCGTGGAGGAACACATTCTGAACCGGGAAATCGTCGAGCCGATCATCAAGATCATCGAGGACCATCAACTCGGAGTCTGGCTTTACAGCGGCAGCGATTGGTTCGTCCACGAACGGCACGGCTCCCACGTGGACCGCGAGGAGTGGACGGTGAAATTCTCGCCGACCGTGGTCGGTTCCTACGACGACAAGATGGCCAACGTCGCCAAGATCGTCGGCGTCAGCGACGACCTCGACGCGGTGATCCGTTGCGAAAAAGCGGTGCGCGAGAAATACGCGGCCAGCACGCGGGGCAAGCTGTCCACCCCCGGGCGCGACGACGGCAAACCCGCCGTGTCCGCCGCCCGTTCGCAACCTTATTACCTTGATGTGACCCACCCCGACGCGAACAAGGGTGGCGTGGTTCTCACCTTGGCCCGGATGCTCGGGATGCTGCCCTCAGAGATCGCCACCATCGGGGACATGGCCAACGATGTGTCCATGTTCGAGCAGGGCGGACTCGCCATCGCGATGGGCCAGGCGAGCGACGAGGTGAAAAGCGCGGCCCAAGAGGTGACCACCTCCTGCGAGGAGGAAGGGTTCGCCAACGCCGTGGAACGTTTCATTCTCAAAACCAATTCGTGAACAGACCGTAGCGACCATCCAATTCGCCAGACACGCCAACCCACACTTCACATGATAACGACCCACCGCGTTAAAGAAATCCTCTCCTGGTACGGCAGCGACAATCCCGGCACGTTGTCCAACCTCGCCCGTTTGATGAACCACGGGCATCTCGCGGGAACCGGCAAGTTCGTGATCCTGCCGGTGGACCAGGGCTTCGAGCACGGCCCGGCCCGGTCGTTCGGGTCGAACCCGCCCGCCTACGATCCGCGCTATCACTTTCAACTGGCGATCGACGCCGGTTGCAACGCCTACGCCGCTCCCTTGGGCTTTCTGGAAGCGGGCGCGCGGGAGTTTGCGGGTGAGATTCCGCTGATCCTCAAGGTGAACGACCACGATCTGTTACACGGCGATGACAAGGACCCGGATCAGGCGCTGACGAGCGGGGTGCATGACGCGTTGCGGATCGGCGCGGTGGCGATCGGGTTTACCATTTACCCCGGCAGCGAGCATTCGCAGAAGATGTATGGTCAGATCCGCGCTTACGCGGAGGAAGCCAAGCGGCACGGGTTGGTGGTCGTGATCTGGAGTTACCCGCGCGGTTCGGCGCTGAGCAAGGAGGGTGAAACGGCGATCGACGTGTGCGGCTACGCGGCCCACATCGCGGCGCAGCTCGGGGCGCACATCATCAAGGTGAAGTTGCCGAGCAGTTACCTGGAGCAGGACGCCGCGAAGAAGGTTTACGAGAAGGAGAAGATTCCCATCGCGACCATCGCCGAGCGTGTTCGCCACGTGGTGCAATGCACGTTCAACGGACGCCGGATCGTGATCTTCTCCGGCGGCGCGGCGGAAACCGACGACAAGCTTTTGGAGCAGGTGCGCGGGATCGAGGAGGGCGGGGGATTCGGGTCGATCATCGGACGGAATAGTTTCACCCGGAAGAAGGAGGACGCGCTGAAGCTGTTGCGCACGATCACGGATATCTACGCGGGGAAGTGAACGGAGCGGCTTGGCGGCTCCCAGCCCCGGCAGGGGCGCAAGAGCCATAGCCCATAGCGCAAGCTATGGGTGGTTTGTCCCGTCTGTTCCCAGCCCCGGCAGGGGCGTAAGAGAACCAACATGACCTTGTCGCAAATGGCCGCCGGTCTTCTTACGCCCCTGCCGGGGCTGATAATCCTGTGTGATCCATCCCCATAGCTTGCGCTATGGGCTTTGGCTCTTACGCCCCTGCCGGGGCTGGGAATTGCGTGTTTGTTTGGCAATTCCCGGCGTCTTCCCGTCACGAACCGCCTACCCGCCTAACGATCCTTCGGCGCTTGGTCGCCGCCACGTCCCCAACTGCGTCGCCCCCGTCCGCGAATAGCTCCGCCGGCAACGCAATGCTCCGGTCAAGGTGGAAATCGGCGTTGTCCCGCCGCAACTTGCGCAGGGTTACCTCGACGATCTCCGCCAGCGTGTAACGGTCCAACACCCCCGCGATGGCGTTGCGGACATCCAGCATTAACATCCGCAACCCGCAGTGCGCCTCGTCGGGGCACGTGCAGCGCGCGTACGCCGTTTGGCTGACGCACGCAATCGGCGCCAGCGGACCGTCGATCAATCGGATCACCTGGCCAAAGTTGATCGTCTCCATCGATCGCGCCAGCAGGTAACCGCCGTGCTTGCCGCGCTTGCTTTCCACGTAACCCGCCTCGCGCAGTTGGATCAAAATCTGCACCAGAAACTTCTCGGGCAACCGCTCTTTTTCGACAAACTCGCTGATCTGCAAAATAGGCCGGCCCAGTTCCTGGGCGATGCCCAGATCAATCAAAGCGCGCAGGGCGTACTCACCCCTTTTGGAAAGTTTCACGGGTTAAGAAATAGATGGCGGGCCAGGCGTCGTTTACAGATCCTGCGCGTAGGAAATCAATTGCCGGTACTCGCGCAAAATCGATTGCAACGCCCGCACCGCCGCCCGGATCTGCAAGTGCGCGGGCGCGCTTTGCGGCGTCTCGAAAATGATCTCAAACGGGGCCGAACGCGGCTCGTTAGGATTACCCAAGACCCCCTCGTAGCAAGCCTTGATGATCCCATTGCGCGCCGGGAACCCGTCGATGACCCCGCCGTTGGCGCGCGGCAGATACTCCTCGGCGGCC
Source organism: uncultured bacterium (assembly GCA_963795895.1). GTDB lineage: Bacteria > Verrucomicrobiota > Verrucomicrobiia > Chthoniobacterales > SZAS-18 > CAWCJJ01. The sequence continues at coordinate 924,415 of CAWCJJ010000005.1, forward strand.
GCAAGCGCCGGCTCGACGATGGCGTCCGTCAGGGTCGCGCCGCGCGCGTAGGCGTAGATGCCCTCGGTGGTGTCGTCGGCGTGCAGCGAGATCACGCCGTGGAAACGCTTTACTCCCAATTCGCGTTCCAGGCAGCACACTTCCGGTTGCCGGGAACCGCGCCAAAACTCCCGGTTCAAATCCACGCCCGCGCGCGAGTGGCGCGTCGCGTCCTCGAATCCCGTCGGATTGCACACGGGGTAAGCGTAGATCTCGTAGCCCCGGGCGCGTTCAAGGTCGGCGCAAAGCCAGAACAGAAAATCGCGTACTGCATACGCGCCCTCCGGTTCGTCGCCGTGGATGGCCGCGAACAAACCAACCCGCAACGGGTCGCCGCCGCCCGTGGGACCCGTCAGCGTGAAGCGTGGCAACGAGTAGAGGCGTTCGCCAAAGTGGAACTCACCTGTCGGCGAGTAGCGAAGCGGGCCGTTGCCTTCCGACGCGAGATCGATCAGCGGCCGGAGGAGCCGCCTGATGGAATTCACCTCCGCAAGCATTGCGTGGTCAGAGACTTCGGGCAGCGGCGGGTTGGGCAAATTCCAGGTCGGCATGATCAAGAATTACGGGGCGAGCAGTCTGGTCACGCGCGCGTCGAGGTCGTCCCCGTGCAAGCCGGTGGCGACCACACGTCCGCTTTGATCGACCACCCACAACTCGGGGATGCCGCGAACCCCGTAGCGAACGGCCAGATCGTTGTCCCAGCCTTTCCCGTCGAAATACTGCGGCCAGGGCAACGCGTGTTTCTTCGTGAAACCCGTCAGCGCTTCCTTGTCCTTGTCCAGCGACACGCCCACGATCTCCAGACCGCGCGCGTGGTAGCGTTGGTACGCTTCGCGTACTTTGGGCATTTCGCGCAGGCAGTCCGGGCACCAGCTTGCCCAGAACTCGACCACCACCACCTTGCCCCGGTATTGTTCCGCGCGGAATGCATTGCCTGCCACGTCGGTGAAATTCCAGTCCAAAGCGGTTTGGCCGAGAGCCTGCCGGGCCACTCGGCCCCGCGCCGCGGAGGCGACTTTCGGGTCGGGATCGTCCGCGAGAGAGTTGAGCAACGCGTCAGAGCGGACGGGATCAATTTTCGCGAGCAGGTCCAAGCGCCGCAGTTGCAACGCGGCGAGCTTGGGGTCCGTCGGATTTCTCGCGATCAACGCCGCGACCCGCGCCTCCAACACGCCGGCCTCGGCGGGCGTCTCGACAAGGTCCAGGTGGTCAAGACGTTGCCTCACCACGGCGCGTTCCGCCGCCATCTTCACTGCTTCGGATGCGCCGGGATCGTTCGCGAGGGTGGCAAGCTTCCGCTCCTGTTCCGCGAACACGGCGCGCCGCTCGTCCGGGGGCGTGGGAAAGAACACGGTCTTCAGTTCAAGCAAAGCCGCGTCCCAGCGGTGGGTGCTCCCGGGATAATCCCGCGCGAACGCCCCCGCCGCCGCGTGCAATTTCTCCTCGATCGGGGCGGCGTACTCGACGCTATTCTGACCGGCGGGCGGGTCAAGGTTCAAGCGTTCCTGGAGGCCGCTGATCGCCTCCCAATCCGTCTGTTCGCCACCGCGCGCTCCAGGCAAAACACCGGCGATCAGGACGCAGCACACGGCGAAGGTCAAGAAATTTGCGAGGCGGAATGGCATGGCGGGAGAGCGGGAGGGCGGTCAAAAAGCCCGTGGTTTAGTATTCTCTAGCAGTGTGGTCGTGTAAAGCATCTTGCCCGCCCACGCCGCGAAACGCACCCGCAATCGAACATCCGGCGCGGTGTTGTGTCCAAACCAACACTGAACGCGTACAACACAGCACACGCGTCCCAAGGGCGGCGAGCGGATACCATCCGTACACGGGTTTGATCCCGCCGCCGTTTTAAATCCCTGATCCCTAGCTAAACAATTAGTTCCATCCATTGATGAAACCCTCACGATCCAACCAGTTTTCCCATCTTCGCGCGCGGTTCGACTCCCTCGGACGCGTCTCCGCGCTTGCCGCCGGCACCTTTGCGGCGGGCGCGACGCTCACCTTCGCCCAGGAACCCGCCGCCTCCACCTCCGAGGTCAAGGTGCCACCCGCCAAAGTCAACGTGGACCAAGGGCCGCTGCAACGGAACCCCGTCCGGCGGGCCTTTCACCAGCTTCGCGCCCATCGTGGACCGCGTGGCGCCCAGCGTGGTCACCATTTACACAAGCAAAACGGTCAGGCGCGACCCGCGTTCCCTGCCCTTGGACCCGAATACCCTGCGCCGTTTCTTCGGCAACCAGATCCCGCAGAACCCGCATAATTTCGGCAACCAAAACCCGCACAACTTCGGCAACCCGGGTAACAACAACCCGCACCTTCCGGACGAGGATGATGGCGACAACGAAAGCGGCGGCGGCGCCTCGTCGGAGAAGATGCAGGGACTCGGCTCCGGCGTGATCATCAGCGCCGACGGGCAGATCCTCACCAACAACCACGTGGTTGACGGGGCGGATGAAATCCTGGTCCGTCTCGGCCAGAGCACGAGCGGCAAGGAGTACAAAGCCAAGCGCGTCGGGACCGATCCCAGCACCGATCTTGCGGTGTTGAAAATTGACGCCAAGGATCTCCCCGTGGCCACGTTCGCCGACAGCGACAAAGCGCGGGTGGGGGACTTGGTTCTCGCCATCGGCAATCCCTTTGCGCTCGGGCAAACCGTGACGATGGGCATCATCAGCGCCACGGGCCGCGGCAACGTGCGCATCGCCGACTACGAAAACTTCATCCAGACCGACGCCTCGATTAACCCGGGCAATTCCGGCGGCGCGCTCATCGACGCCGAAGGCCGCGTGGTGGGCATCAACACGGCGATCTTCAGCCGCTCCGGTGGCAACCAGGGCATCGGTTTCGCGGTGCCTTCCAACTTGGCGCGCGAAGTTTACCAGGGGATCCAGTCGAAGGGCCACGTCGTTCGCGGCTTCCTCGGCGCGCAGATCCAGCCTCTGCGGGAGGATCTCATTAAAGCGTTCAAGCTGCCCGAGGATTTAACGGGTGCCTTGGTGGGCGACGTGGTCAACGACAGTCCGGCTGAAAAGGGCGGGATCAAACCCGGCGACATCATCACGGGCGTTAATGGCAAGAAGGTAGCCGACCCGAGCCAGTTGCGGCTCTTCGTGGCCGAGATCGCCCCGGGAACCAAGACGGACTTCAACGTTATGCGCGATGGCAAGGAGCAGCACTTCCAGATCACCCTGGCCGAGTTGAACCCGACGGCTGGCAATCGTCTGCAGAAACGCGATGGCGGCGACGGCGATGATTCCGCTCAGCCCGCCGGCGGCAAGAGCAACGTCCTGGATGGTATTTCGGTGGGCAACATCGACGCGAACACCCGCAAGGAATTGAAACTGTCGGCGAAGAACCAGGGCGTGATGATCACCAACATCGACAGTGCGTCCGCCGGCTTCAAAGCGGGTTTGCGCCAGGGCGACGTCATCGAAGAGATGGACCATCAGAACATCAAGGACGCCGACGAGGCGATTGCGATGAGCGAGAAGGTGGAGAAAGAGCAGACGGTGTTGCTGCGCGTGCGCAACAAGACGGGCAGCCGCTACGTGGTGCTGGACCCGAAGGCGCAGGAATAACCTTCCTTCCCAACCCGTCCGTCAAGCAGCCGGATCGTGATCTCCTCAGTGGGGAGCGCGATCCGGCTTTTGCGTTGGGACACGATGGGTCAAAAACAGCGCGGCAACGCCCGCGAGGGGAAACGCCGCCCCGACGGCGCACACGCCGGACCAGCCGGCGTTCACCCAGCCAAAGGTGCCCAGCGCCGAACCCGCCGCGCCGCCGAGAAAATAGGCGACCATGTACAGGGCGTTCAAGCGGTTGCGTTGCTCCGGGTTCAGCGCGTAAATCCGGGTCTGGTTCGAAGAGATGGCTGCCCTGCACCCCGGCGTCCATCAGCACGACACCCACCGCCAAAGCCACCAGCGAACCGCCACCGAGCGCCATGAGGACAAACGACGCGCTGATCAAAACCAGCGCCCCGCCGTTGACCCACCGGGCGTCCACGCGATCCGACAGCCGCCCGGAAATCGGCGCGGCCAACGCGCCCGCCACGCCGAAGAGTCCGTAGAGACCGACGGTTTCGCTGCCATAATGACCCGGCAAAGCCTGTAGGTGGAACCCGAGGGTCGTCCAGAACGCGCTGAACGACCCGAACCCAAATGCGCCGATCAGCATGTGGCGTCGCAACACCGGTTCCTTTCTGAGCAAGGTTGCCAGGGACCCCATCAACTCGCCGTACCCGATGGATCGAACCGGTGGCTGCCTGGGCAGAAAACGCGCCAAGGCCAGCGTCAGCAGGATCATCATGCCCCCGGCCGACAGGTAAACCACCCGCCACCCGCCCGCCGAGTGGGCGCTCAACCAGCCGCTGAGCGTCCGCGAGGCCAGGATGCCGATCAGCAGGCCGCTCATCACCGTCCCGACGATCTGACCGCGTTCGCCCGGGGCGGCGAGGTTGGCCGAATATGTCACCACCAACTGCGGGGTGATGCAGAGCAGCCCCAAGCCGAAGCTCGCCGCCACCAGAACCCGCAAATTTGGCGCGAAAGCGACGACCGCCAGCATCACGATAGCTCCGGCCATGCTGAGGAGGATCATCCGTTTGCGTTCCACGCTGTCGCCCAGCGGCACGAGCAGCAACATCCCGCTCGCGTAGCCCAACTGGCTGGCCGCCGCCACCGCGCTCACTCCCGCCGCCGTGGTGTGGAGGCTGCGCGCCATCAGGCCGAGGAGCGGCTGGCAGTAGTAGATGTTTGCGACGGTCGCGCCCGCCGTGAGGGCGAGCAAAGCCAGGAGTCCGCGCGAGGCGAGGGTGCCGGTGGAATTTTGAGCGGTGAGGACCACCGGCTCGCGGGCCTCAGGAGGTTCGGTGGCGGCTCGGTTCATCGCCCTTCTTCGTACGGACGATGCCCGGCGGCGGGATGTCGCACCTGGAAAATTGCGCCCGGCGGGGGTCGAACCCACAACCTTCGGCTTCGGAGGCCGACGCTCTATCCAATTGAGCTACGGACGCGCTTTCCTCGACGCTGCCGCGAGGGATTGCCACCATAGAAGGTCCGTTTTTGTTTTGCAACTTCTCATTCCGGGCTATGGGTGGAATCCTTTTTCCGATCCGCGCCCCCTATGACCGCTCAACCCGTCCGCATCGTCATCAAACTCGGCACCGGTTTGCTCACGCGCGGAGGCGGGGCGTCGCTCGACCTGGCGCAGTTCCGCCGACTCACGGCGGAGATTTCAGCCCTCCAACTCGCGGGCAAAGAATGCCTCGTGGTCACCAGCGGCGCGGTCGGCGCGGGAATGATGGTCTTGGGCGTCAAGGATCGTTCGGCGGATTTACCAACCATCCAGGCGTGCGCCGCCATCGGCCAATCGCGGTTGATGCGCGTGTACGAGACGAATTTTTCCCGGCACGGACTGGCCGTCGCGCAGTTGCTGCTGACCCACCAGGACCTCGACAGCCGCGCGCGTTACGTCAACGCGCAAAACACCCTCGCGCGCTTGATCGCGCACCGGGGAATCGTCCCCATCATCAACGAGAACGACAGCGTCGCCGTGGAGGAACTGCGGTTCGGCGACAACGACCGGCTCTCCGCCGAAGTGGCGATCCTGGCGGGCGCGGCGCTTTTGGTGATCCTGACGAGCGCCGAGGGTTTGACTCGCGAAAGCGACGGTCGCGGCGAGCCGATCCCGGTGGTGGAAAACGTGGACGAGGTGGCCCATCTCGCGAGCGGGGAGAAGGGCGCGTTATCAGTGGGTGGAATGGCGACGAAACTCCAGGCGGTCAAGCGCAGCGTGGAGGCTGGCATCCCCGCCGTCATCGCCAACGGTCGAACGCCCGGTTTGCTTGCGCGGATCGTGGCGGGCGAGCAGGTGGGAACGCGGTTTGTCGTGGCAGATAATTCGTAGGGTGGCAGGCCCGCGAGCGTGAACACAAGGACCGAGCGGCTGATAATTACCAAGCGGGTATGTGATACGGCCTTTGCTACATCGACTCTTCAACCCGGTGCGAATTGTGCCCAATAGCACAATTTTGCTCGGCAAAATCCCCAACCCGGAACGGGTTGCGCCCCAAAGCCCGGGGTTGCCCAGCTTGGCGGGCTACCCTGGATTCATGATTGTTGATGGTCCCCAACCCCAACGGGGTTGCGCCCCGTGGTTGGCGCGCCCCGTGTCGCCGGAGGACGCAACCCCGTTGGGGTTGAAGATCCTTGCTTACGACGGTACCCAGGGTAGCTCGCGGCTCGCGAGCCCGGCCTTTGGGGCGCAACCCGTTCCGGGTTGGGGAAAGGAACCACTACTTTCCCGGTGTGGCCAACGGCCAGACCACGTCCAGACCCGCCCAGAGGCCGAGGCGTTTGTCAGTTTGGGAAGGCGTGGCGTCGCCGCCGTTGTCCACGCCGTCGAGTCCGACCGAATACAACGTGAAGCCCTTGCCATCCCCGGGTTGCGCCGGTGACCGGTATCGCAACGGTTTTCCGTCCATCAGATCGAGCGGGACTTCCGGTAGGAAATCCGGCACGAGTGTTTCCAGCTCAGCGGGTGGAGTTCCTTCCCGTAGGGTGTGGCGGCGGATTGCGAGGGCTGCGAGCGTCATCCCGCGCTGGGTATCCGTACGAATGATCTTGGCAAGTAAGGCGCGACCACTCTGAGGATTCGAAGTTTCGGAAAAGCTATTCCGCCACAAAGCCAGCCCGCGCGGGGTGGAATCATCCTTGGGTGAACGCCGCGCGAAAGCGGTCCAGGACTTTTCATCCCGCAACAAACGTACGGCGGTGAGAAAGGTGTGCCACCGGGTCAAAGCGCAGGCCTCGTCCTGGTATGACCAAGCCGCCCACCAGAGGGCGGAGCGCGCTTGAATAGCCAGTTCGGAAGGCCGGGGAACCTCTTTTTCGCCTAGCAAATCTTCGATCAAGTCCCGGCCTTCCATGCGAAAGAGGATGGATCGCCCCTGGCTGCTCTGCCGGAGTTGCGCGAATCTATCGGCAATCCGCGCCTGCTCCAATTCCAAGGACGCCATGGCGTCGTCCAACACATGAGGCTGGCTGATGGCCCTTTGAATTCGGGCAAGCTGGGCGTCGGTCAAGCCTTCGGATTGAAGCCCGTCCCAGACCAAATCCAGTGTGAAGATGTCGGTGAGATAAGCGGAATTCTGCCCGATCAACCGGCGGTCTTTGCGCAGGTACGCGGAGAGGTGCGATAGCGTGGCAATGTCATCCGCAGCGGCGTCGAAGCGACGCGCGTGCAAATCCATCAAACCTGCGGAAATCAGCCATTGGGTGCATTTCCACGGCCCGAAAATCTCGTCATTATTGAAGTCCTTGTTGTAGTCCACCCGAGGGGAAGCGGCGGGTTGTTGCAACGCCTCGCGTAATTTCGACAGGGGCGCGGCGGCGTTGGCGAGTTCGCGTTCAACTTCCCCCCATTCGATTCCCGGGGATTTGCTGTTGCCGGCGCGTTGCCCAATAGGATAACCGGGAAACAGCGGTTGGGAATGGAGAACGACGGCCCGCCCCGAGGTATCCAAACGCATCAAGCCTTTCGGACCCTGACTGGCGGTGGGGTTGGCCCTGCCGAGTCGATCAAGTTCCTTGGCCGCTTCGATAATCGCCGGACCGGTGTTCCCCTCGGCGGAATAGGCGGTAATTCGCAGGTCCGCCAACGCGAGGGGTTCATGGTTCGCGCGGAGCTTGCGCGTGATCTGTTCGCGCAGGATGCGTCCGCGCACGTTTTCCACGGCCACGTAAGCCGCGAGCAGGAAGACGCAGAATCCAAACCCAATTGCCAGGATGCGCAACCCGCGCCGGAGTCGTTTCATATCGCTTAGGAAAGTGGTTGAGCCGTGTTTATAGTTCGACCATGGACTTGGAAAATGAAATTCTCCAGCTTGGCGAACGGGCCCGCGCCGCTTCCCGGCAACTGGCGCGACTCGACACCCCCGCCAAAAACAACGGTCTGCTCGCCATGGCCGCCGCCCTCGAAGGACCACGCCACCAAGACCAGATCCTCGGTGCCAACGCCGCCGACCTCGCCGCCGCCGAACAAGCCGGACTCGCCCCCGCCATGCTCGACCGCCTGCGGCTTGACCCCAAACGTCTCGCCGCCATGGCGAAGGGCGTCCGCGAAGTCGCCGCCCTGCCGGATCCCGTGGGCGAAACCTTGCGTGCCTGGACCCGGCCCAACGGTCTTGACATCCGCAAGGTCCGCGTGCCCATCGGGGTTGTGGGCATTATTTACGAGTCGCGTCCGAACGTCACCAGCGACGCCGCCGTGCTTTGCACCAAGACGGGCAACGCCACCATTCTGCGCGGCGGCAGCGAATCCATTCGCTCCAACGTCGCCATTGCCGCTGCCCTCCGCGACGGCGCGGCCACCGCCGGACTGCCGGAGGATTGCATCCTCCTGGTCGAGCGGACGGACCGCGAAGCCGTCCGGCACCTCGCGTTGATGGATCGTTACATCGATCTGATAGTCCCGCGCGGCGGCGTGTCGTTGATCGAAGCCGTGGTCCGGCACGCCCGGATGCCCGTGATCAAGCATTACCACGGGGTTTGCATCCTGTACGTCGATCAGGCGGCGGACTTCGACATGGCGGTCAAGATCGCTGTGAACGCCAAGTGCCAGCGTCCGGGGGTTTGCAACGCCGTGGAAACCGTGTTGGTGCATGGCGCGGTGGCCGACGCGTTTCTCCCCCGCTTGGCCGAAGCCATGGTTGCGCGGGGAGTCGAACTCCGGGGCGACGAGGAAACCCGCCGGGTTCTGCATGCCAGTTCGCCGGGTTTGCCCGTTATCGCGGCAACCCAGGAGGATTGGACCACCGAGTTTCTTGATCTACGGCTCGCGGTGAAGGCCGTCGCCGACCTGGACGCCGCGATCACGCACATCGAAACGTACGGGTCACACCACAGTGACGCCATCGTCACCGCCGACGCTAAGCAAGCCGAGCGGTTTTTGAACGAGGTGGATTCCGCGACGGTGTACTGGAACGCCAGCACGCGGTTCACCGATGGCGGCGAGTTCGGTTTCGGCGCGGAGATCGGCATCAGCACGGACAAGCTGCACGCGCGCGGTCCGATGGCTCTGGAGGAACTGACCACTTACAAGTATGTCATCCGCGGCACCGGCCAGACCCGCGAATAGCCGGACGCGATCAAGATTGACGCCGCCCCGGCGGGCGGGCACTATCGACGGATGCGACTTTCCTCCCGTCTGCGTGCCACGGTCATTTTCACGCTGGCACTCTTTGCGTTAACTACTGGGGCGTTCGCGGGATCGGCGCATCCTTACATTGGCAAATGGTCCAACGGACGCGGTGAGACGTTGGAAATCACCCGGAGCACCCTGCGGTTTCTGGAGGACGAAGCGGTTGGCTACCGTGATATCACCAAAGTGACGGATGGAAACACGTTCGAGTTGCACATCACCGACGAGGGTTCGGTCAACGGGTTCTCGGGCAAGTATTTGTCCGTGTCCTGCGAGGGTGGTCAGATGAAGATGACCATGTTCCGAACGCACGCGGATTTGTTCCAGGACGAGAACCTGCAAGGCGAGGTGACATGGTTCAAGGACAAGGCGGATGAGTAGCCGTGGTCCGTCGCGATGCCACGGGATGTGGGATGTGGCGGAGAGGATGTGAAGAGAGACGTGGCGGACAGGTGCGGCCTTCCCAGACACTCCGTGGCTCTGATCCTTTTGGTGGTAACTTCCCATGGCCTCGCGGACTCGACCACGGCTACTCACCTCCGGTTGACGCCACTCCGTGGCTGGGAGGCCGCACCTATCCTCCACATCCCTCTTCACATCCCCACATCCCACGTCCCACTACCCTCTTCAATCAAACCGGATCGTCGCCGACCGTCCGTGGGCATCCAAGCCCTCGATGTCGCTGAAAGCCTGGATCACCGCAATCGACTCACGTAACGAACGTTCGTCAAATCGCACCACGCTGGTCCGCCGTTGAAATTGGTCCACGGTCAAACCCGGGAACGACTTGCCCGCGCCCCCGGTTGGCAGCGTGTGGCTCGGGCCTGCTAGAAAGTCCCCGCCCGCCACCGGCGACCAGCCGCCTAGAAAAATTGCGCCAGAAGTGTGGATCCGCGTCGCCACCGCGTCGGGGTCCGCTGTGCAGATCGCCAGATGCTCGGGCGCGAATTGGTTCGCGAGATCGATGGCCGCGTCCAGGTTTTCCACGAGGCACAGAAAAGCACCCGCCTCGAGGGCCGGCGCGAGTTGCGCCTGGCGCTTCAACGTGGCCAGTTGATCCATCACCGCGCGCTCCACCGCCGCGAGCAGTTCCGATGAATCCGTGACGAACCCGATGACGCTGTCGATGCCGTGTTCCGCCTGTGCGAGGAGGTCGGCCGCGATCCAAGCGGCGTTGGCATCCCTGTCGGCGAGGACCAGGATTTCACTCGGCCCGGGCAGCAGATCGACCCCCACCTGGCCGAAGACCTGCCGTTTCGCCTCGACCACGTACGCGTTCCCGGGTCCGAAAATCTTGGCCACCGGCGCGATGGTCGCGGTGCCAAACGCCAGTGCCGCGATGGCCTGCGCGCCGCCGACCTTGTAAACTTCGGTGGCCCCGGCGAGTTGCAACGCGCAAAGCAAGGCGGGCGCGATAGCTCCGTCTCCACCCGCCGGCGTCGTGACGACAATCTCCGGCACGCCCGCCGCCGCCGCCAGGGTGCAGGTCATGATGGCCGTTGAAACCAGCGGCGCCGTGCCACCCGGCACGTAGATGCCGACGCGCGGGAAGGGGGAGAATCGCTCGCCCACCTCGACGCCCTGCCGGTTGTGCATGGACCAGTCGCGCCGCAAGCTGCGCAACGCGAAGGCGCGGACGTTCTCGTGCGCCTCGGCCAATGCCCGCTGGGTCCGCGCTTCCGTCGCCCCCGCCGCCGTGGCGAACTCCGCCGCCGTCACCCGCAACTCGGCGGCGTCGAGGCTTGGACCACCAAAGCGCCGGGTAAACTCCAGCAACGCCGCGTCGCCCTCCGCGCGCACGGCGGCGATGATCCCGGTCACGGTTTGTTGAACCTTGGCGGTGGGTGCCGCGCGACGGTTCAGCGTGGCAAGGGCGGCGGCGAAATCAGGGTCTTGGTGGCGAATGATCCGCATAGGCCGAAAGCTTGCACCTGCCGCCGGTCAGGTCCAGAGCCCGCCCGTATTTTCCCACCACCCCCGTTTCGCAACGCGCTTGGCCCCACCCCAGGCGCCCCCGCAGGCATCCAAGCCCTTCCACGCAACCGATGCTCAGGGGAGTCGCACTTTCCCAACGGGTGGTTTTGAGGTATGGGTTCGCCACAACACCTGTATGGAAGCTACGACCCAACATAAGCCGGAACCAACCCCTGTTGGCGACGAGTCCCTCATGGCGCGGATCCAGGAACGAGAGTCCGCCGCCTTGGCCGAACTGTACGACCGGTACAGCGGCATACTCAAGTCGCTGATCATGGGCGTCATCCACAATGACGCCGAGGCGGACGACCTCCTGCAGGAAATCTTCATGGAAATTTGGAACCAGGCAGCCCACTACTCCGCCCAGAAGGGCAAGCCCCTGGGTTGGATCGTCACCCTGACACGCCGGCGTTCCATTGACCGGCTGCGAAAAAAACAGGCCTACGCCCGCGCCGAGGAACGGCTTCAGAACGAGACGGAGCAACAACCCGACGCCTGGGTCCACAACTCCACCGAGGACGACATCGAGATGTCGGACACCCGCCGTTTGATCCTGGGAGTCCTCAAGAATTTGCCCGTTGCGCAGCGTGAAGCGATTGACTTAGCCTTCTACCACGGCATGAGCCAGCGCGAGATCGCCGCCAAAACCGGCATTCCGCTGGGGACTATCAAGACCCGGCTGGAACTCGGCTTGAAGAAAATCAGCGAAGCATTGAGGGGGATGAAAGATGAGTTTTGAGGATTTCGAACTTCAGGCCCGGCTCTACGTGCTGGGCGCGCTCGACGAGGACGAATTGACCCGTTTCGAGCAGTTGCGCCACGAGTTCGGCTCGCGCGCGGAGAACACCATTCTGGAATGTGAACGCTTGAACTCCATGTTTGCCCTCAGCCTCAAACCGTCGCCCCCAAAGCCCGCGACCAAGCAGCGGCTGCTCGACATGATCAACTCGGCGTTGAACGGGCACGTCAAGAAACCCACCGGTGAGAGCGGTGGTCGTGGAAAGTAATTGCTTTTTTAAGCAACCATTCCCATTGAGTAGGCGTTGACACGCGCGGCCAGCGTCTCTACGCTTTGACCGGGTGGTTTCCTTTGCCCCCACACCCTTCCCCCGCGGTGACTCCTAACGACGAATACATCCTCGAACTGCTCCAGGATTCTGGAATGGTCACCCCCACGCAGATCTTCGAGGCCCGGGAGCGCGCCGCCGACCAGGGTGGCTCCATCGTCCAATCCCTCATCGACCTGGGCTTTATCGGCGAGGAGGACGTCACCCGCACCGTGGCGGCGGCGTCCAACATGGAGTTCATTGAGCTTGGGCAGATGCTCATCCATCCCGAGATTACGCAACTCATCCCGAAGGACAAAGCCTACCGCTATCAGGTGGTGCCCGTGGCTTTGAACGAGGGAGTCCTCGTGGTGGCGATCAGCGACCCGCTGAACTTCGATACCCTCGACAACCTGCGTTACCTGCTCAAGCGCGAGATCGAGATGGTCTGCGCGTCACCCGACCAGATCAAGCAATCGCTCATCAGGTACTACGGCAGCGCGGAGGAAGCGGGCGACTTGCTGCTGCGCGGAATTGGCGGCGAGGAGTTGGAAGGCACCGATCTGCTGGCCAACACGGACGAGAATGACTCCGGCAAGGGGGATTCCGCCATTATCAAGCTGGTTTCCCTCCTGATTCTGGAGGCTTACAAAACCCGGGCCAGCGATATTCACCTGGAACCGCTGGAAAAACGTTTTCGCGTTCGTTTCCGCATCGACGGGGTTCTGCAAGAGATGCAGAACCCGCCCAAGAAACTTCAATCGGCCATCGTGAGCCGGCTCAAGATCATGAGCAACACGATGAGCATCGCCGAGAAACGGTTGCCGCAGGACGGTCGCATCCAGGTCAAAATGGGTAAGAAATCCATCGATCTGCGGGTTTCGACCATCCCCACCAATCATGGCGAAAGCGTGGTCATGCGGATTCTCGACAAGTCGAGCCTCTCGTTGGGTCTGCCCGAACTGGGGTTCCTGACGGATGACCAGGGGGTCTTCGAGCATTTGATCACCCTGCCCGACGGCATCTTGCTTGTCACGGGTCCGACCGGGTCCGGTAAAACCACCACGCTTTACGCGTGCCTGAACTACATCAACCGGCCCGACCGCAAGATCATCACTGTGGAGGACCCGGTTGAATACCAGATGTCGGGCATCAACCAGGTGCAGGTCAACAGCGACATCGGCATGACGTTCCCGGCCGCTCTGCGCTCCATGCTGCGGCAGGCGCCCAACATCATCATGATCGGCGAGATCCGCGATCTGGAGACCGCTTCCATCGCCATCAACGCCAGTCTGACGGGACACCTCGTTTTTAGCACCCTGCACACCAATGATGCTCCCGGGGCGGTGGCGCGTCTCGTGGATATGGGTATTAAGCCCTTCTTGGTGGCCACGGCCATCCGGGCGATTGTCGCGCAACGCTTGGTCCGGCGGTTGTGTCCCGCCTGCAAACAACCCGCCGAGCTGACGGAACTGGAGTTGAAACACCTGCGGCTGACACCCAGCCAGGTTTATGACGCGAGTCCCATGAACCCGGTCGGTTGCGACGCGTGCCGTCGCAAGGGATACAAAGGGCGCATGGGTATCTTTGAGATTTTCCAGATCGACGACGAGGTGCGATTCATGATTAACGACCGTCTTTCCACCCTGCAACTGAGGCAGCGTGCCCGCGAGCTCGGGATGCGAACCCTGCGGGAGGACGGCGTGCGCAAAGTGCTTTCCGGCATGAGCACGGCCGAAGAGGTGATCAGCGCAACCATGGGCGACGCGGATTGACCCGTGCCGCGACACCGCCATGAGGACCCCCCGCCCATGACCCCCATCGGAGATTTGCTCCGCCTCGTCCTGGAGGAGGGAAGTTCGGATTTGCACGTCACGGTGGGTTCGCCGCCGTCCCTACGGCTCGACGGGGAAATTTGCAAGCTCGACATGCCTCCCGTCACGGCGGCGGACACCGAGGAACTGGTCCGCAGTTTCGCCAAGGACGAGCAGATCAAGCGCCTCTACGAACAAGGCGGGGCGGATTTCGGGTTGAGCTTCCGCGAGGACGCCCGTTTCCGCATCAGCTTGTTTTTGCAGCGTGGCTCCATCGGCATGGTGGCCCGGTTGATTCCCACGAAACTCCTGACTCCCGAGGAAATCGGACTTCCCGCCGCGATGACCGAACTCATCAAGCTGCCGCGCGGCCTGATCCTGGTGACCGGACCCACCGGCTCGGGGAAATCGACGACTTTGGCGAGTTTGATCAACCGGATCAACGAGCAGTCGCGCCACCACATCGTCACGATCGAGGACCCCATCGAGTATTTTCACGAACACAAACGCGGGTTGGTCAACCAGCGCGAGGTCAGCGTGGATGTCCCCACGTTCGGGGAAGCCCTCAAACGGGTGCTGCGCCAGGACCCCGACGTCATCTTGGTGGGAGAGATGCGCGATTTGGAAACGATGGAGGCGGCTATCACGGCGGCGGAAACCGGGCACCTTGTTTTTTCCACCCTGCACACCACCGGCGCGGCCCGGAGCGTGGACCGCATCATCGACGCTTTCCCGTCCAACCAGCAGGAACAGGTTCGCATCCAACTCGCGGGGAATTTGCGGGCGGTGCTCAGCCAGGTGCTGTGCCACGCAAGGACGAGCGCGGACGCGTGGCGGCCTTCGAGTTGATGATTTCCACCCCGGCGATTTCGTCGTTGATCCGTGACAACAAGACTTACCGCCTGCCCAACGACATCCACACCGGCTCCAAGTTCGGGATGATCTCCCTCGAAGCGAGTTTGGTGGGCCTTTACCAGCGGGGTTTGATCAGCCGGCACGAGGTGCTCGCCAAGATCCCAGGACACGGTGGTGGCCAACCAGTTGATGCGCGATTTTGAACCGGCCCAGGCCGCTTGAGTTGACAACATCCGTCTTCCCCCAGACCCCATGACGACCGACAAACAAATTCTCGAATTGTTCGTGGACCAGGACATCATGCAACGCTCCCAGGTGGACGATATCCTCGGGGAGTCCGCGCAGAGCGGAAAGACCATCCTCCAGGTCATGGTGGATTATGAAATTGTCACCGAGGAGGGTTATTACCAGGCTATCGCCAACTCCATCGGCGCGGACTACGTCAACCTGGCCGACTACGAGGTGCCGTGGAGGTCCAGCGGTTGATTCCCGGCGGCACGGCGCGTCTGCACGGCGCGCTCCCGTGGCCTTTCCGGCGAAAGCATCCTGACGGCACTGCTCGACCCCTTGGATCCCCAGGTGGTGGACGACCTGCGTTTTTCCCTCGGCCGCGACATCCAGGTGGTCGTCTCGCCCGCTACCAGATCGACGAGCGCCTGCGCCTCTATTACGGCGCGGACATGGCCAACCTCGACGACGTGCTCAAGGAGTGGGAGCATCGGCGGCACCGAGTTTGGCGAGGCGGGCCTCGACGCCAACCTGGCCAACGAGGCGAACGCCGCGCCGATCATCCGTTTCGTCGACCTGATCTTGTACCAGGCGATCCAGGACCGGGCGAGCGACATCCATTTCGAGCCGTTTGAGCTGGAATTCAAAATTCGTTACCGCGTGGACGGCGCGCTTTACGAAATGGCGCCGCCGCCACGCCACCTGGCGCTGCCGGTGATCTCGCGCGTCAAGGTCCTCGCGAACCTGAACATCGCCGAGCGCCGCCTGCCGCAGGACGGCCGTATCCAGCGCAACATCGCGGACCGCGCGGTCGACCTGCGCGTCTCAACGCTGCCGACACAATACGGCGAAAGCGTCGTGCTGCGGGTCTTGGACCGCAGTTCGGTCAACCTGGATCTCGAGTCGCTCGGGATGCCGCCTTATATTTACAATTATCTGATCACCACGATTGAAAAGCCCAACGGCATTTTCATCGTGACGGGGCCGACCGGCTCGGGCAAGACGACCACCCTTTACGCCTGCCTGCGCAAGATCAACACCGTCGATAGTAAGCTGCTTACCGCCGAGGACCCGGTGGAATATGACATCGAGGGCTTGATCCAGGTGCCCGTGAACGAAGGCATCGGCCTGAACTTCGGACGGGTGCTGCGGGCGTTTTTGCGGCAGGACCCCGACCGGATCATGGTGGGCGAGACCCGCGATTTGGAAACCGCGCAGATCGCCATCCAGGCGTCCCTGACGGGACACTTGGTTTTCACGACGCTGCACACCAACGATTCGGCGGGCGCGGTGACGCGGCTCATCGACATGGGGGTCGAGCCGTTCCTGATCTCGTCCAGTCTGGAGGGCATTCTCGCGCAACGATTAATCCGGCGAATCTGCGCAAGCTGCCGGACCGCCTACGAGCCGAAGGAGGAGATCCTGAAGCAGATGGGTCTGACGCCGCACGAGATTGGCGACAAAAACTTTTACTACGGCGTGGGTTGCGACGCGTGCAACCACACCGGTTACAAGGGTCGGAAGGGCATCTACGAACTGCTGGAAATCACCGACCCGGTCCGGGAACTAATCAACCAGCGCGCCCCTTCGATCGTGCTCAAGCAAAAAGCGGTGGAACTCGGCATGGTGACGTTGCGCGAGGATGGCTTGCGGAGCATCTATGATGGCGACACCACCATCGAGGAAGTGTTGAAGTACACCTGATCCCGCCCGGCCAGCCCTTCGCGCGGCGAGGGACGCGCGCAATGCGACCCGCGTGGTCGGGTGGGCGGATGTGGTTTCACAATATTCTTATCGACAACCCGCGCGCGAAAATTTACTCTGACGACACCAACCCCCCCTTATAGAACCATGGCTAAGTTCAATTATGTTGCTCTGGATGCCCGCGGACAAGAGTCCGTGGGTTTGATCGAAGCGCAGTCCACCAATGACGCGGTCGGCCAGCTTCGGCAGGCCGGCTATTTTCCGACGAGCGTCCACGAAGAGGGAAAAGGCACGGCTGTTGCCAAGACCGCCAAGAAAGCGGGTGGAGCGCCGGCCAAGAGTGCGTCCAGCGCGCCCGCCGTTAAGAAGGTCGCCAACCTCGCGAACAAGAAGGTCAAACAGAAAATCCTGATGATTTTCACCCGTCAGTTAGCCACGCTGATCGACGCGGGTCTGCCTTTGCTGCGGGGTTTGACGGTGTTGGAGAAGCAGGAGCGCGACCCGGTTCTCAAGGCAACCATTGGCAAATTGAGCGACGCGGTCCAGGGCGGCAACACGTTTTCGGAAGGACTTGCCCAACACCCCAAGATTTTCAACAAGCTTTACATCAACATGGTCAAAGCCGGCGAGGTTGGCGGCGTGCTGGAGTTGGTGCTCATCCGTTTGGCGGAGTTCCAGGAGAAGGCGCAGAAGGTCAAGAACAAGGTGGTGGCGGCCATGTTCTATCCGTTGATTGTCCTCGTGATCGCCGTGGCGATCATGTTTTTCCTGCTCGTGTTCATCGTGCCGAAATTCGAGCAAATTTTCAAGGACATGCTCGGTGGCAAGCCGCTCCCGGCGTTGACGGAGTTTGTCGTCGGCGCCAGCCGCATGGTGCAGAGTTATTGGTATTACATCGCCGCCGTGATCGCGGTGCTGGTGGTGGCTACCGGATGTTCGCCGCGACGCGCGGTCGGGGATGATCATCCTGGACCGGATCAAATTGCGCGCGCCGTTGTTCGGCGACTTGGTGCGCAAGAGTTCGATTTCGCGGTTTACCCGCACGCTGGGCACCCTGGTGACCAGCGGCGTGCCGATCCTGCAGGCGCTCAACATCACGCGTGAGACGGCGGGCAACCACGTCGTAGGCGAAGCTATCGGCAAGGTTCACGACAGCGTGAAGGAGGGTGAGTCCATCGTGCAACCGTTGGAGGCCAGCGGCATTTTCCCGCCCATGGTGATCAGCATGATTGATGTCGGCGAGGAAACCGGCCAATTACCCGAGATGCTGCTGAAGGTGGCCGAGGTTTACGACGACGAAGTGGACAACGCGGTGACGGATCTGACCTCGCTGCTGGAGCCCATCATGATCGTGTTTTTGGCCGTGGTCGTGGGTACGATCGTGATCGCATTGTTCCTGCCGCTGATCACTATTATCCAGACGATGCAGGGTGGTTAGAAGTCGCTCGGTTTTGCTCAAGCCGCTGCCTTGTCTTGACGGATGGCTTGCTGATTTGGTTTGAGTTTGCCTGTAAGTTTCCCCCACGTTTATGAACCATCCAAAGCGCCTGCGCGGCTTCACCTTGATTGAACTGCTGACCGTGATGGTCATTATTTTGATCCTTGCCGGGATCGTGCTCGGCTTGGTTGGTTACGCGCAGAAGAAAGCTTCGAGGTCCAAAGCCGAGGCCGAGATCAAAGCGATGGAGTTGGCTCTTGAAAGCTACAAAACGGACAACGGCGCGTACCCGGAGAACGGCGATACCGATGCGCTTGATGCCCGGATGAACCCGCCGACCGATCCCGCAAAAACTTACATCAAGGCGGGGGCACTCTTGTACCAGGCGCTCTCGGGCGACACGGGCACCGGGGGTGTTTACACGAAGACGTACTACAATGTCCCACCTTCGGAGCAGGTTCCGGCTCCGGGAACCCAAGATCCTACACGATACATCGTGGACCCATTTGGAAACCCTTATGGATACTCCACGGCGTACCAGGCCGATTTGAACAAGACTCCTCCCACGAACCCTCCGACACACGGGTACAATCCGACGTATGATCTGTGGTCAACCGCTGGATACAACAATATAACGCCGTATCCCGCCGACGTTGTCACGGCCAACACTCAATCCAATCTGTGGACTAAGAACTGGTAGGGCTGACCCGCCGCGAAGCGGCTTCGTACCCAAGGTAGGGATGGCTCTCCGAGCCGCTCCCATTATCAGATTGGCCGGGTTGCTTGTCCAACGGGTCGTGCCCGCCGGAGGCGGAGACAATGGGGAGCGGCTCGGAGAGCCATCCCTACCTGCATTAGACGGCGGGAAACCCGTCTGAAGCGGGCGGGACGCCCGCGCTCCCGGGGGGTTATCGCCCCTTCAACTCTGGTGCGCCAAACACGCGCCCAGAAATCCTCGGAACAAGGGGTGCGGCGCGTTTGGCTTCGACAAAAACTCCGGGTGAAACTGGCTCGCCAGAAACCACGGATGATCCCGCAACTCGATCACTTCCACCAACGAACCATCCGGTGAGGTTCCCGAGATGATCATCCCGCGCTCGATCATCACGTCGCGGAACGCGTTGTTGAATTCGTACCGGTGGCGGTGTCGCTCCATGATGTCGGTGCTGCCGTAAACGTGCGCGGCCAGCGTGCCGGGCACCAAGCGCGTCGGCCACATCCCCAGTCGCATGGACCCTCCCTTATGGAAAATTTCGCGCTGTTCCTCCAACATCGAAATCACCGGAAACGGTGTCTCCAAGTCAAACTCGGTGCTGTTCGCCCCCTCCAAGCCGCAGACGTTCCGCGCGAACTCGATGGTCGCGACCTGCATCCCGAGGCACAACCCCAGGTAAGGCACCTTGTTTGCCCGGGCGTAACCCGCCGCCTGGATTTTTCCTTCGATCCCGCGCTCGCCAAATCCCCCCGGGACAACGATGCCGGTCACGTCTTTTAACAATCGTTCCACTTCGTTGCCCCCTTCTTCCAACGACTGCGCGTCGATTCGCGTCAGATCGATGCCGCAATCATGCGCGGCGGCGGCGTGGGTCAGCGATTCGTAGATGCTCTTGTAGGCGTCCTGCAACTCGATGTACTTGCCGACGATGGCGATTTTGGCGCTCTTCTTCGGATGCACCACCCGTTGCACGAACCGGCGCCAGTCGTTCATCTCGGCCGCCGGGGCTTGGATCCGCAGCAACTCGCAAACCGTCTCGTCCAGACGTTCCGCCTGGAGCATCAGGGGAGCTTCGTAGATGGTATGGGCCACGTCGCGCATTTCAACCACCGCGCCGAGCGGGATGTTGCAAAACATCGACAACTTGGCCCGCAACTCCGAGTCAAGCGCATGCTCCGTGCGGCAGATGAGCACCTGCGGCTGCAACCCGATCTCGCGCAACCGCGCCACGCTTTGCTGACTGGGTTTGGTTTTGAGTTCGCCCGCCGCCTTGATGTAAGGCACCAGCGTTACATGGATGACGATGGAGTTGCTGGGACCCACCTCCAGCGTGAACTGGCGGATCGCCTCCAAAAACGGCAACCCCTCGATGTCGCCGGTGGTGCCGCCGATTTCCGTGATCAAAATGTCGGCGGGTTGCTCGCGCTCGACCTTTTTGATGCGCGCCACGATTTCATCGGTCACGTGCGGGATGACCTGCACGGTTTTGCCCAGGTAGTCCCCGCGGCGTTCCCGGGCGATGACGGTCTCGTAAATTTGGCCGCTGCTCAGACTGTTGGACCGGGTGAGCACGCAGTTGGTGAACCGCTCGTAGTGCCCGAGGTCCAGGTCCGTCTCGGCGCCGTCGTTGAGCACGTACACCTCGCCGTGTTGGAACGGGTTCATCGTGCCGGGGTCCACGTTGAGGTAAGGGTCGAATTTTTGCAGCAGGACCTTCAACCCGCGATGCTCCAAAATCGTGCCCAGTGCCGCCGCCGCCAATCCCTTGCCCAGGGAACTCACCACCCCGCCCGTGATAAAAATGTATTTCATAAAATTTTGTCCTGCCGTTGCCATCCGGCGGTCAGCCGCGCCTCCGCTTCCGGCACATCCTCGGGGGTGTCCACCCCGTGGGAACGTTCGTTCGTGATCACCACCCGCACCGGGGCGCCGTTTTCCAAAGCCCGAAGCTGTTCCAAACGCTCCGCCCGTTCGTAGCCGGAAGGCTCCCACCGCACGAACCGCTCCAGAAACCGCCGCTCGTAACCGTAAATGCCGTGGTGCCGATAACAAGGCGCGCCGGGCATATCCGCGCCGACGGAATGCGGGATGGGACTCCGCGAAAAGTACAGGGCGTCGCCGTTTTTCGCCAGCACCACTTTCACGCAGTTCGGATTTTGGAAATCGCGCGGATCGTCGATCATGCTGGCCGCCGTGATCATCCGCACGCCCCGCGCGGCGCGAAGCATCGACGCGAGTTGATCGATGAGACCCGGGGAAATCACCGGTTCGTCACCCTGGATGTTCAGCACGTGGGATACTCGCGGTCCCAAGCTCCGCGCTACTTCCGCGACCCGGTCGGTGCCGCTCTGGTGGTGCCCGGCGGTCAGCGCGACCTCCGCGCCGAAGTCGAACGCCGTCTGCGCGATCCGCATGTCGTCGGTCGCGACGATGATCTTGTCGAGGGAGGCCGCTTCGCGGCAGCGTTCCCAAACGTGTTGGATCAACGGTTTCCCGGCGATCGGGTGCAGGGGTTTGCCCGGAAACCGCGTCGAAGCCCAGCGGGCGGGGATGATGCCGACGATTTTACCCATGGCGGGGTGAGGTTTGTTGAGGCGCGCCGTCCGCGTCTGTCTGGCTCCGGGGCATCCGCCCCGGGAGCGCGGGTCTCCGACCCGCCTCTGGTTTGGTCGGATCCGTCCAGGGGCTACCGCCCTGTTGCGGGTCGGAGACCCGCGCTCCCGGGGCTGACCAGATGCGGGCGGGATGCCCGCGCTCCCGAGGCTGATGCCCCATGATCCAGACGGCGGCCGTGGCGAGATCATCCGCGGTGTAATCCGGCTCGCAATCACTCGGCGGGCGGATGGAGTGACCCGTTAAGACCA
The DNA here is from genome assembly GCA_963795895.1 of uncultured bacterium. Lineage (GTDB taxonomy): Bacteria > Verrucomicrobiota > Verrucomicrobiia > Chthoniobacterales > SZAS-18 > CAWCJJ01. The sequence continues at coordinate 946,293 of CAWCJJ010000005.1, forward strand.
GGACCGCGCCAGCGAGACCGGCGCGTTGTCCGCAGAGAATGTCGTTGCAGGTGTCGCCGATGATGTACGAACTCGGTAAGTCCAATTCCAAGTCCACCGCCGCCTCGTCGATCATCCCTGTGCCGGGCTTACGGCGGTCGGTGGCTTGGTTCGGCGCGTCGGGACAGTGGTAGGAGGCGTCGATCAGGCCGGGATCATCCATCTGCCGAAACAACTCACTCTGCACCGCCTCGTAGTCGCGCTCGGTAAAGTAGCGCCGCCCAATCCCACTCTGGTTGGTGACGATCACCAGCCGGAACCCGCGCGTCTTCAATTGGCGCAACGCCGGGACCACTCCCGTCAGCAAGCGGACCTTCGACGGGTCGCCGCAGTATTCGACCTCCTCCATCAGGGTGCCGTCACGATCCAAAAAAACGGCGGGACTCTTCAAGGGGAGGGGAGCGTTCGAGGGTCGGCGGAAAGGTTTGCGAAGCCCGACGATAGACGCAAATGGCCCGGCTTCAAACGTCGTCCCGCTCGAAGCTGGCGAGCAACTCGGACGGAGAAAGCGTGGCGGTCCCTAGTTTTCCCACCACGACTCCCGCCGCGTGATTGGCAATCTCCGATGCCCCCTCCACCGGTACACCCGCCGCCAACGCCAGGGTAAACAACGCGATGGCCGTGTCCCCCGCGCCGCTAAGATCGAAAACCTCGCGCGCGCGCGTCCGCAACGGGTAGGGGGGATAATCGTGACGAAAGAGCATCATCCCCTGTTCACCCAGCGTCACGAGCAAGGATTCCGTCTGCCAGCGCCGCAGCAGTTCGCGACCGACTTCAAGCAGGGCCGCATCGTGTTCGGGTGGATCGACCGGCGTCTCCAGCGGCTTTCCGGCGGCTTGGAAAGCCTCGCTGCGGTTCGGCTTGATCGCCGTGGCCTGGTGCCACGACAACGGGTTGCCCGGATTCGGGTCCACCGTCAGGACGATGCCCGCCTCCGCGGCCAGCGCGCAGACTTCATCCACAAACGGCTGCGTGAGGAACCCCTTCCCGTAATCCTCGATGACGACGGCGTCGAATCCCGCCAGCACGCGTTTGTCCCGGAGCGCGGCCAGGGCGTGTCCGTGCGCGTCGGCCAGCAACCCGGGAGTGGGCCGGCTTTCCCGGTCGAAACGCACGAGGTGTTGCTGCCGCGCGATGACGCGCGTCTTGATGATCGTTTGCCAACGGCTGTCACCTTGGAGCAGTTCCAAGCCGATGCCGCCTTGTTCCAGCAACTGGGTGAGCAAATCGCCCCGGGGAGACGATCCCACCAGACCCAGCACGCTGACGTGGTCCGTAAACTCGCGCAGGTTCCGCGCGACGTTCGCCGCGCCGCCGGGGTAGTGGGATTCGCGCGTCACTTCCACGATGGGCACTGGGGCCTCGGGGGAAATTCGGCTGACTTTGCCCCAGATGAAATGGTCCAGCATCAGGTCGCCCACGACCAGGATGCGCTTGGCGCGAAATTGGGGCAGCAGGCCGCGAACCGAATCAACATGCATCGTTTGAACAAAAGGGGGGTGAACGCGGTCTGACCCTGCAACTTTCGGCGGGGGGACGCAACGCTTTCCGCAAAGGAAAGTCCGGGTTGACGGAGCGGGGGCTGTGTGGTCCTTGTCTCGTCTCCCGACCCTCGCATACCGCGGCGAACGCTATGATCATGAAGTGTCCCTGGCTTAAAATTACCCCCCTGGCCCTGTTGTTGACCTTTTGCCTGGCCGCGCCGTCGAGTCGGTTGGGCGCGGAGGAACCGGCCCAAAAGATTGATGTCAGCCGTTTGAACTCGCGCGTGGACGATGTGGTGATCCCCGTGCCGAGTGAAATATTTACCGCGCTCGACAAGATGGGCGGCAGTCCGAATTGGACCAAGGAGATTGCCCCCGATTGTAAAGCCCGTTCCCAAAAGCCGCCGGAAATTGGTTTGCTGCTGGGTTCGGTGATTGCCAACGGGTTCATCGCCGTCCAGGCCAAAGACGCCACCAAGATCAAGGAAATCGGGCGTCGCGTGCTCGAGCTCTCCAATGCGCTCGGCGTCAAGGACATTGTGCTGAGCCATTGCAACAGCATCACCGAAGCGGCCGACAACGGGAAGTGGGACGCCATTCGCGCGGAGTTTGACAAGACCCAGGCCAGCGTGCGCGCGGCCATGGACAAGCTCAACAGCAAGGACATCTCGGAGTTGATCAGTATCGGTGGCTGGCTGCGCGGCACCGACGCGCTGACTTCGCTGGTGAAGAAAGATTATTCGGCGGACCGCGCCGAGTTGCTGCACCAGCCCGAGTTGTTGAAAACCTTCGACGACCAGTTGAAACGGATGAATACCCGTGTGAAGAGCAATCCATTGGTCATGAAAGTGCATGACGCGCTGAAGGAGATCAGCCCGTTGATCGATTCTTCAAGCATGGACTTGAAATCCGTGGAAAAAATCAACACGGTGACCAGCGACTTACTGAAGACCATTTCGCCGGCCACCCCCTAAACAATTCCCGGCCAGACCCCTTTCCACTCCGAGCAATCCGATTCCGCTGTTGTGAAGAAGCTTATCCACCTCCTGCTGCTCCTTGTTTTGCTCTTTTCGGGCGCGTTTGTGCGGTCCGCGCGCGCAACCGTGGATGACGCTCTGTCGTTCGCGCTGGAGGCGGTGGACAAATACGTCAAGGATGGCTATACCCTCCGCGAAGACACTTGGGGAGGTGACTTGCCCGTCAACGAGGCCAAGGCGATCACGCACCAGCTTTTCAAGGGGAACGATTATTGGTTCTGCATGGGCAGTGACGTGAAAGGCGCAAAGATTTCCGTGCATCTTTACGACGGCGATGGTAATTTGGTGGAAAGTGATAGCTGGCAAAACGAGAAACCGGACGGTGCCTTCGCCGGCGCAACCATCCGCTGTAAAAAAACCGGGACTTATTTTCTCATCGTCAAGATTGAAAAGTCTCCCGAGGAACGCACCTCCTGGGGACTCGTTTACGCTTACAAGTAGCGCTCCCCGTTGCCACGGCCATCTGGCAGTCCTCTAACTTTTCCCGTGGCCGAGGGCGAAACAATCATCATGCCACCGGGAACCCTACCGGTGGTGGAAGTGGAGATTCCCACCACTCTGACGTTGCAGTTCGAGAGTCCGCGCACTCTCCAATCCCTGTACGGCAACGATCCCTCGTTGCTGAAGCTTCTGGAGGAAACGCTGGGCGTTAAGTTGGTCACCCGCGAGGGTTGGGTCCGTATTGAGGGCACGGCGGCGCGGGTCGAGCAGGCCCGGCAGGCTTTTCAACAACTTGAAGTGGCTCGCCTCGGTGGCATGCCCATCCACAAGCACGAGTTTCAGTATGTGCTCCGGTCGGTTGCCGAGACGATCCAAACCGGTCCCAACCTGAGTTCCCTCGGCAGCGTCAAAATTGTGACGTCCGCGCGCAAGCCGCCGGTTTCCGCCAAAACCGCCGGGCAACTGGAATACGTGCGGACCATTGCGAGCAACGACGTGGTTTTTGGCGTCGGACCCGCCGGCACCGGCAAGACTTTTCTCGCGATGGCTTGCGCCTTGGCCGCCCTCAAGAAGGAGCAGGTTAGCCGCATCATCCTGACGCGCCCCGCCGTGGAAGCCGGCGAAACGCTGGGTTTCCTGCCGGGTGATTTGCAGGAGAAGATTTTCCCCTACCTGCGGCCGCTCTACGACGCGCTCCATTACCTCCTTGATGTGGAGGAAATGCAGCGCTACATGGAGCGTCGCATGATCGAGATCGCGCCGCTGGCCTACATGCGCGGTCGCACCCTGGACAACGCGTTCATCGTGCTGGACGAAGCGCAAAACACCACCACGGAGCAAATGTTCATGTTCCTGACCCGGCTGGGTCAGGGCGCGAAGTGCGTTGTCACCGGGGATCGCACGCAAATCGATCTGCCCACCAACAAACGCTCCGGCCTGGTGGAAGCCATCCAGGCGTTGAAGGACACCAAGGGCATTGGCTTCTCTTATTTTGAGGAGAAGGACGTGGTGCGTCACGAATTGGTTCAATCCATCATCCGCGCCTACCGGTTGCACCGTTACGGGGACGCCGCCTCGCCCGGCGCGGAAGATCGCCGGGGCGGAAAAAATTAGTTCGCCCAGCGCTGTTGGCACCTATTTTCACCTTTTCCCAGCAGTTCCGGGCACCGGCCCGCGAGTATGCTTCCCTCTCTCAAAAAAAACTCGTTGGTCAAGAAGGGCTGGGCTTGCGCCAAGACGCGCCGCCGCCCGACCAACAGCCAGTTTTTACGTTCACTGGAGGTCAGCGGACAAGCGAAAACGCTGATCTTTTTGTGTTTCCTGGCTGGTCTGGCCCAGTTGATTTTCTACGGGAACAGCCCGGAGCAGGCCAAGCAATTTCTCTTCGCGCTGCTGGTCTTCTTCACCGCGCTGGCGCAACTTTGGATCAACCACCCGCAGACGTTCGCGAGAAACTCACGGGTGTTGCTGATGTTCGGTACTTTTCTGGCCCATTTGCTGGTCATGAAGGCACTCCACGTTTGCGTGGAGAACGGCTCGCTGCATCGCGACGCGGGCAAGCTCCTTTACCCCTACGCGCTCGCCCCGCTGGTGATCTCGGCGCTGCTGGGGAAAAACCAGGGCATCTACGCGGCGATCTTCGTGAGTTTGTGGGGGTCGATCCTGTGGAGTCTGGTTGATGCCGTCTTTTTGGCGATGAGCCTCCTGAGCGGCTTCGTGGCGGTGTTCGTGACGTTGCAGGTCCGCCGCCGGGGACAGTTCATCCGCGCCGGTTTCTACGTCGGTGTCGCCGTCTGGCTGCTCGCGGTGAGCTTCGGGTTGATCGTCATCAACTGGTTTCCATTGGCCGAAACGCATTGGCAACTCGTGGGGTACCAAACCATTGCCGCAGTGGGCGGGGGCTTGGTCACGGCCATGCTGGTCAGCGGCGCGCTCCCGATTCTGGAGCAGACTTTTCACGTCACCACGGCCATCTCCTGGCTGGAGTTGACGGACCTCAACCACCCGTTGCTGCGGGAACTTTCGCTGGAGGCGCCCGGCACTTACGAACACAGCCAGGCGGTCGCGCGACTCGCGGAAGCGGCGGCGGAACGTGTCGGCGCCAACGCGAGCATGTGCCGAACGTGCGCGTATTTCCACGACATCGGCAAGCTGGTGAAACCCGAGTATTTCACCGAGAACATGCGGACCGACCGCAATCCGCACGACGACCTCGCGCCGACGATGAGCGCGTTGATCCTGATTGCGCACGTCAAGGAGGGTGTTGATTTGGCGTTGAAGCACAATCTGAATCGTCAGATCATCGATGTGATCCAGCAACACCACGGCAATTCGCTGGTTTATTATTTCTACAAACGCGCCCTGCAACAACAGGGGGAAGCGCTCGCGGTGGTCAAGGAGATGAACCTGCGCGAGGAGGATGTGCCCGAGGTGCGCGAGGAGAATTTTCGTTACAGCGGCCCGCTGCCGCAGAGCAAGGAAAGCGCGATCATCAGCCTGGCCGACGCGGTGGAGAGCGCGTCGCGCAGTTTGGAGAAGCCCACGCCGCAACGGATTGAGCAGTTGGTGGGCGACATCGTGGACAGCCGGGTGGCGGACCACCAACTGGATGAGTGCGACCTGACCTTTCACGAACTGCGTGACGTGGTGGAAAGCTTTTGTTTCACGTTGAAGAGCATGCTTCACCGGCGGATTGCTTACCCGAAGAAAGAGGTCGCGCCCGCGACGGTGGTGGCGAGCCTCGCGGCGGGGGCGCACCGGGAACGCGAGAACTCGCGTGGCCGGGCGGAGAGCGCCGGCGGAGTGACGGGGATTGTCCGCGGAGCGCCGGTTTCCTCGTGAAGAAAGAGGGACCGCATCGCGGGGCGGCGACGATGGTCGTGAACCGGCAACGCGCCATCAAGGTGGACGTGGCCAGCCTGGAGGCTTTCGCAAACCGGGCGTTGCCGGAATGTTTGCGGCGGCGGGGGCCTTACGACGCGCCTCTCGCGGGGCTAACAGAGGTGGTGATTGCGCTGGTTTCAGATCGCGCCATCTCCGAGCTTCACCGCCGATTCATGAGGATACCCGGACCAACGGACGTGATTACTTTCGGCCACGGCGAGATCGTGATCAGCGTGACCACCGCCGCGCGGCAGGCGGCGGAACACGGACAGGAGCTTCATCGCGAACTAGCCCGGTACATTGTGCATGGCTTGTTGCATTTGAACGGGCACGAGGATGGCAGCGAGGCAGACGCCGCGATCATGTGGCGCGCGCAGGAGGAATTGCTTGGGCGGCTTTGAGCAAATCTGTCTTGACAGTTCGGAACGTCTCTTTGCCTTTGGTTTGGAGTGCGCCGCGACACGTCACCGCTTTGTCATTCAGCGACATGTCGCTGGGATCAAAGCGGCGACGTGTCGCGGCGCACTCCAAAACTGCTGCGCAGTAGTAGGAACAGAACCGAGGCGACTCGTCGCGGCGCACTCCAAACCAAGGGCGAGCCGAAGGCGGTGCCTTTTGTGCGGAGAACCGTAAGCAGAAATGCTACTCGATGATTCTGAAAAGCGCGGTGAGGCTCAATGCCGAACCGCTTACAAAGGCCCGACCCGCCGCAGGCGCAAGCTCGGCTCGCCCAACGCCCGCGACCTGGCCAAGTCCACCGCGAACTCCGCCACCCAGTCGTTCGCCTCGTCGGGATCGACCAGCATCTGCTGCACGCGCCAATGGGTGCGGCCTTCCTCCCGTTCACCCGGGATAACATACGTGTGCTGCCGGTTGCGCGCGGTCGGGATCCAGCCGGATCCGCTCGTGCCCAGATGCCCGGTACTCCTCCATTGCCTCGCCGCAAACGTTCGCCCGTCCAACGTTCATCCTCCTCCGCGCTTTCCATCCCGCCACCACCGGGAACCACGCTTCAACCGCCGCAACCGCGACCGCTCCCGGCTCGTGACCCTCCGCCGGGGTGGTGTCCGCGAGTGATCGCAACGCCCCCTCGGCGTCGCCGCCCGCCAACGCGCGCAGGAACAGGAAAATGCGGTTGCGCACCAACGCCGTGAAACGCTCCGCATCCCGCGTGATGTCCCGCGCTGCTTCCTCCGCGCCCGGCGGACGCAACTCGGCCTCGGCTTCCTCCACGCTCCGGGGCTGGTAGTCAGGGTCGCGCATCCGCTCCCATTCCTCCAGCAAACTCGAATCCACCTGCCGGATCATCGCGCCCAGGAAAATCTCCATCTCGCGCAACGTCTCGTTCTTCGCCGCGTCGGGCACCGTTTGCGCCAGCACCTTGTGGACCCCCGACAGATGCCGCAGCAGCAGCCCCTCGGCGCGTTGCAACTCGTAAATCTTGATGTAATCCGCAAACGAACGGAACTCCTCGAACATCTCGCGCGCGATCGACTTCGGGCCGGATGTTTTCCTGACCCACCCACGGATGACGCTCCGCGAACGCGTTGAACGTTGAATAGATGAACTCGCGGTTCGGCTTGGGATATTCCAGCTTCTCCAACTCCTCGATCCGCTGGTTGAAATCCAGGCCGTCCATCTTCATCTCGGCCATCGCGGCGGTTTTGACTTGGTCGAGTTGCTTGCGCAAAATGAGGTCCGGGTCTTCCAGGATCGACTCGGCCATCGTCAACACCACCAGCGCATAGTCCGCCGCCTCCGGGTCGATCAGCGGCAGGGTGTCGTGCAGGTAGAGCGACAGCGTCTGGTTCATCGAAAAATCGTGCTGCAAGCCGATGTCGAGCCGCAGATGCACGCCCTCCGCGTCGCGCGGCACGAACTCCACGATCTTCCGCTCCACCAGCGCGCGGAACAGTTGCCACGCGCGCTTGAACAACGCCTTCTTCGCCTTGGGCGTGTCGTGCGAACGGCGGATGAGCTGCTGCATGGCGCGGCAGCCATCCTCGTGCGGACGGCGCCAGCACGTTGAGCAGCGTGCCGTGCGTGATCGTGCCATTGCGGGGTCAGCCGCTCGGGCGCGGCGGTGATCAGGCGCGTGAACGTCGTCTTGTCCCAATTGACAAACCCCTTTTCGGGCGGCTTGCGGCGCACGAACTTCTTGCCGCTCGGCCTTCTGCTCCAGCAGCAGGTTCTCGATGACGTGCTCCGGCGCCTGCGCGACGACGTACCCGCGGTCGTCGTACCCCTTGCGGCCCGCGCGCCCGGTGATCTGGTGGAAATCCCGCGCGCTCAGGATGGCGGTTTTCTGGCCGTCGTACTTGCACAACCGCGTGAGCAGCACGGTGCGGATCGGCACGTTGATCCCGACCCCGAGCGTGTCCGTGCCGCAGATGACTTTGAGCAACCCGCGTTGCGCAAGTTGCTCGACCAACACGCGGTATTTCGGCAGCAACCCCGCGTGGTGCAAGCCGATGCCGGCGCGCAGCCAGCGTTTGATTTCGGGTCCGTACGGACTGCTGAAACGAAAACCCTCCAGTCGCCTCCGCGATCCGGCCTTTTTCCTCCTTGGAGCAGAGCGGCAGACTGGTGAAACTCTGCGCGTTCTCGGCGGCTTGCGCCTGCGTGAAATGGACGACGTACACCGGCCCCTTGCCCTCGGCGACGAGACTTTCCAGGGTCTGCGCGAGCGGCGTTTGCGCGTAGGTGAATTCCAGCGGCACGGGACGCTCGCCGGCGGCGACGGTGATGGTGGGGCGTCCGTTGAGCCGGGTGAGTTCCGCCTCGAAAAACGCGCGTGTCGCCGAGCGTGGCCGACATCAGGAGAAAGCGCGCCTGCGGTCAGCGTGAGCAGCGGCACCTGCCACGCGCCGCCGCGTTCGCGGTCGGAGTAGTAGTGAAATTCATCGAGGATGATGTCCTGCACGTCAGCGCGCGAGCCTTCGCGCAGGGCGAGGTTGGCGAGGATTTCCGCCGTGCAGCACAGGATGGGCGCGCGCAGGTTGACGGTGGCGTCGCCCGTCGAAAGGCCGACGTTTTCCGGTCCGAAGAGCCGGCACAGCGAGAGCCATTTTTCGTTGACCAGCGCCTTGATCGGGCAGGTGTAAACCGAGCGTTTGCCCTGGCGCGAGCGCCTTGAACTGCAGCGCCGTGGCGACGAGCGATTTGCCCGAGCCGGTGGGGGTGTTGAGGATGACGTTGTTCTCCTCGAAAAGTTCCAGGATCGCCGCTTCCTGCGCCGGGTAAAGTTGCAGACCGGCGCTCTCCGTGTACTCCAGGAACCGGCCGAGCAGGAAGTCGTTGTCGGCGGGTTGCCCGTCTTTGGGCAGGAGTTCGGAGAGCGTTAGGGCCACGGGTTGGGGGAGGGGGATGGGTGGCCGGGGCGTGACGAAAGGGAATCGTTACTTCACCAGTCCCAACACCGCGAGCGCGAACGTGTCTTCAAAGGCCGTCTCCTTCAACGCGTCGTAACGTCCCGAGGCCCCGCCGTGGCCGGCTTCCAGGTTGATCTTGAGCAGCAACGGGTTTTTGTCCGTCTTGATCGCCCGCAGTCGCGCCGCATATTTTGCCGGTTCCCAGTACGGCACCTGGCTGTCGTTCAACGAAGTGGTCAGCAGGATGGCCGGGTAATCCTTCGCGGCCAGGTTGTCGTAGGGGCTGTAGCTCTTGATGTAATCGTACTCCTCGCGTTTGGCGGGGTTGCCCCACTCGATGTATTCGCCGGTGGTCAGCGGCAGGGTGGCGTCGCTCATGGTGTTGAGCACATCGACAAACGGCACGTCCAGCAACGCGCACGCGCAAAGGTCGGGCCGCAGGTTCAACACGGCTCCCACGAGCAGTCCGCCCGCGCTGCCGCCCTGAATCACCAACCGCGAACGTGGAAAGGTAACGCTCCGTCACGAGGTAATCCGCGCACGCGATGAAGTCGGTGAACGTGTTCTTCTTGGTCAGCATGCGTCCCGCCTCGTGCCACTCCTCGCCCAATTCGCCGCCACCCCGGACGTGCGCGATGGCGAACACCACCCCGCGGTCCAGCAACGAAATTCGCGACGATGAAAACGACGCGTCCTCGGAAATCCCGTAGGACCCGTAGCCGTACAACCAACCCGGCGCCGTGCCGTCCAGCGGCACGTCGCGCCGGCGCACAATGTCCAGCGGGAATTTTCACGCCGTCCGCCGCCGCCACCTGGACGCGTTCCACCATGAAGCGCGCCGGGTCGTACCCGCCGGGCACCTCGGTACGTTTGATCAACTTCTGCGCGCCGGTCGCGAAGTCGTACTCGAACACGCTGCGCGGTGTGACCGGCGATTCGTAAATGTAACGGAAGCTGGTGGCGGTGAACTCCGGGTTGGCGTCCGCGCCCGCGTCGTAAGCCGGTTCCGGCATCGGAACGCGGACCGACTTCCGGGTCTCGAAATCCAGCGCGCGAAATTGCGGCAACCCGCCTTCGCGCTCGGTGACCAGGGCGTACTTTGCAAATGGCTCGAAGTCCTCGATCTTCACGCCCGGTCGCGCGGGCAGATACTCGGTCCCCCGCGCCGGGTCGGGCTTTTCCACCGGCGTGGTCACGACGCGGAACTCCTTCGCGCCGTCGTTCGTGCGAATGTAGAAAACACCGTCCCGGTGCTCGGGGTAGTATTCGATTTCGTCGCGACGGGGCGCGATCAGGATCGGCTTGGCGTCGGGTTTGTCCGCCGGTAAAAACGACCACTCGGTGGTGCGGCTGCTGGCCGACCCGAGGAAGAGGTATTTGCCGTCGTGCGAACGCCCGACCGAGACACCGAAGAGTTCGTCTTTTTCGTGGAAAACTTCCACCGGCGCTTTGTCGCCCAGCGTGTAGCGCCAGATTTTGTCGGACCGTTTTGCCTCGTCTTCCGTGGCAAAATAAAGCGTCCGGTTGTCCGCCGCCCAGGTAACGTCGGCGATTTTCCCGATGGGTGTCTTGATTTCCTCGCCGGTGGCCAGGTTCTTGAGGTGGAAATCGTAGTCCCGGTGGCCGTCCACGTCGGTGGCGTAGGCGAGGAGCCGGTTATCATCGCTGTAGTCGAACGCGCCCAGCGCCATGAATTTCTGCCCCTCGGCGAGCCGGTTTACGTCGAGGACGATCTCTTCGACGGCTTCGAGGGTGCCGTGTTTACGGCAGACGATGGGGTACTGTTGGCCCTTCTCGGTTCGCGTGTAAAGCCAGTAACCGCGCTGGAAGTGCGGGGCGGAAGTGTCCGTTTCCTTGATCCGTCCGAGCATCTCGAGGTACAGCGCGTCCGCCGTGTCCTTGAACGGCGCCATGACGGCGGCGGTGTAGGCGTTCTCGGCCCGGAGGTGGGCGAGCACCTCGGGTGAAGTCTTCTCGCGCAGCCAAAAGTACGGGTCTTCGAGCTTGTCCCCGTGCAATCCTACGATCTTTGGCTTGCGCGCGGTGGCCGGCTCGGGCGCGACGTCGGGATTGAGAACGGGTGGCGAGGCGTCGGAAAGAAAGGAAGTCATCAGCAACAGAACAGCGGTGAGAACGGGCGGCGCAAAGGGGAGGATTCGCATCTTGGCAGGGCGGCACCATAGTCGAACCCGCGCCGACTTTCCAATGTCCGCCGCTGCGCTCGACACGGTAACGAGCGGTTCTCACCACAGGGTTGGCACCGCGTAACGGGCGACTTGCGGGTCCGCGCTGACCAGATGAAATCCTCCACGCTGCGCTTGCGCAACCAGGAGCCGGTCAAACGGATCACGGTGTAGCATTGGCAGGGCGGCGAGGCCGAGGATATCCTCAATCTCCACTAGTTCGATGATGACATCGTTCCGTTGCTGTTCCCGGAGAATATCTCGCAGCGGCAGACGCAAGCGGAGTTTGCCAGTCTGGATTTTGATTTGCATCTCCCAGATGCTGACGACACTTAGAAACAGTCCGTTGGCGCGGTCTCCGCACGCCGCGAGAGCGGAACTCGACATACGCGATTTGTCGTTGTCCCACCAGATAAAGCAGTAGGTGTCTAGCAACAGCCTCAAGCGTCCTCTCCCAACCAGAACTCGTCCGGCAGGGGGGCGTCGAAATCATCGGCGACCTCCCAGGCGCCCGCGTGCAAGTTCGCGACGCGGGGTCCGGAAGGCGATGGGGAAGCTAATCCCATCATGGGCCTGAGCGGATCGAAGTTGTACAGCGCTAGGGTAAGCTCCGCCCGGTCCTCGGCGGAAAGAAGCGGTAGTTCCGCGAGGATCTCCTGTTTGCTCATGGCGTTTAACTTAGAGCGCGGCACGTGGCGTGGCAAGGAAATGCTGGGAAACGCTCCAGAGTAAGCGGTTGATAACGAGACGTGGTGAAACCAGCGCGCCCTTCCTCGGCGCGTCGCGACCTTTGCGGAGCTTGGCTTCTGCCGGCTCTCGCCGCATACTGCATCCCCATGCGCTTCAATCCCTACCTTAATTTCAACGGCCAATGCGAAGCCGCCTTCCGCTTCTACGAGCGCGTTTTCGGAGGCAAGGTCACCATCCTGTGGACCTTCGCTGAATCCCCGCTGGCCGACGACGTGCCGCCCGGCTGGGGTGGGAAAATCCTCCACGCTCGGCTCGTCGTTGGCGATTGGACGCTCATGGGAGGCGACGAGTTGCCGGAGGATTACGCCAAACCGCAGGGTTTCCACGTTACCCTCAATCCCACCGACCCAGTCGAGGCGGAACGCCTCTTCGCCGCCTTGGCCGAGAACGGCACAGTCCGCGCCCCGCTGGCCCCAACCTTCTGGGCCGAGCGGTTTGGCATGTTGGACGACCAATTCGGCGTACCGTGGATGATGAACTGCGAAAAGCACCCCGAGTAGCGGCGACCCGCCATTGATGCCGCGATTGAGACGGCTGGCCGGGTTTGGCGCTTAATCGCACTCGCAGACCACCCGGAAACCCACGTCGTTGCTCGCATACGTCGGCAGATTGAAGCCGCGCGCGGTGGTGCGGAGGTTCGCGAAACGCGATTTCCAACTGCCGCCGCGGTACACCCGCTGGGTGCCGTTCTGCGGTCCGCGCGGATTCACCGTTCGCCCGTTTTATACTCGCCGTAGAAATCCTGGCACCATTCCCAGACGTTCCCCGCCAAATCCTCCACCCCAAAGGGGCTCGCCCCGCGCGGGTAAGATCCCACCGGCGCGGTCTCGGCGAATCCGTCGTCGATGCTCTCGTCGCGCCATGCGAAAGTCGTGTTCGCATCGGCAAAATTCGCGAGGTCGCCCCGGCCCGTCTCCTCGCCCCAAGGGAATGAGCGGTCGTCATCGCCCTTCGCGGCGTATTCCCACTCGGCCTCGGTCGGCAGCCGGTAACGGCGGCGGTCGCGCGTGCTCAGCCACTGGCAGAACTTCGCCGCGTCCAACGCGTTGACGTAAATCACCGGGATGATCATCGTTCGCCCAGGCGCCGCGCCGGCTGCGCGTGCGCGGACTGAACTTCTCGTACTCGGCGTTCGTCACCGGGAAACGCGAGATGAAATAGCGTGAAAGCGAGACCCGTGCCCCCGGCTGCTCGTTCGCAGGCGCGTCCGCCGCGCTGTTGCCCATCTGGAAGGTGGCCGACGGGATGAAAAGCATCTTCATGCCCGCGCCGTTGACGAAATCCGGGTTGCGCCGCCGCTCCTCCTCGGGGGCAAAGTCTCGACGCCGGGGGCGACGCCCGGTGACCTGCGGCGTGGTCCGGGGCGGGCTGCCGCCGGTTTTGCGCGGAGCGGGCGAGGCGCGGATGGCCGGCGCCTGGCCGGAACCGCGCAACGGCGTCACCGGCATGTTGGCTGGAATGGTGCTGCGTGGAAGGCGGACGCTTGCGCGAACGTCGCGCCGTTGGCGATGGATTCCAGGTAATCGTCGACCATGTCCTCGGCTACCCCGGCGTCGAGACCAAGGTTCTCCGCCATATCGATGAAGGTGTCGCGCCGGTCGTCGGACATGCTGTCCTCGTCCAGCCCGGAAAGTTGGAGCATCCGCCGGAACTCCTCCTCGGGATTGGCGCTCCGCATCCGCCGGGTGCGCGGCACTTCCGCCCGGCTTGGTGCAATCGGCGGCGGGCGGAGGCGGGTTGCCTCTTCCGGCGCGGGTTCGGGCTTCCGCCTCCGGGGGTCGGCACCGCCGGGGCAAGTGCCGGTCCGGCTCGGGCACTTCGGCGGCGCGCTTGGCCCCGGCCTGGCGAAGTCCCCATCTCGATGACGGCGGATCAAGTCGCTCTCCGCGGAGGCCCAAGGCGAGGCCCATGCGGTGCAGGTACGCTTCGGAATCCGCCGTTAGCACTTTGTTGGCCAGGGCGAAATCCAGGAACTTGCGAAACTCCACCAGCGCCGTTTCCCGGCGGCGTTTGAAAAGGAGATTGTCGATCTGCGCGCGCCGCTCGGGGTTGAGCAACTCCACGCGCGCCTCGGCGATGATAGCGCGGCGCGTTGTCGATGCCGCCGCGCAGCAAGCTGCGCCAAGCGGATTGCTCGGTCTGGTTCTTGAGCGGCAGCTTTTTCTGCCACCACACCAGCGACTGGCGCGTGTTCTCCTCGATCTCCTCCGCGGCGGCTTGCTGTCGAAATCCAGGCACAGCCGCTCATAAGGATCCGTCGAATTGAAGCGGCTCCAGCCGTCCCATTTGCGGGGATCGTCCGGGAGCGGCAGGGGCAGGGGCATGGGAAGAAAAGCGAGAGGGTAAAAGGCGGAAGGTAGAAGGCGGAGGAGATGGGCGAATGGATCTCAATCGAACGGCTCTCTCGCATGAGCGCGTTCAGATTAGACAAACCGTATTCAGTCCGCTCCGCTCTTCCTTCTGCCTTCATCCTTCTCCTTTTCTTTCCTTATTCCACCTTGATCAGAGAGATATTCGCCGTTGCGCTGGCCATTTCCTCCTCGGAAAGGCCCGTGTTGCGCTTGATTTGAACGCGGCTCTGCTTGCCGAACGCGTCCACGACTACTTCCAGCACCTGGTTGGCGTTGTAGCGGTAACTCAACTCCACCGGCGAGCCTTTCGGCAGGTAGGGAGGTAGCTCCACCGAGCAGAGCCCAGCGGCGTGCAATCGCCCGGCACCGTGCTTTCTCCCTCGACCACGCGCACGACCACCTTGGCCATGTTCGCCTGGGCGGTGCCGAAGTTGTTCTTCGAACTCGGCGGGCACGGAGGTCATTTTCTTGATCATCGGGTAAACGTACTCCTCGAGCGAGTTGTCGTTCCACAAGCACGACGCCCAGACTGTGCGAGGTGATGTTGGTCACCTGGATGAGGCCGCCCTCGCGGGTGGAAAATTGTTCGCGCGTTGCCTCGGGCACGGTTTTGTTCCCGGTCTTGTCCTCGTCGGCCAACACCGAAAGCATGCCCTGGATCGCCGCGCCGACGGCCACGGATTCGTCCGGGCTGATGTGGTCGTCCAGCGGCACGTCGCTGATTTCCTGGATCATCTGACGCACCATGGGCATGCGCGTCATGCCGCCCACGAGCAGGATTTTGTCGATCTCGCTCCAGTTCATGCGCGCTTCCTGCATGACGATCTCGCAGATCGTTTTGCACTTCTCGACGAGGTGGGCGCAGATTTTCTCGAAATCGTCGCGGGTCAGTTCAATCTTGATGCTCTTGCCGTTATGGGAATGCACGATGGTCGTCCGCGGGCGGCTGGAAAGCTGGATCTTGGCGGCGAGCGCCCGGCTCTGCAGTTCCTGGTAGCTCTGGAGGTCGAGCAGCGGGTTCTCGCCGTGCAGCCGGTCGAATTCCTCGGCCACGAGGTTGACGATGATGTCGTCCCAATCCTTGCCGCCGAGCCGGTGGTCGCCGTTGGTGGCGAGCATCTTGATGTGCTGGCCCTCGATGCGCATGATCGTCACGTCAAACGTGCCGCCGCCCAGGTCGAAGACGAACACCGTCTGGTTCTGGTCGAGTTTGTCCAGGCCGTAGGACAGCGCGGCGGCGGTCGGCTCGTTGATGATCTGCAGGACGTTGAACCCCGCGAGCTGGCCGGCGTGGATCGTGGCCGTGCGCTCGGCGTCGTTGAAATAAGCCGGAACCGTGATCACCGCGTCGCTGACCTCCGTGCCGAGGTAGCGTTCCGGCGTCGTTCTTGAGTTTCTTGAGGATCAGGGCGCTCAGTTCCTCCGCCGAGAAAATTTTGTCGTTGAACTCCCGGTGGAATTCCTCCTTGCTTTTGCCCATCTCCCGCTTGACGAAATCGACGATCTTCTCGGGCTCGGCGACGGAGTTCTGCTTGGCGTAGGTGCCCACGACCGCGTTGGAGCCGTCGAAAAGGATGACCGAGGGCGTGATCCGCTCGCTCTCGGAGTTGGGAATGATCTGCGGCTTGCCGTAGGCGTCGATGTGCGCGATGGCCGAGAAGGTGGTGCCCAAATCGATGCCGACCGCTTTGCGGGGACTCGTGGTCATAACATTATACAGATGGAGAATAGGTTGCGCCGCGGAGGGACGGGAAGAAAGAAGCACTGCGGCAACGTTAGATGGAGGGAGTGGTGACAGGACCGGAGCGCTCGTGCGGCGGGCGTCGCCGGGGCGGATCCCCGGCTTGCGCCAGCGGTAGGTGACGACATCCTCGGGCCGAATCATGCGGTCCTTCCAGAAGAAGCCGGGTTTGAGCGAGCGGGCCACGGTATTGTCGTCTTCGCGGCGTGGGCGCGGGCTCGAAGGAAATGGTGCGGTGAACCTTCTTATCCAGGGGCAAGGCCCGCGCGCGGTCTGGGTGAGAACAACGTCCATGCGCGACAGGACTTCCACCAGATGATGAACGTGGTTATCCACGTTACCAGCCAGATTTTTGAGAAATCGTCTCGCCTGCTTCGGCGCCTCCGGCGGTGGTCGTTCCGGAAGCAGGCCCCGGCTCGATGAGCGGTTTGCGCGGGAGCGGTGCATTTTCATCGGCTTTCGGGGCGCGGGGTTCCAGCCGTTTTTCCAACTGGTCGTGCATGCTGGAAAGATCGTCGAAAAGCGGGAAGCAACTCGCGGATGAACGGCTTCTGCAGAGCGTCGAAAAGGAAATTATCCTTGTACCCTTTCAGTTCGGTGTGCAGCGCGTCAAAAAGTTTCTGGTTCGCCGATTCGACCGAGCCCAGGCGTTGCATCTGTTGGGCCATGGCCATCCAGCGCGTTGGATTGCGGAAATTCACCGCGTGCTGGCCGTTCATCGATCTTGCCCAGGGCGACGAGCAACTGGTTGTTCTCGCCGGCGGACTGTCTTGATCGACTCGATCTCCTGCGCGAGCGGCAGGACGATTTGGCCCAGGGTCAGGGTGAGTTCGCTGTCGATCGGTCGCCTCCTTGGATTTGGCCTTTTCTGGCGATGGCCTGCTGGGCGAGTTGCTCGCATGTCGGTTCCGGCCAACTGCTGCATTTCCGCGTCGAAACTCGATGGCGTTGGGAGTGGGAATCGTCGTCCGACATGCGGATTTACTCTGTTAGCGAGTTTCGAGCCAAGGCACGGGTTTTATACGGAAAGAGGGGAAACTATCCTGCGGAAAGGCTCCTGTTCCCGAGGTTTTGAGGGGTTTGCTCGGCTTTTGGGACCAAAAACCGGGCGGGTGTAGGGTCATTTCGGTCTCGCGGCGGCGATGGCGCGCGCAAAAGCTCCAGGTCGGCGTCCGGCGATTCGACGTCCACCCGTAATCTCGGCCTCGCGGAGGGTGCGCGACGTGATCGGTCCCAGACTCGCCACGCGGATACCCACCGGCAGCGGAACCTTCATCGCGAGGAAGTTTTCGACGCTGGAACTGCTGGCGAAGGTAATCCAATCCGCGCCTTCACCCCGGAACCGCGCCAGGGCGCTCGCGCGTCCGGTGTCCTTGCCGCCATCTTCATCCGTGGCGGGCACGGTGCGGTAGGCGACGGCCTCATCGACGATGGCGCCCAGGCGGGTCAGCTCCGCCGCGATCACATCGCGCGTGGCCTCGGGACGCACGAGCAGGAACCGCGTGTTTTCCACGCTGGAGTCGGCTTGCAGGGCCGTCGACCAGCGCCTCGGCCACCGCTTTGTCGGGCTGCACGTCCACCTTGAGGCGGAACTCCTTGAGGCGCGCCGCCGTGGCGGGTCCCACCGCGCCGATCCGCACGCCGCCGATCTCGCGCGCGTCGTCGTAGATCTTGTAGAACATCTCGAAAAAAGCGTTCACGCCGTTGGGACTGGTGAACAGCAGCCATTCGTAAGTGTGGGCGTCGCGCACCAACTCGGCGAACTCGCGCAGGTTTTTCGGCGGCTCGGTGCGGATGGTCGGAATTTCCAGCACGTCGGCCCCCAGTTCCGCCAGCCGCGCGCTGAGCGCCCCCGCCCCCTGCCGGGTGCGCGTGACCACCACACGCCGGCCGAAGAGAGGCCGCGTCTCGAACCAGTTCAATTTCTCGCGCAATCGCACGACCTCGCCGAACACCGCGACGGCCGGCGCCTCGAAGTTCGCCTCCGCCGCCCGCCGGGCGATGTCTCCCACGGTGCCGGTGAGCGTCTGGTGGCGTCCGGTCGTCGCCCAGCGCACCAGCGCGACCGGCAGATCGGGGTTCTCGCCGTGCTCGAGCAATTGCCGGGTGATCGAATCGAGCCGTTCGACGCCCATCAGCATGATCTTGGTGCCGGGCGCTTTGGCCAGTTGCGCAAAGTCCACCGAACTGCCGCCCTTCTCCGGGTCCTCGTGCCCCGTGAAGATCGTCAGTTGCGACACGTGCCCGCGGTGGGTCACGGGGATGCCGGCGTAAGCGGGACCCGCCACCGTGGAACTGACCCCCGGGACGATCTCGAACGTCAAACCCGCCTCGGCGAGCGCCAGGGCTTCCTCGCCGCCGCGTCCAAACACAAACGGGTCACCGCCTTTCAGACGCGCCACCACCTTGCCGGCGGCGGTTTTCTCCACCAGCAGGGCGTTGATTTCCTCCTGCCGAAGGGTGTGCGCGCCCGCCTTCTTGCCGGCGTAAATGATCTCGGCGTCCGGTCGCGCCCAAGCCAGGATCTCCGGATTACAGAGGTAGTCGTAAACGACCACC
Organism: uncultured bacterium; assembly: GCA_963795895.1. GTDB lineage: Bacteria > Verrucomicrobiota > Verrucomicrobiia > Chthoniobacterales > SZAS-18 > CAWCJJ01. Next base: position 965,132 of record CAWCJJ010000005.1, read on the forward strand.
TCGGCGCGTTCGACGCATTCCCGCGCCCGGAGCGTCACCAGGCCGAGGTCGCCCGGACCCGCGCCCACGAGATAACAAACACCGCGCGCCGGTTGCTTTTTTGAAAGGGTTTCCTTCTTGCTCATTTCCCAAACTTTATTCGCATCACCGGGGCCGGTGGCAGGTCGTTTCTTGAGCGGGATGGCCGGATGGGGCCGGTGGCATCAAGACACCGCCCGCGCGCGGTAAATCGCGGCTTCGGCGTGTCCGCGCCCGTTGAAAGGCGATTCGGGCCACAAAACGCACTCTCCATCCGGCAATTGCTCATAGATGTTGCACTTCGAGGGGTCCTCCGACTCGCAAATCACGTAGAGCGTGGGGCCGCTGCTGTGGCGGGCCGGGGCGATCATGGACTTGATAATCTTTGAAGTGATGGGCAGCAGGGATTCCATAACGATGCGGAGCCGGGCCGCCGGGGACACGCGGCGGGTCTGGTTGGGTGGTAAGCGCCCCTTTATAATCTGGTCCGGCGTTGTAGTAAATTGCTTTGAGAACTTTTCGCGCGGAAATCTTCGCGCGGGCGGCTCAACCGGGGGCGGCAGCCGGGGTGGCCGGTTCGATCCGGTCCAGCGCCGGGGCGGCGGCGAGCCGCAACCCGGGGAGGTGCCGCGCGAAAACCCCCGCCGCCGCCAGGCAGCAAACGCCGCACAGCACCAGCGTGCGTTCCGCGCCGAAACCGGTGTTCGCCAGCGCCCCCACGGCCAGGTTCCCCAGCGGGGACGTGCCCGTGAACGCCATCGCGAACAGACTCATCACCCGGCCGCGCATCCGGTCCTCGGTCAAACTTTGGAGGATCGTGTTGCCCGACGCCATCAACAACACGCCGCCCGCGCCGGAAACCACCAGCGCGCCGGTCGCGAGCCAGAAAACATGGCACAGCCCGCACCCGATCAGCCCCGCGCCCATCGCGCCTCCCCCCGCCACCATCACCCGACCAAGACCCCGCACCCCGCCGCGCGTGCTCAGGTACAACGCCCCGCCCAGCGCGCCGATGCCCGTGGCGGACATCAGCGCGCCCAGCGTTTTGGCGTCCCCTCCGAAAATATCCCGCGCGAAGATCGGCAACAGCACCGACGAGGCGAAACCGGTGAACGAGATCGCCGCCACCAACGTCACGACCGCGCGGATCGGGACGTAGCCGTAGGCGTAGGTCCAGCCCTCGCGCAAATCCGTCCAGCCGCGACGGGGCGGCTTTCGGGTTCGCCGCGCTAGCCGCCTCGGCTCGGTCCGCGCCTTCCGCCGCCGACGCCCCAACCGCGCCCGCGCCGGTCCCGCGACCGGCTGCTCCCAGCCCGGACGCGGCGGCGGCGTTCGCGGTCCGCGCCATGCGCCGGGGTTGGATGAACCACAGGGAACACAGGACGGCCGCGTAACTCACGGCGTCGATCACGTAGCACAAGCCCGCGCTGGTTTTCCAGATCACCAGACCGCCGATGGCCGGACCCACGAGCCGCGCCAGGTTGAACATGCTGGAGTTGAGCGCGATGGCGTTGCCCAAATCCTCGCGCCGGTCCACGAGCTGGATGACGAACGCCTGGCGGCACGGGATGTCGAAGGCGTTGATGGTGCCTTGCAGCAAACTCAGGGCGACCAATCCGGCGATATTGATGTGACCGGTGAGCGTGAACGCGGCCAGCGCGGCGGATTGCAGCAGCGAAAGCGCCTGCGTGAGCAGCAGGAGGCGCCGGTGGTCCAGGCGGTCCACCCACATGCCCGTGATGGGGGCGAGGAAGAAGATCGGCGCCTGGCTGCTGAAACCGACCAATCCGAGCAGCAGCGCGGATTTTTCCAGGTGGTAGGCGAGCCAGAGGGTGGCCGTCTGCGTCATCCAGGTGCCGGTCAGCGACACCACCTGGCCCGCAAAGAACAGGCGGTAATTGCGTGAGCCGAAGGCGCGCAGGAAAGCGGGCAGAGAATGGTTGGAGGTCATGCGAGGGGACCAGGAAGCGGGTCGCAAGGGGATCGTCCGGCGGCGGGTCCGCTAAATTCTTCGGCGAACCGGACGGGAAGTAAAGCGGTCCCCGGAAAGTTGCGCGCGGCGAGTGCCACTTGCGTATCCGGCGGCGTCAGGCGAATGCTGGCTCCAAGCCGCTGGCTCCCGGCATCCTCTTTTCTTATATGATCCGCTTCGCCGCCCCCTCCTCCTCACCCTTGGCGTGTGTCCCGTCCTGGCCAGCAGGGCCGTCGATCCCGCCACCCCGAAACGACCTTTCACCTTCGAGGACCTCATGTCCTTCAAACGGGTCGGCGAACCCGTACCGTCCCCGGACGGACGCTGGGTGGTTTTCGCCGCCACGGACGTCAACCTGGACGCCAACACCAAGCGCTCCCACCTGTGGATCGTCCCGGCGGAAGGGGGGGAGGCCCGCCGCCTGAATCCCGACACCGACAACGACGAATCGCGGCCCCGCTTCTCGCCCGCCGGGGACCGGCTCATTTTCACGTCCAAGGCTGGCGACACGCCCCAAATCTGGAGCGTCGGGTTCAATTCTCTCGGTACTTTGGCCGACCATCCGCACCCGCTCACGGCACTCTCGACCGGCGCGGACGGCGGCATTTACTCGCCGGACGGCAACACGGTCGCCTTTGTCTCCAGTGTTTATCCCGACGGCGGACGACGCCGCCAACAAGAGCCGCGCCGAAACCTTGAAGAACAGCAAAGTCAAAGCCCAACTCTTCACCCACCTGCTGTACCGGCATTGGGACGGGTTCACGGAAGGCAAACGCAGTCATCTGTTCGTCGTGAGCGCGAACGCGGACCCCTCGCGCCCGGCGGCGGAAGGAGGACAGGACCCGGGGATTCCCCGCGACCTCACGCCCGGCGACCACGACACGCCGCCCTTCTCGTTGGGCGGGCAGGACGACTACGCCTTCTCGCCCGACGGAAGGGAAATTGCTTACACGAGCAACGTTGACGCCGTGGAAGCCACCAGCACGAACAACGAGATTTTCATCGTGCCGGTGGCCGGTGGAGCGGCGAAAAAAATCTCCACCAGCCCCGGCGACGACTCCTCGCCGCTGTACTCCCCGGACGGTAAGTCCATCGCGTGGCGTTCGCAGGCGCGGGCGGGTTTTGAATCCGACAAATTCGCGCTGGTGGTTTACGACCGCCAAAGCGGCGCGTTGACGGACGCCACCGCCGGCGTGGACCAGCCGGTGGACAACTTCGTGTGGTCGGGCGACTCGCGTTACCTCCTTTTCACCGCGCCGGACCACGGCCAGCAACCGATCTACGCGCTTGCCGCCAGCGCGGGGTCGGGCAACCCCATGCGGCCGGTGGAGTTGGCGAGGCTGGACGCCGACGACCTGGCGTTGTCGCGCGACGGGAAGCGTTTGTTTTTCTCGCGGTCATCCATCATGGCGCCGGGCGAGATCGCCCGTCTTGAACTACCCGATCTGGCGCCGGTGGAGGCGAAGATCAGGCAGTTGTACCAGGAAACCGACCAGTCGGCGGGAACGCGCGTTTGGCGGGAACCTGCCGCGGTGAGCGCGGTCACGCACGTCAACGACGCGTTGCTCGCGCCGATTGCGATGCAGCCTTGGGAGGAATTCACCTTCACGGGTGCGGAGGGGGCGCAGGTTCAAGGATTTCTGGTCAAGCCGCCGGGGTTTGATCCGGCGAAGAAGTACCCGGTCAAGTTCCTGATCCACGGCGGTCCGCAGGGCGCGTGGAGCGACAGTTGGTCGTACCGGTGGAACCCGGAGCTTTTCGCCGCGAACGGGTACGTCGCCGTGATGGTCAACCCCCATGGTTCGACGGGTTACGGCCAGGCGTTCACCGACGCGGTCAGTGGCGATTGGGGTGGGCGTCCGTACGAGGATTTGATGAAGGGTCTGGAGTACGCGGAAGCCACCTTCCCGTTCCTCGACAAGGAGCGCGAGGCGGCGCTGGGCGCAAGTTACGGCGGTTACATGATCAACTGGATTCTGGGGCATCCGAACCACTTCCGCTGCCTGGTTTCCCACGACGGCTTGTTCAACGCCGAGGCGGCCTACGGCGCGACGGAGGAGTTGTGGTTCAACGAGTGGGAATATCGCGGCACCCCCTGGGAGAACCGCGAGATGTACCTGAAGTGGTCGCCGCATCTTCACGCCAGGGAGTTCAAGACGCCGACCCTGGTGATCCACGGGCAGTTGGATTACCGGCTGGATGTGTCGCAGGGTTTCGATCTGTTCACGACGCTGCAACGCCTGGGAGTGCCGTCGGAGATGTTGTATTTCCCCGACGAGGGCCACTGGGTGCTCAAGCCGCAGAACAGCCGTTTGTGGAACCGCGCGATCAGTGAATGGGTGGACCGTTGGACCGCCGAACCGACGCGGTGAAGAAGGATGTGGGTTGTGACTCCCAGCCACGTAGTGGCGTCAACCGAAGGTGAGTAGCCGTGTTCGAGTCCGCGAGGCCACGGAAAGCATCGCTGTGGAGATCTCAGCCACGTAGTGGCGTAACTTCCGGTCATGGGGCACCGTTTGGCAATGGCGGACGCGAACCTTGGCCGCGCAGGACGTTCCCCTTTGCCAAACATCCCCGGGCCCACCCGCTTTGGTGACGCCACTCCGTGGCTGGGAAGCATGTCTCGCATCCTTCCACACGTCCCTTCCGCCATAACCCACATCCTTCTTCACATCCCGCAACCCACCTCCTTCCCCACTCCATCTTTCACCTTTAATCCTTCGCTTTTTCCGCCAATCTTCCGCTCATTGCCTCGCTTGCGGAGATTATTAGCTCGGGTAGCAACGGAGTGGTCAACGTATCCCCGGTACTCAGCGTGCGCGGGGATTGTCCGCCGTCTTCGGGCGAGTAAATCTCCACGCGGAAATTACGCGCGTCGATGAACCAGAATTCCCTCACGCCGGCGCGGAAGTAAACCGCGCGTTTGTGCGCGCGGTCCAATTGCGCGGTGGAAGGTGACAGGATCTCTATGATCAAGTCCGGCGCACCCTTGGCGCCTTGTTGATTAAGAATACCCAACCGTTCGTTGCCGACAAAATAGATGTCCGGCTGGAAGATGTTCTCCTCATCGATCTCCACGTCGTCCGAGGGTGCGGTGTAAACCTCGCCAATAGGATGCGCCCGCAAATATTCGTCGATCCGCTAAGCGAGACGGACTGAGATCCATTGGTGCTGGAGAATAGGGGAAGGTGACATGAATAGTTCTCCGTTCACCAACTGAAAATACGGTGGCCCCTCGGGCATCTCGAAGTACTCCCTGGCCGTCATGCGGCGATGCGTGGTGGTGGGCAGATGCATGGATGTAACGGAAAGATCAATATTCTCCCATCAGAGTCAACGCAAAGACGGAAATTGACGTCTTTACCCAACTTCCAAAAACAGAACCCGTTGGCGACCGCGCCAAAGCCGATTGGACAACCACCGCAAACACATCGCGAAAAAAGCCCGCCGATGATGTTTCCACCACCGGCGAGCCTAAATTCGACCGATGTTTGGAGTTTGCGACAGCGCCTCAGGCGAGCCGCGCCACGAGCAACCCGGCCAGACGGTGACGCTGGCTCCACACCAGCGCGATCACCGCCAAGCCACCCGCCAAAAACGGTCGCGGGTCCGGGGACGATTTCACCCGCGCCGAGTTCCCGGATCGCGCTGTCGCGGCGGAAAGGGGATCACAAGTTCGGGGCCGGTTTATTCGCCTTTTGCGGCAAGCCCCGCCCGGAACGCCAGTCGAGCATCGCGCCAATCTGGGATCGTCGCGCAACGCTCAAGCAGCGCGGTGTCCAAACCGGGCAGAAGCCGGCTGCCGACCTGCAATTTCTCGTACCCACCGGCATCGGCGAGCAGCGCGAATACCTCCAGCCTTCCCTTGCGCCAGAACCAGACTTCTCGCACTCCGAAGCGGCGATAGAGTTCCAGCTTCTTGATCCCGCCGCTCGTGAGGGCGATTTCCAGCACAAGATCGGGATATTCCTTCTCCGTCTCCAAGCACCAGGAGTCGTCAGGTTCCGCCCCGGCTTGTTTGAGCGCCAAACGTATTGTGGCGGACCCGCGTGTCGTGATCGTTACCTCGGACTGATCAAAATACAGATCCATAAACCCACCCAACCACTTTTTAACGCGCTCGTGTTCATTGGATAGTGTCACGATTTCGAGTTCACCGTCCAAATAGTAGAAGCGCGGGCCAGGGCGGTCGTCGCCAAGAGCTTTGTCGAACTCCAAATAACGCTGCCAGGACACTCCGCAGACAACGATCCGGCTCTCCGGCTCGCCGCCTTCGGGCAGCGTCTTGGCCAAAAGGTACTTGGAAGAGCGGTGGATTTTTGTTCCGACCCTCACCAGCAGTTCAGCCGTCATTGCCACTAAACTACAGGGATCGCCCGCAAAGTATAGCGGCCATTGGTGCCGGAACCATAAGCGTTCCGAAAGGGGATCCTCATTGTGCAAGCATCCGCCGAACCTCGGCGAGCACTTCTTCGCCCGGAGTCGTTTGAACCTTGCCCGCATGAACCTCGTCTCTCCTCCGCAACATCTCGTCCAGCTTGACGTGGGAGTCGGGCGCATCGTTTAACAAATCCAGGCTATCAACCAATTCTTCGGCCAACTCGGCGCGGGAGGATACCGGGAGCTTCAAGGCTTCGCCGACGATCTGATCCATGGTTAGAGTCACTGCTGGAAAGGTATTTCTTCCGGCGAGGTCAATATCGGGTTTACCCCGATACCCGCAGAATGCGACCATCTGGTTCGGATAGAACGCGGAAAGTGGATATCACCCACTCGGCCGACTTTTCCTCTCAAGCCCGCAGCAACGCCTCCGTCTGCGGCCAGCCCAGGCACGCGTCGGTGATCGACACCCCGTAGCGCAAATCTTCCCGCCGCTTGGCGATGGGTTGCTTGCCCGGCTCCAGGTAGCTTTCCAGCATCGCGCCGATGATGGGACCCGGCCCGCTCCCCGCGTCCAAGGCGGACCGGCGCTGTTCCAACAAACTTTGCCAGACCAGTTCCTGCCGCGCGTGGTGCTTGCCGCTGTTCGCGTGGCTGCAATCCACCATCAGCATCGGCGGCAAGCCGGCGGCGCTCAGTCCGCGCGGCGGCTTCGGCGATGCTCGGCGGATCGTAGTTGATCCGCAGCCGTCCACCGCGCAGCACGACGTGGCCGAACTGGTTCCCCGTGGTCTTGATCACGCTGGTGTGCCCCTGCTGGTCGATGCCCACAAAGCTGTGGGGATGTCGCGCGGCCTTCATGGCGTCGATGGCCGTCTGGCAATCGCCGTCGGTGCCGTTCTTGAAGCCGACCGGCATCGAAAGTCCGCTGGCCATTTCGCGGTGCGTCTGGCTCTCGGTCGTCCGCGCGCCGATGGCGGCCCAGCTCACCAGATCGGCGAGGTACTGCGGCACGATGGGGTCCAGGATTTCGGTTGCCGCCGGGATGCCCAGCGCCGCGATGTCGAGCAGCAGGCGGCGCCCGATCTGCAAGCCTGTTTCGATGTCGCAGGTGTCGTCGATGTGCGGATCGTTGATGAGTCCCTTCCAGCCGATGGTCGTGCGCGGCTTTTCGAAGTACACGCGCATGAGAATTTCCAGGCTCGCCGGCGAGTTCCGTTCGCAGCACGGCGAGGCGGCGCGCGTAATCCAGCGCGCCCTCCGGATCGTGGATCGAGCAGGGACCCACGATGACGAGCATCCGGTGGTCGCGCCCCGCGAGGATGTTTTCCACCGCCGCGCGGCCCGCCAGGACGACTTCCGCCGCCTGCCGGGTGAGCGGCAATTTACTTTTGAGCACCGCCGGGGAGATCAGTCGTTGAGTGGCGAGGACCCGGAGGTCTTGGATGGGAAGCATGGGAAGGAAGGCGGAAGGCGGAAGGCGGAAGGCGGAAGGCGGAAGGCGGAAGGCGGAAGGCGGAAGGCGGAGCGATGGTGGGCGGGGAAACGGAAAGTAAAGAACCAAGTGCCTTTTTCTGGTTCCGTGTTTCGGTTTAGATTGGAACAATCTAAGGAAACACCGACGTTGTGCGTTGTAGTTTGGAAGAACTTAATTTCAACTCCATGATCCCCAGGCTTGTAAAATCCCCCGGTGTCGCTTTTTGGGCGGCAGCCATTTTGGCTTCAATCCCCCTCAGCGTCAACACCCACGCCCTTGCCCAAGTGAACAATCCCCCGCCCTCCTCCACAACTGCCGCCCCCGTGGACATCCCCGTGCGCGAGGTCGTGCTTTTCTCCAGCGGCGTCGGCTTTTTCCAACATCAGGGCAGTCTGAGCGGCAACGCCACGGCGGAATTGCGCTTCAAGACGGCGCAGATCAACGACATCCTCAAGAGCCTCGTCCTTCAAGACCTCGATGGTGGTCGCGTGGGTGTTGTGACCTACCCCTCGCAGGATCCCCTGGCGAAGTCGCTCGCCTCGTTCCAGGTCGATATCAGCGACAATCCATCGCTCGGTGATCTGCTCAACAAACTGCGCGGCGCGAAGGTGTCGCTGGCCTACGCGGGACCCAACGGCGCGGAAAACTTCGCCTGCGTCATCCTCGGGGTTGAAAAACGCCAGTCGCCGGGAGGCAAGGACAACGCGCCTTTGGAGAAGGAGTTCGTCAACCTCGTGGCTCCGAACGGTCTTCGTTCCGTCGAGTTGGAGAAGATCGGCAAAATCCAACTGGAGGACCCGGGTTTGCAGGAGGAGTTGAACAAGGCCCTCGCCGCGCTGGCGGGCGCGCGTGACCAGGATAAAAAGCCGGTGGACATCCAGTTCAACGGCCAGGGCGAGCGCCGCGTGCGGCTGGGCTACGTCGTGGAGACACCCATCTGGAAAGCCAGCTATCGGCTCGTCATGGCGGATGGTGGTGACGCCGCCACAGACAAAACAGCGAAGGAACAGGCGACGCTGCAAGGCTGGGCCATCGTGGAAAACCAGACGGACAACGACTGGAAGGATGTGCGTCTGAGCCTCGTGAGCGGACGTCCCATTTCCTTCCAGCAGGACCTTTACCAGCCGCTCTACGTGCCGCGTCCCACCGTGGTGCCGGAGTTGTACGCTTCGTTGCGTCCGCAAGAATATGACCAGGGGCAGGCGGCGGCGGGTTCGGGCGCGGCCATGTCGGTGATGTCCGCGCCTGCTCCGGGGGCACCCCCGCCCATGCAGGCCCAAGCTTCGGTGACAAGGCGGCGGCTCGAGCAGGCTCCGCTCGTGGCGAACGCAAAGATGGCGATGCCAAGCGAGCAGCGACGGCTTCAACCCCGCCGAAAGCGTTTCCGCGATCAGCGACGCCTCCAAAGTCGGCGAGTTGTTCCAGTATTCGGTCGGCAACGTCAGCCTGCCCCGGCAGCGTTCGGCGATGATCCCGATCATCAACGATCCTTTCGAGGTCGAAAAACTCTCTATCTTCAATCAGGCCATTCTGGCCAACACCCGCTCAACGGCGTGCGGATCAAGAACAATTCGCCCGACAAAAAGCATCTGCTCCAAGGACCGGTGACGGTGTTCGACGAAGGCCGGTACGCCGGCGACGCACGGATCGACGACATGACGCCCGGCCAGGAGCGGCTCTTGAGTTACGGCATCGACCTGCAAATGCTCGTGCAAACGAAGGACCTCGCGACGCGTCAGTCCGTCCAGAGCGGCAAGATCAACAAAGGGGTGTTGGTGTTGACGAACAAAGCCGTGAGTTCCAAGGAATACAGCATCGAGAACAAGGCGGATCGACGAGAAGAAGATCGTGGTCGAGCACCCGTTGCGACAGGGCTGGAAGCTGGTCGATTCTCCCGCGCCGGTGGAAACCACGGAAAAGCTTTACCGGTTCCAACAACCGGTGGGCGCGGGCAAAACCGAGAAGCTGACGCTCACCGAGGAGAGTGTTTCCCAACAGCAGATCCAACTGGTTTCCGCCAACCAGGAGAGCCTGGTTTATTATAACCGGATGGGGGAGATTTCCATCCCGGTGCGCAACGCGCTGGGCAAGGCCATTTCACTCCGGCAGGCTGTCGCGGAGTCGGAGCGCCAGTTGCAGGAGCGCCACGCGCAGATCGCGACGATCACAGCGGACCAGACCCGCATCCGCGAAAACATCAAGACCGTGGAGAAAACGAGTGATTACGCGACGCGCCAACTCAAGAAACTGGATGACCAGGAGAACCAGATCGACAAGGTTCGGGCTGAAATTGACGCCTTGCAGATCAAGGTTGAAGCCCAGCGCGGGGAGTTATCCACCTATCTGGACGGGTTGAACGTGGGGTAGAGGAGAAGAATTGGATTTTGTGTAAAGCCGTTTGCAGGATGATTGAGCGACACCTCCCTGCTTGCCTTCGGTTTGGAGCGCGCCGCGACCGGTCGCGGCGCGCTCCAAACCGAAGGCAAGCAGGGAGTGAATGGCATTAGTCAACGCAACCCTCAAGCAGGTAGTGGTACAGTTTGAAAAATTTAAGCCTGATTGGCTTCGAGTTTCTTTTTTGCGGCAACCCGGATTTCTTCGAGATTTTTAATCAGGCCATTTATCCGATGGTCCACCTCGTCGTCGGTGACGCAGGTTGCCCCGAGGAGACGTTCGCCGTGTTGGTTAATTGGATGATCTCCTAACTGCACCGCTACCTCGTAAGAGTGAAGGTCTTTGACGGAGGATGTGTCGCGCGAATAAAGGGTAAAATAGGACATGCTCCTCAATCAAGCAGGGCAACGATTTGCGCAATGGACCAAACGCAATCCGCAACGCCTGCTTCCATCGTCGGTGTGACTCGCAGAGTCTGGTGAATCCGGGCGAAATTGTAGTGCATGTAGTGGAGAGCAATCGCCGCTTCGTGGTTCGCCAGCTTTTTTGAAAAAGCGTTCGTGAGCCGGGTGAAGGGGCGCATCTGCATCCGCATCGTGAGATTCTGCCGTTCCACAAAGGACGTGGAAATGTGCTTCGTTTCCGGCTTGCCGGTGACGTAGCTTTTCACCGCGCCCGTGACTTGCGAGGGGCTGTAGCGAACCTCGCCACCTTCCGCCGGTGCGCCGTAAACCTTAATCAGCATCCCATAGTCCACTTCGCAGCCGAAGGCGTCGTCAACGGCGTTGAGGTAGCACTTGTTTCCGTCCGTGGTGAGCTGCACGCGATTGGCGAGCCGGTTCTTGAGATCGTGGATAAACCACTGAGCCGCCCCAGCGTCACGCGGGCCAACGAACCAGCAGGGAACAATCTTCGTGTCCGCGTCAATGGCGACCCACGTCCAGGCATCGCCCCATCCTACCGCCTTCTTTTCGTCGGAAGTGTTCTTTTCTTTTGGAACCGATGAACGACCAGATTTCGTCGCACTGGATACGCTTGCAAGGCAGGTTCACCAGCGTCTTGCTCTGGTACGCTGCGCACGCGTCGCCAAGATCCACCAGCAACTTGAGGATCGTTGTCCGGTGAATGCCGGTCATGCGGACGGTCGCCCGGAGGGAATTACCCTCGAGCAAATAGGCGACCACTCGCACGCGATCCTCGTTGCTTAACTTGTTCATGGATTCAAAGTAGAACATGATGCTTGAGCGGTCAAGAAACTTTACGTACTGTTTGCGATTTTTGGAGAAACTTTTTGACTTAAAAATGACTCTAGGAGAAGATCGTTAATCGAATTACCTCAAAAACACAATGCAAAACCTCGACCTTGTCCGCGAAGTGACTTCCGCAATCCCGAAAAAATTCGTGGTGGATATCCTCACGTCGATTGATTGGGGGTATGTTACCGCGAAAGAGGTCGTCCAGATGGATAAGCGTTTAGGCACTCCCGAGGCCCAATGGATGGAACCTTACTACCGACGAGGTATTCTGGAGCGGCGCTTACAGGACGTGGCGGGCTTGCACCTATTGAAAAGCAATATTGCTACCGTTGCGTGCAACAAATTTCAGTACACGGAATTATTTGCGGGTCGATTCCTTATCACGCTACTCCATGCGAGCAGCAGTTCCAAAATAGTTCCGTCTAGCAGTTTTCGGCAGAATGACGCAAGATTGAATGCGTTACTAGACCAGCAAGTATTCTTGTTCGATCCCGTAGCAAACGAGCCGACCAGGGATGGCGTAGACTTAAACGCAGTTATTTACCACGGGCAAGATCGCCAAGACCCTTCCAAGGCGGGGTTTGTCAAACTTGGATTTCCTTCTGCCTCGAACACGTCTTGGTTGCACCGGCTTGATATGTACGATCTGCTTGAGGCGTACGAAACGGAACCGGCCATTCAAGAAGATCAAGACTTGATCATTAAATGGAAACGCCGGTCCGGTGAAGCATCTGCTTAACAAATACTCCATGTCCAAAGGAACAGAAAATTTTCAGAAAGAACGACTGACTCAGGCAAAAGACGCGCGAGGGTTTACGGCGGTACGACTATCTGAACTCACGGATATCAATGACGTTAGTATTTCAAAATACGAGCGCGGCCACGCCCTTCCTCCACTTGAGCGACTGCAAAAGATTGCCGACGTGTTACGCCTTCCCTTAAACTACTTCTTGAAACCGCTTCCGGAAATCGATGTGCAACCGGTTTTCTGGCGCTCTCTGCATGTATCGGCGAAAACAGCTAGGACTAGAGCGCTTGGCAAATTCGGTTGGACAAAGGATATCGCGGATTATCTTGCTTCGTTTCTTGACTTCCCAAAGGTCAATTTGCCGCACATTAATCCACCGGCAGATTTTAGCCGGATCACAGCCGACTATATTGAGGGCGTGGCGCGTGAGTACAGGCAAGAATGGCAAGTTGAACGCGGGCCGCTACCTAATGTCATTCGGTTGCTAGAGAAGAACGGCGTTGTAATAGCTAAAAGTATGCTTGAAGCGGATAACCTAGATGCTTTTTCTCAAGTAAGAAATGATGGGCGGCCTTTCATGTTCTTAGGTTCAGATAAAAAATCAGCGGCGCGTTCAAGATTTGATGCGTTGCATGAACTCGGCCACTTACTATTACATCCCAACGTAGAAGCAAAGACCTTGAATGCTCCCCAAAATTGGAAAGCTATTGAATCGCAAGCGCATCGGTTCGCAGCCGCGATGCTATTGCCAGCAGAAGAGTTCTTGAGTGACTTAACGACGCCGTCGTTGGATTCGTTTCGGGCAAAAAATCCAAGTGGAAAGCTGCGATTGGCGCAATGATACAGCGTTGCAAGGCATTGGATGTTATTACTGAAGAGCAAGCGGGGCGCTTACACGCTTATGCTACCCGCCGGGGGTGGAGAATTAGCGAGCCACTTGATGATATTCTTCCGATTGAAACGCCAAAGCTTTTAAATCAAAGCATAACCATGCTGGTCAACGAAAAGGTAAGATTGAAAGCTGACATTCCAGACGATATCGCATTGTCCGCGAATGATGTTACTGACTTATCAAGCCTGCCCATCGGATACTTCGATGAAAATTTTGGGGAGGTCGTAAGCCTTCCAACATTTAAACCCTCGTCTTCGGCAGTGCAGAACATGCAAAATCCACAGAAGATCATTTCTTTTCCCAACGCTTTCGAGCGGCTTGACTAGCAATCGCTTTTCGTTGTTCCTTCGCCAGCTTCTCCGCTCGCGCTTTACCGCCTTTAATCCCGCCTAACCGTCCCAACGCGACGGCGGCGGGATTCTTTTCTTTCGGCTCTTCTTTTTTGATCTTCTCCATCTCTTCCACTTCTTCGCGGTGGACTTCCTGGGTATTGTCCTCCTGATCGTCTTTCGGGGCGGGTGGCTCCTGTCCAGTAGATAGCGCCACGATATGCGCGGCGAGCTGATTCGGGTCGCGAGGGAGCTTGCTTGAGCGTTTAGGCATGGCCGAAGGTGGCACGCCCGCCAACCGATTGCCAGAAAAAGCAACAGGTCTCAGATTTCAGACTGTACCACTACCCTCAAGCAATAGCGATACACTCACGCTGCAGAGTTCTGGACTCTGACCCAAGGGGCTCAAGAACCCGGGTTTCATGGAACGCTCCACGCAACCCGGGCTTGTTTGCCGAAATCAAAGCTCAACCCGCCGACTACCGCCGGTTAAAACTGCCCGCCATCTTCGCGGCGACAATCCCCAGCACGCCCATGACGATCGGGTTGCCCATGGCCTTCATGAACCACGGTTGCTGTGCCACCGTCTGCTGGATCACCTCGGGATGCTCGCGGCGGGCGTAGTTGGCGGCGCGGGCGTAATCATCTGCGCTCATCTGCTGGGGATTGGTGGAACCCAAACCCAGCATTCCCGCCAAACTGGAGAGTCCAACCCCCTGGCCTTGCAATCCACCCATCAACGTACTCGCCAAACTTTGTTGTTGCGCGGGGTTAGCCTGGGAGTAGGCGGAAGTCGCCGCCTGCGTGAACTGATCGTCCGGCAATTTGCCCAGGTACTCGGTCGCGCCCTGGTGCATGGTGTTCGCGTCGAAGCCGCTGTCGTCGGGATGGTTGGACGCGAAGCGGTCCACGTACTGCGACGCGGCCTGCTGGTGCGCGTCCTGGTCGCTCACGGTGTTGCTCCCGCCGAAGCGGCTCATGAAATCATCTACGGTGCCTGGCATAGGTGTGGTTGTTTTATCAGGGGTTGGTGTGTCTGCGAGAGTGGGAAAGACTCGACCGTATCAACGGTGTTCCGGCGTGTACGTCATGTCGCGGGTTTGCGCGTTGAGGTGGGCGGTGCCGATTTTCATTGGCGGGTTGGAGGGCGCGTAAGCGACCACTGTCAAATCCTGTTGCGGAAACTCCTTGGCGAGTTGCGCCAGCATGGTTCGCATCAGGGCGGGCAGGGAATCCATGGCGACGCTCCGGTCCAGGATCAGACCCAGTTCATTCTGCTCGTTGAGCACCGCGCGGTCGATTGTCTTGAACTGGGGATCGGCCTGGCGAATCCGGTTGAGAAACTCCGCCTGGCGCTGGCGTTGCGAACCGTTCTGACCCGGAGCGTTGTTCTCGTTGATCACCCGGCCTTCCCGCCGGACCTCCGTTGGGGGCACCGGAGGCAGTGGCTGGTTCTGGCGCGTGGTGGGCGGCGGTGGTGTCGAGGAATCACAACCCGTCAATCCAGCGATTGCGACAAAAACGGCAACGGCTGGCAGACAAATGCGCGAACGGAGGAGGGCGGGGGTTTTCACTTGCCATAAGATCGAACGGTGGAAGTACTTTGGACTTCTCTTCCTCCGCGCGGATCGAAACGGTCACCACGCCATCTTTTCCACCCCGGCGAAGGCGGCCTTGGCGCGTAACTCCTCCCCCTCCCTGGAAAATCACCGACGATCCGTCGAATTCTTTGACCCGGCGGGCAGTCACCCGTCTATTGCACCGGGCGGCGGGTGCTTGCCCCCACCATGAGAGGACTGATCGCATCCATCGGCCGAACTTATCTGGCACTGCTCGGCTATCTCGGCGGCGTCGCGCTCCTGGCACTGGACACGGCGCGCGCGTTGTTTATCTCGCCCCTGCGCTGGGGGTTGGTCATGGCGCAGATCATGGAACTCGGCGTGCGCTCGCAGCCGGTGGTGATCGTCACCGGCGCCTTCACCGGCGCGGTGTTCGCGGCGCAGATTTTCTTTCAGTTCCACACGCTGGGCATGGAGTCGGGCGTCGGCGCGCTGGTCGCCGTGGCGCTCTGCCGGGAACTGGGTCCCGTGCTCACGGGCCTGATGCTCGCCGGCCGGGTGGGGGCCGCCATGTCGGCGGAGATCGGGACGATGAAAGTCACCGAGCAGATCGACGCCTTGCGCGCGCTCGCCGTGTATCCGGTGGATTACCTGGTGGTTCCGCGGGTGCTGGCGATGCTGATTTCCGTCGCGTTGCTCGCGGGGGAATGCGTGTTTTTCGGCATGGCCTCGAGCTATTTTGTCGGCGTGAAAATTCTCGACATCCAGGGCGCGTACTACCTGCAAAACATGCTGAAATACATGCAGATCCACGACGTGCTCATGACCATGATCAAGGGGTCGGTCTTTGGAATGCTCATTGTTTTCGTGAGTTGCTACGAGGGACTCAACGCGCGCGAGGGCGCGGTCGGTGTGGGGCGGGCGACGACGCAGGCGGTGGTGATCAGTTCGCTGGCGATCCTGGTGTCGAACTTCTTCCTGACGTTGATGTTGAACATCTTCTTCCCGGTCGGATCGTGGCAGTAGGGAGCTAGGAGATGGAAGACAGGGCGGAGGCAGAGGGCAGAAGGATGAAAGCGGAGAAGAGGGGAGGGACTATTGAATTGAGCATGGAGAACAACGAGCCAGCGGGTGAGGGCGTCCCTTTTCTGCAAATACGGGGTGTTACCAAACGTTTTGGCGGGCAGGATGTGCTGCGGGGGGTGGATCTGAATGTCGCCACCGGGCAGACGATGGTGATCATCGGGCGCAGCGGAGGAGGCAAGAGCGTGCTGCTCAAGCACATCATCGGGTTGCTGCACCCGGACGCGGGCGAGATTTTCGTGGAGGGCCGCAGCATCTCGGGATTGGGCGAGCGGCAGATGGGGCCGATCCGACGGAAAGTGGGTATCTTGTTTCAACACGGGGCGCTCTTCGACTCGATGACCGTTGAGGAAAACGTCGCCTTTCCGTTGCGCGAGAGCGGCGAACGCGATCCGGCGCTCATCGCGGCGCGGGTGCAGGAGGCGCTGGAAGTGGTCGATCTCGGCGGACAACAGAAAAAGCTGCCCGTCAATTTAAGCGGGGGGATGAAGAAGCGGGTCGCGCTGGCGCGGTCCGTCATCACGCGTCCGCGGTGCATGCTGTACGATGAACCCACGAGCGGACTGGACCCCGTGGTGAGTGACAGCATCAACCTCTTAATTCGCCGTTTGCAGAGGACGTTTGCGGTCACCTCCCTGGTGGTGACGCACGACATGAAGAGCGCCATCGACATCGGCGACCGCATCGCCTACCTGAAGCAAGGCCGGATTTACTTCGAGGGCACGGGCGCGGAACTGCAAGCCTCGGATGACCCCGACATCCAGGACTTCATCGCCGGTCGCAGCCGCCGGGAGGGCGCCGCCGAGGATGAGGTCCCGGTGCCGACGGAGATGGCGCGGGAGTGAGTTTCGCGACCCATTTTTTCAGATCAACGTGCGCCCGGAGCCGCGCACAATCTCCCCGATCCGACGCCCTCGGGTTGCTTTGATGGTCGCCGCCGCGTCCTTTTTCGCCACGATCAAGGCCATGCCGATGCCCATGTTGAACACTTGGAACATCTCGTCCCTCGGCACGTCGCCGCCCTCTTGGAGGATTCCGAAGAGCGTCGGGACCTTCCACGATTTCAGGTTGATCGCGGCGTCGCAATTCTCGGGCAGGATGCGCGGCAGGTTGTCCAACAGTCCGCCTCCCGTGATGTGCGCCATGCCCTTCAACACCCCGGCGGGCAGGGACGCCAGCGTCGGCTGGTAGTTCGGGTGAACGCGGAGAAGTTCCTCGCCGATAGGTTTGCGCAGTCCGGCCACGCGCGAGTCGGGCGCGAGGCCCATCTTGTGAAACAGGATGTGCCGCGCCAGCGAATAGCCGTTGGTGTGCAGCCCGTCGGCCGGCAGGCCGATCACGACATCGCCCGGGCGGATGCGGCGTCCGTCGATGATCGTTTTTCTTTTCCACCACGCCGACGATGGTGCCGGCGAGATCGTAATCCCCGAGCTGGTAGATGCCGGGCATCTGCGCGGTTTCGCCGCCGATGAGCGCGCAGCCCGCCGCCTTGCAGGCCTCGGCCATGCCCGCGATGATTTGGTGGAAGATCGTCGGCTCCAGCTTGCCGGTGCCAATGTAATCGAGAAAAAAGAGCGGTCGCGCGCCGAGCGACGGCGATGTCGTTGACGCAATGGTTCACGAGGTCCTCGCCGATGGTGTCATGCCGGTTCATCGCGACGGCGAGTTTCAGCTTGGTGCCGACGCCATCGATGCTGGTCACGAGCACCGGTTCGCGCAGGTTCTTGAAGTCGGCCCGGAACAGTCCGCCGAAGCCGCCGGCCTTGCCGAGCACCTCCGGGCGATGGGTCGAGGCGAGCATCCGGCGCGCAGGCCGCTCTTGAGCCGAGTTCCCGAGGTCGATATCGACGCCCGCGCGGGCGTAGGCTTTGGGAGTCGCGGGGGTTGTTTTGGATGGGGAGCGGCGGGGTAGGGCGGAGTCAGGCATGGGAGCGTGGAGGGGATGGATTGTGTGGGTTTTGGGAGGACACTCTAGCCTGTTTGAGACATGGTGGCAGGACGTGAAAGCGGTGCCGAGTTCAAAGTATTCTTGCGTAAAGCGCGGTGTGTCCAAAAATTACCGTTAACCGGGTATTTTTATATGCAAGATCATCGGAAGTCTGACGGCACTTTCCAATGAAAATGAAAGATGGTGTAAATTTGTGGATACAATTGCGATTTATTGTAGATTTGACAGATGCCGAACACTATCGATGCCCAAACCAAGGCGAGGGAGGAGAAAATTGTGGCGGCACCTCCTGCTACCAACGGGGCGTTTTTCACCCGAGGCAGCAAGCGACCCAAGCCGGAAAAAAATTTCGGCTTGGATCGTCTTAAAGTCCTTTTGCCGGAACTCCATGACAGCAAAACCGGTCGGATCGACGCGCGACAACTGGCTAATTTTGTGGGCGTACCACTCAAGCCGTTGTCCGAAGGACTGCGGTTGAACTACAAGGCAGTACATCGCAATCCGTCGGCCACCGCTTTTCAAACGACCCTCCGCCCGGTGAAGCGTTCGCTGGAAATCCTTCACGAGTTGCTCGGTTCCGCGCAAATAACCCGCGTCTGGCTCAACACACCGCACCCCGATCTGAATGGAAGTACCGCGCTCGAAATGATCCTGGACGGAAAGGCCGAGGCGGTGGCGTTAATCTTGGAAAACGCCTGGAACGGGGTTCCGGTCTGATGCTGCGTGCGGTTGGGCTCAAGGTTGCGCTTTGCAAGGTCAAGCTCATTGTTGTGCATGGTCCATGGACGCGGCTCGTGGGCTACCATCATCTGCGGAAGGGTGCCGGTACTGTCAGAGGCGTGCCGCAGCCACTTTGGGGTGGAGCCGCCGCGATCAAGGGTGCCCGTTTTACGCCCAAAGGAAGCTTCGATTCGGTTTATTCTCGCCTGTGAACCAATCACAGCGTTGCTTGTGGTGCAGGCGTTGATCCTTTTACCCGGTGGTGTGGCACCGCTGCGAACGCCACCCTGGGCATTGGTGACGGTGGATGGAATTATCGCCAGCGTGCTTGACCTGACGGACGCCAGAACACTGAAAGCGCTGGGCACAACCACACAGGAGATAACCGGAGCGTGGGTGACGGGCTTGAAACCTCCAACGCAAGAACTCGGGCGAGCGGCGTACGATTCCGGGCTGATCACGGCGATCCGATACCCTTCCACCAAACATCCTGGCGGAATAAACCTTGTGGTGTTTTCCGACCGGTTGGTTCCACCATCAACGGACTACCTCGAAGTCTATGATCCGCACGGGAACTTGAAGCAACGAATCGGTGTTTGAAGGAATGGCTTGTCTGACCGGGGGATCAGTTCGCGGCCGCGCGGCTTCCGGTGCGATTTCCTACCCCGCTGCCTTCTGAATCGCCTCCTCGGTGGGTATCACCATCCGGCTGACCGTCACGAACTGGTTGCCGTTGCGGCGTTGAGCGGTCAGGTTCAGCAGGCGCCGCTCGCAACCCGGACACTTGCGAAGTTGCATCGTTAGAAACCCCCGAACGCGGAACTTCCTCGCTTCCCCGAGCGTGGCGTGCAGGTTCACGGCGTTCTGCAACTGTCCGGTCTTCAGCAAGGCCGCCACGCTCTCGTAGGCTTTTGCCATGTCGGGGACATCCTTCCACTTCGACGCGCGGCTCCAAAGTTTGTGGTAATACATTGAGCAACGGTCGCAGTACGGGACCGATGTCAGCATCCCGTACACCAGAAAGCCGCCGAGGCAGAAGCCGGTGATCTGGAGCGCCGCCACGCCCCAGCCCCATTTGCCCAGCGTGGTTCCCTCGTCACCGGAACGCGAGCTTTTGTAGGTCATGTTTTCCGTCACGGCGACCAAGTAATCGGGGTAGCTCATCACCTGCTCAAGGGGCAATCCGCTCCGCGTGTACTCGTGGTGGTAGTTGAGGTCGTGGATGGAAAAGTAGGTCGTCAGGGAAACCAGGACGATGTTGAGCAGCAGCAAACGCGAGGGCCGGTGGTGAAACAAACGGGAGCCGATCCAGTAGCCGATGGCGGCGACGAAGCCGCAGAGCGTCGCGCCGACGGGGAGGATGTAGTTTCCCATCCAGGTGTACACGGCGACGTCATAACGCTTCGCCAGCGCGTACGAGCCGTAGGCGACCCCCGCGCTCGTCGCGAGGCCGCAGCCCGTGACGAGAAAGTCCTCGATCAGCCGGCGCGCGGCGGATTTCGAGCGCGGTTTCGCGACGTTCGGCTCCGGGGTGGAAAGTGGATTTTCAGTGTTCATGGAACGTGGAACATAATCGCGCGATACCTTGGCAAAGGCCGGGATCATGCAGCCGGTTTCCCGGAGGGTCGGACGCGGTCATTGCGGCTTGATCGCAACAATGGCACTGTACCCGAAATGCACACCGTCACGCTCGAAGAAGCCACCGCGACGCTTCCGAAACTAGTGGCCGAAGTCAGCCAGGGCGGGGAAGTGATTATCACGGTACACGACAAGCCTGTGGCCCGGCTTGAGCCGGTGTCCGCAGACAGTTCGACCCCAAACAACGACCACGCCGCGCTCTTTGGGTTGTGGAAAGGGAAGATTATCTTGACGGAGGGTTGGGATGATCCCCTCGAAGAGATGGAACCTTATACAGAATGAAGCTGTTGCTCGACACGTATGCTTTGCTCTGGGAGTTGTCTGGCTCAGCCTCGCTCTCGGGGAAAGCGCGGCGTGCCATTGAGGACGCGGGCAACCAAAAATGGGTCAGCGTAGCCAGCCTTTGGGAAATCACCATCAAATCGGCGTCTGGCAAGCTGCCGTTGCATGAACCGCTGGCGGTCCTTCTTGAGCGTCTGGATCAGACCGGATTTGTGAGGCGGTTGCATGTAGAAACCCCGCATCTTCTACGATTGCACGAATTGCCCAGTCACCACGGCGACCCGTTCGACCGACTGCTCGTCGCGCAGGCGTTGGCGGAAGGAATGACGCTGGTCAGCGCCGACCCCGCGATGGACGCCTACGGTGTGCCACGGTTGTGGTAGGTGGCCAATCATTGGGCGGAGGATCCCATTTATGTCCCTTGCCTTGTCTGACAACGCAAGGATGCTGACGCGTGTTCTCGGTCCACGCCGAATTGCGGGCGCTCGCCACCAATCTCCACGCCGACGGGATTCCCTACGCGTTGTGCGGCGCTTTGGCACTGGCGGTGCATGGGTATCCGCGCGCCACGCTCGACATCGATTTGCTCGCGCTCACGGGTAGTGGTGAACGGATTCGACAATGCGCGCGTGCTCTTGGTTTCACTTTGGAGGCCGCGCCGATGCGGTTTGCCGGCGGGTCGGTTCGCATCCAACGGCTCTCGAAAGCAATCATCGGAAGCGAGGATATTCTGATGCTCGACGTGCTCTCGGTGGCGGCGGAAATCGAACGTGAAATCATGGTGGAGACCCTGGCGTGGCAAGGTGTGCCCCTCCGGACGGTCAGCCGTCAAAGCCTGGCGCGCTTGAAAATGCTGCGCGGCAGCGCGCAGGACATCGCCGACTTGGAGAAGCTGGGATGAGCGACCAAGACAACCTCCCCACCAGCGAGGAGATCGACCGTCGCCTGCGAATCGTGTCCGAAATGCGCAACCTCTGTCTAAGTTTGGGCCAAGCCGGAAGCGCCCTCGCCGCGCGCGAACAAATCACCTCACCTCCGCAAACAGATTCGGATGCGAATCCGCCGCCACCAGGTAGTTGTCCCGCGAACCGCGTCGCTCCATGATGTACTTGTCCAGATCGGGATCCACCGGCACCGGGTAACGTCCGGTAAAACAGGCCAGGCAGAACTCGTTCTCCGGCAATCCGATCGCGCGCACCATGCCGGGCACGTCGAGGTAACCCACGCTGTCGGCTCCAAGGTAGTCGCAGATCTCGGCGTGGGTGAGCTGGTTGGCCAGCAGATTTTTCGGGTCGGGAAAATCAATCCCGTAGTGGCACGCGTGGCGGTGGGGCGGACAGCTGACCCGCATGTGGACCTCCTTCGCGCCGGCTTCGCGCAGACTCACGACGCGCGCCCGGGCCGTCGTTCCGCGCACGATGGAATCATCCACCACCACGACCCGCTTGTCCTTCACCGCGCTCTTGATCAGGTTGAGCTTGATGCGCACGTTGAAGTCCCGGATCAACTGCGTGGGCTGCAGGAAAGTGCGCCCGATGTAGTGGTTCCGCACGAACGCGTGCTCGAAGGGAATGTCCAGCGCCTGGCTGTAGCCTAACGCCGCGTAGTTCCCCGAGTCCGGCACCGGCACTACCAGGTCGGCCTCGACCGGGTGCAGCCGCGCGAGTTCCCGGCCCATCCGGGTCCGGGCGGCGGCGACGTTCACGTCGTCGATGATGCTGTCGGGCCGCGCGAAGTACACGTACTCGAAGATGCAGAACGCCTTGCGCTCGGCGCGGAAAGGGTACTCGCTGCGGATGCCATCCTTGTCGATGATCACCACCTCGCCCGGTTCGATCTCGCGCACGAACTCCGCGTGGATCAGGTCGAAGGCGCACGTCTCGGAAGCCAGCACGTAGGCGCCGTCCAGCCGCCCCAGCACGAGCGGTCGGAAGCCGAACGGGTCCCGCACGCCGATGATTTCCTGCTCGCTCATGATGACCACCGTGAACGCGCCCCGCGCGCGCGGCAGGGCGGCGAGGGACCCGTGCGCGCCCATCGGTTGGTTCAGCAGGTGGAGCAAAATCTCACTGTCGTTGGTCGTCTGGAAAATGGAGCCGTTGGCCTCCAGCTCGTCGCGCAGCACGTCGGCGTTGATCAGGTTGCCGTTGTGCGCGATGGCGATCTGCCCGCGGCTACCGTGTCCGGTGATGGGTTGGGCGTTGACGAGGTTGCTCGAGCCGGTCGTCGAATAGCGGACGTGGCCGATGGCGCAGCGGCCTTCCAGCCGTTCGATGTCGGCCGAGGAGAACACCTGCCCGACCAGGCCCATGGCTTTGTGCAGCTTGAAACGCTCGCCGGGCGCGGCGGACGTGACGATGCCCGCGCTCTCCTGTCCGCGGTGTTGCAACGCGAACAAACCGTAGTAGGTCAGCGCGGCCGCGTTGGGATGATTGTAAATGGCGAGCACCCCGCACTCGTGGCGCGGGTAGGCGGGGGAAACGGGGGAGGGCGGGGGAGTCAAATGCGGGGGGCGGGTTGGTGCTGCCAATGACGAATGACGAATGCAGAATGACGAAGCGGAAGTCGTTTGTTGTCTCGCGCCTGACACGGATGCGCGTTCAGTGGTCGCGTTAGGGCCGGTCGGTGAGATGGGAACTAGCCGACTCGGGTGTCATGCAGTCGCCGATGGCTTCCGACCAGACGCGGCGCAACCGCGCGGACGGCCAGGTGTGTTGACCATAAGTGGTTAGGATCGTCAGGTCCGTCTCTTGAACGGTGCCGATGGGGCGTGTCGGCACCGCGTGTGTCGTGAGTAGCGCGAGAGTCGCGTCCAGGTTTTCCGGAGTCACGGACAACACCACGCGCGACTGGCTTTCGTTGAAGAGGATCTGGTCTAACCGGAGGCCGTTCGTATCTTCCTGGTCCAACGAGATGGCGGCGCCTAGCGGCTGGTGGGCGGGACCCGACACGCAGCATTCCGCGAGCGCGACGGCCAGGCCGCCCTCGGAACAATCGTGCGCGCTCCGGGCGAAACCGGCGCGGATCACATCGCGCACGCCTTCGTGCAAGGCGAGTTCGCGCTCGTAGTTCAAGCGCGGCGGGAGACCTTCCTTACGACCGTGGATCGTCGCCAGATACTGCGAACCGCCCAATTCATCACCGATCCCGCCCAACAGTAAAACGACATCGCCGGTTTTCTTAAAATACTGCGTCGTGACGTGGCGCTCGTCTTCGATCAAACCAACCATCCCGACGGTTGGCGTCGGGTCGATGGCTCCCAGCGGACTTTCGTTGTACAGGCTCACGTTGCCTCCCGTCACGGGCGTGGAAAAGGCGCGGCACGCCTCGGCCAATCCCTCGATGCACTCGCGCAACTGCCAGAAGTTTTCGGGCTTGTGCGGGTTGCCGAAATTCAGGTTGTCCGTGACCGCCAGTGGCACCGCGCCGGAACACGCGAGGTTGCGCGCCGACTCGGCCACGGCGACACGCGCCCCTTCGCGCGGGTCCAAGCGGCAGTAGAGCGCGTTGCAATCCGTGGTCGCCGCCAAAATCTTGCCCGCCTCGCGCGCGTAGAAAACCGCCGCGTCCGAACCCGGCGCGACCATCGTGCCGGTACGCACCATGTGATCGTACTGCCGCCAAATCCAGCGTTTGGATGCGATGGAAGGATGCGCGAGCAGCTTGAGCAGCGCGGCGTGCGGCTCCGCTTCCGGCACCGACGCCAAATCCAGGGGCGGCTCGGGCGTCCGGGCAAGCGCCTCGCGACGGTACAACGGCGCTTCGTCCGCGAGATCGCGCGCCGGGATTTCGACCACGGTCCGGTCGCCGACCGTCACGCGCATCATGCCGTCGTCATTTACCGTTCCGATGTGCGCGTACGGCAAATCCCATCTCTCGAAGATCGTCTTCACCGTTTCCTCCTGCCCGGCCTTGACGATGATCAGCATGCGTTCCTGCGATTCGCTCAACAGGATTTCGTAAGGGGTCATGCCCGGCTCCCGTTGCGGCACGAGGTTCAGGTCGATCTCGACCCCGCTCCCCCCGCGACTCGCGGTTTCGCACGTCGAGCAGGTCAGCCCCGCCGCGCCCATGTCCTGAATGCCGGCCACGGCGTCCGTCGCGAGTAGTTCCAGGCACGCCTCCAGCAACAGCTTCTCCTTAAACGGATCGCCCACTTGCACCGCCGGGCGGTCCTCGCGCGACTCCTCGGTGAGATCGCGTGAGGCGAACGCCGCGCCCGCCAACCCGTCGCGACCGGTCTCGGCACCGACGTAGAACACGGGGTTGCCCACTCCGCGCGCCGCGCCGCGCGCGATCTGCTCGTGGCGCAGGATGCCCAGGCAGAGGACGTTCACCAGCGGGTTGCCCTCGTAACTTTCGTCGAAATACACCTCGCCGCCAATCGTCGGCACCCCGATGCAGTTGCCGTAATGCGCGATGCCGGATACCACGCCCGCGAACAGCCGCCGGTTGCGCGCGACCGCCGGGGAAACCACGCCGCTGGCGTCAGCGGGGCTGATCGGTCCGAACCGCAGGGAGTTCAGTGAGAAAAGCGGACGCGCCCCCATCGTGAAAATGTCGCGGATGATCCCGCCGACCCCCGTCGCCGCGCCTTGGAAAGGTTCGATGGCGCTGGGATGGTTATGGCTTTCCATCTTGAAAGCCACGCCCCAGCCGTCGCCGATATCGATGACCCCAGCGTTTTCCTCGCCCGCCTTGACCAGCACACGCGGGCCTTCGGTGGGGAACTTCTTCAGTTCCAGCTTGGAGTTTTTGTAAGAGCAATGCTCGCTCCACATCACCGAAAAGACGCCGAGTTCCGTGTAATTGGGGGCGCGTCCGAGGATGCGCTCAATCCGGGCGTACTCCTCCTCGGTGATGCCGTGTTTCGCGATGACGGCTGGCGTGATGGGCGGGTCGTTGACGAGGGTACTCATGGGGCGGGGAGGCCCGGTCTGTAATACCGGGCGTGGGAAGGGAAACGGATCAGAGACCGGCGACATCGCTGCCGGTGCTGGCGAGCGCCACCGCATCGGCTTCGACCTCGGCCATCGGCGACACTACCGTCGCCACCGGTTTGGCTTTCGCCGGGGGAATGGGCCCGCGCGGCTTGAGCGCGGCGACCATGCTTTGGAAGATGAACTTGCCGTCCACGCTGCCGAGTCGTGGGTGGCAGGCGCGATCCGGGTGGGGCATGAGGCCGCACACGTTGCGCTCGAGGTTGCAAATCCCGGCGATATCGGACCGCGAACCGTTTGGATTGCTCGTGGCCGTGGGCCGTCCGGCCACGGGATCGACGTACCGAAAAAGCACCTGCCGATTCTTCTCGAGGCTCCGGAGGGTGGCGTCGTCCGCGTGATAGCAGCCCTCGCCGTGGGCGATGGGGATCTGGAGCAAGGTTCCCGTCGGCGTGGCGGAGGTGAAGGGGGATTCGCTGGTCTCGACGCGCAACGTTGCCGGCGCGCAGACGAATTGCAGAGAGCGGTTGCGGATCAACGCGCCGGGAAGCAACCCGCTCTCGCACAAAATCTGGAAGCCGTTGCAAATCCCGATGACCAGTTTGCCCTCGGCGGCGGCGGCGCGAACCGCTTGCATCACCGGCGAAAAACGCGCGATGGCTCCGCAACGCAGGTAATCCCCGTAGGAAAATCCGCCTGGCACGACGATGGCGTCGAACCCCGCGAGACTTTCGGCCTTGTGCCAGACGTACTCGGTTTCCACGCCGATCTCGTCCTTGAGGGCGTGAAAACAATCCTGGTCGCAGTTGGACCCCGGGAAGCGCAGAACGGCAAACTTCATACGGGGTATTGCAGTTGGTAATCCTCGATCACCGGGTTGGAAAGCAGGTCGCGGCAGAGGTCGTGGAGCTTGGCCTCCAACCCGGCCTGGTCCCCCGCGCCGGACGCGTCCGCCAAGTCGATCTCGAAGAACTTGCCCACGCGCACGGCGCCGACCGCCGGGAGACCGAGATGGTGGATGGCATCGCGCACGGCGTTGCCTTGGGGATCAAGCACCGCCTGCTTGGGCATAACGATCACACGGGCTTTCATCGGGAAGTTGAGAAAAAGAGGAGGGGCTGTGAACACGCCGCTCCGAATGGGGGGAGTCTTGCGACTGGCGCGTTCGATGAAGTTGGGAGCGGCTAATGGCTGTCACAGAGCGGCGGTGAGCGCAAGCCCCGTCCGGTTTTAATGCGCGGAAAGAAAGCGCGCAAATCTTTGCTGGCAGGCGCGGGGGACCCTCGCTATGGTGTGCCCATCATGCTCGCTTCCTGCCAGAAACCGGGTTTCATTTTCTCTCTGGTCCTCGCCTTTGGTGTCGGTGTGGCGGCCCTGCCATCGTCAGGACATGCCGCCCCCGAACCCTCCGTCCACCCGGCTGGCGACAAGAAAAAAGAAGCCGCTGGTAAAACCGCCGCGGAAACAACGCCTCCCGTTGCTCCGCCCGCGACACCCGCCACTGCCGCCGCCGCACCCGAGCCTCCCGGTTTAACCAAGGAGCAGATCGACTCGGCGGTTTCCCTGGACGCCATGACGATGCCCACCCCGGGCGAGCTTTTCGCCGCGCTCAACAAACAGTGCAAACCCATGTGGAGCGGCCAGTACCGCGGACCGGTTTCTACCGCCTTCAGCGACCGCGGACAGCTCGCCTTGAATCTGGGCGGACTGATCGCCGATGGTTACGTCGCCGTCGAAGCCATGGACAGCCAACAGGTCAAAAACCTGGGCCGCGACATCCTCGTGCTCGCCAAGAACCTCGGGATCAGCAAAGAAATTCTCGGGCGCGGCAAGAGCATCATCGAGTTCGCCGACGACAGCGACTGGGCCAGCCTGCGGGAAGAGCTTGAAGCCACGCAAAACGAGGTCAAACAGGCGCTGGATGGGCTGCACGACGAGGAGTTGGTGACCCTGCTGAGTTTGGGCGGCTGGATTCGCGGCACCGAGGTCGTCAGCAGCGTGGTCCTGAAAAACTTCAGCGGCCAGACGGCGAGCATTCTGCGCCAGCCCGCGCTGGTGGATTTTCTGCGGGGCAAGATCGATAAACTTTCGGACCGGACGAAGAACACCCCGTTGATCAAGGAATTGGAGGCCGGCCTGGACAACATGAAAGCCCTGGTTTCCTTCCCGCTGGGCGAGACCGCCTCCCGGGAAGACGTCCAAAAACTGAACGACCAGGCTGCCGCGCTGGTGAAAACCATCGCCACGCGGTGAGGGCTTGCGCCTCCGTCAGCCACAAGTTTCCCACTGAAAACATGAATCGTTTTTACGCGCCGTTTATTTTGCCGCCGACTGGTTCCGCCGGTCGTTGGTTCCTGCTGTGTTTGCTCGCCACGGTTTGGGCGTTGTCGCCTTGGCGCGTGTCCGCCGCCCCGGCCGAAACCGACGGACAGGTGTCCTCCCGCGAAGTCGCTTTGGAGTTGGCCGGCGCCTTCTCAAACGACGGCTACAAAATCCGCGATGGTCATTGGACGGGAGTTCTCCAACCGGGCAAAGCGCAGGTGATCACGGTGAATTTGTACGCCGGGAACCAGTATTATTTCTCGCTGGGGGCCACCGACAAAGCGAAAAAGGTGTCCGTCACGGTGTTCGATGAAAACGGCAAAGCGGTGGCGGGCGAGCAACTGCATCAGGAAAGTCTGCGCGCCGCCGCCGGGATTTCTCCGGAGGCGAGCGGCCCGTATTATGTGAGTGTCCAGTTGGTAGAGGGTGAGCCGAGCGACTTCTGCCTGCTTTATTCTTATAAGTAGAGTGCCGATTGCCGTACCGTGACCGGATTTCTCCGAAAATTATCGGTTCCCGGCCGGTTGTCGCCGCAAAAAGCTTGCGCTGCCGACGGGATAAATTCTACGGTGTCGCTGGATTTGCGCGACGGTTCTACGAGCGTCCAAACCAAACGGCTGGCGAAGTCGGTCCGGCGGGTTGTCAATTCTTGCGAGGGCAGTTCAACATGGAAACCGGCGGATTGGCTTGCCAGGGTAGGTGGGGTGATCCCGGATCGTAATTTTTAATCTCAAGGTATTTTTATGGCATTGCACGCCAACAGTGTTCAGACCACCCAGGGCTTCCAGGGACCGCGGGTCCGGCAATTCTCGGTCTTCCTTAAAAACAAGGTCGGCGCGTTGCTGGAGGTGGTCCGCCTGCTGAACGCGCATACGCTTGAAGTCGTCGGATTGAGCGTGCAGGACTCGACGGATTCCTCGATCGTCCGCCTGGTGGTAAGCGATCCCGAGGCGGTGGAGCACCTTTTTGACGAACACGAGATCGCCTTCGGGGTTTGCGAGATGGTGGTCGTGGAAATGGAGGAGGTGGCCACGGATTTGGCGAAGCTCCTGGTTTCCCTGCTCGCCGCGGAGGTGAACATCTACTTTAGTTACCCTCTACTGACCCGGCCGAACGGCAAAGCCGCCCTGGCGCTGCACGTTGAGGATCACGAATGCGCCTCCACTGTTCTGGCCGGAGACGGTTTCAAGTTGCTGAGCCAAGCGGATATTTCAAGGTAGGGGCTCGGCACTGGATGTTTGTGCAGGCCCCTCGGCAAGGCAAACGCAGCTAAGTACGGCGCACCGCAAGACCGGGGTCAATTTATCGCCGGAGCCTGATTTTTGACAGGATGAACAGGAAGACAGGATGGGGATCGGGAGGCGCCATCCCGCCCGCTTTTTCCTGTCTCCCTCTTTCCCCATCCCGTCCCTCCTGTTCATCCTGTCAAAGAAGGCAGCCTCTGGTTTCAACCCCCGACTTACGGCGACGTGTACTGAGCAACATGGCGTGCTGGGTAGGTCGCCGCAGGTGGTCGGGCGGGGCTTGGCGTCCCCTTTGGTCCCTGCGGTCCTTTGGGTCTCTTCCCGCCGGCAAGCGCCACGGGCGGCGGCGATCCCGGAAAGGGACCAAAGGGACCAAAGGGGGGAGGGGGAAACCTTGCTGTGCCGGGCGGGTGTTACTCCCCCACTGGCAGGCGCGCAGAGCGTTCTTGTGCTCTACTCAAGTGACGCCGCTACGCGGCTGCGGAAGGGAGGTTTCCCTTGCCCGACGCGGCTCTACCCGTTAATCTCCCGACATAAACCCTCCACCCCATGGCACCCCTCGAACGCCGCCCCGCGTCTGCGCGCCGCCGCCTCGGGCCACTGGCGGCGCTTGGAATCGAGTTTGCGGGATTTGGGCTACGACGTGCTGACCTCCCGCGAGGCGCTCAACGCCAACCGGCGGGTGCCGGACGACGAGGTCCTGCGCTTCGCCACCACCCAATCCCGGGCCGTGCCGACCTTCAACCGCCGCGACTTTCGCAAGCTCCACCGCGACACCGCGGGCAAACACGCCGGCATTGTTTGCGGCACCCCCGATCCTGATCACGCGGCCCTCGCGGCGCGCATCGACACCCACATCCAGGCGGTGAACAGTTTGCTGGCTGGTGAAGAGCGAAGGGTGGTCCGCCCCGGATGAAGGACTTTGACGCTTGGCGGCGAACGGGTCGCCCCCGGCATTAGGGTTTCACCCCATAGCCCGCGCGCGGTCACGCGGGCATCGTCAAGGCTGGAGATTCGCCACCGTGAACCGACCAACCGGTCCGTTCACCCAAGAATTCTCCCACACCCATGAACCCGCCTCCCTCCCTCCACGGCGCGCACCTGCGCGCCTGGCAAACCGTTTTCCAGCACCCCATCTCCCATAATTTGGAGTGGCGCGAAGTCCACTCGCTACTCGCCAGCCTCGGCGAACTCACCGAGGAAAAAAACGGCAACCTCAGAGCCACGCGCAACGGCCAAACCCTGGTGCTCCACCCGCCCCGGGGCAAGGATGTCGCCGACGCGGACGAACTGATGTCCCTGCGGCATTTTCTCGAACGCAGCGAGACCCTCCCGACCGGTCCGGACGCCGCCGGGGAGCAGTGGCTGCTCGTCATCGACCACCACGAGGCCCGCGTGTTTCGCTCCGAGATGCGCGGGGCCGTCCCGCAAAGCATCCTGCCGCACGCGCCGGAGGACTACTTCCGGCACGCGCCCAACTCGTTCGACGGCGCGCGGGGCAAGGAGCGGCCCGATCCGAACAGCTTCTTCGAGCCGGTGGCCCGCGCGCTCACCGGAACCGGCCACGTCCTCATCTTTGGCACGGGCACGGGGATGAGCAGCGAGATGGACCAGTTCGTCGCGTGGACGGCCACCCACCAGCCGGACCTCAACCGGCGGATCATCGGCGCGGTGGTGGTGGACCAACACCATCTCACCACCGACCAGTTGCTCGCCAAGGCCCGGGAGTTCCACGCCGGTTTGCCCAAGTCGTAAGGTCGCGCTCCCTCCGACCCGACCCGCGGGGCGGAGGATTGGTTCGCCGTGAAAACGTCCGCTGACGAACGCTTGGATCGATTGCCGTTCCGAGGGACGTCCTCGAAAATCGCGCCTGCGGCGAATAACATCGACGGATGTCCAAAGAGTGTTCACAACACCTTCACCGCTCGAGCGAAGCGAACGCGCCCGAGGTCCCGCGAAGGCGCCGCCCTCGCGGGGCATTATCCAACGGCGGAATTAACCCGGACAACATGGACGATCTATCCAGCGGAGGCGGCACCTTGCCCGTTCACGCCCCGCCGGGCCATGATGACATCTCCCGAACCTCTTTCCTCTTGAGGTTCGCGACTTACGTCCACGACCGGCGCGGCGCGATCAACGTCGAGTGGATGATGCTGGCTAGGCAAAGTCCGCACATCCCGGACGCCATGCTCATCTCCCGCGAGGCGTTGCAAGACCATGTGCCCGAACTCATCTCCGATCTTCTGGAGAGTCTGCGCCACGAGGAGGAGGCGCCGTTGTCCGTGGTCGGGGATCACTTCCGAAAACAGGGTTTTGAGCAGTGCAAGGCGGGTTGCGACATCTCGGAACTCATTTGGGAAATTTACATCATCAAACGGGTGTTGAAGCAGTCGGTACTCGCGGGGTTCGTCAGGGATCATCCCGAATACCCACCGTCCGAACGCGCCTGGGCGGAGACTCGGATCAGCGATTTCTTTCATCGACTCACCTGTGATTCCGTGGCGTGGTTCTTCAAGGAGCAACAACGGGTCGTCGAGGAAAAAAACCGAATGCTTGAGCAGACCGGCGAATCCCGCGAGCGGCTCACCCGCACGGTTTCCCACGAATTGCGCAACGTCCTCAACGCGCTCACCCTGGCGATCACCATCCTGGGTGGGGAAGCCGGCGGCGAGGAGCGGCGCGACCTGGGACTCGTCTGCTCCCGGATGCTCGCGGACATGACGCGGATTTTGAACGACCTGCTGGATTATTCCGCGCTGGTGGCCGGACGCGCGCAGTTGGTGCTCGAACGCTTTTTCGTGCCGACACTGCTGGAGGAAATTGTCGCCCAGTGGCGTACCGTCGCCCTGGAACAAGGGATGACATTTGAAGGCCGGTGCGACCCTGCCCTCGGGGAGATCGTCAGCGACAGCCTGAAACTGCGGCGAATCGCCGGCAACCTTCTCTCCAACGCCATCAAGTACCGGAAACCGGCGCGAGGCGGCGCGGTGGCCATTTCTTTCGCCGCCGACGGCAGGTCCGACTGGAAGATGGTGGTGGAAGACACCGGCGTGGGCATCGCGCGCGAAGACATGGAACTACTCTTTGGCGAATTCAACCGCATCCGGCCAAGCAGCGCGGTCACGGGAACGGGGCTGGGGTTGGCGATCTGCAAAGAATACGTGGAACTGCTTGGTGGACGGATCGCGGTGTCTTCCGAAGCGGGGCTGGGCACCTGCTTCGAAGTCAAGCTGCCGATGCGCGTCGAAGTGCTTTCCGCCGGAGGAGGAAACGGTGCGTCGCGGCCCGGGACCGTCAGTCCCGACGGTGGATTGGTGCCGCGGGCTCCGGGGGACAGTCACACTGGCGCGTTAGCCACGCGAACGAAACCGGCCCACGCGGGTTGGAAACCTTCAGGCCCCGCGGGCGAAGCGCCGGAGTAAGGTTTGTTTTACGCGAGTGTCCGCAAGCGGAACAGCCGAACGATCATCATGCGAACAATTCCCCCTACTCTCACGGCGGAAGGTCATCCCCAAACGACGGCGCGGGGACATGCGCACGAGGGTCCGGTGTCTATGCGTGTCAACGCCGCCGCCGATCCCTTTCAAATTGTGATCATCGGTTCCGGGCCGGGCGGCGCGGAAGCGGCGCTGCAGGCCGCTCGCCTGGGAGTGCGGCGGGTGCTGCTCGTCGAGAAGGATTGCATTGGGGGGGGGAGCCTTGCGCGGGGGGATGGTTCCCGTGCGGAGCCTCATGGTCAGTCAGCGGTACCTGCGGCAGTTTCGCCGCCGGCTGGGTCCCAACGCAACGGGCACCCACGGCAACACGACGGTGGAGGAAGCGGAGGAAGAGGGGTTGCTGGTGGACTGGGTTAACCGGCAGCGCCATCTCGTGGCACGGCTCTCGAACCAACTGGAGGAGGAATTGCGGAAGGCCGGGGTTGAAATCGCGCGGGGCCGCGCGCGGCTTCTCGGGGGGGGCCGTCTTCTCATCTTCGAGGGGGACGGTCCGGAAGGCTCGGGGCGGGAAATACAGGCGGCCCACATTGTCCTGGCGACCGGCGCCAGACCCGCCGCGCCCGACGTCGCGGCACCCACCGGACGGATTTCCGATGTTGGCACCTCGCGGAGTTTTGTGCGCCTCGCGGAACCCCCGCGCAACCTGGTGATCGTGGGCGGGGGGCACATCGGGTGCGAATTCGCGGCGGTTTACAATGCCCTGGGGGCCAAAGTCACGTTGATCGAAAAAAGCGGACACCTTCTGCCCGAGATGGACCGGGAGGCGGGCGAACGGCTGCTGGTGGAATTTGCGTCCCGCGGCGTCGATGTGAGGTTGAACGAGGAAGCCGCCGCCGAGTGGAACGTGGAACCCGGTTCGCACCGGGTGCGGATGACGCGGGGCGGGGGGGAGTTGATCGCCGAGAAGGTGCTGCTGGCGAACGGACGCGTTCCCAACGTCACGGGCCTTGGTTTGGAGGCCGCGGGCGTGCGCTTTGATCTCGCCCGCGGGGTTGAAGTCGATGAATTCCTTCAAACCAGCGCGCCGGGAGTCTCCGCCATCGGGGATGTCAACGGCCTTTGCACGTTGTCCGATTCCGCCCGGGCGCAAGCCAAGATCGTCGTGGAAAACGCCCTGGGATTCCGACTCCGTTTCGACCCGGGCGAAACCCCGCGCTGCATCCACACGGATCCGGCGGTCGCCGCGGTTGGTTTGAGCGAGGATCGCGCCGGAGCGATCAAGCGGCCTGTTTGCGTGGCCAGCGTTGCCCTCCGTTTCCCGGCGTCCGCGGTCGAGCCGGCTGGCCTGCTCAAGTTGGTCGCCGATCCGCTTTCCCATGTCCTGCTGGGAGGGATGATTGTGGCCGAGCGCGCCCCGGAGTGGATCGGGGAGTTGAGCCTGGCGGTGCAACTGGCGGTCCGGGTGGAAGCGTTTGCCCAGGTGCCCCGCGCGAACGAGAGTTTCGCCGAGGCGATTCGGGTTTGCGCGCGCAGGCTGTTTCCCTGACCGTTTGGTTACAGCCGATTCCCGGGCGGAAAGTTCAAACTGCCTCCGATGACGCGAACACCAGCAAACCGTGGGCGGGAATGACGATGTCCGCCGAAAAACCAAACCCGTGCATGGGCAACTCCCCGGCGTGAACCTCCCCGCCGTTGCCAACCACGCCCGGGTTGGCCCAGTTGTCATAAAGGTCGCCGTTGAACAGTTCCGCCCACCCCCCGCCGCCGGGAAATCCGAGCTTGTAGTGGTGGAAAGGTGTCTCCGAAAAACTCGCCACCACCACCACATCGCGCCCAGCCCCTTCCAACCACCGGTGAAAGGCGATCACCCGGTTCGCGTCGTGCCAGTGGAACACGCGGATGTTCTCCGAACGCAACGCGGGGTGGTTGTTGCGCAACCGGATCAGGTCCTGGCTGAAGCGCAGGAAATCCACCATCGGCTTTTCACCCCGAGCAACCCCGGCCCAGTGGATGCCCAGCGGCTGGCGCGGATCGTCGCTCCAGGGTTTGTCTTCCAGGAACTCCTGCCCCATGAACAAATGCGGCACGCCGGGAGCGGTTAGCAGCAGGCCGAGCGCAACCCGGGACCGGCCCCGCGCGTACCACGACCAGGGATTGGAAGGGTCGGCGAGGCGGCTGATCCGCGCGCCCTTGCCGCGAAACACCGCGTCATGGTTTTCAACGCATTGCACCGCCTTCCAGCGGGGGACAACCGGGTGTCCGCAAGGTTCCGGGCCACGCGGTCCATATCCACCATCGCGCCGCGCCCGCGCGCCGCTTGCCCGACCGCCGCGCGGACGGCCTCCCGCAGACCGTCGTTTTGCGTGGCGTCGAACCCGGCTCCCCCGGCGTCGGCGGCGGCGACCACCCCGGGGTTGACCGGCCAGAACTCCGCGTTGTGGAACGCCGCCGGTTTAAGAAAGCGCAGCGTGCCGGTGAGATCCCGGCAGAAGCGCCAGCCGCCGGTGTTCTTCTCGGCGAGCAGGCTCACCTCGTCGTAGCGCAGGCCGTCGATGTGGAACTCGTCGAGCAGATAGCGCGCGTTGTCGATGAGGAAGGCGCGCACCTCGCGTTTCCACAGCGCGAAGGGCAGCCCGCCCGAGGGCATGTTCTGGGCGGTGAAGTAGAGGCCCGTGTCGCCGCCCTCGCCCTCGCGCTGCCGGTCCCAATTGTAAATGGATTCGTCGTCGCCCTCGAAGCCGCCGGCGTGGTTGTACACCACGTCGAGGTGGACCGCGATGCCGTGGAGGTGGCAGAGCTCCGCGAGCAGCTTGAGCTGGTGGTAGGGCGCGGCCGCCTCTTCGGCCCGGATGGGTGGCAGGTCTTTCGCCGCGAGCAGGCGGTTGACGGTGGCGACACGTTCCGTTAGGGCGGCGGGATCGGTGACGGCGTAGCGGTGTTCGGGCGCGAAGTAGTCGCACTCGTTGTAGCCCTCGCTGTTCTCGGTCTCGAAGCCGGTGACGGGCAGCAGTTGGAGCGCGTTCACCCCGAGGGCCGCCAGGTAGGGGATTTTCTCCACCACGTCGAGAAAGGTGCCGCCGCCGACCCGGTCGGGAGGATGGAAAAACGTCCCGACGTGCAACTGGTAAATCACCAGGTCGTTGAACGCGGGCGGGCGAAAGCCCTGGTCGCGCCACCGGTACGCCGCCGGGTTCCGGATGACCCCGTCGCCGTTCGCCCGCCGCTCGCGGGCGCGGGGATCGCGCTTGTAGCCGCTCGACCCCGCTCCGACCACGAAGAACTTGTAAGGGTCGCCCTCCGCCGCCCCGGAAACAAACCCGCCCCAGTCGCCGGTTCCCGGGATGCGCCGCAACGCCAGCGCGGGATTGGTGTCGCGGTCCCAGGCCTCCGCCCCGCCGAAGCGTCCGTTGAGATAAACCGTCTCGGCGCGGGGCACCCAGACGCGGAAAGCCGCCCCGCGCGGGTCGTCGCCGGGACCCGTTAGGTTCGCGCCCGGCCGGATGGAAGGGGCGACGTGATCTTGCGTGACCATGGAAGGGGAGGGGAATGGTTCTTCAAGGGCGCGGCTTGCCTTATTTCAGCGCGTCGGGGGCGCGGACCACGTCGGCGCGGGGCGCGTCGATATAGACATCCATTTGCTGGCCCGGCTTGATGGGAAGGTCGCCGCCGGAGATGCTGTAGATCACTTGCATGACCCGCGTGTCCACGCGCTCCCCGGGCGCGCCGGTCAACGACACCTTCGGGATCACGTAGGGTTCAAACCGGACGAACCGCAGCGGCAGCGAGACCTGGTTGTTGCCCCGGAGATAACCCAGCGCGGGGGTACCCTCGCGCACTCGCCAGGCGTCGTTCTCGTCCACATCCACGCGGACGTTCAAGGTTCCACGTTGCCCAGCAGAATGATGGGCTGCGCCACCGCGCCGGTTTGCGCGAACTCGCCGGGATGGATCTTGAGTTGCAGAATCTGCCCGTCCACCGGCGCGCGCACGGTCAAACGCTCCACGTCGATGGCGGTCGCGTCGGCCAGCGCCTGCGCCTGCGCGAGCTGGGCCGCCGCCGTGTTGGCGAGGTAACGGCGCAGGTCGGCGTCCTCGCTGCTAATGACGCGCTTTTCGGTCAGGGCCGCGCCGATCTTGCTCTCGTACTGCGCCTGCGCGAGTTGGGATTCGGCGACTTTGACCGCCGCCGTCTGGGTGGCGAGAAGGCGCGGATCGCGCGGTCGTCAATCGTGAACAGCGCGTCCCCCTTCCTCACCTGGCTTCCCACCCGCACGTCGATCCGCGAAACGATGCCGGCGATCTGGGTGACGATGGCGATGTTTTCGGTGTTGGCCTCCACCAGACCCGCGCCCGCCACAAAGGGCTTCGCCGGTGGCGCGGGCGTGCTGGAGACCATCGGCGTTGGCACAAGGGTGCTGGCGCTGCGGACGGCGGCAAGGATTCCCAGGGCCAGGCCGCCGAGCGCGAAAAGCGGCAGGATGTATTTGTAGATCATAAGGGGTCTTGAGTGGCGGTTTTCCTAGGCTGATTTCATCTCTCCCACCGAGTGGACAACCCGGGTGACGCGGCCGTCCTCCATTTCGGCGATCCGGTCGGCAAATTCGTAGATGCGCGAGTCGTGCGTCACCACGACCAGGGCCTGGTCTCCCCGCGACCCAGGCGGCGCAGCAGTTCCATGACCGTCCGCCCGGTCTCGCTGTCCAGCGCGCTGGTGGGTTCGTCGCAAACGATCAGGCGCGGTCGGTGGATCAGGGCGCGCGCGATCGCCACCCGCTGCTGCTGCCCGCCGGACAACTCGGAGGGCAGCGAGCGCATCATCCTCGGGTCGAACCCGACGTCGGCCAGGATTTCGCGCGCCCGGGCCACCGCCACGCGCGGCTTCACGCCGTTGATGATCAGCGGGGTGGCGACGTTCTCCGCGTTGGTCAGCGCGGGGAGCAGGTTGAACGCCTGGAAGACAAACCGACGTTCCGACCCCGGAAGGCGGTCGTCTCGTCCTCGGCTCATCCGGTTGTAATCCCGCCCGAAGACGGCGCAGGTCCCCGCGTCGCGCCGCAGGATGCCGGCGATCACCGAGATCAGCGTCGTCTTCCCGCAGCCGGACGGTCCGACCAGCATCAGCAGCTCGCCGTTGAGGACGACAGGTCCACGCCGCGCAGGGCTTGCACCGCCGACGTTCCCGTCCCGTAGGTTTTGACCAGCCCCTCGCAAAGGACGGCGACCTTGTCTGCCGACGCGGGGGGTTTCGGAGGAGAGGTCCATCGGGTTAGCTGCCGAAAGACCACCGCCGGCTCCAGCCGCATGACCTTGCGGATGCTCAGGGCCGCCGAGCCGAGGCAAATCACCAGCACGGCCACCGCGCTGACCACCAGCAACTGCCAGGGCAGCCGGAAGGCCAGTTGCGTGCGGTCGCTCACCAGCATGCCCCAGCCGGAGGCCGCGCCCACGCCGAGGCCGTAGCCGATCGCGCCCACGACCAAGGCCTGGAGCAGGATCATGCGCAGCAGGACGCCATTGCGCGCGCCCATGGCCTTGAGCGTCCCGAAGTAGCGCAGGTTGTCGAGGGTGAAGTTGTAAAAGGTCTGCCCCGAGATGGCGATGCCCACGAGAAAGCCCAGGGCGACGGCGGTCAGGAAATTGATCGGGATGCCGGTGTACTCCAGGTAGTAGAGCAAGGTCACCATCTTGAACTCGTCGCGCGTGTAGGCCCGCAGGCCGGTGACTTGCTCCACGCGCCGGCAGAGCGCGTGGAGGTCCTGCCCGGGCATGGCCTTGACGGCCACGAACGAGAGCAGCAACCGTTGCGAGGGGGCGAAGGAGGTGGCGGAGGAGTACGTGGTGTAGATCACGGGACTGGCCTGGAAGGTTTGCGTG
Organism: uncultured bacterium; assembly: GCA_963795895.1. GTDB lineage: Bacteria > Verrucomicrobiota > Verrucomicrobiia > Chthoniobacterales > SZAS-18 > CAWCJJ01. The sequence continues at coordinate 1,003,644 of CAWCJJ010000005.1, forward strand.
ACCCGGCAGAGGCCGACGACCACCGCCCGGTTGTCGTTGATCTCCATCTCGTCGCCAATTTTGAGGGGGACTTTCCGCCCGCCGGGCAGGGTGTGGGCCAGTTTTCCCGCGGCCCCGGTGGCGTCCACGATGACCCCGCCGCGGCGGCGCAGGTCCGCCAGTTTGCCGTCGAGCATCTTGGGCGGGCCGCCCATCAGGGTTTCGTCGTCCAGCCCGATGACGACGCACGACTGGTAGGTGCCGTCGGTTCGCCGCACGGCGAGAGACCCTTTGTAGAGGGGCACCGCCCAGCCCACCCCTTCCACCCCGCGCACGCGCAGGACCTCGGTGTCCTGCATCGGGCGGATGTCGTCGATGTACTTCACCTGGGGATCGACGACCCAGACGTCGGGCAGGCCGACGTCCGTGAGGAAGCTGAAGGTGCGGGTCATCATCCCCGCGAAGATGGCCGCCTGCTGGGTGATGAGGAGCGAAGCGAAAGTCAGCCCGATGACGATGCCGAGGTATTTCGCGCGGTCTCCGAAGAGCATTTTGAGGGCGATGAAGCTCATGGAAACTTGGCCTTGGCGAACCGGCGGAAGCCTGGCGCGGGTTGGCGCGTTTGCCGGCTGGCGCGCCGCGTCCCCGGGAGTGGCAGCCGGGTGACACCCTAACCCCTGGCGCAACCGTCGCCATAGGGTGTTCACCCCATCGAAACTTTCCGCCGGTTTCCCGTTGGACACCGCAAGCGCCGCGGATATAACTTTGAACCATCCCGCGCAGGCACGGGTTGAGGTAAAGCCTGCTCAAGCGAGCCGCTCGGTTCCGCGGCCACGCCCGTGACGCGTCCTGTTGAACGCCTCCCCGCGAAAGCATCCGGGGGTCAGTCATCGTCCCTTGACTCGTTCACGCAATGATCACCTTGTGGAATCCGGTGGGCGGAGGGATTTCGCCCGCCCGTGACACCTCCGGCAAGTGCCGGGGGCCGCTTGGATTGGTCAAGAAAGGTTGACCGAACCCCCGACGTGACGCGGCCCACGTCGTTTGGGTGGCGGCGACGGCGACGGGGCAGGAAAGCCGCGCAAACCCTCAAAAATGGGGTAATTGCCGGGAGGCCAAGAGGAGAACGCCCGCGCTATCCTTCACAAATGCGGTGTTTGCTTGTAATTGCCGCAAAAATGACGTTTTATGCACCCTCCCCGAGGGGTTTGACCGCGCAAAGCCTCAAGAATGACGCATACTACCCTGTTAGGCACCATCCGATGATCTTCCTTCAAGTCCTTGTCATTGCCCTGATGGTCATCCTGTTGACAGGGTGGCCCGTCGTGGCGTTTGCGCATTACCACTGGCGGCGAGGCTTTCCCGTTTCCCGCTCGCTCCCTCTTACGATCGCGCCCGCGCTCGCAGTCCTCCTCATCGACGCTCTCTTCGGCGACGGCTTTGCCGGGCCTCGCCACCGGTACGACTGGCTTGGGTTCCTCTCCTTCATGGTGGGCGTCGTCTGGGTTGCCCTCCCCTACGTCCTTCTGCTCGTCTGGTCGCTCCGAGCGTTCAACCAGCGCCGCACGCCACAAAAAATTAGCATCCACACTCCAGAAGCCTAACCAGTCGCTGCAGCGAACGGCGGGGATGATCGCCCGCTCTTGGGCGTGCCTGTCTCGCCGTCGCTGAGCTTGGGCGTTAGGCACCGGGGCGGCTCTCCCAGAGTAGTGGAGCCGTTCGCCGGAGGGCCGTCCGTGGCTTGACCGTCGTCCTGGTCCCGGCATCCTCTGGCCGGGCACGTCTTGCTTCCAGCCGGCGGCGCCCTTCATTCCCCCGGCTGCGGGATTGTCCGTCCACCACAGCCTCGGAGGCACGCTTCTCTTCCCCAGGTCCCCCCATGCTCCAAGTTTCCCTTGCGCGGCGCGCTTTTTGTCTTGCTTTGGGGGGAGCCTTGCCTCCAAGGTGAGGTCCGATGCCTAACCAGTCGCTGCAGCGAACGGCGGGGAGGATCCACGGCTTTTAGGCCCGTCCTCATCGCCGTCGCTGAGCTTGGGCCGTTAGGCACCTCGACACCTATGCGTTATCTTCTCATTGCCCTTGCATTGCTGACCATTACTGCCCAGACCTTCGCAGGAGCTTTTGACCGTCAGCCCAGCCTGTCAGCCGACGAGTTGCAGGCGTTCTCCAAGGCCACTGGGTTTGGCGGCCTCGTGCAGACTTTCACCCACGACGTCGGCGAAGTGACGCTCGTCATGCGCTCCCATACCTCAGGCATCCGCAGCAGCGACTTGCACGTGTTCATCCGCACGAAGAGCGGGCGCTACTTCGAGGTTCTCTCCCGCACGCCGCTTTGGGGCAGTCATTTGGTTTCCACGCAGGACGGTGACACCATCCATATCACTACCGATCCAGAACACCATGCGATCCTTGACTTCGCCATCAGCGGCTGCTTTGACCCGCAAGACGACCGCCCCGGTGCCTAACAACGCGCTCCAGCGAACAGAGGCTGGCGGTGGGGTCCATTCCGAGTATCATGTCTGTCCTCGCCAGCCTCTGTCGCTGAGCTTGGGCCGTTAGGCACCGGGGCGGGTCCGCCGCGCTGGTGGAGCGGCTCGCCGGAGGGTCGTTCGTGGCTCGACCGTCCTCTTCGTACCCGCATCCATTGGCCGGGCGCCTCGTTCTTCCAGCCGGCAGCGCCCCCTCATTCCCCCGGCTGCGGGTCGCTGTTCCTCCACGGCTTCGCACTCGCGCCTTTCTTCCCCGGCTCCAGAGTAGCCGCAGGTATTCCGTGCCCTCCGCGCTTTTTGTCTTGCCTTGGGGGGCGGTTTGCCCGCAGTTTGCACCGTTGCCTAACCAGTCGCTGCAGCGAACGGCGGGTGTAGCTGCCCGCTTTTGGGCGGCTCCCCCTCGCCGTCGCTGAGCTAGGGGCGTTAGGCAGCCACACACACGCTTTGGCGAAGTTCCATGCTCCATCTTTCCGGTCTCTACTTGCTGGTGGGCCTTCCCCTGGCCTTCATGGTTGCCCTCCTCGCCCTCGGCGCCAGTCTTTCGCTTCGCGCGGAGCGCCGCTCGCCACTCCGCGCTTCGGTCGCGGTCTTTTTTGTCAGCGTGGGGCACCTTGTGCTGGGCGTTCATTCCTACGAGCCGGACCCGGACTACCCCGGCGTGGACTTCGGCGTCCTGGCCTTTGGGTTTCTCATGTTTGCGGCTCCGGTTCTTTCGGCCTTTGCTTGGTGGCTGTCCATCTCCCGGTGGCGTTCCGATGCCCAGCCCGACAGAGCCTAACCAGTCGCTGCAGCGAACGGCGGGGATGATCTCCAGCTTTCGGGGTTGCATTTCTGCCGCCGTCGCTGAGCTTGGGGCGTTAGGCCACACCATGAAGCTTTTTCCGACCAAGCCGACGAAGCCTCTCTATTGCGCTTGGGCAGAGAGGCCGTCTTGCTGCTGGAGAAGCGCGACTTTGAGTTGCTCGCAGATCGTTTTGGTTACGCTCTGGCGTTCGGCAGAAGCCCGGTTGTCGCCATCGAAGGGGATTTTCACTCATGCCTCTCCGAGTTCCGCGCTTTGTCTGAGCCGCAGTCTGCTGTTCTGCCCTCGATGGCCGTCAGGTACTTCAAGCCCAACAGTGCAAATCTGTCCGCAGTAGTGGAGTGCATGTTCAGCACCTCGGAGGGCTGCCCGATCCTTGCCGAGTTGATCGTCAGCTCCTCGGGAGAGGACAAAGTACATCACTCTGGAGGAGGTCAGTCTCGCCCGGCGTGACATCAACTTTGAAGTGCAACAATAGCTACTTTCCATTGAAGCACTGGTTTGGTGATTTGTAATCATATCTTTTCCTTGGTCGCTTATTGAGTACTTCCGCAATCTCATCGCACTGTTTTGCCGTAGCTTTTTCATGCTCTGGCCTTTGGGCAGATACTGGCGGATCAGCCCATTGGTGTTCCCGTTGGTGCCCCGCTCCCAGGAGTGGTGCGGCGTGGCAAAATAGAACACCACGCCCGTCGCCGCTTCGATGTCCTTGTAGCCGTGGAACTCCGTGCCGTTGTCCGCCGTGATCGACTGGAAGCGCCCCGGATAACGCCCGATCAATTCCAAGGTCGTGCGGTTGAGTTCCGCCACCGTGCGCGCGGCCATCTTGCCGATCAGCGTAAGGCCCGTGGCCCGCTCCACCAGCGTCACCACGCATTCACTCGTTGTACCCAGCACGGTGTCGATTTCCCAGTGGCCCACCCACTGCCGGCTCTCGATGGAGGCGGGCCGCTCCCCGATCATCCTTTTGCCCGCCAGGCGCCCCCGGCTGTCGTAGCGCCCGTAGCGCTTGCGCCGCAGTTTGCGCGCCCCCCGCAGGTGCTCGTGCAGGCTGCCGCCCGTGCGGCGGTCCCGCCACACGTGCCGGTAGATCGTCTCGTGGCTGATCGAAAACTCGCCCGCTCGCCGCAGGTGTCCGCTGACCTGCTCGGGACTCCACTGCCCGCGCAGGAGCGTGTCCACCCGCGCCATCTGCGCGGGGCCAAAGCGGCTGTTGCGCCGCGAGCGCCGCCGCCGCGCCACCGTGCGCTCGTGCGCCCGGCGGGCCCGGTAGAACCCGTCGTGGGGCGTGCGGTTGCGCTCCCGCTCCCGCCAGATGGTGCTGCGGTGGCGGCCGAGTTCCTGGGCGATCTTGGCGTCCGAGTAGCCCTGGCCGTGCAGCGTGGCGATGATCACGCGCTCTTCCGCGCTGAGTTGACGGTAGCTCATAGGTATCTCCTTTCCGCCACTCTCACCCCAAAAACGAGCGCAGATCGCCGGTGCCTGGACACCGCCATGGTGTTGCACTTACTCTGTGAATTCGCGCGGCCTAACAACGAGCTCCAGCGAACGGAGGCTGGCGGTGGGGCTATCTCGGACCTTGACGCCTTGACTTCGCCAGCCTCCGTCGCTGAGCTTGGAGTTCGTTAGGCACCGGGGCGCGCTATGACTCCACTTCAACTCTGTAAGAACCTGATCGACGGCTTGGTGTCGCGCCGAGAAGGTGTGCTGGGTCTCTGGATACGGGAGCGTGGCTGGCCCGTCCTGCCCGAGAACCAAGGAAAGAACGATCTTCTCGCGCGGCTTACCTCCGCGCAACGCGAGGTGGTGGCCGGGATTGCCGCCCAAGCTCGCGACGGCGGCATCCACGACACGCTTGCCTACTTGCAGGATGAAATCTGCCTGGGAGATTTGCGCTTGGCGTGGCGCGGCGTGGAACTGCCCGTCAATCCGTTTGCCACCGAGCTTCACTACGATTGGGTCGCCCGGTGCGATGGCGCGGAGTGGCCCGATGAGCGGCCGGCAACCACCCCACCCGGAAATGCCTAACCAGTCGCTGCAGCGAACGGCGGTTCTAGTCGCCCGCTTTCGGGCGGCTCCCCCTCGCCGTCGCTGAGCTTGGGGCGTTAGGCACCCGGAACGCACCATCGATGGACTGGCCGCAGATTGCTGAGCTTTGTGAGACCGAGTTGCAGGGGCTACGCTACCAGCTTCCCGAGGTTTACACGTTCTTTCCCGATGCCGGAGAGGTTGCTTCTGCCTTCCTTTCCTACGAGCGCGTCACCAACGACGCCGTCCAAGTTGCCATCAGGCAGTTTGCGGCTTCTCGTATTTGGCCAGAACTCAGTCCGGCCGAGCGCCTCATGCTCACGTTCCGCTTGGACTTTGCCGCCGGACTGGCTGGCTTGCTCGCACAGCAGCCCACACCTTGGACGGACAGCGGGGACGCCGCACACGATGAGAACCGTCTTGGATGGTTGCTCTTGTTCGCGTGGGAGCAGGAGGGTTTCTCCTCCTTACACCAGAACCTGGCCAGGCTTCTGCCGCCGAGAGCCTAACAGGGCGATCCAGCCTCCGTCGGCGAGTTTGGGTTCTTGAGGTGCCGGACCGGTCTTCAGAGGTCGTGGAGCCGTTCGCCGGAGGGTCGTACGAGCTCGACTGGCTTCTCTGTTGCTTGCACCCGCTGGCCGGGTGCGTCGTCCTTCCAGCCGGCGGTGCCCGTCCTTCCCCGGCTGCGGGCCGGTCTTCTTCGGCAGCTTCGCAGTCGCGTGCTTCTCCCCCAAGTCCACCGTCGCCGGATGTTTTCAGAGGTTGCCACGTTTTTTGTCTTGCATTGGCGCGTACTTCGCGCGCACGGTGAGCTTTGTTGCCTAACCAGTCATGAGACCGTGTGAAAACTCGAAACGCCTTTCGTAAGTCTCACAAAATCTTTCGTAAGCGCCATAGAAACCCAACCCAAATATTGTCCGACGGGAGTTTTCACACGGTCTCTCGTTGCAGCGAACGGCGGGAATGATCGCTCGCTTTTAGGCCGCTACCCATCGCCGTCGCCGAGCTTGCTGGCGTTAGGCGACTGCCGCACTTCCATGCCAATCAGCATTTATAGGGTCACTCCCAAGGGCCAAAAGAAAGACGAGGTCGCTTGGTTGTGTGGTGATTGCTGGCGCTTGCCAGAGCAAGGGGCGGCGTTGACGGAGTGGCTCGCTGCAAACGCAGGTGCTCTGCCGCCAGGCGAGTATATCGCAGACATCGGCTTCGAGCCACGGGAGGATGCTTCTGGAGGTGGAACAGCGTTCTGGACGGACACCTTGCGGCTCATGGTCGATAGCCGCATAGCTCTTCTCCTGTCCGAGAGTATCGACCCTGCGACGAACCTTCACCTCCGGTCGCCTAACAACACGCGAGACTGCGTGAAAACTCCTCGCAGACAACATTTGGGTTGGGTTTATGAGGCACTTACAAAACTTTTCGTGAGACTTACGGAAGGCATTTCGAGTTTTCACACAGTCTCACGCTCCAGCGAACGGAGGCTGGCGGTCGGCTCTTTTCTGTATTCCACGTCTTGCGTCGCCAGCCTCCGTCGATGAGCTTGAGTCCGTTAGGCGGCTACACTGATATCACCGATGAAACTCCTTCCAATTGTCACCACGCTGCTTCTTACGGTGCTGCCCCACGCGGCGCGTTCGCAGTCCATTGAGCCGGCCACTTTCACTGTTTCGCCGGGCCAAGTCACCGAGGCGGCGGTTGCTCTCACCGGCGACGGACCCCGCCTGCAGGTGAAGTTCACGCCCGAGCAGAGCGTCGCCTTCGCCGAGTTCACCCAGCGCAACCTCGAGAAAAGGGTCAGGATTGTTGTCAACGGCACACTCGTCAGTGATCCCATCATCAAGTCTCACATCATGGGAGGTTCGATGGAAGTCATCGTTGCCTCCCCTGAAGAGGGTCTCAGTGTGGCAAAAGCCCTCATGAACAAATAACCGCCGCCTGACCAGTCGCTGCAGCGAACGGCGGTTCTAGTCCATCGCTTTTGGGCGCGTCCCCCGCGCCGTCGCTGAGCTTGGGGCGTCAGGCGTGCTCGCTTATTCTATATGGATCGCATCAAAGGCCAGATCGTCGAGATACTCGCCCCGGACCGAGTGCTGGTCGAGATTGCCTTCATCGGCAACTACAACCGCCAGGGATACCCGGATTTCGTTCCGGTGCGTTTCACCGATCTGTCTCCACCCTATACCAAGGATGTGCCAGAGTCCGAAATCGTGTCCGTCCTGAACCAGAGCATTTTGGGGGCGCAGGTTTCCGTGCAGGCCGCTCCAAGGAGCCGGATGGTGCGCTGGTGGGCCGGTTCCAGCTTGAGGGCGTCCGCTTCCGGGGCAAGCGCAAGCCTGCGTAGGGTCAGCACGCCTAATACCCTGTTAGGCACCGGGGTGCGCCGCGAGCTTGAGTCGTGGTTCCAGCCGGAGATCCGTCCTTGCATTAACCGACTTGCCCTCCCCCGGTATCTTCTGGCCTGGCGCATCGTCCTTCCAGCCGGCAGCGCCCGTCATTCCCCCCGGCTGCGGGTGGCCCGTCCACCACAGCCTCGCAGGCACGCTTTTCTGCCCCGGGTCCCCCGCCGCTCCATGTTTTCAGAGTCTGCCACGCTTTTTGTCTTGCTCTTGGTAGGGCTTTGCGCGCAGGGTGAGGTCCGTTGCCTCCTCAGAAGCTGGAATTGGTGACCGCTGAGGATGAGGAACTTATGAAGACCAGACCGGAGCGGTGATGCCGCACAAAAAACCAGCTTCTTCCCCCATTGCCCCGCGCGCAGCGTGGGTGAAGTGCTAACCAGTCGCTGCAGCGAACGGCGGGGATGATCGCCCGTTTTAGTGACGTCCCCATCGCCGTCGGTGGGCTTGGGGCGTTAGGCATCCAGACCTCACACTTCTCCCCACGCATTTACTTGTGACTAACCCACTACTCAGAATCCTCCTTGTGTGCTTTCTGCTTTCTGCTTTCGGCCTGGCCCCGGCCTGCCGCTAAGGGCCAGACTACCAGTCGGGCTCGATTTGCGCCCGTTTACCAAGGCACGGTCGTCTGGCAGCAGCCCGATGGAGTAACCCAACGCGGGGACTTCTTCCTCGACCTCTCCGACACGGCGGCCACCAACGAGGTGCGCATCTTTGCATAGCTCGATTTCAAGAACTCGACTGCCGGCCTTCGCCACTCCTTCTTTGGCTTCGTAGGTAAGCTTGAACCCAACGGACGCGGCTTTCTGAAGTTCTTGGTTGATCGGATTACCCCATCATCTCAGACTGCTCCTAGCCTCCGTGGCGTCGGCAAGTTGCCCGTCCTCATCAGCCCGCGTGGCTTTGCCACTGGCGGCTTGCTGGCCGAGGACGGCACTCAGCTTACCTTCCGCGCCTTTGCTACGACGGCACCCGCGCCCGCACCGCCCCCGGTGCAGTAAGCCGAAAGTCTCCTCAGGAACTAAAGTTTCAGACAGTCGACGCAGAATGACTGATGAAAACGTCCCCCACTCTTGAGGTAAAGCGGTGAAACACCAGTTTCTTCTCCCATTGCCCCGCGCGCCGCGTGGGTGGAGTGTTAACCAACCGCTCCGGTGAAGGCCGACGTGACGGCGGTGCTGAGCACCTTGCTTTTCTTCACGCCGTCGTTGGTTTTTGCAAGCGCAGCCCCAGGCACAACCGCCGCCAGAAGGTGTTCACTCCACCGAAACTTGCCGCCGGTTCCCTGTTTCCCTCGCGTTGCGCCACCGTGGCGAGGGCCGCGCGGGCGCCTACGAAATCCAGCGGGCAATCCCGAAGGCGGCGGCGGCGGCCAGACCGCCGATGACACTCGTCTGCAACGCGCTGCGGAGGACGGGAACGCCCGTGAAACGACCCTTGACCCCGCCGAAGACGGCCAATGCGATGAGTGTCACCACGACGGAAAGGCGCAGCGCGGCGTGGGCGTCGGAAAGGATCAGGTAGGCGCTGAGCGGGATCATGCCGCCGACGATGTAGGAGGCCGAGATCGTCAACGCGCTTTTCCAGGCGCGACCGGGTTCCGGCCGCTCCAGGCCGAGTTCAAAACGCATCATGAAAGCCACCCAGTCCCCGGGTCGGCGGCGGAGCGACTCGACCACCGTGGCACTCTCGTCGGTGGACAAGCCGTAGGTTTGAAAAATTTCGCGGACTTCCTGCGCCTCGGCGTCGGGGACGGTGACGATCTCACGCTCCTCCCGGGCTTGTTCGTGGGCGTAGTGCTCGGCGTCGCCGCGCGCGGCCAAATAGCCGCCCAGACCCATCGCAATCGAGCCGGCGGCAATCTCCGCGAAGCCGGCGGTCACGATCAGGTGCGTTTGGGAAATGGCCCCGGTGAGGCCCGCCGCCAAGGCAAAGGGAACCGTCAAACCGTCCGACATGCCGATGACGATGTCGCGGACGGTGTCGCCCGCCGTGAAGTGTTTCTCAACGTGTGGGGTCAATGGCATGGCTTTTAGGGAGGCCATCAGGGTGGCGGTTCGCGGCGCGAGCGCAAGCTCAATTGTCCCCGGCGATCAACCGCGCGTAGGTTTGCGAGGGGTTGCCGCCGCTCGCGGAGACCTCCTGACGCGCGGCGTCCCCGCGGGTGAAATCAACCGAGTACAACCCGAAGCGCGGCGTGTAGCTGCCCCACTCGTAGTTGTCGAAGAGCGACCAGTGCAGGTACCCGACGAGCGGGCAGCCCTCGCGGCGAATCTTGCTTCACCTCGGCGACGTGCAACTCCAGGAATTGCGAGCGCGTGATGAGGTCGCGGCGGGGCGTCTCGCGGTTGTCGGGCGTCCGGCGGACCGCCATGCCGTTCTCCGCGATGAGCACGGGGCAGGCCCCCGAAATCCCGCGGAATAGTAGTGGCAGAAAAAGTTCAGCCCGCCGGCGAGCACGCGCCAGTCCCACCACTTGCTGGTGACGCTGGCCATCACCCACTCGCGGAAATCGCGCGACTTGAACTCGTGGTCCCACCACACGGGCAGGCGAAACGCGTGGGCCGCGAACGGATCGTAGTAGTCCAGCCCGATCAGGTCGAACGTTCGGTCCGTCGCCCCCGCCGCGATCTCCCGCAGCGCGAGCGGGAACCGGGCCTGGCGGAACGTCCGGCGACCCAGCGCGTTGCTGACTTTCTTGACCAGGTTGCCAAAGGCCCAGGTGAGGTTCTTCTCCAGCGGGATGCGCGCCTCGCGGAACGCGGCGTCGAACTCGCGCGCCTTGCCGGCGAGGTAGTCGGCCAGGCGCGCCGGGTCGATGCGGCGTTCGCGCAGGGCGAGCAAATCCAGGAGGAACTTGTCGGACCAGTAGAGGTCGCTGCAATAGTTGTTGACCGTGACCTCCGGCGCGGTCCAGCCGTTGTCGCGGTACAGGGCGTGGATCGCGTGGTAGGCGCGGACGTGCGCGGCGATTAACGAGTCGTACGCGCGCAAGCACGGGCCGAGCCCCCCGGGCGCGCCGGCGGGGAACTGCCGACCGAGGTAGGTGTTGAGCACGAGCATGTTCGGCTCGTTGATGGTGATGAGATAGTGGATCGGCGCGAGGTCCAGAGCGGCGAGGCGGCGGTTGATAAACGCCAGCGCGCGGACCACGAATTCGATAAAGAGGGGGATGACCTCCTCCCCGAGCCAGGGGTCCGGCCCGAGCCATGCGGGATGGACGAAGTGGTGCAGCGTGACGATGGGTTCCAGGCCGGCCCGGCGGCAATCGGCGACGAGTCGGGCGTAGGTTTCCAGCGCGGCGGGGTCGGGCGGCGCGTCGGCGGCGGGCTGGACGCGGGTCCACTCGACTCCGAGCCGGAAGGCCCGCAAACCCAGCGCGCGGCAACGGGCGAAGTCCGCCGGGGCGTGCGCCAGGAAGTCGGCGGATTTGCCCAGCCTGGCCACGTCCCCGCGCTCCTCGGCGGCGGCCCAGTTCGAGCGGGGTTCGCCGGGTCCGTTGTAACCCCCCTCGGCCTGGTAGGCCGAGGTCGCCACCCCCCACAGGAACCCCGGGTTCATGGGAGCCGGACTCCGTTAGGGGGACTCCCGGCGATGGTGACGGCGTCCAGGTTCTCCGCCATCAGCGTGTTGACGATGGTCGCGGCGGCGTCGGGTTTCGCCAGGCGCGCGGTGTTTTCGCGCATCCGCCGGAGCCGGTCGGGATCATCCAGGAGCCGGTCGATCTTGTAGGGCAGGGTGAGCAGGTCGTTGATCCGGATCGCGATCCCCTCTTCGAGCAGGTGATCGCTGTTGCGCTCCTCCTGTCCCGGGATGGGCGCGACGATGACCATCGGCAGGCGCGACGCCAGGGCTTCCGCCGTGGTGAGTCCCCCTGGTTTGCCGATGAAGAGGTCGGCTGCCGCCATCCAGTCGTCCATCCGGTCCGTGTAACCCAGGAGGACGAAACCCCCGCGCCCGCCGACGAGGGTAGCCAGCTTTTCGCGCAGGGCCGCGTTGCGACCGCAGACGACGACCCCCTGCGCGGGGTTCCTGAGCTTGAGGAGTTCGCGCACGATGGCTTCGGCGGGGCCTTTGCCGAGCGCGCCGGCGGAAACCAGCAGGAGGGGAAGCCCGGGTTGGAGGCCGAGTTCCCGGCGCAGGGCGGGACCGTCCTTGGGTTGGGAGAAGCCGTCCGCGACGGGGATGCCGGAAACCGTCACCCGGTCCGGCGGGATGCCCAGTTGTTGGAGGTGCGCCTTCGCCTCCTCGAGCGCGACGAAGTACCGGTGGAAAACGCGCGACAGCCAGAGGGCGTGGAAATCGAAGTCGGTGACGACGATGGAGAGCTGCGTGTCGAGCTTTTTGCCGCTGATGAGGTGGGAGATGACGCCCGCGGGCATGAAGTGGGTGCAAACGGTGATATCCGGCGCGAAGTCGCGGATGAACTTGACGAGCGGGGCGGTGTTCAGGCGGTCGAGGGCGAGCCGCATCGTGTCGGTCTTCCAGGGTTCGTCGCTCTGGTCGTACCACCACCCGAGGAGCGTGGGCGCGGACTCCACCAGCGTGGCGTAAAACTTGGAGTAGAAGTCGCTGAACAGGGCGTTGGTGTATTTCAGGGCGTCCTCGTTGATCACCTCACCCACGCCGGGATGGGCACGGAACTTCGCGGCCAGGGCCTCCGCCGCGCGGATGTGACCGCTGCCCGCGCTGGTGGACATGATAAGGACGCGCTTTTTCATCTCGCGGGTGGGGAGGGAACGCGTGGCGGTGCGACACGACGCGTTGGCATTGTGGCGGATTGCCGGGAGCAAGCAAGGGTTTTGCTCGGCGCCGCCGACCCGGATCATCAACTTTGTCACGGAATGGTGGTTCCCCCAACCCGTACCGGGTTGGGAAAGCGACGCCCAGACGGACGCTTAAGATAACGCCTATGCCCCAACGGGATTGCGGGCTCCGGCGGCTTGAGGCAAGCCTGAAATCTGTTAATTGCAAACAAATGCGATGGTGTGACGGTGACAAACCTCCTTGCAAATGTCCACCTCACGTCTCGACCGTCCCGCGTTCTGGTTTGTTGCAGCGGCAATCTTTTTCCTGCCTTGCGCCCGCTCCGCCATGGCAACCACCAACCCGACCGCCCCCACGCCGATGAACGCCGCGGAGATCCAACTCGCCCTGCGAAAACTACACCGTCTTCGGCCGCGTGCTCTACGTCGCGGCGCACCCGGACGACGAAAACACCGCCCTCATCGCCTAACTTGGCCAACGGCGCGCTCTACGACACCGCCTACCTTTCGCTCACGCGCGGCGACGGCGGGCAGAACCTGATCGGACCCGAGTTGCGCGAGGCGCTCGGCGTCATCCGCACCCAGGAACTCCTCGCCGCGCGCCGGATCGACCACGGGCAGCCAGTTTTTCACCCGCGCCAACGACTTCGGCTTCTCCAAATCCGTCCGAGGAAACCCTGCGGATCTGGGACCGCGACAAAATCCTCGCGGACGTGGTCTGGACCATCCGCCGCTTCCGCCCGGACGTGATCGTCACGCGCTTCGCGCCGGACGACAAACAAACGCACGGCCACCACTCCGCCTCCGCGCAACTCACGGCGGAAGCGTTCGCCATCTCGGGCGACCCGACGAGGTTTCCCGAGCAACTGGCGTACGTGCAGCCCTGGCGCGCGACCCGGCTGCTCTGGAACACCTCGCGCTTTTTTTACTCGGAACGCAACGAGCCTTTCGATCCCACCGGTATGATCGTGCGAGGAGGTGGGCGGGTTATCAGCCGTTGCTGGGACGGCTGTTCCCCGAGATCGCCGCGCAAAGCCGGTCGATGCACAAGAGCCAGGGGTTCGGCGTCGCCGCGGACCTGGGGCGCGCGCCGCGAATATTTCAAACTCACGGATGGCCCGCCCGTCGGGTCGGGGTCTGACCTCGCCACCTGTCTGCCTGACGTGACGTGGCAACAAGTGGTGGGTGAGCACACGCTGTACGACAAGTTGAGCGCTGCGATCAACGGATTACCGCGCCGGGGAACCGGCGGCCTCGGTGCCCGCGCTGCTGGAAGTCCGCGCCGGTCTCGCGCCGTTGGCGGCGGCCAAGGCCGACTCGCGCGTGGTCCAAAAGCTCGCGGACCTGGACCGGGTCATCGCCTCCTGCCTGGGCCTGCACCTCGTCGCGACCACCGCCAAGCGCGCGGCGCACCCCGGCGAAGCGTTGCCCATCCAGGTCGAGGCCATGTACCGCGCCGCCACCCCGCCGAAACCACCCACTCGGCGGAAAACCCCGTGGTCAAAGTCGAGATCTCGAATCACCCGCGCGTGGATGTTCCCGTCAAACTGGTCGCCCTGCGGTTGCCGCGACCGGCGAGACCCTCCCGTGGGCACTCCGCTCGTCGGCGGGCAAAACCTGATCAACAAAATCACTCCAGCCCTGCCCGCGAACCTGCCCTACTCCCAACCTTATTGGCTGCGCGAACCCGGCACCGATCGGCACCTACACGGTAAACGACCAGACGCTCATCGGCCTGCCTGAGAATCCGCCCGCGTTTCCGGTGGAGGCCATCCTGGACATCGGCGGGCAGGAGATCGCCTACGCGCTGGACACCCGCTATCCGCCGCGTTGACCCGGTCGCGGGTGAGGTGAACGAACCGCTGGTCGTCACCCCGCCGGTGTTCGTGGAACTACCCCGACCGGTGTTTGTATTTGGCGACGCGAAGCCGAAAACCGTGGAAGTCCGGCTGGAAGCCTCGTCCGCCGATACGGTGGAGGGCGCGCTCGCGCTGGAAGTCCCGTCTGGCTGGCGGATCGAACCATCGTCGGTGCCGCTTCATCTCGCGGGTGCGGGGAGCGCGGCGACCGTGGCCTTCAAGGTCACGCCACCCGCCGATCCAAAGCTCAACGAGGGAACGTTGCGCGCCGTGCTGATCTCGCCGGACGGCAAACGCGAAACCGCCTACGGACGCCAGTCATCCGTTATCCGCACATTGAGCCGCAGATGTTAATCCCCCGCGCCGAGGCGAAACTGGTGCGGGCGGACATCCGTAACACTGGGCAAAACGATCGGCTATGTGCCCGGCGCGGGCGACGCGATCCCGGAGAGCTTGCGCGAGATCGGCGCGGACGTGAAGACCCTCGCCTACGATGACCTGCACGCCGCCAACCTCGGCGCGTTTCGACGCCGTGGTTTTCGGCGTGCGCGCGTACAACATGCAACCCGCGCGCTTCACGGCGGCGATGCCCGAGTTGCGCGCCTACGCGGAAGCGGGCGGCGTGGTGATCATCCAGTACAACACGCTGCCCGGCCCCGGCGAGGCGGGCAGCCTGCCCTTCCCGCTGCACGTTTCGCGTGACCGCGTCACCGACGAGACCGCCGAGGTCCGCATCCTGGCGCCCGGACCATCCGATCTGATGAACCACGCCTAACCGTATCACGCGCCGAGGATTTCGCCGGCTGGGTGCAGGAGCGCGGCTTGTATTTCCCGGATCAATGGGACCCGGCGTGGACCCCGTTGCTCTCCTGCCACGACCCCGGCGAAAAGCCGATGGACGGCGGCCTGCTCGTGGCGCGCTGCGGCAAAGGGGCGTTTATCTACACGGGCTACTCGTGGTTCCGCGAATTGCCCGCCGGCGTCCCCGGCGCGTACCGATTGTTCGCGAACATGATTTCGCCTCGGGTAAGGCGCATGACCGACCCATGAGCGTGTTCCGCTTTTCGGCACGCTGGCGAAACGCCTACTCTGCGTGGTGCGTCGCGGCTCTGATCGTCAACATCCTCCTGCTCTACGCCTGTACACGTCTTCTCTCATGAGGAAGTCGGAGGGTTTAACCGCAGATTAACGCAGAGGAACGCAGATTAAAGAAAAGGCGGGGGAAAAAGATTCTTTGTTCCAGAAAAATTTTGTTCTTTGCCTTTTATCCTTCCCCGTCCTTTTCCGATAATCTGCGTCCCTCTCCGTTAAATCTGCGGTTAACAACCGGACTGCCCCCACCGAAGCATGAGCCGCCTTGATTACCTCGTGCTCTTCGGCACGCTGCTGACCATCACGCTCATCGGCGTGTGGAAGACGCGCTCGGGCGGGAGCCTCAGCCACTACCTCAAGGGCGACGAACACACCCGCTGGGGCACCATCGGCCTCTCCGTGCTCGCGACGCAGGCCAGCGCGATCACCTTTCTTTCCGCGCCCGGCCAAGCCTACGAAAACGGCGTCGGCTTCGTGCAAAACTACTTCGGCCAGCCGCTCGCGCTCATCGTCGTGTGCGTGCTCTTCATCCCGGCGTTCCAACGCCTCAAGGTGTTCACCGCCTACGAGTACCTCGGCCAGCGCTTCGACCAGAAAACCCGCCTGCTCGGCGCGTCGCTTTTCCTCATCCAGCGCGGACTCGCCACGGGCATCACGATCTACGCGCCGGCCATCATCATCTCGGCGCTCGCTCGGCTGGGACCTCAACCTGACGATCCTGCTCGCGGGCGGGTTGGCCATCCTCTACACCGTGACGGGTGGCGCGCGCGCGGTGAACATCACGCAGACCTACCAGCTCGGCGTGATCTTCGCGGGCATGTGCGCGGCGCTCGTGGTGGTGATCGCCAAGCTGCCCGCCGGACGTTTCCTTCTGCGCAAGCCGTGGCCGTGGCGGGAAAAATGGGCAAGCTCGCCGCCGTGGATCTCTCGTTTTCGCCGGAGCGGCGTTACACGCTGTGGTCGGGCATTGCTGGGCGGGTTCTTCCTCGCGCTCTCCTACTTCGGGGCCGACCAGACCCAGGTGCAGCGCTACCTCGCGGGCGGGTCGGTCACGGGCAGCCGCTTCGGATTGCTGTTCAACGGCGTCGTGAAAATCCCGATGCAGTGTTTCATCCTGTTCATCGGCACGATGGTGTTTCGTGTTCTACCAGTTCGAGCAGCCGCCGCTTGCCTTCAACCGCGCCGCCTACGTGGCGAAGGTGGACCACGCGAAGTTCGACCGCGCTCCAGCGCGACGTACGACACCGCTTTCGCGCGCGCGGCAAACGGGCGTCCGGCATCTGCTCGCGCGCGTTGCGCGCGGGCGAGCCGAACGCCGAGCGGGCCGCCAAAGGCGAAGCGCTCGCGCGCCGACGCGGAGGTGCAGGAAATCCGCGCCGACGCCAAGCGGCTGCTGACCCCGCCGGGGGCAAAGAGCGAATCGAAGGACTCGGATTTCATCTTCCTCACGTTCGTGCTGGACCACCTGCCGCGCGGTTTGGTCGGGTCTGCTCCTGGCGGTGATTCTCTGCGCCGCGATGTCCGGCGGCGGCGGCGGGTTTGGGCGGACTCGCGTCCACGTCGATCGTGGATTTCTACCGTCCCCTGATCCGGCCGCAAGCGACCGACGCGCACTATTGCTGGTCTCGCGCTTGCATGACCGCCGCGTGGGGAGCGGTCGCGGTGGGGTTCGCGCTGTTCGCGCATCTGGTGGAGAACCTGATCGAGGCGGGCAACATCCTGGGTTCGCTTGTTTTACGGGAGCATCCTGGGGCTGTTTCTGACGGCGTTTCTGCTGCCGTTCGTGCGGGGTTCGGCGGTGTTCACCGCCGGCTTTGATCTCGCAAGGGTTGGTCCTGGTGCTCTATCGCACGACGGAGATCGGCTATCTGTGGTACAACGTCATCGGCTGCGCCGGCGTGATGCTTTTTCCGCGCTGCTGCAAAAATGGCGTGTTCCACGGTGACGATCCCGCCGCCGTCGCGACCGCCCCTGATTCCGCCGCGAACCATGTCTGCCCCGATCATCTGCTTTGGACAACAGCCCTGCGGGATTTTCCCGCGCCGCTTCCTCTATCGCGAAGATCGAAACCGCCCGCCGTCTGCAACGCGAAATCGGCGGCGAAGATCGTGTTCTTCTACCACGACAGCGACCACGATCCGCGCGAGACCGTGACGATGCTCACGGATCGTCACACCGGCCACGATGCGCGGCTGAACTTCGAGTTCGCCAACAAGGTCCAAAAGCAATTTTCCCCGCTCTTCGCCAAACGGGTGCTGCCCGCGTGGCGCGAGAAGACGGCGCGGCAGCTTCCCAACTTCGTCGATGCCGCGCGGGCGGAATGTTTCCGGCGGGTCGAGGCGGAAAACGTGGCCGATTTTTGCCTGGAGATGTACCGCCGCCTCGGCTTGCTCGAAGGAATGACAGTCCGCCGCTCGGGCGACCCGGAGTTTCGCCGCCGGGCGATCGCCGGTGGACGATTATTTCGTGGATGTGCCGTACGAGGGCGAGATCGTCCGCGCCCGCCGCGATGGCGCACGACTGCTGTTGCACAAAGGGGGCGGGGCGTGCATCGAACTGCCCTGGCAGGAGTCCGACGCCCGCGCAGATCAGCCCGACGCGCGACACGCGCCTGCGCTGGATGCAATCGGTCATCCGATGCACGCATTACGTGGCCGGCCAGGGCGAGATCCAATACCTGAACACGCAGGACGCGCCCGAGGTCCAATTCATCCCGCGCGACGACATTTCCGAATCCGACCGCGCCTACGTCGGAGAAACGGGGGGGTAAAGCGCCTCCGTAGATGGAATTCGCGCTGTGGTCGCCGTTTGCCGCGCCTTACTTCGCCGCCTGGGGATACCAACTGCGCATCATCTCGAAAGCGGACTTCCGGGTGGCCGCGTAAGCGGCTTCCGGAGCGATAATCGTAAGAGCGAGTTGAACCTTGGCGTTTATATTGATAAAGATGGTACTTCTCTTCAAGGCCTGTCCAAAAAGATCGTAGGTGGTGACGATCTCGTAATCAATCCAGCCGAACACCGGTAGCGGAGATTCCTTCTCTTCCAAAACACGCATGTTTGTCGCGCCCTGTGGGACGATCGTGGTAACAAAGCGACGGTAAACCTCCAACCCCTTGTCTTTGAACGGGACGTCGGGCGCCAGGGTTGATTTCTCAATCCTAAACTCAACGCTGGACGCATTCCGGCTGGCAACCGTGATCGAAGTCTCGTTGCTGGTCACACTCCACCCCTGCGGCGGATCAATGTTCACGTTCGTCGCGGGGTCCAGTTGGAAGCAGGAGTGATCCGAGTTCAGGCCGTCCTCCTGCACGGTGATGGTGTGCAACCGGAAATCCAAAGCGTAACCGGCGGGGACAACCCACCCGCCGCAAAGTAAAGCCGCGCAGACGCCGCGACGCGCGACGGCTAGCGATGTCTTGGCAACAAGCCGCGCCGGGTGGGAGTGGAAAAAAATCACCTCTCGCAACGGTTAAAGATTGTTGCTACGGATCCAGCGACCCCGACCGTAGTGGGTAACCTTCAAATTGCCGGGGGGCGCGGTCGTCGAGAAAGTGTCGTCGTAGAACCAGCGCCGCACGGGTGCTTGGTACACGTTGGTTTTTCCATAAGTTCCCGTGAAACGGGTGCTCTGGTAGAGTTCGCACATCGAGCCACGGTAGGTGAAGTTCTGCTTGGTCCAGTCCTCCAAAAACCGGGGAAAATTGTGCGCGCCGCCGCTGGCGGCGTCAGGAGTGGTGAGAACGGAGCCCGAGACGATGGCGACGTTGAGAGTGGTCGGGGTCGCGATACGATCCTTGAGATTTTTGCTGCTATTGTCATCCTGCCAATTATTGGAGAGGATCATCACCGCGTCGCCCATGACGGAGGAAGGTTTGGGCGTGTAACCTGGAACACTGTATGTCTTGGTGGGGTCGCCCCCCGCGTTGGAACCCGGTTGGAGCGGGGTGTCGGACCCGTAGGTTGTGCCGGTGTTATAGTCACCCTGCACGTAAAGGGCCCCGTCCGTCGCCACCGTCAACCCCGCGTCGGGGAGGGTTCCACCCTTCTGCAGGCGGACCGTGTCATAACTACTCTCGTTGCCATTACCGTCGGCGTTGGTGATGTCGGTGATGTAAAGTACACCGTTAAAAGTGCTCGAACCGTTGAGCGCCGGGGTCAGCTTGGACATGTCAACCGTGGAAACGTTGACGTCGTTGCCTTGCCGAAAATCAAACATGTCCCCCGTGCCGGCGCCCTTGGAGTTCACGGTTCCCTGGCTAAGCGTGATCGCGTTGATGATGGAATTCGCGATGGTTGGCGCGGCGGGAGGCGTCGTCGGATAAATCTCCACGCTGTTCTCGTAGGAGTCGGGGGGATTGGAAGTGTCCCGGGTGTAAACGTGGACGTTCTGCGGGCCGGCTTTATCCGAGGTTTGGTACGCGGTGCGGTGATTGATGAAAACACGCAGCCCGGCGACATTGTAGATGCGGTGCGCCTGGTAGGCGGGGGGATCCACAATCGTGGTGTCGGCGTTTGGATCATTGGCGTCTTTAGGCGCGGGACGCTCAATGAGTTCGTGCGTTCCCGAAGCATTCGGGTTGCCGGGGATCACCGCGCCGACCACGTCCGTTCCCAACGGTGACAGTGAGTCGACTTGGGAAAGCTGGCCCGCGCGGTGCGTGGGACCGGAATAAACCGGTGTGTTGTACTTGGTCCAATTACCGGGTTCCTTGAGGAGGAGTGTTTCGGTGACTCCTTCCACATAACCGTCCTTACCGTCAATACTACTATTGTATTTGGCGGTGGTGGCGGGGTTCGAGCGTGTCCTTATTACCGTGATAAGAAACGTCGGAAATGAAAGTCAAGCTTCCCCCCGAGCCGGCGGCCGCGTAGAGATTGGCGTTGGTATGCACCAAACCGTACAGCGTCATCGCCGGACCCGGATGCAGCTCCAGATCGTCCTGGAAGAAGAGCATGGCCTGAAAAAGGGAAGCGTCGGCCAGTTCAAAAAATCGCGAGGAGGAAACGGTAAAATCGTGATCGTAATAGTTCGGATCACCCGCGCCGAGCGAAGGGTTGAGGATGCGGGAGACCACCGCGGTGGCGCAGAAGGAATAGTTGGTCGAAGTCCAGCCCGGCACACCCTTCAACGGACCGAGCGAGGCGAGGGAGGTGGCGTGGCTGGGCATGGGGTTGTCCGCGCGGTCCACCGGATTGATGGTCAGGCTGACAACGTAGAAGCCGCTGTTCTTGGCGGCGGCGTTGACAAGGGGCAGCGCCTGGTTGATCGCCGCCTGCACGAGGGTAGCCCGGGTAAAATTGTGTTTGTAAAGCGGATCGGTGGGGGAGAGGGGCAACCGGTTGGCCTGGTTCCCCTGCATGTAAGCCCGCCATTCGAGGAAGGCCGCCTCCAACGCGCCGTTGCCGAGGGCTTGAGCGGAGCTGTAGCTGGCGGCGCGCACCATCATCCGGGCCGTGTTGGTTGTGTATTCAAAGGCTACCCCGATGAAGACGGCGAGCAATGCGACGACGAAAATCGCCAGCACAAGGGTGCTGCCGCGGTTTGTTTTCTGTTGGGATGACACGGGATTCATAGGTGTGGTGTTGGAGCGTTTGAAAACTAGGAAGCGGATCAATAAAGACCGAGTTTCGCCGCCATTTGAGGGTTGCTGCGGAGGAAAACGTTGAACTCGGTGGCGAAGGTATCCACCGGCTGGCCACCCAGGTCGCGGTCTGCGATGGCGTGCGCGTAGTCCACCGCGCGAACCGGGAAATTGACGCTGAGCGCGGACTGGGAACCTTTTCCACCCGAGGGGTAATTGAAGGCCAGGGTGCTGGTCTTGGCCAGCCCGTCGAGCGTTTGCGGATTGGGGTCCAGGTCGCGGGTCAAGAGTTTGGAAGTAGTCATGTCGGTCGTGTTGGGGTAACAAACCAACTGTCGTTCCACCGCGTTTCCAAAGGTGTCGTTGATGGTGTAGGCCGCGTAGGCGACCTCCCGCGCGAAGTACACCGATTGATTGCCCGTGATCCCCGCGGGCAGCGGATTGGTTTTGTCGTCGATCGTCACGGTCAAACTGGTGGGCGGCACGAAGGTCACTGATGTGATCGTGCGGCCCGGTTTCACAATACTTACTGTGTCCCCTTTGTTCATAAGAACCGTCTCGCGCATGCCTGGGGTAGCCGGCACAGGGTAGAGAATGATCAAGCGATCCCCCTTCACCGGGATCGGCGCGCCCGGGGCGCAATTTAGGGCGATGGGCCCGGTCGGATCAATCACGCCCCCCGGGCCAGTCCCCGCGATCATGTCGTAAGCCGGCCCAAAGTTTACCCACAGCAAAATCGCTTCACCGGAAGCCGCGGTGGGAGGCAGGGGAGTGAGGACACCGGTGGGTTTTGCCTGTGTGTTGTCGAGGCTGTAGGTCGTCAGGGTCGGAGGCTCGAGCGACATTTCGATGTCTTTCTTGAGGTTCTGCAGCCCGTAACGCAGTGAATTGTTAGACTTGTTGATCGAAAAGTTCCGGATGTACAAGTTGAAGTCGCTCACCAGCAAAGGGTAGGCGATAGACGCGCCGACGGCGAAGATCCCGACGGCGACAATCAACTCGACCAGGGTGAACGCGGCGACGGCGCGGAAGGGTTTGCAGGGTTGGGTGCGCATGGCGATGCAACGACGGCGGGATGGTCTGACGGGTTGGTTGCCTTTGGGTGCGATTGACTAGGGGTTGGTGGTGCCTTTGTAGGTCATCGCTTTGTAGGTGTAGTTCTGTCCGCGGTACGTGTAGAGCAGCGTGAAATTAACCTGCACCAAATCCGGGTCGTTGGTGAGTCCGAAACTTTTGCCAACGTTTAAGTTCCGGATGTACAAGTTGAAGTCGCTCATCAGCAAAGCGTAGGCAATGGACGCGCCGACGGCGAAGATCCCGACGGCGACGATCAACTCGACGAGGGTGAACGCGGCGACGGCGCGAAAGGGTTTGAAGGGTTGGGTGCGCATGATGATGCAACGACGGCGGGATGGTCTGACGGGTTGATTGCCTTTGGGTGCGATTTGTCTAGGGGTTAGTGGTGCCTTTGTGGGTCATCGGTTTGTAGGTGTAGTTCTGTCCGCGGTACGTGTAGAGCAGCGTGAAGTTGAACTGCACCAAATCCGGGTCGTTACTGAGTCCGAAACTTTTGCCAACGTTTTGAGATTGGCGTGCTGTCATCTAGAAGGTAGTTCACGTAATCATCCACGACGACGCGGGCGGCTTCCGCGTTGCGGTTTTTGGCCGGGCGGGTATCGAGAAGGTTCAGCCCCATGGTGGAGGTCAGGAGAAAGATGTTCAGCACCGTGAGCGCGACCAAGGCTTCCACGATGGTGAAGCCATCCGGTCGGCCCCGCCCTTGAAAGGTGGGTTGATCGCTGGAAGGAATGCTCTGCTCCGGGGTGATCGCCGTCTCCCAAGGGGGAAAAAGTGTCCGAACAATTCCATGGATGAGCGATAGTGTTATCGCCTGATGGTAGTTCGCCAGAAAGCGTACCCGCCCAGGCCCCTTGGCGGTGACAAACCCAGGCGCAGTTGAAAATCCGTCTCAACCTTGAGATTTTCTCGCCTTTGAGAAAGAGACGTGGGTTCATTCTCTTCTCAACCCGCGCTGTCCGCCTGCGAACCATCCACCCGAGCAGAAGCTCGCCTGCGAATGCGTTGGATGGAATCATTTTCTCCATCGCCCGCCCCTTCGAACCAAGGGGAGTGGATCGAAACCGACGTCCCCGCCCGCTTGGATCGGCTCCCTTGGAGCGGCTGGCATTGGCTGATCGTCACCGCCCTCGGGGTCACCTGGATTCTGGATGGTCTGGAGGTGACTCTGGCCGGGGCGTTGGGCGGCGCGCTGAAAAGCCCGCAGGCTCTCGGGTTCACCGACGCCCAGGTGGGAGCCAGCGCGACTTTCTACCTGACGGGAGCGGTCGCCGGGGCGCTGTTCTTCGGCTACCTGACCGACCGGCTAGGCAGAAAGAGGCTTTTCTACGTCACGCTCATCGTTTACCTGTCGGCCACGGCGCTGACGGCGTTCTCGTGGAACTTTGCCAGTTACGCCCTGTTCCGCGCGCTGACGGGGGCGGGCATCGGCGGCGAGTATGCGGCGATCAACTCGGCGGTTGACGAGTTGATCCCGGCGCGGGTGCGCGGACAGACCGATCTGATCATCAATTCCACTTACTGGATCGGCGCGGCGTTGGGCGCGGTGGCGACTTACTTCCTGCTGGATCCCGCGCGCTTCGCCGTGGGTTTGGGCTGGCGGTTCGCCTTCGGCATAGGCGCGGTCCTGGGTTTGGTCGTGCTGTTCTTCCGCCATTGGGTGCCGGAAAGTCCGCGCTGGTTGATGATCCACGGTCGGGCCGACGAGGCCGAGCGAATCATCACGGAAGTCGAGAAAAAGGTCGTCGCGCATCCCGAGGCGCTGCCGGTTCCACCCGGGCCAAAAACCCGGATTCGCGCGCGGCGGCACACCCCATGGCCCGAGATCTGGGACGCCATCATCCACCAGCACCGCCGCAGCAGTCTGCTGGGTCTGGCGCTGATGATCGCGCAGGCGTTCTTCTACAACGCGATTTTCTTCACCTACACACTGGTGCTGGAGAAATTCTACAACGTCCCGCCGAGCCAGGCGAGCGGCTACCTGCTGGCGTTCGCCCTCGGCAACGTGTTTGGACCGGTCGTGATCGGGAGGCTCTTCGACACGGTGGGACGCAAGCCGATGATCGCGGGCACCTACGCGTTTGTCCGGCATCCTGCTGGCGGTGACGGGCTGGCTCTTCAGCCTCGGACTGCTGACGGCCACCACGCAGACGGCGGCGTGGATCGTCATCTTTTTCATCGCGTCCTCGGCGGCGAGCGCGGCTTACCTCACCGTGAGCGAGATTTTCCCGTTGGAAATCCGCGGGCTGGCCATCGCGATCTTCTACGCGGTCGGCACGCTGGTGGGCGGGGTCGGGGCGCCGCTGCTATTCGGCTACCTCATCGGGACGGGTTCGCGCGGGGCCTTACTGTGGGGGTATTTGCTGGGCGGCGCGCTGATGGTCGGGGCCGCCGTGGTGGAAATTGTGATCGGAGTCAAGGCGGAAGGACAATCCCTGGAAAGCATCTCCGCGCCGCTTTCGTCCAGGTAGGGGAGGGTCCGAGAGCGGGCGGGTTGTGGGTTGTGGCGGAGGGATGTGGGTTCCCAGCCAAGGTAAGGCGCTCAATTGTTCTGCAAACGGCTGCAAGGTGAAACGCGCGTGTTCGTCGCCAACGTTATGCCACTACGTGGCTGGGAACATCCATACACAATCTTTCCGTGGCCTCGCGGACTCGACCACGGCTACTCAAGTGACGCCTCTCCATGGCTGGGAACCCACCACCCACATCCCTCTTCACATCCCATATCCCATCCGCCACATCCTTCCCCACAACCCACCACCCATCCGCGTGTTTTCAGCGTACCTTGACCTTGTGAAACCGCACCGGTCCCCTTACACTGGGATTTCTCCATGATGACTGGATACGAGCGCTCGGACGAAGATTTTCAGCCGCTGGGATGGTTCCGGGGTTACCCGATTTACGCCACCTACCTGCTGGTCATCCTGCACGTCGCCGTGTTGGTGGGCGGCGAGTTGTTGCAGTTTGCGTTTCCCAACGCGGACGTGTTCCGCACCCTGAGCTTCTCCAGCCTGGCGGTGCTCCACCACCTCAAGATCTGGCAGGTTGTCACTTACGGGTTTACCCATCAGCTCAGTTTCAACTTCCTGATCGGGATGGTGCTCCTGGTGGTTTACGGTCGCGAGACGGAACGATTTTTTGGCCGGCGGGTTTTCCTCACCCTCTACGGAGTCCTGCTGCTGACGGTGCCGGTCGTGCTGTTGCTTTTCGGGGCGATTCGGGGGACCGACATTGTGTATCCCCTGGGTTCGTTCTCGATGCACTTCGGACTTTTCGTCGCCTTCGCGGTGATTTACCCGAGCGTGCAGCTTTTTTGGGGAATACCCACCAAATGGATCGCGCTGATCCTGTTAGGCTTTTATTCGCTGCAGTTTCTTGTGAGCTCTCGGGACGCGCCCGGGTTGCTGCCGGCGTTCTGGGCGAGTGTGCTCGTGGGTTACTTCGGGGCGCGATACTTCGGGGCGGGCGGCGGATTGTCTTTCCTGAGCGACATGCGGCAAAACTTTCCGACGAAGCGCAGTCCGACGGGTCTCAAGCCGCGCCTACAACCACGCCGCCTCGTGGAAAGCGGCGTGGGCACGGCTGAGAAAAGGGTGGCCGCGACGGTCGTCCGCAGCAGTGGCGCGGATTTGCACGAGTCGATCGATCCGCTGCTGGACAAGATCAGCAAGCAGGGGCTCGCGAGCCTGACCCAAAGCGAGCGTGCCGTCTTGGAGCGGGCGCGCGTGTCGTTGCTGCGCAAGGAACGCGGAGGGTGACCGCCCCCCGGCTTTATCGGGCAAGATGCCGCTGGCAATGGCGGGGTATTTACGTTAGGTAGCGCCCCGTGAACCGGGCCGCGACACCTCCAAAAATCAGCGTGATCCTGCCCGTGCTGGAATGATCTGCCCGCCTTGTCGCGCAGCCTCGACAATTTTCGCGCGCTCGCTGGCCCTGACACCCTCGAAATCATCGTCGCCGACGCCACCGAAGACTCCGCCGGTCGCGAACTCGCCGCCGTCCAGGGCGCGCTGGTCGCCCATTGCCCGGAACCCAGCCGCGGTCGCCAGATGAACCAGGGGGCCGCGCTCGCCACCGGCGACGTTTTGTTGTTTCAACACGTCGATACCCAGTTCACCGCCGGTCACCTGCGCGCTTTGATCAAACTTTGCGCGACCCGCCCCGAAGATCGTGGGCGGAGCGTTCCACCGGCTGGTTCGACGAACGCCACCCTTGGCTGCGCTGGTTGCAAGGTCTCGCCGACCTTTGGTCGCGAACCTGGGGCGCGTTCTACGGGGATCAATCCATCTTCGTGCGGCGCGCGCATTTTCACGCGATGGGCGGGTTCGCCGACATCCCGTTGATGGAAGACCTGGATTTCTCGCCGCCGCCTGCGCCGGTCCGGCACTGTGACGCTGCTCGACCCGCCCATCGCCTACCTCGGCGCGTCGGCACCTGCAAGCGCGGCGCGTGGCGGATGAGCCTCCAGAACGGACTCTTCATTATACTCTGGCACCTGGGCGTCAGCCCGCACCGACTCCACGCGTGGTACTACGCCGCGCGTCCGGGCACCCTCGTGAAAACCTCATGAAAACCAGCGAACTGCCCCCGGAACCCATGCGATCGGTTGCGCGCCATCGTCGCCTGCCTGCGCGGCCCGGCGGGCTGTCCGTGGGACCGCGAGCAAACCCACGCGACCCTGCGCGCCGCGTTGATCGAGGAAGCCTACGAGGTGCTCGCGGCCATCGAGGCGTCGGACGACGCCAACCTGGGCGAGGAGTTGGGCGACCTGTTGCTGCACGTCGTCATGCACGCGCAGGTCGGCGCGGAACGAGGCGCCTTCGACTTCGAGGGGATCGCCCGGGGTATCGGCGACAAGATGATCCGGCGGCATCCGCACGTGTTTGACGGCGGCGGCAAACTGGAAGGCAGCGCGGCGGTGTTGCAACGCTGGGATCAGATCAAACGCGAGGAAAAGGGGAGTCCCGACCACCCCGTGATGGCGGGATTGATGCGTTCGCTCCCCGCCTTGATGCGCGCCCAGAAGGCGCAGGAGAAAGCCGGGCGCGTGGGCTTCGACTGGCTCAACGTGGCCGACGTTTTTGCCAAAGTACGCGAGGAGGTGGCCGAGGTCGAACAAGCCGGCGGCGGAGTGGTTCACGAGAACGGACCGGGTGACGCGCTGGCGGAGGAAATCGGCGACCTACTGTTTTCAGTGGTGAACTTGGCGCGCTGGCACAAGCTGGACGGCGAGTTGCTGCTCGCCAAAGCGACGGACAAGTTTATCCGGCGTTTCGGACAGGTAGAAGCCCGTCTCAAAACGCGCGGCCAGCGTTGGGAAGACACACCCTTCGCGGAGATGGACGCCCTGTGGGACGCCGTCAAAATCGACGAGCGCGCGACCGCGCAAGGTTGAACATTCCGGCGCGCGCGGCGTCTAACTTGGAGTGGTGGAATGGCGCGAACGCGTCCGCCACCCACTCCAAACTACCATGTTCATCCTGATCTTTGTCGTCACGCTGGCCATCTCGTTGTACGCGACGTACCGCGTCAAGTCGATGATCGCTAAGTACAGTCTCATCCCCGCGTCGAGCGGGCTCACCGGCGCCGAGACGGCGCAACACATTCTGCGGGCGTCCAGCATCTATGATGTCCAAATCGAGGAAGGCGGCCAGCAAATGGGCGACCACTACGATCCCACGAATAAGAAGCTGGTCCTTTCCCCCGAAAACTACAACGGACGCTCCACCGCCGCCGTGGGGATCGCCGCGCACGAGTGCGGCCACGCCTTGCAGCACCAGATGGCGTACGCCCCGTTGCAGTGGCGCATGGGCGCGGTCGGGTTGACGAACTTCGCCAGTCAGATCGTGGGCTTTCTGCCGTTTCTGTTTCTCTTTGGGCGCGGCTTGGTGAACACCCACACGGCGTTCATGGTCATGGCGGCGGCGTGGGGCGTCATCATGTTGTTCAACCTCGTGACCCTGCCCGTGGAAATCGACGCCTCCAACCGCGCCAAGGCACTCCTGCCGCAACTGGGGATCGTGCGCGGTCCGCAGGAAACGGCGGCGGTCGGCCAGGTGCTCAACGCGGCGGCGTTGACGTACGTCGCGGCGTTTGTCACCTCGCTGGCTTACTTCCTGTACTACGCGTTGTTGTCGCGCGACCGGCGCTGAGAAAATCCTGTTTTCGGACGTTGCCCGCCGGGGTGTCCGCCGTTACCCTGCCTCCCCCCGGAGGCAGGGTTTTTCTTTGTGCCCTGGTCCGCGCGGGGGAGCTTTTCTTTAACTATTCAAACCATCATGTCCCAGACCAAGAACGACGCCGAACGCATGGAGAAAATCGTGAGCCTGTGCAAGCGGCGCGGCTTCGTGTTCCAATCGAGCGAAATTTACGGCGGCTTGAACGGCTGCTGGGATTACGGTCCGATGGGCGTGGAGTTGAAGCGCAACCTCAAGGATTTCTGGTGGCGTCGCATGACCCGCGAACGGGACGACGTGGTTGGCCTCGACGGCTCAATCCTGATGAACCGCCGCGTCTGGCAAGCCAGCGGCCACGAGGGGACTTTCAGTGACCCGATGGCGGATTGCCTGCTCACGAAGAAGCGTTTTCGCGCGGACCAGATCGAGCTGCAGAGCGGCACGGTCGTTTATTTTACCGGCGCGGAACTGCCTGGTCCACGGGCTGGAAGATCGCCAAGCCTTTCGCCGTGTTGTTGAAAAAGGGGGAGAACGCCGACCGCGCGCGCAAACTGGCGCGGCAGTTTTACGCGCAAGGACGCTTTCCAAGGAGGCGCTGGCGTCCGGGGAAGTGGTCCAGTTGGTGGGCGAGAGCACCGGAGCAGGTGGAAAACAAGCCGGCGTTTCAACCCGGAGAACGGCGGTCTGCTCACCGAGCCGCGCGCGTTCAACCTGATGTTCAAGACCTACGTGGGCGCGACGGAGGACGAGAGTTCGGTCGCGTACCTGCGACCGGAAACGGCGCAGGCGATTTTCGTGCAGTTCAAGAACGTGCTCGACACCGCGCGCAAGAAACTGCCCTTCGGCATCGCGCAGATCGGCAAGGCGTTCCGCAACGAGATCAACCCGCGCAACTTTACCTTCCGCTCGCGCGAGTTCGAGCAGATGGAGCTGGAATATTTCTGCCGTCCCGAGCAGGGCATGGAGCTTCTTGAGTTACTGGTTGGAGGAGCGGCTCAAGTTTTACGAGGACATCGGACTGTCGCGCGAACATCTGAAAGTGCTCGACGTGCCCGCCGACGAGCGGGCGCATTATTCCAAGGGCACGTACGACATCGAGTACGATTTCCCGTTCGGCACGCAGGAGCTGGAGGGGGTCGCGTACCGCACCGATTACGATCTCAAGCCAGCACCAGGAGCACAGCGGCAAGCCGTTGGATTATTTCGACGAGGAGACGAAGGAGCGGTTCATCCCGCACGTGGTGGAGCCCAGCGCCGGGGTGGATCGCACGGTCTTGGCGTTGATCTGCTCGGCGTACGACGAGGAAGTGCTCACCGATGAAAAGGGCAAGAGCGAGACGCGGGTGGTTTTGCGTTTCCATCCCCGGATGGCGCCGGTGAAGTGCGGGGTGTTCCCGTTGTTCAAGAACAAGCCGGCACTTGGTGGAAAAGGCGCGCGAGGTGGCGAAGCTGCTCAAGCCGCACCTGAACGTTTTCTACGATGAGACGGGCGCGATCGGCCGGCGTTACCGGCGGCAGGACGAGGTCGGCACGCCCTTCGGGATCACGGTGGACTTCGAGACGTTAGGCGAGCGCGGGGAGGAATTGCGCGACACGGTGACGATGCGCCACCGCGACAGCATGAAGCAGGAGCGGATGAAGATCGGCGAGTTAAAGGAGTATTTGTTGGAGCGGATCATGTGAGGGCGGGGGATGGATTCTCCGCCCGCCGCGCAGCGGCTTTGGAGTGCGGCGACACGTCGCCGCTTTCACACGGCTCCGCCGGGTCCAACCGCGACACGTCGCGTCCAAACCCTTCGGCGAAGCCGACTCGATTAATAGCGGCTGCGCCGAGAGGGAAGAACGCGACGTGTCGCTGAAAGGCAAAAAGCGGCGACGTGTCGCGGCGCACTCCAAAGCCGCTGCGCGGCGGGCGGAGAAGAGTCGCGCCTGCTGTCACGAGGTCCTTGCCGGCAAATACGTCTCCAACGGAAACGACCGCCGCACAATGACGCGCAACTCCGTCAACGAAGCCACATCACCCAGTGCCAGCGCCTGCACCAGCACGTTGCCGATCGCCGTCCCCTCCACCGGACCGGCGAGCACCGGACGCCCCGTGGCGTCGGCGGTCATCTGGTTGAGCAACCGATTTTGACTGCCGCCGCCCACGATGTGCAGCGTCTGGATCGTCCGGCCCGTCAGCTTCTCGACCTCCACCAAAGTCTTGCCGTACAAACGCGCGAGGCTCTCCAGAATGCACCGGAAATGCGCCCCGGGCGTTTCGAGCGGCGGCTGCCCCGTCTCGCGCAGGTAGTCGTACATCTTCGTCAGCATCCCGCCGGGCCTCGCGAAACGCTCCTCGGCGGGATTAACGAAACTACCCGCCGGCCCCGCTTCCTCCGCGAGTTTCACGATGGCGGCGTAATCGTACTGCGCGCCGGAACGCTCGTAGTCGCGCCGCGCCTCCTGCAACAGCCACAAGCCCGAGATGTTCTTCAAAAAGCGGATCGATCCCCCGACGCCCACCTCATTGGTGTAGTTGAGCGCGCGCGCCTCCTCGTTGATGAGGGGCGTCGGCAATTCCACGCCCATGAGCGACCATGTTCCCGACACCAGGTAAGCCCAACCCTCCTCCGGGTTGCCCGCTTCGTCCACCGCCGGGACCGCCGCGATGGCCGCAGCGGTGTCGTGCGAGCAACTCGCCACGATTTCGATTCGGCCCTGCGCCCCGACCTCGCCGGCAATATCAGCATCAAGCTCTCCCAGCCGCGTGCCGGAGGGCACGATCTCGGGAAACAAACGCCGGGGCAAACCCGCCGCCGCGATCAAGGGTTCCGACCACGCGCGGTTCGCCGGGTTGTACATCTGCGTCGTGCTGGCCAGACTCGCCTCGGCCCTTGGCGCGCCGCCAAACAGGTGGTTGAGGTAGTCGGCCACGCAGAGGAACCGGTCCGCCGCTTGCAAGATCGTCCCGTTGTCGAGCAGATCCGCGCGGAGCTGGTACAACGTGTTGAAGAACATGAACTGGATGCCCGTCTCCGCGTAGATCGCGGCTTCCCCCAGCGCGGTCACCGTGCTCTTGAAGGTGCGGTCCGTGCGCGCGTCCCGGTAGCAATACGGCAGGCCTAACATGGGTTGGCGCGCGTTGAAGCCAAACGTAATCCACCCCCCAGGTGTCCACGCTCAAACTGCGCATGGCGGGCGCCAGCGCGAAGCCTTGCGCAGGCCTGTTTTCATTTCCACAAAGAGGTGGAGCAGGTCCCAGCGCAACGAGTCAAACAGCTTGACGGTGATATTGGGAAAGCGGTGCGTTTCCTCCAAGGTTAGGTGGCCCGCCCACAGGGTGCCGAGGATCGCCCGTCCGCTCTCGGCCCCAAGGTCGAAGGCCAGGTACGTGGATGGGTTCGGAGACGCGCTGGAAGGTTCGGGGGAGTAGGGCTGCGCTTGCATGGGTAAGTTTCAATATCGAATGGAAAACAGCCTCAACTCAGACGCTCCATCAGAAGCCGCCGCTGCTCCGTCAACTCCACCGGCAGCCGGGGGGCCAGGGAGTCGAAAAACGGCCCCTGCTCCTCGGCGGCGCGCAACCACTCGTCGTGGTCCACCGTCATGAGTTGGGCAAACTTTTCGTCGTCGTAACCCGTCAATCCGTCCAGGTTGATGTCCTCGCGTCCGGGCACGAAACCCACGGGGGTTTGCCGCGCGCCCGCCGTGCCCGCGCAACGTTTTAGCACCCACTCGATCACGCGCATGTTCTCGCCGAACCCCGGCCACAGGAACTTCCCTTTGGCGTCCTTGCGAAACCAGTTCACCCGGAACACCGCCGGCGGTCGCGTCAACTTTTTCCCGATGTCCAGCCAGTGCTGGAAGTAGTCGCCCATGTGGTACCCGCAGAAGGGCAGCATCGCCATCGGATCGCGCCGGACCTGCCCCGTCTTTCCGGCGGCGGCGGCAGTGGTCTCACTGCTCATCGTGGCGCCGAGGTACACGCCGTGAACCCAGTCGTGGGCCTGGTAAACCAGAGGCACCGTGTTCCCGCGGCGACCGCCGAAGATGATGGCGTCGATGGGCACGCCGCGCGGGTCGTTCGCCTCGGGCGCGAGCGCCGGGTTGTTGCGCATCGGCGCGGTGAAACGGCTGTTCGGATGCGCGGCTTTGGTCGTGGTTTCGTCCGGCGTCCACGGATGCCCTTGCCAGTCGAGGCACTCGGAGGGAATCGGGCCGTCCTTGCCCTCCCACCAGACCGTCCCGTCGGGCAGCAGGGCGACGTTGGTGTAAATGGTGTCGCGCTCGATGGCGGTCATCGCGTTGGGGTTCGACGCGTGTGAGGTCCCGGGTGCGACGCCGAAATACCCGGCTTCCGGGTTGATCGCCCAGAGGCGGCCGTCCGGGCCCGGGCTGCATCCAGGCGATGTCGTCGCCGATGGTGGTGATCTTCCACCCGGCCTCGCGGTAGGAGGCGGGCGGGATGAGCATGGCGAAATTGGTTTTGCCGCAGGCGCTCGGGAACGCGGCAGCGAGGTAATGCTTCTCGCCCGTCGGGGATTCCGCGCACAAGATGAGCATGTGCTCGGCCATCCAGCCTTCCGTCCGCGCGAGATGGCTGCGCGATCCGCAGGGCGAAACATTTCTTGCCCAGCAACGCGTTGCCGCCGTAACCGCTGCCGACGGACAGGATTTCGTTGTCCTGCGGAAAATGGCAGATGAAGCGCCGTTCCGGGTTGAGGTCGAGCACGGAATGCAGGCCCCGGTTGAACGAACCGTCCGCGCCTAACGCCTCCAGCGCGACGTTGCCCATCCGGCTCATGATCCGCATGTTGAGCGCGACGTAGATCGAATCCGTGATTTCCACGCCGACGCGCGCCAGCGGGGATCCCGCCGGTCCCATGAGGTAGGGGACCACGAACATCGTGCGCCCGCGCATCGCGCCATCGAGCAGGGCGCGGATTTTGGCGCGGGTCTCGCCGGGTTCCGCCCAGTTGTTGGTGGGGCCGGCGTCGGCGCGTTCGGGGGTGCAGATAAAGGTGAGGTGCTCCACGCGCGCGACGTCGTTCGTGGCGGAGCGGGCGTAATGGCAGCCGGGAAGTTTGTCGGGGTCGAGCGCCAGCAGCACGCCCATGCGGCACGCCTCGGTCTCCAGGTACTCCCGCTCGGTGTCCGAGCCGTCGCAGTAGAAGATGTTCTCCGGCTGGCACAGTTGGGCGCACTCATCGATCCAAGTGGCGAGGCCCAGGTGCGCGGGACGGGTTTGCCCAAAGGCGACTGGAACGTGGACGAGCGCGGGGGGCGGATTGGTGTTCATGGCACGGCAAGGAAGAGGTTTAACCGCAGATTAACGCAGATTAAAGAAAAGGCGGGGAGAAGAGATTTTTTGTTCCAGAGGATTTCTTCTCTTTGCCTCTATCCTTCCCAGCCGTTTTCTGAAAATCTGCGTCCTTCTGCGTTAAATCTGCGGTTAAACCCCCGACGCTTTCCCGTGGAGCAACCCGCCCTTCGAGTCGCGATCCTCCAGGTACCAAGGCACGCTGATGACCACGACGCGCGGGTCCTTTAACGCCAGCACCGCCGCCCGCAACGCCTCGGAACGGTCGTTGTGGAGGAAACCCTCGTACCAGTGCGTCTGGAACAACTCCGGCACGACCACCGCGAGCCAGCGTTCCGGCGCCTGCTCGGTCCGCAACTGTTTCACATAATCGAGCAGCGGCTCGAAGAGCAGCCGATACGGCGAAGGCGAGCACTTCCAGACGCGGCGGGTCCAGTCCGGCGGCGCGCGCCGGGTCCTCGACCTCGCTTTCCCAAAGCGGGCGCGGGTTGACCACCCCGGTCTCGACCCGGCTCCTCGCCGGTGTCAACGTGGACGGCCACCACCTCCGGCGAAAGCCTCATGCCGAACCGCAGCGATTCTCTGTCAACAGATTCCAATCCTCGATGGGCACGACTACCAACGGCGCGCTCGGCGTTCCCGGCTTCAATGCCCTGCGGACAATGGATCTGCCGGGCCACCATCATAATGCCGCTTGATCCAGTAGAAAACCGCCAGCGTCACCGGGATCAGGAGCAACGTGATCCACGCGCCCTCGGTGAACTTCGCGAAAAGGATGACCACCAGCGCCGACCGCCGTGCTGATTGCGCCCAGGGCGTTGACCGCCAGCGAGGATTGCGCGCCCCGCGCCCGGGGTTGCGCCGCCAGTGCATCACCATCCCCGCCTGCGAGAGCGTGAACGCCCCGAACGCCCCCACCGCGAACAGCGGAATCAGCCGGTCGGTGATCCCGCCGAACACCACCAGGAGCAGCCCCGCCACGCCCGCGAGCACCAGGATGCCCGCGGAATACACCAGCCGCGGCCCGACGCTGGGTCGAGCACGCGCGGCAGGTAGCCGTCCTGCGCGACGATCCGGCACAGGCGGGGGAACCCGGCGAAGCTGGTGTTGGCCGAGAGCGCCAGCACGACCAGCACGCTGCCGATCGTCACGTAGTAGAACGCCCCGCGCCCGCGACGGCGCCGACCAGTTGCGAAATCACGCTCTGGTAGCCCGGTTTCTCCTGGTCCATCGCGCCGACGTGGTACGCGCGGCAGAGCAGCGCGATGCCGCCGAGCAGCAGCCGCCAGGACCACCACGATAACGGTCAGCGTGCGCCGCGCGCGTTCGACCCGGGGTTCCGCGAACGCGGCGACGCCGTTGCTGACCGCCTCCACGCCGGTCATGGCCGTGCAGCCGCTGGCGAAAGCGCGCAGCAGCAGCCACAAGCTCACCGCCTCCGTGCCGTGGCGGGCAGCGGCGGGCGGGGCGACCGCCGGGGCCGGGTGTCCGCCGGTGAGCGACGTCCTTGAAGACGCCCAGGCCGAGCACCGCCAGCAGGCTGAGCGACGAACAGGTAGGTCGGCACGCTGAAGAGCATGCCGGATTCGCGCACGCCGCGCAGGTTGACCAGCGGTGATCAAGCGCGAGGATGCCGAGGCAAAGCGCCAGGATGTGCGCGTGCAGCGCCGGGAACGCCGAGACCAGCGCGCCGACCCCCGCCGAGATGCCGACGGCGACGTTGAGGACGTAATCCAGCATCAGCGCGGCGGCGGCGAGCAGGCCCGCCCGCGCGCCGAGGTTTTCCCGGGCCACCGTGTAGGAGCCGCCGCCGTTGGGATAGGCGGCGATCGTCTGCCGATAGGAGAAATACAGGATCGCCAGCAGCACCAGGATCACCAGCGTGATGGGTCCGACGTAACGCGACCCCCGCCGCTCCGAGCGGGGATGAGGATGGTCAGCGCGGCTTCGGGGCCGTAGGACGCGGAACTAAGGGCGTCGAGGCCGAGCGTGGGCACGCCGGTCCAGACGCCCATCTTGTTTTCTTTTTCTTCCGAGGTGGCCAGCGGACGGCCCAGGAGGGTGGAGAGGAACGACATGGGGGAAATAAAGGAAGGGCAGGGAGATAGGAGATAGAAGATAGGGCGAAGCCGCGGCGGAACGCTGCTCTGATACGTGCGTCGGCGGCGGGTTGCGCTGTTTGGACTGAGGCGGGCGGAAGATGGGACTTCGCGCGGTTTTGCTTGTATAAACCTCCCGGGCGTGGTTAACATCCGCGTATGGGTCCGTCCATTCCGTCGGTTCGCGTTGAGGATGAGGCTGTAGCGGTGTTGCGCGCGGAACTGGCCGGGACGCGGGTGGCCTTGGCGGAAACGACCGCCGAGCGGGATCGTCTGGCGCGGGCCGCGCGGGAGGCCGTCGAGGAGGAACGCCGCCGGGTGGCGCGGCTTTTGCACGACACCCTCAGCCAGAGCCTGACCGCGCTTTACCTGCAGTCGCACGTCGTCGCCAAGCGGCTGGAGAATGGCGGCGCGACAGAGGAGTCGCGCGAGGTGGCCGACCTGGCCGACTCGATTCATAAACTGGTGGTCGAGCTTTCGAGGATCACGCAAAGTTTGCAGCCGGAGTGTTCCCGCAACGATTGAGCGATCCGACTACCGGCCCCTCCATTGGGTGGGCATCGCCGGAGTGGACGACACCGCTTCACCGCCGCGAGGAAAAATTTGACGCGTCCCGGCTTTGCCCGGTAAGTCCCCGCTCGCCATGACGATCCGTTCGACTTCTCCGAAACGCTCCGCCCTCCCCGCTCTTCTTCCCTGGGCCGGCTGCTTGCTCGTGGTCCTGTCTTTGTCCGGTTGCAACACCCTTTCCATCTCCTCGCCCGGGGGCTTTTCGACCGTCGTGATCGACGCCGGGCACGGCGGGAAGGACAACGGGGGACGGTCGCGCTCGGGCATCATGGAAAAAGATGTCGCGCTCGACACCGCCCAGCGGCTCCGTCCGATTCTGCAACGCGCCGGGTTCCGCACCGTGATGGTCCGCTCCGACGATACCTTCGTGGAACTCGACGACCGCGTCACCCTCGCGAACCGCTACCCGGACGGGGTCCTGGTGAGCATCCATTACAACGCCACCGGCGGCAGCGGACCCACGGGCGTGGAAACGTTTTACTGGCGCACCGACAGCCAGGGGCTGGCCGCGCGGGTGGAACGACGCCTCGCGGCGGCAACCTCCATGGAATACCGGGGCGTGACCCGCCGGGTGCTGCGCCTGACGCACAATCCCCAAATCCCATCCATCCTGTGCGAATGCGGCTTCCTGACCAATCCCGGCGAAGCGAGCCGCATCAGCGACGGGGCGTTCCGCCAGCGGATCGCCGAGGGTATCGCCGAAGGCATCGTGGACCAGCATGAGCACGGCGACGCCGGGTTGACGCGCTGACGTTTTGGCTTATTTCCCCGTGACGAGTCCCCTCTCTTTTTCTTAGGATCACAACGGCCCCGGCTGGTGGTGGTCCCCGCGCGCTATTTTTTTTATGCCCTCATCGGACCCTGCCAAGGCGGTCATTCCCGCCGCCTTGCCGCTTCGCACCCGTGCCTGGTACTTTGCGCTGACGACTCTCCTGCTGGGAGTCATCCTCTGGCTCAACGCGCATTACTTGTTTGAGTCGCGCCTGTACGAGTCCGGGGATCTCGCGGCGAACTCGCTCTCGGTGGTGCGGGCGGAGCACTTCCACGAAATCTACGGGGCTTACTCCCGATGGGAGTTCCATCACCCCGGGCCGGCCCTGTTTTATGCCCTGGGTTTGGGCGAGGTGCTGCTTTACCGGACCTTTCACCTCGTTCCCACGCCCTACAACGCCCAGGTCGTCGTCGTGCTTTTGTTAAACGCGGGCTTTCTCGCGGCGGGGATCGGCGTGGCCGCGCGCTGGGTGCGCGGCCAACTTTTCGTACCCCTGGCCCTGCTGCTCGCGGTGGTTCATTTCACGTCGGTGGACCCCCGCTTTTGCCTGCTCACACCCTGGACGGCCTACGTCCTGCCGATGCCGTTTTTCGCGCTGATGATGGCGGCGGCCTCCGTGGGCGCGGGACGCGGGCAAGACTTGCCGTTGCTGCTGCTCGCGGGTTGTTTCACGATCCACCTCAACGTGGCGCAACCGCTCTTCGTCGGCCCGTTTTTCCTCCTCGCCTACTTCGGTCTGTGGTGGTCGCGCGGGAGTGTTCAACCGGCGTTGGTGCCGCGGTCCAAATTTCCATGGATGTTACACCCGTCAGCCCTGCTCCGCGCCTGGCGGGCGTTTCCGCGTTCCCACGCGGTTGCCGCCGGGATCGCCGTGGTTTTCGTCCTGCCGATCGTGGTCGATTGGCTTCTGGTCTCGCCGAGCAACGTTTCCCGGATTCTCCTGCACATCCAATCCCACCAGGGCGGGCCGCGCCACGCTTGGCTCGACTCGCTGTTTTGTTTTCTACGGTACGGGGTTTACCGGCCTTCCCACGGTAGCAGCGACATCAGCCCGGGTGGCGTAACGCCGGGCCAAATCGCCGCCTACCTGCTCGGCCACCCCGAGATGACGCTGCTCTGGACCGGCGCGTTGGCTGCGCCCGTTCTTGCCGTTGTTTTGCGGCGGTGGTTCACGCCCGATCCAACCATTGAGAGGACGACCCACCGACTCTCTCAATCTGCTGAGACCCCCGTCGGACGCTGGCGTTTTCTGGGGTCCCTGTCGTTTTTTTGGGCGGTGAGCGCCGCGCTGGCCGTGGTCTGGAACCACTTGCAGGACGGCGAAATGTTTTACTTCAACAGTTGGTTCGCGTACGCCATCTACTACGTCCTGGCCCTGTTGGCGGCGGGAGCGGTTTGCGACATCGTGGAAGCGCAAGCCGCGCGTCTCCGACACCCCGGCCGGTGGAGGACCGCCATCGCGATGCTTTGCGGGGCGGCGACCATCGCCTACGGAACGCGACATCTCGGGAGTTATCGCGCCGTGGATTACGACACCCGGGAAGAACGCGCGGGCGCGACGACGGTGAACGCAGCTTTAACGGAGCGATCTGGCGCGCCGCGCGCGAAGCTGCTCGTCTTCCCGCACGCCGGCTGGGGGGTGGCCGCCGGGATCGCCGCCCTCCTGTCGCACGAGGGGCAACCCTGCTTTGTACCGGCGGATTGGCACGTGATGTTTGGAGAGGACCACGTTCCCGCCGACCTGCCATCCGCATTGCTGTCGAAGAGCGGGGAAGCCGCGTACGACGTCTGGCAGATCGTGCCGGCGAACACCATTAACGCGGACCTAGCCGCCGCCCATCCCCTGACGGAGGGTTTCGCGTTGCTGACGGATGGTCCCGGGTTGGACCCAGCGGGCGCGGGCGCGACGATCACCTTCGGGGGACGGCCCTCCGCCGCGTTCAAGTACGCGATCTTTGGCTGGTTGGACCCGGACGATCCGGCGATCACGTCCGTGTGGAGCGAGGGGAAGATCGGGGTGATTCGCTTCCGACCCACGAAAGTACCGCCGGGCTCGGAGGTGAGGATTGAGTTCCGGTTCTCCACCGTTTACCTGCCGGTCGGGGTGCGTGCCACGCAACACCTTGGGGTGCGGTTCAACGGGCACGACCTGGGCACGCTCGAACTGTCCGCCACGGGACCGGCCACCCTGAGCGTCATGATCCCGGCCGACGTGTGGAATGAGCGCCCGACCGCCTGGTTTGCCCTCGCTTTCCCGGACGCCATCTCGCCACTGGCGGCGGGTGAGAGTGACGATGGCAACGCGTTGGCTTTTGCGACGGAACGAATTGCGTTCCGGTTGTTGCCGCCGCCCGATTAGCTTCTGGGGTCGGCTTGCCTTTGGTTTGGAGTGCGCCGCGACACGTCGCCGCTTTGTTTCCAGCGACATGTCGCGTCCAAACCCCTCGGCGAAGCCGCCATTGATCGAGCCGGCTTTGCCGGAATGGCAGGACGCGACATGTCGCTGATGACAAAGCGGCGACGTGTCGCGCGCACTCCAAACCAAAGGTAAGCCGGTATGACACTTTTTGTGCGGAGAAGCCCAACCGGAGAGCACCGCTCAATGAAGAGAATCAGCGCTGAGGGGACCATGGCAAAGTAGGGGCCTCTGGACCCGTAACGGAAGTTGGACTACATCCACGCCCCCCACACTCATCCCCCACTATGCGCTCCACCCACCAACTACCCGGACTCAAAATCGCCGTCGTCGGCGCGGGCGCGGTGGGCGGTTTTTACGGCGCGAAACTCGCCTACCTCGGGCGGGACGTGCGCTTTTACATCCGCAACCCCGAGGAACGCGCGGCCATCCGGCGGTTTGGACTGCGGGTTACCAGCAAGCAGGGGAACTTCCGCGTCGCCAAAACACAGGTCTATGCTTCCACGGAGGAAATCGGCCCGTGCGATCTCGTCATCATCGCGATCAAGGCGACCGCCAACGACGCGCTCCTCACCTTGCTGCCGCCGCTCCTCAAACCCGAAACCGTGTTGCTGACCCTGCAAAACGGCCTGGGCAACGAGGAATTTCTTGCGGAACACTTCGGCCCCGAACGAATCATGGGCGGCCTGTGCTTCGTCTGCCTGAGCCGCGCCGCGCCGGGCGTGATCGAGCACCAGGGCTACGGCGCGATTACCCTTGGGGAGTTCGGACGGTACCCCGAGCCGCGCACCCACGACATCGCCTGGGAGTTCAAACGTTGCGGGGTCACCGCGCGCGTCGCCGCCGACCTCGCCACGGAACGTTGGCGCAAGCTGGTCTGGAACATCCCCTTCAACGGACTGACCATCCTCGCGAGCCTCGGGCAACCCAGCGGCGTCGGCGCGGGCGCGACGGTCGCCGACATCCTGGCCAACCCGTCTTTGCATTACCTCGCCGTCCGCCTGATGGACGAAATTATCCACGTGGCGAACCGTCTGGGACATCCCATTCCACCCGACTTCGCCTCGGTCCAAATCAAACGCACCCTCGAAATGGGACCCTACCGACCCAGTACGTTGCTCGATTTCATCGCGGGCCGTCCGCTGGAGCTGGAAGCCATTTGGGGCGAAGCCCACCGGCGCGCGTTCAACGCCGGGATCGACGCGGGCCGGATGGAGACGCTCTACTATTTGCTCAAAGGCGCGACCGGCGGCTTGCCGCCAGCCGACGTTAGCACGCAACGAAACCCCGTCCGGTAGTTGCTCATGCCCGGCGCGTAACGCAGGCGGGCCGACAGGGTGAAGCCATCGGCGGGGCCGGTGTCCCACGACCCGCCGCGCAGGACCTTGAAATTTTCCTCCGGCGGCGCGGCGGCGACTTCGGCGTCGGTGGGAACGTAGGGCGTGTCCTTGTTGGAATCCTTTTTGCGGATCGAGTTGTCGTACCAATCCCGGCACCATTCCCACACGTTGCCGACCACGTCGTGGAGTCCCAACGCGTTGGCGGGATGCGAGCCGACCGGTTCCGTGGCGTCGCGCCGGACTTCCAGGGAGATCGCGGCGTCGCGCACATCGGTGCCGGCGGCGAACTCGTCCCATTGCGCGTCGGTCGGGAGATCGTAAACGAAGCCGATGGGCAGGCGTCCGGCGGCGTGCTCGCGGGCGGTGAGTTTCTCGCAGAACGCGACGGCGTCTTCCCAACTGACGTTCTCGACGGGGTGGCGCGGACCCGGACAGACGCTCGGGTTCTCGCCGGTGACGGCTTCGTACTGTTCCTGCGTCACCTCGTATTTGGCAACCGAGTAGCCGGCGGGCATCCTGACCATCTCAAAGAACAGGGAAGGGGAGGAGGGCGCGGGCGTTGACTCAAGTGTCGCCGCGCGCGTCCCCTCTTCAACCCCAAGGGGGTTGCGCCCCAAAGCCCGGGATTGCCCCGCTTGGGGGGCTACCCTGGGTTGTGATGGTTGATGTTCTCCCAACCCCAACGGGGTTGCACCCTGCGGTGGCGTATCCCTCGTCGTCGGAGGACGCAACCCCCGGCTTTGGGGCGCAACCCGTTCCGGGTTGGGGAGGGA
Organism: uncultured bacterium; assembly: GCA_963795895.1. Classification (GTDB taxonomy): domain Bacteria; phylum Verrucomicrobiota; class Verrucomicrobiia; order Chthoniobacterales; family SZAS-18; genus CAWCJJ01. The sequence continues at coordinate 1,045,159 of CAWCJJ010000005.1, forward strand.
GATGGCGGCGGTGCTTAAGTTGACCTCCGTGGAATGGGAGGATACGCCAGCTTCAATTATCCTTACGCCAGTGAGTTGGAGGCAAAACACGAGCAGCACCGTCGCGTCCCGTGTGGTCCCGCGTCCCACTTTACGATCAGTCGAATTCACAGGGTTGTTTCAAGCTGATGGCCAGGCGGCGCAAATACTCGTCGCGGGGGATTTCCACCGCGCCAAAGGTCTTCAGATGCGGGGTGGTCCACTGTATATCCAACAAACTATACCCGCGCGCGCGCAGCCGGTCGATCAGCGCCACCAAGGCGAATTTGGAGGCGTCCGTCACCGCGTGAAACATGGATTCCCCGAAAAATACCCCCCGGATGGCAACCCCGTAAAGTCCGCCCACCAGGATGCCGTCGAGCCAGCTTTCCACGCTGTGGGCGTAGCCGAGCATGTGCAGGTCGCGGTAACTGCGGATGATTTCCTCGCTGATCCAGGTTTCCGTGCGCTTGCCGCAGGCGCGGATGACCGCCTCGAAATTCCCGTTGATCCGCGTCTCGAAACGGTTCTTTTTCAACGCCCGTTTCAGGCCGTGGGGAACGTGAAAATCTTCCGGTGTCAACGGGATGACGCCGCGGGGATCGGGCGAAAACCAGCCGATCTCGCCGTCCTCCAGAGCCATCGGGAACAGGCCGCGCCGGTATCCCTCCAAGAGCAACGGCGCGGACAGTACCATCATGGGCGGTTGGTTGCGGGCGCGCTGGTTCTTCAAGGTTTCGGCAGCTTGATCATCAACGGCGGCAGGTTGCCGGAGCGCGCCGGCACGTCGGGCGCGGGCTCCGCCGCCATCTCAACATACCCGGTTTCGCCGTTTTTGCCAGCGCCGGACCCGCCGCGCTGACGGAGGATGAATTCCTCGGCCAGCCGCTTGTACGCCAACGCCCCGATCCCGTTGGGATCGTACTCGACGATGGTCTTGCCAAAGCTCGGCGCCTCGCCCAGGCGCACCGTGCGGGGAATCGCCGTCTGGTAGGTGATCTTCTCGAAGTGTTTGCGAACCTCGCCGACCACCTGCTGGCTCAGGTTGGTGCGCGAATCGAACATCGTCATGACGATGCCGCCGATGGTGAGTTCCGGGTTCGCGCCGATCTCGCGGATTTGCTCGACGAGTTGCACGATTTTGGAGAGTCCCTCCAGAGCGAAGTATTCGCACTGGATGGGCACCAGCAGCTCGTCGGCGGCGGCGAGGGCGTTGGTCATCAGGATGCCGAGCGATGGGGGGCAATCCAGGATCACGTAGTCGAACGGGGCGTCCTCGGTGATGGGCCGCATGATCTCGCGCAGACGCCCGAGGTGGTTTTCCAGGCGGGCGACCTCGATTTCCGAACCCGCCAGGTCCAGGTCGGCCGGGATGAGGAACAAATTTTCCAAACGGGTGGGGATGATGCGCTCGGTGAGGGCGATCTCGCCGGCCAGCGCGGCGTAGAGGCTGTGGCCCTCCATGCTCTCGAAGCCGAGGGAACTCGTGGTGTTGGCCTGCGGGTCGAGGTCGATCAGGAGCACGCGCCAGCGGAGGCCGGCGAGGCAGGCCGCGAGGTTGACCGCCGTCGTGGTTTTACCCACGCCGCCCTTCTGGTTGGCGATGGCGATCGTTTTCATCTTCATAATTTGCGGTCGGACGGCGGCGGGCAATGTTCGCAGGCGGCGGGTTGAACTCAAACCATTTCCGTCGTTCCACGCGGATTGCGAGCGGCGACTTTACTCGCGTTTGCCCTCGCGGGCGAATCCGGGCATCTTTGCCGTCCGCTTTCCCATGCCCTTGCCGCCCTCCAAACCCGCTCCCGGTCCGGTTGAGATCACCGAGAAACTGCTCGTCGCCGCCGGGGGCTGGCCGGCGTTCAAGCACGCGCAGGGGTTGCGCGACATGGGCCGGGTCAGCGGGGCGCGGTGGACGCCGCCGTTGCTCCAGGGGTTTGTGCGCGAAGGTGAAATCGATTACCGCGCGGGGCTGAAAATTTTGTCGCCCGGGAACATTGAAAACCTTTGCTCGTGCCGAGCTTCGCGCGAATGGGGCACCGTGTGCGCGCATTCGCTGGCCGTGGGACTCGCGGTAACGGCGGGGGAAAAACGGCTGGATGCCGCCACGGCGACGACCCCGGCGCGCGGGGTGGCTCCGGGAAGCGCGGCGATGGCGCGGGTCGTGGAGAAACCGCCGGTCGCGCTGCCTTACCGCGAGGACCCGGCGGCGGTCGCGCGGCTGCGGATCGTGATGGCTCCTGATCTCGGGGCGGCCTGGGGCAAGGGACAACTCCTGGCGGGAATGGAACTGGAGGCGGGCGGCAAGCGATCGATGCTCGGCGCGGGTGGCGCTCCGGTGGGAGGAACACCGTTGCTGTCGGAAGATTTTCGGGCCGTCTCGGGTTTGGCCCAACTGCTCGGCGCGGCGCCGGGCGGCATGAACTTCCTGGATCGGAGCCAATTCCTCCAGTGGCTGGAATCGATTGCGGGGCACCCGCGCGTTGGACTCGGCCGGACCCCCGCGCTGCACGTCAACCCCGCGCCGTTGCGTCCGCCGCTGCGGGCGAGTTTACTGCCCGACGGTTCGCTGGAGCTCGCCGTGCAGTGGCCCGCCGAAAGCCGCGTGTTGAGCGCCGGCGGCCGCGCGTGGCTCCTGCGGGCGGGAGTGGCGCGGCACGAGGCGCAACCCGTTTCACCGGGACTTCCCGGGGCGTACTTCCCGCTGTTCGAGCAAACATCCATGCTACTGCCCGCCGCGCAGGCCGCCGCCTTCCTCGGCACGGAATGGCTGGGGTTGGACAAGTTTTTCGAGTTGCGGGCGGACCAGGCGGTTGCCACCACGCCGGGAACAACGGTGCGAGGGGCGGGCACCGCAACCATTGCAGTGACACCCGCGATCCCGGCGAACGTCGAACCGGCCACGGCGCAGTTTGGTCTCAACATCGAAGGATCCCTCAACCAGCTTGGCGCGCGTCTCCAGGCGGTTTACCCGAACAAACGCGTGGTCACCATCGGTGTGACGCCCGACCGCGAGACGTTTACCTTCACGCTGCCCGACAAACCCGGCCACCTGCTCACCCGGCACCTCGCCGCCGAACGCGCGGCCCTGGCCCGCCTCACCGGCTGGGGCTTCGCGGGACCGGATATGACCGGCCACTATTTTCTGCGCGGGGAAGAGTCTATCTTGCGGTTCTTCGCCCTGGGTTTGCCCGGCCTTGCAGAAAGACCCCGGCTGGCAGGTCGTGATTGGCTCGCGCTTCACGAACGTCAGCAAGCAGATCGAGATCATCACCCCGGAAGTCGCGGTGCGCGGCTCGGGCACGGATTGGTTCGAGTTGGAAATCGCGCTCCATGGCAGCAGCGGCGAACGTTTCTCCGCCGCCGAGATCCAGCGGTTGCTCCAGATGGGTGCGGGCCACACGCGGCTGCGGAACGGCAAGTTGGCCGTCCTGCCCGCCGAAACGCTCAACGATCTCCAGGAGGTCCTGCGCGACTGCGACCCGGCGCAATCCGCCTCCGGCGTTTACCGGCTCCGCCAATCGCAGGGGGTTTACATCGAGTCTTCGCTCGAAAAATGGGGGGTGGCCACCGCGCCCTCGTGGGAGCAATGGCGCGAACGCCAGGGGAGTTTGCGCCGTCCTGCCGAGCTCACGCTCGCGCCCGCTTTGCTGGCGGCGTTGCGTCCGTACCAACTGGAGGGGGTCCGCTGGCTCGACCTCCTCGCCGCGAACAACCTCGGCGGCATCCTGGCCGACGAGATGGGGCTTGGCAAAACCCTGCAAACGCTCGCCTACCTTTCCTCCGCCAAAGCCATCACCAATAGGCAACCCGCCTCGCCCCCTCCGGTTCCGCCTTCCGCCTTCCGCCTTCCGCCTTCCCTCATCGTCTGCCCGACCTCGCTGGTGGAGAACTGGCGGCGCGAAGCCGCCAAATTCACGCCCGACCTGCGCGCTCTCGCCATCGATGGACCTGACCGGGCGCCACTCTTCGCGCGCATCCCGGAGTACGATCTCGTCATCACCTCCTACGCGCTGCTGCGGCGGGATCTGGACCGGTACCGCGCGATCAACTTCTTTGCCGTCGGTCTGGACGAGGCGCACCACATCAAGAACCCCGATTCGCAAGTGGCCCAGGCCGCCTGCGCCCTGCGTTCGCAACACCGGTTCGTGCTGACCGGCACCCCCATGGAAAACTCGGTGCGGGATTTGTGGTCGATCATGCGGTTTGCGCTGCCGGGCTACCTCGGGCAGCGCAAGGATTTCCGCGAGCGGTACGAACTGCCGCTGTCCCGTCCCGGCGATCCGGCCGCCGAAGCCGCGCGCGAACGTCTTGCGCGCCGTTTGCGTCCGGTGCTGTTGCGCCGGTTGAAAAAGGATGTCGCCAAGGATTTGCCCGCGCGCATCGAGCAAACCGCCTTTTGCGACCTGACCCCCGCCCAAACCGAAGTGTACCGGGGTTTGCTGGAGCAGAGCCGGCTTAAGCTGGACGCCGCCCGCCAGCAAAAGAACGGCGGCGGCAGCGGCGCGGGGCGGATGCTGGTCCTCACCGCGCTGCTCCGCCTGCGGCAAGCCTGTTGCGATCTCCGGCTCCTCGGCCTCGCCCCGGACGCCCTGCCGCAATCCTCCAACAACCCTGAAGACTCCGAGGAGGACGACGCGCCCTCCGGTCCCTCCTCAGCCTTCCGCCTTCCGCCTTCCGCGTTCTCCGCCAAGCTTGCCTTGCTCGACGAGTTGCTCACGGAGATCCGCGACGGCGGGCACCGTGTGTTGATCTTCAGCCAGTTCGTTTCGATGCTGAAAATCCTCGCGGCGCACCTCGACGCCGCGAAGACGCCCTACTGTTATCTAGACGGCGGCACGAAGCCCAAGGACCGCGTCGCGCAGGTGGAGAAGTTTCAAACGAACGAAAGCATGACCGCCTTCCTGATCAGCGTGAAAGCGGGTGGCGTGGGCTTGAACCTGACGGGCGCGGACACCGTGATTCACTTCGATCCGTGGTGGAACCCGGCGGTCGAGGCGCAGGCCACGGATCGCGCGCACCGGATCGGGCAGACGAAGGTGGTTACCGCCTATCGTTTGATTGCGCGCGGCACGGTGGAGGAGAAGATTTTCGCCCTGCAGCAACGCAAACGCGAGCTCACGGCGTCCCTGGTGGAACGCGAATCCGACGAGCCGCTGCTGGAGACGCTTTCCTTTGAGGAGATCGAAGGTTTGCTGGAGTGAGGAAGGCGTCGCAAACCAAATTCACCGCAACGTGTCGGGTCTGGAGGCATTTGCTTTGTCCAAGGGGGAGACCGTTTTGTTGAACACCAGCCCCGGCTCCGTCGAGATATTGACACGTAGAGGTTGCTGTCCGCGTCGTCGCGCGGGGATTCCGGGGCCGGGCTAAGGCTTGACGACGATGTGCCGCCTGATCGATCCGGGCAAAATTTACTGGAGGTACTGTTCGTCGGTGACCTTCTCCATCCAGTCGGCATCCTTGCCGTCGAGCATTTCCAGGATGGCAACATGGGTCATCGCCGTGGTAGCCGCCGCCCCGTGCCAGTGCTTTTCACCGGGCGCGATCCAAACCACATCGCCCGGGCTGATTTCTTCCCTGGCTCCGCCCTCGCGTTGCACGTAGCCGAGCCCCGCTGTTACCAGCAGGGTTTGTCCGAGTGGATGGGTGTGCCAAGCGGTGCGCGCACCAGGCTCAAAGGTGACAAGCGCGCCGGCGACACGAGCGGGCTCTTCCGCCTTGAAAGGAGAATCGACGCGCACCGTGCCGGTGAACCACTCGGCAGGTCCTTGTTTGGAGGGCTGCGAACCGTTTTTTTGGATTTTCATGGGATGTTTTGTGAGGCAGGGATGATCAGGATTGTGGCTGGAACACTTCTTTTGCTACCGTAAGTGCGGACATCGCCTTGGACCAGCCGTTGTAGAGGGCGCACGCTCACGCGCTAATTTGCCTCCCGGACCAGGGGGCGGCCTGGGCGAAGGAATTATTGAACGAAAGCTGTTCGGCCAACGTGTTTTCCGTTCTGGCGACGCGGCGGCAGGCGAGGGTATAACGGCTCTCCTCCGACAGTCGGAAACGGACACTTTGCGCACGGGTCTCCAAAAGCCAGGACGGCGCGCGCGGGCGGAGAAAATCTTTCTGATTGCTCCCGGATGACGTGTTCCAAACCGCCACTGGATGGCTGTGGGCCGCGCTCCGACCAAAGACGCGCCACTCACGTGTTTAAATTGACGTATTTTGCGGAGATTATGGCGGGTTCTGCCAGTGCAAAATTGCGAAGTAGTGGAAAGTTATCGCATGAACATCCCACAGACCAAAGCCTACGCGGCGCAGAACGCTTCCTCACGCCTGGCTCCTTTTACGATTCCCCGGCGTGCGCCGGGTGCCACCGACGTAGTCATCGAAATCCTCTACTGCGGCGTGTGCCATTCGGACCTGCACACCGCACGCGGTGAGTGGGCCGGCACGATGTACCCTTGCGTGCCCGGTCACGAGATTGTGGGCCGCGTGAAAGAAGTCGGTCCAGATGTCACCAACTTCAAAGCGGGCGACCTGGCCGCCGTGGGTTGCATGGTGGACTCCTGCCGCACCTGCGAGACCTGCCGGCAAGGGCTGGAACAATACTGCTTGAACCGTTTCACCGATACTTACAACGGGCAGGACAAAAAGTTGGGTGGCCAAACTTTCGGCGGTTACTCGGCGAACATCGTCGTGGAAGAAGCCTTTGTGCTGCGCGTGCCGGAGAACCTCGACCTCAAAGCGGTGGCTCCGCTGCTCTGCGCGGGCATCACGACCTATTCACCGTTGCGCCATTGGAAGGTGGGCAAGGGCTCAAAGGTCGGCATCGTTGGCTTAGGGGGCCTTGGGCACATGGGCGTCAAGCTAGCCCATGCTTTCGGCGCGCACACGGTTCTGTTCACCACTTCTCCCGGCAAGGTGGAAGACGGCAAGAAGCTCGGCGCGGATGAGGTGGTGATTTCCAAGAATGAGGACGAGATGAAGAAGCGTATCGCCAGCTTCGATTTCATCCTGGACACGGTTTCGGCCCAACACGACATCAACGCCTACCTGAGCCTGCTGAAACTCGACGGGACGCTCTGCCTGGTCGGCGCGCCTCCGTCCCCGCTGCCCGTCAACGTGTTCAACTTGCTGCTGCCACGCCGCAATTTCGCGGGCAGCGCGATCGGCGGCATCGCCGAGACGCAGGAGATGCTCGATTTCTGTGGCGAACACGGGATCGTGCCGGAAGTGGAAATGATCAAAATGGACTATGTCAACGAGGCTTACGAACGCTTGCTCAACCAGGATGTGAAGTACCGCTTCGTGATCGACATGGCCACGCTGTAGGAACTGGAAAAATTCTCCACGGCAAGTTGATTCCGCACCCTCCCTCGGCATGAACGAACGTTTCCGTCTGTCGCGTCTGGTGGCACGCCAACTCAAAGAACAAGGCATCCCGGAAACGGCGGTGCCGCGCCGCGCCGGGTTGCGCGAAGGCTCGCTGCGGCAAGAGAAAATTCTGGCGACCACGGACGAGTTGTTTGGGTTCGGGCCTCAACAGCCTGCGCGTCACCTTTCAACAACTCGTCCAGGAAGCCCGCCGGGAACAGGCACACCAGTACCTGACGCAAAAGACTGTGGAACATTACGAGGTCGCTTACCTGCTGGGCTTTGACGACAGCAATTCGTTCTTCCGCGCCCTTCAGCGTTGGAAAGGCGTGTCGCCGTACCGCTGGCGCTGCCTCCACCTGAAACCGCAGCCTGCGGCGGCGCAACCGGCGCGCCGTTAGATCCCCGTCGATTTTCCTCTCCGCTCCGGGAAAATCCATCCATCGAAAGATCACCCGCCTCCCTTCGACAACGGCATCAGCCGGAGCAAGTTTCTGGTGCTGGGAACCGCCGCCATCGCGGCCAGCATGGTGCCGCCCCTGGCGGCGGATCATCCATCGGTGGCAACCGGTGCCGCGATCTGCTCCCCTTTTTTGTCGCGCATGTCGCTCGGATAAGGTTTGCGTTGGCGCTTGCTCGTCCCTTGGAATGGAGCAATCTTACCCTCCTTGGCTCACCCTTATAAATTTCTGTTACGTTGAGTCAGTTTTCCGCCACTGCTCGCCCCATGAAATTTCGTTCCGCTTTCCTACCTTTTCTTGGAATCAGTTTACTCGCTTCGCTGGCCTCCACTCCTGTTTACTCGCAGGACCTCACGCCGCCGTATGTCGTTAAGCCGCTCAAGGATATCACGGTTCCCGTGGGCACGGCCAACAGTCAGGTAACACTGAAACGCACCTTTGGCCTTACCGGCGTCACCGGGCAGGTCGTCCGGTTTTCCACGGTGCTCGGGAACATCGATGTGCAGATGCGCGCCGACGCCGCTCCGCAGACCGTGGCGAACTTCCTGAACTACGTGAACAAGGGCGCTTACACCGCCAGCTTGATCCACCGTTCCGTGCCGGGGTTCATCGTGCAGGGCGGCGGGTTTGTCCTGACCCCGGAGCCGAAGATCGCCACGATTGTCACGGACCCGCCCGTGGTCAACGAGTTCAAAATCTCCAACACGCGGGGCACCATCGCCATGGCCAAACTCGGCACCGATCCCAACAGCGCGACTGACCAGTGGTTCTTCAACGAGGCGGACGCCAACGCCGCCAACCTCGACAACCAGAACGGCGGGTTCACCGTCTTTGGCTCCGTGATCGAGGGGGACTTGAAGACCGTGGACGCCCTCGCCGCCGTGCCGGTGCCGGACCCCGGCCCCTTTGTTGACCAGAATTCGCCGCTCCACCAAATCCCTTTGCTCAATTATGACGCTGCGGCGGGTCTGCAAATCTCCAATTTGGTGCTCGTCAACACCGTGGCGCTGGTTCCGTTGCTTGCGAAAACCCCGGGTGATCCGTCGATCCTCAAGATCAAGGTGGTGAACTCCAATCCCGCGTTGGTGACCGCCGTGGCGCAAGGCTCCAAGCTGTTCCTGACCTACGCCACCGGCGCGACCGGCTCGGCCAAAATCTCCCTCAAGGCGCGGGACTCGGCCGGCGGCACCGTGAAAACCAGTTTCAAGGTGACGGTGCAGTAGTCCCGGTTGTTTGACCACCCCCGCCTTGGAAATGGGCGTTAACCTAAGGGCAGTTGCAAGGGTCCTCTTCTCCCACCGATTCCGGGTTGGGGAAACAGTCACCATACGGCGCTTAGGTTCAGACTTGTGTCCCGTTCGGCTTGCCGACGGGGCGCGACGATCCGGGCGGGGTTGAAGCCGTTCAAATTTTCGCTGGCGCGGGCGGGGATTTGCCCTTAAGTCAGTCAATGAGCCAAACCAACGCCCCCTCCTCGCTCCCCGGCGACGCCAAATACGCCGAGCGTCAGGACCCGATCATCCGCCTCGACCTGCCCGCCGGTCCCGTTTACTGCGCGCTTTTTCCCGACGCCGCGCCCAAGCACGTCGAGCGCATCCTGCATGCTGGCGGCGGAGGGTTTTTACAACGGCCAGCAGTTTCACCGCATCGTGCCGGATTTCGTCGCGCAGATCGGCGACCCCAAGAGCAAGAACGGCATGGACGGCCCAGGCGTCGGGCAGCGGCGGGTCGAAGTACGGCAACCTGCCGCTGGAGGTGAACCGCGCCTACAAGAACGAGCGCGGCACCCTGGCGATGGCGCGCACGAACGATCCGCAATTCGGCCAACAGCCAGTTTTACATCGTGCTCAAGAGACGCGCCGCACCTCGACATGCAGTACACCGTGTTCGGCAAGGTGCTCGACAACGGCATGGACCGTCGTGGACAAGCTCAAGGTCGGCGACGCGATGGACGTGTTCATCGTCAAGAAGTAGCCGCCCAGCGTTGCCCACCGCTGCCGCCCATGACCAGCAGCCCCGCCCAGCCGTTCCAGGGATCGAAAGTCCTCATCCTGGATTTCGGCTCGCAGTACACGCAGGTCATCGCCCGGCGCGTGCGCGAGTGCTCGGTGTACTCGCAGATCGTGCGCTTCGACACGCCCGCCGCCGAACTGGCGCGCGATGGGCGCGCAGGGGATCATCCTGTCCGGCGGCCCGTCGAGCGTGTACGCGGAGAACGCCCCGCAGCCGGACCCGGGGCTGTTCGACCTCGGGCTGCCGGTGCTGGGGATTTGCTACGGCGAGCAGCTGATGTTCTCACCACCTCGGCGGCGACGGTGGAGAGCCAGCCAGAAGCGCGAGTACGGCGCGGGGTGCCCTACAGGTGGAGGCGGCGGATTGCCCGTTGTTCCAGGGCTTGCCGGAGAAGCTCGACGTTTGGAACAGCCACGGCGACAAGGTGACCAAGCTGCCGCCGGGCTTCCGCACGGTGGCGCACACGGAGAACTCGCCCTTCGCGGCGGTGGAGAACCCGGCGCGGCGGTTCTACGGCTTGCAGTTCCACCCCGAGGTCGCGCACACGCCGCGCGGGCGAGGACATCATCCAGAACTTCCTCTACGGCATCTGCGGCTGCGCGCTGGATTGGACGATGGGGTCGTTCATCGAGCAGACCTGCGCGGAAATCCGCGAAAAGGTCGGGCAGCGAGCGGGTGATCCTCGGGTCTGAGCGGCGGGGTGGATTCCTCGGTCGCGGCGATGCTGCTGCATCAGGCCATCGGCGACCAGCTGACGTGCATTTTCGTCAACAACGGCCTGTTGCGCGAGAACGAGGCGGAGGCGGTGCGAAAAGCTTTTCGGCGACAACTTCCACATCAAGCTCAAGACGGTGGATGCCGTCGGAGCGGTTTCCTGAAGAAGCTCGCGGGCGTGACCGATCCCGAGCAAAAGCGCAAGATCATCGGCAACGAGTTCGTGCGCGTGTTCGAGCGAAGCCGCCGCGGAGTTGCGGCGAGCGACGGGGACGGCGGCGAGCACAAATTCCTCGCGCAGGGCACGCTCTACCCGGACGTGATCGAGAGCGTGTCGATCTCGGGCAACCCGGCGGCGCTGATCAAGAGCCACCACAACGTCGGCGGCCTGCCGGAGGACATGAAGTTCGAGTTGATCGAGCCGTTGCGGCAGCTTTTCAAGGACGAGGTGCGGCAGGTCGGGCATGCAGCTTGGGCTTGCCGAAGGAGGTCGTCCACCGGCAGCCGTTCCCCGGGCCGGGCTTGGCGGTGCGCATTCTGGGCGAGGTGACGCCGGAGCGGCTGCGCATCCTGCGCGACGCCGACACCATCGTGGTCAACGAGATGAAGAGCAGCGACTGGTATTACCGCGTGTGGCAATCCTTCGCGGTGCTGCTGCCGGTGCGTTCGGTGGGCGTGATGGGCGACGAGCGCACCTACGATTACACCGTGGCCCTGCGCATCGTGGAGAGCCAGGACGGCATGACGGCGGACTGGGTGCGGCTGCCTTACGAGTTGCTCGGCGCGCATTTCGAGCCGGATCAGCAACGAGGTGAAGGGGGTCAACCGCGTGTGCTACGACGTTTCCAGCAAGCCGCCGAGCACGATTGAGTGGGAATAAGATAGAAGGTTGTTCCGCTGGAGTCGTGATGAGCGGAGGAAATTGAACCACTATTCGATATGCTCAACGGCATCCATCTGGTTGATTTCGCCAACCACCGAGACACGCGGCTGACGTTTGGTCGCATGACCGCGTTGGTCGGCCAGAATGGCTCGGGGAAGACCAACGCTTTGAAAGCAATCCTACGGGCTGCCGCCGAGCGCAATGGCTCCGATTCTGCGAATAGCGATGCGTCCATGTGGCGTTACGGCTCCACAGGATGGAGCATGTCGGCGGTCTTTGGAGGTCGATTTCGAGAGTTAGAAGGCGATTGGGGCTTAGTATTTCGCGCTTCGCACGAAAGTGAATGGTTGTGGAGAGGAGCCACCATGAGCGTGCCAGGACAATGGATCCCCCATCCTCAACTTGACATCAGTAAACTGACGGTATGGAAGCAGTTTTATACCGAACGGAGTGCTACTCTGTCTCCAACGGTTCCGAATGTCCGAGCGACAAAACCTCCTGATCCCGGTGACGTCGTGCGTGTGTCAGACCAAGTCCCGCATAGTAGATGGCGTGCCCAGTACTTCAAAACCGCCGGCAGCTACCTGCAAGGTCCATCCTATTCGGAATTATCCCCACCTCGACTTCAGGTGGATTGCCGGGATTTAGCTTGGGTGATCTCCTATCTCAAAGGGGATAAGGACGAAGCCTTCGCCGAGATCATCAGAGCACTGAAAACGGTCGTGCCCGTAGTCCGAAGAGTGCGACATCGACCGGTGTCAGTGACGCGGGTGGAACGCAAAGACATTGTTATCAACAAGCAAGCACGCACCTACGACGAGGAGCAGCAGGTGATGGGACAAGAGTTGCGTTTTGACATGGCTTCAGGCGAGGACCTTCCTGCCTCCGCCATCAGTGAAGGCACGTTGGTGACCCTAGCCATTCTTACAGCGATCATGCAGAACGGGGAGGGAGACGCCGATGGCTCACAAACTGTTCTACTGGATGACATTGAATCGGGATTGCATCCCAAAGCGCAACGGGATCTCGTGAAACAGTTGCGTCGTCTCCAAGAGACGCGGCCCGGACTTCAGATCATATTTTCGAGCCACTCGCCGTACATCATTGATGAGATGGATCCGGAAGACGTTTGGCTTTTCGCCACGGATAAGGACGGTTGTTCTCGAAGCGCAAAATTGAGCGAGCATCCTGACGCCAAACGCGCGATGGAGGTTCTTACCACGGGCGAATTCTGGAGTGCGGAGGGTGAGGAGTGGGTCTTGGACGCCACCGCCCGCAATTCAGGCAAAATCCACGCGGTCGCTCAGTAATGTGCCATATCGATGGTTGCGCGCGTCATCGTCTTTGCGGAAGCCGAAGCTGATCGCGGCATCGTGTGTGATCTGATTGACCGCAAGATCAGGGATTACGCCCCCGAGTGGCTGGACCGGAAGCATCTGGATGATTACCGCGAATGGTGCGGCACCGTGCCCGGCGAGAAGTTCACCCCTTGGAAATTGTTGAAACATTTGGACAAACAAACTTTGCACGGGGTGCCAGGTAGCCGTCAGATTGGCTTCCCAAGTACAGGGCCGCTTGGCTTTGACGGCGCGGCGACCCGCAAGGCTCTGCAACATTGCCACCTGTTGCCAGACCGACCAGCCGCCGTTGTTTTAGTTCGCGACATGGACAATCAAGCCGCGGAGCGGAGGGCCAGTATCCAAACGCAACGCGACCTCGCCTCCGGCTCCGGCAAAGTTCCCGCTATCCTTGCCCTCCCAAACGCCAAGCGGGAAGCGTGGGTTCTGAACGGCTTTGTAGAGCGGAATCAGGCGGAAAAAGCCAAACTCGCGGAGTTGAGGAAAGAACTGGGTTTCCACCCCTGCGACGCGGCGGAGAAGTTGACCGCCACCTCCGAACACAAAAAGGACGTAAAACGGATCGCCCGCGTTTTGCTCGCCAACGATCGGGAACGCGAGGAAAGTTGCTGGCGGGAGACGGAGTGGGAAGTTCTGCGGCAACGCGGTGTCCACACGGGCTTGAGCGACTTTCTGGACGAGGTGCGCTCTCGATTGTTGCCGGTCATTTACGGGCGCGCGCCAACCGGACGCAGTCGATCTCCGAGGAAATGACCCCGTTGCCCCACCCTCCGCAGCAAACCGATTCGGCTTGCTTGCGCTTGGCCGACCGCGATAGTTGACCACCATGCAAGTTGACGAAATCACGTTGCCCACGAGCCAGTTCCAGGAGTCCTGTCTCCATTTGATAGATGAGGTCAACGCCGGGAGAACAGAAGTGAGCATCACCAAAGACGGCCAGGCTGTGGCCCGGTTAGTACGCGTGGCGCCCGTCGCGCCCAAGCGGTACACCCCGCAGGAATTGTATGGCGCCATGAAGGGCATGGCCACAATTACGGATGACATCAAGGCACCTTTGGAAGAGACGCCGCAGACGAATCCCGTCGAGAGGCTGACGCCACAAGAACTTTACGGATCGATGGCGAGCAGGATTACTATTCATGGCGACGTTGAATCTCCGTTGGATATCGAATGGAATGCTGAAAAGTCAGGGGAGCACTCCAGATAAACGGCTCCCCTTGCCGTGTGCACCGCCTGGACGCGAATCAACTTGCTTCGACTGGTGCTGTCCTGATATTCAAACATCATGCAAACCACAGAACTCACCCTGCCGACGGAACAGTTCGAGGTGGCCTGCAAGCAGATGATCAGCGTGGTTAAAGAGAATGGAACGACCGTGACCATCACCGAACAAGGGACGCCCATCGCACGCTTGGTGCCCGCCAAGCCGAATTATCCTCTGTCGCGGATACTCACTTTCGCCGAGTTTTATGGGTCAATGAAAGGCATGGCCACCATTACAGGTGACATCAAGGCACCGTTGGATGAGGACTGGGAGGCGGACCGCTGAAGAAGCTTGATCCCTCATCCGGCCCCACCCATTCCCAGTCCCGGAGGGACGTTGGAAATTAGCCGGTGGTGCCAGCCACCGGAATAGGTAAAAGGGAACTAGCCCCGGAGGGGCTGAGCCAGAAGCGGTCACTGGCTTTGGAACGCGATCGATTTGCGGGAAGCTTTTCGCTCAGCCCCTCCGGGGCTAGACTGAGTGTTGTGCATACCGGTGGCTTGCGCCACCGGCTAATTTCCGACATCCCTCCGGGATTAAGAAGCGTCACCGGCTAAACTCCGAGGTCCCTCCCCGGCTGGGAAGACGAGCTAAACCCGTTTAGTCTATGGCGGGTATAACATTCAGTCAAGAAGCCCCAAGTTCACCTATCCCCATGCGCCGCGCCATTTACCCCGGCAGTTTCGATCCCGTCACCAACGGGCATCTGGATGTCATCGAACGAGCCGTCAAGCTGTTCGACGAAGTGGTCGTCGCGGTGGCCGTCAACAGCCAGAAGCAGCCGCTGTTCTCCATCGAGGAACGGCTCGACCTGCTGACGCAAACCACCGCGTTGCACGGTCCGAAGGTGCGTCTGGCTCGGCTGGACGGATTGCTCGTCAATTACGCCCGCGAGATCGGCGCGGGGGCCATCATCCGGGGATTGCGCGCGGTGTCGGACTTCGAGTTCGAGTTCCAGATGGCGCTGATGAACCGGAAACTCGAGAGCGCGGTCGAGACCATCTTCCTCATGCCCAAGGAGGATTACACTTACCTGAGTTCGCGCATCACCAAGGAAATCGCCCGGCTGGGTGGCGACGTGACCACTTTTGTGCCAGAGTGTGTCGTCGCCGCCCTGCGGCCGAAAATTCGCGCCGGGCGGTTCTTTGCCATGAAAATCCATCTGCGACAGATCCCCGAGGACGGCCTGCACCTGGAAGGTGAGGATGAACGCGACATTCTTGAGATCAACGACTACCAGCCCGTCAAGCTGGTCGGCGCCGTTGCACTACTCGCTCGACGTCGGCAAGAACGCCGAGGGGCTGTGGGTGACGGGCGACGGTGTCCCTGGACCTCGAACTCCAGTGCGTGCGCTGCCTGGAACCGTTTATCTACCCCCTGCAAGTGGACGACCTGGCGGTGCAGATGGAACTGCCGCGAGTTGGAAACCGTGGACTTGACGCCGTACCTTCGAGAAGATATTCTCCTCGCCTTGCCTGCCTACCCGCATTGCGATTGGTCGGGTGAGCGAGTCTGTCCCGGCGAACAATTCGTGGGGGCGCACCCGGCAGGAGGACGCGGATGGCGAAGCCAGCCAGCCGGTTCCCCCCTCCGCCTGGGCCACGCTCGACCAGTTGAAAGATTCGTCCAACCGCTAGACCGTTTTAGTTTTAATAACCGCCGAAAGGATTTGTAGCCATGGGAGTTCCCAAACGTAAAACCTCGAAAATGCGCCTGCGCACCCGCCGCGCCGCCAACCGCTGGCATGCCCCTGAACTGGGCCGCTGCCCGCAGTGCAGCAGCCGCGTCATCTCGCACACCGCCTGCCCTTCCTGCGGCTACTACAAAGGCCGGCAGGTGTTGACCATCGAAGCCTGACGCCAAGGTTTCAGAACGGGGGCTGGTGCGACGATGCCAACGGCACGCGGCAGACTCCCTTGGTTAAACGGCGATTGACGCCGCCGGGTGCGTCGCTCCGGCACAGCGTTATCAGCGAATGAGGGTTGCACTTGATGCGATGGGCGGGGATTTTGCCCCGCGCAACATCGTCGAAGGGGCCGCGCTTGGCTTTGCGTGAGTTTCCCAACCTCACGCAAGCTTTATCTCGTCGGCGACCAGGCGGCCATCGAGGCGGAACTCCTGCGGCTGAAATGCCACGACCCGCGCGTTGAAATCCACCACGCCAGCCAGGTGGTGGACATGAGGGACGAGGGCAAGTGCCTCCGTCCGCGAGAAGAAGGATTCCTCCATCAGCCGGAGCGTCGATCTGGTCAAGATTGGCAAGGCGGAGGCGGTGGTCAGCGCCGGTCACACGGGCGCCGCCGTCGCGGCCAGCACGATCAAGCTGCGCACTGCTGCCCGGCGTGGAACGGGCGGGCATCGCGACGACGATGCCGACCGAGAGCAATCTTTTCGTCCTCATCGACGCCGGGCGCCAACCCCGACCCGAAGCCCATCCACCTGCTGCAATACGCGATGATGGGTTCGGTGTATTCCAAGCACGTCCTCGCGTTACGCAAACCCGACCATCGGGCTGATGAGCATCGGCACGCGAGGACAACAAGGGCAGCGAGACCACCAAGGAAGCGTTCAAGATGCTGAAGGCCAGCGGACTGAATTTTCGCGGCAACGTGGAGGGGCACGACCTCTTCGAGAATCCGGTGGAAGTCGTCGTCTGCGAGGGGTTTGTCGGCAACGTCGTCCTGAAAAGCTGCGAGGCGCTGGTCCACGCGATTTTTTCCTGGCTCAAG
Organism: uncultured bacterium; assembly: GCA_963795895.1. Classification (GTDB taxonomy): domain Bacteria; phylum Verrucomicrobiota; class Verrucomicrobiia; order Chthoniobacterales; family SZAS-18; genus CAWCJJ01. The sequence goes on from CAWCJJ010000005.1 coordinate 1,061,964, forward strand.
CACGAGTTGAAGAAGAACCCGGTGCGGATCGCCGGGGCGGTGCTCGCGCGCGGGGCGTTCAAGGCCATCGGCAAGAAGACCAACGCCGACGAATACGGCGGCAGTCTGTTGCTCGGGCGTGGATGGCATTTGCGTCATCGCGCACGGGTCCAGTTCGCCGATGGCCATCAAAAACGCCATCCGCGTCGCGTTGAAGGGCATTGACCAGCAGATCAATCCGCAGATTGTGGAGGAGATCAAGAAGTACGCGGTGGTCGAGCCCGTCCCGGAACCGCGTCCGGCGGTTTAGACTGGACTTCGGTTCCCGTATTCTCACTTTCTCCGAATCCGTATGCCCAGTTCCGTCGCCGCGCCCCACGCGCATTCCGCCGCCGCCCCGCCTCCTGCCACCGGCCACCCTTTGACCGGGGTTTCGATCATCGGCACGGGCAGCTTTCTGCCCGCGCGGATCATGACCAACGCGGAGATGGAGAAGATCGGTGGATACGTCCGACGAGTGGATCACCTCGCGCACCGGCATCAAGGAACGCCGCATCGCGGGGCCGGACGAGCACACCAGCGACCTCGGGGTCGGCGCCGGCGAACGCCGCGCATGGAGCAGGCGGGCGTCACCGCCGACGAGATCGACCTGATCCTGCTGGCGACGGCCTCGCCCGAGATGTTTTTCCCGGCGACGGCTTGCCTCGTGCAGAAGAAACTCGGCGCGCGGCGCGCCACCTGCATGGACATCTCCGCCGCGTGCTCGGGTTTTCTGTACGCGATGGAAATGGCCCGGCACATGATCGCCGCCGGCGTGGTCAACGTTGCGCTGGTCATCGGCGCGGAGAAACTCAGCGCCATGGTGGATTGGACGGATCGGAACACCTGCGTGCTCTTCGGCGACGGCGCGGGCGCGGCGGTGTTGGCGCGGCGCCCGGCGGGTCGGCGTGGGCCGCGGGAATTCTGACGACCTACATGGGCAGCGACGGCGACTACGAACACATCCTCGGCGTGCCCGGCGGCGGGCACGCGGCTGCCCGATCACGCAAGGAGAACGTCGGCGCCAAGCCGCAACACGATCAAGATGAACGGCAAGGAGACGTTCAAGCAGGCGGTCAGCGCCATGACCAGCGCCAGCATGGAGGCGCTGGAGCGCACGGGGCTGTCGATCAACGACATCGCCTGCATCATCCCGCACCAGGCGAACATGCGCATCATCGACGCCATCGCCGACCGGCTGAAGGTGCCGATGGACCGTTTCATGATCAACCTGGATCGTTACGGCAACACGGGTGCCGCCGCCGTGGCCATCGCCCTGGACGAGGCGCACCGCACGGGGCGCATCGCGCCGGGCGACAAGGTGTTGCTGGTGGTTTTCGGCAGCGGTCTGACGTGGGCCAGTTCCATCGTGGAATGGTGAGGCGTCCAGCCAACCGGATAAACCGTCGGTTTGATCCCGCCCCATGAACCATTCCAACACTCTCCTCCACCGCCTCGGCCACCTTGACGCGCATCACCGGCTGTTCATCTCCTTGGGCATGGCCGCGCTGGCTCTTCTGGTGCTTCCCTGGCGCTGGGCGATTGAGTTCCGCGGACTCGGCGCGTGGAACGTTTACGTGTTCACCGCGCTGGTGCTCGCTTGGATCACGATTACCACGGCCGACCCCGAGGAGGTCATGCAAGGCGCGAAACTGCAGGACTCCGGTCGCACCACCGTGTTCTTTTTCATTCTGCTGGCCGCGTGCGTGAGCATTTTCGCCGTGGCGTTGATCCTCAACGCCGCCAAGGGTCTGCACGGCGCGCGCCTGACGGAGCACGTCGTCTTCTCGCTTGTTCACGGTGGTTTCCTCGTGGGTGCTGGTCCACACGATTTTCACGTTGCGCTACGCGCACATTTATTACGGAACCGACGACGAACAGAACCGGGTCGGCGGGTTGGAGTTCCCGGACGAGGAGAACCCTGATTACCTCGATTTCGCCTATTTTTCGTTCATCATCGGGATGACTTCGCAGGTTTCCGACGTGAGCATCCACTCGAAACGGTTGCGCCGGTTGGGTTTGTTGCACGGGCTGATCGCGTTTTTCTTCAACGTGACCATCATCGCGTTGAGCATCAACACGGTCTCGGGGTTGCTGTGAAGGGTGTGGCTGCCGCGCAGCGGCCTCGTTCTAAAGGTAGGGATGGCTCTCCGAGCCGCTCCCATTCTCAGATTGGCCGGCTTGCCCATCTCGTGGATCGTGCCTTCCAGCCCCGGAAACAATGGGGAGCGGCTCGGAGAGCCATCCCTACCTTTGGAACGATGGCGGCTTGCAGCCGCTTGAATTGTAACTCCCCTTTCTCAACAAGCGATGATCATTGATACGCACGCGCATCTCGACTACCCGGACTACACACCCGACTTTGATACAATGCTGGACCGCGCCCGCGCCGCCGGGGTCGAGCGAGTCGTGACCATCGGTACCTCCGTCGAAGGTAGCCGCCGTTCGGTGGAATTGGCGGAACGCTACCCGATAATTCACGCCGCCATCGGGGTTCACCCGACCTCTGTGGAGGAAGCGCCGCCCGACGCTGTCAGCGCGTTGCGCGTGCTGGCGTCCCATCCCAGGGTGGCCGCCATCGGCGAAACCGGGCTGGACTACCACCACCTACCCGAGGGGGGCGCGGATCAGGTGGCCGCCTACAAGGCGGCGCAGGCAAAATATTCCGGGAACAACTCGACCTCGCCGCTGAGTTTGGCCTCAACGTCGTGATCCACCAACGTGACGCCTGGGAGGATACCCTCGCGATCCTTGCTCCCTACACCGGCAAACTGCGCGGCGTTTTCCATTGCTTCGGCGGCACGCCCGACCAGGCGGCGGAAGTCGTCGCCATGGGACACCTTGTTTCGTTCACCGGCATCGTGACTTTCAAGAACGCCGCCGTGGTCCGGGAAACCGCCGCCGCCGTTGCTGCGGATAGTTTCATGGTGGAGACGGATTGCCCGTACCTGGCACCCGTTCCCTACCGTGGAAAACGTTGCGAGCCCGCCCACACTCGCGAAATCGCCATGGCGGTAGCCCATGCGCGGGGAATGTCACTGGAGGAAGTCGCCGCGCGCACCACGGCGACGGCGGAAGTGTTTTTCCGCTTTACTCGTTCGTAGCGGCAGCCAGTTGTTTACGCGTTTTCACGTAGGGCAGGGGACCCCAGTGGCCGATGGGCGGATCGTCGTTGCCCATGAGTTCACGGATGAGGTTGGGATTCTCGCGGAGCAGATCTTCCGGCATCACCTCGACGACTTTGCCATCCTTGGCGTAAACCAGGGAGGTGCCGAAGATCCGCGCCCGCTCAATGGCGTCGGCGGAAGCTCGCCGCAAGGCAAGCAACGCGCTTTCATCCCGGGAGTCCAAAGATTGACAAATCTCGCTCATAAGCTTTCACCTTCCGTGATCTTTTCGACTTCCGCAAACGCTTCCATGTCCAGGACCATCAGGCTGCCCGAGGTTTCCCGGGCAATCAAATGGATCGGGGAGCGTTCGTTGTCGAAGAGCGACCATCGGTTGAGGAGGGGGCGGTAGAGCGAGAAAAGATTTTTCAACCCTTTGGAGTGGCGTCGTCGGATGACATCCTCCGGGATGTGGTGGCCACCTTGCACCACCCGTTTGGCGACTCGGTCGATGGATTGCTCGGGGTACGGCAACCAAAGGAAGTCCAGCTCGATCTGGTAGCCCCGCGCTTTCATTTCGGTGAGCAAAGGACGGTAGGCCCGCCCGCTCAAAGTTGTTTCGAAGGCAAAGGTTTCCCGCTGAGCCGCCAATTCGCGCAGACGCGTGATCATCAAGCGTCCCGCGGCCATGGCCGCCGCCTCGGGGTTGTAAGGCGAAAGACCCTGGGCGATGGAATCAGCGTTGATGAACTCTGGCGGCGGCGTCTTTGTGGACAGAAACTGCCGGGCAAAGGTGGTCTTGCCAGCCCCGTTCGGGCCGGCGATGATGTACAAAGTGGGCGTGGGCACCCCTCCCCATAACCCCGACGCCGGCACATCCCAACGATTTCTCACGCCGCCGACATTATTGATACATGCTTGGGTTCCCGGGTCTTGCGCCAGGCGAGCCAGCCCCAGAACAACGCGGCCACCGTCAACACCACCGGCAGCACCAGCACCGCGTGCTGCAAACCCGCCTTTGGGTTGTGCGCGTCCTGCCAGTGGTCCGACAGGTAGCCGATGGCCTGCGGACTCCAGAAATCGCCGAACAGGTGGATGATGAAAATCGCACGCCGCCATCGCGCTGGCGCGCAGCAGCGGCGGCACGCTTTCGATCACCAGGGTGTTCATCGGACCCGTCGGCAAGAACAGGAGAAACATCGACGCGCCGAGGCAAACCATGGAGAGCGTGACATCGTGCGTGAGGAACGCCGCCGCCGCCACGGGCACCGCCGCGAGGGTGGACAACGCCAGCACCAGCGCGTACCCGGCGCGGTTGCGCTTTTGCCACGCTGTCGCCAGCGAACCCGCCCAGCAGCGTGCCAACGAGCCCGTCACCACCAGGGTCAGTCCGAAGAACAGTCTGGCGTGCTCCAGGCTCCAGGCCGTGGACCCGCGAAGAGAAATGTCGGCGCCCAAAACCCAAACGCGCCCAGCGCGAACGTGTACGCCGTGTAACCCAGGCAGCACCAGGTTGAAATCGCCGATGCGGAACAGCTTCAGCACATCATCGCACGGCGTTGGCTTGGTCGCTGGCGCGGCGGGGGCCGCCCGGCGCGCTCGCCTCCGCGTCCGCCTCGCCGCGCGCGGGTTCCCGCAGGAACAGGAGCAGCGACCGCCAGCAGCAAGCCGGGCGCGCCGGCCCACAGGAACGCCTGCCCGCCAGCCGCCGTGTAATGCGAGCGCACGCCGCCCGGTCGAGGATAACCCAGCGCCGAGCCCAACCGGGATCGCGACATAGAAGATGGTCAGCGCGTTGTTGCGCCGCGTCGCGCGGAAAACAGGTCGGAAAGCCACGCGGGGGCGAGCGTGGCGTAACTGGCCTCGCCCAGTCCGACCAGCACCCGGTACGCGAGCAGCGCCACCAACCCGGCGCTGAAGCCGCTCATCGTCGTGCCCATACTCCAGAACAAGATGCCGAACGCGATCAGCCACTTGCGCGGAAAGCGGTCGCCGAGATAGCCGAAAAACGGCGAGGTGACGAAGTATCCGATCATGAACATCGTGTTCGCGCGGCCGGCCTGCCCGTCGTCGAGGTGCAGGTCGCTTTGCAGCGTGGTCAGCACCGCCGGGCAGGACGTAGCGGTCGAGGTAGTTGAAAAGGTTCAGCCCGGTGAGAAACGCGAGGCTGAGGTAAGCTGGCGGTCTTTTTTCATGGCGGGCGACGGGTCGGCAGGCGTGAGCGGAGCGTGGCCGGGACGTGGAGACAACAAAGTCTTTGTTCCAGCTGCATTGGGTGGTAGCCCGGGGGGCGAGTATCTGGTAAAGGTCGCCGTTTGCCCAGCGAAAAATCCGCTGGGTCCATCTCCGAACGCCCAACCTGCCACCATGGTCCCAACGCTCTTGCCGCCGCCGAACCGATCACGCCCGGACGCTACCGCACCGCGCCGTCGCAGACGGAAACCGGCTTCCCGCCGGGCGTGCCGTACATCATCGGCAACGAGGCGGCGGAGCGGTTCTCGTTCTACGGGATGCGGGCCATCCTGGCGACGTTCATGACGACCTACCTTGCTCAGCCGGACCGGCCAGACGGATGTCATGGCGAAAACGAGGCGCGGGCTGGGTTCACCAGTTTGTCTCGGCCGTCTACTTCACGCCTTTCCTGGGCGCGTTCCTCTCCGACGGCTTCCTGGGCAAATACCGCACGATCCTCTGGTTATCGATCGTGTACTGCTTCGGGCATTTCGCGCTTGGCGATCAACGACACGCGGCTCGGGCTGGCGATCGGTCTGGGGCTGATTGCCTCGGTGCGGGCGGCATCAAGCCGTGCGTTTCCGCCAACGTCGGCGACCAGTTCGGCGCGAGCAACAAGCACCTTGCTGTCCAAGGTATTCGGCTGGTTTTACTTTTCGATCAACGTCGGCTCGTCCATTTCGATCTGGCTTTGTCCGTTCCTGCTGGCAGAACAAGGACTACGGGCCGCATTGGGCGTTCGGCTTGCCGGGCGTGCTGATGTTCATGGCGACGGTGGTCTTCTGGATGGGACGCAAGAAGTTTGTCCACATCCCGCCCGCTCGGGCGCGAACTACCTCAAGGAGTTTTTCACGCGTGGAAACCGCCCGGTTGGTCGGGCGGCTGGCGATTGTGTTTGCCTTCGTGCCGGTGTTCTGGGCGTTGTGGGACCAGAGCTCCGGTGCGGAATGGACCGTCCAAGCCAAGTCGCTCGACCTGAATTTCCTGGGTTTCAAGTTCCTGCCGGATCAGGTGCAGGTGGTGAACGGCATCTTCGTTCTCGCGTTCATCCCGCTCTTTAATTATCTCGTGTATCCCGTTGATCAACCGGGTTTTCCCGTTGACGCCGTTGCGCAAGATCGGCATGGGTTTGTTCATGACAGCGGTGTCGTTCGTGCCGATCTGGTGGTTGCAGACGCGGATCGACGCGGGCGAGCACCCGAACGTCGGTTGGCAGCTTCTGGCTTACGCGTTGCTGACGGCGGCGGAGGTGATGGTGTCGATCACCGGTCTGGAATTCGCTTACACGCAGGCGCCGAACAAGATGAAGAGTTTTGTGATGGCCCTGTGGTTGCTGGCGGTTTCGCTGGGCAATCAGTTTACATCGGCGATCAATTTCCTGGTGCCGTGGCTGGGCAAGCACGGGATGAACATGGAAGGGGCATCGTTCTTCCGGTTCTTCACGTTGTTCATGCTGGGCACGGCGATTTTGTTCGTGTTCGTGTCGCGGTTTTATCGCGGGGAAACCCACATCCAGCACAGCGACAACGGCGCGCCCGTGGATGCCCCGAGCGCCACGATCAACTCGGCGGCGGGAGATGTCTAAACAACCCTCCGCCCGCCGCGCAGCGGCTTTGGAGTGCGGCGACATGTCGCCGCTTTTACACGGCTCCGCCGGGTCCAACCGCGACGTGTCGCGTCCTGACCATCCGGCGCAGCCGGCTCAATCCAATGACGGTTTCGCCGAAGGCGAACGTCGCGACGTGTCGCTAAAAGCCGCTTCGCGGCGGGCAGAGCCAGAGGATCAACGATCCTGGAAAAACTACCGGCGCACGGGGTCGAACCGTGACATCCTTGCGGATACTGGATTTTGAGTCTTGTGATTTACCTCTGAAGATTGACAAAACTGCCAAAATACTGCCATATTATTTGAGTGAAATCAAAGACTTGGCCACTCGTGCGAAAGGCGGAGCACAAAAACGGCTCTGTTACGTGGCTCGTTGACTGTCGAATACAAGGGGGAGGGGAGCGGCTGTTTTTCAAGTCCAAGAATGAGGCTGAGACGGCCGCAGAACAAAAGCGCACCCTCCGCAAGAATGAGGGAATGGTAGGCGTTTCGATCCCCGACTATTTGCGGATCGAGGCACTTCAATGCCAGCAATAGCTGGAAACTGTAAAAGCGACGTTAACGACTGCCGTGGATTTCTACCTGAAACATGCGAACCCCGCCGGTGGTAAGAAAAGCCTCGGCGCAGCCATTGACGAATTGTTGGAATCGAAGCGAAAAGCCGGGAAGCGTCAAAGCTACATCCAAATTCTCGGGTGGGTGCTCAGAGCTTTTGAACGTGACTTTCATGAACGGAGTGTTTCCGAAATTCACCGAGGGAAAGCCTGATTTAAGATTGGCGCTTCTTGGCGGCGGTCGATAGGCTCGCGGCCATGGACAACCAAGGCACCATCGAGGGCGCGACGCAAGGGTGCCCGGAGCAACCCACCAAGACGAGACGCGACCGCGCGGGCACCTACACCCACCGCAAGGACAAGCCGGGCAAGCGCGAGGAGTTCCTCGCGCGGCATGGAGGAGCTGGTGCCTTGGGGGCGCTTCATCGCCCGGATCGCCCCCTTTTACCCCAGGGGCGCGCGGGGCCGTCCGCCGGTCGGGCTGGAGCGGATGCTGCGCCTTTATTTGCTGGCGGGCTGGTACGGGCTGAGTGACGAGGCGCTCGAGGAGGCGGCCAACGACAGCCTGGCGTTGCGGGCCTTCCTGCGCCTGGGGCCGGGGGAGCGCGCGCCCGACGCGACCACGCTCCTGGGCTTTCGCCACCTGCTGGAGGAGCACAAGCTTACCGAGGCGCTGCTGGAAGAGGTCAACGCGCTTTTGGAGGCGGCGGGCGTGTTGCTGCGCGAAGGCGACCCTGGTGGACGCCACGCTCATCGCCGCGCGCCCTCCACCAAGAACAAGGCCCGGGCGCGGGACCCGGAAATGCACTCAGACGCGAAAAAGGGCAACCAGTGGCACTTCGGCATGAAGGCCCACGTGGGCGTGGACCTGCCACAGCGGGGCGGTCCACTCGCTTTCCTGCACGGCGGCCAGCGTGGCCGACGTGGCGCAAACCCACCGCCTGCTCCACGGGCGCGAGAGGGACGCCTATTTGGACGCGGGCTACACGGGGGTGGAGAAAAGGCCCGAAATCCGGGGGCGCTTCCCCGGGGTGCGCTGGTGGGTGGCGGCCAAGCGGGGCGGGGTCAAAAAGATGGCCGAGGGGCCGCGCAAGGAACTCGTCAAAGCCCTGGAGAAGTGCAAGGCGCAACTGCGCGCCTACGTCGAGCACCCCTTCCACGTGCTCAAAAACCTCTTCGGCCATCGCAAGGCGCGCTACCGCGGCCTGGCCAAGAACCGCGCGCACCTCCACACCCTCTTCGCACTGGTCAACCTGGTGATCGCCGCGCCGCTGCTGCGGCGCGCGAACGCCGCCGCCCGGGCCTGAAGGGGTGAACCGCCAAAACCCGCCCGCCACGGACGCCTGGTAACGCAACATCCCCCGACGCGGGAAAGCGGCACTCGAAAACGCCGTCAAGATCGGCGAGAACAGCCGCCGGACCTGAAGGAATCGAGGATTAAATCAGCGTTTCCTTAGCTAACTCGAACGTCACTCAACCTGGATTAGAAACAAATTGAGCGGGCTAGACCTCCGGTCTCGCTGGTTGATGCTGATCTCGACCGCCAACCGACTATTCGTGGATACACACGGTCAATCAAAGGGCAGCTCATGAGGGCTTGTAAGTGTAACATTTCGTGGTAAAATCCTCGAGAAAGATGCTAACGGAAGCCTCCATGGACGATTTCCTCGAAAGACTGGCTGCAATCTCTGACGAGAAAGGGTCTCGTCGACTTTTGTCGACGCCACAATCTTCACGGGACGCCGATGATTTTCGAAGGAGATGAGGAATTTGTATTACGAATTTAGGAAGACTATTGCATCAAAGTTCGATGTCAGCTTCCATGAGGTTTTCATAACAGGATCCGCCAAATTAGGATTCAGTCCCCACAAGAAAAAGCTTTTTCGATTATAATTCCGATGTTGACGTGGCCATCATTTCTGCGGCACTTTATGATAGAATCATGTTATCTATACATGATTACCAAATGGAGCTTCGTGAAAATCGCAAGGCTGTCTCAGAACGGGAACTTGCGATGTATCATAAGTTTTTAGAGTACGGAGCTATCGGATGGATGCGACCGGATCTTTTACCCACCTCTTTCCGTATTGACGTGCTAAAGCGTGACTGGTTCGCATTTTTCGACTCCGTATCGTACGGTAAAGGCGAGGTAGGAAACTATAAAGTGACAGGCGGAGCTTTTAAGAGTTATGCTCACTTAGAACGATATTCCCTGAGTTCGTTGCGAACGATACAAACCAAATTTACCATTTTGAAATGACTCTTCAAATCAAACCTAGTGTCACAAACCCAACTTTGGCAGATGTATATCAAGCCATTGATGAGGGAAGGTTAATACTTCGCCCAGATTTTCAACGAAAATTTGTTTGGACAACTGAGCATCAGGAGGCTTTTATTGATACAATCCTGATTGGGTTACCGTTTCCTGAAATCTACGTATGCGATGGGGATGTAGATGTACAACGGCTTCGAACAACTCGTTTGGTAATCGATGGTCAGCAGCGGTTGACAACTATAAGAAATTATATTGAGGGTCGATACACTCATCATTGGTTCAAGATTCAGACTTACAAAGAATTGTCCGATGATGGAAAGCAAGACTTTCTCAAATATCAGATGGTTATGAGAAATCTTGGCCGAATCGACGAAGAAACAACACGAGAAGTGTTCCGTCGTATCAATCTCACAAAATTCAAACTCGACGACATCGAAATTCATAATGCCGTTTATGATGGCCAATTCATTCAAGCAGGCAAATTCATTTTAAACAACGTGTCGCTTGAAGAATACGGAGTGCTTCGAGAGTCGGAGTTCACCAGAATGGCTGATCTGCATTTCATCCTATTAATTATGTCAACTATCGAGAATGGCGGATACTTCTCGCAGGATCGTGAAGTAGAACCGAAGGTTTCCGGGCTTAACGATGAATACCCGAACAAAGATCATATGATTGCACTTTTGATTAAAGCGTTCGCCGTGATTCACGATTTACATCTTCCTCCTGACTCTATGTGGTTTCGGAAGTCGAGTTTTTTTACCTTGGTCGTTGAAACAGCGACCCATATCGATGCACTGCCGGAGGATTACAGGGACCGTCTTCTTGAGTTTGAGACTCAAGTGATGGATAGTAGGAAAAATACTAGTTCTGAGTTTTACAACTATTACACATATATTTACCAGAATACGCACGGACGTGCGGCCCGTGTTGTTCGTGGAGAGTATTTCCAAAAGTATTGTCTATAAAAAAATCGTCCGCCGTGTCGAATCCCTCTTTACCTTGGCTGACCAACTCGAAGCCCGGTACAAGAAGGGGAAAGCATACGTGGATAAACTCACCCAATCCATCCTCGCCAAGGCGTTCCGTGGCGAGCTGGTGCCGCAGGACCCAAACGATGAACCGGCGGAGAAGTTGCTGGAGAGGATACGGGCGGGAAAGAACGGTAAGCAACGACGGTTGAGCCTCTAATTCGTGTGTTCCCTATGCAGAACCCATTTCTAAGGCTGAAGCATTATCGCACCGACCAGAAGGATAACGATCCTAAAGAGAACCACGCCACTGAAGCTCTAGCGGCGTGCTTGGTGTTCAGCACTCAACTACGAGCGGATTTCCTTTCTTTTCTCTTCGCAGGCGAAAAACATTTCACGGCAAAAGAGGCTGAAAGGTACGTCGTATCAACGCAGATCCAGACTGACACGGGGGGTTGGGTTGATCTTTTAATCGAACATGCTGGGGTTTGTTCAATCATCGTGGAGGTCAAAGTCAACGCACCAGAAGACGGAAACCAGATTAAAGCTTACCGAGGTTGGTTGGAGAGAAATAGAACCGGTCATCGTCATGTATTTTGGCTAGTACAGCGACAAAACTCGGCGTTGCAGATCGAACAGTTTGGAGGCAAACGCCGCTGTATATGGGTCGATCTTTACCGGTGGTTGCTAAAAGACAATGAAGAACGCCCAAATATCGAACGTGCCCTTGTACAACATTTTTGTGCGTACTTGGAAGCGGAGTCAATCGTCAATATATGGACGCCTACCGATCTACTCGGATACAACGGCGGTACACCAGCTATCGAAACTTTAGCGAAGGTGTTCAAGCAACTCGAAACGCGACTGCTTGACTATGATGAGGATCACATCATAGGCACAAATTTGAAGAACGAACCATGGCCCCGGCTCGAGGTAGGCAGGAAATCTTGGCTAACCATTTTTGGCCCCTGTGTATCCCACAGGAAGGTTTACGTTTATTATCAGCGAGAAGGAACAAGCCAGAAAGGGATGGGAGTAGCCAAGGCACAAGCCAGCCAATTTTCCTTGCAGATACTCTTGTGGAGCGAATGGCATCAGTGTGCATGGGGCCTCACAAGCAAAACTGGCTAAATGGCTGCCTTCCTTGCGTCAGCAAGGTTTTGAAGACTGGACCGCCTTACACGCAAAAGATGCACCACAGCTAGATGCGTTGAATCGAACCTACGAAAAAGCACCCAGTAGGATCAACGCTGAGCATTCGGATAGAGCTGTGGCCGCTTTGACCGCCTCCGAAATCTCGAACAATTCGAACCTTGTTGTTGTCGATGAATTATTCAGACGAGTGATGCTGTACTGTGATGCGGTTTCGAAGTTGAGGTGATTCTGGCATTTAGCGATGCGAATTGGTTGACGCTTTGGTTGGCGTAATACTCCGACCAGAGCAGGAAAGATTTTGCCCATGTCGTGGGTTTCATCACTCCAGGAACGCGATCTGCTACTGGCTTTCGATATTACCATGCTGCTCAAATCCAAGGACGACATTTCCCCGACCATCGCCGCACTTGAAGTTCTCCTTGCCCGGAAGGACGTACGGGGGAAACAGCGGCAACGCATCGAGGAGGAGATTGACCAGGTTAGAGCCGGTGCTTGGGGAGAGAAGGATGCGGCTTACCACATCGACTTTAAGCTGAAGGACACGAAAAATTGGGTGGTGATCCACGATTTGCGTCTGGAACACGACGGCAGGGTTGCCCAGATCGACCATCTCCTCATCGGCCGGATGTTCGACATTTTCGTGGTCGAGAGCAAAAACCTGAAAACTGCTGTCCGGGTGAATGGTGACGGAGAATTCGAGGTGAAAACCCGCTACGGCTGGAAAGGGATGTCGTCACCCGTTGAGCAGAATAAACGGCACATCCAGGTGCTCAGCGGTCTCATCAGCGACGAAAAACTTACGCCGACGCGGTTGGGAATGCAGATTCGGCCCACTTTCCACAATTGGGTACTCATCGCTCCCGAGTGCAACTTGGTCAAAGGCGACAGCAAGGAGGCGACCATCTTGAAGATGGACATGTTCGACAAGGGGATGGAACAGCGAATCAATGATGCTCCCCTCAGCGAAATGTTCTCATTAGCCAAAATCTGCTCACAGGAAACCATCATGGCGTTCGCTGAAAAGCTCGTGAGCTTCCACAAACCCATCGTGTTCGATTACGCGGCCAAATTTGGGATCACGGAAATGGGTGAACCTGTCCCAACAGCACCTGTTCGGGAAACGCCAGCCGAAGTTCCGGTTTCAGCCAGGAGCCAGGTCTGTGAGCATTGCCTGGTGCCTGTCGAGCCGAAGGTGGTCAGCTTCTGTCGAATGAGCAGCAAACGCTTTGGAGGCAAAATTCTGTGCAGGACGTGTCAAACAGCCCAAGTGACACCCGTTTCACCTGTGCCTATCCCTGAGCCGATCAGCAACATTTCTGAACCAACCTGCCAGGAATGCAGTGCTCCCGTGGATGCAAAAGTTGTGGCATTCTGCCGTTTCAACTCACGCCGGTTCGGGAAACGGGTTCTTTGCCGGACATGCCAGGCGAATGCGGCGGTGCCTGTAAGTTGAAAACGGAGCGACGGCTCGCCGTCTTCCATGGGCTATGAAAAGTTTTCAGGTTGGTCGTTTTTCTGTCAATCCGTCCGACGATGCGCCCGACTCCTATTATATAGAAGTGACCGACCGAGTTGGAGAAGGGGAGTGTTTGACTGCCAAAAACTGCCAAAATCACCGGCTTTTTTGGGGTTCCATCAGTCCGAATGAGTCGGCATGACTTTTGAAACACTCCATGCTCGTAACCATCTGAAAGGAGGTTTTTTTGGAGTATTACCGGCGCACGGGGTCGAACCGTGACATCCTTGCGGATACTGGATTTTGAGTCCAGCGCGTCTGCCAATTCCGCCACGCCGGCTGCTGAGCGAGCATACTAACCCCGGACTTCGCACCAACGCAAGCCCGGCGCGTCAAATAATTTCACACCGCCGCCTATTCCCGGTTCTCCGGGTGGTCCAGGTCGCTGTGACCCACGAAGAAGCGCTGGATGGTCGCCCCGGTGCGCCGCAGACTGCGTTTCACCGTTTCGTTCGTCTGGTCAACCCCGCGGATCACCGAGTGGTTCGTGTGATCCAGCGTGCGACCGGCGCGAGTGAAAAAACCGCTGTCGTTGTCCTCGTCGGCTTCGACGACCACCGGCGCATCCGTCGGACCCGCCACCGTGTCCGTCGTTGTGGTGGTGGTCGTGGTTGTCACCGTGTTCGGCGGCACCGGGCCGGCAGGAGCAACCACGACGGGCGCGGGTGCCAGGGTGGTGATCTTCCGTTCGACCACGACGGGCGGGTTCACGCCGACGCTCGTTCGCGGCGTGCCCGTGGTGGTCGGTGCCACGCTCGCAGGCGCGGCGACGGCCAGGCGTCCATCGATCGCCGCGACCGTTCCATCCGTGGCCGCGATCCGCATTTTACCGATGCTGTTGCCGTCCTGGTTGAACAACTCCAACGACCACGACGGCTTGCCGCCTTCACCGATCTGCAGCGCGTAGTTCAACGAGTCGAAACGCACCCTCACCTTGCGGGCCTGCGCTTCGGCGGCGTCGAAGGCTCCGCTGGAATCCAGGTTCAATTCCTGCGCGCGCAACGCTCCCCCGACCGGGGCGGGTTTGCCGGTTGCCACGCGCTGGGCCACGATTTTCCCCGCCGCCACGTCCACTTCGCGCGTGCCGGTGGGTTCGCTCAAGGTCACCCGCCACAGGTACGGCTGCGGGACGCCCTCGCGTCCGGTCACAGACACCACGCGCTCGAGTGATTTGTCACCCAGCGATTTCTGCACGGCCCGGATGGCGGCGTACGCGGTGGGGTTGGTGGGAGGGTCAGCCGTCGTTTCAGGGGCTCCCAACGAGGTGGTTTGCCGCAGAAGCGTCAGGCAACAAAAAAGGAGGGTGTGGGAAAACAGCTTCATAGCGAAGTTAACCTGACTCCGCGCCGCCGGTTGCGCCAACGCTTTTTTGGCATCGGGCGTCCTATCCGCCTCTGCTCGGGCTCCGGGGCCTCCGCCGGGAGCGCGGGCATCCTGCCCTCATTTGCTCTGGTGGCGTCTGTTCAAAGGCTACCGCCTTTGCGGGCAGGATGCCCGCGCTCCCGGGGGTTGCCACCCCTATCCTGATGCGGGCGGGACGCCCGCTCCATCAGACGGCGGGAGGGAAACCATGGTGCGCGGCGTAGGCGATGTGCGCGGTCTGATCGGCCAGCAGCGCCTCGGCGGCGGCAATCAGCGGCGCCGCGCTGGCTATTCCCTGAAACACCGCTTTGTCGCCGGTGGAGTTCGCCAGGACGAACGCGGGACGCGCCTCCAGTCCGAGCGTCTTGAACTCCAGCGTGGACGCGCGCGCCCTCGCCTCGATCTCGGGCGACCTCGCCCGCGCCAACAACTTCGCATGGTCCAGCTCGTCCGGCGCGGCGGCGACGGCCACCGCCACGCAAACCTCCCAATCGGCGATCCGGCGACCCTGGCGCAATCCGGCGTGCGCCACGGCGAGTCGCACCCGATCATCGTGGACACCAAAATCCTTGGCCGCCTCAGGCACAAGATTGGGCGCGAGGTACTCTCCCAAACCCGACTCAAACCACCCCGAGTTCAGCATGAAAGGGGAAGCGACCACCGTGCCGCTGCGACGGTAAAACCAATCGCACTGCTCGCGCGACACCGGCAACCCACTGGCGTCCATCAAGGAGATTTTCCACTCGAAATCCGCCTGTCCGGCGAAACGCTGGCGTAGTTCCGCCCACGCCGGCTCCGCCCAGTAGCACCACGAAGAAATAACTTCCAGGTAGTACGTGATCTTCAGGCGCGGTGTCATGGTCGCGTGGTTCTACCATGGGCACCCGACTCCGGCAAGTTCGCCGCGCCCGGGGTTCAACCCCCCTCAACTCTTCATCCCAAGCTTCTGGAGTTTGGGCGTGATGACATAAGCGCAGTAAGAGTTGCGTGTCTTGTTCTGATTATAATAATCCTGGTGGTACTCCTCCGCCGGATAGAACTCGCTCGCGGGCGTGATCTCCGTCACAATCGGGTTCTTGAACTCCGACCGAGCCTTCTCCAGACTCGTCTCCGCCACGGCGCGCTGTTGCTCGTCCGCGTAGAAGATCGCCGAACGGTACTGGGTGCCCGCGTCGTTCCCCTGGCGATTTATGGTCGTGGGATCGTGCATCTTCCAAAAAGTCTCTAAAACCGACTCCAACGAGATCACCTTGGGGTCAAAAACAACCCGGGTGATCTCCGCGTGCCCCGTGTTCCCGTCGCAGATTTGCTCGTAGGTGGGGTTCTTGGTTTGCCCGCCCATGTAACCGCTCGTGACGCTCAAAACCCCCGGCAGTTGTTGGAACACGGCTTCGGTACACCAGAAGCAGCCGGCACCCAGGTCAATCGCCTCGGCTCCGGCGGGTAACGAGGGAACGGCGACGGGCATTTTCAGTTCGGCGGCGGTATTCATGGTATTCTGTTCCTAAATATGGATATATTTACTTGGATCGACTTTCCGCGAAACACTATCGGCGGGGCGACTGTTCAAGCCCGACACAATATATGGCGTTTTGACGGGCTGGGGAGGTGAGAAAATACTTGTTCCTGCCACCCCCCGGATGCTAAATTCTTTCCAGTGATTTGGTCCGGCCGGTGGCCGGTCCGTTTTGTCTCATGCAAGAATCTCCTCTCACGTCCGAAACGGACGCACTCACCCCCTCCGAAGAACCCATTGATCTTGCCCCGTCTTCCCTGGAATACGGGTGGCGTCAAATCGACAAACTGGAGGGTCTCGCGGGTGTCCGCCAGCGGCCCGGGATGTACATCGGACCCACGGACGAGCGCGGGTTGCACCATTGCGTTTTCGAGGTGCTGGACAACTCCATCGACGAGCATCTGGCCGGTTTTTGCACGAAGATCGATGTCACCATCCACGAGGGCGGTTCCTGCTCCATCCGCGACAACGGGCGCGGCATTCCCGTGGAGATGCACGAGAAGTTCGGCATCCCCGTGATCGAGCTGGTGCTGACCAACCTGCACGCCGGCGGCAAGTTCGGCCAGGGCGCGTACAAATACTCCGGCGGGTTGCACGGCGTGGGCGCGAAGTGCGTCAACGCGCTGTCGGATTGGTTCAAGGTCGAGGTCCTGCGCAACACGCGGATTTACCACATGGCCTTCGCGCGCGGCGTCACGACGCAGCCGCTCACCGAGATGGGCGACCAGCGCGGCGCGGGCACCACCGGCACGCACATCACCTTCAAGCCGGACCCAACGATCTTCACCGTCACGACGGAGTTCCGGTACGAGATCCTCGCGGCGCGTCTGCGCGAGTTGGCGTTCCTGAACCCGGGTTTGGAAATCAACCTCGCCGACGAACGCGCGGAATCCGTCAAGACGGACACCTTCATCTACAAGGACGGCATCCTCGAATTCGTCAAGCAACTAGGCGAGAACAAGAATGTTTTGCACGAAAAGCCCGTGACCCTGGTGGGGCGTCGCAAGGTCAAGTTCAAGAACAAGGACCAGGAGGAAATCGAGGACGACATGCACGTCCACTGCGTTCTCCAGTACAACGACAGTTACCACGACAACCTGCTCTTCTTCACCAACGCCATCCCCAACGCGGACGGCGGCACGCACGCGGTGGGCTTTCGCTCGGCGCTCACCGGCGCGATCAACGCCTACGCCAAGGCCAACAATCTGCGCAAGGAAAAGGACCCCGACATCAAGGGCGAGGATGTGCTCGAGGGGTTGGTTTCCGTGTTGTCCATCAAGCATCCCAACCCCAGTTTTGAGTCGCAAACCAAGGTCAAGCTCGTCACGCCCGAGGTGCAGGGCATCGTGCAATCGCTGACCTACGAGGGGCTGATGCTCCACTTCGAGCAGAACCCCACGGCGGCGAAGGCCATCGTCACAAAGTCGCTCAACGCGGCGGCGGCGCGGGTGGCGGCCCTGCGCGCGCGCGAGACCGTGCGCAAAAACGCGCTGACCGGCGGCGGCCTGCCCGGCAAGCTGGCGGATTGTTCCGACCGCGACCCGGCGAACACGGAGTTGTTCATCGTCGAGGGCGACTCCGCCGGCGGCAGCGCCAAACAAGGGCGCGACCGCCGCACGCAGGCCATCCTGCCGATCCGCGGCAAGCTCATCAACGTCGAGAAGGCGCGGCTGGACAAGGTGCTGGATAACCGCGAAATCCGCACCATGATCACCGCCATCGGCACGGGCATCGGCTCGGGCGAGGGCGAGGGCGTTTTCAACATCGAGAAGCTGCGTTACAACCGCATCATCATCATGACGGACGCCGACGTGGACGGGTCGCACATCCGTACTTTGTTGCTGACGTTTTTCTACCGTCAGATGCCGGAGCTCGTGCTGAACGGCCACATCTACGTCGCGCAGCCGCCGCTCTACCAGATCAAACGCCGCAAGCGTGAGGAGTACGTCGATGACGACATCGAACTGAACAAAATCCTGGTGAGCCTGGGTACCGAGGATTTGCGGTTGCGGAACCTGGCCGACGGCCACGAGTTCACGCGGGAACAGCTCACGGACATTCTCGATTTGTTGGAGAAGCTGGACAAGTTCGCCACGGCGATCCGGCGTCACGGCGGGGATTTCGAGCACTACCTGGTGAAAAGGCGCGAGGACGGCGGCAAGCTGCCGACTTACCTGGTGAAATTGCGCGAAGGGAACCAGGAATCCGTGTTGTACTTCAAGGACGAGGACGCGGTGCGGGCGTACTCGTTGGAGAACCTGGATTTGCACCTCTTTGATGATCCGGTCGGCGATCCGCCGTTGGTGTTGGAAAAGGCGGACGGCGCCACCGAGGGTGCGCCGGACGGCGTTCCCCACGTCAACGGCCAGCACCACGAAGTGAACGGCAACGGGGTGGAGCCGACGACGGCACGGCACACGGCCAACGTGATCCGCCGCCGCGCGAAGCTGATCGAGTTGTACGAGACCGCGTCCATCCAGCGTTTGATCGACGACCTAACGGAACGCGGCCTGCGCATCGAGCATTACGGCGCGCAGGACAAGCCGCTCTTTGAGTTGGTGGAAGGGGAGGGGGAACGCGCGGTGACGAAGCCCATTTTCTCGATCCCGGCCATCCTGGAACGGGTGAAGGAGAGCGGTCGTCGCGGGGTGCAGATCAAGCGGTTCAAAGGGTTGGGTGAAATGAACGCCAAGGAGTTGTACAGCACGACGATGGACCCGGTGACGCGCAAGCTTTTGCAGGTGGATCTCAACGACAACAACAAGATCGAAGCCGACCGGATGTTCAACGTCCTGATGGGTGACGTGGTGGAGCCGCGCCGGCAGTTCATCGAGGACAACGCGCTCAACGTGCGTAATTTGGACGTTTGAGAGATGCCTCCGGGGCTGACCAGACCAGAGCCGAGGGGCTACCGCCCTGTTGCGGGTCGGAGACCCGCGCTCCCGGGGCTGATGCCCGGACCCGGCTGCTCATTCTTTTGACCTACCGACCATGTAAGTGACCACGGTCACCGTCCGGTTCTGCCAGGGTCGGGTGGGGATCAGCAGGGGGAGGTCGGGAACTTCCACCAGAATGTACGGGTGTCCGCCGAGCCAATGCCAATCCTGGGTGCCGTCCGCCTTGAGGGTAAAACCGCGCGTCGCCATGTAGGGACGGTTCAGTTCCACGTGGGCAAATCCCGTGATGGCTCTACCCGTGAAGGAATCGGCGAAACGGCAGAGGAAACCACTCACGCCGGACTCGAGGTTCGTGGGCTCGAGGGAGACCAAGGCAAGCCAATGGGCGTACAGGTTGACCCACGCCGGTTTGCTGGCGGCGGTGTCGGCGGCGAACGCCCGGACTTCCACCACCGGCGGAAAACCGCGCGCGAGTGACCCTGCCATGAGGCGGTGGAGGCGTTGCAGGTGCCCGTGTTCATCCTCGCCCGCAAGGTGGTCGAGCCAAGCGCCGCCGACTTTGGTTGCATTTGCGGCAGCCAGAAAGTCGTTGGCCAGGAAAGGCATGTCGGGACAGGTCAGACCTGCTCCGTTCAAGAACCGCCCCCTACGGGGCCCGTAAGTCTCCGAGGGTTTCACCCCGTACTGGCGAATCAGGGCTTCGGCCCGGTCCACTGAGTTTGCGCCCGGCAGTCTTCGGAACGCCCGCTGGCAAACCGGGTCGCCATTCACGAGGGCGTTGGCGAGCGCGTAGGGACCACAGGCTCCATTGCTCCCGCCCGGCTTTTCCTGAATCACCTCGAAAGCGGCGGTTTCGCTCGCACTGGCGACGGGGATCGCGACAGCCAGGCCGCCACCGCACAAGCCGAGAAAAGTTCGCCGGGTGATAGACATAGAACAAACGGAAGAATAAGAATTTATCACAGAGAACACGGAGAGGGGACACGGAGGCGGAGGAGGCAGAGAAAGGCGAAAGGCTTTGGTTCCAGAAAGACTCCAACTATTTCTCCTCCGAACCCTCCTTCTTCCTCTGTGTTCTTTGTGTCCCTCTCCGTGTCCTCCGTGATAAATTCTTATTCTGCGGCCTCTATCCTTTTGACGCGCCTCCACGACGGCCTCCCCCCGCGCGCCAACACGGAGCGGATCATGATCATCTCGCCGACATTATCCGGCGTGACCAAACCCACGAGCTTGCCCGACCGGTCCACCACCGGCAACGCCGGGCATCCGCTCGCTTGCATCGTGTTGAACGCCTCCTCGAACGTCGCGTGCGCCAACACCGTGGGCGCGTCCGTCCGCATCGTGTCGGCCACCAGGCCATCGACACCCCCCGGCTGGCTCAGCGCGGCGATCAGGTCTTGACGCGTCAGCACGCCGGCAACTTTGCCCGCCGCATCGACCACCGGGAAATCGTGTTGCGCGGTGTGCAGAAGCAAATCCACCGCCTCGCGCAGGGTGGCGGTCGGCGGCAGGGTTTTGAAATCGGTGATCAACGTGTCCGATAACCGCACGTTGCGGGTCAGGTCGCGCATCTGGGTGGCGCCGGCCTCCTGGCTGCCGGCGTAGTAGATGAAAAACGCGATCAGGATGAGCACCGGGTTCCAGCGTCCGAAAACTTCCGGCATCAACAACCCCATCCCGATCAATCCGAAGAGCACGGCGAAAACCTGGCCGATGCTCACCGCGATCTGCGTCGCCAGCGCGTGACCCAGCCGCCAGCCGAGCAGCGCCCGCAACATGCGTCCGCCGTCCATCGGGAACGCCGGGATCAGGTTGAAGAGGACCAGCTTGATGTTCACCGAGAGGAGAAAGAACGGCACCGCGAAGTTTTGGGTCGCGTTGGCGGTGGCCGGGCTGAGGAAGGCCGTCCGCACGGCGGGTAATCCCAGGATGAGGCCGAGTCCGAGGATGATGACCACGTTGACGAGCGGTCCCGCGATGGCGACCACCAGTTCCTGCCACGGGTCCTCGGGCATCCTTTCGAGCCGGGCAACCCCGCCGACGGGCAGCAGGGTGATATCGACGGTCTGGATGCCGTAGTGCGCCGCCGCGAGGGCGTGGCCGAATTCGTGCAGCAGCACGCACGCGAAGACCGCGCCGACGAGCGCGAGCACTTCCAGAACATCGTACCAGTGGTGCCCGCCCGCCGCGTAAACGCTGCCCCCGATCAGCAGCAAACCCAGCGCGAACGTGATGTGGACTTTGACATCAATGCCCAGCAGCCGGACAATTTTAAGGGACCATCGCATAGAGGTTGGAAGGTCGGGAGCATCGGCGCGATGGCGCGCAATCGCAACGTCCGGCGGATGATTGAGGGACGCCGGGGCGTAACGTCAACAGCATGAAACTCACTTTTCCAAAGAACTTCCTCTGGGGCGCGGCGACGTCCGGTTATCAGATCGAGGGAGGAGCGGCGGCGGATGGGAAGGGTCCTTCCATCTGGGACACCTTTTGCCACCTGCCGGGGAAGATTTTGCACGGCGACAACGGTGACGTCGCTTGTGGTACTTACGACACCAGGCGTTTGGAGGGTGATCTCGATCTCATGGTAGAGTTGGGGTTGAAGTCGTACATCTTCTCGGCGCAATGGCCCCGGATCCAGCCAGCGGGTTCGGGTGCGGCGAACGCCAAGGGATTGGACTATTATCGAGGGCTCGTGGACGGACTCTGCCAGCGCGGGATCATCCCGGCGTTGACCCTTTACCATTGGGAACTGCCCCAGGCTTTACAAGATCGGGGCGGCTGGCTCGCGCGGGACACGGTTGAGCGATTCGTGGATTACGCCGCTATTTTGTACGAGGCTCTTGGTAAACAGGTGCCGTATTGGATCACCCAGAACGAACCGCACACCTCCACGTGGTTGGGACACGGAAGCGGGCGGCACGCGCCCGGGCTGACGGGTGACCTGAACGCGCTGACCGCCGCGCATCACCTCTTGCTCTCGCACGGGCGGGTTGTGCAAGCACTCCGGCCAGGCGGGGAGGGTGGTGGCGGTCCCAGGGCGACGCGGTTTGGCGCGGTGGTCGCGGTGACGCCGGTTCGTCCCGCTGATCCTGCGAACGCGGCGGATGTCGCGGCTGCCATTCGGGTGGACGGGGAGCAGAACCGGTTGTTTTTGGACCCTCTTTTTCGGGGCGAGTACCCGGCCGATATCAGTGACCGTTATTGCGCGCTGACGAAGGATTTTGCCTACGTGAAAGCCGGAGACTTGGACATCATCCACTCGGCGGTGGATTTCCTGGGGGTCAACTACTACACGCCAACGGTGATCGCGGCGGGTCCGGGCGATGGTTTGATTCTGCGGGCGCCTCTGGGTCCGGCGACGGCGATGGGTTGGGCCATCGATCCGGCTGGGATGTATGAAGTGTTGACGAGGGTGCGGCGCGATTACACGGGCAACCTGCCGTTGATCGTGTCGGAGAACGGCGCGTCCTTCCGTGATTACCTCAACCCGGCGGACCGGTGCGATGACCCCGAGCGGGTTGATTTCCTACGTGAGCATTTGCGGGAGGCGCACCGGGCGATCGGCGACGGCGTGCCGTTGGCGGGATATTTCGTGTGGTCCTTGCTGGATAATTTTGAGTGGGACAGCGGCTACCGCGAGCGTTTCGGGTTGGTTTATACGGACTACTCAACGGGGCGTCGGGTGCCGAAGACGTCCTTTGGTTGGTACCGGAAGGTGATCAAGGAGAATGGATTGGACGTGGAAAAATAACCGCATCTTGGAAGTCTCCCTCCGCCCGCCGCGCAGCGGCTTTGGAGTGCGCCGCGACACGTCGCCGCTTTGATCCCAGCGACACGTCGCGTCCTTACCCCTCGGCGAAGCTGCTATTAATTGAGCCGGCTGCGCCGGATTAAACGACGCGACGTGTCGCGGTTGGACCCGGCGGAGCCGTGTGAAAGCGGCGACGTGTCGCCGCACTCCAAAGCCGCTGCGCGGCGGGCGGAGCGGGAAGGGATCACTCGATCACAAACGCGATCTCGCGGCTGCCGCTTTTTACCACGCCGGGGGCAAACGTCGCTTGCGCCCAGCCGCCGATGTTTTCCTCGCTGCCGTGTCCCAGAAAGAGCGTTTGCCCGTCCACCCGGACCGACGCCACCGTCACCACCGGATCGTTGTCCCATTCCTGAATGTTGAAAACATAACGACCCGGACCCGTGAAACGTACCCGCACATTCCAGGGATTATCCCGGGTGACCCGCTTGGCTCCCTCAGAGTCTTTGTCGCGGCTCGCGAGCTTGGAAACCGTTGCCGTACTCGGAAGCTTCACTGTCAGATCCAACGGGCCAATGCCAACCGTCTCGCGACGGGCCGCGCGCCCAAAATACGCCTGCACCGAACCCCGCGAAACCGCCAACTCAATCTCTGCCACGTGTTCACCGGGCGCGAGAACCTCCGGTGGCGCGGTCGGCACCGGCAGAATCCGGGTGGTGGATTCCGTCGTGGTCGTGGTGGTCCGCAACGACGGTGGCTCCACCGGCGGCGCGGGTGGGACCACGCGCTCGGGCACCACCTCGACCACCGGACCCGTGCGGATCACCGGCGGCTCCACCTGGGGTGGCGGCGGCGGGACGGTGATCACCGTGGTCTGAGCATAAAGTCCGGGCTGGGCAATCAGCAAAGACACCAAAGCAAAAGCGGCAAAGGCAATAAAACGCAGGGATTTTGAGGGATGTTTACGCATGGCAGTGGCTGAATCGGCCCAGCCACCCCGCGTGGCGGCACCCGTTCCCACCAGCGCCCCGACCTCCGCTTGGTCATTGGTCATTGGTCATTGGTGATTTTACATCAGTCCGTTTCCGCCAGTGCCTCGTCCTCCTGCGTCACCCGCACAACCTCTTCGATCGTCGTCTGACCCGCCAGCACCCGGCGCCAGCCGTCCTGCCGCAACGTCAGCATCCCATCGGCCACGGCGGCGGCTTTCAACGCGCTGCCGTTCGCCTTGGCCATCACGAGACGCTTGAGCCGCTCCGTGATCCGGCACACCTCGTAGATCGCCACCCGGCCCTGGTAACCCGTCTGCCGGCAATGCTCGCAGCCCGCGCCGCGCCGGATGTTGTGCAAATCGGCGGCGTGATCGTGGAAGGGAAACCCGATCTCGGCCAGATACTCCACCGGGTAACCCGCCGCCGTCGAGCAACGCGCGCAGATCGTCCGCACGAGCCGTTGCGCCAGAAACGCCTGCACCGTGCTCGCGAGCAAAAACGGCTCGGTGTCCATGTCCAGCAACCGCGTGATGCCGCCAACGGCGTCGTTCGTGTGCAGCGTTGAAAAAACCAAATGGCCCGTCATCGCCGCGCGGATGGCGATGTCGGCGGTCTCGTGGTCCCGGATTTCGCCGACCATCACCACGTTGGGGTCCTGCCGCAGGATGGCCCGGAGTCCGCTCGCGAACGTCAGCCCGATCTCCGCCTTCACGTCGATCTGACTCACTCCCGCCAGCCGGTACTCAACCGGTTCTTCCACGGTCACGATGCGCCGTTCCACGCTGTTGATGCTCGACAGGAAACAATACAACGACGTGCTTTTCCCCGAGCCGGTCGGGCCCGTGACGAGGATGATCCCGTTGGGTTTCGCGAGCAGGGTTTTCACGAGCGCGGTCTGCTCGGCGGACATGTCCAGTCGCTCGAATCCGAACGTCAGGCTTTCCGAACGGCTCAGCAGTCGCAACGAAATGCTCTCGCCGTTAACGGTCGGGATCGTGGAAACGCGCACGTCGATGCTGGCGGTGCCGGCGGACAGGTTGATGCGGCCGTCCTGCGGCAGGCGTTTCTCGGCGATGTCCATCCGGGCCATGACTTTCAGGCGCGAGATGATGGCGCTTTGCAGGACTCGGAGTTGCTGCGGCACGGCGGCTTCGTGCAGGATGCCGTCGATCCGGTAGCGGATGCGGAGATCGTTTTCCAACGGTTCGACGTGGATGTCCGTGGCGCGTTCCGCGATGGCTTCGCGGATGATCTGGTTCACGAACTTGACCACCGACGCCTCGGGATCGCTCGCGTTGATGTCGGACACCGATTCCTTGTCGGTGAAAAGCTCGTCGAGGCTGCCGTCGCGGGCTTTGAGGAGTTCGTCGAAGGTTTCCGCGCCGACGCCGTAGAGCGATTTGATGGTGCGCAGGATCTGGGCGCGGGACGCGAGCACCCAGCGGACAGTTTTCCCGGTGGCGAGTTGGGTGGCGAACTGTCGGCCCGCCGTGTTGAACAGGTCGTAGGTCGCCAGGGTCATGTGGGTGTCCGTGCTTTCCAGCGGGATGATGTGGTGCTGGAACACGAACCGGCTGGGGAACAGATTGACGGTGGCGCGATCGATCCGGGTGGTGTCGAAGCGCGGTTCGTAGGGGGTGCGGAAGATTTGGCCGAGGCCGGTGAGGAGTTTGGCTTCGTCGATCTTGCCCGAGTTGAGGACGGTATTGATCCACGATTGGCCGGGTTCCTTGAGGTCGGCCAGACGGCTGGCCTCGGCGGGGTCGGTCGCGCCGGCGGCGGTGAGGGCGTCGATGAGGGATTGGCGCAGGGTGGAGGTCATGGGGGAGGGGGTTGTGGGTTGTGAGTGGATTTCGGGGCGACAGCCCCGGGAGCGCGGGCATCCTGCCCGCATCTGGACTCGGTGTGGTCTTCTCAAGGGCTACCGCCCTTTGCGGGCAGGATGCCCGCGCTCCCGGGGCCGTCGCCCCTTAGCCAGTGGAAAGTGCCCGGTTATTTTGTGGTCACCACGGTGGTCTTGCGGGTGGTTGTCGTGGTGCGAATGACGGGCTTGGCGCGCGGGATCAAGGGTACCACCTGCTCGTCCAAGTTGGGTTCCAGATAGTTATGCCGGTCTTCCTCGCGCCGTTGCTCGGCAAGCTCCGCGGGGGTGTTCGTCACCTCGGGATGAATCAGGATGATCAGTTCGCTGCGTGACAGGTTGCGTGAACGGGTTTTGAAGAGTTCGCCCAAGACGGGGATTTTACTGATGTACGGAATCGCGCCTTCGGTTTTGTCGTCGCTCAGGGTTATCAGTCCGCCCAGCACGACGGTGGCTCCGTTGGGCATGGAAACCGTGGATTTAAGTTCTCGCTTCGCAATAGTCGGGATGCTGTTGCCGCCCACGGCCACGCTCGATCCGGCCACCACGCTGTCGAGCTTTTGCACGATGTCCAAAGTCACCTCGCGGTCGCTGTTGATGAGCGGGACAACCTCCAGTTGCAAGGCCACCGTTTTGAATTCCACGTTGGACACCACGCCCCCGGTGTTCACCCCCGTGATGGAGGATTGCGACTGGGTGGGCACCGCGATTTCCTGACCACTGATGATCACCGCCTTTTTGTTGTTGGACGTGAAAAGCACGGGCCGGTTGACCGTTTTAAACCGGTTGGTGGCCTCCAGTGCGCTAAGGATAACGTCGAACCCCTTTGTCACCGAAATGATCCCGGCCAATCCCGTGAAGCCCGATGGTACACCGGCGGCAAGGGCCGCGAGATTATCTAGCGCGGAGCTTGTCGTGGTCGTCGTGGTTGTGGTCGGCGTGGTCGTAGTGCCGGTGCCGGTGCCTGTGCCGCTGCCTGTGCCTGTGCCGCTGCCGCTGCCGCTTGAGGTTGTGGTGGTAGTCGGACTCGAGTTGAACGAAGCCTGGTTGAACTGGCTGGTCAGCGATCCTCGGGTGCGGTTGACCAGGTAATTCAAGCCAAATTCCGTGTTCTTGCCGATGGACAACTCGCCGATCACCACCCGAATCACCACTTGCGGGGCGCGCACGTCGAGTTGGTCCAGCACCTTGAAAACCTTGTCCTTCGCCTCCGCGCTGCCGAGTAGGATGATCGTGTTGCTGCGCGGATCGGCGATGATCTTGGTGGTGCCAACGGTGGCTTCGGTCGGAGTGGTATCCACCGGTTGGGTATTGAGGTCTTCGCTGCCGAAGGACGATCCCGAGCCACTTCCGCCGCTCGTGCCCGAACTGGAGCCACCGTTGCCAAACAGGTTGTTGCCACCGTTGTTTTGAGTGGTGGGCGGTGGTCGAGACGTGTTGCCACCGGCGGCCCCGGCGTTTGCCCCGTTGTTGTCCGAACCGGGTTCGGCCAAGGCTTGGATTAGAATAGGCAGGACATCGTGGGCGTTCACGAATCGCAACGGCCGCCGCACCGGCGAGGCGAAGGGGGTGTTCGCGTCGTAGTCGGCGATCAGCTTCTCCACCAGCGGCATGTTCACCGGGTTGGTGACCACATGGATCCGGTTGGTGCGCACGTCCGCCGTGAGGTTGATGCGGCCCTGGATGATGGAATCACCGCTCAACGCGATCAGGTTGGCACCCAGGGCGGGGTTTAGCGCGCCGACCGGTTCAAACACGGGCTGGCCCTCCTCGTTGATACGCCGGATCGCGCGACGGTTGGGGATGTTTGGGTTGATGTTCGGCTGGCCGGGAATGCCCGGCACGCCGTTCTGACCGGTGGCACCTCCCCCGGCGTTCTTCGTCTCAAAAACGCCGTTGAGGAATTCTACCGCCTTGGTGGCGTCGGCCCGTTCCAGACGGATGAATTTTTCTACCACCGGCGCGGCGGGAATATCCAGTTGGCTGATCAAAGCAACGATCTTGCGGATGTTGTTCGCCGTTTCCGTGATGATGATCGCGCCCGATTTGGGCAGCGAGGCAAACCCGTTGTTCGTGCCGCCGAGGATGTATTGCTGAAGCTGTTGGGTCACCTCGTTCGGGTCCAGGTAACGGAGACGCAGCAAGAAGGAAATGGACTGCTCGCCATCAGGCACCTGGCTTAAATCCGAATAAAGCGGCACGCTGGCGCTCTTTACCTGTTTGCCCAGGCCCAGCACCTTGAGCATATCGTCGCCCGCCGCGACGAGGAGGAAGCCGTTCAGGGTAAGCTGGGTCTCGATGATCTTGATGGCCTCGGCCTTGGTCACCATGTCGCTGACGTTGACGCTCATCGTGGCGGTGAGGGCGTTGGCGTCGAGGAGGACGCGTTTGCCGGTCCAATCCTGGTAATAATTCATGATCTCGCTGAGCTGCGCGTTGGGGAATTGCACGCGCACGAGGGCCTCGGGCGAGGACGCGGCGGAGCGAACGGACGCGGGATTACCGCCGCCGCCCGGTAGTCCCGGCGGTGGGAACACGGGAGTAGGCGCGGGGGTGACGCGTCCGGGTTGCTGGGCCGGGAGCAGGGTGGGGGCGATGGCTAAAACCAGCGCCAGCGGGAGGAGGGAGCGGACGGAAAACACGGCGGTAAGATAAAATGAGCAATGACCAATGACCAATGTCCAAGGGGGGGAATTCAAATAGTGAAGGCTGGCTGATTCTTAATCCTTTTTAATCTTTGCGAATCTGCGGACATAGACGCCTGCCAGCGGTGTTCGTTCACCGGGTTGCGTGGCGCGGGGTTCGCGGATAAATTATTTCGATGTTTTCCACCCGATCTCAACAGGCTTTCACGCTCATCGAGATGTGCATCGCCATTTGTTTGATCATCCTGCTGATGGGCCTGGGTCTGCCGAGTCTGACGGGTCAGACCCGGATGCGCAAGCTCCAAGGCGCGTTTGACCGGTTCAACGCGTTCGTGGAGCGCGCCCAGCAACAAAGCGTGCGCGATGGGAAGCCCTACGTCTTGGCGTGGACGCGCAAAGGGACGGTCCGGCTTGTCGCGGCGGAGCAGTTGGTGGGGGTGGGGGAGGACACGCCCAACAAGCGGCTGACAGCGGTGGAGACGTTTCAGCCGGAGTCGGACGCGGAACATTTTACGTTGGTGCGCGAGGCTTCGTTGAGTCGGGACCCTAATTTAAGGTGGACGTTCTGGCCCACGGGGAATTGCGAGCCGGTGAGGGTGCGTTACGAGGCACCGACGGGGACGTGGTCGGCCTCGTTCAACGCGCTTTCGGGTCGCGGGACGATCGACGGGATGATCGCGAAGTAAGGGGGCAGAGCCAGAATTTTCAACCGCAGATTTAACGCAGAAGGACGCAGATTACCGGAAAATGGCGGGGGAGAAAGTGGGAAAAATCATCAGATTAAAGCTTCATCTTTTTGCCTTCCGCCTTTTACTTTTTTCCGTCCATGCTCCCTCGTCATTCATCGTCCTTGCGTCGGTCCCGCGCCCGGGACGGCTTCATGCTTCTCGAAATCATGCTCGCGGTGCTGATCTTCAGCATTTCCGTCGTCGCGTTGGGACGTTGCATGAGCGAATGCCTCGACACCCAGGCCGTCTGCGCGAGACAATCCAAGGCCTTGCTGGCGTTGGAAAACCGCATGGTCGAAATCCAAGCCAGTCCCGTCATGCCGGATGAAAACAAAAAACGCGCGCTCGAGGGAATGTTCGCCGGCATGACCATGATTGAACATCGGCGCACTTTAGACATCAAAAACGAGAACAGCGCCAGCCTTTCCAATCTCCAGGAGATCACGCTGACCGCCCAGTACGCCGGACGGGGCGGCGCGACGCAGTCCGACTCCCTGTCGTTCATCCTGCTGCGGGGAAACCAGTGAAAGGCGGAAATCGGAAGGTGGAACGCGGAATTCAGAACTGCGGGAACAGCCGCTATCTAACAGGCTAAACCCAATGCAACTCCGCCCACATAACCCCTCCGCGAGGAGTGCACCTCAAGACTCTCCGCCTTCCGCCTTCCGCCTTCCGCCTTCCGCCTTCCGCTTTTCCGCTTTCACCCTCCTCGAAATCATGCTGGCGGTCATGATCCTCGTCGTCCTCACCGTGGTGGTTTACCAGTTCACCGACACCACCCTAAGCACCGCGCGCGTCTCCATCGAAATGGCCGACCACGACGCCGCTTACGGCGGGATGCGCCGGTTGCTCGACACCCAGTTGAGTTCCATCCCCGCCAGTGAGACCGGCGCATTCGTGGGCGTCAACATCCGGGGCAAGGGCGCGGCGCGGCGCGACATGCTCCAACTCGTCTGCCCGGCGGGCAACGCCGTGCTGACGCCCGACGCCAAAGGCTTCTACCAGATCACCCTCGGCGTGCGGGATTTTCCGCGCGGCAGCAATAAATTCTACCTCGGGATGCAGCGCGAGCCCTGGACCTCCGACGAGGAAGACGACGCCGCCGACGACGAGGACGCCAACGGCAAGCCCGGCAACAAAGCCACAACGAATCGCGCCCCCAAAGCCGAACTGCCCGCCGACTGGATTCCCCTCGTGCCCGGGGTCGTCGGACTCGAACTGGCATATTTCGACGCCCGCCTCAACGGTTGGGTGGACAAATGGACCGACCAGGGCGCGCTGCCGAATCTGGTCCGTATGCGCATGCTGTCCTCGGAAAACCAACCGCCTTACGAGATCGTCGCGCGGGTTCCGGGTGGAGGATCCCGCCAGAAGCTGAGCGCGCCCGTGAACATCCCCCCCCCCGCCGCCAGGCGGATTCCAAAAGGTTCCCCCCGCTCCGAACTTCACCCCGCCCCCCGCGCCGGTGACCGGCCCGAATCGGCTCGTCAACCCCAACCAGTAACGGGCCACCCATGTTTCCCCCCTTCCACCGCCCAGGCTCCTGGGATTTCAAGCCACCCTTGGCAACGCCTCCGCCCTCCAACAACCAAGGCACGACCTCCGCCACACACAACCCACAACCCACAACTCACAACCCTCCGCCACAACCCACAACCCTCCGCCACAACCCACACCCCCGCCGCGGCGTCGCCCTTCTGATGGTGCTTTGCACCCTCTTCCTCCTCAGCATCGTCATCTTCGGGATCGCCAACCAGCTCAAGCAGCAACTCTTCTTCGCCCGGCGCGACAACCTCGCCCTCGAAGCCAAGGCACTGGCCTTTTCCGGCCTCCAAATCGCCCTGCACCCGCAAACCACCGTCAAAACCCCCGCGTTGCGCAAACAGGTGGACGCCACCCACCGCTACGCGGCGCGGATCATCGGCGAGGGCGGGAAGATCAACCTCAACTGGCTGCTCGCCGGCGAGGACCCCCGCAAGATCGGCGTCCTGAAAAGTTACCTGGAGGCGAAGGGCCTCGACGTCCAACGAACCGAGAAGCTGGTGGACTGCCTCCTCGATTGGATCGACCCCGACAACATCGCCCACCTCAACGGCAACGAAACCGGCGTGGACGGCCTGCCCGCGCCCAACCGTCCGTTGCAGGATTTCGCGGAAATTCGGCGCATCCGCGGCAGCGAACCGCTGGTCGCGCTGCCGCACTGGCAGGATGATTTTACCCTGTTCAGCCGCGGCCCGATCGATCTCCAATGGGCGAGCCAAGACTTGATCGCCGCCCTGCCGCGGGTCGGCGAGTCGCGCGCGCGGGCGTTTATGCAGCAACGGCAGGGGCAGGACCAACTTGACGGCACGGCGGACGATCTGCTCATCGAAAATATCCAGATCGCCGCCGGGATGCTCGGCTTCGCCCCGAATGACCTCCAGCAAATGCAGGACCTCGTGACCTCAACGATTCCACCACCCGCATCATCAGCGTCGGACAGGCGGGCGACGTGACCCGAACGATTGAGGTTGTCGTTCGCAAGGAAGGGATGCAGCCTCAAATACTGTCGTGGAAAGAGTTTTAAGCCAACTGGAGATGGAATCGTTCGCGCCGTGCCCCCGCGCCGGTGGTCGCGTCGCCCGTGACCGTCCTGATGCCGGGAGCGTCCGTGGGCGAATGGGTGTTACTGCGTCGTCCCGCGCGCGCGGCGGGGACGCCTGAGGGTGCCGATCCGGCGACGCGGCAGACCTTTGCGAGCATGGAGGCGGCAACGGTCAACTCTTGCCGGGAGAGGCGTTTAACCTGGATCTGCCGCTGGATTCCGGGTTGATCCAGCGTTTCGTCCTGCCCGTCGCCGAGCCGGACGAGTTGGAGGAGATGGCGCGCATTCAACTGGAGAAAATCCTGCCTTACCCGATTGAGGAGGTCGGGGTCATTTCGCAGATGGTCGACACGGGGAGTCGGAGGCGGTGCTGGCGGTGGAACGACGCAGCACAGACCGGTTGCAAAACGCTCTGCCAGCCGCTGACCTCGCAGGGACGGTGGCCGTCGCACGTGAGTTTTCACGCGCTTGCGGTGGCGGCGGCGTGCCGGCGGGGTGAGAACACGGCGCTGCTCTACCGGGAAGCGGGCAAGATCGTGGTCGGGATCTGCGAGGAGGGACGACTGAGTTTCGCGCAGGCGCTGGAGGCGGCGGACGGCGAGGCGTTGGCGGCGGAGTTGCCGGGCGTGTTCCTGGGAGCGGAACTCGAGGGCGTGCCCACGACGTTTCAGTTTGTGCGGTTGGACGAACGATGCGCCGAATGGCAACCGGCGATCCACGCGGTGCTGGGTGTGCCGGTGGAGTTGTTCCGCGCCGAGCCGCCGCCCGAGATGCCGGCGGAGATTGGTAAGCCGGTTGAAAAGGACCTTTCGCCCGCCAGTTGGCTCGCGGAGCGCCAGCGGGTGGCGCGACGCGCGCGGGTGAAACGCAATGTCTTAGTGGGCACGGGGATTTATCTGACGCTGCTCGCCGCCGCGTTCCTGGGGCTGGGAGTTCTGAAGTACCGGGTGAAACGTCTGGATACGCGTCTGCGCGAGACGGCCCCCGTGGTGGAGAACATCAAAGCCGCCGACGCGCGTTGGAAAGCCCTGGCTCCGGCGATCGATCCC
This sequence comes from uncultured bacterium, assembly GCA_963795895.1. Lineage (GTDB taxonomy): Bacteria > Verrucomicrobiota > Verrucomicrobiia > Chthoniobacterales > SZAS-18 > CAWCJJ01. The sequence goes on from CAWCJJ010000005.1 coordinate 1,094,786, forward strand.
GCGCGGACCGCCGCTGAAACAATGTACCAAGTGTCCGAGTGCCTGCCGCCGGGCGACACGGTGCGTTTGACGCTCTTCGACCTGAAACTCAACACCTTGGAAATACGCGGGGAGGCCACCAACCAGGCCGCCTTGGATTTCACCGAAAAGATCAAGAACCGCCCCGAACTGAAGGGCTACCGCTTCCAGCCCAGCCCGCCGCGTCCCCTTCCGAACGGTCATGCGCAATTCGATATTATCGGTACGCACACGTGAAGAAACCAGAATCCAGAAGGTTCACAGAGGACACGGAGAGGGGACACAGAGGCGGGGGAGGCAGAGAAAGGCAAAAGGCGAGGGTTCCAGACAGGTTGGGCTGCGTCCTCTCTCCCAATAACCAGTAACCAATAACTCCCCTCCGAACCCTCCTTCTTCCTCTGTGTTCTCTGTGTCCCCCTCTCCGTGTCCTCTGTGCTAAATTCTTAATCCCCGGCCATGAACCTCGATAATTTGATCCCCCTCCCGTTTTACCAACGGCTCAACCCGCGCGAGCGGGTTCTGGTGCTGCTGGTCGCCGGCACCGCGTTTTTGCTGGGGAACTTGCTGGCCGTCAGCACGCTGATCCGGTCCTACCACTCGTTGCGCCGGGATTACGCGGAGAAAAGTGACCAGTGGGAGTTCTCGCGGCATTTCATTCAGGACAAGGCGGTATGGGACGCGCGCGCGGAGTGGCTGCGCAAGACCCAGCCCAAGCTGACCAACCGGGATTCCGCCAGTTACGAGTTGATCGAACAGGTGCAAGGGCTTGGGCGTCAATACAAGGTGATCATCACCAACCTGCGGCCCGTGGCCACCGCAACGGGCGCGGGCGGGGAAAAGCGTTCGGGCGAGTATCAACCTGTCACGATGGCGTTTGATACCCGGAGTGATTGGGGAACGCTCGTGAACTTCCTGGAAGGGGTGCAGAAGAAGCCCGAGGGCTACCTCGCTTTTGATGAAGCGCGTTTCCACAGCGAACCCAACGATCCCCAGACCCTGATCGGCAATTTCGGCCTCTCCAAATGGTACGCGGCGAATGGCAACTAACCCCCGGGGACGACGTATGAACGCACTCTTTTTCACCCTGCGGACGATGAGCTTAGGCGGATTTGGCTTGGTCGCGATGGTTGTCGTCCTTCACGCGGAAGACCCCATCCCCAGGCCGTTCAAGCCGGGACGTTACGAAAAACTGGCGGCCCACTCGCCGTTTTCGCCCCCCACGGCGGCACCGGTTGCCGCGCCTCCGCCGGTAGTGGCGGCGGGACCCAAGCCGTTTGAGAAGTACACGATGATCGGTTTGGGCCAGCAGGGGAACGACTTCAAAGTGACCCTGCTCAACAAGGAAACCACCGAACGGTTTCGCGTGAGCACCAAGGAGGAGGGGCCGGACGGGTTGATGGTGGCCAGCGTGGAATGGGCCAAGGATCCCTCGCAGATGAAAGTCACGTTGCGTAAGGGGACGGATTTTGGGGTCGTGGGGTACGATCCGGGCTCGGTGTCCGCCGGGAGTTCGGGTGGGGGTGGTGCGGCGGGGAGGAATCCCCCGGCGATGACGCGGTTCCCGCCGCCCGCGCCGGTGCCGTTGCCCATCCGCCCGCCGCCGGGTACGTTTCCCGGTGCCCCCCCGGGCGGCGGGCCTTCCGCCATCCAGGCGGGCGGAGGCAATAACAACATCCGGCGTCCGGCGGTGATCCGGAGTCCGGGTGCGACGCAACCCGTGCCGATGCCTCCGGGGTTGCCGATGACGAGTTCGAGCATCCCAAATCGCGGGGTGCCCCCGGCGATCCCGGGCACCGCGCCGGTTCCCAACGATGACGACGATGATGATCCGTAAGGGAAGGGACACCGCCGCGAAGCGGCACTGTTCCAAAGGTAGGGATGGCTCTCCGAGCCGCTCCCCATTGTTTCTGGCTCGGTGGACGACCCTGTAACAGGGCGAACCGGCCAAGCTCGGAGAATAATGGGAGCGGCTCGGAGAGCCATCCCTACCTTTGGAACGACGGCGGGGAACCCGCCTGGGGGATCGTTCAATCAGTTCAGCCGCAGATTGCCCAAGCCTATCCTGTCTGACTCAGCCTCAACTCGTTCCGCAGGTGGAAAGTTGCCCCAGGGCGACAACTCAAGACCCTTGAGTCCAAAGACCGGAGCCGCTGGCCTCTTGGCCTCGGCCTCGCGGTAAACAACGGACGTGTCTCCCGCGACGTCCACTTTGCCACCCACACTCGTCTTGATCTTCGCTGTTCGCCCGGACACTGCGGCGGACGGCGCGGACAGACTTACGCTCGCGCGGCCACCCGGAGCGGCTGCGGGCGCTTGCACCGGCGACGACGGACGCGGCCATCGCCCGCCTGGCGCGATCCTCACCCGGCGCGGCGACCGATGACTCTCTCGCCAGCATTGGCGCGGCCGCGACCGGTAAGGCGGCCGCCGGTTCCGTCGCGGTACTTTCGGGCAGATCGGAGACGGGAGCCTCATCCAAACCATCCGCTAGCTTCGGTTGATTCAGGGCGAGCAGTTCGTTCGTCGGAACGGGCCGGACCGGAGCATTCTGAGTTTCCATCGCGGGGGAAAGCGCCGGTGCAGGTGCCGAAACCGCGAGAGTTGGCGGCGCGCCTTGGTTGACACGGCGCGACGAGGGCAGGGCCAGCGAAACCACCGCCGCCAGAACCGCCACGCACGCCGCGATCTTCAGCCAGGGTTGGCTCCACCAAGGGACCGCCGCCACGCCTCGACGCGGGAATTCGATCGGATCGTCCGGCGCGACCCGGAGCGGCTTCGCGGGGGTCCGGCGTTTGTTGTTCCCGTTCGTGGTCGTACTCCGCGACGAGCAAACCCGTCAGCCAACGGATTTCCTCCACGGACGCCCGGGCTTCGGGTGAACCGGCCAGCAGCCGCTCCACCTCGGCGCGTTCGTCCTCGCCCGTGAGTTCGCCCAGGGCGTACGCGGTCAGCCGGGGATCGTCCAGATCATGGGGAAAATCGTTCATGGCGTGGCGGCGTGGGTGGCCGTGGCGGAGGTCGTGCCGAGGTAGTGCGGGGCGAGCGCGGCGTGCCGCTCCCGGAGGGCCTTGATCCCGCGATGGATCAGGAAGCCGACGTTGCTCACCGAAAGCTGCGTAATGTCGCTGATTTGCTGGTAGCTCAAGCCGTTCTGGAATTTGAGTTGGATGACCTCCTGCTGGCGCGGCGGCAGTTTTTCCAGGATGCGCAGCAAAAACCCGGCGGCTTCCTTGCGGACCAATTGTTCCGCCGGACCCAGTTCGCCGCTCGGTTCGCGTTCGGCGGTTTCCGGGTCGAGGTACGTCATACGGTGTTCCTTTCGACAAATGTCCAGGCAGCGGTTCCGACAAACGGTAAAAAGCCATTTGGCCGGATCATCGCCGCCCAAGCCCACCGGCCCGAGCCGCTGGAGCCGCACGAAGGTGTCCTGCGCCGCGTCGCGCGCCCGCTCCCGGCAGCCGGTGATCCGTTGCCCGTACTGGATGAGCGGCAGTTCGTAACAACGCATCACACCGCGCAACCACGCGTCGGGATCCGTGCCGCCACCGTCGGGGAGGGCGCTGGAAACAGGGGGCGGGACGTGCATTTTAACGGGCGGGCTTCCCCAGGTTCAACGCGCGGGCGGAGATTTCCTTAGCGGAAATTTCGCCCGCCGACAGCGCGCCCGGCGGGGCGGGTGGATTTTGCGGTTTGACAATCCGGGCGCGTCCGGCTTTAGGAAGACTACCATGCAACCGTCGCTTCCGCGCAATCCCCGTTTCGTTGGTTTCGTTCGTCTCTGCCGTTGCGGCGTTTTGCTGCTGGCGCTGTCCGCGTTGGGGGCGGCCTGCGACCGTCACAGCGCGGATGAAGTGCCCGAAAGTTACGGACACGGCTCGGCTCACGGGGTGGTGGACTACAAGGGGCATCAGATCGACAGCCGGACGCAGTCGAACCATTTTTCCGACAGCCAGGGTTTGAAGGTGGAGGGTGGCGTTCCGGAGCGTCCCGAGGGTGGCGCGGCGGAACGTCAGCCGGGATCGACGCCCAACCCGATGGGGATCGGGCGTTAGCGGTTCCGCTCCGCCCGCCGCGCAGCGGCTTTGGAGTGCGGCGACACGTCGCCGCTTTGATCCCAGCGACACGTCGCGTCCTTACCAATTCGGCGAAGCCGACTATCGATCGAGCCGGCTGTGCCGGAGGATAAACAACGCGACGTGTCGCCGCACTCCAAAGCCGCTGCGCGGCGGGCGGAGGGGAGCCGTTGCGCGGCGGGCCGAAGCTGATCCTACCCGCTGATCCGGCGGGCATCGATGTCGGGTCCGATCAGCGTTGCCACGTTGAACCCCGCGCCACCCGCGACCAAGTCGAATCCAAACTGGTTGTACAAAACACCCATGCCCGTGGGATCGTTGTTGGTTAGCGCAAACGTGTCGTTGCCTGCGTTGCCGAAGAGTTGCACGTCGTACGAACCGTTGCTGTTGATCGTGTTCGAGAGGAAGGCGGAGATGTGGTCGTTCCCGCTGTTCCCGTCGGCTTCCAAACGGAAGGTGCCGGTGAGGTCAATCGCGTTGGTAGCCGGGAAGTTCACGTTGATGGTGTCGTCGCCCCGGCCGCCGATCAGGAGCGCGTCCACCAAACCCTCGACCGGGATGGCGGTGCCCGTGCCCACGCTGCCGTAGGTGATCGTGTCGTTGCCGTCGCCGCCGTCGATGGTGAAAAATACCCGGCTGGTATCGAAGGCCGCGAAGCCGCTCTGGCTCACGTTGATCGCGCCCGTGTCGTCACCTTTCCCGAGGGTCATGCCGATGTCGAGCAGCGAATCGTTGGAAACCGCCGCGCCCACGTAGTACGCGACGTTGTCGTGCCCGGCGGCATCGTCGCCCCCGGTGGTCTTGATGTGAACACTGGAAGCCGAGATGTTCCCGACGAGGTTCACGGCTACGTTGTGGTTCCCGTTGCCGAGCAGGACATCCGTGTTCACCAGGGAATTGTTCTGGATCGGACCGTCGTAGTTGAGCTTGACGTTGTGCGCCCCGGAACCCAGCGCGACGCCAGTGTCCACCTCGGAATTGTCGATGGCGCCGAACGAAAAGTTGATGTTCTGCGCCGAGTTGTTCTTGGACGACACCTCGAAGGTCAGCAGGGTGTTGTTAGTGATGGCGTGGCCTTGGGCGTCGAAGTTGAACGTGTTCGCGCCCGTGCCGAGCCGGAGCCGGAAATCGCGGTTCGCGGCGGACAAATCACTGGCGAGATGGTAATCGACCGTGTCGCCGGTGCCGCCCTTCACGTTGACCTTGATCTGGCCGAACAACTCGGGAAACGTTTGGTTGAAGTCGCCGGGTCCCGTGAAAAGGCCGTTGCCGTTGGCGTCGATTTGCACGGTGGTCGAATTATGGAGCGGGTCCTCGGTGATGACGATGTGCTGGCCGTTGTCGGCGCCGGTAATGTGAATGTCGTCGGCGTTGTGACCGGTGAAATGGCCCACGGCCACGGTGACGCTGGGGCAGTCGCGGCGTTCGAGTGATTCCACGAAAGCGACGGGACGACGCGCGGCGGGCGTGTCCTTCGCGGGTCGTGGCGCGGGCGTGAGGAAACGGTTCAGGAAGCGCGTGCGAAGCGCGTGGAAAACGCCGGTGGTTTGCGGGTGAACCGGGGAGTTGAACGCTGGATTGCTCATGGGAAATCTGTGGTTTAACGAGGGCTGAAAGGGACGAAACAGGTATGAATGGGACGTGGCGGCACGCGCTTTATTCAAGGGACGGGAGCCGCGGACGGAACATCTGTTTTGCCCGTTGTTGCGGGAGGGGCAATGGCGCACGTTGAGAGCCGCCCGTCTCGCGTGTCCGCAGTGGGATGTTACTCGAAATGCTCTCGCGAATCAAGCTCAACGACTTTCGCTGCTTCGAGGCGCTGGAGCTGTCGCTCACGCCGGGCACGCAGTTTTTCACGGGTGACAACGCCCAGGGGAAAACCTCGATCCTGGAGGCGGTGTGCGTGCTTTTGCGCCTCGCCTCCCCGCGTTCGACCACGCTCGCGCCGCTGGTGCGTCTCGGCGCGAAGGGGCTCGCGGTGCAAGGGACCCTCGGCACCGCGCAGATGCAGTATTATTTCAGTCCGACGCGCCGCAAACTGGTGTTGGACGGCCTGGAGCAAACCAGCACGCGCGAGTACCTGCGCCTGGGGAAAGTCGTGTATTTCGGCAACACGGATTTGGAACTCGTGCGCGGCGGCGCGGACGGTCGCCGTCGTTTCCTGGATTTTCTCGGCGCGCAGATCGAGCCGCTTTACCGGACGAGCCTGCGCGCCTACGAACGCGCGTTGCGTTCGCGCAACCGGCTCTTGAAGTCCGTGCCGATCCGCCGCCGCGAGGTGGAGGCGTACGACCAGCCGCTGCTGGACGCCGGCACGTTGTTGACCCAACTCCGGGGCAATCTGGTGGCCGAACTGGCCCCCTGGGTGGTCCGCGCGCAAGAGAGCATCCGCGTCACGGCGGAGGGTGGCGGAGGAAGTGCCGAGGAGTTGACGTTGCATTACCAGCCGGGTGCGAACGGTGATTTTGCCGGGGCGTTGCAGGCGTCCCGCGAGGAGGAAGTCCGTTTGCGGCAGACCCTGGTGGGTCCGCACCGGGACGATCTGTTGCTGAATTTGGACGGGGCGGCGGCGGCGGTGTTTGGTTCGGAAGGCCAGCAGCGCACGCTGGCGTTGGCTTTGAAGCTCGGGCAGGCCGGGTTGTTGCAAGCGATTTGGAAGACGCCGCCGATCCTGTTGCTGGACGATATTTTCGGCGAACTCGACCCCTTGCGCCGCAACGCGCTGCTGGCCGCGCTGCCGACGGGAGGTCAGCAGTTGATCGCCACGACGCACCTGGACTGGCTGGATGGTCCGCCGGGTGGGCCGGTGTGGCGGGTGGGGGAGCGGCGGCTGGAGAAGGTTTACGGGGAGTAAAAGATGAGATTGGTGCAGATTCCCCTTGCGAAACCCCGAAAATTCCGCACACTGGTGGTTCGCTTTCGCGATGGCTGGGTAGCTCAGTCGGTAGAGCAGAGGACTGAAAATCCTCGTGTCGGGGGTTCGATTCCCTCCCCAGCCACTTCTTCTTACGGGGTTGCCAGTCTTCATACGCACTGTTCTGGTTAAAAGTTAGCAGTCCGCGTGTACAACGAGAGCGAACTTCCGTTTCTCATGAGACTCGCGTCCCTTTCGCTCAAAAATTTCAAGCGTTTCACGGATCTTGAAATCGTCAACCTTCCCGAGAGCGCGAAGCTTGTCCTGCTCGTCGGCTCCAACGGTTCCGGCAAAAGTTCTATTTTTGACGCGCTCAATTTGTTGTCGCCCGGACCTTTCAATCGCCGACCGGAAGATGTGGTGTACGACCGAAAGAACCCGGCGGAAACGTTCCTCCTGCGGGCCGAATTGCACCACGGCGCGACCCTTGTTTCCACGTCCGGCCAATTAACAATTACCCCCGGCAAAGTGCCGCCCTTTTTCGGGCGCAGCAGCCTGCGCGTGGTGCCCGCCATCGAAAACGTGGCGAACGCGCCGGACCAAATCCAGAACAACCTGGATCGGCCGCTGTTCTTCACCCACGAAGACCGACGTTTCTTCGCGGACGTCGCGCAGTTCGCAAGCCGGATCGACAAGGCGCTTCGCGAGCCAACCTTCGAGGGACGCGCCGCCGACACGGTGGCGATTTTCCAATCGTACATCGAACCTTTTAATCAATCGTTGCGCCGCATTTTCGGTGACAACCCCGCGACGACCATCCAGATCAAACAATACGACAACTCGGAGGCCCGGCGCCCCATCCAGTTGTTCTTTACAAAGGGCGGTTCGCTCGTTTCGTTCGACCTGCTCTCCCATGGCGAAAAGCAGATCGTCATCTTGTTGCTAAACTTCGCGGTGCGTCGCGAACGCTACGAGGAGGCCATCTTCTTTGTGGACGAAATGGATCTCCATCTCAACACGACGCTCCAACGCAACGTGATTCGAGAGGTTGTCGAGTACTGGATCCCGGCGAACGCCCAGCTTTGGACGGCCACGCACGCCCTGGGGTTTATCGAGTACGCGGATGAAAGCGAACATGCGGTCATCATTGATTTTGATGACTTGGACTTCGACCGCCCGCAACGCCTCGCGCCGGCTTCCCGGAGGAACCTGGAGGTGTTTGAGATCGCCGTGCCGCGCGATTCGTTGTCGCGACTTTTCAGCGGGCGCAAAGTGATCGCGTGCGAGGGCAAGGACAATGCGCTTTACAACGCGGCCTGCGACGACAACACGCGGCTGTTCATTCCCGCGGGCAACGCCGAACAGGTTTTTGGCATGGTGCAATCCAACCCCAGCTTGTGGGGCATCCGGGACCGCGATTATTTGCTGCAATCGGAGATCGATCAGCTTCGCCTGCTTTACCCCCAGTATCGGATCCTGCCGTTCTACTCCATCGAGAGCCTGCTTTTCCACCCGGACAACATCGCTTCGCTCGACCTAACGGGGTTTGATCCGCAGCTTTGGCGTGACGCGATCCACCGCGAGAAAGAGCGCCGTCCCTTGCGCGAGGTGAAACACGCGCGGGGCAGGATTCGCGAGTTGCGCGCCGTGCCCGTGTTCCAGAAGAGCCGCGCCTGGGACACGGACCCTTCCGAGATTTACGACGCCTACGCATCCTCTGAGTTTGGAACCTACTATCCGGTGGTGCCCATGAAGGAGGTGCCGCGAACGGTGCTGGAACCCTATCGAATTTCCACCGGCGATCTCGCCCGCGCACCCTGGATGGTTCGAATGCTGAAGGAAATCACGGATTAAACCGGAAGGCCCGGCTTCTCTCCGGCCTGACAATGATAATGTTTTCATCCTCGCCTCGCTTGCTTTATAAAAGCGGCATGAGACACCCCCGCCCCCGCCTCGTTCTCCTCCTCGCTTTCGCCGCCCTGCTCACCACGGCTGCGGCGGAAGCTCCCCCCGTGCGCTGGAAACCGCAGGCGGACATGGACAACCAGCTTTTCCCCTCGCTCATCATCGCCACCGCCACGCGCCGTCCCGGGGCGGACGCCGACACCCCAACCAACCCCGATCTGCTCGGCGACCACTTCGGGCTGCTCGGCATCTCCATCCGCTCCCCGGGACCGAAAACCCGGGTCAAGGTGACCGTCCACGAGAACGGCGTGCTCAACACCAGCGCCTGGTCGGGCACGCTGCCCGAGGGGAACCACACGTACCTCATCGCGCCGCCTATCTCTTACAAATACGACGCCCTGCGCCGTGTGCGCGGGCAGACGCCGTTGAGCGTGCAAATCGATCTGGAGGTCAACGGCCAACCCGTCGGCACGCAGTCGGAAACGGTCACCCTGCGCTCGATCAACGACTGTCCCTGGGCCGTGGCCGGCGACGAGGAAACCCTGGGCGACGACGAAAACAAGGACAAGTCCGCCGAACCCAAGCCCAAGGCGCCGGACGGTCTGCACGGCGACAGCGACACGGCGTTAGGCTGGATGTTCGCGGCCTACGTCAACGAGGACCACCCCGTCATCGACGTGCTGCTCAAGGAGGCGCTGCACACGGGCATCATCACCAACGTGGACGGTTACCAGGACGAAAAACCCGAGGAAGTATTGCGCCAGGCGTTCGCCGTCTGGAAGGTGTTGCAGGATCGCGGCGTGCGTTACAGCGACATCTCGACCAACCCGGGCGGCAGCGACAAGGTGTACAGTCAGTACGTGCGGTTCGTGGAGGAATCGTTGCGTCACGAGCAGGCCAACTGCGTTGATGGGAGCGTGCTTTTCGCCTCCATCCTGCGCAAGATGGGGCTCGCGCCGTTCCTGGTGGTGGTACCGGGGCACATGTACATGGGCGTGGCGCTGAGCGCGAGCGAGGACGACGATTCCACCGCGTGCATCGAGACGACGATGCTGGGCGCGGGCGAGCCGGACGCGTCGCTCAAGGCGATCCCGGAGATCAGGGCGCTGGAGAAGACGCTGGACACCGAGGTCCGGGCCAGCCCGGCGTGGCGGACGTTCAAGACGGCCGTCGCCGTCGCCACGGCGGCGTTTCGCGGTGACAAGTCGAAGTTCGAGGACAAGGATAACTCCGATTACCAGATCATCGACGTGGCGGCGGCGCGGGCGGACGGCATCCTGCCGATTCCGTTTGACCGTCCCGAGCGCACGCCGCAATTGCCCGGCGGACCTCCGCGCGAGGGGCCGCTGGCTGGCGCGGGGACGCCGGACAAGCCGTTGCCGACGCCTTTCGTGAAGCCGCCAACGCGTCCCGTGGCCTACCCCGGGGACACCGGCGGCGGCGGTGATGACGCCGACGCCGACTCCGACGCGCACGCCGGCGAAGGTGCGGCCCAGTCCGTCGCCCGAGCCGGAGGAGGCACCCGAGACTGGGTCGGGGCTGAGCGGATTGTTGAGACGGGCAGGTGGTAGTTCGCCCACGCCCCGGTCAACTCGCGGTGCGGCGCCGCGACCGTAGGGGGATTGGTGTGTTCGATTGTCAGACGCCATTGCTCGAGCCGGCTTCGCCGGAGGATAAACGACGCGACATGTCGCTGGGATCAAAGCGGCGACATGTCGCGGCGCACTCCAAACCAAAGACAAACCGGGGTCAACAAGCCTGCGCGAGGCAGGCCGGTGGAAATATCGCGCGGTCGCCACAAATTTACATGCCGAAACGGACTTTGCTGAACTAACCTCCCGGCATGGACCCCCTTCCAATTCCCCGCGTCGTCGTCGTCGGCAGTTTCGTGCAGGACCTCACGTTTAACTGCGCGGAATTCCCGCAACCGGGCGAGACGATCATCGGCGCCTTTATCACCGGGCCGGGTGGCAAAGGGTCCAACCAGGCCGTGGCGGCGGCGCGGGCGGGAGGGCGGGTCACGTTCATCGGCGCGGTCGGGGCCGACGCCTTCGCGCGGAGCGCCCGTGGGTTCCACCAAGCCGAGGGGATCGACTGCCGGATGATCGAGAAACCCGCGACGCCCACCGGGACCGCCGGGATTCTGGTCAACTCGCGCGGGCAAAACGAGATCGTGGTCGCGCTGGGCGCGAACGGCGTGCTTTCCACGGCTGATGTCGACGCCCAGGCGGACGCGATTGAGTCCGCCGCCGTGCTGGTTTCCCAGTTGGAGGCCAACCTCGGGGCGGCGGCGCACGCGATGCGTCTGGCGAAGAAGATGGCGCGACCGTGATTCTGAACCCCGCGCCGATGCGGGCGGATTTTGATCCGGCGTTGCTCGACGACATCGACATCCTGATTCCTAACGAGACGGAGTTCGCGGCCCTGGTCAACCTGCTGCCGGGGACGCGGGAGGTGGCCGGGAACGGGTTGCCGTTCACCGAGGGGGACCTCGCTGCCTTGGGCGAAGGGGATCTGCACAACCTTTGCCGACGGTTCGGGGTGGGGACGTTGATCGTGACCTTGGGGAGTCGCGGATGTTTCATCTCACGGCCCGAGGGTCACTGTCTGGTGGCGGCGATGAAGGGGATCCACGCGGTTGACACCACGGGCGCGGGGGACGCGTTTGTCGGGGCGTTCGCCACCGCGCTGGCGGAGTTGGGGATCGACCGGGTGGAAGAGGCCGCGCGCTTCGCCAACGCCGCCGCCGGGATTTCGGTCACGCGTCCGGGGACGGCTCCCGCGATGCCGAGTCGGGGGGAGATCGAGGGGTTGCTGGCGAGTCAGTAGGTGGATTCCGGGTCAGCCCCGGGAGCGCGGGTCTCCGACCCGCATAGGGGTGGCAACACCGCCGATTGAGACCTTGGACACAGGTTCGTTCTGGCGGTGTCCGCCAGTTGCGGGTCGGAGACCCGCGCTCCCGGGGCTGACCCGGAGCCGTGTCCGTTCAGGCTCCGACCGGGTGCCACACGGTTTTGTACTCCACAAATTCCACGATCTCCTCCAATCCTTGGGCGGCGACGGATAACCAATCCACCTCTGCGACCCCGCGCGTCTTCAAACGCTTCACGCTTTCCGCCGCGCCCGCGCCGAGGATTTTACGCTCCTCGTCCGAGACCCCGGCGGCGTCGATGGCGCGGAGCGCCGCGTGGGTCGCAAACGTCGGGATCAACTCGGCGCGCTTGCCGGTCAACAGGTTGATCACGCCTGCCGGCAGGTCGCTCACGGCCAGCATCTCGCCCAGCAAAATCGCGGGCAGCGGCGCGGCTTCCGGGGCGAACGCGACAGTCGTGTTTCCGCTCACGATCACCGGCGCGAGCTGGCTGATCAAACCCAGCAGCGCGGGCGCGGTTTCCTCCGCGATCACCCCCACGACGCCCATCGGTTCGGGCAGGGTGAAGTTGAAGTACGGACCCGACACCGGGTTGGAACTGCCGGCGACTTGGGCGTATTTGTCCGCCCAGCCCGCGTAGTACACCAGACGGTCCACCGCGGACGCCACTTCGGAGCGGGCAGTCCTCCGGCGTCGCGGCTGAGTTGGCATGCAGGCCGGCCGCAAATTCCTCCGCGCGCGATTCGAGCATCTCGGCGAGACGGTAGAGGATTTGCCCCCGGTTGTAGCCCGTCCGCTTCGCCCAACCCGGACCGGCGGACGCGGCGGCTTCGACGGCGTTGCGCAAGTCTTTGCGCGTGCAGCGGGGCACGTTGCCAAGAAGTTTGGAGTTATCCGCGCGATCATACACGGGCAGGACGCGTCCGCTCTCGGAACGGATGAACGCGCCGCCGACATAGACCTTGGGGGTTTTGGGGATGGTTAGGCGCACTGGGAGGGGAGGGGAAGGAAGGGTAAGGAGATAGAAGATAGGAGATAGAGCGGAGAAGAGGGGAAGAGGCGGAAGGGGCTGCTTAGCCGCGCGTGACGTAAGCGCCCAAGCCCTGGCGGCCGCCTTCGCGGCCGAAGCCGCTTTCCTTGTAGCCGCCGAAGGGGGAGGCGGGATCGAACTGGTTGAACGTGTTGGCCCAGATCACGCCGGCTTTCAAGGCGACGCTCATCTGGAGGATGCGCGAACCTTTGTCCGTCCAAACCCCGGCGGACAGGCCGTAGGCGGTGTTGTTCGCCTTTTCCACGGCTTCCTCCAGCGTGCGAAACGTTAGGACGCTCAGCACGGGGCCGAAGATTTCCTCGCGCGCCACGCGGTGGCTTGGCGTCACCCCGGTGAAGATCGAGGGCGCGAACCAGAAGCCTTTGTCCGGCAACCGGCAGCCCGGCGATTGGTAAAACGCCGCGCCCTCCGCTTTGCCGGCGGCGACGAGTTCGCGGATGCGCTCAAGCTGGCCGCGCGAGTTGATCGCGCCAACGTCGGTGTTCTTGTCCAACGGATCGCCGACCCGCAGACTGCCCATCCGTGTCTTGAGCTTGGTGATGAAAAGGTCGGCGATGCTTTCCTGCACCAAGAGCCGGCTGCCCGCGCAACACACGTGGCCCTGGTTGAAGTAGATGCCGTTCACCACGCCCTCAACCGCTTGGTCGAGCGGGGCGTCGTCGAAGACGATGTTCGCCGCCTTGCCGCCGAGTTCCAAGGTGAGCCGTTTGCCGCTGCCCGCCGTTTCCCGCATGATCGCCTTGCCGACGGCGGTTGAACCCGTGAACGCGACCTTCGCCGCGCCCGGATGACTCACCACCGCCGCGCCCACCTCACCCGCGCCGCACACGAAGTTCACCACGCCCGGCGGCAATTCGGCGTCGCGCAGGATCTCGGCAAATTTCAGCGCGGTGATGGAGGTGGTTTCGGCGGGTTTGAGCACGGCGCAGTTGCCGCAGGCGAGCGCGGGGGCCAGTTTCCACGCGAGCATCAGCAACGGGAAATTCCACGGGATCACCTGGCCCGCCACGCCGAGCGGACGCGCCCGGCGCGGGCCGGGAAACGCGTAGTCGAGTTTATCGGCCCAACCCGCGTGGTAGAAGAAGTGCGCCGCCGCCATCGGCACGTCGAAATCGCGCGACTCCTTGATCGGCTTGCCGCCGTCGATGGTCTCGGCCACGGCGAACTCGCGCGCCCGGTCTTGCAGCAGGCGCGCGATGCGGAAAAGGTATTTGCCGCGTTCGCGTCCGGGCATGTTGCCCCAGACTCCTTCAAACGACGCTTGGGCGGCGGTGTAGGCGGCGTCCACGTCCGCCGGTCCGGCCAGCGCGATCTCGGCGATCTTTTCCTCGGTGGCCGGGTTGATCGAGTCGAAGTATCGGCCCGATTTCGGCGCGGTGAATTCGCCGTTGATGAAAAGGTCGTAGCGCGGCTTCAGGTAGGCTTCGGCGGTTTCGGGCGCGGGATCGTAGGGCCAGAGTTCGCCGAAGTTCAGCGCGGGCGGGCGGCTTGGGTCAACGGTGGCGGCGGGCGGGATGATGGCGACGGGTTTGGACCTGCCGTTGGTGGCCGGGAGTTTGGCGGGGGAGGGGGAAGGGGCGCGCGTTTTCATCAACGGGAAAAAAGAGGGGGAAAGGGGATGTTAGTAGCCGCCGGTCGCGTCGGAGAAGACGTAGGAAGGCTGGTAGGCGCCCAGCCGTTCTTTTTCGAGTTGGCGCAGCAGGTCGTTCAACAAGCGCGCTCGCGCCGAAACGATAGCGGGTGTTGGTCAGCCAGTCGTCGCCTAACGTTTCCTTGACCGCGACGAGGAAATGGAGCGCCTGCTTGGCCGTGCGGATGCCGCCGGCGGGCTTCATGCCGATGGCGATGCCCGTGGCGAGGTAGTGGTCGCGGATGGCCTCCAGCATCACCTGGGTGTTGGCGAGGGTGGCGTTGCTGTTGGTCTTGCCCGTGCTGGTTTTGATGAAGTCGCCTGGGCGCAGCCCCGCGCGCATCGCGAGGAAACTGGCGGCGCGGATCTGGTCGTAGCCGTCGAGCTCGCTGGTTTCGAGGATGACTTTCAAGCGGATCGGCTCGCCGCAGGCTTCGAGGACGGCGGCGATTTCGTCGCTGACCTGGGTGAGATGGCCGGAGAGGAAGGCGTTGCGGTTGATGACCATGTCGATTTCGTCCGCGCCGTCGTCCACGGCCCCGCGAACTTCGGCCAGGCGCGCGCGCAACGGCGTCTGGCCGCTCGGGAATCCGGTGGCCACGCTCGCGACGCGCACGGACGTCCCGCCGACGTGGCGCTTCGCGGTGGCGACGAGGGCGGAGTAAACGCAGACGGCGGCGACCGGCGGGACTTGCGGATTCGGCGCGTGCGGACGCATGGCCTTGGCGCAAAGCTGGGCGACTTTCCCCGGGGTGTCCTGACCTTCGAGGGTGGTCAGATCGACCATGGACACCGCCGTTCGCAAGCCCCAGAGTTTGGCGGCCTTTTTGAGGGAACGGGTGGTGAACCCCGCCGCCCGGGCTTCGACGCCTACCTTGTCAACGGTGCCGACGTCATCCAGCAAACGGCGCACGGAGAAAGGGGAGGACATCCGGGAATATGGCGCGGTTCGCGGGATGGACAAGGGGATGCGCGGCCAAGGCTTGGTTCATTTTCCAGGTGAAAGTCATACGCATGAACACAAGCCGCGCTGGCCGTGCCCTCCCCCAACCCGGAACGGGTTGCGCCCCAAAGCCCAGGGTTGCCCGCTCGGGGGCTACCCTGGGTTGTTTGTCGTTAATGGTCCCCAACCCCAACGGGGTTGCGCCCCATAGTTTATGGCGTGCCTTCCGTCGCCGGAGGACGCAACCCCGTTGGGGTTGAAGACACTTGCAATCATCTACCCAGGGTAGCTCGCCACTCGCAACCCTGGGCTTCGGGGCGCAACCCGTTCCGGGTTGAAGAGGCTAAACCTCACCGACTCCTATCGGGGAAGGGCGGGATCGGGGGCAACTCGCGGCCCTTCGTTTTCAACTCCTCTAAAATTACCTCGATCCCCTTGTCCAGTTGCTGATCCTCGCCCCGGAACTCCTTGCCGGGATCGTTTTCGACCACGATGTCGGGGTCCACGCCGTGGCCCTCGATCACCCAGCCCGTGCCATCCTTGGAATACGGCGCGAACTCCGGGCGGAACAACTGCCCGCCGTCCGCCAGCGGCAGCGGGTTACGGATGCCCACCACGCCGCCCCACGAGCGCTTTCCAATCAGTTTGCCCAGGCCCATCGTCTTGAATCGAAACGGGAAAATATCCCCGTCCGACGCGGAGAACTCATCCATCAACGTCGCCATCGGACCGATGAACGTCTGCGGCGGGTTGGTGTCGCCCGCCGCGCCGTTGCGACTCATCTCCACCATCACCAACGCGCGGCGGAGTCGCTCGATGATCAACGGCGAAACGAACCCGCCGCCGTTGCCACGCACGTCCACGATGAGCGCCTTCTTGCGGATCTGCGGGAAGTACAACTTTGTAAACTCGTTCAAGCCGGGACGCCCCATGTCGGGGATGTGCAGGTAACCAACTTTGCCGTCGGTCTTCTTACTTACATAGTCGATGTTCTTGCGCACCCACGCGAGGTAGTACAGGGGAGCCTCGTCGGCGGTCGGCACCACGATGATGTCGCGAGCGCCCTCCTCCACGGGCTTTGAGTTGACCCGCAATGTGACCTGTTTCCCGGCCGCGCCGATCAGGCCGTCGTACAGGTTGGCGAGCTTCGCGACGGGCACGCCGTTGATGGCGAGAAGGTAGTCGCCTTCCTTCACGTTCAACCCGATCGCGGTCAGCGGGGAACGGGTGGGTTCATCCCAGTTTTCCCCCGGCAGGATGCGGTCGATGCGGTACGCGCGGGTCGCGGCGTCGCGCGAGAATTCCGCGCCGAGCAGGCCCAGTTTAATGCGCGGCGTCTCGGGACGTTCCCCGCCGCCGACGTAGGCGTGGCCGTTGTTCAACTCGCCGATCATTTCACCCAGCAGGTAGGTCAGATCGTTGCGATGGTTAACGAAGGGTAGCAGCGCGGCGTACTTGTCGCGCATGGCCGGCCAGTTCACGCCGTTCATGTTCGGCGCGTAGAAGAAATCGCGCATCTGCCGCCAGGCCTCGTTGTAGATCTGCGACCACTCGGCGTGACGGTCCAGCATCAGGTCGAAGCCGGACATTTTCACCTTGTCCTTGATCTCCAGCTTGTCCTTCGGCAGGTCGATGACGGCGTATTCCTTGTCGATCTTCACCAGCATCTTTTTGCCGTCGGCGGTGATCTCGTAGTTGTTCACCTTGCCGAGGACCGTCTCCTTGCGCTCCTTGAAACTGTAGGCGCACAGATTGGACTTCCGACCCTCGGGCGTTTCCTCCTCGTCGTCCTCGTCGCCGGACCCGCGCAGGTAGAAAACGCGGTCGTCCACCAGGCGCAGGTTGCCATAGTTGCCGGCGGGGATGTTCAGGGCCGTGATGCGGTCCTTCAAGCCGTCTTCGTCCACGGTGACAACCACCGGTTTCTTGGCGGGTTCGGCCTTGGCGTCGGGCTTCTTCGTCGTCCGGTTTGGCGTCGTCCGTTTTGCCATCCTTATCCTTGGCGGCGGCCGCGCCGTCGGGCTTCTTGTCCTTGTCGTCCTGACCCACTTCGTCACTGCGCGGGGCGAGCGGGGCGGGGGTGGCTTTCGCGAGCGTGATCAGATAGACGCGCTCCATGTTGCGGTACACCTCGGAGAACTCCGCCTGGCCGAACGTCGGGGCGAAATTGCGGGCGGAACTTAGCAGCAAATACTTGCCGTCGTCGCTGAAGGCCGGGTTACCCGACGCGTACCAGCCATCCGTGGCTTCGATCCGTTTGCCACCCGCCAACCCGTACAGGTAAACCTTGGGCATCCCCTGTTCCTCGTTGCGCGTCCCAGGTGATCCACTGACTGTCCGGCGACCAGTTGTAATCGTGAATCTCGGCGATCTTATCCAGGTCCACCTGGGTGACCACCTTGCTTGCGAGGTCCACGTAGCGCAGACGCTGCAGGCGGTCGCTCCACAAGAGTTTTTTGCAGTCCGGCGACCAGATCGGGGTGAAGTAATAAGTGTCGGCGTCGCGGGTGATTTGCTGCGGCTCGCCCTTGCCGTCCTGCGAACGGATGTAAATCTCGTTTTCGCCCGTGGCGTCGGAAAGGTAGGAGATCCATTTGCCGTCCGGCGACCAGTTGGCGTCGCGCTCGTGCGCGTTCGCGGAGTTGTTGCTGAGGCTGCGGGTGGTCCCGTCTTTCACGGGCACGGAAAACAGGTCTCCGCGCGCCACGGCCACGAGGCGTTTGCCGTCCGGCGAGGGGCTGACCGATTCGATGTGCTTCGCGGCATCGACCATTCCCGAACGTCCCGAGGCGAGGTCCTCTTTGATCGAGATGGGGACCGGCGCGCACTGCCCCGTCGCGAGATCATAACGCCAGATGTAACCGGCCTGTTCAAAGACGATGCCGCCCTTGCCGATAGACGGAAACTTCACGTCGAAATCGGTGAACCGGGTGAGCTGTTTCGTTTCCTTGGTGGCGAGGTCGCACGCGAAGAGGTTCAACCGGCCTTCCCAGCGGTCGGAGGCGAAATACACCCGGTTGTCCGGCCCCCACATGGGGCAGATGTCCTGCGCGGGGTTGTTGGTCAGGTTCTCGGTCGCGCCGGTCTTGAAGTCGTAAATCCAGATGTCGTCAGCCATGCCGCCGCGGTAGCGTTTCCAGGTGCGAAATTCCCGGAACACCTGGTTGTACGCCATCTTGGAATCATCCGGCGAGAAGGACACGAACCCGCCGCGCGGGACGGGGAGTTGTGTGGGCAGTTCGGCGTCCAGGCCGACGGAAAAAAGCTGGCCGATAAAGTCGTTGAACGAGCGCATCCGGGAGCGGAAGACGACTTCCGGCTTGGTGTTGCGCCAGGTCATGACGAGGTTGTTCGGCCCCATGCGGTCGGAAATGTCGTCGCGGTTGAGGGTCGCGGTGGTGGTGAGCCGTTTGGGGGTGCCGCCCTCGGCGGGCATGACGTAAACTTCCGTGTTGCCGTCGTACTGGGAGGTGTAGGCGAGTTGCGCGCCGTCGGCGGAGAACCGGGGGAACGAACTGTAGCCCGGTCCGCTCGTGAGACGACGGGCGGTGCCGCCGTCCTTGCCGACGGTGTAGAGTTCGCCCGCGTAGGCGAAGGCGATTTGGTCGCCGTTGGTGGTGGGGAAGCGCAGCAGGCGGGTGGTGTCGGGGAGGGTTTGCGCCTGCGCGCGGGTGGCGGCGGCGGGTTGGAGCAGGAGGCAGCACCAAGTGGCGGCGAGCAGGACGCCGAGGTGAACAGGGGAAGGAGAGCGGCGGGATGTGATCACGGGGCGGGGTGGTGTTTTGGCGGAGTGAGCCGGACAACGGGAATGGAATTTGAAACGGGTTGCGGAGGCGCGCAAGGCTGGGATTAAGAAAGCCCGTTGGCGGATGCGCCAGGGCGTTGTAAACTGCGCGCCATTATGTTTGCTCCCGGCCAGAAAGTCGCCTGCGTCAACGACCAGTTTCCCCTCGGCATCGAAAAACTGTATTCCGCGCTGCCGCGCAAGGATGTGATTTACACCGTGCGCGACCTCGTGCCCGGGGTGAGTTTGCAGAACAGCGAGGGCGAGGTGGCGGTGTACTTGGTGGAACTCGTGAACCCCGCCAACCGGCACGGGGTGGAATACGGTTTCAACGCCGAACGTTTCGCGCCGCTGGCGACCGACGAGGACGAGTTGGAGGAGTACGTGGAGTCCTACGAGGAGGAGCCGGCGTACGCGCCGGCGTGATTTGGCTCCGAGCCACCGCGACGGCATCCATGTGGCATCCATGAACAAAGACAAAGCGCTGATTATCGCGAAGCTCATCGAGCAGTTGGACGCCGAGCTTGCGCGGTACGCCCGCGCCGCGCGCGAGGCGCAGGCCGGGGCGACGGACGAGCAGAGCAAACCCGAGAACAAGTACGACACGCGCGGGTTGGAAGCCTCCTACCTCGCGCACGGTCAATCCCGGCAGGCGGCGGAAACGTTGCTGGCGCGGCAACAGATCGCCTCGCTGAATGTGCGCGACTTCGCGGAGGATGACGGGATCGAACCCGGCGCGTTGGTCGAGCTTGTCGAGTTGGGGGGCGTCGGGGAGCGGCTGTGGTACCTGGTCGCGCCGGGCGCGGGCGGGCGGGAGGTGGTGTGCGAGGTTGAGATTACCGTCGTCACGCCGGGGTCGCCGTTGGGGAGTCAGTTAATGGGTCGGCGCGCGGGCGACGAGGTGAAGGGCTTCCGGGTTGCCCGGGTGGTTTGATGAAGTCTGGCTCCGGGCGACAGCCCCGGGAGCGCGGGCATCCTGCCCGCAAAGGGCGGTAGCCTTTGGAAAGACTACACCGAGTCCAGGTGCGGGCAGGATGCCCGCGCTCCCGGGGCTGTCGCCCCTATCCAGATGAGGGCGGGATGCCTACCCGCGCCAGAATTTTGTCCGCCGCCATCTGGCCGCTCAGGCACACCAGCGGGAGGCCGCCGCCGGGATGGGTGGAGCCGCCGGTGAAAAACAGGTTGGGCACGCCCGGCACCGTCAGGCCGGGACGCCGGAACGCCGCCATCGGGCCGTGACTCGCGAAGCCGTACAAACTTCCCGCGCGCGCCAAATACCGGCTCTGGAAATCCTCCGGCGTGAAATGCCGCCGCACCCGGATGGCCGCCCGCAAACCCTCGAAGCCGAAGCGGGTTTCCAGCCGTTCGAGGATGCGGTCGCCGTAGCTTTCCGCGATTGCGCTCCAATCCACCCGTCCGTCGCCCGTTAGGGCGGGGGCGTTCACCAGCACGAACCAGTTCTCGCAACCCGCCGGGGCGCGGGCCGCGTCTGCTTTGGAGTGGATCGCCACGTAGATCGTCGGCTCGTCCGCCGGTTGCCGTTCGTCGAACAGTTGCGCGAACTCGCGCGGGTAGTCGTCCGAGAAGAAAATGTTGTGGTGCGACATCTGCGGGTACTCGCGTCCAACACCCAGATAAAGGACGAACCCGCTGGTCGGCGGGATCGAGTTTGTCCAGGCGGGTGCGTTGGAAACTCCGCGCGAGCCGGTCGCCGTCCGGGGCGTCCGCGAGGAACCGCGGGTAGGCTGAGAGCACGTCTTGGTTGCACACCACGTAGTCGAACTCCTCCGCTACCTCGGGTCCGTCCGGCGCCTCGATCCAAAAGGTGCCGCCCGCGCGCTCGCGCCACGTGCCGCCGAGACGGCGGACCTCGTGGTTAAACCGGTAATGCGACGCCTAACGCTTCCCCGATTTCGCGCAGTTTCGCGCCGATGCTGTACAACCCGCCCTTGACGTACCAGCCGCCGAACTCCGCCTCGACGAACGGGATGATGTTAAACGCGGAGGGCGTCCGGTACGGCGACGAGCCGTTGTAGGTCGCGAACCGGTCGAAAAGCTGCGTGAGATGGGGATCGTGTCCGAAGAACCGGCGCACGGTTTGATCCATCGTTTTGAGCGACGCGATTTTGGGCAGATGGCGCAGTTTGGGCAGGTTGGCCCACGTGAGTTGCTTGCGCCAATCCTCGAGCGGGTTGTGCAAAAACGCCTCCGCGCTAAGGTCGTACAACCCGCGCGCGTAGGCGAGGAAGCGCGCGACCTGCGGCTGGCGCCAGAAGGCGGCGTCCTCGTCGATTTGGGTGCCGTCGGTCCAACGGTAGCGGCAGGTGACGGGCAGGGGGATCAATTCGAGGTCATCCTGGAGACGGCGGCCGAGGCGTTGCCAGAAGCGCTCGAAAACGTAGGGCATTGTCAGGAGGCTCGGACCCATGTCCCAGGTGTACCCGTCGAGCGCGAGCCAGTTGAGTTTGCCGCCGACGCGGTCGTTTTTCTCGAACACGGTCACGTCGAGACCCGCCTTCGCGAGCAGCGCCGCGCTGGTGAGTCCGCCGACGCCGGAGCCGATGACGGCGACGCGCGGGGAAGGGGGCGGGCGGGGAGTCATGCTAGGGGAGGAGGAACAATGAGCGAATGACGAATGCAGAATGACCGATCATCCCGATTCTGATCCGGATTTGCTCGATCGCCCACAAGCGTGTTCGGCGATCAATGGTTCGGCGTCCGTCGGCGGCACGTTCCAGGGCGGGCAGATCGGCTGCGCCGCCCACGTTGCCTAACGCCACGCAGACGTTCCGTAAAAACCCGCGCCGCTTGGTCCGCTTGATCGGCGAACCCCGGAACAACTCGCGAAATCCCTCGTCGGTTAACGCCAGATAATCGCGCAAGACCCAGCCCGTCGTGCCCGCCCGCGCTTGGAAGACGGCCTCGCGCGAAGCCTCCGCGAAACGATTCCACGGGCACGCTTCCAGGCAGTCGTCGCAACCGTAGATCCGGTCACCGATCAACGGGCGAAATTCCAAGGGGATGCTCCCCTTCAACTCGATGGTCAAATAGGAGACGCAGCGGCGGGCGTCCAGCTTGTAAGGTTCCTCGCGGCGGATGGCGCCCGTGGGGCACGCGTCCAGGCAGCGGGTGCAGCTTCCGCAACGCGGCGTGACGGGTGCGTCCGGCGTTAGGTCCAGGGTGGTGAGCAGTTCGGCCAGGAAATACCAGGTGCCGAGTTCCGGGTGCAGCAGCATCGTGCTTTTGCCTTGCCAACCCGCCCCGGCGTCCGCCGCGAAATCGCGTTCCAGGACCGGACCGGTGTCCACGTAGTAACGCTGCCGCCCGCCGAGCGTTTGCAAAAAAACATCCATCGCCCGCAGCTTTTCCTGGATTAAATCGTGGTAGTCGCCGCCCCACGCGTAACGGGCGATCCGGCCACCGGGACCGTGGTCGTCCGCCGCGCGGGACGGGTCCGCCACCGGACCCTGCCAGTAGTTCATCGCCAGCACGACCACCGCACGCGCGCCGGGCAGCACCTCCTCGGGGTTGACCCGCTTGTGCGAGCTTCGCGCGAGCCAGGTTTCCATCTCGCCGGCCATGCCCTCGTCCAGCCATTCCAGGAACTGCGCGCCGTGCTTGGGCGGGCCGCACCGCGCGACCCGGCACAGCGCGAAACCCAGGCCCAGGGCGTGCTCGACGATAGCCTCCTTCACACGTCGGCCTCGGTCGGGCGAGCGAGCTTGTCTCCTCGCGGCGAAAAACCGCCCCGCCAATCCCAACACGATCTCGGCGACCTCCGCGTGCGAATGCGGCGTGGTGTCGATGGTCACATCCGCGCAGGCGGCGTACTGCGGATCGCGCTTTAGCAAAAATTCGGCCAGCGTCGCGCGAGGGTTCGCCGTCTGGAGAAGCGGGCGTTTCGCGTTGCGCTGGACCCGCTCGTAGAGCACTTCCTCGTTCGCCCGCAACCAGACTACGCAACCCAGTCCGCGCAGAAGCGGGACGTTTTCCTCCCGCAGCACGATGCCGCCGCCGGTGGCGATGATCAGTCGCCGGGACGCTTGCAGGGAACGCAAAGCCTCGGACTCGCGTTCCCGAAAATAACTCTCCCCGTGCCGGGCAAAGATGACCGGGATGGGCAGACCCTGGCCCTTGCTGACCAGATAATCCGTGTCCACCGAACGGCGGCCGGTGAGGTTCGCGAGTTCCCGCGCAATGGAGCTTTTGCCGGACCCCATGAACCCGATCAGCACCAGATTGTCGGCGGCACCATCCTGGTCCGGCGTACTCACGGGCGGACACGGGAACCCACCCGCAGGCTAAAGCTCGGGACGGCGCCGCCGCGGGAAAACTCAGGCCGTGGCGTGCGCCTCGACCGCCGCGCCGACCCGGACGACGTTGCGCGCCTTCGCCCCTTTGTCGTCCGTGTAAAGTTCATATTCAACCTGATCGCCTTCCTGCAACGTTTTGAAACCTTCGGACTGGATCGCCGAGAAGTGGACGAAGATATCCGATCCCACCCCCGGGTCCATAATAAATCCGAAGCCCTTTTTCTCATTAAACCATTTCACCGTACCCTTGGCCATAGCGAGATTATTGTTTTGCATAATACTGGTTGGAGGTCTTACGGGTAGGTACCCGCGGTAGATGCGGATATTTATTCGATTCGGAAAGATGACCCCTCCAACCCCCACCGCGCCGGTCCTGTTGGTGCTTGCCCCGAACACCGCCGCCGACGCGTTGCGACCCGCCGCCGACCTCCTGCGGGAGTTTGGTGTCGGGTGCCGGGAGGCGCGTTTGACGGAGGAGGGTGGGGCGAATGTTGCGGAGGCGCGTGGGTTGGTGGCGGGCGCGCGGATGACCATCGTCGCGTCGGTGGATGGGGTCGCGCCGGGCTGGCTGGCGGCCACGGCGGTTCCGGTGATCCGCGTGCCGGTGGCGGGCGTTGACCCGGTGGTGGCCGGGTTGGCGTTGTTGACGCCGGCGGGCGACGGCGCGGGGTTTGCCACGGTGGCCATCGGCGAGGCGGGGGCGAAAAACGCGGCGCTGTTGGTCGTGTCTATCCTGGCGGCGCAGGGGGATGCCCGGTTGCGCGATGCTTGGGCCGAATACCGCCGCGCGCAAACCGAGGCGGTCTTGAGCCAAACGCTGCCGGGGTAATCCGGCACTCCGCCCGCGCCCGCGCCCCTATTTTTTGTGGAAACCATCGTACTCCCACCCGACGCCGCGGGCATCGCGCGCGCGGTCGAATTGCTTCGCGTCGGCGAGGTGGTCGCCCTGCCCACGGAAACGGTTTACGGACTCGCGGGCGACGCCGCGAACCCGGTTGCCGCCGCCGCGATTTTCCAGGCGAAGGAGCGGCCCTTTTTTGATCCGTTGATCGTGCATCTGCCCGACGCGACGTGGTTGGACCGGCTCACCGAAGGCGCCGGCGTCGGGCAGCGGAGGGTGGTCGAACTTTTGGCGGACACGTTCTGGCCCGGTCCGCTGACCATGATCCTGCCGCGACGCGAGGGGGCGGTGCCGGATCTGGTGACGGCGGGTGGTCCGCTGGTGGCCGTTAGAATCAGCGGGCATCCGGTGTTTCGCGCGGTCGTCGAACGGTTCGGGCGTCCGCTGGCCGCGCCGAGCGCCAACCGGTTCGGGCGGATCAGTCCGACGTGCGGCGAGGATGTCCGGCAGGAGTTGGGCGGGCGGATCCCGTTGATCCTGGAGGCGGGCCGGACGGCGCACGGGTTGGAATCGACGATCGTGCGGCCCGACGAGGATGGCGGGGTCACGATTTTGCGGCATGGTCCGGTCACGGCGGAGGCGCTGGGGGCGCTGGGGTTGCGGGTTGTCGGCGGCGAGACGGGTGGGAAGAAAGGCGGCGCGGTGACGCCGGGGAGTTTGCCGGGGCATTACGCGCCGCGCACGCCGTTGCGGATGCTGGAAGGGGCTTACGGCGACGCCGCGGCCCGGCCTAACGAGGCGAGGGTGGGTCTGTCTGAGCTTCCGGGGCGCCGGGTCGGGTGGACACGCGGGATTGGCGGCGGTGGAGTGTTTGAGTGAGAAGGGCGACCTCAAGGAGGCGGCCGCCCGTTTGTTCGCGGCGTTGCGGAGGTTGGACGCGGCCGGTCTGGATGTGATCCTCGCCGAGCCCGTGCCCGGCGCCGGGTTGGGGGTGGCGATCATGGAGCGTTTGGGCCGCGCGGCGGCGGGGAGCGCGGGGGTCGACCTGGGCAACGTCCCTCCTCCGCCCGGGAGGATGGCGAAGGGTCGATGCGCGACCTCCGGTCTCGTTCGTAACCCCCGCGCGGTGCAGCCGCTCATTCCAGCCGATCGAGGAACGCTACGGCGCAAGGAATACCAATCGGCGCTCGAAGGCGCTTCATCCGGGCGTCGCCATCGCGGACCAACTTCGCCATCTGCTGGCGGCTCTGAAGCCCGAGTTCAAGCGCTGGAACCGCACAACCCATATTTGGGAACGATTGCTAACTAGATGGGCTCAGATCCAGAGGTGGTGCGCTGGAGTTGCCCTTGCGATCGCGGGGGCTGTCGCGGCGCGCCATCCAGAGCGGACGAACCGGAAACACCTACTTCTCCAAGTCTTTCAACGACTTATCAATACTCGCCAGCCACCCCGCGTGCGTCTTCTGCAACCCGGGCGACTTCTGCTGCAACCCGCGCAAAATCTCCGCCGCCTCCACCAACCACCGCCGCGCCTCCTCCCGCCCCGGCCCGGGCGCGTCCGAGTCGGGACACCTCCCCCAGCTTCGCGCGGGCGTACGCCCGGTCCGTCTGGACCATATAGTCGCCGGGCTTCGCCGCCGCGACCCGCTCCGGTGAGCTCCACGCACCGCTCCAAATGCGGCCTCGCCTCCGCCCTCCGGTTTTGCAGGATCAGCACACTGCCGACGTCCCGCTCGCTGTAAGCCAAACACGATCGCCAGTCCACGTTCGCCGGGTCCGCGGCCACCAGCTTCTCCCGGATGGCCAAACTCGCCTCGCAGCTCGCCAGCGCCCCCGCGAAATCCTTTTGCGCGCTCTGGATTTCCCCGACGTGGTCAAACGCGTACGTCACGGCCATTTGCCTGCCCAAATCGGCCGGGTTCTGCTCCGCGAGATTGCGGCGCGCGGCCAGCGCCTCCTGGTAGACCGCGAGCGCGCCCGGCAAATCACCCAGGTCCAGCCGCGCGTCGCCGACCCGGACCAGGTCCACCGCCAAATCACCCCGCCACGTCCCGTTGGCGGGGTCCAGCGCGACGAGCTTCCGGGCGATGGCCAGCGCGTCCTCGTGGGACCGGAGGGCGCTCGCCAGATCGCCCTGGTCGCGCTGCGTCCCACCCACGCGCTGGATCGCCACCGAAAGGTTGGTCTGCCAGGCGGTGTTGCCGGGATCCTTCGCCACGAGTTTTCCAAAGATCGCGGCGCTTTCCCGGTAGTTCTTGAGCGAGCCGGGCAGGTCGGCCCGGGCCTGGGCCACTTCGCCGACCTTGATGAAACTGATCGCCAGGTCGCGCTGCCAATCCGTGTTGGCGGGGTCACGGGCGGCGAGCTTCCGCGCGATCGCCAGATCGGCCTCGTAATCCTCGCTCGCGCCCGGCAGATCGCCCAGGGACATCCGGGTGTCGCCCACGCGTTGCAGACAGGTGGAAAGGCTCCGCTGCCAGCCGGTGTTGCCCGGGTCCAGCGTGGCGAGCTCCCGCGCGAGGTCGAGGCCCTCGCGAAAATTCACCAGCGCGCCCGGCAGGTCACCCGTCGCCCCGCGCGCGTCGCCCACCAGCAGGCAAGTCCCCGCGAGATCTTGCCGCCATTCGTTGTTGCCGGGGTCCCGCGCCACCAGTTTTCGGGCGATGGCCAGACTGGCCTCGTAACTTTTCAGGGCCGTCGCCGGATCGCCCTCCGCCTGCTGGACGCCGCCCAGTTTGTCCAGGCAGTTCGACAGGTCTCGCTGCCAGATGATGTTGCGCGGGTCCCGGGTGGCGAGGCCCTGCGCGATACCCAGACTTTCCCGGTAGTTCCCGAGCGCGGCGCCCAGGCCGCCCTGGAGTTCCTGGATGCCGCCCACCTGGCGCAAAGTGATGGATAAATCCCGCTGCCAGCCGGTGTTGCCGGGTTCCTTTTCGACCAGCGCCCGCGCGATCGACAAGTCCTCCCGGTAGGAGGCGAGCGCGGCGGGCAGGTCGCCTGCCGTCCGTTTGACCTTGCCGATTTTGCCGTAACAAACCGACATCTCGCGCTGCCACGCGGAGTTCGCGGGATCGCGGGCGACCAGCTTGCGGTCGCTCGCCAGTTCCTCCTCGTAACTACGCAACGCCGCCGGCAAATCGCCCAGATCGAATGCGGCGTCGCCGACTTTCTCCAGGCTGGTCGATAGATCGCGTTGCGCGTTGTCGAGCGCCGGGTTCTTGGCGAGGAGGGCGCGCGCGCTGGCGAGCTGGTCGCGGTAGCATTGCAGCGCCTCGGTCAACTGGCCGCGCGCCAGCAGGATGTCCCCCCGCTGGTCCAGCGCCACGGCGCGTTCGCGTTCGGCGGCGTCCGCCGCGGCTTCGTCGCCGGGTTCCGGGGGATGCTCGGAATGGTAGCGCAGGATGCGGTCGTTGATGTTCCCCATCATGTCCAGACGACCCACCGAACCGAGGGTGTCGCGCAGGTCGTACTGCATGAAACTGATGAGTTCGTCGGCGGCCTTTTTGGCGGACACGGCGCGTTCGCGGGCGGCGACGGCACGGGTTTTTTGCTGGTTGGCCTCCGCGCGTTGCCACACCGCCACCCCCGCCGCCACGAACGCCGCCAGCGCGAGGGAACCCAGCACGGTGGCGAGACGGCGGAACTTTTTCGCGCGGTGGACGGCGTCCCGTTTGCTGAGTTCGCCCAGCGACACGCCGAGCGCGCCGGCGGCGAGCTTGAGGCGGGCAAGGTCGAGTTGCGCGCCGAAAGCCCGCTCCATCGAACGGATTTCCGCCGCGGTATGCCGGCGGGTCTTTTCCAGGGCCGCCCGGTACGCGGCGGCGCTGGTGTACCCCTGGCCGGGTCGGTTATGCGGCCGGACGTCGGCGGCGATCGCCTCGGTGCGGTGAGTCCAGTCGATGCGCGGCGGGGCGGCGGGATCGAGGCCGTCGTCGTCGGCATTCGCGGCGATGGGAACGCCGAAGCGCAGCGGCACGGGGAAGCATTCCAGGTCCGGCGTCACGCCTTGCGCGGCTTTGCCGGGATCATCGGCGTTCGGCTCGCCGTCGAGGATCAGGGCGAGGATGCGGTCGCTCTTGCCAAGTTCCTTGAAGCAACGGATTTCCTCGTCCACGAAGCGCGATTGGCAGGCGCGCGGACTGCAAAGCACGATGAGCAATTCGCTGTTTTCGAGGGCGCGGCGGAGATTCTGGGAAAGGTCGGCGTCGGCGGGGAGTTCCTCCTCGTCGCGGAAAACGGGGTAGAGCGACGCGGGCACGGGGGTGCCGCGCACGTTGGTTTTGCCGACGAGATCACGCGGGACCTCGTAGGTTTCGAGCGCCTGGTGGAGCCATTCGGCCCAGCGGCGGCCGTCCTCGACGTTATCCGCGTGCCGGTAGCTGACGAAGGCGGCGTAGCGGCGGGTGGAGTTGAAGGTGGCTTTGGGCGCGGGCATGGGGCGTCGGCCCAAGCACACCAGAACGGGGCGCGGTTCGCAAGCTGGAAGCTGGGCTGGGCCGCGCGGAGCCGGGGAGCGCGGGGTCCATCTGAAAACGGCGGTAAACTCAGGCGAACCAGTCGGCGAGGGCCACCCGCAGGCCGGGCACGCTTTCGCACTCCAGCGTCTCGTCCACGGAGTAGAGCCGCTTGATGCGGTACGAGCCGTTCTCCGGCTGGCGGTACGCCTCGATTTGCTTCTCCAGCCCCAGCACGATCCAGTACTCCGGCACGCCCGCCTCCGCGTAGAGCGACGCGTTTTCACGGTCCAGGGCCACGCTGCTGACCGCCACCTCCACGACCAACTCGGCGGTGGTCAGGTGTTTGTCGTCAATGTCGCTCTCCTCGCCGCGCACGATCATCACGTCGGGTTCCGGCATGGAGTCGGCCAGGCGCAGGGGCGCTTCGATCACGGCGAAGAAGCCGGCCCGCCGGAACGCGAGAAAATATTTTAAGATTCGGATCGTCAACTTGCGGTGCAAAGGGGACTTGGGCATTTTCTTGATGATCAACCCGCGCAGTAACTCCGCCCTTTTGTCGAGCATCCCCATCGCGTCGAGCGCCTCGTAGGCTTCCACGCTCAACGGGTGGACTTGGGAGCGCACTTCGGGCAGGTCGAGGATGGCGTGCATGACGCGCGTAGAATACTCCCCTGAACATGAACGCGACAGGACTTCTTTGGCGCGCGGGTCGGCCATCGTTTCCCCAGTGGCCCGGCCACGGACGCCCTTCGAGGAGCCGACCCCTCGCCGCTCCTCACCCACAGCGCGGACTCCGAACGATCAAACGCCTTCTTCCTGGCTCAGGTACTGGCTATAGAGCTTCAGCCGTTCCTCCAACACTTCCCTGGAGGGCAGTTGCGTCACGTACTCGGAAACCCGCATCCGGTGCGGTCCTCCCTGTAAAAGCAGTTCCACGTGCTGACGGCGTTTGGAGCTACAGAGGATCAGCCCGACGGGTTCCTTCTCGCCTTTGCGTACTTCGTGCCGTTTAAGCCAGGCGAGGTAAAGGTCCATCTGGCCTTTGTCGGCGGCCGTGAACGCGCCGAGTTTCAGATCAATAGCCACCAAACAGCGCAGACTACGGTGGAAGAAGAGCAGGTCCAGGAAGTAATCGCGGTCATCGACCCGCATGGGATATTGGCGTCCCACGAAGCAAAAATCGCTGCCCAGTTCGGAGAGAAACTTTTGCAAATTCTGGATGATGGCGCCTTCCAAATCCTTTTCGGAGTAAGCGTCCTTGAGACCCAGAAAGTCGAGCAGATACGGATCTTTGAAGGCGTCCTCGTAGCGGATGAGTTCACGCTTCGGACCCTTCTTCTCAATGGCGATTAGCTTGGCCGAATCTCGCGAGAGTGCGACGCGTTCGTAGAGGGCGGCGTCCATCTGGCGGATTACTTCCCTCGTGGACCAACGCTGACGAACCGCTTGCTCGAAGTAGAACTGGCGTCTGGAGAAGTCTTTCTCGCGCAGTAGCAGGGCGTAATGCGTCCACCCCAAATGGGCGTGCTTTCGGAAGTCGATCACCACGCGATCCGCCTTGGGAATTTCATGTTTAAACCCCACCGCGCTAGCGTTTTGTAATTCTCCAGGCACTGCCTGGAGAATTTGGAACGCGCGGTGGAACCGGCGCATGTCCCAGAGGTTGGGGTTGGAGAAGCCCCGACCATACCGCCGGGTGAGATGGACGGCAAGATTCTCGATGACCTGGTTCCCGTATTCCGCCCGGCCCACTTCCCGGTCGATGATCCGGCCGATATTCCAGTAGAGGGAAACCAGCTCGAGGTTGGCGGTGGCTACCACCCGGTGGCGCGCGGATTCGATCAGGGCGCTGATCTCAGGCAAGACGGCGGACGCTAAGGCGGCGAAGTCCAAGCCGGGTTCAAGGGGTTCATTCGTGTTCATTCGATAGTGGTTCCAAACGGGGTTTTCTGCGCGAAGGCACCATCGGAATGTTGGCCAGGGTGGGTTGGCCGGGATCGAAAGTAAAGATCCGTAATGGGAGCCGCGCTTTGCCACCACCCCGCCGTTGCCCCCGCCGCACCTTTCCCCTATCTTGCGCCCATGACGACGCCCGCCGCACCCGAGCACGAGATTCCCAAGGCCTACGAGCCGGCCAGCGTGGAGGCCAAATGGTACGCCCGCTGGCTGGAGGCCGGCTGCTTCACCGCCGACCCCGCCCGCGTCACCAGCGAACGGCCCGCGTTTTCCATCGTCATCCCGCCGCCCAACATCACCGGCGTGCTCACCCTGGGCCACGTCCTCAACAACACCATCCAGGACGTGCTCGCCCGCCGCGCGCGGCAGGAAGGCAAGGAAGTCCTCTGGCTGCCGGGCACCGACCACGCCGGGACTCGCCACGCAAAACGTCGTCGAGAAGACCCTGCGCAAGACGGAAAAACTCACCCGGC
Organism: uncultured bacterium; assembly: GCA_963795895.1. Taxonomy (GTDB): domain Bacteria; phylum Verrucomicrobiota; class Verrucomicrobiia; order Chthoniobacterales; family SZAS-18; genus CAWCJJ01. The sequence continues at coordinate 1,125,956 of CAWCJJ010000005.1, forward strand.
ACGACCTCGGCCGCGAAGAGTTCGTGCGGCGCACCTGGGAATGGAAGGAGCGCCACGGCGGCATCATCATCGAACAACTCAAGCGCCTCGGCTGCTCGTGCGACTGGTCGCGCGAACGCTTCACCCTCGACGCCGACTACGCCGCCGCCGTGCAGGGCGTGTTCGTGGACCTGCACCAGAAGGGCTACATCTACCGCGGCCTGCGCATGGTCAACTGGGACCCGGCGGCGTTGACCGCCCTCTCGGACGAGGAGGTCATCGCGCGTCCGCAGAAAAGCACGCTCTACCACGTGCGCTACGAACTGGTCGACGAACCCGGGCCGCTTCCTGGAAGTCGCCACGACCCGCCCGGAAACGCTCATGGGCGACACCGCCCTGGCCGTTCACCCGGACGGACGAACGCTACCGCGACCTCATCGGCCAAACGGCGTCTGGCGTCCCTTCCCGCGCGCGGCAATCCCGATCGTCGGCGACGCGCACATCGACCCGAAGTTCGGCACGGGCGTGCTCAAGGTGACGCCCGCGCACGACAAGGCGGACTTCGAGATCGGCCGCCGGCACGACCTGCCCACCATCGACGTGCTCCACGCCGACGGGCGGATCAACTGCCCCGACGTGCCCGAACTCGACGGCCTGGATCGTTTCGAGGCGCGCAAACGGGCGGCGGAAATGCTCGCCGAGCGCGGCCTGCTCGTGAAGGAGGAGCCTTACGAGAACAACGTCGGCTTCAGCGAACGCTCGCGAGGTGCCGATCGAGCCGCGCCTGAGCGAGCAGTGGTTTTTGCGTTACCCGCAAACCGACGAAGCCCTGCGCGTGGTGCGCGAACACCTCGTCCGTTTTTTCCCGGCGCATTGGGAAAAGGTGTACGCGCAGTGGCTGGAAAACATCCAGGATTGGTGCATCAGCCGGCAGGTCTGGTGGGGGCACCGCATCCCGGCGTGGTACCTGCGGCCTGAATCGGCCGGCGAGGGCGCGCCGGAAATCCGCGTGCAACTCGAGTCGCCCGGCGAGGGCTGGGAGCAGGACGCCGACACGCTCGACACCTGGTTTTCGAGCTGGCTCTGGGCTTACGAGACGATGGACGCGCCCACGCGCGCGAAGTTCTACCCCACGGATGTCTGGTCACCGGGCCGGACATCATCTTTTTCTGGGTCGCGCGGATGATCATCGCCGGCCTGGAGTTCAAGCCCGGCGGTCACGGAGCGCGCGGAGGACAACATCCCGTTCCGCAACGTGTACTTCACCGGGTTGATCCGCGATGCCAAGGGCAAGAAGATGAGCAAATCGCTCGGCAACTCGCCCGACGTGCTGCAGCTCATGGACGGACTACGGCGCGGACGGCCTGCGCTTCGGCCTCATGCGCATCGCGCCGCAGGGGCAGGACATCCGGTTCGACGAAAAGCAGATCGAGGAGGGGCGCAATTTCGCCAACAAAATCTGGAACGCCGCCCGGTTCTACCAGATGCAGGAGGCCGCGCTGCCGTTCGGCACGCGGATCAGCTACCGTCCCGCGCCCGTACGTTTTGGACATCGAGGCGAAGCTGCGCGACACCCAGCTCGCGGTGGAGGCGGCCTACAAGGAGTTCCGCTTCAACGAGGTCGCGCAACGGTTGTACGATTTCTTCTGGAGCGACTACTGCGACTGGTTCGTCGAGGCGGCGAAGGCGGACATCCTCGGGGTGGAATCGTTGCGGGAGGGCGACCGCGTGACCGAACGGGGCATCGCCAAGCACGTCGCGCTGTTCACGATGTACCGGGTGCTGACGGAGTTTTTGCGCCTGCTGCACCCCTTCATGCCGCACCTGACGGAGGAACTCAGCGAGCGTCTGAGTTTTCCGCCGCACGCCGCCGGCAAGGGTGGGGAAGCGGTGGTGGAACGCCGCCGGCGCCCAGGCCGGTGGCGACGCGGCCCCTCGCGCAAGTCGCAATTTCTCCTGTACCAGCGGCTGGGCGATCCACTGGGTTTGTCCGGCACGGCGGAGGAGGTGGCGACGGCGCAACAGGACACGATCGAGTTGTACACGACGGTGAGTCTCGCGCGCAATCTGCGCGCGGAGTACAACGTGCCGTTGAGCAAACCCGCGCGTTTCATCTTGCGTTTGCGCGAGGAGATCGTCAGCGATCTGGAAAAGGACGCGTGGAATTTCGCCAGCGGGATGCGCGCGCTCACGCGGATGATCAACGCCGAGGACCTGGCGCTGCAACCCGGACTACCAGCCGCCGCGCGGCACGCCCTCGGCGCTGACGCCGATGGGCGAGTTGTTCATGCCGCTGGCGGGGTTGGTGGACGTGGAGGCCGAGCGCGCGCGGATCGAGAAGGAGATCCTCAAGACGGACGGCGACCTGCACGCCGCCACCCGCAAGCTCGCCAACGAGCAATTCGTCGCCAACGCGCCGGCGGCGGTGGTCGCGGAGCATCGCCAGCGGCAGGTGGATTCGCGAGGCGAAGCTCGACGAAGCTGCGCGAGATGCTGGGCGCGCTGGGGTGAGGTTGCCATTGGTCAGGAGACTTCCGCCCGCCGCGCAGCGGCTTTGGAGTGCGGCGACACGTCGCCGCTTTCGCACGGCTCCGCCGGGTCTGTCAGCGACACGCCGCGTTCTGACAATCCGGCGAAGCCGGCTCGAACAATGGCGGCTTCGCCCGGGTAAACGACGCGACGTGTCGCTGGGATCAAAGCGGCGACGTGTCGCGGCGCACTCCAAAGCCGGTGCGCGGCGGGCGGAAGGGAACCACACCCCCCTTGCGTTCCCACCCTTTTCGGGGTTTATTCCCCTCCGTGACCTGGAAGAGCCACTCCCTCGCCAACGGCGCCCTCGCGCTTGCCGCGACCGGTCGCATCGACGTCACCCTCGCCGCCATCCTCACCGCGACCCTGCCCGACCAGGTCGAACGCATCGTGCCCTGGAAACGCCACCGCGGCTCCAGCCATTGGGTCGCGCTCTGGGTGCTGCTCCTCGTCGCGGTGCCCCTGCCGGTCCAGCAAACCCTCACCCAACACTGGCCCGCCGTCCTCCAGGGGTGGGGGAAATGGCCCCACCTTGGCCTGGTCGTCGGCGCCACCCTCTTCGGCCTCGCGCTGGGTCCCGTTTTGCACGTTCTCCTCGATGGCTGCTCGTCCCGGGGCGTCCCGCTGCTGCCCTTCAGCCGCGCGCGGCTCCGGCTGTGTCTTTACCGGACGGGCAATCCCCGGAGCGGCGACTGGAACCCCAGCGAGTTGTTCTTCCTGGGCTGCCTGCTCGGCGCGAGCGCGCTGGTCTGGCGCACGGCCTGGTGGTGGCGTTGATATTCGGTCCGCTGGCGAAACCGGTCGCGCGCGATTATAGTGGGCGGGTCACGATCCGACCGCGCCTTCTCCCGACATGTTTAGAAAACCCTGGTTTCTCCTCCTTCTTCTCATTGTGTTGTCCGCCGGTGGCTGGTGGTATTGGCAACACTCTCACCAAACCGCCACGCCCGGCGGCAACTCCGCCCAATCCACCGGTCGGCGCGGCGGCGGCGGCCCGGGCGGACGCGGCGGGGGGTTCGACGGACCTGTGCCCGTCGTCGCCGGCACCGTGGAAAAACGCGACATGCCCATCTTCCTCGACGGGCTGGGCACCGTCCAGGCCTTCAACACCGTCACCGTGAAGGTCCGGGTGGACGGCGAACTCAAAAAGATCGCCTTCACCGAAGGTCAGGACGTCCACGCGGGCGATCTGCTCGCGGAGATCGACGCCCGGCCTTACAAATCCCAACTCGACCAAGCCGCCGCCCGCAAGGCGCAGGATGAAGCCCAGCTCGCCAACGCCAAACTGATCCTCCAGCGCAACCAGGGTTTGCTCGATAAAAAGGTGCTCGACCAGCAGACCTTCGACACCCAACGTTACGCCGTTGATCAACTCAACGCGACGATCCAAGGGGACCAGGCCGCCATCGACAACGCCCAGACCCAACTCGATTACACCCGCGGTCTCGCGCCCATCGACGGTCGCGCCGGCGTGCGCCAGGTCGATCAGGGCAACATCGTGCGCGCGGCGGACTCCGGCGGGCTGGTGGTCATCGCGCAACTCCACCCGATCTCCGTGGTGTTCACCTTGCCCGAGCAAAACTTCCAGACCATCCACGATTCCATGGCGCGCAACCCGAACGGCAACAAGCCGTTGGAAGTCGTCGCCGTGGACCGCGACAACGCCGGCCAGATCGGCAAGGGCGAACTGGCGGTGATCGACAACCAGATCGACCAGACCACCGGCACGATCAAGCTCAAGGCGACCTTCCCCAACGACGACCTGCGGATGTGGCCCGGCCAGTTCGTCAACGCCCGCCTGTTGCTCACGACCCGCAAGGACGGCCTCGTGGTCCCGGCGAGCGTGATCCAGCGCGGCCCGCAGGGATCGTTCGCGTTTGTGATCAAACCCGATCAAAGCGTCGAGGCGCGCCCGGTGAAGATCGCCCAGATCGAGGACAACGTGGCCCTGGTGGACGACGGCCTGCAAGCCGGCGAGCGCGTCGTCGTCGATGGCCAGTACAAGCTGCAGGAAGGCTCCCACGTTCAGACAGCCGACGCTCCCGCTGCCAAGCGCTCCGGTCGTACCAAGCAATGAAGGGGATTAAGATTTAGCACAGAGGACACGGAGAGGGGACACAAAGGCAGAGGAGGCGGAGAAAGGCAAAAAGGCTTTGTCCAGATCTGACCTGCAGTCTCCTCCGAACCCCGCCTTTTTCTTCCTCTGTGTTCTCTGTGTCCCTCCGTGTCCTCTGTGAACCTTCTGGTTTCCCTCTCCCCGCGATGAACATATCGGAACCCTTCATCCGCCGCCCGGTCGCGACCTCGCTCCTGATGGTCGGCGTCATCCTCCTGGGAATTCTGGGGTACAAACTCCTGCCCATCTCGGCTCTCCCAGCCGTCGATTTTCCCACGGTGCAGGTGTTCACCCAGCTACCCGGCGCGAGTCCCGACGTCGTCGCTTCCTCCGTCACCACCCCGCTGGAGCGCCAGTTCGGCCAGATTCCCGGGCTGGCTTCGATGAACTCCACCAGCTCGTTCGGGACCTCCACCATCACGCTGCAATTCGTCCTGGACCGCGAGATCGACGCCGCGGCGCAGGACGTCCAGGCCGCCATCAACGCCGCCGGGGGCGTGCTGCCGCGCAACCTGCCCAACCCGCCGACGTATAACAAGGTCAACCCCGCCGACACGCCCATCCTTTCCCTCGCCATCACCTCGGACAGCTTGCCGCTCGACAAGGTGAACGACTTTGCCGACACCGTTCTCGCCCAGAAACTCAGCCAGGTCACGGGCGTCGGACTCGTCTCCATCCAGGGCAACCAGAAACCGGCGGTCCGCGTCCAGGTCAACCCCGCCGCCGCCGCCGGACTGGGCCTGAGCCTGGAGGATGTCCGCGCGTTGCTGGCCGAGGCCAACGTCAACGCGCCCAAGGGCAGCTTCGACGGCGCGCGGCAATCCCTCACCATCGGCTCGAACGACCAGATTTTCACCGCCGCCGCCTACAAACCGATCATCGTCGCCTACCGCAACGGCGCGCCCGTGCGACTCTCGGACATCGGCACCGTGATCGACGGCGTGGAAAACGACCAGCTCGCGGCATGGGTCGCCGACCCGGCCAACGGCTACAAGCCCGCCGTGCTCCTCGACATCCAGCGCCAGCCCGGCGCGAACATCATCGAGACGGTGGACCGCGTGAAAAAGCTGTTGCCCCAGCTCACCGCGTCCATCCCGCCGGCGGTGCGCGTGTCCATCCTCACGGATCGCACCGAGACGATCCGCGCGTCGGTCAACGACGTGCAGATTACCCTGCTGCTCACCATCGGACTGGTGGTGATGGTGATCTTCGTGTTCCTGCGCAAAGTGTGGGCGACGGTGATCCCGAGCGTCGCGCTGCCGCTGTCGCTGATCGGGACCTTCGGGGTGATGTACCTGCTGGGCTACAGCCTGGATAATTTGTCGCTCATGGCGCTGACGATTTCCACGGGGTTCGTGGTCGATGACGCCATCGTGATGATCGAAAACATCGTGCGTTTCATCGAGAAGGGGGAAACGCCGCTGGAAGCCGCGCTCAAGGGCGCGCGGCAGATCGGGTTCACGGTGATCTCGCTCAGCATTTCGTTGATCGCGGTGTTCATCCCGCTGTTGTTCATGACGGGCATCGTGGGCCGCTTGTTCCGCGAGTTCGCCGTGGTCCTGAGCGTCGCGGTGGTGGTGTCCGCCTTCGTCTCGTTGACGCTGACACCCATGATGTGCGCCAAGCTGCTACGCCCCGAAAAGGAGGGTGACCACGACAAGGCGAAACGCGGCGCGTTCTACCGTTGGACGGAGGGATTCTTCGACGGGATGCTGGGCTGGTACGAAGCCGGGTTGAAGTGGGTGCTGCGCCACCAATTCTTCACGCTGATGGTCGCCGCCGCGACGTTGGTGGCGACGGTTTTGCTCTACATCCGCATCCCCAAGGGCCTGCTGCCGCAACAGGACACAGGCGTGATCATCGGCGTGACGGACGCCGCGCAGAACATCTCCTTTGACGCGATGCTGGGACGCCAGCGCGCCGTGGCCGACATCGTTAGGCGGGACCCGGATGTGAGCAGTGTCTCGGCGTTCGTCGGCGCGGGTTCGGTGAACCCGACGCTCAACGCGGGGCGGCTGACGATCATGCTCAAGCGGCGTGACCTGCGCAAGAACAGCGCGGACCAGATCATCGCGCGCCTGCGGGAAAAAACGTCGGAGGTGCGCGGGATTTCTTTGTTCATGCAAGCCGTGCAGGATTTGCAGATCGACAGCCGGGTCAGCCGCACGCAGTACCAATATATTCTCCAGGACGCGGACCCCGTCGAACTCGCCGCGCAGGCCCCGCGCCTGCTGGAAAAGATGCGTTCGCTGCCCGAACTCACCGACGTGGCCAGCGACCAGCAGTCGAACGGCTTCCAGCTCAGCGTGGACGTGGACCGCGACAAGGCCTCGCGCCTAAACGTGTTCACGCAAGCCATCGACGACACGCTCTACGACGCGTTCGGGCAACGGCAGATTTCGATCATCTTCACGCAGCTCAACCAGTACCGGGTGATTCTGGAGGTCGAGAAAAGTTTCCGGTCCAGTCCCGACGCGCTGGACAAACTCTACGTGAAATCATCCACGGGCCAGTTGGTCCCGCTGGGATCGTTCGCGAAGCTGCGGGACGACATCGCGCCGCTGTCGATCCCGCACCAGGGTCAGTTCCCGTCGGTGACCTTGTCCTTTAATCTAACGCCGGGTAGTTTCCTGAGCCAGGCGGTCCCGGCGATTCAGAAGGCGCAGGCGGAGATCGGGTTTCCCGACACGGTGGTGACGACTTTCAGCGGCAGCGCGGCGGAGTTCGGCGCGTCGCTCGCGACGGAACCCTACCTGATCCTGGCGGCGCTGGTGGTGATCTACATTGTTTTGGGGGTTTTGTACGAGAGTTACATCCACCCGATCACCATTCTTTCTACTTTACCCTCCGCCGGGGTGGGGGCGTTGCTGGCGTTGGAACTCTGCCGGATGGATTTGTCGTTGGTGGCGTTGATCGGGATTATCCTGTTGATCGGCATCGTGAAAAAGAACGCGATCATGATGATCGACTTCGCGCTGGAGGCCGAGCGCGACGGCGGTCTGGCGCCCGAGGAATCGATCTACCAGGCGTGCCTGCTGCGGTTCCGCCCGATCATGATGACGACGGCCGCGGCGTTGCTGGGCGCGCTGCCGCTGGCGTTGGAGAACGGCACGGGCTCGGAGTTGCGGCGACCGTTGGGGGTGTCGATCGTGGGCGGGTTGTTGTTGTCGCAGTTCCTGACGTTGTACACGACGCCGGTGATCTACCTGTACATGGACCGCCTGGAGCGCTGGGTGCTTTCACGGCGTGGGCGGGAGGTCAGTCCGCAGACGGGGCCGGGAGGATTCAGCGGGATTAAGCCCGTTGTTAATCCCTCTTAATCTCTGCTAATCTGCGGATCATGACTACCCTAGCCGAAGTGGAAGCCGCTGTCGTCACCCTGCAACCCGAGGAGAACGCTCGGCGAGGCAGTCTGCTCGATTTCTTGGAGGGCTGTATCGGTTTGGTGGCTGACGAGGCAAATTCCCCCGCAGAGTCCCGGCACTTCGAAGAGTGCGGACTCAAGTTCACTGAAGGGCATCTGTAAACGGGGCGGTTCCCTTCCCAGCCACGGAGTGGCGTCAACCGAAGGTGAGTAGCCGCGGTCGAGTCCGCGAGGCCACGGAAAGTCACCTCGAGGTTCAAAGCCGCGTGTGGCGTCAAGGCCACGGAAAGTCACCATCAAGAGGTTCAAAGCCACGTAGTGGCGTCACCAAGGCGGTGGGGTGCAATTAAAAGTGCGGGGCGGCGGGAAGCGCGCCCGCCCGCCCCAAGCGGGTTCCCCGCCGTCCAATCAAAGGTAGGGATGGCTCTCCGAGCCGCTCCCATGATAGGATTGGCTGGCTTTCCAAATAACAGGGGTCCTCCAACCCGCGCCGGAGACAACGGGGAGCGGCTCGGAGAGCCATCCCTACCCTGGTACGACGCCGGCTGGGAGCCGCCTGGGGCGGGCGGAACGCCCGCGCTCCCGGGGCGGAGGCCCGGGGGGCGGGCTCGGGAGCCTGTCTACTGGGTCGCGGTGGCTGGGAGGCGCCGGAGGCGGGCGGGACGCCCGCGCTCCCGGGGCGGAGGCCCCGGAAGCGACCTGCCGCCCCGCGCTTTTAATTGCACCCGGGTGCCGGTCTCCAAGGCGTTCGCCTGCAACGGCATCAGCCCGCGCACCGGCTTCAACTGGACCGCCGCCCACCCCGAGTTCACCCTCGCCGTCGCCGCCGCCAGGGTCCACTACCTGCGCCGCTGGCTGCCGGTCATCTGAGGGAAGCCAGAAGGTTCACAGAGGACACAGAGGGGCGGACAGAGAGAAGACAGAGGAGGAAGGAGGGTTCGGAGGGGCGTAATACTCCCCGGTCAGTCGCGGCTGCGCCTTTCCTGCCCACCATCCCTGTTCAACCAAAACGCCGCCGCCAGACCCAGCGCGGCTCCGGCCAGGATCAGCGGGACCGGATCGTTCGGGCGCGGGGGCAGGGAATCCACGCCGCGCTCGTCGGTGTGGGCGGGTTCGTGGATGTAACGACCCTTCGCCGGAAGGTGAAAACTGTTCGCGAACGCCTCCAGTTCGCCGGCCATGTCCTCGTCGCCGCTCACCGGTCCCATCGGGAGACCGTGGCCGCAGGCGACCGTCACCGGCTCCAATCCGGCCAGCAGTTTGACCGACTCCGCCGCCTCGTCCCAGTTGCAAATAAACGGCGAGCCACCCGGCGCGAGTTGGCGCTCTTTGGTGATCATGCCGAGGTACGAATCCATGTCCATCGTCGCCAGCGCATCGCCCGCGAGCAGCGTGCGGTCCTCCTCGCGGAAGAACGCCACGTGCCCGGGCGAATGCCCGGGGGTGTGGATCCAGCGCCAGCCGGTCAGCCCCGGCATGGGACCTTCCTTGCCGTCGGCGCGGGTGCCGGGGGTGGGGGGTAACTCTCGAAGCCGCATGCCCAAATCAACGGCGTTGTGGGGCAGAATCCGCGACATCTGCGCGATGCAACCGCCGACGGTCGGATCGGGCGGCGGGTAATCCGAGCGACCGGTGAGGTAGGGTAACTCCAGGCGGTGGGCGAAGATGGGTACGCCCCAGTGGTCGGCGAGTTGCCGGGCGTTGCCGGAATGATCGAAGTGCCCGTGCGTCAGCACGATGGCGGCGGGACGCGCGTCCGCCCCGAACCGGCTCGCGGCGGCGGCGCGGATCTTCCAGCCGAAGCCCGGCAGGCCGGTGTCCACCAGCACCCAGGGACCCGCCGGTTCACCGATGAGGTACGTGTTAACGAAGCTGGTGGCGACTTGAACCACACCGGGGGCGATCTGTTTCATAGGAGGTAAATGAATCGCCCAATAGACCGTGATCGGATGCAACGAAGCCGGGCGAGTCGCGGCGAACCGCCCGCCCCGGTGGATGGCGAAGGGTGGATGGCGACCTCCGGGCGCCATTCGTACACCCCGCGCGGCGCAACGGCCCATTTCAGAAGAATCAAGGCGCTGCGCGCACAGGAACAAATGGCGCCCGGAGGTCGCCATCCACCCTTCGCCATCCATCCCTCGCCAAATATTGCCTGGGCATCCGTCTAACCGAACTTGGACCGGAACCAGATGCGGGCAGGATGCCCGCAATCCCGGGGCGGACCAGACCAGAGACTGGCGGGACACCCCTACACCCCAAGCTCCCGCTTCACCTCGGCGAATGCGTTAATCGCAAACTCCAGATCCTCGCGCGTGTGCGCCGCCGACACCTGCGTGCGGATGCGCGCCGTCCCCTCCGGCACCACCGGGTAAAAGAACCCCACCACGTACACCCCCTTGTCCAGCATCCGCGCGGCGAACCGTTGCGACAACGCCGCGTCACCCAGCATGATCGGCACAATCGGATGCGTGCCCGGCTTGATCGTTAGTCCAATTTCCGTAATCCCTTGGCGGAAAAACCGCGTGTTCTCCTCGACCTTGTCCCGCAACGCCGTGGAGGCCGAGATCATCTCGATCGCCTTGATCGACGCCGCCACCACGCAGGGCGCCAGCGTGTTCGAGAACAAATAAGGCCGCGAACGTTGCCGCAGCAGTTCGACCACTTCCCGACTCCCGCTGGTGTACCCGCCGCTCGCGCCGCCCAGCGCCTTTCCCAGCGTCCCGGTGATAATATCGACCCGGTCCATGACGCCGCAATGCTCGTGCGTGCCGCGGCCCGTCTTGCCGAGGAACCCGGCGGCGTGGCAGTCGTCGAACATCACCAGGGCATCGTATTGGTCCGCCAGATCGCAGATGCCGCGCAGGTTGGCGATGGTGCCGTCCATGGAAAACGCGCCGTCGGTGGCGATGAGACGGTAGCGCGCGCCGGCTTCGGCGGCGGCTTGCAGTTTCGCCTCCAGGTCGGCCATGTCGTTGTGCTTGTACCGGTGCCGCTGGGCTTTGCAGAGGCGGATGCCGTCGATGATGCTCGCGTGGTTGAGTTCGTCGCTGATGACGGCGTCCTCCGCCGTGAGGAGGGTCTCGAAAAGCCCGCCGTTGGCGTCGAAACACGACGGGTAAAGGATCGTGTCCTCCGTGCCGAGGAAGCGGGACAGCGCGGCCTCCAGGTCTTTGTGGATTTCCTGGGTGCCGCAGATGAACCGGACGGAGGCGAGTCCGAAGCCCCATTCGTCGAGCGCGTGTTTGGCGGCGGCGATGATCTCGGGGTGGTCGGCGAGGCCGAGGTAATTATTGGCGCACAGGTTGAGCACCTGGCGTCCGTCCGCGATGGGGATGGTGGCGTTCTGCGGACCGGTGATGACGCGTTCGGTTTTGTAGAGGCCGCGTTCCTTGATGCCGTCGATCTGCCGGGTCAGATGCTCGTCGAAAGAGGTGGTTGCTTGCATGGGTCAATCTAACCCGGCGCGCTGGGTTTGACCAACCGGAAGGGCGGGTCCGGTGTCGAAGAATCTCGCCAAGGAAGTCGGATTAAGGTAACAATGCCGCCTTGTGCATTTGAATGTTCTCCCCCGGACGGTGGCCGCCGCCGTTGTCACCTTGCTTGTTAGCGGTTGCGGCACCACGTCGCGCCCGTTGCCCAAATACGAGCCGCCGCTGGCTCGGACGACCTTCCAGACCGTGCGGACCACGGCCTACACGCACACGGAATCCGACCACGTGGAGTACGGCAACCACAACGCGCTGGGCGGCACGTTGCGCGCGGCGGGACCTCCCGTGGCACCCGCGCCGCCTGTCGCGTTGCCCGTGGAACCCGCCGCGCCGCCCGCGCTGGCGGCGCGCGACGGCACCGGTTACGGCGCGGGAGGGTTCCACCGGGTATCCAATCCAATGTCGATGGCGGCGAATGTGCCCCCGCCCACACCCATACCCGCGCCGGTTGAGGCACCGGGCAGCGCCGCCGCCGACTGGTCGCGGTGGCCCGCCGGCACGGTTTTCCGCATTCTCCCGACCGGTCAGCTCTACAAAGTGGATGACTACGGCTGGGCGTTGTCCGGTCGCAACACCATCGACCTGTACCTGCCCACCCGCGCGACGATGAACGATTGGGGCGTGCGCGAGGTCCCGATCCAGATCGTGCAATGGGGTGACCGCGACGAGAGTCTGCGCCTGTTGAGCCGCCATCAAAAGTACCGCCATATTCGCCGCATGGTGCTGGAACTGGAAGGCAAGCGGCGCGCCGCCGCTTCAATGCGGTGACAAAACCAGAATCCAGAAGTAGCACAGAGGACACGGAGAGGCAGACACAGAGAACACAGGGGAAGAGGAAGGCGGGGTCCAGAAAGGAGAGGACAAGCCTGTTCTTTCTGGAACAAAGCCTTTCGCCTTTTTCTTCCTCCTCCGCCTCTGTGTCCGCCTCTCCGTGTCCTCTGTGATACTTCTTCAATTCCGCCTCTGCCGATGCGCTTCCTCACCCCCGAATGGTGGCTCCTGCTGCCGCTCCTCGTCATCGTCGGCTTCGCCCGCCGCCGGCTCCGCCTGTGGCAGCCGTTGCGCGCGCTTTGCCTCGCGTTACTGATCCTCGTCTTCGTCCAGCCCCAGATCCGTCGACTCGGGAAGGGGCTCGACCTGTGGGTCCTCGTGGACCGCTCCGCCTCCGCCGCCGACGGTATGGCCGCCCACCTCGCGGAATGGGAATCCCTCCTCGCGCGCTCTAAATCCACCGACGACCGCCTCTTCTACATCGACTACGCGGATGTCCCCGTCGTCCGCGCCGAGGGCACGGGTGATTACGCCGAAAGCCTGTCCGCCACGCGCACCCGGCTCGCGATCCAATACGCGCTCGCCCAGATGCCCCGCGACCGCGCGTCGCGCCTCCTCGCGCTCACCGACGGCTTCAGCACCGAACCCCTCACCGACATCGGCGAACGACTCGCGCGCCAGGGCGTCGGCCTGGATTACCGGCTCGTCACGTTGCCCGACGCCACCGACTACGGCGTCACCGGTTTGCGCCTGCCCGCGCGTTCGCAACCCGGCGAGCCCTTCATCATCGAACTCGACGTGGCGGGAACCCCCGACGGCGTGGTGCCATTCCAGGTCACGCGCGACGGCCAGCCGCTGCGGGCCGGTCGCGTCAGGGTGCGCAACGGCCAGGGGTTGGCCCGGTTCACCGACCGCGTTAACGCCGCCGGCGCGCACCGTTACCACGTCCGGCTCACCCCCGCCGTCGATGCCCGGGCCGGCAACAACCAGGCCGAGAACTGGACCGAGATCGTGGGCGGTCCGCGGCTGCTACTCGTCACCGACTACCCGGACGACCCCGTGGCCGGCACGCTGCGCGCCCAGGGGTTCGAGGTGCAATCCACGTCCGACTTGGCTTCATTAAACGCCGGCAGCCTGACCGGAACGCGCGGCGTTATCCTCAACAACGTGCCCGCCTACAAACTCCCGGCGGATTTCCTCTACGCGCTCGATCTGTACGTGAAAGTCCAGGGTGGCGGACTCCTCATGGCGGGCGGCAAACAGTCCTTCGCGTCCGGCGGCTACGCGAAATCGGCCATCGACGACCTGCTGCCCGTGTCGATGGAACTCCGCACCGAACACCGTAAACTCGCCGTGGCGATGGCGGTGGTCATGGATCGTTCGGGCAGCATGGGCGCGGAGGTGGCGCCCGGCGTAACGAAGATTAGCTTGGGCGACGAGGGGGCCGCGCGCGCGATTGATTTGCTGGGGCCGCAGGACGCCGTCGCGGTTCTCGCCATCGACACCGAACCGCACGTCATGGTCCCGCTCACCCGGCTGGGGACGGATCGCGTCGGCCTGACTGACACCGTGCGCCGGATCACCAGCCAGGGCGGGGGCATTTACATCTATGTCGGGTTGAAGGCGGGTTGGGAGGAGTTGCAGAAGTCCGACGCCGGCCAGCGGCATTTGTTGTTGTTCGCGGACGCCGGCGATTCCGTGGAACCCGGCGACTACCGGAACCTGATCGACGAGATGACCGCCAAGGGGGTGACGATCAGCGTGATCGGTTTGGGGAGTGAAACCGACAAGGACGCGGGCTTGCTCAAGGACATCGCCGCGCGGGGGCACGGGCGGGTTTTCTTCAACGCCGACGCGGCGACGCTGCCGGGTTTGTTCGCGCAGGAAACGGTGGCGATGGCGCGCTCGGCGTTCTTGAACGAGCCGGTGGGGATCAAACCCGCCGCCGGGTGGCTGGAACTCGCGGCGCGTCCGCCCGCCTGGCCGGAGGCGGTGGACGGTTACAACCTGAGTTACCTCAAGCCCAACGCGACGGCGGCGGCGTATTCCGGCGACGAGTACGCCGCGCCGCTGGTGGCGTTCTGGCAGCGCGGACTCGGGCGGGCGGCGGCGGTCTCGTTCCCGTTGGGCGGCGAGTACTCGGGCCGGGTGCGGGCGTGGCCGGGTTACGGGGATTTCATGCAAACGCTGGGCCGTTGGCTGATGGGCGGCGACGTTCCGGCGGGGTTGGCGTTGCGTCCCAAGGTGACGGGATCGGAACTGGGGCTGGATTTATTTTACGACGAGAGTTGGGAGGAACGGCTGGCCGCCGCCGCGCCGCAAATCATGGTGGCCGACGGCGCGACGGGCGGGGCGCGTCCGCTGGTGTGGGAGCGATTGGAGCCGGGTCATTTTCGGGCCGCGACGCCGTTGACGGCGGGCCAGTGGATGCGGGGCGCGGTGCAGGCGGGCAAATATGCGCTCCCCTTCGGCCCGGTGGCGGCGGGGACGGACCCGGAGTGGACGTTTGACCGGGCGCGGGTGGCCGAGTTGCAGGCGGTGTCACGGCTGAGCGGGGGTGGGGAGCGGATCGATTTGAGCAAGATCTGGCAGGCTCCGCGCCAGCCGGAGTTTTACGATCTGCGCCCGTGGCTGCTGGTGGCGTTGCTGGTGGCTTTCGTGGCCGAGGCATTGGCGACACGCGTGGGCTGGGGGTTGCCGGATTGGGCGGGGGTGGGGGAGAGAATGAGCGGGGTTGTCCGGGAGGTTGGGAGCAGGACCAAGACGCGGGTGAAAGCCGCGTCGGCGGTTCGTCCAACGCCGGCGATGCCCGTCGCGCCGGTCGCGCCGATAATTACATCCACTTCGAACGATGAAGCCCGCGCCGAGCGTTTCCGCCGGGCGAAATCGGGCAAGTCGTAGCCCTCGCAAATATCCGCCCCGGTGAGTGCGGGCGTCCCGCCCGCATCCGGTCTGGTTCTCCGCACCAAAGGTGCAGCCTCAGCAAAGCCCGGGGTAACGCCCCCTCGAATGACGGGGCCCGCCTTTCGCACCGAAGGTGCAGCCTCATCACAGCCTGGGGCAACGCCCCAGGTGTGGGTTGTTGGTGGGTTTAGCGCTGAAGGCGCGATTCAAACGCCTCTTGTTGGACAGGCAAAATGGTCCTCGAAGGCGCGCCCGGAATGAATCGCGCCTTCAGCGCTGAAAACGATACTATCTTGTACCTGGGGCGTTGCCCCAGGCTATTATGAGGCTGCACCTTTGGAGCGAAAGGCCGGCTTGGTGAGGCTACGCTTGCGGTGCGGGGTACGCCACACCACACACGGGCGGGACAGCCACCATCCCGGGTAAACCCGCCTCGCTCCGCCTCGCCCTACAACCCAAGCTTCTCCATTCGCGTCCGCAAACTCTCCAAACACGCGATCCAAAACTCCGGCGGCAACGGCTCCAATCGCGTCACGTTCTCCGAAACGCGGGCCGCGTGGAAGATGTTGCTCGGCTCGCCCAGCAACTCCTCGTACAATCCGTCCATCAAATAGAACATCACCTCGCCGTCCGAGAACGCCACCGGGCGAACCGCACCCCGCGCCTCCGCGCGGAGGGCGTCGATGATGGCGACCACCTGGGCCAGGGACATCGGATGACCCAGCCGCCGCGCCCCTTCCAAATGGTTGGTGATGATCGCCTCCAAACGGCGCACGATCCGCGCGATTTCCTTCGTTTGCGCCGCGGTCGGGGCTGGGGCAGAGGTCGCCAACTGGGAGGATTTGTTCTCCGTCATCGATCCTCCGCTTTGTGACCTATCCCCGCGCGCATGTTCCTCTCATCGAACGGGAGCGGGGAAGCGGACTTGCCGAACAACCGGGGAGGCGTGGCGCGGCGCGTTGCGACGCGCGCGTCCGCAGTCCCCTCGCTGACCCGCCTGAGATTTGACGTTTCCACTCGGAACATCGCGCCGCCGCTCCGGTCTTGGAACGTCTTCAGTAGGATTTGCGTTATAGACTGGCAGACTCGGAACTCCACCGCCGGAGCCCGGTTGCATTGGACATTCTGTCTTTCAGACCGTGGGCGAATCCCGCTGGAGGTAACCGTTGGAGGGTGAAGTATTTGCCGGATGACGTATTTGTTTGCATTTACCGCAAAACTGAAGCTTTGTGCCCGGTGACGAAGGTAGTCCGCCTGACAAAACTTCAAATTTGAAGTTTTGCGCGGGAAAAACCGTTCCCGGTAAAACCTCAAAGTGACGGATACTACCCTGTTAGGCGGCTACGCTTCTTCCACATTATGACACCTCGTGATTGTTTCGGCGTCGTTGTTCGCACCTTCGGCATGTTCGTGCTGCTCGTGGGCCTCTACTACGCTGCCACCGCCGCATACCTTGCGATTGCTCCCGATTACCCCCATCCTCATTCTCCTGTTTCCACTTATCTCGTCTACAGCGCGCTTACCCTCGCCTTCAGCCTGTATTTGCTGCGTGGAGCACCGCATCTCGTTCGCTTCTGCTACCCCAGTCCGCCTCCATCATCGGCTGCTCCAGGAGGTCCCGCCGCCTAACAACGCGCGAGACTGTGTGAAAACTCGAAATGCCTTCCGTAAGTCTCACGAAAAGTTTTGTAAGTGCCTCATAAACCCAACCCAAATGTTGTTTGCGGGGAGTTTTCACACAGTCTCACGCTCCAGCGAACGGCTCACGGCGGTCAGGGTTTCTCTGCATTCCACGTCCGCCGCGCCATGAGCCGTCGCTGAGCTTGGAAGCGTTAGGCGGCTACGTTCTTCACACAATGGACACGATCGCCGAAGTCGGGATCGACGCGCAAGGGCAGCTTTATGTGCGCCCTTCCACGGCCACGTTTCCGTACATCTACCGCGAGGCAGCCGAGGTTCGCTGGGAGCCATCCCGTCGGCACCTATCCACACCCGTGCCGCGCGAGTGGTCGTATCTGCGCTGGTACCAGCAGATCATTCGTGGGGCCGCCTCACATTCTCCCGAGCTTGAGCTTGCCGTTTCGACTATTTGGACCAATGTTCCCGACGATCTGAAGTCCGGGATACTACAGTGGTCCTCCACCCCGACATCCACACCCGCCGCCTAACGCCATGTTGGACGGCTACAAGTTCCTCCAGCCATGGGCTTCGCTTTCGAGTTCGTTGGTGCCCGCCGAGACAGAGGCGGCAGCGTCTTGTGTCCCATGCCGACTCTACTGTTGTTTGGTCGGGCGATTGAAGGTTGTATTCACCTGAACGATCCTATCGCCGTCCCTACCGTAAGCGGAGAGCTTGCCGACCAGGTAGGCCACTTCTGGGATTCCTTCTATGAGTGGCTGGCGCTGCCGTTTCACACCGCACTCACACCCGAGACTATGCCCGACCCGTTCTGTGTGAGTGTACACGGTATGCCTCCCGATCTGCTCCCAACTTGTCCTGGTATTGCACGCTCCATTCCCACATCCACCGCCTCCTCAGGAACTAGAATTTCAGACCGTTGACGCAGAGTGACTTGTGAAATCGGCTCCGAGCGCGAAACTGAACCCGTGAAACGCCCGTTCCTTCTTTCATTGCCCCGCGCGCAGCGTGGGTGGAGTGCTAACCCGGCGCTCGAGCGAACGCCTCATGGCGACGGTGCCGATCCCGTTTGCCACGCGTCCTTGCCCCATGATTCGTCGCTCAGCGTGCATCCGTTAGGCGTATGCCGACTTTCACTTTTTTATATCTTCTTTGCTGTTCTTTCGGTGGCAGCCTGCGGCCAAGCACCGGCAACACTTTCGCAGATACCAGCCGCAAAGCAGATCAGCACAGAAAAGGAAAAGTGGCAAAATCCTGTGGTTCGAGAGTGAGATCAGAAGCCGGTGTTACCATCAATGGCTTTCCGAGGCTCGTGCCACTCGAAAGCCTGCTCGATGCTTTGGCGTCACTCCCAACATCGGCCTGGCCAGACGGGCGCATCATATTGCTCAATGAGTTTCAAGGTCTCGACGGATTCCGCGGAGATCTGAAATACTTGGAGCGCCTCCACTCCATTCTTAAATCCGCAAACATTGAAATGTATTTTCCTGATAGCGCCTAACCATGCGATGCGGCTAACGGCTCCAGCACGTCACGTCTCCTGCTTTCGCAGGAACCGCGCCGTGCTTCCGCCGTATATAACCATGTTCTCGCTAGGCGCCGGGGCGGGTCTCCCGCGTCGGTGGGGCTGCTCGCCGGAGGGTCGCCCGTGGCTCGACCGTCGCCTCTTTTTACCGGCATCCTCCGGCTTGGCGCGTCGCCCTTCCAGCCGGCGGCACCCGTCATTTCCCCGGCTGCGGGTGGTCTTTCTTAGGCGGCTTCGCGGTCGCGTCCTCCGTCCGGTTCCAGAGTAGCGGCACATTCTCCGGGATGGACGCGTTTTTTGCCTTGCGCTTGGGCGCGCTTTGCCCCCAAGGTAAGCGCGTTGCATCCTCAGAAGCTGGAATTGGTGACCGCTGAGAATAAGGAATTTATGAAGACCATACCGGAGCGGGGATGCCGCCCACAAAACCAGCTTCTTTCCCCCATTCCCCCGCGCGCAACGCGGGTGGAGTGCTAACCAGTCGATGCAGCGAACGGCGGTTCTGGTCGCCCGCTTTTCGGCGGCTCCCCACGCCGCCGCTGAGCTTGGAGCGTTAGGCGACACTACATTTATGGGAAACTTTTACACCAACTACACACTGAGAGGACCGAGCCCGCAGGACGTTGCCACTGCGTTGACTGGGCGTTCTGCCATCGTCACACCAGAGCAGGATGGCTGCGTGGTCGTCTTCGATGAGCAGTCCGACGACCAGGATTCAGCGGTTATCACCGAGCTTGCGTCGCGATTATCGAGTGAGTTGCGCTGTCCCGTGTTGGCCGTCCTCAACCACGACGACGACATCTTCTGGTACCAGCTCTATCTAAACGGCGAGTTGGCCGACGAGTACGACTCATCGCCGGGATACTTCGACCCGTCAGCCGAGCCGTCCGCTCCAGCAGGTGGGGACGCACAGAAACTTTGCAGCGCCGTTGGAGCAGCCTCCGCCGCCGAAGTCGAGATCATCCTGCGCAAGTCGTCCTATGACGAGGATGGTTACACGTTCGCAATCGAGCGACACACCGACCTTGTTCGCGCGCTCGGCATTTCCCCGTTCGGAGTCGGCGCGGGGTTTCGTTACATCTCCGAAGGGGAGTTGCCGGAGGGCTTGGATGAGGACAGTTTGTTGCGAGTATGACCGTGCCGCCTCCTCAGGAACTAGAATTTCAGACCGTTGACCCAGAATGACTCATGAAAACGACCCCACCGCGAAAGTGTACTCGTGAAACACCCGTTCCTTCTCCCATTGCCCCGCGCGCAGCGTGCGTGGAGTGCTAACCAGTCGACGCAGCGAACGGCGGTTCGAGTCGCCCATTTTTAGTCCCGTCGTTCGCGCCGTTTCTGAACTTGGGTCCGTTAGGCATTGTTGCATGTCACCCGTCATCTATCGCAAGCCACCTCGGACGGTGACGCTATACGTGCCGGCTCTGTTGGCTTTGCTGCTCTCCGGCGCGCCGGCTTGCGCTTGCTCCGCGTGGGAGCATGCCCTTTCCTTCGCGGGCGCATTTCTTCTTTGTTGGCCTTTCGTGCTCGCCCTGTATCACGGCGGCTGTTTCCTGGCCGCTTTGTTCCACCCGCCAAGCCCCCCGGCGCCGAACGCGTAGCCGCAGGGGGTAGTTTGTACTTGCCAAGCAGCCCGGGTCCCTCCCTCCTGTCCGTGCCTAACCAGTCAACGCTGCGCACGGCGGGTGGCGTCTGCCGCTGAGAGGTTGCTTTTCATCCCGCCGTCGCTGAGCTTGGGGCCTTAGATTTATGATTTCCACACCCGCGTTGGCCTTCCTGTCAGCCGCCGTGTTGCTCGTCTACAGCACATCGCAGGCCGGGGTTACGCAGCACATTCCGGCCCCCGGCAAATTCGGCCGTTGGCATCCGCAGTATGCCGAGTTCCAGCAGATGCTCGCGCAGCACTCATCCCGAGCCAAGGTGCGCCGAAGCTTGGCAGATGGATCAGTCGTCCCGCATGATTTTGTTGGCAAGCGTCAGTTCTTGGCTATTCCGCCGAGCATGCCACCATCGAAGCGAGCAATGATTCTCCTTCAGCGTTGGCCAGACGCAACGTACGCGCAGTTGGTTGACGATGTTCGTGTCTTGGCTTGTTTTGACTCCCACAATCATCTTGTTGCTTTTGAGCTTTTCTGATATGTCCACCCTGGTGTGCCCAAAGCCTGCTAACCAGACGACGCGGTCGGGTCCGTCGTCCAACCAGTCGATGCAGCGAACGGCGGTTCTAAGGCGCGTACGCTATTGGCTTGCAATACCCTGCCTTCGTGGGGCTTTCGACGCAGGTAGTGATGACGGGTTCGCGTCATGAATCTTTTTTTACAACGTCTTGCCCGGCTAATGGCCTACACGCCCTCGTCGCCTGCTGTTTGGCAACACCCCCCTCGCTGTCGCCGAGCTTGTTCTCGTTAGGCGGCTGCGCACGCGATCTGCTTATCATTTACATATTATGGGTGCTGCCTTTTATGTTCTTCCTGAAAGTGAGCTTGCCGACTTCGACCACTCTGTGGACGGCAAGGCACTCGCTCACATCCCGGAGGGCGCCCTGGACGCACGCTGCCGCGAGCTTGGTGTCCGTCCATTCATGGAGTTCTTCAGCCAAGACCCGGAAATGGTGGCCGAGTTGATTGCCGATTCCGGCGGCGATCCCGAAGGCATCGACATACCCGCCGAGCAGTGGTTCGATCCTGCCGAGGGGCTGGCCACCGTTCGTGCGCTCCTGAGCGTGCCGGAGGCTTTGCCGGGTTCGGCTACCGCCGTGGCCGAGGACTTGCGCGGTTGTGAGCGTGTCTTGGCGCGACTGACGTCCGAGGGAGTACGCTGGCACTTGGCTATCGACTTCTGACACACGCCTCTCACCTCACCGCTGCCTAAAAGGGAATTTAAAGAGGGTGCATACGGCAAAAAGTTCAAAAATTTTATGTACCTGATGCACAATTATTTGCACAAATCGCTTACTCTCTCGATTCCAATTAGTAAATTCGCTCTCCTGAAGAACTAGAATTGCAGGCCGTTGACGCAGAACGACTGATGAACACGTTTTTCCCCGCGAAAGTAAACCCGTGAATCGCCAAGTTCCTTCTTCCATTGCCCCGCGCGCGGCGTGGGGGGGGTGCCAACCAGTTGGGACTTTGCCCCGGTAGGCGGATCCGGTGCCGCCCCGGGTTTTTCGGATACCCGCCATGCTTTTTGTCTTGCTTCGGGGGGAGCGTTGCGCGCAACGTGGGCCTCGTTGTCCTACCCGTCGCCACGGCGAACGGCGGTGACAACCCATCGCCTTTTTAGTCCCTCATGCTCTTCGTGGCGACGGAATTTTTAGCGTTAGGCTCCTCCGAGTTATTGATCCCATGAACTCCTCGCATCTTCTCACCGTCGCGGAGTTGTTTGGCAACGTTGTCATGGCCGTGTTCTGCGTCCACCGGGTCGGGTCGGGACTTCGGCGTGGTCTTGTGCCGTGGAGCCGCCGGGGTCCGCCGCTCGCTTTCCGCCTGCAATCCGCGGCGTTTGTCCGCGCGCTGCTGCTCTTTGCCGCCGTTTTCGTTCTCTGCGCGCGGGACGCGTTTCATCTCGCCGCAAAGTTGGGTTTGGCGCCATGAGCGTCCGGCCCGTCACTCCACCTTATCCACGGGGCGTCCGAGTTCGGGCGCGCCACCAACACGATGAAGACTCCCGTCTTTCGGATTCGTCCTGGCCTTCGGTTGGTTTGTCTCCTCGTCGGCGCGCCGATGGTTCTCGCGGCTCTCTTGGGTTGCCGGGACGCTCGTCCCGATTGGGGCTTTGTGTCCGGCGGTTTTTTCCTTGGGGGCATTTTCCTGCTTTATGCCTGGCGTGGGTGCTAGCTACTTTTCCCCGTCGCCGCCCGAACTTGGCGGGCGGCAAATTCCAACCTTCATGAAGAGCCTCACCGCTTTGCGCTATATTCTCGGGGCGGCTCTGCAATCCACGGCATTCCTGATGTGGATGCTCGGGCTGGACCTTGCCCCGATCCTACTTCTGTCGTTCGCTAGTTTGGTGCTCGAGCCGGAGGCCCACTTCTCAACGCGCCTTCCCGGGTGGCATGTCATTCTCATCATCGCCTCGATTCCCGCCGTGCTTTGCGTCTCGCGGGTTGCGGAGTCGTTTTGGGGACTGCGGGCGGTGCAGGCGTTCAGAGCGGCATCCGGCCCTTGTGTTGCCGTTGTGGCTGCTTATGTTGGCGGTTATCCACCGGCGCTGGCGCGGGCAACGGCGCGCCCCGGCGGGTTGACCAATCGCCGCAGCGACTGGCGCACCTGTGCCGTCGTCGTTGAGTTTGGGGCATTAGGCGGCCGCCCCCATCGACAACACAACAACATGAAATCACACCATGGCAGCCGGGCGGACGCGATTTTGCGGCAACCGGGAGGAGGCGCGCGGTGAACATCCTGCTGTGGGTCTTGCAGGTCTTCGCCGCGCTCCTGTACGGGGCGTCGGGCGTCATGAAGGTCTTCCTGTTCGACAAGGTAAGCGAGGGGGTGCCGTCCTTTGGCGCGTTGCCGCGGGGAGCCTGGATGGCCTTTGGCTACCTCGAACTCGTCTGCATGGTCGGGCTGATCGTCCCCGCCGCCTTCCACTGGCATCCGGCGCTCACGGTGGTGGCCGCCACGGTCCTGGCGATCGAGAGCCTCGTGTTTGTCGGGGTACACGCCAAGTACCGCGAGATGACGCCCATTCTTATGAGCGTGGGATTGGGCCTCCTCATGGCGTTCGTCGCCTACGGTCGGATGGTCCTGAATCCGATTCTCTGAAGCTCCGGTGCGCGTTGTATTCGCGGATGGGACACAGCACCTTGGCCGGCGTGCTTTTTCCCGCTCCCACCGTCCCGCGCGCAGCGCGGGTGGAGTGCCAGCCAGTCGTCGCGGCGAAAGGCGGGGCTGCCCACCCGCTTTTTGGCTTGTGGGTCTGGCCATCGTTGAACTCGCGAGGGTTGGGCATCTCATCACATGACATACAGCATCCAAATTTTTTATCCTGGCGCCGGGTTCTTCATAAACACCAACCACGAGTCAACCAGTCTCGAAGAGTTGAAGAGCCTCGCTTCAAGCGAGCTTTTCGGCGGTTCGCGCGTTCGAAGTTGTAGATGTGTTCCAACGCGTATTGTTCGAACCAGTCGTTCGCGAGCGCACTGATGATCTCTCGTTATCTGGTTTGGCTGGCATGCTGGGTGTACCAATAGTTGATCCACAAGAATTTCTGGAGAGCGATGACGATGCCGCTTCAGGAACTAGAATTCCACAACGTTGACGCAGAGTAACTTATGACACCGTCCGAACGTCGAAAGTGAATCCGTGAAATTCTGGTCTGGCTCCGGGGCCTCCGCCCCGGGAGCGCGGGTCCCCGACCCGCCTCTGCTTCGGTCCGGTCTGTCTGGGAGCTACCGCTCTTTGCGGGCAGGATGCCCGCGCTCCCGGGGCAGCTATCGCCTCAATCCAGACAAAAGCCGCCGCAACCGGATCCGAATCAATCGGGGATCTCCACCTTCGCCGGGAACAGCGGGCACAAGCGCGATTTCGCGAGCTGCCCGTCCTTGTCGAAAAAGCGCACGTTGCCCTTGGCGTCGCACAGCCAGTATTCCTGCGCGCCAGCCTCAATGTAGAGGTTGCCCTTGCGCGTTTGCTCCTCCACCGAGTTGCTCATGGAGACAACCTCCACGCAAATCTCGGGCGCCACGGCGCAACTGGCGGCCCCGCGCGGCTGACGTGCGGCGGCGGGCGTAGGAGATCCAGGTCACGTCGGCCACCTTGGTGTTGTCGCTCGTCTCGATGGCGCACTCCGTCGCCACGGAGCCATCGGGCTTCAGGGTTTGCAGAAGGTAGGCAATCCGCCCCTGGAATTCGGAGTGGTAGAATTTCGCCGGACTCATTTCAATGTTTCCCCACTTGTTGAGCTCAATCTTGTAGGGCAGGTCCTGCAAGCAAGGGTCGTCGCAAACTTCTTCCCAGGTCATGGCAACACGCTACGGGTCGGCCGCCGCGCCGGCAAGGGGATTCGCGGCAACTTGTGTTCCGTCCTCCCTCGGCCAAGTTAAACCAAGATGCCTTCCCCCGGTCCGACCTCCATCCCCGCCTCCGACGCCACCGCGCCCGCCGCCCCGCTCGAAATCCGCCGCGCCGCCGTCATCGGCGCGGGCACCATGGGCGCGGCCATCGCCGCACACCTCGCCAACGCCGGCATCCCGACCCTGCTCCTCGACCTCGCCACCGACCCCGCGACGGGTCCCGACGGCGACGCCATCCCGCGCGCCGGACTCGAGCGCGCCCTCCGGGCCCGGCCCCCCGCATTCATGGACCCGGAGTCCACCCGGCATCTGCTCACCCTCGGCAACACCACCGACGACCTGCCCAAACTCCGCGACGCCGACTGGATCATCGAGGCTGTCATCGAGCAGCCCGTGGCCAAACAACAACTCTGGGCCACCGTCGAGCAACACGCCGGTCCGCGCACGATCTTCAGCAGCAATTCCAGCGGGATCACCATGGCGGTGCAAAGCGAGGGGCGTTCTCCCGACTTCCGCCGCCGCTTTCTCGGCGCGCACTTCTACAACCCGCCCCGGCAACTCTACCTTCTGGAGTTGATCCCCACCGCCGACACCGCCCCGGAAGTCCTCGCGGCGGTGCGCGCGTTCGGCGAACGCGCGTTGGGAAAAGGCGTGGTGATCGCCCGCGACGTCCCGGGTTTCATCGGCAACCGCGTCGGCGTTTACGCGTTGTTAGACGCCATCCGCGTCATGGAGGAAACATCGCTGCCGCCGGCGTTGGTGGACGCCCTTACGGGGCCGCTCCTGGGGCGTCCGAAAAGCGCGACCCTGCGGACCGCCGACACCGTCGGACTCGACGTGCTCGCGCTGATCTCCCAGGACCTGTCGCGCGCCACGGACGACGACTTCCGGCTCCCCGCCGTCATCCGGCGTTTGCTCGACCGGGGCGACCGTGGGGAGAAGTCCGGCGCGGGGTTCTACCAACGCCGCAAGAACCCCGGCGGCGCGTCCTCGACGATCCTGACGCTGGACCCGCAAACGATGCAATACGCGGAGCTTCCGCCCGGCGCGGATCTGCCGCCGGAGTTGGGACCCATCCTCAAGCTCAGGACCGCCGCCGAACGCACGCGCGCGTTGTTAGGCCTGACGGGTCCGGCGGGCGATTTCACGCGCCGGACGCTGTACGAGGTCATCCGCTTCGCCGCTGAAAAGCTCGGGGTTGTCGCCGACACTTACCAGGACATCGACCACGCGCATGGAGTGGGGTTTCGGCTGGGAACTGGGACCGTTCCGGCTCATCGACGCGCTCGGCGCGGACCACGTCGCCGCCGCCTTCGCCGAACGCGGCTGGCCCCTGCCGCCGGTGATCGCCGAACGTCAACGAGGCGGCGGGGAACTCTTCTACCCCGAGGGCGAGTCCGAGCCGGGCGGGGAGGGTCTCATCGTGTTGACCAACATCAAGCGCGACGCGAGCCGCGTGGTGTGGCAGAGCGCGGGCGCGAGCCTGGTCGATCTGGGCGATGGCGCGTTGCTCCTGGAGTTCCACAGCAAGGCCAACGCGCTGGGGGCCGACGCCTTTGCCGCCGTGGCCGCCGCCGGCGAGATCGTGCCCGCCGGGTTCGCCGGGTTGGTGATCGGCAACCAGGGCCGGTGGTTCTCGGCGGGGGCGGATTTGGCCGCGTTATTGCGCGACGCCGAGGCGGGGAACCACGCGGCGATCGAGGCGATGATCGCGAATTTCCAGCGCATGACGACGAGCCTGCGTTACGCGCCGTTCCCGGTGGTCGCCGCGCCGTTCAACATGACGCTCGGCGGCGGTTGCGAACTGATGTTGCACAGCGACGCCGTGCAGGCCGACGCGGAGCTTGCCGCGGGGCTGGTCGAGTTGAACGTCGGCCTGATGCCCTCGGCGGGGGGGACGACGGAAATGCTGGCGCGCTCGTTGGCGGCGCTCGCGCCGGGGGAGGATCCGATGGACGCGGTGGAGCGGGTTTTCGATTTGATCGCCGCGAGCCGGGTGACGGGTTCCGCGCTGGAGGCGGGGCGTCTGGGTTTCCTGCGTCTGGGCGGACCCGACCGGATCACGATGAACAAGCGGCGTTTGCTGGGCGACGCGAAGGATTTGTTGCTGGGAATGGCGGGCGGCTACCAGACGCCCGCGCCGCGTTTCTTCGAGGTGTTAGGAGGCGCTGCTTATGATCGGCTCGACGCGAAGGCGCGCGCCCGGCGGGAGGCGGGGGAGGGCGGTGATTACGATGTGGTGCTGGCGTCCGCGCTGGCGCGGATATTGAGCGGGGGCGGGGCGGGGAGCCGGGCCGGGACGGTGCCGGAGGCGTATCTGCATCAACTGGAGCGCGAGGTGTTCGTGGAACTCTGCGCCCGGGAGGAGACCCGCGCGCGGATTCGCCACATGCTGGCCACGGGCAAGCCGTTGCGGAATTGAGGGGCGGTGCCCGCCGCGGAGGCATCGACTTAAACAACAGCTTGGTGTTTGTCTCCCCAACCCGGAACGGGTCGCGCCCCAAAGCTCCATATTACCCTCTTCAACCCCAAGGGGGTTGCGCCCCAAAGCCCAGGGTTGCGAGTTGCGAGCTACCCTGGGTTATGTATGTCCAAGTGTCTTCAACCCCAAGGGGGTTGCGTCCTCCGACGACGGGAGGCACGCCATATACAGGGCGCAACCCCGTTGGGGTTGGGGCGCAGAGAAAAACATACCCAGGGTAGCCCCCCAAGCGGGGCAACCCTGGGCTTTGGGGCGCAACCCGTTCCGGGTTGGGGAAGGGAATTTTGCGCGGTGACGCTTGAATTGGCACCCACATACGCCTTTCGCCAATCGCCGTTCAAATCCCGCGCCGCCGACGGCCACGGCGACCGCCTGGTTTCACCGACGGCTTCGCGGGCGGCGGCAACTCGGGTGCGCTCCGCCCCGCGTAACGTTCCCACCGGCGCACCAAATCAGGCAGGACCTCGTGGGTCAGCGAGTGCGGCGCGTGTTCGTCCGTGTGCGGGGCCAGCGTCCGCAAACCCAGGCGCGGGTCCGCCGCCGGGTGCGCCAGCCACAGGTTGAGCAAGTCCAGTTCGTAGGCGCCGACCCGACCCCA
Source organism: uncultured bacterium (assembly GCA_963795895.1). Lineage (GTDB taxonomy): Bacteria > Verrucomicrobiota > Verrucomicrobiia > Chthoniobacterales > SZAS-18 > CAWCJJ01. Next base: position 1,153,360 of record CAWCJJ010000005.1, read on the forward strand.
ATCCTTCTGCCGCGTCACGCCGGGCAGGGCGTGGAGCTTGAGCAGCATCAAACCCACCGGCGAGGCCACCGGCAATTCCCGGCTCGCCCCGCTGGCGAACACGAAGGGCTGCCGCTCGCCGTGTTCGGCCAGCACGCGGGCGAAGACCGGCTCCCGCGCGTCGAGGTAGTCCACCCGCAGGCCTTGGTAACGGCCCATGGCAATGGGACTGCCGGGCTCGGGCGGGTCCACCAACTCCACCTCCGGCTCCAGCCGCCGCTGGTCGGGCACGGAAATAATTAAATCCACGTCCTCGGTGTTGCGGCCCCGGACGTGCGTGAGCATCGCCAGCCCGCCCACGAGCAGGTAGGGCACCCGGCGCGCGGCCAGCAGCGCGAAGAGTTCCTCCGCCTCTCGGTTGATGTTGCTCGCGTCCATCCAGCTTTGGGCGTCGGTGTGGCGGGCCAGGTTGAAAGTCGCCGCCGCGCTCAGCACCCGGCTGATGTTCACCGGACCGGCCGGCCGCAAAGCGTTGGGAGGAGCGAGCATCTCACGAAAACACCGTCTCCAAGTCCGCCGTCAGACCACACACAGGGTCCTTCGCCACGCCCGTGGAAAAACTGTGGCGCTGGCCGTCGGGCGTTAGGATGGTGATGTTGTGAATGGGAGTGGAAACGATCCAGCAGCTTTGGATGCCATGCTCGAAATACACGTCCACTTTGTCCATAACCTCCTGGGAACCCTGCGTTGGAGAGTAAATTTCGACCGCCACCAGCGGTACCTCCACCATGCGGATGATATCGTGACGGCAATCAATACCGCGGCTACCATCCCGACGGTAAACACTCAAATCCGGTATGTAAGAGCGGCTGCCAAGCTGGAGGGTCAACTCGCTGGCGACGCGGTATTCCCGTTGCCTCGCAAACTCGAGGATCAAGTTGGTCTGAACAAGGCTGTGGTTAAGACTGGGCATTGGTTTTCCGCGTTCTTCCTCGTACGTAAGCGGTCGCTCCAAGCATTCCGTTGCCATTGTTGCGTTACTCATGGGAAGACCTTAGCACAAATACCACTTTTCCAACGCAAAAGTTCACCCCCTCAACCCCGCCCGCCACCGCTCCGGCACCCCGTTCGCCTCGCCCAGCAGCGCGCCGACCACCGCCCCCCGGTGGCAGCTATCGCCGCCCACTTGCGCGTTCGCGCAAATACCCCCCTCAAAATCCCCCGCGTACTTCCACGCCAGGTACAACGCCGCCGGGAACGCGTCCTTGATGTAACACGCCGGACTCAGCCGCCGGCCCACCACCACCTCGTCCGCCTCTTTGCTCCACACCGCGACCTTGGCCGCCGAAATCCAGTCGGACCCGTGCGCGAATAACGCCGCGCGTAACGGTTCGCCCCCGCGCACCGCCGCCAGCATCCGCGCGAAACACCCGGCGGCGCGCAGCACGTCCGGGTCTTTGTGGGTCAGCGAAACGTGTTCCGCCACCACCGCGCAGAGTTCCGCCACGGGCGCGTCAGGCAACGCCGCGAACAACGCCGGTACCGGCGCGAGTCCGCCGATGTGGACGTCGGCCACCCCGCACGCGCGCGGCTTGCGTCCGCGCGCGTAGTTCGTGAAAAACTCCCGGTGGTATTCCTCGACGTAGGTGTCACGGTGATTCCCGGGCGTCAGCATGAAATCCACGTAAAACGCCAGCCAGGCGTCGGCGTCATAATGCCCAAGCTCGCAAACCCGCCGGTAAAGACGCGCCGCAAGCTGGAAATTGAGCGTGTTCTCGCCCGCCGCGAGAAACTGGTGGTAATGCACCCCGCGCTGCCCCCAAAAACGCGCCTGATCGTGCAGAATCTCCCCGCGTTCATTGAGCGCCGTGTACTTGGACCGCCAGAGGATGCTGTCCGGGTGCGGGTTCTTCGGCGCGAGGTACGACGAAACCCGCCCGTAATCCCGCGCGAGGGCCACGGTGTCGTAGTACCAATGCACAGGCATCGCGACCGCGTCCGCCGCCAGCGCGCCGAGCAGGCCGGGGGGGATGGTGGGTGATTGGAGGTTGGTGATAGGAAGGGGGGAGTTATTGGTTATTGGTTATTGGGAAGAAGGGGGTATGAATGGGGTGGCGGCAAGATACGCCTCTGGAAATGAACGTGGATGCCCTTGCGGCCCCTCCTTCAGTTGCCTTTTCCCTCCGTCCCAATAACCAATAACCAATAACCGATCACCAACAACCCACCTCTTCCCCCCATGCCCGACCCCGCCCGCTACGACACCATGAAATACCAGCGCTGCGGCCGCAGCGGACTCCGCCTGCCCCGCGTGTCCCTCGGCCTGTGGCATAACTTCGGCGGGCACGACCGCCTCGAAAACGCCCGCGACATCGTCCGCCGCGCCTTCGATCTCGGCATCACCCACTTCGATCTCGCCAACAACTACGGCCCGCCCCCCGGCTCCGCCGAGGACAACTTCGGACGCGTCCTGCGCGCCGACCTCGCCGCCCACCGCGACGAGCTCATCATCTCCACCAAGGCGGGTTACGACATGTGGCCGGGGCCGTACGGCGACTTCGGCTCGCGCAAATACCTGCTCGCAAGCCTCGACCAGAGCCTTCGCCGCCTGAACCTCGAGTACGTGGATATTTTCTACCACCACCGCCCTGATCCCGACACGCCCATCGAGGAATCCATGGGCGCGCTGGCGCACGCCGTCCGGCAGGGCAAGGCGCTCTACGTCGGCCTGTCGAACTATTCGCCCGAGCAAACCCGCCGCGCCGCCACCCTGCTGCGCGAGATGGGCGCGCCGTGCCTGATCCACCAGCCCGTCTATAACATGCTCAACCGCCGCATCGAGCAGGGTCTCACCTCCGCGCTGCAGGCGGAGGGGATCGGCTGCATCGTGTTCTCGCCGCTCGCCCAGGGGCAGCTCACGGACCGTTATCTGCAAGGCGTCCCCGCCGACTCGCGGGCCGCGCGCGAACGGTTTCTCAAGACCGAGCAGGTGGACAAGACCCTGCCGGTGATCCGGGAACTCGACGCGTTCGCCAAGGCGCGGGGACAAACGCTCGCGCAGATGGCCATCGCGTGGACCCTGCGGCTGCCCGCCGTGACTTCCTCGCTCATCGGCGCCAGCTCGGTGCGGCAGTTGGAGGACAACGTCAAGGCGCTGGACCGGCTGGACTTTTCGCCGGACGAACTCGCGCGGATCGACGAGCTCCTGCGCGCCGCCTGATCGCGCGACCACTTGCAATCCACCCGATCCGGTTCCTTAATGAAGGCCGCCTTTTGCCGCAACCCACCCACATGGACCAGACCTTCTTCGTTGCCACCGCGATCGACTACACCAACGGCGCGCCGCACATCGGGCACGCTTACGAGAAGGTGCTGGCCGACGTGCTGGCGCGCTACCATCGGCTGAAGGGGCAGGAGGTCTTCTTCCTCACCGGCGTCGATCAACACGGCCAGAAGGTCCAGCAATCCGCCGAGCGCGAGGGCGTCGAACCCCAGCGGTACGTGGATGGTGTCACCGCCAAGTTCCGCGCGCTCTGGGAAAAGCTCGGGGTGGAATACACCGCCTGGGCCGCCACCACCGACGACCACCACAAACGCTGCGTGCGCGCGATTCTCCAGCGTCTCTGGGATGAAAAGGACCCGGCGACGGGCGAGAGCGCGTGGATCTACAAAAGCAAGCGCGGCGGCTGGTACAGCGTGCGCCAGGAGCAGTTCCTGACCGACAAGGAACTGCGGTCCCGACGGCAAGTACGGCCCGGAATGGGGTCAGGTGGAGTTTCGCGAGGAGGAGAACTATTATTTCCGCCTGGAGGAACATCGCGACTGGCTGCTGGGTTTCATCGACGCGCGTTCGGCGGCGGGCCGCCCTTTCGTGGCGCCGGATTTCCGGGTGTCCGAACTGCGCAACGCGGTGGAGAAACTCGCGGGCGACCTGTGCATCTCGCGTCCGCGGGCGCGGTTGTCCTGGGGCATCGAACTACCCTTCGACCCGGATTACGTGACGTTCGTGTGGTTCGACGCGCTGGTGAACTACATCAGTTTCGCGCCCGGCTACGATCCCGCGCCCGGGGCGAACCTAACGGAGTTCCGACGCTGGTTGCCGACGCTCAACATCATCGGCAAGGACATCCTCGTGCCGGCGCACGGCGTGTACTGGCCGATCATCCTCCACGCGCTGGGTTTCACCGACGAGGAGATGCCAACATTGGTGGTCCACGGCTGGTGGAACATCAGCGGCGAAAAGATGAGCAAGACGCTGGGCAACATCGTCGATCCCGACGGGTTGGCGGACCGGTACGGCGCGGAGGCGTTGCGCGAGTATTTGATGATCGACATCGCCACGGGCCGCGACGCCGATTTCAGCGAGGAGCGTCTGGTTGGAGCGTACAACGCCAACCTGGCGAACTCGCTGGGCAACCTGCTGAACCGCACGTTGAGCATGGCGCAACGCTACCGCGAGGGCGGTCTGCGCAAAGTGCCGCTGGCGACGATGTCGAACCCGGAACTGGCGGCGTTGGAACCGTTAGGGTCCGACGACTGGGCGGACGATTACATCGCGGCGATGGACGCGTGCCAGGTCCACACGGCGCTGGGGGTGGTGTTCGGACGGCTGGTGACGGAGCGTAACCAGTTCGTGGACAAAGCCGCGCCCTGGAAGCTGGCGAAGGACCCGGCGAAGGCGGATGAACTTGACGCGGTGTTGTACTATCTGGCGGAGTCGTTGCGGATCGTGGCGATCCTGATTTCGCCCGTGTTGCCGCAAGCCGCGCACGGCATCTTCGACCAGTTAAACTGGAAGCCGGAGCAGACGGGCAAGGAGGGTCGTTTCCGGTTGGCGGACGCCGTGTGGGGAGGGTTGCCGGACGGTCACCGGGTCGCGGTGAACGTGCCGCTGTTCCCGCGGATCGAGGTGAAGGCAATCACTTGAGCGCGGTGCTTTTGGCTACCGTCCCTCCGCCCGCCGCGCACGCCGCTTTGAGTGCGCCGCGACACGTCGCGTCTTACCCCGGCGAACCCCATCCCCGCTCCGGGGCGAGGAACCGGATAAATAGCGGCTTCGCCGGAATGTTTGGACGCGACGTGTCGCTGGAAACAAAGCGGCGACGTGTCGCGGCCCAAAGCCGGGCGGCGCCCACTTTGACGCCAGTGCGAAAACAAATTATTTATCGTTCCATGCGCAAGCTCAACCTGGCCGATGTGCCCCGTAAATCCGTCGCCTCACCCAAGGGGAATTTCGCGAAGGAACGTTGCTCCATCTCCGTTGCCCTCGGCGCGCGGGACAATCCGGTCGCCTTGCACCCGTTTGAAATCGAACTCGTGACCCTGCCGCCGAGCAAACGTTTTTGCCCCTACCATTCGCACACGGCGGAACACGAACTCTACATCGTCGTCAGCGGGGCTGGGGAGGTGCGCCACCCGGGTGGACTGGAACCCATCGGTCCCGGCGACTGCTTCCATTTCCCGCCCGGCGAGGCGCACCAGTTGATCAACTCCGGTGCCGACCCGTTGGTGTATTACGTCGTCGCGAACAACGCCCCGGTGGACGACTGCTATTACCCCGACAGCGACAAATGGGCGATCGATTCGCTCGGCGGCACGGTGCGGCACGAAAAGGTGGATTACTATGACGGGGAGGAATGAGAGGGCGACCCAGGCGGCTCCGGCCGCCGTCGTACCAAAGGTAGGGAAGGCTCTCCGAGCCGCTCCCATTATATCTTGGCCAGTTTGCCTGTCCAAAGTGTTCGTGCCCTCCGGAGTCAGAGACAATGGGAGCGGCTCGGAGAGCCACCCTACTTTTTGGTACAGCCGATTCGCGGCGGGGGCGGACGCAAGTTCGTCGCGCGTCACAAGCGACGTATTTGCTTGCCAACTCCACAAAAACCAAGCTCAATGCTCCTCGCCCGGGGGACGTTGCTCACAAAATTGACAGAGTCAACGCCTTGCCTGCCGCAATTGACCGGCGACGCCACGATGGGCCGCGGGTCTCCCCTGCGAACTCCGTCCGACCACGCGCCGCCTTGGCGCGCCAAGTGGCCGAGCCGGGACCGATAGCCTCCACAAATGATCACAAAGATTCTCGAAGCCCTCTTCGGCGACGCTAAAGTCGCGGTACCCGGCCTGCACGATCCATGGTTCGATATCCTGATCCGTGCCCGCCACCGCCGGCCAACTATTCTAGGGGGTTCGTCTCGCTCCATGCCCGTGTCGTTTGTGGACCACCGCCAGTTCTGCCGAGGCAACGTCATCCGTCCTCGTGCCGCCATTAGATGCGTCGGCGGGTCGGCCGTTCACGCCTGTTCAGTGGATCCGGCAGCGTCCGCCGTGGCCGGGCTTACTGATTCCCACTTCCCATCGCATGAAGCCTCTACTGTTGTGTCTCACCGTCTGTCTCGCATGGATCCCTGCCGCGCGCGCAAGCCGCCCCCGTTGAGTCGGCCCGCGCGAGCAGTTGGCGCGGCTGCGGGTGGAAACTCCCACGCCTGACTTGCCGCCGGAAGCCGGAATCCATAGAGGAACGCGCCGCTTATGAAAAGAAAACGGAACCGCTTTGGCTCGCCTACTGGGAAAAGGAACACCCCCGGCTGCTGTCCTTGGCGGGGACCTGTGAGGAACTACTCGCGTCCTCTCCCCATCCGGCGGATGCCTTGGCACTGGAACACGAGATGGCCCAAGCCTACATCGGAGTTGTCAGTTCAGTCGGACCCGCTTCGGCGCAGGCTCGCAAACATATCCACGAGTGGTTGGCCCGTCCCGATCTGCGAGCCGAAACGGCGGAGCAGTTTTATGGCTACCAGATGAACATGATTGCCATCCTCGCGGGCAGCGGGACTCTGGACGAAATCGTGCCGGTCGCTGACAATGCAACTGAGATACCCGACCACATTCGGCAAGTGGTTGAGAAGTTCGCCGCGCGTTATCCGGAAACCCCGGCGCTCGGGCGGCTTTGCCTTTCCGCGGCGTCATTCCTGGAGCCCAAACGGAGTTACGCCGCGGGCGGCACCCCGGGGTTGCGCGAAGGCTGGCTCCAACAGGCCGAACGATTCGGCGACGAGGATACCCGACGGGAAGTCGGCTTGGTGCGTTTCCGCGCGGCAGCCGTCGGACGACCGCCGCCCCCGGTTACCTTCACCGCGCTGGACGGACGCAAGGTGGTTTTGGCTGAGTTGAAAGAGAAGGTGGTCGTGCTCGATTTCTGGGCCACTTGGTGCGGGCCGTGCGTGGAGGTGATGCCCGAGGTGCAGGCGCTGTACGAGCGCGACCATGGCCGGGGGTTGGAAATTATCGGCGTTAGCCTTGATTCCGACCGGGAAAAACTGGAGGGCTTTGTCCGGCGCAAGAACATTCCGTGGCCGCAGTATTTCGATGGCGCGGGCTGGGAAAACGCCATCGGCAAGCAGTTTGGCGTGCGATCCATTCCCGAGACCTGGGTGATCGACCCAAAGGGAAAAGTGGTGGCGATCAGCCCGGAGGACTTGGCCGGGGTGGTGGAGGGTTTGCTGGCGAAATGAATCTTTGGGAGAGAGGAGGTGACCGCCGGGCTTGCTCGGTCACAAACGATCACCCTTGCGGGACAGTGGTCTTGGAAGCGCTTGCCCGTCCTCCGGGTTCCCAGCCACGTAGTGGCGTCCTTTGAATAGTCGTAGCCGAGTCCGCGAGACCACGGAAAGCAGTATTGTGGAAATCCCAGCCACGTAGTGGCATCTATAATCCGGTGGGGAGGGTGTCTGGCAGTTAGAGCACACGGACAACGCGGGGGATCCGCCAAGATGCGATCACCAGGGCCAAGCGGGAACCCTCACCAGCGGAGGTTACGCCACTACGTGGCTTGGGACCTTTTACCCACTCCTTTCCGTGGCCTCGCGGACTCGACCACGGCTACTCACCTTCGGTTGACGCCACTACGTGGGTGCGGAAGCCTTCCACCCTCCGTCCTCGGCTCTTCCGCCTTATTTTTTATCTCCTATCTCCTTGCCCTTCCTTCTCCCCCTCCTCCGCCTCTGTGTCTGCTGCTCCGTGTCCTCGGTGAACCTTCTGGATTTCCCGTCGCCCGTCCTCAAAATGCGTCTCGCCATTTTCCCGATGACCTCTATTTTGTGACCCGGGCGCGCTCCCGCCGCCCTTCCATCGATCCGCTCAAATGCCCGCCGCTCCCATCGCCTCCCCTTCCAACGGGACCGCCGACACCGAAACCACCCCCGTCGCCGCCAACCCGGACCCTTCTGCCACGCCCCCCAAGGTCCCGGTCAACCGCGAAACCCTGCGCCAGGCGGCCCGACTCTTCGCCTACATCACGCCATACCGGGGCAAATTCATCGCCGCGATGGGCGCGCTGCTCGTCTCCACCTGCCTCGGCCTCGTGTTCCCGTACCTCATCGGCAGCCTCATCGACACCGCTTGGCACACCGTCGCGCAACACCCCGCCGGCCCCCAAGTCACCGCCAGCCCCATGAGCGCGCTGACCGGCGGCTTCGCCCCGCAAACCCTCGCGGGACTGACCCTCAACCAAATCTTCGCCATCCTCGTCGGACAACTCCTCCTCCAGGCGTTCTTCACCTACTTCCAAATCCTCTGGTTCAACGAGGTCGGCGAACGCGCCCTGCTCCATATCCGGCGCGACACCTACTCGCGCATCATCGCCCTGCCGATGAGCTTTTTCGCGCAACGCCGCGTCGGCGAGCTTTCCAGCCGCATCTCGGCCGACCTCACCCAAATCGAGGAAACCCTCACCGGCGCCACCCCCCAGTTCCTGCGCCAGATCACCCTCCTGCTCGGCAGCATGGTGTTCATCTGCGTCACCAGCGGGAAACTCACCCTCGTGATGCTTTCCTGCTTCCCGCCGATTATCCTCGTGGCGATCATCTTCGGACGCAAAATGCGCGGCGTTTCCCGTCAGGCGCAGGATCGTCTCGCCGAAAGCAACACCGTCGTCGATGAAACCCTCCAGGGCATCGCCAGCGTGAAGGCGTTCGTCAACGAACCTTACGAAATCGACCGGTACACGTCTCACCTGCACCGTTTTTTGTCCGCGATTCTGCTGGGCGTGCGGTACCGGGCGGCGTTCGTGTCGTTCATCATCTTCGCGATGTTCGGGGCAATTGTCGTGGTGATGTGGTACGGCTGCCGTCTGCTCCAGGCCGGTCAACTCAGCGCGGGTGACCTGACCCGGTTCACCATCTACACGTCGTTTGTGGCGGGCGCGATGGGGTCGTTTGCCGATCTGTACAGTCAGATTCAAAAGACCGTGGGCGCGACCTCCCGCGTGCGCGAGATTCTCCTGGAGGAACCCGAGGCCGTTGTGCCCAGGATCGCGACCCCGCTGGACGGCGGCGCGGACACGACCACCATAACCCGCGAGGCAAACACCGAAGTCACGGCAACGGCGCCGGCCACGGCGATTCCCAAACGTCTCCGCGGCGACGTGGCCTTCGAGCACGTCCACTTCAGCTACCCGTCGCGGCGCGACACGACGGTATTGCGCGACCTGTCGCTCTCCGCGCGTTCGGGGGACCGCATCGCGTTGGTCGGTCCGAGCGGAGCGGGCAAATCGACGCTGGTCTCACTGCTCCTGCGTTTCTACGAACCCGACAGCGGCCTGATCCTCCTGGACGGCCAACCTGCCGCCGAGTACCCGTTGCGCGAACTACGCGGGCAGATGGCGATCGTGCCGCAGGAAGTGCTGCTTTTCGGCGGCAGCATCGCCGAGAACATCGCCTACGGACGCCCCGGTGCGACGCGCGACGAGATCATCGCCGCCGCCCGGCAGGCGAACGCCCATGATTTCATCGCCAAATTCCCCGAGGGTTACGAGACCCTGGTGGGTGAGCGCGGCGTGAAGCTTTCGGGTGGACAACGGCAGCGGGTTGCCATCGCGCGCGCCATTCTGAAGGACCCGGCGATCCTGATTCTGGATGAGGCGACCAGTTCGCTGGACAGCGAGAGCGAGCGTCTGGTGCAGGACGCGTTGGAGGAGTTGATGCGCGGTCGGACGAGTTTCATCATCGCGCACCGTCTCGCGACGGTGCGGGAAGCCAGTCAGATCATCGTAATCCGGGATGGCAGCGTGGTGGAAAGCGGCACGCACACGGAGTTGCTGGCGAACAGGGACGGGCTTTACCGGAGATTGAGCGAGTTTCAGTTCGACCTCTGACGAAGGCGGAAGGCGGAAGGCGGAAGGCGGAAGGCGGAAGGCGGAAGCTAAACGAAAGGGGGAGAAGGTGCGAGCGGTGAAAGACAGCAAAGTGAGGGAATGACGCCAATGAACCGCCTTGGAAAGTCTTCCTCCACCCTCTGCCTTCTACCTTCATCCTTCTGCCTTCTGCCTTTGTTTCTTCTCCCTTCTCACGCCGCTGCTCGCGCCTTTCGCCTGGAAATATTCGCCGCTCGTGACGCTCGGCGGCATGGCGGCTTCCCACGCGGCGCTCTGCTACGGATCGTTGCGCGCGAACTGCCAATGGTTTGGCCCCGTCGCCACGCGCTTTGTCCCCGAGGGGGATGAAGTTTGGTTGACCATCGACGATGGGCCCGACCTCGACGACACACCGGCGATATTGGATCTGCTGGACGCCCACGGCGCGCGGGCGACCTTCTTCGTCCGGGGCGACCGCGCGGAGGCGTATCCCGATCTCGCGCGCGAGATCACGCGGCGCGGACACGGCCTGGCTAACCACACCTACAGTCATCCCCAGTATAGTTTTTGGTGTGCCCCGCCGGGGCGGATCGCCGCGGAAATGGAGCGTTGCGACGCGGTGTTGCGCGGTCTGACAGGGCAGACTCCGCGCTGGTTCCGCGCGCCGGTCGGGATGGTGAATCCCTTCGTGCATCCGGCGGCGGCGGCGCGCGGCCGCCGGCTGGTGGGATGGTCTAAACGTGGGTTGGATACCCTAAAGTGGGCGACCCCGGCCACGGTGGCGGGGCGCATCCTACGGGGCTTGCAACCGGGCGACATCATCTTGTTGCACGAGGGCCGGCGCAACGGGTCGGGCGAGCGGATCAACGTGCGGACGATCGACCTGATTTTGGCGGCGCTGGCCGAGCGCCGCTGGCGCGCGGTCATCCCCGAGGATGCGAGGCTGCGATAAGGCATCAGCCCCGGGAGCGCGGGTCTCCGATCCGCTTCTGGTCAGCCCCGGGAACGCGGGCGTCCCGCCCGCAAAGGGCGGTAGCCCCTAGACCGACCCGACCAGAGCAGATGCGGGCGGGACGCCCGCGTTCCCGGGGCTGACCAGACACCAGATGCGGGCGGGACGCCCGCGCACCCCTACTCGCAATACCCGCCCGCCCGCAACCGCCCCTCGCAATGCAGGATCGCCAGGGCGCAGGTGCCCGTCTTCATCTCCCCCCGCCGCACCAACGCCAGCGCGTCGCGCACCGGTGTCAACACCGTCTGGATGTGCTCGCCCGGCTCCAGGTCGATCTCGTCGGAAAGAACGACACCCAACGCCAAAAAAATATGGCACACCTCGTCGCTGATCGAACTCGACGAATAAAACCACGTCACATATTCCAAACTCCCCGCCACGCCGCCGATCTCCTCGCGCAATTCGCGCCGGGCCACGTCCTCCAACGTCGTCGCGCCCATGTCGCGGCAACAGCCGGCGGGCAACTCCAGGCAATACGCATCCACCGGGTAACGGTACTGCCGGATCAACGCCATCCGCCCGTCGGTCGTGACCGGCACGATGATCACCGAATCCCCGCGCTCCAGGTAGGAATACTGGATGTCGCCCCGTCCGGCGACGCGCAGTTGATCCTCCCGCAGCCGGTTGACCGGGCTCTGGAAAGGATGCGCGCTGGCTCGCAGTTGCCAGCCGATCTTCGCGGCTTCGGGTTTATCGTTAAGCTCGGTGTTTTCCATGGCGTGGTTCAACGTCCAAACAACTTTAAGCCGCGCCCGCCACCGGCACGGCGGCGTCACCCGCGGCCACCGGCAGTTCGGAGCAATACCGGCCTGGTCCCGTGAAAATCAGAATCCCCGCCATCGCGTAAATCCCGGCGGAAATCATCATGGTCGTCCGGATGCCGAAATGATCCGCCAGCGCCGTCATGCCGAGCGACGCAAACGGCATCATCCCCACGAAACTCAACGCCGCCAGCGCCGACACCCGCCCCGCAACGGACCCGGCGCGCGCTCCTGCACCGTCGTGTTCGCCAACCCGTAGATCAGCGAGGTGCCGACCGCCAAACACGCCAGCGGCACCGCCGCCGTCCAGAACGAATGCGCCTGCGACAACGCGACCAGCGACAGCGTCACATCCACCACGCCGCCCGTCATCCAGAGCACCCGGCGCGGACGCGGCACGCTCAGCAATCCCACCGACGCCACCAGCGACCCGATGCCCGTCACCCCCATCAGCAACCCCGTCGCGTCGGGTCCCAGGAACAAATCCTTGCGCGAATAAAGCGGCATCATCACCGCCAAAAACGGGAACACGCACAACGAGGCCGACGCCATCAACCCGAACATCGCCATCGTCGGACGGTCGGCGCGCACGTAGTCCAACCCGGCTTTCATCCCGCTGGAGCGTTGCTCCTCTTCCTCGGCGGTGCCCGCCACGCGCGGACGAATCGAGAGCAGCGCCACGATCAACGCTACAAAACTCAGCGCGTTGGCGAAAAAGGCCGACGCCGTGCCGAGCCGGCCCACGAGCACCCCCGCCATCGCCGGACCGAGCAGGCGCGTGCCGTGAAAGATCGACCGGTCAATGGCGATGGCGCCGCCGATCTGCTCCTTGTCCACCAGTTCCGGCACCAGGGCACTGGAGGCCGGCATCTCGAAGGACGCGGAGATGCCGAGCAGTACCGAGGCCACCAGCACGTGCCAGATTTGCACCTGTCCCTTGAGCACGAGCCAGCCGATCAGCACGGCGAGAATGATTTGCACAACCTGCGTGGCCAGGAGGATTTTGCGCTTGTCGTAACGATCCGCCACGGACCCGCCGAACATCGTCAGCGCGAGCATGGGGATGCTGGAGGCGAAGGTGACCATCCCGAGCCACCAGGCGTCGTCGGTTAGGCCCGTCATGACCCAACCTTGGGCGAAGGCTTGCATCCAGGTGCCCGTCATGGAGATGGTCTCGCCGACGGCGTAGCGGGTGAACGGGCCGCCTTTGAGGAGCTGGAGCGTTTGGCGGGAAAAGGCGCTGGGTTCCGCCGCCGGCGCGGCGGGTTCGGCGTCGCTGGCGTCGGGCGGCTGGTCGGTCGGGCGGCTGCTCATGGGAGGATATCCATCGACTATTTGCGGTCGGGTGGGAAGGGGAATTCTTTTCGCCAAAGCGCGCTTGCCAAGGGTGCGGGCGCGCGGCAAAATCCCCCGTTGGAACGACCGGGCGCGACAAAGGGATGCCCGGCGGAATATCAGGCCTGATCTTCATTATGGAAACCATCGCGACCCAAGAACCCGTCCTGCCCAACGCCCCGAAACTTCGTCCCGCCGTGGAGCAGCGGGGGATCGAGGAATATCTCGCCGCGAGCGCCCGCACGCTGGAGGCCGCCCGCCTGAACGTCGATATCGCCGAGCGACTCTACGACCATGGCATGGACGACGAGGAACTGGCCATCGGCCTCGCGTTGCACGAACGGGCGAAGAACGCGCTGGCGGCGCACCACGAGACGGTTTTTGCCGGTGTCGCCGCGCTGGCCGGGGAGGATTTGAAGGAGGCGGTTGCCAGTGCCCGCGAAACGTTCACGACCTTTCGCGGGGTTGCGCGCGCGGTGTTCACGGGTTTGACGGAGCGGCTGCATTTGCGGCTGGTGGGCGAGCCGCCGGATGACTTGCAACGTTTCATCAACAGCGCGCACGCCGCCTACATGGCCGCGAGCAGCGATCCCTACGCCGAGAAGCTCACCAAGCGGGGTTACCCGCCGGAGAAGCTCGGGGCGTATTGCGAGGAACTCGACGCGCTCGCCCGGTGGGGCGAGGACCACCCAGAAATGTTGGGTGGGGACGACGCGGGCGAGGGTTCCCCGGCCCGGCGCGACGAGACGTACAACGAGTTCAAGGAGTTCATGAAGGAATTCAAGGGTGTGGCCGCGGCGGTCTTCCGCAAGGAGCCCGAGCAACTGCAAAAGCTGGGCTTGCGGTAGGCGGTCGCTCTCCGCCCGCCGCGCAGCGGCTTTGGAGTGCGGCGACACGTCGCCGCTTTTGCACGGCTCCGCCGGGTCCAACCGCGACACGTCGCGTCCTGACCTTCCGGCTTGCCAGCTCGATAATGGTCGGCTTCGCCGGAGGGGAACGTCGCGACGTGTCGCTGGGATCAAAGCGGCGACGTGTCGCGGCGCACTCCAAAGCCGCTGCGCGGCGGGCGGAGGGGAACCGGACCTACAACCCCCGCCGGATCTGCGGGATCAACGTCGGACCGCCGTACACGAAACCCGTGTAAAGCTGCACCAGCGCCGCGCCGGCGTCGAACTTCTCCTGCGCCGAGGCCGCGTCCGACACGCCGCCCACCGCGATGATCGGCAACGCGGTCCGTTCCGCCAAAAACTTCACGATGTCGCGTGGATCGGCCGCGCAGGGGCATGCCGCTCAAGCCGCCCTGTTCGCGCGGCGCGTCCGGGTGCAACGCCGAATGGTCGATGGTCGTGTTGGTCGCCACGATGCCCGCCAGCGCGTGATCCTTCGCCAGCGTGAGGATTTCCTCGATCTGGAAAAACGTCAGGTCGGGCGCGATCTTCACCAGGATCGGCTTGGCGACCGGCAGGGCGTGGTTCTTTGCCTGGACGGCACGCAGGAGGGCGTCCAACTCGTCGCGACCCTGCAATTGCCGCAGGTTGGGGGTGTTCGGCGAACTGACGTTCAACACAAAGTAGTCGCCAAACGAGTGGAGTTTCTCCAGCGAGGTGACGTAATCGTTCGCCGCGTGTTCCATCGGGGTGTTCTTGCCTTTGCCAAGGTTGATGCCAACCGGGATGGACGGCCAGCGCCCGCTCGCGCGCAGGGCGGCGAACCGTTTGGCGGCATTGTCCGCGCCGTGGTTGTTGAAGCCAAGCCGGTTGATGAGTCCGCGTTGCGCGGGCACGCGAAACAGCCGGGGACGCGGGTTGCCCGGCTGGCCTTGGGCGGTCAGGGTGCCGAGTTCGACGAACCCGAAGCCGAGCGCCTCCCAGGCCGCCAGGGCGACGCCGTCCTTGTCGAACCCGGCCGCAAGTCCGACGGGGTTGGGAAAACGCACGCCGAAGACGGTGCGCGCCTCGGACTTGGCACCGTCGAGATCGCCCCCGCCCGCCAGCGCCCGCAGAGCGGCCAGCGGAAAACGCAAACGGCAGCACGCCGCCAGCAGATTCATCGAGAGGTGGTGCGCTGTTTCCGCGTCGAGCGAGAAGAGCGCGGGTCGTAGAACGCGTTGGTAGATTGCCGAGGTGATCATCGTGGTTGTCGCGACATTACCAAATCATGGCGTTAGTTCTGTTTCTTAGTCCCGGAGGGACGTCGGAAATTAGCCGGTGGCGCAAGCCACCGGAACAGATCAAAAGGTTCCGCGAGAGAAGGGGCATGGCGAATTTGTATACGGCCCCGGAGGGGCTGAGCCAGGAACGGTGCCAAGCAAATGGACGGCCCACCGACTTGGCGCTGGCTTTTGCTCAGTCCCCCCCGGGCTAGATTGGTTGTTGTGTGTTCCGGTGACTTGCGCCATCGGCTAATTTCCGATGTCCCTCCGGGACTAAAAATCCACACAAGTCCAATTGCTTCTGTTTGATGTAGCCTCATTTCCAGTCGTCCTGAGCTCCGGAACCAAAACACCGCCTCACTTCCCAATGCAAAACGAGGCGAAAATCTTCCCGAGGATTTCGTCCGTGTCCACCGCTCCCACCACCTCGCCGACCGCCTCCAGCGCCCCCCGTAAATCCAGCGCCACGTACTCCGCGGACAGCCCGCCCGCCAACGCGCCCCGCGCCCCGCCCAACGCCGCGCCGGCGCGGCGCAGGCAATCCTGGTGACGCGCATTGATGGCCGCCGTCGCGTCGCTCCACGCCACCTGCCCGCTCGTCACGCGCTCGTAAATCGCCTCCCCCAACCGGTCCAGGCCCGTGTGCGCCCGGCACGAGACGGCGATACCGTCCGCCCGCCCCGCCCAAGCTGCGTCCAGCCCGAGGTCGGCCTTGTTCAAAATCAGCAAGGTGGTCGCGGCGCGCGGCCCCGTCGAATCTTCCCCCTCCCGCAAATCCTCCGTCGGCGGCGGACGACTCCCGTCCACCACCCGCAACGCCAAGTCCGCGCGGTCCAACGTGGCCCGTGTCCGTGCCATCCCGGCGTTCTCCAACGGGTCCTCCGAAGCCCGCAATCCCGCCGTATCGATCAGCCGCAGCGGCAGCCCGCGCACGTCGAGCCGTTCCTCGATGGTGTCGCGCGTCGTCCCCGGAATCTCGCTCACAATGGCACGTTCGCTGCCCAGCAGCGCGTTGAGCAAACTGGATTTGCCCACGTTCGGCTCGCCGTAAATCACCGTCCGCACCCCTTCGCGCAGAATACGCCCCTGGTCCGCCGTGTCGAGCAGGGCCTGGATATCCCGCGCCGCGCCGTCCAACCGCGCCAGCAACGCCGCGCCCGTGTCGGGATCAATGTCCTCATCCGGGAAGTCGATGTACGCCTCGACGTGCGCCGTCAGCCCGAGCAGTTCCTCACGCAACGCGCTCACCCGCTCCCCCAACCGTCCGGCGAGTTGTTCGGTCGCGGAACGCAACGCCAGGTCCGTCTGCGCGGTGATCAGATCCATAACGCCCTCGGCCTGCGTCAAATCCATCTTGCCGTTGAGAAAGGCGCGCTGCGTAAACTCCCCCGGCTCGGCCGGACGCGCCCCCGCCACCAGCAGCGCCTCCAGCACGCGCCGCGTCAGCAGGATGCCGCCGTGACAGGTGAACTCCACCAGGTCCTCCCCCGTGTAACTCGCCGGCGCGCGATGCACGCTCACCAGAACCTCGTCGAGCGTCCGGTCCGTGCCCGGCGCGAGCAAACGCGCGAGGTGCTGCCGCTTCGGCGCGAGGGTGGACGGCAGCCGCCGCGCCGGGTCGCAGACGCGGTCCGCCACGGCGACCGCCGCCGGCCCCGACACCCGCAGCAACGCGATGGCCCCCTCGCCAAACGGCGAAGCCACGGCGGCGATGGTGTCGTTGTTCCAAACGGTTGACATCACGTCGCCCGGGTCAAGATCAACGCGCCGCCACGATCTCGCGCATCACTTCGAGGCAACGCCGGTTCTGCGCGGGGGTGCCGACCGAAACCCGGATCCACGCCGGCAGTTTGTAGCTGTTCATGGCGCGCACGATGATGCCCCGCTGCAAGCAGTTGCTCGAACATCGCGCGTCCGTCGCCGACGTTCACGAGCACGAAGTTCGCGTACGACGGGATGAACTCCAGCCCCATCTCCGCGAACGCCTCCTGCAACAGCGCGCGGCCCTCGTCGGTGACGGCCTTGGTGCGCGCCTGGTGCTCGTGGTCGGCCAGTCCCGCCAGCGCGCCGGCTTGCGCGATGCCGTTGGCGTTGAAGGGCTGCCGGGTTTTTTGCAGAATCTCGACCATCTCCGCCGGCGCGATGCCGTAGCCGATCCGCAGGTTCGCCAGGCCCTGAATCTTGGAAAACGTGCGCAGGACGACGACGTTCCGACCCTCGCGCACGTAGCGCAGCGTGTCGGGCGGATTGTCCAGGAACTCGTAGTACGCCTCGTCGAACACGACCGTGACCCGCTCCGGCACCCGCGCCATGAACGCACTCGATTTCCTCCGGCGGAGACGACCGTGCCGGTGGGGTTGTTCGGACTGGTGATGTAGACCTGGCGCGTGCGCGGGGTGATGGCCGCGAGCATGGCGTCGAGGTCGTGCACCATGCCGGGCAGCTCGGGCACTTCGACGGTGTTCGCGCCGAAGAGCTTCGCCATCAGCCGGTAAACCGCGAAGGCGTGGTCGGCCGTGACGACCTCGTCGCCCGGCTGCAGGAAGGCGTGGCCGATGAACTCGATGATCTCGTTGGAGCCGTTGCCGAGGATGACGTTCTCGCGTTGCACGCCGACTTTTTCCGCGATGGCCTCGCGCAGGTAGTACCCGCCGCCGTCGGGGTAGAAGTGGGCGCGCTCCAGGGTTTCGCGCATGGCGGCGAGCGCCTTGGGCGAGGGGCCGAGCGGGTTCTCGTTGGAGGCCAGCTTGATGATGTCGCCGGGCGGCGATGCCGAGTTCGCGCGCGAGGTCCTCGACGGGTTTGCCGGGTTCGTAGCTGACGAGGTCGCGCAGTTGGGGGTTTGCCTGTTGCCAGAGAGACATGCGCGGAACGTACGACCGGAAGCGGTCGGCCGGAAAGGGGAATTTCCCCGCGGCTTGCCTATTGGTTTGGAGTCGCGCGCGACATGTCGCCGCTTTGATGCCGAGCGACACGGAGCGCGTCGTTCGCCAGCTCCGGCTTGGCCGGCTGGCTTTTGCTTGCGCGCGTTCCAAGCCCGCGCCTATAGACGTGGCCCATGTCTATCCTGGCGGCTTTTCTGGATAACCTGTGGCACCGTCTCCACGGCGGCATCACGCTCTGGACGATCTTCGGTCTGATCGGCAACGTCCTGTTTTCCAGCCGGTTCTTCGTGCAGTGGTACGTCAGCGAAAAGCTCGGGCGCAGCGTGATTCCCGTTTCGTTCTGGTACCTGAGCCTGGTGGGCAGCGTGGTGACGTCGATCTACGCGATTCACCTCGGGTTCCGTCCCGTACATCCTGGGCGTGTTGCCGCCGACTTTCATTTACGCGCGCAACCTCTTCCTGATCGCCAAGGGCAAGAAGCGGGACGATGCATCCGCTCCATCCCCTTGAACCTTCACCGCTTGGCGCGCGGGCGAGATTTAGGCTATGGTGTTTACCAAGCGAGAATTTATCCCATGCAAACCAGACCCAGGCGCCTCTTCACGGAGGAGGAATATTTGCTCATCGAGCGCGCCGCCGAGTTCAAGAGCGAGTACATCGACGGCGAAATCTTCCCGATGTATGAGACCAGTTGGGAAGATGGCAAGATTGTCGCCATGGCGGGTGCCGGACGCCAACATGGACGCATTGTCTCGAACATCTCGGGGATGCTCTACACCCAGTTTCAAGGGCGTGACTGCGAGGTTTTTGCCAACGACCTGCGCGTGCGGGTCTCGGAGACTGGCACCTACACTTATCCCGATGTGGTGGCGCTCGCGGCACCCCTGCAGATGCTTGACGGTAGCGACGACACTTTGCTAAACCCGCAGTTGATCGTCGAGGTACTCTCCCCATCCACCGCCAGGTATGATCTTGGCGAAAAATGCCTCCTTTATCGCGGGCTGGAGAGTTTGACGGACCATGTACTGGTGGAACAACGCCTGATGTGGATTCAGCATTGGTCGCGTGATGCAGGAAGGCATTGGAAGTGCGTGGAATACGACCAAGCATCCGATGTTTTGCGGGTGAATTCTCTACAGGTTGAACTCATCCTTTCAAAAATCTATGATCGCGTGGTTTTCCCGGCAACCCGCTGACCGTTGATCCAGTCCATTCATTTTTTGTCAATCGCCCCTCCCATCATGCCCGCCCAGAGTCCCTGCTGTACTTCGACAACAACGCCACCACCGCTCTCGACCCCGCCGTGGTCGCGGCGATGATGCCCTATCTGACCGAGCTTACGGCAACCCGTCCAGCGCGTACAGCTTCGGCTCGCGCATCGGCAAAGCCGTCGAAGACGCCCGCGAGCAGGTGGCCGCGCTGCTCGAACTGCGAGCCGCGCGAAATCCTTTTCACCAGTTGCGGCAGCGAGGGCAACAACACCGCCATCCACAGCGCGCTGGCGGCCGACCCCGATCGCAAGCACATCGTCACGAGCACCGTCGAGCACAGCGCGACCAAGAACCACTGCGAACGCCTCGCCCGCCGGGGCTACGAGATTACCTGGCTGCCCGTCGATGAACGCGGCCAGATCGATCCCGCCGAAGCCGTGAAAGCCATTCGCGTCGGACACGGCGATCGTCTCGCTGATGTGGGCGAACAACGAAACGGGCGTCATCTTCCCGGTGGAGGAAATTGCCCGGCACGCGCGCGACGAAAGGGCGCGTATTTCCACACGGACGCGGTGCAGGCCGTGGGCAAAATCCCGATTGATCTGCGGGATTCGGCCATTCAGTTTTTGTCGCTCGCCGGGCCACAAACTCCACGCGCCGAAAGGGGTGGGGGCGTTGTACGTCAACCGCCGGGTGAAGTTCACGCCGTTTCTGGTGGGCGGGAGCCAGGAAAACGGACGGCGCGGCGGCACGGAGAACGTTGCCGAGCATCGTGGCGTTGGGGAAAGCCGCCGAACTCGCGGGCGCCGCGATGGGGGACGAGGAAACGCGCGTGTGCGCCCTGCGGGATCGTTTCGAGGCGCGCGATTCTGGAGAACGTGCCCGGCGCGGAGATAAACGGGGACGTGGACGAACGTTTGCCGAACACGACGAGCATCTATTTCCCGGGGGTGGAGTCGGAGGCGTTGCTGATTTTGCTGGATAAACGCGGGCTGTGCGCGAGCGCGGGCAGCGCCTGCACGTCGGGGTCGCTGCATCCGTCGCACGTGTTGACGGCAATGGGATTCCCCGCCGAACGCGCGCGGGCAAGCCTGCGGTTTTCGTTCAGCCGGTTCAACACCGAGGACGAGATCACGCGCGGTTTGGAGGTCGTGCTGAGCGCGGTGGGCAAGCTGCGTTCGTTGATGGCGGCTTGAGATTTCCGCCACCGCTCGGCAGTTCCCTACGCCGACATCCCGCCGGCCATCGCCATGCTCCCGCGTTTGTCGACACCTTCCTCCGATGGCTTCATCCGCACTGTGCGGGGAGACATCGACCCTTCGGAACTCGGCGTCTGCTACGCGCACGAGCACGTCATCATCGCGCCCGGCACCATGACCGAACGCTTCCCGGACTTCCTCCTGGATTCAACCGAGAAAGCCGTCGCCGAACTCACCCGATTCCATGCCGATGGCGGCCGTGCGATGGTGGACGCCATGCCGGAGGGCGGACGCGACGCGGCCAGGCTCGCGGAAGTTTCCCGGTTGACGGGCGTGCATCTGGTTTGCCCCACCGGGCTGCACTCCGCGAAGTACTACCCGGAGGACCATTGGACCGCCCGCATGTACGTGGACGAACTCACCGCCTGGTTCGCCGGCGAGATCGAGGTGGGGATCGCCGCCACTGGCCACGGTGGAGCAGAAGAGGAGGCATTTGAAGTCGAGGCGCGCCTGCCTCGCGCCGGGGTCATCAAGATCGCGGGCGAGGTGGACGGTATCGGCGGCGCGCGAGAATACCGCGTCTTTGAAGCGGCCGCGCGCGCGCACCGCCTGACCGGCTGCCCCATCCTGACCCACGTCGAGGAGGGCAGGGGGGCGGAGCGCCAGGTGGAGTTCCTAAGGGGGCACGGCGTCGATGTTTCCCACGTTGTGCTCTCCCATACCGACCGCCAACCCGACGCCGCCGCGCACCGTCAACTGCTCGCGAGCGGGGTGAACGTGGAGTTCGACAGCGCCTTCCGTTGGAAGGACCGTTCGCCGAATCCAACCTTGGAACTGCTGCTCGCGTTGTTCGATGAGTTCCCCAACCAACTCATGCTGGGTATGGACGCGGCCCGGCCTTCCTACTGGAAGAGTTACGGCGGCGCGCCGGGGATGAGCTACCTTTTGACAGACTTTGCAAGCCACCTGACGCCCGCCATGCGCCACCAGATTTTTGTCGTCAACCCGGCGCGGGCCTTTGCCTTCGCCGAACCCAACCCCCTATGAAAACCTGGAAATGGCGGCTGCGCCGGAGGGTTAGGACGCGACGTGTCGCGGTTGGACCCGGCGGAGCCGTGTGAAAGCGGCGACATGTCGCCGCACCCCAAAGCCGCTGCGCGGCGGCGGGAAGCCCTGCCCAATTTCAGCCTCGCCGCTTAATCCGCGTCGAGGATGGTAACCAGGGCCTTCCTCGGCGCGCCGACGTCATACCCAATGCCGGGTTTCAGCGTTACCTTCACCACGGTGTCCCCTTGCTTTACGCCATCGCGGATCGGTATCACCAAAATTCGGGCCGACGCCGCTCCCGCCGGGATCAACACGGTGCCCGCCAGCTCCTGGTACTGCGCGCCGCCCATCGCGCTCCCACCGGCCTTGTAGTGGACGGTCAAGTCCGAGGCGGTGTCGCCCGTTCGACTCACGACCAGAATGCCCTTGCGATGGCCCGCGCCCGCCTCGGAGACCCGGGGCTTCAGCGCGGTGACGGAAATTTGCCCCAAGGCGGGTACATCGGGCGAAAGCGCGAAGCTTGCGCCGGCGTTGTTGACGAAAACCGCGCCCGGCGCCGTCACCCGGTAGTCCGCCGCGTTCCCGGTGCCGGGCGCGGTCGCCAACCCTTGAAACTGGAGCGCCGCTGTTCCCGCCGTCGGCAGGGGACCGGCGAAAGGCGCGCCAAAGCTGCCGTTCAACGTGGTGGCCACCACGGGACCCTGGTAGTTGGCGCCGCCAAAACTCACCGACCAAAGCACACCGCCGCCACCGTCCACGTAATCCAGCCGGCCCGCCGCAAGGTACGCGGCGGGGATCGGGTTGGCCATGATGAAATCAGGGGTCGCCGCCGGTGCGAAATGCCCGCTGAAATTCGGACTGGCGACGAGTACCCGGCCACCCGCCACGCCATTGGGGACATCGTTGGGAAAGGTGATGAGCGTCACCGGATTGGCGCCGGACGCGTCGTAAACCACCAGGCCCGCCGGACCGTGCGTTCCGCCCGCGTCGCTGTGCAAATACCTTTGTCCCGGCGCGCGCATCCGCAGTTCCACCGCCTGGGCCGTGGTATCGCCGTTGACGCCCCCGATGATCTGCTCGATCTGCATCACATGGAAGCTGGCGCGCGCCGCGGGTGCCGCGGCGAAGAGAAAGCCGCCGCCCAGCAGCAGGCAGGACAGCAGGGCGCGGGGGGCAAACGCCGTGGACGAACGACGGGTCGGGGGGAGGGGAAGGGTAGGTGGTTCATGGAGAAGATTGAACAAGTTCGAGCCGGGCTAGCAGGTTGTCGCAAACTAATCGTAACAAAGTTGTTACAATTCACCGCCCATCCCCCGTCGATGTGTTGCGCCAAAGAAGCGCACCCGGACCCGCGCGCCGACCCCTATATATTCGCCCCGCCCTCCGATACTTCCTCCGCGTCCTCCTGCATGAGGACGGTGTGCGTGGCCTGATCATAGTCGATCAACTCCGCGTAACGTCCCCAGGCAATGATCGTGTCGAAAAGCTGCTCCGGTTTGTCGTACGGCAACAGGATCGCCAGCTCCTGCATGATCACATCGGCGTCCAACGTGCCCGTCGCTCGCCTTGCGCAGGCTGCCGACGATCAACTGGAACAGCCGCAAGTCCATGATCTGGCGCGCGAAAATCTCCTTCTGCTCCGGCGGATCGCCGGCCAAAAACTGCCGTCCTAACGCCGTTAGATGGACGTCGTGCTTCGGCGTCTCCACCAGCTCCAGCATCTCGGCGGCTTTGACGATGGCGATGGTCTCGCCGAACTCCTTGCCGATCTCGGCGCTCAGGTCGAAAATATCCACCGTTTCCTGGCTGTCCTCCAGGATTTCGAGCAGGCCGACGATGCCGCCCGACGGGCACGTTGGGGATCGATTGCACCCGCGCGGGCCGCGCACGCCGGTGCGGTCTTCGCGGCGTTGGCGGGCAGCAGCGCGTCGAGCGTTTGCGCGTCGGTCTCGCCCGTCCCGTGGTGCGCCCCGACCGCGGCGACCGGCTCGTCGGGCAGGGCCAGCGAGACGATGGCGTCGTGGATCTGGTCCACCAACGCCTGGAACTCCTTGGAGTTCACGTCGCGCGGGTAGGGCAGATGGTTGTGGATGACGTGCTTGATCCGTCCGGGATGCGACGAGATGATGACGATGCGCGTCGCCATGAAAACCGCCTCGGCGATGTTGTGCGTGACGAAGAAAATGCTTTTCAGGTGGCTCTGCTCCTCCCGGCGGTCCTGCCACAGGTTGACCACTTCCGTGCGCAGGTTCTCCGCCGTCAGCACGTCGAGCGCGCTGAACGCCTCGTCCATGCAGAGAACCTCCGGCTTCGCCACGATGGCCCGCGCGAAGCCGACCCGCTGGCGCATCCCGCCGGAGAGTTCCTTGGGGTAGGCGTTCTCGTAGCCGGAAAGTCCGATGAGTTCCAGCGCCGTCTCGATCTCGCTCTCCTCCTGCTTCGGCGCCAAGCCGGCGGTTGATGAGTCCGACCTGCACGTTTTCGGACACGGTCAGCCAGGGGTAAAGGGCGAAGCTCTGGAACACGATGGACAAGCTGCGGTTCACCTCCAGCGAGCCGTTCGCCGTGGCTGAGCACGACGCCCTCGGTGGGTTGAGCCAGGCCCGCCAGGAGTCGCAGGATCGTCGATTTGCCCGAGCCGGATTGACCCAGCAGGGCGAGCATTTCCCCTTCTTCCACTTGGAAATCGATGTCGTCGAGGATGGTCACGGCCGGACCGCCGCCCGACGAAAAGGATTTGGAAACGTGGTTGAGTTCCACGATGGCGTGCCCGGAGGAGTGGGAGACGGCGCGGGCGGACGCCGGTGACGGGGTGGTGACGGGTTCGGCGGGCATAACGGTGGAAAATAGGGTCTGCGGACGGTGATAGTGCGCTCGCCGCCTTTGCTCGGCGGACTACTTCACGCCAGCTTGAACTTTCGTTCCGCCAGATCGTAAAGACGCCGCCACAAGAAGCGGTTGATGCACACGACAAAAATAGACATCACCACGATGGAGAAATAGATCGCGGGTTTGTTCCCCTTTTCCGTCACTTCCGCGATGTAGGCGCCCAGGCCGTCGGCCACCAGTTTGTCGTGGCCCCAACTCGCCACCTCGGCGACGATGCTCGCGTTCCAAGCGCCGCCGGCGGCGGTCACGGCGCCCGTCACCCAGAACGGGAAAATGGCCGGGATGATCAGCGTTTTCCAAAGCCGCCAGCCGCGCAAGCCGAAGATGCTGGCGGCTTCCCGCAGGTCGGTCGGGAATCGCCATCGCCCCGGCGATGACGTTGAAGAGGATGTACCACTGCGTGCCCAGCGCGATCAGGAAGACGCTGCCGAGGTTGATCGGGATGCGGGCGAAGATGAAGAACGCGACGATGAACGGGAACGTCATGTTCACCGGGAACGAGGCGGCGATCTGCGCGAGCGGCTGCGCGATGCGCGCCACCCTGGGCTTGGAGCCGATCCACACGCCGATCGGGCGTCCAGATCAGCGGTGGCGAGGACGGTCATCGCCATGACCCGCAGGAGGGTCAGGAAACCCAGCCAGACGATGTGCAGCATCTCGGCCCCGCTGACGCCGGCGTGAACCTCGCGCGCGAGGTCCACCGCGCCGAAGATCAGCCAGACCACCAGCGCCGCCACCCCGGCCCACAGGGCGATCCGCGCCACCTGCCGCAACGGACGCGGGGCGCGCGCGCCGACCGCCCCGGTCACGTCCGCGCCGGCGGCGAAGAACCGTCCGAGCACACCGCCCAGCGGTCCCCAAACGTGTTCGGAAAGCCAGGAAAGCAGCAGCGAGCTTTGCAGCAGGTCGAGTACCCAGGAGGATTGCGTCGAGGCGGATTCGGTCTGCTCAAGCTTGAATTTCTCCGCCCACGCCACCAGCGGTCGCCAGAGGAGTTGGTCGATGACGACGATGGTCGTCACCATGGCGAGGATCGCGTAGATCGCCGCCCGGTGGTCGCCGGCCTCCTGCGCGGCGGCCATGTAGGAGCCCAGACCGGGGAGCTTGATGTTTTTGTTGAGCACCGAGATCGCCTCGCTCTGGGCGACGAAGAACCAGCCGCCGCCGAAGCTCATCATGGAGTTCCACATCAGCCCGATGGCGGAGGAGGGCAGTTCCAGCTTGCGGAAGCGTTGCCAGCGGTTGAGGCGATACACGCGGGAGGCTTCCTGCAACTCCGGCGGGATGGTGACCAGGGAATGGTAGAACCCGAAGGTCATGTTCCACGCCTGGGCGGTGAAGATGGCGAAGATGCTGGCGCATTCCACGCCGAGCAGACTGCCGGGGAACAGCGCGAGAAAACCGGTCACGGTGATGGACAAAAATCCCAGCACCGGCACGGATTGCAGGATGTCGATGACCGGCAGCATGACCTTGCGGGCCGTCGGCGATTTCGCGGCGACGTAGCCGTAGGTGAAGGTGAAAAGCAGCGACGCGAAGTACGCGATGAACATCCGCAAAACGGTGCGACCCGTGTAGTACGGGATCAACCACAGGTCGAGTGACAGCGCGGGCGGGTGGAGCTCGTCGAAGCGCACCCGCATGTCGCCGCCCGAGACTGACGAGCAGCCAGGCGAGCGCGAAAACGGCGCAGATGACGGCGAAGTCGATCCAGCCCGGCCCGCGCCCGCTTTCGTTCTTCTGGAGGTTGGTCTCGGGGTAGGCGCGCTGCTGCATGGTGAGGGTGGGGGGAAGCGGTGGGCGCACCCTACACACCGTCGCGCACGGGCGGAAGTGATAATAACGTCACGCGCCAAAACTGCTTCGCAACGAGCGGACCCGTCGTATGTTCCACCGATGAATCTCGCCGACATCCGCATTGATTACCGCCGGGGCCACCTTCGTCGCGCCGACCTTTCGCCCGATCCCATCGCGCAATTCACGCGGTGGCAGGACGACGCCTGTGCCGCCGGGATCATTGATCCAACGGCGATGAGCCTGGCCACCTGTGGTGCCGACGGCTTGCCCCGCGCTCGCACGGTTCTGCTCAAAGGCCTCGATGCGCGCGGGTTCGTTTTCTACTCCAATTTCGAGAGCCGCAAAGGCCGTCAACTCGCCGAAAACGCGGCGGTGTCGCTCCTCTTCCCGTGGCTCGCGCTGGAACGCCAGGTCCTCGTCGCCGGACAGGTCGAAAAGGTGGCCGACGAGGAGGCACTCCGTTATTTCACGAGCCGACCGCGCGAAAGCCAGCTCGCGGCGTGGACTTCGCGGCAGAGTGAGTCCATCGCCTCGCGCGAAGCTCTGGAAGCGGAGTTGGCCGCGACCAAGGAACGCTTTGGCGCGGGATCAATCCCCTTGCCGCCGTTCTGGGGCGGTTACCGCGTGAAACCGGCTTCCATCGAATTTTGGCAGGGAGGAAGCGCCCGTTTGCACGACCGCTTCGAGTACACCCGCCAGGGCCCGGAAGGCGTTTGGAACATCCAACGCCTGGCACCCTGACCCGGTTCCAACTCCGTTCAACGCACTTCCGCCTGCGAGATCCGAAACTCAACCACATTCGCGAGCGCCGGCTGCGTGGACCGCTGGTTCTCCAGGTAGGCGATGGATTTGCGGGCCGACGCGCCGAGTTCCGTCGCCGCGCCGAACTCGCTGGTCAACTGTTGCAGGGTGCTGATCGCCTCGGGCCGGTGCGTTTCCGCCATCGCCTGCACGGCGGCGGACCGGAACAGCGGACTCAACTGTTGCGCGCGCGCCCAGGTCGGGAGCATCTGCAAAGCCACGTCCGGGTAGTAGCGGCCGATGCCGTAAAGCGCGTAATGCCGCGTGCTGGTGTCCCCGCTCTGGAGTTCGTCGCGCCAGTACGCCCATTCCTGCTCGGAATTGATGTTGTAGTAATGCAGGGCCGCCGCGTGGGCGAGCGGGTCGATCATCGACTCGATCTTCAACTGCGGATCGTGCGCGGCGGACAGGTTCAGACGCGAATAACCGGCTTCCTTGAGCAACTCGAAGGCGGACAGAATCTCGTTGGTGTTCACCTGGTACGCCGTCGTGAGATGCGTGGGGGCGGCGGGGTCTTCGGTGAGCAGGCTGAACTTCGCGAAAAGGCTCAGGGGGGCGTTTTCCGTGAGGAGGAGCACGGCGGTCTGGATCGCGCCGCGACTCACCTCGGGACATTTATCCGCTTGCGTGAACAACGCCGCCAGGGATTGCAGGCTCTCGGGGCAGAGTTGGTAGGGGGCGTCGGTGAGCGGATTGTTGGAACGCGTCGCCGCCGCCGCGAGGTGGACCAGGCGTTTCTCACCGGGCGCGAGGTGGATATTCTCACCGTGGGTGAGAACCATCTGGTGTTTGAGATCCAGCGTCTCGAAAATCAGCCCGCTCTCGGTGGTAAGGGTCAGCGCCTTGTCGTGGCGGTTGGTGAACATCGCGCGAACGTCGTCGTGGCCGTTGCCCCGGTATTGCGCCTGGAGCCACTGGCGACCCAGGGCGTCCCGCAGGGAGATGTCGCCTCCCGCCGCGTCGGGGGCGGACGTCGCCGCGCCCGCTTTAAAACTCGACGGCGCGGTTCCGCTCAGGGCCGTGGCACCGACGTTGTTGGTGACAATGGCGAGCGCCAAAGGCAAGCCCGCGACGGTTAACGCGCAGGCGAAGGGGACCTTCCAGGAGTTGAGAGGACGCATGTAACCCTGTCGAAGCATAAAGCCTGCCCGGAACTGGTCCTTCTTCGGAGAAAGACGTAAGCGCGATTTCCCGGACGGGTCGTATGTAGTATCATGCCCGCCTTGCATCGTTACCCCGATTTCATCCAACGCATGCTCCTGCACGAACGCACCCTGGAGGAGCCGCTCCCCTCGGAGCCGACCGATTACGCCCTCGTGATCCGCATCCGCGAGGCGAGCGAGGCGTCCATCCTCGGCGACGCCAAACCGCTGGCGCAAGCCCCCGTGACCCTGCTGCGGGCCGGTTTGTTTTACTACCACAACGCGCTCGGGGATTGTCACAGGGAAGTGGCGCGGACGGACAGCCCGCTGACTTCCTATTGGCACGGGATGCTCCACCGGCGGGAGGGGGATTTCGACAACGCCCGCTACTGGATGCGCCGCACGGGCGAGCATCCGACCTTTCAAGAGATGCAAGGCCGCGCCAGCGACGCGTCCCCCCACATGGCGAAGCAACCAAATTGGGACCCGTATTTGTTTATCCATTTGTGCGAGCAGTACAAGTACGGTGAAACCTCGTACCGCAAGGAGATCGGCCATTTGCAGAAGGTGGAGTTCAGCGTGCTCTTTGACTACGTGTGGCGCCAGTGCGTGCCGCCCGCGTCCGCGACGGGGTAGCTGACTCGTTGGAATTCCACCGTTGATCGAGCTTGTACGCTCGCGACGAACCGCGTCACATTGAGGGATGCCCCCTTCGATATTCATCGAGACTTCCATCCCGAGTTACTACGTCTCGCGCCCATCGCGTAATCTTTTGCAGTTCGCACGACAGGAACTCACCAGGGAATGATGGGACACACAACGGCAGGGTTATGATCTTTTCACCTCGCAACTCGTCTTGGAGGAAGCCGCGCGTGGCGATCCGGCAAAAGCCGCCGAACGTCAAGAGTTGCTTGCCACTTTGCCCCTCCTTGACGTTGACGAGCGGGTTACCACCCTGGCCAACGAGTTGATCGAAAACGGCATCCTTCCTCCCGTCGCGGGCGGGCGCGGATGCCTTGCACCTTGCGGTGGCGGGCTGTAACAGCGTCGATCTGTTGCTTACGTGGAACTGTAAACACATCGCCAACCCGTTCTTGACCGACCGCCTGCAAGCTTGCTTTTCACGCTTTGGAGTTCATCTTCCGATAATCTGTACACCCCAACAGCTATATACCTATGACGCCCCCGACCTTCAAAACCCGCTTTCCGAAGGAAATTGATACGGTGATGGAAGAGGTCCACCGCGTGAAAGCCGAACTTGCAAAATGCTACAATTTTGATGTGAAAGCAATGGCGCGCGGGGTCCGCGAGCGGCAAGCCCAGTCGGGCCATCCAGTGGTCACCCGCCCGCCGCGCGCATCCATCCAGTGCTAGTTGAACCCGCTCTTCGCCACCGCCTCTTTGTTCTCCGCGAAGAGCCGCGAAATCACGTCTTCAATCGGCACCTCCAGCACGCTGATATCGTTCACCTCGTATAAATCCAGCACGCGGCGGCAGACGCCCGCGACTTCGGCGCGGGGCACGCGCAGTTTCACCGACAGGTCGGTTTGTTCCACCACCGTGCCCAGCCCGGCGTAATCCCGCGCCGAATCCCGCGCTCCGAACACCAGGCTCAGGATTTTCTCGGTCGAAAATCGGTCTGTGATCCGGTCCAATGGTCCATCGTAGAAAATCTTGCCTTGGTCGATAACGATGACCCGCTGGCAAAGCTCCTCGATGTCCTGCATGTAGTGGCTCGTCAGCATGGTCACCACCCCGTGGCGGGTATTGTACCCTCGCAGGAACTCGCGCACCTTTTTCTGGCTGTCCACATCCAGGCCAATCGTGGGTTCGTCGAGAAACAACACCTTCGGACGGTGGAGCAACGAGGCGATGAGTTCCATTTTCATCCGCTCGCCCAGGCTCAACTCGCGGACCATCACGCGCATCTTGCCCTCCACGCCGAGCAACTCCGAGAGTTCGGCCACCGTCGCTTTGAACCGGGCCGGGTCGATGCCGTAGATCGCGCGATTTAATTCGAGAGACTCCTGCGCCGGCAAATCCCACCAGAGAGCGTTCTTCTGCCCCATGAGGAGGCTAAATTGGCGCTTCATTTCGTTGCGCCGCTCCGAGGGTATGAAGCCCAGTACCCGGGCTTCCCCGCCGCTGGGATAGAGCAAACCGGAGAGCATCTTGAGAACCGTGGTTTTACCTGCCCCGTTGGGCCCTAGGAACCCGACGAATTCCCCTTCCTCAATGGTAAAAGTCACGTCGCTGGCGGCGCGGACCTCGTCGTACCGCCGCTTGGCGAGACCCTTGATGGCGCCCCACAGTCCACCCTCCTTGCGGTAGGTTCGGTAAACTTTGGTGAGTCCGCGTGCTTCGATGGCGCTCATTCGTGGAAGGAGGGAAGTTACTGGTTGTTGGTTATTGGGAAAGGCCGAAACGCGCTTCGCGCCGCTCGCCTTCCTTGCCCTCTGACACCCACAACCCACATTCCTGCGCCCGTTCCCTCTTCCACAACCTTCCGCCACAACCCACAACCCATTCCGCACAACCCCCTCACCGCTCCCACCTTGGCTGGTGCCAGCGTTGCACGCGACGAAAAAACCAAGTGTACGCGTTCAGCACCGCCACTTGCCGGAACCAGTTGAAGACCAGCCCTTCCGTCGCAATGTGCAGCAGCAAGAGCGGCCCCCCAAACTTCGCCTCCCGTCCCGGAAAGAGTTGCCGGTGCCAGCGCCACATGATGCCGCTCAGCGTGAGTTCCACCAACCAGCGTCCCAGGTAAAGCTCAAGCCCCAACCGCTGCCAGTGCGAGGTCCCGCCAAAGATCGACGCCGCCAGGATCACCAGCGAAAGGAAGCCCCACACCGGCAGAATCGCGTCCACGCACTTGATCGGCAACATCAACAAACCCACTACCCCCATGCGCGAATCGCCGACCATTCGCCGGTAGTCCCACAGCGTTTGCAGAAACCCCGCGAACCACCGAGTGCGTTGATGCACAAAGGACGGCACGGTGTCCGGCGCCTCCGTGTAGGCCACCGCCCCCGGCGCGACCTCCACCCGGTAATCTTCGCGGCGGGCGCGGAGCCGCTCGTGCAAACGGAAGATCACCTCGTAATCCTCCACCAAACTGTGTCCGCTGAAGCCGCCGAGTTCGCGCAACACCCGCGTGCGGAACGCGCCGAACGCCCCCGACACCTGCAGGCAAACCCCCAGATGCACCAGGCCGATGCGCCACATGAAGTTCTTGAGGTATTCCCAATATTGATACCGCACCAGCCACGACGACGCGGCACCGCCGGCGTTGCGCACGTACACGAACCCGCCCGCCGCCACGACCGCCGGGTCGGTGAACGGAGCCGCCAGTGACGCGAGCGCCCCCGGCGCGAGCCGGGTGTCGGCATCCAAGGTGACGGCAATCTCGTCGGTGGTTTCCGCCAGGGCGGCGTTGAGCACCGCGCCCTTGCCCAGCTTGGGAAGCGCGAGCAGGCAGAGCGATTCAGGCCCGGCGGCGACCCAGCGGAGCCCCTTGGCCGCAGGATCGGACAAGTCGGTGTCGCTGCGCGCGAGCGAACGGCGGGTTATCAGGGCTTCGTTCATCCCGTCGGTGGAGCCGTCGCTCGCGATGATCACCCGAAGTGTCACCCCTTCCTGCGCGAAGACGCTTTCCAGCGTTTCAAAGATGCAGGAA
This sequence comes from uncultured bacterium, assembly GCA_963795895.1. GTDB lineage: Bacteria > Verrucomicrobiota > Verrucomicrobiia > Chthoniobacterales > SZAS-18 > CAWCJJ01. The sequence continues at coordinate 1,185,375 of CAWCJJ010000005.1, forward strand.
AGCTCGTTGTGCGCGGCGATGAGGACCGTCAAACGCGGGGGAACGACGGCGACGCCCGCGAGGCCGGCCGAAACCCGCCGACGTCGCGCGCGCAATCCGAACCACGCCGCCCCGACGAGCAGCATGTTCAACGCGAGCTCGTAGGTGAAGTAGCCGATCGTCGTCCACAGCAACGCGCCGGGATCGTGCCGCCACAGTTGGGCCGCGCTGAAAGTCAGGCAGCCGCCCAGCAGGAGGATGATGAGAAAAAAGCGTTTGGCGCTGGTCCGCTGGGTGCGGTGCGCGCTGGGAATCGGCAAGGCCATGGAACGGGTGATGATAGCAGAACTCGCGCGCGGGGTCCGGGTCAGAGGTTCAAATAGACCACGAATCCCCGGTTGCGGGCGCGGAGGTCCGGCGGCAAGCTCCCGCCATCATGGACCATCCCGCCTCGCCGCTGCCGCCTGAAAACACCGTTGGTTTCGTCGGCGTGGGCCGGATGGGCGCGAACATGGCGCGCCGACTCCACGACAAGGGATTCGTGATCACGGCACTTTACGATTCCCACGCCCCTTCGGCGCAAACTCTCGCCGCCGAACTCCACTCCACCGCGGTCGCCACCCTCCGCGAAGTCAGCGCGGCGGCGCGCGTGATCATCACCGTTGTCTCGGACGACCACGCCATGCGCGCGATCTTCGACGCGGGCGGCGGCGATTCGCTCATCGCCCCGAGCGTTGCCGCCGGACGGCTCTTCATCAACTGCGCGACGGTCAGTCCGGTGATCCACCACGCGGTGCAATCGGCGGCGACGCTGGGCGGGGCGGCGACCCTGGAAGCCTGCATGGCCTCCAGCATCACCCAGGCGCGCGAGGGAACGCTGTATCTGATGTGCGGCGGCGAACCCGCCGTGTTCGAGCGCGCCAAACCGATGCTGGACGCCCTCGCATCGAAGGTGCGTTACGTCGGCCAGGCGGGCGAAGCCGCCAAGGTGAAGGCGCTCGTCAACATGGTGATGAACATCAACACCGCCGGTCTCGCGGAGGGACTCGGCCTGGGCGCGGCGCTCGACCTCGACCTGACCATGCTGCGCGAGGTTTTCGCCGAAACCGGCGCGGCCTCCCGCGTGCTTCAGACCGATGGTGAGGACATGCAGAACCGGGCGCACGATTGTTTTTTCTCCGCCGCGCACGCCGCCAAGGATTCCGGCATCGCCCTGACGCTGGCCAGCGAGCACCACCTCGATTTGCCGGTTGCCGCCGCCGCGAAGGCGCAGTTCGAGCGGATGATCGAACTCGGTCTGGGTGAACTCGACAAAAGCGGCGTGGCCGAGTTGACGTTCCCGGGTCGCGCCGTGTGAATTCAAGCAGCCTCGATAAAGAGGACCCCGGCGCGTCGGCGGACGCACAGTCCTCCCGGGAGGTTGACCTTCGCCGGTTTCCCCGCCGTGGGATCGAGTAACGCCCGGGTGCTCTCAAGTTCCTGGTACCCGACGCGCCGCACACCGCGCGCCCGCAGCCAGGAACGCAGTAGCCGTCGTTGCACAGCCACGGTTTCGGTTAGCAAACCTTTGATGGGCAGGCGGACGCTCTCCGCCGCGTGGTTCTCCCGCGTTTGGAGAAGCGCGCGCATCCACGTTTCCTCCGCTCCGAGGATGTCCGCCGCGCGCCAGACGCCGCCGCTCACCTCGCGTCTAAACACTTCATTCAGCATCGGAATAATTTCCCGCCGGACGCGGTTCCGGGTGTGCGACGGGTCCTCGTTGGTTGCATCCTCGCGGAAGGTGACGTTGTGTTCTGCCACGTAAGCATCCACCTCGCGGCGCCAAACTCCGAGCAGCGGCCGGACCACGCGGAGGACGGCGGGGGGAGACTGAGTTTCCCACACCACGGAAGACCGCATCCCCGCCAAGCCGGTTCCGCCAGTGCCGCGGAAAAGATTGAAGAGGACCGTTTCGACCTGGTCATCCGCGTGGTGCGCCAGGAACAAGGTGCGGCAACCTTGAGCCTGCGCCGTTTCGAAGAAGAACGTCTTGCGCGCCTCGCGCGCGGCGGTCTCCAACGATAAGTGACGCGCGGAGGCAAGGGCGCGCACGTCCATCCGACCAATGACGCAGGGGAGTTTCAATTCGTCGGCGCGGCGAGCCACCATCTCCGCGTCCGCGTCGGAGTCGGTTCCCCGGAGGAGATGATTGAGATGGCAGACCACCAACCTTCGGTAGCCCCGCGCCAGCAGCGCATGGAGCAATGCCATGGAATCCCGCCCGCCGGAGATTCCCACCAGGTAACGCCCGACGTAAGAACATCCAAGTTCCGTGCTCAGAGCAGCTAGTGCTTCGTCAATTGTTGGTTTCAACAGTGGAGTTCAGGTGCGCCACGAAGCTGGATTTTAACGTGCTTGCCTTTGGTTTAAGGTGCGCCGCGACACGTCGCCGCTTTGCTCTCAGTGGCGTGTTGCATCAAGTCCGGTTCCCCGCCCAGTATGGGCGAGAGACATTAGCCCGGCATCTTGATGCCGGGTTGCCGAGCTTGTGCGAGGTGCGCCCAGTATGGGCGCGAGACCCCGGCCGGAGGACGTGATATACAAAAGGGCGGGTGTTCCGGCGAACGGTCTCGCGCCCTTCCAGGGCGCAAACGGCTCATCACACGTGACCCGGCGTCGGGACGCCGGGCTAATGTCTCTCGCCCATACTGGGCGGGGACGGGGAATGCGGCTGCGCCGAATGACTGGGCGCGACATGTCGCTGGGATCAAAGCGGCGACGTGTCGCGGCGCACTCCCAACCAAAGGCAGACCGGGGGAACATCCTTCCAGTAGGACAGACCATGGGAGAACTCCCACCATTCACCCGATTCGTTTCGCACGCATGTAATCCTGCAACACCTCCGGCACGCGCAACGATCCATCCGGCTCCTGGCAACTCTCCACCAGCGCCACGAACAACCGCGGTAGCGCCGTGCCCGAGCCGTTGAGCGTGTGGCAAAAACGGTTCTTCCCGGTCGCGGGATCCTTGAATCGCAGGTTCATCCGGCGCGCCTGAAAATCCTCGAAGTTCGAGCAACTCGACACTTCCAAGTACGCCCGTTGCGCCGGCGCCCACACTTCGATGTCGTACGTCTTCGCCGAGCCGAACCCCAGGTCGCCGGTGCAAAGCTCGATCACGCGATAGTGCAGCCCCAAAAGCTGCAACACCCTCTCGGCGTCGGCGGTGAGCAATTCCAATTCGGCGTAGCTCGCCTCCGGCGTCGTGATCTTCACCAACTCCACCTTGTCGAACTGATGCACCCGGATCAGCCCGCGCGTTTCGCGCCCGGCCGAACCCGCCTCGCGCCGGAAACACGGCGTGTAGCCCACGTACTTCTTCGGCAAAGACTCCACCGGCAGGATTTCCTCGCGATGCAAGTTGGTCACGGGGACTTCCGCAGTTGGTGTGAGGAAGAGCGTGTTGTCCTCCAAACCGTACATGTCGTGTTCAAACTTGGGAAGCTGCGTGGTGCCCACCATGCAATCCCGGCGCACGATGAACGGCGGGCTGATCTCCGTGTACCCGTGCGGACCGCTGTGCAGATCGAGCAGGAAATTGAGCAGCGCGCGCTCGAGCCGCGCCCCCGCGCCGGTGAAACACACGAAACCGCTGCCGCTGATTTTTGCCGCGCGCTCCAGGTCGAACAACCCCAGCCGCGCGCCAGCCTGCAAATGTTCCTGCGGCTGCGCGCCCTCGGCGAAAACGGGCTTTTCGCCCCAGGTGCGCACCACCGGATTAGCCGCCGCGTCCTTGCCGACCGGTGCGGCGGGGTGGGGAAGGTTGGGGATGTTGAGCAACAGAGTGCGCTGCTCCTCGTCCGCCTCCCCGACCTGACGGTTGAGGGCCGCGATCTGCTCGCCGATGCCGCGCACCTGCGCCTCGGCGTCGGCACTGGCCTCGCCCCGGGCGCGTTTTAAACCAATTTCCTTGCTTAGCCGGTTGCGCTCGGCGCTCTGCACCTGGAGTTGGGTTTCGATCCGCCGCCGCCGCAAGTCGCAAGCCAGGACTTGCTCGACGGCCACCTTGGCCTCGGACCCACCCCGCGTCAGCAAACGGGCTTTTACAAAATCTGGCTGTTCACGGATGAGGCGGATGTCCAACATAGTCCCGCAAGCATTACTCTCACGCGCCGCGAGGGCAATGACGAATGACGAATGACGAAGGCAGAATGACCAATGACCAAGCACGGATTAACAGCGCGACGGCTCAGATGATCACGTACATTTCCCCGTCCTCGACGGTGACGGGGTAGGAGCGCAGCTTGCAACCGGGATCGACCAGGTGCGCGCCGGTTTCCAGGTCAAACTCCCAACCGTGCCAGGGGCAACGTAGAATCTGCCGTTCCATGCCGTACTCGTACTGATAGACGGCGGAGGGCAGGGTGGTCCCGGTAATCCTCCCTTTATCGAGCGGCGCGCCCGCGTGTGGGCAAATGTTGCGGTAAGCACGGTATTGGCCGCCCACTAGAAACACCGCGATCTCCATGCCCCGCGCTTTCACGAGGTGGCACCGTCCCTCCACCACGTCACCCACTTTCGCCACCAAAACGCGATCCATAATCCGCAAACGATAGCATCAATCCCCCGCCACCAAGCTCTGTCATTCCGCATTCGTCATTTGCAAACCGTAAAGCTCCACCGCCGTCCCGGCCATCACGCGCGCTTTCAACGCTTTCGGCAGCGGCGGCAACGACATCTGCGGATTATCAAAATCCCAGTGCGGGTAGTCGCTGGAAAACATCACCGTCTCCTCCGCGTGAATCCATTCCAGCACCTGTAAAATCTGGCTGGAATCCACCGGTTCTTCGATGGGCTGGGTCGTCAGTCGAACGTGTTCCCGGATGTACTCCGACGGCAGTCGCCGCAGCCAGGGAACCGACGATCGCAACGCCTTGTAATTTTTGTCCATGCGCCACATCAGATGCGGCAACCAGGCGATGCCTCCTTCGATGAGCACCACTCGCATCCCGGAAAACTTTTCAAACACCCCCTCGCACACCAGGCTGTTGAGATGCGCCATGTAGTTGGTCGGCAAAATGTTGTGCCATTCGAAGTAACGTGTCGGGTGACCCGAAGCCGCCGCCGGTCCCGAAGTGCCCGCGCTCTCGGTCCCGGGGTGGATTGCCACCGGCAAGCCGAACTCCGCCGCCGCCTCGTAGATCGGGTGAAAGAACCGCTGGCCGAAAAGCCGGGGCGAACCACTCGCCATGACCACCTGCACAAAGCGTTTGTCCGGCGCGACCCGCGCGATTTCCCGGGCGGCGGCGGCGGGATCGGAATGATTGATGAGGATGGACCCCTTGAAGCGCGGCGTCCGGGCAAGCCACACTTCCGCGAGATGGTCATTGTACGCGCTCGCCAGGGCGTTGGCGTAATCCGGATCGGGGTGCAGCGACAATCCGATGAGGTCGTTGCCGGTCAGGATGGCAAAGTCGATCCCGTAACGATCCAGGTGATGCTTGATAACGAAATCCGGGTCGCTGCCGGGTCGTTCGCCGGATTCGTTGCGGGCGTCTTCGCGCAGCACTCCCACCGGGGAAGTGTAAAGCGTGCCCGGCACGAAAATCCCGTTGCGGCGAACTTCCTCCTGCCAAAACCGCGGCAGGTGGGGTAACAAGGCGGCGCGGTCACCGAGGGTGTTGTGGACATCGGCGTCAACCAACTTGGGGCCGCGCGCGGGAGAGGTGCCGCTCTGGGAAGCCCTGATTAGATCCGTGTCGTGGGTTGCTTCGCCTGCGTGCGGCGGGAAAGGAGTGGATAGCATGGTGGCAAGGAAGCGGTGTTATTAACGCGGGCGCTCCGATGAGGACACAACGCCTCTCGTCCTTGAGGTTGACGCAAACTCCCGCAAGTTGTTCGATTCCCCCGTTGCCAGCGGACGGCTTCACTGGCATGATCGCGTCCCTTTGCCGACCGTGCCACCAGTTCCACCGACACCGGCCACGGGCGCGGCGCCTCCCACCCGGCGCGCCTTGGTCGTGCTTGGGATGCACCGCAGCGGCACCTCGGCGGTGGCGGGTTGCCTCCAGCGGCTCGGGGTGGAATTTGGCCCGAGGTTGATGCCGCCCACCGAGGCGAACAAGCGGGGCTACTATGAGCACATTGACGTGGTCAACCTCCACGACCGCCTCTTGATGGCGTTGGACCGCGGCTGGGACACCATCCGCCCGTGGCCGGATCGCTGGTGGGAGGATCAGGCGCTCACCGGTCGCTTTCGCGAGGAACTGCTGGTTTTGTTGCGGAAAGATTTCGGGGCCGCGCCGCTTTGGGGCGTCAAGGACCCGCGCCTGTGCTTGCTGCTGCCCTGGTGGCGTCCGCTCTGGGCACTCCTCGACACCGCGCCGGTTTTCATCATCGTGGTGCGGGACCCGGGCGAGGTTGCGCTCTCGCTGGCGCGGCGCGAGGGAATGTCGCGGACAAAAGCCTGTCTCCTGTGGCGTGAGCACCTCCTGGCGGCTGAAAAGGAGACCCGGGGCTGCGAACGCCACTTCATCCGCTACGAAGGATTTCTACGGGACCCCGTGTCCGCCCTGGAGCCACTGGAGCAATCCATCGGACCCGCCTGGAAAACGGCGCTGCTGGCAAACGGCGCACGCTGCCGCGAATTCGCGGACCCTGCCTTGCGACGGGCGGCGGCCACCAACGACGATGCGTCGCTGGCGACGCCGGAGTGGCTCCGGGAAGACGCCCGCTGGCTGGACGCTGGCTGCGAACTCGCCGACCGCGCGATACCCGCCGTCATAAGCGATGGGAAGCCGTCCGTTCCGCAACCGGATGCGGAACGTCTTCGGGACTTGGCGGTTGAACTATCAGCCGCTCGGCGCCTCGCGCGCTGGTACGAGGCGGAGTGGAACAAAGCCAAGCGGCTTGCGGACAAGCGGCTCACACGTTCGGGAGGTCCTGGAAAGGTGGAAACAACAGCGCACTCTTCAACTTGCGCGGATGAAAAACTTAAATCAAACGTGAGAATTCATTTTTTATCGTTTGTGAGAAAATGTGCGGCCCACGGTCTCCAAAAACTGGCTCGAATTTTGGATAATCAGGGTTAAAAACGGGGAAAATGGAGCAATCTGTAACGTACAACCTAAACGGAGAGAATAAGTTATGAATCATTAGATCAAACGGCTTGTGACGGCGACCCGGGGATGAAGGCATCGCGGGGGCCGGGAGACGGCGTGGGTTGGCATCAAGGTTGCAATAGGAGGTTTTATCCCTCGAACGACCTTGATAGCGACCCCGCACAAACCGTTTCTCATGATTGCACAAGCTTTCAAATCCTCCTTCAAAGCCCTGGCGGTGCTTTCCGTGTGTGCGCTGACCACCCTCAGCGCCAGTGCGGCGCCGACGAGCTTCTATCCCCAGCCCGAACCCACCGCCCAGGAGCAGCACCTCCTGGAGTTGATCAACCGGGCGCGCGCCAACCCGGCGGCCGAGGGCCAGATGCTCGCGGGCATCAGCGACCCGGAGATCCTGCGCTACTACAGCCACTACGCGGTGAACACCAACAAGCTGCGCAGCGACTTCTCGGGCTACCAGGCCCAGCCGCCCCTGGCTCTGAACGCCAAGCTGATGGCCTCCTCGCGCGGGCAGTCCCTCGACCAGGCCGCGCACGGCTTCCAGGGGCACGACGGCAGCAATGGCACCCACTTCGACAGCCGCATCACCGCCCAGGGCTACCAGTGGCACGCCCTCGGTGAAAACGTGTTTGCGTATGTGGAAAACGCGTTCTTCTGCCACGTGGGACTCAACGCCGACTGGGGAGTTCCTAGCCTCGACCACCGCGCGAACATCATGAACAACGATCCCTCCTTCCCGGTGTACAAGGAAATCGGCATCTCCTGCGTTCCGACGAGCGTGCCGAACTTCGGTCCGCTGGTGGTGACCGAGGATTTCGGCACCCCCGCCGACGCCAATGCCGCCTACGTGGTGGGTGTGATCTACAACGACCTGAACGGCAACGGCGCCTACGACGAGGGCGAGGGCTTGGCGGGTGTGACGGTCACGCCGGACGGCGGTGATTTCTACACGACGACCTCCGCTTCCGGCGGCTTCGTGCTCCCGCTCCCCGCGAACGGCTCGGGAACGCTGACGGTCACCGCCTCGGGCGGCGGCCTGGGCGCGCCCCGCGTGAAGACGATCTCCTACACGGTTGGCACCAACGTGAAGCTCGACTTCACCCCGGCGGACGCCGCCGGTGAACAGGCTCCCACGGTCGGCATCAAGGCGATCAACCGGACCGCGACAGTCAACGGCGGCACGACGGGCCTGGTGAACATCACCCGGACCGGCAACCTGGACGCGGACCTGGTCGTGAAACTCGCGGTGGGCGGCTCGGCGGTGAGCGGAGTGGATTACAACGCGCTTCCCTCCACGGTGACGATCCCCGCCGGTGAGTCGGCGGTGGCGTTGACGGTCGCCCCGGTGGCCCAGAACTTCGCGGGTGTCAAGAAAGTGCGGCTCCACGTGGGTGCCGGCAACGGCTACATCGCGGCGGCTGGCCAGGACACGGTGAAAGTGAAGATTTTGCAGTAAATTTCCCGGCTGGTTTGAGCCGAGCAAGCCTCCCACAAAACGACCGGCCTTCTTCGGAGGGCCGGTCGTTTCTGTTTATTCCGGTTCCGGTTGCCTCTGGTTTGGACTGCCGCGACGCGACACGTCGCTGCCGGAGAAAGCGGAGACGTCTCACGGCAGTCCAAACCAAAGGCAACCGAAGGAAGGGCAGTTTGCCCTTGAGTTATCCACCACCGCGGAGGACGGTGGCGATCTCATGGAACCATCCATTGCCCCGAGTCTTCATCCCGCCGCGGAGATGACCCCTCGAAGATGAATATATCCGCTCTCCTTTGCGCCGCGTTGCTCGCGGGCACCGTTTGCTCCCGGGCCGCCGAACTGACCGTACACGCCGCCGCCAGTTTGACGGACGCGATGAAGGAACTTGCGCCTGTTTATGAAAAACAGAGCGGAGACAAACTGCTGTTTAATTTCGGCGCTTCCAGCCAGTTGGCCCGCCAGATCAAGGAGGGCGCGCCCGCCGACGTTTTTTTCTCCGCCGACGCGGCGCAGATGGACAACCTTGACCAAGCCGGCCTCCTGGCTCCCGGCACGCGCGAAAACCTCCTGGGAAACACCCTGGTCATCGTCGTGCCCGCCGACAGCGCGTTGAAGATCACCGTCGCCGCGGACCTGGTGAAACCGGAGATCAAGAAGTTGGCCGTGGCCGAACCCAATTCCGTGCCGGTGGGTGTTTACACGAAAGCTTACCTGACCAAGCTCGGCCTCTGGGAGAAGGTGCTGCCCAAAGTGGTGCCGACCGAAAACGTGCGCGCCAGCCTCGCCGCCGTGGAAAGCGGCAACGTGGAGGCGGGCACCGTGTACAAGACCGACGCCCTGATTTCCAAGAAAGTGAAGGTGGCCTTCGAGGTGCCCGCCGCCGAGGGACCGAAGATCATTTACCCGCTTGCGGCGCTGAAGGATTCCAAAAACCCCGACGCCGCTCGCGGGCTGCTCAAGTTTCTGGGCGGCGGCGAGGCTCGGGCGGTGTTCGCGCGTTACGGCTTCACCGTGCTCAAGTAGGCTGGAAACGGGTGCCCCGGGTCAATGACGACGGAGGATTGGCGCATCGTCACTTTCACCCTTGGCGTTTCGGCCCTCGGCACGCTGCTTATTTTGCCTCCGGGCGTCGCGCTGGCTTGGCTGCTCGCCCGGCGCGCGTGGCCCGGCAAGACCCTGGTGGAGACGTTCGTCACCTTGCCTCTGGTCATGCCGCCCGTGGCCACGGGCTTGATCCTGCTGCGACTGCTGGGTCGGCGCGGCCCGCTCGGCGGCGTGGTTGAGCGTTGGCTGGGAATGGACATCGTGTTCACCTGGCGAGCCGTGGTCATCGCCACCGCCGTGATGAGTTTTCCGCTTTTCGTGCGCGCCGCGCGGGTGGCCTTCGAGGAAGTGCCCCTCCGCTTGGAACAAGTCGCGCGCACGCTGGGACGCTCGCCCGCCGGGGTGTTCGTCTCCGTTACTTTGCCACTGGCCGCGCGCGGATTGTTGGCGGGCACGGTGCTCGCCTTCGCCCGCGCCCTGGGGGAGTTCGGGGCGACGGTGATGGTCGCGGGCAACATCCCCGGTAAAACCGCCACGCTCTCGCTGTCCATTTACAACCTGGTGCAGTTGGGCCGGGACGACGCGGCCTTTCGGTTGCTGGGATTGTCGGTCGTAATCTCCTTCTCCGCGCTATGGATGGGAGAATTCTGGCTGGGTCGGCGGCGCGTGGTCCCGGCGTGATGGTTGGCCAGCGTATTCAATACTGAAATCTTACCATTCCTAATACTCCGTGGGTTGTCGGCAAGAGGCTTGGCTTGTTGACCAAACCGGCCACTTTTCCGGCCCCTGCCGCGGCAACAGGCCAGCTCCCAGCCCCGGCAGGGGCGCAAGAGCCATAGCTCATAGCGCGAGCTATGGGAACATATCACAAAGGATCAGCCAGCCCCGGCAGGGGCGTAAGAAAACCGGCGGGCATTTGGGATTGGGTCACGGTGGTTCTCTTACGCCCCTACCGGGGCTGGGAACGGTTCATAACAGACTAGTAGTAGTCCCCTCACGCCAGACCAGCACAGCAAAAAAAACTCCCGTCCTCGCGGGACACGCGAGGATGGGAGTGAAAATCGCGAGAAGCTAAGCCGCAATATCAGTGGGACTCACTATGACCATGCTCTGCCGACTGTGAAGTCTGGTAGTGCTTGTACAACGCCACCGCGCCGTAGATGAAGATCGCGGGCCGGATGGCGAAGAACGCCAAACGGACCAACGACCCGACAATCGCGCCAATCGGCAGCAGTTGCAGGATGAAACCCACGCCGAGTGCCGACAGCACGGAGGGCGTCGGGTTGTGGCGCACATAGTCTTCGCCTTGCATGTGCAAGTCGTTGAATTTCTGTTGAACACCTCCGAGGTCGATGTTGGGTGTCTCGTGCCCGGAGTCGGTAAATTGGTTGGAATCAGCCATAACAACCTCAGATTCGCGCCTTCACAGAAGATTGGGTGTGTTGACGCGCACGAAATCCCATCCTTCCGCCATGCTTCCCTCACCGCGCCCGCGAGTGCGTGATGCCTTCACGATCAAGTACGGTGAAAATCTCGTCGAGGTGGGCGCGGTCCCGCGTTTCAATCGTGCAAATCACGCTCACCGCGAACACATCCCCGCCGGCGAACGCCCGGTCGTGGACGATCTCCTTGATGCTTGCCCCCGTGTCGGCAATCAGCTTTGTCAACCCCGCCAAACCTCCCGGGCGGTCGCTGATGACCGTTGAAAAACGACACAACCTGCCGTCGGCCACCAAGCCTTTTTCGATCACCCGGCTGAGGATCGCGGGATCAATGTTGCCCCCGCAAAACGGCAAGGCGACGCATCGGCCCGCCAACTCGGGCAGTTTCCCCGCCAAGCACGCCGCGAGGCCCGTCGCGCCGGCGCCTTCGACGATGGCTTTCTCCAACTCCACGATCCGCAGGATCGCCAGCGCGATTTCATCCTCCGTGACCGTGACCACGTGATCCAGGTACTCGCGCATCAGCGGGAACGCGTTCGCGCCGATGTCCGGCACGGCGAGTCCGTCCGCCAGCGTCGGGGAGCATTGGATCGGCACCGGCCCGCCGTGCGCGCACGCCGCCTTGAACTTGGCGGCGCCCTCGGGTTCGACCCCGATGATCCGCACCCCCGGTTTGACCGTTTTGATGGCGAGGGCGAGTCCGGCGAGCAAGCCGCCGCCGCCCACCGGCACGACCACGGCTTCCAGGTCGGGCACCTGCTCGAGGATCTCGAGTCCCATCGTGCCCTGTCCGGCGATAATCGCGGGATCGTCGTAACCATGGATGTAGGTGAGACCCTGCGCGCGGGCCAGTTCGTTCGCGTGCGCCTTGGCCTCCAGGAAGCTCGCGCCCTGCAGCACAACCCGCGCGCCGAGACGCTGGCAGTTGCTGATCTTGATGAGCGGTGCGAACCGCGGCATGACGACCGTCACCGGGATGGACAGAAGACGCCCGTGGTAAGCCAGCCCGAGGGCGTGGTTGCCTGCGGACGCGGCGATGACCCCACGCCGGGCCGGTTCGGGGGCGAGGAGGAGCAGGGCGTTCCGCGCGCCCCGTTCCTTGAAGCTGCCGGTGCGCTGGAGGTTTTCCAGCTTGCAGAAAACGCGCATCCCCGTCGCCTCGGAGAGCGGGATCGATTCCGGGCAGGGCGAGGCGTACACCGCCCCCGCGATCCGCGCGCGGGCGGCCTGGATGTCCGCGAAGGTGATGGTCATGGGGGATGGGGGATGGGGGTTTGGGATGTGGAAGGAAGGTTGACCAGGGGGATCCGCGGAACTTGGGCGGGCGGTCACGTTTTCACGTTGCCGAGCGGTTTTTCTCGGTGAGTGTGACCGGTCAGACTCAATACAACGGCTGTCTTTTACCTAACAACCCAAATGAAAACACTTCGCACCGTCACCCTCGGCTTGGTCCTCTTCCTCACCCTGCGCGTCGCGGCTTTCGCGGGTGAGCAAGATTTTACCCTGGTCAACGCCACGGGACACTCCATTGAATCCCTCTTCGTCTCGCCCTCGGCTTCGGACGATTGGGAGGAAGACATCCTGGGGCAGGATACCCTCGCCGACGGCCAGAGCGCCAACATCAAGTTCGGTCGCGCCGCGAAATCTGCCAAGTGGGACATCAAGATCATCGACGAAGAGAAGAAGGAGATCGAATGGACCGGCTTCAACCTGCCCAAAATCTCGAAGATCACCCTTCATTATTCAGGCGGCAAACCCACCGCCGATTTCGAATAATCCGCGTTGATCCGCGAGTAGCCGTCCGCTCTCTTTGCGCGGGCGGCATTTGTCAAAAAGTCCGGTGGTAGTATAATAGTGGATGCTGCCCCCGGCCACTTACACTCCCGCCACGCAGAAAGAGATCGAGGCGGCGGGAAACCGGATTTTCGACCTTGTGGATGGTCAAAAATCCTTGCCCGATGTCCTGAACCCCGCCGCGTGGTTCGGGCGGCTCATGGAATGGTCCATGAGCAACGAAGCGCTCAAAGTCCAGGCTTTGCGCTTTGTCGATGTGCTACCCTCCCTCACCGGTTCGGGCAGCGTGGTCGAACACCTCCACGAGTACTTCCAAAACCAGGAGAGCGGCCTGCCGATGCCTCTCCGCCTCGGGGTGGAGATCAGCCGCGTCGCGCCCTGGCTGGTAGGACCCGCCGTGAAGTTTGGCGTCGGGCGGAATGGCGCGGCCAATTCATCACCGGTCGCACCGGAGCGAACGCCGTGCCGGTCCTCAGGAAACTCCGTTCGCGCGGCGTGGGGTTCACCGTGGATATCCTGGGTGAAGCCGTGGTGAGCGAGGACGAGGCGGACGATTATTACCGCCGTTACCTGGAACTGATCGAGAGTCTCGCGGCGGAAGCCCGGCATTGGCCGCACAGCGAGCAACTCGAAGGCCGTGGCGATGGCGGTTCAGGCCAGTCCCAGCCGAAGGTCAATGTCTCCGTCAAAATCTCGGCGCTGTACTCGCAAATCCACGCCGCCGACCCCGCGCGCGCCATCGACCACCTCAAGGAACGACTCCGCCCGCTTTTCCGGCGCGCGAAGGAACTCGGGGTCTTCATTAACCTCGACATGGAACACTACGGGTTGAAGGACCTGACCCTGGCCTTGTTCCGCAGCTTGCTGGAGGAACCCGAGTTCGCCGATTACCACGATGTGGGCCTGGTCATCCAGGCTTACCTGCAGGACTCGGGCGAGGACCTTGAAACCATGCTCCGTTGGGCCGAGGCGCGGGGCCGGCGAATCACCGTGCGCCTAGTCAAGGGCGCGTACTGGGATTTTGAGACGGTGGTCGCCCGCCAACGAGGCTGGCCGATCCCGGTTTACCTGGAAAAAGCGCGGGCGGACGCCAACTTCGAGCGGCTTTCCCGACGGATGCTCGAATCCCACCGCTGGGTGTATTCCGCCTTCGGCACGCACAACGTCCGTAGCATCGCCAACGCCATCGTCACCGCGCGCAACCTGGGCCTCCAGACGCACGACTACGAGATGCAGATGCTTTACGGGATGGCGGAACCCATCAAAAAGGCGCTGGTGAAACTCGGGCACCGGATGCGGGAATATTGCCCCGTCGGCGAAATGCTGCCGGGCATGGCTTACCTCGTGCGCCGGTTGTTGGAAAACAATTCCAACGAGGGATTCCTGAAGGCCAAGTTCAGCACCGGCGTGTCTTCGGGCCAGTTGCTGCGCGATCCGGCCACCCTGTTCTCCAATGGTCACACGCCGCGCGCGGCGACGGCGCTAAACGGCAGCAACGGTTCGAACGGCTCCCACCGTCCGGCGTTCGTCAACGATCCCCCGGTGGATTTCGCGCTGGAGGGGAATCGCGACCAGATGCGTCGCGCGCTGGAAACCGAACGCGCCAAGCCTCGGTCAAGATCATCCGCTGGTCATCGGCGATCAGCGCATCGCCACCGCCGAGTGGCTGGACTCCGTTAACCCGAGCCGGCCCGACCAGATGGTCGGACGCATCGCCAAGGCAACGATGCGGCAAGCGCAAACCGCCGTCGAAACCGCGCTGGCGGTCGCGCCCGTCTGGCGCGCCGTGCCGGTGGAACGTCGCGCCCGCGTGTTGGAGAAGATGGCCGACCTCATGCGCGCCGAACGCTTCGAACTCGCCGCCTTGGAGGTTTTCGAGGTCGGCAAACCCTGGATCGAAGCCGACGGCGACATCGCCGAAGCCATCGACTTTTGCGATTTCTACGCCGCCGAGATGCGCCGTCTGGGCCGCGCGCAACCCACGCTTGCCGTGCCCGGGCGAAAACAGCGTCCAGGAATACCTTCCGCGCGGCGTCGGGGTCTGGTCATCGCGCCCTGGAATTTTCCCGCTGGCGATTCTCTGCGGCATGACCGTCGCCGCGCTGGTGGCGGGCAACACCGTGATCATGAAGCCGGCGGAACAATCCGGCGTCATCGCCGCGCGGTTCATGGATTTGGCCCTGCGCGCGGGGTTGCCCCCCGGCGCGCTCAACCTGCTCAGCGGCCTTGGCCAGGAGGTGGGCGAATACCTGGTGAACCATCCCAAGGTCAACTTCATCGCCTTCACCGGCTCCAAGGAAGTCGGACTCAAGATCTGGGAGGCCGGCGGCCGCACGGCGCCGGGTCAGACCGCAACTCAAGCACGTGGTCTGCGAAATGGGCGGCAAGAACGCGCTCATCATCGACGCGGACGCGGACCTGGACGAAGCGGTTCTCGGGTCGATCTACTCCGCCTTCGGCTACCAGGGGCAAAAGTGTTCCGCTTTGTCGCGGCTCATCGTCCTGGCGGATAACTACGACCGGTTCCTGGAACGACTGGTCGCGGCGGCGGCGTGCCTGCGCGTGGGTTCCCCGGAAGAACCCGGCACCGTGGTCGGACCGGTCATCGACCGCGAGGCGTTCGAGCGGGTGCAGCGTTACATCGAGATCGGCAAGACCGAGGCGCGCCTCGCCCTGGGTGGCGGCGAACTGACCGCGCAGGCCAACCCCGGCGGCGGGTATTTCGTCCCGCCGACGATTTTCGCCGAAGTGCCCCCGGCCGCGCGCATTGCCCGGGAGGAGATTTTCGGTCCGGTCCTCAGCGTGATCAAAGCGCGGGATCTGGACGAAGCCCTGCGCATCGCCAACGACACGGAGTTCGCACTGACGGGCGGCTTGTATTCCCGCAGTCCGGCGAACATCGCGCGGGTCAAACGCGAACTGGTCGTGGGCAACCTGTACATTAACCGCAGCATCACGGGAGCCATCGTGGGGCGGCATCCTTTCGGCGGATTCAAGATGTCCGGCGGGGGAACCAAGGCGGGCGGACGGGATTACCTGCTTGAATTTCCTGCATCCCCGCGTCATCACCGAAAATTGCCTGCGCCGCGGGTTCGCGCCCGTGGAGGAGGGGCAGGGGGAACACGCGCTGCCCCGGGCGGATCTGAGCCTGACCGAACCCGTCGCGCACTCCTGATAATAGGCCGTGCCCGCGCGCCGTTTTTATTGTAGGATCCGCTTCCATCAGCCGTCATGCCCGCCACGCCCACCGCTCCCCCGCCCGTTGAGCCGACCCCGCCGGGAGAAGTTCCGGCCACGGTAACCCCCCACGACGACGACACCGAGATCACCTCGCGCGCGCCCCGCCGGGGCTTTGGCCGGTTGTTCCAGGGGTTCTCGCCGCAGTTCCGGCGAATCACCAAGGAGGCGCGGCAGCTTTCCCGGCGGCTGACCGGCGGCGCGACGGGTGTCGCCCGAAGGCCAGAATCTGCTGCCGCTGCTCATCCGGGTGCTCGCTTGTTTCAGCAAGCTGGACGGCAAGATCATCGAGGAGGAAATCGACTCCAGTCTGGGTTTTTTGCGGCACGATTATCCCGAGGCGGTCTATTCGGTGCTGCGGAAACAATTCCGCCAGGCGCTGCAGGAGCAGCCCGATTTGGACGCGATGGCGGCCAAGCTGAACACCCAACTTAGCCCGGATCGCAAAGTCCTCCTGGGCATCCAATTGTGGGATTTGATCTGTCGCGCCGGGCAGCAGCAGGAACAGGTCGTCGCATTCTACAAGTTCATGGCCGGCATCGAGCATGACGGCGCAGGCCATCGATATCGTTTACCAGCTCAACGCCCCGGAAGCGACCGACGCCAGCCTGTTCCAAAAGGGGACCAGCCCGTTGGAGAGCTTGACGTTCGGCTCGGACGCGGGCGCGGACGTTCTGATCCGCGACCTGCCCGCGAAAGACCGGCTGCTGACCTACCGTTACCACGAGTTGGTGCTCGGTAAAGAACCAATGCACGACGCAGGTGATGGTCAACGGCCGGCCCCTTCTGCGCGGCTCGATCGGCCGCATTTACGAGGGCCAGCGGGTCGTCGTCGGCGAGCGGGTGCTGACCTACCAGGAATTCGTCGCGTATTTCAACGCGAAGAAAAACGTCGCCATCCCGCAGGTTTATCTCGCGATCAACAACGCCGACGAGGTCAGCTTCGAGCGCGGGCCGGACCCGGGACAGCGTGCTGGAAGTCCGCTTCGGATTAAAGGTTCAGGTGACCGCGCTCCGGCGGGTCAACGCCACTCTCAACGGCAAGGATCTCCGGGCCGGGGTGAGGGTGGAGGCGATCCTGGAGGACAAGATTCTCTTCAAGAACGACAGCGAACTCCCGCTGATCGATCTGCGTCGGCGCGCCCGCGCGCTGGGCGGGCGCTTCCAACTTCTCGCGAGCAAAAGCGAATACCTCGTCTCCAACAACCCGAGCTTGCTGGACGCGGACGACATCCTGCTTTCCCCGGGCACGGGCGGCGACGTTTTGCTGAAAATCTCGTGCGATTACGAGCAAAAGGTCGGCCAGTTGGAAGTGATGCAGAGCAGCCGGACGATCCTTATCGGCGACGCGCCGGTACGCGATACGGCCAAGCTCGTGGACGGCGATCTGATCCGTATCGATGTCGGCCAGGTGTTGCGGTGCAACTTCTCCGAGCGGCTGTTGGAAGAGGAGCGCAACGTCATCCGGGTTCTGGAAGCGCGCGACATTACCCACTGCTACCACAGGGGCGAGAAGGCGCTCGACAACATCAATTTCACGGCCACGCGCGGCGAGATGATCTGCGTCATGGGCGCGAGCGGCTCCGGCAAAAGCACGCTTTTGCGCGCGTTGGCCGGGCAGAACTGGCCCGACGGCGGCGGCGTCGTGCTCAATGGACGTTCGCTTTACGACCACCTGGACGATCTGCGCGGCTACATCAGCTACATCCCGCAGGACGACGCGTTCGACGAGCAACTCACCATCGAGGAAAACCTGACGCTGGCGGCGGCCCTGCGTTCGCCGCATCTCTCCAAACGCGAGCGTTCGCGGCGGATCGACGGCAAGCTGATCGAGTTGGGCTTGAACGAACGGCGCAACAGCGTCGTCGGCAGCGCCGTGAAGAAGGCGCTCAGCGGCGGCGAACGCAAGCGGCTCAACATCGGCCTCGACATGATCGGCCTGGCCGACATCTACCTTTTCGACGAGCCGACGAGCGGCCTGAGTTCCAAGGACAGCGAGCACGTCATCGAGATCATCCGTGGCATGAGCCACAACAAGATCGTGCTGGTGACCATCCACCAGCCGAGCTCGAAGATTTTCCAGATGTTCAACAAGGTGATCCTTCTCGACAAGGGCGGGCGCCTGGTGTTTTTCGGCACGCCGACCGAAGCGCTGAACTACTTTGCCCAAGCCGAGCACCAGCAACAGCATGGTGTGGGGATGGAAGGGTGCCCGGCGTGCGGGAGCACGCGGCCGGAGTTCATCTTCGACGTGCTGGAAACGCCGCTCCGCGACATGGGCGGGGACGTGATCTACGAGGAAAACTAGCCGGGGTCAGCTCGTGCCGGCGCGGCGGTTTACCCCGGAATACTGGCGCGGCAAGTACGAGAGCTACCGGCTGCTGCAGGACGTGAGGCAGGTGCCGGTCAAGCGCGAGAGCGCGCCGAAAAGCTTCGCGCCCATGGGACCGCCGCCGACGCGCTGGCGCTGGCTGCGAACGGTGCGCTGGGGCGAGGAGTGGACGCAGATGAAGTCGCTGATGCACCGCGCGTTTTTCAGCAAACTGCGCAACCGCGTCAACGTGCTGACCACCATGGTCGAGGCACCGCTGCTCGCCGCGATGATCGCGATTGTCCTGCGGTACAACGAGAGCGGCAAATACGATTTCGCCGGCGCGTACCACATCCCGATCTACCTGTTCCTGGCGGTGACGGTGGCGATGTTCCTGGGTTTGACCAACAGTGCGGACGATATTATCCGCGATCGGACGGTGCTCCAACGGGAGAGAAACCTGCGTATCCGCCTGCCGTACTACATCTTCGCTAAAACGGCCACCTTGTGCCTGTTCGCGTTGGTGCAATGTGTTTTGTTCCTCCTGATCGGCGATTACATCCTGCAAATCCGGGGGATGTTCTGGCTCTACCTGGGGTACACCTCGCTGACGGCGTTTTGTGGGGTGGCGCTTGGGTTGTTGATTTCGTCGCTCGTGGCGGACGCCAAAACGGCGGTGAACATCGTTCCGTTGATCTTGATTCCCCAGATCATCATGGGGGGTGCGCTCATCAAGTACGAGGAGATGAACCGCAATTTGGATTTCGTTTACACGATCAAGCGGATGATGGCGGAGCATCCCGGAGAGCGCGGGCGAGGGGAAAGACACGCGCAGCAAACTCCAAGTGCCTTTTATCTGTCAGTTCATGCCGATGCGCTGGAGTTACGAGGGGTTGGTGGTCGCGCAGGCCAAGCTGAACCCGCTTACTTTTCGGCAGGAGCGGATCCAGAATCAAATTCAGACCTCGCGAACCGGGACGAGCGTTTGCGGCAGCAGGGCAAGGAGTTGAGCGCGATTCAACGGGACCGGCTGGACGGGTTGAAAGAGTTGCTGGCGATGATCTCCGGGCTGGAGGCGAAGTCGCCGGCGGGGATCAACGAGGCTCTGCTGCAGATCGACCAGATGATGGAGCGTCTGCCGCTGGAGGAACTTTCGCTACCGAACCGCGGCGCGGGCGTCACGGCCGAGCAGTTGTACGTGAACCAGAAGATCAGCGATCTGGTGTCGAAAGCCGAGATGGAGCAAAGCGATTACCGGAACGAGGAACTGCAGCGGCCCGAATTGAACGTGTTTTTTGGGCCATATCGGTACGTGTTCCACCAGAAGATCAGCATGCAC
This sequence comes from uncultured bacterium, assembly GCA_963795895.1. Lineage (GTDB taxonomy): Bacteria > Verrucomicrobiota > Verrucomicrobiia > Chthoniobacterales > SZAS-18 > CAWCJJ01. The sequence goes on from CAWCJJ010000005.1 coordinate 1,205,091, forward strand.
ATTGTCAACGTTTCCGTCCTGGTGGGATTTTCCATGCTGGTGCTCGGGCTGCTGCACGCGAGCTTGCACCGGGAGTTGCAGCGCTAGGAGAAATTACTACCCTCAATCATTGTGGAAACTGCGGTAAGACGCATCCCACCCTTCGGTTCTTTCGGTGTAATCTTCAGAGTTAATCCCGGGTGGGGCCCTTGTGTGGATCGATATTGTCGTGAGATTGAAGCGAAGAATTTCTGGCTGGATACCTCCACCCTCTCAGAAGAAGCTTCCCGCCACCTGCTCCCCGCTTGTAAAATCTTCCCATGACCCAGCGACAGGCAACACTAGAGCGACGCACCGGCGAAACGGCCATCCAGATCGATCTCAACATCGACGGTCAAGGCACCTCCGCCATCGACACCGGACTGCCCTTCTTCGATCACATGCTGAACCTTTTCACGCGCCACAGCCTGGTCAACCTCTCCGTGAAGGCCCGGGGTGACCTCCTCGTGGACAGTCACCACACGGTCGAAGATGTCGGGATCAGCCTGGGAGGAGCTTTCGCCAAAGCTTTGGGCGACAAACGGGGCATCGCCCGCTACGGCAACGCTTATGTCCCTATGGACGAAACACTTGCGCGCGTTGTTATAGACTTCAGCGGACGCCCTTTTCTCGATTATCGACTTCCATCCAACCTCGGACCGGCGGCGGCGCTCCTGAGCGGGCAGAACTTCTCTCTCCAACTTGTGGAGGAATTCCTCCGTGGATTCTGCGTCCACGGTCTGGCCAACCTGCACGTCGAAATTCTCCACGGACGTGACGCCCACCACATCGCCGAGGCGGTTTTCAAAGGTTTGGCCAAAGCGGTGGACCAAGCTTGTCGCCGCGACACCCGGACCACGGAGGTTCCCAGCACGAAGGGTGTCCTGTAAGTCTCCCCAATTACGTGGCCTCCAGCGTTTTCCCATTCCTTTTCACCATGCAAGAACCCCGCCTTGGCTTGATTAATTACGGCAGCGGCAACCTGCGCAGCGTCGGCAAGGCGCTCTTGAAGGTTGGCGCGCGGGTCGAAACGATCGCTTCACCGGAGCGGCTCGCCGATTTTGACGCCGTGGTTCTACCCGGTGTCGGGGCTTTCGGTGATTGCGCGGAACAACTGAAGTTGCGCGGTCTGTGGGAACCATTGAAGGATTGGCTGGCGTCGGGTCGTCCTTACCTGGGAATCTGTTTGGGATACCAACTGCTCTTCGAATCCAGCGAGGAGAGCCCCGGCGTGGAGGGACTGGGGTTCTTCAAGGGACGGGTGCGGCGGTTTTCGACGTCCGGCTTGAAAGTTCCCCAGATCGGCTGGAATCAACTGGCGTTCACCCGGCCCGGGGCAAAGCTTTGGCAAGGATTGCCAGCGGGATCGCACGTCTATTTTGTGCATTCGTATTTCCCGGATCCGGACGCGCCCGCCATCGTGGCGGCAACCACGGAGTACGGGGAAAATTTTGCCGCCGCCATCGAACAAGGTCCGGTCATGGGTGTGCAATTCCATCCGGAGAAAAGCCAGGCGACCGGGTTGACCATGCTTCGCAACTTCGTGGAATCCGTGAAGTTTCCCGAGCCCGCCGCAGTGGTGAACTGAAGACACCGGCAACGCCTTTGTCTTGCGAGGGCTGCCGCTCCAAAGCTGGAGCAACGCCAATACGCGCGAAAATAAGCCCGCGAATTTGCCCGCCAAGGGTTGCCCCGCCCCGTATTCGTGTTTACCGATAAACAGATGTTGCTGCTACCCGCGATTGATTTGATGAACGGCGAGGTGGTGCGCCTGCGGCAGGGAAAAGAGGATCAGAAAACGGTCTATTCCATCGATCCCGCCTCTTTGGCCCGTCGTTGGGAGGAAGAGGGCGGGGACTACCTGCACGTCGTCGATCTTGACGCGGCGTTCAGCGGCCACGTTTTGCCAGTCAACCGCAACGCCTTGCGCGCCATTCTGGACAGCGTCACCATCCCCGTCGAACTCGGCGGCGGGATGCGCGACGAGGCGACCATCCGGGCGGCACTCGACTTGGGTGTGGCCCGCGTGGTGATCGGGACCCGCGCGGCTGAATCCATGGAGTTCGTCGGTGCGATGGTGCAACGCTTTGGTTCGGAACGTGTGGTGGTGGGTATCGACGCCAAAGCGGGTATGGTGGCGGTCAAAGGCTGGACCGAAAATGCCGGGCGGCAGGCTCTTGAACTCGCGTTGGAAGCGGAAGCCGCCGGGGTTGGCGCGATCATCTACACCGATATTGCCACCGACGGGATGCTGACCGGGCCGAACTTTGTCGAACTCGACCAAATGCTCACTCGGCTGACGTGTCCCCTCATCGCGAGCGGCGGAGTTGCCACCTTGGCGGATGTTCGGAGCCTGGCCTCCCGTGGCAATCTGTATGGCACCATCATCGGACGGGCTTTGTACGAAGGAACGCTCAATTTGCGAGATTGCTCGAACAAGCACTAATTTGTCCGCTTTATGTTAAAACACCTCCCCACGAACATGGCTCCGCGCGAGTCGGCCCACCGGTGTGCCATCCTTCGTCCTGCCCTGGCAACTCTGGGGGCGATGGCGTTCCTGGTGTTTCTGCCAGCCTGCAGCAAGCCCGATCCCGCTCCGGTGGAAGTTCCCGCGACGACGCCTGAACCCACGCCCACGCCCACCCCAAAGCCTACTCCCACACCGACACCGACACCCTCGCCGACCCCGACTCTCACTCCCACTCCTACGCCCACACCAGTCGTACGTCGCACCGCCCCGGACGGGGTGTTTTACGTGACCGAGGATGTCACCGTGCGGTTCCCCGGTGGAATGATGGGGTTGCCCCCCGGCACGGAAGTGAAGATGATCAAAAGCGTGGCGGGAATGGCCCATGTGACCGACGGCACGCGGGAGTTTGACATCAACACCAAACAGTTGACCAACGACCTGGCCACCGCCGCCGCGATCCAGAAATCAAGCCGCGACGCCCAGGCGGCGAGCGACGCTTTCCGGCAGAGTCAGGAGGCGATCGAAGTGCAAAAGCAGAGGGAGTACACGGAGTTTTTACGCGCCCATCCGTTGGGTGGCGCGGCACCCACTCCGAAATAAGGTGGCGGTGGACGGAATGACGGGGCGTCAGCCCCGGAAGCGCGGGCGTCCCGCCCGCATCCGTTTCTGGCTCTTCGAGACCAAGGCATTCCCTCATTATATATAGCCCGAGGCAACGCCCCTTCTCCGCACCGAAGGTGCAGCCTCATCACAGCCTGGGGCAGCGCCCCAGGTATGGGTTGTTCGCGGTTCCAGCGCTGAAAGCGCGATTCAAGGGTTGCCTGTTGGACGGGTGCGTTGCTCCTCGAAAGCCCGCCCGGATAAATCGCGCCTTCAGCGCTGGACACCATACTATCTTGTACCTGGGGCGTTGCCCCAGGCTATCATGAGGCTGCACCTTCGGTGCGGAGAAGCGAAGCAGGCGGGACGCCCGCGCTTTTGGGGCTATAGTTCCCAAACCGTCATCCCGTTTACGATCGTGCGGACGGCGCGGCCCTTCAGTTGCCACCCGCCAAAAGGCGTGTTCCGCGAGCGGGAATAGAACTTCACGGGTTCAACCACCCACTCGCGCGCGGGATCAATCAGCGTGACATCCGCAACGGCGCCGACCGACAGAGTGCCCCGGTCCAGCTTGAGCAGACGCGCGGGGTTGATGGTCAGCAGTTCGATCAAACGCGGCAAGCCGATGGCTTTCTTCTCCTCCACCAGAATGTGGTGGAACAACGCGAACTCCGTTTCCAACCCCAAAATCCCAAAGGGCGCCCGGTCGAACTCCACCTCCTTCTCCACGGCGGCGTGCGGCGCGTGGTCGCTGCACAGGATGGTCACCGTCCCATCCGCGATTCCCCCAATCAACGCGTCCACGTCAACGGGCGTCCGCAACGGCGGGTTCATCTTGTAATTGGAATCGAACCCCCGTATCGATTCATCCGTCAGCGCCAAGTGGTGCGGGCAAACCTCCCCGCTAATCGGCACGCCCCGGGCGCGCGCTTCGCGCATCAAACGCACGCTGCCGGCGGAACTCAGGTGCTGGCAATGGATCGGGCTGCCGCAGAGTTCCGCGAGCAGGATGTTGCGCATCACGATCAATTCCTCCCCGGCGGCGGGCCAGCCCGGCAAACCCAGCACGGTACTCCAGTAACCTTCGTGCATCACGCCCTCGCCCACGAGACTGGCATCCTGGCAGTGGTCCAACACGGGCAGTTCAAACATCCGCGCGTACTCCACGGCACGCCGCATCAACTCGTGGTTCTGCACGCAACGTCCGTCGTCCGTGATGGCGACCACACCCGCCTGCACCATCGAGCCGATGGGCGCGAGTTCCTCCCCGGCGAGACCCTTGGTGATCGCCCCCGTGGGGAAAACATTCACGCAGGCGCGTTGCCGGGCGCGTTCGTTGATCCAAGTGATCGTCGCCGGATTGTCGGCCACCGGGTTGGTGTTCGGCATGCACACGACCGAGGTAAAGCCACCCGCCGCCGCCGCCCGCGCGCCTGTCTCAATGGTCTCCTTGGCGGACTGGCCCGGTTCCCGCAGATGCACGTGCATGTCGATCAAGCCCGGAGAAACCACCAGGCCGCGCGCGTCGATGGTCTCGGTACCCGCCGCCTCCAGCAAGCCGGGATCAGCGGCGATGACACGTCCGTCGCGCAGGTACAGGTCGCGGATTTCGTCCACGTGGTTGGCGGGGTCGATCACCCGGCCACCCCGGATCACCGTGACTCCCGGATGTATTTCGGTGTTCGTCATGCCGCCTCCCGCGCGGGTGGTTCAAGCCCTTGTTGCGACCCGCACAGGTAGAGCGCCGCCATGCGGACGGCGAGGCCGTTGGTCACCTGCTCGAGGATCACGCTGCGTTTCGGGTCGTCGGCCACGTCGCTGTCGATTTCGACCCCTCGGTTGATCGGTCCGGGATGCATGATGAGGCAGTCGTCCTTGAGGCGGGCGGCGCGTTCCTTGGTCAAGCCGAACAGGCTGACGTATTCACCCAACCCGGGAAAGTATGCCTGACGCTGCCGCTCGTGCTGCACGCGCAGGAGGTTGATCACGTCGAGCGAGGGCAGCACGTCGTCCAGCTTGCGACTGATCGAAACGCCCATCCGCTCGAAGGTCGTGGGCACCAGCGTGCTTGGGCCAATGAGGGTAACTTTCGCGCCGAGTTTGAGCAAGCCCCAGATGTTTGAGCGGGCCACGCGGCTGAACAAAATGTCACCCACGATGGCGACGTGCAGACCCTCGATGCGACCGCACTTTTCGCGGATCGTGAAGAGGTCGAGCAAAGCTTGGGTGGGATGCTCGTGCGCGCCATCCCCGGCGTTGATGATGCTCGCCCGAAGCCGCTCCGCCAGGAACTGGGGGGCGCCGGCGGAACTGTGCCGGATCACGATGATATCCACGTTGTTCGCCTGCAGGACCATCGCGGTGTCCTTGAGGGTTTCCCCTTCACCAGACTGGAACTCGTCGCGGAAATGTTGATCACGTCCGCGCTGAGGCGCAACGCGGCGAGTTCGAAGGAGGTGCGGGTCCGCGTGCTGGGTTCGACGAAGAAGTTGACGAGGGTGCGTCCGCGCAACGCCGGTACTTTCTTGACGGCGCGGGCGCCGACTTGCTTGAACTGCCCGGCGGTATCGAGCAGGAGGGTGATCTCCGCCGCCGAGAGTTCCTGAATGGACAGCAAATCTTTGCGTCGCCACACGTCGGTCAACGCGCCAGCCGGTTTTGGGGACGGCAGAGGCGCGGTGGCCACGGAGCCTTTAGTGGGAGTGATCACAGGAAAAGGTCTAGGGGAGGGGGCAATTCAGATGGCGAATTTCCCGCCCAGTCTCCGCACCGAAGGTGCAGTCTGGAGCAACACCGCTTCAAAAGGTGTCAAATGCCTTTCGCACCGAAGGTGCGGCCTCAGCATAGCCTGGGGCAACGCCCCAGGAAGTAAATGGTATGATGTCCAGCGCTGAAGGCGCGTTTCAATCCGGGCGCGCCTCCGAGGACCATCGTGCCCGTCCAACAGGTGGCCTTTGAATCGCGCCTTCAGCGCTGGAACCGCAAACAACCCATACCTGGGGCGTTGCCCCAGGCTATGATGAGGCCGCACCTTCGGTGCGAAAGGTGGGCTGCCTTGAGGCTGCGCCTTCGGTGCCAAGAGCGAACGTGCCGAGAACGAAGGTGACCTTCGCGCGGTCAGGACCGACCGTTCAACCGTTGCACACGCTAGAATCATCACGCCGGGACTTTGCATAACCACACCGCGTCGGGTTCATTGTCGGTTTGTTGGAACCGCACCAAAATACGTTCCTTGAGCGACGTCGGCAGGTTTTTACCCACGTAATCCGGCCGGATCGGCAGTTCCCGGTGGCCGCGATCCACCAACGCGGCGAGTTGGATGCGCGGTGGACGCCCAAAATCGGTCAGGGCTTCCATGGCCGCCCGGGCGGTGCGACCCGTGGAAAACACGTCGTCGGCGAGCACCACCGTGTGGGAATCCAGGTCGATCGGCAGTTCGGTGGGCTTGATCGAAGCCAAGTTGGGGCGCCGCCCAAAATCGTCCCGGTGCATCGAAACATCCAGGATCCCAAACGCCGGTTTCACCGCTTCGATCTCGGTGATCAGGGCCGCGAGGCGACGCGCAACCTCCACGCCGCGCGAATGGATGCCGACCAGGGCCAATTTGTCGAACCCGTGTTCGCTGTTTGCCTCGATGATCTGGTGGGCCATGCGCCGCAACGCCCGGGAAATCGCGGCGGCATCCAGAATTTGGATCATGGCGCCGGCCTGACTTGCGAAGGGTGGGGGAACGAATTCCGCTGGCATCATGCAACCTCGGCGGACTGTTTCCCCGCCCAAAAACTAGCAATCGTTCATCAAAAACCAACAACAACCATCGCCGCTTCAGCCGTGCAGCGGCGTGTGGACGCCCTCGTGACGGCGTTTGTCGCGCCACGAGGAGCGGAAACGTACAATCCAATCGAGGAGCGCCTTCTCGAAACCGATGTCGTGGCCGGCTTTTTCGCTTTCGATCCACTTGTGCCGGAGGATTTCCTCGCGCTCGGCGAGGAACTCCTTATACAACACGGAATTTGTGACCAGGTTCGCGTCTTTCGTCGCGTCGAACGCCGGTTTCTCTGGGGAAGAGGTTTTCATACCTTGTTACACTTAGCATCAAACGCACCAGCAAGGTGCCCGGGGAGAATCCCATCCGTTGCTAAGTCACCTGTTTGGATAGACGCAGAAAACACAAAACCCTTCACCGTGACAAAGAAAATCAGCCGCAATGTCGATATTCCCGTCAAAGGGCGTAAATTTGGATAACGCCGGGTGCTTTAGATGGGAAGCGTCCGGCTCAACCGCTCCGCGATGTCCGCGAACGCGCGACCCACCGCGCCGTCCGGTTCCGCCGCGACGATGGGACGTCCCCGGTCACCGGCCTCGCGCGTCGAGATGTCGATGGGGATCTCCCCCAGCAACGGCACGTGGAGGCGCGCCGCTTCCCGGCGACCGCCGCCGTTGCCGAAGATGTCGTAGCGCTTCTGGTCGCTCGGACACAGGAAATAACTCATGTTCTCAATGATCCCGAGCACGGGCACATTGGTCTTCGCGAACATACTCGCGGCCTTGCGCGCGTCGATCAGCGCCACCTCCTGCGGCGTCGTCACGATCAGAGCGCCCGAGAGCGCGACGGTCTGGACGATGGTCAACTGGATGTCGCCCGTACCAGGGGGCAGGTCGAGGATCAGGTAATCCAGCGTGCCCCACGCCACCCGGCGGAGGAACTGCTGCGTGTACTTGGTCACCATCGGACCGCGCATGATCGCGGGCGACTCGTCGCTGCTCAGCAGGAACGCCATCGACATCAGCTTGATCCCGTGCGCCTCGATGGGAATGATCCGTTCGTCCTCGGTGGCCGTGGCGGGTTCGCGCGACCCGAACATCAGCGCGATGCTGGGTCCGTAAAGGTCCACGTCGCACAAGCCCACGGACGCCCCGGCTTGCCGCAACGCCACCGCGAGGTTCGCCGCCACGGTGGATTTGCCGACGCCGCCTTTGCCGCTGGCGACCGCCACCACGTGGGTCACCCCGTCGATCCGGCTCGGGCCGACGCCGGTCGGGGCCGCGAGGGGATTCTGGATGTCGAAGCGCAGTTCAACGCGCCCGATGCCCGGCAACGCGTCGAGCGCCGCCTGCGCGTCCTCCTTGATCTGCTGGGCGACGGCGGGCTGGTTGGTCGCGAGCGCGAACTGCACCGTCACGTCGCGTCCCTCGCGCACCTCGACCGCTTTCACGATTCCGAACGAGGAGATGTCCCGGCTGAACCCGGGGTAACGCACGGTGCGGAGTTGCTCGCGGACCTGTTCTTCGGTGATGGTGGCGGGATTTGTCATGGTGCTGGGAAGCTGTAGCGCGTCCCGGCGCGATTTGCCAGCGGCGGACGACCCTTTCGTCCGCAATAATCAGCCAACGCTCAATACTGCTTTCGCATGTTGCTCGGCAGGATGTTGAGCTCGTTGCGGTACTTGGCGACGGTCCGCCGGGCGATCGGGATGCCGCGTTCGCTCAGGATGGACACGATGTCCTTGTCGCTCAGCGGGTTGGTGGCGCTCTCCGTCTTGATCAAATCCAGGATGGCTTCCTTGACGCTCGTGTTGCTCATCGACTCGCCGGTCGCCGTCTGGTAGCCCGGCGTGAAGAAGTAGCGCATCTCGAACACCCCCTGCGGCGTGGAGATGTATTTGCCGGAGATCGCGCGGCTCACCGTCGTCTCGTGAACGCCGACGGCCTCGGCGATCTGCACCATGGTCAGCGGACGCAGGAAAGCCGTGCCTTTATCCAGGAACTCCTCCTGGCGGCTGACGATCTGGTTGGCGATGTTGGAGATGGTTTGCTGCCGCTGATGGATGCTCTTGATGAGGAACTTGCCGCTGCGGATTTTTTCCCGGATATAATCCTTCACGTCGCCGCCGCTGCCGTCCTTGCGACATGATGTCCTTGTAGGTGTTGGAGATGCGCAGGTGGGGGATCTGCTCGCCGTTGAGGATGACGGTGTACGTGTCGCCGATCTTCTCGACGTTCACGTCGGGCAGCACGTAATTGTTGGGGTCCGGGGCGAAGATCGCGCCGGGCTTCGGGTCGAGCGTGGCGATGGAATAGGCGGCCTGCTGGACCAGATTCGACCGTAACCCCCAGGCGCCGCGCGATCTCGGGAAAGCGGCGTTTGCCCAGCTCGTCGAGGTGCTTGAAAATGATCTGGTACTCCAGCGTGTTTTCCTTGCCGAGACGACGCAGTTGGATCAGGAGACAATCCCGCAAATCCACCGCGCCGACGCCCACCGGGTGGAAATTTTGCACGACCTCGAGCAGGCGAACCAGGTCGGCCACGGGCACGCCGGTGTTGGCGTTCATCTCCTCGGGGGTGGTTTGGAGGAAACCGTTGTCGTCGATGTTGCCGATGATCAACTCGGTCAGACGGCGGTCGCTTTCGGAAAGGTTGGCGCTGTTGAGCTGCCCCATCAGGTGCTGCTGGAGCGTTTCCTGATTGGCGATGGAGTCGAAGAAAAACTGGCGGCGTTCCTCCTCGTCGTCGTTGCGCCCGCTGTAGCTGCTGCTCTGGGCCATGTACTCGCGCCATTCCTCGTCGAGTTTGGCGAGGTGCTCGAACTCCTCCTTGAAATCGTCGTTCTCGCTGCTGGAATGATCGTCGGGCCCCGGCTCGGAGGCTTCCTCTTCCAAAACCGGGTTGGTTTGCAGCTCCTGCTGCACGATGTTGCGCAACTCCAGCATGGGCGCCTGGAGGATGACGAGACTCTGCTGCAACTGGGGTGCCAGAACCTGTTGCATGGACAGGTTCTGGGTCTGTTGCATTCCGGGGCTTGCCATAACGAAGTCGAACATGGGCGGATGGTTTCATGAGGGCAAGTCAAAAAACGATCTTTCTGAAAACTGGGAATGTTTTTTGCTGTGATCGGTACACAGCAACCCAATTCCCCGCTCCCATGATCAAGTCCACGCTCGCGTTTTCCCGCCATTTCCGGCTCGTTCCAACGGTTCTCCTCGTCTGCGCCGTGATCGGCAGTTGGCAATGGATCCCGGATGGCCGGGGCCAGGCCGCAGTGCCCAAGATGGTGAGCGCCGACGCGCTCGCGCCGTTGCTGACTCGCTTGAAGAGGCAGCAGGACGATCTGAGCGCCAACCAGACCAAGATCGACGCCCAGATCGCGGCGCTCAAAGAAGAAGTGCGCCAGGCGAAGATTTACGCCGGTCGCTCCGGCGGACGCCGCTGACACACCGCTTGGTACCACCCTTTGCGTTCCACTTTCTACAACTTATTTGTCATGAAAATCAATTTCCGTTACCTCGCGTTCGCCGGTGTTTCGCTGGCTATTTTCCTGCCTTCCTCGCAGGTCCGTTCGCAGTTGCTGGCGCCGCCCGCCGATCCCTTGGTTCTTCTGCAAGCCATGGAGACGGCGAATGACGATTTGTTGAAACGACAGGAAGCCACGCTCAAGGAACTAACGGACACTACAACAACCGCGCGCGAGATCCGGATTTTCAGCCGGCGCGGGTGAGTAAACTGCGTGGTTGAGTTGTTGTTTAAGCCACAGAGTGGCGTCCACCGCAGGTGAGTATAGCCGTGGTCGAGTCCGCGAGGCCACGGATAGCCCCACCACAAGGTTCATAGCCACGTAGTGGCGTCACAAAGGCGGTGGGAAAGTCGCGGGGGCATTTGGGGGTTCGGTTATCCGGCGGCGCGGAACCCCGCGATGGAGAAACCGTCGCTGCCAAGCGCACATCGACTCCACCGGAGGTGACGCCACTACGTGGCTACAATGCCACTGGGGTGGCATTCCGTGGCCTCGCGGACTCGACCACGGCTACTCACCTTCGGTTGACGCCGCTACGCGGCTGGGAATCTAAATGCCGCACGACGACCGCCGTTCTTGCCTAGCACTAACGGTTTCAATCCTTCCTTTGCGCCAACGCGCTTTTGCTATAGAGAAGCTGGAACTGCCTGTTCATCTCCGTCTCGCACGATTTCATCCCGGGGTCGTGGATCCGAATAACCGATGCCGACGGGTCGATGTCATGGAGAATCCCTCCCCCAATCCAAATCAATGGCGCGTTCCATGGCTTCGGCATGGTCGAGAAAATGATTACCCTGTGATTTGCCCCACTCTTCCAATTGCCTCCAATCAGCAGGTAGAACAAGATTGTGGGCCTCCGCGTAATTGATCACCATGCCGTTCAACCTGCGCACAAGGTTACACTTCATCATTCTGTCGAATCCATAGTAGGTACCGACTGACAGCCGGATGACGGCGACAAGCGCAAACACCGCCAGCACCGCGTAGCACGTCACAAGGAATTTCTCCACCGCCAGCGAAGTCAGGTGTTCCGGTCTGGTCGGCGGGGAATGTTTCCCGGAACCTTGGGTTTCTTGAACCTCGGTTTGTTTTGGTTCCTCGAACACGGGTTGGCGACTTTCGGGACACGTACCGCGCCCGGTGGAAGGAGAGCGTGTAGTTACAACGGAAATTCGGTGGGTTTGTCAATGTAAACCCCCCTCCTTTTGCTCCCCCCGACGTTGTGGTCCGGCTCCGGTTGCCTTTTTGCCTTTGGTTTGGATTGCGGCGACGCGTCGCGCTCCCGCTGGGAGTTTCGTTTCACGTTTCACATCTGTGGGAAGTAAGTGGTGAAACGAGAAACGAACCTGGCCACGACCGGCGTGCCGTTCCCTTGGAGGTAAACGAAAGGCCATGAAGGGGTCGGTTGCGATACCGCGCAAGTTGTTGAGCAAGTCATGGATGAGCTTCGTTTACCCGTTTACATCCCAGGGAAGTAAACGGGTAAACGAAGCGGGCAGGTCCGGGGACGCGGGCGGTTCGTTTCTCGTTTCACCGTTCACATCCCACGGATGTGAAACGTGAAACGAAACTCCGCCGGGGCGTTCGGGGGTTGCCTTGCTCTGGCTCCGGGGCGTCAGCCCCGGGAGAGACCACACCGAATCCAGAAGCGGGCAGGATGCCCGCATTCCCGGGGCTGACCAGACCAGAAGCGTTGTTTAATGATTCTGAAATCGCTGTAACGCGCCCTCTGGCACCCTGAAAGGGTAGCGGTTGATAGCCCGGGGTAAGCCGCAGGTCCGCCGTTCCCAACGGCGGGCTTGCGGCGCTACCCTGGGTAGCGATCCATAGACGATCCAGCCCTGAAGGGGCGACGGGTTCTCCGGCGACGGTTGACCAACCCACCGGACGCGCGTGTCCGGTTCGCGCCGGGTCGGACCACGTCGGAGAACCCGTCGCCCTTTCAGGGCTGGATCAACGTTATCCGTGTACCCAGGGTTCCATTCGGTGGCCGTTTGAAGACGGCCACCGAACTCCACCCTGGGCTATCAACCGTTACCCCTTTGGGGTGCCGGAAGGGTATCGTCCGCGCTGGTCAACACGCGTTTGCAGACGGCGGAGCGCAGCTTACCTCGGGCTATCCACCCCTGCCCCTTGAGGGTGCCAGAGGGATGGTCTCTTGACTTGCGCCATCGCACGAGGATAGGCATGGCCATGCCCTGTCGGTCGTCCGCCTTCCATCCCCCATGGACAACCCTCCGCCCTGTCCACGGTAGGCGCAGCCTCATACGTCTCCCCCTCCGGTTTCCCCATGTCCAACCCTGTGAACTCCAGACACACACTCACCCGATGGTAGTATCTACCCAGTAGGGACGTTTCCCTCCGGGTTGGCGAGAACAAAATGCAAAAAGGCCAAAGAAAAGTTTCGTTTCACGTTTCACATCTGTAAGAAACACTCGGTGAAACGAGAAACGAAACACCCGCGCAGTTGGTCCCCCGCTTCGTTTACCCGTTTACTTCCCTGGAATGCAAACGGGTAAACGAACCACACACCACTGCCGCGCAGCTACTTGCGATACTAGACAACCGCCCCGCCCGTGGCCTCTCGTTTACCTCCGCCCAAGGGCCGCGCCGTTCCGGGGCTGGTTCGTTTCTCGTTTCACACGTTACTTCTTACAGATGTGAAACGTGAAACGAAACTCCGGGCGGAACAGCGGCGACGCGTCGCGCGCAGTCCAAACCAAAGGCATCCAGAACCAGACGCGACACGTCGCGGGGAATTCCAAGTGCATTCAGCCCTTGGTTCTCAAGCCCCGATCGCCACTTGCAACGCTTCCGCGATGCGGTCGGCCTGACGCTCGATCTTCTCCTGGTCGCGGCCTTCAATTAAGAGCCGCACCTTCGGCTCCGTGCCGGAATAACGCAGCAACACCCGGCCCCGGCCACCCAGCTCCCGCTCGGTCTCGGCCAGCAACGCCTGACACACCGGCCAGTTGCTCCAGCGGCGGCTTGCTCGACACCTTCAGGTTCCGTTGCGCCTGCGGGTATTTGACCAGGCACTTCTTCAACTCGCTCAAGGGCTTGCCCGTGTCGATCATGATCCGCAGCACCTGCAACGCGGTAATGATGCCGTCCCCCGTCGTCGTGAAATCGCGGAAGATCATGTGGCCGCTCTGCTCGCCGCCCACGTTCAGATCGCTCTTCACCATCTCCTCGATCACGTATCGGTCGCCCACCTGCGTGCGGACCACCCGGCCGCCGCATTGCTCCAGCGATTCCTCCAGGCCGAAATTGCTCATCACCGTCGCCACCACCGTGTTTTGCGCCAGTTTGCCCCGCTCCTGGTAATCGCGCGCGGTGATCGCCATGATCTCGTCGCCGTCCACGATCTCGCCCTTTTCGTCGCACAACAGCACGCGGTCGGCGTCGCCGTCGTGGGTGATGCCGATCTGCGCGCCGGTCTGGCGGATGAGCATCTGGATTTCCTCGGGGTAGGTGCTGCCGCAATCCCGGTTGATGTTCGTGCCGTCGGGGTTGTTGTGGAAGGTCAGCACGTCCGCGCCGAGTTCCCGCAGGATGCGCGGGGTGGATTTGTACCCCGCGCCGTTGGCCGCGTCCACGGCGATGCGGAGGCCCTCCAACGTCAGCTTGCGCGGGAAACTCGCCTTGGCGAACTCGACGTAGCGGCCCAGCGAATCGTCGATGCGCGTGGCGCGCCCGATCTTGCCGGCGGTCGGACGGATGTTCTCGATCCCGCCGTTGAAAACGAGGTCCTCGATGCGGCGCTCGATCTCGTCGTCCAGTTTGTAGCCGTCGTGCCGGAAAAACTTGATCCCGTTGTCCTCGTAGGAATTGTGCGAGGCGGTGAGCACGATCCCGGCGTCGCAGCGCAGCGAGCGGGTAATGTAAGCCACGCCCGGCGTCGGCAGCGGGCCGAGTTGATAGACGTCGACACCCAGGGACATCAGCCCGGCGGCGAGCGCGTCCTCCAGCATGTAGCCGCTCTGACGGGTGTCCTTGCCCAGGGCGATGGTCGGACGGCTGTTGACGCGACCCCGGCCCCGGCCGAGCTGGGTGATGACATGCGCGGCGGCGCGACCGAGCTTGAGGGCGGTCTCGGCGGTAACGGGTTCCACGTTGGCCAAGCCCCGCACGCCGTCGGTGCCGAAGATGCGTTTGCGGGTGTCGGTCGGTGGGTTGCCGGCTGGTTCGGGGGTCATGGACTCGGTGAAAGAGGTGGGGTGGGGGACAATGTTTGCCGCATCGCCGCGCGCGGCGCAAGGCTTAAGGGGCGGCTACTCCGGGAAACGCGCGGGCGCGGCGCTGGTGTTCGCCGGCGCGGTGGTGTTGACGATGTCGTGCTTGATGAAGAGCCAAATCAGGGTGGCGGCCACGAGGGAGGCCAGTTTGATCCGCCAATTGTTGAGCAACAACATTTTCCAACGTTTCATCGTGAGAGTACCCATTCGTCCGCCCGTGGCGTCGCGGACCGTTCAAATTGACCGGGCGTCGGTTCGTCCCTCCTCGGCATCGGGCGAGCCGAGGGTTCCCGGCTGGCCCGCCTTTTCGTGGAGAAGAATCTGGCCCAGTCGTCGGCGCAATTCCACCGGGGACAGGCCGCGCTCGATCTTGTGGCCGAAACACAGGGAAACACTCCCCGTTTCCTCGCTGACGACAATGGCCGCCGCGTCGCTGTCCTCGGCGATCCCGAGACCCGCGCGATGCCGCAAGCCCAGGGTACGATCCAGGGTTTCCCGCTGGCTGACGGGGAAGATGCAGGCGGCGGCGACGATCCGGTCGTCCCGGACGATGACCCCGCCATCGTGCAACGCGGTTTTGGGATGGAAGATGGTCAGGAGCAACTCCGAGGAGAAGGCGCAATCAATGTCCACCCCGCTTTCGGCGTAAAGAGCGCAGGCCGATGTCGCGTTCGATGGCGATGAGGGCGCCGAAACCCTTGCTGGCGAGCTCGAAGGTGGCGTCGCAAAGTTGGTCGAGGGTTTGCTTGTCCTGTTTGCTGCTGGCGAAGAAGGAGCGAGTCCCGAGTTCGGCGAAGGCGCGCCGGAGTTCCGGCTGGAAGATGACGACGAGCGCGACCCCCAGGAAGATGGAGTACCGGTCGATCAGCCAGCGGATCACGGGCAGGTCGAGCGCCTCGCTGAGCGCGGTGAGCGTGATCAGGAACAGGGCCAGCCCCGTGAGGACGCGGGCGCCGCGCGTGCCCCGGAAGTACAGGTAGAGATAGTAAATCGCGACCGTGAGGATCCCGATCTCCACGGCGGAGTTCCATTGCTGCCGGAGGAAAATCCAGAGCGCGTGGGCATTGGGGGCTTGCAAAAGTGGGGGAGGCTGAATGTTCGGGGGACCGCGCGACGATGAAGACCGGCGTTCTCCGAACCCTATTCTATGGAAAAGCCAGGAGGGCGTCGGCGGCGCGCAAAGCGGCCACCGTGGGTCCCACGTCGTGGGTGCGGAAGACGCGTGTTCCCCTCTGCCGCAACAACGCCGTCAATGCAAGGGCGGGGGCGAGGCGATCCTCCATGATTTCGGACCGGGCGATCTTGCCGAGGAAGGCTTTTCGGGAAATGCCCACGACCATGGGGCGACTTTCGATGGCGATCCGCGCCTGATCCCGCAGGAGGGCAAGATTATGCTCCCGGGTTTTCCCAAAGCCGATCCCGGTGTCGAGCGCGATGGCCGCGGGGTCGATCCCGGCTTGCCCGGCGGCGTCGAAACGCGCGCGAAGGAACACTGTCACTTCCGCCACCGGGTCTGCGTAACGCGGCGCGATTTGCATGGTCGCCGGAGTGCCTTGCATGTGCATGAGGATGACCCCCGCGCGGTGTCGCGCGACGGTTTCGGCCATGGCGGGATCGCCCCGGAGGGCGGTGACATCGTTGATGATCGCGGCCCCGCGTTGCAAGGCGGCTTCCGCCACGGCGGCTTTGGAGGTGTCGATAGAGATGACGCAGTCCGGCGCGCGGGCCAGGAGGCGATCGACCACGGGTAGGACGCGTTGCATTTCCTCTTCGGTATTGACCGGCGCGGCCCCGGGCCGGGTTGATTCGCCACCGATGTCGATGATGCCCGCGCCCGCGCCGAGCATTTGCAAGGCGTGTTCGACGGCGCGGTCGGCGGCGAGGAAGTGGCCGCCATCGGAAAAGGAGTCCGGCGTGGCGTTGAGGATGCCCATGACGCAGGCGTCGCGCGTCAGGTCGATGGTGCGCGCCGCGAGTTTCCAGAGCATGGGGTATCCATCGGGCACAACGGGGAATGGCTCAACAGCAAAGGTTAACGGTTGGGCAGTGTCCTTGAGCGAGCCACGGCATGTAGCAGTGAGGACAGTCCCGGGAGCGGGGGGTCCCGCCCGTTCTCTGCACCTTTGGTGCGGAGAACCAGCCCAGATGCGGGTGAGCTACCCGAACGGTTGGACACCGTATAGGTAGTCGTCGTCTTTGATGGAAACCTGGGTGACACCGGTTTGTCTCATCAGAAGGCTGGGATTGAAGAGGGGGTCCGGTGTTCGCCCAGGCGCGGAATCAGCAGGGGTAAGGTTCCAGGCAAAGTCCGCCAGTGCATGGCGGACTCGGCTGGGAAGTGCCGCAACCGTGCGTTTCAGATCGTCCAGGCTCATGAGGTTACCCACACAGCGTGCCTGAGTTGTTGGCGCAAGACAATGGGAAAGGCTCAAGCCTCCACCCGGCTTGTATTGGATGAAACCTTCCTCTCCAGCCAGTTTTTCCTGTGCTAAAGTCGGCTCCATGCGGACCCGCCAGCTAATCTACCCTTTGCTGACGCTCGTCATCGCGAGCCTCGGCGCCTGGGGCTGGATCAAAGAACGGCGGGCGGAGCAACGCATCCGCAGCTTCGACTTCCTCGCGCGACGGGCCGAATTCCTCCAAAACGAGAACGCGCGCCTTGCCTCCGTCCTCCAAGACAAGCAACGCGCCGAGGAAGCCGCCAACGACCGCCGCGAGCGCGAGGCCCTCCAGCAAACCGTCGCCAGCCTCAGCGGGCTGAAGTTCCTGCAGCCGGTTGTCTTCCGCGAGATCCCCCGCGCCGACCTGCCCGGCATCCTGAGCCAGAAACTCTCGCAACAGGTGCCGGACCGCGAGTTTGGCAACCTGGGCCTCGAACTCTCCGCACTTGGCTTGATCCCCGAGAAGATGGACCTCAAGAAAGTTTACCTCGACCTGCTCGGGGAACAAATCGGCGCTTTCTACGATCAACACACGCACGAACTGTTTACTTTCAGCGAACACCCGCTGTCCAACGCGCAAAACCGAGTGATCATGGCGCACGAACTGACCCACGCGCTGCAAGACCAGCATTTTGACTTGCTGAAGCTTCCGTTGGAGGCAAAGGGCAACGACGACCGCACCCTTGCGGCGACCGCGCTGGTGGAAGGCGACGCCACCGTGGTCATGAACCAGTACCTTCTCTCCAACCTCAGCGCCGCCGCGGTCCGCGACAGTCTGGCGGGCGCGCTGACCAGCGACGTGCGCCAGCTTGCGGCGGCACCCCGTTACCTGCGTGAATCTTTGCTCTTTCCCTACCTCCAAGGGCAGATTTTTGTCGCGGCGGTGAGCGCGCGGGGTGGTCGCGAGGCCGTCGCGAAGGCGTTCCATGATTTGCCCTCCTCAACCGGGGAAATCCTGCACCCCGAACGCTATCTGGCACAGCCCCGGGAACAGCCGGTCGTCGTGGAAATGGCGGTCACCACCGCGCTGGGCATGGAACCCGTCATGGACAACGTCCTGGGCGAGTTCACCCTTGAACAAGTGCTGGAACTTTGGCTCAAAGACAAAGCCCGCGCGACCCGGCTCGCGGGCGCCTGGCGCGGCGACCGCGTCCTGGTTTACGGCGATCACAACGCCCACCATTGCGTCTGCCGAACGGTCTGGCGCGACGCCGCCGCCGCCCGGGAGTATTGCCAGGCCGCGATGGCCGGACTCACCGCGCGCTACGCCAATACCGCTCCGCCTTCTCCCGTGGTGGCGGCGGCCGGAGACAGCATCCCGGCGGTAGCGCCGACGGATGGCCAGTACGCCACTTACTCGCTCGCGGTGGGCGGACACGAACTCCGCCTTATCCAAGCGGGACCGCAAACCCTTCTCATCGACGCGCGGGATACCCGTTGGGCCGACGAACTCACCCGCCTTTTTTCACCCCTGCGCGCGGCCCCGTGAACACTGTCAGTCATCGGCAAGTGTTCTACAGCGGACGGGTCCAGGGCGTGGGCTTCCGCTACACGGTCAAACAAATCGCCCAAAGCTACGAGGTGATCGGCTGGGTGCGCAATCTGCCCGACGGACGGGTGGAGTTGCAGGCGGGAGGCAACGCCGAGGAAGTTGAAAAATTCTTTCAAACCATTGCGCGCGGACCACTTGCCCGGTATATCAAAGGGGTGCAGTGCGCCGACATTCCCCCGTTCCCCGCCGGTGCCCATGGGTTTGCCATCCGGCCGTGACTGCCGTCGCCAAGTCATGCCGGTTGATAAAACCAGCGGCGCGTGTTTAATGCTGTGACCGTCCGTTGTTCCGAGTGATGACCACCCCCGCCATCGCCATCCGCAATCTTTCCAAGGTTTTCCCCATCCCCTTCAAACGCGAACGGGTGGTGGCCGTCCGCGACCTGTCGCTGGAGGTGGCGCCGGGACAGGTTTACGGTTTGCTGGGTCCGAACGGCTCCGGCAAAAGCACCACGATGAAGATCGTCCTGGGGCTGATCTCGCCGACGGCGGGCGGCACGCAGATTTTTGGTCGCGACAGCCAGTTGGTCGAAAGCCACGAGGAAGTCGGCTTTCTGCCGGAAAACCCGTATTTTTACAAATACCTGACCGGCGCCGAGACCCTGCGGTTCTACGGCAAACTCTGCGGTCTCTCCGGTTCGACCCTGCGCGACAAGGTGGCCGAACTCTTGAAGATCGTGGGCCTGGAACACGCGCACGACCGGCGTTTGAGCGGCTATTCCAAAGGAATGCTTCAGCGCATCGGACTTGCGCAGGCTTTGGTCCAAGACCCGCGTCTGCTCGTCTTGGACGAGCCGACCGCCGGGGTGGACCCAAAAGGTTCGGCGGAAATCCGGGATTTGATCGTCGCCTGCAAGGAACGCGGGATCACCGTGCTGCTCTGCTCGCACCTTCTCGGGTCAGGTGCAGGAAATCTGTGACCGCATCGGCATCCTGGACCGGGGCATCTTGGTGCGCGAGGGACGGCTGGAAGAATTGATTTCCATCGAGGACCAAACGGAGATGATCTTCCGCGACGCGCCGCCGGCCATGCTCGCCGAAATCGAAACGATGATGCGCCGGTCGTACCCGCAGGCGTCGCTGGTGGAAACTCGCAAACCCCAGACCACGCTGGAACGGTATTTTTTGGAAGTCACGTCACGCCGGGAGCGGGGGGAATGAAGAATTTATCACAGAGGACACGGAGATGGGACACAGAGGCGGAGGAGGAAGAAAAAGGCAGAAAGCTTTTCCAGAATTACCCACCGGTCTTCTCCCCTCCGAACCCTCCTTCTTCCTCTGTGTTTCTCTGTGTCCCATCTCCGTGTCCTCTGTGATAAATTCTTGTCCCCCTTCGGCCATGTCCCCTGTAGCTCCACCCGCAGCCTTACGACGCGCGACCATCCCGCACCGGTTCTTTTCCGCCGGTCGCGTGTGGGCTTTGACCACCAACACCCTCACCGAGTTGATCCGGCTCAAGGTGTTCTACTTCCTGCTGATCTTTACCCTGCTGCTGATCGCCTCCTCGGTGTTCCTGGTGCGCTTCTCGTTCCAGGAGGAGTTCCAGATGCTCAAGGACCTTTCCTTGGGCGCGATGTCGATCTTTACCAGCCTGCTCGCGATCCTCGCCACGGCGGGGATGCTCCCCAAAGACATCGAGGATCGCACCCTTTACACGATCCTCGCCAAACCCGTGCCGCGTTTTGAGTACCTCTTGGGCAAGCTCTTCGGGGTCATGTTGCTGCTTCTGATTTCGATGGTGGTCATGGGGGCCATCTTTGCCGCGTCCCTTGGGTGGCGCGTCCATGTGGTCACCGGCGAACTGCTCGCGGGTGGTGGTCCGGCGGAGGCGATCCAGCAGAAAATCAACGACGTGCGCGCCGTCGCTTTCAACCCCAACCTCTGGGCCGGTGGCGCGGTGATCTACGCGAAAGCCTGCCTGCTGGCGTCGCTGACCCTGTTCATCTCGACCTTCGCTTCCTCGTCCATTTTCACCATCATCGTGTCGGTGGTGGTTTATTTCATCGGCCATCTCCAAGCCACGGCGCGGGAATACTGGCAGGCAACCAGCGGCTTGGCCGGCACGGGCTGGCTGACGAAGTCTTTTATCGCACTTGTTTCCCTGGTCTTCCCGGACCTCCAACTCTTCAACTTGATCGATGAGATCGTGGTGGGCACGCCCATCGCCGCCGCCCTGCTCTTCAAGACGCTCGTGCTCGGCGGCTTTTACGTCGTCATTTACCTGCTCGCCGCGTTCTTCGTGTTCAGCGCCAAGGAGCTTTGATCTCCGGATCCCCACGGATCATGACGGCAAGCAAGGATCACCTCCAGCCACCCCTCCCACCGGATCTACCGCGGGACAGGCCGCTCGCGTGGTTGACCTGGCGTCATCTGGCCGCCGGACTGCTGATTCTCCTCTTCGGTTGGATCCGGCTGCCCATCGAAACCCGGCTGACCCGGGAAGGCCACGCGGCCACTTTCGGCAAAACGCAGCTAAACCTGGCGTTGCGCGACAAAATCGGGCCAAATGGGTTTCCTCGCGGCTCTGAGTGGATTTCGGACACTCGTCGCGGATGGTTTGTGGATTCAAGCGCACATCGAATGGGAGCGGACGCAATTCGGACGCATGAACCTCCTGCTGGGTACCGTCACCACCCTGGCCCCTCGCAACGTCATCTTCTGGGATCAATCCGGCTGGCACATGGCTTTCAACGCGAGTGTCGCGGCCTTCAACGACCCAAAGCAACCCAGCCTCGCGAGACGCTTGAAAGCACAGCGGGAGTACTTTACGATTGGCAAGGATTACATTGAGCGCGGGATCGTGAACAATCCGGAGTCCTACACCCTTTACCAGAGTCTCGCCTTCATCTATAAAGACAAGTTCAACGACCACTGCGCGGCCTCCCAGGCGTTCGACAAAGCGGCCGCGTGTCCGAAGGCACCCGCGTTCATGAAGCGGTTTGCCGCCACCGAGCTGAGTTTTTGCCCCGGACACGAGCGGGAGGCCTGGGTGAAACTCCGTGCCATCCATGACCTGGGCGAACAGGAGCGGTTGCCGACTTTGGAGACCCGGCTCAAGGCGATGGAGGAGAAACTTGGGCTTCCCGCAGAACAAAGAGTTTACAAAAATTCCTAGACCGTCTTGTATAGAAGATTCCCGACATGCGTTTTGCGATCTTTGGTGACATCCACGCTAATTTAGAGGCACTTGAAACGGTCATGGCCGACGCCCGCGAACAAGGCTGCACCCATTACGTCTGCCTGGGAGACGTGGTCGGCTACAACGCGAACCCCCACGAATGCCTGGAAATTGTCCGTGCCCTGGAGTGTCCGGTGGTCAAGGGGAACCACGACGAGCAGGCGGCGATCACGGACTCACTCGATGGCTTTAATCCGCTCGCCGAGGAGGCGCTCAACTGGACGCGTGAGAACGTCACGGAGGAGGACAAGAAGTATCTCAACGACCTGCGCATGGTGCGGCAGGTGCGGGATTTCACCATCGTCCACGCCACGCTGGATACTCCCCACAAATGGGGGTACGTTTTCAACCAACTCGACGCGAGCGCGAGTTTTAGTTACCAGCACACCAGCGTGTGTTTTTTTGGCCACACCCACGCTCCGCGAGCCTACATCCGCGACGGGGCGGTGATGAGCATCCCGCTCGATAAGATCAAGTTCGAGATGGGGAAGAAATATTTCATCAACATCGGCAGCGTCGGGCAGCCGCGGGATGGTGATTGGCGTTCGGCCTACGTGATTTACCACGTGGATAAAAATTACATCGAGTTGCGCCGGCTCGAGTACGATATCCAGACCGCGCAGAAGAAGATCATCGCGGCCGGATTGCCAAAGCGGCTGGCCGACCGGCTAGCGATTGGAAAGTAGCGGGGTAGGCCTGAAGCAGGGGAGGGAGAAATCAAGGTGACGTTGAAAACCGGGTCCTCGGTCTTCGTCATCAAACCGAGTTCGCTGGGCGACATCATCCACACGCTCCCGGCGGTGGCTTGGATGAAGGCGGCGCGACCGGATTTGCGGATCGCCTGGCTGGTGAATACGGAGTGGGCTCCACTGCTCGCGGGCAATCCAGATGTGGATGAAGTTGTCTTGTTTCCGCGCAAGACCTTTCGTGGGTTGGGAGGCGTGGTTCCATCCATTCGTTGGCTGAAGAGCGTGATTGCGCCCCGCCGTCCGGATGTCTCGGTGGATTTCCAAGGGTTGCTCCGCACAGGGCTAATGGGGTGGTTCAGTGGCGCGAGGGAGCGGTTCGGGCTGGCTGACGCCCGGGAAGGCGCGGACTGGTTTTACACAAAGGTTGTTCCGTTGCCGGCGGGAGTACCCCACGCGGTGGAACGGTACCTGACTTTAGCCAAAGTGGTGGTTGGATCAGGTAAGTTACTCGCAACAAAGAGAATAGAATTTATTTTACCATCTGGTACTCCGCCAGTTTCGGGCGGGCAAGTCGTCAGTGGCACGTACATTTTGGTTCACCCTTTCTCCCGGGGAGTAGGCAAATCGTTGACCGCTCAACAGGTTGAGCAACTCTGCCATCTCCTCACGCCGTTGGGTCAAGTGATCCTGGTTGGAAGCGCAGACGGACAAACCAAGCTTCAACTTCCGCCCGGTTGTTCGGATTACCTGAACCGGACCAGCCTGGACGAATTGCTTTGGCTGGTTGGACATGCCGGATTTGTGTTGAGCGTGGACAGTGGTCCGATGCACTTGGCGGCGGCGATGAACCGCCCGCTACTCTCGCTGCACACGTGGAGTGATCCCCGCAAGGTGGGCCCCTACCGTGACGACGCGTGGATTTGGAAGAGCGGGCGTCTCTTCCAGTTCAAGGATCGCCACACCGTTGAACCCGAGGTTTATGAGAGGACGCCAACCAACCTACAAGGCACTCAACTGGAACATATTGCTCGTCTTGTGACACAAGAATACCATCAAGATAGCTGATATATTCTGGCTCTGCCCGCCGCGTAGCGGCTTTGGAGTACGCCGCGACATGTCGCGGCTTTGTTTCCAGCGACATGTCGCGTCCAAATCCCTCGGCGAAGCCGACTATCAATCGAGCCGGCTGCGCCGGAAGGCTTTGGACGCGACGCGTCGCGGTTGGACCCGGCGGAGCCGTGTGAAAGCGGCGACATGTCGCCGCACTCCAAAGCCGCTGCGCGGCGGGGAAAAGGCGAACCTACTTCACCTTCAAATTCTTGCGCATGAACGTCGGGACATCCAAGTCCTCGCCGTCCACGATCGTCGGTTCGCTCTTGTCGAACCTTCCGCGGACGGTTGGCTCGGAGATACTCGGGTCCGCGCTGGCGGCTTTTGCACTCGTCGCCAGCACGACCGGCGGAAGCCCCTCGACCGGTGGCACCGCTGGCGCGACTCCGACCGGCGCGGCAATGGGCACCGCCGCCACCGCGCGGGGCGTTGCGCGAAGTAGCCCCCTTCGCCGGCTGTTTCCCGTTCGCACTCAACGAACTGATCAACGTCACCCCCAATCGGCCCTCCAGCTTCGCATCCACGGCGGCTCCGAAAAGCAACTGAGTCTCGTCCCCGATGTATTGCGCCAAATCTTCCATCACGGATTGCACCTCGGCCAGGGTCATGTCGTTCCCGCCGATGATGTTGACCAGCACGTTGGCCGACTGGCCCAGCAGCGTTCCCTTGTCCATCAACGGATTCTTGAGCGCCTGCTGCAGCGCGAGCCGGCCGCGTTCCGTTCCGCCCGCCTCCCCGTAACCGAACAGACAACGCGAATCATGCGTGCGCAACGCGCTTAGCA
Source organism: uncultured bacterium (assembly GCA_963795895.1). Classification (GTDB taxonomy): domain Bacteria; phylum Verrucomicrobiota; class Verrucomicrobiia; order Chthoniobacterales; family SZAS-18; genus CAWCJJ01. Next base: position 1,229,462 of record CAWCJJ010000005.1, read on the forward strand.
AATCGTCGAAACCCAGGTGAATCAGGCCGCGCCGGTTTACCAGATCGATGATCGCGCGGATGCTCTGGCTGATGATGTGGTCCGCCCCGGCGAACGCCTCGTGGATACCCGCTTCCGGCAGGATCAACTCGCCCATCCGGTCATTCTCAAAACACATCACCGCGTCGGCGTACTCCTGGATGGCGCGCAACGCCTCCTGGGCTTGCAACCCGCGCCGTCGTCCCTCGAAGGAAAACGGCAACGTCGCGCAGACTAGCACCAGGGAGTTCTGTTCGCGCGCCGTCTTCACGATCAACGGAGCCGCGCCCGAACCCGTGCCACCGCCGAGTCCGGCGCAGACGATCACCAGCGGCACGCCTTCCAGCGTGGCGCGGAGTTCGTCCACCGCCTGTTCGGCGGCCAGGAAACCCAACTCGGGGTCGCCACCCGCGCCGAGTCCGCGGGTGATTTGACGACCCAGTTGAATTTTCTCCGTCGCCACGGAACCCGCCAGGGCTTGCACGTCGGTGTTGCAGGCCACAAGGTCCACGTTGACGGAACCATCGAGGATCAACCGGTCCAAAGCGTTCGAGCCAGCCCCGCCCACACCGATCACCTTGATGCGGAATTCGCCGTTGGCCATCGAGGCGCCGGATGTTTTCTGAGAAATTTCGTTCATGGAAGGAGTCGATTCACTATCTCAATAGGGGGGCGCAAGCAGTTCGCGCGTGGAAACAAGGGAGGGGTAGCGCGCGTTTCAGTTCTTGCCCCCTCCAAAGAATTTGCGCCGCATGCGCGTGAACCACGAGGACTTTCGGGCGCTCCATTTGCGCCAGTTGCGCGTACTTGATCAATCCAAGCGCCGTGGAAAGCTGGGGATTCGTCAGAGCCGAAGTCACCCCTTGCAGCGGGGGAGGCTGCGCGGCTTGCACGGGCAATCCCAGGATCTCCTCAACCAAATGGTTGATGCCCGGGATGAGGCTGCATCCGCCAGTGAGCACCACGCCCGCGCCGAGGTAGCGCAGGTAGGGTTCCTCGTCGAGTTGCCGCTTGAGCAGGTCAAACGTTTCGCGGAGCCGGAAATGGATGATGCTGTTCAGGGTTTCGCGTTCGATCTCGCGCCCGGCGAACCCCGGCTCGGGCGGCAGGAAAAGCGTCTCGCCCGGGAGGCAGTTGCCGATGGTCGCGCTGCCCTCGTCGATCTTGAGTCGTTCGGCGCGGGCCATCGGGATCCGCAGTCCCATGCTGATGTCGTTGGTGACGTGGTCGCCACCCACCGACAACACGCCGCTTTGCTTGATCGCGCCGTCCACGTAGGCCACGTAGTCAATGGTGCCGCCGCCGATGTCGAGCACCAGCACGCCGAGGTTCTTCTGGCTTTGGCTGATGACCACCTGCGCGCTCGCCAAGCGAATTGAACACGACATCCTCCACTTCCAGGGGCACATCCTTGACGCACCGGATGGTGTTTTGCACGCGTGTGCGGATGCCGTGAATGATGTGGTAATCGGCCTCCAGCTTGTGGCCCAGCATGCCCACGGGGGTCAAAACACCGTCCTGTCCGTCCACGTAGTAATGCTGGATGATGGCGTGCAACGTGGCGTTTTGCGGGCGGGATGCTGACCTCCCGCGCGTTGAGCTTCACTTCCTCCAAATCATCCGCGTCGATTTCGTCGCGGTCCTCGGGCAGCTCGACCACGCCGCGGTTGTTGAAACTGGTGATGTGCTGGCCCGTGATGCCGACGTAGGCGCTGTGGATATCCACGTCACTTTTTTGTTCGGCGTCGGCGATGGCGTCCCGCACGCTTTTGTGCGCGCTCTCGAAATCGACGATCTCGCCCTTTGCGCACCCCGCGCGAGGGCGCCTGGCCGACGCCCAGAATTTTGAGCGTGCCATCCGAACGCACGTCGGCCACCACGACGCACACCTTCGAGGTGCCGATCTCCATGCCGACGACGATATTTTCTTTGCTCATCAAACGGGTCCGCCGCCGCCGGTGCCGGGAGGGTGAACGTTAGTGGGTGGAGTTAACCGGCAGGGCGCGCCGAACGGTGGGTGCCTTGGTGTGCGGATGGGATCGATTCTGTCGGAATGCGGTGTGGTGTTTCGGCTCCTCTTCGTCGTCCTCACGCGGCTTCGACTTTTTTTTGTCCTTGGTGGAGGTGGAATCTTTCCTGGAATTCCCCGGGGTCGCCGCCGCGATGCGGCGGTGACACGGGCGCGCCCGCTGGAATGACGCCCGGCTGCGCGACCGGTTCGGTGATGAACGTCACCGGGATATTGCGTTGCGCGCAGCAGGTTGATCGTGGCGGGCCGCTGTCCGCTGCGGCTCCAGCGTTTGCAGGTAGATGTCGAGGTGCTTCAACTGCTTGTCCATGTCGTCGAGTCCGAAGAGCACCTGCACCCCGCTTTCCCCGAGCACGTTTAATCCGTAGTGCTTGGAAAGATCGATTTCCTGGATTTGGAAGCGTGACGCGATCAACGAATCCTGGTGGGCGTGCAGCAGGTCGAGCGCCGCCTTGATTTCCTCGCCCTCGGCTTCGCATGCCGGCGGAAAGGGGACTCGCGCCGTAGTTGCGGATGATGGGCAAATGGTAATCTTGCGGCAGCGTCTTGCCGGGCTGGAGCAGCATGCCGTGCGTGTCGATCAGAAAGGATTTGCCCGACGCGGCGAGTTCGTCGCGCGAAGCGGGGTCGTGTTCGGGCGCGACCCAGGCGATGGGTTTGCGTTCGGTCACCTGAATGCTGATCTTGTGCGGCAGTTTCCGCGTGACCTGGGCTTTCTCAACCTGTGGGATGGCCTCGACCCGGGCCTTGGCGCGAGCGAGGTCCACCTTGAAGATGTTCGCCCCCTGGTGCAGATCCGACGCGGCCACGACGACTTCGGGGGTCAGCACGCCGTCGGTTTCGACGTTCAACTCGGCGATGTTGTATTCCGGGTTTTTGAAGAGCAGCCGCGCCGCGGCCATCGGTGCCGCCGTAGTACAAGCCCGCGCCCAGACCCACCACGAGGATGGTTTTGGACAGAAACCCGAAGAACCAGCGTTGACGTTGGCGCGCCGCCTGATCAACCCGCACCGCCACATCGAGCACGTGCTGGCTCTTGCGTTGCTTCGCCGTGGTGCGGCGGGAATTAACCGGACGGGCGGTACGGCGGCGCGGGGTGTCTGCCATGGGAGGCGCTTGGTGGAATGAACGAAAATCTCAACGGTGCGGGCGGCGGGCGAGCGACAACTCGGCGATGCGTTCGCAAAGCCGGGGCATCTCGATGCCGACGGCGCGGGCGGCTTCGGGCAGCAGGCTGCTGTCCGTCATGCCGGGGATCGTGTTGATCTCCAGCACGAACGCCTCATCCTGGTGGTTCAAAAGCACGTCCACCCGCGAATAGGTCTCAAGGTCGAGCGCGCGGTGCGCCCGGAGCGCCAACTCCTGCACTTGGGCGGTAACCTCGGGTGAAAGGGGAGCGGGACAATAATGGGCCGCCGCGCCGCCGGGGCTGAGCCAAGGATACTTGTTCTTGAAATCGTAGAACCCATCCTTGGGTACGATCATCATGACCGGCAGGGCGGTGTCGCCGAGGATCCCCACCGTCAATTCGTGGCCGGTGATGAGTCCTCGATCAGGATGTCCTCGCCGAAGGCCGTGACCCCGCGCAAGCCGGCGGCGAGTTCGGCGTCCGTGCGCGCCAGATACACGCCAACGCTCGATCCTTCGCGGGGAGCTTTGACCACCAGGGGCAGCGGCAAGGTGGGGACCTCTGCCCGCGCGGATGACTTCATAGGCCGGCGTCCGCACGCCGTGTTGCATCAAAACGCCGTTTGCTGAGAATTTTGTCGAACGTGAGGCGGCTCGCCTCCACGCCTTCGCCCGTGTAAGGAACGCCGCGATCTCTCGAGAACTTCCTGCAAACGACCGTCTTCCCCGAACGTGCCGTGGATCATGTTGAAGGCCAGATCGATACCCGGCGGCAGCGCGAAGTCTTCGCCTTTCACGTCCACGCGTGATGACCTCGGCCGCGCCTGCCTCCTTGATCGCGCGCGCGACGCATCTCGCCCGAACGCAGCGACACGTCGCGCTCCGATCCCGGACCACCCACCAACACCGCGATTTTCTTTGCCAGCTAGAGATCGTCATGCGAAAAGAAAGGACTTATTAACATCTATTCACAGGGTTATTAACATGCCGCGTAACACGGATCGTTAGCCCTATTAGGGTGCGCGCGCCTTCGTTGACTGACAGTGTGGATGAACCGTCCATTAGTCAATCTTGGATTGCGCGGGATCGCACAATTTTTGCGCATCTAACATTTCATTTTTGGCGAAAAGTATCCGCCTGCGGCCGTTTGCAAAATGGCTGGACGGTTTTACCTGACGATAGGAGCAAATGTCCCGGGAGCACGTGTCTTCCACCCACATCAGTTCTCCCTCTCCGCATCAAAGGTGCAGCCTCAGCACAGCCCGGCGCATTGCTTTTTCTCCACACCTGGGGCGCATCCTCAGCATAGGTCGCCTTTCGCACCGAAGGTGCAGCCTCATCAATAGCCTGGGGCAACGCCCCAGGTATGGGTTGTTTGTGGGTTTAGCGTGGAAAGCGCGTTTCAAGGTGCCACCGGTGGGAATGGCAAGATGGTCCGCGTGGGCACGCCCGGATTGAATCGCGCCTTCAGCGCTGAATGTAATACTATCTTGTACCTGGGGCGTTGCCCCAGGCTGTTATGAGGCTGCACCCTTGGTGCGGAGAACCAATCCAGATCAGAGATGGTTTGGCCAACGCCTATGGCTCAATCCCGCCCGACGATCTGCACTTCCGTTTCCATCCGGATGCCACGCTGCCGCCAGGCCTCGGCTTTGATCTGATCGATCAACAACAACACTTCCGCCGCCGACGCGCCGCCGTCGTTGACGATAAAGTTGCCGTGGACTTCCGACACCCGCGCGGCGCCCACGATGCGTGTTCTTCAACCCGAGTTCCTGCACCAGTTTTCCCGCCGGACATTCCTTGGCGGGATTCTTGAAAATGCAGCCCGCGCTCGCCGCGATGGGCTGGCTCGGTTTTGCGTTTTTGCGACGATGCGTTGAGCAACTCCTGGATTTTCTCCAGGATTGCTGCCACCACCGCGAAATGTCGCGGACAACGCGTAGCTCTTTTTCAACGAAGGCACCGACCGGTAATGAATCTCCAGTTCGGCCGGCGTCTTCTCCAGAATCACGCCGTCGTCGATCGATCATCCTGACGCGGACCACCTGATCGAACGTCTCGATTCCCATCGCGCCGGCGTTCATGCGCAGGCTCCCGCCGACCGCGCCCGGGATTCCTTCCATCCACTCAAAGCCGCCGATGCCCGCCTTGGCCGCCGCGCCGCTCACCCGTTTCAGTCCGACCCCGACCCCGGCGGTGATTTCGAAAGCGTCGGCGTTCACTTCCACCTTCGCAAAATCTCCGCCGGCGGGATGGATCACCAAACCCTCGATCCCGCCGTCGCGCACGAGCAGATTCGATCCCCGGCCCATCACGAAAACCGGCAACTCCTTCGTCGCGCAAAAGCCAGCAGTCCGGCGAAAGCCGCCTCCGTCGTGGGTTCGAGCCCAAAATTGGGCGGGTCCGCCCACGCGCAGCGTCGTGTGCTTGGAAAGCGGCTCGTATAGCGTCGCCGTCCCTTCCGTCGCCGAGCAGCGTCGCGAAGTTCCTCGAGGGTTCTCAAGTCGCCGCGAGCCGGGTGCCCGCCTCGTGGATGTTTCCCGCGCCCAGGCTGATCACCAAATCACCCGGCTGCAGCATCGCGCCGACGCGCGCGGCGACCAGCCGGGAAAAGTTGTTCTCGTAGAAAGCGGACGGGATGCCCCTCGCGCAGCAACGCATCCACGATCAGACTGGCCGGTGACGCCCGGGATCGCCTGCTCGCTCGGCGGGATAAATGCCCGCGACCACCACGACGTCGGCCGCTTTGAACGCGCGTCCGAACTCGTCGCACAGCGCCTGCGTGCGCGAATAACGGTGCGGCTGAAACACCGCGACGACCCGGCCCGGATGCCCCGCGCGCGCCGTCTCCAACGTGGCGCGGATTTCACTCGGATGATGGCCGTAATCATCGACCACCGCGAAGCGCGGGCTGCGGTGTTTGAACTCGAAACGCCGCCGCGCGCCGCGAAAAGATTCCAGCGCGCGCGGCGATCGTCGCGAAGTCCACCCCGAGTTCGCTCGCCAGCGCGATCACGCTCGTGGCGTTGCTGATGTTGTGGACGCCAGGCACGTTCAACGTCGCTGTCCCGAGCGAGTTCGCCGCGCCGATACACTTCAAAGGTGGACTGGAAATTCCGTGCGCTCGTGGATTGCCGAAGCGATAATCCGCCCGGCAGCTCGCGCCGAATGATACCGTGTCGGTCGCGCCCGTGGCAGAGGCGTTCCGCGTGCGGATCGTCGATGCAGTAGAAAATGCTTGCCGGTGGTGCGTTCCATCAGGCGCGCGAACACCGGCTTCGATAGCCGCCAGGTCCGCGTAGTAATCCAGGTGTTCCTCCTCGATGTTCAGGATGATCGTGTGCTCGGGTTGGAACAGCGCAACCGTGCCGTCGCTTTCGTCGCCTTCGGCCACGAAGTATTCTCCGGCAGTATCCCAATGGGCGTTGGTGCCGAGGATCGGGATTTCCGCGCCGACGTAGTGACTAGGCCGCAAGCCCTCCGGCCCGCAGAACATGCGCCGCCATGGAGCTGGTCGTCGTTTTCCCGTGCATCCCCGCCACGATGATGCCGCGCCGCAACGACATGATTTCCGCGAGCGCTTCCGCGCGGCGCAGCATGCGGTTTGCCCAGGCGCGACGCCTCGTCGAATGCCGGGTTGCCCGCTTTGACCGCCGACGAATAAATCACCACCTCCGCGTCGCGCACGCACTCCGGCCTCGTGCGGGCAGTGGAAGTCCAGGCCCTCCGACTGAAGCCGACGGACCTCGGCGCTATCCACCTTATCCGAGCCGCTGACATGGTGGCCGAGCGCGAGCAGCAACCCGGCCAGGCCGCTCATCCCGGAACCGGCGACGCCGATGAGGTGGACGCGGCAGGGATTGCCGTTGGCAAGGAAAGTGGATGGTTCGGTGGACGGGCAGGGCTCATGGCCGGTGGCTCTTTCTCGATGGCTTCGACGACCAGCACCGCCGCGTCGGCGGGCGCGAGGCGGCGGGCGTTCTGCCGCCATCTCGGAAAGCTTGTGCGGGCTTGCCAGGGCATCCAGCACGATCTTTGCCAGCGCCGGTCCGGTGGCTTGACCTTCCGGGAGCAGAAAACGCCGCGCCGCCGCGCTCGAAGATTCGGGCGTTGAAAGTCTGGTGATCCTCGGCGGCGTGAGGGTAGGGGATCAACAGGCTGGGCAACCCGAAAAAAGGCCAGTTCGCTCAGGCTCGCGGCACCGGAACGGGCCACGGCAAAATCCGCCGCGGCGTAGGCTTCCTGCATCTGGTGATGAAACGCGGCGACGTACGCGGTGATGCCGCAGTTGCTGGTAGCCGTCGCGAACCGCCTGCTCGCCGTCGCGTCCCGTGAGATGGATGATCCGCAAGGCATCCTTCCATTCCGCGGCGGCGTTGAGCGCGGCTTGATTGATCCCGCGCGCCCCCTGGCTGCCACCCATGATGAGCAGGGTTTTGCGTGTGGGATCCGGCGTGAAGCCGAAGCTCGCGAGCGCCGCGGCCTGATCGATCTTTCATGCGCAGACTCGCGCGGATCGGTGTGCCGGTCACCTGGCAGCGGATCGTGGCCGGGAAGTATTTCGCGCATTCGGCAAAGCCGAGCAGCACCGTGCGCGCGATGCGGGCGTTGAGCCGGTTGGCTTTGCCTGGGATAGCGTTGGACTCGTGGATAAAGGTCGGCACCCGCAGGCGGCGTCCGGCGAAGATCGGCGCGGTCGAGGTAAAGCCGCCCATGCCGAGCACGGCGTCCGGCTTGAACTCGGCGTAAAGTTGGCGGCAGCGCGCGACGCTGCCGAGCGCGCCGCGCAGGAATCCGAACATGGCCGGGGAAAACAACCGCGGCAGCCCGATGGAGGGAAGCCGTTCGAAGCGGAAAAGATCGACGTAATCCCGCACCGCCAGCGTGTCGATTTCCTTCTCCGAAATGAAGACGAGCGCCCGTGGCCGCGCTGCGCGCAGCACCTCCGCGACCGCAAGGCCGGGGAACAGGTGGCCGCCAGTGCCACCGCAGGCGATTACCACATTCATAGAGCAGGAGAAAGGATGGGCGAAACGCGTGCCAACAGGAGCAAAGGTCCGCCTGTTCCGCAACTGAAAAGGCGGGAGTGCCTCCGCGCGGCGTAGCGTAAAGAGACGTGGTCCAGTCGCCTAGCGTGGATATTCCCCGGTAACAACCCGTTGCCATTGCCTTTCAACCCGGAACGGGTTGAGAGGCTAAAGCATCGTTGCCTTCTTGCTACGTCAAGCTCTGACTAAAAATCCGCGCCCCCCTCAAATCCGCGGGGTCGCCCGCGACCTGCAAGCGGTCGGCATCCATGGGCGGCTCCTGCTTCGACGTGGTCGCCCTGCCGGTAGATATTCACGAGGATTCCCACGAACAGCAGGCACAGACACAGGTTCGATCCTCCCGAACTGATAAACGGCAGCGGCATCCCTTGTTCGGCAGCAGCGCCGTCGTCATCCCGATGTTCACGCAAGCCTGGAGGCGATGTTCATCACCAAACCAAACCCCAGCAGCATCCCGAAACGATCCCGCGCCTGCATGGAAATCATGACCCCGCTCAGGGTTACTAGCAGGAAGGCGAGCACCACAATCAGCGTGACCTTCAAGCCCAAGTTCCTCGCCGACAATGGGAAAAATGAAGTCCGTGTGCGCGTAGGGTAGGTACTGCATCTTCTCGCGGCTCTCTCCCAAGCCCAAGCCCGTAAAATCCCGCCGGAACCGAAGGCATGCAGCGCCTCCCACTGCTGCAAACCCGCGCCGTCCTTGTAGCTTTTCAAGATCGAGGATGGCGATCAGGCGCGCGTTCCGCTCGGTCATGTGCCGGGCAAGCGGTAAGATGCCGCCCGCGCCAGTCACCGCGAGCAGCAGCATGATAGAAGAAGTTGCTGCCTGCCACAAACATGACAGCCACCATCGTCGCGCAGATCAGCATCGTCGTGCCAAGGTCTTCCTCTCGCACGATCAGCAACATCAGAACGCCCACGATCAGCATCGGCGCAACGAACCCGCGCACAAATTGGCTGCTCTGCTGCTCGTGCTTCGTGAACCACCACGCCAAGCGCCACAATGGCCGCGAATTTGGCGATCTCACTAGGTTGGAACATGACCGGCCCGAAATGGACCCAGCGCGATGAGCCGTTGAGCCGAAGTCCGATGTGCGGGACGAAACACAGCGCCAGCAGCACCGCGGCGACGGCGAACAGCACCCACCAGATTTTAGACAAGCGATGGTAGTCGGTGAAAGCCGCGACCGCGCAGGCCACAATCCCGAGGCCCAGCCAGGCTGCCTTGCCGCTGGAGGAAATAGTAACGCGTCGCCGTGCGCGTCGTTGGCGTACGCGCCCGTGCTGAAGAGCATGACCATCCCGATGCCGATCAGGACGCACACACTAACCAGCAAAATGAAAACGCTGTTCTTGGCCATCGCGGCAAACGAAGGTTGGAATGAAGCAATCAGGGACGAATGGCGGCGCTCAGGCCTTCAGTTTCACCTTCGAGTCGGTCTTGGGTTTGGCGTCGGATTTCACCTTCACCTCCTGCCTGACCGGGAGCCGCAGCTTCTGGCCGGGCTTGATTTTCTTGGGATCGTCGATGCCATTGAGTTTCAGCAACGCATCGGCGTTCACCTTGAGTTTATGCGCGATAATGTAGGGGCTTTCCCCTCTGCCCACGGTATAGGTCTGGCCCGAGTCGGCGGGCAGCCGGCGCGGGTTTCTTTCGGCCGGATTGACGCCGTTAGCCGCGGCGATGTCCGCGTCCATGGTGGCGTCGCCGGATTTCTGCTCGATCAGATTCAGGGCGTCGTTCCCCGGGGTGCTCGGCCGGCTCGTCGGCGCGGATAATTTCTCGGGCAACCTGAGTTGCTGCCCCGGGTGGATGCCGCCGTTGAAAACCCGCCGGTGCCGTTGGCGGCGACGAGCGCTTCCAGGCTGACACCGTTGGCGTTGGCGATCCGCGTCAGCGTTTCGCCTTGGCGCACCACGTGGACGGCGGGACGCGCGGAACCCTCGGCGGTGTCGCGGACGGCGGACGACGGCAGGTGGCCGTCCTCCGCTTCCACCGCGTTCGCGTTCCCCGCCGCGCCACCGTCGGCAGTTTTGCGCGGCGCGTCGTGATCCTTGATGAGGCTGAACGCCAGGATGCCGCCGATGGCCACAATGTGCAGAAGCAGCATAACCACGAGGGCCCGCGAGAGCTTCATGTTGGGCTCGGGTTCGGGTTCAATGACTTCCGCGGGACTCCCGCCCAATGGCCGCGCGCGGGGGACCCGGCGGCTGGTGGCGCGAAGTTTCACGCGGGGGGACGAAGGCACGGCACTCATAAGGATGTTAGAAGGTGATAACCAAACGGATCAACACTGACGGGTAGTAAAAAAACCGGCGCGCCGGGGGAACGCAAATCAAACGCCACCCTGCGCGCGCAACGCCTGGACCAAGGCGCGAAACTGGTTCCCTCGGTCCGCGTAACTCTTGAACATGTCGAAGGAACTCGTCCCGGGCGAAAACAGCACCACCTCGCCGGGCTTCGCGAGCGACCAGGCGATGTTCACGGCGTCCTGCAAAGCTGGAGACCTTTTCGCAAGGCACGTGCTCCTGCCACGCCTGCAGGATGCGGTCGGCCATTTCGCCAATCAGAACCACCCAACGGGCGCGTTCGCCGATCAACGGCGCGAGCGCGTCGAAGGCAAAGCCCTTGTCCTTGCCGCCGGCGATCAGAATGACCGGGCGGTTCTCGGATAGCAAGGCTTTTTCCAGCGCGTCGAGGTTCGTCGCCTTGCTGTCGTTAATGTAATCCACCTCGTCGAGATCGCCGGATCAACTCGCAGCGGTGCGGTTGCGGACGGTAGGCGCGCAGGGCCGAGTTCATCTGCGCGGGACTCAACCCCCGGGCGAGGCCCACGCCGAGCGCGGCCATCAGGTTCTCGGTGTTGTGCTGCCCCCGGAGGTGCGTCTCGCGAGGGTCCAGCACCGGCTCGCCCTTGTGATGGATGATGTCGTTCTCGAGGTAAAGATCCGCGCCCAGTTCGTAGGCGCTAAACGTGATGCGGCGAGCCGTGAGGGGTGGAAGCTGGTCGCGAAAATTGACTACCGCCCAGTCCTCCGCCGGTCTGGTTCTCGAAGATGCGCAGCTTGGCGTTGCGGTACTCGCCGAGGTCGGCGTAGCGATCCAGATGATCCGGCGTCAGGTTTAGCCACACGCTGATCTCCGGCCGGAACTTCTGGATCCTTTCCAACTGAAACGAACTCACCTCGAGCGTGATGATGTCGAGGGGATTACCCTCGCTGACGATCTCGCTGTACGGCTTGCCGATGTTTCCACCGGCCTCCGTGCGGATGCCCGCGCCCGTGAGCATTGCGGCGATCAACTCCGTGGTGGTGGTCTTGCCGTTCGTCCCGGTGATGCCGACCACCGGCGTGGAACTGCTGCGGTAAGCCAGTTCGATCTCCGCGATCACGGGCACGCCGCGCGCGAGGAAGTTTTGCACCATCGCCACCTTGGGATCAATCCCCGGGCTGAGCACCGCCAGATCGTAGTCGGCGGAGTCCGTCGCGGCCCGGTCGCCGAAGAGCAAACCCATGCCCATGCCTCCCAGTTTATCCACTTTCGCGGGACCGAAATGGTCCGCCGGCGCGGTGTCGAGCACGGTGACCTTCGCGCCCAGGCAGACGAGCAGGATCGCCGCCGCTTCCCCGCTCCGGCCCATGCCGAGGACGGCGACTTTTTTGCCTTGATAGTTGAGGTTGGGCGGCGCGGAACTGGTCATGATCGGAGAAACGTTAGGCGGGATGGGTCAGCGCAGTTTCAAGGTGGCCAGACCCAGCACGGCGAAGATGATCGAGATGATCCAGAAGCGGACGATCACCGTGTTTTCCTTCCAGCCGGTCAGCTCGAAATGATGGTGCAGCGGCGACATGGCGAAGACCCGTTTGCCGGTGAGTTTGAAGCTGGTCACCTGGATGATCACCGATGCCGCCTCCATGACAAACACGCCGCCGATGAGCGTCAGCAGCAGTTCCTGCTTGCAGCAGATCGCGATGACGGCGATGAAGCCGCCGATGGCCAGCGAACCTGTGTCGCCCATGAACACCTGCGCCGGGTGGGCGTTGAACCAGAGAAAGCCAAGACCCGCGCCGACAAGCGCCAGGCAGAGCACGGTCAACTCGCCGCTGCCTGGGAAGAAGGGGACGGTCAGATATTCGGCTACCCGGATGTTGCTCGAGGCAAACGCCAGCACCGCGTAAGAGCCGGCCACGGTGATCGTGCAGCCGATGGCCAGATCCGTCCAACCCGTCGGTGAGGTTCACCGCGTTCGAGCAGCCGACGATGCACGAACCCATAAAACAGGAACGCGAACAAGTCCCATGTTCTCGATCAGCGGACGCTTGAGAAAAGGCACGAACAATTGCTTGGAGAACATGAAGTTCTTCGGTCCATAGGTGAACGACGAGCACGACGATAGCGGCCAGGATGAACTGCGCGATCAGCTTGACCCGACCGCTCACGCCCGCCGATTTCTTTTTGGTGACTTTGCTGTAATCATCCATGAACCCGAGGATGCCCAGGTAGATGATGGTAAACAGACGCCAGCCACACCGGCGGGTTGGTCGGGCGCGCCCAGAGCACAGCGGAGATGACCACGCTGGCGATGATGAGCACTCCGCCCATCGTCGGGCGTGCCCTGCTTGCGGCCGTGCAGCTCGTAGAGGAGGTTGACTTCCTCGCGGGTGCGCACGGGCTGGCCGAACTTTAGCGAGATCAGTTTGCGGATCACGACTTTGCCGAACAGGAAAGAGATCGGCGAAGGCGGTCAGCGCCGCGGCGAGGCCGCGGAAGGTCGCGTACTCGAAAACGCGCAGCGGTCCGAGGTAGCGGCTCAACATGGAAACGTAGTACATCATGGCGCCGTCGGGTGGGTAGGGTCGGTCGGTTGGGAAGTGAGGGTGGCGGCAAGGGTCGGCGATAACCCGCTCCATGCGCGGCGGACCGGCTGCCCTTGACGAGGATGGTGTCGCCGCGTCCGCGCGCTTTCCGCAAGCAGCGCCGCCGCTTCTTCCGTCGTTTCCACCGCGACCGCGTCGCGCAGCCCGGCGGCGCGCGCGCTTTCCACGATGATCCGCGCCTCGGGGCCGACGCCGATCAGCCTGATCGATGCTTTTCCTCGGCGGCGGCTTCGCCCACGCGCCGGTGCCCTGCCTCGGCTTCGACTCCCAGTTCGCCCATCTGGCCCAGACACCGCGATCCGGCGACCCGGACTCGGCAGCCGCGCAAGGGTTTGGAGGGCGGCGACCATGGAATCCGGGTTCGCGTTGTAGGTGTCGTCCAGGATTCGCCAGCCGCCGAGTTGTTTAAGCTCCAGCCGTCCGTTGGTCAAGCTCGGAGCGGCCCAGACCGTGAACCGCCTCCTCCAGAGCCACGCCGCAGGCCTGCGCGGCGGCCAGCGCGAGCAGGGCGTTGACCGCCATGTGGCGGCCCGGCCACCGGCAGCGTCGCCTCGGTCCGGCCCGTGTCGGTGACCACGATCAAAACGGCTGCCTTCCGCGGTTTGCCGAAAGTTTTCGGCGCGCAGCTCGCCGCTATCGATCCCCACGGTGACGACCCGCGCCGCCGCGCGCGCGGCGATGGCGGGCGTGTAATCATCGCCCGCGTGGAGGATGACGCAGCCGTCCGGGTCCACCGCTTCGGCGAGCATCCCTTTTTCCAGGGCGATGGCCGCGCGCGTTTTCATGTGCTCAATGTGCGCCGTGCCGATGTTGGTGATGATGGCGATTTGCGGTGCCGGACCATCGCGGCGAGCGGCGCGATTTCGCCGGGATGGTTCATGCCGAGTTCGAGCACGGCGACCTCGTGCGTGTCGTCTCGCGCGCAGGAGCATGCGGGGCACGCCGATGTGGTTGTTGAAATTGCCCTCGGTTTTCAGGACGCGGAATTTGCCCGACAGGGCTGCCGCCGTGAAATCCTTCGTGCTGGTCTTCCCGTTGCTGCCCGTGATTGCCACCACCCGCAGCGGGCAGAGTGCGCCGGTAACGCGCCGCGATGCGCTGGTAGGCGCAGCAGGGTGTCGTCCACTTCAATCATGGCGAAATCCGTCGGCAAACCGGCTGCATTCGTAGCCGCGCGCGACGATGGCGCCCGTTGCGCCCCGGCTCGCCATCTCGGCCACGTAAACGTGGCCGTCGAACTTGTCGCCCGCGCAACGCCAGGAACAGTTCGCCCCTCGCGAGCGCGCGCGAATCCGTGCCGATGCCCGAAGCTACAGCGCGCGGGATCGCCCGAGCGCAGAGTGCCCTGCGGCATATTCGCAGATGGTATTTAAGGTTCAGCGGCTCCAAGGTTTCCGCGAAGTGGTTGGATGCCGGTTGTGGCGTCGGCGAATCCGGCCGGCTGCTCCAGGCGGCGGCGCGAGATCGACGATTTGCCGCAAGTAGTGAGCGATGCTTGAGCAGCATTCGCGCCGTTCGTCGGCGACGCGGGCAAATGTCAGCCTTTGTTCAGGTTGCTCGTGGTCGGGAAGGGCTGGGGAGGAGTGAGAAGTTAGCTGAGTTCGACCGGGCGCGCCTCAATAGCAGCCTGCGCGACCTGCAAATCATCGAAGGGCAGCGTTTCGTGCGCGAACTGCTGGTAGTTCTCATGACCCTTACCGGCGATGAGGACAATGTCGCGCGCGCTGGCCATGCGAAACGGCCCGCTCAATGGCCGCGCGCCGATCGAGCGATCGACTTCGTAGTTGCGTCCCTGAAATCCTTTTTCGATGTCGCGCGCGATGGCCTCAGGGTCTTCGCTGCGCGGGTTGTCGGAGGTGACGATGGCATAGTCGCTCCACTCCTCGGCGGCGCGCGCCATCAGCGGACGCTTGGCGCGGTCGCGGTCCCCGCCGCATCCGAAAACGACGATCAAGCGGCTCGGGATTCAGCTCCCGCAACGTGCGCAGAACATTGTGCAGCGCATCATCCGTGTGCGCGTAATCCACGTACACCTGGTAGTTCCGCTTGGCTGGCACGAGTTGGACCCGCCCGGCACGGCCGGGGCGGTCGCAAGCGCGAGCACGGCCGCGCGCAATTGAATTCCCAGGGCCGATGCCGCCGCGAGCGCAGCGAGCGAATTATAGATGTTGAACTTGCCGATCAGCGGCAGCCGCACAAGGAAACTGCGCTCCTGCGCGTCCAACTGGTAGGACGTGCCGGCAAGCTCCGTTTTGAAGTTGCTCGCGCGGAAGTCGGCCCGGTTGCTGACGCCGAACGTGATCACGCGGCCGATTCTTGGCGACGCGGGAAGAGAGTTCTAGCCGTAACGGTCATCGATGTTGATGATCGCCACGCCCTTCTTTTTCATTTGGGCCGGCAGATGCGCGCTGAACAACGAAGCCTTGGTCTCGAAGTAGCTCTGCATACTGCCATGAAAATCGAGGTGGTCCTGCGTCAGGTTGGTGAAAACAGCCGCGTCGAACTCGATGCCGCGTACCCGGTCCTGGGACAGGGCGTGGGACGACACTTCCATCACCGCTGCCTTGCATCCCGAGTCGCGCATCCGGGCCAGCAGGTCCTGAAGGTCGAGTGACTCGGGCGTTGTGTGCGTGCTCGGGAATAATCTCCTCGCCAATCTCGTAGCGCACGGTGCCGATCAAGCCACACCGCATCACGGCCGCTCGCAGATGTGCTTTAGCAGATAGGTGGTGGTGGTCTTGCCATTGGTCCCGGTGACGCCGGCCACCTTGAGTTTGAGCGATGGCTGGCTGTAAAAAAGGCTGCGAGCACGCGAGCGCGACGCGGGAATCCTCGACCTCCACGACGGTGGCAGTTCCGGCGTTTACATCCGGCTCTCTCGACGACAACGGCGGCCGCGCCTTTTTCCACGGCTTTCGCATGTATGATGTCCGTCGCACTGCGCGCCCCGCACGGCCACGAACAAAGCGCCCGGCGTCGCCAGTCGCGAGTCGTAGCAGATCGACGTAATCTCAATGTCCAGCGATCCCCTCACTTCTTGGACGGGGAGCCGGGAGAGGAGAAGTTTAAGCTGCATGGTGGCGGGGTGGGGAAGGTAAAAATAAGACCCGACGTTAGTCGCGCTCCGCCGCCGCGGCGTGGCTCGCGGCGCTGTTCTGCACGATCGGTAGCGGCGGCTCGATGTTGAGGTAGCGCATCGCCTGCTCGCCGATGCTCGCGAAGATCGGCGCGGCCACCAGCCCGCCGTAGTTCATGTTGGGCGCGGTGACGGCGTTGTCCAGCATGACCATGCCCACTAACTCCGGGTCGTTAGCCGGCAGGAAGCCCACGAAGGAAACCACGTATTTGCCCGTCATGTAGCCGCCGGTCGGCGACACTTTTTGCGCCGTGCCGGTTTTGCCCGCCGACCGGGAATCCCGCCACGGACGCGCCCTTGGCGGTGCCCGCGGGGACTGACCACGTCCTCCAGTCCGCGCACCACCTCCTTCACCGCCTCGGGACTGGCCACCTGCCGCACCATCACCGGCGGAAACTCCGTCACGGGTTCGTCCTTTTCGTTGGTGATGGAATGGATCACGTGCGGCATCATCAGTTTGCCGCCGTTGGCGATGGCGCCCATGGCCATCACCATCTGGATGGGGGTCACGCCGACGCCCTGGCCCATCGGAATGCGCGTGATGGAAATCTTGCTCCATTGGCTTACCGGGTGCAGCATGCCGACGATCTCGCCGGGCAGGTCGATGCCGGTGCGCTCGCCGAACCCCATGAGCTTGCTGTAGTTGAAAAGCCGGTTTTCCCCGAGTTGCAGCGCCAGCTTGGCGACGCCGATGTTGCTGGAATGCACCAGCACGTCGAGGGCCGGCATCGGTGCCGATGGGGTGGGCGTCGTGCAGAACTTTGCCGCAATATTCCCAGTGGCCGTTCTCGCAATACACCGGCGTCTCGGGACGCACGAGCTTCTCGTTGAGCACCGCCGTCACCGTCACGATCTTGAAGGTGGAACCCGGCTCGATCATGTCGATGATCGCCCGGTTCTTCATCTGCTCGGGATCGGCGCGTCGCCCGCTCGTTGATAGTCAAAATGCGGACGGCTCGCCATCGCCACGATTTCGCCCGTCTTCGGGCGCATCAGAATGATGGTCGCCTTCTCCGGCGTGTACTTCTTGATCGCGGCGTCGAGTTCCCGCTCGACGATGGCCTGCAATCCCAGGTCGATTGTCAGATGAACATTGTACCCATTGCGGGCTGCTTGCTCGATGCCCGCGGTGCTGGACCAACTCCGGCCCCGCCCGTCGCGCGTGATGTAGCGGTAGCCGTCGTGCCCTTCCAGGTAAGGGTTCATGCTCTTCTCCACCCCTTGCACGCCCTCGCCGGTAAAATCGGTGAACCCGATGACGTGGCAGAGCAGGGAGCTGTTCGGATAGATCCGAGTCGAATCCGGCTCGAAGTAAATGCCGCGCAGTCTTTTGAGCGGCGAGCGCCGCCTTGATGTCGTCACCCGTCTGCTGGGGCACCTGCCGCTTGACGACCAAATACTGCCGGTGACGTTCTCTGGCAGTCCGCCAGTTTGTCGGACAACGCTTTCTCATCCAGAGCCAGCGCGTCGGCCAAAAGGTGCGCGACCTGCGGGATGGAGCCGTCTTTGAACCGGCTGGCGTCCGCGATGACCCGGCACAACGGGAGGTCGTCCGCCAGGATTTCGCCGTGAATGTCCCGGATCGATCCGCGCTGCGCCGGAATCGATCACTTTGAAAGATCTGCTTCTGGTTGGCGAGCGCGGCGTACATCGCGCCTCTTGGTCACCTGAAGATAAATCAGCCGGTACGAAAACCCGCTGAACACCACCGCCAGACGCAGCAGGTCGATCAGGGCGCGGATTTTGGCGGTGCGGATCATGGCGGCGGGTTGGCGGGTGTGAGCGGACGCTTCGCAGAAAGGCGCGTCGCGCCGTTGATAGGATAGAAAGACGGTCGCGCGGTCTCAGTCCAGCGGCGGCTTGCGGCCGTATTCGTGGGAGACGGGATGGAAGTCGTTCGCCAGCCGGTCTTCCGCGAGCCAGCGGTTGTATCCGAAGCCGTGCGCACGCGAACGATCGACTGCGTGCTGATGGGAACCAGTTTGATAAAGCCCTCCTCCATGCGGCGCGCAACGCGGTCGGCGAGGTCAACTGCGCGATCTGCGCCTCCATGACGTTGTTCTGCGAGATCAGGTCGGCAGAGTTCGCGTTCGAGGGCGCGCTTCTGCAAGCCGCCGATGTGCATCTGGGTTTTCAGGTACACGTAGCTCAAGCCGGCGACGCTGATGAAAAGCCACGACGATCACCCAGCGGAGGACGGCGGCGAATTGTCCGGTGTTGCTCTGGCGGCGAGAGGTTCGTGTTCATACGGTGATGGATAGTGCGTGGCGAGTGAGCGGGTGGGTTGGGCGATGGGCTGGAAAGCGGCGGGATGACGTGGATGTGGTGGTGCGCGGACGGCGAGAGGAGGGGAGCGGGAAGATCAGAGCCGTTCGAGGACGCGCAGCTTGGCGCTGCGCGAGCGGGGATTGCTTTTTTGCTCGGCTTCGGAGGGTTGGATGGCGCGCCGGCTGACGGCGCGGTAGGCATAGCGAGGATTGGGCCGGGGCTGCGGCCACTCGGGCCGGTCCAGGGTCGGCTGGGAGGTCTCGCGGCAGAAACTCTTGACGATGCGGTCTTCCAGCGAATGGAAAGTGATCACGGCCAGCCGCCCGCCGGCGTCGCAGCCGCTTCGTCGCGGCTTCCAGACCTTCGCCAGGGCGCCGAGCTCGTCGTTAACGGCGATGCGCAGCCCTTGGAAAACCCGCGTCGCGGGATGCCGCGGGCCGTGTTTCGGGATGACGCGCTCGACAATTTTTGCCAGGCTCAGCGTGTCGTTAATGATAGAATCCCGGCGGGCGCGGACGATGGCGGCGAGCCACGCGCGTTGGCGGCCGGTTCCTCGCCGTATAGGCGAAAAATCCGCACCAGTTCTTCGGGTTCGGCAATGGTTGACGAGATCAGCGGCACTCGGCCCGTGGATTGGTCCATGCGCATATCGAGCGGTCCTTCTTTCTGAAAACTGAAACCCCGTTCGGGGTTATCCAGTTGCCGGGAAGAAGTGCCCAGGTCCAACAAGTATGCCATCCACTTTTTCCACGCCGAGATTCGTCTAAAACACTGTCCAGGTTGCGGTAGTCATTCCGCAACAGCTGTAACTTTGCGCCATCGTACTCCACAAGATGTTGTATGCAATACGTAATTGCACTAAGATCGCGGTCTAATGCAATCACTTTCGCGCCTCCGTCCAAAAGTGCTTTCGTGTGCCCCCCGCCGCCCAGCGTTCCATCGACGATCAGCTTGCCTGGAGCGGGCTGCAAAGCCGCGACGACCTCCGCGAGCATCACGGGCAGGTGATACTCGTAAGCGGTCCGCTCGGGTCGCGCTTTCGAGCGGTTTGCAATGGCAATGTGGAGGTCACGGGTGGATCAGGGTCGGGCAGGCTCATGCCCGGAATTTACCATGGAGCTTGTCGCCGAGCATCGACGGACGGCGTGACAAGAAAAAGGCCAGGTTAGCGGCGGGGCTTTTAAAACGGCGCTGGCGGCAGCCGCAACGGCGCGGGCAGGCGCTGTCGTGCGGAATGATCTTCGCGCCCGGCAACCATGTCGCAGTGTTAAGCGCCACGGACGCGCGCAATCGCAGGGCAGCTGGTCACAGACCGGGCGATCACGCGTTCGTCGATCGTGGCCACTCCACGCAGCGATGGCGCGATCAGCGACCCGGGGATCGCAACCGGCTTTGTCGGTGCTTCTAGTATTAGAGCGGTCATGGCGTGTTTAAGGACGACCCATCACGATCAAAGGCCGATATGTTCGGCGACCTCCTGATAGGCGGATTCTTCATCGATGCGGGCGCGGTCCCAACGCTCCGGGTTCCAGATTTCGAACCGGCTGTAAGCCCCGGCCAGCATCAACTCGCCCGTCAAGACCGGCGAGGCGGCAAAAGTCGTCCGGCAACAGAAGCCGGCCCTGGCGGTCGATCACGCAATGCTGGGCCTTCGAGAAATACTGGCGGGCGAACAAGCGCTTGTTCGCGGGCGAGATGTTCGGGTCGTTTTGGACTTTGGTGTTCACGTTCTCGAACTCGGCGGGCGGCAGGGCGTAGAGGTATTGGTTGTTGTGGGAAGGGATCAAAAAGAACTCGTCCTGCTCGCCCTGACGCCAGCGCGCCGGGATGGTTACCCGGTGCTTGTTGTCCATGGAGTGTCGAAACTCCCCCGAAAAAACTGGTTGGTTTGGCGGCGGTGCCGGACATTTTCGGTTAGGAGTGGCTTCCCCCACTTTCTCCCACTTCCTCCCACCAAATACCCGGACGTCGGCGGGTACGGTCAACAGAAATCTGGCGCGGAGGATTTATTGTTGACTCCACACGTGTTGTGAAGCCCGGGAACGCGGAATGGTGGCTCGGAGGGCGGTCACAAGGGCGGCGGAGGGCCGGTCGAGGCGCGTTTGAGGAAAAGAGGGTTGATTAGAATCTCCTGGGTTTCCACCTGGCCCGCCGCGCTCACCTGCTCGCGGAGGGTGTCCACCGCGCGCTCGAACAGGCGGGCGGCCTGCGGGTCGATGGTGGCCAGCGGCGGGTCGGCGAAGCCGCCGAGTTCAAGGTTCCCGTAGCCGATGAGGCTGAAGTCCCGCGGAACGGCTTTGCCCTCGTGCCGCAGGCGGGCCAGCGCGCCGGCGGCGATCTGGTCGTCGCCCGCGAGTAAACCCGTGACGCCGCCGCGCTTGCGCAACAGGGCTTCCACCAGCGCCCAGCCGAACGCCGCCCCGCCGAGCGGGGAAGTGCGCGCGTCGTCGAGGTGCATCAGGCGGACCTGCGTCCGCCAAGTCAGACCCAGGGTTGGACACCCGGTTTCGCAGGCGCGCGCCAGCCTTCCCTTGGGTGGTATCCCCAATAGTGCCAGGCGCTTGTGCCCAAGCTGGTGGAGATGGCCCAAGGCGAGACGCGCGGCTTGCAAGTGGTCGAAGCGCAGGGTCGTGCAACCCGCCTCCCCGGTGGGATCGACCGCCACGGAGACGGTTTTTGCCTGTTGAATGCTTCTGTTGACGGGCGAGGCGGTTTGGAAATTGGGGGTGACAAGGAGGAGGGCCTCCACCCGCAGACCCAGCATCCGCCGCGTGGCCTCGGCTTCCTGCTCGGGTGTGTCGAAGGTGGCGGTGATGGCGAAGAAGCCCCTTTCCGCGAGCCGTTTGTACATGGCGTCCAACGCGGTGCTCGCCGTCTGGGGGTGGAGGCCGTCGTGGGAAGGACGCGAGGGGTCGAGGAGGCTGCGCGGGACGCAGACACCGGCCACGCCGGTCAAGCCGCCCCGCAGTCCGCGCGCGAGGAAATCGGGCTCGAAATGGTGTTCCGCGAGCGCGTCCCGCACCCGCGCGGTGGTGGCTTTGCTGACGCCGCCGCGTCCGTTGAGGGCGCGCGACACCGCCCACCGGGAGAGGCCGAGTTTCGCGGCCAAATCCGAGGTGGAGAGCACCTGATTGAGGGGTTGGGAGCTTTCCTTGGGCATGTTGTGCAAAGATACTAACACGCGTTGGGTAAAACGGTCAAATTGTCTCTCGATTGGTAAAAGTTGGGACACTGCCAGCCACTGTCGTCGGACTGCAGGTAGGCGTGCCATGTAAGCCGCGTCTGTTGGCGAAGCTTGCCGAATCCTTTGGTCCTTTACGTCCCTGAGGTCCCTTTCCGGCAAAGCAAGCCTCCAGCGCCAGGCGTGTTTCCAGAAAGGGACGCAAGGGACTTAAAGGACCAAAGGGACGGAGAAACCTTGACCGAATCTGAGGAGCCGTGCGGTCGAGTCCGCGAGGCCACGGAACAGTCACCACCAAAAGCTTCAAAGCCACGTAGTGGCGTGACCTCCGTGGAGGTTCCAGTGGATCGGCATCGCCGCGTGGAGCGCCGTTTTGCGCGGGCTGATAGGGTTAACCACCGGGGGTAGACGCCATTGGTGACGCCACTACGTGGCTAGGGAGCTTCACGTTCTATCGTTCCATGGCCTCGCGGACTCGACCACGGCTACTCAAATGACGCCACTCCGTGGCTAAAGGCGTGACCATCGCGCGACTATCCACGTAGACTGGAAGATCAAGGTTACTGACAATTTGTTACTCAATTCAGTTGACAGATGGTACTACTACCAAACCAAAGTAATTGTTGATGCCTCGCAAGCTGTATGTTTGTAACTTATTAATATTAACTGTTTATTGTCCTCGGTGGGTCATGGCATAAACAATTTCGCCAACCACAATGTGTAAACGGCAACACACCACCCGGCCCGTTTGCGCACGGGACGTTTTCAGGTACTGTCCGGCTCCCGCCACCTCATGCTCCTTCTATGACAACAGAACCCTACATCCAAAACCTTTTCGCCGAACGCATCGGCGGCAACCGTTTCGGCAAGGACACCGCCATCTACAAGTTCGAGAAGATCAAGCGCGCCAAACGCGCGGCGCATGGCAGCCAATCCCGGACGTGGAACTCTTCGACCTCGGCGTCGGCGAGCCCGACGAAATGGCGTTCCCGGAGGTGGTCGAAACGCTCGCGCGACGAAGCCGCGCAAACCGGAAAACCGCGGGTTACGCCGACAACGGCGGCGAGCCGCTCAAAGCCGCCGCCGCGCGATACCTGCGCGACGATGTGCGGCGTCGACGGTCGATCCGGAGACGCAGGTCATCCATTCCATCGGCAGCAAACCCGCGCTGGCCATGCTGGCGGCGGCGCTGATCAATCCCGGCGACGTGGCGTTGATGACCGTGCCCGGCTACCCGGTCTTCGGCACGCACGCGCGATACTACGGCGGCGAGGTGCACAACCTGCCAGCTGCTCCCGGAAAACCGCTTCCTGCCCGACCTCGACGCGCATCCCGGCCGACGTGCTCGACCGCGCGAAGGTGCTCGTGCTCAATTATCCGAACAACCCGACCGGCGCGAGCGCCACGCCGGAGTTTTTCGCGAAGGTGGTGGCGTTCGCGCGCGAACACCGGCTCGCCGTGATCCACGATTTCGCCTACGCGGCGCTGGTGTTCGAGGGCAAGCCGCTGAGCTTTCTGGCGACGCCCGGCGCGATGGACGTCGGCGTCGAACTGCATTCCACGAGCAAGAATTTCAACATGACCGGCTGGCGCTGCGGGTTCGTGGCGGGCAACGAGCGGCTGGTCAAAGCCTACGGCGCGGTCAAGGACAACACGGATTCCGGGCCAGTTCCTGGCGATCCAGAACGCGAGCGCCTATGCGTTCGACCATCCGGAGATCACCGCGCAGATCGCCGCGAAATATTCCCGCCGGATGGACCTGCTCGTGCCGATGCTGCGCAGCCTGGGTTTCGCGGCGGAGAAGCCGCGCGGCAGTTTTTTCCTCTACGTCGCCCGCGCCGAAGAGCGCGCGGCGCGGCTGACGGCGGCGAGGAGTCGTTTTCGAGAACGCCGAGGCTTGCGCGCAGTGGATGATCACCGAGCACCTCATCTCCACCGTGCCCGTGGGACGACGCCGGAGCGTACCTGCGTTTCAGCGTGACGTTCCAGGCCCCCGGCGGCGAGGCGGAGGAGCGCCGGGTCGTCGGCGAACTGCGGCGGCGGCTGTCGCGTTTCCAATATCGCTGGTGAAGCCGTCGCGCGCACGGGTTCGAATCGGCGCTTGCCCCGCCCTGTGCCGGGGGTAGTCTGCGCCGCCCCCGCCGACTACCGATCCCGTGTTCATACGCAAATCCAAGGATAAAGTCTTGTACGAAGAGCCGGCGGTTCCGACCACCCGTCAAAAGCGGGCCTGCCTGCTGGTCAATCCCGCCTCCGGCACGTCCACCGAAGCGACACGGAGCGCGCAGGTTTCCAAGATCTGGGCGGCCTTGCGCGCGGCGGGCATCTGGGCGGAGATCATCGAGACCAAGC
The DNA here is from genome assembly GCA_963795895.1 of uncultured bacterium. Classification (GTDB taxonomy): domain Bacteria; phylum Verrucomicrobiota; class Verrucomicrobiia; order Chthoniobacterales; family SZAS-18; genus CAWCJJ01. The sequence goes on from CAWCJJ010000005.1 coordinate 1,253,503, forward strand.
CGGACGAAGACCGCCGGCGCGGTGGCCAAGCGGGCGGTGGAGGCCGGATTTTCCATGGTCATCGCCGGCGGCGGCGACGGCACGGTCGGGGCGACGGCCAAGGGCTGGTCGGCACGGATTGCCCGCTGGGCATCCTGCCGATGGGCACTTACAACAATTTCGCGCGCGCGCTGCGTTTGCCGCTCGATCTGCAGGCGGCGTGCCGGGTGTTGGCTCGCGGCCGGGTGCGGCGGGTGGACGTCGGCGTGGCCAACGACGAGCATTATTTCTTCGAGGCGGCCGGGGTCGGGATCGACGCGCAACTTGTTTCCGCTGGGGGAGGAGATCAAGGGCGGCAACTGGAGGCGGTTTCTGGCAAGCGCGCGAAGCTGGCCTACCAGGCGGAGCCGGCGCGCATCCATTTCGAGTTGGACCTGCCCTTTCCGAGGCGTACCACCAGGAAAAGGAGGAGCGCGCCGTGCGCCGGACGGTGCGTCCCTACGCGACGGACCGCGAGCGCGCGCTGGATTTTTCGGCGTTCATGCTCATCGTGGCGAACGGCCGGTATTACGGCAGCGGTTTCACCGTCGCGCCGGACGCCGTGATGGATGACGGGTTGTTCAACATCCGGATTTTCCGCAACTTCAGCAAACGCGAGTTGCTGAAGCATTTCTGGTCGATCAGCCGACGGCGCTATTGTTACAGCCCGAAGATCGACACGTTTACCGCCAGCGAGATCCAGATCACCGCGCAGACGGATTTGCCCTTCCACGTGGACGGTTATCCGAAGGGGAAACTGCCGATCAACCTGAAGTGCCTGCGGCGCGCGCTGAAGGTGCTGGCGTAGGGGGAGCTGCGGGTTCCATGCAGTTGGCGTGTGCCGATGGCGTTGGCGATGTCGCGAGGGGATTTTCGTTTCACCCCGCGCTCCATATCACGAGGTTCCATGGACAACATAAACCCGGGAGAGCCGTCAACGAGGATGAGCCGTTCAGCCCGGGGCAACGCCCCTTCTCCGCACCGAAAGTGCAGCCTCATAATAGCCCGGGGCAACGCCCCAGGTAGGGGGTGGTAGTAGATTTAGCGCTGAAGGCGCGTTTCAATCCGAACGTACCAGTCAGGACCATCGTGCCATTCATACGGGCGGCCTTTGAATCGCACCTTCAGCGCTTGACCCACAAACAACCCACACCTGGGGCGTTGCCCCAGGCTATTATGAGGCTGCACCTTCGGTGCGGAGAAGGGGGAAGGGTTGCGGCTCACCCTCGGAGCGGTCACCCTTCCCTTACTCCATGAAGAGCGGCGAATGGGCTACCACAAGCTTGCGCAGGTCAGCATGGACCGTCTACTAAACGGTGAACAGAGGGACCGGTTCATCCCTGAGCCACGTGCAACCTCTCGCTAGGGCATCGCGCAAACGGCAGGGACCGCCGGGGATCGAACTGGCAACTTGTCCATGCTCTGGTTTTGCCCGCAGGTCAAACAAAGTGGCTGCCGCAAAAATTAAAGCACAGCGAGTTCGTGAACGAGATGCGCGACCCGTTCTGCGGCAACTCAGGCGAACAACGCCGCCACCGCTACGGGTCCATCGATAACGCTCACCTCCTCGCGCCCGTAAAGCCGCCGGGTCTGGTAAACGCCGTCAGTTGGCCGCCGGTACGCTTCCACCTGCCCGGCCTCGGCTAGGATGATCCAGTACTCGCCCACGCCCGCCTCGCCGTGGATGGCGGCTTTCTCCCGGTCCAATACGAGGCTGGTCACCGCCACCTCCACGACCAACTCCGCCGTGGTCGGCTTGTAGATTCGGAGAAGAAACATCGGAGGTCTAGTGCCCCGACGCGCTGATTTCGAGGGTTTCCCAGCAGCAGAATAATCTAACAAATTCAGCGTTTCTGGGCACTAATCTTCCCTGGGAATTCTAATTTTTTCTTCGATTGCCCGTCTGACACATACCTCCGGTTGTCATCAAGCTTTATGAGAGTGTGCAAAGGCAGTGTCTCCAGCGAGGCGTAAAGGGGCAGGCAACGACTTCAGATCGCTGATAAATAGACCCCCGTGTTCATGCCATATATTCGCCAGCGACTCGCAGGGCTTGGAGGCGGACGTGCGGACTCAGCCAGAACCTTGCCTCGTTCTCAAGCCGGTCCAGCAAAGGGACCAGCGCGCGCACATGGCCCGAGGCTTTCGCTTCGATCAGCACACCGACCAAACCGAGCGGACGCAGCTTCAGACGACGCGCGATACGGTTGCCCGCGCGTTCGTCGATCAGAACCAAGTCGGCGCGCAAATCGACGGCGAGCGCCAGGGCCTCCGCCTCGCCGTCATCGAGGAGCAGGGCGAGGGTGGCGCGGTGCAAAGCGGCGCTGGCGGAGAGCGTCCGCACGCGCACGCAAGCGGGCAGGACCGCTGCGGCGAAGCGGGGTTCCCGCTGTCGCAGGGTGGCAAACTCGTCCCATACGGCGGGCGGAACAACCACCTCCCCGTAAAGCGCGCCCAGCAGGTCGCCCAGGCCGATGGCGGCAAGGTCGACCAAAGGGGAGGTGTTGGAGACGACCAGCACGGGTTTTCTCAAGGCAGCTTGACACCCCGCTCCCGGAGCACGGCCAGATCACCGGCAAGCTCCTCCTCGCCGTAGTGCTGGGGAATTTGCCGCGCGGAGAGTTCCCCCTGAAAGGCCAACCGGTTCAGGCCCGCCAACCGCGCGGCTTGGGCGAGGGTCAGCCGATCCTCGGCGAACAGGTTCAACGCCAGCGTCAAACGCGCCTGGGCCTCCGTCAAACGGGCCGAATTGACCAGATCGTCATCCAGGGTGAGTTGCATGGGGAGGAGGATAGATCAACACAAGGGTTCACGCCAGCAATCAGGCGTCCCTTACTTCACCAAAAAGTGGCATCGGCTTATCGGCACTGAGCTCCGGAGTTTTCTTGCCTTTCGGGTTGGAGTGCGCCGCGACACGTCGCGGCGCACTCCAACCCAAAGGCAAACCGGGGGTGACGCTTTCTGTACAGGGAACTACAAGCAGCAAGCACCGCTTAATAAAAGATACTGGAGAACCGGGCCTCATGAAGCGACGGGACCCGGCCTGTCTCCGTCAGCTCACGTCTGAAACGGCGGCCTCCAACAGGAATAGAATTGCCACGCACGGAAGGTTCGTCAACCAACTGAAAACCGTGTCGGCCGTTGAAATCGCCATCAACCCGCCGTCTCCATCACGCGCGCGATGCCGCGCAACGGGATCTCGATCCAGTCAGGCCGGTTGTTCAATTCGTAACCCACTTCATAGATCGCCTTCTCCAACAAAAACGCCTGCAGCAACTTCTCAAATGCCAACGGGTCGCGCGGGACAAACTCCGCCCCGGCGATCGTCTTCAAGTAGGACCTCAGGAAACTGCCCGCCACCTGCGCGTACCAGTACTCCGCCCAGGGCCGCAGCAGTGCCAAATCCTCCTCGGGCGCGGCCACCTTTTGCAACAGCGCGGCCCACGCGGCGTAGTGGAACGACCGCAACATGCCCGCGACATCCGCCAGCGGCGAACGCTTCAACTTGCGCTCGCCCAGCGAACGCGCCGGTTCGCCCTCGAAATCGATGATCTCGAAATCCTTGCCCGTGAACAAAATCTGCCCCAGATGGTAGTCGCCGTGGATGCGCATCTTCATCGCCGGAATGCGCCCCGTTAACACGCTTTCCTGCAACGCCGAAATCGGCTTCTGCCACTCCAGCAAACGCGCCGCGTCAGCCTGTAACCCGACCGGCAAGCTCGCCAGCTTCCGCTTCAAAGTTGCCAGAACCCGCCGAGTCAGCGTCCCCATGGATTGCAGCAGCGAACGCTGGTAGAGCATGTTGAACGGCTCGGGCGCCAACGCCGGATTACCCGCCGCGCCGGGTCCCGCCAGCGCGAGGTGCAACTCGCCCGTGCGTTGGCCCAGCAACTCCGCCCGGCTCGGGTAAACCCCGCCGATCAACTCCTGAATCACCGCCGGCGCGGCGAGGAGATCGTTCCCCAGCAACGTCCGCGCGGCAAGGGGAGGCTCCACGAGAAGGGCGCGCTCCGCGAGCACCCGCTCGTAGATAGCGGCTCGCCGCGTCCACGGTCAGCGTCCACGCGTCGCCCTCGCTGGTGACCCAGTTTTGCAGCAGGGCCAACACTTGCGCGGGTTGCCCGCCGGGGGGCCGGTACTCGATCTGCCCCGCGTAGGGCGGGACGTTCGGATACTTTGCGGTTTCCGTCAGGAAACGCGTCAACTCGATGTCCGGGTTCTCACCTTCCTCCACCTTGCGGTAAAGCTTGAGGAACACTTTGTTGTCATAAACAATCGACGTGTTGCTCTGCTCGGCACCCAGCGCGCGGCAGGGCGCGTCCGCCGCGATCCCCGTCAGCGCGCCGCGGGCGTCGCGCGACGAAACCCCCGTCAACTCGCCGCCGGATTCGTCGCGCAGACGTTTGCGTCCGGCGGTAAGCGCGAGCAGCGCGCGTTGGAAATCCTCGTCCGAACTCGCGTCGAACAGCGCGCCGCCGTCGCCGAGCAGCGCGACGCATTCCTTGGGCGAGGCGATCCGCTTCAACTTGGCCGCCTCCGCCGACACCAGTTGAACCGGCAGCAGGTAGGTCTCGGGCAACCCCTCCGTGAAACTAACGTCCACCCAGAGCAGCCGGGCCGCGTCCGTGTTGCCGCTAACGGGAACCGCGCGGCGGATTTCCACCCGCTGGATGTTCCGCGCCTTGGAACGGTACCACCGGCACAACGGCAGATACTTTGGCAGGATCGCGCCTTGCAACCGTCCGCGCACGCCGCGCTCCAGCAAATCCTCGTACCTCCGCAGTCCGTCCACCACCGGCACCACCCGCTCGCCGCCGCCGCCCGCCTCGTCGGCGAGTTTCTCCGCCGGTTCCAGCAGGAGCCAGAAATGCCCGTGCGGCCCCACCGTCAGATTGTACGAGCCGTCGGCCCGCACCTTTGGAAACGCGTTCTGGCTAAACACCTCGCGCGGCGTCCCGCCGGCAAACTCCGACAAATCCAGTTCGACCGCCTGCGCGAAGCGCGAAAGGTTCACCACCACCAGGATGATCTCCTCCTTGCAGCGCCGCAGGAACGTCAGCACCTTGGTATTTTCCGAGGCGAGAAACTCCATCGTCCCGCGTCCGAACGCCTGGTAACGCCGCCGCATCGCCGTGACGCGCCGCGTCCAGTTGAGCAGCGACGACAAATTGCGCTCCTGGTTCTCGACGTTGATCGACTCGTAATGGTACTCCGGGTCGATGATGATCGGAAAGTAAAGCTGCTGCGGGTTGGCGCGAGAAAACCCGGCGTTGCGGTCGCCGCTCCACTGCATCGGGGTGCGCACGCCGTTGCGGTCGCCGAGGTAGATATTGTCACCCATCCCGATCTCGTCGCCGTAGTAGATGATCGGCGTCCCCGGCATGGAAAACAGGAGGATGTTGATCAACTCGATCTTGCGCCGGTTGTTCCCCAAAAGCGGGGCGAGCCGCCGCCGAATCCCGAGGTTGATCCGCGCGCGGGTGTCGTTGGCGTACATGCGGTACATGTAGTCGCGCTCCTCGTCGGTAACCATTTCGAGGGTCAGTTCGTCGTGGTTGCGCAGGAACATGGCCCACTGGCAGTTCTCCGGGATCGCCGGGGTCTGCTCCAGGATGTCGATGATAGGGTAGCGGTCCTCCATCTGGAGCGCCATGAACATGCGCGGCATCACCGGGAAATGAAACGCCATGTGGCAACTGTCGCCGTCCCCAAAGTAAGCCACCGCGTCCTCCGGCCACTGGTTGGCCTCGGCGAGGAGCATGCAGTTGGGATGGTTCTTCTCGACGTGGGAACGCAGTTCCTTCAGGTAGGCGTGCGTCTCCGGCAGGTTCTCGCAGTTGGTGCCCTCGCGCTCGAAGAGGTAGGGGATGGCGTCCAGCCGGAGGCCGTCCACGCCCATGTCCAGCCAGAATTTGAAGACCTTCAGAACCGCCTTCTGCACGGCGGGATTGTCGAAGTTCAGGTCGGGCTGGTGGTGGTAGAACCGGTGCCAGAAGTACGCGCCCGCCACCGGGTCCCAGGACCAGTTCGACGCCTCGAAATCCTTGAAGATGATGCGCGCGTCGCGGTACTTATCGACCGTGTCGCTCCAGACGTAGAAATCCCGTTCCGGCGATCCGGGCCGGGCGTGCCGCGCCTTTTGGAACCATTGGTTCTGATCGCTTGTATGGTTGATGACCAGTTCGGTGATGACGCGCAACCCCCGCGCGTGCGCCTCTTTGATGAACGCCTTGAAGTCCGCCAGCGTGCCGTAGCTCGGGTGGACGTTGTAGTAATCGGCGATGTCGTAGCCGTCGTCACGCAACGGGCTCGGGTAAAAGGGGAGCAGCCACAGGGCGGTGACGCCGAGGCTCTGGAGGTAATCCAGCTTGCTCATCAAGCCCGGGAAATCGCCGATACCGTCCCCGTTGCTGTCGCAGAACGCCTTCAGATGCACCTGGTAGAGGATCGCGTCCTTGTACCAAAGCGTCGGCTCCGTGATGGGCGTGGCGTTCAGACCGGGTTTCGTGGGAGCAGCGACGGGCATGGGGTGGGGAGGGGGTCTTGGTTAATAGTTATTGGTTATTGTGGCGGAGGGAAGAGGGTGTCGTCGCTGTGATCGAGCTTTCTGGCACACGGTTCCCTATCGCATCCTCAATCCTTGATGCGTCCATTTATTTCCGCAACTCGCCCCCGCTTCCCTTCCGCCTTCTCTCGGCCCTATCTTCTATCTCCTATCTCCTTGCCCTTCCTTTTCCCCCCTCACCCTCTCGGCGGCAGCTTGATGCCGTCCAGGAGTTTGAGGAAGCTGCGCTTCTGGCGGTTGGCGGCGCGCACTTCGGCGCGGAACGTTCCGAAATCTTCGGCGCGACCCATTTGTTCGAGCAGATGGCCGATGCGCGTCAGCAAGCCGATCGCGTCGCGGTAGGCGTGCTGATCGCCGCGCGCGATGATCGGGCCGAGTTGGTCCTGGTAAATACGCAGGGCGTCGGCGGGATGGGTTTGTTCGCGCCGGGAGGCGATCTCCAACCACAAATCCGCGCGGCAACCTCCCGCTTTGGCTTCGGACCACGCGTCGGCGTCCATGTGTTGATCCAGAAGAATCTCGACGAGCAAACTACGGTCGCGCGGCGTGCCCGCCAGCGTCTCGCGCACGCGCGATATCACCCGCTGACGCCACAGCGGCCAATCCACTCCGCTCTCCTGTTTGGCGTACGCGGCCAGCTTATGAAACTGCTCCAGGTTGCCCGCCTGGCAGAACTCCTCCCACAACAACTTCAACGCGTCTTCGTGGCGGCCCAGGCTCGCGTAAACCCCCACGAGAAAGTCGCTCAAACCACTGCTGGACGCCCCTTCGGGAAACTTCCGCTTTCCGAGTTCGCCCCAACGCAGCGCTTCTTCGCGTCGACCCTCCGACAAGTGCAAATCCGCGAGTGCCAGGTAATCATGGGCGCTGGAAAGATCGCGTTGCTTGACCGCGATGAGTGCCTCCGTGTCACCGTCGGCCCGGGCCACGCGTTCCATCAAGGCGTTCAACTGAAAGCGACGGTAGTCGATGTTGGCTTGCGCGCCGTTCGCGCTCTTGCCGAGCGCGGGCAGACGGCTCCACTCTTGGAGGAGCAACGCGCGCCACGCCGCCGCGCCCGTTTCGCCGAGGGTGTCGGCGTAGGTGTTCACCGCGTTGTTGAACACACCCAACCCGCCCTCGAGCTCGTACTCCAGCAGCCGCGCCGCGAGCGCAACCGGGTCGGGCTTCGCCACCCGGCACGCCTCCAGGTGATATTGCTGGAGGTCGTCGTAAATGGCGTTCAACGCGCCGTCCCCGGTGTCGATCATGTCGCTGGACCGGTCGAGTTCCACCAGGGCAAACTCCGCCAGTTCCACGACCGCCGCCGCGTGCCCGTTTGTCAGCAAATCACCCAGCGGACGGATCGCCTCCTCAACCCCTTGGGCGTAGTCGCCCATGGCGTGGTAATCCACGTAGTCCGCGCACTCGATGGCTTCGCGCAGGAGGTGTTTGTAAAGTTCGAGGTTGGGCGCGGCGGGCTGGGTTGGTGTGGTTCCGCCGCTGGCCGCGCGTCGTCCGCCAACGGGGGCGACGCCGATGACTTCCAGCAAAATACGCCGGTGCAGGATGTCGTCGTAGTCCGTCGCTTCCAAGGTCAGGCTGACGAGACGATCCTTGTCCAATCCGCGCAGGTAATCGCGAAGCTGGTCGCGGCTGATGCCGTTTTCGTCGTTGGTGGGACGCGGCTGGGCTTGGCCGGCGGGCGGACCAGGCGTGCCGTCGTGTTCCGCCAGCGCGCCGAGCCACGCCAAGCCGACGGCGACGCAATGCTTGCAAAAAACTTCCTCGCGCCCGGCGGCGCAGTTGCAGGCGTGCTGGAGCTGACCGCGCTGGTGCCAGAGTTTGACCCGGTACGTGCGGGTCCCGCTGACTTTCGCCGTGGCGCGGTCCAGGCCGGCTTGCAGTTGGCGCACGCGGTTTTCCAGAAAGTACGCTTCCCCGCGCGCGAACGCCTTGGGTCCGGCAAGTTGCTGAAGGAGGGGACGGTCGAGGAAGTTTTCCGAGGGTGGAGGCGGCGGCATGGGCGGCTTCCTATTTAACGGAGGTCCCGGTTGGGTTCAACCGCGAACCGAAAACGGCGGGACCAGGGAACCAGAAGTATCACAGAGGACACGGAGAGGCAGACACAGAGAACACAGAGGAAGAAAAGGAGGGGTCCAGAGGGGAATAGAGATGGCGGGTCAGTTCTGGAACAAAGCCTTTTTACCTTTCTCTTCCTCCCCCGCCTCTGTGTCTGCCCTCCGTGTTCCCGGTGATAAATTCTTCTTTGCGCCTGTAACTCATTCTTGCTGAGCGACGAGTTTGTCGTGCAGCGCGGAAAGCTGGACATCAACGGAGTCATTCTCGCGCCGCACCTTGAGAATGGTGGAATAGTCAAAGTCGTAATTTTTGGTTTCATCGCGCGGCTCGTCGGTGGTGCCGCTCAAGGAAAGCTCCAGGGCATGCTCCGTCCATCCAATCGGTTTCGCCACAAAGCTCTTTACGATGCGAGTATTGAGGGCGGCAAGCACCGGGTGAACGTAGTCGGGCAGCGGTACCTCGTCGGCACCCTGTCGCGTGACGCAAAACAGCCTGAGAAGCTGAGTGTGGATCACGCCCTCGTAAACAAGCGCGACCATCTGGCTGTCCGCGCTCCAGAACGCGCGGGTGCGGGAATCATCCGGACCGACGGAGAAGAAGGAGGTTTGCCACTGCTCCACACTTTCGAAGAGCGCACGGCCGGTGCGGTTGTTGCGCAGAACAAGACTGTAATGACGGGTCGAGGGTCCTTCGGAGTCTCTGGTCAAGGTCTCCGGTGCCGAGACAACCACCGACACGGCGCCATCCGGCGAAACACCACCGGCGACTGTGCGGTCCCGAGCCGATGCCGAACGGACGCCGCAAAGCAGGCAAGCCAGAATGAGAACGAGGTTGCGCACGGTGGTGGGTAGTTCAAAGAAACCGCAAGAGGGATCGGGTTTGAAAGTCGTTAGCCGCCCCGGGTTTTCAGGGATCGGGAAAGAGGATGGGTTCGCCGTAGTGCTCGACCGTTGGAAACGGATTGTAAAAGTGGTGCAGCAATCCACGCCATTGCTGGTACTGAGCCGACTGCCGGAATTCTACGGTGTGATCCTCCAAACAACGCCAACGAACCAGCAAGATGTAGCGGGTGGAACTTTCAACGCACGGCCGCAGTTCATGGGACAAATAGCCGGGCATCGAAGCGATGATCGGCGAAGCCTCACGAAAGGCCGCCTCGAACGCGTCGGTCGCACCGTCCCGCACGTTGAGAATGGCGACTTCAAGAATCATGGACATGTGGATGGGTGGTGATGGCGCTCATGGTGTTTCTCCGGGTTTGGATGTTGCTAACAAGCACGGGTAGCAACCCGCCTAACCGTGGCTGGCAACCGAACCACTCGACGGTTACAACTCACTTCGATTGGCCGGGTGTCAAATTCGGTGCTGATCTCCCAGGGCGGCTCCTTCAAGGTACGTGACCTCGTGGAATCCGGGCGGGGGAGGGTAACTGAAGCGCCACGGAACCGGGGTAAGCACTGGCAGAAGCTCGTTAACCAAGGGCCGGACGCCTTGCTGGAGACGATGCGTCCCACCGTTGGAGCGATGATGGTGGCAGCGATTGTCGTCGCCCTGAAAACAGCCGACCAACTCGCAAAGCACCATGGATAGCGCGTTCCTCATGGTAGAGCCACGCGAGGCAATGGTGAGCGACCGATCATGCCGCGATAGAAAGGCCCATGGCGGATACGTGCCCCGTGAGTTGGTCAGGTGAACTCTTGCGATGCCCGCCGTCCATTCGTTAGGCGGCATTCCGGGGTATGGTCGGCGTCCCTCCAGCCGGATCGGGCATCCTGCCTGGTCCCTCTGGAAAGCCCGAACCAAGGAGGGGCGGATACCCATGCCCCAGGCAGGATGCCCGGCGCGGCAGGCGGGACGCCGACCATACCCCCGGAACGCCGCCCCTCGGAGTGGGACCTCTCGATAATTCTAAAAACGTTTGTGTCGAGTCTCCCCGGTCGAGGGAACTGCACTGGCAGGGGTGCGGCCACCTCCGGCAACGGGAACCCCAAGAAGACCGGGTCCCCTGCTCAGGCGAACGAGATCCGATCAAGATCAATGGCAACCAAGACCGGCTCGGGCACCTTGGTGTGCTCGCCTTCATAGGCGTAAACCCTGCGTTTGGTCGGCACGACGATGCCGTCAACCCTTCGGTAGTCCAAAAGCGTAGTTGGCACCGGTGGCACCACCGAGGATGTCCACCGTGTAGTCATGCCGCCGCAGCAGACCGTCCGGCCCAAAGTAGGAGATCTGCTCGCGGGTGTGACTGGAAATACCGTCTGGAAATCTCACTTTCAACCGACGCCATTCCTCGCCGTTTTCTTGCCAGGCGGTCAGTTCGTCCACCTCGAAACCGGGATAGGTGTAGAGGAACGGAATGGTGAGATAGGTCCACAACGCCTCGCCGCTAAAATAGGCCACATGCACGTCGTCCCAGGGTGTCTCCCGGGAGTGACCCTTAAAAGTATCCACCGGTGACGTGAAAAGACGCGCCGCACCGCCGTCCGCCTCAATGGCGACCCTTCTGGGCTCAAAGCTCGAATGCTTTCCCTGTCCCGGAAATTGCATGACCAAACGTTCGGTTTGCGTTTCCGCCTCGATATTCACGTCCTTCAACACGTCGGGCCTGCCTTTGAGGTGCCAGATCGCGCCGGTGATCGACGCGTGCGCTTTTACACACGCGATTTGGTTCCAACGTTCCATGCCGCCGTGGGCGGTGACCGCCGTTTCGAGGAGTGCGTGCATTTGAGCTTAAAGTGAGGGTTCTCGGCCGGCGATGGTCCGTTGCTTACGCGGCAAACGATGCCGCCGCTCGGGCGATGAATTCCGCCACCGCCACGGGTTGGGAAAGTTGCGGCACGTGTCCGCTCGCCAGCGCGAGGGTCGTTGCCCCATCCGGGCGGCGAAGTCGCGCTCGGCCGCCGGCGGGATCGTTTCATCAAGTTCGCCGACCACGTACCAAGATGGTTTGTCGCACCAGGCCGGGTGGCCGACCGGGTCGCCAAAGCACCTTGCCGCGATGGGGGCCTGGGTGGCCCAGACCAGTTCCGCTTCCCCGGCGGGCAGATCCTGGACGAAGTGTTTAACAACGCCTTCGTGCGTCAGCGCCAGGTAGCCGTCAGTCCCGTGGGGCGCGATGCACGCCGCCCCCGGCGTGGCAGGGTAGTCCCAGTCCTGGAACGTCTTGCCCGCGTCCGGCGCGCTCGCCGCCACGAAGACGAGTCCCGCCACCTTCGGATGGTTGCCGGCTTCGGTGATGACGACCCCGCCCCAGGAGTGACCGACCAGCAGTACCGGCCCCTCCACGCATGTCGAGGACGCGGCGCGTCGCGCTCACGTCGTCGGCCAGGGAACTCAGCGGATTCTGCACCGCGACGGCTTTGAAAGCCTTTGGCGGCGAGCAGCGGGATGACTTTGGCCCAGCAGGAGCCGTCGGCAAAAGCGCCGTGGACAAGAACAATGGTGTGGATGGATTTATTCATGGGAATGTGCGGTGTGTGTGGTTTTGACTGATGTTTGGCGGTGAATTTTCGTGATGGGTTAGACGGCTTGGTAAAGCGGATAGTCCGTGTAGCCGCTGGTCGCCGCCGTAAAAGGTGGCGCGGTCGTAGTTCAGGGGCAGCCCAAGCCTGATGCGTTTCGGCAGGTCGGGATTGGCGATAAAGTAGCGTCCGAAGGCAACCAGGTCGGCATCTCCTTTTCCAGAATCTCCTCCGCGCCGTCCGGTTCAAAGCCGCCCGCAGCGATGATGGTCCCGTGAAAATTCCGCGAAGTTGGGCGGCTGCAACCGGAGGCAGTCCTTCCTTGACGGCCACATTGCCCTTGATCCGCGGCTCGATGAGATGCAGGTAGGCGAGTCCGAAGTGGTTCGAGCGCTCCGCGACATAGCCGAAGGTGGCAGTCGGGATTGCTGTCCGCCATGCCGTTGAACCGCGAAGCCGGCCGAGGCCGGACTCCGACACGGTCACCGCCCCAGACCGAGACCACGGCTGCCGTTGACCTCGAGCAAAAGCCGGGCGCGATTTTCCACCGGGCCGCCGTAGGCATCGGTCCGCTGGTTGCTGTCGTCCTGTAGGAACTGGTCGAGCAGATAGCCGTTGCCGCTATGAAGTTCGACGCCATCGAAGCCTGCCGCCATCGCCCGCTCGGCTCCCCGGCGATAATCTTCGATCAACGCCGGGAATTTCCGACGGTCTCCAGCGCCCGGTTTGGCGAGACAGGCACCCAGCCATTCTGGTATAAGCCGTCCCACTCGAATGGAACCTCCGACGGACCCACGGGTGACCTCGCCGTTCATCAGCTCGGCGTGGCCCGCGCGGCCCACATGCCAGAGTTGCAGGAACATCTTCCCGCCCTTGGCGTGGACCGCATCGGTGATTTTCCGCCAACCGACGACCTGCTCGTCGGAGTAAATACCGGGCGCGCCGAGATAGCCGCGCGCGGTGACCGATATCGTGGTCGCCTCGGAAATAATCAAGCCGCCTTCTGAAGCCCGCTGGGCATAATATTCGAGCATCAACGGCCCGGGAACATCGTCCGGGTTGCTGCGAGCGCATGCGCGTCAGCGGTGCCATGACCACCCGGTGCGCGAGCTTGAGGGGTCCGATTTGGGTCGGTGAGAAAAGTTGTCGGTGAAGTTGCGTTGTCATATTTGGTTCAATCGGTTGGTGATACGTGTTACGTCTGAGTGGCACCGGGCGGGGCCGGGAGCACCGCGGCGGGTCTGATTATTTTTGAGCCGACGGGGAGGATGCGGCGCGCGGGGTCAACCTTGTCCCCACGCCGTGTTCAAACCTTGGAACGCCCGCTCGTAGATTTCCCGGCCACCTTCCGCGGCGTTGCGGAGCGACCGCGCGCGATCGACACAAATTTCCGTGGCTCCGGGCTGCGTCTTGAGGATGTCCATGACCTCCGCGATGAACTCCGCCAGGGGCATCGCCCGGGGGTCGCCGGCCATCTGATCACCCAGCAAAGTCGTGGCAACGTAAGGGGGGATGAGATCGAGCACCTCAACCGGCGTCTCCTTGAGTTGGTAGCGGAGTGACTGCGCGTAGGCGTGGATGGCGGCTTTCGTGGCGCAGTACGTCGGCGCGGCCGCCCAAGGCACAAACCCCAGCACCGATGAAATCATCATCACCGTCGCGTGAGTTTGTTTTTGCAACAGCGGCAGCAACGCCGCCGTCAGGCGAATCGGCCCCAGCAAATTGGTGGCGATGTGCGCCTCGGCTTCGGCGGAATCCGCCACCGGGGCCAGCAAACTCTCCGGACGCATCATGCCCGCGTTGTTGATGAGCACGTTTAACGAGGGATGATTGCCAGCGAGTTCGGCGGCGAAGGACCGGATGCTAGCCGGGTCCGCCATGTCAACCGTGAGCGACCGCATCCCCGGGTTCGCCGCCGTCGTCGCGTCGAGGGATTTTCTGGGTGCGCCCGGAAATGATGACCTGGTTGCCCAAGGCGTGAAAGGCTGCCGCGAGTCCGCGGCCGATGCCGGTGCCGCCGCCGGTGATGAGAATGGTGTTTCCTGTGGTTTGCATGAGAGGGTTGGTGATGGGTGCCAGCCGCGGATGCCGCCTCTGGCCGACCTCTTCTCACGGCTTTTCCCGCCGACATCGCAAAAAACTTGTGACTCGCGCCAAACCTCGCCACCAAGTGGCGTTTTACGGTCGTTCTCAAAGTCATTGATCGACCGTTCCGTTCGCTCCGGGGCATCAGCCCCGGGAGCGCGGGCGTCCCGCCCGCATCTGGATCTGGTCGGTTCCAATCAAGGTTCAATTCTCCGTCAGCGCGGACCAACATCACCACGCCCGCCACCACTTACCTCCGCGGTGATTTGTCCGCGGCCGCGCGCGCGAATTTCTCCAAAATCACCGCGAACTGTGGCTCCGCCCGCAACGGTCGCCAGAGCGGGTTCAAGCGCAGGTCCCCGTAGGTGGGCACGTCGGGATAGGATAGGCCCTCGAAAGGTAACGCCGCCAGTTTGTCCAGTTCGGCGAGAGCCAGGTTCGGTTGGTTTGTCCAAGCGTAAACAACGGCCAGATTGCATCGCACGATCGGAGCACCGAGTGCCGCGTTCTGGAAGTCGCAGAGTTCGCAGGCGCGCCGCCCTTCGCGGACGGCATCCTCCGCACGCCCGAGCAGAGCGTCGGCCATCGCCAGCGTTCCCAACGGAATCCCGGCGGTCGGTTCGTCCCGCACGGATCGCTCCAGCCCGGGCCGGGCGTTGGATAGCGAGGTCCGCAGCGCCGCTTCGTCGCCCCGCAGGAGCGCGGCGATCGCCTCGTACCACGCCTTGGGATAGAGGTAGCCAATGATGTCGTATTCGGCTTCCTTGCTGTCACGCAGGGTGCGCGACAGGGCGTCGGCGTCACCCTCGTAGAAGTGCAGGAGGACAAATTCCAAGTCGAAATTCGAGTCGCCGGCGTGATGCGCGAGTTCCCCGCGCAACGGCCCCAGGTCGGCCCGTCGCTCCAGGGCGATGAGAGCCCGGCGAATCTCGAAGTTGCGCGATTTGTCCAGGAGCTTTTCGTACCGCCTGAACGTTCGTTCCCAGTCGTCGTAGCGCCGAAGGGCATGGTAGGTCATCCCCAAGTGGTCGAGCGCCATGGGATCGCGCGGGTTCAAATCGACGGCGTACTCCAAACTGCGGACCGCCTCTTCCCACCGGCCTTGGCGGCGGGCAAGCAGACCCGCGAGCGAAGCCACGTCCGAGTTGTTGGGCAGGAGACGTTGGGCCAGTTCGATCTCTCCGCGGGCTTGTTCGTCATCGTGGGTCACGTAGAAGGAATGAACCGCCCGCGCCAAATGCACCTCGCCCAATTCCGGCTGTAAACGTTGCGCCTGCGCCAGACAGGCTTCCGCCAGGCTGCGGTGGTCCACCGAAAGCTCCGCCAGGCTCATCCCGGTCCGGTAGAAGGAGATCGTGTCGTGATGAGATGCCGCCTCGCAATAGGCCAGGGTAAAATCCGGGTCGAGCGCGATGGCCCGGTCCAGCAGGGCGAGTTGCTCGCGGTGCTGCGCGCGGTCGTCGGGTTCATTGAAAACGACCGGTCGCGGAGCGGTGGCCCTGAGATAGAGTTCGTAAGCCGCAGCGCTTGTCGTCGGTGGCCGGTCGATGACGATTTTTTCGGCGGACGTCAGGGTGGCGCTTAGCCGATCCGCCACGGCGCGGCTGATTTCCCCCTGCACCGTGAAGATTTCCGTCGGGGCGCGGGTAAATTGCTGGGTCCAGGAATAAGCCGGCTCGCGCGCGTCGATCAGACGCACCGTGACGCTAAACCGCCCGGCCTCGCGCCGGAACGAGCCGGTGAGGAGATGACGCACCCCCAGCGCGTGGCCGATGGCTCCAAGATCTCGCGGCTGACTCGGTGGGTAGTCCTTGGCGGCATCGATGCCAATGACCTTCAAGCCCGCCACATGGGCCAGGTCGGCGTTGATCTGGTCGCGCACTCCCGCTGTAAGATACCCATCCGATGGGTCCGGGCCGAGATTTTCGAAGGGCAGCACGGTGATCGAACGTTCCTCCAGAGGCAGGTACGAACGTCGCTGGTTCCACCAAAACGCGCCGGCCACGGTCAGCCCCAGCAGCAATGCGCAAACGACAGCCGGCCACCGCCGCGCCACCCGCTTGCCCGGTGCCGGCGCCGTCGGCGGGCTTTCGTCGCGGCAACGGCGCAATTCGCCGAGCAGCTCCCCGACGGTTTGGGGCCGGGCGGCGGGGTCCACCGACAACATGGACGATAGCAGCGTGACCAGCGAACGGGGCACTTCCCGAATCGTCAGGTCCAGCAGAGGCAGGGACTCGTTTTGCCGGAGGCGGATCTCGTCGAGCGACCGGCCATTAAACGGCGCGCGGCCGGTCAGCGCGTACCACAGGGTAACACCCAGCGAATAGATGTCGGAGCGATGGTCGATCCGATGAAGTTCCGACTGGCCGAACTGCTCCGGGCTGGCGAAGGCCGGGGTGCCGACGAAAGCGCCGCGTGTTTCGTACGCCCCGTCGGCGCTCACGGAGGGGTCCAGCGCCCTCGCCAAACCAAAATCGATCACCTTGACCACCGGGGCGTCAGCCACTTCGCCATGCGCTTCCCCGGAAGCCAGCATCAGGTTGGTCGGCTTGAGATCGCGGTGAATGATTCCCCGGGCCTCCGCCGCCGCCAGCGCCTGGGCCACCTGGATGGCAATTTCCAGCGTCAGCGCGACCGGCAGCGGACCGTCCCGGCGGACGCGGGCCTCCAGCGTCTCGCCCTCGACGAGTTCCATCGCGTAAAAGCACTCGCCGTCCTGCTCTCCATAGTGCGACACCGCCGCCACGTTGGGATGCTGGAACTGGGCGGCGGCCCGCGCCTCCCGCAGGAAACGCGCGCGCGACGGCAGGATGTTTGGCGATCCCGCGCTCGATCACCTTCAGGGCGACGGCGCGGTGCAACACCGTGTCTTGCGCCCGGTAGGTCGTCCCCATGGCACCGTGGCCGAGTTCGACGGATGAGCCGTCGGCATGGTTTAGAATCTCGAAGTGCCCGTAGCGACGGGTTTTGTTTGCGAAAGGATTGTCGCCAGCAGGTTCTTCTTCGAGCGCGTCATCGCCCCGGTCCGAAGCAAAATTCACGAGGCAATACACGCAGGCGCCCTGGTCTCCCAGTCGGACCAGCGGTTGATGGCACGTCGCGCACGCCACCCGCGCGCCCGGTGGTGCGTCAATGCGTTGATCGCCGGGAGTTAAATCCCCGTTGCGAGCGGATTCGACAGAAGGGGAAGCGTCCATGGCATCGCGAAAAGCTGTTCGGGAATCAACTTTGCTGCGGACCGATCACGACTACCAACACGTGCAGGAGGTAGCGCATCTCTTCATCGGCTTCCGAGACATTCGAGACGGTGCGAATGACCTCCGCGCGCAGGCTTTCCCGGTATCGCAGCCGCAATCGCCGCAAGGAGTTACGGAAGGTCGAAATCGGCATCTGCAACTGCGCGGCGGTTTGCTCCTGGTCGGGCGGAGACTCCGCGCCGCCGATCACGAACGGTTTGAGCGCTTCGATCAGCTCTCTCTTCCCCTCCGCGACCATGTCACGGTGCAATTGGTCCCAGGCACGACTCACGAGGCTGGCCGCCCATTGACGATCATACCCGTTCGTCGCATCGGTTTGCGCCGTATGAAGCATCGCTGCTTCCGCCTCGATGAGGTGATCGTCCATGGAGACGATCTGTTGGCCGCCGCCACGTTTGGACGCCTGGGCGTAGGCGTGCTCGTTGGCCAGGAAGTGCTGGAGCGAGCCGAGCAGAAACGTGCGCAACCTGCCCTTCTCGCGGCTGGCGCGGGCCAGGGTGTTTTGTTCGAGCAGATGGGCGAAGAAAGCCTGGGTCAGATCCTGCGCGTCGCTCGGGGAACGGCCCCGGCGGCGCAGGAACGTGTAGAGGGGCGGCCAATACGTCTGGCAGAAGCCCGTCATGGCGGCTTGCGCCGCCTCGGGTGCCTGGCTTTGGGCGGTGAGCAAGACAACGCTCCAATGGGTGGACGCGAACGCGGCTCCTCCTTCCTGCAATGTGCCTGGCACGCCCTTCATTGCGCGAGCGTAGGGACTCCCTATCGACTGACAACAAAGAAGTAGCGGGCGGCGACGGCTGAACCGTAGCCTTGCGGCGCGAAGAAGCACCAAGGGATCGGCATTGCGGGTGATCCCGGGTGGAACGCAAGGCGTGGCGGCTGCCCCACTCCTTCAACTTCCCACCGCGAAGTCGTGAGTTGGCTAGGTGAACTCGTTCGACGCCCGCGATCCATGCCTGTGGGACAGCCGTCAAACATGGCGGACCACGCGAACGCTGAAGGCGCGCGGAGGTTCGACATCGATTTTGTCGGGGTGGATTTTCACGGACCGAAGCGCAAGTACCCCACACTACAATCAGCGGGGCAAATAGGACAAACGTACTCCGGTTCGTAGAAGAGGAGCGCGGCCAATCCCAGCAAGTCGCCCGCCACCACGCCGGAGGTCACGCTTGCCGAGAAGTCCAAACCTACAGTCGTTTTCAGAAGGGTTGCGCGACGCTTGGCCACCGCAGGAACTCCGCCCCCAAGCGTGCGCCAGGGTGGATGGCGACCTCCGGGCGCCATAGGTTCCACTCGCGGCGCAGCCGCCCATTGCGGAAGGTCGAGGCGCCGCGCGCGGGAAGCCATGGCGCCCGGAGGTCGCCATCCACCGTCGCCGTCCACCGGGGCGGAAGCCTTGCTCCCGGAGGGGACCGCTCAATCGTTTTGAAAACGGCTATAATCCTCCTTTTAAGAGCGATGGTCATGGAAATCCAACGGACAATATAAAAGCACATGGGGAAGCCGGCCATCCTCAGGGCCGACCCACAGTCGCCCACGACCGGAGCCTTCGATACTGGCATGGGTGATGCTTGACCCTGGAAACCCTATGTCAATGATCGATGTCGTCTGGAACTTGCGCCAACAAAGAGACATATCCAGCGCGCAGAGCGCCGCCGCGCAAACCAAACAGGACCTCGGGCGCACCAACCACCACATCCGCGACCTGGAAGATTCACTGGCTCAAATCACCGCGGCTTCCCAAGCACTTTGGGAACTCGTGCAAACCCGCCTGGGAGTGACCGACGCCGAACTCCTTGCCAAGGTTGACGAGATCAAGCAACGCGGAGCGGGCAAAACGCAAAGTGCCCCTGTGGCAATCGCCAACTGCGTAAAATGTTCCCGGCCCGTTGGAGCGAACGCCGCCCGTTGCCTCTACTGCGGCACACCGGTCGCAAAGAATGAGGTGTTTGGGTAGGTTTGGATGAACCCGGGGAATGGCAATCAGCCTGCCAACCTTCATTAGGTAGGATGTGATGGCACCGGCGGTCTTATTTTTTGCCATTGAGCCAACTGCAACTGCCGCGCTCGCGCGGAGTGTTTTGTGATCAATTCATTTAGATCCAAGTCCACGAACTCGCCCCCCGCGATCCGCACCCGTCCGCCGATGACCAGACTCTCCACCTGCCGCGACCAACACAACAGCAGCGCGTCCACCGGGTTCTCGCATCCGCTGGAGAAACACATCCACCGCCGGAAAAATCGCCACGTCCGCGCACCTGCCCGCCTCCAGCACCCCCAGATCGGGGCGCCGCAACAATGTCCGCGCCGCCCGTCGTGCCGAGCGCCAGCGCATCCAGCGCGGACATGCTCTCCGCGCCGTAACGCACCCGGCAGAGCATCAGCGCCTGCCGCAGTTCGCCCAGCACGTGGCCCGAATCGTTCGAAGCGCTGCCGTCCACGCCGATCGCCCACCTTCGCGCCCGCCGCGCGCAGATCGTTCACCCGGCAGATGCCGCTGCCCAGGCGCATGTTCGCGTAGGGACAATGGGCGACGCCGATCCTTCGCGCGCCCGAGCCAGGCGACTTCCTCGTCGGTGAAATGGATGCCGTGCGCGAACCACACGCCCTCGAAATCCCATCCGCAGTCGGCGAAATACTCCACCGGCCGCATCCCGAAATGTTCCTGCGAATACGCGTCCTCGTCCACGGTCTCGCCGCAGTGGCTGTGCAAACCCAGGCAGTGTTCGCGCGCGTAAGCGCGCCGATTCGCGCAGCAACTCCCGGCTCGCGGAAGTCGCCGCGCAGGGGGCCAGGAACACCTGCCGGCAACTGCCCGGTGCGGGGTCATGGTAACTCGCGCCGCAGCCGGTCGCAGTCCGCCATGATCTCGTCGCGCGGTCTGGATCGCCCAGCTCCCCGATGAGGTCGGAAGGCACGTCCATGCTGCCGCGCGCCGCAGTGGAAACGCACGCCCATTTCCTCCGCCGCGCGGAACTGCGCCGCGAAACGATCGCCGCTGCCCGCGGGCACGACGTAATGATGATCCGCCGCCGTCGTGCAGCCGGTGAGCATCATTTCCGCCAGCGCCAGCTTGGAGCAAAGATGCAGGTCCTCCGCCGTGAACGGTCTTCCAGAGCCGGTTCATGTGCGCGAGCCACGGCAGCAGCGGCAGGTTGTTCCCCGGCGTGTAGGCGCGCGCCATCGTCTGGTAGAAATGATGGTGCGTGTTGATCAGCCCGGGCGTCGCGATGCCGCCCGCGCGCGTCGTGTACGGGTGTGTCGCGTCGACCGCCGGCGGCGTCCCCGTGCCCACGCCTCGATGAATCCGCCTCGCGCCAGCAGCCACGCGTCGCGCAGGATCTCGCGGTCGGCGTTCATCGTCACGAGCTGGCCGATGTTGCGGATTAACAGACTACCGGGAGCGGGAAGCATGGGGTTGTGGGTTGTGGGTTGTGCGCTTTTACCCCGTCGTCCTCGGCAGCAGCGAGGTTGAGCACCAACGCCGCCAGTCCGCCCGTGCTGATCCCACTGCTGAAAATCAGCCGCAGCGATTCCGGCAACGGCGCGAGCGCCTCGGGATGCAGGTCCACCCCCAGACCCAACCCGAGCGAAATCGCCAGGATCAGACAATCCCGCTGACCCAGCCCTGCCCGGGTCAGGATGCGGATGCCCGCCGCCGCGATCAAGCCGAAGAGCACCAGCGTCAACCCGCCGGTCACCGGCGGCGGGACGCTCGCCAGCCAGCGGCCCAAGCCCCGGCAGAGACCGAAACCCATCGAGCAGCCAGCCGCACAGGTAACCCACGCGGCGGCTGGCCACGCCCGTCATCTGGATGACGCCGTTGTTCTGCGCGAACGTCGTGCTGGGAAAACAGTTGAGCACCGCGGCAAACGCGCAGTTCACGCCATCGGCAAACACCCCGCCGCGCACCCGCCGCCAGTAGAGCGGCCCGTTCGTCGGTTCGCCCGAAAGCTCCGAGCACGCCGTCAGGTCGCCCAGCGTTTCAATGGCCGTCACCAGGTAACAAAACCAAACGGCAAGATGAACCGCGCGTCGAAACTCAGCCCGTACTTGAATGGCTGAGGCAGCGCGAACCAGCCCCGCCCTGCCGGCGCCTGCACGCCGCCGACCACCACGCAGAGCACATACCCGCCCATCAGCGCCACCAGCGCCGCCGAAAGCCGCGCCCAAGGCAGTTGCAACGCGTTCAGCGCGACGACCAGCGCCAGCACCACGCGCCGCCGCGAACAACCCCATCGACGGAGCATGGCTCCCCGGCAGCGGCGTCCCGATGCCGAACATGCTCGTCGGGATCAACGACAACCCGATCAGCAGCACCACCGTTCCCGCGACCACCGGCGAGAACGCCCGTTGCATCCTCGGCAAAAACGGCGCGAGCGCCAGCGGCACCACCGCCATCGCCAGCGACATGCCGAACACCAGCGGCAGCCCGCCCGTTTTACCCGCCAGGATGATCGGCGTGATGAAGGCGAAACTCGTCCCCGTGATCGAGAGCAACCCGATGCCGAACCCCCGGTAGGACATCACCTGGAGCAGCGTCCCGACGCCGCTGGCGACGAGCGACATGTTGATCAGGTAAGCCCGGTCCGCGAAGGGCAGGTTCAGCGCGTGCGCCACGATGGTGGCCGGGGTGATCGTCCCGACAAACATCGCCAGCAAATGCTGGAAGGCGATGAGCATCGCCTGCGGCCAGGGCACGGCGTCGTTGAGCCGGTAAACAACGGCGGGGGCGGCGCGTGCGGTGAGAACGGGTGCGTCGGGTTCAACCATGGAAAGCCCCGGTCTTAAACAATCCCGGCCCGCCGCGCACTTCAATTCGTTCGCCAAATGACGCCCATTTCAAGCATCGGGGGAGAAAAGTCTCACCGCCGCCGACCAACCTTCAAACGCGACGCCACATAAAATCCCCAAACTCCACTGACCCTGCACTCCCTTTCCGCCTTCCGCCTTCCGATTCCGCCTTCCGCCCCCCACGGGTTGACGCGCCGCCCATGGCCGGACATAGTGCGGCTCGCCGATGTTCGACACCCAATACACCCGCAATTTCTGCATCATTGCCCACATCGACCACGGCAAGACCACCCTTTCGGATCGTCTCCTGGAGTTCACCGGCACCACCGCGCACCGCGATAAACAGGACCAGCTCCTTGACTCCATGGACCTGGAGCGCGAGCGCGGCATCACCATCAAGGCGCATCCCGTGGCGATGCGCTACAAATCGACCTCCGGCCAGGAATACCGCCTCAACCTGCTCGACACCCCCGGCCACGTCGATTTTGCCTACGAGGTTTCCCGGAGTCTGGCCGCCTGCGAGGGCGCGCTCCTGATCGTCGATGCCGCCCAGGGTGTCGAGGCCCAGACCGTTGCCAACCTGCACCTCGCGGTGAAACAGGGTCTGACCATCATCCCGGTCATCAACAAGATCGACCTGCCCAACGCCGACCTCCCCAGCGTGCGCCGTCAGTTGGAGGAAATCCTGGCCATCCCCGCCGAGGAGGCGATCTACGCCAGCGCCAAGGCGGGCATCGGCATCGAGGAAATTTTGGAGGCGATCATCGCGCGCATCCCGCCGCCCACCTTGTACACGGAGGAAAAAGACCGCAGAATCGTGCGCGGCCTGGTGTTCGACTCCGTGTTCGACATCTACCGGGGCGTCATCAGCTACGTGCGCATGTTCAGCGGTCGCGTCGAACCCGGCCAGCCCATGCGGCTGCTCAGCACGGGCAACCAGTACGACATCAAAGAGGTGGGCGTTTTCACCCCGAAAATGCACCAGGTTCCCGCCCTGGAAACGGGCGACGTCGGCTACATCATCGCCAACATCAAGTCCACCGCCGAGATCAAGATCGGCGACACGCTGACCGACCCTCGGTTTCCCGCGCGCGAACCGTTGCCGGGTTTCCAGGAAATTCATCCGATGGTGTTCAGCGGGATTTACCCGATCAACACGGCGGATTTCGAGCACCTCAAGACCGCGCTGGGCAAGCTGCAGCTCAACGACGCCGCGTTTGTCTTCCAACCCGAGAGCAGCGTGGCGCTGGGCTTCGGCTTTCGATGCGGCTTCCTAGGATTGCTCCACATGGAAATCATCCAGGAGCGTCTGCGCCGGGAGTACAACATGGACATCATCGCCACGTACCCGAGCGTCATTTACGAGGTGATGAAGACGAACGGCGAGCGCCTGGAGGTGGACAATCCGACCCAGCTTCCCGACCCGAGCGTGATCGACGAGGTCCGCGAGCCGGTCGTCAAAGCCTTCCTGATGTGTCCCAACGAGAACATCGGCGACTTGATGCAGTTGATCATGGACAAGCGCGGCGAACTTGACCACACCGAGACGCTCGACTCCCGCCGCGTCATGCTGACCTGCCGCATCCCGCTCAACGAAATCCTGGTGGATTTCAACGACAAGATCAAGAGCATCACGCGCGGCTACGGTTCAATGGATTACGAGCACGACGGCTACAAAGCCGGCCAACCTCGTCAAGCTGGACATGCTGGTGAACGACGAACCGGTGGACGCGTTTTCGAGCATCGTGCATCGCGACAAAGCCGAGGCGCGCGCCCGTCAGCTCGCCGCCAAGCTCAAGGAAGTCATCCCGACGCAACTCTACCAAGTGTCGATCCAGGGCGCCATCGGCGGCAAGATCGTGGCTCGTGAAAACGTGTCCGCGATGCGCAAGAACGTCACCGCGAAGTGCTATGGCGGAGACATCTCGCGCAAGCGCAAACTCCTTGAGAAACAGAAGGAGGGCAAAAAGCGCATGAAGAGCATCGGCCGCGTGAACATCCCGCAGGAGGCTTTCATCGAAGTCCTGAAAGCCGGCTGAGGAAAAGCGGAAGGTCTTGGACAGAGGCGAACACCAGACGCCCTCTTCTGACCCCGCCTTTTTCTTCCTCCTCCGCCTCTGTGTCCCCTCTCCGTGTCCTCTGTGAACCTTCTTTGATTCCGTCTATGTCTTATTTAAAGGAAGCCCAACTCCTCGCCCACAACGCGCGCAAGTTGCTGCACCGGAAGCGTGATCTACTGAGCGACGTTGCAATCGCGGACCTGCAAAGCGGTATCGACCGCCTGGACACCGCCGCCCGCAACAAAGACGAACTCGCCGTCAAGGAGGCGTCGGACCATTTGGACAAGGAGTTCGGACGCTTCTCGCCGCACCGGCAGGACGCCGGCTGGCGGGAGAATTGCGAGGTGCTGCTGGTGGCGTTTGTGCTCGCCATCGCCATCCGCGCCTACTTCCTGCAACCCTTCAAAATTCCGACGGGTTCCATGCAGCCGACCCTCAACGGCATCACCGGACACCCGATGGCCGCCGATCAGCCGCTGCCCGGGTTTGTCGGCAAAACGTTCCAATTCTTGCTCCAAGGCCGCACCTACCTGAGCGCCGTCTCGGAAGTGGATGACGAGGTGGTTGGCATCAAGCCCGAGACGCACTTTTACTTCTTCAAGTATTCACGAATCAACTGCGCCAGCGGCCGCAGCTACCTCGTGCAAGCGCCGGAGGACACGCTGACGCATCCTCTCGATCACGATGGTTTCGCGGTGCGTCCCCACCACCGCTACCGGGCGGGAGAGGTAATCGCCCGGGGCTACGTGGACACGGGCGACCAGGTGTTCGTCGATAAGTTCACCTACCATTTCCGCGCGCCGCGCCGGGGTGATGTGTTCGTCTTCAACACGGCGGGGATTGCCGGCATCCGGATGGATGACCCCGAGGTGAAGTCGCAGTTCTACATCAAGCGGCTGGCGGCTGTTTCCGGCGACAACCTCCGCATCGAGCAGCCGCATCTTTTCGTCAACGGCGCCTTGGCGAACGCCCCCGGCTTCGCGCGGGTCATGACGGCGCAAAACGGCTACCATGGTTACTCCAACGACGCGCGCTTCAGTTTTCTCACCACCCCGGACGAGCAATTCACGGTGCCGCCCAAGAGTTATTTCGCGATGGGCGACAACAGCTTCTACAGTTCGGACAGCCGCGCGTGGGGCCGCGTCCCCGCCGAAAACGTGGTCGGCCGCGGTCTGTTCGTGTACTACCCGTTCACCTCGCATTGGGGTGTGATCCGCTGATGGCGGGCGGAGCAACCCCGGCGCGCCCCGTGACTCCCGAACTGCGTCGCACCTGCCTCCTGCTGCTCGGCACGGCGGCCGGGTACGCGCTGTTGATGGCGGCGAACCCCGTCCGCGCCAGCCTGCGCGACGGTCTCCGATGCCTGCGCCGCTACCGGCAAATCTGGTTGCTCCCGGTGTTCTGCAACGTGGCGCACGCCGTGTACAACCTCGGGTTGCGGTGGTACGGGACCCTCGTCACGCCCGGCTCGCCCCCGTTGTTCCGAGCGCTGGATAGCTGGCAGCCGCCCGCCTGGCGGGAAGTGCTCGCGCAAAGTCTCCTGCCCGCGTTCGAGGGTGGGGCGGCGCCGTTCAACTGCCTGGTCACGACCTTTCCCCTCTCCGCGCTCGCGGCGTTGCTCCTCCTCGTGAACTGGCGCGACTGCCACGGCATCACGGGCCGCGCGCTCCGCCGTCGGCTGGGAGTCGTTCCCGGCTTGCTCGTCCAAGTTGGCTTGATCGTCTCGGGACTCGCCGCGGTGGGCAAACCCATGTTCTTCGGCGGCGGACTCCTCCGGCTCAACACCTACTATGAAACCACGCTGCTCCTGAGAACCGGCGAGATTATCAACGGCCTGGGTTTCATCTTCGAGTACCTGCTGGGCGTCGCCTTGCAAATCTACCTAATCCTCCTGTGCTACTCGTGGGTGCGTGGCTTGACTTTCGACTACCCGGCACTCCGCCGCTTCGCGTTGCGGCGTTTCGCGTTTGTGGTCCGCTGGGCTCTGGTGATGGTTGCCCTCAGCACGATCGGGATTAACCTGCCGTTGGTGGCGGGCACTTTCCCGTCGCGGTGGAACACGATCGAAGGAGCGGTTGTCGGCGCCGTGATCTGGTTCTCGCGCTGGCTGCTGGCGATTGTCCCACTGTTGTTTTGTTCAATGCAAATCACGCTGGTTTTCCATAACGAAACGTTGCGCAAAGCCTTCGCCCGGCACATCCGTTTCCTGCGCCGCCACGCCGAGCGAACCGCTTGGCTGGCCATGGTGGCCGGCACGCACTTCCTGATTTTGGTGGGGGTAAACTCCTTCCTCCTGGGTGCCTTGGGCGAACGAAGCTGGCCGGCGGCGGTTTGGAGTGTGTTGCTCTACCCGCTGTTATGGTCCACGCTCGCGGCTTGGCTCCTGGCGAGCTGGGTGTGCTTGTTCCGTCGCTGCGAACTCGGACGCCCCGAGGCCGAGGAGTTGGTCGCGTATTGAATGTGAAATCCAGAAGTAGCGCAGAGGACACGGAGAGCGGACACAGGGAACACAGAGGAAGAAGGAAGGTTCGGAAGGTGGAAGACTTGCTTGTTCTTTCTGGAACCAAAGCCTTTTGCCTTTTTCTGCCTCCTCCGCCTCTGTGTCTGCCTCTCCGTGTCCTCTGTGATAAATTCTTAATTCCTTCCCGCCCATGTCCTCCCACCCGAGTCTTTCCTGGCACCCGGCCCACGCGGTGACGGCGGATTATTCCGGCCGGTCCAACCTAGCGCTCGCCTTCCTGTGCCTTGGTCGCGACAAGCGCCGCGACATGAACGTGTTTTACACGTTCTGCCGTCTGGTGGACGACATCGCGGACTCGTCCGACCTGCCTTTGGAGACCAAACGGGAGCAACTCACCGCCTGGCGCAAAGTGGTCCAATCAAGCTCGAATGACAAAGTCCCGGCCAAACTCCTGGCGGATGAAGTCCGATCCCTGATGGCCAAGTACCGGCTCAAGTCCGAACTGATGTTGGAAATCATCGCGGGCGTCGAAATGGATCTGGACGGCGCGAGTTACGAAACGTTCGAGCAACTCCGGGCCTACTGCTACCGCGTCGCCAGCGCGGTGGGCCTCGTCAGCATCGAAATTTTCGGCTACCAGAACCCTGCTTGCCGCAACTACGCCGTCGATCTCGGACTCGCCCTGCAACTCACCAACATCATCCGCGACGTCGGTGTGGATCTGGACAACGGCGGACGGATTTACTTGCCCTTGGAGGATTTGTCGCGCTTCAACTATTCGCCCGAGGATCTGCGCAACCGCGTACACGACCGAGCGGTTCATCAAGTTGATGGAATACGAAACCCAACGCGCCCGCGACTACTATCAACGCGCCGTCGCGGCGTTGCCCGCCGGGGACCGTCGGTCAATGGTGGCCGCCGAAATCATGCGGGCGGTGTACGAGAAGATTTTGGGTTTGGTGGAAGCCGGCGGCTACCGGGTTTTAACCAAACGCTACCGTCTGAGCAAACCCGCGAAGTTCCTGACCCTGCTGGGAGCTTTCGCGCGCAACCGCTGGTCGCTTGCCCGCTGAGCGGTGATGCGGTAGAATCCACCTTCGTTTTACTCATCAACCCCAACCCTGTTTCCATGCTTAAACGTTCCCTTTGCTCCTCGCTTTCCATCTGCGTTGCCACCGCCTTAACCCTGAACCTCACCGGCTGTGACACCCCCGTGGGTCAGGGTGCCGGCATCGGCGCGGGCACGGGCGCCATCATCGGCGGCCTCGCCACCAACCGAGTGGGCGGAGCCGCGCTCGGGGCCGCCGCCGGCGCGGTCGCGGGTGGACTGATCGGTGCCGCCGTGGAAGAGGACCGCGCGGGCGAATACGGCCCGCGTCCCAGCCGGGGCTACCCCGTCGCGCAACCCACCGACCGCCCGGGGTTCGTCCTCAGCCCGTACTCGCCGTACTACGAGATCGACGTTCGCGGCGTCCCGCGCGGCGCGCTGGTGCGCGACCCGAGTTGCAACCGGTTGTTCGTAAAACCCTGATCCGAGGCAATCCAGTTTCGCGGAAGGTGGGACGAGTTACCAGATGATGCGGGCTGAAGGATACTGACAGATCAAAGTGTCACTGGTAACGATAAACGCGTTCTCGCACGACGCCGTGGCAATAATCATGCGATCCACAGGGATCGGCGTGCAGTGGTGGTAGAGCCGTGCTGTCCAAGGCAACGTCGGCGGTGATGCTCAGGACGTGAAGGGCATGATGTCAAACCGCGCGTGACCACCAAAGTCCGGGTTCCAGGCCGAGGTCCAACCGGCCTTTACCATGTTTGATTCCAATTTCGAACGCGCTGATCGCCGAGACGTAGAGTTCAGAGACGTAGAGTTCACCCGGATGATCGGAGATTGCCTGGCGCGCGGCGGGCGATAACCGGCTAGCCATAGAACCGCGCAGGTGTCCAAAAGTAATTTCAGCGGAATGCCCCCGGCCAATCACCCGGCTCCAGGGGGAGGCTTGGGTCCTCGTGAAAAACCACCTGCTGCAGCACAGGATCAGGCACGAGCGGATGACGGGGGAAAACATTCGTGGCCGGGAGGATGGTCAACAAGGCGGAGGCTTTGTCGGGCAGCGCCTCGGAGCCTTTGACAATCACATGGCCATGGTCCAATTCGACTTCCAAGGTAAGGAGGCTCATGGAAACAACTTAACTCATAACCAAACGCGGGTGCCAACCTTAAATCCTTCCCTCACCCACCCCGCAAAAGCGCGTCCACCCGGGCCTTCACGCCCGCGTCCATCTTCACCAACTCCGGCCACTCTCGCGTGTAACCCTCGCCCCGCAGTTTGCGCGTGGCGTCGAAACCCATGTGACTGCCGAAGTTCGGCACCGTCGTGGCGTGGTCCAGCGAATCGCACGGACTTTTCACAAACGTGCTGTCCCGTTGCGGATCGGTGTTCGCGCAGAGCCGGAACAACACCTCGCTGGTGTTGCGCACGTCGCAGTCGTCATCCACCACCACGATGTACTTGCTAAACATCATCTGCCCCATGCCCCAGAGACCGTGCATGATCTTGAACGCCTGGTAGGGATACTGTTTGCGGATGCTCACGAACACCAGGTTGTGGAAAACGCCCTCGGCGGGCAGCGTCAGGTCCACGATCTCGGGGAAGTTCATCTTGAAGACCGGCAAGAACACCCGCACGCTCGCCTCGCCCATGTAGAAATCCTCCATCGGTGGCACCCCCACAATGGTCGCCGGGTACACGGCGTCCTTGCGGTGCGTGATCGCCGTCAGGTGAAAAACCGGGTAATCATCCACCGGCGTGTAGAAACCCGTGTGATCCCCGAACGGCCCCTCGGGACGCGTCTCACCGGGTTGCACGTAGCCTTCCAAGACGAAATCCACGTCCGCCGGGACTTCCAGGTCGTTGGTCTCGCACTTGACGAGTTCGACGGACTTCTTCCGCGCGAACCCCGCGAAAAGGATCTCGTCCAACCCGTCGGGCAGCGGCGCGGTGGCCGCGAAAGTGTAGGCCGGATCGCCCCCGAGGCAGACCGCCACCGGCATCCGCTCGCCGCGTTCGTAGTACCGCTTGCCGTGCCGCGCGCCGACCTTGTGAACCTGCCAGTGCATGCCCGTGGTTTGGCCGTCATAGACCTGCATCCGGTACATGCCGATGTTGCGGTCGCCGGTGTCGGGATCGCGCGTGTAAACGTTCGGCAGCGTGACGAACCGCCCGCCGTCCTGCGGCCAGCATTTCAGAATCGGCAGGTCGAGCAGGGAAAACCCGGCGTCCGCCCCGCCTTGGTCGAAGCGAGTGACGACCTCTTTGCAGGGACCGTCCTTGACCTTCTTGGGACGGGCGTGCAGCAAATCGACGCCTTGTTTGAGCAGATCCCAGCCCTGGCGCAGGTTGGTGGGTGGCTTCGCTTTGAGGATCAACTGCATCTGGTGCGCCAGTTCGTTGACGGAGTCGATGCCCAGCGCCCGCGCCATGCGGCGCTCCGAACCCATGGTGTTGATGGCGAGGGGGAACCGGGACGGCTTGCCGTCGATGGTGGGTTGCTCGAAGAGGAGCGCCTTGCCGCCGCCGGGCGACTTCATCTCGCGGTCGGCGATCTCGGTGATTTCCAACTCGGTGGCGACAGGGTAGGGGACGCGCCGCAGTTCGCCCTCCTTTTCGAGTGTGGACAGGAAGGCGTTGAGGGAAGGGTAGGCCACGGGATGAGTGTTGAGAACGTTGGTGGCGCAAGGTAGAAGCGGCCTCTTCAATGGTCAACGTTCCGGGGAGCGGTCCCGACGCACGGATTCCATCGCGGTCACGGCGGGTTTAGAAAGCCAATAGGCGAGAAAGGTCAGTCAACGCTCGTTGACTTTGACGGGCTGGCGCACGCCCCGGCGCAGCCGCGCGCCGTTTGGTGGGCGGCAGCCGGGCGAGCACGGGGTCACCGACGCCCAAGACCCTCTCTCAAACCAATTACCTGACGGCATTGACCCTAAGTAAGCATCACCCAATTCTTGCGGACGGAAACCAAACGCGCTTTCGTAAGCTTGACCGATGGAACGGTGACGGGCACCTTGATTCAGCGCCATGCGGCGTGTTGGCGGCCAAATTCCAAGGGCAATCAAGCGCTTGCGGGAGACTCTCCCAACGACTAATTTACGCGTTGTATGAAGCTCGCCGCCGGCAATCTTTTTTCGCCCACGCCGGGCGCGGTCGCCGTTGCCGTCGAGCGGATCGTCGCGGCTTGCCAACCCCGTGCCATTCTCGTTTTCGGCAGTCGCGCCCGGGGCGAGTCCCGGCCCGACAGCGACCTTGACCTGTTCGTCCTCTTGCGCGCCCCGGTTGCCGATGAACACGCATTGCGTTGCCGCCTCCGCGCGTTGTTGGCGGATTTGCCGTTCTCCAAAGACATTCTCACGAGTGACCCGGATGCTTTTGACCGCTCCCGACTTCAACTCAACAGCATTTATTCAGATGTGGCGGATGATGGCGTCCACCTTTGGCGCGATGGTCGCGTAAATCTCGCCTCCATCGCGAAAGTCTGCCGGTGACGGGTACGCTTTCCGCATGGATCCGCATACCCTTGCCCTGCTGCGTCGCGCCGCCGACGATGAGGCAACGCTTTATCTGCCCGGTCTCGCCGACGTCCCTTTCGGTCAGCACGCGCAAGGTGCGGTGGAAAAACTGCTCAAGGCGTTGATCCACAACTGCGGCGGAAAATACCCGCGCTCGCACGATCTGGAGCTTTTGGTGGTCAACCTCTCCATTCTAGACGAATCTCAGCCGACCTTGCCCGTGGCCCTCGCGGACCTGACTGGCTACGCGATGACTTTCCGTTATGAGGATGACAGCCAATTGCCACCGCCGCTGGACCGGAGCGCGTGTCTCGTGACGGTGGAGCTTTTGCGAACTCACGTAACCGGGCGGATTCAAGCGCTCAACCCTCAGCCACCCGTCACAGGCGGAACGTCGCCTTGACCATCCCAGGCTCTTCCGCAGCACTCGGGATTGTCATGACCCATCCACCTTTGAACTCCCGGCGTGGGTTCGCCCCTGGCAGGGTCCTTCATACCCTCCTGCCGCTGCTGGCGTTGTTCCTGGTGGTCACCGGCGCGCGGCTCTGGCTGGTGCAAAACTACTCCACCCCGCTGCCCTGGGCCGACCAGTGGGACGGCGAGGGCGTCATGGTGCTCAAGCCCTGGATCGAGGGACGTCTGCGCTTCCCGGACCTCCTCACGCCGCACAACGAGCACCGCATCTTCCTGACCCGCGCGCTGGAACTCGGACTGTTCGCCGCCAACGGCCAGTGGGACGGGCAACTGGAGGCCGCCGTCAACGCCGCGCTCTGCGGCGGGTTTGCCGCGCTCATGGCGGGGGCGTTGCTGGGGGTGTTCGGCACCCGTTGGCGCTGGGTCATCGCGGTCGCCGTCGCGGTGTGCGGCATCCTGCCCTTCGGTTGGGAGAACACGCTCAACGGCTTCAGTTCGCAGAACTACTTCCTGATCATTTTCTCGCTGGCGGCGGTCTGGGGCCTGGGGCTGCATCCGGCAAACACGGCGCGCTGGTGGGCGGGCCTGACCGGGGCGATGCTGGCGTGCCTGAGCATGGGGTCGGGCTTCCTGGCGGCGGCCACGGTATTGGGGTTGCTCGGGTGGCGCGCCGGTGTCGAACGCGTCCGGACCGGTTGGAGCGAGGGGGTCACGGCGGCGGTCTGCGCCGCGATCGTGGCGGTCGGATGGTTCACGCGGACGGTGGTGCCCGCCCACGCCGTCCTCAGGACGGAATCGCCGGCCCTGTTTTTGCGGGCGTTTTGCCGTTTCATGGCGTGGCCGTTTTACGATCAGCCCTGGTGGTTGCCGCTGATGGCGGCGCCGCTGGCCGTCCTGGCGGCGGCGCGCCTGCGCCGCGTCCTGACGACTTGCGAACAACCCGCGGGCGACCGGCGCGCGCGGTTGCTGCTGGGGGTGGGGGCCTGGTGCGCGCTCCAGGTGGCGGCGCTGACCTACAGCCGCGGCGGACACGGCGCGCCGCCCGCCTGCCGGTACATGGACCTGCTCGCCATCGTGCCGCTGACGAACTTCCTGGCGGCGGCGCTGCTGGTGACCGAAGCCCGCAAAAGGGGCGCGGTGCCCCAACTCCTGGCGTTGCTGGCGGCGACCGTCTGGCTGGCCGCGCTCGGCGCGGGCTTGTGGCTGGAAACGGCCAAGGATTTCCGCGGCTGGCTGCCGGACTGCCTGGCCGCGCAACGCGCCGGCGAACTGAACACGCGCGGCTACCTGCGCACGGGGGATTACGCGCGCTACCTGGACGGGAAAAGCCCGGCGAAAATCCCTTTTCCGCGTCCCGCGCAACTCGCGGAGTTGCTCAACGACCGGACGATCCGCGGCATCCTGCCCGCGGACGTGCGGGACCCGCTGCCGGTCGCGATGGACGAGGCGGCGGGGGGCGCGGCCTTCGCGCGAAACGCACTTCCACCCGGCATGACGCCGCCGCCGGGGGTGACGGCCTGGAGTTCCTATCCCGGCGGGCGGGGAATTGCACAGGGCAACGTACGGGCGTCTGGCACTTCGACGGCTGCGGCGTTCCTGCCCTATTTGCAATTCCAGTTTGCCGGGGACTTGGGTGAACCGGGGTTGCGCTTCGTGCTGCAAGACGTCCAGACGGGCCGCCTCGTGGATTGGCGACCCGCGCGCGTGGCGGGCGAACGCTGGCGCGCCGACAGCCTGCCGCGTCCGGGCAACGACCCGCGCCTGACCGCCACCGTTGCGCGGGACGGAAAGTGGTTCGCGTTCACCGAGCCGGTGGAGATGGGCCGTTGGTCCCACTGGACGGGCTGGCTTCTGCGGCGGTCCGCGCTGGTGTTTTGGGCCGGGTGCGCGCTGGCGGTTTTGGCGCTGGGGGAGGGGATGGCCCGGTTCGGGGCAAGGCGGGGTGAAGCAGTGCGGTCATTCAAAGACGGGTGAGTCAAACGTTGACCGACCCCCGCAACCTCGTGCTTTCGGCGCGAAGGCGAATCTTCCGCCCGCACGCTGGCTTGCCGACCCAGGCAACCGATACTATTCTCTCCACGCCATGAGCACGCTCGCCGAAATTGAAGCCGCTGTCGTCGCCTTGACTCCGCAGGAAATGGAACACCTGGAGGGTTTGCTACACGAACTGCGCGCCCAAACGGAGGAAAAGCGTTTGCAGGAGATCTATCGTCGCATCGGCCTTCACCCTCTGCCCCGGCGCGGCAACATAATGATCACCAATGAGATGGTTCAGCAACTCCGCGAGGAAGAGGACATCTTTTGAGGCGCGCTTTGCTCGATGTCAACGCGCTCATCGCCTTCCTTGATCCGTCAAACACCAATCACCTCAAGATCAGTGGGTGGGTGGACGAAAATCTAACTGGCGGCTGGGCGTCCAGTCCTCTGACCGAGAATGCCAGTTTGCGGGTGTTGACCAACCTGCGCTATCCCAATCCGGTGGCACCCGGCGTTGTGCTCGCCAGGCTAACGGTCACCAAACGCGACGGTAACCATGCGTTCTGGCCGGACGACGTTTTAATCACGGACACGGCGTTATTCGATTGGAACCGTTTGCAAGGGCATCAAAAGGTTACGGACGTTTACCTGCTTGCATTGGCGGTCGGGCACGGTGGACGGTTGGCAACGTTCGACCAGCGCATCCAGCCTTCCATAGTGAAAGGATGCCGCCCGGAGCATCTGGTGACACTTTAGAGATTGGGATTTTCCCCGGTCGCCACAGGCTAGGGGACCCAGCGGAACTCCAGCCGATGGAAGCCCATCCCCAGCGTCCTGATATCCACACAGTGCGCGGGGTCCAACACGGCGGGCGCGAAGGCGTCGGGGAACTCGAAGCGCAGGGCCGCGCACGGGTGCGCGGCGGTGGCCGCCTGGTTCCATTGAACGGCGGGGATGTGGAAGAACATCCGGGTCGCGGCCCAGTCGGTTAGCCGCTGCTCAGGGCCAATCGCCGCGCCGTTGAAGAAAACCCGCGCCCGTTGCGCGGTGACGCCACGCGCCGGCATCAGCATCGGGAAAGCGTCCACGCGCAGTTCCACCTCGCCGCCGGCGACGGGTTGGGGGCAAAACTCCATGATCGCCACGGCGGCGTCGCTCCACGCGCCCCAGGACTCCGGCGCGAACCAACCGCCGACCATCAGGTCAGTGGCGTTGCCGCCGGTCTTGAAGTCGAACCCGGCGACCGGTTGTGCCGCGGTGAGTTCCAGCGGCGGCAGGCCGGCGTTCAGCGTGGTGCCGTTGCGGAAGGGGAAGGCGGGGATGGACGTGGTTTGCGCCGGGAACGTGTCGGGACCCTCGAAACGCCAGCGGCGCGGCTCCGCGACACCCGATCCAGGGTGGATGTTCCGCCAGGAATGCCGGACGCCAAACCGCGCTTCCCAGGCTTCCGGCACCACGCAGGGTTCGCCCGCGCGCTCAAGTTGCAGGGCCACGCCGACGGCCTGGTACCAATCCATGTCCGCGAAGACGAGGGATTTGCAGACGTGCGGCGCGCCCGCGTCGTCGGTGGCGCGCCAGGCGCGCAACGTGTTTTCCCACACCGCGCGATCCTCCGCCGCCGCGGGATCAGCCACGCGCCAGGAATTTGCCGAAAGGGTGCCGACAACCACTGCCAGACCCGCCGGTGCCAGTCGCGCCCAAGAATGACCGGCCATGCGGGATAGCCAAACGCGCAGGTCTTGGCACACCGCCGCCAGCGCGATCAACAGCGCGAAGTAGTAAATCGCGAAGTTGAACCACGCGTTGTAGTAAAACATCTCGCCGTCCTGGATGGTGCCCCAATAAAGGGTAATCGCCACCGACAGGAACAGAAACGTCCCGCACCAGGCCAGGAACCTCCCGTTCGCCGCGCCCGCCACGTCCTCGCTAGCGGTCGCTTGCAGCCGTCGCGTCCACGTTCCACGCAATGTGGCGCGAAACGCGACCGCGGCGGCCAAACTCCACAGGATCAACAGCAACACGTGGCTCCGCAGGTAAGCCAGCGCGCCGGGCAGATCGTAGTGTCCAAACGCGCGCGCGCCCGGACGATACGATTGGTACGCGCCGAATTGCAGGAAGTA
Source organism: uncultured bacterium (assembly GCA_963795895.1). Lineage (GTDB taxonomy): Bacteria > Verrucomicrobiota > Verrucomicrobiia > Chthoniobacterales > SZAS-18 > CAWCJJ01. The sequence continues at coordinate 1,289,340 of CAWCJJ010000005.1, forward strand.
GAGGACGGAGCGGGCCAGCGTTTTATGTTCGGCTTTGTGCGTGTGCAGATGCCTCAGAATGGCCGCGAAATTGCTTTCCCGTCCCTTGAACAAATCCAAAACGAGCGGCAGAAGAAAGCAGGCGAGCAGCCCGGTCCCGATCAGGTGGGCGCGCGGATTCGCGCGCCACGCGGCTCCCGGCCACCACCGGAAGCGTCCGTTCGGCGGGGACATCCTTCGCTCGGCAACCATGCCGCGCGCCAGCAAAACGCCGTACGCCACCGCGGCGACGGGAACCACGAAGAGCGGTTGCGCGACGTGCGTGTGGACCAGGAAACCGCCCGCCAGCACCAGGAGCGGCAGGTCCCGTCCGTCGCCCGCCGCGACGGAAGCCGCCGCCGCGAGCAGGCACAGGAAAGGCAGCGCCAGCGCGTGGGCCGACCAGTTGCTCAAGAACGCCACCGGTCCGCCCAGCGGGTTGTAAAACGACGGGAGATCCGGTTTGTCCCCGAAATGCCAGACACCCGCGCACAGGGCGAGCGCCAGGAACCACCACCGGATGTTGTCGGCCATCCGGCGGGCGAAGAGTTGCAAGGCCGCGACGTAGAAGCCCGCCATGACGAGGGCGTGCAGCAGCAACTGGCCGTTAAAGGGCGCGGGTGTCCAACGCAGCAGATCGTAGAAGAGCCATTCGCCCAAGGCTTCCAGATAGAACAGCGCGGGCCCCGGGTGCGAAAATCCCCAGTGAGAATAAGGACCATAAAGCTCGGCGAAATGCTTGGCCTGGATGACGCGCAGGGAGTTCGCCGCCGAATCCCAGTATTCGTCGTAGGGCTGGCGGAAATAGAAACCCGCGTTGTTGGCGACGAGGAGGATGCCAAGGCCCAGGGTTAGCCAGAGCGGGGAGAAACGTTTGAAGCCCGTCATTAAAGCGATGTCGCGTGGTTTGGCCGCGCCATCCCGGGGAGCCGCCGCCGGGGCGTGTTCACAAGCCGGCGGCAAGCGAGTAGGCACCGCGCCTGACTTCGTAGCGGCGCAACCTGCCGGACTCAAAATCCGCCCGTTTGTACCGCACATCAACGATGATCGCGCGCGGCGGGTACAAAAATCCCTCGTTACCGACCCCGCCATAACCGAAGCCCGGCTGCGTCCCGTCGCTGTCGAAGCGAGGACCGTAGAGCCCCAGCGACGGGTACACCTGATCGAAGGAACCCAGCGGCGCGCAGGTGCTCAACTGACGCTCGTAAATCCACGTTTCCGCCGACGTTTTTCCCTTGCCGTCCTCGAAATGCCAGTCCGGCGCACCCCAGGCGATGAACACCGCTTCCTTGCTCAGACCCGACCGGACCTTGCCATGGAGCACGAGCTTCTGGTCCGCAGGAGCCAGCCGGTGAAAAGCCGCCGGTCGTTGTTCCGCGCGTCGTGCGGGTGTGGAGCAGCCGGATAGAAACAGCAGTAGCAAACAGGAAGCGGTGAGAGCAAGGCGGCAAAGCATAGGGGGAAGCCCCGAGCATAGGGAAATAAAAGCGTGAGTGTCAATAGATCGGTTTGGTGGTAACTGACGTGTCACGCCGGGAGCCGAGACTTTGCCGCACCGGGAACGCCACCCCGACCTTGCAAGAAAGACTTGCGGCGGCTAATTTAGTTGGTGCAAGACCTCTACGGCCACCTCATCAGTTACCTGCGGGTGTCCATCACCGACCGCTGCAACGAGCGCTGCCTCTACTGCATGCCCCAGGAGTTGCAGGAATGGCTGCCGCGTTCCGAAATCCTCACCTACGAGGAGCTCGCCCGCATCGTCCGCGTCGGCGCCTCCCTCGGTGTCACCAAACTGCGCGTCACCGGCGGCGAACCGCTGACCCGGGGCAATGTGCTGGAATTCTTCCGCCTCCTCAAGGACATCCCGGGCATCCGCGACCTCGGCGTTTCCACCAACGGCTCGCTCCTTCCCAAACCCATCGCCGACCACGGCGGACGCACCATGGCCGAATGCCTGCGCGGCTACGGCGTGCGGACGGTGAACATCTCCCTCGACACCCTGGATCGCGCCTCCTACCGCGGGGTCACCGGACGCGACTACCTTCCGCAAACCCTCGCCGGGATTGAGGCCGCGCGCGACGCGGGCTTCGCCGCCGACCAGATCAAGCTCAACTGCGTGCTCATGCGCGGGCGCAACGAGGACCAGCTCGTCCCCCTCGTGGAATACGCCGGTGAACGCGGCCTGCTGCTACGGTTCATCGAACTGATGCCCGTCAGCACAACCGAGGTGCTCTCCGAGGCGAACTTCCTGCCCGTGGCCGAGGCGAGGCGCTCCATCGAAAGCCATTTTGGGGCGTTGCTGCCGATGCCCACGTTTAAGACGAACGGTCCGGCCAGTTATTATCACATCCCTGGCACCGAGCAGAAAATCGGTTTCATCGGCGCTCTGACCAACCTGCACTTCTGCGAAAACTGCAACAAGCTGCGGCTGACTTGCGAAGGCAAACTGCGGCCCTGTCTCGGGAGTCATTTGGAATTCGACCTGCGCGATCCCATGCGCGCCGGGGTCAGCGATGACGAGATGCGCGACATGTTTCTGAACGTCGTCGCCCGCAAACCCCGGGAACACGATTTTCGCGGCAACTACCAGCCCGACCGCAAGATGGTGGCCATCGGCGGTTAGTCTTTCGTCCCCTCGCCAATGACCCTGGATTCCCCCGTCGTCTCCGACGCTCCCGCGCAAAGCCGCTTGTCCCACGTCGCGCCCGACGGCACGGCGCGCATGGTGGACGTGTCCGCCAAACCCGAAAGCCTGCGCGTGGCGATCGCGAGCGGTCGGATTGGTTGCAACCCGCCACCGTGGCTCTGATCGACAGCCAAGCGATCGCAAAGGGCAACGTCCTCGCCACGGCGCGCATCGCGGGAATTCAAGCCGCGAAGGGTACCAGCAGCTTGATCCCCCTTTGCCACTCACTGCTGCTCCAGCACATCGACATCGGGTTCACGATGTTGCCGGATGGAATCGCCATCACCTGCGAGGTTCGGACGATCGGACGCACCGGAGCCGAGATGGAAGCCCTGACGGGTGTCAGCGTGGCCGCGCTGACGATTTACGACATGTGCAAAGCCGTGGATAAATCGATGCGAATCGGCGACATCACGCTCGATGCGAAAAGCAAAGAGAGGACGTGAGGAAGGATGGGCGGAAGGGATGTGGGATGGGTGCAGAAGCGGACACTTGAGCATAGTTTTGGAACACCCATCACCCCCCCTTCCGAGCCACGCGGACCGGAAACCTCCGCACATCCCCTCCGCCACATCCCACATCCCTCTTCACATCCCCTCCGCCCATCCTTCTTCACCATGTCCTTCCACGTTGGCATCATCACCATCTCCGACCGCGCGGCCGCCGGTGAGTACCAGGATCTCGGCGGACCGGCGTTACGGGCGGACGCGGCGCAACGAGGCTGGAACGTCCAGGCCGAGGCCGTCGTGCCGGATGACGTGGACCGAATCCGTGAAACGATCCGGGCCTTCGGCGCGCAGGGCTGCGGGCTGATTCTCACCACCGGCGGCACGGGCATCGCCCCGCGTGACGTCACACCCGAGGCGATCCGCGGCATCATGCGGGTGGAACTGCCCGGTTTCGGGGAAGCTATGCGCGCGGGTTCGATGAAGATCACGGCGAACTCCATCCTCTCCCGGAGCTTGGCGGCGGTCGTGGATCAGTCGCTGGTCATCGCCCTGCCCGGCAAACCCGCCGGGGCGGTCGAGTGCCTGGGGTTCGTGGCGGGCGCGGTCGAGCACGGGGTCAAGCTCGCGCAACGGGTGCCGACCTCGTGCTAAGATTCGTGGTGGACGGGCCAACCATTCAAGGCTAGAAAGCAGGCTTTAACGTCCTATGTACGAATATTTCCATCAACTGGTAGTGAACCACACGGAGTTTGCCTGGGGCTTCGGCCTGGGGCTGTTGCTGTTGCTGGCGACGTGGATTTCCAGCTTCAACAAGAACGGTGAAATTCGTCGCGAGGTGCGCCGTCTGCGCGAACATCTGCACACCCAGATGGACATCACCTCCCGGGGCAACTCCACGCTGAAGGCGGAGTTGGACTCCCTGAAAACGCAGAACGAGAACCTGCGCGTGGCGGTGAAGGATTGGCAGCAAAAGCCGGGTCGCGCCGAGTTGCGGATGCTCTCCGTTTATGATCGCGCCGTGCGGATCATGAACCAGAAGGCACCCGGTTTTGCCCCGGCGTGGGAAAGCGCGTTGCGGGAAAGCGAAACCGAGATTGAGTCCGCTGATAGCGGCATGAGCGCGATGTTGCGCCGGGCGTTTCGACCCATCGCGGCGTTGGGCAACGGGAACGCCGGCAAGGGCGAGCGCACGCAGAACACGACGGGGTATGAGGAGACGTCGCATCCGTCGAACGCGGCGGATTGATTTCTCCACGGAAAGGCAAGGCAATAGGGATCAAGCCACGTAGTGGCGTCACCAAGCGTGCTACGCGCCAAGGTGGTTACCAAATTATCGGCTGGTGGACTTTTCTCACCCAGTCTGCCGCTGGGAATGATCCCCTTGTTGCGGGGCATATTTCGTGACGCCACTACGTGGCTAGACATCCCGCGCGATCAGCTATTCGTGGCTTCGCGGACTCAACCACGGCTCCTGAGTAACACGGCTGGTTCGGAGCCGGTCAGGGGGCGCCGTCCCTTGGGTCCTTTCGGTCCTTGGCTGTCCCTTTTTGGGAGTGCGCCCAGCCACCGTCGACCCTTCCCGAAAAGGGACCTCAGGGACGTAGGGGACCAAAGGGACGCTAAGGCCACCAGCCTCAACGGTTGTTGCCCAACTAGCGCGTGTAAAGAGCGCCTTGTGTTACTCAACTGACGCCACTCCGTGGCTGGGAAGGTGACTTCCACCAGCTCAATCCAAAAACAATCCACGCTCCCTGGCCGAGGGCAACCGGCACGACTCATACTTCCCGAAAATTCGGTAACGCACGCTCGCAATAAACCGGTAAACCACGTCCGCCAAAGGCGCGGGCACCCATCCAAGCACCCCGGCGAGCACGCTCCAAACGCCTCCCAATTGCTTGAACACGAACAACGCCCCTTGGCTGCGAACCAGCAGACGGGTTGTCCCATCCGCCTGCCGGTGCGCGACCACCAGCGAGTCAATCCCCGCCAAACGCGGGTTCCGTTCGGCCACGGCGCGGAACGTTTCCCCTTGCAGGGGCGCGTACCGGAGCCGTTGCGCGGTGTCCCGGACCAACAGGAAGTCCACCAGGTGATTGCACAACCCGCAAACCCCGTCGAAGAACAGGACAATCTCAGGTAGGTTCGTGGCGGGAGTTGTCGTCATAAGTCGTACCAAAGGTAGGGATGGCTCTCCGAGCCGCTCTCATTATCAGCTTGGCCGGCTTGCAAGTTAACAGGGGTCGTCCACCGACCACCAGAAACAATGGGGAGCGGCTCGGAGAGCCATCCGTACCTTTGGTACGAAGCCGCTTCGCGGCGGGCTATCGACTCGCGGCAGGTACCTCCACCGGCCCCGCCACCGTCCCGACCAACCCCGCGAGCCGTTGCCCGTAAAACGAAAGGCTCGCCACCGGTCCGACACCGCTCACCAGCCGGTGTGTCATTTCCCAATAGGGCACCGTCGATGGTTTCACAAACGATAACACCGGCTGCTTCACCACTGTCGGCGACGGCAGCACCTTCACCGGCAGCCCCGCGCGCGTAAACGAAATTTCCCACGACGCCGGTTGCGTCGCGGTCACCACCGCCTTCGAGGTCTCGCCACCCGGCGGCGACACCGCGCTCGCGCCCATCCACGGGTACAAACGCAGCAAATCCGGCGGCTGCGGGCCGGCGGGCACCAACGCCTTGAAATACACCTCCTCGTTCGCGAAGAAACCGGGCACGGTCAGATTCGGGTTCGCCCGCAGCTCCAAGAGAAAGCGGGCCACGTCGAAGCCGGACAAATTCAGGCCGTTGTAGTTGCCGTGTTTATTCGGGTCGCCCGGGTCGCTCGCCACGAGCTGGTCGAAATGGGTGTTGAGCATCAGGTTGATCTCCAGATGCACGTGGCTGCGCGCCCGGTCGATCCCTTCGCCCGTGTGGCCCATGCGTGCCAGCTTCTGTCCTCGCAATACCCCGGCGCCCTCCACCGACGTGACCTCGCTCAGGTGCGCGTACAGACTGTAATACGGGCAGCCATCCCAAATGTGCTCCACCACCACGTACCGTCCGTAGTTGCTCGCCCCGGGCTGCGCGCTCGCGTGAACGACCCGTCCGTCCGCGATGCTCAACACATCGTCCAGCGGTTCGCCCCGCGCGTCGTGCGCCATCGGCTTGATGTCGATCCCCTCGTGGAAGCGTGTGAAGATCGTGCCGAGGGGCGAGTCCACCGGGTCGCGGACAAAGCCGTACTGCCCGCCTTCCCACGGGTAGGTGATGACATCGTGAAAATTCCGTTCCACGTATTGGTAAAACCCCGCCGGATCACCCCGAAACAGCGCGTCGTTCGCCGTGGGCAGCGACACGGCCAAACGCGCGGTCCCGTCGGGCCTCGCCACCGGCGCGGACGGCGGGTCGGGCCGGACCACCGATAGCTGGCAGCGCGAAGAGCAGTCCACCCAGGACGGCAAACGCCAGGGAGCGGCGGGGGAGGGGAACACTGCGGACCACCGGCGTCATGACACTAACGGGGTGCGAGCGGGTCTGTGTCCGCCGGATCAACGGGCTTCGGTCGCCGTCCGGGCTTGCCCTGGTTTTCCCGTCCCATGATCGTAAACGAAGCGCCCAGCGCCCGGACATCCTTCAGTGTCAGACCCGATGGCAGGTAAATCATGCCGTCGGTGATGGTCTTGTCCACGTTCAGCGTCGCAACCTCCCGACCGTCCACAAAGGCCACCATCAACGTGCCGCGCTTGGACGCGCTGAGGGTTTCGAGGTTCAACTGCCCGTGCCGGTCCAATTGGAAGACCACCGCGTAGGAGCCGTCCGGCGCTTGGTACGGGTAAAAACTCGCGATGTCGCGCTCGCTGATCGAGGGGATTTTCTCAATGAGCACCTCTCGCGGCGGCGTGCCGAGCATCAGTTTGGTGGCAAAGGTCGTGTCGAAAGTGTTGGTCTGCATGTGGAAGCGCACCGTGATGGTGGGGTCCATCTTCTTGCTCCCGGCGGTCAGCGCGAGCGAAACCGCCGCGAGACAAAGAACGGAACGGAGAAAACGCGCGGTCATGCGCCTCTTAGTTATATGGCGTGATAGAATTTGCAACTTGGAGCCCGATCTTTTAAGTGAATGATCGCATGACACTTCGCCCCTTCGTTCCCCCCGCTTCCTGTTTGCTGGCGACCGCGGCTCTGCTCCTGGCGGCGCTGCCCGGCTGCTCCGTCTTCCCCGGACATAAAAAGGACCTGCAATCCGTCACGCTGGAGACCAACCCCGGCATCATCGGCAAACGCGGCAACGCCAAGGGACTTACCATCGAGCTCAAGGCTTCGCCCGATCCCCTTAAACTTGGCGAGTCGCGTCAACTGGATGTCACGATGGTCATCCGCAACAACTCCAAGAAGACGGTTGCCCTCAAATTTCCGACCACCCAGTTGATCGAGATTCTGCTGCGCGAAACGGACAGCGGCAAAGTGGTCAGCCAGTGGAGCACCGACCAGACGTTCTCCGCGCTGAGCCGTTATTTGATCATCAACCCCAAGGAACGGCTGGAATACGCGCAGCCGATCACCACGCGGGACACTGCGCGCCGGCAAGACTTACAACCTGGAAGCCTACTTCGTCGGCTACGACCAGGAAGTGCGCGCGAGCCGTCCGATCATCCCGCAACGTTGATCGTGTTTTGGTGTCAAATATTGAGGCAAGATGCACTTGTTCACCGATTACCACACGCATCCCCAAGGCCACCACTTCCAGCCTTACACGCTGGAATTGCTCCAGCCCTGGGCGGACAGCGCCCGCGCGAAGGGTCTGACCGACATCGCCTTCACGGACCATGATCGTTACCATGAAGGCGTCGATTTCGACGCGATCGACCGGCTGCGCGCGCGGAATCCCGAGACTGCGCTTCCGCGCCGGGCATCGAGTTGGACAACGATCCGGTGACCGGCGCGGCGGGGCTGGCATGGGTGGAGAAACACTGGGACCGGCTGGATTTCGTCCTGGGGTCGGTCCACTACCTGGGAACGGACAAGATGTTCGACAGCACGGGTCAGGAAGGCCAATTCGCCGGGCGTGATATCGACGCGATCTACGAGGATTATTTTGCCCGGGTGCGAGCGATGGCCGCGACGGGGTTGGTGGACTGCCTGTCGCATCTGGACCTGATCAAAATTCACGGGTTCCGGTCCCGGCGGGACGTGCGCGAACTGGTCGCGGAGACGCTGGAGTTTATCAAGAGATCAGATCTGGCGATCGAGCTATCGACGGCGGGCTGGCGCAAGCCGGTTGGCGAGCAGTACCCGGCGGTGGAGATCATCCGGCAAGCCAAGGGATGGGCATCCCGTTCACGGTGGCCTCGGACGCGCATTCCCACGTTCAGCAGGCGGAGAATTACGCGCGGCTTGGCAAGCTGATGGACGAACTCGGGATTACCGAAGTCTGCGTCTACGAGGCCCACCAGCGGCAATCAGTAACCCTCTCTTTTTGACAGGATGAACAGGAAAGACAGGATGGAAATAAAGAATGCGCTTTCTCGTTTCCCCCATCCTGTTCATCCTGTCAAAATTAAGAGCCTTTGCGTTTGAGCGCGATGTTCAACCGTTCCAAAAAAGGTAGCTGCGCGGCGATCAGCTTCTGCGCGGCGTTCGCCAAATCGAAGAACTCCGCGCGATCCACCTCGGGAAACGTTTGGCGGCGACCCGAACGCGGTGGCCATTCGATGGAGTACACGCTCTCCGGCGGGGGTGACAAACGCGCGGGCATGTCGCCCTCAAAAGCCCACGCATAGACCGTTTTGCCGCTGCGCATCTTGATCGAGTCCAACGGGATAAAATGATTCCCCGGGTCCACTTTGACGCCGATCTCCTCGCCGAACTCCCGCCGGGCGGCTTCCAGCAAACCCTCGCCGGGATTCACCATCCCTTTTGGAATGCCCCACGCGCCGGCGTCCTTGTTCTGGAAGTACGGTCCGCCCGGATGCGCCAGCAACACCTCGACGCCGACATCATCGTTGGTGCGATAGCACAACAAGCCGGCGCTCACCGGTTTCACAGGGATGTGGATTTTGAGTTCACCGCTCTTCCCGCGTCGATAATTTAGATGCCCGTGGTGTAGGTTTCAACCCGGCTCTTCCAACCGGCCAGCCAGCGACTTTCCCGCCGCTCGGCCGGCGCGTTGGCAACCCGGTTCGTGAGGACGCGGGAGGCGGACGCGGCGTAATCCGAAGTTGCCGCCGCACTTGGTTCCGGCGGATTCACCCTTCATCCCGGCGAGCACTTGGAGCAAGCCCCAGCCTTCTCCATGGTAGCGTTCGGTGGCCAGGACGCCCTCGCCTTTGAAATTCACGTAGTCCACCAACGCGTACACGCCGTTGGGCGACGCGGCGACCCGGTAGAACTGGCGTTTGACGCGCTCGCGTTCGTTGTCGGGCAGGGCGGCGAGCATCTTCGGCAAGGCGGCTTCCAGACGGTTGGCGCAAAATCGCGCCTGAAGGGCCACGGTTTGCGATAACAACCCGCGCAGACTGTTCAGGCGCGGACCTTGACGATCCGCCAGGAACTCCGCGCGAGAGTTCCACGGACACGCCCCGGCCTCACTGAGCCAGCCCGGCAACGCCACTTTGCTCGGCGCCAGGAAACGCGACCAGCTAGGGGAAACTTTCGTCGAAGGGCCCGCGCCTTCCAGCCGGATACCAGATGAAATGGCCAATGCCCAAGGACGCAAAATCTTCACCGGTGTTCCAGGAGGTCAGACCCTCGACCGTGCCCGCGCATTCGTTGTGCCAGAGCCGTTTGCCTGCGGCCAAAGCCTGGCCGTCGCTGATCGCCAGGCCGGCGGCGAGCGATGAACCCGCAAGGCAGGCGGACAGCAGCGTCGCCAGGAGTGGCAAACTTCGCTTCGTGGAACTAGGCAGTGTCATGGATTGGAATGGATTAGAGGTGAGGTGTAGTCCCTCCCAGGGATTACAGTTGTCCCGCCCGCCGTTGGTCTGGCTACGGGGCTGCGCTCCGCTCCGCTCAGAGAGTACGGCAGTGCTACTGCGCGACCGGGGCAACCGCCGGGGTAGCTTCGGCCGCCGCTTTTTTCGCCGCCTTCTTCTCGGCTTTTCTCGCTGCCTTCTCTTCTGCGTGCATCGTGGCCTTCTCGCTCTCGTCGAGCTTGCCATCCCCGTTCTTGTCGTACTTCTTGAGGCGCTCGGCCTTTAGTTCCGCCCGGTCCTTCTTCATCTGAGCCCTCTCCTCGGGGTCCAGAACGCCGTTCTTGTTGAGGTCGTATTTCTCCAGCTTCTTTTCGCTGACCTTCTGCCGGTCGTGCGGCGGCTGACGATTGCCGGATTTCTCCACTTTGGGTGCCACCGCCGCCGGGCTGGAAAGCGAGGTCCCGGTGGCGGGCGTCGGACTTGCCGCGACCGTGGCCGGATCGGAGGCCAAGGCGGCGGCGGTTTGCGCGGAGAGTGGCTTGACGCCGGTGGCCAGCAGGCCCAGCGAAAGGGTGATAACGCAGAGCGATAGACGTTTATTCATGGATAACCCGCACCATCCCGGGCGCGCGGATGATTGTCAAACGTCGCGGCCCCGTTTCAAACCCGGCGTTTTCTTTCCTCCCGAATTGCCTATACTCCCGGCCACGCCATGGAAAACAGGACGCACAAAGTCGCGGTGGTCGGCGCCAGTGGTTACACGGGTGAGGAACTCCTCGGCCTGCTCGCCGCGCATCCGGGGGTCGAGTTGGTTTGCCTGACTTCGCGCCAGCACGCGGGTCGGCGGCTGGAGGAAGTGTACCCGCGCCTGCGACCCGCGCCCGGCTCGGACCGTCCCCTGCTTCCCGCCTTTACGACACCCGACGCGCGGTCCATCGCCGCCACCGGCGCGCGGTTTGCCTTCCTCGCGCTGCCGCACGGACTCGCCGCCGAATACGCGTCGCCCCTGCTCGCCGCCGGGTTGCGCGTGATCGACCTCAGCGCGGATTTCCGCCTGCGCGACGCCGCCGTGTACGAGGATTACTACGGCCACGCGCACCCCGCGCCGGAGTTGCTGCCCGACGCCGTGTACGGTCTGCCCGAGTTGCCGGGACGCCGCCCGCTCATCGCCTCCGCGCGCTTGGTCGCGGCGCCGGGATGCTATCCGACGAGCATCCTCGTCCCGCTCGCGCCCCTGCTCGCGCGCCGGGTTGATCGAGCCGGACCGCGTCTTCGTCTCCAGCTTGAGCGGAGTCACCGGCGCGGGACGCAAGGCGAGCGTCGACCTGCTTTTCGCCGAGGTGAACGAGAGCGCCAAAGCCTACGGTGCGCCGCGCCACCGCCACCTTTCGGAGATCGAGCAGGAACTCTCCCTCGTATTCGCGCGGCGGCAAGGTGACCATCAACTTCACGCCCGCACCTCATCCCGCTGAGCCGCGGGATGCTGACCACGATCTACGTCGAACCCGCCAGCGCTGCCGGTCGAAGCCATCCCGCCCGCGTCGGCGAACTCTGGCGCGACGCCTACGCGCACGAGCCTTTCGTCCGCCTGCTGCCATCCGACGGCGGCTTGCCCGAGATCGCCCACGTGGCGCGCACCAATTACATCGAACTCGCCTGGCGGCACGATCCGCGCACGAACCGCTGGGTTCTTTTCAGCGCGCAGGACAATCTGGTCAAAGGCGCGGCGGGGCAGGCGGTGCAATGCTTCAACCTCATGGCCGGTTGGCCCGAGACGACTGCGCTGTAGACGTTCCCGTGGGATCATGCGACGATTTTGTAAAAATCGTCTCGCGCTCCGCCCCGGTTTTTCCCTACGGCTCAACGCTCCTGTCTTGAGCGCGAAGAAATCCCAGGGCGACGATGCCCCCGAGTTCCCCAGTCTGATGTCCGACCAAGGTCCTTTTCATCCCGTGGCGGGCGGCGTCACCGCTCCCGCCGGTTTCGTGGCCGGGGCGGTTTACTGCGGCATCAAGCCGGGCAACCTGAAGAAGCCCGACCTCGCCCTGGTCTGCTCGGAAACGGTCGCCGTCGGCGCGGCCGTGTTCACGACCAACAAGATCAAGGCGGCGCCGGTCAAGGTCAGCATGGCGCATCTGCGGACCGCCGACCTGCGCGTGGTGGTGCTCAACAGCGGCAACGCCAACGCCTGCACGGGCTACCTCGGCATCGATCACGCCAAGCGCATGACCTGCGCGACGGGTTGGGCGCTGGGCTTGCGCGAACGCCAGGTGCTCGTCTGCTCCACCGGCCGCATCGGGGTTCCGCTGCCCATCGAACGCATCGAGGAAGGCATCGCCAAAGCCGCCCTGGCGTCTCAGCCGGCGAGGGGGCAAGGCGGCCGCGCGCGCCATCATGACCTCGGACACTTTTCCCAAGGAGTTCGCCGTCGGAGATCGCGCTGCCGGACGACCGCCGCTTCCGCGTGGGCGGCATGGCGAAGGGCGCGGGCATGATCAATCCCAACATGGCCACCATGCTCTGCGTGCTGACCACCGACGCGCCCGTCGAGAAGAAGGAATTTCAGCGCGCGCTGGCGATCGCGGTGGAACAAAGTTTCAACCGCATCACCGTCGATGGCGACATGAGCACCAACGACACCGTGATCGGCTGGCCAACGGCCGGGCGGGCGGCGCGGCCGCTGGTCCCGGCGAGCGAGGATTTCGAGCGTTTCCAGACCGCGCTCAACCACGTCACGCCGCAACCTCGCGCGCATGATCGTCGAGGACGGGGAGGGGGTCAGCCGCTTCGTGGAGGTCCACGTCAGCGGCGCGCAGACTTTTCAGGATGCGCGCAAGGCCGCGGAGGCCGTCGCCAACTCCTCGCTGGTCAAGTGCGCCTGGTTCGGCGGCGATCCGAACTGGGGGCGCATCCTTGACGCCGTCGGCTACAGCACGGCGGCGGTGCGCGAGGAGATGATCGACGTTTATTACAACGGTCTGATCGCCGTGAAGGCGGGCGTCGCGAGCAGGACCCCGCATGGAAAAACTGGAGGAAGTGGTGCGCGAGCGGAAATTCACGGTGCACGTCCATCTCGGGATGGGGACGGCGGAATACGTCGTTTACACGAGCGACCTGACGCCCGAGTACGTGCGTTTGAACAAGGGCGAATGACGCGGGATCGTGCAACGCAAATTGGCGGCAAACGGTCCTTGCTTCCCGCGGGTTTCGACCTTGTATTCCCCGTCCTGCCAGGAGCCTGCCACCCGGCTTTGAACTCCTGCCGAACTTCATGAGCCACGAAGCCGACATCGCCAAGGCCGAAATCCTGGTCGAAGCCCTGCCCTTCATCCAGCAGCTATCGCGGGCAAACCTTCGTCATCAAATACGGCGGCAGCGCCATGGAGGACGAGCACCTCGTCGAGCGCACCCTGCGCGACATGGTTTTCCTGGAAGCCGTCGGGATCAACCCGGTGATGGTCCACGGCGGCGGCAAGGCGATCACCACGCGGATGCGCGAGGCAAGATCAAGGCGCAGTTCGTCAACGGCTTGCGCGTGACGGACGCGGAGTCGATGGCCATCGTCGAGAACACGCTCGACGAGGTCATCAATCCGATGATCGTCGGCACACCTAGCGAGTTTCAACGGCATGGCGCCGGGCATTTCCGGGCGCGGCGGTGTTCCGCGCGCGCAAAGCTGCCGCCGCAACGCGCCGACGCGGCGAGGCGCCAGTGGACCTCGGCTTCGTCGGCGAGGTGGTGGGCGTGGAACTGGCGGCGTGAACCGGCGCTGATCGCAAGGGAAGCGTGCCCGGTGATTTCGCCCTTGGGGGCGGATGAGAACGGGTACGGTCCTCAACATCAACGCCGACGTCGCCGCCGGCGCGATCGCGAGCGAGTTGCGGGCGGCAAAGCTGATTTACATCAGCGACGTGCGCGGCATCATGCGCGATCCGGCGCAGGCGGACAGTCTGATCCCGTCGGTCAACAGCGAGCAGATCGCCAAGCTCATCAAGGACGAGATCATCGAGGGCGGCATGATCCCGAAGGTCGAAAGCGCGGTCGAATCGCTCGGCGAAAGGGGTGGGAAGGTGCATCTGATCGACGGCCGGGTCGCGCATTCGTTGTTGCTGGAGGTGTTCAGCAATTCGGGCACGGGACGGAGATTTTGCCTTGAGGGGGAGGGGTGTCAGGCGCTCGGGCGCTGGTTGACCAAGGGAATAACCTTGGTTACCTTTCCGTTCTATGCGCTCCATCGGATACACCTTCTGGCAGGACGGCGACCAATGGCTTGGCCATCTCGACGCTTATCCCGACTACCTGACGCAGGGTAGTAGCTTCGAGGATCTTAAAGAACACCTTCTTGACCTTCACCACGATCTCTCTTTGGGTGTTATACCCGCCGCGCGCCAACACGCCGAGTTGGAAATCGCGTGAAGAGACGCGACCTGATCCGTGCTTTAAGTGAGGGGGGAGCCGTCTTTATCCGTCATGGCGGCAAGCACGATTGGTATCAAAACCCCTCCACCAAAGTCTGCCAACCCGTGCCACGACACACCGAGATCAAGGAATATCTCGCCCGTTTTATTATCCGGAAGCTGGCTAACGACACACGCGGCGATTAGCTCCAACGGCACATTGTTCTAACATGGAAGAGGTCGCGTTCCTGGAAGCAAAAGGATCGCCTTTCCACTAACTTGAGTGAGGCCGAATCCAAAACCATCGTCATCATGCGCCATGGTCGCCCCGCGGGCGTTCTCGTTGGCGTTGCGGACGACGATTGGTTTGACTACCGCTTGGAACACGATCCGCGTTTTCAAACGCGCATCGCCCAAGCGCGGGAAAGCATCAAGTCCAGCCTGGGCGTTCGGTTGGAGAAATTGACATTTGAGAACGATAACAGCGCCGCCTAATTCCGTGGCTGGGGGGGTAGGAACGTCATGCTCCGCCCCCTTCAGCGCTAAACTTGGAAATACCCCCACCCCCCACGGTTTCGCGTTTCCGAATGGAAATGGTAAGCATGACTGCCACTTTGGAACGTTCGACCGATGAAATCCGCCGGTTGAGTCTGTCCGAAATCGCCGAGCTTCGCGCTTGGCTCGTAGATTATCAGCCGGTCAATGGCATGGATGTCACCGGTCGCCGTGTCAATTGGTCCGAGGACATAGACCCACTGTTCACCCAGTCCGCCTCAACGGGCGGACGAAATAGCTGCTTGCTTTAGTCACGTCGACATCACCGACTTGGTGTCTGATGCGTTTGGGGGCGCAGACGCCTTGGCGCGCGAACCCGAATGGTTTAGCCTGCCGCCATGGACTACCGGGAAATCATCACCATCGAACCCGGCAAACGCGGGGGGCGACCCTGCATCCGCGGGATGCGCATCTCGGTGTACGACGTCCTCGGCTGGCTCGCTGCCGGGATGAGCAACAAGCAGATTATCAAGGATTTCCCGGTACTCACGCTCCAAGACATCCGCGCGTCGCTGGCCTATGCCGCCGCCCGCGACCACCACTTGGCCGGCTCGGCGGCGTGAGGCTCCTCTTCGACCAGAACCTCAGTCACTGCTTGCCCGCCCGGCTGGCGGACCTTTTTCCCAACGCGGTCCACGTGCGAACGGCTACCCTCGACCGCGCACCGGACGTTCGCATCTGGGACTACGCCCGGGCCAACGGTTTCTGCGTCGTCACGCAGGATGGCAATTTTGCGGAACGCAGTCGCCTCTATGGAGCGCCACCGAAGGTGGTTTGACTCCGGTGCGGCAACTCCACGCCGCAGCAAGTCGAGGCTATTTTCCGTTGGAACGCCGTTTTGATCGCCGAGCTAATCCGAAACCCCGATCTACACTGCGTTGAGATCGTCTGATCGCACGCGCAGTCGCCCAACTGGCAAATACCCCCATACCCCCCACCGGACTTCCTAATCGCTAACGCCGCAGCCGGTACTCCAAACTATCCACCAAGGCCAGCCAGCTCGCCTCGATGATGTTGCCGCTCACGCCGACCGTGCTCCAGGCCTCGTGGCCGTCGCTGCTGACGATCAGCACCCGCGTGCGCGCGGCCGTCGCCTGGTGGCTGTCGATGATGCGCACCTTGTAATCCTGCAGCGCGATGCCGTCGATGGCCGGGTAAAACGGGCGCAGCGCCTTGCGCACCGCGGCGTCGAGCGCGTTCACCGGGCCGTCGCCTTCCGCCACGGTGTATTCGTTGGCCGTCGCCGACGCGCAGCTTGACCGTCGCCTCGCAGGTCTCGTAGAGCGCGGTTGCCGGTGCGGCGGTAGTTGCAGTGGTATTCCTGCAAGGTGAAAAGCGGCTGGTGCAGCCCGAGTTGCTTGCGCACGAGCAGTTCGAAGCTCGCCTCCGCCGCCTCGAACTCGTAGCCGTCCTTTTCCAGCCGCTTGATCTCGGCCAGCACGGCGGCCACCTCCGGGCTGCCTTTGGCCAGGTGCAAGCCCGAGCGCCTGCGCCTTGGCGAGCACGTTGCTCTGGCCGGACAGTTCCGAAACGAGGATGTGCTGCCGGTTGCCGACGGCCGCCGGGTCCATGTGCTCGTAGCTGCGCGCGAGCTTCTGCACCGCGTGGACGTGGACGCCGCCCTTGTGCGCGAACGCCGTCGAGCCGATGAACGGCGCGCGGGGATCGTGCGGGCAGTTGGCCAGTTCGTCCACGAAGAAGGACAGCTCCGTCAGCTGCGGCAGGTCGGCGACGACCGGCAGGCCCATCTTGGCCTGCAAGCAGGGGATGACGTCGTCAGGTTGCAGTTGCCGGTGCGTTCGCCGTAGCCGTTGATCGTCCCCTGCACCTGCACCGCCCCGGCGCGCACGGCCGCGAGCGCGTTGGCCACGCCGAGGCCGCAGTCGTTGTGCGTGTGGATGCCCAGCGGGCGCGCCGGACAGATGCGCGGCGGCCGCGCGGAAGATCGCGTCGACCTCGTCCGGCAGGCAGCCGCCGTTGGTGTCGCAGAGCACGAGCAGGTCCGCGCCGCCGTCGCGCGCGGCGGCGAGCGTGGCCAGCGCGTGGTCGGGGTCGTCCTTGTAGCCGTCGAAGAAATGTTCGGCGTCGTAGATCACCTCGCGCCCGTGCGCTCTTGAGGTGGCGCACGGTGTCGGCGATCATCGCGCGGTTTTCCGCCGGGTCGATGCCGAGGATCTCGGTGACGTGCAGCCGCCAGCTTTTGCCGAAGATCGTCACCACCGGCGTCTGCCGCCTCGAGCAGCAGCGCGACCTGCGGGTCGTTCTCGACCGCGAGGTTCGCGCGGCGCGTGCTGCCGAAGGCGGCGAGCTTGGCGTGGCGGAAGCGTGCTTCTTGGCGGCCTCGAAGAAGGCGGCGTCCTTCGGGTTGGACCCCGGCCAGCCGCCCTCGATGTAATGCATCCCGAAGGCGTCGAGCTTTTCGGCGATGCGCAGCTTGTCGAGCACGCTGAAATTGATGCCCTCGCCCTGGGTGCCGTCGCGCAGGGTGGTGTCGTAGAGCGTGAGGCGTGGAAGGCGTGCATGGCAGACGAAAGGCCGGTCGAAACCGGCTGGTCACATCCGCGACGCGGCCAGCGCCGCGCCTGATCGCCTGCCGGCGGACTACGGCTTGACGTGCGCGACGCGGATCGCCTTTTCGATCTCGGCGGCTTCTCTCCGGCTTCGGTTGCAGAGAAACGCCGCCGCGCAGCTTGTCGCCCTGGAAATACCGGACGATGAACGATTTCTTCTCGCGCGAGCCTTCCAGTTCGTGCCGCAGCGGGCGGGCCGCTGCCGAAGTCGCCGACGAACTGGAACTTGCAGATCGAAAACCTCGCTCGTGTACCGCGGCAGGTGATCGTAACGCTGGCGCTTTTTGCCGGTCATGTTCGCGCCGGCGAGCAGACCCTGCTGGCGGGCGTTTTCCCAGTGGTCGGTCCGGCGCACCCCGCCGAAGATGCGGTCGGGATAAAGCGCGATGTCGCCCGGCGGCGTAGATGCCCTTTTCGTCGGTTTCGAGGAATTCGTTGACCGGCGTGCCCTTCGGGCTGCTGAGCGGCGTGTTGCGCACCAGTTCGAGGTTCATCTCGCCGCCGACCGCCACCAGCGCGAGCGCGGCCGGGTAGCGGTTGCCGTTCTTGGTCTGGATGTTGCGCAGGACGGTCTTGCCCTCGAAGCCGTTGAGGCTTTCCTGAAGATGCAGCGTGACGCCGTGCTGGCGGAAAACGCCGGTCAGCCACGCGGCGGTGTCGGCGTCGAGGAACTGGCTCCAGAGCGCGGCGTCGCGCGTCAGCAGGGAAACCTTGCACTTCGCCTGGCGCAGCGCGGCGGCGGCTTCCACGGCGATGAAACCGCTGCCGACGATGACGATCTCGCCTTCCAGCGCCGCCATTTCCTTGAGCGCCATGCGCGTCGCCGATGGTGCGCAGGTAGATGATGTTGCCCAGGTTGGTGCCCGCGACCTGCGGGCGCAGCGGCCGGCTGCCCGTGGCGAGGCAGGCTTTCTTGAACTCGATGGTCTGCCCGTTGCTCAGCACCGCCAGGTGGCGGTCGAGGTTGAACTGCGTGACGACCGTGTTGAGCCGCAGGTCGATCTTGTGTTCCTCGTACCAGCTCAGCGGGATGGTGGAAGAGTGCTCTCGAGGGCGAAATCCTTCTGGCTGAGGAATTGCTTGGAGAGCGCGAGGCGGGCGTAGGGCGGGATGGATCTCGTTGCCGACGAGCGTGATCTTGCCCCGTTTGTCGTGCTGGCGGATGCCTTCGCACACGCTGACGCCGGCCGTGCCGGCGCCGACCACCAGGTAATCGCGTTCAATCATGGTTCGCTATGCTCGACGCCGCATTCGAGAGCGGGCAACGCGCTCCGTCCGGCGATCTGACGGACGAAACCTGTGCGTCAGGACACGGCATCCGCGGCCGCGCCGATCGCTTCGTCGCAGTTTCATCGGCACAGCTTGTAAAGCAAGACGGATCCGCTTTAGCAACCAAGAACATTCGCAACTTCCTGCTTATGAATCCCATTCCCCGCCGCGAAGCCTTCAAAACCCTCGGTCTTGGTGCCGCCGCCCTCGCCGCCGCCAGCCCGCTCTTGGCCGCCGCGCCCGCAGCCGCGCAAACGCCCTGCCGCCGACGCCAAGGACAGCGAGATCGGCTTCAAGGACGGCAAGTTCGTCCTGCCGCCGCTGCCCTACGACTACGCCGCGCTGGAACCCGCCATCGACGAGGCAGACGATGAAGCTCCACCACGACATCCACCACGCGGCCTACGTCAAGGGCGGCGAACATCGCGCTGGAAGCGCTCGCGGCCATCGCCGCGGGCACCGGCGACGCGGCGCTGACCGGCCACTGGAACAACGAACTCGCCTTCCACGGCAGCGGCCACGCCCTGCACACGATGTTCTGGAACAACATGAAACCAAAGGCGGCAGCGCTCCGACCGGCGCGCTGGCCGACGCCATCAAGGCGGGCTTCGGCGGCCAGGAGCGTTCGAGAAAGCTTTTCGCCGCCACCGCCGCCGCCGTGCAGGGCAGCGGCTGGGCGATCCTGGGCTACGACGCGCTTTCCAAGCGGCTGCAGGTCATCCAGGCCGAGAAGCACCAGAACCAGACCTGCAGAGCATCACGCCGATCCTCGCGCTCGACGTGTGGGAGCACGCCTACTACCTGAAATACCAGAACAAGCGCGCCGATTACATCAAGGCGTTCCTGACCGTCATCAACTACGACGACGTGGCCGCGCGGCTACGCGAAAGCGGTTGCCGCCGCCTGAAGCTGGTGCATCTTCGCGGGACCATGACGCCCAACTCCCGCCGTCCCGCCCGGCGGCATCCTCGATCCCGCGCGGCTGGAATCCATCCGGTTCAGCAACGACGAGATCGCCCGCTACTCGCGCCATCTCATCATGCCCGAGGTGACGATGGAAGGGCAGAAGCGGCTCAAGGCGGCGCGCGTGCTGTGCATCGGCACGGGCGGGCTGGGGTCGCCCATCGCGCTGTACCTGGCGGCGGCGGGCGTGGGGCGGATCGGGCTGGTGGATTTCGACGTGGTCGATTATTCCAACCTCCAGCGCCAGATCCTCCACGGCACGGAGGACGTGGGCCGCAAGAAGATCAACTCCGCGCGGGACACGCATCCGCGACGATCAACCCCAACGTGCAGGTCGATCTGCACGACGCCTATTTCACCAGCGACAACGCCCGGCAGATCGTCGAGCCGTACGACATCGTCATCGACGGCACGGACAATTTCCCGACGCGCTACCTGTCGAACGACATCTGCGTGTTCCTCAAGAAGCCGAACATCTACGGCTCGATCTTCCGTTTCGAGGGGCAATGCACGGTGTTCGCGCCGCACCTGGGCGGGCCGTGCTACCGCTGCATGTTCCCGGAGCCGCCGCCGCCGGGCATGGTGCCGAGTTGCGCGGAGGGCGGGGTGCTGGGCGTGCTGCCGGGGATGATCGGCGTGATGCAGGCCATCGAGGCGGTCAAGCTGATCATCGGCATCGGCGAGCCGCTGATCGGGCGGCTGGTGCATTTCGACGCGCTGAAGATGAAGTTCCGCGAGTTCAAGCTGCGGCGCGACCCGAAGTGCCCGGTGTGCGGCGAGCATCCGACGATCACCGAACTGATCGACTACGACCAGTTTTGCGGCGTGCCGCAGGCGGCGGCGGCCGAGGCGGCGCGAGGAAGCCGTGCCCGACGATCACGCGTGACCGAACTCAAGCGCAAGCTCGACGCGAAGGAAGATTTCCTGCTGCTCGACGTGCGCGAGACGCTACGAGTACGACATCGCGCGCCTGCCGGGCGCGAAGCTGATCCCGCTCGGGCGAACTGCCCTCGCGCATGAGCGAACTCGACAGCGCGCAGGAAATCGCCCTGCATCTGCAAGAACGGGCCGCCGCAGCGCGCAGGCGTTGCGGACGTTGCAGGAAGCCGGGTTTCTCGAAGCTGGTCAACGTCGCCGGCGGCATCGACGCCTGGGCGCAACGAGATGGACCCGAGCGTGCCGAAATATTGAGCGCCGCGATGCGATCGATCCGCCGACCTGCTCGATGTCCTGGCTGACCCGTGACTCGCTGCGTTGCCCGGTGACCCGGCAGACGCTCGTGCGGCGCTGACGCTCGCCTGCAGAGTCGCGGATCGCGCTGCGCGAACGTCGCCGGCGAAGCGATCAGCGCCGCTCGACGCCGCGCTTGGTGCGCGCGGACGGCGCGGTCGTTTACCCGGTGCGCGACGGCATCCCGGTGCTGCTGGCCGAAGCGAGCGATTCCTGTCTAAGTGACCGCGCTGGCGTGGCGCCGACTCGCATCCACCGCATGCCACTTTCCGTGTCATGGACCGACTCCCGCCCCTGCCACCGCCGTCGCACCCGGCTCGATCGCTCGACCAGGACCAGGCGCTGGACGAGGAGGATTACAAGTCGCAAGCTCAAGGAGCACCAGCTGCGGCTCATCAAGCTCCAGCTCAAGCTGGCGCGAGAACAACAAGCACTCGCTGATCATCGTCGCCGAGGGTCCCGACGCCGGCGGGCAAGGGCGGGGCGATCAAGCGGCTGGTCGAAAAGCTCGACCCGCGCACGGTGCGGGTTTATTCCACGATCAAGCCGACCGCCGAGGAATACGCGCGCCATTATCTCTGGCGTTTCTGGAACCGGCTGCCGCCGCGCGGGCAGATCGCCGTGTTCGACCGTTCGTGGTACGGGCGCGTGCTGGTCGAGCGGGTGGAGGGCTTCGCCACCGAGCGCGAATGGCGGCGCGCCTACCGCGAGATCAACGAGTTCGAGCGGATGCTGATGGACGACGGCACGGTGATCGCTGAAGTTTTACTTCCACATCACCAAGGACGAGCAGCTCGCGCGGTTCAAGCGCCGCGAGGCCGACCCTTACAAGAGCTGGAAGATCAGCGACGAGGATTGGCGCAACCGCCGCAAATGGGACGAGCACAACGCGGCGGCGGAGGAGATGTTCGAGCGCACGTCGCCGGCCGGCGCGCCGTGGCACCTGATCGCCGGCAACTACAAGTGGCACGCCCGGCTGGAGATTCTGCGCGGCACGATCAAGGGGCTGGAGAAGTTGGAGGGGTGAGGGGGTTAATCTCTTTCCCCGCCCGAAGGGGCGAAAGACATTACCCCCGGTTCTTGAACCGGGGTAACCAAGCCAAAGTGAGGTGCGCCCAGGATGGGCGCGAGACCCCGCCCGGTGCGCGTGATTACAAATAGAGATGTCCCGGCGGACGGTCTCGCGCCCCTATGGGGCGCAATCGGCCTTCGCAATCCACCCGGCATCAAGATGCCGGGCTAAGGTCTCTCGCCCCTACGGGGCGGGGAAGTACACGGCGGAACCATGAAAATAATTCCGGCGTGCGCGCCAGTTTCCGGTTAAACATGGCGACGCCGCCATGATCGCGCCCCGCCGTTTCCTCCTCCCCATTTTCAGTCTTGTGCTCCTCGCCACCACCGGTTGCGAACGGCTGCCCGCGCTCTTCGAGTCCAAGGACCGCGCTGGGGACCAGGCCGAGCAAAAACAGGCTTCCGGCGATTACCTCGGCGCGGTCAACAGCTACGAGAAATCTCTCGACGGCACCTCGAAAACCGCCGACGCCCACTTCCGCATGGGCCTGCTCTACGAGGAAAAACTCAACGACACCCTCAGCGCCGCTTACCACTACCGGCGTTACCTCGCCCTCGCCCCAAACGGCAACCACGCGCGCGACGCCAAATCCAACCTCGGGCGGCTCGAACTCACCCTCGCCACCAGCCTGTCCGGCGGCACCATGATCAATCATGCCGAAGCCCTCAAACTCAAGAACGAGAACGTCGAACTCCGCCGGCAACTCGCCCTGCGCGGCAACAACAACGTTTCGTTCACGTCCACTCCCACCACCGCTACCGCCGGGGCCACGCCCGCCAATACCCCCGCCTCCGGCAAGCCCGGCAAACAACCTCCCGTCACCGCCCGTCCCACGCCCAAGGAAGCCGAAAAGAATCTCGCCCCGGGTTCCCGCACGTACAAAGTCCAGCCGGGCGACACGCTCGCGAGCATCTCGCGCAAATTCTACAAGACCCGGGAGCGCACCAAGGACATCCAGGACGCCAACCTCAACGCCGTGCCCGATCCCACCAAGCTCAAGCCCGGCCAAACTTTGATCATCCCGTGAGCCATCCCACGCCCGGCACAACCCCGGCACCCCGCCCGCTCGCCCACAAACTTGCCCTGGTCACCGGCGCCTCCGGCAGCATCGGTTCCGCCGTGGCCCGGCGTCTCGCCCGGGACGGCGCGTCGGTCCTGGTCCATTACAGCGCCAGCCGCGAACCGGCGGAAACCGTGGCCCGCGACATCCGTGAAGCCGGTGGCGAAGCCGAGATCGTCGCCGCTGACCTGAGCTGCCCCGATGGTCCCGCCACCCTGATCGCGCAACTCGACACCGCCTTTCAGGGGCGTTTCGCCGGACGCCTCGACATCCTCGTCAACAACGCGGGCACGGTCGATGTCGATTCCCTCGTGGACACCACCGACGAGACGTTCGACCACCTGTTCAACCTCAACGTGCGCGCCGTGTTCCAACTCTCGCGCGAAGCCGCCCGCCGCATGACCCCGACCGGTTGGGGCCGGATCATCAACATGGGGTCGGTCTTCGGCGAGGCGGCGTTCGCCCCTGGTCTCGCGCTGTACTGCGGGACGAAGTTCGCCGTGCGCGGCCTGACCCGCGGCTGGTCGCGCGACCTCGGTCCCGCCGGCATCACCGTCAACAACATCCAGCCCGCCGTGATCCAGTCGGAGCCTGTCCCGACCGGCGGACCGGTCTTCGACGCGATGAAAAAGTTCACCAGTGTGGGACGTTTCGGCAAACCGGAGGAAATCGCCGAGGCGGTGGCGTTCCTGGCGGGTCGGCAGGCGGGTTTTATCAACGGCGAGAGCCTGACCGTTGATGGCGGCTGGAGCGCCTGAGAAAGCTCCGCGGACGCTTCCCCGCCTCCCTCCCGCGCCCCGGTATGGCGCCTCTGAGGTGTTGCCCGGAGTCCGGGGGACGGGAGCGGAACCGGCGGGCTCGGAGGAAGGGAAGTTGTTCACACCGGCACGATGCGCGCGGCCGTCAAATGGCAACAGGGGGAAGACTATGCAATTACTGCATTTAATCCCGCGGGCGGGAATGACAATGACCAAGGCGCGGGCTGGCCGGAGGGGGGGCTTTGAGGAGAAGACGTCGGGGTGAGCCGACGGGGTAGGCAATATTTTCCGGTGGGGGGTAGGGGACTATTTCTGACTTTGTTCCCGGGGGATCCCCCCCTCTCTCTATATTCTTAAATTATTCTATAAAGTGGTAAACAGTCCCCTACCCCCCACCGGTTTTGGGTGTTTTGGGGCCGTTTGGACCGGTTTGGCCTGTCTTCAGGCCCTCTCAAGGCCTGTTCGAGAAGCGTGATCACGTGCCCTGGCTTCCGATCATTGCCGCCACCAACGCCTTTTCCTCCCGAAGTTCGTTCACCGTCACCTCAATCCGCGCGCGGCTGAACGCGTTCACCTCCAGGCCTTCCACGATTTGCCACGTCTTGCCGTCCTCCGTCCGCAACGGGAACGACGAGATCAGCCCCTCCGTCACGCCGTAGGGGTTGCCGTCCGACCGCACGCAGGCGCTGGTCCAGTCCCCGGCGGGCGTCGGCGTCGTGAGGGAGCGAACCGTGTCAACCACCGCGTTGGCGGCGGAGGCGGCGGAGGAAAGACCCCGCGCCGCGAGGACCGCCGCGCCGCGCTTCTGGACGTCCGGGATGAACGTGTTCTCCAACCAGGCGTGGTCTGTGATCACCTCCGTCGCCGGTCGTCCGCCGATGCGGGCGTTGTGGAAATCCGGGTACTGGGTGGCGGAATGGTTGCCCCAGATGGCCACGCGGGTCACCTCCGTGACCGGCACGCCGGCCTTGGCGGCAAGCTGGGATTTGGCGCGGTTTTCGTCGAGCCGGGTCATGGCGAACCAACGGTCGGCGGGGATGTCGGGCGCGCTGGCCTTGGCGATCAGGCAATTGGTGTTGCACGGGTTGCCGACGACCAGCACACGCGCGCCGGACGCCGCGTTTTTCGCGATGGCCTTGCCTTGGCCGACGAAAATCTTCCCGTTGATGCCGAGAAGATCGCCTCGTTCCATGCCCGGTTTGCGGGGCACGCTGCCGACGAGCAAAGCCCAGTCGATCCCGCGAAACCCCTCGTCGAGATCGGCGGTGGGAATCCTGCCGTGGAGCAGGGGGAACGCGCAATCGTCAAGCTCCATGATCACGCCGTTGAGAGCGGGCAGGGCGGGGGGAATTTCGATCAGGTGGAGGACGACGGGCTGGTCCGGTCCGAACATGGCGCCGGAAGCGACGCGGAACAGAAGCGAGTAACCGATCTGACCAGCGGCGCCGGTGATGGCGATGTGGAGGGGGGGTTTGGACATGGTGGGTAAGGATGTGGGTTGTGAAGAAGGATGTAGCGGAGGGGATGTGAGATGTGGCGGAAGACTAGCATGGCCATTTTCACGACGCACGGAGATCATTGGCGCGTCCGGGTATTTCTGCCCCGGGAGCGCGGGCGTCCCGCCCGCATCTGGTCTGGTGTGGTCAGATCTGTCCAAGGGGCTACCGCCCTATTGCGGGTCGGAGACCCGCGCTTCGGGGGGGCTTCCGCCCACCTTCATACCTCATAACCCATAACCCTCTTCACAACCCACCACCCACATCCTTCTTCACCGGTCGAAACCGCCGCACCGCGTTCTCCAAACCGGCCAAACCCTCGCGATCAACCGTCCCTTCCGCCGCCGGGGTGTAACGTAAATTCACGTACAACTCCGTGATCCGACCAATCTCCGATCCCAAGTCCGGCCGCGTCGCCGTTGCGCGGACAGCGTAATCCAATGGCCCTTCCGTCGCCAACCGCTCCACGCCGGCCACCCGCTTCAGCCGTTTGCAGAACCGTCCGTACCACGCGCGCGCCGCGTCCCCCGGGTCGCGCCGCCGCCCGCGCCAGCCGGGCCAGCCTTGGAAGGCGCGCATTACCGCCACCCCCATCAACAGCGCCGCAAACATCACGGTCACCGCCAGGGCCACCCCCGTGAGCCAGCTTACGTTGCCAAGCCCCAGGTTCGTTAGAAACGTGAACCGCATGTCGGTGTCGTAGCCGATCACCAGCAAGTTCCACTGCTGGTCCACGCTGTCCCACGCCATTGAGGCGTCGCGCGACAAGCGCCGCACCCAAGCCAGCGCACTCATCCGGTCAGGGCGCGACTCGGGGGACAACGAGCTGTCGCCGCCCTGCTGCGCGAAAAGGTCCGCCCCGTAGCTGACCCGGTCGGGCGCGACCAGGGCGGTCGAGTCTTCGCGACGCCAGCCGCGTCCTTCGAGCCACACCTCGCACCAGGCGTGCGCGTCGGATTGCCGCACCTTGTACCAGCCGCCCATGTAATTGAACTCGCCGCCCTGGTAACCCACCACGATGCGCGAGGGCAAGCCCGCCACCCGCATCAACGAGGCGAACGCCGCGGCGAAATGCTCGCAAAATCCCTGTTTGGTCTGAAACAGAAAAACGTCCAGCGCGTTTCGGGTGGGTAACCGGCCGGGGTGCAGCGTGTACACAAAGCCGCCGGTGCGGAAATATTCCTCGGCGGCGCGGACCACCTGTTCGGGCGTCGCCCCGTTCGCGCGCCAGCCCAGGGCCAACTCGCGAACGCGCGGACTCACGTCCGGCGGTGCTTTCAGGTAAAATTTCCGCGCCTCCGCGCCCAACTCGGGAGCTTGGCCAGTGGGCGACGCTATGCCAACTGGATTTGGCAGTGCTGAAAAGACAGTGTATGTCACGGGTGAATACACCGGCTGTTCGCTGTTGAGCGTCTCCAAACTTCGAAAGAACTGCGGTTTGATCGCGGAACCAAGTACCGCGACGGGTCGGTCGAGGGCGTACATCCAGTTCTCGCCTTGCGTGACGAGGGTAATCTCCTGGCCCAAACCGGCGGCCGGTGATCGGGGGGGCGGCGGCGACGGAGTCCCTTTCAACCATTGTCCCTCCTCGGCGCGCCACAGCATGGGGTTGACGCATTTGGCGAGCACCACGCCACGCCAATAAAGTTCGGTGCCGGGGAGTTGGGGGGATTTGCCCAGGATTTTCGCGCGGAACGCCAGTTCGGTGGATTGCGCCAGCGACTCCACGGCACCCGGCTGCAAAACGTTGCTCATGCCCATCGTACCTTTGCCGCTGTGGGAGAGTCCCTTGAGGAAGCTCCCCTGGACCCGCGGAAACACGACGAACAACAGGGCCACGAGCGGCGCGGCTTGCAGGAGCAGCCCCGTCGCCAGCCGGACCGAAGGCCAGAACGTGCGCGGCTCGGAGCCCAAGTGCACGCGGATCAGGGCCAGGGTATTGAGCAGCACCGCCAGCACCAGGTAGAGGCACACTCCAAGGTCCTGGTTGTAAAACAAGCCGCTCAAAATCATGAAATATCCCAGCAGGGCGACCACGGTGAAGTCGCGCGCGTTCCGTAGTTCCAGAACCTTGAGGGACAGCAGGACGATCAACGTCGCGAGCAGGCTGGGAGGGGTCGGGTGAATGCCATAAACCATCACGATCCCCCAAAGCGAGGGAGCGAAGATGACGAGCCGGACCCACTGCGGCGGGACGGGGCGACCCCGGCGTTCGAGCAGGTAACGCCACACCGCGCAAACGGTGAAAATGAGCAGCGTCCAGGAGACGACCTGTCCGATCAAGGTGGAGACGCAGATCAGAAGGCTGCCGAGGAGGTAGGGCAGCGCCTGGGCACTGGCCCCGCGCCTTGTGCCGGACGATAAAAAGCGCGGGAGCAGCGGCGCGCGACGGGAGCGGCGTCCGGCAGTTGGTGTCGGCGGGGTGACGAGGACGCTTGGCACGGGGCGGGGATTGGGTTAAACCCGGAAGCGGCGCGGGCGGGCGGGCGTTTCGTCGATGGGTGGAAAAGCGAGGGCCAGGGCTTCGAGGCAGCGGTGGTAATGTTGGGCGCCACGGTCCGGCGGCGCGGTGAAGCCGCCGACGCGCAGCCCGTAGGAAACGGTGCTCTTCTCGGCTTCGACGATCCACCGGCAGAGTTGGGACAACCGGGGTTCGACGCCGACGATGGGTAGCAGATCGTAATCGAACCACAGCCGGCGGCTGCCGGCGCCCGCGAATTGCTTGACGAGCAGGGGCTGGCCGCGCGCGACCGCCCTCCAATCAACGTGCCGCTGGCTTTCGCCGAGTTGGTAGCCCCGGACGCCGCCGTAATCATCGCCGCCGCGTCCGCCGCCCGCGCTGATCTCCGCCGTGTTGGCCGCGCCCTCGGGCATGGGCAGGTTCCCGAACGGCGCGGGGTAAACGAGGTATTCGGCGATGGGGTTGGCGTCCTGGTAACGCCAGCTTCGGAAGAAGCCCAGGGGGTAAATGGTCGTGAGGGCAACCCGTTCCAGGGCGTGCCGTCCGCGGGGTTGGGCGGGGAGGAGAAGTTCGGCGGTGGCGCTCGCGAGGGCGTTGACCGAAACCACCGGCGCGTGGGTGGGCTCGTGGAAGACGTGGCCGTCGGGCGCGATTTCCAGGGCGAAGCGGCGACGGGAAGTCAGGTTGGTGACTTCGACGGGCACCCTGATGTTTTGTCCGGCGTGGACGGGAGCGATCCGGCCGATGGAGGTGGCGAGTCCGACGAGAGCGAAGTGGGCATGGTAAGCGGTGACGAGGACGAGGCTGCCCAGAAAAAACATCAGCAGGTAAGCTCCGCTGTTGCTCTGGCTGACGGCCGCGTACCACATGGCGAGCATCACCCCGCCGAGAACAAGCCAGCTACGGGTAGGCAGGATGTAGATGCGGGACATGGTGGCGGGCAAGGGGGATCGGAGAAATACCAATGACCAATGACCTAGGCGGATACCAGAATTTATCACAGAGGACACGGAGGGGGGGACACAGAGAACACAGAGGAAGAAAAAGGCGGGGTTCGGGAGGAGAGGAGACAGGCGGCTCTTTCTGGAACAATGCCTTTTTGCCTTTCTTCCTCCTCCGCCTCTGTGTCCCTTCTCCGTGTTCTCTGTGATAAATTCCGAGTTCCGCCTTGCTCCTTGCTGTTTCCCGTCACCTCACGGCCACCGTACCCAGCAACTGCGCGGCTAACTCCCGTCCGCCCAACTCGCCCGAGGCGGTGCCCAATTCCAGACGGTGGGCGATCACCGCCGTGCCGACGGCTTGCACATCCTCGGGCAACACCATGTCGCGGCCTTGCGTCAGGGCCCACGCCCGCGCCGCGCCGAGCCACGCCAGACCCGCCCGGGGCGAGAGTCCCACCGCGTGGCGCTGACGACTCGCGGCGAGCAGGTCCTGGAGATAATCCAGCAACGCCGGGGCCACCCGCACCCGTCTGGCGGCTTGCTGGATGTTGTGTAGCTGGTCCCCGCTCATCACTTGGCCCAACACCGCCAGCATGTCGCGGCGACTTTCGCCCAGGAGCATCTCCCGCTCGCTTTCGCGGCTGGGAAAGCCCAGTTCCAGACGCATTAAAAATCGATCCAATTGACTCTCCGGCAACGGAAAAGTTCCGATCTGCTGACGCGGGTTCTGCGTGGCGATCACAAAGAACGGCTCCGGTAACGGATGGCTCACCCCGTCCACCGAAACCTGGAATTCCTCCATCGCCTCCAACAGGGCACTCTGGGTTTTTGGAGTGGCGCGATTCACTTCGTCGATCAACACAACCGGCGCGAAGATGGGCCCCGGATGAAACACGAAGCGGCTGTGTTCGCGGTCGAAAATCGAGTTTCCCAGGATATCCGCCGGGAGCAAATCGCTGGTGAACTGGATGCGTCTAAACTGCAACCCCAGCGACCTTGCCATCGCCTGGGAAAGCGTCGTCTTACCCACGCCGGGAACATCCTCGATCAGCAGATGCCCGCGCGCGAACAGACAAACCGCCGCCAACCGGATGGCGTCCTCTTTGCCGACGATCACCTCGCCGAGTTGGCCAACAAGCCGGTTGATGGGATCAGTCACGATGATGAAGTGAGGGAGCTAAAAAGCGCAAAAATAGCACCGGGGGTAAGGGGTGCGAATAAAGCATTTGCCATTCCAGCGAAGTTTCACGGACCACATTCCACTCCTTGCCTTTGCACCTTCCCCTTTCTATTTCCACCCTATCTCCCATCCTCTATCTCCTTGCCCTTCCTTCTTCCGCGATCGCCCCCCGCACCCGCGCCGTCCGTTCGGTGTAAACCGGGTCTGTCTCCAGTTCCTCCATCGTCACCGGCATCCGCTGGCTCCAGTTCGAGTTCGCGGATGTGCCCGGGACGTTGAAACGCTCGTCTCTCGCCAGTAAATCCGTGATCATGCAGATCACGATCCAACTGTTCGTCCGGAACAACGCCGCCAACAGCTTTTCATGGACCATCGCCGTAAATTCCCCCCGGCGCTCCTCCTCGGATAAACCCGCGAATGCCGCCAAATCGCGCATCTCCTTGCCGTCATTGCCCGCGTCGCCGGACGCCTGCCGGTGACGATCCCAAAAAGCGCGCAACGGTTCGTGGTCGTGCGTCCCGTACGTCGCCACCGAGAGCCGTTCGTATTCGCCGCCCGGCAACAAGCCGCCGCGCCGGTGATCCGGCTCCCAGATCGGGATTTTGAACCCGGCGATCCCGAGGCTCGTCAGGTTCGGACGGACGTAATCAGGCACCGTGCCCAGATCCTCGCCAATCAGCCGGGTGTCGCCCGCCGCCTCCAACACCATCCGCAGCAGCGTTTCGCCCTGCCGCCGGTTGGCCTCGCGGTTCTCCAGGCTCGCGTCGTCGCGCGGCTTGAAGCCGGGCAGCCGTCCGCCGGTGCGTTCCCTGGCCTGGTCCGGGGTGAGGGGTAAAAATTCCGCGTTGAGTTCGGGTCGCCATGGGAAGCTGTAAATCCGGTAAAACCCCAGGATGTGATCAATACGGAAAAGGTGGAACAACTCCCGCACGCCATGCACGCGTTGGCGCCACCACGCGTAGTTGTTCCCGGCCATGCCTTCCCAGTTGTACACGGGAATGCCCCAATTCTGACCCCACTTCTGGGTGAACGGATCGTCCTTGAAATACGGCTCCGGCGGCGCTCCGCCCGACCAGGCTTTCTGGAACACCCCGGGGAAACCGAAGAAGTCGGCGCTGTAATAACTGACCCCCAGCGGGATGTCACCCATCAGGGCGACGCCCCGTCCTTCCGCATAGTGCTTTAAATTCTTCCCACTGACCATACGCGATCCACTGGACGTAGGTGAAGAACAGGCGTTTGCGGGCGATTTGGTTGCGCTCATCCTCGGGCAAGGCGGAGAGCCAGTCGCGGGCGGTGGCGAGGGTTTGCTGTTCGAGCGGCCAGCGGTCCCAGCATTCGGTGCCTTCGTTGCGATCCATCAACGCGCGGAACAGTGTGTAACTTTCCAACCACGCCGCGTTGGAGTCGCGGAACCGGTGAAACGACGCGGCGCGCGCGTCGCCCGGGGGCGAGGAGGCGAGGTGCCGGCGTTCAAAGGCCTCGAAGGCGAGTTCGAGCAGATGGCGTTTGAGGGGTTTGACAACCTGGTATTGGACCACGCCGGTCTTCAGGGCGTTGAGGTCGGCGTGGGAAAGCGCCCGCTGGTAATCCTCCTCGCCGAGGTCCTCGGGGACGCCGGGTTTGAGTTCGAGGGTGGTGGGGTCGAGGGCCATCGAACTGATGGCGTTGTACGGGCTGTTGTCGCCGCCGGTTTCGTTAATGGGCAGGAGTTGCACCAAACCAAAACCCGCGCGCGCGGCCCAGTCGATGAACCGGCGCAACGACCCGATGTCCCCCACGCCAAGGTCGTTTTCGGCGCGCAAGGCGAATACGGGAATGAGCGCCCCGGCCAGGCGGTGATCGGGATTCAGGTCGAGCGTGGAAGGCATGGATGGAAGTTGGGACGAATATAAAAGCTATCGGCGCGGTGGCAACGCGCGGGTTTGTTTGAATTTGGGGGGGCGTCCGTCTTTCCGCCTCCAGATAGGGGCGGGAGCCCCCGGGAGCGCGGGCATCCTGCCCGCAAAGGGCGGTAGCCCTTGAGCGGACCCAAGAAGTTCCAGAGGCGCGTCGGAGACCCGCCCCGGGCACCCGCAGCCAGACCAGAACTACCCCGCCACACCCTTGCGCAAATCCGCCCGCATGGCTTCCAGGCACTGCGGGCAAATACCATGCGTGAAATCCGTGCCCGTCTCCACGTGAATGTACTCCTCGATGCTCTGCCAGTAATCGGCGTCGTCGCGCACCCGTTTGCACCACGCGCAGATCGGGATCAATTCCTTGAGCTGCCGCACCTGGTCCAGCGTTTCGCGCAGCGTTAAAACCTGCTGCGCGAGCGTGCGCTCCAGGGTCACCACCCGCTCGCCCACCCGCAGACGCGCGCGCAATTCCGTCATGTCGCATGGCTTTACCACGTAATCGTCCGCCCCCGCCTCCAAACCGGCGGCGACCTCTTCCTTGTCCGACTTGGCCGTGAGCAGAATCAGATAAGTGTAGGGCCGGCCAGCCGCGTTGCGCACCCGGGAGCAGACTTCGATTCCCTCCATGCCGGGCATGATCCAATCGATCAACGCCAGGGAGGGCGCCTCGTCGCCATCCAAGATGCGCAGGGCTTCCAGACCGTCGCGCGCGGGAATCACCTCAAAACCCCACGAACTGATGTAATGGGCGAGCAAGCGCCGGGAATGGTCGTCATCCTCGGCGAGCAGGACGCGTTGGGCGCTGGATGGCATCGGGGTGGGTGGCGGGTGTCTTGGGAACGTTCGATTGGGGCGTCAACGTCCCGGCTTCAACACGTATCGTTCGCGACCCGCGAAAATAGCGGGCAGGACACAATTTTCAAGTCCCGCGCCTTTGCCCGGGGTGACATTTTGCGGGCGGCATGATAGTAGCTTGAGCAACCCCACGGCATGCGCGGCACGACTGAAACAAAGATCACCCTCGGCTTTTTGCTGGCCGCCCTGCTGGTCGTGGTTATGAGCTTCGTCTTCTACCGGGGTGTGCAGGAGTACCTGCGCAGCGACGCGAACGTGCTTCATTCCCACGAGGTGCTGGAGCAGGTGGAGGCCGTGCTTTTCACCTTCAAGGACGCGGAAAGCTTCGCAAAGGGCGTTTTCCATGTCGGGCGACGAATCGTTCCTGGCGGCCTACACCCGGGTCGTCGAACGTTTGCCCGGGCAAATCGACGCGCTGGAAAAATCGGTGGCGGACAACGCGGAGCAGATGGTCCGCGCGCGCGCGTTGGTGGACGCGGTCAAAGCCAAGCTGGCCATCATCGCCCAACGCATTGCCGAACGCCAACAGTTGGGCGCGGCCGCCCTGACACCCCGCTATCTGAACCACCGCGGCGCGGAACTCATGGAAGCCGCCCAGGGCGCGGCCCAAACCCTCGGCGGACGAGGAGCGCCGCCTCCTGGACCAACGGTCGTCCCTCCGCCAGAGCCACCTTCACATGGCTCTCGCCGCCGCCGTGACGCGCTGGGGGCGTTGTTCTTCCTCTGGCTGTCGGGCATTTACGCGTTTATGCTGCGGGATTTGCGCGCGCGCAAACGCATCGAGGCCGAACTGGCCGCCGCGCGCGACGTGGCCCTGGATTCCGCCCGGGCCAAGAGCGAGTTCCTGGCCAACATGAGCCACGAAATCCGCACGCCCATGAACGGCATCATCGGCATGTCCGGCCTGCTGATGGACAGCAAGCTCACCGTGGAGCAAAAAGAATTCGCCCTGACCGTGCAGACCTGCGCGGATTCGCTGCTGACGATCATCAACGACATCCTGGATTTCTCCAAGATCGAGGCCGGCAAGCTGACCTTCGAGGTGCTGGACTTCAACGTGCGCCAGACGGTGGAAAGCACCATCGAAATCCTGGCCGAGCGCGCCCAGACCAAGGGTCTGGAGATCATCTCGCCTGGTCCACTCCGGCGTGCCGCTCGAACTGCGCGGCGACGCGGGCCGGCTGCGGCAGGTGCTGCTCAATCTGCTTCAGCAACGCGATCAAGTTCACGGAAACGGGCGAGGTGGCGCTGTACGTCCGCGCGGAGACCGTGACCGCCACGCACGCCAACCTGCTCTTCGAGGTGATGGACACCGGCATCGGCCTGAGCGAGGAGGCGCAGGGGCGCATTTTCATGCCTTTCGCGCAGGCCGACGGTTCCACCACCCGCAAGTATGGCGGCACGGGCCTGGGCCTGGCGATTTCGCGCGGTCTGGTGGAGCGGATGGGCGGCCAGATCGGCGTCCGCAGCGAGGTCGGGCCGGGGGGCGACTTTCTGGTTCACCGCGCAGTTCGAGAAGCAGCCGCGCGGCGCCGAAGAGGCCGTGCGCCGTCCGCCCGAGAAGCTGCGCGTGCTGATCGTGGACGACAACGCCGCCTGCCGCCGCGCGCTGGGCGCGATGCTGGACGCCTGGGGCATCCGGCACGCGGAGGCGCGCGGGCGGACGCGAGGCAATCCAGACCCTGCGCGCCGCCAACGCCGCTGGCGAATCCGTTTCAGGTCGCGCTTGCTGGACATGCAGATGCCCGTGATGAGCGGGTTCGCGGTCACCGAGGAGATCAAGGCGGACCCGGCTCTGGCCAGGCTCCAGATCATCATGATGCACACGGTGGGCCGGCGGGGCAGCAGCGCCTCCTGGGCGGAGGCGGGATCAACGGGTACGTGACAAAGCCCGTCAAGCAATCGGCCCTGTACGAGGCGATCATGAACGCCGCCGCTGGCCCTGGCCCCGAACCCAAGGGCACACCGCGTCCGCAGGCGTCGGATACCAGCCGGCAGCCCTTCAAGACCACCACCGAATCTGAGCCGCTTGATGGCGCGCCCGATGACCGTGGCACCCCGGCTTTCCGCCTGCCGGGTGCTGGTCGCCGAGGACAACATGGTCAACCAGAAGGTGGCGTTGCGGCAATTGCTGAACCTGGGTTTCCGCGCCGACGCCGTCGCCAACGGCAGCGAGGCGGTGGACGCGCTGACCCGGATTCCCTACGGCCTGGTTTTCATGGATTGCCAGATGCCGGAGATGGATGGTTACGAGGCGACCAAGATCATCCGGGGACGCCCCAGCGCCGCCGGAAAGATCACGATCATCGCCATGACGGCCAACGCGCTGGAAGGCGATCGCGAGGGGTGTCTGTCCGCCGGGATGGACGATTATCTTTCCAAACCGGTGAAGCAGGAAGATTTGGAGCGGGTCCTGCGCCGCTGGCTGCCGAAGGAGGCGTTCCCGCCGGCGCCGGTGGACGCGAAGTAGGGGAGGGGTTGCGGGATGTGTGGGTTGTGGGCGGTATTCCCAGCCACGGAGTGGCGTCACTTGAGAGCCGTGGTCAAGTCCGCGAGGCCATGGAATGCCTCGGATCGTGAATTCAGCCCCGTAGTGGCGTAACCTCCGGCGGAGAGACACCCATTTCGCGGTGGCAGACACGAAGCCTGACAGACCAAGGCGTTGCCCCTTCGTCGAACATTTGCCGTTGTTCACCCTCAGGGTTACGCCACTACGTGGCTGGGAACACGTTTGGTGGACTTTCCGTGGCTTCGGGAATCGACCACGGCTACGCATCTTGCGGTTGACGCCGCTCCCTGGCTGGGAGGCCGCACCTGTCTGGCACATCCCACATCCCCTCCGCCATATCCCTCTTCACATCTCTCCCGGCACAACCCACAACCCACACGCTAAAGACGGCCAGAACCCACCATTTGTACGTTTCTGCCTTGAAGCGCAATTGTTTGAGCTTCCAACCACCAACACCTCATCATTATGGCTCACGACACTAAATCCTCCCCTCCGGCCCTGCGCACTTACGTCAACGACATGGTGGGCCTCAACAAGCACATCCTCGAAGCCGTCGAGCGTCAGGTCGTGGACGAGCGCGTCAAGAACTCGCCCCTCGCGCACGGCCTGATCGGCCACGTCCACAGCACGCTCACGAAGCAGGTCGCGGACCTGGAAGGCCACGTCGCCACGCTCGGTAGCGAAACCGGCGCGGTGGTCAAGCAAGCCATCACCGGCGTCCTGGGTTTTGCGGCGGGCTTGTACGACAAGGTCCGCAAAGACCCCGTCTCGCGGATGCTGCGCGACGATTACACGGCGCTCAACATGGCGGCGATCAGCTACACGATGCTGCACACCACGGCGCTCGCTTTCC
Organism: uncultured bacterium; assembly: GCA_963795895.1. Classification (GTDB taxonomy): domain Bacteria; phylum Verrucomicrobiota; class Verrucomicrobiia; order Chthoniobacterales; family SZAS-18; genus CAWCJJ01. The sequence continues at coordinate 1,325,462 of CAWCJJ010000005.1, forward strand.
ACGACCAGAGCGTTGCGACCACCGCGCTGGCGCATCTCACGATTTGACGCCGTTGATTATGCGTTACAACGAGATCACACCCCACATCGTGGCGGCGGAGTTGACCGACGAGGGCACCTACGTGGACACTTCGGTCTCCGGGCTGGCGGTGAGCAACACGCAGGCCGCCTGGAAAGCTTAGGGTTAAGGCGGAAGGAAAGGATTCATCGCCCTCCGCGAAGCGGCATTGTTCCAAAGGTAGGGATGGCTCTCCGAGCCGCTCCTCGTTATCAGCTTGGCCGGCACGGCGCGCAACGTACACGCCGAGCCGGTCAAGCTGATAGCGGTGAGCGGCTCGGAGAGCCATCCTCTACCTTTGGAATGACGGCGGCTATCGCCGCCTGGTGCGGGCAGGATGCCCGCGCTCCCGGGGCTGACCAGACCACAAGCGGCGGGATACCTTCTCTTCAGAGCATCTGCTCCTCGTGCTGCAGGATCACCTCCAAAAACTGCGGCAGATACTTCTCGGCCTTCAACTCGCCCACTCCCCGGATCAGACGCCCGGCTTCCACCGTCTGGGGCTTGTGCCGCGCCAGACGCCTTCAACGTTTCGTCCGGGAAAATCACGTAGCGCGGCAGGTTACCCGCGTCGCGCGCGATCTGGTCGCGCTTTTGCTTGAGTGCGACAAACAAATCGGCGTCCAACGGCGCGTTCTCCGCACCTCGCCACCACCGCCAGCGGCGCGACGATCGCCCCGGCTGCGCTCGGCCGTTTTCTTCACCGGACGCGTGTCCGGACCCCGTTCGGGCCAGGATAACTCGCACCCACCCTGACCGCGCATCACCTTGTCCCCGGCGGGCGTCAGCGTCATCGTCTGGTATTCCTTGCCGCTGAAACTCACGTGGCGCGACTGCAGACACCAGCCCGCTCGCCTGGAGTTCGCGGAAAAGCTCGTTCAGGTAGCTGATGCCCTCCTCCCGCAGCAGTCCGTAGGTCGAAAGCTGATCCAGATTCGCGTCGATCACCTCGCGCGACCGGCTGCCCAACAGCGTCTGCACGATGCGCCCTTTGCCGAAGCGGCCCACCCAGCCCTCCCCGTCCTGTTGCTCATCCGGGCGACGCCGCTGAGCGCCTTGCGCACGAGCAGCATTTCCTCGGCGCGTGCCCGGCGCGGCGGCCGTAGCTGGCGTGGTCGGCGCAAATATCGCAATGCCGCAACGCTCCGGCTCGGGTTCGCCGAAGTAGATCAGAATCGTCTGCTGCCGGCAGGCGCGGGCATACACGAAATCGACCATTGCCTTGAGCTTCGCGCGGTCGCGGCGCTCCTTTTCCCCGAGCGCGGTCCAGTCCAGTTCCAGTTCGTAGGGCTTGATGTTGCGGTTGGTGACGCGCGTGCCGCGGGTGCGCTGGTCCGGCGACGTCGAAACGGTCGATGTAATCGGCCCGGCTCAGGATGCTCAAAGCCGCGCTGACGGCCATGTCGTTGCCCGAACTGCCCTCGGTGCTGAGCCGCTCGGCGATGTCGCGGATGGGCAGCATGACCTCGCCCTCGGCGTTCGCGCTGCCGCGCAGAAAGGCCGTAAACCTCTTGGATGACCGCGCGGCTGGGATTGCTGCCTTCGATGAAGAACTCCTGCACGCGGGTGTCGGCGAAGTTGAAGTACAGTTCGCACACCGCCGGCTCGCCGTCCCGACCGGCGCGGCCCGCTTCCTGGTAATACGCCTCGACGCTGCCGGGCACCTCGAAGTGCGCCACGAACCGGATGTCCGACCGGTCGATGCCCATGCCGAAGGCGTTGGTGGCGACGGCGACATCGCTGTGCCGGTCAATGAAATGGTTCTGCGCGAACTCCCGTTCCGTGTCGCTCAGGCCGCCGTGATAAGCGATGGTCTTCACGCCGCGTCCCGCGAGATTGGCCTGCACGGCTTCGACCCGTTTGCGGGTCGCGCAGTAAACGATGCCGGTCTTGTGCTCGGCGATCAGCGCCTGGAGGCGGTCGTACTTTTCGCTTTCGGTGGCGACCTGGTGGACGCTCAGCCGCAGGTTCGGACGCGCGAAACCAGCCACGAATTCGCGCGGTTCCTGCAACCCGAGTTGGACGAGGATGTCCCGGCGCACTTCGGGCGTGGCGGTGGCGGTGAACGCCGTGACCTGCGGGCGGCCCAGGCGGTCGAGGACTTCGCCGAGCCGGAAGTAATCGGGCCGGAAATCATGCCCCCACTGCGAGATGCAGTGGGCCTCGTCGATGGCGAAGAACGAGATGGTGCATCTGCCCGAGCGCTTCGAGGAACGAGCGGCTGCGGAAGCGTTCCGGCGCGATGTAAACGAGCTTGAACTCGCCCGCCGCCATGCGCCGGATGCGGTTTTGCTGCTCGGAGAGGCTCAGCGAACTATTGATGAGGGTGGCGGCGATGCCCTTCTTTTCCAGGGCGTCCACCTGGTCTTTCATCAGCGCGATGAGCGGGACTGACGACGATGGCGACGCCGTCGAGGATCAGGCGCCGGGAGCTGGTAGCAGAGCGATTTGCCGCCGCCGGTGGGCATGACCACGAGGGCGTCGTCGCCCTTGAGGATGGCGGAGATGACTTCCTCCTGCGCGTCGAGGAATTCGCGGAAGCCAAAATATTTCTCAAGGTAGTCCTTTGGGGCCTTCGGCATGGACGCGTTTGGGGGAAGATACACTGGAAAAGCGGAAGGCGGAACCAGAGTTCTTAACCGCAGATTTAACGCAGATGGCCGCAGATTATCGGAAAAAGGCTGGGAGGATAAAAGTCAAAGAGACAGAATTCTCTGGAACAAAGAATCTCTTCTCCCGGTCTTTTTGCCTTTTCTTTAATCTGCGTCCATCTGCGTTAAATCTGCGGTTAAGAACTCTGGTCTGCCTTCCACCTTTCGCCTCGTGTCCGCCGCTTTTCTCACCGCGTTCTTTTTTGCGATCTCCTCCGTCTTCGCCAGCCGGGCGATCGGCAAGGTCGGGTTTGTCGCGGCCAATTTTGCGCGGCTGTGGCTCGCGACCGGGTTTCTGGCGGTTTGGGCGTTCGGGTTCGGCGGGGGAATCCAGGGGCGGGTCTGTTCGTCTTTCTCGTCAGCGGGATGGTGGGGTTTGGTTTCGGCGACTTGGCCTTTTTCGCCGCGCTGCCTCTGATCGGCTCGCGACTGGCCGCCTTGATGGTGCAGTGCCTGGCCGCTCCGCTTGCCGCGTTGATGGAATGGCTCTGGCTCGGGACGAAGTTGGACCCACTGGAAATCGCCTGCGGGGCGCTGATCCTCAGCGGGGTTGGCTTGGCCGTCGCTCCCGCCAAACGGCGGGACGGGGGTGACCATCCACCCACGCGTCCAGGCCACGGACGCGGGTTGTTCTACGGGTTGCTGGCGGCTTGCGGCCAGGCGGGCGGCGCGGTCCTGAGCCGCAAGGCCTACTCGCTGACGCACGCCGCCGGGCAAAGTATCGACGGCGGCACGGCGGCGTTCCAGCGGGTCATTGGCGGGTTGGTGATCGTGACGCTGGCGTACCCCGTCGCGCGCCGCACCCTGTCGGCCCGGCGCGCGGCTTCGACGCGGGACTGGTCCGCCGCGTGGCCCTGGATCGTCGCGAACTGCCTCGCGGGCGCGACGCTCGGGGTGAGTTGTTTCCAATGGGCGCTCGCCACGACGCCCAGCGCGGTGGTCCTGCCCATCGTGGCGTTGACGCCGCTGATCGTGGTGCCCTTCGCCTACTTTATGGAGGGTGAACACCCGAGCCGCCGCTCGTTGGCGGGCGCGCTGCTGGCAGTGGGCGCGGCGGCGGCGCTGGCGCGGTTGCGTTGAGCGGCGCGGTGTGAAAAATCCTTCGGAGAAAAGATTTTACGAATAACATCGACCGGGGTGCGCCGGCACCGGCAGGGTGTTGGGCGAGGCTGCTTGTTCATCGGCTTGCTCCTTTCTACCGCCCATGAATTCCGTGTCCCTCCCGCCCCGCCTCGCCACCGTATGTATCTCTGCCTCTCCGCGCTCCTCCTGGGCGGCGGCACCCGGCTTTGCCGCGCAGGGCGGGGGAGCCTCGCCGCCGACCCTGGCGATCACCCGCCACGCGTTGCAGAACAACGGGCGCATCGAGGGAAGTTGCCAGCAACTCGCCGGCGAGGGCGTCAACTTCAACGGCGGCGCGGTGCTCCTGGGCGACTTCCTGGTTCCGGGCACGCCCACGGTCCAGCTCAACGGCGCGCCCAACTGGAGCGGCCAGCAGAGCGGCGCGGGTTCCGCCAGCCCCTCGGGCTACCCGATCAACGTCAACGCCGGGGCGCAGATGCGCTACCTGGTCAAACGCACCGACCCGGTCGCCCTCGCGGCGGTGCCCGCCCCGCCCGCGCCGGCCGGCACCCGCCAGCTCAACCTCAACAGCCCCGCCGACGCCGCCGCGGTCGGCAACTGGGCCACCGTGCGCGACGTGAACCTCAACGCGGGGGCGGGGGGCGTCGCCGTCCCGGCGGGCACCTACGGGACCTTCAACGCGGGCAACAACGACAACACGGGCTTTGTGTTCGGCGTTGCCGGGGCCGCCACGCCCAGCGTGTACAACCTCCAGGCGCTCACGCTCAACTCCAACAGCCGCCTGACGGTGGTGGGCCCAGTCATCCTCAACGTCGCCGGGCAGGTGGGCGTCAACAGCAACGCGGCGGTGGTGGGCAGCGCGTCCAACCAGGCGTGGCTCCAGCTCAACGTCGCTGGCACCGCGGCGTGACCCTCAACAGCGGCAGCGTGCTCTACGGGGCGGTGCGCGCGCCCGCGGGCACGGTCAACGTCAACGGACGGCTGGCGGGCACGGCGTTTTGCGACCGGCTGGTGGTCAACTCGGGCGGCGTGCTCACGGCGGGCGTAGCCCCCAACCAGGCGCCGGCGGTCTCCGCCGGCCCCGCGCAGGCCCTCGCCCTGCCGGCGAACGCGACGCTCAACGGCACGGTCACCGACGACGGCCTGCCGGCGGGCGCGAAGGTGACGAGTGTCTGGACCAAGCTCAGCGGCCCGGGCACAGTAACGTTCGCCAACGCCGCCTTGCCGCAGACGAGCGCGAGTTTCTCCGCCGCCGGTACTTATGTCCTTCAACTCAGCGCCAGCGACACGGCGCTCACCGGCAGCGGCACGCGTTACCATCACGGTGGTCGCGGCGAACAAGCCCCCGAGGTTAACGCGGGAGCCGCGCAGACCATCAGCCTGCCCGCCGCGGCGGCTCTTGGCGGGCGCGGCCACGGACGACGGGTTGCCTGCAACGCGGCTCACCTCCGCGTGGCTGGAGCCAGGTCAGCGGCCGGGCGCCGCCACCTTTGGCGCCAACGCGGCAACTCCGCGTCAGGCCAGTTTTTCCACGGCGGGCGCCTACGTGCTGCAACTGACCGCCAGCGACACGGCGCTCGTCCTCCCCGGCACGGTGACAATCACCGTCGGCGCCGCCAACCTGGTGCCGGTGGTCAACGCCGGGGCGAACCAGAGCATCACCCTGCCAGCCGGCGCCAACTTGGCGGGCGCGGTCACGGACGACGGGTGCCCGCCGGAGCGTCCGTCACCTCCGGCTGGAGCAAAGTCAGCGGACCGGGCACCGTGGCCTTCGCCAACGCAGCGGCCCCGCAAACAGCGCGAGCTTTTCGACCGCCGGCACCTACGTGCTGCAACTGAGCGCCAGCGACACCGCCCTGTCCTCCTCGGCCACCGTGACGATCACGGTCATCGCCCGGAACCACCCCCCGCGGTCTCCGCGGGCGCGGCCCAGACCATCCGCCTGCCCGCCGCGGCGGCCCTGAGCGGCACCGCGACCGACGACGGGCAGCCCGCCAACAGCCAACTGAGCGTGGCGTGGAGCCAGGTTTCCGGTCCCGGCACCGCCGTCTTCGCGTCTCCCAAAGCCGCCGTGACCCAAGTCTCTTTCCCCGGCCGGCGTCTACGTGCTCCGACTGACCGCCAGCGATACCCACCTTTCCGCCACCACCGACGCTGCGGTCACCGTTAAGCCCGCCAACCAGCCCCCGTCGTCGGTGCCGGTCCTCCCCAAAACGTCACCCTGCCCGCGTCCGCGAACCTCGTCGGCAGCGTGAGCGATGACGGCGTGCCCGCGGGCGCGATCGTCACTTCCGTCTGGAGCAAGGTCACCGGCCCTGGGGCCGCCTCCTTCGCCAACCCCGCCTCCCCGCGGAACGGGCCGCCTTCAACCAGGCGGGGACCTACGTGCTCCGGCTCGCGGCGAGCGACACCCAACTTTCCCGTAGCGCGGACGTGACGATCACTGTCAGCCCGCAAAATCTACCCCCGCAGGTCAGCGCCGGACCCGCCCAGACTCTCCGGCTGCCCTCCACCGCGACGCTGGCCGGCGTGGTCTCCGATGACGGGTTGCCCGCCGGCGGTCAATTGACGCAGGCGTGGAGCCTGGTCAGCGGTCCGGGCGCGGCCACGTTTAACGACGCGACCCTGCTCGCTCCCGTGGTCACTTTCAGCGCGGCTGGCACCTATGTGCTCCAACTCACGGCCAGCGACTCGGCGCTCAGCGCCAGCGCGCAGGTGACGATCACCGCGCAAGCCGCCGCCGTCCTCGACCCGGCGCTAAGCAGTCAGTCCAACCGGGGTACGGATTTCTGGCTCGCATTTCTTGAGCAGCCACAGAATATCTTTGAGGGGCCGTCCAGGTTTGATCTGCTGATCTCGTGTGATCACGATAGCAACGGCACAATTTCAATGCCGGCCAAACCCGTCGAGGGTTTTGGTGGCGGCGGTGGCTACAGCGTTGGCTACAGCGTCAAGGCGGGGCGGACGACCACCGTCCGCGTGCCCGCTGGAACGTATGGAGCGGACGGCGCCACTTCGAGCGGCATCCACGTCACGGCCGACCAGCCGGTGAGCGTCTGCGGAATGCTTTACTATCCTTACGCTTGCGACGCTTTTCTGGCGTTGCCAACCTGCCTGCTCGGCAAAGAGCATCTGGTCCTCAGCTACAGCGACGGACTCTCGGGAGGCAGCCAATTCGCCGTGGTCGCCACCGCCGACGCGACCGTGCTGACCATCACCCCGGCTCAAACGATCAAGACCGAAAATTCCCGTGGCGAGGCGCGCGACCGACTGGCGGGGGTACCCTACTCCATCACCTTGGATCAAGGGCAAGTTTACGAACTGCGCAATACCTTGGAAGGGGGCGATGTTACGGGTACGATAATCAGCTCGAACCTTCCTGTCGCCCTTTTCGGCGGACACCAAATCATCGGCATACCGGTTGGGGCGGTGGCGGCCAATTACCTGATCGAGCAGATTCCGCCGACCTCCCTGTCGGGGCAGGGAGTTCCTGACGTTTCCGTTGGCGACCCGGACGGGAGGTGACACTTTCCGCTTCCTGGCCGCCGTGAACGGCACCCAACTCGCCATCAACGGAACCGCTGTCGCGACGCTCGACCGCGGACAATTCTATGAGCAACTCATTGATGGAGCCGCGTCGGTGGTCGCCAGCCAGCCCATCCTGGTCGCGCAGTACTCCAACAGCCGCTCCTTCGACTCGATCCTTCGCCGAATACGGCGACATCGTCGCCCGGTTGATGGTGACCCATCCATGATGCTGGTGCCTCCCCGCGCGCTGTTCGCCGGCAGCTATTCCTGGGGGGTGCCCATCCAAGGGTTCTTGAAGAATTACGTCAATGTCGTCGCGGACAACGCCTCTCTGAACGCGATCACGCTGGATGGCGCGGCAATCAGCGCTTCCCAATTTAGTCCCATCGGCGCGAGCGGTTTTTCTGGCGCGCAACTGACGGTAGGGCCCGGTTCCCACCATTTGGCGGGTTCCCATCCATTTGGCGCTTCCATTTTACGGGTTCGCCTTCGCGGACGCCTACTCCTATCCCGCCGGCATCTCTGTTCCCGCGCCTGTCGGCACCAATACGCTGCTGAGCCTGTCACCCGCGAATTCCTCGCTCCTTGTTGGCCAACCGGATGGCGTCACCGCCCGGCTGGTGGATGCGGGCGGGATGCCTCTCGCCGGTCGCACCGTCAACTTTCAACTCACCGGGGTGAACCCAACCAGCGCCTCGGCGCAAACGGATCGAAACGGTCAGGCTGCTTTCCAATACACCGGGCTGAAAGACGGTGCCGACTTCATCGCCGTCTCGGCGCCGGGTGCCGCTCCCGCTTTCGCCACCAAGGTTTGGCTGGCGACCGCTCCGGTCAACCAAGTGCCGAACGTCAGCGCGAGCGGGGGCAACTTCCTCAACGTTCGCCTGCCAGATGCTCTATTCCTCGACGGCAGTGTCACCGATGACGGGCTGCCGGCTGGCTCCTCCCCTGGTCATCAACTGGAGCTTGGCCTACGGTCCCGGCAATGTTTCCTTTGCCGACTCGACCCAACCCTCAACCCTGGCCACCTTCAGTGCGCCGGGTACCTACACCCTGCAATTGACGGCGAGCGACGGCTCGAACCTCGGGTCTGTTTCCTCTTACTTGGATGTCTACGTGCATGCCGCCAACACGGCACCCGTTGTCACCGCCTCGGTGTTGGCGCGGACGATTGATTTCGGCACCCCGGCCAGCCTTTCCGGCAGCGTCACCGACGATGGTTTGCCAACCGGCAACACCCTCATGGTTCAATGGAAGAAAGTGTACGGTCCGGGTGCCGTCGCCTATGCCGACGCAAGCCAAAGCACCACGAGCGCGACCTTCAGCCAGCCGGGGGCTTGCCTCCTGCGGCTGACCGCCG
>CAWCJJ010000006.1:0-253033 GCA_963795895.1 uncultured bacterium
GATTGCGCCTGATGGCAATGCCGCCAGGTACTTCGGAAGGCGCTGACTCCTGGCATTTTACACAAACACGCCTTCGCCCGTGCTTTTGTGCCATTCCCGCCGCTTGGTGTGATTTTCCTCCACTTCTCGACTCTTGTCGGCTCGTGGGCGGTTTGTTATCCCAAATTCATCCAATTACGACCTAAAGTTGAGTCAAAGTGTCCCGTGTAGGCTTTTTTCCCACTCTTGCATAAGGCCAGCCACTTGACGGCATTGCGCCTAATGGGCAAGCAAAATACTCGCGAACTTAGCGACAACGATGTGGGCGGAACTGAAGGCGGAGGCCTTTCTTCGACGTACTCTGATAAAGCACCCGCATCTTGGAGGCTTTGCCAGAACATCTTTGCCCGGCTACAAAAAGCCTATTTGCTGGTTTGGCCTCAGAATGAAGCGCATTTGTCAACCTAAAGGCTCTTGTTTGTCAACGATGTATCCAATCTCCCGCCTCAAATTAATCCAACCCTCTGGAACTGATGCGCGGGCAGGATCGTCTGCACATTCTGATTCCCCAGATGCGCGCTGACAATCTCTCCCAGCACATCCCGGAAATCCGTCGTGTGCAGCAGATCGCGCTTCTCGTGCAGTTGCTCGGGCGCCAAACCCGGCCAGCGGCCAATCACGTTGCTCGCGCCGTTCGGACTCGCCGCCAGCACGGGGCCGCCGATGCGCAAACATGCAGTTCGCCCAGCCGTGGTCGGTTCCACCCGTGCCGTTCTCGGCGGCGGTGCGGCCGAAATCACTCAGCGTCACCACCAGCACGTCATCCAGATGCCGCTCCAAATCCGTCGCGAACGCCGCCAGACCCTCCGCCAATCCTCCCACCAGCCGCCCGTAACTCCCGCCGCCGTCCGTGCCGGCGTTGCCCTGGTTCTGATGCGTGTCCCAGCCGTTGTAATCCACTTCCACGACTTCCAGGCCGATGTCCGCCTTGATCAAACGCGCCACCTGCTGAGCCGTTTGGAAAACTCGCTGTCCGGGTACTTTGCCGCCGGGTTGTACGCCTGCCGGGTCACGGCGCGAAGCTGCTCAATCCCTCAAACGTGGTCCCGGCCGTTTGCGACAGGAGGTCGCGCGCGGATCGCTCGTCGTCCTTCGCCAATCCCCCCTGATGCTCCCATCGCCGCCGCGTGGATGCGCGGATCGCAGCAGTACGCGTGTTCCAATGCCGCGCTGATCCGTTCCTGCACCGCGCTGTTGCCCCCAGCAACACCCGGTTTTTTTTCCGGGAAAATCCCGAGATCCGTGATGCCGCGCACCGCAAAGGCGGTGCCTTGCCCCGCAGGATCCGCGGGAGTGAATCGCCGATGCTCATCGCACGGATCGGCCCGTGACCCTCGCTCGTCAGCAGATGCCGGTTAAGCCAGCCGTCCGAGTTGATGGTGTTGCCCGAGACGCCGGTTTCCCAGGTGTCCTGCTCCTCGAAATGCGAGCGGGTGTTGCGGTCATAGCCCACGGCGTGCATCGCCACGGCCTGGCCTTTCTGGAACCACGGGGCCAGCGCGGCGGCGCGCGGGTGGAGTCCGAAGAACCCGTTCAGATCCACCAAACCGTTCGGGCTTGCCGGGTTCCGGGATGGCGATGCCGCTGCGCAGCTTGTAGTAGTTGGGGTCCTTGTACGGCACGATGAAATTCAGCCCGTCCATGCCGCCGCGCAGGAACACGACCACGAGGGTTTTGCCGCGCCGCACCTTGCCGAGGTTGGCGGGGTCGAGTCCGGCGTCCGCGAGGACGCGCAACGGGGTGAGGCCGCAGTACGCCGCCATCGCGGCGGAGGATTGGAGGAAGAAACGTCGGGTGATGTTCATAGGATGGGGTAGGCGGCGGTGGAGCGGAAAGTCAGACGGAAAATCTACCGCAGGTTATTCTCCGGCAGCATACTGATGAAGACGAGGACCTCCGCATCATCGCGGGCGAGGGGTCCGGCGCGAGCAGATCGAGCGCCGCCTTGTTGGAATCCGCGTGAGAAGCAGCCTGCCCGTGAGCCGGACGGCGGCCAGATCGATGAAGCGTTGGGCCTGGTCGCTTGCCGACAGTCGGGGCCACCGCATGGGCCATCGTTCGCGGGCGCCGGGCGGTGACATGCGCCAGTGCGGCGGCACGAGGCGGTTCAACGCGTCAGCCTGCGACTGCACGAAACGCCAGCGTTGCAGCAGCGCGTTGGAATCGGAGTACGCCCCGCTGTTCTGCGGATAACCGTCCGGGCTGATGTGGTCGAACAAACCCATGCCGCTGCGCTTGAGAAAACTCGCGATGGTCCGGCTTCATCCCCTGTCGGGATCGCCGCCGATCTCCAGGATCGCCGCGCGGCAGAGCCGCGCTTCCGCAACGCGAAATCCAACGGCGTCGCCACCTTCGGCTCCACGCTCCAGAACGCCGGGTGACCGACCATCGTCGCGCAGCACCGGCCGCAGATCGCCGCCGGATTCCATGAACACTCTCGCCATGTCTTTGCACCATGTCATCGGGGGCCGGGAACGCCGACGTAATGCTCGGCCAGCTTGCGGCAAACGTGGTCCGCCGTGCTCGGGTGCGTGGCGAGCATTTCCAGCGCGAGGCGGACCCGGTCGTAGCGCGCGGCGGGATCGGCGGGGGGCAAGTCCAGCCCGAAGACCCGTTGCCCTTGCCGTCGTTGAGCACGGGCACGAAACGCAGGTCCTTGCTGAGGCCCGTGCGGTCGCCGCCGGTCGCTGAGTTGCAGCGCGGCGTCGTCCTGGTTCGAGCAGCAGCGCTTCCTCGGCCAGGGTCCAGCCGTTGAGCACGCACGCGAGCGAGGTCACGTCGGCCTGCCGGTAGCCGCCGTGCACGCCGAGCGTGTGCAGTTCCATGATCTCGCGGGCGTAGTTTTCGTTGAGCTTGCTCGCGTAACTGTTCTCCTGGTCGAGGTAGGTCAGCATCGCGGGGCTTTGCGCGCTCGCGTTGAGCAGATCGGCGAACGGCGCGACCCCCAGCCGACAGAAGGCCAGGTGCTCGCGCCACTGCGGGAAAGCGCCGATCTTCTCCATCCAGGTGGTGAAATGGTTCTCCGCCCAGACGTGAAACGTGAACGCACGGGATTTTCGCTCCCGATCCACTGCGTCAGGGCGCGCGCGATGGTCTGGTTGGATCCTCCGTCTGCGGGAACCGCGCGCTGGCGACGCGCAGCAAGGCGCGCTCCAGCGGGGTGTCGAACCCGGCGGCGAGCCGGTTGTTCAGCCAGGCGGCTTCACCCAGGGTCAGCACCGCCGCCAATTCACGGGGTTCGGGACCAAACCCGAAGCGGTTCAGCAGGCGGACGGCACGATCATAGGGACCGGCCTTCCCCGGCGCTTCCGGCAAAATGGTCAGTATCTGCGCGGGCGAATCCACCTGGTGGCCCGCCGCGTCGGCACCCCGCACCGCGATCCGGTGGCTGCCGGGGCCCACGCCGCGCGCGAGCAGCGGGAAAAGCATCGCCTCGCCGGGGAGGGGATTCAGGCGGCGCAGGTTCTGCGGCTGGTCGTCGATCAGGAGATCGGCCCAAACGAGCCGGGCGCCGTTCGCCGCGAACGCCACCACGGCGTCGGCATCATATGCCATCGCGCCGTTTGCCGGGTAGAGGATGCCGAGGCGCGGCGGGGCGTCCACGGCGGGGAGCAGCGAGGCGACGCTGGGAGCGTTGATCAACGCCATCGCCTGGGCGGCGGCACTGGCGGCGAGGGGAGAGGCGTCGCGGGGCAGGGACGCAGTCGGATTCAAGGCTGTCGCCGGACCCGCGTAGTCGGCGGCGGTCTCGCCCACCCGCTGGATTTCGTAGCGGTCGAAGTAGAACTTGCGGCTTTCCTTGCCCTGGCCGAAGCCGTTTTTGAACTGCAAGGTCAGCACCTGCGGACCGGCGTCCAAATGCACCGGCGTGCCAACGGGCATCCGATGGTACTTGCCGCTGGCCAGGCGGACGATGCCCACTTCGCGCTCCGTGCTGTTGAGGTGCAGGGCAACGGTGGGGTAAGCGCCGATGGCGAAATCGCCCCGGGCGCGGATCATCAACTGGTAATCACCGGGTTCCTTGACGATGAACGGCAGGCACCAGGCGGTGTCGCCGCCGCCGTTGCTGATCATCGCGCCGCCGGACGCGTTGGGGTCCTTGTCCGCCTTGGGCTGGCGAACCCCGAACTTCGCCGGGCGGCTCGGCGCGAGCACTTCCTTGGAGTCGGTGACGACACTTTCGGCTTCACCCGCCCAGTAGCCGGTGCCTTGGGGAGGATGGGCGATCAACGCGAGCGGTTCGCTTTCCAGCGGCAGGGCGTTCGCGCCGTTGCGGTGGTTGAAGTCGGTGGGGTTCTGAACGAGGGAGACGGCCGTGAGCCGAAAAGGACCGGGGCGCAAGTCGGCGGCGTTCACTTCAAAGGCGAGGTGCCGCACCGGTCCGAACTCTGTGCCCGGTCCCTGGTCCACCGGGTCGATCATCTGACCGCTCGGAAGCCGGAGTTGGACCTTGACCGCCGCCGGGGCCGGACCAATAGGATCGGTGACGTGAAACAAGTCATGAGCCTGGGCGCGGGGAGTGTTGTCGAAAACTTCGACCCCGACGGTGAATCGCTCCCAAACGACCGCGCCGGCCATGGGTGAAACGATGCGCGGCTGGCGCGACTCGGCGTCAACCTGGGCGAACGCCGCGCCGGCGGGATCGGGTCGGACGTCCAGTTCGATGGTGCCACCGCCCTGGAGGTTGAGTCGCGTGGTGCCGCTTTGAAGGCCGCGCAACCGCAGGAAGCCGGTGATTTCGCCCGCGAGGACCGCCGGTTGGCGCAGGACTTCCACCGCCGCCTGACTCGCGGGCGAGGCGATGAGATTAAGGTCCGAGCCGGCTGGAACCGCCAGGCGGAAAGGAACCATCTGGCTGCGCCCCAGCCAGATGGTGGTGCGGGGCGTGAAGAAGGTGGTGTTGGGAAATTCGTCGGAGAGTACGGCGCGAGCGTTGGGAGAATAAGCGACCCACGAACAGAGCAACGCGGCGGCGAGGAGTGTCAGGTTGGCCCGTCGCGGACGGAACAAAGCTAAACAGCGCATACAATGATTATGTAAACCCGAATGGGCGTCGAAAGGCAAGGCCATCCGCCGCCTGATTAGCTTAAAACACGGTGTGTGACGAAAAGTTGCGGAATGAAAAAGCCTGGGGGCACATCAGGCTCTGCTCTGACTCCGGCTGCCATTGGTTTGGACTGCGGCGACGCGTCGCGCGCCCTCCAAACCAAAGGCAAAAAGGCAACGGAACCAGAGGCGCGTACCCGACACACCGCCGGGGGAATTCACAACTGTTCCGGTGCTTCCAGATAGCCGACGACCTGCTCCAGCAAACGGCCCGCGCTGCCGCCATCCAGCGAACTATGATCAAAGCTTAACGTGATCCCCGCTTCGGTCACGGGGATAAAGGCACCGCTCGCCTCGTCCCAAAAGGGCACTTTGCGTCCCGCGCCCAGCCCGAGGATGATCGACTCGTCCGGCAACGGAATCGGCGTGGCCCAAACCAGACCGAAGGGTCCGAAGTTTGTGACCGTCGCCACGGCACCGCCGGTGGAACCGGGGGGAAGCCGCCGTTGCCGAGCGGCGGCGGCGAGTTCTTGGAACCGTTCGAGCAACGTGGCGGCGGGCGAGGCTTCCATCCCGCGCAAGACTGGAACCACCAACCCGTCGGCGGTTTCAACCGCAAACCCGATGTCGATCGACGCAGGCGTGATGATCCGCCGCCCCACCAGACGGCTCGCGACGGCGGGATCGGTGGCGAGCGCCAGCGCCAGCGCGCGCATCAGCGGAGAGCGTCATGCCGATCCTGGGTTCGGACTGCGTTTTGCGCAGCGCGAAAAGCGGATCGAGGCACACGCCGCGGCCCACCGTCGCCAGCGGACGCGTCCAGCTCCGGCGCAACGCGTCGGCCACCGCGACCCGCATCGTCGAGGCGGGCAGCGTGTCGCGTTCCTCCAGCGTGGCGACGTACTTTTCCAGGTCGGCGATCGTCACCCGACCGCCCGAGCCGGTTCCGGCCACGCTGCTCAGATCGGCGGCGCGCAGTCCCAGTTCCCGCAGCCGGGTTTTCAGACGTGGGGAAAGGTAGCCGGCGCCACCCAGTTCGGCGGGCACGGGCAGTCCGCCGGCGTGGTTCCCCGGTGGGGTGACAACCGGGTTCTCCGGGTTGCCAGCGCCAATCGCGCGCGCGGGACTCAAAGCGGGAGGGGCGGGCGTTGAACTCGACCGGGACGACCAGTCATCCGACTGACCCGGCTCGACGTCGGCCATCAAGGCGCCTTCGCTGCCGTTGGTATGGTTGGGCGAGTCACCGGACGGGTCCGCCTCGACTGGATCAGCTTCGATGTACCCGAGCGTGGCCCCGACCTGGTAGGTTTCCTGCGTTTCGGCGAGGAGTTCCACCAGGTGACCGCCGCACGGCGCGGTGACTTGCAGCAGCGCCTTCTGGGTCTCGACTTCGATGATCTCCTGGTCCGCGTTCACCCGTTCCCCGTGTTTGACGGCGATGCTGACGATGGTGGCCTCGGCGATGGACTCGCCAAGCTGGGGCATGATGATCGGGACGCGCATGGAAGCAGCGGGGGAGGGGAAAAGAACGGGACGGGGGAAGATATTACCTCAAAAAGCGAGCAGGTCGCGCACGGCCCGCGCGATCGCGGCGGCTCCGGGGCGATGGACGTTCCATAAGTCGGGGTGGTAAGGGACGGGGGTATCCTTGGCGTTCAAGCGGCGCGGCGGCGCGTCAAGCAAGGTGAATCCCTGCTCGGCCACCCGCGCGACGACTTCGGCGGTCACCCCGCCCCACGGCGCGGCTTCACCCACCGCGAGCAACCGGCCCGTGCGCGCGACGCTGGCCAGGATCGTGGGAGTATCGAGCGGCTTGACCGTCCGCAGATCGACGACCTCAATCTCGATTCCCTCCGTCGCCAGGGTACCGGCGGCGGCCAGCGCCTCGTGGACCATGGCGCTGTAAGTGACCACCGTGGCGTCGCGACCAACCCGGGCGACACGCGCTTTTCCCACCGGCAACTCGGGACGCCGGTTCGCGGGCAGAGCGTCCGCCTTGAGGTGAAAATAGAGGTACTTGTGTTCGCAAAAAATGACGGGGTCATCCAGCGCGACCGCCTCCAGCAGCAGGTGGTAGGCGTCCTCCACCGTCGCGGGCGTCATCACGACCAAGCCCGGGTAGTGCGCGTAAATCGCCTCCATGCTTTGCGAATGGAACGGGCCTCCCCCGGCGGTGCCGCCGCTCGGAAGCCGGACGACGATGGGACACGGTGACTGGGTCCGCCAGTAGAGGGTCGCCGCGTTGTTGACGATTTGTCCGAAGCCGACGCTGGAGAAATCGGCGAACTGCATTTCCACGATGGGCCGTCCGCCCTCGATGGCGGCGCCCACGGCCAGTCCGACGGCCGCGTCCTCGCTGATGGGGGAGTCCAGCACGCGGCCCGGGAACTGTTTGGCCAAACCCTTGGTGGCTTTGAAAGCGCCGCCAAACGCGCCGACGTCCTGACCGTAGATGAAGACCCGGTCGTCGGCGAGCATGGCCTGGGCTTGCGCCTCGCGAATCGCTTCCAGGTACGTGATGCTCATGGGGTGGGAAAATTCTCCTGAATCATGGGGCGACAGCGCCGGGGGCGCGGGTGTCCCGCGCGCATCTGTTCTGGTTCTTCGCAACGAAAGTGCGGTCCCAGCACAGCCCGGGGCAACACCAC
This sequence comes from uncultured bacterium, assembly GCA_963795895.1. GTDB lineage: Bacteria > Verrucomicrobiota > Verrucomicrobiia > Chthoniobacterales > SZAS-18 > CAWCJJ01. The sequence goes on from CAWCJJ010000006.1 coordinate 7,734, forward strand.
GTCGAAGCATAGCGCCTGCCTTTCGCACCGAAGGTGCAGCCTCATCACAGCCTGGGGCAACGCCCCAGGTACAGGATAGTATGGTGTCGAGCGCTGAAGGCGCGTTTCAATCCGGGCATGCCCACGCGGACCAACACGCCCGTCCAACCGGCGGCCTTTGAATCGCGCCTTCAGCGCTAGGTCTTCTACCAATCCATACCTGGGGCGTTGCCCCAGGCTGTGATGAGGCTGCACCTTCGGTGCGAAAGGCAAGCCGAACGGTTGGGAAAGGCGGTTCATTCCTCGCGGGTGGTGTCGAGCAGATGGCGACCGCTCAGCGCGCTCCAATCCTCCATGGCCGGGTTCACGGGCGCGTCGCGTTGCGCGGTCAGGATCGCGGCGTCCATTTGCCGCACCGAATCGGCGCGCCAACCGTCCAAATCCTCCGGCGTCGCCCAACCCCGGCTCGTCAAAATATGACGGGCCAGCTTTAGACAGTCGCCACCCACGGCCGAGGCGCGCAAACGCGGATCGACGTAGGAGGCGTCGTCGTGCTCGCCGTGGCCGGTGAGGCGCAGCAACTTCGCGACCACCATCTGCGGTCCGAAACCGTCTCGTGCTCGCGCAACCGCGTTTTGCACTGCCGCCAGGCAAGCGCCCAAATCGGTCCCATCGACGCCGTAACCTTCCACCCCGTAGCCCGCCGCGCGATCCAGCAGGTCCACGCAGGCGAACTGCCGGCTGGTGGGAGTCGAATAAGCGTATTGATTATTGGCGACGATCACGACCATCGGCAGACGTTCCACCGCCGCCAGATTGATCCCTTCGTGGAACGCGCCCGTGGAGGTGCCGCCGTCGCCGATGCAGGTCGCGCCCACCGAATCACCCAGCGTCCCGGCCAAGCGGCGCGCGAGCAAGCCGCCCGCGACCGTGGAAACCATCGTCCCAAGATGGCTGATCATGGCGTAAAGCCCCTGGGCGGGCCGGCCGCGGTGGATGTTCCCGTCCCGCGCCCGCATGGGTCCCTGGGGCGAACCCAGGTAGGTGCGGGCGACATCGACCACGGTCTCGCCGAACGCCAGACGACCGGCCATATCGCGGATCAAGGGGCCAAAAAGGTCGCCCTTCCGCAGGGAAACACCCAGCGACGCGCTGAGCGCCTCCTGACCCGTCCCTAAAAAAACGCCCCCCTGAATCTTTCCCGCCCGGTAGAGGCCGGCAATTTTTTCCTCGCAGGTCCGCGCGAGCAGCATCCAGCGAAAAGCCTCCAGGTAGAGGTCCGGCGCGGGCGCGGTGGCCGCGGGGACGTACTCGGCAATGGGTTCGGCGGCTGGAACCATCCGTTAATCTTGGTTGCTCCCGTTCAAGGGCGCAAGCGAAAGCTTGCGGCAACGCCGCGGCGGTCCGGGTAACTTCACCGGTTCGCCCCATCTGGAATAGCTTTTGCTTTGTAAGTTCCACTACTGCTAACCGCCAGCAGAGTTGCCTTTACCGATGCAACCTGACGCTGCCTTCATCAAAACCCGCACCGAACAGCTCTTTAAAATAGAGCGGACGGCCACCGCCCGTCTGATCGACCGGGTCTTCGCGGTGTTGCTGGGCGTGGAGTGGCTCGCGGGTATCGCCGTCGCCGCGTGGTCCTTGCCCTGGTTGTGGAACGGCCGGTTCAACAACCTCGGCCTGGAATTCTACGCGTCGATCTTTCTCGGGGCGGTCATCGTGGCCCCGGGTATTCTCCTCGCGGTAAAGAACCCCGGCGCCGCGATCAACCGCCACGTGATCGCCGTCTCGCAGATGCTCTGGTCGGGGCTCTTGATCCATTTGTCGGGCGGACTAATGGAAGCCCATTTCCACGTCTTCGCCTCGCTGGTGGTTTTGGCGCTTTACCGGGACTGGCGGGTGCTGCTGACCGCCTCCATCGTCGTGGTGGCGGATTTGTTCGCGCGGGGCGCCTACTGGCCGCACTCCCTCTTTGGACCCGCCACCATCGTCGCGTGGCGTTGGCTGGAGCACGTGGGCTGGGTGTTGCTGGAGGACGCGGCGCTGGTTTACGCGTGCCTCCGGGGGGATCGCGAAACGTGGCTGATGGCGCAACGCCAGGCGGAATTCGAGGATTCCCAGAGCAGCGTGGAGCGGAACGTCAACGAGCGCACGACCCAACTTGTCCAGTCAAACCGCGAGCTCGCGCGGCAGGCCGGCGACCGCCAGCGCGCCGAGCAGGAAATGCGCGTGGCGCGCGACCAGTCGGAAACCCGGGTGCGCGAACGCACGGCGGAACTCGGCGCGGCGAACCGCGCGCTCAAGCGGCAGATCGAAGAGGGACGCAAGACCGCCGATGAATTGGAGCGCACGATCCAGCGCTACCGTTTCACCACCGACAGCGTGCCGCAGATGGTCTGGATGGCGAAACCCGACGGGGCCATGGAATATTTCAACCGCCGTTTTCACGAGTACACGGGCATGTCGAACGAGGACAGCCTGGCCTGGGGCTGGACGCCCATCGTGCATCCCGACGACGCGGAGCGCTGCCTGGAAGCTTGGCGGCAGTGCCTGCGAACCGGCGAGATTTTCGAGGTGGAATACCGGCTGCGGCGCGGCGCGGACGGCTCCTACCGCTGGCACCTGGGCCGAGCGCTGCCGATGCGCGACCTGGACGACCGGATCGTGCAATGGTTCGGCACCTGCACGGACATCGACGACCAAAAACGCTCGCGCGAAGTCACCCTGCGCAGCGAACAGCGTTACCGCTCGCTCGTCGCCGCGACCGCCCAACTCGTCTGGCTGAGCGACGCGGAGGGACGGGTGGTCACCGACATGCCGGACTGGCGCGCGGCCACGGGGCAAACTTTCGAGGAAATGAGCGGGTACGGCTGGTTGCGTTGCATCCACCCGGACGACCAGGAAAAAGCCACGGAACATTGGCGGCGGGCTATTGAAACGGGCAACGGCTACGAGTTCGAGCACCGGATGCGGATGCACAACGGCGAGTACCGCCATTACTCATCGCGCGGCGTGCCGGTCACGGGAGGAAAGCGGCCGGGTCCGCGAATGGATCGGCACCTGCACGGACATCACCGACCGCAAGCAGAGCGAGGACGTGGTGCGCCAGGCCCACGAGGAACTCGAGGCGCGCGTGCGCGACCGCACGGTGCAACTCACCGAGACGAACCACATCCTCCACCAACAGGTCGTCGAACGGAAACAGATCGAGGGCGAACTCGCCGAGGCGCGGGACGAGGCGCTGCGGAGCGCGAAGCTCAAGAGCGAGTTCCTGGCCAACATGAGCCACGAAATCCGCACGCCCATGAACGGGGTCATCGGCATGACGAGCCTGCTGCTCGACACGCCGCTCAACGAGGAGCAGCGCGAGTACGTCGAAACCATCCGCGGGAGCGGCGACGCGCTGCTGACCATCATCAACGACATCCTGGATTTCTCCAAGATCGAGGCCGGCAAGCTGGAGTTCGAGGCGGTGGACTTCGATTTGCAATCCACGGTGGAGGGCGCCGTCGATCTGCTGGCGGAAAGCGCCCAGGCCAAGAACCTGGACCTCGCCTGCCACGTGTTGGAAGACGTGCCCCGGCAACTGCGGGGCGACCCGGGCCGTCTGCGCCAGGTGCTGGTCAACCTGGTGGGCAACGCCGTGAAATTCACGATGGGTGGTCGGGTGCTCGTCCACGTCGCCAAACTTTCCGAGACGATCAACGACACGCAGTTGTGCTTCCAGATTTCCGACACGGGCATCGGCCTGACGGAGGAAGCCAGCCGGGGGTTGTTCCAGCCCTTCGTGCAAGCGGACGGCTCCACGACCCGGCGTTTCGGCGGCACGGGCCTCGGGCTGGCGATCTCGCGCCAGCTCGTCGAGTTGATGGACGGAACCATCGGGGTGGAAAGCGCGCCGGACCAGGGATCGACTTTCTGGTTCACCGTCAAGCTCGCCAAACAGCCCGTCGTGCTGGAGGACGAGGACGTGACGGCGGAGCCTTTCATCGACTTTTCCGCCGCCCGCGCGTTGATCGTGGGGGCGACGGGCACGGGCGAGGTGCTGCGCCAGCAACTCAGTTCCTGGGGGATGCAAACCACGGTGCTGACGAGCGGGGCGGACGTCCTGCCCGCGTTGCGCGCCGCCGTGGCCGAGGCGAACCCGTACGGCTTCGTACTCGTGGACGCGCTGCTGCCGGACATGGAGGGACCGACCCTGGCGCGCTCGATCAAGGGCGACACCAACATCCCGTCGCTCAAACTGGTCATGCTTCTTGCACCCGGGCAGCGGCCCGCCGCGCCGTCGGCGGGGGACGCCACGCTGAAGCCGGTGGACGCTTACCTCAACAAACCGATCAAGCGGTCGCATCTGCGGGAGTACTTCCACGCGGCGTTGAGCGCGCGGCAGTTGCAACTGGTGAGGAAGGTGGTGCCCCCGGCGCCGGCCACCGCGCCTTTGCGCCCCAGCAAGCGCGGGCGCACGCATATCCTGATCGCGGAGGACAACACGGTGAACCAGAAGGTCATCGTGCGGCAACTGGAGAAGATCGGCTACAAGGCCGACGCGGTCGCCAACGGAATCGAGGCGTTGGAGGCGAGTTCGCGGGTGGCGTACGACGTGATCCTGATGGATTGCCAGATGCCGGAGATGGACGGTTTCGACGCGACGCGCGAGATCCGCCGCCGCGAGGTGGTCCACGGGATGCGCACACCGATCGTGGCGTTGACGGCGAACGCGCTGGAGGGGGACCGGGAGCGGTGCTTGTCGTGCGGGATGGATGATTACATGAGCAAGCCGGTGAAGATCGAGGCGTTGCAGACGATGCTGGAGAAGTGGGCCACCGTGAACCGGGCCGAGCCGGCGCACGCGGTGGCGGCGTGAGTTTGGGAGGTGGATCGGTTGACTTCCGCGCGACGTGTCGCGTCAGGTTACGGCTCTGGTTGTCTCTGGTTGGGACCGCGCGCGACGCTTCGCCGCTTTTCCGCGGCGAAGCTGGCCGAGCCGGTCCGCCGGGGGAGTCTCGTTTCACGTTTCACATCTGTAAGAAGTAGCGTGTGAAACGAGAAACGGGGGATGAGCCGGGCATCGAACGGGCGCGGTTGGTCAACTTCGTCACCGCTTGTTGATCAACGGGTGGATGGGTTTGTTCACCCAAACACATCCGAGGAAATCGCGGGGTAAACGAGCTTTGCGGGCCGGCGCGGGGCGAGGTCCTCGTCTCGTTTCTCGTTTCACACGGTGTTTCTTACAGGTGTGAAACGTGAAACGAGATTGTTGCCGGGATGCCAGCCCCGGGAACGCGGGCGTGCCGCCCGCCACAGGGCGGTAACCCCTGTGCCGACGAGACCCGACCAGAACCAGAGGCGGGTAGGATAGCCGCGCTCCCGGGGCCGATCAGGCCCGGCTCCCTTGCTCGCCATCCACTCCGCCTTGCCTTTCCCTCTCCCTCTCCCCACATGGACAACCCTCCGGTCGTCCACGGTAGGCGCAGCCTCATTAGTCGGCTCCCCTCCCAACCTTGTCCAAACCTGTGAACTCCAGACACACCCCCACCCGGTGGTAGCGTACCACCAGTGGTGGGGCTTTCGCGCCCGCTTGGCGAGAACAAAGTGAGCCCAGGCCAAAAAAATCTCGTTTCACGTTTCACATCTGTAAGAAACAGCCGGTGAAACGTGAAACGAGACACCCCGGCGGCTTTGTTTACCTTCGAGGAAGCGGTCACCGTCCGCTTTAGCCCCTTGCCCCGCCCGGTTCTCGTTTCTCGTTTCACACGCTACTTCTTACACATGTGAAACGTGAAACGAAACTCCCGGCGGACCGCTCGGCCATCCCCGCCCCGGAAAAGCGGCGACGCGTCGCCGCAGTCCAAACCAAAGGCAACCGGATTACAACCGTTTCCAGAATGGTTGAACACCGCCCCGGTTCAGTCCGGGCATCAGCCCTGGGAGCCGGACTAGCCTGGTCAATCATTGCGAAAACGGCTGTAAGGTGGAGTTGCCACGCAAACTCCCTACACCGCGATCCCCACGCTCTCGCTGTGCAGATTCCCACTCTTGCCAAACGCCGCCGCGACGCTGGTGTCACTCCCCGCCGTCGGCGCGGCCTCATCCCGCCGGGCCAGTCGCACGGCCACCAGTTTGCTCACTCCCGCTTCCTCCATCGTGATGCCGTACAGCACGTCCGCCCGCGCGATCGTGCGCTTGTTATGCGTGATGACGATGAACTGGCTCTGACCCACGAAGCGGTCCAGGATTTTCAGGAACCGTGAAATGTTTGACTCGTCCAGTGGCGCGTCCATCTCGTCCAACACGCAAAACGGACTCGGCTTGACCATGTAAATGGAAAACAAGCAGGGCCACCGCCGTCATGGTTCGTTCGCCGCCCGAAAGCAGCGTGACGGACTGAAGCTGTTTGCCCGGCGGACGCGCGATGATGTCGATGCCGCACTCCAGCGGCTCGCTCTCGTTGGTGAGCGAGAGGTTGGCTTTGCCGCCGCCGAACAACTCGGCGAACATTTCCTGAAAATTGACGCGGATGCGCTCGAAGGTCTCCGCGAACAACGTGCGGCTCGTCGCGTTGATGCGCGCGATGATGGTTTGCAGTTCGTTCTTCGCGGCCAGCAAATCGGCGTGCTGCGTCTCCAGGAAGCGGTGGCGTTCCTCCAGCGCGTCGTACTCCGCGATGGCGTCAAGGTTGACCGCGCCGATGCTGTCGAGTTTCTGCCGCAAGTCACGCACGATCCTCTCGACGCGGGTCCAATCCAGAAAAGCGTCGGTCTCGCCCAACTGCGCGGCGTAAACTTGCCGCAGCGCGGGAAATCCGGCGGGAACTCGGCGAGATCCACCTGGTACTGCGCGAGGGTTTGCGCGTGCAGGTTTTCCTGGCGCAAGCGTGACTGCGCCTCGCGGACTTCCTGGCTCGCGCGGCGGTCGTGCCAGCCGGTGAGTTCCTGGCGCTGGCGCCGCATCGTGGCGTCCAGCTGTTCAATGGCGCGCGCCGCGTCCGCGTACTCGTCCTGCCGCACCTGGATCTGCGCCTCGCCTTCCTCCAGACCGGCGCGGGCGGTCTCGATCTCGTCGGCCAGCACGCCGGCCTCGCCCTCGAAGCGTGCGATGCGCGAACGGTGCTCTTGTCAACTCGCCCCGCCGCCGCTCGATGAGCGTGGCAAGCTCGGCGCGGCGGGCGTCCATCGGCTGGCGCTGACGGCGCAAACCCTCGTGACGCTGCTGCTCGGTGGCGACGCTCAGACGGGTCTCGTTGAGCGTTTCGTTGAGCGCGGCTTCGCTGGCGCGCGCGATTCCTCGACGCGCGCGGCGAGGTCGTGGCGTTGCTGTTGCTGGGTGTTGAGCGCGCCGGCCTGCTGCTCCATCTTGCGTTCCAGGGCTTGCAACTGCTCGGCGGCCTCGTCGCAACGCCGGACGGTTTCCTGTGCTCGCGGCGCAGGTTGTCGGCCTTGGCGGCGACCTCGCGCAGTTCGCGTTCGAGCAAGCCGACCTGGCTCTGGAGCGTGGAGGCGTGCACCTGCGCGGCTTGGAAACTCGCGCGGATTTCGCGCGACGGCGGCGGCGGCATCCCGCAAACCGGCCGCGGCGGACTCGCCGGCGTTCGCGTGACGTCGGCGACTTCGCGCTGGCCGCTGGTCGACCTCCGCTTCCAGCGTCTTGATCTGCGCCTGCCGCTGGAGAAGTCCCTGGCCCGGCGTCCTCGCCGGATTGGGCGCCCGCCTGCCAGAGGCCGTCGCGCCCGAGCCATTCGCCGGCGAGCGTGACGATGCTGCAATCCGCGTGCGACGCAGCGCAGAGCTCTGCGCGGCCTGCAAGGTTTCGGCGATAAGCACGCCGTCCGAGCAGGCGGTGATCAACGGCCTCGGCGGCGGGCCGCGCTTTGACGGCGTCCGACCGCCCACGCGATGGCTCCTTCGGGCAGCGCCGGCGGCTTCGGTGGTCGAATCTGTCCGCGTTCCCGCTCGAAGCGACCGCCAGGGTGGCGCGACCGAGCTTTTTACCCGAAGCCAGCGATTGCAGGATGGCGGCCGCCACTTCTTCATCGCGCACGAGGATCGCCTGCAGGTTGCGCCCGAGGGCCGCCTCGATCGCCGGGATGAAGCGAGTCTTCCACTTCGATCAGCGTGCCCAGCGCGCCCGCGATGGCGCGGCTTGAAAAGCTCCGGTTGATCCAGCCCCGCAAGCACCGCCTGCGTGCCCGCCGCCGAGTCCGGCGCCCGCCTGGTTGAGCTGGCGCAGGACCTCGAGCTTGGAGGTGCGGGCGGATTGCGCCTCTTGCGCGGCGGCCAGCAGCGTGTCGGCGCCGGCGAGTTCCTTCTGGGCGGCGGCGTGCGCCTCGTCGGCGGCGCGCGATTCGGCGCGGCGCGCTTCCAAGGTGTGCGTGCTGTCGGCGAACTGCGCCGCGCGTGTCGGCCACGCGGGCGGCGAGGTCGCGCTTTGGACGCGTCGAACCGGGCGACCTCGGCGGCGAGCAGATCGCGGCGGACCTCGCCGGTTTGCTGTTGCTGGAGTCAGAGCGGGTCAGCTCGACGCGCAATTGGGTGACCCGCGCCTCGGCCTGGGTGGACGCGGCCTGGGCGGCTTGCAGGGCGCGCTCGGCGTCGTGCGCGCGTCGCGCGCGTCGCGCGCGCAGGGTTTCCTGTTCCTGCAATCGGGCGCGTCCCGCTTCCAGCAGGGCGGCAATGCCGCGCTGCTCGTCGTCCGCCGCGAGAAGTTGTTCTTCCTGGCGTCCGCAGACCTTCCACGGCGGCGGCGAGTTCCGCCTCGTAGCGACCCAGGAGGGACTCGCTTTCGGTGGCGCGTTCCTGGTTGAACTCCAGCCGGCTTTCGGCCTGGCGCAAGCGGTCCTTCCATTCCTGCGCCCCGGCCCGCGCGCCGTTGAGCCGCGAGAGCAGGCGCTCCGAGCGCAGCGCGTTGTTCGGCCATGTTCGGCCTCGCCTTCCTCGAGGTGCCGTTCGAGCAGTGCCTGGCTCGCGCGGATGCGTCCGAGTTCCTCCAGGGCGCGCGGCGTTCGCCTTCGAGTTGGTGGTACTGCTCGCGGCAAAGGTGGGTATCGAGCAGGCGCAGATCGGTCGAGATCGCCTGGTAGCGGCGCGCCTTGGCCGCCTGCCGCTGCAGGGCGGCCACCTGGCGTTTCACCTCGGTGAGGATGTCGGCCAGCCGGAGGAGGTTGGCGTCGGTTTGCTCCAGTTTCCGGGTGGCTTCGCGGCGTTGGGACTTGTATTTGGTGATGCCCGGCGGCTTCCTCGAAAATCGCGCGCCGGTCCTCGGGCCGGGAAGACAGGATCAGGTCGATCTTGCCCTGTTCCATGATGGAGTAGGCGCTCCGGCCGATGCCGGTATCCATGAACAACTCCTGGATGTCGCGCAGGCGGCAGGCGGTTTTATTCATGAGGTACTCGCCCCGGCCGTCGCGGTACACGCGGCGGGTGATGCGGACCTCGTTATAGTCCGTGCCGAGTTCGGCCTCGCAGTCGGCGAAGGTCAGCGAGACCTCCGCCAGGCCGACGGCGGGACGCGAGTCGGTGCCGCTGAAGATGACGTCGGACATTTCGCCGCCGCGCAGGGCTTTGGCGGATTGTTCGCCGAGACCCCAGCGGATGGCGTCGAGCACGTTGCTTTTGCCGCAGCCGTTGGGTCCGACCACGGCGGCGACGCCGAGGGGGAAGTTCAGTTCCGTTTTTTGCGCGAACGATTTGAAGCCGAAGATTTCGAGTTGGCGAAGATACATCAGGCCACGGGCGGTGCGGGGGGCATTCGCGAGAGGTAGCGGGGAAGCGGGGCGCTGGCAAGGGGAAAGCGGGAGGATAGGGGAAGGGGAAGGAGAAGGCGGAAGGCAGAGGGCAGAAGGATGAAAGCAGTGGGCTGTGCCGCACGGATCCGAGCCCCGGGAGGGGCGTAAGAGCCATAGCCCATAGCGTGAGCTATGGGTATCCAGTGCGGAACGTTCCCAGCCCCGGCAGGGGCGTAAGAAAACCGGCGGCCATTTGGATGAAAGTCACGGTGGTTCTCTTACGCCCCCGCCGTGGCTGGACAACTTTTGTGATATGTTCCCGTAGCTTGCGCTATGGGCTATGGCTCTTACGCCCCTGCCGGGGCTGGGAGTTATGCTGTACTTCCAACACAACCCACGGCCTACAACCTTCCTCACAATGTCCCAAACCGATCCCATCGACGACCTGCTCCAACTTCTCCGCTTTGCCAGTGTTTCAACCGATCCCGCCTACGCTCCGCAGGTGCGGGCGTGCGCGGATTGGCTCGTGGACAAACTTCGCGCCAGCGGCCTCGTCGCCGAGAAACACGAAACGCCCGGTTACCCCGTCGTCACCGCGCGGAATGCGCACCGTGAGGGTCGTCCCACCGTCATGATTTACGGGCACTACGATGTCCAACCCGTCGATCCTGTCGCGCTTTGGGAGTCCGATCCCTTCGAGCCCCGCGTTGCGGAGGGCCGGATTTACGCGCGGGGTGCCACCGACAACAAAGGACAACATCTTGCGCACATCCTCGGGGTTGCCCAGGAGATCGCCGAACACGGCGAGTTGCCGGTGAACGTTATCTTTCTGATCGAGGGCGAGGAGGAGATCGGGAGTCCGAACCTGGGTGAGTTCCTGCGGCGCGAACGCGACAACCTGCGTTGCGACATCGTCGCCATTTCCGACTCGAACATGGTGGCCGAAGGCATCCCAACCTTTACCTATGGCCTGCGGGGAATCGCCGCGTTGGAACTGACCGTGCGGGGTCCCCTTGTGGACTTGCACAGCGGTATCTTTGGCGGCGCGGTGGCGAATCCGGCCACGGTTCTGGCCCGGCTGCTCGCCACCTTGCACGATGAAAACGGCCATGTCGCCATCGACGGATTTTACGATGGCGTCAGGCCCGTGCAGGATTGGGAGCGCGCGGCGTGGCGAAGCCTGCCTTTGACCGACGCCGCCCTGCTCGGGTTGACCGGCAGCGTGGCGACGGCGGGCGAGGAAGGTTACACCAGCGTGGAGCGCGCTTCCGCCCGTCCGACGGCGGAAATCAACGGCCTCACCTCGGGTTACCAAGGGGAGGGGACCAAGACGATTATCCCCAGCAAGGCCAGCGCGAAGCTGACGTTTCGCCTGGTGCCTGATCAATCGCCCGAACACATCCTGGACTTGGCCGAACGCCATTTCCGGCGGCACTGCCCGGCGACGGTCAGGCTGGAGGTTCACCCGGGCCACTCCGGGCAGGCGTACCTGACGGACCCGCATTCATCGTGGGGACTGGCGGCGCAACGGGCGTTGCGGACGACCTTCAACGCCGAGCCCGCGTTGATCCGGGAGGGGGGCAGCATCCCCATCGTGCAGACTTTCAAGGAGGTACTGGGAGTCGAGACACTGCTCCTTGGGCTGGCGTTGCCGGATGCGCGCATCCACTCGCCGAACGAGAATTTCCCGATCGAGAACTTTCTCGCGGGTATTCGGCCTCAACCGCGCCTTGCTGCGCGAGTTGGCCAAGGGGGCGTGATTGGACCAACGCGGAGCGTTGCCCCGGGAGCGCGGGCATCCTGCCCGCAGAGGGCGGTAGCCCTTGGACAGACCCGACCAGACAAATGCGGGCAGGATGCCCGCGCTCCCGGGGCTGTCGCCCCTTTCAAAGTCGTCAAGGCTTATCGACCGTCGCGTTGCCCCCGTTGGCCTCGTCGAGATAGGCTTCACCGTCATAGTGGGTCACTTGTAGATACTGCCGCCAAGTTTTGCCGTTGTTCTCCCTGGTGGCTTCCAGGCGTTCCGTGGTTGGAGGTGTTGCGCTGGCGGCACCATCCGATGTTGTCAACGCCTCGCGCAGCACCCGACCGTCCACCGGCGACTTCAGCGGCACCCCCAGAATCCACGCCGCCGTGGGCGTGATGTCCGCATTCGAACTGGGAGTCTCGTTGACCGCGCCCGCGCGGAAATCCGGGCCGGCGGCCACGAGGGTGTTATGCACGTCGAAGCGGCTGAACGTGGCGTGGGTGCCTTGCCCGGCCTGGCGGCTGCCATCGGACACGATGATCCCCGGGACGCCCGCGACGTTGTTCTCCTCGCTCCAGCGCAGGGCGACGACCACATCCGGCGCGTCGGGCGAGTCGATGTGCGCCGCACCCAAGGGCAACGTGCCCGGCAACCCTTGGCGGGTGAAGATCACGCCCGCGTAGTTGCCGGCTTGCAAAACTTCCACGATCCGCCCCACCGTCGGTTCATCGTGCCCGGTGACGTAAAGAAACACGCTGCCGCCCAAACCGTTCACCAGGATATCGCCGGGTTTGGGCGGAGTCTGGAACTGCCGGCGCGCGGGCAGGCCGGCGTATTCCAACCGGCGCGCCACGTCCACGGGCGTGCCGATCGTCGAGAAGCCGTGGTCGGAGACAACCATGACATCCGTCTTGTCGCGCCAGCCGCCTTTGTCGAGCGTGGCGAGGACGGTCGCGAGTTGCGCGTCGTTGCCCGCGAGGGCGGCCAACCCTTGGGGCGAGGCGATCCCGTAGCCGTGCTGCGCGAAATCGGGTTCGCTCAGCCAGAGGATCGACAGCTTCGGCGGCGCGCCGTTCCACAAGACGCTCGTCAGGGCGAAGGTTGTCCAGGTGTCGGCGGCGGTGTTGGGCGAGGTTGTCACCAGCGGAAAAATCCCTTGGGCCAGCATCAGGGCGGCGGGGTAACTGGTGGGCATCATTGAGGCCAGGACACGTCGGTCGGCGTCTTCCCGACTTTGCGGGCTGTGGCGGTCCAAAAGGAGGGCGACCCCTTTGGTGCCGGCGATCACCGGATGATCCCCGGCCAGCCGCAGGATTTCCGGCAGGGTGGGGACGGCGAGGTATTTGCCGCCGGTGACTTCATCACCCTTGAGCACGGTCTCCGGTTCTTCCATGGCGACGGTCCGCGACGGGTTGATGGCGAACCGGTACTCGCGGTTGCCGATGATGCCGCTGTGCCCGGGGAAACAGCCTGTGGCAATGGCGGTGCCGTTGACCTCGGTGGAGGTCGGGATAAACCGAGTGGTGACGCGCGAAAAAAGTGCCCTCGCGGGCCATTTTGGCGAGGGTGGGGGTGAGGTCGTCCCGGATCAAGTCGGGACGCATGCCGTCCCAAACGACGATCACCACGTGCTCCGCCTTGCCGCGCGGCGAGGCGGGGCTCGAAGGCGCGGGCGCGGGGTCTTCCGCACGGCCCGTCGCGGAGATTGACGGGAAGTTGGCAATGGCAAGCAGCACCGCGGCGAGGTAAGCGCATTTCATGAAAGCAGGGGAACTCAGGTGGGCGCGCGACGCAAGGGGCCGGCGGATTGTGTCGAAAATGTTGCAAGGCGCGCGGTGCCTTCGGTTTGAAGCGCGACGCAGAATGTGGCGGGCAATTTTCCGCGCTTGACGCTCTTCACTGATCATTTAACATTGAAAGGTCAGCGTCTCCACACCCGCTTCTTCACTTCTCCACACCTCCTGCCATGGCTAACATCCTCATCGTTTACGCGACCGATTACCACAGCACCGAAAAGATGGCCCACGCCGCCGCCCAGGGCGTGGCGTCCGTGCCCGGCGTCACCGCCGTCGTCAAAACCGCCGAGGAGGCGAAGGCGGAGGATTTCACCGCCGCCGACGGCGTTCTCTTCGGCTCGCCGGTTCACATGGGGAGCATGGATTGGCGCATGAAAACCATGATCGACAAAGTCTGCGGCCCACTTTGGGGCAAGGACGCGCTGGTTGGCAAAGTCGCCGGGGTTTTTGTGAGCGGCGGAGGCATCGGCGGCGGTGGCGCGGGAAATGAGCTCACCCAGGTATCGCTGCTCAACAACGCCGCCGAATGCGGCATGATCATGGTCCCTTTTCCGAAAACCTCGCCGGGTTACACCGACGGCGCGACCCAGTGGGGTTCCTACGGACGCTCGGGTAACCATGACGGCAAACCCGTGGGCCTGACCGACGAGCAACTGGTCGCGCCCCGCGCCCAGGGTGCCCACATCGCCCGCGCCGCCCTTGCCCTGAAAGGCGCGAACATCTTCGCCGGCGGTTGATGTAGAGCGTGTTTAAGAAGCCCGATCAAGTGGTTCGTCCTCCGCAGTGCCACAGGGACGAAAGAGAATAGCCCGGGACTGGAAACATGCGCCCTATGCAACGCAGGTTTCCCGGGACCATCTTGTTGCACAGACCTTCACACCGGCTTCAACAGCTTCTCGATTTTCCCCAACAACCTCGTCAACTCGATCGGCTTCGTGTCGTAATCATCGCACCCCGCCGAGATCGCTTTCTGACGATCGTCACTCATGGCGTGCGCCGTCAACGCAATGATCGGGATCGATTGGGTCGCCCCCCCGGCCTTCAAACGGCGCGTGGCCTCCCAGCCGTCCAGCACCGGCAGACTCATGTCCATGAGGATCAAATCCGGCATCGTGGCGGTCGCCGTGGCGACACCCTCCGCGCCGTCCTGCGCGCACGCCACCGTGTAGCCGCGGCGCTCCAAACGGCGCGAAAGCATGTCGCGGTTCATTTCATTATCTTCGACAATCAAAATACTTGCCATGAACAGGATGCTATCGGCTAGATGTCTCGGTAGAAACAGAATTATCGCGTCACGTCCGCTATTTTATCACGCGCCCATTTCAGTCGCCGCCGCGAGGCGGGCCAGGATGTTAAAAGTGAAGGTCGATCCTTCACCCGGCTCGCTCGCCACGGAAATATCCCCGCCCAGCAACCGGCAGAACCGGCGGCACACCGCCAGACCCAGGCCCGCGCCGCCGTGCCGCCGCGTCGTGGAGGCGTCGCCTTGCATGAAATCCTTGAACAAATTCGCGACCACCTCCGGTGCCATCCCGGCACCCGTATCGGCGATGGTAAAATGATAGCGCAGGCCGTCGGAGCGAACCCGCACCGTCACGGTGCCGTGTTCGGTGAACTTGCAGGCGTTGTCGAGGAGATGATGCAGAATCTGCCGCAGCTTGCCTTGATCGGTTCGCAAAGGGGGCAACTCGGGCGGGCGTTCCAGCACGATTTCGTTGCCTTTGCCTTCCGCCACGGGCCGGACCTTTGCGACCGCTTCCGATAAAACCTCGTCCAACTCGAAGGTTTCCACCTTCAGCATCGCGTGTTCCGATTCCCGCCGCGCGACGACGAGAACGTCGTCGATCATCCCGAGCAGGCGTTGCGCGGCGGCGCGGATTTTTCCCAGGTCGTCGCCGAAACTCTGCTCTCCCAGGTCGGCGGCCTCCTCGATGAGCATCTCGCTGTAGCCGATGATCGCGTTGAGCGGCGTGTGCAACTCGTGGCTCATGTTGGCGAGAAAAGTGTTCGTGGTGCGGTTCGCCTGTTCGGCGGCTTCGCGCGCCTGGATGAGTTGCTTTTGTGATTCGCGGGCTTCCTCCAGGTTGAGTTCGCGCTCGACCATCGCGCCGAGATCCCGCAGGGTTTGCAAATCCTCCGCGCTCATTTGCCGGGGCTGGCGGTCGATCAGGCAAAGCGCGCCCACCTTGAACCCGTCCGGCCCGGAGAGGGGTTGGCCGGCGTAGAACTGGATGTTCGGTTCGCCCAGGACGAGCGGGCTGTCCGCAAACCGTTCGTCCGCGCTGGTGTCGGGCACGACGAACGCCTCGTCGCCCAGGATCGTGTGGCCGCAGAACGATTGGTCGCGCGGGGTCTGCTTGGGGATGTGGGTTTCCAGGCCCGGCGAGGATTTGTACCATTGCCGGTGGGCGTCGATGAGCGAGATCGTGCTGACCGGCACCCCGAAGAGGCGTTGCGCCAAACGGGTAATCCGGTCAAAACGCTCCTCCCCGGGCGTGTCGAGCAGCCGGAGTTTTTGCAGCGCGGCGAGTCGCAGGGCTTCGTCGGGGGGAAGGGGCGCGGATTGCATGGCGAAGGCGGAAGGCGGAAGAGCGAAATTCGGGCCGAACGAGAGTCAAGATGGTATCTGCAGAATGATGTTTGCAAAGAGAATAGATGTAAGACTTTACCTGGCTGGCTCTTATTCTGCTTCTGTCCTTCTGCCTTCTGCCTTCTGCCTTTTCCAATGTCCCGCCCAGCCGCTGATCAGCACATCGTCCAGTCCATCCGCCGGAACGTCATTCTCTGGTTCCTCCTCGTCACCTCTCTGGTGAGCTTGGCGGGCTGGGTGGCTTACACCCGCCTGCGGGAGCAAACCATTGAATGGGCGCGCGAACGACGCGACCTCCAACTCCGCAACCTGGCAAGCGATCTTGAGACGGCCGATGGTCTTTACACCACCCTGGTCCACGCCTCGGATCGTTTGCTGCGCGACACCACCCAGGCCACGGGCAAGCCCAACCTTGGGGCGGGAACGGTCGTCGTCGGGCAGGAGACCGTGCCGGATTTGCGCTTCGGGGAACGCGCCGTCGCCAACCACTTCGAGACCGTTGACACGGTCACCGAAGTCATGGGCGGGACGGCCACGCTCTTCGTCAAGTCGGGCGAACGGTTCATCCGCGTCGCCACCAACGTGAAAACCGCCACCGGCACCCGGGCCGTGGGCACCCAGTTGGACCCCAACGGGCGCGCCATCGCCGCCATTCGCCAGGACAAGGTTTTCACCGGGGTCGTGGACATCCTGGGCAAATCCTATTTTACCCTCTATGAACCCATCCACGGGCCGGACGGCGCCACCATCGGCATCTGGTACGTCGGCTACCAGATCGAAACTTTGGCGCAACTCGGCAAGATCATCTCGAACCTGAGCATCCTCGAAAACGGCTGGGTCGCGCTCCTCGACGCCAAGGGGCACCCCTTGTTTCAGTCCGCGCATCTGCGGCCACCCGTCGTTGGAGAGGTGGCGGCCATCCTGGGCAACCCCGCCAACCTCGCGCACCCGGAGGGCTTCAAGGATCAGGACGTCGCCACAAAGCGGTTCGAGGCGTGGGGATTCACCCTGGTGGGCGGCATCTACCGGCCCGACGTGCATCGGCAGGTCGTGAGTATCTTCGCCGAATCCCTGGGGCTGCTCGCCTGCGTCGTGCTGCTCGTGCTGCTCGCCTCCTACATCGCGGCGCGGCGCTACTCGGCGGTGCTGCTGCGGGTGGCTTCGCTGACGGAGATCGAGGCCCTGAAAAACCAGGCGGACGAAGCCCGGCACGCCGCCGAGCAGGCGAGCCGGACCAAGAGCGCGTTCCTGGCAAACATGAGCCACGAACTGCGCACGCCGATGAACGCGATCATCGGCTACAGCGAAATGCTCATCGAGGAGGCCAGGGACACCGGCCAGGAGGATTTGGTGCCGGATTTGGAATCGATCCAATCGGCGGGACGGCACCTGCTCTCGCTGATCAACGACATCCTGGATTTATCCAAGATCGAAGCCGGCAAGATGGAGCTTTTTGTCGAGACTTTCTCCCTTCCCGCCCTGCTCGACGAGGTTCGGACCACCATCGATCCGCTGAGCGCAAAAAACGGCAACACGCTCACGGTCCAGGTGGACCCGGCGCTTGGCGCCATGCGCTCCGACCAAACCAAAGTCCGGCAGACGCTGTTGAATTTGCTGAGCAACGCGTGCAAGTTCACCAAGAACGGGTCGGTGACGTGTTGAGCGCGAACCTGCCGCCCCCGGCGGCGGACCAGCCGGCGGGGCCGCCGATGGTGGAGTTCCGCGTGACGGACACCGGCATCGGCATGACACCGCAGCAGCTGGGCAAATTGTTTCAGGCGTTCACGCAGGCGGACGCCTCCACGACCCGGGAATTCGGCGGGACGGGGCTCGGCTTGGTCATCAGCCGGACCTTCGCGACCATGATGGGCGGCGACGTTTCCGTGACCAGCGAACCGGGCAAGGGGACCACGTTCCGCCTGTTGTTGCCGTTGCTGTTCGGGGCGGCGGAAGAGACGCCCGCCGCGGTGGTGAAGCCGGTGGTGAAGGGCGGCGAGGCGACGGCGATCACGGCGTCCAACAGCCTGGTCGCGGCGGACGCGCCGCTCGTGCTGGTCGTGGACGACGACGCCGGCTCGCGCGAGTTGCTGACCCGCACGTTAATGAAGGAGGGTTACCGGGTGAGCGTGGCGTTCAGCGGTGAGGAGGCTTTGCGGATGGCGGCGGCAGAGCGGCCGGCGGCGATCACGCTGGACGTGTTCATGCCGGACATGGACGGCTGGGCGGTGCTGGCCGCGTTGAAGTCCAACCCGTCGCTGCTGGACATGCCGGTGATCATGGTGACCATTTCCGACGAGCAGGAAAAGGGTCTCGCGCTGGGCGTGGCGGATTACCTAACGAAGCCGATTGACCGCGCGCGGCTGGGGTCGGTGTTCGAGCGGCACGGCTTGCGGGCCGACCACGGCAAGGCGGTTTTGATCGTGGAGGATGACAACCACATGCGGCAGCTTTCGGTGCAGCTTTTGCAGCGGGAAGGCTGGAACGTGCGCGCCGCGACGAACGGCCGGACCGCGCTGGCGGAGTTGGCGGAGGAGACGCCGGCGGTGATCCTGCTGGATTTGCTGATGCCGGAGATGGACGGGTTCGAGTTCATCCAGGAGACGCGCAAGCATCCCGAGTGGTCGCGCATCCCGATCATCGTGGTGACGTCGCTGGACCTGACGGTGGAGGAGCGCGCGCAAATGCGGGGGAACGTCGTGAACGTGGTGCAAAAAGGGAGTTTCAAGGTGGAGGAGTTGCTGGGCGAGTTGCGCGCGCAGGTGAAGGCGGGAGAAAGGAAGGGCAAGGAGATAGAAGTTAGGAGATAGGGCGGAAGGTGGAGAGTGATCGCTTGTTTTTGGAACAAAGCCTCCTTTGCCTTTTTCTGCCTCCTCCGCCTCTCCGTGTCCTCGGTGATCCTTCTGAGGTCTGGTTTCTACCTTCTGCCTTCTTCTCACGCTGGCAACCGCGTCACGTGCCGCGGCAATCCCGTGCAGGCGGCGTCCAGCCTCAGGGTGGACCACATCGCCTCAATCGCGCGACCCAGCAGGACAACGTCCCCGCGCGCGTCGTGGCGCGCGACGCCTTCCTTGCCAATTCCCAAGCGCGACAGCACCCGGTCCAGACCGTGGCCGGTGCCGCGCGCCGTTCCGAAGACGCGTCTCGAAAAGTGCAGCGAGTCGATGGAAGACACTTGGCGCGTGCCGAGACCCTGGCGACGGCAGGTCGCCTCCAAAAAGCGCGAGTCGAACCGATGACCGTTGTGCGCGATCAACCCCGCCGCGCCACCCACGAATTCGGAAAAATCCACCAGCACCTCGTGCGGACGCGGCGCGCCCGCCACGTGGGCGTCCGTCACGCCGGTGTAACGGGCGATGAACGCGGGGATGCGTTCCGCCGGACGCGCGTAGCTGTGGAAGAACTCCGCCGCCGCCACGCGTCCGTTCCGAAATTTGACGGCGGCAAGCTGGATGATTTCGCAACGCTCAGCGCACAGCCCGGTCGTCTCCAGATCGTAGATGACGAACTCGCCGGGCGGCGCGGCCGTAGTGGCGTCGGGTTTGAAAACGATCCGCCCGCAGATTGCGCAGCACGGGGCATTCTTCGTCGGCGCAACCCGGCGGCCACAACAGAAATGATTCGCCAAGCCGTCCACGGAGCGTCCTTTTTAGCAATCAGCCGGGTGAAGCGCAACCCCGTTTTGGCGTATTCCGGCGGCGGTTTCCACGGTGACTTGACGACCGGGCGAACCGTTGGTTCCAAAGTGCCGCGAGTCAGCGGGTTGCGCGAAATTCACACTAATGTGAGTTGACATTGGAGGGAAGTTCCCCCATCCTCCAGTGAGTAAAAACAGAGGGGCGGCGCGCCGGCTTCATCCCAGGGGCGGACCACTTCCCAACATGGGCGGGGCTGATGGCGCGGTTGCTTTTTTGTGGAAGTATTATCCCGCAAACACCTATGACATTCGGAGACCGCATCAGAAATTTACGCGTGGATCTCGGCCTGTCCCAAGAGGCCGTCGGATCACAGGGCTTTGTTTCGTCGCCCGGCTGGATCAAGTTGGAAAACGGTCAGCGCCAGGCGAGTGAAAAGCTCATCGAAAACCTGCTGAAATGGCTCGTGCGCGACAAGCACATCAAGAGCGGCGCCACGGCCGCGTTGCGCGAGGAGTTGCTGACCCTCAAGTATTTGGGCAGCAATTCGGCGTTTGTCCGCGAGATGGCCAGGGTCCACGCCAAGAAGCTGCCTAACGGCGCGGAGATGACCGTTTCGGAGGAACCCGGCGCGTACAAGGCGAAGCGCCGCCGCGGCCGTCCGCCGAAGAAGACGAGGGGTTGAGGGGTTGGAAGCCCGGGTCCCCCTTCGCACCGAAGGTGCGGCCTCATCACAGCCTGGGGCAACGCCCGCCAGTACGTAGCCCGCCTTTCGCACCGAAGGTGCAGCCTCATAACAGCCTGGGGCAACGCCCCAGGTATAGGTTGTTTACGCTTCCAGCGCTGAAGGCGCGATTCAAGATGCCGGTGGTAGGGATGGCAGGATGGTCCGTATGGGCAAGCCCGGAATGAATCGCGCCTTCAGCGCTGGACCTGATACTATCTACTTCCTGGGGCGTTGCCCCAGGCTATTATGAGGCTGCACCTTCGGTGCGAAAGGCAGGTCTCACTGACACGAGGACATAGCACCGGATATGTGCTGAAGTTCCTACGAAGAAGACGGCTTCGCGCCGCCCACCCCAACCTTGGGCACCTCCAGCCCTTGCAGAATCCGCACCAGCACGCGCGCGGAATGATCGGCGGCCGCCTTCAAGTTAAGCTCCTCCTCGTTCTCCCCCGATTGGCCACCGGCCAAATCGCTCAAGCCGCGCACGATCAGGCACGGCTTTTTATTCGCCCAGCACACCTGCGCGATCGCGGTGGATTCCATGTCCAGGCAGTCGGCTTTCCACACCTCGAACACCCACTTGCGGTACTCGGCGTTGTCGCAGAAAACCGTGCCCGAAACACCCGTGCCACCGTACGAGATCCGGGATCTTCGATCCCCGAAGTTCAAACCTTCCAAACCGTCCGTGGCTTTGCGCGCGGCGGCCAGCAGCGCCGGGTCCGCCGGGAAACTCGCCACCTGCTCGAACCGGTTCATCCCGTCGCGGATCACCGTCACGTCATCCGGGAAGATCATGCCAAAGTTCTTGTACTTCTGCTTGAAGAACCCCGCCACGTTGAACTTGCCGGGCGTGGGTTCGTTGAAGTACGCGGCCTCCGAATGGTAAACCCAGCGCTCCGGGACCACCACGTCGCCCGGGTGAAACTCCGGATTGATCCCGCCGGCGATCCCCGTGAAGAACACCGCGCCGATGTTAAAATGGTCCAGCGCCAGTTGCGTGGTCGTGGCGGCGTTCACCAGACTCATCCCCGTTAGGAAAAACAAATAATGCCGCCCGCCGATTTCCGCCGACTTGAACTCGATGCCGTTGACGCGCGTCGATTGCAACTTCGAGCGGTCCGGCACCATGATCGCCTCGATGGATTCCAATTCCTCCGGGAACGACGCCATCACCGCCGAGTACTCGGGTTCGGCGGCGTTCTCCTTCGCGGAGGCGGCGAACGGCAGGCCTAACGTGAATAAGACAACGATCGCGGACAGGCGGAATGTTCTCATGCTGGTGTTCATAAAGGAGGTTCAAGCGGGTTCGTACAACGGCAAACTTTGCATCTGCGGCACCAGCACCAACCCTTTGTCGGTGATGCGGACTTCCGGGATGACTGACAACGGAATCAGATTGAAGCCCATGAAGGGTAGCGTGCAACCCGCCTCGGTCCAGGCGGCTTTCAGCATCTTGGTTTCCTCCACCACGTCCGTGGCCCGCTTGTCGGAGAGCAACCCGGCGATGGGCAATTCCACCATCGCCACTACCGCGCCGTCCGCCACGACGCACACGCCGCCCTGGCATTTGCGCAGCGCCGCGACGGCCACTTGCATGTCGTTTTCGTTGGTCCCGGCGACGATCAGGTTGTGCGAGTCATGGCCCACGCTGCTCGCGACGGCGCCGCGCCTTAGTCCGAAATCCTTCAGGAAACCGTGCGCGACCTCGCCGCTCTTCCCGTGACGCTCGACCACCGCGACGAAACACAGCCCCGCCTTTTGCAAACTCGCCGGCCAGTCCTCGCCGGCGAGGGCGGTCCATCGTTACCCTTTCATGGAACAGGATGATGCCCGGCAGTTCCGTGCGGATGACGTTGGCGACACACGGCCCCGTCGGCGGCTTCGGCGTGAGGGTCAGGCGGTCCGCGCAATGCACCGTGCGGTAAGCGGACGCCGGGTAGCGGTAGCGTTGGGAAAGCGCCTGGTCGAGCAGTGGGGTGATCGTGCGGTTTTCCACCAGCAGTTGCCCGCCGTACCAGGTGTGATGCACGTCCATGTCGTCGTCCAATAGGACCAAATCCGCGCGCCGTCCGCCGCCGAGGCCGCCGATCTCGCCGTCCATCGCGTATCGGGTGGCGGGATGCAGCGAACCGAGGCTCCAGGCTTGTTCGGGACGCAACCCGGCGGCAACCGCCTGGCTGACCACCCAGTCCAACCCGAAGGCAAAGAGATCGTCCGCGTCGCGGTCGTCGGTGCAGACGCACACCCGCTTGGTGCTGGCCCCGAGTTGGGTCACGGCGCGGATGGCTTGCGGCAGACTGTGCCAGGGGGTCGTTGGCGGACCGCCCCGCAGGAAGACCCAAATACCGGCTTCCAAGAAGTCGTCGGCGATTTCCATGGTGACGGCCTCGTGCGTGTCGGTGATGCCGCTGGCCGCGTAAGCCGCGACGAACTCCTGCCCGTAGATATGGCCGCACACCGGTTTGCCCCGTGAGAGGGCGGCGGCGAGGATCGCGTGGCTGCGCTCGTCCCCCAGGGTGACCTGCACAAAGTCCATCTTCTCGCCCAGCGCGACGGCCTCGGGCCAGCGGTCGAACAGCGCGCCGATCTTGGCGGCGGTGAGGTCGCCGCCCGCCGTCTCGAACTCTGGTGTGGTTGCCGGCACGGTGCTGGGAACCGTCAGAAAAATGGAGAGCGGAGCCTGCCGGGCGTCTTCGAGCATCATTTCGATCCCGGCGACATCCAGGACGTTGCCGATCTCGTGGCTGTCGCAAAAGATGGTGGTGGTCCCGTTGAGCAGCGCGCCCTCGGCGTAGGCGCACGCCGTCATCATGCTGCTCTCGATGTGGACGTGGGGATCGACGAGGCCGGGCGCGATGATGCCGCCGCGCGCGTCGTAAAAGGTGACGCCGTCCGCGCGTCGGCATTCGCCCGCCGGTTTGACGGCGGCGATCCGGCCACTGTGGATCCAAAGTTCACGGGCGGTGGAAATGCGCTCCGTGTAGGTGGAAAGCAGCCGCGCGCCGGTGATGACGAGTTCCGGCGGGCGGCGACCGGAGGCGACATCGGCCAGGGTGCGGGTGACGGTGGCGAGGGGCGGAACGCTGAGCCGGTTCATTCCGGCTGACCATGCCTCTTGAAACGGCGCGGGCCAAGGGAAAAATGCGCGTCGCCGCCCTTCATGGCAGGCGCTTAAAACGGCCTATTTGCAATTTGAGAGATTTTTTGCTCGCGCCGCCGGTGAAATTATCGACATAACTGCCGCAACCAAGCAGTCCAAACACTTAATTCCTACCCAAATGCACACTCTTTTCGCTTCCATCCTCAATCACGGCGGCTTCCTGCTCGCGCAGGCCACCGACGCGGATAACGCCTCCGGCGTCCACTACGACGTTCAATCAAACAACCCTGTGGCCGGTGCCATCGGCGGTGTGATCGGCCTGGTTTTCGGGTTGATCATCGTGGTGGCTTTGTGGAAAATTTTCACCAAAGCCGGACGTCCGGGCTGGGCATCATTAATCCCCATTTACAACGCCTACACGCTCCTGAAAGTCGCCGGCAAACCCGGCTGGTGGTTGATTTTGATGATCATCCCCTTCGTGAATTTTATCATCATCATCCTGATGGGCCTCGGTCTGGCGCAGAATTTTGGCAAGGGCGGCGGCTTCGGAATCGGCATCGCTTTCCTGAGCCCCATCTTCCTGCCCATCCTGGGTTTCGGCAACGCCCGCTACCAAGGCGCTCTGCCGGCCCACACCTTGTAAGGCGGGATTGTCCCTTGTTGTGAGGTTGAGGATGGGATTCCCCAACCAGGAACGGGTTGCGCCCCAAAGCCCAGGCTTGCGAGCCGCGAGCTACCCTGGGTTATCCAATCGCAAGATTCTTCAACCCCAACGGGGTTGCGTCTTCCGGCGTCGTTGAGCGCGCCATAGACGGGGCGCAACCCCGTTGGGGTTGGCAGAAGATTAACGACAACAACCCAGGGTAGCCCCCAAGCGGGCAACCCTGGGCTTTGGGGCGCAACCCCCTTGGGGTTGAAGAGGCAACCCGTTCCGGGTTGAAAAAGCTAATGGTGATGATTCCACCACCTCGCAACGCAAGTTGCTACTTTTCGTTGATACCCTCACTTGCCGCTGATCACCACCAGCATACGCGCACGCTCCCGGAAGACCGAGAGCGCTACCGCGCCACCCTCGGGCAGGTCCGCCACGAGTTTGCGGAACTCGGCCACCGACGTGACCGGCTTCTGGTTCACCTGCTCAACCACGTCTCCAACCTGGAGTTTGTTTGCGGCCGGCGAGTTGTCATCCACCTGCGAGACAACAATGCCCCGAATGCCCCCGGGCAGGCGCAGGTGACGCGCCAAAGGCCCGGCCAACCCGGCCACTTGCACGCCGCTCAACGTGCTGCGCTCGCCTCCGGCGGACTCGTCCTCTCCCTCTGATAAAGCCGGCGGCTCCGCGGAAGGTTCCGGCTGCCGCCGCAAACCGCGTCGCTGTTGCAGAAGGGCAACCTGCGCCTGCGGCATTTCCCCGACCCGCACTTCCACCGTCAACGGGTTGCCGCCGCGCAACAGTTCCATGGACGCGGTTTTATTCACCTCCGCCTCGCTGACAAACTGCCGCAAATCCTGGGAATTGCCCACGGGCTTGCCGTTGAACTTTTGGATGAAATCGCCCGCTTGCAGTTGGGCGGCCTCGGCGGGTGAACCGGATCTGACCGACTCCACCAGCGTGCCCTTGCCGTCCGGCAAACCATGCTGCTTGGCAACGGCGGCGGAGGGAATATCCTCCAGGTTCACCCCGATGTAACTCTTGATGATCCGTCCGGTTTGCAAAATCCCGGCCATCACGCGGCGCACCGTCACGGACGGGATGGCAAACCCGACACCCTCCCAGCCACCCGACTCCGAAAAGATCGCCTCGTTGATCCCGATCAACTCGCCGCGCACGTTAA
This sequence comes from uncultured bacterium, assembly GCA_963795895.1. GTDB lineage: Bacteria > Verrucomicrobiota > Verrucomicrobiia > Chthoniobacterales > SZAS-18 > CAWCJJ01. Next base: position 32,861 of record CAWCJJ010000006.1, read on the forward strand.
CCAGCGGTCCGCCGGAATTACCGGGGTTGATCGCGGCGTCCGTCTGAAAAAGGGCGCTGATATTGTCACTGCCACGCCGACCTTTCGCGCTGATGATGCCCTGCGTGACGCTTTCCTCCAAGCCGTACGGATTGCCGACCGCCACCACGCTTTCACCGACTTCCACCAGGTCGGAATTACCAATCGGGAGCGGCACCAAATCGCTGGCGTCGATCTTGAGCACGGCGATGTCCGTGTCCACGTCCGTGCCAATGAGACGGGCCTGCTGCGTGCGGCCATCGCTCAATTCAACCTCGATCTGATCCATGTCCTCGATCACGTGGTTGTTGGTGACGATGTGGCCTTCCTTGCTGATGATCACACCCGAGCCCTTGGATTTGTCGGGCACCTCCACCGGACCACCGCGCTGGACCCCGCGATGAAAAAGCCGGAACAACGGATCGCTTGAGTACGGCTGCGCGCGGACGGATTTTGTACTCGTGATGCTCACCACCGAAGGCACAACGGCTTTCGCCAACAGCACGCGCTGGCGGCTGATCGCGGCGAGCACATCCACTTCGTTGACGTTGACGCGCGGCCCCGCGGCCACGGTGTAACGCTCGGGCACGTGCTTGACCCCTTCGGATTTGTTGACGTCCCCTTGTCCGGTGAGGGTCTTGAGCGAAGCGCGGATGCTGCCGCCCTCGCGCCGAACTTTCCACACTTCGAGAGCCGCCACCGTGATGGACAGCACCAAAACAAAAAGCAAAAAGCTAAAAAATCTTTTCATGGCCTCTTTGATATACGCGCAAAACCCGGGCAGAAACCAGAATTTATCACAGAGGACACGGAGAGGGGACACAGAGGCGGAGGAGGAAGAGAAAGGCAAAAACGCTTTGTTCCAGAACCGACTCGCCAGTCTCTTCCCCTCTGAACCCCCGCCTTTTCCTCCTCTGTGTTCTCTGTGTCCGCCTCTCCGTGCCCTCTGTGAACCTTCTGGTTCCTCTGCGGGGTTTAGCTTACCTGCGAAAGCGACAGTTTGCGGCTTTCCACGATGAAACTGCGGAACCGCTGGTTCTCCGGGCGGGTCAGCGTGGGGTCGGCCTCGAACACCGCGCGCGCTGCTTCCCGCGCCACCCCCATCAGGTCCTTGTCTAGCAACAAGTCACCCAGCTTCAGGGGTGGCAAACCGCTTTGCGCGGTGCCCAGGATGTCGCCCGGGCCGCGCAGTTCCATGTCGGCCTCGGCGATGACGAAGCCGTCGGAACTATCCTCCAGCACCTTCAGTTTGCTCGCGGCATCGGCACTGGCGCGCGCGTCGATCATCAGCAAACAGTAGCTTTTGTGCTCGCCGCGACCGATGCGTCCGCGCAATTGGTGAAGCTGCGCCAAGCCGAAACGCTCGGCGTTTTCAATGAGCATGATGTTCGCGTTCTTCACGTCGATGCCAACCTCGATCACCGTGGTCGCGACCAGCGCGTGGACCTCCCCGTCGCGGAAGGCGCGCATCACGGCATCCTTCTCGGCGGGCGACATCCGGCCGTGCAGGAGTTCGCAGCGGAAGGGCTTCAACACCTCGCGCCAATGCTCGTAGCGCACCGTCGCCGCCTTGGCGGAGAGCTTGTCGCTTTCCTCGATCAGCGGGTAAACCAGGTAAGCCTGCCGGCCCGCCGCGAGGTGCGTCAGGATGAAATTCGCCGCCTCGGGGAGCTTGCTGTCGGGCCGCACGGCGGTGACGATCTTCCCACGGTTCGCGGGCAGTTCGTCCAGGATGGAAACGTCCAGGTCGCCGTACACCGTGATCGCCAGGGTGCGCGGAATCGGCGTCGCGGTCATGACCAGCACGTCCGGCGGCACGGCGCGGCCCGTGGAAAGCTGCGCGCGCTGCAACACGCCAAACTTGTGCTGCTCGTCGATCACCACCAATCCCAGCCGGGGTAACGGCTCCTTCTCGTAGAGCAACGCGTGCGTGCCCACGATGATGTCCGGCGCGCGCGCCTCCGCCCCCGTGAAAAGCGCCGGCTGGTCCGCGCCCGGCGCCTTGGCGGACTCCACCCGCCCGCCGCCCTGGCTTTCCTCCCGGCGCGAAGTCGTGTGCAGAGAGACCCGCAGCCCCAGGTCCGCCAGCCAGCGGCTGAAAACCAGATAGTGCTGTTCAGCCAAAATCTGGGTCGGGGCCATGAGGGTCGCCTGGTAGCCCGCCTCCACGGCGAGCAGCATCGCCGAAAGCGCCACGAGCGTCTTGCCCGAGCCGACGTCCCCTTGCAGCAAACGGTTCATCGGACGCGGTGCCGCGAGGTCCGCCCGGATCTCGCCGACCGAGCGATGTTGGGCGCCCGTCAGATCGAAAGGGAGCGACTGGTAAAACCTATCCAGCAGCGCGCCCGGTCCGCAGTGGCTCCGGCCCGGACGTGAGATGGACTGCGTGCGCCGGGCCGCGATGAGCATCTGCAACCCGAAGAACTCGCTCATCACGAGGTGCCTCCGGGCGGCCTCGCGCTGCTCCTCGGTCTCGGGAAAATGGATATCGCGCAACGCCACACCGCGCGGCAGCGGGTCCAAGCCGGCGGGCAGCGGCGTGGGCAGGGCGTTCAGGTCGAAGGAGCGCAGCAGTTGAAAAATGGTCCGCCGCAAGACGCGCTGGCTCAAACCCTCGGTCGTCGCATAGACGGGGGTGATGCGCTTGAGGTGGATCATCCCCTCCTCGTCATCCTCGTTCTCGATGATCTCGAACTCGGGGTGGTCGATGACGACTTGGCTGCCCCGCGCCTTGGGTTTGCCGTAGATCACGACGCGCTGGCCGGCGGCGAAGATCTTGGAAATGTAGTACGTGTTGAACCAGCGGATAAAGAGCAGCGAACTCAGCGCGTGCCGCTCGGGTTCCTGGAGCGTGGCCTCGAAAAGCTGTTTGCGGCCTTGCAACCGTTTGGTGGTGGTCGAGACCACGACGCCGCACACGCAGACGGGTTTGTCCCCGGCACCGTTGGGGAAATGGTCAAACTGCCGCCGGTCCTCGTAGCGCCGCGGGTAGTGCGTGAGCAAGTCGCCGACGGTGAGCAGTCCCATTCGCTCCAGGGCCTTGGCGCGCACGGGTCCGAGGCCGGGCAAGTCGATCAGCGGGGCGGAAAGGGTCGGGGTGGATTCCATGGGTTCGTTGGACTGGAGCGCGACCGTTCCGTCGTCCCGGCGGGACTGGACTTGTCTTTGTCAACATTCCCAAGACCGGAAGTCCTGGCTAGTGTCATTTGTCCCTGCGGGACCGCGGAGCCGCTCCGCGCCTGGCCTATCCGCCTCCCCGCAACGCCTCCAACGCCGTCGCCAACGTCGGCGCGAGGGAAGTCAAACGCACGGTGCAAATCCAAGTACGTCCGTCCCCCGTGCCCGATTCTTCTCCGTCCCCCCCGCACGCGGTGACTTTGGCGTATGCCTCCCCAGGCAAGGCGCCGCAGTCGGGAAATGTCATCCGAAGATTGTCCAACACACCCAGCGCCCGACCCACGCCCAGCACGGCGGCGATTGGTTTGCCCTCCTTCCACGCGATTTGGCGAAGCCTCCCGGGAACCATCTCGCCGTCTAGTTTCTTTCCGCTGATCACTTGAATCGCGATCTCCAAGGGCACCGGCACCCCGTCGAAAACCGGTTCGCACACCGCCAACCTTAACGACTCCCCGCCACCCGTCGGATTTTCCAACCCATAAACGTCCGACACGTGCATCGGCGCGGCCACGCCCTTCGCCTCAAACGCGAAATGCCCACCCGTCAACACACCCGGGCCGGCGGCGAGCACCGTGGCGTCCGCCGCCAAGAATCTGTCCGCCCACCGTGCAGGACTCGATCCGGGATGTCGTGTTCACGTGCCGCCCGATCGCACTGTATTTCGCGTGTTCCAGGCTGCCAATGTTTCCCACCACCGCTTCGCCGGTGTTCAGTCCGATGCCCATCTCCAGCCCCGGCAGACCCGCCGCGGCGAGTTGTGCGTTGACCCCCGGCATTGCGAGTTGCATCGACAGCGCGCATTCGATCGCCCGGCGGGCGTGGTCCGGCATCGGCAACGGCGCGCCGAACAAAACGAAGATGCCGTCGCCCGCCAAGTCGTTCACCGCGCCGCCGTGCCGCGCGATGATCCCGAACATCGCTTCCAGGTAGATGTTGAGCAGGGTCACGACCCTGGCCGGTTCCAACCGCTCGGACAACGCGGAAAATCCGCGCAGGTCCGACATCATAAAAGTCAGGGTGCGCTGCTCCCCGCCGAAGTTTAGCGCGTCGGGCCCCTCGAGCAATTGTTCCACCACCGATGCCGACACGTAGCGCCCGAAGACCTTGCGGATAAATTGGTTGCGAACCTCCAACTCCGCGGCCATCCGGCGCACCGACCCCAGCGCCTGGTCCAATTGGCGGCGCGATTCGAGCAGGCTGAGCTGCAGGTCCATCCGCGCGAGGAGGATGGGGAAATCTATCGGCTTGGTGACGTAATCGTTCGCGGCGTCCTTGAGCGCGGCGAGCATGTCCTCCGAAGTGTCCTTGGCGGTCGCCATGATGATGGGCAATTCGGCGGCGCTGAACCGTTGCCGGAGCCGCCTCAGCACCTCGTAGCCATCCATCCCCGGCATCATGATGTCGAGGATGACCAGGTCGAACGCGCCCGGTTCCACCAGGTCGAGCGTTTCCTGTCCGCCGACCGCGACCACCGCCTCGAACCCGCGCCGCCGCAAACGGCGCGAGAGCATGTCGCGGTTCATTTCCTCATCGTCGGTGATGAGAACTTTGTACTTCGGAGAATCGCCCATGGGAGTTGTCGTGCGGGCCCGCCGTCCAAAACCGCGGCAAAGCCTGCCTCCCCACTTAAAGCAGTAACTGTTCCCGCGCAATGTCTTGCCAGATCACCACGGAGGCCGTCCCGGGGCGCGCTTTGAGCCTCGAGGGCTCCTCGGCGCAAGGCAAAGTCAAGGCTCGCTCAAGCTGCTGTCGGGTTGATGAAAATCGTCGAGTTTTGGCGGATAAGCGTTGTTCGCCATGGGCCAATGGAACCAGATCCGGAAGGTCTGTTCCTCCAGGATCGCGCCGACGTACCGTTCCCGCAACGCCTCCCGCGCGTTGCGCAACCCGAAGGCGCCCGCCACGAACTGCGCCACCACCGTCAAACCAAAACCGGAGCCGGTCGAGGAAACCTCCGCCTCGAAAAGCGCCAGCAAACTCCGGCTGGATCCCTTGTCCACGCTGTCCGCCCCTTGCGTCGCCACCCGCGAACGCAGAAAAGCGGCGTCTTCCCCGCCGATCTCGTTCGACAGCACGAAGCGCAAAACTCCGTCCACCGACCGGGGGAGGGGAAAAACCACCATCTCGATGCGTCCGCCCACCGCGTGTCGGCAAGCGTTGTTCGCCAGGTTGTAAAAAATGCGGTCAATGGCGGCGCTTTCGAGGCAACACTCCGTCAGCGCGCCCTCGTAACGGCAATCCACGGTCATGCGGACGGGACGCTCCCGCCACTTCGGACCCACCACGGAGTCATGCCACTTATCCAGCATCAGGCGCATGTCATGGCTCTTGTGCTTGCGGTCGGCGTCGCGTCGCACGTCGTCCAACCCGACCACCGCGCTTCGCATGATCTTGAGGTGGTCGCGCGTCAGGACGAACAGGGTCTTGAGTTGGTTTTCATCGCGCGGCAAGCGGTCGAGAAGCTGCAGGCGACCGAGCAGCGCGCTCATGGCGCCGCCCCGGACATCGTGCATCGCCGTGGCGAGTTCCTCGCCGGGCGACTCGGCGTGAGAGGCGACGCCGAGTTCGCGCACTTCGTCGATGATCTTGTTCAGGCGGCGATCCTCAGCCCAGCCGGCCACGTCCCGCCATTTCCGGGCATCATCGGTGTCGGGATCAACGATGGCAAAGAGGAGTTCCGTGAGAACGGAATAGAGGTCTCGCGTGATTTCCTGGTCGCGTTCAACCAGTTGATCGAGGGCGACGCAGAGATCGTCGCCGACGTAGCGGGCTTTTCGATAATTGGGCAAATCCAACGGGGCCAGCGCCATTAGCGCCGGGTCGATGGGAGCAAGGGAGGTTATATTGCCCGAGATGGAGGGAAGCGGAGACATGGGTGAACGGCAACTCCTCGTCGTGAACACGCCCGGTGGAAGCGGGTCCGCAGGCAAACTTTGATTCGCTCCGTCCCGGTTGGCGAGATTGCTTTTTCGCTGGAATCACGTGGTGGCGAGACCACCAGGAGCAACTTCTTTGCATGATTCGCCCAACGGCCCGCCGCCGCGAAGTCAATCCTCCCGCTTGGTCGCCGGCGGGCAGGTGAAATGGTAATTGCCCGAGCCAACCTCCAGGGTAGTGTCGCCCTCCGTCGGCGCGAGCACCTTGATGTCACCGCTCTCGGTGACTGGCTTGCCGCTCTCGGTCACTCCGGCGGTAGCCGGGGTCGGCAGAATGACCCGCGCCGTCGTGTTGGCCGGCACCGTCACGTCGAACCGGAACTCGCCATCGGCTGTTTTCCAAGCGGCCGTCACCTCTCCGTACACCGTCCGCCGGGTTGCGCGGACGAACGCGAGTCCGCCGCCAGGTCGCGGACGCAGCACCAGCCGCCGGTAACCCGGCGCTTCGGGGTCGCCGCCGATACCCGCCACGGTGTCGTAGAGCCATTCGCCGCAACTCCCCAGGGAGTAATGGTTGAACGAGTTCATCCTCGCGTCCTGGAAGCCTTTTCCGGGCGTCCACCCGTCCCAGCGTTCCCAGATGGTCGTCGCCCCTTGTTTAACCGAGAACAGCCAAGAGGGAAACGTGTCCTGCGTGAGCAGCGCGTACGCCGTGTCGAGCCGTCCGCCCGCCGTGAGCGACGGCAGCAGATAGCTTACGCCCACGAAACCCGTGGTGAGATGGTTGCCCCGCGCGGCGATGTCGTCGGCCAGGTATTGCACCGCCTTGGGACGCAGGTCCTCCGGCAGCAACTCAAACTTCAACGCCATCGCGTACGCGCATTGCGTGTCGCCTTTGATCCGACCATCCGGCGCGACGTAGGCTCGGTTAAAAGCCGCGCGGATCTCCTCGAAAAGCCGCTCGTATTTTTCCGCCTCGTCCGATCGGTCCAGGGCGCGGCACGACTTCGCGAGCAGGTGGGTCGAGTAGGCGAAGTACGCCGTACCGATCACCTCCTTGGGCGTGTTTGCGCCGATGGCCAGCCAATCGCCGAAATCGCCGCCCCGGTCCTTGTCGCGCAGGAGGTTCGTACTGTGGACGCGGCACCACTCCACCCAGCGCGTCATGGCGGGCAGGTGGCGCTCGAGGATCCGCCGGTCCCCGTAGGCCTCGTACATCGTCCACGGGCAGATCACCCCCGCGTCCCCCCAGCCGGGGGTGCCCACGCCCGAGGCGCGCCGGGGGGCGACGTCCGTAAACCCCCCCGCCGGGGTTTGCGCGTCGTCCACGTCCACGAGCCATTTGGTGAAGAACGCGGCCACGTCGGCGAGGTCCGTCGAGGTGCGCGCGAACACCTGCGCGTCGCCCATCCAGCCGAGCCGCTCGTCGCGTTGCGGGCAATCCGTGGGCACGCTCAGGAAGTTGCCGCGCCGGCCCCACTCGATGTTGCTCATCAATTGGTTGAGCGCCGGATTGGAGCAGGTCCAGGTTCCCGCCACCGGCGTGTCCGAACCCAGCACGACACCCGTCACCGCCCCAGCCTCGGGCGAGCCCGGCAGGCCGCTCAACTCCACGTAACGGAAGCCGTGGAAGGTGAAGCGCGGCTGCCACGTTTCCACCTCGCCGCCGCCCCGGCAGACGTAGGTGTCCACGCTGGAAGCGCTGCGCAGGTTGGCGGTGTAGAGCGTGCCGTCCGCGTTGAGCATCTCGGCGTGGCGCAACGTAACCTTGGTGCCGGCGGGCGCGCGCACTTTCAGGCGGACGACGCCCACCAAGTTTTGTCCCAGATCGTAGGTCCACTGGCCGGGCGCGGGTTCGGTTCGCGCGATGGGTGCGCGCTCGGCGAGTTGGCGCACGGGCGGAGCCACCCGCGCGTCGAGGGCGCGCGGGGGTTCCTCGCGCGCGCGGACGGGAGGCCAGTCCCGGTCGTCGAATCCCGGGCGGTCCCAGCCGGGCGTTTCCAGGCGGGCGTCGTAGCTTTCCCCCAGCATGAAATCGGAGGAGAGGATCGCGCTGTCGTGGCTCTTCCAGGTGCCGTCGCTCACGATCCGCTCGGTGTGGCCGTCCGCGCGGGTAATTTCCAGTTGGGCCAGCAGCGCGGGGACGCGACCGTACTGGCGGAACCCGCCGTTGCCGAGGTGGCCGGCGTACCAGCCGTCCGCCACGAGCGCCGACAGCGCGTTGTCGCCCGCTTGGACGAGCGGGGTGACGTCGTACGCCTGGTAAACCAGACGTTTGTTGTAATCGGTCCAGTCGGGGGCGAGGGCGTGGTCGCCCACCCGCGCCCCGTTGAGGCGGCATTCGTAAAGGCCAAGCGCGGTCACGTACAGGGTGGCGCTTGCGACGGGTCCGTCCACCGCGAAGGATTTCCGCAAGCAGAACGGACGTTCGTCAATGCGCTCGAACTTCAGCGGCGCCCCCTCGGGCACGACCATGCTGCCGGTTTGGCCCGCGATTTCGTAGTCCACCCGCAGACGCTTGGGATGGCCCTCTGACGGGTCGATTCCAACCAGCGCGCTGTCCACCCGTCCAAAGTCCTGTCTCCCGGCTTGCGCCAACGCCGCGAGCGTGGCGGTGACGTCGGCGGACTTTTTGCCGTCAACCGATTCGTAGATCGCGCGGCGGATGGCAAGGGGACGCGGTCGCGCGTCCAAGCCGTCGATAAACTTCGCCTGCCAATCCGCCGGTTCGAGCAAGCCCATGGTCCAGGTCGCGGGCGCGCTCCAAGGGGAGGGCTGGCCGTCGCGGTCCCACAACCGGATTTTCCAGAAACACCCGGCGCGCGACTTTAGCGGCTGGCCCGCGTAGGCGACGTGGGCGCTCTCGTCGGATGCCACCTTGCCGCTGTCCCACCGGTCGCCGGTGTCGCGGGCGAGCAGATCAATCGTGCTGGCCACCAGAACCTGGTAGGCGCTCTGGCGCTCGCCGCGTCGCGTGGACTCGCCGATCCAGGACAAACGGGGTGATTGCTCGCCGATGCCGAGGGGGTTGACCGCGTATTCGCAACGCAGATTGGCGGGCCGCAGAGAGCCCTCGGTCTCCGAGGCGGGGGCGGCGGGGTGGCTTGCCAACCACGAAGTCGTGAGGAGGATTAGAATGCGCGGAAGGGGATGGAGTCTCATGGCGGGGGAAGGTTGCAAGTGACTGATGGAGTACTCCTCCGTTTGCCTTTGGCAAGGGGCGCGGCGCGGTTTTCTCTGGAACCAGGGGGCGGCCGCCCTTCGCGGTTGGAAAGTATCGCTCAATCATCCTGGAAACGCGGTAAGGCACGCCGCTTTTTTCCGTCGCGCGCTTTTATGCGTTCGCGTATCGGTTTCCTCCCGGTAACTTGACCGTCGGCAAAATCACGCCGCCCCCCTAACCACCCGTTCCAGACTCCCCCAACCAACATCCATCCATGGGCAATCCTTTTCTCGGCGTGTTCTTTCATTGGCTCGGCGGCCTGGCGTCCGGCAGCTTCTACGTTCCTTACAAGGGCGTCAAAAAGTGGTCATGGGAAACCTACTGGCTGGTAGGCGGTTTTTTCTCGTGGATCATCTGTCCGGGTCTGCTCGCCTTGCTGCTGACGCGCGACCTCTTCGGTGTGCTGGCGCAACAATCCGCCGGCACGCTTTGGTGGACGTATTTCTTCGGGGCCATGTGGGGCTTGGGCGGGCTGACGTTTGGCCTTTCGATGCGTTACCTCGGCATGTCGCTGGGCATGGGCGTGGCCCTGGGATATTGCGCCGCCTTCGGCACGTTGCTGCCGCCGGTTTGCAAATTGTTCATCGCGGCGATCCCCGTTCCCGAGAACATCGTCCAGATCGCCTCGACTTCCTCCGGCGTGGTGACCCTGTTGGGGGTCGCCACCTGCCTCGCCGGCATCGGGATCGCGGCGCTGGCCGGGCTGGCGAAGGAGCGGGAAATGCCCGAGGTGGAAAAGAAGTCGGCCATCGCCGAGTTCAGCTTCCGCAAAGGCATCCTGGTGGCGACCTTCTCCGGTGTCATGAGCGCCTGCTTCTCCTTCGGGTTGACGGCTGGCGCGCCCATCGGGGTGGCCGCGGCGGCGGCGGGAACCTCCACCCTCTGGACCGGGCTGCCCAAGCTGGTTGTCGTCCTGCTCGGGGGGTTCACCACCAACTTCATTTGGTGCGTCCTGCTCAACGTCAAGAACCGCAGCGGGCGCGAATACTTCGACTCACGGTTTCGTCCCAGCCTGCCCGGAACGTTGCCGCCTTTGGAAAACCCATTGGACGCCCCCGGCGAGGAAATCGTTAAACACGCGCCGTCCTCCGCCGCTGGAGCGGAACTTTCCGGTCGCGTCCCCATGGTGGCGAACTACTTGTTCTCCGCCCTGGCCGGAGCCACCTGGTACTTTCAGTTTTTCTTCTACACGATGGGTGAAACCCAGATGGGCAAGTTCGGTTTCGCGAGCTGGACCCTGCACATGGCGAGCATCATCATCTTCAGCACCCTCTGGGGCGTTTACTTCAACGAGTGGAAAGGCGGTGGCAGGAAGGTCCGCGCGCTGATCACCGCCGGGATCGGCACCCTGGTGCTCTCGACGGTCATCATCGGCGTCGGCACCTGGCTGAAAAGCCGCGCGGGCGGCGCGGGTTAGCACTTAAGGAGCGGGTTCGGTCCGCCGGACCGGGCAGCCAAGCGGCACGTCGCCGACGATCATCGCACCGGACCTTCGACATGGCTCATGGACCGGGAGGGTGGGGCACTTTGCCGGGGTTCGCGCCGTCAGCAAGCAGGTGCGGAACGCGGCGATGACGATCCAAGGTCATTTATTTCTCCTTTATTGAGAATGATTTATGCTTGATCGTCAGACTGTTTCCCTTCCATGAAATCCTCCCGTTGGTTCGCACTTGCTTTGTTGGGCGCGCTGCTCCCAACCTCAAACAGCACCCTCCACGCCGCCAATCCGCTGCTGTTCGTGACCCAGCAGCCGATGCCCAACGAGACGAACTCGCGCACCGCGTCGCTGAGCGTGATGAACGTTTCCAGCGCCTTTGGCAACCAACTCGGAGGCACCTCGTTTTGCGGGCGCGGTGGTTCGCTTTACATCCTCTACCCTGGCGTGACCCAGCCGCGCGACCTGCTGGCCGCCGCGAATTATGGTCCGGCCAGCACCATTGCGGGACGCCGCCTGATCGCGGCCCGCCAACCTTGCGTCTATTGGGACGGTACGAAGGCCCTTTTCAGCCTGGTCATGGGCGGACCCGCGAACGCGGCGGACACAACCCCGTTCTATTGGCAAATCTACGAAATCGCCAATTTCGGCCCGGGGGGGACTCCCACCGTCACCCGTGTGCCGGGCCAGCCCGCCGCCAGCAACAACGTCAGCCCGATCTACGGGACGGACGATCACGTGATCTTCACGACCGACCTGCCCCGGGGCGGCGCGGCGTACCTCTACCCGCAACGCGACGAGTACCTGCTGCTGCCGGTCGTCACCGGCCTCTGGAGTCTCGACCCGGTCTCGGGCGCGTTTCGGCAGTTGCAGCATTCGCCCAGTGGCTCGTACACGCCGTTGATCGACAGCTTTGGGCGGCTCCTCTACAGCCGGTGGGACCACCTCTCGCGCGACGCGGAGGCCCTCACCGACCGTGGTCCCGGCCCGGGCGACACCTTCGCCCAGACCTTTAACGGCACGTTCAATTACACGGACGAAGCCGCCGCCGCCGGCGCGCTCAACAGCCGTTTGGAAATTTTCCCCGAACCCCGGCCCAACGACTTATCCGGCCTCGCGGGCACCAACCTCAACGGGAACGCCTTCAACCAATTCTTCCCCTGGATGATCACCGAGGACGGCACGGGCGAGGAAACCCTCAACCACGTCGGGCGCCACGAGATCGGGACCTCCATCCTGCCGAGTTTCACCAACGATCCGAAGCTCGTCGCCATGACCGCCGCGGCGCGCCACGCGCCGGGATCCACCACCGCCGCCGACGATTACCTCGAAATCCACGAGGACCCGCTCACGCCGGGACGTTATTACGCCTCCAGCGGGCCGGACACCGGGACGCACGGCGCGGGCCAGCTCATCCGCTTCGACGGCGGCCCAAGCCTCAACCCGGCGCTCATGCAGGTCACGTACCTGACCCCGCGCGTGGGCATTCCCCCGGCGGGTTTTCCGCCGCTTGCCAACCCGGTGAACCTCTACAAGACCGCCTTGCCGTTGACCGATGGCCGCCTGGTCACCGTCCAGGCGACGGCGACCGCCGCCGACACGAACCAGGGGACGGCCACGGCCCCGCTCTCCGCGTACAGCTTCCGGCTGCGGACGATCTCCGGCTCCCTTGGATCCGAGACGCCCGGCGCGTACCTGACACCCGGCATCACCGCCAGTCCGAGTTATTACACGTCCGCCGGTCTAACGACCTACAGCGGCACGATGTGGGAACTCGATCCGGCGGAAGTCGTGGCCCGGCCGCGCCCCGCGCGTATCCCGACCGGCGGACTAAGCGCCGGCTCCACGGTCAACGGCGTGGCGAGCATCGAGGCGCAGGTGTTCACCGAGGAGGGCGTGGACCTGCCGACTTTCCAGAGCTTCCTGCGGCGCAAGAACCTGGCGCTCGTCGTGAGCCGCAACGTTTCAACGCGTGACGGGGCCGATCGCCAGCAACCTTTCAACCTGAAGGTCACGACGAGCGGTTCCACCGTCCAGACGCTTGGCTCCGGCTACGCGGTCGGTGACAAGATTTACGGCGTGGGCTTTCTGCAATTTCTCCAGGCCGACCAGTTGCGAGGCCTGACGTTCGGGACGGCCACACCCGCCGCCGGTCGCCGCGTGCTACCCACGCCGATGCACGACGTGGCCGGGGCCGAACAACCGGTGAGTGAAAACCCACCCGTGCCCGCCGGCGCGCCGGCGGGCAGCGTCGCCATCGCCGCCGACGGCTCGATGGCCAGCTTCGTGCCGGGAGGGCGGGCGGTGACGTACCATTTGCTCGACCCGAATTCGGGTTATGCGAGTCAGGTCAAGGAGCGTTACTGGCTGACGTTCGCCGCCGGGGAGGTTCGCACCTGCGCGAGCTGCCACGGGGTCAACCAGATGGATCAAACCGGCGTCAACGCCGCGCCCGTAAACAAGCCAAGCGCCCTGCGCACGCTCCTGCAAAACTGGAAGGCGAACCACCCGTTGGGCGTGGCGCAATGCGCGAACGCCAGCCTTGCCGCCACGAAGACCGCCCCGCTGGCGAGCGTCACCATCCTTCGCGCCGGCGGGGACACCGGCAGCCTGAGCGTAAACTACGCGACCGCCGACGGCACGGCGCTGGCGGGGCAGGATTACACCGCCACGGGCGGGGTTCTTACCTGGGCGGACGGTGATGTCTCCCCGCGATCGCTCAACATCGCGCTGCTGGGGAATCCCGTCATCGCGGCGAGCAAGACCTTCGCGGTAAACCTTTCGGGCGCGTCGGCGTCCGTCGCGGCGGGCACCACGCAAGTGACGGTCGCGGAGCCGCCTTTCGGAGCCTGGCGTTTCCAAAAGTTCGGTGCCATGGGGGCGAACGATCCCGCCATGTCCGGCCCCGGCGCGGACCCGGATGGTGACGGCACCCCGAACCTGCTCGAATACGCCGTGAACAGCAATCCCCTCGCGACCGACTCGTCGGCGGGTGTCGCGATTGTCCAGGTTGATCCGAACAACGGGAACAGCTACCTGACGTTGAATTTCCACCGGCGCCTGCCACCGCTGGACATCACGTACCACGCCGAATTCTCGACCGATCTGCTCGTGTGGAGCGAGAACCCGTCCGTCATCGGTTTGTCGACGCCGGTGAGCGACGGCAACGGGATCACGGAATCGGTGCGGGCACGCGCTGTGGTTCCCGTTGGGCAAGCCACGTGCCAGTTTATCCGTTTGCGCGTCACGTTGCCTTGATAAGACAGGTGCGGCGACGCGTGATCGACGAAGTGTCGTCGGGGGGTGGAAATTCCACCGGAGTCTACGGGGCTCGAACCCGCAACCTCCGCCGTGACAGGGCGGCGCTCTAACCAATTGAGCTAAGACTCCTTTGCTGAAAGCTGGCGCGGTTGGCACCAGCGGAGTGACACCCATAAATGCGGCGGAAGGGAGGTTCAACCAAATTCCTCGAATATTTTGGCCCGTCGCGGCAATCGACGGCGGATTGCCCTTGTGTTCCCCGGTGGGGAACCGTTTACTTCACGCCTCTTCCCCAATTCGCGGGACGGTGTCACCCGTCACGCGAGTCCCGCATGCAATCCTACAAGTACATCATCCTCGGTGCCGGCCCGTCCGGTTTGAGCTTCGCCCACACGCTCCTTAACCACGGAGAAAGTTCCTTCATCGTCCTTGAGAAGGAGACGGTCGCCGGGGGGTTGTGCCGCAGCGAGATCGTCGATGGCGCGCCGCTGGACATCGGCGGCGGCCACTTCCTGGATCTGAAGCGCAAGGAAGTGCTCGAGCTGGTGTTTCAATTCATGCCGCGCGAGGAGTGGCGTGGATACACCCGCGTGTCGAAAATCCGCATTCGCGGACGGGAGATCGACCATCCGCTGGAGGCGAACCTCTGGCAGTTGCCCGTCGCCGACCAGGTGGATTTCCTGGAGTCCATCGCCCAGGCGGGGGCGGTGCGCGGCGAGCCGCAGCCGGAACGGTTCGAGGATTGGATCAGTTGGAAACTCGGCCGGCGCATCGCCGAGGAATACATGCTGCCCTACAACCGGAAAATCTGGTCGATGGACCTCAACGACCTGGGCATCTACTGGCTCTACAAGCTGCCCAACGTTTCGTTCCGCGAGACGCTGCAAAGCTGCCTGGAAGGCAAGGCGTTCGGCTCGTTGCCCGCGCATGGCACGTTCCTTTACCCCAAAGCCTACGGCTACGGCGAGGTCTGGCGGCGCATGGGCGAGGCGCTGGGCGACCGCATTCGACTCGGCACCCCGGTCGAGAGCGTGGACATGGCCAGCCGCGTCGTGAACGGAGAGTTTCAGGGCGAGCACATTGTCTCCAGCATTCCGTGGACGGCGTGGCCCCACTTCGCCGACGTGCCCCCGGCGGTCACGGCGGAGATCGTGAAGCTGCGGCACATCTCCGTGGACGTGGATTACCATCCCGAGACGCAGCCGACCCCGGCGCACTGGGTGTACGCGCCGGAGGAGACGTTGAGCCACCACCGCCTGCTTTGCCGGAGTAATTTCTACGAGAATAGCCGCGGCTACTGGACGGAGACCAATTCCGCGCGCGCCCGGGCGTTGCCGGAGGGAGGGTTTCGGCACCGGAATGATTTCGCCTACCCTTTGAACACGTTGGGCAAGCCCGAGGCGGTCGAGGCGATCCAGAACTGGGCGAACAGCCGGCAAATCTTGGGTTTGGGCCGCTGGGGAACGTGGGAGCACATGAACTCGGACGTGGCGGTGTCCCTGGGCATCGCCGCCGGGGAACGCGCGTTGCGGGGAGTGGTTTCGGCGGCGGCGGGGTAAGCTTTGCACCATGGGCGGTAGTCCCCGGGAGCGCGGGCGTCTCGCCCGCATCTGGTTCTGGTCAGCCCCGGGAGCGCGGGCATCCTGCCCGCAACAGGGCGGTAGCCCCTGTGCAGACCCGAACGGCACCAGATGCGGGCAGGATGCCCGCGCTCCCGGGGCGCCGCTCCACGCCGCTTTTTCTGCAACCGTCCAGCGCAAGGCTCGATTTCCTTGGCGGCAACTATGAAATCCGCCTCGACCTACACCGCCGCCGCCATCGTCCTCTGCTTCTCGCCCGGGGTGGCAAAACACATCGCCACCGCGAACGTCACCACCGTGCCGAAAAACACGCGCCACGGAAACTCGATCACCGGCAGCCAGTTCGGTTGCTGGTAAAGCCGTCCGCCGCCCATCGCCGCCAGGTCGTTCGGCAAACCACTCAAAATCGCCACGGACACAAACCCCGCGACCATCCCGATGACGTTGCCCGCGTTGCTCCCCCGTGTTTTCGTCAACATCCCCACGAAGAACACCCCCAGCAGCGACCCGTAGGTGTATCCGAAAATCCCCAGGATGATCGGGATGATCCGCAGATTATGTTGCTTGGCTTGGTCAACCTTCGCGAGCAACACCGCCGCCTGCTCCGGGTGCTGCGCGGCTTGCGCGATCATCGCCTTCTGCTCCTTCGCGTGTTCGGCCCGCTGGATCACTAGGTAGGAAGTCGCCGACGAAACCAGGACCATCAACACCGCGAAAACAATCGTCGCGCCGCGCACCGCGCGAAGCGACTCCTCCTCACCCGCCTTCGGGTTGACGTACGGCAGGTGCCAGTCGCGCACGTAACTGGTGGCCAGCGCGTTCAACGCCGTGCTCAGCGAGCCCATCGCCGTCGAGAAAATGCCGGCCATGAGCAGTCCGCGCATCCCGGCGGGAAGCTGGTGGAGGATGTAATAACAAAAGATCTCGTTGGTCGCTTCCGGTTTGCGGGGGTCGGGGTGCGCCTGGTAAAACGCGTAAAGCAGGATGCCGATCGCCAGGAACACAAACGCGATGGGAATGTCCGCCAAGCCCGACAGGATCAACGAGCGGCGGCTCCGGCGGATGTCCGGCGCGGTGAGCATCCGTTGCACCATGTCCTGGTCGGTGCCGTGGGTGGCCATCGTCACAAACGTCGCCGCGATGATCGCGAAGACGGTGTACTCCGTCTCGAACATCCCCTTGACCTGTTGCCAACCCGTTTTGGCCGGGTCCAGACCGCTGGCGAAGAACAAATCCAGCGGGTGTTGGGACGACATCTGCGCCGTGATTCCGGCCCAACCGTTCGGGATCGAGAAATAGAGGACCACCAAGGCGACCACCGCACTGCCCATCATGATCGTGGCCTGGATGAAATCCGTCCAGATCACCGCCTTGATGCCGCCGAGCGTCGTGTAAATCGCCGTCAGCACGGTGACGGCGACACTGGCGAAGATGTAGATGTAAAGGGTGTGCTGAGGGTCGGGATGTTTGCCGCTGACCCATTCGTAAGCGAGGACCAGGGCGATGGCGGCGACGTAGATGCGCGCGCCCGAGGCCAGCACGCGGGTCACCAGGAAGATGGCGGAGGCCGCGTTTTTGGTCGTGGTGCCGAAGCGTCGCGTCAGGTATTCGTAGATCGAATAAACGTTGTACTGGTAGTACGGCTTGATGAAAATGAACGACACCAGGATCCGCGCGATGATCGTGCCGATGGCGAGTTGCAGGTAGGTGAAATTCCGCATCTCGTACGCCTCGCCGGGCGTGCCGAAAAACGTGCCCGCGCTGGTCTCGGCGGCGATGATCGACGCTAGCACCGCCCACCAGGGAATGGAGCGTCCGCCGAGGGCGAAATCCCGCAGGCTATCCTCGCGGCGGCCCATGTAGAGGCCGACCCCGAGGATCACGGCGAAATAAGCCAGCACCACCAGCAGGTCGATCACCCAGGAAACACCCATATCGGCAAGGGACAGGCTGGCTCGGTCGGAGAAAAGAGTGGGAAATGGGCGGCGCGAGGGAACGCCGGGTCAGCGGTTGCGTGAAATTTCGGCGGTGTGGTGCGCGCGGACGAAGAACGTTTTGACCGCAAGCACCGCGAACAACCCCAGGCAACCGGCGACGAACGTCAGGGGCCGGGTGCGGAGATTATGCAGCAAGGTCTGGCTCCCGTCGCCGCCGGTGCGGGTGGGGGAGGGGTGATGGCGTCGGCCATGTTTGTAACCGCTAAAGGGTTGAAGGGTCATTTTTGTGGTGAACCATACATGGAAGGAGCTTCCTTCCAAACGGGATTCGCAGGATCAGGATGCAAAACCGCCGGGTCTGCTCTAGGATGAGAAACTATGCACGAGCCGCACCTTCTTTTAGAGCGTCGCTTCATGACCCGGACGTTATGTTCGCTGGGTGTCGGAGTCATCTTGTTGACGCTCGCGGCGTGCGGGCGCGCGCCGGTGACCGCCGCGGCGTCCAAGGCGGTCGCCACGCCCGACCCTCGCCAGGAGGCTTTGATTGAGCGCGCGGTGCGCGACCGGTTGACGGAGGAGAACCGCGTGACCGAGCAGCAATTGGTCAACGCGCGAGCGGCGGCGTCCCAGCGCATGGTGGGGCGTCAGATGTTCATGAAGCTGGAGGATCAATACCGCCAGCGGCGGGCCGATTTGCCGGGGGATGACATCGTAGCAGCGGCACCGACGCCGATGTTGCTCGCGCAGGCGCAGCCTTCGGCTACAGCCTC
The DNA here is from genome assembly GCA_963795895.1 of uncultured bacterium. Classification (GTDB taxonomy): domain Bacteria; phylum Verrucomicrobiota; class Verrucomicrobiia; order Chthoniobacterales; family SZAS-18; genus CAWCJJ01. The sequence goes on from CAWCJJ010000006.1 coordinate 51,138, forward strand.
GCCGCAGGCTCCCGCACCGGTCGAGACGGCGACCACGCCTGATCCGAAGTTGCAACATCCCCCGGTGGAGGATCAGGCTGACAGCATGAAAGGGAAGACGGGTGAGCAGCCGAAGCCCACGCCGGCACCATCGCCTACCGCGCCCGTCGCGCCGCCGAACAAGTAAGCAATCTCTCGAAACGCCGAAGGCTTTGGAGTGCGGCGACACGTCGCCGCTTTTCACGGCTCCGGCCAAGCGGGGCGCGCGCATGCTCCGGATCAACCGCGGCACCAGTCCAGCGTCTAAGATTAATCCTTCCTCTGTCGAGGGCGGCAAGCGATGCAGCCAATAATCCTCCGCGCGTCGAACGTATGCCGGACGGCGTAGATCACGGCAAGTTCCTGACCTTGCGGGACGTCTTGCTCAACGACGTAGTGAATCGCATACGGAAAGCGTCGCAACAAATATCGCCGTACTCCGGGTTCATTGGCTACTCGCGCCCGTGGTGAAGCTTGGATGCGGGCAATGGTGGTCTCCACCTCGGCGGCAAACGCCTCGCCCAAACCTCGCGCACGCTCGCCGTAGTAAAGAGTAGCCTTTCGATATTCCGCGAACGCCTCCGCGTGCAGCGAGCACTTCATGCGCGCTGTTGAGCGGCCAAGTCCTCGCGCACTTGCCGCAAGGCTTGGTCAGCAGGGATCAGCGTGGCTGCGCCGGAGAGAAACTCCGCGCGGCGGCGACTCACCAAAGTATCGTCCGCAGGGACAGCCGCGCTGACGCTGGCCACCAACTCCTCCGCTAGAAGTAACTTGGATTCGTCAGGCAGAGTTAGTGCTTGCTGGAAAAGGTCGCTGATTGTAGCGGGCATACGCCAAGCATAGCGTCTCGCCGTGTATCGGCAAGACAACTTGCCGTCGTAGGTAAGGCGCAACCCCCCATCCTCATTCATTCCGCGAACCGTGGGCACGAGCGCCGCCACCTCTACTCGATCACCACCTTCTCGCCCTTGCGCACCAGCCCGAAGACCTTGAACGCGTCCCAGTTCGCCAGCCGGATGCAGCCGTGACTCGCGGCGCGGCCAATCGTTTCCGGGATCGTTCGTGCCGTGCAAACCGATGCCGCTTTTGTTCAACGCGATCCACGTGATGCCCACCGGGTTGTTCGGGCCGGGCGGGATCATGTGGAAATCCTTGCTGCGCGTGCCGTGCATCAACATCGACTTGTCCCAGCGGAAATTCGGCAGCAGCGTTTTCGACTCGATTTTCCACTCGCCCTTCGGCGAGGGAATGGCCGTCGAACCCGGCGTGATCGGGAAACCCGCCACCACCTTGTCGCCGTCGTGTACTTCCAGATAGGCGTCCGCGACACTGACGTGGATCATCATTTTACTGGGGTCCGACGCGGGAGCGCCGGGTGTGGCCCCGGTGTCGCCGCCCGCCACCGCCGGTGTTGACGCCGCGGAAGCCGCCGGCGAACCATCCGGCTGCTTCTTCCCCGCGCTCTCCTTGGCGGCTTGCGCTTTGTCCCGGTCAGCTTTGCCTTGAGCGGAAATCCCGTCCCGCATGGCAATGACCTCCGCCAGGTCGAAAGGCTTCGCCACGTTGGGCACCTTGACCTGATCGCCCTCCTTCAGCTGGTCCAGGTTCTTGCCGGGATTCAAATGGGCCAGGAACTTGACCGCCGAATGGTAGCGCTCGCCCAGCAACTCGCTCATGCTCCCGTAGGGCATCGATTTGCCCTTGGATTGCTCCTCCAGCTTTGCCGGGACGGGGCCGATGGAACCGAGATCGGCCGCCGTCGCCGTGTACATCGTGTAAATGGGGTCGTTGGTCGCCAGCGGCGCGGACTTCACATCAAACGTGTCTTTGGGCGCGGTTTCACCCTGGGCGCGTTGATAATACTGCCAGGACTTCCGGGTGAATCCGCCGTAGCTGCCGTCGATCTTGCCCGGGCCGAAATTGTGGTCGTCCAGGAAAATCTGGAGGCGCACGGCGTCGTCCTCGGAGACCACAGGCGCCTTGGCGGCGGGAGCTTCCTTGGGCGTCGATTTGGGTTTGGCTTGCAGGAACGACGCGCCGGCCAACAGTCAGCAGGGTAATCGAAAGAACGGGGAAACGATTCATGGGTGTGCCAGTACACCCGAACGGGACGCCGGAGGCGAATTAGTTTTGCGCGTGATAAATCTGTTTGCGTTTCACCGGGTGCCGCGCGATAGAACGCACCTTTCCCTCAAAGCGGAGAACCCTTTATGCACATTCTCGAAGTCATCGAAAACGAACAGAAAAAGTCCGACGTCCCGAAGTTCAAGGTCGGCGACAGCGTCCGCGTCCACACCAAGGTCATCGAAGGTGACAAGGAACGCGTGCAGATCTTCACCGGCATCGTCATCGGCCGCAAGGGCACCGGTATCAACGAGAACTTCACCGTGCGCCGCATCTCCTACGGCGAGGGGGTCGAGCGCGTGTTCCCAATCCATTCCCCGCGCATCGCCAAGATCGAGGTGGAAAAAGCCGGCACCGCCCGCCGCGCCAAGCTCAATTACCTGCGCGACCGCAAGGGCAAGTCGGCCATGGCCGTGCGCGAGGCGAAGTAACCTTTCCGTCGCGCGCAAGATGTCCGAAGGTGTCGGGACACGTCGCAAAAGCGGCGCGGCACCGTCCCCATTTCGAGCACGAGAACGCGCTTCGTGCCGCTGGCCAGGCGTTCATCATTGCCGGGATCGACGAAGCCGGGCGCGGCCCCCTCGCCGGACCGGTGGTCGCGGCGGCGGTGATCCTGCCGGAGGATTTCACCCACCGGCATCTCCACGATTCGAAGAAGCTTTCGCCCACGCGGCGCGAGTCGATCTACCGCGACCTGACCGGTAACGAGGCCGTGGTCTGGGCGTGCGCGACGGTGGAATCCGGCGAGATCGACCGGCTCAACATCCTGCGCGCCACGCACGAGGCCATGCGGCGCGCGGTCCTGGCGTTGTCCCGCCGGCCGGACCACGCCCTGATCGACGGACTTCCCGTGCGTTCGTTTCCGTTGCCGCACACGGCGATCGTCGAGGGCGACGGCCAGAGCCTGAGCATCGCCGCCGCGAGTGTTATCGCGAAGGTGACGCGCGACCGGATCATGGAGGAAATGGACCGGCGTTATCCCGATTACGGGTTTGCGCGGCATAAGGGCTATGCGACGAGCGCCCATCTTGCTACGCTCGCGCGGCATGGCCCTTGCCCGATTCATCGCTACACGTTTCGCCCCGTGGGCCAGCCGTTGTTTCCAATTCTGGCGACGTTTGGCTGCCGCCGCCGCGGCGTTGGCTGCGACCGCTCACGGTATGGCGACGTAAAAAGCCGCCCGATCCGCGCCATGTGCTGGGCCGTCACGGGGAAAAGCTGGCCTGCGGATTTCTGCGCCGCCTCGGTTACAAGGTGCTGTACCGCAACTTCCGCGCGCCGCGCGGCGGCGAGGTGGACATCACCTGCCGACACGCCGACACGCTGGTGTTCGTCGAGGTGAAGACGCGCGCGAGCGATCAGCACGGTCGTCCGGCGGACGCGGTGAATTCCGCAAAGCGCAGGTTGATCATCAGAGGGGCGCGAGCTTGGTTGCGGTTGTTGAACGATCCGGAGGTTCGGTATCGTTTTGATATCGTGGAGGTGATTGCCGCGCCGGGGGAAAAGCCGGTCTGCAATGTGATTGAAGGAGCGTTCAAGCTGCCGGAGCGGTTTATCTATTGATTGCAAGAGGGCGGCAGCCCCCGGGAGCGCGGGCGTCCCGCCCACTCCGCTCTGGTAGTCCGCACCGAAGGTGCAGCCTCATCACAGCCTGGGGCAACGCCCCAGATATGGGTTGTTTATCGGTTTAGCGCTGAAGGCGCGATTCAAAGGCCGCCTGTTGATGTGGCAAGATGGTCCTCGAATGCCCGCCCGGAATGAATCGCGCCTTCAGCGCTAAATACAATACTATTTTGTACCTGGGGCGTTGCCCCAGGCTGTGCTGAGGCTGCACCTTTGGTGCGGAGAAGGAGCGTTGACCCGGCAGCGTCTTCGGTGCGAAGAGCGGACGCGACGCCAGCGCTCGCGGAGGTTGCTGCCTCGACATCTAAAGAAGCTCTATCATTCCAAAGATGACGGTAGTGGTGTCAACGGTAAAGCAGGCGCCGGATCGGGCCGCTTGAGCAAGGCGTCGAGAATTCTTTGTTTCGCGCCGGACTTTGTGGCGAAGTGGTACAATACCATTCTACCGGATGGATCCGGCGGAGCCTCGGGTGGGTCCACAAGGAGAAAACGTTTTTCCCGGGTGTTCTCCAGTGTGATGGGCGCAACGCTCTTGAGATCGCTACTGACGCGCGCCCGGCTCTCGCGGCTCACAAGTTCCCCGGGGTTTGTCACGGCCAGGATCGCGAGACAATCGAAGGCGGGCCCCCCTTCCAAACCGAACAACCCGCGCCAGGATCGCAGCCAGAGCTTGGTGTTGTTTTGGAGAAACTGGCCGGCGACACCGCCGCGTTGTCCCAACACGGCTAAATCCTGCGGCGTGAAAAGTACCTTTTTCGACGCGGCCACGGGCACCAATTCAATGGGAATCGAAGTGCGCAGCACCGTGAGCATGGCGAGGGAGTCTTTCTCGAAATTGGCGTCGTGGAACTCGTAAGGCAGTCGGTTGCCGAGGCGGAGTTGTTCGCCGGGGAGGCGTCCACCGATGAAGATGACGCGGTCAATGTGGTCCGCAAGATCGGGGCGGCGTTTGAGCAGGGTGGCGAGATTGGTGAGGGGTCCGAGGGCAAGGTACGTCAGGTGGCGCGTGGCGAGGATGGTGGCCAGCGCGTCACAGGCGGCGGAGGGTCGGCCAAGGTCGTCGGCACTGGCCGCGCCGGGGAACACGTTTTTGCTTGTGACGCCGGCTTCCGCGCCAAAGCGGGTGGACAGGTCGCGGGCGATCTCCAGGGAAGACGCGAGCGAGGCGTTGCCGTAGCTCACGCTGATTCCAACGATGCGCAGTTCCGGGCTGTGGAAAGCTTGGATCAACGCGAAACCGTCGTCGGCGTCCCGGAAAGCCATGCCGATGGAGGGATCGGTGTCGATCCAGACATCAGTCTGGGCGGGCAGTGGGAGGGCCGGAAAGAAGAAGACGGCGACGACTACGCGGAGCCATTGAAGCCTTCTCTTCAGGTTCGGCACGCTGTTAGATAAGGCTCGCGACGTGTCCGCACAACTTGTCTCAGGTTTTGAGCGCACCGCGACTCTTTCCCCCGCTGCGCAGCAGTTTTGGAGTGCGCCGCGACACGTCGCCGCTTTTTGCCTTTCAGCGACACGTCGCGTTCTTCCCTCTCGGCGAAGCCGCTATCGATCATAGCCGGCCGCGCCGGAATTCGGGACGCGACACGTCGCGGCTGGACCCGGCGGAGCCGTGCGAAAGCGGCGACGTGTCGCCGCACTCCAAAGCCGCTACGCGGCGGGCGGAGACCTCAAGAGCGGTTTGTGTCAATCCCCAACGCCGCGTAAGTAGGGCAGTGCCGACTCTGGCCGCGATAAACGAACGCCGCTCCCAGTCCCAGCAGAACCACCTGCTTTAGGGTGCGGGGAAACAATCCCGCCACGATCAACAAAGCCCCGGCGTAGAGGGAAAGAGTACCCTCGAACGGAGACACATTCTTATCCTCGAACGGCGCGATCCCCGCGGGTGCCACCACCGCGGGAGCATTGTCGGGCGCGGCCAAATCCTCCGGGATCGGATTATCAGCCGCCTTGCGTTTTCTAGTACGGGTTCTGTTCGCCATATGGAAAGTATAGAAAGGGATTGTGACCTGTGATAAGCCAGAAGCTTGCCAGCTAAATCGCGCCAACCAGCCCGCCCGGCCCTGATGAAACCCGAACAGAACTCACCCGCCCCCGGTCAGTTCCCGCGCGTAGCCCTCCAACTCCGCCGCCCGGTGCGCTGACGTGTGCGCTTTCAGCACCCGTGCCCGGCCACGTTCCCCGATCTCCACCCTAGCCGCCGCACTCAAAGTATTCAAATAACCAACCACGTCCCCGGTTGCCCGAGCCACGAGGATCTCCTCGCCCGGAACAAAGAAACTGTCTAGCCCCGGCCAATCATCCGTGAGAATCGCCACCCCACAGGCCGCCGCCTCGAACACGCGCACGCTGGGTGAGTGGCCCGCGTGCATCATGGCGGAGCGCGTCAGGTTAAGGGTGAAATCCTGCCGGTTGTAAAACGCGCGGTGCTCGCTCGGGGGCAGATGGTCCACCCGTTCGACGTTCGCCGGCCAGCGCACTTCCGGCGGATACTGAGGACCCGCGACGATCATGGCCGCGTCCGGCAGGCGGCGCGCGGGTTCCAGCAGCAGTTCTTCCAACGCGGGCTGGCGGTCCGAACTGTAAGTCCCAAGGTAACCGAGCCGCCACCGCCGCTCCGCCAGCCCGCCCGCCAACGGGGAGTACAACTCCGGGTCCACCGCGCAGTAGAGTGGACGCGCGCGGGGCGAGCCAAATTCCTGTTCCAGACGGTCCAGCGTCGGACCACCGCTGAAAGACAGGTACAGCGCGTACCGGGGGATCAAGTGGCGGTCGATGTATTCCGCCGTGCCACGCAGGGTGATCGCCTCCAGCGTGATCGGCGTGTCAATGTCGTAAAAGGCGACCGGCGAACGCGCCGTTTCCAGAACCCAGCGGCCCACCGCCACGCCTTCGGGCACGTACGAACCGACCACCACAAAATCCGCGTCCCTGATTTCCGTGGCGAAGCGTTCCTTCAAATCGGCCAAGTCGCAATACAGCTCGGTCCGCGCGTAAGGCGGGTCCGGCAGGTCGCGGTTGCTGGCGTAGAAGGGGAGGTCGCGCTCGAGGAAGACGATGTCGTGGCCTCGCGCGCGGAGTTCCCGCAGGAGTCCGCGGTAGGTGGTGGCGTGTCCGTTGCCCCACGAGGAGGTGATCGACAAACCCAAGAAGATGAAGCGCATGGCCGTGTCGAAATTGAATGCCCGCGTGCTACCCGCAAAGGATCCGCTCGACCAGTTCCGCCCGGTGCGTGTACGTGTGCGCGGCCAACACCCGGCGTTGCGCGGCCAGCCCGATTTGCCGCGCTCGCGCCGGGTCCAGTCCGGCGACGTAATCCGCCACCTCCGCGCCGCTGGCGGCGACGAGCACCTCTTCGCCCGGTTCCAAAAACTCCTCGATCCCCACCCATTTGTCGGTCAGCAAACACGCCGCCGCCCCCGCCGCCTCGAAAACCCGTGTCGGCGGCGAGAAACCGTAACGCGCCATGCTCGCGCGGTTGATGTTGATCACCGCTTTGGGAGTGCAGTTGAAGCTGTTGTGGTCGCGCGTGTAAACGTGGCCCGCGTAGCGCACGTTGGCGGGCATCGTTTTGTCCGCCCAGCCGTTGCCGCCCAGGAGGAAGGTTTTATCCGGCAAGCGGCTCGCGGCGTCGAAGAAGAACTCGTCGATCCTCGTCTCGCGGTCGGGCAGCCGGTTGGCGAGCAAGCCCAAGTCCGCCCGGAAGCGCTCGTCCGGCGGCGCCGGATGGTGCGTGTCCGGGTCGAGCGCGTTGTACACCGGCACACACTGTTTCGCGCCGAAACGCGTGTAGGCGTCGATCACAGGCTGGCCGCCGCCGTAGGTCAGAATCAGGTCGTAACGCGGCACGCAGGCGCGGAACGCGTCCGCCGGATCGGCGTCCATGCGGTCCAACGTCACGGGCGCGTCCACGTCCCAGAACAGCACGCGGCGTCCGGGGCCTTGCAGGCGCAGGACTTCCGCCTCCAGCCAGTCGTCGAGCACGCCGACCCCGCTGGTTTTCACGATGACGTTCGCCTCACGCGCCACCGCCGCGAGCGCGCGTTCGGCCCCGGCGGTCGAGGCGCCGTTCGCGCAATCGTACACGACAACCTCCGCCCACGGGGGCGGCTCGATGTCGCGGTTTTGCTGGCGTCCCCAGGCGTCCGGCTCATAGAAGGTGACACGGTGACCCCGCGCGTGCAGCGCGCGGAAAATTCCCCGGTAGTACGTCGCCGCGCCGTTCCAGTACGCCGACAGCAAACTGGAGCCGAACACCGCAAAATTGAGGGCACCGGCCTGCGGAGAGGGTGGGGGATTGGTCATGTTCATCAGGATAGGCTGGCGAGGATGGCGAGCAACTCGTCCACCCGGTGCCCGCAGGTGTGGCGCTTCAGGACCGTCTCCCGTCCGTGGCGGGTCAGGCTCGCCGCCAGACCCGGGTCGTCAAGCACCGCGCGAAGCTGCCCGCGCATCTCCGCGCCGTCCCGCGCCACGAGGAAATCCTCGCCCGGGGTGAACAAATCCTCCGCGTCATCCCACGGCGCGCAGACCAAGGGAATGCCGCAAGCCAGCGCCTCGAAGGGCCGGATCGTCGGCACGCCCGGCAACGCCCGGACGTAGGGCCGGCGCGGGACGTGGACCGTGACCCGGTAGCGGGCAAACACGGCTGGAGCCTCAAAATTGGGTAACCAGCCTTTGTATTCGATCCCGGCCTCGCGCAACGCGTCTCGCGCCGTTTCGGGGTAGCGCACCCCGTGAACCGCCGCGCGCAATCCTAGCGCGCGGACGGGTCCCAGCAAAAACTCGTGCAACTCGGCCGTGCGCTCGTCATCACCCCAGTTGCCGATCCACACCAGATCGCCTGCCGGTGGCACGTCCGGGGCGGGAGGGGATGAAATACCCGGACGTCCGCCGCCTCGTGCCAAGTCCAGGCGCGTTGCGTCCAGCCTTCGGCGAGGTACAAGTCGCGGATGATCCGCCCAAAGGCGAGCACGCCGTCGTAGTTCCGCAGGTCGTAGGCGGCCATGGACGCGCGGTCCGTGATCGAACGGTGGTGGGTGTCGTGAAACAACAGCCGGTACGCGCCGGGATTTCGGGCGTGATGCTCGCCAATCCGCGCGACGAGCCCGTGGTCGTTCCACTCGTGGACCAAGACGACATCCGCGCCCGCCAGCATACGGTCGAGGTCCAAACCGGCGGGCGCGTACCGGGTGCTCTTGATCGTCGGGTAAACCCCCGCGAGCCGGTCCAAAGGGGCGGTGCCGTGTTCGGCGAGGAGGTTCGCGAGACTCCAGGCGTCCGCCGGCTCGTAAACATCGACCGCGTGGCCGCGCGCTTGCAACTCCGTGACCACACCGCGCAGGAAGTGCGCGTTGCCGTGGTTCCAATCGGAAAGCAGGGAGTGGCAGAAAATGACGAAGCGCATGGCGGGTCGAAAACTCTTCAGCGGGCAATCACCGGCTCCGGCGTGATGAGCAGATCGTACAAATCGCGGTAACCCTCAGCCATACGGTCCGAGGAGAATCCCAACGCCCGCGTGCCGCGCGCGTTGTCCCAATTCGCGCAAACGTTCGGGATCAGCCATCAACCCGCGCGCGGCGTCGGCGAGGGCGTCCGCGTCGTCGGGCGGCACAAAGATCGCGCTCTCGTCGGTCCAGATTTCCCGTAGGCTCGCGATGTCGCCCAGCACCAGCGCGCAACCGGACAGTCCCGCTTCGAGGATGCCCAAGCCAAACGGCTCGTAGTAGGCGGGCGACACGAAGATGGCGGCGCGCGCCAGCCAAGCCGCCAGTTTGTCCGGCGGGAGTTTCCCGAGCAGGTGCAAGCCGCCGGCTTCGAACGCGCGCCCGTCCGGCGAACGTTCCTCCCCCGCGACATGCACGGGCCACGGGACGCGTTCCGCGAGCCGGGCGACGGCGGCGATGTTTTTGGCTTCATCCCACAGACGACCCGCCGCAAAGACCAACGGCTCCTTTGCGCCCGGGGTGAAACGCGCGCCGTCGCGGCCGTTGGGCACGACGCACGCGACGTGCGGCGACCCGTAGTGCAACCGCAGCGCCTCCAGCAACGCCTGCGAGGGTGTCACCACGAGACCCGCCGCCTGCAGGCTCCGCTTGACGCATTGCGCGTATTGTTCCCACGACGGCGGCGCGGGCTCGTGTTTGACCGCCCGCCACCACGAGAGCACGCACGAATGCGCGCTCAGCAGGACCGGTGCGCGCCACGGCAGCGCGCCGTGGGCCAGGGTGTTCAGATGGACAAGATCGGGTTGGGTCTGCCGCTCAATGTCCAGCAGCCAGCGACCGGACGCCTCCACGCCTTCCCACGGATCGTCCATCCACTCGAGGGGATGATCACTCGCGACAACCTGCAAACCGGCGATGCCGTCGAGGTCCGCCATCTGCCCGGCGGAAGGTGCTCCGCCGAGGGTCGCGAGCGTCACCGACACACCGCATGAGGCGAGCTGCCGGGTCAGATCCGCGCAAAAAGTCCAGACACCGCCCACCGTGTCCGTGGTCATGAGCACTTTCACCGGTTTGTTGTTCGTTCCAATAGATCTTCCCTTTAGCAAGGCGCGGGCATGGTCACAAGGGCTTTCATGAAACCTTCCGGTCTCTCCCGCATCAGGCTAAAAGCGCCGGCCAAATCCGCCAGCGGCAGGGTGTGGGTGTAAAGCGGACGCGGGTCCAGCCGACCCGCCGCGACCGCCGTCACCGCCGCGCGCATTCCCTCGATGTAAATCAATGGATCGCGCTCATGGGCGTTGACCACGTCGAGACCGCGCCAGTTCCAAAGCTGCATGTTGATCTGCCGGGGGCCGTCCTGATGGTAGCCGGCGATGACGAGGCGTCCGCGCACGCGGGTGAGTTCGGCGGCGAGGTCCAGCGGCCACGCGCGTCCGGTGGCTTCGATGACCACGTCGCACAGGGTGCCGCCGGTCAGTTCGTTGACCTCGGCGATAATCTTGCCATGATCATCCAACGCCAGGCAGGTGTCCGCGCCCATGCAGGCGGCCGCCTGACGGGCGGAGTTGCGCCGGGCGACCGCGATGACGCGCGCGCCGACTTCGTTGGCGAGCCGGGTGAGCAGCGCCCCGATGAAGCCGACGCCGACGATCGCCACGGTTTGGCCGGCTTGGATTTTGCAACGGCGAAAGATGTTCAACGCGCACGCGAGCGGTTCGGCGGGGAAGGGTTGCCCGTCCATGGAGGCGGGCAAGGGAACGATCTCATCGGCGGGCGCGAGGGTGTGCGTCGCGTAGGCTTGTTGGGAAAGGGTGGCGACGCGTTCCCCGCCTTGCCAGCCGGTCACGCCCGGGCCAATGGCATCGACCACGCCCCAGCCCTCGTGCCCCGGCGCGCCGGGTGGGAAAGGGTATTCAAACCACGGTTTGCCTTCGAACGGTTCCAGGTTGGAGGCGCAAACCCCGCAGCCTTCCAGCCGCAAGCGCACTTGGCCGACGCCCGGTTCAGGCAGGGGTCTCTCGTCAAAGACAAATTCACCGGGTTGTCGTAAAACGGCGGCAAGCGATGTCATGAGGGCGGAACCAGAGACTTAACCGCAGATTAACGCAGAAGGACGCAGATTATCGGAAAAAGGCGGGGAAAGAGATTCTGTGTACCAGAAGATTTCAGTTTCCTACCGTTTATCCCTTCCCGCCTTCTCCCGGTAATCTGCGTCCATCTGCGGTTAAGAACTCCGACTTCTGCCTTTATCCCTCCGCCTCACACGCTCAAACCCCGGCTCACCAACTCGGCCCGGGCTTCCTCCACCCGGTCAGGCGGGACGCTGTCCTCCTGTTCACGGAGCCACTCCGCGAAACTCTCAATCGAATTCTCCAATAAATGCCTCGGCTCGTAACCCAAAACCTCCCGCGCCGCCGTGATGTCCGCGAAACAATGGCGGATGTCCCCCGCCCGGTACCGTCCCGTGAGTTGGGGTCGCAAATGCTCCTTGCCCATCGCGTCCGCCAGCAGACTTGCTACTTCCAACACCGAATAACTGTGGCCGCTGCCCACGTTGAACGCCCGTCCGTCCGCGCCCGGCACCTCCATCGCCAAACGGCAAGCCTGCGCGATGTCGTGGACGCTGACAAAATCCCGCCGCTGGTGGCCGTCCTCGTTGATCAGAGGCGCCTTGTTGTTTAAATAACGCGCCGCGAAGATCGCCAGCACGCCCGTGTAGGGGTTCTGCAGTGACTGGCGCGTTCCAAAAACGTTGAAGAAGCGCAGCCCAACCGTGGGCATCTTGTACGCCGCGCCGATCTTCAAACACGCCTGCTCCTGGTCGTATTTGGTCAAGGCGTAGATCGAGGGCAACGACGGCATCTTGCTCTCGGGGGTGGGCACGGGTTCAAGGCAATCGCCCGCCTCGTCGTGCAACTCCCACCGACCCGCCTTGAGTTGATCCAGCGAACGCTCGACCCCCGGCCGCACCGCCCCGGCCCGGTCGCGGTACAACCCCTCGCCATAAATGCTCATGCTCGACGCGACCACCAGCTTCTCGACCGGATGCTCCAGCAACGCCTCCAGCAACACCCCCGTGCCCAGGTTGTTCACGTCCATGTAACGCGAAATCTCGTACATGCTCTGCCCGACCCCCACCAGGGCCGCGAAGTGGTACACGGCATCGATCCCGCGCAGCGCGAGGTTCACCGATTTGCGGTCGCGCACGTCGCCGCGGATAAACTCCACCTCGTCGCTGAGATAATCCGGCGGACCGTCCGCCGTGGGGCCGTGGACCTGCGCGTCCAGGTTGTCGAACACGCGGACGGAATAGCCGTGGGTCAGCAGTTCATCCGCCAAGTGGGAACCGATGAACCCGGCGCCTCCGACGATCAGTATCTTTTTCTTCATCTCGTATCGAATCCACGCTTCCGGCGGCTCGCGACGCGCGAAAGAACACGCGCTGTCCCAAACCGGAACACCTCGCGCCCTGCCGAATCTTCTGCGGAAGGGGGAGGTTCTACCGAACGAACCGCGTGGTGTCCATGATAAAACTTGCTTATTCTCAAAAATGAAAATTTAGTGGGCGTCCGCCACTTTTTAGCATCCGCTTTGTTGACGGACGGCGAAGTCCAAGAACCAAATGTTCCCGGCAAACCGCCCGTGATAATCCCCGCGTGAAGCGAGCTTCCTTCTCTCATTTGATGGGCACCCCGGCGTTGCCGGAAGGTTTCTTCGAGGCGAGTTTGCCCGGAATACCCAGCCTTGTTACCGTCGGGGAGGCACCGGACCCCGCTTGCGAACTGTGCGTCGCGATCCCGGTTTACAATGAACAGGATGGCATCGTCGGAACGCTCAAGGCGCTCGCCGCGCAGTTGGATCTAAACGGGCGGCCGTTGAACCCGCGATGTTACGAGGTTCTGCTGCTCGCCAATAATTGCCGTGACCAGACGGTGCCGCTCGCCCGGCAGTTCGCGGCCGCCCACCCGCGCTTCCGGCTTCGCATCATGGAAGTTCGGCTTGAAAAGCCCCACGCCCACGTCGGCGTTGCCCGGCGTCTCGTCATGGACGAGGCCTGCCGCCGCCTCGCCAGCCTGGGCCGACACCGCGGCGTGATTGCCTCGACCGACGGCGACACCCGCGTCGCGTCCACGTGGGTGGCCGCAACCCTCGACGAGGTGCTGCGCGGAGCTGACGCCGTGGGCGGACGCATCCTGTCCAGCCACGACGAGGTCGCCAGTCTGGAACCCGGCGCCCGGTTATACTACCGGCGCGATTCGGCCTACCGCGTTTTGCGCGCGGCGTACGACCACGCCCTGGACCCCGCCCCCCACAACCCGTGGCCGCGGCACTTCCAGTATTTTGGCGCCAGCCTCGCCGTCACGGTGGAGGCTTACCTCGCCGCGGGCGGCTTGCCGGTACTGCACTGTTTGGAAGACATGGCGTTCGAGCGCGCGCTGCACCGCCTGGATTTTCGGCTGCGCCATAGCCCGCGGGTGAGCGTGCTGACCTCCCTGCGGCGCACGGGCAAGGTGTGCGTCGGCCTGTCCTCGACTTTGGCGCAGTGGACCGAAGCCGCGCGGACGCGTCAGCCCCTGATGGTGGAATCCGCCGACGCGATCAAGCGGGCCGCGCTCGACCGGCGCCGGTTGCGTGAGCTTTGGCGGGAGAAATCCGCGCGTTCTTCCGCCCGCCACGCGCAGGTCGCCTGTTTGTTGGAACTGGACGAGGATTGGCTGGCGCAAGCGCTGGCGGACGCGGGTTCCTTTGGATCGCTGCACGAAATTGTGTCCGACCGGCAGAGCCAAAGCGGCGTGGGGCACACCGCGCTGCCCGCCGTGGAAGTGCAGGACGCCACCCGAGAGCTACGCGCGCGCCTGGCGGTTCACCGGACCCCGACGCGTTGCGGAGGGTTCACGGTTTTTCGAACAGGTCCAACCGGTAGCGTTCCTCACGTCGTCCGGCGAGATGACGAAGCGCTGGCCCGGTCGTTTGAAGGAACGTTTCGTGGACTTGGTCACCCGTCAAAGGATAGTCATGCACGAACGGGGTCCAGTGAACCAGCAGCAACTGCCCGGCGGGTTTCAGTCGGCTGAGGCAGAGGTCGCGCAGACTCAGCAGGTCGGGCATGTTGAGGTAGTACCCTACTTCCGAGATCAGGATCAGGTCGAAGTCTCCGTCGGGAAAATCAGCGGGTAGGCGGCGCAACTCGAACCGGATGTTGCTCGAGTCCCGCGCACCGTTCGCGCGCCTGCCGCATGGCTTCCTCGCTGACGTCGATCGAGAGCAGTTGCCCGCAACGGGTGGCCAGTTTCTCGGTGAACACGCCGATGGAGCAGCCCGCCTCAAAGGCCGTGGGATAGACCGGACGGGTGAGAGCCTCCAAGGTGGCCGGCGTATTTGCCCGCCTCGTAAGGACTGGCCGCGAAATTCCAAGGGTCGGAGTTTCGGCGGTAAACATCCTCGAAATAGCTGGGTGGCAGCGAGGCGGAGGTCGGTGGTGTCGGTCTCCGGGGTGTTCATGGCATGGTGTTCTCTTCGGGGCGACAGCCCCCGGGAGCGCGGGCATCCTGCCCGCATCTGCTCTGGGATGGTAGGGTCCACTCAAAGGCTGCCGCCTTTTGCGGGTCAGGAGACCCGCGCTCCCCGGGGCTGTCGCCCCTGTTATTGATGGCACGTTTACAAACCTTGCGCCCGCAACGCCCCGTCCGGCCAGATGGCGTGCAGCGGGCGCGTATCGTCGATGATATGGCGTCCCAACCGGTCCACCACCGCGTCGGGCGCGGGCTGGCGGAGGTACATGGTTAAATCACGGATCAAACGCGCGAACGGCCACGGACGCAGCAAGCCGCGCGCGCCGACAGCGCGTTCCACATCGCGGATGGTGTTCATGCAAATTTCCTCAATGGCCGTGCGAACCATGGCGGCGTAGATGGTGATGGCCTCCGCCTCCTTGAGCGGACGCCGCCAGGCGTTGGCCGCGCCGTGGAGCCACTGGTTGCCGCTTTCCAGGGCGACCGCCACGCTCGCCGCGCGGATGCGCTGGGCGGCGTGTTCCACCTGGCCGGTTTGACGGAGGAAATCGCGCGCGACGTTGAAAAGTCCCTCGGCACCGCCGAGTTGCACCGCCGCGAACCGCACGGAGCCGCCGTTGAACCAGGGATCGCGGTAGTAGTCGTCCGGCGCGCCGATCAGCGCGTCCTCGCCGATCTCGACCCCGGTGAAATCGATGGCGGCGCTCAGGGTGGATTCCATCCCCAGCGGTTGCCACCAGGAATGGTCCACCGTCACCCGAGCCTGTTCCATGGGTACGAGGCACATCTGCCAGCCGCCGTCCGGCAATCGCCCGGTCATGATTGGCCGGTTCACGTGCCCCGCGCCGGAGGTGAAATATTTCCCCCCGTCCAGCCGGTAGCGGCCATGGCCCAGCGGGATGATTTTGAGGCCGTCCTTGGGATGCTCGGCGTTCCAGACTCCGAAGATGTGGTCGTGGTCCCGCGCGTCCTCCGCCGCCTGCACGAGTTGTTCCGCAGTGCCGAGGGTGCGGATGAGTCCCAGCGCGTTGACGTGCCCCTCGTAGATACGGCCCACCGCCAGATTGCCCCGGCCCATGTGCTTGAGCAGGTGCAGCACGGTGAACATGGTCCCTTCGTCACCGTGCAAATCCGCCCCGCCAAGGTAATGGGGGAGGGGCGCCGCGAGCAGGCCCGCCTCGGCGATCCAGCGGAACTCCTCAACCGGGAAAGTCGCGCCCGCGGGCGACCCCGGCGCGCGGTGATCCGCCAGGGCGGCGTGGCGCGCGCAACGGTCGGCAAGCGCGGCGGCGCGGGCGAGCAACGGGTCCGGCGGCTCTTCGCGGAATGAGTTGGCTGGTTGAATATCTAATAGTTCGCAGACGGGAGCGGACATGGTCATTTCACGGTTGACGCGGTCTCCCGCGCCGGTCGCGGGGAAAAGCGCACGGAGTCATTACGTTCGCCGGTGGCGTTGAGAATGTGTTTGGTTTTATGGACGAGGAAAAGCTGCGGCCCTCGCGCACTTCAATCCTCGCGGCGGGATCCGGGGAACACCACTCGCTTGCCAGGACTTTTCATCTAACGCAGGGACACCCTCGCTGGCAATCCGCTTCTGCCCGGCAGACCGGGACAACAATGAAAAGGGTGGTAAATTCGTGTGAATCGCTGCTTCCATCCGACCGGCCGGACCTGTTAACCTGCCAAATTGTCCCTAGTTGAAGAAGTCCGCCCGTGTTTTTAACGATGACGTTGCCGCAGGTGCTCGAAGCATTGCTTTTCGCCTCCCCCAAGCCCATGACCACGGGAGAACTGCGCGTGGTGCTCAAATCCACCGCCGAGTTCACCGAGGAGCCGCTGGCCGCCGAACTGGCCCGCGTCCGGGAAGCGGACTTGGCCAACATGCTGGCCGAGCTCGCGGCCGATTTTCAACGGCAGGGACGCGCCATCGAACTGCGCGAGGGCGCCGCCGGCTGGCATCTGACCACCGCGGCGGGTTGCGCGCCCTGGGTGCGTCAGCTTTTTCCCGAAACCCGTCCTCCCCGTCTGAGCGCGCCCGCCCTGGAAACGCTGGCGATCATCGCGTACCGCCAGCCCATCGCCCGCTCGGAAGTGGAAGCCGTGCGCGGGGTCGATGCCGGCGGCGTGGTGCAAACCCTCCTGGATCGCGGCCTGATTCGTATCGCCGGACGCGCCGAAGCCGCCGGGCGTCCGCTCTTGTACGCGACAACCCAGTTTTTCCTGGAACATTTTGGATTGAAGAACTTCAGCGAACTGCCGGCGTTCGAGGAGTTGAAGAAATCCCTGGCCGACGCGGAAGGCAGGCAAGCCCGGAACCAACCGGGGGCTATGGAAGCTCCCTTGGAAGTGACACCGGTCGAAGTGCCTGCGGCGTCGGCAGCCGCCGAGCAGCCAACGGAAGCGGGCGTGGAAACTCCGCGTTCGCCGTGAGCCGCCGGTCATGTTACAAAAGAACCGCCGCCCCCCCCGCCGACGATGGACCTGAACGAACTACGTGTAAAAATCGACGCCCTTGACAACGAACTGATCCGCCTGCTCAACGAGCGGGCCGAACTGGTCCACGGGGTGGGCGAGGTCAAGCGGGCGGGCGGACTGGAAATCTACGCGCCGCAACGCGAGGACCAGTTGCTCACCGCCCTCGCGGCGAAGAATTCCGCGCAGGGCGGTCGGCTGCCCAACGAGGGGCTGAGGGCGATTTACCGCGAGATCATGTCCGCCTCGCTCGCGTTGGAAAAGGATCTGGTGATCGCCTACTTCGGACCCGAGGCCACCTGGACCCACCAGGCGGCGCGGAATAAATTCGGCGCCAGCGTGAACTACCTGCCGCGCGAAAGTATCGGCGACGTGTTCGAGGCGGTGTCGCGCGGACGCGCCGATTACGGCGTGGTCCCAATTGAGAACTCCACCGAGGGCGCGGTGAACCACACGTTGGACGTCTTCATCGAGAGCGAGTTGCGGATTTGCGCGCAGCTCACGCTCAAGATCGAGCATCATTTCATGGCGGCGGTTCCGCGCGACCAGGTTACCCGGGTGTTCAGTCATCCGCAGGTTTTCGGCCAGTGTCGGCAGTGGTTGAGCCAGCATTTGCGCGGGGTCGATCAGGTGGAAGTTTCCAGCACGGCACGCGCGGGGGAAATGGCCGCGAAAACCACGGACGCCGGGGCGTTGGCGGGCCGGATGGTGGCCGAACTCCACGGCTTGACGATCCTGGACGCGGGCGTCCAGGATCAGGCGACCAACACGACGCGTTTCCTGGTGATCGGCCCCAAAGACTGCCCGCCGACGGGTCACGACAAGACCTCGCTGATGTTCGGGGTGCCCGACCGGGCGGGCGCGTTGTTCTCCGCGCTGGAACCGTTGCAGCGCGGCGGGGTGAGCATGAGCAAAATTGAAAGCCGGCCTTCCAAGCGGAAGCCGTGGGAGTACGTTTTCTTCGTGGATGTCGAGGGGCACCGGCAGGACGGGCGTTTGGTTGCGGCGCTTGGCGAGGTCGAGGCGCGGAGTTCGTTTCTCAAGATATTGGGTAGTTATCCCAACGGTTTGGGCAGGGAGTAGCCCGCCCGGCGAGATTCTCCGTGGTGGCTTGCGCCGTGCGCGGGGCGATCCGCCGGTCGCGTCTTCCGTTAACGAGAACGCTTGCCGTGGCACCCGTAGCAGGTACAAATGCGGCATGACCTGTCTTCCCCGGTGTCTTTGCGCACTCGTGTTTGCGCTGATCTGCCTGAGCCCCGCGTCGGGATGGGCCAACCAGATCAAAATGACGTCCGGCAAGGTTTACGCCGGCGTCAACATCCTGGGCCGTGACGGCGGGTCCATCGAAATCAGCGGGCCGCAGGGTAGAAAAAAGCTTCTGCTCACCGATATTGCGGAGATCGACGGCATCCAACTTCTGCCCGCCCCGGCGGCGACCGCCGCTCCGGTGGTCACCGCGACGCCCGCTCCCCCAAAGGTTGTCAATTCGCCTTCCCCGGCACCCTTGGTGCCGCCGACGCCCACCCCCGCCGGCGTGCCTTACATCCCGACCGCCGCGAATCCCGAACCAACCGCGGCGTCGGCGGACCCCGGTCTGACCGGCGGGAGCGCCGACACCACAGCTTCCGATCATTTTGAGTGGGCCGCGCCCTGGATCCCGTGGGCGCTCGCGGCGTTTCCCATCCTATGGGTAGCCTCGGTGGTATTGGTCTGGCTCGACCTGAGCCGGCGTCGGATCAAATCCCGCCATTGGATTTACGCCTCGGCGCTTCTTCCGATCGCCGGAGCCCTGGCCTACCTGGCGTTGGGCCGACGGGGAGAGGGCGGCGAACCTCCCTTTCCAACCGAAGGGCTTCCTCCCCGGGCACCCATCGACTTCCAGTTTGTCGATGAAAACAACGACCTCATCATGCTCAAACCCGGCGTGGAGGTTTCGGGCATCCAACTCGCCAAAGACATTCTCAATGACGCGTTGATCGACCGGGCAAGCGACGTCCACATCGAACCCGCGTCCGGTGAATACGGCGTGCGTTTCCGGGTGGACGGCTTGCTGTACCCGCGGATGAAGTTCGCGTCGGACGAAGGGTTGCGGCTGGTGTCTTCGATCAAGAGTCTCGCGCAGATGGACATCACCGAAAGACGCAAGGCCCAGGACGGTCGGTTTGGCGGGCGGAGTGGGCCGCGCGAGGTGGATTTCCGCGTTGCCACCACGCCAACGGTGTTCGGCGAGAAACTTGTGGTCCGCATCCTGGATTCCAAGAGTGGTCTGCGCGGGCTGAAGGATCTGGGGATGACGGAGGCGATGCTGGCGGAGTTTTCACAGGTGATCCATTCGCGCAACGGCATGATCCTAGCAACCGGTCCGACGGGTTCCGGCAAAACCTCCACGCTCTACGCGGCGTTGAGCCAACTCGACGCGGTGGGTTTGAACCTGGTGACCATCGAGGACCCGGTGGAGTATCAATTGGCGGGCGCGACGCAGATCCCGGTGAACATCAAGGCGGGGGTCACCTACGAGTCGGGTTTGCGTTCGGTGTTGCGGCAGGACCCGGACGTGATACTGGTCGGCGAAATGCGCGACAAGGAGGCGGCGGTGATCGCGTTGCGCTCGGCGCTGACGGGGCATCTGGTGTTCAGTTCGCTGCACACGCAGAACGCGATCGGCACGATCATGCGGCTGGAGGAAATGGGGATCGAGCGGCACTTGCTGGCGTCGGCGCTATCGGTTTTGATCGCGCAACGGTTGGTGCGGATTTTATGTACGGTCTGCCGCGAGGCTTACCCCTGCGCGGGTGACGAGTTGGCGGAGTTGGGCTTGGAGTTGCCGCCGGGTTCGGAGATATACCGTTCGAAGGGTTGCCGCCGTTGCGACATGACGGGATACCTGGGACGCACGGGGGTGTTCGAGATGCTGGTGTTCGACGATTCGCTGCGGCAGGCGGTGAACGACGGCGCGGGCGAGGCGGAGTTGTACGAGGCGGCGCACAAGAAGGGATTTAGGGGGTATCGGGAGGACGCTGCGATGAAGATTTTGCTGGGGATCACGACGGTGGACGAAGTGTTGAAGGCGGTCTGAAAAGACAAGGAAGGGCAAGGAGATAGGAGATAGGAGATAGGGCGGAGGGAAGAAGAGATCATAATGATTATGTCGGCTCCGCTATCGTTTGAGGATTTACAGGCTTGGAAGCAGGCGCGAATTCTTACGCGGGTTGTTTATGAGCTGTGTCGGCGGGCTCCGTTATCTCGTGATTATGGTCTTTGCGACCAACTTCGTCGGGCGGCGGTATCCGTGATGAACAACATCGCCGAAGGGTGGGAAAGCATTCATCTGGCGGAAAAGAGACAGGCTTATGGCTACGCGCGCCGCTCCTGCGGGGAGGTGCGATCCATGACCTATGTGCTCCTTGACACTGGATATGTGTCACCCGACGAACAACAAAACCTTCACAGCCAGTGCATCAACTGCGGACGGCTGATCAGCGGCCTGATTCGCTCTGTGGATGTTCGCCTGTAACAATCTCCGGATTTCCCTTCGGCCTCCGCCCTATCTCCTATCTTCTATCTCCTTGCCCTTCCCTCTCCTTCCTCGCCCAGACGGGCGTGTCGGTTTTAATGAAGAGGTCGGTTGGACGCCCGTGTTCCACGATCCGGCCTTCCTCTAAAATCAACGCTTCGTCGCACAACGCCATTACCTCGGCGGGGGAATGGGTGACGAGCAGCATCGGCACGCGGAACTCGTCGCGCACGCGCTGCAAATAGGGTAGGACACGCTCTTTCAACTCGGCGTCCAAACCCGCCAGCGGCTCATCCAGGAGCAGGAGTTCCGGACGGGACAACAACGCGCGGGCGAGCGCCACGCGCTGACGTTCTCCGCCGGAAAGATTCGCCACCGACCTGCGCTCAACCAGGGAACCAATCTCCAGCACTTCCAAAACACCACCCAAGGCGGTTTGGCTGTCTTCACCAGCCTTGCCCTTTTTACGACCGTACAGAAGATTCGCGCGGACACTCAGGTGCGGGAACAACGACCCATCCTGCGGGACATACCCAACCCGGCGTTTCTCCGGTGGCACGAACACTCCCGCCGAACCGTCGCTAAACAGGCTTCCACCCACTTGGACGCGTCCCGGCGGGGATCCGCGCAGCCCCGCGACCAATTCAAGCAAACTGGTTTTCCCCGCGCCGGAAGGTCCGAAGATTGCGGTCACGCGCCCGTGAATAGCCACGTCGATTCGCAACTCAAACCGCGACAACGGCAGGCGGACCCCCTCCAGTTGAACGATCGGCGCGATCATGGCGCGCCTAGAAGTGCGAGGGCGTCCGCCGCAGAAACTTCCCCCTGCCCGGCGTCCCGACAAACCGCCCGTCGCGAACCGCCACCTCGCCCCGCACGGTGACAACGCTCGGTCGCCCCTGGATTTTCCAACCCTCGAAGGCGCTGTAATCCACGTTCATCGCCTGGGTCCGCGCGGAGATTACTCCCCGGTACGCCGGATCATAAACGACCAGATCGGCGTCCGCGCCCGGCTGGATCGCGCCTTTGCGCGGGAACAACCCGAACAGCTTCGCCGCCTGCGTGCTGGCGGCATCGACAAACGTGTGCAGATCAATCTTTCCGCCCACCACACCGTGGGTGTAAAGCAGGTTAACTCGATCCTCCAAGGCCGGGATGCCGTTGGGAATCTTTGTGAAATCATCGGCACCCATCGGCTTCTGCATCCCGAAATCAAACGGCGCGTGGTCCGTGGCGACGGTGTTCACCAAGCCACTGCGGATCGCCCCCCAAAGCACGTCCTGATTGCGTTTGTCGCGCAACGGTGGGGACATGACGAACTTCGCGCCCTCGAAGCCGGGTCGCGCGGCGTCCTCCTTGTCGAGCAACAGGTATTGGATCAACGTTTCGACCCACACCTTCACCCCGCGCAGCCGGGCGGCCACCGCCTCGCGCAACGCCTCCTCGCAACTCAGATGCACGATGTAAACCGACGCTCCCGTCAACTCCGCGAACGTCATCAGATGGTGGACCCCCTCCGCTTCGACCAACGGGGGACGGCTCTCGTGGTGCCGCGCGGTGCCGGTGAGGCCGGCGGCGAGGAGTTCCCGCTGACGCTCGGCGACCAGCGTTTCGTTTTCGCAATGCGCCGCGACGATGACGCCGAGTTCGCGGGCGAGTTTCAGCGTGCGGTAAAGCTCGGTGTCGTCGATGCCGAACGCGCCTTTGTACGCGAGGAAAATCTTGAAGGAACCCACTCCGCGCGCCACGATCTCGCGAAGTTGGGCCTCGGTGTCCGCGTCGAAGCGGGTGACACCCATGTGGTAGGAGTAGTCGCACGCGGAACGGCCTTCGCTCCGGGCGTTCCAGGCGGCGAACCCGGCGAGCGCATCCTCGTTCCGGGAGGGACAGCACATGTCGAAGATGGTGGTGGTTCCACCGATCAACGCCGCCCTGGAGCCGGTCTCGTAGGTGTCCTTCGCGAACGTGCCCATAAACGGCAGGTAGATGTGCGTGTGCGGATCGATGAAGCCCGGGAAGACGTACTTTCCGGTGGCGTCGATGACCTCCGCCCCGGGTGGCGCGGGGATATTTTGGTCGATCCGCGTGATCGTCTCGCCCTCGCACCAGATGTCGGCATGGTAATGTTCGGAGGCGGTGACGATTTCACCATTTTTGATCAGGAGGGGCATGGAACGGCGAAGTCTGGCGGACGGGGGATCGGTTTTGGAAGTTTGCCAGGATGGCGCGGTGATGTTAGCACTGGATTTCTGGGCCGTCGCGCCATAATCGTCTGCGGGCCAACAAGCTATTTCTTCAATTTACCATGGCAAGGATCGTTCGCGGTGGACTCATTCAACAGAAAGTGACGCACGACGGGACCGTCGAGGCGGACATCATCAAGCGGGCCATGATCGAGAAGGCGCTCGGCTACATTGAGCGGGCGGCGGAGCGGGGGGCTCAGATTGTTTGCTTGCAGGAGTTGTTCTACGGACCCTATTTTCCCGCCGAGCAGAAGACCCATTGGTATCGTCTGACCGAGCAGATTCCGAATGGTCCGACGACGCAACTGATGATGGAAACCGCCCGGCGGCTTGGCATCGTCATGATCGTGCCGATCTACGAGGTCGAGAACGCGGGCGTGTACTACAACACCGCCGCCGTCATCGACGCGGACGGCAGGTTCCTCGGCAAATACCGGAAGTCGCACCTCCCGCATTGTCACCCGGGGTTTTGGGAGAAATTTTACTTCCGGCCCGGCAATTTGGGCTATCCCGTGTTCGACACGGCGGTGGGCAAGGTGGGGGTTTACCTTTGTTATGACCGGCATTTTCCCGAGGGGGCGCGCTGCCTGGGATTGAATGGCGCGGAGATTGTCTTCAATCCCAGCGCCACGGTCGCTGGACTCAGCGAGTACCTGTGGCGGCTTGAACAGCCCGCGCAGGCGGTGGCGAACCAGTACTTTTTGTGCGCGATCAATCGCGTCGGGCACGAGCAGCCGTGGGACATCGGGGAGTTCTACGGGCAATCGTATTTTTGCAACCCACGCGGGGAACTTTACGCGGTCGCCAGCCGCGACCAGGATGAAGTTTTGGTTGCGGACATGGACCTGGATTTGATAATGGAGGTGCGGGATGTCTGGCAATTCTACCGTGACCGCCGTCCTGAGACGTACTCACCCATCACGGTGTTATGAAAGGAACATTGATAGGTTATGAGCGAGACGAAAGAGGTTGTGGAAACGGGTTGGGCTGAACGCTGGCTGGACTCGGTCGCCGATGGTTCCAACACGATGAGCCAGCGCAAACTATCCTCCATCGACAAACAGGGCGGGGGTCTGGCGGAGGTTGAGAAGATCGCGCGCGCCAAGGGGGTCCACCTGTTGTTGATCAACGACGACAAGGGTGTGGACTTGGTGGCGGCCAGCGTGAAGCCGTTCAAGGTGGTGTGTTGATTGGGATCTCTGTTTGCCTTTGGTTTGGAGTGCGGCGACGCGTCGCCGCTTTGTCATTCAGCGACACGTCGCGTCCAAACGATTTCGGCGAAGCCGCCATCGATCGAGCCGGCTGCGCCGGAGTGTCAGGACGCGACGCGTCGCGGTTGGACCCGGCGGAGCCGTGTGAAAGCGGCGACGTGTCGCCGCACTCCAAAGCCGCTGCGCGGCGGGCGGAGGCGGAACCAAAGGTAGTTAACCCGGTTCGCCCGCGCGCCGCAGGCCCGGCGCTTTGCGTCCGAGACATTCGTGGATGGCGGACCGGCAACGGTGCAGCGCTCGGCGCATGACCAGGCTGTCCGCCGCGACGATCTTGATTGCGTAGAATCCCCCCGCGATGTTTGTCACGCCGACCCAACCATCAACGGCATCGGATTCCAAAGTGTACAACGCCGGGTCTGTCGCCGTGGTCAAGAGGGGAGATGCCACGAATATGCTCGCGTAATAAGCGGTCGGGAAACGGCGGCGCAACGCCGTGAGCGCGCCGTTTTCGGGTGAAAGTAAAAAGCGTTCGCGGACCACCAGACGATCCCCGCGCCAGATGTCCGTTTTCCACCGCAACTCGTCGTACGCGAAAGCCTCGCCCGAGGCGACCCGGCCCGGGGCAAGAGTCTCCTGGTAGATCAGTTCGGCGGTGTCGCCGAGTCGCACGCAAGTGTGCTGATGATAACGCGCGCCGCGCTGTGGAATCAGCACCTCCGGCCACCACTCCAGGCTGCCACCCGGGTTCACCCGGAACTCCTGCGTCACCTCCGCGTGCCCTTGCCGCATGGTGTGCGCGCGGCTGGCGCTAGGAGTCGTTAACAGAAGTCGCGCGCCACCCCCTACCTTTACTTCGATCCGCAGGCGGTCGCCGTCGAGCAACCCGGCGGTGGGGTTCACGATGTTGACCGCGAGTCCGCCGGTCCCGGGGTCGGTGTAGCCTTTGCCCAGGTGGACCGGCGCTTGAAACGATTGGTGCCGCAGAAATGTCCTGCCCTCCGCGTCCATCGCGGCGACCAACTCCAGGTGGCCGGACAGTCGGGTCGCGCCGTGCGTTGCTAGGTTCACGCGAAAAGCACGGCGTGCCGCAGCCAGCCCAACACTTCTTCGAGTCCCTTGCCCGAACGCAGATCGGCGAAGAGAAAAGGCCGTTCGCCGCGCATGATCCGCGAATCGCGCGCCATTACCTCGAGGTCCGCGCCTACGTACGGCGCAAGGTCGGTTTTGTTGATGAGCAATAAATCGCTGTTGCGGATCGCCGGGCCGCCCTTGCGCGGGATTTTATCCCCTTCGGCCACATCGATGACGTAGATAAACGTATCGACCAATTCGGGGGAGAACGTGGCGGAAAGATTATCGCCGCCACTCTCGACCAGGATGAGTTTGAGGTCGGGGTGCCGCGCCTCCAGATCGGCGATGGCCGCGAGGTTCATGCTGGTGTCGTCGCGAATGGCGGTGTGGGGACATCCGCCCGTTTCAACGCCGACGACCCGGTCGGCGGTGAGGGCGTCGCTGCGCACGAGGAACTCGGCGTCCTCGCGCGTGTAGATGTCGTTGGTGACGACCGCCATGGAAAATTCGTCGCGCAGGCTCTGGCAAAGTCGGAGGGCGAGCATGGTTTTCCCCGAACCGACCGGCCCGCCGATCCCCACCCGGATTGCTGGTTGTTTCATCGTGAAAAGGTAGTCGCGACCGGAAGGTCGGGAAGGGAATGGTTGGCCATGCCAGTGGTGCGATCCGCGGATACCATCCAACGGATGGCGGTTCAATCGGACTTGTCACTTTTTCCGAAGATATATCCAAGAATGGCGGTCAACACCGGGAGCAACGCCTGGGTGACAATCGTTTGAAACAAATCCTGGCCGTTCTTGATGGCGATCTGGCTGAGTTCCTTGTATTGGTCAATCGCAATCTTCGAGTCTATCCCACCATTTTTCAGGGCGTCGGCGGTGGGCATCGCGGGATAGTGGACGAAGACAAAGATGACCACCGCGACGGTGACCGTCGCGATGATTGAACCCACTCCGGCGGCAAGCCAAAGTCCGGCCGCTTGCACCGTGGTTCGGTGAACCTTGGTGGCGCCGGATGCCGCCAGCACTGTCTCTGTGGTGACCCTCTCGTTCCCGGTCATGCCGGGTCAAGGAATGCAGATGTCTTTGAGCACCTTGTCCTCATGGTTGGTGATGGAGACTTTCCGACCTGGATCCGCTTGGGTTTGACCCGAGATGTAACTGTAGGTCGCGAGCGCGCGCCTGATGATTTCCGCTTTGCTGGTTCCCTTGGCAACCGCCAGTTCGGTGAATGTTTTGTCGAGCGTTGGATCGAGGTCAATGGTGTACCGGGTTGTGCGCATACTGCATAGTTACTGCGTTTTGCAGTGCGGTCAAATGGCCGGGCATTCACACCCGGGCAAGCACCAGACAGCCGGGGAGGGTTGGTCTTGCCTGATGAACGTCAACGCACGCATTTGCCCGGATGTTCCCTTCAAACCGCGAATCACGAGATAAACAACCGCTCCCGCGAACGCTCGTGGCGCATGCTCGCAATCTCCAGCAACGGACCGAACCAGCCGGCGTCGTCCCGCGCCACCAACATTGACCGTTCCACGGCGTCCGCGGCGCCAACGTTCGCGGAGTAAATCGCCCGTTGCACCCCGTCCTGGCCAATTCGGATCAGCTTCAACGCGGCGCTTCCCACCGCCGCCACCGCCTGGTAGAAATATCCCGTCAGCGCAACTTCCAGCGGCAATCCGAGCACCGCCGCCTGCATCCCGCAAACGATCACTTGGTGTCCGGCCATTTGCCCTTCCCGCACCGCGGTCGCGCAGGCTGCCAGCCGTGGATCGTCCGGGAGCAACACGCGCAACGCCTTGAGCCTCCGCGCGCCGAGTTGCGCGCTGGCGTCACGGGTTTCACGCGCCAGCTTCGCGGCGCCCACCTCGCCATCCAGTTCCATCAGCAAAGGCCAATCGTCCGCCCGCGCGGCTTCAAACGCCAGACGCACATAGGGCAGTTCAAATCCGCCCAACATCGGAACGATCTGCTCTTGCAAAAACACGCGCAACGTTTCCTCGTCGCACACCAAACCCAGGCGCGCGCTCTCCTCGAAACCAAGCGAGTGCGCGTACGCCCCGGTTGGAAACAGCGCGTCGGAGGTTTGCAACAACAGCGACATCCACCGCGGACCGTCCGTGGCGGACCCGGCAGGTTCATCCATCGGCGAAGAGTTGCTCCAATCTCCGCGGATAGTTCTGTAAAAAATCGCGCGTGACCTTGTAGTGTTCGGTATCCTCAAACCGCACCTCCGAAACGCCGGTGCCATCGAACTGAAGAATCTTTGCGTGCGGATAAGCCAGCAGGATCGGGGAGTGCGTCGCGATGATGAACTGCGACTCCTGCGCGATCAACTGACGGATCGCCACGAGCGCGGCAAGCTGGCGATTGGGGGACAACGCCGCCTCCGGTTCGTCGAGCAGGTACAATCCGTTGCCGTGGAATTTGTGGGCCAGCAGCGCCAGAAATGCCTCGCCATGCGAACGCTCGTGCAGCGAGCGGTCGCCGTACGCGCCCAGGTAGCCAATTTCATCCATGTAGGTGGCGACGTTGAAGAAGCTTTCGGCGCGCAGGAAATAGCCGTCCTCGGGTCGCCGGAAGCTTCTGACCAAATTGATGGACCGGTGCAGTGGTGAAACCGACTCCGCGGGGGTGGTTTGGATCTTGAAATTCCTGGTCCCGCCCTCCGCCGAAAACCCCAGGGCAACGGCGATGGCTTCCAGCACCGTCGATTTGCCCGCGCCATTTTCGCCGACGAAGAAGGTGATGTCCGGGTGAAACTTGATTCTCCCCAGGTGGCGCACCGCCGGAATGTTATATGGGTACTCCTCCGCGTCGCTGTCGCCACCGGGCCTGATCGACACCTCCTGCAAGTACGGCTTGGGCGAGAGGGTCATTCGTCGTGAAACCAATGATCCAAATCAGACGAGCCCGTCAATGCGCAACATGCCCCAGGCCGTGCGGGTGGCCGGCGTTCAGCGGACGAAAAACCTCCACGACCCGCGCAAATTTAATCCCTTCGCGCACCAGCATCTGGCGGATGGCCGCGTCGTCCACCACGCGCGTCGCGGTGGGCGTCACCTCAATGGAGAAATGCAGATTGCCGATCTTCCAGCCCAGGGTGGCGGCTTCCTCCGCCGTACCAAACGGGATCTCCAGCAGCGGCTCGGGCTTCTGCGACAAATGATAAACGACCGCCTCTGTTTGGTGGAAAACATCCCCGTCCGCAAGCGAATGCTCAAGGTCAAACCCAAATTCCACCCCGTCCGAAGCCACCGCGCGCCACCGTCGTTTTACCAGGGTGAGCCGGTCGGCGGCCAGGGGCACGCGCCGGAGTGTGGAATCCCAATGGTGAAGGTGAGCGCGGATGAGTTGCATCGGACGGGAGCCGGATAAAATAATTTACGACATGAAAGGGAATAGAGGATTTAGAAAAGGAAGTACCGTTGCGCCAGGGGCAAAATTTTCGCCGGTTCACAGCGCAGCTCGCGCCCATCGGCCTTGACCGTGTACGTTTCCGGGTCAACCTCGATCTTCGGCAGCGCGTCGTTCCAAAGCAGGTCGCGCTTGGTGACGTCGCGCGTGTTCCGCACGGCGCACAAGACGCTTGGCGAGTCCGAGGTCGCCGAGCGCCCCCGAACGCAGCGCGGCGTCGCTGACAAACGTCACGCTCGTGGAAAACTTCGCCCGGCCGTGCGCGGCGAACTGCGGACGGTAAAACGTCGGCTGCGGCGTGGGGATGCTCGCGTTCGGGTCGCCCATGTTCGCGCACGCGATCAACCCGCCTTTGAGGATCACCTCCGGTTTCACCCCGAAGAACGCCGGCTTCCACACCACCAGATCGGCCAGCTTGCCGACCTCGATGGACCCCACCTCGTGCGCGATGCCGTGGGAGATCGCCGGGTTGATCGTGTACTTGGCGACGTAGCGCAGCGCGCGGAAATTATCCGCCGCCGCGTGCCGGGCGGCGCGGCGGGCGCGTCGAGCTTGCCGAACTGCGTCTTCATCTTGTGCGCCGTCTGCCAGGTGCGGGTCATCACTTCGCCGACGCGGCCCATCGCCTGCGAGTCGCTCGACATCATCGAAAACGCGCCGAGATCGTGCAGCAAATCCTCCGCCGCGATGGTCTCGGGGCGGATGCGCGATTCGGCAAACGCCACGTCCTCGGGGATCTTGGAGTCGAGGTGATGGCAGACCATGAGCATGTCGAGATGCTCGTCGATGGTGTTGACGGTGAAGGGCCGCGTCGGGTTGGTCGAGGACGGCAGCACGTTGGCTCTCGCCGCAGACCCGGATGATGTCCGGCGCGTGGCCGCCGCCCGCGCCTTCGCTGTGAAAGGTGTGGATCGTGCGGCCCTTGAACGCGCGGATGGAATCCTCCACGAAGCCGCTCTCGTTGAGCGTGTCGGTGTGGATGGCCACCTGCACGTCGAGTTCGTCCGCCACGCCGAGGCAGCAGTCGATGGCGGCGGGCGTCGTGCCCCAATCCTCGTGCAGCTTGAGGCCGATCGCGCCGGCGAGGATTTGCTCGCGCAACGGTTCCGGCGTCGAGCAGTTGCCCTTGCCGAGGAAGCCGAGGTTCATCGGGTACTCGTCGGCCGCTTCCAACATGCGGAGCATGTTCCAGCGTCCGGGCGTGCAGGTGGTCGCGTACGTGCCGTGCGCCGGGCCGGTGCCGCCGCCGAGCATGGTCGTCACCCCGCTGGCCAGCGCGTGCTCGATCTGCTGCGGGCAGATGAAATGGATGTGCGAATCGATCCCGCCCGCCGTGACGATGCAGCCCTCGCCCGCGATCACTTCGGTCGCCGCGCCGACGATCATGCCCGGCGTGACGCCGCTCTGGATGCCCGGGTTGCCCGCGTGGCCGATGGCGCTGATGCGTCCGCCCTTGATCCCGATGTCCGCCTTGATCACGCCCTGCACGGCGTCGAGGATCAGCGCGTTCGTGATGACGAGGTCCAGCGACTCGGCGTCGAGGGCGGTGGGCGATTGGCCCATGCCGTCGCGGATAACTTTGCCGCCGCCGAATTTGATCTCGTTGCCGTAGCCCGCGCCCTCGGCGATCAGGTCGCGCTCGACCTGGATGAAAAGCTCGGTGTCGGCCAGCCGCACCTGGTCGCCCACCGTGGGGCCATA
This sequence comes from uncultured bacterium, assembly GCA_963795895.1. GTDB lineage: Bacteria > Verrucomicrobiota > Verrucomicrobiia > Chthoniobacterales > SZAS-18 > CAWCJJ01. The sequence goes on from CAWCJJ010000006.1 coordinate 81,491, forward strand.
GGTTTCCGCGTATTGCCGCCGGGAGATTTTCAGGCTCATAGCTTGCCGTTGATTTTGCCGTTCAGGCCGTGGACTTCCCGCGCGCCCGCGAGCGCGACCAGCGGGACTTCCCGGGTGTCGCCCGGCTCGAAGCGGATGGCGGTGCCCGCCGCGATGTTGAGGCCGAAAGCCGCGCGCGTGCTCGCGCTCGAAGGCAGGGCGGTGTTGACCTCGTAAAAATGAAAGTGGCTGCCGACTTGGATGGGCCGGTCGCCGGTGTTGGCCACGATGAGCGTGCGGGTTTCCAGGCCAGGGTTGGCGTCGAGGTCGGGGCCGGCGGCGACGATGATTTCTCCGGGGATCATTTTTAAAGGAAGCGTGGGAACGGCGGAAGGAGGAATGCGGAGCCAGAGGGGAGGCGGATAGCGTGTAGGCTCAGCGGATGGGATGGTGGACGGTGACGAGCTTGGTGCCGTCGGGGAAGGTGGCCTCGACCTGGACTTCGGGGATCATCTCCGGCACGCCTTCCATGACATCGGCGCGCTTGAGGATGGTGGCGCCGTAGCTCATCAACTCGGCGACGGTCTTGCCGTCGCGCGCGCCCTCCAGAATCTCGTAGGTGATGATCGCGACGGATTCGGGATAGTTGAGCTTGAGGCCGCGCGCCTGCCGCCGGCGGGCGAGGTCCGCGGCGACGACGACGAGCAGTTTTTCCTGTTCGCGGGGCGAGAGGTGCATGGGAGTGGTGCCAGAGTAACTATTCTGCTGAAGGTTGCAAAGATTTTACGGCTGGGAGTTGGATTAGGGAATGGAGAAGCCTGCGGGTTCTGTCTCTGCCCGCCGCGCAGCGGCTTTGGAGTCCACGACACGTCGCCGCTTTGATCCCAGCGACACGTCGCGTCGTTCCGCCTCGGCGAGCCGATTGTCTGATCGAACCGGCTCGCCGGAGCAGTCGGACGCAACATGTCGCGACCGGACTCGGCAGAGCCGTGTGAAAGCGGCGACGTGTCGCCGCATCCAAACCGCTGCCGGCGGCTGAAAGCCGGGCCAGTTTTCGTGTTGTGCGATGAGCTCAGTTGTTGTAAAACCCGGACGGCTCGACTCACCAAGGAGGGATGTTTAGGACATCTTCCACGGGTTTCCGCCGGGCCAAACTCCGGGACCTTGCTTTTTATACCCATGCCGCCACGCCACGCCGCCCGCACATTTCCCGCGCCGCGCTGTCCCGCGTGTTCTCGTCCGCCGCGCTGACTCGCTTCCCATACACGCGGCGCCGAACGGCGCAAGGTCATCGTCAGCCAGGACGCGCGGGGACCCGGCCACCTCGGACCTCCAGGCCATCGCGCTGCTGCTCCAGGCGCCGGACGCCGACGTGCTGGGCATCACGGTGGTCAGCGGCGACGTGTGGCGCGACGAAGGCGTCGCCCACGCCCTGCGCCTCGTGGAAATCATGGGCCGCACCGAAGTGCCCGTCGTCCCCGGCGCGGTGTTATCCGCTCGTCCACACCAAGGCGGAAAGCGATCTGTGGGAAAAATCGCCACGGCAAACAGGTCTTCACCGGCGCGTGGCTCAACAAGCCGCCCCTCTTCGTTTACCACGAGCCGGACAAGTCGTCCCGCCGCTCGCCGAAGGCGCGCCGCAACACCAAGCCGAGCGCCGAAGCCGCCGCGAATTTCATGGTCCGCCAGGTGCGCGAGCATCCCGGCGAGGTGACGATCATCTCGCTCGGCCCGCTGACCGACGTGGCGCTCGCCATCCGGCTCGACCCGGAGTTTCCGAAGCTCGCGCGCGAACTGGTCTTCATGGGCGGCAGCTTCAGCCCGCCGCTGGACAACTATTTCTCCGCCGAATACGTCAACAATCCCCGGCACGAGTTCAACATGTGGTGGGACGCCGAGGCCGCGCGCATCGCCCTGCGCGCGCCGTGGCGGCGGATCGTCTGCACCCCGTGGACATTTCCCTCAAAACGAAATACACCGCCGAAGCCGCCGACCGCATCGCGCGGGCGCAACACGCCCTTCACCGATTACCTGCGCAAGTACGCCGAGCTCGAACTTCCCCATGTGGGATGAACTGGCCGTCGCCGCGTGGCTTGACCCCACGCTCATCACGCGCCGGCAGTAGCTCTACATGGACATCGACTGCGACCACGGCGCGGCCTACGGCAACACCCTGAGCTGGACGCCCGGTTCGCAGCCGGGCCTGGGCGAGCAGTCCGTCGAAATCAACACGGATCTGGACAACGAACGTTTCGTCCGGTTGTTCGTCGAGTCGATGAAACGTCCGACCCACGCGCGCTGAGAACTTCCCCTACCCGAGAAAAGAAAGTCCGCCGCCATGCCTTACCGACCCGACCCGGAACTGGCGGCGTTCATCCAGTCGCTGCCGAAGACCGAGACGCACATCCACCTCGAAGGCTCCATGCCGCTGGAGCTTTGCCGCCGCGTGGATCCCGTGGCCTTCGCCGAACCGCCGCCTTATTGGCGCGACGACTACCGCTTCGACGGGTTCGCGGCGTTTCAGGAGCAGTTCGATAACTATTTCTTCCGCTGGTACGTGTCGCCCGAGAACTACCACGAGAGCTGCGTGCAGCATCTTCGCGCGATCTGGTCGCGCAGAACTGCGTTTATCTGGAATGTAGCTTCCATCTCGGCACGGCGGAACGGACCCAAGCGTCCGATGCGCGACATCGCCCGCGCCATCCACGCGGCGCGTCCGCCGGGACTGGAACTGCGCCTGTTCCTGGGGATGTTCCGCGACCATTACCACAACCCCGCGCTGGCGGAGGTCGTGGACGAGGCGATCACCTGGGACGAAATCGCGGGCGTGGACCTGCACGGATTCGAGAACCCGGCGTTCCAGCCGTGGTCGGAGGACGTGTGGGCGCGGGCGCGGGCGAACGGCAAGGTGATCAAGGCCCACGCGGGCGAGTTTTCCCCGGCGGAGGACGTGCGGCAGGCGGTGGTGGAACTCGGCGTGCGGCGCGTGCAGCACGGGCTGTCGGCGCTGGATGATCCGGCGGTGATGGAGCTGCTGCGCGAGCACGAGGTGACGCTGGACATGACCCCGATCAGCAACGTCAAACTGCGCGCGGTGCCGTCCATGCGCGAGCATCCCATCCGGCGGTTCATGGAGGCCGGGGTGCGTTGCACGATCAGCACGGATGACCCGATGGTCTTCGGAAATTCGCTCAAGCGAGGAATACGCCGCCCTGGCGATGGACGCGGGCCTGACCCGCGCGCGAACTCGTCGCAAATCGCCGAGAACGGTTTCGCCGTGGCCGACCTGCCCGCTGACGTGAAAGCGGGCTACCTGACACGCCTGCGCGAAATTGCGGACGCAATTAAGCATTCCTCCGCCGCCCGCGAGCCGCTATGGAGTAAACGCAGCCCGTCGAAAGTGGCCGGATGATTGCATTCAACGGGATCATGCCAACAACGAACTCCGCGCTCACGCTGATCCTGAGCGCCATGCCGTCGGAAATCCGGCTCATCCAGGCGCGGATGAATCCGGGCGCGAAACCGGCAAGCTAGCGTGTTTTCCTTACGAGACCGGCATTTGCGCGGTCGGCGGGTGGTCACGGCGGTTACGGGCGTCGGCGTGACCAACGGCGCGATGGTCGCGGCGTTGTTTCTGCGAAGAATTCCAGCCGGCGGAGTTGATCGTGTCCGGCACCGGCTCGCGCTTCAACCCGCGCATCCGCACCGGCGACACGGTGATTTCCACGCAGCACGATCCACCACGCCGCAGGCAGCCTGACTGACACCGGCATGGTGTACCGCAAGGTGCGCGGCCCCCTGCGAAAAACAGATGACCCATTGGCAGTACCCGCCCGACCCGCGCCTGCTCAAGCTCGCCAAGGCGGCGATCCCCGGTTACGTCGCCGAGCCGGTCACCGCCAACGGCGAAACTTACCGGCCCGCCGTGCTGACGGGCGTGGTCACGGCCAGCGATATGTTCGGCGTTTCGGACGCGAAAATCGCCGACATGAAAGCCAAGCTCGACCCGGACATCATGGAAATGGAAAGCGCCGCCATCGCGCAGGTCTGCGTGCAGTTCGGCACGCCGCACATCGTCTTCCGCGCGGGCAGCAACCGGACGCAATCCGACCCCGGCACCGACTACCGCAAACTCGGCCAAACCGCCGCCGCCGCCGCCGCGCGCTGGACGGTGTACTTCGTGGGCTGCCTGAATCAGAACAACACCACAGAGACACCGAGAACACAGAGGAAGAGAAGGAAAGGCAAGGAGGGTTCGGAAGGAGTGGGAAGTTTGGAATGAATGGGAGTGTCTTCAACCATTCCATGCCTTTCCCTGTGTCCTCAGTGCCTCTGTGGTGATGTTTTAAATCTGTTGCGATGAACGAATCTGACCGATCTGGCTCCCCGTTTACCTTCCGTTGGATCGCGCCCGGCGACGGCGAGGGGTTTGTCGTCGCCTTCGTCAACAACCTGGTGCAGTTGCTGATCCTCGCGCCTCTTTGCACGAACGTCCTCGGGTTCTCGCCCGGCTTGATCTACGGGCGCATCCTGCCGGGCGTGGCGGTGTCGTTTCTGGTGGGCAACCTGTTCTACGCTTGGCAGGCGTTTCAAGCTCGCGAAGCGCGAGCGCCGCGCCGACGTTTGCGCGCTGCCCTACGGCATCAGCACGCCGGGATTGTTCGCGCACATTTTCCTCGTCATGCTGCCGGCGAAGCAACTCGCCCTCGCGCAGGGCATCCCCGACCCCGAACGCTTCGCGTGGCACGCCGGGCTGGTGGCGTGCTTCCTCGGCGGCTTGCTGGAGTTCGGCTGCGCGTTCTTCGCCGCGCAAATCCGGCGGCACACCCCGCAGGCCGCGATGCTGGCGACCCTGGCGGGGGTCGGTCTGGGCTTCCTCGGCCTGGGCTTCCTGTTCCAGATCTTCGCGTCGCCCGGTCACGGGTTTTGTCACGCTGGTGCTGGTGTTCATCGTGTTCTTCGGGCGGGTGAAGTTTCGCGGGGGACTGCCCGCGACGCTGGTCGATCCTGGCTGCGGGAACCGCTCTCGCGTGGATCACCGGGCTCGCCCCGGTCGGCGGACCGGACGCGCAGCCGCTGGCGCATCTGCGGCTGTATTTTCCGGTGCCGGTGCCCGGCGAACTCTGGGTCGCGCTGACCGGCGGGCACATCGTCGCCTACCTTTCCGTGGTGATTCCCATCGGCCTGCTGGGCGTGCTGGCGTCGTTGCAAAACATCGAGTCCGCCGCCGCCGCTGGCGACGACTATCCGGTGCGCCCGAGCCTGGTGGTCAACGGCCTGGGCACGCTGGCGGGCGCGTTGTTCGGCTCGCCGTTTCCAACGTCCATCTACATCGGGCATCCGGCCTGGAAAAAACTCGGCGCGCGCGCGGGTTATTCCGTGCTGAACGGCGTCGCCATTACCCTGGTGTGTCTCACCGGGACGATGGCCGCGCTGACCTGGCTGATCCCGGCGGAGGCGGGCATCGCGATCATCCTGTGGATCGGCGTCATCATCACCGTGCAAGCCTTCGAGGTGACGCCCAAGCGGCACTTTCCGGCGGTGGTGGTGGGCTTGTTCCCCGGCCTGGCCGCGTGGACGATGCTCGATGGTGAAGACGCAGTCTCGGCGCGGCGGGAGTCGGCGTGGGCGCGCCGGGCGATCCCGTGCTGGACGCCGGGCTGGTGCGGACGGCGCACGGGTTGGGGGCGTTCATCGGCGGGGGATTTCGCCTTGGAGCAGGGGTTTCTGTATTCGGCGATGATCTGGGCGGCCATCGTCGTGTGCATCGTGGACCGGCAGTGGACCCGCGCCGCCGTGTGGAGCGGGGTGGGGGCGCTGCTTTCGCTCTGCGGGTTGATGCATTCGTACACACTGACCGGACGCGACACGGTGATCAGCCTGCCCCTGATGGATTGGCTGAGCGGACGCTGGCAACCGGGCCAGTCCATCTTCCCGGCGGGCGCGGCGGCGCTGGGATATGGGTTGGCGGCGGCGCTTTTCGTGGCCGCGCCGTTCGTGACGCGGCCCAGGGCGGATGACGAGGTGGCCTGATCGCGTCAAGCGACCGGACGAATCATCCCGGTTGCGGGTGAGGGTCAGGGAACCAGCCAGCCGCCGGTGGCCTGCTCCGCGCCGAGGCCGCCCGGACGGGAAACCCACACGGCCACCGCCAGCCGATCAAGGTCCTTTGGGGGTTCGGGTAAACGGAACACCGCTTCCACTCCGTCGCCTGGCAGGGGTAGCTTGTCACACGACAGAGCGACAAAGTCATGTTTCAACTCGCGTCCGCTGTTCTCCCCGGCGTGGACCGACGATTTCAACCCGCACCCGAGTAAAGCGACAAAAGTTTCGCGTCCCTTCGGCTGGGTCGCCGCGTTGCCATCGGGCGTAAAAGTGACCGCGACCGTCCTGTTCGCCCGCACTGCGGCGACTAGAACACCCGGGCTGGCGGCGTCCGCCTTGGACGGGACGATCCGCCCCGCGCCGCCGCGTCCCCGCCACTCGGACCATTCGCGACCCGACAGCACGAAGCCCGGCGTGTAAATGGACCCGGTGTTCCACTCGGCCGCGTAGGCGCGTTGACGGTCGGTGAAAGTGCGCGAGGCGAAACGGTCTTTCCAGCCGAGGTTGTCCCAATAATCCACGTGAAAAGCGACCGGCACAAATTCGCGCCAGAGTCGTTTGTCGTCGAGCAAACTTGTGAGCCAGGTTTCCGCCGGCGGACAGGAGGAGCACCCCTCGGAGGTGTAGAGTTCCAGCAACTGGACACGTCCGGCCCCACTGCGGAAGACGGTCTCCCCACTGTTTTGGGCGAGGGAGGTGAGAACCGGAGCAAGCATTCCGCAAATGAGCAAGAGAGGCAAAATATACGACACTCCACTTGAAAAAGAGCGGTATCGCTTTGATGCGGAGCCACCTTTGATGATACGTTTCATGGGCTGATGTTCCGGGCGATTGATCCCGGGGGCAACCGGGGCTTTCATATCCCGCTAGCCGGACATCCTCCCAACGTCGCCGCTCAATTTGAACCATTGCTTCCGATTGAACCTGAAACACCGGCCAATCATCAATCCCATAACGCCGTGGTGACTTTGGCCAAACGGCTCGGCACCACCGAGCACCGGTCGCCCTTGCTGCGCAAGGCGGGTACTCTGCGTTTGCACGGGATCCCGGAACTCATCGCTTTAGCCGTAACCCGGGGTTGCGGTCATTACCGGGGAGGTCCCGAACCAGTGCCAGTGTCACCCGTGCCACGCGCAAAGTTCAGCGACGAGGAGCTAGCAGTCGCCTTGCTCTCCCCGTGTTTGCCTTACAGTCCCCGCGCGGTGCGGGTTGGCGCGGAGATGCTCGGCGCGAGGGGCAACCAACCTCGCAACCTGGCTTTTCTGGCCGTCAAGGAAAGGGCCGAAACGGTGGTGCGCTATGTTGCCCGAGCGGGACATGGTACCGAGCCACAGGAGCTTTTCTGGCTGGAACTTCTCGCGGCTCTGCCGCCCATATCCCCCCGGAGTCCGGAACCGCCGCAGGGTGTCATGCCGCACCCCAGCTGCTTTCGCTCCGAAACAGGGATCACCCATCCAAAGGATTCCCGGACTCACGGCGGACCCTCGGTGTTGTGGCTGCGCCCATCCAACCAGCCGGATGCTTCGACGCATGACGACGACCATTGAGGGTTGCTCTGTGGTTCGATTTCCAGCCACGGAGTGGCGTCACCGGATGAGTTTGCCGCTGCGGTGGAGTTCCACTGTCATACCGCAGAGTGAATTGTTGCTAGTGCGCCCCGCTGGGAGCGTCTTTATGGATTGGTCTCGCGACCGGTCGTGAAAGTGACGCCACTACGTGGCTGGAGAAAGGAAGCTAACGGTGTCTCGTCCCAAGCCTCCGGCGTCATGTTCGGTGCCGCCCCCCTTCACTCCACCGTCACGCTCTTCGCCAGATTCCGCGGCTTGTCCACGTCGCGGCCCAGATGCACGGCCATGTGGTAGGACAAAAGTTGCAATGGCACCACCGTCAACAGCGGCGACAGGTAATCCGGGCACGCGGGAATGTAGATAATATCGTCCGCCACCTTCTCCAGTTCGCTCCGGCCCCGGGTGCCAATCGCGATCACCGGACCGCTGCGCGCCTTCACCTGCTCGATGCTGTTCAGGTTGCTCTCAAACATCGCGTCGTCCGGCGCGATGAACACGCTGGGCATGTCCGGTTCCACCAGCGCGATGAACCCATGCTTCAACTCCGCGCTCGGGTGTCCCTCGGCTTGGATATAAGTGATCTCCTTCATCTTCAGCGCCCCCTCGACCGCGATCGGGTAGTTGTACTGTTTGCCCATGAACAACATCCCCTTCGCCCCCGTGTACTTCGCGGCGATCTCGCGGATGTGGTCGCTCTGTTGCAGCACCTCGCTGATCTGGTCGGGGATCGCCTCCAGCGCCTTGATGACCTTCAACCCGTCGCTGCTCGAAAGGTGCCGCATCCGGCCCAGCAACAGCGCCAGCAGCGTGAACACCACCAGTTGCGAGGTGAATGATTTCGTCGCCGCGACCCCGATCTCGGGGCCGGCGTGCATGTACACCCCGGCGCCGCATTCCCGCGCGATTGTGCTCGCCACGTTGTTGCAAATCCCGAGGGTCCGGTGCCCCTTGCGCAGACTCTCGCGCACCGCCGCCAAGGTGTCGATCGTCTCGCCGCTCTGGCTCACCGCGAACACGAGCGTGTCCTTGTCCATCGGCATGTTGCGATAGCGGAACTCGCTCGCGAAATCCACCTCGCAGGGCACGTGCGCCAGCGATTCGATCAGATATTCGCCCACCAGCGCCGCGTGGTACGCCGTGCCGCAACCCGTGATGATCACCCGGTCAACCTCGCGCAACTCGTGCGGCGTCATGTTGAGTCCGCCCAGGCGCGCGCCGGCGTCGTCGAGGGACAGCCGGCCGCGCATGGCGTCGCGCACGGTGGCGGGCTGCTCGAAAATCTCCTTGAGCATGTAGTGCGGGTAGTCGCCCAGTTTCACGTCCTCCGACGTGAAATCCACCTTCGTGACCTCGTACGACCCCGAGATGCCGCCCTCCAACGTGCTGATCTCGAACGCATCGCGCTCCAGCACGGCCACGTCGTAATCCTTCAGGTAAATGGCCTCCTGCGTGTGCGCGATGATCGCCTGAGGATCGCTGACCAGGAAGTTTTCGCCCTTGCCCAGTCCGACTGAAAGTGGGCTGCCGCGCCGCGCGCCGATGATGACATCCGGCACGTCGAGGTGCAGCACGGCGATGCCGTACGTCCCGATGACCTGTTTAAGCGCCGCGCGAACGGAGTCGAGAAACCGCGCCTTGGAGTGCGCGCCGCCCGCCGCGTCGTAGATTTGACCGATGAGGTGCGCGAGGATTTCCGTGTCGGTCTGCGAGCGGAACTGGTGGCCGGCTTCGACGAGCCGGGCGCGCAGGGCCTGGTAGTTTTCGATCACGCCGTTGTGAACGATGGCGAGCCGGCCGGATTGGTCGTAATGCGGGTGGGCGTTCTCGTTGTTGGGCCGTCCGTGGGTGGCCCAGCGCGTGTGGCTGATGCCGACGTGACCCGAGACGGGGCTGCTCTTGACGAGGTCGGCGAGGATTCTGGATCCTGCCCGCGCACTTGCGGGTTTCGAGTTGCGGGCCGTCGATGGTGGTCAAACCCGCCGAGTCGTACCCGCGGTATTCAAGCCGCCGCAGGCCGTCGAGGAGGATGGGGGCCGCCGATGCTTTGCCGATGTAGCCAACGATTCCGCACATATAAAAGGGGGTGGGGGAGTGGGGTGGGGTCGGGATTGAGGTTGGCTAAAAGGTGCGAGGTTAGGGCCGTGGGTGGATGATTGCAAGCCGGAGGGCATTGAAGGAGCGTCGCACGCCGTCCTCCAAGAACCACCAAGTCCTCGGTTGCCTTGTCGCCGCCAACGGCGAAGGTGAAAATCATGCGATTAGCCGTGGAAACCGAGCAAGAGGATGATGATCGCTGGATTGCCGAAATCGGGCAAATCCCCGGAGCCTTATGCTACGGTGGCAGTCGCCAGGAGGCGATCTCCAAGGTTGAAGCACTGGCCTTGCGCGTCCTTGCCGACCGCCTTGAGCACGGCGAGGCACCCCGCGAGCTTGAGGAAGTTTTCTCCGTCGCGGCATGAGCCGGTGGGGAGCAGTCAAAGCGCGGCGAGTCTTGGCCGCGCTTTTCAGACTGGGCTGGAGCACCAAGCGCGAGTCGGGTGGTTCACACCGGGTTCTGGCGTGGGCCGGGTGGCCCGATTATGTGTTCTCTTTTCATGACGACGAGGAAATCGGTCCCCGTATGCTTGCTAGGATCGCGAAAAGCACCGGCTTACAGCCTCACGATCTGTAATCCGCCGGTTCCGGCTTCGTCACTGCCCTTCAAACCGCCACCCCCTGCGATTGGTCGGCCTTTGTCTCGGAAAAGTCACGCTCGTTCCGCCGTGACAAACCGAAACAAGGATGCAAGTTGGTTCTTGGGAGCGCTTTCCCCGGGCACCTCCCGCTTTACCAAAATCCCCCAACTCTCCGTTCCCGTCTCCCATGACCGCCGCCAACCTCAACGATCTCGCGCAGAGAAGCCTTGCCATCATCATGGGTGGCGGCGCCGGCACCCGCCTCTATCCCGCTCACCAAGGACCGCGCCAAACCCGCCGTGCCCCTCGGCGGCAAATACCGGCTCGTCGATATCCCCATCTCCAACTGCCTCAACAGCGGCCTGCGGCAAATTTACGTGCTGACCCAGTTCAACACCACCAGCCTGCACCAGCACATCAACGCCAGTTACAAGTTCGACCATTTCTCGCCCACCCGCTCCTTCGTCGAAATTCTGGCCGCCCAGCAAACCCAGGACAACGCCAACTGGTACCAGGGCACCGCCGACGCCGTCCGGCAAAACCTCCAGTACTTCCTGGAGCATCCGGCGGATTATTACGTCATCCTGAGCGGCGACCAACTCTACAACATGGACTACCGCGACCTTCTGCGGCAGCACGTCCAGAGCGGCGCGGAGATCACCCTCGGCACCGTGCCCGTCGAACGCAAGGACGCGTCCGAGTTCGGCATCATGCACACCAATTCGGAACGGCGCATCATCCGTTTCCAGGAAAAGCCCAAGGAAGACGCCGTGCTCGACGAATTAAAAATTCCGCGCGGACTTGCTCGAGGAACTCGGACTCGCTCCCGAGCGTGAATTGTTCCAGGCGAGCATGGGCATTTACGTCTTCAACCGGCAAGTCCTCGTGGACTCGCTGCTTGAAAGCGAGGAGGCCGACTTCGGCAAACACGTCATCCCGATGGCCATCAAGCAGCACCGGGTGCATTCGTACATCTTCCAGGGTTATTGGGAGGACATCGGCACGATCCGCGCGTTCTTCGAGGCCAACCTCGCCCTGACCGACATCATCCCGCCCTACAGCTTTTTCGACCGGGAAGCACCGATCTACACCCGGCCGCGGTTCTTGCCCGCGAGCAAGATCAACGGTGTCAGCATCCGCAACGCCATCATTTCGGACGGTTGCATCCTGACCGACGCGCGGTTGGAGCGGTGCGTGATCGGCATCCGCAGCATCATCAGCAGCGGGGCGGAACTGCGCGATGTGGTTCTCATGGGCGCGGACTACTACGAAGGCGACCCGCGTGAAAAGGTGGTGCCCGGCGCGCCGGCTATCGGCATCGGGCGCAACTGCGTGATCAAGCGCGCGATCATCGACAAAAACGCGCGCATCGGCGACGGGGTGGTCATCACGCCCGAGGGTAAGCCCGACAACTACGACAGCGAGCATTACACGATCCGCGACGGCGTGGTGGTAATCCCGAAAAACGCCATCATCCCCTCGGATAGCTGGGTGTGAGCGGGTTCCCACCGCGAAGCGGCGTCGTTCCAAAAGTAGGGATGGCTCTCCGAGCCGCTCCCATTATCAGCTTGGCCGGTTTGCCTGTCCAAAGGGCTTGTCCTATCCAGACCGGAGACAATGGGGAGCGGCTCGGAGAGCCATCCCTACCTTCGACTGGACGGCGGAGCCGCTTTCCAACTCAACGGCTCGTAGTCTTTCCAGTTGCGAGCCGCGAAGTGCCACCACTCCGTGCTGAGTCCGATGAAGCCCGCCGCTTTCATGGCGAGTTGCAAGGTCCGCAGGTTGGCGTAAACCACGCCATCGTTGCCCCGGTAGATGCCGCTGGCGGCAGGGTTGAAATCATCGAACGCGCTGGGCATGGCCAGTTCCTCGCCGGTTTTGGCCGCGATGATAGTCACATCCACGGCGAGGCCCCACGAATGGAGCGAACCGCGTCCATCGGTCGGATCGGCGACGAAGTGGCGCTTCGAAAAACGCCGCCAGATAGCTTGGTGGGCGATGGGAGGACGGTAAGCATCCCAAACCTTCAACCCGTAGCCTTGGGAACGCAGGACATCCTGGGCGATCCGCAGCCGCCGGGCCGTGTCTGGTCGTAGCAGGCAGGCCATGTCGGGGTCGTAGAGCGGATGGCCGAGGATGTTTCTGCCGCCCGCGTAACGTAGATCAACGACGATGCCGGGATCCAGTTTGCCGACATCGACAAGTTGGCCGGTGGCAACCAGCATCCGCCAGTTCTCCTCCGCTTGAACATTGGGCGCAAACAGGCAGATCACAGCGGCAATCGTGAGTAGGATGGAATTCATTTGGTCTTCTTTAAGGCATCGAAATCATACCCTGCTACCGGAGCAAGGGCTGTGAAGTTTTTCTTTCCCAGCCACGGAGTGGCGTCACTTGAATAGCCGTGGTCGAGTCCGCGAGGCCACGGGTTGTGGGTTGTGGAGAGGAAAATATGGTTGCGGAGTTCCTAGTGTTCTGGAACAAAAGTTCGCATGATAAGTCTTTCCTTTTCTGTGAGCTTCCGTCAGCATTGGAGGATGCGTACCGGTCGTCCTAAAAAGCTGCTTATTCTCCAAGTTCAAGACAAAGAAAAGCTCGAACTAATTGCCCGTCGGCCCAAAACCAGCCAGCGCGCTGCGCAACGCGCGCGCATCGTGCTGGCCTGTGCCCGCGGCTTGAACAACGCGCAGGCCGCCCGGGAGGTGAGCGTCAGCGTGGCGACGGTGGGCAAGTGGCGCGCCCGCTACGTGGCCTTGGGAATGGAAAGCCTTGGTGACGCGCCGCGCTGCGGAGCGCCACGTCAGATCAGCGATGGACAAGTGGAAGCCGTCGTGACCAAGACCCTGGAGGAAAAACCCAGGCAGATGACCCAGTGGAGCACGCGGCTCATGGCGGCCGAGGTGGGGCTTTCCCACACGGCCATCAAGCGCATCTGGCGCACCTTCGGTCTGCAACCCCACCGCCAGGAATCCTTCAAACTCTCCACCGATCCGTTCTTTGTGGAGAAGGTGCGCGACGTGGTGGGCCTCTACCTCAATCCGCCCGAACAAACGCGTGCGGTCGTGCTCTGCGTCGATGAGAAGAGCCAGTGCCAAGCGCTGGAACGCACGCCAGCCCTTGCTGCCCATGAGACCGGGCCAGCTCGAGCGCCGTCACGCACGACTACCACCGGCACGGCACCACCTCACTCTTTGCCGCTTTGGACATTGCCACGGGCAAGGTCATCGCCCAATGCCAGCCCCGGCATCGCCACCAGGAGTTCTTCGCGCTTTCTCGCCCAGATCGAACGCGAGGTGCCTTCCGAGATTGGACATCCATCTGGTCATGGACAACTACGGCACGCACAAAGCTCCGAAGGTGGCTCGCTGGTTTGCGCGCCACCCGCGCTACCACCTGCATTTTACTCCCACCGAGCGCTTCCTGGCTCAACCAGGTCGAACGCTGGTTTGCCAAAATCACCCAGGAGAGAATCCGGCGCGGAGACTTTCACGCGCTCTCCCAGTTGGAAGCAGCCATCCACGACTATATCGAAGCGAACAACGCCCAACCCAAGCCTTTTGTCTGGACGGCAACCGCCGATTTGATCTTCGCCAAGATCACAAAAACTTTATAAACGAACTTCTGTTCCGGGACACTAGCCGCGTAGCGGTGTCATTTGAGTAGCCGTGGTCGAGTCCGCGAGGCCACGGGAAGTCACCACCAGAAAGATTCAAAGCCACGTAGTGGCGTCACCTCCGGTGGTGCGCATACGCGCTTCGCCCAGGGCGGTGGCAAATCACGACAGAGCATTACGCCACCGGTGTGGCCAAATCTGCAAATACCTCCCAACCCTCACCGCCTTGGTAACGCCACTACGTGGCTGAAAACACATTAAATAGGGCCTTTCCGTGGCCTCGCGGACTCGACCACGGCTACTCAAATGACGCCACTCCGTGGCTGGGATGCAAATCGTTTGACGGTGGCCAGCCCTCGCGCTTCGCCGGATGTGACAGTCGAAGTTGGTCCCCCAACTGCTGATGCCCGCCAGCTTGGGGTCGATGGAAAAAAGGCATGAAGAAAATCCGAGATAAGCCTTGACCGCTGGCACAGTCATCCCTGTAATCCGCATTTGCGTCTCGGAGAGGGATTTATTGGGTTTTCATCCGTTCAACCCTGCGAGATGCACTGACAAACGCCGCCACCAGACAGACCACCATCATAGATCATGAATAGCCTCACCGCAAAGTTCGCGACGCTACAGAGCCCCCCCCTTTCACCCTTAAGACGGTATAATAAGCTCCCGCTGAGTCGTATCAGCGGAGGGTTATTTTTGCTGGCACCGGTGCTTTTGCTGGCTCCTGTGAGCGCACGCGCGGCGCAAACTTTTTACCAGGGTCCGAACAACGGAACCTGGACCGATGGTAATAATTGGGATGTCGGCACGGCACCCGTTGCCGGAGATGACGCGGTGATCGGCGGCTTCATCCCGAGCCGCAGCGCGGATGTGAACGTGACCTTTGACGCGAGCTATGCCAGCGGGTCCGCGCTATACTCCGTGACTCTGGACAGCACCGGGACAAACGGATCGGTGATTGTGAATCAGTCGGCCAGCGGTAGTGCGCTGGCTGCGAGCAACGAGTACATCGGCAATACAACCGCGAGAAACGTTTATAACCAAAGCGCCGGTTCCAATACTTTCGGCTCCAACTCAGGCAGCCTCTACATCGGTTACGCCGCCGGCAGCAATGGAACGTACAATCTGAGTGGGAGTGGAAGTGTCACTGCGTCGAGTGCTACGACATCCATGTTTGTTGGATACAGTGGAAATGGTACCTTCACCCAGACGAATGGAACGATAATTGGAGGCACTCTCAATGTTGGCTATAACTCTGGTAGTGTAGGTACTTACAACCTGAGTGGTGGAAGCTTCAATACAGGACCTATCGGTAACATTTCCGTCGGCGGTCAGTTTGATGGTCAATCAAATGTGAAAGGCACCTTTAATCAAACTGGAGGCACAGGCCTATCGGGAGGCTTTTTAACGGTTCAGTCCAGGTTCTTCGGAGCGGCACCTACAATCTCTCCGCAGGTTCGCTGACGGCTTCTGGTGGTAGTAACAATGGCAGCGGAACCATCACTAACAGCGGTATATTTAATCTATCTGGCGGCACCTTGGCTGCAACTGGCACTACCCCAACAATCACCAACTCCGGCTCCTTCAACATCAGCAACGCCCCGACCATCACCGGTACCCTCACCAACAACAGCGGCGGGACCGTCAAAACCACCAACGCGACCTTCACCCTCGCCACGACGTTCACCAACAACGGCACCTACCAAAGCACCGGCTCCTCCACGCAGACCTTCAACGCCCTCACCATCGGCACCACTGGTGTGATGCAAGGCGGCGCGGGCGAGTCGTTCACCGTCAACCGCAATCTCACCAACAACTCGACGCAGAACACCACGTTCGACCTTTCGGCGGCGAAACTCACCCTCGCGGGGAGCGGCGTCACCCACCGGGTCGCCTGGACGGGCGCGGACCTCGGCGCAACTCCGGCGGGCTACCAGAACAACTTCTCCCTCGGGATGCTGGTGCTGGCCAGCGGTGGTTCCCTGGCCTTGCTCGACGGTGACAGCACGGCGGGAGGCGCCCTCTACGTGCATCGCTTCCTGCTCAGCGACGGTGTGTCCCAAATTGTCAGCATCGCCACAAGCGGCGGGTTGAACATCTACTACGACCCCAGCGAGGCGACCAACGCCTATCTGGGTAACCAGACCTACCCCCTTTCCGGCGGCGGGGTGCTCGCCCCCGGGCCGGTGCCGGAGCCTTCCGTCTGGGTGGCGCTGTTGGTGGGAGGCGCGGCTCTGGTCATGAGCCTCCGTCGTCGGCTTCTGGCACCCTGAAAGGGTAACGGTTGATAGCCCAAGGTGAGCCGCAATGCCCGCCGTTCCCAACGGCGGGCTTGCGGCGCTACCCTGGGTAAAGATCGAAAGACAATTCAGCCCTGAAAGGGCGACGGGTTCTCCGGTGACGGTTGATCAACCTGCGCGGTGATGCGTTTCGCGTTGGGTGGCCCGCCCGGAGAGACCCCGTCGCCCTTTCAGGGCTGATCTTTCTTCCACACACAACCCAGGGTTCCGTCCGGTGGCCGTTGGGAACGGCCACTGGACTCCACCCTGGGCTATCGACCGATGCCCCTTCGGGGCGCCAGCAAGATTGCAGACGCTCAACCGGCGTCGAATTTGGCACCCCGCCATCAACAGACTTGCTCGGAATTGTGCCCGCTACGCAAAAATTCCAGGGCGTCATCATGGTTGACCGAGGGGAACATCTCAAAAAACTCCTCCACCGAAAAGCCATCTTCAAGGTAATCGATCAGCGTCTGAGCGGGAACGCGGGTGCCGAGAAACACAAGCGTGCCTCCCATCAGTTCAGGGTCCGAATGCACCGGGCTGTGATCAATCGTAGGCACAATCACAGCCTAGACCCGCACCCCGTCTGGTCAACCCTCCCTTTCCGCTCCGAAAATCCTCTATAATCGGCGTTTAATCTGCGGATAACCCCCTACTGCCCACCCGCCCGCAAGGTCGCGTGATACTCCTGCAGCGTCTTCACCGACAACCCCTTCGCTTGCAGCGAACGAATTCCGTTCACGCTCGCCGCCGCCGCGCTCAGCGTTGTCATGATCGGCACCCGGTGCGTCACGGCCGCGCCCCGGATTTGCACCTCGTCCAGCCGCGGCTTCTTCCCGCTCGGCGTGTTGATGATAAATGCGATCTCCCCGTTCTTGATCATGTCCAACACGTTCGGACGCCCCTCCGCCAGCTTGAAAAGCTTCTTCACGGGCACACCTTCCGCCCCCAAGGCCGCCGCCGTCCCGCCCGTCGCGTAGAGCTGGAAGCCCAACTCCACGTACGACTTCGCCAGCATCGCCGCCATCGGCTTGTCGGCGTCCTTCACGCTGATAAATAAATTTCCCCGCAACGGCAGCGGACTCCCCGCCGCCATCTGCGACTTCGCGTAGGCCAGACCCAAATCCGAGTCGATCCCCATCACCTCGCCCGTCGATTTCATCTCGGGCCCGAGCGTGATGTCCACCCCGGGAAACCGCACAAACGGAAACACCGCCTCCTTCACGCTGAAATGCTCCGGCGTGATTTCCTTCGTGAAACCCAGATCGACCAGCTTGCGGCCCGCCATCACCTTGGCCGCCAGTTTTGCCAGTGGCACCCCGATGGCCTTGCTGACAAACGGCACCGTCCGCGACGCCCGCGGATTTACCTCCAGCACGTAAACCGTCTCGTCTTTCACCGCGAACTGCACGTTCATCAGCCCGCTGACCCGCAACTCCCGCGCGAGCGCCTTCGTGGCCGTGCCGATCGTCTCGCGCACGGCGTTCGACAACGAGAACGACGGGATCACGCACGCGCTGTCGCCGCTGTGGATGCCCGCCTGCTCGATGTGCTCCATGATCGCGCCCAGCACCATCGTTTCCCCGTCGCTCAGGCAATCCACGTCCACCTCGGTGGCGTCCTCCAAAAACCGGTCCACCAGAATCGGACGATCCGCCCGAACGTTGGTCGCGTTGCGCATGTAACGGCGCAGATCCTCCTCGGCATAAACGATCTCCATCGCGCGTCCGCCCAGCACGAACGAGGGCCGCAGCAACACGGGATAACCAATCCGTTCCGCGATGTCCGCCGCGCCGTCCTCCTCGGTGGCCGAGCCGTTGGGCGGCTGGCGCAACCCCAGCTTTTCGAGCAACGCCGCGAAATGCTTGCGGTCCTCGGCCATTTCGATGGATTTGGGCGAGGTGCCGATGATGTTCACACCGTTCGCCTGCAACGCGGCGGCGAGGTTGAGCGGCGTCTGCCCGCCAAACTGCACGATCGCGCCCCAGCACTGCTCGCGTTCGTAAATGTTGAGCACGTCCTCCAGCGTCAGCGGCTCGAAGTACAACTTGTCGCTGGTGTCGTAATCGGTCGAAACCGTCTCGGGATTCGAGTTGACCATGATCGTTTCGAAGCCCTCCTCCTTCAGCGCGAAGGACGCGTGGCAGCAACAGTAGTCGAACTCGATCCCCTGTCCGATCCGGTTCGGACCGCCGCCCAGGATCATGACCTTGCGCTTGTCGCCGCCGCGCGTCTCGTCCTCGTCGCCGTAGGTCGAATAGTAATAGGGAGTGTACGCCTCGAACTCCGCCGCGCACGTGTCCACGAGCCGGTAGGTCGGGATGATGCCCTCCGCGATCCGGCGGGCGCGGACCTCCGACTCGGTCTGGGAGTGGATCAGGTGGGCGAGCTGGCGGTCGGAGAAACCGAGCTTCTTCGCGCGGCGCAGATCGATGTCCGCCGGGTGTTCGCGGTAGCGCGCCTCCTCGTTGGCCAACTGCCGGATGTTCTGCAAAAACCACGGGTCGATCTTCGTCAGATCGTGGATTTCCTCCAGGGTGAAACCCGCCATGAAGGCGTGGCGCAACGCGAAAATCCGTTCCGCGTTCGGCACGCTGAGGCGGCGCTGGATCAACTCGCGGTCCCAATCGCCCGAGGGTAGTTCGGGGTAAACGTCCTTGCCGTCCGCCCCCAAGCCGAAACGGCCGGTCTCCAGCGACCGGAGCGCTTTCTGGAGGGCCTCTTTGAACGTTCGGCCAATCGCCATCGCCTCGCCGACGCTCTTCATCTGCGTCGTCAGAACCGGGTCGGCCTGCGGGAATTTTTCAAACGTGAAACGCGGGATTTTGACCACGCAATAATCAATGGTCGGCTCGAACGAGGCGGGCGTCAGCCGCGTGATGTCGTTCTTCAACTCGTCGAGTGTGTAACCCACGGCGAGTTTGGCGGCGATCTTGGCGATGGGATAACCCGTGGCTTTGCTCGCCAGCGCGCTGGAACGGCTCACACGCGGGTTCATTTCGATGACGATCATCCGCCCGTCCTTGGGGTTGACGGCAAACTGGATGTTCGACCCGCCCGTCTCCACACCGATCTCGCGGATTACGGCAAACGAGGCGTCGCGCATGAGTTGAAATTCGCGGTCGCTGAGCGTTTGCGTCGGCGCGACCGTGATGGAGTCCCCGGTGTGAACTCCCATCGGGTCCAAATTTTCGATGGAGCAAATCAGGACGCAGTTGTCCGCGTGATCGCGCATGACCTCCATCTCAAACTCCTTCCAACCGAGGAGCGACTCCTCCACCAGCACCTCGTCGACAGGCGAAAGGTCCAGCCCGCGCGCCACGATGGACTCAAACTCCTCGCGGTTGTAAGCGATGCCACCCCCCTGGCCACCCAGGGTAAACGCCGGACGGATGATCAGCGGGAAAGCCCCGGCGTCGGCGGCGATTTTGCGGGCGTCGTCCATGTTGTGGGCGATGCCGGACCGCGCCACGTCGAGGCCGATCTTGATCATGGCCTCCTTGAAAAGCTGCCGGTCTTCGCCCTTGGCGATGGCGTCGGCGTTCGCCCCGATGAGCCGGACCCCTTGTTTGATGAGGATGCCCTCGCGGACGAGGTCCATCGCCACATTGAGGGCCGTCTGCCCGCCCAGGGTCGGAAGGATGGCGTCGGGCCGTTCGCGGATGATGATCTTCTCGATGACTTCAATGGTGATCGGCTCGATGTACGTCCGGAAGGCAAACTCCGGGTCGGTCATGATGGTGGCCGGGTTGGAGTTGATGAGGACCACCTCGTAGCCCTCCTCCGCAAGCGCCTTGCAGGCTTGGACGCCGGAATAATCGAATTCGCAGCCTTGCCCGATGACAATGGGGCCGCTGCCAATGAGGAGAATCTTCTTGAGGTCGGTGTTTTTGGGCACGGCGTGGAAAAAAGTTTCCCACCGTAAACGCGATACCGGGAGAAACTCCAAGCAATTATCGGAAAAATCTGGAGTGGGGTGGGACCGGGCCAAAGTGTCCTTCAAGTGTCTGGCGTGCTGGCGAATGTAAATACAATGTATTCAAATAATTGAGGCCACTCGGAAGTTCATTGCGAGTTTGCGGGGCGACAAGGTAGGTATAAAAATCTACATTGCACCGGGATCGCCGCTATTTTCTCCTTCCCTCCGTGCGAGTTCCTCCCTAAGTTTAGCGGCAACGACCCAACGACCATGATTGAACTTGAAGTTTACGCCGCCGGAGTCCGTGAATTGGACAAGATTATGCAGCTCGACCATTTGTTCGAGGCGATGCCGGGGATGCGCTACAAGATCGACAGCAATCATGACATCGTTTACATGGAGTTCGATGATGCCGCGATGAACATGACCAGCGCGAGCATCCGGGATGCGTTCCAGCGGATCGGTCTAAAGCCGCGCTTTGTGGGAACCATCCCTTCGGAGTTGCGTCAAAAGAGCAAAACCCAGCGCTTGCGGGTGTGAGGGGGCACCGCTTTGCTGTGCCGCGGCATCGTACCAGATGTCGGCACTCACGCGAAAAAGCGATTTGTCCGAGGGCACTGGATCATGCAAAGTTGAGCCCGTGCCACCCGAACACCCTGAAACCGAAAGCGACACCGTCACGCCCGATGCCTTGGCCATCCAAGTCGTTGAGGAAAATCAAGAACTGGCCGCGGCGTACGCCGGCGGCGACGTGACCGCGCTTAGCGCGTTGCAGGAGCGGGCGCTGAAGCTCGGCGCGGGCCGCGTCAGTGAGCACGCGCTCAAGGATTCGCTGATGCGCAAACTGGGTGCGAGCTACTGATCCCCGAACCGATGAAACGCGCGATGCTCGTCGGTGTCGTCCTGATAGGCCTCGGCGTGTCGATGCTGATCTACCAAGGGGCGACCCTTCTAATCGGCAAGGCCACCGGCAAAATCAAGCCGGAACCAGTCGGCAAGGATGGTTACGTGGACCCCGCCGACGAAAAGGACGTGATCGTACCCGCCACAGCGGTACTGGGAACTATTTTCGTTGGTGCCGGGGTCTTCAGCTTCGTGCTCGGCAGCGGCAGGCAGAAACAGAAACTACCCCCAAAGCTACAACCGTCTTCAAGATGATTGAGCGTGACATGAAATGATCCGCGGGGCGGGCCGCCCGCATCTTCGCTCCAAGGGTGCGACCTCAGCACACCCTCGGACAATGCTCCCATCTCGGCGCCAAAGGCGCAGCCTCAGCAACGCCCTTTCTCCGCACCGAAGGTGCGGCCTCAGCACAGCCTGGGGCAACGCCCCAGGAACAAGATAGTAATGGGTCCAGCGCTGAAGGCGCGATTCATTCAGGGCGCGCCTTCGAGGACCATTTTGCCTGTCCAACAAGACGCGTTTGAATCGCGCCTTCAGCGCTGAACTCACAAACAACCCATACCTGGGGCGTTGCCCCGGGCTGTTATGAGGCTGCACCTTCGGTGCGAAAGGCAGGTCCCATCCTTCGACCGGGCGTTGCCCCGGGCTGTTATGAGGCTGCGCCTTCGGCGCGAAAGGCAGGCTGTGCCGATAATGCAACTTGGTGCGCATATACACACCAGATGTGGGCGGGACGACCGCGCTCCCGGGGCTTTGGCATTCCTCCTTCGGCAGTACCGCTCTATCCTTTTGGAAACGCCCTTATGGGGAAATTCTGGGCAGGGCGACAACTCCCATTATAGTCACCCCCGCAGCTTCTCCAGAATGCGGTCCACCTCGACGTGCTTTTCCACCAGGGATTGAATCTTATCCAGCTTTTCGGTGTCGCCCGGGAGGGTCTTGACGGTCATCGAATGGATGTTGCTCGCGATCGTGAAACTATCCAGCGGCGACACCACGAGCGGCACGTTGGAAGCCTGGATCATCGTCATGATACTCGCGTGCGGACGCAAATTGCCCGACAGGATAATACCCACCACCATCGGGCGTCCGCAAGCCTCGCCGCGCTCCCGGTCGGCGGCGTCCGCGCTGCTGCCCTTCACCCGGACGCCCGCTTTCCCGTGGTGCAAACCCGGCAGGCAGTTGCTCGACAACGCGGCCAGGATGATGTCCTCGCGGTCGCCCGGGGTAATGATCAACGTCCCCGGGCGGAACTCATCAACCACGTTGCCCGAACTCATCGCGCCGATGATAACGTGTTCCACCCGCTGGCAAGGCTCCGCCGGCATGTGCAGAAACTCCCCTTGGATGTCCTCGCAAATCTGCGTCAACTCCGGCGCGGCGAGCATCCGCTCGTCGGGGATGGTGCCGAGTAAATCAATGCCCAGCCGCTCCAGGCCGCGCCGGGCGAAATCGGCGATGTAATCAAGCTTCGCGGGCAGGACCTTGTTGAGGATCACCCCCACGATCTCGACGCCCTCGCGGTCAAAGAGGGCTTTGTTGAGCGCGATCTCGTCAATGGGCTTCCCGATGCCGCCGCCGGTCACGATGATCACCTTGCTGTTGAGCAAACTCGCCACGCGCGCGTTGGATAAATCGAACACGCTGCCCACCCCCGCGTGACCCGTGCCCTCGATGATCACGAAATCTTTTTCCCACGCCGCGCGGTCGAACGAATGGTGGATGCGTTTGACCAGGAAATCGTTGTTGGCGTGTTCGATGTAACGCCGGGTAAAATCCGGTTCGATAGCGATGGGGCTCATCGCCTCCAGGGGTACCCGCACTTTGAAGGTGTCCTCGATGAGCATGGTGTCCTCGTCGATGCGTTTGCCGTCCACCTCGACGAAGCGCTGTCCCACCGGCTTGATGTAACCGATGCGGCCCAACCGTTTTTGAAACGCCGCGAACAATCCAACGGCCGAGGTGGTTTTACCGTCGTTCTGACGGGTGGCGGCGACGAAGACACGCGGGGTGACGGCGTTCATGGGGAGGAAGAAAGGAAGGGCAAGAAGATAGGAGATAGAAGATAGGACGGAAGAGACAAATGCCCGCGCCCGATAACCAATAACCGTTTACCCGCCCGTTTCGCGGCCTCCGTATAGCGTGTGGTACTCGATGGCTTGCAAGCCAACGATGGCGGCGACGCCCAGGATGCTATCGACGGTGGCGCCGCGCGACATGTCGGCGGCGGGCTTGGATAAACCCAGCAGGATCTGGCCGTAGTTGCGCGCGTTGGCGAGGTGCTGCACCAACTTGACGGCGATGTTGCCGCTGTTCAAATCCGGGAAGACCAGGACGTTCGCCCGGCCCGCCACGAGACTGCTCGGCGCTTTGCGGGCGGCCAGGGTGCTGTCCAGCGCGGTGTCGGCCTGCATCTCGCCGTCGATTTCGATGTCCATGCTGCCCGCGAGGCCGCTGGCATGGAGTGTTTCCACTTTTTGACGCGCCAGCACCGTCGCCGCGGCAACGCGCTGGACGCTGGCGGAGTTCGAGCTGCCCTTCGTGGAAAACGACAGCATCGCCACACGCGCGCGCTCACCCCGTAGCCGGCAGTACAACACGCCCGCGTGCAGCGCGATGGTGGCCAATTGCTCAACGGTTGGCTCGGGGATCACGGCGCCGTCCGCGAAGAACAACAGCCCTTCGTCGCCCACGACACGGTCGGGCAACTCGCACACCATGCAACCGAACACCGTGCGGACTTCCGGGAGCGGTTTGAGCAACTGGAGCAGGGGACGCAGCAACCCGCTGGAATATTCCCCGGCGCCACCCACCAAGCCGTCGGCGTGGCCGTATTGGATCATCATCGCGCCGAAATAATTCGGGTTGATCATGATCTGGCGGGGATCCTCCACGCCGAAGCCCTTGTAGCGGTCCAGTTTCATGAGGTTTTCACAAAAGGTGGGCAGTTCGGATGAGTTTGCCGGATCAATGATGGCGATCTTGCTGTGCGAAAGGTCAATGCCTTCGCCGTGCGCGACGCTCTGGATGGTATCGCGATTCCCGAGCAGGATGGCGACGCCGAGTTTGCGCGCCGCGAACCGGGCCGCCGCCGCCAGGGTGCGCGGCTCGGCTCCCTCGGGGAAGACGATCCGCTTGGGATGGTGCGAAAGCTTCTCAAATACAGTGTCGATGAACATCGGCGGAGGGGTGGGCGGAAAGGATGTGGGTTGTGAAGAGGGATGCGGCGGAGAGGATGTGGGAGAATCGGCCGAATCTATTTCTTCCCTGAGGACCTATAAGACTTATAAGGCTGTTGGGAAAGTGACAACCCACATCACTCTTCACATCCCACATCCCACCGCCCGTGTTCCCCCTCGCTGACTACCATATGCACACCCCGCTCTGCCGACACGCGGTGGGGGAACCGGCGGAATATGTCGCGGCCGGCATTGCGGCGGGGTTGGCGGAGATCGGGTTTTCAGACCACTGTCCGATGCCCGGACCCGAGCCTTTCGACGATTGGCGCATGTCGCGCGCGGAACTGCCGCTCTACGTCGCGCGCGTGATGGCGGCCCGTGCGGCGGCGGCACCGTTCCCCGTGCGACTGGGGTTGGAATGCGAATTTATCCGGGGTTCCGAAAAGTGGATCGACGAACTCGCGACCATGGCGCCCTGGGATTACCTCGTCGGGAGCGTGCATTATCTCGCGCCCGGTTGGGACGTGGACAATCCAAAGTGGATCGGTCGTTTCAACGCCTCGGGCACGGCGGTGGAGGAAATTTGGGACCTATATTGGCGCGAATTCGGACGATGCGCCAGGAGCGGTCTCTTCGATCTGCTGGCCCACCCGGACTTGGTGAAGAAGTTCGGGCACCGTCCGCCGGGTGATCTGCGGCGGTACTATGAACCGGCGGTGGCGGCGCTCGCAAGTTCCGGTGTGGCCATCGAGGTAAGCACGGCTGGGCTGCGAAAGCCGGCGGGCGAACTTTATCCGGCGCAAAGCTTCCTGGAACTGGCCTGCGCGGCGGGCGTGCCGTTGGTTGTCAGTTCCGACGCCCACGCGCCAACGGAGGTTGGACGCGATTTTGATTTGGCTCGGCAAGCGCTTCACGACGCGGGTTACACCCGAACTTCAAGGTTCGAGGGACGGGGTCGCACTGAGGTGAGCTTGAATAAGCAGGCGGACGGCGCGTCCATTTAACTGAGACATTACGAAACACTCACATCATGACTAAACACATCCTCGCCATCTGTCTGGCGGCCACCGGCTTCGGTGGCTTGCTAGAATCAAATGCCGCCGCCCGCGAAGTCGCGGCTCCCGTGCAAACGCAAGCCGTCGTTGCGGCGGCCCTGCCGAACACCGTCCACCTCGACGCGACCATCGTGCTCGAAGAGGGGGGCCACCGGCGGCACTATCACCACCGCCGTCATTACAACCACCGTCGCCACTACCGTCATCGGTACTATCGGCACGGGCATTACTACTACCGTTAGTATTCTCGCTCCCGGGGCCTCGGCCCCGGGAGCGTGGGCGTCCCGCCCACAGCAGGGCGGAAGCCCCTCCGCTCCGGAATCAGCCCCTGGAACGCGGGCGTCCGCCCCGCATCCGGTCTAGCACAGGGCTACCGCCCTGTGGTGGGCAAGATGCCCGCGTTCCCGGGGCTGACCGGAACCAGAGACGGGCGAGTCCTCGCCCATCCTGCTTATCCTTATACTCGCCGCACGGGGATGCCCTGGGCGGCGAGATATTCTTTTACTCCGGCGATATCGTGCTCTCCGAAGTGGAAAATGCTCGCCGCAAGGACCGCGTCCGCCTTCCCCCGGGTGAGCACATCCGCCAAGTGTTCCAGTTTGCCCGCACCACCACTGGCGATCACGGGGATGCCAATTGCTCCGCTGACCGTGGAGGTTAAGTCAATGTCGTAGCCGTCCTTGGTCCCATCGGCGTCCATACTCGTCAGGAGGATCTCGCCCGCGCCCCGGTCGGCGACCTCGCGCGCCCACGCCAAGGCGTCGCGTCCGGCGGTTTTCCGGCCACCGTGAGTGTAAACCGACCAGTGGACCCTTGACCCGTTGGTGTCATTCCTACCCGGAACCGCCATCTCGCGCTTTGCGTCGATGGCCACCACCACGCACTGTGAGCCGAAGAGCCGCGCGCACTCGTCGATCAAACGCGGGTTCGCCAGCGCGGCGGTGTTGACGCTCACCTTGTCCGCCCCCGCGTGCAGCAGCGCGCGGACGTCATCCGAAGTCCGCACACCGCCGCCCACGGTCAAAGGCATGAAGCACTGGTCCGCCGTGCGTTCGACGACATCGATCATGGTCCGCCGGTCGTCGGAGGAGGCTGTGATGTCTAAAAACACGAGTTCGTCGGCACCCTGCTCGTTGTAGGCCAAAGCGCATTCCACCGGGTCGCCAGCGTCGCGTAATTGCAGGAAGCGGGTGCCTTTCACGACCCGTCCCCCCGTCACGTCAAGGCAGGGGATCACACGTTTGGTCAGCATATTAAGTGAGATGGAAAAAAAGTCGGCGGCGGGTTAAAGGACCGCCCTCCTGGCGGCGCATCCCCCTTCAGAGGAATGAAGGACAAGTTTATGCTTGCCAAGACCAATCGCCATCCCTAAATCCGCTGGTGGCAAGCATGGTGGCGCCACTTGTTCACAAGTTTATTCACCGGCGAGCGGATTCCCATTGCCTTTGGCCCACAAGGTTTTAGCATGGGGGGTTTATCCTGCCTCATTCTGTGCTTGAACGCGCCTTGACCGACGTTATTAACCTATGAGCGAAAACCACTCCGGCCCGATCCAATACCACCCACCGTCGGGGGCGGGTGCCGGCGTGCCTTTTCACCTTTCGCAGGAGCCGCTCGCGGGTCAGGCTCCGTCGGAAGCCGTCCACACCAACGGAGGGACGCCCGCCCCCGCTTACGAACACCTGGGTGAGCTGCCCGTTTCGTACGGCACGCAGAGTGTGTACCTCGTGGCCTACGACCCGCGCCAACTTTTCGCCTACTGGGACCTGGATCCCGCCGGAACGCCGGCCAACAAGTACTCGCTGCACATCTGCCGGCCGGATGGCGAGATCGAGAGCAAGGTGGATATTCACCCGACCGAGGCGGGCCGCTACCTGGCGGCGCGGCGTCCGGGTGGCACGTACCACGTTGAACTGGGGACCTACGGACGCAACGGGGCCTGGCAGCCGGTGGCGTCCTCCGGGCGGGTGACCTTGCCCGCCGAGGGGTTGGCTGGCGAAACGGAACCCAAGTTCGCGACGCTGCCCTTCCACCTGAGTTTTCAACGATTAATCGAGTTGATCGACGGCGCCATGGGCAGCAAGGAAGACCTCACCGCCGCCCTCGCGCGGCTCCAGCGGGGCGAACGACCCGCCGGTTCCTCGCTGCTCGGCTCCCTGGCGCACCTCACGCCCGAACAACTCCACACGCTGGAGGCGCTGCTGGGTCAAAAATTCGCGCTCGACAGCGCCGCGAGTACCCGTTTTGGCGGCGGCGCGCGTGATCACGGGGACGCCTTGGCTGCGACCGGTGGCGGGAGCGAATCTTCGTTCGCGCGGGGCGGTGGTGGCAGCGAGGGTCTGACCTCGGGAGGCGCGTTTGGGAGCGAGTCACTATCCTCGGGCGGTGCGTTTGGCAGCGAATCCCTGAGTTCATCCGCCTTCGGCGTCGAGACCGCGCTCAAGCCGTTCAGCAGCGACACGCTCGCGTCGTTCTCCGGCGGGACCGGCAGCGAGGCGGTCAGTTCCTTTTCCCTGCCTTTGGCTTCCGGAAGTCTCTCCTCGCAGGAGTCGCTTTCCTCCCTCGGCGCCGGGTTGGGCAACGACAGTTTGTCCTCCTACTCGAGGTTGAGCAGCGAGACCTTCTCGTTTCTGGCGGGTGGTCCGGGGAGCGAAACGTTGGCTTCGGGCGGCTTCGGCGGCGAGTCATTGCTTTCCTTATTGTCCGGTATGAGCAGTGAATCGCTGTCCTCGTTTTTCGCGGCTTTCGCGGCGGGTGGGAGCGAGGATTTGAGCAGTGGGGGGGCGGCGGGGCTCAGTAGCGAAGCTTGGCGCAAGGCCGACAGCGGGTCGGGTGGGTTGAGTTCGGACATTCTCTCCAGTGACCGCGCCGCGGTGTTCCTGCATGCGGTGGAGAGTAATTTGGCGACGTTGAGTTCGCTTTTTAGCCACAGTTTCTCCAACGCGGATTCAAGTTCGATGTTCAGCGGCAACGCCAGCGGTGGTGGCGGACTGGCGCGGACGGCTTCCGCCAGCGAGGGTTTTGTGCGCAGGAAAAGTTTGTGGTAGGGGAGGGGAGGTTATTGGTTACTGGTTATCAGGAAAGCTGACACGGTGTTTTGGCGATGGGAACTTCCGTTCCAATAACCAATAACTAATAATCCCCCGCTTGGTTCCGCCATGCCGCCCAACAAACGCCGACAGCGCCCGCGTCACGCGGACCGGCTCGTGGAGGCATTCCTCGACTACCTGGAAAACGAGCGGAATAGTTCCGCGCACACCGTCCAAGCCTACCAGCGCGCGCTGGCTGACTTCCGTAAGTCGCAGCCCGACGCCCCCGGTTGGCTTGAGTGCGGCACCGATCCCTTCCGCGATTACCTCTTCGACTGCATGAAGCGAGGTCTGGCGCGCGCGTACGTGCGTCTGCAATTCGCGGCGTTCCGCTCGTTCTACAAATACCTTTGCCAGCGTCGCAACTTGGCGTTGAACCCATTGAAGGCCCTGCATTTGCCCAAGGCGGAGAAAAAACTGCCCCAGCCGCTCACGGCCAAGCAGATGGAGGATTTGCTCGCCGCGCCCCTCAAGGTTGAACGCGAACCCCAGGCACCCCCTTGGATGCCCGCCCGGGATGTCGCCGTCATGGAACTTTTCTACAGCAGCGGTCTGCGTTTGGCGGAACTGGCGTCGCTCAACGTCGAGGATTTGGACGTGTACACCGAATCAGTGCGGGTCTTTGGCAAAGGGAAGAAGGAACGGGTCTGCCCGGTGGGACTCATCGCCTTGGATGCGATTTCACGCTACCAAGTGGAGGCCGGGGTGAAGTCGGGACCGCTTTTCATCAGCAAATTGCGCAAGCGCCTGTCGGGTCGTTCCATCTGGCTCCTGCTGAAGCGGTACCTGCCGCACACGGGCTTGGCGGCCACGTTGAGTCCGCACAAGCTGCGGCATTCCTTCGCCACCCATCTGCTGGACAACGGCGCGGACCTCCGCAGCGTGCAAACCCTGTTGGGTCACGCCAGTCTTTCGACGACACAGATTTATACCAAGGTCACCACCGAACGGCTGAAAGCCGCGTACGAAGCCGCGCACCCAAGGGCTTAACACCGACCGGTCAAATACTTGCGGGCATTTTTATTCGTGCGGCGGAACGGGACCGGCGCGCAGTCCCGCCACCAAGAGGCCGAGCACGGCGCGCGCCTCCTCTTCCTTCGGCGGTGTTCCGCTTTGCGACAGCATCGCCGGATGGTGAAACGGGGACATGGCGTGCAGGCAAGCGAGAGCCGACACCTTGGCGTCCAAATGCCTCGAAAACTCCCCATTGGCTATCCCCTCGGAGATAATCCCCGCCACCTGATCGAGCAAACCCGCCACGTGGGTGCTGGCGAGTTTACGCGCCGCCATGGCCAGACGGTGGTAAACGCGAAAAAGCTCGGGGTCGTCGAGCACCTTGCGCTGCTTGGCGACGCGCAGGGTGTCGAACCAGGAAATCAGCCGCTCGGTGGCGGGGCGGGTGTGGTCCCCAGCGATCGCCTCCAGTGGTGAAGTGACCACGTTGAGCCACCGGGCCGCCACGGCGTCGAGCAGCGCCTTTTTGCTCGGGAAATGCCGGTAGATGTTCGTGTGACTGATCCCCAGGGCGCGGGCAATATCCACAACATTGGTCTTTTCCACCCCGTGGCGGCGCAAGACCACCTCGGCGGCAGCAAGAATCCGGTCAACGGGTGGGGCGGCGTCGGGCATGGTCGGTGTGGGATACCTTACAAGGGAACACACCGGTTTGCACGCGAGCGAGCGAATGCGACAGAAAACAGAAAATGTTATTTGTTTTCTGTCCAGCCCATGGAATTGTGCCTTCCATGAACACGAACGACATCGGCAATGGTAATGCGGGCGGACACGCCAACCTGGGAGGCAGTTTTACCTTCCCGGGCACTTCCCTGGCGGTAAAACGGCTGGGTTACGGGGCGATGCAATTGGCGGGACCCGGCGTGTGGGGACCTCCGCGCGACCCCGCCGCCGCCGTCGCCGTGCTGCGCGAGGCGTTGGCCGCCGGCGTAAACCACATCGACACGAGCGATTTCTATGGTCCGCACATCACCAACCAGATCATCAAGGAGGCGCTTCATCCTTATCAGGATGATCTGGTGATCGTCACCAAGGTGGGCGCCATTCGCGGGGAGGACAAATCGTGGAATCCGGCCGTCGCGCCGGAGCAACTTACCTCCGCCGTGCATGACAACCTGCGCAACCTCGGTCTGGACACCCTCGACGTGGTCAACCTCCGCGCTGGAGGGGACAACGGACACGCCCCGGCTGGGGACTGACCGAGCCGATGACCGTGCTGGCCGAACTCCAGCAGCAGGGTCTGATCCGCCACCTGGGTCTGAGCAACGTCACCTCCCGCCAGGTCGCGCGAGGCGCAAAAGATCGCGCCCGTCGTTTGCGTGCAGAACCTGTACAACGTCGCGCACCGCGAGGACGACACGTTGGTGACTGAACTGGCCGCGCAGGGGATCGCCTACGTGCCGTACTTCCCGTTGGGCGGGTTTACGCCGCTGCAATCCTCCGCGTTGGAAGCCGTTGCCAAGTCACTGGACGCGACGCCGATGCAGGTGGCATTGGCGTGGTTGTTGCAACGTTCGCCCAACCTGCTGCTGATTCCCGGCACATCGTCGGTGGGGCACCTGCGAGAAAACCTCGCCGCCGCAACGCTGACCCTGACGCCGCAGATGGTGGCCGAACTCGACGGCATGGGAGCCCAACGGGATGAAATGACCAAGGCCCAATGACCAATCCTCTGGAACAAAAAATCTCCTCTCCCCGCCTTTTCTTTGATCTGCGTTAAATTTGCGGTTAAGAACTCCGGCGTGCCACCCGCCAGAGAGGCGGTGGATGATTCTGCCCGGCGTGCCCATTTAGAACCACTTCCAAGCTGCCCGCACCATCCCGCAAGGGTGTTTACAGGGTAAATCAGGCTTGCCGACAAAGGCACAAGCTTTGCTATAGGCTGTGCGCCCGGCGTCTTTTTGTGCGACATCGGGTTGCCACGCCGAAGAAGTCCCTGTATCGAAGTTTGTTGCCCTCTTTATGAAAAAAATCGAAGCCATCATCAAGCCCTTCAAGCTCGAGGAAGTCAAAGACGCCCTCGCTGAACTCGGCATCGAAGGCATGACCGTCAGCGAGGTCAAAGGCTTCGGCCGCCAGAAGGGCCACACGGAAATCTATCGCGGCAGCGAGTACACCGTCGATTTCCTGCCCAAGATCAAGATCGAGGTCGTCCTGGCCGACGATCTTGCTGGAAGCCGCCACGTCCGCGATCATCAAGGCCGCCAAGACCGGCAAGATCGGCGACGGCAAAGTGTTTGTGTATTCCATCGAGGACGCCATCCGCATCCGCACCGAGGAAACCGGCGAGCGCGCCGTCTGAGGACAGTTCGAGCGGACCTCTTTGACGGCACGCAGTTACACACGCGCCGAGCCGGACGAAAGCCTGCTCGCGCGTCTGCAGCCCGTCACCGGCGGACTGGTTCCGCCGGACGTACCCGGATTTCACCGAGGCGCAGAAGCTCTGCGTCCCGGCGATCCTCGACGGGGAAATCCGTCCTGCTGACCTCGCCCACGGGCAGCGGCAAAACGCTCGCCGGGTTTCTTGGGATCATCGACCGGCTGGCGCGCGAGCTGCCGCTGTCGGAGGGCATCCACGCGATCTACGTCTCGCCCCTGCGGGCGCTGACGTACGACATCCAGAAGAACCTGGAGCGGCCCCTGCGCGAAATGGGTCTCGCGGAGCAAATCCGCCTCGGGCTGCGCACGGGCGACACTCCGGCCAAGGAGCGCGCCCGGCTCAAGCGCCAGCCGCCGCACATCCTGCTCACGACGCCGGAGAGTCTGGCGATCATGCTTTGCCAGCGCGCGCACCACGCGTCGCTGAGCGTTGCCGGTACGTGGTGATCGATGAACTGCACGCGCTGGCCGAGAACAAACGCGGCGCGCACCTGAGCGTCACGCCTGGAGCGATTGGAACGGCTCGTTCGCTCCGAGGCCACCGCTCGTTCCGACTCACGCCGCCGATGCCGGTGCGCCCAGCAGAATCGGCAACTCAACAACAAGACCACGACCCACAACGCGAAGTCCCACAACCCACAACCCACAACCCACAACCCGCAACGCGAAGCCTACAACCCACAACCCGCCACCGCGCATTGAGAACCGCCGACGCGCCGCGGACTGTGCCGCGTCGGGCTTGTCGGCAACAATCAGCCCGCTGGAAACCATGGCGGCGTTCCTCGCGGCGCGGGTCGGCCCTGCGTGATCGCCGAGGCGCGCACACAGCGGCAGGCGATCGTCGAGGTGTTCTCGCCTTTGCGCCGGCATCCTTACCCGCCGCAGCGGCCAGAGCGTCGGCCGCGTCTTGCGCGAACTCGCCTCGCTGGTGCGCTCGCGCCGTTCGGTGCTGATCTTCACCAACACCCGCTCCGGTGCGGAGAAGTTCGGCCTTAGCCTCAAGGCCGCCCTGCCCGAAGCTGGCCGGGCAGGTGGAGGTGCACCATTCCTCGCTGGACCGCGACGTGCGCCTGGAAGTCGAGGACCGGCTCAAAAACGGCGAACTCCGCGCGGTGGTTTGCTCGACCAGCCTGGAAATGGGCGTGGACATCGGCGCGATCGACCTGGTGGTGATGGTTTCCGCGCCCAAGGGTGATCTCACGCACGCTCCAGCGCATTGGCCGCTCGGGGCACGCGGTGGACCAGACCAGCCACGGCATCCTGATCGCGACCAACATCAACGATCTGGTGGAATGCGCCGTGACCGTCCGCCTGGTGCGCGAGCGGCGACTGGACCCCGTGCAAATGCGGAAAATGCCGCCGACGTGCTGGCCCAGCACATCCTGGGCATGGCGATGGCGCGAACCGGGAATGCCCGTGGACGAAAGCCCTGGAGATCGTGCGCGGCGCGTGGCCGTTCCGGCGTTTGGACGCGAGCCGATTTCGACCGCGTGGTCGAGTACCTGGAGGGCGGGGGGCGTTCGCTGGCGCGCGCGTACTCGCGACACGTTTGGCAAGGTGCGCGTCATCGACGGCGGCTCTGTTCACGGTGTCGCCGCGCGTCGAGCGGGATTACCTCGTCAACATCGGCACCATCGCGACGGAAGGCTTGGTGGACGTCACCCTGCGCCGACGCCGGCTCGGCACGGTGGAGGAGCGTTTCATCCAGGGGCTGAAACCCGGCGACGTGTTCGTGCTGGGCGGGCGGGCCGTGCGGCTTGATGGATGCCGGCTGGAAGACCGCGCGCGTGGAGGACGCCGACGGCGAGCGGCCCAACGTCCCGTCGTGGAGCGGCAACCGCGCGTCCGCTCGCCAGCGGCCTGGCGCGACGAAATCGCCCGGTTGCGCACCGAGATGGACGACCGGCTCGCGGCAGCCGGTCCTGGTCAGGCGCTGCTCTATGCGGACTCACCGGCTTCGGAAACGCCGACGGAGCGCCGCGGCTGCACGCCGGCCACGGATTGGCTGGTGGAAAATTGGGATCTTTCCTCGTCCAACGCGCAGGCGGTCGTCGCGCATTTCGAGTTGCAGCGCCGGCATTCGCGGGTTCCGCGCGACGGGTCTGATGCTCGTGGAGCGTTACCGCGAACCGGGCACGCCGTCCGCCGTTGAGCCATTATTTTTTCCATTCGCTCATCGGGCGCGGCGCCAACGACGCCCTGTCGCGCATCGTCGCCTGGCGCGTGGCGCGCCTGGCGGGCGGCAACGCGATGGTGACGGTGGACGATTATGGCTTCTTGCTCACCGCTGCAACGCTTTCAGGAATTGACCGCCCGACCGCTGGCGGGAATGTTTCGCCCGCGCCGGTGCGGAGGACGACCTGCGCGCCGCTTTGCGCGACAGCCAGTTGGTCCGCTCGCAGTTCCGCGCGGTGGCGCAAACGGGGCTGATGGTGCCGCGCCAGCTTCCCGGGCAAGGACCGCGCGCCGCGGCAACTGCGTTTCAGCGCCGACATTCTTTTCAAAGTGCTGGAGGAGCACGAGCCGGATCACCCGCTCGTCGCCGAATCCTACCGGCAGGCGACGACTCTGTTTCTCGACGGCGAGGGCGCGTGCCGCGTGGCTGGAGAGCGCCGCCGGATCTGCGCTGGGAATGGCTGGAAATGCCGCTGGTCAGCCCTTTCGGCTTCAGCCTGTACGCGAGCAAACTCAAGGAGAGCATGATGTTCGAGGACCCGGCGGAAGCCATCGAACGCTTGTACCAGCAATTTTACGGTGGCGAAGTTTCGGAATTCGCCAACGCAGCCGGAGGTTGAACCCCGAATGGAATAAGGCTCCCTTAGGCATTCTCCGCAATCTGTGCCTGCGGAACCCTCACCACCTTGATGGCCGCGCCGGTGCTGGGCACACCTTTCGCTTCGCCCCAAGCCCGCCTACTTCTTCTATGATTCGTACTGTCATCAGCAAAGCCAAGATTCTCATCGTTGATGATGAGCAGGCCAACGTGCGCCTGCTGGAGCGCATCCTGGAATTGATCGGGGCCAGCCGGGTCGTCAGCACCACCGATTCGCGCGAGGCGATGGCGCTGTTCGTGGATTTCCGCCCCGACCTGGTGCTGCTCGATCTGCACATGCCCAACGTCAACGGGTTCGAGATCATGGAGCAGATCAAGGTGCTCAGCTACGAGGATCACCCGGTGCCGGTGCTGGTGCTGACGGCCGATATCACCGCCAAAACCAAGCACCGCGCCCTGGCGGCGGGTGCCAAGGATTTTCTCACCAAACCGCTCGATCAATCCGAGGTGCTGCTGCGCATTCGCAACCTGCTGGAAAACCGCTTCCTGCAAATCCAGCAGCAGAACCAGAACATCCTGCTGGAGGAACAGGTGCACGAGCGCACGGCGCAACTCGAAGACACGCTCAACAAACTGCGCGCTCGCGCAGCAGGCGGCCATCAAGCAGGAGCGGCTCAGCGCGCTGGGCACCATGGCGGCGGGCATCGCCCACGATTTCAACAACATCCTGACGCTGATCCTCGGTTACAGCGACCTGATGCTTTCCGGCATGAAGGAGCAACCCGAGCGGCCCGGAGACGAAGTACATCCGCGTCATCGCCACCGCCGCGCAGGACGCCGCGCAGATCGTGCGCCGGTTGCGCGAGTTCCACCGGCCGGCCGACAGCACAGGAAACGCGCGTGTCGATGCAGCTCAACCAACTTGTCGAGCAGGCGGTGACGATGACGCGCCCCAAGTGGAAGGACCACGCCGCCGGACGCGGAGGTGCGGGTGTCGTATCGCAGACGGAACTGGGCGAATTGCCGCCGATCCAGGGTGATCCGGCCGAGTTGCGCGAGATGCTGACCAATCTGATTTTCAACGCGGTGGACGCGATGCCCAACGGCGGTGCCATCACGATCCGCACCCGGATGGAGAACGGCCTGGCGCGTCTCGTGCGTGGAGGACAACGGTACGGGCATGGACGAGGAAACCCGCCGGCGTTGTCTGGAGCCGTTTTTCACGACCAAGGGCGAGCGTGGCACCGGCCTGGGACTTTCGGCGGTGTACGGCATCATCGAGCGGCACGGCGGCACGATGGAGATCGACAGCGAAAAGGGCCGGGGGACGACGTTCTGCATCGGCCTGCCGATCGCCGCCGGTCGATCACGGAGGGTGGCACGGGCGAGCCAGTGGCGGAGCCGGCCGGTGGAGCCGGCGACGGCGCGCGGACGTTGCGAATCCTGGTGGTGGACGATCAGCCGATCATCCGCGACGTGATCCAGCGGCAACTCGTGGAGGACGGCCACTCGGTGGAGACCGCCGGCAAGGGGGTGCCGAGGCATTGGAGAAGTACCGGGCCGGAGTGTTACGACTTGATGATCACCGACCAGTCGATGGGCGGCGGGATGAGCGGGGAGGAACTGGCGGTCGAGGTGAAGAAGATCTGCCCGGGGCTCGCCGATCATCTTGCTGACCGGTTACGGCGGCGGGACGCGCGGGAGAACGCGAGCTGCCGGCGGGGATCGAGATTGTGTCTGGGAAAGCCAGCCACGCAGATCGAGTTGCGCCGGGCGATGGTGCAGTTGGCGGCGAAGTGAGGGGGTGGGCGGGTTTGGGCTGTCGAAGAAGGGTTATGGGTTGCGAGGAAGGATGTGGCGGAGGGGAATGTGGGTTCTCAGCGCATCAGAGTGATGTCCTCTGACGGGCTCGGTCTCGTGCAAGCGACCGTAATCCACCACCAGACGCCCTTTGCATCCTCCGTGTAAATCTCCACAAAACGCTCGCCGAAACGCACATCCGCCATGTCGTAATCCTGCTGGCTTTGCACCGAGGCGGCGACCATCGTGTCCACGCATACCACCGATGCCATGAACCGCGCATCGCCCTTTTCCAAGTCCTCCGTGAGTCGAACCATAAAAGGGGGCTTCGCTCCGTGATAAAGTGCCGGATGGTTAACGCCGCCGGAAACATGATGATCCGCTCCACCTGCAGGGACAACTCGTAGAAACGCGGGCCACGTACTCGCCTTCCTTGACGGTTCGTTGAGGAGCATCATGATCCGAAACTGCGCCTCCACCATCGGTTGGTGCCGCTGGTTGGCGACCCGCACCATCAGCGCCGGGACTCCGTCGAACTCGGAAATGACCACGGATCGTCCTCGTGAATTCCAGACTCGCCGTGGGCCGCGAAAAACGCACGAAGATCAAGCCTGTGACCACCGCCATGCCGAACATGCCCACGATGACTTCGGCGGTCACAACCAGATGGCCGTAGAAACTGACGGGATACATGTGGCCGTAGCCAATGGTGGCAAGCGTTTCGACGCTGAAGAAAAAGGCGTCCACAAACGAGCCGCCGCGCATCTCGGCGATGGCCTCGCTCCCGCCGAGCGTGAAAAGCAGGGCGAAGAGGAGGTTGACCCCCACGTAGGCGCCCGATAAAAACAGCGCGAACCGGGGCCAGGTCAGGGTCAGCAGCCAGTAGTAGGTGTCCCGCTTATCCCAGCGCGCGGCGTTGAGTTTGAGAAACTCCAGTTTGCCGGCGCGGACGGAGATGGGCGGATTGGTTTTCTTCATAAAGACGGAGCGGAGTGGAAAGGAAGGGCAAGGAGATAGAAGGTAGGAGATAGGGCGGAAATCGGAAAGTCGAAGCCCTTTCCTTCTTTGCGGCAGGATGCAGCCTCATAAGAGTCTGCCTTTCGCACCGAAGGTGCAGCCCCAGCACAACCTGGGGCAACGCCCGAGGCATGGGTTAGCAGGAAATTTAGCGCTGAAGGCGCGATTCAAGAAGCCGCCGGTGGGACGGGCATGATGGTCCTGGCTGGCGCGCCCGGAATGAATCGCGCCTTCAGCGCTGGAAACAATCCTATATTGTACCTAGGGCGTTGCCCCAGGCTGTGCTGAGGCTGCACCTTCGGTGCGGAGGACCAACCCATAACATTCTTCCAACCCCTTCCGCCCCAACTTCTACCTCCTATCTACTTGCCCTTCCTTTCCGCTTCGCCACCTTGGTTGAAATATGTGTCCAACAATTTCAGAAACTGCGCGACGTTGAAGGGCTTCGTCAGGTAATCGTTGGCACCCGCCGCGCGCAGGCGCTGGTTGCGCATCGCGGTGGCATCGGCCGAAACCACCACCACGGGAGTCTCCCGCGTGCTTTCGTCCGCGCGCAAATGCCCGAGTACTTCTTCTCCCGTCATGTCCGGCAGGTGCATGTCGAGCAGAATCAAATCCGGACGCTCGACCCTGGCGGCTTCCAAACCTTCCGCCCCGCACGCGGCGCTCACCAACCGCAACTGTGGCCGACTGCACGAAGAGCATCTCGATCAAGCGGCGGTTCGATTCGTTGTCCTCGATGTACAACACGCGTCGTGCGCTGGTTTCACGGCGGAGCCGTGGGTCTCGGAAGGTTCTTCTTTCATGGTGGCCGCCGCAAAAAGTTCTTCCCAACCTACCAGTGGCGCGGGTTCGCCGGCGGGTTCCGCGGCGACCGGCAGTTCAACCCAGAACGTCGAGCCGACGTTCTCCTGACTTTCAACCCCGATCAAGCCGCGTTGCAAATCCACCAGGCGCTTCGACAACGCCAGCCCGATGCCGTTGCCGTCTCTTCCGAGTCCT
This sequence comes from uncultured bacterium, assembly GCA_963795895.1. Lineage (GTDB taxonomy): Bacteria > Verrucomicrobiota > Verrucomicrobiia > Chthoniobacterales > SZAS-18 > CAWCJJ01. Next base: position 119,840 of record CAWCJJ010000006.1, read on the forward strand.
CGGCCCCCAACCGTTGGAAGGGCGTGAACAATTTTTCCAGCTTAACCGGAGAAATTCCAATCCCGTTGTCGCGGACCTCCACGCGCACCCGCTCGCCTCCCGCGGACAAGCCGACGCCGATCTCCACGCCGCCACCCGGCCGGTTGTACTTGATCGCGTTGGATACCACGTTGAGCAGAATCTGGCGAAACCGCGGACGGTCCGCGAGCACATAAAGGGTGGATTCCAGGGTCCCGGGTCGCGCCGTCACGTGGATCCGGCGTTCCTCGGCTAACGGACGCACCAGGTCGATCACTTCGCGCAACAACTCGACGGCTTTGAGTGGCTCGGGGAAAGGGTAAACTGGCCGGCCTCAATGCGGCTGATGTCCAGCACCTCGTTGACCTGGTCGAGCAGGTGCCGCCCGGCGCGCATGATCTGGCTGACACTCTCCTGCTGCCGGGAGGTGAGATGGTCGATTTCCAGTAGCTGTCCAAAGCCCAGGATGGCGTTGAGGGGCGTGCGCAGTTCGTGACTCATGCGCGAGAGAAACTCACTCTTGGCGGCATTGGCTCGCACCGCGGCCTGCTCGGCCACTTGCAAGGCTTGCTCGCCCTGTTTGCGCACGATAGCCGCCGCCAGGATGTTGGCCATCGCCTGGAGGAAATGCACGTCGTCGGGCGAGAATTCCCGGCGCAGGGCGCTGTGGGCGCTCAGGACGCCAAACGGCTCGTGCTGACCGTTGATCAACACCGACATGCCGCTGTGCAGATTCCGCGGGTTCATCGTTAGCAACGGCACGAAGTTGCCCTCGTTCAAAAAATCATGCACGATCAGGGGCTCGCGGGTGCGGATCACATGTCCCGCCTGGGTCTTTTTCCCGGCGTAGGAAATCGGCAGGCCGATGGGCGCGCCGGGCCAGCCCGCCGCGGCGAGCACGGTGAATTCCTCGTGACGCGCGCCGGCGTGTTCAAACACCAGGGCCAGGGCCACGTTCAACGTGGAGGCGACTTGCTCCGCCGCCTCCCGCATCAGGGTGTCGAGAGAACGGCCCAGGATCGCCCGCTGCCCGAAAGCGGCGACCGCCTCCTGCTGCACGATACGCTCGCGGATTTCCGCGTTCGCCCGGGCCAGATCGGCGGCGCGCCGCCGGACTCGTCCCTCCATCGCGGTGGTCGAAGCCGACGACCGCGGCCCATCAAGTCTCACGGCGACCGCGCTTTTTTTTGAGTCCGTCACGGGGTAGCCGATGTTCAGCGGGCGCAGCCGGGTGATCGTCTTGTCCACGCGGCTAAGTGGGATACCACCAATCCCCGCCAGGCAAGGCTAACCACCGGAAATGACTTCGCTCATCTGGAAGATAGGCAGGAACAGCGCGATGACAATACCGCCGACGATCACACCCAGAATCACAATCAAAATAGGTTCCAGCAGCGAGGTCAGGGCGGACAGGGTGGCCTCGATTTCCTCATCCCAGAAGTCGGCCATCTTTTCAAGCATCTCGTCGATCTTGCCCGTGGACTCGCCGGCGGCGACCATCCGCAGCATCATCGGCGGGAAAATCGTCTTCTTGGAAAGCGCGACGGAAAGATTGTCGCCCTTCTCCACGTCGTCGCTCACACTTTTGATGGAATGTTCGATGACGGTGTTCCCGGAACTGCCCCCACGATTTCCAATGTTTCCAGGATCGGGACACCCGACCGGATTAATTGGGCGAAAGTCCGCGCGAACCGGCTCATGCAAATCTTGTGGGTCAGCGGTCCGAAGATCGGCAGCTTGAGCTGCCAGCGGTTCCAAAGTTCGTGGCCGGTTTTAGTGCGCAGAAACGTCTTGAGTCCGAAAAACACGGCGACCGCGATCAGGATCGCCGCCCACCAGTAGGCGCGCATGTAATCACTGACATCGACCAGGAACTGCGTGGGGGCGGGCAGGGGCTTGCCGAAGTCCTTGAAAATTTCCGCGAACACGGGCACGACGCGCACGATCAGGAAGATGGTGATGACAAACGCGATGGAGATGACCGCGATTGGGTAGGTCATGGCCGACTTGATCTTTTTGCGGAGCCGGGCGCTCGCTTCGAGGAAGCCGGCGAGACGGTCGAGAATTTCCGCGAGCAAACCGCCGGTCTCGCCCGCCTTGACCATGCTCGTGTAGAGCCGGTTGAACACGCGCGGGTGTTTGAGCAGGGAGGCGTTGAAACTTTCGCCGCCCTGGACCCGCGAGGTGAGGTCGCCGACGACGTTGCGCAGACCCGCTTGTTTTCGCGGGTCGGCCGTCTCGTAAAGGGCGGTCATGGCGGTGACGAGCGGGATACCCGCGTCGATCATGGTGGCAAGCTGACGGGTGAAGAGAACGAGGTCGGTCTCCTTGACGTTGGTGGTCTTCTTGCTTTTGCTGGCGGAGCCTTTTTGCTGGATGGAAAGGACCATCAAGCCGCGACTCATCAGGCTGGTGATGGCATTTTCCTCGTTGAGCGCGTCCTGGATGCCGGCGGAAATTTTGCCGCTGTTGTCGCGGGCCTGGTAGCTGTAGGTGTACATGATGGCGTCGGTTGGGGCGGAATGCTGGTCGTTGTGCAACAACCTAGCAACTCGGATGCCAGCGGGCGGGGTGTTGTGACGGCGTCGCCGGTTGCCGCAGGTCTCTTAGTCCCGGAGAGACTAGGAGGGGAGGATAAATCCCCTACAATAAATCCTCGGCGGAGACGCTGGTCTGCTCGCGGCTACCCAAAAGATGGGCTTGCGCGACAACATCCTGGCGTTCGCCGTTGAAATCGGTACCCGTAGCAATTTGGGCAGGTCGTGACTTTCACCGCCACAATCGAGTCGCAGCCCTCGCAAACTTTGTAGCGCTCGGGATGCCCCGCGATTTTGGCCGCCTGACGGGCGCGCTGGTTCAACTGACTCGATGGCGGTGACGCACTGACGGGGGAAGACTCATCCATGGGAAGTTCCTGCCGTACTAATCGCGCCGCCCGGCTTGCGTTTCAAGAGCGGTCGCAACAATTTGCGCCCTGCCATCCACCCCCATGAAACCCGCCGATGATTACGCCGACCTCGGCAGCAACGACCCACGCCTGACCGTCCTGGCCTGCTGGGAAGCTTACAGCGCCGAGACCAAGGTGGATCATCACTCCAGCGCGCTTGGCGTGGACGGGCAGTTGTACTTCGTCGATCCCATTCTGTTGCAAAGGGAGTTGCTCGATGAACTGGCCCAACCGCGGCTCCCGCCGCCGTTCTACTCACCAACGGCAACCACGCGCGCTCGGCCGGGCGTTCAAGGCGCGCTTCTCCATTCCGATCTACGCGCACGCGCGATGCCCGGGAGGAACTGGGGATCGATCTGGACGGCGAATTCCTGCACACGAGCAGTGGCGGAACTCAACGCCTTTGAAGTGGTCGCGCTGCCCGGCGGCGCGGCGGGCGAAGTGGCGATCTATCTTCCGCTCGACGGCGGGATCGTGGTGGTGGGCGACGCGCTGATCAACCTGCAACCTTACGGCTTCAGTCTGCTGCCCGACAAATACTGCGCCGATCCCAAGGAACTGCGCCGCTCCTTGAAAGGACTGCTGGAGTACTCTTTCGAGAAAATGCTTTTCGCCCACGGGACGCCGATCATGTCGGGCGCGCGGCGCAAACTCGAAGCCCTGCTGGCGTCATAGCCGTGAACATGACCGCCCAAGCGCAAACTTCCCCCGCGTTCAAACCGGTTGGCGGGCGATGTTTCCCGCCGGTTAACCGGACGCTTGCGTTCATCCGCTTCTCGCACACGATCTTCGCGATGCCCTTCGCCTTGGGCGCGATGCTCGCGGCCTCGCGCGGACGACCGGGCTGGCGAACCCTGGGGCTGATTGTGCTGGCGATGGTTTGCGCCCGCACCGCCGCGATGACCTTCAACCGGCTGGCCGATTGGAACATCGACCAGCGAAACCCGCGCACCGCCGGGCGTCACCGGCTGATCTCGCGGCCAGGGGCGGTGGCGCTGCTCGCCATCAGCGCCGTGGCTTTTGTGGCGGTGACGTACTTCATCAACGCGTTGTGCCTCGCGCTTTCGCCCGTGGCTTTGGCCATCATTTTCTTCTACTCGCTGACAAAACGGTTCACCCACTACACGCAAATTTTCCTGGGCCTGGCGTTGTCCGTGGCACCCGTGGGCGCGTGGCTGGCGGTGACCGGCAGCTTCGCGTTCGCGCCGCTCGTGCTGGCATTGGGCGTCTTGTTGTGGGTCGCGGGATTTGATCTCATCTACGCGACGCAGGATTACGAATTCGACAAAGAGGCCGGTTTGCGTTCCCTGGTGGTCAAGCTGGGAATCCCGGCGAGTTTGCGGCTCGCGCAATGGCTGCACGCCGGTATGTTCGCGCTGTTGTTTGCCTTCGGATGGACGGCGGCTCTGGGCGCGGCGTACTACGCCGGGATGGTCCCGGTGTTCGCCGCGTTGGTTTACGAGCATCGCACGGCGGCGATCCAGCCGCTGGACCTGCGCGCCGTGGACCGGGCCTTTTTCCTGAGCAACGCCTTTGTGGGAGCGGTGTTCGTGCTGGGCGTTTGGGTGGGCGTATTGATCTGAACGCGACGCAAAAAAGGCCGCAGATACGAATCTGCGGCCTTCCAAACTGACTCCGGCTTCAAGGTGGTCCCGCGAGACCACCCCGTCACCCAAATTATGTCGTCTTGCGATTCTTCAAGCGCGTGCCGCCCACCTTGGGTTTGGCTTTGCGAACCGCCGTGGCGGTCAGACGTTTGACCTTCGCCGCCGCGCGCTTGGCTTTGTCGGACTTTTTCCGCGAGCCAACGCTGCCACGCTTCTTGGGGGCGGTCGCGCCACCCTCTTGAGCCGCGGGTTTCGCCACACGCTCCTTTTTCTCAACCGGCACTTTCGCCGTCGGCTTGACGGCGAGATCGTCGGTCGGCGGGGCGGCGTCCACCCATTCGATGTAAGCCATCGGCGCGCTGTCGCTCAGGCGCGGCCCGAGCTTGATGATGCGCGTGTAGCCGCCGGCGCGGCTGGCGCTGCGCGGGGCGATTTCCTCGAACAGCTTCTTCACCATCGCGGGCTGGTGCAGATAGGAGATGGCGTTGCGGCGGTCGTGCAGCGTGCCGCGCTTGCCGAGCGTGAGCATCTTTTCCGCGAACGGACGCACCGCCTTGGCCTTGGCAGCGTGGTCTTGATGCGGCTGTGCTCGATCAGGCTGCAAACCTGGTTGGCGAGCAGCGCCTTGCGGTGCTCGGCCGTGCGGCCCAGCTTGACGGTTTTCTTTTGGTGTCTCATGGACGGATGAGAAAGCTGATTGGCGATGGTCCTCGATGCCGGACGGCCGGCCGGCGAGGGGCAGGTATTTACCCCCGCGCCGGCCGGTCGGCAAGCGAATTGTTTCTAGCCGTTGAAATCCACGGCGCCGTGCCGTCCGCGCCGTCGTCGCCGCGCGACGGGCAGTTCCACCAGGCCGCTGTCGAACTTCATGCCCAGGCCCAGGCCGAGCTGCTGGAGCTTGTCCTTGATCTCGTTGAGCGACTTCTTGCCGAAGTTGCGGTACTTGAGCATCTCGCCCTCGGTCTTCTGCGCCAGCTGGCCGACGGTGGTGATGTTGGCGTTGTTGAGGCAATTCGCCGCGCGCACGCTCAGTTCGATCTCGTTGACGCTCATGTTGAGCAGCTTCTTGAGCTTGGCGTTCTCCTGGCTGACGCCCTCCGGCGTGGTGTCGAACTCGATGACGTTTTCGTCGTAGTTGACGAACACGTCGAGGTGGTGGCGCAGGATGGCGCTGGCCTGGAGCAGCGCGTCGTTCGGGTCGAGGCGGCCGTCGGTGTAAACGTCGAGGACGAGCTTGTCGTAATCGGTGCGCTGGCCGACGCGGGTGTTTTCCACCGAGTATTTGACCTTCGTCACCGGCGAGAAGATCGAGTCGATGGGGATCAGGCCGATGGGCTGGTCGGGGCGCTTGTTTTCCTCGCCCGTGGCGAAGCCGCGGCCGACGCGGACCTCGAACTCGGCCTCGAACTTCTGCTTTTTGTCGACCGTGCAGATGACCTGCTCGGGGTTGAGCACCTCGCACTGCGCGGTGGACTGGATGTCGCCGGCGGTGATGGCGCCTTCCTTGTTGACGCTCAGGGTCAGGTTGCGAATCTCGTGGTCGTTCGCCTTGAACTTGATCTTCTTGAGGTTGAGGATGATGTCGGTCACGTCCTCGACGACGCCGGGCAGCGCGGTGAACTCGTGCTGCGCGCCGCTGACGCGGACGGCGGTGATGGCCGCGCCTTCCAGCGAGGAAAGCAGCACGCGGCGGAGGCGAATTGCCGACGGTGTGTCCGTAACCGGCCTCGAAAGGCTCGGCGGTGAAACGGGCGTAGGTGGGGGTGGCGGTGGCCTCGTCTTTGACGAGGGTCTTGGGCATTTCAAAACGCCCGAGGCGGATAGGCATAACGGAGGATAGGATTCTGCGGCACCGGGTTACCCCTGGCGAGTCGGTCGCCAACGCTGCGGCAGCGCAACCCAGGGACCAACGGCGCGATTTTTTGAGGCTCGCGTTTGGACGGCGGAATGCGAAACACCATGCTTTCGATGCAAACGCAAGCGAGTTTAACCGCAGATTTAACGCAGAAGGACGCAGATTATCGGAACAAAGGCGTGGCGGTGACAGGCTGAGCCTCGGTTCTAAACGGTTCTTGGAAAAGCGGCTTGGCTCGTCTCGCGGCTCGCGTTCAAGTTCGCCCGCATGAGCGAGATCATTTTCGAGGTCACCGGTGATGAGGCGGACGGTGGCTTCACGGCCAGCGCGCTCGGGCACTCCATCGTGACCAAGGCCGATAGCAGGACCCTCCTGCGCGCCAGCGTGCGGAGGCCGTGCTCTGCCACTTTGACGAGGGACATTCTCCCGCCATGCATTCGGTTGCACAGGGTCATGGACGAACTGATCGCTGTGGCATAAGACTGCCACGCGACCTTTTCGCCACCGATCTGGAGAAGGTCTGCGGAGAAAACTCGGCTATGAGCTTGTGCGTCAAGTTGGCTCACCCCATCGGATAAACAACAGGTTTTGGATGGAAAAGCAAGAGTTTAACCGCAGATTTAACGCAGACGGACGCAGATCTCCGGAAAAGGCGGGAAGGAGGAAATGCCTGAGGCTGAAGTTTTTGCGAACAGGAAATCTCTGCTCCCCGGCCTTTTCTTTAATCTGCGTCCGTCTGCGTTAAATGCTGCGGTTAAGAACTCTGAACTCACGCCCGGAACAGCGCGCCCATCTTTTTGCCCAGCAGCAGGCTCGCCCCGAGGATCGTCACCCCGAGGAACGCCATCGCCCACACGCCCAGCGCGCTCGCCACGCGCCCGGCCCGTGCCGAGGAGTTGGAACAACTCGTAGATCGCCTTCGTGATCGGGATAATATTCCTGCTTCTGCGCGAGCAGCAGCGAATCGCTGACCTCCAGCATGGCGAAGGAAAACGTCAGCAACCCGCCGGCGAGCAGGTTCGCGGCGATGAGCGGCAGCGTCACCCGCCACAAGCGCGCGCCACGGCGGGCAGCCGAGGTTTTGCGCGGCTTCCTCCAGCGTCACGCTCGTTTGCTGATACCCCGCCGCCGCCGAGCGCACCATGTACGGCAGCCGCCGCACCGAATACGCGATGATCGAGCAGCGGCACCGGGTTCTTGACCGGATTGAGGAACGCGAAAAGGCTGCGTCTTCCTGCGTCATGGCGAGATAGCCGAACGCCAGCACCAGCCCCGGCACGGCCAGCGGCAGCATCGCCAGGGCGTCGAGCACCTGGCGGCCCGGGCAGCGTCGTGCGCACGACCACGTAGGCGATCCCCACGCCCAGCACCGCGTCGAACACCGTCGAGAGCGCCGCGTACTTGCAGGCTGTTGCCGATGGAGGGCACCGTCAGGCTGTGGCCGAGCGCGGTGCGGAAATTATCCAGCGTCCAGCTCTGCGGCAGGATCGATGCCGTACCAATCGCGCGAGAACGCCACCAGCACCACGCCGAGGTGCGGCAGCAGCGCGAGGAAGATCACCGCGCCGAACGCCGCCGCGCAGCCGATGCCCGCCCAGCGGCCGACGGCGCGCGGGCCGCCCCGGCTGGTCGCCTTGGCCATCATGGTCAGGTCGCTCGCGCGGCGCGCCGAACAGTCAGCCGGCTCGCGGCGTACAGCAGCACCGTCGCCACGAGCATCACCGCCACCAGCGCATACGGGAACGGGTTGGTGCCGATGTCCTTGATGCCGTAGAAAATCTGCACGCTCGTCACGCGCGTGTAATCGAAAATCAGCGGCACGCCCAGTTCCGTGAACGCCCAGATGAACACGATGGTCCCGCCCGCGAACACGCCCGGCGCGATGAGCGGCAGCGTGATCTTGAAGAACTTCCGCCAACCCGTGCAGCCGAGGTTTTCGGCGGCTTCCTCCATCGCCGGGTCGATGTTGGCCAGCGCGGCGGCGACGTTGAGATACAAGATCGGGTAAAGGTGCAGCGCGTTGAGCGCGACGATGCCCCAGAAGCGGTTCTGCCCGAGCCAGTCGATGGCGTGATCGTGCGCCGAGCAGGCCGAGGTCGTGCAGCAGCGCGTTGAACGCGCCCTCCTGCCCGAAGATTTTCTTGATGCCGATGGCCCCGACGAACGGCGGCAGGATCATCGGCGCGAGCAGCAGCGCGGTGAGCATTTTCTTGCCCGCGAACTCGAAGCGGTCCGCCAGCCACGCCAGCGGCATCGCCAGCGCGAACGCCGCCAGCCGTGCTGCGCGACCGCGAGCAGGAAAGCGTTGCGCAACCCTTCGACGTAGATCGGGATTGCGGAACACCTCCGCGCACGTAGGCGAGCGTGAACGGTCCGCTGCCCGTCACGAAGAACGCGCCCCGCAGGGTTTGCGCGATCGGGATACAGGAAGAACACCGCGAAGAACGCGGCCGTCAGCGACGTAAACGAAGAGGGAAAGGCGCGGCACACGGCGGGACGATGAAATGCGTGCATTATTTCCCGCCCGCGCCAATTCCGCCGCGCGCTCGGTATTGGCGCGGAAACGGCTCGGTCATACTGCGGCCGCCAGCCGCGTCTCGGTCCAGCTTGTCGGGATTCCTCAGCGTCGTCGCTGATGCGTCCTCTGCGCCTGCGTCGTAAGACACGGCGCGACACATCCTGAAACGCCGCCGTCGCCTCCGGCGGAAACTTCGCCTCGATCAACTCCGCCCACGCCTCCCGCGCCTCGTCGTGCGGGTCGATGCACATCACGCGCACGATGAACCGGATCGGGTTGAACAACGCCGCCGTCCATTCCGGATGATAGGTAAAATCCTTCGCTTCCTCGTAGGGATACACGTCCGGGTCGGCGCGATAATCGGGTGAACTCCGGCGCGTACAATTCGCGCCGGATCGGCAGCCGCCGCAGCGCGTATTTCTCCGGGCCGCCGGGCGTGCCGACCTTGAAGTTCCACAGCTTCTGCCCCTCCACGCTCATCACGTATTCCATGAACGCCAGCGCCAGTTCGCGGTGCGGCGCGCCGCGCAGCATCCCGATGGGATCGACGCCGATGCTCGTGCCGCCCGGCGGGTTGAAGTAATGCATCCGCTCCTGGCCCGTGCGCGGGTCGCGGCGTGCTCTCCGCCTGGAAGCGTCCGTAGAAGTCGATGGCCATGCCGATGGCCGCGTCGCCGTCGGCCACGTCGATGGGGATCTTCGGCGCGGAATCCGTGAAATACCGGGTGTTGGCGCCCATCTTCTGAATCAGGCGCATCGCCGCTGTCCCACCCTTGCGCCGACGCTCCGCTGCGCGAGTCTGCCGGGTTCCGGACCGCGTCGCCGCTGGACCTGGCTCGACCTGCCTGCCGCGATCTGCTGCTGGATGATCATCTCGAACGCCTTGGCCACCGACCCGGACATGTTTGGGTCGGCCATCGCGACTCCTGCCCGAAGTACGCGGGATCGGCCAGGTCGTCCCAGTTTCGTGGCGGCGCGGCGTGACGCCGCAGCCGCGTTCGAGACGCGTCGTCGTTGTAGCAGATGCCGAAGCGACGACAGCACGTCGCCGAACCACGCGCCTTCCTTGTCCCAGAACGGCTCGCCGCCGAAAGCGTCTGCGGGATGCCGTTGCGGACCGTCGCCGAACAACTCCGGGTGCGCCTGGATGAAGCCGCAGTCCACCAACCGCCCCGCCGCCGCCTGCTGCGACGAAATCGAAGCTGCCGCCGCCGAAGAACAGGTCGATGCCGATGCCGACGTCGGAGTCCAGAAACGCCCGGCCGCGCCATCTGCGGCTTCCGTGTCCTTGGCGGCGTCGCGGGCGGCGATTTTGATCGTGGGGTCGTCGAAGGATTTCTGCGCCGTCTCGGTCCAGTGCATGCTGCATCTTGCAGCGCCAGTGATTCTCGAACGGCGCCTGGTACTCGCTGGCCAGGTAGCGGGCGATCTCGGTCGTGCCGCCGGGCACGCGCCAGTCGATGCGCACGGTCTTGCCGGTGCGCGCCTTGTACCAATCGCGGAAGCCGCGCGCGAATTCGTAGCGGATGGCCTCGTTGTGCGGCGTGATGATGACCAGCGTCTCGTCCGCCGGTCGCGAGCAGGCTGTCCTTCGGTCGCAGCGCGAACGGCAGCCCGACGATGGCGGCGAGCGCCAGCAGGATGAAGACGTTGCGCAGCCATAAAGTTCGCTCAACCGGAACGCGTTCAGGGGTGCAGCACGATCACGTCCTCGGGCGCGGCGCGGGCGCTGATTTCCGTGTAGATCGGCCACCTCCGCGAAGCGCGGGTTCATCTCGAAAATCTTCAGCGACGGGCGCTGTCGTCCCATCCGGCCAGCGCGCGGTTGAAAATCGTACTCGGCCACCTCGCCCAGGTACACGCTGCGGCCGATCCGGCCGCGCACGCGTGTTACCTTGCCATCGCTCGCCGCGTCGCCCGCCGGCGCCGTGCCGTTTCGCGCAGTTTCCAGCTCTCGGGCCGCACGGACAGCACCACCGGCTCGCCGACGTGCAGGTCCCAGGCTGCGTCGGCCTTCAGCCCGGTGAAATCGCCCAGCGCCGTCCGCACCCGCCATTGTCCGCGGATCCTCCGACGGGCCCAGCGCGCGGCCCTCGATGAAATTGCTCTCCCCGATGAAATCCGCCACCGCCCTGCGTGCGCGGCCGGCGGTAGATCTCGCGCGGCGTGCCGACCTGCGCGAGATGGCCCTGGTCCAGGATCGCCAGCCGGTCGGCGATGGACAGCGCCTCCTTCTGGTCGTGCGTGACGTAGATCGCCGTCAGGCCGAATTCCTTGCACACGCGCCGGATTTCGCCGCGCATTTGCAGGCGCATCTTGGCGTCGAGATTGGAGAGCGGTTCGTCGAGCAGCAGGCAGCGCGGCCGGATGACCAGCGCCCGCGCCAGGGCGACGCGCTGCTGCTGGCCGCCGGAAAGCTGGTTGATCTTGCGGTCCGCCAAGTCGCTGTCATGCCCACGGAGGCCAGCGCCTCGTCCACGCGGCGGCTGATTTCCGCCTCGGGGATGCGGCGTTCCTCCAGGCCGAAGGCGACGTTGCCCGCGACGGTCAGGTGCGGCCACAGCGCGTAGGATTGGAACATCATGCCCGTGCCGCGCTTGTGCGGCGGGACGCGGCTGACATCCTGCTCGTCGAAGAGAATCTGCCCGCTGTCGGGAAAATAGAACCCGGCGATGTGCCGCAGCAGCGTCGTCTTGCCGCAGCCGCTCGGACCGAGCAGGAAGAACAATTCGCCCGGCTCGATGCGCAGGTTGACGTGGTCGAGCACGAGGTGTTCGCCGAAGTGCTTGCTGAGGTCGCGGATGGTGACGGCGATCATGGGCGATCGGTGGGGGGAGGGCGGGGTGGACGCACGTTTCTAAACGCTGGACGGAGGTTTGTCACTTCGGACCGTTCAGTTTCACGGAAAACGCGGTATGTTTATTGACCCGCCCCGCCCTTTGTTCCATGTCTGATCCCGGCCTGCAACCTACCGTCGAACCCGCGTTCAACCGCGAGGACCAGCCCTTTGTCTCGGCCACGGGGGGGAGCCGCTACCGGGTTGGACCTGTCACCGTGGCGTTGATCGCGGTGTGTGTCGTGGTAGCGATCTACTCCTCGCTGGGCGAGGACCAGAAGAGTCTGTTGCCGTTCTTCATCAGTTCGCATCCGGCGTCGCGCGCGAGCGAGGCGTTGCCCGAAGTGCGGCACGGCGAGGTGTGGAGGTTGTTGACGCCAATTTTCATCCACCTTGGTGTCATGCACCTCATTTTTAACATGCTGTGGATGAAGGATCTCGGTACGGAGATTGAAAACCGGGGTGGATCGCTGTCGTTTCTTGTCCTGGTCGCCGTCCTCGCGGTTTGTTCGGACTTGGGGCAGTACTTCGTGGGCGGCTCCAATTTTGGTGGGATGTCGGGGGTGGTGTACGGGTTGTTTGGTTACGTGTGGTTGCGGGGCAGGTTTGATCCGGCGTCGGGTTACGTGATGCCGGCGCAGACGGTTCTGGTCATGCTGGCGTGGTTTGTTTTCTGTATGTTCGGCATCCTGAACATCGCCAACACCGCGCACGGCGTGGGGTTGGTGGTCGGCGCGGCGTGGGGGTACGTCACGGCAAGATCGGCGACGGGGCGGCGCGGGGTGATGGTGGGTTGAACCCGGAGAAATCAGCAGGAACGTCCCTCGCAAAAGCGGCGACCAAGACACCGGGTATCGCCTCTTGCCTCCCCAACCCGGAACGGGTTGGGGAAGGTCTGAACGCGCTGGGGCCTCCTATCTGGCAACCTGTCCCATCTGCTTGTTAAAACGCCACTCCACGAACGTCTTTCCCGCGAGCGTCACCAGAGCGAGCATTGCCAGCAGCGACGCCATCGCAAACGCCGCGGCGAATTGGTAGTCGTTGTAAAGCACCTCCACTTGCAACGGGATCGTGTTGGTCTTGCCGCGGATATGCCCGCTGACCACCGACACCGCGCCGAATTCCCCCATCGCCCGCGCGTTGCACAGGATCACGCCGTAAAGCAGACCCCACTTGATGTTGGGCAGGGTCACGCGCCGGAAAGTTTGCCAGCCGCTCGCCCCCAGCGAGATCGCCGCCTGTTCCTCGTCGCTGCCCTGCGCCTGCATGAGCGGGATCAATTCCCGCGCGACGAACGGAAACGTCACGAACACCGTCGCCAGCACGATGCCCGGCACGGCGAAGATGATCTTTCGACGTCGTGATCCGACAGCCAGTTCCCAGCCAGCCCTGCGCCCCGAAGATCAGCACGAAGATCAACCCGCTGATGACCGGCGACACCGCGAAAGGCAGGTCAATCAGAGTGATCAGCACGCTCTTGCCGCGGAAATCGAACTTGGCGATCAGCCACGACGCGGCGAGTCCAAAGACGAGGTTCAACGGCACGGCGATACCCGCCGCGATCAGCGTCAGCTTGATGGCCTCGCGGGCGTCCGGTTCGCTGAAGGTGGCGAAATAGACGCCCGCCCCCTTGCCGAAAGCCTCGGTGAACACCACCACCAACGGCAGGAACAACAGCACCGCGAGGAAGAGCAGCGCGGCGGCCACCAGCCCCCACGCGCCGGCGGACTGGGCGTCCGGGGGCGTCCGACTCTTCCCTTTGGAAGGGCCCGCCCGGGCGACGAGGTTCTGCGCGGTTTTTGCCATGGGCTAACGGTGATTAAACTTCCCGGTAGGCGGCGGTCCAGCGTTGCAACAGGTTGATGAGCAGCAGCAGAAGAACGACGCGACCAGCATCACCACCGCGATGGCGGTCGCGGCGCGCGTAATCTGTTTTCCTCCAGTTTGATGTAGATGATCTGCGGCACGATTTCGGTTTGAAACGGCTTGTTGCCGGAGATGAAAATCACCGAGCCGTACTCGCCGAGGGCGCGGGCGAAAGCCATGCGCGAAACCGGTCAGCAACGCGGGCGTGATTTCCGGCAGCACCACGCGGCGGAAGGTTTGCCAGCGCGTCGCCCCCAGGCTGACCGACGCCTCCTCGAATTGCTTGTCCAAATCCTCGAGCACCGGCTGCACGGTGCGAACCACGAACGGAAAGCTCGATAAACGTCAGCGCGATGGCGACACCCAACCAGGAATACGCCGCGTGGACGCCCAGCGCGGCGAGCGGCTTGCCCAGCCAGCCGTTCGGCGCGTAGATCTGCGTGAGCGCAATGCCCGCCACCGCGGTCGGCAGCGCGAAAGGCAGATCAACAATCGCATCCACCAGCCGCTTGCCCGGGAAGCGATAGCGCACCAGCACCCACGCCACCAGCAGACCGGCGAACAGGTTCACCGCCGCCGCCGCCAGCGACGCGCCGAAGCTGACTTGTACGCCGCGATCACCTGGCGCGAGGTCACCACCGTGAAGAATCGTTCCCATCCCATGCCCGCCGTTTTGATGAACGCCGCGGACAGCGGGATGAGCACGATCAGGCACAGGTAGAACAGCGTGAAACCCAGGGTCGGCCCGAAGCCCGGCAGGACGCGGCGCTGCCGCACGCGTGCCTTGGAGGCCCGCGGCAGCGGGGGCGGTGGTGACAACTGGCATGGCGAGCGGAAAGCATGACGGTCGCGGCGAGATTATTTCGCCTGGTAAATCTGGTCGAAAATCCCGCCGTCGTCGAAGTGCTTCGGCTGCGCCTTCGACCATCCGCCGAACACTTCGTCGATGGTGAACAGGGTCAGCTTGGGAAATTTGTCGGCGTACTTGTCGGCGACTTCCTTCAGGCGCGGACGGTAGAAGTTCCGCGCGGCGATTTCCTGACCCTCGGGCGTATAAAGATACTTCAGATAGGCTTAGGCCACCTCCTTCGTGCCGTGCTTCTCGACGACCTTGTCCACGACGCTCACCGGCGGTTCCGCGAGGATGCTGACGCTGGGCGTGACGATCTCGAATTTGTCCGCGCCGAACTCCTTCAAGCTCAGGTAAGCTTCGTTCTCCCAGGCCAGCAGCACGTCGCCCTGGCCTTGTTTGACGAACGCGTTGGTCGCGTCGCGCGCGCCGGAGCCGAGCGGGAGATTGTGCGCGAGAATGTTCTGGTAAAGCTTGGCGACGAAATCCTTCGCCTTCTTTTCGTCGCCGCCGTTTTTCTTCAGCGCGTAACCCCAGGCGGCGAGATAGTTCCAGCGCGCGCCGCCGCTGGTTTTCGGGCTTGGCGTGATCACGCCGACGTCGGGCCGGATGGTGTCGTCCCAGTCCTTGATGCCCTTCGGGTTTCCCTTGCGCACGAGGAAGACGATGGTGGAGGTGTAGGGCGAGCTGTTGTCGGGAAAACGCTTCTGCCAGTCGGCGGGGATGGACTTGCCGTTGTTGGCGATCGCGTCGATGTCCGCCGCCAGCGCGAGCGTCACCACGTCGGCTTCGAGTCCGTCGATGACGGCGCGCGCCTGTTTGCCCGATCCGCCGTGCGATTGGTTGATGGTCACGGTTTTGCCGGTGGCGTCCTGGTAGTATTTGGCGAAGGCGGCGTTGAAGTCCACGTAGAGTTCGCGCGTCGGATCGTAGGAAACGTTGAGCAACTGGATACTCTCGGCGTGGGTGTTCCCGGCAAGCCAGGGGGCGAGAAGCAGAGTGGCCAGGGCGGCGAGGCGCAGAAAGGAAGGAGGAGTTTTCATCATGGGAATGCTTGGGTTTTAGGAAGCAAGCCTGTGCGAAAAAAACGGCGAGTCAAACGATAAGTTTACTGAATTGGTAAACTTAATGTCACGGTATTTCCCCTCCGCCCGCCGCGCAGCGGCTTTGGAGTGCGCCGCGACACGTCGCCGCTTTTTGCCTTTCAGCGACAAGTCGCGTCCAAACCCCTTCGGTGAAGCCGACTATTATCGAGCCGGCTGCGCCGGATTGTTAACGACGCGACGTGTCGCGGCTGAGCCGTGTGAAAGCGGCGACGTGTCGCCGCACTCCAAAGCCGCTGCGCGGCGGGCGGAGAGAGAGAGTCACACCTGCGCGAACAAGCCTCCGGCCACTTGCTTCACACCGTTCAAACGGTAAATGCGGGCCGCCAGGTTCTTCTTCGGCTCGGGCGAACTGAACGTGTACCCGTTCTTAAACAAACCCTCGAGAATGTCCGCCACGCGCATCGGTTTGCCGCTGGCCTGCAGCACCTGCACCACCGCCGGCGCGAGCGGTCCGCTCGGGGACGACGCGCGCTTGCGTCCGGCGAGCGAACCGCGGCTGCGGCTGTTAGTCTTGGCCGTCCCGCGGCCCTTGCGCGTCGCCGGAAGTTTTGCCGCACTTCTTTCTCTACCACCCGGCTCCCTTTGCCACTGACGGGCTTCGCGGCGGCGCGGCCCGGCTTCGGCACCGCAACCTTCGCCACTTTGCCGTTGGCTTTGCCGGCGCGTCGCAAGTCGGCGGGGATCGCCGCCGCCGGACGCGCTGGCGTGCTCCTGACGCGCTTTGTTCAACAGATCGGAAAGCTGCTTTCGCAACCCGTTGATTCTTTCCTGAAGTTTGACGGCTTGGTTGAGGGTAGTTGAAAGCGACATGTCGGCGCAGAATAGAAGGCGACTACCTTTTTGCAAGCATTATCAAACGCATCCCGGCGCGTGGGTTCGACTTACACATTTTTACACCCGGTCGCCTCGCCCTTTGCGTCGCGGCCAAAGCTGGGCTTCAGTGCCCAGTGTGGTCGTCCAGAGCCGCCGTCCCCCGCCTAACTTTTGTTCATGAATCATCCTATCCTCCCACGCTCCCGGCCGCGTCGAATTGCTCGGTAACCACACCGATTACAACGAGGGCGTCGTGTTGTCGTGCGCCATCAACTACGGCGTTGACGCCACCGGGTCCGCGCTGCCGGGGGGCGCGGAAATCGTGCTGCGTTCGGACTTCGCCCCGGAGCCGGTGCGCGTCCCGTTGGACCGGATCACGCCGCTGGAAGGTCCCGACGTCGTGGGCGAACTACCCGCTGGGCGTCGCGCGCGTGCTGCTCGCGGAAGGGTTACCCATCGGCGCGTTTTCGGCGGAGTTCACCAGCGATCTGCCCGTGGGCGCGGGCTTGTCGAGTTCGGCCGCGCTGGAAGTCGCGACCGCCACATTACTCCGCAAAATTTTCAACCTGAACATCGCGCCGCTCACGCTCGCCAAGCTGTGCCGCCGGGCCGAGAACGAATTTGTCGGCGTGCAGTGCGGCTTGTTGGACCAGGTGTCGTCGGTGTTTGGGAAAGCGGATCAGACCGTCTATCTGGACTGCCGGAACGAGTCCGTGGAAAATATCCCGCTTCCGGCGCGACCTGGCGTTGCTGGTCTTTCACAGCGGCGTCGCGCACCGTCTGGTGGGCGGCGAGTACAACGAACGGCGGGTTCAATGTTTCACCGCCGCGCGCGAACTCGGCGTGCGCGCGTTGCGCGACGTGAGCGGCGCGCAACTGGAGGCCGCCAGGAGTCGTTTGGACCCGTTGATTTACCGCCGCGCCTCGCACATCGTGGGCGAGGACGAGCGGGTGTTCGCGGGCATCGAATGTCTGCGCGCGGGCGACGGCGCGGGCTTCGGCGAGTTGATGTTTGCCTCGCACGAGAGTTCGCGCCAGTGTTTTGAAAACAGCTCGCCGGAACTCGACGCGCTGGTCGAAATCGCCCGCGACACGCCGGGTGTGCTGGGTTCCCGTCTCACCGGCGGCGGCTTCGGCGGGGCGACGATCTCGCTGGTGGAGGAGGCGAAGTTGGAAGAGGCGGCCGCCCATCTAACCGAGCAATACACCCGGCGGACGGGCAACGTCGGCCAGGCGTATCCCTGCAAGAGTGCGGACGGGGCCGCGTGAGCGGTAGCCGGACGCGGCAACCCGGTTACCTTTCCGGCAAAGGGTCGTTTTCGGATGATTTCGCCGCGGGTTTGTCCCCGGGGGACGCGGTGGGCGACGCCTCCGGGGTGGGAGCCGGGCTCGCCGCGGTGGTCGCGCCGCCCGGCTTCACGCCACCGCCGCTGCTTCCGCCAAACAACGGGTTGCTCCCGGGATCAACCGGCGCGCCGTTTTCGGGCATGGCTTGCTGCTCCTGGTACGGGTCCTTGAAGTGGTAATGGATGCTGATCGTCCGGAAGTTCATCGCCTTCGCCGTGTCCTCGGCGGAGAAATAGAACAACTGCACCAGCGTGTCGCCCTTGGTCCACTGGTAACCCATCAAGGTTTGCTTGATTGTCGAGTCGGGTTCCTGCGTGGTGTCGCGGCTGACCATCTCGCCCGGACCGCCGCACTTGGCTTCCAGCAAACGGCGGAAGGATCCCATCTTCTCGTTGTACTTCGGCAGGTCCCATTCCGTCTGGCCATAGTCGAACTCCATCGCCACCAGAAGACCTTGCTGAAACGTGAACAACGAGGCCTGTAAATCCGGCGCGATCAATCCCTGCACCGTCCACACCTCGGTGGGACCGTCCGCTTTCTTGTTGGTTACCTTCGCGCCAACGCCCGCGAACAACGAGGACAAGCGCTGCTGCGGGTCGCCCCAAACCATGTTGTAGGGCAGCGACACGGTCTCGCCGCGCGGCGCGAGCATGGGCTGCGAACGGGTGGCCAGGAACGTGCCCGGGGAGCGTTGGGAAGCCCCGCGCAAGGCGGAGGATTGCGCGGGCACGCGGGTCCCGGTCCGCCGGGATCCGCTTTGCGCCCGCGCGGGAGGGCAGAGCGCCACGCAGGACAGCGCAAGCAGGGCGGTCATTCGCAACGCGCGGGCAACCATGGCGAGTGGATCATTGATCACGGAAACAACACTTGAAGGGACAACTAGGTTCAAAACAAATTCAGAATTCCAATTCTGTAAACCCCGTCGCAACCCGGCGCCTCCTTATTTACAGGGCCTCCCCCGGGAGCGCGGGTCTCCGACCCGCTCTGGTCCGGTCTGCCCAAGGGGATACCGCCCTGTTGCGGGTCGGAGACCCGCGCTCCCGGGGCTGACCAGATGCGGGCGGGACGCCCGCGCTCCCGGGGGCTGCCGCCCCTACTTCTCCTGCGCTGGCGACGCCGCCGGCTTTGGGGCGTCCTTTTTCTGCCCGGCGGTGGATTGCAAATACAGTTCGCGCAACTGCTTGAAATCCACTTCCGTGGGCGACTGGCTCATCAAATCCTGGCCGCGGTTGTTCTTCGGGAACGCCATCACCTCGCGGATGTTTTCCTCCCCGCAGGCCAGCATCACCAGCCGGTCGAAGCCGAACGCCAAGCCCCCGTGCGGCGGCGCGCCGAAGCGAAACGCCTTCAAAATGTGGCCGAAAAGCAGTTGCTGCTGCGCGGCGTTCACCCCCAGGATCTCGAACACGCGCGCCTGCAAATCCGGCTCGTGGATGCGGATGGAACCGCCCCCGAGTTCCACGCCGTTGAGGACCACGTCGTACGTCTGCGCCCGCACCTTCGCGAACTCGCCCGCGTCCAGCAACGCGCGGTCCGCATCCACCGGACGGGTGAAGGGATGATGCACGGCGTCCCACTTGTTGTCCTCCGCGTTGAACGCCAGCAGCGGGAACTCCACGACCCACAGAAAGTTGAGCTGGTCGGGATCGGTCGCGAGCTTGAGGATTTCCGCCACGCGCAGCCGGATGCGGCCCAGCACCTCGCAAACCGTCTCCTTTTTATCCGCCCCGAAGAGAATCAGATCGCCCTCCTCGATGCCGAGTTTGTCCGTCAGCGCCGCGCGTTCCTCGGGACTGAAGAACTTCACGATGGGCGATTTCCACTCGCCGTTTTCCACCTTGATGAAGGCCAGGCCCTTTGCGCCGTAGGACTGCGCCATTTTGGTGAGTTCCTCGATCTGGCCGGTGGTGATCACGGCGAATTTCTTCGCGTTGATCGCCTTGACCACGCCGCCCGCCGCCAACGCGCCGGCGAACACCTTGAACTGGCTCTTGGCGAACGTGTCGCCGAGGTCGGTCAACTCCATGCCGAACCGGGTGTCGGGCTTGTCGCTGCCGAACCGGCTCATCGCCTCCTCGTAGGTTAGCCGGGGAAAGGGCAGGGGAATGTCCACGCCGCGCGCGACCTTGAAAACGGCGGCGAGCAGACCTTCCACCAGCGCGTAAATGTCCTCCGGCACCACGAAGGACGCCTCAATGTCGATCTGGGTGAACTCGGGCTGGCGGTCGGCGCGCAAATCCTCGTCGCGGAAGCACTTGGCGATTTGGAAATACTTGTCCATGCCCGCGACCATGAGCAGTTGTTTGTACTGCTGCGGGGCTTGCGGGAGCGCGTAAAATGTTCCCGGGACGAGGCGGCTTGGCACGAGGAAACTGCGCGCGCCCTCGGGCGTGCTGTTGGAGAGGATCGGCGTCTCGATTTCGAGGTAACCGGCGGCGTCGAGGTAATCGCGCGTGGTTTTGGCAATCCGGTGGCGGAGCTGGAGGTTGCGCGCGAGCCGGGCGCGGCGCATGTCGAGGTAACGGTAGGTGAGGCGCAGATCCTCGTTGCCGCTCTCGGAGTCGAGCGGGAAGGGCGGCACGTCGGCCTTGTTGAGAATGGTGAGTTCGTCGGCGACGAGTTCGACCGCGCCGGAAGCCAGTTTGGCGTTCTCGGTGCCGGGAAGACGGGTGGACACGCGGCCGCGCACTTGGACGACATCCTCGCGCCGGAGTTGGTGGGCGAGCTCGGCGGCGGCGGCGCTTTCCTCGGGCCGGAACACGACCTGGGTGATGCCGTAGCGGTCGCGCAAGTCGATGAAGATGACGCCGTGATGATCGCGGTTCGCATCGACCCACCCGGCGAGGGTGGCGGTGGTTCCGGCGTCGGTGGCGCGGAGTTGATCGCAAGTGTGACTGCGGTACTGGCTGCTCATATCGTATGGGACGGCCAATGTGAACCGCCCCGGGTGGGAAGTCATGCGTGAATTTTCCCGGGGTTGGGCGGGGGAAGCCAAGGCAACCGGCGAATCATTGGGATTGTTCCCGGGGGCGTTGCGCTTTAAGGTGCGGACATGAGTGAAGTCCTTGTTTCCGAACGGATCGCCCCGGTGCCCGCGGCTTTCGATTTGCCGAAGCCGGTGGCCGGGCGCCGCTACACTTACGACGAAGTGCTCGCGGAGTTCCCCGAGACCAACCAGCCCTGCGAGATCTGCGACGGGCAGCTTGTTTTTATGCCCTCCCCGACCTTCTATCACCAGAAAGTGGCCATGCGTTTTTCCCGCTGTCTGGAAGACTGGGTTCAACCCCGGAGGCTGGGCGAAGTCGTGGTGTCTCCCATTGACATGGTGCTTTCCCCGCACCAAGTCCGCCAACCGGATGTGGCTTTCATCGCGCGCGAGCGTCTGCGGATCATCGGACGCGTCATCAACGGCCCCGTGGATTTGGCGGCGGAGATTACCTCGCTGGACGGCCGGCGGCGGGACCGCTTAGAAAAGCGTGATCTTTACGAGCAGTACGGGATCAAGGAATACTGGATGATTGATCCCGAGGCGAGGACCATTGAGGTCCTATTTCTGATGTCAGGCACCTATGTGCTGCACGGACGCTTTGGAGCGGGTGAATCCGCGAGGTCGCGTCTGCTGGAAGGGTTTGCGGTGGCGGTCGATGAACTGCTCGGCGAGGTCGCGGTGTCATGAGGGTTGCGGGCGGAGAATGGCCGGAGGACGGACGCTGAACTTCGCGCTTGGGTCGCCGCATTTTTTCCCAGCCACGGAGTGGCGTCAACCGCAAGGTGAGTAGCCGTGGCCTCGCGGACTCGACCACGGCTCCTGAGTAATATGATGGAAAATTACTCCCCAATTGGCACGCGCGCAGAGTGTTCTGTGCTACTCAAATGACGCCGCTGCGTGGCTGAGACATCCTCCACTCGCCTTCAAGTCGGTGGGACCTCCAAACCAAAGTAGCGGCGCGCATTGTGGAAACAAATGTCGGCCACCATGCCGCCCAGCAACGGCAGGTCGCGCGGCAACTCGCCGTTCACCACATCGCGTCCGATCAGGTTGCAGAGAATGCGTCGGAAATACTCGTGCCGGGGGAAAGATAGAAAGCTGCGCGAATCGGTCAGCATCCCCACAAAGCGGCTCAGCAGGCCGAGGTTCGACAGCGCGTTGAGCTGCCATTCCATGCCTTCCTTCTGATCCAGAAACCACCAGCCACCACCAAACTGAAGCTTCCCAGGCACACTGCCGTCCTGAAAGTTCCCGGCCATCGTGGCCAACACATAGTTGTCCGCCGGATGCACGTTGTAGAGCACCATTTTCGGCAGGCGGCCGTCCCGGTCCAGCTTGTCGAGGTAGCGCGAGAGCGCTGCCGCTTGCGGTTGGTCGCCGATGGAATCAAAGCCCGTATCCGGCCCCAGGCGGGCGAGCACGCGGGTGTTGTTGTTGCGGGCGGCGCCCAGGTGAAGCTGTTTGGTCCAGCCCTTTTCCGCGTCGAGGTGGCCGAAGAAGAGCATCAGGTAACTGCGGAATTTCGCCGCGTTCGCCGGGTTCACCCGGAGTCCCGCCCGCGCTTCGTCAAAGGCGTGCGCGGCCTCGGTTTCCGTGCAATCCTCGGCCTCGCACGCGCCCAGCCCGTGGTCGGACAAACGCCCGCCCATTTCGTGGAAAAAATCGTGCCGCTGCCTCAGCGCGGCGAGGAGGTCCGGCAGGCTGCCGCAGGCAACGCCGCTGACGGCGGAGAGTTTGTCCAACCACGCGTTGAAAACCTCCGGTTGGTCCACGGCGAGCGCCTTGTCGGGACGGAAGGTCGGGTAAACCCGCGTTGTTAGCGCGCCGTCCACGCGGATTTCTCGGTGCGACTCGAGCGGGTCGGCCGGGTCGTCCGTCGTGCAGGAAACCGCCACCCGGCTTTTCGTCAGCAGCGCGTGGACCGGCAAATCGGCGAGTTGCTCGTTGGCGCGTTCCCAGATGTTTTTCGCGGTGGTCTCGTCGAGCAGTTCCTCGATGCCGAAGTAAAACTTCAGTTCGAGGTGGGTCCAATGGTAGAGGGGATTGCGCAGAGTGCGCGGCACCGTGCGCGCGTACGCCAGAAACTTTTCCCACGGCTGTGGACCCGCCCGTGCAGAACTCGTTCCGGCACGCCGTTCCAACGCATCGCGCGCCACTTGTAGTGGTCGCCCGCCAGCCAGACTTCGGCGAGGTTCGCAAACCGATGGTTCTCCGCGATCTGCGGCGGTGGCAGGTGCGAGTGGTAGTCGTAGATCGGCTGCGGCTTCGCGTAGTCGTGGTAGAGCTCGCGCGCCACGTCCGAACCCAAGAGGAAGTCGTCCGTTAAAAAAGTCCGCATGGGGTTGGCGTGATCACTCAGTTGGAAACGGCACCGGCGTGAACTTCGGAGCCAGCAGATGGTTGATGAGAAAGGCCGCTAGGTAGGCCATCGAGCAAAACCCGAAGATGATCGTGTAGCCATTCGTGAAATGGTCCAGCACCAGCCCGGTGACGACGGGAAAAATCATCCCGCCCACCGCCCCCGCCGTCGTCCCGGCGCCGATGAGGCTCGCCACGGCGCGCTTGGGGAACATGTCCGAAACCGTGGTGTAAAGGTTCGCCGACCAAGCCTGGTGCGACGCGCCGGCCAGTCCGATCAGGAGCACGGCGGTCCAGTCGCCCACCCGTGTTGCGAAAGCGATGGGGACCACGCAGAACGCGAAGACGAGCATGCCGGTTTTGCGGGCGCGCGTCACACTCCAGCCCCGGTTCGTGAGATGCCCGGTAACCCAGCCGCCGAAGATGCTCAACACGGTCGTAATGCCGTAGATGCTCACCAGCAGGGTCCAGCTATGCTTGATGTCCAGGCCCCGCGTCTTCCTGAAGAAATCCGGCAGCCAAATCAGAAAGAACCACCAAATGGGATCGGACAAAAACTTCGCGGCGATGAACGACCACGCCTCACGCCGTTGGAGGAGCGCGCCCCAGGTGACCTTGCCGCCGCCGTCGTTCGCGCCGGGCGGGTCGGACTCGATGTAGGCGAGTTCTCCCGCCGACACACGGCGCGATTTCGCCGGGTCGTCGAAGAACGGCACCCACACGGCGATCCAAATCAATCCGGCCAGGCCGGCGAAGACAAACGTCCACTGCCAGCCCAGCGAGTAAGCGATGGGCGGCACGATGGCCGGCGCGATGACCGCCCCGACGTTGGCGCCGGAGTTGAACAAACTTGCCGCCAGCGCGCGCTCCTTCCGGGGGAACCATTGCGCGGCGGCCTTGACGGCGGCGGGGAAGTTGCCGCCCTCCCCCAAACCTAACGCGACGCGGACCCCGAAAAAACCCGGGATGGAACTAACGAGCGCGTGCGCCATTGCCGCCAGACTCCACGCGCCGATGGAAACGGCGTAACCCAGTTTTGTTCCGTATTTGTCGATGAACCACCCGAAGAAGAACACGCTCACGCCGTAAGCGGCCTGGAAGGCCGAGTTGATCAAGCCATACTGGGTGTCCGACCAGCCGAACTGCTGGTCCAGCATCGGCTTGAGCAAGGCGAAAATCTGCCGGTCAACGTAGTTGATCGACGTGGCGAAGAAGAGCAGCGCGCAGATGACCCAGCGGTACCGGGTCTGGGGGGACGCGCCGTTCATTCCTTGCAATCCGCCGTCTTAACCAGCAGTTCCGCTCAAGGCGCGTTCTGACTCTCGAAGGCGGCGACCTGCGCCACGTCCTTGTCGCCCCGGCCCGGAAAGGTTGACCAGGATGATGTCCTCCTTGCCCATCTTCGGTGCGACCCGCATGGCGTGCGCGACGGCGTGCGCGGTTTCCAAAGCCGGGATGATCCCCTCCGTGGAAGACAGTTCGTGGAATGCGGCGAGCGCTTCCTGGTCCGTGGCCGAGGCGTACTCCGCGCGGCCGATGTCGCGCAAATTGCTGTGCTCGGGGCCGACCGCCGCGTAATCCAGACCGGCGGAAATCGAGTGGGTGAGCATGATTTGCCCGTCGTCGTCCGCGAGCAGGTAGGTCTTGGTGCCTTGCAACACGCCGAGGCGCCCGCCCTGGAAGCGCGCCGCGTGCTTCTGACCCGCGCCCGTGCCCTCGCCGCCAGCCTCGATGCCGATCATGCGCGGTTTCCTCGTCACCCAGAAACGCGTGGAACAGCCCCATCGCGTTGCTGCCGCCGCCGACGCAAGCCACGAGCAGGTCCGGCAGGCGACCCTCGCGCTCGAGCATCTGCTGGCGCGCCTCGTCGCCGATCACCCGGTGGAAATCGCGCACCATCATCGGGTAAGGATGCGCCCCGAGCGTCGAGCCCAGGATGTAATACGTGGTGCGCACGTTGGTCACCCAGTCGCGCATCGCCTCGTTGACGGCTTCCTTGAGCGTCGCCGCGCCCGCGAGGACCGGCACAACTTTCGCGCCGAGAAATTTCATGCGCGTGACGTTGAGCGCCTGCCGCTCCATATCGACGGCGCCCATGTAGATGACGCATTCGCAGCCGAACCGCGCCGCCACCGTCGCCGTCGCCACGCCGTGCTGGCCCGCGCCGGTTTCGGCGATGATGCGCTTTTGCCCATCCGCCGCGCGAGCAGGATCTGGCCGAGGGCGTTGTTGATCTTGTGCGCGCCGGTGTGCAGCAGGTCCTCGCGTTTGAGGTAGATTTTCGCGCCGCCGAGTTTCTCGGTCAGGCGTTCGGCGAAGTAGAGCGGGCGTGGGGCGTCCGGCGAAATCCTGGAGCAGGCCGTGCAATTCTTCCTGGAAGACGGGGTCCTGGCGGGCGCGGTCGTATTCCTCGGCCAGTTCGCGTAACGGGGTCATCAGCGTTTCGGGCACGAACATGCCGCCGTACTGGCCGAAATAACCGTGGATGTCGGGGAGGGTCTGCGGTGGACATGGGGAGCAGATACGCGCCAACCGGGACGGTGTGACAACTGAGGCGGACTGGGGAAATGACTGCAATGACGAATGCAGAAACCAGAATCCAGAAGGTTCACCGAGGACGACGGAGAGGTGACACAGAGGCGAGAGCGAGGAAGAACGGACCGGCTGGAAGGGAGGCGTCTTGTTGAGCGGAGTAGTTGGCGACGGCTTGCGGTGGGGGGCTGCCATGGCGATGGTTTCCAAGTTTTGAGTCGGCCACTGCTGGTGGAGGGCGGGCGATACGGCGGGGCGGCGGGGTAAAAGCTTAACGTCACGTGGTGGTGCGTGAACGGATAGGTCAGGCGGAGGAGCGGAGCGGCGCGAGGTTTTGGCGTCGTTACTGCCGTCAGCGGGGGCAACTTCCACAGACCGCGCCAGCGGGAGCCGGCGCCTTGTTGCAACAGGAGGCGACCGGTCGTCCACGATCCAGGCGCAATCCTCGGCCAGGGGCACCGTCGCGCTGCGTTCGCGTTTGATAGGGAGCAGTTCCGGGGCGTGCGGGCGCGGCGGCGCAGAAACGCAGCACCGGGCAAACCAGGCAACGCGGCTGGCCCGCCCGGCAGAGCGTGGCCCCGAGTTCCATGATCGCCGAGTTGTAGAGGCGCGCATTCTCCGATGGCAGCAACGTCTCCGCCGCCGCCCAGAGCGCCCGCGCGCCGGTGGTTGTGTCGATGGGAATCCGCAGGTTCGTGATCCGCGCCAGCACACGGGCGATGTTCGCATCGACAATCGGAGCCGCGATGTCGTAGGCGAAGGACATCACCGCGCCCGCCGTGTACCGGCCCACGCCGGGTAGCGAGGCGACCTCCTCCAACGTTTGCGGAAACACGCCGCCGCGCTCGTCGCGGATGATCCGGGCCGCCTTGTGCAAGTTGCGCGCGCGGGCGTAGTAGCCCAGGCCCTCCCAGGCGCGCAGCACCTCCGCCTCCGGGGCGTCCGCCAGGGTGCGCGGGTCGGGAAACCGTTCCAGCCAACGGCGGTAATAATCCAGCACGGTGGCGACCTGCGTTTGCTGCAGCATGAACTCGCTCACCAGCACCGCGTAAGGATCGCGCGTGCGCCGCCAGGGCAAATCGCGTCCGTGTTGCGCAAACCATTCGATCAATGCGGACTGGAACGCGCGCCGATCTTCTGGTTCCTTGAGCCGGGTCCGCGCGCCCGTTTCCCCCCGTCCCTTTCTCCTCCCGCCGCTTCCACCGATGCCATCTATCCATTCCTTTACTGCCGCGCTGACCGCCGCACAAGCGGACAAACTCCGCGACCGTCTCCCCGAATGGGGCTTCGATTTCGTGGAAAAACCTTACACGCTCTACGCCGCGCAGAAGGGCAAGCTCAACGTCGCCGTTTACGTCAAAGGCCCCAAGGTGCTCGTGCAGGGCAAGGAAACCGAGGAGTTCGTGACGTTTCCGCCTGGAACCGGAGATCCTCGGGGCCGCCAAGCTGGGTTACGAGGAGGTGCATAGCCCGGAGCAGTTCACCCCGCATTTCGGCATCGATGAGAGCGGCAAGGGCGACTTCTTCGGTCCGCTCGTCATCGCCGGGGTGTACGTCGAGGCGCGGATCGCCCGCGCGCTCATGGACGCCGGGATCCAGGACAGCAAACGCATCGGCTCGGACGCGAAAATCCGCGCGCTGGCCCGCGTCATCAAGGAAACACCGGGCGCGACGCACAACGTCGTCGCCATCGGCCCGGACCGTTACAACGCGCTCCAGGCGAAGATGGGCAACGTCAACAACCTGCTCGGCTGGGGCCACGCGCGCGTCATCGAAAACCTGCTCGCCGCGCGGCCGGACTGCCCGCGTTCGTTGAGCGATCAGTTCGCCAATCCGCGGATCATCGCGCGCTCCCTGCTGGAAAAAGGCCGAAACATCCAGCTGGACCAGCGCACCAAGGCGGAATCGGACATCGCGGTGGCGGCGGCGTCCATCCTGGCGCGGGAACGATTCATCGATTGGCTGGACGCGGCGGGCAGACAGCACGGGGTAACCCTGCCGCGCGGGGCGTCGGCGCAGGTCAAGGCGGTGGCGCGCGGGCTTGGTGGAGCGGCATTCCGCGGCGCTCCTGCGGCAACTCGCCAAAACCCACTTCAAGACCGCCCGGGAGGTGGCGCCGGGTGAGTTCCGGCACGTTGGGAGAGAGGGCGATTGAGAGCACCGATTCAACAGCGGCAGAGACATACCCAACGGGAAAAATCTGAAATGCGTTGACCAATGTCTTTCTTTCAGCCATCCAACGGGTTGGCTTGATGCGTAGTTATACTAGCAAGCGTGGTTTATTGAACAAAGGTAGGATGAAACCGTCTGATTTTTAGACCGGTTTTCGCGGTCCCCGGCGCGGGGTGACAGAACGCCGCCGGATCGGCCATCCCGCTTCTTGAAGTCATGTGGGGCCGTCGCGCGAATGATTCCGCGACGCCACCTCCAAATCGTAAACCGGAAGCAAACCCCCGGCAACCACACTCAACATCCTCAGTTATTACCAATATGGCCAACTTGACCAAAAGAGACCTCGTAGTGAAGATCAGCAACGAAACCGGTTTGGTGCAGCACCAAGTCTTCGAAGTCATCCAGAAGACCCTGGATCAAATCACCGCCGCCCTGTCGCAAGGGCAGGATGTTGAACTCCGCAACTTCGGGGTTTTCCAGGTGCGTTTGAGCAAGGCGCGCGTGGGTCGCAACCCCAACATTCCCGGCAGCAACTTCGCCATCCCGCCCCGCGCGACGGTGAAGTTCAAGAGTGGCAAGATCATGCGCCGTGATGTCCTGGAGCTTTCCGAAGTGATCAAGAAGCGCGGCCCGAAGGCCGGAGCGCGCGCACTGGCGAAAGCGACTGCGGCCAAGGCGAACGGCAACGGCGCGGCTGTTCCCACCAAGAAGGCGCACGGAAATAATTAGGACGGATTGGGCGGCGCGAGGAAAGCCGCTGTTCGACCTGAGTTAGCCAAGAGCAAGAAAACCGCCTCCCGGCCACGCGATAGCGCGTGCGTTCGGGAGGCGGTTGTTCTTTGTAGGGGAGTAAGGGCGACCCCTCGCGTTGGAATCAGCAGGCATTGTGGCAGCCAAGTAACTGCCCGCCCGGATGCCGCTTGCGCCTTTGAGATCCCGCGCTAGACTCGGCCTGCCGTCACGCCACCGCAGGAACTCTCCTATGCATACCAGGGCACCCGGACAGCCGAAACAAGTCTCCTTCTGTCCAGAGACCAGAACACTTGCGAGGATTATGTTGGCAGGCGCCCTCCTCGCTATCACCGGATCGGCCGGCGGGTGCAAGCGTCCGGGAGCCGCCGCCGCGGCGCCGCCACCGCCACAGGTCACGGTGAGCACGCCCGTCCAGAAGGAAATTGTCGAGTGGAACGAATACATCGGACGCACGGAAGCCGTGGAATCCGTCGAGATCCGCGCCCGGGTCAGCGGCTACCTGCAGCAGATTGCCTTCAAATCGGGCGACATCGTCAAAAAAGATTCGCTCCTTTTCGTGATCGACCCCCGGCCCTACCAGGCCGAACTCGATCGCGTCAAGGCGCAGCTTGCCCAGGCCGAAGCCCAGCTCAAACTCGGCGAATCGGATTTCAACCGCGCCAAAGACCTGCGTCAGAAAAACGTGACTTCCGGCGAGGAGTTCGACACTAAATCCAGCGCGTACAAACAAAACCTGGGCAACGTCGGTTCGCTGAAGGCGGCGGTTGAAACCGCGCAGCTCAACCTGGATTTTTGCTATATTAAGTCCCCCATCGAGGGACGGGTCAGCCGCGAGAATATCACCGTGGGCAACCTCGTCCAGCCGAGTACCGGCAACGACGGCATCCTGACCACCGTGGTTTCCATCGACCCGATTTACGCCTACATGGACGTGGATGAAAACACGATCCTCAACTACATCAAGCTCAACCAGGAGGGCAAGATGCAGACCGCCCGCAACTCGCGCGTGCCCCTGTACCTCGCCCTCCAGAACGAGAAGGATTTCCGGCACGAGGGCTACGTGGATTTCGTGGACAACCGCATCGATCCCGGCACCGGCACGATGCGCGTGCGCGGCGTCTTCAAAACCTGGGACTCGCTCCTGACGCCCGGATTTTTCGTGCGGGTGCGCGCCGCCGCCAGCCCGAAGTACCAGGCCTTGCTGCTGCCCGACCGGGCGGTCGGCGTGGACCAAAACCAGCGGTTCGTCGTGGTCGTCAAACCCGACAAGACCGCCGAGTACCGCACCGTCACCCTGGGTCCCATCGTGGACGGGATGCGCGTGATCCGCGATGGTCTCAAGCCGGAGGATTTGGTCGTGACGACCGGCGTGATGCGCGCCCGCCCCGGCGCGCCCGTCGATCCCAAGGAGGAAAAGCTGGCTGTCCCGCCGGACGATCAAGTCGGGGCGGGGAAGTAGGGGGAGGGGGTTGTTGGTTAGTGGTTATCGGGGCGGAAGGAAGAACCGAAGGCAAACCGGGTTGGAAATATAACGCAACCAGAGTGTGAGTTACGCCATCTTCTCCCCCCGCTTTTCCTCCGCCCCGATAACCAATAACTAATAACCATCCACCAACCACCAGCATGAAATTCTCCCACTTTTTCATCGACCGGCCAATCTTTGCGGCGGTGTTGTCCATCGTCACCGTGCTGATCGGCGGCATCGCGGCGTTCACGCTGCCCATCGCGCAGTACCCGGAGGTCACGCCGCCCACGGTGGTCGTCACCGCGAACTATCCCGGGGCCAACCCGAAGGTGGTCGCGGATACTGTCGCCGCGCCCATCGAGCAGCAGGTGAACGGCGTCGAGAACATGCTCTACATGTCATCCCAGGCCACCAGCGACGGTGCCATGACGCTGACCGTCACCTTCAAGCTCGGCACGGATCTCAACCTCGCGCAGACCCTCGTGCAAAACCGGGTCGCCGTTGCCCTGCCACAGCTTCCGGCGGACGTCCGCAACCTCGGCGTGACCACCACCAAGCGTTCGCCCAGCTTGCTGATGGTCGTCCACATCCTCTCGCCCGACGGCAGCCACGACCAGCTTTACACCAGCAACTACGCCTACCTCCAGGTGCGCGACGCCCTCGCCCGGCTCAACGGCGTCGGCGACGTCCAGGTGTTCGGCGCGCGCGAGTACGCCATGCGCATCTGGCTCGATCCCAACAAGATCGCCTCGCGCAACATGACGGCGGACGATGTCGTCAACGCCATCCGCGAGCAGAACGTCCAGGTCGCCGCCGGCGTCATCGGCCAGCCGCCCGTGCCCAAGGGCAGCACCGAGTTTCAACTCACCGTCAACACCCAGGGACGTTTGGAGGACGAGAAGCAATTCGGCGAGATCGTGATCAAAAGCGGCGGCAACGGCGAGGTGACCCGCCTGCGGGACGTGGGCCGCATCGAACTGGCCGCGCGGGATTACGGTGTGACCAGCAAACTCACCGGCAAGAACGCGACCGCGCTGGTGGTGTTCCAACTCCCCGGCTCGAACGCGCTGGGCGTCGCCAAAAGCGTGCGCGCGGAGATGGAGCGGCTCAAGGGCCGCTTCCCGCCGGGCGTGGAATACCGCATCGTGTATGACACGACCCTTTTCGTGAGCGAATCGGTTTCCGCCGTGTTCCACACGCTGGTGGAGGCGATCATCCTGGTGGTGCTGGTGGTCATCGTTTTCCTGCAAACGTGGCGCGCGTCGATCATCCCGCTCATCGCCGTGCCGGTGTCGCTGATCGGCACGTTCGCGGTGATGTCGGCCATCGGGTTTTCGCTGAACAATCTTTCGCTTTTCGGGTTGGTCCTGGCCATCGGCATCGTGGTGGATGACGCCATCGTGGTGGTGGAAAACGTCGAGCGCAACATCGAGAACGGACTGCGTCCCAAGGAGGCGACCTTCAAGGCGATGGACGAGGTGAGCGGACCGATTGTGGCGGTGGCGCTGGTGTTGTGCGCGGTGTTCGTGCCGACGGCTTTTATCAGCGGCATCACGGGGCAATTTTACCGGCAGTTCGCGCTGACCATCGCGGTTTCCACGGTCATCAGCGCGTTCAATTCGCTGACGCTTTCGCCCGCGCTGGCGGCGTTGCTGCTCAAGGAAAAGGAGGCGAAGCCGGACTGGTTTACGCGCGGGTTGAACTTCTTGCTGGGCTGGCTGTTCCGCGGGTTCAACCGGACGTTCGAGGCGGTCACCAACGGCTACACAAGGATGGTGCGCGGCCTGATCCGTTTCGCCTTCGTGGCGGTGCTGGGATACGTGCTGCTGCTCGGACTCACTTACTTCGGCTTCCGCGCGGTGCCGACGGGGTTCATCCCGCAGCAGGACAAGGGTTATCTCATCGCCGTGGCGCAGTTGCCCGACTCGGCCTCGCTGGAAAGAACCGAGGCCGTGCTGGCGCAAATTGCGAAAGCCGCCAACGAAACGCCCGGCGTCGTGGCGACGGTGGAGTTCGCCGGTTACTCGGCGCTCAACAGCGTGAACTCGCCCAACTCGGGCGCGATCTTCGTGACGCTCGACAGCTTCGACAAACGGGAGAAACCCGAGTTGAGCGGCACGGCCATCGCGGCGCAAATCCAGCGCAAGATCGCGGGGATCGAGGACGGCCTGGTGTTCGTGCTGCCGCCCCCGCCCGTGGAGGGCATCGGCAACTCCGGCGGCTTCAAGATGCAGATCGAGGACCGGGGCAACGAGGGTTACGACGCCATGCAGGCGGCGGCGGGCGGCCTCGCGGCGAAGGCCGGCAAAATCCCGGGCGTGGTCAACGTCCTGTCCACTTTCCGCGCCAACGTGCCGCAGCTTTACGTGGACGTGGACCGGGTGAAAGCCCGGAGCATGGGCGTGCCGCTGACCAGTGTTTTCGACACGCTGCAGATCTACCTCGGCTCGCTCTACGTCAACGATTTCAACAAGTTCGGACGCACCTACCACGTCACCGCGCAGGCCGACAGCCAGTTCCGCCTGCGTCCCACGGACATCGGGGTTTTGAAAACGCGCAACAACTCCGGCGACATGGTCCCGCTCGGCTCGCTGGCGACGACCAAGGAGATCACGGGGCCGGACCGTGTGAACCGTTACAACCTGTACCCGTCCGCCGATTTGATCGGCACGCTGGCGCCCGGCACGTCGAGCGGCCCGGCGGTGGCGGCGATGGAGGCGCTGGCGAAGAAGGAGTTGCCCGCCTCGTTCGCGACGGAGTGGACGGAACTCACTTTGCAGGAGCAGCTCGCGGGCAACACGACGCTCTACATCTTCCCGCTGTGCCTGCTGCTGGTGTTCCTAACGTTGGCCGCGCAGTACGAAAGCTGGAGCCTGCCGCTGTCGATCATCCTGATCGTGCCGATGTGTTTGCTCTCTGCCATCGGCGGCGTGTGGCTGCGACACATGGACAACAACATTTTCACGCAGATCGGTCTGGTGGTGCTGGTGGGACTGGCGTGCAAGAACGCGATTTTGATCGTGGAGTTCGCGCGCGAGGAGCAGGATCGCGAGGGCAAGACGCGGGTGGAGGCGGCGACGGACGCGGCGCGGCTGCGGTTGCGTCCAATCCTGATGACGAGTTTCGCTTTTATCCTCGGCGTGGTGCCGTTGTTGCGCGCGATTGGCGCTGGCGCCGAGATGCGCCAGGCGCTGGGCACGGCGGTGTTTTTCGGGATGCTGGGCGTGACGTTCTTCGGCATCTTTTTGACGCCGGTGTTTTACGTGGTGATCCGGAAGTTCACCGACCCGAAGAAGCGGGCGGCGGTCGAACCGAAGGCGGAGGAGAAAGTGCCGGAGGCCGCAAGCGCGAGCGCGCATTGAAAATGCCCCATAAACCGGGTCCCCATCACCAGTCCCGCAGGGACGACAGAAAATAGCCCGGGACTTTAGTCCTGGGAACATCGACAGAAGGTGAACCCAGTCTCGTAGGGACGAAAGAACCGCCGCCAGACTGGCCAAGCTCGATTGCCGAAGAGGCCTTTCTGTCGTCCCTACGGGACTGGGAATTCTATTGGAACCCGTACCCAGGACTGGAAGTCCCGGGCTATTGTCTTTCGTCCCTGCGGGACTGCGGAGGAGTGTTAGAATTTGTTAAGCAACGATAGTAAACGTGCTTTGCGACTACGGGTTTGCCGCCGGGGCCGGCGCCAGCACCTTCAGCCGTTGCGACGTGATCTGAAACGTCACCGGGGCGTACCCGACCAGTTCGCCGTCCGCCTCGAAGGGCACGTCCTGACCACCCTCGGTGGCGCGCACGGTCATGCCCCGCGTCCGGAAATGCTCGACGCCGGACATCGTTAGGTGGGTTCCCATGAACACCCCCTGGATGTAGCGGATGATGTCCAAATGACCCTGGTTCTTGAACACCAGCACGTCAAGCAACCCGTCGTCGTTGCGCGCGCCCTTGAAAACGGTCACCCGGCCGCCGTAGTACCGCCCGTTGCCAACGAGCACAAAGCTCCCCTTGCGCGTGCCGCCGCCGTCGGCGCATTCGATGGTCAGTTCCGGCGGACGTTGCGCGGCGACCTTCGCGGCGGAGATGATGTACGACAATGGACCAAGGCTTTTCTTGGCCTCCCAATCCACCCCGGCGACGGCTTGCGCGTCGAACCCGACGCCGGCGAGCTGGACAAAATGCCGGGTGTTCGCGCGCGCGAGATCGACCTCGCGGACGTGCCCGGCCTCGATGATCTCCCAGCAGCGTTTGATCTGGTTGCTGGGTATGCCCATTTCGGCGGCGAAAACGTTCATCGTGCCCAGGGGCAGCAGGCCGAGGGTGACGTCCGATCCGGCGAGACCGTTGACCACCTCGTTGATGGTGCCGTCGCCCCCGGCGGCGACGACCACCCGGTAACCTTGTTCCACGGCGCGGGCGGCCAGGGCGCGGGCGTCGTCGGGGCCGCCGGTGGGCCGGACCACGGCGCGGGCGCCCAGCGCCTGGATTTTGTCACGCAGACGGGCGGCGCGTTCGGAACGGGCGGCGGGGTTGAAAATGACGAGGATTTTGTCGGCGGCGGCAAGGCGGACGGATTCCGGCTTCCTTTCCCCGCGCGAACGGCTAGGTTGTTTCAACGTGAGAAAGCTTGGCTGGTACGCAGTGAGCGCGGTGGTGGCCGCGATGATCCTCGGGGGGGTGCTGCTTCTAGCCGCCAACCTTTATGTGCAATCGCACACCGCGCAAGAGCGCATCCGCCTCGCGTTGGTCAACACGTTGGGCATGGCCGTCGAGTTGAAGAAGACCACCGTCACCCCGTGGGAGGGTCTGCGCATCGACGGCATCGTGGTGCGTCCCGAAAACAGCGTGGACAATTTCCTGACGGCGGACAGTTTTCGGGCGCGGTTCGCTTTTTTGCCGTTGTTGCGAAAGCACTTCCAGGTGCAACAGGTTTTGCTGGACCGGCCCGAGTTGTCGTGGGCGCAGAACTCCAACGGCCGCTGGCAGTTTCCCCCGGACGAGCAGCGGGTTGCCAAAAGGCACGGGAAGGCGGCGGTTGAACCCGCGGAACCAGCCGAGGTCGAGCCGCCCGCGCCACCGGTTGCGTTGGAAACTCCCGTTCCCACGCCGTCGTCGGCTCCGGCGACCGCTGAAACGCCCGAGCCCGCGGTGCTGCCGACGCCCGAGAGCCATCCCGTCGACAACCCGGTCAGCGTCGCGGTGGAACTGCTCAAGATGCGCCACGGTACGCTGAACTTCCTGGATGTCCGACGACGTCCGCTCGGTCGTTTTGAGGAGGTGAACCTGGATTCCAGGATGGCGGGCCTCGACCACGCCAGCGGCGCGGTGTGGTTCGGGAAGGCGCTCCTGCCGCGCGTCGGCCTCAACATGACGGACTTCCACGCCGATTTTACCTACGACGAAAAAGGGCTGACTCTGCCCAACGCGAAAGGCGCGCTCGCGGGCGGAACCATCGACTTGGTTTGCCACATCGACCTGCAGGAGCCGGGCTCGCCCTTCACGGCGAGTTGCCACCTGGAAAACGTCTCGCTCGATGAACTAATCACGCAGGCCGGGGGACGTCCGAAGCTGGCGGAGGGCCGGTTGCGCGGCGACATCAAGGCGAGCGGCGATCCCGGCATCCGCGAAGGCCGTCGCGCGACGGCGCGCATTGAGTTGGTGGACGGGCGTTTCAGCAATCTTTCGTTGCTCCAGACCATCGGTGAGGCGTTGCGCATCCAGGATTTGAGTCGTTTGCAGTTCAAGAAGGCGCAGTTGGATTGCGAACTGGAGGGCACGGTTCTACGGGTGCGGCCTCTGGTGTTGGTTTCAAGTAACTTGCGGATCACCGCCGAAGGGGATTATCACATTGAGGACGACCGCCTGGGCTTGCGCGCGCGGCTGACCATCGACCAGGCGGTGGGACGCCAGTTGCCGGAGTTTATCGAGTCGAACTTCCAACCCTGCGGCGTTGAGGCACCCGGTTGCCGGTACGTGGATTTCGATGTCACCGGCACGCTGGCCAAGCCGAAGTCGAACCTGTTGACCAAGGTCCTGGCGGGGACGGCGGGCGGGTTGCTCCAGAATTTGTTTGCCCCGCGGAAGAAGCACGAGAAGAAGGACACCGGGCATTCGGAGAACCAGTCGCCGCCACCGACACCCGCCAATCCTGTGAACACGAATGGCGATGGCATTTAGCGGGAGGAGTTTGACGGGATGCGCGTGATCGCCGGATGCGCGGGGGGTGTGCCGTTGCTTTGCCCGAAGACGGGTAACGTGCGCCCGACCATGGACCAGGTGCGGGCGGCGATTTTTTCCAGTCTGGCCGAGCGGGTGCCGGACGCGCGGGTGCTTGATTTGTTCGCGGGAACGGGTGGTTTGGGCATCGAGGCGTTGAGCCGGGGGGCGGCGGCGGCGGCGTTCGTCGAGCGCGACCGCAAGACGGTGGAGTGTGTTCGGCAGAATTTGGCGCGGACGCACTTGGATGAACCAGGGAAAGTGGGGGTTTATTGCCTGGATGTGTTCACGTTTCTCGAACGGGCGGGCAAGGGCGGCGGATCGGTAGAGCGGGGATACGATCTGATTTTCGCCGACCCGCCTTACACGGGACCAGAGCAACCGGAGGATTTCAGCGCGCGACTGGTTGAGAGTGTGGCGCTGGCGGGGTTGTTGCGACCAGGCGGGGTGTTCGTACTGGAGAAATCACCGCGCCACGTCTTGCCGCCGTTGGAAGCGCACGGGTGGGAGATGATCCGGCAGAAGCGTTATGGCACGACGGAGGTGACGTTTTTGGTGCGGGCGGAGGGGGCGGTGTAGTACAGGGACCTCCGCCCCGGGAACGCGGGCGTCCCGCCCGCATCTGGTCTGGCTCCGGGGCATCAGCCCCGGCTTCCAAACAGGACCGCGAAATGATTGTGAACTGCCGTAAACTCTGCCCTCGTGCTTTTCTGGATCTACAACCTGCTTTTCCCCGTCGCCTTCGCGCTGATGCTGCCCGGTTACCTGCGGCGCATGGTGCGGCGGGGCAACTATCGCAAACACTTTGGCCAACGCCTCGGCAGCTACGCTCCCGATGTCCGCGCCCGTTTCTCTTCCGACCCAACCCACACGTGGGTTCAAGCCGTGAGTGTCGGTGAAATGCTCGTGGCGCTCAAGCTCATCGCCGCCTTGCGCGAACGCCGCCCCGACCTGCCGCTCGTTCTATCCACCACCACCACCACCGGTTTCCAACTCGCCCGCGAACGCGCGCCCGCCGATGTACCCGTGATCTACACGCCAATCGATCTGCGTTTCGCGGTGCGCCGCGCGTTCAACCTGCTCCGGCCTTCGGCGATCATCATCGTTGATGGCGGCTTGTGGCCGAACCAACTCCTGGAAGCTTGCCGTCGCGGCGTTCCCGTCAGCCTGGTCAACGCGCGGCTCTCCCCGCGTTCGGAAAAACGCTTCCGGCGTTTCCAGTTTCTCACGTGGAGCTTGTTCAAATTACTTGACCAGGTCGCCGTGCCCGAAGCCGCCGATGTCGCGCGGTGGGAGTCTCTCGGTGTGGCGTCCGACTGCCTCGTCAACACCGGCAGCATCAAGTTCGACGACATCAGCAAGCCCGGCCCACCGACCGACGAACCTCGCGCCGTCCTGCGTCGACTCGGCGTCCCCGACGGCGCGCCTATCCTGTTGGGCGGCAGCACGCATCCCGGTGAGGAACGTCTGCTCGCAAACATCTTCCTCCACCTGCGCGACACCTTTCCGGGACTCCTCTTAATCCTCGCGCCGCGTCACGTCGAGCGCGCCGGGGAAATCCTGGCAAGCCTCGCCCCTGACAACTTGCGGATCGCCACCCGGACGCAGGCTTCGACTCAACTTTCGTCCCCGCCCGATGTGTTCCTGCTGGATACCACCGGTGAGTTAAACGCTTGGTACCCGTTGGCAACGCTGGTGTTCATCGGCAAAAGTTTGACGACCATCGGCGGTCAAAACCCGGCGGAAGCCATTGCGGCGGGCGTGCCGGTGCTGTTCGGCCCGCACATGGAAAATTTTGGGAGTCTCGTGGCCCAACTGCTCGCAGTTCGCGGCGTGGTCCAAGTCAAAGACGCCGCCGATTTGGAAACCCGCATCACAGAACTTTTGCGCGACCCCGGTGAGCGCCAGCGATTGGCCAAACGCGCCTGTGAAGTGTTGCTCACCCATCAGGGCGCCGCGCGCCGCACGGCCGAACTCCTGCTGCCGTGAGCGCGGGCGTCCCGCCCGCGTTCTGGATCAGCCCCGGGAACGCGGGCATCCTGCCCGCATCTGGGTCTGATTGGGCCCAACCAAAGGCTACCCCCTTTGCGGGCAGGATGCCCGCGTTCCCGGGGCTGACCAGAGCAGACCCGATGCGATGTTCAATGATCTGAAACGGCTGTAACTTTTCACTTGCCGGGAAGCCCGTTCCTTTCCATATTGGCAATCCGCGCCGGTCCATCACTGGACCAACCGCGCTCCTTGACCCTATCGTCCAGTGGTTAGGACAACGGCCTTTCAAGCCGTGAACACGGGTTCGAATCCCGTTAGGGTCACTGTTCCACGGCACTTCGCCGTCGAGGATCAAACCGCTCCCAGGATCAGGCACGAGTTGATCCCGCCGAAGCCGAACGAATTGCTCAACACGTACCGCGACGCCTGCTCGCGGCCCTCGTTGGGAATGCAATCCAGGTCGCACGCCGGGTCGGGTTCCTCGTAGTGCAACGTCGGGGGCAGCCAGCCTTCCTTAATCGCCAGCGCCGCCACGCACGCCTCGATGGCGCCCGTCGCCCCCAGCGGATGCGCGTGGTACGCCTTGGTCCCGCTGATCGGCACCCGACGCGCTTTCTCCTCCCCCAACACGGTCTTGATCGCGAGCGTTTCCGTCGAGTCGTTGACCTGCGTGCTGCTGGCGTGCGCGTTGATGTAGTCGATCTGGTCGGGCCTCAGCTTGGCGTCGTCCAGCGCGTCGCGCATTGCCTTGATCGCGCCCGCGCCGTCGGGCAGCGGACTCGTCATGTGAAACGCGTCGTTGTTGAGGCTGTAACCCAGCACCTCCGCGTAAATCCGCGCGCCGCGGGCCTTGGCGTGCTCGTATTCTTCGATGATCAGGGCCGCGCCGCCCTCGCCCATCACAAACCCGTCGCGCGAACGGTCAAACGGACGGCACGCCCGCGCGGCGGGTTCGCCCGTCCACTGGCTCATGGTTTTGATGATTGCGAACGCCCCGTAAGTCAGTGGACTCAGCGGCGCCTCCGCCGCGCCGGCGACAATCACATCCGCCCAGCCGTCGCGGATGTAGCGCAACGCCTCTCCAATCGCCACTGTCCCGCTGGCGCAACTGTTTGAATTGGTCGTGCCGACGCCGCGCAGGCCGTATTCGATGGCGATGTTCGTGTGCGCCGAGCCGCCGAACACTTGCAAGGCAAGGGTCTGGTTGATGCCGCGCGTCCCTTTCTTCAGAAAATGGGCGTGCTGGAACTCGGCGTTGGCGATGCCGCCCAACGCCGTGCCGTAGCTCACGCCAACACGCGATTGGGGTTCCTCAGGCGTGGGGTGGAGTCCGGCATCCTCCAACGCTAGACGTGCGCTGGCGACGGAGAACTGGGCGTAGCGGTCCAGCCGTTTGAGGCGGTGAGGCGGGAAGAAGTCCGCGCCCTGGAACGCGCCGACTTCGCCGGCATGGTGGGCGTTGAGATCCTCGGAGTTAAAGACCGTCAGACGTCCGATACCGCTTCGCTGGGCGCGGAGTCCCTGCCAGAACGCCTCGCGCCCAATGCCCACGCAGGTGATCGGGCCAAGGCCCGTGATGACGGCACGATTCATAGGAGGAAAATCAGAAGGCGGAACGCGGAACTCTGAAAGGAGGCGGAAAAGTAGTGGTGTGGTAAACGATGGCCGGACCGGGACGGATTCTTCTCTTTTGAATCAATGCTCCCGTACGTGGAAAACAATGTCCTAGCGGATTCTGAATTCCGCCTTCCGCTTTCCGCGTTCCGCCTTTCTCCAGATGCGCCTTCATGCAGCGCAGGGTCTGGTTGGCAACGTGGTCGATGAAGAAGTGGCCGATGATCCAGTCCGCCAAGCGGGGCGAGCGCGGGGATGCGGAAGTTCATGTCGTGGACGATCTCGACATGCACGCCCTCGGGAGTGTCTTTGAAGGACCAGACGACGACCATGCCTTTGGTGAAAGCCTTGAGGTGGGTAAAGCGGACTTCCAGGCGGTCGCGGTCGATGATTTCCTCGCTGGTCCAGGCAATGGGGATGCCGGAACGTTTCGCGGCCATCTTCACTACGCACCGGGTCGGGCGTGCGTTCGTAGTAATGGATGTAGCGATAATGCGGCAGGATCGCGGGCCAGCCGGAGAGGTCGGCCGCCGTCTCGAAGATTTTCTCGCGCGGGGCGCGGATGGTGATGCTGGTGGCGGTGTGCAAAGCGGAAAGGGCGGGAAGGCGGAGAATATGGGAAGGCGGGAGCCGTTCGTCAGCGCGTGGGTGCCTAGCCGTTAAAATGCAGGAAGAATGGGTTGGGGGAAATGGGAAAAGTTAGGGCTTTCGATTTAGTTGATGGTACACACGGCGACCGCATCTCCCCTCCCCAACCCGGAACGGGTTGCGCCCCAAAGCCCAGGGTTGCCCGCTTGGGGGCTACCCTGGGTTGTAACCGTTGATGGTCCCAACCCCAACGGGGTTGCGCCCCGCAGTTGGCATATCCCACCGTCGCCGGAGGACGCAACCCCATTGGGGTTGAAGACATGGAGGATAATCATACCCAGGGTAGCTCGCGGCTCGCAACCCTGGGCTTTGGGGCGCAACCCGTTCCGGGTTGGGGCATGGGCAACATCGCCAACTCCACTGCCCCATGATGGCACAACTCCGGCGCGACCGCCCCCGCCATCGCCATGACCCGGTCTTCCCCCAATCCCGCAAACGCCGCCACCCGCCGGCTCCATTCCGCCGGGTCCGCCAGCAACCCCGGGTAGTCCACCTCCAACACCTCAACCGTTGGGGTCGCGCGCAGCAACTCCAGCATGCGCTCGCGATGCCGGCGCAATTCGGCCAGCATCTCCGCGCGCGGGGCGGCGGGTAAGGCGGACACCCGCCGGTTCCGCATCCGCTCCTGCGAGGCGACCACGTCCTCCAGGGGCCGCATCATGAAAATGACCTTGAACCGGTGCGCCCGGGGCAGCGAGGGCAGCAACATCGAAATCACCTTGGTGACCCGTCCGTGGGCTTTTTCGATCAGGCGCGGGTTCTTGGGTAGTTGCTTAATCTCCTGCCACTCAAAGTATCCCTGCGGATTGTCCGCGTCCGCCGGACGGAGGTCGTCCCGCATCGGCTCCAGCCCGCCCGCCGCGAGCATCTGCATCATCAGCGAGGTGCCCGAGCGCGGCAGACCCGAGACGATGACAAATTCCATCGGCCCAACGGGCAACGGCGTCGGTGGCTCGGGCGCGGCCTCCGGCACCAGGACCCGTCAGCGCGCGTCGGCGGGCGCGGGCTTCGGCGCGTTCGCGGGCGCGGTCCTCGATGCCGCGCCGCAGCAGGGCGAGCTGCTCGGCCCAGGCGTGGCGGCGTCGGGTCGCGCGCTCAACTGCGCGCGGTGCTCGGCCACCTTCTCCGCGCCACCGGGCGCGTGGGTGTAAAGCGCCGCGAGGTAACGGTGCGTCCCCGCGAAGCCCGGCAGCAGGCGCAGGCTCGCCTCGAACGCCTGGATCGCACGGGGTCCGTCGCCCAACCGCGCCAGCGCGACACCCAGGTAGTAGTGCGCCATCGGAAGGTCGAAACGCAGCCCCAACGCGCGCAGGGCGCTCTCCGCCGCCGCCTCGAAACGCTCGGCCCGCAGGTGGCAGTGCGCGACGCCCAGGTGCGGCAACGGATCGTCGGAGTTGAGATCCAAGGCGCGCTGGTAAGCCGCTTCCGCCTCGGGCCAGCGGCGCATGCGCAGGTGGGTCAAGCCGATCTGCGTTTGCAAACCCGGCAGACGAGAATCGGCTTCCTCAGCGGCGGCGAGATGCTCCAAACTCAGCGG
The DNA here is from genome assembly GCA_963795895.1 of uncultured bacterium. Classification (GTDB taxonomy): domain Bacteria; phylum Verrucomicrobiota; class Verrucomicrobiia; order Chthoniobacterales; family SZAS-18; genus CAWCJJ01. Next base: position 161,876 of record CAWCJJ010000006.1, read on the forward strand.
CAGGTTGCCCCGGCGAAACTCGATGTTTGCCAACAACAAACGGCCCGCCGCACCCGTGGTCGCGGCGATGCCTTCGGCGGTGGCGAACGCTTCGTCGGACAAATCCAGGTACAACTGGCAGAGTGCCAGTTCGAAGCAGTAGTCGGCCCGCTCGGGCCACTCCTCGTACACGCTTTCCAGCAGCGGGAGCGCGTCCGCAAACCTCCTGGCGTGGACCAGCGAGCGCGCCAGGTTCCAACGGTTCTCGCGCTCCGTCGCGCGGACAGCCTCCTCCGGGTTGTCCCCGGGATCGTCGAGGTAGCCGAGTTCGACGAACTGCTTTATAACGGACCATTCCGACGCCGCGGAACGGGCGGGGTTAGGTGGCGCTGTAGGGGGAAAGGGCGGGGAGTTTAATGACGAATGACGAATGATGAATGACGAAAGCAGAGGGTCTTGCTCGTTTTCGGGGGTGGGTTCCCAACTGGCGACGGTTTGGGGGGTGGGCGGGGTGATGAAGGCTTCGACCAGGACGCGACCGTCCATGTCGGCACCAGCGGGGAGGCCGAAGAGGGCGAGAAGGGTTGGGGTGATGTCCAGCAGGCCTGCGCCGTGGATCAGTTCGTCGCGGCGCACGCCGGGGCCGCTCAGCGCAAATACGCCGGTGGGGCGGTGCCAGTCGGCGATGGCGGCGGGGAGGTTGGGGACGGAGGCCGGGCGGAGGTGGTCGCTCTGGAAACCGTGGTCGGAAACGAGCATCACGGTGGTGTCGGGCCCGGCGAGTTCCATGAGCCGACCCAGGAAGGCGTCGTGCAGACGGTAGGCGGCGTCCACCACACCCTGGTAGAGGGCGAAATCCGCCTGGTACACCCCGGGCATGACCGGCGGGCGGAACTCCATGAAATCGTGGCAAACCCAGTCGAGGGTCCGGTAGTACACGGCGGCGAAATCCCACGGCTCGTGTTCGATCAAATCCGTCGCGGCGGCGTGGATGGAAAATCCCTCCGCGAGCCGGATGGCGAGCTGGTGCAGCCGTTTGTCGTACTGCTGGTCAACGTGGTCGAAGCCCGGGACGAACATCCGCAGCACTTCGTGGTCGATCTCCTCCGGGCGCAGGCGCAACCTGCCCAGTCGTTCCGCGAGCGACGCGGGTGAAACCGTGCCGGGCGCCAGCGGCCAGGGGGCGTCGAGGTCCAGCGGGGCGGGCGAGCCGAAGCGGTCGCTGACGCACACGCCGTCGAGCGCGGGAGCCGGGTGCGTGGCGAACCAGCCAACGACGTGAGTTTTGTAACCCGCCCGGTTGAGGAATCTCCCAAACGGCCTGGCAGCGCCGGGTGGAAGTGGAAACCGGGACGGGTTGGCCGAGTTCGGGATCGACTTCCGTGAAGCCGAGGACGCCATGCTTATCGGCGCGCTTGCCGGTGGCGATGGAGTTCCAGAGGATAGGAGAGAGAATCGGCCGCAGGCTCGCCAAGTTGCCGCTGACACCGCCGTTGACGAGTCGCTCGAGATTGGGCAACTCGCCCCGGTCGAGCAACGGCTGGATAACTTTCCAATCCGCCGCGTCCCACCCGATGAGTAGGACTTTGCGACGGAGGTGGGTAGGAGAACCACTCAACGGCGTCACCCCTCGGGCGTAACGGGCGCGGCGACCTTCTTGCGGCGGCGCAACGCGGCCACCCCGGCGGCCCCCGCGACCAGCAGCGCCGTGGTCGTGCCCGGCTCGGGCACGGCGTTGATGGTGAACGTGTTGATGGAAGCACCGGTCGGATCGTAGGCGAACCCGTTCAGGTTGAAGGTGCCCGTGCCGTTGTAATTGTTGACCGTCATATCGGCAAAGCCAAACAACGGGGTTGTTTTTCCACCTAAAATCTCCAAGCCCACGAAGCCACGCGTCGGGACGGTGCCACTGCTTGTTTTCCAATCCCCGTTCTGCTTTCCGGCTCCCGTAACCGGATTGCCGTTATAAGAATACCCGGCGGAATAATCATTGAAGGTGCCGTTCTGCGTGAAGGTACCCGCGCTAATGGTGGTATTGGAACTCAGTTCCACCACATAGTTCGTGGCGGCTCCATTTGGACCGGACCGCGACGTGGTTTCGAAGAGGTAGTTCGAGGAATTGCCGCTGGCCTTTGCTTTGCTTGCGCCGGTGCTCAGTTGAAAGCCACCCTGGGATGTTGTGGTGGACTCCGCCGCGCTCTGCAGGTTGAAGTAGAAGGTGTTGCTGGCGGCGGTGGTGTTGCCGGGCGTTGTCACCACAGCCGCCGACCCGGTTTGGGCAACGGTTGCCGCTGTGGTCGCCGCGGTGCCAAGGCTGTAGAACAATAATTTTTCGGGCAGAGAAGCGGAAATTTTATTTAAAGGCATGGTGTGACTGGTTGGTACCGCCCGAAAATTAGCAATTCGACTCATTCATTCAAGCATTTTCAACCGTGTTCCGGGCCAATAACACTCTGCGTCCTACGAGCCTCGCATCGGAAAGACGCGCAAACTGCGATGTGTCAACATGATGCCCCGGGTTGAACTCAAAATGACTTTCCTTGAGTCCGTTATGCACGGTGGCTTCCAGCGAACCATACAAGAGCAGCAGGTTCGCCCAACCGATGCCACCCCGCAGTTCCGGGGCGACGACTCGCAGGCCGACGAACGCCGTCGCGCCGTCGCGCCGGGAGAGCAACGCGCCTTTGACTTCGCCCCGCACGAGCAACACCAGCGAATTCTCCGGCTTGTAGCCGGCCGTCTCCGCGGCGAGGTTCGACGCGCTACCGGGCAGGTGCGCCCGCAGAAACTGCCGCACTGGCTGGACCAATCCCGGCAGCAACGTGTTCAGCCGCGCCCCCACCGGGATGGCGCCGCGCTCGCGCAGGCGGAGGTAAACTCGGCGCAGTCGCTCCAAGGTGGCGCGGGAGTCCACGACATGCACCTCGGTGATACTCTCCGGCGTGAAACCCGTCTCAACCAAGGCGCTCGCCACAGGCGATTCTTCGGCGAAGGTCTGGCCGGCGCAAATCCGGCGAATGCCGTGACGGCAAGCGTAATCCAGGGCGGCGCGTGCCAGCGATTTGATCCACGCGACCTGTTGTTCCCCTTCCCGGGTGCGCAAGTACAGCAAAGCTGCGGGACCATCATCGGGGGCGGGCACGGGTCGGCGGACCAAGGCGCCGACAGCCACCAAGCGCTCTGCGGAACCCGCCACTCCCACGAATAACGCGGGCTTGTCGTCGAACAGAAAAGCTTCCGGCAGGTAGTGGCGCAAACGGGGGATCTCGTCCGGCCAGGGCGGGCGGACCAACGGGGCGGCCGCGGTATCAGGAACGTTGAAGGGTGCGATTTGCATTTCGGGCACCGCGAGACTTATCATAACGACGGCGGGCCGGCCAACGCGCGCCTTGCCCAGTCCGGTCGCCGCACTCAGGATGACACCTCCTTCCCGGAACTTCTCGCCGATCCCGCCGAACCGCCGCCCCTCGCGAACAGCCTGGCTTTGCGCCGCGATCCTCTGGCGTTCTTCACGCGGATTGCGTCGTCGGGAAAGAGCGTGACACCCTACCGGTTGCCAACGGAGACGATGTGGCTTCTCAACGATCCGGCGTTGATCCAGCAGACTCTCGGCGGCCAGGAAATCCATTTCTCAAAGTGGGCTTTTCACCCGAGCTTCCGGCGAACCTTTGGCACTGGTTTGCTCAACAGCGAGGGCGAGAGGCACCGGCTCACGCGCCGGGTGGTCGGACCGGGCTTTCGACCGCGCAGGCTAGCCGATTACGCGCGGGAAATGACGGACCGGACCATGGCGCGTCTTGCCTCCTGGCCCGAGGACGGACCCGTCGAACTGGATCACGAGACAACAATACTCACGCTGGACATCGCCGCTCGCACCCTCTTCGGCGTCGCTCTGGAAACCGGGAGTTTGGACGAGGTGGTCGCGGCTTCCAAGGCGGCGATCTCCCTGAGCGACCGATGCGGCGTGGGCGGGGCGGACGACCGAGTGTTCGACGCCAGCGTCGAACGTCTCAACACGGTGTGCCGTCTGATCTTGGACACCCGGCGTCGCGAAGGCCAAGCGGACGAAACCCTGCTCGCCTTGCTCATCCAAGCCGGGGAAGCCGATGCCGCGCCGACATGGTTCGGCGACGAGCAGATCGTTGAGGAACTACGCAATTTTCTCCTGGCGGGCCACGCCACCACCGCCCTCGTTCTCGCCGCCGCCTGCTGGCACTTGGCGGGACAGCCGGAAGTCCAGACGGATTTGCAACGACACCTTGATACGGCACTGGGGGACCGGACGCCGTCGATCGAGGATTTGCCCGCGCTCGCGCCGTGCGAGCATATTTTGCTGGAGGCGTTGCGGCTGCACCCGCCGTCGTGGGTGCTAGGACGCGAGGCGCGCGACGAAACCCGGCTGGGCGAGTACCTTTTGCCAGCCGGGACGAAGGTGATCGTCGTGCCTTGGCTGCTACATCGCGACCCGGTTCGTTTCCCTGCGCCCGAGGAATTCCGACCGAACCGGTGGCGTGGCGACGCCCGCGAGCGCCTACCGCGCGGGAGCTTTCTGCCGTTTTCGGTTGGGTCGAGAAGTTGCCTGGGTGAGCGCTTCGCCATGCTCGAAGGCACCCTTCTGCTGGCGAGCCTGTTGCGGGGCTGGCGGTTCGCCAGGATCCCCGGGCAAGCCGACCCCGGTTGGACCGCGAAACTTATCCTTTGGCCCCAACGGGGGGTCCGGCTGCGCGCCACCCGCCGTCCCGCTACTTTTTGATGTATGGTAGTTATGAACGACACCCAGATTGACGAGCGGTTCTTTAACTTTCCACCGGAAACGGTCGCGGCCATTCGCGCGTACCAACGTTCCCGCGATCCGGAACTCGTGATGCCGGTCTTCAAGGGAATCATGGCGAGATACTTGCCCGAGAACGCGGGCAGGATCGCTCTGGATCAAAATGGGACGGACGCCCCGATCAACGCCTTTGGATTGGAATCCCTGACGTTGCTGGAAGTTTTGCTGGACCTGGAGGACGCGCTGGGGATTCGTTTGGAGGACCGGGAGCTTGGCGGGGTCCACAACCTGGGCGAAGCGCACTCGTTGCTGCTGGCGAAAGTGACCGCCCTGCGCGGGCGGGAAGCTGCGGCGGAGGCGACCAAGCCCCAGGCGTGAGGCGCGGAACTTCTGAACGGACCGGGCGGGGCGTTGTCAAAGTGGCTCATCATGACCAAGCTCCACCACCCCCGCGCCTTCGCCGTCAATACCGCCGCCGTGTTTTGCGGCGCCCTGCTACTCAACTACCCTGGCTCTGCCCTCGCGGCGGACGAAGCCAAGATCGAGTTTCCCGCGCCGAGTTCCCACAGCGTGCTCAAGCAGCGCGTCGGCGTCACCGACGTGGAGATCGACTACTCGCGGCCCAACAAGAACGGACGCGAGATTTTCGGCGGCCTGGTGCCGTTTAACGCCGTGTGGCGCACCGGCGCGAACGCCTCGACGAAGATCTCGTTTTCCGATCCCGTGAAGCTCGGGGGCAAGGACGTTCCCGCCGGCAAGTACGGTCTCTACACGATTCCCGCGGCGAACGAGTGGACCGTGATCCTTTCCAAAGCCCCGGACCAGTGGGGCGCGTACGATTACAAACAGGACGACGACTTGGTGCGCTTCACCGTCAAGCCGATGGCGGCGATGCCGATGGCCATGCCGCTGGAGACTTTCACCATCGGATTTGACGACGTGAAGGAGGGATCGGCCACGCTGTGCCTGGCTTGGGACCGCACCTGCGTGTGCGTGCCGTTGACGGTGGACACCGCCGGCATCATGAAGACGAACATCAACCGGACGGCCGCGTCGGCGGGGGCGACGCCGCAGTTCTACGCGCAGGCGGCGAACTACTACCTCGCGCACAACATCGAACTACCCAAGGCGTTGGAATGGATCAACGCCGCCATCGAGAAGACGCCGAACGAGTACGCGTACTATGGCCGAAAGGCGAGCATTCAGGCGAAGCTCGGGGACAAGCCGGGCGCCATTGCTTCGACGCAAAAGGCCATTGAATTGGCGAAGGGCAAGCCGGGCGAGGAGGAAGTGGTGGAAAGCATGACGAAGCTGGCGAACAGCTTGCGTTAGGCCGGGGGTACCCGGGAAATCCTCCCGGCCAACCCTCACACCACTGGATCCGTCTGCCTCCGGTTCGCGCGGTGCGACGACCGGGCCAGGTTCGCCACCACGGCCACCAGTTCCAGCGGTTCGACCGGCTTCGGCACGTGAAGCTGGAAACCCGCCAGCAACGCCCGGGTGCGGTCCTGCGCGCGGGCGTACGCCGTCAAAGCCGCCGCGGGGGTGTCGCCACCGCGCTCGGGTCCCAACGCGCGCACTTTGGCGATCAGGGAATACCCGTCCTCCCCCGGCATCTCAATGTCGCTCAAAAGCACGTCGGGTCGCAACGACTCGACCGCTTGCAGGGCTTCCGCCGCCGTTTCCACCACCGTGACCTCCGCCCGGCAGTACGTCAGAATCCGTTGCAACAAAATCCGCGCCTCGGCGTCGTCATCGACGGCGACAATCGTGATTCCCCCCAGCTCCCTCGGCAACCGCGACAGCGCGCCGCGGGGAGCGGTGTCTTCCGCCGTGGGGTGCTCGCGCGGGAACGCGTCCGGCAACCCGGGCGTGTCCGGCGTTTGGTGGGCGACCGACATCGGCAGCGAAACGCAAAACGCCGCCCCCTGACCCACGCCCGGGCTGCTGACGCGCACGTCGCCGCCGTGTAGTTCGACCAGGTGGCGCACGATGGCGAGTCCGAGGCCCAACCCCTTGTGCGTCCGCGTGCTGGAACTATCCGCCTGCTGGAAACGCTCGAAAACGTGCGGTAAGAACTCGGGCGCGATGCCCTGTCCGGAGTCGGCCACGGTGATTTCCACGGCCGAGTTGACCCGCGCGAGGGACACCAGCACGCGGCCGCCTTTCGGGGTGAACTTGATGGCGTTGCTCAACAAATTCCAGAACACCTGCTGCAACCGGTCCGGGTCGCCGGTCACCGGACCCGCGCGTGGGTCGAGCACGCTTTCCAGCCGGATGGAACGCGTGTCCGCCGCCGGTCGCACGGCGTCCAGGGCCGCGCGCAGGACGACGTCGGGATTCACCGGACGCACGTCCAGCCGGAGCTTGCCGGAAACGATGCGCGAAACGTCGAGGATATCCTCGATCAACTGCACCTGGCTGCGCGTGTTGCGCTCCACCACGTCGAGGCCCTCACTCCACGTTGCCACGTCGCCGGGTCCGTCGAGCCGCAGGATTTGCGTCCACCCGAGGATCGCGTTCAGGGGCGTCCGCAGTTCGTGGCTCAACGTAGCGAGAAATTCGTCCTTGGCGCGGTTGGCGGCCTCGGCCGCGTCGCGCGCCTCGCGGACGGTCTGCTCGGCGCGAACACGCGGGGTGACATCGTGGAAATAAACCGACAAACCCTCCGCCGAGGGAAACGCGTGGACGTCGAGCCAGCGCTCGAAAGGCTCGTAGAATTCCTCGAAGAACACGGGTTCGCCCGTCGCCAGCGCCTGGCGGTACTCGCGCTCGAAACGGGTTCCCACCGCCGCCGGAAACTCCTCCCAAACGACGCGTCCGAGCAGTTCCTCCCTCTTGCGCCCAACCATGCGCTCATACTGGTCGTTGAGGTAGGTGAAGCGCCACTCGCGATCCACCGAAAAGAAGGCGGCCGTGATGCTGTCCAAAATGGTGCGAACCTGTTGCGCGGAAGCCAGCGCCGCCTCCTGCGCGGTCTTGCGCTCGGTAATATCCACGCCCACGCCGTGAAACCGGGTCAACTCGCCGGTGGCCTCGTCGTAGTAAGCCTGGCCAGTGACGTGGAGCCAGCGCATCCCACCGTCGCCGACGGGATTCACCACGCGGTATTCGACCTTGTACAACGTGCCCTGTGACAACGCTTCCTCCAGGGCGCGGCGGGTCGGTTCCCGGTCGTCGGGGTGCAGGGCGCGCATGAACAACTCGTAGTTGACCCCGTCGTCGGGACCCAGGAAGAAAAGCTCCTTCATCCGGGCGTTCCAATGCATGCGGCGCGAGGGCATCTCCATGTAGAAGGTGCCGAGTTGCGCGCCGCCGATCGCGAGCCGGTGGCGTTCCTCGCTGAGGCGCAGCGCGTCCTCGGCGTGTTTGCGTTCGATACCCAGCGCGACGTGGCGCGCCATGGAGGCCATCGCGTCGAGGGTCCGGGTCGAAAGCGCCTGGCAGGAAAACATCCCCATGACTCCGACCAGCCGGTCGTCCACGATCAACGGGTAGCCGGCGAAAGCGGTGAGGCCTTTTTCGCGGACCCACGCCTGTTCCGGCACGCGGGGGTCGCCCACGACGTGGTTGGTCAAGTGGGGGAGACGTTCGGACGCGATCAGGCCGATCTTGAATTGCCCCACCGGGACGCGACCGTGCGGGCCGTCCAGGTGGGTGTACCAGCCGGAGCTGGCGCGGAGTTCCAGCGTGTGCGCGGCTTCGTCGAGCGTCCAGATGCGGGCGAACGCGGCCCCGAGGAAATCCACCATGCTTTGCGTGCAGGCGCGGAGCATTTCCGGGAGGTCGCGGACTTCCGTGAGATGCCGTCCGATGGCTGCGGCGAAGGCGTTTAAATCCAGCGGATCGGTGTCCATCGCGGGTGGGTAGGGAAGTCGAGCAAAAAGGGAACGGCGGAGAACGTCGGCGGGAGCCTGACAGATGCGCCATCGGTTTGCCAGACCGTTGTTTTACGTCCGGTTTCGCGCCCGCGCTGGTCACACGATCGAAACATCCGTCGCGCCTTCCTCGACGGAGAACTGTTCCGACGCGCTGGCGGGGCGTCCCTCTTTCGCGGCGTCTGGTAACCAGGGTGGCAGCGGCATCAGGAGATAAGTTGCGAGCGCTTCCACCGCCGGTTCGTAGGTGGCCCGCAAACGCCGGAGTTTCTCATCCGCGTCCGGTCCGTCGGCGAGCTTCGTGCCGGCTTCGAGCAGCATCCGCCGCAACCGCGCCAACTCGGTCGCAGGCAGACGATCCGGTGTGCCGGGCGCGCTTTGGCCGGGCGCGTGTTTGGGAAAGAGAAACAAATGGGCCTGATCCACCGCCGCGCGCCGTGCCATCGCAAACGTGGCGGCGGCCTGGTGGCAGGCGGCGCCCTCAATGCCGACGATGAACAAAGTCGACACGTCAAGAATGGTGGTCAGTGTGGCGAGCCAGGATTGATCGCGGTGCTGGGAACGGTAGAGGGTCAACACGGGGTAGGAGAGGTGCGCCTCCAGGATCGCGGCGCACCACATCTCGAAGTCCCGCAGCAAATTATCCATCTCGCGCGGATCGATGCTTTGCCCGTGCTGCCGCAGAAGCTGGGCGGCGGAAGGCGGCGAGCCGGCGCGCACATCCAACCGCAGAATGACCACCTCGCGCGCGGAGAACGCCGCGTACACCACCGGCAGGTAGCTGATGACGAGCGCCAGGAAGCCAAATCCGATTCCCGCTTCCATCACCACGGCGAAGCGGGCGGCGGGAGTTTGCGGTTTTTCGTCGCCGAGACCGAGCGTGAAGAAGGTGGTTCCGCTGAAGTACAAACCGTTCACGGATTTTGCGAAGCTGGGCGGTCCGGGTTCGAGCGCGGCGTCCAGCAAACCGAAACCGAGGATAAGGCCGATGGCCCAAACGCCGAGGAGCAGCAGCAAGGAAAGAGGCCCGAAGAGACTCAGGAAGCCATCGCGCGCGGCTTGATCCTTGCAGCGCCTTCCCAGCGCGGCCCATGGCCGCCAGGTCGAACGGTAGAAAAAGCGGGTCAAACGGAAGAACCGTGTGACGGTGCGCGGCAGCACGATCGACTCAAAGGCATCCCAGAGCACCAGGATGACGAGACCAAGACCGAGGCTGGCTTGCAAAAAAGTGAGCATGGGAATGGATGTAAAATTTCTCCGCAGGGCGACAAAAAACCAGAAGGATCACAGAGGACACGGAGAGGGGACACAGAGGCGGAGGAGGAAGAAAAAGGCAAAAGGCTTGGGTTCCGGAAAGACTCACCACTCTTCTTCTCGGGACAACGCCTTTTTCCTCCTCTGTGTTCTCCGTGTCCCCCTCTCCGTGTCCTCTGTGATCCTTCTGGTTTTTTGTCGCGCCCCGTCCGAAACGCCGTCCGCGACGAAGTAAGGGGGACGTGCAACGGTTATTCGCTATGAACACTTCCTTTCGCCTGCGGCTCGGCGCGATTTTGCTCGCCTCGTCTTCCTTTATCATGTCCTTCCACGGCCTTTCCACCTCGGTCCAAGCCCAAAGCGAGACTTCCGACAAGGAGAACGATCCTCTGACCACCTACCGGGGCAAGGACCGGGTCGTGCTGGTTTTCGCCCCCACGGAGTCCGACCCCCAATTGGTTCGGCAACTCGGCGTCTTGAAAAACAAAGCCGAACTCGCCGACCGCCAGTTGATCGTGCTGCCGGTTCTCGCGGACGACAAAGCCGCCGGCAAGTCCCTCCCGTTTCTCCAGAACAAGTTCAACGAAGGCAAGGCTACTTTCTCCGTGGTCCTGGTCGGAAAAGACGGCACGGCGGCTTTTCGTACGGGCGAACCGGTCACCGCCGAAGCGATTTACGCCAAAATCGATGCCATGCCCATGCGCAAACAGGAGGTCAAGGAGAAGACCGCCGACTCCGGCAAGGAAAGCGGTGTCAGCAAGAAAACTCCGCCGGAAGAAAACTAACATTCAACCCTCTCGTGAACATGACCGAAAATATCCGCTCTAGTACCATTTCCCGCCGCTCCTTTCTCGCGAACGCCGGGCGCGGCCTCGCTGTCGCCGCTTTGGCGGGCGAGCTCCTGCCGGTCATCGGCGCGGGTGCCGCCGAGCCCGCCGGATCGGAGAAACCGGTGGCGCTCCCGGACACCCGGACGAAAACCGAGCAGCAGACCGGCGAGTTGCCCACGCCCCTGCCGCCATCCGAACGCGTGGGCTACGCCGTGGTCGGACTGGGTCGCCTGTCGCTTGAATCCATCCTGCCCGCGTTCGGCGCGTGCAAGAAGTCGAAGCTGGTCGCGCTGGTGAGCGGAAACGCCGCCAAGGCCGGGAAAGTCGCCAGCCAGTACGGGGTGGAAAGCAAAAACGTTTACGATTACGAAACGTTTGACCGGCTCAGGGACAACCCGGCGGTCCAGGTGATTTACATCGTGCTGCCCAACGGGATGCACGCGGAGTTCACCGTGCGCGGCGCCAAGGCGGGCAAACACATCCTGTGTGAAAAACCCATGGCAAACTCGGTGACCGAAGCCGAGCAAATGGTGGCCGCGTGCGAGCAGAACAAGCGCAAGCTGATGATCGCCTACCGCATCCAGTACGAACCGAACAACCGGCTGATGCAGAAGATGGTCCGCGAGAAAAAATACGGCGCGGTGAAGCTGATCGAATCCGTCAACGGCCAGGCCCAGGGTGACCCCAACCAGTGGCGGCAGAAAAAACTGCTCGCGGGTGGGGGGGCGCTGCCGGACGTGGGTCTTTATTGTTTGAACACGACGCGATTCCTGCTGGGTGAAGAACCCACGGAAGTATCGGCGATGATTTACAGCACGCCGGGTGACGCGCGCTTCCGCGAGGTGGAGGAAAACGTGGTCTTCCAGATGCGATTTCCCGGCGGCGCGTTGGCCAACTGCTCCACTGGCTACGATTTCCACGAAAGCCGCCGGTACCGGGTACATGCGCAGGCGGGCTGGTTCGGACTGGACCCGGCTTTTTCCTACCACAACCTGAAGGCGGAGGAATCGCGCGCCGAGGGCGAGACCGAGCGGAAAGCCCAGATCGGGATGGACCCCAAGGACCAGTTCGCGTTGGAGATGGACCACATGTCCGAATGCGTGTTGGAGGACAAGCGGCCCTACACTCCGGGTGAGGAGGGGGTGCAGGATCAAAGGATCATGGCCGCGATCTACGAAGCCGCCGCCGCCGGGCGAACAATCAAAATCAACACGCCCGGCGATGCTGGCTCGGGTAAGCTGGACTTATTCCGGGGCTCGGCGCCGTCCACTCCGTTGTAGGCTCGCCCGCCACTGCTCCGGTCAGCCCCGGGAGCGCGGGTCTCCGACCCGCCTCTGGTTTGGTCGGGTCCGTCAGGGGCTACCAGCCCTGTTGCGGGTCGGAGACCCGCACTCCCGGGGGCCGTCGCCCCCGAGTTATGCCTGTGCTATTGTCCACCCAACGAAACCCTCGCCCCATGCCCCGAAAAAAGGCCGCCATCCACCTCCACCGCTTGCAGGGACAACTCGGCGACCTCGCCTACGAACTCACCAGCGTTCACTTCTCGCGCTTTCGTTCCGCCAGTTCCTGGCGGCCCCCGGTGAACGCGTACCGTTGCGAACGCTGCATCCGCATCTGCGTGGACCTCGCCGGGGTTGACCGCTCGGCCATCGACCTGCGTTTGCAACCGGGGCGACTGACGATTCGTGGTCGGCGCGACCTGCCCGAGCCGGACTACTCCCAAGAGGCGTCCATGACGGTGCTCGCCATGGAAATCGACCACGGCGACTTCGAGCGTGAGATCGAACTGCCAACCAGTGTCGAACAAGAGCGCGTCACGGCGGAGCAACGCAACGGCATGCTCTGGATTCACCTCCCCCTGCGGCCGCACGCCTGAGCAGCCACCCTCTTTCGGTTTGCCCCTCCGTCCAACCACTTTTTCCACTATGCAGACCAGCCCCAGCGACGAACCTGTCAATCTCAAGCAGGGTGACGCCGCCGAATCGCAAGAGGCGGTGCCTTCGCCCATCGTCGTGATGACCGGGAACGAGGACGATCCCGACGCGCCCAAACTCCCCGAAACGCTCGCCATCCTGCCTATTCGAGGGTTGGTCGTGTTCCCGGGAACCGTGGTGCCCCTGACGCTCGGTCGTCCTTCCGCGTTGAAGCTGGTGGACGAACAACTGCCCCAGAGCAAGATCGTCGGCCTGGTGTCGCAACGGCGCGAGGACGTGGACCGGCCTGCGGCGGCGGATATTTTCGAGGTGGGCGTCGCGTGCCAGGTGTTGAAGTTAATGCGGCACCCCGACGGCACGGTGGTCCTGTTGGTGCAGGCGTTACGCCGGTTTACCATTCGACGCGGTCATCCAGGTCGAACCCTACCTCCGCGCCGAGATCGAGCCGCGCGACAGCACACGACTCCCGGCGGACGACAAGGAAGCCGAGGCGGCGTTTAACAATCTGCGCGAGTCCGCCGTGAACCTGCTGGGCATGCTCCCGGAAATCCCCGAGCAAGCGCGGCGTTGTCCTCCTCAACATTGAGGACGCCGGGCAACTCACCGATCTGCTCGCGGGTAACCTGAGCCTCGATCTCGCCCACAAACAGAGCTTGCTGGAAGAAAAGGACGTGTACAAACGCGTCCGGCTGATCCAGGAAACGGTCACCCGCCAGACGGAGGTCGCCGAGTTGCAGCAAAAGCTGCGCAAGGACGTGGAGTCGCAGTTCTCCGACAGTCAGCGCCGCGCCTACCTGCGCGAGCAGATTCGCGCCATCCAGCGCGAGTTGGGCGAGGAGGGCGAGGACGCCGAGGGGCAAATCGAGCAGATTCGCCAACGCTTGAAAGACGCCGGGGCACCCGAGGCCGTGATGACGCAGGCGGACAAGGAGTTGAAGCGTCTGACGCACATCCCCTCCGCCAGCCCGGAGTACTCGGTGATCGTGAGTTACACCGAAATGCTCGCGGATTTGCCCTGGAACAAACTCGACGAACACGTCCTCGATCTCGACGCGGCGCAGGCGGTGCTCGACCGCGACCATTTCGGGTTGGACAAGATCAAGCGGCGGCTGATCGAATACCTCGCCGTGCGCAAGTTGAACCCGACCGGGCGCGGGCCGATCCTGTGCTTCCTCGGGCCTCCCGGCGTCGGCAAGACCAGCCTCGGGCAAAGCATCGCCGAGGCGCTGGGCCGCAAGTTCGCGCGGATCAGCCTGGGCGGCATCCGCGACGAGGCGGAAATCCGCGGCCATCGGCGAACTTACATCGGCTCCATGCCGGGGCGGATCATCCAGGAACTCCGGCGGGTGGGCACGCGCAACCCCGTCATGATGTTTGACGAGGTGGACAAGCTCGGCACCGACATGCGGGGCGACCCGGCGAGCGCGTTGCTCGAAGTACTGGACCCCCGGCAGAACAACGCGTTCGTGGATCGTTACCTGGACGTTCCCTTCGATCTGAGCCAAGTGATTTTCATCGCGACGGCGAACTACATCGAAGGCGTGCCCGCGCCGTTGCGCGACCGCATGGAGGTAATCAGCCTGCCGGGTTACACCGAGAGCGAGAAACTGCACATCGCGCAAAACTACCTCGTGGGACGCCAGTTGGAGGAGAACGGCCTGAAGCCGGAGCAGTGCAAATTTGAGGAGGAGGGTTTGCGCGCGATCATCACCGAGTACACGCACGAGGCGGGGGTGCGCGACCTGGAGCGGCGGATCGGCGCGGTGTGCCGTTCGGTGGCCGCCGAGGTGGCGCGCGGCGTTGCGAGGAGAAGTGAACATCACGGCGGATTTCGCGCGCGGCATCCTGGGCGCGACTTCGCGGGCGGTGCGCGAGGAACGTCTGAAAGTTCAGCGCGCCGGGCGTGGTGACGGGACTCGCCTACACGCCGATGGGCGGCGAAATCCTTTTCATTGAGGCGACCCAATACCCCGGCAAGGGCGGCACGATGTTAACCGGACAGATCGGCGACGTGATGCGCGAGTCGATGCAGGCGGCCTACAGTTTGGTGCGCAGCCGCGCGGCGGCGCTGCACATTGATCCCGCGCAGTTCCAGGAGAACGACTTGCACGTGCATGTGCCGAGCGGCGCCATCCCCAAGGACGGGCCGTCCGCCGGGGTGGCGATGTTCACGGCGATCGCGAGTTTGTTTAGCAACCGTTCGGTCCGCGGCGGATGTCGCCATGACGGGGGAGATCACGTTGCGCGGCTTGGTGTTGCCCATCGGCGGGTTGAAGGAGAAGAGTCTCGCCGCGTTGCGGGCCGGGATCACGAACGTCATCGTGCCAAAGTCGAACGAGAAGGACATCGCCGACGTGCCGGCGGAAGCGAAGGAGAAGATCCATTTCACGTTCGCGGAAACGGCGGACGACGTCCTGGCCGTGGCGCTGGAGAAGCAAACGGCAGCGGCGTCCTGAGAGCATGACGGGTTTGCCATCTTTGGACACGCTCGGGCGGCTTGCGCCACGCTGGCTGCCGCTAACCAAGTGGCCGCCGATGCGAGCCCTTTCGAGGAAGGATTTCAAGTTCCTGCGGGCCATCGCGGGTGATTACAATCGGACGATCCTGCCGCGCTCCGCACCGGCCGGAGCCGGCAAGCTGGGCGGCGGACCGCGTCACCGCCGCCTGGATTGGACACTCCACCGTGCTGCTGAATTTCTTCGGCGTCACTATCCTGACCGACCCGGTGTTTTCGTCGCGGGTGGGCCTGGGGTGGGGACCCGTCGTGCTGGGTCCGAAACGGTACGTCGCGCCCGCGTTGAGTTTCGCGCAACTGCCGCCGATTGATTTGATCCTGTTGAGCCACGCGCACATGGATCATCTGGATCTGCCGAGCCTGCGGCGGTTCAAGAAAACGACGGCGGTGGTCGCCGCGCGCGCCACGGGTGATTTGTTGGGCGGAACGCGCCTGCGTCACCGCGTGACCGAACTGGCCTGGGGCGAGAAGACGGAGCTGACCTTTGGGCGCAATACGCCCGGGGCGGGTGGAGGTCGGACGGTGGAGGTTGAATCGTTCCAGGTAAACCACTGGGGGGCACGGGTTCGCACCGATACGTATCGGGGTTACACCGGCTACGTGATCCGGTGTGGTGGCGCGGCGGTGATCTTCGCCGGCGACACGGCGGACACCGGTTTGTTCCGCAAGCTGCGGGGACGCGGTGCGAGCGCGCGGGGTGGCGGGTACGATTTGGCGTTGATGCCCATCGGCGCGTACGACCCGTGGATTACGAGTCATTGCACCCCCGAGCAGGCGGTGAGGATGGCCGACGAGGCGGGCGCGGGGTATTTGATGCCGATTCACCACCGGACGTTCCGGCTGAGTCAGGAGCCGATGGACGAGCCCATCCGGCGTTTCGAGGACGCGCTCGCGGGCGCGCCGGAACGGGTGGCGTTGCGCCAGATCGGCGAGACTTTCGAGGTGCCGGGATTGCGCGCGGGGTAGCGGGACAACCTTCCAGGCGGGTTCCCCGCCGTCGTAATCAAAGGTAGGGATGGCTCTCCGAGCCGCTCCCATTATCAGATTGGCCGGCTTGCCTGTTCAAAGGGGTCGTCCAACCAGCGCCGGAGACAATGGGGAGCGGCTCGGAGAGCCATCCCTACCTTGGGTACGATGCCGCTTCGCGGCGGTTTTGCGCACTTATCTCACCCGCGAGCGTCACTCTCCCCCTGCACTCGCCGGAGTTGCACATCGCCGACTTGCAAATCCAACGCCCGTTCCGCCACCCGCAGGAAACCTTCACTCGCATCCGTCAACGCCACCTGCAGCCCGCCCGGGTTATCCTCCGGCGCGGACATTCCGTTTTGCTCCAGCAATCCCCGCACCGCCAGGGCGCAGTTGTGCGCGGAGTCCACGAGCCGGACTTCCGGCCCCGCCAGACGCTGAATGGCGTCCCGTAACAACGGGTAATGCGTGCAACCCAAAATCAACGTGTCGATCCCCGCCGCCAGCAACGGCTTCAGATAACGACCGATGTGCTGATCCGTCAGCGTGTCGTCCAGCATCCCTTCCTCGATCAAAGGAACTAGCAGAGGACAAGCCACCGCCTTGACCTCCAGACCGGGCGCGAGCTTCAACAACGCCCGCTCGTAGGCTCCGCTGGCGACCGTCGCGCGCGTCCCGATCACCCCGACGCGTCCCGTCCGGGTCGCGGCCACGGCGGCGGCGGCACCCGGCGCGATCACACCGATCACCGGAACCCGGAGCGTGTCCTGCAAACGCGGCACGGCGAGGGCCGTCGCGGTGTTGCAAGCCACCACGATCATCTTGGCCTGCTCGGCGAGCAGCAAACCCGTGTTCTCGAAGCTGTAACGCTCGATGGTTTGCGCGCTCTTGCCGCCGTACGGGACCCGGGCGGTGTCGCCAAGGTAGAAAATATTCTCCGCCGGCAGCAGGCGTCGCAAGGCGCTTACCACCGTTAGTCCGCCAATGCCGGAATCGAAGACTCCGATGGGGCACAGCGCGCGGGCGCGGGCCGCGGATTGTTCCGGCGTCGCCATCAATTACTGCGCGGCACGATCACCTGCGGACCCTCGTTCGCGGTCGGGGCGGGGCCTTGCAAATTGTTGCTAACCCGCGCCGCCATCGGGTCCAACGGAACCGACGCCCCAATCGAAGGAATTCCACCCTGCATCTGGAAGGTGCCCGGGACAATGGTCAGCGGCGTCTGCCCGGTCGGCGCGTTGCCACCACCACTCGCCAAAATCGGGGCGGGGGTGTTGCCCATGCTGGTGGCGGTCTGGTAGTTGCGAATTGCCAGCGCGATGGCCTCGGCTTCCGCCTGACGGTACGCCGGGGTTGCGATGCGGCTAGCTTCTGCAAATTGCTCACAAACCCGCCTTCGATTAAAACCGCCGGAATCGTGGTCAGACGCAACACGCAGAAACGGGCGCGCTTGATCCCACGGTCCACCATCGGCAAACGACTTAAAAGGGAGGCGTGCATCGCCGTCGCGAGCGCCATGTTCTCGGGATCGTCCACGTTGCCCGCGCACGGGATCATGCAGGAAGCCGACGGACTGTCGTCACCCGTCGAAGGGACAAAACGGGGTGCCAGCGTGTAGGTTTCGATCCCCGTGCCGAAGTCGCTCCCGGCGTTGAAATGGATGCAAACGAACATTCCGTCGCGAAACTGGTTCGCGTAACGCGCGCGTTCCTCCAGCGGGATAAACACGTCGGTCGTACGGGTCATTTGGACGTTCAACCCGCGTTTCAAGAGCAACTCGCGCAAGCGCAACCCGACGTCCAAGGCGAAGTTCTTTTCATCGCCATACGGGCTGACCGCCCCGCGATCATGCCCGCCGTGGCCGGGATCAATCACGATTGTGCGGATCTGGCTGGCGTTCTTCATCCGGTTGGGCCGCAGCACCGGCTCGACCAACTTGGTCAAGTCGAGACGCGAGAGCAGGATGCGGTCGCCTTGGGCGATCAGGTCGCTGCTCATGATGAACTTGACCCCGTTGATGATCAGTTCCTTGGAACCCGCCGCCCCTTTGATGGTGCAACCGGGCGATTGCAGCAGCACCTCGCGCGCGCTGGGTTCGGAGTACGTCAGCTTGTAAAAGCTGGCGATATTTTGCATCGACAGGTAATCGCGGTTCTCGTACTTCACGACATCCCATGTCGCGTCGGCGCGCGCGGCCGGAGCCGTCACGGCCAGCCAGCCAGCCGCAAGTAGGAGCAGCGGCAGCATTCGGGTCGTTAGGCAAAGTGGACGGTGCATAGCTTGGCGCGAGCCTGGAGAAAAAGTCGGGGTGTGACAAGAACAATCGTTAGCAACTTGCGCGCCGGATGTCCGCCCGCCCACTGGTAACCCAATCAAAGACAGGCAAACACCCCTCAGCGTTCGAGCGCCAGAGCTGTTTTCCGACGCATCGGCACCGTGAAAAGCCGGGTGGCCGCGTTGCGCTCGTTGAAGTAGCGCAGCGCCCAGTCGCTCGGGAAAAGCAGCACCGGCTGGCCGTCGCTGTCATCCGCGACGGCGACCCCCGTCGGCAAAGCCAACAAACCCAAGGCTTCGCGGTCGAACTCCGGCTCGAACCAGCGCGCGCGATCCCACGTGGCCGTTTCGATCCGCGATTCCGCGCCATATTCGCTTTGGAGACGGTACTGAACCACCTCGAATTGCAACGGCCCGACCGCCGCCAGCAGCGGCACCTTGGTGACGGCGTCGCGCAGGTGAAACACTTGGATCACCCCCTCCTGAAGAAGCTGGTCCAATCCCTGGCGAAACTGCTTGAATTTGCCCGTGTTCGGATTGCGCAGGTACGCGAAACACTCGGGCGCGAACCGGGGAATCTGGTCGTAAACGATGTCCGGGTTCTCCGTCAGCGTGTCGCCGATGCCGAACTCCGAGTGTCCAACCAACCCGACGATGTCGCCGGGGTAGGCCTCGTCAACCGTTTCGCGGTCCTGGGCGAAAAGCTTCTGCGCCGAGGAAAGGCGCACGCTCTTGCCGGTGCGGGCATGGCGCACGGTCATGTCGCGTTCGAAGCGACCGGAGCAGATCCGCAGGAAGGCGATCCGGTCCCGGTGGCGCGGGTCCATGTTCGCCTGGATTTTGAAAACAAAACCCGAGAAATCGGCGGTTGTCCGGCTCGATGGTCTCACCGGCGGCGGTTTCGTGCGCCGCCGGCGGGGCGGAATGCTTGAGAAAGCCGTCGAGGAGCAGTTGCACGCCGAAATTATTCGCCGCGCTGCCGAAGAACACGGGCGAGAGCTCCCCCGCGAGCACGGCGTGGGGATCGAAGGGCGCGCCCGCGATGTCGAGCATCTCGATTTCCTCGCGGGTCTTGTGGAACGTGTCGTCGTCCAGCCGCTCGCGCACGACGGGCGAGTCGAGGTCGGTCAGTTCCAGCGGCGCGCGGTACGCCCCGCCGACGGTGCGCTCGAAGAGGTGGACCTGTTTGCCGAACCGGTCGTACACCCCGCGAAAATCCGGTCCCAAGCCGAGCGGATAGTTCATCGGACAAGTGGCCAGGCCGAGGACGCTTTCGAGTTCGTCCAGGAGGGCAAGGGGTTCGCGGGCCGGGCGGTCGAGCTTGTTGAAAAAGGTGAAGATCGGCACGCCGCGCTGGCGGCAGACCTCGAAAAGCTTGCGCGTCTGCGTTTCGATGCCCTTGCCGGCGTCGATGACCATGATCACGGCGTCCACGGCGGTCAGGACGCGGTAGGTGTCCTCGGAGAAATCCTGGTGCCCCGGGGTGTCGAGGAGGTTGACGCGGTAGCCACTGTAATCGAACTGCAGCACGGTGGACGACACGGAAATGCCGCGTTGTTTTTCCAACTCCATCCAGTCGCTGGTGGTGGCGCGTTGTTTACGCCGGGCGGTGACGCTCCCCGGCGAGTTGGACGGCGCCGCCGTAGAGCAGGAGTTTCTCGGTGAGGGTCGTCTTGCCGGCGTCCGGGTGCGAGATGATGGCAAAGGTGCGGCGGCGGGCGATCTCTTTGGACAGGGCTTCGGTGGTTTGCACGGCGAGGGGTGATCATCGCACGGAAACGGGCGGTTGTCGCAGGGGGATAAGGAGGTCCTGCCTTTCGCGCTGAAGGTGCGGTCTCGGCACGTGTGGAGTAAACGCCTTCTCCAAGGAACACGCGCTTCTGTCTCCGCACCGAAGGTGCAGCCTCAGCATAGCCTGGGGCAACGCCCCAGGTATGGGTTGTTTGCGGTTCCAGCGCTGAAAGCGCGTTTCAAAGAAGCCGCCTTTTAGACGGGCATGTTGGTCCGCGAGGACGCGCCCGGACTGAATCGCGCCTTCAGCGCTGGAAACAATACTATCTTGTACCTGGGGCGTTGCCCCAGGCTGTGATGAGGCTGCACCTTCGGTGCGAAAGACAGGGGTGTTGCTTGGTGGTGCTCTCTGAGGCTGCACCTTCGGCGCGGAGAAGGGATGATGCCCCGAATTGTGCTGAGGCTGCACCTTCGGTGCGGAAAACAATGGCCAAGCGCGTCCTCAAGCCGAGGGCGCGAACACCCAAAGCGCCGGGCGGCCCACGTTGCAATGCACGGCGCGGCCCAGCAGCGTGAACGTGGCCCACGAGTAATAGAGATTGTTGCGCGCGAGATTGCCCGGCACAAAGCCAGCCCCAGCCGGACTCCCGAGTTGCTCCAGCCGACTCGCGGCGGATGGAATCGGGTAAAAGATCGTCTGCACGGCGGCGTTCGCGCCTCCGTCCTCGCCGGTGATACCGGGGAAGCGCGCGATCCAGTCGCGCAGGTCCCCGCCACCCGCATCCGCGGCGGCGTGATCGCCCGCGAACACCGCCGCCCGGCTCAACGACGGCAGCACGAGCAACCCGGTGAACGCCCACAGGGTCATCAGGCAACCGTGCGCGAACAATGCCTCCGCGGGCGGACGCGCGGCTAGGTTGAAGACGAACGCGCCGGTCGCCGCGCCCAACAGGTTCCAGCCCAAGAGCAGGACGAACCCCCGTACCGGCAAACCCTGGTCGATCTGCCACTGGCGGCGGGTGATTTCGGCGGCGAGTTCCGACGCGGGTAAACTCTGGAGCCAGGTTGCGGGCAGCAAACTCCGGGCGGCGCGTCCGAAGCCGATGATTCCACCCGTGAAAGCCGGGTCGGTCGCGCCAACGGTCAGAAAGGACGCGCCCTCACGCGCGGTTCTGGTGATGGCGCCGCCGCCTATCAGACGCAGAAGCCCGCTCCGGGCAAAGGCGAGCGCCACCATGGCCAGTGCGATGGCGGAACAGAAGCCGCCGGTGAGACGAAAACTGGCGTAGCTCAGGAACCCGACGCCTGTTAACGCGAGCGTGTGCCCAAGCACTCCGCGCAACCAGGGTCCGATGAACTCGGACGGCCCGGGCCGGGGAGGGGGCATCAACAAAGTGCCTCCGATGAAGTCGAAGATCGCCTGGATCACCACCACGCCAGTCGCAATGGGCAGATAATAGGTAGGCGCGGTACCACGCGTGCCACCTAACACAAGCCAAAGGAGTCCGGCGCACGCGGCCAGCACCCAAAACCCGACGTTGGTGATGCCGAGCCACAAGCGGTGGCGGGCTAAGTGTTTTTGTTCGGGTGTCATCAGGGTTTCAATTATTTGCCGCCTTGTCCAAAACGAACGGGCGGTCTTTCTGGATGGGGCGACAGCCCCCGGGAGCGCGGGCATCCTGCCCGCAAAGGGCGGTAGCCCTTGAAAAGACTACACCAGATCCAGATGCGGGCAGGATGCCCGCGCTCCCGGGGGTTGCCACCCCTATCCAGAGGCGAGTCGGAGACCCCCGCGCCCCGTCCATCAGTTCTCCGTCACCGGATCGGGGATCCGGTTGAAGGCGATCCGCATCGGCGTGTACTCCTGGGCGTGGTGCGCGCCACCGAAATATACCCGGCCATTGCGCGCATCCCCGTTCAACCGGTCCACGGCTTCCAGCAAACAATGCCGCCGGGTTTGCTCCTCACGCTCAAACAACGACGGGGTGTGGTTCTCCTCCGCCACGATCTGGAAAAATGTCACCCCCACCGCGATCGGCACCACCCCGGAACACAGCCGACGTTCCCACAGGACCTCCAAAGTTTTCACAAACTCCAGCGTGTCATCGGTCGCGGCGAACTCGACCTCGTCGCTCCACGCCTGGTCCGCGCCGTGCCGCATAAACCAGCCCATGCCGCCCGCCAGTCCGCGGATGGAGCGCAGGCGCATCGCGGCTTTTTGCACCAGCCGGTGCAGCACGGCCCGCGCGCCCTGCTCCGTGCGCAGGCAGGGCGGCAACACGTGGCTGTGGCCGAGCGTCCGGCGCATCGTGGCCGGGCGCTGGACGATCTCGCCGCGCAGGTTCGCGTGAAACCGTTCGCCTTCCACGCCGCCCCAAACGCCGCGCAACGTTTCCCGCGTGGCGTCGCAAAGCTGCCGCACGGTTGTGATGTTCGCGCGCCGCAGCCGCGTTTCCATGTTCTTGCCGATCCCGCAGAAATCACGCAACTCCAGCCGGTACAGGCAAGCCGGCAGATCGGTTGGCTCGATTACCACCAAGCCGTCCGGCTTCTGCATGTCGGAAGCCACCTTGGCGAGGAACACGTTGGGCGCGAGTCCGATGGAACTGGTCAACTGCGGGCTTACGTCACGCGCGATCAGCTTCTTGAGGTCGCGCGCGAGTTGGCGCGCGGGTTCCGGGTGGCACCATTCGCCCCAGAGTTCGCAGTACATCTCGTCGATGGAGGAGACCTCGCCGATGGGCAGGCAAGCATCCACGGCGGACTTGAGCCGATGGTGGTAATGCACGTAAGCCTTGGGCCGTGCCTCCACGAAAATAATTTCCGGGCAAAGCCGCCGCGCCTCGTACACCGGCGTGCCGGTTTTCACGCCGCAACGTTTCGCCTCGATGCTCGCGGCGATGCACGAGGTGGTTTCCGCGATCAGGGGCAGCACCGCGATGGGACGCCCCCGCAACTCCGGTCGCAACGTCTGCTCGACGGAAGCGAAGAAGGAGTTGAAATCGATGAAAAGGAATCGCAAAGACATGGCGGGCAGGAGGGTCCAACGTGATCGTCGGCCTGCCCTACCTTATACACGCGATACGTTTTCATGAAAATGAAATTTAGGAATTTTCATGAAAGCAAGATTTGCCGGTGCGGAAGACCAGAGTTCTTGTCCGCAGATTAACGCCAATGGACACAGATTAAAGAAAAGGCGGGGAGAAGAGATTTCTGTTCCAGAGGTTTTTGCCTTCCGCATTCGCCTTTTCCGGTAATCTGCGTCCCTCTGCGTTAATCTGCGGTTAAGATTCTGGGAAATCCGCCGGGTGGGACCCAATCTCCAAAATGGAGCAAAGCTCCCTTACCCGCAGTCCGCCGTCTCTGGCCGCGGCGATTAACTCCGCGCTACCCGCGCCGGGGTTAATCCAAAGTTCGCCCACTTTCCCGGCGTCGAACCCCGGCAGCAGCGTTAACCCCACCCGGGGCGCAACGTACAGGGTCACCACGTCCACGCTCCCGGCGATCTCCCCCACCGACTGAAACCCGGCAATCCCCTCCACCTCCTCGCCGCGCGGATTCACCGGGAACACCCGCCAGCCCGCGTCGCGGAAGGCGCGCACGGCTTTGTTGCCAAACTTCCGGCGGTCCGCCGAAGCGCCCACCACCGCCACCGTTCGCTGACTCGACATCATTCCACGAAGCGTTGCGCGATCGGCATCCGCCGTCCGGAGCCGAACGCGTTGCTGGTCACTTTCAAGCCGGGCACGGCCTGGGCGCGTTTGTACTCGTTGAGATCGACCCGGCGCTGGATCCAGCGCACCGTCTTCTCGTCGAACCCGCCCGCGATGATCTCCGCCGCGCTGAGGTTTTCCTCCACGTAAAGTTGCAGCACCCGGTCGAGCACGTCGTACGGCGGCAGGGTGTCCTGGTCCTTCTGGTCGGGCTTCAACTCGGCGCTCGGCGGCTTGTCGATCGTGCGGGCCGGGATGATCTCGCGCTCGCGGTTGATGTAGCGCGCCAGCCGGTAAACGCTCGTTTTCGGCACGTCGCTGATCACCGCCAGCCCGCCCGCCATGTCGCCGTAAAGCGTGCAATAGCCCACGGCCAGCTCGCTCTTGTTGCCGGTGGTCAGCAGCAGCGAGCCGAATTTGTTGGAGATCGCCATCAGCGTCATGCCGCGCAGGCGCGCCTGCATGTTCTCCTCGGTGGCGTCCTCCTCGCGGCCCGGCGAAAATCTCCGCGAACTGCGCCTTGAACACCTCGAACGGCTCGCTGATCGGCATGACGTGGCACCGGATGCCCAGGTTGTCGCGCGAGCGCCAGCGCGTCGTCCACGCTGCCCTGGCGAGGAATACGGACTCGGCATCGCCACGCCCGAGCACGTTTTCCGCGCCCAGCGCCTCGACCGCCAGGCAGGCCGTCACGGCGGAATCGATGCCGCCGCTCAGCCCCAGCACGGTGCTGCGGAAACCGCATTTCGCGAAGTAATCCCGCAGTCCCAGCACGAGCGCCGGGTACAACTCGGCGGCTTCGGACGGAGCGGGCGGCAGCGGTCGGGGAGGGGCGTCCAGATCGACCACGGCCACCTCCTCCTCGAACGCGGCCAGGATGCGCGCCGGGCCGCCGTCCGCGTTGAACACGCAGGAGTTGCCGTCGAAGATCAGCTCGTCGTTGCCGCCCACGGCGTTGCAATACACGAACGGCACCCCGTAGCGCGCCGCCAGCCCGCCGATCATCTCGAAGCGCCGGCGCGGCTTGCCGCACCTGGAAAGGCGACGCGCTGAGGTTGACGATGAGTTCCGCCCCCTGCGCGACGAGTTCGCGCGGCGGGTCGGCGGCGTACAGCGGGCGCGGCAGGTACGGCTCGCACCAGATGTCCTCGCAGATGGTGACGCCCACCTTGCGCCCGTTGATCTCGACCGGGTGGCGCGAGTCGGCGGGATCGAAGTAGCGCGCCTCGTCGAACACGTCGTACGTCGGCAGCAGCGATTTGAAGACGAACCGCGGCTCGCGTCCGCGCTGGAGCACGGCGGCGGCGTTGTGGAAAAACTGGCCCGCGCCCTCCTGCTGCCGGGGCGCGACGAAGCCCACGATCAGCGGCACGTCGCCGACGGCGGCGCTGCAGGTGCTTGAGGATTTCCAGGTTCGCGGGGACGAAGCGCGACTTGAAGACGAGGTCCTGCGGCGGGTAGCCCGTGACGGCGAGTTCCGGGGTGAGGACGAGTTCGGCCCCGGCGGCGACGGCGCGGTGGTAGGCGGCGAGGATTTTGTCGGCGTTGCCCGGCAGGTCGCCGACGGTGGAGTTGATTTGCGCCAGACCGATTCTCATGGTGGGAGTTTGCGGGACTTGGAAGCCGCCACGCACCATCACCACATACGGACGGCCGCGCCAGTGTGGCGCCGCACTATTTGGGTTTGGGGACGGCGTGCATGTGGACGGACTGGTGACCGCCGTTGAGGGCCTTGTCGGCGCCATCGACAAAGTTGCGGTAAAACTCGACAAACCCCGCCCCGAGCGCCCCGATGATGGCGCACAGCACGACCTTTTGGAAAAATCCGTTTTGCATAGTGGGAGTGAGTGGAAGCAGCAACCACGCCGCGATTAGCCTCGGACATGCGGGCCTTTCGCATGAACCCTTCGTCACGGAGCATCCACGATCTTGATCTTCACCGATGAAGACGGTCCAACCTGATACGCGTCCGTGGCTTTCAGAACAACCTTCAGGCTGGATGGGCCGCTACCCGCCGTACCCTCCAGCGGGAAAATATCGAGCGTTCCCGTGTTTTCACCCGGCCTGATCTTTTTCCGTCCGGAGAGAACGACGTAGTCAACGCCGGCCAGCGCTTTGCCGCGGACCACGTAATTAACCACCAGCTTCTTGGAAGAATCCCCTGTTCGTGTGAAGAGCACTTGCGCGGCCTGCCCGTTTGACCTGAGCGCGGTGTCCTGTACAAGGGCCAACGAAACAGTGGGCGTCGCGATGGTGCGCGCCACCCCCGCCAGCCGCGCCAGCACGGTGTGAACGACGTTGCGGCCACCGTCGTAGCCCGCGCTCACAAGCAGGTTGCCCGACTGATCCAGCGCAATGGTGCCAGCGATTTGCGGTAAACCCGGCGCGAGTTTGAAGGTTGTGTCCAAGCTTCCATCGGCGTTGAGACGCAGGATGCTCGGAGGCGCGGGCGAGCCGTTGTACGCGGCCAAACCAACCAGCAGTTTGCCGTCCGGCTGCAAGGCGAGGGACGGAATTTGATAACTCTGGGCGAAAACCGCGGGATCCACTTTGAAAGTGGTGTCAAGCTTTCCATCATGGTCGTAACGCGCCAGCGGTCCAACACTCCGCGAGGGTGGAAGAATCAACTTTCCATCCGGTTGGAGCACCACGTTATTGGCGTTGAAGGTGGAGTCGGCGCCTACATCCGGCTGAAAATTATTATCAACGCTCCCATCCGGGTTGAACCGCGTCGGTTTACCATAGTTGTCGATCGCGATAACACGCCCGTCGGGTTCAAGCACCATCGCCTCGTAAGAGACTTGATGGTCGATTAACGGAGGCGAGAAAGCAGGGTCAAGCGAGCCGTTGGAATTTAAACGCGCCAATCCGCTCCCGGGACCAAACAACCCGGCAATCAGGATGTGCCCGTCCGGTTGCGCCAGGACAACGTTCACGGAGGAGGCGCCGGCGATTTCCGGGTCAAGACTGAAATCTTTGTCCAGGGTTCCATCGGGGTTCAGACGCCTCAGGCACACCGTGCCGCCGCCGCCCACCAACGCAAACTGTCCCGCCAGCAGTATCCTGCCATCCGGTTGCACCGCGATGGAACGGACGTCGGGATCGACGTTGACCGACAGCGGCGACTGGAAATTCGGATCGGGCACGCCTTGGGTGTTCAAGCGGACGATGCCAGGATGAACTTCGTTGTTCGCAACCACAAAGGTGCCTCCAATCAAACTGGTGCCGTCGGGCTGCGGCCTGATGACCGGCAAGTAAACCGCGGCGGAGTTGCTCAGCACGAGGGGGAAGCTGCCGTCAACGCGGCCATCGGGTTCCGGCCGGGTCGCCGCCGGTGGCTGGGACTCATCGTGGATTGTCACGGTGGCGTTGTTGGCGTCCCCCACACTGGGACCCAGCAACCTCACGAAGAAGACCCGGTCGCCCGGCGCCTGGTTCCGGAGCAACGGAACCGTGAAGGTCTTTGTGCCGGCGTCGCCCGCAGCCCATTTCAGTTTGCCCGCTGTTCTTTGGTAATCCACGCCCGCCTTGGCCCCGTAGTCCTCCGTCTTGTAAGTTGCGGAAACCGCTTCCGAGACGTCACCCTGGCGAGCTACGCTGATCTGAACATTGGCCGCTGATTTGCCAATCGAGAAGGCGTCTTTGATGAACGATGCGCTGGCGCGCAGAGGCAGCGTGGAATGATAACGTACCTCCGCGCGGAAGGTCGTCTGTCCGGCGGCGTCCATGGTATCGAAGTTGGCGGCGAGTTGCAGAGGCTTGCCGCCGCCGTCGTACTTCACTTCCAAAATCTGCCAGTTCGTCGTGGGTTGCGCCTGAATGGAAGGGAGGAAAAAGGTTGCGCCGCCATCACCCTGCCCGGTGAAATTACCCGGGATGAGTCGGTTGCCCGGTTGATTGCCGGGCACGGGAAAAATCACGGAGCCAAAGAAAGCATCCGCCATGGCCGTGACCCGGCCAACGGTGCTGGCGGTGATCTCCACGCCATAGGTGGTGGTGCCGGCGGAGGAATAAATAGTGTTGTCGGCGGTAAAATCAGCCCCGGCGTCGGTGATGGTGAGTTCGGTGGCGTCCGTGCCGTTGATCCCCTTGCCGTACGTGTGCAAATGGAGCAGGGAAGAACCGGGTAGCACTTTGTCGAAGGCGATTGTCACCACCGCGGCGTTCGGGGGAAGAAGGCCCTCGCCGGTCAGTTGCACACCGAAAGTTTCGCCACCCTCGAGCGCCGGGTTCGCAAGGATGGGAACAGGCGCAACTTTGCTTGCGCCGTCACCCGGCCCCCACGTGAGGGTACCGGTGGTGGCGACGTAATCGACGCCCGACTTGGCGGTCTGATCGACCGTCGAATAGGTGATGGTGGCCGCTTGCGACAGGGAACCGTAGCGGGTCACGGTGATCGGGACGAACGCGGCGCTCCCCCCGACCGTGTAACGAGAAGGTGAAACCTGGATGAAAGTCGCGCCGTTTTGGAGTGGAACCGAAGAATTGTAACGAATCTGGCCGTGGATGGTGACGGCGGGATCAGTGGCATTGGTTTGCGAAAAATTCGCCGTGAACCGGGTTACAACACCACTCACGGGGTCGTAGGCGATGTCGAGCACCTCAAACGCGGTGACGCCATATTGTTCCTGGTTGAAACTAAAGGCCGGTTTTCCTTGGCTTGGTCCGAGACCTCCGTTCGCGCCGTACACGGTGCCGTCCGGGTAATTGCCGACCGCCAAAGGCACGCCGCCCGGTGACGTAAATGAAGCGCCGGGACCGGAAAAGTCGAGTGTCTGGGGTAGATCAGGATTATTTTGGTACACCAGGAAGCTGACTCCCTGGTAGAAGTTGCCGCGGGGGACGAAGTTCCATCCGTCGGAGGAGCTAAACGTCTGGTCGCCGCCGGCGAAGCCGTTGGGGCCGCCGATGTGAGACCCCGGCGTCTGGTCCACAAAAACTCCGGGCGAGGCGTCGATCTGGAGCACGTTTTCCGCGCGCGCGGACGTCAACAGCCCGGCGCAGGCAAGCAGGGCGACAAAGATTCTCTGAGCCATCCGACGGGTCATCGCCCACGTTTACCACAAACCTCCCTGTTCTATAAAGAAGATTGCGCCGAGCGATGAATTTCCTCTCCGGTGGATGACTGGAGGTGACGTTGGTCAACCCTCGCCCGCCCGAGCGGTGGACAAAATGGTAAGACTGGCAAACCCGTCGAACGCCAAGGAGAAAGCATCACCGGAGCCGGGTTGGATTAGATGATCGGCGCGTGTAGATTAACGCCCGTGAAAAATCTCACCTTTCTGTCCCGGATCGCCGCGACGGCCGTCGTGCTGTCCACTGTGACCTCATCCGCGCAAGACGTGTTGAAGAAAGAGGCTCTCGCCAGCGAGCTTGTCGGTTTCCTCCACGTGGAGAAAGCTTTGGATACCGTCTTCGAGGCGATTCCAGAGCTACAGCGGCAAATACTCGACTCCTACAAACTGCCACCAGAGCAAAAGGACAAGGTCCGTCAACGGGTCCAAGCAAGGATGGACAACCTGAAGAAATCCCTGACGTGGGCTTCAATTCGACCAATGTACGTGAAGATTTACGCTGATAATTTTGACGAGGCGGAATTGGAAGGTGTCATTGCGTATTACAAGAGTCCTGTAGGACAAAAGTGGATTGAAAAGCAGGCCGTCGTACAAGCGGCTAAAGTACAGGTGGTAACAGATATCATCATAAAAGTTCAGTCCGCCGCGTCTGACGCGGCCAAAGGTTCTGACAACATCATTGAATCAACACCAACACCCACACCTTGAAGCTGATCTTGTAGGCGGATGCGCCTTCCCTCCAGAGTATGAAAACGGAAGCTTTGAGGTGCGGTCAATATATGATGACTTGCGAGCCGACGGACCTTGATTGACCCCCGCGCCTTCGGCTTGGCACGAGACGCGGAACCAAGCGAAGTGCCGACTGCGTAGGAATACATGCCGCGACATGTCGCTGATGCCAAAGCGGCGACTTGTCGCGGCGGACTCCAAACCGAAGGCAGCACACCCAAGGCTGATTTCTCCAGCGATGTGAGATACCCGAAGCCAATCAACCGGCTGAGCGGCGGCTTGAGGACATCCAAACCCGACCTGGGTTGCGCATCAGCACTGTATGCCAACCAAAGCGCCCGCCAAAAAGACACCCGCCAAGAAAAAAGCAGCCACGAAAAAGGCTTCGCCCGCGAGCAAAGGCGCGGATCATTGCTGGACGGGCTACGAGCCTGTTCCCGGGAAAACTCCCGGTACCAAGGGAAGTTGCCGCAAAAAGGGCGATTGACTAGCCTTCAAACAAACGGGCGCATAGGTAAATAGTGCTAGGCGGGGACGTGTTCCCCGCGCACCAGATCGTGCAAGGTTTGCCGCTCCCGGACAACCTGCGCGTCCGCTCCACTCACCAAAACCTCGGCGGGCATCGGACGTGAATTGTAGTTCGACGCCATGACGAAGCCGTAGGCGCCCGCGCTCATCAGCGCGATCAACTCGCCCTCCTTCACCGGTGGCAGTTCGCGCGCCTTCGCGAAGAAGTCGCCGCTCTCGCACACGGGTCCGACCACGTCGGCGGGTTCGCGCGCGGCGTCCACTGCCGGTTCTTTGAGGGGGACGATCTCGTGGTACCCTTCATACAGGGCCGGACGGATCAGGTCGTTCATGCCCGCGTCAACGATGACGAATTTTTTGCCTGTGCCCGTCCGCTTCAGGTATTGCACGCGGCTCAGCAGCACCCCGGCGTTGCCCACCATGAAGCGGCCCGGCTCCAGCAGGATGCGCAAGCCCAAGGGCGCGAGCGTCGGGACGATGGCGGCGGCGTATTCCTCGATTGTCAGCGACGGGCTCTCCGCCGCGCCGTGCTGCCACCAAGCGTCCTGCCCGCTTTCCAGCGATGATTTATAGACGATGCCGAGGCCCCCGCCCACGCTGAAGAACTCGATACCGTAAAGCCGCTTGAGTTCCGCCGCCAAGGGCGCGGTCGTCTTTACAGCTTCGGCGAAGGGTTTCGCGGTGGTGATCTGGGAGCCGATGTGCATCTGCACACCGCGCAGGCGCAGGTTCTTCATTTCCGCCGCCGCCGCGTAAACCTCCAGCGCGCGGTCGATGCCGATACCGAACTTGTTCTCGCTCTTGCCGGTGGAGATGTACTTGTGACCACCCGCCTCGACTTCGGGGTTTACGCGCAGGGCGATGGGGGCGCGTCGGTTCATCTCGCCGGCCACGGTGTTGATCATTTCAAGCTCCGCCTCGCTTTCCACGTTGAAACTGAGGATGCCGTGGCGCAGGGCGTACTCGATCTCGGACCGCGATTTGCCGACACCCGCGAACGTGCAGCATTCCGGTTTGCCGCCCGGCTTGCATGACGCGGAACAACTCGCCGGCGGAGACGATGTCAAAGCCGCCGCGCTCGCGCGAAAGCAGGTTGAGGACGGCGAGGTTGGAGTTTGCCTTGACCGCGTAACAGATGAGGTGATCGAGGCTGTCGAGGGCGGCGTCGAGCCGTCGGAAGTGGTCGCGGATGGTCCGGCGCTGTACACGTAGAGGGGTGTCCCGTGTTGCCCGGCGAGGGTTTCGAGATCGACGTCTTCGCAGAAGAGGGTCCGGCGCTGGTAGTGAAAGGAGTGCATGAAGGAAAGGTGAGGGGGGAACCAACGCCAGACACGTGGGAATGGAAAGGGGGAATGCGGCTCGTTCGCCGAAATGCGATGCGGAGCGGCACCCCGGGAGCGCGGGTCTCCGACCCGCAACAGGGCGGTAGCCCCTCAGACCGACCACGTTTTGTCTGACAGATGCTTCCCGGGTGGATGGCGACCTCCGGGCGCCATGGGTTCCCGTGCGCGCAGCGCCTCGATCTCCCGCGCTAAGCGGCTGCGGCCGCGCGGGGTACAAATGGCGCCCGGAGGTCGCCATCCACCGTCGCCGACGTGGCACCCGCGCTCTCGGGGCTGATGCCCCGGAGCCAGAAAGAACCCCCGATTACTCCGCAGCCGGCGGCAAGCCCATGACCGTCCGCAACACCTGGTCCAACTCGGACATCTGGTAAGGTTTGGCGATCACGCCGCTGAAACCGTGCTTCCTGAACTCGGTCAGGATCGGGTCGTTGGAATAGCCGCTGGAAACCACCGCCTTTACATCCGGGTCAATTAACCGGAGTTGCTGCACGGTCTCAAACCCACCCATGCCGCCGGGGACCGTCAGGTCCACCATGACCACATCAAAAGGCCGCCGGGCGTCGCGCGCGCGTCGGAATTGTTCGATCGTCTCGTCGCCGTTAGCCGCGCAGACCACCTCGTACCCCAGGTAGCCCAGCATGGCGGACACCAGTTCCTGCAAAATATCCTCGTCATCCATGAAGAGGATGTACTTGCCCTTTTCAACCGCAACCGGCGTGTCAACCTCCGGTTCGCCCAGCGGGATACCCGCCATCCCATGCGCCCCGGCGGGAGCGGACGCCGAGCCGGAACTGATCGCCTCCGTCCCCTCCGGCGGCGCAACCGGCGAGTGGTTGGCCGACACCAAGCCGCGCTGGCTCGCCGGCAGGTAGATGAAAAAAGTGGTCCCGTGCCCGGGTTCGCTTTCCACCCGGATCAGACCATCGTGTTTTTTGATGATGGAGTACGCCGTCGCCAGACCCAGGCCCGTGCCGGTTTCCTTGGTCGTGAAATAAGGATCGAAAATCCGGCGTGAGATGCTCGGGCGGAATCCCGGTGCCGTTGTCTTCGATGGACACCCGCACGTACGCGCCCGGCGCGAGGGTGCCCACCGGTTGCTCGCGCGTGACGGCGACGTTGTCCACCGTGACACGCAACCTGCCCCGGTCGTGGGTCGCCTGCGTGGCGTTGATCACCAGGTTGTTGATCACCTGGTGGATCTGGCCGCGGTCCACCTCCACCGGGTGCAGGCCCCCGGGCGGGATGTCGAACACGCCGCGCAACGCGGTCCCGTGCAACGCGAAATCCACGCTTTCCCGCACGATGGCGCCGATGGATTCGACCTGCCGGTTCGGCGCGTTCCCCTTGGCGAAGCTCAGCAACTGGCGGGTCAAATCCGTCGCGTGCAGACACGCTTTTTCCAGCGAATTGATCACGGTCTCCGCCGGGGCGGCGTGGTTTTGCGCCAGGGCGATGTGCCCCAGCATGGCGGTCAGAATATTGTTGAAATCGTGCGCGATGCCTCCCGCCAGCAAAGCCACGCTCTCCAGCTTCGACGCCCGCTGCAATTCCTCGTCGCGCTTCTGCTCGCTCGTGGAATCGCGAAAGATGGTGACCACGCCGTTGATCCGCCCGCCCTGCCCGCGAATGGGGGTCGCCGTGAGGGCGATGGAACGTTCCCGCCCGTCGCGCGTACGCAGGACCAGATCGCGGGAAATCTCGAACGGCTCCCCGGAGCGAAGCACGCTTTCCAGGTAATCCTCGCAAAATTCCCCGCCGGTCGAAAAACCCAGTTGCAACACCTCGCAAGTGGGCCGCCCGCCCGCCTCCGCCTGCGTCCAGCCGGTGAGATGCTCGGCGACGCCGTTGATCAGGAGCAGGCGCCCGCGCGTGTCGGCGGTGATGACGCCCTCGCCCAGGGAACGCAAGGTCACGGCGAGTTGTTCTTTTTCATCGGCCAGACGCTGCTCGGCCCGCTGTTGCTCGCTGACATCCCGCAGCGTCACGATGATCGCCTCGCCCCGGCCCCAGGGCACTTTGTTGGCCTGCATGTCCGCCGGAAAAGTGGAGCCGTCGCGGCGTGGGAAAACTCCCGTGCGCAGGGCCGACCCCACCCTTCGCGCCGTTTCGAGCATTTCCCGCGCGGCGTAGGCTTTTTCCACCGGCCACAACGCGAGAAAGGGCTGGCCGGTCAGTTGGTCCACCTCGTAGCCGGTGACCCGCGTGATGGCGTGATTGACGTGCAAAATGTCGCCGGCAAACGCGTCGAGCACGATCATCACGTCGGCGTACTCGTCGAAGATCAACTCGAACTTTTCCTGCAAGTCCACCAGTTCGTTCTTGGTGCGGGCGCGCTCGCGCCGCTCGGCCGACTCCCGCATCTCGCGCTCGATGGCCGGAACCAGGCGCGCGAGGTTGGTCTTCATGAGGTAATCGTTGGCGCCGGCGCGCATGACTTCCACGGCGGTTTCCTCGCCGATGCTGCCCGAGATGACGATGAAGGGCATGTACGGGGCGTGGCTCCGCGCGGCCTGCAACGCCCGCAAGCCGTCAAAATGCGGCAGACTGAAATCCGACAGGATGATGTCCCAGTTTTCCCGGGCCAGCGCGGTCGCGTAAGCCTCGGCGGTTTGCACCTGCGTCCACGTCGGCTCGTAGCCGCCGCGCCGGAGCAGGCGCACGATGATGGCGGCGTCGTCGTCGTTGTCCTCCACGATCAACACGCGCAACGGACGCCACGCGGGAACCCGCGCGACCCCGGACGAACTCTTTTCCGGTTGGATGTCGGTGGTGGGAGCGGGCGAACCTATCATGAGAGGAGGGGCGGGTTTTCGTTGAGTACCAGCCAGTAGGCGCCGACCTGCCGGACGGCGTCCAAAAATTGGACGAAATCCACGGGTTTGCGGATGTAGCTGTTCGCGCCGCAACCGTAGCTTTGCACGAGGTCCTGCTCTTCGCGGGAACTCGTCAAAATCACGATCGGCAGGGCGCGGGTGCGCTCGTCCGCCCGAACCTGGCGCAGGACTTCCAGGCCGTCCACGCGCGGCAGCTTGAGGTCGAGGAGGGTGACGACCGGCAACCGCCGTGGATCGCGCCCCGCGTGTTCGCGCCGGGCAAAAAGGTAATCGAGGGCCTCCACGCCGTCGCGCGCCACGTGAACCTCATGGCGAATACCGTTGCGCGAGAGGGCGCGCAGGGTCAGCGCCTCGTCGTCGGGGTTGTCCTCGACGAGCAGAATGGTTTTCACCCCGCCCAAGCCGGAATGATGCGGTTGACTCATAAGACGGTTGAGTTGGCGAAAGGCATCGGTTCGGAACCCGGAGACGCCGGCAGGGCGGCACCCGCCAAGTGGGCGAGATTCGCATCCCAAGGCTCTCCGGTAACCACGCCCGCCGCAAGCGTGAAGAAAACAGCGGTGCCCTTGTCGGGCGCGGCGGTTGCCCACACCCGGCCCCCGTGCCGCCGGACGATCCGCTGGACGGCGGCTAGCCCAATGCCGTTGCCCGCGAACTCCTCCTGGGTGTGCATCCGCTGGAACGCCCCGAAAAGCTTGCCCGCGTAGTTCATGTCGAACCCTGCCCCGTTGTCGCGGATTTCATAAACCACCTCGGATGTGCCGTCCGCCTCGGCGCGGGTGTTCGCCCGGAAGGACAAACGCGCCACCGCGCGCCGGGCGGTAAATTTCCAGGAGTTATCGAGCAAATTCCGCAACACAGTTTCGGCGAGGCTGCGGTCGGCGAACGCGCGCAGGCCGGGTTGTACCTCAAGGGTGGCGACGCGTTCGGGGTCGGCCTTGCGCAGCCCGGCGACAATCGACTCCGCGATGGGTCCGAGTTCCACCCATTCCCGCTGCATGGGCGCGCGCGCGAGGCGGGACAACGAGAGCAGGTCCTCGGTGAGGGAGGTCATGTGCCGGGCGTTGGCGCGCACCCGCTGCAGATAACCCTGGGCCGTCGTGTCGAGCGCGTGGCCGTAATCCTCGGCCAGGGCCTGCGAGAAGCCGTCGATCGCGCGCAACGGGGCGCGCAAATCGTGTGAAACGGAGTAGCTCAGGGCGGCCAGTTCCTGCTGCACCAACTGGAGTTGCAGGTCCGTGTGGGCCAGGCGCTGGCGCCAGCTTGAATCCGGGTCCGCCACCACCGGTGTCGGCTCCGTTTCGTGCCGCGCGGCAGGCGGCTGTTCCATCATCGTTTGCTCGGGCGGGGATGGCGCCACGGGCAGGGGCTCGCCCTCCCGCGCGCGAGCGGTTCGCAGCAGGTTGTGCAAATGCAGGTTCCAGCAGAATAACCCGCCAACCGCCAGGATTAGAAAACCCACAAACATGGTGAAGGCGGGGCTGGGCGTTGGCATGGCAAGGGGAATCGTAACGGGAGTTACCGGCTTGGGCGGGGGAAGCGGTCCCCAAGAGCCGGCGCCGGGGGAACCCGCAATTGCAACCCCGCAAATTCGACACGGGTGCGACCGAGCGCCAATGAAATTTCTCGCGTTTGGCGGATTGCGCTGAAACGACCGGGACTGTCCGCAACCCTCATGCTGGTGTTTGGCAGCAATTTACTTGCCAGCCTCCCCGCGCATCAGCCGGAAAGCGTCGGGGACAAAATCCCGGTCACTGCTCTCCGCCACCGCGAGGGCGATCTGGAAACGCATAACGTCAAGCGGCACCGGATTTTGGTAACCTTCGAGCACGTCGAGCAGGGTTTCGCGAGCCGCCGTGCCGCGGGTCCTCATCGTGCGGTAAATTTTCACGGCCAGCGTTTCCGCCGCGCCGGGGGTCAGCCAATCCGGGACGCGGTCGCGGACGGCGGTAAAATCTTCCTCCGTCAGGGTCACCTCCCGGCGTTTGCACAGCGCCCGGATGAGCGCGAAACCCTCCTCCGGCGTCGTGGTGGGGAAGATGGGAATCTTCACGTCCACCCGGCCGGGCCGCTTGAGATCCACTTCGATCAGGTCGGGTCGGCTGGAGGCGAGCACCCACAGGATGCGCCCGCGGTTGGCGGTGTCGCTCATGATCTTGGCGAACATGGAGTAAATCCGCCCGGAAAGACCCGAGTCGTTCGCGCCCGCGTCGCGCTTGCCGAGCGCCTGGTCCGCCTCGTCGATGAACACAAAGCACTGGCCCAACCCTTGCAGCAAACGGAAAATTTTCTCTAGGTTGCCCTCCGTGGTGCCAACCCAGCGATCGCGGAAATTTTTGATTTTCACCACGGGAATGCCCGCCTCGCCCGCCAGGCATTCCACCAGAAACGTCTTGCCGGTGCCAACGGGTCCGCAGATCAGATATCCCATCGGCAGCGCCGCCAGGTCGCCCTGCCGCCACAGGGCGATGTCTTCGCGCAAAGCGGCTTTGAGTTTGTCCTGGGCGTGGATGTCATCCAGCGTGCGGCGGCTTTCGATGAATTCGATCAGGTCGTTGGCCTCGCGTTCGACCAAGGTTTTCTTGAGGGTCGAGACGTCGCCGGGCCGGATGGTCTCGTGGCGATACTCCTTCAAACGCAACAAGTTTTCGACGGAGGAAAGGGTGGCCCCGGCGAGAGGCGCGGCGAGGAGGTCGAGCCTGTCCCCGGCGAACTCCGCGAGCGCCACAGGGTGTTGCGGCGCCAGGCGCGCCAGGGCGGCCCGCAAATCGCCGGCGGCGGGGAGGGGAATTCTAACGCCGGACGCGCGTGGGTTGTTGACGAGCAACGGGTGCAGGTCGTTGACGTTTTCCGAGAGCAGGCACGTCACGAGGGGCGACTCGGCAAGCAGGGGTTCGCTGGCCCATTCGCGCATGAGCAGGGCGAGGGCGTTGAGCTCGTAATTGGCCGACCCGGGTTGCGCGGGCACGACGAGGTGGGCGGAACGCACCCAGCAGCCGACGTGCGCCTGCGG
This sequence comes from uncultured bacterium, assembly GCA_963795895.1. Lineage (GTDB taxonomy): Bacteria > Verrucomicrobiota > Verrucomicrobiia > Chthoniobacterales > SZAS-18 > CAWCJJ01. Next base: position 199,243 of record CAWCJJ010000006.1, read on the forward strand.
TTTGCCGAGGCGGCCGAGGTTGGCGTTGTAGCGGAAGTAGCGCGTCAGGCTTTCGACGGCGGCGCGGGGGGGCTTGGGGAGTTCCGGCCGGTCCTTGAACGCCGGCCACTGCGAGAAAATCTCCGCGCCTTTTTCGATGCGCAGGCCGTTGCCGAGATCGTAGGAGAGGATCACGTCAAAGCGCGGCATGAGCACGCGCGCGAGAAACTCGGTCAGACTGCCGAGCACCGGACCGCCCGCCAGTGGCAGCAGGAAACGGTCGGCGACGTTGCCGGTGAAGATGAACTGGCTCGCCGAATGGCTTTCGTAGAGCGCGATTACCTCTGCCGCCCACGCGGGCAGGGCAGGGGAGACCCCGGCGGGTTTGCCGGACTCGGCTGGAGGCGGAGCGGTTTCCATGCGGCGGCGCGGGCAGGCGCTCTACTGCGATTCACCCATGGTTTTGACGGAGGACTGGTGTTGCGGGGTGGTAGCCGACGCACCGGGCGCGGCTTCCAGGGCGATGCCCTCGCTGGCCGCGAAATCCGCCAGCGCCTGGTCGGCGAGCGCCTTGTGTTCGGCTTCCTTGACGTGGATGTCGCTGGTGTCGAGGGAATCGCGGGCGACCCGGGCGCGACCGGCGGCTTTCTCACGGTCCTCCTCGACCATCTCGTGGAGCCGGTTGAGGGTGTCGCCCGCGCCGCCGAGACTGCCGATCATGCCCGAGGCCATCTCGTTCAACTCGGCGGTGGCCTGCTTGACCTTCAAATCGTTGAGGCTGTACTTGAGTTTGTCGATCTTCTCCTGGGCGCCCCGGATGGCGACCTCGCGCGCGCCGACGAGTTCCTTGTAAGTGTGTTCCGCCTGGCCGGCCTGCTCCCGGTTTTCCTTGAGCTGGGCGGTGACGGATTGGAGGCGGAGCGCGTACTGGCTGGCGGCGTCGCGGTTGCCCGCGCGGAGGTTGACGGTGGCCTTGTTGCGCAGGTCGGCTTCTTCGGCCTCAAGGCGTTTGACCTGCGACATGAGCCGTTCGCAGAGGGCGGCGTGGCCGGAAAGCCCCTGGTTGTAGTGGGCGATCTGTTTGCGGAGATTTTCCTTTTCAATCTCCATGAGCGCCTCGGGATTTTTCCGTTCGATGCCCGAGATAAACAGGCTCATGAAACCGCGAAAGACGTTGGACAGACGTGTGAACATGGTGTGGTGGTTGCGTGCGTGGATGAGGTCTGGTGGTCTCCCGGATGGTAGCCGAGTCCGGGCGAGACACCAGAGGGAAAATTGGCGCTGACCGCGCCGGGGGGGAGCAACGCGAAATGTCGCCGCTTTGTCTTCCGGGACAAGTCGCGTCCGCCTGCTTGGTCGGATGTCCGCTGCTGCTGCCCGGAAAATCCGGTCACGCGGAACGCGGCTTAGGCTCCTTGTCGCCGACTTGGACTTGCCGTTTGGATTCCACGGAGTCAGCTTTCGTGTCATCGTGAGTCGGCCGAGGTTGTTTTCTCAACAGACTTTGGATGAGTTCGGTTTTCCCCGCAACGAAGACGGACACGAGCCCAACAAGGGTGGTTCCGCCCAACGTGGCCCCGGCGGTGTCGTGACCCGCGTAGATGCAAAATTCACTTACCCCCTAACCCGAACAGACCCAGGGCAAGCCCCATCCATTGCCCGGCACTACTTTGCTCAAGCTGGGCTTTAATGGTTGATTCCTCCATCCTCATCCGATGCTCCGCCTGTTTTTCATGACGGATCATGATCCGGTTCCCACCGTCGGGGATCAGTCGGCAGTACGCCTCGAGAACTTCCGGCGGAGGCAGGGGGCCGCGGTGTGAGCTGGCCAAAATCCGCCGCTCGTAAATGATGCGTTCGAGAGCCCGCCGCTGGTCCGGAGACGCGGTGGCCAGAAGCTCCTCAACTTTCTCCGCCGGCACCTCGATTGACCGTGTCGGTGATATGACACCGGGTACGCAGAGATCAACCTTTCCGCGAAATTCGAGCGGCATCCAGAATTCACATTGGATGTTATACCAAGTCGGGGTGGATGCGGATGTCCCATTATGGCAAGGGTTCGGGGTTAGCGTCGTTTCCCCAAAACAAAGGCTCCCGCGTGAAAAAAAACCTCCTCCCCATTGAACTGATCGCCGCCAAGCTCGACCTCCCCGCCGATTCGGGGCCAGACTCCGCCCCGCCCCTCTACGAAAAGCGGAGTCCCGTCAGCGCCAAGCTCAATCTGGCGCTCCTCGACGATCCCCGCTTCGACCGCCGGGGCAAGCTCATCCTGGTTACCGCCACGACCCCCACCGTCTCCGGCGAAGGCAAGACCGTCACCTCCATTGGCCTCGTCCAAGGGCTAGAGAGCATCGGCAAGCGCGCCATCCTCTCGTCGCGCGAGCCCTCGCTGGGCCCCGTCTTCGGTATGAAGGGCGGCGCGGCCGGGGGCGGTCAATCGCGGGTCGAGCCCGCCGAGAAAATCAATCTGCACTTCCACGGCGACTTCCACGCCATCACCTCCGCGCACAACCTGCTCGCCGCGCTCATCGACTCGCACCTCTTCCACGGCAACGAACTTGACCTGGACCCCGCCGGCATCACCTGGCCCCGCACGCTGGACATGAACGACCGCGCCCTGCGCAGCATCACCGTCGCCGTCACCTCGCCGGACAAACGCCCGCGCGAGGGGAGCAACCGCCCCGGCGGCTTCCTCATCACCGCCGCCTCCGAGATCATGGCCATCCTCTCGCTCGCGTCCGGTCGCGAAGACCTCCGCGCGCGCCTCGCCCGAATCGTCATCGGCCGGAACCGCCGGGGCGATCCCGTCCGCGCCGCCGACCTCGACGCCACCGGCCCCATGATGGCCCTGCTCTCCGAAGCCCTGTTGCCCAACCTCGTCCAGACCACCGAAGGAACCCCGGCCATGGTGCATTGCGGCCCTTTCGCCAACATCGCGCACGGCACCAGCTCCGTCATCTCGCAACGGATGGGGATCCGCCTGGCCGACTACGTCGTCAACGAAACCGGCTTCGCCTCCGACCTGGGCTTCGAGAAGTACATGGACCTGGTCAGTCCGCTCTCCGGCATCCGACCCGCCGCGGCGGTCCTCGTCATCACCGTCCAGAGTGTCAAACAGCAAGGCGAAGGCGACCTCGAACGCGGCTCGGCCAACCTCGAAAAACACATCGCCATCGTCAGCGGTTTTGGTTTGCCGGTCGTTGTCGCCATCAACCGTTTCCCCACGGATACGGAAGGGGAACTCGACACCCTGCGGACCTTCTGCGAAGCCCGGGGCGCGGCCTTCGCGCTCTCGGAAGCGTACGTCCGGGGAGGGGCGGGAGCTGAAGACCTGGCCCGCAAAGTTGTCGAGGTCATCGAAGCCAATCCGGCCCCCGTGCTGACCACCACCTACGCGCCCACGGACTCGGCCCAGGAGAAGATCACCAAAGTGGCGCGGCAAATCTACGGCGCGACGGACATCGCGCTGAGCGAACAGGCCCGGGAGAACCTCGCCCGCTTCACGCGCTGGGGCTTCGGCCATCTTCCGATCTGCATCGCGAAAACCCAGTACTCGCTGACGGACGATCCCAAGCGTCCCGGCGCACCCACCGGCTGGACGTTGCATGTCACCGACGTGTCACTCTCCGCCGGCGCCGGTTTTCTGGTCGTCATTTCCGGAGCCATGATGCTCATGCCGGGCCTGCCCAAGCTTTCCCGCGCGCTCGCCATCGACGTTGACGAGCGCGGCGAGATCACCGGGATGCAGTGAACCCGCGCGGACCGGCGTATGATCCGAACCTCACCAATCCCAACCCCACTCCTCAGGCCCGCCGCAGCTTGCGACGGCCCAGGAAGATCAACCCGAGGCAGCCGACGCCCGCCATTACTACCGAGGACGGCTCGGGCACCACGTTTGCATTGTAACCCACCACATCGAGCGTGGTCAGCTCGTTCTTCGACAGGTTAAGCTGGTTTCCCGGATTGGAAAACGCATCCTGCACTTGGGGCGCGGGGTTGCTTCCACCCCAATCGGCGTAATCGCCGCCGGCGGTCTGGTTGAAGTCGGACAGGTTCGTCTTGCCACCGTCGATGGAGAAATAGGCCGAAGCTGCGGCGGTGCTGTAACTGCGCACCGCGTTCGCGCTGTAGCGAAAGAGGTCGAGGGGACCGACGGCCGTGCCCGCCTGACCCAGTTGGGAACCCGCGCCACCCGCGCCCAGCACTTCGTTGATCTCGTGGAGGGCCACTTGTTCCAGATCGTATTTCGACGGATCCTGGGCTCCGGTGCGGGAGAGGTTCATGAGCGACGTCTTTAGCGAGATGGTGCTGTCCGGCGTCGTGCCGTTGGTGCCCAGAGCCGTTTCCCCGATGGCCCGGAGCAGCGGCAAGGTCAGGGTAACGTTCGTACTCCCGTTAACCGGATTGGCGGAACCGGTTGGGAGGGATGCCAATGCCTGGGTGTCGTTGGTGGAAAGAATCTGGTTGTTCTGCAGGTCGGCGCGATACTTCGCGTAGGAGAGGCTGTTGATGTAAGTGGAACTCTGGCCGAGGCCGATCGTCTGATCCTCCTTGAAAGTGATGCTGACGGAAATGGGATTGGTGAAGGCGTTATCCAGTTGAGTGTCGGCCGCGTTGATCGAGGCGATGATCGCCGCCGAGTTGGGGTCGCCCGTGATGGATGCGTCGAAGATGGGCGTGATCGTGAGCGCCCGCGCGGCGGGGTGCGCGGCGACGATGGCTGTGACTACGAGAAGGGTTTTGGAGCAAAGGGTTTTCATATCGAAGTTTCCTGAACCAAGCCGGATGAGCATGGAAAAATATCCGCGTGAGACGCCCTCGCTGAGCGGCGGCATCCATATCATCCAAAGCAGATATGGGACCGAGGTATTCGCCTGGCGATAAGATTCTGACTATATTTGGTTTAGGTGGATTCAGATGAGCGCCAGTCAACGGATGGATAGACCAATCTCATCCGTAAGGAATCTGAGACGCTCGCTTTGGACGTGGACCCCACATCCAGATGAACATTCCGCAGCCGTGAGTGTCTTAATTTAAGACAATTTTCTTACCTCCATGCAACCCGACAAGTTTACCACCCTCACCCAGCAAGCCATCCAGGCCGCGCAAAACGACGCCCAGGAACGCGGGCACTCCGAACTCACCAACGAACACCTGCTCCGCGCGTTCCTCGACCAAGGGGAGGGCATCACGCGTCCGCTCCTCGAAAAAGTCGGCGTGTCCACCCTCAAACTCGGCGAACGTCTCGACGCCGAACTCGCCCGCCGCCCGAAGATCGTCAGCGGCGGCGGCCAGCTTCACCTTTCCAACGGCGCTGCGCCAGACCCTCGACGCCGCCCAGCGCGAGATGACCGGCCTCAAGGACGAATTCCTCAGCGCCGAGCATTACCTTCTCGCGCTCGTCGGCTCCGACGACCCGGCGTCGCGTCTCCTCAAGGACAACCAGGTCACCCGCGAACGCCTCATGCAGGCGCTCCAGCAGGTGCGCGGCAACCAGCGCGTCACCGACCAGGATCCCGAGGGCAAATACCAGACGCTCGAAAAATACGGCCGCGACCTCACCGAACAGGCGCGCAAGGGCAAGATCGACCCCGTCATCGGCCGCGACGACGAAATCCGCCGCGTCATGCAGGTCCTCTCCCGCCGCACCAAGAACAACCCCGTGCTCATCGGCGACCCGGGCGTGGGCAAGACGGCCATCGTCGAGGGCCTCGCGCGGCGCATCGTCGCCGGCGACGTGCCCGAATCCCTCAAGAGCAAGCGCATCATCGCGATGGACCTCGGCGCGATGATCGCGGGCGCGAAGTTCCGCGGCGAATTCGAGGACCGGCTCAAGGCGTTCCTGAAGGAGGTCACCTCCAGCGAGGGCGAGATCATCCTGTTCATCGACGAGCTGCACACCATCGTCGGCGCGGGCGCGGCGGAAGGCGCGGTGGATGCCTCCAACCTGCTCAAGCCCCAACTCGCGCGCGGCGAACTGCGCACCATCGGCGCGACCACGCTCGACGAATACCGCAAATACATCGAAAAGGACGCCGCGCTGGAGCGCCGTTTCCAGCCGGTGTTCGTCGATGAACCCAGCGTGGAGGACACCATCGCCATCCTGCGCGGCTTGAAGGAGCGCTACGAAGTCCACCACGGCGTCCGCATCCAGGACGCCGCGCTCATCGCCGCGGCGCAGCTTTCGCATCGCTACATCACCGAACGTTTCCTGCCCGACAAGGCCGTCGATCTGATGGACGAGGCGGCCGCGCGGCTCAAGATCGAACTGGATTCCAAACCCACGGAGATCGACCAGTTGGACCGCCAGATCATGCAGGGCGAAATGGAGCGGCGGGCGCTGGAAAAGGAAAAGGACGCCGCCAGCCAGGAGCGCGTCGCCAAACTCGAACAGGAACTCGCCGACCTGCGCGAAAAGAGCGCCCGGCTCAACGCGCAGTTCCAGGCCGAGAAAACGCAGATCGACGAGGGCCAGAAAATCCAGCGCGAGATGGACGCCGCCAAGACCGAACTCGAGGGCGCGCAACGTCGCGGCGAACTGACCACGGCGAGCGAAATCCAGTACGGACGCCTGCCGGAATTGCAACGCCAGTTGGACGCCTACAACGCGAAGCTCGCCGAGGTCCAGGGCGACGGCCACCGGATGCTGCAGCAGGAGGTCACGCCCAACGACATCGCGGAAGTCGTGAGCAGTTGGACGCGCATCCCGGTGGCGCGGATGCAGGAGGGCGAGCGTGAAAAACTCGTCAAGATGGAGGAGCGCCTCGGCCAGCGGGTGATCGGCCAGCGCGAGGCGATCAAAGCGGTGTCCAACGCCGTGCGCCGCTCGCGCGCGGGCTTGCAGGACCCGAACCGCCCGGTGGGCTCGTTCATGTTCCTCGGGCCGACGGGCGTCGGCAAAACCGAGTTGTCGCGCGCGTTGGCGGAGTTCCTCTTCGACGACGAGACCAATCTCGTGCGCCTCGACATGAGCGAGTACATGGAGAAGCACACGGTCGCGCGGCTCATCGGCGCGCCTCCGGGCTACGTGGGTTATGAGGAGGGCGGGCAGCTTTCCGAGGCGGTGCGGCGCCGTCCGTATTCGGTCGTGCTCTTCGACGAGGTGGAGAAGGCGCACCCGGATGTGTTCAACGTGCTGCTGCAGGTGCTCGACGACGGGCGCATCACCGACGGCCAGGGCCGCACGGTCGATTTCAAGAACACGGTCATCATCATGACGAGCAACCTGGGCAGCCAGTACATCCTCGACAAGGACCTGTCGCCGACGGAGCGCGAGCGCCGCGTGCTGGAGGCGTTGCGCGGTCATTTCCGCCCGGAGTTCCTCAACCGAATCGACGAGACGATCATCTTCGACCGGCTGACGACGGACGATCTCAAGAGCATTGTCACGATCCAGTTGGCGAGTTTGATGAAGCGGCTGGAGGCCAAGCGGCTGACGTTGACGCTCAGCGACGAGGCCAAGGAGTTGCTCGCGCAGGACGGGTACGATCCGGTGTACGGGGCGCGCCCGCTCAAGCGCACGATCCAGCGGCAGATCCTCGATCCGCTGAGCTTGGAAATGCTGGAGGGCCGCTTCAAGGAGGGCAGCCACATCGTGGCGGAGGTCCACGACGGCGACCTGGTGTTTAACCTTGGCAATTAACGGGCGGATGTTAGAAGTGGGGCGTGTATCCACGCCCCTCTTCTCTTTCGTTCGCGCGCTGGCTGGCCGGCGCGCTGCTGTTGCTACCCGTCGCAATTCTAGCCCAGGAACCCACGCCGAACCCGGCACCGACGGACGACGAAATCCGCGCGATCCTGCGCGCGCGGGTGGACGTGGAAAAACGTGGCGTCGGCATCGTGGTGGGTTGGGTGGACGCGCAGGGCAGCCGGGTGGTTTCCTACGGCAAGACCGCGCTGCAGGGTGGGACGGAAGTTAACGGCCGGACTATTTTCGAGATCGGCTCCGTCACCAAGGTGTTCACCGCGACCCTGCTCGCGCGGGCCGTTGAACGCGGCGACATGAAGCTGGACGATCCGGTGGCGAAATACCTGCCGCCCGGGATGAAAGTTCCCTCGGTGGGCGATGTGCAGATTACCCTGCTGGACTTGGCGACGCATCGTTCGGGGCTGCCGTCCATGCCGAATAACATCAAACCCAAAGACGACGCCAACCCGTACGCGGATTACACGCTTGGCCAGTTGAACGATTTCCTCGCCGCGTACACGCTCAAACGGGACATCGGAAATCAGTACGAGTATTCGAACCTGGGCTTTGGATTACTGGGCCAGGCGCTGGCGCGGCGAGCGGGCGTTGATTATGAGAAACTGGTGGTCGCAAGCATCTGCGATCCGCTCAGTATGGCGGACACCCGGATTACCCTAACACCGGAGTTGACGGCGCGGCTTGCCCAGCCTCACGACGGGAAGCTGGCACCAACCCACTCCTGGGAGTTGCCCGTCTTCGCCGGCGCGGGTGCCTTGCGGTCGGACGCGAACGACCTGTTGAAGTTTGTCGCGGCGAACCTGGAGTTTACGCGATCCGGGTTGACGACCTCGTTGCTAGCCGCGCAACAGGTGCGCAACAGCGCGGGTTCTTCCGCGATGGACATTGCGCTGGCGTGGCACATTGCGAAAACCAATCCGCCGCCGATCACCTGGCACAATGGGGGCACCGGCGGTTACCACAGCTTCGTGGGCTTCGATTCTGCCCGGCGTCGCGGTGTCGTGGTGCTATCCAACACCACCATCAGCGTGGACGACATCGGGATGCACCTGCTCAACGCGAAATACCCGCTCAGCGAGCCACCCCGGGTTCACACCGCGATCCCTCTCAAACCGGAAGTTACGGACGCGTACGTCGGTCGCTACCAGCTTGCGCCGGATTTCATCCTGACTTTCAGCCGCGAGGGGGACCGTTACTACCTTGGGGCAACCGGCCAGGAAAAGAACGAGGTGTTTCCCGAGACCCCGAGCGACTTCTTCATCAAGGAGGCGAATATCCAGATTTCCTTCGTCAGAGACCCCGCCGGCAAAGTGACCGACTTGATTTTGCACCAGGGTGGCGACCAGCGGGCACCACGGTTGCCTTGAAGATTTTACCGGGTTAAAGAACGTGCATGAAACGACCCGGCGACCACGCCTTGAAGAGTCTTCCGTCCCAATCCGCCACGTCGCGTCCGGGCAAGGTGGTGGATCTCCGCGGCATTATTTTCCAGTGCGATGCGAGCGACATTAACGGGCGGCTGATCATCCGACCCATCGAGGCGTTCGACCGCTGGCAGGCCGGGTTGACGCAGATGAAGTCCGGCACCGCCCCGCTGGCAATGCACGCCGGGCTGCACTGCGTGCTGGAGGATGGCCGTCAGTTTGTGGCGGAGCAACTCGTGGGCACCCTCTTCGAGGATTTTGAGGACGGGCTGAATTGGACGCCGTTGGAGGCGTTCCGCAACCGGGATCGCGGCGGGTGGGACGTGACGGTGCCGCCGGTGGCTTTCCGCGCGATCGACGAGGCGGCGGTGCGCGACGCGGTCACGTTTCTGAACGCGGCGAAAGGGCGACCTTTTTTGTCGGAAGACTGCACGACCTTCATCGAACGGGCGTTTGGCGGACGGCGGCTCTTCGGGGATAGTCCGACCGCGTTGAACCTCGGGATCGGCTTGCGGATCGGCGACCCGGCGCTGCCGCTGTTGCGACCGGGGATCAAACTGGAGGAGCGCGCGATGCGGTTGTTGCAGGTGGAGACGCTGGGTGACCAGCCGGACGCGCTGGCGAATCACGACGCGCCGAACGCGCACGTGTGGGCGGGCCGGATCATCGTCTGGAGTGTGGTGGGAATCGCGCTCGGCACGCTGGCCAGGCTCCTGCTGGACCGACCCGGGCGGCGGTGAGGGGTAGGAGGGATGGGTTGTGGGTTGTGAAGAAGGATGTGGCGGAAGGGATGTGGGATGTGACCAAACAGGTGTAGCCTCCCAGCCACGGAGTGGCGTCACTTGAGTAGCCGTGGTCGAGTCCGCGAGGCCACGGAATGATCATGTGGTGCGGACTCAGCCACGGAGTGGCGTAACCCCCGTATTGCCTTTGGTTTGGAGTGCGCCGCGACATGTCGCCGCTTTGTTTCCAGCGACATGTCGCGTCCAAACCCTTCGGCGAAGCCGACTATCGATTGGCCGGCTGCGCCGGAATGCACGACGCGACGTGTCGCGGTTGGACCCGGCGGAGCCGTGTGAAAGCGGCGACGTGTCGCCGCACTCCAAACCAAAGGCAAACCGGGGTTACGCCACTACGTGGCTGGATCTCTCTCCCTCTCCTATTCCGTGGCCTCGCGGACTCGACCACGGCTACTCAAGTAACTCCGCTACGTGGCTGGGAACTTGGACCATCCCACTTTTCTACCTGGAAACAATTTGCCCCGTGTTGAACACGTAGAAATAACGCGTGCCATTTGTGTTGTACCGTCCGGCGGTGGCCGGGTCGGGGTAGTAGTACAGCACCGAGTTCAACGCGAAATCGTACAAGTACGGGAATGGAAAACCCGGACTCGTGTAGAAAAACGCGCCGCTCCTGAAGTCGTAAAAATACACCCCGCTTTTTCCATCCAACGCGTCGAAGACATACTCGTAGCCAAGGTCGAAATGGAAAATGTAACGCGGGTCCGTCAGATACGAATAATACCCAAACGGATTCCCACTCGGAAATTGTAAATAGTAAACACCACTCCCTAACGCCGCCTCACCACTGAAAAACGAAGCCCCTCCCGCCGCGGGCCGGACCATCACATGCACCGCGTCGTACGCCACGGCGTGAACACCGTCGGTCGCGCTCAGCAGCAGGGTGTACGCGCCGGGAGTACCAAACGTCGCGGTCGTGCCGGCTTGCGACGGATTGGAAAACGTTACCGCGCCCGGTCCCGCGTACGCGCTCCACGCCACCGTCAGCGCCGCCGCGCCACTCCCGGGCGCGGTGACAACTCCGCCGAGGTTCACGGGCGTGTTCGCCACGGCGCCAAGGTCAGCCCCCGCGTTCACCGCGGGCGCGCCGGGCGAGCGCGGGCCTTCGTTAGGCCCCGTGGACTGCACCACCTCGAAGTTGTTGATGCCCACCGTCGAAAGGTTGTCGAACGCAGTGGCCGGGAAACGGTCGTCCGGGCAGACGGAAATTGAGAAAAACCCGCCGTTGTCCGCCACGATGGCGCCGTACTTCTTGAACGCGCGCAACACGGCCTTTTCCTCCGTGGTCCAACTTTCGGGGATGACAAAACCCGCCTTCAACCGCAGACGCTGACCCATCGCCGGGATGTTCGGATCGGTCGTGTTCCCCACGCTCGCTTGGTGGGTGGCGGGATAAATCGGCCCGACCCGCGTGCGTTTCACCACGAGCCGCACCGCGTGCTCGACCATGCCGCGCTCGCATTCGTCGTAACGCACCACGGCGGGAAACATCGGCAACCCGGCGGCGTCCCCCGAGGTCCAGCCGGCGGGGCGGAGGGTATTGCTTTTCAGATCGAACTTCGCCCCGTTGGACGCCTGCCAGCCGGTGGTCGTCAGTCGTGTGAGCCACGTTTCCCAGATCGTGCCCGCGCCGGGTTTGACGATGATCGCGTGGCGGTCGCCGCCGGTGTTGTTCACGTCCTGCTGCCACTGGTTCAGAGTGAGCGTGCCCGTGGCGCGCGGCCAGCTTTCCACCGGCAGATTGGACGGGATTGGGTAAGGACTCGGATCGGATTCCGCCGGGTAGTTGAAAAAGGGGAGGGGGATGTCCGGCTGGCCGTCGGGCACCAGCGCGTAATTCATCTCGTAGAAGGGCCGCAACGTTTGCCGGTTGGACGCGAGGTCGGCACTGATCCGCGCGATCATGGCGGCGGAATTGGCGAGGAGCGGACGGCGCGAGACGTCTTCGTTCCAGGGACTATCCAGCGGCATGATCTGCATGGCCGCGACCACGGCGTCGGCCTGTGGTGTGTTGAAGAGCACCGGCTGCGAGACCGAGGGCGGGGGACCGAGGAGGCGCCCTTCCTGGTTGACGCGTTCACCGGCGGCGAGGCAACTGCCGGCCGCGAGGAGCGCGAAGGTTGAAGCCAGCATACGAGCGAGGCAGGTGTGGAAGGTTCCGCGCGGGGTGCGTTGGGAAGCGGAAGAGGAAATTGCCGTCGAACAAGGGGGGAGACGCATGGGATGGGGAACAGATGAGAGCAACATTCTTGGAGCATGTTGCCTGCCACTACGTTGCGGGCGTGAGTCCCGCTCGCGGCATGAATCGAACATGTGCACAGACACCGGGATATTCCTGTTCTTGCTTTTGCCTCCCGCCCGCGAAAGGATGGGCGCGGCGACTCCCCGCTTCTATCTCGCGGGGAGAAACTCTCAACTCTGGTTTTTAACTCCCGCCGATGCGTTGGTTCACTCATAATTGGGCTGACCTGCTGCCCGCGCCGACCTTCTACGTGGCGGCGGTCATCATCGCGGTCGTCTGCGGCTGCATCGTGGGAGTGGAACGCGAGCGTAAACAGAAGCCCGTGGGGTTTCGCACCCTGGCGCTCGTCAGCCTGGGTTCGGCCGTGTTTACCATGATCTCGCTGTCACTCAAAAACACCCCGCCCATCGCCGCCCAGATCGTCTCGGGCATCGGCTTTCTGGGAGCGGGGGTGATCCTGCGCGGTCCGTACGGCATCACAGGTTTGACGAGCGCGGCGACGATTTGGGCCATGGCCGCCGTGGGGATGACCGTGGGGATCGGATACGCGGGCACGGGTCTGCTGCTGAGCGTTTTCATCGTGGTGTCGATGAACGCCGCGAGCTTGTTCGAGAACCGCTACATCGGCCCCTGCCGCTACCGCTGGGCCGAGTTGAGCTACCGGGTGGAGAAGGGCAAGGGCCTCGTCAAAATTCAGGAAGTGCTCGACGAATACCGCATCCTTCCCAAGGATCGCGTGGAGCCACCCAACCCCGACATCGGGGAACTGGGCGAGCTGCGGTTACACTATTGCGACGCCCACCGGCACCACCGCGAGTTCCTCGTGCGTTTGGTGGAGCTCAGCGAGGTGGAGGGAATCCGCCGCGAACCGTTCGCCACCCCGGGAACCACCCTGTAGAAGAACGATGCCAAGGTGAGGTTCAGGCCGCACTCGATGGATCGTCATAACGCGCGGACTTCAGGCAACCGATTCTGACGAGTGTGATCAAGTGATGCCGCTAAAGGATCGTGGACCCGTGGAGACAGGTGGGTGCTAGTTTGACCGGGGGGTGGCCCCGCGCTTGGATAACTGGTTTGGAACAACCGAACCAAAGCGCGTGGCAAATGCCTCAACCAAGAAACTAGCCGGCAGACGGGTTTGAACCGACGACCTGCTGATTACAAATCAGCTGCTCTACCAACTGAGCTATACCGGCAAATGAACTTGGTTGAAACCGGACGCGCCACTGTCCGGGACGTTGCAATCCGCGTACGGGTTCACACCCTGGAAATTAACGCCGTCGTGACGCAACTCAAGGGAAATTACCGGCGTCGCGACACAGGCTGTATCGCACGGACACATCGAGCTGACGCCCCCTTGAATAGGATTCCCATCGCTAAAACGCGTTTCTCAGGGCAAAGTGTTTTTCATGGATTTCACATCCGAAAACCAAATTTCACGTCCGGTAACCATTTTTCACGGGCGTTCATCTCCTGAGACTGGTGCGTTGTTGGTGGGCTACGCCGCTTTAATGGCCGCTTATGACCTGAAAGTACACCTCCCGGAACAACTGGCGGTGATCAGCCCCCGTCACCGTCGTTACGAGAGCGCGACCTGGGCGGTTTACACGCCTCGCCACAAGCCGGAGGACACGCTCGCCGGGCACCTCGCCTTCGCCCTGCGTTACGAAGGCGTGGACTTGGCGTTGCTGCGCGCCCTGTTCGCAAGCGCCGGCGGTGGCGCGCTGGAAGCGTGGGTGCGGCGCGAGCCGGTTGGACGCTACGCCCGGCGCGCCTGGTTTTTCTACGAATGGCTGCTCGATCAAAAACTCGACTTGCCCAACGCCAGGACCGGCAACTTTATCGACGCGCTGGATCCCAAGCGATATTGGGTCGGCCCGGCCACGCCATCGAAGCGGCACCGGGTGCGCGACAATTTGCCGGGAGTGCGCGATTTTTGCCCGCTGGCGCGGCGCACCGTCAAACTTGCGGCGCATATCGCGCGGAATAGGCGGACCGAGGCGTGGAAAACGGCGGATCAGGCGAGCCCGGACGTGCTGACGCGGGCGGCGGCTTTTCTACTGCTCTCTGACTCGCGGGCGTCTTTCGAGATCGAGGGAGAGCGTCCGGGCCGCGACCGCGCGGAGAGGTGGGGTCGCGCCATGGGCCAGGCGGGATCGCACCCCCTGACCATCAATGAACTGCTGCGCCTGCAACGCATCGTGATCGCGGACGCCCGCTTCGTGAAACTCGGTCTGCGGGAAGAAGGCGGCTTCGTGGGCGCGCATGATCGCGACCGGGGCGAGCCGTTGCCCGACCATATCTCCGCGCGTTGGCAGGATCTGCCCCGCCTGCTTCATGGCATGATCGCCACCGACACCAAACTGCGCGAAGGCGGCGTCCCGGACCCGGTGATCTCGGCGGCGATGATCGCCTTCGGGTTCGTGTTCATCCATCCATTCGCGGACGGCAACGGTCGGGTCCACCGCTATCTTGTCCACCATGTGCTGGCCGGGCGCGGCTTTGCTCCCCCCGGCCTCGTGTTCCCGGTCTCCGCTGTAATCCTGGACTGTCTGGACGAGTACCGGCGGACGCTGGAAGCTTTTTCCCGTCCACGTCTTCCGCTCATCGAGTGGACGGCGACGCCCTCCGGTAACGTGGAGGTGTTGAACGAAACCATCGATCTTTACCGTTACTTCGACGCCACCCGGCAGGCGGAGTTTCTCTACGATTGCGTGGCGCAAACCATTGAGCGCAGTTTGCCGGAGGAACTGCGTTTCCTCGAAAGGTATGACCGGATGCGGGCGGCGGTTGACGCGCGTTTTGACATGCCCGGCCACCAGGCGGATTTGCTGATCCGCTTTCTTCGTCAGAATGATGGAGTGTTCTCAAAACGCGCGCGGGAGAAAGAGTTTCAGGCGCTTACGGATGCGGAGTGCGGGGAAATGGAGACGCTATACGGGGAGATTTTCGAGGAGGCTGGTTAGCTTGAATCAGCGGCAATGGTGGGGGCGGGAAATGCTTGTTTTGTCAACACGGTGTCGCCAACCTCATCTTATTGGTAAAGCACCCAATTCCCGACCGTTCTGCTGGCACCTCTCACATCGGTGTACGTAAAGGCACCGTCTTGATACGCCGAAATGTTTAGCTGGTCCCCCTCTGCCGTGGGGGGAACGCCTTGAATAAAACTTGTTTTTCTTGCCTGGCGCGTGTCCAAGCCAACAGCCTTGATGCGGGCAACTTCGCGGAAACCGTGTTCGTCTTTCCCGCCCTTGCCCATGAAGGCGGAGTTCGCTATCTTCACTCCCATGAGTACGCTCGCGGAAATTGAATGCGCCGCCGATACGCTTTCGAGTAATGACAAAGAGGTATTGCTCCGTTTCCTTGCCATGAGGCTGCGAAAGGAACGCGCCTCGCCGGAGCCGCGCATCTACACCGACGACGAGATCGCCACCATGCTTGCCGAAGATGAAGCCGACGGGGCGCGCCTCCGGCGCGGGCGTTGAAAGTCTTTCTCGACAGCAGTGTTACCATTGCCGCGAGCATATCGGGAACCGGCGCTTCGCACGACGTGTTCCTTCTTGCCGACCACAACGGCTGGAATTTGCTCGTGTCGCCGTGGGTGTTGCGGGAAACGCGGCTGAACCTCGCCGGCAAGTCGCCCCACTCTGTCGCAACGTGGGTCACACTGCGCCCCATGCTCACGGTGGAGGACGACGAACTCACTTTCGACTGGCCGGTGGTCTTCGAGGCGTCGAAGGATAAACCGTGCTTTTCAGCGCGCTCGCTTGCGCGGACGTGTTGTTGACGCTTGACCGGCGCGACTTTGGCGCACTTCTCGGCAAGACGATCTACGGATTGCAGGTGCTGACACCGGGAGAGTTTTTGAGCATTGAACGCGAAGCGGGCCGGTTGTGTTCGGCGGCTGGGCGCTGAGTGGTCCTAATCACCTTTTGCAAAGCCATTTGCGATCAGCCAGTCGCATTCTGGGCGCTGTTGCTAATCCCCAACCGTTCAAAGATCACCGCCGCTTGTCCCGGCGCGTCCCCAAATTCGGAGTCACCCTCTACCGTGTGGCTTCCCAGCTTTAACAACGCGCATCCCTCCTCGTACGGCATCTCCAGTTGCCTGCTCACAACGAGGCTGCGCATCCAATACCGCTTGGCGCCGGACCAGTTCCCGCGTGCCCATTCCAAATTTCCCTGCACATGAAAAGCCTTCGGACACGCCACGGGAAACGTCTTGGCGAAAACGCGCAGATGCGCGCACGCCTTCAAGGCGCGCCGCTTTGCGTCGGCGCGTCTTCTCGGAGTCTTAGCGCCACTTCCTCTTCCGTCGCCCGCACTTTCCTCCTCTCCCTTTTCCACCAGCCAAGATTCCACGTAAGTCTCCGCGGTGCAGGCGATGCCCTCCAAGACCCAGTTCGCCAGCGTTTGCGACGTTTCCAAAATCTCCAGCGCCGTCGCGGCGGCTTGCAGGGCGGCTTCGCGTTCTCCCAAACGCCAGCGCATCAGGCTCAACGATCCGCAAACCAGCAGAATCTCCGTCTTGCCAATGTGTTCGCGCGGGAGCCGCGTCGCCTCCTCGAGAAAATCCGCCGCTTCCCGGACCCGTCCCAAACGGAACAAACTGATCGCCAGCAAATTCAGCGCCCACGCCTGCGCCTGATGCTCCGCCTCCCGCTGGCGCGCCATCGCGAGCAACTCCTCGGACTGCGCCACGCTCCGCGCGAACTCCCCCCGGTGCATCGCCAGCACCGCGAGTTCCACCATGCTCTCCTGCCAGCGGCGGCGGTCGCCGATGCGGTGGTTCAACGCCACGGCTTCCGTTAACGCGGTGTGCGCCGAGTCCCACCTGCCAACCGACACGTAGCAGATTCCCGTCATCTCCCGCATCAACGCCTTCGCCGTGAGGTCCTCCACCGTGGCCGAGGCGTCCTCCGCGAGACGGCAGTACCGCATCGCCAAACCGTGCCGCGCGACGACGCTCGCCGCCACTGCGACCGTCGAGTAGCCCCGGACCAACTCGGGCGAAGGTCCCAGTTTCTCGGCGAAGTTCAGCGAGGAAAGCACCGCTTGCACCGCCGTCAGCTTTTCGCCCTCGTAATAACAAACCTGCCCGAACCGCTCGTAGGCGCCCGCCGCTTGCTGGCAGGTGGCGCGCGCCTCCGGCAACAGGTCAACCCGCTTGCGGGTCCCGGCCCGGTGCAGGCACTGCGCCCCTAATTGTACCAGCAGCCTCGCGAGCAGTCCGAGGCTCGTCGCCGGGACCGGATATCCCAGCAGACGCAACGCCCGCCCGGAATGTTCGCGGCTTTCGGCCAGACGCCCCATGTCCAAGTACGCCTCGCCTAGCAGGTTTTCCCAACGCGCCCGGCGGCAGGGATCGTCCTTTGCCATCGTCGTCTCCGTTGATACCACCGCCACCACTGGATCAGGCGGCGACGCCTCCAGGGCGAGGGCGGCCGTCAGAAATTCCACCGCCTCGTGGTACGCGCCGTTCCGCAGGGTTTGCTCGCCCGCCTTGCCGAGGTACTCCAGAGCTTTTTCCCGGTCGTCCGCGCGCGTCCAGTGGTGGGCCAGAAGGGAGTAAAACGGCGTCAGGTCATCGGCGCGGGACCGCTCGTACCATTCCGCCACCGCGCGGTGAAGCTGGCGGCGTTGCGCGAAGAGCATCAGATTGTAAGCCACCTCCTGCGTGATGACGTGCTTGAAGATGTAGGCCGGTTCGGGCTCCGGCGCTTCCGAAAGCGTGAGGTCGAGCGTTTGGAGCCGTCCGACGCACGCCGCCAAATCATCCTTGCCCGGCTCGATGGGATAGATGTCGCGCAACAGCCGGAAGGCGAAGACCCGACCGATCACACTCGCCACTTTCAGGGCCAGTTGCTGGGCGGGCGGGAGCCGGTCCAGGCGGCTGGTGATCACCCCCTGCACGCTATCCGGGAAACTGACCGCCGACAGAGTCACCCCCGGCGCGACGCGGCATTGGCCGTCGGCGATCAGGATCAACCCGGCGTCGCGCAGGGCGAAGGCGATCTCCTCGCTGAAGAAAGGGTTGCCGTGCGCCTTCTCCTGGATCAGCGCCGCCGCCGCCGGGGGGAGGGACGGCACGCCCAACCGGCGGCAAACCAGTTCGATCACCCCGGCGGGCGCGAGCGAGCCGAGCCGCACGTGCTCCAGTCCCGTATGCTGGACCAACTGACGGTAACCCGGCGGCGACCCTTCCTCCAACGGACGCGCCGCGACGACCACCAACGCGGGCCGCACCTGCCGGACCGCGAGCAACGCCAGCGCCCACGAGGCGGAATCGAGCCAGTGCCCGTCTTCGAGCACCACGGCGAGTGGCGCGCGGGCGGCCTCGGTCTGCAGCAGGCGCACGAGCAGATCGTTCGTGTTGTCGGCCCTAGTCTGGCCGGTCATCTGGCTGGTGAACTCGTTGTCGGGTTGATCCAACGAGAGGACCGCGTTCAGCAATGGCGCGAGCCGGGCGAGTTCCGGCTCCTGGTCAAGCCGGGCGCGCGTTTTCGCCAGGCGCGCTTCCGGTTGGAGCACGCCGATCAACCCGAAGAGCCGTTTAAACACCGGCTGCCAAGCGTGGTAGGGCGACGACTTCTCCACCGCGTCCGCCGCGCCCGTGAGCACCTGGATTCCCGCCGCCGCCGCTTGCGCTCGGAATTCGGCGACGAGCCGCGATTTGCCGATGCCGGCTTCCCCTTCGATCAGGACCACGCCGGATTCACCCGTCAGCAGGGCGGTGAGGTGGCGGCGCAACGTTTCCCGTTCCTCGGCGCGGCCCACGAGCAGGTGTTCGTCGGCTTCCGCGAGTTCCCGGTCGTGGGGACGGAAGACCGTCACGGGTTCGGTTTTCCCCTTTACCGTGACGGGCGGCAGGGCCTCAAAACGCAGGCGGCCCTTGGCCGCCAGGCGGGTGGCGTCGTCGCAGAGAATATCGTCCGGCGCGGCTTGCATCAGCCGGGCGGCGAGGTTCACAGCGTCACCCAAAACCGTATATTCACGCCGTTGCGCGCTGCCGACGCTGCCGCAGAAGATCCGTCCCGTGGTGATGCCGATGGCGCTGCGCACCCCGAGCTCGCGCAAACTCTTTTGGATGGTGCGCGCGGCTTCCACGGCCCGCAGGGCGTCGTCCTCGTGCGCCAGCGGCGGCAAGCCCAGGGCGGAAATCAGGCTGATGCCCTTGTCATCCACGCCGAGCTGTCCCACGCTGCCCTCGTAACGGTACAGGGCGGTTTGCATCGCTTCCATGACAGCTTGCGCTCGGGGCAGCGAGATCGATTCGTTAAGGTCGGGAAGGTTGATGAAAATGACCGAGACGCGGCGCAACTCGGCCAGCCAGCCGCTCTGACCGGCCGCCAAGCGCGCGCGGATGGCGCCCGGCAGGTAACCGTGGAGCGCCTCGTGGACGGCGGGACGCGGCGGGATCCGGACGTGGCACGCGAGCGGCAGTGCGTCCCGGACGGACACCAGCCGCGCCGCGCCGCCTTGCGCCGGGTCGAGCGTTTCGCCCGCGCAACGGTCGCCCAGCAACGTCCACGCTTCCGTGGACACGACAATCTCCCCGGCTTCCGCCCGGTTGACCGCCCCGGCGATCTGCGTCAGGGGCGCGCCCGCGACGAGCATTTCCCAACGCGCGCGGATGCCGCCGAGGTGGAAGGCGCTGATCTCGCCCGCGCCGATGCCGACGTGGATTGACAAGCGCAGGCCCTCCGCGACGGGGTAATCGTGCAACCGGGCCTGCAGCGCGAGGGCGCACTGCGCGGCGCGGCAGGTCGCGTCGGAAAGGGATTCGCCGCCGGTGGCCTGCCAGAGCGCCAGGACGCCGTCGCCCGCGAATTTCACAATGTCGCCGCCATGGCTGTGGACCAGGTCGATGAGTTGCTCGAAGTAGGCGCAGAGCACGCGGTTGAGTTCCTCGGCGCCGGCGGGTCCGCGCCGGGCGAGGCGTTCGGTCAGACGCGTGAAGCCGGAGATGTCGCCGAAGAGCACCGCCGCCGGGAAACGCCGGAGTTCGGGTTCGTTGGCCGAGGATAGCCGTTCGGCGAAGCGTTCAAGCACCAGGGCCGGCAGGTAGCTCGACAATGTTTCGGCAAGGTCCATGGCGCTGGGGATGGGTCGGGATGCCGCTGATGCAAAACGCCCGCATTGAAGCGTGGTTCAGCGGTGGCGTCGAGGTCATAATACAGCATCCCCGCTTTCTGGCTCCGGTCTGGTTCCGGTTACCTATGATTCGGACTGCGCGCGACGCATCGCGCGACTGCGCGCGACGCATCGCGCTCCTTGCCCCGCTTCGGCGCAGCCGCCATTGATCGCGCCAGCTTCGCCGGAGGGGGAACAACGCGACACGTCGCGAGGGAAGTTGAAACCCCAGGTGCGCGAATCGATTCTGCTGCTAGCATAGACGGTGGTTCACCCGCTGTTCGCCTTGTCCCCATCCCTTTCCCCATGAAAACCCTGCGTCCGCCCTTCCGCGCTCTACCGCTCACGATCCTGCTTCTTTGCGTCGCGGGAACTCTCGCCTTCGGGCAATCGCCCGCGCCCGCCCCCAGCGCTTCGCCCGCCAGCAGCCTCAGTCCGACGCAGGCGCAGGAGAAAGCCGCGCAGGTCGCCGCCGAAACCTGGCTCACCCTCCTCGACGACGGCAAATACCCCGAAAGCTGGCAAACCGCCGCGACCTTCTTTCAGGGCATGGTCTCGCAGGATAAATGGGTCGCCCAAGTCGGGATGGTACGCACCGCCTTCGGCAAAGCCAGCGGTCGCAAACTGCGCGTGATCCAGTATCGCACCAGTGTCCCGGGCGCGCCGGATGGCGAGTACGTCGTGCTTCAATACGAAGCCACGTTTGAGAACAAGAAGAGCGCCATTGAAACCATCACGCCCATGCTCGACAAGGACGGCGCGTGGAAGGTGTCGGGTTATTATATCAAGTAGCGGCTGAGAATGCGTGTCGGCATCGCGTTAGGCTCGAACCTCGGCGACCGCCTCGCCAACCTGCGCCGCGCGCGAGAGATGCTTCTTCATCTGCCTGGCGTGGACTCTGAAGATTGCGTGTTCGCGCCCGTCTATGAAACTACGCCGGTGGATTGTCCGCCCGGCGCGGGTGGATTTCTTAACTCGGTCGGGGAAGCCGGGTACGCCGGGAACGTTTCGGAATTGCTGCGCGCGCTGCAAGACGTGGAAACCGCCTTTGGCCGCGCGCGGATCCGGGGAGTGAACCTCCCGCGCGAAATCGACCTGGACCTTCTCTACGCGGGCGATCAGGTCCTCAAAACAACCGAACTCATCCTGCCTCACCCCCGGATGTGTCAGCGCCGTTTCGTGCTGGCGCCGCTGGCGCGAATTCGTCCCAACCTGGTTCTCCCCGGTCAAACCATTACCATCGCCGCGTTGCTCGACAATTTGGACGACGATCCCTCGGCGGTTGCGCTCGCGAACGAGCAGTGGTGAGATAACGCAATCAAACCAAAGCCATGTATCCCACCGCCCCACTTCCCGACGATAGTTCGCCCGCCGTCACGCCAGAGGCGATCCGCGCGCGGAAAGCAGCGGGCCGGAAGGTCTCCGCGCTGACGGCCTACGATTACCCGATGGGCCGTCTTCTGGACGAAAGCGGGTTGGATCTGATCCTGGTCGGCGACTCCCTGGGGATGGTGGTGCTGGGTTACCCCGACACGACCTCCGTCACAATGGCGGATATTCTGCACCACACCCGCGCGGTTGCCCGCGGGGTGCGGCGCGCGTTGCTGGTGGCCGATCTCCCCGCTTTGTCCTACCGCACCCCGGACGAAGCCGTCGCCAACGCGCGTCTGCTCCTGGCGGCGGGCGCGCGCGCGGTCAAATTGGAGGGCGGCGTCGCGGTGCGCGGGCAGATCGAGGCGCTGGTGGCGGCGGGCATTCCCGTGGTCGCCCACATCGGGATGCTGCCGCAGTCCGTGCGCGAGGAGGGCGGCTACAAGATCAAAGGGCGCTCCGAGGCGGAGGCGCGCGCGTTGCTGGAGGACGCGTTGGCGGTGCAAGCGGCCGGGGCGTTCGCGGTGGTGCTGGAGATCGTGGCGCGCGACACGGCGCGTCACCTTTCGGCGGCCCTGGAAATCCCGACCATCGGTATCGCCTCCGGCCCGGATTGCGACGGCCAGATCCTCGTGACTTACGACTTGATCGGCTTGTTCCCGTGGTTCCAACCCAAGTTCGTAACGCCCCGGGCGCAGGTGGCCGCTTCCATCCGCGAGGCGGTGAACGGGTTCATCGAATCGACGGGTTCGACCGGCGGGTTGGCAAAGCCTTGAGGCGGCGGCAGCTACCTTGCGGCGCGCGGACCCGCTTGTGTTTTCAGCGGGCTTTCGTAGGCTGGACGCATCATGAACAAAACCGTGGTCCCGGTCCAAGTGCGAGTTGTCATCCCCACCAAGGAGGGGTGCGCCGTGTTTTTGGGCAACAAGGAGAAGGTTTTCGTGATTTACGTCGATCAAAACGTGGGCGGCGCGATCGTGGCCTTCATGCGCGGCACGCCCAAGGAACGGCCGCTAACCCACGATCTTTTCGGCAGCATGATGCTGGCCCTGGGGGCGAAGATCGACCGGGTGATCATCAACGAGTTGAAAAACGCGACGTATTTCGCCCGCATGATCATCAGCGCGGAAAACGAGTTGCAGCAGCGGAAGATCGTCGAGATCGACGGCCGGCCGAGCGATTGTATCGCGATGGCAACGCAGCAGAAAGCGCCGATCTACGTGAGCGGCGACGTTTGGAAGGAAGTGGACGACATGAGCGACGTGCTCAAGAAGATGGAGGACGGCGGATTTGAGGTGGAGGATTGAGTGGGGGAGGGCAGCGCAAACTCCTCTGCCGTATGGTTTGCCTCCCAACCCCGGCAGGGGTGTAAGAGCCATAGCCCATAGCGCAAGCTATGGGTGGTTTGTGGACGCCCATCCCAGCCCCGGCAGGGGCGTAAGAGAACCAGCGTGACCTTTATCCAAAGGGTTGCCGGTCGTCTTACGCCCCTGCCGGGGCTGGAAACTCTCCCATGATGTTACCCATAGCTTGCGCTATGGGCTTTTGTTCGTACGCCCCTGCCGGGGCTGGGAAGGGTTCGCCCTCATCATCCGGTGCTGCCTTTTCCAAACCTCGGAAATCCGCGATACGGCACTCGCCCGGCTCCTACCTCAACGGATCAAACATCAACTTCGAACGCCGGTCCACGCGCGCGCCGCGGCTCACGAAATATTCCCGCAACTCCGGCGTCATGAACGAACCATCGCGCTCCGGGTTCATATCCAGATAAATGCGTCCACCCGGCGTTAGGAACCGGTCGCGCAGATCATCGAGAAAAAATCCCCACTCCGCCGGCCCCCACAACCTTTCCGACTTGTGCCCGTTGAAGGCGATGGAAAACGCCGTGACCAAATCAAAACGCGCCCCGCCTGCTCCATCCGTCCCACCCATCTGAAACTCGGGCAAAGGTTGGCGCGGTTCGATCCGCCAGACCACGCGCTTCAATCCGAACAGATCAAAGATATCCCCGTAAAAAGCCGGTTCGCCGATGTCCAGCCCCATTCCCTCGTGACCCAGTTCGCGCGCCACCAGCAGGAAATAACCGGCGCCGCTGCCGAGGTCGAGGATGCGCAGATTCCGGTCACCCCGGTCCAGGCCGATGTCCTGCGCGCGACGGATGTTCAGGCGCAGCCAGCGTTCGGCGTCGAAGTACTTCGGCCATTGCACGTCCGTCGGCGCGAGGGCGCGGTGACGCTCCGCCAATGCCGCCAGAGCCGGACGATCAATCCGCTCCAAAAACTTGCCGACCGGTTGCGGGTACAAGGCCCGCCCGATCCCGCGCCAGATGCTCCGGTAAGCGTCGGGTTCGAGGAGCTTGGCTAGTTTGTGGGTGAGACGCATGGCACAGACAACAGCAACAACCATCCCCGCTCGTCAAGCCTGGCCAATCAGGATGCCGACGATAAACACCAGCACGCCGCCCACGATCACCTGGAACGCCGCGGAGAGCAGCGGCGTGTCCATGTAGCGGTGCCGGATCCAGGCGATCACGGCCAGTTCCACCGCCACCACCGCCACCGCCACGTACATGGCGTAAACAAAGTTCTTGATCAGGAAAGGCATCGTGTGCCCGATGCCGCCCGCCGTCGTCATCAGCCCGCAAACCAGACCCCGGCTCCACGGGTGCCCGCGCCCGCTGAGCACACCGTCGTCCGAGAGCGCCTCGGCAAAGCCCATGCTGATCCCCGCGCCGATGCTCGCCGCCATGCCGACGAGGAACGCCGTCCAACTGCTGTGCGACGCGAACGCCGCCGCAAACACCGGTGCCAGCGTGGAAACACTTCCGTCCATCAACCCGGCCAGACCCGGCTGGACCACTTGCAGCACGAAGCGTCGGCGCTCGGATTCATCCTCCTTGCCGCGCGCGCCGGAGGTCTGCTGCGCTTGTTCCATCGAACCGGCCAGATCGTAGTGTTTGGATTCCTCCGCCGCCAGGTCGCCCAGGAGTTGACGCACGGAGGCGTCGCTGGTTTGGGCCACCGCCTTCTGGTAAAACGCGCGGGCCTCCTGCTCCATGGACTCCACCTCCCGGCGCACCATCGAGATCGTCAGCACGGAATTTAGCCACAGGGGTTTGCGGGTGATGAAGCCGTCCACGTCGGCGCGGCGGATGAGCGGGATGTGCTCGCCGAAGCGGGTGCGATAAAGGTCGATCAGGCGGTGCCGGTGGCCGTCCTCCTCGTCGTGCATGGCCTGGAGGGATTTGCCGGTCTCGGGATAATCGCCGCCGATCCGCAGGGCGAGGTCGGAGTAAATCCGACCGTCCTCCTCCTCGGCCTGGATGGCGAGGGCGAGGACTTCCTGAGCGGTCAGATCTTTGAGGGTCTTTGGCATGGCAGGTGGTGTGAAGGCGGCAAAAGTAGCACATTCCCGCAGAAGTGGCAGCGGCGTGATGTGGGTGGAATCCGCGGGGGTAATCCCAATCGACGGCGCGGTGTCCGGCGCGTTTATCGGTCAAAGATTAGTGGCTGGGTTCGCTTTGATCCGATCCCGTACGACCAGGAAACACAGGTGCGCCACCAAGTATCCGCCCACCAGATCGATGATGTGATGCTGGTACACGAGCAGCGTGGACAGCCCGATCAATGCGAACCACGTTCCCGCCGTGCCCCACAGCCACGGCCACGCGCGGGTGGCGGGGCCGTAAACTCTCCACAGAATCGCGCGCAGGCTGATGTGCAGGGATGGGCAGAGATTATAAGGTTGATCAAAGGCGTTGAGCGGCGCGAAGAGCGCGCCAAACCACCCGTGCACCGCCGGGCGCGGCCAGCCGTAACGCAAGGGGAACAACAGGAACCCGGCGGCGGATAAGCCAATGGCCAGGAGGATGCGCAGCGCCAGGGTGCGCAACGTGACCTTGTCACGGCAGAGGAAGAACGAACCGGCGAAGAAGAGATCGATCGACATGTACGGCACGATCATCGCCGGCACGAAGGGGATGCGCCTTTCCCACTCGAAGAAGAACGAACCCACGTCCGCGCGGTGCGACGTGAACGCGTTGCACCAGCCATAGACCACGAAGAACGTCGGCCCGAGCAGCGCGAGCCAAAGCGCCGCCTGCCACCAGGGGCGGCGGGGAGAATCCGCCGTCGCGATGTTAGAAGACCCGGTGGTGTATCTCACTTCGGGAGCCAGCGTGGATGGTGTGTTCTCACTCACGCCGACACCTTCCGCGCGACGGAAACGGTGAAGATACCCCAACGATCGATCTTCATCCCGGTTTTCCGAAAACCCGCCGCGCGCACCAGCGCGTCCATTTCCGCCTGCGCGCGGCGGCGCATGATCCAGGGTTTGCCCTCCCGGTTTGTCAGCACGCGGGCGATCATCTCAACTTGCGGATGCCACGGTTGGTTCGTGTAAACGAGGCTTCCCCCGTCCTCGAGCGCGGCGTGCAAACCGCGCAGGGATGCCGACACGCCGGCGTTCTCCGGGAACAACTCGTACAAGCCGGAAACCACCGACACCGTCGGACACGGCGAGATCGCCGCCAGGGCCGCCTCGTCGAAGGCGTCGCCAGTTTGGTACGACACGGACGCCGCCAAATCCATGCGGTGGGCGAGGATGCGACCGGCTTCCAACGCGCTTTCGCTGCGGTCCCGCAGACACGCCGTCACGGGCTTGCCCGCGAAGTGCCGCAACGTTTCCAACAGGTAGCGACCGGGACCGGCGGCAATGTCGAGCACCCGCGCCGGAGCGCCGGTGGCGAGCGTCTCGCTGATGATAGCCTCCAACGTTTCCTGCAAGTGGATCTTCCGTTGCCGAATGCCCCGCCAACCGATGGCGCCGAGAAATTGCCGGTCGATCAACCGGCCCAGCGGCGAGAACCCGCCCGGTCGGTTTTCATAAACGTAATCGAGCGACTGACCCGAATCGAAGCCCGTCCGGTGCCCCAGCCGGACGCCTTGGCTCAGCCGCAAGAGGGTGTTCATCGAAAGCCGTTGCGCGGCGAAGGAAACCCCTGCCACGGTTAAGGCGGAACGCGGTCGGCGCAGGGCGTCGTGCTCGTCCTTGGTGTGGCCGCGCGCGTCGGCGTTCAGCCACGCATCCGGGGATTCCACCGGGCTGGCAAACGCCTCGTCGATGAAGGCGCGCACCTTTTGGAAAACGCTCTGGCGATGCACCTCGTGAAAGATCGCGTGTGAAGATCCCGGAAGTACCTCCAGCGCCTTGCGCGGCGAGGAGAGCCGCTCCACAAACCGCTCCTGCGGTCCCCGCCGCACAACGGCGTCGGACCCGGCCGCAAGCACCAGCGTCGGCACGCGGATCGCCCCCGCGTCGGCGACGATCCGCCGGGCGGTGTCGTACAAGTCCAGCAGCACGCGGACAGAAATCCGGCGCGAAACGGCGGGATCGGCGTCGTAACGGGCCGCTTCCCCCCGGTCGTGGGTCAGCAGTTTGCCACCGACGTAGCTCTGGATGAAGGCGCGCGGCCGGGCCTTTTGCAACAACCGCAGAGCCGGGATGGCGAGGGGCGCGTAGAGCTTCACCCGGAACGCCGGGGTGGCGAGCACCAGCGCGCGAATCGGCGGCGCGTAATCATGCACCCAGGTGGCGGCGACCACCGCGCCGACGCTGTGCGCGACAAAGGCCATGTCTTCAAACGCGATCGCGTGTTCGGCCTGGAGGTGCCGCGCGAAGCACTCCAGGTCTTGCACGTAAACCGAGCAGCTTTCGGCATCACCCTTTTCGCCCGCCGACTGGCCGTGCCCGCGCGCGTCCCAGGCGAAGATCGCGGTGCCCGGCGCGGTCAGGGCGACGGCGAGTTCGTCCCAACGACCCGAGTGTTCGTGTCCGCGGTGCAGCAGGAGGATGGCGCGATGGATCGTCCCGCCGGACGGGGGAAGCCAGGCGCGGTAGAAAATCGAGGAGCCGTCGTGGCTCGCGAAACGGTGTTCCGTTGGCGGTGCCGCGGATGGAACGGATGAGTTCATAGGGGAGGGGGCAAACGCTAATCGCTCCCTGGAGAAGGTGGAAAGAAAGAACGATTACCGCTTGTGGCAAGGAGAGCCATCGCGCAACTATAGGGTGTTCGCCCCGGTTCACAAATTTCTGTCGTTCAGAAATTTGCCCCGGGCGATCCTTCAAAGCCGGGAGAATTTCAAAGCGGCAACGACCATGCCTTACAACGATCTGATCCAACTGTATTTCGAGCGATCCGGCGCGTTGCAATCGTATTGGACCCTCTACGTCGTGGTGGTGGGGGCGGTGCTGGCTTTCTCTTCTTTGCGCAAAGTGCCCGACCCGGTCACGACGCTGTTGGTTTCCGTGTTGTTCCTGGTCTTCGCCCATCAAAACCTGGGTGGCTTGCGCGACGCGGCGGCGCAACGGCTGGCGGTTCTGCAAACCATCAAGCAGGTGGCTCCAGCCGCCGCCGACCCCGTGGAAACCAGGACGATGCGCGAGATTTTCGAGCCGACCCTGACACCGGTCGCCTACGGCGGCGTCAGGAATTTCCACCTGCTGAGTGATGTTCTGACCTTGGCCGCGCTGTGGACGATGGAACTCCGTCGGCGACGAGCGGTTGCGGCGGAGCGGAAAGGATAAAACCGGGGGACCCGTTTACTTGCACAGCATGCACGTGCCACTGGCGCTCTTGCCAACGAAGTCGCCGGTCAGGTTTCCCAGGTAAAATCGCACACGGAGCAGTTGGTAATCCGCGCCCCAGCCGGCGCACACGGCGTACGTGTCGCCCACCGAAAAAGCGGCGCCCGTGGTGCCGGTCGCCCACTTGAACCGGTAGGCTTTGCCGTCGCTGCCCACCTGGGCGGACAGCGGCTCAATGTTCATCGCCCCGGTGTAGGCGGCGCCTCCGTTGGGCAACTGACCGCTCTCAATCTTGTACGTGCCGCCGCCGCTGACCGGTCCCACCAACGTCTCGCGGCCCAGCGCGGCGGGATTGTCCGCCGCGTTCACCGGGATCCAGGTGCCGGCGAGACGACCTTGCTTCGCCTCGTAAATACCCAGGGAGACCGCCGCCGCCGGCCCAACGGCCGCCCACAACTCCTCCGTGCCATCGGGTAGAACATGCTTCACCCCGATCCCGCGCCAGCCCGGCGCGTCCGCCGCGTCGAACGAGACGGCGTAGTATTTGCCTTGCGCGGACACCGTCACCGAGCCGGCGAGCTTCTTTCCATCCTCCCCGGCGTAGGTCATGATGCGATATTTGCCGGTGAGTTGATCCTCCCGGGCCGCGGCGTCGCTCTCGGCCCCGGCGGCGGCCATCGCTTTTTTCAACGCCGCCTTCTCGTCATTCGAGAGCTGGAAAAGCTCGGGCTTCAACTGGTAAAGCACGGCGGTCAACTGTCCGGTCGAGAGCTTCGCGCCGTCGATGTAGAAGAGGCGTTTGCCACCCGCTTCGGTGCGGATGTCGTTGTCGTCGAGATAAACCAGCGCCTTTCCGCCCGGCGTTCGCCGCAGGGTATGCTCGTCCCAAAGTGCCAGCCGAATTCCCCCGAACTGGTCCCGGACGTCGTCGTCGTCCAGGTAAAGCAGTGTTTTTCCGGTCGGCTCGGGGCGGATCGTGTGGTCATCCACGCACAGCAGTCGTTTGCCTCCCGGCTCGGTGCGGATATCATTTCCGTCCACGAACAGCAGCCGCTTGCCACCGGGTTCGGGTCGGATGGAGGTCTGGACTTCCGCCCGGACGGACAGGCCCGCGAACGCGCAAAACACCGCCAGCAAAGCGGCGGACCAAAGATTGGAGCCTGGACGGCGGTTTCCGGCCCGGTGATCCAACGTTGGCATTGCGGCAAAGTCGTGGGTCGAGTGCATACTCGCGATAGTGACGCATCAAAACACGTTACGCAAGAGCATTGCGCCGTGTGGTTTGATCCTGCTCCCCCGCCGCGCAGCGGCTTTGGAGTGCGGCGACACGTCGCCGCTTTCGCACGGCTCCGCCGGGTCCAACCGCGACACGTCGCGTCCTGACATTCCGGCGCAGCCGGCTCGATCGATAGTCGGCTTCGCCGAAGGGGATAGAATGCGACATGTCGCTGGGATCAAAGCGGCGACGTGTCGCGGCGCACTCCAAAGCCGCTGCGCGGCGGGCGGAGGGCGCAACGCAGGCCACCTAAACTCCCGACAACTTCATCCTTGCCACGCAAACTATTGCCGCGTAAAAATTTACAGATCAGCATCCAATACCCCTGTCCTCTCTCGCCTTATGAAGTGCCTTCTCCTTAATCTCACCGGCACCGCCATCCTCTCGATTATCCTCACCGCCCGAACCTCGGTCGCCGCGCCGCCCGCCGATGTGTCCGGTGAATACCAGATCACCGATTCCGCCCGTCCCGACGGTGCCGGTGCCTACCGTGGAAAGGTCCTCGTTGAAACCGCTGGTCCATCTTGCAAGATGGCTTGGACCCTCACCAGCGGCGAAACCTACAGCGGCCCCGCCATCTTCCAAGCCGGTGTCCTCGGCGCGGGCTACGGGGAAGGTCTGACCGGTCTGGCGCTTTACGAAATCAAAGGCCGCATCCTGAAGGCGAAATGGCTCCTGCCCGCCGCGCCCGGTCAAGTGGGCGAGTACGAGTTGACCGGACCCGCCACCCTGAACGGCGCGTTCAAATTCACCAACGGCGCGCCCGGCGGGGTCACCTTCACACCCAACGGCAAGATCTACGATGTCCTCTGGAACCTCCCCACCGGGAGCTTCGGCGGCATCGCGGTCCGGGTCGGCGACGTCCTGGTGGCCGTTTCGGGGAAACCCGGGTCCAATTTCGGGGTCGCGGCCTACCGCGCCGCCGGGAATCGTCTGAACGGGGTCTGGGCCGTGCCGAATCAGACGGGCCTCGGCATGGAAATCCTGGCTTCCTCCACCGGACCTTCCACCAATCCCATGTCCGTTGAAACCGCGTCGGCCCCCGGCAACGGCGACAGCGCCGCGGGCTTCAGCCCAACGGGAACCGACGTCCGGTTCGCCGGGGAGACCTATCATCTCCAGGACAGCGTCAGCAAACCCGGTGCGCCGACTTCCGAGCTGCGCGAGTACCTCCGGGCCGGCGAGACGTTCGACAACTACGCCAAGATGGTGGCTCTGCGGCTCCAGAACCCGAACGGGAGCAGTCCCCTGGCCTACACGCAAGCTCTGCTCAAACAGGTGAAGAAAGATTATCCCGGGGCCGAAAGCCGTGAGATCGAGCATTCGGACGCCGCGTCCACCGTGGAGTTTCTGCTCCTGGCGGGGGATCAGGTGGAGTACAACTTCTGGCATTACTTCCGCACCCCCAAAGGAATCGCCTCCGTGCAATTCGTGTTGCGCAACCACGCCCCCTTCGACAGCAAGGAAAAGTTTAAGGCGGAGCAGGCGGCCCATCTTGACGCCTGGCTGCGCGACGCCAAGGCGCTCGCGCCGCAAGTCGCCGCCGCGCTGGTTAAAACCGTCCGTCCGACCGGAGCCGAGTCGCCGGCGGAAGGGGCGGGGGCGGTGCCCGCAGGTACGGCCACGGCGAAGAAGGCCGACGCCCAGGATGACGCATTGAACGAGAAGATCGCGGCCGATCTGCGAACCGCCGGCGGCATCGCGGGAAACTTCCTTGGGTTGCTGAAGGAAAATAAATTGGATGAAGCGGCCGCGCTGGTCGCGGACGAGGGTCTAACCCGGATGGGCACCACCCGGAAGGATTTCGTCGCCAAACTCCGGCGCGACCAGCAATCCAGCGGTCGAGTCATCACGTTCACGCCCGACAAGGACAAACTGGACTTCGGCGCGGAAGCCGGCGGTGTTTACTTCGTCTTGAACGCCGATTCCAAGTGCGAGAAGGGGAGCGCGAGGGAGACGCTGCGGTTCCTGCGTTTTCCCGATGGCAAGGTGCGGTTGGTGGGATACGAACGCGCCGGGCAAGCTTCGCCTGGAAAATAAGTGGCGGCCGCTTTCTCTCTGGTTGCCTCAGGTTCGGACGGCGGCGGCGCCTCGCCGCTTTTCACTCCGAGCCTCCGCCCTCTTGCGCCGGGGCGGAAGTCTTCCACATTTTCAAGCCGTCTGTACGCATCCCGATTACCTGCGGACGCAAATTTCGAGCGAAATCCGCTTTCTGTTGTCCAAGCTTCCTCGCGGGAGGTAATTACATCCCAGCAACAACTACAAACAATCAGAAACAAATATGTTCACAAAACGAATCATCGCTCGTCCGGGGGTACGATCCCTCATTCCCGCTGCGTTCCTGGCGGGGGCCTTTGCAATAGCATCCTTGCCCTCGCAAGCATCGGCGCAAGCGACCGGCGCGGTCACCACATTCCATAATTTTTCAGCCGCAGATGGTACCGGCGCTACTTTCGGCTTGCTCAAGGCAAGCGATGGTAACTTCTACGGAACGACCGATTCCGGTGGGAACTCGGGCAAAGGCACGGTGTACAAGGTCACACCGGACGGCACGTTCAGTGTGCTGCATTCGTTCGTGAATGACTCCACCACCAATGTTCTGGAAGGAAGCAGCCCCACGGTTCTCATCCAAGGCGCGGATGGCAATCTGTACGGCTTGTGCGGCGGCGGCGGGGTCAATCCTGTGACCGTCGCAGGCGGCGGCACGTTTTACCGCCTGGGGTTGGACGGCACCTTCACAAAACTCTACGACTTCGACACTGGCACGGCGAACTCGGACGTGTTCCCAGTCGCCTTGGTGCAGGGTGGCGACGGCAATTTTTACGGCCTTACCCGAGTGGGTGGCGCGAGCGGCGTTAACGAGGGCACTTACTTCCGGCTCTCGCCCGACGGTAAGACCTTCACCGAGTTGTTTGCCTTCAAAGGCAGCAACAACGGCCTTGGGTACGCCCCGGCGGCGCAACTACTCGTCGGCAAGGACGGCAATTTCTACGGCACCACCACCACCAGCGGTGGTGATGGCAGCGGCACCTCCGGCTCGGGCACAATCTTCAAAGCGACAACATCTGGCGCCATCACCATGTTGTATCCTTTTGTGAAGAACACGGATCCGTCCGGTGTCACCGCCCCTCTGATCCAGGGAACGGACGGCGCGTTTTACGGCGTTTCCACCACGGGTGGCTCCGTTCAGTTTGGCAACATCTTTCGCTACGGACCGGATGGTTCCTTCTCGATCCTCCATGAGTTTACGGATCCCCAGGTCGATGGTGTCGAGCCCCGCGGAGCTTTGGTGCAGGGCAGCGATGGCAACTTCTACGGATCGGTTAACACCGGTTTCGCGGCGGACCCGGCCAGTCTGATGCTTGGTCCGGGCGGCTACTTCCAGATCACGTCAAGCGGTAACTACACGCTTCTCTCCAAATTGGCCACCACCGGCACGGGGCCTTTCGGACCTTTCGGCAGCTTGGTGGAGTACAAGCCCGGCGTGTTCCTGGGCGTGACGGCGGGCGGTCCCGGCGGCAACGGCGTCCTTGCCCAGCTTACCGTGACTGGCAGCAGCCTGCCCTCCTCGTTCTTCACGGGACAGACGGCGCTCGCCAACGGGGTGTACTACCTGCAGTTCGCCAGCGGCAACCCGTTTGGCTACTACAGCTTCCTGAGCGATCCGCACTACATCTTCCACCAGGATCTCGGGTTTCGAGTACATCTTTGACGCCGCCGACGGCAAGAACGGGGTGTACTTCTACGACTTCAAGAGCGGCGGGTTCTTCTACACGTCGCCCTCCTTCCCGTTCCCGTACCTGTACGACTTCAGCCTGAACTCGACGGTGTACTACTACCCGGACCCGAACAACGCGGGCCGCTACAACACCAACGGGGTGCGCTACTTCTTCGTGTTCAACACGGGGCAGATCATCAGCAAGTAAGGCGGTAAAGTGCTTCGATAGCGCGCGCCGGGTCCTGAAAGGGGCCCGGCGCGTTTGCGTTGTGGAGTTGGCGGTGCGAAGGCGTGCGTCAACATGATGTCGGCTTCCTCACCAGTGTCCCGCGCGCCGAGAGTGGAGGTTTGGCTGGGTTCCGGTTGGTTGGCGGATTGGTGGTGCGTCCTGGTTATCCTGACCGCCTATTGTGGTGTTTTCTTGACGGGTCCTTACGGCGTTAACGACGATTACCAGTACCTGTACCGGGTTTACCGCGGGGTCTTCGACCCGGCGCACAACGAACAAATGGGCATGGGCCGACCCGCCGCGGCCTGGCTGCTCAACGCCGGCTTCGCCGCCTGCCACGGATCGGTGGGCCGGCTGGTCTGGCTGCGGATGGTATCCTTGGCGGGTGTGGCGCTGTTCGCGATCACTTTGAGGCGAGGACTGGTCCGCGCGGGTTACGGTGCCGGGATTCGCCGTGGTGACCGCGCTGCTCGTCACCCTTTCGCCGGCTTTCGGGGTGTACGCGGCCTGGGCGGCGAGCTTTCTTTCACCCTACGCGCTGACCTTGTGCCTGACGGCGGGACTGTGGTTGGAAGGTTCCCCATCGGAGCGGTTTCCCTTTTGGGCGCGCTGCCTCGGGGCGGTGATCCTCATCCTGATCGCCTGCACCATCTGGCAGGCGGCCGCGCCGATGGCGCTCTTCATGGGGTTTGCGTCCGCCTGGAGAAGACGCGGGGTGAACGAAGGGGGAAAGTTCCTTTTGTTCTTGCCCGGGGTGCTCACTCCGCTCCTGGTCCTGGGTGCGAGCGCGGCCTTTTATCTGATCGCCCACCACTTTGCCGTGAACCTGGGTTGGCTTAGTGCGAACGGGTCGGAGCGCATGGCCCTAGCCGCCGACCCCGTGGCCAAGCTCGGGTTGTTGGGCGATCTGCTCCGCTCGGGCTTCACCTCGTGGGCGCGCTTCCACCCCGCCGTCTGGCAAGTCCTCGCCTCCGCTCTCTTCGTGGGTGGATGTGGTTTGGCGATGCTGAGGAGAGACGACGCGGGACACTTTGATTGGCCCGCGCTCGCACGGCGGGGCGTTCTGATGGTTGCGATGATCCCGGCCAGCGTGTCACCCTTGCTCGTCGCCGGCGAGAACAACGCCGCCTACCGCGCGCTCCCGGTCCTGTACGCCACGGTAATTTTTCTAACGTTGGAAGGTTACCACTATTTGCTCGCGCGCCGGACTTCGCGCGCAAGGTTCGTCGCGGGTTGCGCGTTGGTGGCGATTGCCGCTGGCGGCGCGTTCTACCACGTGCGCATTGGCATCGTGGAACCCAACGCGCGTGAATACGCGGGCGTTCGCCGGGAGGTACGGCGGCAGTTTCGGCAAATGCCCGCGCGCGTGGTGTATCTCCTGCCTCCGGCGGTGCTGCTGGCGAACGGCAGGCTCATACCCTCGTGGGAATACGGCGTGGTTTCCTCGACGTTCTGGTGGGTGACCAAACCCTTTTTGATCCTGATCTTCCACGATCTGCGCATGGAACCGGCGAACCCGGCCCAACCGCTGGAAATTCATTACCGGGAGGCGGGTAATCCGTCGCTGCCCGTGCTTAACCCGATGTCGGAGATGCGGCGCGAGACGGGCACGTGGCGCGTCGATCCCCGGTGGGGGCATGTCCTGGCTTTTTCCGACGGGTGGCTCTACTCGCCGTGGCTTGGGTACCTGAACGTCAAGGAGTTTCCAATTGTTCAGCACCACATCCTCGGACCCCTCCTGAACGTCGGTGCCAAGCCGGACGACCTTTGGTTCTACCGCGAGGGCTTGGGTATTTTCTACACCACGGCGGATTCGTTCCCCAGTTTGTACCTCACCGAGTCGAAGGAGTGGGTTTTCCTGTCCGACGACGATCCGGCCCACCGGACTTTGGTTGACATGACTGGACGGAAGCGGGCGCTGGCGGAGCCGGGGCAAACAGTGTCGGGGCACTGATTTGGCCAGGGGATTGGTGCGCCGGAAATTTGACCGGACGATTAAGCTTGCCATCGCGCCGGATTTTGGGTAAACCTCCCGCCAGTCAAAGTTCGTTACCGTATGAAACCACTCTTCTGGATAGTTCACACCGTGTGGAAATTGTCCGTGATGTCGGGTGGGGGTTTGGCCGCGTTGCTCGGCTGCCTGGCGTTTTCGATGATGGGAGCGATTTCCGCCCGGGCGCAAACAGCGTCCATCGTCCCAATCGCTACTTTCGATGCCGCCGACGGCTCCAATGTGCTTTCTAATTTAGTTGAGGACGGGAAGGGGAATTTTTATGTGGCGACCGGCGGCTTCAACGTCTCTAACACCATCCGTAAAGTCACACCGGATGGAAGGGTTACCACGATCTATCGCTTTGACGGCGACGGCTCCGCCAATCCAGTGACACTGACGATGGGGCCGGACGGCAATCTGTACGGCACGTTGAGTTTTTACGGTGGCACGCTATTATTTTCCAGTGGGCACATCCGGTCCATCTTCCGGCTCACGCCGACGGGCGTGCTGACTACGCTCTACAACTTTCCTCCCGACACGGCGCCCGGCGGACCCACGGAACCCAGCGGACCCTTGGTGGCAAGCGCAGATGGATCGTGTTTCTACGGCGCGACCTCGAGTGGGAATATCTACTTTAGTCTTCCCACCCCGGGCCCGCTGCGCAGCCGGCCATCGCCTCGATTTACAAAATCACGTTGGATGGACAATTCACCAACTTCACCGCGTACCCGGCTGTCCACATCACAGTCGGCCGGGCGGCAACCTCTACTGCGTCGGGAGCGATGGCACCATCGCCAGGATCTCGCCCGCTGGCGTGGTCACCGTGCTGGCCGACTTCAAGCCCGTGGAGCCGGTCACCGAACTCCGGTTTTACGACGACGGTACCGGCAACCTGTACGGAACCACCTCGATGGCGACAACGGGAACCACGGCATCCTCTACCGGGTTTCATCCGATGGAGTGGTGACCTCCCTGGCCGATCTTGGAGCGCCTTTGGAGTCGGAGTTTAATTGAAAGGGATTGACGCCAATCGGAATTTGTACGCTATTCAATTCGAGGCGGGACACGGGGAAAACATCGTGAGAGTATCGTCGGACGGAACGCTGAAGACGGTGGCGGTGTCCGGGTCACGTCAAACGGTGCGTGATCTCACTGTGACCAAGAGTGGCAAGATTCTGGGAACTTTTCAACACAAGTTCGACCGGTTCGACCATGACAGCATATTCACCTTGCGTTATCATCCTTCTTTTTTCGATGGTGAAACCATCATTGACGGGAAGTTCGACTTTCTGGTCTTTGCCAACGGGGTGCCATTTGGGTTTTACCGTTTTTTAGCCGAACCGGCGTACGTGCGCCATGTGGATTTGGGTAGCGAGTATGTGATGGACGCCAACAATGGAGAAGGCGGCCTCTACCTTTACGACTTCAAGTCGAGCGGGTTTTTCTACACGAGTCCGGACTTGTTTCCCACGCTGTACGATTTCAACTCCAAGGCGTTCCTCTACTATTTTCCCGATCCGGACAAGCCCGGGCATTACACCACCAAGCCGAGGCTGTTTTACAATTTCAGCACCGGCCAGGTGGTCTCGAAGTAGGGTTTGTGGATCATAGGGTTTGGGGATCATGCGTTGGCGCGCCGGTTGTGCGGAGAGCAGGTCGGTTTGCAATCAACTCCCGACTTCGTCTGGCACCCTGAAAGGGTAGCGGTTGATAGCCCAGGGTGGAGACCGGTGGCCGTTCCCAACGGCGACCGGGCGAAACCCTGGGTTGTGCATGGAAGAAAATCCAGCCCTGAAAGGGCGACGGTCTCTCCGGAGGGGGATGACCAACCAAGGGCCTAAATTGTTCGCCGTGGGTGAATCGCGCGGTGAACCCGTCGCCCTTTCAGGGCTGGATCCTCTTTGATCTCCTACCCAGGGTAGCGCCGCGTCCGCCGTTGGAGACGGCGGGCCGCAGCTGACCCCGGGCTATCAAACGCTACCCTTTCAGGGTGCCAGAGCATGCGTGGAAAGATTCTCTCGCACTTTTTGTGGGCGGTCGCCACCCGCACTGTGTTTGCATAGTCACTAGCCCGCCACGCCTACTCTCGCAAGAGGTGCGGCCCTGCCCCAGCCTGTGCTTGCATCCCTCGCGCCGCGTGTATCTAATGCCACCTAAGAAATGGACCACGCGCCGCCCAGCCCGCCGCCAACCTCGCCACCCACCGGTCCCCCGACCAGGCCGGACGAAGCCGGCATCGCGACCCAGGTTCTCCAGCCGCCCCCGGCTTCCGCGCGCCAGTTCCACCACTACGAAGTCTGCCTGCGCGACGACGGCGTGACCCTGCACGAACTGGGACGCGGCGCGATGGGCGTGTCGTACAAGGCGCGCGACGTCAACCTGGACATCTCGTGGCGATCAAGGTGATTCGCGCCAGCGTGCCGGGCCACGTTCACGCCCGCGAACGCTTCCGGCGCGAGGCGCGCGCCGCCGCCCAACTGCGCCATCCCAACGTCGCCAGCGTCTTCCACTTCGGCGAAACCCCGGCGGGCGAATGCTTCTACGCCATGGAGTTCATCGAGGGCGAAACGCTCGCGGCCAAGGTGAAGCGCGAGGGGCCGCTGCCCGCCCCGCTGGTGGTCGAAATCGCCCTGCAGGTCACCGCCGCCCTCATCGCGGCGGACGAGCGCGGCCTCGTTCACCGCGACCTCAAACCCGCCAACCTCATGCTCGCCACACCGGTCGCGCGCGCCGCCGTCGACCCGCGCGTCCACCGCCGGCGACGGCCCGTCGGTTATGGTCAAGGTGATCGATTTCGGACTTGGCCAAAGCGGCTGACCGCCGCCGCGAACGACAGCAGCTGGAGGCGCCGCTCACCCAGGAGGGCGGCTTCCTGGGAACGCCCGCCTACGCGAGTCCCGGAACAGGCGGAGGGCGGCGACGTGGACGCCCGCTCGGACATTTACAGCCTTGGGGTGACGCTCTGGTATCTGCTGACCGGCAGGTGCCTTTCGCGGGCCGCACCTTCAGCGAAATCTACGACCGCCAAATCCACCGCGCCGCTGCCGGTCGCACAACTCAACGACAGCCGCGTGCCCGCGCCGCTGGTCGCCCTGCTGAAGAGCATGCTCGCGGCCGACCCCGGCGAAGCGGCCCGCCTCGCCCGCCGCGCTGCTGCGAGGCGCTGGAACATTGCCGCGGAGCGGATGGATGGCGGTGCCGCGCCCGCATCGCGTCCGGCCCGCGGAGCCGGCGGGCGTAGTCCGGGCAACGCTGCTTGCCGGCGGTGTGCTCTGGTGCTGTTGCTGGCAGGCGCCGCCGGTTATTCTTGGACCCGGCAATCTCCTCATCCCGCCCCCGTCTGCGGTTGCTCCCGTCGTCGCGGCGTCGCCGCCGCGACAAAAGCATCGCCGTGCTGCCGCTGGAGGATCTCTCCGAGGACCGGGCCAACGCGCTACTTCGCCGACGGCATCCAGGACGATCTGCTCAACAGCCTGGCGCAAGATCAAGGAATTGAAGGTCATCAGCCGCTCCTCGGTCATGGGCTACCGCAACACCGCCACGCGCAACCTGCGCGAGATCGGCCGGCAACTCGGCGTGGCCACCATGCTGGAAGGCAGCGTGCGCCGCGCGCCCGACCGGGTGCATCGTCGAACGTGGCGCTCATCGACGTGCGCGACGGTCGCCAGCTCTGGGCCGAGCGCTACGACCGCACCCTGGCCGACGCGCTGACCCTCCAGGGCGAACTCGCCACCGAGATCGCCAACGCCTTGCACGCCACGCTCAGCCCCGACGGAAAAGGCGCGCGTGGAGGCCCGGCCCACCGACAACGCCGACGCCTACGTGCTCTACCTGCGCGCCCGCGATTACCAGACGCGGCCCACCGGCTTGTTGCAGGATTACCAGACGGCGGAACGTCTCTACCGTCAGGCGCTCGCGCTGGACCCCGGGTTCGCCCTCGCCCACGCGCGTTTGTCGCAAGCCCTGGCGTACATTTACAAGAACTTTCAGCCCACCGCCGAAATTCACGACCGCGCCTTCGCCGAGGCGGACGAGGCGTTGCGGCTGCAGCCCGATTTCGGGCGAGGGCAACCTCGCGCACGCCCTTTGTCTCTACTGGACCGAGAACAACTACGAGCCGGCGTTGCGCGAACTGGCGGTCGCCGCCCGCCTGATGCCCGGCAACGCGGAGATCGATCTGTTCACCGGCGCGATTCGCCGACGGCAGGGCCGCTGGACCCAGGCGCTGGCTGACATGCGGAGCGCACTGGCGCGCGACCCGCGGAGCGTGATGACCGCGCGCGAAATCATGCTCACGGATTGCATGCTCCGCGACTGGCCGTCCGCCGCGCGCGACGGTGCCCACGCGGTGGGACTTTCGCCCGACCTGCCGATGTTGCAGGTGGAAACCGGGTACGTCGATGTCTGGGCGCGGCAGGACCTCGCGCCGTTGCGCTCCGTTCTGGCCGTCGTCTCCGCCGGGGAGGACCCCGATGGCGAGATCACGTTCGCGCGCTGGGATGCCGCGCTGCTCGGACGCGATTTCGCCGTGGCCGGGCGGGTGTCCGACAACGCGCCGGAGACGGTGGAAACGCCCTTCGGGGCGGTGCTGCCAAAGAGCTACCTGCAAGGCTGCGTTGCCCTCGCGCGCGGGGACGCGGCGCGCGCGCGTCCCTTGCTGGAGGCGGCGTGCCCGTCCATGGAGGCGGAGGCGCGCAACGTGCCGCTGGACGCCTTCCGCCAGGCGCATCTGGGGCTGCTCTACGCGTTGCTCGGGCGCAAGGACGAGGCGGTCAGTTTGGGCCGGCACGCGGTGGAATTGCTGCCCGAGAGCAAGGACGCCTACTCGGGTCCTGCCGTGAGTGGTCTGCTGGCGTTGATCTACGCCCGTGTGGGCGAGACCGGGCAAGCGCTAACGATGATTGAGCGATTGCTGCGTCTGCCCGGTGCCCTGTGCCCGAATTTCGAGGGGAGCGTGACCCGCGCCGATTTGCGGATGCGCTGGCAGTGGGATCCACTGCGAGGCGAGGCTCGTTTTGAGAAATTGCTCGCCACCGCGGAGCCGACGACGGTTTACCAATGAAGCGGGTGGATGTGGCGTGTTGTTCCGAACAGCCATTGCGGGGAGAGGTTGAAAGATGGCCGATTGTGCCAAACCATTGGAATACCCCCTTCTCCGCACCGAGGACGCAGCCTCAGCACAGCCTGAGGAAAAGGCTTGAGAAACATCAAAGCCTAGCTTTCGCACCGAAGGTGCAGCCTCATAACAGCCTGGGGTAACGCCCCAGGTATGGGTTATTGATGGGTCTAGCGCTGAAGGCGCGATTCAAAGGCTGCCGGTCGATGTGGCATGTTGGTCCTCCAAGGCCCGCCCGGAATGAATTGCGCCTTCAGCGCTGGACACCAGACTATCTTGTACCTGGGGCGTTGCCCCAGGCTGTGATGAGGCTGCACCTTCGGTGCGGAGAGAGGACGATAACCAAGGCTACGCTGAGGCTCCGCCCTCGGTGCGGAGAACCAGAGCAGATGCGAGCGGGACCCCCGCGCTTCCGGGATTATCGTTCCCGTCGTTCTGGAAGAACCCTTGCGTCGTTCTGAAAAAAGACCGTGGTAGCAAACAGCCCTCACTTCCGGTCAAATTTGATCGAAACCTCGTAAAAAGGCCGCTTGCCCAACACCTCCAGCGGCGGCGGCTCGATTTTTCCCACCTTGGCGGGTACCGCGAGCACGGAATTATCCATCGCCGGCAAGCCCGAGGCGCTGGAGAGCGAAGACTTCGAGATCGTTCCATCCTTCTCGACCCGGATTTTTAGCAACACACCCATCGTTCCCGCCGGCACTCCGCCCGCCACCGTCGGCTGGTCCCATTCCGAGTAGAAACGGTCGTGGATCATGTCGTTGTAAACTCCCAGGATGGTCGCGGTGTTGCCACCACTCCCATTCGTCTTGCCGCCCCCGCTTGTTCCCGCGCCTCCGGACGCGGACGATCCACCGGTGCCACCGGCGGAATTAATGGCGTCCGCGATCGCCGCTTTGCGCGCGGCGAGTTCTTCCGGGCTGTCGGTCTTAATAGCGTTAG
This sequence comes from uncultured bacterium, assembly GCA_963795895.1. GTDB lineage: Bacteria > Verrucomicrobiota > Verrucomicrobiia > Chthoniobacterales > SZAS-18 > CAWCJJ01. Next base: position 240,755 of record CAWCJJ010000006.1, read on the forward strand.
GATTAACCGGCGCCACTTTCCTGCCGGGTGTGGGGTTGGGAACGGGCGGGGGCGTTCTTTTCGGCGTCGCTTCGTTCTTCGCCAGCATCGCAGTTGGCAAGGGCGTGGGTTTCGGTTTTGGCTTCGGCTTCGGCGTGGGAGTGGGTGTCGCTTTCTTCGCATTCCGTGGCGTCGGAGCAGGAGTTGGAACGGGTTTGTGAATGGCCTTCGGAGTCGGGGAGGGTTTGCTGACCGCTGACACTGTCGGCCTGGGCCGCGGGGTGGGGGTGGGACGGTTCGGTGTCGGCGACGGGGCGGATTTGACGGTGGAAAACTCGTCCGGCCGTTGCGCGACCGGAGGTTCCGGCGCAACGGCCGGCGCTTCATCCGCCACATACGGCGGCGGAATCACCGGAGCGCTCTCCCGCTCGGGGATCAGCCCGGGAGTTTAAGCGAACGCGACACTCTCCGCCGCCGCGCTCCCGCCAAACGACGCGGGGTCAAGCCACTGGATCGGCTCTGGCGGGGTGGCCCGTCCCTCCAACCACGCCGCGCCGCCGATCAAACCTCCAATCACCAGCAGATGCGCTGCCCCCACGCAGAGTAAGTTGCGCCGGAACCTCGTCTCAGCGGCACTGTGAGCTTTGCCGGGTTGCATCGGAGTGTCTCCGGTTCACGGGGTGGCGACCGCTTCGCCCTCGCCGGGCTGCGTCACGATGCCAACCTTCGCCACCCGCGCGGCCTTCAAACAATCCATCAACCCGATCAGCTTCTGCACGGTCAAATCTTTGTGCGAGCGGATGACCACCGCGAGGTCGGGCCGTTCCAAACGCAACGCGGTCAGCCGCGCCGTGAGTTGGTCCAAAGCCACGGGTTCGCCGTTGAGCTTGATCACTTCGCCGCGGTCGATCGAAAGGGTTTGCAACTTGTCCGGGTCCACGTCGCGGCCCCCGGGCGCGCCGGTGGGCAAGGCGAGTTCGGCGCTGTTCTCCAGGAGCGGCGTCGTGATCATGAAGATCACCAGGAGCACGAAACACAGGTCGAGCATCGGGGTGACGTTGATCTCCGAGAGCGTGTGCAACCCTTCGCGCTGAGAAAAACGGCGGCGTCGCATACGAACGGGTCTCAGGAGGGATAGTTCGCCAGCCGTGCCGTCCAGTTCGGCCCGTGGCTGACGTACTTGTGCTCGAACTCGCTCTCCAGCTCGGAGGCGAAGTTTTCCATCTGCACGATCAGTGAGCGGATGCTGGTCAGGATGAAGTTGTACCCGAACATCGCCGGGATCGCCACGAGCAGGGAAATCACGGTCGTGATCAGCGCGCCGGACACGCCGGGGGCCATCGCGGCGAGGTTGGCCTTGCCCGCGATCGCCACGCCCGTGAACGTGTCCATCACACCCCAAACGGTACCGAGCAAACCCAAAAAGGGCGCGCCGCTGACCGCCGTCGAAAGCAGGATCAACTGCGATTCCAGCCGCAAGCCCTCCTCGCCCACGGCCCGCTCCATCACCGCGCTAACGGCGTGTAGTTGCGCCGGGGTGATCTTGTCGGCGATTTCCAGACGCGAGTGAAAGGTCTCGTCCACCTCGGTCGAGCCGAGCAGGTGAAAGGTCATTTCCTGGCAGCCGGCGGAGTACACCTCGTAAATGGGCGAGCCGTCGTAGGCGTCGCCGCCCTCGTAGATGCGCAGCGGCAGGCGGTCCGCACGGAATTGTTCCAAAAATGCCTCCGTGCGGCGGCGCGCGAAGCGGATCACGCGAAACTTCGTGACCATAACCGACCAGCTAAAAATCGAGCTGACGAAAAGAACCCCGAGAATCAGTTTCCCCGGCAGGGTGGATTCCCGGAACGCAAACAGCAGCGGGTTCGCCGCCATCAGGTCGGCCATCGCGGCGAACGAATGCTGTGGCGTGAATAGCATGGTCAGAGCGGAATTTTTGACAGGATTAACAGGAGGGAGAGGATGAAGAAAAGAGGGTTCCAGAACTCAAAAAAGCGCACGCTCCTTTTCCCCATCCTCTTAATCCTGTTCATCCTGTCAAAAAACACGGCGCGCCGGGCGGGCTAGCGCCCCTCGTCCGCGTCGATGAACCCGAAGAACGTCTGGATGTCGTCCCGGTGCGACAGGTTCGCGCCGGCCTTGCGCTGAATGAGCATGGGGGTGGCCTCGTCGTTCCAGCCGCGTTTGCGCATGAACTCGCTCCAGACTTCGATCTCCTCTTCATCCGGGTGATGTCCTTCGCTGTAGGCCCAGGTGAGCAACTCGCTGTCGGTGCGGCCTTCGGCGACGCGGTCCGCGAGTTCGCTGTAGGAAATGCGCAGGAAGTGGACGCAACGCTCGTCGAAGCCGCTGCCGAGGTTCGGGATGTAATCCGCGGGGAGTTTGCCCGCCTGGTGGAGACGGATTTTATCGATCATCCGACCGAAATAAACTAGGTCGTCAACCTTATCGCCGGGGCTGCGAAGCCCGTTCACTGGGGTATTCATAATACCAAGGTTAGCCCTCCCCGCGTTCAGCGGCAAACCTTTGCGCGCGATTTCTCGCGCGGCGGTACTTTGGTTCGTTGAGCCGGGAGTAAGTTTTTGGTATGGACACGCTTTCCCAACGATGAAACTCACGATTCACCAAGTCAACGCCATGGACGCGGAGGCTTTCGTCGCCCGCTTTGGCACTCTTTTCGAGCATTCCCCCTGGGTGGCCGCGGGCGCGTGGCACCGGCGACCCTTCCAGGATCAAAACCACCTGCTCGCCGCGTTGCGGGAAACGGTCGCCCGGGCGGACCCGGAACGACAAATGGCCTTGATCCGCGCCCACCCCGACCTCGTGGGTCGCGCGGCCCGCGAGGGCACGCTCGCGCCCGCCTCTGCCTCCGAGCAAGCCGGCGCGGGGCTGGACCGGCTCGACCCGGAGGAAATCGCGTGGTTCGAGCGTCAGAACGCGGCGTACCAAGAACGCTTCGGTTTCCCGTTCATCATCTGCGTGCGCGCCAACCGCAAACAAGCCATCCGCGAAGGCTTGGTCACACGTCTCGCCCATTCAAACCAAGTCGAGACGCAAGCCGCGCTAGCCGAGATCGACAAGATCGCCGCGTTCCGATTGGCGGACATCGTGGAAGGGTGACCCGGTACCCTTTCGCAGAATAGCCGAGGGACGGTTCGTTGGCGCCCCGGGTGTTCGGGCGGGCGCACCCTGGTGCTGGCGGCCCCGGCTTGTGCTCCGGTCATCAGGCACCCCGTCCACCCGTTGATCACGCCGGATATCAGATTATCCCCAGCTTCATCTTCCCGGCTTCGCTGATCATGTGCTGGTTCCACGGCGGGTCCCACACTAGGGCAACCTCCGCCTCGGCCACGCCCGGGATCGTCAGAAGCTTGCTCTCGGCGTCCGCCGCAATCGACGGCCCCATCCCGCAACCCGGCGCGGTGAGCGTCATCTTCACTTCGATCTTGCTGCCCTTCTTCTCGGCTTGCGGCAGAATCTGACAATCGTAAACCAACCCAAGATCAACGATGTTCACCGGAATCTCGGGATCGAAACACGTCTTGAGCTTGTCCCAGGCGGCTTTCTCCTGCACGCCGGGGTCCAGATCGGCGTCCGTGAACGCCACGGCCGCTTGCTTGCCCTGGGTGTCTAGTCCCAGCGCATCGGCGTTATCCTCGGTGATGCGGGATAGGCCCGTCGGCGAAGCCACCGTGTAGCTTCCACCCAATGATTGGGTGATTACCACTGTCATCCCGGCGGTCAGCACAATGACGTTGCCGCTCGGGATCTGGATGGCCTCAACGTCACGGCTGAGCGTGATTTCAGAATTTTCGTGCATGGGATTTGGTTTCGGAACGATCCGGGGGAAGTACAAACTACATCATTTCGCGGCGTCGGCGGGGTCCAACATTACAATTTTCATTTTCTTGCCGCCCGCCTGCGAACCCGCGTTACCCGCGAGCGCGTCATACAGGGTGGGGGACGCCAGCGGCGCGGGCGCGCTCGCCGCAACAACCGTTTGCGGCGACAGCGCGGAACGCAACGCCCCCTCCACCAATTGCGCGCAGTGAATTTTCATCGGCGGCAGCGCGCCCAGCGGAGCGGCCAGATCCTCGCCGGAAAGCGACAGGGCCTCGGCCACGGTCTTCCCCGCGATCATTTCGGTCGCGACACTCGCCACGGCGATCGCCGTCTGGCAGCCGAACGTCTGGAACGTCGCGCGGTCGATCACCTTTTTGCCGTCCTGATCCTTGAACTTGACCCACATGCGCAGCATGTCCCCGCAATCCGGGCTGCCCACGGTGCCAACGGCGTCCGCCGACTCCATTTCACCCAGGTTCTTGGGGTTTTGTTGCGCGGCTTGAATCCTGGCTTCGATGTCTTCCATGGTGTGGCGGTGGTAACTTATTCCAAACGGTAACGCGGCACGGACGGGTCCACCTGTTCGCTCCAGGCGTCGATGCCACCAAGCAGGGCTTTCACGTTGGTGAACCCGTGACCGGCGAAGTACGCCGCCGCGTCAAGACTGCGCGTCCCTTGGTGGTCGATCAGGACGATCAGCCCCCGGTCGCGCGGCCAGTCCATCAAGATCGTGTTCATCTTTTCCTGCGAGAACAAATCCGCGCCCGGCAGGTGAACGGTCTCGTACTCCTCGCGCGTGCGGATGTCGAGCAAATGCAGCGGCGCCGACTCGCCCGCGTCAATGATGTCCCGTAACTCGGTCGGCGCTACTTGCATCGCGCGGTCCTCCTCCTCGCTGGTTTGCAGGAAGGCAAGCACCTCCGGCAGTTCCATGTGCGGATTTCGGGCGCAAATGCCTGCGAGCGTCTCCGTGGGCGCGAATCCGCAACTGCTGCAGCCGCCGACGTGGTACTTGCGAAACAGTGCTCGCTGGAGATTGGGATGCGTGTGCAGCACCTCGCTCATGGGCGCTTGCGGATCGATTTCCGGGAGAACGGTGGCGGTCATATAGGCCAGGAAGAGTAACCCGCTCAGACCGCGCCGCCATTCCCGTCCAGCGTAAAGTTCTTCGCGCCGTCCGCGCCGGTGGCGAGGGCCTGTTTCAAGGCGTGCCACGCCAGGGTGGCGCACTTGACCCGTTGGGGAAACTTGCGCACCCCGCGCAGCAAACGCAAGTCACCCAGCTCCTTCGGCAACGCGTTTTCATCCGTCGCGCCGGTGATCATGCCCTGAAACTCGTCCCACAAATTGGAGGCTTCCGCCGTCGTCTTACCCTTGATCTTCTGGGTCATCAGCGACGCCGACGCCATGCAGATCGAGCAGCCACTGCCGGTGAAGCCGACGCCTTCCAGGCAATTGTGCTCCGGGTTGAACCGGACGCTCAACGCGATCTCGTCGCCGCACGTCGGGTTATCGCCGCTCACCGTCACGGTGGCGTCGGCCAAAGGGCCAAAGTTCCGCGGCTTGCGGGAGTGGTTCAGGATGACGTCCTGGTACATTTCCTCAAAATCGAAATCCATAAAATAGGATGGGTGGAGGGCGGGTTAACGATTGAAGAACGCGCGAATTTTCCCCACGGTTTCAATCAGAAAATCCACTTCCTCAATGGTGTTGTAAAAGTAAAAGCTCGCCCGCGCGCTGGATTTCACGCCGAGCTTGCGGTGCAGAGGCTGGTTGCAATGGTGCCCGCCGCGCAAAGCGATCCCGTAACGATCCGCCATGGTCACCACGTCGTGGGCGTGGACTTCGTCCAGCAAAAAACTCACCAGTCCCGACCGGTCCACGCCCGGCCCGAAGAGCCGCGCCCCGCCCATCTCCTTCAGACGGGTGTATGTGTAGGCGGCCAGCGCGCGGTCGTGCTCGAAGATGTTCTCGCGACCGATGCCATCCAGGTAATCCATGGCCGCGTGCAAACCGATCGCGCCCGCGATGTGCGGGGTGCCGGCCTCCAGACCGTGCGGCGCGGGTTTGTAACGTGCTTTCCTGCCAATCCACCGTCGCGATCATCTCGCCGCCGCCCTGGTACGGCGGCGTTTCGGCGAGCTTTTCCTCGCGTCCGTAGAGCACCCCGATGCCCGTCGGACCGCAAATCTTGTGGCCGCTGAACACGAGGAAATCGCAACCCATCGCGCGCACGTCCACCGGGCAATGACCGGCCGATTGCGCGGCATCGACCAGGGTGGTCACCCCGAGCCGCCGGGCGCGGGCGCAAAGTTCGGCGGCCGGGTTGATCGTCCCCATCGTGTTCGAGATGTGCGTGAACGCGAACATCTTCACCCGCGGCGTGAGCAACTCGTCGAGCTTGGTAAAATCGAGCAACCCGCTGTCGCCCAACACGGGCAGGTAAACCAACTCGGCCCCCGTGCGTTTGGCGAGCATCTGCCAGGGGATGATGTTGGCGTGGTGTTCCAATTCGGTGAGCAAGAATCCGGTCGCCCGCCTTGACGTGGCGTCCGCCCCAAGCTGACGCGACCAGGTTGATGGAATCCGTCGTGCCGCGCGTGAAAACGATTTCATCCGGCTTATTGGCGTTGAGAAACTCGGCGGTCCGGGTCCGGGCCGCCTCGTACCCGGCGGTGGCGCGGTTGCTCAACTCATGGATGCCGCGATGCACGTTGCTGTGGTCGTGCTCGTAATAGTGGCTGATGGCGTCGATCACCACCTGCGGGCGCTGACTGCTGGCACCACTGTCGAGATAGACCAGCGGCTTCCCGTGGACTTCCTGGTTGAGGATCGGGAAAGTCCCGCCGCAGTGCTTCCCAATCGGGAGCGCTTCGTTTCTCAACCGCAGGGGTTTTGGCGATGTCGTGCATAGGATTGGGCGGGAGGTAAACATACCGCGAACGGCAAGATTTACAAGGCGCGGAACCAGAAGTAGCACAGAGGACACGGAGAAGGGGACACAGAGGCAGAGGAGGAAGAGAAAGGCAAAAGGCAGGGGTTCCAGAACTGACCCGCCACTCTTCCCTTCTGGACCTCGCCTTTCTCTTCCTCTGTGTTCTCTGTGTCCGCCTCTCCGTGTCCTCTGTGCTACTTCTGGATCTCTGGATCCCGCCTTTGCAGCTTTCGCGTTCCGCGTTTAGCGTGCGCGTTCGATGCGCTGGAAAACACTTTACGAAGCCCGCTGGATTTTCGCCGTCCTTTTGATCCTGGCGGTGGGCAGTTACTTTCTGAGTCCCTGGGTCAGTTTGATCTGGGCGCTACTGATTTTGTACACCTTTTACTTCTTCCGCGATCCCGAACGGGTCGTTCCCACCGATGAATCCGCCGTGGTCGCGGCGGCGGATGGTGTGATCGTCGAGATCGTCGAAATGGAGGAGCCGGACGTCCTCAAGCAAACCATGCGGCGCGTCGCGATCTTTTTGTCGGTGTTCGACGTCCACACCAACCGCGCGCCGATCGCGGGTCGCGTGATTTACAGCGAGCGGCGCGTGGGCAAGATGCTCGACGCGCGCCATCCGGACGCCACCCGGCTCAACGAATGCCGCACCTGGGGCATCGAAAATGCCCGCGCCAAGATCGTGGTCCGGCAGATCACCGGGGCCATCGCGCGGCGGATCGTCGCCTGGGCGCGGGTGGGCCAGGAAGTCAGCCGGGGCGAGCGTTTCGGCATGATCCGTTTTGGCTCGCGCACGGAGGTGTACCTGCCCGGTGGACGCCGAGATCCTGGTAAAGATCGGCGACCGGGTGCAAAGCGGCGTGAGCATCATCGCGCGGCTGCCGTAATCTCTTGAACCAGCCATTCCGCGTGCCTGCTTCGCAGCATTCCATTGACGCGCCATGATCCGTGCGTCAAGCTGTCGGCGCATGGACACCATCGAATATTCCGATGCGGGAACGCGCTTGGCAGCCACCATGGACCGGGTGATCGCCGATCACGCGCCGGTTGTGATCACTCGCCAAGGTTCCCCCGCGTGCGTTCTGGTGTCATTCGATGATTGGGAATCGCTGGAAGAAACTGCTTACCTGATGAGCAGTTCGGCAAATGCCGCGCGCCTGGATGAAGCCATCCGCGCGTTGGAAAGCGGTCGGGGCGTCGTGACCCGCGATTCGACCGACTTTCTGGAAACGTGAACCTGTCCTTCGCCCCGCAGGCTTGGGCCGATTACATCCACTGGCAGGAAACCGACCTGAAGATCGTCGAAAGGATCAATGGGCCATTGCAAGACATCACGCGCCATCCATTTGCCGGCATCGGCAAGCCGGAGCCGCTCAAACACCGCTGGCAGGGTTTTTGGTCGCGACGCATCGACCAGCGGCACCGCCTGGTGTATCGAGCCACCACAGACGCGATCTTGATCGCCCAGTGTCGTTACCATTATTAACATTCACCCGCGCGAAACCATGCCCCGGATCCCAACCGCGCCGACTCAATTTGCCGGTCTGCTTGGAACCCCCGGGCGCGACGGGGCGCGCGCGTTTACAACCTCGGCATGAAACCCCTCCCGCCGTCCTCCGTGTCGCCCGTGCCGACGACGGTCAACTTTGACCCGAAGATTTACCTCCTGCCCAACCTGATGACGGCGGGGAACCTCTTCTGCGGCTTCGCGGCGACACTCAAAATCTTCACCGGCACGCTGCAGCACGAAGCGCATGCGGAGGGGGCGGTGGACCGGTTTCACGAGGCGATCTGGTTGATCCTGGTGGCCTGCGTCTTCGACGTGCTCGACGGCCGGCTGGCGCGTCTCGGGCGGGCACGAGAGTCCGTTCGGACGCGAGTTCGACTCGCTGGCGGACATCGTCAGCTTCGGCATCGCGCCGGCGTTGCTGGTTTACAAGATCGTGCTCGACGAGTTCGGGACCGCTGGGCATGGTGATCGCGTTTATCTATCTGGCGTGCGGCGCGCTGCGGCTGGCGCGGTTCAACTGCATCGCCGCCGCCGCCGCGTCGACAACCCGGCGGGGAACACGTCGGAGAAAGGCAAGCCGTTCAAGGGATTCCCCATCCCGGCGGCGGCGGGGGTGATCGCCTCGCTGACGGAGTTGATGCTCTGGCTCGACGCCGGGAAGGTCCAGATCGGCGCGTGGAAGTTTCTGCTGCCGCCGTTGATGTTGTTCCTGTCGTTCATGATGTTCAGCCAGTTTCGCTACCCGAGTTTCAAGGCGGTCAACTGGCGCACCCAACGCACGCTGCCGACGTTTGTGTGCATCATCGTGGTGATCGTGGTGACGTTGCTCAACTACCAATGGATGCCGGCGGTCATCTTCCTGAGCTACCTGATGTACGGCTTCCTGCGCCCCTGGCTGTCGCGCGGCTGGCGGCGGGATATCGACCGCGAGATCGGCGAGCGCTCATCGGAGGCCGGCGCGCCGGAAGACGAGGATGACGACGAGGAGGAAAAGGAACACGCGGCGGAGGCGGCGCGCTAGGTCAGGCGGATTAGCGCCGCGCGACGCCAGTCACCACTGCGGGAACACATCGGCGAGAGCAATCCGCAATCCCGGGAGCAGCCGCGTTTCAAAACTTTGCGGTCCGCTGCCCTCGCAGTACTCGGCGGCGGGATGTTCGGGGTCCACTTCCAGGTCAAAGACTTCCAGAGTGCGCGTATCGGGATCAATCAGCCACAGCTCGCGCACCCCCAGACGCGCGTAAATCGCCTGCTTCTTGCGCCGGTCTAACGTCTTGGAAGAGGGCGACAGGATCTCGACCACCAAGTCCGGTGCTCCGCGAACACCTTCTTTCGCCACTAGGGACGCCCGTTCGCGCGAGACGTACAGGATGTCGGGTTGGAACACGTTGTGTTCATCCAGGTAAACATCACAGGGCGCGGGGTAAATTCTGCCGACGCGGTTGGTCCGGAGATAGATGGAAATCAGTACACACAGGTTTAACAAAATCTCCTGGTGAAGAACAGTGGGTGCGGCCATGGGCAGGAGTTCACCGTCAACCAACTGAAACTGCGGACCGAGACCCGGCGGCGGTGTCAGCCGTTGGTAATCGGCGGCGGTGAGGCAAGCAGCTTCGAGGACTGGCATACTTGAAGTCTCTGTAATCCACGCGCGGGACGAGGGCAAGCGTGGGTCCGGTGCGGTCGTCTGCTTGCCTTTAGTTGGGAGTGCGCGCGACACGTCGCCGCTTTGTCATTCAGCGACATGTCGCGTCCTATCATTCGGCGAAGCCGCTGTTGATCGAGCCGACTGCGCCGGAGGGGGAACGACGCGACGTGTCGCTGGGATCAAAGCGGCGACGTGTCGCGCGCACTCCAAACCAAAGGCAGGCACCCCACTCGCGCTAATCGAGGATGCGGATCTTCACCTGCGCGGGCGCGCCCACGTTGTACGATCCGTCGGCGGGTGCCAGCAGCCTGAGCTTGAAGGTCTCGCTCGCGCCGGGCCGCCCGTTGTTGAAGGCGCGCACCTTCACCTTGGCCGCCATCGCCCCCGCCGGGATGGTCACCGTGCCGCTCAGGGCCTTGAAGTCGGTTCCCGCCACGGCATCGCCCTTGGTCTTGTAGGCCACCGTCAAGGGCTGCGAGAGGTCGTCGCCCGGCGCGCGGGAGACCGTGACCTTCAGGGGCGCGCCGCCCCCGGCCACGACCGCGCTGTTCCCCGCGCCGCCGCCCGGCAGCGAGAGGCTCACCGTGGGCGCGTCGGCCACGGCCTGGACGATCACCGGGTCGGCCACGCCGCTGAGGCCCGCGTTGTCGGTGGCGATGGCCTCGATGACGTAGGTGCCGGCGGCGGGCGGGGTGAAGTCAAAGCTGTAGGGCGGCTGCGTGGAGGAGGCCACCTTGAGTTGGTTGAGAAAGTAGTCCACGCTGGCGATCACCCCGCCGGGCACCGGCAGGTCGCCGCGGCGCGGGGCGTTGTTGCCGATGCCGACCGCCAAGGCTGCGGAGTGCGCCCGCGTCCGGGTCACTCACGCTCACCGGAATGGTGACCTTGACGCCCGCGCGCACCTTCTGGCCCGAGACAACGCCCCCGCCCAGCCTCGCGGCGGGCGGATGGTTGCTCGTCGGGCTGGTGGCCACCGCGCGCACCGTCACCGGCGCGGAGGTCTGCGAGAGGCCGGTCTTCGTGGTCGCCACCGCGAGCAGGTTGATGAGCGCGCTCAGGTTGGGGACGGGAAAGGGGGCGCTGAAGACCGTACCGTTCTTGGCGGGCACGGGAACCGGCGCGTCGGCGGCTCTCCGGCCATCCGGATTGCCCGTGGCGCTGGTCAGCGGGTTGCCGTTCCCGTCGTAGGAGGCGAACAGGAAGTTGTCCGCGTAGAAATCCACGCGCTCCAGCGGGGCGCCCGTTGGGCTGAGGGAGTCCGCCGACGCGGTAAGCATCACCGTGGAGCCGCCCGCGAGCGTTCTGCCGTCAAAGGGCGTGACAAAGCCGGCGGCGGGCGCGGGGTTGGCGGGATCCGTCGGCGGGGCGACCACGGTGACCACCCGGGTGGAGGTGCTCTGCCGGCCCTGGCTGTCGGTGGCCGTGGCCGAGAGCGTGTAGCTGCCCGGCGCGGGCACGGTGGCCGCCAGGGTGAAGGGACCCTTGCCGGTGCTCTGCGAGTACAGGTTGCCGTTGAGGAAGAATTGCACCCGCGCCAACAGATCCGCCCGGGTCGGTGACGGCGGCGCTCAGGGTGGTGGTGGTGCCCGCCACCAGCGTGACGTTATCCGGCGGGCTGGTGATGCTGATGGTCGGCTGCGGGGCGGTGTCGCTCTCCAGGATACCAACGGTTGCGGACGCGTCCGTACCCAGGGTCGCGCCACCGGTGGGCGCGCTCAGGACCAGGGAAAAAGTCCGCGTGCTGCCGTCGGAAATGCCGCGGTCCAGGATGGGCACCATGAGATTGGCGCTGGCGCCAACCCCGTCGCCAAGGGTGATCGTGCCGCTGCTCGTGGTGTAATCCGTGCCCGCGATGGCGGTGCCGTCCACCGTGGCGTAAGTCACGGTCACCGTCCCTGTGGTGCCAGCCGTCCGGGTGACGTTGAACGTCAGGAAGCCACCGTTTTCCGTCACGCTGTACACTGACGTGCCGAATTGCAGCGTGCCAGCCGCGCCGGTGGCGCCGTCCGGACGGATCGCGAGCGAATCAGGCGCGCTTCCCGTCGGCCCGGTGGCAAAAACGCCAAGGTCCGCGCCCGTCGAGGAGAATTTGCGAATGGTGGCGTTGTTCTCATTCGCCACGTAGAAGTTTCCCGCGCTATCGAAGGCCACCCCGACCGGACTGTCCAAACCCGCGCTGGCGAACACCCCCAAATCGGTCCCGGTCGGCGAAAATTTTTCCACCGTCGTCTTTCCGCCGAGGTTGGAAACGTACAGGTTGCCGGAGGTGTCGAAGGCAATGGCATAAGGCGTGGCGAGATTTGCGCTCGCGAAAGTGCCCAGGCTCGCGCCAGCCGGCGAAAACTTGCCTACGGTGTTTGC
>CAWCJJ010000007.1:0-21503 GCA_963795895.1 uncultured bacterium
CAAGTATAGAAACGCTCCGTGCTGCCGCGCACGTACGCGTGCGACGAGCGGGCCATCTTCAAGTTGCGATGCCGGGTCAGAGTCGTTTGACGTTCGTTCGCCGATGGCAGGGGCGCGCGGGGATGTTTCATCTGGCTCTTCCTACGCCCGGACGACCTGCGGGGGATGTATCGCCGACACTCCCGCGGGAGAAATCACGGCCACGGGCGTCGAAGTTAAAACGTGACAACGCGCGCGCGAACGTCTTTGTTGGCACGCGCCGTCCGCCGGATGCCCCGGGACGGCATCGCGCCGACCCTTCACCTTGAACCCAATCATGTCCAACCCGCCCGCCGCCAAATACAAACGCATCGTCCTCAAAGTCAGCGGGGAGGCGTTGCGCAAGCACGGCAGTCTCGACAACATTTCCCCCGAGATCGTGCGCAACCTGGCTGGCGCGATCCGCGACGTGAAAGATTTGGGCGTGCAGGTGGCGGTGGTGGTGGGCGGCGGGAACATCTGGCGGGGCGCGGCGGCGAGCGCGCGGGGGATGGACCGGACGATGGCCGATTACATGGGGATGCTGGCGACGATCATGAACGGCATCGCGTTGCAGAGCCAGTTGGAGGATATCGGGGTGGAAACGCGCGTCCTGACGGCGATCGAGGTCAAGAACGTGGCGGAGCCGTACGTGGTGCGCCGCGCGGTGCGGCACCTGGAGAAGGGACGGGTGGTGATTTTCGTGGCGGGCACGGGGAACCCGTTTTTCTCCACGGACACGACGGCGGCGTTGCGCGCCAGCGAGATCGGCGCGGAAATGATCCTGAAGGCGACCAAGGTGGACGGCATTTACACGGCCGATCCGGTGAAGGACCCGACGGCGACCCGCTACGAACACATTACGTACGGCGAGGCGTTGGCGAAGCGGCTCGCGGTGATGGATTCGACGGCGTTCAGCCTGTGCATGGACAACAAGGTGCCGATCATTGTTTTCGACATGAACCAGGACGGCAACATTTTGAAGGCGGTCACGGGGGAGAAGGTGGGGACGCTGGTGAGCGGAGAGGAGAGGTAGAAGGCAGAAGGATGGGAAGTGGAGGGAGGAACGCGCGCCTATTTTCTTGGCATAAACCCCGCTTGGAGGTTCACTGGATTTTGTACCCGCCGTTCTTTCCTTACTGACCCTGGCGGCGATGCGTCAGGAAGCGGCTGCGTTTGCCATTCGTGAGTCCGCGCACGGGGAACCCTCTCTATTCGGCGTCACCGATGGCAAAACCGTTGGGACTTACCTCGAACACAAATTCCAGGCCGAGTTACTCGATCGTTATCAGTACCCCCGCGGAAACTCGGCGAAAGGAATAGATTTTCCCGGTATTGATGTGGACATCAAAGTCACCAGCCTCCGCCAGCCGCAATCATCCTCCCCCTTCAAAAACGCCCGCCAGAAAGTTTACGGCCTCGGGTACGCGCTGCTCATCTTCGTTTACGAAAAACACGACGACATCGCGGCGCGGACCGCACGGCTTGATATTCGACATGCCATCTTCATCGAGAAAGAACGCACCGCCGATTTCCAGATGACATCGGGTCTGCGTCGCCTGATCGAGAACATGGCGAATCAGGACGACATCCTAGCTTTCTTCGAGGAGAGAATGCTTCCCCTGGATGAGATTGGCGCGGGGCTTCTGGCGGAGGAAGTGCTTCAAAATACTCCCCTGCTTGGATGTCTCACGATGTCAAACGCCTTGCAATGGCGTCTCCAGTATGGCCGCGCCATTGAGCAGGCTGGCAAGGTGGACGGGATTCTCCGCTTACGATGAAGTCCACCACAAAGACCGAGTTTGGCGATTTCCAAACTCCCCAAGCCTTGGCCCGGGAAGCCTGCCTCCTGCTTTCAAGCTTGGGAGAAACGCCGGACGCGGTGATTGAACCCACGGTTGGGCGCGGCGCTTTCCTGCTGGCCAGCGCGAGGGTGTTTCCCAACGCCCAACTTCACGGGTGGGAGATCAACGCCAGTCATCTCGCGGAAGCCCAACAAGCGTTGGAACGGGAAGGCGCCACCGGGCGGACGCATCTCGCGCGGCAGGACTTCTTCGATTGCGGTTGGGAGAGTGCCTTGGCGAGGATTCCAGGCCGGTTGCTGTTGCTGGGCAATCCGCCCTGGGTGACGAGTTCCGCGGTTTCCGCTTTGAACGGAACCAATTTGCCCGAGAAGAAGAATTTCCTCGGGCTTCGCGGGATCGCGGCGCGCACGGGCAAGGCTAATTTTGATATTTCCGAGTGGATGCTCATCCGCTTGCTGCAGGCGTTGGGCCGACGCTCCGGCACGTTGGCGATGCTTTGCAAAATGGCCACCGCACGCAAAGTCCTGCGCTACTCCTGGCAAAACGACGCGCGGATTTCCGAGGCCACGCTCTACCGCATCGACGCGGCGAAACATTTCGACGCCTCCGTGGAAGCTTGCCTTTTGGTCTTGCGCGCGGGCGAGGGCGGACCTCCCGAGGCGGGCGTGGTGGACGGTCTGGCCATCGGAAAAGCTGAGACAAAGTTGGGTTTGGTGGGGAAGGACCTCGTCTCGGATTTACGGGCTTACCACGAGTTGCGGCATCTGGAGGGCCTCAGTCGCTGGCAATGGCGTTCCGGGGTCAAGCACGACTGTGTTTCCGTCATGGAACTGAAACAAGTTTGCAACGGGGTGTATCGCAACAACCTCGACGAAATCGTGTCGCTGGAAGAAGCCCATCTCTTCCCATTTTTGAAATGCACGGATGTCGCCAATCATCTGCCGCCGTCGCGCCTGCTGATTGCCACGCAGCAAAAAACCGGCGACGAAACTGAACGAGATAAAGTTCTCCGCCCCGCGTACCTGGGCGTATTTGCAAAAACACCTCGCGCGCTTTCGGGCGCGGAAGAGTTCAATTTACGCCAACAGACCGGATTTTGCGCTGTTTGGAATCGGCCCGTACGCGTTCCTGCCCTGGAAAGTAGCGGTGTCGGGATTGCATCGGAACCTGGTATTTCGCGTCGTGCCTTCACACCATGGAAAACCCGTTTTGTTCGATGACGCCTGCTACTACCTGTCGTTCGACAACGAAGAACTCGCCGGGCTGCTGAGTGACATTCTCAACAGCGAACTTGCCCAACGGTTTCTACGCGCACTGTGTTTCTCGGATGCAAAACGCGCTGTCACCATCGACCTGCTGCAACGTTTGAATTTAGCCGTGATTGCCCGGGAATCGGGACTGGAGGGACGGTGGAAACGGGCGGTCACCGAGATTAACGGGAGAGGCTACGCGGCGACCGGCGCTTACCAGACGGAGATGCTCATGGAGCGGCCCGACGAGTGAAGGGGCCACGCGTCGTGACGCGGAGCGCGGGGTAGGACAAATAGCGGCTTTGCCGGAGGGTCAGGACGCGACGTGTCGCCGCACTCCAAAACCGCTGCGCGGTGGCAGAGGAAAATCAGAGCTACGGGTCCGCCACCGGCAGGGGATCCTCATAAATAATCGGCGGCGGAGGAACGTGGGAACCCTCCTTCTTCCGACCGCGACCCGCCTTCCGGGGAACCGGGCCGGCGGCCGCGCTCACCCCGGCCATTTGATCGCCCGTTTGACGGACCCGCCGCCGCTGTCCCGGGAGGGGACGCGGCAGAGGCTCGTCGTCGGCGCGGAGGGTCAGGCAGCCGAAATCCCAGCCGCCGGGCGGGTATTGCGGCTCCAGTAAAACGCCGCCCACCACGCAGGCCAGCGTGGCGCGGCCATACCGCCCGTGGTGCAAGCCCGCCCGGATCAACGCCGGACGCCCGTAGGCCAGCGCGCCCGCGCTGTCCGCGTGGGTGAACAAATCCCACGCGTCCGCCCGCGCAAGGTTGCGCAGGAGACTTTCCCGCGTCGCGCGGGCCTGGTCGGGGGTTAGCGTGCCGTTGAGCGCGAGGGCGCGGGCGATCACGGCCTCGGGCGACACGTCGTGGCGGCGCGCGACGTGCAGCCAACCCAGCGCCGGGCCGAGTTGCGCCTCCACGGTGGCGTCGTCGGGCAGCCGCGCGAGCCGCGCGGGATCGATGAGCTGGGAAATTGCCGTGGCCGCCGAATCCACCAGCGGGTCCGCGCCACGCGCCGTTAGCGCGCAACAAAGCGCGGCCAGCCAGAGGACCATCCGCCATGCCGCGCCCCGAAGTTTATCCATGGGAGGAAACGGGTGGAGGGTTCCTGCGATAACGGCGCACTTCGAAACCTTTGTGACGGGCAAGCACTTCGACCACGGGAAAATCGACCTCGAACGTTGGCATGAAAGTGTCGCCCGCAAACTCGCCCTCCACCATCGAAAGGTAAACCTCCGAACACCCCGGCAGCAGGCGCGCGTAAATTTCCGCCCCGCCGATCACCCAAACCTCCCGCGGCGCGTAGTCGGCCGCCCGGAACCCCGCCAGTTCCCGCACGATCGTCACACCGTCCGCGTCGAGCGTGTTTCCCCGGGTGGCGACGAGGTTCAGCCGCCCCGGCAGCGGACGCCCGCCGATGCTCTCAAACGTCCGCCGTCCCATCAGCACGGCCTGTCCGAGGGTCGCCCGTTTGAACCACCGCAAATCCTCCGGCAAACGCCACGGGACCGCTCCGTCACATCCGATCACCCGATCCCGGCTCATGGCGACAATCGCTTTCATCATCCAAGTCTGGCTCCGCCTTCGACCTTCTGCCTTCATCCTTCTACCCCTCCCCCTCATTCCGGCTCCGCGCCGCCTTCGAGAATCAAGCCGCGCGTCGCCGGGAAACGCTCGTACCACAACCCGAGCGCGTCGCGCAGGTGTTGCGCGTACCGGTAATGCGCCCCGGTGCCGGTGCGCAGTTCGGCCTCGTAAATAAATTTGTCCGCCGTCGTCGTGTGCTCGAACCGGAATTGCGTTCCCAGCAGCGTCCAATAAACGTGGTCGGTCCCGCCTTCCACCAGCCACCGGCGCGCGGTTTCACCCGCTCGGCCACCCCATTCGTTAAGAAACAAAAGTCGGCCCCTTTGCTCGGGCGTGACCTCTGCGGGCGCCTGATCAAGCGCCCCATAAAAGCCCACCGGCACGGGCGGGCAATACTTCGTCCCGGTGCGATGGCGGTTGAGATCGCGAATTTCCGCCAGCGCGACGGCTTCCCACCCGAACCGCACCGCCGTCCGCCGCAGACTCTCGCCCACCCACGCGTAACGATTCTCGTGGTTGCCCAAGTCCGCGACGAAAGCCGCCTCCATCCCGTCGCCCAAGCCGGGGGGCGGCAGAATTTCCAACGATGGAACCGGCGGGCGTTCCCACGATGCTCCCCCCGCCCTCTGGCCGGTCGCTTCCTCGGTCAACGACGGAGCCTCCATCCCGCGCGCGACCGTCCTCGCCGCCGCCAGTTCTTCCCGCAACCCCCCGGCGGTGGACTCCCGCCGCGTCGCGTGCCGTACCAAACGCGGGGTGCAAAGCGCCAGTTCCCCCCGGATCATCTCCCCGAGCCGGACCGCCTCGGGCAGGTAGTGCGACAGGAGTTGCTGGCACAGCCCCACCCAGCCGCGCGCGGGCATGATGAGCATCAGGTTTGTCAGCGCCGCCGAGGGCAGGAAATATCGGGCGCGGTCAAAGCCGTAGTTGCGCCCCATGCGCGCCACGGTTTTGCGCGCCTTGTCCGAGGGATCGTCCAGCAGCGCGGACGGAATCCGCGCCAGTTCCGGGCGCGCGGCGACGAATCCCTCCCAGAGGGCGAGCGCCTCGTGGTACGCCTCGAAGCCGCGTTCCATCATCGCGCGCCAGTTTGCCCGCAGCTCGGGTGGGACACCCAGGTCCGCCGGGTCCGCCAAACCTTCGGCGGACATCTTGATGTAGCGGGTGGAGGATTCCTGCCCCCCGGCGGTCGGACACAGCGACCACACGTGGTAGGCGAGCCAGAGGGTCAGTCCGTCCATGAAGATCGCCACGGGCGCCATGTCGGCGATGGATTGATGGCCGTAATCGACCATGCGGAAAATCCCGTCGATGGATTTTTCGGGCTGGCGCGGGGTCGATCCGGGCGAGGATGGCTTCGAGTCCCTCGTCACTGCGCGAATAACGCGCGCCGGTGGCCGCGAGCAACTCGGGGCTGAGGGCGGGACGGCCCGCCGCGCGGGCGGCTGCGGCGGGGGCGAGGGAAACCAGGGTGACTTTCACAGGTGCTTATCTAAATCATGCGGACGCGTTTGGCATTTCCCGTTTTGCAGGTACGCTTTGGGATGAAAGCTTCGACCCTCCTCCACCCAAGCGGACGCTGGCTGCCTTGGCTGGCGCTGGCCCTCGCGCTGCCCGCCACTCTCATGAACACCCGAGCCGCCGATGGTCCCGCCACCATTGAAACCAGGTCCGTGACGTACCAGGTGGGGGCGGATACCTTCGAGGGTTTCGTTGCCCGGCCCGCGAAGATCGGCGGACTCACGCCCGGCGTGCTGGTGGTACACGACTGGATGGGACGCGGCAAGTTCGCCCAGGAACGCGCCGAGCAACTGGCGAAACTTGGCTACATCGCCTTCGCGGCGGACATGTACGGCAAAGGCGTTTACGCCAAGGATCGGGACGAGGCCGCCAAGCTTGCCGGGGCGTTTTACAAAGATGCCAGCCTGTTCCGGACGCGCTCGCAGGCGGCTCTGGCCGAGTTGCTCAAGGAGCCGGGGGTCGATGCCAAGCACATCGGCGCGATGGGCTTTTGCTTCGGCGGAACGACGGTGCTCGAGCTCGCGCGTTCCGGCGCGGACGTAGCCGCGGTGGTCACGTTCCACGGCGGGTTGAAGACGGCGAATCCCGATGACGCGAAGAACATCAAGGCCCGGGAATTGTTGATCCTGCACGGATCGCTCGACCCGACGGTGCCGCCGGCGGATGTCGCCAATTTCATGACGGAGATGAACAAGGGTGGCGTCGCCTACAAGCTGGTCGCGTATCCCAAGAGTGTCCACGCCTTCACGAACCCCGAGGCCGGCGGCGACATCACCAAGCCCACCGCGTACAACCCCGAGGTCGCGGCGGCGTCTTACAAGGAGATGGAGACGTTCTTCGCGAAGTATTTGCAGGCGAAGTGAAGGGCGGCGGGCGGTGATATTCAGTGAGCGGACCGCCGGAAGTGCTATCGTCGGACCATGCCTGTCACCCGCCGTTTCCTGGACCCGCGCAGCGACCTGGTTTTCAAGCGCATCTTCGGCGAGCACCCCGACATCTTGCGCAGCCTGCTCAACGCCGTGCTGCCGCTGCCGGGCGGGCCCATCGTCTCGCTGGAGTACCTGCCCGCCGAACTGGCCCCGGCGGTGCCGCTCTTTAAGTACACGGTGGTGGACGTGCGCTGCAAGGATTCCTCCGGTCGGCAGTTCGTGGTGGAGATGCAGATGGACTGGACCCGGGCTTTCCTGCAACGCTGCCTCTTCAACGCGAGCAAGGCGTACGTGAGTCAATTGGGCAAGAACGAGGACTTCCGGTCACTGCTGCCGGTCATGGCTTTGGGACTGCTCGACGACACGTACCGCCCCGAGGAGTCGGGCTGGTATCACCATTACCAGGTCGTCAACGTGCTGGACACCCGGGAGCGGATCGAAGGGTTGGAGTTGGTGTTCATCGAACTGCCGAAGTTCGCGAAGGCGGATCTCTCCGGGGTGCCGCCGGCGCAGGCGGCGTGGTTGCGATTCCTGCGTGAAACCGGCGATCTGAAGCTTGTGCGCGGCACCCAAACCGAGGACGAGCGGCTGGTGCCCGAGATCACGCAGGCGCTCGACTTGGCGGAGGAGGGGGCGTTTACCGATGGCGAACGCTACCACTACGACTTGTACTGGGATCAGGTGCGGCGGGAGCGAACCCTGTTTGGAGAGGGGCGGGACGAAGGCTTGGAGGCGGGTAGGGAAGAGGGCCGGGAAGAAGCCCGGGAAGCCACTTTGCGCGTCGCGCTCGAAGCGATGAGAAATTTCGGGATCCCCGAGGCTGACGCGCGCAAGGCGCTTGGAATCACCGAGGCTTCTGAGCCGCCCGTCCAAACCTAGGCGCCGGTGGGATGCCCGCGCTCCTGGGACGGCGGAACACTCGGTCACTCCAATCCGCGTTCAGTACAAAAGGTACGGCGCGCGCTCCCGCTTGAAGCGTTCCACGCCCGCCGCCCAACCCGCGACGATGCGCTCCGGGCGTGAAACCCGGCCTCCACTTGCGTCTGCATCGAGCGGCTGCCGTAGATCTTGTACAACAACTGGTCCGGGATCGCTCGCCGCGCGCTTGGAACAGGCGCGTGCCGCCCGAACGGTACAGCGTCGTCATGATGTAGATGCCCAGCCCGGTCAGGTTCGTCGGCCGCGTGCGGGTCGATCTCCAACGAGGAGCCGCCGCCGTCCGGCCCGTGGTAGGCCGAGAAGCTCACGCCCGGCGTGTCCAGCGAACGCAGGGAGGCCGTGAAACTGTCCGCGTTCAGGTACGGCGCGGCCACCAACTCGAACGGCGCGGACGTGCCGATGCCCAGGTCCAGCCCGCTCAGGTTTCCCACGATGCCCGTCGCCACGTAATACAGCGGCGAGTCGCCGCGCGGGATGTTGGGCGAGCTTTTGATCCAGCGCAGGCCCGTGTCGGCCCAGGCCATCTCCCGGCGTCCACCCGCGCATGGGCACCACCGTCAGCCGGCACTGCGCGGCGACCCAGTGGTTGGCGTTGATCATCTTCGCCATCTCGCCCGGCCGTCAGCCCATGGACGTACGGCACGGGGAACTGGCCCACGAAGGAAATCCACTGCTTCTCGATGCCCGGCCCTTCCACGCGCTGCCCCCCGAGCGGGTTGGGCCGGTCCAGCACGATGAATTCCAGGTTGTTCTCGCCCGCCGCCTCCATGCAGCGCGCCATCGTGGAAAGGTACGTGTACGAGCGGCAGCCGACGTCCTGCAAATCGAACACCAGCGCATCCAGGCCGCGGAGCATGTCGGGCGTCGGCTTGCGCGTCACGCCGTAGAGCGAATACGCCGTCAGACCCGTGAGCGGGTCGCGCCGCGTGGGCACGTAGGCGCCGGCCAGTTCGGTGCCGTCGAGCCCGTGCTCGGGGGTGAACAGGGCGGCCAGGTTCGACGCCCGGCGCGTGGCGCAGGATGACGCGGGTTTTCTGGCCGGCGGCGTCGGTGCCGGTCTGGTTGGTGATCAGTCCGATGCGCTTGCCCTTGCACCGCGTCGAAGCCGCTGTCGCGCAGCGTGTCGATGCCGAGCTGCACGGCGGCCGGGGCAGACCCCGCCGACAGGAGAAAGCCGTGATGAGAACGATGACGCCAGCGGACGAGGCGGAGCGGCAGAACATAGGAAGGGGGTTGTGAGGTTGTGGATTGTGGGTTTGCGTCGGACGATGTTGAATAAACACGCCGGAGCGGTTGGGATGTAAGCGCAGACTCGAGATTGAAAACCTATTTCTGCCAATAGTCCACATTCCGCTTTACTCGCTTTCTGCCACATCCCTTCTTCCACATCCCACAACTCCACAACCCTCATCTCTCTTCACTGGACCCACATTCCTCTCCCGGCCAACTGCTGCTCGTCGGCATCCCCGGTCCCGAACTCGATCCCGCACACCGCCGCCGTGCTGCGGCGCGTGCAGCCGGGCGGGTTCATCCTTTTCACGCGTAACATCACCAGTCCGACGCGGTTTGCGGAAACTGCTCGACGACCTGCGCGACCTCAGCCGGATCGAGCCGATCATCACGATCGACCAGGAGGGCGGCCGGGTGTCGCGTCTCAAGGCCATCGGCAACGAACCGCCCGGCGCCACGCAACTCCGCGCGCTGGATGATCCGGTCCTCGTGCGCCGCCACGGGGCGCTCACGGCGCGGCTGCTGCGGCTCTTCGGCTTCAACCTCGACCTGTGCCCGGTGCTGGACCTGTGCCTGCGCGGCGACGAGACGCGTTGATAATTCCCTGCGCGGGCGCTGCTACGGCGTGGACTGTCGAGCAGGTCGTGCGGCTGGCGGGCGCGTTCAACGCGGCGTTGCGCGAGGGCGGCATCGCGAGTTGCGGCAAACATTTCCCCGGTTACACCGCGCGCCACGAGCGACGCGCACCACGAACTGCCCGTCATCGAGCGCACCCGCGCCGAACTCGACGCCGTGGAACTGGCCCCCTACCGCGCAACTGCGCGACGAACTGGACAGCATCATGGTGTGCCACGCGTACTACCCGTGCCTCGACCCGCAAGGTTCGACGCCGGCCTCGCTCTCGGCGAACGTCATCAACGGGCTGCTGCGCGACGAGATCGGCTACCGGGGACTCGTGATGACGGACGACCTCGACATGGGCGCGATCCTCAACGGCTACAGCCTGGAGCAAACCCTGCACATGGCGGTGTCGGCCGGCGCGGACATGACGATGATCTGCCACCAGATCGACCATCTGGACGGCGCGCGGGCGATTTTGGAGCGCGCCCCGGCGGCGATGCTGGAGCGTTCGATGGCGGCGGTGGCGGCGGCCAAGACCCGGCTCGCGCCGCCGGAGCCGCGTTTCAGCGAGGAGGTTTTCCGCGCGCTGGACGCCGAGGTTTGGGATCTGCGGGTCGCCGTGATGGGTGAGGAAGGAGCCGCCCGCCGCGCCCCGGAGGACGGCAAACGCTCGCCGGTGGAGATCTACTAGCGGCAAAGGATGCCCCGCGCGCGAGGCGGGCGATACCGTCGCTCTCTGCCTTCCATCCGAAAGGGGCGCTGTTCTCGTTCGCCAACCCAAACAATCACCAATAACAATCCCTTGGATTGTAACATTGGCCGATAGACAGACAGATGTAAGTGACATCGTGGTGTCCGGCAAGTGTTTGCATAAGAAAGTCCGCGTATGCCAATACATTCCCTTTGACTCTAACGTACTAACAAGGCAACATCGCGCCCCGATGAACTTCCCTCTCTTCACGCGCACTGCTTCCAGGTTCCCCCGGCTCGACCGTTCCGTGAGTGCGCTGACCTCCCCCTCCCGGACGAAAGTATGCTCCTGGCTGGCCGCCGCCTCGCTGGCAACCTGTCCCGCGTTCTGTCCAACGGCGGACGCGATCGTCACCTTCGCCTTTGATTTCGCAGACCCGGCGGGCACAGGGTTCAACGATCCGGCCCACCCCGAGTACAAGGCGGGACTCATCGACGCCGGTCAAACCATGGGTGCCTTCTTCGCGCACACCGCGACCGTGACCATGCGGGTCACAAGCATGAACGATCCCAACAGTTCGACGCTGGCCAGCGCCGGCAGCGAGGTGATCGATCCGGCGGGCGGCTCCGCGGGCTTCTTCCCAACCGTCGCGCAAGCCAAAGTGATCAGCAATGGCGCCACGGACCTGAACGGCGCCGCGGCGGACGGTGAGGTGAACGTCAACCTTGGCGCCAGTTACGAGTATAATCCGAACGTGCCGATCGCCGCGGACCGGCTGGATTTCAAGAGCACCATCATCCATGAACTGACCCACGCCTTCGGGTTTTCCTCGAATTTCTCCCAGAATCCCGACACGACGAACCCGGGTTTCTATTCGATCTTCGACTCCTTCCTCACGACTGCTTCCGGCGCGCCGCTGATCAGCCCGACCACATTTATCTTCAAAGCAGGCAAGGTTTCCACCCTCACCGGCGGCAACAACGATCTGCAAACCACCCCCGGACCCGGAGGCGAGTTCTTCAACGGGCAGAACGCCCGCGCGGCCTTCGGCGCGCCGGTGCCGATCTTCTCCCCCAACCCGTATCAGGAAGGCAGCAGCGGGAGTCACGTGGACGACAACACGACGGCGACGAAGCCGTTCCTGATGGCGGCGGCGACGGAGAGCGGCCCCAAGATGATGGGCCTCACGGGCGAGCGCGCCTACAGCGCGACGGAAAACGGCATGATGACGGACCTCGGTTTCACGCTGGCCGCCAGCCACGCTAGCCTCTTCGCGGGCGAGGCCGCGCTGCCCAACGGCGTGTACTACCTGGCCTTTGCCAACGGCAACCCGTTCGGGTACTACAGCTACCTGAGCGATCCCCGTTATATCTACCACTTCGACTTGGGGTATGAGTATGTCTTCGAAGCGGCGGACGGCAAAAGCGGCGCGTACTTGTACGACTTCAAGAGCGGCGGGTTCTTCTACACGTCGCCCACCTTCCCGTTCCCGTATATGTATGACTTCGCTTTGAACAGCGTGGTGTACTACTACCCCGACCCAAACAACGCGGGCCGTTATAACACCAACGGAATTCGGTATTTCTACGTGTTTAACTCAGGCAAGATCATCTCGAAGTAAATAGGGTTCCGGCGGTCGCGCCGGGCCGAACGGATGGCACGGTTGACCTGCGAGCGCGGGTTGGCCGCGCCATTTCTTTTATCGGGTCAAAGGGTGGATGGCGACCTCCGGGCGCCATTGGTTCCCTTGCGCGAAGCGCCTCGATTCTTCTGGAAATGGGCGGCTGCGCCGCGAACGCAAGCGATGGCGCCTGGAGGTCGCCATCCACGCCTTCGCCATAAACCGGGCGGCACATGCCCTGGTCAGATCAGACCGAACCAGATGCGGGGCGGGAGACCCGCGCTCCCGGGGCAACGCTCCGCGTCGCTACTTCTCCGCGCAGCCGCCGAGTTCACGCTGGGATTTCCTCCTTGGCGCGTGTAACTTCATCCCCACGATGCGCGACCCCAAGGCAAACCCGTTCCCTGGCATGAACCCCTTTTTCCAGGAAAGCTGGACCGACGTGCATACCGCGGCTCATCGGCTACATCAGCGAAGCGCTCGCCGAGGAGTTGCCGGAGGATCTCAGAGCCCGGGCCGAGGAGCGCGTCGTCGTGGGTGAGGAGGACGGGGATGGCCGCAGTTACCGCGCCGATGTCGCCGTCATCGAACCTTGGCGCGCGGGCTTCCCGAGCCTGGGAACCTCTGAAGACAAGGGTGGCGGGACCCTGGCCGTCGCGGAGCCGCTGCTCTTTATCGAGCACCGGGTCACGGAGCGTTGGATCGAAATCCACGACGCGGGCGGCGAACTGATTACCGTTATCGAGGTGCTCAGCCCCGGCAATAAAACCGACGCGGGTGCGCGGTCCTACCGCCAGCGGCAGCAGCATTTCATCGCCGCCGGGGTGAACCTGGTGGAGATCGACCTGGTTCGTGGCGGCACTCACGTGGTCAGCATCGCCCGCCAGCGCCTGAGCTTCCCGCCCGGGACGTGTCACCTCGTGTGCGTGTCGCGCGCCATCGGCGAGGAATATTCCCGTTGGGAAGTCTATCTTTGCCCATTGCGCAACCCGCTGCCCGTGGTCCGCGTACCGTTGCGGCCCAACGATCCCGACGCGCCCTTAGCCTTGCAACCGCTGATCGACCGCTGTTACCGCACGGGCCGCTATTGGCTCTCCCGACCTACGCTCGGGGCACTCCAGCCAGTGGCCGAAGGCGACGCCGAAGCCGTGTGGATTGAGGAGCGTCTGCGTTCATAAGTGGGAGTGGCTTGGTATCGTGCGTGCCCGCGGAACGGTCACATGGTCCAAGGAGCAACACGCCCTTTGGCAGAGTTACAATCGCTCGCGGCGGGCGTCACGCGCCAACACATCTGACAAAAAGAGGCGCGTTCGATTTAATTCGGTTGAAAGCCATGCGCGGTCGCGCACGGTCACGCCACAAATCCGCGCGGCATCGCGCGTTCTTTTGCTGAGGTGCTTGGCGGTCGTATACAGACACCGCTGTCGGAAGGTGATCCCGAGAAGGTTTTCATAATACGGCCGGGCACCTTCCACTTCCCGCACGGCGGCTTCGCTATCCAATTTATCGCGCCCGGTGGCCTTGCACTGGATGAGCAGGTTTTCGCCTTCCGCGCCGGTTCCCAGAACCACGACGTCGCACCCGTGGTCGCCGCCGCCAGGTGTGAGAATCACGCGTCGCGCGCCTTGTTCATAAAGAGCCGCCACCAACGCCTCGAACAACCTCCACGGCAATCGCAACGCGGCGGGAAGATCGATGATCTTACCCGGCGCTGAGGAAGTGCCGGGAGCGAGAACGCTGTCGATCAACTCCGAATCTGTGACAGACTGTGGTGGGACCAATCCTAGTGCCCCCTGCAAACCGCGCTTCTTTTCGATCAAGCCGTGCAAAACATCGTCGAAAGAACGCCGCGCCGGGTCCGGGTGCCGCGCGGCGGGAAGGTACACGGTCACGGGTCGGGTCTGGCCGATCCGGTAGGCGCGGTCCGTCGCCTGATCTTCTTTTGCTGGATTCCAGTGACGCTCCAAATGCATGACGTGATTGGCCGCCACGATGTTCAAACCCGCGCCCGCCGCGATCGGTGACAGGATGCAAACACCAAATCCCGTCCTTCCGCTGAATTGATCGATCAACCCCAAACGCGTCTCTTCCGGGTCCCGACGCGAAGTCGTTTTCGTGTCCCCGTTAATAACGGGGACATGCAGGCCGAAAATGATCCCGAGATGGCTGGCGAGGGCTTCCTGCAATTTTTTTCTGCAGGCAAAACAAGAGGGCTTTTTCTCCCCGCGAACGGATTTCGTCCAAGCGCAGCAACAACCAGGCGAGTTTACCGGAGCGTTGCAGAAGCGCGCGGGACTCGCGAGCGTTGACCGCCGCGCCGATGGTGCCGCCCGCGAGAAGGTCGGGATGAAGGGAAATCTGCCGGAGTTGCCACAGGGCGGCGAGTTGCTGATTCTGCCGCGCGGGGTTGCTTTCCGTGTAAACATCCCCTCCCTGCGCGCCAACCACCACCGCGTCATATGCCGCTAGCTGTTCGGCTGTCAATGCAACCGGAATCGAATGGTCATGTCCGCTTTTTCCGGGCAGACCGGTCAATGCGTCCTCCTTCATGCGCCGCAGCATCAAGTCACCGACGTGTTCCCGCAGCCGCAGACCAATCTCGCCTTGGCGGTCGGGTTCACGCGTCATCGGCAAGATCCATCTCTGGCGGAACTCGGCGAAACGAACCGAGCGGCCCCGGTTCCGAGGCATCGAGAATGGACCAGAAATCACCGAGATGGTTCTGACCGGCGTGCCCGTGAGAGTCAGCCGGAACAGCGCCTTGAGCGACTTGGCGGCGATGGTCTGGAGAGCATTGGGATCTTTGATGTTCTGCGCCTCGTCGAATATGACGGCGCTCCATTCCGCCTTCGCGAAGGAGAACCGGTAATCGCGCAAAGTTTGGTAGGTCGTCAGCACGCAACCGCCGGGGTAATCGAGGCTGCGCGTGGTGCCGTCGCCGAACCCCAAGCCGTACTCCAGGACCCGCCCCGGCACGGCTTTGTCGCGGCTGCCGGGACGACGGCGAACGAGGTTTAGTTCCTCGTCCGATTGCGCGATGAGGACGCGACGGAACACGGTGTTCCCCTCGCCGTAACCCTTGGCGATTTCCACTTTCCAATTCTCCAGGAGCGAGAGCGGGGCGACGATGAGCACGGCCGGCGGTTCGCGATGGGTTTCCGCCCGCCACAGGTCGAGCCACTCGCGCAGAAAAATCAGTGTGCTGAACGTTTTGCCGAGCCCCATGTCATCCGCCAGGAGAGCGCCCGCGCTAACAACAGGACCTTCATCGCGCGGTTCGCGCCGACGCAAGGCGCGCCGTCCGTGGCGGAGTAGCCACACCACCGCTTGCCGCTGATGGTCCAAAGGCGGGCGGGCGTAACGGGAGAAATCTGGCTCCGCCGTATCCTCCTCCCTTTCCAGGGTGCGCTGCCCAAAGCCAAGGTCCGTGTCGTTGGCGAGGATGATGGGAACGACCCGTCCGCCGTCGTCGTCTACCGGCGGGTCAATGGTTTCTTTGATCCTGCCTCCATCGAGCGCGCTCCCGGCGGCGGCTCTCCTTTCCGGTTGTGGTTTCTTGCCAAACCAATCTTCTCCTTCCGACCAGAGGGCGCCCGCGTAACCCTCTTTCCAAACGCCGACTCCCGTGACCCTGGGACTAAACTCCGTCTCAATGTCTGGAAACACGTGTTCCGACAGCCAAGCGGCCGGGTCTAGCTGGAACGCCGACACTTCTTCGCGCGGGACACGTCCTCGCTCCACCAGAGCGCGCGCCTGCCGGGTCTGCTGTGGGTCCAGCAGTACAATCGTTTGGCCTACGCGCATCACCGCTTGTGGTTTGACCCCCGCCAGTTGGCCGAGACACGCCTCAATACGCGCCGCGTCCAAATCCGGGAAATCCCTCGTTAGGACCGGGCGGAGGATCAGGTCGCCCGTGCCCTTTTCGGGACGGGCGTCCACGCTCAGTTCGCGCGCGTGGGCGACGAGCGTTTCGCGATAGGCTTCAAGATCGATGTGACAGCCTTCCTCACGCGCTTCGCGCAGGGTGGCGAGCAGGCTGAGATTTGTAAGTTCGCCCCGCGCATCGGCGGTCTCCCGCCAGGTCTGGAACGCGCGCAGCGCGGCGTATTGAGCTGTGGTGGGCAGATAGTTCGCCCCGCCGGTTTCCAGAATCGGACCGCGCAAATGCCATTCCCAGCGCACTGTCGCGCCCGGATCGACGAGGCCAATGCGAGCGGTAAAGGTTGGGGATTGCGGCACGGATTCTGTGCGCAACCGCAAACCTCCCGGCCACGGCGGGGGAAGCTGGAACCCTTCGCGCGTCAAGAGATCGAGCCGGGCCGCGTCCGCCGCCGCGACAAAGATACCCGCGTCGATTTCCCTGACTTCGGCCCGCCCGCTTTCGGCGAGCATCTCCATGCGGATGAGGCCGAGTTGCGCCTCTTCGTTCGCCTGGCCCAGTTTGGCTTTGGCGTGTTGCTTCGGACGAGCGAACCGGATGGCAAGCCCCTCGGCGTTGGCAGACCAGGTAAAGACAGGCGCTGGGGAGAAAAGTGGCATGGACATTTAGCGGTGCCAACGAGACCACTCCACGTGGTACTTGGATCGCACCTGTTCGAGTAGGACGGGCAGCCAGTCACCCTGGTGAGCTTTCCAGATACCTGCGGTATCATCTCTCTGCATGACGTGTTGGTGCATGGCACCTTGGGTAAAGTCCGATACTGGTAAGAAGCCCAGTCTTGTTGAAATACCTCCGGCAAGGGAAACTGACGATGGAACACGCGCACGGCAAAAATGTGGGTTCCTTCCACAATCCAGATGCCCTCGGTGCATTCCATGACGATGACACTCGTTCCCTGCCCTGCTCCCTCTATTTGCGCCACACGATGCCGTTGCTCACGGTACACCCTCGGTAATCTGGCGAAATCTTGCGGATGCAAGACAAGTTTTAAAGCGGATGATCTTGCGGCTGTCATCCAACCAACGCAGGAATTCGGCGCGCGCTTTAAACTGTTCCGCTCCACGGTTCTCCCGCAAGCTGAGTTCAAGAAATTGGATGAAATACTCCAGCGTCTGGCGGTTCACCGCCCGTTGGGCGCACTCCAACTCCTCACGTGTCGGATGCCAGCAGCCCCACCATTCTCGAAAAATCGCACCGGTCGGGGGTAGTGAGGGGTCGCAACCCAGACGCAAAATCCAATCCGGCCAGTCACCCTTCCACTCGCCACGGGATTCCAAAACCCGGCGGGTCATGATCCTCAACGCCGCCGCCCCCAGCGGAACTCCCGCCTGGTACGGCGAGGATTTCACCTCTTTCAATTGCTCAAGAATCTCCCGCCCTTGTCCAGAAGTTCCGCCTCCTGAAGGCGAGTCAAGAGGAGGCACTCTTTCAAACGCACCAGGAACCGGTTGCTCTCCGGTAGAGTCGATAGCGCGAACCGTTTGACGAGTTGCGGGAAGGTTTCGCGATCTCGCGCCGTCGCCGCGACCCGTTGCGGTCCGTCGGGCGCGAAAATCTCGGAACGGTGCTGATCCCATACCTCCATCGCGTGGCCCGGGCGGAAGTTGGCGGCTTGAAAGGATTCCAACAAGCGTCGGCAAAGCGTTTCTAAAGCGGGCAAATCATCGAAGTGCGTGAAGAACAACTGGGTGGCTTGCCACCGCCAACCCGCGTGCCACCCTTTGCCATCGGCGCCAAGCAACGAAGTGGCGATCGCATCACTGAACGGCGGGAGCCAATTCGCATCGGCGCGCCCCGTGTATTCCAGGTAAAGGCTCAGCAGTACTCTGACGCGGCCAACACCCGCCGTCGCCTGCTAAACGAGACATCGTCGCGCCGCTCCCGCAGGCGCCGCTTCATCCCTCCTTGTCGTCTCGAGACTGCCGGGTTTCTACTCCGCCAATCGCATTGGCAAGGTTGCGGGCGGTAATCTCCCGCAGGGTTTTTTCCGCGCCCGCCAACAAAGAGTCCGCGATGTGTGGCAGGGGCAACGGAACCAGACGAAGGTTAAGGGGCATGGCCGGGGGATTTGAGTTTCCGGATCAAGGCATCCATCTTCCCGCGCATTTGTTGGATGTTCTCCCGCAGCCCTTCGAGGCTCCGCTTTTCGGAGGAAGCCAGGGTGAAACGGATGTCGATGCGGCGGTCTTCCGGCCGGTCGTTCTTCAAAATTTGTCCCTCCACCCAATCGTGGGTCGAACGGGTGTCCGCGTAGCCGCTCACGGAGATGAGCGGTTTGGCCGGTGTTGTCGGATCGGCGGGCAGGGTGCGCAATTGTTTCAACGCGGATACATCGCCGGGTTTATCCGTCCAATAGTTCCAGAGCGAAATAGCGCGGTAGGTGCTCAATCCCCAGTTTCCCATCTCCCGGGAGTTGGGCACGGAGTCGGTGTGACCTTCGACGAAAACCGTGTCCAGCAAGCCGCGATTTTCCGCCTTGGTCAACGCTTCCAGCAGCGCCTGGCCGATGGCGTTGGCGGCGCCGGTCTGCGTCGGCGGGATCTCGTATCTTCCGAGCGCGAATTGCAGTTGTTGCTCCCGGATATGAAGCACGGTGCCATTCTCGGCCAGCACGAGATCGATGCCGCGCGCCTGGAGATTTCGCTGGATACCCTCGAGCATGGTCGCCAAGGATTGCTCCCGGCGGCTGGCGTCTCGCAGCGAAGAGGAAATCATATCCTGCATCTTTTGAATGTCCTCCAGGCTCCCGATCAGTTCCACCATGGTGATCTGCAGTTCCCTTTGCGCGCGTTGCAAGTCGCTCTTCTTTTTTTCGAGTTGGATGAGCGTGACGATCAAAACCAGGATGAAGATGGCGAGCAGGCTCGCCATGAAATCCGAGAACGTCAGTAAGAACGGATTCTCACCTTCACCGACCTTTTTTGTGATTGCTTGGCGGCGGAACATGACGGTGCCTAGCGCGGCAGTTTGCTGATTTCATCCTGCAAGTCCGCAAGGCCGCCGGAGATGTGGCCAACCTGGGACGAGTACGAGTCGAGACATTTCTCAACCGCAGTGGTCCACTGTTTCATGAGCCCGGTCGTTTGCCCATCGATCTGCTGCCCATACGAATGGATGATGGCTTGCAACTGCGCTTTCATGCCGTTCAACCCGAGTTTCGCCCCCGCAAACCACCGTTCCTGAAGTTTAATCAACTCGAGGTAGGAATCGCGCGCCGACTCCGCGCCGGCGCGCACGCTCGTACCCGCGCTGGCCAAGCCGTTGGTAAGGGCGTTGATCGCTCCCGGGATCGGCTCGAGGGCGCTGGCGGCGCGTTCCCCGCAAAGAGCCGCCGCGCGGGAAGCCTCCGAGGCGGAACGCTAATCCTGGGAGGCTTGCAACATTGGCCGCCCAAACGCTTCCAATCCTTTGCTTGCCCCCTCCAGACTCGTGGCCGAAGCGGTCAGTTTGTCGGCCAGCGCGCCGACCTGCGCGAATTGCTGGGCGGCGACGCCCACCTTCGCCGCCAAATCGCCGGACATCGCGAGCAGCATCCGACTGCGCTCGGATTCCGAAGTCGAGCGCGTGGTTTCGAGTTGACGCTGCATCTCCGGTTGCCCGCCAGCAACGTCTGCAAGTCGGCAAGGGGCCGGCCCAATGCGCCGACCACTTTGGCGGCATCTTCCAGCGTCTGGCGCATTTCCGATAATCCATCGGTGACCCGACCGAATTGTTCGCCCGCGCGCTCGCTGGCCCCCGACGCCGCCAACTGCGCGCGAGACGCTTCCTCGTTCCGCGCCGCCGATGAGCCGAGCGTGTCGTTCATCAAGGCAAACGCCTCCGCCGCGCCGCGAATGTTCGACGCCGCGCCCGCCATTTCTTGCATGACGGAATCATGCGCGTTGAGCCTGGCGACCGCCCCGGCGACGGTGGCCCGCGCGTCGCCGACGACCCCCGAAAGCGCCTCGATGACAGGCTGGAAATCCTGCACGGACTTCATCAATCCGTCACTCGCGCCGGTAAACTTCTGGGAGAATCGATCCGCCATGCGGCCAATTTGCTCCTTAAGGTGGGCGAGTTCGGCCGTCAGTGCGCTGGAGAGCAGCTCCGCGGATTCCTCCATCAGGGGCTCCTGTCCTTCGGTTGTCGCGTTGGACACCGCGTCCCGAATTTCGATTCCCAAGTGTTGGATGGCCTGCTGCATCTCGTGCCGATGGCAACCGCGAGACCCTTGAGCAAATCCTCCGTGCCACGGGAGGAGCGTTCGAGTTCCGACATGGCCTCCTCCGGGACGTAGCGGGGGAAAAGCGCGTCAACCCGGTTTTGGATTCTCCGCACTTGCCAGAAGGCGAACCCCTCGCACAGCTTCTCCCAGAAACTGAAGAACAAGCTGGCCAAAATCCCCCAGACGGAACTTGAAAATGCGACCGCGCAACCCTCGATCAGCGGAACAATGCTTTTATCGAGGTTGCCAGGATCGCTAAGATTGAGGCTGCCGATGCCTAACTGCAATCCGACGAAAGTTCCCAGGACCCCCAACCCCGTAAGAATGCTGGGGACGGCGAGGACGAGCCGGTTGGATGTGAAAGCCGGTGCCAGGACGGCTTCGCGAAACACCTCGACGGCATCGACGGTGCGGCGTTTGGACATCCCGCCTGTGCCGTCGCGGTTTGAAAATTCGATCAGATGATGCCGCAACTCATGGAACAGGGGAAGATCGGAGGCGAGGATAAGATCGCACGCCTGCTCGCGGCGTTCGGTGTTTTTGAAGTAGGGCCGCAGTTTCCACCATGATCCGACTGTCTGATACAACACCACGGCGGCAAAAATTAGCGCGATGCCAAACGTCAAAAAGATAAAAACGTCTCGCAACGCGTGCGTGGCGAAATTTCGGTCCGCGTCGAAAAGTCGCTTTAGCGCGAGCGCGGGATTGAAAGTCGAAGGGAGGAGGGAAGACCAATTCATTACAGGGATGCTGGCTCTAGCCGACTTGTGTTTTTAGTATCGATGAGATCGACGAGACGCAAAGTTCGTTGGGAATTTACGCTGGAGTGCCGCTGGGAACTATCCGCCGCCATTCCCTATTAAAGCCGGCGTGGCGTCCGCTTTGAAGAAGATACTCATGAAAGGGAGGGCCCACGATCAATGGACAGGGTTTCCGCCCTGGACCTCCCGGGGGTAATTAATTTGGTTTCAACCACTACTTCGATGTTTCTCGCTCGACGAAAGCCGTAATCATTCGATTAGCCGTGATGAACAGGGATCCCCGGCACTCTGACGCCGAAGCCGCGTGGATCGAGGAGCGTTTGCGCGATATAGACGTGCGCTGAGCACCCTCGCAAACCGCACGATCTAGTGGTCCGCCG
>CAWCJJ010000008.1:0-211582 GCA_963795895.1 uncultured bacterium
TTGGCAGCGTACCGGTTGCGGACGTTCAAAGCCACAAGATGTTTCGCGGACGTTCGTTTTCAGCGGTAACAGGTCGCCTTAAAAATTGCCGCAGCGGCGTGACTCTCCAGCCTCCCCAACCCGGAACGGGTTGCGCCCCAAAGCCCGGGGTTGCGAGCCGCTAGTTACCCTGGGTGATCAATGTCCAAGTGTCTTCAACCCCAACGGGGTTGCGTCCTCCGGCGGCGGGAGGCACGCTACCCGCGGGGTCTGCCGCCTGGGGTTGGGGGAAGAACGGTCACGCCACCCCGCAAGTCGACGCCTATTGGGCAACGCCCCGCGTCGCTATTTACGAGCAGGTCCCGCTCCCTTAACCTGCCCCGCTTCTTCCACTTCCTCGGTCGCGCCCTCTTCGATCCGATACTGGTGCAACTTGTTGCCAACGTGCGCACGCTGATCTTCAGAAGACTCGCCGTCTCGTGCGGTTGCCTCCCGTGTGTTCCAAAGCGCGCAAGATATGCAGCTTCTCCATTTCATCCAACGACTTTAACCCTCTTGCGCACCGCCGTCCGCAAACACCGCCGGTGATTCGCTGACCACACCAACCATCGCATCAGCCTCTTTGCGCCCCCCGCCCCCGCGCCGGACACCGGCAATCCCAACACCTCCTCATCCACCAATACGCCTTCCGTCAGGATCACGGCCCGCTCGACCAGGTTCTGCAATTCGCGGACGTTGCCGGGCCAATGGTAAGCCTCGATCGCCCGGGTGGCACCCGCCGTAAATCCCTTGATCTTGACCCCGTAACGCCGGGCAAACCTCTCCAGAAAACGAACCGCCAGCAGCGTCGCGTCCCCTGTCCGCTCGCGCAACGCCGGGACCTGCAACGGGAAAACGTTCAGCCGGTAATACAAATCCCTCGCGAAAATCGCCGTTCTCGACCGCCTTGAGCAGGTTGCGGTTCGTGGTCGCCAGCACGCGCACATCCACCTGGAGCGTTTTGTTTCCCCCGACGCGTTCGAACTCCCGCTCCTGCAGCACCCGCAGCAACTTCGCCTGCACCTTGGGCGAGATCTCACTGATCTCGTCCAGCAGGATCGTTCCGCCGTGCGCCAACTCGAAGCGGCCCTCGCGCCGTTCGTTCGCGCCCGTGAACGCCCCTTTCTCGTGCCCGAAAAATTCGCTCTCGATCAGCGTCTCGCTGACCGCCGCGCAGTTGACCTTGATGTAAGCGCCCTTCGCGCGCGAACTCGCCTTGAACAATTCATTCGCCACCAGTTCCTTGCCCGTGCCGTTTTCCCCGTGGATCAGCACCGTGGCACCGGTCGGGGCCACTTTGCCAATCATCCCGCGCAGCCGCTGGATTCCCGGACTCTCGCCAAAAAGCGTGCTGCTCGTGGCCTGCTCCTGGTTCAGGTACTGGTTGACCTTGACCACTTGGCGGAACGCCTCGGCCTTTTCCACAATCATCATGATCTGGCTCAACGAAAACGGCTTGATGACGTAGTCGAACGCCCCCGCCCGCATGCACTCAACCGCCGACTCAATGGAGCCGCGCCCGGTCATGATCACGACGGTGGGACTGTCGGGCTGCTGGGTCAGGCGTTTGAGCAGGTCGATGCCGTTGCCGTCGGGCAGGTGCACGTCCGCGAAAATTAGGTCGAAGTTGTCCTTTGAGAGGAAATGCTCGGCTTCGGCGAGGGTCGCCGCCGAGGCGACGGAGTAGCGTTTGCGGCGCAACTGTTCCTCAAGGCTTTTCCGAATGATGAGTTCGTCGTCGAGGACGATGATCTTCTCAAAGACCATGGGCGGAGGAAAGTTTGCCGGGATTCAAAACGTTGCGGGGAATCCAGCAAGGCTGTATCAGCATTTACCGGGGAAAAGCAAAAAGATTTAACGAAGACCGTGATTTCATTTCGCCATGAGCAGCGGAGGCACGTCTGCCACTCTGGAAGTACTACGTGAAACATCGCCCAACCACAAACGCCGGCGGCGCGCCAGCAGACGCCTCCCCCACGCCGGACGGAGCCCACACCGCGCCGGCTAATTCGTTGGCGGACCTTGCGGCGGCGGACCCCGATTGGCAGAACCGCCTCGCGCGCGCGGCGGCCGGACGCGACTCCCTGGGCCAGTTGACCCTGGGCATGGCCCACGAGTTGAACAACCTCGTGGGAGGCATTTCGGCACTCAGTGAAATTTATCTGCAAACCACCGAAAGCGGCCTGCCGATCAAAGAAGGCGTTGGCCTCATTCACAACAGCGCCGGACGTTTGCAGAAGCTTTTACGTCAACTCACGGAGATAAATCGCCGCTCGGGAGGCGAGCGCGCGTACCTCAATCTTTCGGAAATGGTGCCCGCCGAAATGGAACTTTTCGCACACGTCCTCCCACGCGGTGTGCGGATCGACGTGCTTCCCGCCGGGGCGGAGATGGCGGTTCTTTTGGACGAAACGGCATTGCGTCAGGTATTGCTCCACCTCGTGCTCAACCTGCGCGACGCCTTGGGCAGTGAAAGGGCGGATGGCACGTTGAAAGTGCGTCTTACGCGCCTTCCCGGTGAAATTCCCGGCGCGGAGTTGTCCATGTCCGCGCATTCCGCGCAGGGAGAAAACGAAGCTTTAAGAATCGACGGCGACGACCCCCACTGGTTGGACGCCCAAGTCCGGCTTTACGCGGCGCGTCGCAGCGTGGAGGAACTCGGGGCGAAGTTTGAGGCGCGCAACGACGGCGAATTTATCATCACCTTCAGCCTGCTCGCCTGACCCGGTCCGCAGATTAACGCGGATGAAGTGGGTTAAGAAAATGACGGCGGGGACGGACTTTTACCTTTGCACTCCAAGCGACTGACCTTGGTGATCAGTTGGTTGACCTCTTCGACGAGGCCCTGGATCATCGGCGCAACCGTGACGGGGAAATGGGGCAACAGGTTGTCCAAACTGATGCTTTCGATTGTGGCGTTGGCAAAATCCGGATCGTGACCAACCAGGGAGCGGACTTCGTCCCGCCGCCGTTGGCGGGACTGCCGCAAGATGGTTTCGTGCCGGTCGATTTCCTTGGTCAAATCAGGAATATCCGCTCTTTGATAGGAGGAGGATCCCGCGCGCCTGGCTTCCAGCAAGCGCAAGAGCGCGCCGTACTCCTGCAATTCTTCGCGCAAAGCCATGATCAGCGGCTCGGTTCGTTCGGGCGGGAAATTCATGGATTCAGAGGGGGAACAACTCGAATCCGACGCCCGGCGCGTTGCCGCGTGGGATTTCCCCACGCCTCTGTGACCGTCGAAGGTCCGCCAGGGAACAGATTGCCGGTTGGTTCGATGAACCAGGTTAAGCAGGGAGCATTCCATCCGTGCCCTGCCATCGAAATCCCCCGGCCGACCGACGTTCTCGAACCCCGCCTCAGCCCGGCAGACTGGCCAGCATCTGCGTGTTGGTCGGGAACTTCTTCAGGAAAGTCAGCAGCCGCTCGATCGCTTCGATCGGCTTGTGTCCGGCCAAGCCGCGCCGGATCACGTTGATCTTGTCCAACTCCCAACTCTGGAGCAACAACTCCTCGCGCCGCGTGCCCGACAGGAAAATATCCACCGCCGGGTAAATCCGTTGGTCGCTGATCTTGCGGTCCAGCACCAACTCCATGTTGCCCGTACCCTTGAATTCCTGGAAGATTGCGTCGTCCATCTTGCTGTTGGTTTCGATCAACGCGGTCGCCATGATCGTCAGCGACCCGGCCTCCTCCGTGTTGCGCGCCGCCGCGAAAATCTTGCGCGGGATTTCCAGAGCCCCGACGGCCAGACCACCCGAAGCCGTGCCCCGGCCACCGCCGCTCATCGAATTATTAAAAGCCCGGGCCATGCGCGTGATGGAATCGAGCAGGATGAACACGTCCTGGCCGGCTTCCACGAGTCGTTTGGCGCGTTCGATGGCCAGTTGCGCGATGCGCGTGTGACTCTTCAGATCGCTGTCGTTGGACGAGGCCATGATCTCGGCCTCCGGCACGCTGCGGCGGATTTCCGTGACCTCCTCGGGTCGTTCGTCCACGAGCAGGATGATGAGTTTGATCTCGGGATGGTTCTTGACCACGGCCTCGGCGATGTGCTGCAAAAGCGTCGTCTTACCCGTGCGCGGGGGGGCGACGATGATGCCGCGCTGGCCCTTGCCGATCGGAGTCATGAGGTCCATGACGCGCGTGGTGTAACGGTCGCCCACCGTTTCCAGCTTGATGCGCTTCTTGGGGTTGATGGAGGTGAGTTCCTCGAAATTGGGCAGGTTCAGGAACTTCTTCGGATCGTCGCCGTTGATCTCCGTCAAACGGAAAAGCTGCGGTCCCCGGCTGCTGCGTCGGACTTCGCCCTTGATCCACTGGCCGTCGCGCAGGTTGAACTCGCGGCAAACCTCCGGCGTCACGAAAACGTCGGCGGGCGTCTGGACGAAGTTGCGTTTGGCCTCGCGCAGAAACCCGAAGCCCTTGCCGGACACTTCGATGATCCCTTCGCTGAACTGCGGTTCCGTGACCCGCGAGACCGTGTTGTCCACACCACCGCCGGGCAGCGGGGAGGAGGACGGCGGCTGGTCAAAGGGCGGGCGTTGCCGACCCTGGCTGCCATCGTTCCCCTGGTATTCTTGGCGACCACCACCCCCGCCCTGCTGGCGAAAGCCGGGCTGGTTGCCGCCGCGTCCCTGTTGTCCACCGCCCCGGCCCTGCTGGTAATCACCCCGGCCTTGCTGTTGTTGGTGGTCGCCGCGTCCGTGCGACGGCTGCTCGCCACCCCGACCCTGCTGCGGGTAATGGTCGTTCCCCCCGCCGCGCTGCTGGTAGTCGTTGCGGCCTTGCTGGCGGTGGTCGCCCCGGCGGTTTTGAAAGGGCTGCCCCCCCCCGCCGTTGCCATCGGGGCGGCGGTCGTCTCGGAAATTATTGTTGCCGCGTCCGTCCGACATGGGCGTGGGTTGGGAGGAATCCGCCGGCTGGACGTCGCGCGGGGGTGGCGTCCGCCCGTCGTGTCCGTCCTCCAAAACTGGCGGGCGGTATTCCGAGGGGCCGGGACGATCCTCTGGCGTCGGCACGACCTCGCGTAAGGATGGCTGCTCGGCCGGACTTGCAGCCTGGGGAGGCGCGGTGTTCACCGGTTCCTGGCTGGCGGCTGACGGGGCCGGCGCGACGGCGGGCTGCGAACGCGGGAAATTTTGTTCGCTCCGTTTCTCGATCTCACGCATCAGCGTTTGCGGAATGACGCGTGTTTCCACCTGTGCCTGCGGGACCGGTGACTCGCTTATTTCAGCCTGCGAAAGGATGCGGGCTTGCGAACCGGCGGCTGGCACCGGCGCAACCTCGCGAGGCGGGGTTGGTGTTTCGCGCGGGGAAACATCCGATGCCGGGAATGTTTCGACGGCGGCAGACGATTCCTTGACCACCTTCTTGCGGCGGGAACGGGGCGCGGCTTTGACGGGTTCCTCGACCACCGCCACCACGGGCTGACTTCCCTCGGATTCCCCCGTCACCGACGCCTTCGGACGCACGGCGACCTTGCGGCGGGGGGACTTCTTAACCGGCTCGGTTGCGGCGGCGTGGTTCGGGGCGTCGGCGCCACCCTCGGGCGCAAGCGTGTTGTCGTGGTCTGCTGTCATGTTTGGAGGAGCAAGGTAAAACGGAGCCGGCTTGGCCTGCCGCCGCGAAAAATTTTGCGTCAGGGCGGTGAACTGACTGCCGGGGTCGCGTCGGCCACCGGTGGTCCGAACGCGGGAAGGGTCGTGGGGAGAAGGATCAAGCGGAAAGCTTGGCGAGAAGTTCTTCGGAGATGTCGAAGTTCGAGTACACGTTCTGCGTGTCGTCGTGCCCGTCGAGGGCCTCGTGCAGTTTCAGAACCTGGGTCGCCGTCGCCTCATCGGTGACGTTGACCAAGGTATCCGGGAGGAAAGTGAGTTTTTGGGAATCGGAGTCGATCCCGGTCGATCGGAGAGCTTCGGCCACGGCGTACAGCCGATCGGGCGGGGTGGTGATCAGATAATGGGAATCTTCCACGGTCAGGTCCGTCGCGCCGGCGTCGAGCGCGGACTCAAAAACGCGATCCTCGTCCGCCAGCGAGCGCGGGACGGTTATCTGACCCTTTTTGTGAAACATGTACGAAACGCTGCCGGTGGCCGCGAGGCTGCCGTGATTTTTTCCAAAGATTAATCGTAGATCCGCCGCCGTGCGGTTTTTGTTATCCGTGGCCGCTTCCACGATCATGGCGACGCCGCCGGGCGCGTACGCCTCATAAATTGCTTCCTCGTAGTTCGCCCCCTCCAACTCACCCGTGCCTTTTTTGATGGCGCGCTCCACGTTTTCCTTGGGCATGTTCTGCGCGCGGGCGGTTTCAACGACCGAGCGCAATCTGGGATTGCCCGAGAGATCCCCGCCGCCCATGCGCGCGGCAACGGTGATTTCCTTGACCAGCTTGCTGAAAACCCGGCCCCGCTTCACGTCCAGGGGACCTTTGATGTGCTTGACCTTCGACCACTTGCTATGACCCGCCATAACGGAGGAGAGATTCGCGGACGCTCCCCGGGTGTTCGGATTCTCGCGGGAGAAAGGATACCGCCCCGAGAGCGGGAAACGGAAGGAGGGCAACCAACACAAAAGGTCGGAATGCGAGCGACTGCGGGGAAGTTAAACGAGTGGGACGGGGTGTCAACAAGAAAAATTTAACGCACTCCTGTGTGGCATTCATCCGGTTCCGCCGCCCAGTATGGGCGAGAGACATTAGCCCGGCGTCCTGACGCCGGGTGTGTGTTGATGGAGCGACTGCGCCCTGGAAGGGCGCGAGACCGTTCGCCCGAACATGCCCTTCTATCTATGACGTCCACCGGCCACGGTCTCGCGCCCATACTGGGCGCACCTCGCTTGGGCTCGGTACCCCGGTTCCAGAACCGGGGCTAATGTCTCGCGCCCATACTGGGCGGGAACCAGGGAACAAACCCATCCCTACACCGCCCCGCCGGCCTCCACCTTCACCGATGAACCGGCGCGCTTGCGCATCCCGGCGTCCAGAATTTTCTTGCGCATCCGCAACGATTTCGGCGTGGCCTCGACGTACTCGTCCGGCGCGATGTACTCCAGCGAGCGCTCCAGGCTCAACACCAACGGAGGCGGGAGCGAAATACCCTTGCCGTCACCCTGGCTGCGCATGTTGTTCAGTTTCTTGGCCTTGCACGGATTTACCGGCAGATCGTCGGGCCGCGCGTTCTCCCCGATGATCATCCCTTCGTAGATCTCCTCCTGGGGCGCGATGAACAAACGGCCCCGTTCCTGGATCGTGTCCAGCGCGTAGGCCGTGCTGATCCCGTTCTCCATGGCGACGAGCACCCCGTTGTTGCGGCTCGGAATATCCCCCTTGAACGGGCCGTACTCCTTGAACAAATGCCCGGCGATCCCCATGCCCTTGGTCACGTTGACGAGGTCCGTCTCGAAGCCGATCAACCCGCGCGTCGGCACCACGGCATCGACCGTGACGCTGTGGGTGTTGTGGACCATGTTGGTGATTTCACCCTTGCGACCCGCGAGCGACTGCAAAATGTCGCCGAGGTTTTCGTTCGGCACATCGACGGTGAGCGACTCGTACGGCTCCAGCAGGTTGCCCTGGTCGTCGCGGCGGTAAATCACCTCGGGACGGGAAACCAGCAGCTCGAAACCCTCGCGGCGCATTTGCTCGACCAGGATGGCGATCTGCATTTCACCGCGCGCCTTCAACTCGAACGCGCTGGCGACTTCGGTCTCCTTGAACTGGAGCGACACGTTGGTGCGCGTCTCGCGCACGAGACGTTCCTTGATGTTGCGCGCCGTCACCAGCTTGCCCTCGCGACCCGCCAACGGGCCGTCGTTGACCAAAATCCGCATCGAAATGGTGGGCGGATCGATCTCCTGGAAGGGCAGCATCGGGCGTTCCTCGGTGTCGGTCAACGTTTCGCCGATGAACACATCCTCAAAGCCCGCCAGGCCGATGATGTCGCCGGCGCTCGCGTGCTTGAGCTCGATCTTTTCCATACCCTGGTGGCCGAAGAGCGCCGTGACGTTGGCGCGTTCCCGGCGTCCGTCGCCGTGCGCGCAGACGATGGTGTCGCCGACGCTGACGCGTCCGTTGAGGATGCGCCCGTAGGCGATTCGCCCGAGGTAATCGCTGTAATCGAGGTTGGCGACCACCATCTGGAAATAACTGACGTCGCCGCCTTTGGGCGGGGGGATTTCCTTGATGATCGCGTCGAAGAGCGGCTCCATGTCGGTGCGCGACTCGTGGATTTCGCGCATGGCGTACCCGCCCTTGGCGCTGGCGTAGATCACCGGGAAATCCAGTTGTTCGTCGGTGGCGTTGAGTTCGACGAACAGATCGAAAATCATGTCCAGCACCTTGTGCGGACGGGCGTTCTCACGGTCGATCTTGTTGATGACGACAATGACCTTGGCACCGCGCTGCATGGCTTTGCGGAGCACGAACTTGGTCTGCGCCTGGGGGCCGTCGTGGGAATCGACGACGAGCAGGACGCCATCGACCATGCCCATGATGCGTTCCACCTCGCCGCCAAAATCGGCGTGGCCGGGGGTGTCAACGATGTTGACGTGGTAGCCCTTGTACTGGTAGGCGGCGTTTTTGGCGCGGATGGTGATGCCTTTTTCGCGCTCCAAATCCATGGAGTCCATCATGCGCTCCTCGGTTTTCTGGTTGGAGCGGAAGGTGCCGCTTTGCCGGAGGATCTGATCGACAAGGGTGGTTTTGCCGTGATCGACGTGGGCAATAATGGCGATGTTGCGGATTTTTTCCATAACTGGTTCTGACTGGTCGTTCGCTGAAACTGTGGGTCGTGATGAGGTTGGCGGCGGTGGTTTTACCGTCGCGCGGGCAAGTCTTCCTGGGGGCGGCCCTGAGAATGGGCCGGGATTGGACTTGCTTCATGCGCGCTCCCCGCGTTATTGGGGAGCAACCATAACCAAAGAAGAAACTTAATTTATTTCCCGATGGGCAAGCAATATAACAAGGTAGTCAAGCGCAAGCGCCGCCAGGCGTATTTGCAGCGCAAAGTGGCCGCGCAA
Organism: uncultured bacterium; assembly: GCA_963795895.1. GTDB lineage: Bacteria > Verrucomicrobiota > Verrucomicrobiia > Chthoniobacterales > SZAS-18 > CAWCJJ01. Next base: position 9,034 of record CAWCJJ010000008.1, read on the forward strand.
GCGGCTGCGGTCAAGATGAAAACCGCGCCGGTGGCCGCGAAGCCCCCCAAAAAGGCTCCGAAAGCCGAGTCCGCGCCCAAGCCCGCCAAGGTGCCAAAAGCCAAGGCCGCGCCCCAAACGCCGGCACCCACGCCGGTGGAAGCCGAACCCGTCCACGCGCCCGCGGAGGCTCCGGCGAATCACGTCGAAACCCCGGCGGTTCACGCTGAAACTCCCGCGGATCACGTCGAAGCACCCGCCCCCGCGGACCACGCGACGGAGCCGGAGCACGTGCCCGTCGCCAGCGACGAAGTCCACCCGGCCGCGGCCGAGCCCGCGCTGGAAAGTCATGCCGCGTCCGCCGACCCGGTGGTCGAGCCAGCCGCGCACACGCCGGAATAACCCGGGTCCGCGCTTTGTTTCAACCTGTCGCCGGCGAGGACGCGCACCGCGTCTCCCCCGGCGGGAGAACCCCCTGGTGCCGTGGGAACCGAAGCCCGCGAATACCTGCTGGTGGATGGTCACAGCGTCATCTTTGCCTGGCCCGAACTCCGGGCCTTGCACGGACGGCGCATGATGGCCGCGCGCGACGCGCTCATCAAAAATCTGACCACGTACCAGGACCAGAGCGGCGTGCGCGTGGTGCTGGTTTTCGACGGCCAGGGCGCCCGGGTCAGCGAGGAGTCTGAACCCGGCGGCATCCAAATTTTCTACGCGTCCGCCGGGGGCACGGCCGATGGCGTGATCGAGCGTCTCGTGGCGCGTTACGGCGCGACTCGGCGCATCATGGTGGCCACCAACGACAACTTGGTCCGGCAAACCGCCATCACCTTCGGGGCGACTTTGTGCCTGTCTTCCGACCAGCTTAAATCCACGCTGGAGACCGCCGAACGCGATTTCACCCGTCAGACGCGCGGGTACCGGCGGTGATCCTCAGAATTTTGACAGGATGAACAGGAGCGAGAGGATGGAAACAAAGGCAGCGGAGATCAACAGAGGTTTTCCGGTTTCCCATCCTGTCTATCCTGTTCATCCTGTCAAAAAACGCGGTTTTTGATCCTTATTCCTTCGGCATCCCTATCGATCTGCGGCTAAGGTGGGGTCCAAAATTTTCATGAAACCCAAACCGCTCACCGAGGTTCAGTTCCTCGCCATCCTCGAAAAAGTGTTGTCCCGCCTGCTGCCGGATCCCAAACTGCGCACCAGCATCACCGGCGAACTCAGCAAGGAAATCAAACTCCAGAACGAACTTTCCTCGTTCGCCAAGTTCTGCGAGAAAGGCTCCGTACCAGACCTCCAGCCCGAGACCGTCGCCGAACTCCAGAACCAACTCGCGAGCAACTTCGGCGGCGACGCGACCGTCACGGTGACTCCCGATAGTTCGGGCAACGGGACCGCCGAGGTTGAAATCACCTTTCCGGACCGGATCATCAGCAACCAACTCAAGGTGAATCCCGCAGGCGGATTGGGCGATGAGGTCAAAGCGCCCTTTGTTCCGTTCCCTGTCGCTTTGGACAGCGACCTGGGTCTGGTCTGGGTGCTGGCGCGCCGCGAGGATCTCGGGCCGGATGAAGCCGTGCGGGCGCTGGCTGCAATTGAAGATGAATTCTGGGCGTCTAAGAGCGGACAAAAGCAGCTTCGCGAGGGCGCGGACCGTAGTTTCGCGGAGTTCATCGCCGCGGTGCCGTCCGCCGCGCTGCTCGACAGTGGTTTGAAGCGGCACTACAAAGAGCCGGAAGCGTTGCAAACCCTGCGTCTGCTGCCTGGCGGTTCGCCGGAAGGCGCGGCCAAACCCGCCAAGAACAGTCCGGTCGCCAACGCCAAGGTGGATGACGATCCGTTGAGCGGCATCCCGGAAGCGGACACCGCGCCGTGGTGATTTTTCGCCGATGCCCCTCGTCGCATCCGGGTTTCGACCGCCTTTGCCGCTGCGCAACGGGCATCTGCAGACCATCCTGCCCGCCCTGCTGCGGCGTCAGTTAGGCGGGCCTTTTGTTTCCGACAGACTGGAGTTGGCGGACGGCGATTTCCTGGATCTCGCTTGGCGCAGGGGTGGGCACCGCCGGCTCGCCATTCTCAGCCATGGTCTGGAGGGCGACAGCAACGCCGGCTACATCCGGGGCATGAGCGCGGCCTTGGCGGAGGTCGGTTGGGACGTGCTGGCGTGGACGTTTCGAGGGTGCAGTCCTGGCGCGCCGAACCGGTTGCTGCGCTTCTACCACAGCGGCGAGACGGATGATCTTCGCGCGGTAATCCGGCGCGCGGAGGGCGGGTACACGCAACTCGCGCTGATCGGTTTCAGTCTCGGCGGGAACATCGTGCTCAAATCCCTGGGCGAGCAGACGGCGCATGAGAAGATCGTCGGTGCGGTGGCCGTGTCCGTGCCGGTTGACTTGGCGGCGAGCACCCGCGCGTTGGACACCCGTTGGGCAAACCGGCTTTACCTGCGACGTTTTCTCACGACGCTGGTTTTGAAGATCGAGGCGAAGGCCGCTCAATTCCCGAATCAACTGGACCTGCGCGGCCTCGGGCGAACCCGGAGTTTTTTGGAGTTCGACGACCGGTACACCGCGCGCATCCACGGTTTCAAGGATGCCGCCGATTACTGGCGGCAATCCAGCGCGCGGCAGTTTCTCCCGCGGATTATCGTGCCGACGCTGCTGTTGAACGCGCGCGATGATCCCTTTCTGCCGCCGGAATGTTTTCCGACGCAGGAAGCAGTCGCAAGCGAGGCGTTGTTTTTAGAAACCCCGGACCATGGCGGGCACGTGGGTTTTCTGGATTGGCGCGCGTTCGGAAAGGATGGCCACACCTGGGCGGAGCGCCGGGCGGTGGAGTTTCTTGCCGGGGTGTCAGCCCCGGGAGCGCTGGTCTCCGACCCGCAACAGGCGGGTTCCCCGCCGTCGTTCCAAAGGTAGGGATGGCTCTCCGAGCCGCTCCCATTATCAGATTGGCCGACTTGCCTTGTCCAAGGGATCGTCCACCAACCACCAGAAACAACGGGGAGCGGCTCGGAGAGCCATCCCTACCTTTGGAACGATGCCGCTTCGCGGCGGGTCGGCGACTACCGCCCCTCACTCCGCCACGTCTTCCCCCACCCCGCCGATATTCCCCAGCGGCCGGATCGATTTGATCTCCTCCAACAACGCCGAGAGCATTTCGTGCGCGGCGCGGCCCGTGTGCGTCTTCACCCTTGCGCCGAACACCTCGAGCAATCGCTCCGCCGTCGCCGCGGTTTTCCGAAGTTTGGGCGAGTTGATCCGGTCGCTCAGATTGTCGTACATATCCGCCATCTTCGCGATGATCACCGGCTCGGGCGCGTCGGGCCAGACGCTCCTGGTAGTCCTCCTCCCGCTCCTTTTTCGGAAGCAGCGGGTTCTTGGTCAGCAAGGAAACGTAGCTCGCCACCCGTCTCCCCAAAAATATCCGCGATCTCTTCGTAATCCGTCGCCGTGTCTTCCAGGGTGTCGTGCAACAACGCCGCCGTGATGGTGTCCTCGTCCTTCACGCCAAACAGATGCACCAGGACCAGCGTCACGCGCGCTGACGTGCGAAAAATAGGGCGTCACGTTGTCGGCGCGCATTTGTCCATGGTGCTTGCGCGCGGCGAAACTCGCGGCGCGCAGGATCGACTGCAGCGGATTACCGGGCGGCTCCGCCGCGGCGGCGGGCACTTCCTTCTTCGGCGCGGCCTCTCGCGCGCAGTTTGGAAGCGCGCCTTGACAGCGAGAGTCTTTGCGTGAGTATCATCGTTGCGGGATCATACGAACGGCGGTGGCCAATCGGCAGTACATGGTACGGGACGGCCCCGCTGCACGATAGGCCGGTATTTCGCCCCATCTTCCCAACGGTAAACCCCCGCCTCAATCGTACCGCAACGCGGTGATCGGGTCCAACGACGGACGCCTTCCACGCCGGGTACAATCCCGCCAGCACCCCGACGACAAACGCGAACGTGAAACTAATCACGGCGGCGTGCGCATTGCACCACCGGCGCGTTCTCGGCGGGCGCCAACTCGATGAGCAACTGCACCAACGCCAACGCCGCCACCAACCCCAGCAAGCCGCCGATGACGCCGTAACCAAGCTTTCCACCAGGATCTGCACAAAAATGTCCCGCCGCCGCGCGCCCACCGACCGTCGGATGCCGATCTCCCGCACCCGTTCCGAAATCGACGCCAGCATGATGTTCGTGATGCCGATGCCGCCCACGAGCAGGCTGATCCCCGCGATCAATCCGCCGCTGATCTGCGTGGCGCGCACGCTGGATTCGATCCGGTCGAACCAGTCCTCCTTCGTATCGAACCCGAAATCGTCGATGCCGCGGTGCGTGCTGTTCAGCACGCCGCGTGACTTGCGCGATCGCCTCGTCAAACCTGGTTCATGTCGTTCACGCGCACGAGCAATCTATCCAGGGTCCAATTGGGTCCTTGATCCACGCCCTTGGCGTCCACGTTCGCGCTGCGGAATTCCATGAACATCGTCGAAATCGGGATGATGACCGCCGTGTTCTTCCACCAGAAAGGGTCGCGCCGGTTCGACGCGGCCGGCTGGCCCGAGCGTTGTCGCGGCGGTTGATTGGGCGGCGGCGATGCCGAGTTCGCGCCGCCGGCGTTCGTCGTCGCGCTCGTAGAATTTGAAAACGCCCACCACGGTAAACGGCCGCTGGTTGATGTAGATCGACTGCCGAGGGGTGCGGCGTCATCGCCCAGCTCGGGCCAGAGCTGGCGCGCGACGCTGGCGCCGATGCACCACCACGCGGTTGCGGCGTTCGACGTCGAGATCGCAGAGGAAACGACCGGCGGAGAGCTCGTGGTTGTTGACCGAGAGGAAATCGGGCGTCCGCCGCCGACGTTCAGCCGCAAGGCATGGTCCTGCCGGGTCACGGCGGCGTTGGGCACGTTGGCCTCGGGGGAAATCTTGTCCACCAAGCGGGACGTGCTCGCGGATTCGGCGGGCGTCCTCCATGGTGCGGCCCGGTGAGGTGGAGGCGAGATCCTGGAGTTTCTCGCTGACTTCCTTGGGGTTGACGCCGACCTGTTCGACGCCGCCGACGGCCTTCAGGTTTTCGCGCATCCCGTTCGCGATGCCGGCCGAAAGGGCGAACATCGAAAGCAGGCTCGCCACGCCCAGGATGATGCCAAGCATCGTGAGGAAGCTGCGGAATTTGTGCGCGCGGATTTCCGACAAGCCGATGGTGACGCCGAGGAGGAAGTTCACGGAGGATGATTATACGGCAGGATTGCGTGACGTGCTATTGCTCCCCCAATTTTTGCCATGGAGGCAGCTCCCGCGCAGTCCGGGGCAACGTCCGTCTCCGCCCCGAAGGTCCAACCTCAGCACCGCTTGGGGCATTGCCTTTTATTCTATCAAAGGTGCAGCCTCAGCATAGGTCGCCTTTCGCACCTTCGGTGCGAAAACATCATGCCTTCCCCGCCGGTTGCTTGAGCAGCACTTCCTCACCATCCTGCAATCCACTGGTGATCTGCGTGTAAAAATAATTCGTCACCCCGAGCTGCACCCGGCGTTTCTCCGATTGCCCGGCTTTGCGCCGCACGTAAACCACCTTCGCGTCCCCATCGTCGAAAACGGCGGACACCGGAACGCACAGCGCGTTCTCGGCGCTGTCGATGGGCACCTTCAGGTTGACCGTCATCCCGGGCCTCAAATCCGGGCTCGGGTCCACGATGCGCGCCTCCACCTGGAACCCCTTGATGTTGTTTTTCACCGACGCCACCGGCGCGATGAACCGGATCACCGCCGTCATCGCGGCCTCGCGGAACGCGTCCATCCGCAACGAAACCTTGCGCCCCACCACCAGCTTGGCGACATCCACCTGATTGACGTTGGTGACGACGATCAGGTTCGCCAGATTCGCCACCGTCATCAGCGAGGTGCCGGAGTTCACGCTGGCGGCGGCGGTCACCACCTGCCCTTGCACGACGAGCAGGGAAAGCACCGTGCCGTCGGTCGGGGAAAGGATGCGCGTCTTGGTGAGCTTGTCATCGACCGCCTGGAGGCTGCGCTGCGATTTGATGAGCGCGTTCTCGGCGACGGCCAGATCGTTGGAAAGGTTGTCGAACGTTTCCTTGCTGGAAAGTTTCGCGCTGTAAAGTCCCTCCCCGCGTCCGAAATTCGCCTTGGCGCGCGCCACGGCCAGTTTGGCGCCTTCGATGTCGGTGAGCGCGCCCTGCCGTTCGGTGCGCAGATCGGTGTCGTCCAGCTCGACCAGCACATCGCCGCTCTTCACCTGTTGACCCGCTTCGACCCGCAGGTGAATGATGCGCCCGCTGACCTCCGGTTTGATCTCAACCTGCTGCGCCGGGGTGACGTCGCCCGTGATGTCGATGCTGAATTGGATGTCGCGCCGCGCCGCCCTGGCGGTTTCGGAGTTCTCCTCGTCCGACGCCGCGTGCCCGGAACCACCACCCGCGATGGCGGCGCGCTGCCCGAATTTGCCGGACCCGCCCTTGCCAGAGGCAAAGCCCCACCAGGTTCCCGCCCCCAACAGGCAAACGGCCAGTATAATCAGGGCAAGTCGGGGAAAACGTTTCTTGGAGGGGACAGCCATCGGAGCGCCGACCTTACACCATCCGCGTGAGACCCGCTAGAAAGGCGGAACGCGGAACCAAACATGGCGCAGAACCTTCGCTGCTTTGTCTCCAGCAGAACCTCTGAACCTCTGGTTCCGCGTTCCGCCTTCCGAGTTCCGCCTTTCTTTAGTTGTCGCAAAGCAGCGCCACCGAAGCCGTGTACGCGTGGAGGTGGTTCAACGCGCCCACCGGTCCGATCTCGCCGTTGCAGAAAAATCCCGCGCTCGGATGCGTTCCCAGGATTTCCGCCAACACGCCCGCGTCGTGATTGGGAACCTGGAACAACCCCCGGCCCCGCCCGTTGCACGAGAACAGCAGCGAGGCGAACGGACGCGCCCCGTCCTCCTCGGCGGAATGGCACAACTCGCGCAGATCCTCGTCGGCGGCGTCCCGGTCGCGAAGCTGGTATTGCAAGGTCTGACCCACCCGCACGGGCGCGCCCACGGCCACCATACCCGCGTCGCGGTCCGCGCCGAGGATGCTGCGGATCAGGAAGTCGCCGCGCCGATAATCCTCGAGGTATTCGCTCATGGCTAACCCCACGAAGAGGTTGCCTTTCACCCGCGCCTTCTCGGGTTCACTCAGACTGTTGAAGACGTTGTTGAGCACCTCGTAGGCCGGTTTCGACCCGAGGCTCAACAGGTGGTTGCCCCGCGCGCCCGTCACCGTGAGCGGCTCACCGATGGGACGGCAACCTTGGCTGACAATCGTGCGAACCTTCACCCCGCCCGTCAACCCCAGCGCCAGACCATCCCCGGCGATGACCGCGCCGTCGTGGCAGAGCACGATTTCCTCCTGGGTCCCGCTGGCGAGACCGCCCAGGGCCGGCGCGCCGGGGTAGGCGGTGTTCCACTCGGAGAGCCAGCGTTCGGTGTTGAGCCGGAGCGGGTTGGTGAGGACCATCCACGCCTCGACATCCTCCGCGCCGACGCCGCTTTCCAGGTGCCAGTAACCCGGGCCGCTGGATTCCTCGACCTGGCGTTGGGAGAACTCGAAGAACCGCAGCCGGGTATTGGGCAAACTCAGGAGCAGGATGGAAAAGCCCGAACAATCCTCGGACTCGGTCTGGCGTCCGATCAACCCCGCGCCGGAGCCGCCGATGAGCAGGGGCGCCTTGCCGTACACGCGCACGAGCTCGAGAAAATCCGGCAGGTGCGGGATGTAGTCGGACGAAAAGAAAACGATGGCGCAACTGACGTCAGCGTTGAGTTCGGCGCGGAGCGCGCGGGCGGCGTCGGTGACGACCCGCTCGGAGAATTCCGAAAGCACCAACCGCGAGACGGCTCGGTTTTCCATGTTGATGGGTTAATAAAACACCCCCGGTGCCGCGCGCAACGGGTAATTGCCGGGGGAGGTTGAGTCCGGGGGACGATACACAGCACAGATCGTCCGGGAAAATGGAGTCTGGCGGGATCGAACCGCTGACTTCCTCAACGTCATTGATAGCTCAGGAGCTAGACACCACTTCCCGGTAGATCGCCACTGGCGTCACCTTCAAGGCGTCCTCCGGGAAGAGGATGTTCTGTATCAAGCGTAGTGCTTGGCCCACGCCTGTCATAAACTGCGTGGTGGGCATATTGACCACCCCGCCGGGGCCGCTTTCCTTGTTGCCGATGATGTGCGCGTGAGCCACGCCGCTGGCTCCGTGTTTGAAGTAAGTACCCGAGATCGGCTCGTCCAAACCTTCCTCCTTGATGGTCCCCGCCACGGTCGTGCCATCATCGGCGACCAATAAAAAAGACGAGGTGAGGGGCATTTTGGGCAACACCTTTTTCACGATCTCCAAGCCCTGAATTTGCGCTTGGTCCCGCTCGTTCTTAGGCTTCGATTTCTCCTGGCTTTTCACAACGTCCAAGCCGACGCCCGCAAACTCCAGCAGCGTCTTGTCCAGAAACGTCAGCCGCCCGGTAACCTTCACCATTTCGCCGGTCTCAGCCGTCCGCACATCCCTCCCGGGCCTGATGAATTGCCGCGTCAGCCGGGCGAGCACGTCAACGGTGAGGAGATCATGCGGGTCGAACACCTCCTTGAGGGACTCCTGCGACTCGCGCGTGCTCTGGAGGTCGCCTCCCACGATCCCGCTGCTCGCCTTAAAGGTGCTGACCCGGTTTTCCCTCGTGCCGGAAACCTTTTCGCTCTGGGTCAGCCTGCCTTGGAACAACTGGGCGTAGTAGGACGCCACACGCTGGGCATCGCGGTAGAGGAAGTCGTAAAGCGGAGTGGGAACGTCAGCCAATTCTTCCATTGGTGCGTCGGCTGCCGTGAGCGATTTTGCGGCTGATCTTCTCGTATTTGCGGCCGAGTTCCCGGAACTCCTTGGCCATGCGCCGCGGCTGTTCGGCCAGCAGTTCCGCCGCCTCGACGAAAGCGCGGCCGAGCCCCGCGTTCGACTCGGGCTGAGGAGGATGTTCGTGGTGTTTTTCGGACATGGTGCTACCCGGTATTATAGCAGAATTTGGGCGGGCGTGTTGCAAATGGATGCCGCCTCCAAGCGGCATGATGGCTTGGGAGCAAGCATGGGTGGCAAATGCCAGCCAAGTCAACGCCGAAAATAATGCTGGGATAGCTGTCAAGTTCACGGGGCGAGGAGAGATTGACGCGAACAATCCGTTCGAGTCGTGCCGGCGCGACTCGCCGCGGCATCCCCTCGGATGGTTTAGTCGCTGCCCGGTTTCATTGGCGGCAAGGCGTGTGTCAACAGACTACATCGGGTCAGGGAGGAAGGTCGCGGCGCCGGGCACGACTGGCGCGCGATCAGTGGTGTCCAGCGAACGGCAGACCTCCCGCCCACACAGTTCAAACCACGCGTAACAGTTCTCGGTCAGGACTTTCGCCAACCCGCGCGATAATCGGATGAAATAGCCGTGCAAAACGGGCAAGAATCGTCATAAGCGACTGGAGCCTAGCGGGATCGAACCGCTGACCTCCTCAATGCCATTGAGGCGCTCTACCAACTGAGCTAAGACCCCGAACTTACTTTCCCCGTGGGGGTTACGGTGTTTACCGCCAGCCTCTAAAAGCCAGGCGGTCCACCCGTTTTACCCCCCTGCTGAACTCGGGTGAGCCGCAGGGAAGGGAAAATTAGCCAGGAACTTGGGGGACGCAAGGGGAAAAAGGGGGCTGGTAGTGCTTCGATCCCTCTCTGAATGTTTCGACCGACGTTGGACAATTCATTTGTCTTTCAAGCTGGCCAAGCCCAGATCGCACTTTGCGGTATCAGTTGCCAACCGGTCGAGCATGTCGGCATCCTCTGGGCGCACGCCGCCCTTCGACTTTAATGTTTCAAACCGCTCACGCGCTCGTTCACAAGCGAGGCGCGCTTCCGACCAGTGGGCGGCGCGGGTCGGCTTATCCAGCGATTCCCGCGCTGCCAGCGCCATGTAGGCCGCCGCGACATGCCGATGCACGAGGACCGAGTTGCGGATGTAAAGGACGTTGCCGGGGTCGGCGGCCATGAGCGCGTCGATCCCGGAGATCGCCTGGCGGCCATGGCCGAGAGCCGGTTCCGGCTGGCCGGTACTGGTGAGCGCCTCGGCGAGTTGACCGTGGGTCACCGCCACGTTGTAGCGGGCCTGGGCGTCTTTCGGATCGGCGGCAAGGAGTCGTTCTCGGATCGGCAGCACCTGCGCAAAGCTGGCCAGCGCGCCCGCATGGTCGTCGGTCTCCGTTTGCGCCACGCCCAGCTGGAACAACAACACGACGTAAGCGCTGCGAAGTCCTGCGTTGTCGGGATTCTCCTCGGCCAGCGCTTTGATGATGTCCACGCCGCGCGTGATGTCGGCCACGCCGTGGTCCGGGTCCTTCATGGTTGCCCGGCCCAGCTTCATGAATGCGATGGCAAGGCCGCGCCGGTATTTGACGTTGCCGGGGACCTGCGCCACCACCTTTTGCCGCTCGGCCAACGCCTGTGTGTAGCAGGCGGTCTGCTCCGCGTGGCCATTCTCGGTGCGGTTGAGGCCGTCGCCGAGCGTGTCGTAGGCGCGGGCGAGTTCGTCGAGCGCCACCGGGTCCGACGGCTGCTCGCGTTCGAGTTGGGCGAAAATTTCCAGCGACTGGCGGTACCGGCGCGTCATTTCGGCGAAGTCACCCCGAAATTGGGCCATGTCGCCCAGGGCGCGCTCGATGCGGCCCAGTTCGACACGCGCCGTCATCGTGCTTCCGGTCGCGGCTTCGGGAAGGGGAGTCAGAAGGGTCTCGGCCTTGCGGTAACTCGCCAGCGCGCCGTCGCTGTCGCCAAGGTTGGAACTATATTGGTTGCCCTGCACGTCGCCGATCTTGCGGTAGGCGGCGGCCAGGTCGAGCCGGAGCGCCGGGGTGTCGGCGTCCCGGCTGAGGTTGTCGAGGTATTCGAGCGCGCGGGAGACGATCAGCTTGCGCGTGGGCGTGGCCCCGGCCAGGTCCTGCACCGAATCGTGGATCTCGCCCATGAGCGAGTCCGCCAGGTGGCGCACGTCCTCGAAACGCTGCTCAGCCTTCTGACGCTGGGCGTCCGCGAGGCGGCGCTGGACATTTGCCTGGTGCGCCTGCCAGCCGGTCGCGGCGATCCCGCCAATCAGCGCCAGCAAGGCAAGCAGGGCAGCAACGGCGAAAGCCCGGTTGCGCGTGATGAACTTGGCGGCGACGTAACGGAGGGTTTCCTTGCGCGCGGTGACCGGTTGGGCTTCGAGATGGCGGCGCAGGTCGTCGGAGAATTGGCTGACCGAGGGATACCGGCGCGCGGGTTCCGGGCGCAGCGCCAAGCGCACGATGTTGTCCAGATCGCCCGCGAGTTGGCGGCCCAGTCGCACCGGGGTGGTGCCGCGTTCTTCGGCGATGGCGGGAGTGAGCGTCACGGCCCCAAACCGGGGCGCGGCCTGGTCGGCGTCGCGGTGTTTCGGATCGAAGGGCAGGCGTCCGCAGAGCAGCTCGTAGAGAACCACACCTAGGCTGTAGGTGTCGGTGGCGGTGGTCACGGATTCGCCACGCAACTGCTCGGGACTGGCGTGGGAGCGTGTCATGGCCCCGAATTGGGTCACCGTGTGGCCGGCGTCGCCTTCCGTGGCGGGATCGAGGAGCTTGGCGATGCCGAAATCCAGCAGCTTCGGCTCACCATCCAGGGTGACGCGGATGTTCGCGGGCTTCAGGTCGCGGTGGACCACGAGGTTCTGGTGCGCGTAGCTCACCGCCGCGCACACCTTGCGAAACAAGGTCAACCGTCCACTGATGGACAGGCGACGATTGTCACAGAATTTATCCAATGGTTCGCCCTCGACGTACTCCATGACGAGGTAGGCACGGCCATCCGCGCCCGACGCATCGTATAGTCGGGCGATCCCCGGATGGGTCAGGCCCGCGAGCACCCGCTGCTCCTGCCGGAAGCGTTGACCCAGCGCGTCTTGCAAATGCCGCTTGAGCAGTTTCACGGCGACGCGCCGACCCAGTCGGGTGTCATCAGCCAGGTACACCTCGCCCATGCCGCCCTCGCCGATCAATTCCAAAACTTTGCAATCACCAAGGGTTTCGCCCGGTTTAAGTTCACCCTGGTTCAAGCTGTCGATGACCGCGTCGGGAAGGACGTAGGCCGGTGTTTCCAGAAACTCGCTGGACGTGGCTTGGCAACCCGCCAGCGAAAGCACCTCCACGCGCAACGCCGGGTCGTCGCCGCAGGCATCCGCGAGAAACGCGTCCCACTGCTCCGGCGGGCGTTCGAGCAGGTCGGCCAGCAGATCGGGCAGGCGGCGGGCGGTTTCAGCGTTCATGTTCGGCGGCCGGGCGGCCCAGTTCGCGTTGCAACCACAGCTTGGCGAACTGCCACTCGCGTTTGACGGTGCGCTCGGAAACCTGCAAGACCTCGGCGATGGCGCGTCCTTCCATGCCACCGAAGAAGCGGAATTCGACCACCTGACACGGACGAGGGTGAGCTTCGGCGAAACGCCCGAGCGCGTCGTCGAGAGCGACGAGGTCCACCGGGCCGTCTTCCCTGGTCGAGAGAACCAACTCGGCTTCTTCCAGGGGCACACGCTGTTGCGCGCCGCCGCGCCGCTCGCGCTGACGCGCCCGGGCATGATCCACGAGGATGCGGCGCATGGCCCGCGCCGCGAGGCTGTAGAAATGCGCGCGGCCCTGCCAATCGACCGGCGCGCCGCCCACCAGCCGCAGGTAGGCCTCGTGGACGAGCGCGGTCGGCTCCAGCGTGTGGCCCCGGCGTTCGCGCTCCATGTACTCGCGCGCGATGCGCCGCAGGGGATCGTAGATGAGCGGCAGCAGACGCGCGGGCGCGTCGGGGTCGCCGTCACCCCACGCTTGCAGCAGGCGGGTGACATCGTGGGTGGGATCGTCGCTCATGGATCGGGAAGAAGGCCTCCCTCGGAGCGCATTTTACGCCCGACAGGCGGTCGGGGAAAAGATTTTTGCAAAAAGGGTGTCCCCTCACGCGAAAAGCGTCGCTTTCCCTTGTGTGGCCGCGATGCGTCGGCTGCTTTTTTTCCGTCCATCGCTTCTCGCCACATTCCACATGCACACTCCAATGATCAATCACTCCGCTCGCCGCGCTCCGCTCTCCCGTGTTCTGGCTTTCGCCGGAGGGGCTGCCCTCAGCCTGTTCCTCGCCCGGCCCGGCACGCTGTCCGCGCAGAACCTCTACGTGTCGGAATACGGCAACAACACCATTTTGGACTTCACCCCGGCCGGCGCTTTCACGGTTTTTTCTTACGGCCAGGTCGACGGGCCCACCGGCCTGGCTTTCGATCCGGCGGGAAATCTCTACGTGGCAGGTTTCGGCGGCAATCCCAATGCCATCGAAAGTTTCACGCCGGACAAAAAACTCTCGCTGGTCACCAACAGCGGGCTGTCCAATCCTGGCAGCCTCGCCTTCGACACGGCGGGCAACCTTTACGTGGCCAACTACGGTAACAACACCATCGCGAAGATCGCGCCGGGCGGAGCCACGTCGGTGTTTTCCAGCAGCGCCTTGCTGCACCAACCTTACGGCCTGGCCTTCGACACAGCGGGTAACCTCTTCGTGGCAAACCTCGGTGACGGCGGTACCCAAGGCAGCATCGTCAAAATCACTCCGGCCGGCGTGGTTTCGGTCATTGCGGACAGCACCAGCGTCCCCAGCGGCACCACCGGCAGCGGCCGTTTCGGCGGACTCGCCTTCGACGGAGCGGGCAACCTTTACGCGTCGGACCAACCAAACAATCGCATCCTGGAGTTCACCCCCGGAGGCGTGGTATCAACCTTCGCGACCACTGGTCTCGTTGGCCCCCGAGGTCTGGCCTTTGATGCGGCGGGCAACCTCTACGCTGTAAACAGCTTTGGCACCACCATCGAGAAGTTCACCCCCGCTGGCGTGGGCTCGGTGTTCGCTAGCAATCTCAGCGCTCCACAGTTCCTGGCCTTCGACAACGTGAGTCTGCCGGTGCGGCACCCCGCCTTCTTCACCGGCGAGGTGGCGCTGGGCCAGGGCGTGTACTACCTGGCGTTCCCCGGCAACGGCAACATCATTCGGGTACTACTCGTACCTGGCCGACCCGCACTACATCTTCCACTTCGACCTGGGCTACGAGTACGTCTTCGACGCGGCGGACGGCAAGGGCGGGGTGTACTTCTACGACTTCAAGAGCGAGGGGTTCTTCTACACGTCGCCCTACCTTCCCGTTCCCGTACCTGTACGACTTCGGCTTGCAGGCGTTTCTGTACTACTACCCGGACCCGAACAATCCGCAACGGTACAACACCAACGGCGTGCGCTACTTCTACAACTTCTCGACCGGCCAGATCATCAGCAAGTAGATGAAGTTGAGTCGCCGTGGTTGGTTGTCAGCAACCACGGCGCGTCCGGAGTGTGTTTGAGCGAGTTGATCTCGAGTGTGGGCGGAAGGAGGTGTGCAGGCTCAGTGATCCGCGATGATCGAAATGGCACAGCGGTGCCGGACGGCGGATCAGAGAGTGCGCCAAAGAGGCGCTTCCCCCCGGCAGTTCAAAAAATGTTTTTCACAGCGGACCCAGCATTGCATCCGTCCATTTGTGTCCACTGCTGTCCAGTTAGGACATGCTTTAAGAAACTCAATCGAAGCATAATACGACCTTCGATGTACTTGCCAGCATCAAAAATGGTTGCATGATGGAGGCCGCAGCGATGAGCAAGGAGAACCAACTCCTTCCTCATTCGCCTGCGGCTTCTCATGGTCACCCTCCTTGCTCCCGTCACCAAAGAGCCTACCTACCTCAAGGTGGCCAACTTCCCAGGCCTGTACCGACACTCTCGCTCGGGCCGGTACTACGCCTGCAAGAAGCTCAACGGCATCCGGCGGGAGAAGAGCCTCGAAACCTGTGACCGCAAGATCGCCGAACGCAGGCTGAAAGAATGGATTGGCAACCTCGACATGGTGGACGCCTAGGTGCAATGCCTTCAGGTAATTCACAACCCGTTGAATATCAGTAATTCGCATTGATGGGACTCGGCCCGGCATTTCGTGCCCTTCCTTTACTCTCAGGGGTATGGCATTGAATGTTACACCCGGGTCGAGACGGGATCGCCGTTGGTCTCCCCCCCTCGTCCGGCACCCCGCAGGGGTAGCGGTGGATAGCCCGGGGTGGAGTCCGGCGGCCGTCTTCAAACGGCCACCGGACGGAACCCCGGGTTGTGGGATGGAAGAAGGTCCCGCCCTGAAGGGGCGGCGGGTTCTCCGGCGCGGTCGGACCGGACGCGGACCGGACGCGCGCCCGGTGGGTTGATCGTCCGTCCCCCCCGGAGAACCCGTCGCCCTTTCAGGGCTGGATCATACACCACCCATACCCAGGGTAGCGCCGCAAGCCCGCCGTTTGAAGACGGCGGGCTTGCGGCTTACCCCGGGCTATCCACCGCTACCCCTGCGGGGTGCCGGAGGTTACGCGTAGGCGGGGTCGTTGCCGCCCGCGGGCGGGCCTATCGACCGCTACCCCTGCGGGGTGCCGGAGGCTTGTAAGAGAAAAGTGCGTTCAGGGCGCGCGTGGGATAACGATCAATGCCGATCCCCCAAGGTAACTTTTCGACCATTTAGACGTTCTGACGCCCAGATGCGAATTTCGCCCCCAAATTCATTCAATTTAAGCGCCAAACAGGGCCAGAATGTCCGCATCAAGCCGGACTTCTCCTCGTACCCAGGAACCAATTCCCGCACGGCGTACTCACTAACCTTGCCGCCGAGAAGGCCGATTACTGCGTTTGCACGACCATCAGTTTGGCCTTCACCTTGCCAACGGTCGCGTAACTGCCGTCCGGCGCGGGCAGGAGCTTCAGGTTGAGCGCGAGCGCGAGCGGGCCCGTTCCAGTGTCGAGCGGTTTGATCTTAGTCGTGGCACTGGCCGCCCCGGCGGGGATGACCAACTGGCGGCCGAAATCCCGAAAGTTGACCCCGGCCTTCGCGGCACCGGTGGGCTTGAAGTAAACGGTGAGCGGCGCCGACAGGTCGTCTCCGGTGCGGGTAAAAATTACCTTGCCTTTTTCTCCACCCACGACCGCCTTGCCGTCGCCCTTGACGGTTACCGAAACCGTCGGCACGGCTGTGAAGGCCAAGGGTTCGGCGAAGGTCGCGACCCCGTTGGTGTCGGTGACGACGGCGGTGAGGCCGTAGGGGCCGGCGGTGGGCGGCGTCACGGTCACGTCGTAGGGCGGCGCGGTGGCGGCCGAGAGGAGCGCGCCGTTGAGGTAGTACTGGACCATCGCCACGGGGATGGACGGGGCGGAAACGGTGACGGGCACCATGAGACTGGCACCGGCCGGGAGGGGCTGGCCGCCGGTGAGGGGGCCCAAGGTGACGACGGGCGGCGTGCCGGTTTCCGCCACCGGGGTCAGGTGCAGGGGCGCGGTAAGCTGGGAGAGGCCGTCGCTGGTGGTGGCGACCGCCGTGAGGGTGACCGGTTGCAAGTCGGACAGAACCTTATAAACGGCCTCGAACAGGTGCGTGCCGAGGGTGACCGGGAAGTCGCTGGCGATCGGCCCGTGGCCGGGGGTACGCGAGGGGAGCGGAATGGTCTTGCCGTTGCCATCCTTGGAAGCGAAGAGAACGCCATCAGCGTAGAAATCAACCCGCGTGACGGCCGGGACACTGGCGCCGGTGCTATCGACGGCGAAGGTAGTCATCACGGCGACGCTCAGGGACCCATCTGCCGGGACTTTGACGTGGTCGAGCCCCGCCAGGAAGGTCGCGGTAGCTCCCCCGACCAGTGATGTCGGGCTGGCAGGCGCAATCGTGACCGTTGATGTCGTGCCCCTGACTCCATACCCGTCCAGCGCGACCAGCGAGGGTACAAATTTAAACGAGCCTGTACCTACCTCGTCTTGTACGCTGCTGCGGCCGGGGAAGGTTGAATTGAATACATAATTTCCGTCGGCGCCCATGCCCAAGACTTCATCAGTAATTGGATTGTCGGATTGGTCAGTAACAGTGACCGTGACAGATCGAACCTGATTGTCAGGGTCCGACACGGAAACCTCGAACTGGAAAGGCGTTGTCTGGCCAAAGGTAATCGCCGACGGAAGGGTGCTATAGTTGATCGTTGGCTCGGCGTAGACCGTGAAGGTTAGTACGTTGCTGGTGCTCCTCCCGCCCAGGCGGCTGGTCGCGGCGGCAGTGACTGTATGAGTACCGCGGTCGGCGAACGCAAAATTATGGGAATAGCCATTAGCGTTACCAGAGGCGGTCGCGGGCAAGGTGGCGACGGCTGTGCCATCCAGAAAGAACTGGACCTGACTGAGCAGATTTGAAGGATCGGCAACGGTAGCGAGGATGGTGATCACCGTGCCGGCGGCGAAAGTGGTGCTTCCCTTGTAGCTGAGTTGGATGCTTGGCTGGATGAGCACATCGTTCTCGCTGATCGAGACAGTGGCAGGATTCGGAGTGCCGATGGCCGCGCCGCCGGTGGGCGCGCTCAGACTCACGCTGAAGGTGAGTGGGGTGGCGCCGTTGATCTTGCGGTCGATGATCGGCACCGAGATGACCTTGGAGGTGGCATCCCCGTCCGCCCAGGAGAGGGTGCCGCTGGCCGCGGTGTAGTCGATGCCCGCTTGGGCGTTGACATCCATGGTGCCGTAGTTGACGGAAACCGCGCCACTGCTGCCGCCGACGCGGCTGACGGTGAGGGTGGCGTTACCGGCGGCTTCCGAGGTGGCGAAATTCGGAGCGCTGAACTGGAGTACGCCGGCCGGGGCCGCGTCGTTATCATTGATGGTGACGGTGGCCGTGGTTGGGAGTGCCGAGCGTGGCGGTGCCGCCGATAGTAGTAATCGGCACTTCGAAGTTGACCGATCCGCTCGTGAGCCCGCGATCGAGGATGGCGATAGTGAAGGTCTTGGCGGCGGCATCGCCACCCTGCCAGGCAAGGGCTGCCGTTCACCCCGCTGTAGTCCGTGCCCGGCGATAGCGCTGCCGTCCCCGGTGGCGTAGGTGACGGAGGTCGCGCCGCTGGCGCCACCAACGCGGGTGGCGGTGAGGGTGACGCTGCCGGCGTTTTCGGAGGTCGAGTAAGCGGCGGCGCTGAACTGGATGTGTCCACCCTGGGCCATGTCGTTGTCGGTGATGGTGACCGTGGCCGCGGCGGGCGAGCCGAGCGCAGCGCCCATCGGCTGGCTCAAGTTGACGCCGAAGCTGACCATCGAGCCGTTCGTAATCTTGCGGTCGATGAGCGGCACCGTGAAGATCTTGTCAGTGGCGTCGCCGCTGGCCCAGGAAAGGGTGCCGCTGGCCGCGGTGTAGTCGGTGCCGGCGAGGGCGGTGCCGTCCTGGGTGGCGTAGTTGACGGAGACCGCGCCGTTGCTGCCGCCGACGCGGCTGACGGTGACCGTCACGGTGCCGGCGTCTTCGAAGGTCGGGTAAGCGGCGGCGCTGAACTGGAGCACGCCGGCCGGGGGCCATGTCGTTATCGGTGATGGTCACGGTGGCCGCGGCGGGCGAGCCGAGCGTGCCGGTGCCGCTGATCCCTAAAAACGCCACGCCGAAGTTGACCGACCCGCCGGTGGTGATCCCGCGATCGATGATGGGGACGGTGAAGGTCTTGGCGGTGGCATCGCCATCCTGCCAGGAGAGGTTGTTGCTGGTGTAAGTGTAATCGGTGCCTGCGACCGCGCTGCCATTCGCGGTGGTGTAGGTAGCAGAAGTCGCGCCCCTGCTGCCGTTGACGCGATTGGCGGTGATGACGACGGAGCCGGCATCTTCGAAGGTCTGGTAAGTGGCGGCGCTAAACTGGATTTGGCCGCCCGGAGCCAGCAGGGCGAGATCCGACGGCTGCGAGCCGGAAGGGAGGCTGGCGATGGAGCCCTGATCGAAACCGCCCGAGGAAATTTTCTCGATGTTGTGGCTGCTTATCGTTGCAGACGTAAAAGGAGCCGTCGGTATCGATCGCAATGCCGGAGGGTCCGTTGAGGCCGGTGTTGGCGAAGACGCCCTGGTCGAGCCCCGGCGGAGGAAAACTTCTCGATCAGATTCGCCGCAAGGTCGGTAACGTAGAAATTATTGGCGGAGTCGAAGGCGATGCGGAACGGGAGCATTGAGGTGCGGAGCTGGTAAAGGTGTTGAGGAGGCCGCCGGTGGAGGTGAACTCCTTGATATTGTTGGAGTTCGCCATTGACGACATACAGGTTCCCGCGGTTGAACGCCAAGCCGCCGGGCGCCGGAGAGACCCGTGCTGACGAAGGGTGCCCTGATCCGACCCCGGCGCTAGAATATTTCTCGATGGTATTGTTGCCGACGTTGGAGACGTACAGGTTGCCCGCGCCGTCGAAGGCCAGACCTTCGGGCTGGTTAAGACCGGCGGTCGTCGTGGTGAAGGACCCCAGGTCGGTGCCGGACGGCGAATATTTCTCGATGGAATAGGGGCTGTGACTGTTGGCGACGTACAGGTTGCCCGCCCGGTCGAACGCGACCGCGATCGGGGTAGCCGGGCTGGCGACGGGGATGGCGGCGCCCGTGACACCGGCGGTCGAGAGCACCTGAATATTGTCGCTGCCGTTGCAGCTGACGTAGAGGGTGCTGGGGGTGCTCGCGCAGGCCGTTCCAGCGAGAAGTGAGGAGGCGACCGCCAGGGCGGCGCGGAGGAAAAGGGGCGGCGTTTTCATGAGTTTTTCCAAGTCAGGCATCGTTACGCGCATGTTGTATATCAAAATCGCCGGGCAAAGCGCAAGACGCAAAACCAGAAACTTTTACGCGCCGTACTCCGATCTTCGTGGGATCGATGGTCCTGCTTGTAAACTGGCGTGCAGCCTTCGGCAGTCGGCCTCCGCTCGACGACTACGAGCGCGCATGATTCGCGGCGACCAGTTCGTTCGGGCGACCTCTGTCCACTACTGATCGCGTCGGTCAAACCAGGTCGGTTTCGGGTAGCCAAAAATGCCATCGAGGCGCTCTACCAACTGAGCCAAGACCGCGAACTTACCATCCCCGTGAGCCTTAGGGTTATTGCCGCCAGCCTCGAAAAGCCAGCGGGTCCAGCCGTTTTGCCCCGCTCAGCATTTTCAGGCAAGCCCAAAGGACGTCAAGAGGACCACGCGGAAAGGGAGAGAGGTGACCTCACGGAAAATTTGGTGCCGCAAGTGGAAAAGGGGATGCCAGTCCATCTCGCGCAAAGGGAGGCTGGCCGGGTCGACGAGTAAACTGACCAAGAGATGCGGGGAGCGCGAGCGCAACGTGTCTGCTGGCTCGTCGTGGAAATCCGCCGTTCGGTGGAGCGAAAAGTGCGTCAACGAGGCACTCCACCGGCAACGATAAGACAAGCCGAATACATCCGTTTCCTCCACCCATTGCCGGTGGTCCTCTGCGCCGTGGCGCCACTCGCGGGCGACGCAGGGTATCCACTCCTTCATCGCCGCAACGTCTTTCCCAGCTCGTTCCGGGATCGGGATCAGCCGCGCGGGACGGACCGGGTGATGCCGGTCACACCATCGCGGACCATACATCCGCCAAGGCTTCCGCCTGCTTCAGAACCAGTGCCGTCGCCTCCTCTTGCCCTTCTGGAGGGTACTTGTACTTCCGGAGCAGCCGTTTGATCATCAGGCGCATGCTCGCGCGAACGCTGTCACGCACCTGCCAGTCCACCGTCGTGCTCGAACGAAGCTTTTGCGTCAGTTCCTCCGCGAGCCTTCTCAGAGTCTCCTCGCCCATCTGCTCAAGAACCCGAGGCTTTTCGGCGAGCGCATCGTAGAAGGCAATCTCGTCCGCGCCGAGTCCTGTTTCTTCGTTCCGCTTGAGCGCGGCCTGGAAATCCTTGGCCAAGGCGATCAGTTCTTCGATCACCTGAGCCGTCTCGATTGCGCGATTGTGGTATTTCGCGAGTGTTGCGAGCAATCGATCGCTGTATTTCTTCTCTTGGACCAGGTTCGTTCGGCTGTTGGATCGAATCTCGTCCTTCAACAGTCGCTCCAGCAATTCGACCGCGAGATTCCGGAGCGGCGTCTTCCGCACATCGTCAAGGAATTCGTCGCTGAGCAAGCCGATGTTCGGCTTGTCCAAGCCCGCCAGCGCGAAGATGTCGTTTACGCCCTGGGACTGGATGGCGTTGTCGAGGATTTGCTTCAGTGCCGAGTTTTTGTCGTCCTCGCTCAGCTTCTTGCCGACGTTGCCGTGCTTGACGAGCGCGGCACGGATCGCGGAGAAAAATGCGATCTCGGTCCGCAATTCCGCCGCTTCGTCCAGTGTCCCGCAAAGCGAGTACGCTTTCGACACCGACGCCATCACGTCGAGGAACCGTTTCTTCCCGTCGTCGATGCCGAGCAGGTGGTTGGCCGCCGGGGCCAGCAACTCCAATGGCTTCGTCTCAAACGCGGAGAAGTCGAACCCGTGCATCATGCCGCGCAGGACGTCGAGTTTTTCTCGGAGAATCTTCAGCGCGTCCTCGGCTTTTACCGTTGGCTGGCCCTTGCCCTTGGCGTCGGTGTAGAGACGCAGGGCGTTCTTCAACTCGGCTGCGATGCCGATGTAATCGACCACCAGCCCGCCGGGCTTGTCCTTGAAGACGCGGTTCACCCGGGCAATCGCCTGCATCAGGTTGTGGCCGTGCATCGGCTTGTCCACGTACATGGTGTGGCAGGGCGGCGCGTCGAAGCCCGTGAGCCACATGTCGCGCACAATCACGATCTTCAACTCGTCATCGGGATCCTTGAATCGCCGCTCCAGCCGCTTCTTCTGCGCCTTGGTGTGAACGTGCGCCTGAAGGCCAGCGTGATCAGTCGCCGTGCCGGTCATGATGATGCGAATCGCTCCATCCTCAGGATTCCAACCGCCGCCGTTTGGAAGCTTCGTGCCCGCCCATTCCGGTCGCAGCTTGAGAATTTCCTCGAACAGCGCCACGCAAATGTCCCGGCTCATCGCCACGAACATTGCCTTGCCCTCCAATGTGCCGGTGCGTGTCTCGAAATGCTGGACGAAATCCCGCGCCACTTCTTCCAGTCGCGGCTGTGCGCCGACCAGCTTCGCGAGTTGGGTCCACTTGCTCTTGACGGTTTCGCGCGCGGCGACGTCCTCTCGGACCGAGCGTTCAGGGCGTCGATTTCCGCCCGGTTGATGTCCAGCTTCGCCAGCCGGCTCTCGTAGTAGATCGGCACCGTCGCTTTGTCATCGACGGCGTCCTGGATGTCGTAGATCGACACGTAGTCGCCGAAGAACCCGCGCGTATCACGATCCTCCAGGGCGATCGGCGTGCCCGTAAAGCCGATGAACGACGCCTCTGGCAGCGCGTCGCGCATGTGCTTCGCTTTGCCAAAGACGTACTGCCCCGTTTTCGTGTCCAGCCGTCCCTTCGTACCGTACTGACTGCGGTGCGCTTCATCGGCAATCACGACGACATTGGAGCGAGTGCAGAGCACCGGATGCTCCTTTTCGCCCTTCTCCAGCCTGAACTTCTGGATCGTCGTGAAAATGGTGCCGCCCGACTGGCGCGCCGCCAGCATCTCTCGTAATTGCTCCCGGCTCTCGGCTTGCTCGGGTGTCTGTTTGAGCAGGTCTTTCGCCGCGCTGAACTGCTGGAATAACTGCCCGTCAAGATCGTTGCGGTCCGTCACCACGACGAGCGTCGGGTTGTTCATCTCGGGCTGCTGCAAGAGTTTCCCCGCGTAGCAGCACATCATGATGCTCTTGCCCGACCCTTGCGTGTGCCAGACCACACCCGCCTTGTGCGAACCGGGCACAACTTCGCGGCCGTACGTCGCCCGCTCTTCCCTCGCCCGCGTACCGCCCTCCGTGGCCGAGGCGATGAGTGTCACCCGGACGGCCTCCCGCACGCCGTGGAACTGATGGTAACCCGCGAGCTTCTTGATCAACGCGTCGCCGTCCGCCTCGAAGAGCACGAAATATCGGATGAAATCGAGAAACAGGTCCGGCCGAAAAAAACCCTTCACCACATTTTCCAGCTCGAAATCCAGCGTTGGTCGATCGTTCTCGCTGTCCTCGCGATTCCTCAATACGAAGACGCGTTCTACAACTCGATCAATCTTTTAAGGAACTCGACCGCAACCGCCTCGTTCACATTAGACTTGGGACTGCGAATCAAGGCTTCGATCGCCTTGCCTTCGAATTGGGAAACGCCGCGTGAGTTCCGACCGCTCCAATGCTTAAGCAGAATCGTCGAGGCAAGTAGATTGGTTTGGAACATCGACACCAACACCGTATTCACGACCCGGCCCGGATCTATGCCGACGAAAAAGAACATGAATACACTCCTTTCGGTGGCGAGGAATTCTAAGATTTTGTCTAGGTTGTAGGCCTTAGGGTTAGACGCGAGCACCATGATCTTCGTCTTAACGTCTGTTTCCGTGAAATACTCATCGAAAATGCGTTGATAATCGCCGAGAGTGTTATCCGTTTTGAACGGCGGAATGCCTTTCGCCGAGCCCCGATTTTGCAAAGCGACGATGAGTTGTTCTCGGAGTGCCTCATCTTCTCCTACGATCAAATACTCGATGATGCGGCCTCGCACATTGACGTTCTCGATCATGGAGGCGATAAGGATCTCGTTTTCGAATTCCTTGACCCGTTCGTCGAGTTCGTTCTTCAAAGTCACCGCGTCCGCCGACGCTACAAATCTGGCAGCTCTTGCGGGAGCATCCATTATTATTGGATGGGCAGCCGGCAGAACGATGAATTTGTGTCCGGTAGGTGCAATGTTAGTCGTTTCCTCCACGAGTCGATGGAGGTTCTCTTCAAAGCCGATTTCACGATGAATATCGAAGAGTCGCTCAAAGTTTGAGGGCTTATTAGTAATCCCTTCAAAGTCGCGGATGATGTCAGAGCCGTTGAAACTCCCCCTGATGTTATCGACGCGCAGCTTCTGGCTCGAATGACTTATCTTTCGAAGGAACGTGGAATTGGCTAAAAAGACGTGGCTTTCAGTAGGCGTTACCAAACACACGAGAAAGGGGATGTGATCCACCTTCTTCAAATTCGACAACGATAGGACGGTATTCGCGAAACTGGGGCCTGCGCCCTTTGAAAACCGGATCGCGAAATCCGCGCAGTAGTAAACCTTACGGTCCTTTGTAAGGCTGAATCTATCGACGATCAGTTTAATTAGTTTATCCTTGTCGTTCAGGCCGTGCCAAGTGGAAACAAAGTCGATAAGTTCGGCAAGTTTGCTCATCTCAGAAAAAGCTCATTGTTGTTTCGATGGGCTCGGGCTTTACCTGCCCCTTTTGATCGGCCAGCGAGTTGCGCTCCCAAAAGACACCGTCGGCGTAGCCTTGGATAGATGGCTCTTGGTCGGCAAGGCGAAGACGTTTCAACGCCCAGCAGCAATACTCCGTGTTTTTCTCGACGCCAACAAACCGGCGGCGCAGCTTTTTGCAGACAACCGCAGTGGTGCCGCTGCCGAGAAATGGATCAAAAACAAACCCGCCCTCGAGCGAACTGGCCAGCACGAGTTTTGCAATCAGCTTTTCAGGCTTTTGCGTCGGGTGATCGGTGTTTTCTGGCATCGACCAAAACGGGATTGTGAGATCAGTCCAAATGTTCGAAGGGATGAGTCAGGCGGAAATTACCTTCCTCGCCCTCGTCCCAGTCCTTTGGTTTGCCTTCAGCGTCACGGTAAGGAGCAATCACCTTCCGCTTGAGCTTCACTGCATCAACATTAAAAACGTATTCATCGCCGTTCGACTTCGTGCAAAACCAAATGTCCTCGGTGTTATTCTTCCAATTCGTTCTCGCGCCACGGCCCTTTTCCCGTTCCCACGTGATTCGATTCCGAACGCAAAGGCGATCCTCCAGAACCAGGGCGATGTGCATCGATGTTTTCCAATCCGAACACACGTAGACGGTGCCGTTTGGCTTCAAGGCTGGGAGTATGGCATCGAGGATCATACCGAAATACTCGGCGTATTCTTCCTTTTCTTTCCCTTTGAAAACTTGCCCGTGGAAGTTTTTGAAAAGGTTGTATGGCGGATCTAGGACGATCAGATCGGCGAAAGCCTTAGGAAGATGCTTCGACACCTCGAAAATATCTTGGTTGATGATCTTGCCGTTGAGGTCTTCGGGCGTAGTCGGCTCATCGGTTTTTGCGAGCCCCAATGAGAAGTGCTCAATCTCCGCTGCCGAGCAAGTAAGCGTCCGATTGCGCGGCGCGCGCTCCTTCAACGGTCCAAGTTGTTCAGGATTCATCTTTCTTCAGTTCAGTAAGCAGCCAGTCGAGTTGGGTCCTCGCCGCACTGATGAGGGATTCATAGCTAAAAACT
The DNA here is from genome assembly GCA_963795895.1 of uncultured bacterium. Taxonomy (GTDB): domain Bacteria; phylum Verrucomicrobiota; class Verrucomicrobiia; order Chthoniobacterales; family SZAS-18; genus CAWCJJ01. The sequence continues at coordinate 34,279 of CAWCJJ010000008.1, forward strand.
TGCAGCCGAGGTGGGTCGTTCTGTGCGGACGCTGTGGCATCACGGCCTTTCCCGAGGAGCAGGATTTCAATTTGGCCAAACCTTGGCTCAAGGTCATCACGGTATTCCTGTGCCTGTCGTTGGTCCTGTCGGTCGATGTCTTTGGATGGCCGCTTGAACTCTAAAAGCAGATAACCACCTCGCAGATTTTGGGCAAGGAACAGGTCGGGGCGTTTCGTCGCACGCTCACCGATGAATTTAGTTGCCGTGTATTCCTCAATCGTCCGCGCGAGTGTTTTATTTGACGAAATGAAGGAGTAATCGTAACCGAGAACCCAGAGATTTCGCTCAATTACGTTGTGAACATTCTTCTCCAGAGTCGCGGGATTGCGAATGAAGTCGTCGAAGTCGTCCAAGACTTTAAGCCTGCTCTTCGCTTGATTTGCCATTAACGCCATGTCGAGCAAGCCAAACACTTCCAACGCAGAGGCAAAGGTTTCGACATCACCGCCTTTGCTCTCGTCAATTTGCTTCAGAACCAGCCAGTATTCGTCCTTCTCAAAGGCATCAAGAATGACGGAAGCAACGGTCTCGACCTTCTCTTCGCTCTCACCGTAAAAGCGCTTCATAACCTTTTCGAGTGCGACCTGAGCGAAGTGGCGACGGTGCTCAGGCATCTCTGCAAGGCGGAGATTAATTTGGCGTTGGATTCGAGCGCGCTGAAGGCTGACTTCGCGTTTGAAGACTTCTTCGACGGCGTTTTTGAGGTGCGCTTGCACGACCGGCTTGAGTGCATGGAAGGCCTTGCTGTTCTCGACGATGTCACCCCAATCGGCTGTCACGCTGTCGGAGAGTCCATCCGCTTCGACTTCACCATAAAGCTTTTTCAGAAGCTTCGGCGGAATTTCCGGGTCGTCCTCAAGCCCGAAAAAACCCGGTTTCCCAACAATCTTTCCGCCAACGCGGAGTGCTATACCCGCCTGCTTGAGAGACTTGGTGCCGTCGGTGACTTTGAAGCTCAGCCTTACGGCCCCAGCTTCGGCGATGGTTTCATCTTGCTGGAATCGCTCGCCCGGCAAATCGTCCAAGCCAAGCGGTACACCGTTAACGCTGATTTGAACTTCTTCTTCTCGGCCATACTCGGTCATGAGAAGTGCCTTAAGACGTTCCGGTTGCGGAAACTCGAAGCGGTCACTTAGAGACGATAGCTTTACCTTGGTGCCTGACACGCCTTCGGCGGCTAGAGCCACTGTCAGTGGAAGGTCGATACGCTCCAAATCGCGCGAAGCATTGAGCAAGTCGTCTTTGGCGATGACAACGCGCGTAGTCTTCCCGCGTGCAGTCGTTTCAATCTCCATGATATTTGCAACCATCAAGCCAGCGAACTTGCCAATGCCTTTCCGTCCTTTGACCAGCCGTTTGAGCTGCTTCGTGCGATCGCCTTTCCTCGAACGGCGGTCGTTAGCGACAACAAGGTATTCGTTACGAAGTTCCTGTTCCGTCATACCGCTACCACTGTCCTCGATGGTGATCGGATTTGCCGTCATCGGCTCTGGGAGCGTGATTGAAATAGTGGACGCGTCCGCATCCCAAGCATTGTCCACAAGTTCCTTGACGGCGTGTTCTGTCGAGCGATACGTTTCGCCGAGCAGACTCGCGAGGCGAGGGTCGACTTTGAAATTAGCTTTGTCACTCATCGTCAGGCGGCCTTTTCAAGTTCAACCGGAATCTGGGTATTGGCGAAAAGCTGGCTGGGGAGCGCGACCATGCACTCGACGAGGTCGGCCTCGATGAGGGCCTGCCGGATTTGCCCCTCGCCGCCGGAACCGCTGCTCATGGAGCCGTTGGCGAGCAGGAGCGCCATGCTGCCGTGCGGCGCGAGGTGATGGAGCATGTGCTGGAGCCACGCAAAATTCGCATTGCCCTTCGGCGGGGTACCGTATTTCCAGCGCGCATCGCCGTCCAGCTTGGCGTCCCACCATTCGCTGATGTTGAACGGCGGGTTCGCCATCACGTAGTCGGCGCGCAGGTCGGGATGCTGGTCGCTGGTGAAGGAGTTGGCGGGTTCCTTGCCGAAATTGAAGTCGATACCGCGGATCGCCATGTTCATCGCGGCGAGACGCCAGGTGGTGGGGTTGCTCTCCTGCCCGTAAACGGAAAGGTTGCCCAGCTTGCCGCCGTGCTCCTCGATGAACTTCTCGCTTTGCACGAAGAATCCGCCCGACCCGCAGGCGGGATCGTAAACCCGGCCCTGGTACGGCTCGAGCATCTCGACGATCAGCGAGACGATCGATTTGGGAGTAAAATATTGGCCGCCCTTCTTGCCCTCGGCCATGGCGAACTGGCCAAGGAAATACTCGTACACGTGGCCGAGGATGTCCTTTGCGTGCAGGTCGGCGTGCTCGAACGGGATGGTGGCGATGAGATCGATGAGACTGGCGAGATTCGACGGGTCGATCTGAAGCCGCGTGTAATCCTTGTTGAGGACGTTCTTGAGCCTCGGGTTTTCCTTCTCGACGGCATCGAGCGCGTCGTCGATGAGTTTGCCGGTGGAGGTGATCTTGTAGATCGCGGTCTTGCCGTTTTTGACCTCGATCTCGGTGCCCGGCGGGAGTTTGGCGCTGTCTTGCAGCGTTTTCCAACGCGCGAGAGCCGGTACCCAAAAGACGTTCTTTTCGAGGTAGTAGTCGCGCTCCTCGAGTTCGGTGCGGATGGCTTCGGTGTAGGCCGGGCTTTCGGTGCCGCCGTAATCGGCGGGATCGAGGAAGTAGTCGCTCTCAGGGTTGCGGAGCTGAGTCTCGATCTCCCGCTGCCGGATGGCAAACGAGTCGGAGACGTATTTGAGGAAAATCAGGCCGAGGACGGCGTGCTTGTAAACCGCCGCGTCGAGATTGGCGCGGAGCCGGTCGGCGGCCGACCAGAGCTTGCGGTCGAGCTCGCGGAGGAATGTCTGGGAATCTGGCATGAGCGGCGTGGGAGGGGCAATTCGATGCGCAGGCGGGTCTCGTGTCAATCTCCAATTGCGTTCCGGGCTTCGGTGACAGCCGTTTTCAGAATGGTTGAACACCGCCTATGCAACACCGCCCATGCTCGCTCCGGGGCATCCGCCCCGGGAGCGCGGGCGTCCCGCCCGCATCTGCTCTGGTCCGGTCGGGTACGCACAGGGGCTACCGCCCTGTGGCGGGCGGGACGCCCGCGCTCCCGGGGCGGATGCCCCGGGAGCCGGACCAACCTGCTCAATTATTGCGAAAATGGCTGTATTAAAGGGGTTATCAACGGTGGCGGCACGGTGCCGCAAAGGTAGGACGAAAAACGCGGCAGCCACCCGCTTGACTTCCGCTTTGCCAGCGTCGAAGACGTGGGCCTTCCCGCTTGGAAGGGACCTCTCGTCATCCATCGTCCTGTGTTTCGTCTCACGAGTAAAAAACCGCGCACGCCGACGCCCGCGAGCAGCCTGTCCTCCGCAAAACCCACTATAAATCATACCAACACATGTCAGAAGCACTCAACGCCCTCGAACACGCCGAACACGCCGCCCACGCCGCCGGGCACAACCACGGATCATCGGACGGCCAGGGCAAGCCGCACGCCGCCCCGGGCAAGCTGATCGGGCTGACCATGGCGCTCATCGGCGTGCTGATCGCCTTCTGCGCGGCGCTGGTTGGCGGTGAGCGTAACGAACTCACGCGCGCGATGATCGAGCAAACCCAGGCGCATTCCGACTACACCTCCGCCAGCACCAAGTTTCGGCTCATCATGCTCGAACTGGAAAAGCAGCGTGGCGTCGCGCCCGCCAACGGGGGTGAGCAGCCGGTGGTCCGCCGTTTCCTGCGCCTCTACTCGGATTATTCCAAGGAGCGCAAGCTCTCCAAGGAATGGGCCGACAGTTACAGTCCGCTCGTCCAAGCCCATTTTGAGGGGGCGGAGGGCTATGAGCACGCGCAGTTGATCGCCGAGATCGGCATCGTGCTCGCCTCGCTGGGGGTGCTGCTTGGCAGCCGTACGGCGTGGTTGATTTCCATCGTTCTGGCGCTCGTGTGCGTTACCCAACTCGGGCGCACCCACCTGCGCACCCGGCACGAGGTCGCCGAATCCTCCGAGAAAATTCATCACGGCGAGGAGGCGTACCAGGAGTTGCGCAAGGCCCACGTGGGTGCCAACGAGGACGAACGCACCGTCGAGGCCCTTGATCCAGACGGCAAGTTGCGAGCGGAGAACGGGCCGGCCACCCCCGCCCAAGGCGGCGAACACGGCGCAAACGCTACCGTCAAGGAACCCGTTGAACACTGAAAAGCACATCCGCGGAGGGCATGCCTCCCCTTCTTTCCCAAGGAAGGTTGGGCCTCCGTGACTTTATCCTCGTTCACGACTCAACGCCACAGCGACATGGCAACTTGGTAGAGAGTGTACTATGCCTGGGCTCACCTGGATGGAACGGTGTACTTGTAGCGGCGGCACGCGGCCGCCGTCGCCGGCAACCAGCGCGAAACCGTTGGACACCAGCGGAACATCGTAGCCGAACCACGCGCGCAGCAAAGGGACCGCGCTGGGCCGAGCCGCTGGATCGGTGAGGAGTCGGCAAAACTCGCTGAACGTAACCTCGTAGCCGGTCTTTGGACCACCCGCGCTCGTGGGAACATCCGGGATCATCGAGCACCCGCAGACCGGGCATTTCGTCGTTGCCCCGAGCTGGTGGTCGGCGGTTTCCAGCGGGGTACGACAGTTTGGACACGCGGTTTTCATAAGGCGAAAGCGATGGGTGAATTGGAACACCAAACCCGCTGAATCAGCCAGCGCTTGTTCGTCGTCATCACCAGTCGCGGTCACGACCACGCGGTGACAAGATCCCGAACATGTGGGAAATTCGCCCATGCGGCTTCCACAAACGTACCTCGCCGAAATCTTCCACCGAATTCATAAATCGCGCGCGGTGCAATCCAGACTGAATTGCCACAAGACAAGCATAGTCTGCGCGGGCGTTTGGATGCTGCTGGCGCTCACCGGTTGCACGACGCCTCACACGCGGGCGCGCGAACGGGCCTCGGTTCTCGGTCAGCTCGCGACGTCGGATCAAAGGCTGGTGTTGAGCGGACACGTACGCCTTGGTCTGAGCCAAGAGGCGGTGTACATCGCCTGGGGACCGCCCACCCAAGTGCAGGCGCCAAGCCCCGAGCAGGGGCCGTTTGAGGCCTGGCGATACACCCACACATTCTATGGACCCGGCGGTGGGTTCTTCGGCAGTCCGCGCGGGTTGGTGTATTCACCCGCCCGGGGCCGCTACCACTACGATGGGGACAACTTCTATCCGGCACCCGTGTACATCAGGGCTTTTGGCCAAGTGAGCACGGAGCTTCCGTACAAGAGCGCGTTGTTCGATCACGGCAAGCTCGTGAGTTTCGAGACCCAACGGGATGAGGCGGAGCCAGCGGTGAACAGCAACCAGGAACGGTAAAAAGCAGACGCCAGGGAGCGGCTTTTTGCGACGCGCCGCTCTCCCCTCCCCGCTAACAACAACCGCGTTCACCTACGCCAACACCCGCAAGACAGATGTCCTTCGCCAGGCAGTCGGTGTGTTTCGTGCCAAGATAGAATGTGAGGTCGTCACCCTGGACACTCGCGTTCTCGACGGGGAACTGGGAAATCTGGCAGTCCTCGTACTCGACTTCCATCTCCAGATCTTCCCCCGCGAGGATCGGAGCCGCCTTGTCCAGGATCGTCGCGAGCTGCGCGGGCTCCAGCCGGTGCTCGACATCGTCCGCGACCCAAGCTTGCAGGGAGCAGGTCGCGACCCTGCGAACCTTACCGCCGCAGTCGATGAACGTTTTGTCCACCCGGCCCACTTCCGTGATGTGGAAATGCGCTGCGATCACGTCCCCGTCCGGCAGGACGAAGCGGAGTTGGTGGCCGGGAGAATGGCGCAGAGCCTCTTTGAAGGCGGTAAGTTTCATAAACAGTTTGCATGTACTTCAACAAGCATATACCTGTCAAGGTATATGACCGGCTCGCCGTTGATCCAGATCTACCGCTGTCTCTGCGACGAAACCCGGCTTCGCATCCTCCATCTGCTGTCCAAAGGCCCGCTCTGCGTCTGCCACTTCCAGACGGTGCTCCAGGTGCCGCAGGTCGCCGTCTCCAAGCACCTGGCCTACCTGCGAAAGCAGGGTCTCGCCGCCTCTCGCCGACATGGTCAATGGATGATCTACTCCCTGCCCGTCTCGCCCTCGCGGGAACTCGACCTGCAACTAGCGTGCCTTCAGGACTGCGTGCAAACCCATCCCATCTTCCGGGAGGATTTGCGTCGGCTCGCCGACATCGCCGGCGAGTGCTGCTGGATCGCGAACGTCCCGCCCCTTTCCGCCGAGACCCAAAAGCGGGGGAAAACCGCGATCCCGTAAATCTTTCCCTTGTTACTCGAACACCCAACCGTTTGATGTCCGGCTCGTTAAAAACCCGTGAAAACCAAGGTCCTTTTTGTTTGCGTTCACAACGCGGCGCGCAGCCAGATGGCGGCGGCGCTGCTCAACCACCTTTGCGGCGGCGAGTATGAGGCCGAGAGCGCGGGCCTGGAACCCGGGTCGCTCAATCCGCTGGCCGTGGAGGTCATGCGGGAGATCGGCATCGACATCGCGCAAAACCCGACCAAGAGAGCGTTGGAACTCTTCGGCGCGGGCCGCGCCTTCGATTACGTGATCACCGTTTGCGGCGCGGCGGAGAGCGGCCGGTGCCCGCTGTTCCCCGGACGGGCGCAACGGCTTTCCTGGCCCTTCGACGATCCGGCGGCGCTTGCCGGGACGCCCGCCGAACTACTCGCGGGCACGCGGGTCATCCGGGACGCGATCAAAGGGAGAATCGACGCCTGGTGCGCGGTGTTCTGCGGGGCGGGGGTGGCGGCGTGAGCAGACCCACGGTGCTGATCCTCTGCACGGGGAACTCCTGCCGCAGCCACATGGCCGAGGGCATCCTGCGGGCGGCGGCGGGCGATCTGCTCGACGCGCAAAGCGCCGGGTCCAAGCCCGCCGGGTACGTTCATCCGCTGGCGATCCGGGTGATGGCGGAAATCGGCGTTGATCTCTCCGGCCACCGTTCAAAGAGCCTGGACGAGTACCTCGGGCGGGAGGTGGAGACGATCATCACGGTTTGCGGGGTTGCCGAGCAGGCGTGCCCGCTGTTTCCGGGCAAGGTGAACCGGCATCACTTCGGTTTCGATGATCCGGCCAAAGCCACCGGCGACGAGGGGGAGCAACTGGCGTTTTTCCGGCGGGTGCGGGATGAAATCCGGGTGGTGTTTAATGCGTACGCCGCCGGGCGTCGGGACGCGGCGATCGTTTGAACGGGGAACCGGACAATCAGCGGCAACGCCGGCGGGTGAGCGACGCGGCGTTTCGCCACACTCCAAAACCGCGGCGGGAAGGTGGGCAGCCCGGTCAGGGGCGCAAAAACGCGCGCGGTCCGTTTGTCCGGCTCACTTGTCCCATCCGGCCCCCCGATTTCCAGCGAACCCGTATCCATGAGCCAGACGCACACCAATGAACCCGTGGATCCCCGAGACCGTTTTCCCCGCCCGCCGTTCGCCCAGCTAAAACAAGCCGCGCCGGGCAGCGAGTCCAAGATGCACCCGCACCCGGATCACGGTGAAGATTCCTACCAGGGCAGCGGCAAACTGCGGGGCCGCGCCGCGCTGATCACCGGCGCGGACAGTGGCATTGGCCGGGCCATCGCACTCTGCTACGCCAAGGAGGGCGCGGACGTGCTTTTCACTTGCCTGCCGGAAGAACAGGCGGATGCCGACGAGACGGTGCGGTTGGTCGAGGCGGCGGGTTGCCGGTGCGTGGCCGTCCCGGGCGACATCCGCCGGAAGTCGTTCTGCCAAAATCTGGTCGAGCGCACCGTCAGCACCTTTGGCCGTTTGGACATTCTGGTGAACAACGCGGCTTTCCAACGTTCGCACGACAAACTCGAGGATTTCACGGAGGACGAGTTCGACGCGACGTTTCGCACGAACGTGTACGGCACGTTCTTCATGACGCAGGCCGCCCTTCCAAAGATGAAGCCGGGCGGCGTGGTGCTCAACACCGTGTCCATCCAAGCTTATGATCCTTCCGAGAACCTGCTGCCTTATGCCTCCACCAAAGCGGCGTTGGTCAACATGACCAAGACCCTGGCCGCCCTGGCAATCCAGAATGGTGTGCGCGTCAACGCGGTGGCCCCGGGGCCGGTCTGGACGCCGCTAATTCCGGCGACCCTGGGACTGACCGAAACGGTCATGTTTGGCAAACAGTCGGCGTTTGGACGCCCGGCGCAACCGATCGAGCAGGCCGTGATCTACGTATTCCTGGCTTCGGACGACGCCAGCTACGTCACCGGCGAGATCTATGGGGCCACCGGGGGAAGATCTCCGGTGTAGTTGTGTGAATTAGCGGCTTTGCCGGAAAGGAAACGACGCGACATGTCGCGGTTGGGCCCGGCGGAGCCGTGCGAAAGCGGCGATGTGTCGCCGCACTCCAAAACTGCTGCGCAGTGGGCGGAGGGTCTCCTACTCCGGTTGCGCTTTCAGCAAACGGCGGAATTCATCGTCGAAATCCCGCAGCTCCGTGACCATCTGCGGACTCTTCGAGAGCACGGTCTTGGTCAGCTTTTCCACGTAGGCCGGGTTGCGCTCGGCCATCTCGGAAAGCGCCATCACCACGGCCAGGGCGTTGCACGCGCTGTGCTTGACCGCGCGAAACTTGTTGTGGAGTTCAAGCAACTCGGCCCGGGTAACGGTGGTGCTTTCGGGGGAAATTTCCATGGGTGGAAACAAGGGCTTTCGCCTTCGTTCAGGAGGTATTCGTTGACTTGAGACAGTGCCCTGTGCTTTGCTGGTACCCTTCGTCGGATCAGACCGTTTCCGCACCGCGAGGGCGACTAGAATGACCCAGCAGACTATCCGAATAGGCGGGGCGCGCCAGCATAATCTGCAAAATCTCAGCCTGTCCATCCCGCGTGGGCAGTTGGTGATCATCACCGGCCCCAGCGGCTCGGGCAAGTCGAGCCTCGCCTTCGACACCCTCTACGCCGAGGGTCGCCGCCGTTACGTCGAAAGCCTGTCCGCCTACGCCCGGCAGTTCCTCGACCAATTGGAGAAACCGGACGTCGATTTCATCGAGGGTCTTTCCCCCGCGATCGCCCTGGAACAACGCGCCGGCGCGACAAACCCGCGCTCGACCATCGCCACCACCACCGAGATTTACGATTACCTGCGCCTGCTCTACGCCTCCGTGGGCCAGCCGCACGACCCCGCCACGGGACGGCCTTTGCGACGGCAAACTCCCCAAATCATCGTCGATCAGATCCTCGCGCTGGAACCCGGGAGCAAAATCATCCTGCTCGCGCCGTTGATCCGCAAACAAGCGGGGGAGTTCCGCGACGTTCTCGAAAAGACCCGGCGCGAGGGGTTTGTGCGCGTCCGCATCGACGGCAAGATTGTCGAACTGAACAGTCCCGAACCGGTACGGCTCGCCAAAAGTAAGGACCACACCATCGAAGCCGTGGTGGACCGTCTGGCCCTGCGCGACGGGATTCGCACGCGGCTGGCCGATTCGGTCGAAACCGCCCTGCGTTGGGGCAAAAACCAGTTGATCGTCCTCCACCAGCCTCCGGCATCCGCGGATGGCGGCGAAACTCCCGAGTGGCTGGAGACACCTTATTCCACGGACTACGGCAACCCGGAGACGGGCTTCACCCTGCCGGTGCTGACCCCGAAACACTTCTCCTTCAACAGTCATTTCGGCGCGTGCCCCGTTTGCCACGGACTCGGCACCTTCTCCGAGTTCGACCCCGAACTCATGGTGCCCGACCCGCAAAAGACGCTGGCGGAAGGCGCGGTCGCCCCGTGGCAACGCGGGGTCGGCAAACGGATGCGCGCCTATTACCAGATCCTCCTGCGGAGTCTCGCCGCGCACTTCAGCGCCCCGCTGGATGCGCCGTACGCGGATTTGCCGACGTCGTTTCAACACGCGCTCATCCACGGTACCGGCGACGAACCGGTCGAAACGCGGATCATCAAAGGCAAGGGTAAGGGCAGGCGGAAGCCGCGGCGGAGCAAACCACCGTCCGAAAACCGTTCGAGGGTTTGCTGGCCCACTTGCAGCATCTGCTGGACACGACGGCCAGCGAGTTGACCAAACACCGGTTGCGCGCGTTCATGAGCGCCCAACCCTGCCCGGCGTGCCGGGGCGCGCGGTTGCGACCGGAAATTCTCGCCGTCACCCTCACCGCCGAGGGGTCGTCCACTGAAGCGGGCGGCAATGGCACCGAACGCGTCATGAACATCCGCGAGTTTTGCCGTCTGACCATCGGCGAGGCGCACGCTGTCATCGGCCGGTTGCGGCTCAACCCGACCCAACGCCAGATTGCCGCCGAGATCGTCCGCGAGGTGACCACGCGCCTCGGGTTTCTGGTCGAAGTGGGACTCACGTATCTGAACCTCGACCGCGAAAGCGGCACGCTTTCGGGAGGCGAATCCCAGCGCATCCGGCTGGCCGCGCAGATTGGTTCGCGGTTGGCGGGAGTCCTTTACGTGCTCGACGAGCCGAGCATCGGCTTGCACCAGCGCGACAACGACCGGCTGATTTCCACCCTGCGCACGCTGCGCGATCTGGGCAACTCGGTTATCGTGGTCGAACACGACGAAGACACCATGCGCGCCGCCGATTACCTGATCGACATCGGACCCGGGGCCGGTCCGCGCGGGGGACGCCTGGTCGCGCAGGGCACCTTGGAGGAAGTGCTCCGGGTCGAGAACTCCCCCACCGCGCAGTATCTTTCCGGTCGGTTGACCATCCCGGTTCCGCGACACCGCCACCGGCCCGCCAGCGTTCCCTCCGAAACGGTCGCACCCCGCGCCACCCCTGGCAAAAGCGGCGCGTCCGCCAAAGGCAAGACCCGGTCGAACGAGTTCGACGAGACCGGTTGGATCCGCGTGGTCGGCGCGCGCGAGAATAACCTGAAGAACGTGACCGCCGCGTTCCCGCTCGGTTGCATGACGTGCGTAACAGGGGTGTCCGGCAGCGGCAAAAGCACGCTCGTCGATGACATCCTGCGGCGGGTCCTCGCGCGGCAACTTTACCGGGCGAAGGACGCGCCCGGCCAGCACGACCGGGTCGAGGGGATCGGGCAAATCGACCACGCCATCGTGATCGACCAGAGCGCCATCGGGCGTAGTCCGCGCTCCAACCCGGTGACCTACACGGGGGCGTTCGGGCCGATCCGGGATTTGTTCGCGGGTCTGCCGGCCTCGCGCGTGCGCGGGTACGACGCGGGCCGGTTTTCGTTTAACGTGCGGGGTGGCCGTTGCGAACACTGCCAGGGCGACGGCGTCATGAAGATCGAGATGCAGTTCTTGCCGGATGTTCATGTCACCTGCGAGGTTTGCGAAGGTCGGCGGTACAACCGGGAGACTTTGGAAGTCACCTTCAAAGGCAAGAACATCGCGGACGTGCTGGATTTGACCATTGAGGAGGCCGACCGCTTTTTCCGCGCCGTGCCGGGTATCGCCGACCGGCTGGCGGCGCTGGAAAGCGTGGGTCTGGGTTACCTGCGGTTGGGTCAGGCGGCGAACACTCTCTCCGGCGGCGAGGCGCAACGGGTGAAGCTTGCCGCCGAACTCGCCAAGAAATCCACGGGGCGAACGCTGTATCTCTTCGACGAACCGACGACCGGTCTGCATTTCGCCGACATCGCCAAGCTGCTCGAGGTTTTCTACAAGTTGCGGGATGCCGGCAACACGCTGATCGTCATCGAGCATAATCTGGAGATCATCAAGTGCGCGGATTGGATCATCGATTTGGGACCCGAGGGGGGTGCCGAAGGCGGTGGGATCGTGGGAGAAGGGACGCCCGAGCACATTGCGTCATTGCCGGAAAGCCACACGGGCCGGTACCTGGCCGGGAAGCTGCCGCGAAGGCTCGAAAAGGGGGTGGCGAAGTGAGGATTGGACCCACTCCAATCAGCGTTACCGCAGCCTCTGCCCCGGGAACGCGGGCTTCCCGCCCGCATCTGGTCTGGTTACTCCGGGACATCAGCCCCGGGAGCGCGGGTCTCCGACCCGCCTCTGGATTTGGTGTAGTCTTTCCAAGGGCTACCGCCCTTTGCGGGTCGGAGACCCGCGCTCCCGGGGCTGATGCCCCGGAGCGACAGAAGAGGCTGGCGGGACGTCCGCGTTGCTTCTTGGTGTTCACCTTTTTGTTGTTCGGCTGCGCCTCCGCGCTTTCATTCGCCACCACGCCCCTGCCCGCGGCGGAGACCACCCCCCCCGCCAACTCCGACCTATACCGCGAAGGCACCCGCGCCCTCGCGGAAGGATTACCCCGGGTCGCCGTGTTCAAACTGCGGGCGTGCCTGGCGGCGAACCCTCCGCCGCCCATCCGCCGCGCCGCCGTCCTGGCGACGATCCGCGCGCTCCTCGCCACTTCCGAACCCGCCGCGGCGCTCGACCTGCTCGAAAAAGAATTCCACCCCCCCGGCGAAGCGCCCGGGGCGGGCGATCCAACGGCAATCTTCTGGCGCGGGCAAACGCTGGCCGCGCTGGGTCGCTGGGAGGAGGCGCTCACCGCGTACACCCAGGTGGGTCAAACGTTTACTACCCCGCCGGACGCCGGGTCCGACGCGTTGAAGCAAGAGGCGTTGTTCGGACGACAGGAAGCCTTCCTGGCCTTGGGCGAAAAGGCCGAAGCCTCCCGTATTTGCAAACTCCTCGCGTCCGACCCCAAGTGGGGTCCGCCGGCGCGACTGCGCGGCGCCGAGATCGCCCTCGACGCCGCGCAACTCCCCGAAGCCGCCGCCTTCCTGCTGCCTGAGAGTCCGACTTCCCCCACCCCTTCCGACCGCCGTTCCGAACACCAACGCGCCTTCCTGATTGGACGTCTTCGCCTGGCGCAGAAACAAACCGCCCTGGCCGAACAAATCTTCCGCGCCGCCGCCTCGCGTCCCGAGGGGTTGGACGAGCGTCTGCTCGCCTGCAACTACTGGGGCTGGGCGCAGGCTTGTCTTGATCAGGGCAAAACCGTCGCGGCGGAAACCATCCTGGAAAGTTTCGTCGGGAGTTATCCGCGCGTTGCGTATCTCGCGGGAACGCTCGCTTGGTTGGAGCAGCTTTACGCCCGGAACCCCGCGCCGCCGGGACTGGTGGACCTGCAACGCTGGGCCGCCGACGACACGGAACCCGCGCGCCAGGTACTCTCCCTCCTCACCCTCGCGCGGGTGGATACAAACCTGGGCCGGGCCGACCAGGCGGAAGCCGCGTTTCAAACTTTGGAGGAGACCTTTCCCACGCATCCTTTGCGTCTGCGCGCGGTGCTCGACCGGGTGTCCCTGCGTCTGGGCGAGCGTCGTTTCGCCCGGGCGTTGGAAGCGCTCGACCACGCGAGAACCCTCGCGTCCGCTTCCCCGCGGTTCCCCAACTCCGCCGCTTTGCAAAACGAGATCGACATGCTCGACGCCCGTCTGAAACTCGCCGAAAATAACAGCGCCAAAGCCGCGACGCTGTTTGAAGCCATCGCCAATCGCGCCGGGCTGACAAACACCCAATCCGAAGCGGCGGGATTCAACGCTGTTCTGGGCTGGCTGCGGGCGGCGGACACCGACCGGTTTGCCGCCACCGAACGGGCGTTCGCGGAACATTTCCCCCAAAGCTCCTTTCACGCGGAAATCGCGTTGGAGGAGGGTCTCGCCCGCGCCGCGCGCACCCTTTCGGAGGACCGCAACGGTCGGCAGCGCGCCGCCGCCGCCCTGCGTCGCTTCTTACGGGATAACCCGACCCATCCGCGCGCCCCCGAGGCGCGCATTGCCTTGGCGGAACTCGCCTTTGAGCGTCCGCGACCTAATTTGATCGCGGCCTGGCACGAATTGACCCAACCGGAGTTCCGGTTGGTGGCCAATTCCGGGGCGGAACCAAACGTCGATGGGGCTCCCCAAACCGCGCCCGTACCCGGGGTGTCGCCGGAGAACGACCGCGCGGCCTACCTGGCCATCTGGCTCGCGGACACTCCCGGGCCGGGCCACGACGTCAAACAAGCCATCGCGCTGGCCAGTCAATTTCTGAAGCTCCGCGCCAACTCTCCCCTCGCCCCGGAGGTGAGGCTCAAGCTGGGTGAAATCTACTTTCGCAACGAAGACTATTCGGACGCGCAAACGCAACTCGAACTGCTGGCCGAACGGTCACCGGACTCCCCGCTGGTGGAGTCCGCGCAGTACCTGGCGGGTTTGGCGGCCTCGCGCAGCATGAGCAGCGCCGGACTCGACACGGCGGTCCTGCTTTTCGAGAAGGCGGCGCAACACAACGGGACTTTCAAGCTGCCGGCGCGGTTGCGGCAGGCGGAGTTGCAGAAGGGGCTGGGCAACCTCCAGGATGCCCTGACCCTCTATAAGGATGTGCTCACGGCGACGGATGCGGAGCCGGAGCTTTCGGACGTGGATTTGGAGTCGCGTTGCGCGGCACTGGCCGGGCGGGGGGAAACTCTTTTCGTACTGGGCGCGAAGGACCCCAAAGCGTACGGCGAGGCTGCGGACACCTTTGAGCAACTCGCCAACCACACCCCCGGTGCCTCCCTGGCTTGGCGGAGGCAGGCGTTGACCCAACGCGGGCTGGCCCTCGAAAAACTGGGCGATCCCACCGCCGCGTTGGTGGCTTACGACGACGCCCTCAACGCTTCCGACCTCAATGAAAGCAACTCCCATGAGCCGGAGTGGACCTGGTATTACCGCGCCGGCGACCAGGCCGCGCGTCTCCTGGAGTCGCAATCCCAGTGGCCGGCGGCCATCGCGATCTACCAGAAACTCGCGGCGGTGGACGGTCCGCTCAAAGCCGAGTACGAGAACCGCATCAGCCGCCGCCGCCTCGAGCATTTCATCTGGGTGGATTAGGCCGGCACGAAAGGCGGCACAAAGCGAAGGCGCATCCCGGAGCCTGGCATCCGCGGCCACCGCCCTGTAAATGCGCATCGTCCAGATGCGCATAGTTCTCCAGCGTGCTGCATCGGAAACTTTGAACAGGTGCGCCCGGTGCGGATTTTGGATATATCATGGAAGCCCACCACAGCGCGGCGCGGTTCGTCAGTCGCCCTCCCCCTGCCTCGCCGATGGTCGATTGCAGAATACCCTATGATTCCCCACACCAAGCTCTTCATTCCCGGTCCCGTTGAAGTCTCGCCGAAAACCTTCGCGGCGTTTTGCCGACCGATGATCGGGCATCGCGGCGGCGAGTTCAAAGCCCTCTACAGGCGCATTCATCCGCGCCTGCAGGAACTGTTCGCCACGAAGCAGCCGGTGTTTCTCTCGACCTCCTCGGCCTGGGGCATCATGGAAGGGGCGATCCGCAATCTCGTCGGCAAGCGGGTGCTCAATTGCATGTGCGGCGCTTTTTCCGACAAATGGCTCGATGTCAGCCGGCGCTGCGGGCGCGAAGCCGAGGCGCTGCAGGTGGAATGGGGCCAGCCGATTCCGCCGCGAACTCCTGACGCGAAGCTGCGCCACGGGCGGATTCGACGCGGTCACGCTGATCCACAACGAGACCTCCACCGGTGTGATGAGCCCGCTGCGCGGAAATCGCCGCCGTGTTGCGCCGATACCCGGATGTGATCTCCATCGTGGACAGCGTGTCGTCCTTCTCGGCCGTGCCGATCCCGATGGACGAACTCGGCATCGATGTGCTGTTGACCGGCAGCCAGAAAGCGCTGGCGCTGCCGCCCGGCCTGGCGGTCTTCACGGTCTCGGAGCGGGCGTTCGAGCGTGCGGCTCAGAGCAAGGATCGCGGCTACTATTTCGATCTGCTCGAGTTCAGGAAAAACCAGGTGGAGGACATGACGCCGAGCACCCCGAGCATCGGCCACATCTACGCTTTGCAGTCCAAACTGGAGGATATTTTCACCGAGGGGATCGCCGCCCGCCACGAGCGGCACGCCCGGACCAACGCCTTGGTCCACCGGTGGGTGGAGGCGAACGGGTTCGAGTTTTTCGCGCCGGAAGGCTACCGTTCCAAGACGCTGACCTGCGTGGCGAACAACCGCGGGATCGACGTGGCCGCGTGGATTGGCCGGGTGAAAAAGCGGCACAATTTCATCTTTGACGGCGGGTACGGCAAGCTCAAGGGCAAGGCGTTCCGCATCTCCAACATGGGCGATGAGACGGAGGCAACGGTGGGTGAATTGCTCGCCGCGCTGGACGATTGTCTGGAGTCGTGACCGTGGCGCGCGGACTCCACGGGAGTCCCCACCACTGCTTCATCGCCCGGCTGCCTGTCCACGAGGGCAATCCCGTCAATCGGGGCGGGAGTGTATGGGCAATCAGGAAAATAGCTTGTCGTACTCGTTGTGCGAGCCGATCCAAAACCAGGTGATCTGATCGCCCAGGCGTTCTCCCGCGGCGCGATACTGATCGTTAATTCTGACGGACCAAACGTGCTCGTACCCTGCAAGCTTCTTGAACTTCAACGAAGGATGCGCCGGATCAGCCTCAAATTGCTGAAAGGCTTTTCTGGCCGCCGCGCGTACCGCGGGGTGAAGCGCCTCGTAGCTTCGCCAGAAACGAGGGCGCGTCGTGGACTTCAAAGTCGGGAAAGATCGAGCGGTTCCTCACCTTCTTCCGCCGCTTCCCGCATATACGCCTCGAGCTTCGGCGAAGGATCCGGGCGGTTGATAATGCGCTCCCAAGCCGCGTCGCCATCGCTTTGCACCGCCGAGTGATCCTCGCGTTCTTTGACAAAAAGGACAAAGTCGAGCACCGCGCTCTGTTTCACCGGCGACAGCGACGCACTCTCGGCCGCAATGCGAGCTGCCAGATCCATCGTGTGTGCCATGACTAAATTTTCGATGATACCCGCCGTGTTGTCGATCCTGGAAAAGTGGGATTTGTTCCGCGTGTCCGTGGCGAAGCAAACCCCTCTACATCGCCGCTATGATCCCGTCGCCGAACTCCGAGCACTTCACCTCGGTCGCGCCTTCCATCAGGCGCGCGAAATCATAGGTGACCTTCTTGCTGGCGATCGCGCCGTTGAGACCCTTGATGATCAGATCCGCCGCCTCGTTCCAGCCCAGGTAGCGCAGCATCATCTCGCCCGACAGGACGACCGAACCCGGGTTCACCTTGTCCAGACCCGCGTACTTGGGGGCCGTGCCGTGCGTGGCCTCGAAAATGGCGTGGCCGCTGCGGTAGTTGATGTTGCCGCCGGGGGCGATGCCGATGCCGCCCACCTGCGCGGCCAGCGCGTCGGAGAGATAATCGCCATTCAGGTTCAGCGTCGCGATGACCTCGAAATCCTCGGGCCGCGTCAGCACCTGCTGGAACGTGATGTCGGCGATCGCGTCCTTGACGATGATCTTGCCCGCCTTGGCCGCCGGCCTTCATCTCCTCGTTCGCGGCGGCCTCGCCCTGCGCGGCCTTGGTCTTCTCCCAGTTCGCCCAGGAATACGTTCTGCTCGGCGTAAATCCGTGTCCGCCAGTTCGTAACCCCAGTCGCGGAACGCGCCTTCGGTGTACTTCATAATGTTGCCCTTGTGGACCAGCGTGACGCTTTTGCGCTTCTGCGTGATGGCGTAGTCGATCGCCGCCGCCACGAGGCGTTGCGTGCCGACGCGGCTGACGGCCTTGATGCCGATGCCCACTTCCAGGGGCACGTCAGACGAGGCGATGGTCTCCTCGCTGGACAGCGCGTGCGAGTTGCGTGGTGGTACTCGGAGGTTGCCAGTGTCGTGCCGAAACGGATTTTGCGGAAATCATCCGGGAACGTGGCGGCGATGAACTCCAGCACCTTCTGCGCGTCGCGGCTGCCCGCCTTGTACTCGATGCCCGCGTAGATGTCCTCGGTGTTCTCGCGGAAAATGACCATGTCCACCTTCTCGGGACGCTTCACCGGCGAGGGTACCCCGGTGAAATACTGCACGGGCCGCAGGCACACGTAGAGGTCGAGCATCTGGCGCAACGCCACGTTCAGCGAGCGGATGCCGCCGCCCACCGGGGTGGTCAGCGGGCCTTTGATGCCCACGAGGTAATCGCGGAAAGCATCGACCGTTTCATCGGGCAGCCAGTTGTCGAACTGGTCCTTGGCCGACTGGCCGGCGAACACCTCGAACCAGGAAATCTTGCGCGCGCCGCCGTAGGCTTTCTCCACCGCCGCGTCGAACACCCGCACGCTGGACGCCCAGATGTCGGGGCCGGTGCCGTCGCCCCGGATAAACGGGATCACGGGGTTGGCGGGAACGTGCAATTTGCCGTTGACCGATGGTGATTTTCTCGCCGGCCGGAGGCTGGAGGTGGGTGGATAGCATTACCTTGTTTGGGTTGGGTGGAAAAACTCGGGGGAAGAACGTTGAACCGGCAATGAATCATCGTTTCACACGAATGCCAAAAAAAAGCGCGGGACGCCGGACGTTTTCAGCCTAGCTTGCCGCTTCCCGGGCCGGGCAAGGTCCGGGCTGGTCGAAAATGAGTTTTCCCAACGCCGAAACCACCGCCGCCGTCCGCGCCTTCCTGCGCCATCCGCGCTGGAACTTCAGCCGGCACGCCGCGAAGTTCCGCGAGTCGGACGCGTTTATCGTCTCTATCCAAAAGAGCGGGCGCACGTGGGTGCGGGTGTTCCTGACGGCGTATTTTTCCGAGTGGCAGAAGCGAAACTTCAGCGTCGCGGCCCAACCCGCCGCCGCCGCCGCCGTGCCGGTTTTGTGTTACACGCACGATCTGTGGGAGCACAAGGCCAAGGAGCGTTTGGGCGAGCGGTTGCGCGGCAAATGGCTGATCCCTCGCGTGGAGGCCGAGCACAAACCCATTTTGCTGGTGGCCCGCGATCCGCGCGACGTGATGGTGTCGCTTTTCTTTCACCTGAAGAAGCGCACGGGGACGTTCAAGGGGGATATTTCGGAGTTGTTGCGGCACCCGGTGTTCGGCGCGGAGCGGGTCGTGATCATCATGAACCGCTGGCTGGAGGAATGGAGCGGCCACGCGCGGTTCCATTTGTTGCGTTACGAGGACGCCACGAGCGATCCGCTCGAGACGTTCGCCGGGGCGATCCGTTTTCTGCTGCCGACGGTGGCGTTGGACCACCAGGCGCTGGGCCGGGCGGTGGAGATTTCGAGTTTCGAGAACATGCGCCGGTTGGAGGTTGGCGGGCAGGACGCGGAGGGCACGGAATTGGTGGTGGGGTTGAACCAGGAGGTGTTGAAGCCGAAGAACTACGCCGATCCCGAGAGTTACAAGGTCCGGCGCGGCAAGGTGGGAGGGTACGCGGATTATCTGACGGCGGCGGATGTCGATTACCTGGGCGACGTGCTGACGCGGTTGAATCCGCGGTACGGGTACGGCGGGGGTGATGCCGTGTAAGGTGAGTGCCAGCAAGCCTTTGTTTGCAATGGTTTGTGAAACAACTGTGCAAGTCTCTTTGATACTTGGGCGACCGTCTCATCCGCTCTGTTTCTCCGCACCTTCGGTGCAAAAGGCGACCTGTGGTGAGGCGACACCATTGGTGCGGAGAACCACAGATGCGGGCGGGATGCCCGCGCTCCCGGGGCTGAGGCCCGCTACAACGAAATCCGCGCCGTCACCGGTCGATGATCGCTGGCTTCCTTACCCGTTGGCTCAATGCCGATGCTGAGCAGCTTGCCGCCGGGGCCATCCATGAACACGTGATCGAAACACGCCGACGGGTAAGGTCCCTCGCTCGGTAGAGTGAGACGTTCTCCCACTGGCACACCCTGCCACGCCCAGCGAAAACCCGTCTCCAGCCAGCCGCGCAACGTGGTTTCCCGCTCGAAGCGGGGATCGTCCAGCGAGGTGTTCAGATCGCCGCCGATCACGGTGAGCACGAACGTCCCGCGCGCGCCGTAGAGTTTCACCATCGCTCGTTCGTGAACCAGAAGCTGACGGGCGGCTTCCTCGCGCATCGCGACGTTCGTCTCCGCGCCGCCGGGTTCGTCGTCCCTGTTGCTCTTCAGGTGCAGGCCGTACACGAGCAACACCTTCCCGTGAACCGGTTCGTACGCGCCGAACACAAAGCCGCGACGCGGAGTGAGTCCACCCGGACCGGCCTTCCAACTTTCCGCGCCCGCCTGGATCAACGGCAGACGGCTGCACAACACCGTTTGCTGCCGTGTGGGCTCGCCGTTGTCGCGGACGAAGTGGGTGCAGGCGTCCACCCGGAAGCCGGTCAGATGGTCCGCGAGGATTTGCGCGGCGGCTTCATCCGCGACTTCCTCCAAGCCGAGCACGTCCGGGTTGAGTCGCTCGATCACCGGCGCGACGGCCGCGATGTGCTGGAGCCGGAATTTCTCGGAAGCGTTGGGACGTCGTCCCGGAAACCATTCGACGTTCCAGAACGTGAAGACCAAGGGACGTTCAAAGCCCGCGACCGCCGTGGGCGTTGCGGGTACCGGCACCGGGGATTGCTGACGCTTCAGTTGAAGAGCGGCAAAAACCACCGCGACGGTTAAAGCCCCGCCTGCCGTGATCCACCTGAACGCGTGTTGGGCTGTCATGATCAGCTCCCGCAGTCCCGCAGGGACTGCGGAGTAGTGTTGAAACGTACTACATAATGGCATTACCCACACGCTGTTAACCGCTGTTCTTAGGCGGTGGGTGCCAACGCCGCTTCCGCGCGCGTCGGGATCATGCCCGTTTTGCGCGCGTAGTTGAACAGTCCGCCAGCCTCGACCACCGGACGCACCTCGCCCAAAGGTTTGAGGGAATACACCTTCCCCTCGTGCAGCAACGTGCCCCGCTCAAAATCCAGCGTCACCTCGTCGCCGGTGCGCAGAATGGTGTTCAGCGCATCAATGGATTCAAACGGATAAAGCTCACCCGTGGCCACGCTGTTGCGAAAGAAAATGCGCGCGTACGATTGAGCCAAGACCGCGCGCACGCCCGCCGCGCCCAGCGCGATCGGCGCGTGCTCGCGCGAACTGCCGCACCCGAAGTTGCGCCCCGCCACAATAATCTCGTAGGCGCTGCCCGCTTGGCCCGCAGGGAAGAATTTGACCGGGTACTGGTCGTCCGGCAGCCCGATCATGGCGTAGGTTCCCAGCTTCAGGTATTCCTCGCGAATTGTCGGCACCAGCGTCAGATACTGCGCCGGGATGATTTGATCCGTGTCGATGTTGTCGCCCACGACGAAGACGCGGGCGGTGAGCAGGTTGGCTTGCGTTTCGGTCATGAAAATAATCCGTGGTCGCGAGGCGGAAAGCAGTCCACCCCTAGTAACGGAACATGTTGTTAGGAGGTGGGGTCGGCGTGGCTTCCGGCTCGGGCAACCGATCCTGCGCGCCAGCACCCGGCGGGAGCGTGTACTGACCGACAATCGCACGAGACCTCTTCCCTGCCCCGCCGACGCTCTGGACCGGCGACGAGGGAGTGGCCGGGATCAACGCGGCGAGTTCCTGCGCTGTCAACGGAGCCACGTCCTCGGTGCTGACGTACCCGGTTTGCAGGGTGTCGGTCGTCTTGACCTGACTGTAGCCAAAAGCCCGCTTCACCATCAGCACGTCGGTGCCTTTCTTGAGGCTGAGATCCGGCCCGCCGGGCTGCTGGGGTCCGTACTTGTAGAACGGCGTTGTGTCCTTGGTTACGCGGTAACGCGTTTCCTGATTGGCGGCACCCGCCGCGCCGGGTTTGGCCGTGGCCACCGCGTCAGGCTTGCCGCCTCCCGCGCAGCCCGCGTAAATTCCACTTGTGGCCAGGAGGATAAGCAAAACGCCCACTCGCCGCGGCGAAAATACCTTTGCGATACCGTTCGCCGGAGATGGGACACCTTTACTCATAATCAGATTGGAACGACTCCAGATTTGGCGCGCGGTTGGACCGTTTACATCGCGGACAAATACTCGCGCGGGTCGGTGATGCGTCCCGTCAACGCGCTGGAGGCCACCGTGTACGGACTCGCGAGATACACCTTCGATTCCTTGCTGCCCATCCGACCGGGGAAGTTACGGTTGGTGGCGCTGATGCAGTTCATCGGCGTGTTCAAGCGTCCGAAAGTGTCGGCGGGACCACCCAGGCACGCGGCGCAACTGGCGTTCTCGGTCAACAGCACACCCGAATCCTCCAGCACCTGCCAGACGCTGCGGGTCGCGCCCTCGGCACCAACGGTGATCTGGATCTTGTGCAGTTCATCGACGATCTGCGCGGTGGCGGGCACTCCGAAGGTATCAATCGCCACCTTGCGTCCGGCGACCACTTCCGCGAACGCGAGGAAGTCGCTCGTCTTGCCGCCCGTGCAACTACCGATGTAAGCGCGGTCCAGCTTGATGTGGCCCAGCGTTTTCGCGAGCGCGCGGTTGCCCGGATCGGGGTGCATCGCGACGGTCGGCTCCAGCTTGGAAAGGTCGAACGTCTTGTCATAGACGAAGGATTGCTCGCGGTCGGGATCCACCGGCTCGTAGTCGGCTTTGGTGCCATTGGCGGCAATTCGGGCGTTCACGTAGTCGAAGGTTTTCTGGTCGGCGGCGAAAATCCCGTTCTTGCCGCCCGCCTCGATGGCCATGTTGGCGATGGTCATGCGGTCGTCGATGGTCAGGCCGGCCGCGCCGGGTCCGTCCCACTGCATGGCGCGGTAGGTCGCTCCGTCGAAGCCGATGTCGCCGATGACGTGCAGGATCACATCCTTGGCCATGACGCCGCGCGGCAACTCGCCCTCGAGGTGGAAGCGCATCGTGTCGGGAACCTTGATGAGCAGTTTGCCCGTGCCCATGATGAAGCCGGCGTCCGTGTTGCCGATCCCCGTGGCGAACTCGCCGAACGCGCCCGCCATGCAGGTGTGCGAATCCGTGCCGAAAAGCACCTCGCCCGGCCGCGTGTGGCCCTTGGCCGGGAGCGCCGTATGGCAAACCCCGGCGAAATTGCGCCCGTACTGGCGCTTGAGCTGACCCTGGCTCGGGTCGAACTTCCAACTGCCGTCCTCGTCGTCGATGACATCGTAGAAATACGGCAAACCCTGTTCCTTCACGAAGGTCCGCAGGGTGTCCACGTTGCGGTTGGACATGCTGTCGGCGGTGAAGATGTAATGGTCCGGGATGATGACGATCTTGTTGCGGTCCCAGACTTTGGCGTCCCGTCCGAACTCGCGGTGGAACACGCCGATGGTGCCCGGCCCGCACACGTCGTGGGTGAGCAGGACATCGGTGTTGACCCACACGTTTTCGCCGGCAGCCACGCGGGGGCGACCGCTCGCGCGGGCAAGAATTTTCTCAGTCAGCGTCATGTTGGCAAAGGTTGGACCCGACCGACCCCGCGTCCATGCTCCGGGCGGGGCGCGGCGGAAGGTCGGAAAATGACACCAAGAGTTGCCCGCTGGCAATCTTTTTTGTTGGGTCCGCAGGCGCGGTGCCCCTGCTTTTCAGGTCAGAGTCGCGTCCCGCGGTTAGGGAACCAATGGCGGGCGGACGCGCGAGGCGAGCACCCGCGCCTCATCGATGGCGTCGAGCAGTTCGTCGATCGTGAAAGGTTTGGGAAGAATAACCAATTTCCCCCTCAGCCGCCGGAAACCCGGCAGACTGCCGGCGGTGAGGATAAAGGGCGCCGGGAATCCGCCGGGCAATTCATCGAGCCAAAGCTTGAAATCCGACCCCAACCCATCTGGTAAGTGCTCGCCGCAAATCACCAGGCCGAAGGGTACCGCGGCGGATAAACACAGCCTCCTCGCCTCGGCCAGGGTGCCGACGGCGGTCGTGTTCTCAAAATGTCCCGCCAAGGCGGCGGCGGTCACGGTGGCGACCGGCTCGCAATTCTCCACGATCAACAACTTCTGGCGCGACATTCCCTACCGAATCGCGCCCGGCGGGGCGACGGACCGAAGATTCTCGGTTAATTGTAAAAAAATCATACCCCAAACCGGGTTTGGTAAATGATTTAACATCCGCGAAAGCATGTGCTAAACCGTTTATGTAAATGACACTAGGAGAACGGCTCAAGACTCTGCGACGTGAAATCGGCTTATCGCAGGAGGCCCTCGGCGCGCAGGGCTTCGTGTCAGCGCCGGGTTGGATTAAGATCGAAAACAACCAGCGCCAGGCCAGCGAGAAACTGATCGACAAACTGCTCAAATGGCTGGTGGGCGACAAGTACATGAAAGCCAACGCCGCGAGTCCTTTACGCGAGGAGTTGCTGACCTTGAAGTACATGGGAAGCTCGTCGGCTTTCGTGCGCGAAATGGCCCGGCTCCACGCCAAAAAACTTCCCAACGGCGAGGCTTTGCTTTACGAGAATCCCGCCGGTAAAACCAAGCCCCGCCGGGGCCGGCCGCCCAAGATCGCGCCGAAGCACTAACTCCGGCGCCGTTTCCAAGTTTTGACAGGATTAACCGGATGAGGAGGATGGGAGAAGGAGAGATCGGAGCGGAGTTGAAAATTACCCTTCGCATTCCCCATCCTCTTAATTCTGTCGAAAATTAGCGGGGTGCAACCTCAGTAACCGACCCGCCTGAGTGCTTCGGCGGCCTTCCGCTTGCCTTCGGTTTCGACGACGTCGCCGTGGCCGACGATGATCCGGTCGAAATCCCACGCCATCATGGCGTTCAGCGAACGTTTCAACGCGGGTTTGTCCTTGACGGTCAACCGCATGGAGCGAGCCATGCCCGGGTCGTGCTTGGCACCAACCGCCAAGCGCATCAGGAAACGGGTCCACCCCGGAGCCTCGGGTCCGAAGTTAAAGAACAAATCCGCTACGATCAACGTGCGCGAAGGGCGGTGAAAGACCACGTGTTCCTCCATACTGGGCACGCCGTCGAGTCGGAGCACCGCCACTTCGTCACCCCATTCAGCCGGCGCTGGCACCAAGGCGCCGACGGGCAAACCCGCTTGTTCAGAGAAGCCGGCGGGGGCCAGGTACGGGATGCCCGGGAAGGATTCCCGTCCCAGCCGGGCAAAAGTGTCGTGGCGCAGCATCGTGTCCAACAGCCAGCCCGGCCTGCCCACCGCGCGGATCGCCGCCGCGTCGTCCGGCGTGAAAGGTCCCGTGGAATGGATCACCAAGTCGCCGGAGCGCAGGCGCAGGATGGTGACGACGCGTTTGAGATCCGCGCCGAGTAGTGGCAGCGGGTAAACCAAAATCCAGAGGTTATCAGCGAGCGCTTTCATCATGTTAAGGGGCGGGGCATTTGCGGACACGCGACGAGATGGCTGAATCGCCCCGCAAGCGGAGTTTGCGCGCTTGTGACCAAGCGGCGGCACACTCCGAATCCAAAGCAGCCAACCCTCCGCTCACTTCCCTTCGCCCGACAACTCCCGCACCAGCGCGTCGGCGTGGTACACCCGGTCCAACGCCTCCAAGATCGCCCGCGAATCCACCGACACCGCCCGCGCTTGCTTGTCGGTGTAACCGTAGTCCAACGGCAACGACTGGATGTTGCCGTCGAAAATGATCCCCACGAACTCGCCCGCTTTGTTCACCGTCGGGACTTCCCGAGTTGCCGCCGATGATGTCCGCCGTCGAGACGAAGTTGAACGGCGTGCCCATCTTCAGGCTGCCCTTGCCCGCCACCCACCGTTGCGGCAAATCGAAAGGCATCTGGTTCCCGTGCTCGGCCGAACGCGCGTACAAGCCGGCGAAGTGGGTGAACGGCGGCGACCGGCTTCCCGTTTTCCTCGTAACCCTCGACCGTGCCGTAAGACAGCCGCAGGGTAAACGTCGCGTCGGGGTAGGTGCTCGGTGCCGTCCAGCGCGAAGCGTGCCTTGGCGATCTGCGCGTACGCCTGCTGCTGAACCTCGTCCTGCTCCTCGTAGATCTTGCGCGCGGCGCGCGGCCGGGTCATCGACCAGGCGGGCGAGTTCGATCATCGGATCGCCCTGGGCCTTGAGTGCGGCGGCGTCGCCGGCGTAAGCTTGCGGCGCAGACGCCACGTCCTTGAGCTTCGTGCCCTTGACCAATTCGGCGGCGCGGGCGCGCGGGCTTTTGCCCGCCAGCACCTGCTTGACGAGCGGATGGTCCATGCCGAACTGGCCGGCGAAATCCGTCAGCGAATCCGCCAGCGTCAACTGCTCGAAATCATCGTAGATCGCTTCCTCGGAGAACAGGAGAGTTCCAGCGAGGGCAGGCTGGAGTCGCGGTAGGCGGGCAGGCGTTCGCCGTTGGGCTTCGCGCGTTCGTCCGCGGCGCGCACGAGGATGCGGGCGATGCGGAAAAGCGTGCTGCGGAACGCCGGCCGCCGCCCCGCCAGCCCTCCAGGGCGTTGAACACGGCGCGTTCTGCGCGATGACCGACTGGCCCGCGCAACGTGGGCGTAGGCGTCCTCCACCGGCGGCAGGCCCTTCGCGGACCCGCGCGCGCGGAGTCGGCCTCGTGTGTCGGCGAGCTTGCCGAAAAATTCGGGGTCAAGCAGGCCGGCCTGACGGCCTCGAGGCCTTGCGGCTGTTCTGCACGCTGAAATAGATCTTCCCGCGCGCGGCGGGCGTTTTCAACCGAGCGTTCGCCGTAGGCGTGCAGCAGGGTTTCGCGGCGGTAGAGTTGCTGCGAGTCCGCGCGGGATCGCCCGGTCGCGCGCGTCGGTCAACGCGGCGACGGTGAGTTGGCGGCTGGTGGAACCCGGATGCCCGCTGACAAACACCAACTCGTGCTTCGGCGGCACCGTTGGGACTCCACTTCAAGATACTGCTCCGGGTGGGCCGGCTTGCCGTCCTCGTAGGCGCGGAAGAGGCAGATATCCAGATCGAAGCGCGGGTACTCGAAGTTGTCCGGGTCGCCGCCGTAAAAGGCGATGGCCTGCTCCGGCGCGAAGACCAGGCGCACATCCGTGTAGCGTTTGAACCGGTAAAGATGGTACGCCCCGCCCTGGTAGAGCGTCACGACGTCGGCGCGGAGACCGGTCTTTTCCTTGGACTCCTTCTCGATCCCGGCGATGACCGCGCGGCGCGCGGCGCAGCGCTTCGGCGGCGCTCAGGTCGGGACGGCACGGCGGCGTTCACGCGCGCGGTGACATCCTCGATGCTGATGAGGACATTGAGTTCGAGGTCGGTGCAAGGCTTCTCCTCGGCCCGGGTGGCGGCGTAGAAGCCGTCGCGCAGGTAGTTGTGCTGCTCGTCGCTGAACTTCTGGAGGGCGTCGGCGCCGACGTGATGGTTGGTGATGACCAACCCATCGGCGGAAACGAACGAGCCGCTGCCGCCGCTGTTGAAGCGGACGCTGGCTTTTTGCAGGTGGTCGAGCCAGGCGGCGTCCGGCTCGAAACCGTATTTAGCCTTGAGTTGCGCGGTGGGCGGCGCGTTGAAGAGCCACATGCCCTCGTCGGCACGCGCCGGACCGCCCGCCCGAGAGCAGGCAAATCGAACCAAGGACCGAGGCGGCAACGACAGGGAAGCGAGGGTTGACCTTCATAGCGGTCAACACCCATCGACGCCCAAACGCGGGCTGTCAACGACCTGGAAGCCGACGGCTCGCCGCCAACAACCCGACGCCCTTACTTACGCAGGTTGAGCTTGCCGATGACCTTCTTGTAACGATCGTTATCGGTGTCGCTGAGGTAATCGAGCAAACTGCGGCGGCGTGAAACCATCTTGAGGAGGCCACGACGGGAGTGGTTGTCCTTCGTGTGAATTTTGAGGTGCTCAGTCAACTCGGTAATGCGGCGGGTGAGCAGGGCGACCTGCACATCGGCGCTGCCGGTGTCTTTTTCGTGGAGCTGCAACTCTTTGATCTCGGCTGTGTCTGTCGTGGCCATATACGCTATGCTAAACTTGGGGACGTGCTAAAAAGAGGGGGCGCGGGCGACCATTGCCGTGGCTCTCTCAAGAAAGTGTGGGTTGAAGATTCGAACCGCTAGGATTGTCCTGGCTTGTGGAAGCCGGTCAACCGCGCGCGGTTTCGAACCACACCCGATAGTTTAGCCGGCGTCGCCTGTCAAACGGGATGTTTCGCCGGTACGCGTTCGCTCCGCGGGCGGAGTACTTCCATTTTCGGTGACAGCGGACGCCAACCTGTTAAGTTGCCGGGTTTCCGCCCCAAGGTCATGCCCAAAGAGTTCAAGGAACTAGTGTTTGTCTTCAACGATCAGGTTGACGGCAAATGGTTGACGCTTGCCAACGTCGATCTGCCGACGTTGCGGGGCTTTCTGGAAGAAGTGGAAACCTTGATCCAAGGCAACGAGAGAACGACGACGCTCGCGAACTCACGGATCAAGCTGGAGTCCGGCTCGATCATCCTCAAAGTTTCGATGGACGCCGTCCTGGCCGCGAACCTGGAGCGCGACTTGGACAAGTTGAGCCGCACCGGCGACCTGGATTTGATCCAACCCTTGCGCGCGGAAATCATCGAGCGTTGGCAGGCGAGGACGCGTCACTCCCCCGCTTGCGTGTACTCGGTCGGTGGCATTGGAGCGGAAGGCGGCCCCGTTTTCACGGTCTCGGACGCCAGCCAGTTCGCCCATCGCAGCGAGAACTTCTGGGTGGCGACGAAGCGCTACTTAACCGGTGAGATCGTGGACGCCGGGGGCAAACGCGATCCCAATTTGCACCTCGTGCTGCCCACGGGTGCAACCGAGCGCATCTTCGCTAGCCAAAAACAGATCCACGACAAGGAGGAGAATCCGCTTTACCGGAAAATCACGGTTTATGTTCAGGCGGAGCAGCACCTTTCTTCCAAGAAATTGCGCAACATCAAGCTAATCCGCTTCGTGCAACCGCCCGTGGGCGACACGCACGCGACGACGTTGGCCGAGTTGTGGCAACACGCCGGTCGCGCGTGGGCGGAAGTGCCCTCGGCGACTGCGTGGGTGGAGCGACTCAGAGGAAACTAATCGTCATGCCCGGAGTTATTTTCGACACCAGCTTTCTGATCCATTTCGCGGACCGGAGCAAACCTTTCCACGCGGCGGCGCGCGACTTTTACCAGGCGTGTCTGACGAAGCAAATCCCGATGTACCTTTCGTCGGTGGTGGCGGGCGAGTTTGAGGTCCGGCAGCCGGTTTCGGAGTTGCCGTTGCAGAACTTCCGGGTGCTGGGCTACGAAACGCCCCACGCCATCCGGGCCGCGCATTTGTTCCGGTTGAATGAGAAGCATGGGCCGACCTTGGCGGCGCGGGACCGGAGGATCATCTCGAACGATTTGAAGATCGCCGCGCAGGCGGCGGAGGAAGGTATTCGGATCATCGTCACGGAGGACGCGAACACGCTGTCGAGGATCGTCAACCGACTGCAGAAGGAGGGGTTGATCGACTTGTTCGTGTTGTTGTTGTCCGAGGGCTACGCGCCGGAGCGTTTGAATTACCCGAGCAGACGAGTTTTTTGTTGGATTAGTCTGGAAGCATCCATTTCCAGCCTAATCGAACGGTCCTTCTTGATAGGGGTGGCAATCCCCGGGAGCGCGGGCATCCTCCCCGCATCCGGTCTGGTTCTCCGCAGATAGAGTGCTACTTCCCGCCACATCCCACCTCCCCCTCCGCACAGCCTTCTTCACATCCCACAACCCTCTTCCCCCATGCCTGCCTCCTCGTCCGAACCCGAGCTGCCCTGGCGGCAGGTCCACCTGGATTTCCACACCGGCCCCGCCATCCTCGACGTGGGTACCCGCTTCGACGCGCGCGAGTTCGCCCGCGTGATGAAAGCGGCCCGCGTTAACAACGTCAACGTGTTCGCCAAGTGCCACCACGGCCACCTGTACTACGCCACCTCGCGGCCCGAGCGGCACCCGGCCTCGCGAGCGACATCGATCTCCTTGGCGAACAGGTCGAGGCGCTCCACCGCGAGGGCATTCGCGCGACGATTTACATCTCCATTCTGTGCGACGAATACGCCGCAGACACCCACCCGGAATGGGTCTCGCGCGACGTGGATGGCCGCTTGGGCTGTCCGCCATGGATGAAGATCGAGAATGTTTTTGAGCGTCCGTGGAGTTCGTGGCAAATCCTGGACATGAGCACTCCCTATCAGGAGTTTCTCGTCGAGCAAACGGCGGAAATCCTGGAGCGGTTCCGCCCGGTGGACGGCCTCTGGTTCGACATGACCTGGGATCATCCCAGCACCAACGCGTACTCCCTCGCCGGCATGCGCCGCCAGAACCTGCACCCCGAAAAGGAGGCGGACCGCCGGCTCTACGCGCACCGCGTCGCCCGCGCGTACACGAAGCGGCTGCACGACATGGTCAAGGCCAGCAACCCCGCGGCGACGGTGTTTTTTAACGCCCGCCCCGTGTGGAATTTGGGCGAGGAAATGGAGGCCCAGGCGCAGCACGAGATCGAGAGCCTGCCCACGGGCGGTTGGGGCTACCAACACTTCCAGCAGACCGTGCGCTGGACCCGCACTTTTCCCAAGCAGTACGTCGGGATGACGGCGCGGTTCCACCGTTCGTGGGCGGATTTCGGCGGGTTGAAACCCTATGCCGCGCTGGAGTACGAAACCGGGTTGATGATGGCGCATGGCGCGAAGTGCAGCATCGGCGACCAGATGCACCCGCGCGGCACGCTCGACCAGGCGGCTTACGAACTGATCGGACGGGTTTACACGCGCGTGGAGGAACGCGAACCGTGGCTGCGCGGCGCGGTCGCGCTGACGGACATCGCCATCCTGCAGGTGCCCGGTCCGCTGGAAACACTCAACGCGCGCAAGCCGTCCGTCGAAGGCGCGACGCGGCTGCTGACCCAGTTAAAATGTCAGTTCGATATCGTCGCCCCGGGCCACGATTTCGCGAAATACCGCCTCTTGGTTTTGTCCGACGACATCCTTTTGGACGAAACACTGACGCGCAAAGTGCGCGATTTCAGCGCGGACGGAGGTTCGTTGCTGGCGACCGGCCTGAGCGGCCTCAGCGCGGACGGATTGCAAATTCTGCTGCCCGAACTCGGGATCGAAGCCGAAGGGCTGTCGCCTTTCACCGCCACCTATCTGCGGGCGGTGGATCTGAAACTCGCGGCGGCACTGCCCCCGACCGACCACGTTTTCTACGAACGCGGTACGCGGGTGCGGCCGGTTGCCGGTGGCGGGCCGAGATCGCTCGCGGCGGTGGTGGAACCGTACTTTGAGCGTTCGTGGGACCGCTTTGTTTCCCATCGCCAAACGCCCGGCGACATGGCGAGTCCGTACAGCGCGGTGGTTTGCCACGGTCGGAGCGCGTACGTTTCCCTGCCAATCTTCGCGGGGTTCGCGGAGTACGGCAACGCACCCTACCGGACCTTGGTTTGGCACCTGGTGGATTTGTTGCTGCCCGAGCCTTTGCTGCGCGTGGCGGGACCCACTTCGCTGGAGGCTTCCGTGATGTTCCAGCCGGCGGAGAACCGGGTGGTCGTCCACCTGTTGTGCTACGTGCCGGAACGGCGCGGACGCGACCTGGATCTGGTGGAGGACATCGTTCCGTTGCGTGACGTATCGTTCTCGTTGCGCTCGGAGCACCCGCCAAAGCGGGTTTACGTCGTGCCGGGCGAGGGTGAAGTTCCGTTCACATGGGAGGAAGGTTACGTTAACGTGACGTTGCCGGAAGTGCGCGGGCACGCGATGGTTGTGTTTGAAGCGGGCACAACGAGTTAACCGCCATGGCTTTGGTTTGGAGTGCGCCGCGACACGTCGCCGCTCTGTCATCCAGCGACATGTCGCGTCCTGTCATTCGGCGAAGCCGCCGTTCCGTAAAGACGAGTGGCGTTCGGTCGGTTCCCCGTCCGGGGGGGCGAGAGACATTAGCCGGGTATCGTGTTCAAACGAGGGGCGCCCCGGATGGGCGCGAGACCCCGGCCAGTGGACGTAATTACAACGGTTGGTTGTACCAGAACTGTCTCGTGCCTTTCCAGGGCGCAATTGCTCCATCGACACACACCCGGCGTCAGGACGCCGGGCTAATGTCTCTCGCCATACCGGGCGGCGATCCTGCTGCCTCTCACCGTGCGACTGGACAGGGATACAGATTTTTATACTAATCTTCAGAAAGTGTTGACTTGGCGGTACATAGTACATACAAACGCCAGGAACAACCTCGCCTTTCCTCCGCCGTGTGGTCTCCCTTCCGGGTTATGAACTCCCGCCCGAAAATCCGCCCTAAATCTGTTTCAGCCCTCCGCCTTCCCATGGCGGCTCACACCGGTTTTACGTTGGTCGAGGTGCTGACGGTGATGTCCATCATCATCATTCTCCTCGCGCTGGCGGTGCCGACCATCCGTGGCCTCAGCGCCAACCAACTCAGCAACTCGGGCCGTCTCTTCACCAATCTGCTGACGATCGCCCGCTCGGAAGCCATTAACCGGCGCACCATCGTGCGGGTTGAAATCGCCACAAATTGGCCCCCGGATCCCACCCTG
Organism: uncultured bacterium; assembly: GCA_963795895.1. Taxonomy (GTDB): domain Bacteria; phylum Verrucomicrobiota; class Verrucomicrobiia; order Chthoniobacterales; family SZAS-18; genus CAWCJJ01. The sequence goes on from CAWCJJ010000008.1 coordinate 66,480, forward strand.
AGCTTCCGCCGCGCGACCATCGCGGCGGCCACCCTCAACGCGGCGGGAGCTTACGTGTATCGGCAAATCACAGGTTGGGAAACCCTGCCGCAGGGGGTAATTTTTGAGCCGACAGACCCGGTGGTCACCGAGGGCACGATCATGGCGGATGGCAGCCTCTATTTTTTGGATGCGACGAACAACCTCAACAACACGGACACTTCCGACCTCTCTTTCGCGGGAACCCCCATCCCGACGGTGTATTTTGCCTTCACTCCCTCCGGGGGATTGACCGGCCCCGCCGGCACTTCGATCCCGATTCGCATCCGTTTGACCGAAGGCGTGCTGCCTGTCGGCGCTAGTAGCGTTACCTACATCAGGGCGAGCGGCTCTAAATACGGGGGTGCCAACTGGTTTGACGTCCGGGTCAACCCACTCGTCGGACGACTCGAGATTGGGCGTCCGGAATCCCCACTGCCAAACTCATGACCCGTCAAGCTTCAAAGCCGAGCGGTGGCTTCTCGTTGGTTGAAGTAACCCTGTCGCTTGGGATCATCGCCTTTGCCTTGGTAGCCGTGATGGGCTTGCTCGGTGTGGGGGTGAACGCTTCGCGCGAGAGCGTGGACGAAACCGTCATGGGGTTGATCGCGCAGGATATTTCCAACCGGGTGCGGGAGGAACTGGCTTCGGTCGGTCCGCCGGCGGATTCCTCCGGCGCGGCGATTCCTTCCGCGACGTCCGATTTTCGATGGAACGCCACGGCTTTCACCAACCGCCCGGGTTACGCCATGGTGGCGAACACCATTTTGCCGAATGACCCTCCCACGGGCGGGCCGGGTATCACCGCGAACGCCTATTACACCCACGAAGGTGTTTTCGTCCGCGAAACCATCCCGGGAGCGGAGATGGACAACTACTACAAGGCGGCCATCTACGTCAATCCGCTCCCTCTCACCAGCGGATTGCCGACCACGGTCAGCTACACGAGCTTGAACCTTCCGCCGACGTACAGTCCTCCCAATGTGAATCCCCCCACCGTGGATTACCCAATGCTGGCGGTCACGGTGAACGTGGGCTGGCCGGTCCAACCGGTCCAGGACGGCCTGGTGATCGGACCCGCGGGCAACAAAGGGAACCGGAACGCGGCCAAGTCCACCTTCACCTTTTTCATGTCGAAGCCATGACCTTCCCCCTCACCGCCGTGGTAAAGCGTTGGCGCGGGGCGGCGTTCACCCTGATCGAGTTGATCGTTTCGATGACCATTCTGAGCATCATCGTGCTCATGGTCGCGTCGCTCGCCGGCGTGGCGAACCGGGCCTGGTCAAACGGCAACCAATCGTCCGAAGTCTATCAGAACGGCCGGGCGATTCTGGACTTGATCGCGCGCGACCTCCGCTTCGCGGCCATTTCGCCAAAGCTTCAGTTCATCCAAAGCCCCTCGCTGGGCGGGGCGGGTCAGCTCACTTACTCCAGCAACATTTTCTGGCAAGCGAACATCGGTTCCACCAGCAAGGGCAGCCTGTGCGAAGTAGGGTATTATTTGACCGACCAATGCGAGCTAAAGCGGTTTTTTGTGCCACCCGACGACACGGCCAACTACGCGATCTTCAACACCCCGCCCAGCAACTCGTTCGCTTCCTACCAATCCGTCGCGCCCTGGGTCACCAACTATCTGGCTGGCACCAACGCCACGACAAAACAACCGCTTGCCACGGTTGTTTGCAACGGCGTCCTGGGATTTTGGGTAAGATGCCTGGACGTCAACGGCGATCCCATCCCCTACGTCAGCAACAGCATTGAGTACAACTCCGCCGACGAATTCCAACCCGCGGTGCCCGGCGTGAGATCTCCGGGCGCGAGCCAGGCGCAGAACCCCACCAGCTTCAAATACACCGACCACGCCACCACCGCCGCCGCCAACCTCCTGCCGTCCGCGGTGGAACTCTACGTGCTAACGGTTGATAAACCGACCTACGACCGCGTGAAAACGCGGTTGGACGCCGATCCCTCGGGGCAATCCGCGGTCAACGGAAACGTCTCCAGCGGCGCGCCGCCCATGGGCCTGCCCGGAAACGTTGTCGGCCACAGCGATTATCTAAGAACCACTTACGGCGTCAAGTCCGACCGCGTCTTCTACACGCGCGTGCAGGTGGGCGCCAATTGAGAAGGTACAACATGCGTAAGACGCCGATGCCGAATCCCGGCCCGCGCCGGGGCGTGGCGCTGATCATCACGCTGAGCCTGCTCGTGCTGATCACCGTGCTGGTCGTGGGCTTCACGGTCAACATGCGCACCGAGCATCAAGCCGCCTTTTCGATGTCCGGCGCGCAGCGGACGAACCTGGTCGCGCAGAGCGCGCTCGCGCACGCGGTTTCACTCCTGCAAACCAACATCCCCCAGCCGGTGCCGCCGGGAGCCACCCCCACGCCCGTGAATTGGGTGGTCAACCCGGGGATGCTAACCATCATCCAGGGGCAAACAGGCGCGGGCGGAGGATCGGGCAAGGTCGTGGTCCGTAAAGTCCCGCTGAGCTCCAATCCCCCGGACACGGCGAATACTTCCTATGCCAGCACGTTGGCGGACGCCAACCTGAACCCGCCGTTGCTAAACGGCGGCGGAAACACCATCCTGCCGACGAACCAGGACATGCGCGTGGCCTGGGTGCCCGTCCTGCAAAACCCCGCGCTGGCGACCAGCGCCACAAACCCAATCGTGGGACGTTACGGTTTCTGGATAGACGACGAAAGCGCCAAGGTTAACGTCAACACCGCGTTGGGCAAGCCGGTGATTGATCCGGCCAACGCCGACGCGCAGACACCGGGAGTCGTGACCGCGCAGAGCGCCAATTACCCCGTGGGCCATCCGGCCTCGATCAACCTGGACATGCTCGGTCCGGTGGACCTGCCGGGTCTTGCCCAGTGGGTGAGCGGCACCAGCCCCTTGGCCTCCGTGGAAGGCCTCAAGCCATTTATCACCACCGATCCCGATGGGTTCGTCACGCGAAACAAGTTCAACCTCACCGCCTGGAGCCGCGCACCCGAGTTCAACGTCTTCGGCAAGTCTCGTTTGTTCCTGCTGCGGGGTCAGACGGGGCTGCCGACGCACGGGTTCCAATTTTTCCGCGACCTCGAGGCTCCGATGTACTTTCACGCCTGTGAGAACACCACCGTTTCTTCCGATGGAACCGCGATGTACTACACGGCTAAACTCCTGACCCGGATTTTTGGCCGCAATGATTGGCCGGGAATGCCCGCCCGCAGCTTCGTGGACAAATGGAGCGGGGGCGCGGGCGGGAAGGCGTTGGCTCAGCGCGAAGCCGACCAGATTGCCTGGAACATAGTGGCGCGGGGTAATTTCGCGGACTACCGCTGGTATGTTACAGACGCGTCGCACGCGAGCGACCCCAGCGGCGCCCCGCGCACCGCCGACGACTATTTTTGCATGAATAACTACATCCCCGCCTTCCTGGCGGACGGCGTAACCCCGAGCAATCAGGAGGGCACCAGCGGCAGCGTTAATTTACCGAATCAAAACCTGCAAGCCGGCCCTCTGAGTAAGAAAGCCATCATGCCAGCTTTTCCATTCCCGCTGGTTGACGAGATTTGCCTGCAAGTGCTGCCGATAGCGGTTTCGGTCAAGGTAGGCGGCGTGGCTACGCAAATGTACTATCTGAAGATGCAAACGCAGTTCGAGTTTTGGAACCCACCGGGCTACCCAACGTACGATTGCCGATCATCCGGAGGGTCCAATAACCTTTCGCTGGGAGTGGGTTTAACTTATCTTTCCGTCCAAGCTTCCCAAGGAGCCGTCAACGTCAGCCAAGAGGACGAGAAGTATATCTCCGCCGCAACTTTAGACGGCATCAAAGCCTTCTACGCGGGATTCAATCAACTCATGGGACCCGGTGGATGGTATCTCACGACGGCGGGAAGTGGTGGCGCGACACTGAACGTGCGCGACAAAACCTCGCGGGGTTTCAGCAGCAGCCCGGTGGGTGTCACCAACTTCGACCCCGCCAATGGTCCGGTGAAGATTGACGTGAAGATGCGAGTTTTCGCGAGGGTCAGAAACGGTCCCACCGCGGCGTGCCAACTTATTCCCACTTGGGACAGCCATGATCCCGGAACTCTCTCCGACGGCAAATGGAACTCCTATCCGACTAATCCAACCACCGGTTTGGGGCCTAACAAAGTGCCGGCCCTGGCCCCGCCCCCGGATGACCCCAAGGATTACATCGAGTTCAAGTTCGACATCGACCTCAACACGCTGGGGGACAGTATCATCACCCGGAGCTTGGAAGTGAACGACCCGCGCACGGGAGGACTGGCGCGAATGTGGCTGCCCTCCTCTCCCAAGTTTAATCAACCTACGAACGAAATAGCCGACACGCTGGGAGTGAAAAACAACGTCACCACTTTGACGACGGCGGACTGCCAGAAATTCGCCTACCTGGACTTTTCCAACGCCGCTCCCCAGTCTCCCCGCCCGCCCGTCGGGATGTTTTCGACCATACCGACGGGGATGCAACGCGGGTTGCCAGCCGCCACCTTCAAACTGCAACCCACCGGGGGCGCGACGGAACTGCCGGATTGGCTGCTGCTCGACCTGCTGGCACCCACCGTGGATTCTGTGGTTGCAAACCGGACGGTCGCGCCCTCCGTGTTCCCGCTCTCCCAAATGAACGCCACGGCGGGAAAGATCAACTTGAACGCCGCCATCTACCCGCAAACAGGATTGTTCACGCCGCCCGCGCGGTTCCTGCCGCTGCAGGCGGTCTTTCAGAATATGTCGATCGCAACCACCGCGACCGGTTCGCCCCCGGCCATTCCCTCCGACGTGGTGAGGCACATCTTGAATCATGACCTCGCCGCGGGTGGACAAGAATACGGCGCGCCCGGCCAGTACGACTACATCGGCGAATTGTGTGAAATCGCCGGGGTGGCGGACGGTCCCGGCTCGGACTGGCAGAAGGAGTATCTCGTCAGAAATCTTGCCAACTGTCTGAGCACGCAATCCAATGTGTTCAGCGTTTGGGGCGTCGCGCAGACGGTGAAAAAGATTCCAACGAACACCTCTTATGGCATTGTCCAAGCCGGGGACAACATCGCGGGAGAAAAGCGTTTTCAGGCGGTGGTGGAACGATACGTCTGGCCCGGCACGGACAACTCCCCCGGCAATGGCCATGCCCCGGCGTACGGAGGCTACGACCAAGTGTCCGCCCCTCAGAACGCGGCCAAGGCTCTACCCGGCAACCCTCCCGACTCCAAGGTGGGGGGAACATGGGAAACCTTGGACGGACCCGACGCGCCAACTTATCCGGTGGCCGGCAACACAGTGGGCACCTGGCAGGCTGGTAACGTCGCGAAATCGTACAACTTAACTTCCCTAGAACAAGCTTTGAACCCTGTCCGTGCCACGATGAAATACCGGGTCGTCGCATTTCGATACCTTTCCGACTGATCTTTATGAAACCACCTGTTTTTTGGTCCGCTTTAGCTGTGCTTCTCGCGGTCGTTTCGAGGCTGGCGTCCGCCCAGGCTCCGGCGACGGGGATGCACAAACCAATCCTGCCCCTGGCGCCAGCGGAACTGTTACGGTTTTTACCCGCCCCTCCCCCGAATTGGAAAACCACCGATTCCAAAGCCAGCAACTTTTTCATGGAATGGATCCGTTGCGAGGCCAGCCGGGAGTTTGTCATGGTAGTCCCGGAAATGACGCCGGGTGCGTCGCCAGCCCCGACACGGACCACGCGCGTCAGGATTTTCGACACCGGCTACTACCCCGCTTTCAGTGGAGACTTTGAAGAGTTTACGGCGGGCAAGTACGGTGCGGGGGAAAGTCTCCTCGTGGGTTCTTTTCAAGCGCACCGCATTCCTCTGGGTGCGGACGGGGAAAGGCTCCGGGTTTCCGTGCGCCGACGCTTCATCGTGGAAATTGATACCCACAACCAGCCGTCCGGCACGGGGGCCACCTGGTTGAAATCTGTGGACATGGACCGCCTTCAACAGGTGTCAGATGCGGGACCGGACAAATTACCCCACGCCATCGTCTGCACGCGCCTTGACGAATTGGATCCAAAAAACAATTCTACATACACCGCTTCTTGGATGAGTGATGAGGAATTGAACAAGGTGCCCCCCAGTGCCCAAGTTCCTCGTTAATTCAGATAAGCCCCCGTCCCTGTCGCAAACGATGCTTCTGTCAGTTTCCTGTCCGGCCACCGCGCGAGCAGCCCTGCTCGTCATCGCAGTGTTGTTAACCGGCCGCATGCCCGTCCCCCCGCCCGGGTGCCAGCTCACCACCCTGCGGCTCACCGTCTCGGGCCAGCCCCGCCAGCTTGCCGTCGAACAAAAACTCATCGACGAATCCAAGCGCCGCAACCTGGACATCAAGATCGATGCCATCGTTCTCTCCGGCTATGGCGGCACGGGCATCGGCATTTCGAGCCGGTGCGTCCACCCGGAAGCCGCCTGGCGGCTCGTCCATTCCCACCTTTCACCCGGGGGCCAGCGGCTCGCCGCGAAGGGCGGACGCCTCGTGCCGGCGTACCGTTCCGTCGTCGAAAGCCCCGAGTTCCTCGACTTGGTTCCGGGGGTGAACAGGCGCGTTTGCGCGGACACCATGACGCCCGGCGCGGCGGAAAACCTTTGCGACACCTCCGTCGGCACGCCGTTGGCGGGCGAATCCCAGAACGCCACGAACGACCCGCAGGTCAGCGGGAAAACTCTTGCCTAGGCCACCGCCGACATCGCTGTCAACGTGAGGCGCGAGCTCGTTACACACCATCAAAACCATCCGGAGACCGTCAAGCCATGAGCCAACTGCCAGCGGCGGCCGACGCCACCATCCACGCCAACGCGGCCAGCGGTGCCAACCTCGCCGTGGAAAGTTTCGAACCCGGCCTGCCGCCGGGCGGATTCCCGGGAACGGGCGCCGCGGGCGCAATCCTGCCGCGCCGCCGCTGGTTGCCGCCGCGACCGGGAGAGTTGCACCGCCAGATCGTCGCGTGGTGCTTCCTGCTGCCCAACTTCAGCGGTTTCCTGATCTTTACGTTCCTGCCGGTGCTGGCCTCCGCCGCGCTGAGTTTGTTCGCGTGGGACCTCCACAGCGCGCCGAAGTTCGTCGGCTTGCGTAACTTCCGCGATCTGCTCGGCTTCCATCCCGCCGACGCGGAGGCTTCGTGGGCGTTGTTGACGGCGTTTTTCCTGGCCGCGCTCGCCACACTGATGACGGGCATCGCGTGGCTGATCAGCCTTTTCGCCCGGCGCTGGCACGAGGCGCTCGGACGCGGGATCACCTTTCTGCTCGTCCTGGGCGGGCTGACGCTGCTGAGCCAGCCCACCTGGCGGATGTGGGCACCGAACGACCCGGGATTTTGGCGGTACTTTTACAACACCATCTTCATGATGGCGGCGATCCCGATCGACATCTTCGCCTCGTTGATGCTCGCGCTGGTGATGAACCAGAAACTGCGCGGCATGTACTTCTTCCGGTTGGTGTACTTCCTGCCGAGCATCGTCGCGGGCGTGGGCACGTACATCTTGTGGCGCTGTTTATTCCAACCGCAGGACGGCGCGATCAACACCCTGCTCAACACCGTCGGCATCCCGAGCGTCCCGTGGCTGAACTCCCCGGCCTGGGCCAAGCCCGCGCTGATGCTGATGGGCTTCTGGGGAGCCATTGGCGGGACGAACATGATCCTTTATTTGGCGGCGTTGCAGTACGTCCCGCTCGACCTGATCGAAGCCGCGCAGATCGACGGCGCGAACGGCTTGCAGCGGTTCTGGGCGGTGACCTGGCCCAGCGTGATGCCCACGACGTTTTTCATCTTCGTGATGGGTGTGATCGGCGGTTTCCAGAGCGGGTTCGACGCGGCGTTCGTCATGACGGGCGGCGGTCCAGCTTTTTCGACGACGACGCTGAGCTACTACATTTACAACGAGGGTTTCGTGAACAACCACATGGGTTACGCCGCGACGATCGCGTGGGTTTTATTCTTCGTCGTGTTCACCGTGACGATGATGAACTACCGTTTCGGCGGCAAGACGGATTGACCCATCGTCGGGTTTCCAACGTTATCCCCGCTTCCCTTTCTCCCTAGAACATGAACGCCACTTCCGTCACGCCGCGCCGCGCCGCGCTGTCCTACGCTTTCCTGATTTTCGTCGGTATTACGATGGCCTTCCCGTTGATCTGGATGCTGGCGACCTCGTTAAAATCCCAGGGGGAGATCAACGCGCAGTCGGACGGTTTCCTGGCGATGTTGCTGCCCCGGAGCCTCCATCCGGGGAACTACTCGGAGGTGTTTCACCTGATCCCCTTCGCGCGGTACTATTTTAATTCGACGGTGGTCGCCCTCACGGTGAGCGCGGGTCAGGTGTTCACGAGCGCGTGCGCGGCCTACGCGTTCGCGCGGGTGCAATGGCGGGGGCGCGACCGGATTTTCCTGTGTTACCTGGGAACGATGATGATCCCCGGCGCGGTGACGATGATCCCCAACTTCATCTTGCTGCGCTATCTACCGGACGCCGCCGCGCATTTCCTGGGACCGTGGTGGAACGCGTACCTGGTGGGGCCGGGACCGCTGTCGAGCGTGCAATTGGGGCGCGCGGTGGGGACGGACTCGTATTTCGCGTTGATCGTGCCGTCGATGTTTTCGGCGTACGGGACGTTCATGCTGCGGCAGTTCTTCCTCGGGATCTCCAAGGAGTACGACGAGGCGGCGAGCATCGACGGGGCGGGTCACTGGCGGATTTTCACGAAGATCATTTTGCCGTTGTCGCGGACCTCGCTGGCGACGTTGGCAATTTTCACGTTCATGGGAAACTGGCGTTCGTTCATGTGGCCGTTGATCAACACGCACCGCGATTACCTGAAGACGTTGCCGGTGGGTATCCAGGCGTTTCTGGGGTTGTATTCGACGCAGTGGTCCTTCCTGATGGCGGCGTCGATGATGATGATCTTGCCGATGATCGTGATTTTCCTGCTGGGCCAGCGGTATTTCATCAGCGGGATCCAGTTGGGCGGGGTGAAGGGGTAGGGCGCGGGCACAGCGGAATTTTTGACAGGATTAACAGGAGGGAGAGGATGGCAGAGGAGAGAAGAGGTTTTTTTCCACCTTTTTTCTAATCCTGTACATCCCGTAAATCCTGTCAAAATTTGATCGAGCGTTTCGGACGCGCGCGGGGTTGTTCGCTGTCGATTCCAATGAGCAGTTCTATATTTAACACCCATCCCTGACGTCATGACCACCGAGGAACGCGATCTCATTTCAAACCTGTTCGACCGTCTTCACACCGCCGACGCCGCCCCCAAGGACCGTGAGGCGGAGCAACTGATTCAACAGAAGGTGGCCGCCCAGCCGAGCGCGCCCTATTTGATGGCGCAAACGGTTCTCGTGCAGGAGCACGCCCTTAACAACGCGCAGACCCGCATCAAAGACTTGGAAACTCGTTTGGCCGAGGCCACCAAGTCGCACAGTCAGCAGAGCGCGGGCGGTGGCGGGTTCCTTTCCGGATTGTTCGGCGGCAAACACGCCGACCCGTCTCCCGCCCAAACTCAGACGAACACGCCTCCGCCCCTGCCCGTTCGGCAGCAACCGCAACCGGTGGCCTACGCTCCCGCCGCTGGTTACGCCCCCGCACCCGCGCCCGCTTCTTCCGGAAGTGGCTTCATGGGGACGGCCCTCGCCGCCGCCGCCGGTGTGGCTGGCGGGTCGTTGTTGTACAACGGTCTGGAAAACATGCTCGGCCACGGTGGCGGGATGTTTGGAACAGGCTCGCACATGGGTGGTGGCGGCTTTATGGGCGGTGGTGGCGGCTATGGTGGCGGCGGTCAGCCGACCGAAGTCATCAACAATTATTATGAAGGTGGCGGCACTGCCCAGCGTGGCGACTTGGGAGGTTTTGGTGGCGGCACCAACGATGGCGGCACCTTCCTCGGCAAGTTGGCGGAAAGTGATCTGACCACGAGCGGTGATAGTGGCATGGACACACCGCCGCACGACGATTTCGCCGCGCCAAGTGACAACGTTACAACTACTGAGGATGATAACGGCGCGTACAGCACTCCGCCAATGGATGATCCGAATGACGGCGGTGGTTTTCTGAGCGACGATTCGAGTTCCAATTTCGACAGCGGCAGCGGTGGTGGAGACGACGGCGGTAGTTTGGTTTGATCTGCGTCGGGTCCCAATCGAGCGGCTCCAAGCCGCCACGATGCCAAAGGTGGGGATTGCTCTCCGAGCCGTTCCTCTTTCGTCTCCGCGTCGGAAAACACGGATCCTCTTGTCGGGCGCTTGCTCAATCTAACCTCCCAGATACGCCTCGCGCACCTGCGGGTTCTGGCGCAGCGCGGCGGATGTGTCTTGCAGGATGATCCGGCCCGTTTCCAGCACGTAGCCGTGCTTCGAGATTTCCAGCGCGAGATTCGCGTTCTGCTCGACGAGCAGGATCGTCATGCCGAGTTGCTTGTTGATCTCGACGATCTTCTGAAAAATCGTCTTCACCAGGAGCGGCGCGATGCCCAGCGAGGGTTCGTCGAGCATCAAGACACTTCGGCGCGCCCGTCAGCGCGCGGCCGATGGCCAGCATCTGCTGCTCGCCGCCGGAGAGCGTGCCCGCCGCCTGCTTTTCGCGTTCCTTCAACCGCGGGAAGATGCTGAAAACGTAGTCGAGGTCCTTCTGCCAGCGCGTGTTCTTCTTGAGCCGGTACGCGCCCATCTTGAGGTTTTCCAGCACGGTCAGGTTGGCGAAAATCATGCGGCCCTCGGGCACGTGCGAAAGCCCCCGCGCGACGATCTGGTGCGGCGGCAGGTTGGCGATGTCCTCGCCGTTGTAACGGATCGACCCGCCCGCCGACTTGCGCCAGCCCGGAAATCGCGCGCAGCGTGGTCGATTTGCCCGCGCCGTTCGCGCCGATCAGCGTGACGATGCTGCCCTTCTCCACCTTCAGCGAAACGCCGTGCAGCGCGGCGATGGAGCCGTAGCTGACCTGCAACGTTTTCGAGTTCAAGCATGGGCGGCGTGCTCCTGTCCTCCGGCGGTTGCTCGCCCAGGTACGCCTCGATGACCTTCGGGTTGCGCATGATCTCGCGCCGGGTTGCCCTCGGCGATCTTGACGCCGTGGTCCAGCACGAAGATCCGCTCGCAGATGCCCATGACCACCTTCATGTCGTGCTCGACCAGCAGCACCGCGATCTCGAACTTGTCCTTGATGAAGCGGATCAGCCGCGTGAGTTCCTCCTTCTCGGTGGGATTCATCCCGGCGGCGGGTTCGTCGAGCAGCAGCAGCTTGGGCTGGGTCGCCAGCGCGCGGACGATTTCCAGCCGCCGCTGGTCGCCGTAGGAGAGGCTCGTGCAGAGCACGTCGCGGCGCTTGCCGAGGTCGAAGATGTCGAGCAGTTCCATGACCTGCCGGTCGATCTCCGCCTCCTCGCGGTAAAACGCGGGCGTGCGCAACAGCGCGTGGGCGAAGACCGTGTTTGAGCCGCAGGTTGAACGACGCGCGCACGTTGTCGAAGACGCTCAGCGACGCGAAGAGCCGGATGTTCTGGAACGTGCGCGCGATGCCGCGCGCGCGGCGATGTGGTTCGGCTTCAAACCGGCGATGTGCTTGCCCTCGAAAGTGATCTGCCCGTCGGTCGGCTTGTAAACGCCGGTGATGATGTTGAACACCGTCGTCTTGCCCGCGCCGTTGGGGCCGATCAGGCCGATCAGATCGCGCGTCGCCGATTTGCATGTCCAGTTCGGAAACCGCCTTCAGCCCGCCGAAGCGCACGGTGCAGCGGTTGAGGTCGAGCAGCGCGGCCATGGTGGAAAGTCAGGTCGGCCTTGGGCAGCCTTGCGCGTCGGCCCGCCGCCGAACGCCCGGAGCCCGCCGAAAAGTCCCTGCGGACGCAGCAGCATCAGCGCGATGAGCACCAGCGAATAGATGATCGTGCGGTTGGCGGCGATCTTGCGCAGCCAATCCGGCAGGAACGTGTACCCGGCGACGAAGCGCAGGTATTCCGCCAGCACCGTCAGCAGGACGGCCGCGAACGCCACGCCCGCCGTGTTGCCCATCCCGCCGAGGATGACGATGACGACGATCTCGATGGAACGCTGGAAGTCGAAACCCGTCGGGGTTGATGTAGGTCGTCGTCGTGCGCGTAAAGCCCGCCCGCGACCCCCGCGAAAAACGCGCCCGATCACGAACGCGACCACCTTGTACTTCGTGGTGTTGATGCCCATCGCCTCGGCGGCCACCTCGTCGTCGCGCACGGTGAGGAAGCCCCGCCCGTAGGTCGAATCGATCAGGCTGACCACGATGTAGATCGTCAGCGCCGCCAGCGCGTAGGCCCAGAAAAACGTCGTGTAGCTCGGGGATGCCGCTGTAGCCGCTCGCGCCGCCGACGGCCTCGGTGTTCTGGATGATGACGCGGATGATCTCGCCGAAACCCAGCGTCACGATGGCGAGATAATCGCCCCGCAGCCGCAGCGACGGCACGCCGACGAGCAACCCCGCCACCGCCGCCGCCAGCCCGCCCGCGACCAGGACGACGATGAACAGCACGACCACCGCGAAACTGCCCCCCGCCGAAAAGGTGCAGCAACGCCGCGCCCTTTTCCTTGGACAGATAGGCGGACGACGTACGCGCCGATGGCCATGAACCCCGCGTGCCCGAGCGAGAACTGGCCGGTGTAGCCGTTGATGAGGTTCAGGCTGACGGCCAGGATGATGTTGATGCCGACGAACATGATGACCTGCAGATAGTAGCCGTTGATCGAGCCGGAAAACTGCGAGAGCACCGCGCTGACGACCACCGCCGCCAGCAGCCAGAGCTTTTTGGAACGCAGGTAGCGGTTCACGGCGAGAACGGCGTCAGACCTTTTCGACCTGCGATTTGCCGAGCAGACCGGCGGGCTTGAAGAGCAGGATCACGATCAGCACGGCGAAGGCGATGGCGTCGCGGTAGGTCGAGAACGACGACCCGGCCACGAACGTCTCCACGATGCCGATGACCAGTCCGCCGACGGCCGCGCCGGGGATGTTGCCGATGCCGCCGAGCACCGCCGCGACGAACGCCTTGATGCCCGGCAGCACGCCCATGAGCGGGTCAATCGACGGATTCGAGATCGCCCACAGGATGCCCGCCGCGCCCGCCAGCGCGGAGCCGAGGCCGAAGGTGAACGAGATGACCGTGTCGAGGTTGACGCCCATCAGCGCGGCGGCGGTCGGGTTGTTGGAAAGCGCGCGCATCGCCAGCCCGAGCCGCGTGCGCTTGACGATGAAACTCAGCGCCGACGAGCAGCGCCACCGTCACGCTGATCGCGATGACCTGGCTGCGCGTGATGGTCAGCGCGCCGGTGTTTTCCAGCGCGCTGTCGGTGATGAGGTCGGGGAACGATTTCGGGTCGGCGCCGAAGAGGAACTGCCCGCCGTATTCGAGCAGCAGCGACACGCCGATGGCGGTGATGAGCACCGTCAGCTTCGGGCGGCTGCGCAGCGGGCGGTAGGCGAGCTTTTCGATGACGATGCCCAGCAGCGCGCACGCCGCCATCGCCAGCAGCATGCACCAGGCAGACCCCCGACGCGGCGGCGATCGCGCCGCGTGAAATGCGGCATGATCTGCGGCGTCAGCCAGTAGCCGGCGAACGCGCCGATCATGAACACGTCGCCGTGCGCGAAGTTGATGAAGCGCAGCACGCCGTACACCATCGTGTAGCCCAGCGCGATGAGCGCGTAAAACGCCCCGAGCGACACGCCGTTGATGAGTTGTTGAAGAAATTCCGTGCCGCTCATGCGTGCCCGTTGACATCCCTTGCCGCCCGACTTGCCGCGCGCTCTGTCTGACGGTCGAATCTTACGGCGCGACCGACGCGACGAACTTGTTTTCCTTGCCCTGCACCTGGAGCACGACGGCGGATTTGGTGGCGTTGCGCTTGTCGTCGATGGTGATCTTGCCGGTCACGGCGTCGTAGTCCTTCACGCCGGCGAGCGCCTCGCGCACCTTGTCGCCGTCGGTCGTGCCGGCGCTTCTTGATGGCGTCGGCCAGGATCATCATGGCGTCGTAGCCCAGCGGGGCCATGCCGTCGGGCATCGCGCTTGAACTTGGCCGTGGTATTTCTTGACGAAATCCTGCACCTTCGGGCGACTGGTCGGCGGGCGAGAAGTGGGTCGAGAAATAGCAGCCGTCGAGCGCGGTGCCCGCGATCTCCGCGAGCTTCGGGCTGTCCCAGCCGTCGCCGCCGAGCAGCGGGACCTTGATGCCCAGGATGCGCGCCTGTTTGCCGATCAGGCCCGCCTCCGTGTAGTAGCCGGGGACGAAAATCGCGTCGGGTCTGCGCGGCCTTGATCGCGGTGAGTTGCGCGCGGAAATCCTTGTCCTTGCCGCCGCCGCTGTAGGAACGCTCGATGACGATCTGCGCCGCCGTGGCTCTTGAAGTACTCCGTGAAATACTGCGACAGGCCCTTGGAATAATCACTGGTCACGTCCGAGAGGATGGCGACTTTCTTCGCGTGCAGGGTGTCGAGGGCGAACTTCGCCATCACCGTGCCCTGGAAGGGATCGATGAAGCAGACGCGGAAGATGTAGTCGCCCTTTGTCGGTGACGGTCGGGTTGGTGGAACCCGGGCGAGACCATCGGGAATCTTCGCGTCCTGGCAGATGGGCGCGGCTTCGAGCGAGCGCGAACTGGCGATCTCGCCGATGACGGCGACCACCTTGTCGCTGTCGATGAGCTTCTTGACGGCGGAGGACGGCTGGCCGGGCTTGGACTGGTCGTCCTCGACGATGAGCTTGATCTTGCGCGCCGAGCACGCCGCCGGCGTTGTTGATTTCCTCGGCGGCGAGTTGGACGCCGTTGTCCGAGTTGATGCCGAAGGTGGCCTCGCTGCCGGTCAGGGAGGCGTATTCGCCGACGGTGATATCCTGCGCCTTGGCGCGCGGGGTGAGCGGAGCGGCCAGACCCAGCGCGAACGCCGCGCCGAGGACCACGACGGGAAGAGACGGTTTCAGCATGGGGGAGTTTGTAGGTGGTCCCGGTGGCGAATGCAACGACTAACGCAGGAATTAAAGAAGGTTCACAGAGGACACGGAGAGGCGGGCACAGAGGAAGCAGGGGGCGGGCTCCAGAAGGAATGAATCGGCGAGTCTTTCTGGAACAAAAGCCTTTTGCCTTATTCCGCCTCCTCTGCCTCTGTGTCCCCTCTCCGTGTCCTCTGTGATAAATTCTTAATTCTTCCCGCTTACGATGAGAACTTTCGGCTCCTTTCACCTCGCCAACCATCCCGACCACGCCTCCTTCCACGGTGAACTGCTCGACGATGGACAAACGGTCCGCGCATTGCGGCAGCCGTTTTACCTTGACCCGGACACCGCCGCGCGCGACGGGGCGCGGCACAGGCTGGAGGATCTTGCTATAGAAGTCCCCGTTGCGCCGGGCAAACTGCTCGCGGTCGGGCGCAACTACCACGCCCACGCCCGCGAACGCGGCCACGACGCGCCGACGAGTCCGCTGACCTGGCTCAAAGGACCGAGTTCGCTTTTGGCGCACGAGGGAACCATCGAACTCCCCTACCCCGGGCACAAAGTGGATTTTGAGGTCGAGCTTTGCATTGTCATCGGGACACGGGGCAAGAACATTTCCCTCGCGAACGCGGAGGCGCACATCTTCGGCTACACGACGGGCCTGGACATCAGCGACCGCGACATCCAGGACAGCGAGAAGCAGTTTTACCGGGCGAAATCCTTTGATACGTTCAGTCCGCTGGGGCCGTTCGTGTACTCGGGCGTGGGGGTGGATGACTTGGAAATCACGTTGCGCCAGAACGGTGAACTCCGGCAGAACGGACGCACGGGCGAGATGATTTTCGGCGTGCGCGAGATCGTCTCGTTCCTGAGCCGGGGCACGACGCTGTTCCCTGGCGATGTCATCATGACCGGCACGCCGGCGGGTGTGGGACCCATCAGGGAGGGGGATCATCTGGAGGCGCGGATCGGGCCTTTCGCGCCGCTGGTGGCGAGGGTGCGCAACGCGGGGGTTTGAGGCGTGGGAGGGGCTATCGGTGCGATTGCCAGTGAGCGGAAGCGAGCCGTCCGCACTGGGAACGCGCGCGTCCCGCCCGCCTCTGGTCTGCCCCGGGAGCGCGGGCATCCTGCCCGCATCGGTCCAAGGGCTACCGCCCTACTGCGGGCGGGACGCCGCTCCGCGTTGCTTCTTCTGGGCAGTGGTTCGGTTTCCAGCCGCGTAGCGGCGTCACGTGAATAACCGTGGTCGAGTCGGCGAGGCCACGGAAAGCCACGTCTTGAGGATATCCAGCCACGTAGTGGCGTAACCCTTGATGGTGTGGATGCGCGATTGCTAACCGTGGCGGATCATCGCGTTCCCGATGCGCCCAGACTTCCGAACATTTCCCCGATTCTCATCGCGTTGGTAACGCCTCTACGTGGCTGATTCCATCTTAGCTTTCTTCCCGTGGCCTCGCGGACTCGACCTCGGCTATTCAAGTGACGCCGCTACGCGGCTGGGAGCGGGACGCTGTGGCCAAATATCCTAGATGTGGGCGGTCGCAACGCACCGTCTTGAACAACACCAGTGCCGGGCCCATTGTCTCCCCATGAAGACCTACGCGCGGGAACCGAGAATGATTGAGATCGACCGACGCCTGCTCGCACTGCCCTACAAGATTGAGTTGACCCCGCAGGGTTCCATCATCATGACACCGCACGATCCGGCGGCGCCGGACTGGGATCAACTTGCCACCACGCACCCGATCCTGCCGGAAGATTTCCCGTGGAAAGTGGAGACCAACGCCCAACGCCAAATCATCATGAGTCCCCCTCCCCACGTGGATCACCAACTGTTCGACGAGGAAATCCGCCACTTGTTGCGTACCCTAATGCCCGGGGGGCGTCCTGTTTCCTGTCCCGGTCTTAAAACGGCCAATGGCGTGCGCATCCCCGATGTCGCCTGGGCGTCCGATGAGCGCCATCTCGCTCGCGGAAGCAACCCCAGCTTCGAACTGGCGCCCGAGATTTGCGTGGAAATCCTCTCACCCTCCAACTCGCGCCGGGAGATAGACGAAAAGGAGGAGCTTTATTTCCAGGCGGGCGCGTTGGAGTGCTGGCGTTGCGAACGGAGCGGCAAAATGCTTTTCAGCGCGATGGACGGGGCACTGAAAAAATCGCGGCTGTGTCCGGAGTTCCCGTCTCGGATCAAACGATAGCGCGACCCTGCCCAAGGATTTTAGCTTGGGGATGGGGTGTGAGCAACCATTCCCAATCCCGCAGGGACAGCAGAATGGCCTATTAGCCTGTCAACTGCTATCCCGGTTGGACAAACGTTCTTTCGTCCTCCTTGGGGGATTGGATTTCACTCGCATGCCTGTTCCCAGTACTAAAGTCCTGGGCTATTATCTTTCGTGCCTGCGGGACTACGGAAGGCAACTTTCGCCTCCGCGAGGCTCCGGAAGTCAATCCGGTCAATCAGCTTCTCGAACCCACTTTCCTCACTCCTCACCCGCCCGATGGCCCGCACCTACACCCTCAAAAACGACCGGCCTCGTCGGCTCCCGCCGTCCGGATCGACTACGCCGCCGAACTCAACCCGCAGCAGTGCGCCGCCGTCACCGCGCCGCCCGGGCCCGTGCTCGTCATCGCCGGGGCGGGCAGCGGCAAGACCCGCACCCTGACCTACCGCGTCGCCTACCTGCTCGAAAACGGCGTCGATCCGTCCAACATCCTCCTGCTCACCTTCACCAACAAGGCCGCGCGCGAGATGCTGGAGCGCGTTTCCCTCCTCCTGCCCAACAGCACCGAGGGCCTCTGGGGCGGGACGTTCCACTCCATCGGCAACAAAATCCTGCGCCGCCACGCGGAGGCCCTCGGGCTTCCGGCGCGGGTTTTCCATCATGGACCGCGAGGACCAGGAAGACCTCATGAAGACCGTCATCGCCGCCGCCGGCATCGACCCCAAGGAAAAACGCTTCCCCAAGGCGGAGGTCGTCGCGGACATCTTCAGCATGGCGATCAACACCGAACCGCGGCATCGAGGCACGTCGTCAACGAAAAGTACCCGTACTTCCTCCCGATCAGGCCGACGAGATCCAGCGACCGATGCACAAACGCTACGAGGCCAAGAAGAAGGCCACCAACACGATGGACTTCGACGACCTGCTCGAAAAGACCCTCAAGCTGCTGCGCGAGCATCCCGACATCGCCGAGATCTACCAGAAGCAGTTCCAGTTCGTGCTGGTGGACGAGTACCAGGACACCAACCACATCCAGGCCGAGTTCGTGGACATGCTCGCCGAGCAAGCACCAGAACATCATGGTCGTCGGCGACGACGCGCAGTCGATCTACTCGTGGCGCGGGGCGGACTTCCAGAACATCCTCGAGTTCCCCAAGCGCTACCCGAACGCGCAGCACCTTCAAGATCGAGACCAACTACCGCAGCGTGCCCGAAATCCTGCAGGTCGCCAACGCCGCCATCGCGGCGAACGTCAACCAGTTCCCCAAGAACCTGCAGGCCGCGCGCGACACCGCGCTCGGTCAAGCCCGCGCTGATCGAACTCAACGACAGCAACCAGCAGGCGCTCTTCGTCACGCAGCGCATCCTCGAACTGCGCGACGAGGGGGTCGAACTCAACGAGATCGCCGTGCTCTACCGCGCGCATTTCCACTCGATGGAACTGCAGACTCGAGCTGACCCGCCACGGGGTGCCCTTCCAGATCACGAGCGGGCTGCGTTTCTTCGAGCAGGCGCACATCAAGGACGTGGCGTCGTTTTTGAAGTTCGCCGCCAACCACCGCGACGAGGTGGCCTTCAAGCGCATCGTGCGGCTGCTGCCGGGCGTCGGCGGCGTCGCGGCGGACAAGCTCTGGGCGCACTTCGACAAGGCGCTGGCCGGGCGCGACGCGGTGGATTCGTTCGGCGACGCGCTTCGCCGGGGTGAAGGTCGGCGCGAAGAGCGAGAAGATGTGGAAGCAGTTCGTCCACACGCTGGAGGAGATCGCGCCCGGCGGGCAAGCCCATCGCGCCGAGCAGCGCCATCGAGAGCGTGATCGAGGCGGTGTACGACGAGTACGCGAAAACGAAGTTTCCCAACTACGAGGCGCGGCGCGGAGGAACTCAACGTCCTGGCCAACTACGCGCGGCAGTACACCGACACGGCGGAGTTTCTCTCGCAACTCGCGCTGGTGACGCGCGCTGGAAACCGAGGACGCGCTCAACCCCGACAACGAGGCGCGCGACACCGAGCAGGTGTCCTATCCAGCATCCACCAGGCGAAGGGGTTGGAGTGGAAGGTGGTGTTCGTCATTCACCTGACGGAGGGCTCGTTCCCGAGCAACCGTTCGCTGGAATCGCCCGGAGGCCATCGAGGAGGAGCGCCGGCTTGTTTTACGTGTCCGTCACGCGCGCGTGCGACGAGCTTTATCTGACCTACCCCTACATGCGGCTGAACGCCGGGTACGGGGACATGTTCCAGCGGCCGTCGCGTTTCCTGCTGGAGGTGCCGACGGAGATGGTGGAAAAGTGGGAGATCGAGCGGGGGTATTGAGCCCGGGTGGGCGACAACCTCGCGCGACTTGTTTTATTGTTGATGAATACGAAACGCGCGGTTAGTTCACGATCGGTACGCCCGTTGGTGTTGCCCCTGCTCCTGTTGCTGACGCTCATTCCGTCCGTGGCCAGCGCGCACACGGAAACGGGCGGCGTCGGGGGATTTGTCGGCGGGTTCTTGCATCCGTTATCAGGCTTGGACCACATCGTGGCGATGGTGGCCGTCGGCTTGTGGGGAGCGTACCTGGGGGCACCGGCGATGTGGCTGCTGCCGGTGATCTTCCCGATGGTCATGGCATTCGGCGGGGCGCTAGGGGTGCTCGCGGTTCCGCTGCCCGGGGTGGAATTCTGCATCGCGGTGTCGGGGGTGATGCTGGGGCTGGCGGTGGCGTTCGCCGTCCGTCCGCCGTTATGGGTGGCCGGGGTGATGGTGGGTTTCTTCGCGATCTTTCACGGCCACGCCCACGGCACGGAACTGCCTAACGCCGCGAATCCGTTCACCTACGCCGTCGGGTTTGTCATGGCGACGGGGTTGCTGCACCTGAGCGGCATCTCGCTGGGACTGCTCACGCGGTGGCCCTGGGGCAGGGTCGTGGTGAGGGCGGCGGGCGGCGCGATCGCATGCGTCGGCTTTGGCTTCCTGACGGGGATCATCAAAGCGTGAGGCCGCGCTGGCGCCGGGCGGGTGGTTTGTGTACACCTTGAGCATGACCGGGTTGTTTCCGCCGACTTTGTTAGTGCGTTTGGAGGCGCACGCCGCTGTCAAGGGAATGGGCGAGTTTGTCGGGGGCTTTTTGCATCCGCTGCTCACCCCGCCCCATCTGCTGGTGATTCTGGGCACGGGGCTATTGATCGGGCGGAGTTCGCCGCAGTTTTTCAGGTCCTCGACGCTGGTGTTCGTCGGGTCCGCCGCGCTGGGGTTGATGGCGGCGGGATTGGGTGGCGTGGCCGCGACGGCGTGGCCGGTGGTTTTGATCGTGACGGGATTGATCGCCGGTGCTGGTGTCGCCCTCGCGGCTCCCCTGCCGACGTGGGCGCGGCTGGCGGTTTGCGTGGTCGCTGGGGTGTCGCTGGGGCTGGATTCGGGCGTGGATCCCGGCACCTCCGGCGCGGCGGTGGCGAAGACGTTGTTCGGCACGTGGCTGGGCCTCGGCGTGTGCGTGGTGAACGTCGCGTTTTACAGCGCGCGGTTGCCCGCGTCGAAGTGGGTGCAAACGGGTGTGCGGATCGTCGGTTCGTGGATCGCGGCCATCGCAATGCTGATGCTGGCGTTTTTGGTCAAGCGGTAAGAAGGAGGATACCCAGCCGCGAAGCGGCCTGGAACACTCGGGTTGTCAACGTCACTCCCCTACCCTCCCACCCTAACGTGGAAAATAATTCGCTCGACGGTCCAGTACGCGCCGACCAACCCGATCAGGACGCTGGCCGGGACCGCGACGCGCGGGACGTACCACGTTTTCTCGCGCAGCCACCCCACGAACAGGAACGCCAGCAGGATCACAAACAACTGGCCGAAATCGACGCCGAAATTGAACCCCAGCAAGCCGGTGAGGAATTCGCGTTTTGGCAGCGACAGTTCCTTCAACCCGGAGGCGAACCCCAGTCCATGTACCAACCCAAAGAGGAACACCACTGTCAACCTGCCGGCGCCAAGCTTGGGTCTGAAAACGTTCTCGAACGCGATAAAGGCAATCGACAGGGCGATGCCCGGGTCCACCAGCCAGGGAGGCAGCGAGAAGATGCCTTTTGACGAGAGATAAAGCGTCGTCGCGTGCGCGACGGTGAAGACGGTCGTTTGAGACAGTAGTTTTCGCCAGGAAAGGCCGAAGAAGAACAACCCGAGAACAAACAGAATATGATCCACGCCATCCGGAATGATGTGGTGGAATCCCAGGGTCAGATAACGCCAAACGGTTCCCCCTTGCACCATCCAGAAGCGTTGCGTGGCGGTGTACTCCAAGCCGGACAGTGGCGAGGCTTCGACCGTAGGCGGCGGCGGTAGTGTTCCGGGCGCCCTGGCGACCTTGCCGCCGCCTGACTGGTCGTAATCGAACCGCTCGCCCGGCTGGGTGGCGATCTCCAGAAACCGGGTGACGCGCAAACCGCGCTCAGCATTCGCCAGCGTGTAAGCCAGGGGGTATTCGACGACTCCCTGCTCGCCTGTGACCAGCCGGAAAGGCGCGCGTGCCGGCGGCACAACGCCTTGGAATACGAACTCCGTCATCTTGCCCACGTAGTAGTCGAGGTACACCTCGCGGCTTGCCGTGGGCACCTTCCAAGCGATGAGTTCCGGGGTTGCGCGATCGTCACCGAAGTAAAACTGGATTTCGTTGAGCAGGGTGGCGGTCAGTTCGTGGATTTTCGGTTCCTGTTGTTCGACCGGGAGGAGCGAGAGTTGGTAGTAGGCTTCGCTGGTACCCATCGCGTTCGTCAGGTCAATGGCGAGGCGGACTTTGAAGGTTTGCGAGGAATCCAGTTCGACGTTGACCCGGGTGATGTTGAGGACGTGCGCGCTGACCGGCGCGCAAATACAAACGAACGCGAGCAGCGCGAGCGCGCAGGTCCGTAGTGGTTTGATCCAAGTCCCGACATCAACAGTTTTCACAATGGTCAGACAGCGTGAAAACAGTCGATATTCAACAGGCAGCATAACAGAACATGTGCTTCCAGTTGTAACCGCGCCTTCTTAATCTCCTTTCAACCCGGAACAGGTTGCGCCCCAAAGCCCAGGGTTGCCCCGCTTGGGGGGGCTACCCTGGGTTGTGTGTTCAACGAGGTTCCCAACCCCAACGGGGTTGCGCTCTGTCTATGGTGTGTCCCACCCGTCGCCGGAGGACGCAACCCCGTTGGGGTTGAAGACTCAAAAGGATTGACATTACCCAAGGTAGCTCGCAACTCGCAACCCTGGGCTTTGGGGCGCAACCCGTTCCGGGTTGAAAGGCAAACCATCGACCACGCACCCTCAGAATTTAAACCGCACGCTGCCCTGGATGTGAAACGGCAACTCGGGGTTGATCAAATCCGCCCCGAAACCATTCCCAATCGGACGCCAGTTGTACTGGTTGGTAATGTTGAAGAAATCCAAACGCGCCTCGTAACGGCCCGCTTCGTAAAACACCGCCGCGTCCATCGTGTGCTGCCAGGGAATAACCACATTCCCAAGCTCCGTCGTCGGGATCGGACTCGTCACCCGGAAGCCGAGGCTCGCCCCGAGGCCGCAGTCGAGCCGGTACTTGGCGAAACCGTTCACCAGCAAATGCGGCAACCCCGCCAGACGATAGGTTTTCGGCGTGTTGGTCGGGGAAGTCGTCGCGAAGTTGGGACTGCCCACGCCCGTGCCCGTCGGGGGCGCGAACGCGTCGTACACGTCGCGCGTGATCGTCAGGGCACCGGTGGCGTCCGGCTCGGTGGCGTCGAGGTAGCTAACGGAGAACGTGCCGTAGAAAAGCTTGTTCGGCTGGTAGCTGGCCTGCAACTCCACCCCGCGGACATCCACCTCGTTGGTCACCGCGAACTGGTTGGTGATGGAGCGCTGCTGGTAGAACGCCGCGACCGACGCGAAGAGCGTGTTCTTGAACAGGCCAATCTTGGAACCCGCCTCGTACAGGAAGTTTTTCACATGGAAATCCGATGGCAGCAGCGTGTTGTTGGTCAGTGCCGCGAAACCGCCGCCGTTCCCGGTCACCGCCGACTGGTTGAAGTTGAACGTGAAGTAGTTCGTGTTCCAAGGGACGGGTTTGTAGGTCGCGCTGAAGTTGCCCGCGCCCAGGCCCTCCACCGTGGAAGCGCCCGCCGCCTGGAAGCCGGGTGGCGGCAGCGGGTCCTGCGCGTTCTCGTAGATGATGTCGCCCCGCCCGCCGAACAGCACGCTGAACTGGTCGTTGATCTTCAGGTCGTGCTGGTAGAACAACCCGAACTGGTAGGCGTCCTGATCCAAGGTGCCGGGCTGGCTGTTGGGAAACAACGGACTCTTGTAAGTACCTCCCGGCGTCGCGGATTGCGACGGGTCGCCCGGGACCGGCAGCACTCCGAACAAGCTCGTGATCGGAAATTTGGCGGGATCGCCCGTGATGTCCGTGGCGTTGAGGTATTCATTGTAAAAATCCGCGAAGGCGAGGGTGTGGATCCAGCGGAAGGCGAAGCCGGTGTTGATGTCGTTCTTCAGGACCAGCGTCGGCGCGGTACCCGGCGCGCTTTTGGCGTCCTTGGTATCTTTGGAGTCCTTCGACGCAATCCCACTACCCTTTGCCCCGCCGATCGGCAGGTCGAATGACGCGTGCAGTTCCGTCCGGTTCTCGAAGTTGTACGATTCGTCGATGTTGTTGTAATAACGTTGCGCGAACTCCAACTGCTGCTGCTGGTAGAACTCGAAGTAGCTCTTGTTCACGAGCGTCAGGCGGTCGTTGAACTGGTAGCTAACGTCTAGTTGCGCCTGGTAGTTCTTGCCGTAATCGCCGTCGGTGGGAGCCACCAGGCCAATGTGATGGTCGATGTTGGTTGTGCCGGTGGGCGTGACCACCGCGAGAAATCCCCGGGGGTCCGCCGCGCCGGGAGGCGCGAACGGGCTGACACCCGTGCCCTGGATGTAGGTGTCGTGGTCGATCAACTGCTGGGTCGGACGGTTGATGCCCGTGTTTTCAAAATAGTCGGCCTCGAAGAATTCGGTGTTGAAATCCAGCTTGAACTTCGCGTTGGGGACGTAGCTCAACGCGAGATAGACATCCTGCGATTGGGTGTGCTGGAAACGGAAGTAGCTGCGCGAATCCTCCCCCTCGTAGCTCACGCGCCAAGCGAGTTCCTTCGTGATGGGGCCGCCGACGTCCGCCTGCCACCGACGCGTGCTGTAATCACCGTAGGTCGCCGAAACGAAGCCGTGGTATCCGTCGAAGTAGGGCCGCTTCGTGACGAGGTTCACGTAGCCGCCGACGTTGCCGGTCGGTCCGTAAACCACCGTCGCGGGTCCCGCCACCACGTCGAAAGCCTCCACGCCGTTGAAGCTCAGCGGCTGGCCGTCCGAGCGCGGGGTGCGCAGCATACCGTTCTGGAAAATCTCCGCCGATTGCCCGCGAATGTAGGGGATGTTGGGACCGCCGAACTGCGAGAGGGTGAAGCTGCTGGGAATGAGCTTCTCGAAGTCGGTGACCTGCTCGATGGCCGAGTCCCGCTGCTGGGCGGAATTGATGACGTTGACCGAACGCGGTGTGTCAAGAATGGATTGGTCGGTGCCGTACACCGAGGAGACGGGCCGCTCCAGCGGGCTGACACGGTCCGTGGCGGCCACCTCGTTGACGATGACGCGGTCGGCGTCGGTGGGTTTGGCGGCGGCGGCGTTGCTGGCGGGATCCTGCGCGCGGAGGATGGTTGGAGCGAGGCAGCCGAGGATGGCGGCCACAGTGGTGGTGGGTTTGGTGGTGAAACGTCGGAAACAGCACTTCATCATAGATTTGGTACAAACGTGGATGCCTTGGAGGACTCTCCGCGACTTCCCGCGCCGCGAAGTTGAAGTTGAACTCGCCGTCGCATTAGCATTCAATGTGCCAGCCGTCCCCGCTGAAGTGCCAAGCTGCATGGCGGTGTTAAGCGGGTGTCGCGAATGTGGCAGGAAGGACGGATTTATACATCCAGCGATGGTGGATGGATCGAAGCTGAACAACGGCTTTGATGATGATCAGGAGATGCGATGAATAAAAACCCTGTGCCTTAGTAACGAAACACCACCTTGGTCCTCCTGCACCGAAAGGGTTGCACCCCAGGTCTCGCCGTTCCCCTCCCTTACACCGAAAGGGCTGCGCCCCAAAGCCCGCCGTTCCCTTCTTCAACCCGGAACGGGTTGCGCCCCAAAGCCCAGGGTTGCCCGCTTGGGGGCTACCCTGGGTCAGTTGTGCGAGAAGGTTTCCAACCCCAACGGGGTTGCGCGCGGCGGTTGACCCGCCCGCCGTCGCCGGAGGACGCAACCCCCTTGGGGTTGGGGACTATTAGGATGACGATACCCGGGGTAGCTCGCGGCTCGCAACCCCGGGCTTTGGGGCGCAACCCCTTTGGGGTTGAAGAGGGCCACCCGTTACAAGGTGGGGACAGGCTTCGAGGCTGGCACATCCTCTGCTAATCGACGCCGAAGATTCTAAAGCCATTTTTGCCTCTGACCCATTGTTGTATTTACCCATGATGAAACGCTCCTTCCGTTCACCGGTCATCGTCACCCTGATCATTAGCTCCTGCCTCTGCTTCTCCGCCCGCGGCGCCATCCTGGAAGGCAAGCCCGGCGAACCCGCCGACGCCTGGAAAAGCGCCCAGAAAGCCAAAGCCGACGACAAACCCGACGGCCAGTTTCCCTTCAACGACGAAATCAAGGTCCGCCAAAACCTCGTGCTCGTCGCGCTCGGCAAGGAGGACGCCGACACCTTGATCCGCAATGTCAGAATCCTCAACGTCTTCAGCCAGGTCTGGCTCGACGCGCAGGACATCGTCATCAAAGGCAAACGCATCGCGTGGACCGGCAACACCGGCACGTGGCCCGGCAAGGTCAAACAAACCGTGGAAGGCAACGGCGAATGCGTCGTGCCGGGTTTCGGGGAATCCCACAAACACATCGAGAGCACCCATCTCACCCCCGAGTACGAGGGCGCTCTCTGCATCCCCGGGGGCAACACCTGGACGGTGGAAGCCTCGCACGAGTTTTCCAACGTCGATGGCGCGATGAACGCCGAGTTCTGGATGAAGGCGCGCCGGAGCGGCAGCATCCACAAAATCTTCCTCGCCTTGGGTTCCGCGACCCCGCCCACGGCTTTTGAATCCGGCGGCGGCTACTACGGCTACAACGAAATCCGCAAGCTCACCAGCGAAGACCCGTGGGTGCTCGGCTTGGACGAAGTCATGGACTGGCCCGCCGTCGCCAACCCGCAACACCCGGGTTACCAGCGGATGTGGGAAGTCATCCAGGCGACCTGGGACACCGGCGGCATCGTGCAGGGACACGGCGCGGGCCTGGTCACCCCTAACGAAGCCAACGCGTTCGCCGCCGCCGGACTTTCCAGCGACCACGAGGTCCGCCAGGCGGAGGAGGCCTGGGAAAAACTCAGCCGGGGCGTGTTCCTCGAACTGCGGCCCGACAGTTTGCTCAACGCCATTCCCGCGCTCAAGAAACACGGCATCAACGATTGGTCGCATTGCGCGCTCGTGACCGACGACCGCGACGTGGCCGCGACGATCCAGGTGGGTTCGACCGACCACAACATCCGCAGCGCCATCAAGGCCGGCGTGCCCGTCGAGGCCGCGTACACGATGGCGAGCTTCAACCCGGCGCGCCACTGGCACATCGAACACCTCGTCGGCTCCATCGCGCCCGGACGCTACGCCGACGTGGTGTTTCTCAAGGACGTGAAAACCGCGCAGATCGGACGCGTGTTCGCCGATGGCCAGCTCGCGGCGGCGGACGGCAAGTTCCTGCTGCCGGTACCCAAGGTGGATTACCCCGCCTGGGCGACCCAGACAATGCACATCGGCCGGGAACTGGTCGCGGCGGATTTCGCCATCCGCGCGCCCGCCGGGAAGACGGAGGCGACGGCCGCGATCCTGCACCCGAACTTCCGCGATCCCGAGGTGCCCACGCTGAAGCTTCCCGTTGTCGATGGCGAGGTGCAGCGAGATGGTGCCCGCGGCATCAGCAAGGTGGCGATGGTGGATCGTTACAGCGGCCAGGGGTTGGTCTCAAAGGCGTTCTGGCAGGGGGTCGGACCGCTCACGCCCGACACCGCGCTAACGTGTTCGGTGAACCACGACCTGCACAACATTTGGGTCCTGGGCAGCAGCGACTCGGCGATGGCGTTGGCGGCCAACGAATTGGCCAAACTCGGCGGCGGCTGGGTGCTGGTCAAAGAAGGCAAAGTGGTGGCGCGGGTCACCTACGAAGTCGGCGGGTTGATGAGCGCGCGTCCCCCGGCGGTGGTCGCCGCCGAAACCGAGGAGCTTTACAAACAAGGGGATTCGATCGAATGGATCGGCGACCCCGGCATCCCCAAACGCATGATCTTCGCGTTGATCACCTGCGCGCCGTTTACGTGGGTGTTGGTCGCGCCATACGAGGGGAACCCGGGCGGGATCGTCAACGTCCAGACGGGACAAACGTTTCCGGTGGTGCAATAGGCGGGGAAGACGGGCGCGGGGATCGCGGGGTGCCGCGCCGGTTGATCCATGAACACGCGATTCGTCCGGTGGTCGTCACCGCTGACCCTGCTGGCGTGGGGCGGCATGTTCGTTTACTTTTACGCCAGCGGACGTTTGGAATCGTTCCTGCATCCGAGTTTTCGTTGGCTCGTCCTCGTCTCCGGGATCGGCATGACCGCGATTGGTTTGCTCCTGGTTTTCTGCTACGCGCCTTCGATGGTTTCGGAAAGCCGTGGTGACGCGTCGATGGGGGGAGGATGGTTGAAGCCGTTGGTACTGCTTTTGCCGATTGTGGCGGCCGCGTTCGTTTCGCCGGATGGATTCGGGGCCGCATTCGTGCGCAATCGCAGCGGTGCCGGGGTCATCCCACCACCCCCGGCGGTGAACGCTGTCAGCAAAAGCGAGTACCTGAAGACGAACGCCGACGGACGCGTGAAGGCGGAACTCCTCGATCTGCGCTACGCGGCTCAATCCGTGGATTTACGCAAGGATTTGGAGCACAAGAACCTCGAAACCATCGGCCAGTATCTGCCCGCCAACGGCTCGGAACGCGGACACTTCACCTTGACCCGGCTTTTTGTGATTTGTTGCTCGGCGGACGCGCAACCCATCAATGTCACGGTGGAAACATCCGCCTTGTCTCCCCTCCCCTCCGACTTGAAAGAGATGGCGTGGCTTGCGGTCGTGGGCACGGTGCGTTTTGAACACCCGGAGCAGCCGGTTGCCCTGCCGGTCATCACCGCCGCGAGCATCCGGCAGATTCCAGTCCCCAAGGAGAAATATCTCTATTAGAAAACCGGGTCGTTCGTGCGAGAAAGGATGTTGCGGTCAAACGCGCCCTCCACAAAGCTTCCCGCCGACACTCCCGTGCTGATCGATATCCTCACCCTTTTTCCCGCCATCTGCGAAGGGGCGGTCGGCACCAGCATGATGAAGCGCGCGCAGGAAGCCGGCGCGGCGCGTATCCGGGTTCACAACATCCGGGATTGGGCCCACGACAAACACCGTGTCACCGACGACACCCCCTACGGCGGCGGCCAGGGCATGGTGATGAAGCCGGAGCCGATTTTTGAGGCGGTGGACGCCCTGCGGCAACCCGAGATGGCCGCCAAGGATCATCCTGATGTCGCCGCAAGGACGGGTGTTTCGCCAGCCGGTGGCCGCAGGAATTGGCGGGCGACAAACATTTGATCTTCATCTGCGGTCACTACGAAGGGATTGACCACCGGGTCAGCGGAGTTCCTCGCCACGGAAGAGATTTCCATCGGCGATTACATCCTGACGAATGGCGCGATCGCCGCCGCGGTCGTGGTGGACGCCGTGGTGCGACTGTTGCCGGGCGTGCTGGGCGACGAGCAATCCGCCGCTTCAGGAGACTTTCAGCGCGGCGGCGGCGGGCTACTGGAAGGTCCGCAATACACGCGTCCGGTCGAGTACCGGGGCCACCGCGTCCCGGACGTTCTGTTGTCCGGCAACCACGCGCTCGATCGCGCAAATGGCGCGCGCGAGAGGCGCGGCGGGTGACCAGCGAGAGACGTCCGGATCTGCTGGCGAAAAAGGAGACAGACGCAACCTCCACTAAAAACGATCGGGCTGACTGGATTCGAACCAGCGACCTCTTGAACCCCATTCAAGCGCACTACCAAGCTGTGCTACAGCCCGTCACTGACCACGCCATCCTGTGTCTGGCGAGTTGGGAGTAACTAGCCCGAGCCACATGGCTTGTCATCCACAATTCGTGGTGAGTTGGAAAAAGTGGCGGAGAACACGGCAACGCCGCCACGTTTCCGGCGGACAGGATCAACTTTGGCGGGAGAGGTTGCCCACGATCCCGGCAATCACGAGTTCCCAGCGCCTTCACCAACGTCGGGTGAGCCGAATAAAACGACATCGCCTGGCCGAAAAGCCCCGGATCGGTCGCGTGAGCTTGTCCGGCCAATCTGGCGATCTCGTCGGGCGAGGCGCTCTGCGGGTTCGACGCCACACTGGGCTGATCCCAAGCTGGTTCAGCAATCCACCCAAATTCGCTCCGCCCATGCCACCGCCCAAGGCGCCGAGCAGAGCTTGCGTGATGCCGCCGCTTTGGTCGGGACTCATCTGCTGCGCGGAATTCAGCACGCGCTGCTGAACTTCCCCGTTACTCAAGCCCGCCAACACGGGTCCAATCGCCGCACCCAATGATTGTTGGGGTACCTGCTGGGCAATCTGATCGTAGTGGCTGTGGGTTTCCTGTTCGCTGAGATTGCCGCTGGCAACACTGTTGAACAGGCCGCTGAGTTGATCGAGTACGGACATAGATTGATCAGTAGAAAATTTTGCGTTTTTGACTGTGGAGTGACGGACAAAAAACTCCCCCCACACCTGTGCGCGGAGGGAGTCGCAGACTGGTAATTTAAACGCCGGATTACCGGAAGGACTTTTTCACCTTCTTCACGAGCGGATCGATGTAGTCGTGCACATCGACATCCTGCGCCGCCTTGTAAGCCTTGTTCACCTGCTTGCGCGAAGCGGTGTAGTTGCTGGAAAAGAATTTCACAACCGGCCACAGGAAAGGCAGGAACGCCGCCTTGTAGTCGTAGTCGCGCACCTGCTGCACACCCTTGGGGATCGGCACCTCGATCACCTCGCGGCGGCTGGGGCCTTCCAGCGAACGCACCAGCAAGCCGAGCACGAAGCCCACGCCAACGGCAGTCAGGATAGCGGGCAGCGGGTTCTCCCGGACATACTCCTCGGTGGTGCGCAACACATCGTCGCTCTTATAACGCGCGTCCTGCCAAGTCTCCGAGGCGGAAGCACCAAGGCGCGGCCTTTCTCCTGCAACGAACTTTGCAGATCGCCCGGCCACTTCCTTGACGGAACGTGTCGGTGGCTTTCTGCGCCGCAAGTTGATCGCGCAGACCACGCACCGAATTGTGCGTGGCAAGCACTTCCTGGAACTGGCGGTTCACGATTTCTTCCAGCGGAGCCGGAAAGGCCGCCTTAAGAGCCTTGCGGTATTCGGCCACCGCGCTGTCTTCCCCGCGCTCGCACTCGGCGAGAATGGCATGGTTGTCGCGGTTGGTAACCACGGATTTGATGTTGATCCAGCCCCGATGAAGCGCCGCGGCCACCGTGCTGTGTTCGGACGGGGCGGGCTCGCCCAGGTTGATCAACTCATTTTGTAGTTCGCCGGCGAACTTGGAGCGCTGCAGCGAGCAGGAAAACAAAAAGGACTTTGAGATCCTCGTCGCCGGTGACGGCCTCCGCCGCGAGACGGAAGCCTTCCTGCCCGTCCTTGCAGGTTTCGATCAGGGTATTAAGGGTCGAGATGGTGTCGGTGAGTTCTGTGCTCATAATGCTTTGCTGCCTGATTCGCGGGAAAACCCGGGCAAGTGCGTCCCCCATAATTTTCGCGACCGCATCTTTTCCCGGCTTTCATGTGGTTGCAGATAAGCTGCTTGCCTGCGCGATCCCCACGTGATCTTCATGACCGCCTCGCCAACTGGTGCCCGCTTTTCTTCAAGCCATGATCAAAGCCATTTTCTTCGACGCCACTCGAGACTCTGATCCACCTGCCGCGGTCCGTGGGCGAACATTATCGGGAAGTCGCGTTGGGATTTGGGGTCGAACTCGAGGCGGCAGCGCTCGACCGGGCATTTCGGCGGGCCTGGAAAGAAGCGCCGGACCGTGTCGCGTCGGGCCGGGCCACGGCCCGACGATGACAAAGGCTGGTGGCGCGGCTTGGTGAACCGCGTGCTGGAACTCACGCTGCCCGCGAACGAGGCGGCGCGGTTTGAAACGGACGCCTATTTCGAGAAATTGTATGATCGGTTCGCCGAACCGGGCGTGTGGCAAATGTTCCCGGAAATCCCCGAGGTGCTGACGGCATTGCGCGCGCGTGGTCTGCGGCTCGGGGTGATCTCCAATTTCGACCGCCGACTTTACCCGGTGCTGCGCGACCTCGGGTTGTCCTCGTACTTCGAGAAGATCGTTATTTCAAGCGAGGTCGGCGCGGACAAACCGGACCCGGCTATTTTCCGGCACGCACTGGAGGCATTGGGAGTCCCGGCGGACGCGGCGCTGCACGTGGGCGACGACCCCAAGCGGGACGGCGGGGCGCGGGCGATCGGGATGCAAGTCTTCAAGGTTGACCGACCCCGGAATTCTCTGAAGGACCTGCTTGCGTTTGTCGATGAAGAAAACTTGCGCGCGCAAAGACGTTAGGCTATAAAGTCCGACGCTCAAACGCCACACGGTGTTTTTTGGCGCATTGCGGGTTGATAGCTCAATTGGTTAGAGCACGTGCCTTTTAAGCACATGGTTCTGGGTTCGAATCCCAGTCGACCCAAGTCTCCTCGCACGGTTGCTACTTCTACCGTCGAGGAGGGGGAAATCAGCGGCTGCGCTGGAATACGGGGCGCGACGTGTTGCTGGCGGTCCCGTTGGAGCCGCGTAAAAGCAGCGACATGTCGCCGCACTCCAAAGCCTGCGGCGCTTTGGAGTCGAGTCCATTCCTGCGGACTAATGTTTGAAGAACACCACGTCCGCGTTCGTCAGCAAAGTGGTGTGAACCAGCGCCAAATCACCGGCCTCATCAGGCGAGGCAAGGTGAAAGCCGCGTTCGTCCTCGGCCGCAACCGGGGCGGCGAGCGAGGCGTGAATGATCAAAACAAGGCCGACGACGGCCACGCCAACGACGAATAGGCAGATGGATAACATGGTTTGGGGGGAGAGGGATGCAATCTACGCGTCGGCTATTCAGAAGGAAGCGCAAGCGGTTATTTAGCGAAAAGCACTTCCGCTGGCAATATCACTTTGCCTGACCGCCGAATCAAATCCGGGCGACTACCGTGCCACGCTTCGCGCGGCGGTGTAGCACGCGATTACCTGATTGTAGGTGACCTCCGAGTTCAGGCGTTCGACCGCCACTCTGCGGTGGTTGGCGGGAGTGACCACCGAATCCGTCCAACCCAGGATCTCCCGCCGCAGGGTCACCGGGTCCTCGGGTTGGACCCAGTAAACGGTGTCAAGACCGTACCCTTTTAAATCCGTGTTCCCGGGACAGTCCGAGAGGATCACAGGCAACCCGCTGGCGAGCGCCTCAATGGCCGCCAACGCGAAACCTTCGTAACGCGAAGGCAGCACGAATCCGTCCAAGGCGCGGTAGAACACCGCCGGTTCCTCGCTGACCTCCCGGCGATGGACCCGCGCGCGGACCTCCTCCGGCTGGGTGGCGATCAGCACGTCGATCTTCGTCCACAGGTCGCCCCGGCCCAGGTGCGCAAAATGCAGCCCCGGCCTGACCCGCATCGCCGCGAGGACCGCTTCGTACAGGGTCGCCGGGTCTTTTTGCTCGGTGTAACGCGCGACGGTGCCCAGCAACAATCCGTCGCTCGGCAGATCGAACTTCTCGCGCGCCGCCTTCTTTTCCGCAAGGTCGGTTGCCGGGTGGAAACGGTCACAATCCACCCCGTTGATCAGCACAGTTTGCCGTGCGACGGGCAATCCCAGTTCAGCCCGCGCGTATTCACCCTCGCTGTGGGAAACGTTGATCGTGGTGCCCACGCGTCCGAGGACACGCTCGACATGTTGGAACGCCCTGCGTTTCACGCTGGGAACTCCGTACATCTCGAAGTAGGCGTGCGGCGTGTAGAAATACCGCGCGCGTATCCCGAGGAAAGCCAGGCATCGCGCCAGAACGCCGGCTTTGGAACTGTGCGCGTGGATCACGTCGGGCCGGAATTCCCGCGCGAGTCGCCACAACCGGGCGAACGCAGAGATGTCACCCAAGGCCGGCAGGTTGTTGACCCGCAGGTCCAGGGTGCGAACCCCTTGCTTTTCAGCCAGCGCGACGAGTTCCGTGAGACCCAAACTCCCGCGCAGGCTGGAGTAAGCCAGACCGGGCTCAATGTCGTCCCGTTCCATAAGCCGCCGCAGCAAGCCCTCCACGTAGCGGAACACCCCGTCAACGCCGGGTTCCACGACGAGGAGCACGCGCAGGGGCCGTTGGCCGGTGGACGGGGAGGATGGGTTGGCGTCAGCCACTGGTATGTTCATGGGCGCGGCAGACCAGCGGTCGGGGCGTTGGCGAGCATTTTCGAGTAAACGCGTCGGAGTTCCTCCAAATGCGCGGCCATGGTCCAGGGATTTTGCCAGTACCAATCGTAAGCCCCCCGCCCCAGCCGGGCGGCGAAATCCGGGTCCGCCAGGCGTTGGAGCTGGCAGGCGAGCGAATCAACCGACCCGTGTTGAAAATGCAGGCCGCACTCCTCCGCGCGGATGAACCGGCTCGCGGCCGAGCTGTCGGCCACGACGGCGGGAAGTCCCTGCGCCGCCGCCTCCACCACCACCAAGCCGAGCGTTTCGTACCACAGGGAGGGGAAAACGAGCGCCCGCGCCCGGCGCATCCAGCTGTCGATGGCGCGCGCGTCGAGCCATCCGGTCCACTCGTGTTCCGGGTATTGACGCTGAAGCTCCGCACGCGCTTCCCCGTCGCCCACGAACGCCGCCTTCAACCCGAGACGCCGCGCGGCTTCCGCGAGCAAGCCCGGACCTTTCTCAGGAACGATCCGGCCAACGAAGAGAAACAACGTGTTGTCGCGCACGGGCGCTGGTCCGTGGTCTCGGCATTCGCACGGGCACGGCACCACCTCCAGCGGGACGTTCGCCGGGAGGTGCGGACGCAGGATCTCGGCGCTGAAGTCCGATACACCGATGTATTGATCAACCCGGTCCGACACGCGCCACCAGTGGTTTTGCGCCCAGGTGCGCGCGGTGCGCCAAACCTTGTGCAACTCGCTGCGCCGGTCGCAACGGCAGCCCAGGCACGACGGTGAAAGCGGCGTCCGGTGGCAAAGCTCCAGCTTGGGGTAAACGAAGAACCCGCCGTTCGGGCAAACAATGAAGAAGTCGTGCAACGTGATCGCCAGCTTGAAGCCCGCCGATTTCGTCGCGGCCAGCACCGCCGGGGAAAGCGCTTTCGACCACTGGTGCGCGTGGACCACCGTGCGCGCCGGGTCTTTTCCGGCGAGGAGCGCGCGCAAGGCGCGTGTGGCGGGTCGGTTGTTGATGCCCCGCGCGAAGGCCCGCGCGCGGCGGGGGTCCTTGACAATTTCCTCCTGCTCCAGACAGAGGACGGTTAGATTTGGCACACCCCGCAAGCTGGCGTCCACGAGTCCCGTCGCGCTGAAGATGGTGGTGGGGACACCCGAGAGGGCCATTTGCCGGGCGGTGTTGAGCGCCACGACGGCGGCTCCCCCGTTGAGGCAGGCGAAGTCGCTCAGGATGATCAGCTCGAAGTTGTCGGGCAGCGCGCGGGTCATGGCGGACCGTTTACGAGGGCGGATGGGTGACGGCTAGATTCCGGGGCCTCCGCCCCGGGAACGTCAACTTAAGGGTTCCTTTCCCCATCCCGGAACGGGTTGCGCCCCAAAGCCCGGGGTTGCCCGCTCGGGGGCTACCCTGGGTTGTGGGTGCAAAAAGGTTCCCAACCCCAACGGGGTTGCGCCAGGTGGTTGGCGGGTTCCAAGTCGCCGGAGGACGCAACCCCCTTTGGGGTTGAAGACCCTTGCAATGACATACCCAGGGTAGCTCGCAGCTCGCAACCCCGGGCTTTAGGGCGCCACCCGTTCCGGGTTGGGGGGCAGACAGAGGGTGGCGACGCTTAAATCGACGCTGATGGAGCGGTGCCCCGGGAGCACTGGCTGAGGCCCTGCGATATGAAGGTGTCGCACGATCATTTAGACAACCATTTCAGCGCGACGCATTCTCTTTGGCAACGCCGCTTCCACCCGCCGCGAGCACATCCAGACTCTTCGCCATCCCCACCGCGCGAAAACGCCGGACATAACGCGGGAGGTTTAGCAAACGATACCGCAGGCGGGCAATCCGCTTCACGATCCCGGACACCGGCGCGGGAAAATGCGCGCGCGTGATTTCGTCCAATTGGTCGCGCAACAACGAAACCTCGCCGGAGATCTGGCCGGGGCGGATGCGGAACCGTCCCACTTCCATCGGATAATACCGAAATGGAAAACCCCGCGCGCGGGCGCGGACCCAGAAGTCCAGGTCGGCGCAGACACGGTACTTCAGGTCGTAGCCGCCGAGCGCGCGCACCACCGGCTCGCCGAAAAGCATCCCCTGCTGTCCCGTGGGGCTGATACCAGCCTGGAGCAACGCGGGAAAATAAGCGGGGTTGCTTTCGATGGTCATGGTTCCAAGCGAGGCGCCCGCGCCGTCGATGGTTTCGATGTCGCCGTAAGCCACCGTCGCGAGGTTTTCCGACCGGCAGTGGCGGCGCGCCATTTCGGCGAACCCGGGGCTGAGCAAATCATCGTCGTTGATGTAGGTAAACCATTTCCAACCAAGGCGCGCCGCCGCCAAACCGGCGTTGATCGCGCCGTACAGTCCACCCGTTTTGCCTTGGTCGGCGGCGACATCACAATCCGGGTAATCGGCTTTCAGGCTCTGTACGCGGTCAGCCGGGCAAACCAAAAGATACTGCAGGTCCACGCCGCCGATGGCGCGCACCGCCGCCACCGTCTGGGTGAGGTAGGCTGAGGTACCCAGCGTGGGGGTAATAATCAGGAGCTTGGGCGGCGCGGGCATGATGCAAGACGGGGTTAAAGGAAGCGAACCGCTCAGGAAAGCTGGTATCTCCAGGTGGATGGCGGACCCGCGTTGCGTCGTTCAGAACGCAAGAACACCAGCAAGCCCACCGTCGCCGCAATGTCCACCCGCGCCGCGCCCGAGAAGGGCGTGAAAAGCAAATTCAACAATCCCAACAACAAGACGAACAGGAAAACCGCCGTGAGCCGTCCCCAGGGTTTAACCACCGTCACATGATGCAACGCCCAGAGCAGATACACGCCGTAAGCCAGGAAGAAACATCCTCCCAACAGCCCGCCCTCGGCGAGACCCACCAGCACCTGCGAATGGATCGCCATGTTCTTGCCTTCCTCGTCGAAGCCGCCCACGCCGGCTTCCCGGGCGTTTTCGGCGCGGATTTCCGCGAAGCGGTTCATCACGTTGGATTTGCTGAACCACGAACCCTGCCCGATGATCGGCGAACCCAGAAATCCCTCCGTCGCCGCGCTCATCATGGCCGTGCGCTCGGCGTCCGAACGCTTGGTGCGGTCCGTCCCCTCCCCCGTCAGCCGGCTCTTCAAAGCGCAAAGCGCCAGCAAAGCGACCACCCCGACGGGAAAAAGGAGTCGTCGCGCGCCACGGGGCAACGCCGCGAGGGTTTGCATCATCGCCACCAGAAAACAGATCAGCGCGAGACTGCGGAAGTCCATGCCCCAGTGCAACGCCGCGAACCCCAGGGAACCCGCCGCCGCGACCCACGGCCCGCCCAGCGGCAGCACGAGCAGCGTGAAAACCGTCATCGGCACGCCGTAACCAAACTTCCAATAATCGTTGAACAACGCGCCGTGGATGAAGACGTGCAAACCGGAAATCACCACACCGATCTCGTAGAAGACGAAGACCCGCAAGTCCTCGAAAAGCATGGTCAGGCACACGATGTCAAAGGCCAGGAAAACCATGCGCGCCCAGCCGCGCGCGATGTCCGAGCCCGTGCTGCCGCGCCAGACGTCGGAGATCACGTAGCCGAACAGCGCCACCATCTGGCAAACCATCAACAGCCTGAAAGCCGGTTCCCGCAGCAGCTTTCCACGCAACTGGTGGGAAAGCAGCACTTGCAACACCACCACCGCGCCGCCCAACAACAAGACGATCTCGCTCACCGGCATCAGACCGACCAACTCGACGGTGAAAGGGTTGGTCGCCCCCACCACCAGCGCAAGCCAGGCCGCCGGGGATGAGCGCGTGGAGACGGCGGCGCGAGGCCGCGGCGTCCCGTAAACCCGGCGGGCGGGGTTCAGCACCGAACCGGGGACCGCGAAGCCGGATTTTCCGAGAATAGCCATGCGCCGGGAGAAAATCAGGCGCCGCGCAACGCCAGACGCCGCCGCAGGGCGTTCAGCAAGGGTTGCTCCACAAACGAGTGGACGGCGCAGCCCGCGCCCACCGCCAGGACGCACAGGATAAACCCGGCCGGGTTGACGCCGAGATGATGGGACAGCACCAGTTTCTCGGCGGGTCGCACCATCAGCGAGAGCGCGGCGCTGTGGAAAAGGTAGATGCTGTACGAGGCGTTGCCCAGGTAGAGCAGCAAGGCCGGCGGGCGCGCGGCCTGCCCGGCGAGATCCAGACCCGCCGCGCCCATCACCACCAGGGCGGAAGCCAGCCCGAAGGTCAGCGGGTAATCGAACAGGTTGGCGGGATCAAACGGGCTGCCCGCCTGGTTGAGCGCGCCGAAAACCAGGTAGAGCGCCGCGCCCGTCCAAAGCAGGGCGCGCGAAGTCCCCACCCCGTTTTGTCCCCGCGTCAGGGCCGCCACCGCGACGCCCGCGCCGAAAAGGACGTTGTGGCGCGAAAAAAGCCAGTCCCACGGAAAAAACAGGACCGTGTGCGCGGAGCTAACGCCGGTAAGTTTGCGGCCCTCGTCCAACAAATAGAAACCGGCGCAAGCCAGCATCCAGAGCAGCGCGGGCCACTTGAACACGCGCGGGTTCGCGATTAACAAAGCGAAGATCCCGTAGAAAAGCATTTCGTGCGTGAGCGTCCACGCCTGCGCGAGCACCGGGTAATGATCCTGCGGCACCAGCAGGAACGTCGTGAGGATCGCCACCGGATCGCGCGCGTAAACGGGTCCCGTGCCCCGGGCCACGAAGTACATCGGGATCACCACCGCGCACGCCACCCAATAGATCGGGTACACGCGCACCAACCGCTTCAGGGCGAAGCCGCGCAGCCGCTCGGGATGGCCGAGATCGACGCGGTGGATGTAGTAAATGATGAAGCCGCTCAGCACGAAGAAGAAGTCCACGCCCGAGGCTCCCCAGTTGAACCAGTCGCCCAAAAAGGCCGCGTTGAAATGCCCGTGGCTGAAGGTCCCCATGTGGTGCGCCACCACGAGCAGCGCCGCGACGCCGCGGAACACTTGCAGCAGATCCAAGCGGACGCGTTTCTCCCCCCGCCCTCCGCCGGTTTGGCGGCCGGGATGACGGGAACGGGCACTGGCAAGGTCGTTTCCATAGAAAAATATCCGAGGTTGGGAGTGGAGAATGCCATTAAAACCTGGCGTAAAGCCAGTGCAAACGGTGCCGTAAAACGGAGGCGTGCTCGAGGTGGCTGCCGGTGCCGCGCTCGGGCCAGGTGGACCACACGCGGGGCACTTCCCGGCCCAGGGGCCGCATGGGTTTGGCTGGCACACCGTAGGCGATGCAGTTCGGCGGGAGCGACTTCACCACGACCGAGCCGGCGCCGATCACGACGTCGTCGCCCACCTCGACCCCGGCGCAGATGGTGACGTTGGTGCCGCACCAGACCCGGCGACCGATGCGGATCGGGTCCACGCGCGGCTGGAGGGTGATCGGATCGTGGGTGCCGCTGTTGATGTTGAGCTGGTCGCTGGACATGAAGTCGTCGCCGATTTCCACCGGCGCCCAGCTTACCAGACGGGAGTTCGCGCCGATGCTGACGTAGCGCCCGAGCGTGAGGTTGCGCGCGCCCTGGAAGGTGGTGCCCGGCTCGATGGAAACGGGTCCCGCCACGGTCGCGCCCATCAGGCGAAGCAAGCCCATTTGGTAGTAGCCGCCGGTCGCGCGTTTGTTGACGCGCGCGCTGAGGGAGAGCGCCGCTTCCAGGACCGATTGCCAGAGGGTGGGAAAATGCAGCATGGGTCGTTAAGCCGCGCTGCCGGTGGAGGGTAGTTCCGCGAGGGTGTCGAGCGGCCCGGCGAGCCGGTGGCGGTTTTCCCGGCGGAGCACGATCCAGGTTTCCACCACGGTCCCGCAGAAGATAAACGGCAGAAACCCCGCGATCAATCCAAGCGGCAACGCCTTGATCCCGAAGCTTGGGATCAGGGCGAACATGACCACCAGCGCGACGATGGTGGTCAGCACGGCGTAAAGGGTCGGACGACGCACTTCCGAAAGTCCGGCTAGCAGGTAGCCGAAGGGTTGTTGGAGCACCGTGAGGGCGTTCCAGGTGAAGAGCAGCCACAAAAGCCCCTGCGAGGGCAACTCCGCCTTGCCGCCCGTCCACAACCGGATCAGCGGTTGCATGTAGCAGGTCGCCGCCGCCATCGGCAGGATGCAAAGCACGCTCACCACGAACATCGAGCGCCACAGCGAACGGTGGATCCACGCCCAGTCGCCCCGCGCCTTCGCCTCGGAGTACGCGGGCCAGATCGGCAGCAGGTAAGCGTTGGAAACCATGAGGAAAGGCGAGAACACCCGCTGGGCGAGGTTATAGGGCGTGACGGCGGCGACACCCAGCGTGGTCGAGAGAATCACCGGTGCCGCCGAGAAAAGCACGATTGTGGCGATTTGTTGAAGGAAAAAGAACATCCCGACGTTGGTCAGCCGTTTGAGCAGGCCACGCTCGAACCAGCTTCGCCGCATCCGCAGCCAGCCGAGGCGGCGGAGCAGGTAAACGAAGAACAGCACCTGCACCACCAAGACCGCGAGCGCGGTCGAGACGATAAAGAACGCGAACCCCGCGCGCAGCTTCACCTCGAGGTAGATCAGCAGCAGGGTGGTGACATTGCGCGCGGCGTCGAGGACGTTGCACAACCATCCGAGTTGCACGCCGTAGGCTACCCGTTGCGCCATGCCCAGGGGCACGCCCAGGCACCAGGTGACGATCACCGCGAGCAGGACGGACCGCACGCCACCAGCCAGGGCGGGGTCGGAAAGATGAAACGTGTGCCGCCAATCCACCAGCAGGCTCAGGGGCGAGAGCAGCGTCAGGAGCAGGGCGATGGCGCAAAGGAAGGTCGTGCCGGTGAAAAAGATCCGGCGGGCCTGCAAGTCGTCGCCCTTCCCGGTGGCTTCGGCGATCTGGTTTTGCGCCCCCAATCCGATGCCGAAATCGGAAAAGGTCAGCATGTAACCGATGCTGTTCAGGGTGATCCAGAGCCCGAACGCCTCGCCGCCCAACAATCCCAACGCGAGCGGCACCTGGAGCAACTGGCAGGCGATGCCGAGACCGCGCGACGTAAGGGAGCTCACGAAGAACGCCAGGATGGAGCGGTTGCGCTTCCGGTGGTGTGACTCGGCGCCGTTGGTGGAAGGATCGGTGCTCATGGGCGCTTGGCGGGACTGGCCTCCGGTCGCGCGAGTCCGCGCATGAGTTCGACGAGTTTGCCGACGGCTTTGCGTCCGCAGAGGCGGTCGTCGTAATCCGCCTTCGTCGCCAGGGCGAGGCGCCGGTATTCCCCGGGGTCCGCCCAAGCGGCGGCGATCCAATCCGCGTACGCCGCGGCGGGAGAGTCGAGCGGGAATAATTGACCGTTTGTCCCCGGGTGAATCACGTCGGGCAGGCCGCCGACCGCCGTGGTCAGGCAGGGCACCCCGAAGGAGCAGGCTTCGCTCAACACGACGCCGAACGCCTCCGCGCGCGAGGGTAAAATGAAGAAGTGGCTTTCGCGGTAGAGGTCCTGGAGCTTGCGCTGCCCCTCGGCGGAGTTCTTGTTGAGGAAACCCAGAATTTCGACGTTCGGCGGCAGCACCACCCCGGGCGGCGGCTGGCAACCGGCGATGCGCAGGCGGGTCGGGATACCGCGCCGGTTCAGCTCGACTGCGGTCGCCACGGCCACGTCCGCGCCCTTGCGCTTCCAGTCGATGGTGATGCAGGCGAGTTCGCAGGTCGCCCGCGCGTCCGGTCGCAGCTTGGCCTCAACACCTGCGCGCACGTCCTCAAGCGTGGGCATGGGCTCCAGATTGGCGCCGCACGGCAGGACAACCAGGCGCGATGGCTCCGCGCCGTAGTCGGCTTTGGCACTATCCGCCGCCCAGTTTGAGAAGTACGCCGCCAGCGTGGTGTTGGCGAGCGCCCGCCGCTCCACCTCGTGGCCCGCCCGCAGGCTAACGGGGGCCAGACCCGAGAAGCTCGCGTAGAAATCGACCATTGATGCGAACGTGGCGTCCGTCCAGAAGACCTTGGGCAGATCGGTTTCGAGGTAAGCCAGCAGCCAGGTGTTGACGCTGAAGACGACATCGATCCGCTCGCTTTTGAGCAGAGGTTGCACCGACTCCCCGTAAGCGCGCAAGGCGCCCGCGTTCAAGCCGCGCAGGTAGCGTTTGCCCGCGAGCTTCCAGGCGGCTTGCTTCATTCTTTCCGTGAGACTGCCCATGGCGTCCCGTCCCCGGATCGCGATGATTTCGCAGCCCGCCTCGCGGAAATTCTTGGCGAAGTAATAGGGCAGGCCCGACCAGGAGCCAACCCGCTCCGGATCGTTGTATCTATCGCTCAGGAAGCCGATTCTCATAGAAGCAAGTCAGGCTTTCCTTCCAAAACCGGAGAACGCGTATTCCATGGCGGCGGCAAACCGTCCCCACAACAGGCTCTGGTCCAGCGCGTGCAGGTCGCGGCGCAAGGCCGGCTCCACAGCGCCTTGCGCCAACCGGGCGAAAGTCACGTTGTTGTGGCTGCCGGGTCCTCCGAGCAGCCCCCGCAGCCACAACAAAAGGTCTTTCAAGCCGATGACCAGGGCAACGGAACGCCGGGTTCCGCCGCGCGCCCAGAGGCGGCGGACGGCGGCCTGCCCGCGACCGATTCCGTCGTATAGCCTCAAAAGGTAAGGGCGCGTCATCCGTTCGGCGGAAAGCCGGTGCCGCAGCCGCAAAGCGGGCTCGTACCGCCGTTCGTAGCCCGCCTGCCGCACCTTCACCGCCAGCGCCATGTCGTCGCCGCTCGCCAGCGAGGCACCACTCCGGCCGCTGATCGCCGCGCAGAGCGCGGGGTCTTCCAACGCCTCCCGCAGGAGTTCGCGCCGGATGCAAAGCCCCGCCCCCACCGGGCCGTCCGCGACCCATTCATAGGCGAACGGAGCGTCGCCCCGGTCCACAATGGCAAGCGCGTACCCCTCGACCGCACGGACGAGCGGCGTCGGCTCCGCCTCCCATTCCGACGCGATTCTGCCACCGAGGGACCCGGTCCGGGGATGGCGGTCAAAGTGCCGTAGCGCCAGTTCCAGAAAGTCCGGCGCCGCTAAGTTGTCGTCATCCAGAAAGCAGACGATCTCGCCGCGCGCCTCTAGCGACGCGCGGTGGCGTGCGCGCATCTGTCCGGGGCGGGGCTCCGGGAC
The DNA here is from genome assembly GCA_963795895.1 of uncultured bacterium. GTDB lineage: Bacteria > Verrucomicrobiota > Verrucomicrobiia > Chthoniobacterales > SZAS-18 > CAWCJJ01. The sequence goes on from CAWCJJ010000008.1 coordinate 109,304, forward strand.
CAACCGGCCTCGCACGCCAAATTGGGCGACCAGGGCGGTGGCGACCGCGGCGGTGTCGTCGGTGCTGGCGTTATCGACAACGATCACTTCCCAGTCAGCGGGCGGGGCGGTCTGCGCCGCGAGGCAATCGATGACCGGTTTTAAACGGCGGGCGCCATTATGGGTACAAACGCACACGGAGAGGCGCGGCACGGAGGCGGCCTGCCCGGACAATGTAGGGTTGGGCGAGTTCATGTCGGATCAGTCGAGGTACCGGTCGATCCGGCCCGCCGCCATGCGGCACCAGATCAGATGCACAAAATAACAGGCTCGCAGGCGGGCCATGGGTCCCGTTTGCGACGGGCGCGCGGCTGCGCGCACGAGGCCCGCCCAGAGCGTGACCTTGGCCCAGCGGGCCAGCAGGTAGTTCTCCGTCCAGGGATACACTTGGTGGTGCGTCGTCAGCAGCCAGTCGGCCATCAGCATGTAATTCCACTTCCAGTCGAGTCGCTCAACGCGACCGGCGCGCCAGGCGGCGGCGTTGAGCGCGGGTTGATCGCCAAACCCCGGCGTGATTTCCTTGTATTCGCCGATGTCGTAGGCCGATTGAAGCAGGTCGAGGCCGCTCCGGTCAAACAGAATAACCCCGCTGTTGCCCAGCCACTCCATCGGTGGTTGGTAGCGGGTGGGTATCGGTTCCCTGACCATGCCGACGCACCCAGGCGCGAGTGCCGGGAGGGGCGGCGCCACCCGGGTGTTGATGAGCACGTCGTCGTCGATCACCAGCCAGCGGTCATAGTCGGGCAGCGCCCGGGGGACCAGGATTTTCTCCCAGTGCGGGGTGCGGCCCGAGCCGGGCAGGATGGGTTCCGTGATTTGTACGAAGTCATACCCATGACTCGCGGCGTAGTTCTCCGCGCGCGCCACGGAGAATTGACGGGTCCAGGGATCGGGTCCGATGGTAACCATGACAACGGCTGTTTTCATCGCGGAAAAGTTTTGCTAGCCAGGGGATTTGTGGATCCACTTCGCGCACGTCCGGAACGAAAGCGGACGCGCGAAGTATTTCCCGCGCCACCGCCGCAAAGCCGCGCAGACCGGTTTGAAGCCGGGTCTTTGCAAGAATCTGTCCCTGGCCCGCGGGAGGATGGGGACGGCCTTGCCGGAAAGCGTGGGCAACACCTCGCGCGTCCGTGAGTCCGGGCCGATGGTTGCCATGTCGACAAGGTTTTCGGGGGTGCGTAGTGTTGGGAAGCGTTCGCTCCTAACATGCGTTCTTGTGTTTGAAAAAGGTCATCAACATGATCTGCACGTCGAGCAGCAAGTTCCAATTTTCCATGTAATACAGGTCGCACTTGATACGCTCGGTCAGATCGGTGTCGCCCCGGAAGCCGTTCACCTGCGCCCACCCGGTAATGCCCGGCTTAACGCCGTGGCGCGCGTTGTAGTGCGGGATTTCCTCCTTGAAATTCTCGATGAACTCCGGCCGTTCGGGGCGCGGCCCCACCAAGCTCATTTCACCCGTGAGCACGTTGTAGAACTGCGGGATTTCGTCGATGTTCCACCGCCGCATGAACGCGCCGACCTTCAACCGGCGCGAGTCCTCCTTCTGCGTCCAGCCCGGACGCCCGCCACGCTCGGCGTCAGGCTTCATGCTGCGGATTTTGATGATGTAAAAGGGCTTTCCGCCGATGCCGCTGCGTTTTTGCCGGTAGAACACCACGCCCGGGCGACTCCCAATAAACCAGGGCCGCGAAAATGGTGACAAGCGGCGCGCTCAACAGCAGGCCCGCGATCGACCCGACGATGTCGAAGGCGCGTTTGAGGAGTTGGTTCCACGGCGAATCGAGCGGCAGACGGCAGATGCCCAGCACCGGCACTCCGCTGGTGGTTTCCAGGTGCAGCCCGGAAAGCAGGACCTGGAAGCACGAAGGCACGATCTGAAGGTGGACAATTTCCTTTTCGCAGAGTGTGACCAAATCCCGCAAGCCGCCCCGGGTCGGATTCAGATCCGCGACGATGGCGATGTCGATCGCCTGGTCGGTCAGGATGTCTTTTAGGTCGCCGTACTCCCCCATTTGCCGAATGCCCGCGGGCGGATCCAGGTCAAACGTGCCGTGGATGGAAGGCACGCAGCCGACGATCTGGTAGGGATGTTTCGGATCGCCCACGATATGGTCCACCATCTTGATCGCCTGGTCGCTCCAGCCGACGAACACAATGCGCCTTTGCAAAAGGGCCGCCACAGCGGGGAAGCCAAGGAACCAATCAAAAATCCACCGCCAGACGATCAACGCGCAGGCTGCGCAAACAAACGCGATGGCGAGAAAAATCCGGCTCACGATAGGCAGGGTGTTCAACTCGAAGCTCAAACCAAGGTTGGCCAGGAACCAGACGAACACCCCGCCGATGGAGATGGCGTTGACCTTGCGGAGTCGTTGCGGACGACCCGAGCTGTAGAGATCGAGATAAAACAGGACAAACAGCAGGGTGCCGGTCAGAAAGATGATGTGGCCGCGATAATCCGCCAGGGTCATCTGTGAGCCTGTGTGTCCCAAGCCCCGGATCGGCGTGTGAAACCTCAGCCAGAAGGCCGCTAGCATCGCGATGACAATAGAGACCATGTCTCCGGTGAAACTGAGACCAACCATCCAGGCCGCGAAGCCCCGGCCCCGGCGGGATGTTTGCTCCCGCTCCAAGGGCGTGCGCAAAGCGGCCCGGGACGGCGTGGCCCCGGACGCGGTGTCCTTCACCACTTCAATCTCACCCACTGAATTCATAAAAATCTCGGATAAACAACTGGGGTCAAACTTCAGGATGGCCCCGCCGCGCCCGCCTGTTTTCTCTCGGCCTCGTGATATTCGGCCCCGTAATAGTAGTAGGCGGACTTGGAACCCAGGCGCGTGGACATTCGGTTGAGGATGAACCCCACCGGCGTCACCCCCCCAATCGCGAGCGTGCGGCAGGCGCGCAGGATCGCGTTCACCGGCGTTTCCCGCGCGCGCGCCACGAGACAAACGGCATCGACGTGCGCCGCGAGCACCTGGCAATCGCTCACCGCGTTGACGGGCGGACTGTCGATCACCACGCGGTCGAACACCTGCAGCGCCTCGCGGATCAACTCGCCTAGGCGTGGGCCGGTGAGCAAATCGGCGGGTTCGCCGGAACGTTCGCCGGCCGGACAGAGGAAAAGATTGCGCACTTTCGTCGGATGGCACACCTGCGCGAACGGGAGCTTGCCCGCGAGACACTCGCTCAAACCGGTCCGTTGCCCGGCTTCCAGCGTGTCCACGTAATCCGCCGAGCGGCGCAGGTCCGCGTCGAGCAGCAGGGTCTGGCTGCCGCCGTGGGCCAGGGCGGTGGCGAAATTCAGCGAGCAAAAGCTTTTGCCCTCGCCGGGAATGGCGCTCGTGAACAAAAACGACCGCGTTTCCCGGTCCTTGAACATGGCTAGGATCGTCCGCAGGGTGCGAAACGCCTCGCGTTGCGGCGCCTCTTCCGCGCCGACGAGCGGGACGCCTTTTGCGTGGCGGCTTTTTTGCCGCAGCTCCGGCACTGCCACCAGCAAGGGTAACCCCAGCAACTGCTCGGCCTGATCCACCGTTTGCAGCGTGTGGTTGAGCATTTCGAGGATAAAGATTCCCGCGAAACCCAGGAACAAGCCCGCCGCGAGGGCGATGGCCAGCACCTTGGACCGGCCCTGGCTATCGGGCTGGTAAGGCACCGTGGGTTCCTGCACGAGCCGGACGTCGCTCGACCCGCCGCCCTGCGCCACGCCCGCCTGTTTCACGCGGGTCAGGACGTTTTCGTAGATGGCGCGGTTCGTTTCCGTCTGGCGGAGCAAAGCCTTGTAGGGGAGCGCGGTTTGATCCAGTTGGAGCGCCTCCTTCTCCTGGTCGCGCAGCAGGGATGCCAGCTTGTTCTCCGTGTCCACGGCGGATTGGTAACTGCGGTTGAGGACGGCGGCGGCGGCGGCGGCTTCCTGTTGCAGGGCGGACCGTAGTTTCTCCAGACTCTTCTCGGCCTCGATGTACTTGATGTGCTTGTACATGTACCGCTCCCTGATGGCGGCAAACTCCCCCTCCTTCTGGTTGATTTGACGCCGCAGGTCGGCCACCGCCGGGACGGTGTTGATGCTAGCCAGTTGCAAAAGCTGCTCGGAATTCACCCCGCCCGCGTTCACCTTGGCGATGTCGGATTCCAGCGCCAGCCGCTTGCTCTTCGCTTCGGTGACCTGCTGGTTCAACTCGCGGAGGCGGTCCACGACGATGTTCTGTTTGTCCTCCAGCGAAACGGCCTGGTTGTCGGCGCGGTACTTGGCGAGCTGGCCCTCGGACTTCTCCAGTTCCAACTTGAGCGTTTCCACCTTGGGCAGCAGGTAGTCGCTCGCGCCGGCGTTGACGGCGACCTTCTGCTCCAGATCGAAGCGGCGGTATTCATCCACCATGGAACGCGCCAGCCGGCACGCCATCGCCGGGTTCCGGTCGGTCGCGGTGATGTCGATCAGGCGGGTGCCGTGGCGGATGCCCACGCCGATCTTGCGCTGCATACGTTCGATGAGTTCGCCGTCGCCGTAGGGTGCGTGGCCGGGCTTGGGCGGGGCGAAGGCGGAATCGGTGTCGAGGTGGTTCGCCTTGACGACCCGGAGCAGCAACGACCCGCCGCCGAGCACCTGCTCAAAGGTTTTCAAGACGTCGGCGGAGCGGTAATCCTCGTCGCGCGACCCGTCCTTGAAATCCATCACGCGTTGCTCCTGTTGCTCCACCTGCACCACCGCCAGCGCCGTATAGACCGTGGGCCGGGTGAACAGGTAGGCGGCGGCCGCGCCGAGGGTCAGCGCGACGCCGAGCACCGGGAGCCACCACCGGCGAAGGACGATGTGGAGCAACCGGGACAAATCCAACGCGCCGGCCACCGGCCCGAAGGCGGCGGGCGGGGAATCGCGCTGTTTTTCCATGGGCAAAAGGGTGAAGGACCAGCGGGCGGGTCGATTAAAAGATGGTGCGCGGCACGGTGAGGGTATCGCCGGGCAGGATTTCGAAGGGCGCGAGCGACGGGTCTCGCGCCATGCGTTTGGCATCGACCTTGAGAACGATTTCCTTGTCGCCGACGCGCCGCTTGATGAAGACATGGCCCGCGTCGGCGTTCCGGGTCAGACCGCCCGCCATGCCGATGGCCTGTAGGACGTTGGCGTTCGAGTTGTCGGGCAGGTCGAGCTGGCCGGGTTTTTCCACTTCGCCCAGGATGGTGAAACGCCGCTTGGAAAACTCCAGGACGCTGATGTTGACCTGCGGATGCACGAGGTAGCCGTCGTGCAGCCGGTCGCGCACGACCGCGCCCAGTTGGTCGGGGGTCTTGTCCCGGACGTTCACCGCGCCGATCAAGGGCAGGTTCACGTTGCCGTCCTTGGTGACGCGGACGGTCCAATCCATGTCGTCCTCCTGAAAGACTTTCACCTGGACCAAATCGTTGGGACTCAGCACGTAGTTTGTCGGCAGTCCGGCGGAGGCTGGCACGGAGCCGAAGGCCGGGTTGGCGGCGGCGGGCGCGCCACTTGGAACGGTCACGGTCGGCGGACGGGGGCGAGACGTGGCGGGGACCTGCCCCTGTTGGGCAAAAGCGGGGGAAATCGCCGCGAGCGCGAGAAGCACCGGCAGTAGCCGGAGGCCGCGAGAGGGTAAGTTGGATGGCATCATGAAGCGCGGGGAATGGACGGCGTGCTTGCTCTGGAATTCAATAGATCACACTCATTTGGAGGCCGAACTGGTTGACGGCGAAGGTATTGATCGACTTGGTGGAACGATCATTTCGGTAGGCGCAAAAAGCTTCAAGCTTCAACCATTTGACAAAATCGTACCCCACGGCTCCGCGTAGAGTGAAATAGTTGTCCGTGCGTCTCGTCGAGGATGGGCGTGTGACATTTTCGTAATCCGCGTTCTCGTAACCGGCGGAAAATTCGCCGTAGAAACGTTGCGCAAAGGTTTGCCGCAGACCGAACTGGATGCCCGTGCCGAGGTAATCCTCGCCGTTCAGCGCGGTCGAGGCGTCCACTCGGCGGTGCCCTTCCACCGTGAAGATCGTGCCGCCGAAGGGCGACCAAGTGCCGGAGAGTGAGAACACGGGGTTCACCACCGTGCCCGCGCGCGCGCCGCGTTCGCGCACCTCGAGACCCACCCGCAGGGCGAGGCTGATCTGGTTGGTCAGGAGATAACCCAGCCTGGCCTGCGCCTGCTCGAAAGTTTCCTCCAAGCCCCCCCCGCCGGACAGGTGCCCGAAGACCGCGCCCGCGCCGATGGTGGTGTTCCCGCTGTAACGGTAATCTACCGCCAGGCCGCCGGAGGTTTGGATGTCCGAGGAGCGACCGGCGTAATCGTGCGAGGTAAAATCGAGCGCGCCCTCCGCGCTGGTGAAATCATTGCGCGAGTAGCGCAGCAGCAGACTCTCGCCGAAGGTGGTCTGGCTCACCCGCTGGCCAAGGTCCGCCGTGGCATCGTGTGTGAGCCGGAAGACGCTGTTGAACTGGCTCGTCAGATCGTGCGGACCGTAGCGGACGATGAGCAGCGCGTCGTGGTTGAGGGCGTCCTCCTCGCCGTGGCGGGCGAAGAGTTCGCCGGTGGCGGTGTAGTTCAACACGAGGAAGTTGTCGGCCCGGGCGATGAAGTCCCCAGCCGAAACCGTGACGCCGGCAGCCAGGGTGGAAACCACGTCGGCGAACTTGCGACCGCCGTTGGAGATCAGGATGTTGTCATCGTAAACGACGCCTATCTGGGCATGGGGATCGACTTTGAAATTCGAGAAAAGCTGGCGCGGCCCGGTGGGGCCGGCCTGGCGCCGGTATTCGCGGAAAAGCCGCTCGCCCGCATCATTGTCGCTGCTGTCCGCACCGCCGACGGGGAGGTCATTCCCGGGGGAGACGGTTTCGCTAGGTTCGCGGGAAGCAACTTTAAGGTCGCCCGCCGCGCCGTCGAGCGGGGACACGGGGGACGGGTGTTCCAGCGGCGCAGGGAGGACGACCAATTGGGCGACGGCATCCTGCGGGAGCAGGAGCGCGATAACCAGCAGGATTATGCCGTTACCCGCCAGCATCAAAGACATGAACCTTTCAAGCATTCGAGGGAGAAATGCCGAACCCTCCAGCACGAAACATACCGGGGTGGCGCGAAGCACATTGCCACCCCGAGGGTTTGGAGCAAGTTGCATAATTTTGCTCACCCCAAGCTTGATCGAGAGATTGTTGTTGTTGAAGTGCGCGATTCTGGCCACGTCACTTGGCTGTCCCCAATGCCTTCAGGGAATTCATTGATCCGTGGAAGTTAGTTCGTATTGATAGGTGCCTTTACCTTGCTGGGTGTGGTGGACACGCGGCCGACTTTTGACGGGCTGGCGCACGCCTCTGGCACGGTTGCCCTCTCGCCGTTTGGCTGGCAGCAGATGGCCGGCAAGCTGGGCAAGCACGCGGGCGATCATCGCTTTTTGCTGCTCGGCGCCGAGCGGGTCACCGCCCACACTCAGGAGCATCCACAGCGGCCGCAAAGCGGCCAGGGTGCGGCCGAAGCTGACCCGCAACGGCGTGGCACCAGCGGCTTGAGCCACTCGCAAGCGGGTGCGCGCCACCATCGCCATGGCCACGAGCAAGGCGCCGCTTTCCCGGGCTGCCGTGTCCGGAGCGTGCTTCCCAGCTTGGCAAAGGCCGCCGTAAAACGCCGACTGGCCGCTTTGGTCATCATCCCGAGGATGCGCGGGGTGTTCGCACACGAGAACTGCGTGCCGTCGACGCGCACCAGCCGCAGGCCCGCGTAAAACGCCCCGGGCTGGAATGGCCGGAACTCACCCGCTGGCAAGTCCTCGAATTATCATGCCTTTTCTGTCCACCACCCGGGGTGATTGGGGGCACGCGCTCCATATTGCCTTCATGAAGACCGTACGGGAGTGGGAGATCAGATTGGTCGGGACGACAGCGAGGCAGTTTCTTTGAAGTCGCCATCCGCAAACACCCGAGTGAGCCCGTTTGGTCGTGGGCTTTGGAGTGCAACCAGAACTTCAGGTCCATCGGTTTCCTGGGTAATCCCGATTCGGCGCAGGCTGTCTTGGATGCGATGAGCTACAAGCAGGAACCAAAGATTTGGGTCTCTGCCAACGAGTGGGTCAGGATGAAGGCCGAAGTGCCACTCGGTTCTACTAAAGACGAACTATTTGTGGGTGCGCCCAAGTTCCTGTCGAACTGAGGCTCAAGAAACGATCCGCCGGGTAGTAACATCTAGCAATGACAAAATCGTCATTGTGCTTGGCTCGAACAATCAGGCGTTGCACTTGTCCTTGATGGTGTCCACCAAATGCGCTTGAAGCGACTGGAAGATCTTTTGGGTATAATCAGCCACGCAAACGCAACGTACTATTGCGCAAACACATATGTAATATGTGTTATTGTAAACGAAATTGCTGATACCCTACGAATTAGCATGATTATTATAAACGCTGGGAAATTGCTGATCTTGGCATGTCTGTGAGCGTCAGTGTCGAGACACCGCCACTCTGAAAACCGGGCTCGTCGGCGACAAGGCGTGATGAGTTACTGGTTATACCAGCGGGAATTGCGCTCTCGGTAAACTTCCTGATCACCACGTAGAACACCGGCGTCAGGAAGATGCCGAAGAACGTCACGCCCAGCATCCCGAAAAACACCGCCGTGCCCAGCGCCTGCCGCATCTCCGCGCCCGCGCCTTTGCGCGACACCAGCGGCACCACGCCGAGGATGAACGCGAAGCTCGTCATCAGAATGGGCCGCAGCCGCAGCCGCGCGGCATCGATCGGCCGCCGTCGACCGCGGTCCTTGCCCCCGTGCTCCTGCTGCTCCTTGGCGAACTCCACGATCAGGATCGCGTTCTTGCACGCCAGGCCCACCAGCACCACCAGACCGATCTGCGTGAAGATGTTGTTGTCCATGCCGCGCAGCCACACGCCGGCGATGGCCGAGAGCAGGCACATCGGCACGATCAGGATGATCGCCAGCGGCAGGCTCCAGCTCTCGTACTGCGCGGCCAGCGTCAGGAACACGAACAGCACGCACAACGGGAAGATGTACAGCCGCCGTGTTGCCCGCGAGCTTTTGCTGGAAGCGTCAGCTCCGTCCATTCGTAGGAGAACGAGGACGGCAGCGTCTTCGCCGCCAGGTCTTCCATCTGCTTGACCGCCTGCCCGCTGGACACGCCGGGGGCCACGTCGCCCAGGACGTCGGCGGCGGCGTAGAGGTTGTAGCGCGTCACGCGGTCGGGGCCGGTGGATGGCACGGTCTTGGCCACGGCGCTCAGCGGCACCATCTCGCCGGCGTTGTTGCGCGTCTTGAGCTGGCCGATGTCCTGCGGGTGCAGGCGGAACCGCGCGTCGGCCTGCGCGGTGACGTGGTAGGTGCGCCCGAAGCGGTTGAAATCGTTTACGTACAGGCTGCCCAGGTACGTCTGGAGCGTGTCGAACACGTTGCCCAGCGGCACGCCCATGCTGCGGGCCTTCACGCGGTCCACGTCCACGTAAAGCTGCGGCACGCCCGCGCGAAACGTCGAGAGCACATTGACCAGACCCGGCGTGGCGTTGGCGGCGGCGGCGAGCTTGCCCGCGGCGGCCTGGAGCGCGGCGTAGCCCTCGTTGCCGCGGTCCTGGACCATCAGCTTGAAGCCGCCCGCGTTGCCGATGCCCTGCACCGGCGGCGGCGGGAACACGGCCACGAATCCCTCCTGGATGCTCGACACCTTGGCGAAGATTTTCCTGGCGATGGCCGGGCCGCTGAGGTCGGGCGTGGTGCGTTCGTCGAAGGGGTCGAGCGTGATGAAAAACGCGCCCGCGTTCGGGCTGTTGACGCCGTTGAGCGGCTCGTAGCCGGGGAACTCCACGGTGGACGCACGCCCGGCGTCTCGCGCGCCATCTCGCAGGCGCGGGCGACCACGTCCTCGGTGCGGTCCAGCGAGGCGGCGTCGGGCAGCCGCGCGATGCCCACGAGATAGCCCTGGTCCTGCGAGGGGATGAACCCCGCCGGCACGCTCTTGAACCCGAGCCACGTCAGCCCGAGCAGCCCGACGTAAACGATCAGCGCCACCACCGCCAGCCGGATCAGGCCGCCCAGCCCGCGCACGTACAGCTTGTTGGCGCGCTCGAAGGTCCAGTTGAACGCGCGGAAAAACCAGCCGAAGAGAAAATTCAGCACCCGCGTGAACCAGTCCGGCTTGTCTTCCTTGGGCCGGAGCAGCAGCGCCGCCAGCGCGGGCGAGAGCGTCAGCGAATTAAACGCGCTCAACACCGTGGTCACCGCGATGGTCAGCGCGAACTGCCGGTAGAACTGCCCCGTGATGCCGCTGACGAACGCCGTCGGCACGAACACCGCGCAGAGCACCAGCGCCACGGCCACGATGGGGCCGCTGACCTCGTCCATCGCCTTGAAGGTCGCCTCGCGCGGCTTCAGGCCCGCCTCGATGTTGCGCTCCACGTTTTCCACGACCACGATGGCGTCGTCCACCACGATGCCGATGGCCAGCACCAACCCGAAAAGCGACAGGTTGTTGAGCGAAAACCCCATCATCGCCATGACCGCGAACGTGCCGATGAGCGACACCGGCACCGCGATGAGCGGGATGATCGACGCGCGCCACGTTTGCAGGAACACGATGACCACCAGCACCACGAGGATGATCGCCTCGACGAGCGTGTGGCCCACCGCGACGACCGATTCCTTCACGAACACCGTCGGGTCATAGACGATGGAGTAATCCAGCCCCGGCGGAAAACGCTTCTTCAGTTCCGCCATCGTCGCGCGGATGGCGCTCGGACACGCCCAGCGCATTCGCGCCCGGCAACTGGAAGATGACCAGCGCGGCGGCCGGTTTGCCCGAGAGGTTGGAGTCCGACCGAGTAATCGCGCGCGGCCAGTTCCACGCGCGCCACGTCGCGCACGCGCAGGACCTCGCCGTTGGCGCCCTGCTTGATGACGATGTCCTCGAACTGCTTCTCGTCCGTCAGCCGGCCCAGGGTGTTGACGGTCAGTTGGAACTTCGCCGCGCCCTTTGGGCACGGGCGGCTGGCCGATGATGCCCGCGGCCACCTGCACGTTCTGCTCGCGGATGGCGTTGACGACATCCGTCGCCGTCATGTTGTAGCCGGCGATCTTGTCGGGGTCGAGCCAGATGCGCATGGAATACTCCCGCGCGCCGAACACCTGCACGTCGCCCACGCCCTGCAAGCGCGCCAGGGTGTCGCGCACCTGGAGGAGCGCGTAGTTGTTCGTGTAGAGCTGCGTCGTGGCTGCCGTCGGGCGAGACGAGATGCACGACCATCGAGCAGGTTGGGCTGGCGCTTGGTGGTCGTGACGCCGATGTTGCGCACGTCCTGCGGGAAGCTGCGGCTGGGCGATGGCGACCCGGTTTTGCACCAGCACCTGCGCGGTGTTGAGATCGGTGCCGAGCTTGAAGGTGATGGTCAGCGTCATCGTTGCCGTCGCTGGTGCATTGGCTCGACATGTAGAGCATGTTTTCCACGCCGTTGACCTGCTCCTCGATGGGCGTGGCGACGGTCTCGGCGACCACGGCGGGGTTCGCGCCGGGATAGTGCGCGGTGACGACGACCGTCGGCGGCGTGACCTCGGGGTATTGCGAGATCGGCAGCGTGAAGGCCGCGATGGCCCCGACGATGACCGTCACGATGGACAGCACCGCCGCGAAGATCGGCCGGTTGATGAAGAAGTGGGAAAATTTCATGGCGTGGCATTTCAACGGCATCAAGGGTGGCTTGCGGTCATAGCCACCGCGGGTATCTGGCGGCGCGGTGCGCAGGCGCGGCGCGGCTGCGGGTCCACCGACCGACGCCGGGACGCACGCTCATCAGACCGTTGACGACGATCTGTTCGCCCGGCTTGAGGCCCTCGTGGATCACGCGCAGGCCGTCCGAGATCGGGCCGAGCTTGACCGGGCGGTATTCGGCCTTCTTGTCCGCGCCGACCACGAACACGTAGCGCTGGCCCTGGTCCACGCCGACGGCGTCGTCGGGCACGAGCAGCGCCTTGTACTTCGGGCTGGCGGCGGCGCGCACCCGCACGAAGAAGCCGGGCGTCAGCAGCGTGTCCCAGTTCTTCCACTGGCCGCGCACGCGCATCGTGCCCGTGCCGGGAGCGATGCGGTTGTCCACGAAATCGACGAACCCCTCGTGCGGGAAACCTTCCTCGTTTGGCAGGCCGAGGAAGAGCGGCACGCGCGGTCTCGCGGGCGGTCTTGAGCTTGCCTTCCTCGTTGAGCTTGATGTAGTTGAGGATCGCGTTCTCGTCCACGTCCATGTAGGCGTAGAGCGGATCGACGGCGACGACGGTCGTGAGCACGCCGTCCTGCCCGGTGGTGGGTTGCACGAGGTTGCCAACCGTGACGTTCTCGCGGCTGACGCGTCCATCGATGGGCGAGCGGATGTAGCAGAATTCCAGGTTGAGCCTGGCCGTCTCGACGGCCGCCTCCGCGACCGCCGTCGCGCCCTGGCTTGGCAGGAAAGCGGCGGCCTTGTTGTCGAACTCGTTGGCGGCGATGACGTTTTTTTGCCGCAGGTCCTTGGCGCGGTCGAGGTCGGCTCTGGGCGAGCTTGAGCTGCGCCTGCGCCTGCTGGAGCTGGCCGTTGGCGCGGTCGAGGTCGGCCTGGTACGGGCGCGGGTCGATGGTGAAAAGCAGGTCGCCTTTCTTGACGATGCTGCCCGCCTTGAAGTCCACGCTCATCAGGTAGCCGCTGACCCGCGCGCGGACCTCCACGGATTCCACCGCGTCGGTGCGCGCCGATGTATTCGTTCCACTCGACGATCTCCTTCTCCGTCGGCCGGCGCGACCGTCACCTTGGGCGGCGGGGCGGCGGGTGGCGGCCGCGGCATGGTGGCAGCCCGCGAGCCAGAGCAGACAAGGCAGGCAGGCGAGCGGCAGGCTGCCCCTGGCTTTGGTGAGCTGTTCTCCGGTTGCGACCGATGCTGCGATCACCTTGGGCGTCTTAATTTTCATTGGCGTGCTTTGTCGAGGGCGTTAATGGGTTGGGTGGACAAAGAAAGTGGCGGACGTGTCCGAAAGCAGCCGAGGTTCATCACGGCAGTCTTCACTCGAACACGGACGGGTAAGTCCGCTTACTTCCGATGTTTGCCCCACTGACGGCGTGTCATTTCTTTCTCCGGTTTTCTGAGCCGCCCGTCTCAGATAAATGTTCCTCAGCAACCCACCCCCGGGGTGCTCGACCTTTGGCCGGCACGCAATAAATTCGGCCTTTTTGAGACGCCGGGTAACAGACGCTTGAGAATAAGACGAACCACTCTGCCTCACCGCCCACGAAGAGAGAGTCATGCCGCAACCCGGCGGCGGGTCCTGCCCGAACGTTACCTGCCTGCCGAGCAAGAACATGGTCCGCAACGCCAAGGTCGCCGATGACTTCCGACGCGGTAACCAATTCGGCACCCGCCGGAACCGCTGAGGAATCGAGGAAAAAAAGCTGATGAAGGATTTGATTCGCATACCGAGCCGTTTCGGCCCGCAAGAAACCATGGACCGCTTGGAAGCGGAGATCCGCGCCCTAGCTCTGACGGTGTTCGCCCGGATCGATCATGCCGCCGGAGCCGCCGATGCCGGCATGGAGTTGATGCCAACGGCAGTGATCATCTTCGGAAACGCGCGCGCCGGGACGCCGCTGATGCAACTTGATCAGGTCATCGGGCTCGATCTGCCATTGAAGGCGCTGGTCTGGCGGGACTCGGCGGATGTCACCTGGATTGCCTATGGCAACCCACTATCCTTTGCACAGCAGCTCGCCCGCAGCAGCGAGGTGGACCGGATCGTCAGCCGCATGAGTGTCACCCTGGATGCCGTCAGTCGAAAAGCCGCCGGTGAGCAGCACTGACGAAGCTCCACGAAGCCCTCCGAATCTCGAACCACAAACCCGTCGATCACCTACAAGAACACCTGCATGAACACGCACACCGACCATCGCGAGATCGCCAAACAATTCCTGACCGGCCTGCGGACGCGAGACGCGGACCTGCTCCGGTCGATCCTGCACGAGAACGCCGTCTGGAGCCTGCCTGGCAACAGCCTCATCTCCGGGGAAGCGAGGGGAGCTGAGGCCGTCATTGCGCGGGCGCAAACCATCCGCGACCACGGCATGACTTTCACGCTCAAGCACCTGCTGGTGGGTCACCACGGTGCGGCGCTCTCGCTGCACAACACGGCGCGGCGTGCAGACCTGACGTTCGATCAGGATCTGGCCACGGTTTTGCACATCCGGGACGGCAAAGTCACGGAAATAGACACTTATATGTCTGACGTGGAAATGGTGAACATTTACTTCGCGCCGGCGCGGGCATAGCGGGTGGGGTTTGGGTCGGTTCGTCAACGACCAGCCGGTGGCTGAGGCACAGCGTCAAACGTGTTTCGCCTGCCACGAGGCCCACGCCAGAGGGCACGATTTTGTTTTCACGCGCTTCGCACCGCGGGCAGAAGCAAGGCTTGGTCCGACACGGTTGCTTCCCAGGCGAAACCACAGTCGAATTCGCTCGCCATTTTGAGATGTGCGGGCCGGAAAGCCTGAGAAGGAGTAAGACCCGCTGCGCCGGCAAAACCTGGCGGCGCGGCACTTTTTTATCCAAATGCATCTGAACGACTTTGTGAAAACTCCCCGTTCGCTGGCCTTGGTGACGGGCGCTTCCAGCGGCATCGGGGCTGATTTGGCTCGTGAGTTGGCCCGCGATGGTTATGACCTCGTCCTGGTTGCCCGCCGCCAGGCTCTCCTGCAAACTCTGGCCGTCGAACTGGCGAGCCATGGCGCGCGCTCGACGGTGATCGCCGCGAACCTGGGAGTTTGCGCCGCCGCCTCGCGGCTCCAAGCCGACTGGGCGCGCCTGGGCTTCGGTGAACCCGACGTGCTCGTCAACGCGGCCGGATTCGGTGACTACGCCGACTTTCTCCAGGCCGAGCCGACGAAGCTGACCGAGATGCTCCATCTCAACGTCGTCGCGCTGACCGAGCTGACACGGGCGTTTCTGCCCGGAATGGTCGCGCGGGGCCGGGGGCAAGTGCTTCTGGTCGGAACACTCTCCGGCTTCGCGCCGGAGGCTGGCAGCGCCGTTTACCATGCCACCAAGGCTTATGTGCTCAACCTGGGTGAGGCGTTGGCCAAAGAACTTCGAGGCAGCGGGGTTACCCTGACGACCTTGTGTCCCGGCCCTACATCGAGCGGTTTCTGCGCCGCCGCGGGGCACGCCGGGGAGCGATCTCCAGAACGCCCTTCTTACCTGATGAATTCAGCCGACGTGGCAAGGGAAGCGTATCTGGCGATGAGGAACGGCCACCGGCTCGTGGTGCCCGGTTGGGGCAACAAGATCCGGGCGCTCTTTCTCCGTCACGCGCCGTGGCCGGTGAGGTTCTGACGATGGCGGGAAACTCGCGGTTCGATTCATTTTACTTGCGCCTCGATTCGCTTCCCACACATTAATTTTTTGTTATCCTGCGCACTGTGAAAGCGATACCGGGCACATTGCAGGAAGGCGGCGCGCCGTTCCACACCACGCACTGGAGCGTGGTGCTGCTGGCTGCCCAGAGCCAGTCGCTCGAAGATGCCCGGCGAGCATTGACCGATTTTTGCCAGTCCTATTGGCCGCCGCTCTACGCTTTTTTGCGGCGGCGCGGGCACAGTCCCAGTGACGCACAGGACCTCGCCCAAGGGTTTTTCGCGCACCTCCTGGAACACGACACCCTGAGCCGCGCCAGCCGCGAGAAGGGCCGGCTGCGCACCTTTCTGCTCGGCTCGCTGCAACATTTCCTCGCCAATGAGTACGATCATGCCAAGCGCCTCAAGCGCGGCGGCGGCGTGCAGATCGTCTCGATGGACGAGCACCTCGTGGAAGCCGAGGCGCTCATGAGCGCGTCCTCGCATGGTGACGAGGGCCGGGTTTATGATCAAAGCTGGGCGGTCACGCTCATGGGCCAAGCCTGGGAGCACCTGGAAGCGGCCTTCGCCGCGGAAGGCAAACAGAGCTTGTTCGAGGAGTTGAAACCCTTTGTGGTCGGCGGGACGGCCGTTCCGCCCAGCCAGGAAGAGGTTGCCGCGCGTCTCGGTGTGCCGATTTCGACGTTGCGCACCTGGCTCCAACGGCTGCGGCAGCGCTGCCGCGAAGAGTTGCGTGCGGAGGTCGCGCGCACCGTGTCCAACCCGGCGGAGATCGACGAGGAGATGCGTTACCTCCATCGCTTGCTGTCATCCTGAAATCTTCCCAACGGTACACCGCCCCCTTCGTTCAACGCATGGCAGCCATCGACGACTCCGAAAACGAGACATCACGTGGCCGCCACATGCCCGCCGAGCGGTTGTCCACGGTCTCCAAACCCGTTGAGATCTGCGCCGGTTGTCACCAACCGCTCGTCCGGCGTGGACCAAAGGGCAAATGCCTGCGCTGTTTGATGGCTTTCGCGTTCCCGCCGGAGGATGAGGAGTTACCCGGTAATTCCGCCGATGGGGATCCGACCGGGAAAGGTGCGTTGCGCTACGGGCACTTCGAGATCGATACGGTGCGGACGGCCATCCCGTCGAACTGGGCTCGGGTGCCATGGCCACGACCTACCGGGCGCGAGACAGCGTGCTGCACTCCGCCGTGGCGCTGAAGGTCATCAACCAGAAAGTGGCGGAACACCCGGATGCACGCGCGCGTTTTCTGCGCGAGGCACGCGCGGCGGCCAAACTGCACCATCCCAACGTCGCCAGCGTCGCGCACTACGGCGAGCAAAACGGCGAGTGCTACTACGTCATGGAGCTGGTCGAAGGCGAAACCCTCGAAGCGCGGGTGCGGCGCGAGGGACCGCTGCCGCCCTCGCTGGCGTTGGAGGTCGGCGTGCAGGTGGCCCGGGCGCTCGCGGCGGCGGAGGCGTGCGGCGTCGTGCACCGCGATCTGAAGCCCTCGAACATCATGCTCACCACCTCTCAAGGTGAGAAGACGAGCGGCGGCGCTTCCACCGTGGTCAAGGTCATCGACTGGGGCTTGGCCAAGGCGGTGAGCGCGGAGTCGGCTCTGGGAATTGACCACACGCACGGCGGCTTCGTCGGCACGCCGGCCTTCGCCAGCCCGGAGCAGTTTTCGCGGGCTGGAAGATCGGCGGATTGATCAACGCTCGGACATCTACTCGCTCGGGGTGACGCTCTGGTATCTGCTTTGCGGGCGGACGCCTTTCGTGGGCGGACTACCTTGGAGGAAATCTACGCCCGCCAGATTAGAAATCCCTTGCCGCTGGACGCAACTCGCGGTCGCGCGCGTTCCGGGGCGCGATCGTCGCGCTGCTCAAGTCGATGATGGCGGTCGATCCCGCCGACGCGGCCGCAATCCGCGCGCGAGCTGCTCGATGCGTTGCGCAGCTGTCAGGAACGCTTTCCGTATCGAAGGATCGTCTCATAAACAGCACCGCCGCGGACATCTTCGCTGGGCGTTCGCACGTTTTGTTGTTCGTCGCATGCTTGATCGTCGCGCTGGTGGCTGGTTGGCAATCACCGCCGGTCGCCGCGCTGCCGCCGGTGGACAAATCTGTGGCTGTGCTGCCGCTGGAGAATCTCAGCGAGGACCATGATAATGCCTATTTTCGCCGACGGCATCCAGGACGACGTGCTCGCCAGCCTGGCCAAGATCCGCGATCTGCGCGTGATCTCTCGCTCCAGCGTGATGGCCTACCGCGATCCCGCCACTCGTCCCAGTTTGCGCCAGATTGGCCAGGTGCTCGGCGTGGCCCACGTGCTGGACGGCAGCGTGCGCCGTTCCGGCAGCCGGGTGAGAGTGGTTGCCCATCTCGTCGACACCCGCAGCGGCCAGCAGATCTGGGCCGAGACCTACGATCGGGAACTTGCGGACGCCTTGACCCTGCAAGGGGAAGTCGCGCGCGAAATCGCCAAGGCTTTGCATGCGACTCTTTCGCCCGAGGAGACAGCGCGGGTGAGCGTGCCTCCCACCAGCAATCCAGATGCCTACGTGCTTTACCTGCGGGCGCGGGATTCATTCCATAACCCCGATATTACCCTCGCGAATTTACGCGCGGCGGAAAGCCTCTTTGAACAGGCGATCGCCCTGGACCCCCACTTTGCAGTTGCGTATGCCGACCTCGCGGAGACGCGCTATAACATCGCCTTCAACTACGAGCCAACTGACGCGCGGTACGCTGGCGTGCTCGAAGCAGCCCAGCAAGCTCTGCGACTGCAGCCCGACCTGGGCCAGGCGTACCTGGCCATGGGAGACTACTACCAGACGGTACAGCATGATTACGCCCATGCGCTGGCATCCTTTGAAACCGCCGCCCGCATGTTGCCCAACTCGCCCGTGCCTCAGTGGTCGATCGGCATCATACAGAGCCGACGGGGACACTACGCCGAAGCCAAGGAAGCCTATCTGCGCAGCATGATGTTCAGAGCACCCGACAGTTGGGTGCTGGGCCAACTTGCCCGCCTTTACTTTCACCAGCGCGACTGGTCAACGGCTGCCGCTACCTTTGATCGCGCCCTCGCCTTGGCCCCAACCTCGCTCGACCTGAAGACGTCCCGCGCTTACGTGGATTTCCATGCCCGCGGTGACTTCGCCCTGATGCGCGCGACTTTCCTGCCGCCATGGCCACCTCCGATCCCGAGGGAGAGTTCACCGTTGGCCGCTACGACCTGGCTTTGCTGGAGGGCAATTACGGCGAGGCCGAGCGGGTACTCGATGGCAGCCCGCTGACCTCCTACCCGGTGCTCCTCGGCGTGCCGCTGCACAAAGAGTTTCTGCGCGGGTTGGTCTGCCTGGCGCGGCGCGGCGAGGGCGACGAGGCGCGGGCGAGGGAGCACTTTGAAAAAGCCCGCGCCCACTACGAAGAAAATATGCGGCAGTACTCGACGCAGGCCCTCGTACCACGTGGATCTCGGCGTGCTCTACGGGGCGCTGGGGTGGCGCGACCCGGCCGTGGCCGAGGGCTTACACGCCGTGCAACTCAGCCGCCAGGCGGGCGACGTGCGCATTGAATCGGCCGTCACCTTGCGCCTGGCGCGGATGTACGCGCTGCTCGGCGATGGCGACAACGCGTTCCCGCTGCTCGAAAAACTCTTCTCCATGCCGGTGGACGAATGGAACGGTTTTTCGCAGTACGATCTGCGGCGACGGCCAGAGTGGGCAGCGTTGCGTCAAGACCCGCGCTACCAGCCCCTGCTGGATAAGATTGCGCTTGATCAGACTGCCAAGTAGGGGCTCAACCGGCGTTTCTAGCGCCTCGTTTCGTTGATGCCACACCACCGAGCGGCGAACGATCACCCCCCGAGAACTGGCGGGATGCCGGCTTGAACGCGATCGTTTGTAGTCCAACAGCGACTCGGCCCGGCCTTGAAGGTGATCCCGCACAATGCCCTGCGTGTGCCAGCGCGCGCCGGACTGGAAGCGGAGGGGCGCATCGCTCACAAAAAGCGCCGGACGCACCGAGAAAAACACGACCCTGGTGAGATTTGGACGGGCGAACACTTGAGAAAGAAGTGAGCCGCTTTTGCCGGGACCATCCTCACGCCGGTCGTTCCGGCAGAGGGGGTTCCAGGGTTTGGAAGACGCCTTCCACAACCTCGTTGTTCCGCGTCCACGACGACCGGGAACCGCGCTCGAGTCCGCTCAAAGACACCAAAAAAAAACTAACATCCCATGAAAAACAAACTGCAATTCGCTCTCGTCGCCTGCGCGATGCTCGCCACGACCACAAGCCTCCACGCCGCTCCGAAATGCGCTGACCGGCACGCGGCCCAAATCCACACCCTGTGCCAAAACAAGGAGGCGCGGATCATGATGATCCGTGAGTTGATGAACACGAAGCAAGGCAAGGAGGAGATGACCCAAATGCTGGAACACGACGGCGACGAAGAGTTCCGCTCCTATTACGAAACTCACAACGTCAATCCTGGCTGACATCCCCCGCGGGTGAGCGCGCTTGACCCGGGTTGACCATCAGCCCGGGTCCAGCCGGGCGGCCTGGGGATCGGGCTTGCGCTGGTGAAATCCCTCGTGGAACTGCACGGCGGAAGCATCAGCGCACACAGCGGCGGCTCGGGCGCCGGCTCGACGTTCGTGGTCCTCCTGCCGCGCTCCAAACCAGGCGCTTGCCAACGGCCGGCGGAGGTTCCAGAGGACTGCGGACAGCCCGCGGCGGAGCGGGCCTGGGCTCGCGGCGCGATGCTGGACGCCTGACCCGACCCACAAATGGAAATACGCGTCCGGCTTGGCGCGCAAAGTCGAAGGCAGCCGCCGGTCGCTCCCGTCCATCCCTACCTTTCCTGTCACCATGAATCAGATCGATCCCACATCGTCCGTCCGCTTGAACCCCTCGCTGCCAAGGCAGATAGTCAACTATCTCTGGCGGGCCACCTGGCTCAAATGTCCGGTTTGCGGCACCCGGCCCATTTTCATGCCACTGCGCCGCACGCGCCGCCTCGCCGATTGGTTCACACCGCTGGACTGGTGTCCCAATTGCCGGTATCTCTATGAGCGGGAGCCGGGTTACTTTCTGATGTCCCAATGGGCCATCGGCTACGGGGCAGGGGCGTTGGTGGGCGTGCTGATCTATCTTTATCTCCAGATATTTCACGACGACTGGTCGCTGGCGAGCACGGTGCTGGTCACCGCCCTGCCTGTGCCGATCATCAGCGTCATCTTCGCCCGGCACGCGAAGGCGTACTTCCTGGCGACGGATCATCTGGTGGACCCTCACATCCGCTCCGCCGAGGATGGCGACCCGTTCGACGCGGCCAGCGGCACCGTGGTCCTGACGGCGGCGCAGACTGATCTTCGAGGCGGCGAGGAGAGCGAAGATCCCGCCGGTCAGCCGGGCAGCGGCATCCAGCGTGAAGAAGAAGCAGGGAAGCGCCGCGACGGTTGACGGAAAAAGACAAACAAGACCGGGTTTGTCGAGATCGCTCAAACATTTCCGCTGAAACGTCAAATTCCTTTTGAGCTTTTCCGCCGCCGGAGCTTGAGAACCTTATAAGCGCATCCACTTGTCCGCATGCATTTATGAACACCATCACCACCAAAGACGGCACACAAATTTACTTCAAAGACTGGGGCGCGGGCCAGCCCGTGGTCTTCAGCCACGGCTGGCCCCTGAGCGCGGATGCCTGGGAAGACCAGATGTTCTTCCTGGCCTCACACGGCTACCGCTGCATCGCGCATGATCGCCGCGGCCATGGCCGCTCCAGCCAGCCCTGGCAGGGCAACGACATGGACACCTACGCCGACGATCTGGCGGAACTCGTCCAGGCGCTCGACCTCAAGGACGCGATCCACGTCGGCCACTCCACCGGCGGCGGCGAGGTGGCGAGGTACATCGGCCGGCACGGCACGGCGCGCGTGGCCAAGGCCGTGCTCGTTTCCGCCATCCCGCCGCTGATGCTCAAGACGGATGCCAATCCCCTCGGCTTGCCCAAGGAGGCGTTCGACCAGATCCGCGCCGGCGTGCTCGCGGACCGCTCGCAGTTCTTCAAGGACCTGAGCGCGCCCTTTTACGGGGCCAACCGTCCCGGCTCGAAGGTGTCGCAGGGCTTGCGGGATTTCTTCTGGCTGCAAGGCATGATGGCCGGGTTCAAGGGGGCGTTCGACTGCATCGAGGTTTTTTCCGAAACGGACCACACGGAGGATCTCAAGAAGTTCGACGTGCCCACGCTGATCATTCACGGCGACGACGACCAGATCGTGCCCATCGACGCTGCGGCGCGGCTGTCGTCGCAGATCGTGAAAGGCTCGATCCTCAAGGTCTATCCCGGCGCGCCGCACGGGCTGCCTTCCACGCTGAAGGACCAGCTGAACGCCGACCTGCTCAGCTTCATCAAGCAATAGGCACTACCCAAGCCACTCACTCACCACCACATCGCACCGACTTTCAACGTCCAACCTAACCCAACCAGAAAGCACTACATGTTCAAATCCATCTTTCATTTTTTCGTGCTGTTCGGCCGCCCTTTCCGCGAGCACCAGGGCTTCGCGCAAACACCGGCCAAGGATTCGAAGCCACCGCTTCCGACCGTGGTTCTCGTGCACGGCGCGTTCGCGGAATCATCCAGTTGGAACCCCGTCATCACCAAGCTCCTCGCCCGGAACTATCCGGTGGTCGCAGTCGCCGATCCTCTGCGCGGCTTGAAAAGTGATTCAGAGTATGTCGCGGCCGTCCTGGCAAGTATTCAGGGACCGGTCGTGCTCGTGGGGCATTCCTACGCAGGCGCCGTGGTCACCAACGCCGCCGTGGGCCATCCCAACGTGAAGGCCCTCGTGTACGTCGCCGGTTTCGCGCCGGAACTTGGCGAGAGCAGCTTTACCTTATCCATGCGGTTTCCCGGCAGCACGCTCGGGCCGACGCTTGCGCCTCCGGTGGTCCTGTCCGATGGCGGCAAGGATTTATACATCCAAGGCGACAAGTTCCGCGCTCAGTTCGCCGCGGATGTCCCGGCGGAGTTGGCCGCGTTGATGTCTGCCACGCAACGACCGGTGACTGAAGCAGCACTCAACGAAGCCGCCGATACGCCGGCCTGGAAGACGATTCCCTCCTGGTTCATCTTTGGGCAACTCGATAAAAATATCCCGGCGCGCTGTGCATGCGTTCATGGCCCGGCGGGCAGGGGCGAAGGAAACAGTCGAGGTCAAGGGTGCATCGCACGTCGTGATGGTCTCTCATCCGGACGAAGTCGCCGCGATGATCGAGCGGGCAGCCGGTTCCTTTTAACCAGATTCATCTCAGACGAATTGGGGTTGCCGATTCAAATGACCAGCAAAGAAGCATTCCATTCGACCACTTCCCTTTCGCTCAACACCCGACAACTCCTTCATGACTGCAAACCGCATCTCTTCTAACGAGCGTCCTCCGCTGCCGCCCTTCACTGAGGAAACCGCCCTCGTCAAAGTGCGCGCCGCCGAAGACGCCTGGAACACCCGAGAGCCCGAACGAGTATCACTCGCCTACACGGTGGACACCGTCTGGCGAAACCGCGCCGAGTTCCTCAAGGGACGCGAGCAAGTGGTAGAATTCCTGACTCGGAAGTGGGCAAGGGAACGGGAGTACCGACTGATCAAGGAACTCTGGGGCTTCCGTGGCAACCGGATCGCCGTGCGCTTCGCCTACGAGTGGCACGATGAGGCCGGGCAGTGGTTCCGCTCCTACGGCAACGAGAACTGGGAATTCGATGAGCACGGGCTGATGCGTTATCGCCACGCGAGCATCAACGACCTGGCCATCGAAGAGCACGAGCGCAAATACCACTGGCCGCTGGGCCGCCGGCCCGACGATCACCCGGGACTGTCCGACTTCGGTTTCTGACCCGTCTATTTTCACCAACATCAAACAACCATGAACTCGACACCATCCAACAAACTCGCAGGGAAAATCGCCCTGGTCACCGGCGGCAACAGCGGCATCGGCCTTGCCACCGCCAAACGCTTCGTCGCCGAGGGAGCTTACGTCTTCATCACCGGCCGCCGCCAGGCGAACCTGGACGCCGCCATCAAAGAGATCGGAGAAGGCAGCGCCACGGCCGTGCAGGCCGACAGCTCCCGGCTCGCCGATCTCGACCGGCTCTTCGCCACCATCCAGGAGCAGAAAGGCCGCCTGGACGTGGTCTTCGCCAACGCCGGCGGCGGTTCGCTGGCGCCGCTGGGCCAGATCAGCGAGGAGCAGTTCGACCAGACCTTTGCCACCAACGTCAAGGGCGTGGTCTTCACCGTGCAGAAGGCGCTGCCGCTCATGGGCGAGGGCGGCGACGATCATCCTCAACGCCTCGACCACCAGCATCAAGGGCACGCCCGCCTTCAGCATCTACAGCGCGACCAAGGCGGCGGTGCGCAACCTGGCGCGCTCCTGGGCGCTCGATCTGAAAGGGCGCGGCATCCGCATCAACGTCATCAGCCCCGGCGTGGTGCCGACGCCCGGCTACGACGGCCTCGGGCTGAGCAAGGAACAGGTGCAGGGCTTCGTGGACGAGCAGGTCGCCACGATCCCCCTGGGCCGCGTGGGCACGACGGACGAGATCGCCAAGGCCGTGGTGTTCCTGGCTTCGGACGACAGCAGCTTCGTCAACGCCGTCGAACTCTTCGTGGACGGCGGCATGACCCAAATTTAGGCTAAAGAAGGTTTTCCATCCGATCCGTGCAAGGGGCTTTGGTTCCCGAAAGGACCATCGAGAATTTCCGCGGATTTCTGAGACGCCGGGCACCCGACGCTTGAGAAAGAGTTGGACTCGCTTCTTCTGCCGAAGTCGGCTCCGCAACGAAAACAATCAAAATCTACCCGTATCGCACATGAACACGACACACGACATCCCACTCCTTCCGGTTCAAACGAACAACGCCGCTGCCGTTGTCAGACAATGGCTGCGGACGGCATTTTCTTTCGCGGCCCGTCTGGACCGGGTCGGGATCGGGCTGACGCGCTTTGGGTTGGTCGTCGTGTTGTGCTGGATCGGCGGCACCAAGTTCGCCGCTTACGAGGCGGAAAGCATCGTGCCTTTCGTGGCCAACAGCCCCTTGATGAGCTTTTTCTACGCTCATCCCGCGCCGGAATACCAGCATTACGCCAACAAGGAAGGCGAACTCGTTCCGGCGCATCGTCAATGGCACGAGACGAACCGCACTTACCTTTTTTCGTATGGCCTCGGCACCGTCATCATCCTGATCGGTTTGCTCATCGCGCTTCACCCGGTGCTGCCGCAGGCCGCCGCGTTGGGGAGCTTCCTGTTGGTGGGGATGTCGCTGACCACGCTCTCGTTCCTCGTCACCACGCCCGAAGCCTGGGTGCCCGCGCTCGGAACCGCCGCGCACGGTTTCCCGTTCCTGGCGGGACCTGGCCGGCTGGTCATCAAAGACGCCATCATGCTCGGCGCAGCCGTGGTCACTTTGGCCGACTCGGCGAAAGCGTCACTGCGACGTTGAAACCCGCTCGCACCCGGCGATCCAAGACTGTTCGGAGGACGTCAACAACTCAGCTCTCCGTCATTAACACCATTCACGAACAACATCTCCATGGAAGATCAAACTGCTCCTCACTACACACGGCGTAAATTCCTCGCCACCGCAGGCCTCGCTTTTGCAGCGACGACTCTGGTTCAACATCGGTCCAATGCCGAGGAGGGAGGCGTCGTCCCCCGCATGCGCCGCGAAGCCGCTATGGCAAAACTCACCGTCCAGCCCCTGCGCGACAATTTGTACGCGATCCTGGGCGCGGGCGGCAACATCACGGTTCTCACCGGAGCGGACGGCAAACTACTCGTGGATGCGGGTCTCGCCACCGCGCGCCCCGCGCTCGCGGCGACGCTCGACGGCATAAACAGCGATCCGATCAGGCACTTGATCAATACCCACTGGCACTTCGACCACACCGATGGCAACGCCTGGCTGCACGACGCTGGCGCGACCATTTATGCGGAGGAGAAAACCCGCCACTACCTTTCGGCCTTTTCGCAGGTGGTGGACTGGGACTACACGTTCAAGCCTTCGCCGACAGGCGCGCTTCCCGCCGTGGTGTTTGCCCGGAATCTCACCTTGCATCTGAACGGTGCTACCATCGCGCTGAACGCGTATGAGCCTGCGCACACTGCTTCGGACCTTTCGGTCCACTTTGTTGAAGCCGATGTCCTCTGCGTCGCGGACACCTGGTGGAACGGCTTCTATCCGTTCATCGATTATTCGACCGGCGGGAGCATCAACGGCACGATCCGCGCGACCGAGGCCAACCTCGCCAATCCCAAGATCAGCGACAAGACGGTGATCGTTCCGGGACACGGCGCGGTCGGCAACAAAGCGCAGCTCGCGGAGTACCGTGACATGCTGGTTGCCATCCGCGACAACGTAGCCGGACTCAAGAAGCAAGGTCGATCCATCCAGGAAATCGTGGCCGCCAAGCCGACGGCCGCCTACGACGCCAAGTGGGGCAATTACCTGTGGTCGCCCGAGGCTTTCACGCGACTGGTCTACAAAGGGGTATGACCGGTCAAGGATCGGACCCAATCCCAGGGCAGCCTCCGACCACGCCATGAAAACCGCCGACCTGGAATCTACCGTTGCGTCGCTTTTGGCTCCCGGCAGAGGGATTTTGGCGGCGGACGAAAGCCTCCGGACCATCGAAAAGCGTTTTGCCGCCGCCGGGGTTCCACCCACCCGGGACAACCGGGCTGCGTACCGCGAGATGTTGTTCACGACCCCGGGTCTAAGCGAGTCCATCAGCGGCGTCATCCTCTTCGATGAAACGATGCGGCGGCAAACACCGCAAGGCGTTCCTCTACCTGAAGTTCTGGCGACACGGGGCCTCATTGCCGGCATCAAAGTGGACGTCGGAACCGTTGAACTCCCGAAATTCGCAGGCGAAAAAATCACGGCGGGATTTGACGGGCTGCGTGAACGACTGAGCGAGTATCGCAGCTTTGGCGCGCGCTTTACCAAATGGCGCGCGGTCATCACGATTGGCGAAGGCTTGCCTACCCACGTTTGCATCGCCTCCAACGCGCGGGCACTCGCGCTGTTTGCCGCGATGAGCCAGGAGGCCGGTTTGGTGCCCATCGTCGAGCCGGAGGTTCTGATGGACGGCGACCACACCTTGGCTCGCTGCGAAGAAGTCACGACGGCCACATTGGACGGTGTGTTCGAGGCGCTGTTCGACCACCGCGTTGTTCTGGAGCGGACCATCCTCAAAACAGGGATGCTTCTGCCCGGTTCGACTTGTTCCAAACAGGACGAGGACGACGTGATCGCCGAGACCACCTTGCGCTGCCTTCGCCGCACGGTTCCCGCCGCGGTGCCCGGCGTGGTGTTTCTCTCGGGTGGACAGAGCGAGATCGATGCGACGCGAAGGCTGAACGCCATTTGTTCCGGGGGCGGCACTCCTTGGAAATTGACCTACTCGTTCGGACGCGCGCTCCAGGAGTCGGCGCTGCACCTCTGGCGAGGTTCCGAATCGAATGAACGTGCTGCCCAAGCAGCATTTCGTGAGCGGGCACGCCTCAACAGCGCGGCGACAAGAGGCGAGTATTCACCTGCTCTGGAAGAGGTAAACCGATGAATCGCCGCCGGCTGCCGCGCCTTCGACAATAGAAATTGGTCATTCGACCAATAAACCCCTGCTACTCCCGTAGCGGCCCTCCTACACGGCTGACCTTACGACATCTATAGCTCCAACACGGTGGTCCCGATCCTGGAGTCTGCGGGCACTGTTTCCTCAAAAGCCAAGCCGGAAACCCACACACATCCTGACATGAAAGTCCTCGTCGTCTATCACTCGCTCTACGGTCACACCCTCCAACTCGCTCGTGGGGTGAAGGAAGGAGTCCGCTCCGTGCCCGGCGTCGGCCTCCCGGATCTCGCGGGCGATGGTTTTCTGCGTGTTGAGCGCGTCCACGGTGGCAATGCAGCCCGCCAGTTCCAACTGGCGCAGGAGCAGGGGCACGGCCGTGATCTCGTTGCTCTTTTCCGCTGTCTGTTGCTGGCCCGGGCACAGGCCGTTGTCCACCGCCCACGCGTTGACCAAGTGCGGGGCGGCCTTGGCTCCTCTGGCCACGCCGCGCGCTCTTGCCGTCGATGGCCACGATCTCGGGGCGCCCGAGTTTCTCGCGTACTTGCTCGGTCCAGTCGATGAGGGCCTGGGCGAGTTGTTTGCCGTCCAGGGCCGAGAGCACCGTGCGGAAGGCGATCACCAGAATGTCGCAAAGCCGGTGCCGGTGCCCGTCTGACACACGGGGATCTTTCAACTCACTGAACACTGCCACCAAACTGGCACCGTTTACTCCATTGTTTTCCATGCTGGCTATCTTGCCAGCCTCTGCAAGCCCCTCCTATTTTCATGCGTAGGCCCTAGGCGGGCAACCCGGTCCCATTGACGCCAATCCGTGGCTGCAAGTGGGTGCGTGGAGAACCTTGTTCAGACAACTGAAAGCAAATAAAGGCTTGACCTTAATGAGACTGCGTCTCATTCTCATTTTCCATGAAGTACCTTTGCTCTTTTAACTCATATGCCTCCAAATCCACTTTGCTCTGCATCACCACTCTCTTACTGACACTCACCGCCGCCCGGGCCGACCGGCATTTCACGTTTCCTTACGAGAGCTACACGGAGGAACCGGGTGTAATCGAATCCGAGAACCAGATATTCGGCGGCGCGCGGCCCGTCGGGAACCGGCGAAACTTCACCCTGTCCGTTGAAAACGAGGTGGAGTTCGGCGTGGTCCCTAACTTCGAGTTGGGCTTGTACTACTCCCGCTGGTCCTATGCGAATCAAGGGCGCGGGTTCCACTTTGACGCGGTGGCTGTGGAACCCAAATACCGGTTGTGGAACCAGCGCGACGGCAAATTGGTGGGCGTCGCCCTGCTGGGTGAGGTCGCCGGCGGCCGACATTTCCTCGGTTTGGAAGGGCGGTTGATCGTGGATCGGCGGGTGGGACGCTGGCAGGCGGTTTACAACCTTGTGCTGGAATCCGAGCGGGAAGGCGCGCGGTTGGAGGCGAACCCCCTGGTCCTGGGTCAAAGCGTCGGCTTGCGCTACGACGTGACGCCGGCTTGCTCCCTCGGCGCGGAACTGCGTTACGAAGCGGCCTTTCCCGGCGGAAGCGCGCGGATCGAAAACACGGTGTTCCTCGGTCCGACGTTGTCCTACGCCACCACCCGGTTCTACGTGACCGCGACGCCCGCCCTCCAAGCGACGAGCACGCCCGGGGAGCCCCGGTTCTACCCGCGGGCGGTGATCGGCGTCAAATTCTGAGGGAAGATCGAGGGTCAGCTCCCCCGTGAGCCGCAAAGACGGCAAACCGCATCCAACAACCACTTCCGCCGTGACCGGATGCGTTTCAATCCTCCCCGAACGACTTTAAAAGTGCCGGCGACGCTGACAAGAACATCAGTCGAAGGGATTGTTGGTCAGCAGGGCGGTCAAGGCGGCGAGGTTGGCAGGTTGATTGAAAAGTGCTTGGACGGAGACGCGGAAGCCAGACAGAACGGAACTGGCAGTTTCATCCTCACCACTTCGAAGGCCGGCGGATTGGTAATCCTCACCGTGGAGGGTGAGGGCTTCGACCGTTCGGGCAGCGGGAGCGACGATCCAATATTCGGCGACACCGTGGGCGGCGTAGTCGCGTTTATTGCTGCCCCGGTCACTGCGCGCGGTGGAGGGCGAGAGGATTTCGACGATGAGGGCGGGGGCCGGGAACCGCATCTGGTCGGGGGTGAAGGCGTCGGCGACCTCCCGGCGGAAGAAGCAAAGGTCAGGTTCGTAATCGTTGCGCGTGAGGCTGACCATCGCCTTTTCAGTCACAACGGTGCCGAGTCGGTGGAGGCTGTCCGCAAAAAAGCGAGGTCTTCGTCCGACCGCGCGATGGTAATGGTGGGCACGCCGGTACGATGCCACAAAGCCGCTTCCTTGCCAATCCCGCCGCGCCTTCCGTTCCTCGACCGACAAATCACGGCGGAACGTGTCCACCCGGTTCAAACCTTCAGCAACAAGTACCCTCCGTTGGCGTGCGCGCCCCTGTGATCCGCCTTGCGCCGGGGAAACCCTTGCGCTAGTGAAAACTCCTTCCATTCCCCTCCCCTCTTTCTTGCTATGCAGCCCGGCCCCGTTTCCCAATTCGTTGATCACCACTACCGCCACTTCAACGCCGCCGCGCTCCGGGACGCCGCCGAAGCCTACAGCCGGCACATCGACGGCGGCGGGGTGATGCTCGTCACCCTCGGGGGCGCGATGAGCACGGCGGAACTCGGCCTCTCGCTCGCCGAGATGATCCGCCAGGGCAAGGTCCAGGCGATTTGCTGCACCGGCGCAAATCTGGAGGAGGACATCTTCAACCTCGTCGCGCACGATCATTACGAGCGCATCCCCAACTACCGCGACCTCACCCCGGCGACGAGCAGGCGCTCCTCGAGCGGCACATGAACCGCGTCACCGACACCTGCATCCCCGAAATGGAGGCGATGCGCCGCATCGAAACCGCCGTGCTCGCGGAGTGGGTCGCGGCGGACCAAGCCGGCGAACGCTACTTTCCCCACGAGTTCATGTACCGCGTGCTGCGCTCGGGCAAACTGGAAAAGAGCTACCAGATCGACCCGAAAAACAGTTGGCTGCTCGCGGCCTGCGAACGGAACCTGCCCATCTTTGTCCCGGGCTGGGAGGACGCCACCCTGGGCAACATGTACGCGGGCCATTGCATCAGCGGCGACGTGAAGAATGTCCACACCGTGCGCACCGGCATCGAGTACATGATGCGGCTCGCCCAATGGTACCAGGACACCAGCGCGAAACAGTCCGATCGGCTTCTTCCAGATCGGCGGCGGCATCGCGGGCGATTTCCCGATCTGCGTCGTGCCGATGCTCCACCAGGATCTGCAGAAACCCGACGTGCCGTTGTGGGGGTACTTCTGCCAGATCAGCGACTCGACGACCAGTTACGGCAGCTACTCCGGCGCGGTGCCCAACGAGAAGATCACCTGGGGCAAACTCGGCCAGGACACACCCAAATTCGTGGTGGAGAGTGACGCCACCATCGTTGCCCCGCTGATTTTCGCCAAGGTGCTGGGTTGGTAACGAGATTGCCACGTCACGGCTGTTTTGTTTCAAGGGGATTAACAGGAATAACAGGATTGGGACCGGGAGACACTGACCTTGCCCCGCCTCCGCATCTGTCTTCTCCCCCATCCTCTCCCTCCTGTTAATCCCGTCTAAAATTCCGCTCCGGCGCGGCCTATCCGCAGTCCCTACCATCACGGCCAGGGGTTTTCCATGAAACACGACGACGACCCACGCGTGGTTTTGACCCTCGACGCCGGGGGCACCAACCTGAAGTTCACCGCCATCCGGGGCAACGCGCTGCTCCTGGAGCCGATCTACGTGCCTTCCGAGGCGCGCGATCTCGACCGCTGCCTCGCGAACGTCATCTCGGGATTTCGGCGGGTGGCGGACCTTTTGCCAGGGCCGGCGGTTGCTATCTCCTTCGCGTTTCCGGGTCCGGCGGATTACCCGGCGGGCATCATCGGCGACCTGCCTAATTTGCCGGCGTTCCGGGGCGGCGTGGCGCTGGGTCCAATGCTGGAGGAGGCGTTTGGGTTGCCGGTTTTCATCAACAACGACGGCAACCTTTTTGCGTTTGGCGAGGCTATCGCGGGCTTTCTCCCGCGGCTCAACGCGGCGCTGGCGGAGTCGGGCAATCCCAAGCGGTTCCGCAATCTTTTCGGCGTTACCCTGGGCACGGGCTTTGGCGGCGGGATCGTCGTGGACGGGCGGATGCTCGTCGGGGACAACTCCAACGGCGGCGAGGCGTGGCTGCTCCGCAACAAGCCGGAGCCTGACGTCCACGCCGAGGAGGGCGCCTGCATTCGGGCGGTCCGACGCGCGTACGCGCGGGAAACCGGCACCCCCTTCGAGGACGCGCCCGAGCCGAAGATCATCGCCGATATTGCCGCCGGTGACGTCCCGGGCCACCGGGCGGGCGCGCAACTGGCCTTCCGCCGGCTTGGTGAAACCGTGGGCGACGCCCTGGCTCAAGCCCTCACCCTGATCGACGGAGTTGCGGTGATCGGCGGCGGTCTGGCCGGGGCGCATCCCTTCTTCATGCCGGCGGTGATCGAAGCTATGAACGCGTCTTACACCCGGGCCGACGGCACCCGGCAGGCGCGGCTGTTGTCGCGCGCCTACAACTTCGCGGACCCGGCGCAGGTCCGGGAATTTCTCGCGAGCGACGCGCGGACCCTCCGCGTGCCCGGTTCCGAGCGCACGGTGACCTACGATCCGGCAATCCGCACGGCGGTGGGGGTGTCCTTGAAAACGAGCGAGTCGGTGGCGATTGGGGCTTACGCTTTCGCGTTGCAACAACTGGACGCCGGCAAGACCCCGCTGGCGTTTGTCAGCGATGGCGCGTAGCGTTTCCCGAACCTCGCGTTGTATCCCCCTCCCCTCCCCGCGTTCCATGAAATTCATCCCCCTCGGTCTGGTCGCGCTTTGTTTGTGCGCCCTGCCCGCCTCCCTCATGAGCCAATCCCCCGCCATTGTCAGCGGTGATTCCGTCACCACGTTTGGACAAACCCCGGACCACCAAACGGCGCAACTCTACACTCTGCGCAACCATCACGGTTGCGAGGCGAAGATCACCAATTACGGAGCCACCGTGGTTTCGCTGACGATGCCGGACCGCGCCGGCAAGCTCGACGATGTGGTGCTGGGATTCGAGTCGCTGGCCAAGTACGTTGCCCCCGAATACCTGGCGCACGGCAGCTACTTCGGTTGCACCGCCGGACGTTGCGCGAACCGGATCGCCCGGGGGCGCTTCACCCTGGAGAACAAGGAGTACCAGCTTCCCCTCAGTGACCCGCCCAATTCTCTGCACGGTGGCTTCCATGGTTTTGACAAACACTTGTGGAGCGAAGTCGCCATGAAGAGTGACGACACCGGGTCGTCACTTACGTTGCGGTGGCTAAGCAAGGACGGCGAGGAGGGTTACCCGGGCAACCTGACGGCGACGGTGGTTTACACCCTGACGGACCGTGATGAACTGAAGGTGGATCTGACCGCGACCACGGACCAGACCACCATCGTCAACCTGACGCATCATTCGTACTTTAACCTGGGCGGGGCGGACAGCGGGACCGTTTTGAACCATGAACTCACGCTGCACGCCGCGAAGTTCACGCCGGTGGACGCCGGTTCCATTCCCACGGGTGAGTTGCGCCAGGTTGCAGGTACACCCTTTGATTTCACCACGGCGCACAAAATTGGTGAGCGGATCAACGCGGACGATCCGCAGATCAAGTACGGCAGCGGGTACGACCACAATTTTGTGATCGACGGGGATCACACCGCCACCGCGCCGAGGAAAGCCGCGCGCGTGTACGACGCGGCCAGTGGGCGGGTACTCGAGGTGGAGACGACCGCACCGGGTGTGCAGTTTTACTCGGGAAACTTTCTGGCGGGGCAGTTCGTCGGCAAAGGTGGCAAGCCGTACGTGAAGTACTCCGGCTTTTGCCTGGAGCCGCAGGCGTTTCCCGACTCGGTGAACAAACCGGCATTTCCGTCGGTGGTTCTCAAGCCCGGCGAGACCTACCGGAACAGCATCGTGTACCGGTTCAGTGTGGAGCGGTAGGTCCGCCCCGCGAGCGTGGGCATCCTGCCCGCATCTGGATTCGGTGTAGTCTTTTCAAGGGCTACCGCCCCTTTGCGGGCGGGATGCCCGCGCTCCCGGGGGCTGTCGCTCCTGTCCAGATGCGGGCGGGACGCCCGCGTTCCCGATGCGGAGGCCCTTGTTCCTCAGACCTTCTCCCGCACGATCTTCGCGCCCAGCCCGGCGAGCTTGTCGTCCAGATGTTCGTAGCCGCGGTCGATGTGGTACACCCGGTTGATCTCGGTGATGCCGTCCGCCTTTAAACCCGCCAGCACCAACGCGGCCGAAGCGCGCAAATCACTTGCCATCACCGGCGCGGCGCTCAATCGCTCAACCCCGTGGATGATCGCCGTCGAACCCTCGATCTTGATGTCGGCCCCCATGCGTTTCATCTCCGAAAGGTGCATGAAACGTTGCGGAAAAATGTTCTCCGTCACGGTGCTGATCCCGGTCGTCGTCGCCAGCAGCGCGCACATCTGCGCCTGCATGTCCGTGGGGAACCCGGGATAGGGTTGGGTGGAAAGTTCCAGTGGCTTCGCCCCGCCGTTGGACGTGATCGTCATCGAGCTTCCCTGCTCGTCGATGTGGAAGCCCGCTTCGCGCAGGCAAGCCGTCACCGTGGTGAGATGATCGGGGATCACGTTCCGCAACGTGACGCCGTTGCCGCAGATCGCGCCCGCCACCAGGAACGTCCCCGCTTCGATCCGGTCCGGGATCACCTGGTGCTCCACCCCGTGCAATTCGGCGACGCCCTCAATGATGATCCGACGCGTGCCCGCGCCCTCGATTTTCGCGCCCATCGCGTTGAGGAAATTGGCGAGATCGACCACCTCCGGCTCGGCGGCCGCACTTTCGATGACGGTGGTCCCCTCGGCCAGCACGGCGGCCATCATGACGTTGTCGGTCCCCAGCACCGTGGAACCGTATTTGCCCCGCAGGGACACGCTCGCGCCCCGGAGTTGCGAGGCGAAAACCTTCACGTCGCCGCCCACCACACGCACCGCCGCGCCCAGGGCCTCGAACCCTTTCAGATGCAGATCAATCGGACGATCCCCGATCACGCAACCACCCGGCAGGGCCACGGTCGCCTCCTTTTCACGACCCAGCAACGGACCCAGCACGCACACGGACGCGCGCATCTTGCGCACGATCTCGTAGGGCGCGTGCGTGCGGATGTTCTCCGCTTTGATCGTCACCGTCCCGCTCGCCCGCTCGACCTCCGCGCCAAGCTGGCTGAGGATTTGGAGCATGTAGTTGATGTCGCTCAGGTCGGGAACGTGATGGATGATACACTGTTCCTTCGTCAGCAACGCCGCCGCCAGGATGGGCAGCGCGGAATTTTTGGAACCGCTGATGCGCACACTGCCGCTCAATGTGGCGCCGCCGTGTACGAGAATTTTGTCCATTGCCATAGAAAGGAAGCCATTAAAAACAGGAGCGACGGCCGCCATGGACCGGGTGAAGCAGGAGACGAGATTAAAGCAGGAAGAACGCCGCCCGCCAGCGCGAACTTCACTCCCCCCGTTGGGCGAGCGCGAAACGACCAACGGATTGATAATCCTGGCGGATCTCGATCTCCTCGAATCCGGCTTCGGCGAGCAGGGTTTTGACCGCCTCCGCCTGGTCGTGCCCGATCTCAAGGGCGAGCCGTCCGCCAGTGGCCAACTGGTCGGGTGCCTCGGCGATGCAACGCGCGATGAGATCAAGTCCCAGTGGGCCGCCATCCAGGGCGAGGACGGGGTCGTGCCCGACTTCCCGCGAAAGGTCCGCCATCGCATCGCGCGCGATGTAGGGCAGGTTGGCGGCGATCAGGTCGTAGGGTCCGTTTACGGCGGTGGCGTCGCAGAGGAGGTCTCCGTGGACAAACTCGACCCGTTTGGGATCGGCGAGGGTTAACCGCGCGGCGTTTTCCCGGGCGAGCGCCAGGGCGTCGGGCGAGCAATCCACCGCGCACACCCGGAACTCGGGCTTCTGGGCGGCGAGCGTGAGGGCGATGACCCCGGTGCCGGTGCCGACGTCCAGACAGCAGGCTTGCGGCGGGAGTTCCAGCTTGAGCAGGATTTCGACAAACTGTTCGGTCTCTGGACGCGGGATCAACGCGCGGCGATCCACGGCGAACTCACGCCCGTGGAACTCGACGGTTCCGAGCAGATGCTGGAGTGGCACTCCCTGGCCCCGGCGGCGGATCAGGTCGCGCATGGGCTCGAGTTCTTTCGCGGCGAGGGGGCGGTCAAACGCCATGTAGAGGTCGATGCGCTTCTTCATGCCCAGCGCGTGGGCGAGCAGGTGTTCGGCGTTGAGGCGGGCGGATTCGACCTTGTACTTTTCGAGGTACTGGGCGGACGATTGCAGAACCTCGAGCACCGTGCGCAAGGGCGGCTTCGTGTCCGCGGTTGGTGATGGAGGCACCGGAGGGTTATTGGCGGACGGGGAGTTCGGCTTGCCCATGGAGGCGCAGGATAACGGCGGGTCGCTCGCAAGTAAACAGCGGGTGCGCGCGGGTTCCGCCCGCCGCGCAGCGGCTTCTTCTCCGCCTGCCGCGCAGCGGCTTTGGAGTGCGGCGACACGTCGCCGCTTTCACACGGCTCCGCCGGGTCCAACCGCGACACGTCGCGTCCTGACCTTCCGGCACAGCCGGCTCGATAATCGTCGGCTTCGCCGAAGGGGAACGGCGCGACGTGTCGCTGGGATCAAAGCGGCGACGTGTCGCCGCACTCCAAAGCCGCTGCGCGGCGGGCGGAGGTTCCTTTTACAACCCAAACTGCTTCTCCGCCTCGCGCAGACGCTCTTCCATGTCCTCGGTTTGCAACGCCTCGATCATGTCGTTCAAGTCCCCCTCCATGAAGCGATCCAGGTTATGCAGCGTCAGGTTGATGCGGTGATCGGTGACCCGGTTCTCGCGAAAATTATAGGTCCTCACCTTCTCCTCCCGGCCACCACTGCCGATCTGGCTCTTGCGGTGCGCGCTGTACTTCTCAGCCTCCTCGCGCTGCTTGTCCTCCAGCAGCCGCGCGCGCAGGATGTTCAACGCCTGCGCCTTGTTCTTCTGCTGACTCCGACCGTCTTGACAGCGCACGATTCGTCCGGTCGGGATGTGCAAGACCTGCACGGCCGAGTCTGTCGTGTTTACCCCTTGCCCGCCCGGTCCGCCCGCGCGGCAAACCTCGATGCGGATGTCCTCGGGCTTCAACTCAAGCTCAACCTCCTCCGCCTCCGGCAACACCGCCACGGTGGCCGTCGAAGTGTGGATACGTCCCTGTGACTCCGTGGCCGGCACGCGTTGCACGCGGTGAACCCCGCTCTCGTAACGCAGCTTCCGAAATACCGACTGTCCCGACACCCGGAACACCGCCTCTTTCAACCCGCCCAACTCGGACACACTCGAATCCATCGCCTCCAGCTTCAGGCCGGCGGCTTCGGCGTAACGGGTGTACATCCGGTGCAAATCCGCCGCGAACAGCGCGGCCTCGCTCCCGCCCGTCCCGGCCCGGATCTCGACGATGGCATCCCGATCCTCGTTGGGATCGGCGGGGAGCAGCGCCAGTTGCACGCCCCGGTCTAACCGCGCGATCTCCTGGTCCAACGTGGTAATCTCCTCGTTCGCCATCGCCGCCATCTCGGCGTCGGTTTCATTGCGGGCAAGTTCGACGTTCTCCCGCCGTTGCGCCACGGCCCGCTCCCGCGACTCCCAATTTTCCAGGAGGAGCTTGAGCTGGGCGTGCTCGCGCATCGTGGCCCGCGCGCGCAACGGCTGATCAAAGAGCGCGGGGTCGCCGATGGCGTTCTCCAGTTCGCGAAAACGCTCGGCTTTCTTCTGAACGATGGGGCCAAGGTCCATGGGGAGGGAAGGAAAATTACCTGGGAAGAGAAACAACGAATGCCGGAACGGGCAAGCGTCCGGTCAAAAGAAAACGGTGAAGGCACGCCAGCGCGAACCTTCACCGTCAGCGGTAAATAGAATGGAAAGCTAAGCCTTTTTGGCGCGCCCGGACTGCACGTTGCCGTAACGACGGGTGAATTTCTCGATGCGGCCCGCCGTGTCGATGAACTTCTGCTCACCCGTGAAGAAGGGGTGGCAAGCCGCGCAGATGCCGATCTTCAGATCACGCTTGGTGGACCGCGTGTGGTAAACCGCTCCGCAGGCGCAGTTGATGTTCGTCTCGACGTAGTTGGGATGGATATTTTCTTTCATTACAATAGTACCAGCGGGATTTTGCCCGTGGCGGGGTATCAGCGTACCACGGTGGACGGTGGATGCAAGCCTGCTTGCATCCACCCTAAGAATCCCCACCGTTCGTTTTTAGCCCCGGGGCGAGAAGATGCGTGGTCCGGACAGCATAGACCCCGAGGAGGGTTGCTGAATGGTGATTGCGAACAACGCGCCGTCCAGCAACCGGAAACCCGGCTGCAAGTTACGGACGATGTTGCCGTTCAGATCGAGGTATTCCACCACGCCGTCGGGTCCGCCGAAGAGCGGGGCAACTCCCGGGTTTGGGCTCTTGTCCGCCCCCAACTGGCCACCCAGGTTCGTCGCAACGATGTTCGACAACAACTGCACCGGCGCGACCCGGTCCACCGATCCCGCCACGATGGACATGATGCTGGAAGCGGTGATGTTTTGCACCGACCCATTGATGCCGTCCTGGGCCGGTTGGTTCCCCTGGGTGTGTCCGGCCACGCCCGCCACGATGCCGACGTTCCCCAGGTTGTTGTCCAATGGAACCAGGGAGTTTGGAATAAACGCGCGCGGCCCGGTCGCCTGACTGGAATCGTTTATCACTCCGCCAAAGGTGGCGGCGACGAAGGTGGTCAGGTTGCCGTTCTCCGCGCCCGTGCCCGTGGTGTCCAGGTAGGACTTGATCGCGGGGTTGTTCTGCGAGTTCACGTTCCGGTCGGTGGCGCCGATGGTTCCGGTCACGTTCACCGTGTCCACGGACCCGCCGCGTCCCACGTTGGTGTGAAGATCCAGGGATGAACCGTAGTTCAAGGTGCTGCCGCCGTTCCCGGCGATCAGGTCCACCGCCGTTTGCGCGCTGGTGGGCTGGGTCAGACGCGTGATGCTCCCGCCGTCACCGGCGATCCCGCTTGTGCCGCCAAAAGCCAGGAAGGTGTGTGCAAGATCGGCCGTGTTGCCGTCGCCAGCCACGTTGACATCCGTGGGCGCCGCCGCGCTGACGTCGCCGCCCGCGCCGGCGATGACCAGCACCTTGCCGATGTTGAGGGCCGACGAATTGATCAGGTTGTTGTTGAGGGACCCGCCCGCGCCGCCAGCGGTGAGGCCGCTGCCGCCGGCGCCCGCCGCGACGAAGATCGGGGAGGAAACGGCTTGCACGCTGGAGTTGGTGATGGCACCGCCCACGCCGCCCTCGCCGCTGTAGCTGGCGCCACCCGTGCCGCTGAGCACCCGCACGAGCGAGGTGTTGAAACCCAGGAAGGTCGAGGTGCCCAGGCCGGAGCTGTTCGCCACCAGGTTGGTGATCGCTCCGCCCACCCCGCCGTTGCCGCTCAACCCGATGCCACCGTTGCCGGTCACGACATCGAGGGTCAGGGGAATGCCCGTCGAACTGGTGGACTGGTTGATAAAATTGGTGAGCGCTCCGCCCACGCCGC
The DNA here is from genome assembly GCA_963795895.1 of uncultured bacterium. Taxonomy (GTDB): domain Bacteria; phylum Verrucomicrobiota; class Verrucomicrobiia; order Chthoniobacterales; family SZAS-18; genus CAWCJJ01. The sequence goes on from CAWCJJ010000008.1 coordinate 148,025, forward strand.
CGCTCAACCCGCTGCCGCCGTTGCCGGTGACGATGGTGATCTGTTGGTCCAGATTGTTCTGGGCGGCGTTCGGGCTGCTGTTGAGAACGGCGCCTCCATCGCCGCCGGTGCCCGCCGCCGCCGACCCGCCGTTGCCGGTGACGTAAGCCAGGGGACCGAAGCTGACGAATTGCGGGTTAAACCCGTTGATGCCGCCGCCGGTCCCCCCCTGCAGGGAACCCTGCCCGCCGGTGCCGCCGATCACGGTCACGTAAGAGTTTGCCACCAGATCGATGAGCGCTCCATTGGTGCCGTTGCCGACCACGTTGCCGCCGTTGCCGCCGTGAACTCCGTTGCCGGCGTTTCCGGCGATCAGGCTTTGACCGCTCTCCAGCGAAAACTGCGCGAGGGATCCCCCGTTGCCGCCGTCGCCGATCACACCGTTGCCACCGTTGCCCGCCCGGAGGTTCACGGCGGAATCGAGGATTAGCGAAGTGGCGGCCATGTTGTAAACCGTCGAAATCCCCTTGATGTCCCCACCCGCGCCACCCCCGCCGAAGCCGTCGCCGCCGGAGCCGCCGGAGAGGGCGGTCTCACCGAAGTAGGAGGGGTAGGCCGGGAAGACCACCTGGATGGAACCCACGGCCCCGCCCGCCCCGGAAACGCCGGTGCCGATGCCGCTCGTCAGCGAGTTGTTGCCCAGCGCGCCGCCGCCGCCGCCGATTCCCACGGTCGAGTTGCCACCCCGGCCACCGAAGATGCGGATCCCGTTGTCCGTCTCATTGCGGATGTCCGTGGGCACCGCCCCGAAAATAACCGTCGCGGGGCTTGACCCCGTGGCGTACTGCACTTCCGAGAACCTGTAGTCCGCCGTGTTGGCGGCAATGGCGCCGTAGCCGGTCACCAGTGGCTGCGCCTGACCTGTGACGGGGTCCACCGCCGGCGTGGTTTTGGGGTAGTAGGCGTCGAACCCCCGCACGGTTTGATCATTTACAAAACCCGGCAAACGGAGAAAGGTATCCGCCAACGGTGGGAAAACGCCGGTCTGCAGAAAGGTCATCCGGGGCGGCGCAACTTCGCGGATGTGCTGCCCGCCTTTGAAATCCAGCAAGGCCACCTCGTTGAAAATCCCGTCGCCATTGTAGTCGATGGGCTGGATGGATGTGACCGTGGTACCCGCGGTTTCGATGAGCAGGCCCGCGTTGTCACCCGTGCCCGACGCGATCGTGTACGCACTCGTACCGTCAAGCAAGACCGAGACCGGGCCTTGCAGGTTAACCAGGAAGTTGCCCGGGGCTTTGGATAAGACGACGAGGTCGGCGACTCCGTCGCTGGGAGTGGGCTGACCCGTCTTGTTGACGGGGCCGCCCGTGTCCGCGATGGAGAAATCACTGATGGTGGCGTCAGTCAGGGCGATGTTGCGCGGTCCGACCGCCCGGTTGGTGTCCACCTTGCCGGGGCTGAAACCGGCAACCTTGGTAAGCGCTCCCCCAAACGGCTGCAGGCTGGACTGAAAGACGGAACCCGCCTTGGCACCCACCGCCGCGTAGTAAAGCACATCGGGCGCGGTGATCGTCGCGCCCGGATCGGTCCTGGCCAGGGCCGACGCCTTCAGGAGGTACTCGCCGTTGTCCCCGGCGTTGGGATCGTCGGCACTGCCATTCTGGAGCTGAACGATCCGGTACTGGAGAATGGGGATACCGTTGGGATCGGGATTGCTGTTCGCGTAGAAGTAGCCCGTCGCCGCCGGTCGCAACTGCCCGCCTTTCACGGTGTTGATAATCGGCTTGCCGGTGTTCGTGTCGGTCGCCGGGTGACCAAACATTTCGCCCACAACGATGTCGTTCGTGAATCCACCGGCGGTAGTGAGCAGACCATGGTACACGGCGACGTAACCAATGTCGATGATCCCGTCGTTGTTAAAATCGCCGGCGGCGAGTCGCAACACCGGGGTCGTGCTGTCATAGAAGCCCGCCTGGGTCAGCGTGGGGATCGGGGTGATGTAGGGGGTGCTGAAGGGGTGGTCGCCCAAGGGGTTGTGGGAGTACAGTGAGCCTCCGACCGGATTGTGAACGTTGTCACCGATCTGGTTGAGGAACACGTAGATGCCGCCGCCGTCCGCCGAGTTGGATGCGGCGATGACGTCGGGTTTGCCGTCCCCGTTCACGTCCGCCACGATGACGCTCTTGAAGCTGACACCCGGCGCGTCCAGGTAAACGGTGTTGGAAACCCCTGCCAACGCGTTGTTCGTGGTGTCCGTGAAGCCACCGAAACCATCGCCGAACATCAGCACGATCTGATCGGGGTTGATGGTGGTGAAGACGGTGTCGCCGTTGCCGTCCCCGTTGAAATCAATGGCCCGGGGCGCGTACTTGCCGGCGCCGAGGTACTGTTGATTCCCGATGTCGCCGATGTCGTGGTAAGTCCCAAGAACCGTTCCGCCGACCGGGATGGCACCCTCCGGGACCATGAAGCTCGCCGTCGCCAGGCCGTCGCCGGTGCCGCCGCCGCTAAAACCGTCGCCCCCGTTGCCCAGGATGATCTGGACGTTGGCCGCGAGCGCCGCCGTGGCGAAGGAAGCCGTGCCGCCCGCGCCGCCCGCGCCCAGCGAGCCGACCCCGCCCGCGCCCGTGTGAATGAGGACTTTGCTCGTCACGGAGCCGAGATCGTTGAAGAGGGTGATCGAGCCGCCATCACCGCCCACCGCCCCCGAGCCACCGTCGCCCGTGATGAGCTGGTAACCGCCAATGTCACCGTGCAGGACGATTTCGGACATGTTGCCCCCGCGGGCACCCGCGCCGCCGGCACCCGTCGCGAGGACCCCGAGGTCAAAGGTGGTGGTGGCGCTCGCCCCCTTGACGCCGATGATGTCGCCGCCGTGCTGCCCGGCCGCCGCGGCGAAGGGTTTGATGTCGCCCTGCAGGTTCAGTCCCATTCCCTGGTTGAGGCTAAAGTGTTGGTTGCTGGCGGCGGAGCCCGTGTAAATGCCCTCGATGGAAGGATGGCTCGCGCTCTGGTCGTAGGCCTGGTTGCCATTGAAGGCGTTAAATTTCTGGATCAACAGCGGCACGCCGCTCGTGTCGATGGTCAGACCCGCGCCGGTCGCGCCGAAGTCTCCGCCGACGTAGATGTTGCCGAAGATGGAGAAGTCCGTCAACGCCAAGCGGTTCTGGACGGTGTTGCCGGGGATGGTCAAATCAAGGTCGCTGGGGGTGAGCGTCCGCAGCGTGATGGAATGAATGGAATTCGGCAGGAGCAGTTTGCCGTCGAGGCCGTTGCTCGGGTTGTTGTCCGAATCGGTGACGGCGCTGACCCCGCGACCAGGCTGCAGGTTGGTGATAATGTCGCCGTTGATGTTGGTGAACGCGATCAGATCAAGCGCGTGGCCGTTGGAATCCACGCCGGCCGAGATGCCGGTAATTTCGTTGGACTCCAGGATGTGGTCGCCGTTGAGGTCGCTGGTATAAACCAGCGCCTTGCCGGCGGTGATGTAGAGCAGGTAGGAACCCGAGCCGCCGCCGGTGCCGGTGGTAATGCCCTGGAAGCCGTTGGGATCGCTGGCGTCGAGCAGCACCGTGCCGCCGACAGTGATGGAGGTGAACTTCGCCTCGTTGAGCAAACCGGCCGGGGCGATGCGTGGTTCGAGGGCCTCGACAAAAAGCGAGGTGGGGGGATGCGAGCGATTCTTCATGCGAGCGGGGGAAATAGCCAAAATAAAGGGGGAGGATTAACCGATGGGAACGACGACCGGGTTGGGGTTTGGTTCCTGGAGATCGGCCACGGTCAGTAGATTGTTGTTGAGGGTGTCGAGGGTCATCAGCGCCTCGGGCACGAAATTGCGGTTGGCGGTGAGGTTGAGGGCGGCGATGAGGCCGTCCACGTTCAGCTTGAACGTACTGGCGCCGGCGGCGTTGGGATCGATCACGCTGCCAACCACGTTGGCCTCGGCCAAGCCGTTGGCGGTGGACTGGTCCGGGTTGAAGTTCAAGAACGATCCGTCGCCCCGGCCCTGCGCTGTCACGAGCCCCTCCAGATAAACCATGTCCACCGTGCCGGCGAGATGAACGCCGTTCTTGCCCGCCACGATGGAGGCGATCGCGGACGCGGTGACATCCATCACGTTGCCGGGGGCACCGAAGCTTCCGCCGGCACCGCCGATGCCCGCGAAGATGCCGCCCGCCTGAGTGGCGACATCGTATCCGAAGGGCCGTCCGTCCCGGTAGCCGATGTCCACCGGCTGGCCGACCTCGCCCACGTGGAGCTGCGAGACACTGCCACCGGCACCACCGGTGATCCGACCATCGCCGCCGTCGCCCGCCGCGATGTGGTGGACCACGGTGCCGACGTCGAGGTTGTAAATGGTGATTTGCGTGGCGTCGCCGCCGGCCGCACCGTGCTTGGACCGCGTGGCCACGCCGGCGTTGCCAGCGTCGATCGTCACGGTGGAACCCGTGGCAAGATTGTCGTTCACCCCGGTTAGCTTGATCTGGCTGACCCCGCCGCCGGGGCCGGAAAGCCGGGAGGTGCCGCCGCCGCCCGCGCCGGCCGTGATGGACGTCACGCCGCCGGAGCTGACGAAGCCGCTGAAGTTGGTGACCGCGCCGCCCGCGCCGCCGACCCCGTTGCCCGTGGAGCCGTCGCCGGCCCGGATCGTCAAGCCGCCGTGGTTGTTGGTGGGGATGATCGCGGAGTTGCCGAACACGTCGGTGCTGGTGGTCGGAACCAGGTTGGTGCCCGCGTTGGAAACACTGCCGCCCGAACCGCCCGCGCCACCGTTGCCGGCGTTCATGGTGATCGGACCCAGGGCCACGGTCACGAGGCCATCGAGCGAGCCGCCGTTGCCGGTGGTGCCGCCCGCCGGGCCGGCGTCCCCGGCCCGCAGGTTGACGGAGCCGAAGACCGAAACCACCGCCGATGAGGTGATGTCGCCCCCCTTGCCGTCCCCGGTCCCGCCCGGCGCGCCGGACCCGGAAGTGACCGTGTAATTATCCGGTTGGAGGCCGGCGACCGGCGTCAGGTTGGGCATCGGCGTGACGTTGACAAACGTCGCGACGTTGAGCTTGGTGATGTCCCCGCCCGCGCCGCCGATCCCCGCCGCCGCCACGCCGCCCGCGCCGCTGGTGACCGTCGCCGTGTTGGCGTTGGAGATAAGGGTCTGGATGACAATGATACCATTGGGCTGGACGACGTTGGCGACCGCGACCGGCTGGTTGGAAATACCGACGTTGGTGATCGCGCCGCCCGCGCCCGCGTTCCCCGCGCCGCCGCCGGTGACATCGCCGCCCTTGCCGGTGGTCACCTGGTAGGCGAGGTCGGTGCCGATGATCTGCACGGTGTCGAGGGTTCCGCCGGAACCGCCGCCGATCCCGCCGTTGCCCCCGTTGCCGGTGCGGATGGCCACCGGCGCGCCCTGCGCCAGGAAGGGACCGGAGTCGTTGAAGAGCACGTCGGTAATCGCGCCACCCGCGCCGCCCAGACCGTTGACGGAAGCGCCACCGTCCCCGTGGACGCCGCCGTTGATGGTCAGAGAAGTGAGGTTGGAATCCAGCATGCGGACCGTGGCGACGTTGCCGCCGCTGCCCCCGTTGCCGCCGCCCGCGCCGCCGGAGCCGGCGTTGATGGTGACATTTGCCGCGAAAATATTCGAGAGGTTGAGAATGTTGACCGTGTTCACGGAACCGCCCGCGCCGCCATGGTTAGCACCGTCGGTCCCGTTGCCCGCGTTGATCGTGACCTGGGTGGCAAGAAGGGTGACCGCGTTGATATCACCACCCGCGCCCGCCGGACCGCCGCTCCCAGCCTGGACCAGGATGGAGCCGGGGACCACGGCGGCCGCAGTGTTCGTGGCGGCCATGGGGACCAGCAGGTTCTCGGCGAAAATCTGGTTCATGATGCCGCCGGCGCCGCCCCGGCCACCGCCGGAGATGAGGCGAAGCGCCGCCGCCGCCGGAAAGAATTTGCGTTTCCGCGTTGTCGGGGTTGCCGTTGCTCAGGGTGTTGGTAACCACCAAGGCGTTGTTCACCGCGCCGCCCGTGCCGCCGCGCCGTCCCGCGCCGCCGTCGCCCGCGTGAATGATGACGCTGTCGTTGAGATGATCAACCGATTGCTGGCCGGTGCCGGTGGCCGGATCGAACGTGTCGTAGCTGATGGCCACGCCGTCGATCGGCCCGCCCTTGCCCGCTTTGCCGGCCGAATTGTCGCCACCGTGACCCGTGGTCACGGAAATTAGAGCCTTGGCCGCCGCCGGGTCCGGGTTGTTCACACCCTTGACCACCAGGTTGAGCACGCCGCCGCCCGTGCCGCCGCGCGCCACGCCATCCCCAAAGCCGCCGTTGCCGGAGGTGATGGTGAAACCGTCGAAATCATTTTGGACGATGGTGTTGAGAACGCTGCCGCCGCTGGCGTGCAGGCCGCCGTCGCCCGCGTGGATGGCATTGGTGATGGAAACCACGCTAACGTTGGTGACGGAGGAGCCGGTGATTTCGGCGCGGGGCACGGGTGCCTTCACGACGCCGCTGACCACACCGGGATCGCCGAAGTGGAAGCCGATGCCGTTGGCGGCGGTGCCGGCGAAGATGCCGCCGACGTTGCCGTTGATGTTGACGCCATCAATGGAGCCGCCGGCCAGAATGTTGCCCGTCACGTCGCCGACGACGTTGATGCCGGTGAGGTTGAGCTTGAATTTAAGCGCGCCGTTGAAATTGACGAGACCATCGCCACCAAGGTTGCCCACGATGTCGCCGTGAACGGTTCCGTTGACGTTGATAGCCGCGCCCCGGCTCATGGAAACGCCGACCAGTTCGTTGTTCTGTACGACGTGATCACCGTTGATGTCCTGGAAAAAAGCGACCACGGTACCGTTGGCGCCCTGGATGAAAGGGTTGGCGAGACTGAAACCCTGCACCGGGTTGAAAAGGACCAGCTTGTCGCCGGCGGGTAGTCCGTCGAGACCCAGCGAGCCGTCGCCGCTCAGCTTGAGGGCGAAGATGTCGGCCCCGGCCACGCCGTAGTTCGAGCCGGGCTCGAAACCCAGCTTGCCGGGACTCGGCGGCGTGGTGTAATCGATGTAGCGCGGGTCGCTTTTCCCGATGGGGCTGTTGGGGTCCGGGTTGGTGAGGGCGATGAGACCGGTTGGGGCGATGCGAGCTTCCAGCGGTTCGACGAAGAGTTCGGCACTCTTGCGGGGGGTCGAAGACATGGGCGCATTATTAGTGGTTTTCCAACGCGCTGACAAGACTTATCTCGCGGGGCATCCCGGCCGCGGTCCAGCAGCGTAGGCGGCGGTAGCTAATCCAAGGTTGTGCCGCCGAATCATTTGGCTTTTAGGGTGCGGGAAGCGTGAAAGATGAAATATTTTCACGATTGCCGCGAAGTGGACGGCACCCGCTTCAAACCCCGCGCACGACCACCTCGATCCGCAGATGTTCACGGAGAAGATCGGCGAGCCTGCGCAAACCCCATCCCTCCGAACGCAGGTGCCCCACGGCGGCGACGGCCATCTTCGTTTCGCGGGCCGCGACGGTGGCGGGCTGTCGCCACTGGCCGGTGACGTACAACCCCGCGCCCCGGAGGTGCGCCTGGCGCACGAGCGCGTCGGTCATCGCGCCCACCACCACGATTTTTGTGATCGTCGATGGGTCGCGCTCGTCGGTTCCGCCGGGATGCACGGTTTCCAACCCCCCAAAAATCCGGCGCAAGCGCTCCATCATTTCAACGGTGGTGACGGGGTTCGGCAGGCAACCCAACATTCCCAGGGGCCGGCCTTCCTTGAAACCGAAGACTTCCGGTTGCCCGTGGAGTTCCAGCAGCACGGCCAGCGGCGGGTTGAAACCCAGGGTAAGATGTTCGTCAAAGGCCAGGTGGTACGCCAGGACGCCAATGTCGCCCGCTTCCAAGGCCGCGTGTTCCCCAAGGGTCAGACGCCAGGGACGATGGAGAAACAACGCGTCGATTTCCCCGGCCGCCAGTTCCCGACACAGGTCCGGCCACGGTTCCAGCGCAACGGCCAGCCGCCTCACAGGACGTTGGGACGGGCGAAAAATCCCGTTTTGGTCGCCACGGTCGTCGCGTCCCGGCGTCGTGGCGTAGGCGGGTGCTTCCAACAAACGGTCGAGGAAGCCGGCGATCTCGCCGAGCGAAGGGGCAGGAAAAAGGAAGGGCAAGGAGATAGGAGATAGGAGATAAAAGCCGGGGCGGAGGACGAAAGCAGATGTCGCGACGGTTACTTCGTTGCAAGACCATCGGTTTGTGTTCTTTTGAAGTGATCGGGTGAATAAACCGGCAAGCCGCGACGCCCTTGTCGTGCTTAGTTCCGCTTTCCGCCCTATCTTCCATCCCCTATCTCCCTGCCCTTCCTTCCGCCATGTCTCCCCAGGATCCATCCCATCCCCCACCTCCCTCCGCATTTTAGCCATCGACATCGGTGGCACGGGTTTCAAGGCGGCTCTGCTCGACCAGGAGGGCAACATGCTCTCCGACCGCGTGCGCGTGAAAACCCCCCACCCTTGTTCCAAGGAAACGCTGATCGACACCCTGATTGCCCTGGTGCAACCCCTCGGGGCGTTTGACCGCATTTCCGTGGGTTTTCCCGGGGTGACGAGACGGGGTCTCATCTACACCGCGCCGAACCTCGGGACCGACGAGTTGAAGGGGTATGATCTGGGGGGTGAACTCAGCCGACGGCTAAATTGTCCCGTCCGCATGGTGAACGACGCGGATATGCAAGGGCAGGCGGTCGTCCGGGGGCACGGGGTGGAAGTGGTGATCACGCTGGGTACGGGCATGGGATTCGCCATCTTCTCCGAGGGTCAGCTTGGTCCGCACCTTGAGCTTTCCCACCATCTTTTCCGCAAGGGGCAGATTTATGACGAGCAACTCGGCAACGCCGCGCTGGAGGCGGTGGGTCCCAAGAAGTGGAACCGCCGCGTGCAACGGGCCATCAGAAATATCCGGGTGCTGACAAGTTTTGACCATCTGTACATCGGCGGCGGCAACGCGGCGAAGATCACGTTCGCGCTGCAGGCGGATATTGAGATCGTTAACAATCAGAATGGGTTGAAGGGCGGGGCTTGGCTTTGGCGGTCGGACGCGCCCGCGCCAGTGGCAGTGAGCGCGGATAGCGACAGTGGCGCGGTGGCGTAAGCGGGCTTCCTACCACCGCGCAGCGGTTTTGGAGTGCGGCGACATGTCGCCGCTTTCGCACGGCTCCGCCGGGTCCAACCGCGACGTGTCGCGTTGTTTGTCCTCCGGCGCAGCCGGCTCGATAATCGTCGGCTTCGCCGAAGGGGATTTGGACGCGACGTGTCGCTGGGATCAAAGCGGCGACGTGTCGCGGCGCACTCCAAAGCCGCTGCGCGGCGGGCGGAGGGGAACGGCGTAGCAGCGCTCTTCAATCCTCGTACGCTTCCATCGGCAGACACGAGCACACCAAGTTGCGGTCCCCGTACACGCTGTCGATCCGTCCGACCACCGGCCAGAACTTCTGCTCGCGGGTCGAAGGCGTCGGGAACGCCGCCAGCGAGCGCGGGTACGCGTGCGTCCACTCGTCCGCCGTCACCGCCTGCGCGGTGTGCGGCGCGTGCTTGAGGACGTTGTCCTTGCGGTCCGCCTCGCCGTTTTCGATGGCCCGAATCTCATCGTGGATTGCGATCATCGCGTCGCAAAAACGATCCAGTTCCCGCATGGATTCGCTCTCCGTCGGCTCAACCATCATCGTGCCCGCCACCGGCCACGACACCGTCGGCGCGTGGAAGCCGTAATCCATCAAACGCTTGGCGACATCCTCCACCTCGATCCCGGCGCTCGCCTTGAAACCGCGCAAATCCAGAATGCACTCGTGCGCCACCAAGCCGTCCTTGCCCCGGTACAACACCGGGTAATGCGGCTCCAGTTGCTTCGCCATATAGTTGGCGTTGAGGATCGCCAGCTTCGTCGCCTCGGGCAACCCGTCGCGACCCATCATGGCGATGTACAGCCACGAAATCACCAGGATGCTCGCGCTGCCCAGCGGCGCGGCCGACACCGGACGACCCTGCTCCGTGAAGGGGCTGCCCGGCAGAAACGCCGACAGGTGCTCCTTGGCGCACACCGGACCCACGCCCGGACCCCCGCCGCCGTGGGGGATGCAAAACGTCTTGTGCAAATTGAGGTGGCAAACGTCCGCGCCGAAGTCGCCCGGGCGGCAGAGGCCGACCTGCGCGTTCATGTTCGCGCCGTCCATATAGACCTGGCCGCCGCGTTCGTGAACGACTCGGCAGACCTCCTCGATGGTGTCCTCGAAGACGCCGTGCGTGGACGGATAAGTCACCATCAACGCCGCGAGGTCGTCCCGGTGGGCGTCGGCGCGGGCGGCGAGGTCGGCGAGGTCGATATTGCCCTCGTCGTCGCAGCGCACCGGCACCACGCGGTAACCGGCCATCGTGGCGCTGGCGGGATTCGTCCCGTGCGCGCTCGTGGGGATCAGGCACACCTTGCGGTGCCCCTGCCCCCGGGCTTCGTGAAAGCCACGGATCGCGAGCAACCCGGCGTATTCTCCCTGGCTTCCGGCGTTCGGCTGCAAACTCACCGCCGGCAGACCCGTGATTTCGCCGAGCCATCTTTCGAGTTGGTGCGCGAGGGCCTTGTAGCCTTCCGCCTGCCACGCGGGCGCGAAGGGATGCAGTTTGCCGAACTCAGGCCACGTCACCGGCAACATTTCCGCCGTGGCGTTGAGCTTCATCGTGCAACTACCCAGCGGGATCATGCTTGTGGTCAGCGAGAGGTCGCGCGACTCCAAACGCCGCAGGTAACGCAGCATCTCGGTTTCCGTGTGGTAACGGTTGAAGACCGGGTGGGTCAGGTATTCGCTCTCGCGGGCGTGCGGCGCGGGGAAGTCCACCGCGAGCGTGCCACCGACTTCCGCCGCGAACGACGAAGGATCGAACCCGAGCGCGTCGCCGCCGTGGAAGACGGTCCACAAATCCTGCAGATCGATGAGGTTCACCGTTTCATCCAGGGACACGCCGAGCGTCGCGGGATCGACCTGCCGAAGGTTGATCCCCTTGGCTTGCGCCGACTGGTAGATGGCCGCCGCGCGGTCCGCGCCCACGGTGATCTCCACCGTGTCGAAAAACGATTCCGAGCGCGCGTTGAAGCCGAGGCGGCGCAAGCCGGCGGCGAAAAGCGCCGTGAGGTGGTGAACCCGGCGCGCGATTTGCCGCAGGCCCCCGGGTCCGTGGTACACCGCGTACATCGACGCGATCACCGCCAGGAGCACCTGCGCCGTGCAGATGTTGCTCGTGGCCTTGTCGCGGCGGATGTGCTGCTCGCGGGTTTGGAGCGCGAGCCGGAAGGCGGGCTTCCCGTGAACATCCTTGGAAACCCCGATAAGCCGTCCGGGGATGAGGCGTTTGAGCTCGTCGCGCACGGCAAAGTAACCCGCGTGCGGTCCACCGTACCCCAGGGGAACGCCGAAACGCTGGGTTGTGCCCACGGCGATATCTGCGCCGAACTCGCCCGGCGGACGCAGCAGGCACAGCGCGAGCGGGTCGGCGGCGACCACGGCCAGAGCGCCGGCGGCGTGGACTTGTTGGACGAACAATTGGTAGTCGTGGATGACTCCGTCCGTGGCGGGGTATTGCACCAGCACGCCGAAGAAGCGGGCGTCCAGCGGGGTTGAGCGATGATCGCCCACCACCACCTCGATCCCGAGGGGCCGCGCGCGGGTTTGCACCACGGCAATGGTTTGGGCGTGGCAATGTTCGGACACGAAGAACGACTGCCGTTTGCCGGTTTCGCCCTTCGCGGCAAAGCACAGGTGCATCGCCTCGGCGGCGGCGGTGGCCTCATCGAGGAGGGAGGCGTTGGCGATCTGCAAACCGGTCAGGTCGCAGATCATGGTTTGAAAGTTGAGGAGTGCTTCGAGCCGGCCCTGGGCAATTTCCGCCTGGTAAGGGGTGTAGGCGGTGTACCAACCGGGATTTTCCAGGATGTTGCGCCCGATGACCGGCGGGGTGATGGAATCCGAGTAGCCGCCGCCGAGGTAGGAGCGGAAAACCCGGTTGTGCTCGGCGATGCGGCGAAGCTCGGTCAGGGCTTCGGTTTCACTGAGTCCGACGGGCAGTTGCAGGGGAGTTTGGAGGCGGATGCCCGGGGGAACGGCGGCGTCGATGAGGGCGTCGAGAGAAGCGTAGCCAGTCAGATCGAGCATCCGGGCGATTTCGTCCGGCGAGGACCCGAGGTGCCGTCGCGGGAAGGTGTCGAGCGGACGGAGGAGGTCGTCGGCGGGCCGGGAGGCGGTGGCGGGGACCGGCGGGGTGGCTTGGAGCGGAGCCGGGGTGGAGGAAGGTGGGATGGCGGCGGGTACGACGGGCCGGGTGGCGACAGCGGCATCGGATTCTGGCATCCGCGAAGCTAGGCAGACCACCCTTGAAAGCAAGGAATTTCACGGCGTGAAGCCGGAGCGGGATCGCCGCTTTCCTCCAATCGGGTCACGTTGTCAGATGGCCTCCGGCTTGATACCGAGCGCGGCGAGGATCCGGTCGAGATCGTCGTTGCCGTAGTATTCAATTTCGATGCAGCCCTTCTTTTCGCCGTGGCGCAACGCGACGTGGGTGGCGAAGTGTTGTTGCAGACGGTTCTGCAAATGTTTGAGGGTGGGCGGCATTTCCCGCGCGCGGCTGCGCGCGCCGGGTCCCGTCCGACTGTTGCCCAGCCGACCGAGATGTTCGCCCACGAGCTTTTCCGCGCCACGCACGGAGGTGTGCTGGCGGATGATCATCTCGGCGAAGGCGCGTTGGTCTTCCGGCGCTTTCAAACCCAGCAACACCTTGGCGTGGCCGACGCTCAGCCGCTCCTGGTTCAACCAGCCGAGCACCTGCGGATCGAGGTCCAGCAGACGCATGGCGTTCGCCACGGACGCGCGGCTCTTGCCGACCTTTTTCGCGATTTCCTCCTGGGGCAGACTGAACTCCGCCGCCAGCCGGGCGTAGGCGCGGGCTTCCTCCACGACGCTCAGGTCCGCCCGCTGGAGGTTTTCGATCAGCGCGAGTTCCAGGACCTCCTGGTCAGTGGCTTCCCGGACGATGACGGGAACATGTTTGAGGACCAGCGTTTTGGCCGCGCGCCAGCGGCGTTCGCCCGCGATGAGTTCGTATTTTCCCGCTACCTTGCGGACAATAAGGGGCTGGATGATGCCTTGTTCACGGATGGACTCGACGAGTTCCTGCAACGACTCGGGTTTAAAATCTTGCCGGGGTTGGAGCGGGCTGGAGACGATGTCACCGAGGTCCACCTGGCGGATGACTTCGCCCGGGGCGGCTCCGCCCACGTTCTGGCGGTTCAGGACGGGCCGGGTTTGAATCAGAGAGCCCAGGCCCCTGCCGAGAACGTTCTTTTGCATAAAGCGTGGGAGTATAAATGACCAATGACCAATGCAGAAGGAAGAAGTAGCACAGAGGACGCGGAGAGGCAGGCACAGAGGCGGAGGAGGAAGAAAAAGGCAGAAGGCGGGGGTTCCAGAAAGACTGGCTAATCTTTTCTCGTCCGGACCCCGCCTCTTTCTTCCTCGGTGTTCTCTGTGTCCCCTCCTCCGTGTCCTCGGTGATCCTTCTGGGTCAGCCGGCGGTAGAGGCTGCGGAATTGGTCGTAGCTCAAGCCAAGTAGCACGGCGGCTTCGCGCTGGCGGAACCGGGCTTGGGCGAGGGCTTGGTCCATCATCCGGCGTTCCAGGTCTTCGACGAGGGAAGGGAGACTGACGGGAAGGGTGACGGCTCCGGGCGGGGCGGCGGCGGCGAAGGCCAGGCCTTTGCCAAGTGGAGGTTGGACGGCGGTGGTGGTGGCAAACGGGTCGAAGATGATCCGCTCGACCATCCCCCCGTCCGAACGGCAGACGGCGCGCTCGACCACGTTTTTGAGTTCGCGCACGTTGCCCGGCCACGGGTAGGCATGCATGTTTTCACGCGCCGGGCCGCTGAATTCCGGCGTTTTGTCCAGGCCCAGCTCGCCAGCCATGCGGATGGCGAAATGCCGGGCGAGCAGGTCGATGTCCCCCGCCCCGCGCTCGCGCAACGCGGGCACAAACAGCACCTCAAAACTGAGGCGGTCAAGCAGGTCGGGCTTGAACTTGCCCTCGGCCGCCATCGCGGGCAGGTCGGCGTTGGTTGCGCCGACGATCCGCACATCGACGTGAACGGGTTCGCTGGCCCCCACCCGCTCGAAACTGCCGTACTCGACCACGCGCAGGATTTTCTCCTGCAACGCCATCGGCATTTGTCCGATCTCATCGAGGAAAAGGGTGCCGCCGTTCGCCGCCTCGAAGCGTCCGGCGCGGCGGCGGGCCGCGCCCGTGAACGCGCCGGCCTCGTGGCCGAAAAGCTCGCTTTCCATGACGGAAGGCGACAGGGCCGCGCAGTTGAGCTGCACGAAAGGGCCGCCCCAGCGCGGGGAGAGAAAATGCACGCGCGCCGCCGCCAGTTCCTTGCCGGTGCCGCGTTCGCCAATCAGTAACACGGTGCGCTGGACCTTGGCCGCCCGCGCGAGTTGCTGCTGGAAATCCAGGAACAGATCGGATTTCCCGAGGGCCTCGCGGAGTTGCTGGGTGGAGGCTGGCGTATCGGTGGTAGTCCCGTGGGTGTTCGTGGCGATTTTCACCGAGCCAAGGTTTTATCCGCCACAGGGAAGGAGTGCAACAACATAAAAATTGGAATATGAAAAACTATATCTCGCTCAAGCATAGTAGCTTACAGATAGATTTCCCGGGTTGGCATTGCTGTTGCTAAGGAGCATTTCATCCAGTGAACGCGCAAGCGAACAAAGCACCGGATAAACAACACCAGCAGCCGCCACAGACCATGAATGCATTTGCCTCCACCCAGTCGAACTTGTTCCTCAACGCCGCCACCGCCCCCGCCGGTTCGCTGACCCACCCTTGGAGCCAGCCCCGTTTCGCCGACACCCGCGACAGCGAAGCCTCCATACGTCGCGCGGCCCGGCGCGAACTCCGCCGCAACGAACTGGAGAACGGCGACTGGCTGGAATTTTCGGCCCGCGTGCTCCTGATTGTTTCGATGCTGAGCGCCTACGCCGCCGTGATCTGGCAGGTCGGCAGCCTGTAATCTAACAACCTCCATCCCTTCCGCCACATCCTTCTTCACATCCCACATCCATCCGCACAACCCACAACCCACAACCATCAGCCACAACCCAACATGAGCATCTTCAGCCGTTTTCGCGACATCGTTAACTCCAACATCAACGCCATGCTCGATCAGGCCGAGGACCCGGAGAAACTGGTCCGCCTCATGATCCAGGAAATGGAGGACACCCTCATCGACCTCAAAGCCTCCTGCGCCGGCGCCATCGCCGCCCGTAAAAAGGTGGGCCGCAGCTTCGAGGAGCTTTCCACCCGCGTCGCCAACTGGGAAAACAAGGCGCGTCTCGCCGTGAGCAAAGGTCGCGAGGACCTCGCCCGCGAGGCGTTGCTGGAGAAGCGCCGGGCCAGCGAAGGTGCGCCGCCCTCGAACGCGAGGTGGCGCAACTCGACGAGGTCATCCGCAGCTACCAGACCGATATGACGCAGCTCGAGGAAAAGCTGACCACCGCGCGCGAAAAGCAGCGCAGCCTCGTGCAGCGCCACATCCACGCGCAGCACAAGACCCGCGCGCAAGAGCAAATCCGCCGCTCGGAAACCAGCGACGCGTTGTTGCGCTACGAGCAGTTCGAGAGCCGCATCGAGCGCATGGAAGCCGAGGCCGACCTTGTCAACTACGGTCGCAAGCCCTCGCTGGAGGAACAGTTCGCCCAGTTGGAGCGCGACGAGGACATCGAACGCGAACTGCGCGCGATCAAGGATGGCGGGGCGATTGGTGCCGCCCCGGTTCAACCCAGCCAGGCGTCCTGATCACACCCGCCTGCGGACGCGCCATCGGAAGCGGTTTGCTTTTGACGTGTGTTCCGCGGGCGGCGTGTTACAAACCATCCTATGCACACCATGCTACTCGCATCGTCGAGCCACGGGGACGAGTTCCTTGCGATCCCCATCGTCGCCATCGTTTTCACCTTCCTCTGGTTAATCGTGAAGGCGTTGATGGCCCCGTTCACCGCCCGCGCCGGCAAAGGCGCGCCCGTCGGTCAGACCGGCGGGTTGACGGAAGAGGAACACCTCATCCTCGACAAACTGCAACGCACCCTCGGGCAGATGGAGGACCGCGTTGAAGCCCTTGAAACCATCTTGATCGAACAACGCCGCACCCAGGAAAAATATGAACCCAAAGCTTAAGAAATATCAGATCGCCATGCGCCGCGCCCCGGACGGCAAAGTGCTGGGAGTTTTCAAGGGCATCGCCCAAAGCCTAGGCTGGTCGGTGTGCGGGACGCGCGCCTTCGGCTGCGTGATCCTGTTGAGCATCGCGGGGGCCTTCGGGGTGGAAGGATTCAGCGCCAGCATCCTGGCGGTGGGGTTCTTCTACTTGTTGCTGGCGATGTTGATGCGTCCGCCGGCCACGTCGGGGGTGAGCAGTCGCGAGGATGCGGAACTGGATCTCACCGCCGTTTACCCGCCGCGCCGGGAGGATCGCCGACGCTCGAGTGCCGCCGCGGAACCCGTCATCACGCCGCAACGGTACACGATGGGCCGCCGCGTGGACCTAGCGCAGATGGACCGTCAGCTCGACGGATTGAACCGCCGGATCCAGCGCATGGAGACGATCGTGACGGACCGCCAGTACGACTGGGACCGGCGCATGAATAGTTAGAGAACATTCCCGCGCGGCTTGGGGCGCGTCGTACCAAGGGTAGGGATGGCTCTCCGAGCCGCTCCCCGTTGTCTCCGGCGCCGTTGGGACGACCCCCGTTACGGGGAAGGTCGGCCAAGCTGATAATGGGAGCGGCTCGGAGAGCCATCCCTACCTTTGAAACGATGCCGCTTCACGGCGGCTCACCGGCTCACCGGCTCGCCAGAACGTTGTCCACGGGACGGAAATCCCGGGAGTCGCTCACCAGTTCCTCGCCGTCCAGAAAACTGCTCTCGCACAGCTTGGCGTACAAGCCGCCCGGCGCCAGCAACTCCGCGTGACGGCCGCGCTCAATGATCCGGCCGTGCTCCATCACCAGGATCTGGTCCGCCCGGCGCACCGTGCTCAGCCGGTGCGCGATGACGAAACTCGTCCGCCCGCGCATCAGATGATCCAGCGCCTGCTGGATCGCCCGCTCGGTTTGCGTGTCCACGCTCGCCGTCGCCTCGTCGAGAATCAGAATCGGCGGGTCCTTGAGCAGCGCCCGCGCGATGGAAACCCGCTGCTTTTCGCCGACGCTCAGCTTCACCCCGCGCTCGCCCACCACCGTGCTCAAGCCCTCCGGCATCCGGTCGATGAACTCGCGCGCGTTGGCGGCTTCGGCGGCGGCGAGAAGCTCCTCGTCCGTCGCGTCGGGTTTGCCCAGGCGCAGGTTGTCGCGCACGGTGCCGTTGAAAAGGAAACTCTCCTGCGTCACCAGACCCGGTCGCGGTCCGCAGTTGCGCGCGCGGGATGTCCCGCAGCGGCCGCCCGTCGATCTCGATCTCGCCCGAGTCGAACTCGTAAAAACGCGTCAGCAGGTTGACCAGCGTGGATTTTCCCGCGCCGGTCGGACCCACCAGCGCAATGGTCTGGCCGGCCGCCGCGTGCAGGGTGATGTTCTTGAGCACCGGGCCGCTCCTCGTCGTACGAGAAACCCACGTTGTTGAACCGGACGTCGCCCGACGATCTCCACCTGGCGCGTCCGCCGCGCGTCGGCCGTGGGCAGGTCGTCGCTGGTCTCGGTCGGCGTGTCGAGGATCTCGAAGACCCGTCCGCCCGCCGCGCGGCCGGATTGGATGAGTTGATTCAGACTGTGCAACTGCCGGACGGGTTCGTAGAGAAACCGCACCAGCGTCAGCACCGCGACAAACCCGCCGAGCGCCATCTGGCCGGCCAGCACCTGCCGGCCGCCGTAGAGCAGCACCAGCGCGAGGCCGGCGTTGGTGAAGAAATTCATCGACGGATTGTAAACCGCCCACGTCCGCATGATGACCAGACTGGCCTCGCGCAGGCGGTCGCTCACGCGCGTTGAAGCGGCGGTGTTCCTCGTCCTCGCGCACGTAGGTCTTGATCTGGCGGATGCCCGCGAGGTTGTCGTGCAGCAGCGAGTTCATGGCCGACGCGGCGGTGCGCTGCTGCTTGTAGCGTTTGTAGGCGGTGAGCGTGTAGATCAGCGCGCCCGCCGCGAGCAACGGCACGGGCGAGAGCGCGGCGAGCGTGAGCATCGGCCCGTAGCCGGAGAGCATCACCACGACCACGACGATCTGGAGCACGGCGATGACGCCCTGTTCGATGCCGTCGATCAGGACGCGCTCGACGCTGTTGACGTCCTCGAGGATGCGGGTCATCAGGTCGCCGGTGGCGCGGTTGTCGAACCAGCCCAGCGGCAGGCGCTGGATGTGCGAGTAGAGGTCGCTGCGCAGATCGAAGATGACCTTTTGCTCGAAGACGTTGTTGAGCAGGATGCGCAGGGCGTTGAGCAGCTTCCTGCAGGAAAAACGCGCCCAAGCCGATGAGCGCGAGGGGCAGGAGTTGCTCGGGATGTTTGCCGATGATCGCGCCATCGACGACCTGTTTTGTGACGCTCGGGAAAACGATCACCGCCACCGTGCCGCCGATGGCGCAGAGCAAATTGCCGGCGGCTAGCGCCGGGTAGCGTCGCACGTAACTGAACACCCGGAGGACGGAACTGCGCTTTTTGGGTGTTTTCGGTTGGGTGGTCTGGGTCGCCATCAAAGTGCGTGGACGTTCGCGGCAAAGGGAGTCGCTGGCAAGCAGGCGCGCGGGGTGTTTACGACGCGCCGCGCCCGAACGACGCAGCTTCAGCCCCGGGAGCGCGGGTCTCCGACCCGCATCTGGTTTGTTCGAGTTTGCCCCATGGCTACCGCCCTATTGCGGGCAGGATGCCCGCGCTCCCGGGGGCTTCCGCCCCTATCTTGAGGCGCGCTGGGGATTCTTCTGCTTGGAAGGAAGTGTTTACTTCTCCGCCGGCTTGTCGGTCGCCGGTTCGCCGAACCACTTCTTGTCCAAGTCGGCGATGGTGTGGTTCTCAAACATCTTCAGCAAGGCGGTGTTGATCCGCCCGCGATAGATGCTGTCCTGCTGCAAGCCAATGCCATAACCCTGCTTCTCGAACAGGTTGCCCGTGACCCGCAAGTTCTTGTCGTTGAGCTTTGTGAGTTCGTAGCGGAGGATCGGCGCGTCGTACACGGCGGCTTCCGCCTTGCCTTTGGACACCGCCTCGCAAGCCGCCGCCGCGTCCGGGAAAGTTTCCGGCTCGACCTTGTGGGCGCGCAGATAACGCTCCGCCGTGCTGCCCGCCACCGTGGCAACCTTGCGGCCCGCCAAGTCCCCGGGTCCATTGATGCCGCCCTCGAGCGAACTCACCGTCAGCGTACTGCTGAACGAAGCGGTCATAAAGGAAACCAGCAGCACGCCGCTGATCATCCAGAGCAAACCCACGATGCGACCCACCACACCGCGCGGGGATTTGTTGTCACAGGCCAGGGTGACCATGACGGTCGCCGTCCACCAGAGTGACTCGAAGATGCCGTGTTTGTAGCTCCCGGGGAATTCCTCGTCGTCGCGGTGCCGCTCGAAGAGCCAGAGCAAATGGGAAACCACCAGCACCGCCAGTAACAGCAGGCCAATCGTTTTGAGCAACTGCGGGTTGAACAGCAAACGCAGGAAATGGAACACGGAATCATTGCCTTTGTTGGAAGTCAGGATGTCGAGGCCGGAATCGTAGAATGGGTGGGAAAAATCGATCACCTGCTCGCGTTGCGAGGTGATACTCAACGCGCCGATGCCGGCGTCGGCCTTCTTGCCGGCGAGCGCGTCCACCATCGCCTGGGCGGAATCAACCGTGCGGGCTTCGTAAAGCAGACCGGTCTCGCGCGCGATGTCGTCCCAGAGTTCCATGGCGTAGCCGGTGCGGCGGCCATCCTGCTCGAAGGAAAAGGGCTCGATGTTGCGCACCACAACCTGGAGCTTGGCGGGCGGGCTGGCGGGCGCGGGGGAAGGCTCTTGCCCGAGGGCGGAGAGGGCGAAAAACAAAGGGAGGCAAGCGGCGAGATATCTCATCGCCCACATCCTGCAAGGAACCTTGAAACCTGGCAAGCTTTGTGTGCGCCGTGTCTTGGTCCCCTAGTTCAGCGAAGCATGGGCACGAACCCAGCTTCGGCGAAGTGTTCGTCGGTCGTGGCCGCCTCCAGGATGCCACAGTCCCCCATGATGACAAAACTTGCGCAGTCCACAAACGAATACGCATGGTCGAGCCGTTGCCGAAGAAAAGCCTTCGTTCTTATCATCAACGCGGCGTCGCTCGGCACCACGACAAGGCCCGCGCGACGTTCGGAATAATCGAGAAATCGACTAACGAGATGCGGTTTGCGACGGGCGATCAAGAGCGTGCAGCATTCGCCGATCACCCAGTCGCTCGTCACATTGCGCGTGCGTTCCGCAAGAATCTCCGCGGCGAGTTGGCGCACTTGGGAATGGGCCGGGTCGTCGGCGTTGAGCAGCGCGAAGTAGCCGCTCGTGTCCCAGAACACCTCAGCGGCCATACACGGCCAGATCGATTTCGGCGTTGGTCAGCACGCCCATCGGCTCGGCGTGCGCGGCTAGGTTCAGCAACAGAGTTTCCTCATCCTGCTCAGGTGCGGTGCAGCCGTTGATCCCGTTTCGCCCTTCGACCAAAAGAAGGATTCCGCGCACGAGTCGGGTGACCCGTTCCGCCGCGCCGGGATCAATCCGCCGCAAAGTCTCGTCGAGTTCTTGGGCAATGGCACTCATAAACCAAATTTGTGTTTATGGATGAAAACGTGCGGCAAAGCGGGGGAAATGTTCAGCAAGAACGAGCAAGGGTTGCGCGCTGTCAACCCAATACGAAAAACCCGCCGTCTCTCGCGAGGCGGCGGGCAAATCTCAACCGGAGGTTAACCCTCAAGCGGCGAGCGTGACCGCACAGCCGGTCCCACCCTCCACGACGGATTTAATACCGGTAATGCTCGGGCTTGTACGGACCTTCCGGCGGCACGCCGATGTAGCCGGCCTGCTTGGCGGTGAGCGTCGTGAGCTTCACGCCGATCTTCTCCAGGTGCAGGCGGGCGACTTCCTCGTCGAGCTTCTTGGGCAGGATGTACACGCCGGGCTTGTAGGTGTCGCGGTTCTTCCAGAGGTCGAGCTGCGCGAGCGTCTGGTTGGTGAAGCTGTTGCTCATCACGAAGCTCGGATGGCCCGTGGCGCAGCCGAGATTCACCAGGCGGCCTTCGGCGAGCAGGAAGATCTCGCTGCCCGTCGGGGAAGATGTACTTATCCACCTGCGGCTTGATGTTCACCCGCTTGACGCCCGGGTAGGTTGTTGAGCTTGTCGACCTGAATCTCGTTGTCGAAATGGCCGATGTTGCACACCACGGCCTGGTCCTTCATCTTCGACATGTGCTCGATGGTGATCACGTCGACGTTGCCCGTCGTGGTGACATAGATGTCGCCGCGGCCGAGGGTGTCTTCGATCGGTCGTGACTTCGTAGCCTTCCATCGCCGCCTGGAGCGCGTTGATCGGATCGATCTCCGTCACGATGACCCGGGCGCCCTGGCCCTTGAGCGACTGCGCGCAGCCTTTGCCCACGTCGCCGTAGCCGCAGACCACGGCCACCTTGCCGGAGATCATGACGTCGATCGCGCGGTTGATGCCGTCGACCAGCGAATGGCGGCAGCCGTAGAGGTTGTCGAACTTCGACTTCGTCGCCGTGTCGTTCACGTTGAACGCCGGCACGAGCAGCTTGCCGATTTCCTGCAGCTTGTAGAGGCGATGCACGCCGGTGGTCGTCTCTTCGGAGACGCCGCGCCATTCCTTCACGAGTCTCGTGGAAGATGTACGGGTTCTCGGCGTGGATCTTCTTGAGCAGGTCCTTGATGACCTTCTCCTCGTGGCTGCCGGACGGCGCTGTTGACCCAATCGTCGCCCTCTTCGAGCTCGTAGCCCTTGTGCAGGAAGAGCGTGACGTCGCCGCCGTCATCGACGACGAGCTGCGGGCCTTTGCCTTCGTGGTTGACGATCGCCTTCCAGGTGCAATCCCAGTACTCTTCGAGCGTCTCGCCCTTCCAGGCGAACACCGGCACGCCGGTGACGGCGATGGCCGCGGCGGCGTGATCCTGGGTGGAGAAGATGTTGCAGCTCGCCCAGCGCACGTCGGCGCCGAGCGCGACGAGCGTCTCGATGAGCACGGCGGTCTGGATGGTCATGTGCAGCGAGCCGGTGATGCGCACGCCGGCCAGCGGCTTTTCGGCGGCGTACTTTTCGCGGATGGACATCAGGCCGGGCATTTCCTGTTCGGCGATGGTCGATTTCCTTGCGGCCCCAGTCGGCCAGGGTGAGGTCGCGGACGTGCGAAGTCCTGCATCGCGGGTGCATGGGTGGTGTTGAGGTGCTCATGGGAATGCAGGGTGCATAATACTGGGTGTAGGTTGAGCTGATTGGTGTTGTCGTGACGGGTACAACATGGGTGAGTTGGTGAACTTGGTACATTCGGTGGCGACGGCCCGGATGCGTGCGTCTCTGGATTCCGCGTTCCGCATTCTAACTTCCGCATTTACTAGACCGCGGCCTTGCAGCGCCTCGGCCTTGTCCGTGCGCTCCCAGGTGATCTCGGGGTCGTTCTTTGCCGAAGTGGCCGTAGTTGGTCGTCTTCGAGTAAATGGGGCGGAGCAGGTTCGAGCTGCTCGACGATGCGCCGCGGCTTGAAGCTGAAAACACTTCCGTCACCGCCTTCTCGATCTTCTCCTCGTCGGCCGTGGCCGTGCCGAAGGTATCGATGTGGACGCTGACGGGATCGGGGTGCCCGATGGCGTAGGCGAACTGGACCTCGCAACGCGCGGCCAGACCGGCGGCGACGACGTTCTTCGCCACCCAGCGGCCCATGTAGGCGGCGGAGCGATCCACCTTCGATGGGTCTTTGCCCGAGAAGGCGCCGCCGCCGTGCCGGCCCATGCCGCCGTAGGTATCGACGATGATCTTGCGGCCGGTGAGGCCGGTGTCGCCCTGCGGTCCGCCGACGACGAAGCGGCCGGTCGGGTTGATGAGGAACTCCGTCTTGTTCGGTCAGCAACTCGGCCGGCAGCACCTTCCGGATCACTTTCTCGATCAGAAATCTCGGATCGTCGGCGTGCTCCACGCCCTCGGCGTGCTGCGTGGAGATGACGACGTTGGAAATGCCGACCGGCTTGTCGTTCTCGTAGATGACGCTGAGACCTGGCTCTTCGCGTCGGGCCGCAGCCAGGTCGACCTTGCCGCTCTTGCGGATGCGCGTCAGCTCGCGGCCCAGACGATGGGCGAACATGATCGGCGCCGGCATCAGCTCGGGCGTCTCGTTGCACGCGTACCCAAACATCAGGCCCTGGTCGCCCGCGCCCTGCTCGGCGTGGCCCTTGCCCTCGGCGGCTTTTTCGTCCACGCCCTGCGCGATGTCGGGGCTCTGCGCGGTGATGATGTTGGTCACGAAGATCTTGTCCGCGTGAAAAACGTCGTCGTCGTTCACGTAGCCGATCTCGCGCACGGCGTCGCGCACGATCTGGACGTAATCCAGCTTCGCCTTGGTGGTGATCTCGCCGCCGACGATGACGATGTTGCTCTTCGCGTAGGTCTCGCAGGCCACGCGGCTGGTCGGGTCCTGCGCCAGGCAGGCGTCGAGCACGGCGTCGGAAATGGTGTCGCAAACCTTGTCGGGATGTCCTTCACCGACGGATTCGGAGGAAAAGATGTAACGGCGGGCCATGCGAAAAAAATGGGTGCGGTGAGTCGATGCTTGGGTGATTTGAGAATGCTGACCGCCTCCTGTTTAAGGCCGGTATTTTTGCGGTGCAAGATTTATTTATAAACAAATCATGATGTCTTGATGTATAACGTCTGTCAAGTCATGGCTTCGATCATTAAATCTCTTACGTTTGCTGGCGGACGCGACCCGGTTGCGTCTGCTTGCTCCTGCTGGAACAGGCCGAGCTCACGGTCGCGGAGATCCAGGAAATCCTGAGCATGGGCCAGTCGCGCATCTCGACGCACCTGGCCCAGCTCAAGCGCGCCGGCCTGGTGCGCGACCGGCGCGCGGGCAAGCACATTTATTACGGGACTGGCGACCGCGTGGACGACACGGTGGACCCGTCCCGCGCGCGGCTGCGGGAGATCGTCGCCGCCAGCGCGAAGGAAATCGTGGAGAGCGCGACGGACCGCGTGGCGTTGGAGTTGGTGCTGCGCAAGCGGGAGGATCGCGCGCGGGAATATTTCAACCGGCTCGCGGGGCGATTCGGACGCAGCTACTGCCCGGGACGCTCGTGGCAGGGGATGGCGCACATGCTACTGGGCCTGATGCCGCCGATGGTGATCGCGGATCTGGGCGCGGGCGAGGGCACGCTGTCGCAGTTGCTGGCGCGCACGGCCAAGCAGGTGATCGCCGTGGACAACTCGGAGAAGATGGTGGAATTCGGCAGCAATTTGGCCCGGGAGCACGGGTTCGCAAATCTGGAGTACCGGTTGGGGGATATCCAGGCGCCGCCGATCGAACCGGACAGCGTGGATCTGGTGATCTTCAGCCAGGCGCTGCACCACGCGAGCCATCCCGGACGCGCGATGACGGCGGCGCACCGCATCCTCAAACCCGGGGGGACGCATGGTGATCCTGGATTTATTGAGTCACAACTTCGAGCAGGCGCGCGAGTTGTACGCGGATTTGTGGTTGGGTTTCAGCGAGTTGGAGTTGCACCAGATGCTGGAGGAGAGTGGTTTCCGGGGGATCGATATTTCCGTGGTTTCCCGCGAAGAGGAGGCGCCACATTTGCAGACGGTGCTGGCGACGGGGTGGCGGGCGGAGGGGATGTGAATTGGGTTGTGGGTTGTGGCGGAGGGGATGTGGGATGCGGAGTTCCCAGCCACGGAGTGGCGTGACTTGAATAGCCGTGGTCGAGTCCGCGAGGCCACGGAAAGCTTCGGGGGAAAGTTTCCAGCCACGTAGTGGCGTCACCCTCGTGGCCAGCTTGATCCGTTTAGAATTGCCTACTCATAGCGTCACCAGATGCTGCGGGCGGCATCCCTTGACCATGGCGGGCCGGATGCGTCGGTCGAACGTCACCAACCTACCGTCGTGCGCGACAGCCAGCGCCAGCAGGTAAATATCCGTCACTTGTTGATGTCCTGCAAACATCCGCGGTTGAACAGCGTCGCATTCGTAATGGAAAGATCATCCGGCCAAAACTCATGGTGGCGATTGTCCGCGGACTTTTCCAATTTGGCGAGTACATCGACTGGGGCCTGCGGAGTAGTGTATCGTGGGTTGGTCATCACGCGCAGGCACCCGTTTTCGCAGAGCGGGCAAGTCGCCCAACCTGTCGTCAAGTTGGCTGCCAGCCAGCCATAAGCGTCAGCGTGTGCGATGTGTTTCGGGTCGAGCAGTGCGACCAATATGTCCTCGCGCTCGGAAATCACTTCGTTCGCACCCGGCGAGTAGTGTGTGAAAAAGATGTGTTCGATGATCTGCGAATAACGGTTAAGAGACATAACTTTTCTGCTTGCGCGGCCACTGCAAAACCACGACCTCCTCGCGCAACTGCGCCTTGGTCGCCGTCGCCAGCCGCGTGCGGAAAAGGTCGATGCCCTCCACCTCGCAACCAAGTTCCTCCGCCAGTGACGCGAGGATTTGACCCGTGCGAATCATGATCCGCAGGTAAGACGCCTGGTCGCCGACGACGTACGCCAAGCGGGCGCCCGGACGCAACAGCGGGCGGAGTTCCGCCAGGTGCCGTGCCATCCCGCCGAAGTACAGCTTGGTCACCCGCGCGTAAAGCCTCTCGAAACCGCTCGTCTTGTTGAGTTCGATCCGGCGGGCCTCGATCTCCGTGGCAACGCGCTGGATCTCCACGTGGTGCGCGACCCAACGGTCATCATCGTCCGTCTTGTACACCCCGCGCGTGTTGGAGCGGAGCATGGTGCGCTTGAGGGCTTGCAGCGAAGGCTTGTCGCGGATGAAGCCCAGCAGGATGGTTTCCAGACGCGTGGTCCGCGTGTAATCTTTCTCGTTAGGATAGGGTGGCGAGGTGATCACCGCGTCGATGGAACCCGGACGGATCAACCGGGTAATTTGCCGCGAGTCCGCGTGATGCACGACCGAACCGGGCGGATTACCGCGCGAGTGGAGGGACCGGAGATCATGCACCATTTTGAGGACCAAACCCAGCCAGGTGGAGACCACGGGCGCGTCCGCCTTCGCGGGTCCCACCCCCACCTCGGGACCGAACTGCAAATTGCTGATGGTCGTGACGAGAGCCTTGGCGAGCGCGAGGCGCAGGTGCGACTTGCCGTAGGTGGCCGCGTCGATGGCGGAAATCAAGACCAGAGTCTTATGCAGCGGCAGCGGACTGATGGAGTTGGCGAGAAGTAGCTTGAGTTCAGCCGGTGGCAGGCCCAGCAAGTCGGGCGGAGGAAGCTCGTCCCTGAGCAGGTTGGGTTGCGGATCGTCAATGATGCCTTGGGCTTCCAAACGCGCCAGCGCGGCTTCCGCCACGCCGACTGCGGCCTGTTACAAACGATCCGGATCCGGGCTCCAATCCAGCTTGGTGGTGCTCGCAAAGTGCGACAGCGGGTGGGCTTCCACCCCCACGCCGCGCAGCCCGAGCTTTTTGCACTCGACCGGGGTGGTACCCGTTCCACAAAAAGGATCGAGCACGCAGGCGCCTGGTTCGAGGCCGAACTTTTCCACGTATTCACGGACCAAATGCGGAGGGTACGAGAGGATGAAGCGATACCAGTCATGCACGGGCCGGTCGGCGGGCTCCAGCCGGTTGACCTCGCCGCCCCGGCGGGTGGAGGGACGCGGCTCGCCAAACTCAAGGGCGGTTGCGTGGAGTTCTGACGGGTGCAATCAAAAGTGCGGGGTAGATTTTGGTGATTTGGCGGCGGGGAGTTGTTTTGCGGGGCGGGAGGATTGCCAGGAGACGGCCCACTGGCCGTTGGCGCGAGCCACGCGCGCCTGGATGATGGCCTCGGCGTTGGCGGGCAGCCACCAGGCGCCCGAGACCTTGAGCCGGGCGTGGAGCACGTGGCGGTGGCCCGCCTCGATGAGACCGCTGCCGACGGGCAGGTCCGCGGCCAGCGCGCCCGCGTAGTCGAGTTGGTCCGGGCGGTTGGCGAGGTAGCGGTGGGCGCAACGCGCCGGGGCCTGCGCGTCGGCGAGCTCCCGCGGCTCGGCGGCCGCCGCCAGCCGGGCGAGCACCGCCGCGCTTTGGTTGGCCTTGAGCGCCTGCTGCTGGGCCAAAAGCCACGCCTTGGCCGCGGGCGCGTCGCCCGGGTGGAGCCCGGCGGCGGCCGCCAGGTACTCGCTGACGTGGAAGAAGTCGAGCAGGTAGCGGCCCTGTTCGCCGAACTGGGTTTTGGCCTGCTCGGCCAGCCAGGGGGCGCCGTCGCCCACGGCGTGCACCCGCCCGTCCAGTCCCCAGCCCGCCGCCTTGGCGGCCTGCGCCCAGCGCGCCCCGGCCTGCTCGACCCCGCCCTCCAGGGTGGCCCCGAAGTGGGTGCGCGCGCCGCCTTGGGCCTGCGCGGCGGCTAGGCGCGCCTCCTGCCAGCGCACCGGGCGGCATTTGCGCCGGTCGCGGCTCCGCGCGGTGGCTTGCGGCTCGACGACGGGCAGCATCGTGCCGTCGGCCTCCGCCACCACCACCCCGGCCCTGCCGCGCCTGGGCAGGGAGCGCACCGGCCCCGCGCCCGCCGCCCGCGCGGCAATCGCGCGCGCCTGGCGCAGGGTCAGCTCGCGCAGGGTGCTCGCCCCCAGGCGCACCCCGTAGTGCTCCAGCAGCTGCGCGCTGGCGCGGGCAAAGCTTTGCTCGCAGCCGAAGTCCGCCGCCGCCCGCGCCAGCCGCCGCGAGCAGCCCCGGGCCGTGACGCGCACCCGCGCCGCGAAGGGCCGGTGGTAGCCCCCCGCTTCGCCGGGCAGCCGCCAGAGGCTCTCGCGCACCGCCACCTCCCCGAAGGTGGTGTGCCAGCTCACCCTTTTTTTTCGCGCAGGCGCGCCCCGGGGTGCGCGCGGCGCACCTCCGCGGCCACCCGGCCCTCGGCCGCCCGCGCCCAGCCGCCCACCAGGTCCGCGCCCAGCCCGCGCAGTTCCCCGGCGATTTGATCCTCGACCTCGTCGGCCGTGCCCAGGGTGTCGAGGCTTTCCACCCGCGCCAATCCCACCAGGCGCCCCACGCGCGTCGCCACCGCGGGCTGCGCGCGCAGGGCTTCCAGCAGACTTTCTTCCTCGGAACTCACTCGCATGTTTCGGCTCATGCCCCCACTTTCTCACCGCTCCCTTTCCCTCGCTACTGCCCCGCACTTTTAATTGCACCCAGTTCTGACATCGCGGGATTATCCCCCTTGTCTTGCGGAATGCGATGGGTAATTTTGGGGGGTCCAAAGAGCATTAACCGTACAACCGACATGAACATCGGCATCATCGGCACTGGCAACATCGGCGCGGGTCTGGCGCGGCACTTCGTCCGCCTCGGGCACACGGTTCACCTCAGCAATTCGCGCGGGCCGGATTCCCTCAAAGACCTCGTGGCGGAGCTTGGTCCGCGGGCCGAGGCGGACTCCACCGCCAACGCCGTGGCGCACGGCGAGATCGTCCTGCTGGCGATGCCCTGGGGCGCGCGGCACAACACCTACCAGAGCGCGGGCGGCGCGGGCGCGTTCGCCGGTAAAATCGTGGTGGACGCCATGAATCCCTATACGGAGTACCCGGAGGTGGAGGATTTGGCCGGACGCGCGGCCAGCGAAGTGGTGGCGTCGGAACTGCCCGACGCGCGGCTGGTGAAGGCGTTTAACACGATCCAGGCCGCCACCCTAGCCAACGGTGGCAAACCGCCCGGCGATCCGGCGCGCATCGCGCTGCCGGTCTGCGGTGACGACGCGGACGCCACCAAGACAGTCAGCGGGATGATCGAAGCCCTCGGCTTTGACGCCGTGGACGCGGGCGGTTTGTCGGGTAGCCAGTTCCAGGAGCCTCGCCAGCCTTTGTACGACAAGGATTACCCCGCCTCCAAAGTGCGCGAGGTGTTGCAAAGCCGTTAAAACTCCGCGGCGGTGATCTCCCCGCTAACGTAACACGCCCGACTGCCGTGGACCGCGAGAGCCCCGAAAGGGCGACGGGTTCTCCGGGTGGGCGTATCCATCGTGTGATGGTTGGCATTTCCCGTGGTTGGTCGAACGTCCCCTGAGAACCCGTTGCCCCCTTTGGTGCCAGAGATCGACAGGGGGCGCGTCTTACCCCGGGCCATTGAACGCTATCCCGGCCGGGGTTGGGAGCATTGCGGATCATCGCGCGGGCATTTTCTCTGACCATCGAAATACCTTTTTACCCTCCACCGGGTTTGTAACGCCACTACGTGGCTGACCAAACGCACCATAGCTTACCGTAGCCTCGCGGACTCGACCACGGCTACTGACTGCGTTGACACTACTACCTTGCTGGGAGGTCGTCGAATCTGGACTCCGCCTTCATCCTGCTGCCTTCCGCCCTATCTCCCTCTCAGAAATCCTCCGGCAGCGGCAGGTGCTCAGGTAACTTCGCCCGCAGTTCGTCCAGCAACTCGGGCTGCATCAGCGTGTAATCATCGGGAATCCGCAACGCTTGCGCCTCCTTGCCTTGCAAACCCTCCGGGAACTTCACCCGGATGCGCGCCAGGTGCGACTTCTCCATCGCCAGGATTACGTCCGCCCAACGCAGATGGCCTTCGGTCAGCACCACGCGCGCGTTCGGCTGCGTCCCTGCCGATCTCGCTTCAAACCCCGGCAGCCCTTGCAGCAACCGTTCCGCCGTCAGGCTCCGGATGCGGTTGCGACTGCACACGAACAACACTTTGAGCGGGCGCGACGGTAAACCCTCCTCGTCCATCACGCCTCTCCTACTCCGCCGGGGCGGGCGCGGCCACGGGAGCAACGGCACCACCACCTGCCGTCTTCCGCCCACCGAGCATCGTCTTCGCCAACGCCAGCGCGGAATCGCTCTGGCCACCCAGCATCCGCGCGATCTCCCGCACGCGCGCCTTGGTCTTCACCTCCGTCAGCCGTGAATACGTCCGCTCGTCGGTGAATTCTTTCGTCACCACGTAGTGCGCGCTCGCCGCCGCCGCGACCTGCGGCAAATGCGTGATCACCAACACCTGGTGGCTGCCGCCGAGCGAACGCATCTTCGCCGCCACCGCGTGCGCGATTTCCCCGCCGACGTTCGCGTCGATCTCGTCAAACACCAGCAGCGGCACCGAATCCTGGTCGGCCAGGGCGCTCTTCA
This sequence comes from uncultured bacterium, assembly GCA_963795895.1. Classification (GTDB taxonomy): domain Bacteria; phylum Verrucomicrobiota; class Verrucomicrobiia; order Chthoniobacterales; family SZAS-18; genus CAWCJJ01. The sequence continues at coordinate 178,348 of CAWCJJ010000008.1, forward strand.
CCGCCAGCATCACCCGGCTAATCTCTCCGCTCGACGCCACCGAACGCAACGGCTTCGGCGGTTCCCCCGGGTTCGGCGCGAACAGGAATTCCACCGTCTCCAAGCCCGTCGAACGCGGCGCGAACACAAATTCCACCGTCTCCAAACCCCGCGCTCCGGGCGTCTCCAATTGCAGCAGATGAATCTCGAACTCGCTCTTCTTGAAACCCAGGTCGCGCAACTGGTCGCGCACCGCCCCCGACAACTGCGGCGCGGCTTGCGTCCGGCGGCGGCTCAGGTCCTTGCCGATCCGCATCAACTCCGTCTGGGCAAGCTCCATCTCGTGCGCCAACCGGCTCAACTCCGCCCCGCGCCGCTCGATCTTCTGCAACCGCGCCGCCGCCTCCTCCCCGAACGCGATGACCTGGTCCACGGTGGGACCGTACTTGCGCTTGAGCGTCTGGAGCAGATTGAGGCGCTCCTCCAATTCCGCGAGTTGCTCCGGGTCGAGGTCCAGCTTCTCGGCGTAGGTGACCAAGCCGCGCGCCAGTTCCTCCAGTTCCACCAGCGCGGAAGTGTGCGCCTCCGCCAGCCACGCGGCGGCAGGGTCTAATTTCTCCAACTCGCGCAACAACCGCGCGGTGTCCCCCAGGCGGCTCAACACGGACGGCTCGCTCTCCGTCAACTCGCCCGCGACGGCGGTGGAAATCTCGATCAGCCGACGGCTGTTCGCGGCCAGGGAATACCGCGCCTGCAAGGTTTCCTCCTCGCCGGGCTGCAAATCGGCGGCCTGGATTTCCTCCGACTGATGCCGCAAGAGTGCCAGTTCGCGCTCCAGTGTCGCCTCGTTGCTGACCAGGCCCTCGTGTTCCTCGCGCAACGTTCCCAGCCGCCGCCAGACCTCCTCGTAGGATTGACGGACGCCTTCCGAATGGCTGAAGGCGTCGAGCAAATCCAGTTGGCGCTCGGCGTTGAGCAGGGACTGGTGATCGTGCGGCCCGTGCAAATCCACGAGCAAATCTCCGAGTTGCTTGAGCACGGCGATGGTGGTCGGCGAACCGTTGACGAACTGACGGTTGCTCCCGCCCTGGGTGAACGTGCGCTTGATGATGAGTTGGCCGTCGAGGCAGCCTTCGATGCCATGGCCGTCGAGTTGGCCGTCGAGCGTGGCGCATTCCTCCACGTCGAACGCCGCCTCCACCGTGCAGGCGTCCGCGCCGGTGCGGATGAGACCCTTGTCGGCCCGTTCGCCCAGCAGGAGCTTCAACGCGCCGATGATGACGGACTTGCCCGCGCCGGTTTCGCCGGTGATCGCGACAAAGCCGGGCGCGAGCTGCCAGTCGAGTTCTTCGACCAGAGCCAGGTTTTTAATGCGTAGCGAGGAGAGCGTTGCCAGCACGGGGTGAGAGTGTAAACTGCCGGAAGAAATTTCTCAACCGGGTCTGACACGGCTTTTTCGCGCCCCTCGCCCACGTCCGCGCCACCATTTTTCATGTCGGATTTCCAAGTCACTTTTCTCGGCACGGGCACCAGCCAAGGCGTGCCGATGATCGCCTGCGACTGCCCTGTTTGCTCTTCGCCGGACCCGCGCGACAACCGTACCCGGTCATCCCTTTACATCGAAACGCCCGAGGCCGCCTTCGTGGTCGATACCGGCCCGGACTTCCGCGCCCAGTGCCTGCGCGAACGAGTTGCGCACGTGGACGCCGTCGTGTTCACCCATTCGCACACGGACCACCTGATGGGATTCGACGACCTGCGCCGGTTCTGCGATTTGCGTCCCGGCAACACCATGCCGATTCACGCCTCGGCGGAAACGATGGCGGACATTGAGCGGGTGTTTAAGTTCGCGTTCGACGGCACGGCCAAGTTCCCGGGCTATATCATCCCAGAGCCGCACCTTGTGGACGGTCCCTTCCAGATTGGCGAAACGCGGATCACCCCGCTGCCGGTGCCGCACGGGAGGATCATGGTCAACGGCTACCTCTTCGAGCGCCATGGTCGCCGCGTGTTCGCCTACCTGAGCGACTGCAAGCTGGTGCCGGCGGCGGTCCGCGCGCAAATCGCGGGGGTGGAAACGCTTTGCCTTGACGCGTTGCGGCATCGTCCCCACCCTACGCACATGAGTTTGGACGAAGCCGTGGCGACCGCGCGCGACGTGGGCGCGGCCCGGTCGTGGCTGACCCACCTTTGCCATGACTTGGGGCACGTCGAGACGGAAAAGTTGCTGCCGCCGGGGGTCCGCGTCGCTTACGACGGGTTGAAACTCCGCCTGTGAGCGCCGCGTGGGAAGGTTACAACGACGACCGGCGGCGTTCGCGGCGCGGTGGGTGGCGGCGGCTGTACCGCCGGTGGCGCGTGGCTGGCGCGGCGGGAATCCTCCTGCTCGCCACGGGCTTGCTGATCGCGCATTGCCAGGCGCCCGGCGGACTTTTTTCGACTGCTCCCGCCCCCGGCGTGCCGCTCGTGTCTTCCATGAGGGAGCCGGACCTGCCGGCGGCGACCCTCGTGGTGTTCAATCTGAACGATCCCGGTTTCGCGCGAACTGGCGGAATTTTACGCTGAAAAACGCGCCATCCCAGGAGCGCAAATCGTCGGCTTGCGGTGTCCCGACACGGAGGAAATCAGCCGCGAGGAGTACGACGACACCATCGCGAACCCGTTGCGCGCGGTGTTCGATGAACGCTCCTGGTGGTCCCGCTCGCCGACCCGCGAGGGAGCGGAACCGGCGAGTTTGGTCACGAGCAACCGCATCCGCTTCGTGGCCCTGATGCGGGGGATGCCCCTCAAGATTCGTCCCACGGCGGCTTACGCGGGGGATCCGGGCAACACGCAGCCCGCGCCCGTCCGCGAGCAGAACGCGGCTTGCGTGGACTCCGAACTGGCGGTGCTGGGTTATTTTACCCGCGCCATTTCCGGCGTCCTGACCAACCCTTATTTCCGCGCGTACAGCCGGATCGGTGACGCGCCGTATCCCCGCCTGATGCTGGTCACCCGGCTCGACGCGCCGACCCCCTCGATGGTCCGGCGCATGATCACCGACTCGCTTGCCGCCGAGAAGACGGGTTTGTGGGGCCGTTGCTACCTGGACTCGCGGGGGTTCGCCCCCGGCGCGTCGCCTTACTCGGAGGGAGACGGGTGGATCGCGAAGATTCGCGCCGAGATCACACCGCGTGTGATGCCGACAATCATCGACCAGCGGCCCGAAAGTGTTTTCGCGGGAGTATCCGATGACGGAGGCGGCGCTGTATTTCGGCTGGTACGCGGAGAACGTGACGGGACCCTTCGCGCGCCCGGACTTCCGTTTCCAGCCGGGCGCGGTGGCGTGCCACCTGCATTCGTTCAGCGCGTGGAGCGTGCGCGATCCCGTGGGGCACTGGGTGGGTCCGCTGCTGGACCACGGAGCGGCGGCGACGGTGGGCAACGTGTACGAGCCCTTCCTGAGTTTGACGGTGCATTTCGACGTCCTGGCCGCGCGATTGGTGGATGGTTTCACCCTGGCTGAAAGCGCCTACGCCGCAACGCCCGGCGTGTCGTGGATGAACACGGTGGTGGGGGACCCGATCTACCGTCCGGGCAAGAGTCTGGCAGGACCTCGTGTATGACCTCGGGGACGGCGCGCCGCCGGTGGCGGGGGACGACCCGGCGCGGGCGGCGATCATCGCCGAGGGCCGGGCGTACTGGCGCGGGGCGCAGACGTGGCGTTCGCAGGGTCCGATCCCCGGGGGGAAGGCCTTGGAAAAGAGCGGGCGGGAGTTGAAAAGCGGACGGGTCTTCGAAGGTTTGGGCTTGCTGCGCGCGGCGGCGAGCGACGGTCGCGGGGCCTGCGCCGCCTTTGACCAGGCGTTGCTTTACTACAAGGAACCGGCGGACAAGGCGCGCGCGATTTTGGACAAGGCGCGGGTGTTCGCCGATGGAGGGCAGACTGGGCAGGCTATCGATTGGCTGCGCCGGAGCGAGGGGCGTTTCAAAGGCCAGCCCGAGGCGGCGGCGCTGGTGCAGATGGAGGCGGACCTGGGTGTGAAACCGTGAGGTATATCGCGTCGCCTGTGTTTCCAGATGCGCAAACACGCCCTTTTCCTCCCCCATTTTGGTGGACCACCTACACAATAGGAGTCTGAACGGCGGAAGCGATCGCCTGACGTTGTTCCCGCCGGTTGAGCTTCACAATGTCCTCGGCCAACTCGGGAGCGGCCCGCATAATGGCCGGATCAATAACGCGAATCTTGCCCGCTAATGTAACGATGACGTTGCGAGGGAAAAGGTCGTGGACCAGGACACCCGAATCCTTCTGGTAAAACGCACCCTCCGCAAGTTTTCCGAAGCTCCTCCCGTCCATGTACCGGTCGATGGCGGGTGGAGGCGCGGGTTCACCCTTGATGAAAGGCTGGGAGGTGACGACCTTGGTGCCGCCCATCTGCGGAACGACCTTGATCAGCCGCACATCATCGTTAAAAAGCAGATTTTGCAGGACCATCCGGTCCAAATACTCGCCAGCGGTGGCTCCCTGGCCGTCGTTGTTCAGGCTGATGCCGAAGCCATAGTTGGCCGGGTCGCTGAGGCGGGTGACTTTGATGACGCGGTTGCCACGCGGATCAAGATAAACCTCGTGCTCAGCCCCGCGCCCAATGTAGGTGTTGGGCAACTTTAGCACGCGGGCTTCGTCGCCGTACTGGTCGAAGGCCCACACTCTCAACCTACGCTCTTCGGTCGCCGCGCGAGTGTTTCTTGCCGTGGTAGGCTCATCGTGCGTTGGAACTGGGCTCGCGCCTCCTCTAACGTCACTTTCGGCTGATTCAAGCGATCCCGGAGCTCCTCGGGGTCGTGCGGCGGCATCTTCAGCGGCGGGGCTGTTTTTTTTGGAGCGGGCATTCCAGACTGTACTGATTTCCAGTGGGTCTGCCAGGCGACAACCGAAAAGGTACCAGAATTTCTCACAGTGGACACGGAGGGCGGACACAGAGGCGGAGGAGGAAGAAAAAGGCAGAAGGCTCTGGTTCCAGCAAGACTCGCTTGTCTTCTCTCCTCAGGACCCTCCTTCTTCCTCTGTGTTCTCTGTGTCCCCTCTCCGTGTCCTCGGTGGTAAATTCTTATCTGGTTTTGTTCACCAGCAGGAGCGACGTGCCAAACCGGGCGACTGGCTCCGTTGGCAAGACCTCCATGCCAGCCTTGGACCGTAACACGGGCAAATCCGTTTCTTCGACGCATAGGAAAACGGCTCCTCCGCCCGTCCAGCGTTTGCCAAACTCCCCCGCCGACAGGAACAGATCGGTGTTGATCCCGAGTTCCCGGGAGGCAAACTCCCCGTCCGGGATTGGCTCCCAGCCAGTACACTTCGCGGTCCAGGTAGTACAGCAGACTCGGGCTGTTGATCGTGGGTCCGTAACAGACCACCAGCGCGTCCGGCGGGGCGGTTTGGTTGATGAGCAAACACGTCCGTTTTAACGAGAAATAATCCTCCAGGATGCGCATGCCCGTCGCGGCCAGCGCGAGCACGCCCAGCATCATCAACGCCGTGACCGCCAACGCCGCCGGACGCCGCCCGCGCGTTGCCTGCGTCCAGACCGCGACACCGCCGGCGAGGAACAGTCCGCCCGTTGCCCACACCAGGGGCAGCAAGCGCTGCCAATCGGCGGCGGTGAAACCCGCGAGCGTTCCCAGGATTTGGTCGCGCGCGCCGTGGGCGTCCAAGCTCGCCGCAGGACCGCCATCCATCCCGCGCAGGCGCAGAAACCCGGCGAAGCCTAACGTCAGCAAGCCCGTTGCCAGGAGCGCGAGTCCGGGTCCCGTCAGCGTCCAGCGCGGCAGCCGGTTGCCTTCGCCGGACGCCTCGACCCACGGGCGGGCCAGCCAGAAGGCCACCGGGCCGAACGCCGTTAGCAGGTAGTAGTCCTGCACGGAGGAGAAGAGGATCGAAACGACCGTGACTCCCGAGCCACGCCCGCAACAGATCGCGGCCCGGCGGGTTCCAGGCGTCCAGCCTACTCCGCCGCAGCCGCCCATGCCGCCGGGATGAAAAACGTCCACGGCAGGAAGAGCGCCAGGTGCTCGAGCCCAAAAGTGGGCAACGGTACCGCGTTGCTGTCCGGCGGGTAGCGCCGGTTGACGACGTGGCCCCACTGTTCGTTCACCAACTGATCGCGCAGGAACCCGGGGTATTTGTGCTCGATGTACGCGTACCACGGCGTCACCACCGCGAGGAAAATCAGGATCCCGCCCGGTCGGAAGAGCCGCCGCCAGACGGGCCGCGTCCCGGGGTGAAGCCACGCGAGCACGCCGACAACAGCCAGCGGGTAAAGCGCCGCGTGCAAACCTTTCGTCAGCGCGCCCAAGCCCATGCAGGACCACGCGAGCCGGAGGAATCTGTCGCGGGCTTTGAGGTTGACGGCACGGCGCTCAGCAGACACCAAAACGTCCACGTCAAAAACGCCGCCAGGAACGGCTCCGGCGCGATCAGGTGACAGAAGATGAACGTCCCCGCCATCGTCGCCAGAACGGTCGCCGCCGCGAGGCCCAGTCGGAGACCCGCCGCCGGGTCATCCGTCAGGCGGCGGCCCAGCGCGACGATCCCCGCGAACCAGGCGAGCGACGCCAGGGCGTTGGGCAGACGCGCGGCGAAATCATTGACGCCGAAAATCCGCAGGGAGGCGATCAGCGTCCAATAAACCAGGGGCGGTTTTTGCAGGCGCGGAACGCCGTCGTTGGTCGGCACGAGCCACTGGCCGCGTTCGGTCTGGCGGCGGGCGGACGGCTGGTAGTCCCCGGGGAGGTTGAGCATCTCGCGGGCGGCGCCGGCGTACTGGGCCTCGTTCTGGTTGAACATCGCCGGACCGACGCAAGCGGCGATGTAGAGCAACGCCACGCCCGCGAGCGGCAGCCAGCGCAAGGGCGAAAGTGGTGTCGGGAGCGGGACATGACGAACGGGGAGAGAAGAAAGGCGGCGGCTGGCTGGCAATATCGCGAACCTCGTTCCCGCGCGCAATGACCATTGTGCCGGCGGTTCTCCGCTTCTATCCTGAAAACGCCGTACCCGGCCACGTAAATTGTTGGGAACGCGGAACCAGGTTTCCCGCGCGGCGACAACCAAACGACTTTCTACTCCCAATGCGAATAGGCATCACCGGCGCGAGCGGCTTCATCGGACGGCACTTGATTCACCAACTCCGCGGAGCGCGGCCACGAGTGCGTGGCGTTTTCGCGCCGTCCCGAGAACCCGGTGGCGGGTTGCGTCGAAACGCGCGATCCTGCGTGGAAACCGTCCGCTCGATCTGACCCGGCTGGACGCCATGGCGAACCTCGCCGGCGAGTCGATCATCGGCTATCTGGACCAAAGCCAAGAAGGATCGCATCGTGGGCAGCCGCGTTGACACGACCACGACGGATTGTCGCAGGCGCTCAAAGGTCTGCGTGACGCCAACGATCCCACCGCGCCGCGCGTCCTGATCAGCGGGTCGGCCATCGGTGTGTACGGTGACCGGGGGGACGAGGCGCTCACGGAGGGCAGCCCGGCCGGCACCGGATTTCTGGCGGAGGTCGCCACGAAATGGGAGGCCGCCGCGCAAGCGGCGGAGGCTCGCCGGGGTGCGCGTCGCGTTGTTGCGGATCGGCTTCGTGTTCGGGCGTGACGGCGGGGCGTTTCCCGGTGATGCGCGTGCCGTTCAGCCTGGGACTGGGCGGACGTCTCGGCACGGGCAGGCAGTGGATGAGTCCGGTTCACGTCGAGGACGTGGCCGGGTTGATCATCCACCTGCTGGAGACGAGAGGACGCGCGCGGCGCTTTCAACGCGGTGTGCCCGGCGCCGTTGCGCAACGAGGATTTCACCCGCCAACTCGGCCAGGCGCTGGGCCGTCCGGTCTTCCTGCCCGCGCCGACGTTGTTGTTGAGCACGGTGTTGGGTGAGCTTTCGCACCTGATGCTGGACAGTCTGCGCGTGTTGCCCGAGGCGCGCGCGAAGGCCGGGTTACCTTTTCAGTTTCCCGATATGCCCGCGCATCCTGGCGGACATGACGGCTCGTTGACACCCACGCTCCCCATGACCCCGCTCCACCCCATGTCCGCGCCGCAGAACCGCATCGCCCTCATCTTCGACTACGACCAGACGCTCACGCCCAACTACATGCAGGACGAGGCGCTTTTCCCGGCGTTCGGCATCGAGCCGGGCCGGTTTTGGCAGCGGTGCGCCGAACTCGTCAAAAACGAGTGTTACGACAGCGAACTTGCCTACATGAAGGTCCTGCTCGACACGCTGGGTCTCGACCGTCCCACCAACCAGCAACTGCGCGACCTCGGCGCGAACCTGACTTTTTACCCCGGCCTGCCCGAGATGTTCGAGCAGTTCGCCAAGGGTTGCTGGGTCCCGAGGAGGAGGCGCTCGGCATCCAGGTGGAGTATTACATCATCTCCAGCGGGTTGAAGGAGATGATCGAGGGCAGCCGGTTGAAGCCTTACGTCCGCGCGGTGTTCGGGTGCGAGTTCGCCGAGGATGACTCCGGGCGCATCACGTTCCCGCGCCGGGTGATCAGTCACACGCAGAAGACGCAGTTCCTTTTCCGGGTGAACAAGGGGTTGCTGGATCTGAGCGAGGACGTTAACGACCACATGGACGACGATGTGCGGCCGATCCCGTTCTGAGAACATGATCTACGTCGGCGACGGTCCGACGGACATCCCGTGTTTCAACGTGATCCGCAAGCAGGGGGGGCAGGCGATCGCGGTGTATAATCCGAACGACCCGACGCGCGCGGCGTTCCGCAAGTGTTACCAGCTTTGCGCGCACACGGACCGGGTGCGTCACATCGCGCCGGCGGATTACCGGGCGGGCAGCCATCTGCGGTTGTTGCTGGACGAGATGGTGCGCGAGATCGCGATCAGCATCATGGCCCGGCGGCGGGCGGCGATGGAAAGCGGCACCGTGCGCGCGCCGACGCACGGGTGACGGCGGGATGACAAAGGCGGAATCCAGAAGGTTCACAGAGGACACGGAGAGCAGACACAGAGGAGCGACAGAGAAAGGCGAGGGTTTCAGAAAGACCGCGTTAGTCTCTTCTTCTCCGAATCCTCTTCCTCCTCTGTGTTCTCTGTGTCTGCTCTCCGTGTCCTCTGTGAACCTTCTGGATTCCGCCTTGCCCTCCCCGTTCGCCTCCGCTAAGGGAACCCGTCATCCTACTCCATGTTCACCCACCTCAAGCACCTCCACTTTCTCGGCGTTTGCGGCACGGCCATGGGCGCCGTCGCCGCCGCCCTGCGCGACCAGGGTTACACCATCACCGGCTCGGACGAGGACATCTACCCGCCGATGTCCACCTTCCTGGAGGAAAAAGGCATCGCTCTCTGCAAGGGCTACCGCCCCGAAAACCTGCCCGGCGAGGCCGAGCTGATCGTCATCGGCAACGCCATCCGGCGTGGCAACCCGGAGGTCGAGGAAGTGCTCAACCGCAAGCTGCCCTACTGCTCGCTGCCCGAGGTGCTGAAATATTTCTTCCTGCGCGGACGCCACAACCTCGTCGTCACCGGCACCCACGGCAAGACCACCACCACCTCGCTGCTCGCCTGGGTTCTCGCAATCCGCCGGACTCAAGCCGGGCTACATGATCGGTGGCCTTCCCAACAATCTCGGCCAGGGCGCGCAGTTCAACGACTCGCCTTATTACGTCATCGAGGGGGACGAATACGACACCGCTTTCTTCGACAAACGCAGCAAGTTCGTCCATTACCTGCCCGAATTGCTCGTCATCAACAACATCGAGTTCGACCACGCGGACATCTACAAGAACGTGGAGGAAATCAAACTCAGCTTCCGGCGGCTGGTCAACATCGTGCCAGGAAACGGGTTGATCCTTTACAACGCCGATGACGCCCATTGCGCGGACGTGGTCACCAACGGGTTCGCCAAACGCGTGGGGGTCGGAATCAACGCGCCGGAGGGCGAGGGCCGGATCGAGCGACATCCACTACGAGGCGGGCAAGACGCTTGTTCCGTCTGGGCGGTCAGGAGTTCGCCACGTCGATGATGGGCGAGTTCAACGTGCGCAACTGCGCCATGGCCATCGCCGCCGCCCGGTTTTATGGACTAACCGACGACACGATCCGCGAAGGACTGCGCACCTTCACCGGCGTGCGCCGCCGCCAGGAACTGCGCGGGGAGGTCAAGGGCATCAAGGTAATCGACGACTTCGGGCATCACCCCACGGCGATTCAGCAAACGTTGCGCGGGTTGCGCCAGCAGCAGGGAACGGCGGGGAAGTTGTGGGCGTTGTTCGAGCCGCGCTCCAACTCGACCCGGCGCGCCGTGTTCCAGGATCAACTCGCGCAAGCCTTCGACGCCGCCGATGGCGTGGTGATGGCGCGCGTGGCGAAGCTGGAGCAAATCCCCGAGGCCGAGCGTTTGAACCCGGAACGCGTGGTGGAAGCGATCCGCGCGCAGGGCAAGGCGGCGTTCTACGAGGACGGTACCGCCGCGATCATCGAACGGGTGACCAAGCTGGCGCGACCAGGCGATTCCATCGTGGTCTTCAGCAACGGCGGTTTCGACGGCATCCACGCCAAACTACTGGACGCGCTGGCGCGGGGTTGAGGGGCCGGGGTCATGCTTCGAAGCCAGTCCATTCTCGTCGCGTGGCGGAATCTGGCTCGCCGGGTGGGTCGCACTGGTGGCGCTCCTCCCGGGCGCGCGGGGCAAATGCTGTGTCTGGAAAGTCTCCTCGGGCGACCACACGCTGTACCTCGCGGGGTCCGTCCACGCATTGCGCAAGTCGGACTACCCGCTGCCCGCCGCGTACGAGGAGGCGTTTGCCGGCAGCGCCGAAATCGTGTTTGAGACGGACCCGCGGGCTTCCGCCGCGGCGTGGGAAAAGGCGTTGGACAGGGCGAGCCGACTGCCGGGCGGCACGACCATCCGCGACAAGCTGGACCCGCGCACGTACGCTTTTGTGCGGCAAGCGCTGGCGCGTAGCAAGGTCCCGGCGGAGGCCGGGAAGAAGATCGAACATCTACGTCCGTGGGCCCTGGGCTGGCTCCTCGAGGAGCCGGGCGGCTTGCCGGGGGCGACACGCGCGCGTGGGTTGGAAGCTTACCTGCGAGCCAAGGCGCGGCTCGCGCGCAAAAGGTTGTCCGGGTTGGTGGATTTGAAGCGCCACATCGCGGTGTTTGGCGAAATGAGCGACGCCGACAGCGAGACCTTTTTGCTGTTGCGGTTTCTGCACCTGGGCACGTCCGGGACGGAGTACGAACGGGTGGTGGCGGCGTGGCGGGTGGGTGACACCGGTACGATCAACCGGGTGATGCGCGAGGATTACCGTGGCGCGCCCTCGTTGTACCGGCGGATCATCACGGACCGCAACCTGGCGTGGTTGCCGAAACTGGAAGAGTTCCTGCGCGAGGGCGGACGAACCCGGATGGTGGTGGTCGGCGCGGCCCACACGGCTGGCACGGAGGGGTTGCCAGCGCTGTTACGCGCCCAGGGGTACGCGGTGGAGCAGATGTGAAAAAGGTTGTGGGTTGTGGAAGAACGGATGTGGCGGAGAGGATGTGAAGAGGGATGTGGGATGTGGTTCCCAGCCACGGAGTGGCTTCACAAAGGCGACGCGGGGGTATTTGGAGGTTTGTTCTCACCGGCGGCGCAATAATTTGCCACCGGTTGCAATCACCAAAGCCAAACGCGTTCCCCACTTCACAAAGGTAACGCCACTACGTGGCTGGAGTCTCCTCGTGGCTATCCGTGGCCTTGCGGACTCGACCACGGCTCCCGAGTAACACGGCTTGTGCGGAGCCGGTCAGGGGCCGCCGTCCCTTTGGTCCCCTGGGGTTCCTTTCCGGGGGTGCCGCCATCGGCCGGGCGCGTTCCCGGAAAGGGACCCCAGGGACCCCAGGGACCAAAAGGACCCAAGGGACGGGGAACGTTGCCGTCCGCAAGGTGTTACTCCCTCACCAGCACGCGCGAAGGGCGTTCTGTGCTATTCAAGTGGCGCCGCTACGCGGCTGGGAACACCACGCACAACCGACATCCCCTCCCCACATTTTTCCTCACAACCCACAACCCACATCCTTCTTTCACTGCGCGCTCAGAATCCTCACCGTCACAACCGACGCGTCACCCAACGTGTAACTGCTGTCCGTCGGCGCGCTCAGTGCCACCCGGACCGTTTTCCTCGCCGGTCCGCCGGAGTTTCCGCCCAGGGCCACCACGTTGACCCGCGCCGTTTGGCTGCCTGCCGCGATCGTCTTCGTCCCGGTCAGCATCACGTAATCCACGCCCGCGACCGCCCGGCCCGTCACCTGGTAGGTTACCGTCAGCGGCTGGTTCACATCGCCTCCCGCGCGTGTGATGATGATCCGACTGCGCACGCCGGCGACCCCGCTAATCCGGGGTTGCTTGGTCGCGATCGTCACCACCGGGGGCACCGGCGGAACCACCAACACCAACACCGCCGTGGCCGTGCCGCTCAGGTTGGTCGCCGTCAACGTGACCGGGAAGGTGCCCGAAGCCAGGGGCGTGCCCTGGATCAAACCCGTCGCCTGATTAATGCCCACGCCCGCCGGCACGCCCGACGCGTTGTACACCGTCGGGGCGTTCGTCGCCGTCACCTGGTAGTTGAAGAGCGCGTTCAAGGGGACCGTCGCCGAAAGGCCGCTCGTGATCACGGGTGGCGGCGGTGAGATGCCGAGAACGAGAACCGCCGTGGTCGTCCCGCCCGGATTGGTGGCCGAGAGCGTCACCTGGAAAGTTCCCGATTGCGTCGGTGTGCCGGTGATCAGTCCGGTGGACGGGTTGACGCTCAAACCGGTCGGCAGACCCGCCGCGCCAAAGCTCGTGGGTGATCCGCTCGCCACGATCTGGTAGGTGAACGGCTGGTTCTGCTTGCCGTTCGCGACGAGGAGGCTGGAAATCACCGGGGGTGCCACGGTGACGGTCAACGTGAGGGTCGCGCTACCCGCCCCCGCGCCGTTGGCGGCGGTGAGCGACACTTGGTAAGTTCCGGCCTGCGTCGGCGTGCCCGAGATCAGACCACTGTTCGCGTTGGCGCTGAGTCCGTCGGGCAGGCCGTTGGCTTCATACGCCGTCGGCGAGTTGGTGGCGGTGATCTGGTAACTGAAAGGCACCGCAATCTGGCCCAGCGCGACCGTCGAACTCGTGACAACCGGTGGCGGTGCCAGGACCGTCAGGGTCAGGGTGGCGGGCTGGCCGGGACCCGTGGCATTGGTTGCCGCGAGGGTGACGCCGAAGACGCCGGTGACAGACGGCGCGCCCGTGATCAAGCCGCTCGCCGGATCGATCACCAAGCCGGCGGGCAGACCGCTGGCACTGAAGCTCGTGGGCGAGGAGGTGGCCGTGATCTGATACGTGAACGGCGCGTTAACCCGCGCGGAGGCGGTCAGCGGACTGTTGATCACGGGGGTGGGCGGCGTGACGGTCAAAGTCAGCGTGGCGGTCGCGGTGCCGCCGGCGTTGGTGGCGCTGAGCAACACTTGGTACGTGCCCACTCGTGCCGGAGTGCCCGTGATCAAACCCGTCAACGGGTTGATGCTCAGGCCGGGAGGCAGGCCGGTCGCGTCATAGCCGGCCGGCGTGTTCGTGGCCACGATCTGGTAAGTGAAGTTTGCGTTGATCGAACCGGTCGCGGTGAGCGGACTGGTGATCACCGGCGCGGGGGGCAGGACGTTTAGAACCAGGGCGCTCGCGCCGACACCGAGAGCGTTGGTCGCGGTCAGGGTCACCTGGTAACAACCCAGGGCCGTGGCGGTTCCCGTGACCAGGCCGGTGGCGGGGTCCAGCGCGAGGCCCGGGGGCAGGCCGATGGCGCCGAAGCTCGTCGCCCCGTTGCTCGCGGTGACCTGAAAGGTGAAGGGGACGCCCAGCCGGACCGTCGCCAGCGCGACGCTGGTGATCGCGGGCGCTTGGTTGGCGGTTGTCACGATGAGGTTCGACGCGCTGGCCGCGACACCCAAAGCGTCGGTGACGGTGACGGGCCCGGTGGTCGCGGTGGCGGGCACGGTCGCGGTGATCTGCGTGTCGGAGACCACCGTGAACGCAGCGGGCTTGCCGTTAAAGGACACGTCGGTAATCCCGCCCGGAGCCGCCGCGAAGTTGACGCCGGTGATGGTGACCACCGTGTCGGTGGGACCGTTGTTCGGGGTGAAACTCGTGATGGCCGGGGCCGCGACACCCGCGTCCGCGATGGTGAGCGTCAAAGTGGCGGATGCCGTCCCGCCCGCGTTGCCGGCGGTGAGGATCACCGGGAAAGCGCCTGACGTGAGCGGCACGCCGGAGATCACCCCGTTGGCGGGATTCAGGGTGAGGCCGTCCGGCAGGCTGCTCGCGCCGAAGGCGGTCGGCAGGTTGATGGCGGCGACCTGATAGCTGAAAACCACCCCGACCTGGCCGCTGGCGGCGGTGGGACTGGTGATGATGGGGGCGGGCGTGTTGACAAGCAACGCGCGCAGCAGGGTGGAAAAGTGGGGCGCGCCGATCCCGGTGGTCAGGTCAAAGCCCGCCGCCGCCTGGTAGGTGGCGTTGTTCCCCGTGAGGATGTCGCGGAAGCTCCCGGTGCCCAGGAGCGGGTAAAAAGCGGTGTTGACCAAGCCGAGGGGGTTGAGGCCGGCTTTTGCGCGCGCCTCGTTGGCAAGGGCGCACAGACCCGCCCAGGTGGGGGAACTCCAACTGGTGCCGCCAAAAATGTTAACGCCGCCGTTGAGCACGAGGTAGCAACCCGTTCGCGGGTCCGCCGCCAGCGAAACGTCCGGCACCAACCGCATGGTTCCCGCCGGCAGACTCGCGCCCGTCTGGAAAGCCGGACGCTGAAAGAAACCGCTCACGCCGCCGCCCGTCGAGCCGATGCGTCCAAATTCATCCACCGTGCCGTCCGGCGACCAGGCGGTCTCGGCGAACTCCTGGCCGTTGGCCGGGTTCAGGGTCAGACTGGTCCCGCCGACTCCCACCACGCTGGGGTCGGAGGCCGGGTAGGACACCTGCACCGTGCGGCCCGCCGCGCCGTACGCGCCGTTGTCCCCCGAGGAGGCGAACAGAGTGACCCCGTAGGCGGACATGGTGGCGAAAAGCTGCGCGGTGCTGTTCAACTCGCCGGTGGACGTATCCAGCTCGCCCGCGCCGAAGCTCATGGAAATCTGGTGCAGGTTGGGCATCGCGCCGGTCTGGAGGTCGCTGATGATCCGGCTATACGCGGCGCCGACGTTGTTCAGGTTGCCCGTGGCGTAGATCGCCACCTGCGCGTTGGAGGCGATGCCGCTGCTCCACGAAACGTCGAGTGTTTCCTCGCCCGAGGGAGCGGGGAGGGTCCCGCCCGACAGGTCCACCTGGATGATGTTGCCGAGTTTCTGGTCCACCTTGTTGGCCGTCCAGAATTGGGTCAGATCGCTCGACAGCGGGAACGTGTCGATGATGATGCCGATGGTCTGGCCCTCGCCGGTTAGTCCCGTGCCAACGGCGTCATAGGCCGACAGAATTTCGCCGATCAGGTAAGGCGGACGGTTGCCGGAGGCGGGCACGGGACGCGCCGAATGACGGGGATGCAGGTAAGGCTGCAAACCGTTCACGCTCGCGATCAACGGGGCCAAACGGGCCGGGACGCTGGGTGCCGCGAGGGCGGCGGTGTACTCCGCGCCCTGATAGTTCACCCGTCCAAAGGGAGCCGCGAACGCGGCCTGCAGTTGCACGGGGGTTCCGGTCGCGAACGCGGTGACCCGGCCCGCCTCGGCGGGCGCGACCTGCAATCCCTGGCTGGCGAGCCATTCCGCCACGGCCTGGAAATCCGCCTCCAAGGGCAGGTAGCGCGCCGCCATCTCGGCGGGCGCGATGGTTTCCCGGGCCGCGACCCGGCGCTGGAGTTCGGGGTAATTACGGATTTTGAGGACCACCGCGATCTTCAACGGCGCGACCGACTCCGCGCCCGTAAGGGCGGCGCGAACCAGCGCAGCCTGGTTGAGCGACGCGTCCGGGATGACATTTTGCGCGACTGGCAGGATGCTGTCGGTCAGCGTGACGCGGTCCGCCGGGTCTTGCGCGCGCGCGGCGCGGGGTTGCGCCAGTAGCCCCAGGGCGAAGGTCGCGAGCAAAAGGGACTGCGGGACGGAGGAAACGAGCTTTCGGAAGTGCATGGGGGTAATGCGTCCCGTCGGGGGACGAGGTGCCGTCACCCGCCGCCGGGTGAAAGATTGCTCCGTTTTACTAGCAAACCGCGCGGTTCGTCAAGGATCGTCTGTCATCGGCGGCGGATTTCTCGCGGGCCGCAGTGTTCCGGCGTCGCGGGTTTGACCGGCAACCCCGTCGCGGCGTCATTGCCTCCCATGGCCGCTCCCAAGCTGACGACGTACCCGCTCTCCGAAATTGTGTCGCTGGCGCGGGCGCGCTGCCCCTTTTACCAGCGCCTCTACGCGGATTTACCCGCCGGGGAACCAACCCTCGGCGACCTGCCCACCGTGGACCAGGACGAATTCTGGCGGGCGCACCATCGCGACCGGCGCGAGGTGCTCACGGAAACTCCGCGCGAAGGCATCGTCCTCAACAGCGGCGGCACGACGGGCACGCCGAAGTTCTCCTATTTCAACGACGCGGAATGGGATTCCGCCGTGGTGATGTCGGCGCGCGCGTGCGAGGGCGCGGGGTTGGCGGACGGGGACCGGGTCGCCAACCTTTTCGCGGCGGGGAGCCTGTACTCGTCGTTGATTTTCGCCACGCAATCCTTCAAGGCGATGCGTCCGGGGGTGCTGCAATTTCCGCTGGGCTACTCGCCGCAGTTCGAGAACGCCGCCGGCATCATCCGGTTGTTCGACATCGACACGCTGGCGGGGTTTCCGACGCATTTGCTGCGGTTGATCGAGCATCTGGACCGGGAGGACGCGCCGCCGGTGAAATTGAAGCGCATCCTGTTCGCGGGCGAACTTTTCACACCCGACCAACTCCGCTTTTTGGAGAACCGTTTCCCGGGGATCGCGGTGGGTTCGATGAGCTACGCCAGCGTGGACGCGGGCATGATCGCCTACGCCGACGCCACCTGCGGCCCCGGCGAGCACCGGGTGTTCGACGGGGCAACGACCGTGGAGATTTGCGACGAGGGAACGGGTGAGGTGATCGGGGAAACGGGTCGTCCGGGCCGGGTGATCTTCACGTGTTTGACGCGCAAATTGATGCCGCTGTTGCGGTATCCCACGGGCGACCTGGCGCAATGGGTGGAGCCGGCGGGCGCCGCGGACCGGCGTTTCCGCCTGCTGGGACGTTCGGAGGAGGGTGCGCGGATCAGTGGTTTCAATGTGTCGGTGAGCGGGTTGCGGGCATTGCTGGATCCCTTCCGCGAACGGCTGGGCATCGGTGAATTTCAAATGGTGGTCGCCCGCGAGGGCAATCTGGACAGCCTGACCCTGCGCTTGGTGGGAAACGGCGGCCCGGCGGGGACCGAGGAGATTTTGGAGGCGTTCGGACGCTGGCAGCCAGAAGTCGTGGCGGAGGGGTTGGCGGGCATCCAGCACCCGGTGCGGCTGGAGTGGATCGGCGCGGAGTCGTTGGAGGTCAGCGAACGGACAGGCAAGCTGCGCCGCGTGGTCGATCGGCGGCGCGAAGCGTGACAAGGGGGGATTAAGAATTTATCACAGAGGACACGGAGAGGGGACACAAAGAAACACAGAGGAAGAAAAAGGCGGGGTTTGGACGGGATATAGTGGTGGCCGAGTCTTTCTGGAACAAAAGCCTTTTGCCTTTTTCTTCCTCCTCTGCCTCTGTGTCCCCTCTCCGTGTCCTCTGTGATAAATTCTTAATTCCCTTTCGTCCGCCATGCTTACCATCCGCGATCTAAAAAAAACCATGGGCGGGTTGACGCTCTTCGAGGGCGCCAATCTCCAGGTTAACTACAGCGAACGCGTCGCGCTCGTCGGCCCCAACGGGGCGGGAAAATCGACCCTGTTCTCCCTGATCCTCAAAAAGGACGATCCTGACGCCGGCACCATCCAGCGCGACGAATGGACCATGATCGGCTACCTCCCCCAGGAGAGCGAACCCGTCGGCGAGGAAACCGTCCTCGATCTCGCCACCGGTCGCGGCAACGAGCTGCCCAAGTTGGAGGAACAACTGCGCGTCCTCGAAAAGGCGGGCACCGTGGATGGTCCCGAGTACCTCGAAGCCCACGCCAAGCACGACGCGCTCGACAATCCGCAGGCCGAGGCCAAGGCCAAGAAAATGTTGCGCGGCCTGGGTTACCGCGAATCCGATTTTAACCGTCCGGCCCGCGAGATGAGCGGTGGCTGGGTCATGCGGGCGCACCTGGCGCGGCTCCTCGTCATGGAGCCGGACTTACTCCTGCTCGACGAACCCACCAACCATCTCGACCTGCTCTCCCTGCTTTGGCTCCAGGAATATCTCAAGACCTACGCCGGCGCGATCCTGATGATCTCGCACGACCGCCAGTTCATGGACGAGATCGTGGAGCAGGTGCACGAGATCGCGGACAAAAAGCTGATCGAGTACAAGGGGAACTACTCGGATTACCTCCAGCAGCGCGAGGCGCATTACGAGCAGCAGATCCGCCGCCTACAAGAACCAGCAGAAGGAGATCGCGTCGTTGCGGGAATTCGCGGAGCGGTTCCGGCAGGTGGCGTCAAAGGCGTCGCAGGCGCATGAGCAAGCTCAAGCAGATCGAGCGGATGGATATGATCGAAAAGCCGACGCCGCCCAGGAAGCCGTTCCGGTTCCAGATCCCGCAGCCGCCGCGCGGGGGACAGCGGGTGATTTCGCTGGAGGGCATCCACATGGCCTACGGCAACCACAAGGTTTACGAGGGACTCGATCTGAGCATCGAACGCGGCGAACGCACGGTGCTGGTCGGGCCGAACGGCGCGGGCAAATCGACGTTGCTCAAGATTCTCGCGGGCGTGTTGGAGTTCCAGAAAGGCGTGCGCAACTTGGGGCACAACGCGAAGATCGGTTACTTCAGCCAGCACCGCGCGGACACGCTCGACGCCGAGCGCGACCGTGCTCGAGGAGGTGATGAACAGCGCGCCGACGATCAAGGAGGAGGAGGCGCGCGGGGTGCTGGGTTCGTTCGCGTTTCGCAAGGACGATATTTACAAGAAGACGGGCGTCTTGAGCGGCGGCGAGAAGAGCCGAGTGAACCTGATCAAGTTCCTGGTGGACCCGCCGAATATGCTGCTCATGGACGAGCCGACGACGCACCTGGATATCCTGACGGTGGAGTCGCTGTACCTGGCGTTGGAGCAGTACGAGGGAACGCTGGTGTTCATCAGCCACGACGTGCATTTCATCCGCCAGCTTGCGACGAAGGTGATGCACGTGAACGCGGGCAAGGTGGTGCCGTACCCGGGGAACTACGATTACTTCCTGGAGAAGAGCGGCGCGATGGGCGACGAGCGCGCGGCCTTGACGGCGGGTTGAGGGGAACGGCATTGAATGTTGTACCCGCGACGGAATGGGCGGGCTTGCCAAGCTTCTGAGTCCCGGAGGGACTCAGAAGCACCCTCGCGCGGGTCCGTCGGGTGTATCATCCCATGTCGATCCCCCAAGGGGAACAACGTAGCCATCCCCAAAACAGACCACGCTTGGGTCGGGAGAAAAGCGGGTGACGAGACTCGAACTCGCGACGTCTTCCTTGGCAAGGAAGTGCTCTACCACTGAGCTACACCCGCGAACTGACTAGCAAGAATCCAACCGTTAGCAGACCGCCTCCTACGCCCGCAAGCGGTTTTTTCGCCGTGGCGCAAAGCTTTTTGACATCGCTTTCCCGCGCTCGCGCCGTGTGCGACCTTACCCACGACGATGAACCGACTGACCGAAATCCTCGACCACAAACGCCAGGAAATCGAGGCCGATCCGCGCCCGGCGCGACGCACTTCCGTCGCGCCGCCCTGCACCGCAACGAATTCCGCAGCTTCGCGCAGCGCGCTGCCA
Organism: uncultured bacterium; assembly: GCA_963795895.1. Classification (GTDB taxonomy): domain Bacteria; phylum Verrucomicrobiota; class Verrucomicrobiia; order Chthoniobacterales; family SZAS-18; genus CAWCJJ01. The sequence continues at coordinate 198,234 of CAWCJJ010000008.1, forward strand.
GGGCGGCGAGGGACGCACGCTCGCCGCTCATCGCCGAGGTCAAGCGCGCCTCGCCCTCCGCCGGGGTGATCGCCGAGAATTTCGATCCCGTCGAGATCGCCCGCCGATACGAGGCCGCCGGGGCGGACGCCATTTCCGTCCTGACCGACGAGCGCTTTTTCCAGGGACACCTCGATCACCTGCGCGCCATCCGCGACGCGGTCGATCTGCCGTTGCTGCGCAAGGATTTCATGCTCGACGAAGTGCAGATCTACGAGGCTGCCGCCGCCGGCGCGGACGCCGTCTTGCTGATCGTCGCCGCCTTGCCAGCCGGGCGAACTGGAGCGCCTGCTCGACGTCGCCGCAGGCCTGCCAACTCGACGCGCTGGTGGAGGTCCACACCCTGCGAGGAAATGGACCGCGCGCTCGCCACCGACGCGCAGATCATCGGCATCAACAACCGCGAATCTGTCCACGTTCGAGGTCGATCTGGCCGTCACCGAGGAACCTCAGCGAACAGGTCCCGCCGGGCATTATTCTGGTCAGCGAAAGCGGCATCCGCACCGCCGACGACAGCCGCCGCGTGCGCGCCTGCGGAGCGGACGCCATGCTTGTCGGTGAAGCATTGATGCGCAGCGGGGATGTTGCGCGTCACGCGGCGGAGTTGAAGCTGCTCGTGCCCGCAGCCCATGAGGACGGCGAAGCCCGGACCGCTTCCTTCATCGACATCGACATGGAGTCTGAAGAAGAAGACTGAACGCCGTGGCCGGTGTCCGACCGCCTTATAATCCGATGACCGTCGTGGAAACGTCGCGCAGACGACCCTCGCCGCGGACTGTCCTCCAGAACCGCGTCCACGCTCACGGGTGTGTCCACGAGCAGATAAGTGGTTTCGCCGCCGCGATCGCCATCCGCCGACGACACGTTCGACTCCATCCGCTCCAGCGAACGCACGGCTCGCCTCGGCACCAGGGGCTCCGCGCCGGCCAGTCGCAACACGGCGGTCTTGCGCAGTTCGGGCGCGTCCATCGGGTACTCCACCAGCGACCGCACCCGCGAAAGCCGCCCCAGCGCCCGGCGGATGATTTCCTTCTTCGCCGGCGTCGCGGAAAACGTCACCATCATCGTCGCGCGTCCCTCGGGGTCCAGCGCGCCGTCGTTGCCCAGCGAACACGCCAGCGACACTCCCCGGTGCGCGAACGTCGCGGCGATGACCTCCATCCCGCCGGGCTGGTCGGTCAGCTTCAGCACGAAGGCGTAACTGGGCGAAACGGTCGGTGGTGTCATGTCCATGGAGAGAACCGGGTTGATCCTGCGAAACGCGTTTACGGCGACACCCGCCATCCAGCCCTCAACCTGGCGGTGCACCAGCTTGGAAATCGCCTGGATCTGGCCGTATTCCGGGTCGGTGAGCGGGAATTCCACCACGCGCGAAATTCCGCCCGGACCGACGACCACCGGCACCCCAGCGACCCCGCGCAGCCCGTAAAAATCCCCCTCCAGCATCGCCTGCCCGGCGACGAGCACTTCGCGTCCGTCGCAACAGAGTGCTGACCAGGTCCACCGTCACGTTCGCCGTGGCCAGCACCGTCTTGCTGCCGGAAAGGTGCGTGACGTAGGGCTTGACGATCACCCGCACGTCCGGCGTTAGCGTGTCCACCCGGGTAAACGCCTCGGCGACTCGCCCCGCCTCGCAGCAGATCCGTGACCGCCCGGCGTTCGCGCGCGCAAATTCCGGCGAAATCCTCCACGGTGGTGCCGTGCCGCAGACGGGCGACGGTTTGCGCCAGTTCGGCGGCGTCCATGCCGTGAATTTGCACGCTGCTCCAGACCGGCACCTGCGCGTCGCCGTGTTCGCCGAGCATGAAGCCGCCCACCCGCTGCCGCCGCACGCCCGAGCGCGGCGGCGATCTCGCGCCGGAACCGCAGCGTATCCGAATACGCGCCGATGCCGATGACCCGGTCGCGCCCGATGGCTTCCGCGAAATACGCCACGCCCAGTTCCACGGGATTGGAGACGACGATGACGATCTCCGTGCCCTGGCCGTAGCGGGCCAACGCCTCCGCGTAGGATCTGAAGACGCGCGCGTTGACGGCGGCGAGGTCGCTGCGCGAGGCGGTCCGCGCCTGCGAAATATTGGGCGGGATGGTGCCGCCCGCGCTGACCACCCAGAGGTCCGCCACGATTTCCTCCGGGTTCAGCGCGACGTCCAGGTAAGGAACGTGTTCGGCGTAGGCGTCGGTCAGGTCGGACACCAAGCCGTGGAGGACGCTGGCGGAGGCACCCCCGCGACGGCCGACGAGTTGGAGGCGTTCGGTGGTGAGCAGCAGGCGCGCGGCGATGAGTTGCCCGGCGATGGCGCGTCCGCAGTCCCCCGAAGCTCCCAGAATGGCGACGTCCATGGCGCGCACCTTGCGCCGTCCCGGGCGCGGGGGCAACCCTCGTGTTGCGACGGGCTATTTTCTGTCGTCACTGCGGAACAGAGTCGAAGTTAGTTGGGCAACGACACCGAAACCCCGCCCTCAGACTTGCTGGGAAGGCAGCCCCCGACTCAGCAGCGCGAGCAGCAACTCATCAAGCCGGACGTCCAGTTCGCCCGGGAGATGATCGCCCTCGAAGTCTTTTGACACGTACAGAAACCGCGGCGCGATCCAGCAGCGGAAGTCCAGCATGAGGGAGTTGGCGAAGGGCATCAGCGACATGTAGGAACCCGCGCCGCCGGCCGAGCAGAGGAAACCCACGGTTTTGCCGCCCATGGCGTCTTCCCCCATCAACTCGATGAAGTTCTTCGCGACGGCGTTCACGTCGTAATTATAGACCGGCACGGCGAAAAGAACGTGGGTGGCCGCCGTGGTGATCGCGGCGAGCTTGGGCACGGTCGGATCGCTCCAACCGGCGGGCGAGCCGGCGAAAGGGAGCGGGTGTTCGCGGAGGTCGAGGAGCGTGACGTCCACGCCCTTTTCGGCGAGTTTACGCCGCGCGATGTGGGCCAGGCGTTGCGAACGGGATTTCCCGCTCATGCTGGTGGCAACGATCAGGACGCGGGCGCCGGAAGTAGAAATGTCTGCCATGGAAATCGGATGGAATGAGATGTTCGGGCATGGTTACGGCTTTCCTCTACATCAACACTTCCCGCTGAGACGAGGGGAAGTTATCCCAACAGACGAACCTCAAGGCGACCTGTGAAATGCGTTTGCCGGGGACCTTGCGGCACGCCACATTAAAATCGCCAGCATCACATCCAACCCGCTTATCCCATGAAATCTTCCCTGCCCCGTCCTCGCAACCCTGGCTTTGCCACCTGCCTTGGCACAACCCACCTGCGAGCCGCCGGCGAGGAGACCGCCCTCGCGGACGCCGTTGTAAAGGCCAGCGGCGGCGACCGGTGGCCCTCGGTCAAGCGGGTGCAATTCACCTTTCAGGTCGAGCAGCCCGGCAAGCCCGAACCGCTCCTCAGCGCGAAGCACGATTGGGACGTGGCCGGCAACAAGGACACCATCACCTGGGCGGGCAAGACCGTGACCGTGGACCTCGCCGCACCCAACACCGAGGGCGATCAGAAGGCGGCGTTCGCGCGCTGGACGAACGACGCCTACTGGCTGCTCGCCCCTTTGAAACTGCGCGACAAGGGGTCCACCTCGAAGCGGCGGCAAGCAAACCATCGAGGGCAAAACTTACGACGTGTTCAAGCTGAGCTTCGACAAGGTGGGCATGACCAACAACGACCATTACAACGTGTACATCGATCCCGCAGACCAACCTCCCCGCGCGCTGGGATTACATGCCCGCGCCGGACAAGACGGTCAGCGGCACCTGGGAAAAGTACGTGCAGTCAGGTGGGTTAACACTTTCCACCGACCACGCTTTCGGTGACAAGGAAATCCGGATTGTCGATTTGAAGGTTGAGTGATAGTCCTCCAATTCTCCGGCTGGTCAGCCCCGGGAGCGCGGGTCTCCGACCCGCAAAGGGCGATAACCCCTAGACCGACCAGACCGGTCCAGACCAGAGGCGGGTCGGAGACCCGCGCTCCCGGGCGGATGCCCCGGAGTCAGACCGGATGCGGCGGGACGCCCCGTTCCCGGGGCTTACCAGATCAGACGCGGCCAGGGTGATTCCCTCCGACTTCGATAAAACATCAACCAGCAACCCTCCCCCACCCGCCTTGCGCCTGCTCGACCGTTATTTGCTCGTCAGTTTTTTGCTTCCGTTCGGGTATTGCCTGCTCGGGTTTTTGGCGGTGTGGCTGGTGTTCAACCTGGAGAACAATCTGCACGATTTCATCGAAAATCATGTCTCCATCGGTCAGATCGCCCGGATTTTATTTAACCCAAATCCCGTCTATCGCGGTCATCACCCTGCCCGTGGGGTTGCTGCTGGCCCTGCTCTACTCGCTGGGACGCATGTCGCAGGCCAACGAAATTATCTCCATGCTCAACGCGGGCGTGAGCCTCGAACGCATCCTTGTTCCCTTCTTTCTCACGGGCCTGCTGGTCACCGTCTTCAGCACGTATCTGAACCATAAACTGGCTCCCCAGGCCGACGGCATCCGCGACCAGATGCTGGCTGAAATGGAACCCGGCAGCAACAAACTCGAGAAACGTTCGTTCACCCTCGGCCATCTCTTCCTGAACCGGGCGGATGACCGCCTCTGGTTCATCGAACGGATGCCCTCCAACCTGAACAAACCTTTTGAGGGTGTCATGGTGGAGCAACAGGATGCGTCCGGCAACGTCCTGGACAAGTACTACGCGCACACCGCCGTGTACGAACCCGCGCTTAAAGCCTGGCACCTCCTGGACGCCAAACTGGTCAAATACACGGTGGCGGGCGATGTCGCGGCGGTCAGCTTTCCCAAGGAAAAGATCGTCACCGGCTGGAACGAAACCCCGTGGCGGGTCTCCAGTTCCACCCTGTCGGCGGACAAGCTTTCGGTGCCCGCCCTGCGCGAGTACCTGCAACTCAACGCGGATTTTACGGCGCCTCAACTCGCGCCCTTCCGCACGTACCTGGATTACCGCTGGGCCTCGCCCTGGAGTTGTTTCGTGGTGGTGTGCATCGCGGCGCCGCTGGGCATCGTGTACTCGCGGCGCAGTGTCGTGGCGGGGGTGACGACGGCCATCGTGATTTTCGTGCTGATCATTTTTCTGGAGAACATGTTCCTGGCGCTGGGCCGCGGGGACCGGATCGCGCCGGTGTACGCGGCGTGGACGCCAAACTTGATGTTTGGCTGCGGTGGGAGTGGTTCTATTGCGGATGCGCGCCCTCAACATGGACTGCCCACCGGTGACACCCAGATCGCTGTGGCATTCCTGACGGTGTGGTGACCGGACACGTTGAGCCATGCTTCCCGATTGGACCATCCAGGCCCGCGCCGACCGTTGCGCCGTCACCGGGGAACCTTTACCGGCGGACAGCACTTCCTCACCCTGCTTTACCGCGATAAGCACGGTGGTCTGCTCCGGCGCGATGTGAGCGAGGCCGGTTGGGGACGACTGCAGGCCGAAACCGGCAGGCAAGCCGCCGTTCTCATGTGGCGGTCCAAGTTCACGCCGCCACCACCGCCCGCGCCGGACGCGTATTCCGCGCACGGATGCCGAGGCATTGTTGCGGCGGTTCCTGATTTCCGGCATGCCCGCGGAACGTCGCGCGGCGTACATCCTGGCGTTGATGCTGGAGCGCAAACGATTGTTGCGACCCACCGGGACGGCGGAGGAGGACGGGCGGCGTTTGCTGTTGTACGAGCACGCGAAAACCGGCGAGAGTTTCGTGGTGTTCGACCCTGGGTTGCGGTTGGACCAGGTGGCTGAGGTGCAGGCGGAAGTCGCCGCATTGCTGGCGGGGGCAATGGTCGCGCCGGTGAGCGCGATCCCCGCATTGTAGGAATGGGAAACATCGTCCGGTTCCGCCACCCCATTGGGACGGAAATCATTGTCAGGTTCCGCCGCCCAGTATGGGCGGGGAAGAAGCAAAGTGATGTATCCCGCCCTCGCCTGCAGGGGATTCTGGGTATGCTGTGAAGGCGTTATCGACGCTCTCATCATGCCCGTCGCCCCGTCCAACTTCCCCCTCTACCTCGCTCCCATGGCGGGGGTGACGGACCTGACGTTCCGCCAGCTTTGCAAGGAACAAGGCGCCGATGTTCTCACCACCGAGTTCGTCTCGGCGGAGGGCATCCTGCACCGCAACGAACGCACGCGCGACATGGTCGATTTCGACGCCGCCGTGGAACGTCCGCTGGGCGTCCAACTCTTCGGGGGCGACCCCGAGCGTCTCGGCGAGGCCGCGCGCGCGGTGGTGGATTGGGTCCGACCGGATTTTATCGACCTCAACTTCGGTTGCCCGGTCAACAAAGTGGTCGCTAAAAACGGCGGCTCCTCGCTGCTCCGCGATTGTCCACTGCTGGAAGCCGTCGCGAAGGCGGTGGTGCGGGCGGTTCACTCCAGCCATCCCGAAATCCCCGTCACCGCGAAAATCCGCATCGGCTGGGATGAAAACACGATCAACGCGCCCGCCGTGGCGCGCCTCCTGGAGGACTGCGGCATTCACCGGATCGCCGTTCACGGCCGCACCCGGGCGCAGAGTTATTCCGGCGAGGCAAACTGGGACGTCATCGCCCAAGTGGCCGCCGCCGTGCGGGTCCCGGTGATCGGCAACGGCGACATTGCCACGCCCCGGGACGTCACGCGCCGCCGCGATTCCACGGGAGTAGCCGGGGTGATGATTGGCCGCGCCGCGATGGGCGCGCCGTGGCTGTTCGCGCAAACCAAGGTGTTCCTGGCGACCGGCGTCGTTCCGGCGCTGCCATCGTTGGAGGAACGCTGGTCCTTCATTTCACGCCATTGCGCTCTGGCCATCGCCCGGCGTCGGCACGGAGGCGAGCGCGCCGCGATGTCGTCGATGCGCGCCCGTCTGATGGCGTACACGCGAGGAATGGAAGGGGGTCGGATGTTGCGCGGGCAACTCTCGCAGGTGGGTTCGCTAATGGAGTTGGAAGGCATCGCCGCCGCGCACCTGGCGGGGTGCGCCTCCCTTGGCTTGGAAGCAGACGAAACGGCGGAGTTGACGTTGGCCGGTTAACTTGTAGCCCGTTCGCTTCACACCAGCCGACCCAAGCGATTATTTCTTCTTTGTATCCGCCGCGTCCTTCTCCGCCTGGGTCACCGGAATTTCCACCTCCTTCTTCTCGACGCGGATGGCGTGGTCCTGCGGGACGACGTGCGAGCCAAACTCATTGGCATAGACCTGGGTGAACTCCGCTCCGAAAAGCACGATTTGCGCGGAATAATACACCCAGACCAGCGTGGAAATCAGCGACCCCGCCACGCCGTAAGCGGAGCTTCCCGCGCTGCCCTGCCCAGGTACAAGCCCAGCGCCCACTTGCCGATGATGAACAGCACGGTGGTCAGGACCGCGCCGACCCAAACGTCGCTCCAGGCGATTTTGGCGTCGGGCAGAAACCGAAAAATCATCGCGAACAGCACCGTGATGATCGACGAGGTTCAGAAGGATGGAAATGATCACCGCAGATCGCCGCGCCGCCCGGCAGCACCGAATTCAGACTTTTGCTGAACCCAGTGATCACCGAGGACACCGTCATGCGAGACGAGCAGGAGGAAGCACACCCCGCCCACCATGCCGAAGGAAACAAACCGTGCCTTCAGGAACCCCATGATTCCCAGTCCCGGCTTGGCTTTGACCCCCCAGATGGTGTTGAGCGCGTCCTGCAACTGGCCGAAGACACCGCTCGCGCCGAAGAGCGCGATCACCACCCCGACCACCGTGCCGACGACGCCCTTGCTTTTCTGCTTGGAGGTGCTTTCGATGATGCCGCCCACCACGTCGCCGGCGCTGCGGACCCGCGAACTGCGTGACCTGATCCTTGATGCGCTCGACGACATCGTGCTTGTCGTGCATGAACAGGCTGAACACGGAGATCAGGAGCAGGATCAGAGGCGCGAGCGAGAACACGGTGTAGTAGGCGAGGGCCGCGCCGAGTTGCGGGGCCTTGTCCTCGGTCCACTCGTTGAAGGTGGTTTTGAGCAACGTCACCGGCGTGTCGAGACGAAAGGTGTTGAGGAGAAATTTGCCGATGTTTGCCATAATGATCCTTGGTGGTTGCGCGCTTGCAGTCACAATCGTCCGCCGCGCGGAAGCGGGACGTGTGTTTGCGCGGATGCCCTCCGGGTTCGCCCCGCGCTTGGGTGGACGAACTTCGACACCCCGGCTACAATGCGGGAGAAATGCTCCCGACTTTTAGACCTACTCTCTCCGGCGTCTTGGCTCTGGCGACCCTCGCGCTGGCTGGCTGCGCCCACGAGGAAACTCGTCCTCGTTCCCGCAACTCCGCCGCCGTTCGCGCGCAACCCTTCGCGCCCGCGTCCACACCTTCCTCCCCCGTCCCGGCAGCCGTGCCCAAGCCGCCGGTTTTGGCGGTGGATGACGCCACCCGCCTCCAGATTTTCCTGGACCGCGAAAACTTTGGACCGGGCAAGCTGGACGGAAAATCCGGGGAGTTCACCCGCAAAGCCGTCGAGCATTACGCCCGGTCGCGCGGCAAGACCCTGCCGCCCCCGGGCCCGGCACTGCTCGCCGCGCTGCCCGAACTCGGCGGGATCGAACCGTTTCGCGAGTACACCATCACCGCCGAGGATGGGGCGCAGATCGGCGTGATCCCGGAGGACCGCGCGGCGCAGGGCAAGCTGAAGACGCTGCCGTACACGTCGCTCCTTGAACTGGTGGCGGAACGTTTCCACTCGGAGCAGGATTTTCTGCGCCGTCTGAACCCGGGGCGCAACCTGGGCGCGCTGCGCGCCGGCGACAGCCTGCGCGTGCCGAACATCGCGGAGCCGTTGGAGGTGCCCCGATTGGCGCAGCAGGGACGCTTTTTGCCGACTCGCCCGGAGTTCCAGCCGCGCTTGGTGAGGGTGAACACCAGGGAGAAAATGCTGGATGTTTATGAGGACAACCAGATCCTGGCGAGTTTCCCGATCACCCCCGGTTCGACGACGCTGCCGGCACCCATCGGCACGTGGAAAATTTTGAGCATCGCGAGCATGCCGTATTTCCGGTACGACGACATGATGTTGAACCACGGGGTGCGCAGCGCGAATTTCGTCCAGTTGCCGCCCGGGCCGAACAGTCCCGTGGGTGTCATGTGGATGGGATTGAACAAAAGCGGGATCGGCCTGCACGGCACGAACAATCCTGAGACGATTGGGCGGGCCGCGAGCCACGGGTGCATCCGGTTGGCGAACTGGGACGCGGTGAAGCTGAGTACGCTGGTGACCGCCGGGGTGACGGTGAAGATTGAGTAACGATGCGGGTCGCGTGCATCTGCGCGCAATATACCTTTAATACCAGAAGCCGGCCACCTACTCCTGCACCCTCCGCAGCAGCAACGCGGCGCCGGTGAACGTCACCACCGCGCCGAGCAGCAACGCCGTCAGATCTCCGACCGCGTAACTTGCGGGCGCCTGGTACAAGTTCACCAGCCGGAAGGCCCGGCAGAAATGCGTCAGAGGGAAACACTCCGACAGCGCCCGCACTCCCGCCGGCAATTGCTCCAGCGGGGCGAACGCGCCGGAGAGCACAAAGACCGGCAGCAGAAAGAACACGGAAAGCTGGATCGCCTGGGTTTGCGTGCGGGAAATCGCGGAAATTAACAATCCCAATCCCAACGAACACAGCAGGAAGAGCAGACAAATCGCCGCCAGTGCCCAAGGGGAATGGAAGGCCACGTCGAAGTGCCAGCCGGCCAGTCCAATGATCATGAGGATCAGAAAAACCGAGATGCCCAGGTAGGGCAGCATCTTGCCGATCACGATCTCGCCCCGCCGCAGCGAGGTGACCATTAACTGGTAAAGGGTGCCCGTTTCGCGTTCGCGGGCGATGGTGCAGGCGGTCAGCGTGACGGTGAGCAGTTGGAGGATTAGCCCGATGATGCCCGGCAGGACGTAGTCGATGTAACGTTCCTTGGGGTTGTAGAGAATTTTGTCGTCCAACGTCCAGGGCGTGACGGACGCGACGAACTTTTTGCGGATGTCCTCGGGCAGTTTTTCGGCCAGATCGAAGACTTCGGCGGGCAGGTTGTCGATGAGCGCCTGCCGTTCGGAGAGTTGAAACGCGCCGAGGGTTTCCTGCACGCGGCCCGCAAGTTCGGTGGCGGTGTTGGTGTCGCTGCCGTCGAGGTAAAGTCGGAGAGGCTGCGGCTCGCCGGTATCCAGGCTGTCGCCCCAGCCGCCCGGGATCACCAACGCCGCGAGCGCGCCGTTCTTCAGCAGGTCGGGCGCGGTCTGGGCGAGGGCGGGCGACAGGGATTGTTTGCGCCACAGGAAGGCTTTGTTCGCGGAGATCGCGTCCAGGAAACGCTGGCTGCGCTCGCCGCCGTCGGCGTTGATGAGCAACGCCGGCGTGTCGGTGCGCTCGGGCGTCTCGAAAGCGTGTCCGAAGATGAGGGTGAAAACCGGTGGCAACACGAGGAGCAGGATCAGGATGCGCCGGTCGCGCCGGATGTGCAGGAACTCCTTGCGCGCCACGCTGGAAACAGCGGTGAGGGAAAGCGGGAGAGGCATCGGAAGGCGAATGAACAATGACCAATGACCAGGGTTGGAATTCTTGATCTTTCTTGATTCCACTTAATCCGCGGAGGGCTGATCCACAATTTGGAGCAAGTCGCGATAACCCTGCGAATACGCGGTGAACACGTCTTCCATGTCCGCCTCCACCCACCGATGGTCCAGCAACCGAATCTCTGGAAAAGGCCACCGCTCGCGCCAAGCGGCGAGCAACTGCTCCGCGCCCGCGGCGTAAATCCGCAGACTGCCGCTGCGCAACGACACCCCCAGAATCCCCGGCGTTTCCCGGAAACGCAGGAGCGCGGGCATGATGGGCTCAACGTCCAACTCCAGCAGACGGGCTTTAAACGATTGCTTCAACGCGCGCGGCGGCGCTTGGGCCAGCAGTCTGCCGGCGTGCAGAAAGCCTACTTCGGTGCAGCGTTCCGCCTCGTCCATGTAATGCGTGGTGACGAAGATGGTCATCCCCGCGTGGCTCAGATCGTAAAGTAGATTCCACATCTGCTGGCGATGCACCGGGTCCAGTCCGCTGGTGGGTTCATCCAGAAAGAGCAGGGCCGGGGCGTGGATCAACGCGCACGCCAGCGCGAGGAGTTGTTTCATCCCGCCCGAAAGACTGCCCGCCAGCGCGTCGCGTTTTGCCTCCAAGTCGGTTTGTCCCAGCAAGCGGCCGATGCGCGGTGTCAGTTCAAACCCGGGTACCTGGTATGCGCCGCCGAAGAAGCGCAGGTTTTCCAGAACCGTCAGATCGGTGTACAGACTGAACTTTTGCGCCATGTAACCGAACCGTGCGCGCACCGCCTGACGATCCCGCCAGACGTCGCGCCCGTCGATGGTGGCCTGCCCTGACGTGGGACGGGTCAAGCCGCAGAGCATCCGCATTGTGGTCGTTTTGCCCGCGCCGTTCGCGCCCAGGAACCCGAAGATTTCCCCCGCCGGCACGGAGAACGACAACGCCTCGACCGCGCGCGTGCGCCCGTAGGTTTTCTCCAGGCGGTCCAGTACGATGGTCGGCGGCGGGGTCGTCAAGGGCGGAACCCTGCGCGGAACGGCGTTCATTTGCAAATCCTTCCGCCTTCTGCCAGCCTGCCCGTCATCTTGATCCCCTCCCGTTTATCCGCCCGCCCGCTACGCGCCGCCTTGTTCGCGTGGCTGTCCCTCGTGGTCGCCATACCCGGGCACGCCGCGCCTCCGCCGGTTGATCCCGTGGCCGATCTCGGAACATTTTCCCGGTTCCCCCACCCGGATTTGGGACGCCTGCTCAAAGGCGGGGTCGTGACCACGCGCGGGTTGGCGGGGGACACCCCGCGCGACGCTTCCGTGCAAAGCTGCTACCTCGTGCCGGGTTCACCCGCGGCGGCGTTGGAAGCACTCCGGCAATGGGACGCCTCGCGCCATCCCGAGTTGAAAATCTATCTGCACGGGGATTTGCCAGCGTCGCCGGCACCCGCGAGTTTCTCCCGTTTGGAAGCCGCGCCGGATGTGCCGCCGGTCCGCGCGCTGGCGGAAGCGACGGCCCGGCTGGCGCCGTCGTTGCAGTTCAGCCGCGAGGAAACGAAGGCCGTCGCGCCGCCCGGTCCCGGGGAGGAAGCGAAACCGCTCCCGGCGGGTGTCCGCAAGTTTTGGACGGACGTGCTGTCGGCCCGCGCGCAAAGCTTCGCGACCGGCGGGGCCGCGCGTCAGCCGGTTTACGAGCACACCGGCCAGAGCATCAATCCTGGGGAGGAACTCACTGGCTTGCTGCGGCAGGACGAGAGTGTCCGCCGACAATTCGCGGGGTTGCTGGCGGAAAGCGGCGTAAGTGGGGGTGGCGCCGGGTCGCTCAAGAAGGAGTTGTATTTCGAGTTGATCAACGTGGAGAACGACGGCGTGCTGACCCTCGGCTCGTTTTCCAGCAAGCCGGTGGGATCGGGGTTCCAGGCGGTGGACGTAAGTTATTACGCCAGCGGCGGCTACTACGCGGCGGTCACGCTTTACCAGATGTGGCCGCTTGAGATGGAGGGGCAGTCCAAAACGCTGGTGTGGCGAGGCGACTTTGTCTCCTCCGCGTCGCTGGCCTCGTTGCATGGTTTGGAGAGAACCGCCGCCGAAGCCGCCATGATGCGCGACGTGTCGCGCGCCATCAACCTACTCAAACGAGACACCGCGCGCTGAGGAAGACGCGGAACCAGTAGTTCCATCTAATTGGGTGCAAGCTTGCCGGCGATAAAAGCCCGCGTCCAAACAAGCCCATCGCCTTTGACTTTGGTCTTGCCACTCCGCCCGGAAAATACGAGTCTGCCGTCGTCATTCTGTTCTCCCCCTTTGCCCTCCATGAACTCTCGCCAGCTTCTCCCGCTCCTCGCGGCCCTTTGGATTGCCGTTGCCACCGACCAGGCCGTCGCGAACACCTTTTTACGTCGCCAACTCCGGCGTCACCTCGGTGGAACAGTTCTCCGCCACCGGGGCGGACCTCGGCGCGTTCGCGCAGACCACCAGACGATTGCCGACCGCCATTGCTTTTGACACCGCCGGCAACCTCTACGTCACCTTCGACCAAACCCCCGGCGCGATTGAGAAATTCTCACCCGGCGGCAAACCCCTGGGAACGTTTGCCACGTCCCATCTCACCCGCACCTACGGACTCGCCTTTGACGCCGCCGGTAATCTTTACGCGGCCAACTTCGGCGACGACACCATTGAGAAATTCTCCCCCGCCGGCGTTGACCTCGGCGCGTTCATCCGCTCGGGCTTGAGCGGACCCGTTGGGCTGGCTTTCGACTCCGCCGGCAACCTGTACGTCGCCAACTACGGG
>CAWCJJ010000009.1:0-33682 GCA_963795895.1 uncultured bacterium
TAATAGTTGCCGTCGCCCGAGCGGGCCATCGCTTCCAACAAATCCTCGTTGTAGTCGCTGCCGATACCCGAGGGTGGAGGTGGACACGCCGCGCGTGGCCAGGCCATGCACGTCGTTGGCGATGGCGTCGGGGTTGGTCTCGCCGACGTTAGCCTGTCCGTCCGTGAAGAGGATCACCCGGTTGAGGCAGCCCGTTTTCAGGTGCGCGCCGACCTGCGCTCCACCTTCGACCCAGCCCGCGTGCAGGGCGGTGGAACCGCGTTCGGTGATGCGGGCGATGCCTTGCCTTGAGCCGCGCCTTGTCAGCGGCGGTCGTCGAGGCGACGACGGGTTCCACCCGGTCGTCGAAGGCCACGACGCTGACCCGATCCCCGGCCCGGAGTTGGTCCACGGCGAAGGCGGCGGCCTGCCGGGCCTAGCTCCAGCTTCTGCCCGGCCATGAACCCGGAACGATCGAGACGAGCGCGAGGTTGAGCGGCGGACGCGCGGGGGCGGAGCTCCTCGTCGGGGACTCCGGGGCGTGGACGCGCACGAGAAGATCGAGTTCGGTCGGTTCGTCCCGGCGCAGGCCGCGGCGGCCCGGGTGGAAAGCCAGGCGAATGGAATTCGTCACGTGGCGGTGGTGCGGCGGGTGTTGGTTTCATCAGGAGTTGGGTCGTTGACGGCGCGGGGTGAGAGGGAGGGACGGGTGAGCGTTTGGAGGGTGTCGAAGAAAATTTGGCCCAGAGAGTTCGCGTCGTGCGGGCTGGAGGGCAGAGCGAAGCCGTCGCGGACGTGGACTTCCAGACCGGGCAGAAGTCCGGCGCGGTTCCACGCCCCCTCCGCGCAGGACGGGCGCGGCGCGCCGCGGGCAGGTGAACCGCGCGGGGGCGCGACCAGCAAGCGGCGGTGGCGGGGAGAATGGGGCACCCAGCGCGGCGACGGACCCGCGCGAGGAAGTCGAGGGCGGGATTCGCCGGGGTGGCGCTGACGCTGGTCCCGCCCTGGAGGAGGGCGCGCAGTTCCGCGTCGTCCTTTCCAGCGATGAGTTTGGCGATCACCGCCGCCGGGTACCCTTCGATCAGCAAACGGCGCACGAGCAGGAGTTGAAGCAAATGACGGAAGCCGTAACGCGACTCGCGTCCCTCGCGGGTATTTTCGTCGAGCAGGCCTTGCCCGAGTATAGTGGCGCACCAGGCGGACGTTGACCTCCTCGCGCACCTGCCCGCCGAGCCGGGACGATCCCGCGCGGCGGGCAGGAACTCCGGCAGTAGTGTGTTGGCAGCGGCGACCAACTCGTCCATCGACCAGCCTTGGGACGGAACTTGCCGGGCGCACTGATCGAGGGATTGCATAAGACAACATTGTAATCGACAACGTACGTTGTCAATGTATTCGGACTTTCCGTTGCCCTCTGTTAAACGATGCGATTGCCGGGGGAAACAGACGGGGTTAGGTGAAAGTCCCCATGAAAACCACCGCACGATTCGAGAAGGCGCTTAGTTTCGCCGTCAACCTCCACCGAACCCAGGTCCGAAAGGCGGCGACGTGCCTTACGTCAGCCATCTGCTGGGCGTTTGTTCCATCGCCCTTGACCACGGCGCGGACGAGGATGAGGCGATCCCGCGCTCCTGCATGACAGCATCGAAGACCAGGCGGAGAGCTTCGGCGGCGCGGACAAACTGCGCGCGCACCTTCGGACCGAGTTCGGCGAGCACGTGCTGCTGATCGTGGAGGGATGCACCGACGCGGAGAGCATCCCGAAGCCGCCGTGGCGCGAACGCAAGGAGAAGTACCTCGCCCACCTTGCCGACGCCCCCGCTTCCGTGCTGCTCGTTTCCGCGTCCGAGAAGCTGCACAAGCCCGCGCGATCCTGCGGGAACTCGGGGAATTGGGGGAGGCCGTGTGGTCGCGGTTCAAAGGCGGCAAGGAAGGCACCCTTTGGTACTACCGGACGCTGGTGACCATTTTCCAAGCGCATGGCGACACGCCGTTGCGCCGCGAGCTTGCGCGCACGGTGCGCGATTTGGAAACGCTGGCCGCGCAAACGCGACCGACGATCCCGGGCGGACACCCGGCTATTTCCAGCGCCACTCCGGCCGGAGGTTGACGTTCTGCGTATCGACGCCTTCCACCCCGGCGGATTTGAGCAGGTAGAGCACCCCCTCCGGGCTTTCCATGGTTTCGCGCAAACTGCGGGCGAAGAGTTCGATGTATTCCTTGTAGGAATCCAGCGCCAGCTTGCCTTGGGTCACGTAGGCGGCGAGGTGTTCGTCGTGGTGGTCGATCAGGTCGAACAACGCCTCCCGCAGGGCCGACCGCATCACCGGGTCCACCACGACGCGGAACGGGCTGGCCCCCGCCTGCACGGGCGGCGGGGTGGTCAGCGTGGCTTCTTCAACGGGCATCAGGGCGTACTTCGATTCAATATCCATAAGACGTTTGGTTGCAACGGACCGCTTGTAACACCAGGACCTCGCAACGTCCACGCTTTTCTGTGCGGCGGACCGTGGCCCGCGCGCGGGGGCACGCCGGGCGCGCGGAGGTGGAAAAATTTCTCCCGCGCATCCGCGACGGAGGTGCTACTTTCGCGCCGATGATTTCCTATTCTCGTCGTGTCCGCCCGCGCTTCCGGTTCCTGGCTTTGCTTGCGCTTGTGCCCTTGCTTGCGATCCTCCTGGCGACCCGGGCTGCTCGCGGCGATCCTCCAATCAACTCGTGGTCGGCATGGAACTCTCCTACCCACCCTTCGAGATGACGGACGAAAACAACAAGCCCTGCGGGCATTGGCGTCGAACTAGCCCAGGCGCTGGCGGCGTCGTTGCACAAGGAACTGGTGATTCAGAACACGACGTTCACCGGCCTCATCCCGGCCCTGCAAACCGGCAAGATCGACCTGATCATTTCCTCGATGACCGCGACCGACGAGCGCCGTCAATCCATCAGCTTCTCCGATCCCTACATGAACACGGGCATCTGCCTGCTCGTGGGCGCGAACTCCGACATCAAATCCATCACCGACGTTGACCGACCCGGACGCAAGGTGGTCGTCAAGAACGGCACCACGGGGTTCACCTACACCCAGGAGCATTTCAAGCAAACCGAGGTCCTCACGATCACGGAGGAAGCCGCCTGCGTGTTGGAGGTGGTGCAGGGCAAGGCCGACGCGTTCATCTACGACCAGATGTCGGTCTTCCAGTTCAACCAGCAAAACCCGAAGACGACGCGCGCGATCCTCGAACCATTTCAAAAGGAAAGCTGGGCCGTCGGCGTGCGCAAGGACAACGACGCGTTACGCGCGCAGGTGAACGCGTTCCTCGCCGATTTCAAAGCCAAAAAAGGGTTGGAGGCGTTGGGCGAAAAGTACATCAAGGCCAACAAGGAGGAGTTCAAGCAGATGGGTTATCCGTTCACCTTCTGGAACCGACCGCGCCCGGGCTCCACGGCGTATGGGTGCTAACGTACTCCATCTCACGGTTCTCGACGCGCGTCGCGGGACTACATTAAGTACCGCCCGAGCTACCCGCCGGATTTGTTGCGGGTGATGGCGGAACGCTGCGGTTTCAACGCGGGATCGGTCGTTGCCGACCTCGGCTCGGGCACGGGCATCCTGAGCGGGTTGCTGTTGAAAAACGGGAACGTGGTTTTCGGGGTCGAACCCAACGCGGCGATGCGCGAGGCCGGCGAAACCCTGCTGGCCGGTTACGCGCGGTTTCGGAGCGTGGAAGGGAACCGCCGAGCGGGACCACCCTGGCGGCCTGGAAGCATCGACATCATCACGGCGGGCCAGGCGTTTCACTGGTTCGACCGGGTGGCGGCCAGGAGAGAGTTTGCGCGTATCCTCAACCGTTAGGCTGGGTCGTGCTGGTTTGGAACGACCCGCGAGCTCGACGCCTCGCCTTTTCCAACGCGATTACGAGGAACTGCTGCGGCGTTTCGGCACGGACTACCTCGCGGTCCGGCACCATGATTTTGATCTCGCGCAGTTTTGTGAGTTCATCGGTTCGGCAACGGCGGGGCTGGATGTTTTGGAGTTTGCTCAACCCATGGATTGGGACGCGTTGCGCGGACGTTTGTTATCCTCGTCGTTCGCGCCGGAGCCGGGCCATCCCGCGCACGAGCCGATGCTGACGCGCCTGGAGGAGATTTTCAACCGCTGGCAGGTGGACGGAAAAGTCACCTTCTTGTACGAAACGAAAATTTACTATTCGCAACTCGGTTAGCGCCCTTCCGCCCGCCGCGCAGCGGCTTTGGAGTGCGGCGACACGTCGCCGCTTTCACACGGCTCCGCCGGGTCCAACCGCGTCGCGTCCTAACCCCTTCGGCGAAGCTGCATTTCCCACTCCGGTTCTGGCTGCCTTGGGTTTGGACTGCGGCGACGCGTCGCGCGCAGTCCAAACCCAAGGCAGCCAGAACCGGATGCGACACGTCGCGCGACGGCCAACGCGTCCTCAAACCATGGAGTTTACCGGGCGTACTCTCCGACCGAGCGCAGAACGTTCGCGCGCAACTCCGCGCCGACCCAGAAGCCAACTTCCGCTTGGAGTTGATCGAGCAGCGGCGCGACTGTGGGTAACAGGTTGCGGCGCTTCGCTTCGACAAGAACGCCGAGCAATCCTTACGTTGGCACCCCACGCCGGCGGGCATCCGCCGCGCATCAACCTCATCCACCAAGAGCAAATCTGCGGGGAGTTCGACGGCCAAGGTCAGCGCCTCCGCCTCGCTGGAATGGAGTTGCCTGATCAATTCCGCCAAGAGTGCGCCTGTGTTCGCATCAATCGGCAGCGGTTCAACCCGCGCAAAAGACGGCGACCGGCGGCGGCAAAGCGCGTATGGTGGCGCGGCAGGGAGGCAAGTTCCCTGTGAACGGCGGGTGGAATCAACAACGCGCCGTAAAGCGAGCCCAGCAGGCCGGCGCGGCCCACGGCGGCGAGGTTGAGAATGGGCGAAGTGTCCGAGACGACCCGCATGGCGCCGGTGGCTACACGCCCCGGCGCGCGAGTTCGGCCAAATCCACGTCAAAGTCTTCCTGCCCATAGTGCAAGGGGATGTCCCGCGCCGCGAGGTGGCGCTGGAAACTGAGGCGATCCAGCCCGGCCAAGTGGGCGGCCTGCGCGAGCGTCAGGCGATCCTCCGCGAAGAGACCCACCGCCAGGACCAGCCGGGTTTGTTCCGTGGTCAGTTCGGACAGGCGGGCGGCTTGGGCAAGATCGTCCTCGAGAGTGAATGCCATGGCGGAAGAATGTGCCTCGGAATGCGCCCGCTGCCAAGCGCGGATGAGGAAAGCCAAGCCGGCGCGGTTCTCGTTGTTACTGCCGCGGCTCGGCAGGATGAAAGGAGAAGTTAGAGCGCATGATCGGGGAAGCCGCCCGCGTCACCACACCATCCCGGCCCCCTGGGGATGTTCTTAACTCGGGCGAAGGCTCCCGGGATTTTCTGTTCCAGCCACGTAGTGGCGTCTGCCGCAGCATTTGGTTTGGCGCGCGGTTACTTGCGAATGGTGACATAAAACGTCAAACCGGGGTCGCAGATCGGTGAGAAGAGATTCTCAAGGAGACCGAGCGGCCCGCCCGGTCGAAGATGAAACTCCCGGTGGTCGATGTAAACGGCCACAACCTCGGACTCGCCGGGTGTGATCGCCGCGTGTCCGCCTTGGTCGGTGAGAACCTCGCCGGCGGTACCGGAAAAACTCTCGCTATCGACCGGCACGCCGACGAGCGGCCGGTCATGCTGATCATGCACAACAAAAGCGACGGTTCCGGGTGTGGCATCGTGGGAGAATGACACTCGGATGCCCGGAGCGAAATAGATGGCGCGCAGACAGAACCACCAGAAGGAAAAGCAAATTAGAACAACCGCAAGCGCAAGCCGGCGAATAAACCTCGGTTTGCGAAACCCGGTGGAACTTGGAATCGGAACATTGCCATTGTTCTGCGTCATTGAGAGTTTGCGTAGAGGGCCCAACGTGATGATGCGTGGCACGAATGTGACAACGCCAGAGATTGTCCTCTTGCGCGGAAACATTGCTCCGCTCGCATTGGCCTCGGCGCGCGAATCAGCGCGCATGCTCCGGCCTGAGCACGGGAAGATTTCCCAAAGCCGCGGCCATTCCTCCTCACCCCTCCACCTCCCCGAACGCCGCGTCCAGATTGCCCAGCGAAGTGTTGCTCTCCAAAATCTGGTTCAACAAATTCAGATTGCCCGAGAGCGCCACCGGCCTGCCTTCCAGCCGCGTGTTCTCCAAAGCCAGATCCAGTTGCGCCTCGATCCGCGCCAGGTCGCTCTCGATCTCCACCACGCCCTCCCGGCACTTTTGCGCGCTCGCCAGCCGTTTGCGGGTCAAATCCAGCGTCGCCTGCTTCGACTCGCGCAACGTCGCCGAATACCGCTCCCCGTTCGCGGCCAGTTCCCGCTCCAGCGCGTCCACCTGCCGCGCCAACGCGTCTTCGTTGGCCTGCGTGCCCCCCGTTTGCAATCGCGCCTGCGCCGTGAGCAGCCGCAGGTGCAGCGAGCAAAGCTTTTGCAAAGGGTCCAGGTTGCCGCGCCAGCAGCGACAAATCATCGTCGTTCCGCGACGCGCCACCCTTTGTCAGCTCCCCGATCTCGCGCACCTTGCCTCTTGCAGCTTGAACCGCGCGCGCGACGGCCTCCGGCAACGCCTCCACCAGCGCGCGGCGCGTGTCCTCGGTCCGCTTTTGGGTGTGCGTGAAATCCGTGGCCGACACCACCTTCTGAAAACGCGGGTTCGTCGCGAGCAGGTACAGATAGCCCGTTTCCAACCCGGCCCCGATCAGCCACAACGCGTGTTCGGCGCACCCGAAAATACCCACGCCCAGCACCGCCAGCGCATTGACCGGCAACGCGCCCGAGCATCGGCACGGTCGCCTTCGCCCAAAAAGCTTCTTTCAGATAGCGCCACATGCGGGACCCGGTTGTTTGGTCATTCACTCAAACTCCACGGAGCCTCAACGCGAACCCCGCGCCCGCTGCCAGCTCAACAACAAATTATTGATGATCTCCGCCTTGACCGGCTCCGCCTGCACCGGCGGGTCCACGCGCAGGCCGTACTTCGCGTAGACCACCAGCGGACTTTCCGCGAAACGCACCGGCACGTCCGTGTTCGCGGGACGGAACCCGTGCGGACTGAGCGCCTCCTTCTGGATCGGCGCGGTCAGCAGGAAATCCAGGAACGTTCCCGCCGCCTGCCGTTGCGTGGCGCTGCTCCAACTCGCGTTGAGGATGTAGTAGGGATTGTCGTTCCACATGTTGCGCTCGGGGTAGGCCACGCGCAGTTCGCCCCAGCGCCCCTCGGCGTTCTTGAGGTAGTCGATGGCGACGTTCTCGTACACGCACAGACCGTCGAAGCTGGAGGGACCCTTGAGCACCATTTCCTTCATCATGTTGCCCGTGCTGTTCGACAGGCCGCTGACGCCGCGCTCGAAGTTGCACCACCCACTGCTGGAACGCCGGGTTGGTCACGTCGCGCCGTGGTGAGGTCGCGGTTCTTCTTCGCGAAATCGTAGGCCATCAGCGTCAGCGTCATCAGGCCGCTGTTGGATTCGTTCGGGTGCGTGTGGCCGAACTTGAACAAACCCCACTCGGGTTTCTGCGCGATGGCCTCCCAGCCCGACGGCTCCGCCAGCGCCTGCGAGATCGTCTGGAAAGTCAGCGCGCCGTACTTCTTGACGAACGCGTCGTACCGCTCCGCCCACATCACGAACACCATCGGGCGTGAGCGCCAGCGGCTCCTCGCGCAGGATCGCCGGCTGGTTGTAGCGGATCTGCCAATCCTGCACAAACGTGTCCTTGTACAGCGCGCTGGCCGGCGTCCAGACATGGATCTGCTTGTCGCCCGCGAGCGCGGCCTGCGCGCCTTCCAGCGAGCCGAGCGGGAGCAGGTTGAGCTTGATCCGGGCGCCTTCCTTCGTCTTGCGAAAACTGCTCGGCGGCCCACTTCAGCCAACGCTCTTTTTCCGTGCCGTAGGCGATGTTGATCTCGACCTCGGGCTTCGCGTCGCGCGCCATTCGCGGCGGGGGTGGCGTCGGCGCTGTTCCGCGTCGGTGGTTGTGACCGACCGTGCCGTCGGACTGCGAAAAGCGACCGCGAAACAGGTACGCTCCCCCCGCCAGGCAGGCGGCGATGAAGAGCAGGACCACGATTTTCCCCAGGCAGGTGACCTGCTGGGGTGTTGGTTGGCGTTGGGAAGTCAGGCATGGGAATGGATGGAGAAAGTGGAGCCGGCCGGGTCAGTTAAAAGAAAGTGGCGATGTCGCGGAACACGTTGCGGATGTTTTCGGGCGTGCCCTTGTAGCTCTTGGCCTGCGTGGCGTCGGCGATGCTCTGGAGAATCTTCACGTCGGCGTCCGCTCCGTAAGCGATGGTGAACACCCGGATCGTGCGCCGCTCGCTGTCGAAACGGATCATCGCGAGCAACTGGTCCAGCTTCAGGTGGCTGTCGGTGTCCTCGCCATCGGTGAGGAGGACCACGGCGGTGATGCGGCCCGGGATCGGCTTTCTGCTGTTCCTGGGCGTGCTGGTACGCGGCGGCGATGGAATCGTAAAGGCGGTGCCTCCATCCGCGATCAGACCGCCCAGCGTGTTGGGTGGCGCGGGCGCGATCCTGGGAGAGGGGCGTCCTTGCATGAGCCAACTCGATCTGGTTGTTGAAAACCATCAGCGAAAACAGATCGCGGTCGTTCAAGCGAGCCGACGAGTTGCTGGCTCGCCGGCGCGCGCGTTCTGGATTTTCTGCTGGTCGTTCATGCTGCCGCTCACGTCGAGGACCAGCGTCAGGTTGGCTGGCTTTCTTCACCTCCTTGAAGCTGGTCAGCACCGCGTTCAGCACGTCCGACCGGTGGAACCGCCAGGGTGGTCTTCGGCTCCTCGGGGTCCACGCCGTGCGCCGCGTCGATGGGCGCGCCCACGGGCACGTCCAGCGAGGCCGGACGGAACCCGTGCGGCAAGCGCCAGCGCCTGCTGCGCGGGCGCGAGCAGGTACTCGACGTACTGCCTCGCCGCCTCGCGGTGTTCGGGAGTAACCCATTCACGGTCCACCATGCCCACCGGATGGTCGCTCCAGAACGTGCCCTCCTTCGGATAGATCGCCACCAACGGCAGCGCGGTGGGCGTCTTCTGGTTGTAGCTCTCGATCACCATGTTCTCGTACGACACGGCGGCGTTCAGGTAACCCGGGCCGTTGGCGAACATTTTCTTGCCGAAAAACCCGGTGGAACTGCCGTAATGCACGACCGCCGCCTCGATCCCCGCCACCGTCGCCGCAGTGCCGGGGGCGCGGACGTCCTCCAGCGTCAGCGCGTCTTTCTTATTGGCGCCAGCGTACGTCTCGGCCAGCAGGGAAATTAGGCCGCTGTTGGAAAACTCCGGGTGGGTGTGCCCGAAGCGGAACCGGCCCCATTCCGGGTGTCCAACGCCCGCCCAGCCCTGCGGGTCGCGCGCCAGGGTGAGCATGTCCGCCCAGCCGACGGCCTTGCCCGGCCAGCCGAGCGCCTCGGCCATGGGTCGCCACATGGCGATCACCACCGGCGAAAGCAGGAGACTGTCGGTTTTTGCGATCAAATCGTGCCCGGATTTCACCCGCGACTGCGCGTTCGCCAGCGTGATGTACGCCGCCGACGCCGGGCTGGTCAGGTGCGTCTGCCGCGTCCCGGCGAGGATCTCGTCCAGGCATTCGCCCGAACCCATCGGCAGCGCGTTGACCCTGATGACCTTGCCGTCGGCGAGCCGGTGGTTGCCCGCGTTGAACGCGGCGGTCGTTTCCTTGATCCACTCTTCTTTTTCCGAGCCGTAGGTAAAGGTCAGCTCCAGCTCCGGGGAGGCTGGCGAAGCGTTTTCACGTGGTGAACCGGCCTTCCCGTCGAGGGGGCCGGGCTCGGGTTTGCCACACCCCGCCAGCGGCAACAAGAGAACAAGCGTTAGGAACCGGAGGAATTGCGCTTTCATAAAGTGATCAATGGGAGACAATAGCTGTGAGCGGGCGAGAAGAACACAAAAGAAGAAGGTCACCCGCCCTTTGCCGGCCAAACCGGGTTCCCTCCGGGACGCGCTGGTGCAAGCTTGCCCACTGTGCCCGGTTCCGCGTTGACCGGGCAAGTGTGAAATCAATCCGTAATGTTAAATTACCCGATGGCACTTCGATCCGCCGCCCGGTGAAAGTGACCATTTGCAACCCGCGAAGGCACCGTCCGCTGGAATTACAAGAATGAAGGAAATTAACAGCCGGCTCAAAGCCCGTCGCGGCGCGAACGGGATCACCCGCGAACAAATTGCCCAGGCGGCGGGGGCGTCGCCGGCGGCGGTTTCGTCGTTTTACAATGATCGGTACTACGCCAAGGACCGCCGCCACGCCATCGGCCTGAGTCAGCGGACCTGCCAGCGCATCCTCGACGCCAGCCGCGCCCTGGGTTACCAGCCGGCGGATCCTTCCTGGCGCGTCCGGCTTTACCCCGAAACCGGGGATTTCTGCTTCCTCCTGTCGCAGGGCGCGGGCGACGGCTTCGCCAACGAATATTTCTCCCGCATGGTCACGGGCGTCATGCGCCGCCTGGCCGGACCGCCGCCCCGGCACCTGGTGTGCGCCCAGTTCGACGACAACGTGGATTATCTCACCAACGAGGACGCCCTCCCGGCGTGCATTCGCGCCGGCACGACCTCGCGCTACCTGCTCGCGGGATCGCCCAATTACTCTCTCCTGGCCGTGTTGGCCCGGTCCGGTTTTCCCGTGGTGTACCTCTCGCGGTACGTCGCGCTGCCGGGCGTCTGCTCGGTGGTGCCCGACTTCGCGGACGCCTCCCGGCAGGTGGTTGAGCATTTGGCGGGTCTGGGCCACCGGCACATCGCGGTGGTTTCGCCGCATTACATCAACCGTCCGTCCGGCTGGAACGCCCTGGAGTTTACCCGCGGCTTGTCCGAAGCCATGGCGGCGGCTGGTCTGCCCTTTGATCCCGCGCGGGACGTCCTCGAGCTTTTGGCGCACGCCCCCGCCGGGGCGACCGCGAGCACCGACCGCGTCCTGGCCGACTTGACGGCCAGGCAACCCGTCCCCACCGCGGTGTTCTGCCTGGACGACTGGGCCGCCATGGAACTGCTCCGCGCCGCCCGCAACGCCGGTCTGGACGTGCCCGGACGCCTGAGCATCGTCGGGTGCAACAACATTCAGGGAACCGCCTCGCTGCACCCTTCGCTCACCACCGTGAACATTCCGGGCGAACAAATGGGCGCGACCGGCTTCGACGAAGTCGAGGCCATGCTGCGCGCCGGCGGCGGTTCCCCCGAGCCGCGCCAAATCACCCAGGCGGTGGAATTGATCAAGCGCGAATCGTCGGCCCCGCCCGGGGGCCGTTGAAAGCTGTGGCGGAGAGGGGATAAATTATTTTATAATCTCTCGTTGCCAGGAAAACTTTTACGCCAGGTTCGACTCGATTTGTCGATCGTTCACATTCTCTCCCCCTTGTGAAAACATCCTCCTTGTTGTGTTCCGCGCTCGCCGCGTGTCCTGCCGTTGTTCCGCCGCCGTTTTTGCGGCGGACTTGAAGCCCGGTGAAAGCCTGATCGCCAACCCGAAGCCACTGCCTTTAGGCGGTTGGAGAATTCACTCCTACCTGGTGGGCTCATTCAACAATGACGGTGCCTTCCCGGTGTCAAACACCGCTACTGCCACGACTTCTTCCCCCTTCGCGGAATGGCAAAGCAAACGTTTTGTTGCCAACGCCGGGAGCGAGGGTGTCCAACCCGTAATAGGGTTGGTAGCCCTTGGTCGGACCGAACCGGACCAGATGCGGGTCGGAGACCCTCGCTCCCGGGGCAACGCTCCGCGTTGCTTGCGGAGTTGCGCCATCCGTCCGTTACCGATAGGTGTGTTTCAATTTCATCTTCCCTCCATCCAACCCTTCCCCTCCAACCATGCCCGGCGCGCCCTACCTCGACCCCAATCTCCCCATCCCCGCCCGCGTCGATGATCTCCTCGGACGCATGACGCTCGAGGAAAAGCTCGGCCAGATGCTCATGCTCGACGGTCGCGACGACGACGAATACGCGGACGACATCCGCGACAAAGCGCCGGGTTCGATGCTTCACATCCTGCCGCCGAAATCCGACCATGCCATCGACCTGTCGATCCAGTCGCGCCTCGGCATCCCGTTGCTGATCGCGGAGGATTGCATCCACGGCCACAGCTTCTGGAAAGGGGCCACCATTTTCCCGACCCAGCTCGCCTTGGCCTGCACCTGGAACCCGGCCTTGCTCGAACGCGCCGCGCAAGCCACCGCCCGCGAGGTCGTCCTCACCGGCGTCCATTGGACCTTCTCGCCGGTCCTCTGCCTCACGCGCGACCTGCGTTGGGGCCGGGTGGGGGAAACCTTCGGCGAGGACCCGTACCTCATCGGCGAACTCGCCGCCGCGATGATCAAAGGCTACCAGGGCAACGGCCTGGATGATCCGGAGGGCATCCTGGCCACCGCCAAACATTACGCCGGCTACTCCGAAACACAGGGCGGTCGCGACGCGTCCGAAGCCGACCTCTCGCGCCGCAAACTGCGCTCGTACTTCCTGCCGCCCTTCGAGAAAGCTGCGCGCTCGGGCTGCCTGAGTTTCATGACCGGCTATCAATCGATCGACGGCATCCCCTCGACCGCGAACCGCTGGCTATTGCGCGAAGTGCTCAAGGACGAGTGGGGCTTCGAGGGCATCCTGGTGACTGATTGGAACAACGTCGGTCGCTTGGTGGAAGAGCAGAAAACCTGCGCGGATATCCGCGAGGCCGCCATCGTCGCGGTGAAGTCCGGCAACGACATGATGATGGTCACGCCCGAGTTTCTGGACGGCGCGCTCGCCGCCGTGGCGGACGGTTCGTTAACCGAAACAGAGATCGACGAGCCGTGCCGCCGGATCCTCGGCTTGAAATTCCGGATGGGCCTGTTCGAGAACCCGCGCCGTTCGGACGTCGCGAAAGCCCGCGGCATTGTCGGTTGCCAGGCGCACCGCGAGTTGAACCTGGAAGTTGCGCGGCAGTCGGTCGTGCTGCTGCAAAACCACGGCATGCTGCCGCTGAAGCCGCGCCATATTCGACAGATCGCGGTGATCGGGCCGAACGCGGACAACGATCTGGATCAACTGGGCGACTGGTCGTCTGGGCTCCCCGCAATACGATGCCTGCCCTGGGCAAGCACCCCCGACATCTCACGCGACCGTGCTCGACGGTTTGCGCCGGGTCTCGCCCGAGGATTGCCAGGTGCTCTACGCGGCGGGCTGCTCCGGCGTGACGCCGAGCGAGGAGGACATCGAAGCCGCCGTGGCGCTCGCCGCGCGGAGCGACGTGGCGGTGGTCGCGGTGGGTGACGCGTCTGCCGTTCATCGGCGAAATGCTTTCGACGGCGACGCTGGAGTTGCAGGGCGGCCAGCTTGCGTTGCTTGACGCGTTGCAAAAGACCGGCACGCCGCTCGTCGTCGTGTTGATCAACAGCAAGCCGCTGGTGTTGCCGGCATCAATCCGGGGCGCGGCGGCGATCATCGAGGCGTTCAATCCGGGCATGGAAGGCGGCACGGCCATCGCGGAGATTCTCTGGGGCAAGGTAAACCCGTCGGGCAAGCTGCCGATCTCGTTCCCGCGCCACGTCGGCCAGCAGCCCGTGTTTTACAGCCAGGTGCGCGGCCAGCACGGCACCGCCTACGCCGACCTGACCCAGCAGCCGCTGTTTTCGTTCGGGTTCGGGTTGAGCTACACGACGTTTCAATACGCCAATCTGGAAGTCCTGACGCCCGAGTTGCGCAACGGACAGGCGGCGGAGGTGGCCGTGGACGTGACCAACACCGGGGAGATGGCCGGCGACGAGATCGCGCAGGTTTACGTGTCGGACGAGGTGACTTCCGTGACGTGGGTGAACCACGCGCTGAAGGCGTTCCAGCGGGTGACGCTGGCGGCCGGGCGAAACGCGGCGGGTGGTGTTCACGATCCCGTACGAGGAGTTTTCGTTGGTTGACGCGGAAGCGAAACGGGTGGTGGAACCGGGCCGATTCGAGGTGCAGGTGGGTTCGTCGTCCCGCGCGCAGGATTTGTTGAAGGCGACGTTGCGGGTGGTGGCAGAAGGATGAAGGCAGAGTCCGGAGCCGAGGACTTCCCAGCCACGGAGTGGCTGGGAAGGAGGATGCCGCCGCACTTTCACACGCGGGAATTACCCGGCCCGCCGCCACCGGGCCAGCGCCAGGCCGCCGAGCGCGCCGACAATCAGCAGGACACCAGTCGTCGGCTCGGGGACTACGGAAACAGCCGTGAGGGTGACATCATTGGCCACCGTGCCGGCGTCCGCGTTGGCGGCGTAGTTGACCTGGAAAGTGTCGCCGGCGGCGTCGGTGTAAACGCCGCCGGGGGCGTTGGCGAACGGGGTGGCCGTCGCCGGGCCGGAGCCGGTGTTGTCCAGAAGCACGAAGGTCTGGCCGGGCAGCAGCGTGAAGCCATTGACGGCGGCGACATGGAGGATGCCGTCGAGGGTCAACGGACCGGCGAGAAAAACCTGGTCGTATTGCTGGTTGGCACCGCCATCGGCCAGGGTGCCGCCGAGTTCGATGCCAGAGCCGCGCCGCTTTGCAGCGACAGGCTGCCGCCGAGGGTGAGCCGGCCGGGGGAGGTGCCCGGGACCAGGCGTGCCGCCGCCCTGAACGGTAACGGGGCCGGTGATCGTGCCGCTGCCGCCCAGGGTACCGCCGCTCACCGTCACCGCGCCCGTGCCCGTGCCGCTGCCGGTCGGGTTGTTGACGCGCAACGTTCCGGCCGTGACCAGCGTGCCGCCGGAGTAGGTCTTGGCGGCGTTGAAGACCGTGGTGCCGCTGCCCTTCTGCTCCACGGTGAGGACGCCGTTGATCTGCGGGGTGAAAACGTACGCGCTCTCGTTGTGGTTGAAGCTGAGCTTGTTGACGGTCCCAGCAAAATTTAACCCTTGGACCTGCGTGACCGCCAAGGTGCCGGCGGCCGCGCCGTTGCCGACGTTGAGGGTGCCGGTGGTGACGCTGCCGCCGTCGCCCAGGGAAACGGCGGCGCCGGTGAGGGTTGCCCCGTCGGCGACGGTGAGCGTGCCGGTGCCCTTCAGGTAACCCAGGGAGAAGAAGTTGCCGCTGTTCCAGGCCGTCCCCGGGCCGGTGAGGGTGGCGGTGCCGTGGGAGCCGCTGCCGTAGCCGAGGTAGGTCTGGCTGGTGGTGACGGTCGCGCCGGCGGAGGCGGTGAGGACCCCGGTGCCGTTGTTCCCGCCGGGGCCGTTGAGGCCGAAGTAGAATTGGCTCTGGCTGGTGAACGCCGCGCCCGCGCCGGTGACGTTCAGCGTGGCCTGGGAACCGGCGATGGTGCCGAGGAAGGTGTTGCTGGTGACGAGGGAAGCGCCGTTGCCGATGTTTACCGTGGTCGCGCCCGTGTTCCCCTGGGTGTCGCCGCCGACGTAGAACTGGCCGACGGTGGCCGACCCGAGGTCGGTGCGGGCGATGGCGACCGTGGCGGTGACGACGATGCCCTCGTCACTCGCGGGGGAAGTTGGCGCGCCCGAGTTCCAATTACCCGCCGTGAACCAGTCCCCGTTGCCGGCCGCGCCGGTCCAGGTGGTTCGGGCGGCGGACGCGGCGGGGGGCGTCAGCGCGCCGAGGAGCAGGAGCAGGAGGAGGGTGGGTACGGGGTGGGTGGCTTGCATTGGGAGTAGGTTTTGCTTGCCGCCCAGTCGGCAAAGGTGATCACGGCGAGGTGACAAGGGGCCGGGTGTCCCAAGTGATTCGATGAGAACATCATAAATCGTCAGGAGAGTCAAGCTCGCCGACGAAAATGGCCAAAGTCGAGATTGGATTAAAGTCGCGATGCCGTGCGAGCTCGTCGCATTCCGTTCAAATCATAAAGCGAGCTTGCCCCATCTTCCAACCTGACGCATGGTCTGTACTCATGGCAGCCGCTACCAACCGTGAAATCGCTGGTGAACTCTTGAACCGCTTGCCAGCGGACACGCCTCTGGAAGAGATTGCCCGGGAACTGGAGTTTATAGCTGGAGTTAGGGAGGGCTTTGCCCAACTTGACCGTGGAGAAGGTGTGTCATTAGATGAGGTTGAACGCCTCCTGCCAACATGGACGAGGATGCAACCGACCACGGCTACAAAGTAGTCCTCTCGCCCTTGGCGGTGCAGGATCTGGTCGAAATCGTGACCTTCATTGCCGCCGACAACCCGGCGGCAGCAAATCGTTTTGGACATGCCTTGGTGCAGAAGACACGCCTTCTCACCAGATTTCCCGAGCTAGGCCGCGTGGTTCCAGAATTGGGTTCGACCGAGGGCGCGCGCGAGTTAATTCACCGGGCTTACCGGGTGATTTACCGGGTGGATCATGCTCGCCGCAAGGTGGAGGTCTCACGCTTCTGGCACTCCGCGCGAGGTACTCCCTTACTTTAACCCCGCGCTGATCAGCCGCGTGATCTCGATCGCCAAGCTCCAGCGCCGCCGCCGCCTGCTGCCCGCCGACCTTCGGCTGCAAACCCGCGCGCGCGCACTCGATGAACGATTGCAACTCGCGCCGCAGCGGCTCGTCCTTCTCGATCTCCACGGCCTCGCGCAGCGATCGCGCCGTTCGCCCGCCGGTACACCTCGCCGCGTCTGGTTCTGGTAGTCGAGCGACAGATAAGCGTCCTCCTGGAACACGCGGATTTTGCGCATCTTCTCCGGGCTGATGCGGCTGGCCGTGATGTTCGCCACGCAGCCGTCCTCGAACCGCACGCCGGGCGTTGGCGATGTCCTCGCCCCGGCTCAGCACCGGCACGCCCACGGCGTCGACCTGCGCCACGGGCGAGCGCACCAGGTGCAGGATGATCTCCAGATCATGGATCATCAGGTCCAGCACCACGCCGATTTCCGTCGAGCGGTTCGGATAACTGCGAAAGCCGGTGCGCCTCGATGAACCGCGGCCGGGTCAGCAGTTTTTCCAGCGCGCCGAACGCCGGGTTGAAACGCTCGATGTGCCCCACCTGCAGCACGCACCCCGCCTGCTGCGCGAGCACGGAAAGCTCCTGCGCCTGCGCGGTGTTGTCGGTGATCGGTTTTTCCACGAGCAAATGCTTGCCGCGCTCCAGCAAAAACCGGCCGACCTCGAAATGGGTCGGCGTCGGCGTGGCGACCGTGGCGGCATCCACGCGCGCCGGCGAAATCCTCCAGCGAATCCGCCACGCGCGCGCCGTACAGCGCGGCGACTTCCCGCGCGGCCTCGCGGTTCGCGTCGAACACCGCCGCGAGTTGCGCGCCCGCTGTCCGCCAGCGCGGCGTAAACCCGCGCGTGGCTCTTGCCGATGTGGCCGACGCCGACGACGCCCACGTTGATCGCGCCGATGCGAAAGCGGAGCGGGTTCACCACAGAGGACACGACGGGCCCACCGGAATCAAGACGGGTCTGCGGGAAGGGGAGGAGAGGCGGACGGTTTACTTGCGGTCGCCGTTGCGCTCGTTGCGTGCCGATGCCAGCATCGTTGCGCGCGACCAACTGCGCGGCCAGCACGGTGCGGATCACGCCGCTGATGTTGTCGGTCGTCGCCCCGGCCGCGCCCTCGGATTCGTTGCCCGAACAGATCGTCACCAGCTTGGCCTGGGCCAGCGCGTCGGCGATGGCCGGGACCATCTGCGGCAGCATCTCCACCTGCCGGTAGCGCAGATAGCTCTCGCCGCCCGCCTGGATCGCCTCGTTGACCTTGCGGATGCTCTCCGCGTTCGCCTGCGCGACCGTCGTGATGCGGATCGCCTCGGCCTGCGCGCTCGCCTGCGCGTCGATGCGGACGCGCTCGGCGTCGGCGGTGGCCTGGGCGATCTGCGTGGCGCGCAATTCCGCCTCGCGCTGCACGGCGAGCGCGTCCTGCTTCTTGGCCTCGGCCTCGGCGATGAGCGCGGCGTTGGCGAGGATGGTTTGCTCCAGTTCGCGCTGGCGGTCGGAGATGGTCGCGCTCGGCTTCGAGCTGCGCTTCCTTCGCGCGGCGGATCTGCTGGGTGCTGACGATGTCCGCGCCCGCCTTGGCCTCCGCGACGGCCTCGCGGCGCTTGGTTTCGGCGATTTCCTGGGCTTGCAGCTTCTTGATTTCGGCCTCGGCGACGAGCGCGGCGTTGGAGGCGCGGGTTTGTTCGAGTTCGCGGTGTGCTGTCGGAAATGCTGCGCTCGGCGGCGAGTCTTGGCTTGCTGCGAGCGGCAGGCCTGCTGCGCGGCGACGATCTCGGCGTTGGCGGTGGCTTCGGCGGCGCTCATGCGGCGGCGCGCCTCGGCCACTTCGCTTTGCACCACCTTGATGTTGAGCGAATTGAAGATCAGCCCCAGGTCGGTCAGCTCGCGCGAACACGCCTTGCGGATGATGATGGCGAGCGGGTCGTCGTCGTCCTCGGCCACCTGGGCGGCGAGTTGCCGGTCCACGAGGGCGGGGGCGTTGTCGATGGTGGCCAGCGTGGCGGCGGGCGCGGGCAGCGCGGCGACCGACATCGCGATGGCCGTGCCGGGGCGCGGCGCGGTCTTGGCGGAAAAGAGCTGGTCGTGCGTCAGCAGGTTGACCGCGCGGCGGCCCGAGGAGGAAAGCAGGTCGGTGATGGTGTTCAAGCTGCTCGTCCTCGGGTTTGGCGAAGAAGCGGTTGGCGGCGGTCTGGTGAGCGTGTCCGTGTCGCCGACGGAGACGATGGCGCTGGCGAGCACGCGCACCTTGATGGGCTGCGGCGTGCCGCGCTCGTCGATGTCGGCGGTCTGGTCGGTGATGTCCAGGTCCACGTTGATGGCCTTGCTGGAAAGCGTCGTGCCGTTGGTCAGCAGCGGCATCTCGAAGGATTTGCCCGGGCCGCGGTAGATGTGGGTCTTGCCGCCCCACCAGGTGACGATGCGGATGGTGCCGGCGTCCACGTTGCGCAGGAACATGGAGACGAGCGCCGGGACGAGGATCAGACGAGGAAGACGAGCACCATCGCAGAGGCGATGATCATGTTGAGGGAAGGCATGGGTGGAGGATGGGTTGTGGGTTGTGGTGGGTTGGTTGTGGTTTCTGCGGAGGGAAGAAAGGGGCGGCCGAGGTGGGCCTGCGGATGCGTGCAGCGAGCTGGACGCGCGGTCAGTTGAGCGCGAAACGTGCAGGAGTTGCGCAGTGGATCGACGGCGCGGATGAAAACGCGGTCGCCCGCCCGGACGCGTCCGCCTCCGGTGCGTTCCTCGGGGAGCAGGTTGCCGAGGAGCTGGCGCACCTGGCCGTCCAGGTCCACGGCGATGAGGCCGCAGCCGGTGGCGTCGAAGTTCGTAACCGCCTGGCCTTCTTCCAGCACGATGCTTTCCAACGTTTTGGCGGGAGCGGAGGCGAAACCGAAGAGCGAGCCGCCAGAGCGGTTGCACGGCGTACCACTCGAACAAGACCCGCGCCAACGGCGGCTAGCACGGGCAGGACGAAGGCGGGCCAGTGACTCGCCAGCGGGTGGAGCAGCGCGCCCATCGCGCCAAAGCCGAGCAGCAACCCGAGGATCACGCGCGGAGAAATCAGGGTGAACAGCAAATTCGCGGACCGGCTGGATTTTACGGCATGCCCATGTCCGCGCGCGTGGTGATGCCGACCTCCCCCGTGGTGATGGTGGCCCAAACCCAGCAACGACATGAGCACGAGGCCGCTGAAACCGAAGCAGAGGATGAGCAGATAACCGTCCATAACGAAGCGACTTCCAAACCCGTCATCCAACCTAACGCGGATTACGGAAAATGAAAGGGGAGTGTTGCGGAGGCTCTTACCTCGGGAGTCTGGATGCCTTTGGTTTGGAGTGCGCCGCGACGCGTCGCGGCGCACTCCAAACCAAAGGCATCCAGAACCAGAACCGGAGCCTTCAACCCTCTAGCGCGAGGATCGTGATCTTGTATCTCTCGGCCAGCGCGCGGATTTCCTCCTTCTCCAGCAGCAGCGTCTTACCCGCCTCCACCGCGATCGCGGACAACCGCGCCTCCGCTCGCGGCCTCCAGCGTGCGCGGACCGATCACCGGCACGTCGAAACGCAAATCCTGGCGCGGCTTGGACACCTTCGCCAACACCCCGCCGCCCTTGCCCGACAAGCGCGCCGCCGCGCCGGATCGCCGCGTCCGTGCCTTCAAACGCCTCCACCGCCAGCACCGTGCCGTGCCGCGCCACCACCGATTGCCCGATGTCCAGCGCGCTCACCTGCTTGGCGATGCGGAACGCGTACGCGGCGTCCTCCCGCTGGCGCTTGCCCGGCGCGGGCCGGCAACCCAGCCCGGCGCCGGCAGCAAATGCTCGAGGTAGGTCGTCGCCGGCAGCAACTCCACGCCCGCCGCCGCCAGTTCCGCGGCCACCGCGCCGAAGAGGGACTCCGCGTTGCGCTCGCGCACCTTGCCCAGCAGCAGCAGCGCCTTGAAGTCGGGCCGCAGGTCGAACAGGTTCTTCGGCGCGAGTTGGCCGGCCATGATCGCGCGGCGCACCCCCGCCTTCGTGAATGAACGCAAGAGCCGTCCGAGCTGCCCGACCCGCATCCACTCGATCCCGTCCGCGAGCGTGGCCATCACGGGGTCCGTCTCGTTTTCAAAGGCGGCGACCACGAGCCGCCCCACCCCGGCGGCGCGGGCCGCGCGGGCGAGAATCAGCGGGTAGTTGCCACTACCCGCCACGATGCCGAGCGTCGAACGGTCGGGGCGCGGGTCCACGACCTTCAATGTCCCGCCGGTTCGCCGCCTTGCTCGATGTAAGCCTGGACGTCCGCCTTCGTGCCGGGGAAAACAGCCACGAAACAGACGTGGTCCTTTACCTGCGCCGCCGCCGCCCAACCTTCGCCTTCCAAGAACTTCCAGCGTCCGGCGGGTTTGATGTTCACCCCGAGATCGGGCGCGCGGAAAATCAGGAAAGTCATGTCGCGCTCCTTGACGTTGACCTGCGTAATGGCCGCGTCGTTGCGTTCCACCACGCGGTAGCTGACCGTCCAGGTGGTGGCGAAGGGGGCGGGCACGTGGAAGGCCTCCACGTTGTGCGCCAGGAAAAGCGTGTCCCCCAGTTTGCCGCTTTCGATGGAAACCGGCTCGAAGCGGGTGGCGGTTCCATGGGCCGGGGCGGTGTCCGCGGCCATGAGTCCCTCGATCAACCGGGTGACGTTTTCATCCCCTGGAAAGCCGATGGCCCGCTGGTAGAAAGCGTTCGCGCCCCAGGCCACGAGGAACGCGAACGCCAGCAGCACCGCCCAAAAGGCCGGTTGGCGGAAAAGTCCCCGCCAGGAGAACTGGAGCGTGCTGGCGCGGTTGAGTCCGGCGTCGATCTCCTGGTCAAAATTCTCGGGCAGCGGCACCGCGCGCACCAACGCCGCGAGCGGACGGTCAAACTCCGCCTGCTGGTTGAATGATTCCTGCAACGCCGCGTCGCCGTTCAGGTGGGCCAGGGCGGCACGGATTTTTTTGTCCCCGCGATCATCCCCGTCCGGTCGGCAGCAAGCCAGCAGGGTGCGTTGTTTGTCGGCGGGGAATGAGGTGGAGGCCATCTTTGGGGGCGGGCGGACGCCGCGCATCAAAACTCAATTTGGAGGCGAAGGAAAGAGAAAATCGCGCGCGCCGCCGGCTTTAAACCGCGGGGGTGTCGTCGAACAAGGCCGCCGCGTCCGCGAACAGGTTGGCGGATTGGCCCCGGTGTTGCTGAAGCATCGAACGTGCCCCGTGCAACAGCGGCCCGAGTTCGGCGGGTTTGATCCCCAGCACCTCGGCCAGTTCGGGCGGGTCGAACAAAAATAGATAAAAGAGGATCAGTGCGCTCCGCTCCCGCTCGGGCAGTACGGCGAAGAAGGCGGCGAGACGGTAGGGCGCGTTCGCGGCGTCGTCCATCCCCGGCACGGTGGGCAGCGGGGCCGCTTCTTCGGACAGGTCGCCAGCGGTGCCTTCCGCGGGGTCGGCGGTTTGCGACGGCGCCTCGGCGTCCGGCGAACGTAAAACCTGGGGATGCGCGCAATACTCACGGGCGGTGGCGAAAAGCCAGCATTTGGAGCGGCCGGGTTTGCGGGCGTCGGCGGCCAACCCGCGCGAAGCGCTTTCCACGGTGGAGCGCAGGACTTCCGTCGCCGTGGCGGCGCTGCCGGTCACGAGAAACGCGTACCGGTAAACGTCGGGTAGAAACTGGGAGTAAACGGGCGAGGGGTCCGGCATAAGGCGTGGCGCGACGCGAGAGTAAACGCCGGAATGATTCCGCTCAAGCGCGAAAGGCGCGGGGGGAATCCAGAATTATCACCGAGGGCACGGGGAGGGGGACACGGAGAACACAGAGGAAGAAAAAGGCGGGGTCCCGAGGAAAGAAGAGTGGTGAGTCTTTCTGGAACCCAAGCCTTTTGCCTTTTTCTTCCTCCTCCGCCTCTGTGTCTGCGTCTCCGTGCCCTCGGTGCTACTTCTGGTTTCCGCCTTTGCCTTTGACTTGGCCGCGTTCCTTTCTAAGCTTAGCCCTCATCTCCGAGACTGATCCGCCCACCGTGAAAAAAGTTCTCTTTGTCTGCACCGGCAACATCTGCCGCAGTCCGATGGCCGAGGGGCTTTTCCGCAACATGGTCCGGGGCCGGGACGACATCCGGGTCGCTTCCGCCGGCGTGCACGCCCCCTCGGGTCAACCGCCCAGCCCTTACGCCGTCGATGCCCTCGCGGAATGGGGAATCGATATTTCCCGGCAACGCAGCCAGCCCATCTCCGAACGTCTTGTCGAGGAGGCGGACCTCATTTTCGGCATGACCCGGGGACATCTCGAAACCCTCCAGATGCTCTTTCCCGAGGCGGCGGACAAGGCGTTTCTGGTGCGCGAGTTTGACGAAACCGCCGATCCCGATTTCCTCGACGTGCCCGATCCCATCGGCCAGAGCCGCGCCGTGTATCTCCGCTGCCGCGATGTCTTGCGGCGCGCCCTGCCGAGCCTCGTCGCGCTGCTGGACGGCGCGCCGTCCAACTTTACCCCCAAACCCAACCCGCCGGGCGGTCGCTCCGGCTACGCGGATTCCCATCCCATGCAAACCACCTCCAATTTCAAGATCTCCGCCTTGTCCGAAACCGATCCCGAGATCGTCGACGCCATTGCCGCCGAGGAAGTTCGGCAATCCGAGAACATCGAGCTGATCGCCAGCGAAAATTTCACCTCCCGCGCCGTCCGCGAGGCGCAAGGGTCGGTGCTCACCAATAAATACGCCGAGGGTTATCCCGGGCAAACGCTGGTACGGCGGCTGCGAAAACATGGACGTGATCGAACGTCTGGCGATTGACCGCGCGAAACAGCTCTTCGGAGCCGAGCACGCCAACGTCCAGCCCCACAGCGGCGCGCAGGCCAACATGGCCGTGTACTTCAGCGTGCTGCAATTCGGAGACAAAATCCTGACGATGGATCTTGTCGCACGGCGGACACCTCACCCACGGCAACAAGGCCAATTTCTCGGGCCGGTTCTACGATGTGTCGCATTACGGCGTCGTCGCCGACGGACGAGCGGATCGATTACGAGGCGTTCGCCCGGCAGGCGGACGTGGTGCGTCCCAAGATGATCACGGTGGGCGCGTCGGCTTACCCCCGCGCTCTGGACTTCGCGAAGATGCGTGACGATCGCGGATTCGGTCGGCGCGTTGCTCTTCGCGGACATGGCGCACATCAGCGGCTTGGTGGCGGGCGGACGAGCATCCGAGTCCCGGTGCCGCACGCGGATTTCGTGACCACGACCACGCACAAGAGTCTGCGCGGTCCGCGCGGCGGGAATCATCCTGTGCAAGGAACGGTATCGCTAAGGACATCGATTCGCAGGTGTTTCCCGGCATCCAAGGCGGACCGTTGATGCACGTCGTGGCGGCGAAGGCGGTTTGTTTTCTGGAGGCGTTGCAACCGGGTTTCCGGGATTACCAGCGCCAGGTGGTGCTCAACGCGAAATCGCTCGCGGCCCGGCTCTCGAAGAACGGCTACCGGCTCGTCAGCGGCGGGACGGACAACCATTTGCTGTTGATTGACGTGCGCCCGATGAACCTGACGGGCAAGGACGCCCAGGAAACGCTGGACCAAGCGAGCATCACGGTGAACAAGAACGCGATTCCGTTCGATACGATCAGCATCTTCAAGGCGGGCGGCATCCGGGTGGGCACCCCGGCGGTGACCACGCGCGGGATGCGCGAGGAGGAGATGATGGAGATCGCCGATTTGATCCACGCCGCGCTCCAAGCGCGCGGGGACGAGGCCGGTTTGCTGAAGGTGCGTCAGTCCGTGCTGGCGTTGACGAGCCAGTATCCGTTGCCGTGAGGAAGAGGGATGTGCGGAAGAATGTGGGATGTGACTAGGCAGGTGCGGCCTTCTAGCCACGTAGTGGCGTCATTTGAGTAGCCGTGGTCGAGTCCGCGAGGCCACGGAAAGGAGAGGATAAAAGGTCCCAAGCCACGTAGTGGCGTAACTTCCGCTGGGGGACGATCATTATGGTCTCGGTGGTGTGTACCGTATTGGGATCATCGCCCCGTCTGCGCTGGACATCTTTGAAACAATTCCTCGTCCTTCCCCACCGCCTTCGTGACGCCACTACGTGGCTGGGTTCCTCCTGTCTTCCTTTCCGTGGCCTCGCGGACTCGACCACGGCTATTCAAGTGACGCAACTCCGTGGCTGGGAGGAATGCATCTGTCTGTCACATCCCCTCCGCCACATCCCCCCCTTTTTCCCATCAAAGCTTCCCCCGGCCCCAAAAAGCGGTAAGCGTTCCACAAATGGCACTTGCTTCTTTTCGCTTGCCGCCTCAATCTCGCTGGAAAGGGAATCGTCCCAACCCTGTTTGTCGTCCACCCATGCAAAACGCCGACTCATCCTCGACCGCTTCGACCGCCACCGCCACCGCCGCCGCCAACCCGTTGCGCGAAGGCCTCACCAACAAGGCCCAGGCCAAACCCTGCTCGCTCGTCATCTTCGGGGCGACGGGCGACCTCACCCACCGCAAACTCGTCCCCGCGCTCTACAACCTCGCGGCTGATGGCGACCTGCCCCCCGGCATGAACATCATCGGGTTCGCCCGCCGCGAGAAATCCGACGACGTGTTCCGCGCCGAGATGGAGGAGGCCACCCGCAAGTTCTCCCGCCAGCCCGTTCAGGACGAACTCTGGAAGAGCTTCGCCAAAAATCTTTATTATCATCGCAGCGAGTTCAACAACGACGAAGGCTACCACGCCCTCGCCGCGCGCTTGGACCAGTTGGACGCCGAGAAAGCCACGGGCGGACGCCGCCTGTTCTACCTCGCGGCGGGTCCCGAGCAGTTCGAGCCGATCATCCAGCGCCTCCGCAGCTCCGGTCTCAACACGGCGAAGGGCGAGGGGAGTTGGTCGCGCGTCATCGTCGAAAAACCCTTCGGCACCGATCTCGCCACCGCTCGCAAGCTCAACGACACGGTGGGTTCGTCGTTCCACGAGTCGGCCACCTACCGGATCGACCATTTCCTCGGCAAGGAAACCGCGCAAAACATCATGGTCCTGCGGTTCGCCAACTCCATCTTCGAGCCAATCTGGAACAGCCGCTACATCGACCACATCGAAATCACCGCCAGCGAAACCCTCGGGGTCGAGGGTCGCGCGGGTTATTACGAAACCAGCGGCGCCTTGCGCGACATGGTGCAAAACCATCTGATCCAGTTGCTGACCCTCGTCTGCATGGAGCCGCCCACCGGTCTCGGGGCGGACAGCGTGCGCGATGAAAAGGTGAAGGTGCTGCGCTCGTTGCGTCCGCTGGGTGACAGTGCCAACGTCGCCAAGCACGTCATCCGCGGCCAGTACTCCGAGGGCGCCATCGCGGGGCAACCCGTGACGGGTTACCGCCAGGAGCAGAACGTCGCGCCGGAGTCCAAGATCGAGACGTTCGTGGCTCTGCGCGTCCTGATCGACAACTGGCGCTGGTCGGGCGTGCCGATCTACATCCGAGTCGGCAAACGGCTGCCCAAATCGGGCGCGGAGATCGCCGTGCAGTTCAAGAACGCGCCCAGCGTGCTTTTCAACAAGACCGAGGGCGGCGGCAACCCCAATGTACTGGTCATCCGCATCCAGCCGGACGAGGGGATTTCCCTGCGCATCCAGAGCAAAATGCCGGGCGCGACGTTGCAGGTAGAACCCGTGAAGATGGACTTCCAGTACGGCGCGTCGTTCGGCAAGGCGAGTCCCGAGGCGTACGAGCGGCTCATTCACGACGCCATGAGCGGCGACCCGACGTTGTTCGCCCGGCGCGACGAGGTCGAGGAAGCCTGGGGATTTGTGGACGCCATTGAAAACGCCTGGCATGGCGACCCGGCCGCGCAACCGCCGCTGTGTTTCTACGCCGCTGGCTCGTGGGGTCCCAAGGAAGCCGACGACCTCATCGCGGAAGACGGGCGTTCCTGGCGTCGGATGTAATCTCAGCAACCCAACATTCAACAATCCCCGACACTTATGTCTGCACCCTCCGCGGAACAAGGACGGCAGGAATTCTTCGGCGACGGCATTCCCGTGGCCGTCGGCCAAATCCAGCGCGAGCTGAAAAAGGTCTGGCAGGAAGGCAAAACCGCCACCCGCGCCTCGCGGCTCAACCTGGTCATCTACAGCGCGGCGGAACATTCCATCCGCGCCAACACGGAACTGGTCGGCAAGATCACGCGCCAGCACGCGCTGCGCGCCATCCTGATCTCGGCCAAGCCGCAGGGTCTCGGCAACGGGGTTCGCGCCTGGGTCAGCGCGCATTGCCAGGTTTCCAAGAACGGAACCAAGCAGCGTTGCTCGGAACAAATCGCGTTCCAATTGGAAGGACAGGCGCGGGACCTCGGCCTGATCCCCAACATCGTTTTCTCGCACCTGGACAGCGACCTGCCGCTTTACCTCTGGTGGCAGGGCGAGTTCCCGCCGACACCCGACGAGAAACTCATGACCTGGGTGGACCACCTGATCTTTGACAGCGCCGAATGGACGCAACCCGCCGCGCAGTGCGCCGTGTTGCGCCACCTCCACGCGCACACCGACGCGGGCCAGGCGCTGGGGGACATCAACTGGACCCGGCTACACGGCTTGCGCGCGGCGGTGGCGCAGTTCTTCGACGCGCCCGAGGCGACGGGTTCGCTCGCGGCGTTGGATTCCATCGAGCTGGAGCACGCGCCCGGCGCGCGGCTGACGGCGTTGCTGTTTGTCGGCTGGCTCGCGGTCCAGTTGGGCTGGAAGCCCGCGGACGGGAACGCGTCGAATTTTGCCAAGGCGACCGGCGGGAACGTGCGGGTGCAACTGCGCGAGAGCGCGGGGGGTGGACTCGGGATCGGAAGGGTGAAGCTGTGGGGCCGGGAGGGCAGCGCTTTTGTGGTGACCCGCGGAGCCGACTCCGAGTTTTTCAACACTTCGGCGCGTTACGGTCTGAACGGTCGCGAGATGACCCAGGTGGTGCCGGTCGGCGCGCAAGCCACGGCGGATTTGGTCGGCGAGGAGTTGACTCACAACGGCGCGCACACCGTTTATCTCAAGGCGTTGAAGCTAATCGAGCCACTGCTCGGCTGAAGGTCCCACGGGAGCGTATGTCGTTGATGGACACGACACGCGCGGACGAACCCGGGACCGGGCAAACTGGCAAGCCCGCGCCCGTTTTTCTCACCGGGGAATGGCGGCACCTCGCCATGGTCAACTACGAGGTGGACCCGGCGATCCTGGCGGGTGTCGTGCCGTTTGGGACCGAGCTGGATGATTACCACGGACGGGTGTTCGTGAGCATGGTGGGGTTCCTGTTCTTGCGGGTGAAGATTTTCGGGCTGCATTTCCCGTTCCACGTCAATTTCCCGGAGGTGAATCTGCGGTTCTACGTGCGTCGGCGGCAACCCGACGGAACGTGGCGGCGCGGCGCGGTGTTTATCCGCGAGATCGTGCCGCGTCTGGCCATCGCGACGGTGGCCCGTCTATGGTACAACGAGCCTTATCTAGCGCGTCCGATGCGGCACCGGGTGGAGGAGGGCGGGGCTGGCGTGAGCGCGCGATATGAATGGAAGTACGGGCGGCGCTGGAACCATCTGTCGGTTGAAACCGAGAGGGGGCGAAGTGAGGCTGGGGAAATCGCGGTGGGTTCCGAGGAGGAATTTATCACGGAGCATTACTGGGGTTACACGGCGCAACGGGGCGGGGGAAGTTTGGAGTACCAGGTGGAGCATCCCCGCTGGCGGGTCTGGCGCTCGCAGTCGAGCCGGTTGGATTGCGACGTGGCCCGCTTGTACGGGGAAGCGTATGTCCCGTATCTTGCGGAGCCCGCGTCATCGGCGTTTATCGCGGAAGGTTCGCCGGTGTCAATCCGGCGGGGGGTGTTGATCGAGCTGCTGCGCCGATAAGTTTACAGCAGTTTCCAAAATTATTGAACGAAGCCTCTGCGCGTTCAGGGGTATCCGCCCCGAGAGTGCGGGCGGCCCGCCCGCCTCTGCACAGGGATGATGGACCTCCAGAAGCATGGGTCTCTGACGCGTCTCTGCTCTGGTCTGCCCCGGGAGCGCGGGCATCCTGCCCGCATCTCTTGGGTTGGATCTGTCCGGGGGCTACCGCTCTGTTGCGGGTCGGAGACCCGCGCTCCCGGGGCGGAAATGCCCGTAATTATTTTTGTGCGCAAGCATCACGTATTGTGCCAATTACGTAATGCGGCTCATATAAGACGTTAAAATA
Organism: uncultured bacterium; assembly: GCA_963795895.1. Classification (GTDB taxonomy): domain Bacteria; phylum Verrucomicrobiota; class Verrucomicrobiia; order Chthoniobacterales; family SZAS-18; genus CAWCJJ01. The sequence goes on from CAWCJJ010000009.1 coordinate 28,618, forward strand.
TATTTACCTAATCCCTAGAATCGTCCATTCTCCCGCCATCGTTCGCCCGAATTATAACCGGGCGTAACAGAGCCTAGGCCCAGACGGGTCGTAATATTCCTTTATAAAGCAGAGACATGCCAAAACTGTCGTCCATGTCACCACTCGCTTCCCTCTTCGGAAACCCTGTTTGCCGCCGGGCGCTGCTCGGCGCCGCCAGGGCGCTCGTGTTCTCCTCCTCATGGCCGCCACTCTGGCGGCCCAGCCGCTTGCCCCGCCCCTTCACACCGACGGTGGTGCCCACCGGCAAGGCGGACAAAAAATTCATCCCCGCCGAAATGGCTCCCGCCGTGATCAGCGTCATGGTGGAACTCGAGGACCAGCCCGCGATCAACGTTTACACCGAAGCCCGCAACACGCGGCACCTTTCCGTCGAAGCCGCGCGCGAAGCTCGGAAGCCCACGCCGCTTCCCTGGCGAGCAAACAACGCGGCTTGCGCCGCAGCCTGCGCGCGGGTGACATCGGCGCGACGGTCGTTTACAGCGTCCGTCACGCCTATAACGGCATCGCCGTCATGGTGCGGTCTGAAAATATCCCTCGCATCCGCGCCCTCCCCGGCGTGAAGGATGTCCATACCCTAACCCCCAAAAGCTCCTCGCCAACAACAGCGCCTTTTTCATCCACACCCCAAGCTTCTGGAACAGCGTCGCCAAGGCTGGCCTCGGCATTCACGGTGAAGGCATCAAGGTCGGCGTGATCGACAGCGGCATCGACTACATTCACACCGATTTCGGCGGTAGCGGTTCGGCGGCGGATTACCAGGCCAACTTGTCACTCACCAACATCGCGCCCAACCCGTATTTTCCCAACCTGCCATCGTGGCGGGCGGGTACGACTTCGCGGGCGACGCGTACACCGGCTCCAACACGCCCGTGCCGGATCCCAATCCGTTCGACGCGCCCTCCACGGCGGTTGATCCCAGGCAACTGTCATCGGCCATGGCACCTCCTGCGCAGGTATCATCGCCGGTCGCGCCGTCACTTCCGCCGGCCTAACTTACACCGGTCCGTATGACGATACCACGCCGATCTCCACGCAACTCGTCGGTCCCGGGATGGTCCCCGGCGCGCAGATTTATTCCTACCGGGTGTTCGGAAACTTCGGCAGCACCAATCTCGTCACCCAAGCCGTGGACCGGGCGATCCAGGAGAAGATGGACGTGATCAGCCTGTCTTTGGGCGGTGACTTCGGCAGTGGCGACGACACGGATTCCGTCGCCCTCGACAACGCCTCCGCCGCCGGCATCATCTGCGTGGCCGCCGCGGGCAACGCGGGCGACACCTATTATGTCACCGGATCGCCAGCCGCCAGCGTGCGCGACATCAGCGTCGCCGCCTCTTACAACGACAACTATCTAAGCGCCGCCGTGGCGGGCATCTCTCCCTCCGCTATCGCCGGAAAGACCTTCGCCTACTCGCCGGGCAGCGGACCCACCATCAAGACCGCCATACCCGCACAGGACGTCGTGTTCGCGCTGCCTCACATCGGCAAGCCGTTCGATCCCAAGTAGACGCGGACTTTCCCGACCTCGACAACGCAGCCGCCATCGCGGGGCACATTTGTCTGATCGACCGCGGCTCCATTTCTTTTTACATCAAGGTGGCGGAAGCCCAGAAGGCGGGCGCGACCGCCGTCATCATCGCGAACAACCAGGCGGGTACGATCAATCCCCTGACTTCCGGCCCCGGGCCCGGCGGGACGACCTACGTCCCGAACATTCCCAATGGTGCAATCTCCCAGGTCGACGGAAACACCATCAAGGGGACGCTGGACGCCGCGAATGGCACCGATACGGGTGCCCAGGTCGCCTTTAACGTCATCAACGGCCAGGACACCGTTCCTACTTACACCTCGCGCGGTCCGCGCCGTCCCGATGGTTTGCTCAAGCCCGACGTGACCGCGCCCGCCGAAGCCGTGGACGCCCCCAACCACAACACTGGCACCGGGTCCGAAGCCTTCAACGGCACCAGTTCGGCGACCCCGCACGTCGCGGGAATGATGGTGCTCTTCAAGCAACTCCATCCCACCTGGACCGTCGAGCAACTCAAGGCGCTGCTGATGAACAACGCCGTCCATGACATCTACGTCGCCCCCGGCCAGTCCGGCACCAAGATCGGGCCGGGCCGCGTCGGCGACGGCCGCGTCGACCTGACGCCCGCCAGCCAGGCCTCGGTGATCGCGTACAGCGCGGATGTTTCCGGCGCTGTTAGCGTGTCCTTCGGCTCGCTGGACATCCCCATCACCAACACGAATTTCACGGCGACGCGCACCCTCAACGTGGTGAACAAGGGTGCCACGGCGCAGGCGTTTAGCACCGCGTTCACGAGCGTGGGTACCGATGTGCCCGGGGTGACCTTCGCGGTGAGTCCCTCCCTGGTGACGGTGCCCGCCGCTAACGGCAACACCGATGGCCTGGCCACCCTGACGGTGACGCTGAGCGCCGACCCGACTTAGATGACGCACTCGCACGATCCCTCAATCGCGTTGACCCAAGGCGGCATCCCGCGCGAATGGAAATCCGAGGCCACCGGTTACGTGGCGCTGACACCGCTGGGCAACTCGGGCCAGCCGTTGCGCGTCACGGTTCACGCCATGCCACGCCCGGCTTCGACGGTTCACGCGACCACGCCTAGTCTCGCCTTGACCAGCGCAACCGGCACGGCGGGGGATGGAACTCGCCGGCACGGGTATCGCGACCGGTTCAACCTTCCCCGGCAGCGGCGGGACGGACATCCTTTCCCTGCTCAAGGTCATGGAGTTGCAGTTCGTGGGCACGGGTGCCTTCAACGACAACAACCGTTTTGACAGCGCAAATCTGCAGTATGTCGGTCTCGCTAGCGATTACGTGAACGAGAAGAACGACATCACCAAAACGGTGTTTAACTTTGGCTTGGTCACTTATGGCAACCACGCCGGCCCGGACGCATTCAACTCCGAGTTTGACATCCTGATCGGACCAGGGCGGGCCAGTTTTTAAGCCGAATTACCAAGTGTACAACTTCCTGTTTGGCAGTTCCGCAACCGCTTATCTCAACGTGTACGTGCCCGGCATTCAAAGTCTCGTACCCCGCGATCCGCTTCAAACCAGTCTCACCCGAAAATCCGCTTCCCCCGGCGACCACGGGCGTCAACACGCTCAACGGCCTGAGTTCGCAGCTAGACACTAACATCTTCAACACCAACGTCCTTACCATCCCGGTGACCGGGACGGAACTTGGGATGGCCGCGGGGGGCAACACCCGTATCCGCTACCAGGTGGACGCGTTCTACAACGGCCAGTTCGCCAGCCAAACTGGCATCATTACCTTCCGATCCGACCGCTCCCGGGCTGATTGAATCCGGAACCGCCACGGAGCCCACCGCCGATGTCGATGGCACGGGGACCGTGACGGTGAACTACAACAACGCCAGCCTGCAGGCCAACCGTTCGCTCGGCGCCCTCGCCATCCATTTCCACAACGCGGACGGCGCCCGCGCCGATGTGGTGGGAACGGTCACACCGCGGATCACCGGGTTTGGTCCGGCCTCGGGCACCGTCGGCTCCGTGGTGACGCTCACCGGCCAGGGGTTGAACAACGTCAACGCGGTGACGTTCTTCAACAACGTGGCCGCCACGGCCTACACGCGGAGCCCGGATGGAACGTCGCTCGCCGTGATGGTTCCCGCCGGGGCCAACACGGGGACGATCACCGTCACCACCCCCGGCGGCAAATTCACGACCACAAAGAAATTTGTGGTTACGCCCTGATCGCCAAACCCACGAGCAGTAACCCAAAGGTAACAACACTGGATCCCATGATTAAGCTCCATCTATCAAAGTTCATCAGGGCGTCGCGCTCCTCCGTTCAACTCCGCGCGGGTTTGGCGGCGACCGCTTGTTTCCTGAGTTTGGGCGGCGGATTGCGCGCGCAAGCCACCTTCTCCTCCTCCGCCGGTGACGCCACGCTCCAGACTTCGGGTGCCGGGGCGGCCGCCGGAGCCACCCCGCCCGACGGATCGACGAGCGAGTACTTGGTGACGACGGAAAGCAAAGCCAGCTACGGCTCGTCGGTGTCCGGCGGGGCGGGCGCGGTCGCGGCGACCACGCTGGCCAATTATTCCTACTTGGACGCGAACCAATTGGTTTACAATTCCAACAACCCGGGCGTGGCAGGATCGGCCGTGCAGTTCACGCTGAGCACGACCAGCGTCAGCAACAACGCCGTCCAGTTCACCTACAGCTTCGCCACGTCGGAAAACGTGGGCGGCGGTGGCGTGAACCCCGATTTCGGCTACTACGCGTTCACGCCGGTTGACACGAACGGTTTGGCTACCGGCGCGACGACCTACGGTCTGCTCGGGAGCGCGGGCGACGTGGCGGGGAGTTTCTCGACGATCACCGACCCCAACGCCAACAGCCCCTTCAACCTGGTGGAAAGCTACCAGACCTTTACGCTGCCAAATCTCGCCGTCGGCAACTACGTGCTGACACTGGGTGTGGCCGACGCGAACGCCACCAACACACAGTCCGGGTTGTTTGTGGGGAGTGTCAACCAAGTGCCCGAGCCCAACGGGGCGTTGTTGCTGGTGTTGGGAGTGGTGGGATTCGGCGCGGTGTGGGTTTCCCGGCGGCGTGGGGTGGTCCGGGGAGAAGGATAAAGGCGGAAGGGGCTGAGCCGGAGCCGAGCGCCTCCCAACCACGGAGTGGCGTCACTTGACTAGCCGTGGTCGAGTCCGCGAGGCCACGGACAAAGAAGAAGAGAAGGAGCCAGCCACGGAGTGGCGTCACGAAAGCGGTGAGGGGCAAAGGGGGATATTTGCAGACTTGGCGCATGGTCGGCGCGATGATCCGTCTTGGTTACGAGCCCCAAAGTCGAACCGTACATCACCGTTTAGGAGGGTGACGCCACCTCGTGGCTGGAATCTTCCTCCCCTTCTATTCCCGTAGCCTCGCGGACTCGACAACGGCTATTCGAGTGACGCCGCGACGGGGGTGTCAGCCCGCCCCGGATTTGCCTTGCGGCCCGGGCGCGCCCTTGTCATCCTC
>CAWCJJ010000010.1:0-33125 GCA_963795895.1 uncultured bacterium
GCTGGGCGTGGGTATTTTCGGGTGCGCCGAACACGCGTTGTGGCTGATCGGGGCCGGGTTGGAAACGGGTTATTTGTACCTGGCCCCTGACGAACCCGCGTTTTCAGAAGGTGGTGTCGGCCACGGATTTTACGCACACCCAAAAGCAGACCGAGGACACGCGCCGCGCGCTGGTGGAGGCGTTGCCGGAGGCGTCGCGCGCGCGGTTTAAACTGCAAGAGGGGAAGGTGCGCGAGATCGGGGAGCTAACAAAGGGTGGCGCGTCGCGGAACGACGATGATTTGTCGCTGCTGGCCGGCAACCTGGACCCGTTGCAAAAGCTTTGTTCGCTGCACCTGCGGCTGCTCACTGCGCAGGCGCGATTGCAAACGGGGGGACGCAGGCCAACGAAAACGCGTTGGCGCGGCAGGTGGACGCGCTGGAGCGGGAACTGGCCGCGAACGGGGAGCGGTATTCGGCGACGTTGCGCGAGTCGAAACAGGCGACGCTGGATTTGACCCGCAAGCGGCTGGCGAGCGCGCAAAAGTGCCGGGAGGGCGTGGTGGAGATCGAGAGCGACCTGGCGCGGATCGAGGCGCAACTGGATCTGGCTTTGGAGAACACGCGGCTGGAAGGCAGGCCGGTGGCGCTCTCGGGCAACCTGAATTTGTTGAACCAGATTTTGGAGAGCAACACTTCGCTGGGCAATCTGGACGCAGCGTTCGGGGAGGTGGAGGGGTGAGGAGGAATGGCCGCGGCTTTGGGAAATCTTCCCGTGCTCAGGCCGGAGCATGCGCGCTGATTCGCGCACCGAGGCCAATGCGAGCGGAGCAATGTTTCCGCGCAAGAGGACAAATCTCTGGCGTTGTCACATTCGTGCCACGCATCATCACGTTGGGCCCTCTACGCAAACTCTCAATGACGCAGAACAATGGCAATGTTCCGATTCCAAGTTCCACCGGGTTTCGCAAACCGAGGTTTATTCGCCGGCTTGCGCTTGCGGTTGTTCTAAATTTGCTTTTCCTTCTGGTGGTTCTGCCTGCGCGCCATCTATTTCGCTCCGGGCATCCGAGTGTCATTCTCCCACGATGCCACACCCGGAACCGTCGCTTTTGTTGTGCATGATCAGCATGACCGGCCGCTCGTCGGCGTGCCGGTCGATAGCGAGAGTTTTTCCGGTACCGCCGGCGAGGTTCTCACCGACCAAGGCGGACACGCGGCGATCACACCCGGCGAGTCCGAGGTTGTGGCCGTTTACATCGACCACCGGGAGTTTCATCTTCGACCGGGCGGGCCGCTCGGTCTCCTTGAGAATCTCTTCTCACCGATCTGCGACCCCGGTTTGACGTTTTATGTCACCATTCGCAAGTAACCGCGCGCCAAACCAAATGCTGCGGCAGACGCCACTACGTGGCTGGAACAGAAAATCCCGGGAGCCTTCGCCCGAGTTAAGAACATCCCCAGGGGGCCGGGATGGTGTGTGGCGACGCGGGCGGCTTCCCCGATCATGCGCTCTAACTTCTCCTTTCATCCTGCCGAGCCGCGGCAGTAACAACGAGAACCGCGCCGGCTTGGCTTTCCTCATCCGCGCTTGGCAGCGGGCGCATTCCGAGGCACATTCTTCCGCCATGGCATTCACTCTCGAGGACGATCTTGCCCAAGCCGCCCGCCTGTCCGAACTGACCACGGAACAAACCCGGCTCGTCCTGGCGGTGGGTCTCTTCGCGGAGGATCGCCTGACGCTCGCGCAGGCCGCCCACTTGGCCGGGCTGGATCGCCTCAGTTTCCAGCGCCACCTCGCGGCGCGGGACATCCCCTTGCACTATGGGCAGGAAGACTTTGACGTGGATTTGGCCGAACTCGCGCGCCGGGGCGTGTAGCCACCGGCGCCATGCGGGTCGTCTCGGACACTTCGCCCATTCTCAACCTCGCCGCCGTGGGCCGCGCCGGCCTGCTGGGCTCGCTTTACGGCGCGTTGTTGATTCCACCCGCCGTTCACAGGGAACTTGCCTCCCTGCCGCGCCACCATACGCGCTTTGCCGCCGCCGGTCGCCGTCTTTTGCGCGGGTTGAACCGCTGCCGATTGATGCGAACACAGGCGACTCTTGGCGGAATTGATCAGGCAACTCCATTCCAGCGAGGCGGAGGCGCTGCCTTGGCCGTCGAACTCCCCGCAGATTTGCTCTTGGTGGATGAGGTTGATGCGCGGCGGATGCCCGCCGGCGTGGGGTGCCAACGTAAGGATTGCTCGGCGTTCTTGTCGAAGCGAAGCGCCGCAACCTGTTACCCACAGTCGCGCCGCTCTCGATCAACTCCAAGCGGAAGTTGGCTTCTGGGTCGGCGCGGAGTTGCGCGCGAACGTTCTGCGCTCGGTCGGAGAGTACGCCCGGTAAACTCCATCGTTTAAGGACGCGTTGGCCGTCGCGCGACGTGTCGCATCCGGTTCTGGCTGCCTTGGGTTTGGACTGCGCGCGACGCGTCGCCGCAGTCCAAACCCAGGGCAGCCAGAACCGGAGTGGGAAATGCAGCTTCGCCGAAGGGGTTAGGACGCGACGCGGTTGGACCCGGCGGAGCCGTGTGAAAGCGGCGACGTGTCGCCGCACTCCAAAGCCGCTGCGCGGCGGGCGGAAGGGCGCTAACCGAGTTGCGAATAGTAAATTTTCGTTTCGTACAAGAAGGTGACTTTTCCGTCCACCTGCCAGCGGTTGAAAATCTCCTCCAGGCGCGTCAGCATCGGCTCGTGCGCGGGATGGCCCGGCTCCGGCGCGAACGACGAGGATAACAACCGTCCGCGCAACGCGTCCCAATCCATGGGTTGAGCAAACTCCAAAACATCCAACCCCGCCGTTGCCGAACCGATGAACTCACAAAACTGCGCGAGATCAAAATCATGGTGCCGGACCGCGAGCGTAGTCCGTGCCGAAACGCTGCAGCAGCGCCTCGTAATCGCGTGGAAAGGCGAGGCGTCGAGCCGACGGTCGTTCCAAACCAGGACGACCCAGCCACCCGGCTTGAGGATACGCGCGAACTCTCTCCTGCCGCCACCCGGTCGAACCAGTGAAACGCCTGGCCCGCCGTGATGAAATCGACGCTGCAGTCCGCCAGGGTGGTCGCCTCGGCCGTCGCTCGACGCTCTCGAAACCGCGGATAACCGGCCAGCAGTGTTTCGCCGGCCGCGCGCATCTCCGCGTTGGGTTCGACGCCGAAAACCAGGTTGCCGTTCTTCAGCAACAACTCGCTCAGGATGCCCGTGCCCGAGCCGAGGTCGGCCACCACTGAACCCGCGCTGAAACCGCAACGCTCCGCCATCAGCCGAAGCAACTCCGCCGGATAGCTCGGGCGGTACTTGATGTAGTCCTGCGACGCGGCTCGAGAACCGTGTGGTCGAATCGTTAGCGGGCATACGCCGTGGACCCGTTCCGTGTCGGTCTAGAAGGAGAACGGGTAACCCATCTCCTTGAACGCTTCCTTGTTGGCCTTGATGTACTTTTCGCCCAGTGCTTCCAGCCCTTTCTTCGCCTTGAAATCGGCAAGGAAAGCGTTCACCTGCTGGCGCAGATCGTCGTTGCCCTTGCGAACGCCGATGGCCCAGCTTTCCTTTTGGAATGGTTCGAGGATCGCGCGGGTCGTCTGCGGGTTTTGCTGGTTGAACTGGAAGACCGACATCTGGTCGTAGATGAACGCGTCGGCCTTGCCCTGCACGACTTCCAGCACGCAGGCGGCTTCCTCCGTGATCGTGAGGACCTCGGTCTGCTTGAAATGCTCCTGCGCGTAAGTGAACCCGGTGGTGCCGCTCTTGACGACCACCTTGCGTCCGGGGCGGTCCACGTCGGTGATGGATTTGATGTCGGAGTTCGCGCCGACCAGCAGGCAGATGCCCGTGTTCATGTAGGGTCGGAAAAGCTGATGGATTGACGGCGCTCGTCGGTGGCGGTCATCGAGGAAATGATCAGGTCGATCTTGCCGGTCTGCAGCGCGGGGATCAGGCCGGTGAACGTCGGTGTTCTGGATGACCAGTTCCTTGTGCAACGACGCCGCCAGCGCCTGGGCCAGTTCGACGCCGATGCCCGCACGGTTTGTTGTTTTCGTCGGTCATCTCGAAGGGCGGATAGGACAGCTCCATGCCGACCACGAGCTGATTGGAGGATCGCCGCGCGCAGCCCGGCAGACCGAGGAGGATCGCGAGCAAGGGCACAAGCGCAAGCAAAGCCAGGAGCCGGAGGCGCGGGCGGACGGGCGAAGAATAGGAAATCATCGGCGCGAAAGTAGCACCTCCGTCGCGGATGCGCGGAGAAAAATTTTCCACCTCCCGCGCCCCGGCGTGCCCCGCGCGCGGTGACCACGGTTTGGGGCGCAGAAAAGCTTGGACGTTGCGAGGTCGTGGTGTTACAAGCGGTCCGTTGCAACCAAACGTCTTTATGGATATTGAATCGAAGTACGCCCTGATGCCCGTTGAAGAAGCCACGCTGACCACCCCGCCGCCCGTGCAGGCGGGGGCCAGCCCGTTCCGCGTCGTGGTGGACCCGGTGATGCGGGCGGCCCTGCGCGAGGCGTTGTTCGACCTGATCGACCACCACGACGAACACCTCGCCGCCTACGTGACCCAGGGCAAGCTGGCGCTGGATTCCTACAAGGAATACATCGAACTCTTCGCCCGCAGTTTGCGCGAAACCATGGAAAGCCCGGAGGGCGTGCTCTACCTGCTCAAATCCGCCGGGGTGGAAGGCGTCGATACGCAGAACGTCAACCTCCGGCCGGAGTGGCGCTGGAAATAGCCGGGTGTCCGCCCGGGATCGACGGTCGCGTTTGCGCGGCCAGCGTTTCCAAATCGCGCACCGTGCGCGCAAGCTCGCGGCGCAACGGCGTGTCGCCATGCGCTTGGAAAGTGGTCACCAGCGTCCGGTAGTACCAAAGGGTGCCTTCCTTGCCGCCTTTGAAACGCAACCACACGGCGTCGCCCATTTCGCCCAGTTCCCGCAGGATCGCGCGGGCGTTGTGCAGCTTGTCGGACGCGGAAACGAGCAGCACGGAAGCGGGGGCGTCGGCAAGGTGGGCGAGGTACTTCTCCTTGCGTTCGCGCCACGGCGGCTTCGGGATGCTCTCCGCGTCGGTGCATCCCTCCACGATCAGCAGCACGTGCTCGCCAAACTCGGTCCGAAGGTGCGCGCGCAGTTTGTCCGCGCCGCCGAAGCTCTCCGCCTGGTCTTCGATGCTGTCATGCAGGAGCGCGGCGATCGCCTCGTCCTCGTCCGCGCCGTGCTCAAGGGCGATGGAACAAACACCCAGCAGATGACTGACGTAAGGCACGTCGCCGCCTTTGCGGACCTGGGTCCGGTGGAGGTTGACGGCGAAACTAAGCGCCTTCTCGAATCGTGCGGTGGTTTTCATGGGGACTTTCACCTAACCCCGTCTGTTTCCCCCGGCAATCGCATCGTTTAACAGAGGGCAAAAAGAACGTGCCAATACATTGACAACGTACGTTGTCGATTACAATGTTGTCTTATGCAATCCCTCGATCAATGCGCCCGGCAAGTTCCGTCCCAAGGCTGGTCGATGGACGAGTTGGTCGCCGCTGCCAACACACTACTGCCGGAGTTCCTGCCCGCCGCGCGGGATCGTCCCGGCTCGGCGGGCAAGGTGCGCGAGGAGGTCAACGTCCGCTTGGTGCGCCACTATCTCGGGCAAGGCCTGCTCGACGAAAATACCCGCGAGGGACGCGAGGCGCGTTACGGCTTCCGTCACCTCCTTCAACTCCTGCTCGTGCGCCGTCTGCTGATCGAAGGATACCCGGCGGCGGTGATCGCCAAACTCATCGCTGGCAAGGACGACGCGGAACTGCGCGCCCTCCTCCAGGGCGGGACCAGCGTTAGCGCCACCCCGGCGAATCCCGCCCTCGACTTCCTCGCACGGGTGCGTCGCCGCGCCGGGTTGCCCCAGGTTCCCACGCCACCGCCGTTGGTCGTCGCGCCCCCGGCGGGCACCTCCTCCACCCCGGCGATGCCAGCCGGAGCCTGGAACCGCGTGGAGCTGCTGCCGGGTCTGGAAGTCCACGTGCGGAACGGCTTCCTGCTGCCCTCGAGCCCACATGAGCGTGAACTTCTGAGCCAGATCTTCCTGGATACCCTGCAAGCCCTCACCCGTTCCTCGCCACCCACCCCGCGCCGCCAACGACCCAACTCCTGATGAAACCAACACCCGCCAACAGCGCCTCCAGCGTTACTAATCCCATCCACCTGAGTTTTCACCCGAGCCGCCGGGGATTGCGCCGGGGCGAGACCACCGAACTGGATTTCTCGTGCGAGTCCACACGCCGGAGTCGCCTAACGAAGAGAAACGGACGCCGCCGCGCGTCCGCCGCTCAACCTCGCGCTGGTTATCGACCGCTCCGGCTCCATGGCCGGGCAGAAGCTGGAGTACGCCCGGCAGGCCGCCGCCTTCGCCGTGGATCAACTCCGGGCCGGAGACCGCGTGAGCGTCGTGGCCTTCGACGACCGGGTGGAAACCGTCGTCGCCTCGACGACCGCCACCGACAAGGCGCGCCTCAAGCAGGGCATCGCCCGCATCACCGAGCGCGGTTCCACCGCCCTGCACGCGGGCTGGGTCGAGGGCGGCGCGCAGGTCGGCGCGCACTTGAAAACGGGCTGCCTGAACCGGGTCATCCTCTTCACGGACGGCCAGGCTAACGTCGGCGAGACCAACCCCGACACCATCGCCAACGACGTGCACGGGCTGGCAACGCGCGGCGTGTCCACCTCCACCCTCGGGATCGGCAGCGACTACAACGAGGATTTGTTGGAAGCGATGGCCCGCTCGGGCGACGGCAACTATTACTTCATCGAGTCGCCCGGCCAACTGGCGGGTTTGTTCGCCGCCGAGCTGCGCGGGTTGCTGGCGACGGTGGGCCGCAACGTCTCGTTAGGCCTCGAACCGGGGCCGGGCGTGGAGATCCTCGAAGTGTTCAACGAACTGCCACGCAACTGGTACGGACGGCTGCAACTCCCCAACCTGCTGGCCGGGAGCGCGCCGGTGGAAGTCACCCTGCGCCTGCGCGTGCCCGCCGGTTTTGACGCGGAGCGGTCGGTCTGCCGCTGCCGCTTGGCCTGGGATGATCCGAAGGGCGGAGAGCGTCAGAAGATGCGGGAAAAACTGCGCCTGCCGCTGCTCGCGCCCGCCGAGGTGGACGCGCTGGCGGAGGACGCGGACACGGCCACCGCCGTGGCGTTGTTGCGGGCCGCGCGCGAGAAGCGCAAGGCGGTCGAAGCCCTGGAGCGCGGGGACCGGCAAGCCTACCGGACGCAGCAGCCTCAGCGCGCGCGTGTACGCCGCGTCCGCCCCGCAGGCCGTGGCGTCGGCGGCGGAAATGACGGACTTGGACAAGCTCGACGCCCACGTGGCGGAGGGAACGGATCTGTCCACCGCGACCAAGCTGGCCAAGGAGCAGATTCTACCGCCGCCACCGCACGTCCGGGCAGAAGTAAGAATTTGGAGGAGGCGGGGGTGGCCACGGCGAAGGAACCCCGGTCTAAAAACGAAAGGCGCCCGACGCTTGAGGATGACCTCATTCGTCGGGCACCGGGTGTTGGAGCAAGGCCGAATGGCCTGGAACCAAGGCGTCCCTTAGTCCTGCATGACGGTCACCTTATCGACCAACATGTCGCTCCCCTCGCGGGAGTAGTGGACACGGACCTTCGCATCCTTGCGGACCTTGGTGGCCTCGATGACCTTGCCGTCCGGGGTCACGTAAGTCACCGACTTGCTGAACTTGTAGTGAGCGGGTTCGCCGGTGCCGGTGTTCAGCACAAAGCTGGTGCCGGGGGTGTACTCGGTGATGGTGCCGGTGCTCTCGGTGGTGGTGGTCTGGGTCGTCGATCGCGCACCATCGGTGGTGGTGGTGGAAGTCGTCGAAGTTGAGGTCTGGGCGTGGGCCAGCGTGCCGGTGAAAGCCAGGGCGCAGGTGAGGGCGAGGATTTGTTTTTTCATGGGTAGTTTACTGATGGGTTTGTTTGATGGTGACGGCGGGATCGCCGCACATTGATCCGACTCGCGGACCGCCCGAATTATTCGGAAAAACTTTCGGGGGGTTCGCGGCGCGAGACGGGGTTCCCGCGTAAAATTGGTATCGCGCGCGGCGTCCGGGGCGGTTGGAAGTGACGGCGGAAAAAGTTCGTGAACCGACGGGCCGTGATGTCGCGTCAATTTGTGTCCGAGTGCGACTAACTCCGCGGCCTCATCGCGGGTTGCGCCCGCGTGGCGCGGGCGGGCGATTTGCTTTATTGACGAGGGTGCAGTGTCCGCCCAAGGGTTCCCGGTGACACGGGATCCCGCGAATCGAGTACAGCTCTGAACATTCGCTTTCACGCCCCGGGGTTAACGCGGAGGAACCCATCGCCGGGTCTCGTGGTTTCGCGGGGAAGGCGAGGTGCGAAACAGCGCCGGCCAACCGGGAGTTTCTTCGGCCCACCGCGTCAAACGAGCGGGCTCGTGGGAAGCGGCCCGGTCCAGTTGCCAAACCTTCGTGAATCAACGATTAAAGACCGGTCGGCCCGCTCTTCCCAGGTAGCTTCAGCATTCACGCGCGGGACGTTGATCTTACCCACCCATGCCAGACGAGACTCCCACGTTCCCGCCGACTCCTCCACCGTCACTGTTGTCAAGCCAACGCCCGCCGGTACCCGGGTGGCTGTGGGCGGTCTTTGGGCTGGGCTTAACCCCGGTCTGCGCGCTCATTTTCATGGAGAACATGGGTTCCTACCCCGGTCAGCTCGGCCCGGCGGCCTCGAGCGGCGCGATCTGCGGACTCATCCTCGGGCTGCCGATGCTGGGCGGCCTCGCGCTGGCGTCGCGGTTCTTCAACGACACGGGCGCGCGCGTCGCCATGGGCGTGGTTTTCGCCTTCATCATCATGGTGGGGCTGGTGGGCGTTTTCTTTGCCGGGTGCATTTGCCTGCTGAGCCGGTCGCACTAACTCCCGGTCCGACAAACCCACACCACAGATGAACCTCCTTGCCCACCCCACCCCGGACGCGCTTCTCAAGCGCACCGTCTCCCGCTGCCCGACCTGCCGCGAACCCGCCCCGGCGGAAGTGTGGCGCGTCGGCGGTGAAATCCATCTCCGGCGCGTGTGTCCGGCCCACGGCCCGGCCTCCGTGGTAATCTCCTCCGATGCTCGCTTTTACTGGCTCGCGCAAGGCAAACCGGAAAACGCCTGCTGCGGCGGCGGCGGTTGCGGCGACGAGGACGCAAACATTGTGGAAACCCCCGGCAACGCCCTGCGCGCCTCCGACGGCACCGTCGCGGGCACCCTGGGACGCAACGCGGCGGCGGTCGGCGGGGCCGCTCCCTTCGAGCAGCTTTCCACCTGCCTGGCGTTGATCGAGATCGTGGACTCCTGCAATCTCGCGTGCCCCACCTGCTACGCCGACTCGCCCGTGAGTCCGGGCGGGGTTGTGCAGGAGGCGTCACTGGAAGATATCCAACGCCGGGTGCAGGGGGTGATCGATCGGAAGGGACCCATCGAGATCCTGCAACTTTCCGGCGGCGAACCCACGCTGCACACGCGGTTCTTCGAGTTGTTAGAATGGCTGATCGGACACCCGCGCATCGGCTACGTCCTGCTCAACACCAACGGGGTGCGGATCGCGCGCGACGACGGGTTCGTGGACCGGCTGGCGAAGACGTTCCGGCCCGGCAAGATGCAGGCGTACCTCCAGTGGGACGGCCCGCAGGAAGCCGGCCAGCGGTTCCTGCGCGGCGCGGACTTGCGCGCCACCCGCGAGAAGGCGCTCACCCGGCTCGGCGCGATCCGCCTGCCCGTGACGCTCGCCATGACGGTAACGCCGGACAGTTTGCCGCACATCTGGGAGAGCGTGGAGTTCGGGTTGCGCTTTCCGCACGTGCGGGGCGTGGCCTTCCAACCCATGTTTGGCAGCGGGCGCGTGCCGGTGATGCCCGGCGGACGGCGCGTAAACACCGCCGACGTGATCCTCGCGGCGCTTGAGCAGTCCGGCGGGAAACTGCGCGCGGAGGATTTTACGCCGCTGCCCTGCGGTGATCCGAACTGTGCGACGACCGGTTATCTTTTCAAGCTGCCGGGCGGTCTGGGGGTGCGTTCGGCGAGCGAGTTCATCGACTTCGCCAGTCTGCAAGGGTTTCTGCGGGACAAGGTGCGGTATTCGTTGGAGGACCTCGCGCGGTGCGGTTGCGAGAACGAGCCGCTGGGCGAGTTGCTCAAGCAGTTTGAACTGGATGAGACCCACACCTTCCGATTGTTCATCAAGCCGTTCATGGACGCGACGACATGGGACGAGGACCGGATCGACCGGTGTTGCACGCACGTCATCCGGCCCGACGGAAAGCTGGATTCCTTTTGCCGATACTATTCCGGGTTCGACGACACGCGCGTCGCGCCGGATGCGGAGGCGGGTGGTTGTCGCGGGGGTGATGAGGAGGAGGGTGTTGACGGGCCGGTTGTTGCGGGAGCGGGGCGGATGACGACGAGTGTTGCGGCGGTTGATTCTTTGTCGGGCGACAGCCCCCGGGACCGCGGGCGTCCCGCCCGCATCTGGTCTGGTTTGGTCCAGTCCGCCGAGGGGCTACCGCCCTTTGCGGGCGGGACGCCCGCGGTCCCGGGGCAACGCTCCGCGTTGCTTATTCAGTGACGGATTGTTTAAAGACGGCCTCATCCTTCCCCCCAACGTGCCCCCAAACCCCCTCTCGCTCCACGCCCCGTACCGCTGGTTCGTGCTCGCGGGGATCGCGTTTGGCGCGCTGGGCTGGTGGCGGATGTCGCGTCGTGACCGGCGGCTGGTGCCGATCTACCTCACCGGCCTGCTCGGAGCGTTTCTCGGGGCCAAGCTGGCGTTTCTCTTCGCGGAAGGTTGGCAGTACTGTCGGCTGCCGGTGCCGTGGCTGCCGTTGCTCACCGGCAAGAGCGTGCTGGGCGCGCTGCCCGGCGGGTACGCGGGGGTGGAGTTCGCCAAGTGGCGTCTCGGCTACCGCAAACGCACGGGCGACTGGTTCGCGTCGTTCGCGCCGGCGGGCATCCTGATGGGACGCGTCGGCTGCCTTTTCCAGGGCTGCTGTCTGGGCGCGCGGTGCGAACGCGCGGCCTGGTGGACCCTCGCTGGCACAACCGGCGCGCCACGTTGGCCGGCGGTGCCCGTCGAGATGGTTTTCAACGCGCTCGCGCTGGGCGCGTTCTGGGTGTTGCGCCGCCGCCGGTTACTCCCCGGACAACACTTCCATTTGTACTTGATGACTTACGCAGCGTTCCGTTTCTGCCACGAGTTTCTGCGTGACACGCCGCGCTTTCTCCGCGACAACCAGGTCCTCAGCGGGTATCAGATCATCGCGCTCGGCGTGTTTGCCTTTGGCGCATGGGCTTTCCAGGTCCGGAGCCGGTCGCTTTCAGCGGACCGTCCGGTTCTCATCCAAGCTCGGGTGGAGTAACTTTCCGCCGCAACCACCAAAGAAATCTCACCCGACCCGCCCCGATGCCCTCCTACATCGAAATCGACCGGCTCAAAGCCACGCTGGACCGGCACCGTCCCCTGGACCCGGCTATTGTCCGCAACCTGCGGGAAGATTTGATTGTGCGCTGGACCTACCATTCCAACGCCATCGAGGGGAACACCCTGACGTTGCGCGAAACCAAGGTGGCCCTCGAAGGGATCACCATCGGTGGGAAAACTCTGCGGGAACACTTGGAAGCCGTTAATCACCGGGACGCCATCCTGTTTCTGGAAAACCTCGTGCAAAACCCGGAGCCTTTGAGTGAGTGGACGATTCGTTCGCTGCACCAACTCATCCTCAAGAGTATCGACGACGAGCACGCCGGGCGGTACCGGACGGTAAACGTGCGCATCTCGGGCGCGCTGCACCTGCCGCCGGACCAAGTGATGATACCGGAATTGATGGAGCAATTCATCGCCTGGCGGAGCGGCGAGGCCCTGGCGTTGCATCCCGTGGAGCGCGCGGCGCGCGTTCACAGTGAGTTCGTGAAAATCCACCCTTTCGTGGATGGGAACGGACGCACCTCTCGCCTGTTGATGAACCTGGAACTACTGAAGGCCGGCTACCCGGCGGCCGTGCTGCCGGTGGAGTCGCGGTTTGAGTATTACGAAGCGCTTGACGCCCACCACTTTTTGGGCGACGCCGAGTCGTTCCTGGAATTGATCGTCAAAATCGTGCGGCAGAGCTTCGCGCCATATTGGCACGCGCTCGGGCTACCGCCGGAAACGACGCCATGATCCACTCCCCGGTGGCGGGGTTCAAGGACGTTTGCGGACAAGCCATGTTCGTATCAATTATGTTACAAAGGAGCGCTCCCCCGGGGATGTAGCCAAAGCGTGGGCACATAACCCGGTTATTGCGCCGCTCTCGTCCACGAAGTCCAGGTTCCCGGCAAAAACGCGGAGGAAATCACCCCCCTCCATTCACCCCGCCTTCTTCCCGACCGACGCCCGCATCCGCTGAAAATGATTCCGGGCGCTGTCCTCGGTCGCGGGCGCGTTGAGCACCTTCGCCAGGTTCACCAATTCCAGGTAATCCCGCGACAGCTCCTTGAAAAACGTGCTCGGCGCGCACGACACGGCGCTGCCGTATTTCGTGCGGTTCACGCAGTAGGACATCGTCAGCCGCTTGCGCGCGCGGGTGATGCCCACGTACAACAAGCCGCCGCTCCTCGTCGACCGTGCCCTCCACGCGCGAACGCTCGTGCGGGAGCAGGCCCTCCTCCAATCCCACCAGGAAAACGTGCGGGAACTCCAGACCCTTCGCCGCGTGCAGCGTGATCAGCGTCACCTGCGGGACGGCCTCCTCCTGTTCCTCGCGCTTCTTTTCCTGCCGGTCGCGGTCCAGCGCCACGCGGTCCACGAACCCGCGCAACCCGCCGTCGGGTTGCCGCTGCTGGTAACGCTCCAGATCGCGCAGCATGTCGCGCACGTTGATCTCGCGCGCGGTCGCCTCGCCCTCGTTCTTGCACGTCCGGCGCAGCTCGGCGTAAAAGCCGATCTCCTCCAGCAGCGCCGCCGTCACCGCCGCGTGGTCCGCGCCACGGCGCCAGCATCCGCGACTCGAAACGGTCCATCAACTCGGCGAACGCCTCGAACGCCGCGCGCGTCTTCGCGCTGACCGTGGTGTCCAGAAACTCTTCGTCGTTGATCGCGGCGAACAGGCTGGTCTTTTGCTCGCGCGAATAATCCAGCGCGCGCTCCACGGTGGTGTCGCCCAACCCGCGCGGGGGCAGGTTGATGATCCGCAGCAGCGCGTTGTCGTCGTCCGTGTTGAGCAGGCAGCCGATGTAGGCGAGCAGGTCCTTGACCTCGCGCCGGTCGAAGATGCTCTGCCCGCCGATCAGCCGGTACGGGATGCCCGCTCTCCTTCAGCGACAACTCGAAGATCTTCGACTGCGAGTTCATCCGGTAGAGGATCGCGAAATCAGCCCACGAGCGACGCCTCGCCCGCCGCGCAGCAGCCGGCGCAGCTCGCTGATGACGTAGGCCGCCTCCTCCTGCTCGTTCGGCGCGGGGACGATCCGCACCTTGTCGCCCGTGCCGTGCTCGCTCCAGAGCGTCTTCGGGCGGCGGCGCGGGTTGTTCTTGATCAGCGAATTCGCCGTGTGCAGGATCGCGTTGGTGGAACGGTAGTTCTGCTCCAGCTTGATGACCGTCGGGTTGGGGAAATGCCGCTCGAACTCCAGGATGTTGGACACCTCCGCGCCGCGCCACCCATAAATGGATTGGTCGTCGTCGCCGACCACGCAGACGTTCGGCGGCTCGCCGTGCGCGAGCAGGGAAACGAGGTCGAGCTGGAGCCGGTTGGTGTCCTGGAACTCATCGACCATGAGATAGTGAAAGCGTCCGCTCCACTTGTCTCGCGCCTCGGGATGCTCGCGCAGGATGCGCACGGCCAGCAGCAGCAGGTCGTCGAAATCGACGGCGTTCATGCGCTTGAGTTCCGCCTGGTAGCGGCGGTACACCGCGCCGATGAGCGTGTCCTCGCGTGGGCACGCCGCCGGCGGCGATGCGCGGGATCGTTCTTGAGCTTGGAGATGAGCGCCTGCGCGGCGTTAGGGTCGAGCTTTTCGTCCTTGGCGGCGGTGCGCGTGATGATCGCGCGGATCGGCCCCGAGGCAGTCGCCCTGGTCGTAGATGGAGAAGTTCGCCTTCCAGCCGAGCCGTTCGATGTCGCCGCGCAGGATGCGCACGCAGAGGGCGTGGAACGTGGAGACGGTCAGTTTTTTGGCGGCGGCGTCATCGTTGAGCATGGCCGACGGCGCGCTCGCGCATCTCGCCGGCGGCTTTGTTGGTGAAGGTGACGGCGAGGATTTTCGACGGGCTGACGCCCTGCGCGACGAGGTAGGCGATGCGCGAGGTGATGACGCGGGTTTTGCCCGTGCCCGCGCCGGCGAGGATGAGCACGGGCCTTCGGTCTGCCTAACGGCGGCTTGCTGCGCGTCGTTGAGATCGAAGAGGCGGAACGACATGGGAAAGGCGGAAGGCGGAAGGCGGAAGGACCGATAATCGATGTTGCCGGGGAGAGGATGCGGTAGAGGCTTGTTCAGCTTTCTTTGCCGTGTTGTTTGGCGAGGCGGGCGATGACTTGGGGGTAGAGCGCGTGCTCGGCTTGCTGGATGCGGGCGTGCAGGGTTTCGGGGGTGTCGCCGGGGAGGATCGGGACGGTTTGTTGCGCGATGGGCGCGCCGGTGTCCATGCCCAAATCGACGTGGTGGATCGTGCAGCCGGTTTCTTTCTCGCCGGCGGCCAGCGCTTGCTCCCACGCGGCCAGGCCGGGGAATTTTGGGAGCAGGGAAGGGTGGATGTTGATGATGCGGCGCGGGAAGGCCTCGACCATCGGCTGCTTTAGCAAACGCATGAAGCCCGCCAGCACCACCAGATCCACACCGTGCGCGCGGAGGATTTCCACCAGGTGACGCTCGGTGTCAGGGTCCAGTTTGGTCTTGAACGGACCCGGCGGCAGGTACACGGCGGGGACACCGTGGGCGCGCGCGAGGTCCAGGATTCCGGCGCTCTCCACGTCGGAAACAATCACGCCGACGCGCGCCAAAAGCCGCCCGGCCTCGATCTCGCGCAGGATGGCCGCGCCGTTGCTCCCCCGTCCCGACCCGATGATGCCCAGGGTAATCAAAGCGTCCCCTCCCCTTCCCTTTCAGGTTCCGCCTTCCGCCTTCCGCCTTCCGCCTTTTTCAGAAGTTCGGTGGTTGACCTACCGGGCACCATCGGCACAAAACAAATCTCGCTGCCAACCGATTCAAGCACAGCGCGTTCGCCGGGGTCCAGCGTTTCCAAACGGTAGTCGCCTCCCTTCACGTAAACGTGCGGACGCACGACTTCCAACAACCCCGTCGCGCGGGGTTCGTCGAAGATCGTGACGTAATCCACGCACGCCAGGGCCGCGAGGATTTCGGCGCGGTCGGCGGCGGGGTTCAGCGGACGGCCCGGTCCCTTGAGCGCGCGGACGGAGGCGTCCGCGTTCAAGCCCACGGCGAGCGCGTCGCCCAACGCGCGCGCTCCCTTTAGGTAGCGCACGTGGCCGACGTGCAGCAGGTCGAAGCAACCGTTGGTGAAAACCAGGCGACCACCGCGCGCCGCCAACTTTTCGCGCGCCGCGGCCAACCCGGCGGCGGACACGACGATCCCGCCGCTCATGGGGCGACGGCCTCACCGGGTTCCGAACCGGCGGAAGCGGCGGCCTCCATCGGTTCGAGCACCGTGTCTTCCTCCGCCTCGCTGTGCCGACGACGCGAGCGGCGCGCGGCGGGCGTGCCCTCGGCTTGCAACGCCGCGATCAACGCGGGCTGGAGCCGCAGATGGCGCGTCAGACTGTCGATGGCTCGCAGGGTCGGCGGGCTGATGTGGTGTTCCATCCCTTCGACATCGTGGAAGATCACGTCGTCGGGCAATCCCAAGATTTTTAGAAAATCGGTGAGGAGCTGGTGCCGCCGGGTGATGTTGCGGGCGAGCGACTCCCCGGCCACGGTGAGCACGAGGCCGCGATACTTCTCGTATTTGAGAAGCCCCTCGGCGTCCAGGCGGCGGACCATGTTGGTGACGCTGGCCTGGCTGATGTCGAGGCCGCGGGCGATATCCACAACGCGCGCGTAGCCCTTGGTGCTGATGAGCTCCAGGATTTGCTCCAGATAGTCCTCCACCGCCGAAGAACTACCCGAGGCGGACGCGGTGAGATGCTTGCCTGCCATGGTGTCCAGCCTATCTAGGCGACCGCCCGGGGATTCGTCAAGCGCGGAACGCGGGCGGGCCGGTCCATCCCGGCGGCGCGGCTCCCGGCGCCGGGGTCACGCCGCGGACGAGCGGCGAAGGTGGCGCGCGGACAAAATGAGCAGGCCCGCGCCCGCGAACGCGAGACAAGCGATCCCGGAAGGTTCGGGGACGACAATCGCGTTGATCTGGGGTTGGTAAGTGGCGATGTCCGCGAAATAGCTGCGGTCGCCGTACACCGCGACGTTGCTCGGGCGGGGGCTGCCGGTGTCGATAGTACCCAGGGCGTCGTTCATGCCGGAGAGTTCCCAGCCGCCTCCCGTGACCTGGTGGAACACGCCGCCGCCGGAATCGCCCCCTTCGACCACCGTCGTGCCCGTGTTGAAATCGGCGGTGAAAACAGTCAGGTTGCCAAAGCCGATGCTGATCTGGGTCAAGGCGGCGGAGGACACCACGTTGGGGCCATAACTCTTTTGGGTGCCGCCGATGTTGAAGCCCACGTAGCCGTTGCCGAAATCGGTGGGCGCGGGACCGCCACTCCGGGAGGCGCCGTAACCCACCATCTCGATGGGCGTGCTCAGCGCGGGCGTGGCGGTGGCCAGGGTCAGGGTGCCGAGCGCCGGCAGGTTGCCGAGTTGCAGCCGGAAGACGACCAGGTCCGTCGGGCTGGCGGGACCCGCCGACGAATCGGTGAGCCGGGTCGCGGAAGTGCCGTCGTAGAGGTAGGTGGTGGAGCCGAGGGTAAAGTTGCCCGCGCCGACATGCGCGGCGGTCAGGACGTAGCCATTGCCGAGATAGATGCCGCTGGCGCCGCCAATGTTGCCGACGTAGGCGTAGGGAGAACCGTTGTTAGGATCGAAGTTGTTGGTGGAGGCCGTTTCCGTATCGACCACCAGCGCGAGGGCGCGCGGTGAGGGCGTCGCGAGGAGCGAAGCAAGGATGAGGACGGCGGATGAAAGGCTTGCGAAGGCTCTCACGGGGCTTGGAAAACGCGGCGCGGGGGACTTGGCGAGCATTGCTTTATTATGTAGCTCAAATCGTGCCGCTGGCAAGCGCTTCCCCTCCGCCCGCCGCGCAGCGGCTTTGGAGTGCGCCGCGACACGTCGCCGCTTTGATCCCAGCGACACGTCGCGCCGTTCCCTTTCGGCGAGGCCGACTCAACCAATGGCCAGCTGCGCCGGAAAGTCAGGACGCGACGTGTCGCGGTTGAGCCCGGCGGAGCCGTGCAAAAGCGGCGACGTGTCGCCGCACTCCAAAACTGCTTCGCAGTGGGCGGAGGTTTCCCAAGCGGCTCGCGTCTTCCCGGCGAGGTTCGCCACCAGCGCCAGCAACTCTGTCACATCCACAGGCTTGGCGGCGTGGATCTGGAAACCCGCCAGAATCGCCTTGAGCCGATCCTCGGTTCGCGCGTAGGCCGTCAGCGCGATCGCGGGCGTGTTGCCGCCGCGCTCGGCGGGCAGCGCGCGCACGCGGCGAATCAACGAATAACCGTCCTCCTGCGGCATCCCGATATCGCTCACCAACACGTCGGGCCGCTTGGACTCGATGAGTTCCAACGCCTCCTCCACCGAACCGGCCGTGTGAACGCGGGCGTCGTGTCCCTCGAGCAAATGCCGCACGAGCGCGCGCGCGTCGGCCTCGTCATCGACCACCAACACCGTCACGCCATCCAGTTTCAAGAACTCGACGGGAACCGTCAGCGCGTCCACCTGGACCTGGGGATGGCGGCGTTCCAGCTCCCCAGCGCAATCCCCAACGGTGGATTGCACCGCCGTCAGCGGCAGCATGACGCAAAAAGTGGCCCCTTCCCCCAACCCCTCGCTGTGAACCCGCACGGTGCCGCCGTGGAGTTCGACCAGTTGCTTGACGATCGCCAGACCCAGCCCCAAACCGCCGTGCCGCCGGGTGATCGAGGCGTCCGCCTGGCGGAACCGGTCGAAGACGTGCGGCAAAAATTCCGGGGCGATCCCCTCGCCGGAGTCCGTGATGCTGACCTCCAGGTGCGAATGCACGCGTTCCAACACGACCTGCACGCGACCTCCCCTGGGGGTGAATTTGATGGCGTTGCTCAACAGGTTCCAGAAAATCTGCTGCAACCGGCTGGGATCGCCGCTGACGGGACGGCCCCGCGGGTCCAGCACCGTCTGGAGACGAATGCCCTTGGCGGCGGCGGCGGGCCGCATGGTTTCAATGGTGGCTTCCAGCACGGGCGCCAGATCCATGCGCTGGACGTCCAGCCGCACCTTGCCCGAGATGATGCGGCTCATGTCCAGAAGGTCCTCGATGATCTGGTTTTGCGCGCGGGCGTTGCGCTCGATGGTGGCCAGACCCTGCTCCACGTCCTCGACGTTGCCCGGTTCGCCGCGCAACACCTGGGTCCAGCCGAGGATGGCGTTGAGCGGGGTGCGCAACTCGTGCGAAAGCGTGGCCAGGAACTCGTCCTTGGCGACGTTGGCCCGCTCGGCGTCCTCCTTGGCGGAGCGCAGGGCCTCGGCGTTTTGGTTGGCGGTGACACCCATCACACGCAAACCCTCGTTTTGCACGGCGCTGGCGAGGGTTTGCTGATGCAACAAGTAAGCCCAGTAACCGCAGATGCCCACCTGCCCGAACGCGATGCCGAAGTGGAAACCCAATTTGGTGACCCCAACAAAACCCTCGTCGAAGAAGTAGAGGCTCGCGCCGAGCCCGGCGTTGTGGAGCAGGGCGAAGGCGAGGTGCTGGCCGATGATGCCGATCGCGCCCGGCCACAGGCATTTCCAATCCTGGTACACGATGAGCATCGTGAACGCGGTGAAAAAGAAAAAGTGCATCTCCGCCAGGCCGTGAAGCTGGTAGATGTGCAGGGCGACGAAGATTTGCAGGGAAACACCCGCGAGGCAGCGCGTGAGAAATGCGCGCGGCAACAGCCAGGCGGACACCAGGAACATGGCCGACGCGCAGAAGGTGATCAGCACCGTGACGACCCACGTTTGGTAGAAGAACGCGAGGGCGAAAGCCAGGAGGGCGTGCAGACAAATGAACCGAGTGACCAACCGGTCGCCATGTTCGTAGATGCGGCCCATCAACTCGGTCTGCTGCGTGGGCGAAAGCAGCGTGGCGGCGGTCGCCACGGCGGTGGGGGTGGAATCGTTTGGGGCGACGGACGTTCGAGCGAGGTCCGCCAGGATGGCGCGGGTCAGGGGAAGGGCGGTGGCGGGGGCGGGACGCGCGCTCATCGTTTACAGGTTTGGTTTACAGACTGCCCTTGGCGGTGATGGGATTTGTGGCCGGTGGCGATGACGCGGCGAGGTTGGCGGGCAGTTCGCAACCGTAAGCCGTCATGGCTTCGCGGGACGCGGGCGGCAAGGGGGAATGGTTGACGAGCGCGGTGAGGGCCAGGCGGACGAACTCCGTTTGAGGGTCCGCGCAGTAGCGGGAAGTGTTGTAGTTGCCCCTGAAAAGCAGGGTGCGGCCTGTGGTGGAATCCCCGGGCGGCACCGGTGCCTCCACGGTTGCGGGTGGAGATGGAGCCGGTGCCAGGATGGCGGCCTGGGGAGTGGAGTAAACTCCGCAGGCCGCGGCGATTTCACCGTGGTCATCCACAAGGGTCTCGATGCCGGGGCCGAACAAGCGGGTGGCGGAAGTGGTCGCGCTTTCCGCCAATTGTGCTGGTGGCACCGTGGCCACCGACGACATCTGGGCGATGGCGGCGAAGCGAACCTGGTTGCCAAAGCGGAGCCGCAGGGCGCGAATGTGCGCGGCGTTGAAGCGCGAGCAGGGGCAATCGGGATTGAAGAAGTGGAGCAGCAACGGACGGCTGTCGTGCGGGGAGGAAAGTTTGAAGCTGGCGGGAAGGATGATGCGCGTGCCCACGGGCACGGTAGCCAAGGTTGGTGGTTTGGGCGTGGGCAGGGAGTAACGGGCGTCCTGATACCAGAACACCGCCCCGGCGGTCACGAGGAGGCAAAGCGCGCAGGCCAGGGTAAGAACGATGCGCAGGCGAAGCGACAAACCAACGGCTCCCCGGCGGGGGGACGTACCCGCGGGATGGGTCATGGTGGTGGGGAACCGCATACAAACTGGAACACTAAATTAACGCGCCCCGTTGGTTCGCCGGCTGGCGAAATTTTTACCACAGAGGACACAGAGAACACAGAGGAAGAAAAGAAAAAGGCGGGAAAGGGGTTCCAGAACAACAAAGTGCTCACCTCTTCCTTCCGCCCCCCTGCCTTTCCTTCGCCTCCTCTGTGTCCTCTGTGCCTCTGTGGTTAAGCTCCGGTGGAGTGCGGAGAAAGGTTAGTACTTCGAACCGTTCGGGGTTGCGCGGCGGGTGGTCGGAGGGCAAGCCTTGGGCAATGCGCCAGGAAATGAGCAGCCGGGCGTGCGCCATCCGACGCTCCCACGAAGGTGCCGGGTCCTCCGGGGCGACGAAGTCCGGCGGAACGTGGGGCAGGTCCAAAAAGGACGACTCAGCGGGCGGCGAGGGCGGTGGCGAGCAGGGTGCGGGTTTGGGGGTTTGCATAGCGTTCAACCGTTTCCAGGAACTCCGCGTCCGCCGGGTCGATTCCACAGAGCCGGATGATCTGGAGGATATCGGACAAATCCTTGCCCAGACGGCGGCGCTCGTCGTTTTTCATGGCGTGCAATTTCAGCGCGACGAGGTGCAGGGGACGCGGCACCAGTAGCCGGGTCGCGCCAAACGCCAGCTCGCGCGCGTCGATGGCGAGCTTGCGAAAGGTTTCGCGGCTGACAAGCATCAGATCCACCGGCAGGGCCGTCACCTCGGCCAGAGGCGGGTCCAGTTGGGCGAAAGCCTCGCTGCCGCCGCGCCACCGGTAGTTGAATGATTCGAGGATTTCGCGCCAGGCCGGGAGGTCGTCCGCGCGGACGAGGAAATCGGCGTCAACGGTGGTGCGGAGATGGCCGTAGGCATTGACGGCATGCCCGCCGATCACCAGGACCGGCAGGTCGCGCGCGGACGAAGCTTGGGCG
Organism: uncultured bacterium; assembly: GCA_963795895.1. Taxonomy (GTDB): domain Bacteria; phylum Verrucomicrobiota; class Verrucomicrobiia; order Chthoniobacterales; family SZAS-18; genus CAWCJJ01. The sequence goes on from CAWCJJ010000010.1 coordinate 21,189, forward strand.
ACGGCGGCGAAAATGTCAGGCGGGATCATCGGGTTCACCGGCGCGTTTTGACGCGCCGGGCGTGGTGGACAATCGCCTGCGGATCGTGACATTCCATCCCGGTGAATTGAAAAACTTTGTCGCGACACCCCCTTCCCGCGCCATACTCCCGGCCATGAACCTCCAACAAACGGCGCTCGTCGCCGGGGCCGGCTTCCTGGCGGGCATGATCAACGCCGTCGCGGGCGGCGGCAGCTTCCTGACCTTGCCCGCCCTCGTCTTCTGCGGCCTGCCTTCCACCGCCGCCAACCAGACCAGCACCGTCGCCCTGTGGCCCGGCGCGCTGGCGAGTTTCGGCGTGTACCGCCGAGAAATCTCTGCGCACCCGCGGCTCGCGTGGCTCATGGGCGGGGTCAGCGTGCTCGGCGGGGTCGCAGGCGCGTGGATTCTGCTCCACACGACTCCGCTGACGTTCGACCGGTTGCTGCCGTGGCTTACGCTTTTCGCCACCCTGCTCTTCGCGTTCGGCAAACGGCTTTCCCAACGGCTCCAACTCTCCCTCGGCCACGCGGACGACCGCCGTTCGCTCACCAAGACCGGGGTGATTTTCTTTTTCATCGCCATCTATGGCGGCTACTACGGGGCCGGTGCCGGGATCGTGCTGCTGGCGGTGCTGGCGTTGCTCGGCTTGGAAAACATCCACGCCATGAACGGCTACAAAACCCTCGCGAACGTGTCGTTCAACATTTCGGCGGTGGCGATGTTCGTCTGGGGCGGGGCGATCTACTGGCCCGGCGCGTTGTGGATGATGGGGGGCGGCGCGGCGGGTGGTTACGGCGGCGCGTGGCTGGCCCGGCGGCTCCCGCCATCGTGGATCCGGGGCTTTGTGATTGGGGCGGGCGTGGTCACGACGGGGTATTTTTTCTACCGACTGGGGTTGCCGGGGCGCGGATGAACAGGACCGGTTTGTCAAAAATTTCGGCAAGCCCCGCCGACTTGCGGCCAATGTTACCAGAAAGGTTGCAACCAAGGCGTGGATGTGGGAACATCCGCAACATCAAAGCGCGGGCGTGCCTACGGGTAGTCTACAATCTCCGTAGTTCAACGGATAGAAGGGAGGTTTCTATCCGCCCACTCTGTAAATTAGGTTATCGGAGGTAAATGAGCATCGGTGGACGTTGACAACCGGGGGTGGACGGTGAAACTATTGGTGAAACTTTTTCCAAGGGTTTACACCGTATGGCTTCCATCATCCGCAGAACTGGCGCGTCCGGCGCAACTTCCCCTTTCTGGTTCGCCAAGTATCGCGGTCCCGATGGGCAACCCATCGTCCGCACCACGAAGCAGCCGGACAAAAAGAAGGCGCAAGCCGTGGCAGAGGCGTGGGAGCAAGCGGCGGAGAAAGCCCGGCACGGTGAGTTGACACAAGCGGCCATCTTGAAGGGCATGGGCGACCTGCTAGAGCGCACGACCGGCGAAAGGCTGAACGTCGCCAGCGTGCGGGACTTCTTCACCGAATGGCTGAACTCGAAAGCCACGGTTGGCCGCGCGAGTAGCACGGTGAAGCGTTACCGCCCCATCTTGGACGGCTTCCTTGCGGCCATCGGGCAGAAGCGAGCCTGTGCCTCTGTGGCGAGCGTCACCCCGGCGGAGGTTGAACGCTTCCGGGATGCACAGCTTGCGGAAGGTAAGGGCAAGAACACGGCGGACATGGCCGTTCAAGTGTTGCGAGCCGTGTTCAACGCCGCCCGGCGCAAAGGCGTTGCGTCGTCCAATCCGGCGGAGGCTGTTGAACTCTTGAAGGCAGAGGCGGAGGAACGCCACCCCTTCACCGCAGAACACACCCGCGAGCTTTTGACCGCCGCGCGGGATGCGGACTGGTACGGCATGATTTTGCTGGCGTGGAATACGGGCATCCGTCTGAACGATGCGGCAAACCTCACTTGGGAACACATTGACCTTCAAGCCGACACCCTGAGCTTCCGGGAAGGCAAAACCGCCGGGCGCAAGCGGGGTAAGGCAAAGGAGACGGTGGTTTGCCTACACCGGGACTTGCGCGCTTGGCTGGTTTCCCTTCCCGCCGGAGACAAGCCCGATGCGCCGCTCTTCCCGACCCTATACGGCAAGCCAAGCGGGAGCCACGGCGGGCTTTCTAACGCCTTCTCCCGGCTCATGGATAAGGCGCGCATCCGCCAGCCTGCCACCGGCGCGAGCGAGCGCACCGGCAAGGGCCGCACCTTCCGCGCCCTGGGCTTTCACAGCTTCCGGCACGCCTTCATTTCCCGGCTGGCAAATGCCGACGTGCCCGCCGACGTGCGGAAGAGCTTGGCCGGGCATTCCAGCGATGAGGTACACCGCCGCTACGTCCACTTGGACGTTTCCACGCAACGCCGGGCCATTGATGGGTTGCCTAGCTTATGAGTGAAAATTGGTTCCGTTCCCCCCTTCAACCCAGCGCGCGTGAATGGACGATTGAGCAAGTGGAAGAAGCTGCCACTTGGCTAATTGAGCGCACGCCACCGGGTGTGGCTAACCCCTGGCAATGGGCGGCGAAACACGCCATTCCTTACTTAGATGCACGGCGCGACGCCTGCCTTGCGGCAATGGCGGAGAGTAGCCAATTTGCCGCTGAATATTCTGAGATTATGAAGGATGCCGCCGCACAGAACGAAGCGGCTAGAACCACGCTTCCCTTCAAGAAAGCAGTTAAAAAAATTGTGGGGGAAACCAGATGGGACCGCGCGTTGCGCCGCTTCAAGAAGTTCCTTCGCCTGCGGCCCCGGATGCTTGAACTGTACCTTGAAGTCGTGCCCGCTGGCGGGCAGGGGGAGTTTATCGCGGCTGAACGTAGCACGGAGAACTTGGAAGCCTATGTGCAAAAGTATCTTGTGGAACACTCAAAAGCCGAAATGGCAGGCGATGAAATCGCCCTACTGAGAGGCTGGTTCCTTGCAGTTGAAGGCGAGATTCAAAGTGAAACGCAACGGGAGAATGCAAATAAAAGGAAGAAACACTAACTTTTCTTTTGACCCTCTTTCTCGCTTTATTCGTGGCATCGGCTTTGTAGAATAATGGGTAGAGTGACAGTGGCTCATTCAATAGCTTTGCATCGTGACAATAGCTCGTGTTAGATGGCTCAGATTATGCCAGTGGGTTCATGCCACTTGAAAAACAAGCGAGCTTAACCCGGATATTTCACGGTATGAGCAAAAAGAGAGCGAAGTCCCGGCGGTAAACCGCTAAGGTTGAGGTTCTTGACACCAACAACCCGACAGGACTTCGCTCATGCCAGATTGTACACAGGAACTTCTGCACTTTCCAAGCTTTGATCGCCGTAAAATCGAGGCCAGCTTCTCGGGCGGCCACGTCACCAGCGACGGCGGCATCCTGCTCTTGCGCGAAGCGGACCGGTGCCTGGGTTTGGCCGCCGCCCTCGATGGGGTGCTCACCGACCCGCGCGATCCGCTTCTGATCACCCACCGGCAAGTGGACCTCTTGCGCCAGCGCATCTTCGGGCTGGCGCTGGGTTATGAGGACCTCAACGACCACGACACCCTGCGCCGGGACCTGGCCTGGCAGACGGCACTCGAACGCAGCGAGGATCTTGCCAGCAGCCCCACGCTCTGCCGGCTGGAGGCGCGTGCCAGCCGCCGCACGGCCGTGGCTTTCCACGAGGTGCTCTTTGCGCAGTTCATCGCTTCCTTCCCCGCGCCGCCCAACGAGTTAATCCTGGACTTCGACGCCACGGATGACCGGGTGCACGGCCACCAGGCAGGCCGCTTCTTCAACGGCTACTACGGGGACTACTGCTTTTTGCCCTTGTACGTGTTCTGCGGCGAGCAGTTGTTGGTGAGCTACCTGCGACCCAGCAACATCGGCGCGGCCCAACACTCCCTGGCCATCCTCAAGCTGCTCGTCAAAGGACTGCGGGCGGCGTGGCCCAAGGTGAAGATCCTCTTTCGGGGCGACAGCGGGTTTTGCCGCTGGCGCTTGTTCTCCTGGTGCGAGCGCCACGGAGTGGACTACCTCGTAGGGCTGGCCAAGAACGTGCGCCTGGCCGCTCTGGCTCAACCCCTCATTGACCAAGCCGAAGCCGCCTTTATGGCCACGGGCGAGAAGCAGCGCCTCTTTACCTGGCTGGACTACGGGGCGGGTTCGTGGGACAAGCCCAGGCGCGTCATCCTCAAGGCCGAGCACACCGACAAGGGCAGGAACCCCCGCTACCTGGTCACCAACCTTGCGGGCGAGGCGCGGAGCCTCTACGAGGCGACCTACTGTGCGCGCGGCGAGATGGAGAACCGCATCAAGGAGCAGCAACTCGGGCTTTTTGCCGATCGTACGAGTTGCCAGGGCTGGTGGGCCAATCAGTTCCGGCTGCTGCTCTCCAGCGCCGCCTACGTGCTCCTGGAGAGCATCCGCCGCTTGACGCTCGGCGGCACGGATCTCGCCCGCGCGCAGGTGGGCACCATCCGCCTGCGGCTTTTGAAGATCGGGGCTGTGATCACGTGCAACACCCGGCGCATCCGCCTCTTCTTGAGCAGCGCCTATCCTTTCCAGGCGCTCTTCGCGCAGGTTGCCGCCCGGCTCAGCAGCGCGTGAAAAAGCGTCCCTGACGCTGTCCCCGGCGTCGCCACCTGGCCGATGGGGGAAAGGGGGCGGTGTGTCCAAAGCACCATCCCGAAGCAAAAAAGCGGCGCGGCGAAGCCAAAATCAGCCTGCCGTGACGCACCCAACCCAGCATCGTGTCAGCCACCAACAAGCCATGAAATATCCGGGTTAACGCGCTTGCTGAGAAAAGTAGTGTGTGTGCGTCCATATGGATTCACTTACACAACTACCGCAAAACGCGCCCTCCGCTGGCACGTTGAAACCCGAATGGCTCCGCATCGCCGGAGCCGTCACCCTTTACGGCATCGGGCGAAGTTCGCTCTATGAGCTAATTGCAGCGGGCAAGATTAAAAGCGTCTGTCTCCGCCAGCGTGGCAGCGCGCGAGGTATCCGCCTTATCAGTGCGGATTCTCTCTCCGCCTACCTGGAAAGTCTCGCCACCAAGTAAAAGCCCCGGTCCCGCCGTTGTCTGGCGGAGCCGGGGCAAGTCTTACGCTTCGCACGTTAAGACTGGCACCGTTCACCGCGCCGGGCAAGGGCTAACCACACCTTACCCAATGATGAACCATCCGTCTAAACGCTTCTCTATTCCAGAGCGCGCCGCCCGCTACTTGTCAGCCATGCCGCCCGCTGTGTTGGGTTCGCGCGGCCATGATGCCACCTTTACCGCCGCTCATGCCGTGGGCAACGGCTTTGCGCTGGACGAAAGCACGGCTCTTGCCCTACTCATCGCGCACTATAACCCGCGCTGCCTCCCACCTTGGACAGAGGCGGAGCTACGTCACAAGGTGCGCGACGCTCTGTCGAATCCCGGCCCCAAAGGACGGGGCTACCTGCTGAACCAAGGCGAGGCTCTGTCTTCCTTCCCGCCGCCGCCTGCCACCCGCCCGGCATGGCCTAAGCCGGACCCGGCGCGCATCGCGGCCATCGTGCGGGAGGGGCCATCGGCGGCGGGCTTGTCGCTGCTTTCTCCCGGCACGCTGGACGATGAAGACGCCGGGCACAACGCCGCCCCAATCGTGCAAGCCTTGTTTGCCGATGTCGACACGTCCGACCCGCTCTTGTGTGTTGGAAAAAGCAACCGCGAAGTTCGCCACCCGCCCGCTGGCGGATTGGCTTAAAACGGGGATGCTGGCGGATTGTCAATTCATCGTGCCCGCCCGCATGACCGCACGAACCGGCCAAACAAAAGAGGGTAAGGAAAGCGCGCACACCTTGGATAACACCGGGTTACGGCGGTTCGTGGTGGTGGAGTTTGACACCGGCACCGCCGACGAACACGCCGCCCGACTCTGGCATTTGGCCGGGTATGCGCCGCTTGCCTTGGTAGTCCACAGCGGCGGCAAGAGCTTGCACGGTTGGTTTCCTTGCCACGGGCAACCTGAAGACGGGTTGCGCCGCTTCATGCGCTACGCCGCGAGCATCGGGGCCGACCCGGCTTTGTTCCGCAACCGTTCGCAGTTCGTACGGATGCCCGCCGGGAGAAGGCAGGGCGGCTGTCGCCAGAGCGTGTTCTATTTTGCGCCCGGCCTGCTGGTTAGTTCTAGCCCGGAGGTAGATCAGTGAGTGCGCGCCACTCCGCCCGCCTTCCCTTCGCCGGGGTGCCCGACGTGGAAGATGAGCCTTCCGCGCCCGACTCTTCTACGCCGCAAGACAGCTTCCCGGCTCCGCCCGACAACGCCGCCTTTCACGGGGTTGCCGGGGAGATAGTCCATGCCCTCGCGCCCGAAACGGAGGCCTTACCCGTAGCTGTGATAGCACACCTGCTTATCGCCGCCGGAAATATCGTGGGCCGCGCCGCTTGGACCGTGGCGGGAGGCGTGCGGCACCATTGCAACCTCTTCGCTGTGGTGGTAGGCGACACGTCCCGCGCCCGCAAAGGCACCGCTTGGGCAGCGGTTCAATCTGTTGTCGGCGGGGAGTATTATCCGCACGGGCTGGACTCCGGCTGGCGCGAGCGGCGCGTGAAAAGCGGCCTGTCCAGCGGAGAGGGGCTGAAATGGTTCGTGCGCGATGCCTTGGTGAAGCCCGGCGAAGAGCAACCGGCGGACCCCGGCGAAGCCGATAAACGCCTCTTCATCATTGAAGAAGAGTTTGCCAGCGTCTTGCAAATGGGCAGGCGCGAGGGCAATACCCTGTCCAGCGTGCTTAGGCAGGCATGGGATGGCAAACGGCTGGATACCCTCACCAAGAACGACCCCGTGACAGCCACCGGCGCGCACGTTTCGATTGTCGGGCACATACGCGCGAGGAATTGCGGTCCCTGCTCTCCCGCGCCGACACCTTCAACGGCTTTGCCAACCGCTTCCTATGGCTGGCGAGCAAGCGCGCCCGCTTACTGCCGGAAGGCGGGCGGCTGGACCGGGTGAACCTCGCGCCGATGCTGGACCGGCTTAAATCGTCACTGGCAAACGTGCGCGGGGAGTTGCGCCGCGATGCCCCGGCTATGACGTTGTGGAAAGAGTTCTACGCGCGCACAGCGGCGGCGCGGGTGCCGGGCATCCTAGGCGCGGTAACAAACCGGGGAGAGGCACAAGTGTTACGGCTCTCCGCCCTTTATGCCATGTTGGACGGAGCCAATATCATCGGCGAAGGGCATCTGGCCGCTGCACTCGCTTTGTGGGAATATTGTGAAAGAAGCGTGCTCTGGATATTTGGCAACGCCACCGGCAACACCGATGCGGATGCAATCTTTGCCGCGTTGCAACGCCGGGGCAAGGCGGGGATGAGCCAGACAGAAATCAGCACTGAGGTATTCCAGCGCAATCGTAAAGCAGAGCAAATCGCAGCCGCGTTGGACGTGCTGAATGGGGCGTGCGTGGTTTATCGGCGCGAGTTACGGGAAACGGGCGGTGCTCCTGCCCATCGCTGGTTTGCGGGAGACGGGACGAATTTAACGAAATAAACGAAGGAACTGAATTGGTACGCTTTCCGATCAAAAGGGAATCCACAAAGTATCTAGCAAGGTCAACGAACTGAAAAGCAGAAAACTTATTTCGTCTGTTTCGTTAAATTCGTTCGTGAGTCGCCTCAATGAGTAAAACTACCGTTGACGGTAGTTTTGATGAATGGTCCAGCATAGTGAGAGCTACGCATCTTCGTTCAATCGACAAAAATTGGCTGATTGAAACCTGAAAACTTCAAAATTTCTTCAACAGTTCTGGCTGGCTTCAGATAATGATTTCCCAATTTCAACGAGCCGTCCGGCTGGATAGGATAAGTGCCATTGTAAGGCTTGTCTTTGTGATCGATTACCGCTCCGCGCACGAGATAAGCCAGATGGTCCTTTTCAGCTTGTCCAAGCATACTGGAACGCAAATCATTTTCGGGAAAAAACACCGCTAGTGCATTTCGGCACCATGTGATAGCTAACGCAACGCTGAACCGATTTGCTGCCTTACCGCCAAGGCGGATTTCCCAACCGTATTTACCTGGATGTAGGTGATTCGCGTCGCGGTGGGCTTGGCCGGTCCGACCCGTAATCTTCACATCAAATGCCTCCCAAGCAATTTGGTAACAAACATGGTGGGGAACCCCGTCATTTGGATAAACCAGGCGTTCCAGTCTCTCATTTCGGATTCTCTGATATTCGGAGAGACGGGCTAATTGGTGTTTCTCGTTTTCCAGAGTCGCAGCATATGTTTCACAAACTGCCGCTGCCTGTTCTGTGGAGAGGACGGAATCCTTAGAATAAAATATCCCTGCCTCAATCAATATTCTCAACACCTGATACGTCTTAGCGTCTAATGCCACCGACAGCGCGGCGACCGTCACAGGTGTAGGTAAATCCAACGCAAGATTTCTGTTGCGGAAAACAAACCGCTTCATTGCGTTGGCAGGCGTTACGATGAGCGGGGCCTTTTCTCGCTCAAGGCGTTCCCGTGCTTCTTTTTCCGCTTTCTTCCGAGCAGCTTCATCGCGCTTCGCTTGTGCGGCAAACACCTCTTTTTCCACTCGCCTGCATTTGCCTGCAAGGGCTTTAAGAGCGCGGCGGTATTCAGCCACCGCTGGTTCAGCGTCGGCAAGCATTTCCAAGGTGATTGGCTGGCGTTTCGCCGTCCAACGATCCAGTTGCACCTTCAGTTTGCCCAAAAGGGCCAAGTCTCTGATAATTACCGTTGCCTCGCGGTTCTTCATGCCACCATTGGTTAAATTCTGGCTTCCAACCGTCGCAAAACCGCTCTCAGGGTGCTCAAAAACTTTGGCGTGAAGTTTTGCCAAGTGGAAAACGGGGTAGCCGGTTTCTACCAGCCATCGCACGATTCTCAGCGAGGACGCACCGCTGGCGAACGCGGCAACGTCAAAGCAGGTGTAAACCTGTACGTGCTGTGGATGGTTTGAGCGGAGTGCGCGTTCCGCGAGATTCGTCACGTATGGGAAAAACACGCGGGCTGGCTGGCCGCAATTCTCCAGTGTGTCAATCCACGCATTGGCTACGTTTTGACAACGAATAGCGATAGGTTGCATCGAATTGAGTGGGCGGAGAGCAGTTGGCGCGTGTTCAGGCAGCGGGAGTGCTGCTACTTGGCCTTCTGTCGCGCCTCCGAAGACGGAAGCCCGGTCCGTAGGCTGGTGGCGGCTTCTATCCTACTCTCTGAATTTGGCAGAGTCGAACAAAAACAAGGGGTGGATTGGTGGCGGAAAAGCGTTGCCACCGTAGAGGGCTTCATCGGCGGCTTGCGTTGCCCCCTTGGTAGCGGCGCACAGCCTCTCTTTCGCGTCAGCTAGGGCCACCGTCCCCGCAAGCGTCTGGCGCGCTGGCAAGCCTCTGGGAAAACCTACCGTCAACGGGAGGTTTTGCCTGCCTGCGTTGTGCGGAAAGGCTGCCAAGTGCCGTTCTTAAGCTGACGGGCAAAGTCGGCAGGAAACAATTCTGACATGGGCACGCGAAGCACTTGTGCCAGTGTGAACAGTTCCACCTCCGTCACAGCCCGGATTTGCGCTTCAATTTTGGCGAGCGTGCCCCGGCCAATGTCGCACCCGGCCACGGCGCAACGGGCGGCGAGAACGTCTTGTGTTAATCCTTGAGCGCAACGCAAGCGGCGCACGGCGGAGCCAATGGGATTGCGCCGTTGGCGGTGCGGGGGGGATGGCAGCCCGGCAGGCACGGCGGCGGATCGGGCACGCTCCCGGCCATCTTCACTCGGTTGCTGTGGCCCCGGTTGCTGCATTGCGGAGCTTGACGATAGCGGGCGAACACGCTCTAATTGCTCTCCCAAAGAGCTAAATACCTTGCATATGCGTCCTGCCTCCTCGTCCCTCCGCCGCGCAGTCCCGCTGACTGCATTTGTCGCCCTAGCCGTCGCCGCATTCGCCTTCCAAGCCGCAGCCCAAAACATCGGCAAGACGCCAGCGAAGGACGCCAACCCCGGACCCGACGCTACAAGGCGGGTCGCCTACACTGTGTACTACCATTGGCCCAATCCTGAACAATTCGCGGGCGGCCTTTTGGTCATTGCTCCGGCAGACGCCACCGAAAAGAAGCTAATCGCCTTGGGTCGGCAGCTACACGATGAGAAGCGGGTCTATTCAAAGGTGAAGTTCATCGTTTTCACTGACATCAAAGCTGCCGCCATTTTCCAAAAGCCGATGAATGAACAGACCTCTACCGAAAAGGAATATTCATTTGCTCACAACGTCGCGCGGTACCTGCGTAATCAGTTCAACGGAATTGAGGATATGGACATCAGCACCAAGGGCGTTGGTGGGCCAGACAAGTTGGTTCCCCGCTGAACGATAAGTGAATACCCAGATGCTTGGACGGTGGATTTGCCGGTCGCGTGCTTGCTAAATTTCCCGTCAACGGGAACTTTCCGGCGCAGTTCAACGGTTATTCACTTGAAGGGTAACGCGCTTGCCGAAGCAGCGTAAAGCGTGCTAGTACTACTCCGTTAGAGTTTCATGCAGTATAAAATGACAGCAGTAGGGGCAGTCCGGCCTGGCCGCAGGGGCCAGCAGGCGTTGGAGAGCGCGGCGGATGGAGGGCAGCGTGATCACCGGCCGGGTTGGTGGGCGCGGCTTTTTTTTCGTGCGCTGCTGGCGGGCGGCGCTTTGGCAGGGGCTGCCTGCTTTTGTTTGGCGCGGAGTTGTTCGAGTGCCAGGAAGCCGAAGGCGAGCATGACCAAGGCGGCGTGGTGGTGGAAGCCCCGCCAGCTTCGGCCCTCGAAGTGGTCCAGGCCCAGTTCCTCCTTCATCTGTTGGTAGCCCTGCTCGATCTTCCAACGCTCTCGCCACAGCCGCACCGCCTGGAGCCGGGAGGTGCCGGGGGGCAGGTTGCTAAAGGCGAACTTGATGGTGCCATCGGGTTGCTCCTCAATGAGCAGCCAGAGCGCGGCTTCGTGGGCGCACTCACCCGTGGCCCAGCCGTGGGCGGGCCACACGCGCAGCCAGGCAAAGCGTCCCGCCATTGGCCCCTTGGTGCCCTCACGCCAGGTGACTTTGCGTAGCGGTGTACGCGCGGCCACCTCGCGCAGACTCAAAGGCCGCGGGCTGCCAGCTTCCAGGCGGTGGTGAAGGCGGGGCCGGGCGCGGCGGCTCGGACCTGGTGCCTGCCAGCGCGGCTCTTCCAAGAAGACGACCATCCCTCCAGTCACGCCCAGCACGTAGTGCATGCCCCGCTCGGCCAAGCCGGTACGCAGGGGGCCGCTGACCCCGTAGCCGCTATCGCCCACCACGACCCGGCCCGGCAGCACGTTCTCGGCGCGCACCGTGTCGAGCAACTCCAGGGCGATCTCCCCCTTGGAGAGCGTGCGTCGCTCGGGCTCGGGCACACCGGCTTGGTCGAGCCGCTCCGGGGCTGACAGCCAGACTTCCGGCAGGAACAGGCGCAAGCCCAGGGGCACGTGCCCGGCTTGGCCGACGTAGTGCAAGGAGACGGCGGCCTGGCAGTTGGCCTTCTTGCCGAGTGCTCCACAGTACTGGCGCTGCACGCCCACCGAATGAACTCCCGCTTTGGGGAAGGTCGTGTCATCGAGCACGAAAACCCCGGCCGGATCGGCAAAGGAGCCGGCCATCAAAGCGCGGTAGCGCTCGCTCACCGCCCGCTCCTCCCAGGCGCTCGCGCTGACGAACTGCTGCAAGGCCTGGTCGGGGTCTTTGGTGCCCGCGAGAACACCGGGCAAGGTGACGCGGCGGCTCAAGGGCTCGATGCTCTTGCGCTCGCCGTCCTGGAGCAGCCCTGCCAGGTATACTCCGCACCAGGCGCGCTGGCGGGGATGGTGGAAGTCGGGCGCAAAGTGGGCGGCATACTCCTGCAGGCGCGCGAGCACGCCGGCATCTAGCTCAGGGGTAAAGGTGCGGTTCATCGCGAGGCGCGATGATACGCTCATCCTTGCCAAAACTCTAACGGAG
>CAWCJJ010000011.1:0-147176 GCA_963795895.1 uncultured bacterium
ATATGGAACCTGCGGCGAGTAGTTCAGACCCTTGCTCATGGCCGTGCACCGGCCTTCGCGATCAAACGTGACGCCACCCTGCACGCCCCGGGGCTTCTGGGAAACGCGACCGGTCCAGGCGCCCTCCCCGTTTCGCGCCGCTTCTACTTCCCCGGCCGGGATCACGCCCGGACCCACTTCGGCATTTCCCGTCAGACTCAGAATCGCCGCCGCGGCGGTCCGCGCCTCCCCCTCGGATTTTACCGGTTGCAAGCCCGTGTTGAAATCCTTTGGCGCGGCAAACGCGTGGACGCGTCCGTGTTCGTCGATGCCGACGGTGAGCCGCAACGAATGCTGTTGATACTCCTCCATTGCCCGCTTGTGCGCTTCGATGACATCCGGCACGCGCGCGCCCGGCGTCGGGGGCGGGCTCCTGAACGTGTAGTAAAACCGGTAACCCGGGTACGCGGCCCGGAGTTCCGGGCTGGTCAGCGGCGCGGGGTCCCCGGACCAACGCGGGGCGAGGCCGTGTTCCGTTAGGTAGCCGCGGAAGGCGGCGGCGTCCGCGTCGGGCGGGGAGGTCTTCATTTGGGAGCGTGCGACCGCCGGCCCGATCATGCAACCGGCCAGCAGGAAGAGGTGGAAAGCGGCGTGGGCGGCGCAAAGTTTCATTGGTAAGTCAGGCTACACGGCTCCGTCCGGCGCAACAAACGGAACAAATTCGCTGGCTTGGAGCGATTGTACTCGACGGGGTAAGGGGTTTCTCCTATGGTCGTTCGCAGTTCCACCCCCAACCCCCTGCGGACGCCGTGGTTATCAACCCGTCCAAACGAACAAAACCATGCAGACTTCGTTCCACCGAAAATATCTCCCTAATCTAAAGGCGGCCATCCTAAAGGCGGCCATCGCCGCGTGCGCGTTGCTCGCGACCGTCTCCCAAGTCAGGTCCGCCGACTGGGTTTCCGTCGGGCCGTCGCCCGTCATCAACGGAGGCGACGAGGGCATCGTGAGTCCCGAGGGTGCCAACCCAATCACGGGTGCGGTGGGCGCGATCGCCCCCAGCCCGACCGATGCCAACGTGGTCTATGTCGCCTCGGTTAACGGCGGCGTGTGGAAAACGGTGAACGCCAAGGCGCCCTCACCCAACTGGACCCCGCTCACCGACACGGCGCTGCCGAGTTTGTCGCTGTCCGCCATCGCGCTCAGCCCCCTGGATCCCAACACGATTTTCGTGGGTTCGGGTCGCATCAGCGGCCTTGCCCTGACGGGCGGTTCCCGGTTTGGCATCGGTCGCTCCACCGACGGCGGCGCGACTTGGACGGTGGTGGGAACCAATCTCGCGGACCGCGACGTTCGCCGGATCGTTCCGACCAAGTCCCTCGTGGGCGGCGCGCAGGTGGTCGTGGCGGCGGCGGGCGTGCTGTTCCGCAGCGTGGACGGCGGCGTCACCTACACGGCGGTGACCAATGGCATCCCGGGTGCCGCGGTCAGTGATCTGGTCGGCGATCCGGGGGTGCCCACGCGGCTCTACGCGAGCGAGGCGGGCAAGGTTTACCTGAGCGACGACGCGGGCGCGAGTTGGACGGAAGCCTCCAACGGCGCGGGGTTCACGGTTGTGGACGGCGCCGGGTTCTCCTGTCGGTTCACAACAGCGCCGGCAACGACGTGGTTTACGCGGCGGTGATCCAGGCGGGAACCCTCGTGAACGTTTACCGGTCGCCCGACCAGGGCGCGAACTGGACGGCGCTCAGTGTGCCCACCCCGGCTATCTTCCCGGGCAAGCAAGGCGGGTTGCACGGGGCGCTCGTGGCGGATCCGACCAGTCCGACCACCGTCTGGATTTCCGGCGACCGGCAGCCCGACCAGACCGAGGACGGCTCGAACGGCACGAACCAATTTCCGAACGTGCTCGGCGCCAACCTCTACAGCGGCAACATCTGGCGCAACGTCGCCGGGGCTTGGGAAAGCGTCGCGGCGAACGGTGCCAACGGCACTTCGCCCCACGCGGATTCGCGCACCCTGTTTTTCGACGCGGAGGGCAATATCCTGCACTCGTGCGACGGCGGCATGTTCAAGTTGAACAATCCGAACGGCACCGTGGCGGTGGACAAAAGCGGCACCCGCCGGTGGAGTTCGCTCAACGGCGACCTGCGGACGCTGGAGTCGCACAACGCGGTGTTCGATCCGGTTTCGCGGGTGTTTCTGTGCGGCGCGCAGGACAACGGGGTGAACTTTCAGCAGGCTCCCGGCAACAAGGTGTGGACGGAGGCCGCCGGCGGCGACGGCGGACGGGTGGACGTGGACGCCGACCAGACGGCCCACGCAGGCACTTCGCTGCGGTACGGTTCTTCACAAAATTTCGGTGGCTTCAACCGTCGCACCTACGATGTGAGCGGCGCCTTGGTGGGCAATCCCGCGCAGGTCGGTTTGATGATCACGGCGGGGTTGGGCGCGGGTCAAAAGCTGACGGCGTTCGACAAGGTGCTGTTCCTCCAGCCGTTTGTCCTCAACCAGATCAACCCGGCCCGCATGCTGATCGGCACGGAATACCTTTATGAGTCCGCCGACATGGGCGACACCCTGACCAACCTGGGTTTGGTCACGCCAACCGGCTCCGTGCCGATGGCTTCCCGGGGAACGCCCGCGCGTGCGCGCGTGGTGCCAGCGCTGGGCGGACGAGGGTCTGTGACGACCTCGGCCAGGAGAATGCCGGCGGCGGCGATCCTGCCGTTGGACGACGGTGGAGGGGCAGGGGCACCCGGAGTCCCGGTTGGTGATGATGTCAACAGCGGGAGCGCGGCCATGGCTTACGGCGGGCGCCTCCAGGGAACGGCGTTCCCGGACGTGTTCTACGTCGGCGCGGGCAAAACCATCGCGCATCGCGTGACGTTGGGAGGAGCGATCACAACGCTGACGGCGTACCCGGGCGACATGGTGCGGGTTCTGGTGATGGACCCGCAGAATTACAAACGCATCTTCGTGCTCGACTCCGTTGGCAAGATTTTCGTGACCAGTGACGAGGGGGTGACGTGGACGGAGCTGACGTCCAACCTTGGCACGCTGACCACCGACGTGCGAACCATTGAGGTTTACAGTCCGGACACCACCTTTCAGAAGGTGGTTCTTTACGCCGGTGGTTTGGGCGGGGTCTTCCGGATGGCTGATCCGGGTGCGACCGCGCTGTGGGCGACCGAGAAGAGCGGGCTGCCCCCCGCCGTGCTCGTCTATGACCTGCGTTATGAATACACCACCAGCACGCTGACCGCCGCGACCCTGGGACGCGGCGTGTACTCGCTGGGTGGTACGGGAACACCGCCCCCGTTGGGCGCGTCGTTCTTCACCGGCGAAGCCGCGCTGGCCAACGGGGTGTACTACCTGCAGTTTGCCTCGGGCAACCCGTTCGGCTACTACAGCTACCTGGCGGACCCAAAGTACATCTTCCACCAAGACTTGGGCTTCGAGTACGTGTTCGACGCGGCCGATGGAAAGAGCGGGGTGTACTTCTACGACTTCAAGAGCGGGGGGTTCTTCTACACGTCGCCCACGTTCCCGTTCCCGTACCTGTACGACTTCGCCTTGGGATCGACGGTGTACTATTATCCCGATCCCGCCAACGCGGGTCGTTACAACACAAACGGGGTGCGTTACTTTTTCGTGTTCAGCACGGGTCAGATCATCAGCAAGTAAGCTAAAGAGGACAGGGTAGTTGGAAGGCGCGGCGCGCGAACGGTGCAACAGGTTGCCGTTCGCGCGCCGGTTTGTTTTTTGGGGGGCGTCTGTACTTGGGGACGATAGTCCCGGCAATACGGAGGTGTTTTGCTCCATCTTCGTGCGAATTGCCACGATTCACAGCGGTACGAAGGTGCCGTCCAGTTCCCCGCCCAGTATGGGCGAGAGACATTCGCCCGGCGTCCTGACGCCGGGTAAATCGACACGCGCAGATTGAGCCCTGGAAGGGCGCGAGACCGTTCGGGGACAACCAACTGTTGTTTATCCCGTACACAGGCCACGGCGTCTCGCGCCCTTTCAGGGCGCACCTCGCCAGCTCGGTTACCCGGCATCCAGATGCCGGGCTAATGTCTCTCGCCCCTGCGGGGCGGGGAAACCGAACGTTGAATGGCTTCCCGCGGCCCTTATCCACCGCCACCCGCATCCTTATAATGCGCCCGGATGGACGCCTCCTGCTCTTCCGTGATCCCCTCCGTCGCATCAAAACTCGGGGCATCCTTGAGGAACTCCGCCGTATATGGCACCCGGATGATTTTCTTCTCCTCGTCCACCTCCACTCCCGTCACGGGCATGATGTGGTTCTTGCCCATCAACCAGCCGGTCTTGAATCCCAGGAACTCGAAACGGCCCGTGCCTTGATCCGACCACATGCTGTAAAGCGTGCCCAGGTTCCTGTCGTTCTGATCGACGATCTCAAAATCAAGGTAGTCCTGGTAGTTGGAGCCGGCGCAATCTTGCAAGGGTTTCATAACGGTGTTTTATCAGGCAATCCGGCTAACGAGGGTGAGCCACGGGTTCGGGCACGGCCTTGATGTCGGGTCCGCCGTCTCCGAAACGATCACGGTCGCCCGCGCGTAGCACGGGTGCGACCTCCGCGCTGGGGAGAATGCGGGCGCTCGCCCGGGCGCGTTCCCAGACGTAGCGGCGCATGATCACCTTCAACGACGCCGTCAACGGCACCGCGAGCAACGCGCCGATGGGGCCGCCCAGCACCAACTCCCACACGAAAACCGAGATGATGACCGTCAACGGGTGCAGCCCGGTGCTTTCACCAACGATCTTCGGGGCGATGATCGTCGATTCCAGCATCTGCACGCCCAGCATGACCGCGATCACCAGCAGCGGATGCTGCCAGTCGCCGAACTGCACAATCGCGATCAGCACGGCCGGGATGTAACAAAGCACGATGCCCAGGTAGGGGATAAAGGTCAGGAACAGTACCAGCACCCCAATCAGCGCCGCGAACTTCAACCCCAGAAACCAAAGGCCAATCGCGACCATCACCGCGTCGATGCTGGAAACGATCAACTGGCCCCGGAAGAAAGCCACGAGGTAACCGTGGATCTCGTTCATCGTGCTGACCACTTCCTGTTTGAAGTGCGAGTCCTTCAACGGCACGAAATCGGCCCAGCGTTTGGCGATGTTGCGCGCCTCGGTCAGCAGGAAGAAAAAGTACAGCGGGATGATGATCAGGTTGAGCAGCACGCCGAAGATGCCCATGAAACCGCCGAACGCGCTCACCAGCATCGCGCCGCCCTTGCGCAGCAACAAGGGAGCCTGCTCGCCAAGCTTGGGGAACTGGCCCGAGATCCAGGTGCGCACGTCGTCCGCGTCCACCTGACCGGTTTTTCCGGCGTCGGGCGCGCCGGGAGTGTCGGTTGGCGGCGTGGATTCGTCGGTGGTCCGGGTGGCGGTCGCGGGTTTCACCGGGTCGGGTTTGCCGTTCGCATCCGGCGCGGCGGCGAGGGGAGTCGCGGGGAGCGTCTTGTTGATGATGACCAGCAGACGATCCTCGGCCTTCTTCATGAAGTCGGGTAGCTCGCGCACCATGTTGGTGGTGCTCTGGTAAATGCGCGGCACCGCCCAGATCCCGGCGGTGACGGCGGTGAACAACACCACGCCCAGCATCGCCAGGACGATGACGGTGCGGGAAAGGCGCGTCTTCGCGCACAGCACCCGCACAACCGGCTCCAGCAGAAACGCCAGCACGGCGGCGATCGCCAGCGGGATCAGGACCGGCTGGAGGAAAGCGACGGCGTGGACCAACTGCACCAGCAGCCACACGGCCACCACCGCCGTGACCACGCCCAGCAGAAAAGTCAGCATGCGACCGACGTTCTTTCGTTGCCAGCGGTCGAAGAAAGCGTTCATCGGTGAAACAATCGTCCGCGGACGCATGCGCGGACGGGTTCCCTTTGCCCCACGCAGGGACGACGGCGGGCCGCTCGGCACCGGATAGGGTCGCGGGTCTGGGCGCGGGTCCGCGCTTTATACGTTTTCCCGCCGCACTCTTTTCAGATAAGGGCTCACCCGTCGGACTTTCAGATCGCTCCAATCGCTTCACCCCGGCTCTTCTCAAGGCCCATGAGTTTATACAATCCGGATTCCATCATACGCGCTCCGCGTCCTCGACCTGCAAATTCTTAAAATTTGTGAATGCACGCGCATCCAAAGCGTCCTATTAAACGGAGTCCATCCCTGTCTCCACCAAGGATTTCTAACCAACGGGCGACCGAACAGCCGCGAAAACTCGTGTTTTCCCGGCTTTTTGCGCCAGTCGGCAGGCTTCCCGGGCGGCAGAAGGATTCACATCACAATCGTAGAGTAGAGAACAGACCCAACATGAAACGCACCATCCGTTACGCATTCCTCGCGCTCGCCCTGAGCGCCACCTCCGCCTTCGCCGCCAACCCTATGGTCGGTGGCAAGGAGATGTTCCCCACCAAGAACATCGTCGAAAACGCCTCCAACTCGGCGGACCACACCACCCTCGTCGCCGCCGTCAAGGCCGCCGGCCTGGTTGCCACCCTGCAGGGTCCCGGACCTTTCACGGTGTTCGCGCCCACCAACGCCGCCTTTGAGGCCCTGCCCGCCGGCACGGTGGACACGCTCCTCAAGCCCGAGAACAAAGCCAAACTCACGGCCGTCCTGACCTACCACGTTGTCGCCGGTGATCTCACCGCCGCCAAACTGGCCAAGAAGATCAAGGCCGGCGGCGGCAAAGCCGAGTTGACCACCGTCAACAAAGAGAAGATCACCGTCATGATGACCGGCGACAAAGTCACGATCAAGGACGCCAAGGGCGGCGAGGCGACGGTGACCATCGCCGACGTCAAGCAGTCCAACGGCGTGATCCACGTCATCGACAAAGTGTTGCTTCCCTAATTTGGGCGGCGTTTAGGTTTGCTCCGCCCCGCGCGGAGGACGTTTAATCAAGACAGGCGGTGTCGGTGTGGTTTCTTCAACGAGCCCCCGGCACCGCCTGTTTGCGTTCGCTGTTTACATCGGCCCGTGTCACGCGCTAAGATGCCCTCGCAGTATCACCCGCCTTTCCGGTTCGTCGGTTGTCGCCACCGTTTGTTCCCCGGCGTTTCCCGGTTGGCCGCGGTTGGCTTGCAGCCGACGCATCCGCCTTCATGCCAGACCAGCCGCCGCCCACGCAGCAAGCCGAGGATTATCATCTGCTGCAAGGTGTCGCCCGGGGGGATGCCGCCGCGTTCGCGGCGTTGTACGACCGGCTGGCCGGGCCGTTGTACGCGCTGTGCCTCCGCATGACCGGCGAGGCGCACGAAGCCGAGGATGTTCTACAGGAAGTTTGCCTCTTGATTTGGCGTCGCGCCGCGAGCTACGATCCGTTGAAAGCCACCGTGTTCGGCTGGGCCATTCACCTGACCCGCTGCAAGGCCATCGATTACCTCCGCACGCGCGGCCGCCGTTTGCGGGTGCTGATCCCCCCGCAAACGGATGATACGGCGGGCGGAAACGGGACGCCGCCGGTTCGCGAAACCGCCGTTGATGAACGCACCGCCGCTTACGAAGCGGACTTGAACGAGCAGGCGGGGCGGGTCCGGCGGGTGTTGGGCGAGTTGCCCGCCGACCAGTTTCAAGCGATCGAACTCGCGTTTTTTTCCGACCTGAGCCACCACGAAATATCCGCGCGGCTGGGTCAGCCGCTCGGCACGATAAAGGCTCGTATCCGAAGGGGTTTGCTGAAGTTGCGCGACGCGTTAACCAGGGTGCCATGATTTCCGAGATTCAACAGGAGCAGGCGGTGCTTTACGCGCTTGGTCTGCTCGACGCGGACGAGGCGGACGACTTTGAGCGTCAGATGGACGCCGATGCCGGGTTGCGCTCCCTGGCGCACGATTGCCAGGAAGCCTCCGCCGCGCTCGCGCTGGCCGCCCCCGCGACGAACAAGCCCCCCGCGGATCTGAAGCGCCGGATCATGGAGGGGCTGAACGCGGGCAACGCGCCAACCGTAGTTATGGCAACGGCAAACCAGGGTGCCGCCGGACGCGCGGCGTCCGCTCTCGTGGCTTGGGTACTACCCTGGGTGGCGACCGGGACGCTGGCGGTGTTTTGTTATCTGCTCACCTTGCGCGAGGGCAGACTCAACGGTGAGAACACCGCCCTCAAAGGCACTTTGGCGCTGCAACGCCACACGCGTCCCGTTGATCCGCTGGCGGGCATTACCCTCTGTCATTTGGACGCCGCCACCGGTGCCGCGCCCGGTCAGCCAAGTGCCACCGCCACGGTGGCGTGGGATCCGGACCAGCGGGTGGGCCTCTTGCAGATCATCCAGCTCACCCCGCCAGCCAGTGGGAAAGACTACCAGTTGTGGGCGGTGGAAGAGGGACGTCCGGGGACGGTGAACGCCGGTTTGGTCCGGGTGGACGAACGGGGGAGCGCGCGGGTGGTGTTCAAGCCCGCCGATGACGAGGGCGGGGGACGCGGACGGGTCGTGGCGTTCGCCCTGAGTTTGGAACGCGCGGGCGGCTCTCCGACGAACGCCGGACCGATTGTGATGATCGGCAAGTTTTAGGTCACGCGCCCCCTGCGGACATCCGCCGGAAGCGACGCGGACGGGCGCGCGAAGCTTGCCTCCTGACCGATTCAGCGGCATGAAAACCAAATCCGTCCTGCTCGCCGCTTCTTTTGCCTTGCTCATTTTCGGCGCGTCCGCTTGCACCAGCACTTCTGACACGACGGCCTCGTCCGGCACCGCCGGCACGGGTGCCGCCGCCGAGGGCAGCACCTACGGCACCGACGCGACCTCCGCCTCGGTCGGCGGCGCGGGCATGGGCGGTAGTGGGAACGGCGGCGGGAGTGGCACGAGCGTCATCGGCAGCCATTAGGGTGCTTCCCAACTGTGCGGAGTGTCTGGTTTCGTGTGGTAAAGTGACGATATATTTTACTTTCCGCCGCAACCTTCGAATCCGGGGTATGTTTGTAGCTTGACCACCAAAAGCGACAAAGGGCGGGTAGAGGACATTGAGTTGTGATAAGTGCGGGGGAAAACAGACACGTACAGGCGGGGTTGCGGCTGGAGGCGACGCGGACCCGCCCCGCGCAACCGTGGAAACTTTTGTCCATTTTTGACGGTATCATGCCCTCGCCGTCCGCGTTCCACCGGAACAACCAGACCAGCGGTTGGTACGTCCGCCTCCTTCTCATGGAGGGGAAGACGGTCCATTTTACCCTCGCGGCGTTGTGCCTGCTGTTTGACTGTGTCACCGGTCCGTCGGTGCAGGTGGCGATCACGTTCACCATTCCCGTCGCGACGGCGGCATGGTTCGCGAAACCATCCTACGCATACACGCTCGCGATCCTGCAGCCTTTGATTCGCATGAGTTTCCCCTATCTGTTCGGCTCGGAGGGGACGGTGCTGGATTCGGCAAGCGATCTCACGGTTAGAATCACGGTGCTGATGTTGATTGGCTGGCTCATCTCTACTGCCTCGCGACGCACCCGCGCCTTAACCCGCGAAGTTTATTTGTTGGAGAGAATCCTGCCGATCTGCCCGCTTTGCCGACGGCTGCGCAATTCCCGCGGACAGTGGCAGCCGCTGGATCAATTCGCCACCCCCGAAAGTATTCCGGTGAGCAAAAGGCGGGCGGTCTGCCCCGATTGTTTGCGGGGCGAGGGGATCTAGTTCGGACCCGTCCCCGACTGGTGCGGCGGCGCACGGTTGGGGGCCACCCCACCTTGGCAGTTCGCCCGTGCGACTGTAGCCAATGGACAGGGGCATTGGCTCAAGCGCCAGGTTTGGGGCGCACGACTTTCGGGGAGCAGGCCGTCGGCAACGCGCCACCCAAGCTCTCGGCTACGGTTCTCGGGCGCAATCTGGAAAACACCCTTGGCGTGATTGGCGTGATTGACAAGGTCGCCGGTCGCGCGCGAGGTGATTTGCCGTGCGATGCCGCAAGCCGGGCACGCACATCTGGCAGCCCCGGATCGCGCACTGACAACCGAAGAAGGCAAGAAGACTGAAACCGCCGCCGTGGTTGGGGAAATGCCGGGACTCGGTGATTGGGAAGAACGGATCGGCGTCAGGTTCGAGCCCACCGCGAGCATGGTAGAACAAGTCCATCGGTGCGGAGAGTGGCAAACGCAGCGGCACCTAACGCCGTAAGCTCAGCAACGGCGAGACCCGACACACCCAAAAGCGGTGGACGGTGGTACCCGCCGTTCGGTGCGGCGACTGGTTAGCACTCCACCCACGCCGCGCGGGGCAACGGGAGAAGGAACAGGCGTTTCACGGGTTCAATTTCGCGCTCGGGGCCGATTTCACAAGTCACTCTGCGTCAACGGTCTGAAATTCTAGTTCCTGAGGAGGCACTTTCGGGTTCACGGATGGCTGTGCGGTGGAGGATAGAACGATTCGGCGGTGTGGATGCTGACCAAACGGCCTGAGCGGATGGTGATGATCTCTTGCACGGCGGCGGGAACTCCCTGCGGGATGGAAAGCTCGTAAGAGCCGACTCGCGCAGAGCGTAGGGTGATGGACCCAGGCCAAATGTCCTCAATGTGGCCGATGCGGTCCGGCGGCACCACCATCGTGGTAGCGCCTTCGGTAAGGGTCAATGACTGGAGCGGCCCGTAAGGCGTGTAAAAGGGAGCTCCGGGAGCAGCCCAAGCCAAGTGGAGCACGATGATCTGGGAAGTGGCACCGCGCCGAAAGGAAACATCGAGCGTGCGGTGCCGGACCGGAGAGATGGAAAGACGGGCACACGGCACTGGAGCCGCAAGCGTGCTGCAACCAGCGAGCGACAAAGCGACGAGAGCGGCAATGCACAACAGGATTTTCACGGTGCGCTAGAAAGTGCCTAACGCCCCAAGCTCAGCGATGGCGATGGGGACGTCACTAGAACGGGCGATCATCCCCGCCGTTCGCTGAGGGTATGTGGTTGAGCAGAGAAAATCAAGCTGGACGAAAGGCGCGGCCGACGCCCGCTTTTCTCCGGATGGAACTGGCAACCATAACCACAGAGAGAAAGACGCAACCGGCCAAGGACTCGCGCGCTGCATTGGGACTTCTCGAAAGTTCCCGTTTATCGCTCAAGTGGGTCTTGACGGATGAACCCTCGTGAGGCGCCCCGGTCCCGCCAGGACCAGGGCAGCCTCGGATGTCTGCTTGTTTTAGGCGTCTGTCGGATGGCATCGGCCGCGCCTTTCGTCCAGCTAAACCAAAGCAAAGAACAAAAGCAGGGAAAGGAACACTACCATGAGCAAAACTCCGAGTCGAGCCGCCGCCGTCGTCGGTCTCGACGGTCACCCCGACACCTTCGCGGGCGCCATCCTCCGCGGGCGTGATCCGGCCACGGCCAAGGTCGCCCACTCCTCCACGCGCGCGCCCTTGGACCAGCTCGAAGCGTGGACCCTGCGCCATACCCAAGAGAGTGACACCCTGGTGCTCGAAGCCAGCGCCAACTCCTTTGCCGTCGCCGCCCGGCTGCGTGCTTGTGGACGGAGCGCCGTGATCCTCGACAGCCGCCAGGCGGGCAAGGTGGGAAAGGTGTGCCGCGCCAACGACAAAGTCGACGCGGTCAAGGTCGCGCGCATCCACCTGAGTGGATTGGCCGCCAAAGTCTGGCAGCCCGACGCGAAAACCCTGGAGCGGCGCGAGGTCTTCAGCGCCTACCAGAGCGTGGTCAGGGAAGCCACCCGCCACAAGCGGCAGATCCGCGCGATGCTCAATGAACACTGCGTGCGCCTGCCCGCGGGCTTCCGGCTGGCGCACCCCGCCAGCGCGGCGCGTCTGCTTGCGCTCAAGGCGTGGAGTCCCGCGCAGGCGATGTTGCTCGAGCAGATGCACGCCGGGCTGGTGGCGGCCAGAGCACGGCGCGCGCGTTTGCGGCGTCATATGGCCGAAGAAATCGTCGGTGACGAGACGCTGCTTCGGCTGGCGCGGCTGTGCGGCATCGGGGTGGTGACCTGCTTTGGGTTGGTGGCAGCCATCGGCGACGTCGCCCGCTTTGCCCAGAGCAAAAAGCTGGTGGCCTGCCCGGGCCTGAACCCGAGCGTGTGCCAGAGCGGCGAGTGGGAAGGCGGCGGCAAGCTCACGCGGCACGGGCGCGGACCGATCCGGGCGCTGCTGGTGCGGAGTGCCAAAAAGCTGCTGGGAGTGGACAACCCCCTGCGGAAGTGGGGCCTGGCGGCGGCGCGGCGCGCACGCAACAAGGCGGCCGTGGCGGTGGCGCGCAAACTCGCGGCGGCGGTGTGGCACGTGTTGATGGGCCATGTCATCGGCGCGCTGGAACCCCTCGAGCGGCTGCGCGCCAAACTCTTCAAGCTGGCGACTGAGATTGGCGTGCCGGCGATCAAAGCCGCCGGCTACGAGAGCAAGGAAAGCTTCATCGAAAAAAAGCTCTGCATCCTCAAATCCTACCCTTGACTATACTAACCACATGTCTGCAGCGACTGGTTAGGCAACGGTGCCACCTCGGAGGTACCGCGCGGCTGAACGCAAGACAAAAAGCGCGCCGGACACGGAAACATGCGGCAACGCGGGATCTGAGGTCGGGCTGTTTGGCGGTTGCCATGGCAAAATGCCTGCCGTATGGTGTCGCCGCCATGAAAACCATTGAATCGTCCCCGGATGTGATGGGTGGAACCCCCGTTTTCACCGGCACGAGGGTTCCGGCGGAGACCTTGATGGACTACCTCGAGGCGGGCGACTCCATCAACGAATTTCTGGGCGACTTCCCGACCGTCTCCCGGCAACAAGTGCTTGCGGCGCTCGAAATGATGAAGGGCAACCTCGTGGGCGGCGTGGCAAAAGGGTGAGGGTGTTGCTCGACGAGTGCCTGCCCCGGCGACTGGCCGCCCGGCTGGCGGGGCACGAGGTGAAAACCGTTCCGCAGGCGGGCTGGGCCAGCATCAGGGACGGCGAACTGCTCAAGCGGGCCGCGAGCGACTACGACGTGTTTGTGACGGCTGACCGCAACCTGAGCTTCCAGCAAAACCTGGCGGGCCTGAAAATGGCCGTGATCGTGCTTCGCGCCCCCAGCAATCGCTTTGAGGATTTGCTGCCGCTCACACCCGGGATTCTCACGGCACTGATGACGATCAAGCGCGGTCAACTTGTGGAGGTTGAGGCCTAACGCCCCAAGCTCAGCGGCGGCGGGAAGAAAGGCAAACCATCAAAGCCAGACGCTACCCCGCCGTTCGCTGGAGCGCGAGACTGTGTGAAAACTCCTTGCGGACAACATTTGGGTTGGGTTTATGAGGAACTTACAAAAGTTTTCGTGAGACTTACGGAAGACATTTCGAGTTTTCACACAGTCTCGCGCGTGGTTAGGCACTGCGGCTGATGGAGGATTGGAGCGCGGCGGTCATAAAAAGGAAATCCCTAACTCGTAAAAGCGGCGCAACCGAAAACGATGCCAAGCTCCGACGATAAGCAACCAGAAAACCAGTGTGGAGAGACCCTGCCACCAAAAGCCGGAGTACAGAAAGATGCCCGCGAGGATCGGCGAAAGAACCAGTGCGATAAGAAGGAAAATGAGAAGGAGTGATGTGGCGAGCATCAGGGGCGCATAGACAATCGCACGCCAAGCGAGCGCCCAGACCCCGCCGAAGTCGCTGTGATGGTCGGTCTTCATGTCAGTGTGTGCGAGTAGTGCCTAACGAATCCAAGCTCAGCGACGGCGAGGGGGAGCCGCCCAAAAAGCGGGTGACTAGAACCGCCGTTCGCTGCAGCGACTGGTTAGGCTTTGGGGTCGTCGTGGGTTGCGTAGGGATCGTTGAAGGTCAGCTCCTCACCCTCTTGGGCGTCCGCCATGCGCCAACCCTGCTGAAGACAAAGGCTGGCAAGCTCCCGCAAGTGA
The DNA here is from genome assembly GCA_963795895.1 of uncultured bacterium. Classification (GTDB taxonomy): domain Bacteria; phylum Verrucomicrobiota; class Verrucomicrobiia; order Chthoniobacterales; family SZAS-18; genus CAWCJJ01. The sequence continues at coordinate 13,818 of CAWCJJ010000011.1, forward strand.
TTGTAGCCGCCGGAGGTGTAAAGGTCGGACACGGTGCCGTCCTACCCACGGAAAGGCTGATGCTAAAGCCACCCTCCACGGGCAACTCACATTCGCTCGGTCCAGACCAGCATAGTGCAGGGAAAGCGGCGTTGAGAGCAGTGGCAACATCTTGTGGGCTACCAAGCGGCGCTGGCTCCTCTGTTGCTGGATCAGCTTTGTGGATGAGTAAATTCCAAGACATACCACTGGAGGGAAGCAGAAATAGTGCGAGCGGAGAACCTCTCGGGCCTAACGCCCGAACTGAGCCGCGCCTATACTGCGGCAAGCCGGGTGCTGCCGAGTCCGCGAGGCAGGCAGCCGGCTTGCCGCAGTTATAGGCGTCGTGCTCCAGTGATTTGTTAGGCATTTGGCGTAATTCCCCCGGGCTGGTTAGCCGGGCGGCGTGGGCGTAGACGAGGTCGGAATCGTATTGATGTCGCACACAATTTCTTTGTGGTCTGAGTATTGGTAGATCAACCTGGAATGGTGAAGTCGGATCACCGATCGGAATTCCAATCAACACCTCCTGTTCCGGTGGATCGCTCTGCGAGCCTGAGAAAAAGGTGGTCCAAAATCCCGTTTATTTCAGTGGTTACAAGAATGTAGTTTTTACACGGGCTGCAACTGTTCGGAACGTCTTCTTCTATAAGCAACGTGTCGCCTTCAGAGCCTTCAATGAGTCGGATGTAGTTTCTCGGATTTCCGTTTGTGACGCTTTCAAAGCCGCCGATCGTTTGAGCACTCTCAATGACGCAATGTGATCCTCTGGTTCCGGATAATCTCCAAACCTCGTAAAATGAAAATGCCCTACCGGATCCACTTGATCGCGGTCCGGCATGGAAATGCACTCTGAAATGCTTCGTCGCCCAGCGAGCCGTGGAACCATTTGTGTTGTTCTCAGGAGTGGTTGCGCACCCGGAAAGCAAGATGCCAACAGTCCCGATTAGCGAGGTAGCAAGTAGACGGCTCATGATATGCCTAACGGACTCAAGCTCAGCGACGGGCGCGGCGACGTCAAGCGTGGAACTCGGAACAGGCCCGACCGCCGATGCCCGTTCGCTGGAGCGCGTTGTTAGGCATACCGGTGGAGCGCCGAGGCTGCGGTTCTTGATCTCGCCGCGCACACAATAGCTGCAACCGCAAAAAGGCGGCTTGCCGTGCGCTTCGGGATGGTAGCGCCAACCCGCCACCTGTGAAGGCGTATAAACGCGCCGAACCTCTTTGGCGGAGATCTTGCGCGGGATAAGCACTTGAGGCCCAAGCCACTGACGTGCAACGAAAGTCGCCGACCGAAGCGGCAGCAGATGCCTGGCGGCTGCCGGTCGCGGTAGTTGTCACCGGAACAAATTCACCGGTCGGGATGGAAAACTGAATAGTGGAAAGCGACTTGTCGCCGCTGCGGCGCTTCGACGTCGCGCAACACTGGTGGAGCGCACGATAAGCTCGGCAACACGGGGACGGTGAGACACCAGTGTGATAGAAGTCCTCCGGGGGCCAAGATCGTCGCGGGTAGCGCAGCGCACAAAGCAAGCGACAGCCTTGGAAAGGAAGATGTGATGAAGGTGGCATTGACAATGAAGGGCAGCTGCGCCTAACAGGGTAGTATGCGTCACTTTTGAGGCTTTGCGCGGGCAATCCCCTCGGGGAGGGTGCATAAAGCTTCATTTCTGCGGTAAACGCAAGCAAACACCGCATTTGTGAAGGATAGCGCGGGCGTTCTCCCCTCAACTTCCTGGCTTTTGCGTCATTTTCGACGTTTTACGCGTCTTCCCATCCATGCCGACAGCCCCGCCACCCAAACTTCTCGAACAAGTCCGCCGCCGGTTGCGGATGCTTCGGATGAGCCTGCGCACCGAAGAGGCTTACCTCGGCTGGGTCCGCCGTTTTGTTCTTTTCCACGACAAACGTCATCCCTCCTCCCTCGGTGAAATTAGACCTCTTTATGATAGCGGAGTTGGGCGATGCTGGGTGATGAGATGGGAGCAGGCGCAGCGTCTGAAGCCAAGCAAGTTCCGGCGCTTGGCGGGGGTCAGCCCGGGGGTTTTCGAGCAGATGCGGGAGGCGGCGATGGCCGGCGAGCCGCCTCCACCCACCCGGTCAAGGGAGCCAAACGCGGCCCCAAACCCAAGCTGGCGCTGGAGGACCGCCTTTTGATGCTCCTGAGGTACTACCGCGAGTACCGCACCTTCGCCCACATCGCCGCCAGCTTCGGGATCAGCGAGACGCAGTGTCGGCGCATCGTCACCACCCTGGAGGCGCGCCTGCTGGCCGACGAGCGCTTCCACCTGGCGCGCAAGCAGGCGCTGCGCGGCGACACCCGCTGGCAGGGGGTGGTCGTCGACGTGGGCGAGTGCGCCTGCGAGCGGCCAAAAAAAAGCGGCGCGCCTGCTACTCGGGCAAGAAGAAGCGCCACACCCCGAAGGCGCAGGTGCTCCTGGAGCGGGGCACCCGGCGCATCCTGGCCGTGCGCGCGGGCAAGGGGCGGCGGCACGACTTCCACCTCTACAAGCAAAGCCGAACCCGCGTGCGCCCCGAGCGTGCCGGTCTTTTGCGACACCGGCTACCAGGGCCTGCAGAAGCTCCACGCCAACACCCGCAAACCCATCAAGGCCACCAAAAAGCTCCCCCTCACCCCCGAGCAGAAACGCGCCAACCGCGCGATCAACTCCCGGCGCGTGGTTGTCGGGCACGCCATCCGCCGCCTGAAGGTCTTCCGCCTGCTCGGAGAGCGCTACCGCAACCGCAGAAGACGCTTCGGTTTGCGGCTCAACCTCATCGCCGCAATCACCAATCTCGAATTATGAAAGAGGTCTATTCTGGCAAGTACTGTAGGTGATCACACCATCTCAATTCTCGAGCGCGGATTTAATGCCGCCGTGTGCAACTGAGTTCCATCGTCTTCACTTCATCCGCGCCGCGCGTTTCGTACCAATCGTAAACGTGGTGATCCGGATCGAGGACCTTGATGGTCTGGCGCATCCGGGACTTCATCCCCGGCGCCATTTCTTCCTCAAAGTGGTAGGTGAAGGTTTTCGTCGCCGGATCGTACGCGCCTTCCGACATGGTGATACTCGTGCCCATGTTGTCGATCCAGGTGGAGACAAATTTCTGTTTCACATTGTCGTAACCCTCGATGGACATCCCCTCGAAACTCACGTCCGTCATCCTTCCGTCCGCCCCGGGCATCTGCATCTTGCCCACCGAATCCATGATGAAGTAATGTCCGTCCATCGTCGGCTTCCGGGTCGCGGTGCCATTTGACTCGGTCGGGGGCGCGCCCGGGATCATCCAGAATTTCATCGTGTAGTCCCACGTCCCGACCAACCCGGCGAGCAGTTGATGATTCGCACCCGGCTTCGCCAGTTCCATCATCCTGGCCATGTCATCGGCGCCGGGTGACGCTGCGCCCGCAACGGGCTTTTCTTGGGCGACGGCGGCGGTCGCGAGGACAATCCCCGCGAGGGCGACGTTCAGAGTCACCAGAATGAATTTGAAGTTTAACATATTGGACGCGTGGAGTTTCGGATGGTGGTTTTCAGGCTCAAGTTAGATGGAAACAAGAATCATGGCGAGTGTCAAGGAAAGTCGGAGCTTGGCGGCGGCCCCGCGGAAACTCGTGGGGTGGTGCGCCGCAACGCGCGTGTCGCACGGGAAGGGAAGGCCGGCGATCGGGAGGAGCGGACCGGGACTCCTATGCTGCTGTTTGGCCAAGGATCGTCCCGGGCGGGAGCGGGTTGCCCCGCAGGAACTCGGCGGCGCCCATGCGCCGCTTGCCCTCCAACTGCACCTCGCGCAACAGCAATCCCCCGCCCCCGGCGGCGACCAGCGGACCGCGCCCGCCCGTCCGAATCAATTCGCCGGGTTGTCCCACGCAACGCCGCACGGGCAGCGCGCCGGTTACTTTGAGCAAACGGGTTCGCGTGCCCGGCAGCGTGGTGAACGCCCCCGGCCACGGGTTCATTCCACGGACATGGCGGTCCAGTTCCGCGTGGGGGCGGGTCCAATCGATTCGGCCGCTTTCACGATCCAGCTTGGGGGCGTGGGTCGCCAGCGCGGCGTCCTGCGGTTGACGCGGGGCGCGGCCCGCCGCGAGTAGTTCCAGCGCCTCCTCCAAAGCCGCGGGGGCCAGTTGGGCCAGCCGGTCGTGGAGCGAACCCGCCGTCTCGCGCCGTCCGAGCCGGACCCGCCTTTCCAGCAGCGCGTCACCGGTGTCGAGTCCGGGGTCCATGTACATGACCGTCAAGCCGCTCTCGGGGTCACCGGCCAGTACGGCGGCGTGGATCGGCGCGGCTCCGCGATGGCGCGGCAACAGCGAGGCGTGGAGGTTCAGGCACGCCATGGCCGGCAGGTCCAGCACGGCGGGCGGCAGAATCTGGCCGTAGGCGAAAACCACGAACACGTCCGCCGCGAACGCGCGCAACGCCTCCACCGCTTCCGGCCGGCGGATGCGCTCGGGCTGCAGCACGGGCAACCCGGCCTCGAGCGCGAGCGTCTTGATCGGCGAAGCCTGGAGAACCTGATGACGGCCCACCGGACGGTCCGGCTGCGTGACGACGGCGAGCAGTTCGTGCCGTCCGGCGTCGCGCGCCGCGAGCAGGGCGCGCAACGTCGGCAGCCCGATGTCGCCGCTGCCGAGATAGACGAGTCTCACGGCAGGAGCAGCGAACCGGGCGCTGGCGACGGGCGGCCGCCGGGCGCCGGGCGCGGCGGCCATGAGCTTTTCGGCGGCGGTCACCTCGCGCTGGCCGACCGAACTGGCGCAGCCCGTGCAAAGATAATCGTAGATTTCCTTGTGCGGCAGCACGAGCAGCAGGCGTTCGCGCACGGGCATGGCCTTGCACATTCTGGCAGTACAGGCTGGAGGCGCGCAGGCTCTTGAACTGCGAGGCTGGGGCGGCGGGAGCTGGCGGTTGGACATGGAAGGGCGGAGGAGGTGGTTGGTGATTGGTCATTGGGGCGGAGGGCGGAAAATGGGCAAGGATTACCGGGTGATCTCTGGACTTCCACCCAATAACCAGTAACCACCGCACTTTTCTTCCCCTCCCCTCAGGCAAGGCTCATGGGAAAGTCGTGCACGGTCTTCAGAATTTCAAACATCACGCGCACGGCGGCTGCATGGCGTCGATGGTCTGCACGAGGTCGGGCCCGTAATAATCCAGCACGGGCTGGCTTTCCGCCTCGTAAGTGTCGAGGCGCTGGCGGATGACGGTCTCGTTGGCGTCGTCGAGCCGGTTGTCCTTGAGCGCGCGTTTCTTGAGGCGGCGCACCAGTTCGCTCGCGGTTGGGGCAGGCGAGATGGAACACTTTGTTCACCTCGATGAGCGGCTTCATCGCGCGCGCCTGCTCGACGCTGCGCGGGATGCCGTCGAGCACGAGGTAATCCAGGTCGGGCTTGAAGCGGTGCGCTTCCACGTCGCGTCTGAATCTGCACCTTCCAGAGTTCGATGCGTGATTTCCGCCGGGACGAGTTCGCCCCGGCTGGAGTAATCCAGGAACGCCTGGCCGAGCTTCGTGCGCGTGTCCAGCGAGCGAAACACGTCGCCGCAGGCGCAGTGAAAAAATCGCGGCACGCTGCCGAGCGCCTTGCCCTGGGTGCCCTTGCCGCTGCCGGGCGCGCCGAAGATCAGGAGCGTGCGGTAGCGATCGGGCCATTGCTCATCGAGGGAGGGTTCAACCTTGGGGGATGGGTTCATGGGGGAAGGGCATGATAGAGACACCCGCCCGCCGTTGCAAAAACTTTCACGCGGCCGCCTGTCTGGAACCAAAGCCTTTTCTTCCTCTGTGTTCTCGGTGTCCTCTGTGGCTAACCCCTCTGGAGCCGGGCGAGCACCGCCGCCTGCGCGCCCGCGCGAGGGTGATGTCGGCCATCACGCCGTTGCCGGAGCGCACGACGTGCATCCCCGGATGGGGCGGCGCCCAGATGTCCGGGTCGGTCGGGCCGAACAGCAGCACGCCCACGGCGCCCGACCGCCGCCGCCAGATGGGAAATGCCGCTGTCGTGGCCGACGAACAACCGGCAGCGCGCCAGCAACGCCCCGACGCACGGCAGGGGCAGGTTCTCCGCGAACAGACACCCGCCCGGACCCGGCACCGTCCCAGGCCATTCCCCGTGGAACGCCGCCAGCGCCTTCGCGTCCGCCTCGCCGCCGACGAGCAGCAGGCGCGGTTGTCCGCCGGGTAACTCCAGTGCCAACAGCCAGCGGGCCAGCGCGACCCAGCGTTCCGGCGGCCAGTTCTTGCGCTCGCCGCCGCTGCCCGGATGGATCGCCACCAACCGCGCCATCGCCTCCCTCCATCCGGCGCAAAAATTCGTCCGCAAACGGCTTTCCGCCTCGCCCGGACGCAGGCGCGGCTCGCCGTCCTCCAGGTAGAGCGCGAGCGATTCGCAGGGGCCGGGCGAGCTGGCGGGAGGCGTGGTCGCCCTCGGGATCGATCTTGGGCGAGGCTTCGATGAGGTTTTTCACCCCGCAACGCCGCAGGTTGCCCGGAGAAGAAGCCGTCCGGATCGTACAGGAAACTGACGATCTGCTGGAAGCCTGCGAAGTACCCGCTCAACTCCGGGTCGAGGACGGCGGCTTCGGGATTGAAGAAGTTCGCCATCGGGCGCGTATTCGATGGAACGCGACGGCGTCGGCGTAACCGCCGCTCGTGGCGAGGGAGACGATGTGCTCGTAGCCGAGGATTTCCAGCCGCGCCGGCGGGAACGCCTCGCGCAACAGCGCGATGGCCGGCAGGGTCAGCAGGAAATCCCCGATGGCCCCGCCGCGGATGACGAGGATTTTCGGCTGCGCGGCCGACCGGGATTACCCCGTTCCGCCGTTCCAGGTTTACGCCGCGCCCGCCGTGGCGACGTGCTTCTTGAGCAGCGGCAGCACCCGCGCGACCAGCGCCTTGGCGGTGAGACCGTGCTTCTCGCGCAGGATCGGCACGTTGCCGTGCTCGATGAACTGGTCGGGCCAACCCAGCCGCACCACCGGCACCGGGATGCGCGCCTCGTTGAGATGCTCCATCACCGCGCAGCCGAAGCCGTTGGGCAGCACGTGATCCTCCAGCGTGCAGACCACCTCCACCGAACGCGCGAAAAACTCCAGCGTGCCGGTGTCCATCGGCTTGATCCAGCGCGGGTTGACCACCGCCGCGCTGATGCCTTCCTTTTCCAGCAGATCGGCGGCTTCCTCGGCCATCGCGCACATGCTGCCCAGCCCGAACAGCGCCACGCGCGGCGCGCCCTGCCCGCCGTGGCGCACCACCTCCGCCTTGCCGATCTCCAGCAGCTTGCGGCTGCGGCTTGGGCTTCGCGCCCGTGCCCGCGCCGCGCGGGTAGCGGATCGCGATGGGGCCGGCGTTGTAGTTGGCCATCGTCCAGAGCATGTCGGCGAACTCCTCCTCGTCCTTGGGCTGCATGAACACCAGGTTCGGGACGTGGCGCAGGTAGCCGATGTCGAAGAGGCCGTGGTGCGTCGGGCCGTCGTCGCCGCTCAGGCCGGCGCGGTCCATGCACAGGCAGACGTTGAGGTTTTGCAGCGCGATGTCATGGATGATCATGTCGTACGCGCGCTGCATGAACGTCGAGTAGATCGTCAGGAACGGCTTCAACCCCTGCACCGCCAACCCGCAGGCGAACAGCGCCGCGTGTTCCTCGGCGATGCCCACGTCGTAGTACTTCTTCGGGTGCCGCTTCTGGAAACGCCCGAGGCCCGTGCCGCTGGGCATGGCGCCGGTGATGGCGACGATCTTCTGGTTGCTGTCGGCGAAATTGGCCAGCGTGTCGCCGAGGAATTCCGAGTACGTCGGCAGCGCGGCCTTGGCGGTTTCGCCGGTTTCGAGCTTGTACTTGCCCAGGCCGTGGAACTTGTCCGGCTGCTTGCAGCGCGGGCGGGTAGCCCTTGCCCTTCTTGGTGAGGATGTGCAGGATGACCGGCTCCTCCTGGGTCTTGAGGAACTCGAAGGTCTGGATGAGCAGCGCCGTGTCGTGGCCGTCGATGGGGCCGTAGTAGCGCAGCCCCAGGTCCTCGAACAACACGCTGGGCAGCGAGCAAGTTCTTGACCCCCGCCTCGACCTTGCCCGCCAGCTTGAGCGCGTCCTTGCCGCCGATCATCTGGATGAAGCGCGCACGCCTGCTCGTGCAGATGCTGGTAGGTCGGGCTGGTGGCGATGCGGTTGAAGTAACCGGCCATGGCGCCCGACGTTCTTGGCGATGGACCACTCGTTGTCGTTGAGCACGACGATGAACTTCTTGGTCGCCTCGGCGACGTTGTTGAGCGCCTCGTAGCTCACGCCGCAGGTGAACGCCGCGTCGCCCGCGACGCACGACGACGTTCTCGTCGCCGCCGCGCTGGTCGCGCCCCGCCGCCATGCCGAGCGCCGGCCGAAAGCGCCGTGCCCGCGTGGCCCGCGCCGTAGCAATCGTGCTCGCTCTCGGTGCGCAGCATGAAGCCGTTGAGCCCCTGGTACTGGCGGATGGTCGTGATGTCGGCCGGGCGGCCCTCGGGGTGAACATCTTGTGGACGTACGCCTGGTGGCTCACGTCGAAGACGAACTTGTCCTTGGGCGTGTTGAAAACCCGGTGCAGCGCGATGGTCAGCTCCACGACGCCGAGGTTCGGCCCGAGGTGGCCGCCGACGCCGAGTGCGGGTTGGCCTCGCTCATCACGTAGATCAACTCCTCGCGCACCTCCTGGGCGAGTTGCGCCAGGTCGCTCTCGGGCAGCGCCTTCAGGTCGGCGGGCGACTGGATCTTGTCGAGCAGGCGGACGCGCGGTGCGGCGATGGGCGGGGCCTGGACGGCGACGGGTTCAGAAGAGGCTGACTTCATTGTGGTTTTTGGTCGGATGCGGCCGGGGGACGGCGGCGGCGGCGGCGTCGGGGATGGGCTTGGTTTCCTTGGGTGGACTTGGGCGGCGGGGCCGGCGCGGCAGCGCGCCCGGCGGCGATGCGGCGCGGTACTTCGACGACGCGCGGCTGGCCGGCGGCGTCGCGGGTGATGATTTCGATGCGCTGTTCGGCGGCGCTCAGGCGTTCGGAGCACACCTTGATGAGCCGCGTGCCTTCCTCGTAGCAGCGGATGAGTTCCTCCAGCGGCAGCCGGGAGTTTTCCATCTGCTCGACGATGGTTTCCAGCCGTTCCATCGCGCTCTCGAACGAGGGCGGGGCCTCGGACGATTCGGAAGCTGGCTGGTTGGGGCTGCTGGCGGACATGGTCGGGGGACGCGGGTTAACAGGCGGGACTAGGACAAAAGCAGGGTTATACGAAGCGGGCAAGGGGAATGACAACCCCAAAACGACGGCCGCGTTTGCTCCCGCTCCTTCCGAACCAAAGCCTTTTGCCTTTTCTCGGTGTTCTCTGTGCACTCCGTGGTGAGTTCCTCAGGCGCGGCGGCCGAGTCACTTGGTTTTTTCCCAGCGTCGCGTGTCGCTGTAGAAGATGTAGCTCAGATCGCCCATCGGCGCGGCCACCTCGTGGAACGGAAAGAAGGGCACGTTCGTGCTGCCGAGCATCAGCGGCGCGTATTCCTGCATCTCGCCCTTGTAAATCTCGCCGTTGTAGGATAATCCGCGCGAGACCGGCGAGATGAACAACCCCGCCAGCGGTCCGCTGAGTTTGCCGTTGTCGCTCATGCCCATCAAATCGCGGTACTTGTCGGGGATCCAGAGGCTTTTGCGATCCGCGTACCAGGCCACCGCCCAAGGCATGTCGGAGGCGGTCACCTCGCTGGTCTTCCGTCCAGCCGTTGATCAGGGCGATGACCGGTTCCAGGTAGGGCGGGTATTGGTAGGGCAGGTGCTTGTCGGGCAAAACCCTGAAAATCATGGGCAAGCCCGAGATCAGCAGCAGCAAGGCGAACAAGGCGACCCGCGCGATGCTGCGCGTGCTCACATCCAGCCGCGCGAACAGCACCAGGACGAAGGCCAATCCGTACCCCAGCATGATCGGCAGGAACAGCAGGCCCAATTGGTTGGCGCTGACGGCGGGTGTTTCGGGCGTGTTGCCCAGGAAAGCCATTCCCACCAATAACAAAGGCCCACATCGAGCAGCACCGCCCAGCGCAGATTGGCGACCTCCGGACTGCCGAAAAGGATGCAGCAGGGAGATAAAGAACATCAGCGCCAGCGGGTTTCCCCCCAGGTTTTGCGAGAGCAGCCGGATCTGGTTGATGATGCCGGCTTGAATCTTGGGCCGGAAGAACCGCGGTGAGATCCCCGTGAGTTGCGGACCCTCGTAGCTGCGCATCCGCGCGTCGGTGCTGGTGGCGATCCCGTCAAAAACCGCGTAGCAGGCCACGCCGAAGGGATTGCCGCAAACCCGGTAATTCCGCGCCAGCCAGGGGGTAAACAGAAGGGCGCACGCCAGCACGAGGACCGTCACCGCCAGGGCGCGCCGACGGAAGAAGAGGGCGCAAAAGACCGCCGCGCCCGCCAGCAGCCAGAGGGCCAGCGCGTGGGAAAGCGCGAGCAGCCCGAAGAGCACGCCCGCCAACGCGAGCCACGGAAGCGGCGCGAGATCGGACGGGGTCCGTCCGAGGGCTTCGGACGTCAGGACGTTTTCCGTGGGCAGGCCAATCTCGGCGGGCCGGAAGGTGACGCCGGCGGCTTCCAGCGGGTTGCGGGCGGCGTGCTGCGTCTCGATGGCGCGGGCCAGCGCGTACAGCGCCAGGTTGAAGAGCAGGAGCATGAGCATCTGCGGCAGACCGGAGAGCGTGAACTCCCAGCAGAAGTCGCTCAACAAGGTCATGACCGCCGCCCAGAACGCCAGCCGCGCGTCGAAATAACGTCGCAGCAGGAGGTAAAGCACGCCCACGGCGGCGAGGAAGCACAGCATGGCCAGGGCGACGATGAAACGTTCGGCGGGCGCGATGAGTTCGCCCGCGTTTGAACTTGCTCGTGTCACCCCCGAACAGCGCGGGCAGGGCGTTGACCAGCGGCGGCAGCGGGGCGTTGAAGGTGTCCGGCAACGTGTCTCCAGCCGCGGGTTGCGTCCGGTTCTTTTCCATCTGCCAGAGGGCGAGCGGGCGGACGAATTTCGTGCTCCAGCCGTGCCCGCGCGCGATTTCGCGGGCGACCTGGGCCTGGTCCATGGCTTCGGGTTGCGAGAAGCCGCGGAACTTCCAGCCCAGGTAAACCAGCGCCAGAGCCAGCAGCACCACCGCGAGGGTCACGCCGCGCACCACCGGCAGCAGGCGGCCTTGCTCCAGCGAATGGATGAAAGCCTGGAGGGAATTATCCAGTTGGGAGGAGCGCGGGGAGGCCATGGTGGAAAGGCGAAACCAGAAAAGAGGAGAGGAAGAGCGCGAAAGAATGAAGGAAAAAGCACAAAGGAGCAAGCGGGAGATGAAGTGAGGGGAATAACGCGCTAAATAGTGTTCGCACTCGGGTCTTCCAAGTTTCCGCCTTCCGCTTTCCGAGTTCCGACTTTTCCAGAGGGGTGAAAAACAAGACTATCCTCATCGTCGATGACGAAAAGCACACCCGCGAGGGCCTGCGGGCATCGCTGGAGGATGATTTCGAGGTGTACGCCGCCGCCGATGTCGCGGGCGCCACGGGCATTCTGGAGACCGAGAGCGTCGATTTGCTGCTCACCGACCTGCGCCTCGGGGCGGACGACGGCATGAAACTCATCGACCTCGCCCTCAAGATGCCCACGCCGCCCGTGTGCATCATGATGACCGCCTACGGCTCCGTTGATACCGCCGTCGAAGCCATGAAACGCGGCGCGTACGACTTCGTCACCAAACCCGTCAACCTCGACAAGCTGGAGATCCTGATCCGGCGGGCGTTGCGCGGCAAGGACGTGGAGATCGAAAACCGCGAGTTGCGCCAGCAGGTGGAAAAGCGTTCCGGCCAGGGGTTGGAACAGCTCATCGGGCGTTCGCTGGTGATGGAAACCATTTACGACACCGTGCGCCAGGTCGCGCCGACCCGGGCCACGGTCCTGATCGAGGGGGAAAGTGGCACCGGCAAGGAACTGGTCGCCCGCGCGCTGCACTCGCTGAGCAACCGCTCCAAGGCGCGCTACGTCGCCGTGCATTGCGCCGCGCTCAACGCGCAATTGTTGGAAAGCGAGTTGTTCGGACACGAGCGCGGCGCCTACACCGGCGCGACGGAACGGCGGGTCGGACGCTTCGAGCAGGCGGACGGCGGCACCCTGTTTCTGGACGAGATCGGGGAGATCGACGCCAGCACGCAGGTCAAACTTTTGCGGGCGCTGGGCGAGCGGTCGTTCGAGCGGGTGGGCGGCAACCAGACGATCACCGCCGACGTGCGCGTGGTGGCCGCGACGAACAAGAACCTGGAGCGGCTGGTGTCGGAGGGGAAATTTCGCGAGGATTTGTTCTACCGGCTCAACGTGGTCCGGGTTTACATGCCGCCTTTGCGCGAGCGTCGGGAGGACATCCCGCTGTTGGTGTCGTCGTTCATCAAGCAATCCTGCGTGGAGAACGAGAAGCCGGTGCGCGAACTGACGGCCGACGCGACCAGCCGGCTCTTGGAATACCCGTGGCCGGGCAACGTGCGTGAACTGCGCGCCGCGGTGGACCACGGCGTGGTGCTGGCGACGGGTCCGAAGATCACGTTGCGCGACCTGCCGCGGACGCTGCGCCAGTGGGGCGGCGAGGGGACGGGCGGGTTCGAGTCGGCGGGCGCGAGTGGGAGTGGTGGTGCCAACCGGGATTTGCTGCCGTCGGCCGCGGCGTTCCAGGCGGAGAAAGTGGTTCCGGCTGGTTATTTGAACGTGCATCAGGCGGAGGAAACGTTGATCCGGCGCGCGCTGGAGGAAACGGGGGGCAACATCACGGAGGCCGCGAAGAAGCTGGGCATCAGCCGCCGCACGCTGCACCGGAAGCTCAAGACCTTGCCGGGGTTCCCGCCGCCGCCGGACGGGGGTGGGTGAAATCTTGCACTGTTCAAGCTTCGGAGGATTTGACGATGGCCCGTCCGCCGCGAAGCGTCTTCGTGCCAAAGGTAGGGATGGCTCTCCGAGCCGCTCCCCGTTGTCTCCGGCGCTGGTTCGACGACCCCTTGCACAAGGCAAGCCAGCCAATCTAATAATGGGGAGCGGCTCGGAGAGCCACCCCTACCTTTGGTACGATGCTTCGCTGGGCGGCAGTCCGTCACTTGCTGATGATCTGACCGGTGCCGAACACATAGAAGTAGCGCACTCCGTTGGTGTTGTAGTGCCCCGCGTTGTTGGGGTCGGGGTAGTAGTAAACCACGCTGTTTCAAAGCAAAGTCATACATGTACGGAAACGGAAAGCTGGGCGACGTGTAGAAGAAGCCGCCGCTCGCGAAATCGTACAGGTACACCCCGTCCTTGCCGTCCGCCGCGTCGAAGACGTACTCGTAGCCAAGGTCGAAGTGGAAGATGTAGTGCGAGTCGGCGAGGTACGAGTAGTACCCAAACGGGTTGCCACTGGCGAAGGCCAGGTAGTACGCGCCGCCACCCAAGGAAGCCTGGCCGCCGAAGAACGTGGAGGGCAACGGCGCCGCCGTGCCCACGATGACCGGCGTGGACGCCTTGCTGATGCCCTGGTCGTCGGTGGCGATGGCCGTCAACGCGTAGGGCTTCGCCTTGGGCAAGGTCACGGTCATGGCGGAGGGCGCCGCCGTGGCGACCCCCACGCTCCGCTCGTTGAGGAAGAACTCCACCTGCCGCACCGCTCCCGCCGTGTCCGCGACCGCAGCCGAGGCCGTGGTCTGCAGGCCGCTGAGCGCGCCGCTGGTCACCGCGCAACTCAGCGCGTCGCCGCCGGGCGCGGGCGCCACGTGGAGGGTCGCGGGAGGGGATACCGTCGTCACCCCGTTGGCATCCGTGCCCACGATGGTCAGCAGCTTGTCCTGGATCTGATTGGTCAGCTTCAAGATGGACTGGGCGAAGCCGCCGCCGCTGTCCAGCGGAAGCGCACCGGCGGGGGTTGGAGAGCCCGCCGCCGTCGTCAGGGCGGGCGTCGCGGCGACCAGCACGCCGTCCACGTAGAAGCTCACGTTGGTGAGCGGATTGCCGGCGGCGTCCACGGCCAGCCCGACCAGCGGCACGCTGGAGCCGGCGGCGAAGCTCTTGCCGTCCAGCCCGGAGAGCAGCGTACTCACCGGCGGCGGCGTGGGACTCGTGATGACGTGAATGGGGATTTGCACGAAGGTCGCCGTGCCGGCGGTGTCGGTCGCGGTGGTGCGCAGAAGGTAGTCCCCGAGGGCGGCCGGCGTCCAGGTCGCGCCTGTGCGGGCCACGGTGCCTTGGCTGAGTACCAGGTCGCCACCCGGGGCGTTGGGGTTGTACACGTCGAGCACCACGCCGCCCAGCTTGCCGGGCAGGGCGTCCACGGCGACTTGCAGGTTGACGGTTTGGCCGATCACGATGTTGATGTTGGTGGGCGGGCTGAGGATATTGATGCCCGCGATGTTGGCGGGTGGGACGGTGACCGTCAGGGTCAGCGAGGCCGTACCGGTGCCGCCAGCGTTGCTGGCGCTGACGCCGACCGTGAAGGTGCCCGCCTGTGTGGGCGTACCGCTGATGAGGCCGCTGGCCGGATCAAGGGCCAAGCCGGGTGGCAGCCCCACGGCGGCGAAGCTCGTGGGTGAATTGGTCGCCGTGATGGCAAAACTGAAGGCGCGCCGACCGACGCCATGGCGGTGGCGGGAATGGTAAGAACAGGCTGCACGCTAGCACGCACATTCCTGTTGAGGCGGAGGATGTGGTTGTACGATGCGCCGCTGGCGGTAAAATCTCCCCCCGCTATCGTCTGGCCATCCATTTGCAAGGCCAAGGCACGGACGCTGTCATTCGTGGCGGTGCCGGGATCAAAGCTGGTGTCCAAACTGCCCGTCGCGTTGAAGCGTGCCACATGGTTGCGGGCCGAACCGTTGATGATGGTAAAGAAACCCCCGACCAGGATTTCCCCATCGGTCTGTAGTGTAATGGACAAGACATAACTATTGACTCCAGTGCCGGGATTGAAATTAGACTTTATTGGGGATAGCCAAGAGTCGCCCGTTTTGGTAAGAACCCAGCATGGACATGGACCGCATTTTCCGCAAACCCAAGCTGCTGCGTGCTCTCACGACTCCGGACGCCGGCGAGTTCGAGCGCCTGGCAGCGGCCCTTGAGGTGGCCTGGCAGGCGGAGCGCACCTTTGATGGGCAAAAGCGCCGGCGCAAGGTGGGCGGGGGCGACAAGGCCACGCTGGCGACCACGCGCGAGAAGCTCTTCTTTTTGTTGTTTTACTTCAAGTGCCACCCTTTGCAGGAAGTCATGGGCACCTTCTTTGGCCTGAGCCAGGGGCAGGTGAGCCACTGGGTGGGCGTGCTCACTCCCCTGGTCAACGCGGCTCCGGGCCGTGAGTTGCTTTTGCCCGCGCGCCGGCCCGCCGACCTGGACAAGCTTCTGGAGGAGAACCCCGAGTTGATCCTGCCCATTGATGGCGCCGAGCGGCCGATTCGCCGGCCCGAAGACAAGCAGGCCTGGAAGGAAGACTACAGCGGCAAGAAGAAAGGCCACCGCAAGAAGAACCTGCTTTTGGCTGGCGGCAAGAAGGTGGTCTACCCGGGTCCAACCAGTCCGGGTAGCGCGCATGACAAGAAGCTCGCCGATGAAAGCGGGCTGGCCTACCCGGAGGGCGCCTTGCTCATCGGCGACAGCGCCTTCCAAGGCTACCGGCCAGCGGGCGTCACCATCCGGACCCCGAAGAAAAAGCCTCGCAAACGCGAACTCTTGGAGAGCGAGAAGGCGCGCAACCGCTTCTTGAGCCGCCTGCGGGTGGGAGTCGAACACGTCATCAGCGGAGTCAAACGCGCGCGCATTGTGGCGGACACCTTTCGCCGCTGGCGCCAGGGCCTGGTCGATGAAGTCATGCTCGCGGCCAGCGGCCTGCACAACCTGCGCGTGATCACCCGCCAAAATGCCTGAAAGAAACCCGCCTTGCGGAGCCCTCGCGCCCTCACGCGCTAACCCCAATAAACTCTAATGTTGTCAAGAGTGCCCGCGGCGTCGACACGCGCCAAACAGGAGCGTAACATACCGTTGTAATGGCCAAAACTACCTCCGAAAACGATCCCGCCATCTGTTTGAATGGCTATACTCTCGACAGAGTCGTCTGTCCCGGTACCGGGATTAAAGCTATGATCCAAGCTACCGTTGGAATGCACGCGGGCGATGCGGGTACGGGCCTCACCGTTGTAGTTCAGGAATCTTCCGCCAATGATCATCCCACCATCGGGTTGAAGGGCCACGTCGTAAATTAAATCATCCGCGCCGCCGTTGGGTGCGAAGGTGGTGTCCAGGCTCCCGTCCGGGTTGAGTCGCGAGAGGCGGTTCCGCGTCACTCCCCTGATCGTGGTAAACGCGCCCGCAAGGATGATCTTGCCGTCCGGTTGGACGGCGATTGCGTAGACACTGGCGTTCGCTCCCGCTCCCTGGTTGAAGCCAGCATCCAGAGTGCCGTCGGCATTGAGCCGGGCGATACTTTGGACACTCACGCCATTGAGCGAGAGAAAACTACCGCCGCCGCCGAGCAGGATTTTGCCGTCGGGCTGCAAGGCCAAGGCCAAGATCGCACCTTCCCCGCCGGCGGTAAAACCGGCATCAAGGCTGCCGTCCGCGTTCAACCGCGCGACGCGTTGGTGCGACACGCCGTTGATGTAGCCAAAGTCACCCCCGATGATGATTTTGCCGTCGGGCTGCACGACCGCCGCGCGGACCGTCCCATCCGTCCCGGTGCCCGGATTGAAGGTGGTGTCCAAACTGCCAGCCTGCGCGGGGAGTCTCGTCGTTCCCGCCCACCAGAGCAGCGCGGTGGCGAGACACGCCGCAGGGTGGAGGACGCGAACGCGGGCGAACCAGAAGCCGCGCACGGAGATCGTCGAGTTAGGTTGAGAGGCGGGAGAATACTGCCAAAGAGGATGCAGGAGCCAAGTACAGAGTTGAGATGCAATAGCCTTCATAGAACGTAGTCGGCCTTCAGGGTTTGTGGTAAACTCGCGCGATTGTAGACATGGGCGATGTTTTCGCAAGCCAAATTCCCCACACCCCTGCTTGGGTGAGTTGCCTTGCAGATTGCATATTAAAACAAGTGCGCGGATAGTCATGGATGAGACTCGCACCCTTCATGAACCGACCACCAAGCCGAAGGTCAGATTGAGTTCGCTGCGGGTCGGGGAGAGCGCGGCCATGGTTCTTCCGAATGGGGACGGCTTGGAAAACCGTGAGGCCGCGTGGTGCCTCGGATGGCGCCGCGCGGTGACCCGCGCGGAACTGGTGGATTTTCTAACTGGCCGAGGGGGGCACTTGTTGAAGCCGGGCGACGATCCTATTCAGGAGTTGATCGATGAACGCGTGCGTGAAGAAGGGGAAGAAGGGGTAATTTGACCCACTTGCTTGATTCTTCGGCCCTCTTCTGGCTATCATCCTGTTATGACTTCGACTCTTAATGGCGCAAACCAGATCACGTTGCCCGACGAGTTGCTCAAGGAGCTCCACCTGGAGCCAGGTTCGCAGATCGAATGGTCAACCACCGAGGACGGCGCGTTGCTTGGGCGGCGCCTCGAGATGACGCGGGACCAGTTGGTGCGCCACTTACTTGGCCGGGGAAGGAAGTACCTGCGCCTCGGAGATGATCCCGTCCGGGAACTCATCGAAGATCGTGTGCGAGAGGACGAGGAAGAAGGTTTGGCGGAGCCCCTCCTCCCAGCCGCGTAGCGGCGTCACTTGAATAGCCGTGGTCGAGTCCGCGAGGCCACGGAAGAGGAAAGAATGGGTATCTTCCCAGCCGCGTAGTGGCGTCACCAAAGCCGGCGGCAAACAGGGGGCCTTCGACGAAGGATTGGTGCCACGGGTCGAGGGTTGCGCGTCCGCCAAGGCGAAACGCGCGCGTCCGAAGCCGGGGTAACGCCACTCCGTGGCTGGAAACCTTCCTCATCACCTATTCCGTGGCCTCGCGGACTCGACCACGGCTATTCAAGTGACGCCGCTACGCGGCTGGGAAGTCGAAGGTCGGCATTCTTTGTGTCCCCCCTGGGATAACATTCAATGCCGATCCCCTCAAGAAAACACCGCCGCCCACTCCGCCGTGACTCCGATCACCGGGTCCGTCACCACTCCCTCGGTGAAGGAACGTTGACGGCCGTCCGGCGTCATGATGGTGATGTTTTGGATAGGGGGCCACACCAGCCAGCAGCTTTTCACGCCGTGTTCAAAGTAGGCGGCCACCTTGTCCAACACTTCCTGGTATCCTTGCGTGGGGGAGATGATTTCCACCACGAGCAACGGTGGATCGGTGCGCCGGATAGCATCGCGTTGAAAATTGGCCGCCTCGCGACGGTACAGGCTTAGATCGGGGACGTAGGAGCGGTCGCTTAATTCCAGAGTCAATTCGCTGACCACCCGAAACTGCCGCTGCCGCAGAAACTCACCCCCAAGGTTCATCTGAATAATTCCGTGATTGAAACTCGGCATCGGTTTACCCCGTTCTTCCTCGTAGGTGAGCGGACGTTCCAGCGTGTCCAATTCTGCCGTGGCATCACTCATGATGTTCAACTCTAACACGAATTGGCTGCAGCCTGACTTTTATTCTTGGCCAACGCGCAGGTGGAGAACAAATCGCGTTCCTCCACCCGGCGTCAAGCTTTCGCCTCCGATCACCGGGCGCGGAAAAGCACATCGACCACGTTGCGGACGTACTGCTCGTCGGTGACATCCTCCGCCAGTTCCTCCGGCAGCGGGACGGCGGCGCGGAAACGTCCGGCCACCTCGGCGAACAACTCCACGCGGGCGTTCGGCTCCAGACTGTTGCGACGCAACAGCGCTTGCAGGGCCAGGCCGGCCTCGGCGGGCGGGATGCGTTGGCGCAGGCGCGCCGCGATGCTGGGATGATCCCGCAGGGTGTTGTACTTGCCGGAGGCAATCTGCGCCAAGTCCGGCTCGGCCACCGGCAGGGAACGCACGACGACGGTGTCGGCGGCGAGATCGCCCAGGCGTTGCGCGCGCGTCGTCAGCAAACACGCCGCGCCGCCGACCAGGTAGAACAAAGGCAGGCTGTCCACCGCGCGCAGCAGGTTGCGGATGAACACCTGCCGCAGGTCGAGCCGCAAACCGCCGGCGTCCATCACCCGCAGCCGCAGCAGCCGTTTGCCCGGGGTCTGGCCGCGCCAGAACCCCTCGAAAGCAACCCCGTAAAGGATCGGCACCATGAAGAACAGCAGGATGCGCAACGCCGCCCCGAGTTCGCCCAACAATCCAAAGAGAAATCCTAGCCTGGAAAGCACCGCGATCAGGATCCCGTAAGTAAGCAGGGCGTCCAGCAGCCACGCCAGGAAGCGCGCGGTCGGCCCGGCGAGCGGCAGCGAGAAGACCACCCCTTCGGGCAGGCGGATGTCGAGGGTGTTCTGGCGGGACATGGCGGAGGAGGGAAATGACGAATGACGAATGCAGAAACCAAAAGGATCACAGAGGACACGGAGAGGCAGACACGGAGGCGGGGGAGGGTTGTTGGTTGTTGGGGCAGAGGAAGGCGCCAAGCCAGGGTTCTACAATGGCCCGTCTGCTTCCCTCCGCCCCAATAACCAGTAACCAATAACCCTCCACCCTATCTTCTATCTCCTTGCCCTTCCTTTCTTCTCCCCGCCAGAGTCAGGAATGCGGTCAGGGCGGCCAGTTCGACGCAGCCGAAACTGATTTTCAGCCAATAAGGGAGGACCGGGGCGTGGTACTGCGAGAAAAACGCCTCGATCACCCCGGCCCACACCAGCATCAGGGCCACCCCGCAGATCAATGTGACCACATCGGTGCGCACGGCGCGAAGTCGTTCGCGCAACGGTCGTCCCTGGCCGCGTCCGATCAGCGCGGAGCCGATCAACAGCCCCGCCTGCCCCGCGATGAGGATCGCCGGGATTTCCATGGAGCCGTGGGGTAGAAGCCAGCCCGTGAGGAACACCCCTTGGCCCGCGCGCAGGTAGTCGAAGACCACCGCGCCGAGGATCACCCCGTTGTAAAAGACCATCACGATTGTCCCCAGTCCCCAGGTGAACCCGAGCGCCAGCACGTAGATGGACACCTGGATGTTGTGGGTCATCAAGTAACTTGAGAACGAAGTCTGGTGTCCCGTGATGGTGGCTCCCCCCGTTTCCTCTTCTTTCGCCACGCGTTCCGCCGGACTGCCCAGCAGGTGGTCGAACGGCAGGATCACCGCTTTCGCCTCGGGGTCAACGGCCACGGCGAGCGCTCCGAAGGCGGCCCCGGCCATCGTCACGGCCACGATGAGCCAGAAGGCGCGGAGGTGGCGGCGGAAGGTTTGCGGAAAGGTGCCCGTCAGCCATTGCCAAGGCCAGAGGGGATCACGGTCCGTGGCGCGCAATCCCATGGTGGAATGCATCTCGGAATACGCGCGACCCACGAGCGCGCCAAGGGAGCGGCGCAGTTCGCCCTCCGCCGAAAACGTGGCGAGCCGGGCGAGGTCCGACGCGGCGCGCTGGTACAGGTAGTGGGTGCGTTCGAGTTGCGGGAGGGTCGGCGCGAACCGTCCTTTCCTGCCTTCGAGGAGGTCGAGTTGCGTTTCGAGTTCCTTCCAGTAGCCCTGCTCCGAGGCGACGAATTTTTCCAGGTCGATGATCATGGGGCGGAGGGTTGTGGGTTCGGAGTATGCAAGCTGCCCGTTTCGTTTCTTCGCGCCAAAAGTGCCGCCTCAGCTTAGCTTGGGGCAACACGCCGGAAAGGGAATAATACCTTTTCTCGGGTTTGACCCGGCATTTTCGCGAATTGAATTGGATGAGTTCGAGGGCAAAATCCGCCCGTGAGCCTCAAAGCGCAAAGTAACAGCAACCAGCGTTCCCCGAATCACCTCACGGCACCGACGCTAGGCCGTTTCATTCTCGGCCAGCATGGCTTGCAACTGGCGGTACAATTCGGTGGCCTTGCTTCCGAATTTGCCCAGCCGCACGCTGGGTTCGCCGCCGTAGCGCTCCCGGAAATGGATCGGCACGTACCCGTGCCGGATGTTGTCGGCTCGCTTCAACAATACCGCCAGGGCGATGTTCGCGAGTAGGAAGTCTTTCGGCACGCGATCCAGGAAAGGCGCGATCGCGACGGTGCGCATCAACCGGTAGGGCACGTTCGCGTCGGGGCAATCCACCCGGAAGAGGAGCCGCAGAAACCAGCGGACCACCATGCTCGCCACGACGCGCCGCCAACCGTCGTCGCGGCGGACGCGGCGACCGTAGATTACGTCGAAACGTTCCCGTTCGCGCCAGAGAGCGGTGAAGTAGCGCGGGTCGCACTGGCCGTCCGAGTCGATCTGGAAGACCAAGGGGACACCGCGTTCCCGGGCGATCCGGTAGCCTTGGAGGCAGCTTTGACCGTGGCCGCGGTTCTCACGGGTCAGGATTTCCAGGCGCGGCCCGAGTTGACTCCGCAAACCCGCCAGCACGGACGCGGTGTCGTCGGTCGAGCCATCGTCGATGACCAGGAAGGTGAAGGCATCGAGCGATCCGGCGATCTCCTCAAACCACTCCAAAATGGCCCGGGGCGCCGAGACCTCCTCGTTGTAAACCGGCATGACGACCAGCAGGGACGGCGGGGGTAAATGGGCGGCGGGTGGATGGGTGGTGGGTCGAGGATCGTCCGGGGGCACAAGGTTTCTTCGTTGTCCGACGACCCGCTGTTTGTCAATGGGACCGGGTTGCCCGCCATTTTCTCACGCGTACGACTCCCTCCGGGCAAATCATGCTTCCGGTCAACGTCCGGCTGCTTTACAGGTGAGGGGTTGCCATGGCGAACTCCCGTGACTTTCCTTCCGCCGCGCGTGGTGGCGACATGCTCCCGCTCGTCGCCGGACTGCTCCTGATCCTGCTGGTGGCGGTTGCTTACACGAACAGTCTGCGCGGGGCTTTTGTCTTCGACGACATCACGGGGATCGTGGAGAACCCGCACCTCACCCGGCTGTGGCCGTTGGGCAACGCGCTCACCGCCCCGCCCGACACCACGCCGGCGGGCCGTCCGCTGATCAGTTTGTCCTTGGCGGTCAACTACGCGCTCGGCGGACTGGCAACCCCGGGCTACCATCTGTTCAACCTCGCCGTCCACGGCCTAGCCGCGCTGACGCTCTTTGGTCTCGTGCGCCGCGCGCTGGTGCTGCCGGGTGTTGCCATGGGGTGGGACGCGGGCGGGCGCGCCGGGTTTGCTTTTGCCGTGGCGGCGCTTTGGGCGCTGCATCCGCTGCAAACCGAGTCGGTCGCCTACGTGAGTCAGCGCGCGGAGTCAATGATGGGCCTTTGCTATCTCCTGACTTTGTACGCCGCCTTGCGCGGGGCCGCTGTTGGCGACGGGACGATCCATCGTGCGTGGCTGGTGGCGAGCGTCGCCGCCTCCGCCGCCGGGATGCTTTGCAAGGAGTCCATGGTAACCGCCCCGGTCGCCGTGGTGCTCTTTGATCTGGCGTTCCTCGCGCCGAACCTCCCGCTGGTTGCGCCTTCCGCGTTCCGACTTCCGCTTTTCCGCCGTCCCCGGTTCCACTTGGCCCTCGCGTGCGCCTGGGTTCCGTTAGGTTTGATCCTCTCCGGCGGCTTTCGATCCCGGGCGGTCGGCGCGGGGTTGCACGGTATCAGCCGTTGGGATTATCTGAGAACCCAGTTTGGGGTCGTCACGCACTATCTCGCGCTGGCGTTTTGGCCTTCGCCGCTAGTGCTGGACGACGCGTGGCCCCTCGCGCGTCGGCTGGCCGACTGGCTCCCGCAGGCGTTCCTGCTGGCGGGGCTGCTCGCGGGCGCGGTCTGGATGTGGGGCTGGCGACCCTGGGCAGGGTATGCCGGGGTGTTTTTCTTCCTGGTGCTCGCGCCCACTTCGAGCGTGGTGCCCATCGTGACGGAAATCGCCGCCGAACACCGGCTCTACCTGCCGCTGGCCGCACTGATGGTTCTGGTGGTGGCGGGAATCAAGGTGTTGACGGACAAGCTGCCGCTAAGCGTGACGGCGCGACGGAGTTTGCTGGCGGGGTTGCTAATTTTCGCGCTGATGGCGGAGGGTGCCGCGACCCGGCGGCGCAACCGGGATTACGCCAGCGAAATGACGATCTGGACGGACACCGTGACCAAACAGCCCGACAATCCCCGCGCGCTCATCAACTTGGCGCGCGCGTGTGAACAAGCGGGCGAACCGGCGCGTGCCCTGGAGCTGCTCGGGCGCAGTTTGCGTGTCCAGCCCGGCAGTTTCGAGGCGCTTTACAACCGGGGCACCTTGCTCGCCAGAACCGGGCGCGTTCTCGAAGGGGCGGAATCCTTGGAAGCCGCCACGCGGGTCCGACCGGAGAACACCGACGCCCTGGTCAACCTGGGCGGCGCGCGTCTTCTGCTTGGTGACGAAGCGGGCGCTCGCGCGGCGTACGGACGGGCGGTGGCGTTGAACCCGGGGGCGTCCGGCGCGCATTACAACCTGGGTCGGCTCGACGCCATGGCCGGGGATGTGAACGCCGCCTGCGAACACCTGGACGCCTGTCTGCGGGCCGATCCCAACAACGCGGTGGCAAGACAGTTGGCTGCTGCCATTGGTTGCCCAACGGTGGGATCGGCGCGCTAGGTCCAGTGTTTACTGGTCCTCATCCCAACCGTCCTCCGCGATCCTGGGGCCTCGCTCTTGTTGTTTTTCCAACCGCTCGCGCAAAATCGCGGGCAGCATCGCGTGGATCTCCGGGTGTGATTCACCCAGACGCAACAAATCGCTTTCGTCCTTCGCGCGCTTGGATTCACGCCGGGTCGGGTCGCCCCAAGCCCACAGCTTGCCCTGCACGACATCCGCCAGGGACGCCACGGGCACGGCCACCCCGAAGATCACCCGCAGGCTCGCGCGATCCACGAAGTCCTGGTAACGCCCGGGGCGGGTGAACTGCACCATCAGGTGGCTGACTCCCTGCTCGGTGCGCGTGCCGCGCCGTTGCGCGTTGACCGAGAAGGGGAACTCCTTGATTCGGAAGTCCGCCGCGCGCAGATCCGCGAGGACTGGTTCCAGTTCGCCGGCGATGACGACCAGGTCTAAATCCGCGGTGTAAACGGGTTCCGCGTACGTGTTGACGGCCAAACCGCCGATGACACACCAGTTCGCGTCGTGGCGGCGCAGGGTTTCAACGACCACTGTAAAATCCGTGGTGCCATTCATAATTACGCCGTCGTAAACCTCCCGCTCCGTCATGGGCTTTACTCTAATGAACGCGCGGCGGAATAGCGAGCTGATGATTTTTTGGCGCGCAGTTGGTTTTCTTTAATTGAAACTCTCGTCCCACAGGACCTCAGGCGGGTCCCCCGCCGTCGTATCAAAGGTTAGGGATGGCTCTCCGAGCCGCTCCCCATTGTCTCCGGCGCCCGAGGGCGCGACCCAAGTGGTAGGCGAGCCGGCCAATCTGATAATGGGAGCGGCTCGGAGAGCCATCCCCACCTTTGGCACGACGGCGGCTTGGAGCCGCCTGGGGCGGGCGGGACGCCCGCGTTCCCAGGGCGGACGCCCCGGATTTCTGAAGACCGCCGTACTATCTCCTTTCCAACCACAGGCCGTTCGCGTTGAATCCATTGTCACCGTTCCGTTCCGCACCTCCATGCACCCCGCTCCCTTTCCCTACCGGCTCGCCGCTTGCGACCTCGACGGCACCCTGCTCAGCCCGGACAAAACCATCAGCCAGGCCAACCGCGACGCCGTTGAGATGCTCAAAGACCGCGGCGTCCGGGTCGTGCTGGCTTCGGGACGACGCCACCAAAACAGCATCCGCTACCACCGCCAGCTTGGGCTGGACACCCTGATCGTCTCCTGCTCGGGCGCGCTCGTGGCGGACCCGGTTTCGGGCGAGACCGTCCGCGAAACCCCGCTCGCGCCCGCCGTCGCCGACTCCCTCGTCGCCGCCGGGCTGGCCGGGGGGTACACCGTGATCTACTACCACCGTGACCACCTGTACACCGGCGGGTCGGACCATTGGGTTTCACTCTACGAAAGCCGCGTCGGCGAGCGGGCCGAGCGCCACCCCAACCTGCGGGAATTGCGTGGCGAGTCGGCGTTAAAGATCGTTTGGTACGGCGAACCGGCGGTGCTAACGGTCCGTCGCCGCGCACTGGAGGAGGAATACGGGGACCGCCTCGGCGTGATCGCCACCGACCCGGAGAACCTCGAGTTCTTCAACCCGGACGCCACCAAAGGCACGGCCATGGCGGTCGTCGCCGCCCTCTACCAGATCGACCCGGCGGCGACCATCGCCTTCGGCGACGGCGAGAACGACGCACCCATGCTGCGCTGGGCTGGTCTCGGCGTGGCCATGGACCATGCCAATGACGCCGCCAAAGCCGCCGCGAAAGTGGTGAGCCCGCCCGGTTGTCCAGGGGAGGGCGTCGCGCGCGCGGTGGCGAAAATTCTCGACGGCGCGTGGAATGAATCCGTCCGCGCGCCGCACCTCTGATATAGAACCCTCCATCCCCCATGCATATTTTGATCGCCGCCTTCCGTTCCCCTCCCATCCCATTGCTTCTGTGGCTGCTCACCGTCGCCGGTTTTGGCGCGCCGGGGGTGGTCCGCGCGACCGGGGGATTCGACACGGAGGAAGTTCCGACGTTGCCGTACTACCTCGACCGGTTGCCCGCCAAACCGCCCTCGCAGGTGTTTGTCGAAACGGCGGCCGACGCCACGCCGAACCCACCCCCGCCGGTGGATTTCGGCGCGGCGGTCCTCGCCCTCGCGCGCGACGCCGAAAGCGGCGCGGCCTACGCGCCGTTAGCCGCGAAGGTGGACGGCCTGCTCGCGCGCGCCCGGCTGGATCCCGCGCAGCCGGGTCCCTTGTGCAATTTGCTCAACGACGCGCGCGACCTCTTCACCGGCACCCCGGTCGTCCCCGGCAAAGACGCCGCCGAGTACCTCCGCTGGCGTGTCGCGCGCGCGGACTGGTTCGGCCTGATCCTCGATCCGAAAAAGAAGTTGTTACCCGCCGTTCGCGAAGATCCCGACTCCGACGCGGCGAGGAAAGTCGCCGTCGCCCACCGGGACGAGTGGGAAAAACGCAGCAAGGCGACGGGTCCGCTGCGGGTGCATTGGCTTTACCTGGGCGGCGCGCTCGCTTTTCCGGGCGGCGGCGCGGCGGAGTTCCAGCGGGTCGTCGCGGAGTACCCCGACCATCCGCGCGCGGAGTCCGCCCGGTTCATGCTGGCCCGGATGTCGCTCGGCGCGCCCGATGTCGCCAAGGCGGCGTTCAAGGATTACTTGTCGCATTACCCCAAAGGCCGCTTCGTCGCGGACACCAAGGGCTGGCTTGGCGGCATCGCCTTCAAGGCAAAAGACTACCTCGGCGCGTTGAACCTCTACCTGGAAGAGGCCGATACGCCGGGTCATCCGGAGGTTCTTAAATCCGCCGGGTTCATGTGCGAGCGGTGTCTTTCGCACCTGTCCGCCGCGGCCGACGACAAGGCACTGGCGGAGATCGCCGCGCGTCCGCGCCTCGCGATGAGTTTGATCTACCTGGTGATAAACACGGCGGAGAGCGACAACGACAACGGGACGCTGGAGACGCCCGCCCAGGTGAAGAAATGGCGGCTCGCGCTTCTGCCGCGGCTCGCCGCGCAGGTGGCCGCGCACGAAAGCGCCTACCACGCGGGCGGCGCGGACTGGCAGGCGCGTTACCTGGCCATTCTCGCGCAGGCGGCCAGCGGCGTCGGCGACCAAACGCGCGCCCTCGCCCTGTGCGACATGGCGGCGGCGGGCGAGGTGGACCGCAACGACGACCTGGCCTTTATCCGTCTCGCCGCGTTGCAGCGCGCGCGCCGATTGCCCGCGGCCATCGCGGCGGGTCGTTCCTTCGCAGCGCATTTCCCGAACAGCCTGTTGAAACGCGGCGCGGCGCTGCGACTGGCCCTGGCGTTGCAGGACGACCACCAGGCCGGGGCCGCACTGGTGGAGTTAACCCGGCTCGTCGCCGCGCCAGCCGCGAAGACCCCGGCGGCTGACGAAGACCCCGAACGCGATGAGGTCGGGCCGACGGACCATTCGCGGCCGAGCGCCGATGACCCCGGAGTTTACCCCCAGGCCGACGAAAACCTCGACGCCACCCGCAGCGTCCTGCGCCACGACGCCACGGGCGCGGAATACGACCAGATCAACCAGCTCATCGACACACTGCTTTGCTTCGCGCCGCTCCCCGAACTGGCCCCGGCACTGGACGCGGCAAACCACTTCGAGGATGGGTCGGCGGCGATGCGCTGGCGCGCGGTCCTAGCGCAGCGCTGGCTCGGCGAGGAGGAGAACTTCTCCGAAGCCCGCAAGTACGTCACCCCCGCGCAGTGGAGTGTGGCGGCGGCCGGCGTCGAGAAACTTGCCGGCGAAGTGGCCGCCCATCCGGCGGACGCCGAAGCCCTCCTGCGCCTGGCCGACGGTTGGGCCGCCGCGCGCGGGAAACTCGTTTTCGCCCCGCTGGAAACGGACGCAACCCGGGGGGCGGTGTTCGCCGACAACGCGGTGCAAGCCGGACTCCATCGCCGGGAGAACGGCGCGACCCTCGGTTTCCCGACCGACACCCTGAACCACGCGCTCGAAGGCCACGACGAACTGCGCCACGCGCAACGCTGGTGGCTGCGCGCCGCCGACGCCGCCCCCGCGGGTTCGCCGCTCCGCGCGCGGGCGTTGTGGTCGGCGTTAAAAGCCACGCCGGGGATCGCGCTGGCATCCCCTTTCCAGTACGCCCGCGCCGGCGAAACGAAGCTGGCAGCCGCCGCCCGCCAGCTTTACGAACGGCTGCGCCGCGAGTGTCCCGCCTCGCGCGAGGCGCGCGAGTTCGCCGTGTACTACGACTTTCCCCCGGTACCGGCGAAAACGACGGATGGCGCGCGCCGGTGAGGAAGGCGCGTCGGACCCTTCGACGGAAACGGATTTTATTCCCCGTGGCGAACCGGAATACCTCTACACGGACAACGGCGCCTTCAGGTTGGGAGACCCCGAGGAGTGGCGGGGGCCATCCGACTCGGGCAATTCCATCCTGACCTATGTGCTCGCCCTCAAGATCGAGCAGTTCACGACCAACCCCAAAGCCATGCTGACCGAGATGGACGCGTTCCGCCGGGCGGCGCACGGGCAGCCGTTCAATCGTTGGGACGCACCCCTGATGAACCTGCTCGATGATTTGCGCGATCTGCTCGGCGCGCATCCGGTCGGACTCACGCCCGAAGCGTTGCGGCATTACCTGGACTTGCGTCTGGAATGCCTCCATGTCACGGGATGGCGCCTGGGCGGCAACAGCTTGCCGACGGTGCCGGGTCTGGGAGCGGACACGGTGGAAAGCGCCGACGCAAATTCAAACGGGGATGATGGCGGCGGGGTTGCCGGACCGGAGAAACCGCTCGGCAGCGGCAAGGGTGTGGATGACGTGGTGTTCAACCACATCCGCGCCGCGTACAAAGCGCCCGGCATGGCACCGCTCAAGGACTACCTGGATTTCCTCGCGCTGGCGGTAATCGCAAATCACCGGATCGACGTCGTGGTCGCCCCCCAGTCGCCGGAAGTGCCCAAGTACCTGGACAAGGAGGGTCAAACCACTTACACGACGCGGGATTATCCCAAGCTGGAGAAGCTGACCGCGGAGTTCCTGGCCGAACATCCGCGCAGTGGCAAGCGGGAGGCGGCGCGGCTGCTCTACGCGCGGGCGTTGTACAACGCGTCCCGGCCCACGTTGTTCTACAAGTACGCCGTCTGGCCCGAGAGCGAACACTTCGCCGGGGGCAACATCATCGGCACGCACCGCCGCGAACCGTTCGATCCGCGCAAGATCGGCGAGGCGCTCAACGCGTACGACAAGGAGTTCCCCCACGGTCGTTACGCCTCCGAGATCCGCAACCTGCGCGCCCTGCTCGCCTGGCGCACCCAGGATTGGAACATCGCGCTCGACCTAACGCTCGCCGCGTTGGACGACCCGCAAGCCCCCGATCTCCAGCCCGAGGCGGCGTTCCGCCTAGCGAACATCTTCTCGGAGGGCCTCTGCGACGAAACCGAACGCGCGCGCCTGTTAACGGCGATCAAAGCCCGCCCCGCCGCCGTCAAGCGATTGCGCGAGTACCTGGAAAAGTGCGACCACCCCCTCAGGATGATCAAAAGCTGGGTGGCATCGCAACTGTAGGCGCGGGGGAGAAAGAATTTATCTCCGAGAGCACGGAGAAGCAGACACAGAGGCAGAGGAGGAGGAAAAAGGC
Source organism: uncultured bacterium (assembly GCA_963795895.1). GTDB lineage: Bacteria > Verrucomicrobiota > Verrucomicrobiia > Chthoniobacterales > SZAS-18 > CAWCJJ01. Next base: position 43,011 of record CAWCJJ010000011.1, read on the forward strand.
TTTGTTCCAGAACCACCGGCTTGTCCTCTCCCCATCTGAACCCCCGCTTTTTTCTTCCTCTGTGTTCGCTGTGTCCCTCTCTCCGTGCCCTCTGTGATAAATTCTTCTCCCTCCGGTCCGTCTAAAAACGAAAACGCCCCATCCCTCGAAGGGGATGAGGCGTTCGTAAATCTCAACCGAAATTAGCGCCGGTCGTAGCCGCCGCCACCGCTGCGGCCGCCGCCACCGGAGGAACGGCCACCGCCGCCACCACCCGAGTAGCCGCCGCCACCGCCGCCGCCGGAGTAACCACCACCGCCGCCGCCGCCACCCGACCGCTCTTCGCGGGGACGGGCTTCGTTGACGGTCAGGGCGCGGCCTTCGATCTGCTTGCCGTTGAACTGAGCAATCGCCTTGGAGGCGTCGCCGGCCTCAACCATGGTCACGAAGCCGAAGCCGCGGGATTTCATGGTCATGCGATCCTGCATGATGAGGGTTTCCTGCACGGGACCCACTTGGGCGAAGAGGTCCTGGAGGTCGGTTTCGGTGGTGTTGAACGACAGGTTCCCCACGTAAAGTTTAGCTGGCATAATGATGTTTGTTTTTCTGTACTTACAGAAACCAGAGGGTTCTAAGGACTGCGTTTCCGAAACGTTCGGATTTCGAATGTGTCCCCTGAGCCGCTAACCCACTGAACAATCCACCATCAACCTAAAATGCTTTCTCTAATTCTGAATGTGCAGTTATCGCGCATCGGAAAAAGAATGCAAACGAAATCTCCGGCGCGCCGCCCGGACAGGGGTTGTCAGAGTGGGGAAGGGTGTTATAAACGCGGGACGCGTCAATCATCCTAGCTATTTTTGGGAAAGTGGTTTAAGGTTGGACATGGCCAAAATACATCGCGGTACCTATTCACGCCGCGGACCGGATGTGATCACGGAAGAGTTGGCGGTCGTTTTGATGGGCAAGGCTTCCTGGGAGTTCAAGCCGCTTTTCACCATCGTTTACACCAACCTGCGCGCCCGCAACGCCACGAGCGGCGGCGAGGAGATGCTCCGGTTGCGGGTTTACGAGAAGCTCCAGGCGCTCGTCCACCGCGGCATGGTGAACCGGGAGAACATCAAGGGCGTCAAGGAGTACCTTGGTTTGGATTCCCTGGCGGCGGTGCTGCCGCTCTCGCCCGAAGCAGCCGCGGCGGCGGCTGCCGCCGTAACCACCGTCACCGCCATTACGGCGGCGGTGCCGGTATGAAGACCGAGATCTTTGTTTGCGACAATTGCGGGGAACGGAAACGTCTGGATAGTCGCAAGGAACATTGGTGCGAGCATTGCGCCGGTCGCAAGGAGACCGAGATGCGACCGGTGCGGATCAAGCTGGCGGCGATCCCCGCGTCGCTGCCGGTCAGGAGGTAGGCTGAGGTAAGGTGAAGTGAGTTGAGGGTAGGCTGGGTTGGATTGTTGGAATGTACCGATATGGCAAAGAATAATTTTTCGTTCGAGAAGCGCCGCAAGGAGTTGGAGAAGAAGAACAAGAAGGAAGAGAAAAAGAAGCGCAAGCTGGAGAATACCTCCGAGGCGGGGGAAGAGACCACGGCGGAGGGAGCGACGGATGCTGACGCGGCGGCAGTTGCGGAGGGGGAGACGACAACCGCAACCAATCCGGTCGCGGAGTAGAAAAGGCGCTGATGTCACAGCGCTTTTCAAATTGTTGGACAATCTGGGTGGGCGTCCCGCCGTCGTTCCGAAGGTAGGGATGGTTCTCCGAGCCGCTACCATTCTCAGATTGGCCGGTTTGCCTTGTAACGGGGGTCGTGCCTTCCTGAGGCGGAGACAAATGGGAGCGGCTCGGAGAGCCATCCCTACCTTTGGAACGATGCCGCTGCGCGGCGGGTTGGCAGGCGTTTCATTCTGAAACAGTGCTGCCGCCCTTCACCTCGTCGTCCGTCGAGGCACTCCGCGACAACGCCAGCAGACGACGCGCCGAACCGACACCCAGCCTGCCCCCGAGCTTCAGCCACTTCGAGGACGCCACCCGGTCTTGCAGTTGCGTCGCCTTCTCGGACGCCGTCTTCCCACTGGTTCCGCTGACCGTCCCGGTTAATCCCAGCGCCCGTCCCAGCGCGAACCACCGCGACTCCAGCAACGCCGATTGCAACTGGCGATGCTCCACCCAGGGGCGGTTTGCCTTCTTCGCCGCCGACAACTGGGTCTTCAACGCGTAAAATTTATCCGCCAAACCCGAGGTGGGTCCCAGCGGCGCGACGAGCGAATGATGCGCGCTCACCACCGATAAATTGGGGAACTGCGTCATCTCCGGGAAGTGCTCGGGCGTGAACACGTCCAGCAGCGCCTGCACCGTCGGCGCGGGCAGCAAAAGCAACGCCTCGGTGAGCAGCACGTTGAACAAATCGGCGCGAAACGAACTGAAATTGTTCCACGCCGCGCGCTGGTACCGCGCGTAGGCCGCCCGCAGATTTGGTTCCACCATCAGCCGCGGTCCGACCACCTTGGCGAGGTCCAAGTGGAGCAGCAGCATCTCGCGGATCAACTTCTCGGGCGTGGTCGCGATGGTGTTGGCGTCATGGACCCGGTAGTCGAGCAACTCGGCGTCCAACACCGCAAAATCTCCCTCCAGCGCGGCTATGATCAGGGTGAAGTAGTCGTGCGCGTAGCGGTACCCCGAGAACGGCCGGCTCCGCAGGTAATCCGCCCGGGCAAAGAAGTTGCTGGTGGTGCCGGGGAAATTCGCGAGGCCCAGCCACTCGGCCAGATCAGCCTTGCTGGCGTCGTCCGCGCCGCCGCGAAAGCTCCAGGCGGCGCTGAACCAGCGGCTTTGCGGCGCGTTTGCGGGCAGGGGATTCCCAGAGTCGTCGATCACCCGCAGCCGCGTGCAGAGCAACCGGGCGTCGGGATGCAGTTCCATGTGCGCCAGACAGCGCTCGATGCGGTCGGGGTGATAACGATCGTCCGAATTGAGGATCGCGATGTAATCGCAATCGTCGGCCAACGCGACGCAACGGTTGAGCGTCTCGTGCGCGCCGACGTTGGCCTGGAGCAGGATGTCCGTGCGCGTTTGGATGCCGGGCGCGACCGGCGCGCCCTCCACCGGGCTGGCTCCCGGGGTCGCGATCAGGGCGGCCACGCTGCGGTCGGTCGAACCGTCGTCGATGATGATCACGCGGTCCGGCGGACGCGTTTGGGCGCGCAACGAGGAGAACGCCGCCCCGATGTAGCGTTCGTGGTTGTAGAGCGGGATGACGACGGCGACTTTTTTCAAGCGAAGGCGGGGAAAGACGGAACGCGGAAGCAGCGGGGCCGTGTGCCCAGCATGGGCAAGGATCGCCCCAGGCTCAAGGAAAAGCTCGAACCGGCGCTTTCCACGCGCTGCCAGCCTCCCCCTCGGCCCACCAGCGCAGGGTGGTGGCCCAGAGTTGCCAGCCCTCGCCCGTCGCGGGCAACTCGTCGCCGCGCAGGGCCGGACCGATGGATTCCGCCAGCTTGCGACGTCCCACGATCCAGCCGCGCTCAAACGTCGGGCGCGAGCCGGCGCAAAGCCGACTCGGACAGAACGCCACCGGCGGGCAGGAGGAGCGAAGGCAAAAGAAAGCTCGCCGTCCGCACCGCGCCCAGGCGCAGGAGCAGCCAGGCCGGCAGCAAGGCGCCCGCGCCCACCGCGTGAAGGTGGCGCACCCCAGCCGGAGCCGCCAGATGCCGGCTGAAGTACAACGCCCGCCGCGCCGCCAGCAAGAAATCCTCGGTGCGGAAAGCGCCGCCCAGTTCCTTGCGCCAAGATTCGAGCAGGTGCGCCGTGGTCCCCTGCTCGCGCCATTCCGCCTCCAGCACCATGGCGTCCGGGAAAAATTCGACCATCCGCGCGACGAGCTCCGTCAGCGGATGCACGGGGCGGGCGGCGCGCTGGGCGGCGGACACCGGGTTTACTTGCAAGGCGAGGAGGCGGGTGCCGCGCATCTGGGCATGGAGGTGCAGCAACGCGAAATTGGAGAACCCGCTTTCCGGTTCAACCCCGTTCACCGACCACTGCGCGAAGAGGCAGGCGACGCCCGCGCCGTCGCTGTAAACCGCCGGGGCGGGTCCGCTCGCGCGGGACGTTTCGCCGGAAAAGCCCGGCCAAACGCTGGTTGGTGTCCGCGGCGGCGAAACTCGCGCGGAGTTTCTCCCGGCCCGCGCTTCCCAACGACGCGCGGCGCGCCGGCTCGTCCGCCGAGGTTGGCGAGGGCGTCGGCGAAAGCGGCGGGGTCGCCGGGAGCCACCAGCAGGCCCGTGCGCCCGTCCCCGACCATTTCCGGCACGCCGGCCAGCCGGGTTGAGACCACCGGCCGGGCGGCGGCCATCGCCTCCAGGATCACCGTTGGCAGGACGTCGCACGCGCCCGCCGCATCCACGCGGCACGCGAGGGCGAAAACGTCGCAGGCCAGCATCCGGCCCTGGATTTCCGCTTGCGGCAGCAAGCCCGGCAGCAGCACCGCGCCCGACAACCCGGCGGCTTCAATTTGGTTCGCGAGCGCGTCGCGCAAGCGGGCCGTCGCCGGCTATTTCACAAACAAACGGCACGCCGCGATCCCGCAGGAGCGCGCACGCGTCGATCAGCGACGTCGAAGCCTTTGAACTCGATGAGCCGCCCCGACGCTGAAAATCCGCAACGGTGCTTCCACCGCGCGCGCCGGACCGCGGGTGGCGGCGTCCGGCCGCGGTCCAGGGGGAGCCCGTTGTAAATGCGGTGAATCTTCGCCGCCGCGGCGGGGCATCGCTCCACCAGCAAACCCCGGCTGAAATCGCTGACGGCCACGACGAACGCCGCCCGTTCGCACATTTCGCGCAGGAGATCGTCGTTGCCCAGGTCCACCAGAAAATCCTGCGCGTGCGCGGTGAACGAGAACGGCAGGCCGCCCATCGCGCGCACGAACGCCGCGACGTGCGTGGCGTGATTCGTGAAATGCACGTGCAAATGCTCCACGCCCCGGCGGCGCAACATTTCCACGAGGTAAACGGCGTGCAGCGCGCGGCGTTCCGGCCGGTGCCGGCGCCGTAGCGCGCCGTGTGTTCGGCGATCAGCTCCGCTGGCCATTGGCCGAGCCGACGCGCCGCGCTTCCCCACACCTCCAGCGCGGGCGCCGGGGGCAGGTAGTGGACGGGGGCGCGCGCCGGCCGACTCTCCGCGCCGTGGCGGAAGCTCGTCGGGGGCGGGCTGATGGAGAAGATTTCCACCTCGACGCCCGCTTCCTCCAGGGCGCGCATCTCCGTGTCGCAGAAAGTCTGCGAGGGCACGGGATAACGCGAAAAGAGGTAGGCGACCTTCATGGCACCCGCCGTCCCGGAAGCGGGTTGGGCGTTCCGGGACGGCAAAATCCCACGACCGCGTTACTTGTTGATGGCGAGCAGTTCGACTTCGAAGATCAGGGTCGAGTCCGGTCCAATGGGTCCGCCCGGGGTGCCGTTTTCCCCGTAGGCAAGCTCCGAGGGGATGACGATCTGCCACTTGGAGCCGACCTTCATCTTCTGCAACGCCTCGGTCCAGCCCTTGATCACCTGGTTGACCCCGAAGGAAACCGGCGTGCCCTTGGAGCTGTCGAACACCGTGCCGTCCACCAGCGTGCCGGTGTAGTTCACCGAAACTTTGTCCGTGGGGCCGGGCATGGGACCGGTGCCATCCTTCAAGACTTTGTACTGCAAACCATCCGGCAAGGTTTGCACGCCCGGCTTGGCTTTGTTGGCCGTCAGGAACTCCGCGCCCTTTTTCTTGTTTTCAGCGCTGTTGCCGCTGGCGGCGGGAACCTTGGGCTGGCTGGCCTGTTGTTTGGCGCGCATCTCCGTGCTGAAGGCCATGATGGCCTCGCGCATCTGGGTTTCGGTCAACTGGGGGCCGCGCCCGTGAGCGAGTCGCGGATGGCCGCCGACAAAAACGCCGGGTCGATGTCGAAGTTCTGCTTCTTGAACGTTTGGCCGATGTCCATGCCGATGGCGTAGGAGAGCTTTTCCTTCTGGGTCTTGGGCGCGGCGGGCGCGGCGGCGGGTATCTCGGCCGTTTGCGCGTGAGGCTGGCGGTGGCCAGGCCCATCGCGAGGGACAGGGCCGGGATGAGGAGGGTCGATTTCATAGAGTGTGATGGATGGTAGGAGGCCGGGGCCAGCTTGGTTCGGGCGCGGCGTAGGGGAAACCTTTCCCGCCGCCTTGTTCCCGCTACACACTGAGCCACCGATGGCAATTTGTCAAAGCGCCGGCGGCGGAAACGCGGTATTCCCGGTTGTGGCGGGCCAAATTTTCGCTACATCTTTGCTCTTTCACCCTTGCTCGATTCTTTTGCCACCGTCGTCGTCCTTTCAGCACGGTCCGCGCCTTGCCTACCCCCATATTTACAGCCACTCACATCACCTTATGGATCTTTCAATCATCGGCAGCGGTTACGTCGGGTTGGTCAGCGGCGCGTGTTTCGCGGAGGTGGGCCACAACGTCATCTGCGTCGATAACAACCAGAAGAAGGTGGACTCGCTCCAGGCGGGTCACATCCCCATCTACGAGCCGGGCCTGGAGGAACTGGTCGGGCGCAACGTCGCCGCCGGGCGGTTGCGCTTCACCAGCAGCATCGAGGACGGGGTGGATAAGTCGGAGGTGGTGTTCATCGCCGTGCCCACCCCGCCGCAGGCCGACGGCAGCGTGGACCTGAGCTACATCGAGCGCGTCGCCCGGGAAATCGCCGCCGTCCTCAAGCCGGGCCAGTACCGCGTGGTCGTGGACAAAAGCACGGTGCCCGTGAAAACCGGCGACAAAGTCTATGACACCATCAAACGCTACGGCCGCGAGGGGGCGACCTTCGACGTGGTGAGCAACCCCGAGTTTTTGCGCGAGGGCTGCGCCGTCGATGACCTGATGCACCCCGACCGTATCGTGATCGGCTCCAAGAGCGACCAGGCGCTGGCGTTGATGAAAAAGCTTTACGAGCCCTTCATGGCGCCGATCCTCGTCACCGACATCAACAGCGCGGAACTCATCAAGCACGCCGCCAACTCGTTCCTGGCGCTCAAGATTTCCTACATCAACGCGGTCAGCGCGATCTGCGACGCCAGCGGGGCGGACATCGAAAAAGTCGCCGACGGCATCGGCATGGACAAGCGGATCGGGCGCAATTTCCTCAACGCGGGCCTGGGCTACGGCGGCTCGTGTTTCCCGAAGGATCTGGCGGCGTTCATCGCCATCAGCGAACAACTCGGCGTGCCTTTCAATCTGCTCAAGGAAGTGCAGCGCATCAACGCCGGCCAGCGCGAGCGTTTCATCAAAGGGTTGCGCGACTCGCTCTGGATCCTGCGGGACAAGAAGATCGCCGTCTGGGGTTTGACCTTCAAGCCGGACACCGACGACATTCGCAGTTCGGTGGCTATCGAGGTGATCGACGATCTGCTCCAGGAAGGCGCGCACGTCACCGCCTACGATCCCAAGGGGATGGAGAACGTGCGCGAGTTCAAGATGATTCCCGGTGTACGCATGGCGGATTCAGCCATCGAGGCGGCGCGCGGGGCGGAGGCGCTCGTGATCGCCACCGAATGGCACGAGTTTGCCCAGGTCGATTTGCACCTGCTCAAGGAGGTCATGGCCTCGCCCTCGGTGTTCGACGGACGCAACCTATTGGACCCAAACACCATGGCGCACATGGGTTTCCGTTATCACAGCATCGGACGCCCCGGCGCGCTGAAAATTTGATTTCGCGGTTCGCACAAGGCCGGGAGCCGGGTTGGGTACGTAATTTCTTGTGAAATACCAGCCGGGTGAGGGTCCAGCCTCTGTGCGGCGGCCTTTTGTCGGCGGGGATGTCTCAAGCCAGTAATCAACCAAGCACCAAACAATCAGCTACATCCAACTATGAAAAAGATTGCCTTCCTGACCCTCCTCGTGGCCGCCGCCGGTTTGCTCAACACCGGCTGCTCGGCAAGCGCCAGCGTTCGCAAGGCGGACAACAGCCGTCCTTCGAGCACGACGCAAGTGGCCTACACCAGCGCGCCTGTGAAGGGCAAGTAAACACGCAAAGTCCGTGTGGAAACCGCGCCCGCTTGCGAGTCGGCGCGGTTTTTCTTTGCCGGGGCGACAGTCCCGGGAGCGTGGGTCTCCGACCCGCCTCTGGTTCTGGTCTGGTTGGCTCAGGGGCTACCGCCCTGTTGCGGGCGGGACGCCCACGTTCCGGGGGCTGATTCCAGAGCGGATGATGGCATCTTGATTGAAAATGAACTTCCCTCTCACCGCCCCCCCTCTGCCCGGCTACCGTCCCAACGTCGCGGCGATTCTTGAAGACAAAGACGGACGAATTCTAATCGGTGAACGCGCCGATTGCGATGGCTGCTGGCAACTCCCGCAAGGTGGGATTGAACCCGGCGACACACCCGAGTCCGCCTTGCCTCGCGAGTTGCGCGAAGAACTTTCGCTGGAGCCGGCAGATTACTGCATCGAAGAGCGGCGCGGTCCGTACCGGTATTTGTTCCCGGAGGGTCGCACCAAGAAAGGGTACATCGGTCAGGAACAATACTACTTCCGGCTCAAGCTCATCACCTCCCCCACGCGGGTGGATATCGAACACGCCTCCGACCACGAGTTCCAGGCGGCGCGCTGGATCCATCCGGCGGAGTTCACCCTGGCTTGGCTTCCCGAGATGAAACACGCGGTTTACCGGCAAGTGTTCAAGGACTTCTACGGGTTGGATGTTCATTGACGCTGGGTCCGGGACCTTGCCGCGCGAGAAAAGATGGCTTACGCGCCTGAAATCTGCTAACTTTTGAGCGTCACATGCTCAATTTTGCGGAACTCGAATGGCTGAACGTCGCAATGCGCGAGATCGATCAAATGATTGGGTCGTTGTCGGATTTTCGGCAGTACCCCGGCTTGGTCAACCGCGAGGACCCGCACTTGCACGGCTATTTGGAGCATGTTGTCCACACGGTGCGCGACGCGCGTCTCCTCAATTCGAAGGTCGCCGAGAAGATCGGCGAGGCGATGGCCGAGGAAGCGGAAGCTAGTCGGCGAAGAGCCATTGAAGCGGCCGAAGCGAGTAACCTGGGCGGCAAACCACGACCGGACCCGGTGCTGGTGCGGCCCCCGGTCAACATCGAGCGCATCACCATGGCCAACCCGACCGGGATGCGCGAGGTGGTTCTCGTCATCGACGCGGACCCCCAGATACTCGCCGCCGTGGAAACCATGCTGGTGGACGAAGACTACCGGGTGCTGAGCATCCGCGACGCTTTCGAGGCGATTTCCATCTACACGCGGCTTTGGGCGGCCATCGATTTGATCATCCTGGATTTCGACATGCCCGGACTCAACGGAGACCTCGTCTTCGAGGAACTGCTCGCGGTCAACCCGCAGGCCCGCGCGGTGGTCAGCGGCGGCTTGTCGCATTCCGCCAACCTCAAAGCCATGCTGGGGCGCGGCCTGGGTGGGTTCCTGCCGAAGCCTTACGACCGCGACCGGTTGCTCTGGCAAATCCAGCAGATTTTGGCGCACCGTCCCCCCGTTGTCAGCGGCACCAGAGACTGACCCTGTGGTTGCGCCTTCACGCCCGTGTCGGCATCGGCAAACCCTCGGGCAGGGCTTCCTCTTCCTCGGGTGGTTCCAGCGCGGCGGCTTGTCCGGCCTCCGCTTCGGCGCGGGCCTGCAAACCCGTCAGGAGTTCAATCCGGCCGTCCGGGTGTTCCACCAGCGCGGTGCAACTCTCCACAAAATCGCCGGAGTTGTAGTAATCCACCCCCTGGATCTTGGTGATCGCGGCGCTGTGAATGTGTCCGCACAACACCCCGTCCACGTGGAAGTCTTTTGAATAACGCACCACCGCCTCCTCGAATGCGCCGATGAAGGATACCACGTTTTTCACCTCTTTCTTGACGTACGCGCTCAGCGACCAATGACCCAGGCCGAGGTGCCGCCGCAGGAAGTTGATCGGACCGTTGAGCTTCAGTAAAAGCGTGTAACCGATGTCCCCGATGTAAGCCAGCCACTTGGCGTTGAGGATGACCGTGTCGAGTTCGTCGCCGTGGATGATTAGCAGCCGACGCCCGTCCGCCGTCACGTGGATCGCGCGTTTGACGATCGTCAGGCTGCCGTACTCGCCCGTGAACTTGCGCAGCATCTCGTCGTGGTTGCCGGGAATGTAAATCAGGCGCGTGCCCTTGCGGCCTTTGCGCAGGATTTTCTGGATCACGTCGTTGTGCGTTTGGGGCCAGTAGATGGCCCGGCGCAACGCCCAGATGTCGATCAGATCGCCGACGATGTACAGCGTCTCAACCTCGTATTCCCGCAGGAAGTACAGGACCGCTTCCGGCGTGCTGCCCCGCGCGCCGAGGTGGATGTCGGAAATCCAGGCAGTGCGACAGTTGATCATAGTTGAATGCTGGCGTCTAGCGATGGTGCCGGGAGAGGGGTTGAACCACAAGCCTTGGTGTTGTTACGTTTCCGTCACATAGGAGCGAGATGTAGCTATGTCCAGAAAGGTTTAGCATCTCCGCACCGAAGGTGCAGCCTCATCATAGCCTGGGGCAACGCCCCAGGAAGTAAATAGTATGGTGTCCAGCGCTGAAGGCGCGATTCAATCCGGGCGGGCCCTCGCGGACCAACATGCCATATTGACCGGCAGCATTTGAATCGCGCCTTCAGCGCTAAACCCACTACCAACCCATACCTGGGGCGCTGCCCCAAGCTGTGATGGGGCTGCACCTTCGGTGCGAAAGGCAGAAGCACAACCGCCACCCTCACCGCGCCGCCATCTGACGTTGGCTTTGCGATTGCGAGCCGCCGCCCGACTGGCTCTGCGACTGGGATTGCCCCTGCGAGGGTTCCGGCTCCGGTTCCACTTCACTCTGACCGTAGCGTTCCAGCACGGCGTCGCTGATGTGCGACAAACGGAGTTGCATCCGGTCCAGGTACTGGTGCAACCCGTGCTGGAAAATCTCGCTGATGCGGCTGTAATCCACGTCGCTCTGCAACTGGCCCGCCAGTCGTTCCGCCTCGTTGGAGAACCGGCTCGTCGGGCGATCCGCTGATCCGGTGCAGCGCGCGGTTAACCTGGTGGACGCAGAAGCGCAACGCGCGGGGGAATCCGTCGTGCAAAATCAGAAATTCCGCGACCTTCCACGGCGCCACGTGGCCGAAGTAGATTTTGCAGTAAGCCTCCAGCGCGCTGCAGGAGCGCAGCACGGCCATCCACTGGATGGTATCGACGTTTCCCCCGACCCGCTCGCCGCTCGGCAGGAGGATGTGGTATTTCACATCGAGGATGCGCGAGGTGCGGTCGGCGCGCTCCATGTATTTGCCCAACTGGCAGAAGTCCCAGCCCTCGCCGTGCGTCATGGTGGCGTCGGTGATGCCCACAAACTGGTACGTGCCTTCCAACACGCGCTTGTAAAACTGGTACGCGCTGCCGCGAAACATTTCGCGCGCCTCATCGGAGCGGATGAACAGATGGAGCCGGTTGATTTGCTCCCACATTTCCGACGAGATCTGTTCGCGCACGCTCCGGGCGTTTTCGCGGGCGCGGCCCAGGCAGGAGAGAATCGAGTTGGGGTTCTTCTGCTCGAAGGTGACGAACTCCACGACCGACTCGCCGTCCGCCTGCGCGTAGAACTTATGGAAAAGCTCCTGTTCCTCCAGGGAGTTGATGATCGGCGCCCAATGCTGCCGGACGGCATTCCTCCGTCTGCCCCTCGAAGTCGAGCATGAGCTGGAGGTTGACATCGAGGATGCGGGCGTTGTTCTCGGCCCGCTCGATGTAGCGGCTCATCCAGAAAAGGCATTCGGCGACTCGGCTAAGCATGGGAGGGGAGGCGAGTGGTGGAGGGTGATGGGAGTTAGTGAGATGACGAAGACGATGGGGAGCGAAACCAGAAGGATCACAGAGGACACGGATGGGCGGACTGGAGCAGAGGGGTAGAAAGGCTAAGTTTAGAAGAAGCATAGTTAGCCATTGAATCGCTTGATCGGAAGCCGAGCGTGCAAATATTCGTCAATTCGTCATCACTCCGCACTAACTCCATATCACCTACAACGCCTTCCTTACTTCTCCACCACCCACGTGTCCTTGCTGCCGCCGCCCTGGGAGGAGTTCACCACCAGCGAACCTTTGCGCAAGGCCACGCGGGTCAGGCCGCCGGGGATGATCGTGATCTTCTCGCCGTATAAAATGTAAGGGCGCAGGTCGATGTGGCGGCCTTCCACGCAGCCATCGCAGAACGACGGGGAGCGCGACAGCGCGACCACGGGTTGCGCGATGTAGTTGCGCGGGTTGGCGATGATCTTCTCGCGGAACGACTCGATCTCCGCCTTGCTCGCCTGCGTGCCGATGAGCATCCCGTAACCGCCGCTCTCGTTCGCGGCCTTCACCACCAGCTTTTCCAGGTTGGCCAGGATGTAGGACAGATCCTTTTCGTCGCCGGAAAGGTAGGTTTCCACGTTGGGCAGGATCGGGTCCTGATCCAGGTAGAACTTGATCATCCGGGGCACGAAATAATACATCGCCTTGTCGTCCGCCACGCCGGTGCCGATGGAGTTGGCCAGGCTGACCTGCCCTTTGCGGTACGCGTTGACGATGCCCGGCACGCCCAGCAGCGAGTCGGGGCGGAACACCTGCGGGTCGAGGAAATCATCGTCGATGCGCCGGTAGATGACATCCACGGGTTTGTCGCCCTGGGTGGTCTTCATGTAAACCCCGTCGTGTTTGACCACCAGGTCGCGGCCCTCCACGATCTCGATGCCCATGGAACGCGCGAGAAACGAGTGCTCGTAGTACGCCGAGTTGTAGATGCCCGGCGTCAGCAGCGCGACGGTGGGCTCGCCCCGGCCGGCGGGCGCGATGTAACGCAGCATCTCGAGCAGGCTCTGCGCGTAATCATCCACCGGCCGGACGTGGTACCGGGCGAAGAGCCGCGGGAAAACCCGCTTCATCGCCTGCCGGTTTTCCAGCACGTACGACACGCCCGAGGGACAGCGGCCGTTGTCCTCCAGCACGAGGTAACGCCCGTCCGCGTCGCGGATCAGGTCGGTGCCGCAGACGTGGATGTAGATGTTGCGCGGCACGTCGAAGCCCATGAATTCCTTGCGGAAATGGGCGGCGCTGAGCACGTATTCCTCGGGGATGATCTTCTCCTTGAGGATGCGCTGCTCGTGGTAGATGTCGTGCAGGAACAGGTTCAGCGCGATGATGCGCTGGGTTAAGCCCGCGCTCGAGAAACTCCCACTCGTCGTGCGGGATGATGCGCGGGATCAGGTCGAAGGGGAAGATGCGCTCCGTCCCCTGGTTGTCGTTATAGACGGTGAACGTGATGCCCTGGGTTAGAAAGGAAGTGTCGGCGAGGGAGCGTTTGCGCTCGAACTCCGCGTGGTCCATTTCGTTGAAGCGTTCGAGCAGCTTGGCGTAGTGCGGACGCACGTTGCCGGCCGCGTCGAACATTTCGTCGAAGAAGCCTTCCGGTTGGTAATCGCCGAATAATTTTTGCACAGAATCCACGAAGCCAGCCCCCGGTAAGTAAAATGGTGAAACCGCCGCCCCCGCCGCGGAGGTAGATGAACGGTGGAAGACCCCGGCGCGTCCCTTGCCCTTCCCCGGAGTGGTGGGAGGCTAGACCGGCGCGGCGGGGGCGTCAAGGGTTTCACCTGCGCGGTCGTTTTTCCAAAAGGATGAGGTGTTCCCCCGCGGTGACAAGGCAACCGTCCACGCCCGGTGGTCCTTTCAACCATGGTTTGGCGCGCGACACCATTCCGCAAACCCCGGACGGCGGAGCAACCGGCATCGAATCTACGTAAATCACTATCGTGCAACAGGATATATAATTCACTTTCGGCGCGGCATCGCGTTTGCTAATGTAGCCGGTTCACTCCCACCGCTCAGAATGAACACGGACACTGCCGCACCCCTCCAAGCACTCGCCCCTTTTCCACGCGCAATGACCGACGCCACGCCCACCAAACCCGCCCGCCGTTCCCGCCGACTCCGCTGGTGGCTCATCATCCTCGCGATCGTCGGCTCGCTGATCGGTTACGGCGTCGTCCAGAGCAAAAAGGTGAAACCCACCGTGGTCACGGTTGAACCCGCGCTCCGCCGGACCATCATCCAGCTCGTCACCGCCACGGGCAAGGTTCAACCCGAAACCGAGGTCAAGATTTCACCCGAGGTCGCCGGCGAGATCACCGATCTGCCCGTGCAGGACGGCCAGACCGTCAAGAAGGGCGATCTGCTGCTCAAGATAAAGCCCGACAACTACCAGGCCCAGGTGGCGCAGCAGGAGGCGGCCATCAGTTCGGCCAAATCCATGAGCCTCCAGAACAAGGCGCAGATGCTCAAGGCGGAACAGGACCTCCACCGCGCGCAGGAACTCTTCAACAAACACATCACCAGCGACACCGACCTGCTCACCGCCCAGACCACGGCCGACGTCTCGAAGGCAACTTACGAAGCCTCGACCTTTGACATCCAGCGCGCCGAAAGCCTGCTCAAGCAGTCGCGCGACCTGCTGGACAAGACGACGATTTACTCGCCCATCGACGGCATCATCAGCCAGCTCAACAGCAAACAGGGCGAGCGCGTGGTGGCCACCGGCCAGTTCGCCGGCACCGAGGTTTTGCGCGTGGCCGACCTCGACCACATGGAGGTGCGGGTCAACGTCAACGAAAACGACGTGGTCAACGTGAAGCTCAACGACGAGGCGCGCATTTCCATCGACGCCTACCCCAACCGGGTTTTTCGCGGCACGGTGTACCAGATCGCCAACACGGCCGTGACCTCCGCCGCCAACACGCAGGAGGAGGTGACGAATTTTGAGGTCCGCATCCGCGTGCTCGCGGCGGGGGCGAAGCTGCGGCCCGGCATGAGCGCCACGGCCGATGTGGAAACCGCCACCGTGCGCGACGCGGTGGTCGCGCCGATCCAGGCCGTGACCGTGCGCAACCTGTCCGACAAGCTGAGTCCCGAGGAGCGGGATCAATTCAAGGCCACCCGCGCCGCGGCGGAGAACGCCGGCAACACCAATTCCGTGGAAGCGGAAAAGGGGAAGTCCCTGACTGACCGCGAGAAGGCCGAGCGCGGCAAACTACAGAAGGTGGTGTTCGTGAAAACCGGTGACATTGTGAAGATGCGTCCGGTCGAAACCGGCATCGCCGACAACAGTTCGCTGGAAATCAAGAAGGGGGTCAACCCGGGCGAGGAGATCGTCAGCGGAAGTTATCGCGCGATCACGCGGCTGTTGAAAGACGGCTCCAAAGTGGCTTTGGAGAAGGCCGCGCCGTGATGGTCGCTTCCGTCCGGCTTATCCTCTAACAACCATTTGCCATGATTGATTCCATCCCGCTGATCGAAGCGGCACCGCCGGACGCCCCCGCCCGCGCCCCGCGTCACCCGTCCGCCGGGCGCGCTGGTGATCGAGATCGAGAACGTCACCAAAAAGTACGAGATGGGCAGCGAGACGATCCACGCGTTGCGCGGGGTTTCGCTGAAAATCCGCCGCAACGAATACCTGGCGATCATGGGACCGAGCGGCAGCGGCAAGTCCACCATGATGAACATGCTGGGTTGCCTGGACACCCCGACGACGGGCAAGTACGAGTTCAACGGGAAGAACGTCGCCGTCGATGGACGACGACGAACTGGCCGCGATCCGCAACAAGGAGATCGGCTTCGTGTTCCAGACCTTCAACCTCCTGCCGCGTTCGGACAGTCTTTCCAACGTGGAACTGCCGCTGGTGTACGCCGGCATGGCGGCGGACAAACGCCGCGCGCGGGCGCCGGCAGGTCTTGGAGAACGTCGGCCTTGGCCACCGTTTGCACCACAAGCCCAACGAACTCTCGGGCGGCCAGCGCCAGCGCGTGGCCATCGCGCGGGCGCTGGTGAACAACCCCTCGATCATCCTGGCCGACGAGCCCACGGGCAATTTGGACAGCCGGACGGGCGAGGAGATCATGGCTTTGCTGGAGGATCTGTACGAGCAAGGGAACACGGTGATCGTCGTGACCCACGAGCCGGATATCGCCGAGCACGCCCGGCGAATCGTGCGGCTGCGGGACGGTCTCATAGAAAGCGACCAGCCTTCGATGGGGAAAGGGGGAGGTTATCACAGAGGACAGGGAGGGCAGACACAGAGGGGGAGGAGGAAGAAAAAGGCAAAAACCTTTGTTTCAGAAAGACTTGACCACCAATACCTCTCCTCCAGACCCCGCCTTTTTCTCCCTCTGTGTTCTCTGTGTCCCTCTCTCCGTGCCCTCTGTGATAAATTCTTAATCCCCTTCCGCCGCCAATGAACCGCTTGCGTTTCGAGTTTCTGGAAAGCTGCAAGATCGCCTACGCTCAGATCGCGGCCAACCGCACGCGCAGCTTCCTAACGGCTCTTGGCGTCATCATCGGCATCATCGCCGTCACGCTCATGGGCACCGCCATCAACGGCATTGACACGGGGTTCAACCGCAGCATGGCGCTGCTTGGCGATGACATCCTCTACGTCAACAAAGTGCCCTGGGCGAGCGACGACGACGACCGGGAATTCCGCAACCGCCGCATCATCAAGAGCGAGTACGCCGAACGCCTCCAGACCATCATCGACGCCACGCGCAACTCGCAACTACTCAAAGCCGTCCCGACCGCGAACACGTTCCGCAACGTCACGCGCGGCGACTACCAGGCCAGCAGCGTCTTCACCCTCGGCACCACGGACGACTACATGGCCATCAACACGGCCGATTACCGCGAGGGCCGTTTTTTCAACACCACCGAGAGCCGCGGCGGGCGCAACGTCTGCGTCCTGGGTTGCGACGTGGCCGACGCCCTTTTCCCCGAGGCCAGCGCCCTGGGCCAGACCGTTCGCACGGGCGGACAGGATTTTCGGGTCGTGGGCATCTTCGCCAAGCAAGGCAGTTTCCTGGGTTTGTTTAGCTTCGACGACCAGATCGTCATCCCCCTCGAAGCCTTCAAACGTTTCTTTTCCAACAAAAACAACCAGACGGATGTGCGGGTAAAAGTCCGGGACAAACAGCGCCTGGAGGAGGCCAAGGGGGAACTCGAGGGCGCGGTGCGGCGCGTGCGCGGACTTTTGCCGGACCAACCCGACGACTTCGCCATCAGCGCGCAGGAATCTTTCAAGAGCACGCTCGGCCCGATCAAGGCGGGCATCGCCGTGGCCGGATTGTTCATCACCGGGCTGGCTCTTTTCGTCGGCGCCATCGGCATCATGAACATCACGTTTGTGAGTGTCCGGGAACGGACGAAGGAGATCGGCACGCGCAAGGCGCTGGGCGCGCGGCGGCGGACGATCCTGCTGCAATTCCTGATCGAGGCGGTGTCCATCTGCTTCATCGGGGGGTTGGCGGGCCTGGTGTTGTCCTACGGGTTGTTCCAGGCCGTCGGCGCGGCGTTCCCCAGCTTCCCCATCGAGTTCTCGCTCAACCTGGTTCTGGTGGGCCTGGTCGTCTCGGGCGTCACCGGCGTCGTCTCGGGCTTCGCTCCCGCCTGGTCCGCCTCGCGGTTGGACCCCGTCCAGGCCCTTCGCTACGAATAGCGCGCCCTCCGCCTTATTGGTCATTCGCACGTTCGTCATTCGTCATTTCCCATGCCCTTCAAAGAAATTCTCCGGCTCGCGTTCCACGCCCTGGGCGCGAACAAGCTGCGCTCCGGCCTAACGATGCTTGGGATCACCATCGGCGTCTTTTCGGTCATCAGCGTCATGACGGCGACCGGCGCGTTGCAGGGCTCCATCGAGAGCGGCCTGAGTTTCCTCGGGTCCAACATCTTCCAGTTCTCCAAAACTCCGCCCTTGGGCCAGGGCGGGCCCAAGGCGCAGTTGCAGTACGCGAACCGCCGCGTCGTGACCTACGAGCAGGCGATGGTTTACGTGCATCTCATGCAGGACACCGGGGCGGTCATCAGCCTGAAATGCTTCGACAACGGCAAGCGCATCATCTACGGACGGCTGAACACCAACTCGAACATTGAAGTTTGCGGCACGAACCAGAATTTTCTGATCAGCAACGGGTTCACCGTCGAGCAGGGCCGCAACCTCAACGAGACCGACGTGGAACTTTCCCGCAGCGTCGCCGTGATCGGACGCGACATCCAAAAGCGCGTTTTCCCCGTGGAGGATCCGCTGGGCAAGGTCGTCAAAATCAACGACAAGAATTTCACCATCGTCGGCGTCCTGGCCGCGAAGGGCAGTTCGTTTGGACGCAGCCAGGACAACATTGTCCTGGTGCCCATCACGCGGTTCTTCGAGAACTTTGGACGCGCCAAGCGCACCGTGAACATCGCCACGCAGGCGGTTTCGCAGGCCGTCTATCAAAAGACTTTCAACACGGCGGTTGGCGCGATGCGGATCGCGCGCGGCCTCAAGCCGGGGGTGGACAACGACTTCGAGATTTTCACCAACGACTCGCTCATCGCCGCCTTCGCGTCGGTGGCGGACGCCGTGCGCGCGGGGGCGTTCGTGATCAGTTCCGTCGCCTTGGTGGCGGCGGGCGTGGGCATCATGAACATCATGTTGGTGAGTGTCACGGAGCGCACGAAGGAGATCGGGATCCGCAAGTCCATCGGCGCGAAGAAGCGGGACATCCTGCGCCAGTTCTTGGTGGAGGCGGTGTTTCTCTCGGAACTGGGCGGCTTGGTGGGCATCCTGCTGGGGGCCGCCAGCGGCAACGCGCTGGCCGCGATGTTGAAGGCGGACATCGTGTTCCCTTGGGGCTGGGCGTTAGTGGGCATCGGGGTTTGCTCGGCCATCGGCATCGGGTTCGGCCTGTACCCGGCGTGGCGGGCGTCCTCGCTCGACCCGATCGAGGCGTTGCGGTTTGAGTGAAGGGGCGCGTGGGTTGTGGGTGGTGGGTGGTGCGGAGGGGATGTGGGTTGTGACAGACAGGTGCGACCTCCCAGCCACGGAGTGGCGTAACCTCCGGAGGTCTGCATACGTCCTTGGTTTTGCTGGTCGCAACCCTCGGACGATCATTCCATCGCCCATGCTGTCAAAGTTCCAACAACCTATAACTCCCCCACCGACTTGGTGACGCCACTCCGTGGCTGGAAACGCGTGCGGGGTGGCTTTCCGTGGCCTCGCGGACTCGACCACCGCCATTCAAGTGACGCCGCTACGCGGCTGGGTAGCCCGTCCCACATCCCACATCCCACATCCTTCCTCACAACCCACATCCCACCACTTTCCTATCCCGCCCGCGCCCGCAGTTTTTCCTGCGCGGCCACGCGCGCCAAAGACTCCGCGTGGTTGCGCTCCAGCTTCGGAATCACGTCGTGTTCCAACGAATACATCCCACCTTCCCACACGTGCTTCGCAAGGATGGGAAGGAGTCCGCGCGGGTTGAGTTCGCCGTGCGCGAGCCAGAGGCGGTGGACGTCGTTCTCGTAAAGCTCGACCCGGTCCCAGTCCATCTTGCGGGTCACGTCGGGCAGGGCCTGGAGTTTGAGCAGCATCAAACCCTCCGCCGTGGCGCACGGCAGTTCGCGGGTGGTTCCACCCATTCCAAACGCAAAGCGCTGCCGTTCGGCGTACTTCGTCAGGATCAACTTGAAGAAAGGGTTCCGGGCATCCAGGTAATCCACCCGGACATTTTTGTAGCGTCCCAGCGCGAAGGGACTGCCGGGTTCGGGCGGATTTGTCAACACGACCTCCGGCTCCAGCCGGCGCTGGTCGGGCACCGAGATAATCAGGTCCACGTCATCGGTGTTCCGACCCTTGACGTGCGTGAGCAAAGCCAAGCCGCCCACGAGCAGAAAGGGCACGCCGCGCGCCTCCAACAGATCGAAAAGCTCTTCCGCCTCCTGAAAGATGTGGTCGGCGTCCATAAAACTTTCGCGGTTGGGGTGCCGCTTGAAATCGAACACCGCCGCGCTTCGCAAGACGCGGCCCACATGCACCGGTGCCGAAGGTAGCAGGGAAGCCAGGCTTGTCATGGCGGTTCGCCTCAACCCGACGCGCTCGCGCCAAACTCCGCCCGCACCGCCGCGAACCCCGCGTCGGCGGCGACCAGGATTTGCTCGATGTCCGCCATCCGGTGCGCGCCGCCCAAAAACCAATTGTGATGCGGGTGGAAAAACACCCCGTGCCGGACCGCCTCGCGGCTGAACGACTGGCTTCGGAAAAAATTGCGCTCGTCCGCGAACGTCATGTACGGCATCGTGTCGTGGCCGGTGTAACGGATCTTCAACCCGTACCCGTCGGCGAGCCGTTGCATCCCCTCGCGCAACGCCGCGCCGACCCGCGCGATGCGGGCCGTGACATCCTCGCGTTCGATCACGCGGAGCGTCGCCAGCGCGGCGGCCATCGGGACGGCGTTATTCCAGAAACTTCCCGTTAGGAACACGCGGCCCGCCGCCTTCTTCAACGTGTCGCGCCCCAGGGCGGCGGAAAGGGGGTGCCCGTTGGCGAGCGCCTTGGAGAAACAGATGATGTCCGGCTCGAAACCATAGTGCCGGTGCGACCCGCCCAAATTCAGGCGGAACCCGCTGCGCACGTCGTCGAGGATAAACACCGCGCCCTGCCGTTGGCAGGCTTCCTGGACCCCGCGCAGAAACCCCGGCGCGGGCAACTCCGAATCCCCGAACGCCGGGTGGTGAAAGGCCGTCGTCACCACGCCCGCGATCTGGTCGGCGTGCTTCTTCAAGAGAGCCTCGAAGGCATCGAGATCATTCCAGGGAAAAGCGTGGATGTGCGCCAAATCCTCCTCGATCAACCCGCCGTGGCCGGGCGTACACCAGGCGTGGCTGCCGTGGTAGGCGCCGGCGACCTTGAGAATTTTCTTGCGTCCCGTGTGTTCGCGGGCCACCTGCACGGCCCAGGTGGTCATGTCCGACCCGTTCTTGCCGAACACGGCCCAGCCGGCGAAATCGACCAGGGACACGAGGTGTTCGGCGAGCTGCACCATCACGGGGGCCGGGTGGCTGAAGCAATCGCCCTGGCGGCGCTGGCGTTCGGCGGCCTCCTCAACCTCCGGGTGCTGGTAGCCGAGCACGAGCGGTCCGTAGCCGCAGAGCAGGTCGATGTACTCGTTGCCATCGACATCCCAGTAACGGCAGCCCTCGCCGCGTTCGGCGTAATAAGGGGAGGCCAGGGGCAGGGTCGCCGCCGGACTGGTGTGGCCGGGGATGCCGCCGGGGATGACGCGGGAGGCTCGCTCGAAGAGCGCCAGGGAGTGGGAGAAGCTGCGGGACACGGGGGATTATAATGCAAAAATGACGAATGACGAATGCAGAAACCAGAATCCAGAAGTAGCACATGGGACACAGAGAACACAGAGGAAGAAGGGAGGGGTTCGGAGGAGAGAAGACTGGGAAGTTATTCTGAAACCCTCGCCTTTCTCTGCCTCCTCTGCCTCTGTGTCCCCTTCTCCGTGTTCTCTGTGAACCTTCTGGTTTCTGCATTCGTCATTCGTCATTTCCGCCATGCCCAAGCCTCCGATCGAACCGCCGCCGCGCAATTTCCTCCGCACCTTCGGGCCCGGCCTCATTACCGGGGCTTCGGACGACGATCCCAGTGGCATCGCCACTTACTCCCAGGTCGGCGCGCAGTTCGGCTATTCGATCCTGTGGACGATGCTCTTTTCCTATCCGCTCATGGCGGCCATTCAGGAAATCAGCGCGCGGTTGGGACGCGTCACGGGCAGCGGCATCGCGGGCAACCTGCGCCGGCATTACCCGCGCTGGCTGATGTTCCCGCTCGTGGGGCTGCTGCTCGCCGCCAACATCCTCAACCTCGGGGCGGACATCAGCGCCATGGGCAACGCGCTCCAGTTGCTCGTCGGCGGTCCCGCGACGTTATACGCGGCGCTGTTCGCCGTCGGCTCCCTGTTGCTGCAGATGTTTATCCCCTACACGCGGTACGCGTCGCTGCTCAAATGGTTGTGCCTGTCGCTGTTCGCCTACGTCGGGATTATCTTTGTCATCCGGGTGCCCTGGCTGGAAGCCCTGCGCGGCGCGGTGCTGCCCAATATCGCGTTCACCAACGATTACCTCACGGCGCTGGTGGCCGTGCTGGGCACGACCATCAGCCCTTATTTGTTTTTCTGGCAGGCGTCGGCGGAGGTGGAGGAAGTGCGCGGCGCCACCCACGAAAAACCGCTCAAACGCGCACCCGAGCAAGCCCCGGCCCAACTGGCGCGCATCCGCCTGGACACCTGGCTCGGCATGGGGGTGTCCAACGTGATCGCGCTTTTCATCATCCTGACCGCCGCCGCCACGCTGCACGCGCACGGCGACACCAAAATCGAGACCGCCGCGCAAGCCGCCGAAGCCTTGCGTCCGGTGGCGGGACGGTTCGCGTTTCTCCTTTTCTCGGCGGGAGTGATCGGGACGGGACTCCTCGCCATCCCGGTGCTGGCGGGGTCGGCGGCGTACGCCATCAGCGAGGCGTTGCGCTGGCGCGTGGGTTTGGAGCGGCGTCCGCGCGAGGCGGCGGGTTTCTACGGGGTGCTGGCCGCCGCGACGCTGCTGGGCCTGGGTTTGACGTTCACGCGGCTCGACCCGATCCGGGCGTTGTTCTGGTCGGCGGTGATCAACGGGGTGGTGGCCGTCCCGATCATGGTGATGATGATGCTCATGGCCGCCAATTCAGCGGTGATGGGCGAGTTCACCCTACCCCCGAAGCTGCGCGCGATGGGCTGGGCCGCGACGGCGGTGATGACACTGGCCGCAATCGGGTTGTTCGCCTCGTGGGCGTTTGCCAAATGACCTTCCGGGAATCTGCGGGAATCTGCGGATAGATTTTCCCGCCCTCACCCCAGAGCCGTCACCGCCGCCTGGTACACGGCCGCCGTCTCCTGGAAATTCGCCACGGTGACATCCAAATCCCGCGCCAACCCGTCCTGCAGGCCGTAAATCCAGCCGTGGACCACCAATTCCTGCCCGCGTTCCCAGGCGTCGCGGGCGATCGTGGTATGGCAAACGTTGATCACCTGCTCGATCACGTTCAACTCGGCGAGCCGGTCACCCGCCGCCTCGTCGCCGTCGATGTCGGCCACGGATTTGCCGTGCTTGTGCCGCACATCCTGCAAATGCCGCAGCCAGTTGTCGCTCAGACCAATCCGGTCGCGCCGCAACGCCGCGCGCACGCCGCTGCACCCGTAGTGTCCGCACACGATGATGTGGCTGACCTCGAGCACGTCCACCGCGAACTGCATCACCGAGAGGCAATTCAGGTCGGTGTGGACCACCAGGTTGGCGATGTTGCGGTGGACAAAGAGCTGTCCCGGCTCCAGGCCGACAATCTGGTTGGCGGGCACCCGGCTGTCCGAGCAGCCGATCCAGAGGTACCCCGGCGATTGCTGCCGCGAGAGTTTGGTGAAAAAATCCGGGTCCTGCCGACGGATGCCCTCGGCCCACGCGCGGTTGTTGGCAAAAAGATGATCCAGATTCTTCATGGGCGATGCCGTCGCGGATCGGTCGGCGCTCATGGTTTCACGTCCGGCACGTCGTTGGGTCCGCCCTTGAGGGTGCGCTTGAGCCCGTTTTGGATTTCGCGTTCCTTCCGTTTGCGCTGGAGTTCCTCCGGCGTGGTGTTGACCAGGGAAGCTCCCACCGCCGCGACCGCCAGGACGGGCACCCACCAGCGCACCGGGATGAAAAAGAGGGAATGCCGCCGCCGCGCCACCACCGCTTTGCCGGTGTACACGTCCCGCTTGATCCGCAGGCCGGTGGCGGCGAGACGGTGTTCAAGGAGCCAGCACGCGAGGGCGGCGGCGAGAAAGCCGGCCCCCATCACCCAGCCATGCAGGGAATAATAGTCCGGGTCGGCTGAAATGGTGGTGGCAAGCAGGCTGGCCAGCAGTTGGCAGACGACCACGATGACACCCACAAGGATTCCCAGTCCGCTCCAAATGATCATAAGGTGTTCACGCCGCCGCCGTATGTAGCGCGGGGAGTCGCGCAAGACAAGCGGCGGTGAAGGCGGACACCCCGGGAAGGGCTCAAATCACGCGCAAACACCAAGGGCGGCGACGACTTCCCGCGCCGCTTCGGCCAGGGCGGCATCCAACTCACCGGGCACGAACGGCTTGAGCAGGTGGCGTCGAAAACCCACGGCTTTGCTCTTGACGCGGTCCGAGTTCATCCCGAATCCGCTCATGGCGATGGCGTAGACGGGCCGGGTCAGCTTGGCCAACCTCAGCAACTCCCAGCCATCTCCGTCCGGCAGGCCGATGTCCGAGATCAGCACGTCATAATGATCCAAGGGCAGCAGCGTCAGCGCTTGCTTCATCGTCATCGCGCAATCCACGGTGTGCCCGTTTGATTCCAGGTAAAGGGCGAGCCACTTCAGGGTATCCGCGTGGTTCTCAACGAGAAAAATCCGCAGAGGGTGGCGTGGCTCAAGGGTTTGTGGATCACTCATCATCCCAAAATCGAAGAACAGACCGCGCCGCGCCTTGCTTTTTTGCACAACTTACAACGACGTGGCGGCCTCGGCGCAGCCTGCCTTTCGCACCGAAGGTGCAGCCTCATCACAGCCTGGGGCAACGCCCCAGGTACAGAGTAGTATCATTTTCAGCGCTGAAGGCGCGATTCAATCCGGGCGGACCTTCGAGGACCATCTTGCCCGTCCAACCGGCGGCCTTTGAGTCGCGCCTTCAGCGCTAAACCCACAAACAACGTACACCTGGGGCGTTGCCCCAGGCTGTGATGAGGCTGCACCTTCGGCGCGGAGAAGGGATGTTGAACCGGGCTATGCTGAGGCCGCACCTTCGGCGCGGAGAAACGGAGAACAAACAGCGTATTCTTCACAACCCACAACCCACAACCCACAACCGCGCAGCCACTTCCCCTCACCCCAGCGGCAAATCCACCGTGAAAACCGCCCCTTGGTTACGGCCCGGGCTCCGCGCGCTCAGGCTGCCGCCGTGGGCATCGACGGTGGCTTTCGAGATCGCGAGCCCCAACCCCAGGCCGCCAAACTGCCGCGTCACCGCCACGCTCGCCTGCTCGAACGCCTCGAAAATGCGCCCCTCCTCGCCCGGCTCGAACCCTATGCCCGTGTCGGAGACCTCCACGATAATCCGACCGGGTTCGTTGCGGGACACCACCCGGACCGCACCACCCTCGGGCGTGAACTTTGACGCGTTCTTCAACAAATTCCAGAAGACCTGCTGCAAACGCCCGAAGTCGCCCGACAACGCGTGCTCGCCCGCGTCCAGCGCCACCGTGATCGTTTGTTTTTTCTCCTGCAGGTTGGACTCCGTCACCTCCACCGCGCGCCGCAACGCCTCGTGCAGGTTCATCGGCTCGCGGATGATCTCCAGCTTGCCGCGCGTGATGCGGGTGACATCCAAAATGTCGTCGATAAAACGCGCCTCGATCGCCACGTTGCGTTCGATCATCTCCAACGCGTCGCGCGCGGATTCCGGGAGGTCCAGATTGCGCTTGAGCAAATGGACGGCCATCATTACAGGCGTCAGGGGCGTGCGTAACTCGTGGGAAAGCACGGCTAAAAAGTGATCCTTGGCCTGGGCGGCGGCTTCGGCGGCGGCGCGGGCCCGCTCGGTTTCCTGCAAGGCGGCCCAAAGGTCTTCGCGCCCTTGTTCCAACGCCTGGCGGGTTTGTCGCGCTTCGGTTTCGTCCCGTAAAATTTTTACGTAGCCGATGGCCTGCCCCCGGGCGTCGTTCATGCGCATCATGGCGCCGCTGCCCCAGAACCGGCTGCCGTCCTTGCGCACATGCCAGCGTTCATCCACGGCGCGGCCACTTTCCAACGCGTGTCCCGCTTCCACCGCCGGACCATCAGCGGCGCGGTCCTCGGGGGTGAAGATCACGTCGGCGCTCCGTCCGGTGATTTCCGCCTCGGAATAACCAAGCAGGCGCTCGGCACCCCGGTTCCAACTCGTGACCCGCCGCTCGGGATCGGTCGAAAGGATGGCGAACTCCCGCGCGTTTTCCAGGATGAGCCGTAACCGGGACCGCGAGGCGGTCAGCTCCGCCTCCGCTTGCTTGAGGTCGTCCACGTCCGTCTTGGCCCCAAACCATTGCAGGATGCGTCCACCCTCTTCCCGCAGGGGTTCGACACGCACCAGAAACCAGCGGGCCTTGCCGTCCGCGCTGATGATACGGTGCTCACTGTGAAAGGATTGACCCCGTGCGACGGCCTGCTGGAAGGCCCCGTCCACGCGCGCGCGGTCCTCCGGGTGAATCGTGCCGAGCCAGCCGTTGCCCAGTGCCAGCACCAGGGTTTGTCCGGTGTACTTGAGCCAGCTCTGGTTGCACCATTGTAACTTGCCGGTGACGTCCGTGCTGAAAAGCAGGTCCGGCACCACGTCGGCCACCATGCGGAAGCGGGCGTCGCTGACGCGCCGCTCCTCCTCCGCCTGGCGGCGGCGCGTGATATCCACAAAGGTTACCACCACCCCGGCGATGTGGTCGCTCGTGGTGCGGTAGGGCAGCATCCGCGAGAGGAACCAGCGTCCGTCGAGGTGGCACACCTCCAGTTCGATGGTCGCGAGGTCCGCCAGCACACGCGCGGCGTCGGCGGCCAGTCCGGGGTAGCCGAGCCGGGGCGTCAGATCGGAAAGGGGCCGGCCCAGGTCGGTCGGAATCAGGTTGAAGAGCGCGACGGCCGGGGGAGTGTAGCGCTGAATGCGCAACTCCCGGTCCAGGAACACCGTGGCGATCTGCGTGGCGGCCATCAGGTTCTGCAAGTCGCTGTTGGAACGGCCCAATTCGTCCACCTTGCTTTTGAGTTCCTGGTTAACCGTGCTCAACTCCTCGTTGATGGACTGGAGCTCCTCACGCCCGGTCTCCAGTTCCTCGGTTGCGCTCCGCAACTCCTCGTTCATCGCCTGGAGCTCTTCGTTGGAGGCTTTCATCTCCTCGTTGGAGGCATCCGCCTGTTCGATGGTGTCGCGTAACTGGGACTTGGTCTGCTCCAGTTCGCGGTCCAGCCGTTGCAGCGCCGGTTCCGCCTGCGCGTCCACCGGGGCCGATGGTTCGGCGGTCGCCCCGGAGAGTTCCCCGGCTTGGAAAATCACCAGCAGATAATCCGGCGCGAGCTCCCGGGCCGGCGCGACGCGCAGATCCACGGCGTACCGCGCGCCCTCCATTTCCACGGGCACCCCGCGGGTTTCCACCGGCACCCCGTGCTGGGTTGCCTGGAAGAGCGCCCCGCGCAGTTCGATGCGCAGCATCGGGTGTACCAATCGAAGCAGGTTGGACGTGGGTTCCCCGTTGTTGAATTGCAGAAAGCGGCCCGCGTACCCGGCCAAATGCACGATGTCATGTTCCCGGTTCACCACCACGGAGGCGGGTCCGTAACGCTCAATCAAGCGGAAGTGCAGTTCGCTCCAGGAAGAGGGTTCCCCGTCACCAGTCACTTCCTTGGAAAAAGGCGGGGACGTTTCGCCGGAACCGCGCGGATTCCCCCGCAAGACGGCCGGGACAACCGGAATTTCCCAAAGCTGTGGCAACATGGCGCGGGTAGGGTCGCCCGAACGGGTGAACACCGGCACCCGCCCGCGCGCCACTGCGCGCCGGATGTAAAGACGGTGCTTCTTGTCAGCCACGCCAAACAGCGGGCTGGCATCATCAACCGACTCCGAGGAACCCAGGAAGAGCGCGCCGCGGGTGCCGAGGGCGAAATGGAAAATTTCCAGCGCGTGGGTTTGCGCATCGCGGTTGAGATAGATGAGCAGGTTGCGGCACGAGACGAGGTCCAGCCGCGAAAAGGGGGAATCTTTGAGCAGATCGTGCAGCGCGAAGAGCACGATCTCCCGCAGGTCGCGCTTGACCCGGTAGCCGCCGTGTTCGTGGGTGAAAAAACGCCGCAGCCTCTCCTCGGACACATCGGCTGTAATGGTTTCGGTGTACAGGCCGTCGCGGGCGTTTTGGATGGCGCTTTCGTCGAGGTCGGTGGCGAAAATCTGGAGGTGCGGCGGGTCGTCCAGCGTGTCCGCGTGTTCGCGCAGGAGCATGGCGACGGAGTACGCCTCCTCGCCCGTGGCGCAGGCCGCGACCCAGACCCGGACGGTGTCGCGCGGCCCCTTGTCGTGGAACAACCGGGGAATCTCGGCTTCCAACGCCGTGAAGCTGTCGCGGTCGCGGAAGAAATTGGTGACGCTGATGAGCAGGTCCAGCAGGAGCGCGCCGGCCTCCCCGGGGTGCGTGCGCAGGAAGTTGAGGTAGGCGGTGGGATCCTCAATCTCGTTGACCTGCATCCGGCGGCCGACGCGCCGCAGGATGGTCGCGCGTTTGTAGTAGGTAAAATCACGGCCCGTGCGGGTGCGCAGGAACGCGAGGATTTCGTGGACGGCCTTTTCCCCCTCGGGGGCGGACGCGGTTACTTCCGGGGCGGGTTGCGGGCCTTCCTCGGAGGGAAGGCGGAGGCGGCGCTCAGCGTTCCAATACGCCACGAGCTTCGCGGGCATTTCCGCCACGGGCAGCACCCAGTCCACCATGCTCGTGGCAATGGCGGAGCGCGGCATGCTGTCGTGCTCGGCCTCGCGCGGGTCCTGCGCCACCGTCAGGCCACCGCGTTCCTTCACGCGTTTGATGCCGATGGCCCCGTCGCCGTCCGCCCCCGAGAGCACGATGGCGGCGGCGTGCGGTCCGTGGGTGTCCGCCAAGGTGCGGAAGAAGAGGTCCACGGCGACGTGTTTGCCCGGCGGGCGGCTGAGTTCGCTCAGGATCAGAAAACCGTCCGCCATGGTGAGGTGCCGGGCGGGCGGGATGACGTAAACGTGGTTTGGCTCGACTTTGGTGCGGCCCTGCACCTGGCGGACCGGCATCCGGGTGGTGCGCTGGAGCAGTTCGGCGAGCATGCTCTCGTGCTCCGCCGAAAGGTGCATGATGACGACGAACGCGATGCCGCTGTCCGGGGGGCGTTTCGCTGAAAAACGTCTGCAAGGCGGCGAGTCCGCCGGCCGAACCGCCGAGGCCCACGACCGGACCCATCTGGTAGCCGCGCGTGGGGACGATGTTGTCGAGCAACTCGCCGTCCTCCTGTTCGACGACGTCGGGTGACAGGCCCGGGAGGCCGTGCTCGGTGGAAGCGTCCTCTTCTTGCATACGGTTGGAAAGTACGACGGTGCCCGGTGGAAGGGAGCCCCGGATGTTCTCCGCCGATTAACGCGGATTCCCGAGGATTAAGAAAAAAGCTAACCGAACCAACGCGCCAGGAAGCCTTTTGAGTGGGGCAACTGGTTGCGGCGACGTTTCCGGCGGGTCTTCAACAACTCCCCGGAAGAAGGAATGATCCGCTCGGAACTGAATTGGGCCGGTTGCGCCGCCTGGGCGCGCTCCAATTCCCCGGCCCGCGAATTGGCCCCGTGGATGAGCGGGACGGACACCTCCGGCGAGGCGGTCTCGGCGGAGTCCAGCCGCGCGCGCGGGCGCGCCCGGGGCTTGATCACCGCGAGATCCCGCGTGGGCTGGCTTTGCAGCCGCTCGTCACGCGTGAGCTTCGGCGGCTTGAACCCATCCGACGCGCGCCGCCAGTAGATGGTGTTGTAAAACACCATCCCGTAAAACAGCCGGTAAATCCGCGCCCAGAAAGTTTCTTTGAAGTGGCTTGGCCAAAATGTGTCCTTTCCGATGATCGCCCTGTTTCGCTGGTTCGTTACAAGCCGTCGTCTTCCGGCGGCAGGAATTTGCGGAAACGGTTCTTGTCGATGGCCTTCATGTACGCCTCGTGCGGGCTGACGATGCCCTGCTGCATGACGTGCCAGATGGCGTCGTCCATGAACTGCATCCCCTGGCTCTTGCCGCCGACGATCACGTCCTCCAGCTTCTGGGTCGCGCCCTCGCGGATGATCGCGCTGACGGCGTTGTTCACCACCAGGATCTCGTTGACGGCCACGCGCCCGCTGCCGTCCTGCTTCTTGAGCAGAAGCTGGGCGACGACGCCGCGCAAACTGGCCGAAAGCATCGTGCGCACCTGCGATCTGCTGATCCGCCGGGAACGCGTCGATCATGCGGTCCACCGTCTTGCGCGAGTTGTTCGTGTGCAGCGTGCCGAAGACGAGCAGCCCCGTCTCGGCGGCGGTCAGCGCGAGGGCGATCGTCTCCAGGTCGCGCATCTCGCCGACCAGCACGATGTCCGCGTCCTCGCGCAACGCCGCCTTCAACCCCATCGGGAAAGCTCGCCGCGTGCTCGGGCACCTCGCGCTGGGTGATGATGCTGTGCTTGTTCTGATGCACGAACTCGATCGGCTCCTCGATGGTGACGATGTGCCGCTTGTAGTTCGTGTTGATGTAGTCGATCAGCGCCGCCAGCGTCGTGCTCTTGCCCGAGCCGGTCGGGCCGGTGACCAGCACCAGACCGCTGCGCATTTGCCCGAACTCCTTGATGACCGGCGGCACCTTGAGCTGCTCCAGCGTGGCGATCTTGGTCGGGAATCAGCCGGAAGACGCAGCCGTAGCCGTTGATCTGCTTGAGGTAAGTTGCAGCGGAAACGCGAGTCCGCGTTCATCTCGTAGGCGAAATCGAAGTCGCCCCGCTCCTCGAACTGCGCCCAGCCCTTGCGGCCCGCAGATCTCGCTCATCATGTAGTGGCTTCCTCGTTGGTGATCGGCTCCGGGCGGATCGGGGTCATCTCGCCGTGCAGGCGGATGTGCGGCGGCTCGCCCTCGCGGATGTGCAAGTCGGAGGCTTTCGCCTCGACGAGGACCTCGAAAAATTGGTCGATGTAAGCCATGAGAGGGGAGAGGAAAAAGAGGCGGGCTGTCGACCGCGAGGCCGTGCGCTCTTCGGCCGGCTCAAGGAGGCCGAGCATCGCTTTCATCGTCTGCTTCTGGTCGGCGCGGGCCAGGGCTTCCTCGGCGGTGATGATGCCGGCGGCGCACAGTTCGCGCAGGCTTTCGTCCATGAGCTTCATGCCCTGCTTGCGGCCCGGTCTGGATGATGCCCGGGCAGCATGAACGTCTTGGCCTCGCGGATGACGTTGGCGACCGCCGGCTGGTTGGTCAGCACCTCCAGCGCCAGCGACGCGGCCCTTGCCGTCCGCGCGGGGAACGAGCTGCTGGCTGACGATGCCGCGCAAACTTTCGCTGACCATGATGCGGATCTGGTCGCGCTGATCCACGGGGAACACGTCGAGCACGCGGTCCAGCGTGCGGGCGGCGCTGCTGGTGTGCAGCGTGCCCAGCACGAGGTGGCCCGTCTCGCTGGCGGTGATGGCCAGGGAGATCGTTTCCAGGTCGCGCATTTCGCCGACCATGATGACATCCGGGATCCTCGCGCAGGGCGCCGCGCAACGCCGCCGCGAAACTGCGCGTGTGGGTGTGGACCTCGCGCTGCGTCACCTGGCAGCCTTTGGGTGGAGATCAGGTACTCGACCGGGTCTTCCAGGGTGATGATGTGGTCGCGGCGGTTCTGGTTGATCTCGTCCACCATGGCGGCCAGCGTGGTGGATTTGCCGCTGCCCACCGGGCCGGTGACGAGCACGAGGCCGTTGTGGTACTCGGTTAGTTTTTTGAGCACTGGCGGCAACCCGAGTTCGTCCATGCTCCGAAGTTGGGTGGAGATGATGCGGAAGACGAGGTCCACGCCCAGGCGCTGGCGCACGACGCTGGTGCGAAAGCGGCCCAGCGGGGTGGAGTAGGCGAAATCCACGTCGCCCTGCTCTTCCAAACGGGCTAGTTGCGCCTCGTCCAGGAAACTGTGCGCGAGGCCGAGGGTATCTTCGGGCGACAGACGGGGAGCTTGTCGGAAGATGGGTTCCAGGGTGCCGTTGCGCCGCCAGGTTGGCGTGGTGTTTACCCCGAGGTGAATGTCGGACGCGCCGGATTCCTGCCCGATCTGGAGGTAATGATCCACGTGATCAAAGACGGCATGATCAACGGGAACATCGGGAGAGGACATTTTACAAACTGAATGTGAACCGCCGGGAAAGTCAATGCCGGGACATGGGGGATTGTGGACGCATGGGAGAAGGGGATGATTGTGCCAGGAACAATCTATGGCAAAGGAGTTGTGGCGCAGGGGTCTCCAACCCGGCACGCGGGCGTCCCGCCCGCTCAGGCGGGTTCCCCGCCGTCGTTCCAAAGGTAGGGATGGCTCTCCGAGCCGCTCCCCATTGTCTCCGTCTCTGGAGGGCACGACCCACGAGGTAGGCGGACCGGCCAAGCTGAGAATGGGAGCGGCTCGGAGAGCCATCCGTACCTTTGATTGGACGGCGGCTTGAAGCGCCGGATGCGGAGCGGGTCGCCAACGCTCCGCGTTGCTATACTACGCACATCCTTGGCGTAGCGGTCATCACACCGCAAACAACCGCTCGCTATGCCGCCGCTTTTTCCTCGGTGCGCTCGGCGGATTCAGTTGCCTTCTTGGCTTCATGCTCCGCCTCCTTCGCGCCACCCACCACACTTGCGAGTTGCTTGGTGATATACGCGGTGATCGCCGGCTTCAGAAGCGGCATGGACGCCTTCATCAAGGAAACCAGGAAATTGGACTGCGGCGGCGCGGTGTTGAACTCCAGCTTCCCCTTGGCGTTCTTACCCACAGGGTTGATGTACACCTTCTTCTGTCGCGCGGGTAGCATCGATATCAGACCACCCGTCAGCAGCGCGCCGGTCAGCCATGAACCAACGTGCTCTCTGAAGGAGAACTTCAAACGGCGGCTGAAATCCGCCTGATAGGCGACCTGCCCGGCGTGCAACGACATCCCCGAACGCGCGCGCGCCAGTTCGGCGGTCAACTCGTCTTTACGCCGTTGGGATTCTGATTGCGTGTGCTTGGTTTTGTTTGACTCAGCCATTCCTTGTCCTTTTTAAATTCAGCGATGGTCTCGGGGAAGCTGGCGGCTCCGAAATGGGATTTGGCGAGCAGCAAACAAACCAGGGTAATCGCCAGATGCCCAACGCCAAAACCCAGCGTGACCCAGCCCCAGTGCCAGTTGAAAAGCCATGTCACCAGGAACGCGGCCGCGATCACCAGAAAGATGTAGGCGAACACCAGGAACACCACCGCCGTGATGACCAGCAGCAGTATTTTAATATAGGTGATCGCGGCGTCCTTCGCCTCGAAACCCACCAACTGGAAACGCGCGTTGATGTACCCGGCCGCCGAGGCGAGCAACATCCTGATGCTTTCCGGCAAGCCCGGGATCTCCGTCCCGGACGACATCTGCGAAATAGGGATTGCCATCGGGTGCAATCCGGCGCGGGGCCGGCGGTTACTTGCGGAGGATCAACCCGAGGATGAACCCGGCGGCGACCGCGCCCAAGATGGCCTGGGTCGGGTTTTGACGGACGTAAGCCTCGCCTTCCTCGTGGTAATTCTGCGCACGACCCTTGGCGTCCTCGTAAGCCGCCTCGGCTTTGCCACGGTACTCCTCGGCTTTCGCGGTCGCGGCGGAACGGAATTCGTCCGCCTTGGCATTGGCGGCGGCGCGGAACTCCTCAATTTTGGGGGCGGCGGCCGCGCGCAGTTCATCGACCTTGGCGGCGGCGGCGGCGGAGAAGTCACTGGCGACCTGTTTGATCTGGGCCTGCGCGCCTTCCAGCACGCCGGCGGGTTGCGGGATGTTTTCGGAATGTTGCGAGAAATCGTCGGCCATAAAAATAGTGTTGGGTTGCTGCCTACAGATACGCGCACTGACCGCCATCTGTGCGTATGGCCGGTGTAAAAATCGCAAACCGGGGGAATCTAGAAGGATCACAGAGGGCACGGAGAGCAGACACAGAGAACACAGAGGAAGAAGGAAGGGTTCGGAGGGGAGAAGGTGGATGATCGGTTCTGGAACAAAGCCTTTTTGCCTTTCTCTTCCTCCTCTGCCTCTGTGTCCCCTCTCTGTGTCCTCTGTGCTACTTCCGGTTTCTGGTTTCCGCCTACTTCTCGCGGAAGGTGATCCGCGCTTTCGTCAGATCATACGGTGACAGTTCCACGGATACTTTGTCGCCCGGGACGATGCGGATGAAATGCTTGCGCATCTTGCCGGAAATATGAGCCAAGACGTTGGTGCCGTTGGGCAGTTCCACCCGGAACATCGTGCCGGGCAGCACCTCGGTGACGGTGCCTTCGCTGTTGATCTGATCCTGTTTGGGCATCAGTCGGCGATCATGGTTAAAGAATTCGCGCGAGGCAATCCGAAACTACTCGTGCGCCACCCCTTCGTGCATACCCGCCGGCCTGTAACCATACAGCCGGCCCTTCTTGATCATTTCCATAACGGCTGGCGGGACCATTTCCTCCCAGACGGGGTCGCCGTTTTGAATCGCCTTCAACACCGTGCGCGAGAAAATGTGCAGGTACTCCGGCTTGTATCCCTCCAGACCTTCGATGAAGCGGTTCTCCACCAGATGGTCGTACAAATTCTGGACGTTGGGCGCGACCTTGAGGTTGGCCACTGAAATCAGATCGCCCGTTTTATCGTCGAGCATCGGGTAAACGTACAGCTTGAGGTCGTTCTTGAACAGGCGTCCCAGGGATTCCAGGATGCCGCCCTCCAGGTTCGTGTAGTACTTCTCCTGGAACAAATCGATCAGCGACGGGATGCCCATCGCGATGCCGATCATCTTGCTCGTCGAACGGGACAAATACGCCCCCAGCCGGAAGTACTCGCCGAATTTCGAGATCAACACGGTGTGGCCGAGCTTGCCCAGCACATCGACGCGGTCCAGGAAGTCGCTGTGGTCGATCGCGCCGCTGGCGATCAGGTTTTGCATGGTGATTTCCATGAGCACCACGACCTCCTCGCCCACCACCTTGGGTTCCTTGAGAAATTTTTCCCGGGCGCAGTCCAGGATGTCGTTGGTCGTGTAGGTCACGGGCCGGAAACTGCCCCGCTCGACCAGGACCGCCTTCTTGTAGAGGATCTCGTCGGGTCGGACGACCTCGCCGTCGGCGGTGAACATCGCCACGTCGGAAAGTCCCTGCTCGATGAGCTGGAGGGACATCAGGCGGTTGTCGATGTAATGGAAATCGGGGCCGGTGAACTTGATCATGTCCACCTGGATGCGCGCGACGCTGAGGCCGTCGAGCAGGGAGCCGATGAGCTGCTCGGGGTTCTGGTAGAGGTAGAACGCGCTGTGGATGAGGTTGACCCCGATGACGCCCAGGGCCTCCTGCTGCTGGACGTTTTCCTTGTCGAGCATCCGCACGTGGATGATGATCTGGTTGGGTTCGGCGCGCGGGTGCGCCTGGTAGCGGATGCCCAGCCAACCGTGGCTTTCGCTCGGCGCGGTGAAACTTTTGGCGGCGACGGTGTTGGCGAAGGCGAAGAAGCCGGTGCGTCCGGCGCGCTTTTCGGCCAGACGCTCAATGAGGAGGCGATACTCGTATTCGAGCATCTGGTAGAGACGCTGGCGGCTGACGTAGCGCGGGCAGGGGCCGTAGATGGCGTCCGAAAACGTCATGTCGTAGGCCGAGATGGTTTTGGCGATGGTGCCCGAGGCGCCGCCGACGCGGAAGAATTGCCGGGCGACCTCCTGGCCCGCGCCGATCTCGGCGAAGGTGCCGTAGCGGATGGGGTCCAGGTTGATCTGGAGCGCCTTTTTATCGACGGTGCTGTCGATGTCGGGGTTCGGTGTCATCATAAAGCGAAAACGAAAGCCGCGCGAGAGGGTCGTCGCCGGGATTTTACCCCGCCGGGTTGATCTGACAAGCGACAAAGCCGATACTTGGCCGTCAGGAGTGAGGAGCCAGCCCCCGATGAACGACCCCGCCGACCGTATTCTGCTCGCCGCCCAGGGGTACCTGGAGTTGGGGATGGTTGAGGAAAGCCTGGTGGAACTGGCGTTGCTCCCCGAGGGTTGGGGCGAGCGCGCGGACGTG
This sequence comes from uncultured bacterium, assembly GCA_963795895.1. Lineage (GTDB taxonomy): Bacteria > Verrucomicrobiota > Verrucomicrobiia > Chthoniobacterales > SZAS-18 > CAWCJJ01. Next base: position 78,701 of record CAWCJJ010000011.1, read on the forward strand.
GCGCGGCTCAAGGTGGACGCGTTGATGCGCGGACACCAGTGGCGGCTGGCGCTGGAGGCGAGCCGCGCGTTGTGCCGGCTGGAGCCGGGGGACGCGCAGGGGTTCATCCACGCCGGGTTTTGCCTGCACGAACTCGGGCGGACGGCGGAGGCCAAGGCGCTGTTGCTCGGCGGACCGACGGCGCTGCTGCGGGAGGCGACGTACTATTACAACCTGGGTTGTTACGACGCGGTGCTGGGGAACATCGAGGAGGCGCAGGCGCACCTCCGGGCGTGTTTCAAGATGGACCGGAAGTTCCGCGAACTGGCGAAAACCGATCCGGATCTGGAGGCGGTGCGGGAATTGTTGTAGTTGTTGTGAAAGGACGCTCGGCAGAGCCCCGGGGGCGCGGGTTCGCGGCGTCAGGGTTCAACCCGAAAGGTGTATTCACCGTTGGACACGTGCGTGTTCGCCGCGACCGCGCTCCAGACGACTTTGTAGGTTCCCGGAGCGAGGGGATCGGAGAGCGAGACGATCAGATCGCGCGGGTTGTTTGGGTCGCCGTGCGCGTCTTTTTTGTCCACCGGATGGTCGGTGGCGTCCAGAACTTGGACGCGGCAGGATTTGGTTTCCACCTCTTCGTTGAAGCTTAACCGCACCTCGGTGGGGGATTGCTGCACGGTGCCGTCGGCGGGTGGTTGGGCGTGGTCGAGCTTGGCGTGCGCCCAGGCTTGGACGGCTGACAGGCAAAGGCAGGCCGCCGCCAGGAGGAGGATGGTTTTGCGAGGGGTTGGGCGTGGGTGAGGGTGTTTCATAGGGTTGGGCTACTGATGAACGGTGTGACGTCGGCACAGCCTGCCTTTCGCACCGAAGGTGCAGCCTCATGATAGCCCGGGGCAACGCCCCGGGTGTGGGTTGTTTGTGGGTCCAGCGCTGAAGGCGCGATTCAAACGCGTCTTGTTGGACAGGCAAAATGGTCCTCGAAGGTGCGCCCGGAATGAATCGCGCCTTCAGCGCTGGACACGATACTTGCCTCTTCCTGGGGCGTTGCCCCAGGCTGTTATGAGGCTGCACCTTCGGTGCGGAGAAGGGGCGTTGTTTGGTGGTGAGCCGAGGCTGCGCTTTCGGGGTGGAGATGCGGGCAGGATGCCCGCGTTCCCGGGGCTGATGCCCCAGGAACTGAGGTCCTACTTCTTCACCACGAGCGTCATGCCGCACTTGGGGCATTTGCCGGGTTTGTCCGAAACGAACTCCGGGTGCATCGGGCAGGTGTATTTGACCCCCTCCTTGGCGGGTGACGCCGAGGGCGCGGGCGAAGGCTTCGGGTCTTCCGCGCGAAGGGCCAGAGGCGCGAGCGCGATGGCGGTGACAGCGAACAGGGTGGCAATGGTGTTTTTCATGGTGCGTTTGGTGTTGCTTGGTTGACTGAAATTAACGAGAAGTTGGGTGGATCGAAGTACGGGCAATCACTTTTTCACCACGAGCGTCATGCCGCACTTGGGGCAATCGCCGGGCTGGTCCCGCGCGATCTCCGGGTGCATGACGCAGGTGTAAACCGTCCGGTTGCCCGTGGCGGCGGCGGGCGCGGGCATTGGCATCGGCATAGGGTGTTGCATTGCCGGGACCGCGCCCTGCGCCATCGGCACATCGATGCCGTCGCGCCGCAAATCCTCGGGCCGCGCGAGCATCGCCAGCGTGCCCTCGGGATGCTTGTACCAACCCGGATCGGTGTCATACCCGCCCGGCAGCTCGTCGCGCACCTTGAGGATCGTGAACATCCCGCCCATCGTGATGTAATCCAGCGGGCCGTCGCCGCCGACCATCGGCAACGAGTTCTTGGGCACGGGCATGCCCATGCTGCCCATGTCGGCCATGCCCGTCGCACCCATCGACATAAAACCCGGCAGCCGGAGATTCTTGCGGACCTTGTCGTCGAATTTGCCCGATTGCACGCCGATCATGTTGGGGAACCCGTGGCCCATCTGGTTCATGACGTGGTGGGTCATGTGGCAATGCATGGCCCAGTCGCCCGGCTCGTCGGCGACAAACTCCACCGTGCGCGTGCTGCCCACCGGCACCAGGACGGTCGTGTCCGGGTGCTGCGCGCTCTTGGGATAACGCCCGCCGTCGCTCTCGGTGACGACGAACTGGTAGCCGTGCAGGTGGATCGGGTGATGGTCCATCGGCGAAAGGTTGCCGATGCGGATCCGCACCTTGTCCCCCTTCTTGACGACCAACGGCGCGATGGCGGGGTACACCTTGGCGTTGAGGGTCAGCAGGTTGAACTCGGTCATCTCGTTGGGATCGGGCCGGCTGGTGCCGGGGTCGAGCCGCCATTCGTGGAGCAACAACGCGAAATCGCGGTCCACCCCGGGGGCTTGCTCCTCGCCGTCGCCGTTCGTCTTGCCCGCGCGCGGATGAACGATGAACAAACCCGTCATGCCGAGTCCGATCTGGGTCATCTCGTCGTGGTGGGCGTGGTACATGCCCGTGCTCGCCTGGTGCAGGGTGAACTCGTACTTGTAGGTCTCACCCGGCGCGATGGCCTTCTGGTTCAACCCGCCGACGCCATCCATGCCGTTGGGGATCAGGATGCCGTGCCAGTGGACGGTCGTGGCCGCCGGGAGCCGGTTGGTGACGTAGAAGCGGACGCGGTCGCCGTCCACCGCCTCGATGGTGGGGCCGTGGACCCGGCCGTTGTAGCCCCAGCATTTCGCCTTCAAGCCGGGGGCGAACTCGTGGTCCACCTCCTCGGCGACGAGGTGGTAAACCTTGACGCCGTCCACCTCTTTCCAAGGGAGGGTGGAACCATTGGGCGTTAGGACGGGCTGGTAATCCACGCCGGGCTGTCCGGGGGGCCACGCTTTCTGGTCGGCGTGGTCCCGGCCCGTGGCGGCGGCGGAATTGGCGCGCGGGGCAGACGCGCCGGGCGTGTCGGCGGCGGCGAGTTGGCGGAGAACGGCGGCGCCACCGGCCAGGGCGGCGGTGCCGGTCAGGAAGGTGCGGCGGGAAAGCATGGCGGAGAAGAGGGAAGGGAAAGGAGATAGGGCGGAGGGCGGAAAAGGACTTCAGTTGCCTGAGCCTTTGGTGGCGGCGGGGCGGGTGGAGGCGCTGGGGGCGGGGATACCGGTTGCAGTAGTGGTGATCCCGGTGGCACCGCCCATTTCGGCGTTGCCGCCCCCCGTTAGGGCGCGCTCCAGATCGACGCGGGCGATCCAGTAGTCGCGCCACGCTTCGAGATAGGAACGCTCGGCGGTTAGTTCGCGTTCGCGGGCGGTGAGGAGATCGTAGCCGCCGCGCTGCATCGCGTTGTACTGCACCTGGGTTTGCTCGACGATCAGCTTGCGCTGCGGGACGACGACCTGCGCGTAGCGTTGCGCGAGCGCGCGACTCGCGATCACCAGGGCGCGGGCCTCGCGGACCTGCGAACGGGCGTTGATCTCGGCGGCTTCCAACTGCCGCCGGGCCTGCCGGTACTGCGCCGACAGCTTGGCGATGGCACCCTGCCCCTGGTCGAAGATGGGCAACTGCAAATCCAGCGTCGGACCGGTGACGCGCTGGCGGTCGGTGGCGCGTTCCGTGTCGATCCCGAGGGTGACGCTCGCCGGGAGGTAGCGGGTTTTCGTCCGCAACGCGAGCGCCTCGCCGATGGCATCGACGTTCGCGCGGGCGGAGAAGAGGTCCAGCCGGCGGGCGACGGCGGCGTTCTCCAGGTCTTTCATCGCGGGTTCGCGCGCCGGGATGGGCGGGAGCGTCCCGGCCACGCGCCACGCGGACGCCGGCGCGCCGTCGAGACCCATCAGACGGTTGAGGCGTTCGCGGTCGGCTTGGATTTGCGCCTGAGCCTGCATGGTGTCCGTCCGCGTCTGAATAGCGGGGGCCTGCTGGTTGTTGAACTCCAACTCCGTGATGTTGCCGGCGTCGCGCAATTGGCGGGCGAATTCCGCCGCCGCGTCGTTGGTTTGGGCAATGAGCCGCAGCCGCTCCTGCAACTGCGCGCGGGCCTGGAGGGTGTACACGGCGCCCTTGGTTTCAGCGATGAGTCCCAGCACCTCGCCCGCGACGCGGAACCGGGCGCGTTCCAGTTCGCGCGCGGCCACCTTGCGGCGCGCGGGCAGCAGGAACAGATCGAGGAGGTTGGCGGCCAGCGCGTACTCGGCGTCGGTGGCGTAGGGCGCGCTGCCGGGGAAGCGGAAGCTGGTGCTGAACTCCGGGTTGCCCAGCAAGCCCGCCTGGATGTACTCCGCGCGGGCGACGCCGATGTCCTCAAAGGCGGCCTGGAGCGAGCGGTTGTTGAGGACGGCGATTTGCGCCCCGCGCTGGGCCGTGAGCGGTCCGCGGTTCAGGAGGGTTTGCACGGCGCGCAGGGTGTCGGCGTCGGCCGCCGCGTCGCGGTTCCAGCGGACGTCCACGGGTTGCCCGGCGCGGCTGGAGACTTCGGTTTGCACGCCGGCGAACGCGCCGCCGGGATCGTGCGAGGCGCACCCGCCGAGCAGCAACGCTCCCGCCGCGCACAGACCGGCCCGGATCGCGCGGCTGGTTGGATGGGAACGGGTGGGCGGTGGCATGGGGCGGAGCGGCGGGAGGCGTTTGGAGAAACGCCTTTCATGATGGGATAACGGAACGGTTGCGTTGATCCCTTGAGAAATCTTTGGGACCGCAGCGTCTTCAAGGCTCGCGGCGCATTTCATCAAACTTCAACAGAGAAAGGAGGTTGTTTGAGCAGTCGACTCCCAGACGGCCCCAAGCCGCCGTCGTACCAAAGGTAGGGATGGCTCTCCGAGCCGCTCCCATGATGAGGTTGGCTGGCTTGCCCGGTGAGAGGGGGCGTCCACCAAGCGCCGGAGACAATGGGGAGCGGCTCGGAGAGCCATCCCTACCTTTGGTACGATGCCGCTCCGCGGCGGGTTCTCACCATCTGGAGACCGCACCCCCCGCGCCCTCAACGCATCCACCGGAGCTTCTCCCCCAGCAAACGCCGCGCGCGGTACACGCGCGTTTCCACCGTCTTGGGGGTGATTCCAAGCAATTCGGCGCATTCCTTGTGCGAGCGGTTCTCCAGGGCGGATAAGATCAGCGCGGTCTTCAAATCGTGGGGCAGCGTGTCGATGGCGGCTTGCAGTCGTCGGACCTCTTCGCCGGACGCCGCCTCCTCCGCGGGGTTCTGACCGGGGGAAACCGGCTCGATTTTTCGCCGGTCATCTCCGGCGGAAGTTTCCCCGGTCACCTCAAAAGACTCCGTGCGCGCCGCGACCCGGGCCGGCGCGCTCCGCGCGTGATCGCGGCAAAGGTTCAGTGCGATGCGGTAGAGCCAGGTGGCGAACTTCGCCGTGGGCCGGTATTGCCAGATCTTGAAGTAAGCCCGCACGAAAGTTTCCTGCGTCAGATCCGCCGCCGTCTCCTGGTTGCGGACGTAACGCCACGCGAAGCGAAACAAACCGTCGCGGTGACGGGCCATCAACCCGTCGAGCGCGGTGTCGTCGCCCGCTTGCAACGCCCGGACCAACGGCCAATCGGGATCGGAATCGGGCGCGTCGCTGGAACCCGGACCGGTTTCACTTCCCATCGGCTTCCAGCGCGGTGGCCGTCAGGTTCAAGAGTTGGTCGTACTGCGCCGGGGAAAGCGTGCGGCGCATCTCGAAGACGTGTTCCAACGTCACCTTCTGGAGTTCGCCCTGCGCCTGGTGGATCCGGTCCACGGCGGCGGAGACTTTGGGCGAGTCGGCGCGATCCTCGCGGATGGCGCGGGCCAGGTCCGCGCTGGCCTGGCGGATCGCGGCCTTTAACCCGTCGCGGCGTTCGGCGTACCTCCGCTCGGAAGGATGCAGGGATTCATCCTGCGCGGGGGTCAGGTGGAGTTCGCGGTGGACCCACTGGTGCGCGGCGTCCGCGCCTTGGACCGCGCCGGACATCGGTCCGCGCGACATCCAGCGGCCCGTCAAGAGGCAGGAACCGGCGGCGACGGCGGCGACGGTCAGCAACAGCACGGCCAGTCGGAGGGCGCGGTTCATGGACGGTGGTCGAGAAGGGTCGAAGGCAGGGCGGGAGCATCGGCGGAAAACACCGCCAAGCCCAGCGAATCGCCGGTTTGATTGGGGAAATCGCGGGACACGATGGAATTTGCGCGACCCATGACCACGCCGATCAGCAGCGCAACCGCCAAGGCGGCGCAGGCGGGCGTCCACGGGGTCCAGGCGGTCAGCAGGACTGCGAAGTGCTCCGCCACGCTCGCCGGGCGGGCGCGGCGCGCGCGGATTTCGCGCCAAACGCGGCTTTCCAGATCCCCGGGCGCGGGCGGCGCGGGTTCAGCGGCGTATTTGCCCAGCAGACGGCTCAGGGGATCGGGTTCCATGCTTTACCTTGAGTGAACGAAGCGGGGCCGTTCAAACCCTCGAACAATTTGCCCCGGGAACGTGTTCTTGGAGTCGGCGGACGCCCAATTGGCTTTCCGCCGACGTTGCCGTTAGCCTGCGCGCGTGACCATCATCCCGGAGGAAAACCTGGACGCCGCGCGCGCTTGCTTCGCGGAAAACTTTGTCGCGCGCGGCGAACTCGGCGCCGGTTTGTCAATCTGGCAGGCGGGACGCGAAGTGCTCTCGCTCGCGGAGGGCTGGACCGATCGTCAGAAGACGGCGCCGTGGAAACCGGACACCCTCGTGCTGCTGTGGTCCATCACCAAAGGACTCGCCGCGGCGTGTCTGCTGCGCGTGCTGGACCAGGACGACATCCCGCTGGAAACACCGGTGGCCGCGCTCTGGCCGGAGTTCGGGGTCAACGGGAAGGCGGACGTCACCCTCGCGCGGCTGCTCTCGCACCAGGCCGGACTCGCGGCCCTGGACGACACGGAAGTCTCCATCCTCGACCACGCCGGGGTCGCCGCCGCGCTCGCCGCGCAAGCGCCCGCGTGGCCATCGGAGGAAGGTCATGGTTACCACGCGCGCACCTACGGGTTTCTGCTGGACGAACTGCTGCGCCGCCGGCGTCCGGGTGCCACCCTGGGGGGTTACTGGCGCGAGGCTTTCGGTGATCCGCTGGGGTTGGACCTCTGGATCGGCTTGCCCGACGACGTGGCCGGGCGCGTGGCCGGCGTGCTGCCCGCGCGCGCCGCGAACAACCGGCTGCTCGGCGCGTTCTACGAGGCGTTGGCCGACGAGAATTCGCTCACGCGGCGCGCGTTCGCCGCGCCCCGGGGGTTGCACAGCGTGGCGTCGATGAACACGCCCGAGGCGCGGCGGGCTTCGCTGCCGTCGCTCGGCGGGATCGGGTCGGCGCATGCGCTCGGGAAGTTTTACGCCATGCTCGCCAACGGCGGGCAAATGGAGGGCGCGTCCTATTTTTCGCCTCGCGCCCTCGCCTGGATGAGCGTGACGCTGACCACCGGCCCCGACCAAATCTTGCAAACACCGACGGCTTTCTCCGCCGGGTTCATGCAGGACCCGCGCGATGCTAACGGACGCAAGCTACGTCAGACGTTCGGGCCTTCGCCGCGCGCCTTCGGACAACCCGGCGCGGGCGGCGGGCACGCTTTTGCGGACCCGGATAACGGCATCGCGTTTGCCTATGTGATGAACCAGATGGAATTGGGAGTCATGCCCGGCGAGAAGTCGTTGCGCATCGTGGAGGCGATTTACGAGGGAGAGTGAACGCCGCCCGACCGCTTCATTCTCCGATCACCGACACTACAATCTCACGCTGGTGCGGCGCGCGGCGATGCTCGAAAAGATAGATGCCCTGCCACGTTCCCAAGGCCAGCCGGTTGTCCAGCACCGGAATGGTTTCGCTGGTTCGCGTCAACACCATGCGCAAGTGCGAGGTGGTGTCGTCCGACCCCTCGGCGGTGTGGATGTAATCGGGGCCGTCCTCCGGCACCAGACGCTCGAAGAAGCCGTGCAAATCGGTTCGCGCGCTCGGGTCGGCGTTCTCGTAGATGACCAGGCTCGCGCTAGTGTGCCGTACGAAGACAGTGGCGGTGCCCGTTCGCACCCCGCTCGCGCGCACGACGCCGGCCACCTCGCGGGTGATTTCCGACGTTCCCTTACCCCGGGTCGGGACGGTGAAGACTTGCGCGTGCGCTTTCATGGAATGGCAACGTTCCACCCGCGCCGACGGCGGGCAAGCGGGGTTCGGGAACGGGTTGGATCGCCAGTTTGGAAGTCGTTGCAAGTCCGCAAGGCCAATCGTCTTGCCCGCACCGATGCAAACTTCAAACGCATCCTTTATGAACTCATCCGCACCCGAGGGTCACCCATCCGAAAGCACCGTCCACGCACCCGCGCGCATCCAGCCCGTTTCCACGACGGGCCATCACACACACGAGGAGGCCACCCTGGAGGGTGGCCATGGCAATCATCCCGACCCCATCACCGGCGAACCGCACTCGCACCCGGTGGGCGTTGGCGTGGGGGCCTTCAGCGCGGGCGCGGCGGGCGCGGCCATCGGGGCGATCGCCGGTCCCCTCGGAGCGTTGATTGGCGCGGCCATCGGCGCGGTGACCGGCGGGCTCGCGGGCAAGGAGGTCGCCACCCATTCCGAGGATACGACGAGCGCGGAGGGCAAATATCTGGGTGAGGAAGACATGGTGGCACCCGACGGACATGTGGTCGCCGTTCACACGGCGATGACATCGCCCGTCGCCAGTGAGTTTAACGCGAGTTTGCACGGCGACCCGGTTATTGGAACGGGACACCAGCCTTCCCCGTACATGCCGGTCGCATCTGTTGACCACATGGTCGAAACCCAGCTGGCGATCGGGCATTCGCATGAGGCAAGCGTCACGGAAGCTAAACCCGCCACTGGGTTGGAGCACACTTCAGCCCAGGTGGAATCGCATCAGCCCGCTCCGGTTGCGGCGGAGGTTGGCACGTCTTTCGCGTCCTCGGACCGGGACGCCGCCTTTGGGATTAACCCCGCGCCCTTGCCGGAAGCGCATGATCACGCCACGCAAGCGCACGCGGAGGATTACACGTTGAGCGCTCCCTCCGAGGAACACGTCCGGGAGGCGGCGTATTACAGATACCTGGACCGCCAGCACACCGGGCGTTTGGGGGATGAACTCGGGGATTGGATCGAAGCGGAAAACGGGGGGTTGTAAAGTTCAGTTTCCAGCCACGGAGTGGCGTCACCTCCGGTGACGTGGAACAAGTCGGAAATATGGTGCCTTCGCATCAACTGTCACGATAGCCATTTAACCTCCATGTCTCGTGACGCCACTCCATAGCTTTGAACCTCTCGATGCCAGTTGACCGCTCTCACGGAGAATCTTGCAAGTGAGTTCCGCGAGTTCTGATTGTGAAGACGCTAGCAGCAGCGGCTCCATGGACGCGGGCTTGGGTGTAAAGGGCGGGGCTTGCGGGCATACGCGTGGTTTCAGAAATGATTCCGTCTGGCTCCGGGGGGCATCAGCCCCGGGAGCGCGGGCATCCTGCCCGCATCTGGTCTGTTCTGGTCGGGTTTGCCCAGGGGCTTCCGCCCTTTGCGAGCAGGATGCCCGCGTTCCGGGGGGGCTACCGCCCCTATTGCGGGTCGGAGACCCGCGCTCCCGGGGCTGACCGGGTGCCCGCGTCCCCGAGTTGTGGCACACTATTCTGAAAACGACGGTTAGTGTCGATCTTTCCGTCGATTCTTTGTTTCGGCGGTTTACCTCTAAAAATCAGGGCTGAAACCGCCTTTTACCCGCTAATTCACGCGAAATACCGTCGATCATCGCCCGGTGTTTTCCGCGTACCGCAGGCCGGCTTCCATCAGCTTGGCGAGCAAACCTTTCACGGGGCTCTTGGCCGTCATCTTGAGCTTTGCCGCGCGCGCGAGCAGACGGATTTTCTCCGGCTCGCGCAACAGCCTTTCGCCTTCCAGGGCGCGGCTGTCCTCGTCGAGTTGACCCAGGCGGCGCACCTGTTGCAGCAGTGACAACTCGTCCTCGCGACTGAAATCCAGCGCGCTCGGGGCAATCCGCCGCCGCAGTTCCGCGAGCGCGCCTTCCACGCCGCCCGCCGCGACGATCCCGGCGGACGCCTTCCCCACCTTCTGCTCAAACGAATCCGCCGCCGCGAAGCTGACCCCCTTCGGCGGCGCGTACCGCTTGGCGAAAGCCTTGAGCGCCTTGTCGTCGCCCGGGTAGGCGCGCGCGAGTTGGGTCGATAGTTCCTGCGCCTCGGGACTCTGCCCGGCCACGACGCCGCTCAGCAGCCGCTGGAATTTGTCGAGCGATTTGACGAACTTGTCCGCCTCCGCCAGCAGCGACTTGGATTCCAGCGGGCCGGTGTGGCCGCGCAGGGTTTGGGCGACATCGGCCAGGCGGTCGGCGAGGAGCTTGAAACTCATATTTGGGTCAGGTTGGTCGAACGGCGGATGCGGCGGAGAGTCAGGCGAGGGTGTAGTCGAGGTGCCAGGCGAACGCCTCCGTCAACGCGCCGTAATCGAGGCTGCTCAGGGCGTCATCCTTGTGGAGGATCACCGGCACGTGCAGGTTGGTGCATTCGGCCAGGCGCACGCAGTCGCGCACCGGCGGTTCCAGCACGCGGGCCTTTTCGTGGACGAACCCGCCCGCGCACAGGTCGCCCAGTTCCAGCTTCAACTCGTTGACCGCGATGGCGAACACGTTGCCGCTTTGCTTGTACCGGTTGACGATTACCCCTGCCAGCCGCGGTCCCAACTGGCCGACGTAGAAGGGGCCGATCTCCGTCTCAAAACGGCGGATCAAACGCGCCAGGGTGCGCAGTCCCGACAGGGAAAGGTAGTCGGGAATGTAGGGCACGAGGTAGTGGTCGGCGAAGAACAGCGCGTTCTTGGTGATGGGATAAAGGTTGGGCGGGCAATCCAGCAGGATGTAGTCGTACTCGCCGCGCCGGGGTTGGAGTTGGTCGTGGAGGACCTTGAAATACGTGTCGGCGAGGTAGAGGTCCTGTTCGGCTTCGAGCAGTTCGACGGTGGCGGGCAGCAGGTCGAGCCGTTCGATCTGGGAGAACCCGCCCTCCGTCCACGGCACGCCGCGCACGACGGAGCGCTCGAAGTCGAAGAGGTTCGGCTCTTGCTGGTGGCAGGCGTCCACGAAGATTTGCACGACGGAACGGGTGCGGTCCTGGAGGAGGGATTCCCAGCGCGAGGGTTGGAGAAGCCAGTAGGTGGAGTTGGCCTGCGGGTCCAGATCGACGATGAGGACGCGTTTGCGGTGGTTGCGCGCGAGGCAGGCGCCGAGGTTGACCACGTTGGAGGTTTTGCCGACGCCGCCCTTGAAATTGATGAACGCGACGACCTTTGCTGCCATACCGGTGGTGGGTGACTGATCCGCTGCCTTTATTTGGACAGGATGAACGGGAGGAAGAGGATGGGCGGAGGCGGAGGTTGGGAAAGCGGAGGTTCCGCCGCGAGAAGCTATAACACTCCGCCGTGGGTTTACGAAGCACCTTCCGCCTCTTTTTCTTCATCCGGCTATCGTGTTCATCCTGTCTGTTTCCCAATAAACCGGTTTGCGGAAGCGAGGGCGGAAACCTATTTTCCCGGTCCGCCATGTCACCGCAAACCGGTCCTCTCCCTCCCCTGCGACACCGTCCCCGACGGCTGCGCGCCACCCCGGCCTTGCGCGAGATGGTCCGCGAATGCGCGCCGCGTCCGGCGGACTTCGTTCTGCCGTTGTTTGTCAGTGAGAAGATTAGCGGGCGGCAACCGGTTCTCTCCATGCCCGGCGTGTGGCAATGGACGGTCGAGGAAGCCGCCGCCGAGGCGCTCGACGCCCACCGGGCCGGTCTGCGCGCGGTGCTGCTTTTTGGCATCCCGTCGGTCAAGGACGAGCGGGCTTCGCAGGCGCATGCGGCGGACGGCGTCGTGCAGCGGGCCGTGCGCGCCATCAAGGCCGCCGCGCCCGAACTGGTGGTGATCACCGACGTGTGTTTGTGCGAATACATGAGCCATGGGCACTGCGGCATCATCAGCCAAGCGGACGGGCGGTTCGAGGTGCTCAACGACGAATCCGTGGAGATCCTCGTGCGCGCCGCCGTCTCGCACGCGGCGGCGGGGGCGGACATCGTCGCGCCCAGCGACATGATGGACGGGCGGGTCCGCGCCATTCGCGCGGGGTTGGACCAGGAGGGGTTTGCCGATACGGCGATCATGTCCTACGCGGCGAAGTTCGCCTCGGCGTTCTACGGGCCGTTCCGTGATGCGGCCGAAAGCGCGCCGCAGTGCGGCGATCGCCGCGGTTACCAGATGGACGCCGCCAACGCGCGCGAGGCCTTGCGGGAAGTCGCCACGGACATCGAGGAAGCCGCCGACATGATCATGGTCAAACCCGGGTTGCCCTACCTGGATATTCTCTGGCGTGTGAAGGAGCGTTTCGGACTGCCCACGGCGGTTTATAACGTCAGCGGCGAGTACGCCATGGTCAAAGCCGCCGCCGCCAACGGCTGGCTCGACGAACGCGCGGTCGTGCTGGAAACCATGACGGCCTTCAAACGCGCCGGCGCGGATCTGATCGTGACGTACTGGGCGAAGGACGTGCTGGGGTGGCTCTGAGGGGAAGGGAAAGGCGGAACTCGGAAGGCGGAAGGCGGAAACCAGAACTGATGAAGGATGAAGGGGCGGAGAAGAAGGAGGGAAGGAGGAAGAGGGTTCGCGCGGAACGGCGGGAAGACGCGGCGCAGGACGCGTTAACGGCGGAGTGCGTCCCGGCGGATCCTTGCGAGAGGCAGGTGATTCTACCGCCGGCGCGACGGGGGGAGACGGCGGCGCATCTGTTGTTGAAACGGCTGGCCCTCTTTTGGGCGCAGAAGCAGGGGTACCACTCGTGCGCTTACGAGGTGAGTCTGCCGAACTGCCGTTACCGGGCCGATCTGGCGGCTTACATGCCGAGCCGGGGGCGGGTGAAAGTCCGCGCGCAGGACCCCGCCCTGCCGGCGATGACCCACCGCGTGATGGTTTGCCATACCCTGGGCAGCACGGCCATCTTCGAGTGCAAACAAGCGCGGGCGGACTTCCTCAAAGACTCGCGCTCCACGCGCGAGACGCTGGTTGAGGTCAAGGACCTGCACGCGCGGCGGGTTGAACTCGAACGTACTTTGCGCGTGCATTACCCGTCGTTGCGGGTCAGCGACTCGTTGTTCCAGGATTACCAGAGCCACGACTTCGACGGGTTGGAACACGAGAATTACAAGAAGGTGCTCGCGCGGATCGCGTTGTTGCAGAAGCGGCTCTTCAACCAGACCAAGTTCGACACTTTGGTGCGTTACCGGTGCGGGAACCTTTTTTACATCGTGGCCGAGGACGGCATCTTCGAGCCGCACGAAATCCCGCTGGGCTGGGGACTCCTCGCGCGCCGGGGGGACCGCTTGGAATTGCGAGAGAAGCCCGTCTGGCAGGATCTGGAGGACCACGAGCGGCTGGCGTTGCTGCACAAGATCGCCTCGTCGGGCACGCGCGCGTTGAACCGCGAGGCCGGGATTTCCTTTGAGGAGATCCTTGAGGCGCGCCGTTTTGGTTGAGGGTTCCCATGAACCGGTTACCCAAGCGGTAACCGGATGCGGGCAGGATGCCCGCAGTCCCGGGGCGGAGCTCCGCTCCGCGCCGAATCCGCCCGCCCGCATCTCCCCTCCGCCACATCCTTCTTCACATCCCCCAACCCTCTGCCCACCCCTTCCGCCGTTTTCACCCGCCGAATTGTTTTTGACAGTAATCCTGTCACTGCTAAAAAGTACTCATGCCGCCCGTCACTCCGGCCACCCTGGTTTCGATTCAGGCCCTCGCGGACGCCACCAACCAATGGTGCCGCGAACACGGCGTCCTGCCGGCCAACGGCCAGGCGGGCCAGCAGATCACGGAACGCAACATCCGTTTCTACCGCGCCCGGGGCTTGCTTGACGCGCCCGGGGCGGGCGATGACGTCGGCAAACGGCGCGGCTTCTCGGAAAAGCACGCGTACCAACTGCGGGTCATTCGTTTGCTCCAGGCGCGTTCCGTTCCGTTGGAAGATATCCGGGAGCAGGTCCGGGCGCGCTCTTTGGAGACATTGCAGGAACTGGAACGCCAGGAACTGCGCAAGCTCCACGACGGCGCGGGTGTTGTTGGCGGTACGACGGGCGCGGCCACGATCCTGGGCCAGGCGGCGCAGGAAAACTGGCAGGTCACATCCGTGAGCAGCGAATTCCTATTGGTCTCCCGTCGCGGACGCCCCCTGACCGAGGAGCAACGTCGCTCGGTGGCCGCGGTGTTGGGGGTCGCGGCGGGATGAGGAGGGGGAGGGGATGTGGGTTGTGGCGGAGGAATGTGCGTTCCCAGCCACGGAGTGGCGTCAACCGTAAGGTGGGTAGGCGTGGTCGAGTCCGCGAGGCCACGGAAAGCGATGGAAGGCGAGGCTCCAGCCACGTATTGGAGTAACCTCCGGCGGCGGGAGGTATTTGGAGGTGGCGCGAGGAGCCGTTAAGAGTTGCGACCAAACGAATGCAATGCGTACGCTCACCACAGAGGGTGACGCCACTCCGTGGCTGGGAACATACGCGATTCAACTGTCCGTGGCCTCGCGGACTCGACCACGGCTCCTGAGTAACACGGCTTGTGCGGAGCCGGTCAGGGGCTGCCGTCCCTTTGGTCCCCTGAGTCCCTGGGGTCCCTTCCCGGGGGTGCCGCCATCGGGCCGGGCGCGTTCCCGGAAAGGGACCCCAGGGACCAAAAGGACCCAAGGGACGGGGAATGCGCCGCGTCCGCCAGGTGTTACTCCCCGGCTGGCACGCGCGCGGAGCGTTCTGGGCTACTACTCAAGTGACGGCACTCCGTGGCTGGGAACCCCGCATTCACATCCCTTCCGCCCATCCTTTCTCCTCACCCCCTCTCTTTCGCCCGCAGGCCCAGCCACGCCACCACGTACCCGATCACCGCCCACGCCAGCAGCTTGAACGCCGCCCAAAAACCGGCGTCCGTCCGCGTGTAAATCCGGTTGGCCTTGAACGCGTCCGCCGCCGCCAGGCGCATGTCGCCCTTGGTCATCTCCGGCTGCGGCGGATGGCTCACGTAATCGCGCAACAACAAATCCTTGAGGTGATCGCCCGCCTTCTTGCGGTTGTTGTACACGCCGCCGACGATCTTGCCGGTTCTAAAACGCGCCCACGTCCATCATCGTCTGCGCGGCGTACGACGGCATCACGTTCGTCACGCCGTACACCAGCGGCGAACTCATCTGGCTGGTTTCCACCACCAACCCCGAAAACAAAATCTGCGGGATCAACACCAGCGGCACGATCATCACCGCCTGCATCGTCGCTGCGCGCCATCGCCGAAATGGCGAACCCGATCCCCACCGCCGCGTACGCCGTGCAAAGCACGCTGCCCAGTTGCCAGAGCGTGCGAGCCGTCGATGCCGCGCGGCACGCCCGGGTCCGGGTCGGGGTAGAAGTACCACCGCGCCGCCCACAGGCAGGCGTACAGGAACACGCCCTGCACCGCCGTCAGCGTCCCCAGCAGCGCGAATTTGCTGATCAGATACTGGTGCCGCCCCAGGCCCACCATGCGTTCGCGGCGGTAGATCGGGATTTCCTTCACGATCTCCTGCGCCGCGTTGGAGCACCCGAACCACAGCGTCGCCAGGTACGCGAAGAACAGCGACAGCGTCGTGTCGTCCGTCACCCACGCCACCAGCAGGGCGATCACGAGCGGCTGGCCGAAGAGGATGAGGAAATTCTTCCAGTCCGCGCGCAGGATCGCCCACTGGCGGCGCGAGCAGCACGGGCAGCGCCGCGGCCGGGCCGGGCTGGCTTGACCAGCGATGCGGCCGGTGGCGGGCTCGGGCGCGGTCTCCAGCGGCTGTTGCGGGCAGGCGCTCCGCCTCCTGCGCCTGCGGCCATCGGCAGGAAATCCGCGCGCCACTCCGTGTACGGGCGCTCCTCCAGGCGGTCGAAGAGCATCGTCAGCTTCTGCACGCCGAAATGCTCGCGCGCCTCCTGCGCGCCGCCGCTGAAGATCAGGTTGCCGCGCGCGATGACGAACAGCCGGTCCGTCAGGTACACGTTCTCCATGACGTGCGTCGTGCAGATCACCGTGCAGCCGCCGTCGGCGAGGTGGCGCAGCAGTTCCATCATCTTGAACTCGCGAGGCCGGGTCCAGGCCGCTGGTCGGCTCGTCGAGGAAGAGCACCGCCGGCCGCCCGAGCAATTCCACGCCCACGCTCACGCGCTTGCGCTGGCCGCCCGAAAGCCGGTGGATGGGCGTGTCCACGCGCGCCTCCAGGCCGAGGCGGTTGATGGTCTGCGCCACGAGCTTGCGGATTTCGATCGTCCGGCGTCCCGGCGGGCAGCCGCAGCTTGCGCGCTGAAGAGCAGGGCCTCGCGTCGACGGTCAGTTCGCGGTGGACGATGTCGTCCTGCGGCACGTAGCCGAGCACGCGAGCGCAGCCGCTCGTATTCCTTGTAGAAATCGATCGCCGTCGTAGCGGATGTCGCCCGAGTCGGCGGGGCGCAGGCCGGTGAGCGAATCCAGCAGCGAGCTTTTGCCCGAGCCGGACGGACCGAGGATGGTGACGAACTGCCCGCGTTCGATGCGCAGGCTCACGTCGTCGAGGATCGACGATGGGCCCGGCGGTCTTGCGGACGTGCCGCGCGTCGATCTCCACGCCGGCCAGGCCGGTGGTGCGTTCGAGGGCCTGGCCGTCGAAACGGAAGAAGAACGGCCCCATCTGGAGCTGGTCGCCGATGACGAGCTGATGCTTCTCGAAGCGCCGCCCGTTGACGAGCGAACCCGCGCGGCTGCGCAGGTCCGTCACCTGGAAGCCGGTGGGCGTGTGCTCGACGGTGGCGTGCTGGCGCGAGATGCTGGGGTCGGCGAGGACCACGTCCACGTCGTCCGCGCGACCCAGGGTGAGCTTCCCGCGCAACGGGATGACCCGGGTGGCGCGTCCGCGCAGCAGCACCTGGGGTTCCAGCGAGGCACTGGCGACGGGGAGGGCGGCGGCTTCCGCCGCGCGGGCGGGCGAGGTCCGCCCGCCGAAGCCGACGGGTTCCGATAAAGATTGCGCCGACGCCGACACGGGTCCCGCGCTAGTCGGCGGGGGGCCGTAAGCGAAATATACCGACACGGGTCCGATGAGCAGACGGTCGCCGGGCTCCAGGGGCGTGCGCACTTCGCTGGAAAGCGCCGCGCCGTTGACTTTGGTGCCCCAGCGGCTGCCGAGGTCCTCGATGGTGCAGATGTTCCCGCCGTCCCAATGCAGCCGGCAGTGTTGGCGGCTGATTTCAGGGTGCTTGAACTGCAAATCGGCGTCGGACGAGCGGCCGACGATGGTTTCGCCGGGTTTCAGCGGGTAGCCGCCCGTTGGGAGACCGCTGATGATGGTTAGAAGGGGCGGCGGGTTCCCGGGGAGGCCGGGTGGGAGTTCGGCTTCGGCCTCCGGTTCGGGCGCGGGTTCCGTCCCGTTGGATTCCACGGCAAAGCCGGGGGCTTCCCCGTCCGGAGGGACGGGAGAATCGGGTTGCTCCTTGGTACTAACGGGTTGGGCCATAAAAAGAAGGGGTTAGTTATTGGTTATCAGACCGGCGGCGGTCGCGCCACAAATAACCGCTGGCTGGTAAGTAAACCTCTTCAACCCTGGTGGGTTTCGCCTGGGTTGTTCGCAGCCTCCCGCTTCGGGAACGCGGTCGCCCGCCCGCATCAGGCGGGTTCCCCGCCGTCGTGCCAAAGGTAGGGATGGCTCTCCGAGCCGCTCCCTATTGTTTCCGGGGCTTGGTGGACGAACCCTTGAACAAGGCAAGCCGGCCATACCGATAATGGGAGCGGCTCGGAGAGCCATCCCTACCTTGGATTGGACGGCGGCTATCGCCGCCTGTTGCGGAAATGTCTCAACCTCGTGTCTTCCAACGGGCGACTTTGCCCGGTTCCACCCATTTGACACTTGCGAGCAGCTTCTCCGGCGGCGTCCTGTCCACCTCTGCTTGAATGACAATCCACAAGGTGCCGCCATGCCCGTCCGACCACGCCAATGGTTCCGTGGCGTAGTAATCGTTGTCCGCGCCGCCACCGTGCGATTGCAGATAATAACGAACCCTGCGCTCGAAAGCGGGGATGAACACTTCCTTGTCGAGCGTCACAGGCTCCTGCTTTTCACTCATCGCATCAATCGAGCGCGTACGCGGAACTTCGGGTTTCGTGCGAGTCGCCGAAGTGGCCACGGTCTGCAAGCCGTCGGCTCCACGGAACCGCCGCCGGATGTTGTAAGATGGCCGGCCATCCTCGTCCAAAGAGAATCCGTAAAGCGGCCACTTGGCGGCGAGTCCCGCCGGTATGAGCACACAGATGTCCCGCGCGGCGGAAAGCTCGGGCGCGGGTTTGGATTGCGCGAGGGCCGGCCAGGTGAATCCAAAGAAGGCGGCAAGCAGCCAAAGATAACGGAGGCGAAGCATGAGGACGCCAGCCTGCTCAGTACACCGGCACCAACTCCCGCCGCGCCCGGCTATCCTGGGCCGTCGTCGCCGCCACCGGTTCCGCGTCTTCCCCCTCCAACGCGCCCACCGCGCGACCATGCCGGTTCCGCGCCAGCAGCATGTAGATCGACGGCACCACGAACAACGTGAACGCCGTCCCGATCACCATGCCGCTCACCAGCACCACGCCGATCGAGTTGCGCGCGCCCGCGCCGGGACCGTGCGCCAGGATCAACGGGAAATGCCCCGCCACCGTCGCCACGCTCGTCATCAAGATCGGCCGCAGCCGCGTCGAGGCCGCCTCGATCACCGCCTCCAGCTTCGCCAGTCCGCGCTCCTGCAGCTTGTTGGCGAACTCCACGATCAGGATGCCGTTCTTGCTCACCAACCCGATCAGCGTCACCAACCCGACCTTGGAATACACGTTCAGCGTCGTCGCGCCCAGAAAGGAGAACATCAGCGCGCCCGACAACGCCAGCGGCACCGAGCCGAGCAAGATGATAAACGGATCCGTGAAACTCTCGAACTGCGCCGCCAGCACCAGGAAAATCAGCACCACCGAGAGCAGCAGCAGCGGCAGAAACTTGCTGCCCTCCACCCGCAACTGCCGCGCCTCGCCCGCGTAATCCACCGCGTATCCCTTGGGCAAAATCTTCGCCGCCTCGGCCTCCAGAACCTTGAGCGCCTTGTCGAGCGTCACCCCGGGAATCGGCAGCAAGCCCGCCCTGGAACTTCACCGAGTTCAGCTGCTGGAAACGGTTGAGCGAACGCGGCTGCGTCGTCGTCTTCAACGTCGCGAACGTGGACGAGCGGCACGACTCTGGCCGTTCGGCCCGCTGACGTAAAAATTCCTCATCTGCTCCGGCGTTGAGCCGCTCGCACGCGCGCGCACCTCGGGGATCACCTTGTACGAGCGCCCGCTCCATGGAAAAGCGGTTCACGTAGTTGCCGCCCATCATCGTCGAAAGGTCCGCGCCGACCTGCGAAAGATTCAGCCCGAGCGCCGCCACCTTGTCGCGGTCGAAGACCACCTCCGTCTGGGGTTGGTCGTACTTCAAATCCAGCAGCGAAAAGGTGAACAGCTCCGCTCGTCATCGCCTTTGCCTGGATCTGTTTGGCGAAACCGAGCAGCTCGCGCGGGTCGCCCGTCGAGGCGATCACGAACTCCACCGGGAAATTGCTCCCGCCCGGCAGCGGCGAGGGCAGGATCATGAACGCGCCGATGCCGGGGATCGCGCTGATCTTCGCCCGCCACTTCCGGGTAAATCTCGATCGTCGAGCGCTTGCGCTCGCTGTAGGGCTTGGCCACCATGCCCGAGAACCCGGCGGCGTCGCCCGCCGGGAACGTGAGTTGGAAACTGTGGTCCGTCTCCGGGAACGACTGGTACACCTCGCGCATCTTTTCCGTGTAGCGCACCGTCTGGTCGATGGTGGAATTCGGCGCGGCCTGGATCGCGCCGAAGATGACTCCCTGGTCCTCCTGCGGCGCGAGTTCGTTGCCCGACAGGAAGTAGAAGATCGGGATCAGGCACATCACGAACAGCGGCCACCGCCAGCGTCACCGGACGGAAGCGCAGCGTGCCCGCGAGCAGGCGCGTGTAGCCGTTCTTGAGTCGCCTCGAACCGCCGGTTGAGCCAGCCGGCGAAACCGCGGTCGTCCGCGCCCGGCTTGAGCAGGCGCGAGGCCATCATGGGCGAGAGCGTCAGCGCGACCACGCCCGAGACCACCACCGCGCCCGCGAGCGTGAAGGCGAACTCGCGGAACAGCGTGCCCGTCAATCCGCCCTGGATGCCGATGGGCGCGTACACGGCCGCGAGCGTGATCGTCATCGCGATGAGCGGCCCGACGAGTTCGCGCGCGCCGCTCAGCGCGGCCTGCATCGGGGTCTCGCCCTCGTGCATGTGGCGCTCGACGTTTTCCACGACCACGATGGCGTCATCGACCACCAGACCCGACCGCCAGCACGATGGCCAGCAGCGTGAGCAGGTTCAGCGTGAACCCAAAAATGAGCATCAGGAACGCCGCGCCGATCAGCGAGATCGGGATCGCGACGACCGGGCACGATCACCGAGCGGAACGAACCCAAAAACAGGAAGATGACCACGACCACGATCAGCAGCGTTTCGCGCCAGCGTGTGGACGACCTCGTGGATGGCGTTCTCGATGTACTTGGTCGAGTCGTAGGGCACGCCCAGCTTCATGCCGACGGGCAGTTGCTTTTCGATGTCGGGCAAGGCCGCGCGCACCGCCGCGATCACGTCGAGCGCGTTGGAGGTCGGCAGCACCGTGATGCCCATGAACGTGGCCTGTGTTGCCGTCGAAACGCACGTCGGTGTTGTAGTCCTCCGCGCCGAGGTTCACGTTGGCGATGTCCTCCAGGCGGATGATCGTGTCGCCCTGCGCGGCGGATGACCAGCTTGCGGAATTCCTCCGCGTTGCGCAGGTCGGTGTTGGCGACGAGGTTGACGGAAATCATCGAGCCCTTGGTCGCGCCGAGGGCGGAAAGGTAGTTGTTCGCGGCGAGGGCGTTGCGGACTTCCGTGGGCGAGATGTTGAGCGAGGCCATGCGGTCGGGCTTGAGCCAGATGCGCATCGCGAAGGTCCGCGCGCCGAGGATCTCGGCCTTCTGCACGCCGTTGATGGCGGTGAGCTTCGGCTGGACGACGCGCGTGAGGTAGTCGGTGATCTGGTTGGGCTCGAGGACGTTGGAATAGAAGCTCAGGTACATCGACGCGATGCGGTCATCGGTCGTCTGCACGTTGATGGTGGGCGCCTCGGCCTCGGGCGGGCAGGTCGTTGCGGACCTGGGCGACCTTGGCCTGGATTTGGGTCAGGGCGGCGTTGGTGTCGTAGTTGAGCTTGAGGTGGACGTTGATCGTGCTCAGGCTCTGGGCGCTGGTGGATTCCATGAAGTCGATGCCCTCGGCGCTGGCGATGACCCGTTCCAGGGGGTCGTGAGGAACCCGCGCACGAGGTCGGCGTTCGCGCCGACATAGACGGTGTTGACGAAACGACGGCGAGGTCGCTGCGCGGGTATTGGCGCACGTTGAGCGAGCGCAGCGCCTGCAGCCCGCCCAGCAGGATGAGCAGGTTGACCACGATGCGCCAGCACGGGCCGGCGGATGAAGAGATCGGTAAATTTCATTGGGTTAAGAAGTCGAGGCGTTAGCAGAAAAGGATTAACCACAGAGGCACAGAGAACACAGAGGGAGAAAAGGAAAGGCATGGAAGGTTCGGGGGAAGAGGTGGCGCTTTGGTCATTCCTGAAACCCCTTTCCAGCCTTTTTTCTTTCTGCTTCCTCTGTGTTCTCTGTGCCTCTGTGGTGTTTCTTAGCTGTCTTCCGGGTTGGGCGCGGCGTTGGCGTCGGGCTTGACCGAGTTGTTGATGTTCACCGGCGCGCCGTTGAGCAACTTGAATACGCCGGAGGTAATCACTTCGTCGCCCGGCTTTAGGCCGGAGAGGATCGCCACCAGGTCGCCGCGCGTGGCACCCAGTCTTGACGAATTGCTGCTTCACCCCGCGAACGGCGGCTTGTCCGGGTGGAGCGGGTCTTTCATGCCGTCGTGGACCACGAAGACCGAGTCGCCATAGGGCGCGTAGTTGATCGCCGAGGACGGCACCGGCAGCACTTTCTGCTCGCCCGGCAGCAGCACGGAAACGTTGGCGAACATGCCCGGCAGCAAGCGGCCCTCCTTGTTGTCCAGCGTGGCCTGCACCTGGAAGTTGCGCGTGGCGACATCCACCAGCGAATCCAGCGCGTTGACCTTGCCCTTGAAAACGGTGTCGCCCGTAGCGTCGGTTTTCAGTTCCACGTCGGTGCCCGCCTTGACCATGTCGCGGTACTGCTGCGGCAGGGTGAAGTTCACGCGGATCGGGTCCAGCGCCTGCAGGGAGACGATCTTGTCGCCGCTGTTGAGATATTGCCCGAGGTTGATCATGGCGGATGCCCAGCTGTGCCGGCGAACGGCGCGGTGATGGTCTTGCGCTGGATGGAAGCCCGCTTGGCGCGGCCACGTTGGCTTCGGCCTGCCGCTGCGGTCGCCTCGGCCGTGTCGAAGTCGGACTGCGAACTGGCCTTCTTTTCCAACAGGTCGCGCTGCCGGCGCAACGAAAACACGGACAGATCGCGCATCGCCTCCGAGGCCTGCAACTGCGCCTGCTTCCTGGTCGGTCACCAGGCGCACGAGCACGTCGCCCTTGTTTGACGGTCGCGCCCGGATTCGAAACAGGATTTCCTTGACCACGCCGGGCAGGTCCGCGCTGACGGTCACGCCCTGGACGGCTTCCATCGTGCCGATCGCGCTGAGGGTGGGCTGCCAGTTGTCCTCGTGGATCACGGTGGAGGTGACGGCGGCGGGCGGCGGGGCCATTTTCGCGCCCATCTCCATGCCCTTTTTCACCTGGAAGCCCTTGATGAGTCCCAACGCGACAAACACCTCCAAGGCGATGACGGCGGCCAGAAAGAAGTAGCCCGAGCAGCGCGAGCCAGCTGCGCGGACGGCGGGCTTGGCGCGCGGTTTCGTCGTTGGCGTCGGCGGCGACGGCGGGCCGGTCAAGTTCGGTGGTGGAAGCGATCATAAGCAGGGATCAGGTGGTCGGGTTGGCGGTGGCGGTAACAGTGGCGGCGGCGTTCATTTCCTCGTCGATGAACTGGATCATCCGATCGACAATCCGGCGGCGTTGGGCGGGGTTGTAGGGCGAAACCTGGAACATTTCCGTGAGCAGCAAGCCATCGAAGGCGAGGGAAACGATGGCGGCGCGCTCGAAGTTGACCCCGGCCCCGGCGGCTTCGAGCAGATGCCCGAGGCGGCGGCGGTGGAGTTCGCGGATGGGTTCGAGCAGCCGGGGTTCGTTGGCGCTGGCGGCAATCATGGACACGCCCAGACGCTTGTCTTTCGGGCATCCTTTGGCGTCGAGCGAGGTGAGCAGGCAAGCCTTCAACTCGCGGCCCGGCCCCGGCGGCAGACGGTCGAGGGTTTCGACCTGGAGTTGGGTGACACGATCCACGTGCCGGGCGATCATGGCCTGCAGCAGGGCTTCCTTGGAGGCGTAATTGTAGAGCAACCCGCCCTTGCTGACGCCCGCGCGCTCGGCCACGGCGTCGAGCGTGAGGTGCGCCGCGCCGGCGTCGAGCACGAGGGCTTCGGCCGCGTCGAGGATCGTCTCGCGGGTATTGGGGCGTTTGGCGGTCGGCGTGGCGGATTGCATGGGGACGGTGTCGCCGCGAGTGAACGAAGTCGCAGCCGACCTACAATACCGTCCAGCCGGTACAGTGCAACGGAATAAATTTGCATCAGGAACTCCAAAAGAATTCTGGTAAGAGGTTTGATAAAGCGCGAATTAGGGCGTTTTAGTTTGGGAACAGCTGATTAAGAGAGAGTTACAGGGCTAAGCCCTTCCGCCGGAGGTTTGATAACAAATTGACGGAAATCCAGCCGATTGGCAGAGGTTTGATAAGTTTGCGACGCCAATTTCGGCTTTTGCAGAGGTTTTGCAGAGCAGTTGCACAGCCGATGCAAAATCAGCGCGTGGTTACCTCCCCGCTCTGGATTGGGTAGGCAACGAAATCATGAGCGACCCAGGTTCCAATTTGCAGAATCCCAACCACAGCGTGGCCGCCACCCGCCGCCACACGGATTCCGAAGGGTGGTTCAGCGAGTTGCCGGAGAGGGCCCCTCGGCCAGTTCTGAGACCAAAGAACGCGGCCGTACACGCCGCGGCGCGGGTCAGTCAACGCCGCCGCGAGGGTCAGTCAACATCTCTTGGTGCGCCCGTGAAGCGGGCGTCAACGTGGGTGCGAGTCCCGCCGGTGCAGTCAGACGGTTCGGCACCGAAGACCGCGCCAACCGCGTCGCCGCGAGGCGGGGTGGGGAGCAGGCGTGGAGTCGAACCGGCGGTCGCAATGAACACATGAACCACGCCAATGAGCCTGGGGAAGTTAAACAACCGGCAGCCGAGCCACTCGAGAGATGGCGAAGGCCGCGGAGTTGCCTTCCAGACCAACCGCCGTGGGTGGCAGCAAGGGACTAAGCGGGGTCTGCGTGGGCGACATGTCGGGAAGTGGCGTCCGGGCAAGCGGGGAGGTCTGCCATGGCGGGTAACAAAGAAGACCCAACCGGCGGCGCAAGCCCGACAAAGGGCGAGGCCGCACGGGCCGTGGCAGAAGTCGGAGGCGTTCGTAGTAGCGTGGATCCCGCGCCGGACCTCTGGTCCGGAGAACGCGCGGGGGAGCGAAGGGACGCCGCTTGTTTCGCGGGGGAGAAGAGCGGGGAGGGACCCGGTGACGGCCCGCGGGCGGGCTACCAGCGCCAGAAAAGGTCCGGCAACCACAAATCACCCTGTACCGCAAAGCCAACGCCTTGCGGCAAAGGAACTCGGAAAGCCGGATGCGGGAAAACCGCCCGTCCGGTTTGATGAGGGGCGGGAAGCAGACGGTCATTGGCCAGAGGGCCTCTCAACCCGTCGCTCCCCACCTACTCTACACAGTTTCAGTGATCCCTCTGCTTTGCCGCACACGCGACCAAAACCGTTTACGCCGTTCACCGACCCCCCTTCCGCGACCGGCCGCGCAGTCTGAAAACTATCGAGAGATGTTGACCGACCCCTGTGGCGTAGCTAATTTCCAAGCACTTATAGAAGCGGGAATATCCAAAAAGTGCTTTAAGTTAGCGTCCTTCTCGACTGATGTGGCTGCTTCTACTTCGCTGGCAAGGTTTGCACCGGCGGCGTCGGCGTAGCCGCAAAACGCTTCCTCAGCGGCGCGGCGGCGTAGTCGTAAACAGCTTTACCTACGGGAACCTCTTGGAAGGCGTTGTTGCCGACGATTACAATGGCTTTGAGTTGTACTTGCGGCCCTTTGGCCTTGGCTGCCATGCCTTCGTCCAAGGTCAGTAGGCCGTAGCCTTTGATTTCAGGGATGTAGCCGACAAAGTAGGCATCCTTGCGAAACGTGACTATTCCATCGGTGATGAGGTTTCCCGAGTCATCTTTTTGTGCTGCCTTAATGTAGCCGCCACCTGGTTGCGCGATGTAGAGTATCCAACTGTAACTGTCACCCACTTCTTCAGTATCTTTATCGTCAACGCTCAAGGCGAGAAACACGTCAGGCAAGCCATCGTGGTTTATGTCGGCTTCCAACTTGAACAGTTGATCGGTGGGACCCGGGCCTGAATTGGCCAGGAAGTCCGCTTTAGGATCGGTGATGAGGGTCTGCTGACCGTAAGCAGCCGGCAGCAGCAATAGGAGCAATGCCGCTGAGATCGTGAACATCGGTGTATTCTTCATGATATTACTCGAACTGGCTTAGTACTCTTCTCGCGTAATCGTTTTGGTTTGGATGAAATGTCCACTTCCCTCCCTCATAGGTCCAAGGAGTCACTCGGCGGTGCGGCTTTCCGTCAGCAAGAATTAGATTGCGCTTAGGGAGCTTGCCGAAGCCGTTGTAGGCGGTGATGGTGATGGCATCCGCGCCGCTGACACTGCGCGTGACCGTCTGCGGAGGACTGCTCTTTGGCACAGGATAGGTGTAGCTCACGCCGGGCAAGGCCGGTGCGTTGGGGTAGGTGCGCTTGAAGGTTGCCAACAGCGGAGTGGTGATCATTGTTATCTTGCCCTTGATCTCGTCCACCCCCGCCCGGCTGTTGTCCTGCCAGTTCCAGATTTCCTTGCGCCCGATGTTGGGATTGAACCTGGTGTTCTGGAACATGCCGTAACCGCCGGGACCGCTGGGATCGTCGTTGAAGGAAGGAAAAAGCGGCCGCCAGGCCCGCCAGTCGGAGCCGCTCTGAGCTTTCGGGTTGATGAGCCCGATGGTAAAGAATTGGTTGTACTGGAGCGCACCCAAGCTGTAGGGACCGCTCTCCTCCTTGGCGATGGCGTAGGCGAAGTACAGGGTTGGACTCGCCGTGGCCACATAGGCGTTGACGAAGCTCTTGGCTTTGTCGTTCTGCGGGCTGAGGCCGCCGATGACGAAGTTGCGCGTCAACTGGCCGGTGATGGCGGCTCCCGATGCGTCCATCACCTGGTAGATCACCGCGCAGTCGCCCCCGAAGAAGTCGCTCTTCCAGGCCGGATCATTGTAAACCTTCCAAGGCGCGTCGCCCGCGAGCGTCGTGAAGCTGCCGTCAGTCGGGATGGTAAAGCTGTCAGGCGGCGTCCCGGTGGGCGGCTTCTGCGTGACACGGAAGCCGTTGCCGCGCGTGTAGGCGCACTGGAACTTCCACTTCACCTGGTAGGTGGGGCCAAGCATCGGCACGCTGAATTGTAGCTGCGGCATCCGTGGATCGTCGGGATTGCCGATGCCGTCGTTGCGGTGGGGAACAATGCGCGCGTACACGTCGCCGATTCCCTGCCAGTACTTGTTCTTGGCGCGAATCACGTCGGCCTTCTTGCTCAACGTCGGTGTTTTGAGGTTGAAGGTGTTGACCGTCACATCGTCGGTGGTGTCGCTAACGTTCTTGAGGTCCAGGACGGCGGCGGGTGGTAGCGCGGCCTTGCCGGTGGGATGAGAAACCGGGTCCGGGGCCGCGCTGGTCACAACAGGCCGCGCGGCGTTGCTGGAGGGGGTGCCCCGGGTGGCGGTCGCGGCACCGCTGCCCGTCGCCAGGGTGAAGTAGGTTCTGTTGACGTCCGGGTCGGGGCTGATCGCCGTGGCGGGCACGGGTTGGCCGCTCCCGTCGGCCACGTAGGTCTGGCGTCCGTCCACGGTGAAGGTGAAGAACTTGTTGTCCGGCTCGTCCGAGTTGCCCACGCCCGTCCAGAAGTAGCGGCCGCTGACGAAGGGCAGGTTGTTGGAGGTGGTGGTGAGTTCCACCTGGTACTGCACGCCCTTGCGGAAGCGCACGTATCTCTGCGCGACATAATCGTTGCCGCTCGGCGCGAACCCGCTGACTTCGTTGACAATCCCGTAGGCGGTGGTCTGGGTTTGCTGGGCCGTCTCGAAGCCGATGGCCGTGGCGCGCAGCACCGTGCCGTCGAACTGGCTCTGGTCGGACACCGGCCCCCATTGATCCAGGTGCTGCACCAGGCCGCGCAGCACCACGTAGTTGGTGGCCAGATCGTAGCTGTTGGCATCGAAGGGATCGGTGCCGTCCTCCAGTTCCCACACGTCCAGAACGCCGTCGCCGTCCTGGTCCCCCTGGCCGTCGAGGTGAACGCCGTCCGTCATCTTCTTGGTCGGGTCGGTATGCAACAGATACTCCTGGAGGTTGGTTAATTTGTCCCCGTCCGGGTCGGCCAGCGGATCGTTGCCCAGGTGCCCGAAGTATTTCATTTCCCAAGCGTCCGGCAAGCCGTTGCCGTCGGCGTCCAGGTTGGGGTCGTTGCCCACATGGCTGGCCGGGTCGAGCGGGTTCAGCCCGGCCACCACCTTGGCCGCGTCGCTGGTCCCGTCGCCGTTGCTGTCCCCTTGGGGATCGCCGATCCCGTAGAAGGATTGCAGTTGGAAGCGCACCAGGTCGGGCACGCCGTTGCCAGCGGGCGAGGTGAGGCTCGGGTGCAGGGCCAGCAGGGCTTCCTCGGCGTCGTTGAGGCCGCCGCCGACGCTGTGGTCGGGCTGGACCGCCGCCGGCGTCAGGCGCATGAAGAACTTCGGGCCGGTGGCCGCGATGGAGACGGAGAGTCGCAGGGGCGCGCCCGTGCCCGTGATGGTCGAGGCGGAGTTGGTGAAGCCGCCGGCGAGGTCTGGGGCTGATAGACCAGCCCCTTGAACGAGGGGAAGGTGAAAACCGCGTTGCCGTTGGCCGCGCCCAAGGTTCCGGTCTGGCGGGTGAAGGCGTTGGGGTCGGCTGGGTCCAGCAGGAAGGCCGCGTACTGGCGCAGGGTATGGGTGCCGTCCGCGCCGGTGAAGTCCAGTTCCTCCGGGTAGAGCAGGCGGCCAAAATAGAGGGCTTGCCAGACCTGGGAAGGCGGTGGCGGGGTGCCTTGGGCGCGAGCGGTGCGCGGCCAGAAGGGTCCACCCAAGGCAAGGATGAGAAGGCTTGCAACGAGCGGCGGGGAGAGCTTTCGACACAT
Source organism: uncultured bacterium (assembly GCA_963795895.1). Taxonomy (GTDB): domain Bacteria; phylum Verrucomicrobiota; class Verrucomicrobiia; order Chthoniobacterales; family SZAS-18; genus CAWCJJ01. The sequence continues at coordinate 107,085 of CAWCJJ010000011.1, forward strand.
GGCGGCAGAGCGTTGAGGAGACATTTTGAGCGGAGGAACCACCAAGGGAATGGCGGCACTGTAGACCTCATTCTCTACAACGGATGGTTTATTTCTCGTCTTGCTGTCGGCGTTGTTTTTCACGGGCCGAAACAGCGCGCCGAGAGTTTCCGGCGGATAGTTGCCGCCGCGTGCCCGCGATGCTCCATAACTTTGCGCCAATCTATGGCGTGGGAGCGCGTGACCTGCCGGAACTCGCCGGCCCCCTGAATGCCGACAAAGACCATGAATTCCCGAACGTCATCCTGGTAAGCCCGGCGGGTGCGCGGATTCTGAACAAACCCTCCCGCTCGTATTCATTCCACGTTTCACCGGGTTTAAGGATGGGGCCGCGCTTGGAAACCGTGGCGCGGAACTCCCGCAACTCATCCAGCAGCGCGGCCAGGGACTGCGCGTCGGATTTCGGCTCGTCCACCGGCCCAAGCATCGCCACGGGTTTGCCGCGCATGGTGACGACGAACTTCTCCCCTTGGTGCGTCACGCGCCGGAGCAGATCGCTGAAATGTGTCTTCGCCTCAAATGAACCTATTTCCACCACAAAACCTCCTTCAGGGCGAACGCATCTAAATGTTGATGAGGCGAAAGAGGTAGGCGTCATCCCAACCCGCGCACTTGAGCCTTCGGCGCACGCTCTGCTTGGAGGCGGTGTCGCGCTTGGCCAGGCTCAGGGCTACCCGGCGCAGGGTAGCCAGATTCAGCGGTCCGTGGTCCTTGCGGACCCGGCAGCGGTCCTCATCAAAATGCACGTCGAGCATCCAGTGCAGGTTGTTTTCGATGGCCCAGTGGCCCCGCGCCAGAGCCAAAAGCCGCGTGGCATCGGCAGGCAGGCTGCTCAAAAAGTAGCGCCGCTCCACGCTGGCTATGCCGCTGGCCAGCACCTCGCGGCGGCTTTCGATGCAGGCGACACTTTGCACGCCTGCCCAGCCGGCCAGCCCGCGCAAACCGCCGAACAATCCCTCGGCAGGCAGAGCCGTGCAGCGGCGCGTTTCCAGGCGTCCGTGGTCTTTCTCCACTGTCTCGGCGCGCGTGGGCTTTTGCTCGGCCAGGGCCGCCTCGTCGGCAAAGAGCCGCTGGGTGTCTGCGTGCAGGAGCGCGTGGTTGCCCTTGAGGGCCAGCAGGTAGTCGCCGCCCTGGGCGGTGATCTGCGCGGCGATCTCTTTCTGCGTGCCCATGGCGTCGATGCTCACCACCGCGCCTTTTAGATCCAGCAGGCGCAGCAACTCCGGGATGGCGGTAATTTCGTTGCTCTTTTCGTCCGTGGCCACCTGGCCCAAAACCAGGCTCAACTCGCCTGTGGCAAAGGCGCTGACCACGTGCAGGGCCTTCTGGCCGCTGGCGCTATCGAAGCTGCGGCGCAAGCTCTTGCCGTCCACGGCAATCTGCCTTGGCTCACCACCACTACCACCACCGCCGCCGCTGGTGGTAGTGGCACTTTCCAGCCAGCGCAGAAAGCAGGCGTGGAGCTCCTTGGGATCGAGCCGGCGGAACACGCGCTCAAAGGTGTCATGGCTGGGAACGCCATGGGGCAGTTCCAGAAAGGTGCGCAGCCACCCCTCCTTCATTTCCGCCCATTCTTCCATGTCCGCAAAGCTCTCCGCCCCCGCTAAAGTCGCGCAGAGAGCCAAAACCAAAATGTCGCAGAGCAGATGCAGGCGCGTGCGCGCTATGCGAGGATCAGTCACCCCGGCAAAAAGCCGGGCGGCGGGCGAGAGGGCTGGCAAGTCCATCCCCCCAGCTTGCCAAAGCCGTCAATGCAAGGCCTTTTAGATGCGTTCGCCCTGAACCTCCTTGTTGACCGGTTGATTCAACCAGTCTATTAAGTCCACCCGCCAGAATCGACCTTTTTCATGCGACGGCGGGCTTACCCTCGATAAGGTTTTTGGTCAGGAGTAAGTCGACGAGAGAGATGTTTGCGTAAGATTTGATGCCGAATCCGGGAAAGACGTTGGAGTCACATCTGAATGGCGCGAACTTAAGGCACTTTCTGGATGCTTCCAATTCTGCAAGTGCTTGGAAATCAGCAATACGAACTTGCTGTAGCCGCTTACAGCCGTTTTCAGAAGGGTTGAGCGACGCTTGGTCACCGCAGGAACTCCGCCCCCAAGCGTGCGCCAGGGTGGATGGCGACCTCCGGGCGCCATTCCGTTCCACGCTCGGTGCAGCCACCCATCGCGGAAGGTCGGGGCGCCGCGCGCGCGGGAACCCATGGCGCCCGGAGGTCGCCATCCACCGTCGCCAAACACCCTGCAACGTCCACCGGGGCGGAAGCCCTGATGCCGCAGGGAACGGCTCAACCGTTTTGAAAACGGCTGTAAGTTAGCGCCATCCTTGGCTGACCCCTGCGGCCTCTCCGGATCCGTATTCTGATCGAACGTAGATTTGGCCTCAGCCTCGAAGCGTACTCCTTGGGTCAGGCACCAATATCTCTTTCCCCGGCCCTCTGCCAATCGGCCTCTTCAAATCTCGAACGCAAAGGCGTGCGCGGGCGGCGCAACGGGAACCGCAGCTCTCCTGGCCACGGACGGCGTCGGCAAACCGGCGGGTTCGCGTTCCCGCAGGCGCGCGGCGAGATCACGGGCCTGCGCGCGCAACTCCGGCACGGCGGTGGTTTCCAGCAACCGACCCTTTTGCGGGCTGCCCAGGGTAAAGAGCCGACCCTGGACGGCCCCGTTCACGTCGCGGACCTCGCCGCCGGGGGCCACGTCCAATCCCAGCATCAGGTCGTCCGGCCGGGCGAGGCCGCGGGCGAAGAGGTTCGCGATCAACGGGTCGCCCAGACGATGGTAGTTGCACTCGGGTCCCGTACAGTTGACCACGTAGCCCACCCGCAGGGTCTCGCGTTGTCCCGCGCGCCCGTGCGGCTGAAAAGTGACTTCCAGGGCGCTGCCGCCATCGGTTTCCGCGATCCGTTCGATCCGGCCCCGGTGACAAACCAGCCGTCCGTCGCGCTCCAGTTCGTCCTTGACAGCCAGCGCCTCGGGCGCGGCGCGGTGGCGGTGCGGCTCCCAGATCGCGCGCAGGTGCCGCAAAAATCGACCGCGTTCCGCGCGGCCCAGCCCTTGCCAGAACTCCTGGGTGAACGGACGCAACGAATCGATCACCGCGCGCCAATCCCGCCGCCCGCCGCCGCGCGCCGCGATCTGGGCGCGAACGGCGCGCAGCATCCCGCGGGCGGTCCTCGGCAACTCGCCAGTCCGCAGGAAGGCCGGCCACGGGGCCAGCGCCGGCGACGGTGCGGCTGGGGAAACAACCCGTGGCGGGAAAGCACGTGCAGGGTCCCGGCGCGTTTGCGGTCCCGTAGGGTCAGGAGCAGGTCCAGGCCCGTGAGACCCGAGCCGAGGATGAGCGCGTCGCCGGGAGCCGCCAACCGCTCGTGGGTTTCGGCGGACCAGGGTGAATACAGGTAGCGCGGACTGCGGTGGAAACGCGTGTCGCGCAGGCGGGGATCCCCGGGCGGGAACGTGCCCAGGGCCAGCACCACGCGACCGGCCCGCAGCCGGCGACCGTCGGCGAGTTCCACCCGCAACGCGCCGTCGCCACCCTCCGCCGGGAACGATGTCCACCGCCTCGCCCGCGACGCGCCGAAAGTGGCCGCGGGCACCCGCTTCGGCCTCCCGCAACAGGGCGGCGACGTATTGGCCGTAGAGCACCCGGGGCACGAACGCGCCCGCGCCCGCTTCACCCAGGCCGATCCGCCGCCCGTTCGGCGGGATGCGAATGCAACCACTCCAGGAAATGGTCCAACCGGTCGGGAAACGCGCCCATCTTCCCGGCGGGCACGTTGAGCAGGTGCCTCGAACACGGCGTCCCGTAGGCAACGCCGCGTCCGAAGGCGGAGAGTTCCCTTTCAATCAAGGCCACGCGCAACGGCGGCCGGTCCCCGTCCGGGTCGGACAACAGATGGATCGCGGTCAGGCTGCCGCTGAAGCCCGCGCCGATGATCGCCACATCGCAGGCGGGTTCGAAGGAATCGTCCGGTTTGTCCATGAGAGAGATTCGGCGGGGTTAATGGTTTGGGCGGGTCAACAGTTGGTGGAGAGCCCGCTCCTTGATGGCGACGAACTCCCGGCTGCCGCGAACGCGGGGACGCGGCAGGTCCACCGGGATTTCCAGGGTGAAACGCCCGGCTTCCATGACCAGCACGCGGTCGCGCCAGGGCGACGGCTTCCTCGACATCGTGGGTGATGAGCAACACGCCGAAGCGTTTTTCCAGCCAGAGACTTTCCAGGAGCGCCTGCATCTCCAGGCGTGTCAGCGCGTCGAACGCCCCGAGCGGCTCGTCCAGAAAGAGCAGCGGCGAGCGTCGCTGGCCAGCGCGCGGGCCAGCGCGACGCGCTGGCGCTGGCCGCCGCTGAGCGCCGCGGGCCACTCGTCCGCGCGATCCAGCAAACCCACCCTGGAAAGGGCCTGCCGGGCCTCGCGCCGCCCCTCCGCCCCCGGCGCCGCGAGGAGGACGTTGTGCAGAACGGTCTGCCAGGGCAGCAGGCAGGCGTCCTGGAACATGACCCGCGCGGCCCGGTTGAGACCCGCCAGGGGCCGGCCGGCCAGAGCGAGATTCCCCCCCGAGACTCGCTCCAGGCCGGCCAGCAAGCGCAGCAGCGTGCTTTTACCGCAGCCGCTGCGACCCGACGATGGCGGCGATTTCTCCCGGCCCCAGATCGAGGTCGATCCCGGCGAGAACCATCCGCCCATCAAATTGTTTGGAAAGCCCACGCGCCCGCAACAGCGGCAGTCCGCAGGATGGCCGGCTCCACGCGGGGAGTGGAAGCCGCCGTGGCGGCGGGTGTTTCGGCAAGAGCAGGTTCATGGCAAAATGATCAGCGGCCCGGTACGCCGGGTTCCAGCGCAGCAGCCAGCGTTCGAGCAGACGCGCGAAGCGTGTCGGCAAATTTGCCCAGCAGCGCGTAAAGCACGATGCCGAGCAGGACCACGTCGGTCTGCATGAAGTCGCGCGCGTTCATCGTCATGAAGCCGATGCCGTCGTCGCTCGCGATGGTTTCCGCGACGATCAGCGTCAGCCACATCACGCCCAGGGCGTAACGCAGCCCCACGAGGATGAAGGCAGCGCGCCCGGCAGCACGACGTGCCGGAACAATCCCCAGCGGCCCAGGCCGTACACGCGGCCCATCTCGATCAGCTTCGGGTCGATGGAGCGGATGCCGTGGACCGTGTTGATGTAGAGCGGGAAAAAGCACGCCGAGCACGATGAGGAACTGCTTGGCTTCCTCGCCGATGCCGAACCACAGGATCGACCAGCGGGATGAGCGCGAGGTGCGGCACGTTGCGCACCATCTGGATGGAGGAATCAAAGAGCCGGTTGGCCCACGGGGACAAGCCGTTGAGGAACCCCAGCGCCAGCCCGAGACTGCCGCCGATGGCCAGTCCCACGGCAGGCGCGTTTGGTGCTTTCCCACAGGTGGAGCGGCAGCTCGTGGCTGCGCGTCAGCCGCCACCCGGCCGCGACACGGCGGAGGGCGCGGGCAGGACTTCTGGCTGAAATGTGCCCCGTCGCGACGGCCCATTGCCAACCGGCCACGAGCAGCAGCGGCACGGTCCACGGGAGCAGATGCCTGCCGAAATAACGCGTGAATGTTCATCTTGCAAGGCGACGGCGAGCGCGCCTTCGAGGGAACGGACGTTCCGAGAACCGGGAGTCGGGGATGACGGCGCCGGACGTGGAGGGATTTCCCGTCCCGCGCGTCGCGCGGCGGGCACCAGTTCGTTGGCCATCACTTCGCCCGTGTGGGTCGGGGCGCGGGGCGGCCGTGCCCGTTGGCGTCGTCGTGGGAGAGCGGCAAGCGCGGGAAAAGCAGTTCGGCCACGCGGTAAGCTTCCTCGAGATGCGGGTAGCCCGAGAGGATAAACGTCTCGATCCCGGCGTCGGCGTATTCCTTCATCCGCGCGGCCACGGTGTCCGCGCGCCCACGAGCGCGGTGCCCGCGCCGCCGCGAACCAACCCGACGCCGGCCCACAGGTTCGGACTGATCTCCAGCGCGGCCCGGCTGCGGTCCGCCGCGCCGTTTCTTTGCAGCCCGAGCATCCGCTTTTGTCCGGCGCTGTCGTGCCGGGCGAGCATCTTTTGCGCGGCGGCCACGGTGTCGTCGGTGACGTGGCTGATCAGACTTTCCGCGGCTCGCCAGGCTTCCTCCTCCGTCTCGCGCACGATGACGTGCAGGCGGATGCCGAAACGCAGGCGCCGCCCCTGGCGGCTGGCGGCGGCACGGGCGAGCGCGATCTTCTCCGCGACTGCGGCCGGCGGTTCGCCCCAGGTCAGGTAATGATCGACGTGCCGCGCGGCGACCTCGATCCCGGCGGGCGACGACCCGCCGAAATACAGCGGCGGGTAAGGCTTTTGCAGCGGGGCGAAAATGGTCTTCGCCCCTTTGACGCGCAGGTGCTTGCCTTCGAAGTCCACGGCCTCCGCGCCGCCAGCAGCCGCCGCCAAATGTGCAGGAACTCGTCGGTGACCTCGTAGCGCGCGTCGTGCTCCTGGAAGATGCCGTCGCCCGCCAGTTCCACGGGGTCGCCGCCGGTGACGACGTTGATCAACACGCGCCCGCCCGAAAGTCGGTCGAAGGTGGCCGTCATGCGCGCGGCGAGACTCGGTGACACCAAGCCGGGCCGCACGGCCACGAGAAACTTCATCCGCCGGGTCGCGCCGATCAGCGCCGACGCGGTCACCCAGGCGTCCTCGCACGAGCGGCCCGTGGGCAGGAGCGCCCCGTAGAACCCGAGCGTGTCAATGGCCCCGGCGACTTGCTGGAGATAGTCAAAATCGAGCACGCGCCCGCCGGTCGTCGTGCCCAGGTAACGGCCGTCGCCGTGCGTGGGGATAAACCAGAAGAGTTTCATTTCGGGGTGAAGGGGGGATTGCGGCCGGTCGCTACCTGGCCGGATGGTAAACGAGGTCTTCCACCCGGATGGCCTTGGGGATGAGTCCCAGCTTGAAGAACGTGTCGGCCACCGCCTGCTGGTCCGCGACGGCCTGGCCGCCCAACGGTTCCCCGCCGTAGCGTTGCTTGCGCGCCTCGCTGCGTTCCATCACCGGCAGGGCGAGTCCGAGTTTCGGCGCGAGAAAAGCCGCCGTCGCCTTCGGGTCCGCCAGCGCGCGTTTCCCGGAGACTTGCAGCACTTCCAAAAGCGCGGCCACCAAAGCCGGGTTCTTTTCGACGAACTCGCGGCGTCCAAAGTAGAATTCCCGGTGCGGCGAGAGCTTCCCGCCTTGCGTCAACGAGCGGGCTTCCGCGTCGATCTCCGCCGCCGCCAGGAAGGGGTCCCAAATGGCCCACGCGTCAATCGAGCCGGACTGCAAGGCCGCGCGCGCGTCCGGCGGCTGGAGGTACACGGGCTGTGATGTCCGCGAAGGTCAGGCCCGCGGATTCCAACGCGCGGGCCATCAGGTAGTGCGAACTGGAACCTTTGGCGAACGCCACCTTTTTGCCCTTCAGTCCGGCGAGCGATTGCAGCGGCGACTCCTTGGGCACCACGATGCCGCTGCTCTCCGGGCTGGTCGCGCTGACGCCGAAGTACACAAAAGGGACGCCGGACGCCTGCGCGAAAACGAGCGGGGCGTCGCCCGAGTGGGCTACATCCAGCGCGCCCGCGTTGAGGGCTTCGACGCACCGGCGGTCCGCTGGGAAACTCGCGCCATTCCACGCGGTAGCCGAGCGGCGGCGAATTTCTTTTCCAGCGAGCCATCCTGTTTGACCAGCAGGAGCGCGCCGCTTTTCTGGTAGCCGATCCGGACCACTTTGTCCGGTTCGCCCGCGGGCAGGCGGTTGGGGGTCAAAGCTAGCAGGGTCGCCAGCGCCATCGTGGCCGCGAAAATGGAAAATTTCAGTTTCATGTTTTCCTCAAGCTCCCGGGGGCTGTCGCCCAGGTGATACACGCATGATGTTCGGGCATTTTGAAAAACCGGTCCCTCAAGCGTGCGCCAGCACCTCGAAGACCGGGTCCGGTGCGCCCGCCGGTTGGTAGCGCGGCGGGTGGGCGCGGCGCGGCGCGAGGTCGGGAAACAAACCGCGCAAGCCGTTGGCGGATGGCGCGCAAATCCCGCGTTCCGTGATAAACGCGGTCACCAGCCGTTGCGGCGTCACGTCGAACCCGTAATTCTTCGCCGGGCAACCTTCCGGCACGATGCGAATCGTGACGGGATGCCCGGCGTCGTCGATCCCGGCCATCCGCGTGACTTCCTCGGACGAACGTTCCTCGATGGGGATTTCCTCGACGCCGTCTTCAAGCGTCCAGTCGATGGTCGAAGACGGCAACGCCACGTAAAACGGTACCCCGTTGTCCCAGGCGGCCAGCGCTTTCAGATACGTCCCGATCTTGTTGCAGACATCGCCCTGCGACGTCACGCGGTCCGCGCCCACGATGCAGAGGTCCACCCGGTTGTGTTGCATCAGGTGGCCGCCGACGTTGTCGACGATCAAACTGTAGGGCACGCCGTGTTGGTCGAGTTCCCAGGTCGTCAGGTTCGCGCCCTGGTTGCGCGGACGGGTTTCGTCCACCCAGACGTGCAGCTCGATCCCCTCGTCCTGCGCGAGGTAGATGGGCGCGAGCGCCGTGCCCCAATCCACGGTGCCGAGCCAGCCGGCGTTGCAATGCGTCAGAATCTGCACGGGACCGGTCTCGCCGGACCGGCGGCGCCGCGCGGCCGCGCGGCGGATGAGTTCCAGTCCATGTCGGCCGATGGCCTGGTTCGTCGCGACGTCGGCCTCGCAGATCGCCTCCGCTTCGGAGAGCGCGGCGGCCTCGCGTTCCCCCGGATCGAGCGGCGCGAGCGCCGACCGTACCCGGTCGAGCGCCCAACGCAGATTCACCGCCGTCGGACGCGTTCGCAGCAGGATAGCATAGGCGGATTCAAGCGCCTCGTCGGAGGCATCCGTCCTCATGGCCAGAAAGACCCCGTAGGCGGCGGTCGCGCCGATCAGGGGTGCCCCGCGCACCCGCATCGCGCGGATCGCTTCCGCAGCTTCGTCGAGGGTTCCCAACCGCCGGGTCTCGAAAAGGTGGGGCAACACCGTCTGATCGATGATCCGGACACCGTCCCCGTCCGGCGACCGCCAGATGGTGCGATAGTTTTGACCTTTGACTTTCATAGATTCGTGGCAAAAATCGCGCGGGGCTCGCTCTCACGGGAAGCCGCGGGCCTGGTGGGTTGAATTTCAGTGAACGACGCGAGCCGGGGAAAGGGCGCGGCTTCCGGCGGTGGCGCGGGGTTCCCGGGTCGCCCGGCCAGCGCGACCGCGAACCCGGCGGTTTGCGCCGCCGCCAGTTCGTCCGCGGAGTCGCTGACGAAGAGGATTTCCCGGGCCGGCAGCCGCAGCGCGCGGGCAATCCTGACGTAACTTTCCGTGTCCCGCTTCGAGCCGGTCGTCGTGTCGAAATGGGCGCCGATCAAGGATCGCAAATCCCCTTCTTCCGTGTGCGCGAAGTAGAGTTGCTGCGCCCGGATGCTGCCCGACGAATAAATGGCGATTTCCAGACCCTCGCGCGCCCAGTGCCGCAACGCGGGCGGCACGTCGGGGTAAACGTGCGAACGCAACTCGCCGGTTCGGTAGCCTTCTTCCCAAATCAACCCCTGCAACTCCTTGAGTCCGGTTTGCTTGGCGTCCGCCCGCATCAATTCGGCGACCGCGCCGGCGAACCGCTCCCGCGCGGCGGGATCGGTTGCCCCGGGATCGCGGGTTGCCCGCCACAAGTCGAGGGGACCGGTGCCGGCGTCCCGCGCGATCCGCTCGCGGGCGGCGGTGGTTTCCGGCGTGTCCCAGTGCCGTTCCAGGAAGGCGGACAAGTGGCTTTGCGCGTACGGAAAGAGCGTCTCGCGGACGAACGCGAGCGACCCGGTCGTCCCTTCGATGTCCAACAGGACACCCTGACCCGCGAATGGGATAGTCATGGCAAGGACGGCAGCGACAGGGGCTCGAGCCGGGGAGAACCACCGGGCAGATATTCGGGGCCAAGGCACAGGGGCGCGTAACGCGAGGCCGCCCCCGTGTCCGTGTAGGCCGGCGTCCAGCCCGCCTGCCCGCGAAAGAGCCGGATCGCGGTGATGGTCCGGTCCGCGCAAAGGTCGAACCAATGCGCCGTCCCCGCCGGGACGTTGATTAAATCGCCCGCCTCGACTTCGATCGCGAAAATTTCTTCCCCCGGCGGATGGATGTGGAACACCCCGCGTCCCTGGACGACAAAGCGCACCTCGTCCTCGGCGTGGGTATGCTCCTGGTTGAAGCGGTCCAGCATGGCCTGCAAGCCCGGCAGGTCGGGCGTCACGTTGATGACATCCGCGGTGAGGTAGCCGCCTTCCGTTTTGAGGCGCTCGATCTCGGGCGCGTAGCGGGCGAGGATGGCCGCGGCGTCCGTGTGTTCGTCCGACCCGGTGGCGCGGGCGACCGGCCATTGCTCGTAGGCGATGCCGAACGGGCGCAGAAAGCCCCGGATCTCCGACTCGTCGGTCAGCGAGCGGCGCGTGTCTCGAAGGGTGATTGTTGCCATGGATAAAGAAGGAAGGTGAAAACCCGGGACGAAGCGGCGTCAACGCAGGCTGCGGCGGCGTCCGGCCGCCTCGAGCAGAAACTCCAGGACCTCCACGTGGCGGCGGGCTTCCGCGAGATCGGAGCCCCAGGTGTACAGACCGTGTCCCGCGAGCAGAAAGCCGTGGCTCAACCCCGGGTCGTCCGCTTGAAGTCCCGCCGTCAGTTCAAGCGCCAGGGCCGGGATATCCTGGGTATTCGGAAAGATTTTCAACCAGAGACGGTGCTCGTGCGTCGTCACGCCGCGCAAGCCCTTGAGCATTTCGTAGCCCCGCAAGGCCAGGCCACCGTCCGGTTCACCCAACTCGGAAAGGAGCGTGCCCCAGAGCGAGTGCGTGTGGAGCACCGCGCCCGCGCCCCGCTGCGCGACGATGGCAAGGTGGAGCAACGTTTCGGCGGACGGGCGCGCGCCGCCCGCCTCGACCGCGCGGCCCGTTTCGTCGATGACAACGAAGTGTTCCGGGCGCAACCGGCCTTTGTCGAAGCCACTCCCCGTGATCAGCAGACGCAACGGCTTTTGCGACAGCGCCACGCTGTAATTACCACTGGTCCCCAGCGACCAGCCGCGCGCGTGGTATTCCTTCCCAATCTCCTCCAGCGCGCCGGTTGGGGGCGCCGGGAGGATCGGGCTCACCGGATCGCGCGAGGGCGCGACGCCGGGCGGGCGGTGCAAAGGACGGGACAAAATCGTGGCGTGAGAGGTGGCGTGCATGGCGGTTGCCCAATGGTTTGACCCGGGTGGTCCAGGTCGATCTGGCAATAAAACAATTCCTATCGGAATAATAGGGATTGTCAAATGTTTACTAACCTAGTAAACAATACTTTCCTATTCGGCGCCAGTCCCCCAAACGGTCTGCCGGATCAAAAACCGCACTCGTCCGCCCAAGCCCGCATGACCACTCCAGCCCTCATCCACGCCAACATTCTCGACACCATCGGCCGCACCCCGCTCATCAAGCTCAACCGGGTCACGGCCGGACTGGAGGCGACGATCGCCCTCAAGGCCGAATTCTTTAACCCGTTGGGCAGTGTCAAGGACCGTATCGGCGCGGCCATGATCCAAGCCGCCGAGGCCGATGGCCGGCTCACCCCGAGGATGACGATCATTGAGCCGACCAGCGGCAACACGGGCATCGCGCTGGCCTTCGTCGCCGCCGCGAAAGGCTACCCGATTATTCTCACGATGCCCGAAAGCATGAGCTTCGAGCGCCGCACCCTGCTCGCCATGCTCGGCGCGAAACTCGTGCTCACACCCGCCGCGGAAGGCATGAAGGGCGCGATCTCCAAAGCCGGGGCGCTGGCCTTCGACACCCCTGAAAGCTGGGTTCCCCAGCAGTTCGAGAACGCCGCCAACCCGGAGGTGCATCGTCGCACGACCGCCGAGGAAATCTGGGCGGACACGGACGGCAGGGTGGACATCCTGGTTTCCGCCGTCGGCACCGGCGGCACCATCACCGGGGTTTCGGAGGTCATCAAACTGCGCAAGCCCTCGTTCAAGGCCGTCGCCGTGGAGCCGAGGGATTCGCCTGTCATTACCCAGACCCGGCGGGGCGAGCCGATCAAGCCCGGACCCCATAAGATCCAGGGCGCCGGCGCCGGGTTCATCCCCGGTAATCTGCACCTGGACATCGTGGACGACGTGGTCACCGTCAGCAACGACGAGGCCATCGCCATGGCGCGCCGCCTGGCCAAGGAGGAAGGCATCCTCGCCGGGATCAGCACGGGCGCGAACGTGTTCGCGGCCATCGAGGTGGCCAAACGCCCGGAGAACAAAGGCAAACTCATCGTTACCATCGGCTGCTCGACCGGCGAGCGGTATCTCTCCACCGCCCTGGCCGAGGAAGCCCGCCAGGAAGTTGGCGCGTAGCGCGCGTTTTACCCTCCACGATGCCCTTCCATGCGTTCCGTCTATCAGCCGGTTACACCCGGTATTCCCCGTCCGTTGACAACCACCGCCCCCGTCGCGTGGCCGCTGGGCGGTGACTGCGCGGGAACGGTCTCCAGCCGACCCGTGTCATCCCCGATCCCCGGGAAAAGGTCGATCGACCGTCTTCTCGCGCCCTTGATCGAACGCGCGGAGCGGAAAAACTCGCCCTTGCATTACTCGCCCGTGGGTGAGTTTCACCATGGCCGTTGCCGCTACCGGTTGCCGCGTTTCGTCTTTCGGGGACCGTCCGGCGGCGGGCACCCGATCCGCCTCGGACTGTTCGCCGCCATTCACGGCGACGAACCCGAGGGAGCCGTGGCGTTGCGGGATTTTCTCCTCCGCCTCGACGACGAGCCCGCGCTGGCGCTTGGGTATGAACTCTACGCCTATCCCGTCTGCAATCCCAGCGGCCTGGAAGACCGCACCCGGCATTCGCGCGCGGGACTCGATCTCAACCGGGAGTTCTGGCGCGGCAGCAAACAGCCGGAGATTTACTTTCTGGAGCGCGAACTCGGGGTGCATCAATTTTCCGGGTTGATCGCCCTGCACGGCGACGACACGGCGGGCGGAGCCTACGCCTTCGTGCGCGGAGCGACGCTCACAGAGGCGCTCGCCAAGCCCGCCTTAAAGGCCGCGGCGGCGTTTCTGCCGCTGGCTTGCGGCGAGATCATCGACGGCTTCCCGGCCCGGGGCGGTCTGATCCGCCAGTGCCACGAGGGTGTGTTGAGCGATCCGGCGGAACTCGACCCACCGCCCTTCGAGATCGTTTTCGCGACGCCGCGGGCTTTGCCGCCCGCCCGGCAGGTGGCCGGGTCGGTGGCCGCGCTGGAAGCCATTCTCCGGGAGTACCGCGGGTTCCTCGCCTACGGTCAGAATCTCTGAGGCGGCGGGACGGCTTCATGACAAAGGAGGGAAGGCAAACCGCCTTCACGGTGCCGCTTGCGCGGCGGGAACCCGGCCCCGTGGTTTTTCCGACCCGGGTGTGGTATGGGAGGCATGGCGCGACCGCTCTCGAAGACGCGCTTCAATGAATCACCCGGCACCCCCGGAACCACTGGTGACTTCCCCGGCCCAATGTTATCGAAAAAAGCGAAATACGGCATCCATGCCTTGATCCACCTCGCACAGTCCAAAGGCTCGGGTCCCCTGCTGATCCGCGACATTGCCAACGACCTGGACATACCGAAAAAGTTTCTTGAAACCATTCTGCTCGATCTGCGCAACGAGGGTATCCTGCGCAGCCGCCAGGGCCGGGAAGGCGGTTATTACCTCGAGCGCGCGCCGGACACGATCACGCTGGGACGCGTCATTCGCCTGATCGACGGCCCCCTGGCCGAGGTGCCGTGCGTCAGCCAAACCGCGTATGCCCGGTGCGACGATTGTCTCGACGAACAGCGGTGCGCCATCCGCTGGATCATGCGGGACGTGCGGGATTCGACCGCTAAGATACTGGATCACACCACGCTGGAGCGGCTGGTGGAGAAAGCGCGGGAACTGGCCCATCCCGTCGGGGCGGAATATGAAATTTGAGTTTACCGCGCCCATCGGAATGATTGAGCGGCTTTTTGGGAGGTGACGGGGGTGACGGCCCGGCGCGAAGGGGGGTGCCAACTCAATGGATCGGGTGGCCCGATCGACGAACGCACCCCGGTGTTTCTCCGTACATTCAGATGTCTGCCCCAGTCACTCCCTCCACAACTCCGGTCACACTCCCGCCCCCGTCCGCGCTACCGCGCATCCTCGGCCTTTGCTGGCGGGACCGCGCGTTGTGCGTTTACGTGATCCTTTGCCAGGTCGCCCTGCTCGCGGTGGGTTTGGTCGGCGTCGGCTCAGCGGGTTTGGGCATCGACTACCTGCGCAAGCGCCTCCAACCCGGCGCGCCGCCCGTCCGCTGGCCCCTCCATCTCTCGCCGCCCGCGGATTGGAACCCGTTGGCGGTCCTGCTCGCGGTCGCCGCCGTGATCCTGCTGGCGGCGGTGCTGCGCGGCGCGCTGACCTGGCTGGGCGGCGTGCTCCTCGCGCGGCTGGTTCATCGCCGGGTCATCGCCGGTTTGCAAACCGCCGTTTTCGCGAAGCTGCAGCATCTGCACTTCCGCTTTTTCGACGAGCACAACCGCGGCGAGATTATCAACCGCGCCACCGGCGACATCCAGGCCGTGCGCACCTTCGTGGACACGGTTCTCATCCAGACCCTCGCGACCGCCCTGACCGTGCTGGTTTACGTGGCTTACCTGGCCTCCATCCGCGCCGGCCTGACCCTGGCCTGTTTGGGTGTCGTTCCCGTGATCGCCGGAATCTGCCTCGGTTATTCCCGCCGCATCCACCCGCTTTTTCTGCGGAGCCGCCAGCTTTTCGACCGCATGATCCTCACGCTGGCCGAAGCCGTCGAGGGCGTGGGCGTGATCAAGGGTTTCGCCCGCGAAGAGGAGGTTGCCGCGCATTTTGCGCGGGACAACCGGAGTGTCGAGGAGCAACAGGACGCCATCATTTGGCGGCAGTCGATCTTTTCCCCCGGCATCGATTTGCTGGCGCAATCCAGCCTCGTCGTTCTGCTGCTCTACGGCGGCAAACTTGTCATCGACGGATCGCTTCCCCTGGGCGCCGGGCTGATCGTTTTCGCCGGGCTGCTCCAGCAATTCGCCGCCCAGATCATGATGCTCGCCCAGATCTCCAACGGCATCCAGGAAAGTCTCACGGGGGCGCGGCGGATGTTCGATCTGCTCGATACACCGGCGGGTCTGCTCCCGCCGGACCGGGCGCTGGTCCCGCCGGCCATCCGCGGGGCGGTGCGCTTCGAGAATGTTTCCTTCCGTCACGCCGCCGGGGGACCCGTCGTGCTCCGCGACGTGAGTTTCACCGTGGAACCCGGCGAGTGCGTGGCGATCGTGGGCGAAACCGGTTCGGGTAAGAGCGCGCTGCTGCACCTGATCCCGCGGTTTTACGATCCGACCCAAGGTAGGGTCGTCGTGGATGGCGTGGACCTCCGCGACTGGGATTTGCAGGCGCTCCGGAAAAGGGTCGGCTTCGTTTTCCAGGAAAATTTCCTCTTCAGCGACACCGTGGCGGCCAACATCGCCTTCGGCGTGCCCGAGGCGTCCCGCGAGGCGGTCGTCGCCGCCGCCCGCGCCGCTTGCGCGCATGAATTTATCGAAGAATTGCCCAACGGCTACGAGACCGTGCTCGGAGAAAGCGGCGTGGATCTTTCCGGCGGCCAGCGCCAGCGCCTGACCATCGCGCGCGCCATTCTCGCCGCTCCTTCCATCCTCGTGCTCGACGATCCGACGGCGGCCATCGACCCGGAAACAGAACACGAGATTCTTGCCGCCATCGAACAATCGCTCGCCGGCCGGACGTCCTTTGTCGTCGCGCACCGGTTAAGCACGCTGCGCCGCGCCGACCGCATTCTCGTTCTCGAACGCGGCCGGATTGTCCAGACGGGCACGCACGCGCAGTTGGTGCGGGAGGAAGGCCCCTACCGCTTGGCGGCGCTGCACCAGATGGTCGATGAGGAAAGCCGCCGGATTTTATCCGGGGAATTGCTCCACGCCGGGGGAAAGCCCGCCGGGAATCCTCCCCAACCCGTGGCGGAGGCCTTGCCGGACGCGGCGGCGCTCCCGGAAGCGCCCGCGCCGTCCGAGACGCTGCAAGGATCGGGCATCGGGATCGTCCGCCGCATGCTGGCATGCATGAAACCGCACGCGGCGAAACGTAACGCCGTCTTCGTCAGCACCGTGATCCGCGCGGCGCAACGGCCGCTGCTGTTCTGGGCCGTGGCAGCGATCATCAACGGGCCCGTGGCGAAGGGGGATTACCACGCGACCGTGCTCTGGACGCTCGGCTTCGCGGGGCTGTTGCTGTCCACCACGCTGGTGATGAACTGGCGTTCGCGCAACATGGGGGAACTCGGCGAAGCGCTCATGCACGACTTGCGGGAACGCATTTTCCAGAGTCTCCAGCGCATGCCGCTGAGCTATTTTCATAAAACGAAGCTGGGCCGCATCCTCAGCCGTATGATCTCGGACATCGAGGCGACCCGGCGCGGGGTCCAGCTCGGGTTTTTTCTTGGACAGGAATTCCTGCAACTCGCCGGCTGCGCGGCGCTGATGCTCTACTACAACTGGGCCTTGTTTCTGGTGCTGGTGGCGGTCAGCCCCGCCGTCATCCTGGCAAAAAAGTATTTCCACCCGCGCATCCATCTCTTCTCCCGTCATGCCGCCGAAAGCTCCAGCCGTCTTACCGGCGCGCTGGCGGAGTCGGTGCGCGGCATCCGCGTCATTCAGGGGTTCACGCGGCAGGAACGCGGCGAGCGGATTTTCGGACGGCACGTGGACCAGTTAACGGAGGATAACGTGAAACTCTCCGCCGAATCCGCGCTTTATGTCCCGCTGCTCGGAGTGACCGGCCAGGTTTACATCGCCGCGATGCTGGTGGTCGGCGGCTGGTGCGCGTTGCGCGGCTACGCGGGTCTGAACGTCGGGAGTTTCGTCGCGTTCTTTTTCATCCCCACGAGTTTCTTCATTTCGCTGCAAGCGGTCGCCAACTACTACCCGCAGTTTTTCATCTCGCTGGTGGGCGCGGAACGTGTCTTCCAGATGATCGATCTGTCGCCGGAATGGCAGGACGCCGCGGACGCCGCGGAGCTGCCCGACCCTCGCGTGTCCCTGTCCGCCGTGGAAGAGGAAGCCGACGGGATGCTTTCCGCCCCGGCGCCGCGCGCACCCGGGGCGCGGGTCGAGTTTCGCAAGGTCTCCTTTGGATACGATCCGGCGCGTCTGGTGCTGCGTGACATTTCGCTGATCGCCGAACCCGGGCAGGTGGTGGCTTTCGTCGGCCACACCGGGAGCGGGAAAAGTTCCATCATCAACCTGATCGCGAAATTTTATCTGCCAACGATGGGTGAGCTGCTCATCGATGGCCATGCAATCCGGGCGCTCCGGTCCGGATCGCTTCATGCCCAAATGGGGGTGGTCCACCAGACGAATTTCCTTTTCACCGGCACGGTGCTGGAGAACGTCCGCTTTGCCCGTCCCGACGCCACGGACGCCGAAGCCGAAGCCGCCGTGCGGGCGCTGGGCTGCCTGGACCTTTTCGAGTCACTGCCACGCGGTCTGAACGCCGAGGTCCGCGAAGGCGGCTCCAACCTTTCGGTCGGCCAGCGCCAGTTGGTGTGCTTCGCGCGGGCGCTGCTGGCCGATCCGCGAATCCTGATTCTGGATGAGGCGACCAGCGCGGTCGATCCTGTCACCGAACACCGTTTGCAGCACGCGCTGGCGCGCCTGCTCGCAGGACGCACGAGTTTCGTCGTGGCGCACCGCCTGAGCACGATCATTCACGCCAACCAAATTCTGGTGCTCGATCAAGGACGCATCGTGGAACGCGGCACGCATTACGAATTGCTCCGGCGCGGCGGGAAGTACCACGTCCTTTACCGCCAGTTTGCCTTTGTTGGGATCACCGGGGAGGAAGACCTCGCGGCAAGGCGGGACGCGGCGGCGGCCAACCGCAGGGACGATACGCCGCGATCAATGTCGTTGAGTCCGCCATGAAGGGGTCGTCGTCGAGCATTGCAAGGAATGCGGCAAGACGGCCGCATTCGGTTACCCTTGGGTAACCCGGACCGCGATGCCATGCCGTCCAGCCAGGACGGAAGCAGGTCGGAGACCCGCGCTCCCGGGGCTGAAGCCCCGGAAGCCAGAGGGACGCCCGCGCCTCACGTGAGTTGGGTCGAAAACGCTTCCTGCCCCGCACTCGCCGCCGTTCAGCGGATCCAGGTCGGCTTCCGGCGGCGTTTCGGAACCAAGGTGCTTGCCGAAAGCCTCCCGCCAGGCCGCGTCCGGGATGGTTCCGTTGAGCAGGTAATCCCCGATGGCCCGCTCGCGGTAAATTGCCGGGTTGTGCGAGGCCACCGTGCGCGCGTTGCGCCAGTGCCGGTCGAAGGAGCGCGTCTCACTCGTGGCGGACGCGCCGCCAACCTCGAACAGCAAAGTCGCCGCCTGCAACACCAGATCGATCACCGTCTGCTGCGCTTGAAACGCTTTGATTTCGGTCGCGACATGGAACGCTTCATCCGCGCTATTGTCCCGGCGGGCCTGGTAAAGCCGCTCCAGCGCCACGGCCGCGCCGTCCACGATGCAATCGGCCGCGAACGACAGACTGGAAAGCCTGCCGACAATCCGCTGCACCAACGGGTCGGCGCGCGGGCTGGAAACGCCGGGCACCCCGAAGGCGCGCGTTCGACCTTGCACGAACGCCGCGCCGTCGCGCACCACGGCCCGCCCGATCCCGGCCAGCGTGGACAACAGAACGAGTTGGTAGAAGGCCTTGATGTACGAATCGAAATTGGCGTCCCCGTCCGAAAAGCGGCGAATAAGGTGCTCGCGCGCCACCGGCACCGCGTTGAATTTGGTGGTGCCGCTCCCGGTGAGCCGCTGCCCAAAACCATCCCAGTCGTCCTCCCTGACCACGCCGGGCAAATTGGCGGGAATCGCGATGCTCACCCGATCCCCGCCCTCCAGGGCCGAGGCCGCGATCCAATCCGCGAAGATCGTGCCGGTACAATAGTACTTCTGCCCGTTCAGCACCCATTGCTCGCCATCCCTGGACAATGTTGTATTGCCAACGGTGGTCTCCGCTCGCTCGGACATGGCCGCTCCGAACAATGTTCCTTCCACCAGTCTGGGAAACCAGAACTCGTGCGTGGCCTCGTCGGGATGGCTCAGGCGGCCTTCGACAAAAGCGAAGTGGGCGCGAAGGATTTGGGAAAGGTTTGAATCAGCTTCGGCAAGCTCAATGAGCAGGCGGAACAACTGGGGCAGGGTCGCGCCACCGCCACCGTGGGACCGGGGAACGCGCAACGCGCCGAAACCCGCCTCGCGCAGCCAGCCGACTGCCTCGAAGGGCAGTTCGCGGGCGTGTTCGCGGCGGAGCGCGTCCCGGGCGATGCGGGCGAAAACCGGACGGAAACGATCCGCGAGATCGTCGTAGCTCGGCACCGCCGAGAGCGCGGGAAACTCCGGGATGGCGGGAACTGACGTCAGGGGCGGCTTGCATGGTGCGATGGTGTGAAAAATAGGGAGGGGAGATGGGCAATTCTGCCGGCGGCCCGGCGCGGCGGGTCACCACCGAAACGCGCCCGGGCCGAAGCTCGCCTCGTAGAACGGCGCGACGTGGGTGGCGGGGGGAACGACGGCGTCGATTTGCTCGTAGTCGGCGGGTGTGAACTCGACCTCCAGCGCGCCGAGGTTGTCCTCCAGCTGCTCCAGGGTGCGCGGCCCGATGATCGGGCTGGTGATCGCCCGGCTGCCGGATCGTCCAGGCGAGCGCGAGTTGCGCCAGCGTCACCCCTTTGTCCCGCGCCAATCGCCGCCAGGGGCTCCACCACATCGTAAACCCCCTCGGTGAAACGTCGCGCCTGGATCGGGCTCGGGTTGGCGTAACGGGCATCGACCGGGGTCGGTTCTCCGCGCCGGTATTTGCCGGAAAGGAGGCCGCCGCCGATGGGACTCCACGGGATGATCGCGAGCCGAAGGTTTGCGCGGCGGGCACGAGCTCGCGTTCGATGCGGCGGTCGAGCAGGTTGTAAGGCGGCTGCTCGGAAACGAAGCGGTTAAGGCCGAGCTCCTTGCTGGCCCACAGCGACTCAACCACCTGCCAGGCGGCAAAGGTCGTCGTGCCGATGTAGCGGACCTTGCCCGCGCGAACGAGATCGTCGAGCGCGCGCAACGTTTCGTCGATCGGCGGTGTCCGGCTGCGGACGGTCGATCTGGTAGAGGTCGATGTAGTCGGTCTGAAGGCCGGCGCAGACTCGCCTCGCATTGTTCGATAATGTGCCGGCGCGAGTTTCCCTGCTGATTCGGGTCCGTGTCATCCATTCGCATGTGGACTTTCGTGCAAAGGAAAATCCGCGAACGCCGGCCGTTGCGCTTGAGTGCCTCCCCGGTGAACTCCTCGCTGCGTCCGCGGGAATAGGCATTGGCGGTGTCGAGCACATTGACACCCGCGTCGATGGCCCGGTCGATGATGCGGCAGGAGTCGTCCAGTCCGGTCTTCCCCCCGAACATCATACATCCAAGAGTTAACGGCGAGACCTTCACGCCCGTGCGTCCGAAAGGACGGTAATCAGTCAATTTCATATCTTGGAGTCTAACTTCCGCCTTGTTCATTAGTCATTCCGCCTTCCGCCGTCTCAGATCACGGGGATGTAGTCGTTCAGCCGGTCCCGCGCGATGGCGGCGGCCATCAGGCGCTCGTGGAGCAACAGCTTGGCGATGTTCGAGCGGGGAGCCAGCGTCCCTTCGTCGAGCGCGAGTTCCTCCACCACCCGGCCGGCCTCCATCACCGCCACCTTGTTGCAAATGGAGTTCACGGCACTCATCTCGTGCGTCACGATGATGATGGTGATGCCGAGGCGTTCGTTGATCTCCTTGAGAAATGCCAGGATGCTCCGGGTCGTCTGCGGGTCAACGGACGAAGTCGGCTCGTCGCAGAGCAGCACCTTCGGCTCGTTGGCCAGAGCGCGGGCGATGGCCACCCGTTGCCTCTGACCGCCGCTGAGTTTTGCCGGGTAGGTATTCGCCTTCTCGGCCAGCCCAACGATGTCCAGGCACTCCGCGACGCGCTTTCCGCGCCCCGCCTTTGGCGTGCCGGCAATCTCCAGGGGAAAAGAAATGTTCCCGGAAACCGTGCGGTTGTTGAGCAGGTTGAAATGCTGAAAGACCATGCCGATCGCCTGCCGCGCCCGGTTGAGCTCGACCTTGGAGAGCCGGGTCACGTCGCGGCCGTCCACGATGATGCGGCTGCCCGGGTCGGGTGTTTCCAGAAGGTTGATCGTCCGCAGCAGCGTCGATTTCCCCGCGCCGCTGAAGCCGATGATCCCGTAAAGGTCACCCTCGTCAATTTGCAGGGACACCGACGAGACCGCCCGCAACGAGCCCTCCGGCGTGGCAAAGGTCTTGCTGACATTTTGCAGCGTAATCATCACGGAATTAGTCTAATTCGGGCTGGTTTGCGCCACTCAGCCCACGGATGGGTTTGCCGGGCAACACGCCATTGAGATAATAATTTCCCGCGCTGTGGTACCGCCACTGGTTCGCGTCGTGCACCGTGTGCGTGCGGGCGTTGCGCCAGTGGCGGTGGAGGTTGAGGTCGTCGTCGGTGGCGCTGGAACCGACGAGGGAAAAGATTTCGTTGGCGATCTCGATGGCGACGTCCTCGGAGTACGCCTTCGCCTCCGACACGGCGACGGCCGCCACGGCGGCGTTGTGTTCGGTGATGACCACGGCCGTCTCGTCGATCAGGCGCGCGGCGCGCAGCAGGAGACCCTCGGCGGCGTGGAATTTGGTGGTGAGCTGACCCAGGCGGAGAATAACGTGCGGATCCTCGCTGGCGAGGGCAACGGCGGCGCCGAGACGCGGGCGCTGGCGGCGGCGGATCGCCGTGGCGGTGTCTTCGAGCGCGTTCTGCGCGATGCCCACATCGATGGCGGCGTGGAGGAGTTGGGCGAACGGGTGAAAGACCGAGGCGCGCTCAAAAAGCTTCCAGTGCGCGACGATGTGTTCCGCCGGGACCCGAACGCCGCGAAAATGCGCGGTGCCGCTGAAGGTGACCCGCTGTCCCATGGCGTTCCAGTCAGGCAGGACTTCCACACCGGGCGCGTTACGCGGAACGTAAACGAGCACGAGCCGTTTTTCGTCATCCAGCGCGGCCACCGGAATCCAGTGCGAGGTGATCGCACCGGTGCAGTAATGCTTCGTGCCGTTGAGCTGATAAGAGCCGTCCGGTCTGTGGATGACCCGCGTGCTCAGGTCGAGCGCGGAGGTGGAGCCGCGTTCGGCCTGGGCGTTGCCGAAGCGCGCGCCCGCCAGCACTTCGGCGAAGAAAAACTCCTTTTGCGCGGGCGTGCCATCCTGGCGAATGGCGTCGAGGAACACGAAGTGATTCTGCGGCAACTGCCCGATCGCGGGATCGGCGGCCGACAGAATCTGGAAAACCCGCGCGAGGGTTTCGCAAGAGACATCCGCGCCGCCGGATGCGCGCGGCACGGTGATGCCGAAAAGCCCGCTGGCGGAAAGCAGGTCCATTTCCGCCGTGGGAATCTCGCGTTGCCGGTCGCGCGCGGAGGCGCCGGGCGCGAGTGAACCGGCCACTTCGCGCGCGACCTGAACCGCCTCGTAGCCGGAGGCGATCACGCGCGCTTTCGCCTTTGGATCAATGGCCATCATCGAACTTAATGGCCGGAGTGATTCGCGCCAGCCAGCGCGCGGGCGGGTTCTCTGGTCGCCGCCGGAGAAAACGGAATGTCCTCGGCCTTGTCTTTTGCCGGGACCACGCCCCTCGGATGGGTCCAGCGGCCTTCGCGCTGGAGGATGGGCAGGACGCCTTCGGCAAACCAATACGCCTCCTCCAGATGCGGCACGCCCGAAAGGATGAACTCGTCGATCCCGATATCCGCGTACTCCTTGATCCGCGCCGCGACTTCCGTGTGGCTGCCCACGAGCGCCGTGCCGGCCCCGCCGCGCACGAGCCCGACGCCGGCCCAGAGGTTGGGCGCGATTTCGAGGTTGTCGGTCGAGCCGCCGTGGAGCGCGAGCATCCGTTTCTGGCCGACGGATTCGCTGCGGTGCAAACCGGCCTGCACCTTCTGGATGGTTTCCGGGTCAATCGCCGCGAGGAGGCGCGCCGCCTCGGCCCAGGCGGCTTCCGCCGTGTCGCGCGTGATGCTGTGAACCCGCAAGCCGAAACGCAACGCGCGTCCCTGCTTCGCCGCGAGCCCGCGCATCCACGTCACTTTCGCGGCGACGGCGGCGGGTGGCTCGCCCCAGGTCAGGTACACATCCGAATGCCTCGCCGCGACCGGCCCGGCGGCCGGCGAAGACCCGCCGAAGTACAAGGGCGGAATGGGATCGGGACGCGTCGGGATCGTCGCGCCCTCGACCCGCAAATGCTTGCCGGTGAAATCCACCGGCCCGCCGTCCCACAAAGAGCGGATGATTTGCAGGAATTCGTCGGCGCGTTCGTACCGGTCGTCCTTGCCGAGATAATCGCCGTAGGCCCGTTGTTCGTGCGCCTCGCCGCCGACGACCACGTTGAGCAGCAACCTGCCCTGGGAATGCCGCTGATAGGTGGCCGACATCTGCGCGGCGAGCGTCGGCGAGAGCAGCCCCGGACGAAACGCAACGAGGAACTTCATGCTCTCGGTGACTTCGGCAAGCATCGCGGTGGTCAGCCACGCGTCCTCGCACCAAGCGCCGGCGGGCGTGAGCACGCCGACGTAGCCGAGCTGCTCGGCGCTGCGCGCAATCTGGCCGAGATAAGCCAGCGTCGCGGGACGCGCGCCGCCGGCGACGCCAGCCGGCAAGCCGTGGCCGCCGCCAACGATGTACCGGCTGTCGCCGTAGGTGGGCAGGAACCAGTGGAAGGTGAGGCTCATCGCAGGGAAGTGGTGTGAAAATTCGCGGCCGGCGCCGGGGCGGGAACGAGGTTGGTTCCAGATGCTTTTTGCCGGAGTTCGTGCATGGAAAACTCGGCCGCGCCTTCGCGGGACGGGACGCGCAATGGTTCCGCCGGTCCGCGCAAGGCTGCCGGATCGCGGTAGCGAGCGCCGAAATGATGCGCGGGCAGCCGCGCGTTGCCGGGACCGAAGAGACGTTCGCGCAACGTCTCGCCGTCGCGGTAGGATTCGCGATAACGCCCGCGCCGGCGCAATTCCGGCACCACGAGTTCGATGAAATCACGCGCCGTTTCGAACGACAGGTATTGCACCAGGTTGATGCCGTCGATGTCGTCCTCGTCCAGCCAGCGCTCGATCGCATCGGCCACGACGGCTGGCGTGCCGGCGACGAAATACCGGCCGTAGTTGATCCCGCCCAATTGGTCGAGCACATCGCCAACCGTTTGCTCGGGCCGGAAACGCGGCTGGATCTCATCAAAGCCGGGGTCCTGGCGCGCGATGATGTCAGCCAGCCGTTCATCGGGGCGGTACCTGGTGTAATCGATACGTGACTGGCTGTGCGCCAACCGCCCCTCGGCGCTGATGAATCGCTGGTAATCTTCCACCTTGCCGGCGACTGCGGCGTCGGTTTTGCCGACGATGATCCCGGCCCCGGCGATGAACTTGATATCGGTCGCCGCGCGGCCATGCTGGACGGCTGCGCGCGCGCATGTCGGCGATGTTGGCGCGCACGGCTCGCGCGTTCATGCCGCCGGTGAAGACCACCTCCGCGTGCCGGGCGGCGAACTCCTTGCCCGCGTGCGAGCCGGTCGCCTGGTAGAGCACGGGCGTGCGCTGCCGCGAAGGCTCGCAGAGGTGCGGTCCGGCGACGCGGAAATGTTCGCCCTCGTGGTGAATGTAGCGGACCTTCGCCGGGTCGGTGTAAACGCGGCTGACCCGGTCCTGGATCACCGCGTCGTCGTCCCACGAACCTTCCCAGAGTTTGTAGAGCACGTCGAGATATTCGTCGGCGATCTGGTAACGCAGATCGTGCGGCACCTCGCCTTCCAGACCGAAGTTGCGCGCGGCATTCGGCAAATAGGAGGTCACGATATTCCACGCGAAGCGGCCCTTGGTGAGATGGTCCAGCGTGCTCGCGCGCCGGGCAAAGGCGAACGGCGGCTCGTAGGTGGTCGAAAAGGTTGCCCCGAAGCCGAGGTTTTTCGTCACCGCCGCCATGGCCGGGATGATCAGCAACGGGTCGTTGCTCGGGATTTGCACAGCCTCGCGCAAGGCAGTCTCTGGCCCGTCGCGGAAGCCGTCGTAGGCACCGACGACATCCGCGAGGAACACGGCGTCGATGGCGCCGTATTCGAGCAGTTGAGCCAGTTCCGTCCAGTAATCCAGGTCATTAAACCGGTGCCGGTTGTTGTCCGGGTGAGCCCACATCCCGTGGATAATGTGGCTCACGCAGTTCATCTCGAAAAGGTTGACGTGCAGTTGCTTTGGCATAAGTGGTGTTCTCGGAAATGGGTCAGGCGGAAATCGATGCGCGGGCGGTGGATGGCTCAGAGCCGCTTGTCGAGTTTGCGCACGATGATGTTGCCCGTGAATTGAAACACCTGCACGAACGCGACGATCAGAAAGATCGTGAAGAACATCACATCCGTCTGGTAACGATAGTAACCATAGCGAATGGCGAAGTCCCCGATGCCCCCGCCGCCGACCAACCCGGCGACTGTCGAATAGGAAAGAAAGCTGACGGTCATAATCGTGACCGAGTTGGCGATGCCGGAGCGTGCCTCGCCGTAGAGCACCTTCCAGATGATTTGACGCCGGTTGGCTCCCATCGACTCGGCGGCTTCGATGACGCCCCGGTTGACATCGAGCAACGTCTGCTCGATAAAGCGCGCAAAATAGGGGATGGAGTTGATCACCATCGGCACAGTGGCGGCGGTGGTCCCGAGCGCGGTTCCAACGATCATCCGGGTGATGGGAATCATCGCGATCATGAGGATCAGAAACGGGAAGGAACGCACGAGGTTCACCGCGCCGTTAAGGACGAGATACAACCGTGGCGCGTTGACGATGGAACCTGGGCGAGTCAGGTAGAGCAGCGTCCCCAGGGGCGTCCCGAGCAGGACCGCCAACGGGATGGTGATGACCAGCATGTAAAGCGTCTCGCCCACCGCCTGGATGA
The DNA here is from genome assembly GCA_963795895.1 of uncultured bacterium. Classification (GTDB taxonomy): domain Bacteria; phylum Verrucomicrobiota; class Verrucomicrobiia; order Chthoniobacterales; family SZAS-18; genus CAWCJJ01. The sequence continues at coordinate 133,214 of CAWCJJ010000011.1, forward strand.
TGTCCGGGCGCGCGCTTTGAATATCCTGGATGAAGGTTGGCATCGCGTTGCGTTCAGGATTTGTTGAGGTCGTCCAGAAACAGGATCGAGTTCCCGTACTTCTGCTTGAAGAATGTCTTTAGGGCGTCGCTCTGGTAGGCGTTTTGCAACGCCCGGATTTTTGGCGAGCCGACGAGGTCTTTGCGGACCGCCACGATGCCTTTGTAGGGAGAGATTGTGATGTCTTCGCGGACGAGAGCGTCCTTTTCCGGATCGAGCCCGGCTTTGAGAGCGATGGCGGAAAAGAGAAACCCCACGTCGACATCCTCCAGCGCCCGCTGCAACATCAACTGATCCACTTCGCGGAACCGATATTTATGCGGGTTTTCCGTGATGTCTTTTAGACTGGCGTGAACCACCTCGACGTCCCGCAGCTTGAGCAACCCCTTGTCCCGCAACATAAACAAGGCGCGCCCGTTGTTGGCGGGATCGACCGGGATGCCGAACGTCGCGCCATCGGGGACTTGATCCAGCGACTTGTATTTCCGCGAATAGAGACCTGACGGCCCGAAGACGGTGTAAAATCCGCGCACGATGTTCTTGAGGCCATGGTCCGCGACGAACTGATCGAAATAAGGTTCGTGCTGAAAGGAATTGGCATCCGCCGAGCCGTCGTCCACCATTTTGTTCGGCTGGATGATGTCGTTGACCACGACCCAATCCAGGGTGAACCCCTGCCTGGCCACCTCACTTTTCAGGATCGGGACCACCTCCGCGTTGAACCCGGCATCGCTCATGATCAGGCTGACGGTTTTGTCGTTCCCGCCCGCGCGGCCAGCCGCATTGCCCTTGCCACCCCTGCAGCCATTCAACGAGACGAGGGCGGCGGCGATTGCCAAAAGCACGATTCTGTTTATTGCGACACGCATGTATTCAGTGGTTGGGGTGATTCCAATTTCCGTGGCCCGAACAATTCGCGATTCCTAATGCCCGGCGTGTGGACGGCAAGCGTCGCGGTATCCCCCCGGACCGCCCGCCCGCCGCCACACGCGCGGGAAATTTTTGTTTAGAACGCCAGTGAAACTCCTCCGAAGACCCCGAAGCCGTCGCCGGGATCGGAACGCGCGATGTCGTTGCCCTTGTCATCAAAACCGGGGCTGATGTCGGCGGCATAGTGCTGGTCGGTGATGTTGCGGAGATCGACAAACGCCTCCCAACCCTTTTTTGGATTGGTGTAGCCGACCGTGAACCCGTAAATGCCGTAACCCTTTGTTGAGAACGAGTTGGCGTAATCCACGTCGTAGCTCGACGCCGCCTGCACGTTGAAGCTGGCGTAGAAGCCCAGCGGGTGTTCGTAGCGAAGTTCCGCCTGGTAGAAATGCTCGGGGATGCCGGGGAGGCGGTTGCCGCCGAACCTCGGATCGTTGTCGTAGCGGAAGTCGTTCCAGGTGTAAGCCTGGTGCAGGACGATGCGTTGCGGCTTGCGGGGCTGCGAGGACTCCGGGCCCGCCTTGCCGTCCTTGCCGCCGGCGGATTTATCCCTGGCAACCGTGACGCCGCCGGGACCGCCACCCCACTGGAGGAGGGTCGTGTCCAGGCCGATTTCGACACCCTGGTGGGTCGTCGGGCTGGCGTTGGTTTCCACGGCGATGTTCACCGCCGGGTCGGGGGTGGCCGTCAGGATTTCGTGCCGGACTTCGGAGTGGTAGTAGCTGAGGTTCAATTCAAAGATCCCCAGCTTGAGCCGACCGCCGACCTCACCGGTCCAAGCCGTCTGCTCCTTGATGTCGCGGACGAAATAACCCGGCGCGGTTTGCGGCGTGTTGACGCCGGCCCAGTCATTGCGCGGTTCGACGGAGCGGGTAAAATTACCGAAGACCTGGAAGTTCGGGTTGAAACTGTACCGCAGGCCGGCGCGCGGCTCGTAATTGAAGCGGTTGCTATCGTAGCGCACCGTGACCGGTTCGGTGATGTCGATGCTGCGGCGGATGTAAACCCCGGCGATTCCGGTGGTCAGCCAGAGGCGCGGCAAGAGTTCCGTGTCGTTTTCAGCGAGGAACACGTTGTCCGAGGAACCGCTGAATTCGTTGCGGGTGATGAGCTGCCCCCTGTTCAAAAACAACGGTGCCCCGGCCACGCCGTAATTATGAAGCGAGTTGATGCCGGCGAAGCGCTCGACGCTGCCGTACACGTCGGTCGAGGAAAACACCGCCGCCGTGGTGTTGCTGGCGTGGCCGAAGAACTGGTCGGCGCGCGTGTATTTCAATTGGGCGGCGACGTTGCCGTAAGCCCAGTTGCTCGGAGCCACCCCGCCCTCGATGTGGATGGGGAAGTTCTGGAAGGCGACGCCCAATTCCAAAGTCGAATTTTTGCCGATGTTCAGCGTCGTCTTGTTCCCGATCAACTCGGAGCCGGGTTGGGTGCGCGCGGCGTTGAGCAGTTTGTTGGTGGGGTTGGCCTGGGTCGGGTCAACGTCGATCTGCGCCCGGGTGAGCGTGCCGGGCTGCTGGAAGTGGACGTAACCGAATCGGAAGTAAAAGCGCGTGTCCAGATCGGGCGTAACCTTGTAGCCGATGTTCGCGGCGGCGCGGGACGTGTTCGCGTTGGAATGATCCTGGAATCCGTTCGCGGGTGGAACTCGTCAGGCTGATGTAATAGTCGAAGAGGCCCTTCGACCAGGCCGGAACTCACCTGGCCCTTGAAGTAACCAAAACTGCCCGCCTCGACGCGCGCCTGGATGGGAAAAGCTTCGTAGCCGGTGTTGGTCACGAAATTGATCGCGCCTCCGAGGGCGAGCGCGCCGCGGTCGAAGGCGTTGCCCCCGCGCAACACTTCCGTGTACTGCAAGCCCAGTGGCTCAAGCAACTCGAAGGGCGTGCCGCTCGGTCCGGTGACCGGCAAACCGTCGTAGGTGAATTTCACGCCGGAACGAAAGAAGCCCGTGCCCCGGTTGATGCCGGACCCGCGAATCGAGATTTTGATCGCGTCGTTGCCCCCCGCCTGCTGTGCGAAGACCCCGGGCTGGTCGCGCAAGACATCCGCGGTGCTGCTCGCCCGGGCGCGTTCCACGTCCTGCGACGAGACCACGCTGGCGCCGCCCGGCACTTCGGCCAACTGGGTTGCCGCCGCTTCGGCCGCCACGGTGCGCGGCGATGAATCGCCGCCCGAGACCACCACGTTTTCCAGGTGCGCGGCGTCCGCGCCGGGTTTGTTTAGCCTGGTGCCGTCGGTTTCTGTTTGGGTGCCGCGGGGAGGCGGGGAGGCGAGTTCCTGCGCTTGCGCCGGCAGAATTGCCAGGGGCAGCAGCAAGCCCGCCCGCAGGGTGTGCCAGACCCGGGTTTGTTTTTGAGACGGGCGCGCGGGAAAGGTTGAGCGCCGTCGGTCACGGGCCTTTTCCTTGAGGATGTTGGCGATGGGGTTCCACTTCATTTTGTTGTCTTCCTTTTCTGTCGTTGTCGTTGTCTCGTGGCGATGGGTTGGTTGTCGCCGCGGTGTTGCCTGGTCCGTCGATGGGTCGGCGGCGGACAAAGTTTTCCCGGCCGGGCCGCGGGCGGCCCGGGAATGGGTTGCCCGGGTGGATTGGGCCGCCCGGTCACCGTCGCGGGCTGGCGGCGACGGGATTTCGGCGTCCGGAGACGGCGGCTAAATTGGCTCCAATACTAGCTACACATAAATGAAGGCGCGGAGGCAGGCGGTTGGCTTGAGGGGTCGGTTACCGGGGCAAAGTCCAGTTGATGCTGAAGGTCGCCCGGCCGGAGGCGCCGGCCTTGACGCGATAATTGCTCTTCACGTGGGAAGTGGTCTTCGCGTCGAGGTAGGACACCCCCGTGCCGCGGGTCATTTCCACGGACACGATGGCTCCGTTCGCGTAAACGATGAGCACGTCGCCGCTGCCCTGGTAGTGGCGTTGCAGGGCCGTGGCGTCGTACTGGGGTTTGGGTGTGGCGATGAAATCCCCCCGGCTTCCACCGCGACCGCCGACCACCCCGTTGGGAGTGCCGCGCGCGACGGTCGGAACTCGTGGAACCGGATCGGCGGGACGGGCGGGGACCGCCGCTTGGGACGAAGGGCGGCGGGGTGGCGGCGTGCCGCGGCTTGGGTGGCGGTGTCGGAGCCCTGATCGACTCCGGCTTGACGAACTCCGGCTTCTCCACCGGTGGTGGCGGTGGCTCGGGCGTCGCTTCCGGGATGGCCTCGGGCGCGGGCGCTGCCTCGGGGGTGGGCGCTGCCTCGGGGGTGGGCGCGGCGCTTTCACCTTTCGGCGGCGGTTCGCCGGGAACGGCCGCGATGTCACCCAAGTCGATCTCCATGGTTTTCGGCGGCGGTTCGGCGCGGAACAAGACGCCGTGTCCGGCCACCGCCAGCGCCAGCAGCGCCGCGGAACTCCCGAGGAACACCCAGAACGGCCGCTCCGCCGGTAGCGCGGGGGATCCGAGCCCCGGCCCGGGCTTGGATCGAGCGGCGCGGCGCGGTTCTTCGTTTAATGTGGCGACACTCACGGGAAGTCTTTTTTAATGATTGGCCGCAAAGGCGGGGGTTACCGGCCCGGGGGCGGTCGCCGCGGCGGAAGTCGCGCCGGGCGCGACGGGATCGCCCTTGATCTCGATGGCGACTTTTTGCACACCCGCCGCGCGCACCCGGTCGAGGACCGTGACCACTTCGCCGTGCAGCGCGTCCTTGTCGCCGCGGATGTAGATGCGCGTTTCCGGGTTGGCCTCGTGGAGTTTCCTGACCCGCTGGAAGAGCGTGTCGGCGTCCACCTCGTCTTGCTCGAGGAAAATTTTGCCCCGGGTGTTGACGCTGATGGTCACGAAATCGGACTTCTGTTCTGGCGTGGAGGCGGCGGCGCTCGCCGTGGGCAAACTGATCTTCACCCCGCGCATCTGCACCATGCTCAGGCTGACCAGCATGAAGCTGGCAAGCAGGAAGAACATGATGTCGATGAGCGGGATAATCTCGATGCGCGCCTTTCTCCCCGTCGGACGTCGGCGTCGGCGTGAAAGCGTTCTCATACGGCGCTGAATTTGGACTTCTCGACGAGCAGTTCCACGTCCGTGGCGACGTGATCCAGGCGTGACTGGAGCTTTTCCTTGCGTCGCGTGAAATAATTGAGCGGCAGGAGGCTGGCGATGGCGACGATCAGGCCGCACGCCGTGGCGATGAGCGCCTCGCCGATGCCGCCGGTGACTTTGCTCACGGCCAGGCTGTCGTTGCCGAGGGACTGAAAAGTCCCCATGATTCCCGTCACGGTCCCAAGCAGGCCCAGCAAAGGGGCCAGGGTGACCACGGTGTCCAACACCGGCAAGAATCGCTCCGCGCGCTCGACCTCCGCGTCAACTGCCTGCTGGAGGGCGCCACCCAGCGAGGAATGGTAATGGTTCAGCCCGTGCCAGACCACGCGCAGGAACGGGTCGTGCGAATTCCGCGCGAGCTTGGACGCCGCTTCCACGTTGCCGGCTTCAATGTAACCCAGCGCATCGTTGAGTTGGGCGGGTCGGCGGCGGGTCGCCTCGGTGAACCACCACCAAGTCTTCTCGATCAAAACCGCCCCGGCGACGATCGCGGTCACCAGAATCGGCCACATGATCGGGGCCGCCGCGGAAAAAGGTTTGGACGAGCAAATTGTCGTGAGAAGTCATGGACGGATGGGGTTGGCGGGAGCGGTGATTTCCCGGGAATGGTAATGGGGTGGGGTGGGTGTCGGCGGGTTCGGACCAAGCTGGCTTCATCTGCCAGCCGTGGACTGAGATAAATACTCTTCTAAATCTATAGGATTAGTCAACAATAATGTTCAGAGGTTTTCCCCCACCTCGTTTTGACCGTTTCCAAGGCTGTCATCTGGGAGTGCAAGTACCACGCGCAGAGAAAGTGAACGCTTTGTGTGACCACGGGGGCGGACGTTTTCGTGACACCCACAAAGCGCCGGAAAGCAAAAAGCCGTCGGCGGATTCGTCCGCCGACGGCTGGCCACAAACTGGTTTTTTATACCCCCGCCCGTTGGTTTTAGCGGGCGAAGATCGCGGCGTCGCGGGCGGCGGCGAAATCCTGGATAACTTTGCTGCCGTCACCCGAGAGGCGCAGTTCGCCGACCACGCGGTTGCCATCGATCAACGGCACGCGCCAGAATCCCTCGCGGGGTATCGCCTCGGCTCCCTGGCCGACGGAAAGCTCCTTGATGATCTGCGGCAACCGGGTTTTCACCATATCCAGCGGCGCGGGGTTGGGTTTGGGGGCGACCGGCGCGGCGGCGTCCACTGGGGGAACCGCCGGTTCGGCGACCGGGATCCTCGGAGAGGCGGGCGGGCGACGGCCCCGCGCGAGCACCTCGCCGGTCCGTGCGTCCAGGGTGAGACGCGCGACCTCGCGGTTCTCGAAGAGCAGGGTGGCGTGGATTTCCTGTTCGCCCCGGGGAGCGGTGTGGACCCAGACCTGCCCGGGCGCTAGACCCGCGACGGCGGTGGCGGCGGTTTTGACGGCACCGGGCGCGGCCTGCGGGTCCACCGGCGGGGCGGGCGCCTCGTCTTCCGGGCGGGGGCCGCGCGGACCGGGTCCCTCGCGGTCTTCGCGACGACCGCCGGGGCCTTCGTGTTCGCGGCGCGGACCGGCTTCGTCGCGCGGTCCCCTCGGGCCACCGTGCGGGCGGGGACCGCCGGGAGGACCGTCCTGGACATACGGGGCGGGCGGAACATCCTGCGCGTGGGAGAGAGTCAGGTGCGCCGCGCCGACGCCGGCGGCGATCAGCCCGGCCCCTGCCAGGGTGTTGAAAATCGGGTGGGATTTGGAGATGAGTTTCATGTGCTTTGGGTTGTCTTGTGTCTTGTGTTGTGGGTTGTGGGTTGTGTGGCCGCGAACGCGTTGTTGATTGAGGGTCCGCTGCCGCGATCTCTAGATTGCAGGGGTTGTGCCAAATAACTTTAATTACATAAATAATTGCACAGTAGATATTTATGTATTTAGCTAGTTCGCAGGAATTTGTCCGTTTGCCTGAAAACAGGACGGTTGGCGTCCGGTCGCCGGACATTCCGCGACCAGGCAACCATTTTGCCACGAGTGCACCCCGTTCTGTCTGTTGGTCGGACAAAGGGTGTCCGGTTTTCACCCGGATACGACCGCGCGCCAAGCGGCCCCTTCCTCTGAAACGACGACGGTTAGTGAAGGCACGGCTCCTGCGTATGTCGGAGCGTTACCAGCATCCGGCACCTCCGCCCCGGGAGCGCGGGTCTCCGACCCGCTTCTGGATTTGGTCGGGTCTGCGCAGGGGCTACCGCCCTGTTGCGGGTCGGAGACCCGCGCTCCCGGGGCTGATGCCCCGGAGCCAGAACCAGATGTGTGAACGTTTTCCAGATAACCCCGACACTCATGAAGGAGCCCGAAGACGCCGCCAAACTCCCCGACGCCGACCAGAAACGCGGCAGCGTGCGCGCGCTGATGGCGCTCAACTTCTGCATCGCCGACGTGCAAAACGGCATGGGGCCGTACGTCGCGCTTTTCCTGCAATCCGCCGTGGGCTGGAACCCGGCGCAGATCGGCACGGCGCTCGCGGCGGGCAACCTCGCGCAGGTCGTCGCGCAGACCCCGGCCGGTGCGCTCATCGACCGGCTGCGGCAAAAACGCGCGCTGCTGATCGTGGGCATCGTCATGATCGCCGCGGCGTGTCTGGCGACCGGTCTGGTTCACCAGCCTGCCGGTCGTCACCGCCGCGCAGGCGCTCATCGGCGTCGCCGGGGCGATCTTCCCGCCGTGCCTGGCGGCGGTGGCGCTCGGGCTGGTCGGGCGCGAGCGCATGGACCGGCAGATGGGCACCAACCAGGCGTTCAACGCCGGCGGCAACATGTTCGCCGCGCTCGCGCTCGGGGCCATCGGCTACTTCCTGGGCATGAAGTGGATGTTCTACCTCGTGGGCGGGCTTGTGCGTGGCGGCGCTCGTGTGCGTCTCGCTTCATCCGAGCGGACGACATCGACTACGACCTCGCGCGCGGGCGCGGACGGCGAGCCCGACCAGCAACGAAAGCACGCGCAAACGCAGGGGCGGCGTGCTGGGCGGCATCAAGGAGCTGCTCAAGGGCTTCGCGCGAACTCTTCAAGCAGCGCGCGGTGCTGGTCTTCCTGGTTTCGGCGGTGATCTTCCATTTCGCCAACGCGGCGATGGTGCCGCTGGTCACGCAGATGCTCGCCAAGGACGCGGGCGCGCAGGACGGCCATGCTCTACACGAGCGGCTACATGGTGGCCTCGCAGTTCGTGTTCCTCGTCGTCGCGGCGGTGAGCGGGCGGCTGGCGTCGAGTCTGGGGCGCAAGCCGCTCTTCCTCTTCGCGTTCGCGGCGCTGGCGGTGCGCGGGCGTGCTCTACACGCTCAGCGACCGGCCGGCCGCGCTGATCGCCGTGCAATGCATGGACGGGTTGGGCGCGGGCATCTTCGGGGTGGTCGGCGTGCTGATCGTCGCCGACCTGACCAAGGGCACGGGCCGCTTCAACGCGGCGCAGGGAGCGATCGCCACCGCGCAGGGCTGCGGCGCGTTTTTGAGCAACTACGTGGCGGGTTATCGTCGCCAAGCGCATGGGCGACGACTTCACCTTTCCGTGCTCGCCGGCATCGCCGTCGGCGGGCTGGTGTTCTTCTGGCTGCTCGATGCCCGAGACCCGGGGCAAAGGCCGACGACGGCGGACGACGGCGGACGATGCAGCCGCTCGCACGCCGCGCGTGATGCAACGCGCTTCCGTCCCAGCTTGCCACGCCTTTCTCCCATGCCTTCCATCCCGCCGCTGCCGTCTGGCTCATCGCCGCGCTGACCATCGGCTGCGTGCTGGGCCGTCCGCGCAATCTGCCCGAGGCGATCTTTGGGCGGCGCCGGGGCGGTCCTGCTGGTCGTCTGCGGCCTGCTGCCCTGGCGCGACGCCTGGCACGCGGTCGGCAAGGGGCTGGACGTTTACCTGTTCCTCGACCGGCATGATGCTGCTCTCCGAACTCGCCCGGCGCGAGGGGGTCTTCGACTGGTGCGCGTCCGTGGCGGTCGGCCACGCCAAGGGTTCGCCCGCGCGCCTGTTCTGGCTGATCTACGGGGTGGGGGTGGCCATCACGGTGTTTCTGTCCAACGACGCCACGGCGGTGGTCATGACCCCGGCGGTGTTCGCGGCCACGAAGGCGGCCAAGGTGGAAAAGCCGCTGCCCTACCTGTTCGCCTGCGCGCTGGTGGCCAACGCGGCGAGCTTCGTGCTGCCGATCTCCAACCCCGCCAACCTCGTGCTTTTCGGCGGCCACATGCCGCCGTTGCTGGAATGGCTGCAGGAGTTCGCCCTGCCTTCGGTCGCTGTCGGTCGTGGCGACGGGCGGCGTGCTTGTTTCTGGTGATGCGCGGCGACCTCGCCGGGACGAGTGGAGGAACCGGCCGAAGCCGGCGCGCTCTCCGGCGCGGGCAAACTGGCGCTGGGCGGCATCGGGCTGGCGGTGCTCGTGCTGCTGACGGCCTCGGCGCTTCCGCGTGGACCTGGGCGCGCCGACGCTCGGCGTGGCGGCCGTGGCGCTGGGGCTGGTGATGATCCAGGACCGCAAGGCGCTCTGGGAAACGCCGAAAAGCGTGTCCTGGAGCGTGCTGCCGCTGGTGGCGGGGCTTTTCGTGGTGGTCGAGGCCGTCAACCGCGCGGGCGCGCTGGCCGCGAGCCAGCGGGCGCTGGCGGGCTGGGCAAGCTGCCGCCGTGGCAGGGAGACCTGGCCGGGGCGTTCGGCGTGACGGCGGTTTCCAACGTCATCAACAACCTGCCCAGCGGCCTCATCACCGGCACGGCGGTCGTGCGAGGCCACGTCGCCGAGTCGTTGCGCAACGCCCTGCTCATCGGCGTGGACCTGGGGCCGAACCTGTCCGTCACCGGCTCGCTGGCGACGATCCTGTGGCTCATCGCCCTGCGCCGCGAGAAGCAGGAAGTCAGCGCGTGGTCTTTCTTGAAGGTCGGCGCTGGTGGTCACGCCCGTGGCGCTGGTGCTGGCGGTGCTGGCATCGACCTTCGCCGGATGATCCTGAAAAACACCACGGAGGCACAGAGAACACAGAGAAAGAAAAGGAAAGGCAGAAAATTTGTTCCGGAAGCGCCGGACGACATTCCACCACCGTGTCGCCTGCTCTCTTCACCGCCCTATCTTCTATCTCCAACTCCTTGCCCTTCCTTTCCTATGCGTTTCTCCCTGCGCGCGGCGCTCGCCACGCTCTGGGCACTGGTGCTGGCGCTTTGCCTGGCGCTGGCGTTTTTGATGTATTCGCTCGTCGAACAAGGGGCGGGCGCGCAGTTGCGCCAGGGCGCGAAAAACTCGCCCAGGCGGCCGACGACGCCGCCCGGCGCTACGACCGCTACCGGCGACCTTCGAGGCCGCCCGCCTCCGCTGGACGATCCCGACCGTCGCGCCGACCTGGAAGCCATGCTCTCGGTGGCCTTCTCCGCCATCCGGGGGTCGAGGGCGGGTTCTGGCGGGGCGCGACGATTCGCTGGCCTACGCTTTCCCCACCCACGACGGTCCCCGGCAGAAACGCGATCTGCCGCAGGCGGAACTGGGTCAGATCGAGCAGGATCATCCACGACAGCCAGGCGGCCCGCGCCCCGCTGGATCGCCGCTACAACGGCGAGAATGTGTCCGTCCTGCTCCACGCCCGCCCGCTGCCCGGTCCGCCGCCGGACCTCGCGGTCTGGACGATGACGCCGCGTGCCGCTGAGCATCGGGCAATCCTACGGGCGGTTGAGCTTCGGCCTGGGTGCGCTGCTCCTGCTCGCGCTCGGCAGCGGTTTGTGGCTGCTGACGCTCCCTGCGCCGCTGGACGCGCCGGCTCGGCGCGCTGGAAGAGGCCATCGCCTCCACGCCGCTGGAAGAATTGCCGCCGCTGCGCGCCCACCGGCGAACGCGAACTCGACCGCATCGTCGCCGCCTTCAACCGGCTCAACGACCGCCTGAAAATCTCCCGCGAGGACAGCGCCCGCATGGGCCGCGACCTCGCCCGCTCCGACCGGCTCGCCGCCCTCGGGCGCATGGCGGCGGGTCTGGCGCACGAGATCGGCAATCCGCTCGCCGCGATGCGCCTGCGCAGCGAGAACGCCCTCGCCGCCGAACCCGAACGCGCCCGAGCCGCCCTGCGAGCCATCCTGCCGCAGATCGGCCGTCTGGAAGAACTGCTCGCCGCCCTGCGCCTGCTCACCCGCATGGTGGAAATCCGCCCCCAGCCGGTGCCGCTGCGCCCGTTCCTGCAGGCGCGGCTGGAAGAGGTCGCGCCGACCGCCGCAGCGCGAGGTCGCCCTGGCGCTCGACCCGCACCCGCCGCCGAAGCCCGCTGGAGCTTCGACGAAAAGAGCCTCGCCCGCGCCGTGGAAAATCTGCTGCTCAACGCCCTGCAGCACACTCCGCCGGCGGCCGGGTCGCCCTCGGGGCGGAAGTGTCCGCCGAGCGCTGCCGCCTGCTGGTCAGCGACACCGGCCCCGGCGTCGCGCCCGCCGATGCCGAGCGGATCTTCGAGCCGTTCGTGACCGAGCCGCGCCGAGGGCGTGGGCCTGGGCCTGAGCCTGGTGCGCGAGATCGCCGAGGCGCACGGCGGCACCGCCCGCTGTCTGCCGCCGGCCGAAGGCGCGCCCGGCGCCGTTTTCGTCATCGAAATTCCCTCGCCATGGCCAGAATCCTGATCGTTGATGACGACGCCGGGTTCCGCGAAGGCCTCGCGGAAACCCTGACCGACCTCGGCACGAGGCCGTGCAGGTCGCCTCCGGCGAGAGCGCCCTGGCGCGGCTGGGCGCGGCGAGACTGCGGCGGCTTCGATCTCGTCCTGCTCGACCTGCGGATGCGCGGCATCGACGGCCTGGAAACCCTGCGCCGCCTGCACGCCGACCACCCCGAATGCCGCGAGCTGCCGGTCATCATGCTGACCGCCTACGCCGACAGCGGCAACACCATCGAGGCGATGAAGCTCGGGGCCTTCGATCACCTGACCAAGCCCATCAGCCGCGAGCGGGTGCGCGGCGTGCTGGAACGCGCGCTGGGCCGCCCGCGCGCGGCCCGGGCGCGAAAGCCGCCGCCGCGCGGCTGGCCAACGACCAGCTCATCGGCTCCAGCCCGCCGATGCGCGAGGTCCACAAGCTCATCGGCCTGGCCGCGCCGAGCGACGCGACCGTGCTCGTGCAGGGAGAGACCGGCACGGGCAAGGAGGAGGTCGCCCGCGCCCTGCACCGCCACGGCCCGCGCGCGGGCAAGCCCTTCGTCGCGGTCAACTGCGCGGCCATCCCGGCGGAACTGCTGGAGAGCGAGCTTTTCGGCCACGTCAAGGGCGCGTTCACCGGCGCGGTCAACCAGCGCACGGGCCGGTTCAGCGAGGCGGACGGCGGCACGCTCTTCCTCGACGAGATCGGCGACATGACGCTGCGCCATGCAGGCCAAGATTCTGCGCGTGCTCCAGGACCGCATCGTCACGCCCGTGGGCGCCACGCGCCCGTGCCCGTGGACGTGCGCATCGTCGCCGCCACGCACCGCGACCTGATCGCGATGGTGCGCGACGGCACGTTCCGCGAGGACTTGTTCTACCGGCTCAACGTCGTGGGCGATCACGCTGCCGCCGCTGCGCGAGCGCGGGGCGGACATCCTCGTCCTGGCCGAACATTTCCTGCGCAAGTTGGCCCCGGCGGGCCAGCCGGCCAAGCGTCTGTCGCCGGACGCCTCGCCAGGCGCTGCTGGCCCATGCCTGGCCGGGCAACGTGCGCGAACTGCGCAACGCGATGCAGAACGCCACCGTCACCGTGCGCGGCCCGGTGATCGACCGCGCGCGACTTGCTGCTGGCCGCGCCCCGCCCGCGCGCGGGCCGCCCGACACGCTCGACACGCTGCTGGCCCTGCCCTGGACCGAAGCCGTCGCCCGCCTGGAAAAAGCACTGCTCGCCCGCGCCCTGCGCGGCCGCCGGCGGGCAACCGCGCCGAAGCCGCCCGCCGCCTGGACATCCACCGCCAACTTCTTTACGCCAAGCTCAAGGAACACGGCCTTAGACCGAGGGATGAAGATCGCGCGGTCCCCGTGAATGCTCCGCTTCACGCCACCCCCCGCAAGGCCCGCTCCGCCAGCACCCGGGCGGTCACGTCCAGCGTCACCGCCAGCACCCCGCGCGGCTTGCCCAGCCGTCCGCGAGCAACGTCAAACTGCTGCTCGCCCAAACCACCGTGCCGTCGGCGTGCAGGTAGCGTTTGTCGATGGCGCACGGCTGCCCCGTCTCGATCAAATTCTGGAAAACACGCAACGTTTTGGGTTGGTCCTCCGGGTGCGTGACCACGGACACGTCGGAGGCCAGCAACTCCGTGCGCGATCGGCCCAGCATCCGGCAAAGCTGGTCGTTGACGCGCAGAAAACAGCCTTCCAGCGTGATCTCGGAGATGCCCACCGCCCGTTGCGAAAAAATCGCCGAAAGCCGCGCCTCGCTGTCGCTCAAACGCTGGCGCGCCTCCCGCGTACCGCTGATGTCGATGATCACCGCCAACGCCGAACGCATCCGGCCATCCTCCTCGCGCAGGGGCGTCACGCCGCCGCGCACCCACGCGAACGTGCCGTTCTTGCGGACGCAGCGTTTCTCCAGGTCGAAGGCCCAGCCCTCCGCGAGCAGCCGCGCGAGCAGCGCGTCTTCGCGCGACCGGTCCTCCGGGTGCGTGAGTTCGAGGAGCGGACGCCCGATCAGTTCGACCTCCGGGTAACCGGTGATCTCGCAAAATCGCTGGTTGGCCTCGGTGATCCGCCCCTCCAAATCAGCCCAGGCCACGCCCGCCGCCGCCTGTCCGGCGACCGCCAGGTAGCGTTGCTCGCAGATGTTTGGGGTTCGCCACCGCCACGGGCGAGGTGACGCCGGACGTGGAAACCCCCCGCCGGACCAAGGCGAGTTCGGCGCGCAGTCGTTCCTCGCGTTCGCGGCTGTCGCTCCGCGCGCGGGCGCGGGCGAGGGCGGTGTGAACGCGCGCGTACAGTTCGCGGCGGCGCACGGGT
>CAWCJJ010000012.1:0-445249 GCA_963795895.1 uncultured bacterium
TAAGTACGTTCCAAAGTTTCCGGGTCCTAACGGACTCGCTCCATCCAAGCAAGTTCGCGGGCGAGGGCTTGCTGGCGTTGCTCGGCAGGTTTCCGGGTCCTAACGGACTCGGCTCCATTGAAGCTCCGCAGCCGCAAGCCGCAGGCCAAGGATTTCAAACGCGTTTCCGGGTCCTAACGGACTCGGCTCCATTGAAGCCCCCAATCTCGCGGTAACAGTCGGGCAACGGGCATTGTTTCCGGGTCCTAACGGACTCGGCTCCATTGAAGCCCCCAATCTCGCGGTAACAGTCGGGCAACGGGCATTGTTTCCGGGTCCTAACGGACTCGGCTCCATTGAAGCCGATAATGCTCATCGGCGATTACGGCGCGGTCGCCACAGTTTCCGGGTCCTAACGGACTCGGCTCCATTGAAGCCACCGAGATGAAAGATGGACAGTGAAATGCGCGGTTGTTTCCGGGTCCTAACGGACTCGGCTCCATTGAAGCGCTTGTAGCAAATCGTTGGCTGCCGCGAACCCGGGGGGTTTCCGGGTCCTAACGGACTCGGCTCCATTGAAGCTTGACGCTCTTCTCGTACTCGTCACCAATGATGCAGGTTTCCGGGTCCTAACGGACTCGGCTCCATTGAAGCTGTCACGGCGTCGATGGCATCCGCGCCGATCGGAGGTTTCCGGGTCCTAACGGACTCGGCTCCATTGAAGCAACATTGCTGACAGCTTCATTAACTATGTCGTAAAAAGTTTCCGGGTCCTAACGGACTCGGCTCCATTGAAGTCTTATCCTGGGCGTCGACAAGCAAACCTTAACACGCGAGTTTCCGGGTCCTAACGGACTCGGCTCCATTGAAGCATCGAGGAGATGATCTTGCCGTTATATCGGACTGCGAGTTTCCGGGTCCTAACGGACTCGGCTCCATTGAAGCTGTCCATGTCGCGCGCCTCTTCGGCGGTTTTTGCGTCGTTTCCGGGTCCTAACGGACTCGGCTCCATCGAAGCTCACCTTTCGCGGGCAGGTACTCCCCGGGGGCGTTAGTTTCCGGGTCCTAACGGACTCGGCTCCATTGAAGCACGGGCATGGACGGGCAAACCGAATTTTACCCGCTTCGTTTCCGGGTCCTAACGGACTCGGCTCCATTGAAGCCCCAAGCGGGGGCGAAGCTCTCCAAGGACGAGTTCAAGTTTCCGGGTCCTAACGGACTCGGCTCCATTGAAGCCAGACCTGACGCGCCAGCGGCTCGAACTCGGGCGGGTGGTTTCCGGGTCCTAACGGACTCGGCTCCATTGAAGCCGCCAGACCTCGCGGCAATCGCCGATCTTCCCGAGGCGTGTTTCCGGGTCCTAACGGACTCGGCTCCATTGAAGCCGACATAGTTGATGAGACTATCCGCAATGTTGAAGAGGTTTCCGGGTCCTAACGGACTCGGCTCCATTGAAGCCGTCAAGCAACCCGGCCCGGGAACGGGGCGGAGATGGTTTCCGGGTCCTAACGGACTCGGCTCCATTGAAGCAACAACGCTGAGTTTTTCCCAAACGTGGGTTACGGTGTTTCCGGGTCCTAACGGACTCGGCTCCATTGAAGCACTTCGCGGTCGTGGTGACCTCTTTGACCTCCACATCGTTTCCGGGTCCTAACGGACTCGGCTCCATTGAAGCATTTTTTGGCGCGCGCGTTGATCCCCACGGGCAACCCAGTTTCCGGGTCCTAACGGACTCGGCTCCATTGAAGCATGGCACGCGCCACCTTGGCCCGGTTCGTCCAGCACGGGTTTCCGGGTCCTAACGGACTCGGCTCCATTGAAGCGCAGTTCCTCTGCTTCCTGCGCTGTCAGTTGAATGGTGAGTTTCCGGGTCCTAACGGACTCGGCTCATTGAAGCGATTATCAAGGCGAAGAAAGCCGCCAGCAAGCTAGAGGTTTCCGGGTCCTAACGGACTCGGCTCCATTGAAGCAGGTCAGTCCGTTCGGGCGGTTCCCGCATCGCGTGGGTTTCCGGGTCCTAACGGACTCGGCTCCATTGAAGCCGACGCCTGGTTCGGGAGATCAACGCCCAGCAAGCGGGTTTCCGGGTCCTAACGGACTCGGCTCCATTGAAGCCAGCGGGAGGAAAGGTGAACAGTAAAATGCGCGGTTTGTTTCCGGGTCCTAACGGACTCGGCTCCATTGAAGCGGGACCCCATCACCGATTCCCAGGCGAAGAAGTCCGGGTTTCCGGGTCCTAACGGACTCGGCTCCATTGAAGCGTTGCGGTAGTTGGAAACGCCACTCGCCTGCCCCCCGTTTCCGGGTCCTAACGGACTCGGCTCCATTGAAGCTTCCAGCCGGGAATGGCATCCAGCGGTCCGTCGTCGAGTTTCCGGGTCCTAACGGACTCGGCTCCATTGAAGTGCCATCCAGCTTCCCCGTCTGAGCGCCGACGCGGTAGTTTCCGGGTCCTAACGGACTCGGCTCCATTGAAGTTCGATTATGAACTCCTGAATGGCCATGTACTGCTCACGGTTTCCGGGTCCTAACGGACTCGGCTCCATTGAAGTAATTCAGGGGCATCAAACAGGAGCCCATGTCCTACAGTTTCCGGGTCCTAACGGACTCGGCTCCATTGAAGTGTATCGCTTCATGGGCAGTTCTATTTTTATGATCGGTTTCCGGGTCCTAACGGACTTGGCTCCATTGAAGTTTCGCCAGCAACCCCGCTTTTGGCCCGGCTTATGCCGTTTCCGGGTCCTAACGGACTTGGCTCCATTGAAGTGCACGAACGCGCCCCCTCTTTTGTAATCAGCAGGTCGGTTTCCGGGTCCTAATGGACTCGGCTCCATTGAAGTGGCGTTGTGCTGCTTGGCCTCGGGGATGTCCTCGCGGCGGGTTTCCGGGTCCTAACGGACTCGGCTCCATTGAAGTCTTGGCCATGCTGTCTTTCGTCGCGTATGAACCTACGGTTTCCGGGTCCTAACGGACTCGGCTCCATTGAAGTCTTGGCCATGCTGTCTTTCGTCGCGTATGAACCTACGGTTTCCGGGTCCTAACGGACTTGGCTCCATTGAAGCGCACGGTGGCCCCGGTCGGTGTCGCCGGGTAACGCCGGTTTCCGGGTCCTAACGGACTCGGCTCCGTTGAAGAGTGTGTGCATTCCAGAGCTACGCCAGATAGAATTGATCCCCGAGCTAAAAAAATCCCGGCTCCGTTGAACCCCCTCAGCTACCGACCAGGGCGGAACAGGTGTGACAATCGGGATAATACACCACCGCCACGTCCGCTTGACTGCGATGTCGGGTTGGACCGCCCCGGTGGCGTGCTGGCGCCCGTCGCCTGGAAAACCCGCTCGATGTTCGCCCGCAAGGCGTCGGTCTGCCGTTGCTGCCATTGATAATGCCCGTCGATGCCCCGGTGGATCACCGCATGAATGGTCGGATGCACAGACTCGTCGGCGGACGCGCCGATGAGCAGATCGGCGAAATCCACCGCCTGCTTCATGCTGTAAGCAAAACCGTCCTGAAGCAGCGTGATCCCCAAGGCGTGAACTTGCGGCGGAGTCAGCCTCCGGAATCTGGCCGACCGCAAAGACCATGCCGAAGGCGAACGCTCCGAGAAGTTGGCGCTGCATCTCGCTGGTCCGGTCGAACGGCACGCCGATGACTTCAAAAAGGTCGCGAGCCATCCCGGTGTTTTCGGCGCGGAGGGTGGCAAGATTGGCGGTTTCACTCATGCGGAGGGGGCACAGCGTAGCGGTTGTACCACGGCGTGCAAGCGTTGCGGCACGAAAACACAGGGTCCCGCCCTGCGGAAACCTTCGGGTGCCGGGGACCGTGGCAGCCTCCGCCGCGCACGCCAAGACGCTGGCATGACCGGCCTGCGCCCTGGAAATAAACACCCATCCAAGACGAGGCCAACCCCGCTGGTCACAGCCGGAGCGGGCAGGATGCCCGCGGTCCCGGGGGCTGCCGCCCTTTCAACCAGAAAGTGATCCCCTAGTCCTTTGGCAGACGGCGACAAACCCGCCCGTCTTTTTTACATTCGATCAGGCTTGCCTTTCCGCGGCCGTTCCTGTTGAACTGCCGGAGCCATGCTGGACGACCTTCTGCTGCTTCGCCTCCGGGCGGTTCCCACCCCGCCCGGCGGAGAAACCCGCTCCCGGGTCGCCGCCGATCTGCGGTCAGTCTGCGCTGACCCGACCTGGGGTAAGTTGGATTGGCAAACCGCCTTTGGCGACGCCTTGGAGCGTCTGACGACCGCCGGAATGCTCACCACCAGCGGCCGGAATGGCGCGCGGCTCCACCTCGCCGACGCCGGGTGCCAACGTGTTCGCGCCGTCTTTCAACTCCCGGCGGACCACACCCCCACCGGGTGGATACAATGCCGGGACCGCTACGCGTTGCCCCTCGCCTTGGACGGCCAGCCCGCCGCCACCGCCGAGGAGTTGCGGGCCACCCTGCTGCGCCGCCTTTATCTGCCGGAACTGACCGCGCATTTCAACTCCCGCAGTCTGGCCGCGGCCGTCGATTTGCTCCTGGCCAAACGACTGCCGGTCACTACGCCCAACCCGGGGGCGTTCCGAGCCGCCGCCCTGCGCGCCTGGATTCGGCAAGAACCACCAGCCGCCCAGCAGCCCCTTCCCGCCTCATCCCCTCCGACCCCCGCCCCGGCGCGCCGTTTGCCGGACGACCTGCCCGCTTTCGCCTGCCTCGCTCTCGCCGCCGCGCGCGCTTCCCAGACCGGAAAATTCGGCGAACACAAGGTGCTCGTCTTCCACGCGTGGCGCGAACTGCTCGCCGCCGGGAACGCCGCGCCCGACGAGGCCGCCGCCTTCCGCGAACGACTCGCGCGCGCCCACACCGCCGGCTTGCTGCGCCTCAGCCGCGCCGACCTCGCCGGCGCGCACGACACGGACGACCTGAGCGCCTCCGAGGTCCGCCACCTCGGGGAAAAGTTCCACTTCATCCGCCTGGATTAACCCCGCCGGCCAACCCGCCAACCGTCCGCCGCCTTTCACCGCCATGCCAACGACCGCGCCAACCCTACCGCCGCCGACCACCCCCTCCCCGACCCTACGGGCGGACGATCCCCGCTGGCTGGCGTTCCGCTCGCCCGACGGCCCGGAAGTCTTCCACTCGGTCGTCTCCACCCACGACATCTGGAAGGCCGACCCCTTCGACGTGGAAAGCATCCACGCCGAGGCGCGCGACGTCTTCGCCCGCACGGTTGACCGCATCGGCAACGCGGACGCGCGCCCGGCCGGCCTGGAGGATAACGCCGGCAAGATTCTCCTGCTGCGCGGCGAGAGCGGCGCGGGCAAGACCCATCTGCTGCGCGCCTTTCGGCACGCCTTGCACTCGCGCGGGTTGGGTTGGTTCGCCTACCTGCAGATGACGACCAACATCAGCCACTACCCGCTCTACATCCTGCGCAACCTGGTCGAATCCTTCGGCCAACCCTACGACCTGAGCGGCGGCGCGGCGGAAAGCGGGTGGCTGCGGTTGTCTAACTACCTGGTCGAGCACCCGAGCGTGCCCGCGCCCCTGCGGCAGGAACTGCGGGAGGGTTACTCGGACGACTGCGCGCGGCTGGTGTTCGACGCCGCCGAGCATCTCATCTGCGACCCGCACATCGAGCGCGGCGGCGTGGACCTCGACGTCATCCGGGTGGTGTTGTTCTTCCAGCGCCGTCAGCCTTCCTTCAGCCGCCGGGCGCTGTCGTTCCTGCGGTGCGATCCGACGACGCGCCACGACCAGGAATTTCTCGGCGGAATCGAACCGCGCGTAAAGCCCGAGGACGCCCTGGAAATGCTCGTGCAAATCGGCCGGCTCACCCATCTTTTCGAGCGGCAGGCGCTCGTGGTGTGCCTGGACCAGTTGGAGGAAATCTGGACGATCAACGCCGACGCGGCCCAGCGTTTCCGCGACGTCATGGGCGCCACGCGCGCGCTGACGGACAAACACCCCGGCGCGCTGGTGGTGATCGCGTGCCTGGATGATTTTTACGAGAAACTCCCGAAGCTCGCCGGGGGCAATCCGCTCGATCCGTCCCTGCTCGACCGCATTGAGCACGCGGCGCCCCGGCCCGTGCTGCTGCGCACCGCGCGCAACGTGGAGGAAGTGGAGCAGATGGTCGCCCGTCGCCTCGGGGCGCTTTACCAGAGTCAAAACGTGGAGCCGCGCGAGGATGAACCGTTGTACCCGTTTTTGAAGGAGGACATCGCCAAGCTGGCCAACTTCCGGCCGCGCGGCGTGTTGCTCGAGTGCGGCAAGGCGCTGGAACACAGCGTGCGGACGGGCGAGCCGCCGCGCATCGGCGCGGAGTCGGTCAAGCCGCTGGCGGACCCCGCCGCGACGGCGAACGAGGCGGCGGGCGCAAACGCGGGCGGCGCCGGCCAGGAAGTCGAGGCGCGCTGGAATGATTTTCGCAACGCGCTGACCACGCCGCCGCCCGAGGAGGACGCGGCGCTGGCGGCGTTGCTGGCCTGGGCGGTGGAGGAGGTCAACGCCGAACTCGGACTACCCGCAGGCGGGGAGCGTTACGCGGCGCGCGCCAACCACACGTTCGTGGAGATCGGGACACCGCCGATTCCCGACCGTGAGCGCCGGTGGCTGACAGGGGTGTGCAACGCCGGCGCGCCGGGCGGCAAACTCAGCCGCCAGGTGGCCGAGCTGACCGCCGCCGCCGGTGGCGCGCGGCCGCCGCTGCCGCCCGTGACGGTGCGCTCCACGGAATATCCCGGCAAGTCGCCGACCGCGCAGATCGCCAAACAGTTCGCCGCGATGATCAAGGAAGGCGGGCGGCGCGTGGTGATCGAGGACGCCGAGTGGCGCGCCATCCAGGCGTTGCGCGAGTTTTTGCCGCGCCAGTCCGATCCCGTCGCGATCGCCGCCTGGCGCGCGGCGGAACGTCCGCTGGCGCGCCTGCCGGGGTTGCGCGAGTTGCTGCGGGTGGAGGAGTTGCCCGGCATGGCGCGGGCCGCCGTCGTGGCAACGGACGCGATCGCGAGTCCCGCGGGATTGACGCCGGACCCGGTCCCGCGCCCACTTGAGCCGGAGACGGGTCTTATTAAGATCGGACGCACGCGCGAGGCGGTGCCGAAAGCAGTCGCGGTGGACCCCGCCGAGCTTGTCGCGCACACCGCCTTCCTCGGCGGCAGCGGTAGCGGCAAGACGACCGTCGCGCTGGCGTTGATCGAGAGCCTGCTGCTGCGCGGTGTTCCCGCCATCCTGCTCGACCGCAAGGGCGACCTGGCGTGTTACGCGCGCCCCGAGAGCTGGACCGCGCCCCTGCCCGCCGGCGGCGGACCCGACGCCGAGGCGCGCCGCGAACGGTTGCGCGCGCGGCTCGACGTGCGGCTCTTCACGCCGGGCGCGACGGGCGGGGGCCGTCCCCTGGGAATTTCCCTGTTGCCGCGCGGGACCGGCGCGTTGCCCGGGCCGGAACGCGGGGCCGCCGTGCGCGCCGCCGCCGCCTCGCTGGGCGGCATGCTCAATTACCGCACGAGCGCGGCGGCCCCGAAGTTGGCGATCCTGGGTCAAGCCATCGAAATCCTCGCCGGACTGGAGCCGGACGCCGAAATGACCCTGCCGCGTTTGACGGACTTCGTGGCGAGCGAGGATGATAGTTTGGTGAACGCCATCGGGCACCTGGAGCCGAAGCATTTCAAGAAGCTCCTGGACGATCTGGCGTCGTTCCAATTTCTCAAGGGCCACCTGCTCGCGCCCGGCGGCGAACGGGTGCAGGCGGAGCGGCTGCTCGGCGTCGGGGAGGACGATCCCGCGCCGGCGGGGAAGACCCGTTTGAGTATCATCAGCACCCGGTTCTTCGACGACACGGCGAGCGTGTTGTTTTGGGTCGCGCAATTTCTGCTGGAGATGGGCCGGTTCGCGGCGAAGCGCCCGAGCGGGAACTTGCAGGGCGTGGTGTTGTTCGACGAGGCGGACCTTTACCTCCCCGCCACGGGCAAGCCGGTGACGAAGGAACCCATGGAGAACGCGTTGCGACGGTGGCGGTCGGCGGGTCTGGGGGTGATGCTGGCGACGCAGAGTCCGGGTGATTTCGATTACAAGTGCCGCGAGAACGTGCGGAATTGGTTTGTGGGCCGAGTGAAGGAGGACACAGCGCTCAACAAGATGCGGCCGATGCTCAAGGAAGCGCGGACGGACATCGCCGCCAAGCTGCCGGGGCTGGACGCGGGCCAGTTCTTTCTGGTGCGCGCGGGGCAGGTGGAGAGTCTGGCCGCGACGCGTTCGCTGGTGTCGCCGGAGCAGATGCCCGAGGCGGAGATTTTGCGTCTGGCGGCGGCGGGCGGCCGGTGAGGGTGGTGGAGTCCTTTCCCCAACCCGGAACGGGTTTGGAAGGGGGCGACACCTTTCAGATTGAAAGAGGCAATGCCATCCTCCGTCCCCCTAACGCTGCCCGAGCCGCCACTTCGCCAGCCAGTACAACGGCGCGCCGACGGCGGCGATCCCCAGGGAAAACACCACCGCCGGGAACGGCCCCACGCGTTCGGCGCGGGCCACCCACAACGCGAACACCACCAGCAGCGCCGGCCCCAGACCCAGGGCGATGGCCACCCAAGTCGGACCCGGCACGCGGAAGGAGCGCGGCAAACCCGGCTCGGTGATCCGCAGTTTCACCAACAGCCGCGCGCGAACGCGTGGGCGCCGCCGCAGGCGCGCTGGGCTGACAGACCAAGCAAGGAGGAAGGTTGGTATGAGAAGTCCGACCCACGGCTTCAAGGAGTGCGGAGGTGGCTGATCAGTTCAGGGGTGGCAAGCTGGCGGAAGTCCGCCAGGTTCCACGTGTAGATAGCCTCCGCCTTCACTTTCTCCGCGCAGCGCAAGATTAACGCGTCGTAAATTTTTCCACCAGCGATGCCCCGCTCAGCCGCCGATGCGATCACCTCAAAGTACTCGCGGTCGTTTAGCGCGACGTTGGTAAACCGTTCCCGGATCGACTCGATGAAAAGCAGCCCTTGGCTTGGGCTAATGCGAGGACGCACCGGCAGCCGGGTCATCACCGAATAAATTTCCGCCAGCGTGTGGGCCGCGCAGAACGCCGTCCTTTTGGTGGCTGTTCGGATGATGGCGAGACTGGCTTCATGGTGGACGTGCTCTCTGTAAAAAGCGGCCACCAACACGGAACTGTCGAAGAATGCCTTCACTAACCTTTTGCCTTTCCCGACATCCCACCCGCAATCAATGACACGCCGCGGGCTTCGCGATCGTCGGCGATCAGCGTCTCGACGATCTTTTCTCCTTCGGCTGTCGTCTGGCCGGTGTAAACCCAAAAGCCATGCCGCTTTTCCAACGGCATCGTTTGGCGCGCCGGCGTGAGGATGATCTGTTCGGTCGCCTCCGAGAGTTCCAGCACGTCGCCCGGCCCGAGCCCGAGCCGGTCCCGCAGTTCTTTTGGGATGAGGACGCGCCCACCAGCGTCAACCGTAAGTTGTGTCTTCATACAATGGGATTATACAAAGGTGAATCCCATTAGCAATTGTAGAAAAATTGATTGCGCGGCTTGATCGCGACTCGGGGGCTTGCCACCTACCCCAAAGGTAGGTAACTCGGACCAAAAAGGTATTGTGCGTTTTCCCGGGGTTCTGGTCTGATGGCGGGAGCAGCCCACGCCGCGCCGGAACCCACGCCAAACCGCCCCATGAAAACCTGGATCCCCGACGCGCGGTTCTTCCCGTATCTCACCTGGAAACAGGTCGAGGCGCTGCCCAGGGACCGCACGATGCTCGTGCTGCCCACCGCCGCCATCGAACAGCACGGCCACCACCTGCCCCTCGCGACCGACACCCTCATCAGCAACCTGCTCCTCGGGCGCGCCCTCGCGCTGCTGCCGGAGGATTTCCCCATCTACGCGCTGCCGCCGGTCTGCTACGGGAAGAGCAACGAGCACATCGGGTATCCCGGCACGCTGTCCGTGTCGGCGAGCACGCTCATGGCGGTGTTGCGCGACCTGGGGGCGAGCATCCACGCGGCGGGTTTTCAGAAGGTGGTCCTCTTCAACACGCACGGTGGCAACCATTCCGTCGTGGACCTGATGGCCCGCGATCTACGGGCGGAATTCGGCCTGCGCGTTTTTTGCCTGTACGGCGGCGGCCCCGCCGGGGGTCTCTCGCGACAGGAAGCCAAGTACGGTTTTCACGCCGGCGAAGTCGAGACGGCCCTGCTGCTCGCCGCGACGCCGGAACTGGTCCATCCCGACCACTACACGGTCAACTACATCGCGCACGTGGACGCGCCCGGCGCGCTGGTGCCGGAGGGTGGTTACGCGACCTTCGCCTGGCTCACGCGCGACATCGCCCCGAGCGGCGTCATGGGCGACCCGAACCCCGCCACCGCCGAAAACGGCGAGCGTTGGATCGCCGAAATGGCCGGGCGGATCGCGTCGGTCCTGGGGGAAATGGCAGATTACAAAGGGCAAGGAGATAGGAGATAGAAGATAGGGCGGAGTTGAAAAGGCACTGGGATGCCAACCCTGAAGTTTCGATCAACGCGGTGCTCAAATTACCCAACAGCAGTTTTGCCCTGACTTTCGTTTGCCTCTTCTTTTCTCCTCCGCCCCATCTTCTATCTTCTATCTCCCTGCCCTTCCTTTTCCCCTGCCCTCCCATGCTTCGACTTTATGAAAACGGCGGCTGGTGGCTGGTGACGCATCCCGATCACGCGGAATTGGCGGGGCGGTTCGCCGAACAATGGGGGAACGCGGAGTTCACCCCGCCCGAGCCCCGCGCGGAAGTGCTCGCGGGCATTTTCCGGCACGACGATGGTTGGAAGGCGCGCGACAACGCCCCGCTGATTTCCCGCGCCGGGTTGCCCGCGGCCTTTTCCCGCGAACTCGTCGGGAAATACTCCGCTTTCGAGGAGATTGACCTCGACGCGTATTTGACCGTGCGGCGGCGGGCCGTCGCGGAGATCGCGCAGGTGAACCCGTACGCCGGCGTCCTGGTTTCCCTGCACACGCATGATCTTTTGAGCACCCGGGCGGACCGCGCCACCATCGCGCCGGCGGACCTGCCGAAGCTCGACGCGTTTCTGGAGGAGCAGCGCGCGTTGCAGACCGAACTGCGCGCGCGGATCGACGCCGAGGCCACCCTGCCGGCGGAACAACGCGATGACGCGGCGTTCCTCGACCATTTCCGGCTGCTGCAAGCGTGCGACAACCTGAGTCTGCTCGCCTGCACGGATTACCCCGGCGCCGCCACGCTGCTGCATCCGCTGCCAACCCGCTCCGGGGTTTACCGGACGATTGGCGTCGAGCGCGTGGGGGAACGGAGCTTCCGGTTGTCGCCCTCGCCTTTCCCGGCGGGCGAGACGGAGTTCGGCGTGCCGGCGCGTTTCGTGCCCGGCGAACGGTTCGCGAGCGACGCCGAGCTGGGGGAACTCTTCCACGCCGCGCCGGTGCGCGAATTGCCGATCCGGGTGCTGTCTTGAAATCGTTATGCCAATCCGAAGATTCCCCGCGTGCCTGGTAGTCGCCGCCTTCGCGCTAGTCCCGGGCGTGGTCCCCTCGCGCGCCGCCGCCCCCGCGTCGGTGCCGATCATCATGCGGCTGGATTGGAAGGCCAACGTGCAGTTCGCGGGCCTGCTCCTCGCCCAGGAGCGCGGCTGGTACGCCGAAGCCGGACTCGACGTGCGGATCGTGCCGTCGGATTCCGCCGATGTGGTGGTCGTGCAGGGGGTGCTCGACGGACCCAACACCATCGGCAGCGCCGAAAGCAGCGTTCTGCTGGAAGCCCGGGGGCGCGGGGCGAAGATCAAGGCGGTGGCCACCATGTTCCAGGGGTCGCCCATGGCGCTCCTAACGCTGGAGAAATCGGGCGTGACCGGGATGCGCGACCTCGTCGGCAAGCGCATCGGGATGCACACCGACGGACGCCGGGTGTTGGACGTGGCGTTCGCCGACGCCGGCATCGCGAACCCGGCTTACGAGTTGAAGACCATCGGCTACGAGCTGGAGGAACTGAAAAGCGGCGCGGTGGACGCGGCGCAGGGTTACATGATCGACGAGTTTGTCAGCCTGCAAGTGGCGGGTGTCCCGGCCCGCGCGTTACGCATGGCGGACCACGGCTACCACGCCTATTCGCAGGTGTTCTTTGTGTCGGAAGAGTTCCTGGGCCGGGACCCCGCGAGCATCCGCAAATTCCTGGAGGTCTCGTTTCGCGGCTGGCGCGCCGCGCTGGCGGACCCCGAGGGCACGGCCCGGATGGTGATCGAAAAGTACCAGCCCGGAACGGACCTGAAGTACCAGACAGCCTCGCTGCAAGCCATCGGCCAACTCATGACGCTGGAGTCCCCCGACATCGGACGCATGAGCATGGCGACCTGGGAGGCGAGCGCGGCGATGTTCCGCCGTTTTCATTTCGTCGAGTCGCCCGCCGAAGCCGCCGACCTGGTGGACCTCGGTTTGCTGCGGGAAATCTATCCATGATGAAAGCGATGCTGAAACTGATAGTGGCCGCGTTGGTTGCCCTGTTTTGGGCTAGTCCCGTCACACTGACGGCGGGCACCAAGGTGGTCGTGCAACTCGACTGGATTCCGAACGCCCAGTTCGCCGGCCTGCTCGTCGCGAAGGAACGCGGCTGGTACGCCGACGCCGGACTCGACGTGGAGATCGTCCCCGTTGACCAGAAGACGCTCGACCCCGTCACACCGGTGACCGCCGCGAACAACGTGGTCGGTTGCGCCGACGGACTCGCGCTCCTGCGGGCGCGGGCGGAGGGCAAGCCGATCAAGGCGTTCGCGACGATGCTCCAGGCGTCGCCGCTCGGCATCATCGCGCTCCGGGGGCGCGGCGTCGAAAAGCTCGCGGATCTGGCGGGCAAGACCATCGGCCTCCACGCCTACGACCGTCCGCAACTCGCGATCATGCTCGCGGGCGCCGGTTTGAAGTTGGAGGATGTGAAGGTGAAGGAGATCGGCGACGACACCGCGTCGCTCCCGGCGGGGGTCATCGACGCGCAGGTGGTCTATCTGATCGACGAGAAAGTGGCCCTGGAAACGCGCGGGATTTCGCTCAACGTCTTCCCGGGTTACGAGCACGGCTACCTCACGTACTCGCAGGTTTATTTTGCGCGCGAGGATTTCCTGAAGGACCAACCGGAGGTATTGCGAAGCTTTCTCGCGGCTTCCAACCGCGGCTGGCAGGAGGCGTTAGGGGAACCGGAGGCGACGGCGGGGATGCTGGTGGCGAAGTACGTGCCCGGGACCGATCCCGAGTACCAGAAACGCACGATCCAGGAATTGCAACGCTTCGCCACGCGGGAGTCGCCGGAACTCGGCCAAATGCGCGCCGCCACTTGGGAGGCGAGTTGCGCCTTGTTCCACCTTGACGCGGCTCTCGCGGGGCAACTGGCGGACTACTCCATCCTAACCGCCCTCTATGGACCACCCTGAAAAGCGTTCCCCGCTGGTGAACTCCCTGGGCATCCCGCTGGTCACCCTGCCGGGATTGGACGTCCGCCTCGCGGTCTGGCAGGTGCGCCGACGGGACTTCGCGGCGTTCGTCGAAGACTCCGGGCATGACGCCACGGGCGGAATGCTGACCATCGGGCACGACGATTACGACTGGATGCCGCACGGCCACACCTGGCGCGACCCGGGGTTCGCGCAAGGGGAGGATCATCCCGTGGTGGGGGTCAACCGCGCCGACGCCCGCGCCTTCTGCGCCTGGCTGACGTTACGCGAATGGTCGCTGGGGTTGCTCGGCGACACGCAAACCTACCGGCTGCCCTCCGACTACGAATGGAGCGTGGCTGTCGGACTGGCTGAGGACACGGAATTGACGCCCGAGGCGCGGCACTACCATAACCCCGGAGTGTATCCCTGGGGCAAAGACTGGCCACCGCCCGCGAACTTCGGCAATTACGCGGGCGCCGAGTCCGCCGAGGGGATGCCGGCGTGGTGGGGCGTCGTGCCCGGTGGTTACGCGGACCCGTTCCCGCGCACCTCGCCGGTCGGCAGCTTCGCCGCGAACGCGCTGGGGATTTACGACCTGTCCGGCAACGTCTGGGAATGGTGCGCCAACTCCTATGTGCCCGGTGGACGCTCGGGCGTGGTCCGGGGCGGATCGTGGGGCAGCGACCGCCCGGCGTACCTGCAATCCGCCAACCGCCTCGTGAAATTCCCCGACGCCCGCACGGACGAGATCGGTTTCCGCGTCGCGCTGGCATGAAGAGGGGTAACCACAGAGGACACAGAGAGCACAGAGGAAGAAAAACATTGTTTCAGAATGAAGGAGGCGCCGCCAAATGGTTTCAGAACCCCAATGCTTTTTCTCTGTGCTCTCTGTGTCCCCTGTGGTGAATCCCTCCGGTTTGACGTGATTGATCCGTATGGAAATTGAGAATTGCATTGTGCTGATTGGGCCGGAGTTGGAGCCGTGGCGTTGCCGGCGGTTCGCCTGGGAGGCGGAGGGTATCACCGCCATTGAGCGCATCGAGCCAGTCTTGTCCCTAGCCGGATTGGGAGGGGCCTTGGTCGTCATCCCCGGCTTGTACAATTCGCACACCCACATGGGCGACTCCGCCCTGCCGGACGGCGCCACGGGTCTCACCCTGGAACAAGGATTTTTCCGGCCTAACGGGTTTAAGTACCGCGAACTCGCCAAACTTTCCCGCGCGGATCACCTCCCCCACCTCGCCGCCCATTTGCGCTACATGGCCCGGACGGGAACCGTCTGCCACCTCGACTTCCGCGAACAGGGCGTCGCCGGGACCGAACTCCTGCGCGCCGCCTCGCGGGAAACCGGCGTGGAGTCGATCATCCTCGGTCAGTTCGCCGAAACCCCGTTCACTCCGGCCGCGCTGGCGGACAACCGCGACCCTCTTTCCGAGACCGCCCGCGCGGAACTCCACGCCATCCTCGCCGTCGCGGACGGCTTCAGCGAGAGCACGATGAACGACCTCACCGACGCCGCCTGGCGCGAGGTCCGCGACGCAACCGCCACCCGTGGGAAACTGCGCGCGATCCACTGTCTGGAAAACCCCGGCTACCGCGAAACGAGCCTGTTGCGCACGGGCCGGGGCGACCTGGCGCAAGCCCTGGGTCTGTACGATCCGCACATTGTGGTGCATCTGACCTCCGCCAACGCAGGGGAAATCGCCCTCTTGGCTAGTTCGGGTAAAACGGCGGTGCTCAACCCGCGCGCCAATCTGAATCTCGGGTTAAACCCCCCGCCGATCCGCGACCTCCTGGAAGCCGGGGTGAACCTGCTGCTCGGCACGGACAACGGCATGTTGAACAGTCCCAACCTTTTCGCGGAACTGGATTTCACCTACAAGCTCGCGAAGAGCCAGTACGGCGACGGTCTCCGCCCCGACCCGCTCGCCATCCTGGGGATGGCCACCACGAACATCCACGTGGCGTTAGGAGGAGAACACCACGGGCACCTGGCGGTCGGCTTGCCCGCGACGTTCGCGGTGCTGGATTTCCACCAGCCGCACCTCCGCGCCACCCGCCACCTCCCCGCTTCCATCGTAACCCGCGTCACCCCCGAGGACATCCTGGCCACCTACCGCCAAGGCCACCCCATCTACCGATCCCCCGGCTTCCTCCCAACTTAACTTCCGCCTTGGTCATTCGTCATTCGCACATTCACACATTCGTCATTCCCACCCCATGTTCCCCACTCTTCGCCGCAACTACCTTTCGCCCATCGAGAACGTCGCGCAGGCTATCGGCACGATGGGACCCGCCGCCACCCTGGGGACCGTGATGCCGCTCCTGATCAGCAAATCCGGCAACGGCACCAGCTTGCTCTTCCTCGGTATCCTCGCCATCTTTGTGCTGATTTCGTGGAGCGTCAACGTGTTCGCCTCGCGCCACGCTTCCGCCGGTTCGCTGGCGGCTTACACCCGGATGGGGCTGGGACCCTGGCCGGGCATCTTGGCGGGCTGGTCCTACGTGGTGGCGATGGCGTTCGTGGTGGTGAGTTCGGGCGTGTCCAGCGCGTACTACCTCGGCATCGTGCTGACCCATTTCACCCACACGCCGACCGGCGGCCCGGTCTCGATGGTACTCATCGCGCTGGTGATCTGTCTTGCGTGGTGGCCGGCGTACCGCGACGTCAAGCTTTCCACCAAGCTCATGCTGGCGCTGGAAGCCGTTTCCGTGACGTTGATCGTGGCCATCCTCGCGACGGCCATGTTCAAGACCCATCAATGGGTGGATCACGCGCAGCTTCGTTTGGAAGGCGCGACTTTTCCGAAGATGCAACTCGGCTTCGTGCTGGCGTTCATGATGCTCGCCGGGTTCGAGAGCGCGACGACGCTGGGCGAGGAATCCCGGGGCGCCACCCGCGCCGTCCCGCGCGCAATGCTCGTTTGCCTGCTGCCCACCGGACTGCTTTTCGTGGCGAGCATTTACTGTCTGACGGCCCTTTCCCACTCGCGCGCGCTGGCTCTCGACCAGACGGACGCGCCGTTGAATCTGGTGGCGGAATCCATTGGCTTGCCCGTGTTGGGCTGGTTGAGTTCGCTGGGGGTGGCGGTAAGTTGTTTTGGTTGTGCGCTGGGCGGGTTCAACGCCGGCTCGCGGGTGGTGTTTTCCATGGCGCGCGAACGCCATTGCCCGGCGATGTTAGGAGCGGTCCATCCGGTGAACGGGACGCCGTACCGCGCGCTGGCGATCTTCGGCGGACTCGCGTTGGCGGTGCCGGCGGCGCTGCTCGCCGCCGGGGTCACGATGCCCGGCGCGATGGATTACCTGATGCAACTGGCGTCGTTCGGATTCATCGGCGGGTATTTCGCGGTGTGCGCCGCCGCGCCGTACTTTCTGGCGAGGCAGCGGGCGTTGGGGCTTGGCCGGATCGTGGCGGCACTGGTGACGCTGTCGGCGATCGGCACGGTGTTGTTCATGAGCGTGATTCCGGTGCCGGAGGCGCCTTGGCGTTACCTGCCGTACATCTTTTTGGGGATGCTCGCGGCGGGGAGCGGCCTCACCGCTTGGTGCCTCCGGTGGGAAACTCGGAACGCGGAAGGCGGAACGCGGAACCAGCTGCCGGAAGCGCGGGAGGAGATGGTACCTGGTGCCTCCCAGCCACGGAGTGGCGTCATTTGAGTAAGCCGTGGCCGAGGCCACGGGAAGCCACCACCAGAAGGTTTAAAGCCACGTAGTGGCGTCACCAACCGTGCCATACGCGGTGGATTCAATTTATGGACTTATGGCGGTACGTCCATCGTGAGGAACGCCGCCTTTAATAGGAACGGCTTTCAGAGGTTACGCCACTACGTGGCTGGATCCTTTCCCCTTCCTATTCCGTGGCCTCGCGGACTCGACCACGGCTCCTGAGTAACATGCCCGGCAAGTTACTTCCCACTGGCACGCGCCCGTCGCGTTTTTGGCTATTCAAGTGACGCCACTCCGTGGCTGGGAAGAAGCCGGTTTTGCGATGGCTCGTTCCGCGTTTCTCCTCTGGTTCCGCGTTCCGCCTTCCGAGTTATCTTGCTTCCGGCGGCAAATACTCCGTTGTGAAAACCGCCTGCGGATCGTTGTGCTTCGTTAACACGCCGACCTCCCGCAAAATTCGGTCCAGTTCGCGCCAGCGCTCGACTTGGAACCGGCCCACGGCCTCGCCGCGATCCGCGAAACCCTCGATGTAATGACCGTCGCGCATTGCCTGCCAGCTATACGCCGCGAGGTCGGGCGTCATCGCGGGATTGCGCTTGAGGATCTCCGCGTTCGCTGCCGCCGGGTCTTGCAAATACTCCGACCATCCGCGAACGCACGCCGCCACAAAACGCCGCGTCACGTCCGGGTTCTTCGCCACAAAATCGCGGTTGCCAAAAAAGACCCGGTAACAATCGAAGCCCGTGTCGCGCACCAGCATCAGGCGTGGTTCGACCCCTTGTTTGCGCGCGAAGTACGGCTCTGACGTCACGAACACCTGCTGGATGTAATTCGGATCGCGCAGGAAGTTGGAAACGTTGTAAGTCAGCGGCATTTCCCCGACGTTGCGCAGGCCAAATTTCTTCACGACGTAGAGGAACCAGTTCGTCGCCGGCTTTACGGCGACGGTTTTCCCCTCCAAGTCCGCAAAAGTTTTCACGGGCGACTCCGCCCGCACCATGACAGCCTGCGGATCGTGCTGCATCGTCGCGCCGACGGCGAGCAGCGGCAGGCCGCGCTCCCCCGAGACGAGCAATTCGTCCGCCGAGGCCATACCAAATTGCACATCCCCCTGGGCGACGCGACGCGTGGCGGTGTCGTTGCTGCCGCCGGGCAGGATGTCCACGTCGAGTCCCGCCTGGGTGAAGTAACCCTTGATCAGCGCCTGGTAGAAGCCGCCGTGCTCGGCCTGCGGATACCAGTCGGTCAAAAACCGGATTTTCACCGGGGCGCCATTGCCTCCGGCCATGGGCTCGGCGGGTTTCCTCCCGCAGCCCGCGAGGCAGACGCTAACGAGGATTAGCGAAACCCAGGTGGTTCGACGGGGCAAAGATAACCGGTCCGGTTTCATGGGGGAGAGCCGCGCGCGGCGCGAAACGAATGGGCACGCGGGCGGGGGACGCGCATGGCCGCGACGGACCAAGGCCGCAGCCATGCGCTGATACCCAAAACCCAATGTTAAACCCATACCCGACGCGGCGGAGTTTAGCAGGGCATGTGCCAGCACCACACGGAGGCAGCGCACACTTAGAATTCATGGGGTAAATCCAAGTGGACTAACGTATTTTAGCTTCCGCTCGCAAACTGCCGCGTCAGGAATGCGCGTTGTTATGCAGGCACCCCCGGAGACATTTGCACACGGTGGATAGTTTGCGCCACGTCGCGGCGGAACGCTGCGACAAAGGTTCGTCGTGATTGCCCGCGAACACCTGCGGGGACAGCCTATTCCGCACACGCAAATAGCGGGGGCACGACGGCTGCTAATTCCACGGATCCTGCCCATGGCCAAACCGACTCCCGTAGCCACCGAAATCGACGCGGAACGTTTGCGCGATCTGGCGCGGTTTACGGCGAAGACCTTCGATGGTCCCAACCCGAGCCCGTTTGGCTGCGACATCGTTTCGAGCGCGACGGGCGAGCGGCTCTTTCGCGGGGTTAACAACGTACGGCCGGAGTTCGATCCCAGCGCGCACGCCGAGTTGCGGGCGGTGCGCCGCGCCTGTAAGAAACTGCGCGGCACAAGTCTAGCCGGCTACACGCTTTACACGACCTGCGAACCTTGCCCGATGTGCATGGGTTCCATTCTCTGGGCCAACGTGGACCGCGTCGTGTACGGTGCAACCATCGCCGACGCCGCCAAGCATTGTTCGCAAATCTACGTGCCCGCGAAGACCCTTTCCATCAAAAGCGACATGCCCTGCGAGGTCCTCGGTCCGGTGGCCCGCAAGGAGTGTTACGCGCTGTTCACCCATCCCGTCATGGAGAAGGCGATGCAGCTTTGGCGACATAAGAAGTCAGCGGATTGAGAGGGATTAAGATGGATTAAGACATAGGCACTATAAGCCAAACACACACTCATTCGTCATTCGTCATTTCCCACCCATGGTCACCGGCACCACTATTTCACAGTCTCCCGTCGATGCCGTAGCCGCCTCTGCGGCGGGGTTTGATACTTTTCAGCCGCTGACCGCCGACCTGCTGGAAGCCTTGCGCGCGGCGGTGCCGGGCGCGGTCATCCTCACGGACCCCGCCTCCATTGAGAAGCTCTCGAAGGATTTCTACTGGTACTCGCCCATCTTGGTCGAGCAGCTCAAGGACCTTCACGCGGAGGTGGTCGTTCAGCCCGGCAGCGCGGCGGACGTCGAGGCAACGTTGCGTTTTGCCTTCGCAAACCATCTGCCCGTGACGGCGCGCGGCGCGGGCACGGGCAACTATGGCCAGGCGATCCCGTTGCGCGGCGGCATCCTGCTGGACCTCGCGCGGATGGACCGAATCCTGGAGATCGAACCCGGCGGCGTGGCTCGTTGCGAACCCGGCGCGCGGCTCGGCGCGATCGAAGTAGCCGCGCGCTTGGTAGGTTGGGAACTGCGCTGTTATCCCAGCACCTACGTGAAAGCTTCCGTCGGCGGTTTCCTCGCGGGCGGGTCGGGCGGAATCGGCTCCGTGAAACACGGCGGTTTGCGCGACGCGGGCACCGTCCCCGGCATCGACATCATCACGGTGGAAGCCGAGCCCCGCCGGGTCACACTCACAGGTCCCGATGTCCTCCAGGTGCTGCACGCTTACGGCACGAACGGCATCATTGTCGAGACCCGTCTCGCGCTCGCGCCAAAAACCGCCTGGGCGCAACTGGCGGCCGCGTTCCCGACGTGGGAGGCGTGCTACGATTTCAGCGAGGCCGTGGCCTACGACGACACGTACGACAAGCGGCTCGCCACCCCGTTCGAGTGGCCGATACCGTCCTATTTTACTCCCGTCAAACGCCTCGCGCGCGACGGCCAGGCCCTCGTTTTTTTCGAGATTGAGGATGGTCAGCTTGAACGTCTGAAGACCGCCGCCGAAGCGGCCGGGGGCGAGGTGACTTTCGCCCAACCGTACGCCGAGCCGCGCAAGGGGCCGCAGCTTTCCGACTACACCTGGAACCACACGACGCTCTGGGCCATCAAGGCCGATCCGGCGATGACCTACCTGCAATGCGCGTTCGGACGGCACAACGCGCGCGACCAGTTCCGGCGGTTGAAGGAGCGGTTCGGGGACGAGATCCTTTTCCACATCGAATTCGCCAAATGGGGCGGCGGCGACGTGGTTCCCGGCGCGATCCCGGTGGTGCGGTTCACGACGGCGGAACGCTTGCAGGAGATCATCGACACCTGCCGGGCGATCGGCGTGAGCATCTCGAACCCGCACGTGTACACCATCGAGGACGGCGGCCGTTGCGAGCCCGACATGATCCAGACCGGTGCCAAGCATCGTTATGATCCGCTGGGTTTGTTGAACCCGGGGAAGATGCGCGCGTTTACGTTGTAAAGCCTCGTTCACCATCAACCAGAACCCTTTTCCAGATACGGCCCTCGTCGATTGCGGCGGCGGCGTGCGGCTCGCGCGCGGGATCGCCTGCCGGATGCGCGACGGCGCGACCCTGCGTTCCGATCACTACCTTCCGCCGGCTAACGGGCCGTGGCCCGTTCTGTTGATGCGGCAGCCTTACGGACGGGACATCGCTTCGACCGTGGTTTACCGGCACCCCGCGTGGTTCGCGCGGCACGGGTATCACGTCATCATCCAGGACGTGCGCGGACGGGGTGATTCGGAGGGCGATTTCTACCCGTTTCGCGCCGAGGGTGAAGACGGGTACGACACCATCCAATGGGCCGCCGCGCTGCCGGGAGGAAACGGGCGCGTGGGGATGTACGGGTTTTCCTACCAGGGATCGACGCAACTCCTCGCGGCGGTCGAGCAGCCGCCGGCCCTGGTCTGCATCGCGCCGGGCATGACGGCGGCGGACCTCTTTCACGGCTGGTTCTACCAACGGGGCGCGCTGCGGCTGGCGTCAACCCTGGGGTGGGGTATCCAGATGCTCAAGGCCGACGCCCGCCGACTAAACCTGCGCGCCACGAGTGACGCCTTGGAGGCGGCTTGGGCTAATCTGCGCGCCCTGCCGTGGCAGCTTCCGCCCGGTGATCCCGCCGCCGCGCGCGATCCCGGGTTGCCCGCGTACCTGGCCGATTGGATTGGCCACGCCGAGGCCGGCGAATACTGGGAGGCGCTCGATATTTCCACGCGTTACGACCGGGTGCGCGTGCCCGCGCTGCATCTCGCCGGGTGGTACGACACTTATGGGCAAGGTGCCATCGACGGCTACCGGGCGCTTCGCGAACGGGCGGGGACGGAGTCCGCCCGCAACGGGCAGTATCTCGTCGCCGGACCGTGGGTTCACATCCCGTGGGGCGACCAGGCCGGGGACGATAATTTTGGCCCCGCCGCCAACCTGGACACCGACGCCCTGTTGCTGCGCTGGCTTAACCACTGGCTGCTCGACAGCCAGGAGTGGGACCGCGAACCCCGCGCGCGCGTGTTCGTTCTCGGGTCGAACCGCTGGGCGGACGCAACGGAGTTCCCGCCCGCGCCGGGCGCGCCGGAGATTACCTATCATCTGCGGAGCGGCGGCGCGGCGAACTCGCGCCGGGGCGACGGCGCGCTGGACCCGGAGCCGTCCGCCGACCCGGACGAGCCGCCCGACTTGTTCATCTACGATCCCGAAGTGCCCGTGCTCGCTCCCGGCGGACCCGACGCGCCGGCCGGTCCGTACGACCAGAGCCGGTTGGAGCAAGGCAACAACGTCCTCGTTTACACGTCCGCGCCGCTGATGGAGAACCTGTGCGTATGCGGTGAGCCGCGCCTGCGATTGAGCGCCGCCACGAGTTGCGCGCCCACGGATTTCTGCGGCAAGCTCGTGAAGGTGGAACCCGGTGGCCGGGCGAGGTTCGTCTGCCTGGGTTACGCGCGCTCGACCGCGCTTTTCGCGGCGGGGGAACATCGGCCCGACGTGGTGCTAACGTGGGAGTTCACGCTGGACGCCACGGCCTGCGAGTTCGCCGCGGGCGACCGCGTGCGCCTGGAGATCGCCAGCAGCGCGTTCCCGCTCTTCGATCGAAATCCGAACAACGCCGCCGTGCCGTCGGCCCTCGCGACGGCGTTCGACTGGCGGCGCTCGACGCAGACGATTTTTCATGATGCCGCCCGGGTGTCCTCGCTCACGCTGCCCTTGCTGAAAACCTCCGCCCCATGATCGCCACCCTGATTGACAACCCCGAGGGGCCGCGCGTCGAATCGTCCCCGCGCGAACATTTTACCCTCGAACGGGTTTGCAAGACGTACAAGAACGGCGCGCGCGTGTTGGACGACATCAGCATCGGGGTGGATGCGGGCAGCTTTGTTTCGATCATCGGTCCGTCGGGTTGTGGGAAATCGACGCTGCTCAAGCTCGTTAGCGGGTTGAACGCGGTCTCGTCGGGGAAGATCGTGATCGAGGGCATGACACCCGCCAACGCCCGCGAAACGATGTCGTTCATCTTTCAGGACGCGACCCTGCTGCCGTGGCGCACGGTGACGCGCAACATCAGCCTCGGCCTTGAACTGGAGGGCATGGCGGCTGACCGCCGCGCCGCCAAGGTGCGCGACCTGCTGGCAGTGGTGGGGTTGGAGGCGGTGGCCGGGCACTATCCACGCCAACTTTCGGGCGGGATGAAGATGCGGGTCTCCATCGCCCGCGCGCTGGCGACGACACCCCGCCTTCTTCTAATGGACGAACCTTTCGGCGCGCTGGACGAGATCACGCGCGACCGGTTGAACGAGGAACTCCTGCGCCTGCGCGAGCGCGACGGCTGGACGGCGTTGTTCGTGACGCACTCCGTGGCGGAGGCGGTTTTTCTTTCGACGCGCATCCTGGTCCTGAGCGCCAACCCCGGTCGCGTGGCCCATGACATCACCGTGCCCTTCCCCTACCCCAGGGACGATAATCTGCGCGCCTCCGAAAGCTACCAGCGCACGGTCCTGGACGTGTCGCGCGCGTTGCGAAATCTACCAACTACCTAACAAACACGGAGGTTTCACCACAGAGAACACAGAGGAAGAAAAGAAAAGGCGGCAAAGGGGTTCCAGAACTGCAAAGGCATGGACTTCCTCCTTCCGAACCCTCCCTGCCTTTCCTTCTCTTCCTCTGTGTTCTCTGTGCCTCTGTGGTGTACCTCTGGATTCTTCGTTTCCCATGTCTATCCCCACTTCCGCGCGCCTCGCGACACCACTGGCCGGCGTCGCCATTTTCCTCGTCTTCGTCGGCCTCTGGCATCTCGCCACGGTGGTGTTCTCAATTCCCAACTTCCTGCTGCCGAAACCGCTCGAAGTCGTGGACGCCATCCGCGTGAACCCGGGCCGGCTTTTCAGCGCGCTTTGGATCACCACCCTGGAAGCCACGGGAGGTCTGCTCGCCAGCATTGCGGCGGGGGTGGTCATCGCGATCATCCTCTCCCAATCGCGGCGCGCGCGGGGCGTGCTTTATCCTTATACAATCCTGTTGCAGACCGTTCCCATCGTCGCCGTGGCGCCGTTGATCCTCAACTGGTTCGGCACGGGTTTGTGGCAGGTCATGCTGATCGCGTTCATCATCTGCCTATTCCCGATTATTGCGAACACGACGCAGGGTTTGATCAGCGTGGATCGAAACCTCCGGCAGCTTTTTGCAATGCATAACGCCTCCGCGCCCCAGGTGCTCTGGCGTCTGCAACTACCCCACGCCCTGCCCAACCTTTTCACCGGCGTCCGTATTTCGAGCGGGATCTCGGTCATCGGCGCCATTACCGGCGAACTCTTCGCAAGCTCCAACCGCGTCGGCGAGGGTGGGCTGGGTTATTCCATCATTTACGCGAACAACCAGACGCAAATCGATTTTCTTTTCGCGCTCGTGCTGGCATCGTCGGCCTTGGGCTTCACCTTCTTTTTCACCGTCGTTTTCTTCGAGTGGCTGTTCCTGCGCCACTGGCACGAATCCGCCATCGCGCTCGACGGCGAGTAAGTCGTCCCCTTTTCTCTTCCATGATTAACAACGACGACCCCGCCGGTCTTGCTTACGTCGATTTCGCGGCGGAGTTGCTGAATCTGCCGCTGGCGGAGGAACATCGTCCTGGCGTCGCCGCCAACCTCGCGCAACTTCAGGCCATCGCCGGTCCGCTCATGGAATTCCCCCTTTCCGAGGCGGAGGAACCCGCCCCGGTGTTCGAGCCATGACGGGGTCCGAACTCGCGCGGTTTGACGCGACCGGCCTCGCGGCCGCCATCCGGGAACACCGGTGCGGCGCGCGCGAGGTGGTCGAAGGCACGCTGGCCGCCATCGCTCAACACGACCCCGGGTTGAACTGCTTCACGGCGGTCACAGTGGAGCGCGCTTTGGGGGCGGCCTCGCGCGCCGACGAACAAGTTGCCAGCGGTCACCAAGCGAGTCCGCTGGCGGGCGTGCCCTTCGGCGTGAAAAACCTTTTCGATATCGCCGGTCTGAGCACGGTGGCCGGCTCGAAGATTCGACGTTCCGCGCCACCCGCCGCCCGCGATGCCACCGCCGTCGCCGCCCTGGACCGCGCCGGCGCGGCACTCTGCGGAGCGTTGAACATGGACGAATTCGCATACGGCTTCGTCACCGAAAACGCGCACGATGGGTCCACGCGCAACCCGCGCGACCCCGGCCGGATCGCGGGCGGCTCCTCGGGCGGGAGCGCGGCGGCGGTCGCGGCGGGACTTCTACCTTTCACGCTGGGCTCGGACACCAACGGCTCCATCCGTGTTCCGGCGGCATTGTGCGGCGTCTTCGGCTTCAAACCCACGTACGGGCGACTCTCGCGCGCGGGTGCGTTCCCTTTCGTCAACAACCTGGACCACATCGGTCCCTTCACGCGGTCGGTGCGCGATCTCGCTTTGATCTTTGATCTGTTGCAAGGTCCCGACCCGGCGGATCCCGTCTGCTCGCGGCTTCCCCGCGCGCCGGTGTTGCCCTTGATCGGGCTGGGCGCGACCGGGCTGCGTGTCGCCGTGCTCGACGGCTACTTCGCGACCGGTGCCGAGCCTGTCACGCTGGCCGCCGTGGAAGCCGCCGCCCGGGTGCTGGGTGTAACGCGGCGCGCGAGTCTCCCGCGCCCCGACCTGGCGCGCGCCGCCGCCTACCTGATCACAGCAGCCGAGGGTGGGCAGCTTCATCTGCCGGATTTGCGAACCCGGGCGGGCGAGTACGATCCCGCGACGCGCGACCGGTTGCTCGTCGGCGCGCTTCTCCCCGCAGCGTGGTACCTGCGGGCGCAACGTTTCCGGGCCTGGTTTCGCGAGCGGACGCGCGAGGTGTTCGCCGGCACCGCCGGAGCTGGCGAAGGCATCGACGTGCTGCTTGCCCCGGCCACTCCCTGCCAGGCAACATTTTTGGGTCAGAGCGTCGCGCGGATCGACGGTCGCGACGTGCCGGTGCGCGCCAACCTGGGACTTTTCACCCAGCCGATTTCTTTCATCGGACTGCCCGTGGTGTGCGCGCCGGTATGGCCCTCGGGCGTGGCCGGCGAAGGGTTGCCCGTGGGAGTCCAGATCATCGCCGCGCCGTTTCGTGAGGATGCGGCGCTCCGGGTGGCGGCCGCGTTGGAAGCCGCCGGACTCGCCGCCGCGCCGCCCGCCCTTTTATGAACACTGAGATGATCAACGATCCGCAAACCCTGGCGGAGTTAACCACGTGCGCCCTGCGCTATGAAAAAGCCCTCGTGGATAACGACGTGCCCACGCTCGACGCGTTGTTCTGGGACGCGCCCCAGGTGGTGCGTTTTGGCGCGACGGAAAACCTCCACGGCGGCGACGAAATCCGCGCGTTCCGCCGGGCGCGTCCGGCGGTGAACCTGGCGCGGGACGTTCGCAACCTGCGGGTGGTCACCTTCGGAAACGACACGGGCGCGGTGACGCTGGAATTCGTGCGCGTCGTTGACGGGATCACGCGCCACGGACGGCAAAGCCAGATGTGGCGGCGCTTTGCGGAGGGAGGCTGGAAGGTGGTGTCCGCGCATGTTTCCGTTCTGCCCGGCGAGCCGCTCAGAGCGGGTGCTTCGCAATGACGAATGACTAATGTTTGAATGACCGACAGCTATTATTCCTCTACTTACCTTCTGCGTTGAGGTGGAACTCTCCCTCCGGCAGGCCCAAGCGTTCGCCGATTTTCTGGTACGCGTCTGAATGCGGGTTTAGCCGCGGAGTTTAGTAGATCGAGCACGCCGCCCAAGCGCGCTCGCAACGCGGTCTCGTCGCGCGGAAAATCTTTGTAGTACGTGTGGGTAAGTTCCAGCCGCGCCGCGAGCTTTTCCGCCGCGACGGGATCCGATTTCGCCACGGCCTCCACGGCGATCGCCTTGGCGAACTGCTCCATGAACCACACGTCGATCAACATGAACTGACCCGGCGCGGGGGCGTTGATGCGCTCGTCCGTCGTGAAGACCATGTACTTTTGCCCCAGGGTAAAAACGGACGCGCCCATGCCCATCAGCGAGCGCAACGTGTCGGCGACCACCATCTCCCCGCCGGTGTGGCTTCCGCCCGCCGTCGTGTAGGCCGTGGCCTGCACACCCCAGAGCGATTCCGATCCCGTCTCTTCGAAGAATTGGCGCTCGAACCGGCTCGAACCTTGCGCCCAGGTTGAACCGCCCAACACCAGCACGTCCGCGCCGTGCAACAATGCCTTCGCGGCCTCGGGCCGGTCGAGCGTGGCGGTGGCGTCGCGGAAGGTGATCTTGATTGGCAAGCCCCGCGCTTCGGCCAGCGAGCGCAACTCCAGGGCGATGCCCAGGCCCGCCCGCAAGGAATCGTAGCGGTGCGTGTAGATGCTCGGCGCGAGATTCAGGAAACGCACTTCCACCTGGCGCGCGGGCGGTGGGGTGGTAACGGCAATCGGCTCCTCCGCCCTGACACCACAGGGGAAAACGCCGATCCCCATCAACACAACGGCCACCCATCCTAACGCGGACTTTCCAGCTTTTTCAGTGTCGTTCATAGTTGCAAGATTGGCAGGATGCTTTTTGGCAGCGCGGCGGTCACGGTCGTGAGCGGACGATTGACCACCTGGCTCATGCGCAACGACATGGTAACGCTGCACAGGAGGTAAGCGTTTTCCGGGGAAACGCCCCAGCGCGCGGCGATGAATTCAACCATCCGCGCCGTGGCGGCGGCGGCGGCGGCCAGCGGGTTTTCATGGGCTTCAATCATGACCCACTCACCCGTCGAAGGAACGGGCGCTACCACCGGCGGCGCGGTCTCGGCCATCGGCGCGGTAAGCCGGAAATCGCGTCGCACCTTAAACCGCAACGACACGTCGGCGGGCGTCTCGATGCCGTTGATGCACACCTCGCCATCCCCCTGCGCCGCGTGGACGTCGCCCACGGAGAACAGCGCCCCAGGCCGCATAATGGGAAGATAGAGCGTCGCTCCGGCGGCAAGTTCGCGCACGTCCATGTTGCCGCCGAACGGTCCCGGCGGACGCGTGCGAAACTCCCCGTCCCCGGCGGGGGCGACACCCATGATCCCGGGAAACGGGCGCAACGGCACGCGCGCCGGGGCGAGCGAATCCGTGAAGTGCTCCTCCAAGGTCCAGATAAGCAGGTGCGAACGGGTGAAAATCTGGTCGAGAAACCCCAGGCCCGGCACGATGCTCGACCACCCCCAGCCGGCGTGCCGCACCGCGAGAATCGCAATTTCCAGCACGTCCCCGGGCTGGGCTCCTTCAACGTAAACCGGACCCGTCAGGGAATGGATGCGCTCGCGGTCGATCCGCGTGAAATCCGCGACGGTCGATTGCGGGGTAACCTGCCCGTCGCTGGAATCCCGGCATTTGAAATGCACGGTGTCGCCCGAGCGAATAGTCAGCGCCGGCACAAGCGCCGCGTTCCAGCGGTGGTGAATGGCTTCTTCCCCAAGCGTGTGTTCCATGATCAACGAATAGACGCCTCTTTCTTAATCCCTCTGCATTCCTTTGAATCTGCGGACCGTGTCAGTTCACCTCGACGGTCATCTGCACTTCCACGAGCGCGCCCTTCGGGAGCGAGGCCACGCCGACCGCCGCGCGCGCGTGCCGCCCGGCGTCCCCGTACAACGCCACCAGCAGATCCGACGCCCCGTTAATCACCGCCGGAACTTCCGTGAAATCGGGCGCGACGTTGACGTACCCGTTCACCACGACCACCTGCCGAACGGCGTCCAGCGAACCGAGCGCCGCCTTGATCACGGCGAGTTGGTTCAACGCGCAAACCTTCGCCGCCGCGTAGGCTTCCTCCAACGAGCGTCCGCCGCCGACTTTGCCGGCAATCACCGTGCCGTCCTCCCTCGCCGAGATCGCCCCGGCCAGGAACAGCAACGATCCCACCCGCCGAAACGGCAGGTAGTTCCCCGAACCGACCGGTGGTGGGGGGAGCTGGCAGCCGAGGGCGCGGAGTTTGTCTTCCACCGGATCCATGCGCGTCTTTCTAATCATCCCCGCCGCTTCCCGCAAGCATTGAATCCAGGATTTGCGCACTTTTTAACGAGGTGTGGAAAAACCGCGTTATTCGTTCACCCCGACTGTGGCGAAAAACTGCCAGCGTCGCTGACAAAGTGTTGATAACTAGCCAGCAACGCGGCTTCACCGACCTGGGAGACGGGCAAAACCCCGATGGCATAAGCCGTGCTAAAGAGTAACCTGGCTGGCGTGGCGATGAGAGGGAACGCGGGACTCAAACACACATGGAGCTTAGACATCTTCGGTATTTCGTGGCGGTGGCGGAGGAGCTGAATTTCTGTCGCGCCTCCGAACGTCTGCGGATTGCGCAGCCACCGTTAAGCCTGCAAATCCGCAACCTGGAGGACGAGCTCGCCGCGCCGCTTTTCTACCGCGTCAAACGCCGCCTCGTCCTCACGCCCGCCGGCGAGACTCTGCTGGAGGAAGCGCGCAAGTTGCTGGCCGATAGCGAGGGCGTCAAGCGCCGCGTGCGCGAGGTGGCGGCAGGACGCGCGGGCCGGCTCGTCGTCGGGTACGTCGGCACGGCGATGTACGATCTGCTGCCGGACGCGGTGCGGCTGTTTCGTCAGCGGCATTCCACCGTCGAGTTGTTGCTGGAGGAGATGTCCACCGCCACGCAATCACAGGCTTTGCGCCGGGGCGCGATCCAATTGGGGTTGCTGCGTCCGCCCATCATCGACGACACCTTGGAAATTGAGAATTTGGTGCAGGAAAGCTTGTTGGTCGCGTTGCCGGACAAACATCCCTTGTGCGCGAAACCATTCCTCCGGCTAACGGATCTCGCGACGGAGGGTCTGGTAATTTGTTCGGCGGCGTTCGAGCCTACTTTGCACCGCTTCTACCTTGACTTGTTCAAGCACGCCGGCATCGA
Organism: uncultured bacterium; assembly: GCA_963795895.1. GTDB lineage: Bacteria > Verrucomicrobiota > Verrucomicrobiia > Chthoniobacterales > SZAS-18 > CAWCJJ01. Next base: position 29,800 of record CAWCJJ010000012.1, read on the forward strand.
GCCGCGCATCGCGCAGGAGGTAACCCATCTTCAGACCCAGCTCGGACTGGTGGCCGCCGGAGTGGGCGTGAGTCTGGTGCCGAGTTCGGTCGCGTACTCGCCCCGGCCCGGGGTGGTTTTCCGGGAGGTCAGCGGCCCGCAGGTGGCATTGCAAAAATCCGCCGCCTGGGTGAAGGGATCCGCAACGCCGGCGTTGCTAGGTTTCCTGGCGGCGGTGCGGCAGATCGCCGCCCGCCTCAACCAAGCCCCGCTGGAGTTGGTGGAAGGATAGGAACAAAAGCAGAAGGCCGAGCCGGAATTTTTAACCGCAGATTTAACGCAAAAGGACGCAGATTTTCGGAAAAAGGCAGGGGAAGAATCATCAGGTTAGAAATTTGCCTTCTGTCTTCCACCCCTCATTCTTTTCCCGCCGACAGAAACGCCACCAGCTTCTCAAACATCTCCGGCGTAAATGACTCGTGGCTGGGCATCACAACTCCCGGCAAGTACTTCTGCGGGTTGCGCACGTAATCCACAAAATATGATTTGTTGTACGTCGCGTGCGCCGTGAGCACCTCCCAGGGCCGGGTTGAGACGTGTCCGCCAACATTCCCGCCGGGTCCCTGGTGGCAGGAGGCGCAGTTGTTGAGGAAGATTGCCCGACCCGCCGCCGCTTCCGGTCCCAAGTCGGCGTACTTGCCGGAAAACCACGGTTTCAAATACGCGTCGTAGTTTCCGGCCACGATCTCGACGACCTGCGTCGGGTCCACGTTGTTGTAATCCGCCGCCTTGAAGTCGGGGTGCCAGGAGGCCGACACGTTGGTGTAATACGGCGCGAGTTTCTCAGTGTCGTACGGTGCCGGGAGCAGAACTCCGTCCAGGCTCTTGCCGTCCATGAGCAGCAGGATGTACGGGTTCCAGCGGGTCACGAAATCGCGTTGGTAGATGCTTTCCCACTTGTCCGCGCACCGCAGCAGCAGGCAGTCCGCGCCCGGTGCCAGCGGCACGTACTTGAGGAAATCGGCGGTGAAGAGCACCGTGCATTCGTGCCGTCCCATGCCGGGCGAAGGCTCCTCCGTGATGGTGGTCACCTCCGGCAGCGCGAGCAGGTCGGCGTGGCGCGCGTAGCGGACGGTTCCCGCCGGCACCGCCGCGAAGTCGCCGCTGACCGCGAGATCGTCGGGCGCGCTTTTCTGATCCGCCAATTCCAGGGCGCGCGCCGGTGCGGTCAGAGCCGTCAGGGTTAGACAAAGCAGCGTGGCGAGGATGGCCCTGGCGGAACGCGTCAAATGTTTCATGCGATGGAAGGTGGCCCGGAATGATCAGGGACGATACGGATGTTTAATGGTTGCGCCGGCGGGCCACGGGTAAGGTTCTTCATCCGCCTGGTAGAGGGGAAGTTTGCCGTCCGCCTGCAGTTCGCCGACGAGGTCGTCAAAGTATTCCTCCCACACAACGAGCTTGCCGTCCTTTACGCGTCCGAAAGCGACGGTGGATTCGGTCTGCCGCTTGCGGGTTTTGGTGCTGGTCGCGCCGTAAATCCATTGCACGGCGTACCAATCGCCGTCGAAGAGGTAGCGTTTGTTGGTGAGGGTCAGGTTCTCGGTGGCCTGGCTGAGGGTCAGCGCCTGGGCGATTTCGGCGTCGTGTTTCTGGTTGGACCTTCCGAACGGGTAGGCGGATTCGTATTCGGCGGCGAAGTGGTTCATCCAATCATCCCCGAACTGAGAGATAAATTCCCGCGCCGCGCTCTTCTCCGGTTCCGCGCAACGCGCAGCCGCGGACAGGTGCCAGGACAATGTCGCCAGGAAGATGATCCGCAAGATTCGATTGTTCATATCCAGAAGTTTCACAGAGGACACGGAGGGGCGGACACAGAGAGCACAGAGGAAGAAGGAGGGTTCGGAGGGGAAAAGAGTAGCGAGTCTTTCTAGAACCAAAGCCTTTTGCCTTTTTCTTCCTCCTCTCCCTCTGTGTCTGCCTCTCCGTGTCCTCTGTGCTAAATTCTTAATTCCTGCATTCGTCAATTAATCAACCCCGGCACCAGTGGGATCGACGCCGGGTACGGGTAAACCTGACCTTCGTCCAGCGGGATCTCCTCCGCCGCCTGCCGGACAGCCACGTGCTCGTCGTAGTACTCCTTGAACAACACGATCCGGCCCCCCTCGATCTTTCCGATCACCCCGGTGCCGACCGCCTGCCGTTTACCGCTCTTCCGATCCGTCGAGGCAAATTGGTAAGACAACGCAAACTGCTCGTCCTCGTCCGCGAAGAACCTCCCGAAGTAGATCTTCACGTCCGTCTTTTCCTCGTGGTAATCCTTGAACAGAGCCAGCAGTTCCGCCCGGTTCAACCGTCCGCCCGGGTAGGCGAACAGGAGTCGTTCGTCCAACCCGGCGGCGAATTGCCCGGCGTCGCCGCTCTCCCACGCGGAGAGCATCGATTTCACCATGGTTTCCACCTGCTCGCGACCGGGTGCCCCCGCTCCGGCCACGGGCGGCGCGCCCGCGCCCGCGAGCAGACCGGCGCACAAACCCAGGCGGACGAAGCGGAACAGTTTCGGAATGGCCATGACTCCAAATCAGTAACGAATCTTGAACGTCACGTTCATGTGGAACGGTTCGTTGGGATAGATTAGATCGTTGTTCGAGAACGTGGCCGGCGGGGTCCAGTTGCGCGAGTCAAGAATGTTGAACGCGCTCAGCCGCACCTCGTAGTTCTTCTGCCGGTAGAAGATGAACCCGTTCCACGTCACCTGCGCCGGGATCACCAGCGTCGGCTGGTTGCCCGTCGTCACGTTGACGTTCACGTCGCCCGTGACCTGCGGGCCGACGCCGATGCCGAGTCCAAAATCCGTCTGCGCGATGAAGTACGCGTTGAAGAGGATGTTGGGCACGTCGGGCAGGCGGTAATTTCCCTTGGGGTAGTTGGTATAGTTCGGACTTCCCACTCCCGTGCCCACGTTGCCGTCCACGTTCACGCCCTGGGCGAACATGTCGAGGTAGCTTCCCGTCTGCGAGTACGGCGAGGAGTTTTGGTAGTTCGCCGCCTGCCAGGTGAAGTTGCTGGTGACGTTGAAGTTTTTGTTCGGCTGGTAGGTGAAATCCAGGTCCGCCCCCCGCGCCGTGATGGCGAAGTTGTTGCCGCGGTTGTCCACTTGGACGCGATTCTGGTGGTAGCCGGACGCCCCGAAGAACAGGGTGTCGTGCAGCAGGCTCAGCTTGAAGCCGGCCTCGTAAAGCTCGCTCAACTCGCGCAAGCTGTTGGCGGTCACCCGCGTGCGGTTGTTCGCCTCGCGCACGAAGGGAAGCGCGCCCTGGTTGTTGGCCGAGTCGGTGCCGTTGACCCGGTCGTACGTCAGGTAAATGCCCACCGGTTTGATCGGCTTGTACGTCAGGCTCGCGAAGTACGAACCGTTGGCGATCAGCGTCGTGTCGCGCTTGGTGGCCGCGAGCGGCAGCGTCGGGTCGCCCGGACCGAAGTTAGCGGCCGGGTCCACCACCGGCCCGAGGTCGGGCGCGCCGGATTGCGCGGCGATGAAGTCGTAGCGCACGCCGAAAATACCCGTGAGGAACGAAGTGAAATCCACCACGTCCTGGATGAAGATACCACCCTGGTAGTAGTCGCTGCGCACGGCTTGGTTGAACGCATCCGTCCCGTAGTAGTATGGCTTTTCGGGGATCGTCCGCTCGGGGCCGTAGATGACCGGTCGCGAGAACGTCGGCGTCGGCCCATTGCCGCTGATGTCATAAACCGCGAACGGCTCGTTGGCGAAAGCCGAATAAGCCCGCGTGTGCTCGTACCGAAAGCTCAGGCCCGCGTCAATGTGGTTTTCGATGAACCAACCGTCCCGGTGGGTCGGCGAATTTTTCCCCTCCTTGCCGTCCTTGTCCTTGAATGCCGGGATGTCGCGATCCGCGATGATTGGCGTCTTGAAGCCAAACTGAAACTCCGTCCGGTTCTCGATGGAGACGTTCGAGGGCGCGTACTCTGTGAAGCCGTAGGCCGAGAACTTCCGGGATTCCACCGTGTCCCCGAAGGTCGAGTTCTTGATGACCAACCCGTTGAGGGTCAGGGTGGAAATCAACTGGCCGATGAAGCGGGAGCCGGCGGCAGAATCCGGTTTTGACACGAGCACCTGGTCGTTGTGCAGCTTGACCTTCTGGTCGTTGTAACTGCCGTCCGCGCCGGGATCGACGTAGCCGACGAACGGCGCGTAGCTCGGCACAATGGGACCGCGGATGTAGATGTGGTTGTCGATCAGGTCCTGAGTGACGCGGTTGAAGCCGGCGTTCTCGTTGAACTTGCTTTCGTAGTATTGGCCGGTGAGACTGAAGCTCAGGTTGGTGGTCGGCAGGTAGGTCAGCGCGCCAAAGATGTCCTGCACGTTGTCGGACACGTTTCGGTAGTAGCCGCTGGCTTCGCGGCCCAGGTAGCTGACGCGGTAGGCGAGCTTGTCCTTGATCAACGGACCGCTGTTATCGACCTGCAACTGGTAGCGCCCGTAGGAGGCGCCGCCCTCGTAAAAATCGCCGAGGACGGTGGTGATTTCCGTGTGCTGTTTGTCGAAGAACGGCTGCTTGGTCACGAGGTTGATGTAACCGCCCAGACCCTGCGAGGCCGGACCGTAAACCGCCGTGCCCGGACCCTTAACCACGTCGATGGACTCCGACCCGTTGAAGCTCGGTGGGAAGCTGTTGAGGTAGTAATGTTCGCGCTGGCCGTTCTGGTAGATTTCGGCGGGGACGCCGCGAATTTGCGGCAGACCTTCCGAGCCGAAGATGGACGCCGTGTAGGTGCCCGAGGCGAACTGCCCCAGGTCGTCCACGCTGGTGATCTGGCGGAAGTCCACCTGCTCCTTGGTGATGGTGCTAACGTCGCGCGGAATATCGACGATGTTCATGTCCAACCCATAGACCGACGAGATCGGCCGGATGGTGGGAAGAATGGATTCCTCGGGCGCGACGCCGGTGACGAGCACGCGGCCGTCTTCGCCGACGACCGTGCCGGAGGTCCCGGGGCTGGTCTGGCCGGGGGCGACGGGCGCGACGGGGTCCCGGGCGTTGGGCGGCGCGGGCGGCGCCTGCGCCCCGGCGGGCGACGGGAGCGTGGTGAGCGCGCCAAGTGTGAACATCCAGCCGGCTGCGAGAGCCGTCCAACCGCGGTGTGAGTGATTCATAGTGATTCCCTGCGTGTCCCTATGGGCGCGCCGTCGCGTTGACGACGGGACGCTGTTGTTAGCTGCCGTGAAAACCCTTGCGCCGGTCGGCGGATGGTCCGCGTTTCCGGGCAAGCGCATTTCACCTTTTTCCGGCCTCCCGGTCTAATACTTTCTCGGTTGGCAACCGGTGGGTTTATGGTTGGTAGATTCTGCGGGGGGCGAGTGTTTTGCGGGCGGCCCGCGCGAGACGAGATTTCCCCAACGGTGCGACAGGCTAGGCTCGGATCCTACAGAACCCCGGACAATGTCCCACAGCCATTAGCAAGATGGGTGGGAATCACCCTTACATGGCAGGGCGGCACCTCACAAAAGCGCGGGCGTATCGCCCGCATCTGATCTGGTTCTCCGCACCGAAGGTGCAGCCTCAGCACAGCCTGGGGCAACGCCCCAGGAAGTAGATAGTAGGATGTCCAGCGCTGAAGGCGCGATTCATTCCGGGCGTGCCCATACGGACCATCCTGCCATCCCTACCACCGCATCTTGAATCGCGCCTTCAGCGCTAAACCCACTACCAATCCATACCTGGGGCGTTGCGCCAGGCTGTGATGAGGCTGCACCTTCGGTGCGAAAGGCAGGCTGTGCTGCTGAGGCTGCCTCTTGGGTGCGGAGAAGCGCGCGTGCGACGCCCACGAGGCTGTCGCCCCTCCGACCTCTTTTCCGGGTTAACTCGCGATCGCTTTTTGGCGGTGATTGCCCCGCCCGCGCCACCGTTCCAACTTCACCGCAGGAACGCCTCGTGCAACCCGCCGTCCACCGTGATCACCTGGCCCGTCGTTTTGCTCAACCGCTGGCTGACACAGCAGGAAATACGCCTCCGCCTGGTCCGCCGGGGTAATGGGCGATTTCGTCAGCGTGCGGTCCGCGTAGAACTGCGCCAGCTTGTTCACCAGCGACTCCGTCGCCTCGTCATCCTCGTAAGGAATGTTGTACTTCGCCAGCGAACCGATCACGCGGTCGCGCGGGAACATCGCGCTGCCCTGCACCACCGTCGCCGGCGCGACGCCGTTGACCCGCACCAGCGGCGCGAGTTCGATCGCCAGTTCGCGCACCAGATGGTTCGCCGCCGCCTTGCTCGTGTCGTACGCCACGCTGCCCTTTTTGGCGACGACCGCGTTGGCGCTCGTCGTCAGCACGAGACTCCCGCGCAGCCCCTGTTCCTTCCACGTTTTGCGCGGCCTCGTCGGCCACGAGGTAGGTGCCGACGACGTTGATGTTGAAAGTCAGCAGCCACTTGTCGTCGGGGATGTGCCCGGTCGGTGTCGCTCGGCACGAAAATGCCCGCCGTCACCTCGATGGCGTCGAACCCGCCGTAGGCCAGCGCCACCTGGTCGAGCATCGCGCGGATGCTGGCGCGGTCGGTGATGTTCGCCGCCAGGCCGATGGCCGGGCCGCAGCCGGAAATGTCCGACCCCGCCACGCCGATGCCCACGCCGTACTTGTCGCGTGATCTCCTTCGCCGTCGCCTGGCGCGGGCGCCTTCGTTGAGATCGACGGCCACGATGTGCGCCCCTTCCTTGCGCCAGCCGGTGCGTCGACTTCCTTGCCGATGCCCGAGCCCGCGCCGATGACGACGTGGACCTGGCGCGCCAGTTCCTTTTCGGCGGGCATCCGCTGGAGCTTCGCTTCTTCCAGCAGCCAGTATTCGATGTCGAACGCCTCCTGCTGCGGCAGCGCGATGTATTCGTCGATGGCTTCCGCGCCGCGCATCACTTCGACCGCGCAGTTGTAGAACTCCGCCGTCACGCGGATTCGCTCTTGTCCTTGCCCCACGCGATCATGCCCAGCCCGGGGATGAGCACGACGGTCGGGTTCGGGTCGCGCATCGCCGGCGAGTTGGCGTGCTTGCAACGGTCGTAGTACGCCGCGTAATCCTTGCGGTATTGCTCGAAGCCGTCCGCGAGCTTCTGCTTGAGCGCGGCGCGCGTCTTCGGTCTGCGGATTCCAGTCCACGTAAAGCGGCTTGATCTTCGTGCGCAGGAAATGGTCGGGGCAACTCGTGCCCAGTTCCGCGAGGCGCGGCGCGTCGTGGCTGTTGACGAAGCGCAGGATGTTCTCGTCGTCCTGCACCGTGCCGATGAAACGTTTCTGCTGGCTGACCTGACCGCGCAGCCACGGCAGGATTTGCGCGAGCATGCGCCGTCGGCGTTCGTCTTCGTCCAGCGTCTGGTATTTGCCGCCGCCGAACGCCGCGGCGTCGCCGCCCTTCGCCGCGTATTTCTCGTCGATGTAAACGCGAGGCGCGCTCGATGAAATCGAGCGTTTGCGTGTAGCAGACCTTGTCGTCGTCGTCCCAGGAGATGAAGCCGTGCTGGCCCATCATGATGGCCTTCGTCGCCGGGATTCTGCGCGTCGATTTCCTGCATCGCCAGGCCCAGTTCGAAGCCGGGCCGCATCCACGGCACGTAGGCCATCTCGCCGCCGAAAATTTCCTGGGTCAGCTCCTCGCAGCGGCGGCTCGCCGCGATGGCGATGATCGCGTTGGGGTGCATGTGATCGACGTGCTTGCCGGGGAGGAAAGCTGTGCAGCGGCGTGTCGATGGAGCTCGGCGCGCGGGTTCAGGTTGAAGGTGGTGTGCGCGTACATCCCCACCATGTCGTCCTCGGCCGGGGACTTGAGGCCCTTGTCGCGCGTCGGCGGCGTACAGGCCGTGCAGATCGAGCAGCTTTTGCTGGTAGAGCGAGGAGAAATTTTCGCGCTTGCTCGTGCGCAGGTCGCCGCCGGAACCCTTGACCCAGAGGACCTCGATGGGCTCGCCGGTCAGCGGGTCGGTCTCCATGATCTTCGACGAGGTGTTGCCCCCGCCGGTGTTGGTGATGCGTCTGTTCGCTGCCGAGCAGGTTGGAGCGATAGACGAGCCGCCCGACGGGGTCGAGTTGCGGCGGCGTTCGCGTCGTCCCAGAGGATAGTTAACGTATTGGTAGTTCATGGTGTCGAAGGGGTGGGGATGGGGAGATGAACGCCCGGCGGCGCGGCGTTAGGAGACGGGGTTCGGGTTGGGAGGTTGGGAGACGCGGAGATAGATCTGTCAGACGGACCGCCGTTTTGCCGGAGGATAGTTTCGCCATCTCGCCGGGCCGACGTTGGAGAGGATCAGGTTAAACCCGGACCAGGGCGCCAGGAAAGAGGGCGCGACTTGACCGAGTTTGCCACCGTCGAGGCAGAGGATGTTTTGACGGGCGCGCGCCATGACCCGCTGCTGGAGACGGACCACCTCGCGTTGCGAGTTCCACACCCCGGAGGGGTCCGCCGCCTCCGCGCTGAAAAAAGCCTGGTCGATGGCATGGAAGCGGACCGCCTTCCGGGCGGCGGAGCCCAGGAGGGCGGACTGGCGCGCCAGCAGTTCGCCCCCTAGGAGGTTCACCCGCAGCCCCGGCGCGAGGCTGAGCAACTCCGCCACCGGCAAGCTGTTGGTGACGATCTTCACCCCTTCGACCGGACGCCGCCGGAGCGCCTCGGCCAGCGCGTAGATCGTGGTGCCGAAGTCCAGGAAACAGGTGGCGCCCGCTTCGATGAGACCCCGGGCAGCCTCGGCGATGCGGCGTTTCGCGGGCGCGCGCACAGTTTCGCGCTCGTGAAAGGAGGGGAAACGCTGGTTGTACTCCGTCACCGCGCCGCCGTAGGTGCGCACGATCTGCTTGCGAACCGCGAGCGCGGCGAGGTCGCGGCGCGCGGTCGCCTCGGACGTATTGAAGCGGGCGCGCACTTCCTGCAGGGAGGCGTAGGCGTTGCCCTGGAGAAACTCGGCGAGTTGCTCGCGTCTCTTCTCAACGATGTGGACGGAAACTCTCAAGTCGCCGACAACATGCCGCGAAACCGCGCGCCGTGTCAATCATCAAACCGCAGGATATGATTGACTCCAAGCATAAAACACGAAAGTTTAGGCTCACCTGAGCAGAGGGAGGTGGGATGTGAAAAGACAGAGCGCTGATTCCTTCCACCACCCACGTCCTTCTTCCCATCCCCCCCGTCACATCCCACATCCTTCTTCCCATCCCCCACCCCATGCCATTCGACGACTACCTCTTCGCCCGCGACAAGTACGCGGACCTCAACGTTGACGCGGAAGCCGCCCTGCGCCGGCTCGGCTCCATCCCCCTCTCCATGCATTGCTGGCAGGGCGACGACGTGGGTGGCTTTGAGAAGACCGGCACCGAACTCGGCGGCGGCCTCGCGGTCACCGGCAACTATCCCGGCAAGGCGCGCACGCTCGACGAACTGCGCGGCGACCTGGACCAGGCGTTCGCGCTGATCCCCGGCAAGCACCGCCTCAATCTGCACGCCTGCTACGCCGACCTGGGCGGGCAAGAACGTCGAGCGCAACGACTACACCGTCGCGCAATTCCAGAGCTGGATCGACTGGTGCGCGCGAGCGCGGGCTCGGGCTGGATTTCAACCCGACCTTTTTCGCCCATCCGCTCGCCGACGACGGCCTGACGCTCTCGCACCCGGACAACGGGCGTGCGCCAATTCTGGATCGAGCACGGCATCGCCTGCCGCCGGATCGGCGCGGACATCGGCCGGCAACTCGGCACCCCGTGCGTGACCAACGTGCTGGATTCCCGACGGCTCCAAGGACGTGCCCGTGGACCGCAAGGCGCCGCGCGAACGGCTGGCGAACGCGCTCGACGCGATGTTCGCGGAACCGATCGACCCCGCGCTACAACCTCGACGCGGTGGAGAGCAAACTCTTCGGCATCGGCTCGGAATCGTACGTGGTCGGCTCGCACGAGTTTTACCTCGGCTACGCGATCAAGCGGCAGAAGCTGCTCTGCCTGGACGCCGGGCCATTTCCATCCGACCGGAAACGCTGGCGGACAAGATGTCGTCCGTGCTGCAGTTCGTGCCGGAGCTGCTGCTGCACGTCAGCCGCGGGGTGCGCTGGGACAGCGACCACGTGGTGCTGCTCGACGATGCCACGCGCGCGACGATGGAGGAACTCGTGCGCGGCGATTTCCTGGCGCCGCACGCACATCGGCCTGGATTATTTCGACGCGAGCATCAACCGCATCGCCGCCTGGGTGATCGGGATGCGCAACGCCGCTCAAGGCGCTGCTGCTGGCGCGTTGCTGGAACCGGTGGAACAGTTGCGGCACGCCGAGGAGGCGGGCGATTTCACCTCGCGGCTGGCGTTGCATGGAGGAGGCGCGCACGCTGCCGTTCGGCGCGGTGTGGGACGAGTATCTGCCGCCGGCAGAACGTGCCGGTCGGCGCGGCGTGGCTGACCGAGTTGAAGAAATACGAGCGCGACGTGCTGGCGGGGCGGGGTTGAGGGGACGACGCTTCGACGTCAACTGCCAAGCCTTGTATGATCCCCGTCACTTCATGACAGGACGGGTGCCAATGCGAGCAGACACCGCGGAACGCGCCCGCCCAGGAAGCCCGTTCCGCTCCATAAAACTTCCCGCCCAACAGGTTCAAACAAAACACATGATCAGGGCGGGGGACGCCACGCTGATAAACATCCAGAGCAGTATGCCCTGGAGCAAAGGACGCCAGCCAACCAGCCGCAACGTCCGTGCGGAACAGACCCGCGCCGATCAGGAACAACGTCAGGGTCAGGCCCAGCGTGGCGATGCGCGAATTGCGCGGCCTGCGGCGGGGCCGGCTCGCCGTGGGCGCGAGCACCACCATCGGCAGCCACCTGCTCCCCGCCCAGCTCGGCGAGTTCCGCCGTCGTCATCCGGCGGTGGAACTTACTCCAGGGGAAGCGGCGTCCGCGCGGATACCACGGCGGGTTCTTTTCATGCGAGGGCGCGCCGAACCGGGAGGGCTTGACCACCCGGCTTGCCTCTGGCACGATGTCGGCCATGACCACTGTCGCCATCGCGCTCAGCGAGGAAGACCGGGCGTTCCTCGCGGACGCGGTCAAGTCCGCCCGCTATTTCTCGGAGAGCGAAGTTGTCGCCAAGCGCTCTCCGAATTGAAAGCGCGCGGGGCCATCCGCCGCGCCGGGCTGGAGGGTTTGCGAGGGAAAGTGCGGGTCGGCATCGCCCAGGCGGACCGGGGGGAATTTGTTGAATTCACCGCGGAGGATGTCAAAGCCGACGGGCGCAAGCGTCTCGCCGCCCAGGCAACTTCGTCGTAAAACACCGTGCCGTGCATTCTCCGCACCCGTGATTCGCGGCGTGATTACGACGAAGTTTGGGATTACATCGCCTTGCGGGACCCCGCCGCCGCCGACCGCCTGGTTGACCGTTTCGACGACATCCTGCGCTGCATCGCCTGGCATGGGCCGCAAGGTTGAAGAGTTTGCCCCCGGTTTTCGCAGCTTTCCGGTCGGCGGTTACCTGATTTTCTACCGTTCTATCACGGATGGCATTCAGTTGATTGGGGTTGTGCATGGCGCGCGCGTGACATCACCCCAAAATATTTTGCGGCGGAGCAGACCGGCGGTTGACAGCGCTGTTCCCGGCCAGAGCCCGCGTCCCGGCAACGCGCCGGGTTATCAATCCGCAGCCACCTCCAATGTTACGAAATCGTCACCATTTTTCATTCTTCGACTTCCATTTCGTTCAATAAAAAAGCGGCGGAGGAAAAAAACTCTTGCCAAGCGCGAGTGAATTCCTGACAAAGGGCGCGGCTCACGGGAGCCGGACCAAAACCTAACCTACCTAAAACCTAAGAAATCAGCATGAAACGATACAAACCCCTTGCCCTTTGGCCCGCGCGCCTGGCGGCGACCGCCAGCCTGCTGGCAGGCAGTTGGATGTTCACGACCGCGTCCAGCCGCGCGGCCGACAAGTACGACCAGGACCTGGAACGCCGGGTTCAAACGCTCGAGCGCGAGCTCAACATCATGGAAGGCGACAAGAAGGGCAAGAACGTCGAGGAATCCGAAGTTCCCACCTACCTGCGCGCCGGCAGCAAGAACGTCAAGGAACTGGTCATCACCGGTGAAACCCGTTTCCGCTACGAGTACGACAACGCCACCAGCCAGCCCCCGAATCCTCCCGGCGGCGGCGTCGCGTCCCGTACGCACGACACCAACGCGCAGACCAGCCGCGAGCGTTTCCGCTTCCGTTTGTTCGCCGACTACAAGCTGACCGACAACTTCTACTTCGGCGCGGCCATCCAGACCGCCCAGGCGGCGGACAGCGGCAACACCACCTTCTCGGAAGGTTTTGACAACTACAGCATCTACCTGTGGCGTTTCTTCCTGGGTTACAAGCCCACGGACAACATCACGCTGACCATCGGCAAAATGCCCAACCCGTTCTACTCGAACACGGAGTTGCTCATCGACGCCGACATCAGCCCCACCGGGTTGGCCCAGCAGGTCAAAATCCCGATCTCGACACAATTTGAGATCGCAGTTGAACTCGGGCGAGTTCATCTTCAGCGACAACAACGAGAACGCGGTGTCCAACCCCTCGGCTACCTTGCCGAACCCGGTTGCGGGCGGCGCGCCCATCGCGAACCCGGGCTACTCCCGGAAAGGCAACACCAACACCGACTCCTACCTGTTGTACACCCAGGTGGTGGCAACCTACAAGCCGGTCAACGACATCGCGGTCACCCTCGCGGGCGGCTTCTTGTCCTATGTCGGCGGCGGCACCAACTCGGCCAACGCGACCGTTCCCGCCTTCAACTTCGCCGGCGCCGGCAACGGCGCGGGTCAGAACGGCAACGTGCTGCGGGAACACGGCGGCCTTCAACTCGTCCAATTCGTCCCGCAACCTGTTGCTGGGCACGTTTAGCAACGACGTGAAGCTCGGCTTCGGCGCGTTCAAGGTCAAAGCCTACGCGGACGCCGTGTACAACTTCCACGGCGGAGCCCGCGACCGCGAGGAATACGGCGCCGCCTTCGGTCGCTTCGACGGCATCCAGGACAAGGTCGCCTTCGCCACGGGTGTGACGTTCGGCTCGGATTACACCCTCAAGAAGAAGGGCGACTACCTGCTCCTGGCCGAGTACCGCCAGGTGGGCCTGGGCTCGGTTGACCCTAACCTGAACGACTCCGACTTCAACGGCAGCCGCCTTGGCTTCCGCGGCTTCAAGGGCGCGGTGAGCTACGCGATCTACCCCTGGTTGTTCGGAACGGTGACCGGCTACTACTGCAACAACATCGGTCGCGAGAAGGACATCAACCTGGGCATCGCCAACTTCAGCAGCAGCCAGACGATCCAGGTGGATCTGACGGCCAAGTTCTAAGCGGCTCCGAAAGCGGCCGGCCCGCTTGACAGTTGATTGGTTTGCAAAACCCCCGCGTGTTCGCACGCGGGGGTTTTCTTTTGAAGATCAGGCGACCGGTCGAGTGGCAAAGATCAGTCCGGTGTCGGCACGAGCAGACCGGCGCGCAGGAGCTGGCGCGCCGCGGCGGCGCACGGACCGGCGATCCCGGCGGCGTCGAAGCCTTGGGACGCGGCGCAAGCGGCCACCACGGCACCCAGCGACTTTTGACCGTCGAGGGCGCCGAGCACCTGCATCAGATTCGCGTCGATCTCCCCCGAAAACGCCAGCCCGGGGTGCGGACGCAGGGTCAGCGATCCGTGACTCCACCCGCCGCCGTCCGGCCGGGCGGTGAGACTCGTCTCCAGCAGGTGGTCCGGGTGCAGCCGGAAGCTTTGCGCGAGCACCGCGTTATCATCGTGGGTGGCTCGCGCCCACGTTTCCGCGGCAATCACCCGCTCCAAATGCGCGCCGCAATGCCCACTCTGCCGCGCGGCGGAGAGCGCGTCGCAACGCGACCAGCGGGGCGGGCCGGACGAACGCCGGCGCAGGACCAGCGCGCCCGCGCTGATCCGTCCGATGTCCAGCCTACGGTAGTATTCCAGCCAGGCGTCGAGCGCGCGGCGGCGGACGGACGGAGAGGATCGCTCGCCGCGCAGCCATTCCGCCGCGTACACCAGCGGCTCGTCGGAACGGAAGCGCAGCAGCCAGTTGTCGCAGCCGTTGCCTTCCGTCCAAGCCAAGGGGCGCGCGGCCCACTCGTTGGCGCCCTCGTCCGCGCGATGGGTCCAGTTGATGAGGATCACGGCCAGCCCACCCTCCTCCAGGTGGGCGGACGCCTCGCGCGCCACGCGTTCCGAGACACCATCGCCCACCGCGGCTCCCGTGCGGAAGATGAACTGGTTTTCCGGCGAGATGACAAACGGCAGGTTGGCCACGATGATGTCGAAACGGCGGTCGGCCACGGGCGCGAAGAAATCCCCGGCGAGCCACTCGACATGGTCCACCCCGTTGAGCCGGGCGTTGGCGGCGGCGAAGTTCAGGGCGCGCGGACTGAGGTCCGTCCCGGTGACGCGCCCGCAGTGCGGGGCGGCGAGCAACGCCTGCGCGCCCGCGCCGCAGCCGAGGTCGAGCGCGCGGGCGAAAACCCGGCGGGGGGTCAGCGCGGCGAGGATGCGCGAGGCCGGGCCGAACCCCAGGACGTGGTCCGCCGCCAGCCCCGCGCGGGGATGGGGGAAGTCGCTGAAGACGAGGAGTTCGCCGTCGGGGGTGGGCGCCAGTTGGGCGGTGGCGGCAAAGCGCGCGCCCCGGCGCCGCAACACGCCGGCGGCGAGGAGGTCGGCGATCCGGTCGGCGGGGAAAATCCCGGCCAGTTCCCGCCCGCCCACTTCTGATCCGAGCAGGAAAAGCCGGACGGCCACGCGGAAAGGGTCGCCTCCCCGGGCGCGACGGGCGAGCAGCGGGTGGTCGGTTTCGGGCGGGCTCTGCGCCAGGAACTGGGTGATCCCCGGCGCGTTGAAGCTCGCTTCGTTCAGCGCGCGGTGTATGCCGACGGGATCGCGGATCGCGGCGGGCTGAAACGGTCCGTCCGTGACGCCACCGCCGCTCATGTCGGTGAAAAACCCCGCAAATAGTTTGACCGGTGCTGCTTAAGCGAATGTTTCATCTTCGTGAAAGCAACCCCACCACTCGCTCAAAGGCCCCCACTGGTCACGATCCGCTCGCCGGTGATCCAGCCGGAGTCGTCCGAGGCCAGGAAAACCGCCACGGCGGCGATGTCGCCCGGGTGGCCGACGCGCCCGAGCGGGGTCTGCGCCACCAGGCCCTCCTCGAAGTCCGATCCCGTGAAGCCGCCCGCCTCCGTGCCCTCGGTGACCACGATGCCCGGGTTGATGGAGTTGACGCGAATCCCCCTGGCCCCCAGCTCCCGGGCGAGCACGCCGGTGATGGCGTCCACCGCGCCCTTGGTGCCCGCGTAAACCGCGCTGTTGGGCGGCGTCAGGCGCGTGACGCCCGAGCCGATGTTGATGACGCCGCCGCCCCCGCCCAGGTGCTGGGCGGCGGCCCGGGTGACGAGCAGCAGCCCGAGCACGTTGACGTTGAACATCCGGTGGAAGTCCTCCTCGGTGATGTCGCCCAGGGCGCCAAAGCCGTAGACGCCCGAGTTGTTGACCAGGATGTCCAGGCGTCCGTAGTGCCCGATGGCCGCGTCGATGATGCCCTGGGCTTCCGCGGCCTTGGACACGTCCCCTCCCGCGGCGACGGCCTTGCCGCCGGCCCTGGAGATTTCCTCCACGGTCTTGTCCGCGCCGGCCTGGCTGGAGGCGTAGTTGACCACGACGGACGCCCCCTCGGCGGCGAGGGCTTTGGCGATGGCGGCGCCGATGCCTTTGGAGGCGCCGGTGACCACGGCTACTTTTCCGGTGAGCTTGTTCATGTGGGTTGGGTGGGTGGTCGTTCCCTGCTTTGTTTGCGTTGGTCCGAAATTGTGGCGGTCGGGGAGGCGGTCGGTGCCAACGCCGACGGGCGCGACCTTACGACTTGGGCAAACGCGCATGGAACTCCCGCGTCTTGGCAAGCAACTGGTCGGTGGTGAGATGGTATTTGTCCAGCACCACCGCGCCGACCACTTGATTGCACCGCGGGCTGACAAATAGCATCGCCTATCTCGGAGCATTCATCGGCACATTGAGTCAGCCGCGTGATTATGGGGAATGTCGTGCGGGTCCGCCCCTGGGAACGCGCGGTTGACTCAGCAGGTGGAGGCCGTAAGTCAGCGAGGCGGCGGCGGTCAGACCGCCCGGGAGGAAGAGGGCGGCGTTGCCGAGGTGCCGGAAGGCCGCCGCGCCCGCCACGCCGCCGCAGAGGAAAGCCGAGATGACGAGCAGGCACAGCCGCAATCGCAGGGCATCCACCGGCAGGCCGCGCAAGGCGTGGCCGATGAAGATGCCAAGGTCCGTGAACATCCCGGAAAGATGGGTCGTGCGCACGACCGTCCCGCTGTACGCGCTCACCATCGCGTTCTGGAGGCCGCACGCGCACGCCGCCGCGTAGAGGCCGGCCATCCTGTTTCCATCGAGGAGCGGGACGGCGGCGCAAAGCAGGACGGACTCCAGAAAAAGCGCAAGGCCGTAGCGCCGCCCAAGCTGGAGCGTGCTATCCTGGATGATAAAGCCGCTGAGCGCCGTGCCCGCCAGGAACGAGCCGATGAGGGCCGCGAAACGCAGCGCGGCTTTGGTGTCGCGGTCGGCGAGGGCCGCGGCAAGCAGGGAGGTGGTCCCCGTCAGGTGGGTGACGGCCTGGTGCTCGAAGCCGAGCAGGCCGACGACGTTGACAAGGCCCGCGATGAACGCGAGCACCCAGGCTCCGGCCCAGATCCAGCGGGGTAGTTTGGTGATCATGGGCTGGCGCGCGGGCGCGAAAATCCAGGACGGCTGGATGGAGGATAGTCCAACACCCGCCGAACACCATGGGGTGTAACCCTGCCACCGCGTCGGACCCGGCCCATGCCACCCCGCGCGCCGAAGACCCTACCCACGCGTGGGCTTGCCATCGCGCCCACCGCGGGGAGATCGAACGCGCCATCGCCGAAAACGAGGCGGGTTAACCACAGCGTGTCCCAACATCCTCCCGCCACCCCCTTCACCGCACCCGCATCCCCGCTTTCTCGTCCCACCGCAACGGGCGCGCCATCTTCGGCAGCGGCGACTCCTTGGCGGGGTCGATGCTAACGCCGTAGCGCCAGTCCGGCGGGCAAATCGCGATGTAACGCGCGTAACCACCCGTGCCGCCGCCGAACTTCGGAAACCCGATCTCCACCAACGCCCCGGCCTCGGGCACCTGGTCGAGGTTCGCGACACCCTCGGCCTGCGTGTAACCATTGCGCAACAACCACGCCTCGCCTTCCAAATCCGGCGTTGCGTCGGTGTCGAGCGGTTCGTGGCCGTGGAAGAGAATGTGCCGTTGCTCGTGGAGGAACTTCAACGCGTCCAACCCTACCCCCGGGAACACCGTCTGGGTTGCGAGCGCCGGGTCGGGCCAGGCTTTCGACCAGTCCGAACGGACGAAAACCACGCTGCCCGCCGGGATCGTCCCGTGCGCGGCTTCCCAGGCTTTGATGTCGTCCACCCGCAGGGCGTAGCCGGGGTCTTTTTTGAGTGTTCCACGATGGAGATTACCACCAGCGGACGCACGGCGAAGGTCGGCGGCAACTCGTCGATGGCGGGGTAATCCGGGTTCCAATGCGCGGGTGGATCCAGTTGGGTGCCGAGCTGGTCGGTGGCGAGCGCATAGCCGCTAGCCTCGAAGTTGTCGGTCGCGTATTCGTAGGGTTTGCCTGTTGCCGGGTTGACGGTGCGCGCGAATTTCGAGGGTCCGAAGCCCGACCAGACCGGGATGGATGGAGTGATGGTGTGGGTGAGGTCCACGTACTTGGCGGGGAGGAGGAATTTGGAGTAAGCGTCCCAGAGCGGGTGGGAGGTGGCGGTCGGTGTTTGCGCGATACCGAGGTGGGCAAAGAGCAGGCAGAGTGCGGTGACAGGAAGGAGGTTCTGTTTCATGCGGCGGATTGGAACGTCAGAACTTTAACCGTAGATTAACGCAGATCGACGCAGATTTTCAGAAAAGGCGCAGGAGGAGACGCGGAGTATTTGACGATCTCGACGGTAGGGGCAATTGAATACCCGCTGACTTGGAACCGCACCATCTGGCCAACGCGCAAATCTCGACTCGCCTGTGGTTTTTGGCCGTTGCCACCAGCTTCAGGCTGCCGAGCGTTTGCGCGCCCGAGGAACTGGTGGGAACCTCGAACGAATGAAAGACGATATTATCGTGGGTGAGGTTCGACGGGTACGCGAGGAATTGGCGCGACGCTTCGATTATAATATCCACGCGATCTTCACCGATCTACGGGCACGTCAACAGGCGGACGATCCCGCGCATCCGCTCGTTCATGACGCCTGTGAGTGGGAGGAAGCACGGGCAAACTTACCAGCGGCGCACAAGGGTCGACGGGATTGAGCGGGCGTGGTTCAGGCGGCTCCCAGCCGCTCCCATTTGTTTCCGACTCTGGAGGGGACGACCCCTCAGACAGTGACGACCAGCCAATCTGATAATGGGAGCGGCTCGGAGAGCCATCCCTACCTTTGGAACGGTACCGCTTCGCGGTGAGGGCGCGGTCTTGCCGCTCAACCCTTGATGTTCGCCACGCGTCTCGACCGCCTTGGACTCTATCCCGTTGGTGATGATGCCGAGTGTCACCGAAGAGGTGGAGTTGAAGTAGCGGGCGAGCTGGCCCTGGTGGCCGTCCAGTTGGAAATCCACGGATTTCACCTCGATGTAAATTCGGGGCACGTCATTGGCGAAGACCGCAATATCGACCTTCTCTTTTTGACCGAGCTTCTTGATGGCAAAATCCGCGTCGTACTCCAGGCAAACTTCGGCGGGGTTCCAAATGTCAAACCCAAGGGCGTCGAGCATGGGCAGGACCAAGGCCTGCTTGGTGGTGTCCTCGCTCTTACCCCGGACGGCGGGTACCCGGTTGAGTATCTGCGCGGCGGTGAGTTTGATGCGGTCCAGTGACATAGTTGGGTGGATTGCACCAGGAGCATCGCCGCAAGTCAACCCAGATTAACAAAGTCGCGCTCAAGAACTTTCTGGCACCCCAAAGGGGTAGCGGTTGATAGCCCGGGGTGGAGCCGCGCCCGCCGTCTTCAAACGGCGGGCGCGGCGCAACCCCGGGTAACAATCAGAAGAGGATCCAGCCCTGAAAGGGCGACGGGTTCTCCGAGGCGGATTGATCCCTGACCGTAGGCAATTTCGGTTTTACTTTGGATCGAACCCCGCCGGAGAAACCGTCGCCCTTTCAGGGCTGGATGCTCCATTACCCCTAACCCGGGGTTCCGTTCGATAGCCGTTTGGAACGGCAACCGGACTCCAGCCCGGGCTATCAACCATTGCCCCGTTGGGGCACCAGAGGATGATCGATAAACAATCATATACCAAAAGTGTATGACCTATGATTCCGATCCCCCTCAGCGGAGTGCATCCGGCCACTCGTCCTCGGAGGCGGGCTCGGTTGGATCATAAAGAATCACCGCCGCAAGTTCCGGGTGCATTTTCAACGGATCAGGGCTGGTAACGCGCAACTCGGCCACCGGCTTGCCGAGTTGGCGGGTCAAGACCCCTTCACTTTGGTCCTCAACTGTCGCCAGCACCTCATCCCTGACCAGGTGCAAATGGATCGCCGCCGGCCTGGGTTGGTCGAAAAAATAGGTGCTCACGGCCTCGCGGGCATTGGCGCGGAGTTCCTCCCAAGTATCCGCTTGGGTGAAGATGTCGTGCGAAAGACATTCGGCGACAAAACCACCGTCTGTTTCCTGCGTCACGCTGAAGACGATTTCCACAGGAGTGACTATGGCGGAGGTTCCGCGGAACGCAAAAGCGTTGCGCCAGCACCGTCTTCACCTTGGCGAGACGAAACATTCCCAGCCTTAGCGGGGGTTCGGGAAGTGTGCTTCCCCCTCCCCTACCTGCCCGCCTCCGGCCAGATCCGCCCCCTGCCCTCCGCCGCCATGATCCGCTCCAGGTACGCCCGCGTGCGCGGCGCCGCGAAACCCTCCCCGCCCCGCCCGCCCTCGAACAACTCCCCGCACAACAACCGCAACGTCGCGGCGTCGTCCACGTCATACCACACGGGCAGCAACACCAACTCCAAACCCATCCCGCCAACCCGCTCCCGGGTCTGCGCGTCCACGCGTTCCGTGCTCCAGTCGATGTCCTCGAACAATCGCCGGTGCGCTCGTTTCATCCCGATCAGATAATACCCGCCATCCTCGCTCGGACCCAGGACCACGCGGTCGCCCGGCTTCGCGAGTTCCGCCACCGCCGTCGCCAGCGCCGAGGCCGGGAGCGTCGGACTGTCGGAATCGATCAAACACACCGACCCGTACCCTAACGCGAACAAGTCGCTGGCGGCGTGGAAAAGGCGTTCGCCGAAAGGCCCCTCGCGTTGCGGCACCAGGCAGAAACCCTCCGGCAACAACCCGTCGAAGGCCGACTCCATCCCCACCGGCGTGTACACGGCCACCCCGGCGGCGCTTACCCCCGCGTCGGCACCCACGCCCGCTCGGACCGCCGCGTCGATGTTCGCGGTGGTGTCGCGCAGGAAACACTCGCTGATCCCGGCGGCCTCCGGGTGCGTCAACGGCGGGACCAGCCGCGTCTTGCTCGCGCCCGGACGCGGCGCCTTGATCATCATCGCCAGCGCGCACGCGCCGGGTTGCGGACGCGCCGTTCCCCGTCCGCCGCCCCCGGCGAAATCAACCGAACGCGGGTCCAGCACGGGATAGGTCATCTTCATCGTGTGTAAAAGAGGGGTGGGAGCCGCGCGGCAGCGGAGTTATATGCTGAAGTCCTCCGGTTTCAAACCCGAATTTTCCGCCGTGCCGACCCCGGCGGTCTGCCCGTCCGCCGGACCTTTCTCGCACACGGCGTACTGGTAATACGAATCCTGCCAGCGCCAGACGGACCGCCACGGCTGGGTCAGCACGAGGGCGCCGAAGGTTTCCGGCGGCAACACGGCGGCCTGGGGCGGCTCCCGGAACGGACCCAACCGGTTGTTGCCCCAAAACGCCATGAAATGCGCCAGCAACCACATGACGTGCAGCGGCACCGCCGTCCGCAGCCGCGAACTCGGCTCGGCGATAAAACAACGTCCCCCGGGGCGCAAAACGCGGTGCATTTCGGCCAGCGCCTGCTCGCGTTCCGGCAACACCGTGAACAACCGCGAAGCCACCAGGGCGTCCACGGTCCCGTTGGCGAGGTTGAGCGCGAGGGCGTCGGATTCTTGGAAATGGCAGTTGTCGAGACCCCGGGCGCGGGCGGCTTTGCGGGCGCGTTGGAGTTGTTGGGGCGAACGGTCGATGCCCAGCACGCGCAACCCGTGGTAGCGTTCGGCGAACCGGCAGGAGTAGAACCCCGGGCCGCAGCCGAGTTCCACCAGGAGCTGCCCGTCGAAAGGCGGCGCGCCCTGCGGCCAGAGCGCGGCGGCGATGCCGTTGGTGTCGTCGCGAAAAAGGTATTCGCGGCAAAAGGCGTAGAGCCACGCGTACCGCTCGAAGAGGCTGTCCGGCTCTTGCGCGGGACCCGCCTTGGCGGCCGGCGCGGCGGGGGACGGCGGCAAATCGGTTTGAAGAATAGTGGGCATGGGAACCTTTCTCTCTCTCGCTGACTGGATTCGTTCAACAGACGGCCCGGCGGCGGGTGAAATTCACGCGGGGGGTGACTTCCGCGCTCCGCCCGGGTTAACTTGCCCGCATGGACGCCGACGCCGCCACCCCGCCACCCCCGACCCCGGCGCGCCGCCAACGCGCCGCTGTCCCTGGAGGCGTTGCTGGCCGCGCTCAAGCGCCAGGGGATGCGCATGACTTCCAAACGCTGCCACATCCTGCGCGTTTTGCTCGCGGCAAACGCGCCGCTGAGTCTGGAGGAAATCCAGGCGGGCGCGGGCAAGCTGGGGGTCCGCCCGGATTTCGCCACGGTTTTCCGGCTGATGCTCGTGTTGGAAAAGCTCAAACTGGCCCACAAGGTCAACCTCGGACGCCCCACGGGCTACTACGAACTGCTCGACCCGCGCAAGCACCACGACCACCTCGTGTGCGTGGATTGCGGCAAGGTCACGCTGATCGAGAACCGTTGCCCCGTGGAAAAACTGGCGCGCGACTACGGCTACACGGGCTTGAAGCACTCCCTGGAGTTCTTCGGCCACTGCCTGCAATGCACGCGGGCGGGTGCTTGATGGCGTTCCCCGCCCAGGGTGGCTTCCAGCACCTGAATTACGAAGAACGGGAACAAACACACCTGATTTTCCGAGGAGCGGGTGATCGTTCCAGCGCAGGTTCCCACCCCCGTCGGGAACTTGAGGCGGAGTACGTGCGCAAGCGGCCCGACCGAGCCGAGGCGAAACGCCTCTGGAACCTCCCGTACGCGGCTTTGGAGGAGGTGCCGGTCAACGCGGTTTACCACCCAAGGCCCGTTTGGGGTCGCCGGAAAAATCGTAAACATTTCGCCGTTATTACCTTGCAGGTAATTGATGACCCTCGTGTTCGTTTTATTTTGACGTCGGATATGAGTACAAAATCTTTCACGAAAACCGCTCCTCCCGCATGGCTCCTAGCCTTCTGGAAGGAAATAGATGACAAAACTTTTGGCCAAGGTTTCGACTGCTTTGCCGAGGACGCCCAATGCCGCCTCGGAGTCGCGGAGTGGCATGGGCGCGAGGAAATCCGTCAGAACCTGCGCGCGTTCATCGACACGGGCTTTACCGCCTCGCATGACGTGGTCGAATATTGGGACGGCGGCAATCTCAAGATCTTCCGCGGCGTGGTCACCATGACCCCTGACGATGCGGGCAAGCCCGTCGTCAAGCCCGTGATGACCCACTTTTTTTACATGGACGAACGTGATCCTTCCAAGGTCAGCCAGTGGCATGGCTCGGTTGGCCCCGTGGCGTTCTAGCACGCTGTCGGCCCGGATGGTAACATCGCGTGGTCCGATCTCGCCGGGCTTGCGTTGGTTCAATCCCACCGAGAACCGTCCTTGAAAATAATCCCCGCACTGTTTCCCATGTCAGCAGTCAATGAACTGGGTGCGCTCTTGCGCCACTGGCGCGCGGTGCGCGCCCGGAGCCAGCTCGACCTTTCCATCGAGACCGGCGTGTCGCAACGGCACCTCAGCTTCGTGGAAAGCGGTCGCAGCGTGCCCAGCCGCGAGGTCCTGCTCAAGATTGCGCGCGCGCTCGACATTCCCCTGCGGGATCGCAACCTCGTGTTGCTGGCCGCGGGCTATGCCCCCCTCTACGCGGAGAGTGCCTGGGACGCCGCGGAGATGGGCGGCGTGGCCAGCGCGCTCAAGCGGATGCTGCGCCAGCACGAACCGTTTCCAGCGGTGGTGATGGATCGCTACTGGAATGTGCTCCTGGCGAATGACTACGCGCCGCGCCTCTTCAACTCCTTCATCGATTTGGAGGCGCGACCCAAGCCGCGCAACCTGCTCCACCTGATGTTTGATCCGGCGGGGATGCGCCCCTTCATCGTTAACTGGGAAGAGGTGGCCAGAAGTTTGTTCGAGCGGGTGTACCGGGAATCTGTCGGGCGAGTGCTCGATGCTAAAAGCAAAGAACTTCTGGTTGCACTGTCGGCCTATCCAGACGTGGAAACCACGTGGCAGGGTTCCCGGACGACCAGCCCTTCGCCGGTCGTGCCTCTTTGCTTTGTCAAGGACGGCGGAGTGCTGAGTTACTTTTCGATGGTTACCACCGTGGGCACCCCGGAAACCATCGCCGCGCAGGAGCTGCGCCTCGAATGCATGTTCCCGGCGGACGAGGAAACCGAGGCTCGCCACCTTGCTTTAGTTGGCGCGCCTCCCGCCCGTTGACAGGGGAAATGTCCTTTCGGACGCGCGGTGCGGCCGCGCCGAACAACCTTTCCGGACCCAGGTTTACCATGTTCCCTTCCGAAGTTGCGCGGGGTCGAGGCAGCGCAAAGCATCCAGCTCGAAATTTGGCAAGCGGGTCGCCGGGTCCGCCAGCGTCACTACGACCATGAAAAATCTGGCCACAGGCAAGGGAGTCTGCAACTACGTTTGACCATGCCGAAGCTCGCCGACTTCGCGCCGATCATCTGGGCCAAGTGGGGCGGCACCTTTCTGGAGGCTTTGCGGCAGGAGTCCTTGGACGCGGCCGACGACCTCGCGTTTAGAGCCATGAACTCGGATCAAGGCGTTCGCACGCTGCTGATCGTCTGCACGTCCAATCGCGCCCGCATCCAGACTATTGAACAGGCAGTACGGCTAAAAGTGGTCGCGCGCCCGGTCGATTGGAAGAACCACAGCGTTGCGGAAATGATCTTCAAGACGGAGAAAACAACGGCCGGACTCGGCCACCAGGAGGAGCGCGACGGGGATGGGAGGACCTGCCTTGTCCTGTGTGCCACCCGTCCAGATTCCGTTCGGACACTCGAAAAGCTGTTTGACCTTCCCGCCTGAGCGACGCGCGTGCTAACCAGAGGCGGAGAGTCGGAACTTTAACCTCCGGCCTCCCGTCCGCCATCCACGTTTGTCATCCCCGCGCGGATGGCTTACCTTGCCCGCGCATGGAAAGCACCGCCGAGTTGAAGGAAAATCTCAAGAAGCTCATCGTTGACCGCCTCAACCTCGTCGATATCGCCCCGGAGGACATCGGCGACGACATGCCCCTCTTCAAAACCGGCCTCGGGTTGGATTCCATCGACGCGCTGGAGCTCACCCTCAACGTGGAACGCGAATACGGCGTCAAAGTCGCCAACAGCGAGCAGGCCCTCCAGGCGTTCCAAAACGTTTCGACCCTGGCGGCTTTCATCGAGCAACGGCGCGCCTGAGTGGTAGGCTTCCCCGCCCATGAGTTCCAAGACTCCTCGCCCCCGCCCCCGCGCGTCGCCGCAACCCACATCACCGCCCCGCGAGTCCGGCGGTTGCCCTGACCGCCACCGGCTGCCTCACCGCCTTCGGCGACGCGCCCGCCACCACCGACGCCCTGCTGCGCGGCGAAACGGCCTTGCAATTCCGCCCCGTGCTGGGACCGGACGGCGGTGATCTCGTGCCCATCGCCCTGTGCGAGCGATTGGCTCGCCGCGCCTGCCGAAGACGGCGCCGCGCTGGAGCGCCGGCTTCTTCGGGATGCTCGCCGGCGTCCCCGACCGTCCCTGGGGCGCGGCCCGGTTCCCGATTTTCATCACGAGCAGCAACTTCGGCATCGACAACCTGTACGGCTACCACCGCGACCACGCGCCCGCCCGGCTGCCCTTCATCCTGCCGCAGCGGCTGACCGATTTCATCCGCCAGCGCGCAGGGTTGGGGCGCGAACATCACTCACTTTTCGCACGCCTGCGTGTCGTCGAATCTGGGGCTGCTCTACGCCTCGCGCCAGGTCGCCGCCGGGTCTGGCGGACGAGGCGCTGGTGGTATCGTACGATTTTGTCAGCCCGTTCGTGGCGGCGGGTTTTCACGCCATGAAAATCCTCATCGGCGAAATGCCCGCGCCCTACGCCGAGCGGGCGTTCGGCGTCCATCGGCCTGGGGGACGGCGCGGCGTTCGCGGTCATCGCGCCCGCGACCTCGGCCGCGCGGCGGCACGGGCGGCGGCTTCCGGCTGGAGGCGCAGGAGGGCTGCAACGAGATGTACCATTTCACCGGCAACCACCCGGACGGCGTCGGCATGGCCGAGTTGGGCGCGGCGATCCGGGCGGCGAGCGGCGACCGGCCGGTGTGGGTCAAGGGCCACGGCACCGGCACCATCGAGGCGGGGCGGCTGGAGGCGCGCCACATGGCGGCGTGTTTCCCGGGTGCGCCGCTGGTCAGTTGGAAGGGCGCGCTGGGCCACACGCTGGGCAGTTGCGCACTGATCGAACTGGCCTTCGCCATGGAAAGCGTCCGGCGCGGGCGCGCGCCGGGCACCGTGGGTTCCACCGGGCCGTGCTACACGGCGGAGGTCGCCACGGAGCCTTTCGACATCGGCGGGTTTGACGGCGTGGTTCTGAATTCCTATGCGTTCGGCGGCGCGCACTACGCCCAGTTGCTCTGCCATGATTAAACGATACATCGCGCGCGCGGCGGGCGAGGGGCCTTATCACGACACGATGCCCGACGAACGCGTCCGCGCCTGGGGCAAGAACTTCCCGCCCAACGTCGCCCGCCGCATGACCCGCCTCGGCCTGATGCTCGGCGAGGCGATGCGCGATTTTCCCATCGGGCCGGACGACGCCGTCGTGTACGCGACCACCTTCTCGGAGACGGTCGCCACCGAGCGTTACCTGGGCAGTTTCCCGACGGCGAGCCCGTTGTTCTTCCAGACGAGCATCCACCCGAGCGCCATCGAGCAGGTGCTCATCAACCGGGCGTGTCCGGTGCGCGAGCTGACGCCGCTGGCGGGCCAGCGCCACCTCGCCGCGCAGGCCGCGCTCGCGGCGCTGCTCACGCCCACCGCCCGCGTGCTGCTCACCGGCGGCGAGGAAATCGGCGCCTGGCTGCGCGAACTCGACGCCGCGTCCGAACGTCGGTTTCGCCTTCGCGCTGGACCTGTACCGACGACCCGGCGGACGCCATCGGCGAGCTTGTGCTGGACCGGACGCGAACGAGATCCGGGGAGCGTGGCGAGGACGCGAGCGCCCACCGTGCCCCTGCCGGACGTGGATTCGGTGGAATCGCTGCGGGTTGCTTTGCGCTGTTCGGAGCCGTGCGCGAACGCGCTTCCCTGCGCCTGCCGCGCGCCCGGCGGGGGCGGATTTGCTTGCGCTGGTTCTGATTGCGATATGAAACCGGCGCACCCGTGCCGGGCACGGCGGACCGCAACCCCGGTCCGCCCGGCGGCTACCATTTCATCGGCTGGTCCCTGCGGCGCGATGCCCGACTGGTTCAACCGCCTCGGGATGCGCGTGGGCACCACGCTTTGCCTGTGGACTCTGCGCCGGCAGCGCGCCGCCTCGCGCGAATACCTGCGGCTCGCGCTCGGGCGCGAACCGCGTGTGGAGCGAGCTGTGGGAACATTTTTTCGCGTTCACCAAATACCTGCTGCTGCGCCTGTCAATCTGCCACGGCGGCGGACCCGGAAGTGTGTTTCGCGCCGGGCCAGGGCGACGAACTGCGCGCTTGGATCGCGCAGCGGCCGTCCGGCGCTTTACGGCACGATGCACGTCGGCCGCTCGGACCTGATGGGCTTCTTCCTCGGGCACCTGGGCGAGCGGGTCCACATGATCCGCAAGCAGGTGGGCAACTCGGAGGACACCCGGCGGCTGGCCCGCCGGTACGAGCGCAGCGTCACCTTCATCTGGATCAACGACTGGAGCCGGCTGATCCTCGCCATGAACGACGCCCTGCGCGCGGGGCGTTCGCTGGCGATGCAGTGCGACCGGCCCGAGTACAGTTCCAAGCACGAGGGCTTCCGGTTTCTCGGCGAGCGGCGGATGTTTCCCTTCACGATCTACCATCTGGCGATCATGCACGGGATGCCGGTCGTGCTCTCCTACGCCGTGCCCGACGGGCGAAGCCGGAGCCACCGTGGTCCACATGCCGCCGATGTATTATCCGCGCGCGGACCTGGACCGGCGGGAGAATTTCGCGGCGGCGCGCGCGCATTTCCAGTCCTTCCTGGACGAGATCGAGGCGCTGCTGCGACGCGACGCCTTACCTGTGGTTTAACTTCACGCCGATGAACCCGCCGCATGCCGCGCTCACCGGAAGTACCGGGGCGCTCAGCCACGCGGCGAGCGCGGAATCCGCCCGCCTCTGATCGCCCCGGGAACGCGGGCGTCCTGGCCGCAAACGGTAGCCCCGAAAAGCGACCTTCCGAATTCAGATGCGGCAGGACGCCGCGCGCTCCCGTGGCTGACCCCGAAGGCGGACCGACGCGGAGCCGCGCCTCGGCTAACTCGCCATGACTCGCCTCGCCCGCATGAATCCCTCACCCACCACGCCGCCGCCGAGCGCCCCGCCTGCCCGCGGACCGTCGCGCGGCGGCCCCTTTGCGCTGTCGCGTGGGACGTGGCGCGCATGTTCGTGGTCGGCTTCCCGCTTTACGGCGTTGATGGGCATGGTGGTGTACCCCGCTGCTGCTGTTAACCGCGCTGCCGTTGCCCGGGCGGCTTGCGGAAACGGTACTCCCGGCAGATGATCTACCGCGCGCATCGCGTTCTGGGCGGGCGTCATGGAAGCCATCGGCATCCTCAAGATCGACTTCCAGGCGATGGAAACTTCGCGGCCTTGCGCGGCGCGGTCATCGCGCCGAACCACCCGAGCGTGCTCGACGCCACGCTGTTCCTGGCCCGGCTGCCGCAGCTGACCTGCCTGATGAAGAAGAGCATCCTGAGCAATCCGTTCATGGGTGGCACGGCGCGCTTCGCGGGTTATCTGCGAAAACGATCACGGCCCGGAGTTCATCCGGTCGCGGTCGCGATGCGCTGCGCGCGGGCGAAAACCTGCTGATTTTCCCGAGGGCACCCGCACGATCCAGCCACCGGTGAACGCGTTTAAAAAAGGGTTCGCCCTGATCGCCACGCTGGCGGACGCGCCGATCCAGACGGTGCTGATCGAGATGCCCGTCTTCTTCCTGGGCAAACGCTGGCCGCTCTGGCGCATCCCGCAACTGCCCGTGCGTTACACGGTGCGCCCGGGCCGGTTGTTCGAGATGAAACCCGGCCAAACGGCCAAAGCGCTGGGCGACGAAATGGAGGCGTACTTCCGCGAAAACCTGGAAGCCGCCGGCGAGGGGGTGCGGGGCAACCGGAAGTGTTCACAGAGGACACGGAGAGGGACACAGAGGACAGAGGAGGCGGATGAAAGGCTTGGGTTCCAGAAAGATAGTCTGACTTCCAAAGCCTTCCTCGCCTGTCTCCTCCCCCTCTGTGTCTGTCCCTCCGTGTTCTCTGTGAACCTTCTTCAATCTCTCCTAATTCCTTTTAATCATGCGGATGAACCCTCCCCTTCTGGAATCCGAATCCCTGTCGCCGGAAAACCTCCGCTGGACCTTCCAAGTGCCGGTCGATTACCCGTTCTTCGAGGGCCATTTTCCCGGCCACCCGATCCTGCCCGGCGTGGTCGCGCTTGGCTGGATGCTCGCGGGGGCGGAACGATTCCTGGGCCGTCCCGTGGAAGCCGCCGAACTGCTCAACGTCAAGTTCCAGGTGGTCATCCTCCCGGGCGCGCGGCTGGAACTCCTCGTGACCCCCAAGGGCGGCGGGCGGCTCCAGGGCATGATCCGCTCGGAAGCCGGGACGCACGCTTCGGTCTTGATTCCCGGCCAGGAAGCGTAAATTCGTGTCCTGCCGTCTGACCATCGCCATGAAACTCAATCCTCTTCTCGCAACATCCGCCACGCCGCCCTCCTCTGTGCGGGCGCCCCCGCCGGCGTTCGCCCAGCCCTGCCCGCGCAGACCACGCCGCCGCACCCGCCGCGCCGACCCTCTTCAGTCCGCCCAACCAACTCCAGCCCGGCGCGAAGCCCCCGGCGGTGTTCAACCGGGTGTTCCGCCGGCTGGGGCACGACCGCGCCACGGCCATCCCGTTCACGGAGTCGCGCGCTTTCAGCATCTCCAAGAACCCCGTGCAGCAGACCGGCACGCTGCGCTCCACCCGCGAAAACGGCCTGAGCATGTCCTACGAGAGCGGCAAGCCGCGCATCCTCATCATCGACGAAAAGGGCTCATCGAACGCTTCCCGGCGGGTCACGAGCGCAGGTCACCGTCGCGGACCACCCGGAATCAGCGCGCTGACGGACCTGTACCTCAACCTCCTGCGCGGCAACATCGGCCAAGCTCTTCGACTACGCGGACGTGTATTTCACGGGCAACTCGCAGTCCTGGCAGATCGGGCTGTCGCCGAAGGACCGACCATCGCCAAACGCGCGGGCCGGGTGGTCGTCAGCGGCGGCGGACGCGACATCCGCCGGATGGAAAACCAGCTTCCCAACGGCGACGTCGCGCGTGCTGGACCTCGGCCCGATCCAGCACAATCCCGAAGTTCACGCCGGACGTGCTGAAAGCTTACTTCCGCAATGACGGTTGAGCCGGCCGCGACGGCCGCCGACGCCACCCGCCCACCCGCGCCGCGCGCCGTGGAGGGCGACGGCGGTGATGCTGCTGCTCCTGCTGCGGGCTGGGCATCCTGTGGGGCGTCGAGCACGCGGACCAACGCGTGAGCCTCGACGTGCTGGAACTCCTCCCGCGCGACGAGCAGGACCCCACGATCCGGCTCGCGCGGCAGACGGTTTCCGGGCGGTTCGGGCGGACGGTGCTGGTCGCCCTTTCCGACCGCGACCACCCCGACAAAGCCTCCCGTCGCCGCCGCCGCGAAGATGGCCGCCGCGCTGCGCGGCCGACCCGGCGTTCAACGGCGCGTTCGCCGGCCTGACGGAGGAGGGCAAGGACCGGCTCGGCGGCTGGTTCTTCGAGCGCCGGCTGCCGTTGCGCCTGCCGGTCTGGCTGGACGGGATGCGCGCCCGCTGGCTCAAGGAAAAGGGCGCGGCGCGCCGGCGAGCCGGACCCGGCGTGGCTCGCGGCCGCCGTCGTCGGCCGACTTGCAGGAATTCCAGAACAGCCCCGACGCGCTGGCCGCGCAGGAACTCCTGCCCGAGGACCCGCTGCTGCTCATCCCGGGGTTGCTGGCCGTTTTCAGCGACGACGATAAATCCGACCGCCGGGGAGGTGGCGGGCGGCGCGTTGACGGCCGCGGGCCCGGATGGCAGACACTACGCGCTGATTTACGCCGAGATGCAAAGGTTCGCCGCTGGAGGAAGCGGGGCAGAAGCCGGTGTTCGATGCCCTGGCGCGCGAACTGGCCGCCGCGCGGCAGGAATTCGGCCGCGGCCTGGAAATGCTACGAACAGCGGCGTGGGCCGGTTCGCCGCCGACAGCCGCGAGCCGGATCGAAGGCGAGATTTCCCTGCTCACCAATATCTCCCTCGGGCTCTCGTGCGTGCTGATGCTGTACGCGTTCCGCCGCGTGAGCGTGTTCCTCTACCTGGTGCTGCCCATCGTCACGGCGACGGTCTGGTCGCTGGTGATCTGCTTCGCGGTGTTCCGCGCGTCCACGCCGTGGCGATCATCTTCACCACGGTGCTGATCGGCGTGGCGCTGGACTACGGGATTTACACGCTCAGCCACGCGCAACGGACCGCCGGCGGGTTGGGGCAGGCGCTGCGGGAAATCCGCCGCCCGCTGATCGGCGGCTGCCTGACGAGCGTGGGCGGTTTCGTGTTCATGCTGTTCACCAACCTGCCCATGCTCCAGCAGATGGGGCTGGCCGTGGCGCTGGGTTTGTTGTTCTCGTTGGCGGGTTATTTCTTTATCTGCCGTGGATGCCGGCGCTGCCCGTCGAAGACGGTGGAGGGCGAGCCCGCGCCGCGCTTTTTCGAGTTGACGGACGGCTGTTCCCCCTCCTCGCCGTGGCCGCGCTGGCGGTGTCCCTCGCCGTGATGCTGCTCGCGCGGGTCCAGTGGAACGATAACATCCGCGCGCTGCAAACATGTCGCCCAAACTGGAGGCCGAGCAGACGTTCTCTGCGCCAGCTTTTCGGGCAGTCGAAGGACGAGCATATCGTCATCACCTTCGGGACCGATCTGAACGACGCCTTCGCCAACCTGGACAAACTCAACGCGACCCTGGCGGCGCGAACCGCGGCGCCGGGCGAGCGTTGGTTCAACCTGGGCCGGTTGCTGCCGACCGCCGGCGCAAACGTCCGCCTGCCGCGATTATTTCCGCGCGCATCCGGGGTTTGACGCGGCGTTGCGCGCGGCGCTGGACAAGGAGTTCAACGCCGGTGCGTTCGATCCGTTCTGGGAAGACGTGGGACCCCTGGAAAGGCGCGTCGTCCGCCGACGAACCCGGACCGACGCCCGCGCGGCAACTGGCAGGCTTGCGCGACGTGCTGCCGCTGCCGTTGCAGAACCTTTGGAACGACGAGCGCCGGTGCGGCGCCTGGCTGGCGACGCGGGTGAGCACCCCGTTGTACGAGAAGCTCCCCGCCGCCGCGCTCACCGCTCCGAACACGCCCATCGACCAGGTGGAAACGCTCAACAACGCGCTGCGCCGCTACCGGTGGCCGCGACGCAACGCGCCGGGATCGGGTTGGGGTTGATCGCCGTTTGCGTGCTGGCGTACTACGGCTGGCGGCGCGGCGGGTTCATGCTGGCCGTGCCGGCCATCGGCATCATGCTGACGGTGGGTGCGCTGGGTTTCGGCGGGCAAACGCTGGGTTTGTTGCACGTCGTGGGTTTGCTGCTGGGGTTCTGCCTGTCGAGCGATTATTCGATCTTCCTGGCGAGTCCGGGCGAGTTGCCGCGCAGCACGCACCGCGCGATCTGGCTGGCGTCGGGCACGGCGCTGCTCTCGTTCGGGGTGCTGAGCTTCAGCAAGATGGAGGCGTTGCGCGACATCTGCCTCCCCGTGACGATGATCATCGGCGTCGGCCTGCTCCTGTGCGAGGCCAGCTACCGTCTCTTCGTCCGTCAAAGCGTGGAGGTTCGACCGGCACGCTAAATCCCTTTCACCTTCGTCATTCCTCATTTCCGCCAATGCTCTCCATCATCATCCCCGCGCTCAACGAGCAGGACCCCATTCCCGGGGTGGTTCGCGAATGCCTCGACGCCCGGGCCTCCTCCGGCGAGGTGATCGTCGTCGATAACGGCAGCACCGACCGCACCGCCGAATACGCCCGGGCCGCCGGGGCGCGCGTGGTTTCCCAGCCGCAACGCGGTTACGGACGCGCCTGCGCCGCCGGGGTCGCGGCGGTTGACCGCGGTTGCGACATTGTCCTCTTTTTGGATGGCGACGGCAGCGACTGCCCGGAGTTGATGGACCAACTCATCGGCCCGATTCGTGACGGGAAGCAGGATTTCGTCATCGGTTCGCGCACCCGGGGCAAGCGCGAGCCGGGCAGCATGAATTTCCAGCAGATTTTCGCCGGTTACGCGGCGGGCATTTCTGATCAGGCTGCGTTACGGGATAGCCTACACGGACATGTGCCCGTTCCGCGCGATCCGGCGCGACGCGTTGACCCGCCTTGGGATGCGGGAGCAGACTTACGGCTGGAATTTGGAGATGCAGATGCGCGCCGCCCGCGCCAAGCTGCGGATTCTGGAAGTGCCCGTCGCGCACCGTTGCCGCCGGGGCGGCGTGAAGCAAGGTGTCGGGGACGTTGCGCGGCACGTTCGTGGCGGGATGGCGGATCATGCTGACATTTTTGCGCATCGCGGGCGGGCGTGCGTGATTTGGAGAGCCAAGCAACTTACTGCCGTTATGGAGACATCTGAGCGTGACCCGGGATGATCCCGCCGGGCGGACGCGCCCACTTCTCCGCGCCGAAGGTGCAGCCTCATGACAGACTGCCTTTCGCACCGAAGGTGCAGCTTCATCATAGCCTGGGGCAACGCCCCAGGTATGGAGTAGTATTGTATCCAGCGCTGAAGGCGCGTTTCAATCCGGGCGTGCCAGCCAGGACCATTGTGCCCGTCCAACCGGCGGCCTTTGAATCGCGCCTACAGCGCTTGAACCACCAACAACCCATACCTGGGGCGTTGCCCCAGGCTATCATGAGGCTGCTCCTTCGGTGCGAAAGGCAGTCGACGCTGTATAACGGGATGTTGCCCAGGCTATGGTTAGATCGATATCTTTGATGATCTGACGCCAGCCTCCAGCAACATTTCGATCACCTCGCGCAAATTGCTCTTCAACTTCGTCAAGCGACTCGCCTTGAGAGTGGGCGCCGGCGAACCCGGGGCACAAACCCGACATAGAATCGGGTGTGGGGGCAGCGTTCAATGACGGCGGTGAAAACTCTCATAGCCCGAAAGTTGTGCCGGATGGCCTTCGCGGTCAATGATCGTGGGCGGCGGAGCTTTCGCAAATGATCTCGATCCGAGGCGGAATCCCACCCGCCCCCGCCCGCATTCGTGCTTGCATTGCGGCGCGCTATTGGCCAGCCTGCGTGCGCACACCCCATCCCATGAATCTCGACGCTGAATGGCTCGAACCCGACGGCTGCGGCGGCTTCGCCTCGGGCACCGTCGGCGGCGTCCGCTCCCGCCGCTACCACGCGCTGCTGCTGCCCGCCACCCGTCCGCCCGTGGCGCGCATGGCGCTCGTCAACGGCCTGGAGTCTGCCTCGAACCGCCGCCGGCGCGTTTCCCCTCTCCACCCAGTGTTATCCCGGTGGCGTGGCGGCGCGACGTGCTCGCCCCGCGCGGCATGGATTTCCTCACCGATTTCCGCGCCGACCCCTGGCCGCGCTGGACCTTCCAGTTCCCCGACGGCACCCGCGTGGAACAGGAAATCTTCGTCCACCAGGCCAGCGGCGCGACCGCGCTCGGCTGGCGGCTGCTCACCCCTCCGACGCCAACGCCGACGCCACCCTGGAAGTCCGCCCGCTGTTTTCCGGGCGCGACTATCATGCGCTCCACCACGAAAACACCGCCTTCGTCTTCCTGCCCGCGTCCGGACAACGAAGCCGGCAACGTCCCCTGGCAGGCGTACCCCGGATTGCCCGCTCACCCGCGTCTGGACCAACGGCACCTACCGCCATGAACCGGCATGGTACCGCCAGTTCCTCTACACCGCCGAACGCGAGCGCGGGTCTGGACTGACCTGGAAGACCTCGCGCTGCCCGGCGTTTTATGCTTCACCCTGGGCCGTGACGCGGTCGCCGTCATGATCCTGCGCTGGGCGCGGTGCTGCCCGCCGTCTGCCGGCATGCCCGCCGCGTCGCGCCGACGCTGCCCGCGAACGCCGACGCCGCCGGCTCCGCCGCCCTCCGCGCCGACGAGCGAACGCCGCCGCGCCGTTCGCGCCGATCCGCTCCGGAGCGCGGCGCGATTTATACCTCGTGCGGGGCGCCGCGGCACGACGATCATCGCGGGTTATCCGTGGTTCACCGATTGGGGTCGCGACACGTTTATCTCCCTGCGCGGCCTGTGCCTGGCGGCCGGGCGCTTCGAGGAGGCCCGCGAAATCCTGCTCGGCTGGACGGGCGCGGTTTCCCCCGGGATGCTGCCCAACCGTTTCCCCGACGGCGGCGAGGCGGCGCAGTACAATTCGGTGGACGCGTCGCTCTGGTTCATCATCGCCGCGCATGACTACCTGGCGTTGTCCCCGCGCCCGCTCGGCGAGGCGGCGCTGGAACGCTGGCAGCGCGACCGTTCGCATTTGATCGCCACCTGCGAGGCGATTTTGGAAGGGTTTTCCGAAGGAACGCGCTACGGCATCCGGGCCGATCCCGCCGACGGGTTGCTGCTGGCGGGCGAACCCGGCGTGGCGCTGACGTGGATGGACGCCGTGATCGATGGCCGCGTGATCACCCCGCGCATCGGCAAGCCCGTGGAAATCCAGGCGCTCTGGCTCAACGCGCTGTATTTCAGCGCGCGCCGACACTCGCCGCGCTGGCGGCTGCATCTACGAAAAGGCGCGCGTGCAGTTCGAGCGCGAAGTTCTGGAACCCGGGACGCGGTTGCCTGTACGACGTGATGGATTGCGACGGCCAGCCGGGACGGTCGGACGACCGAGCGTGCGGCCCAACCAGATTTTCGCGGTGGGCGGGCTGGCGCTGGTGTTGCTGGGCGCGGAACAGGCGCGCGCGGTGGTGGACGACGGTCAAGCGCGAGTTGCTGACGCCGACGGGCTTGCGCACGTTGGCGCGGGATGAGCCGGGCTATTGCCCGATTACTCGGGCGGGCCGTTCCAACGGGACAGCGCGTACCACCAGGGCACGGTCGTGGCCGTGGCTGTTGGGGCCGTTCGTGGAGGCGTGGGTGCGGGTCCGCGGGGACACGCCCGCGGCGCGGGCGGAGGCGGGCGGGCGTTTCAGCCGGGCGGGCACCTAACGGGGAATGGTTTGGATTAACCAGCCGGAGATCGCCGACGCCGAGCCGCCGCACGCGCCGAAGGGATGCCCGTACCAGGCGTGGTCGGTGGGGGAACTGGCCCGGCTGGCGCGGCAGGTGGTGTGAGTTGAGAGCTGGCTGCCTTTGGTTTGGAGTGCGCGCGACGTGTCGCGCGCACTCCAAACCAAAGGCAAGCACAGTCACCGCTCCCTCACCACCGCCAGCATCGCCTCCTGGCACCGCGCGCGCTCGACCTCGAATTCCTCGGGCGTGTTCGTCCTCCTTACCCCGTGCAAATCACCGAGGATAAACGTCACCCTCGAAAACGGCTTCGGGATGATAAACCGGTCCCACGTTTTCAACCGCCACGCGCTCGAATATTCAAACGAAAACGGCAGCACGGGCGCGCCGGTCAGTTGGGCCAGCAAAACCAACCCACCCTTGATCTCGTAAACCGGACCGCGCGAACCATCCGGCGTGATGCCCACGTCGTGGCCGCGCCGGACAAACCGGACGATCTCCCGCAACGCCGTCGAACCCCGGCGCGTTGCCGACCCGCGAATGGGTTCCAGGCGGAAACGTTTTAGAAATTGCGCGATCAACTCCCCGTCGCGGCTGGTGCTGGTCAGGGCCATGCCGCTTACCGGGCGGTGCCGGGCGAAGAACCGGTTCCAAACCACCGGGATCAGCAGAAGCCGGTTATGCCAGAAAACCGGAATGAACACGCCGCCCTCGCGCATCCGGCGCAGCCTCGCCGGGTCCTCCACGCGGACGCGCAACGTCAACACGAGCAGCCGCAGCAATAGCGACGCCGCAAACGCGATCCAGTACTCGCGTCGTCCCCCGATCACCGCCGCCGTTGTCAACGGCGTGTCCGTGTTCAATCCTCGCCCCGCGGTCGTCACGATCAGAACTCCAACCTCAAACGTCCAGCATTGCCAGCAGCCGCCGGACGTGGCGGCCCGCGTTCTCGTCGCGCAAGATTGTCTCGATTTGGCCGTCCGCCCCGATGACGAACGAAGCGCGCTCCGTCTGTGAACCACCCTCGGTATCGCCCCCGCCGCCTTCGCCGAGCCAGACGCCGTAGGCTTTCGCAATCGCATTATCCTCGTCTGTGAGCAGGGGAAAGGGCAGTCCCAGGCGTTCGATCACGCGGTGATGGTTGTCGGGCGTGTCGCGGCTTACCCCAAAGAGGGCAACCTCCTCCTGGAGGCGGTCCCACGCGTCGCGCAGGGCGTCGAGTTGCTCGCCGGCGGCGGGCACGTCGTCGTGGGGATAAAAGCAGAGGACGACCCGTTCGCCGCGCAGGTCGGCGAGGCTAAAGGTTCCCGGGTCGTCGCCCGTCGCCGCCGAGGGTGCCCGGAAGTCCGGTGCCGGGTCACCCCGTTGTATTTCCGCGTTCATGGTTTTTTAATCTGCCGCCGGTCGGGTTCGCGTCCCGGCGTTGGGGAAGCCATACGGTTTCCGGGGTGCAACTGCAAGCTGGACCATCTTTGCCGCCCGTGCGAAGGTGGCTCGACTTTCCCCGGACCGTTCTCCCCCGTTCGATGCCCAACGCCCCCACGCCCGCCCCTTCCGAGGGACGTTTCGTCCGCTCGCTCAACCGTTTGCTGATCAAGCTGAAGGTCGAGGAGGTGCCGCACATCAAGCGCGTCATCGTGACGGTGGTCGGGGGCACGGTGCTGGTTTTCGGGGTGTTCCTGATTTTCACGCCCGGCCCGTCGGTGCTGGTGATTCCGGTGGGCCTGGCCATCCTGGGAACCGAGTACGCCTGGGCGCGGCGGTGGTTGAAACAAGGGCGCAAGATGGCGGGCAAGGCCCTTTCCCGGAGCCAGCGCATCATCGGCGCGGCGGCCGCCTCGGGCCACAAGTGGCGGCGGCTGGGCCGGGGTCCCGCCGCCGCCAGCACGCCGACGGCGCCAGGCGGCGTGTCCCGCGACAAGGCTTGCGAGGATGTGACGGCGGGTCGGTGATCGCGTCTGGTCTGTTGCCTTTTTGCCTTTGGTTTGGACTGCGCGCGACGCGTCGCCGCTTTCTCGGGCCGCGACGTGTCGCGTTGTTCTGTCAGTCTGGCGAAGCCAGCTCGATCAACGGCGGCTTCGCCGAAACGACGCGACGCGGCAGTCCAAACCAAAGGCAAAAGGCGGCCAAATCTTCCCCGCGCGCTGGATTTTCGGGGAACCAGGGTTCGGCCTTGACGCGAATTGGCCTCAAAGAACAATCACGTTCGCTCCGCCCAACCCACCGCGCCCCGATGAAATTCTCCGACCTTTTCGTAACCCACGCCGGCCAGGCCGGCTTGTTGCCCGTGCTGACCGAGTTCTTCCTGATCGTCACGATCTTTAGCTTCCTGGGCATGACGATCTTCAGTCTGGCGACGAAAAACGAGGTCGCGCCCGCGCACCGGGTTTCCTCGGTGTTAACGGCCATCATCTGCGCGCTCGCGGGGGTGAGTTACCTGGTCATCCGTTCCTACTACCACGCGATGCTCGAAACTTTGGTGCAAACCGGGGACGCGCGCGCCCGGCATGATCTCGTCTTCGCGTCCTACATGGCGATCGGGCAATATCGCTACATGGATTGGGCGGTGACCACGCCGCTGTTGCTACTCAAGAACGTCCTGCTGCTCCGGGTCAAACCCCGCGAGGTCGCCGGGAGTCTGACCGTGTTGCTCACGGCGGATTTCCTGATGATCCTCACGGGTTACATTGGTGAGCAGCAGCTCGGGCCGGACGGCGGGGTGTTGGCCGGCGGCCATTACTTCTGGGGGACAATTTCTACGCTTTTCTACCTGGTGATCCCGGTTGTTCTTTACCAGGTGTACCGTCGCTTCGCCAGCCGGGCGGAACACGAGGAACGGCTCGCCTACCGGCTCCTGGCCTACGCGACGGTGACCACTTGGGGTATCTATCCCATCGGCTACCTGGTGCCCGCGATGTTCCCCAACGCGGATTTGAACTGGGTGCATATCGCTTTTTCGATTGGCGACGTGGTAAACAAGGTGGGTGTCGGCGTGATCGCCTATCTGGCGGCGGCGAAGGTGTTGGAAAAGGTTGTTCCGAAAAGCGTGGTCGCCGACGCGCGGACGGTGGGGTGAAGAGGGATGGTTTGGAGATGCTCCGTGGGCGGCGCGGAAAGGATGGGTGAGGGTCTTGCTAACGCGAGCCAAAGACCCTGACGTGAAGTTCCGGAGATACTTCCCGGTTCCCCCGGCAAAAGGCGTCGCGCTTAGCTTGCCTTGGTTTGGAGTGCGCCGCGACACGTCGCCGCTTTGTCATTCAGCGACACGTCGCGTCGTTCATCCTCGGCGAAGCCGCCCGATCAATAGCGGCTTCGCCGGGGGAACAACGCGACATGTCGCTGGGATCAAAGCGGCGACGTGTCGCGGCGCACTCCAAACCAAAGGCAGCCGGATTCCCCGGGCTGACGCACCGTCGATCCGACGTCCCCGGTTGATTTTGCAACCGGGCACCCCGCTTGCCGTGCCCTCCCTCAAGGCGCGGGTGTCGGCCGGGCCGGGGCGGCGGCGGGAACCGCGAGCGCGGCGGGCGGCACCGGCTGCCCGGGAGGTCCAAAGGGTTGCCCTGACGGTCCGAACGGACCGAACTCGTAGCCTTGCCGCTGGGGAGGGTTCAACCATAGCCGCATCGCCTCGGCGAACTCCGCCGGATGCTCCTTGCCAACCGCCGCCAGCCGGTCGCCGATGAACGCGGACGGTATGTTCACCCCTCCTTCGCGCAACGCCGTTTGGTACGAGGTCACCGCGAGTTGCCACTGGCCGGCCCGCTCCTGGTTTTGCGCCGCGAAAAAGGCGTCGAATCCCCGTGATTCCGCCGGAAAACTCGTCATGCCAAAAGGTGCCTCCGCCAGTTGGCGGGACACCTCCAGCGTCCGCGCCAGCCGCGTCCATTCCCCGTTTTTCCGGGCTTCGGCGACGGTGTTCCGCAAAAATTCCACCACTGTTTCGTCCTCGCGCAGGCGGGTCGTTTCCGGCAACCCCAGCGCACGCGGCAGCGTGAGGCGCACCAACTGCGCGCGCAAGGTTCCCAGCGTCGTCGCGATGCCCGGGGCGGACAAATTTCCGCCCCGCTCCAAC
Source organism: uncultured bacterium (assembly GCA_963795895.1). Classification (GTDB taxonomy): domain Bacteria; phylum Verrucomicrobiota; class Verrucomicrobiia; order Chthoniobacterales; family SZAS-18; genus CAWCJJ01. The sequence continues at coordinate 69,662 of CAWCJJ010000012.1, forward strand.
TCCACCCGCACCGGCAGGCCCGCCTGGTATTGACGATAGGCCTGCTGGAGTTTGTCCAGTTCGGTGAGGATGTTGTTTAATTCGGACTCCCTCCCGTACTCGTTCCGGTGGCGCGCCAATTCGCGCAGCACCAGCGCGGTGTCGTCCAGGGTTTTGAGCCGGTCCAGCACGCTCTCGAACGGCGGCGGCGCGGGCGGGGGGACGATTTCGCGTTTCTCGTTGGGATCGGGCAGCGCCCGCAGGCGGGCGAGCACCTCGGAACGCGGGAAGAAGGGGTCGCCGCCCCCGTTGTTTTGCGTGCTGTTGCCGAGTTGGACCAGGAGTTCGCGCGCCGCGGCCAGGCGGCCGGCTTCGAGCGCGGCGAGGTAAGTCTGCCATTGGATGGTAAAATGCAGGGCGGCATCAAGCGGGAGCGCGCCTGGTTCCCAGCCCGGGTGTCGGTTGGCGAGTTCGTCGCGTAACGCGGATAAATCGCCGCACCGTCGCGTCGAGATCCGCGGGGTGCGCAGCTTTGAGGATTTGCCCCCGCGCCTCCAGGATCGCGGCGTCGGCCGCCTTGAGGTATTCCTCCTGGTGGGCGGCGCGCTGTTGTCTGGAGGTCCCGCTCCAGCGCGGCGCAAGCTTTCTCGACCGGCGTGGATCCGCGCTGGTTGCCGCTCAGCGTTTGGAGCGTGGATTCGGCGACCTGCCATTCGCGCCTTGCGATTTCGCCTTTGAGCCGTTCGACGTCGAGCAGGCCGTGCAGGTCGTAACGCGACCATTCCGCCGGGGGCTTGGCTGCTTCGGCCTCGCTTTCCTGGGCAAGGGTTTGCTCAAGCGTGTCGAGCAATTCAACAGTGGAGGGTGGAAGGTTTTCCGCGTTGACGAGGGCTGCGGGTGAGGAAACCGCCAGTGCCAGGGGGAGCAGGCGCGCGAGGAGAAATCGGTGGTTCATAGGGTCGGAACGCCGGGATGAGGGGAAACCCCGGGGCTTTTAGGGCGCATGATGTACTGAGCGTGCGTTCGTTACAATATGGCCGCTCCTTATTGAACGGAACTTCACTTCGATACGATATGGATCACGGTCGGCCATCCCCGATGTCACACTCGAATGTTCTAAACGGCTGGAATGCTACGCCACGGCGAAACCGTTGACCCCTCGACGGTGGATGCTTGGAAGATAAAGCCGAATGGGAACGGGTCGTTAGGCTGGCCGGTGTCACTACCGGCTGACCCGCTCGGCAAAAGCAAACACGGCGAGGCTCAGCAGACCGCCGACTACACCCGTCACCAAGCCGTAATTTGAACCCAGCATGATGCCGCCCAGAATGCAGGACAAGCCTCGCGCCAAGCGGCCAACAGAACCAAAGCCAGGCTCCGATGTTCTTCGTGATGATTTTACAACGACCCTCTTTGAGGCGAGGCGACAGAGAATTTCTAAATCTAAGAAATTCCCCGCTCGCGCGTTCTTTTTGTGTGGGCATGGCAAAACACTTCTGTTTGAATGCGATCCGGCGTCACTCCCCGTTTCACCCCGTTCTCCGCGCCACCCCCAAACATCCCTTGCCGCGTCCGGTCCCCCGCCCGCCTATGCGTCCGCTCCCGTTTCCCCCGCGTTCGTCCACCCGCGTTCGGTTGTTCTCGCTACTGTGCTGTGTCGCACTGCTAACCATGATCGTGCCGCCGGACGCCCTCCGCGCCCAGGGCGACCCGATCGCGACACCATCCACCGCACCCGTTCCACCGCCGTCCGTCGCGCCGACTCCGGCGTTGATCGAACGCACCGTTTACACGCCCTACGAGCAACTCGAACAAGTCTTCGAGAAGGAGGACCGCGGCGTCTTCCTGCCTTACCGCGAGTTCCTCGACCTCTGGAACAAGCTCAACCTGCCCGCCGACCTCAAGAAAAACCAGCCGCCCGTCGATGGCGTGCTCGCCAGCGCCCACTACACCGGGCCGCATCGAAGGCGACGCCGCCATCTTCGACGCCCAGCTCCAGTTCGAAGCCCTCAAGGACGGCTGGTCCAAGGTCCCCCTCGGCGGCGCGGACCTCAACATCGCCGAGGTCAAACCCGCGCCCGGCCCGGCCGCCCGCCACCGCCGCCCCCGTCCTCCACCTCGCCGCCGATGGCTACGAGGCCATCCTGCCCGCGCAGGGCAGCTACCCCGTCGCGCTGACCGTGCTGGGCAAGGTCACGCGCGACGCGGGCCGCTCCACGCTCGCAGCTGCGCCTGCCGCGCACGGCCGCCTCGCAGTTCGAGTTGACCATCCCCGAGACCGGCCTGGACTTCACCCTCGACGCCCGCCTCGGCCTTCACCGCGAAGGAGGAAAACGGCGCGACGCGGCTCGCCGCCTTCTTCGGCTCGACGCAGGAGGTCAGCATCTCCTGGCACCAACGCGCGGCGGAAACGACCCTGCCCGCGCTGGTCTTCGCCGAGAGCAGCGCTGGAAACGACCGTCAGCCCCGGCGCGCTGCGCACCGTCGCGGCCATCGACTTCCGGCTGCTGCGCGCGCCGGTCGGCGCGTTTGAAATCCTCGTGCCCGCCGGCCAGCAGGTGCTCGGCGTCGAGGGCAGCGACCTGCGCGACTGGACCCTCGCCCCCGCCGCGCCCGACGGCCGCCAGCGCATCGTCGTCAACCTCGCCACGCCCGCGCGCGAACACTACAAACTGCGCGTCACGCTGGAAGCGCCCGTCGCCACCCTGCCCGCGAAATTGCCCGTGCCCACCCTCGAAATCGCCCGCGCCGAGGGCCAGAGCGGCACGATCACCGTCGCCGCCGACCCGGCGCTGGCCGTCACCGTCGACGCCGCGCGAGGGCGTGACCCAGCAGGGTGTCGCCGACGCGAAACCGGTACGGACAACCCGCGCGCGGTGCCGGCGCGTTCCTGGGCGCGTACCGTTTCCTGCGTCTGCCCTACGCCGTCGATCTCGACGTCGCGCGCCGCCGAGCCGGTGGTCGAGGTGCACACCGGCACGCTTTACACCGTGGACACGGACACTCTCGAGATGGACGCGCGACGCTGACCTACACGGTCAAGAAGGCGGGCATTTTCACGGCGCTGGTCGATCTGCCCGCCGCCCTCGGCCACGTCGAGGCCACGGGCGGCCCGGTGGAGGGTTTCGCCCTCGTCCCGCCCGCGCCCGGCGCGCCGCCGCTGGCGCCGGGTTACCAGCGGCTGGAGGTCCGCTTCAAGGAACGCGTCACGGGCGATTTTTCCTTCAACGTCACCGGCGACGCTCCCCGCGCCAAGCCCGACGAACCCGTCACCGTCGCCGTGCCGCATCCGGTCGGGCGTCGCGCGGGACGAGGGCGAGGTCGGCCGTCGCCATCCACCAGAGCCTCGACCCGAAAACCACCGACGCCGGGCGACCTGCGCCAGGAAGGCATCGACCGCCTCGACGATCGCCCTCGCGCCGCTCGACCCGCCGGCGACGCCGCTCGCGCTCGGCTTCAGCTACCGGGGCGCGGCGGTGCAAGCCCGCGCAACTCGCGTTCACCCTGCGCAAACCGCGCGTCAGCGCGGAGCTCGCCAGCCGCGTCGCCCTGCGCGAGAGCCTCGTCGCCTACCAGTGGACGGTCGCGTACCACATCGAGTACGCCGGGATCGACGACCTCGTGCTCGACGCGCCGCCGGAGGTCGCCGACGACCTGCAATTCAGCCGGCGACGACATCAAGGAAAAGGCGCGCGAGGACGAAAAGGACGCCGCCGGCAAACCCACCGGGCGCAAGCTCTGGCACGTCCGTCTCCAGCAGAAAAAACTCGGCCGCTACGATCTGAAGATCAACGTGGAACGTCCGCTGCCGCCGCTCGCCGCCGGGAAGCCCGCCACGGTGGACTGGCCGGAACTGAAAACCGTCGGACCCTTCCACGAGACGGGCACGGTCGCCGTGGTCAAGGCGGACAACCTGGAAATCACCCGCGCCACGCCGACGGGCCTGGAGTTGATCGACCCGGCGGAACTGCCGGATTTCGCGCCGCGGCGCGGCGGCCGTGCATGAACGCCACCACGCCCGCGCGGCGAGCCGGCGGACGTGTTCCTCGCCTACCGTTACGCGGCGCATCCGGCGGCGCTGAAGCTGGAGTTTTCCAAGAACGAGTTCCTGCCCGTGCCGACCGCCATCGTGACCTACGCGGTGCTCAACACGACGCTCACGGCCGACCGCGCCGAGACGACGGAGGCGATCTACTGGGTGCGCAACAACGGGCGGCAGTTCCTGAGCGTCGTCCTGCCCGAGCGCGGGCAAATGCTCTCGGACGTGTTCGTCAACGGCCAGCCGCAGCAGCCCTCCCGCCGGCCGGACAAAAACGCGCTCCTCGTGCGCCTGCCCGCCGCGCGCGGCCGGTACTCCGCCGCCGGCGCGGACGACGCGCCGGTTTCCGTGCGGCTGGTGTATTCCGTGCCCGGCGACCCGGCGGGCCGGGGCGGCCTGGGCGTGTTCGGGCATCTGCGCGTCGCGCCGCCGGTGCTGGAGGAAACCCGCGTGTTGCAGACGGAATACTCGCTCTACCTGCCGCCGGGTTATCGCTACGTGAATTTCGACGGCCCGATGCGCGAGGTGTACGACCGGCGCGGCTGGAACGGGCTGCGCGATCGTGCTCGATCCCTTCGTGCCCACGCTCGGGCCGGACACGACGCAGGTCGCTTGCCGCCGAATGGCAGGAGCCGCCGACGCTGCCCGCCGCGACGGGCGGCGGGTTCGATTCGCCCGTGCCCAAGGAGGGGACGCCCGTCGTGTTGCGGCGGCTGGACGCGCCCGCGCCGGTGGAGGTTTCCTACCGTTCGCTGGGTTACGCGAACACGGTGGAGGCCCTCGGCGTTCTTCGCTGGCGCTCGGCTGGGGATTGGCGTTGCTCGGCTCGCCGCGCGCGGTCGCGCCTGGCGTATTTTTTCATCGTCGGGATCGGCGCGCTGATCCTGGCGGGAGCGGTCATGCCGCGGGCGGCGGGGTTGTGGACGGCGGTGTATCTGGGGGTGTTTGTGGCGGCGTTGTTCTGGCTGGCGGCGGGAAGCTGGCGCTGGCTGCGGCGGGTCGTTGGGCGGACGCGCGAGCGTTTTCGGATGGTGTTCGCGCGCCGCAAGCCGCCCGCGAACCCACCGGCGGCGACCCCGGTGGTCCCGCCCGCCGCGACGGGTGCGGTCTAGTCCTCCCACGGGCATGAACTCACCCATCGCGCAGCAGCCTCCGCCCGCCGCGCAGCGGCTTTGGAGTGCGGCGACACGTCGCCGCTTTCGCACGGCTCCGCCGGGTCCAACCGCGACACGTCGCGTCCCGCCTTCCGGCGCAGCCGGCTCGATCAACAGCGGCTTCGCCGAAGGATTTGGACGCGACGTGTCGCTGGGATCAAAGCGGCGACGTGTCGCGGCGCACTCCAAAGCCGCTGCGCGGCGGGCGGACTTCCTGGGGACCGTCCTCGCCGTGTTGCTCCTCTCTTTTGCCTCCACCGCCCTCGCCCAAAAACAGCACGACGACACCACCAACCACCTGCTCCTGCGCGAACTCTGGGTGCCCGCCGACGCCCTCGCTCCGGTCCTCGAACGCTACCCGCGCGCGGTTCCCCTCAGCCGCGAACAACTCCTCACCCTCATCCGGGACGCCCGCGCCGCCGACCCGTCCGCGATCGATCCCGCGCTCGCGCCGCCCGAACGCGCCGTGCTGCGCCAGGGCCGCTTCGAGGCCCACTTGGTGCCCGGGGCCAATCATTCTTCCTCTTCCACGGACACCCCGATGGTCCGGGTCGAGGCGTCGCTAGAAGTGGAGGTCCTTTCCGACGCCTGGGCCGACGTGCCGCTCGGCCTCCCGGGTGTCAGCCTCGGCACGCTGGAAATTCTCGACCCGACCACCGGACCGGCCAGTCTGCCGCGTCCCGGCAACCTGCGTCTCCAGGGACGCGGCCCGCACCGTCTCAAACTTGGTTTCCTCCTCCCCGTCAAAACCAGCCCCGAGGACAACTCGATCACGCTCCCCGTCGTCAACGGACCCGCCGAATTTACCCTGCACCTGCCCGCGAACACCCGCGCGAGCAGCGAACACGGTTGCGCCGTCGCGCCCGAACCCGCCGATAGCGGCGGCGCGGGCATCATCGCCCGCGTGGCACTCCCCGTTACGACCGCCACCACCGATTCCCCGGCCACCACCCTGCAATGGCGCAACCCGCCGCCCGCGTCCGCCGAAGCCGCCGCCGTCATCCTCCAGGAAAACTGGCTGGATGCCACCGTGGAGGAATCCCGCGTCGCGATCCGCCAGCGGGTCTGGGTGCGTTCGGAACTGGGCGCGCTACCCGCCGAAGTGCGCCTAACGCTGCCCGCCGGGGCGCGCGCCGTCCGCGTGGAAGGCGCCGCCACCACCTGGGGACTCGGCGCGGACGGCCTGCGCGTCACCCCCGCGCCGGACGCCACCAACGGCGGCGGTCGCGGCACGTTCACCGTGGTCTATGACCTGCCGCTCGCGTTGGACCCGTCCGGCGCGCCCGCGCGGGCCGCCGTGCCGTTGCTGGAAGTGGTCGGCGCGCACTTCGTGAAGGGCAACGTCATGGTCTCCCACGGACGCGGCGCGCACGTGCGCCGCGTCGAACCCTCCCCGATCGCCGCGCCCGCCACGGGCAGGGCCTTCGAGCAAGACACGCCGGGCGTCGTGGCAATTTTCGCGTTGAACGATCTGCCCGCCGCTCCCAACGAGAACCCCGCGCCGCCCCTCGCGCTCACCCTGGAAGCGCGCCGCACCACGCCCCGCTTCAGCGTGGACGCCGACGCCCGCGCCGATTTCCAGCCGGACGGCGCGCGCCTCCAACGCACCCTGACGTTCCACGTCGAGGAGGGCGAGGTGTTCGCCGCGCGCGTCAAGCTGCCAACCGGCGAAACCCTGCTCGCATTGCGCGCGGGCGACGCCATAAGCGCGCTGCCCGACTGGCGGGTGGACGGCGGCGAGCTCCTTCTCACCTGGAACGCCGGCCTCGCCGAAGCCTCGAACACCACGCTCATCCTCGACACCCGGGCGGAATTCGCCGCGCCGAAAACCGGCGCGCCCGCCGGGTTCTCCTTCGACGCCGTCGCCGTGCCGGGCGCAGAGCGGCTGACGGGTTACGCCGCGCTGACGAGCGCGCCCGAATTCCGCGTGACCGCCATCGCCGGCGAGGAGCGCCTGGAACGCCGCGACGGCCGCGCGACCCCCGTTCGCGGCGACGTCGCCTGGTTCTACCGGGACGGGTTCCACCTGGCGTTGCGCGTCGAGCGGCGCGCGGCGGAAACCGAGGCGCGTTTCACCGGCTACGCGCTGCCCCTGGCCGGTGCGGTGGAAATCCACGCGCAACTCGACTACCATTTCCTCTACGCGGGCGTGGAGTCGGTCAAAATCCGCGTGCCGACCGACCTGGCGGAAGCCTTCTTTTTCACGGGCGAACACATCGCCGAACGCCGCCGCGAGGGCGGCGTCTGGACGGTTCAATTCCAGGGTCCGCAGAGCGGCGACTACTCGTTAGGCGTGCGCGCCACGATCCCGTCGCCCGCCGACCGGAACGACGCGCAACGCTTCCACTTCCAACTGCCCGCTGTCGTGCCGCTGGAGTGCGCGCGCTGGTCCGGCGCGTGGTCGGTGGAGGCCAACACGGACACGGAAATCCGCTTCACGCTCGCGGGCGCGAACGAGGTGGACACGCTCCACGCGCCCGCGCTGGCGGGTTACCAACCCCGGCGGCGGGTGATCGGCGTGTTCGAGTTTTTGGGCGGCGCGCTGGACCCGGCCATCGACCTGGACGGCGTGCGCCACCCGTCCGCGGGCGTCGCGGCGGCGGTCGTGGACCGGCTGGAGTTGGAGACGTTCGCCTCGACGAGCGGCGTGTCGCGCCACCGGGCGACGATCCGGGCGCGCGTGGCGGGCGACGGATTTTTCAACCTGCGTCTGCCGGCGGGCGCGCAACTCTGGTCGTTGACGCGCGACCATGAATTGATCAAGCCCGTGGGCGGCGCGGCGGGCGAGTTGCGCGTGGAGCTGCCGGGCGGCCGGACGACCGACGAACGCGAGCGAGATCGTCGCCGTTTACGAGACGCCCGGCAAGCCCTGGGGCGACGTCGGCGAACGCTCGTTAGCCGCGCCCGGTTTTGATCCCGGCGTGCCGGTTTTGCAAAACCATTGGAAGCTGTGCCTGCCCGACGGGTTTGAGTACCGGTTGGGGGCGCGGCTCCGACAGCCAACGTTCAGTTGGGCGAACTGCTCGTGCCAAGGCTTGCGCGGGCTTTCGGCCACGGGTTGCAGTGGGTTTACTACTATCCGCGCTATCTGAGGCTCCGGTATGTGATGGGAACATCGGCATTGCCGATCCCAATTCTATCGCGGAGCGATTGCCAGCCTGGATGCCGGCGGAACTGGAGAAGGAAAGCCCGACGTTCGCTCCGGTGGTGGAGATGGACTTGGCCGAGCAGCTGGGTGATCGCGAGCAAGTGGCTGCGCAGGCCGGCGCGGCGATTAGCAGCAACCCAAATGCGGGTTCAACCCGTCGCCGGATCGAACGCGAAACCCGGTCCGACCCGGTTCAGCGCCAGGAACCAGGCGCAACGAGCGGCTAATCGACGGGAGTTTGCCCGCTGCCCCGACTCCTTCCCCCAATCGGATGAGGGGGCCCAGGTTTACCTGGAATCCCGCGGTGTGACTCACCCGCCGGGTTCAAGCGTCCGTTATTGCGCTCGACCAACAAGTTACTGGTCCGCAACACCGAGGAAAACGATCGATCTGATCGCGGCGCTGATGCAGAAATGGTCCCGCCCGCGAACGGACCGGCCAATCGTGGCATGTCCGTCGTGAAGTCAGCCAAAGACGCGGATGGGATGATCTCGGCGGAAGTCGTTCTTCAGCCGGGTTTATTGTTTGACAGTGGCAGCGAGGGACGACACAGGCAGCGGCTCGGGTCCGCTCCTCCAAAGACAAGACGCCAAGGTGTTCCTGGAAGCAGGCGGCGTGTCTTTTCCGGCGGGTGCCAGCGCAACGTATTTGCCATCAACCAACAAGCTGGTGGTCCGGGACACCCAGGAAAACATTGACCGGCTCGAAGCCATGCTGCGGCGAAACGCCAACGCCAATTCCACCCAAACCGACGAGCTTTCGTCCAAACAAGCACAATTGATGCGCGCCCCGCCGACCACGGCCATCGCCGGAGCCTTCGACGCCCGGGACGGTGTCCGCGTGGCCGGTCTGCTGCCCATTCGCCTGGAACTACCCGCGAACGGCAAGGTCTATGAGTTCGCGGGCGGCGGGGAACCGGCGTCAATCGATTTCGGCTTCACAGACTGGCGCGTCGTCGCGCGCGAACGCTGGACTTGGCTCGCGCTCGGGGCGCTAGGTTTCCTGATCCTCGCGGCGGCGTGGCCCCGACCGTGGCGGCGGACTTTCTACGCCGCCTTGGCGCTTTCGTTCTTCCCGTTGATCTTCGCGCCCTCCACCACTGTGACGTGCAACGCCCTGCTCGCCGGGTGGCTCTGGGCCCTGGCGGGATGGTGCCTGACGCGTTTTCTCCTACGGCGACGCCATCCGCTCAAGCGAACGATCATCACGCTGCTGTGCGCGTCGGCGTTGCTGCCATCACGCGCCCGGGCCGAAGCCGCGTCCGCGCCTGAAACGGTGATCGTGCCCTACGACGCCACCAAAACCGCCGACACCCAGAAGCCCGCGCAATATTACCTGCCGTACGAACGGTTTCTCACCTTGTGGGACGCCGCGAAACGCCACCGCCAGCCACCTGCGCCCCCGTTGCCGGACGGCGAGGCGTACACCCTGAGCGCGGCCCGTTACGAAGCCCGCCTAGTCGGCGATACCCTGGAGATCAACGCCGCCCTGGACCTCCTGACCTCCCGCCCCGGTTGGACCGCCGTGCCGCTCCAATTTGCGGGAACCCAACTCGGCGCGATTATGCTTGACGGCGCTCCCGCGACGCTTGACGCCGAGGGCCGCCTCCTCGTGGGCACGCCCGGCGCCCACCGCGCCAACGTCACCCTCCGCCTGCCCGCTGCCACCGTCGCGGCGGGCACGCGCTTCGCCTGGAACGTGCCGCCCACCACGGCCACCCTGGTCACGTTTTTGCTCCCGCGCGCGGACCTGCGCGTGGAACTCGGCGACGGCACGCCGCCGGGCGGCGGCGCGGTGGAGGAAATCACCCGCGGGGGACGCCGCCTCACCGCCAGCCTCGGCGGCGCGACGAAGGTGGAGCTTGTTTTCCGCGACGCCCCGCCGCCCGCCCCGGTCGCGGGTCGGCCCGCGCTGGCGCGCGTCGTGGCGCGGCTCACGACCGGGTTGCGGCGGGAAACGGTCAACGCGGAATTCCACCTCGAGTTTCCCGGCGGCGCGCAAGACCATTTCACCGTCCTGCTCGACCGTGGCCTGACCCTGACGGAACTCGGCGCGCCGGACGTCAAGCAGTGGCGCCTCGTCACCGGCGGCGACCGCCAGACCCTGGAACTTACCCTCAACTCCCCGGCGCGCGACGACTACCGCCTCACCCTCGCGGCGGACCGGCCCGCGCCCGGGTCGGCCGACGCCGCGCCCCGCGCCTTCCCGCTGGTTTCCGCCGTGGCGGCGCGCGTCGAGCAAACCGCCTCGCTCCTGCCGGACGGCGCGGTCGAGCTCACGCTGCCGCAGGGTGCTCCCGACGGCGCGCGGCGCGTGACGGACGATCCGCCGGACCACGCGCGGGTCTTCGCCGCATTCGCGGGCGACGGCACCACTCCGATCTCGTACAACGCCCGCGCCGCCGTGGAAAAACGAGAGGCGCGCATCAACTACCTTTACCAGGTCGGACACGGCAAAATCGAGCTCGCCGCGTCGGCGCGGCTGGTCACGCCGCAGGGCGGCGCGCCCCTGCTCACGGCGGACCTGGCGCTGCCGGCCGGATTCGAGATCCAGGCCGTCGCGGGCGGCGCGGTGCGGCAGTGGTGGCGCGAGGGCAACACGCTCTCGCTGCGGTTCCAGCCGGCGGCGGCGGCGCAAAGCGAAATCCCGCTGCTGGTCTATCTCGTGCGCCAGTTCGACCGCGCGCCTGACCGCCTGGCGCTGCAACCCCTGACGGCGGTTGGGTTCACCGAAACCGACGGCCAGACCGTGGTGGCGGCGGACCGTTCCTTCAAGGTGGGCCTCACCCTGCCGACGGGCGCGGAGGGGCGCGACCTGGGCGAGATCGACGCGGCCGCGGCGGCGCCCGAGTTCCAGGTGAAAGCCCCGTTGCAACGCCAGCGCGCCTTCCGCTACCGGGGAGCGAAGTTCGACGTCGCGGCAACGCTGGAGAACCTGCCCGCCCGCTGGGAGGCGCAGTGGGTGGCGCGGGCGACCGTGCGCGAGGGGGTGGTCGCGGTGGAAATCCGCGTCAACGCCGGGGTGACCCAGGGCGCGCTGGAGGCGCTGGAGTTCACCCTGCCCCCCGGGTTGGCGGAGGCGCGGGTCGGCGGCCCCGACGTGCGCGAGACCCTTTCCCCGGCGCCGGTCAACGGCGGGGAACGGCGCGCCTACCGCGTCCTGTTCCAGAACCCGGTTTACGCCGACGGGGAGTCGAGTTTCACCGTGAGCCTGGAACTCCGGCTCGGTGCGGACGGGCGCGCGTCGATCCCGGACCTGGCGTTCCCCGAGGGCGCGGGCGGACGCGCGGCGGGCGGGTTTCTACTGGTGGAAAACGCGTCGTCCGGCGAGATGGCGCTGGAGCCGAGTGGCCTGGACCCGGCGGTGGAAAAGGACGTGCCGTTCCTGCCGCCGGAGATCGTCGCGGGCACGCGTTTCTTCCGGGCCGCGCCCAACGCCCCGTGGTCGCTGGGCGTGCGCGTGACCGACCTGGAAAAGACCGCCGGACGCGCGGCGCTGGTGGCCTACGCGGAGTTGACGACCTCGCTGCTCGCGAACGGCGAGGAGTGGCACCGGGCGTCGTACCATTTGCAGAACCGGCGGTTGCAATTCCTGCCGGTGGAACTGCCGCCCAGCGTGGAGTTCATCGGCGCGCGGGTGGCGGGCGAGAGCGTGCGGGTGGACGCCGGGCAACCGCCTTTGCTCTTGGTGCCGCTGCTCAAGACACGACCGGGCGAGTTGTCCTACGACGTGGAACTCACCTACCGCCGCCCGGCACGGCCGTCGGCGAAGGGGGGGCGCCCGGGGCGCGAGCCGCTGTTTGCGAACTGGCGGATGGAGGACCCGCGCCTGCCGGGCGTGCCCGTCGAGAAAACGCTCTGGGACGTCTGGCTTCCTAACGACGCGCGGTTGATCCAAAGCGGCGGCAACCTGGAACCGGTGATCGCGGCGCTCAGCGAGACGGAAAAGCTCAAGAGTTCGCTGTCGGATCTGCGGAACTTGTCGGCGGTCTATGGTTCGGAGAAGGCGAGCCAGGCGGAGCGCCGGCGCGCTTTGACCAACTACCAGGCGCTCGCCGAACAGGTGACGCGCGAAGCCAGCCAGGATTTCAGCGGCAGGGTGGGCAAGGACGCCGACGTGGGCGGGTTGCTGAAGAGGCCGAACAAGCAGAGCCAAGCGACGGCGGTGTTGGACGACGCGCGGAGCATCCTGGGGGAAGTGGAGCATCTCAACAGCGCCAACAACATCGTCGCGCAACAGGCGCGGCAGTTGCCGGGCGGGAACACCTACAGCGGTTCTACCCATGTGAACGTCGGCGCGCTCTCGAACAAGGAACAGCTTACGCCCTCTTTGCCGCAGCCGGAAGGCGTCGCCGGGCTCGATAATTATTCTACGTTAGGGGAGGTGCCAATCCTGGACCGGTTGTGGCGCGACAACCGCGACGCGGCGAAGCAAAAGGCCTCCGGCGCCCCGGTCGCCAACCAAACTCCCGCGCCGGAGGAATCGCCCCGTCAGAGCCAGCTTGCCCTGAACGATTCCGTCAGCGTGGACCTGCCGGCGGCAACGGCGGCGAAGCCTAACGATTACAAACTGGACATGGCGACGCGGGGAATTCGACTGGAGCCTTCCGCCGGTCCGGCAGGGCAGAAGAGCCTCAGCACGGCGCGGGCGCTGGACGTGAAGACCGATCGGAAGGACAAGGACGGCGACGAGCAGTCCGCTTTCTACTTCGACGCGAAAACCCCCGCCAGCATGCCGGTGATCGCCGCCGTTCCCGCCTTGGCGACCCCGGAAGAGGCGGAACCACCCCGGACGGAAAGCCTGCGCGCGGCGGGCCGCATCTCCCTGGCGGTGGATTTCCCGCGCGAGGGCCGGGTGTACCACTTCAAGAAGATCAAGGACGAAGCTCGCCTGGCCCTCTGGACCGCGCGCCCCGCCCGCTTCGCCCGCCTGGGCTGGCTCGGCCTCCTGCTGACCGGCATCGCCGCCTGGTGGACGATCCGCCGCATGGTTCACCACAGAGGACACAGAGAGCACAGAGGAAGAGGAAGAAAAAGGCCGAACGGGGTTCGGAGCAGAGAAGGCATGACCTACTCTTTCCAAACAAACTCCCTGCCTTTCCTTTTCCTCCCCGTGCTCCCTGTGCCTCTGTGGTTACCCTCCGGTTATTCGTTAACCGCCGGGTGAAATCCAGCAAGACCAGCATGGACGGCGAATATCCCAGCGCCGTCGGCGAGAATATCGATGTGAAGCAGATCGGCGCGCCCGAGGGCAACGCGGCGGGGCATCGAACAGGGTTCTCCGCCCACTGCGAAGCAGTTTTGGAGTGCGGCGACACGTCGCCGCTTTTCCACGGCTCCGCCGGGTCCGCCAGCGACGTGTCGCGGCGCACTCCAAAACTGCTTCGCAGTGGCGGAATGGAGAATTTTGGTCCGGGCGCGTGCGCGGGGTCCGACCTCGCCGCGCGGGCCGGATTTTCGCTTCCGACCGGCGAGGCACCATCGGCTGCAGTAGAGACCGTGCGACCCCGCACCCTCACGTATTTCCAGAAAGCCGCGCGAAAAACTTGTTTCCTTGCGAAGACGCACGCGCAATGGTCCGCCCATGCTGTAAAGAACACCCGTGCCGACGACCATCGCCCTCTGCATCCTCGCCTTTTTAGCCGGGTTCATTGATTCCGTGGTGGGCGGGGGCGGTTTGATCCAGTTGCCCGCCCTGCTGCTATTGCTGCCGTCCGGCACGCCTGCTGCCGACGTTTTCGGCACCAACAAAATGGTGGGAATTTGCGGCACCCTGGCCGCCGCCTGGAACTACACCCGCGCCGTCCAACTCGAGTGGCGCGCCCTCCTCCCGGCGGCCGCGGCGGGGTTCCTCTTCTCGCCGTTGGGAGCCATGACGCTGGCCCGCCTCAACCCGGCGGCGTTGCGTCCGCTGATCCTGTTCCTGCTCGTGGCCGTGGCGGTTTACACCTTCGTCCGCAAGGATTTTGGCTCCCTGCACGCGCCGGGCCTACCAGTGAAAACCCAAGCGTGGGTAGGCGCGGGGGTCGGGTGCGCCATCGGGTTCTACGACGGGTTCTTCGGGCCGGGCGCGGGCAGCTTTTTGATCTTCATCTTTATCGGGGTGTTCGGGTTCAACTTCCTGACGGCCTCCGCGTCGTCCAAGGTGGTCAACTCGGCGACCAACGCTTCGGCGGTCTTGTATTTCGCGGGGACGGGACACGTCCTGTACCGGTTTGCGTTGCCGATGGCGGCGTGCAACGTCCTCGGTTCGATCGTCGGCACGCGCCTGGCGATGTTGCGGGGCAGCGGCTTCGTGCGGCTGCTCTTTTTGGGGGTGGTGACGGCCATCATCGGCAAGCTGGCCTGGGATCTCGCGCGCTGACTTGCGATCCGGGGCCAAGTTTCTTAATAAGTTGACGCTGACAGAGCAACGCCCCAAGCTGCGCTTTTTTTGGTGCGAAGAACCACTTCCCACACCCCGTTTCACAACCCTCCGCCCATCCTTCTTACAATGGAAGTCATCTGCACGGAACGCTCGGTCCAGGGACCCGTCCGATCCAACAACGAGGATCGCGCGGCGTTCTTCCAACCCGCTCCCTCGACGAACGCCGCCTCCGGGGCAGCGTCGCCATCCTCGCGGATGGCGTCGGCGGCGAGGAACGCGGCGAGATCGCCAGCCGCCTCGCGGTCGAGGCCGCCCTCAAAACCTTCAACGAGGCCGCGCCCGACACCGGCACCGCCAAACTCCTCGGACACATGTTCAACGCCGCGAACCTCGCGGTGTACGAGGCCGCCCACCACGGGCCGCTCAAAAGCCCCGGCGGCATGTCCACCACCCTCGCCATCTCCCTGTTTCGCCACGACGAGGTCGCCGTCGCCCATATCGGCGACACCCGGATTTACCACCTGCGCGGCGAAATCCTGACCCGCCTCACCACCGACCACTCCTACACCAGCCTGGAGGTGAAACTCGGCCTCGTGAGCGAGCGCGACGCCATGACCAGCCGTCTGCGCTCGGTCCTCACGCGCAGCATCGGGCACGACCACGTCTGCCGCGTCACCCACGGCAGCCAGGGCATCGCCCAGGGCGACCTCATCATCCAATGCACCGACGGCCTCTACGCCAGCGTCATCGACGACGAGATCCGCGAGATCGCCAGCCACCACGCGCCCAACGAAGCCTGCGACCGCCTCATCGCCCTCGCCGAGCGCCGCGGGGCCGACGACAACATCAGCGTCCAGATTGTCCGCGTCAACAGCGTGGAAATGGTCAACTACCATCGCGGCACGCCCATCTACTACCCCGTGCCCAACATGGCCCCCGCCGGCAACGACATCGCCGTCGGCCAGGTGCTGGACGAACGCTACGAGGTCACCGAGGCCATCAGCCGCAGCGGCATGGCGTCCATCTTCAAGGCCGCCGACCGCGCCGACGGGAGCCGCGTGGTCGCCCTCAAGGTGCCGCACATGCAGTTCGAGAGCGACATCGCCAGCTACCAGCGTTTCGAGCGCGAGGAGGCCATCGGCCTGAGCATGGACCATCCCTCCATCCTCAAAATTTTGCCGGGGCCGGAGAGCAAGAGCCGGCCCTACATCGTCATGGAATTCCTGGAGGGCCAGACGTTGGCGGAGGTGCTGGCGGCGTTGCGTCCGCTGCCCGAGAAGGACGCCGTGAGCATCGCCAGCCGCGTGTGCGAAGGCTTGGAATATCTGCACAAGCACAACGTGGTGCATCGCGATTTGAAGCCGCAAAACATCATGCTCTGCGAGGACGGCAGCGTGCGCCTGATGGATTTCGGCATCGCGAAGGCCGAGCGCGCCAAACGCCTGACGTGGGTGGGTTTTTCGCCGACGCTGGGCACGCCCGACTACATGGCGCCCGAGCAGGTCAAGGGCCGGCGCGGCGACGAGCGGACGGACATCTACAGCCTGGGGGCGATCCTTTACGAGATGACCACGGGTTCCGCGCCCTTCGAGGGGGAGAGTCCGTACGTGATCATGAACGCGCGCCTGAGCGGCGACCCCGTGGCGCCGCGCAAACTCAACGCGCTGCTGACGCCGGTGATCGAGGAAATAACGTTGCACGCGCTGGCCCGCGAGCCGGGGGAGCGCTTCCGTTCCGCCGCCGAGATGAAGGGCGAGCTGGACGACTACGAGCGCGTGGAGCTAACGAGTCGTGACAAACGCTTGCAGGCCCCGCAGCTCTGGCGCACCCGCTGGCGGCTGGGGCCGTTGATCGGCGGGTTCGTGGTGTTGCAAATCTTCGTGGCCCTGATTTTCTACATCATCTTCCACAAGTAATCGACGCGAGAAAAGCACCCCTCTTCCACATCCCACATCCCTCTTCACATCCTTCCGCACAACCCACCCCCCACCCGTCCCTCCCCTCAGACCTTCATAATCTCCGCCTCTTTGTTCGCCAGATTATCGTCGATGTTCTTGATGTACTGGTCCGTGAGCTTCTGCATGCTGTCCTCAACGTCGCCGAGCTGATCCTCGGTCAGCGCGCCTTCCTTCTTGATCTTCTTGGCCTCGTCGATGCCGGCGCGCCGGTTGGAACGAATCCGCACGCGCGCCTCCTCGGCCATCTGGCGGATGGCTTTCACCAGGTCTTTCCGGCGTTCCTCGCTCAACTCGGGCACCGGCAGGCGGATGATCTTGCCATCCACCATCGGCGTGATGCCGATCTTGGATTCCTTGAGGCCGCGTTCGATGTCCTTGACGGTGGCGGCGTCGAAGGGCTGGATGACGAGCAGCCGCGGCTCGGGCGTGGTGATCAGCGCCAGTTGCTTGAGCTTCATCTTGGTGCCGCCGTAGGCTTCGATGTCGATGTTTTCCACCAGCGCGGGCGTTGCCTTGCCGGTGCGGACGGCGGAAAACTCGTGCGTCATGTAGTTGACGCTTTTTTCCATGTTTTCTTCGGCTTCGAGCAGGATGTCATCGGAGTTCATGGGCAAGGGGAAGAGGGAGGGGAAGAGTAAAAAGGGGTGACGCGGGAAGCTCACCCTACCTTAATCCGGTGGCCCTTGCATCCAAAAAGCCACCTTCCCAGCCCCGGCAGGGGCGTAAGAGCGCATAGCCCATAGCGCGAGCTATGGGAATATGTCGTCCAGGATTGTCCAGCCCCAGCAGGGGCGTAAGAAGACCGGCGGCCATTTGGATTTGGTCATGCCAGTGCTCTTGCGCCCCTGCCGGGGCTGGGAACTCACCCTTCTGAATACCCACAGCTTGCGCTATGGGCTGGGCTTTCGCTTTTACACCCCTGCCGGGGTTGGGAAAGCTGGTTGAGCGATATAGCCATTACTCCCCCTGCCGGAAATGGACGGCGTGGTGGTAAACCTTCCCACCCTCACTTCTGCTGGTTGAACTGGGCGAGCAGTTTCAACGCGACCGACGCGCGCCAGGGAAGGATATCCACCCACGGCGGCAACTCTTCGAGCGGCTTGTAGCCGGCCGGCGGCGTTCCCCCTTCGTCGCCGAGATCCTTGAAGCCCATTAACCAATCGGGAAACCAACGCTTTTCCACGGTAATTCTTAAAAGCGTGTGTATTTGGTGATGACGACGATCCGCGCATATGGTGTCATACAAGTCGCGAACCATATCCTCCTCGCCTTCCAGCGCCTGCATGAAAGCTCCGTCTTTGTAGAGCAGCAGACCCGTGATACCATTCGCGGCGTTCTTTTTACGGGATTGGTGGAGCAGCTCAACCAATTCGTCCCGCGTGAAAGGCTTCACGGCGGTGCTGGCGTACACGAGGTTGAAGATCACCCGCATCCCTACGGCATTTTTGTCTCATTAGCTGGACAAAACCCCGTGAAATCGAAAGTTTTACGTCGGCCCAACCAAGTCGCACCCGGCCCGCGCCCGTCCGTGGCATCATTCCCCCTCCCCTCGCCACTCGTTGATCATTGGTCATTTCCCCACCACCCTCATGATCTTCCAATCCGTCGCCGAGCTCACGGAGCGCCTGCGGTCCCCGGCCTTAACCGGGCGCGACCTCTACGCCGCGTGGGAACAGCGCCAGCCCGTGCCCGAACCCGCCCGGGGCCGCGCTCCGCTCACCGCCACCCGGCAAATTCCCTGGCTCCAGGACCACCTCGACCTCGCGGTCGAGTTCGCCGCGCGCGCTTTGGAAAAGGAGGAATTTCTGCTCGTGTGCGACTGCGCCCGCGAAGCCCTGCGTCTCTGGGCCGCGCCCGTCACGCCCCCGGATACCGCCAAACTGGTCCGCCTGCGCATGCACTACGCCGCCGCCCTCGCGCGACTGGACGATACCCCCGCCGCGCGCCGGCAACTCGAACCCTGCGTCGCCGAGTCCTCCCCGTTCCCTGCGCCGCTCGAACCCGCGCTCCGGGCCGACATCCTCGTGCAACTCGGCAACATCCTGCGCGAGCAATCCGTCTGCGCCCCCCTGCGCGCCGCGCGCGACCAGATCGCCGGTCAGGCCCTGGCTTTTTACGGGCGCGCCCTCGCCACCGAGCCCGGCCGGCTCGACGCCCTCACCCTCGCCGCAGCGGCGGGCTTCGTCATCAGCCGCCCGGGTTCGGCCACCCGCGAAGCCGCCCGGGAACACGCCCGCGAGGTCCTCGTGCGCGCCGCCGGACCCCGGTATGATTTGACCTACTTCCGCGCCGTTGCCCTGGCGGTGCTCGAACGACCCGACGAGGCCGCGTCCGCCTTCGCCGAACTCGCGGGACTTCCCGGCGCGACCACGCCGCGCCTGGCCGACGCCCGTTACTGGGCGCGCACGCTCGCCGAAACCCTCGATCTCGTCCCCCAGTTCTTCCACCCGGCCTTTCCGCCGCTCCAGCTTGTCGTCTTCAGCGGACACCTGCCCGACCGGCCCGATCAACCGCACCTGCCACCCCGCTTTCCGACGGCGTCCGTACCCGGGGTGCGCCGACGGCTCGACGATGCCCTGGCCGGTGCCCGCGCCACCGTGGGCCTGGCCGGGGGCGCCGCCGGGGCGGACCTCCTCTTCGGCGAGGCGATGCGCGCCCGCGGCGGGGCGGTTCATCTCGTGCTGCCGTGGTCGGAGGCGGAGTTCCGCCGCACGAGCGTCATTCCCTTCGAGTCGGCGGACGGCCCGCCGCTCTGGCAACCCAAGTTTGACGAAGCCCTGGAACGCGCCACCACCGTGCGCGCCATCGGCGAGGTGTACCAGCCCATGGATCCGCTGGGCCTGGCTTACACGATGGAAGTCGCCGCCGGCCTGGCGCTGCACGCCGCGCGTTCCCTGCGCCTCGACCTCCTGCCGATGGCGCTGTGGGACGGCCTACCCGGCCGCGGCTTCGGCGGCACGCAAACTTTTGTCGAACTATGGCGGCGGCTGGGGCGGGAGCCCATCATCGTCGAACCGCCGCGACCGGCGACACTGGAGATCACCGCCGGCCATGCCGGGGATGTTCCGACCCGGGCAAGCGCCCGCTTCCCCAATCCGGGGAACAACTCCACGCGTTGCGAGCGGGACACGTTGCGCCAGGACGTGAAAACGCTGCTCTTCGCGGACATCGTCGGTTACAGCAAGCTGCGCGAGACGGTGATCCCGCAGTTCGTGGGCATTTTCCTGGAGGCGGTCTCCCGGCTGACCGCCACCAGCGCGCACGCCCCGCGCCAACTCAACACCTGGGGCGACGCCATCTACGCCGGGTTCGACTTCGCCCACGACGCCGGTTGTTTCGCGATGGAACTCATCCAGTTGATCCGCGACAGCCAAGACGACTGGGCGCGACAGGGTCTTTACCTGACCGAAACCCTGCCCGGCGGCGAGGTGGAAACGCATCCGCTCGATATCCGGATCGGCCTGCACACGGGGCCGGTGTTCGTGCATTACAACCCGGTGCTGCGGCAACTGAATTTCACCGGCACCCACGTCAACCGGGCGGCCCGGATCGAACCGGTGGCCGCGCCGGGCGAGGTGTTCGCCAGCGAGGAGTTTACGGCCCTGGCGGAACTGGACCGCGTGTTGCGCCCGGAACACTGGGCGCGGTCCGGCGGCGCGGCGGAGGCGCTGAGCTTTGTGTGCGAGTACGCGGGCACTATGCCGCTGGCAAAGGGGTACCCGGGGCGGCACCGCATCTACCGGGTGGCCCCGCACCGGGTCTTCGCGCTGGAGGAGTTGGCGCGGGTGATCCACGAGGATTACCGCGCGGCGGAGACCCGCAAGGGGACGGCTGACGGGGACGGCAATCCGGCGACCCAGCCCTGGGAAACATTGCCCGAGACGTGGCGCGACAGCAACCGCGCGCAGGCGGCTGATTTACCCAACAAACTGGGGGCGCTGGGATACGAGTTGGCACCCAGTTTCGGGTTGCCGCCCTCGGCTTTGGTGATTAGCGACGCGCAAGCCACGGAGCTTGCCGGAACCGAGCACGACCGTTGGACTCAGGAACGCCGACGCGACGGCTGGAGCCACGGCCCGGCGCGGGACAACGAGCGCAAGCTGCATCCCTCGATGGTCCCGTGGGAGGCGCTTTCCGAGGAGGAAAAGGAGAAGGACCGCGCGGCGGTGCGCAACGTCCCGAAGCTGATTGAGGCGGCGGGGTTTCGGATCAGGAAAATCGGGCGCGTTGGATAGGGACGAATGACCAATAACCAAAGGGAATTAAGAATTTATCACAGAGGACACGGAGGGCAGACACAGAGGCGGAGGAGGAAGAGAAAAGCAAAAGACTTTGTTCCAGATCTGACCAAGCTGGCTACTCCGCCCCAATAACCAGTAACCAATAACTCCCCTCCGACCCCTCCTTCTTCCTCTGTGTTCTCTGTGTCCGCCTCTCCGTGTCCTCTGTGATGAATTCTGGTATTCCCCTCACGCCGGCCAACTCGTCGGCGTGTTGCTTCCGCCCACGCGGCTCTTCACCCGGTCCCACGCGTCGCGCGCGGCGTGCTTTGCCTTCGCCCACTCCAGCTTTGACGATCCCCGCTCCTGCTCGTACCGACGCTCCAAGTCCTGCTCGGCGGACGAAAAATCCTTTCGTTCCACCGAACCTTCGCCGCTTCCATATCCCTCGTAACCCACCCGGTAAGCCGGGCCGTAATCCGTGTAATCGTTCCCGTCCTCGTAATACGGCGCGCGGGTATAGTTGGCCTGCCAATAGGCGTCCTCCACCGTGGGGTTGATCGACTCCGCCACGCCCTTGCCCGCCAGCCCGCCCCCGATGGCACCCGCGATCGCTCCCACCACCGCGCCAACGGGTCCGCCCACGGCCGCGCCAATCGCCACGCCCGCCGCGCCCAGCGAAGCAGCCCCCGCGCCCGTACCCACGGCGTGCGCGCCGTGTTCGCCGGAAAGCGGGTCTAGGTTTTCACCGGGCACCGGTTCACCGAGCGCGCGGGTTTCATCCGTGTCAACTTGGCTCTCGCTTTCACCCGCCCCGCCCGTGGTGCCCGCGAGGCTGTTCGCCTCCGACTCATCCTCCAATCCGGAAATGCCCGAACCCACCCCCGTGGTGATGGCGGCCGCGCCACCGTTGATGAAGTCATCACTCGTGGGCGACAACATCCCCGCGATAGTTGGAACGGTCTCCGCCGCTGTTTCAGCCGTCTCAACCACCGGCGCGGTACGCGGCACCGGACGCGCCGTCCTCTGCAAACGGTAGGTGTTCGGAGTGGCGTCGCCCGCGCCCGTGACGGAAATGCTCCTCGCCGGAGCCGTGGCGAGCTTGGTGGGAATACCAATGTAAGTGGCGGAACCGTCCATTTCCTCTTCCTCCTCCTGCACCATCGCCGATCCCGGGGAAGTCTGGTCCAGGGAGGAACCCGTCATCCCTGCGGCGGGGAACGCGCCCCGTCCGGGCAAGCCGTAATAACGGAAAATCTCATCCTCCTCCACTTCGGAAATCTCGGCGTCCGCCGACATGGTGGGGGCCTCCTTCACGAAAATCTCCGTGTACGGCAACCGCACCAGACCGTTGGTGTCGTCCAGTTCCGCTTTTTCGGCGGGCACAACGTGGTTGTGACCAAACAACCACCCGGTCTTCACCCCCAAAAACTCCACGACGCCGGTGGCCGGGTCCGACCACAAGCTGTGGAGCGTGCCGATGCTGGCCCCGTTTTCGTCCACCACCTTGTAGTCGATCATTTGTTCCAAGGCGTCGCCTGTGAGCGTGTTGAGAGATTTCATAGCTTCGTTATGACTCGCGCGTCATCCATGGGGCGGACGCATCGGCGGGAGGAGACCAGAATTTATCACAGAGGACACGGAGGGCAGACACAGAGGCGGAGGAGGAAGAGAAAGGCAAAAAGCTTTGTTCCAGAATTACGGGCTTGTCTTCGCTCCTTCCGAACCCCCGCCTTTTTCTTTCTCTGTGTTCTCTGTGTTCTCTGTGTTCTCTGTATTCTCTGTGTCCCCTCCTCGTGCCCTCTGTGATAAATTCTGGTTCCTCCCCCGCAAATACTTTCGATCATCAAGGGGACAAACACCCCGCGCGTTGCGAATCCGCCTGCGCGCATCTTTATTCGTAACCTTTTATGAACCGTTTCCCCATCCGGCTCCTGCCCATCGCCTTGGCCGTCGTCTTCGTCCTCTTCAAGTTTCTGGCCACCCCCAAGTATGTTAACCCGGAGACGGGGTCCAAACACCGGGTGGGGATGGACCCGCAGCAGGAACAGGCGCTCGGGTTGCAAAGTTACCAGCAGGTCTTGCAACAGGAAGGCCGCAACGTTGTCAGCGGCGGACCGCAGGTCGAGATGGTCAAGCGAGTGGCGCGGCGGCTCGCGGCGGCGGCCGCGGAAAAGGGTAACATTCAGTACAATTGGCAGTTGAGCGTCGTGCAAAGCGATCAGGTCAACGCCTTCTGCCTGCCGGGTGGCGAGATCGTGGTTTACACGGCGATCCTGCCCATCACGCAGGACGAAGCCGGCCTGGCCACCGTGATGGGACATGAAATGGCGCACGCCACCAGCCGGCACGGCGCGCAGCGTGTCTTTCAGCAAAACATCACCCAGGCACTGCTGATGGGCGCGCAGGGTAGCCTCGGCAACATGGACCCGCAGCAGCAACAAGCGCTGATGGGCGCGCTCGGCGCGGCAACCAAGTACGGCGCGATCCTTCCCTTCAGCCGCGACCACGAGTCGGAGGCGGACCACATCGGCCTGCTTTACATGGCGCGCGCGGGGTACGATCCACACCAAGCCATCGAGTTCTGGCGGCGCATGGAGCAGAGCGGGGGCCAGCAGCCGCCGCAGTTTATGTCCGACCACCCCTCGCACGGGACACGCATCCAGCAGTTGGAAGCCTGGATGCCGGAGGCGGAGAAGGAATACGCCGCCTCGACGATGCGGCAAACCCAGCGGCCCACGCAATCCACGGGCATGTGAACGGTCCACCAGTTGGGGCGTGGACGGCGCGCGTTTCCTGTTCTAACCTCCCTGGTAATGGCCATGGTCGAGCATCCCAACTCTCCTAGCATCGGAACGCCCCCGCGCGCGGCGGACGGGCCGTTGGTCGGTCGCATCACCCTGCCCGACACGTTGCGCCGGGCCGCGGTCCTGTTGAATGAGTTTCTGGCTTTGATGGCCGAGGTGCCCTACGACAATCAGGGTATCCCGATGAGCGAGATGTTCTTCCTGCTCTGCGCGCTGGGCGACTCCCCGCCCCGGCGCATCCTGGAAAGCGGACGCGGCGGCGGGCAGAGCACGCACGTGATGGGGCAGCGGTTTCGGCAGTCGGCGGTGATCAGCGTGGAGGAAAACGTCGGCGCAACGAACGCGCGCGCCGCGTTGACCCGGTTGACACCGTTGCCGAACGTCGATTGCCGCTTCGGCGATTCGCGCCAACTGCTCCCCGGACTTTTGCAGGATGACGACGCGGTGTTGATCGACGGTCCGAAGGAGTTCCGGGCGTTGAAACTGGCTTTCCAGCTTTTGCTCACCGGCAAGCCGCGCGTGGTGTTCATCCATGATCTGCACGTGCGCTCGCCCGCCCGGCGCTTTCTCGACCTCCATTTGCCGCAGGCGTTTTACAGCGACGAGCCGGGGTTTGTGGAGTCTTATTCCTACCTCGACAGGATGAACGGCGCGCAACCCAAGGCGCACTGGATGAAGCCGGGCCGGCGGGGTTACGGTCCGACCTTGGCTTGTATTCCCGGCGGGCCGGGGAGCCGGGTGGATTACGAGCGGTTGCTGCGGCAATTGAAGTTTGCGCGGGTGGTGAGCCACGCCCGGGACAAACTGCGGTCCTTCACCGGCGGGCTGATGGGTGGAAAGCACGCGCCCGGGCCCGTGTGACAACCACGCCCGTGGACCACGCGAACAGCCAGACGCCGGGTGGGAACACTCCTTTGAGCCGCTGGTCGGCGGGGCGAGTCGCGGTGGCGGCTCTGTCTGCGGAGGCGTTGCTGCTTGTCGGCGTGACGGCCAACACGGATTTCACCCGGCCCGGCACCGCGACGCGCCTGACGATCTGTGGATTCATCGCCGGGGCCGCGTATTGGGTCGCCGTCCGGGCTTATCTGCGCGCGGCGTTTCCCCCCGGACGGGGGCGATCGTGTTCTGGTCCGCCGCCATCGGACTCCGCCTCCTGCTGTTGCCGGCGGAACCGGGCGATGATTTCTGGCGTTATCGCTGGGAAGGCATGGTACAGCTTCACGGGGTGAACCCGTACGTCCGCGCGCCGGCTTCCCCCGTGCTGATCCCGTTGCGCGACGCCGACTGGGCGCGCGTCAACCACCGCGACTATCCCGCGATCTATCCACCCGCCGCCGAACTGGTTTTCGTGTTGCTGGCCGCCGCGCGGGTGCCGCCGTTGGGGATGAAGTTGCTCTTCACGCTGGCCGACCTGGGAGTGATCGTGATGCTCCGCCGGTTGTTGCTCAATCAAAAAAAATCCCCCTCATCCGCCCGGCTGGACCGCGCCGCCGCCTGGTACGCCTGGAACCCGCTGGTAGCATACTCCTTCGCCGGCGGCGGCCACTACGACAGCCTGATGTTAGTGACTCTGGTGGCCGCCGTTTGGACCCTGGACCGCGCCGCCGCCACCGCGCCGCGCCAGACCCACCAACCCACAACCCACAACCCTCCGCCCCATCTACCGTCGCCTATGTCCCCGCCCTTCCTTCCTCTTCCTCCCTCACTTTCGCGTGGGTCAGTTCACTCTGGCTCGGACTCGCCATCGTGTTGAAGCTGTTCCCCGCGGTGCTGTTGCCGACGTGGTTTTTCGCCCTCGGTTGGCGGCGGTCTTTGCTGGTGTTGCCGTTCGCGATAGTCTGTCTGCCCGTGGCGGCGTGCGTGTACGGCTACCCCCACATTCCGATCTTCCACACGTTAAAAGAGTTCGCCTACGTGACCCGCCTCAACGACGCCTTCTGGTGGCTCGTCGAACTCACCGTGCGTCCAAACCCCGCGCAAAAAAACGGCTTCTACCAACGCGCGGCGTTCATCGCGTGCGGACTGCTGGCGATCTACTTCCGGTCCGACTGGCGGCGCGGATTGCTCTGGGTGTTGGGCGCGATGCTGCTATTGAGCCCGGTCATACATCCGTGGTATCTGACGTGGATCCTTCCTTTCGCGGTCTGGCGCGCCGAATCCGGTCCCGCCAAACATCCTGCCGCGCGCGGTTGGTTAGTGTTATCGGTGAGTATGTTCGGCTACTTCCTACTCTGGGATCTCAACCGAACCGAGGCCCCCTGGCACGAACCCCTCTGGCTGCGCCTCCTGATCTACGTCCCCCCGTGCCTCTGCCTCCTCCTCCCCCTGGTCACGCCCCGCCCAAAAACAAAAGACGACTAGCCTCCACCTTCGTCATTCGTCATTCTGCATTGGTCATTGCTCATTCCGCCCTATCTCCTATCTCCTTGCCCTTCCTTCCTCCCTCTCTCCTCACCAGCGACTACGATTACGTCCTGCCGGACCGCCTGATCGCGCGTTACCCGCCCGAAAGCCGTTCGGGCGCGCGCATGATGGTCCTCCACCGCGCCGACGGCCGGATCGAGCACCGGATGTTCACGGACTTCCCCTCCCACCTCCGTCCCAACGACCTCGCCATTCTCAACGACGCCCGCGTCATCCCCGCCCGGCTTTTCGCCAACGACGGGTCGCTCGAACTACTCGTGGTCGAGCGCGCGGAGCCGACCGTCTGGACCTGCCTCGTCAAACCCGGACGCAAAGCCCGCCCGGGTGCGACCGTGCGGGTCGGCGACATCTCCGGAACCGTCGAACGCATCCTGGAAGACGGCGAACGCGTCATCCGCTTCGACGGCCTGATCGACCTGGAGGCCGTGGGCGCGCTGCCGCTGCCGCCGTATTTGGAACGCCCGGCGGACGAGTCCGACCTCACGCGTTACCAAACGGTGTTCGCGCGCCACCCGGGCGCGATCGCCGCGCCGACGGCCGGTTTGCATTTCACCCCGGAAATCCTCGCGGCGACGCCGCACACCTTCCTAACGTTGTACGTTGGCGTCGGCACCTTCAAGCCGGTGCAAACGGAAAACCTGGCCGAGCACCGCATGCACGCCGAGCGCTTTGAGATTTCAAACGACGCGGCGGAAGCGATCAACCGGGTCGCGCCGGGAGGCCGTCGCGTGGCGATCGGGACCACCACGGTGCGCGTGCTGGAAGCCTGCGCGCGCGACGCCGCGGGGAACGTCCTGCCCCAGCAGGGGGTCACCGATATTTTCATCCACCCGCCGCGCCGGGTCGCCCACGTGGACGCGTTGCTGACGAATTTCCACCTCCCGCGCTCGACGCTGCTCATGTTGATCAGCGCGTTCGCGGGCGGCGAGTTGGTGCGGCACGCGTACGCGGAGGCGGTGCGGGAGGAGTACCGTTTTTTCAGTTACGGGGACTGCATGTTGATTTTGTGAGTTGCCACGGACGCCCCCGCCCACGGGCTTGTGTCAGCAAGGCGAACAGGTAAAGTTTGGACCCATGGAAGCTACCCTTACCGTCACCGAAGCGGCCGGGAACTTTGCCGAGGTTGTTGATCGCACCCACCGCCTTCGCGAAGCCACCACGCTTCTGGAGAACGGAAAACCGGTGGCCCGCGTCGTGCCAACGGCCCGCGCAATGAAAACCGGCAAGCAAATCGCCGCGGCTATGACTGTCAACCGCCCGCGCCTTGGTGTGGAGGAGGCGGCAGCCTTTGAGGCGGACTTGCGGGAGACCCGCGCCGGAACGCCCGGGCCAATCCCGTCATGGGATTGATCCTCGACTCCTCGCTGCTGATTGCCGACGAGAGGGGGAAGTTCGATCTTGCCGGCTTTCTGGCGACGCTGGACGAACCCGTTTCCATTACGGCGATCACCGCTTCAGAGTTGCTCCACGGCTGCCATCGCGCGGCGAATGTTCGCCAGGGAAAAAAGCGGACGGCGTAGGTGGAATGGGTACTTTCCGAGTTTGCGGTCATGCCTTTCGCGATCGGGGAAGCGCGCCACCATGCCAGCGCCGGGGCCGGCTTGGCGCGCGCCGGAACGATGATCGGGGCCAACGATCTGCTGATCGCCGCCACCGCGCGCAGCCTCGGCTACACCCTTGTGACGCTGAACTTCGATGAGTTCGCGCGTGTTCCTGGTCTCGTGATCGTCGCAAAAAGCATCCTCCTTGCCTTTCAAACCTCGTGAGGTTTAGGCTTTGCAAACGGGCGTCGGATTCCTGCTTCCTGTACCCGCGCTTCTTATTGGCCAAAGACAGCGGACTCTCCCAGAACGCGATTCTGCGCATCTGGCACTCCTTCGGACTCAAGCCCCATTTGCAGGACTCCTTCAAGCTCCCCAGGGATCCGTTCTTCGTGGAAAAGGTGCGCGATGTGGTGGGGCTTTATCTCAATCCGCCCGAACACACCCGCGCCATCGTGCTTTGCGTGGATGAAAAAAGCCAGGTGCAGGCCCTTGATCGCCAGGGCCTACGCACCAAAATTTCGATTGACACCGTAAGTTACTGATCCCCAAGGAAGGCTCAGGCAGGTTTGTGAGTATAGGCATTTTACGGGTAATATTCTGCTTTTGTAAGTGCCTCTGGCTCAGGATGCAGAATTTTGGTGCGTAGGCCCTGCCAAGGCCGATTGTGTGGGCTCGCTTTCTGCTGGCCATAGTTCTCATGACCATGCCTTCGAGACACCGCAAGTTTACTCCCGTGGCGCGCCGAGAAAATGCCCTAGGAGCGGCATCCAGCGAGATCAACCCCGTAGCAGACGGCCTCGACGAGGCGATTTTAGCCGCTGGTTTCCGGCCAGTCCCGTTCCAGCATTTTCTAGGGACGTTCACGAAGTATCTCCCTAATTTCCTGCTCTCTCCGCAAAGGCCCACTTCCACGGCTCTTGCCCCCGCGGGATCCAGCTATTTTCCGCCGCGGTCACTCGACAAAGCTGGCGCGGCGGACGCTGGCTATCCTGTGGATGCGCCAAGATCTACCGAACTTCCCTCTCCACCTTCTGGAGCGGCGAAAAGCAAAAGGGCAATCAAGTCACCCGCTCCGCTGTTGACCACTACCCCGATGCTTCGCCAAGTGGCGACACAACTACGGCGAAATCCCGGCGGGCCTCCTCGTACCCTCGTATTCCTTTCCCTGGGATGCTTGATCGGTGGAATCCTGATCGATCACTCTTTGTTACGCCTCGCCGACCGGCGCCTGGAGGGGCATGGTGTAGGTGGCTCGGCAGGAAACGCGTTGCAAAGGATTGCCGCTACCCGGCTCAAGCCAGCAGAAGACGATAGCCTGGACGCCGCTTACATTGCTCAGAATGCGGGCAGATACGCGGAGGCAAAACAACTCTTCCTTGCCTTGAAGGTCACCCATCCCGAGTGGCGCTCCATCGACGTTGCCGTTGGCACCACCGAGATGTATCAAAAAGACTTGAACGCCGCACAAGGTACTTTTCGGGCGTTAGCGAACCGGGAACCAGACAGTGCCGAAGCCAATTTTCGCCTGGGCATCCTTTTCACAATGTCGCGCGATTATGACGCGGCAGAAGGCTATTTCGCCGCCGCGGTGGCAGCCGATCCAAGTCGATCAGATATCTATTATTTTTGGGGCGAGTGCCTGCATCGGGAAGGTAAATCCAGAGCCGCCGCCAGTCGGTTTCGTTCCGCGCTGCTGCGCAACGAATTTGACGCATCGAGCAGTTTTTACCGGCTCAAGTACTGGCTCTGCGAAATCGAGGCTGATCTGGAAGTTCAAGATGGCACCCGTGCGCAGATCGACGCTGCAATGGCCCAAGCCAACCCTCCTCTTGAAGCGCTGGTGGCCATCGCCGTTCGATACATCAAGGCCGGCGACTTCAAGGCAGCCGCGCCCTGCCTGCTACGAGCGCGCGCCTTGGTAGCGCCGTCTCTTTACCTCGTGATCATCCACGACCCCATTTTCGTCCAGGAACAATGGCGTCCAGAGATGGCTCAAGTTTTTGAGACGCGATCACAAACCCAACATACCTCTGAGAATCTGCATTCGAACTAATCGGGGGAGTGGTCAGGGATGAACTTTCTTGCATGAGTGGGCTACTGGCCGGTAGCCTTATCTTGGCGCGAAGTGCGGGACTGCAACGCTGAGTGGCGGTGGCACGCAAACCGCTGTGGATCAGAAATCCCCCGTGTCCGAACTTCCCCTCCAGCCGCCTCCACTTTCGCGTGCCGACGCTCCGGGGCGACGAGAAGGGGCGGCTCCCGATCCGCGCCCCGTTCTCTGTCGTCACCTGGGCTGCCGACACCGCTACGCTCGTGCCGTTGTGATTGTGCGGGTTCTTGCGCTTTCGCCGCAAAGTAGCCGCGTGGCGGCATTGCGCCAGACGAAGACCACTTGAAAGGAAGCGCCAGCCGCGCTAGCCCACCCGCAGGGTGCAGCGGGCATCGGTCCAACGCTTGTGGCCAGCGGCGGCAGCCACCTCGAAGATTTTCTTGGCGGGTGTGGGCGGCCTTTGGGCGAGACTTTGCTCGATGACCCGCAGCATCTCCTTGCGGTTGGTGGGCTTCGGCAGGCACAGGCAGCCTTCGATGCGCTTGCCCGCGTCCACTTCTTTTTGTGTGACCAGCGAAGTCATGAAAACAATGGTCGTATGGCAGAGCTGCCGGTCGGCGCGGATGCACGCGGCCACTTCCCCTCCGTCCATTTCCGGCATCTGCATGTCCAAAATGAGCACGTCGGGACGGAAGCGCCGAGCCGCCTCCACCGCGGAGCGGCTGTGGTTCTCCGCCTGGACAAGGTAGTCACCGGTGTTCTCCAGCAGCACTTTCCATAGGTGGGTCATGGGGGCGTGATCATCGACGACGAGGATGCGCCGGGGACGGTGAGTGGATGGATCAGGCATGGTGGTGTGGATGAGCGAAGGTGGACCGTTGATGAAAAATAACCAGATGAGGCGTTTTGTTGGGCCGAGTCCCCCTTAAGCAAGCGGCGCGCCAGGAGGCGCAAACTAAGGTGATTACCCCACGCGAATTGCGTGGCTTGCCACGGGGCCAGGCACGGCGAGAAAGGCGCCACGCCGCGGAAGGCGGGCACCCGCACCGACCATCAACCCGCGCAATTTGAGCCACGGCCTGCTCGTCTTGGTGCCAATGGTGGGCAGTTTGCGCCCGGGCTTTTTCCAGATGGCTGCTCAGGCCACCACGGATGAATCACAAAGGCAACAATCGGGTTTGGACTGCCACCGGCCGGTCGGTGCCGGCCACTTGGCTCGTGCCCAGGAAAGTCGCGCCCTCGTGCAGCACCAGCCGGCCGGCGGCCAGTTCGCCCACCAGGCAGGCGGACGCGTGCAGCTCGCAGCGTCCGCTCACCCGCAGGGTGCCCTCCACCCGTCCGTGGATGATGGCCTCGCCCACCGTGATCTCGCCCTGGAGCCGCGCGCGCTCGCCCACCAGGAGAGTGCCCTCGCTCTCGATCTCGCCTTCCAGCTGGCCGTCGATGATCAGAGTGCCTACAAAATGCACTCGACCCTGGATGCGGACGTCTTGTTCGAGCACGTTGCGCTCCAGAGCGACGTGGCTCGTCGAGGCGGGCGCGGGGCGGCTCGGGACAATGGCGGGGGTGGGTGTGGTCGAGAACAAGGCAGCCATGGGAGCAGGAATGTGGAAAGCAGGAGGCGAAGAAGGCAGTTAGAGCGAAGCTGAGAGAAAAAGGCAAAGTGGCTGCCGAAGCGATCTTTTTCTTTGGCCGCGGTTCCACCCCGACGCTGGCAGTCACGGCGCTTGGGTCTATCTGGTGTAGCTTCACCGATAATTTGTCCGTTTGCGATGTCAGATGTCACAGCGGTGCAGGCCATTCTCCGCATGGGCTTTGACCATCGCCGCAGGTAACTTCTTCTCGGAGTGGAATAGACAAGAGCTTTGCGCTGGCAAAGCACTGCATAATTGGTTCCAATAACCCGTGTGTCATCGCTTGTCCGTTTGATGTGGTTGAAATGTCAAAGTCGTAGGTAAATGTTTGGAAAAGAGCCTTCTTCCCGGCGAGCGCCTGCACTAAGCACTACCCAAAAATGGACAACCTCCCTGCGAAGATTCCGACTCCCGGGCCAGCGTTTAAAGGTGTTCAAACCAAATTGCCCGGTTGACACAAGGTTCAAGCGCAGGCAACCCCAACATGTCAAACCCGCCGCGCTTCTGCGTGCAAATACCGTTCGCGTTCCTGTTCGTGTTTCCTCCTGAATAACACGGCTTGTGCGGAGCCGGTCAGAGGCTGCCGTCCCTTTGGTCCCCTGAGTCCCTGGGGTCCCTTTCCGGGAGGTGCCCGCCGATCGGGCCGAGCGCGTTCCCGGAAAGGGACCCCAGGGACCAAAAGGACCCAAGGGACGGGGAACGTTGCCGTCCGCCGGGTGTTACTCCCCGACCGGCACGCGCGGGGAACTTTCTGGGCTATTCAACGAATTGGTAAGAAAAGCCGAGCTTGCAACCATGATCACGACCACACCCGCCAAGGCTCGTGCGAACCTCTCCAGCCTGCTGAAGCGCGCCTTGGAAGGCGACGATATCGGCATCGTTTACAACGGGCAAATCATCGCGTTGCGCCCGGTGGAAGTCGTTTCAACCAACTACATGGAAGCCGAGTACGGCCTTTCGCCGGGCGAGTGGAAACAGATCGCGAAAAACCTCCACGCCAAAAGCCCGGAAAAATAGCGCGTCCGGCCAAGCCAAGCGCTTTACTGGAAACATTGAAGATGCCCTGTGAGGCCGATCTCGGTCCCGTGCATCTCGCCTCCAGGCGGGCGTCCCACCCCCGCGTTTTCCCCGCTTGTTTCCCCCTCCCGCGCCCGGTAGCGTAGGCGCGCATGGAAAACCTCGATCAGCTTAAGAGCCTTCTGGCCGACGCCCGCGAAGAGGTCGCCAAAGTCATCATCGGCCAGCAGGACGTGGTGGACAAGGCGCTCATCGCCATCTTCACCGGCCAACACGCCCTCATCGAAGGCGTGCCCGGCGTGGCGAAAACCCTGCTCGTCCGCACGCTGGCCCACGTCCTCGGCGCGGAGTTCAACCGCATCCAGTTCACGCCGGACCTCATGCCCGCCGACATCACCGGCACCAACGTCTTCGACCTCCAGCACAACGCCTTCAACCTCGTGCGCGGTCCCGTGTTCACCACCTTCCTGCTGGCCGACGAAATCAACCGCGCGCCCGCCAAAACCCAGAGCGCCCTCCTCCAGGCCATGCAGGAACGCGCCGTGACCATCGACCGCGAGACCTACCAGTTGAACCCGAACTTCACCGTGTTCGCCACCCAGAACCCCATCGAAAGCGAGGGCACCTACCCGCTGCCCGAGGCGCAGCGCGACCGGTTTCTCTTCAAGATCAGCATGCCTTACCCCGCGCGCGAGGACGAGCTGACACTGGCCCAAAAAACCCTCTCGCCGCGGCGACGCCCCGGAGAAGATGCTGGCCAGCGGCGCCGTGCGTCCGGTGGTGACGGCCGAGGCGCTCGCCGCCTGCCGCGCCGCCCTGAACGGGATCACCGTGCGCGAGGAACTCGTCGCCTACGCCGTGGACGTGGTCCGGGGCACGCGCGCGCAGGAAAGCATCCTCGTCGGGGCCGGTCCCCGCGCGACCCAGGCGCTGCTGCTCGCCAGCCGCGCCGCCGCCGCGATGGACGGTCGGGATTTCGTCACGCCCGACGACATCCGCGCCCTCGCCGTGCCGGTGCTGGAGCATCGGCTGATGTTGCGCCCGGAATTTGAGATCGAGGGGTTGACGTTTGCGGAGGTCATCGCGCAAACGCTGGAAAAGGTGGCCGTACCCAAGTAGGGGTTTGTGCCGGAACCAAACCCAAGGGCACACCGAGGAAGAAAGCCGGCTCCATGTTACGCCCGCGCAATCCACTGCTCGTCCTCGTGGCGCTGCTGGTCATTCCACTGGCGGCGGGCGCGCTGCAACCGGCGTTGATGCCCCTCACGCTCGGACTCTGCGCCCTGCTCGCGGCGGCGGCCTTGCTTGATCTCGTTAGGACGTTCCGGCGGCCCCCGGACCTCGGGGTTCGCCTGCCGGAAATCCTCCGGTTTTCCAAGGACAGACCGCGGCTCGATTCCGTTGATCCTGTGTAACCAACGCGCCGGGTTGCGCGCGCGCCCGTTGCGGCTGGGCATGGCGTTCCCCGCCGAAATCGAAACCACCGACCGCGAGCGTTTCGCGCGGTTGGCCGCGGGGGTTGAGAACACCCAATTCGAATGGCCGTGCGTGCCGCGGCGGCGCGGTGGCTACCCGCTGGAGCGCCTCTATTTCGAGGAAAGCTCGCCGCTGGGATTGTGGTCCGTCCGGCGCTCGCTGCCGTTGCGGTGCGAACTGCGCGTTTATCCGAACCTGTTTGCGGACCGGGCGCAGGCGGCGGCGGTGTTCCTGCACCGGGGAGGGTTGGGCAGCCACGCGATGCGCATGGTGGGACGCGGCCGGGAGTTTGAAAAACTGCGCGACTATATCGCGGGCGACAGCATCGAGGACATCAGTTGGAAGGCCACCGCGCGACGGCAGCGGCCCGTGAGCAAAGTGTACCAGGTCGAGCGCACGCAGGAGGTTTACGTCGTCATCGACCGTTCGCGTTTGAACGGCCGTCCCGCGCCGCGCGGCGATGTCTCGGCGGGTGGATCAACCGACACGACGACGCTGCTGGAACGCTACGTTTCCTCCGCCCTGCTGCTGTGCCTGGCGGCGGAGCGGCAGGGGGACTTGTTCGGGTTGCTGACGTTCTCCGACCGCGTGGAAACCTTCCTGCGCGCGAAAAACGGGCAGGCGCATTTCAACACCTGCCGCGACGCCATCTACAACCTGGAGCCTGTCGGCGGCGAGCCCGGATTTCGAGGAACTCTGCGCGTTCATCCGGGTGCGTCTGCGCCGGCGCGCACTGGTGATCGTGCTCACGTCGCTGGACGACCCGGTGGTGGCCGAGAGTTTTACCCGCCAGGTCGAGTTGATCAGCCGGCAGCATCTGGTGATGGTCAACATGCTCCGGCCCGCCCTGGTCGCGCCGCTGTTCGCGGACGGGCGCGGCGTCTCCACCGTGGACGACATTTACGAGCGTTTGGGCGGACACTTGCAGTGGCACAAACTCCGCGAGCGCGAAAACCTGTTGCGCCGCGCGGGCGCGCGGTTTTCGCTGCTGGATCACGAACGCATGACCGAGCAGTTGGTTTCGCAGTATGTGAACATCAAACGCCGGCAGATTCTCTGATTGGCGGGCGCGGTCCTAATTATTTCACGACCACTTGCAACATGATTGTGCATGACGCTTGTATTGCCGGGGCAACAGCCCCCGGGAGCGCGGGTCTCCGACCCGCAAAGGGCGGTAGCCCCCGGACCGATCCGACCAGAGCAGATGCGGGCGGGATGCCCGCGCTCCCGGGGGTTGCCACCCCTATTGCGGGTCGGAGACCCGCGCTCCCGGGGCTGGTGCCCCGGAGCCAGACCATTCCGCACCCTTCAAAATGCTAACGAATCCTAATCCACCACCCTCCCGCCGCCGCGCGCGCGTCGCCTTTTTCCTTTCGATGGTTGCGTTGCTCGTCGCCACCAACGGGACTCCACTGCGCGCCCAGGAGGAACCAACCCCCGCCGCCACCGCGACTCCCGTCCCTCCCGTCATGGCGGAAGAATCGGCGGAAACTCCCGCTCCCACGCCCGGCGTCATGGCTCCCGCCGCGACGGCGTCGCCCGTCGCGCCCGAGGAGAAACCAACAGCCGCCGCTCCAACCGAAACGCCCATCCCCGCTCCCGCGCCACCGCCCGTCGTTGCCGCCACCCCCGCGCCCCGTGCCCGCCGCACCGGAGGGCCACCCGCTGGAGGCGCGCGACCTGGAAACATTCTTCGACGGTCTGATCCCTCCGCAACTCCTCGCGCAGGACATCGCCGGCCTCACGGTCTGCGTCGTCAAGGACGGCGAGACGCTTCTCACCAAAGGCTACGGCTACGCGGACTTCAAAGCCCGCAAACCCGTGTCGGGCGAGGAAACCCTCTTCCGGCCCGGCTCCATCTCGAAGACCTTTGTGGCCGTGGCCGTCATGCAACTCGTCGAGGCCGGCCAACTCAACCTGGACCGCGACGTGAACGATTACCTTGACTTCCGCCTGCCCGCGCGCGCGTTCCCGCAGTTCCTCACCCTGCGGCAACTGCTGACCCACACCGCGGGTTTCGAGGAATCCGTGGACGACCTCTTCATCACGCCCGACGAAAAATTGATGTCCCTGCGCGACTACGTCCGGCTGGACACGCCGCGCCAGCTTTTCTCCCCCGGGACGGTCACGGCGTACTCCAACTACGGGGTGTCGCTCGCCGGCTACGTGGTCGAGCACGTCAGCGGCCAGCCGTTCGCGGATTACGTGGCGACCCACATTCTCGGGCCGCTGGGGATGACGCGCAGCACCTTCCTGCAACCCCCGCCCGAACCGCTGGGCGGCGCCGTCTCGCTCGGCTACCACAAGGCGGGCGACCCGGAACCCATGCCCTTCGAGCGGATTCCGGCCAGCCCGGCGGGGGGGGTGTCCGCCTCCGCCGCCGACATGGGGCGCTTCATGCGGATGCTGCTCAACGGCGGTTCGCTGGAAGGCAAACAAATCCTGTCGCCGGAGTCGGTGAAGGCGCTTTTCGCGCGCCAGCACGAGGCGCACACCGCGCTCAACGCCATGGGGCTGGTCTTCTACGGCGGCAACGAGGACGGGCGCGTCATCACCGGCCACGGCGGGGACACCACCGCTTTCCACAGCGACCTGTTCCTGTTGCCGGCGAGCAAGACGGGCGTGTTTCTTTCGATCAACAGTCAGAGCGCGGGCAAGACGCGGGACGTGGTGCGCCGCGCGTTTCTGGACCGGTATTTCCCGATCGCCACCGCGGCCGCGCCGGTGACGGCAACCGACACGATGAAGGCGGACAGTCGCGCCGCCGCGGGCAATTACCAGCCCAGTCGGCGGGTGGAAAACAGCTTCCTGAAACTCGGCAACCTGCTGGATCAGGCTACGGTGGTGGCCGCGCCCGACGGCGTCCTAACGAGCTCCAGCTCGAACGATCTGCGCGGCCATCCCGTCCAGTGGGAGCCGGTCGCCGGACAGCCGCTGGTGTACCGCGAGCGGGGCGGGGCGCGGTTGCTGGCTTTTCAGCGGGACGCCAAGGGCGGGATCAACACCTTCTACCCCGCGTGGCCGGGCATGGAGTTTCAGCGGGTGCCGTGGTACGAACACCAGCTTTTCGCGTTGCCCCTGGTTGGGGCGGGCCTGCTGGTGATTTTCGCGACCGCGCTGCTTTGGCCGGTGGCCGCGCTCGTGCGCCGGCGTTACCAACGCCCCGCCGTGGCGGGCTGGACGGCGGCCACCTTCTTCGTGCTGACGCGGCTGGTTTGCGTAATCGATGCGGCGGCGATCACGGGTTGGATGGTCCTTTTGGGTATGGCCGGGAGCAACCCCGCGTTGCTCAACGGGCACCACCTGCCCTGGCAGTTGCCGGCCTTGTACCTGGCGGGCAGGATCGGTGCGGCGGGCGGGGTGCTTGTGCTGGCGGGCGCGTTGGTTTTCTTGCATCCGCGATTGGAAGTGCGCCGGGTCGTTCGTTGGCAGCAGTGGCTGCTCGTGTCGGCGTGCGCTGTCTTCGCGTTGTTCACCTGGCACTGGCATCTGCTGGGGTGAGGGCGGCCGGGGGGGGCGTGGATAATCCGGCCAGGAGGTGTTTCTCCGCACCGAGGGCGCAGCCTCGGCACAGCCTGTGCCAATGGCCCGAGAAACATCGCAGCCTGCCTTTCGCACCGAAGGTGCAGCCTCATAACAGCCTGGGGCAACGCCCCAGGTACAAAATAGTATTGTTTCCAGCGCTGAAGGCGCGATTCATTCCGGGCGGGCCTTTGAGGACCATCCTGCCCGTCCACCAGGAGGCCTTTTGAATCGCGCCTTCAGCGCTGAAACCGCAAACAACCCGTACCTGGGGCGTTGCCCCGGGCTGTTATGACGCTGCACCTTCGGTGCGGAGATGGGGCGTTGCCCCGGGCTATGCTGAGGCCGCGCCATTTGTGCGGAGGAGGGACATCGCCATGGGCTGGTATCAGGCTGCACCTTCGGTGCGGAGAAGGGGCGTTGCCATGGTCTGTACTGAGGCCGCGCCGTTGGTGCGGAGGAGGGGCGCTGCCCGCTATGCTGAGGGCACACCGTCGGTGTGAAAGGCAGGCCACATGAATACCTACCCGGCAACGCCGTCCGCCTCGTCGGCGGCGGGTTCCTCCTCGGCGTCGCGCAGGTCGCGGTCGCCGCTGATTTCCTCCCAATCGTAGCCCAGGTAGGCGGCGAACGCGCCCAGCCGCCGCTCCCACTCCAGGCGGTTGGCGTAATACTCCCGCCGCCCGCCCTCCACGTCGGCGCGCACGTCGATCCCGTTAGCCGCCAGATGCTTCCGGGTCGCCTCGTAGCGTCGGCGCCAGCGGGCCGGCTCGGCGACGGGCGTTTCCTCGGGTTGTTCCGCGCGGCGTTCCAAACCGCGGGAGGCCACGAGTTGGCGCAGGACGTTGCGGGCGGTCTCCGCCAGCGTGCGCACCTCGGGATGCTGGCAGGTGTCGGGATACACTTTCGGGTCCAGACAGCATTGGATGACGGCGCAGATCTCAAAGACCAGGAACAACATCCGGGGCAGGCTCTTGTGAACTTCCAATGGATGGTAGTAATGGATGATCGGATGTTCGGAATGGCTCTCGAGCAAACTCTGGAGGTCGCGCGCCGCGTTGGCGAAGACGGTGTCCAGGCTGTAGAACTTGCCGTTCACAAAGTGGTGCGCGAGGAACCCGGCGGCGTCCGCGCCCTCGTCGGCCTGGTGGTAGAAGGAGAGGGCGACGGCGCGTTTGCGTTCCAGCGCGCCGGTGACGGTGAGGAGGTAGGTCACCGCCAGCGAGATCGCGACGAACCCGACCGTGGCCTCGCTCAGGGCGAGGAGCCGCATCGGGGTGGTGCGCGGAGAAATATCGCCGTAGCCCAGGGTGGTCAGGGTGATGCCGCTGAAGTAGAACGCCTCGATCCAGCGCGGGCTGCGGGCTTTTTCGTCCACGTTGAAGCTGCCGGGCATGCGCGGGTAGTAGATCAGCGAATATCCGAGCATGAGCAGGAAGATCAGCGCGGCCACCAGCAACGGCAGCAGCAGTGGACCGACCACTTTGAGCAGCCGGTGCCTCCCGGAGCGGGACAGGAAGCCGAACGCGATTTTACGCGCGATTAACCAGAGGCCGCGGTTCAGGGATTCGCTGATGAAGCCGGCGCGGGCGCGGGCGTCCAGGATGGTGGCGTACACCTCGTAGGCCACCAGCAGGAGGATGCTCTAGGCCGAGGAGGGTGGGGAAAAGGAAGGGCAAGAAGATGGAAAATAGGAGATAGGGCGGAAACCTGACTCCGTCTTCTCTCGGCCCTTGGCGGAATCGCGCCTCGCTGGGTTACTCGACGGAGGGAGGCGAACTCGGGGCGGGCGGGATGGGGGTTGGCGGCGTGGTCGCGGGTTGACGGTGGTCGCGGACGTATTCAGCCAGACTGCCGGCCAGAGTCACGAAATCGGAGGGGATCATGATGATGGTGGTGGAGTTGTTGTCCGCGCCGACTTCCGAGATCATCTGCATCCGGCGCAACTCCAACGCGGCGGGGTTGCCCATCATCTGCGCGCTCGCCATCGTGAGCTTGACCGAGGCTTCGTACTCCGCCTCCGCCTTGATGATGCGGGCGCGTTTTTCGCGGATGGCCTCGGCTTGCATGGCCATGACCTGTTGCATGTTCGCGGGCAGTTCGACGTCCTTCATTTCCAGCCGTTCGATCTCGATGCCCCAGGGCGCGGTCGCCGGGATGACGCTCTGGCGCAGGAGGTCGTTAATGCGGTCGCGGCCCTGGAGCACCTCGTCGAGGTCGTGCTGGCCGATGATGTTGCGCAGGGTGGTGAGCGCAAGTTGGTAGGTGGCCGAGAAAACGTCGGTGACGTTGATCACCGATTTCGCCGGATCGACCACCTTGTACCAGAGCGCGGCGTTGACGCGGATGGTGACGCTGTCGCGCGTGATGGTTTCCTGCGATTCGATGGGCACCGTCTTGGTGCGGATGTCGATGAGCATCTGCGACTCGATACCCAAGGGGATGAGGTAATACAAACCCGGGCCGCGGACGCCGGTGAACCGCCCGAGCCGGAAGGCGACGCCCCGCTGGTACTCCGCGGCGACCCGCAGACCGGAAATGGCGATGACGAAGAGGATGAGGATCGGGATAAAGAACATGCGCGATCTATCGGGCCGCGCGCGGCGGCTGGCAACCGCTACTTCCGCGGGAGGCGCGGCTGTGGGTTGTGGGTTGTGGCAGACCGGTGTGGCCTCCCAGCCGCGTAGCGGCGTCATTTGAGTAGCCGTGGTCGAATCCGCGAGGCCACGGAAAACCACCCTAAGTATGTTCCCAGCCACGTAGTGGCGTCACGAAGGCGGTGGGGGGCCGGGGGATATTTGGAGGTTTGGTGTCGCGGGCGATATGACGATTCGTCACGATTCACGCACGTCCCCATCACCCGGACGTGACGCCACTACGTGGCTTTGAACCATTTGGTGGTGACTGTTCCGTGGCCTCGCGGACTCGACCGCGGCTACTCACCTGCGGTTGACGCCACTCCGTGGCTGGGAACCCCGCATCCCACATCCCACATCCTTCTTCACAACCCACAACCCACAACCCCATCCGCTACTGCTCCGCCCGGCGCGCTAAAAGCCAGAGCAGATCCGACAGGCGGTTCGTGTACTGCATCAGCAACCCGCGCACGGGCGAGCCGCCCTCGCGCAACGTGACGAGCTGGCGTTCGGCGCGGCGGGCGGCGACGCGGGCGAGGTCCAGCGCGGCGGCGAGCGGGGTTTTGCCGGGGGTCGCCCAGCCCGCAAAACTCAACGGCGGGTCGCCACTCTCCAAACGCGCCACGGCGGCGTCCAGCCGCTCCAGCGCGGCGGGTTCCAGGTGGCCCATCCGGCTGTCGAGGTAGCGTTGCTGGTCGTCGTCGTGCGCGGCGAGCTCGCCCATCAACGGGACCAGGGCGCGCTGGTATTCCTCCAGTTCGTCCGCCAGCGTTGACTGATGGGCACCCGCGCCCAGCGCCGAGGCTTTGGCAAAGCCCAGGGCGGCGTTCAGCTCGTCGAAGCGCCCCACCGCCTCGACGCGCGGATGGTCCTTGGGCACCCGCTGGCCGAAAACCAGTCCGGTGAACCCCTGGTCGCCGGTGCGCGTGGCAATGGAGGAAGACATGCCCTCACCATACAAAACAAAATTCCCCCCGCGAGCCAAACTCGCGGGGGGAAGAAACTTCCTTGATCCCGGACTGCCTCCCTCCAGGAGAATTCCGGTTAGATCCGGCGGCGGCGACCAATGGTCAGCATCATCAATCCACCGGCGGCGGCGAGCAGGGCCCACGTCGAAGGCTCGGGCACGCTGGTAACGAAAACCAGGTTGCTGGTTCCATTGACGACGGGCGCGGTGGTCAAAATCGAATGGTTGTCGTTCTCAAAAATTGCGCCGGTTTCCTTGAGGACGAGTTTGCTGATCTTGGTGCCCGGGTCGGTGACGAAGTTCAGGTAGGCGTATTGTTCGCCGGTGTTTTGCCGTCCGGCGACACTGGCGGTGCCCGTTGGCTGGCCAAAATAGTCGGTGGTGTTGTATTTGGTTCCGTTGAGGGCGGTGATCTGGGTGCCGGCGGTGTTGGGCAGGAGTTGTTGGAAGGTCGCGGCGTTGAACGTGCCGATGGCGGCGTTGTTCTGGTCGTACAAGGTGATCGAATTGCCCGCGTCCACCGCGTCCCAGGCCAGGCCGAAGTAGCCGACCGGGGTGGAAAGCGTGAGCGTGGTGGTGCCGCCGTTGGGCACGCCAAGGTAGTTCGCCTGTCCGCCCAAGCCGTATTGGTCGTTGGCCTTGATGCTGAAGGTGGACACGGTCCCGGTGTAAGTTCCGTTGATCGCGGTGGAGTTCAA
Source organism: uncultured bacterium (assembly GCA_963795895.1). GTDB lineage: Bacteria > Verrucomicrobiota > Verrucomicrobiia > Chthoniobacterales > SZAS-18 > CAWCJJ01. Next base: position 111,301 of record CAWCJJ010000012.1, read on the forward strand.
CGTGGTGTAAGCGGCCGGTGTTTCGCCCGTGCCGTCGAACGTTTCGGTGGAGACGCCGGCGAAGCCCAGGGTGTTGGGCGTGTTGTTGGGGTTGGCGGTCGCGCCGTTGGTTCCCACGGGCTGGCCGTTGGAGGTCGGCAGACCGCTGCTGCCCGCCGTTTCCGTGAAGGGGGCGGACAGATACACTTTGAGCGAGCTGGCCCGGCCGGGCAGGCTAGTGGCCGCGACCAAAAGCGCGGTGGCACAGAACATTCGCACGTTGTGTTTCATGGGATCAGGTAGGATGTATTGACTGGTTATGAGGTATTTTATTACCGCGAAAGCTGCGCGTCCGCCGGCGCATCCCCCTAAGCAGCCGCCGGGCCATTTCCTTAGCAACGTCGCGATATTGAATATTGTCTCCGAACAAAGCTTGCGGCGAGCCGCTCCCTCCGCCTTCCGCCTTCTCAATGAGCATCCTCGCCGTTGATCCCTCCCTGCGTTGCACGGGCTTTGCCGTGCTGGAAACCGACGCGCACAAACGCATCCGCGCGCTCGAGTACGGGTCCATCAAGAACAAACCCGCCCTGCTGGCCAGCGGTTGCCTGGTGGCCATCCACGAAAAACTGGTGGACCTGATCGCGCGGCACCAGCCGGAGGCGTGCGCGCTGGAGGGGATCATCTTCGTCCAAAGCCACCGCACGGCGATCACCATGGGCGCGGCCCGCGGCGCGGCCATCCTCGCGGCGGCGGCGCGGGGTCTGGCGGTTTATGAATACTCGCCGCGCCCGTCAAACAGGCGGTCGTCGGACGCGGCGGGGCGGAGAAAACCCAGGTCGCCTTCATGGTGCGCGCTCTGCTCGGCCTAACGGAAACTCCGCAGGCCGACGCCGCCGACGCGCTGGCCATCGGCCTGACGCATTTCCGCGCCCAGGAAAGCTCCCTGCGCGCCGTCACCCCGCTGGTGAGGATCTGAACGCCATGACGACGACGGGCGCGTTGCGTTGCGAGTGGCTGGGCCGGATCGATTACAGGTCCGCCCTGGCCCGGCAGGAAACGCTCGTGGCGGGCAAAACTCGACGATCCAAGTGGCGTCCCGGATACGCTGCTCCTGCTGGAGCACGACCCGGTTTACACCATCGGGCGCACGCCGGACCGCTCCAGCCGCTCGGCGCGCTGCCGCATCCGGTGGAGACGATCAACCGCGGCGGGCAGGCGACCTACCACGGCCCGGGCCAGCTCGTCGGCTATCCGATCCTCGACCTGGCGCGGCGCGGACGCGACCTGCACCGTTACCTGCGCGCGTTGGAGGAACTGCTCATCGCTCGCGCTGGCCCGCCACGGGGTCGACGGGACGGCGGCGCGAAGGGCTTGACGGGCGTGTGGGCGGCGGAGAACCGCAAGATCGCGTCGATCGGCGTGGGCGTGCGGCGCTGGGTCAGCCAGCACGGGTTCGCGCTCAACGTCGCGGGCGGCGAGGCGCTGGCGCCTTTCCGGGCGATCACGCCGTGCGGCCTGGCCGATGTGACGATGACCTCGCTGGAAACCGAGGGCGGTGTCGCGGGCGGGGTGGAAGCATTCGCCGAAACCGTGCGGGACGTTTTTCTGGAACGCTTGGATGGTTTCCTTCCTTTAACCGCAGATTAACGCAGAGGGACGCAGATTATCGGAAAAGGCAGGGAGAGGGAAAGTCAAAAAGCAGAGGGTTAAAATCTCTGGAACAAAAAATCTCTTCTCCCCTCTGGTTCTTTAATCTGCGTCCATCTGCGTTAAATCTGCGGTTAAACCCTCACATTTCACCCTTCAGAACGCGCGCCGTTCGCTCTAGTTCCTCCCCGGTGTTGTAGAAGTGCGGGGAAAAGCGCAGATAGCCCTTGCCCGCGCGGTCGTGGCGCAGGGAGGCCGTGACGCCGTTTTCCTGCAGCACACGGAACATCGCCGCCGGGTCCGCGCGGGGATGCTCCACGGTCAGGATGCCCGACGCGTTGGGACCCGCGACCGGGGCGACCGGCGTGAAACCCAGTTCGCCGAGCAAGCCCGCCAGCATGACCGACCAACTCGCCGATCCGCGCCGCGACCGCGTCCGGGGCCGATCTCCAGAAACAGGTCGATGGCCGCTTTCATCCCCAGCATCGGGCCGACGTTGAGCACGCCGGGTTCGTAGCGCGCGGCGGTGTCGGGGAACACGATCTCGGGTTGGGCGATGAAATCCGGCGAACGCACGTTCGCCGCGCCCAGCAACACGGGCCGCAACCGCTCGAAGTGGGTTTTCTTCACGTAAACGATGCCGATGGACAGCGGTCCGAGCATCCATTTGTGCGCGTCGGCGCCAGGAAATCGACGTGGCGCACCGACAGCGGGAACGCGCCGAGCGTCTGGATGGCGTCCAGCGAGAACAACACGCCCCGCGCGCCGAGCATCTGCCCGATGGCGTCCACGTCGATGCGGTAGCCGGTGAGAAAATGCGCGGACGCCAGCGCGACGAGGCGGGTGCGCGGCGTCAGGGCGGCTTCCACGAGCGCGGGCGTGATTTCGCCGGGCCGCTCGGGTTTCAGCGCGACGCGGGACGACGCCGCGGCGGGCGAGGTCGGTCCACGGGTACACGTTGGCGGGGTAGTCTTCGGCGTAGTAGAGGACCTCGTCGCCGGGTTGCCAGTCCAGCCCGCCGGCGAAGAGGCTCAGGCCGAGCGAGGTCGGGCCGAGGAGGGCGATTTCATCCGGGGTCGGCGTCGATGAGCCGGGCGCACGCTTCGCGGGTGGCGCGCACTTGCTTGAGCGTTTCGACGTAGTTTTCCGGCCCGTTGAGGGTGGAAGCCCGCGTGTGGGCGATCATGGCGTCGGCGACGACCTTGGGAATCGCGGCTGACGGCGGCGTGGGCGAGGAAGATTTTCTCCGCGCAAACAGGGTAGGCGATTCGGCGGGTGGTTTCGTCGAGGAGCGAGGGGTGGAGGGGTGGAGGCATGGTTGCTGGCTATTGGTTGTTGGTTGTCAGGGGTAAAAGGGAGGTTGCGGGTTGCCCCCATTTTGCCGGGTGGGTTGCCCGGCGGCGGGTTTCTGCTTCAAGGTAAACCTTCTTTCGATCATGAATACCCCTGTCCGCGTCCGTTTCGCCCCCTCGCCCACCGGCTTCCTGCACGTCGGCGGCGCCCGCACCGCGCTTTTCAACTGGCTTTACGCCCGCCACACCGGCGGCAAATTCATCCTGCGCATCGAGGACACCGACAAAGCGCGCAACACGGTCGAAGCCGTGCAGGTCATCTTCGACGCGCTTGCACTGGCTGGGTCTGGATTGGGACGAGGGTCCCGAAAAGGGCGGCGACCACGGCCCGTATTTCCAGAGCGAGCGCAACCACATCTACGAGCGTTACCTGGCCAAACTCGAAGCCGCCGGCGTGGTGTACGTCGATGACAAGGGCGCCACGCGCTTCCGCTTGCCGCGCAAACTCGTCACGATGGACGACGTCGTTTGCGGGCACATCGAGGTGGACCGTTCCCGAGCCCATCAACCCCGTGGGCGACATGGAGCCCGACATGACGATCCGCCGCCCGGACGGCTCGTGGATTTTCCATTTCGTCAACGTGGTGGACGACATCGAGATGGAGATCACGCACGTCATCCGCGGGGAGGACCACCTGTCCAACACGCCCAAGCACCTGGAGCTTTACGCGGCGCTGGGGGCACGCCGCCGCTGTTCGCGCACATCCCGCTGATCCTGAACCGCGACGGCGTCCAAGATGAGCAAGCGCGACCAGGGCGCGAGCGTGCGGGAGTTACATCGAGGGCGGCTACGTGCCCGAGGCGGTGGCGAATTACCTTTGCCTGCTCGGCTGGTCGCCCAAGGACAACCGGGAAAAGCTTTCGCTGGAGGAGGTGTCGTCGTTGTTTGAACTGGAGAAGGTGAACCGGCGCAACGCGGCGTTCGATCTGGACAAATGTTTCTGGCTCAACGGCCAGTACATCGCCGCGATGCCGCTGGAGCGTTTCCGCGAGTTGAGCCTGCCCTGGCTGGAGCGCGCCGGACTGCCCGTGGGCGGCGTGACGAACGACTACCTCGACCACGTGCTCGCGAGCGTGAAGGAGAAGATCAAGCTGCTCAAGGACGTGCCGCCGTGGAGCGCGTATTTCTTCACGGACGATTTCGCGTTTGACGAGGAGGCGGTGAAGAAGACCCTGCGCGCGCCGGGCGCCGCCGAACGGCTGGCGCAGTTGGGCGCGAAATTGGAAACCCTGGCGGACGCGGCTTGGGAGCCGGTCGGGCTTGAGGCGGCGTTCAAGGAACTCGCGGCGGAGCACGGGGTGAAGACGGCGTTGTACATCCACCCCGCGCGCGTGGCCGCGAGCGGGCGGAGCGTGGGGCCGAGCCTGTATCATATGCTGGCGATTCTGGGGAAGGCGAAGGTGCTGGCGCGGTTGCAGTCGGCGGATATTCTCACCCGGGGGTAAGGGAGGTAAATCGCCAAAGACTATGTTGGAACCCATCTTGCAGGGCGGACCTCCCAGCTGGCAAGAAGCGACGCGGAGCGGCGCCCCGGGGCGCGGGCATCCTGCCCGCTTCTGGATCTGGTCAGCCCCCGGGAGCGCGGGCGTCCCGCCCGCTTCAGTTCTGGTTGATTCCGACCAAGGGCTACCGCCCTTTGCGGGCGGGACGCCCGCGCTCCCGGGGGCTGCCGCCCCTTAACTATGAAACCCGCTGGGACACGCGCGGTTTATAATTTGGAGGATCTGCGCCGCTGGCCGGAGGCGACCGCCGGACTGGCGCACCCGTTGCGTCTCGGGGTTTTCGGGGATCCCGTGGCGCATTCGGCCTCGCCGCCGATGCACGACGCGGCGCTGGCTTTGTTAGACTTGCCGACGCGTTACGCGCGGATCCACGTGCGCGCGGAAGAACTCCCGAAGGCGCTCGGGTTGCTCGCGCCCATGGGGTTCACCGGGGTGAACCTGACGATTCCCCACAAGGCGGCGGCGCTGGCGCTCCTGGACGCCGTGGACCCGCGCGCGGCGCGCCTCGGAGTCGTTAACACGGTGCGCGTCGAGGCGGACGGTAGTTTGCTGGGATTCAACACGGACGGTCCCGGCTTCGCGCGGGCGGTGCGGGAAGAGTTCGGCTGCTTGCTGCGCGGCAAACAAGTCATGATCCTGGGCGCGGCCGGCGGCGCGGGCCGTGCGCTGGCGGCGCAGTGCGTCCTGGAAGGTTGCGCGCGGGTGGTGCTGGTCAACCGGACGCCGGAGAAAACCCGCGCGCTGGAGCGTGAATTGCGGTTGGGATTTCAGGCGGAGGTGGCGTCCGAGACAGGGAGTGCCGGCACGCGCCTGGAGGTCGTTGAATGGGAACGGGCGCCGACGATGTTGTCGTCGTCGGACGCGGAGATCGATCTGGTGGTCAACACGACATCCATCGGTTTGAAGACGGGCGACGAGTCCCCCGTCGCCGAGACTTACCTGCGCCCGGGGTTGCTCGTTTTCGACACGGTGTACCGGAGCGGAGGCGCGCCCACGCCGCTGGTGGCGGCGGCGCGACGGGCGGGCGCGCGAACCGCCGGGGGTTTGTCGTTGTTGTTGCACCAGGGCGTGCTGGCGTTTGAGCATTGGTTCAACCAACCGGCGCCCGTGGAGGTCATGCGGCGGGCGTTGGAAGGGTAGGAGGAGCGCTGTATCCGCCCGCCGCCCACGCCGCCGGTTCGCGCAGTTGGTACAGCATCTCGCCGGCTTTGCGCACCAGCAGAACTCCCTCGTCCTCGCGATCCGCGAAATCCTCCACGTTGATCGTCGCCGGGTCGCGGTAGCCCAGGTTGATGCGCTCGCACGTCTCGCGCGGGATTTGCGTGGCGAGAGTAACCTTCGCGCGGCAACGCTCCACGCCGTCCTCGTACGTGCCGATGCCCCGCACGTGGGTCGAATGCGCCAGCGTGCCCCAAGGGTAATCCTTGAAGCGGTCCCACTGCTTCAAAAAATAATCGCGGCAATGGTAGCCGATCTCCTCGATGAGTTCGCCGTGCGTCACAGACACCTCGTGGATGTGCGGCGCGTAGATGATCAGTTCGCCGCCGTCGGCCAGCACCGGTTCGAGCTTGTACATGCACTTGCCGCCGACCCAGAGCTCGTCGTACATCGCGGGCGCGCAGGACAGGATGGTGTGAAACGGCTTTTCCTTGTAAATGATGTGCAGTTGGCGCGAGAGTTCCGACGCCTCCGTCCCAAGCCGCCTCCGGGCTGCCGGCGAACGCGCCCGCCAGCTCGTGCCCGCGCACCACCAGGCAGAAGCAGAGTTTGGGCAGCGTCACCATCGACGCCGCGCGGTCCACGACCCGGCGCACCGGCGTCCACTTGTTGCCGATGATCATGGGGTTGGTCACGACCGCGCCCAGCCAGTGGAAAAAATTGAGCACCTCCGGCCCGCTGACGCCCGGGAAAAGGTACTTGTTGCCGCCGGAAAAGCCGACCACCTCGTGCGGAAACACCGGCCCGACGATGATGATCTGGTCGTAGTCGAAGAGCCGTTTGTTGATCCTCACCTCCACCTCCATGGAAAACAGGCCGCCCGAGAGAGCGTCGATTTCGCCCGCCGGAATCGTGCCTAACGACGTGAGCGCGTCGGGGTTCTGCCACTCGTGGTTGAGCAACCGGACGGCGCGGTAAGGCCCCTCGCGCTCTTCGGAGGAAATACCCAGCCGCGCGCAGATCGCCTCCTCGCTCATCGGCGGGTGCGTGCCGAGGGCGACCATCACGTCGAAAGCCCGCGTGACGCCGCCGATCTGGTCGTGCAACGCCTTGAAGAACAGATCGACGGGCGCCGTTCGCGTGGCGTCGGGCACGATGAGCAACACCTTCCGACCGGCGTAGTCGTTCGCCGGACACGCTTGCGCGACGAGTTCGCGAACTTGGTCCGGTGTGACGGATGCGCCGGGGGCGGCGACGCGGGAGAGAGCGGCGGTCATGGTGTTGGGTCAGATCGTCTGCGAGAGGAAGCCGCCATCCACGCGCAGGTCGATGCCGGTGACGAAACCGCTCGCGCGCGCGCTGGCGAGGAACACCACCGCGCCGACGAGTTCCCGGGCCTCGCCGAAACGCCCCATGGGCGTGTGGCCGAGGATGGACTTCGCGCGGGGGGTCGGGGTGTCGTCGGGGTTGAAGAGGAGGGCGCGGTTTTGTTCGGCGGGGAAAAAGCCGGGTGTCAGGGAGTTCACCCGCACGCCGGAGGGCGCCCATTCGCGCGCGAGAAACTGCGTGAGGTTGAGCACGGCCGCCTTGGCCGCGGAGTACGCCACGACCCGCGACAGGGGCAGGGACGCCGAAACGCTGGCGATGTTGATGATGCTGCCCTTTCCCCGCGCCACCATCGCCGGGCCGAACTCCTGGCAGGGCAGCAGGGCGCCCCCGACGAGGTTCAGATCGAAGCTGGCGCGCCAGTCGGCGGGCGCGATCTTCTCGAAGGGCCGCTCGGCGGTGACGGTCACGCTGGGATCGTTCCCGCCGGCGGCGTTGACCAGGACCGTCGGACCGCCTAACGCGTCTTGGATTTCGCGGTGGGCCGCCGCGAGGCTTTCGGGGTCCGTGGCGTCCGCCGCGAAGAAGCGCGCCTTGCCGCCGCCGGAGACGATGCGTTGGACGCAGGCTTCCCCGCGTTCGCGGTTGCGGCCAAGGACGGCGACGGTCGCGCCGGCTTCGGCGAGTCCTTCGGCGAGCGCGCCGCCGAGGACGCCGGTCGCGCCGATCACCACGGCGATGTCGCCGGCAAGGTCAAAGAGAGGGTTCATGGGTGGTGTTAAAAAATGGTCTTCGTTAGGCGCTTCGCGTCATGTCAGGCGATAAACCTCGGTGGCGGTTCCGCCGAAGACGCGCGCCTGTTCGGCGGATGACATTTCGGCGGCGAAACGTTCCACGATACCGGCCCAGCGCGGGTAGGCGCAAGCCGCCAAACACACCGGCCAATCCGAGCCAAACATCAGGCGCGCCGGTCCGAAGGCGGCAAGCGCCACGTCGAAATACGGGCGCAGTTGCTCCTCGGTCCAACCCGCCGCGTCCGCTTCCGTCACCAGCCCGGAAACCTTGCAAAACACATTTTCACGCTTCGCAAGCTCGACCATGTTTTCCCGCCACGGCGTCATGACGCCATCCCTGACGCGCGGCTTCGCGAGATGGTCCAGCACGAAAACCTGCCCCGGATGGCGGTCCACGAATTCAATGGTTTGCGGTAGATGCCGCTCGAAAATCAGGACATCATAGACCAGTCCCAACTTCGTCAGCGCGCGGATGCCCCGGTTGAAATCCTCGCGCAGCATGTAGCGGTCGTCCGGCTCATCCTGGAGCACGTGGCGGACGGCGCGAAACTTCGGTTCCGCGCGAAACTCTTCGAGCGCGCTCCCAACATTGGCGTCGATCAAGGGGACCCAACCCACCACCCCTTTGATGAAGTCCGTTTCCGCCGCCAGGGAAAGCAGCCAGCGGGTTTCCTCCAACGTCTGCCGGGCTTGCACCGAAACGACACCGTCGATTCCCGCCGCGCGAATCTCCGCGCGCAAGCTCATCCGGCAGGAAATCGCGCCGGATGGCGGCCATGGAATCATCGATCCAACCGTACTCCTCCGGGGTGTAACGCCAGAAATGGTGGTGCGCGTCAATTCTCACGGGATCTAAAACTCATCCATCCAAACCTTCGATCCTCAAAACTCGATCATCGCCTTGATGACGCCGGTTTCCGGCTTGGTCCACGCCGGGAACTCCGCCACCGTTTCGTCGAACGAAGCGCGGTGGGTGATCCAGGGTGTCGTGTCAACGCGCCCGGCTTCGATGAGGCCAATGATGCGCGCAAAATCTCCCGGCAACGCGTTGCGGCTGCCCATGAGCGTGAGTTCGCGCCGGTGGAAATTCGGGTCGTTGAACGTCACCTCGCCCTGGAACAAACCGACGAAAACCAGCCGTCCGCCGTGCGCGGGATACTCGAATGAACCCATCATCGACTTGGGGTTGCCCGTGGCGTCGAACACCACGGTCGGCAAGTCGCCGGACGTGATCCGCCCCAACGCTTCGAGCGCGTTTTCCTTCGCGCCGTTGATCGCGTGGGGCACGCCGAGTTGGCGCTGGCAGAAGTCAATCCGGGCGTCGTTGATGTCGAGCACGATCACCCGCGCGCCCTTCTCCACGGCGAACTGCATGACCGCCAGGCCGATCGGACCCGCGCCGATGACCAGCGCGAACTCGCCGCTTTCCACCTGGCCGCGCGCGACCGCGTGCGCGCCGATGCCGAGTGTTTCCACGAGCGCGAGTTGATCGAAGGTCATGGTCGCGGAAGGGTGGAGTTTGCGCGCGGGCAGGCTGAAACACTCCCGCATCCCCCCGTCCGCATGGACACCCAGCACCCGGATATCCACGCAACAATTAGGTTTGCCGTGGCGACAGGCGACGCACTTCCCGCAGTTCAGATACGGCTCGACTGCGCACCGGTCGCCCGGCTTGACTTCGACAACGCCTCGCCCACGGCGACCACCTCCACGCCAAGTTCGTGGCCCAGGATGCGGGGGTAGTTGAAGAACGGCTGCTTGCCGCCAAACGCGTGAATGTCCGTGCCGCAAACGCCCAGGCGGTGTACCCGCACCAGGGCTTCACCCGGCCCCGGAGCCGCGGGTTCGGGCGCGAGGAGCGACGCAAGGTTACCAGGCTCGACAAGTTGAATGGCTTTCATAAATAACAGGAACCACGAATCGCTAACCCAAACCTGAAACTAACCACAGTGACAGGGAAGAAAGGCAAGAGGTTTGTTCAGAGAAAATAGGTGTGTCTTCGTTATTCCGCCCCCGCCTTTTCCCGCCTTTCCTTTTCTTCCTCTGTGTTCTCTGTGCCTCTGTGGTTAATTGTTCTCCGCCCGGCCGGACGTCCAGGTTGCGTTATGGACGGGCTTCAGGATTTCCAATACCGCCGCCAGCAACTCCCGGTCGAGCGGCTCTTCCATTTCGCGGATGTTCTGCAAAACACGGGCGCTGCTCGCGGTCCCGACGATGTGGGTGGGGAGGTCCTCGCAAGCAACCGAAAACTGCAGCGCGAGCTTGCCGATGTTCGTGCCGTGATCCCGGCAGAACTTCGCGGCCTCGGCGCATTTCGCCTTCAACTCCGGCGTCGCCGGGTGCCAGTCGGGCGGCCCCTCGTCGCTCAGCAGGCGCATCGCCAGCGGGGCGGAATTGAAAACCGCCACCCCGCGTTCCCGCAGGTACGGCAGCAGACCGGCCAGGGCGTCGTCGTTCAGACAATAATGGCAGTAGGATTGGATTTGATCCACCGCGACACGGTCCAGCACCTGGCGAAACAATTTCACGGGCAGGCACGTGATCCCCACGAAACGCGCCTTCCCCGCCGCCTGCGCCCGGCGCAACGCCGGGATGGTTTCCTCCACGATCTGGTCGATGTCGCCGAACTCCATGTCGTGAACCTGGATGAAATCCACGTAATCCACGCCGAGCCGCGCCAGGCTTTCGTCCACGCTCCGCGTCACGCGGTCGGCGGAGAAATCAAAGTCCGCCTCCTTGTGGCCGTAGCGCGCCACTTTGGTCGCGAGCAGGTATTTGTCGCGCGGGATTTCGCGCAACGCCTTGCCGAGCACCGTCTCGGCTTTCGTCAGTCCGTAATACGGGGCCGTGTCGATGAGGTTGACGCCGTGGTCCAGCGCGGTGTGGACGCTGCGGACGCCCTCCGCCTCGTCGATGTCGCGGAAAGCCCCGCCCAGCGAGGAGCCGCCGTACGCGAGGACCGAGACGTTGAGGCCGGTGTGGCCGAGGGGACGATATTCCATAGGAGGGGAGAGGGAGCGAGGGGGAGGTGGCGGGGATGTCAGCCGAAAATGGGTTTGAGGTGGCGTTCCAGGAGGTTGCCGGTCACATTGCGCGCGATGACAGCCTCGTTCGCCGCGAGCGCGCCGGTGTAGCGCGCACCCATGTTGGCCGCGATCTTAAAACCGACGTGGACGAGCTGGCGAAAGCCGGGGTTGTAATCAGGATTGGTCTGGTCGTGGCGCAACGTGCCCGCGTACTTTTCCGCGTCCCAACCCCCCACATCGCCGGGGTCGGGCAACCGGGATTTGTCGATGTCGATGACCGTGGCGTAGGGCGCGGTGAGTTCGTCGAAACGCCCCCGCGCGCCGGCGTAAATTTCCTTGGCGATCGCCAATCCCTCGCCGCCGGATTCCGCCAGGCCAATCACCTCCTCCAGCCAGGTGGTGCCCGCCGTTTTGACGTGCAACCCCGCGTCGTGCTTTTTAACCAGCCGGTTGATGATCGGGTAGAGCGAGAACTTGTCGCTGCCGGAATGCACGCTCAGCTTGAGCGAGGGCGGCAGGCCGAACTCCCGGACGGCAAACGCGATCACGCTCAGATCCTCGTCAAACTCCTTCTCGAATTGCGCCAGGTCGCCGACGTAATCGACGCCCTTGTTGAAACGGCCCGTGAACTTCGGCGCAATGGTCCGCGCCGGGACGCCCTCCCGCGCCAGCATCGCGAGGATGAAGAACAACTCCACCGGCGTCTGCGGCGTGTCGGTTTCATCCACGGAAACCTCGGTGACAAAATTCTCCGCGCCCTTTTTCCCCGCGACGTGCCGGTAGATCAGCCCGGCCTGTTGCATGGCGAGCAGGAACTTTCCCGCCGCGGCGCGCGCCGTGTCTTTGGTGATCGTAAACGGACGCTCGATCCCGGGGATCGCGAGCGAACCCAGGTAAGGGTCCATGGCCGCGACGAAAGATTCCAACGCCCCGGCTTCGGCCGCCTTGCCGGTGAAATCGGCGACGTCCAGGGTGAAAAAATCGCTGGCCTCCAGGAAACCGTCCACGGTTTTCAGGCCGATGTGGTCGGCGTCCACGTAATAGGCCTCGCGCCAGCCGAGCGCGCGCACGGCCGCGTCGGCCTCCGCGCGCAGGTCGCCGGGCTGGCTGTGGATGAGCGTGTGTTCACGGTTGGATTTGTTCCAGACCGGGTGCGCCCGGATTCCCAGCGCGCGGGCGCCGACCAGTGCCTGGAGCTGGGCCTTGCCCTGGCGGGCGAAGCGGTCCCCGGTTCCGATGGTATGTTTTTCGAGGTTCATGGGGGGAAGGAGATAGTGGCGCGAGTGGAGAGCCAGTCAAGCATTCCCGCTTGCCAGTGTTTGCGCAAGGCCGTAAACTTTGCGCCATCCCCCCGCCCGACGCCTGAACCCCGTGAGACTTCGCTGTCCGGAAGCTTTCGCCCAACCCCTTCCCGCCAACGTCATGAATCCTTTCACCCGAAGATCCTTCCTCAAGGGCCTGGGCACCACCGCCATCGCCGGTGCCGCCCAGAGCCTGCGCGACCTTGCCGCCGCCGACGCCAACCCCGCCGCGTCCGCCGATTCACCCGAAGCCCGCACCCTCGGGCCGGACGAGGTGACAATCACCCTCGACATCAACGGCGCGGCGCGCGCCTTGAAAGTCGAGCCGCGCGTCACTTTGCTCGACGCCCTGCGTAACCGGATGGAATACACCGCCGCCAAGGAGGTCTGCGACCGCGGCACCTGCGGGGCCTGCACGGTGAGCCTCAACGGCCGCGTCCACCTACGCCTGCATGGTGCTCGCGGTGGACGCCGTCGGGAAAAAGATCATCACCGCCGAGGGCGTCGCCAAGGATGGCCGGCATGACATCGTCCAGCGCGCCTTCGTCGAAAACGACGCCCTGATGTGCGGCTTCTGCACGCCCGGCTTCATCGTGACCGCCCGCAATCTGCTGGATAAGAATCCGTCGCCGACCCGCGCCGAGATCGTCCGCGCCTGCTCGGGCAACCTCTGCCGGTGCGGGGCGCAACCGCACATCGTCCGGGCCATCGAAAAGGCCGCCAAAGGGGAGGTGGCCGCGTGAGCGATCCCGTGAACACCATTGCGCCGGTCGCGGTCGCCTGGCCCGCCGAGCGCCGCCTGCTTTCCACGTTCGTGCCGCGCCTGGACGGTCCCGTCAAGGTGGACGGGCGCGCGAAGTACGCCTACGACATCCAGTTCCCCAACCTGCTGTACGGGCGCATCCTGCGTTCGCCCCACGCGGCCGCGAACATCCGGCGCATCGATGTGGAACGCGCCCGCACCCTGCCCGGCGTGCGCGCCGTGCTCATCATCGCCAAGGAGGGTGGTCGCGTCCGTTACGCCGGCGAGGAGGTCGCGGCCGTCGCCGCGATCAACAAGCAGGTGGCCGACGACGCGCTCAAGCTCATCGCGGTGGATTACGAGGTGCTGCCGCACGTCGTCAACGTCCAGTCCGCCCGCGCGGCCGACGCGCCCCGCGTGTTCGACAAAAGCCGAAAACGTCGGCACGGGCAAGGCCAAGACCCGCGGCGACGTGGACAAGGCGTTCGCCGACGCCGCCTTGATCGTCGAAGGGCGAGTACCGCACACCGGTGCAACTGCACGCTTGCCTGGAAACCCACGGCCTGACCGCGAAATGGGACGGCGACGAGCTCACCGTTTGGGCCAGCACGCAGGGGATCAGCAGCGTGCGCGAGGATTTGGCGTCCTATCTGCGCATTCCCGCGAGCAAGGTGCGTTGTATCAGCGAATACATGGGCGGCGGGTTCGGCGGTAAATTCGGCGCGGGCGTCGAGGGCGGTGCCGCGGCCAAGCTGGCGCGCGACGCCGGCGCGCCGGTGAAGATGCTGCTGGACCGCAAGGCGGAGTTTCTCGCCGTGGGCAACCGGCCCAACACGGTGCAGAACTTGAAGCTCGGGGCGGCCAAGGACGGCAAGCTGCTCGCGTTCCGCTGCGAGGGCTACGGAACCGGCGGCCTGAGCGGCGGCGGCCAGAGCGAGGGCGGCGGGGGCGGGGTCGCGTGGCCGGCCCCTTACATTTACCCGGTGCCCAACGCCTCGACGGACATCGTGCGCGTGCTGACCAACACGGGCGCGGGCCGGGCGTTTCGCGCGCCGCAGCATCCGCCGGCGTCCTTCGGCATGGAATCCATCATGGACCTGCTGGCCGCGAAGATGGGGCTGGACCCGCTGGAACTGCGTTTGCGCAACGATCCCAACCCGGCGCGCCAGCAGGAATACCGCCTCGGGGCGGAGCGGTTCGGCTGGAAGGAAAAATATCATCCGCCCGGCAAGGGACCGGCGAACGGCCCGTTGAAGCGCGGCGTCGGCCTGGCCTGCGCGAACTGGGGCGCGGGCGGCTCCGGGTCCAAGGCGGAGTGCCAGATCCATCCCGACGGCGGCGTGGAGGTGCGTTGCGGCACGCAGGATCTCGGGCACGGGCGCGCGGACGGTCATCGCGATCATCGCGGCGGAGACGTTCGGGTTGCGGCCCGACCAGATCACGGCGCGGGTGGGCGACACGGCGTTCCCGCCGAGTCCCGGCAGCGGCGGCAGCACGACGAGCCCGTCGATCAGCCCGGCGGTGCGCGTGGCGTGCGTCAACGCGCTCAACGCCCTGAACGCCCGCGTGGGCGAGGGCGGCAAGCTGGGCGCGAGCGTTGCGCGCGGCTCGGGGTGGAGGCGATCGTCGAGCACGGCGCGTGGCAGCCGGGCTTGAGCGGCGCGGGCGTCGGCGGCGTGCAGTTCGCCGAGGTCGAGGTGGACACCGAAACCGGGCAGGTCCGCGTGATCCACGTGACCTGCGTGCAGGACGCCGGGTTGATCGTCAATAAAATGGCGGCGACCAGCCAGGTGAACGGCGGGATCATCCAGGGGATCGGGTTACGCGCTGTTCGAGGAGCGGGTGATGGACGACCAGACGGGCGTGATGCTCAACGTGAATTTCGAGACCTACAAGATCCCCAACATCGCGGATATCCCGACGATCGACGTGCATTTCCTGGATCAACCCGAGAAGGGCGTGCTGGGGCTGGCCGAGGCGGTCCACATCCCGGCGGCGGCGGCGATCGCCAACGCGGTTTTCAACGCGCTGGGAGTCCAGGTGCGGGAGCTGCCCATGACCCCGGCGCGCGTCCTGGCGGCGCTGGAACTCGTATGAACCATCCGTCAAACGCCGCTGGGACGGCCCCCACGTCAAGACCCCTTAAATCCGACCGCCCGGTGCCCGGCGTTTTAGATTGATCACAATTTTGTAACCTTTGGTTGCCTGACACCTTCCCGGAATAGCCGAAAGGTTGAAGTCTTTCCTTATCCGTTCGTCGAATCCTCCGCGCTGTCCCCATGACCGCTTTCGTTCCATGAATCGTTTCTCTCTGACCAACGTCACCACTCCCGCCGCCGCCGTGCAGGCGCTCACGCTGGAGCGTTTCGCCATCGGCGTGGATCCCGCGCGGCCCGATGCCCGTTGGGACTTTAGCAGCCTCAACCGTAAACGACCCCTTGCCGGCGGCAGCGATCTGCTGGGCGAGATCAAGGACGGCATTATCGCCCCCGAATCGGTCGTTAACCTTAAGACCATCGCGGGTTGGGACGGCATCCGGGTGACGGCGGACGGCGCTCTGGAAATCGGCGCGACCACCATTATCGCCGACGTGGCGGATTCCAGCGAGGTGCGTGGCCGGTGCGCGGCACTGGCCGATGCGGCGGAACACGTGGGTTCCCCGCAGATCCGCAATCAGGGCAACGGTGGGCGGCAACCTGTGCCAGCGTCCGCGCTGCTGGTACTACCGGCACACGGACACGGTGTGTCTCAAGAAAGGTGGCTCGACCTGTTTTGCGGTTGAGGGCGAGAACAAGTACCTGGCGATTTTTGGACACCAGTCGCCCTGCCACATGGTGAGTTCGACGAACCTGGGTGTGGCGTTGCTGGCGCTGGGGGGCAAAGTGCGGGTGCATGGCCCGAATGGCGAACGGCTGGTCGCCGCCGCGGATTTCTTCCGGATGCCGACGATGGAGGACCTTTATCGCGAAACCGTACTGGAGCCCGGCGAGTTGGTCAGCGGCGTTAGTATCCCGCCGCCGGAAGACGGCTGGCGTAGCGCGTACTTGCAGATCAGCGAGAAGGCGGATTTTGACTGGGCGCTGGTGTCGGCGGCGGCGAGTGTGAACGTGGGTCCAGACAACGTGGTCCGGGATGTGCGGCTGGCGCTCAACGCAGTGGCCCCGGTGCCGTGGCGGCTGACCGTGGCCGAGGATTTCCTGCGCGGCAAGCGGGCCGACGAGGCGAACCTGCGCGAAGCGGCGCGGCTGGCGCTGGCGGAGGCTCGCCCGATGCGGCACAACGCGTACAAGGTGCCGATCGCCCGGGCGTTGGTGGCGCGGGTGATTCAGCGCGCCGGTGGTCTGCGGGCGTAAGCGAAACGGGGTTAAACATGGATGACGCCACAACGTCCGGCGGACGAAACTAACGCCGCCGGCGGTGGCCTCCATCCCGGGGCCGCGTTGCGCACATCTGCGGACCAAGGCGATGTACATCGCGGAGTTCGCCGCGACGGCTTGGAGCGGCGGAGGAGGCGGCAGCGGCAGTCCCGACGGCGAGTGGGACCAGGAGGAGCACGCGCCGGTGTGTTGGTGTAACCAGACTCTGAGGGAACTAGGACCGGATGGCGAACCGGCGGAGCCGGGCCCGTGCGGGGAAACGTTGCGGGTGTGCTACCGGCGTCCAGCGGGGGTGTGAGTCAGGCGTTTTCCAACTTCTTCCAGACCAAAGGTCTTGATTTCGCTGGCGTTGAAACGCCTCTCCGTCTCTTTCAATTCGTCGGCGTGCCAGTCGGGACCTTGATAAACATCCGAATCAGACGTCAGATCGGTCCAAAGAGCTTCCATGAGCGCCAGCTTTTCCGCTGTGGGCAATTGTTTGATTTCAGTGGTGCTCATACGTGAGGAAAAGTACGCGGGTTCCAGACGCAGTAAAAGACCGCGGAGCAAGCTCCGGGGCATTTGTCAGAATGTTCTCACCGTTTACAGAAAAGCCGAAGAAGCTTCGGGGTATCAGACCCAAAGGGAATCAAGGTTCAAACCGGGTGCTGCCCGGACGGGCTTGAGGGCAAATCTTCCTTTGACCACCTTTACCTTTACAGACGCCATCCTTGCAAATTGAAACCAGACTATCAATTTGCAAGGATGACGCTTGGTGGGCTTCCCATCCGGTCACCCGGACAGTGAACCGGCACGGGGCGGTAACGCTGGTTTATCCTCCTCACTTTCCATCCGGCCACTGGGTCCCGTCGTCGAGCGTAAACTGCCGCGCTCGTCCGAACAATTCCCCCGTCGCGCCCGCCTCGCCCGGCTTGAAACGCTTGCCCGCGCGCAACTCCGCCCCGTGCGCGGTCAGAAACTCGCGCCACGCGTCCCGCAGGCGCAGTCGCTCCGAACTGCTTAAATCCGTCCGTCCGCTGTAACTTCCCCGCGGCACGTCGATCGCCGTCTGCAGGGTGTCCAACGCGAGGGAACACAGCTTTTCGTCCCCCAACCGCTCCGCCCAGACCGGCAGCAGCGCGTAGCCCGCGCCGAGCAGTTGGGCGGCTCCCGTCGCCTCGCGCAAGAGCCATTCGTGGTTGGCCGTGGCGACGATTTCCAACAGCGGCGGCAGGAAATCCTTGTCGCCCGACCGGCCCGCCACTTCGCACGCGGCCCGGCACACGCCCGCGTCCGGGTCGTCCAACGCCGCCCGCACCGTCGCCACGCACCCGGCGGGGATCGGCGACGGCACCGAACGCAAGGCCGCTTCGCGCAACGCGTACCGGCTGCTGGTCTCGAAAGCGGTGAACATTCTTTCCCAATCCTCCGAGGCCTTCTCCTGTCCGGCCTGGAAAGTGAAGTAGAGGAAAATGTTTGCGTCGCCTGATTGGGGAGAATCGGAGGCGAACCCGCGCCCGCGCAGGGCCTTCATCGCGCGCACCAGTTCCGGCACCGGCTCGGGGTCGTCGAGGATATTGTCGCCCGGCTCCTTGCGCGGTTGCATCGTTTTCTCCAAGGCGGATTCCAGCGCCGCCAGCACGGCGGGCGCGTCCGCCGCGGTGCCCACCGCCTCCATCATGAACGCCCCCGTGCCAGCCTCGCGCGCCGTCTTGCTCCCGAGCAGCCGCGTGGCGAGCGCGCGCACATCCGGCGCGAACCGCGCGTCCCAACACCGCGCCGCCAACCGCCGGCGGTCTTCCAAACGGCTTTGGTCGAACGGCCCGCGCGCCGGCAGCTTACCCTCGAACTGCGGGTCGGGCAGCCGGTTGTCCAGCGTCAACGCGGCGGCCAGCGCCAGCTTGGCGTCGGGGTGGTTCGCCAGTTTGATGAGCGCCGCCGTCGCCTCCGGCGTCTCTATTTGCCCGATCCCCGACAGCGCCGACTCGTTGCCCGCTTCCGCGCGCCGGAGCAATGGCGCCAGGTACACCGGCTGGCGCAACGCGCGGAAATCCGCGTAGTCCGGCGTCCGCTCCCCCTGGGACTGTTTGGTGGTGGTCGGGCAACTCCTCCATCCGCTTGACGACGGCTTCGGCTTGCGCCGCGTCGGGCATTTGGAAGACCACGGTCCCCTCGGCCACGGGTCGTTTCGGTCCGCCCGGTTCTTCCTTCCAGCCGAGGTCGTGCGTCACCCGCACCGTGTATTTGCCCGGCCGGTCGAACCGGCGGTAGCACACCAGTGGCAGGGAGAAGGTGAACCGCGCCCCGGGTTTGATGACTGGTTGGTTGCCGCGGCCTCCCATGCACATGGGGTCCGGGTCCGGGTCCTCGGTCTCGCGCCCGGCTTCGTCGGTGGCTGTCACGACGAAGCGCAGGGACCGGCTCGATCCGCGGTAATCCCCGCCCTGGTCGATCTTGAAAGGTTCGGTTCCCGTGTTCTCGATCACGAAATGCGCCAGGACGTTCTCTCCCAGGAAATACTCGGGCCGGTCGAACTCCAGCGAGACTTTGAATCGGTGCGGGATATGTAGTTTCGCCGCCTGGGCATACTCCCGGGTTACTGACGGCGGGCTTCCCGCCGGCGCGGACTGTCCGCCAGTCGTCGCGGCTAAACCTAACAACAACCGGCAAACCACGCGGACCACGGGAATTCGGGCTGGCATGCTCCCATCAAGGATGAAACAGCGGCTGTTTGTCCAGTTGCGATTTGATCCTGGCGTGTCCTTCTCCAAGCGCAAGGGAACTTGGCAATGGGTCCAAGTCGAAAGGCTACGCAATGCGTGGCCTTTTCCCCCCAAGGGGTAGTGCGAACGTCCTCGTGCCGGGCAGCGCGCGATGCCGGGATCACCTCTGGGGGAGTTTGGATTTTCTGGCACCCATTGCCGGGTCTTAGAAGGGTCGTCTCTTTAACGCGTCCCACTGGCGTCCTTCGCCGCCGACCCGCACTTCTGCAACGCCGCGTCGATCCACCAGCGATGGCTATCGTCCGCCCCGGCCCGCGCCGCTCGCAGGGCGGGCAGTGCCACCCCGGCCTGGCGCGCCAGAGCGTCCACCGCGGCTTTGCGCCGGGAATAATCCGGATCGGTGAGTTGGACAATGTATCCGGCCACCTGCGCCTTGGGGTCGAGCCGCACCTCGAATGTCAACTCGGCGGGCACGGCGTCGCTTTGCAGGGCCGCGTCAAAGCTGCGCGCCTCGAAGCGGTGCGCGCCACCCGGCAGTCCGTCCAGCGTCACGCTGGCGGCGGACGGCTCGGCGACCAAGTGTTGCCACGCGCCCCCGTCGAGCCGCCAATCGAAGCGAGCCTTGCCCTCCACCGGACCAGCGTCACCACCCAGTCTCACCACCACATGGTCCGGAGGGATTCCCGGTTCGGCGGGCGCGAGCGTGGCGGAAGTGTGCGGACGGGCTCCGGGCGGGGCGAGAATCACGTATTCAAACCGTTCGGCGGAGCGCAGGAAAGCGTTGCCGCGCGCGTCGATGAACGCCTCGTCCAGCCGTCGCCGGTCAATGAACGGCTGAGCCTCGCCGGGCTCGAAAATCGAGACGCACAGCCCCTCGCGACAGCGGAAAAGTTTCCCCTCCCACGTCAGCCAGGTGGCGCCCTCCTCGTCCACCGCGATGGAATCCGGGGCGCGGGTCACGGCCCCTTCGGGCGCCTCGGGACGCTTGTGGAGAGCGGCCCGCGCCAGCGTGTCGCCGTAGCCCAACTCGTGATCGGCCGCGCGCTGCCAGCCGTTGTCCTCGGAATACTCGAACGTCTGCCCGGTCATGTTGACCCGCAGCCGCCCGTCGGACGTAAAAAACGGCGGGCCGTCGAAATACAGGGGCGACCCCTTGCCGCAAATTTCGTCGCGGCTCCACCGGTGCCACTGCTGGCCGTCGAACCAAGCGGCCTTCGATTGCCGGGCGAAATAGCAAATCTGTCCGCGCGGACCAAACTGCGCCAAGTCGTAGGAATTTTGCTGGAACGGCGGTTCGGCGTCATGGCCGAGCGGAACCTGCGCCTCGAGGGCTTTCTCAAACTCGTCAAAACTCTCCCAGCGGTCCCGCGCCGGCTCGTAGATGAACACGCGCCGCTTCGATCCAAACTCCGCCCGCATCCAGACGCGTTGCAAACCATCGACGCCCATGATGGTCCGGTACCCCCGGGCGGCACGCATCCCGGGCGGCAGATCGTGCGCAACCCATTTGTCACCGTCCCATTCGCCCAGGGTTCGGGCGTTTTCGGGGAACACGCCCCAGAGATGCCGGCGGGCGTCGTGGACCAGCGCCTCCTGCGAGCGCGCGAACCGAGGCGCGGATTTTCCGTGGCGGTGGTCTCGGCGAGCAGTGTGTTGGGACTGCCGATCCAACTCGCGCCATTTGCGTCAACCACCAGCCAGCGGTGATGGTCCGGCAGGGGTGCCATCCGGCGCGGGTTGGCCAGCGGAAAGCCCTGCCTCCAGTCCAGCCGTCCGGGCGGTCCGTCGTCCGGCAAAAACCACAGCCCGCTCCCGGCACCGCCGAGGTAATCTCCCCCCGGCGGCGCGCGCCCGCAGTCGGACACCGCGGTGGTCCCGGTAAGGGGTGGCGTCCAGGCGGTCGATCAACTTTTCCCAGTGCCCGGCGCGCAGCCGCCACAGCGGGCTCGGCGCCGCCCGAGCCGGCCCGGCCGCCGACGAAATACCAATCGTCGCCGCGCTTGAAAATGGCCTGCGTCGAAAGGGCCTCCGGAGGCTGGTCGGGCACGCGCTCCAAGGTGAAAGTCGTGGTGTCCAGGACGCACAATCCCTCTTCCCAAGTGTCGGCCCAGAGGTGGTCGGAGTCCTTCGGCGCGAGCAGGTCGATGCGCGGCGATTTGTCGTTCATCGGCAACTCATGGGAGGAAAAATTGTCGCCGTCGAAGACCAGCGCGCCGTTCAGGGAAGCGCTGTTGTACACCTCGCCCGCCGTGTAAAACCAGACGCGACCCTGGGCGTCCTCCGTCGCCGCCACGGTGTTCCACTGGTGGGACGTGGTGTTGCCGGGGGCGGGCGGCCCCGCGCGAGGCATTCCTCGGGTTGGATCACGCGCAGGCGCGCGGCGACACCGTCGGGCGAGAGGCGGCAAATGTCCGCGCTGTTGGTGGTCAGCCAGACGTTGTTCTTCGAGTCGGCGAACAGGCGCGAGTCGGCGATGCTTGATTGGGGAATGGATACCGGCGCCGATCCCGCCACTTTCGCGTTCCCTCCGCGTTGCACGCTGAACACCCGCTGGTCCGACCCATTTTCCCAGACGCAGACGGTCGCGCCGTCGGTCCGGCGCGTGATCGCAAGAGGGCGGCATTGGCTCCCCGGCAGGCCGGCGGGCGGGGCGAAACGCCAGTGTTCCCGCTCGAAACGGTACAACTCGTTGCTCGCCCCCGGGACGATGCCCCAGATGACGCCGTCGCCATCCTGCGCCAAGTCCTGGATGCTCGGCGGTTTGTCGGAGGCGTCCGCCGCGTTCGCGCGCGGGGTCGGGCGCGCGACGGCTCCGCCGAGCAGCAGGATAACTAGAAACCGAAGTGGACGCGCGCTCATATCGGATGAGGTGATGTTGGCTGTTACCAGGAATAATGCACCTTGTAGTTGACGACCTTCTCCTCGTCGGGCTTGAGCTGGACGCGGAACTCGATGGCCTGCGGCGTCGGTCTTCACGAAGGGATCGCTGTTCTCGCTGATCTCCCAGTTCGTCCAGCGGTAGAGGTGCTCGACCACGCGGATTTCCACGGGTTCCTTCTTGTGGTTGCGCAGCTTGATCTCGAACGCATTCGTCCGCCGCAGTCGCGCGAGTTGTCCACCTTGAAGGCGGTGCGCTTGCGCTCGCCGGTCAGGTCGAAGGCGGCGCCGGTGAACACGCGCACCGTCTCGTCCTTGGGCGTGTGGTCGATGACGTTCTCGCCGGTGAACTCCAATTGGCCGTCGGGCCGTCGCGCCGGTAGAAGCGCACGCGGCCCTTGGGCAGCGGCATGCCCAGGTGGTTGGCCTCCGAGTTCTTGAACTCGCGCATGACCCACACCTTCGGGTTGGACTGCGTGCCGTAGTCGGACTGGTTGCGGATGTTCTCCATCGAGTAGTTGCGGTAGCGCTGCGTCGATCTTCACGCCGTCGTACACGTAGAACACGCTGGAGGCGATGCCCTCGGCGCGCACGAACTCGACCTGCTTGGTTTCGCGGTCGCGCAGGGTGGTGGGTCGCGGCAGGCTGTAGAGGTGGTACTCGTCGAAGGTTTTCTCGGTCACGCCGGGTCCAGTCCGAGCTACGCGTCGACTGACCATGGCGATCTCTCGACGAACCGCCGCAGTCATAAGCCGTTGTTCGGGTTGATCTTGTTCACGTCGCCGGCCATGAGCTTGATCTTGGCGTCGGTGAAGGTCTTGCCGCTCTGGTTGTCCATCGTCACCAGGCCCGTGCAGATCGATCTGGTCGCCGTGCTCGGGCGCGACGACGCTGTAGTCGGCCTGCCACGTCATGCCGCCGGTGACGTAGGCCAGTTCGGCGTCGAGCTTGGCGGGCTGTCGCGCTCTGGATTTTCCAGGCGAGCGTCGGCTTGAGGATGGTGTCGTCGGCCAGGGCGGGAAAGAGCGGCTGGCCGGGCAGGGAGAAGCGCAGCTTGCCATCGACCTCGATGATCGGCTCGCCCGTGCCCGTGTCGCCGTTGGCGTAGACGCCTGCTGCTGCTGGTAATATGGTTGCCGTAGCGTTGCAGCCCGGCGGAATGCGGCACGTAGCCGCTGCGGATGATCTTGCCCCGCACCACCTCCGGGGCGGCGTTTCGGGCTGGTACACGAGGAAGTCGATGGTCTTGCCCTCGAAGAGCGAGAGCAGCAGCGCCTGCGAAACGGGGTCGGCGCGGTAGTTTTGCTCGAGCACCTGGAAGGCGGACCTTGCCCGCCGGATCGCGCAGGAGGACGGAGTCCGGCTCCAGGTGGGTGGTGGTTTCGGTGAAGCGCACGTCGTTGACCCCGGCCTTGCAGGTCCAGCGGCACGGTGTCGCGCACGACGGCGAAATCCTGGTTGTAGATCGTCAGCGCCGGTTCGGCGCAAAAGGCCGCCGTCGTGGCGAGGGGCAGGGCGAGCAGGGACCAAAGGTAAAGGGGACGCATGGTGAGGGGAGAGGGGAAGAGGTGAACGCAACTGGCGGTGGTCAGCGGACGCGGGGCGTGGAAGCGTGCCCCATGCGCGAGCCAGCCGCAACCGCGCGGTGGGTGGGTTGACCACCCGCCACCTGCGCGCGGCCTGCCAACACCCCTCACCCCCCGCCCCGCCGTTTCAACGCGGCGCACATCGCCTGGTAGGCGGCGGCGTACGCGCGGCGGCGGGCAGGCTTGCCCGACTCCGCCCCGGCGATCGCCTCCAAAATCCCCGTGACCCCGGCGGACGGCGCCCGGACGCCCGGCAGCGCGTTGGATACCCTCCACTGGGCAATACACGTTGCGAGCAGGTCGCGCGGCGCCACCCCGCGCCGCAACAGGTTCACAAACCCCTCCCCGCTGTCGCGCCCCGGCACGAAACTACCCGCGTCCGGCCCCGTCTCCGCCGCCGCGCCGGGGATCGGCGGGGGTACCAGGCTGACCAGGCTCTTCCACAAAAACAGCAGCGCCAGCACGGCCAGGGCCGCCAGCGCGCCTTCCAAATGGTAGCGCCGCGCCAGGGTCATCATGCCCGGGTTTTCGGACACGCCCAAATGCGTTTCGTCGAAGATGAGGCGCGGGCAGGGACCGGCCAGCAACGCCAGCAGCGCGGGATGCGGCTCCGTGCGCAACGCCTCGTTGCTGAAGAAATACGGGTCGCTCACCATGATCAACCTGCCGCCCGCCGTTCCGAAGGGACGCTCCGCGATCACCGGGCGTCCCGCGCGCGTGTAAAGCGCGCGCCAACCCGCCCCCCCGGCGCCTGGCAGGTCGAGGTCGAAGGTCAGCGCGCTGTGCCAGCTAACGGGTCTGAGACCGGGGACGGGCGGCACCGCCGCGGGGACCGCGTTTTCCTCCGCCGCCGGTGTTGCCGTCGGTGCCGGGGCGAGGGTGGTGGCGGGCATTCCCGTCTTGCTGCTTTTCTTGAGCCGTTTGTCCGCGCGGAGGAAATCGACCTGCCAGCGCAGGATGAAGTCCTCTCTCACAAGCTTATTCTCGGCGGGATGCAGCGAGGGCTTGACCGTGGGCTTTGGTTTCGGCGTCGGGGTTGGGGTTGGGATGGTGGAACGCTCCCCGGGACTTTCCTTTTCCCTGTTCTTGTTGTCCGGCTTGTCCGGGTCCCTCGACGTGCCGCCGCCCTCCTTCGTGTCGTCCCCGGCATCGCCCGCTTGTCTATGGCGAGCTTCCGTTAGAACTTTGGCGGTCGGTTCGAACGCGGTGGGCAGGAAAGCCAGAACCAAGCGGCCCCCGCGATTCATGATCGTCTCCAGACGGGCCATCTCGGATCCGTCAAAAAGGAAGGGCCACTCGGACGAGTTCACGCCCAGGTAGAACACCGCGACCGCGTCCTTGCCGGCGAGATCGTCGCGTTGGCTCAGCACGGCAGAAGGCTCCCCGCCGATGTAACGCAACGGGCGCACGTTGCGCTCGACACGCAGCCCCGGAAGTTGACCCAGGCTGTAGTAGAGCGCCTTGGTGCCGAGTGGGTCGCCACGCAACGTGGAACAAGGCGGGTAAACGTCGCCCGTTGAAAACCGCAGGTCGAACAGACGGATGATCCCGGCGGCGAACAACGCGAGCGCCCCGGCGAGGGCGAGCGCCGCCAGCGGCCAACGACGGCGGCGGAAAGAGGAAGAAGGAAGGAAGGGCAAGGAGATGGGAGGAAGGTAGAAGGCGGAAGGCGGAGGAGAGGGAGGAATCCGTTAGGTGGGCGGGGCGGGGGCGCTGGCGTCGTGGATGATCTGGCGGTCGGCCAGGAACTGGTCGAAGAGGTCCTGGTTCGCGGGGTGCGGACCGTACCACACGCGCTCATAGCGACCCACGTTGCGCGTGAAGGCGAGTTGCAGGTCGGCGCGGTCGCGTCCGCGCCGACGCAACTCCTGGAGATAGTCGCGGTTGGATTTGTGCCGCGCGATGGCCAGCAGACCGCGTCCGCCTAACAACGCCAAAATTGAAAGGTAGAACGCCCGCAGCGCCAGGCGGTGCTCGCCGGCTTCCAGCAATCGCCGCGCGAGTTGCAGCCACTCGTCCTCCGGCAATTGCGTCGCCAGCACGTCGTCGTTGCTTAAATCCGGCGGCGCGGCCACGCCCGTTGACGCGGCGCGACCCGCGAGTTCGGGGGTTTGCGCGCGCCCGCGCCAGGCCCGCCAACTGTGGAAAAGCAGCACCGCCGCGATGAGGGCGATCAACGCGTAGATCATCCTTTGCAGGATGAGGGGATCGCCGTTGAACAAGCCGCCGGTCGGATCGGCTTCGGGACTCGCCTTCTTGTCGTCGCGAAACCAGATTTTCCTGAACGCGTCCCACCATCCCGAGACGGTTCGCCAGGCGTGGCCGAGCATTTTCAACGTCCCAACCACGGAGTCCTTGATCCATTGCGCGACGCTGTTCATGAACTCGTTCTCGACGGGAGGCGCGGCACTGGCGGCGGGCGGCACGCGCCACGCGAACTCGCGGCGGTGCATTACCTCCTCGATCGACTTGTCCAACTCCGGCGGACGAATGCGGGTGTCAGCACCGGCGGGCGCCACGACCGTCACCGTTGCGGGCGCGGACGAACCGGCAACCGGCGCGGCTTCCAGTCCGACGGGTAGAAACCCGGCGAACAAGACGATTGCCAAGGCCGTCGCCGCGCTCGCGGTGGCGACCGGCCGTTGACGCGCTTCCCCGGCGGCCATCCCGCCGGACGTGGCGCCGGCGGCCGCCGCGTTCACCGCCGGCAAGGCGCGCAACTCGCTCTTGAGATCCTCGCCGGTCAGCACGGAGTCGGCGTAAAAACAGCGCAGGGCGTAGAAGGTTTTCACGATGGGATCGAGCAGCAGGTAGGCGAGGCTGAACGTGACCGCGACGAACGTGGAGTTGAACAAATCCATGCCGCCGCGCGTGAAGATATTTTCCTCGCCCGTGAACATCTTGAGCAGATCGCGGCAGGGTGTACACCGCCATTAGGATGTTCGTCCACACGAACAACCCCAGCAGGCTAAAGATCAGGAGCATCACGTGGTTTTGCCGTGGGCCAGCGCACCGCCGCGCGGACGGACCGCCCAGGACTTCGCGCACCGTGCCCTGTTTCGCCCGCGCCGATGGCGGTGGCGCTCTGGCAAAAAGCGTACGCCCAGCCGAGGGGGATCGTCAAAACGGCCCCGGCGAGCAGCACGAACAAGCCCGACCGAATGCAGCGCGCTCTGCACGACGAAAAGATTCAGCATCCGCCCCGACGTCCAGGCGGACGGGGAACGCCGGTTGAACAAGGCGCGCAGCCGGGCGCGCGAAAACCGCATGACAGGTTTTCATCCCCAGAAAGAGCAGGGCCAGGCCGAGGGCCGCGCCCGCGCCGTAGCGTTCGGCGTCCGCGCTGTGGCTGAGGTCCGCCCAGAAGTAAAGCAACCCGAGGATGAACGGCAGGCTGCCGGCGTAGTAAATGCCCAGGACGGCGGCGGGCGCGGTCGCGCAGCCGGTGGAACGCCTCGTCGAGCAGGTCGAGCGCGGGAACGGCTTTTCTCTTTGGGCGCTTTTGAGCCGAAGGGTCGGGCGGTGCTCATGGGCGGGAAGCGGACGGACGGGCGGCTGTTTCGATTCGTTAGCGGCCCGGGGTTTTGCCGCCGGGGGTGGTCGGGCCGGGTTTGCCGCCGTCGCCGGGTTGGTCGGTCTTGACTGGAATTTCGTTGTTGTCGGCGTCGGTGTCGTCCGCGCCGCCGCCCTCGCCGAACAGCTGTTCCTTCCACAAGGTCGCCTCGTGGAATTGGGCGGTGCCGGCTAGGAGCCAGTGGCCGAGCAGGTGGAAGAAAAACCAGGTGAGCGTCACGCTGAAGGCCAGTTGCGCGCCGCGTGTGAACACCGCCAGCACCCGGCGCGCGCCCGCGCCGGTTCTGCGGCGTTTCGCGGCGGCGGCGGCGAGCAGGTCGCGCAGGCAGGCGGCGCAGATGACGCGACCGGCGTGTTCGGTGACGCACTCGCGGCAGTAGAAGCGCGCGCAGGACGGGCAGCGCGCGGCGGCCTCGCGTTCCAGGTGGACCCAGCAGCGCTGGCGGGTGAGCGTGGCAGTCATGGTGCGCCCCTATTTAGCCACGAAACGGGCCCGGAGGAAACCCCCTTCGACGCGATAGCGCGACTTCCGGCTGTTCAAGCGAGTTGGTTTGCCCCAATACACAGGGTCCATGCGCGCGCTCGACTACCAACGTTTTGTCATCGGCTACCACGGCTGCGACGTGTCGGTGCGCGACCGGGTGATCCAGCGCGGCGGCAAACTCAACCCCAGCCAGAACGATTACGATTGGCTGGGGCACGGCATTTACTTCTGGGAACACGGTCCCCAACGGGCGTTGGAATGGGCCGAGGGGCAGCGGAAGCGTGGCAAAATTACCTACCCGGCGGTGCTGGGTGCCTACCTGCAACTGGGCCGATGTTTTGACTTGCTTGATGCCGCTTACACGGACGTCCTCACGGATGCCTACCCTGAGTTTTGTGATTCCCTCAAGGAATCCGAGGAAGACCTTCCCAAAAACGAACCGTCAAACAGCCGCGACCCCGACAACGTTTTGCGCAAGCTCGATTGCGCCGCCGTGAATTGGACGATCGACGAAGTGGAGCAGTCCGGCATGAAATTTGATAGTGTGCGCGGCTTGTTCCAAGAAGGTGGGGCGGTGTTTCCTGGTTCCGCCATTCGACGCCGGTCTCACATTCAGATTGCCGCGCGCACTCCCGCTTGCGTGATCGGGTACTTCCTGCCACTGTTGGGGGAAGATGAGCAGCAAAGCGACTTCAAGCGTATTAGCTTACGACGTGACCCGCGCTTGGCGGGAGGCTAAGAAAGCTCTGCGCGCGATGACCCCCGAGGAGCGGAAGCAGACGCTTGTGAGATCTGGGATTCTCACAAAGACGGGCAGGGTCGCCAAACCCTACCGCGGAGTCACCGAAGCTATGGCGAAGCCGGTCGTTAAATAGTCTGCAAAGCTTCGCTGCAACGCTCAACGAGTAAGTCGCGGTCCACGCCGCATCCGGCCAGGATCAGCGCGCCACTGCTGATCAAGCGCAACGCGCTTGCCGAGGCTCGCCCCGCCTCAATGACATCGGCCAGCCGGTTCATCTGTCCGCTGAGGAGTCGTCCGTCCGGTGGCGACAACACAATCCCTTCCTCCGTTCGCTCGCCACTCTCCTCCGTCACCTGGACGGTTAGCTCTCCCATTCGCAACCCCGCCGCCTCAAGCCGCCGCCAAGCTTCCGGCGCGTCGATCACCGACACCACCCGCAGGCTCAAGCCACCGCGCCCGTCGATCCCCACGCTGCCGTTGGCCACGCGCTGGCTCAGGTCCGCCAACGCACGCAAACAGCCCGGCTCCAAGTTCCCGTCGGGCGCGTGAAAGCACACGCGGAACCCGTCCTGCTCCGGCCCGAGATAGACTAAGCCAAACTCCGCGAAACGTGGACGCTCCTCCGCGTCCGGCGCGCGGTCCGCCGCGGCGCATTCCGCCAGCCGGGCGCGCGCGTCAAACGCCGCCTCCGCCGCGTCACCGCTATCATCACTGCCACCCGGCGGGATCGTCTCCTCCAAAACGCGCGCCAACGCCCGCCGGTCCATTCCCCGCGCGGCGATTCCCGCCCGCACTCCCCGCGCGAACGGCACCTCCCCGCCGCTCACGATTCCTCTCCTGTTTCACTGCCGCCGGCCGACACCGGTTCGTCCGGCGCGAGCGCCCGCTCAACCAACGCCCGCGCGTCGTCCGGCAACGGCAGACGCAACGCCTCCCCGCGCGCCGCCGCCGACATCTTCGGCCACGTCCGGCGTAGGATGCCGATCATCTTCGTCGTCTCGGTGCGGCGGGCAAACGCGGGAAATTCCCACTGCAAAAACGTCAGGCACAACGCGTCCTCCAGCGTTTGCGCGTCCGGATCGGCGGGGTAGTTCTTCTTGAGGTTAAGCGCCTGGACCGCCGCGACCATGGACTCATCATACCCCGCTTCGCGCAGGACGCGCCCGGAAACCTCCGCGTGAAACTTCCGCAGCTTGACGCGCCATTGATGATACCCCGCCCGCGTGGCCGGGTAGGAGTCGCGCGGCAGTTCCCAACGACAAATGTGCTGGCAGCGCGACGCCAGCCGCAAAGGTTCGCCTGCGTCGGGCCGCAGCTTCAGCACCCAGTCGTGCAGCCGCCGCGCGTCGATCCACTCGTGCGGCGTCTCCACCCCGTCCACCCACTCAACGTTAGGGTCCCGCCGGTTCTCCGCGTCAAACCGCCGCAACGCCTCTTCGAATCGCCCCTCCTTCTCCATCGCTTCCCCTCCCCTTCGGTCATTGGTCATTCGTCATTCACACATTCGTCATTGTTTTTGCAGCAAAAACCCCGCCGCCGCCCCCGCCAGCGCGCGCACGCCCGTGGGAAGCGCCGGCTCGTCCACGTAAAACGACGGGCTATGGTTCGCCGGCGCCTTTTCCGGGTCCTGTCCGGCGGGCGTCACGCCCAGGTAGAAAAAGAAGCCCGGCACCTCGTGGCCGAAAAACGAGAAATCCTCCGCCCACGACGCCAGCGGCACCCCGACGGGCGGCTTGTCCGGGTCGGACGCCCGGGCCAGCGCGGGCAGCGTTTGCTCGACCAGGCCCTGGTCGTTCACCGTCACGTTGTACAAATCCACGATGGAAACCTCGGCGGTTGCGCCCGCGCTTTTGGCGATCAGTTCGGCGGTGTTGCGGACCCGGGCGTGCAAATCATCGCGCACCCCCGGGTCGAACGCCCGGATGGTGCCGTCCATCTGCACGCTGTCGGGGATGATGTTGTTGCGCGTGCCCCCGTGGATCATGCCGATGCTCACCACCGCCGGACCCCGCGCGAGGTCCGTCTGCCGGCTGATGATGTTTTGCAAACCCAGGGTGATCTGCGCCGCCACGGTGATCGGGTCCACCCCGCCCCAAGGCCGCGCGGCGTGCGTGCCGCGTCCGACGACCCTGATGTGCAACTCGTCCGCGCTGGCCATGGCGGTGCCGGCGCGGTAGCCGATGACGCCGCTCGGGAGCGTGGAGATGACGTGCAGGCCGAAGATGGCGTCCGGCTTTGGATTGGCGAGGACGCCCTCCTGGATCATCATCTTCGCGCCCCAGGTGTTCCTGCCGTTGGGTAGAAAGTCGCTCGGCCCCTCCTCGGCGGGTTGGAACAGAAATTTTATCGTGCCGGGAAGCTCGTCCCGCATGCCCGCCAAGATTTCCGCCACGGCCAGGAGGATGGCGGTGTGGGCGTCGTGGCCGCAGGCGTGCATCAGCGGGATCTGACCGCCGTTGGGCGCGCCCGCGTAGGTGCCGGTGGCCTTGGAGGCGAAGGGAAGGTCGAGCGCCTCCTTGACGGGCAGCGCGTCCATGTCCGCGCGCAGGGCGACGACCCCGCCGCCGGGTTTGCCGCCGCGCAGCAACGCGACGACGCCGGTGCGGGCCACGCCGGTGGTGACTTCCAACCCGAGCGCGCGGAGGTGGTCGGCGACAATTTTGGCGGTGCGGATTTCCTGGTCTCCGAGTTCCGGGTGTTCGTGGAAGTCGCGCCGCCAAGCGATCAGTTTGCCTTCGAGGGCGGCCGCGCGGAGGCGGATCTCGCCGTCGAGGCGGGTCTCCTCCGCGCTCGGAGGGGTGACGGGGGCGGCACCGACGTGGTTGAGGCAAGCGAAGGCGGACAAGCCGGCGCACAGGGTGGCGACGGCGCGCCAGGAAGGAAATTGGCGGGAAGGAACGCGCATGGTCTTTTCTCACGTCCGCGCGGCGCGGGCGCAAGGGTTAAGTTGGGAGCCCGGTCGGGCTTTCGCGAGGGTTACCCGTCCTCAACCGCGGATTCCCCGCGAAGATGTTTGCCTGGTTCACCACTTGACGCACTCTCTCGCGACGGCGCTTTATCAATGCTTGGGCTGAAGGATAATTTCGCCCGCGTATTTGTCTTCCAGGATTGCCTGGAGTCTGACGCTGACATAAACACGCCAGCTCCGCGCCCTGAAGTCGATGCGAACGTCCCGGAAGCGCGACCGACCCGCCGCTCCGGGGGCTGGCCGCGGTCCTCGCGAGCTCCGGGCCATTCCATTGGACGCAAGTTTCGTTTCACGTTTTACATCTGTAAGAAGTAGGTGGTGAAACGAGAAACGAAGCGGACGAACCTCGGCGGCGAACTCCCCGGAAGGTAGACGAAGGGCCACGGGCGGGTTGGTTGGCAAGTATCACAAGTCATTGCGCGGCAGTGTTGTGTGTTTCGTTTACTCGTTTACATCCCAGGGAAGTAAACGAGTAAACGAGTAAACGAGTAAACGAGTAAACGAAGCCTGCGGACCACCTTCGCGAGCGTTTCGTTTCTCGTTTCACCGGTGATTTCTTACAGATGTGAAACGTGAAACGAAACTTTTCTCTAGCCTTCTGTCATTTTGTTCTCGCCAACCCGGCGGAAAACCTCCCTACTGGGTAGATACTACCACCGGGTGGGGGTGCGTCTGGAGTTCACAGGGTTGGACATGGGGACACCGAAGGGGAGCGTCGGGAGAACAAATGAGGCCGCGCCTACCGTTCACCGGGGGGAGATTCATGCCGGTAAGAGGACAGGCAGGGCAGACATCCGCATCCTTGCACGGTCCCTCCGAGCAGGATGCCGGCGGAAGCCGGAAGGCGCGTGGCAGCGCTCTACAGGATCATCGAAATCGCCGTTGGTCTGGCTCCGGGGCATCCGCCCCGGGAGCGGGGGCATCCTGACCGCTTCTGGTCAGCCCCGGGAACGCGGGCGTCTCGCCCGCAAAGGGCGGTAGCCCCTGGGTGGATTCAACCAAAACAGAAGCGGTCGGGACGCCCTCGCTCCCGGGCTGACCCGCTTCGTTTACTCGTTTACTTCCCTGGGATGCAAACGAGTAAACGAAGCGCATCCATCTCTTGGTCAACTATTTGCGCGATACATTATCCGACCCGTCCACGGCCTTTCGTTTACCTCGAAAGGAACGTTGCGCCGCTCGCGGATAGTTTCGTTTCTCGTTTCACCGCCCGTTTCTTACAGATGTAAAACGTGAAACGAAACCCCGACTTATTCGCCTTTCGCCTTCCCGCCCGGTCAGGTGGCGCGCGCTGCCGCTGGCCACCGGCGCGGGTCTGCTTGGCCCGGGCCGCGCCCGCCGCGCCGCGCGCCTGAGGGGGGCGGACGAGGAACCGGCAACCATCCGCCACCGGCTGGATGGTCGTTCCAGGATTCAACGGGTGGCAGCCTCGCCGCGTCAGAGCGCTTCCTTGGGGAGAGATTCGCGCAACGCCTCCAAGCGCTCGCGGGTGCCGTGTTCGTCGCACCAACGCTCGATGTACTTGAAATCCAATGCGTCCCCCTGGACGCCGAGGATGTTGCGGACATCGTCGCGGTCCTTGTCCCGGTTCCAGCGCAGCTTTTGGATCACCATGTCCTCGCCGGTGGCGATGGGGGCCTCGCGCGCCAGGTCCGGCAACCAGCGGGTTTGCCTCCGGCGGAACCGCTCCTGGTGGTGCGCGTCCGCGCCCAGGGTAAAGAGCTCGATTTGGAAGGGGCTGCCTTCAACGTAGATGATCTGCCGGTGCGATCCGGTGAGCATTTCAAAGGTGGTCTGAGAATCGAGGCGGAGCGACGCGGGCAAGAGGCGGACGAACCGGTTGAAAGCAGCCTCTTCCATTCTAATGACCACATCGGCGTCAACGGTCGTGCGCGGGACGCCGTACACGTTGGCTACCAACCCGCCGGTCAACATATAATCAACGCCGGCCGCCGACAAAGCGTCGAGGGCAAGGTTGACAATCTTGGGAACAGTCACGGGGTTTTTGGAAGAGGCTGGTAAACCCCGTGGTCGTTGATCTGGCGAAGACGGGTGAACCGTCGCTTCAATTCGACTTCCACTTCTTCCGTGGAGAAGTGCGGGAACTGCGAGACGACCCCCCCGCGCATTCGGACGACCACTTCCTCAAAGAGGTCTAAGCCCGCCGAAAACCTGGCTTCCGGGAGTCATCGCCCGCGCCCGACGAATTTTTTCGCGGAAGATATCGTCCATCAACGGCTGGAAAGGATTGGGCGCGTCCATCATCAGGTAAAGAATCGACCTTACTTCAATCCCACCCGCCCGCGCGAACAATATCTCCGGCCCAAAAAGTTCCGCCCCCCCGTCCTCTGCCCTTCTGCCTTCAGCCCTATCTTCTATCTCCTATCTCCTTGCCCTTCCTTCTCCGCCCCCTCCGCCCCCCTCCGCCTCCACCGCCGTCGCCGTCAACGCCGGCAGGCACGCGTGCGCCTGCCGCACCTCGTGGGCGGCCTCCGCCACCGTCGAGACCACCCAGTCCGCCGGCGAATGCTCGGGCCCGCGCTTCGCCGCGACCGCCGTTTTCTTGGAGTCCCACAATCCGATCAACACCTTGATTTTCGGGAACCGCACGCGCACCCGTTTCGCCAGGTAGCGGACGTGCATCACCGGGAACGGTCGCACCGTCGAGATGCACACCGTCCCGATCCCGCGCGCCTCGATGTCGGCCAGGATTTCGTTGACCAGGGTCTTGGAGGAGACCGTTTCCGCGCCCACGCCGGCCAGCGTTAGGACGTGCGCGAGCATGGCGCCGGCGATCTCGTCCACGTCGGACTTCACGGGCAGAATCAACACGGTGGTCGGCAGGATCGACGGCACCGGCGCGGGGTCCAGCTCCCGGGCGGGCGCGCCGTCCGGTTGATCCCCCTTACCGGCTTCCGCCTCGACTTTGGTCAGCGCGGGAAACGCCGTGGCGGGACGCTCGCGCAAGTCCTCCACCAGATCATGCACGGTCTGACGGACAAATTGCTGGCGATCCTCGCCGAGGTTGCCCATGCCGGGCGTCGATCTGCGCCTGGTTGAGCGCCGGCAGGAGCACCTCGTCGTAGAACTGGATCGGGGTGTGGTCCTCCAAATATTCATCGACCAGTTCGGAGACTTCCTCCTGGTCCAAGGCGAGCAGCCGCTGGTACAGACGGGCGTCCAGCGGCATCACCGGCTCGTCCCCTAGCAGCGTGTGGAGAAATTCCAACTGCGGCACGTAGCGCCCGAGCACCACGATGCACACCGTCAGCGGGGTGGAGAGCAGCAGACCCACGCCGCCCCAGAGCCACGTCCAGAACGTCGCCGCGACGATGATCGCCACGGGTGAAAGCCCCGTGCTGGAACCGTACAGAAAGGGTTCCACGGCGTTGCCGGTGATCAGTTCCAGCACCACGAACAACCCGAAAACCAGCGCCACCGGACGCCAGCTATCGAACGCCGCCAGCGAAAGCGCGAGGGGTCCCGCCGCGCCGATCCACGGGCCGATGTAAGGCACGAAACGGAACACCGCCGCCAGCAGTCCCCAGAGCAGGGCGTTGGGCACGTGGATGCAAAACAACCCGGTGGCCACGGCCACGCCGAACCCCGCGTTGACGCACACCTGCGCGGTCAGGTATTTGCTGACGCGGCTGGCCGCCTCGTCCACGGCCTGGGTGGTCATGGGCAGGCGCTCGGGCCCGGCGAGGTGCAGCAGGCGGTCGCGCAAATCCTCGTGTTGCAAAAGGATGAACAGCGTGAAGATAATCACGACGCCGGCGGTGCCCAGCGGTCCGAGCAACGGCCCGACGAGATTGCGCACAAATTGGGGCGGACTGGCCGGCGGCACGACCAGGCGCACGGGCACGGGCGGTTTCTCCTCGGTGTTGCGGGAATCCTGCCGGAGACTGCTCACGTCCTGGTCGCGGGGCGGCGGCGTGGGTGGCGGGACGGTGGCGGCCGGGTCGGGCGCGGCGGCTTTCTTCTCGATTTCCTCGATGGTTTTGGCGGCGGTTTGCAGCGAGCCGCCCCGGTGTTGCAAGGCGCTGATCTTGCGTTCGACGTTGTCCTGGTAGTTCGGGATTTTCGAGGCCAGTTCGATGACCTGGAGTCCCGTGACCCAGCCGATCAGGCCGAAGATTGAAAAGAACAGCACGGTCACCAGCAGAACGGCCGGCACGCGGGGAAACTTGAAGCGTTCCAGACGGCGGACGAGGGGCGCGAGCAGGAAGGAGAACAGCAACGCCAGCGCGAGCGGGATCAATACTTCCCGCGCGAAGTACAGGACCGCGATGGTCAGAACGACCGCGCTGATGGGCAGGCGTTGCGAAGTCGGGGCGGGCAGGGGGGAACGCATGGCGGACGAAAATAGCAGGTCATATACCAATCATTTTTTTGACGTGATTAGCAGGATGGGAGGAGCGGGGTGGCATCTTCTTTTCCCACCTTCTCCCCATCCTGTTCATCCTGTCAAAAACTCAGGCGGGTTGTTCCAGCCGCCCGTCGCGCAGGCGGATGCGGCGGTTGGCCACGCCGGCGGCCTCCTCGCTGTGCGTGACAATCAGCATCGTCGTCAGCGCCTGGCTGGCGATCTTTTGCAGAACGCCGATCACCCGGTCCGCCCCGGCGCTGTCCAAATTGCCGGTTGGCTCGTCGGCCAGCAGCAGTTTGGGATGATGGATCAACGCGCGGGCAATAGCCGTGCGCTGCAACTCGCCGCCGCTGAGCTGGTGGACGAAATGCCCGGCGCGCGGCGCCATCCCCACCAGGTCGAGCAACTCCATCGCGCGCGGACGCGCCCGGGCCATCGACTCGCCACCCAGCAGCAGCGGCAGGCAGACGTTCTCCAGCGCGCTCATCGTCGGCAGGAGGTTGAAAAACTGGAACACAATCCCCAGGTCGCGCCTCCGGTATTGCGTCAATGCCTTCTCGTCCGCCGAATGCAGCGCCAGGTCGCCGACGAAAAGCTCGCCTTCGCTCGGGGTGTCCAGCCCGCCCAGCAGGTGCAGGAGCGTGCTTTTGCCGCAACCGCTCGGGCCGGTGATCGCCGCGAACTCGTGTTCGGCGATGTCGAGGGTCAGCCGGTCCAACGCGCGGATGGCCGGGCCGGCGCCGCCGACGCTTCCGGCGTCGTCGGCGTCTGCCGTGACGGCGGCTCCATACGAACGGCTGACTTCCCGCAGGCGGATGATGGGTCGGGTCGGGAGGGGCGCGTTCACTCGGCGGGAGTTACTGAATCCTGTTTCATAGTGCTTGTAACCAACGGGATATGAAGTGGTGTAACCATACTACTGTAACCACTTGCCCGTGTCCGGTCGTGTAGGATGCCCCCGGTTGCCGGGAGGGTCAACCGCTCCCACCCTCATTTCAAAAGAGGGCGTCTCAGATTCCGGTGAATCTGAAATTCCCGACGAGCTTCGCCAACTCAGCCGTGTTCTTGGCCACCTCCTTGGCGAGGGTGCCGACATCCGAACCGCCGGGGAGCACGGTGGTCGGGGCCCTGACATCGGCGGACCGGTCCGGCTGCGGTGCCTGCACGTCGGCGTTGGCCGGGTGGAACCTCGCGTCAAAGTCCCGCTCGGGGTGGTTGGCGTCATCCAGTTCCTGCGAGCGCCGGGAGCGAGCCTCCTGAGCCTTTTCCGCCGCGTCCCGCTTATCATGCGTGGCCGCCTCCTTGCGCCGTTCCTCCGGCGTCTTGATCACTTCATCCACCATCGACGCGCGCAGGTCCCCCTCGGCCTTGAGCACGGCGGCGTGCGCCTCCCGGGTGTCACCGCCGTTCTTTTTGATAACCTCCTCCTCCGCCATGGCCGCGTCCCGGGTCCGCAGGTTCTTCTTGATCGCCGGGGTGGACGCCATGTCCTTCGGCACGCTCAGGAAGTTTTCCTTCCCGTCCGGGCCGATGATCCCGGGATGGGGGTCGAGCACGTCCCCAACGGCCTTCTGCCGGTGAAGCTCGGCCTTGCCCTCCTCGATGGCCGCGATCTTCTTTTGCAGGTCGTACTGGTCATTGAGGTTTTGCACCGCCGCCCGGCGCGCGGCCTCGTTGCCGCTGAAGATGGAATCCGCAGGACCGCCCCGATTTTCTCGGTTAGCTCAAGCTCCCGCTCGCGCTGGTCAACGGACTTGCCGTTTTGGTCCACCTGGTCTTTTCCGAACTGGAATTCCTCGGCCTTGAGCGCGTTGAGGGTCTTCTGCTTTTCGGTGAGTTCGCCGGCCAGCCGCAGCCGCTCGTTGTCGGCCTCCGTGCCGGAGTTGAATTGTTCCTTGGCCGAATCCTGCGTTCCGTAGTGGCCCGTCTCGAAAAGCTTGACGGTGTTCTCCGCCACGTCGTTTCCAAAGCTGCCCAGGGAACCGGCGATGGTCGGTTTCACGTTGCGCACTTCCGCCACCACCTTCGCCAATTCCTCCAGTTTGGTCTTGAGCGCGTCCACGCTGACAAAGGCCGCGTTGCCGTCGCTCAAGGGGGTGAGCGCGTCGTTGAGTTCCAGCTTGAGCTTGTGGGCCTCCTCCACGGCCTCATGGACCTTGCTCGCCAGTTGCAAACCCGCCGCGACGGCCAAGAGCGGCCCCAGGCTGAGTTGAAGGCTCATGGCAGCGCCCTGCACGGCGGATTGTCCCACCTGGAAGGCGTCCCCGCCGCCCAGCACGGCCCCCTCGATGCCGCCCAACCCCTTGCGCACCCGCTTTGCCCCGGCGAGTTGCAGCCCGTCGCCCTGGCCCGCAGCGCCACGTAGCGCCACGTATTCCGCCCCGGCGGTGCGAAGGTCGCTTTGCAGCCCCTTGAGTTCCTGGCGGGCCTCGCGGATTTTCTCCTTCATCGCGTCCGTACCCCCGCCGCTCTGGCGCGCCTCGCGGCCCATGATGGCAAGCGCCCCGGATAACTCCGCGACGCTTTTCTTGAGACGCTCCGTGTCCAGTCGCGCCGCCTCCGCGCCGGATGTGAAGTCCTTTTTATCGAGCGACAATGTGGTCAGAAGTCCAGGCATAGAATAGAAAAGTTACCCCAGTCTTTCGCGCCCGGCTGAGGTGCCCGGCACCGCACGCTCTTTCCCAAGCGTGTGCGCACCCGGGGGCCAACCCGGGAAAGTGTTTTTGGTTAAATCTCAACGATGCCCTTGAGCGCGTAGCGGGGGGTCGTCGGGGCGGTCCCCCGTTCGTAAACGGAGATCGTCCGGTCGAGTTGGTCGAGGGCGGCGCTGACGGCGCGGATGGAAGCCGACGGCTCGAAGGCAACCCCCAGGCTGTTGGCCGTGGCCGTCTCGGAATCAATCACCTTCGCCCGGGTGGTGTCCACCGCCTCGCGTACTTTTTCAAGGATGGGAACCACCGCCGGGCAGAGGGTTTCACGGCAGTAGCGTTTCCGCGCCTCCCGCAGTTGCTCGTTCACCCACGCCCACTGGGTTTTCAAAAGCTCCGGGGTGACAGGCAAGGCGAACATGGCGTCCCATGCCTCCGGGTCGTCGGGGTTGGCGTGGAAGGCGGCGGCGGTTTCAAAGTGGACTTTCTCCGCCGTGACGTGGTTGAATTCGGCAATCTTCGCGTCGAAGGCGTCCACCCGGGCCTGCACCGTGCGCAGGGTTTCCAGGTCCTTCGCGTCGATGGGCTTCACTTTGGCGCTGGCGAGAATGGCGGCAATCGCGGCGGGTTGCCCCGGCGCGGTGCCCGGCTTTTCCGCCCGGATGTAGGGAACCCCGTCCCGGTAGTTCTCCGCCTGGCGGACGGCCTCGGCGCGCTCGTGCGGGTCGGCGGGCAGCGGGTTGAACATCGTCGGACTCCCGGCGGTTCGCATCAGGTCCTGGCCCGTGCTTGCGTCGTGGACGATTTCACCGGGTTGGTTGCGCGCGGCGGCTTTGCCCCGGCGAAGGTATTGTTCAGCGTTTTGGTCGATGACTGCTTGTGTGTCGGTGTCCATGTTTTTAGAGGTGGAATTTGGGGGCGTGCGTTTGGTAGAACCGGCCACGCGCGGCGGGGTCGGTGAAGTTGTTTAGCCCGGCCACGAATTCAGCCGGCGTGGTGGGTGTCGTCTGGCATTTAGATGGTGCCGACGCGGTACCCTCTAAAGGTTGGCGGGCTACCGGTTCCTGTTTGGTACCGGTAGCTAAAGGTTGGCGGGCGGATTCCCTCGCGCGGTGCGCCCGGGTGGCTTCCAGCATCGCGAGATAACCCGCCGGTCCCTTGATGCCGAATCCCGCGCAGGCTTGCAGTAGATCGGTCTTGGACATGCCAAGCTCTGCGAGCGCCGCGCCGATCTGCGGGTCGCTCGCCATCGCGGCGGTAAGGCCCGCCATTTCCCCCACGGTGATCGTTGGCGCGGGCTTCGTGGCTTTGGCCGGGGCGGGTTGCGCCGCCTTTGTCGCGTCGGGGGCGGGCGTCGGCGCTTTGGGCACTTCCACCATGGTGGAAGTGTGCTGCCGTTTCGAGTTCGCGGCCCGCAGCGACACAAGCCGGTCTTCGATGGTGAAGTTCTTGAGCATGATGCCGCCGGGCATCCCTTCAACGCCACGGTGAATCTCCGCGCCCGCGTCCTTGTAAATCATCAGGGCTTCCACGGGCGACAGCTTCATCGCGGCGGTAAGGGAGTCGATTTCACTTTCGAGGGTCATAAACGTTTAGCTCTGGATGGTGTCGGTTTTGCCGTCAGGGTGAAGCCGGGCGCGGAGCAAGTCCACCTTCTCGGGGCGGAAAAGCCGCGTGGTGCCGCTCTGGAAGTCGGGAACGATTTCACCGCGCACCAGAATCCTGGCGAGGGTGAGCCACGCGCAGTCCACCCGGCGGGCAAGCTGGCTGGCGGTGAGAAGCTGGGGTGGATGCATAACGATGTTGAAGGTTAATACGTGCTTACTATCAATGCAACTAACTATTTTCAAGAATGGGAACCCTCTAAATTTTGAGTTTCAGGACGCAGGTAACAACGACCCCGGCCTTTTCGTGCGCGGGGCAACGATTGTATTCTTTCCGCTTCAGGCAACGCGCCCGGTGGCGGATATTGCCCGTTGCCGGGTGTGGCGGGGATGGATGGAAACGGCGGTTCCCATTCAGACAAGCCGCGTCATTGCCTACCTCCCACCTGGACGAATCGGCTAAAAGATTACTTTCGCCTCGCTCTAGCCCACCGCCACCCGTTCCGCCCTGGCGATGGCCTTGGCACCCTCGCGGATGTCCTTCACCTGCCCGGCTAGCATCCGGTAGGCGAGTTCAGCCGCCGCAGCCTGCGTCCCGGCGAACAGGACGGGAGCGCCGCGCCTTGTCCATGCGGCGATTGATCCAAGGATCGAAGCGGTGGTGATCATCCCCCGCGCGTGGTTGGCGGTGAGAACGTCGGCGAGCGTGCCCTCAACGATGATGGCGAATGATCCGCAGTACCGCGAGCGTTTGACTTCCAGATCGAACCTGGCCCGCTCCCGCCCGATGGCCGCGAGGAAGTCGGCTGTGGTCTTGCGTTCGACGCACACGCCGTCCGGCAGCGCCGACACGCACAGGTCGCCGGTTTCCATCGTGGCGCGTTCGACGGTGGTGCCGTCTGGGAAGTGCGGCGTCCATGGATGCGGCCACGGTTCGCGGGTGTCGATGGTGAGCTTCATACCTTGACGATGGTGCAAAATTCCTTGAGTCGGCGAATGATTGGAAACGCGCGGTCCTCGCTGAGCATCGCGGCGAGTTGGTCGCCTCCGGCGTTGCTCGTGAAGAGGATGGGCAATTGGTTGGCGGTGCGGGTTTCAATGACGTGAAACAAATGGCCCTGCACCGCGTCCGTGAGCCTGCCCTTGCCTAAGTCATCCAAGAGCAGCACCGCGTTTTGGCACATCCCCTCAATGAATGGGGCGACCTCGCAGCCAA
This sequence comes from uncultured bacterium, assembly GCA_963795895.1. Classification (GTDB taxonomy): domain Bacteria; phylum Verrucomicrobiota; class Verrucomicrobiia; order Chthoniobacterales; family SZAS-18; genus CAWCJJ01. The sequence goes on from CAWCJJ010000012.1 coordinate 152,275, forward strand.
GGCTCGCAACCTTCATGCTGAAATCCGTCATGGTGACGTATTTGGGGCGTTTGCCCTCATCGATGATTAGCCGCTTTAGGAGCATCATCATGGCGCGGGTTTTACCCTTGCCGGTTTCCCCGATGAAGCCTAGCCCCATCGGGCCGTATTGGTAGGAGTCCACCGCAGCCAATAGGGCGGAGGGGATTCGGGCGGGGTCGCTGTCGCGGTAGAGAGCTGGCGCTGTCTTCTCCCATACATTCTCGCGGTGCCGAGCATCCATCTGTTTTTGATGGAGTTCGTATGATTGTTTTGCCTCCTCATCCTCTTTCTGCAAACAGGCTCCGCAGCGACGGTTCGGATATTCCTGCATCCGCCTTTTCTCGGAGGGTGAATCCGGGGTGCTGGTAGTCACCACCGAACATTGGGGGCAGGTTGACTGAATTGGCTCGTAGGTGATTGGTGTGCCGTAGCTCATAATTTGCAATTATCCGGTAAAGGTTTGCGTTTGGGTTGCTGGTTGCCTCTGCTCTTTCCGTTTGAAAAACCACCAAAGCCCGAAGGGCGGCTTTCTTTCTTTTCTTCTTCAACAAGATTCTTCTCAGATTCTTCTACCTTCTCGGCAACGGACACGTGCAACACACTATTGCCTATCGATGGGCAACCATTGCCTATCGGTGTGGAGTTGGTACCGACCGAGAGGAGGGTGTAGCGGCTTGCCGCCTTCATTTTTGTTCCGGCGATGCCCCGCCGCTCAATCGAGAGCAGGTGCATTTGCTCGAACCGGGTGAGGATCGTTGACGCCGTGCGAACGCAGACGCCAGCCTTGAAGGCAATCAATGCCTTGTTCATCTGGAAGGACTCGCTCTGTTGGTCGCTGGCAACCATGCAGAGCGCCAGATAGACGCTGTTCGCGCTAGGCAGGTTGCTCGTCTCCGCAAACCCGTCGTGGATGGTCCGAAGCGCGTCCTTGGTGGCCCAGCAAAACGGGCCGTCCTTGATGGTGCGCGGTTGCGCGTCGGCGTTCACCTTCCCGCCTTCCTAACCACGCACGGGCGGACGGCTGCCGGTTGTCCACAATTTGTGGACAAATCCCTGTCGAGGAACTTGCGGCTTGCGAAGTAATGGGCGGCTGATAGAGTCCAGTTGGAAATCGGAGTCTTCAGCCCCGTGCCAGCGTTTGCCCGCTGGCCGGGGTTTTTTCTTTTGGTGCTGTTCAAGCTGTGATTCCCTCCTTTTTCGGGTTGGGTAGTTCTCCGGCGATGATCCTTGCCCAGCATTGGGCCACGTCGCCGCTGTCAAAGAGCATGAGTTTGTGGCGATGCACGACAGGCTTGAGCCACCCGGCTAGCGCGCATCTCGCGGTAAAGATGGCATCGGCTGCCAAGCTGTTCGATTACACCTCGGGCTCGCGCATTCCGAGTTGAGTCTTAACAGTGACTGTTTAGGCATAGAAAGAGACTCAAAGTTACGAATAACTCGATTCAGGACAACCACTTATTTCTTGTATTGGTTCTCGCATCGTGTCTGTTATGCGGAATGTTTCGACCTTCTTTGAAACCGACACGTTCTTGTCCTGCTGCGGGCCGAGTCATTGAATCCTATAACCTAAAAGAGACTTTCGCCGACGCTGGTGAACTGCGCGGAATCCACGCTCCAGGCGGTTGAACGCGGCCCCGCACCGCGCTCACCGGCTTCTTGGCCGAGCCCTCGCGGAAAAGATTTTGGTTGGCGACGGGTGTTTCACGTTGGTTGGTTGCTGGCGAATGATTTCATCGCGCGCCGATGGTAGAGGGACTCGAAGGCAAGTCCCCACACGAAGAGGATTGGTCCGAAGAGATACAGGCAAGACGGCAATCCCCCGATTTGGGGAATGATGTTCAAGAACATGCGGGTTGCTATCTTAGCCGGCGCGTGTGAGTCGCGCTTTTGAACATGTTCAAGCGCCGCCGATAAAAGACAGCCTGGGCCAGGCTTGCGCGACTCGCCTTCGCGTAACGCCTGCGGTTGTCTATGTCAGGATGAACAAGCTGGCTAACTTTGGATCCACGCACTACGACGATAGAAGCCGGGAAGCCTGCATTCGCAGAATCCGTGAAGGCGCCTGCATCGGATTCCTTCAAGAACGGCCTCTGGACCCGACTAGCCGTGAAGCTCTTTTTCATTGGACACGTTAAGTAACAATCCGCCCGCCGGTATTGGAACCGGCAGGCGTTCGCAGTTGTGAACACCCTAGTTTAGAACTACGGTGGGCGGTGGCGGGGCGAACAATTCGGGCACCACGCTTGACGAGGTGGTCGCCTCCATGAACCCGGTCACCACGCTCGCCAAAGCGTCCATGATGGCGGTTTCCACGTCCGGCGCTTCATCGTGCGCCGCCATCGCCACCAGCAACCCGTAGGCTCCCGGCGACAGGCTGAGGGTGACGCGCACCGGGCGGTCCCGTTCGAGTGGGGCGATGTTCATACCCGCTCCTTTCGTCCGCTTGCCGCGCGCCGCTCGTTGCGGTCCAGCCGCCGGGCTTCCGTCTCCGCCCATTCCGCGTTCAGACGATCCGTGAGCGCGTCCCCATCGAGCCACGATTCGCACAGGGCGCGCAAGACGCATTCGGGGCGAACGCGCCGGGCAATGCAGAAGCCGCGCAGCCCCGCGTCGGCGGCGCTGCCAAGCTGGACGTTCCAGCCAACGGAAACACGCGGTCTCGGCGGGAGCGGGCGGACTACTGAACCGGCGGGGTGTTCAAGGCGCGGTCGATGATCTGACGAAGCGCCGACAGGGCAAGGCCGCGCGGGTCCGATATCCCCTGTTCCCACGACTGAAGGGTCTCCACAGGGATTCCCCACGCCTTGGCGGCTTCGGTTTGACTCAAGCTCTGTTTTTCCCTCGCGAATTGTATTTGCATTGACAATTCCACTATTAATGGTATTTTTCAATTGAATTGAGTCCTCTCATTTAGACGGTTTGGGTTTTAGTTCATCCGGGCGGCAGGTGCTGATAACACTTGCCGCCCTTCTTTCGATGTGCATAGTATCCAGCGTTGTGAGATAGCGGTCAAGCGGGAATCTTCATCCGCCCGCAGAATTGTTCCGGGGGCATGTCGGCCAACTTTTGATAGCGGCTGCTTTCTTTCTTGGTGACGCCTAGGTCCGCGAGAGTTGGCGTTTCGCTATCAGCCTGTGGTTCCTGTTTGGTACCGCTGGCTCCATCCATCCCTGGGGTATTTTACCCGCTCCGGCCGTATTCTTCGGAGCTTCCTTCAGAATCTCCCAGCCTTCCGCTCGGCCCGCGCGCGGGTATGCCCACGGGCATACTTCCCACCCGGAACAATTGTTCCGGTATTCCTCTCGAATGAGGAATACCCATTGTCCGCGCCGGGTGTGTTGACTTTCAACATCCCCCTCCGCACGCGTGGGTGTCAGGAGTTTGGAAGGGTCCGTTTTGAAAACGGGACCTCTCCCGCGCGTGGGGTTGGTGATTGCGGTCCTCGTCCGGTACCGCAATTAGGTCCCGTGGGGGTATCTAATTTGTGAGTGTAGATACCCTCTGGGTATTGCACTATGTGACCAATTGGTCAGTGTTCGGTACTCGACCGGAATTCAATTCCGCACGGATGCGGAAAACCCCTCCGGCGTCTCGTCATTGACGACGAGTCAGGGGTACGGTTTCAAACGCGACCCTTGGTGGTGAACGCCTTTTCGATGTCGTCATCCTGCGGCAAGAGTTTTGCGTAGTGCTTCTGCACGGTCCCCACGTCATCCCCCATCCACTTCGCAATCTTGTAGATGCTCACGCCCGCCGACGCCAGGAGCGAGGCGAACGTGTGGCGCATGACGTGCAACGTCAGCCACGGCATTCCCATCCGCCGCGCGTGGTTCTCGAAGGCGCGGGTAAAATCGACACGGTAGATTGCGCCCTCGCGTTCCTTCTCGGGGCGGATCATGTAGGGGGCGCGCAGCCCGTAGGAGGCGAGGAACGCCCGGAAGCCTGTCGTCAGCGGCACGGTGCGTTCCTGCCGGTCCTTGGGGCGGAACGTCGGGGTTTCCCGGATGGTGAGCGAACCGCGTTCCAGGTCGAACCATTCGGGCCGCGCCTCCACGATCTCGTTTTTCCTCATTCCGGCGTGGAACCCGCAAAAGAGCACGAAGCGCAAATCCTCGGTGGGCGCCTCGGTAATCGCCCGGTCGCGCTGTTCCGGGGTGCAAAACCGCTGGCGGCCCTTCTCGTCAAGCTTGGCGAGTTCAACGCCCTTGACGGGGTTTTCCCGCATCTTCTTGGTCCGCACGATCCAGTTGTAGAAGCTGCGGACCGTCGTCATGTAACCACGCGCGGTCGATTCGCTGACGCGCGCCTGCACGGCGGCGTAATACCGCGCCACGTCGCCGGTGGTCACAGCGGCGGGGTTCGGCTTGCCCACCACGTCCGCCAGCTCGCGCAACGTTCCCGCCTTGGCGTAGGCGCTGCGCTCGGAATACTGGTTCTTCGCCACCTTGTAGGCAATGAAGGCGTCGATCTCCCGCTTGAAGACGGCTGCGGGTTCGAGCGTCGGCGCGCAGCGGATGGCCAGTGCCCGGACGACGGCCTCGCCGTAGTCCTCCGTGTCGAGCGCGTGGAAGCGTTTCTTTCCGGCAACGCGGTCCGTGTACCAGTACTTTAGCCCGCGACGGTAAATCCCCGGCAAACCCACACCCGATTTTTTGCGCCTCATGGGCCGGATTGTAACCAATCACTGTAACCAAACGCCAGTAAATACGGGCCTTTACGGGGCTTTAGGAAAAGTCCCAGAGGGGATTTGCCTCTGGGATAGACCCGTTAAGGGGTTTATCAGTCACTCGGCGGGAGTTACGGCTGCGGGGTCGCGACGGATGTCGCCGCCGCTTTCGGGTCGAGCAGCTTGGCGATGGCGGCGTCGAGATCCTCGCGCGCCTGGAAACTCGCGATTTTGCCGTCGGTTCCCACCAGCCACATGGCCGGAATGGAGTCGATACCGTAACGCCGGGCAATGTCGTTCTGCCAGAATTTGCCGTCGAAATACTGCGGCCAGGTCATGTCCTTGGCCTTGGTGAACTTTTCCAGCGGCTCTTTTTCCTTGTCGAGCGAAATGCCGACGATCTCGAAACCTTTGTCGTGGTACTTCTTGAACGCGGCGACCACGTCGGGCACCGCCTGCACGCAGGGGCCGCACCACGTCGCCCAGAAATCCACCAGCACGACTTTGCCGCGCATCTTGGCCAGATCGACCTCGCGACCGTCGAGGGCGGTGAACTTCAGTTCGAGCGGCTGGGTGCGCAGGGCAATCTGCGCCTGGGCGGTCCGGGCGGTGGCGGTGTTGGGGCTTTTGGCAAGTTTGGTGAGCAGTTCCATGATCTGCTCGGGCGCCGGGTTCTCGCCGAGGAAGTGCATGCGCAGTTCCACGAACTGCCCGCCGTCGGCGTCATCGGGATAATCCTTTTCGTAGGCGCTGATTTCCGAGTCCAACGCGGGGGTCAAGCCGTTGTCGCCCAGGCCCTGAAAATGGATGCCCAGGAGAGCCTGCCGCGCTTTTTGCCGACTCGCCGCGCTGGCGTCGGTGGCGGCGGCGATTTCCTGGAGGGTCTTCTCCATCGCGGCGGGGTCGGTGCCCTCGCCTTCCTGCTGGAGGGAAAGCTGCACGAGGCGGACGTCCCAGCGGCGGGGATCCTTCGGGTAGAGTTTGAGAAACTGCTCGCAAGCGGGGGTGAGGCGGGCGCGTTCACTCTCGACAAATTCGGTGATCTTCTGTTCGCGCGCGGCGTCGTCCAGGCTTTTGTCGATGACGGGTTCCTTGTTGGACCATTCCTGGATGTACTGCCACAGTTGGTCGGCGGTTTTGACTTCCGACACGTCGGCGGAGAGGCCCTTCTTTTCAGCGGGCGAAAGTGACGCGGCGGGAGCGGGAGCTTCCTGCGCCGGGCAGAGGCGGGTCAGGCCGACCAGGGACACGGCGGCGAGGAGGTGGAAAACAGGTTTCATGAGTGGATGGTCGTTGCGGGAGCGGTTTACTAACACGGAAATCGCGACGCCGCGAACCGGGTCCTCCGGCCGAGCCTGATTTTTGACAGGATGAACTGGAAAGACAGGATGGGAACTATGAGAAAGGTTTTCTGGTTCCCCATCCTCTCCCTCCTGTTCATCCTGTCAAAAACTATGTCTCCCGTACCCACATGACTGACCAAATCCCAGTTGCGCGACCTGCGCCACCCTCCGCGCGCGGCGGCGCGGTGGGGATCGTCGCGGAGGGTGCCGATTGGCTCGTCATCGACAAACCAGCCCACCTGCTAGTCCATCCCACCAAGCCCGGCGGACCCGTTACCCTGCTGGATTTGCTGCGCGACCTGCTCGCGTTCGAGGTGGCCTGCGGCGGGCAGGTTTCCCTCATCCACCGGCTCGACCGCGAAACCAGCGGCCTCATGCTCATCGCCAAAACCGCCGCCGCCGCCCGCCGGTTCTCCATCGAAATGATGCGCGGCGGCTTCCACAAGGAATACCTTGCCCTCGCCTGGGGCTGGCCGGGTTGGGAACGGCAAACCGTGGACGCGCCCCTCCTCCGGCAGGGCGAACGCCAGCCGTCGCGCATCTGGCTCAAGCAGATGATCCACCCCGACGGCGCCCCGGCCCGCACCGATTTCGAGGTGGTCAGGCGTTTCACCCGCGAAGGGGAACGCTTCTCCCTCCTCGGCGCCGTCCCGCGCACCGGACGCATGCACCAAATCCGGGTGCATCTGGCCCACCTCGGCCACCCGCTCGCGGGCGATAAAATCTACGGACCGGACGAGGGCTGCTACCTCCGCTTCATCGAAACCGGCTGGACCCCCGACCTCGCCCGCGTCCTCCGCTTGGACCGCCACGCCCTCCACGCCCACCGCCTGACCATCCCCAGTCTTTCCCTTTCCGCCTTCCGCCTTCCGAGTTCCGCGTTCTCCACTCCCCTTCCGCCCGATTTGTCTCGATTCATGGAAGAAGAACCTTGACGCTTCTTCCGCCGCCGCTCTAGTTTCGCTCGCACCCGCACCTTCCCGACGGCCGCCCGCGCGGCTTTCCACCCCTTTTTGTTTGTCGCGGAGGCGGCGGCGCCGAAACCCCTCGCGATGAACATTCACGAATACCAAGCCAAGGAACTCTTTCAGAAATTCGGTGTCGCCACCCCCGCCGGCAAGGTGGCCACCACGGCGGAGGAAGCCGGCGAGATCGCCCGGGGCCTCGCCACGACCGACCTCGTCGTCAAGGCGCAGATCCACGCGGGCGGACGCGGCAAGGGCACCTTCCAAAACGGCTTCAAGGGCGGCGTCCACCTGGTGAAAACCGCCGACGAAGTCCGCGAGATCGCGGGCAAGATGTTGGGGCAGGTGCTCGTCACCCACCAGACGGGGCCGGAGGGCCGGCTGGTCAACCAAGTGCTCGTGGCGCGCGGGGTCGATATCGCGAAGGAGTTTTATTTCGCCATCCTGATGGACCGAGCGACCGGTGGGCCGACGATCATCGCCAGCACCGAGGGCGGCGTGGAGATCGAAGCCGTGGCCGAGCACGCGCCCGAGAAGATCATGCGCGAACACGTTGACCCCGCGATGGGGTTGCAACCCTACCAGGCGCGCAAGATCGCCGAGCGCCTCGGGTTGGGCGGCGCGCTGCTCAAGCAAACGTCGGATTTGTTCCTGTCGCTCTTCAAGCTGTTCATGGAGTGCGACTGCTCCATGGTGGAAGTCAACCCGCTGGTTCTGACGCCGGATAACCAGGTGCTGGCGCTCGACGCGAAGTTCAATTTCGACGACAACGCGCTCTACCGTCACAAGGACATCGTGGCGATGCGCGACGTGGCCGAGGAGGACCCGCGCGAGGTGGAGGCCGGCAAGTTCGGCCTCAATTACATCGGACTGGACGGCGACATCGCCTGCCTGGTCAACGGCGCGGGCCTCGCGATGGCGACGATGGACATCATCAAGTACCACGGCGGCAACCCGGCGAACTTCCTGGATGTCGGGGGTGGCGCGAACGAGCAGCAGGTCACCGAGGCGTTCAAGATTCTGGTGGGCGACAAGAACGTGAAGGCGATCCTGGTCAACATTTTCGGCGGGATCATGCAGTGCGACATCATCGCCCGGGGCATCATCGGCGCGGTGAAGGCGGTGAACCTGCCCGTGCCGTTGGTGGTGCGGCTGGAGGGGACGAACGTCGAGGCCGGCAAGAAGCTGATCCAGGAGAGCGGCCTGCCGGTGATCACGGCCAATGATTTGACGGACGCGGCGGTGAAAGTGGTCGGCGCGGCGGCGACGGCGGGGTAGGTCGCCGTTTGTTGTTTGATCACTCTCTAATGGTCGGTGTCAGCCAACCCGAACTCATTCTTATGACGCCATCAGTCGCGAGCCTCCTTGAACAATTTGAGCAACTCTCCGAACCGGATAGAAACGAGTTCGGAGGTGTGTTCATCCAGCGGTTTACTCGCGAGCACATCTTTGGTGAGATCACCGAAGGGGACATCGCGGAAATGCGCCGTCGTTCTTTTCAGCGTCTGGATGAGGAGGAGAATGCCGCCCTCGCGCGGTAAAGTCCCCATCTCACCACCCACCCCATGGGCCTAGCCACCGCCAAAATCACCCTTGCCAATCCACGGCTCGAATCGCTCAAACCCGTTGAGATCGAGGCGTTGGCGGACACCGGCGCGCTGTTCCTTTGCATCCCGCAGCACGTCGCCAACCAGCTTTGCCTCGACGGAACCATGACCAAGGAAGTGACCACAGCCGACGGCAAGCGCACGCTTTGTCCTTACGTGGGCCCGATCCACATCCATTTTGAGAACCGTGATTGTTACGTCGGCGCCATCGTGCTCGGCGATCAGGTGCTGCTCGGTGCGATCCCCATGGAGGACATGGATCTAGTGGTCATCCCACGGGAACGCCGCGTGGCCGTGAATCCGCTCAACCCCAATTTTGCCGCCGGTCTCGTCAAGGCTTGCCCTGTTCCCGTCCATTGAACCCAACTCCCGTCCCCCATTTTTATGTCCGTCCTCGTCGATAAAAACACCCGCCTGCTCGTGCAGGGCATCACCGGCAAATCCGGCGCGTACCACGCGCGGGGCTGCCGCGACTATGGCACCAACGTCGTCGCCGGCGTCACCCCGGGCCGGGGCGGCGAGAAGTTCGACGACACCATCCCCGTTTTCGACACCGTCTCCGAGGCGCGCAAACAGACGGGTTGCAACGCCACCATGATCTTCGTGCCGCCCCCCGGCGCCGCCGACGGCATCCTCGAAGCCGCCGACGCGGGCGTGGAACTCATCGTCTGCATCACCGAGGGCATCCCGGTCATGGACATGATGCGGGTTAAAAACGCGCTCAAAAATTATCCCAGCGTCCGCCTCATCGGGCCGAACTGCCCCGGTATCATCACGCCGGAACAATGCAAGATCGGCATCATGCCCGGCTACATTCACAAGCCGGGCAAGGTTGGGGTCATCTCGCGCTCGGGCACGCTGACGTATGAAGCCGTCTGGCAGCTTACCTCGCGGGGTCTCGGCCAGAGCACTTGCATCGGCATCGGCGGCGATCCCATCAACGGCACGAGCCACCTGGACGCGGTCAAGCTATTCACGGAGGACGAGGGCACAGAGGCGTTTATCCTCATCGGCGAGATCGGCGGCACGGCGGAGGAGGAGGCCGCCGCGTGGATCGGCGAGCATTGCAAGAAGCCGGTGGCGGCGTTCATCGCGGGGGCGACCGCTCCCCCGGTCGCCGGATGGGGCACGCGGGCGCGATTGTCAGCGGCGGGCAGGGGACGGCGGAGGGCAAGATCGCCGCGTTGGAAGCCGCCGGAATCGCCGTGGCGAAATCCCCGGCCACGATGGCCGACACGTTGATTGCCAGGATGAACGGGAAGGCGTAGAAACTCCCCTTGGAAAACTCAAACCAACGGCAAAACCGAAGAGGCATTTTCCCCATACCAACGACATGATCTCCAAAGGACTCGAAGGCATCGTCGCCAATTCCACGCGCCTGAGTGATGTGCTCGGCGACAAGGGCCAACTCATCTACGCCGGTTACGACATCAACGAACTGGCGGGCAAAGTCAGCTTCGAAGAGGTCATTTACCTGCTTTGGAACGAGCGCCTGCCCAAGCGGGCGGAACTCGCGGCGCTCAGCGACTCGTTACGCCACCAGCGCGAACTGCCCCGACAGGTGATCGAATTTCTGACCGGCGCGCCCCGCGAGGCCGGGGTGATGGACGTGCTGCGCACGGCGGTGTCCATGCTGGGATTATACGATACCGCCAAGGGCGATTCCCGCGAGGCGAATTACCAGCGATGCCTGTCGCTGACCGCCAAAGTCGGCGTGATCGCCGCCTGTTTCCACCGCGCCCGCCAAGGCAAGGAACTGCCTCCGGTGCGGCACGACTTAGGGGAGGCGGCGCACTTTCTTTACCTGCTCAACGGCGAGGAACCCACCCACGAGGCGGCCGACACGCTGGATTTGGCGTACGTGTTGCACGCCGACCACGGCATGAACGCCTCGACGTTCGCCGCGCGCGTCGTCATCGCCACACTGACGGACGTGTATTCGGCGGTCACGGCGGCCATCGGCGCACTGAAGGGTCCGCTGCACGGCGGCGCGAACGAAGGCGTGATCCACATGCTCAAAGAAATCGGCACGGAAGACCGGGTGGACGCGTGGCTTGACGAGCAATTGGCGCAGAAAAAGAAGATCATGGGCATCGGACACCGGGTTTACAAGACGCTGGACCCCCGCGCGCCGCACCTGCGGGCGATGGGTGTCAAGCTGACCGAGCAGTTGGGCGAGCCGAAGTGGATCCGGATGAGCGAGCGCATCGCCGAGCGGATGCGGGTGGAGAAGAACCTCAACGCGAACGTCGATTTTTACTCCGCGACCGTGTACTACTCGCTCGGTTTGCCGACGGACCTTTTCACGCCGGTGTTCGCCATTTCGCGCACCTCGGGGTGGACGGCGCATATTTTGGAGCAGTTGTCGGACAACCGGTTGTACCGACCCTTGAGCGAGTACACGGGTACGCCGGTGGGGCTGAAGGTCGTGCCTATCGACGAGCGTTAGCCGCCGCAAGAGCAACGCGGAGCGTTGCCCCGGGAGCGCGGGCGTCCCGCCCGCATCTGCTCTGGTCTGCGCCAGGGCTACCGCCCTGTTGCGGGTTGGAAACCCGCGCTCCCGGGGCGGACCAGAAGCGCTCTCAGGTGCAGAGTGGTTTCAACAAGGGCCAAATCAATTCAGCCACGATCTGATGTCCTTCCGCCGTCGGATGGATCTGGTCCCGCTGGTTGTAGCGCGGCACTCCGCCCACTCCCTCCAACACAAACGGCAGCAGCGTCGCGTTGCTCGCTTTCGCCACGTTGGCAAACACCGCCTCGAAACGCGTGGTGTAATCCGCCCCGAAGTTGGCGGGCATCCGCATCCCGGCCACCAGCACGCGGGCCTGCGGGTTTTTCGCGCGCACTTTATCAATGATCGCCTGGAGGTTGCGCCCCGTCTCCTCGGGCGGCAGGCCGCGCAGTCCATCGTTGCCGCCGAGTTCCAGGACCAGCACATCCACCGGACGCCGCAGAAGCCAGTCGATACGGCGCAAGCCGCCCGCGCTGGTGTCCCCGCTCACCCCGGCGTTGATGACGGTGTAATCCAGATGCTCCGCGTTGAGCTTCTGTTGGATGAGGGCCGGAAAAGCTTCCTGCGAAGCGTTGGCGAGTCCGTAACCGGCGGACAGGCTGTCTCCGAAAAACACGATTGGTGCGGGTGACGGGCGCGTTCTGGGAACTTACCGACGAGGAAAAAAGAGTCAAACCCATGAGCAGTGGCAAAGCTGAAAGCAGACGCGCCACATTGGGCGGCACGTGAAAAACCTTGGTGAACATTGGCATATTATCGGTCAAGATACCCGTCTCGTAAACCAGGGTGGAGATCGGCGATTGCGGCCAGTCCCGCGTCGCTTATTCGTCGTATATGTCCCGTTCGCTTTGTCCGACGCTCGCAACGTAACCCCGTCCATGGAACCCAGCCCGCCCGTCCTCGAAGTTCACCAGCTCACCAAAACCTACCGCAGCGGCGAAGGCCAGCTGACGGTGCTCAAGGAAGTCAGCTTCTCGCTGGCGGCGGGGGCGACGTGCGCGATCGTCGGTCCGTCGGGCAGCGGCAAGACGACGCTGCTGGGCCTGTGCGCCGGGCTGGACCGCGCGACGAGCGGCTCCGTGCGGCTGGCGGGCATCGCGCTGGAGACGCTGGACGAGGATGCCCGCGCCCGGGTGCGCAACGAGCACACCGGGTTCGTCTTCCAGAATTTCCAACTCGTCCCGACCCTGACCGCGCTGGAAAACGTCATGGTGCCCGCCGAGCTGCGCGGCGGATCGCGGCGGACGCGGCAACCGCCGCGGATCAGACGGCCATCCGTCGAGGACGGCGCGCGGGAGCTGCTGGCGGCAGGTGGGATTGGAGCGACGCGCGGAGCATTATCCCTCGCAACTCTCCGGCGGCGAACAGCAGCGGGTGGCGCTGGCGCGCGCGTTCATCAACCGCCCGCGCCTGCTTTTCGCCGACGAGCCCACCGGCAACCTGGACGCCGAGACCAGCGAGCGGGTGGTCGAGTTGCTGCTCGGGCTCAACACGCAGTCGGGCACCGCGCTGGTGCTGGTCACGCACAACCTGGAACTCGCCGCGCGCACCGGGCGGACCATCCGCCTGCGCGACGGCTAGATGGTCGGACTGATCAATCTCTGATGAACACTATCCCTCCCGCACGCGCTCGATATCGTTGCCGCCCTCCCCGACCCGCCGCGCGGCCTTTTCCCCTCCTCGACCCGATGGGTCTGGCGCATGGCCTGGCGTGACAGCCGCCGCAGTCGCGGGCGGCTCCTCGTCTTCTCCACCGCCCTGACCCTCGGCGTGGCGGCGCTGGTGGCCATCGGGTCGCTGGGCTGGAACATCGACCGCGCCATCAACGAACAGGCGCGCACCCTCGTCGGCGCGGACCTCGTCGATCGAGTCGCGCGAGAACGTGCCCGACCCCGGCGCGGCGGGGTTCATCGCGTCCTCGGCGGCGAACAGCGCGCGCGAAACGCGCCTCGCCTCGATGGCCGAGTTTCCGAAAACCGGCGCCTCGCGACTGACCCAGGTGCGCGCCATCGAGGGCGACTTACCCGTTTTACGGCAAGATCGAGACCGAGCCGCCGCGAGCCGCGCGGCGAGTTCCGCGCAGGGCCGGGGCGCGCTGATCGAGGAAAGCCTGCTGCTGCAATACGGCTTCAAACACGGCGACGACCTCAAGATCGGCGGGCGGGCGTTCCCGATCTTGGGGACGTGCGTAAAGCTGCCGGGCGAGGCGAACGCGTTCGCCAGCATCGCGCCGCGCGTGCTCATCCCGCGCGCGCAACTCCCGCGCTGAACTCACCACGCGCGGCAGCCTCGTGCGCTATCATCACGTACCTGAAGCTCCCCGCCGGCGTGAGCGCGCCGAACCTCGTGCGCCATGCAGCCGCGACGACTCGGAAACGCTTCAAACTGGAAACCGAGACGGTGGAGCACCGCAAGCGCCAGCTCGGCCAGGTGTTCACCAACGTGAACCAGTTCCTGAGCCTGGTCAGTTTTGTGTCGCTGCTGCTGGGTGGCATCGGCGTCGCGAGCGCGATCCAGGCGCACCTGAAGCAGAAGCAGCGCACCGTCGCCGTGCTGCGCTGCCTGGGGGCGTCGTCGCGGCCAGACGCTGCGCGATCTACCTGTTGCAGGCGCTGGCCTCGGGGTGGCCGGGGCGTTCAGCGGGGCGCTGCTGGGCGTCGGCATCCAGAGTCTGGCGCCGCTGTTCCTGAAGGGCATCGCTGCCCGTGGAACTGAGCTTCGGCGTTTCGTGGCTGCGCGGTGGCGGAAGGAATGGGCGTGGGGTTCCTCACGTGCGCGTTGTTCGTGCTGCTGCCGCTGCTGCCCGTGCGGCGCGTGCCGCCGCTGCTCGCGATCCGCTCGGCGTTCGAGAGCGCCGCGTTGCAACCGGGCGGCGGCGTGACCCGATGTTGTGGCGACCTACCTGCTGCTCGTTCGCTGGCGTTGCTGCTCTTCCCGTGGGCGCAAAGCCGCGACCGGCGGCTTGGGCTTCGGGTTTTCCGGCGCGTTGTTCGTGTCGTTCGGACTGCTCGCGCTCGTGGCGAAGGGCCTCATGGTGGCCGCGCGGCGGTAGTTTCCCCGGTAGCTGGCCCTTCGAGTGGCGGCAGGGGCTTGGCCAATCTTTACCGTCCGAACAACCGGACCTTCCTGCTGGTGTTCACCCTGGGACTCAGCACGTTTCTCCTGCTCGGGCTTTACCTGACCAAGGACCTGCTCCTGCGCCAGTTCGCCACGCGCGACAACGCCGCCACCCAGCCGAACCTGGTGTTCTTCGACATCCAGCCCGACCAGCAGGACGCCGTCGCGGGCATCGTGCGCGCGCACGGCTTGCCGGTGATGGGCACCGTGCCCGTCGTGACGATGCGCCTCGCCGCGCTCAAGGGCAAGCCGGTGGACCTCCTCGACGCGGGCAAGGGGGAAGGCGGCGGCGGCAAGGGCAACGGCAACGGCAAGAAGGGCGAATCGATCCCCGACTGGCGGCTGCGGCACGAGTACCGCTCGACCTTCCGTGATAAGCTGACCGACACCGAGCAAATCCTCGCGGGCAAATGGCAGGGCCGGGTGGACCCGGCGGTCGTGGCCGCGGGCGGCGCGGTGCCGGTGTCGTTGGAGGAGGATGCCGCCCGGGAAATGCACCTTGGAATCGGCGACACGATGGATTTCGACGTGCAGGGCGTGCCGATGAAGACGACGATCGCCAGCATCCGCAAGGTGGACTGGGGCAGGTTCTCGCCGAATTTCTTCGTGGTCTTCCCGGTGGGCGCGCTGGAGGACGCGCCGTCCTTCAACGTGCTCGTGACGCGGGCGAACACGGCGGAGGCATCGGGGTCGGTGCAAGCCGAGGTGGTGCGGCGTTTCCCGACGGTGTCCGCCATCGACCTGAGCCTGATCGTGGCGACGATCAAGGGCATCGTGGACAAGGCGGCGACGGCGGTGCGGTTCCTGTCGATCTTCACGGTGGGCACGGGCCTGCTGGTGCTGGCGTCGGCGATCCTGACAGGACGTTACGAGCGGGTGAAGGAGGGGGTGTTGCTGCGGACGCTGGGGGCGTCGCGCCGGCAGATTTTCCGCATTCTGACGGTCGAGTACCTGTGCCTGGGGACGCTCTCGGCGTTCGACGGGGATCCTGCTGGCGGGCGCTGGGCAGTTGGGCGCTGGCGATCTGGGTTTTCAAGGTGCCGTGGGTCCCGTCGCCGCTGTCGATGCTGGCGAGCTGGGTGATCGTCGCCGGGTTGACGGTGTTGATCGGGTTGACGGCGAGCCGGGGCGTGTGCGACCACCCGCCGCTGGAGGTGTTGCGCGGGGAGGACTGAGGGGGAGATTAAGAATTTTTCACCGAGGACACGGAGAGGCAGACACAGAGGCGGAGGAGGCAGAGAAAGGCGGGGGAGGGTTATCGGTTATTAGTTAATGGGGCAGAAGGTGGGAAACATGGGTTCCACAAAGACCGGCTTCCCTCCGCCCCAAATGACCAATAACCATTAACTCCCCTTCGACCCCTCCTTCTTCCTCTGTGTTCTCTGTGTCTCCCTCTCCGTGTCCTCTGTGATAATTCAGCGATTGCCTTTCCGGTCGTTCTTCGCTAAACATGACTTCCCACCAAATGAACCCGGCTCCGTCTTCCATCGCACCCGCACCACAGCAGCCCGCCACCTCTTTCGCCGGCGTCACCCGATCGCGGCCCGGTCATGGACGGCGCGGAAATCCTCGTCGCCTGCCTGGAACGCGAGGGCGTGGACACGATTTTCGCCTATCCCGGCGGCGCGAGCATGCCCATCCACCAGGCGCTGACCAAGTCCACCAAAATCCGCACGATCCTGCCCCGCCACGAACAGGGCGGCGTGTTTGCCGCCGAGGGCTACGCCCGCGCCACGGGCCGCGCCGGGTGTTTGCATGGCCACCAGCGGTCCCGGCGCGACCAACCTCGTTTCGGGCATCGCCGACGCCTACATGGACTCCATCCCGCTGGTCGCCATCACCGGCCAGGTGCCCCAGGCGATGATCGGGCGCGGCGCGTTCCAGGAAACCGACGTCTTCGGCATGACGCTGCCGGTGGTCAAGCACTCCTACCTCGTGTGGGACATCAACGACATCCCGCGCATCGTGAAGGAAGCCTTCCACATCGCGCAGAGCGGGCGTCCGGGGCCGGTGCTCATCGACGTGCCCAAGAACATCCAGCAGCAGCAAGGCCCAGCCGATCTTCCCGCGCGCGTCAACCTGCGCGGCTACGAACTGGATCGCCCAGGTCGACGAGGTGGCGCTCAACGAGGTCATCGGCCTGCTCAAGGGCGCGAAGAAGCCGATGATCTACTGTCGGCGGCGGCATCATTTCCTCGGGCGCGGCGCCGGAGTTGATGGAGTTCGTCGAGCGCACGCAGATCCCCGTGGCGACGACGCTCATGGGCATCGGCTGTTTCCCGGAGAACCATCCGCTTTCCCTCAAATGGCTCGGGATGCACGGCACCGTGTACGCCAACAACGCCGTCAACGAGGCCGACGTGCTGCTCGCGCTCGGCGTGCGTTTCGACGACCGCGTGACCGGCAAGGTCGAGGAATTCGCCAAGCACGGCACCATTGTCCACATCGACATCGACGCCAGCGAGATCAACAAGAACAAGGTTGTGCGCCTGCCGATCATCGCGAACATCAAGGTCGCGCTCACCCGGCTCAACGCCCTGCTCGCAAAGGCCGGCTGGGACCGCGTGGCGCTCGGCAGTCACGACCGTTTCCCGGAATGGTACGCAGACCATCCAGGCGTGGAAGAGCGCAGTCGCCCGCTGCGCTACAAGGACAACGCGGATCGGACGTGATCCAGCCGCAGTACGCCATCCAGATGCTCGGCGGAACTGACCAAGGGCGAGGCGATCATCACCACGGGCGTCGGCCAGCACCAGATGTGGGCCGGGCAGTTCGTACGATTTCATCCATCCGCGCACGTTCCTGACGTCGGCGGGCTTGGGCGCGATGGGTTTCGGCTTCCCGGCGGCGTTGGGCGCGAAGGTCGCCTGCCCGGACCGCGAAGTCATCGACATCGACGGCGACGGCTCCTTTTTGATGAACGTGCAGGAACTGGCGACCGCGAAGGTCGAGAACATCGCCGCCAAGGCGATGATCCTCAACAACCAGCACCTCGGGCATGGTGGTGCAGTGGGAGGACCGTTTCTACAAGAGCAACCGCGGCCACACTTTCTTGGGTAACCCGAGCACGCCCGAGCGAGATTTATCCCGATTACGTGAAGATCTGCGAGGGCTTCGGCGTGAAGTGCGAGCGCGTGAACACGCGCGCGGAAGACCTGCGCCCGGCGCTGGAGCGGATGCTGGCGTCGAAGGAGGTCTACGTGCTGGACGTGACGGTGCCTTACACCGAGCACGTGTCTGCCGATGATCCCGGCGGGCAAGACGTACAAGGACATCATTGTGGATTAGCGGGGTGGCGGGGTCTCCGCTTTCCCACCAGCGACATGTGGAGGTTGGGTCGGTTCGCCGCCCCGGATGGGCGAGAGACATTAGCCCGGCGTCCTGACGCCGGGTGGATGACCACGAGCTGACCGCGCCCTGGAAGGACGCAAGACCGTTCGCCCGAACGTCCCCCTTTGGTTATCCCGTCCAACGGCCACGGCGTCGCACGTCGCTTGAGCCCCGGTTATCCCGGTTCAAAAATTGGGACTGTAGCCCGTGGCGGAATGATTTGGGGGTTGGTTGGCGTTCCGGGGGTATGGTTGGCGTCCCGCCTGCCATACCGAGCATCCTGCCTGGCGCATCTGGAAAAGGTGGAAGGCTGAGCCGGACCAGACAGGCCGGACCACGCTGGATGCCCAACCCGGCAGGCGGGACGCCAGCGATACCCCCGGAACGGCACCTGCCAGGGTGGAATCTCTCAATGATCCGGGAAACGGCTGTAATGCATTTCCGAACACGTCACCTTTGCACGAGCAGCATCACCACCAGCAGAGAGAGCAACCTTTGCCGACGAGAGAAATCATTTTCCAAGCGCAAATTCACAGAGTAAGTGCAACACCATGGCGGTGCCTAGGGACAACGCGATCCGGGCTCGTTTGTGGGGTGAGAGTGGCGGAAAGGAGGTGCCTATGAGCTGCCGCCAACCCAACGCCGAAGAGCGCGTGATCATCGCCACGCTGCACGGCCAGAGGTTCTCGGACTCCAGGATTGCCAAGCAACTCGGTCGCCACCGCAGCACCGTCTGGCGGGAGCGGGCGCGCAACCGCACGCCCCACGACGGCTTCTACCGGGCCCGGCGGGCACACGAGCGCACCGTGGCCCGGCGGCGGCGTTCCCGGCGCAACCGGCGCTTTGACGGTGTGCAGATGGCGCGCGTGGACGTGCTCTTGCGCGGGCAGTGGAGTCCCGAGCAGGTCAGCGGACACCTGCGGCGAGCGGGCGAGTTCTCGATCAGCCACGAGACGATCTACCGGCACGTGTGGCGGGACCGGCGGGCGGGCGGCGGATTGCGCGAGCACCTGCGGGGGGCGCGCAAACTGCGGCGCAAGCGCTACGGCCGCTACGACAGCCGGGGGCGCCTGGCGGGCAAACGCATGATCGGGGAGCGCCCCGCCTCCATCGAGAGCCGGCAGTGGGTGGGCCACTGGGAGATCGACACCGCGCCGGGTACAACGGGCGAATGCGTGATGACGCTGGTGGAACGGGCCACGGGCTTTGCGCTCATTGGCAAGATGGCCGCGCGCACGGTGGCGGAACTCAACCGCGCGGCCATTGAATGATCGGGCGCCATCCGGGGCGCTTCCAGTCGATCACGGCGGACAACGGCACGGAGTTCCACGGCTGCAGGGACATCGAGGCCGCCACAGGGGTGGTCTTCTACTTTGCTCTGCCGCACCACTCCCGGGAGCGAGGCACCAACGAGAACACCAACGGACTCATCCGCCAGTATTTGCCCAAGCGCGAGAGCATGCAGAAACTAAAACAAAGCGGTTGCGACGCGGTCGCAGAGACACTCAATGAGAGACCAAGGAAAAGATAGGATTACAAAACACCGAATCAGTGCTTCAATGCAAAGTAGCTATTGTTGCACTTCAAAGTTGATGTCACGCTGGGGTGAGTGGAGGTAGGGAATCATCGGCTGTACCGTAGCGGAGTTCTGGCCCCATCCAATGGCTGGCATCCCGCCACGAAAGCTTCTTGGCTGCGATCCAGGTGCAACGGTCGCGTGCCTCGCCTGTAGGCGACCATCCGCCCTCGTCTGCCCAGTAGAAAATGTCTCCGTCGTGCAACAGCGTCGCCTCATAGATGATCGAATCGTAGTTGTCGGGGCTTGGCTGGAGGTGAAAGGTGACCACCTGCTCGAACAGCAACTCGATGGCTGAAGGACCGCTCCACTGCCGCTGGATGAGCAACCGGACACGGGTGTCGAGATCGCCGGACACAGACATGCGCATCTCGGAATCAACAGAATGCTCCGTCCAGATGTGCGCCTCGCGCAGGCAGCCGTCGTGGAACCCATCGAAGAGCTTGAGTAAAGCGTCCAAATCGCTTTGTGAACTGAGCGCGTTCCAAGTCATGGGGTCTGGTGGCCTAACGCCCCAAGCTCAGCGACGGCGATGAGGACGCCACTAAAAGCGGGCGACCACACCCGCCGTTCGCTGCAGCGACTGGTTAGGCTGCTGGAAGATCTGCCCACGGAAACTCCCTGTCAAGTTCTGCAAAGTGGAGGTCGCGCGCCTTAATCTGCTCCAATTCCTCAAGCGACAAAAGCGAGCGGTGTTGCGAATGATGGCGTGGCCCGCTGTGAGACCAAGCAACCGCTGGGCGTGTGGCGAGCGCGGCCAGCACGTTGCACCAAGAGGACGGCAACACAACCGCAAGGTCCACCGCCCAGCGGTGCAGATAAGCGCGGCCCTCAGCAAAATCATCTGGCTGCCCTTCCACCCAGCCAGATGCATATTGCAAAGCTTGACGATATAAGGCGCCCGCAAAGTTCGGCGCATGGACGATGGCCGAGCAGGTGTCATGCAGGCACAGCAAAACTCGTGTTTCCCGCTCATCGTTTAGGTTTGTCTGCCAGCACCAGTAATCGCCGCCACCGGAGAAGGCAAAAGGCACCAAGCACGGTAAGGGCGGATGATAGAAGGCGGGAAACTCGAAAGCGGCAATCTCCTCCAAGGAGTACCACTCCATATCGGCTAGCCAAAGATAGCCGTCGTTCGGCTTCGTGCTGATGCTGGTACTTGGACGATCCAATGTCATCCAGCCACGTTCCTGCATTTGGCGGTACTCTGTCGGCAACTCGAAAGCGAAGCGCTGTGCGATCCGGCTGTAGAGTTGCTCTTTGGGCATACGTGCGGTGTGGCCTAACTTGGTATTAGATGAAGTTTTTGTTCCTGGGTTTTACGAACATTTTGCACGTTAGACTTTAGAGTCATAGATGAGGATAGAACATTGAGGCGTCTGGTAAGCAGGGGAGCATGGACATCGAAGCCGTTCTCCGCAAGCCCCGCCTGCTCCGTGCCCTGACCAGCCTGGACGCGGGCGAGTTCGCCCGGCTCTTGGCCGCCTTTGAACAGCAAAGCTAGGCCCGGCGCGGGCAGTTCAACCGCTTTGGAGAAGAGCGCCGGCGGGCGCCGGGGGCCACCGGCAACCCCGGCGTGCTCGCCACGCCCCAGGCGCGGCTCTTCTTCGTGCTTTTTTACTTCAAGTGCTATCCCTTGCAGGAGGTCATGGGCGTGCTCTTTGGCCTGAGCCAGCCGCAGGTGTGCCTGTGGATTGGACGGCTTACCCCCCTGGTCAACGCCGCTCTGGGCCGCGAGTTGCTCCTGCCCGCCCGCCGGCCCGCCGACCTGAGCCGGCTCTTGGAGGAAGTGCCCGAACTGGGGGTGTTGCTCACCCTCGATGGCAGCGAGCGGCCCATCCGCCGCCCCCAGGACAAGCAGCGCCGAAAGGACGACTACAGCGGCAAGAAGAAGGCCCACCGCAAGAAGAACCTGCTGCTCTCCAGCGACGACAAAAGCATCGTCTACCTGGGGCCAACGAGTGCGGGCAGCGTGCACGACAAGAAGCTCGCCGACGAGAGCGGCCTGGTCCTGCCGCCCGACACGCTGGTCCTCCAGGACACGGGCTTCCAGGGCTACGCAGCACCGGGAGGTTGTGCGACGCTCCAGCCCCGCAAGAAGCCGCGGGGAGGCGAACTCCACCCGATCCAGAAGACCATCAACCAAGTCATCAGCCAGGCGCGCGTCGGCGTGGAACACGCCATCTGCGGGGTGAAAAGGTGCCGCATCGTGGCTGACACCTTTCGCAACCTGCGCCAGGGCTTTGTCGATGAGGCGATGGAGGTAGCCTGTGGCTTGCACAACCTGCGCATCGCCGCCCGCGCCTGAAGAAAACTTGGCCCCGCACCCCCATGATCCACGATTGCTCCTATCGACTATAAACTCTGTTATAGACGAAGTTTCTCGGCGACCATCTCCGTCGCTAGCCGATATAGACGAACCTCGGTCGGCCCGCGACCCTCGGAACAAACCCGCGACCCTACTTGTGTAAAATGCACGCGTTGAACAAATTGGGCAAGCATTATCTTCCGCGCCGCGCGAACAACCTCCTCCTTTCCTCCACCGGGAGATTTCGCTTTGCGCGCCGCCCCGGTTCTCCCGCCCTCACTTCTTATTTGCGGCCTTTTCCGCCATGCCACCCCCTCTCAAAACCCCGCCGCCCGCGCCCGGACTGCCGCCACCCGCCGATCCCGCGCCCGAAGTCCGTGCCGCGCCCGCCCGCCCAAACCCAAATTCCTCCTCCAAGCTGTTCGCGTCGCGCCATTCGGGTCGGTCAACTTCCCTTTACATTTTTCAGCCCACGCAGTTGCGTCCGCAAGGCATCTGTTTCTCCAACTACAAACGAGGTACTCGTCAACAGCCGTTCACCGATCTCCCAAGCGCCCAACCAGTGGTTTCACACCTTGGTGTAAAACACGCCGCGACCTTTGCCGTGCTGTGCGAGCAAGCCTTGTCGGCGCAGGTTCGCCAGGGTTGCCTTGGTCGTGTGGCGGTTCGCTTTGGTGGCCGCGACGATCCTCGCCACGGTGACGCGAACCTGATCCCGTAACAAATCGGTGATCGAGCGCGCTAGGGGCATCAGGGCTCCGAGCGCGTCTTGCTCCCGCTCAATCTTCATTGAGAGCAGCCGGGTTTGCCGGACAAGGCTTTTCAAAAAGAACACCAGCCACGGTTCCCAACCGACGGTCGGCTCCTTGAGCGTCAACTGCGTTTGCCGCAACGCCGTATAGTAGCTTTCTTTGTTACCCTCGACGATGCTTTCCAAGCTCGAGTACGGAACATAGGCATAGCCCGCTTGCAGCAGCAGCAGGGTTGTCAATATGCGCGACAGCCTGCCGTTGCCATCCTGGAAAGGATGCGCCGCCAGGAAGCACACAATGAAGACCGCCGTCCGCAGCAACGGGTGCGTCGTCGCGTCCGTGCGCGCCTGATCGAACCAGGCGAACAGCGCCGCCATTTCCCCGGGTGTGTCGAACGGCGAACTCGTCTTGAAAACAACGCCGATTTGCCGACCGTGCGGATCGAAGGCCGCGACATGGTTGGGAAATTTCTTGTAGTCGCCCCTGTGCCGCTCGTCCCCGACGGAGAACCGCAAGAGTTCGGAGTGCAGTTGCAGCAGGTGGTTTTCCGTGGCCGGGATTTCCGCCCAGGATCGAACACCATCTCCATGACTCGCGCGTAGCCGGCGACCTCCTGCTCATCGCGCGAACGAAAGGAATTGCGACGACACTCCGGCCAGCAGTTGCGCCACCTGGTGATTGGTAAGTTTTGCGCCCTTAATCCGCGTGGAGGAGCCGATGCTTTCAATCGTCGCACTATGCCGCAATGCCGTCAGCCGATCAGGCGCCAAGTTCTTGAGCGCCTACTAACGCCCCTTGAACTCGTCAACCTCAGCGACGAGGGACAAAATTTCCGGGGTGATCTGAATGAAAAGCGGTGCCACCGCCATTTTATCCATTCCCCGCAAACCACAGCCGGATACATGGGTGAGGAGTCAGGCAACGTCGGTGATGATTCCTTGATCAACGGGAGTGTCCTGCGTACCCAGGAAAGCCGCCGCCGACCGGCCCGCGCGGGTACCGGTGGCGAAGCAGCCTTGCAGGAGATACCCGCCCGTCGGCGCTTCCCAGTCGATCATCTCGCCCGCCGCGAAAACGCCCGGCATTCGGCGCAGCATCAATGACTCTGTGAGTTCGTCCCAGCGCAGTCCGCCCGCGCTGGAGATCGCCTCCCCGATGGGGCGCGGACAGCGTAAATCCAGCGGGAAGTTTTTGACCGCAGTTGCCAGTGCCTCGCCACTGGCGCGCGCGCCCGGACCGTGGAACTCCAGCAGCGCGCGCACCCCCGCGCCCAATTTCCAGCACGTGGCGGCGCCGTCCAAGTCAACCATCCCCTCGCGTCGCCCGCGCGCCCCTGGCCGACCAGCTTGCGCAGGAGTTGTTCAACGGTGGACGCCGGTTTGAAGTCGAAAACCAGACGCGGCGCGGACCCCAACGCGCGCAGGCGGCGTCCGAGTTGGTACAGCGTCCCGCCCTCCAAACCATAGCGTGTGATCAGCGCCTCCCCGTTGAGAGCCGCGCCGCCGTCATCGGCGCGCGCGGCGAGGTTCTTCAGGGGCAGGCCCTCGGCGGCGGCGAGCAGGCGCGGGTCCCACGCCACTTCCCAGCCGCAGTTCGCCGCTTGCCACGGCGCGACGTCCACCCCGCCGGCGCGTTGCAGGAGCGCGGGCCAGCGGCCATCGGACCCGGTTTGCGGCCACGAAGCCCCGCCCAGCGCGAGGATTACCACCGGGCAGCCAATGCTCTCGACGAACGGTTCCACGCCACTTTCCATGGTCCGCGCATCGACGAAATCCAACTGCCATTCCCCGTTAGCACCCGCCCGCAGCCCGCCCAGCCGCCGGTTGACGTGGAACACCACCCCGAGTTCCCGCAGCCGCGCCACCCAGCGCCGAAGCAAAACCGCCGCCTGCTGCCCGCGCGGGAACACCCGTCCGCTGGTGCCGACGTACGTCTCCACACCCAGCCGTTGCGCCCAGGCGCGCAACTCCGCCGGCCCGAACTCCGCGAGCAGCGAGTGCCAGCGGGTCGGCGCGTCTCCGTAACGTCCGGCAAACGCCGCCAAATCCTCGGAGTGCGTCAGGTTCAGCCCGCCGCGTCCGGCCACCAGGAACTTGCGCCCCACCGACGGCTTCTGCTCGAAAACCGCCACGCGGCGGCCGTTTTCCGCGAGCACTTCCGCCGCGCGCAGTCCCGCCGGTCCGCCGCCAATGATTGCCGCGTCGATCATGCCGCCACACAAAACACAGAGCGCGCCGGGGAAGAAGCTTTTGTTTTCCGAGTCGTCACGATTCGCAGATTCACCCGTTCAAAACACGGCTCCAAATGTGTCGAATTTGTAACGTTCAATTGATTGCCCCCGCCAGCGGCGCCCGGAATAGTGGCCGCTCACTTATCTCCTACCCTACCGATGAAATATCCCAACCACACGCGCCACCCGCTGGCCGCCGCCACCTTGCTGCTCCTCGCGGGCGCGACGCTGGCCGCCGGCCGGATCCAGGCGCAGTCCACGCCCGTCGCCAACCCGGATCCCGCCGTCACCCCGCCCGCGCCGCCGCTGGCGCGTTTCCCGGTTGAACTGTCGAGAAAGGTGAAGCACATCTTTATCCTTTACCCGGAGAACCGTTCCAGCGAAAGCCTCTACGGCAACATCCCCGGCGCGAACGGCCTCGCCAACGCCAAGCCGGAAAACACCATCCAGACCGACCGGGTCGGCAACCCGCTCGCTTCCCTGCCCCAGCCGACCACCAGCGGCATCCCCGGCCTTTCCGGCGGGCCGGACGGGCGTTTCCCGTCGAGCCTGGCGAACGCCCCCTACAACATCGAGGGCTTCGTGCCGACCACCAGTATGCAGGGCGACATGGTTCACCGCTTCTACACCGAGCAATACCAGATCAACGACAAGGCCACCGGTCGCTACCGCGCGGACGCCAAGAACGCCGGGGGTGCCGCCCTCAGCAAGTTCACCGCCTGGTCGGACAATCCCGGCCTGGTCATGAGCCATTACGACGCGCAGAACCTGCCCGAGGGCCAGCTCTTCAAGCAGTACGTCTTCGCGGACAATAATTTCCACTCCGCCTTCGGGGGATCGTTCCTGAACCACCAGTGGCTCATCGCCGCCCGCGCCCCGGTGTGGCCCGCCGCGCCCGCGGAAGGCAGCCCGCCTCCCGCCGGGACCGGTGCCGACACCAACTTCGACACGCACGGCTACCCCGCCCTGACGACCTCCGGCTCCCTGAGCGACGGCGCCATCACGGCGGACTTCGATCTGCCCGGCTTCTCGCTGTCCAACGCCGCGCCAACCCTGGGCGTCGGCGACTATTGGGCGATCAACACACTGCGTCCGTTGCGCGGCCCGGCGGGCGGGTTCTCCACGAACATCGTCACCGACGGCTCGCCCACGGGCAACACCCCGCTGGCCTCGCGCCTGCCTTTGCAAACTTATGACACCATCGGCGACCGGCTGACGGCGGCGGGGATCTCCTGGGCGTGGTACTCGGGCGGTTGGAACAACGCGAAGGCCGGCAAGGCGGACTACCTGTTCCAGTTCCACCACCAACCGTTCGCTTTCTTCGCGAAGTACGCCCTCGCCTCGACGCCGGTGCCGCAGACGGCCACCGCCGCCGCCGTGCCCGGCAAGGACAGCCCCGGCTCGGCGCAGTTCCTCAAGGACGAGGACGCCGACTTCTATCCCGGCCTCCAGAACGGCACCGTGCCGCAGGTCAGCTTTGTGAAGCCCATCGGCGAGAACAATTCGCACCCCGGCTACGCGAGCGTGGCGCAGGGTCAGAACTGGCTGGGCAACATCGTCAAGCAGATCCAGGCGAGCCCCTACTACGCCGACAGCGTGATCTTCGTGATGTACGACGAGCACGGCGGCATGTGGGATCACGTCGTGCCCCCGCACATCGATAGCTGGGGCCCCGGCCTGCGCGTGCCCTTTGGCATCATCTCGCCCTTCACGAAATCCGCTTTCGTGGATCATACGCAGTATGAGACCGTCTCGATGCTGTCGTTCGTGGAGAAGGTGTTCAAAGTGCGGCCGCTCAACACCCGCGACGCCGACGCGCAGCCGCCCGTCGCGGCGTTCGTCGGTCAGCCCGACCTGATCATCCGGGCCTACGTCGGCCAACCGCTGAGTTACCAGTTGCCCGCCTACAACGGACCCACCGCCTTCAAAATCCCGGCGGGAACCTACCTGAACGGCCTGACGCTGGACCGCGCCACCGGCCTGCTCACGGGCACGCCAACCGCCGTTGGCTCGTTCACGGTGAAGCTCAAGATCAGGGGCGCGGGCGGATTGGTTAGGTACACGGCCCGCATCGACACGCGCAACCGTTCGGCCCGGTCGCTGCAGAGTCAGAACCAGGCCGAGGAACCCGCGGCGGAACTCCAGGATTGATCCCGCGTCCTTCTCGTCACCCCCAACCGGGGTGAAGAGCGAACGGGCGGTCGCGCGACACCACGCGCGGCCGCCTTTTTCTTTAATCCTTTTTCATCGGCGTTAATCTGCGGTTAAGAACTCCGGTCCGCCGCTCTTCATGCTCGCCTCACTCATCGGCTTCTGCGTTCACCGGCGTCCGCTGGTGCTGACCGTCGCACTGATCTTGTTCGGAATCGGTGGTTGGTTCGCCAGCCGTTTGTCCTTGGATGTCGTGCCCGACATCTCGCCCGTGCAGGTGGAGATCCTCACCCCGCTGGCCTCGCTCGCGGCGGAGGAGGCGGAAACCAGCGTCACCCGGCCCGTCGAACTCGAAATGGCCGGTCTCCCCGGCCTGGAAGCCACCCGCTCGCTGACCCGTTTCGGCCTCTCGCAGGTCATTCTCACCTTCCGCGACGGCACCGATGTTTACCGCTCGCGCCAGCTTGTCACCGAGCGGCTCGCCGCCGCGCAAGACCGCCTCCCGCGCGGGGTGACCCCCACCCTCGCGCCCATCGCCACGGGTCTCGGCGAGGTTTTCACCTACGCGCTGCGTTACCGGGACGACACCCCGCCCGCCGGCAAACCCGCCACCGCGTCGAGCGTCTGACCGAGCTGAAAGCCCTCCAGGACTTCGTCATCCGACCCGCGTTGCGTGGCGTGCGTGGCCTGGCGGACATCAACACCACCGGCGGTTTCGACCGGCAGATGGTCGTCGAACCCGATCCCGACAAACTTGCCGAGAACGGACTGGACCTCGGCGACGTTTGCGACGCCCTCGCGCGCAACACAGCCCCGGGCGGCGGCGGGCTGATCGACCTGGGGCCGCGCCTCCGGATCGTCCATTCGGACGCGCGCGCGCAGACCCCCGAAGATATCGCGGGTCTCACCGTGAAAACCGGTTTGGGCGCGCGGCCCGTGCTCGCCCGCGAACTCGCCGTAGTCACCCGGGGAACAAAAATCCGCGTTGGCGCGGCGACCCTCAACGGCGAGGAAGCCGTCCTGGGCACCGCGTTGATGCTGGCCGGTGAGAACGGTCGCGCCGTCGCCCGTCGCTTCGCGGACACGGTCGCCGCGCTCCGTCCGCGCCTGCCCGGGGGCGTGGAAATCGTGGATCTGTCGGACCGCTCGCTACTGGTGGACGGGGTCCTCGCGACGGTGCGGCGCAACCTGGGCGAGGGCGCGCTGCTCGTGGTGGCCCTGCTGCTCCTTTTCCTGGGCAACTGGCGCGCGGCCCTGATCGTGGCGGTCGTGATCCCGCTTGCCTTCGTCCTGGGTCTGGCGGGGCTGACCGCCTTCCACCTTTCCGGCAACCTGATGAGCTTGGGAGCGATTGACTTCGGATTACTCGTCGATGGCGCGGTGGTGCTGGTGGAAAACGCCGTGCGCCGCCTGGATGCCCGCCGCAATGAACTCGGGCGCGCCCTGGAACCCCGCGAACGCGCCGGGGTCGTGCTCGACGCGGCCCGGGAGGTCGCCGCGCCCACGGTGTTCGGGGTCGTCGTGATCGCGCTGGTGTACGTGCCCATCTTCGGGTTGGGCGGGGTCGGGGGCAAGATGTTCGCGCCGATGGCGGGAGCCGCCGTCCTGTGCCTGCTGGCCGCGCTGGGGATCACGCTGACATTCGTGCCCGCGCTGTGCGTCTGGTGCCTGCGCGGCCGGGCGGGCGCGGGCGACAACACGCTCGTCGCCGCGCTCAAACGCGGATACGCGCCCCTCCTCGCACTGGCCTGCCAGCGGCGCGGGTGGCTGCTGGCGGGTGTGCTGGCGCTGGCGGGCGTTGCCGCGGTGGTGTTCCTGCGGCTGGGCGAGGAATTCCTGCCGAGGCTGGACGAAGGCTCGCTGGTGGTGGAGGTGCGCCGCCCGGCGGGCGGCGGTCTGGAAGCCGCCGTGGCGACGGAAATCCGCAACGAACGCGCGATTCTCGACGCCGTGCCGGAAGTCACCCGGGTGTTCTCGCGCGTCGGCCAGTCGGACATCGCCACCGATCCGCAGAGTCCCGACGAGAACGACATCTACGTTTCCTACAAACCCCGCGCGCGTTGGCGCGAAAAGAACGGGCACCGCCTGACGAAGGCCGAGCTAACGGCGGAGATCGTCGCCGCCATCAACGCCAGGGTTCCGGGCCAGGAACTCGCCACCAACCAGCCGATCGAACTGCGTTTCGACGAGTTGCTGGAAGGCGTGCGCGCCGACGTGGCCATCAAAATTTTCGGACGGGATTACGATCAACTCGACGCGCTGGCCGGGCGGGTCAGGGACGCCGTGGCGCGCGTGCCCGGCGCGGGCGAGGTCGTGTTGGAGGAGGTTGGGCGCGTGGACACCACCGAGATCGTGGTCAACCGGCAAGCGATGCGCACCTACCAGGTGACCGCCGACGAGATCGACAACACGGTTTCCACGGCGTTGACGGGCCGCGTGGCCGGCCGCATCGACGACGGCGAGCGCTTTTACCCGCTCGTGGTGCGTTTGTCCGAGGCGGAGCGGGCGCGACCGGATTTGCTCCGACGGCTGCCCTTCCGTTCGGCCGAGCGCAGTCTGATGCTGGTGGTCGGCCAGGTGGCGTCCGCGCGCGTGACGCCGAAGCTGGGCACCATCTACCGCGAGGGCGCGGAACGGCGGCGCGCGGTGCTGGTGAACGTCCGGGGGCGAGACCTGGGCGGGTTCGTCGCGGCGGCGCGGACGGCGGTGGACGCGACGGTGCCGATGCCGCCGGGATTCCGGGTGGAATTTGGCGGGGCGTTCCGCAACCTGGAGCACGCGCGCGCGCGGTTGCGGTGGCTGATCCCGGCGACGCTGGCGGGCATGTACCTGCTCGTGGCCCTGGCGTTGGGCTCGTGGCGGCGGGCGGCGATCGTGTACGCCGTGGTCCCGCTGGCGGTGATGGGCGGGGTCTTCGCTTTGGCAATGCGCGGGATGCCGTTCACCATGTCGGCCGCGGTCGGTTTCCACGCGCTGGCGGGATTGGCGACGCTCAACGGGCTGGTGCTGGCGACGGCCTTCGAGCAGCGGCTGCGGGCGGGACGAAGCACGTTGGAGGCGGCGTTGGAAAGCGCGCTGATGCGGCTGCGGCCCGTGTTGATGACGGCGGCGGTGGCGAGCCTGGGGCTGCTGCCGATGGCGGTGTCCACCGCACCAGGCGCCGAGGTGCAGCGTCCGCTGGCGACGGTAGTGATCGGCGGAATCATCAGCGCGACGGCGCTGACGCTGTTGTTGATCCCGGCTTTGCTGGGCTGGTTGGGCGCGGGGCCGAAGCCGACCACGCACCACCAAACGGCCTTGTAGGCGCGCCGGTCAACCCAATGAAAAACGCCCACTCCCCAATGGAGGCGGGCGTTCGCAAAAGAAACGTTCGGTGGAGTCGAATTCCCTCAACTCACAGCGACCGTCTGCCGGTCACCAGTTGAAGGACGATCACAACGACGGCGATCACGAGGAGGATGTGAATGAAACCCCCGAGCATGTGAAAGACTGAGAAACCCAGCAGCCACAGGACAAACAGAATGATAGCAATGGTCCAAAGCATAAACGTTACGACTCCAGTTGGTGATTGATGACGCGCGCGGCAGAAGCATCGGCTCCGGGCTACGCGCGTCGTTTGTTTGGTGAATGCTTTGGAATCGTCGCAACTTTGCGAAACGCGCGTAGCCGGAAATGTTTTTGCGCTTTCCCCCGCAACTCCCCGTCCACGCAAACTCAAATCAGGCTCAGCACCCGTCGCATTTCGGGATGGCTCCCGATCAGCCGCATCGCCTCGCGCAGCAACGTTCGTCCCGGCTCCACCCGCGGCCACGGCGACGCCCCCGAGGGGTGCGGCAACGGGATCACGTCGAACTCCCCTCCCCCGTAATCGGCTCGGAATTGCCGCCCGATCAACTCCGTCAGCGGCGCGGGCGGCAGGAACCGCGTGATCGCCAGCCGACCCACGGGGATCACCAGCGCCGGCTTGAGCAGGCCGAACTCCGCCCGCAGCCACCGGTCGCAGGTGGCGATTTCCATCCGGTCGGGCACGCGGTCGCCACCCGTCGGCAAGGGACCCGGAAAACAACGGCAGACCGCCGTCATGTAAACGAGCCGCCGGAACCGCTCCTCCGGCAGGCCGCAGCCTTGCTGAAACCAGGAGAACAAAGTGCGTCCCGCCGTCCAGGCGAAGGGCCGTCCGAGTACCGGCTCATGCCGCCCCGGGGCTTGGCCGACAAGCATCACCCGGCTGGCGACCGGGTAGCCGGGCACGCCGGGCGGACGCATTTTCGGGCACAACCGGCAAGCCCGCACGCGCTCCACGTGGGCGGACAAAGCTTCCTCCAACGGCGGTTCGGCGGACGTGGTTCCCAGGTTCATGAGCGACGCGCCACGTTGCCGGAGGCGCTGTTTTGAGGTAAAATGCGGGATGTTGACCGCGTTGCTTTTGACGGCCGGGCGCAAGCTCAAGCTCATCCAGGCCAGCGATCCGTACAAGCAGTGGTGGGCCTTGGACGAAATGCGGTTTTGCGCCCGTTGCGAGCACCCTTTCCTGGGCACCAACCTCAAGGTTTACGAGGATGAAAACGGCCGGGTGCATTTCCGTTGCCCGTCTTTTCGCTGCGACAGCGGCTTCGAGGATTGGGAATACCCCCAGTTGCACCTGTGATCGAGCCGGGGTTTATCCGCGGATTTCTGATGATTTCCGCCGATTAAGAAAAAGCGGAAGTTTAGGGTGGTACGGTGCCTGCTTGGTGATAGCTCTTTGTCATCGCAGCGTCCGGACCGTCCATGAACAGCACCCAACCCACCACCGAAGTACGGGACACCGGTGCGCTCGGGCGTCTCGCGGGCCTCGCGCTCCGGCTTTTTGAGGTGCCGATGGTCGGAATCCTCCTGCCGGACCACCATGGTTCCTGGCGGGTCGCGGTCAGCCGGGGCGGTCCCCTGGAGCTTTCGGACGAATTGTCCACCTGTGCCGATCTCCTGGGGGACGATCCCCTCGTGGTCGTGCCCGACCTGGACGACGACCCGCGCTTCGGCCACCCCATCGCGCCGGGCGCGCCGGCCCGGCACCTGCGCTTCCTTGCGGCGGCGCGTTTTCCCACCGTCGGCAACGTGCGCGGCCCGGGATATTTTTGCCTCTTTGACCTGCGTCCGAGGCAGTTGCGCACCGAGGATCGCCGCGCCCTCGGCGCGCTCGCGGACACCGCCGGCCAGGAACTGGCCGCCAGTCACCCCGCGCACAACTCGACCACCGACAATACGGCCTGGGCTCCCACCGCCGACATGATCGACCTGCCGCGCCGCGATCACGATCTCGACCTTTCCCACCACGGCGCGCCCCGCCCCGTTCCCGCCCTGCCGACGCCCGCGCGGGACCATGTTCCGATTCTCGAAGTTCCCCTCAACGGCGCGCGCGAACACAGCGACGACGAGCTGGAGCGCATCCAACTGGAACGCCTCGTCGCGGAAAGCTCCGATTTCATCGGCCTGGCCGCGCCCGACGGCAAGATGCACTACGTCAACACCTCCGGGCAACGGTTGGTGGGACTGGAAAACGCGGAAGACGTCAAACGCACGCGCCTGACCGATTTTCTCCCGCGCGAGGACCGCTCGTTCTGCCTGGGCACGGTGATGCCGAGCCTGATGCGCAACGGCAGTTGGGAGGGCGACGCGCGTTTCCGCAACTACAAGACCAGCGCCGTCACCGAGGTCGCCTGGAGCCTGTACCTGATCAAGGACCCGCGCACGGGCCACCCCACGAGCATCGCCAGCGTGGCGCGCGACATCACCGGGCGCAAGCGCGGCGAGGCGGCCCTGCGCGAGAGCGAGGAACGGTTCCGCCACCTGGTCGAGCAGGCGGGCGAGGCCTTCTTCGTTTACGACCTGACCGGACGCGTCATCGACGTAAACCAGGAGGCGTGCGACACGCTGGGCTACACGCGCGGGGAGCTGCTGGACCTTTCCGTCAACCACATCGACATCACCTTTGACCCCGTCAAGGGCCGCGACCGCTGGAAACAGATGGTGCCCGGCGTCGCCACCACGATGGCGGGGGTCCACCGGCGCAAGGACGGCACGTCCTTCCCGGTCGAGGCGCGCGTGGGCGTGTTCCGCAGCGGCGGGCAGCGCCTGTTGCTCGCCCTGGTGCGCGACATCACCGAGCGCAAGCACAGCGAGGAGGCGCTCCAGCAGGCCCACGAGCAATTGGAAGTCCGCGTCACCGAGCGCACCGCCGAACTGGCGCGCGCCAACGACGAGCTGCGCGACGCCCTCCGGCAGAACAGCCTCCTGGCCGCCGCCATCGATTCGTGCGTGCTCGGCGTGTTCATCAGCGACCCCAACCAGGAGGACGCCCCGGCGATCTTCGTCAACGCCGCCTTCACGCGGATGACCGGTTACGAACGCGAGGAAATCATGGGCCGCAACTGCCGCATCCTCCAGGGGCCGGACACGGATCCGGCCATGGTGGATCGCATTCGCCAGTGCGTCGCCACACGCACCTCGTTCCGCGACACCCTCCTGAATTACCGCAAGGACGGCACGCCTTTTTGGAACGAGTTGACCATCAACCCGGTCTTCGACGCGAGCGGCCGGCTCATCAGTTTCGTGGGTGTGCAGGCGGACGTGACGGCGCAAAGGGGCGCGCAGGAAGCCCTGCGGCAGAGCGAACTGCGTTTTTCGCGCATGACCGCCAACGTGCCCGGCATGGTCTATCAGCTACTCCTCCACGCGGACGGCACGGCGGATTTTCCCTACGTCAGCGAGGGCTGCCGCGAACTCTTCGGTCTGGAACCGGAGCAGATGCGGCCCGACGCCTGCACGTTGCTCGACCGGATTCACTCGGAGGACATCGGCGAATTTCTGCGCACCCTCAATGTTTCCAAAACCTCCGGCGCCGCCTGGACCTGGGAAGGGCGCTACCTGGCCAACAGGGGCGAGGTGCGCTGGCTCCAGGGTGCCGCCCGGCCCGAAAAACGCGGCGGCGGCGACACCCTCTGGGACGGTTTGCTGCTGGACATCACCCCGCGCAAGCGCGCCGAGCAGGCCCTGCGCAAGAGCGAGGTGCGCAACGCCGCCATCCTCGACACGGCGCTGGATTGCATCGTGACCATCGACCGCGAGGGACACATCGTGGAGTTCAACCCGTCGGCGGAACGGACCTTTGGCTGCACCCGGGCGGAACTCCTGGGCCGGTCCTTCCGTACCTTGGTGCCCCAATTTCCCGACGTGGACCCGGAGGCTCCCGGCGACCTCGCCGCCGTGCTCGGCGAACGCATTGAACTGCCCGCGCAAAAGCTCGACGGTGAGCTGATGCAGGTGGAACTCGCGGTTGCCCGCATCCCCGTGGAGGGGCCGCCGCTGTTCACCGCCTACCTGCGCGATGTGACGCAACGCCGCGCGGCCGAACAACGCCTGCGCCTGCTGGAAAGCGCCGTGGTCAACGCCAACGACGCCCTCCTGATCGCCGAGGCCGACCCCATCGAGGGGACGGGGCCGCGCGTCCTCTTTGCCAACGGCGCCTTCGAGCGCATGACGGGTTATCTCGTCACGGATATCATCGGGAAAACCCCGCGCATTTTGCAGGGTCCCAAGAGCGACCGCGCCGCCCTCGACCGGATTCCGCCGGGCACTGGTCCACTGGGAGCCGGTCCAGGTGGAACTCATCAATTATCGCAAGGATGGTGGCGAGTTTTGGGTGGAACTTTCCATCGTCCCGGTGGCGGACGGCACGGGGCGCGTCACCCACTGGGTCAGCGTGCAGCGCGACATCACCCAGCGCAAGGGCAGCGAGGCCGCGCTGAACCACGCCAAAGAGGAGGCCGAGAGCGCCAACCTCGCCAAGAGCGAGTTCCTTTCGCGGATGAGCCACGAACTGCGCACCCCGCTCAACGCCATCCTGGGCTTCGGCCAGATCCTGCAAATGCAGGACCTGCCGCAGACCCAGGCCGACCGGGTCGGCCACATCGTCAGCGCGGGCCGGCACTTGCTCGGGTTGATCAACGAGGTGCTGGATATCGCCCGCATCGAGGCCGGCCGGGTGGAGCTTTCCCTGGAGCCGGTCGGCGTGGAGGAAATCCTGCGGGAGGCGCTCGACCTGATTCGTCCGCTGGCGGCGGAACGGGGCATCACCCTGCACGCGCCGGACGGGGAGCATCCGTTGCGGCTCCAGCACGTCATGGCCGACCGGCAGCGCTTCAAACAGGTGCTGCTCAACCTGCTTTCCAACGCGGTGAAGTACAACAAGGCGGGCGGCGGCGTCTCCGTCGAACTGGGTGGGTGCGTGGCGGGCGGCCACCTTTCCGTGCGCGTCCGCGACACGGGCCTCGGAATTCCGGCGGACAAGATCGAGCGGCTTTTCGTGGCGTTCGACCGGCTGGGGCGCGAGCACTCCGAGATCCAGGGCACGGGCCTGGGTCTGGCGCTATCGAAGCGTTTGATCGAGGCGATGCAAGGCGCCATCGGTGTGGATAGCGTGGTCGGCGAAGGCGCCACCTTCTGGTTGGAACTGCCGTGCGCCGAGAGTCCCATGGGCCGCGCGGCGCGGCGCGGCCCCGCGCGCGGGGGATGCGACGCCCAGGAGCCGCTCGCGGGATTGCACACCATTCTTTACGTCGAGGACAACCTCTCCAACCTGACGCTGGTCGAACACCTGTTGGCCGAGCGTCCGGGCATCCGGCTGATCACCGCCATGCAAGGCCGCCTGGGTCTCGACCTGGCCCGCAAGCACCGACCGGATTTGATCCTGCTCGACCTCCATTTGCCCGACCTGCCGGGTTGGGACGTGCTCGCCGCCCTGCAGGCCGACGAGGCCACCAGCAGCATCCCCGTGGTGATCGTCAGCGCGGACGCCACCCCGCGGCAAATCGAGAAACTGATGAAAGCCGGCGCGCGCGCCTATTTGACCAAGCCGCTCGAAGTGGACCGCTTCGAGCGCACCGTCCGGCAAATTCTTGAAGTCAACGTTGTATGACAAACCAGAACCACCTTCTCAAGATGCGGGTGTTGGTCGTCGATGACGAGCCGGTCAACGTCGCCCTGCTGGAGGATTTGCTGCAAATCTCGGGCTACTCCCAGGTGCGCAGCACGAGCAATCCGCGACAGGTGCGGGCCCTCTGCGAGGAGTGGCACCCCGACGTCATCCTGCTCGACCTCAACATGCCGTTGCTGGACGGCTTCGGCGTCATGCGGGAACTGCAAACGTTCATCAAACCCGAGGACTTCCTGCCCATCCTCGTGCTGACCGCCGACATCAGCGTGGAAACCAAGCGGCGCTCCCTATCGGTCGGAGCGACGGACTTTCTCACGAAGCCCTTTGATCAGATCGAGGTGCTGCTGCGCATCAAGAACCTGCTCCGCACCCGCCACCAGCACCTCCAGCTCAACGACCAGAAGGGACTCCTCTCCGAGTGCGTGCGCGAGCGCACGGCGGAGTTGAGCCAAACGCTGGACCAACTCCGCGAAACCAAGGAGCAGATGATCCAGCAGGGCCGCCTCAGCGCGCTGGGGTCCATGACGGCGGGCATCGCGCACGATTTCAACAACGTGCTCTCGCTCATCCTCGGGTACAGCGAGATGCTGATGCGCTCGCTCCACCAGCCGCAGGGCAAGAAGGGGGCGGACGTCCTGCTGGGCACGATCATCGGCGCGGCGCAGGACGCGGCGAAGATGTTCAGCCGGCTGCGGGACTTCTACCGTCCGGCGGGCCGGGGCCACGCGCGGCAGGAATTGGATTTCAACGCCCTGGTCGAGCAAACGGTGGAACTCACCCGCCCGCGCTGGCAGGGCCAGGCCATGGGCCAGGGGGTCACGATCCGCCTGGACCTCGCCCTGGGGACGGGCCTGCCCGTGATGTCGGCCAACGAGTCCGAGTTGCGCGAGATGCTCACCAACCTGATCTTCAACGCGGTGGACGCCATGCCGCAGGGCGGTGTCCTGCGGCTCCATACCCGCCTGGAAAAGGCCGGCGCGACGGCGGGATCGGAACCGTGCCTGGTGCTGGAGGTCGCGGATACCGGTGTCGGGATGGACGAGGAAACGCGCCGCCGGTGTTTGGAGCCGTTTTTCACGACCAAGGGCAGTCAGGGAACCGGCCTGGGTCTCGCGATGGTTTACAGCGCGGTGCAGGGGCACGGCGGCACCATCGACCTGCGGAGCGCGCCCGGCGTGGGCACGACGTTCGTGTTTTCCCTGCCGATCCGGGCGGCGGTTCCGGAGGCGCCGCACCAGTTCAGCGGTCGGCAACGGCAGACCCCCCTGCGCATCCTCGCCGTGGACGACCAGCCGGTGCTGTGTGAAATCCTGGTCGAATATCTAACCGACGAATGGCACACGGTGGAGACCGCGTGCGACGGCTTCGAGGCGCTGGAAAAGTGCCGCCGGCATCCGTTTGATTTGATCATCACGGACAAGGCGATGCCGGGGATGAGCGGCGAGCAACTGGCGGCTTCGGCGAAGGCGCTTTCGGCGCGCACCCGGGTGATTTTGCTAACGGGATACGGCGCGATCAGCGAGGCGCTGGACGAGGCGACCTGCGTGGATTTGGTGCTCGACAAACCCGCGACCTACGATTCCCTGCGCGTGGCGATCGACAAGGTGATGGCGGGAGTGGCGGAGGAAAAGGTCGCGACGCTGGAGGTGGGCGGGGTGGTTTACAGGGCGAACGCATCTAAATGTTGATGAGGCGAAAGAGGTAGGCGTCATCCCAACCCGCGCACTTGAGCCTTCGGCGCACGCTCTGCTTGGAGGCGGTGTCGCGCTTGGCCAGGCTCAGGGCTACCCGGCGCAGGGTAGCCAGATTCAGCGGTCCGTGGTCCTTGCGGACCCGGCAGCGGTCCTCATCAAAATGCACGTCGAGCATCCAGTGCAGGTTGTTTTCGATGGCCCAGTGGCCCCGCGCCAGAGCCAAAAGCCGCGTGGCATCGGCAGGCAGGCTGCTCAAAAAGTAGCGCCGCTCCACGCTGGCTATGCCGCTGGCCAGCACCTCGCGGCGGCTTTCGATGCAGGCGACACTTTGCACGCCTGCCCAGCCGGCCAGCCCGCGCAAACCGCCGAACAATCCCTCGGCAGGCAGAGCCGTGCAGCGGCGCGTTTCCAGGCGTCCGTGGTCTTTCTCCACTGTCTCGGCGCGCGTGGGCTTTTGCTCGGCCAGGGCCGCCTCGTCGGCAAAGAGCCGCTGGGTGTCTGCGTGCAGGAGCGCGTGGTTGCCCTTGAGGGCCAGCAGGTAGTCGCCGCCCTGGGCGGTGATCTGCGCGGCGATCTCTTTCTGCGTGCCCATGGCGTCGATGCTCACCACCGCGCCTTTTAGATCCAGCAGGCGCAGCAACTCCGGGATGGCGGTAATTTCGTTGCTCTTTTCGTCCGTGGCCACCTGGCCCAAAACCAGGCTCAACTCGCCTGTGGCAAAGGCGCTGACCACGTGCAGGGCCTTCTGGCCGCTGGCGCTATCGAAGCTGCGGCGCAAGCTCTTGCCGTCCACGGCAATCTGCCTTGGCTCACCACCACTACCACCACCGCCGCCGCTGGTGGTAGTGGCACTTTCCAGCCAGCGCAGAAAGCAGGCGTGGAGCTCCTTGGGATCGAGCCGGCGGAACACGCGCTCAAAGGTGTCATGGCTGGGAACGCCATGGGGCAGTTCCAGAAAGGTGCGCAGCCACCCCTCCTTCATTTCCGCCCATTCTTCCATGTCCGCAAAGCTCTCCGCCCCCGCTAAAGTCGCGCAGAGAGCCAAAACCAAAATGTCGCAGAGCAGATGCAGGCGCGTGCGCGCTATGCGAGGATCAGTCACCCCGGCAAAAAGCCGGGCGGCGGGCGAGAGGGCTGGCAAGTCCATCCCCCCAGCTTGCCAAAGCCGTCAATGCAAGGCCTTTTAGATGCGTTCGCCCTGGGTGGTTTACGCCAACGCGGGCGAATTGGAACCGGCGGGGCGATGAAACGGTCCGCCGATTAAAAGGGATTCGGAGGGATCAAGAAGAAGCCGGTGGCCTTTCGGGCTTGGCGTCACGCTGGTACAGGTTGACGAGGGCTTCCCTGGGCGCGCGGCCTTCGTAGAGGATGGCGTGCATCTCGTCGATCACCGGGGTTTCCACGCCGTGTTGGCGCGCGCAGGCGAAGGCGCTCCGCGTCGTGGGCACGCCCTCGGCGACCATGCGCATGGAGCGGATGATCTCGGTTAACGGCTCGCCGCGACCCAGGCGCTCGCCCACCAGGCGGTTGCGGCTGTGGCGGCTGAAACACGTCACCATCAAATCGCCGACACCGCTGAGACCCTGGAACGTGTCGCCCTGGCCGCCGAGCTTGACACCCAAACGCGTGAGTTCGACCAGCGAACGGGTCACGAGGGCGGCTTTGGCGTTGTCGCCGAAACCGAAGCCATCGCTCACGCCGGCGGCGAGGGCGAAAATGTTTTTCAACGCGCCGCCGAGTTCGATGCCGGCCACGTCGTCGCTGGTGTAGGCGCGCAACGCCGCCGCGTTGAACACCGCCTGCAAACGGGTGGCCGTCTCGGGCCGGCGCGCGCCCAGCACGATGGCCGCCGGACTCGACCGGGCGACCTCCTCCGCGTGACTCGGACCCGAGAGGACGGCGACATCGTGGCCGGGCAGGCATTCCGCCAGGATTTCGCTCATGCGGAGTCCGCCGGGGAATTCCATTCCTTTCGTGCAGGACAACAGGACGGCGCCGGGCGCGAGACTCACCCCCGCGAGCGCGGTCGCCACTTCGCGCGTCGCCTTGGAAGGCGTGACGAAGATCACGAGGTCGGACCCGGCGGTTTGCGCCAGTTCCGCGACCGGTCGGATGCCCGTCGCCAGAGGGACGCCGGGCAGGTAGGTCTCGTTGACGCGGTCCGCGGCGAGGCGGGCGATGTGCGCGGCGTCGTGGCCCCAGAGCGTCACGGGAAGACCCCGCGCCGCGAGCCAGACAGCGAGGGCGGTACCCCAACTGCCCGCGCCGAGAATCGAGATTTTACGGAACGAGACGGAAGCGGCCATCAGGGGGATTTTGCCTTGCGGACGAAGCGTTTTTCGGTGCCGTCAAACAGGCGTTGGAGGTTGGTCCGGTGCCGCCACCAAACCAGCGCCGCCGCCGCCAGGGAAAACCAGAGCATCGGCGCCGCGCCCCCTAACGAGGGGTAAACGCGGCCCAGCGCCCACACGGCCGCCGGCAGCGCCGCCGCCGCGAGCAGGGAGGCGACGGACAC
This sequence comes from uncultured bacterium, assembly GCA_963795895.1. GTDB lineage: Bacteria > Verrucomicrobiota > Verrucomicrobiia > Chthoniobacterales > SZAS-18 > CAWCJJ01. Next base: position 192,036 of record CAWCJJ010000012.1, read on the forward strand.
GTAGCGGGAGATCAGAAACGCGGCCACCCAGACCACCGTCACGGCGAGAACCGCCAGCGGCATGAGACCCAGCAATGTACCAACAGTGGTGGCGACCCCCTTGCCGCCGCGAAACCGCAGCCAGACGGGGTAGTTGTGCCCCAGGATGCAAGCCAGCGCCGCGATGATGCCGGCGAGCGCGACAGATGAGCCACTGAATTGCCTGAAGACGAAGTAGCCCCCTTGCACCGCCAGCAAACCTTTGAGGGCATCACAAACAAACACGAAGTATCCCGACTTCTTTCCGAGAACGCGCACGACGTTGGTCGCGCCGATGTTGCCGCTACCGTGTTCACGCACATCAATGCCGTGGGCGCGTCCGACAAGATAGCCCACAGGGATCGAGCCGAGCAGATAACCCAGCGCGGCCACCAATAAATAGAAGAACGGCATGAAGATGGTCCGCAGATTAACGCGGATTTAGAATGTTTAAAGAACCGAAGGAGGAACGCTGGTATTTACCCTCTGAATTCCTCTTAATCCGTGGATAAATTGTGCTTCCGCCGCTTGCGTTGCAACTCGTGCTCGATCTTGCCCAACGGCAGACTGTTGATCACATCCCCTCGCGTCAACCAGCCTTTGCGCGCCTGCGTGATGCCCAGCCACAGATCCTGCAAACCCTCCGTGCGGTGCGCGTCGGGGTTGATCGCGCAACGCAGGCCCTTGTCCTTCGCGTGATGCCACCAGCGCCAGTCCATGTCCAGCCGCCGCGAGTTGGCGTTCAACTCGATGACGGTGTCCGTCCGCACCGCCGCGTCGATCACGGCGGGGATGTCCAGCGCGTAGCCCTCGCGCGTGAGCAGCAGCCGGCCCGTGAGATGGCCCATCATCGTCACGTACGGGTTTTCCACGGCGCGGATCAGCCGCTCGGTCATCTCCTTCTCGGGTAACTGAAACGACCCGTGGACGCTGACGACCACGTAGTCCAATTGCGCCAAAATATCGTCGGTGAAATCCAGCGTGCCGTCCTTGTGCAGGTCGCACTCAATCCCCGCGAACAGCCGGAACTTCGACACCCTCATCCGCGAATTGCGCGTTCATGCGGCGGATTTCCTCGACCTGCGCGAGCAGCCGGCCCTCGTCCTGGCCGTTCGCCTGGAACGAGGCTTTGCTGTGGTCCGCGATGCCCAGGTATTCCAACCCCAGCTCGCGCGCGGCGGTCGCCATTTCGGCCAGGGTGTTGCGTCCGTCGCTGGCGTTGGTGTGACAATGAAAGGTGCCGCGCAGGTTTTCGAGTTCGATTAAAACGGGAAGTTCGTGTCGCGCCGCCGCCTCGATTTCGCCCGCGGCCTCGCGGAGTTCGGGCGGGATGAAATCCAAATCCAGCGCGCGGTAGAAACTCGTTTCGTCCACGATCTCCGGCAAGCGGCCGCGAGGCTGGCGCGCCCTCTTCGCCGGGCGCGACGCTGAAGCGGTAGTCGTTGATCGACCAGCCGCGCTCCAGCGCTCGGGTCCGCAACGCGATGTGATGCTCCTTGCTGCCGGTGAAATGGTGCAGCGCGTAGGGGTATTCCGCGTCGGTCACGAGCCGCAGATCGCACTGCACGCCGCCCGGCAGCCGCACGGACACTTTGGTCGGACCGTGCGCGATGATCTCCTCCACCTCCGGCCGTTTCGCGAAGAACTCGCCCACCGCCGCCGGGTCGCGCGTCGAGGCGACGAAATCCAGGTCGCCGACGATCTCTTTCCGCCGCCGCACGCTGCCCGCGTCGCTGGCGCGGATCACCGCCGGATGCGCGCGCAACTCCTCGGCCAAACGCAACGCCTGGCCGGCCACGTCGCCCAGCCGGAACAACCCCGCGCTGCGCCGCCGCTGCTCGACGGCGGCGAGCAGTTTCTGCTGCGTCTTCTCCCCGAAACCGGGCAGTTCCGCCACGGTGCCGTGGTTGCACGCCCAGACGAGTTGCTCCACGCTGGCGATCCCGAGCTTGTCGTAGAGCGCCTTGATCTTCTTCGCGCCGAGTCCCTGCAACTCGAATAACTCGAAGATCGTCTTCGGAAACTCCCCTTTGAGTTCCTCGAAATACGCCAGTTTGCCCGTGCGGACGAGTTCCGCGACCTTCTCCGCCACGGATTTGCCGATGCCCTCGATCTGGTCGAGTTCGTCGCGCTCCACGGCTTGGGCGAGGTCGCCGGTGTACATTTCCAGCGCCCGAACCGCGGTGTGGTAGGCGCGAATCTTAAAGGGGTTTTCCCCCTTCAGATCGAGCAATTGGGCGATGGTTTCGAGGACTTCGGCGATTTCTTCCTTGCTCATGGTTGCCGGGAATAAGCCACGGATCAAACCCGGCACAAAACAAATCAGAACGGCAAAAACAATCTCGGGTTAGGAAAACAAATTCTTTTCTTCCTCTGTGCTCTCGGTGCCCTCTGTGGTTAACTCCCTTCTGATGGACGTGACCACCCTCGATCTCCCCGGCATTCCCAAACTGCGTTCCGGCAAAGTGCGCGAGGTGTTCGACCTCGGGAGCGACGGCTTTCTGCTCGTGGCGACCGACCGGCTTTCGGCGTTCGACTGCGTCCTGCCAGACCCCATCCCGCGCAAAGGCGCGGTGCTCACGCAGCTTTCGGCGTTTTGGTTCCACCACCTGCGGAGCCGGGGCAGTCTGGCGGACCACCTCGTGACGGCCGAGTTCGCCGATTTTCCCGCGCGTCTGCAACCTTTCGCCGCGCAACTCGCGGGCCGGTCGATGATCGTCCAGCGCGCCGTACCGCTGCCGGTGGAATGCGTCGTGCGCGGGTACCTGGCGGGTTCCGCCTGGAAGGAATACCAGCAGACCGGCGCGGTGGGCGGACAGCGCCTGCCGACGGGTTTGCGCCAGGCGGACCCGTTGCCGGAGCCGATCTTCACCCCGGCGTCGAAGGCGGAGAGCGGCCACGACGAAAACGTGAACTGGGCGGGGTTCTGCGCGCTGCTCGGCGGGGACGAGGAGGTGGCGTCGATTTTGCGCGCGGCGAGTTTGTTAATCTACTCGTTGGGCGCGCTCCACGCGGCGGAACGCGGCATCATCATCGCGGACACGAAGCTGGAGTTCGGCGTGGATGAAACCGACGGCGAGATCATGCTGATCGACGAATGCCTGACGCCGGATTCCTCGCGTTTCTGGCCGGCGGACGCCTACGCCCCGGGCGGCAGCCCGCCGAGTTTCGACAAGCAGTTCGTCCGCGATTACCTGGAGACGCTGGCCTGGGACAAGACCCCGCCCGCGCCCCGGCTCCCGGCGGCGGTGATCGCGGGCACGACCGCCAAATATCTGCAAGCCTACGAGGCGTTAACCGGGGGGACGCTCGCGGTCGAGGGATGATCAATCATAAGAATTATCACAGAGGGCACGGAGAGGCAGACACAGAGGGGGAGGAGAAAGGCAAAAGGCGGGGGTTCCAGAAAGACTCGCTAATCTTTTCTCCTCCGAACCCCGCCTTTTTCTTCCTCTGTGTTCTCTGTGTCCGCCTCTCCGTGCTCTCTGTGATAAATTCTGGAATCCTCCCTTTCGATGCAGACGCTCATTGAGCAGTTCATTCGTTATCTCGCCACGGAGCGCGGCCTGTCGGACAACTACCAACTGTCCGTGCGACGCTCGCTGGAGGGTTTCGCGGCCTGGCTGTTGAGCACCCACCAGTTGGAGGACCCGGCGGCGATCACCCTGCCGCTGATCACGGCCTACCTAACGGGTCGCAAACGCGCCGGGCTCGCCGCCGGGTCGATCAAACTGGAACTGGTCGCCGTGAAGATTTTCCTGCGTTACCTGCACATCAGCCGCCGGCTGGAATCCGACGTGGGCGAAACCCTGACGCTGCCGCGCGTGGAGCGTTACCTGCCCGAAACGCTCAACGAACTGCAGGCCGAGCAGTTGTTGGAATCGATCCCGGACCACCCCGGCGACCCGTTGAACCTGCGTGACCGCGCGATGCTCGAACTGCTCTACGCGAGCGGTTTGCGGATCTCCGAACTCACCGGCGCGCGGCTGGAGAACCTGAACCTCGAGCAGAAGATCATCCGCGTGACGGGCAAGGGCCAGAAGACGCGTCTGGTGCCGGTGGGCGGCAAGGCGCGCGACGCGATCGCGCGTTACCTGGACCAGGGCCGCCCGAAGCTGGTCAAGAAGCGCACGGGTGGAGAGCTTTTCCTCTCGAACCGCGGACGCAAGCTGACAACCCAACGGGTGTACGACATCGTGAAGCGGATCGCCGCCCATTCCGGGTTGAAGATGAACATCTACCCCCATTTGCTGCGCCATTCGTTCGCCACGCATCTGCTGACGAACGGTGCGGACCTGCGCGTGATCCAGGAGTTGTTAGGCCACGCGGACATCGCGACCACGCAGATTTACACGCACGTCGATCAGCGCAGGTTAAAGGCCGTGCATCACAAGTTTCATCCGCGGGGTTGAGGGGATCGGCATTGAATGTTACACCCGACGATTCGGATGGACGCGCCCCATGGAAAGCCTTTGGATTTAGAGTGCGCCGCGACACTTGTTCGCGTTGGGTGTAACATTCCATGCCAGCCCCCAAGATGAACGTTTCATCGAGACCCAAGCGGTTCCGCCCGGCTATTCTTATCGGCCTGCTGTTCGCAGTGCTCTTGCCGCGTTTGGCTTGGTTGGCGCATGCGGAGGACTTCTCCGTCCGCGAGGTCGGTTTGGCCTTCACCACGCCCGCCGGCTGGCACTACCAATCATGAACTCTGTCCGGCACCTGACCGCGTCCAAGGTGAACCAATCGCTTCGGTAGATTAGGCGCATGCGATGGCGCGCCACGCCGCTTGCATGACCTCTTCATGTGTGCGGCCAGCCACCGCGCCGGAAGAAAGCTCCTGATCGCGCCGGGTGGCGTCCCGCATCGCGCTGTCATCGTCGATGTCAGCCAAACCGACGCCAATACTCTGCCAAAGGGCTTGCGCCAATGATACCCGCTCGGAGAGTGGAAGCGCCATCGCCTCGCTGGTGAGTTGGTGAGCGGACATAGCAAAAAACACTCCCTGGAAGGGTGCCGGTTAACCCGAGGCGCAACTCATGCCGAGACGCATCAGTGCCGCGCTAGAAGAACCAAACCTACGCTGTCAACAACCGCCGCCGCAAACCAGAGCAAGACGAACCATCCCACGGGAATGAACCCGCGCCAGCCACGCGTGGAAAAAAGATAAATCGGAATCGAAACCGGCCAGGTGAAAAAAACGAGGGAGCCAAAGTCGTAAGGCACGGATCGACGGCTTCTGGACGCGTCCACCACGGCCCACAGCGCCATGCTGCCGGCCAAAATGTAGATGGTGAGAAGCGTGCCGAGCACGGGGAGTCCAGTGGGAGCGCCCCGGCCTGCTGGCAAGGACAGGAGCATCAAGCCGCAGAACATCGTGGCGGGCGGTGAGAGAAACCATCGGAACATCATAAAACGGCGCGTCGCCAAAAGCCATTATCGCACTACCGGAATGTGTCCTAACGGACGACAGGCTCCTTATCAACCCCCACGCGGGGATCGTCAAAGACCCACATGCCCTCCCATTTGTAGGGCGCAATGACGTTGAGGTTGTTGATGGGGTGTGGTTACAGCCGTTTTCAGAATATTTGAACATTGCCTCTACCGGCTCCGGGGCGACAGCCCGCGGGAACGCGGGCGTCCCGCCCCAGGCGGGTCCCCCGCCGTCGTACCCAAGGTAGGAATGGCTCTCCGAGCCGCTCCCCATTGTCTCCGCCTCTGGAAGGCACGACCCCTGTTACCAAGCAAGCCGGCCAATCTAAGAATGGGAGCGGCTCGGAGAGCCATCCCTACCTTGGATTGGACGGCGGCTTGGAGCCGCCTGTTGCGAGCGGGACGCCCGCGCTCCCGGATCCAGACCGGCTTGCGGCCTGCTTTCACAGGGTGAGCGCGATAATCTCATGGGTAGAACGGCCGACACAGCTCGCCGCGCCGACCACCACGATGCCCCCCTACGCCGCGATCTTGTCTTGGATGATCTTGTCCAGCTTGCGGATGTCCGCCGAGAACAACCGGATGCCATCCGACGTCTTCTCCGTCGCCATCGCGTCCTCGTTGAACAGAAAACGGAAGCTCTTCTCGTCCGTCGGGATCTTCTCCAGATTCATCGCCTTCGCCTTCTCGGGCGACAGTTTCCGTTCCATCGGCTCTTGCGACGCGGCCAAATCCTTGAGCAGCTTGGGGCTGATCGTCAGCAAATCCGAGCCGGCCAGTTCCGTGATCTGACCCGTGTTGCGGAAACTCGCGCCCATCACCTCGGTTTTGTAATCGAACTTCTTGTAGTAGTTGTAAATCGCCGACGTGGACTTCACCCCCGGGTCCTCGGCGCCCGTGTATTCCTGGCCGGTGCTCTTTTTGTACCAATCGTAGATCCGGCCCACGAACGGCGAGATCAACTGGATCTTACCCTCGGCGCACGCGGCGGCCTGCGCGAGCGAGAACATCAGCGTCAGGTTGCACTTGATGCCTTCCTTCTCCAAAATCTCGCCCGCCTTGATGCCTTCCCAGGTGGACGCGATCTTGATCAGCACGCGCTCACGGCCGATGCCGTTCTGCTTGTAAAGCTCGATCAAATCGTGCCCCTTGGCAACGATGCCCTCCACGTCGAAGGAAAGGCGCGCGTCGGTCTCGGTGCTGACGCGGCCCGGGACGATCTTCAAAATTTCCAGTCCGAAGGCGACGAGCAGTTGGTCGCTTACCTTCTCGACCAGCTTCGCGCCGGTGAGGGCCGAATGCTTGTTGTCAGCCACTACTTTTTCGAGCAGGTATTTGTACTGGTCCATGCCGGCGGCGGCGTAGATCAGGCTCGGGTTGGTGGTGGCGTCCTGGGGTTTGAACTCCTTGATCGTGGCGAAATCACCGCTGTCGGCGACCACTTTGGAGAACTGTTTGAGTTGGTCCAGTTGGCTGCCCTTCGGCTCTGAGCCGGAAGGATTTCCACTGGCGGTTTGCGGTTCGAGCGTGGCGACGGATGACATAATCAACAGTCTGCCATTATTTTGCGTCGCCTGCCAAGCACAAAGACCAGAGTTTTAACCGCAGATTTAACACAGATGGACGCAGATTACCGGAAAAAGGCGGGGAAAGGATAAAGGCAATGAGGAGAAATCCTCTGGAACAAAGAATCTCTTCTCCCCGCCTTTTCTTTAATCTGCGTCCATCTGTGTTAAATCTGCGGTTAAACCCTCCGGTTCAGCGTCAAACCGGCGAGCGGCGCTCGTGCCAGGGGGTGCTTTGCTCGTAGGCGTGCGCGATCTGGAACAACCGCGCCTCGTTGAACGCCGGTCCCAGCAGTTGCAAGCCGATCGGCAGTTCGTGCCCACCCTCCTGCGCGAAGCCGCAGGGCAGGCTCAGGCCGCAGATGCCCGCCAAGTTCGCGGCAATCGTGAAAATGTCCGCCAAGTACATCGCCAGAGGGTCTTTGGTCCGCTCGCCAATCTTGAACGCCGGGACCGGCGAAGTCGGGCAAATCAGGGCGTCCACCTTCTGAAAGGCTTCCGTGAAATCCCGCCGGATCAACGTGCGGACCTTCTGCGCCCGCAGGTAATACGCGTCGTAATAACCCGAACTCAACACGTACGTCCCGAGGATGATCCGACGCTTGACCTCCGGTCCGAAACCCTCCTCGCGCGTGCGTCCGTAGTGCTCCAGCAAACCGCCCGTGTTCTTCGCGCGATGGCCGTAGCGCACCCCGTCGAACCGCGCGAGGTTTGCCGACGCCTCCGCCGTCGCCACGATGTAATACACGGCCACGGCGTGTTCCGTGTGCGGCAGCGAAACCTCCACGATCTCCGCGCCCAGCTTCGCGTACTGATCCACCGCCGCGCGCACCGCCCGCTCCACCCGCGGATCAATGCCGCCGATGAAATACTCCTTCGGCAACCCGAGCCGCGCGCCCTTGATTTTGTCCGGGTCGAGCGCGGCGACGTAATCCGGCACCGCCTCGGGCAGACAGGTCGAATCATGCGCGTCCGCCCCGGCCATCACGCCGAGGAGCAGCGCGGAGTCGCGCACGGTTTTGGTGAAGGGTCCGATCTGGTCGAGCGACGACGCGAAAGCCACCAGGCCGTAGCGCGAAACCCGCCCGTAGCTGGGTTTCACGCCCACCACGCCGCAGAGCGCGGCCGGCTGGCGGATGGAGCCGCCGGTGTCCGAACCGAGCGACGCGATGGCTTCATGCGCGGCGACCACGGCGGCCGATCCGCCGCTGGAGCCTCCGGGCACGCGGTCAAGGTCCCACGGGTTGCGCGTGACCCCGGCGCTGGAGTTCTCGGTGGAGGAACCCATCGCGAATTCGTCCATGTTCGTGCGTCCGAACGGGATCGCGCCCGCCGCGCGCAGCCGGGCGATGACGGTGGCGTCATAGGGCGCGTGGTAGCCCGCCAGGATTTTCGAGGCGCAGCCGCACGGCTGGCCCTTGACGTTGATCACGTCCTTGATGGCGATGGGCACGCCGCCCAGGGGCAGGTTGACGTCCGCCGCGTCCGCCTCGCGCCGGGCGGTTTCGAGATCGGTGGACAGGTAACCGCCGATGCCGGGGTTGACGGTTTCGATGCGCGCGGCGAGGGCGTCGAGCGCCTCGCGCGGGGAGAGTTCGCGGGCGCGCAGGAGCGCCTGCAAAGCGATCACCGTCTGGAAGGGAATGTCGGCGGGGTTCATGAAGAGGTGGTCGCCTACGGATTGCCTCAGTCGATCACCTTGGTGACGACGAACAGGTCGTTGGCCTGCCGGGGCGCGTTGGCCAGGGCTTCGGCGGGCGTGAAGCTGGGTTGCTCGACGTCGGCGCGGAAGACGTTGAAAACCGCGCTGGCGTGGGCGGTCGGCTCGACGCCGCTAACATCGACCTGTCCCAGCGCGTCGGCGAATTTGAGGACTTCGGAGAGTTGCGTCTGGTACTCGGCGATTTCTTCGGGGCTGAGATCGAGCCGCGCGAGGCGGGCGACGTAACTGACATCCAATTCGGGTGAGGCCATGGGAATGGGAGAAGTGGGAAAATGGGGGGTAGACGCGTTGTTACCTTAACAGGTACAAGTAATGCAGCGCCCAAAAAATAGCCGCGACCAGAACCACCAGCAGCGCGAGGGTTTGAAGCTGGGCCTGCCGCCGCTCGGCCCGGAGCAGGGGACGCGACTTGCTGCGCTTGGTGACGGGTTCATCCACGAAACGTTTGTCCGCCACCGTGGCGCTGTGGCGGAACTGCGGGTTGCGCGATGGGGCCGCGGCTTTGTACGCGGCGCGCGCGGCCTCCTGGGCGCGCCGTTTCTCCTCGTCGGCCCGTTTGGGCGCCTCGGTGATCGTGCGTTGGAGCGCCTTGATTTCCTCTTCCAACTTGCTCTGCTGGGCGAGCAACTCGCGCTGGCGCTCGTCGAGTTCGGAGCCTTTTTTCTTGGACGTTGACGAGGGTTTGGAGGTGGGTTTGCGCCGGGGCGGGAGGGACATGGACGTGGCGGTGCGCGAAAGTGGGTGCGGCGGCGGGACGCGGGGCAAAACAACCACGGGAGGTCCGTTTGGAAACGCCGCGCCCGCGGCTTGCCGCCCCTGTCCACCTGCCGTCTTCTATAGCTTCTAGCTGAAGCTGCGCCAGCAGAAAATCGCGAGCGCGATCAATCCGAGGATGAGCAGCGGCAGGGTGAAGGCGAGACCCGCCTTGAGCCAGTACATGAAGCCGTGGTCGCCGTCGCCAAACGCGTCCTCGTAGCCCTCCAGCCCGCCGTGCGCCGCGTCCGCCCCGGCGACGGCGTTGCCATCGGCGTCGGTCGCGAGTCGGACCTTCTGCTGGTTGTACTCGCTCCGCGCGTGATCGACCATGCTCAGGGCGCGGCTCAACTCCTTCTGCATGTCGTTGTTGCCCCAAGACTTGGGGTTAATGGATTCCAACGTGCGCAGATGCGAGGTGAAGGACTCCGTGGTGGAGCGCAGTTGTTCGACGCGTTTCTGGGCTTCCGTGGTTTGACGATCCAGAACGACAAGGGCGCGGGTAAGCTTTTCCCCGATTTCGGCGCGGCCTTCCTCCAGTTCCTCCTGGCGGCGGCTGAGTTCCTCCAACTCGCGCTTTTGCTTCTCGATCTGGTCCTGCTGACGGCGAAGGTTGAGGAGTTGTTCCTGGGCCTTTTGGACCTGGCTGTCGATGCGTTCGCTGCCGCCCGGGCCGGCGGACGAAGAGGAGCCGGGGCCGCGGGGAACGGGTGTCGCGGCGGGGGATGGCGAGTCGAGGTCGTCATCGTCGTGTCCGACGGCGTTGGGATCAGAGGAGCGGCCGAATCGGTCTGCCATGGTGAAGAGGGATGTGCGGAAGGCTGGGAAGAAGGATGTGGGGGAGAGTAGCGATGGTTGATGGGGACGTCAAACCCGGGTGGCTAGAGAGTAACGCCGCGCTCAAAACTCCATGTTCCGCAACCGCCGTCGGGCCACGCCCAGCGGCACCACGGCGGCCACCATGCTCATCATCATCGCCACGCCGCCCGCCACCGCTTGCGCGATGTGCCGCCCGCCCGTCGTCAAACCCGGCCACGTAAACTCCAGACTCGCCGGGAACGCCAGCAGCGTGATGAACAACACGATATAGACAAAGCTCGCCACCAAACACAGCGTGCCGCCGAAACCACTGACGATCTTCGACGGGTTGTCCTCTTTGAAGTTGGGGAAAATCGCCCCCAAACTCACCGACAAGCTACACAAAGCCACGCTGATCAACACCACCGCCGCGACGAAGTACACGATCCTCGCCGCGCTCAATTGCAGGATAAACCCCGAGGTGATCATCAGGAACACCGTGATCGTCGTGGCGGCGAGACAGGATGCCCAGAATTTCTGCATCAGCACGCGCGGCAATCCCAGCGGCGCCAACCCGATGATCCACAACCGGCGTCCCTCCAGACTGAACTGAGGGAACACGAACCGCGTGGTCAGCGTCGAGAGCGTCAGGGCGCACGCCGTCAGGTTTAGATACGAGATCATCGTGGTCCAAAAGGGGTTCTGGAACCCGGCGGTGACATTCCGCAGGTTCAGCACGTAAATTGTCAGCAAGCCGAAGAAAATCATGACCTGCGTCCACTGCGCCGGGTCGCGCCAGAAGACGCGCGTATCCTTAAGGGTCAGCGCGCTGACCGGACGGCTCACCATCCACGCGGGCAACCAGCCAAGGACCCGTTCGGTGAGCGTGACCCGGAGCCGGGCGGCGCGGCGGGCACCGGCTTTGCGAATGCCGCGTTCGGAACGGCTGCTGAAGGCGTGCGTCCAACTCTGGTAAAAACAACGGCTCGCGACCTCAAACCCGAGCATCAAACCCAAGAGTGCGTTGCTGAGCAGCAGGAGGAAGTAAAACCCGCCCTCGCGCCAGAGTCCGCCCGCCCACGCGACCACCGCGCGCGCCATCCACGCGCTGGGCAGGAACGGGTTTAGACTGATCCGCGTGTGCTGCAAAAGCTGGTTGAAGATACGGATCTCCGAACTGGTGTTCACGGCGTCGGCGTCGGTCGGTCGCAGGGAGAACACCAGGTAAAGCAGGCCCAAACCCGCCGCCGTGAAGAGCGCCGACTTGGCCCAGCGCCGGGAAAGCAGCGCGACGAGCAGCAAAATCACGCCGGACCCCAGCACCGCCGGCAACGCGACGAAAGGGAGGTAAATCAGGGCCACCTGGAGGTAAAAGGCGGGCGCGGCCTGGTTCACGCGTCCGAACGCGGCCATCATCGGCGCGCTCAGAAACATGAGCGCCCAACTCGAGATCACCACGCACTCCAGGAACTTCCAGCGGAAAACGTCCCGGTGCCGGATGGGCAGGGTGAGAAACCAGTCGGTTTCCCGGTTTTTGAAGAGTGTGCTGTAGCCGATGATGAGGTTGGAAAACGTCAGCATCACAAAGAAGAACCCGAAAATCAGGAACAGGATGCGTTGGGAAAGCAACGCGCCCACCGCCGGGAAGTCGAAGAGAAAGTTCAGCCCGCGGTAGAAAAGGAAGTAACCCAACGAAAGGTAACCCAGCACAAAGCCGACCAGGACAACGGGCAGCAACGGCGAGCGTTTGCGGAGTCCGCGCACGCGGGCGAGCAGGCTGCGCCATTGCACCCAGAGGAGGAGGCGGAGTAAAAGCAGGAAGGGCAAGGAGATAGGAGTTAGGAGATAGGGCGGAAGGCGGAAGGCAGAAGGCGCAGGGTTACTGGTTATTAGGGTGGAGGCGGGCGGAGCGGGTGCGTTTGCGGGCGAAGAAGTAGATCAACGAGCCGCCCGGCGCGAAGAGGATGATGAGCAGCCAGACGTGTTTGAGACTGTCGTTTCGCAGACTTTCGTAACGCGCGCAATCGACGATCATCCACACCACGAACGGACTGCACACCAACACTCCGGCAATCAACGAGAACGCGATGATGTCGGACCGGTCCATCGGCGGCAGTCCAACAGCGAGAAGATCGAATAAAATACTCATGGGTTTGGAACGAAACGCCGCCAACCCGTTCACCCGACGCAATCGGAAACATCACCACAGAGGACACAGAGGCAGAAAAGAAAAAAGCGGTAAAGGGGTTCCAGAACAACAAAGCGCGACCTCTCCCCTCCGAACCCTCCCTGCCTTTCCTTTTCTTCCTCTGTGCCCTCTGTGCCTCTGTGGTTAACCTTTCTGGTTTGCGGTTAGCGCCCGGGCATCGCCTCGAACAAATACCCTTGCAAATACTCCGTCTCCGGCAGCGTCGGGACCACCGGATGATCGGCGGCCTGCGTGTAGCGCCGCAGCAACCGCACCGAGCGTTTGGCATCCACGCTCGACTCGATGATCATCTCCCGGAACTCCGCCGGACTCACGTGGTGCGAACAACAAAACGTCGCGAGCAAGCCGTCCTCCGGCAACAGCTTCAACGCCCGCAGATGCACCTCCTTGTAACCCCGCATCGCGTCACCCAACTGGCTCTTGGTCTTCGTGAACGACGGCGGGTCCAGGATGATCAGGTCGTACTGCGCGCCGCGCTTTTCCTCGTTGGGCAGCATGTCAAAGACATTGGCCTCGCGCCAATCGACCCCCAACCCGTTGCGTTCACCGTTACGCCGCGCGGCGGCGATGCCGTCCCCGCTGATCTCCACCGCCACCACCGACGCCGCGCCCTGCCGCGCGCACGCCAGCGCGAAGGCACCCTGGCTCGTGAAACAATCCAGCACGCGGCGACCCTTCGCGAGCGCGGCAACCTGCTGGTAGTTGTCCGCCTGATCCAGGTAGAAGCCCGTTTTGTGTCCGACCAGGGGATCGATCCCGAAGCGCAGTCCGCCCATCTCGATTTCCAACTCGCCCGGAGCCGTGCCGTGGAGCACGCCGGTCATGAGTTCCATGCCTTCGGCGCGGCGCACGGGCGCGTCGTTGCGCTCGATGACGCACGCCGGGTTCAACAACGAAACCAGTGCTTCGACGATCAGGGCTTTGCGCTGATCCATTGCCAGCGTGAGCGTTTGGAGGACGCACAAGTCGCCGTAACGATCCACGATCAGCCCGGGCAGTCCGTCGCTTTCGCTCCACACGAGGCGGCACAGCCGCGGATCCACCTGGCGGCGTTCGCGGTAGGCGATGGCCTGGGCGATCCGGCGGCGAAAGAAGTCGGCGTCGAGGTCCTGGCGTTTGCGGGAAAACCGCCGCGCGACGATCTGCGAGACGGGATTGTAGATCGCGCTCCCGAGCATCCGGTCCTTGCCGTCCTTGAGGGAAACGATGCAACCCGGGACCGGGTCGCCGAAGGTTTTCAGGATCTCGCTGGCGTAAACCCAATCGTGTCCATGAAAGATGCGCGCGCGCGGTTTGATGATGATGCCAGCCACGCGACCACTCTTTAGGCAGCGCGTGCAAAAGCAACCGGAATCTGGTCGGGTCTGGCTCCGGGCGGTAGCCTTTTGCGGGTCGGAGACCCGCGCTCCCGGGGCTGACCAGACCGGAGATCCCCTCCCCCTACTCCAAAAACTCCGGACTCACCCGCCCCTGGCGCACCGCCTCGGCCAGCGTGATCGTCCCGCCGTCCGCCGCCGGTTCCGGGTACTCGTACACCTTGCCCTCGTAGTTCCGGATGACCACCTTCTCGCTGTCGTGGTACAACACATAGTTCGGGTTGATCGGCACCTTGCCCCCGCCACCCGGCGCGTCGATCACGTACTGCGGGATCGCGTACCCCGTCGTGTGTCCGCGCAAACCCTCGATGATCTCCAACCCCTTCGACACCGGTACCTGCAAGTGCGACGAACCCTTGATCAAATCCAACTGGTAGATGTAATAAGGCCGCACCCGGCAACGCAAAAGCTTTTGCACCAGCGTCTTCATCGTGTCCACGTTGTCGTTTACACCCCGCAACAACACGCTCTGGTTTCCCAAGGGCACCCCGTGGTTCGCCAACCGCTCCAGCGCGACCTTCACCTCCGTCGTCAACTCGCGCGGATGGTTCACATGCACGCTCATCCACAGCGGGTGGTACTTCTGCAGCATCGCGCAAAGCTCCGGCGTGATCCGTTGCGGCAGGAAGATCGGCACGCGCGAGCCGATGCGCAGAAACTCGATGTGCTCGATCGCCCGCAACCGGCTCAAAATCCGCTCGAGCTTGTCGTCTGTGAACAACAACGGATCGCCACCCGATAGCAGCACGTCGCGCACCTCGGTGTGTTCCTCCAAATAGCGGAAAGCCTCCTCGAAATCCGTGTGCAACTCCTGCTCGCCCGCGCCGCTGACCACCCGGCTGCGCGTGCAGTAGCGGCAGTAGCTCGCGCAACGGTCCGTGATCAAAAACAACACGCGGTCCGGGTAGCGATGCACCAACCCGGGCACGGGCATGTGGCTGTCCTCCCCGCACGGGATCCGCCATCTCGAAGGGCGTCGTGAACGACTCCTCCAGCCTCGGGATGACCTGCCGACGGATCGGGTCGTCCGGGTTGTCGCGGTCGATCAGGTTAAAGAAGTGCGGGGTGACCGCCAGGGATAGCTTGCTGCCGGCGATGCGCACACCGGCGCGTTCCTCGGGTGCCAGGACGAGGTGTTGCTCAAGCTGGGCCAGGGTGGTGACCCGGTTCTTGAGTTGCCATTTCCAGTCGTTCCACAGAGCGGGCGGAACGTCGGGCCAGTAGCCGGGGGCGGAGGACGAAAAAGCGGTCGTGTCACGCTCAAGCAGGAGAGGTGCTGAATTCACGATGGGATAAGTCGGGAATACGTGGAAGCTGCCAAACGTTAAGACCAAGCGGCCGGTTGTCAAACCGATGGGTCGTGGCAGGTTGGAGCGGATGTTTTGATTGTTAAATTATCGTCTTGGACGGTGACGCTTACTGTATCCATCCAAAGAAACTTATGTGCCAGCGTTCCCCCAACGTGTTTCTCGCGTCCGTCCTCTGTACGTTTCTCGTCCTGGGAAACGCGCCGTTTATTTTTTGCGCCGCGCAGGAAACCAGCCCGCGCCCGGCGGTGGCGGACCGGTCGCCGTCCATCCCGGTTCCGCGCGCGGAGCCGGTGGTTCCCGCGTCGGCGGCGAAGAGCATCGCCACCCAGCTCAACGACGCCTACGTCAGCGTTTTTGAGCACGTCGCGCCGGCGGTGGTGGTCATCGACGTGCAAAAACGAACCCTCCTCGACCTGGACCCGGATTCGCCGCTTTACGCCCTGCCCTCGCCCGCCACTCCGCCCCCCGCCAATGTGGGCAAGGAGAAGGACAAGCCGGGTAAGGACACCAGGGCCGACCCGCCGACCCCCGCTCCTCCCGTCCGGCTGCGCCGACCGCTAACCCGCAGCGAAGGCTCGGGGTTCGTGATCCAGTCGGGCGGGTTCATCCTCACGAACCACCACGTCGTCGCCGGGGCGGAAAAGATCATCGTCCGGCTCAAGGATGGGCGGCAGTTCCCGGGCCGGGTGGTCGGGGCGGACGAAAAGACGGACATCGCCGTGGTCAAGATCGAGGCGGCGGACCTGCCGGTCGCCGAACTGGCGAACAGCGACAACGTGCGCGTGGGCCAGATCGCGTGCGCCATCGGCGTGCCGTACAACCAGGATTATTCCTTCACGGCGGGCGTTGTCAGCGCCAAGAACCGTAATAAGCTGATGTCCGAGGAGGCCGACGAGGCTTACCAGGATTACCTCCAAACCGACGCCTCCATCAACCCGGGCAACTCCGGCGGTCCGCTGGTGGATCTGGATGGCAAGGTCATCGGGATGAACACGCTGATCAACGGGTTCAACCGCGGCCTGGGTTTCGCGATCCCCAGCAACATGCTGCGCGAGGTGGGCGACCAACTCATGCGCGCGGGCCGCGTCGCGCGCTCTTACCTGGGTGTGCGGATCGAGACGCTGGGCGCGGCGGGGGAACCGTACGGCACCGCGTTTAAAAACGTCAAAAGGGGAGTGATCGTCAAGATGATCCTCGCGGCCTCGCCCGCGTACCGCAGCGACCTGTGCGCGGCGGATATCATCACCGAGATCGACGGGGTCGGTGTCGGGACCGACCGGGAGTTTCAGAAACAGGTCGTCGGAAAAAAGGTCGGCTCAACGGTGCAGTTGACGGTGGTGCGCCGCAATAAAACCCTTAAAGTCCCCGTGTTGACCGCCGAACTGCCGTCGGCGCCGACGCGCGTGGCGACCGAGCCAGGCGAGACGGAACCGGGCGAACTCGACGCGCCTCCGCCCGCCGCCGTGCCAGTGGCAACGCCCCCCGGGTCCGCGCCGTCGAAAGTGGATGAGGGGAACACCTACGGCTTGCAGTGGCAGGAGTTAACGAAGGACGTGGCCACCGGTTTGAACCTCGCCCCCGCCGCGACTGGCGTCCTGGTGACCGCCGTGCAGGAAGGGAGTGTCGCGGAACGGGCGGGCCTGGCGATCAAGGACGTGATCACCGCCGTGGATGATCGTCCGATCAAGGACGGGGCGGGTTTGAAGGAGGCGTTGAAAGCCGGTGACCCCCGGCGCGGGATCGTCTGTTACGTGGACCGGCTCGGATCGCGGGCGTTCATGGTGTTGAAATCCGAATAGGGAACCAAAAGGTTCACAGAGGACACGGAGGGCAGACACAGAGGGGGAGGAGCAGAGAAAGGCGGAGGAGGAATTGGATGGGGCGGAAGGAAAAGGCGAGATCCGCAATGCTCGTGTCTTTCTCGCGCCAACAGCCCTGCCTTTTCTTCCTCCTGTGTTCTTCGTGTCCCCCTCTCCGTGTCCCCTGTGCTACTTCTGGATTCCCTTGGATTTTGCGTGCAAATTTCCCGGGCGGGATAAACACTGTCGCTTTTCCCCGGCGGCGGCATGAACGAGAAGTTGATTCGGGAACTTGGGCGCGGGCAACGCGCGGAAATCCTCACCGTTCTGAAACGAAGGGGCGGGATGTCCGTCAAGGAATTGGCCGCGCACTTCCACCTGAGCTACATGGGACTCAAAGCGCCCTGCCTGGAATTGGAACGCGAGGGCTGGCTCGACACCTGCCGGCGACCCGTGCCGGTCGGACGCCCCGAACTGGTGTACCGGCTTTCGCGCCGTTCGCACGAGTTGTTTCCCGGCGCGGGCAACCAGTTCACGGGTGAAATTCTGGACGCGGTCCAGCAATCCTACGGGCCGTCCGCGCCCACCAAACTGTTGTTCGGATTGTTCGCCCAACGCGCCAAAACCTACCGCGCCAAACTGGAGCCCGGCGATCTGACCACGCGGGCCGAGGCGTTGGCACGGCTGCGCGACGCGGATGGCTACATGGCCGAATTCGCCCCGGACCCGCCGGAGATCGTCGAGCACGGGACACCCATCGAGGATTTGCTCCGGCGTTATCCCATCATCGAGCGGCTGGAACGCGAACTCTTCGAGCAGGTCCTCGAATGCCGCGTGCAACGCGAGGAGGACACCCGATTTCCCGGGGTGTACCGCTGCGTCTTCCGTCTCGCGCCGAAGAACCAGTGACCGGCGGGCGGCGCACATCCGGCGGGCGTTCGCCGGTTTCCGTGGTATAATCGCGGTCCCGCCCGGCCCTCCCCCGCTTCGCGATGCCCCTCACCTTCTCCTTCCAAGACAGTCCGCTGGGCCTCTGGCTCGACCGGTTCATCCCCGCGAAATCAGCCGACGACCCGGAGGCGCGGCGCCGGGCGCAGCTTTTCATCGCGTTCAGTTTCCTGGGGATGTTTTTCGGCGCGGCCTTCGCGGGGTTTTACCTGCTCATCGGCCACGCGTGGGGTGCCTTCATCGTGTTCGCCTGCACGGCGGCGCTCGCCGGCGCGCCCCGGATTATCCGCGCCAATGGCCTGGAAACCGCCGGCAACGTGTACGCGCTGACCCTGGTCCTGGGTTTTACGGGGTTGACCGCGATCGAGGGCGGCATCTACGGGCACGCCGTCGCCTGGCTGGCGGTCGTGCCGTTGTGCGCGGCTATCCTGGTGGACCGCCGCATGGGTCGGCGCTGGTGCCTGGTGTGCCTGGTAATCATGGGGATTTTCTGCGGCGTCGATCTGGCGGGTATTTCCCTGCCCCGGCTTTATCCCCCGCGCTGGGAAAGCGTGGTCACTTCGGCGGGCTACCTGTCGTTGACGGTGTTCATGGCGCTGGTGGGTCTCTCGTTTGAAAACGGTCGCCGCCGGTCGCTCCGCAAACTCCAGGACGCCCTGGACGCCTTGTCCCTGGCCAACACGCGCCTGAGCGAACTGGACAAGGAACGCAGCTCGTTCATGCAGATCGCCGCGCACGATCTGCGCAATCCGCTGAATTCCATCGTCGGCTTCGCGTACGTGCTGGAATATTGTGGTCCCGAGTTGAACCCGAAGCAGGGTGAAACGCTCAAGCGCATCGTCAACGCCAGCAGCCGGATGCGCGATTTGCTCGACCGCCTGCTGAGCGTGCAGGCGATCGAGGAGGGCAAGCTGTCCTACAAGCGGGAGAACTTCGATCTCGCCGAAGTGGCCCGCGCGGCGGTGGAAAACCACCGGGCGTCATCGTCGCTCAAGGGGATCGCGCTGGACTGCGAGGTGGTGCCGGAGGCGCGGGTCCTCGCGCGGGCGGACCGGGACGCGGTGGCGCAGGTCCTGGACAACCTGCTTTCCAACGCGATCAAATTTTCCTTCCAGGACACGCGCGTGGCCGTGCGGTTGGTGGCGGACGAAGACGACAGTGGAAGGGTGGGCGTGGCCGTGCGGGACGCGGGTCCGGGGTTGAGCGTGGAGGACCAGCGCAACTTGTACGGAAAATTCGCGCGGCTGAGCGCGCGCCCGACGGGCGGGGAGACGTCGAACGGCCTGGGGTTATCGATTGCGAGAGGCATGGCCGAGCAGATGGGCGGCGAGCTTTCGTGCCGCAGCGAACTCGGACACGGCGCTGAGTTTACGCTGATGCTGACAGCCGGGAACGACGACTGAAAAAACCAGAAGTAGCACAGAGGACACGGAGAGGCAGACACGGAGAACACAGAGGAAGAAAAAGGCGGGGGTCGGAGGAGAAAAGATTGGCGAGTCGGTTCTGGAACAAAGCCTTTTTGCCTTTCTCCTCCGCCTCTGTGTCTGCCTCTCCGTGTCCTCTGTGCTACTTCTGGTTCCCTTATTCGTACTCCGCCCAGGACGAACTCGTTTCCCAGACACGCACCCTCACCAACCGCACACCCGTTTGCACCCGGTACTTGGTCGGCGCGGCTTCGTGCCCCCGGTCTGCCAATCGCGCCGTGAGGTAGTCATAGATTGCCCGCGCCAGGACTTCCGTGGTGGGGTCCACGCCCTCGAAACCCAGGATTTGGCCACCGTGTCGGGCTTTCATCTCGGCGTAGGAGGGATCGGCGGTGTTCATGCACATGGCGTGGTCGAACTCTTGCAGGTAATCACCGGCCATGGCCTTGATCGCCTTGAAGTCGCAAACCATGTCGTTGGCGTCGAGTTCGGCGGCCTCGAGGACGAGTTCGATCCTGCGCGTGTGCCCGTGGGGAAAGCGGCATTTGTCGGGATGCTTGGAGAGCATGTGGCCGTTCTCGACCTCGAAAGTTTTGCAGATGCGATAGGGCATGGTGAGGAGGTGGATGAAAATTCTTCGCACCGAAGGTGCGGCCTCATAATAGCCTGGGGCAACGCCCCAGGATCGGGTTTGTTGTGGATTTAGCGCTGAAGGCGCGTTTCAAAAGGTTGCCGGTTGGACGGGCAAGATGGTCCTCGAAGGCGCACTCGGATCAAAACGCGTCTTCAGCACTGGACATGATACTATCGTGTTCCCGGGGCGTTGCCCCAGGCTATTATGAGGCTGCACCTTCGGTGCGAAGAAACACTTCCTCACGTCCCCCGCGTATGCCCGAAAAGCTGGATGTGCAGTCGGCTGCAATACCGGTAACCGTGGGTCTTGCAAGCTTCCACGACAAAATCCTCCCGTCCACCCAACGTTTCCAGGTCGATCCCCTGCGGCATCAGCATCACCTTCCACGGCGGGATCTCCCCGCCCACCTGCCCCAGCATTCCCCGGATTTCCTCCAGATCGTCCGCGTCCTCCACCACAAACTTCAACTGGTACTCATAATTATCGATCCACTCGCGGATCACCTCCGGCTGGAACCGCAACCGCTCGTGCCGCTCCACCCAACCCGGCGAGATGTCCGTCCCGCGCGGCGTCGAGTTCGCCAGCTTCGGACTGATCGACGCCAAGTCGCACGCCACTCCCTCCGGTCGCACCGTTCCCGCCGTCTCAATGGTGATGTGCTTGCCATGTCCGCGCAGTTCCGCCGACAGCGCGCGCATCCCGGCGGCGATCATGGGCTCCCCTCCTGTTAATACAACATGCCGGGCCGGGAACGTCAGCACCTCCCGGATGATTTCATCCTCCGTCATCGCGACTCCGGCGGGTTCCCACGAGGAATGCGGCGTGTCGCACCAACCGCAACGCAGGTTGCACCCGGCCGAACGCACAAACACCGAAGGCACCCCCGTCAGACCGCCCTCGCCCTGGACGGAATAGAAAATCTCGGAAACAAGCACTGGGAAAGTCTTTGATTCCCTAACCCACCGCCGACACCGGTCGCACCGGCAAGGGGCCGGTCCTAAGATACACCGTTGGGTCCGCCAAACCGGCCACCAGGAAAGCTTCGCGTCGCTCCACGCACGTCCCGCACTCGCCACAATGCGTTTTGCCGCCGACGTAACAGGACCACGTTTCCGCGAAATTTATCCCCAGTTCAGCCCCGCGCACGGCGATCTCCGCCTTGGACATCGCGATGAACGGACGCTCCAACGCGACGCCCGCGTACGTCCCGACGCGCACCGCCTCGCCCATGGCTTGCATGAACGTTTCCCGGCAATCCGGGTAAATCGCGTGGTCCCCGGCGTGCGCGGCGATCACGAGCGAATCCGCCTCCCGGCTCTCGGCGAACCCGGCGGCGATGGCCAGCATGATGCCGTTGCGGAACGGCACCACCGTCTTCTTCATCGATTCCTCCTCGTAATGCCCCTTGGGGATGTCGCCGCCGCTCGCGAGCAGGTCCGACGCGAAATACCGTCCGATGAAATCCAGCGGGATCACCAGGTGCGGAATACCCAGCCGCGCCGAGTGCAGGGCGGCGAACGGGATTTCCCGGTCGTTGTGTTTCGAGCCGTAGTGAAACGTCAGGGTGGCGACGATGTCCGCGCGCTGTTTTGTATCATACAGAACCGCCACGGAATCCATGCCGCCGCTGAGCAGCACCACCGCTTTGCCGCCGCTTTTCATCGCGCCCGGGACTTGCCGTTGCGGCTGCCGTTGCCGTTTTTCCCGTTCCCATTCGCGTGGCCCTGGCTGGCAGGTTCGGCGGGGGAAGCGACGAGCGCCGCCGGTTTGTCGGGGTAAGTCACATCGACGGTGACGCTCACGCCGCCGCGCGCCGCGAACTCCCCGTGGACGCTGGCGCGGCGCGGATGGCAGGCGGTCACGAGGTCTTCCAGAATCCGGTTGGCGACTTCCTCGTTGAAGCTGCGGGTGTTGCGAAACGACGCCAGGTAAAACTTGAGCGACTTGGTTTCCACGCAACGCTCGTCCGGCACGTACTCGATGCGGATTTTGGCGAAATCGGGCTGGCCCGTGACGGGGCACATGGAGGTGAATTCCGCGCAGTCGAACCGGATCAGGTAATCCCGTTGCGCGTACCGGTTCGGGAAGGTCTCCAAAATCCCGGCGTCGGGCTTGGCGGGGTACTTGGCTTCGCTGCGGCCCAGGAGGTTCAATTCCTGGTAAACTTTCTTGGTCGGGCTGGATCTCACGATTCCAAAGTGCCTCAGAATGAGCGCTTCGGCAACATGAGCCGTGGATGTTTGTAAAAACAGAAAAAAGGGTCTTGTCAACCAATTTTTGATTCTACATGCTGACCACGGACCAAAGTCCGGTCCCTTGTATATGGATGAGGATGAATTGGAGAATCGGTTAACGGTCGCGACCGGCTACCTGGAATTAGGGATGGTGCGGGACGCCGACGCCGAACTGCGCCGGATCGACCGGTCCGCAGGCAAGGATTGGCGGGTACTGGCGTTGCGGGTGGCGATTTACGAGGAACTGGGCTCGTGGGACCGGATGCTGGATATTTCGCGGTACTTGTCGTGCGTACAGCCCGACGACTCGCAGTGGGCGATCTGCACGGCGCAGGCGATGCGGCGTTTGCATTCCATCGAGGCGGCGCGGGAGTGGTTGTTGCGGGCGGAGCGGAGTTTCCCGGGCGAGGCGGCGATCCCGTATCATCTGGCGTGTTACGAGGCGGAGCTTGGGGACTTGGAAAAGGCCCGCCGGTATTTGCGGACGGCCTTCAAGCTGAACCCGGCGCACCGGGCCTTGGCGCGGGAGGATCCCAAGCTCGCCGCCGTGATGCGGAAGGGGTGAGGGGCGGAGAAGAGCAAAGGGCAAGGAGATAGAAGATAGGAGATAGGGCGGGGAGAGAAGGCGGAAGGCAGAAGGCTGAGTTCGGAGCCGAGGCCTCTCCCGCCACGGAGTGGCGTCACCTCCGGCGCTGTGGACGCGTGTTTCACCCGGGTGGTTGTGAACTGTGGCGAATGATCGCGCTGCCCAGACGCCAAACCTCCAAATATCCCCAACCTCCCACCGCTTCCGTGACGCCACTCCGTGGCTGTGGAGGCCTCGGCTCCAGTCTCATCCTTCCGCCCTATCTCCTATCTCCTATCTTCTACCTCCTTGCCCTTCGCTCTTCTCCGCCTTCCGCCTTTTGCCCCTTCCCTCTCCCGTTGACGTTCCCACCAACCGTCGCTACTCTCTGCCGCAACGCTCCGAGCATCCCGCAAAACGCAATTAATCCGCAACCACCTCCAGCCCAACCCACATGACCCCACCCACCAGCGTAGTCGCCCGCGAAGTCGAAATCACCGGCACGATGAAATTCAAGGGCGACCTGCTCTTCGAGGGCAAATTCACCGGCGAAGCCATCGACGGCGACAGCCTCATGATCGGTGAACACGCCCAGATCCGCGCGACCGTCGTCCGGGTCAAAAACTTCACCAGTGCGGGTTTGGTGGAGGCGAACGTCGAAGTCTCCGAGCGTTCCTCCCTCAAGGCAACCGCCCACATCCAGGGCAACCTGACTACCTTCCGCCTTGCCATGGACGATGGTGCCAGCTTCTCCGGCGGTCTCACTATCGCCAAACCGGCGAACGTGATTTGACTTGGTGTTAGCAGCGTGGTGTGTCCGCCCAGGCGCTAATTCTCTCCAACCCGAGCGCCCGGCTTCGTCATGCTGACATCTTTGACCCTCAAGAATTTCCGGGGTTTCAACAACCTGGAAATTCCCCGGCTCGCGCGTGTCAATCTCATTGGCGGCGTAAACAACGCTGGCAAGACGGCGATCCTCGAAGCTATTTTCCTGCTGTTAGAGCGGGACTCGGAAGCAATCATCAAGTTGCCGGGGCTATTTCGAGCCAGAACAGAGGTAAACGACGATAGGTACTTTTGGCGGTGGCTTGGACCAACCAGCATTACCGGAGAGACCTCCATTACGGCCGATCTAAGTGAAGAGGATTCTATTACCACACTGTGGACACGTAGGATGGACAAAGGAGGGGGGATTTTCCACTCGGGTGGCTTCTCTTTGATCCCTCAGTCCCTCACGGAGACGCGGCTCATGTTTTGGCCATCACTGCAGGCTTTCTCGCCCGGTCCCACCGCGCCAGTTGAAGACGCGCAGGTTTACATCAGGGCAGCGAAAAAATCGGGCAACGAGGAACGCATTGAAGAACTACTCCGCGAAGTCGACCCTCGTTTGAAACGCGTCCGAGCCTATCCGGACGAGGAGAACAACCTGCCGCTCCTTCACGTGGATCTCGGCGGGTCCAAAAGCCTGCCTGCCACCCAGCTTGGACAGGGATTCAACAGACTCCTACGGATTTACTCCTCGCTCCTTGGCGCGGGGGCTGAAGTCACTTTGATCGACGAAGTGGAAACCGGTCTGCACCACAGTGTGCTGCCGACGATCTGGAAAGGCCTCGCCGTGCTCGCGCGACGGGAAAACGTGCAAATCTTCGCCACCACCCACAGTCGCGAGGCCATCCTCGCCGCCCACCGCGTCTTCTCCGAGGAACCGGACTACGATTTCGCCTACCACCGCTTGGAACGCGATATTGATGGTCAGGTTCGAGTCGTCACTTACGACCAGTCGCGACTTGAGGGAGCCGACGAGCGCAATTTCGAGGTGCGCTGAACCATGGCCCGGCACCTTCAGGACCCTCAAAAGATCGATCGCGAACGGCTGCTGCTCTGCGAAGGCAAAGCCACCCGGCTCGTGCTTGGCCCATTGCTGAGGTGTTTTAAAATCCAAGGGTTTCAACCCTTCGACTTCGGGGGAAAGGATGACCTCAAATCTTTCCTGGCGGACCTCAAAGTGCTGCCCGGTTTCAGCACGCGCGTCAGAACCATTGCCATCGTGCGAGACGCGGAGGAACTTGCCGCCGGCGCTCTGCGCAACGTGCAAGATGCCCTCCGGGCCAATGGCCTTCCCGTGCCGGAGCAAGCGGGTTCAACCGGCATCATCTCCGGACCGCCCCGGGTGGGTGTGTTTCTCATGCCCGACAATCAGACGGAGGGTATGCTGGAAACACTGTGCATGCGCTCGGTCAGCGACGACCCGGCCAGCGCCTGCGTCGAAGAGTTCTTCCGATGTGTCAACGAACGCGTGCCAAACCCGCCGCGCCACCTGCAAATCCATAAAGCGCGGGCCCAGGCCTTCCTGGCGACGCGAGAAACGGTCGAGTGCCACGTGGGACGCGCCGCTGACGATGGCGTCTGGAATTTCCATCACGCCGCCTTCGCGCCGCTGACGGGGTTCCTGCGCGCGATGGCCTGATGGTTGCCGCTTGCGCGACGCCGATCTTTTCGCGCGTACCCTTCCCTCAATCCTCCGCCTTGTCCCCGGCCGGGCACATCT
Source organism: uncultured bacterium (assembly GCA_963795895.1). Classification (GTDB taxonomy): domain Bacteria; phylum Verrucomicrobiota; class Verrucomicrobiia; order Chthoniobacterales; family SZAS-18; genus CAWCJJ01. The sequence continues at coordinate 217,370 of CAWCJJ010000012.1, forward strand.
TTACCAGCTTCGGATCGAAACGGCCCAGCACCTCCACCAAATCCGTCTGCGCCGCCATCACCGTCGCAATGTCCTTGTAAACCCCCGGCACCTCGTCCAACCCCGCCGAGAGCAACTCCACGCCCGCCGCCGCGAGTTGCTTCCTCACGCCGCTCCAGGTGAACGACTGCATCGCCTTCGTGCGGCTCATCACCCGACCCGCCCCGTGCGACGCCGAATCCAGCGACTCCGGTTTCCCCTTGCCGCTCACGGCATAACCCGGCGACGCCATGGATCCCGGGATCACCCCCAGCACCCCCGCGCCCGCCGGTGTCGCCCCCTTGCGATGCACCACCACCTCGCGCTCCGCGCCGCCGATCACGTGCCGCTCCTTCCACGCGAAATTATGGTGGTTCTCAATGTCCAGCACCACGTCCGCGCTGAGCCGCCGCGCGATGTGGCGGTGAATCAACGCGTGGTTGGCCGCAGCGTAGTGGCCCATCAGGTTCATCGCGGCCCAGTATTCCTGGCCGTCCTCGCCGTCGAGCGGGAGCCACGCGAGGTGCTTGAGTTCCTTGGGTAAGTGCTCGTGGCGCGCCATCGCGCGCTTGCTGTAAACGTCGCACACCTGCGCGCCCGTGCCGCGCGAGCCCGAATGGCTCAAAAGCGCGAGATATTCGCCCGGCGCGAGGCCGCCCAGACCCGGGTGCCGCGACTGCGCCTCGTCCACGGTGAACGCGCCGAACTCCACGAAATGATTGCCGCTGCCGCTCGTGCCGAGTTGCGCCCAGGCTTTGTCCCGCAAACGGTGGGTCACTGGAGACACGCTCCAATCCTCGTCCATCACGGCGTGTTCGCGGCGTCGCTCGAAGGCGCAGCCCAGTCCGAAGCGGGTCTCGTCCCCGATGATGTTGGCGAGCCGGTCGCGCTGCCCGGCCAAGGTGTTCGCCTTGCGGTCAAAGACGCTGAGCTTCATGCGGCACGCGATGTCCACCCCCACGGCGTAGGGAATCACCGCGTTGTCCGTGGCCAGCACCCCGCCGATGGGCAACCCGTAACCCACGTGCGCGTCGGGCATCAACGCGCCCGCGACCGCCACCGGCAGCGCGCACGCGTTGGCCATCTGTTTGACGGCCTCCGGCTCCAGCCCGGTGCCCCATTGCGCCCAAGGGGCCGGTGCCGCGCGCGGCGTGAAGGGCGGATGGAAAATCGCCCGCGCCAGCGACGCGCGCAACGGGTCGTCGAAATACGCCGCCGGGTTGGCGGCGACACGGGAAATCTCCTCCGCGAGCCGCGAACCATCGTGGCCTTGGGCGATAAACTCGCGGATAAAATCCTGGGCGCGGCTCATCGGCTCGCCCATCGGCACGCCGAGGCGGATCAGGTCGGGTGTTTTCATGGACGGGTAACCTAACCCCGCTTGGACGGACCGCCAGTCTTGGAACCCCTCACCGCGCCTTGGCCGCCGCCGGTTTTAGGTAAAGGGTGGAACCGGCGATGTCGATGATCGCCGAGTTGTGCGAAAGCACCTCGCTGCCGAGCAGGCCCAGCATCGGACCCGCGCCACCGGCGGTTTCACTGAGAAAGTAGTCGGGAAGCTTCGTCGCGCCGACCGGGTAACTCGCGATCCGATAGTCGCCGATCATCCAATCCGTGAGCATGACGGGCCGGGTCAGCGCGTCGCCGCCGATGCCGCCCATGCGGAGCGCGCCGTGGCTGTTGATCACGTCGCGCGAACCGAGCAGGCCGACGTCCAGGAGCGTGAACGCCGCGCCCGTGTCCACGATCAACTGAAAGGGCCGGTGATCGATGACGCAGGACACCGCGAAATGCCGCCCGTTGGTCCGGTGCATGGGCACCGCCGTCCAACCGGCCGCGACCAGGCTCTTGCCGGGATGAATGCGTTTGGAAGCGTCGGTGTTGAAGTAAATTCCGCGCCGCCGCCAATCGATGATCGCGCCGTAGGTGGTCAGGACATCCTCCCCGATCAGCCCGCCGATGGCACCCCGGTTGTGGCTGTTGTTGTAATCACCGAACATCCCGGAGAGATCCATGACGAGGACCGGGCCGTTGCCGAAGCGCATGGCTCCGGCCCGGAGGTTTTGGATCTGGCCCACGGCGGCGGTGACATTGTTGACGCGGGTGGTCTTGGGAAGGCCCGCGGGCAGGATGCTGGCGCCCGGATCGGCGGACGCGGTGAGCACTCCTTTGTAAAGTCGCCGATCGAGCGTCGTCGCGGCCGCCCCCGTGTCCACGATGAGCGAAGTCGGGTGCCCGTCGATCGTCGCGCGGATGACCGCGAGATGCGTGAGCGTGTCCGCCAGCGGCAGAGCCACGTAACCCGGCAGGGCGTCGGCGGCGTTGAGGGAGGGCCGGCCCACCGGGAGCAAACCGACGGCGGCCAGGCAGGAAAGCGCGCGGAGCGCGGAGGTGAAACGGGTCATGGGAAGGTGGAACCGGGAAGGGTGATGCGGACGATAGTCACGCGTTAATCCGTGAAAGTATCCTCGTGGTAAGGCTGATGTTGCTCAAACAGTCGTAGCCGGTCACGGGCCTTTCGCAGCCTATCGTCCAACCCGGCTTTGTCCTTGATCTCCCCGGGAGCGGCGGCCAGCGCTTGCCGCTCGGTCTTCACCGCCAGGGCGAAGTCGCCGCCTTCCGCGTAGGCGGCGGCCAGGGTGTCCAACACGCCCCAGGTGTGCCCGGCCCGCGACAGCGCCACGGCCAGTCGCGCCTGCGCGACGGCATCCCGGCCGCTCCGGACTGCGGGGTCGGGGGCGGTGGCCCGCAACCAGGCGAGATCGTTGCGGACGATGCGACTCTCCGGGTAGAGTTTGGCCGCTTCCTGTAAATCACGCAAAGCCGCCGGGTACGCGCGCAGACGCGATTGCAGTTTGGCCCGGCCATACAAGTAGCTGGCGATCAACCCGGGAAGTTTCTTGCGTTGGGCGAGTGACAGCGCGTGATTTTCATCCTCCATCGCGCGGTCGTACTGCTTGAGTTTGGTGTGGACTTGCGCCCGCACGTCGTGCGGAACGGGATCCTCCGGATTTTTTTGGATGGCCTGATCGCACAGCCTGATCACGCCCTGTAAGTCGCCCGCTGCGTACCGCGCCTGACAGCGATTCACAAAGTCTCGCTCCCGCCGCTGCTGCTCGTTCGCCGGTCCCGACCAAGCCGCTCCCCAACCCGTGGGCTCGATGGGCGCGTGATCCTCGGACTGGGCGGATGCCCGGGCGGGAGCAAACACCACTCCCAGGAGAAGGGCTGCAAAAATGGACCGGGATGGAACGGTGAAAACATGCACCCGCGTACCCTTACCCGTGCCGGGCGGACTTTGGAAAGCCAAATCTTCGCGCCGGTCGGCGCGCTGATCACGGTTGCCAGCAAAGCTTCTTGGTGAACGCCCAACACGAAGACGGCGCGTCCCCGATCAGGACGCGCCGCGATGATTCAGGGGCGTTGGAAAGGCCCCAAGGTTGTCCCTCCGGTTTACTTCACACTCGTGATGTAGCGCGTGCTGACGGTGGTCTTCACCGTGCCGTCCGGCGACAGGACGATGTGCTTGACCAGCGTGAAACCGAATTCGCTGTCTTCGAGGTTCAGGTCTTCGGTGATGCCCGTCTTGGGGCTGTTGCGCAACGTGGTCTCGACGTTGACCTGCGCGCCGTTGGACTCCAAAGTGGTCAGCGTGCCGCTGTCGCCCGAGGGCGTGGTGTAGGTGCCGGTGCCCGCGAAGTTGCCGCGTCCCTGCCGGGTCACGGTTTTCGTCGCGATGTAAGACGCCGTTTCCCCGAAGCCGGTGTTCTTGATGTTGAACACCACGACGCCGTTGCCCTGGTTGGTGCGGGTGGTGACATCGGTCGCGGTCGCCTGGTCGCTGGCGCGGGTGAAAACGGTGGTGTCGGTCTGGGTGACGCCTTCCGTGACGATCGTGCGCACGTAAGTGCCCTTGTTGCCGTCGGTGGATTTGAAGTTGCCGGTGATGGTCTTGGTGGTGCTGGCGGGAGCGGTGCTCTGCGCGGAGACGGCTCCGGCGGCGAGGAACAAGCCGGCGGCGAGGGTCGCCGCGGCCAGGAGGTTAAACGAGGTTTTCATAAGGTTGGATGGTAGTTTTCCTGATTGGGGTTTGTTGAGTGAGAAGCGGGCTGTGTTACCCGCTTGTTGAAGAGTTCAACGCGCCCCGTGGCGGGAAGTTGCGGACAACCGCGACTTTCCGCCGGTCCTCTTTAATCCCTCCGCATCCGCGTTAATTCGCGGCTGGATTCAGAACTTCGCCGCAAATTGGATGATCAACCCGCCCGCGACGATCACCGCCAAACCCACCCACGCCATGGGCGGCACCTCTTCCCGAAACACGAAACGGCCCCAGCAAACGCTGATCACCGCGAACACCGCCACATAGACTCCCAGCATCCGGGAGAAGTCCCATTTCACGGTGTTGACCATCACCCCGTAGGCTCCCAACAAAGCGCAGCCCAGCGCGATGAGCAGCGGCTGCCCGCCGCGCAGTCCCAACCGAACAACCGCGTCGCCGCCGACTTCCAGCAACGCCGCCGCGATGAAAACAATCCAGATTAACCAAGTAGGCATAATAAAGTATGACGGATGCGGAAACCAGAAGGATCACCGAGGACACGGAGAGGGGACACAGAGAACACAGAGGAAGAAAAAGGCGGGGGTTCCAGAAAGATTGGGCGTGTCTCTTCTCCTCCGGACCCTCCGCTTCTTCCTCTGTGTTCTCTGTGTCTGCCTCTCTGTGTCCTCGGTGATAAATTCTTAATTCTGCCCGTGTCATTCCTCCCGCACCACCGGCGAGCTCGCGTCCGTTAAATGATAATCGCTGTACGCCTCCGCCCCCACCTCGGGGATGTCCAGGCCGACAATCTCATCCTGGCGGCGGCTGCGCATCGGCGTCAGGATGTTCGCCACCGTAAACCAAACCCACGCCAGCAAACCCACCACCACGATGTTGGTCGCGCCGCCCACCAGTTGCGCGCCCAACTGGCTCCAGTCGTTGTACGCCGCGCCCCAAAGCTTGCCGAACGCCCCCGTCACACCCTGGTCGATCCAGCCGCCCGCCACCGCGTCGGCGAACCGCGCGCGCGCCTCCGCCGTGCCGTCGTTCACCACGGTCAAGAGTTGCGCGCCCTTTGTTAGCTTGTGCACGCCGTTCCAACCCTGGCCGTAGCTGCCGTCGGCCATCAGACCCAGCGCGAGGACGCCCCACAGGCCGTTGATCCCGTGGACCGCCACCGCGCCCACCGGGTCGTCGATCCGCAACACCCGCTCCACGTAAAACAACGCCCAGATCACCAGCAGTCCCGCGATGCCGCCGATCACCACGGCCGCCCCCGCGCTCACGAACCCGCACGACGCCGTGATCGCCACCAGCCCCGCCAGCATCCCGTTGCACATCACCGACGGGTCCGGCTTGCCGAAACGCAAGTACATCCCGAGCGCCGCGAAACACGCCCCCGCCGCCGAGGCCAGCATCGTGTTGAGCGCCACCACCGCGATGTGCTCGTCCGTCCCGGCCATCGTCGAACCCGGGTTGAACCCGAACCAGCCGAACGCCAGGATAAAGGTTCCCAGGATGACGTAGGGCAAGTTGTGGCCGGGGATCGCGCGCGCCGTGCCGTCGGGCTTGAACTTGCCCAGCCGCGCGCCCAGCATCGACGCGCCGACCGCCGCGATCATCCCGCCGGTCATGTGCGCGACGGAGCTGCCCGCGAAATCCACGTGCCCGTGCCCCAGACCCGCGAACGCGCCGAGTTGCGAAAGCCAGCCGCCGCCCCACACCCAGTTCCCGAACACCGCGTAGCCGATCATGCCAACCCAAAAGCCGTACAACATGAAATTCTTGAAGCGCCAGCGCTCGGCCATCGCCCCGGTGGGCACCGTGGCCGTGATGCTCATAAACACCGTTTGAAAGACGAACAGGCACGCCGCGCCGGCGCCCAGCGTCCGGGGCGAAAGGAAAAAACCCTTGTGTCCGAGGACGCCCCACGCGTGCCCGAACAGATGGACGGTCCATTCGGCGTCCAGCCGGGCGACGCTCGCGCCGAGGGTGGGATGCGCGTCGAACGCCGCCGCCGCCGCGCCGCTGCCGCCGAACATGAAGGCGAAACCGCAGATCCAAAAGCCCAGCACGCCCAGGGCGTAGATCATGAAGTTCATGCTCATGGTGTGCGCCGCGCTCTTGGCGCGGCACAAACCCGTGGCCACCAGCGCGAACCCGGCTTGCATGAACATCACCAGGAAAGCCGCGAGCAGCGTCCAAACGATGTTGAGCGACGCGCCGGGAACGGTGGTTTGAAAAGGGGGGGGCGTCATGGGGGGACGGTGGAAAACGCGTGGGGGTGGCCAAGCCGTGACGGGCGCGGCGCTTTGTTCGTCAGGGGAAAAACATCCACGCGACCAAAGCCAGCACCGGCAGCAGCACCACCATGGAGAATTTGAGAATGTAGGAGAAAAAGTGCGGCGTCTTCACGCGCGCGTGGTCCGCGATCGCCTTGACCATCAGGTTGGGACCGTTGCCGATGTAGGTCATGGCCCCGAAAAACACCGACCCCAGCGACACCGCCACGACGTAGGTCCCGTGATGCTCCAGGAAGCTAGCCATGTCGCCGCGTGGTCCAGGTCCAGGTGCTTCAATCCGAAAGCCGCCGCGCTGAACGCCAGATAGGTCGGCGCGTTGTCCAGCACGCTGGAGAGCGCGCCGCTCAACCAGTAGAAATGCGCCGGCTCGGCGATCCCCAGCCGTCACCGCGTTCGCCTGGAGCCAGTCCAGCGCGGGCGTCATGGTCGCGAAAATGCCCGCGAAAAGCCACGCCACCTCCTTCATGGGGTGAAGCGTGAAATCGTTGGCGTCATGCACCGATTTCGCCGTGAGCCGGTGGGAGCCGAAAGCCGCCGCCGCCATGATTAGATCCCGCAGCACGGCAGCGCCTTGATGAACACCGACGCCAGGATCACGGCGAGGAACGCGAAGTTGATCCCGCCGGTGAATCTTGCCAGGTTTCGTGCGCCGTTTCCGACATCCCGCACCTTGCGCGGCGCCTGCACAAAGTTGAACCGGTCGATCAGATAAAACGCGGCGATCAGGCAGGTGACCGCGACGCCCCACGCCGGCAGGCAACGGCTCGGTGATCCACCAAAAGGGCACCCCCTTGAGGTAGCCCAGGAACAAAGGCGGGTCGCCCACCGGCGTCAGGCAGCCGCCGACGTTGCTGACAATAAAGATAAAAAAAGCCGTGTGGAAATTCGTGTAGCGGTACTTGTTCATCCGAATCCACGGGCGCACGAGCAGCATGGAGGCGCCCGTGGTGCCGACGAGGTTCGCAGCCACCGCGCCGATGAGCAGGAACAGCGCAGTTGACCCAAGGCTTGGCCTCTCCGGTTACCTGGATGTGGATGCCGCCAGCCACGACGTAAAGCGACCCGATGAAGACGATGAAACTCAGGTAATCCAGGCCGACGCCCACCATGCGCCCCCCCTGGCCGAGCGCGAATGTGTAGAGCAAAACGCAGATCGACCCGAGCGTGAGCACGATGGCCCGGTAGCCGCGGCCCCACAGGTCCGGCAGCAGAAGGGGCATGGCCGCCATCGAGAGCAGCATGAGCCCGAAGGGCAGCGCCATGAGCGGACTCGCCGGGGAGAGAATGGCCCCGGCCTCCGCGAGCGGGATGGGAGGGTTCATGGGTGTCCGGGGTTCCCGCGCTGCTTTTCTGGTTCCACCTTTCGCCTTCCGTCGTTAGGGCCAGTAATACACAGCGGCCGCGGCGAGCAACGACACGCCGGCCACCCCAAACATGAGCTGAGCCGGCCGCCGCAGCGCCGCGTCCCGGCGGCTGCGCATGAATATGCCCGCCGCGCGCCCGCCGAAGAGCATCGCCACGAAAAACGCGATCACCGCCGCGTGCGACCCGCCCCCGGGTCCCGTCGCGCTCATGGCCGCGAGACCCAGGCCCGCCCCGCCGATGAAAGTGTTCAGACGGATGGCTTTGCTGCTGGTCAAACGCCAGGCTTCGAACCCGAGCGCCAGCGTCGCGACGGTCGCGCACGCCAAAAGAATGGTTGGGCCGTTCATAGTGCTTTGCCGCCCGGCCCCGCGTCCGCCGTAACACGAAGGTCCCGGGCGGTCAACAACCCGCCCGGGACCCTGTTTTCCGCGTTGTCCGCGCGCCGAATCGTTAGTCGATCGGCGGCGATGATTTGTCCGTCAGGTGGAAGTCCGGGTAGGCCTCCGCGCCCATCTCGGGAATATCCAGGCCGGCGATCTCATCCTCGCGGCGCGAGCGCAGCGGGAAGATGAAGTTGGACACCTTGAACCAAATCCAGGCGGTCGTCGCGACGAACAGGAAGCACGTCAGCGTGCCCACGAGTTGCGCGCCAAGCTGCGAGGCGTCGCCGACCGGCGCCCCGAAGAGCTGCCCGAGGACGCCCGTCACCCCCACGTCCGTCCAGCCGCCGGTGGCTCCGGAGCCGGTCAACTCGTTGTACTTGGCGATCATGTCCGCGCCGGTGTTGGTGATGATCTGCGTTTGCCCGTCCTTGAAGAGCTTGTGGACGCCGTTCCACCCCTGGCCGTACGAGCCGTTGGCGAAGATGCCCACGCTCATCACGCCCCAGACGCCGCAAATCCCGTGGACCGAGATCGCGCCCACGGGATCGTCGATCTTCATGCGGCGCTCGACAAAGAACACCGAGAAAACCACCAGGATGCCGGCGATTACGCCAATCAACACGGCGCCCAGGGTGTTCACGAAGGCGCAGGGCGCGGTGATCGCCACCAGGCCCGCGAGCAGGCCGTTGCAAAGCATCGACGGGTCCGGCTTGCCGGTCACCAGATACATCGTGACCATCGTCGCCACGGAGGCGGCGGCGCCCGCCAGCATCGTGTTGACCGCCACGATCGCGATGCGGTTGTCCGTGCCCGCCAGCGTCGAGCCGGGGTTGAAGCCAAACCAGCCGAAGGCCAGGATGAACGTGCCGAGCATCACCATCGGAATGTCGTGCGCCGGGCATCGGACGCGGCTTGCCGTCCGGCCCGTACTTGCCCAGGCGCGGCCCGATGACGGCCCCGCCGGCCAGCGCGATCATGCCGCCGGTCATGTGCACCACCGAACTGCCCGCGAAATCCACGTGCGCCGTGGCCCAGGTTGAAGTTCAGGCCGAGTTGCGCCAGCCAGCCGCCGCCCCAGACCCAGTTGCCGAAGATGGCGTACGGGAAACATGCCCACCCAGAAACCGTACACGACGAAATTCTTGAAGTTCCAGCGTTCCGCCATCGCGCCGGTCGGGATGGTCGCGGTCGTGTCCATGAACACCATCTCGAAGAGAAACAGCGTCAGATCGCCGTGTCGAACACGGCGGGATTCAGGAAGAACCCCTTCATACCCCAGAGACCGAAAGGGCTTGCCGAAGAGGGTGACGGTAAACTCGTTGTTGAGCAGCATCATCCCCTGCCCCAGCGAAGGCTGGCTGCCGATGGCGCCGGTCGCCGCGCCGAATCCGCCGAACATGATGGCGAAGCCGCAGATCCAGAACCCGAGCATGCCCAGGCCGTAGATCATGAAGTTGGTGGCCATGACGTGCGCGGCGTTTTTCGCGCGGCACAGGCCGGTCTCCACGAGCGCGAACCCGGCCTGCATGAACATGACGAGGAAGCCCGTGACGAGCGTCCACATGATGTTGATCGAGAGTTTGTTGTGCGCGACGTTGTTGACGAGCTCCGTGTTCGTCGGGGTCCGCGTAGAGCGGGGTCGGGGCGGTCGCCTTGCCGAGGTTTTCCATCGACTTGGCCGGCACCGGCCAGACGGAGATCCTGCGCCGTGCCGGCGTTGGCGGCGGTCGCGGTGGAATCCGGCAGCTTGCGGCGCCGACGGCGGCGGGCGGCCGGACTGGCGGCGGCGCGTGCGGCGGGCTGGCGGCGTCCGCGACAGCGGCGGGCGACGCCGCGGCGGGACCGGGGGTTTGGGCGGACGCGGGCTGGCCGAGGCTGGTGAGCGCCATCGCTCCCGCGATGGCAAGCAACAGGGCCTTGTTGTGAATTTGTCTCATACGGATCCGATAATTTTCAGCGACTCAATGGGTGATGGTTGGATGAAAGCCAAGCCGGTCGGCGGGATTGAAACCGTGGCAACATTCCCGGGTTTCCGGCGTGGCAAGCTGCTGTCTGCCGCCTGTTCGTCCGGCTTTGGGAAGCCGACGCCGCAGGGCAGGCGCGGCAATAGCAGAACGTGTGCCGCCGATGGTTTGTCTTTAATCCAAGGGCACTTCTGACGGACGCCCTCCCGTAAATAGAAGCGTTTAGACGAACAAGGGGCAGGGTTCAGCTGAGATGCCAACGCATTCAGAAAGAGCACTGTGGTCAAAAAGAGCCAGTATATCATAGACACGATGTCACTCTGACGAAATTTGCGCTTGATGCATTCACCCTTCCCGATGTGCAAATCTCGGCTGTATCCACCTGCGGCGAGCCGTGGCGCGAGCCTGACAAACCTTTGGCATACCTTCTGCTAACGGGCGCTGGCCGTGCATTGAACCGAGGGATTTCTGTTATCCCCCTTATTGCGCGTACACCTAGTCAATCTTGAATTTGTAACCCAACCATGCCCGCCGAACCTATAGTATCCCCCAACTCCGCCATCGCGCCGACTCCCCTGGCGGCCAACCTGGCCACGGCCACGGCCACCGGCACCATCGCGAAACCTAAGCCGACGCTGGGTCTGACGGGCCTGACCATCAACGCCATGGCGTTGATCGCGCCCGGCGCGTTTCTCTGGCTCACCTATCAGCAGCAATCGCTCTACGGCGCGCCCATGGCGGGCGGTCCATGTGGTTCGGCATCGTCGCCGCCCTGCTGCTCTGCTTGGCGACCGCCATACAGCTACGCGGAGCTGTCCAAGATGTACCCGGGCGCGGGTTCGTCGTACTTCTTCGCCGAGCAGGCCTTCCTCGCGAAGACCACGCGTTCAAGTTCGCCCGCGTCGCCAAGTTCATCACCGGCTGGGCCAGCCACCTCTACTACTGGGTTTATCCGGGACTGAATGGTGGGCGTGACGGCGATCCTCAGCGGCTACTGCTGAGCCAGATTTTCCCCGACACGTTCAGCGGCTCCTACAACAGCCCGCTGTTCATGTTTTGTTTCTGCGTCGCTGTTCGCCCTCGGCGTGGCCTACATCGCCTACCGCGGCGTGGCCGGCACGACCGGCGTCAATGTGCTGATCAACATCATCCAGATCATCGCCCTGCTCGTCTTCACGGTCATCGCGATTTCCTACCGGGTGAAACACCCGCAGGACTCCGCCGGCTGGCATCTTCCAACGGTGTCACCGTCCAATACCAGGTCGATTCCACGCCCGTGCTCGACGCAAAAACCAGCCCGTGCTGGACAGAAGCGGATCCTCGCCCAAGCTGGACGACAAGGGCCAGCCGGTCATGAAAACGCAGGACCGCGCGGTGACCAAGGAAGACCTCGCCAACAAGGAAATCCCGCTCCCGGCCGACCTGGGCGAGGGCGACCCGTACCCCGTGTTGAAGAAGGACGCCGCCGGCAAGCTGGTGCTCGAAGGACGGCCACGCGGTCGCCGAACCGTTCCTCGTTAGCTACAAGCCCGAGGAGGCCGTCACCGGCAAACCCGGCGACGCCAAGGACCCGCGCCGACTTCAAGTTCCACGCGACGGCGGGCTCGGTCGTCGCGCCGCACGCGCTCAACTACATCTTCATCCAGGCGTGCATCGCCATCCTGATCCTGGTCGGCTTCGAGTCGGTCACGGCGATGGGCGAGGAGGCCAAGAACGCCAAGCGCGACATCCCGCGGGCGGTGCTGCTGTCGCTGCGGATCCAGGGTTGCTTCTGCTACTTCATCGAGTACTTCGCGGCGAACTACTTCCTGCACACCGGGTACACGCTGGCCATGGCGGCGGCTTCCGGCGCGCCGATGGGCGACATGATGTTGATGGTCGGGACCTGGCTGTTCGGCAGCTACTCGGCCGGCGGTGCGTTCATGCTGGTCCAGGCGATCACGGTGTTCCTGGCGCTGATCGGCACGACGCTGTCCTGCCTGAGCACCGGCGCCCGCGTGACCTACGCGATGGGCCGCGACGAGGAGGTGCCGGCACGCACTTCGGCATGCTGCACGGCAAGACGCTGTACGCCGCACCGCGCGATCTGGACCCTGGCGATCATCTCGGCGGTCATCGGCATCGTGACGGTGGTCGCTGCTACCTCGGTGGACGGGCACGACGCCCGCGGCGCTGGACCCGAAGTACCACGACATTTGGTACAGCTTCGGCATCTTCACGACCGGGCGCCTACGCCAAGCTGCCCGAACACGCTGGTCATCGTGACGCTGGTCAGCAACTTCGGGACGTTCCTGCTGTACATGACTGACCTGCTTGATCGCGATCGTCGCCTTCCGCGAACACCACAGTTCCACGGCTTCAAGCACATGGTCGTGCCGGTGTTCGGCCTGGTGGCGAACCTGGTGTGCATGCTGTTCTACCTGGTCGGCCCAGTTCTCGTGTCCGGCATGAGCTGGAAGGAGCCGTACATCGCGCTGGGTGTCGCCGCGCTGTGGGGCGCGTACGGGCTGTTCTACTTCCTGCGTTCGAGCAAGGCGCAGGGCAAGGAAATCCTGCTGACCGGCAAGCCGGTTTCGGCTTGAGCGAGGCTTGAACGGACCAAGATTGGTTTAGGGCTCGTTAGTGGTGTTAGGGTTTTGGGGTTGGTTGGCCGGCTGCCGGGAAGGGAAAGAGGGAAAGTCCCGGCGGCCGGCTAGGTTTTATGGTGGGGGCGGCGGTGTTCCGGGAACGGGGTGCCGCCGCCCTTTTGCGTGGGGGGAAATACCACCAGGCAATTCGAATGAGTAAGGGTCGATAGCCCAGGTCACGACCAACGATCAACCCGAATGCTTTCTGGCACCCCAAAGGGGTAGCGGTTGATAGCCCAGGGTAGAGCCGCAGCTCCGCCCTCTTCAAAGGGCGAGCGCGGCGTCACCCTGGGTAACGATCAACAAACAATCCAGCCCCGACGGGGCGACGGGTTCTCGGGGTAATCCATCCAACGGGCACGCGTTTCGTTCCAGGCCGGGCCAGACCCCGCCGGAGAACCCGTCGCCCTTTCAGGGCTGGACTGCCTGTCATGCGTCAACCCGGGGTTCCATCCGTCGCCGTTTGGAACGGCACCGGATTGTACCCCGGGCTATCCACCGCTACCCCTTCGGGGTGCCAGAGGGATTCACCTTTGATCATTTGTCATTCACACATTCGTCATTGATCACTACCCAGCGCCGCTAAACTCCATCCCTATTTCACGCCGCGGTCGCGCTTTTCACACGCCGGCTAACGACCCGCCGCCAGGCGCCCGCGGCCACCAAACCCCGCCGCCAGCAGCCCGCCCAGCCAGGTCGCCGGCTCGGGAACGGGAACAATCTCCGTGAAACCGTGGTAGCTAATCTCCGTTCCACCCACCGGGTAGGCGTTGCCGGCGTCATCCGAAAACTGGAACTGCAACAACTGCGCCGCCGTAAATGCCGGATCGGTGGCGTACAACAACCGATCGTTGCCGCCGACGCCGGAATCCCCGTTCGCCGCGCCGCTCCAGTTCAATATTGAAATCACCCCGGCGCCGGAAATCGTTCCCGTGGCGGCCAGCAGCGTGCTGCCCAGGGCGGTGTTCACAAAATCAATCGTGCTGTTCCCCTGGAGCGTCAGCGCGCTCATGCCGGGCGTGGACAAAGCCACCGACGAGCCTTCGCTGAACCCGCCCGTGCTCAGCTTGCCGCCGCTCGCGATCGTCACGTTCGCGGCGTTGTTGATGCGGTCAATGTTGGCGAGACCGCCTGTCAGCAGCAACACGCCGCCGTTGTTGATCGTGATACCCGTGGTGCCCGCCAGCCTGCCGGGAGCCGAGCCGTTGTTGTTGCTGATCGACAGCGTCCCGCCATTGATCGTCGTCGGACCCGTGAAAGACTCGTTGCTCGTGAGGGTCAGGGTTCCCGAGTTAAGCTTCGTTAGGGCGACCGCCCCCGTGCCGTTGGCGATGTTGCCCGCATAGGTGTTGGCGGCGGCGTTGTCCACGGTCAGGGTGGCCGTGGCGTTGGGCGTGGCCGAACTGCTGGTGATTAGCTTGGCCCCCGCGCCAACGCTGCCGTTGAGGGCGGAGACCGTCAGATTATATCCGTTCAGGTCGAACATGGCCGCCGAAGCCGAGTTTCCCACCGTCAGCGCCGTCTCGTTGGGAATGGCCCCGAGCGCGCCAACCTGGAGCGTGCCCGCGTTCACGATCGTCGGCTCCGGTGTAGGTGTTGACCGGGTCGGTCACGACCACCGTGCCCATCCCCGTCTTGGTCAAACCGAAGGATCCCTTGAGCAACGTGTCCACCGTATAGACCGTCGTGTTCAGCGGCGCGTTGTTGCCCACCGTGAGCGTCGGCGTGCCGCTGCTGCTTTGCACGGTGCCCGGACCCGTGAGCTGCCCGACGGTTTGCGAGCGGGTGTTCATTTCCACGATCGCTCCCGCAGCAACGGTGAGGTCACCCACGCTGCTGAGCGGGTTGGCCGATCCGAACGTGCAGCGTGCCGGCGTCAACGAACGTCCCGCCCGTGTAGGTGTTGCTTCCGCTGATGGTCATCACGCCCGAGCCAACTTTATGGACCGTGCCCGTGCCCGGAAACGACGCCGCTGTAGGTGAAGCTGCCGCGTCGCCCACCGTCAGAGACCGCCGTGCCCAGCGTGCCGAGCGGCGTGCGCCGGACCGGTCAGTTCGCCCGATCTTTTGGTTGAAACTTTGAGCGACAAAATGGACCCCGTGTTTTCACCACCGTCGTGGTGGCGGGCAGGGTGAAAGCCGCGCCGGCCGCCAGCGTCATTCCGTTGGTCGTAACGCTGTTGATGTTGGTCGAACCCCGTGTAGGTGTTCGCGCCGCCGAGGGTCAGGATGCCCGTGCCGAAAACCGTCACACCCCCGCTGCCCGTAATGGCGCTCGCGATGGTGCCGCCGCCGGCGGCGAGCGAGCTGCCCGCGTAAAGCAGCGCCTCGGCCGCGCCGAAGGCCAGGGTGCCGCCCGTGATCAGGGCGGGTCCGCCGCCCGTGCCCGTCGTGCCGTTGAGCAGAACCCCCGCCTGGCCCGCGTTGTTGCCCACGGTCAGCGTGCCGCCGAGCGTCAGCGTCACCGGCGCGACCGCGTTGCCGCCCGCGCCCACCTTCAGCGCGTACACCGCGGAGTTGGCCGGCAAACTCGTGCTCGCGGCGACCGACTCGATGGATGCCGCCACCGGCGCGGCGAAATTCGTGTCCGTGTAGGTGACGACCTTCAACCCGACGCCCGCGCCGCCATCGGTCGCGAAATCACCCCGCAACGCCACGTTGGCGGTTTTGTCCTGGATGACGATGGACGGGTTGACGATCCCGTTGGTCAGGGTCACGCCCCCGTTGACGACCAGCTTTTCAGTCACACCCAGGTTCGCGGTCGCGGTGGGTTGGAGCACCAGGGTGCCGACACCGCTGCGGACGACCACCGAGTTGACGACGGCGGACGCGTTGCCCAGGGTGAGCGTCACGGAGGTTTCGGTCACCTTTGGTCAGCGCGAGCGCGGTGCCGATGTTGTACGAGAATTTGGAGGTGGTCTGCCCGAGCGCGCCCGTCAACGCCACGTCGGCCCCGGTGCCCGAGGGCGCGAAGGAGAGCAGCCCCTGGGTCAGTGTGATCGACCCGGTGCCCAGGGCCGAGCCGCCCGTGGACTGCGAAACGAGCGGGCCGAAACCCGTCTTGGACACGGTGCCGGGCGTGGCTTCCGTGCCGGGCAGGACCGTCAGGGAGACTGGCAGGGTCAGCGTGCTGCCCAGGTTGAACGTGCTGGCGGTGCCGATGTAAACCACGCGCCCGGCGTTCAGGGCCACGTTGGCGCTGACGCTGAGCACGGCGCCGGAAAGCGTCAGCGGCGCGTAGGTGGTCCCGTTGACGCCCAGAGCCGCGTCGGCGTTGATGGTGATGGTGCCGGCGTTGACCGTCAATCCGCCCGTGAAAGTGTTCGCGCCGGTGATCGACCAGTTGCCGGTGCCAACCTTCACGATGCTACCGGTCCCGGCGATGATGCCCGCGAAAGTGGTCGCCCCGTTGTCCTTGCCGACCGTGAGCGTGGCGGTGCCGAGGTTGACGGCGGGATTGGTGGCGTTGCTGTTGGTGGAAGCCAGCGAGCCGATGGTGTCGTTGAAGTTGTTCAGGTCGAAGCGTAGTGTGGATGTGACATTGGTGAGGTTGATGTTCACCCGGCCGGTGTCGGCGATCTGGTCGGCTTGCTGGAGGACCAAGCCGCCGCCGGCGAGCTGTATGGAGCCGCCCACGGCGTTGACACCCGTTTTGTTTAGGAAATTCTGGACCGGGGCGTTAAGGGTGAGCAGGCCGGTGTTGGTGTTCGCCACGGTGCCGGAAAGCGTCAAACCCGCCGACGCGGCGGTGTCCGCGACGGCCAGGTTGCCCGCGAAAACACCGGTGTAATTCAACGCCGTCCCGGTGTTGCCGAGGGTCAGCGTGGAGGCGGTTGTGCCGTTCAGGTTGGTGATCGTCCCCGCCGAGGCGGAGGAAAGCAGCAGCGTGTCGTTGAAGCCGTTCAGATCGACCACCGCGCCCGAGTTGACCGTGAGTGTGGCGGCGTCCGCGATCTGGTTGCTGGTGGCGTACCGCAGCGTGCCCGCGCCCGCCGTGACGTTGCCCGTGTTGACGTTGGACCCGCTGGACAGCAACATCACGCCCGCGCCGGCCTTGGTGAATCCGCCCAACAGGGTCCCGTTGAACGTGGTGGTAAACCCGGTCCCCACGGTGATCGTGGAACTGGCCGGCCCGGCGAAGGTCAGCGCGCCGCCGTTGATGATGTAGGCGTCGGAGTTGAACGTGAGGTTCCCCGCGTTGATGCCACCGCCCTGCACGCTCACGTTGATCCCCGTCCCGCCGAAGATGGCGGTGTCGGCGGTGGTGTTGGGCCAGATGCCGGGCACGCCGCCGTTGAGCCAGTTCAACGTGCTGACATCCCATGGTGCGGACCCTCCGGTCGCGACCACGCCCGGGTTGTAGTTCAGCGTCGCGCCCCGCGACGCAACCATCCCGGCGAAGCTCAAGCCCACTCCCAGCAGCCACGTGAACCGACCGGCGGGAAACCCGCTGAAGCTAGATGACACCCTACTGTCCAGGCAGCTACCATTCCGCCCACTCTTTAATCTTCCCTAATTTGCGGACCGGGTTAGAACCCCACCGTCGCCGTCAGGCTGAACCATTGGACATCCACCTCCGTGACACTGCGCGAGTACTCCCCGCCCGCCAGGCCGCTCCGGCCCACGCGCGCCGTCGCCGGAAGCTCCCACTGGTACGCCGCGTCAACCCCGACCCGACCCGCGCGCCAGCCCAGGCCCGCCGTCAGCGTGTGCTCGGTGATCGCCGCGTTCAAAGGGGTGAGCGTCCCGGCGGGCACCGGATTGTTCCCGTAGGCGTAACCCCCGCGCGCGAGCCAATGCCCGCCCAACCCCTGCTCCACGGCGATCCGGCCGACGTACTGGTCGCGCCAGTTCAACGGCACGTTGTCGTCCAACCGGCGCGAGCCGAGCAAACCGTTCAGATCGGCGTTGTTCCCCCGGCTCAGGCGCACGGGCAGCCTCTGGAAAGCGTCCGACCAGTGGACCCAGTCGAACTGCGCGCCCAGCACCAGTCGCGGCGTCACGTTCCACTCCACGCCGGCGCGGACCTGCTCGGGGAACACGTTGGTCACCTCGGCGTCGTAGGAAAAATCGGGCCGCGCCGCGCCCAAACCGAGGTTGTTAAACTGCGCGCGCGCGTTGCCCGACGCGGTGCCGTGCGTCTCGATGCGCGCCCGGCTGGTGTAGGTGGCGCTCAGGGCGACGGCCGAAACCGGCCGCCAGCGGGCGGCGGCTTGCGCGTTCCAGCCGAAGCCGTCGGTTTTCAAGTCGAGCAACGTTTTCGCCCCGCGCAACACCGGTTGGCTTTGAAACACAAACGGCGTGTGGAGTTGGTTTTCGTTGTAAAGCGCGCCGACGCTGCCACCGACGGAAAGCGTTCGGCGCCACTTGCCAACTCGCGCCGAGCGCCCCGCGCAGCAGCAGGATCTCCGAGGCGTCGGCGCGCACCCCGTAGGTCGTGGCCCCGTCCGCGCCGCCGGGCGCGTCGCGGTAACGCCAATCGCTCCGCAGGGCGATGTCCGGGTTCACGCCGACACCGAACCGGAGGGGTCCGACCGGCGCAACGAGCGCCGCCCCGCCGAGTACCCCGGCGGCGAGCATGGTGGCGTGGTCGTTGACGCGGTCGTGGAACGACCCGTGGGCGACCCCGGCGTCCAAGCCTAGGCCGGCGGTGGGATGGTCGATCTCGCCCATGGCCGCCGGGTTATCGAAGAGCGCGCCGAGCGGGTCGTTCGCGGTGGCCGCGCCGGTGCCTGCCATGCCGCGCCCCCGCGCCCCCGCGCCATCCTGGTAAAGGGAGGCTCCGCGTAACGGGAAGGCCATCGCGAGCAATCCGGCCACGATCCAGGCAACGCGGAAAACGTCCGGCAGCAACCGGGGGTGGCAGCTAATCGACGACATGGTAAAACCCAACGATGCAATTCACATGCCGCAACTTCCGTTGAAAGGCAAAATCCCCCCTGCCCCGCACCGCTCTCCCTGCCCTTCTATCTTCCGGCTTGCGTCATTCGGTCATTCAGCCCTATCTCCTATCCCCTGTTCCCCTCTTCCCTTCCTCTTCCGCCCCATGTTCCCCCGCCTCCCCCTGTGGTCGAAAATCCTGCTCTGGTTCTTCCTGAACCTCGGCGCTGCTCGTCGGCACCAGCGTGCATCCTTTTCAACGCGGAGTACCACTTCAACCTCGACTGGCTCTTCGCCAGCAACGCCCGCCTGCGCGTGGACACCATGCGCAACCTCATCGTGGACGACCTCAACAACACCTCGCCCGACCAATGGGACGCCGTCATCGACCGCTACGCCGACGCCTACCACGTCCGCTTCGCCCTCTTCGACGACGAGGGACGCCACCTCATCGGCCCCGTCGAGGATTTGCCGCGCGAGGTCCGCACCCAGCTCCCGCGCCCGCACCGCCGCGCCACCACCACCACCATCGGCGACACCGCGCCCACCCGCGCCTTGATCCACACCCAGAACCCCGAACGCTACTGGCTGGTCGTCGCCGCGCGCGTGGACAACCCGCAGGCCGGCGGCGCGATGCGCTGCACGTCGTGGTCGAGGCGTCCTCGGCGGGCATGGGCGGACTGATCATCGACCTCCGTCCCTGGCTGTGGCTCGCGGGGGGCGGCATCGTGTTCTCCTCGCTGCTCTGGCTGCCGCTGCTGCGCGGGATGACCCGCTCCATCCGGCAGGTGACCGAAGCCACGCGCGCCATCGCCGAGGGTCGTTTCGACGCGCGGGTGGACAGCGGGCGACGCGACGAGCTGGGCGCGCTTTCGCAGGCGATCAACCAGATGGCCGCGCGCCTGGACGGGCTCATGCGCGGCCAAAAACGCTTCCTGGGCGATGTGGCGCACGAACTCTGCTCACCCCTCGCCCGCCTCCAACTGGCGCTCGGGATCATCGAGCAACGCGCCGACGCCACCGGGGACAAACGCCAGGCGGGCTACACGCGCACCGCCATCGAAAAGGCCGGGCAGATCGCGCGCCTGGTGGACCAACTCCTGGCCTTTTCGCGGGCTTCGCTGGGCGAATCGTCCCTGCGTTTGCGGAGCGTCAACCTGCGCGCCGCCGCCGGGGAAGCCGTCGCCCGGGAACGCGTCGAGGGCGTGGAGGTGCGCCTGGAGGTACCCGGCGATCTGGCGGTGAACGCCGATCCGGATTTGCTGGGCCGCGCGCTGGCAAACCTGTTGCGCAACGCGATCCGGCACGGTGGCCAAGCGGGCCCCATCACCCTAAGTGCCCACCCGGATGAGCCGAACATGGTGGTGACCACGGTCACCGACCAAGGCCCGGGCGTCCCGCCGGACGAACTGCCGAAAATATTCGACGCCTTCTACCGCGTGGACACGGCCCGCACGCCGGAAATGGGCGGCGTGGGCCTGGGCCTGAGCATCGTCAAGGTCTGCGTGGAAGCGTGCGGCGGCACCGTCACCGCCCGCAACCGTCCCCTCCATGGCTTGGAAGTGCTGGTCCGGTTGACGCGGGCAGAGGCAGAATTTTAGACGGGATTAACAGGAGGGAGAGGATGGAGCAGAGGGATTGCTCTTCTCCCCATCCTCAAAATCCCGTTAATTCTGTCAAAATTCTGGTTCTGCCCGAGACCTCGCTCAGTTCGCGTAGTGCAGTTCCTCGCGGTACGGCATCGTTTTCTGCGCCAGCTTTCGCAACGCCAGATCCAGGCGCGTCTTGATCGTCCCCAAGGGAATCCCCGTGCGCGTGGCGATCTCGCGCTGGCTCAGATCACTGAAATAACTCATCTGGATCACACGCTCCTGCTCGACCGGCAGGGTCCGGATCATCCCCCGCAAAAACTCCCGCAGATCGCTGCGCTCCGCCCCGTTTTCCCCGTTGTTGGGCGGGGTCAACTGCCCTTCGATGGAGTTGCCGTGCACGTCCACCGCCTCCTGGCGCAGCTTCTCGCCGGCGTCCGCGCGACGGCGAATCTTACGGTAATGATCGATCGACCGGCGGCGCGCCATGCAGATGATCCAGCCCAGCGGCTTGCCCTTGCGGATGTCGAAATTCGCCGCGCGGTTCCAGATTTCTGTGAACACATCCTGCAACGCCTCCTCCGCGTCGGCCTCGTTAGGAAGGATTTCCGTGACGATTTTGGCGAGCAGCGGACGATAACGGGAGTAGAGTTGGTCGAGGGCGCGGGTGTCGCGCTCGATGATGGCTTGCATGAGGTCCTCGTCACTCGTGACAGGGGCGTCGGGCGCGTCGGACGGATGTGGCAGCAATGATTTCATGGATTGAAGTAAGATTTCCCTGCTCGCCTGCCGCGTGGCAGGACCTCAATCCACCATGCGCGCCACCCCCGCGCCATCGGGCGGGAGTCGGGTTCGACTTTCAGTCCGGCGGATGGTACGCCCTAAGGCAAATCACCCACGTTTGCGGCGTTTATAATTGCGAACGACCGGTTCCCGTGCCATAAACGATGCGTTCCCGCTTTTCCGGTTTTCCGACGGACGCGGGCCGGTTCACCCATCCCAACGCCATGCTAACGCAGCCTCTTCGTGATGATCCCACCGGGGTTCAAACGGCCAAAAAGAGAGTTTTCCTCGTCGATGACCACCCGATTTTGCGGCACGGCCTGGCCACGGTGCTGGGTCAGCAGCCGCACCTGACGATCTGCGGCGAGGCCGGCGAGCCGGGCGAGGCGCTCGACCTCATCGAGAAGCTGCGGCCCGACATCGTCCTGGTCGATCTCTCCCTACGCACCGGCGACGGGATCGAGTTGCTCAAGGATTTGCGCGTCCGGCATCCCAAGTTGCTGACCTTGGTGCTTTCCATGCACGACGAGACGATCTACGCCGAACGCGCGTTGCGGGCTGGGGCGCGCGGGTACGTGATGAAGCAGGAAAAGCTCGACCGCCTTTTGCTGGCGATTGGCCGGGTACTCGGCGGGGCGATTTACGTGAGCGACCGCGTGGCCGCGCACGCCGTGCAGCGTTTGGCGGGAAGTTCCGCCGGTGGCGCCGCCGCGGGTGCCCCGGTGGTCGAGGCGGGGATTGACGCGTACGTGGAACGCCTCACCGACCGCGAGTTGCAGATTTTCCGCCTGATCGGCCGGGGTTTGGGGACGCGCTTGATCGCCGAGACCTTGCACCTAAGTCGCAAGACCATCGAGAGCCACCGCGAACACATTAAGACGAAGCTCGGCCTGAGCAGCGGCAGCGACCTGATCCAGCGTGCCATCCAGTGGGCGCGCCACGGCGCACCCGGGGAAGAATAGGGAAAGGAAGGGCAAGGAGATAGAAGATAGGAAATAGGGTGGAGGGGAGAAGAAATTTTCATCCCGGAGCCTTCTGCCTTTTCCCTCTGCCCTATCTCCTATCTCCTTGCCCTTCCTTATTTCTCCCGCACCTGGACCTTCACCCCGTCGGCGAGGGAATCGGGCGGGTTGATGACGATGCGCTCCTCGCGGCCCACGCCGCCCGTGATTTCCATGGTCGTGCCGTAATCCTGGCCGATGGTCACGTTCTTGAGACGCACGACGCCGTCCGCCCCCACGGTGGCAACCTGCGAGCCTTCCTTGCGGAAGAGCAGCGTGTTTACCGGGATGACCGTGGGCGGCTTCTTGAGCGGCAGCAGGAGGTGCGTGTTGGCGAACGCCCCCGGGAACAGACGGCCCTCCTTGTTATCAACCTGGATCTCGGTTTGCAGGGTCCGCGTGGCGGGATCCATCGCGCCGGCGGTGTGCGCCACCTTGCCCTCAAACTTTTCCCCTGGGAACTCCGCGAAATCCAGGAACGCCCGCGAGCCGACCTCCACAAACGCCGCGTAAGCCTGCGGCACGTACACGTTGACCCGGAGGATGTCCGTGCGCGCCACCCGGAAGAGTTCCTGGCCGCCGCCCGCTCCGCTGATCAAGGCGCCCACGTCCGTGTTGCGCCGTGTCACCACGCCCGCGAACGGGGCGGTCAGCTTCTGGAAGCTTTGTTGGACGGCGAGGTTCTGGCTGCTGGCCTCGGCGGCTTGCACGGCGGCTTTCATGGCATCGACGTTGGTGCGGTTTTGGTCGAACTCCTGCTGGGTGGCGACCTTCTTTTGCAGGAGGTCCTTTTGGCGGTTGAAGTTGAGGTTGGCGATGTCGAGGTTCGCGCGGGCCTGGGCGAGCGCGGCGTTCACCTGCCGGGTTTGGGCGTCCACGTCGGGCGCCTCGATCTCGGCCATCACCTGACCGGCGGTGACCTTCGCGCCGATGTCGGTGTACCAGGCCTTGAGGTAGCCGTTGGTGCGCGCGTAGATGGAGGCTTCGTTGAAGGCGGAGAGGTTGCCCGGCAGGACGATTTCATTCTCCGAGGGACCCGGCCCCGGGTGGGTGACGTTGACCGTCAGGACGTTGAGTTCCTGGGTTTCACGGGTGAGCGCGGCGTGCGCGCCGGCCTGCCGCCACAGGACGAAGGCGATCAGACCGGAGGCGAGGAGGATGGAGAGGAAGAGGTACTTTTTCATTGGGGATAACGGCTAGCTAGTGAAACGGGCCGGGGGTTTCGCGCCGGGAGCGCGGGCGTCCCGCCCGCTTCTGTTCTGGTCAGCCCCGGGAACGCGGGCGTCCCGCCCGCCTCTGGCAAACGCGACCGGCGTTGGCATTTGCCACGCCACACCGGCGCGACTCCCCGGCCAGTCTTCCACCCGCTCACACAAACCGGCCTTCACCGGGTTCATTTCAATGTAAACAACGGCGTCCCACAAATGATTTTCATCGCGGATATAGCGGTCGTGGTAGTCCGCGGACCAAAACCCGCCCGATTCACGCAGCAGCGCATTGGCACGGTGGGCGATGAACGATTTCCATGAATGCACGATCTCGCCAATAAGGTAGCCGGTGATCGTTTCGACCAACACATGCACGTGGTTGGGCATGATGGTCCACGCTAATAAACGATAGCGTTCGCCGTTGAAGAAACGCAAAGCGCCGTCCATCAGCGCGCTGACGCGCGGGTTGCGCAAGTGGCAGGCGCCGTGGCCAGCGTCCTCGTAGGTGGCCAGTCTTTTGCGCAGGACGGCGGACGCCGGATTTTCCACCGGCAAACCCTCGCGCCAGTTCAACTCGGACCGCCACGCGGCGATCACGTGGGCGGGCACGCTGTCACCTAGGCGAAACGTGAGTGCCTGGACGCGGTCGGCGCGGTCGAAGTGCGGCAGGTAGCCGCGCGAATGCCAGCCGATGGGCGTGGGCGGGACCACGGCGCTGACGGCGGTGGATTCGTCTTGGCGGTGTCCGCCCTTTGCGGGCGGGACGCCCGCGTTCCCGGGGCTGACCAGAGCGGAGCCGGGCGGGACGCCCGCGCTCCCGGGGCGGAGGCCCCGGGAGCGAGCCGATGCTGCGTTGGAATTCATAGAATCACGAGGGCTGGCCCACCAACTCGCCCACCGGGTCCTCCCGGATCTCGGCGGGTTTTTTCTGCTCCTGCTCCTTGCTCTTCCCCCCACCCCGCCTTCCCCGCAGCAACGCGAAAATCACCGGCACGAACAACAGCGTCGCCACCGTCGAAACCAGCAGCCCGCCGATCACCGCGCGGCCCAACGGCGCGTTCTGCTCGCCGCCCTCACCCAACCCCAAGCTCATCGGCACCATGCCGATCATCATCGCCAACGCCGTCATGATCACCGGCCGCAACCGCGTCCGGCCCGCCTCCAGCGCGGCCTTCAGCGCATCCCCGTGCTCCGCCAGTTGCTCGCGCGCGAACGTCACCACCAAAATCGAGTTCGCCGTCGCCACCCCGATGCACATGATCGCCCCCATCAACGCCGGCACGCTCAACGTCGTCCCCGTCAAAAACAACATCCACGCGATGCCCGCCAGCGCGCCCGGCAGACCCGTCAGGATGATGAACGGGTCCGTCCACGACTGAAAATTCACCACGATCAACAGGTAAACCAACACCACCGCGCCCAAAAGTCCGACCGACAACCCCACGAACGACGAGCGCATCGTCTGCACCTGTCCGCGGATCACCAGCTTGCTGCCGCGCGGCAGTTTGGAGGGCGGCAACACGAACAGCTTCGCGCATCCCGGCACGTGCTTGGTGATGAAATCCTTGAACGGCAACACATCCTTGTACCAGGGCAGCGTCGGGTCGATCTCGTCGAGGATCCGCCGCACGTCCCCCGCCACGCCGCCGAGGTCGCGCCCCTGCACGCTCGACAAAATATCCACCACCGGCGCGATGTCGTAATGCGTCGCCACGGCGGCTCCCGTGGTCCGCTGAAACGTCGCCAGGTTGATCAGCAACTGGTTGGGCGCGCCGTTCACACTGGTGATCGGCAGGTCGGCCAAATCTTGGAACGTCTGGATGCGGTACTGCGGCGCCTGCGCGGCCAGGCTGTAGCTCACGCCGTTCACCGGACTCAGGAAAAAGCTCGGCGAAACCTGGAAACTGCTGCTCAACGCCACGAGCAGACTGTTGGCCACGTCGCGTTCCGTCAGCCCGAGTTGGCTCGCCTTGGAACGGTCCACCGTCAGGTCGAGCTTGGGTTGGTTGAACAGCTGGTAAATGTGGGTGTCCACCGCGCCGGGCACCCCGCGCATCTTCGCGGCCACGCCCTGCGCCAGCGCCAAATTGGCCTCCACGTTCTTGCCGATGAACTGCACGTCGATCGGCGCGGACAACCCGAAGTTGAGGATCTGGCTGACGATGTCCGCCGGCTGGAAGAAGAACTCCGCGCCGGGAAAACGCTTGGGCAATTCCGCGCGCAGCCGCGCGATGTAATCGCCCGTGGGATGGTGGTCCTCCGCGTTGAGCGAGCAGAGGATTTCCACGTCCGCCGTGCCGATGGTGCCGTTGTTGGAGTACGACGTGTTGATGCCGCTGTAGGGCAACCCAATGTTGTCCAGGATGCCCGTCAACTCGCGCTTCGGGATGACCGTGCGGATGTAGTCCTCCACCTGGTCGGCGAGGCTGGCCGTTTCCTCGATCCGCGTCGAGGTGCGGGCGCGGATGTGCAGGCGGAACTGGCCGGCATCGACCGTCGGAAAGAAATCCCGCCCCACGGTCAGCAGCAGGAGCAGCGACGCCAGGCACACCGCCAGGAACCCGCCGATGAACACCCAGCGCAGCCGCAGACAACCTTCCAGCAAGCCGACGTAGTTGTCCCGCAGCCGCTCGAACCCGCGCTCGAAGCCCGCCTGGAACCGCCCGAAGAAACCCTTGGGCGCGTTCTTGTCCTCGTGTTCGTGTCCGCGCAGGATGTACTGCACCATCGTCGGCACCAGGGTCCGCGAGAGCACGTAGGAGGACAGCATCGCGAACACCACCGACTCGGCCAGCGGCACGAACAGGAAGCGCGCCACGCCCGCCAGGAAGAACATCGGCACGAACACGATGCAGATGCACAGCGTCGAGACCAGCGCCGGCAGGGCGATCTGCTGCGCGCCGTCGAGGATGGCGGTGGTCACGTCCTTGCCCAGTTCCAGGTTGCGATCGATGTTTTCGATCTCCACCGTGGCGTCGTCCACCAGGATGCCCACCGCCAGCGCCAGGCCGCCGAGGGTCATGATGTTGATGGTTTCACCCAGCGCGCTGAGGATCGCGATGGCGCTCAGGATCGACAGCGGGATGGAGATGCAGATGACCACCGTGTGCCGCCATTTGCCCAGGAACAGCAGGATCATGAGCGCCGTCAGGCACGCGGCGATGACGGCTTCCTTGACCACGCCGTTGATGGAGGCGCGCACGAAGATCGACTGGTCGAAGAGCGGCTTGATGGTCAATTCGGGCGGCAGCGTCGCGGCGATGCCGGGCAGGCGGGCGCGGACCTCGCGGACGATGTCCAGCGTCGAGGCGACACCGGTTTTGTAGATGGAAAGCAGCGAGCCGCGCTGGCCGTCCTGCCGCACGATGTTGGTCTGCACCTGGAACCCCTGGCGCACGCTGGCGACGTCGCGGATGTAGAGGATGGCGCCATTGGAGGCTTTGATGGGCAGGTCGCCGATGGCGGGGATGGTTTGGGGCGAGGCGTTCATCTCGACGTCGCTCTCCAGGCTGCCGAGTTTGACCGAGCCGCTGGGGAGCACGAGGTTTTGCACGCTCAGGGCGTTGACGACATCGGTGGGCGACAGGCCCCGCGCGGTGAGTTTGGCGGGGTCGATGTCGATGGTGATCTGGGGCATCTTGCCGCCGAAAGGGTAGGGCACGGCGAGGCCGGGCACGCTGGAGAGGGCGGTGCGCACAAAGTTCAGGCCGAGGTCGGTGAGTTGTTGCTCGGGGAGTTTGTCGCTGCTGAGGCCCAGTTGGAGGATGGGCACGGTGGAGGCGTTGTAGGTGATGATGAGCGGCGGCGTGATGCCGGTGGGCATCTGCTTGAGGACGGTCTGCGAGATGGCCGTGACCTGGGCGATGGCGGTTTCGACCTTCGCCTTGGGCTGGAAGAAGACCTTCACGACCGAGATGCCGTTGAGGGATTGGCTCTCGATGTGTTCGATGTCGTTGACGGTGGTGGTCAGCACGCGCTCGAAGGGCGAGGTGATGCGCCCCTCGAACTGCGAGGCGGGCATGCCCGTGTACTGGAACACGATGGAGACAACGGGGATGTTAATGTTGGGGAAGATGTCCGTGGGCGTGCGCAGGATGACCAGCGGGCTGATGAGGAGCAGCAGCAGGGCGGCGACGACGAAGGTGTAGGGCCGTTTAAGGGCAAGTTTGACGATCCACATGGCGGGGTGGGTGGTGGCGGAAGGGATGTGAAGAGGGATGTGGCGGCGCGGACGGCGGCAAACCGCAGGTGACAAAATAGCCGCATTGCGGGGAAACGTCGAACGCGGTTCTCCGGGGCCTCCGCCCCGGAGCGCGGGTCTCCGACCCGCAACAGGGCGGTAGCCCTTGTGCAGACCAGAATTTCCATCGCGCGATCCAGCCGCCGACGGGGGTGGTTAGCGTTACACGCTAAAAGGCCCCCCGCCCCGACAGGGGCGTAAGAGCGAAAGCCCATAGCGCAAGCTATGGGAAAGATATCACAAAGGATCATCCAGCCCCGGCGGGGGCGTAAGAGAACAAGGATAATTGGCTCCCAAATGGCCACCGGTTCTCTTACGCCCCCGCCGGGGCTGGGAAGCTATTGTCTCCGTAAGCTTGGAAGTGCCAAGTCATCATGGAGCGTGAGGGCATTCCCACTCCGGCGCCCCTCCTCTGACTCACACCACGGGGCGCGCGACGAGTTGCTGGCGAGCCAGCTTGCCGATGTACGGCACTTCCCACTCCTTGCCGCCAAACGCCTTGACCAGCATGACGATCCAAACCGCCAGGAAAGCTAGGTTAACCACCAGGGCCACCAGCGCCCACAGCACGTAGAGCAGCCACAACACGTGCGCCAGCACCGCGCTGATCACGGAGGAGACGATCACGAAAACCAGGCTGGCCGCCCCGAAGAAAATCGCCTGCATCGCCCAGAAACGCACGAACTGGTTGCGCTTCTCCAAGAACAGGAAAACCACGCCGCTCACGATTGTGAGCAGCACCGCCAAACCGGCGGCGACATTGGGCGTCAGGCCGGAGTCCGTCAAACCGGTCGGCGGCGGAGTCAGAAGGTCCGTGGATGCGGGCAGGGCGGACGTGGAATCCACCGGCGGCGGGGTCGCCGCGACGTGATTTTCAACGGGTGTGAAATCGGGCGAGGGAGTCGGTTCGCTGGGCATAAAGTGAGTGGTTGGTAAATCTGTCTGTTGGTTGTATTTATCCTGTCGGTCCGCAAAGTCAAGCGTTGGACTGGCGGTGTTCCCCGGGGCTTGGTATGTGCTCAACGCCGCCATTCCCTGACCACCCCATGATCTCCTCCCCTTCAGCCCCACTCCCCCGGACCGCCCCCACGCATCCGCTCGCCGGTTTGCGCAACGTCGGACCCGCCGCCCGGGCGGATTTCGACCTACTCGGCGTCTTCAGCGTCGAACAACTCGCCGCCGGCGACGCGGACCAGTTTTACCTCGCTCTCCAAGAACGCACTAGTCGGCGCCACGATCCTTGCGTGTGGGACGTCTTCGCCGCCGCTATCCACCAGGCGAAAACCGGCGAAGCCCTCGACTGGTGGCATTTCACCCCCGTCCGCAAGGCCCGGCAAGCCCGGGGTGATTTCCCTTTGCCGCCCCGTTAGTTCACGATCACATCGAAACTCGACGGGCCAGCGGGATTCCGTAGGCGTGGCACCGTTTATGCAGTAGAACCCAACCACGGTGCTTCCTCCCCCGGAACCACCCGCCAAACGAAGCGTCTCCCGCCGCTTCGCCCAGGCTCACTCTTCCCCAACGCAGAGCCGGTCCGCCCCGGCTGAACCTTTCCCGCTTCCATGCAAAGCGAACTCCCCCATCGCTCGCAGCCGCGCCTTCGCTCCATCCTCGCGTGGTCCGCCGCCCTGATCTCCGCCGCCCTCGCCCCGGCCACCCTCCCCACCGCCGCCGCGCAGATCGACGCCACGATCAACAAAAGCGTCTGGAAGATGCTCTACGGCGTCACCGACGCCCAGATCAACGACCCCGCCTGGCTTGCGGCGGACGACGATGGCGACGGCCTCTCCAACGCCGCCGAACTCGCCGCCGGCACCAACCCCTTTGATCGTGGCTCCACCCACGCCGTCACCGCCGTCGCCCTGAACGCCGACGGCACCATGGCCATCACTTTCCCCACGATTACCGGGAAGTTTTACGTCGTCCAAAGCAGTGCCAACCTCGCCGACGCCAACGGCTGGGCCAACCTGCCCGCCGCTTTCCAACTCACCGGCGACGGTCTGCCCCACACCCTCAACGCCCCCTCCTCCGGCGGCGCGCAGACCTTCTACCGCGTCAACGTTCAGGACATCGACACCGATGGCGACGGCATCAGCGACTGGGCCGAGAAAGTTACCGGTTTCGATCCCACGACCGCCCACACCCACGGCGCGACGCTCGACGACCACACCGCCCTCGCCAACGATCTGGCGACGGAAAATATCGTCACCATCACCGCCACCAAGGCCGGCGCCACCCAGCCCCCCGACGCCCTCACCGCCGCGACCGATCCCGGGACGATCACCGTCACGCGCGGGGGCACCCTGCATTTCAGCACCATCACCGTGCCGTTGAACTGGAGCGGCACCGCGCTCGCGGGCGTCGATTACGCCGCGATGCCTTCCACCGTCACCTTCCCGCCGAAGGTCGGATCGGTCACGCTCACGCTTGTTCCCCTCGCCAACGCCGCGCGCCGCACGGGCACGACGGCCACCGTTTACGCGCTGCCGGGACGCGGTTACTCCACGGGTCTGGCGAACGCCGCCACCGTCGCCATCGCGCCCGCCGCCAACGCCGCCGGCACGGGTCTGACCGGTTTCTACTACAACCACACCCAGGACAAGGGCACCGTCACGTCGGCCTACAATGCCGCCGCCCTCTTCAGCGTCGCCAGCCTCGTGGTTACGCGCGTCGATCCCGCCATCGACTTCGTCTGGACCACCGTTCAGCCCGACCCGAAGCTCGCCACCTCCTATTACGCCGTCCGCTGGCAGGGCCAGGTGCAGCCGCAGTACTCGGAGACCTACTATTTCGACACCAAGGCCGACGACTTCGTCAAACTGTGGGTCAACGGCCAGCTCGTGATCGACGGCTGGTCCTACCAGTACGCCGACCGCGTGGCCGCGATCACCCTGCAAGCGGGCGCGCTGTATGACATCCAGTTGGATTACGCCCAGGTAACCGTTGGCGCCGAGGCCCACCTGTACTGGTACAGCGCCAGCCAACCCAAGCAGGTCATCCCGACCAACCGGCTCTACCCGCTGGCGGTCACCGCCGCGCCGCCCGCGATCACCAGTGCCGCCACGACGGTGGGTTTCGTGAACCAGCCGTTCTCGTTTACGGTCACGGCCAGCACTTCCGGTGGCGCGCCCGCCTCGTTCGCGCTCGGGGCGAACAGCGGTCCGTTGCCCCCCGGATTGAGTCTCAATTCTGCGAGCGGCGTCATCAGCGGCACGCCCACGACCGCCGGACAGTACCAGGTCGCGCTCACCGCGAGCAACGGCAGCGGCACGGGCGCGGCGGCGTTGACCTTCCAGATTCTCAACCCCGGCAGCGGCGTGACCCGGGAGCTTTGGACGACCGGCGTGACCGGTCCGCTGATCTCCGACGTGCCCTTCGACGCCGCCGCCCCGGCGAGCACCGACACCGCGCTAATCACCCTGGAGGACAACACCGCCTACCCGGCCCGGACGGGCGAGCGGCTGCGGGGTTACTTCACCGCGCCCGCCACGGACAACTACTACTTCTGGCTCGCCGCGAACAACGCCGCCGAGCTTTGGATTTCCAACGACGCCGAACCGGTCAACAAGACGCGCCGCGCCTGGGTCGCCGCGCCCGGCACCGGGACGCAGGATTGGACCAACGCCGCGCAAACCCACGAGCGTTCCCCCTGGCTCGCGCTGACCGCCGGGCAACGGTATTACTACGAGGTCCTCCACAACACGGGCGACACCGCCAACGCCGGCAACGTCGCCGCCGGGTGGTTGCTCGACCCGACGGGCGCGGCCACCACCCCGGCGGTGAACGGCGCCACCGGCGTCGTGCCCGGCTTCCTGCTCTCGCGGTACGATTACCCCGTGTCCGCCACGACCTCGGGGTCGCTCTACCTGACCAACCTTTCGCCCCAAGGCGCGTCGGTCAGCAGCGCGGTCGGGTCCGCCGACCTGCGGATGAATCCGTCCAACACCCAAGCGATCCTGCATTTCAACTTCAGCGGCCTGTCGTCGCCCCGGACGGCCTACCATATCCACGCCGCGCCGGACGCCGTCAGCGCGGGTCCCATCGTGTTCGACCTGGACGACGTGGACAAGTTCCACCCCGAACTCAAGACGCCGGACGGCGGCTACATCTGGAACATCACCGCCAGCGGCGCGCTGAGCGCGGCGCAGATTGTCACCGCGATCCAGCAGGGGTTCGCGTATTTCAACGTCCACACCGTCAACTTCCCCGCCGGCGAAATCCGGGGCAACCTGGGTTTGGTGCAAGGCTCGCAGAACCCGCCCGCGCCCGTGGCCGACCCGGGGTTCACCGACGACAGCGGCACCGACGCCGGGGCCGCGCGTTTTCTGAACCAGGCGGCGTACGGCGCCGCCCCTGCGGACATGCTGAGCGTGCAAAACGGCGGCTATTCGGCCTGGCTAGACGCCCAGATGTCGCCCAACCTGCCCGCCACGCATTTGTACGCCGACGTGCTGGCGCACCCCACCAACGAGGTTTATTTTCCCTACCGGAGCACGGTGATGCAAAACTCCTGGTGGCGCGTGGCCGTGACCGCCCCCGACCAGCTCCGCCAGCGCGTGGCCTTCGCCCTGAGCGAAACCCTGGTGGTCTCCGCCGCCAACGCCACCCTAACGGACCACGGCGAGGCCCTGTCCTCCTACTACGACGTGCTGGTGGACGGGGCGTTCGGCAACTGCCGAGACCTGCTCCGCGCCGTCACCCTGCACCCGACGATGGGTTACTACCTCAACATGCAGGGCAACCCGAAGGGGAACGTCGCCACGGGTTTGCATCCCAACGAAAACTACGGGCGCGAGATCATGCAGCTTTTCTCCATTGGACTGAACCGCCTATGGCCCGACGGCACCCTGGTCCTCGATTCGCAGGGAGGTCTGGTGCCGACCTACGACCAGACCGCCATCACCGGCATGGCCCGCGTGTTCACCGGCTGGACCTGGGCGCAAACCGTTGCGGGCGGCGCGCAGCCGACCAACTTCTATCCGCCGGTCGATTCGGTTCACCCGATGACGCTGGTGCCCTCCTACCATGAACTGGGGATCAAGGCGCTGCTGGACCACGTCGTCCTGCCCGCCGCGACCGGCTACAACTTCCCGTTGGCCAACACGCCCGGCTCGGCGGCGGACCCGACCACCGCGCTCTGCAACGCGTACTCCACGGCCAACCTCGACGCGGCCATCGACGCGATCTTCAACCACCCCAACATCGGGCCGTACCTTTGCCGCCAATTGATCCAGCGCCTGGTCACGAGCAACCCGACCCCGGGCTATCTCGCGCGGGTCGTCGGGAAGTTCAACGACGACGGCAGCGCCGCCCACGCGCGCGGCAACCTCGCCGCCGTGGTCCGCGCGATCCTGCTGGACGGCGAGGCCCGGAACCCGGTCGCCGGGTTGAACACCTCGGGCAAGCAGCGCGAACCCCTGCTGCGGATCGCCGCGCCCGCCCGGACCTTCCCGTACACCGCCGCGAGCGGCACTTACAGCCAGGGCGGTCCCGTGATGAACATCACGCTGGCCGCCGGCTCGCCGCCCAGCCGCCTCGCCGCGTATGACAGCGTGGCGTTGGATTTCTCCGCCAACCTCACCGCGGCCCCGCCCGCCAGTCCGTCGCTGAACCCGGGCAGCGGCGCCTACACGGTGCTGCCCAGCCCCGCGCCCACCGCCAACTCGTTCTCCGTGCTCGCCGCGGGGGGTGTCAGCGTCGGTTACAAAGCCACCGCGCCCACGGCGGTCACGCCCTCGACCAACCTGATCGTTGACAACAGCGGCCCGGCGGTCACGACCACGGTGGTCAACGGGGTGACAACCAACGTTTACGGCAAGGTTTACCTGCAATTCCTGCCGCCGGGCGGATCGCTGGACGGCGTGTACTCCGTGGGCGACCGGAGCGGGGGCAACCTTCAGGTGTTCACGACCACCGCGCCCCCGACGGCGGCGGGTTCCTCCGTGGTCGTATCCCAGATCGGCGGCACTTACATCCTCGACAATCCCGCCGGGGCGACGGCCTCGCGGATCACTTTTTACACCTACGGGAACCACAACCTGGCGGCGGGCGACGCGTTCTGGCTCGATCTGCCCACCACCCTGGGGCTGGCCCTCAAACCGGCGCAATACACCGTCGCCACCGTGCTCGACCAGTTCTCCTTCACCGTTCAGAACGCCACCCTGTACCCCAACCCCGAGAACAGCCGTTCCGCGATGCTCTACCCGTTGCGGACGCCGCCGGAATCCCGCTCCGGCAGCGTGGCGCTGGCGCAGAGCAAGTTCGACATGGGGGGCACCAACGGCAGCCTCACGCAGACCCCGCTCGACGCGCCGACGGTGTTCAACTTCTTCTACCCCGACTACAAGTATCCGGGGGCTTTGGCGGCGGCCAACGTGACCACGCCGGAGTTCCAGTTGACGACGGACACCAACGTGATCACGCTGACAAACACGATCGACGGCACCTTCCTGTCCTCGAACAATCCCAACGGGTTGTGTTCATTCAACAACGGTTCGATCCTGTTCGACCTGAGCGCCTACATGGCGCCGCCCTACAGCACGGCGGACGCAAGTATTCCCGCTTTGGTCACCAAACTCGGCGACTTGTTGACGGGCGGGCAACTGACCCCGGCCACGAAGACGGAAATCGCCAACTACATCACCGGATCGACGATGGTGAACGGCAAGGCCGTGGCGAATTTTCCCGCGACCAACGCGACGAACAACCGCGACCGCGTCCGTGCCATTGTGCAGTTGATCCTGATCTCCCCCGAGTACGCGGTGCAGAGGTGAAGGCGGAAGGCGGTGGGGGTATTTGGCATTCTGGCGGAAAGAGCGGGAGTGAGGATCAGCCATGTTTTCAGAACGATGAAGCGACACTTCCATATGGCCGGGGCCCCCGGGGTGAATGGCGACCTCCGGGCGCCATTCGTAGCCCCCCCGCGCGGCGCGGCCGCCTATTTCATTGCAGAAGATCGAGGCGCTGCGCGCACGGAAATCAATGGCGCCCGGAGGTCGCCATCCACCGTCGCCATCCACCCTGGAAGTATCCGTCAGAGAAAACTTGCTCGGCTGAAGGGCTACCGCCCTTTGCGTGTAGGAAGCCCGCGCACCCGGGGCTGACCAGAAACTGATCCCGGATAGCACCCGCACTCCCCGCTCTCCGCCTCCGCTCCGCCCTATCTCCTATCTCCCATCTCCTTGCCCTTCCTTTTCCCCCCCTTCCCCATGCCCCCCGAACAACACTCCTCCCTCCGCACCTCGCGGCGCGGCTTCATCCGGCAGGCGCTCTGCGCGGCGGTCGGCACGGCGGCGCTTTCCAACACCATCCGCGACCTGCGCCTCATCAACGCCGCGCTTGCCCAATCCGCCACCGGCATCACGGATTACAAGGCGCTCGTCTGCGTCTTCCTCAACGGCGGCAACGACGCCAACAACCTGATCATCCCGACCATCCCGTCGGAGTACAACAACTACGCGGCCATCCGCACCCCGGCCCTCGCGCTGCCCAACGCCGACGGCCAGGCCGGCGCGTCCATCGCCATCAACCCGCTCGTGTCCGACGGCCACGGGTACGCCTTCAACCCGGCCTGCCCCGAACTCGCCGCCCTCTTTAACGCCGGCAAGCTCGCCACCGTCTTCAACGTCGGCACCCTGGTTTATCCGCTCACCAAGGCGCAGTACAGTTCCGGGTCGGTCCCCGCGCCCCCGCAGCTTTTCTCCCACGCCGACCAGCAGGTGCAATGGCAGACCTCCATCCCCGACCGTCCGCCGGCGACGGGCTGGGGCGGGACGCTGCGCGGATTTGCTGCACACCTACAACCCGAGCACCAGGGGCATCGACCAGCTCTCGATGAACATCTCGCTGGCCGGGTCGAACACCTTCGAGGTCGGCGGCGTGGTGCAGCAGTACGGGGTTTCCAGCGGCGGCGTGGTGTCGCTCAACGCGAACTACGCCCCGGTCAACGCGCGCACGGCGCAAGGGGTTGCCCTCACCAACATCCTCGGCATCGACGCGGCGCAATCCAACCTGATCACCCAGAACTATTCCCTGGCCTTGCAGCACGCGCTCGCCAGCGGCTCGACGCTCGCCACCGCGTTGAACGCCACGCAGATGGCCGCTTTTTTCAAGACATATCCGACTAACATCACCGTGCCAAACGGTGGCGGGACGATCAACAATTCGAGTTTGATGCAGCAGTTGCAGATGGTCGCCAAGATGATCGAGGCGGGGTCGCGCTCGCGCGGCGGCGGGCGGCCTGGGAATGAAGCGGCAGATTTTCTTCGTCCAGGTCGGCGGGTACGATCTGCACACCGGCCAGACGAACAACTCCGGACAGGCGACGGCGACACCGCGACCAGGTAGTGATCGGCGCGCAGGCGAGTTTGCTGGCGGAGTTGAGCCAGAGTTTCGACGCGTTTCAAAGCGCGATCGCGCAGATCGGAACGACGTACGGTGACTCCGGGTTTGAGCAGCGCGTGACGGCGTTTACCGCCAGCGATTTCGGGCGCACGCTCCCGAGCAACAGCCTGGGCAGCGACCACGGCTGGGGGAGCCATCACCTCGTGCTGGGCGGCGCGGTGAAAGGCCGGCAAACTTACGGCAAGTTCCCGGCGCTCGTGGTGGGCGGGCCGGACGACACCAGCACCGGCCGCTGGATTCCGACGACGGCGGTGGACCAGTTCGCGGGGACCATGGCGAAGTGGTTCAACACGGACGCCAACGCGAAGACGCTGGGTTCGGCGAGTCTGGTGAGCACGGTGTTTCCAAACCTGGGTCGGTTTGCCACGGCTGACCTCGGGTTCATGGCATAATCAGAACCAGAAGTAGCACAGAGGACACGGAGAGGGGACACAGAGGCGGAGGAGGAAGAAAAAGGCAAAAGGCTTTGTTCCAGAAAGACTCAACCACTATCTCCCCTCCGAACCCTCCTTCTTCCTCTGTGTTCTCTGTGTCTGCTCTCCGTGTCCTCTGCGCTACTTCTGGTACTTCCGCTTTCACGTCATGAGTAAACAGGTCGTTATACTGGTCGATCCGTGGGGGACACCGTACTTCTTCCACCAACTCAGCGGCGACCTGATGGAAATCCATTCCGCCGGACCGGACACGGTCATGGGCACCGACGATGATCCGGTCGTTAAATAAACGGACGGTGGTTGCCCTGCTCCTGGCGGGGATTGCCGGGTTGAACAGCGCCCGCGCGCATGTGCCGGTGCCCGACGGCGTGCTGGCTCCAAAGACGCCCGCCGAGGCCTGGAACGTCCTGCGGCTCGCCACGGCTAACGTCGAACGGCTGCTGCGCGAGAACCGTCTCGCCGAGCTGCCCGACCAGGCCTCGCTGTGTAGTCCCGCCTTGCGCGCGCTGCCACCGTGGGCGGCGGGGTCGACGGACCAGACCCGGCGCGCCGCCGCACAGGCCGTGCGCGCCGCCGTGGCGGTTAACACCCTTGCGCAGGCCGGTGTCGCGGGCGACCGGGCGCTGGCGTTGGACTCTTTTGGGTTGCTCCGGGGAACCTTGTCGCAACTCGCGTCCGCCTACGATCCGAAGGCGGTCGCCGCCGACATCTTCACGTGTCCGATGCACCCGGATTTCACGAGCGTGGACGCCGCGGCACGGTGTTCGAAGTGCGGGATGAGTCTGCTGACGCGCCGTATCCCATACAGTTTTGTTTACGTACCGCCGGGCGAGCCGACGCTCGTGCTAACGGCGACAAGCCCGACGGCGTTGGTCGCGGGCCGGGAGTCGCGGGTGACCGTCCGGCTGGCCCGGCGCGACGGCTCGCCGGTCCGGGTCGCCGATCTGCTGGTGACCCACACCCAGCCCATTCATCTGTTGATCGTGGACCCCGCTTTGGAAGATTACCACCACGAGCACCCCACGCCGACGGATATTCCCGGCGAGTACGTGTTTTCGTTTGTTCCGACGAATACGTCCGCCTACCGGATTTTCGCGGACGTGGTCCCGGCGGACTCCGGCGTCCAGGAGTACCCGTTCGCCGACCTGCCGGGCGGCGGGTCGGGGTTCGCGTCGCCGCCCACCCGTGACCGGGCAAGCACGTATGCGTCCAAAGCCGGGGGATTGGACTTCCGCCTGAGCGTCGAGGAAACCGACGGTTCGCCGCCGCGCGCCGGCCAGGCGCGGGGTTTGCGGATCACGGTGAGCGACGACGAAGGACGACCCGTGACCGCGTTGGAGCCGGTAATGGGAGCCTTCGCGCACCTGGTGGGATTTTACGCGGACGGACGCACCGTGGTCCACCTGCATCCCGCCGGCGCGGAGGCGTCGGACGCGGACGCGCGCGGCGGTCCGGGATTAGATTTCAAGTTCTACCCACCCAAGGCGGGGTTCCTGCGTTTGTACTGCCAGGTGCGGATGGGCGGCCGGATGATCTTCGCGCCCTTTGACATGAACGTCGCGCCTTGAGGGTTGGGGAAAGGCGCTTGCTCTGGGGGTAGGTGAGTTGCATGTTGTCAGGAATGGCGCAAATCCTTGAGCAAGCCGCACCAGAGATCCAAGGTTTTCACTTAAAGGAACCAGCCGAACCACCACGCGTGAACCGCTGGATTCCGGCGGACCACCCCACACCGCCGCTAAGCCCCGAGCAGGCGGAAGCTCTCACCAGCGAGTTGCTACGGATTGCAGGCGAGATTCTTGGACTGCCCTTTGACCTAGCCGAACGGCACGATCATTATCTTCACGGTATTCTCTAATTGATGAACCGGGTTTTTAGTGACACTTGGTTCTTTCTCGCCCTGCTGAACCGCGCCGACGCCGGACACGCGCGCCCTGTCGCTGCACCTCACCGAACTGCGACCCCGGATCAGCACTGACTGGATCATGGTCGAGGTCGGCGACGCGCTTTCACAGAGCCGCAACGGCAAGGCGTTTATAAATTTTCACGACTTTGTCACGCGCGCGCCCGGGTACACGATTGTCCCGGCCTCGCGAGCGGCGTTGGAAGCAGGACTGGCGCTCTACCGACGACGCTTGGACAAAGATTGGTCGCTGACGGATTGCATCTCCTTCGCGATCATGGAAGACGAGCGCATCACTGACGCGCTAACCGGCGATAAGCATTTCACACAAGCCGGATTCCGGGCGTTGCCGGCTTGACCCATTGGTGTCAAGCCTTCACCAAAAAACCCAACTCCGCGAAACACCCCCAGACCGTGTGCGCGGTCTTCTCGCAAATTGCGATGCCGCCCGCGTCGTGGAAATAATTGCGCGAGACAAACTCCGTGAACGCCGAGTTCATGTCCACGTCGTGCGACACCAACAGGCCGCCCGGACCAAGCCGGTTCCAGAACTGCTCGAACTCCATGAGCTGATGCGCGTAACGATGCGTGCTGTCGTGCAGAAACATGTCGATCCGTTGCGGAAGCTGGTCGCTGTCCAGGAAGTCCTCCACCGATCCGCCCAGCGGCACAAAGGCCCCGCGCAGTTCCTCCGGGATGAACGACCCGTGGACGATCCGTTTGTCGCGCTCGATACTGTAGAGCCGCGCGTCCTCGATGCCGGCATCCTGGATAGCCTTCAGGATGAAGGTGGAAGTCATGCCCAGGTGTCCGCCGGTTTCCACGATCACCTTCGGACGGTACACGCACACCAGCGCGTAGAGCATGGACCGCGCGATCGCGCCCATCATGCTGCGGTTGTTGAGTTGGCTGTGGCGTTCCACCGCCCGGCGGTTGAACTCGCTGGTGTGAATGCCTGTGGCAAGCTGCATCAAACGCCACCAAAGGCGTCCGGTGAGTTCGGGTTTCACGGCGGGAGTAAGGAGGGATTCGGCCACGGTTGGGAAACATGCTTGATCCCAGGCAAAAGCAAACACCTTTCGGGAGAGCGGAACCGGAGTTTTTAACCGCAGATTAACGCAGAGGGACGCAGATTACCGGAAGAAGGCGGGGAAGGATAAAGGCCAAGGAACAGAATTCCTCCGGAACAATGAATCCTCTGCTCCCCGCCTTTTCTTTAATCTGCGTTAATCTGCGGTTAAAGTTCCGGCTTCCTCCCCTCACGCCCGCTGCTTGTTCTTCAACTCCAGCTTGCGGTACAGCGTCGCCATGCTGATGCCCAGCATACTCGCCGTCTTCTCCCTTGACCCATTGTTATGCCGCAACGTCTGCTCGATGTACGACCGCTCTTCGTTGGCGATAAACTCCTCCAACCGCAACCCGATCGGCATCTC
Organism: uncultured bacterium; assembly: GCA_963795895.1. Lineage (GTDB taxonomy): Bacteria > Verrucomicrobiota > Verrucomicrobiia > Chthoniobacterales > SZAS-18 > CAWCJJ01. The sequence continues at coordinate 256,940 of CAWCJJ010000012.1, forward strand.
GATAATATTCTCCCCGCCCAAACCCTGCTGACGCCCTTGGATATGCGGCGGCAAATCCGCCACCCGGATCAGCCCTTCCTCGCACAGGGCACAGGCGCGCTCGATGGAGTTCTCCAGTTCCCGCACGTTGCCCGGCCAGGCGTAATGCCCCAGGGTTTCCACCGCCGCCGGCTCGATCTTCTTCAAGTCCGCACCGCTCTGGGTGGCGTTCTTTTGCAGGAAATAATTCACGAGCAACGGGATGTCCTCCACCCGCTCGCGCAAACTCGGCAGATCGATCGGGATCACCGCCAGTCGGTAAAACAAATCCTCGCGGAACGTCCCGTTGCGCATCTTCGCCTGAAGCTGCTCGTTGGACGCCGCCACCACGCGCACGTTGATCGGCACCGTTTTTGTGTCGCCCACGCGGCGGATTATGCGCTCTTGGAGCACGCGGAGTAGCTTGGTCTGCAACGACAGGGCCATCGAGTTCACCTCATCCAGGAAGATGGTGCCCGTCTCCGCCTCCTCGAACAACCCGATCTTGTCCTGGAACGCGCCCGTGAACGCCCCCTTTTTATGCCCGAACAACTCGCTTTCCAGCAAATTTTCGGGTAGCGCGCTGCAGTTCACCGCGACAAACGGGGCGTGCTGCCGCTTGCTGTTGAAATGCAACGCCCGCGCGACCAGTTCCTTGCCCGTGCCGCTCTCACCCTGGATCAGGATGGTGCTGTCCGTGTCCGCCACCTTGCTGATGAGATTGTAAACCTCCTGCATCGCGCGGCTTGTGCCCACGATGTTCTCGAAGCGATAGCGGTTCTTTATTTCCTTCTTGAGGTACGTGTTCTCCCGCACCGCCGATTGGTAATCCAGCGCGCGTTGCACGGTGAATTTCAACTCGTCGATCTTGAAGGGTTTCGTGATGAAATCGTAGGCTCCGAGCTTCATCGCCTCGACGGCTTTTTCCACGGAGGCGTACGCCGTGATCAGCACCACGGCGGTTTGCGGGAGGGAGCGACGGCACTCCTGCAACACGTCGAACCCCGTGATTTTTTCCATCTTGATATCCGCGATGACCACTTGCGGGTTGATGCCCCCGAGTTCCTCCATGGCGCGCTCCGCCGAGTTGAACGGGAACACGTTATGGCCATTGTCACGGCACAGGGTCGAGATGACCTCCACCATTGCCGGTTCGTCGTCGATGATGACTATTTTCGCCATAAATGAGGATAATGGGACGCTTTTCTAACAATTGATACTACATCAGGCACCTCCCGTATAATCTCAAAAATGAGAACGGAAAAGCATTATTTCAATTTATTGGCATTTGTAACAGAGTAAAAGCACCCGTTCAAACCCCGCCATGAATCATGGTCCAAACCGCCGGAGCGCGGTTTTGGAGCAACCTCTCATGTATCGTGCCAGAGCGGCCCGTTGAATCAGAAAAAGCGGCTAAATCCGCGAAAGCTCCGGCTCGCAGGCAGCCCAGACGGCCTTTCAACCCCAACGCCCGGGCCGGGTTGCGGGTGATCAGCGCGAGCAATTCCACCGGGTCGAGAGACGCCGCGACAGGGTCCGCCGCCACCAGGGCGCGCAGTTCCGCCAGCAGGCTGAACGAGCCGTCGCTCACCGGACTGTCGGTGCCCACGCAGAGGTTCGCGCCGAGCGCGCGCAGCCTGTCGAACGGAAAAGCGCGGTGCTTGAAGTAACGGTGGCTCAACGGGCAATGCACGATGGTCATGCCCACCAGCGCGCCGCCGGAGTCGAGCAACGCGTAGTCCGATTCCTCCCATTCGTTGAGGTGGACGGCGATGCACTCCGGGCCGAGGGCGCCAGCGGCGGCGAGTTGCGACAACGCGGACCGTCCGTAACCGCAATCGCCCATCGGGCGACCGATGGATTTAAGGAAGTCGTGCAGGGGTCCGGCGGCGTTCATGAACATGCGGCGTTCGTCGTCGGACTCCGCGAGGTGGGTGGTCCAAGGCATGTTGTGGGACCGCGCGCAATCCCGCGCGAGGCGGTACAACCCGGCGGACGCGGTGTAAGGCGCGTGCGGACTCAGGCCGGAGCCGCCAAGCCAGTCGGGCGCGCCGTTCTGAAAGAAGAGGAGCGCGCCGGCGACGAGTTCCTCGGTGGGGATCGGCGAGCGGACGTCGATCATTTCGAGGAACCACCAAGTCCGCAGCGGCGGCGCGGGCAGGCGCCACATCAGCTCGGGGAACGACTCGATGTTGAGCAGCGTGGTCACGCCCCAGCGGCGGAACTCGGTGAAGCCGCGCGCGATGGCGGCGAGGTAATCCTCTTCGTGGAGCTGGCGTTTGAGGGCGTTGATGCGGCTGATCCACTCGGTGAAGCTGGCCGGGGGCGAGATGGCGTGGCGAAGGGTGGAATAGTCGAGGTGGCAGTGGGCGTTGACGAACCCAGGCGCGAGGATGGTTTCGCCGAGGTCGAGGGTTTCGGAAGATGATGGGGATGAGTGTTCCGCGCGCAGGTCCTCCCAGCGTCCAACGGCGACGATTTCACCGCCCTTGGTGGCAACCGCGCCGTTTTCGATGACGGCGGGAGCGTCGTCCGTCATGGTGACGACGGTGCGGGCGCGCAGGAGCATGGGGGAGAGCGGAACTCGGAAGGCGGAACGCGGAATCAGAAGCAGAGCGGCTGGTGGTGAGCTTACCCGGCGCCGGGGAACTCCACCCGGTCGTAAATCTCGCATAGCGGCAACTCGCAGCCCAGGCTGGCGAGGGGCACGCTGCTGCCGGGCACCTGGTAGTCGCGGTAGAGCCAGCTTCCATCCCCCCGCCGGGTGAAGATCTCCACCCATGGTCGCTCGGCGGTCACGAGAACATAGTCGGTCAGGCTGTCCAGGAGACGGTAGCTCTCAAACTTGCGGCCCCGGTCGTAAGCCTCCGTGGACGGGGAGAGCACCTCGAAAATGACTTGTGGATTGAGCAGGCTGCGCGGCTTGTCGGCCGTCTCGAAAACGGGCTTGCCGCAGAGCGCCGACACGTCGGGGTAGGTGTACATGTCCGCCGCCTTGATCCGCACGCTGGTGTCGGAGGTGAAGCCCGAGCAGGCACGGCCACGCAGAAGGTTGCGTAATTCACCGGCGATGTTGTACGCGACTTGGTTGTGCCAGGGCTCGCCACCGGCCATGGCAAAAATCTCCCCGTCCACGTACTGACTCTTGTGGGTGGCCGCCTCTTCGAGTTGGAGGTATTCCTCCGGGGTGAAGCGGTGCTGGGGCAAGGCGCTCATGGTGTTGGCACTAGTACTCCGTCAAGGCAGGATAGCAGGGTAAAAAATGTTTAACGCGAATGCTCGCATCCTCCGCGGTGAAGCGCCAGTCGATGCGCGTGGCGGCGGCGTTACGGGCGTGTTCCCGGCTGTCCACGCGCTCGGCCAGGCACTGGCGGGCGAGGAAGCGAGAGTTCGATCTCGTTCGGCGGCACACCGCAATCCGGCAAACCCCCCGCCCACGATGACGACGTGCTGCAAAGTTGGCTGGTTTTCGCCCGTGGATGAAATCCTCGTCGGTTGCCGTGGGTTTATGAACGTTTCGCTTGGCCGAAATGGCCGACCTGCCCGGTCCACTCCACCAAATTCTGGAGCTGGTGGCGTACATAGTCCCGCGTCGTTTCGTCCGTCAGATTCCCCTGGGCATCGAAGCGTTCGGCGGCATTGCCGATCATGACTTCCGGCTGGTTGAGCACGAAGAGGTTGAGGTACACACAGATTTGACGCAGGTGGTATTGCGCCCGGACGGTGCCCATCGTTCCGGTGGCGACACCCATGATGGCTGCCGGCTTGCCAGACCACGCGCTGTCGCCGTAAGGCCGCGACGCCCAGTCAATCGCGTTTTTCAACACGCCGGGAACCGAGTAATTATATTCGGGAGTGACAAAGAGAATGGCGTCCGCCGCGCGGATGCGTTTCCTCAATTCCAACACCGTTTCAGGCGGGTGGCCCTCCGTGTCTTCGTTGAAGAGTGGAAGGCCCGCGAGATCGAAGCTCTCGAGCGTCGCCCCCGCGGGCACGAGTTGAGCGGCGGCGCGCAGGGCCGCACGGTTGTAGGATTGACGCCGGAGGCTGCCGGCGATGCCCAAAATGGTGACGGGTTTGTTCATGGGTTGTTCTTTGCAAATATGGTGATGAACTGCTGGCGTGATTTGCCTGGAGGCCTCCGTTCGACGCGTCCGGGTTGGCGGCGACGAAAGGAATCCAAGATGGCTAATGATCCTTCACCGTTTCTCAGGCCGGCATTTCAGAAAATTGGAAGAAATCACTCCCGCCCATCCTGCGCCGATGAATCCGGTCGCGAAGGCTGCTTTGCCAATGCCGGCGTTTTGGCCTGGACCCACGCGAGGGCATAAGCCGCGACCTCCTCCCAGCCCTCCTGGACGACGATCAGATGCGAGCGGCCGGGAAACTCCCGGTAGTCCGTTACCGCTCCGGACCCGGCGTACTTTCGATGGTTGATCCGGTTCAAAACTGCCGGCACCAGGTGATCCTCGCTTCCGGCGATCAACAGCAGCGGCGCGCGCGGCGCGCGACGATGGTTGACCGTGGTGGCCGCGCCGGGGACGAAATTTGCGAACGCCGCCTGGAAGATGGGCCGCCCCGGTCCGGGGATGATATCGCGTTCGTAGCAAGCCCGCGCCGCCGCTTCCGTCATGGTGTGGGCAAACGCGTAGCGGAATTGCTCGAAGGTGAGCATCACCGCGCGCCGGTAGTTCAGCGGGTTGGACAGCACCGGGCTGGCCGCCTTGAGAGCGGAGAAGGGCAAGGTCCAAATCCCTTTCGGCGCCGTGCCATCAACAGAAGTGCGTTTGAACGCAGTCCGACGCCGTGGCCGCTACACCAAAAAGCCAGGAGCCGCCTTTTTCCCGCCGCCGTCGGTTCTCGAATGCAAACATCCGAGTCGCAGGTCAGGCGACCCGGCGTCGGTTCGCCTCAAGACGTTCTCCGCGGGATTGGCTTCCGTGTGAGGGAAGAAGGCTTTCGCAGGATCGAACGGATTTTCCGACGTTTCCTGAAACGGGAGCGCCCGGATCCGTGAGAAACAGACAAGCCGCCCCACTCCCGTCGTACTTCGCGTCATTCTCGCGGCACCGCGTCGCGGGTGAGATCAGGCCTTCCAACTCAGACCACACCATGAAAAACACGTATCCATCCATCCTCGCCGGCTTGCTGCTCGGCTCCGTCGTCGCGTCGCGTTCACCGGCTCAATCCCCGGCACCACCGCCGAATCCGCCCGCCGCGCCGACCGATCTCGTCAACGCTTTCCACGCCGCCTTCGGCGACCACCACGCGCGGGCGGTGCATACCAAGGGCATCCTCTTGGAAGGCACGTTCGTCCCCGATGCGCAGGCGGCCACCTTGACCCGGGCCGCTCATTTGCAAAAGGAATCCAGCCGCGTGGTGGTCCGGTTCTCCGACTTCACCGGCCTGCCGGAAATACCCGACAACACGTCCGCCGCCAGCCCACGCGGCCTGGCCATCAAGTTCATCCTGCCCGGCGGCGCGAACACGGACGTGGTCTGCCACAGCTTCAATGGTTTCCCGGTGGCCACGAACGAAGAGTTCCGGCTGTTTTTACTCTCCATCGGAGCCAGCGGTCCCACGGCCACCAAGCCGACGGCGCTGGACCACTTCCTCGAAACGCACCCGGTGACCAAGACGTTCCTGACCACGCAACCGCTGCCGGCCAGTTGGGCCACCACCGCCTACTTCGGGGTGAACTCCTTTAAGTTTACCAACCAGCGGGGAGAATCCCGCTATATCCGTTACCAGTTCGTTCCGACCGCGGGTGAGCATTATCTGACGCCGGAGGAACTGGCAAAGAAAGACCCGCAATTTCTGAGCGCCGAAATCAAGGACCGCGTGGCGAAAGAACCCTTTCGGGTTGAAATTTTACGCGCAGGTGGCCGAGAAGAATGACAACATCGAGGACCCGTCCGTCGCCTGGCCGGACAGCCGGCGGCGCGTGCTGCTGGGCACCGTTAGGATCGACCGGCTTGCCGCCAACACAGCAGAGGAAGACAAGGCAACGCAGTTTAATCCGGGCAATCTCCCCGCCGGCATGGAGATGGCCGACGAGATGGTCAAGCTGCGCGCTGCGGCTTACCCGATCTCGGTCAAGGAACGGCAATAATCCAGTGTTCCCGCACCGTGGCACTCACGCGCGGGACTCCTTTATCACATTTATCGGAGTTAACACATCATAGAGACAATGGAGGGGCACGCGCCGTCGTGCTTGCTTTTGTCCGGTCCGCCGCAGAGCAGCGGAAGGCACGACGGCGCGTGCCCCTCCAAGGCTTTGCCAACGTAGCCATGCTGGATCAATCTGGAGAATTGGTATTAGTTCGTCGCGGTTCGCGGGGCCAGTTTCCGAACGCACGCCTCGAAGCGAGGGTCCGAGCGGATCGGCTCCCAAACAGGGTTGAGCTTTAGATCGCCGTAGGTCGGCTGCAACACGTAACTGTCGCCTGCGGGGCGGTCCACCGCCTTGCCCAATTCGGCGAGGGCAGGATCGGGCTGGCCGGTCCACGCATAAACCACCGCGAGGTCGCATTGCACGGCGGGCGCGTGGATCGCATCCGTCTCGTACGGAGACAGTTCACACGCCCGCAATCCTTCGCGCACGGCGTCTTCCTTGCGCCCGAGACCCGCGTCAATCATGGCCAGATAACTCAGGCGCAGTCCGCTGTCGGGCCGGTTGGCCACGGATTTTTCCATGACGAGACGTGCGGCGCCTAAGGCCGTCCGGGCGGCGGGCGGATCGTGGCGCAGGCAGGCTGCCAACGCGGCGAACCAGGCTTTGGGGTAAACGAAGCCGGAATCCTCGAATTCGCTGTCTTTGCCGACGGCGATGACCCGGTCCACCCCGTCGGCATCCCCCTCGAACAACCGCAGGATGACGCCGTGTTTGAGGCGTTGCGAACCATCGGGATCGTTGGCCTGCGACAGGTTGGCGAGCGCGGCGCGCAACGGCGTCAGGTCAGCGCGGCTGCCCACTTTGCGCAGGGCGTACACCAGGACTGCATCGCCTTTGTCGCTGGCTGGCAGCCTTTCGAGAAGTTTGTCGTACGCGCGTCCGGCTTCCTCGTCACGGCGCAGGTAGGAGTAGCAATCGGCGAGCGAGAAAAGGTTGATCATGTTGAGCGGATCCAGGGCGCACGCCCGCTCCAAATGAAGGGTGGCGTCGTTCCAATGGCTGGTTTGCAAAGCGATGACCCCGGCGTAGAACGCGGCGACGGAATCATTCGGCAGCAGCCGGCAGGCAAGGTCTCCCTCGAGAGCGGCTTGCGCCGGGAGGTGGGCCGACAACAGATGACGCGCCATCACGCTGTGCAGCTTCCCGAAATCGGGATTGAGGCGGCGCGCGTTTTCCAATGCGCTTTCCGCCAGCGCGCGATGATCCACCGCGCGCACCTCCGGCGGGTCGCTGTCGCTGGGGTGGGTCCAGAGGTAATCGTGCTCCGTGGCCAACTGGCAGTAAGCGAGCGCGAAATTGGGGTCGCGGGCGACGGCTTGCTCGAGCAGGGTAATGCACTTGCGCGAACTTTCCCGCGCGCCGTCTCCCTCGAAGACCTGCGCTGCCTCGCGCACACGCAAAAAGAGGTCGTAAGCAACCGGATCACGCGTCGGCGGCCGGTTAATCGTGCCTTTTTCGGCGGAGGAAAGCTTGGCTTGAAGTCGATCGGCGATGGCGCGGCTGATTTCTCCCTGCAAAGCGGGCACATCCGCCAGCGGGCGGGCGTATTCCCGGGTCCAACGCTGCGCGGGCGCACGCAGATCGACCAGACTCGACACGATGACCACCCGGTCTCCGGCACGCTTTGCGCTGCCTTCAAGTAGATGCGTGACGCCGAGTTCCCGGCCAATCGCCGGAAGATCGCGTTTTCCCACGCGGTACTTTTTCGCGCTGCTCAAGCTGCTGACCTTCAAATCGGCGATCCCTCCCAAACCCGCCGTGATCTCGTCCTGCAGACCGGCGGCGAAATACGCATCCGCCGGGTCCGGACTGAGGTTTTCGAAGGGCAGCACGGCAATCGTGTGGTCCGGCTGGGGAGCCGGGGGTTGGTTGTGCTCTCGCCAAAGAATGATTCCAAGCGCAGCGAGAACCAACGCTCCCATCACAACGGTCCATTTTGCGTAACGTGTGCGGGCAGACCCGGGGAGCCGCCTCTGAGCGCGGTGCAGCAGGTCGAGGAGTTCGCGCGCGCTTTGCGGACGTGCCGCGGGTGCGACCGCGAGCATCGCTTTGAGGAGTTGAATGACCGGCTCCCCCGCCCGCGCCGCCCGCAACTGTTCCAGTGGGAGCGGTTGGCCGACTTGCTGTTCGTGAATCGCCGTGAGCGTTTGACCCACGAAAGGCAGCTTGGCGCAGAGCAGATACCAGAGCGTCACGCCCAGGCTGTAAATATCCGAGCGTGTATCGACCCGCTCGTCTTCCGCACGCGCGAATTGTTCCGGGCTGGCGAAGGCCGGCGTGCCCACGAACCCGCCGCGCGTGTCAGCCAGCCCCGAGGCCGGCGCCCCGGTGGCGACCGCTTTGGCCAGGCCGAAATCGATCACCTTGACCAGCACCGAGCCATCGCCGCCATTGCCGCTTGCCAGCATAATATTGCTCGGCTTCAGATCACGGTGCACGATGCCTTCGGCCTCCGCCGCCTCAAGGGCACGGGCGATCTGCATCGCGATTTCCAGCACGGACGCCGCGGCGATGGGTCCTTCCCGGCGGACGCGTTCTTCCAGGGTTTCGCCATCGACGAGTTCCATCGCGTAAAAGCACTGGCCGTCCTGCTCGCCGTAGTGGAAGACGCTGGCCACGTTGGGATGGCGCAGTTGGGCGGCGGCGCGGGCTTCGCGCAAAAAACGCGCCCGGGTGCCCGGATCCGCGGCAAAGCCGCGACCGATGATCTTCAAGGCCACCGTGCGGTGCAGCACGCTGTCGCGCGCCCGGTAGGTGGTCCCCATCGCTCCGGCGCCGAGTTCCTGCGGCAAGCCGTCCGCGTCGGTGAGGATCTCAAATTGACCGTAGCGATGGGTTCCCGCCCGCGGCGGTTCAGGATCGTCGATCCCCTCCCCGGGCACGATGTCGTCCGCCAGGAAGCCGATGCCAAAAAGGCAGCGTAAACACTCGCCATCCGGCCCGCGCAGGGTGAGCGGGCGGCGGCAGGTGCTGCAAACCGCGGCACCGGGAGCGGCTTCATCGGACATGGCGGTTAGAAAAGACGTTCTCCTGTTGGTAGAGCGCGGGAGCAGTGTTCATCCATTGCCAGCGAAAGCGAAGTTCTTTCACCGATTAGAACTTCAAGCCATCAGGATCCGGTAGAGGTAACGCATCTCATCATCGATCTGCCCTGGACTCGCCACGGTCAGCGCCACCTCCGCGCGCAGGCACTCGCGGTAACGCAGGCGGAAGCGGTGCAGGTGAGTGCGCAGGGTGGCCACGGGCATCCCGAGCCTCGCGGCAACTTCTTCCTGGTCGGGCGGCGGCGCGGAACCCGTGGACACAAAGGCTTTCCACTCCTCGAACAACGCACCCTTCCCCTCTTCGACATAGGTCTCGCGCAGGCGCGACCACGCCCGCCGGGTGAGCGCGGCGGCCCAGTCTTGATCGTACCGGGCGGTTTCGTCCGCCTCCGTGTTCGTGCTTACGGCCGCTTCTGTCTCCACGAGGCAGTCGTCCATGGATACGATCTGGTTGCCGCCGCCGCGTTTGAGGGTATTCGCGCGGTGGTACTCGTTTGCCATGAAATGCTGGAGCGAGCCGAGCAGGAAGGTGCGCAGATGGCCCTTTTCGCGGCAGGCGCGGCTGAGTGTATTGGCTTCCAGCAGATGCGCGAAGAACGCCTGCACGCAGTCCTGCGCGTCGGCGGACGGATACCCGCGTCGGCGCACGAAGGCATAAAGCGGCGGCCAATAAAGCTGGCAAAAGTTTGCCAGCGCCGACCGGGCGGCTTCGAGCGACTGGCTCTGGGCCGCGAGCAATACGACGCTCCAATGCGTGGGCTGAAAAGGAGACCCTCCCGCACCGAGAGTGCCCGGAATGGCTTTCACCAGCGCAGGATAGCCAAAAAAGTAGGGCATTGGCAAGATCGCCGGGAACGGCGGGAATCAGAGCGTCACCAGATGCTCCGAATGGCAACCCTTTACCATGCCGGTTTGGATGCGCTGGTCGAACGTCACCAGCCTTCCGCCGTGCGCCACGGCGAGCGCAAGCAAGTAAACATCCGTGATTTGCTGGTGGCCTTGCAACCGGGTCCAGTCAAACACCGCGCCATCAATGATCGGAAGGTCGGCGGGCCAAAACGCGTGATGACCACTGCCTTGTAGCGTAAGCAAGGCGGTCAACACTTGCTCCGGCGTCTGGGGAGAGGAGTAACGCGGGTTAGTCAGCAACCGCAGGCAGGCGGTCTCTGTAAATGGGCAGGAGGCCCAACCTGCCGACCGGTTGGCGGCAAACCAGCGAACGGCCACCGGATGATCGACGTGCAAACGGTCGAGCAGCGGCAAAAGCACATTCACGTCGAGCAGGGCTCGCATCAGATGCCTTCTTCCTCGCGGAGTTGGCGCACCATTTCCCGCGTCACCGGCTGGCCCGCGCGTTTTGGAAGCGGGACAAACCCGATATTTTGGTAAAGCTCCTCCAACTCTGCTTCTTCCTGCCGTGTCCGCAGTTCGTGCAGCAAACTTTCAAGATGTGCCATTTCCTGAGCCGTCAGACTGGCAACGGCAGCTTCAATTTCGGCAAGCGTGCTCATGGCGGGGAAGGATAACGTCCGGCGCACTTGGCGGCAAGCCGGGCCTGGAACCCGGAGTTCGACCACCTACTCCGGCCACTCGTCACCGGGCATCGCGGGAGCATCGGGCACCTCGCCTAGCGCCGTCTTGAACGCCGCGCGCTCTGCCCGTCCGGCCCGGTGCGCCACGTAGCTTTCGTGGCTCCACACACCCACCGATTGCGTCACCGCCAGCGAGATGATCTGCGCCAGCGGAATGCCTTCGCGTTCGGCCAGGGCACGGGCTTGCTCCAGGACGGGTTCGGGGACTTGGGCTTCGATGGTGGTCATGGTCGGACGGCGTCCAGCAGCTTGAGAAATCCTGCGGGCGGCAGGGCGATCACGCCGAGGCTTTCGCCCCGGGCAAAGTTTCGCAGGTTGTGCGTGATGATATACCTCGCTCCGGCGGACACCGCCAGTTCCAGGACGAAATCATCGTCGGGATCGGTCAGATGAGGCCGCCAGCGAAAGCTGATGCCATGTTCGATGGCGGATGCCGCGAGGAAATCGAGAATGGCTTCCACACGTTCCGGTCTGGCCCACAAAGCGGTCGCCTCGCGCCGGGCGATTTCCTCGTATTCGAGCAGCAAGGCGGTGGAAAGGTGCAAGCGCCAGCCCGCTTGGCCGACCCGCCGCAACAACTCGAAGGACGCGCCGTTGCGCGAACGCAGCGCGGCGATGAGCACGTTGGTATCAAGCACCGCGTCGAGAATTCCAGTCATCCAAGGACGGACATTGCCAGAGCCACTTCGGAAAAGAAAACAATAGAACCGATCTCCTCGCTAAATGTGCCCTGGGTCGTCGGTGTTCCCCGGTGGCAGGTCCGGCTCCACATGAGCCCCAACGGTGTACGGGGCCATCGTGGGAAGGGCATGTTTTTCTGGCCAGCGAACTCCCGAGACTTCCGGAAGCAGTTGAGCCCTGCGACCCCAATTGCAAACATGCAGGTACTTAATCTCCGCACCCCATGAACCCAGCGTGTTGTGCTCGTTGAGAAGCGGTTGATGCGCGTAAATCAAGAGCCGTTCGGCAACATCGATTTGCTCATTCCAATCGTCATCCGAGGGAGTGGATTCACCGCTAAGCCTGCCAAGGTAGATCGTCACACTGTCAAGACCGTGATTCTTGAGCCAAGGCTCGTGCTGGAGTATCCGCCAGCCGAGACTTCCCCCGCGAGCACGCCCGATGTACAACAAAACATCGCTGCCGTTGACCGGATGAGAGCCGTAAATTTGGTAAATGCCAAAATCGATTTCGGCATTGAAGAACTCCGGCGCGCTTTCAAAATAATGCGGACCGGTCCAGACGATGTGAATCAATGTTGGTGTGGTAATCATGGGCCCTGGGGGATTCCCCGGCGGCATTTGGGGCGGCGGAAATCACAATCCCGCGCGCAGAAATGCCGTCCGGGGACGCGGGAGGAGCGTTTTTGCGGGGAGAGGTCGCGCTTTCGCACGCAGAAGCGGCGTTTGGAATGGCGGAAACGTCCCTTCCGGTGATGGAAACGGCGGTTTCACAGGTGGAAACGAGGTGTCCGCGCGGAATCACGTTTGCAGCGAGACCACCACCTTACCAGGACCACGACGACCCGGGAGCGCGTTGCGATAGGCGTCCGACGCATTCGCAAAAGGCACTTCCGCACCGACGAAGCAGCGGAGTTCGCCCGCTGCCAACAAGTGGGCGATTTCCGCGAGTTGCCCGCCGTTCGGTTCGACGATGAAAAACGCTTTCTTCGTGCGTTCATCCTGGGTTCCCTCGCTGTCCGCCGCGATGGTGACCAGACCGGCCACCCGGCGCGAGCACCTCCCACGAACGATGCAGGGTCGCTCCGCCGACGGCGTCGAACACCGCGTCCACCTTGCCGGCCCGCGTCTCGAAGCGTTCGGCGTGATAATCGAAGATCTCGCTGGCTCCGAGTTGAGACAGGAACTCGACGTGGCGCGACGAGGCGGTGACGATGACTTGCGCACCGGTCCGCCGGGCGAGTTGCACGGCGAAGATGCCCACGGCTCCCGCCCCTCCGTGGATGAGGATTCGCTCGCCGCTTTGCAGCTTCAAACGGTCGAACAATCCCTGCCAGGCGGTCAACGCCCCGATGGGCACGCTCGCGGCTTCGGCATGGCTCAGCCGGGTGGGCTTCGGGGCAACGGACGCGGGCGCGGCGAGGCAGTATTCCGCCGTTGCGCCATCGGCAAACCAGTCGTTCATCCCGAAGACTTCCCGACCGATCTGTTGCGGGTCCACTTCCGCCCCGACCGCCTCGATGACACCCGAAAATTCGTGCCCCGGAATCGCGCCCCGACGCACGCCGCCATCAAGCGCATGCGTGGTCGGATACCAGAGCAGTTCTGTCGGCGTCACCCCCGCCGCGTGGACGCGGATGAGCAACTGCCCGGGGCCGGGTTGCGGGATCGGTGCCTCCCCCGCCGTCAAGGCGGGAGCGGCGGCGGAGTCGTTGTAGCGCATGACCTTCATGGTTTTCATCGGTGAGTTCTCGTGTTGGCGGAGTCAGTAGAGTCCCTGGTTGTCTTTGGAGACGTTGACCTTTCCGGTGTAGTACCGCTGGATGATAAATAGATAAGTCAACGCCAGCGCCAACGCCGTAAACCACCACACGGTCGCAATGGCAGGCTGTGCGCCGGAGCCGCGCAGTCGAACGCGGTCAACTGGTCGGCGGCATTCATCGTCGAGAACAGCAGCACGGGAAAAAGCACGGCCGCGCCCGTCATCAGTAGGCCGAACAAAAGAAAGGTCGAGCCAAGAAACGCCCGGCGTTCCTGGCGTTCGCGCAGGCCGGTCGACCAACGCCCGGATGCTCACCGCGCACACGCCCAGCGGCACCCAGGCTAGTGGTCGAAACACCAGCCCGCGCAGGAGTTCCGGCCGCAGCAGCCCCGTGAGCAGCGCGATCAGCCCGAAAGCCGGAATCGCCGCCGCCCACAGCCGCCGCGCCAGGCACTCCGCGCGGCGGTGGACCTCGCCCTCGGTTCTCATTGTCAGGTAGGTCGCGCCGTGCGCCGTGAGCATCAGCACGCAGAAAGCCGCCATCGAGAGCGTGTACCAATCCAGCAAGCCCACCACGCCGCGCGTCCGGAAAACATTCGTGAAGAACGTCAGATGAAACGTGCCCTCGCGCGTCAGCGGCACGCCGCGCACCACATTGCCCAGCGCCGCGCCGAAGAGCACCGCCAACAGTACGTTGCTGCCGACGAAGACGACATCCCACAACGCCTGCCAGAGCGGGTCGTCCATGTGCCCGCCGACCTCGATGGAAATGCCCCGCAGCACCACGCACCACAGGATGAGGAACAGCGCCAGGTAATACCCGGAAAACCCGACCGCCATCAGACGCGGGAACGACATGGCCATCACCCCGCCCGTGCCCACGAGCCACACCTCGTGCCACGACCAGAGCGGCCCGATGGCGGCAATCACCTGCCGCCGCTCCGCCGGCGTGCGCGCGACGATCCCATGCAGGATGCCCGCGCCGAAATTCCGCCCGTCGAGCACGATGTAAGTCGTGATCATCATCGAAAGAATGCCGTACCAGAGCGCGATCATACCATTACCTCCTGTTGCGGAGTTAGTGCTGGTGCGGGCAAGCGAAACGGAGTGTTCGCGGCGAGAGGCGGCGCTTCCGGGCCATGAGACAGTTCGCGTCCGGTCAAATAGAGAAACAGGACGCCAAGCACGAAGTAGAGGCCCACAAAGCCGATCACGCGTGAAGACCGTGTCCCCGGTACTGACGGCTTTGCTGTAGCCGTCGCGCGTACGCAGCAACCCGTAGATGAGCCAGGGCTGCCGGCCCAGTTCCGCCGTCATCCAGCCCAGCGTCGTCGCGAGGTAGGGAAACGGGAATGCCAGCATCAGCGCCCAGAGCAACAGCGGCGTCGTGGCAAGCCGTCCGCGCCAGCGCTGCCAGTTCGCCCAGGCCATGAGCGCGATGAAGATCGTGCCCAGCGTGACCATGAGGTGAAACGCATAGTAGATCAGCTCGATGTTGTCCGGCCACTGCTCGCGGGGAAATTCGTTCAGTCCCGCGACGTAGCTCTGGAACGTCCCGTAAGCCAGGAAGCTTAACGCGCCGGGCAGCGGAATCGGATTTTCCAGGCGTTGTTCCTCGACGTTGGGTTGGCCGATCACCGTGACCTCCGCCAGCCGTCCGCCGTGGAAGCGGCCTTCCATCGCGGCGAGCGTCACGGGCTGGTGGCGGCCCACCATTTTCGCCTGCGCGTCGCCGGTGGGAAACGCCACCAGCACGGAGGCGAAGAGACCGACGAACGTGCCGGCGTTCAGGTAGAGTCTGCGCCTGTTGGAGATGCTCGCCGCGCAACGTGTAGAACGCACCCAGCGCGGCCACGGCGAACGCGCCCGTGACCAGCGCCGCCGATTGGTTGTGCGTGAACTGCACCAGCGCCCACGGATTGAAAAGGTACGCAACCAAGTCGTCGAGCGCCAGCGTGCCGTCCGCCGCCACGGCGTAACCGCGCGGATGCTGCATGAAAGCATTGGTCACCAGGATGAAGAATCCCGAGAGCCAACTGCCCGTCGCCACGCCCACCGCCGCGAGAAAATGCGTCTTTGGCCCGAGCCGCTTTTCTCCCCAGATCAGCGCCCCGATGAAAGCGCTTTCCAGGAAGAAGGCGAACATGCCCTCCATCGCCAGCGTCTGGCCGATGATCCCGCCCGCGTATTTGGTGAAGCCGGCCCAGTTCGTGCCGAACTGGAATTCCATCGGGATGCCGGTCACAACGCCGATGGCGAAGTTCAGCCCGAAGACCTTTGCCCAAAAGCGGGCCGCCCGGTTGTATTGCTCATCGCCGGTCCGCAAGGCGCGCCATTTCCAGTACACCAGGAACCAGGCCAACCCCATGGTGAGCTGGGGAAAGAGGTAATGGTAGGTGATGGTGAAGGCGAATTGGATGCGGTGCCACAATGCCGGGTCGCCGATGGATGGGTTGTTCATGGAATTTTCTTTTCGGAGGGATGAAGTCTGGATATGGTCGGCCATGCTCCCAACAGGAGGGCGGCGGCGGCATCCGCGAACACGGAAAAATTCAGCGGGGCCTTGATGCCGAAAGACAGCGTCATCGCCCCGGCGAACGCCGCGAACAAGCCGGCGCTCGCCCAGGCTGCCGCCCGCGGGTACACACCGAGCAGGAGCGCCGCGCCCAGCACGATTTCCATCGTGGTGGCGGCGAGGGCGAGCGAGGGGGCGAGGGCGGCCGGCAGGAAGCCGTTGACCTTGGCGGTGTAGGCGACGAAGTGCGCCCAGTCGCCCCAACTCACGTTGGTGGCGCCGTAGGCTCCCCACCAGCCGAAGCGGTCGGCGACGGCGGAGAGCAAGGTGAGGCCGAGCACCCAGCGCAGAATGGCGGGTGCGAACCGCCCGGCGAGGTTCTCCACTCTGGAAACCGCGATGGAGAGTTTGTGGGGAGGGGCTGGTTGATCGATGTTCGGATTCATGGCTGAAAGTGGCGGACGGCGAGGCGGATTCAAATCATTTGCCGGGTTTGCCTTGGGTGCGGGTGGCCGCGTTGGGCGGAGCCGCGCCCGGCGAGATCACGCATCAGTTCGGCGAAGCGCGTCTCGTAAACGTGGAGGATGTCCTCGCCCCAATCCGGGTGGGTCGCCCGGATGGAAGACATCATTTCGCGTTGGAATGCGGCGCAGGTGCAAACGTCGTTGCTCATGGCTGGGTGGAGGGTTTAGGGAGGAATCCGGTTGCTCATCCTTTCGCGGTGGAAACACGTGCGGGGAACTCGCCCGGTATCGTGACCGGGGCGGCAGATCCGTCCGGTCGGATGCGATCGGGCAGCGGGATATTGATTGAGTGGCCGAGGATTTGGCGTGCGGAAGGGTGATAGTTCAGGCCGTTGTGATAACGGGGCGCCAGGAAGCGGACAATTCGCGGGTCGGGGCTGACTCGCGCCCGGGAACTGACCACGCCGCGTAAAGGCGCAGGCCGCGGGCGCGTTTTTCGGCGTGGTAGATCCGGAAGGATTCGCCGCGGGTGTGGTCGCGGAGGTCGCGCCGCAGTTCGCGGGCTCTTGCCGCGATGCGGTTGGCGAGGCGGAGGGCGGCACGGGTTTTGAAGGAAGGTTGCATGGACGTAAGTGGTGCTCGTTGTTGGATGTCGCGTGAGCCGGTTGTGGTGCCCGCGGTTATCTATTCCTCAAGGTTTCCCGCCGTTTCATTTCAGAAAATCTGAGAAATTATTCTCTGGTGGAGCGCGCATGGCCGGAACAGCGAAGCGGCGGTGGCGGACTCATCCTCGCGCTATTCGGCGGTTCGCGCGGCAGGGCCCGGGCGCGGTGCTTTGACCTGCTTGTCACCGTAGCGGAGGGCAATGATCCGCTACCCGGCATTGCCAGCTATTTCGGCGGGCTTTTTTTAGCCGGCGGCAGACGTACCAGTGGAAACCCCGCTGATCGCTCGGAGGCGCTGGCAAGCCAACTCGCCAGCGTCAAAGAATTGCGCGAGATCCTGCCCCGTCACCTAGGGTTGACGCACCAAAAAAGAAATAGGAAGACAGAAGAGGATGGAGTGAGATGACCGTGGGGTGGCAAAGCCAGGGATGTCCCTTGCCACGAGTTTGCTGGAAGCGCTGAGCGTTGTTCCCGATCCCCGGCTGGAACGCCGCAAGGAGCACCGCTGGGGCGAGTTGCTCTTTATCGCCATTTACACGCTGCTCACCGGCGGGGAGAGCTTCTACGACCTGGAGGAGTTTGCCTCCCCGCGCGAGGCAAGCCGCGCCCGGACCGGCTTTACCGTGGCAAATCTCGGCGTGGCCCGCCGCCCAGCTCTTAACCTTCTGCGCCGGGACAAGACGCCCAACCGCTCCATCAAGCGCAAACAAGGCCGCGCCGCCCTCAATCCGGACACCTTGCCAGCCTGCTAAGGTTTTTAATGCGTCAGCCCTGCTACAACACAAACGGCGTGCGTTACTTCTTCGTGTTCACCACGGGCAAGATCATCAGCAAGTGAGGGGTGGAGGCAGAGTCGACGCCCGCAACTCGCCTCAACCCGCGCTCCGCGCGCTCTTCACCACGGTCCGCGCCTCGGCGACGAGGAGGTTGCACGCCTCCTGGCACAACATCGGGAAGCACTTGCCCGTCGCACTCTCCTGCCCCTTCTCAGAAAAAGCCGCGATCTGATCGCACGCCGGGTCAAACTTCGACCCCGGCAAACTCTCCAGCGGCGGTGCGTCCTCCCCACCTGCCAAACGCCACAAAATCGTGCGCGCGCAGCCTCCGTCCGACCGGCAGAACCGGCCCACCAACGCCACCGCCTGCTCATCGGTGATCTTCTGCGTGATCCGGTACATACCCGTCTGACGATTCAACGTTCCGCGCAACGACGTCACCGGCAACCGGTTCTTCCGCCACGTCAGGAACGCGCCCAGCCTCCCGGGATAGAAGCACTCCAACGCCAGCCGCAACCCGGGCAGATCAGCTACCCGCAGGAGCCAGCCGCGACGCAGGTTCGGCGCGGTTTTCAGCGGACGGTAAACCCCCGCCTCGTCGTAGCGTCCGATCTCTTCCGCGTCCTCGGGACGACTGTGGATCTCAAGCTCCCGCGACGCCGCACCTTCGGGGACAAGCCGCGAATGTCGCGAGGCATCCTCCCAGTGAAAAAGGTCATACCCTTCCGGGCCTTGGCCGCTCCCGTCCACACGCAGGATGGCGACCTGCCCCATCCGGTTAAACCCGTCCGCCAGCAACCCGGCGAGACTCCGGTCCAACGTGGAGATGGCAGGAGTAACAGCCATTGAATCAGCGATCATCGCGACGCGGGTTCAAGCCACCGCCAACTCCGCCGTCGCGTCCACGGCACCCACCGCGTTCACGGCGTCAAAAGCCGCCGCCTGTTCGACGATGATGTCCGCGAACCTCGGCTCCGTGCCAATCGCGCTGGCGTAGTACAAAGCCCGTCCGTGCAAATGGCGCGGGTTCTGGTCGAAAATCTGCCCGTCGCGCCGCCGTTCGCTGGCGGAGGCGGTCGGCTCGGTTTCCATGCCCAGCAGCACCGGGATGTCCTGGTAGGAATGCAGTCCGTCGGAGATGAAGTACGGCACCACCACCACGTTGGGCGTGGTCGTCAGCGCCACCCAGTCGGCGATCAGCGGCGGTTCCTCCATGTACGTGCTCAGCACGGCGGCGTAACGTCCCATGGCCGCGATCAGCGCCACCTGCTCCTTGGCGGCGGCGGCGGAATTGTCGTTCAAGCCGGTGCCGTGGCCGACGATCAGGAGGCTGGACTCCGCCTCGGGCACGCCGGGCGCGGCTTCGCGGGCGCGCTGGAGCAGCAGTTCGGTCATCGCCGCGTGGTTGCCCACCGGTTCGCAATAGCGCCATTCCTGACCGCCGAGATCCTCGCGAATTGTCACAGGCTCGCCGGGATGCAAACCCAGTTCGCGCGGGATCACCGTCTGCGTGAAATACCCTTCGCTGATGAAGTTGGGCACGACATAGACTTGCGTGATTTCCGGCGCGTCGTCGAAGAGCAAGCCGGCGGCGGCGTCGCGCATGGAGGGTTCCTCCTTCCAGAAGCAGCAGGCCACTTGGCCGAATAGGCCCCGGCGGCGGATGGCCGCGGCGTGCGCGAGGCTGGGCGCGCTGGAGTCGGGGTTGGTGGTGGAGCCGTGGCCGACAATCAACAAAGCCGTTTGCGGACCCCACGCTTGGATGGGAAGACGGGAATTGGTTTGCACAGTGGCAAACATGGCGCGCCGGGCGCGCGCTGTCCAACCGTTCCAAACATTCCCGCCGCCTTGGATTGAACGCGGCGGGAAGGCGGTTTACAGAAAGCGGTCGTCCCCGGGTTTGTTCCGAATCAGGCGTCGCACCGTGACCCACCCTCCCCTGCTCGAAGTCCGCGATCTTTCGATCTCGTTTGTCACCCAAACGGGACGGCGCGCCGACGCCGGATCGTCCGCCGCGCCCGCCGTGCGCAACCTCTCCTACACCCTCAACGCGGGCGAGGTGCTGGCGATGGTCGGCGAGAGTGGCAGCGGGAAGAGCGTCTCGGCCCTCGCGCTGACCCGGCTCCTGCCCGAGCCGCCGGCACGGATCGACTCGGGCGAAATCCTGCTCGAAGGCCGCGACCTGCTGCGCCTGTCGGAACGGGAGCTGCGCCGGGTGCGCGGCGGCCAAATCGCCTACGTTTTCCAGGACCCGGCCACCTCGCTGAGCCCGGTGTTCACCGTGCGCAACCAGATCGCCGAAGCCCTCGCCCTGCACCGGCCCGAGATCCCGCGCACCCGCCGGGCTTACGACGAGGAAATCATCCGCGGCCTCGCGGAGGTGGGCATCACGGAACCGGAAAAACGCCTGGGCGCGTATCCGCACGAACTCAGCGGCGGCATGCAGCAACGGGTCATGATCGCCGCCGCGCTGGCCTGCCACCCCAAGTTGCTCGTCGCCGACGAGCCGACCACCGCGCTGGACGTGACCATCCAAAAGCAGATCATGGATTTGTTGCGCGATTTGAAAGGTCGCCGGGGGATGAGCATCCTGTTGATCACGCACAATTTCGGGATCATCGGCGGCCTGGCCGACCGGGTGGCGGTGATGTTCCGGGGTCGGTTGGTGGAGGAGGGCGCGACCGACGAGGTCTTGCGCGCCCCCCGGCATCCGTACACGCGCGCGTTGATCGACTGCATCCCGCGTTTGGGCGCGCACCGCCGCCGTCTGGCGACGATTGGGGAAGGCAGAGAAAGGAAGGGCAAGGAGATAGAAGATAGGAGATAGGGCGGAGGGCAGAAGAGGATTGGTGGTTGGTGGCTATTTGGTGCAAATTCGGCATTTCCTTGCTTGCCCATACGCGAAACCGTTGATGACCCAGCCGTAGTTCCGCCTTCTGCCTTCCGCCCTATCTCCTATCTTCTATCTCCTTGCCCTTCCGTTTCCCGCCTTTCCATGGACCTTTCCATCCTCCTCCCGCTCTCCAACCACCTGGAGTTGACGCGCGAATGCCTCGCCAGTCTGGAGCGCACCACCCGCGGGGCGCGTTGGGAGGTGATCCTGGTGGACGACGCCACCATCGACGGGACCCGCGAATTCCTGCGCGGTTTGCGCACCTCGCGCCACCGCGCCCTGTTCAACGAAGGCTCGCCGCGCGGGACCGCCGCCTGCCTCAACGCCGCCGCCCGCGTGGCCCGGGGCGGGATCCTCTGCGCCCTGAGCCCGGCGGCGGTCCTGCTGCCCGGATGGCTCCAGCCGATGCTGCGGCTCATTCAGCGGCTGCCCAACGTCGGTTGCGTCGGTAGCGTGCATCGCGAGCCGATCAGCGGTTTGATCGACCACACGGGCGTGATCTTCGATGTGCGCGGCCTGCCGACGGACGCCGGGCGCAGCACCGTGTCTCCCCCGGTCGAGGCGTACACCCGCTGGCCGGCGGTGTCCGCCTCGTGCTGCCTGGCGCGACGGCAACTGCACGGGCAACTCGGCGGCTTCGACGAGGCGCTGGCGCTGGAATTGTCGGGGATCGATTTCTGCCTGCGCGCCTCCGAGGCGGCGGGGGCGCGCCACTACACGGCCAACCGCAGCGTGATCTACCTGCATCGCGGCAACCCGGCGGGCGGAAACCTCCCCGAGGGCGGGCCGCGCGACGACCGGAGCCGGTGGATGGACGCAAACACTTCGAGGCGCGCTGGGGCGCGCGGGCGCGCGCTTACCAGCAATGGGAGCAGGCCCAACTGGCCGCCGAGCGGGAAACCGACCGGACCGCCGCCGCGCGGGGCGACCTGTCGCGGCGTCCCCCGCCAGAGATGGACGCGGCGCATTGGGAGGACCTGTTCCGCGCGCGCGAACGCCTCTGGCACCGGCGTTGGGAGGTGGCCCGGGAAAACCGCCGACAGTGGCGGCAGGACATCACCGACGGGCGCGAGGACGGCTGGCGCTACCTGGGCAAACACGCCACGCAGCCCTGGCGTTACAACTGGGGGCGTCTCGGACAGGCGCTGGTCAAGGTTTTTCAGCCGCGTCCGGTGGCTATCCCGAAGCCACCCCAGTATCCGCGCAACCGCCACGCCGGCAATAACCACTATCACCAGTCCAACGACGGGGACGGTTCGGGCCAGGCGCAGACCGGACATCCCGACGCGCCGCTTTTCAATCCGCCGGCGGAGTGAGGAGCCGCTCGTCGGAACGGTTGCCGTGGCGTGCCGGAACGGAAATTTCACCGGTCCAGCTTCCCGCCGGCGTCGTGGCCGCGCGCCCTTCACCTGGGAAAAACCGCCGGTCGGCGAAAGCCATGCTCCCTTCACATCAAGGCAACCACCGGTCCACGGATGGTACGAATGGAAGGTGTTGTTGCCGACGCTTGCGAACTCGCGACCGGTGGCCTGGTCCGTCCTGTCTATCCTTTGTTCAACTCCTGTTCCCATGCTTCCCACCGCTATCCTCCGGCTCTGGTTCCTGAGCCTTTTGTCACCCGGACTGATCGGGGCTGGCGTCTATCTGGCCCATCGCTGGTATCAACAATCGTGGGGCTACGATCCATCGCTCCACCGCTCCTTTTTCGATCCCCACTTTCGCCTGGATGAGCCGACTTTATGCGTTCTGGCCGCCGCCTTCCTGCTCGTCGTCGCGCTCGCGGGCGGACTGATCGTCAGGCTGTTCATCGGCTTGGGGAGCGGTGGGCAAGGCTCCGGCAGCGGTCGCGGGACGGATTCGCCCAAAGTGGGCGCGCCACCCGTTTCCCAGCAGCGGTTGACCCGGCCCGACGGATCGGAACTCCACGTCGAGTTCTATGGATCCCCCGACGCGCCGCCGATCGTGCTCACCCACGGTTGGGGTCTCAACGGGGCCGAATGGAACTATCTGAAGCGCGAGTTGACCGACCGTTTCCGGCTGATTGTCTGGGAAGAACCGGGCTTGGGCCGCTCCACCCGCCCGGGCAACCGCGATTACAGCCTGGAAAATCTCGCGCGCGACCTGGAGGCGGTGCTGTCCCTCGCGGGAGGCAAGCCCGCGATTCTGCTCGGGCACAGCATCGGCGGGATGATCATCCTGACCTTCTGCCGCCTGTTCCCCGAAGCCCTTGGCGCGAGGGTGGCCGCGCTCGTCCTGACGCACACCACTTACACAAACCCCGTGCGCACCACCAAGGGCGCGGCTTTTTACAGCGCCATCGAAAAGCCCGTGCTCATGCCGCTCATGTATTTGACGGTCGCCCTTTCCCCGCTGCTCTGGCTCTCGAGTTGGCTGAGCTACCTCAACGGCTCGGCGCACCTCTCGACCAAACGCTCGTCGTTCGCGGGCACGGAAAGCTGGGAGCAGATCGACTTCGCCACCCGCTTCAACCTGCAGGCGTCGCCCGCCGTGCTCGCGCGCGGGATGATGGGCATGATGCGCTATGACGCCACCGCGACATTGAAGGCCGTCTCCGTACCCACGCTGGTGGTCGCCGGGGATCGGGACAGCCTCTGCAAGCCCGAGGCCAGCGAGCGGATGCGCGCGGACGTGCCCGGCGCGCGACTCGCCATGCTTTCCCCGGCCAAACACCTCGGCCTCATTGAGCATCACGCGCGCTACGCCGAACTGGTTCGGGAGTTCGCGTCCGCTGTCCAGACCCGCGGGACCGGGCCGTTGGCGTGAAGCGCGTCCCACGGCGTTGGCCGGGGAGGATTTGTTTAGGTGCGGTGCTTACCGCTCCAACGGGGGGTGGCGGGAAGGGTCAGTTCGAGCGGTATCTGGACATACCACCGGGTTCCTCTATCTTGCGGCGCCACCGCCTCTGAAATGAAATCATCGTCCGCGCCGTCAACGCCCGCCATTTTGTTCATGGTGGGCGACACGGTGATCAACCCGGGGCGCTCGGGCATCCAGACGGTGGTGCGCAGTCTGGCCGCCGCCTTCGGAACCTTGCGGCTCCCCGTCCGACCCGTCGTCTGGAACGCGCGTTACGGTCAACTGCGTCCCCTGCCACCCGAGGCATCGCTCGGCCTCGCCGCCGAGGCCTTGCGCGACCCGCCCGGCGTGCCGCTCTCGCTCTTGTGGCACCCCGCGCTCTGGTGGCCGTGGCTTCTGAAACGGGGCCACCCCAACTGGATTCCCCTGCACCTGCATCCCGATTACGTCGATCTGCCCAGGGGGACTTGGGTGCTCATGCCGGAGTTGATCTACCGCGACCGCGCGGCCGCCTTCATCCGGTACATCCACGATCGCGGGTGGCGGGTGGCGCTCATTTTCCACGACGCGATTCCCGTCCAGTTTCCGGAGTACGTTCCGCCCGAACTGCCCGAAAATCACGCCGGGTACATGCGCGCCTTCGCCGGGGCGGATCTGATTCTGCCCACCTCCAGCGCCACCGCCGAAGGCTGGCTCGCGTTCATGGAAAAGGAGGGTCTGACCAGTCCGCCCGTGCGCGTCTGCCGGCTGGCCTGCGACATTCCGGGCGTCCCGCGCACCCTCGCGTCCGAGGACGGGTCGAAGGCCGGTGCCGGGCTTCCGGCACCCTGCCCGCAGGCGGTGCGCATGCTGTGCGTTTCGACCTTGGAGCCGCGTAAAAACCATGCCGCGCTGCTCGCCGCCTTTGAACTGGCCGTGGCCGCGCGGCCCGACCTTCCCTTGGAACTGGACCTGGTCGGGGCGCGCTACGTGGACCGGGGCGACATCGTCGAGGCGGTGCAGGCGGTGGTCGCGCGGCACCCGGGCCGGGTGCGCTGGCGCGAGCACGTGAGCCACGCGGTGCTGCACGGTTTGTACCGCGAGTGCGATTTCACCGTGTACCCCTCCGTGCTGGAGGGCTTCGGGCTCCCGGTGATTGAAAGTTTGTGGCAGGGGCGTCCCTGCGTGTGCGCCAATTTCAGCGTGATGGCGGAAAACGCCGCCGGCGGCGGTTGCCTGACCTGCGACGTGCGCGATCCGCGGGCGTTGGCCGACACCATTCTCCGCTTGGCGGACTCGCCGGATTTACGCCGAAAACTGGCCGCCGAAGCCACTTCCCGCCCGTTGAAGACCTGGCGCGAGTACGCGCTGGAGGTTATCGACGCGATGAAAGACGCGGGCGGAAACCAGAAGGTTCACAGAGAACACGGAGGGGTGGACACACAGGCGGAGGAGAAAGGCAAAAAGCCGGGTTCCCGAAAGAGGCGGTTGCCCTCGCTCCCGGTAACCAACCAGCAATGACTCGCTCCCGCCCCCATTCCCCGCCTTCCCTCTGTGTCCCCTGTGGTTAATTCTTCGTCTCTGCTTTCTACCGTCATCCTTTGCCGCCCCGACCGCGTCGGGGATGTGATCATCGCCACGAGTTGCCTGGAGCCGCTCCGGCGGCAGCGACCTGAATTGCGGCTGGTGTTCGCCGCGCGCGAGGTGATGCGTCCGCTCCTGGAGGGGCATCCCTTGCTCGACGGCTTCATCGCGCTGCCCGCGCCGGGGAAAGGAAGCCGTCGGCGGGTTCTGCAAGCCGCGTTGGGGCGCGGCGGGTTGGTGGAGGCAATCCGCGCCGTTGGGGCCGAAGTGGTGGCGCATTTGCACCCCGACGCGGCCTTTCAGTTCGCCGCCCGTGCGGCGGGTGTCCCGCGCCGGATTGGCTACGAACAGAGTTTTCTCCTCGACCAGTGGACCCTAACGGATCCACGCCCCGATTCTCGCCGCGAGGGCCGCCTCCACGAAGGCCAGTACAACTTCGAACTGCTCGCCCCCCTCGGCATCACTTCCCCTCCGCTCGCCAACCTTCGCCCCTTCGTCCACCTTCCCCCGCCCCACCTGGAAACCCTGCGCGCCAAGCTGTCCGCCGCCGGTTGGAACCCACCCTTCCCTTCCCCCACCTCCCTTCCGCCACATCCCACCTCCCACATCCCCTCCGCCACATCCCACCTCCCACCTCCCTTCCTCGTGCTCAACCCAACGGCTTTTTCCCTGCCGTTGCGCTGGCCCCCGGAACGTTTCGTCTCGCTGGCGCGCGCGCTGCGGGGGGATTTTGAGCGGGTGGTCCTAGTGGCGGAACGGGCGGACGATCCCTCCGCCGTCTCGATCCGGCGCGCGTTCGAGACTGCGGCGGACTCCGCCTGGTTTATCGATCTGGCGGGCCGGACCAACCTGGCCGAACTCGGCTGGCTGCTGCGCCACGCGCGCCTGCTCGTGACCCGCAACACCGGCACGGCGCACCTGGCCTCGGCGGTGGGTTGCCCGCTGGTGGAGCTCTTTGGCCGGCTGGAGGGGATCTACGGGCCGGGACGCTGGCGCGCGCTGGGGCCGGCCACACGGATCGTCACCGCCGCGCCGGATCTCGCGCGTTCGCGCGGTGAATCGAAGCAGGGCTTCTGGCGCCGCTGTCACGCGGCCATCGACGGGGACGAAGTGCGGCGCGCCGCCCGTGAACTCCTGGACCTTCCACCCGGTTCCGCATCCGCGAACCCCGCGCCGCGCGATTGAGGAGAGACCGGGGCACGCGCGACTCCACCCCGCCGGTTCCGCCCCCCAACCTGTTCCCAACCGCCCCATGATTCGACCCTCTCTTGTTTGCGCCGCCGCGGCTTTCACCTGTTTGTTCTCCCCCGGCCGTTTGTCGGCTCAGAACACCGTCCCGAACACCGTGACCTCCTCCACCGGCAACGCGACCGACGCCGTTCCCATCCCGGCCACGGCGGCGGCGTCCAAGCTGCCGAACAACGTCAACACCGTGCGCCGCCTGGTGCAAGAGGTGCGTGAGAACACCGACAACATCCAGAGCAAAGGCGAGTTCGGCGCGCAACTCTGGCTGGTGCAAGGGCAAGAGTTTTTTGAGGACTGGCGCAAGCCGGGCACCCCGGGCATTGATCCCGTCACCATCGTTCCGCGCGGCCAGACGATTTCAACGGTGGTCATCCTCAACGGCGCGGCCCGGGACAACAAGGGGTTGTGCAACGTGCATTACGACCTGGTGGTGAAACGTCCCAATGGCACGATTTACAACCGGCGCGATGATCTGATCGGCTGGCAGGATCTCGCGCCCGCGACTGGGCGCCCGTTGATGCTGGGACGCGATTTTGTGGCGATTAACCTGGGGCCGGACGATCCCGCCGGGATCTACAGCGTGGAGGCCACCGTGCGCGACAACGTGGGTCGGCAGGATTTGACGCTCAGGCAGACGTTCGTGGTGGAGTGAATTTTGGGAGCGCGGGCGTCCCGCCTGCATCCGCCTCTGGTCAGCCTCGGGACCGCGAGTCTCCGACCCGCAACAGGTCGGTAGCCCTTGAAAAGACCAGAACAGAAGCGGGTCGGAGACCCGCGCTCCCGGGGCTGAGCCCCGGAGCCAGAGCAGAGTCGGGCGGGACCACGCGGCCCCTCCAAGCAGTGTCGCCGGGGTGGGTTCCACAATACTTCCCGAATTGTGTTTACACGCGCTCGGGAATTCTCTAGACCCTTGCTTTGCGGTTCCGCAACAAGGATCGCGCGCCAACCGCCCGGACGCTTCCAAGCGGACCGACATCCACCCCCCTCCGTACCCACCCTCTTATGAATAGTCGCCTCAAATCCACCCCTGGCGCTTTCCGCCGGTACCAATTCGGTGTCGCGCTTTTTCTGTCCGCGTTGCTGCTCGCCCTCGCTTTCGCCAGTCCGAGCGTCTTCGCACAGACTTCGCCGGGCACCCTGCAGTTTGGCACGCTCAACAATGGCACCAACAGCGCGGGCGGCGTGATCACCTTGGAGGTTAGCCGCGTGGGCGGCACCGCCGGACAAGTCTCCGTGGACTGCGCCACCAGTGACGGCACGGCGGTCGGAGGCGTGGATTACACGACGACCACCAGCACGCTCGCCTGGGCGGACGGCGACAGTGCCGACAAAAGCTTCACGGTTCCGATCATTGACCGTCACATTTACGACGGCAGCATGAAGACCTTTTCCATCGTCCTCAGCGCTCCCACGGGGGGCGCGGTTCTCGGGGCAAACACGATCACCGTCACCATCAGCGTCGGCACTTCCGCGCCGCAGCCGACCGTCGAGATCACCAGC
Source organism: uncultured bacterium (assembly GCA_963795895.1). GTDB lineage: Bacteria > Verrucomicrobiota > Verrucomicrobiia > Chthoniobacterales > SZAS-18 > CAWCJJ01. The sequence continues at coordinate 284,649 of CAWCJJ010000012.1, forward strand.
CCGCCCGACAACATCACGGTGGTCGCGGGTAATCCCCTCACGTTGAGCGCGTCGGTGAACGATCCGGGCGGCATTCTCAGCCAGGTGCAGTTTTTCCTCAATGGCAACCTGTACTCCAAGAGTTTCGGCAAAGGGCCGTTCACCCTGGTTGCCACCCCGCCCGCGCCGGGTGTTTATGTGCTCCAAGCGGTGGTGATCGACACGCAGGGCGGCCAGAACTCCTCCACGCGGACCGTCACGGTGCTGGCACCCGATCCCGCCAACCCCGCGCCCGCGTCTGACTTCATTAGCCCGGTCGATGGCCACCAAGTGGCCGGCGGTTCCACGTTGATCCTCACGGCTTCGGCCGATTCCCTGAGCGCGGACGGCTCTCCGCTGGCCAAGGTGGACTTCTACGCGGACAACACCCTGATCGCCTCGTACGACGGCATGGGCAACCGGCTCGCGGGTCTGGCTACGACGGCTGAGGGCGAGGCGCGCCGCGCCGCCGTCGATCCCACGGGCGGTGGCGCCGCGAAGAACGGCACGGTCTTCACCGCCCCCTGGGGCATTCCCAACCTCAGCAAGCTGGTGAACCTGTTGACGGTGGCCACCACCAAGAGCGGCCTTTCCCAGGTGTCCGCCCCGGTGACGGTGAACACCGTTGCCACGAGCGCGACGAGCAACCACGCGCCGACGGTGGCGCTCAAGAGCGTGGTCAGCGGCCAGCGGGTGCGGGTCGGCGCGAAGATCACCGTGCCCGTCACGGCGGCCGACCCGGATACCACCGGCCCGACGACTTCGGCGGTGGAAAGATTCCGCCGCAGTGACGCCACCCTGCCGGGCGGCTCCATCGCCACGATGGATTACTTCCTCAACAAGCTGAAGGTCGCCTCGTCCACGCAACCCCCTTACAGCTTTGATTTCACGCCGCCCGCGGCCGGGACTTACGTGCTGGAGGCGATCGGCACCGACACCGCCGGCCTGAGCGGCGTGGCCGATCCGGTGATCGTGGAGGCGACCACCGGCGCCACCGTTTCGCTGGCGTTGCCCGGTGCCGCGGGCGGGACCAAAGCGACCCTGCCGCCGGGGACGAGCCTCAAGGTGCGTTTTGTCCGCGTGGCGGATGATATCTCGCAGCCGCTGACGGTGAATTACAAGCTCAAGGGCAGTGCCGTGGGCGGGGTGGATTACAAGACCTTGAGTGGTACCGCCACCATCGCGGCCGGGTCAACCAGCACGAGCGTCAAAGTGCGCGCGCTCAGTGGTGGCGCGGGCGGCGGCTTAAAGGTTCTTAAGCTGGCGTTGTCGCCCGTCACGGACGGCTCGTATGATGTGGGCACCGTCTCGCAGGTGAAGATCCGGCTTCCGGGTCAGTAATTGTGTGGGGACGGGAATGTCCGGGAGTTTGTGGAAGAGGCGAGCCCCGCGCGTCAGCGCGGCGACAGTCACATCCGCTCAGGTTTTCGCCTTGCGCCGGTCGGACTCCGTCGTTTGACCTTCTACCACCGCCAAACGCTCCCGCAACAAACCCACCACGGCGGCTTCCTCGGGTTTGAGCGCGGCGAGGTTTCCGCCCTTCAATTCCTCCTCGGCGCGGTGCCTCAGCGCCTCCAGCATTGAGCCGTCAAGGTACGACTCCAAAATTGCCGGATGCACGTAGCACTTGCGGCAAACGGAGGGCGTGTTGCCCAAACGTTCCGCCACGTGTTCGATGGCCGCGACGATGTTCTTTTTCGCCGCCGCCTCGGAGTCGAACGTCTCGAATTCCTTCAGCGCCATGGAAGCCAGCACCGTCCCGGCCCAGGTGCGGAAATCCTTCGCCGTGAACGGCTCGCCGCTGATTTCTTGCAAATAGGCGTTCACATCGGCGGAGTCCACGCTGTGGCGGTCGCCGTTTTCATCGAGGTACTGGAACATCTCGTGTCCCGGCAGCTCCTGGATCCGCGCGACGACCTTGGCCAGGCGCGGGTTGTGCAGTTCGATGTCGTGATCCACCCCGCTCTTGCCCCGGAAGGAGAACTCGATGGTCCCGCCCTTCACCCGGACGTGGCGGTTGCGCAGGGTCGTGAGCCCATAGTGCTTGTTGGTGCGCGCGTACTCTTCGTTGCCGACGCGAATCAGGGTTGTTTCAAGCAACCTCACCACGGTGGCGAGCACTTTCTCGCGAACCAAACCGGGTTTGGCGAGGTCGGCGTCCACGTGTTTGCGGATGCCGGGCAGCGCCGCCGCGAACGCCATGACGCGACCGTACTTGTTGGCGTCCGCCGTTTCACGCCAGCGCGGGTGGTAACGGTATTGTTTGCGGCCCCGCGCGTCGCGTCCGGTGGCCTGGAGATGGCCGCGCGGGTTCGGGCAAATCCAAACGTCGGTGTAAGCCGGCGGGATCGCGAGCGAGTGGATGCGCTTGATTTCCTCCTCGTCGGTGATGCGCTTACCGTCGGTGTTGAGGAAGCGGAAGCCGCCTTTTTCGTTTTCGTCCTTCTCGCGCGTGTAGCCGGGTTTGTTGTCGGTGATGTAACGCAGGTGCGCCATCTGGGCGACTTCCTTGGGTTCAAGGCGGACGGGATCGGCGGGATGCATTGGGGAGGAGTGGTTATTGGTTATCGGGATCTAAGGGAAGCGAAGAAGGTTGGGGAGAAGGTCACCAATCCCAGCCCCGGCAGGGGCATAAGAGCGAAAGCCCATAGCGCAAGCTATGGGTGGTTGTGGGAGCAATTTCCCAGCCCCGGCAGGGGCGTAAGAGAACCACCGTGCCGAGATCCCAAAGGCCGTGAATTTTCTTACGCCCCTGCCGGGGCTGGGAGTTGCACTCTACTTTCAACAAGAGCCACAACTTTTGTCGCCCCCTTTCCTCACCCCTTCGCGACCACCAGGCTTTTGCCCGTCATTTGATTCGGCGACGTGAGGCCCAACAGTTGCAACAATGTCGGTGCGATGTCGGCCAGGATACCGTCTTTCACCTCGAAGCCGGATGCGTCCGCGGCCACGTAGAACAACTCCACCAGGTTGGTCGTGTGCGCGGTGTTCGGCGAGCCGTCCGCGTTGCGCATGAACTCGCAGTTGCCGTGGTCGGCCGTGACCAGCGCCTTGCCACCCAGCTCCAGCACCCGCTCGATCACGCGGCCCACGTCTTTGTCCACGGTCTCCACCGCCTTGATCGCGGCGTCCACCTTCCCCGTGTGACCCACCATGTCCGGGTTGGCGAAATTCAGGATCACCAAGTCGTATTTGTCCAAGTCGGCGAGCAGCTCCTCCGTGACCCGCTCGGCGTTCATCTCCGGCTGCAAATCATAGGTCGCCACCTTGGGCGACGGCACGATCTTCCGGTCCTCCCCGGCGTACGGTTCCTCCACGCCACCGTTGAAGAAGTAAGTCACGTGCGGATACTTCTCTGTCTCGGCGATGCGCAACTGGGTCTTGCCCGCCGCGCCCACGACCTCGCCCAGGATTTTGTCGAGCGTTTGCGGGGGAAAGACATGCGGGCAGGCGTACCCGGCGTCGTACTGCGTGAGCGTGACGTAATGGACCCGCGGCCAGCCCGCGCGATCGAAGCCGGTGAAATCCTCGTCCAAAAACGCGGCGGAAAGCTGGCGGGCGCGGTCGGCGCGGAAATTGAAGAACAACACCACGTCGCCGTCGCGAACGTGTTTCTCGTCGATGGGCGGCGGCGGGAAAACCATCGCCGGTAGGAATTCATCCGTGGTGCCCTCGCTGTACAACGGCGGCAGGGCGTCGCGGGCTTCCTGGGCGCAAACGGTGCCTTTCGCGTGGACGATGGCGTCCCACGCGAGCTTGGTGCGTTCCCAGCGGCAATCGCGGTCCATGGCGTAATAACGTCCGATCACAGTGGCGATCCGGGCGCCGTACTCGCAAATCGCCGCCTCCAACTCGGCGAGATACCCCGCGCCGCCGGTGGGCGAGGTGTCGCGTCCGTCGGTGAAGGCGTGGAGATAGATCTCCTCCACACCGGCTTCGTGCGCGGCCTTTACCAGCGCGACCGCGTGGTCGAGGTGGCTGTGGACGCCGCCGTCGCTGACCAACCCCATCAAGTGCAAACGCCGGCCCGGCCCCGTGGCGCGCGCGAACGCCTCGACCAGCACGGGATTGGCCGAGAGTTCGTCGTCCTCAATGGCTTTGGTGATGCGCGTCAAATCCTGGTAAACGATCCGGCCCGCGCCGAGGTTGAGGTGGCCAACCTCCGAGTTACCCATTTGCCCGACGGGCAAGCCCACGTCCCCGCCGCTGGCGCTGAGGGTCGCGCGCGGGTACGTCGCGCGCAGTTGGTCGTGGACCGGCGTGGCGGCCAGGACGGTGGCATCACCGTCGCGTTCGGCGTGTTCGGGGGAATCCGGGTTGATGCCCCAGCCATCGCGGATGATTAGAATAACAGGTGAGGACATAGGCTGGGTACGGGTTGCGGACTGCGTGAGAAGTTGCGGGTAACGAAAGGGGCGCGGTTGTCCCGCGAGTGGGCGGTGAACTTTGCCCCGGTCGGTTCAGGACACCACGTTCTGCGGTTTGCCCGCGGCGAAGGCGCGCACGTTGGCGGCCACCGTCGCCAGGAGCCGACCGCGCGCCGCGCGCGTGGCCCACGCGATGTGCGGGGTGACGAAGCAGTTCGCGGCGTCGAGGAGCGGGTTGCCGGCTTTCGGAGGCTCCTCGGAAAGCACGTCGAGACCCGCGCAAGCGATTTGACCTTCGTTCAGCGCGCGCGCCAAATCCGCCTCGTGTACCACGGGACCGCGGCTGGTGTTGATCAGATACGCGCTCTTCTTCATCAACGAGAGACGCGCCGTGTTCACCAATCCCGCGAGTTTCGGGGGTGAGCGGACAATGGACACTCACGACGTCGCTTTCGCGAAACAGCGTCTCAACATCCACCATCCGCACGCCCGGGACTTCGGAAGGACGATCCGCGCGCCGGTGGGCGATGACGCGCATCCCGAGTGCCTGGGCGATCCTGGCGACAGCTTGCGCGATCGCCCCAAAACCGATGAGTCCCATCGTGAGACCGTCCAACTCGATCAAGGGGAAATCCGCGTACGAGAAATCGATGCTCTTCACCCAATCGCCCGAGCGGACGCTGGCCGCGTGGTGGCCGACGCGGTTAGTCATCTCAAGCAGCAACGCGAACGTGAGTTGCGCCACCGACATCGTGCTGTACGCCGGAACGTTGGTCACGACGACGCCGCGCTCGCGGGCGACGGGAACGTCCACGACGTTGTACCCCGTCGCCATGACGCCGACGCAACGCAAATCCGGCAGTTGCGCGAGCGTGTCGCGGTCCAGCAGGACTTTGTTGGTGAGCGCCACGACCGCGCCGCGCAAACGCTCCACGGTCTCGCGGGGCGCGGTGCGGTCGTGGACCACGCATTCACCAAGCTCGCTTAAACACGCCCAGTCCAAATCGCCGGGGTTGGTGGTGTACCCGTCGAGAACAACGATTTTCATCGTGCGTTCTGTACAACAACCCGCGGCATCGCGCCAGCGGGCACCGCCGAAGTCGCGCGGGGATGCAGCTTGGACGGGATTTCAGCACTCGGGAACCACTGGTAAAGCATGAGGTACACGATCACCCCCGTGACCGAAACGTAAAGCCAGACCGGCAAAGTGAGGCGGGCGATCCGGCGGTGGCGTTGCCAGCGGGCGCGGATCGCCGGAACCAGCGTGGCGACCACGAGCGGCACCACCGTGAAGGCGAGCATCAGGTGCGAGATGAGCAGCGTGAAATAAATCGGTCGCGCCACGCTGCGGTCGGTGAAATGCACGGAGCCGACGTTCGCGTGGTAAACCAGATAGCACGCGAGGAAGGCCGAGGAAGTCACCACGGCGGAAATCATGCAGGCCGCGTGCGCCCGCTTGCGCTCGGAGCGGATCATGAGCCACCCCGTGGCGATCAGCACGGTGCTGAGGCCGTTAAGGGTGGCGTTGACCGCGGGTAGTTCCGCGAGGGTCATGAGTCGGAGGTGCCCGGAAACTTGGACCCGGCGTTTTCGTCCGCCGGACGCCAGTGCTGGCGCGCGCTCTTGATCATCATCCAGGCAAGTGAGCCGATCACGGACATCACCATCAGAAACATGAAGCCGATGCTGTAGGCAAAACCCATGCTGGCAGGGGTGACGACTTCCTGGCCGTTGACCACCGGCTTGCAGCCGGGGCAGGCTTGGGCCGCTTGGGCCGCGAAGATCATCATCGTGGTCAGGATTCCCGTGATGCGAGCGGCCAGGTTCGAGAAATTTAGTCTCATAGCTATGGTATTACGAACAGCAAGATCGCACGGGATGTTTTGTTTCTCAAACGAGGGTCCCGTTCGACATGCAGGCTCAGCGACTGGATGCCTTCGGTTTGGACTGCGCGCGACGCGTCACAATCGGCGAGCCGCTTTCCCTTCCCCCGCCCCGGAGGGGCGCGAGACATTAGCCCGGCGTCCCGACGCCGGGTGGAGGACCACGAGCCGACTGCGCCCCGAAAGGGCGCAAGACCGTTCGCCCGTTAAACATCCCCTCAATGGATCACGTCCAACGGCCATGGTCTCGCGCCCATACTGGGCGTAAAGCCTCGTTTGAACATCGGTACCCTGCGTCAGGACGCCGGGCTAATGTCTCTCGCCCTTCCGGGGCGGCGGAACCGGACAGACGCGAAGCTCTACTTCTTCCCCGCCACCGGCTGCTCGCGCAGGAGACTGCCCACATCCGAAAGCACGTGCTGCACGACCTCAAGGCTCTCGCTGTCGTAGTAGCGACGCACCACGCCCTGGCGGTCCACCAAGGCGATCCGCGTGCTGTGGATAAACTCCCCCTCGCTCAACTGCTGGCGACTGTCTGTGGCGGCGGTCGTGGCGGGCAGCATGAAGCCGCGCTTGGCCACGTCGTAAATCACGTCGTGGTCGCCGGTCAAAAACATCCAGCGGTCCGGCAGCGCCTTGAACCGGTCGGCGTAATGTTGCAACACCTTCGGTGTGTCCGCCTCGGGATTGATGGTGAAGGAAACAAGCTGGACGTTCGCGCGGTCGCGGCTGAGGGCTTGCTGGATCTCCATCATCTTGCCGTTCATCCGCAGGCACGGACCGGGACAGGTCGTGAAGAAGAAGTTCGCCAGCCAGATTTTGCCCGCGAGTTGCACCGAGCCAAACGGCTGGCCATTGCGCTCGGTCAAGGTGAACGCGGGCACCGTGTTGAAACGCTCCATCGGTGTGATGTCGCGCCGCTGCATGCCCCGCCACTGTTGAGCGACGAAGTTCGCCGTCAAGCCACCGATCACGAGGATCAACGCGCTCCACAAAACCCACTGCAGAGTGCGGCTGGGTTGCGCCGTCACCGGCCGCGCCGGGACGATCAGTTCCTGCTCCGGGGATGCGGGCGTGGCGGCCATGCGAGGAGGACAGGACCAGACACCGTCCCGCAGACTAAATCAGACGAGATACAGGATGGTGAACAGGAAGATCCAAACCACATCGACAAAATGCCAGTACAGCGCGGCGAGTTCGAGGAAAGTGTGGTTGTGCGGCGTGAAGCGTCCGGCCAACGCCATGAAGAACGCCACGAAAAGCATGATCACCCCGATGGACACGTGCAAGCCGTGGAAGCCCGTGAGCGTGAAGAAATTCGCGCTGTAAACCCCCGGGCCGTGGTGTTCGCCCGCCTGGTTGAACCACATGTGTTCACGCGCCAGGTTCGTCCACTCAAAGCCTTGCACGACCACGAAGATCAGACCCAGGGTCGCCGTGATCAGCAAACCCATCGCCGGGTTTTTGCCCGCGAGGACTTTGCGTTCTGCCCAGACGCACGTCACGCTGCTGCTGACCAGGATGATCGTATTGATGCCCGTGAGTTTCCACGGCAGGATGGGCGCGTCCTCTGGACGGTAGTTGTGGCCCATGCTGATGCGTAGGACGATGTAGGCGCCAATCAAACCGGCAAACAGCATCGCCTCCGAGGCGAGAAAGGTCATCATGCCAAACTTGGCGAGGCTGATCTTCGGGTGTTCCGCGTGCGCGGGATCGGCGGGCACGGCGTTGGCTGGCAGGGCGGCGGATGACATATGGCTTTTGTGTTAGCAGGAAATCAGGCCGCTGTCGAGCGGGTTCCGCGAGGAGCCTTTGGACTGCTCCTGGTAAATCTTCTCCGAACGCAGGTGCAGCCAGAGAATGCAGAGCCCCGTGAACACGAGCGCGAACACGATCATGCCGACGAACAGGCGCAGATTGGCTTTCCTTGTCGCCGCCGTTGCCAGGATGTTCTTCTCGGGTGTTTCCATCACGCGGGGTTTTTGCACAACGCCAGCAGGCCAAGCAGCAGCGGTAGGTAGATGATCGAGGTGAGAAAGAGTTGCCGCGCGTTGGGCCGGGTGGCCTCCCGCTGCATCCTCACGGCGCGATAGACCATCCAAAATCCCAGCGCGAACGCACCGCCGAAGTACCACGCACCGGCGAGACCGGTGATCGCCGGCAGCAAGCTCACCAGCAGCAGGGAAGCCGCGTAACTCACCGCTTGTCGTCCGGTCGCGCCGCCATCACTGTCCACGTTGGGCAGCATGATGAACCCGCCGCGCGCGTAGTCTTCGCGGTACATCCAGGCGATCGCCAGAAAATGGGGCATCTGCCAGCAGAACAGGATGGCGAACAGCACCCAGGCATCCGCGCCGATCTCGCCGCGAGCGGCCGCCCAGCCGATGACGGGTGGCAACGCACCGGGGATTGCGCCGACGATCGTGTTCAGACTCGACACGCGTTTGAGGGGCGTGTACGCGAAAACGTAGGTGGCGAGCGTCAGCGCGGCGAGCGCGGCGCTCGTCGCGTTCACCAGCAGTGCGAGGTAAGCCATGCCGGACACGGAGAGCACGAAACCGATGATCAGCGCGGTGTCCGGCTGCATGCGCCCGCTCGGGAGGGGACGGTCCTCGGTCCGCTTCATGCGCGCGTCGGCGTCACGCTCGATGAGTTCGTTAAGCGCGGCCGCGCCCGCCGCCACGAGGGCGGTGCCCAAAAGGGTGTTTAGCAGGCGCGCATAGTCCATCGGACCCTGCCAACCAAGGTAGAATCCCGCGAGCGTCGTGACGAGCACGAGGGTGGTGAGCCTCGCCTTGATCAGTTCGCAGAAATCCGCGAACACCCCCGGCGCGACGGCGGTGCTTACGACCGCAGTGCCGGGTACGGGCGATGACATGCCCGCACGGTCCACCTTGCTAACGGGGAGCGTCAACACCGGTGATTCAAGAACGGCGGTGTGTTTCATCGCGTGGCACCCGCCAGCGCGAGTTCCCGGGTCTCCTCGATGGGAGCAAATTGTGCTGGAAAAACCACCGGGGCCGACCCACCCCGCCACCACAAAGCCGCCGTGGTCAGCACCGACCAAACCAGGGAAGCCGCGCCGGTGGCAACGTGCAAAGTGGCGATGTCAGCGGCCTTGTTCGTCCAGATCGTGTAAATACCCAGGGTAATCTGCGTCGCGATTAGCACCGGTCCCGCCATCGCGAAGGCACACAATCCCGTTGGCAGGCGATCGCGTTGACGCCAGACGGCAAACGCCCCCGCAAGCACTCCGGCACCCACCAGGCCCGCACCCAGGCGGTGAAACATTTGCAGAAGGATCTGCATGGCACTCGTGGCGGGCAAATTCAGCGATTCGGTGCGTTCGTGATTGATCTGGGAGACGGTCGCCGCGTCCGTGGCGGGCCACCACTTGCCGTAGGCGGTGGGGAAATCCCGGATCGACAATCCCGCGTGCGCGTGGCGCATCCCCGCACCCAGGGCCAGTTGCGTGTAAATCAACGCGGCTATAATGGCAAACATCCAACCTAAACGCTGGATCACGCGCCGATCCGTGTGGTTGACCTGATCGTTAGTCAATCGCGTCCACCAACCCGAGGTCGCGAACGCGATGAAACTCACCGTCGCCAGGAAGGCTTGGGCAAGGCAGGCGTGGAAGATGCCGATCTGGTCCTTCAACCAAACCACCCTCAGCCCGCCAAGGACCCCTTGCAGCACCACGGCGAACAGTGCCGCCGTGCCAAGCCACCGCAACCATAAGCGGGGTTCGCGCAGCCACAGCCAGACGGATAAAACCACCGTCATCAAACCCACGCCAGAGGCAAGCAGCCGGTGGGAGTGCTCGTAGAAAATGCCGCCCACCCATCGTGAGATGGGAAACGCAAACATGTTGTAACCGTAGGTGGTTGGCCAGTCAGGCACCGACAAACCCACGCCTTTGCTGGTCACCAGCCCGCCGCTGAAGATCAGGATCCAGATGGTAGCTGCGACCAAAATACTATAGGCGTGCAACCAAGGTGATGCCTTCACGACGCACTTTGTTGAGTTGATCATGGGATCGATTGTGTATTGACCCGCCGCGAAGCGGCGTCGTACCCAAGGTGGGGATGGCTCTCCGAGCCGCTCCCCATCGTCTCTGTTGTTTGGTGAACGACCCGTGTTACCGGGCAAGCCGGCCAATCTGAGAATGGGAGCGGCTCGGAGAGCCATCCCCACCTTGGGTACGACAGCGGCTTGAAGCCGCCTGATTTGCTAGTGCGTCAAACCCGCGCGGACCACTTCCTTCATCGGCACGTTCTGCGGGAGGTAATCCTCCTCCATGCCGGGCACGCTGTACTCGTAGGGGCCATGGTACACATGGGGCGTCTTCTCGAAGTTGCCGTGCAACGTCACCGGCGAGGGCAAGGTCCACTCCAGCGTGGTCGCGCGCCACGGATTGGCCGGGGCTTTCTCACCCTTGAACAGGCTGTAGAAGAAGTTCCACCAGAACACCAGGAACGACAGACCCAGACCAAATGCGCTCAAGCTGATGAACTGCTGCAACGGCTGCAAGTTCCGCAGGTGCTCGTACTGCGTCGGGTCGGCGATGCGGCGCATCATACCCGCCAAGCCCATCGTGTGCATCGGGAAGAACGTCAGGTTGAAGAAGACGAACATCAGCCAGAAGTGCCACTTGCCGAGGCGTTCGCTCATCATCCGTCCGAACATCTTCGGGATACCAGAAGTACACTGCCGCAAAGAGCGAGAACAGACTGCCGCCGAACAGCACGTAGTGGAAATGCGCCACGATGAAATACGTGTGGTGGATGAACTGGTCCACCGGCGTCGCCGCCATGAAGATGCCGCTCAACCCACCAATGACGAACATACTGACAAACGCCAGGCAGAAGCACATCGGCGTCGTGAAACGGATGCTGCCCTTCCACACCGTGCCCATCCAGTTGAAGGTCTTGATGGCGCTCGGCACGGCGATGACCATCGTCGAGAGCGAGAAGGTCGCCGACAGCAACGGGTGCATTCCCGAGACGAACATGTGGTGTCCCCACACGAGGAAACCCAAGCAAGCCGATGCCCACCATGGAGAACACCATCGCGCGGTAGCCGAAGATCGGCTTGCGCGTGAACACCGGCATGATCTCCGACACCAAGCCCATCGCGGGCAGGATCATGATGTAAACCTCGGGGTGGCCGAAGAACCAGAACAGATGTTGCCACAACAACGGCTGGCCACCCGTGCCCCATTTGCCACTGAAGAAAGTGGTGCCCGGCGTTCAGATCCAGGAACAGCATCGCCGCCGCCGCGCTGAGCACGGGCACGGCCAGGAGGAGCAGGAAGCTCGTCACGAAGAGCGACCAGACCGCAAGCGGCAGCCGGAACATCGTCATGCCGGGGCAGCGCATGTTCACGATGGTCGTGATGTAATTGAACGCGCCCGCGATCGACGCGAGCCCGTTGATGAAGATGGCCAACCCCCAGAGGGTCTGACCGCGTCACCGTCGGCTGGTACTCGGGCGTGCTGCTCAGCGGCGCATAGCTCGTCCAGCCGCTCTGCGCCGCGCCTGTCGGCACGAAGAAACTGCGAGAGCAGGATGAAGCCGGAAAGCATGAACAGCCAGAAGCTCAGTTCATTGAAGAACGGAAACGCCATGTCCGGCGCGCCGATCTTCAGCGGGATCAGGAAATTGCCGAAGACGCCGATCAGCAACGGCATGATCACGAAAAATACCATGATCGTGGCATGCATCGTCACCAGCATGTTGTAACCGCCCGGCAGAACGGCCCCGTCCGCGCCGACGATGTTGCGCAGGGCAGCAAATGACCAATCACGGGAACCGGATGGCCCGGGAAGCCCAAGCTGCCAGCGCACACCCATGGCGAGCAGGCCGCTGATCGCGCCAAAGAACATGCTCGCGAACAGGTACTGCAAGCCGATCATCTTGTGATCGTGCGTCCAGACGTAGGTGTTGAAGAAACGTCTTCTTGATGGGCGTGGTGATCGTGACCGTGCTCATGCGCGACATCCACATGCGCCGGAGAAATTGCAGGTGTGGCAACGGTGTACATTTTAGGTGGGCTGGCTTCTGTCTGGGATTGATCTGAAAATGGTATCTCGTCGCGGAGTAGTGGCTTTCAGCGAACCGCCACGGCCGACGGGGAGGGTTCTTGCTCCTGCGCGGTCTTCGCTTCGTTCTGCTTGTCGGCGCGGGCCTTCAACGCCTTCTGGCTTTCCTCCGCGACCTTCTTGTCGTAATCCGCCTCGCTGAGCACGTCGATCTTGGCCTGCATGTTGTAATGGCCAGGCACCGCAGAGTTGATTGCACGCGATCGCGTAATGCCCGACCTTGTCCGGCACAAACCACATCCATTCAATCTGGTGGCCCGGCACCATGTCCTGGTACACGCGGAATTCGGGGATGTAGAAGGCGTGGATCACGTCCTGCGAACGCAGGATCACGTTTACCGGACGGTTCACCGGGATGGTGAACTGATTCTCGCTCTGGTAATCGTCAAAGCTCGCCGGGTCGTTCAGATCCTGGCCGAAGTTATTCTCGCCCTTCTTCACGGCGGCCAAGACTGGCGGCACCCAGTTTGCCATCCGACCCGGGATTGCGGATGTGGAAGCCGTACTGGTAGGCCATGATGTCGATCTTGATGGCGTTGCCCGGCGCCGCGCTCCGCAATTCCAGCCAGAGGCGGTTGCTGAAGATCGCCAGCATCACGAAAATCACCGCCGGGATCGCGGTCCAGACCAATTCCAGGCTGTTGTTGCCGTGGCTGTACACCGCCTTCACGCCCTTGCGGTAGCGGTACTTCACCAGGAAATAGATGTACACCGACTGCGTGACGATGAAGACCGCCAGCGTCAGCCAGAAGATGAACATCAACAGCGCATCGATCTTATGGCCCTGCACCGTGACGGCTTGCGGTGTCCACCACAGGTTGGAGGAGCGGGTTTCGGCGTGGGCGGAGACCGCGCCCACGCACAGCAGGACCAGCGGCGGGCAGCACATACGCCGACGCCCGGCGCAGAAAACTAATGGTTTTGGGAAGAAAGGTCATGGCATTTTGACCGGGCCACAATGAACGCCACGGATTAGTTAAACTAATAGTAGCAGTAACGTCGATCTCCATGGTTTTTGTCAAGGTGAAGGGAGAGCAATCACGGGGTGGCGGCCGGGGCGGGGCGCAGGTCCCTGTCCAAGCGGCGCGGCGGGTGGTTTGGTGTTGCCACCACCAGTGCTCGGAGGGTTGCCCGCCGCCGGGGCACCGGCACCCGGTGGCGGCGGGAGCGGGCGGCGTGTTGCCACCGCCCTGGCTGGCCAGCGGGCCCGTCGGGATCTTGAGCAACTCGGCTTCCGACCACGGGTCGTTGTGGCCGCTGGTCTCTTTGCGGGCTTCGGCCATGTCGGCTCTCGGCCACCGGGCGGCGCGTTGTTGCCCCAATCGGAGCGTATGTAGGTCAGCACCGAGGCGATTTGTTTGTCGGTCAGCGTGTTCCACGCGGGCATGTTGTTGTTGTACACCTCGCCCTTAACGTGGATGGTGCCCTGGATGCCGTGCAGAAGGATCTGCGTCAGCCGTTTGGGCGCGTCGCCCACGACCCACTCGGAGGCCACCAGCGGCGGGAACTGACCCGGCTTGGCCCAGGCCGCTCGCCTGGTGGCACTGGACGCAATTCACCGTGAACAGCTTCTGACCGGCGGCGCGCATGACCTTGGGGTCCTTGGGATCGACCGGCGCTTCCGCGCTCATCTTGTAGTTGGGCTGTCTCGTTGTAAACGTCGCCCTGAAAACCGCCGCTGTAGGTGCCGAGGTACATCCCGCCCCACATGAGCAGGCCCAGCACCGCCGTGGCCGAGTACCATGCCACCGGCTTGACCGGCGTCTGGCCCGTCAGCGCCGCCGCGCCCGCCATCAAGGCGCGGTTGGCGGGCTCAGTGCCAAAATCCTCGCTGCCCATCTCGTGGGCGCGGGTCAGGTCCAAGGTTTCGCCGGGATAGCTAAACTCGTTGAACGCGTCGTTGTCCTCCTCCAAGGCGGAATGCGGGTCCGATTGGGTGATCGACTCCTCGCGCGGTGGATTCCAAGTGGTCGGGCGGCGCGATGGGGCCGTCGCCGTGGTGGCTGTCGGGATGGTTCGCCGATTGGTTGCTGGAGGATTCCGCTTCGGCCATGATAGGGGAATCGGTTGGGCTGGGCGGCGCGGGTTGTCGGCTTCCGCCGGGCGACGCGCGTGGCTCATGGGAGGTTACGGCGTGGCGGTGTCGCGCGGATTCGACCGGGGCTTCGTCCAAGCTTGTAGTCGCTGCGCTTCAGCGCCAGCAGGTAAGCCACCAGCGCCTTGGCGTCGTGGCCGGGCAACACCTCAGTCCGGCCCGGCAGCTTGACGGTCGCCGGGAATTTTGATTCGCCTCCGTGGAAGGCTGGCCGCCGATCTTGCGACCGGTCAAAGAGGAAGTGCATCGGCGGGCAGTTGGAACCCGGTGAAAGCCATTCCGGATCGTACAAATGCTGGAGCAGCCACTCTTCCTTCTGCCGGCGCTGACCGACGTTGGAAAGGTCCGGACCCAACCGTGAGAAACCCAGGTACGGCGCGCGGTCAGCGCAGATAGTCGCGCGCGACGGTGCGGCGCGGCTCGTTCGCCTCCAGGCCACCCCAGCCACGGTCAATGTCGGCCACCATCTTGCGCGAACCGACCTGCTGGCTGTGGCAGGTGACGCAGCCGTTCGACGGCGTAGATCACGCGGCCCTGTTCGGCCCAGCCGGCGTACTGCGCAGGGCGTTTGGTCGTGCGTGGTTTCATCCACGTCCGGCGACAAGCCGTCCGATCTGCACGTACGGGACAAGCACGTACACGATCCAACTGCTCAGAAAGACCATCAGCAGACCAACAAAAATGGAGGTCGATTTTCTCATGACGCGGAGTAGCGGCAAAATCACCCGAACGCGGCGCCACGTGGTGGGAAGCGGATCGCCGTCGGAAAAGCGCAGTCCGCGGCGCGACTCAACTCGACCGACCACCACTTTGGCGAAGATCAGCAGCCAGGAAGTGGCGAAACACACGTGGCCCGCGAACATCGCCAGACCACAGACCGCGTTGCTCACCAGCAGCGGTCGCAAGAAGATCGGTGATCGCCATGAACGGCACCTTGGCGTCGGCCAGTCCCAGACCCTGCACGAACCCGCCCAGAGCAGCGAAAGGATGACCAGCCCCAATCGCCCACGACGCTGAACCAGAAATGCGCGCGGATCAGGCTTGGCGACGGCCACTCGATCTCCAGCACGCGCGGCACGATGTAGTACACCGCGCCGAAACAGGACCATCGACACGAAAGCGTACATCGCGAGTTGTTCCTGCGCCTCCATCAGCATGGTGAAATGCGCGACGGCGTTGACCGAGCGGAAGCCGAGGAGCGCGCCCAGGATGGTCGCGGCCAGGAAGCAGGACGACCCCCACCATCGTAAAGCGCAAGCGAGGGGCTGTGCCGCAGGGCCAGGGTGCGCTCCCGAGCGTCCCGCGCAGATTGTTGTAAGCCATGAAGGCCGGCACGAGCAGCAGGGTGCTGCCCACGACCGACAAGCTGATCATCCACGCCGGGACGGGGCCGCCGATCAGGTAATACGCGCCGCTCCAGCTAAAGAAAACGATCACCGTCCAGAACACCAGCGTGGCTTGCCCGTAGCGATGCACGGGGCGACCCATCACCTTGGGCACGATGTAATAGGCGATCCCAGCGCCATCAGCGTGAACCAGACGCCGCAGCAAACTGCGCAGATACCACGAGTGGATCACCGCCTGCACCGCCGCCTGCACCGGCATGAAAAACAGGAGCAGGTTGGCCGTGGCGTACGCCCAGGGGAACCACAGAAATGCCGCCAGGATGAACCAATGCGAGATGTACAGCGGCGCCGGGCCGGCGGTACCGGAACATCAGCACCGCCCAGATGGCGATGAAGACGTAAGCCGAGAACATGCACCGGCGACGCGTAATACGGGAAGTCGAGGAGACGAAAGCCCGTGCCGTCACCGCGCAGAATGCCGAGCACGCCCGAGCGTGACGCCCAGGTTCCAGAGCGCCCACGCCGTGCCAAGCACGCCGCCGTCGCGCAACGGCGTCCGGCAAAGGCGGGCGAGAATCCACAGACCCGCGCCGATGCGCCGCCGATGCCGCCCAACCGTAGATGAAAGCGTTTTCCGCCGCCGGGCATCACGCGGCCCGTGGTCAGGTACGCGACGTTGGTCAAAATCTCGGGCAGCACCAACTTGAACGATCCGACCGCCGACAAGAGCGACGCGAGCAGCAGCCACAGGATCGACGAGCCGAAAAACAGCAGCACCGGCACGCGCGTGGTCGCGTCCACTTCCGACGGCGGCGAACAGCGGCTGCTGCACCGGTACTGCAATTCGTCGGATTCATCGGGCTGACCGGCACGTCGGGTGCTGGTCGGAACCGCCGATGGGCGCGGTAGCGGGAGTTCGGGTGAACAGGACTCATGATTCAAGGTGTGCGCGGGCGAGGTGATCGCGCTCGCCGTCAGGGCCGACGCGGCGGGGCTGGGGCGCTCGGGGTCGCGGCGGGAGGTGTCAGCGCGGAGTGCGGCGGCAACAGGCGGGCGCGGGCGCGGCCAGGCGGGAGTTGCCGTGCGCGTTCGAGGCGGCTCCGGGGGTCGGCTGGCGCGGCGGCGAGCGAGGGGCGGTGCGACGGCAGCCTGGGTTGCCCGGTACAGGCGTCTCAGCGGCGCGGGCGCGGCGGGGACCGCTGGTGGCGCGGGATGCCGCGGCGCCGGAGGAGCTGGCGCGGCCGCGCCGCGGGGCCGGCGCGGGATTCGACTCCCGCCCGGGGCCGGCCGGGTCCGGCGCTGCCGGGAGCCACGACTCCGGCGGGAGCCGGAGGCCGGACTGCACCGGGGTCGCGCTCGGACTCGGCGCACCGCCCAAGGTAGTGCGGCTGCGATGGCGGGCGGGTTTACCTGGCTGCCGGTGGGCGAGGCCACGCCTTTGTCCGGCGAGGTGGGAGCGGCGTTGGGCGCCTGGGCGGTCACGGGCACGTCGGTCGCATGCGGCTTGACCTTTTCAAGGTCGGCCACCGTCATCGCCATCGCTGTCGCGATGGGCACGCGAATCTGGCCCTTGTCCTTCTTGAACCAGCTGGGTTCGTCCTTGAGCAACTTGTGATCCTCCGCCAGACGGTCGGCCAGGATTTTCTCCCGCTCCAAAACCCGCTTCTGATCGGTCGTCTGGAAATGCGACAATGCCGTATCGATGAGGCAGTACGCCAGGTATCCCACAAAGAGCATCAGCAGAACGCCGAAGAAAAACACGCGCCCAAGTGCGCGGGCCGGGCGCGTTCCTCCCGCTCGTACGCGGGGGTCGCGGAAGACCGTGCGGATCAACGGAAGTGCTTGCCATGACGGGTAAGGTACAAAAAGGTTTCCGCGCTTCAGTTGACCAGCCGCAGCGACTCGGGCAGGCGGGGGTCGCGCAGCGGGTACAGCGGGTAGCGGCCCAGCGCTTGGATGAAGAGGAAAATCAGAGGCGCGCCGATGGCCACCAACGCCGCCAGGTCGAGAAGATGTGGGGCGCAAACCCCTTCTCGTGGTAAAAGGGCATCACAAGGATGTACATGTCCGCCAAGTGCATCAGCAGCGCCCAGCCGGCGATCCACGCCAAACGGCGGGAGTTGGTCTTCGCCGCCTCGCGGGCAAAGCAGGCAGAAGGTGACGAAGAAATGCCCGACCACCAGGAACAGGATGCTCAGGGTGTTCCAGCTCTCGGTGTTGCGGACGAGGAAGTACTCCGTCTCCTCCGGGATGTTGGCGTACCAGTACAGGAAATACTGGCTGAAGGCGATATACGCCCAGAACACCGTGAACGAGAGCAGGAGCTTGCCCATGATGTGGAAATGCTCCGTGCTCACGACGCCCTTCAGATAACCCGCGTTGCGCAGGTAGTTCGTGATGATGATCAAGCGCCGCCATCGACGACCAGGCGCTGCCCGGCGAAGATGTAAACGCCCCACATGGTCGAATACCAGTGGTAGCTGATGCTCATGAGCCAGTCGATGCCCGCGAAGGTCAGGAACACCCCGAAAAACGGGATCGACGCGAAAGACAAGCCGCGCGCTTTCGTGGACCAGCCGGGATCGCCCGTCATGATCCTGCCTGCGTCGAGAACCAGCGCATCAGGTACGACACCGTGAAGAAAAACGAGAAGTACACCACGGCGCGCACCGCCCAGAACTTCGGGTTCAGCAGCGCGCGCTTGCCGTCCAGCGCCGGGTCGACGCCCACGGGGCACGTCCATCCAACCATAGACTTTGTGCGCGCCGATCAGGAGCGGGATGAAGAAAATCCAGAGGTAGCTAAAGGAGTTCGCCATCGTTTCCAGAATGCGCCGCACGACCACGCTCCATTCCGCGTCCACGGCGTAATGCAGCAAAATCCAGAACAGCGAACCCGCCGTGATCGTGAAAAAGAAGCTGAACGCGAACAGCCACGAAAACAGGAACTGCTTGACCGGGAACACCAGCAAGCCCAGCAGGCAAACCGCGATCGCCAAGCCCGCGCCGACCAGCAGGGCGAAAAGCGTCGGGCCGAGGTTGGTGTACTGAAAGAACTCCTCTTTCGGCGTGGCGGACTTTTCGTGGGTGGCGACGGCACTCATAAAGATCGGAGATCGAAGAAAAGGATGCTGGCGGAGGAGTGCTTACTTGGAATCACGGACCTTTTGCGCCTGATCGGCGGGCAACTCCTCCAGCTTGACCAACTGCGACTTTCTGCAACGCGCGGACGTAACACACGATCGCCCAGCGGTCGCGGATCGCGAGGTTCGCGCCGTAGCCCATCATGGACTGGTAGCCGTTGGTGATCGTGTTGAAAATCTGGCCGTCGGGCATCGTCAGGTATTTCTCCTCGTGGTAATTCGCGATCCCGGCGAGGCCGTACTTGCTGGTCACGCCGTTGCCGCCACCGGTCGCCCCGTGGCACACGGCGCAGTTGATGGTGAAACGCTCCTGGCCTTTCGCGAGCAGTTCGGGCGTGACCTTCACCGGAATGCCCGTGCCCCATTTGTCGCCCATTTTGCCGGTGTTGTAGTAATCGGGCGAGGCGGTGTAGCCGTAACCCGGATGCTCGATCAGCCCGGGCTGGTCGGCGTTGACGACCTTGGTGGTGGCGAGGGCGGGCTCGCGCGGGATCTCGTAGCCCATGGGCACCGTTCCCTCGACCGGGCGGCGCTGGCCGATTCCGTCGGCGAAAAACGCGCTGGGAGACTGCGGCTTGACCTTGCTCTGGCGGACCATGTCCGGGAAGAACTCCAGCGGACGGTTGCCGTTGTGGCGTCCGCGCGGGCCGGCGATGATGACCACCAGCAGGACCGCGACGGTGAAGGCTAGGAAGAAGTACTTCATATTAGGATGAAGGCGGGAATACGGAGAGACTGCCCGGGGAATCAGGTGCGGACAAGCCGCAATCAAACGGCGATTTGCCGGGTGATCGACCGGCTGATGGGAAGCTTGCTCGAAAGGTTCGTCGTAAATGGTGGTGATGTTGGTCGCGCCGATGGCTTTCAGGTACTCGCGCGGTTTCCTTCTCGGAAAAACGGGAGTCGCTCGCCTCCACCGCCACGAAGAAACCGTCGTCGGTCACCTTCGCGAACCGGCCCCAGTTGAACATGGGATGGTTCCAGCGTGGCAGGAGATTCAGCGCCAGCATTCCGAAGACCGCCCCAAACGACGAGAACAGCACCGTCAACTCGAAGATCACCGGGAAAAAAGCCGGGATGGTGGTCCAATTCACCGGCTTGCCCTGCACGATCAAAGGGTAAAGGTACACGGAACTGCCGATCTCCAGGATCAGCGCGGTCGCGGCACCGGTCAGACCGGAAGCCAGGACGATGTAGCTGACCATGGATTTGCCCAGCCCCATGGCGTCGTCCATGCCGTGGATCGGGAAAGGCGAGAAGACGTCCCAGCGTTTGAAGCCGTGGTCGCGCATCTTCTCGGCTGCTTCGAACAACGCGGCGGCACTCGGAAATTCGCCGGCGATGCCGTAGATCTTATTGGCGGTTGGCATGGTGGGATTGAGAAATGATTTACCAGAGTCGGACCAGGCGCTCAGTGACTTCCCGCCCACGGTGGGAGCGGAGGCCACCGCTTCGGAGCCACGCTCACCGGGTTCGGGCACGATTCCCGTGGTCACAGGTCGCACCCGTGTACCGCTGTGGCCGTCACCCTTGTCCATCAAGTGGGTCGGTTCCTGCTGCGGTCCCGCCGCGTAACCAAACGCGTGGCCATGGCCGCTGTGCGGATCGGCCATGGGCGTCACGCCCTTCACCTCGGCGATGGCGATCATCGGCAGGAAGCGGATGAAGAGCAGGAACAGCGTCAGGAACAAGCCGAACGTGCCCGCGAAGGTCGCGATGTCCACCCAGGTGGGGTGGAACATGCCCCAACTGGAGGGCAGGAAATCACGCGAGATACTCGTCACGATGATGACGAAACGCTCGAACCACATGCCGGCGTTCACGAACATGCAGCCCGCGAACACCACCCACAGGTTGCGTCGGCAGAACTTGAACCAGAAAAACTGCGGCGAGATCACGTTGCAGCTCATCATCGCAGTAGTACGCCCACCAGTACGGTCCCCACGGCAGCTTGGGCATCAGCTCGGGCATGAGCCAGTGGAGCAGGTCCGTCGCCGGACCCGCCGCGCGGCTGCTGACGAAGGCGTACCGCTCGTAGGGGTTGCCGCTGTACCAGGAGGTGAAGAACTCCATGATGTACGCGTAGCCCACGATGGAACCCGTCAGCAGGATGATCTTGCACATCACGTCGATGTGACGCGGCGTGATGATGTCCCGCAGCTGCTTGTACATGATGCGCATGGGCAGCATCAGCGTCAGCACCATGGCGAACCCGCCGAAGATGGCGCCCGCGACGAAGTACGGCGGGAAGATCGTCGTATGCCAGCCGGGGACCACCGAGGTCGCGAAGTCGAACGACACGATGGTATGCACCGAGAGCACCAGCGGAGTCGAGAGGGCCGCCAGGAGCAGGTACGCCATTTCGTAGTGACGCCACTGGCGGTTGCCGCCGCGCCAGCCCAGCGCGAAGAACCCGTAGATGTACTTGCCGATCTTGCTACGGCCACGGTCACGCAAAGTCGCCAAATCCGGGATCAGCCCCGTGTACCAGAACAGCACGGACACCGTGAAATAGGTCGAGACCGCGAACACGTCCCACAACAGCGGACTCCGGAAGTTCGGCCAGATGGCGTACTGGTTCGGCACGGGAGCGAGGAACCAGGCCATCCACACGCGACCCACGTGCAAACCGGGATAGAGACCGGCGCACATGACCGCGAAAAGCGTCATCGCCTCGGCCGCACGGTTGACCGCCGTGCGCCAGCGCTGGCGCGTGAGGAACAGAATGGCCGAGATCAACGTCCCGGCGTGGCCGATGCCGATCCAGAACACGAAGTTGGTGATGTCCCACGCCCAGGCCGCCGGGGTGTTTTCACCCCAGACGCCGACGCCCGTCATGATCAGGTAGGCGAAGCAACTCAAGCAGACCAGCATCAGCAGGACCGACGGCACGAAGGCGATCCACCACCAGATGGGCGTTTTTTCCTCGACGACGCTGCAAATGTTCTCCGTGATCCAGGCTCAGCGAATGGCTGTTGGCGACCAGCGGCGTGCGCAGATCGGCCAGGATCTTCGCGGCGCGCGGGTTCAACTGCGCGGGTGGCGGGACATCGACGGCGGAATGGCGAGGGCTTCGGCCATAGAAAATTAGCGGAGGTGAGAAATGACGAATGAGAATGCATGACGAGGCAGGACACAGAGGCGAACTGCAACTCAGAGAAGAAAGCCGTGACAGGGGAAGCTGTCACTACTCGTCGTTCGTCATTCGCATTCGTCATTCGTCATTGCGGCATGTTGATGAACCTGCTCAGGAATGCTGCTCGCCGGCCTTTTCTTCGCCGCGAACCGGGCTTTCGCCGTGGCCGGGTTCGCGCTGGTGTTGCGTGGGGTCGTTCGCTTCGTTGCCGAGGAGCGTCATGCCGACGCGGCCCGCGCCGGGCATCTTCGGGTTCGGGTTGCGCAACGCCGCCTGGTAGCTCAGGCGGGGGCGCACGTTAAGATACTCGAGCATCTTGTAGTCGCGATCCTGCTTCTTGACCGCCACAACCTTGCTCTTCGGGTCGGCCAGGTTGCCGAACACGATGGCCTCCGCCGGGCAGACCTGCTGGCAGGCCGTCTTGAACTTGTCGGTCGGGACCACCTTGTTGTCGGAATCCCGCGCGACCTGGAGTTGGTCGATCTTGGCGTCCTCGATGCGCTGCACGCAGAACGTGCATTTCTCCATGACGCCGCGCATCCGCACCGTCACGTTCGGGTTCTTGCCGAGCTTGGCGATGTCGTCCATGCCCTTCTTCTGGAAAGGCCCGAGGTACGCGCGGGACTTGCCCTTCCACGGGCCGTTCTCGATGGGCTCGATGCTGCGCTCGTTGTAGTTGAAGAAGTTGAAGCGACGCACCTTGTACGGGCAGTTGTTCGAGCAATACCGCGTGCCGATGCAGCGGTTGTAGGCCATCGCGTTGAGGCCTTCCTCCGTGTGGATCGTCGCGTTGACCGGGCAGACCGTCTCGCACGGCGCGTTCTCGCAGTGGTGGCAGGTGACCGGTTGCGTCAGGATCTGCGGGTCGGGATCATCGACGGTCGGGTCGAACATCGGATCGTCCTTTTCCACCGTGGAATAATACCGGTCCACGCGGATCCACTGCATGGCGCGACCGCGCGAAACCTGGTCCTTGCCGACGACGGGGATGTTGTTCTCCGCCTGGCAGGCCACGACGCAGGCGTTGCAGCCCGTGCAGGTGTTAAGATCAATCGCCATGCCCCACTGGTGCGGCGAATCCATACTCCGGGTTGCGGTAGAGGGAGATGTTCGGCGGCATGTGGGCGTCCATGCCCATCATCGCCACGAAGGAACGGTCGCCCTCGAAACCGAAGCCCGCGTTCTTGCGGTAGGTCTCGACGGGCAGTTCGCGGATCAGGTTGCGGCCTTCCATCGCCTGATGCTGCTGGGTCGTTACCAGCTGGTACTTTTCGCCCGTGGCCGTGACCTTCGCGCCGGTGGCGAAATAGGTCGTCTGAGCGGTGCGTAGCGGGTAGGCGTCGTGACCCGTGTTGCGGCCCACGCGGCCCGTGCGGCGGCGACCGTAGCCGAGCGCGATCGTGATCGAGTCATCCGCGTGGCCGGGCGAGACCAGCACCGGCGCCTTGATCTTGCGTCCGCCGGGGATTTCGATCTCGATCAGGTCGCTCTCGCTGTAGTCGCCTTCCTTGAAGCCGTCGTTGCCGACGCCCAGCCGCTTGGCGGTGGCCGGGCTGATCAGCGCGGCGTTGTCCCAGCATATCTTGCTGATGGGATGCGGCATTTCCTGCAGCCAGCCGTTGTTGGCGTAGCGGCCGTCGTCCACTTTGTAGTCGCTGGGTGAGCACGACCTCGAGATCGTTCTCCGGCGGTGGCGGCGGGGAACTGCTCGTGGATGTTTTGCCGCGAGGTAGGCTTTCACCGCGCCGACGTTGAAGCTGGCGTTGGTCTCGCCCGGCGCGGAGTTCGGCATGAAGCCGTCGCGCAGCAGCGTGTTCCAGGCCAGAGCCGGATCGCCGACATTTTTGTTGAGTCCGTCGAACGTGGCGCGGACCAAGGTCGGGCTTGTCGCCGTGCGGCTCCTTGCCGAGCATCAGCTGGAGCATATCCAGGTCGGTCAGCCCGTCGAAGAGCGGCAGGATCATCGGCTGGATGACGCAGTAGGTGCCATCCGCCGTGACGGGCGTCGCCCCATTGCTCCAGGAAATGCGCCTCGGGCACGTGCCACTGCGCCAACTCGCTGGTCTCGTCCTCGTAATAGCCGAGGCGCACGACGGTTGGGCACGCTCTTCTGCAGATCGGGCCAGTTGAGGTTCGCCAGCGCGTTGTACGCCGGGTTGCCGCCGAAGATGAACAGGGTCTGAACCTTGTTGTTGCGGATCGCCTCGGCCAGAGCCGGAGATGCTGGTGGGTTCCGCGCCGCCGCGTTCGGGCGCGGCGGTGGCGACCACCGTGTTGCCGATGTTGCCCAGCGCGCCGTTGATCGCGTGAACAAGCAGATGCACCGCCGCCGGCTGGCGCGGGCCGGCCACCACGAGACACTTGCCGTGGGCGGCGAGCAGGTCGTTGGCGGCTTCGGTGATCCATTGCGTCCTGACCTTGCAGGCGGGTCGCGGCGTCCGGCCGGATACGCGGTGAGCAGGTCGCTTGAGCGCCGCGCCATCGGCACCGATGCCAGCGCCGATCTTCTGCGCGAGCGCCGCGGCCACCGCGCCGATCTGGCTGGCCTTGCAGCGCAGGCGGTGGTCCGCCTTGCCGCCGGTGATGGTGTAGCGGTTTTCCACCACGTACAGCCGGTTCATCGTGTCGCTCGCCTGAGCGACCCGGCGGCGGTTGGAGAAATCGCGGGTGGCTTCGACGCCGCCCTCTTCCAGATTGAGGAAATCGCTGTCCAGCGAGAGGATCACTTCCGCCTTGTCGAAGCGCGGCGTCAGCTTCAGGCCGTCGCCGAACGCGGCGCGGCCCGCCTCGACCTCGTTGAAGGACGAAGCGGATCGTACAGGCACCAAAGCAGGTTCGGGAACTGCTTGGTCAACTCGGCGCGGAGACGCTCGCGCGTGGGCGAATGCGTTTCCTCGACCAGGATCGCCGTACCGGCACCACCGGTCTTTGAGCATCTCGGCGCGGGCGTCACTTTCATGAACGACTTGAACTTGCAAATCGTCGACCGACTCTGCCCTCGTGCAGAAACGCGCGCGAACGGTCGGGATCGTACAATTCCAGCAGCGAGCATTGGGCGAACGGGTCGGTCGCGCCGTTGCTCAGCGGGATGCAGGCCGTTGCCTTCCAGCTTGATCGGACGACCGTCGACGGTGGAGGCGATCAGCGGCATGGCGCCCCGGCGGCGGGGCATGCGTGGTCGCGTAGAACACGGCCTTGCCGGGGATGACCCACTCGACCGCCTTGGAGTAAGGCACCAGGTACGCCTCGGGACGGCGGCAACCGCTCAGACCGAAACCCGCGAGCGCCATCGACGCGCCCATCAACTGGAGAAAATTACGGCGGGAAAGCGAGTCGCCCTCCATCTCGGCCGCGCCGGCGGGAAATTCCCGTCTCCAGCCAGCCGCGAAACTCCGGCGTGTCGTTCAACTCGCCGAGGCTGCGCCAGTATTTGCGGCCGGTCGGACTGGGCTGCTCCGGTGGGTGTTGGAAAACGCGCTTCATGAAAGGCGGGAAATCGGAAGGCGGAACGCGGAACCTGAGAAGAATGAACGAGAGGGCGGGCGTGGGCGTGAGAGGCGTGGACTTAGCGATGGCAACCGGCGCAGGTGACGGGGGGTTTGACCTTCCACTTTGTCCTTCAACTCCAGGCCGATCTCCTTCTGAGTGTAGAACAGTGCCGTCCGGCTTTTTGCCCATGTCCTCGGGCTTCCAATCCAGATGGGTGATTTCGGCGACGGGGCGCAGGTTGTTCTCCGGCGTTGCGATGGCAGTTCAGGCACCACGCCATGCCCTGCGGCTGGTCGTGCCAGACCACTTCCATCTGGTTGATCTGGCCGTGGCAACTCACGCAGCTCACCCCGCGGTTGACGTGCGCGGAGTGGTTGAAATACGCGTAGTCCGGCACGCGGTGAATGCGGACCCACTCGATGGATTTGCCGGAATGCCCAGCTATCGCGCACGGGCTGGAGCTTGGGGCTGTTCGCCTTGATGGCGGTGTGGCAGTTCATGCACGTCTGCGTGGTGGGCACGTTGGAGTGGCCGCTGACCTCGACGTAGCTGTGGCAGTAGCGGCAATCCATCCCCAGTTGCTGGACGTGGATGCTGTGCTGGAAGGCGACCGGCTGGGTCGGCATGTAGCCGACGCGGGTGTATTTCGGAGTAAAGTAATGCCAGATGCCGAAGAAAAGCGCGGTGCCCACGCAGGCCCGGCGCAGAAGATGACCTTCGGCGCGAGCAAATTGGACCATCTAGGGAAGAGGTTGGCCATGTGCCTGAGAGCGGGTCAGTTGCGGAAAGCTGGATTGCGGCGCGTTCGCTCGCGTTGCGTGGCTCGACGGAGTTGCAATGCTAGATAGGCGGAACGGATTTGCAACGAAAAAAGCGGTCCGAACCGTCGAAAGATGCCGGACAACGGGCATCTTCAGGTTACGGCGGATGCCAACGGACCGGATGCGCGCCCCAAGGAAGGGGTGGCAACGGCAGACAGGATCGGGGTGGCGGCAGGCACGTGATTAGTTGCGCTAATGATTTAAGCGGATGGGAGGGTGCGTCAACCGCGCGAGGCGTTGAATTTGTGAAAAATTTCACAAGCTCGCTTTCGCTGGCGGCCTCGACGCGCAGCAGATACCAGCGGCCGCGATTCTTATCGTCCAGGCGCTCGAAGGGTTTGCGTAGCGCGCCGTCTGGACTTGAGCGGGTCGGAACGGTCGGAAGATCGGTCTCGCGCACGAGCAGGAAATGGGCGTCGGGCGGGAGGCCGGCGACGGTTTGCACGTAGACCGGGTCGGGATGCAGGTAATAGAGGAAAGGCAGGAAACCCGGGGCGAACACGCGCACGGATTCGCCGCTGGCGGCGGTGACGCGGTTGATTTTTTGCGCGAGGGGCCGGAGATTTTCCGATGGCGCAGGTCGGGGCACCGCGCCGAGGGAGTAATCGGCGGTGAGCAGGGCCATGACGCCCGCGCTGGCGAGGGCCAGCACGGAGATGCCGCCCCACTGCCGGAAACGGCAGTGCTCGACCAGGAGAAACAGCGCCGCCGACGGCACGACGACGCGCGGCCACGAGCCAGCGCCACAGCGTCCGCCGCCGCCGACGAACGCCGCCGGGAGGGCGGCGAGCGGCCGAGAGCCCGAGCAGCGGCCCGACGATGCGCGACCAGACGACGGGCAGGATCGGCGGGAACGCCGGCGGGGATGCCGGACGCAGACCAGCGCCAGCAGCATGCTGGCGGGCACGAGCAGCGGCAGGGTGTAACGCGGCGACGCCGCCGGGGGCGAGACTGACGGCGAGAGAAGCACGGCGACGACGGCGCAGGCGGTGTGGAGGGGAAGAGGGACGAGGGCTGCAACGCGAGATGGGAGACGGAGTAGGGCTGAGGCGGTTGGCGGAGGAGGAGCGGAGTCCGAGGGGGCGGCGGTTCTTTGGCATTGGCGGCACCAGAGCAAGGGGCAGGAGCATGGTCCAAGGGAGAAAGTTGATGAGGCCGCGGGGGATGTTGAGGAGCCAGTCCTCGCCAGCGGAAGCCGTCGCTGACTTCCAGGCGGCCTTGCATCTGCGCGCGCCAGACTGCGCCCGCGTGACCGGCGGAGGTTGGCCGCAAGTACGGATAGGCCCAGGCGGCGAAGATGAGCAGGGCGACCAGGGCGAGGCCGGCCAGATGCGCGCGGCTCCAGAACTCGCGCAGTCGGCCAGGCGTGGATCAGCATGGCGATGACGACTGCGTAGAAGAAGACGAGGTTCAGCGGCCCTTTTGTCAGCAGACCCAAGCCCAGGAACACGCCCGGCAGGGTCCAGGTGCGCCAGGGTGACGCGGCGCGGAGTGGCGGCGGTGTCGTCGGTGTTCGCGGGTTTCCAACCAGCCGACAGCCAGGTGAGCAGGGCCAGGCCGTAAAGGCTGATGTAAAGGGCCTCGATCTCGGCCAGGCGGCCTTTTTCCATGAGGCCGATGTTGGTGAGCATGAACACGGCGGCCAGCAGCGCCCCGGCGGGGGTGAGCGGCGGCGCTCAGCGTCCAGACGGTGGCGAGGGCCAGCGCCAGGACGCTCAGGGCGGAGGGGGCGCGCGCGGCCCATTCGCTGCGGCTGCCGGTGAGTTGGAAGGCGGCGGCGGCGAGCCAGTTGATGAGCGGCGGCTTGCTGAGGTAATCGACGCCGCCGATGGAGGGCACGACCCAGCGTCCGCTCTGGAGCATGGTGACGGCCGGCAGGAGTCGGCGGCCTTCCTCGCCTTTGATCTCCAGAGAGCCGAGCGTCGGGCACGTAAATGGCGGCCCAGATCAGAAAACAGGAGCAGCGCGTGGCGCACGCGCAGGCGGGTGGTCAGGGCTGTGCAGACGGGGAGCGGAGTTCGGGCAGCGGCCGGCGGCGGGGGCGTCGGCGCGAGGAGTCGGGGGTGACATCGTCACGCACGATAGCAAGGCACGAAGGGCGGGTCGCGTGTAAATCTTTTCGTAAGGGCTTGCGGCCGGCGGGGGCCGGTGATAGATTCTAGCTTCTGCGTTTTGCCCCGTGGTGTAATGGTAACACAGAGGTCTTTGGAACCTTTATTCATGGTTCGAATCCATGCGGGGCAGTTTTCTTCCCAGAAAGGCTGGCGAGGTTTCAGCAGGTTCAACTGCTGCCGATAGCCGAGTGCGGATTTACTCACGGCGTACCTGCTCTGCGAGGAAACCGAAAAAGAGTAACCCTCTGGTGCGCATCGTGGAGAGGCGTGGGAGGTATTGTTGGAGCGACAGTATCTGCAGCCACTCAAAGTTCCAGCCATAAAACCAGGTTTTAAGGGGATCGGCGTTGGATGTTACACGCGGCAAGCTAAATAAGATGATCGCCGGGTGGGCGTGATCCTTCCGCAGCCGCGTAGCGGCGTCATTTGAGTAGCCGTGGTCGAGTCCGCGAGGCCACGGATCGTTCCATCGGGTGTGATCCCAGCCACGTAGTGGCGTCACCCCGACGGCGGAGAACAGAGGACAATGTGGGTGCTTGGTCGAAGGGCAGGCACCGCAACAGCCGGGGTTCGGGTCTGCCAAAACGCAACGCGCGCCGGTCGCCGAAGGGTGACGCCACTACATAGCTGGGAAATCTATCCCCATGCTTTCCGTGGCCTCGCGGACTCGACCACGGCTGTTCAAGTGACGCCGCTACGCGACTGCGAAGAAGGATCACCTGGAGATTACGTCGCTTCGCGTTCTACCGGGTGTAACATCTATTGCCGAACCCCTTGGTATCACCGCACGGGTTGTCGGCGGGCATGACATTTAAAGCCTGAAAGAAGGAGTTTTGTTGCATTCACGGTAAGCGATACGGATCAGCATCCCAATCTTCAAACAATTTATCAGGAATCGATGCAGATTGGTGCCACATATTGTGGTACACCTCCCACAGCCATCGGTTGGAAGATCCTCAACCAATACGGCCACAGCGTGGCAGCCTGAGATCGGGTAAGTCCATTGCCCACCAACACTTTTTCGAGCAAAGTACGCTGATCCGAAAAGAGAGCGTACCCTTTAACGACAACGCTGTTGGACCAAGTCAAATACGAAAGTGGTACCGTTATTGGGAAGCCGCCTTGTCCCCGGTTGTAATTTCCCACTGCTTCATCAGTGAGCTGATTACTTTTAGCCAGATTTACGAAGTTCAAGAAGCTTAGCATTATGTAGTACCCGGTGATCGCGGAACGGCAGGCATCAGGGGTGCCAAATACCTCTTTCAACCACAGCCATTCGTCGATGACTTTGTTCAGAAATTGCCAAGCACTTGTGCAGTGATGCCCGATAGAAGTCTGGCCACCCTATCACCCCGGATGACGCGAAGATAGGAGCTGGCTCGTTTCCATATCTACCGGCAAGCTTTTGACGTTGCTAATCGGTATGCGGCTTCGCCTGCCCCACTCTGCATGAGCATTCCTCCTACCAAGGCGTTTGCAACAAACATTATAGCTTCGGGAAATTGGACGAAGTACGTGATGCCGACTTCAGAGAGTTGCGGCGGAGAGTATATCGTTTCGATCCAGCTTAGTTGGTTTGTATAATAGGGCTGTCCAGATTCTGCCGCAGCCATCAAGCAAGCCAAAAATGGCTCATAGCTTGACATCCCGGCATTGAGGTCTTCAAAAACTGGCCCGGGAGCTTTTTCATCAAACCGTGGAATGTTGGCTAAGTCCCTTTGCATCCATGTCTTCAGATTAGAAATTGCTTGCTCAGAAGCAGCCAAGAGCAATTTGCGCCACAGCACTTGGTCATTATCTTCGATCAGAGCGCCAGCAGTATGATAAGCTTCGAGTGGAGATGCGAGAGATGCTTCAAACTGTAATTTTCTTTCCTGACGGTTTTGTTTCGTCTTTTGGCCTTCAAATGTTTCGTTAGTGAAAGGTGACGGACCCAGCGGGCCTTTGCGTAAGTGTCTTACCTGGTGAATATCCTCAATGAGTTCATCGAAATTGTCCTTCCAATCCGCATCAGTCGTCAGATTGATATACTTTCGTACTCCAAGAGAAGTCGGCGTAATTGCCGGTCCTTCTCCGGATCGCCGGATGATGGGAATGAAGCGGTTTGTGCCTAAGTTCTTGACGAGTTCCGCCGTGACAATCATCGCTTCGTACCCTACCCCTCCCACGCCGTCGTTCGCTTTGCGCACGTATGCTTCTGTGCAAACCATCAAAACGCGATCTGCCTTCTGCACGCAGTCCGCCATGAACCGCGGAACATCGTCGCCAGGCCCAAGGTCAAATTGATCAATCAAAATCTCAATCCCTTTTTCTCGAAGGCTTAGTGCAAGTTTTCGCTACCCACTCTTTGTGTTCTTTGGAGTCATGAGAATACGAAATAAAGACGAACGGGGTATCTACTGTTTCCAAGGTCATATGATAAGTGGTTGTAATCGACAGTACATCAAAATACATCGTCCAGTGTCTTCGCCTGCTGCAGCCGCGAAAATGAGGTGTACCGGCTGGCCTGCGGCGCGCTCACCTTGCCGCCTGAAACGAACGGCACCGGCCCGATCTTCTGAGCGGGACCCTTGAAGTAGAGGGCGTATTTACCCGTTTCCTTCCATGGTTCGATGTGGTCCACCTCAGCGATGTGCGTAATTGCAGAAATCGGTGCCACTTGGTAGGCCGCCACGTATTTGATCTTCGGCTGCATGCTCGAATGGATGCGAACCGCCCGCCACATGTTTTCCCCAGGAACGTTTCCTTGAACCCGTCCTCGCGCGCCGGCACGACGATGGTGTCAACCTCCGAAGGGTCGATCGCCGGCGTGTTGCCCGTTTCGGCGGACACGGTCGCGCTCTGTTTGCTGAGGTCGTAGAGAAAGGGGTCGAACTGATAAACCGCTTCCCCCGCGGGCGAACGAAACCTCGCGACGGTCAGCGTTTCCACCGGGAAGCGCAGGGAACTGCGGACGATGCTTTCCAGTTCGTCTTCAAGGTCGTCAATGATGAGCAGCGCGTTAAAGGCGTTCTCTGGATAAATCATCCGTTCCAACAGGTAATCGATGTTGCTGAAACCGTTTTTCGTAGCGTACGTCTCGCAGATCGACAGTGCCGAGGGGATCTCCGGTGGCTCGGGGCTCTTCTGCAACGCTTCCCGGAGGATGCTCTTCATCCTTTGCGGCGTGCTCTTGAACGAAAGCGAGAAATTTAGGAGCTGCTGGGCGATGTGGCGCAACGGATCGTGCTTGGCCAACTCGACCTCCACCAAGTAGAGGACGGGTTTCGTGGGGCTGGAAAAATCGAGCAGGTAGCCGTCGGGAATATTTTGCGTTTTCCCCTTCTCGCCAATCAATTTTTTCAACTCCAGGTACACGCGACTTTCACCGAAGAGCGTCGTCTTGACTTGTGCAATGGCGGCTTCCAAGTCGGCCTCTTTGTCGAAGGGCCACGTGTGAAATTGTTGCTGGTGTGTCCAAAGCATGGCTCAAGGAGGTCAGATTGAAATGCAGTCGGTGGTCACAAAGCCGGCGCGCTCCTGTTCGGGGAGGGGGAGGCCGGGTGGTGTTATCGTTTCCCCATCCCGTTCTTTCGCGGCGAGTTCAAGGTTGAGGGCGAGCAGAAAGGCCAGGGGATCGGCGTCCGTAGTCATTCCGTAGGCCGCGCGCACAGCGGCATCAAGCGCAGCGTGGGCGTCACGCAACGGGTTACCTCCGGGTAGTTCCAGCGTGCGGTAGAGATCGCGCAGTGAGTAGCCGAGTTGCGCCATCACCTCCCGACGCAACGCCCGCAGCTTCACGGCGGCCGTGGCGACGGCCCGAATCTGCTTGGTGGTGGGAGTCTGCGGCCAAGGGAAAGTATCGAAAACGGTGTCGGAGGTGTAGTTCTGATCACCCTTCAACGTCGAACCTTTTGCGACGACCCACTGCCAATGCACACCGGATTGCAGAACGCCGAACGAATAATCATCCTCCAGCGGGAAGACCATCAGCTTCGAGTCGGCGTGGATCTCGCGGCAGACGAACTCGAAAATGCTGCGCTTGGTCGTCCGCGAACAAGCAATCCAGCGCGGCACGTTGTTAATGGCGGCGACGGTGCCGGGGCGATAGTCGTAGAACTGCCACCAGCGTTGGGCGATGCGTGTGTAGCGGGTAACTTCTTTGCCTTGCGCCTTTCTTTCCGCTTCCGCCCTGGCGAGAACCAGGGGCATGACCCGGTTCTTTACCCACTCAAAAGGCAGGAGATAAGAGCGGGCGGCGAACTGGTCGCGCTGCGCAAAGTCGATGATCCAGCGCGTCGGACCGCCCGCCTCCACCAAGTCGCGGCCGATCATGTAAGGGAACAGCACCTCGCGGTTGCGCGGGTCCGCCTTGAGCATGGTTTGCGCTTCGCCCGGCTCAAGGAAGAATCCCGCGTTGACCGGGTTCTGTCCCGTGAAACACTTCTTCGCGCGCTCGTTGGTAGTCAGGCGCACGGCGGACGTCACATCCGTCCCCGTTTTGAGCGTCGGGCCGATGCGCTCGACCGTTTCCGTGCGCCAGGGGCTGTCCACGGCGTCGCCCAGCTGGGTGTGAAGCTGCCGCGTCCCCGGCGGCCCGGTACCCTTGGTCCAGTTGACGATGGAGACATGCACCGCCGCGTCGCCGCTCCAAACCTCCGTGGAGACGGCCTCGGTGATCGTCCCGCCGCCGTTGACGATGTAGTCCAGACTGGCCTCGCGGCTCTCGTTCTGGCGGATGGTGTTGGTGCCCACCAGTCCGGCGCGGCCCCCGGGCGGGCAGCGCGTCGTGCGCCAGCCGGAACCAGTGCGTGCAGAAATCCGCCATCTTCGGCACGTTGGGAAACCGCTCGTAAAGCGAGCGCGCGTATTCGTAGCCCTGCTCCTTGGCCAGGTAGCGGCTCCCCAAATAGGGCGGGTTGCCGACGATGGCGTCGGCCGCCGGCCACGGGGTGAAGAGCGCGTCGGCGCAGAGGATCTGTTGCTCCAGGTTGTCGAGCGGCAGCGGTTTCTCGAAGACGAGCAAGTCATCCGACTCCTCGGTTTTCCTGGCCTCGGCGAGTTCCAGTTCCTTCGCGAGCATGAGGGTGACGCGCGCCAGTTCCACGGCGAAGGGCACCTTGTCGATCCCGAAGAATTGCGTGAGGGCAACGGCGGAGACGAGTCGCGCGGGCTTTTCGCCCTTGTCGCGCAGGCGGACGAGGATTTCGCG
Organism: uncultured bacterium; assembly: GCA_963795895.1. Taxonomy (GTDB): domain Bacteria; phylum Verrucomicrobiota; class Verrucomicrobiia; order Chthoniobacterales; family SZAS-18; genus CAWCJJ01. The sequence goes on from CAWCJJ010000012.1 coordinate 318,355, forward strand.
TTCCAGCCGCTTCATTTCCCGGTAGGCGACGTAGAGGAAGTTGCCGCTTCCGCAGGCGGGGTCGAGCACGCGGAACCGGCGCAACTCGCCCAGCAACGCGCGCAGTTCGGCCAGCGTGCCCGCCGCCTCGATGCGCTCGACGCCAGGGGCGCACGATGGTGGGGCCGACGACCTTCTGGATGTCGAACTCGCTGGTGAAATGCGCGCCGAAGGCGTGGCGCTCCCCCTGGTCCATGCTTTGCTGAAAGAGGGTGCCGAAGATTTCCGGCTTGATGGCGCTCCAATCCTCCATGGCGGCGGTTTCCAGGGCGTAGAGCTCGCCGCACCTTGAACTCCGACGGGGTCGATCTCCGCGAACAGGCCGCCGTTGAAATACTCGACCCCCGCGAAGCGGCCCCCCTCGGCGCCGCCGGGGGTATTCATGGCGCGGAACAAGCCGCCGAGGAGGTCGTACGAGGAGGGCGGGTCCTTGATGGCGTCGGACAGCGCGCGAGTGACGACCAGGTCGGGCAGCAAGCCCGAGATCCTCGGACACCAGGGCCACCAGAAGCTGGAGGATGAAACCGTTGCGCGCGGTCGCGCGGCACGTGGCGTTCGTCGACCAGCGCGCGGAACACGCCCGCCATCCGCGCCGCCGCCTTGCGGGTGACCTGCACCCGATTGTTGTTGAAGACGGGCGGGCGGGGACTCGGCAGCAGGAACGTCAGTGAACTCCACCGCTCGGCCAGTTCGTGGACGAGGATTTTGTCCACCGGGTCGAAGAGCTGGGAGTTGAAGTCGTAAATCCAGAACTCGTCGAAGTTGCCGAGGATGGCGTAGGGCGGGCGCTTGGGGACGATCTGCGTCCAGTAGTCGAAGAGCTGGTCGTAGTGCTTTTCGAGGTGTTCGCCCCGCCGCTTCATCTCAATGAGCACGCGGTCGGGCCAGAGCAGGTCGGCGAATTTTTTGCCGCCACCGCCGGTCTTGGCGACGCCCTGGGTCGCGGGGGAATCGGTGATCAGTTCGAGTTGGGCGCCGCCGGGCTTTTTGGCGATGCGAAACTCCAGCGTGGCACCGGCTTCCCGGATGCCCTTATGGCCGAGGGCCTGGAAGAACCGTTCGAGAAAGATCTGGGCCTCGCCTTTTTCGTCGCCCTTGAGCGAACCGGCGTAGACGGCGAACTCGGCGAGCTTGGGTTTGACGATTTCCGAAGGGAGGGGCAAGGGGCGAGCTTAATCCGCAGGGGGGGATGGTGACAATCATGGAATTGCCCAGGCGTGTGGGCGGTCGTTCTGGAAGGAATTGAGCGACTTCTCCGTCTGGCCGGGCGATCGCCTTTCGGGAGAGCGGGTCTCCGACTCGCTTCTGGTCTGGTCAGCCCCGGGAACGCGGGCGTCCCGCCCGCCTCTGGTGCTGGTCTGGTCCGCAAAGGGGCTGCCGCCCAGATGCGGGCGGGACGCCCGCGTTCCCGGGGCTGACCAGATTGGAGCGGAGGGGCTGCCGCCCTGTTGCGGGCAGGATGCCCGCGCTTCCGGGGAGGCAATCGCCCCGCCATTTTGAAGTTACAGATATTTTCAAAACGGTTGAGCAGTCCCCCCGGTGGATGGCGACCTCCGGGCGCCATGGGCACTGGGCGACTGCGCCGCGTGGGGGTATGAACGGCGCCCGGAGGTCGCCATCCACCTTTCGCCATCCGCCGGGGCGGGGCGGGAGGTCCGCGCTCCGGGGCAGAGGTCCCACTGCGACCAAACGTCGCTCAATACTTCTGAGAACGGACGCAGCGGCGGTTATCGGTACCAACTTTTCGCTTCTTCGGGGATGACAGCGCCTCGGCGGAAAGCTTGATCAGTTGGGTTAACCACTCCCGGTTGTCCCATTTCTCGCCGGGGACGAGAAGACAAGGTTTGGCTCCCGGGTACGGGCAGCCTTCGACAAATTCACCGATGAACGTCTTGCCGGCGTTGGTCGGTTTGACAAAGAGTTGGTCGTCGCACACTAACGCCACCAGTACGGCATCACAGTAAAGGCCGTATTCGCCAAACATCTTTTTGGCCGAGACGACCCCGGCACCGGACATCTGCTCCAACAGAAAGTCCACCGTACTTTGCCGAGACGCCATTTGAAACCTTCTGGTTTTTCGAGGCAAACACAACCATTTAGGCCTTGCGAGATTAAGCGGCTGCGCCGGAATACAGGACGCAACGTGTCGCAGTTGGACCCGGCGGAGCCGTGTGAAAGCGGCGACGTGTCGCCGCACTCCAAAGCCGCTGCGCGGCGGGCGGAGGAGGCCGTGGCCTCAGGGCTTGAACTTGCCCCAGTAGGCGTCCGGGTCCGGGACCACGGGCGCTAGTTCCTTGATCGTCTCGGCGCTGACTTTGACGCCGTCAGAGATTTTGGAGCCGAGGATGTAAGGGCGTCCGGTCACGTCTTTGCCGCCGGAGTTGTAAACCGGCGCGCCGGTCTTGATGGACTTGCGGACGTCCTCCCATTTGAAGGGCGCGGTCGCCGGGAGATTGTGCTTGGCGGCGTAATCATCGATCGCCGCGCAAATGTCCTGCGCGCCCGTGAGGACGAAATCCGCCTTCTCCTTCATCTCGGTCCGCGCGGCCGCTTCCTTGGACAGCGGGGCCACCGTGGTGACGTTTTCCATGTTTACCCAGTTTTCACCGACGCGGCTCTGCACTTTGACCCAGGAGGTGTCCGTGAGTTCCAGCACCTTGATCACGTCCTCCTCGTTACCGTCGAACACGTAGATGCCGTCCACCTTGAGGAAGGGGGGCAGCTTGCCCTGCGCGTGGGACACCAAGGGCAGCAGGAGCAGCGTTGCGCCCGCGAGCGGCAGACTGAAGAGAAGGGATTTTTTCACGACGGGTAATCAGGGTTTTTACGAGGGCGGTGACGAGGTGGGACCAACGGGCGGCGACCCGGGATTTCAGGCCGTCGCGCCGATGGTGGAATCGCGCGCGGGCGCCGGGATGGCTCTATCGTTCGCGGGGCCGCGCGCATCACGGGAGCGTCCTAAGAAGAGCAAACGCAGACTGTTGAGGACCACCAGCACGGTGCTGCCCTCGTGCGCGGTCACGCCCAGCGCGAGCGGCACCGGACCCAGCAAACTCGCGCCCACCATCAGCACCACCGTTCCCAGGGCGATGGCGAGGTTCTGTTTGATCACCAGGGCGGTGCGGCGGCTCAACTCGTAGGCGACCACGAAATTTTCCAAGCCGGTCGTTCATCAGGATGACCGAGGCTTGTTCGAGGGCGGCATCCGAACCGCGCGCCCCCATCGCCACGCTCACGTCGGCGGCGGCGAGACTCGGGGCGTCGTTGACGCCGTCGCCCACCATGGCGACGCGGTGGCGGCCCGCTTGCTTGAGTTCCTGGACGGCGGCGAGCTTCTCGCCGGGCAAGAGTCCGGCGCGCACCTCGCGGATGCCGAGTTCGCGGCCCAGCCGTTCGGCGGTGGCCGCGCGGTCGCCGGTAAGCATCACGGTGGCAACGCCCCGCGCGTGGAGGCGACCCAGCATCCCGGCGGCTTCGGGGCGGACTTCGTCTTGGAACACGAGGCGTCCGAACAAATCCGGCCCCGCCACGTACACTTCGGCGGCGTCTTCAGTGGGAATACTGACTCCCAGAGCGCTGATTGCAGGCACGGCTTCCGCCACGAAATCCCGGCGGCCCAGCGCGAAGGTCCGGTGTTCCAAAGTCGCGCGCAACCCACGTCCGGGCACCGAAGCGAACTCGCCCGGCTCGGTGGCGGCGAGTTGCGCCTCCAACCCCATGCGCTTGACGGCGCGGGAGAGCGGGTGGTCCGAAAAACGCGCCAGGCTGTACGCCGCGCGCCGCAGTTCTGTTTCGTCGCCCAGGAAAACATCCGCGCGCGTCAGACCCAGTTCGCCGGCGGTGAGGGTGCCGGTCTTGTCGAGCGCGACCACGTCCACCTTCGCGAGCGCCTCCAACGCCGCGCCGCCCCGGAACAGCACGCCGCGCCGCGCGCCGAACGCGATGGCCGACAGGATCGCCGACGGGATGCTCAGCACCAGGGCGCAGGGCGAGGCGACCACCAGCAGGGTCATCGCCCGGTAAAACGCGCTCCGGGTGCCGTCCGCCGCGACGTGGAAGGGCGGCAGGTGGAACCCGAGCCACCACACGAAAAACATCGCCGCGCACAGGCCCAGCACCCCGTAGGTGTAGCGGGTGCCGAATCGGTCGGTGAACCGCTGGGACGGGGCGCGCATCTTCTGCGCCTTGCCGATGAGGTCGATCACCTTTTGCAACGCGCTCTCGCCCGCCGGACGCAGCACGACGCCTTCGAGCAAGCCCTGGAGGTTGATGGTCCCGGCGAGGGCCTCGTCGCCGAAGCCTTTGCGGACCGGACGCGATTCGCCGGTGAGGTTGGATTCGTCACAGGCGCTCTCGCCTTTGCTGACGCGCAGATCGACGGGGATTTGCTGTCCGCCGGTCACGCGCACGGTCATGCCGGGTTCCAATTGTTCGACGTTGACCTCGCGCTCGCGACCGTCCGCGTCGAGAACGGTGGCCGTCTTGGGCGCGCCGCGCAGCAGGGCGCCGATCTCGCGCTGGGTGCGGCCCATGGCGTAATGTTCCATGGCCCCGGACGCGCTGAAGAGCAGCAGCAACAGCGCGCCCTCGTGCCACGCGCCGATCGCCGCCGCGCCGATGGCCACGGCGAGCATCAGGAAATGCACGTCCAGCTCGCCCGCGCGGATTTTCTCCCAGGTCTCCTCGGCGGCTTCCCACGCGCCGGCGACGTAAGCCGCCAGCCAGCAGGCGAGCGCGAGTTGCCACGGTGCGCCGAAGTGTTCGGCGGTCAACCCGGCCAAGCCCGCGAGCAGGCAGCCGCCGGCCTGGAGGGAAAGGGTTTTCCATTCGTCCTCGGCGTGTTCCTCGTGGTGGTGGGGAAGCTCGACGGCGCGCGGGACGAACTTGGGCCAGCGCAAGGTTTCCCAGCGCCAGAACCGCACGGCGGTGGTGCAGGTGTGGCGTTCGATGAGCGTGTTGCCGTGGACGTGCTTGACGAGAATCTGGCGCGGGGAACCGCCGTGGCCCGCGCGGGCGTCGATGGACGCACCGCACTGGGCGCAGGTGCCGTCCGCCGCGACGACGCCGCACCGGCTGGAACCCGGGAGCGACACCGCCTCGCTGACGCGGTGGGCCAGGCGTTGGCCGGGGTCGCCGCCGAGGGTCGCCATGGAAAGACGGCGGGTTTTGTTCTCGAAAGCGACCGCTTCGAGCCGGGGCTCCTCGGAGAGCACGCGGGCGACGTTTTCCACCGCGCAGGGTTCCCGGGTGTCGTCTTTCGAGGGTGAAGCCGGGGGTCTCATGTGGATTGCAGCATACACCAGAATCTTAACCGTAGATTAACGCAGATGGACGCAGATTAAAGAAAAGGCGGGGAAGCAGAGATTTTTTGTTCCGGAGAAATTCCGTTCCCTGCCTTTCCATCCCTCCCCGCCTTTTTCTGAAAATCTGCGGTAATCTGCGTTAATCTGCGGTTAAACCTCCGGCTTTGGAACTGTTACCTAAATAAGATGGACCCCGCGCGAGAAAGATTTGAACTGGTGGCACTGGCCGGCGGCATCCACAGTTTGCGTTCGCTGACCAACAGCCAGACTTTTCATCCCGTCGTCGGCCCGGCGGCGGAGGCGGAGACGATCCATGTGGGCGGTACGCGTCTGGTCGAGCGGGCGGGCTGGGAGGAGAACGGCGGCGGGGAGTTCGTGGTGTGGGATGTCGGCCTGGGCGCGGCGGCCAACGCCCTGGCGGCCATCGAGGCGTTGCGGGCGGCGGACGGCGCGGCAGCTCGCGACGTGCGTCTGATCAGCTTTGACCGCAGCCTGGCGGCGCTGGATTTCGCGGTGGAAAACGCCGTTCCCCTGAACTACACGGCGACACAACGGCAATGGATGGAAGCCCTGCGGCGGGACGGCCAGACTTCCATCCCGCTAACGGACTCCAGCGTTACTCCGGCGGTGACGTGGTCCTTTGAAGCGGGTGATTTCCCCTCGCTGATGAGTGGTCCCCGGGCGCTGCCGCCGCCGCGCGCGATCTTCTTCGATCCCTACTCCCCGGCGGTGAACCCGGAGATGTGGACTCTCGAACTGTTCACCGACCTGCGCGCACGGCTGCGGCCGGAGGACCCGTGTTTGTTGACGACCTACACGCGTTCCACGGCGGTGCGCGCGACTTTGCTGCTCGCGGGGTTTTACGTCGGCGTGGGACGGTCCATCGGTGAAAAGGACGAGACCACCGTTGCGAGCAACACGCCCGCGTTGCTGGACCGTCCGCTGGACCGGCGCTGGGTGGAAACGAAGGCGTACGTTTCAACCAACGCGGCCCCGCTGCGGGCAAACGGCGGCGCGGCGTCAACGCCGGTGAACTACAGCCGCAACCCGATCAGCAACGAGGATTACGCGCGTTTGCAGGCGCATCCGCAATTCGCCAGGTAGAAGAAAAAGAATTTAGCACAGAGGGCACGGAGGGGCAGACACAGAGGCGGAGGAGGAAGAAAAAGGCAAGAGGCTTTGTTCCAGAAAGACCGGTTAGTCACTTCCCTTCTGAACCCCTTCCCCTCTTCCTCTGTGTGTTCTCTGTGCTAAATTCTGGTTCTTCCCCTGTTTATTCGAACAACTCCGGTTGCGGGCCGCCCACGTTGCGGGGCGGCTTGACCCCGAGTTTGTGGTACGCCTTGGGCATCGCCACCCGGCCCTGCGGCGTGCGTTTGAGGTAGCCCTGCATGATCAAATATGGCTCATGCACCTCCTCCAGCGTGCCGGCTTCCTCGCCCACCGCCACGGCCAGCGAACTTAGCCCCACGGGGCCACCCGCGAACTTGTAAATCAGGGCTTCCACGACGCGTTTGTCCATCTCGTCGAATCCGTCGGAGTCGATGTCGCGCATGGCCAGGGCGGCGTCGGCCACCTCGCGGTTGATACGGCCGTCGGCGCGCACCTGGGCGAAGTCGCGCACCCAGCGCAGGAGGTTGTTGACGATCCGGGGCGTACCCCGCGCGCGCTGGGCTATTTCCATGGCGCCCGGGGGGTCGATTTCCACGTCCATCAAGCCCGCGCTGCGTTGCGCGATGTTCGCCAAGTGTTCGGCGGAATAATAATCCAGGCGACAGTCCATCCCGAAACGCGAGCGCAACGGCGCGGAGATCATGCCCGAGCGGGTGGTGGCGCCGATCATGGTAAATTTCGGCAGATTGAGACGGACGCTGCGGGCGTTGGGCCCCTGGTCGATGATGATGTCCAGTTTGTAGTCCTCCATCGCCGGGTAAAGGTATTCCTCAATGGTGGCCTGGAGACGGTGGATTTCGTCGATGAAGAGGACGTCGCCGCGTTCCAGGGTGGTCAGCAAACCCGCGAGATCGCCCGCCTTTTCGATGACGGGGCCGCTGGTGCTCTTGATGTTCACGCCCATGGATTGGGCGACGATGTAGGCAAGGGAGGTTTTGCCGAGGCCGGGCGGGCCGGAGAGCAGGATGTGCTCGAGGACGTCGCCCCGGCCCTTGGCGGCGGCGACCAGGAGTTCGAGGCGTTCGCGGACTTTGTCCTGCCCCGCAAACTCGCTGAAGGCGGGTGGGCGCAGGGAGATGTCGAAGGGGGTGTCGGGCGGCTCGTCGCCGCCGGGGGAAGGCTTCATCGGAGGGTGGCTGGGCGGGAGAATACCACGGCTGGGGGGATTTTGGTACCGAGCGAAACTACTGGACCATCTCCGTTTTCCAATGAACACTGCCTTCCATGCAGATCGTCCTTCCACCCGAACTGGAAAAACGCATCGCCGACACCGTGGCGAGCGGGGAGTTCAGCAGCGCGGAAGAAGTGGTGCGGGAGGGTTTGCGGCGTCTCTTCGCCGAAGGGCAATCGGATGCATCCCACTTGCAGGAGCTTCGGGCCAAAATTCAGGTGGGGCTGGATGCCGCCGAACGTGAGGAAGGGATGAATGGCGAGGCGTTCTTTGCCGAGCTGGACGATTATATCGAAGAACTGACCGGGCACCGGCCATGAGCCGGTACCAGATCCTATCGCCCGCGAAAAGCGACATCAAAGAGATCACACGTCACATTGCCCAGGAACGACCAATGGCGGCGGCAAAGTGGCGTTACACGTTGAGTCGAGCCTTGACTCGATTAGCGAACCGCCCGGGTATGGGCCACTCCCGCAACGATGTGTTTGAAGATCGGGAGCTACGCTTTTTCAGAGTTGACCCTTACCTCGTGGTTTATAAAAGCCATCCACACCAAGGTGTCCAAATTCTCCGAGTGCTCCATGGGAGGCGAGACATTGCAACGATCCTGGACTCAAGTCCGGGATCAAACAATTAGTTCCCCATCCCGAACAGGCATGAAAATGGCAACCCACGCCCAATAGGTAATCGTTCACCATTTCTACCAATCCCAGATCAATCGCCGCTCCCTTGACTTCAAGGCGCTGGGCAGCGTCTTGGACGACGATAACCCCCGGCGGGGCACCAACTGATCTCCATCCTCTTTGAGAGCGTCCGGCACTTGCAAAGCCGGGACCGCCGCAGCCGCCGAAATTCCATTGGGTAATTTCGGCTTGGCTCCATCGGGCTTTGTCAACTTAAGGGTCGGAGGGGCTTGATTCTGGAGGGCGCGCTGGTCCGCCTCCGGGTCGGTGCTACGGAAATAATTGTCCGTTTTCTCCTCGAAGGGACTTTGCAAGGCCTTGAGGCACTTGGCACCCGCCGAGGCCGTCCAGGAAATGAAGCGATGCCGCGTCGGCCAGGGATTGTTCAGAACCGGGGTGGCCGCTAGACGAGGATCGGCTTGAATCATGAAGAAAGAGGGGCTTCAACGATGACGAGACACCCAGCATACCCGATAAACAGGCCCGTGTAAATACTTGCCCGCACCCTTCGCGCGGCGCTTTTGGGGAACGTGGAATTCAAGCCGTCTCCGGCCCGCCAGGGCGAACGCATCTAAATGTTGATGAGGCGAAAGAGGTAGGCGTCATCCCAACCCGCGCACTTGAGCCTTCGGCGCACGCTCTGCTTGGAGGCGGTGTCGCGCTTGGCCAGGCTCAGGGCTACCCGGCGCAGGGTAGCCAGATTCAGCGGTCCGTGGTCCTTGCGGACCCGGCAGCGGTCCTCATCAAAATGCACGTCGAGCATCCAGTGCAGGTTGTTTTCGATGGCCCAGTGGCCCCGCGCCAGAGCCAAAAGCCGCGTGGCATCGGCAGGCAGGCTGCTCAAAAAGTAGCGCCGCTCCACGCTGGCTATGCCGCTGGCCAGCACCTCGCGGCGGCTTTCGATGCAGGCGACACTTTGCACGCCTGCCCAGCCGGCCAGCCCGCGCAAACCGCCGAACAATCCCTCGGCAGGCAGAGCCGTGCAGCGGCGCGTTTCCAGGCGTCCGTGGTCTTTCTCCACTGTCTCGGCGCGCGTGGGCTTTTGCTCGGCCAGGGCCGCCTCGTCGGCAAAGAGCCGCTGGGTGTCTGCGTGCAGGAGCGCGTGGTTGCCCTTGAGGGCCAGCAGGTAGTCGCCGCCCTGGGCGGTGATCTGCGCGGCGATCTCTTTCTGCGTGCCCATGGCGTCGATGCTCACCACCGCGCCTTTTAGATCCAGCAGGCGCAGCAACTCCGGGATGGCGGTAATTTCGTTGCTCTTTTCGTCCGTGGCCACCTGGCCCAAAACCAGGCTCAACTCGCCTGTGGCAAAGGCGCTGACCACGTGCAGGGCCTTCTGGCCGCTGGCGCTATCGAAGCTGCGGCGCAAGCTCTTGCCGTCCACGGCAATCTGCCTTGGCTCACCACCACTACCACCACCGCCGCCGCTGGTGGTAGTGGCACTTTCCAGCCAGCGCAGAAAGCAGGCGTGGAGCTCCTTGGGATCGAGCCGGCGGAACACGCGCTCAAAGGTGTCATGGCTGGGAACGCCATGGGGCAGTTCCAGAAAGGTGCGCAGCCACCCCTCCTTCATTTCCGCCCATTCTTCCATGTCCGCAAAGCTCTCCGCCCCCGCTAAAGTCGCGCAGAGAGCCAAAACCAAAATGTCGCAGAGCAGATGCAGGCGCGTGCGCGCTATGCGAGGATCAGTCACCCCGGCAAAAAGCCGGGCGGCGGGCGAGAGGGCTGGCAAGTCCATCCCCCCAGCTTGCCAAAGCCGTCAATGCAAGGCCTTTTAGATGCGTTCGCCCTGCCGGCCCGCGCCGGCAGCTTGACAAATTCAGATTGTCCGCGTTGACTCCGCGACACGGGCGTTTAAGCTCCGTTCCCGCCGCGTTATCCAGCCGCTGACGCCTTTCTTTCGCCGCGCCCCGCTCCTTTACCGATCCTTTATTCATGGCCATCAAAAAACAACCCGCCCGTCGCGCCGCCGTTGCCGCGCCCGCCAAAGCCCCCCGGGGCCGGGGCGCCGCCCCCGCGTCGAAAACCGTTGCCTCCTCCGCCAGCCGTGGAAACGGCAAAGCCAGCGGTTCCCCCACCCCGAGCCGCGCGGTTTCCGCCGTCGCCGCTCCCAAGGCCAAAGGCAAGCCGGTCATCCCGGCCAGGACCCTGACGAAAGCCGTCGCCCCCGCGAAAGGCAAGCTGCCGGTGAAGACCCCCACCGCCGCGTTCAAACCGGCCAAGGCTCCGACCCCCGCGACCGCCGCCAAATCTTCCGCGCCCACCGCGCTCGCCCCCGCCAAAGCCAAGGCGGGTCGCCACGTTTACTACTTCGGTGACGGCGGCGCGGACGGCGATGGTTCCATGAAGCCGCTCCTCGGCGGCAAAGGTGCCAACCTCGCGGAGATGACCCGCATCGGTCTGCCGGTGCCTCCCGGGTTTACGATCACCACGGAGGTCTGCACCTACTTCTACGACAACAAGAAGACCTACCCGCCCGACCTGGACGCGCAGATTGAAAAGGCGCTCGCCCGGATCGAGAAATCGGTTGGCAAGAAGCTCGGCGGCAGTGAGAACCCGCTCCTGCTCTCCGTGCGTTCCGGCGCGCGCGACTCCATGCCCGGCATGATGGACACCATCCTGAACCTCGGCATGAACGACACCACCGTCGAGATCGTCGCCGACAAAACCGGCAACCCGCGTTTCGCCTACGACAGCTACCGCCGTTTTCTCCAGATGTACGGTGATGTCGTCATGGGCGTCCAGAAACGCCCCGGCGAGGACCACGAGCCTTTTGAAACCGTTATCGAGGAGATCAAGCACGCGGCCGGCGTCGAACTGGACAGCGACCTTAGCGTCGAGGACTTGAAGAAGCTTGTCCAAGCGTTCAAGGATCTGATCAAGGAACGTACCGGCAACAATTTCCCGCAGGACCCGCGCGAACAGTTGAAGGGTTCCGTCGGCGCGGTGTTTGGCAGTTGGATGAACGACCGGGCCATCGTGTACCGTCGCAAGTACGGCATCCCGGCGGAATGGGGCACGGCGGTCAACGTGCAGACCATGGTGTTCGGCAACATGGGTGAATCCAGCGCCACGGGCGTGGCTTTCACCCGCGACCCGGCCACCGGCGAAAAGGTGTTCTACGGGGAATACCTCATCAACGCGCAGGGCGAGGACGTGGTCGCAGGCGTGCGCACCCCGAAGCCGGTCTTGCAGTTGAGCGAGGAAATGCCCGCCTCCTACAAGCAACTTCTCAAGGTGCGCGACCTGCTCGAAAAGCATTTCCGCGACATGCAGGATCTGGAGTTCACCATTGAGGAGGGTCGCCTGTACATCCTGCAAACCCGCAACGGGAAACGCACCGGCATGGCGGCGGTCCGCATCGCCGTGGAGATGGTTAAGGAACGGGCCATCAGCAAGGAGGAAGCCATCAAGCGCATCCCGGCCGACAGCCTCAGCCAGATCCTCGCGCCTATCTTTGACCGCGAGTCGGCCAAGGGCGCCAAGGTCATCGGCAAGGGACTCCCCGCCGGTCCGGGCGCGGCGAGCGGCAAAATCGTTTTCAACGCCGAGGAAGCCGTCGAAATGGCGCACCGGGGAGAGAAAGTGGTGCTGGTGCGGGTCGAGACGAGCCCCGAGGATTTGCGCGGCATGATCGCCGCCGAAGGCATCCTGACGGCGCGCGGCGGCGTGAGTTCGCACGCGGCGCTCGTGGCGCGGCAGATGGGCAAGGTCTGCGTCTGCGGCGCGAGCAACCTCGTGATCGACTACGGCAAGAAGACCGTGACCGCCGGTGAAACGGTGCTTAACAAGGGTGATTTTATCTCCATCGACGGTACCAGCGGCGAGGTCTTCGCGGGCGAGGTGAAAACGGCCCCTTCGGAGGTCGTGCAGGTGCTCGTCGCCAAGACGCTAGCGGGCAAGGACAGCCAGTCTTATCAGCAGTTCGACCTTTTGATGAAGATGGCGGACCAATTCCGCACGCTGGATATCCGCACCAACGCGGACACGCCCGAGCAGGTCGCCAACGCGGTGGCGTTCGGCGCGCAGGGCATCGGCCTGACGCGCACCGAGCACATGTTCTTCGAGGGGGACCGGATCGACGCCATGCGCGAGATGATCCTGGCCACCGAGATCGACGCCCGCAAAGCCGCGCTGGCCAAGTTGCTGCCCTACCAGAAAGAGGATTTCGCGGGGATCTTCCGCGAGTTGAAGGGGCTGCCCGCGACCATTCGCTTCCTCGACCCGCCTTTGCACGAGTTTTTGCCGCACGACGCGGCGCAACAGGCGGACCTCGCCGGCAAGTTGGGCATGGATGCCGCGAAGATCGCGCAACGGGTCGCCGAGTTGCATGAGTTTAACCCGATGCTGGGTCACCGCGGTTGCCGGTTGGGTTTGAGCTACCCGGAGATCAGCGAGATGCAGGCGCGCGCCGTTTTCGAGGCCGCCGCCGAGGTGATGGCGGAGAGGATCAAGGTCCGGCCCGAGATCATGATTCCGCTGGTGGGTTTCCCGCGCGAATTACAGCTCCAAATCGACGTGGTGCATCGCGTCGCCGCCGAGGTGGCCAAGGAGAAAAAGATCAAGAAGTTTGACTACATGGTCGGGACGATGATCGAGATTCCCCGCGCTTGCGTGGTGGCGGACGAGATCGCGAAGAGCGCGGAATTTTTCTCTTTCGGCACGAATGATTTGACGCAGACGACCCTCGGCATGAGCCGGGACGACAGCGGGAGTTTCCTGCCGCATTACGCGGAACTGGAGATTCTGCCGGTGAACCCATTCGCGTCGATTGACCAGAGCGGTGTGGGTGAACTGATGAAGATGGCGGTCGAGAAGGGTCGCCGGACGCGGCCCGGGATCAAGCTGGGGATTTGCGGCGAGCACGGCGGCGAGCCGTCGAGCGTGAAGTTCTGCCACCGTTTGGGGTTGGCGTACGTGAGTTGCAGTCCCTTCCGGGTGCCGATCGCGCGGTTGGCGGCGGCGCAGGCGGCGCTGGAGGGATAGGATAACCGGCGGCTCAGGCCGCTCCGAGCCGCCGTCGTCCCAAAGGTAGGGATGGCTCTCCGACCCGCTCCCATTATCAGCTTGGCTGGTTCGCCAAGTAACATGGGTCGTCCCACCAGCGCCGGAGACAATGGGGAGCGGCTCGGAGAGCCATCCCTACCTTTGGGACGAGGCCGCTGCGCGGCGGGTCTATTCGAGCAATTCGCACATTTTGCTTCCAGTAGGGCGGCTTCCGCGTTATGGCATGGGTTGCAACGATGATGCAATCTTTCTTGTTACCCACTTCCACCCCGACTTTGCGCCTCCACTTTATCTGGGTGGCGACCGGTCTTCTGCTCTGCGCCAACGCGATGGCCCTGCGTGCCCAGCAACCAGCGGATACGGCAGCGGCACCATTGTCCACGAATACCTCCCTTCGGCAACTGATGACGCCGGAAGAGTTCAAATCCGCCGGCCTGAAAAAGCTTTCACCGGAGGAGATGCAGCATCTGGAGAGGTTTCTCCAGGGTTATCGCGAGCAGGCCATCCAGGAGACCGTCAAAACGACGGAGGAGCGCGTCAATCCCCCGCCCAAGCGTGACCGGGCGACGGCGCAGCCCGTCATCGAGGGCAAGATCCAGGGGCACTTCGCCGGGTTGAAAGGCCGCACGCGGATGGTTCTCACAAATGGTTCCATCTGGCAGCAGGCGAACGACAGCGACAAATTCACGTCGAACCTTGAGAACCCCGATGTGGTTCTGGTCAAGAATTTCTTCAGCTACAAGATGTATGTGACTGGCGCGCCGCAGTGGTTCTACGTGAAGCAGGTGGTGTTGACCAACTAATGGAGCAACGGTCCGCCGTTTCAGAAAGAAGCAACGCGGAGCGTTGCCCCGGGAGCGCGGGCGTCCCGCCCGCAACAGGGGTCGCAACTCCTGATCATTGGGACCTTGGGTATGCTGGAGATGGGTTGGTTCTGGCGGTGTCCGCCAGATGCGGGCAGGATGCCCGCGCTCCCGGGGGTTGCCGCCCCTATCCTGAGGCGGGCGGGACGCCTGCGGTCTCTGGGCGGAGGGCTTACTTCCGTCCACCCAACCCGCGCGAATAATTTCGCGTGGAAAAGATCGCGTTCTCGGCAATACTACTCGCCGGGAACATCTTCTTACTTCTATGGCAGTCCTCCAACAATTGGGCGTCGCTTTGGGATTCGCCACCCTCGCGGGCATTGACCTTTACCTGACGGTTTTTGTCACAAGTCTGGCCCTCTACAATGGCTGGGTCGTCATCGATCCAAGCTCGCAGTACCAGCACCTGATGATCCTCGGACATCCGGCGGTGGTTATCACCTCCGGCGTGATGTATGCCTTCGAATTCTTCGCGGACAAAATCCCCTGGGTGGATTCCGCCTGGGACGCGATCCACACGTTTATCCGCCCCATCGGCGGCGCTTTTCTGGCGGTGAAAACGCTCGGGCAGACGGACCCTGTGGTGGAGGTAATCGCCGCCCTCTTCGCCGGCGGTGTTGCCCTGACTTCCCACGGTGCCAAGGCGGGCACGCGTCTCGTGGTCAATGCTTCTCCCGAACCGTTCTCCAACATCGCGGTGAGCGTCACCGAAGACGTGGGAGTCCTCGCGGGGCTCGGAGTGATGTTCTATTCCTACCAGCATAATCCCTGGCTTGCTCTGATCGTCTTCACGTCGCTGATCGGCACGCTGCTTTACCTCACACCGAAATTGTTCCGGTTCACCCGCATCCGGGTGTGGTTGTTGTGGAAGAAACTCGCCTCGCCCGCGTCTGGTGCCCAGAGCGCGGTCCCGGTGGCCGCGCTGCCGCCCGATTATGACATCCTCTTCAGCCGGGTCAGCGAGGCTACGGGTGAAACGGTTGCGTGGGCGGTGCCCTGCCTGACCGGTAGTTCCAAGGGGACGGGGAGTTTGCCTGTAAACTATTCCGGCTGGCTGGTGGTCACCCGCGAGGAACCGGCCCGTGTGCATTTTGTGGGCGGCAGGGGTTGGCGCAAGCTGGCGCGGACCGTTGAGCTCGAAGGTTGCCGGATCTCACACGAGCCGCGCTTCCTGAGCGAAGACCTGACCATTTACCATCCCGCGAAAAGCCGGAAGCAGGTTTTTATCTTCGACCGCTCGAACGCGCCGCTGGTGGCGGTGGTCGCCAAACGCCTGCGCGACCGTCTGAGTCCCGTCGCGGAGGAAATCCAAAGGCGGTTGGAAGGACAGGCAGCGCGGCGGGATCTGGTCGCCGCCTAGCCGCAGTTAATGTCTTAGTTGGATGAAAGGGCGGCTGACACCACCGGGTGTCAGCCGCCTTTTCGCTAGCCGAATGCGTGGCCCGTGGCTCCGGGGTGCTTCGACTAAATCAACCCGCGTGTGAATACTCGCGACGCGGGCGCGTCCCACTTTTGCATTTGGAAAAAGAGTCTGCCGCGCGCCGGGCTGGGATTGAATCATCCCACGCAACCACAAGTCCAGCCGGGCGCACCGCTTCGATTCACCTTGCATAAACCCACGTGCGAAGAGCTTCGGCCCGTCGCTTAGTTCCCACAGTTGAACCACTAGTAACCATTATGAAATCCCACAACATCCGCACCGCCCTTCTCGCCACCGCCACCTTTGGTGCCTTGAGCCTGGTCTCCGCCGTCAACGCGCAAACCTCGGTGACAACCACCACCTCGCCCGTCACGACGACCGGCGCGTCCACCACCACGACTTCGACAACCACGAGCGAGGGGACCATCCAGTCCTTCACACCCGGTTCCTCGCAGATCATCCTGCGCAGCAGCAGCGGAGCTCCGGCAACGTATTCTTATTCCAAGACCACGACTTTCGTGGACGGCGCGGGCAACGCGGTGAGCTACGAAACGATTCGTCCCGGTGAACCGACCACGGTTTACTACGCGGTTGAAAACGGCCAGCAGGTCGTGAGCAAAGTGGTGGTGAACCGCACCGCCGCCGCGCCCGTCACCCGCACGACCGAGACCACCGAGACGACCACCACCACCCACAAGAAGTAAGTAATTCCAGTTGGAGTTAATTTATCAACACACTATGAAAGCGATTAATATTCTCCGTTTTGCCTGCTGCGCGGCGGCGTTGACCCTGGCGGCTTGCGCCTCCGAGCCAGCGGTGACGACCAGCAGCACCACCACACACTCGACCTCGGTTGAACCCGTGACGACGACCCTGCCGGCGTCGAGTTCGACGACCACGACGGTTTCCGGTACTCGCTAAGAGTGCGAGGCCTTCAAGAACGGTACACATCAAGACAACGGCGGCGTTCCCAGGGACGCCGCCGTTGTTTTTTGTTTACCCCATCATCAACCCGGAACGGGTTGCCTCCCCAACCCCAAGGGGGGTGCGCCCCAAAGCCCAGGGTTGCGAGTTGCGAGCTACCCTGGGTATGTGTCGTTTCATTCCTTCAACCCCAACGGGGTTGCGTCCTCCGGCGAAGAGGGACATGCCATCCGCAGGACGCAACCCCGTTGGGGTTGGGAACCATCAACAATTATAACCCAGGGTAGCCCCCAAGCGGGCAACCCTGGGCTCTGGGGCGCAACCCGTTCCGGGTTGGAGAGGCAAAACGTGGCGACATGCTGCCACTCCCCTCAAATCACATCCTCTGTTACTCTCTTTCCTCTACCACATGTCTGCTCCCACCTATCGAATTGCTGTTTTAGCCGGTGACGGAATCGGGCCGGAAGTGATGGCGGAAGCCCTCCACGTTCTACGCGCGGTTGAAACCAAATTTTCCCTTCGCTTCGAGCTTCACCCCGCGCTGGTGGGTGGCGCGGCCATCGACGAAGCCGGGCACGCGCTGCCGCCGGAAACCCTGCGTTCCTGCGAGGAGGCGCAAGCCATTCTCTTCGGAAGTGTCGGCGGGCCCAAGTGGGAATCCCTGCCGCCCGCGCAACAACCCGAACGCGCGGCGTTGCTGCCGTTGCGCAAGCATTTCGGACTCTTCGCCAACCTGCGGCCGTCCGTCTGCTTCCCGAGTTTGACCCACGCGTCCCCCCTCCGCGCGGACATCGTGGAAGGTGGTTTCGATGTGTTGTGCGTTCGCGAACTCACCGGCGGCCTGTACTTCGGACAACCGAAGTACACGGACTACGAAGCGGCGGACCCCGTCGCCGTGGACACCATGGTGTACCGGCGCAGCGAGATCGAACGCGTGGCGCGCATCGCATTTGAGGTGGCCCGCAAACGCGGCGGCAAACTGGTTAGCGTTGACAAGGCGAACGTCCTGGAAAACAGCGTCCTCTGGCGTCGCACCATGAACGAACTGGCGAAGGAGTACGCCGACGTGCAACTCAGCCACCTCTACGTTGATAACGCCGCGATGCAGTTGATCCGGCGTCCGCGCGAGTTTGACGTGCTGCTGGCGGAAAATTTGTTTGGCGACATTCTCAGCGACGAACTTGCCATGATCACCGGGTCCCTGGGAATGCTGCCCAGCGCCAGTCTCGGTGCCGAGAGTGACGGTGCGCGCCGCTTTGGTTTGTACGAGCCGAGCGGCGGCAGCGCCCCCGATATCGCGGGCAAAGGGGTTGCAAACCCGATTGCGCAGATTCTCTCGGTGGCGCTGATGCTGCGCTATTCGTTCGAGGAAGAAGTCGCCGCCGCCGCCATCGAAAAGGCGGTGCGGACGGCCATTGACGATGGTTTCCGCACCGGGGATATCGCGACGCGGAACACGGACGAGAAGTGGGTGGGTACGCGCGAGATGGGCGAAGCCATCAGGGCACGGCTTTGAAAAGACGGGGGACTATTCCCGCACCGGGTTGTTGCTCACGCTTTCCTGCAAGGCCGCCAGCGTGTACTCGCGGTTCATCCGCGCGATGAACGACGCGCTGATTTCCTTCGGGCACACCGCCGAGCAGTTGTAAACGTTGGAGCAATTGCCGAAGCCTTCCGCGTCCATCGCGCGCACCATGCTCAGCACCCGCTGGCCGCGCTCGGCCTGGCCCTGCGGCAAGCAACGAAAGCTGCGAAATCTTCGCGCCCGCGAACAAGCATCGCGCTCGAGTTCGGGCACGCCGCCGCGCACGCCCCGCAGCCGATGCACGCGGCGGCGTCCATCGCCAGATCGGCAGTTGAACTTCGGCACCGGCGTCGCGTTGGCATCCGGCGCGCTGCCCGTGCGCACGCTCACGTAGCCGCCCGCCTGGATGATGCGGTCCAACGCGCAGCGGTCCACGATCAGGTCGCGCACGATGGGAAACGCCTTCGCGCGGAACGGCTCCACGTAGATCGTCTCGCCGTCCTGGAAGGTGCGCATGTGCAACTGGCAGGTGGCGATGCCCTGCCTTGTTGTTGCCGTGCGGCACGCCGTTGATCGTCAGCGAACACGTCCCGCAGATGCCTTCGCGGCAATCGGAGTCGTGCGCGATGGGTTCCTCGCCGCGCTGCGGTAACACCTTCGTTGACGATGTCGAGCATCTCCAGAAACGACGCGCTGGCGGGGATGTCTTGTCGCCTCGTAATCGACCAGTTCGCCGGCGCTTTCGCGTCGCGCTGACGCCAGATTTTCAGATGGAAATTCATAAAGAGTCAGACGGTTTGCAGATGATACGAACCGTCAAAGATAAAGGATGAAATCCGGCACTTATTTGTAGCTGCGTTGCGCGAGATGGACCTTCTCGAAGTCCAGCGGCTCCTTGTGCAGCTCCGGGGCTGCGTTCGTCGCCCTTGTATTCCCAGGCGGCGACGTAGGCAAAATTCGCGTCGTCGCGCAACGCCTCGCCCTCGCTCGGTCTGGCTTTCCTCGCGGAAATGCCCGCCGCAGGATTCCGTGCGGTGCAGCGCGTCGCGGCACATCAATTCGCCGAACTCCAGGAAGTCCGCCACGCGGCCCGCCAGTTCGAGCGACTGGTTGAGGCTGTCGCCGCTGCCGGGCACGTTGACGTTCTGCCAGAACTCCTCCCGCAACGCGGGGATGCTTCGCAACGCCTCCTTCAAGCCCGGCGTCGTTGCGCGCCATGCCGCACTTGTCCCACATCAGCAGGCCCAGTTCGCGGTGGAAACTCGTGACCGTGCGCTTGCCCTTGATCGACAGCATCTTCGTTCGAGCTCGCGCGACACCTCGTCCTCCGCCTTCTTGAACGCCCGGATGGTCGTCGTGTACTTCTTGCCTCTTGGTGCGTCGCGAGATAGGCCGGGATCGTGTACGGCAGCACGAAATAGCCGTCGGCCAGCCCCTGCATCAGCGCGCTCGCGCCGAGCCGGTTCGCGCCGTGGTCGGAGAAATTCGCCTCGCCCAGCACGTGCAGGCCGGGCAGGTTGCTCATCAGGTAGTAATCGACCCACAAGCCGCCCATCGTGTAATGCACCGCCGGGAAAATCCGCATCGGCCGCTGTGTAGGCGTCCTCGCCGGTGATCGTGCGGTAGATGTCGAACAGGTTGCCGTAACGCTCGCGGATCGTGCTGACGCCGAAACGCTTGATGCTGTCCGCGAAATCCAGGTAAACGCCCAGGCCGCTCTCGCCGACGCCGCGCCCGTCGTCGCACGCTTCCTTGGCGGCGCGCGAGGAAATGTCGCGCGGCGCGAGGTTGCCGTAGCGCGGGATATTTGCGTTCCAGATAATAGTCGCGCTCGCCCTCCGGGATGTCGCGCCGGCGCGCGCTTGTCGCCCTTGTTTCTTGGGCACCCACACGCGGCCGTCGTTGCGCAGGCTCTCGCTCATCAGCGTGAGCTTGCGACTGGAATTCGCCCTCGACCGGGATGCACGTCGGGTGAATCTGCGTGTAACACGGATTGGCGAAAATACGCGCCCTTCTTGTGCGCGCGGTAGGTCGCCGTGACGTTGCAGCCCTTGGCGTTGGTCGAAAGGTAATAGGCGTTGCCGTAGCCGCCCGTGGCCAGCACCACCGTGTCGCCCGCGTGCGAGGAAATCTCGCCCGTGACGAGGTCGCGCACGACGATGCCCTTGGCGTGGCCGTCGATCACCACGAGGTCGAGCATCTCCGTCTTCGGGATACATCTTGACGGCGCCGAGCGCGATCTGCCGCTCCAGCGCCTGGTACGCGCCGAGCAGGAGCTGCTGGCCGGTCTGGCCGCGCGCGTAGAACGTGCGCGAAACCTGCGCGCCGCCGAACGAGCGGTTCGCCAGCAACCCGCCGTATTCGCGCGCGAACGGCACGCCCTGCGCGACGCACTGGTCGATGATGCTCGTGCGAGACCTGCGCCAGCCGGTAAACGTTGGCCTCGCGCGAGCGGAAGTCGCCGCCCTTGATCGTGTCGTAAAACAGCCGGTCCACGCTGTCGCCGTCGTTCTGGTAGTTCTTGGCGGCGTTGATGCCGCCCTGCGCGGCGATGGAGTGCGCGCGGCGCGGGCTGTCGTGAAAGCAGAAGCATTTCACGTCGTAGCCCTGCTCGGCCAGCGTCGCCGCCGCCGACGCGCCCGCCAGGCCCGTGCCGACGATCGAGGATCGTCGTATTTGCGCTTGTTGTTGGGCGCGATGAGCTTGGCGTCCAGCTTGAACTTGTCCCACTTCTGTTCCAGCGGGCCGTCGGGAATTTTGCTGTCGAGTTCGGTGCTCATGGCGGGGAAGGCGGAAAGCGGAAAGTGGAAACGGTCAGCGGATGAAGTGGAACAGGACGGCCAGCGGGATCAGGCTGTTGCCCAGGAAGAGGAGCCGCCGAGCACGTAGCTGCCCTTGTCGAGCAGCGGGGCGATCAACTTGTTACGCACGCCGAAGGTCTGGAAGACGCTCGAAAACCCGTGCGAGATGTGCAGGCACAGCAGGCCCATCGAGAAGATGTAGAAGATCGAGATCGGCGTAGTCGAACTGAACCCCGTCACGACCATGCGGTAAACGTCGGGCCGACCCTGGCGCGTCGTAGAACGTCTGGTACTCGGGCTTGACCATCTTGAAGGTGAAATGCGCGAGGTGGAAGAGGATGAACCCCAGCAGGATCAGCCCGCTGATGATCATGGTCATCACGGGCACGCTGGCGACGATCCGCGCGGGCCGGGCGTACTTTTGCGGGCGGGCGGCGCGGTTCTCGCGGGCCAGCTTGATCGTGTAGTAGACGTGCGCGAAGAAGAAGACGATCAGGACGATGCGCGCCAGCCAGAGCAGCGGGCCGAGGTCGTGGAGATGTTCGCGCGTAGGAGTTGAGGTGTTCCTGCCCGCCGTGGTGGGGCCAGAGGATTTGCAGGTTGCCGAGCATGTGGACGATCACGAAGCCCACGAGGCGTCAGGCCCGTGATGGCGACGATCCATTTCTTGCCGATGGAGGAGTTGGCGAAGGCGAGCGAGGGTATTCATGGTCAACGTGAGACGAACACCAAGGGGGAAGGAGACATCTCAAACTATTAGATTTTCTAATAACCGTCAATGAAAATTCGGCGGTATTTTGCCGGGCCTTGACCAAAGTTCTCCGCGGATTAGCGCGGAGGGACGCAGATTAAAGAAGGGAGGGGAGAAGCAGGAAATTTTGAAACTGTTCGCGAGTATCGATATCGACCGCCGCTTCCGGCATCGCGCACGTCGTCAACTCTTTGCGATGGGACACGAGCAGTTGTTTGGCTCCGGCGGCGTCGGGCAGGGCCAGCAGTTGGGCGAAGTATTGGCTGCCGAAGACGGCCGGGACGCCGACGGTGCCGCCGTAACCCGCCGCCACAAGTGGGCAGGGGGTGGCGAACGTGGCGAGTAGAGCGCGTAGTTGCGGCGCGCCCACCAGCGGCTGATCGCAGAGCGTGAGCAACACGCCGTCCAAAGCGTGGCCGGCGAGGGCTTGCAGGCCGAGCTTCAGCGACGAACCCATGCCGCGTTCCCACGCGGGGTTCTCAACGATGGCAATGTCCAGGCCCGCGAGTTCGATCCGCGTTTCGTCCGCCTTCGCGCCGAGGACAGCGACCACCGGATGGCAGCCTGTTTCCAGAACCGCACCGGCGGCGCGGCGCAGCAGAGTTTGTCCCTGATAGGTTAGAAGCTGCTTTGGCGAACCGAGGCGCGTCGAGCCGCCCGCCGCCAGCAGGATAGAGGCGACTCGCATGGAACGTTAGGCGACAGTCACCGTGGATGGCGCGCTTTCGGGCACGATGTCGTGCAAGGGCTCGCGACGGTGTCTGAGCGGGCCGCCCCGCCGCCGCGTTTCGTAAGCCTGGATTTCCGCCAGGATCGACAACGCGATCTGCTCCGGCGCCTCGGCACCGATATCCAGTCCGGCGGGGCCGTGGATTCGGCGCAACGAGTCAGTGTTCAACCATGCTGGGGTTGGCGTGCTACGCTTGAGTTCCTCTAAAAGCATTTCCTTGCGCCGGGATGGGCCGAGAAGTCCGATGTAGCCCGCCCGGGTGGGGAGCAAGGCACGCAGAACCGCCAAGTCTTGGATGTAATTGTGGGTCATCACGACCACCGCCTCGTCCGTTTCGATGGGCAGGCGGTCGGTTCCGACATCGGTCGCGGCGCAGTGGACCACCTCGCTGGCGTCTGGAAAACGCGCGGGGATGGCGTACGCGCGGCGGCGGTCGGCGACGCGCACCCGCCGGCCGAGTTCGCCCGCCAGACGCGCCAAGGGAATGGCGTCGTGCCCCGCGCCGAGGATGAGCAGGGAGCGCGGCGGCTGGATCACGTCGATGAAAACCTCCGCCTCGCCGCCGTCCGGCAACGCGAAAATTCGCACCATCACGGCACTCATCCGAAGAGCGCGCAATGCCTCCCGTCGCACCATGGCCGCCAAACCAGCGTGGGCGATGTCGGATTCAACCATCCCCTCGCCCGCGCACCAGAGGAACTCGCCCAAGGCGGCGCGCGCGTTGTCACCCACCCGGAAAACGGTTGCCAGACTCATCGTCGTTCGTTTGCGCAAACTATCCGCCACCCGTTTCAGCACGCGGCCCGGAAGTGGTTGGATCAACACCCGCACGACGCCCTGACAACCCACACCCGAACCCCACAGGATGTCGCCCTCGTCCGTGGTGTCGTAGTGAATCAGGGCCGGTTGGCCGCTCGCGATAACTTTCCCCGCGCGGTCGCGGGCGTCATCTTCCAAACAGCCGCCGCTGATGGAGCCGACGACCTCACCGTTCGCGCCAATCCACATGCGGGCGCCGGCGTGGCGGTAGGTGGACCCGGACGTTTTCACCACCGTCGCCAAGGCGGAAGGTTCGCCGCGCGCGGCGGCTCGGGCCGACGCTTCGATGATGGCTTGGAGTTCTTTTGCGGCCACGAAGGAGGGGGAGGTGGGAAGCGGCGGCGAACCGGTCTGGATCATCCGACAGCGCGCGCGGATTCGCAAACGCGGGTCCGATTCGACGCGGACGGGCTTGGCGAGCGGCGGTTTCTGATCCATCCTCCCGGCGATGACCCCCGACGACGCCCCACCCTCCGCCGACTCCTACGACATCCGCCCCGCCCGCGCGGCGGACACCGCTTTGATCTTCGCGCTGATCCGGGAATTGGCCGAGTTCGAGCGGCTGACCCACGAGGTGGTGGGCAGCGAAGCGTTGCTGGCGGAGCATCTGTTCGGGGCGCGTCCGGCGGCGGAGGTGTTGCTGGCCTTCGCGCGCGACAACGGCGAACCGGCGGGCATGGCGTTGTTCTTCCAAAATTTCTCGACGTTCCTCACTCGTCCGGGCATCTACCTGGAGGACCTTTACGTGCGCCCGCCGCACCGTGGTCGCGGGTTGGGCAAAACGCTGCTGCGCCAGGTGGCGCGCCTGGCGGTGGCGCGGGGCTGCGGACGCTTCGAGTGGGCCGTGCTGGATTGGAACGAGAACGCCATCGGGTTTTACCAAAAACTCGGCGCGCGTCTGCTGGAAGACTGGCGGATTTGCCGCGTCACGGGGAACGCGCTGGAAACCCTTGGGAAGGCGGAACGCGGAAGGCGGAACGTGGAAGATCAGATGGACTAATGACGAGGACAATCTACTCCGGCCACTTCGCGCCATCGCCGTTCCACCGGGTTTTTATTCTCGGCTTTTCCGCGTTCCGCTTTCCGCGTTCCGCCTTTCTTTCCGTCCTTGGGTGTGCGTTGTTGGGCGAGTGGAAGACTATCGCTATATCCGGCAGGTCCAGGCGCAAAATCCCTCGTGGTGGCGCCGGGCGCTCGCGTTCCTCGGGCGCGCCACTTTCTTGAAGTGCCCGTTGTGCGGCACCAAGCCGATTTTCATCCCTTGGTACAAAGTGCGGGGACTGCGCGATTGGTTCACGCCGCTCGATGGCTGCCCGCACTGTGGCTACGCCTACGACCGTGAGCCGGGTTATTTCCTGATGTCCATCTGGGCATTGGACTACGGGTTCTCGGCCCTGCTGGGATTGTTCGTGTACCTGGCGTGCGAGATTTTCGGACATCTCACGACCCCGCAGATCCTGGCGGCGACCATCGCACCGGTGCTTGTTTTCAGCGTGCTCTTCGCCCGGCACGCGAAGGCCTATTTTCTGGCGATTGACCACTACTGCGACCCGCACATCCAGGAAGGCGACGATGATAGTTTGGACGACGAGGGCGGCGGCGGTGGCCGTCCGGTGGTGCCCTCAAGTCCGCCGACACTCGCCGGACCCGTGGGTGGCGGCGACTTTCCACCATCGTCGTCCGGACCCGAGGCGGGGCTGGTCCACGCGGGCCACGTGTCCGCGACTCCTCAGAACGATCCACTGTTAAAGTAGAAGGGTAGAAGGCAGGGCGGAAAACCAGATCTGACTTGATCAACCAATTGCGTTCGTCTTTCTAATGCTTGCCACCCACCCCTCGCATTTCAGCCTTCTACCTTCATCCTTCTGCCTTCTACCTTTCTGATCTCCTCCCGCCCCGTCCGCTGGCTGCCCGCCTTCGGCTGGATGGCCCTGATCTTTTGCGGCTCGACCGATCTGCTGTCGGCCGGGAACACTTCGCGCTACGTCGAACCGCTGCTGCACTGGCTCTTCGCGACGGCCTCGCAGGATACCATCGACGAAATGCACCATCTCATCCGCAAGGGCGGGCACATGTTCGAGTACGGCCTGCTCGCGCTCTTGTTCCATTGGGCGTTGAAACCGTGGATGGAAACGGCTGGCGCGGTGGTTCGCGGCGCGGGACCCGCTGAAAGCTGGCGGCTGTCCGGGCTGGCGCTGGTCCTGTCGGCGGCGTACGCCGCCACCGACGAGTTTCACCAGTCGTTCGTGCCCTCGCGGGGGGCGTCGGTGCGCGACACGCTGATTGACACCAGCGGCGCGTTCCTGGCGTTGCTGGCGCTCTGGGTTTGGGGCAAATACCAGCGTGGGGTCGCGTGGCGAAAAGCGTCTGCGTTGTCCTGACACCCGCGAAATTCCGCACAAATTTCAACGGGTCTTCGTCCTCCTACTTCAATCATGATTGATCCCATAGAATTGCGCGCCATCTCGGAGGCCCGGTTGCAAGATGCCCGGGTGTTGTTCGCCAACGGGCGATACGATGGCACCGCCTACATCTGCGGCTACTCGTTGGAAACCTCCCTCAAAGCGCGCATCTGCGATACTTTGAATTGGCCGGGGTATCCCGGTTCGCCGGGGGAGTTCAGCAGTCTGGCCAGCTTCAAGGTTCACAATTTAAACACTTTACTGCTGCTGTCCGGACGCGAAACTTACATCAAGCAAAACTGTTACTCCGATTGGTCGATCGTGCGAGAATGGAAGCCTGAGGCTCGTTACAATGTGGTCGGCCTTACATCGTCCGCCCAAGCGGGCAGATTCCTTCAGGCAACCCGGGATTTGCTTCAACGATTATGAAATCACTCGTCAGAAAAGTCGCGTCTCTCCTTCCCGAGTTAGAATCCCGGGGCACCGTTTATCTTTTCGCCTTGGGCGAGGAACAAGACATCAATCGCTGGGCGATTCTTGTTTCCGCGGCGTGGTCTGATGAAGAGCACGCGTCCGCCGTGGAGTTCGTCGCGGACCTTCTGGTTGCACGATTGGAGCCAAGCGAGTTGACCGCCACCTCCGGGGTTGTAGTGATTCCATCCAGCGATCCCAGCATTTCAGAAATGCCGGAGAGTTGGGGGAAGAAGCCCATGGAGGAAAAGCCCGTGCTTTCCAGCTTGGTGGGACTGGACATAAAACGAGCTTTCGTCTTTAAAGCCCGCCGCCCCGGTAGCGAAATCCCGACGGCAAATTTGTTTGCCTCGACCGCCGCTTAGTCAAACGAAAAGTGCGCCAATTCATAAAATGCGCGATGCGGGTTTCGAACCCACGACCCCTACCGTGTCAAGGTAGTGCTCTACCACTGAGCTAACCGCGCTTGTACTGCGATGAACACCACACTTAATTGCGCCCGTTTTGGAAAGCAAGTTTTTTCACGGGGCTTGCGGAAATGGGCGTCCCCGGCCCTCACGTTGGCCGCCACCGCCGGGTGGCTTCTTGTCACGACACACTCCGTCCGCGCTCAGACCGCGTGGAAACTCGTGAGCAGCGAAACCCTCGCGCCGCCGGTCGAGGGAGTCACGCACACCTGCCAGGTTTTGCAGGCGGCGGATGGCCCCCAGACGCTGCTGGGTCCCAGGAAGGAAACCCTCCATTTTGTGCGGTTCGACTCGCGCAAGCACACCTTCCGCGTGCTGGACCAAACCTCCCTCGGACGCGAAAGCCTCGCCGAAGTCATGCAGAAAAACCATTGCGCCGCGGGTACCAACGGCGGTTTCTTCGCGCCCGACTTCGAGCCGGTGGGGTTGCTGCTAAGCGATGGGAACCTGGTTCGACCACCGCAGAAATCCATGCGCCTGCTCAGCGGCGCGCTGGTGGTCACGCCCACCTACATCGCGATCCGCCGAGCCACGGAGCCGCTGCCGGGGAAGAACGTCCGCCAAGCCATCCAGGCTGGACCCTTCTTGGTGGAGGACGGAAAGATCGTCCCGGGTCTGAACAACGCGCGCAACGCCCGCCGCACGGCGGTGATCACGGATGGCGCCAACGAATGGGGCTTGGTTTCCTGCTCGTCGGTGACCTTGGAGGAGTTGGGCGTGATTTTGGCGACTCCGGCGCTGATGCCCGGCGGCATGAAGATTCAATGCGCGCTGAACCTTGACGGTGGTTCCTCGACGGCGCTGTGGGTGCGAAGGTCGGGCTTGGAGTCACCGTTTTACATCAATGAGTTGGGGATCGTTCGGGATTTTGTGGGCATCGTGCCGAGATGAAATTTGGGAATTTGGTGGCGGCCGCGCGGACCACGTTGATTGGCGCGAACATGCGGGGCGCTCGTTTGCGGTCAAACCCGAAACCTGATTCTCACCGTCCCGCGCTCCGGGCGGCAAGGGCTTTCCGGCCGGTCGGGCCGGGTGGTGCTCAGGGCGTGTCCGCTTGCCGCGCCAAGGCGTCCTGCGCCCGCAAAAGGTCGTGCAAAGTCAGCAGCCCGACGATCACGCCGCCCTCAGCTTGATCGAGGAGGAGCACGACGCCGGCGCCGGATTCGATGAGCCGCGCCTGCGCCTCGCTGATTGGCGCTTCCCTCAGACAGGTCGGCGCCTCCTGGACCGGCGGCGCGTACCCGGCGTCCAGCGCGGCCACCGCCGACGCGCGCAGCAGCACCCCGGGTGCGGGACGGCCTCCCTCCGGGTCCACCGCCACCGGAAAACGCTTGAACGCCGGGTGCTCGGCCAATCGGGCGCGCAGGACGTCCGGCGAGGCGAGATCCGCGGTCCGAAGCACGACGGGCTGGAAATTGGCGATGGCCGACACCGGATAGCCGCGCCAGCCCCGCAGGTCGCGCGGGGGCACGAAGGCGCGCATCGTGTGCCCGTCGTCCAGCAGCACCTGTTCGTAAAAGCTGTGGCGCAGAAGTTTGCGACTGATCGTCTGGCTGATGAGCGCGCCAACCAGGAGGGCGGGCACGAGCGTGAACTCGTGCGTCATCTCAAAGACAATCAGGATGGAGGTTACCGGAGCGCGCACGACCGCGCCCAGGCAGGCGCTCATCGCCACCACGGCCAGCAGCACATGGTCGCTGTTGCTTAGCGGCAGGTGCGCCGCATGGAAAAATCCCGAAAGCACCGCCCCGCACATGGCCCCCAGGAACAGGTTCGGCGCGAAGATGCCACCGCACCCGCCGGTGCCGTAGCCAACACTCGTCGCCAGCAGCTTGCCGCCGAGCAGGAGGGCGGCAAGTTCCCAGGTCAGATGGTTGTTGAGGCCGGCGTTGAGATCGTCGTACCCCAATGAAAAGATGCCCAGGTGCCCCGTGGACAGGAACACCGCGGCACCGATAACCCAGGTCGCCACCCCGCCGAGGGCAGGCCGCAGCCAGTCGGGTACGGCACCCGGGACGGGACGGCGGCGAAATCCCGCGCGGATGCCCAGGGACATCCGCTGGAACAGCACGCCGACCAGCGCCGCCAGCGCAGCGCCGATCGGCGCCAGGAGGTAACCGCGCCAGGTCGGCACGTCGATCGGCGGCAGGTCGAAGGCCGGGCGGCTACTCAGGAGTGCCTGCACGACCAACGCCCCCAGGACCGCCGCGTAAAGGATGCCGCCGAGCAGACGGCTGTTGAGGTCTTCGACGACTTCCTCCAATACGAAAGCGATTGACGCCAGCGGAGCGTTGAACGCGGCGGCCAAACCCGCCGCCGCACCCGCCGCCGCCGCGAGCCGACGCCCGTTCCTGGCTACGCCAAGGCGTCCGGCCAATTGGGATGACAGGCCGGCCGCGAGTTGCACGGTCGGCCCCTCGCGACCGAGGCTGGCACCGCCGCCGACCGTCAGGATGCCGGCGATGAACTTCACCCAGACAACCTTTGCCGGCACGTAGCCAAAGTCTTTCCAGAAGGCGAGTTTGAGCTGCGGGATACCCGAGCCCGCCGCTTCGGGACAGAAGCGGCTAAGCAGAAATCCAGCGAGCAACGACGTGGCAACCAACACGCCGAAGCTCGCCGTGAGAAATCCTCCGGTCGAAAACTTGGCGAAACGCGGGAAAGTCGCGTTGTAAAACAGGCTGATCCCCACCTCGAACACCACCGCCGCCAGACCACCACACAGTCCGTACGTCGTGGTCAGGACAACCGGGCGGACGTTGACGGGGATGGCGGGCAGGAGCGAGGTAAAACGTTTGAACACCGCGCAATGGAGTGTTTCCCAATCAAAGGTTCAAGCCACAACGCGGTTTTACTCGGCGAAGGCACGTCCGCGGTTACTCTGACCGACAAAGGTAAGCGCGCTATTTCCAACCACCGTCCTAATCTCCCTTCACCTTCAGATCCGTGTCGTACACGGTCACTGGGCCGAGCTTGGCGAGCGCGTCCTTGACGTCCTTCGCCTCGCCTACGACCACGATTGTCGCATCGTCCACGTCAATGTATTTGCGCGCCAGTTCCTTGACCCGTTCCGCGCTCACACCGGCCACCCGGCGCGCGTAGTTCTTGAAGTAGTCTGCTGGCAAGCCGTACAGATCAATCGCCTGCACCCGCTCGGCGGTCGTGGCGGGACTTTCCAGACTCAGCAGGTAATTGCCCGCCAAGTATTGCCGCTGCATCGCCAGTTCGGGCGCGGGCACGTCCTCGGAACGGATGCGCCGGATTTCGTTGAGGATCTCCTGAATCGCCGGGACCGTGACCGCGTTGCGTATCTCGGCGCTCGCGGAAAACAACCCGCCCGCCCGGTTCATCACGAACCCGGAACTCGACCCATAAGTGTACCCGTGCGCCTCGCGCAAATTTTGGAATAACCGCCCGGAGAACCCGCCGCCCAGGATCGAGTTCATCACACCGATTTCCGGCGCGTCGGGATTGTTGCGCGCCACTCCGCGGCAACTGACCAGCACGTTGGATTGCACACTGCCAGTCCGGTCCACGAGGTGAATGCGCAATCCCTTGGGCGGCTCGGCCATCGCGGGGAGCTCCGCCGGTTTGCCGGCCTTATCCACCAAAGCGGTGGCGGGTTTCCAATCAACGAAAGCTTTTTCCAACAGCGGCAGAATGTCCGCCGCGCGCACGTCGCCGACGACCGCCAAAGTCGCGTTGTCCGGCGTGAAGCGCGCCGTGTGGGATCGCGCCACGTCCTCGCGCCCGATGCCACCCAGGCTTTGCTCGGTGGGATACGCGCCGTAGGGGTTGGTCGCGCCGTAGATGAGTTTCCCCCGCAGGCGCGACGCGAGGCTGGAGGGCGTTTGCTTCTGCTGCGCCAGACTGCTGATCGTTTTCCGCAGGTGCTTGGCCAGTTCATCGGCGGGGAACGCCGGGTGCAAAGTCGCGTCGGTGAAAAGGTCTAGCAGCTTGGGCAAATCCTTGGTCAACCCGCTGGCGGACACCGCGAGCGAGTCCGGTCCCGAACCCGCCTCGACGCTCGCGCCGATGAAATCCGTCTCCTGGGCGAATTGCAACGCGGTGCGCCGCGCCGTGCCTTTGTTGAGCAGGGCCGCCACGGCGTCCGACAAACCGGGTTTGTCGCCGTCGGACGTGTCGCCGGATTTAAACAGCAGCCGGAACGTGATCGTCGGCTCGCGGTGGTTCTCGACGACGAACACCTTCAAGCCGTTGGACAACGTGGCCTCCTGAAAATCGGGAAAGCTGGCCTTCGGCTCCGGGCCGGGAGCGGGCGGCTGGGTGCGGTCCACGTCGGCGCGGAGGGCGGCGGGGGTGAACGCGAGCAGTGGCAACAGCAGCAGTTGAAATCCGCGGCGGAAAGAGGGGCGCATAGAAAGGAAGGGTTTAAGCGGGTGGCGTGCGGACGGCATTATTTTGAAGTGGCTCCCGCCGGATCGCCGGGGCGCGCGGGCTTTTCCCCGTCGTCCACGGCGGGACCGGGCACGGGGTAATGGAGCGTGTTTTTGCCCTTCGCGGTCAGATACTGGTTCGCCACGCGCTTGAGGTCTTCGCGGGTGACTTTGAGGTACCGCTGGAGTTCGGTGTTGATGAGGTTGGCATCGCCGTAGAACACGTGGTAACTGGCCAGGGCGGTCGCGCGGGCGAGCATGGTTCCGTAGGAGGAGGCGGTCTCGGATTCCTTGCTGTTGCGGGCTTTCTGAAGTTCCTCCTCAGTGACGCCGTCCCGCTGGACCCTGGCCACTTCTTCGTCCATGAGTTGGTCGAGCTTCTCCAGGGTGACACCCCGGTTGCCGATGGCGAACACCCCAACCATCCCGGCGCCCTCTTGCAAGAACGGGAAGGCTTCCGCCTGCACGGCAGCCTGTTCCTGATCGACCAGCCGACGGTAAAGCCGCGAGCTGCGGCCCTGCGCGAGAATGTTGGTGAGCATCTCGACGGGGTAGGAATCCGGGTCGGTCTGCCGGGGGGCGAGCCAGGCGTGCAGCGACGCGGGCAGCGGGGTGTTGTCGCG
Organism: uncultured bacterium; assembly: GCA_963795895.1. Classification (GTDB taxonomy): domain Bacteria; phylum Verrucomicrobiota; class Verrucomicrobiia; order Chthoniobacterales; family SZAS-18; genus CAWCJJ01. Next base: position 349,921 of record CAWCJJ010000012.1, read on the forward strand.
GCGGACGTCCACGGTCTTGGGCTCGGCTTGCGGGGGGATTGTTATCTTGGGACGGGGTGTTTCACCTTCGCCGCGCGGGATGGGTCCGAAGTACGCCTCCACCATTTTCTTCGCTGCGTCGGGGTCAAAGTCGCCGGCCAGCACCAGGGTGGCGTTGTTGGGCACGTAGTAGGTTTTGTAGAATTGGCGGAACTCTTCCAGCGTGGCCTGGTCAATGTACTGGACGCTGCCGATGGGCACCCAGGAATACGGCGTCCCGGCGAAGACCAGCTTGGCGAGTTCCTCGAACAGGCTGCCGTAGGGTTGGTTGTCGTACGAGCGGCGGCGCTCCTCCTTCACGACCTGCCGCTGGGTGTCCACGCCGATTTGCTCGACCTTGCCGTGGAGCATGCGCTCGCTCTCGATCCAGATGGCGAGCGGCAACTGGTTGGCGGGGAGGTTGATGTGGTAATTGGTTTGATCGAAGGAGGTGGAGGCGTTGAGGTTGCCGCCCGCGCCGGTGACAAGTTTGTCGATGCGTCCCCGCGGAATATTTTCGGATCCCTCGAACATGAGGTGTTCAAAGAAATGGGCGAAGCCGGTGCGGTCGGGCCGTTCGTTTTTGCTGCCGACGTGGTAAAGCACGTAGCTGGCGATCACGGGCGCGGAGTGTTCCGGGTGGAGGATGACGTGCAGGCCGTTGGGGAGGTCGTACTCGGTGAACTCGATGTTTTCGGCGCGGAGGCCGGCGAGCGGCAGACCCGCGAGGGCAAGCAGGAGGGTGGCACGGGCAAGCCAGGGAAAGGCACGGGGCGTCATTGCCTTATTGAAGCCCATGGCGAGTCCGGTGGCAAACGGGGATGCGGGGTGAAGGGTTGTGGGGGACGTGAAGAGTGGTGTGGTGGAAGGAATTGGCGCTCTGTGTCTTTCCACAACCCACAACCCTCCGCCGCGCTTTTTAGTTGCTCATCCCGACGGTTTCGATCAATTCTGAGAAAACGCCCGGCAAATCCGCCCGCACCCTCTCGCAAAACGGGGTGTTTACGTCATAACGTCCAACGGACTCTATAACAACAAACTCGCAGTGGCATGAAGCGGCAGGGGCACCAACTTTACTCTCGGTTCCGGGTCGTCCTGTTGCCACTGGCTCTGCTTTTGTGCGCGGTCACCCTCCCCTTGCGCGCCGACGAGCAAACCCGATGCGTCCAGGAAGAACTCCGCAAACGCAACATGTACTTCGGCGACGTGGACGGCACCCGCAGTCCCCAGCTCATCGCCGCCCTGCGCCGTTACCAGGAACGCAAAGGGTTCGATCCCTCCGGTGAGGCGGACGATCAAACCCTGCGCTCGTTGAGCTTGCTCCAGCCGCAACCCATGAGCTTTTCGCCCCCGGCGGCGGCGGCGGCGATCGCGATTTCCAACCAGAACCCCGCCCCCGCCGCCACGCCTTCCTCCTCGCAGGACGCCCCGGCTACTTCCTGGCCCAACGGGACCATCCTGCGCAGCGACCAGGGGCGCGGCGCGCCGCCGGACTCCGCCATGGTCCTCGCGATCACCCCGGGGGTCACCGACGCCATTTCCCCGCCCGCGCGCTTCAACGTCCCCCCGCCCCCTTCCTCCACGTCCAACCAGCACCCGACGGCGGCGGAAGTGCGTGATTTCATCGCGCGCTACCTCCGGGCCGGCCAAACCAACATGCCCGGGGCGGAAATGGGATTCTACGCCGAGCGTGTCAACTATTTCAACGAGGGCAGCATCAACCACTCGCAAATCGCGGCGGATATCGGGCGTTACGAGAAACGTTGGCCAACCCGTTCGTTTACCCTCGTCGGACCCGTCAGCGTCGTGGCGGACGCCAATAACCTCGACCACACGCTGGCGCATTTTCGCTACCGCTTCACCAACCAAAATGGTTGCTTCATTGTGCGGGGCGAGGCCGACGACCTTTTCACCCTCGCGGGCAACGGACCGGGGAACTTGCGCATCATCGCCATGCGGGAGCGCCGGGTGCGCTGAGGCATGCTGTTCTCCCGGGCCGGCGCGCGTCGCGAAACGATGAAAGTCCAGACCAAAATCCTGCTTTTGCTGCTGGGAATCGGCGGCATTTTTGTCGCCGGACTCATCTTCATCAAGTACCGCGAGTACGTCCAATTCCAACGCATCGCGCGGGAACGGGCCATCGACCGCCGACGTTTCCTCGACGAGGCGCTCGAACGTTTCAGCGAGCCGCTGGACATGCTCGCCAAAAATTCCACCTATTGGGATGACATGGTGCGCGCCATCAACACCGGCGACACCCGCGCCGGCCAGGACTGGCTGAACCGCAACATCAACGACAACACCGTGTTCGACATCTCCTGGGAAGTCTCGGGCGCGCACGTGATCTGGATTTTTCGGCTCGACCACAGTCCGGTGTTCAACGCGAGCCGTCCCTACGCCTACGGGGATTTGCACGACGTCGCGTTCCCCGCCGGAATGTTCGACGCCCTGGACCAAAAACGGACCCTGCCCTTCTTTATTTCCACCCCCAAGGGGATCATGGAAATCCGCGCGGCCACGGTACACCCTTCGACGGACAGCTACCGGCAGACGCCGCCGCAGGGATACTTCCTGGCCGGACGCCTCTGGAGCGACAAGGTCATCGGCGAACTGGCGCGGGATTCCAACAACGCGGATTCCAAGAACGAAGTGCGCCTGGACGTGGCCGACGGGACCAGCGTGGCCGATGAAACCGAGGTCAACGCCCAGGATGGCGTCTTCACCTTTTCCCACCCTCTTCTGGGTTGGGACGGCAAGCCGGTCGCGCGGCTGGTCATCCGGAACGAGTCCGCGATCATCAAGGAACTCAACCTGTTCAGCCGGCACCTGTTGCTGTGGCTAGTGCTGTTTTCCCTGGTGCTGATCCTGCTGCTTTACGTGTCGTTGATGCGGTGGGTCAAGGAGCCGCTGGCGTTGATTTCGGACACGTTGCGCACGGAAAACCCGGCGCCGCTGGAGAGGCTCCGCGACAGCCACACGGAGTTCGGCGTTTTGGCGAAGCTGATCCGCGAGTTCTTCGAGCAGCGGGCGAGTCTGCTGGCGGAGGTCCACGAGCGCAAAAACGCGCAGGAGGCGTTGCGGGTCAGTGGCGAACAGTTGCGGCAAGCGCAGAAGATGGAGGCCGTTGGACGGTTGGCGGGCGGCGTGGCGCACGATTTCAACAATCTCCTGACCGCCATCCTGGGTTACGCGGAACTGCTGGGCAGCCGCAAGGAGTTGGACCCCACCAGCCGGCAGAACGTCGCGATGATCCAAAAAGCCGGGCGGCAGGCGGCGGCGGTGACGCACCAGTTGCTGGCTTTCAGCCGCAAGCAGGTGCTCCAGCCGCGGGTGATCGACCTCAACACGCTGGTGGTCGATTTTGAGAAGATCCTGCGCCGGGTTATCGGCGAAAGCATTGAGTTGAAGACGCGGCCCAAGGCGGCCAATGGTCGCGTGAAGGCGGACCCCAACCAGATTGAGCAGGTGGTGCTCAACCTGGGTGTCAACGCCCGCGACGCCATGCTGCCACGCGGCGGACGGCTGACCATCCGCACGGCGAACGTCGTGCTGGACGCGCAGGCGGCGGCGCGCCAGGCACCCGATTTGACGGCGGGGAGCTACGTCGTGCTGGAGGTCAGCGACACGGGCCACGGGATGAGCGAGGAGGTGAAATCACGAATTTTCGAGCCGTTTTTCACGACCAAAGGCCTGGGCAAGGGAACAGGCTTGGGGCTGGCGACGGTTTACGGGATCACCAAGCAAAGCGGCGGGGCGATCTCGGTCGAGAGCGCGCCCGGCGCGGGCTGCTGCTTCCGGGTTTACCTGCCCGAAGAACAGGGGCAGATCGAGGAGGTGCGGGTCCAGACGGTGGCACCGATCGAACACCAAGCGGCGGCGGCGGAGACGGTCTTGGTGGTGGAGGACGAGGAAATCGTGCGGGACTTGGTCTGCCACGTTTTGAGCGAGCAGGGGTACAACGTGTTGTGCGCGTCCAACGGGGTGGAAGCACTGGAGATCAGCCGCAAGCACGGGGGGGAGATCCGGCTGGTAATCACCGACGTGGTGATGCCGCAGATCGGAGGTCTGGAGTTGGCGCGGAAATTGGTGGTGCTCAGACCGGGGATCAAGGTCTTGTACGTGTCGGGCTATTCCGAGAACGACATGAACGAGCAGGGGATCGCGCCGGGGGAGCTGGAGTTTTTGGAGAAGCCGTTTACCCCGCAGGCGTTGACACGCAAGGTGCGCGACGTGATGAAGCCGTTCGCGGGGAGTGACACGGTGGTGCCAGGGCGCGCGGGTGATTCGACGGTGGGCGGGGCCAGCGTAAAGGTGGCGGAGCGGGCGGCGACGGCGGGTGGGCGGTGAGTGGTGAGGAGGGATGTGGGTTGGGATGGGAATCCTCTTTGGGATTGTTCCCAGCCCCGGCAGGCGTTGGGAACCACCATATTGCGCATTGTCTCCCACCTCCCCTCCGCCACATCCTTCTTCACAACCCACATCCCATCCGCCCATCCCTCTTCCCCCTCACGCGTTGAACTCGGAATTCTTCCGCTCGTAAAAACTCTGCTCCTCCGCCGTCATGTCGCGCGCCAGGATCACCCGGTACCGCTTGCCGTCCGTCCAGAACACGCTGAAAACGCCCGGTTCGAGGTCGTGCGGCCCAGGTTGAAATACCGCGCCTCGCTGTCGGACCCCGGCAAATCCGGCAGCAGGCGGATGCTGAAAGGGTCCTCGAAGGTTTCCTCGATCTCGTGCGGCGGCACCTGCCGCAGATCGAACGCCACTTCCAGCCAGTCAAAATCCATGGAACACGAGGTGGGGGTTGCTCTTTCAAGGGCAGCCGCGTCATAACGCCGCGGCGGGAGCCGCGGCGTTACCGGACCTACCGTTTGCCCGGCTGGATCAACTCGATTTCGTAGCCCTCGGGCGCGTCGATGAAGGCGATCGAGCTGCCGCTGCTGTTCTTGTGCGGTCCGTCGCTGAAAGGATAGCCCTTGGCGGCGGCGTGTTTGCCGAATGCCTCCATGTCATCCACCTCGAAGGCCAGGTGCGTCAGGTCCGGCCGACCTGCACGGGGCCGCTCTCGTCGAACTCGCAGAGTTCGATCTCCTCCTCGCTGCCCGGCGCTTTTAAGAAACACGAGCTTGGAACCGCGTCCGGAGGTGTGGCGGCGAACCTCCTGCAAGCCAAGCACATCCTTGTAAAAGGACGACCGTTTTCTCCAGGTCGGCCACGCGGTAACGGGTGTGAAGCAGTTTCTTGATCATAGAAGGAAAATAGTTTTGGATTGCCGTCCAACGGCTTTCAGCCAGTCTGGGGAGGCAATCTACGGCGGAAAACGGCCAAACCGAAAATCGAAAAATGTTCTACCTCGGCATCGACAGCGGGACGCAGAGCACCAAGTGCATCGCCCTGGAACTCGCCACCGGCCAGGTGGTCGCCAGCGCGCAAAGCTCCTACGGCCTGATCCCCGGCCTGCCGCCCGGCCACCTGGAGCAACCGCCCGAGACCTGGGTGGAAGCCTGCGAGACCGCGGTGCGCGCTGTGCCTGGAGCAGCTCGGCGACCGGCGCAAGGCGGTGCGCGCCATCGGCGTGAGCGGCCAGCAGCACGGCCTGGTCGCCCTCAACGACGAGAACGAACCCGTCCGCCCGGCCAAACTGTGGTGCGACACCTCCACCACCGCGCAGTGCGAGCAGTTCACCAACGAATTCGGCGGGGCGGACGAGATCATCGCCCTGACCGGCAACGCGATGCTGCCCGGCTACACCGCGCCGAAAATCCTCTGGCTCAAGCAAAACGAGCCGAGCAACTTCCGCCAGACCAAGACCATCCTCCTGCCGCACGATTACCTCAACTTCTGGCTCACCGGCGAGAAGCGCATGGAATACGGCGACGCCTCCGGCACGGCGATGTTCGACGTGCGCACGCGCCAGTGGTGCGAGCCGATCCTGGATTTCATCGACAAATCCCTGGCCGACCGGCTGCCGGCGGTCGAAAGCTCGCGCAAGCCCGGCGGGCTTGCTGCGCGAGGCGCTGCGGGCCGAGTGGGGCCTGGCGGCGCGCGTGCTCGTGAGCGCGGGCGGCGGCGACAACATGATGGGAGCCATCGGCACGGGCAACATCGCCCCCGGCGGCGCGCTGACGGCCAGCCTCGGCACCAGCGGCACGCTCTACGCCTACAGCCCCGAGCCGGTGGTGGACGAGGAGGGCGAAATCGCCGCCTTTTGCGACAGCACGGACGGCTGGCTGCCGCTGGCCTGCACGATGAACGTGACCGTCGCCACCGAGCAGGCGCGGGCGCTGTTCGGCTGGGACCACGCGAAGATGGAAGCCGCCGTCGGCACGCGTGCCGCCCGGCGCGGGCGGACTTGCTGTTCCTGCCGTACCTCAACGGCGAGCGCACGCCCAACCTGCCGCGCGGCAGCGGGCGTGATGCACGGCCTCACCACGCGCAACATGACGCCCGCGCACCTGGCCCGCGCCGTGATGGAAGGCGTGACGCTCGGCCTGGCCTACGGGCTGAGCCGGTTCCGCGCGCTCGGGGTCAAGCCCACGGAAATCCGGCTGACGGGCGGCGGCAGCCAGAGCGCCGTCTGGCGGCAGATTTGCGCGGACGTTTTCAACCTGCCGGTGTTCGGGCTGGAAACCACCGAGGGCGCGGCGCTGGGCGCGGCGATCCAGGCGGCGTGGACGGACCATGCCGTGCAGGGCAAAATGCTGCCCCTGCGCGAACTGACGGACCGGGCGGTGCGTCCGGCGGCGGCGACGCGCGCGGAGCCCAAGGGCGGGCCGCGCCAGCTTTACCAGGATTTGTTGTTGCGCCAGACCGAGATGACCCGCCGCCTGCACTGCGGGCGGGTATTTGTAAGCCGATGAAATTTGTCCTGGCCGCGACGGGGGCGAGCGGCTCGATCTATTTGCAAAGGCTGTTGCAACGGATCGACCCGGCGGCGCACGAGGTGCATCTGGTGATGAGCGGCTACGCGCGCCAGGTCGCGGGCGAGGAACTGGGCGGTCCGCTGCTGGTGCCGGCTGGGGTGCGGGAGCACGACGTGAAATCCATGCACGTGCCGTTTACCAGTGGTTCGGCGCGGTTCGACGCCATGGTGATCGTGCCGTGTTCGATGGGCACGCTGGGGCGAATCGCCGCCGGGACCAGCGAGACGAACATCCTGCGCGCGGCCGACGTGTTCTTGAAGGAGCGCCGCAAATTGATCCTGGTGCCGCGCGAGACCCCGTGGAGCCTGATCCACGCGCGCAATGTGGTGACGGTGATGGAAGCCGGCGCGCTGGTGCTGCCGGCAATCCCGGCGTTTTACCATCGTCCAAAGACGGTGGGGGACGTGGCGGACACGGTGGTTTTCCGCATCTTGGACCACATGGGCATCCCAGCCGAGGACGCGCCCCGGTGGCAGCAGGACGAGTAATTTTTGACAGGATTAACAGGAGAGGATGGGGAAAGACATTGCTCTTCTCCCCATCCTCAAAATCCTGTTCATCCTGTCAAAATTCTGCTCCGGGCATGATGAGTTGGTAGCCGACGGCTCGCACCGTGCGGATGAAGCGCGGGTTTTTGGGGTCGTCACCCAGCTTGCGGCGCAACGATACGATATGGACGTCGATGGAGCGGTCCAAGCCGTCGTACATCCGTTCGCCGAGGGTTTCGAGCAGGTGTTCGCGTGTCCGCACCCGGCCCCGCGCGCGGGCGAGGCTTTCCAACAGGTTGAACTCCAGGGCGGTCAGCTTGAGGGGTTTGTCGTCCAACACCGCGAGCCGCAGGCCGGGATCGATCCGCAACGCCCCCACGATGATCTCCGTTCCCTCGGTTGACGCGGGAGGGGGCTGCGGGGCGGGTTGGGCGCGCCGCGTCACCGCGCGCAGCCGCGCCAGCAACTCGCGCGGGGAGAACGTTTTGGGCAGGTAGTCGTCCGCGCCCATCTCCAATCCCACGATGCGGTCGGTCTCCTCGCCGCGCGCGGTTAGCATCAACACCGGGACCGCCGAACCGACGCGGAGGCGCCGCAACGCCTCGAACCCATCCATCCCCGGCAGCATGACATCCAGGATCACCGCGTGAAAATCCCCGGCCAAGGCTCGCTCAACGCCCGCCGGACCGTCGTGCTCCGCGACCACGGCATAACCCAACGGCTCCAGGTAGTCCTTGAGCAGCGCGCACAACTCGCGGTCGTCGTCGATGACCAGCACATTCATGTCGATGGACGGGAGTTTACCGTGGATTTAACGGATTCTTAACAATTTTCCGCGCCCATCGACATCGGGGCTTAACAAGCGACGACTAATGTCTGGTTCAACGGCGCGCGGACTGACCCGCGAATCGCGACAGCATCGTAATCATCCGTCTTCAAGATAACGCCACCCAATGAACACTCGACCCTTCACCACCCCCGCCGCAGTTCTCGCCGCCGCGATTTTCCTCCACTCTCCTTGCGCCTCCGCCCAGGACGACGCGCCGCCACCCCCGCCACCCGTTGAGGCGCCCGCCGGCGGTGGCCCGGGCGGCGGACCCGGTGGCCCCGGCGGTCCGAATGATCAGCGCGGCGGTGGCGGCGGCGATCGCCGGGAGCAGTTTCGCCAGCGCATGAACGAGCGCCTCAAGACTTCCCTCAAGGCGACCGACGACGAGTGGAGCGTGATCCAGCCCCTGTTGGAAAAGGTGCAGGACAAACAACGCGAAGCCATGGTGGGCCGCTTCGGTGGCGGCGGACCCGGCGGTGGGGGCCCGGGAGGTCCAGGTGGTCCCGGTGGACGTCGTCCCGACGCGGGCGGCCCGGGCAATCCCCCCAACAACGGTGGCGGCGGACCTCCCCCGAATGGTCGTCCACCCGGTGGCGATCCCCGGCGCGGCCCCGCCACCTCGCCCGAGGCGCAGGCGCTCCGCGCCGCTTTGGAGAGCGACGGCACCAGCACGACGGACATCAAAGCCAAGCTCCAGGCCGTGCGTGACGCGCACAAACGCGCCGCGGACGAGTTGACCGCCGCCCGCGACAACCTCAAAAAAGTACTCAACCTGCGCCAGGAAGCCGTCTTCGTGCTCGCCGGTATTCTGGAATAGTCTCCACATAACCCCCGACCAGAAGTTTAACCGCAGATCCAATCTGCGGTTAAACCCTCCGACCTCCCCCCATGACCGAAGTCCCCCTCGCTCCCGCGCGCTCGGCGTTAGTCGCGCGCATGGTCGCGGACCGCCAGCTTTCCGCGCTCGACGCGGACGCGCTGGAGGACCAGCCGATCGTGCCCGACACCGAGGAGGAAATCCTCCAGTGGCTCGCGGGCGAGTACGGCCTGGAATACACCGCGCTGGAAAACAGCGACCCCGACCGCTCGATCCTTTCGCGTTTCCCGGCGCGCATCCTCCTGCGGGAGGAGATGCTGCCGCTGCGCGAGGAAAACGGCCACGTCGAGGTCGCCGTCAGCCGCCTGTTCGCCGCGCCGGGGTTGGATAGTCTGAAGACTTTCACCGAGCTCAAACTCCACCCCGTACTCGCCCCGAGCGCGGCGGTACAGCGGGAAATCAAGAAGCACCTCGGCGTCGGCGCGGACACCCTCAACCTCCTGGAGCAGGAGGAGGGATTCCAGGTGGTCGCCGACGAGCGCGCGGACGAGGGCGACCTCGACAAGGCGGCGGAGGACGCGTCGATCATTCGCTTCGTCAACCAGATCCTCGGGGACGCCCTGGGGATGCGGACCTCCGACATTCACGTCGAACCGTTCGAGCACGAACTGCGCATCCGCTACCGCATCGACGGGTTGCTGCAGGAGGTGTCCGTGCCGGCGCAGATCAAGCGGTTCCAACCCGCGATTGTGTCGCGCATCAAGATTCTCAGCAACCTGAACATCGCCGAAAAGCGCGTGCCCCAGGACGGGCGCATCAAGATTCGCGTCAAGAACAGCGACGTGGACATCCGGGTGTCGGTCATCCCGATGCTGCACGGCGAGGCGGTCGTGATGCGGCTTTTGCGGCAGGACGCCGGGTTGATCGGTTTGGAGGGCATGGGCATGGCCGACCGCGACCGCCGGTTGTTCGAGCGCGTGCTGGAAATGCCCCACGGCATCGCGCTGGTGACGGGTCCCACCGGCAGCGGCAAGACGACCACGCTTTACAGCGCGCTCACGCAGATCAACGACAGCGTCCGCAAGATCATCACCATTGAGGACCCGGTGGAGTATCAGCTCAAGGGGATCAACCAGATCCAGGTTTCGGAGAAGGCGGGGCTGACGTTCGCGCGGGGGCTGCGCGCGATTTTGCGGCACGACCCGGACGTGGTCCTCATCGGTGAAATCCGGGACCAGGAAACCGCGCAGATCGCCGTCCAGGCTTCGTTAACAGGTCACATGGTGTTTTCGACGCTGCACACCAACGACGCCCCCGGCGCGCTGACGCGGCTGGTGGACATGGGCGTGGAGCCGTACCTGGTGGCGTCGTCGCTGGAGGCGGTGATCGCGCAGAGGTTGGTGCGGGTGTTGTGCCCGGAATGCAAGTGCGAGGACACGAGCGTGCGCACCCAGGAACTGCGGCAGAACGTGGGCGAGGCGTTGCGCGGCGCGACGATCTTCCGCGCCACGGGCTGCAAATCGTGCCGCCTGACGGGTTACACGGGCCGGCGGGCGCTTTTCGAGTTGATGACGATGAGCAGCGGCATCCGCAAGGTGCTCCTGCGCGGCGGGTCCAGTCTGGAGACGAAGGAAATCGCCCGGCGCGAGGGGATGCGCACGCTGATCGAGGACGGCTGGCGCCTGGTGCGCGACGGGGTGACGAGTGTGACGGAGGTGTTGCGCGTGTCGAAGGAGGATGACGCGGTCTGGAAAAGGCGGAACTGGATGAAGGATGAAGGCAGAAGGCAGAAAAAGACAGACACTTCCAGAATGAACGTTCTAACAACGAAGGCAGGTTGGCTGGATGGAAGAAGATTGACCGCGCAACACGTGGTTCCACTTCTGCCTTCTACCTTCTGCCTTCTACCTTCCCTAGCCATGCCCACCTTCGAATACAAGGCGCTCCAAGGCGACGGACTCACAACCCAGGGGCGGGTCGAGGCCGGCGGGCGCGGGGACGCGATGCAGATTCTGGAGGATCGCGGCTGGACCCCCCTGCGGCTCGCGGAACTCGGCGGCGGGGCGGTCCGGCCTCGTCGGCTGTGCGTCCGAAGGAGGAGGGCGACAGCGCGGCGGCTTCCAGTTGCCATCGTTCAAGAACGCGGCCGGGAAATGGGGGTTGGAGTCGAAGCGGGTGTCGTTCGCGGCGTTGGAGGATTTCACGCGAGCGCTGTCGAGTTTGCTCACGGCGGGCGTGCCACTCAGCCGCGCGCTAACCATTCTCTACAAGGAAACCTCCCAACCCGCCGCGGCCGCGAAATGGCGTGAACTGCACGACATGGTCGTCGATGGCGCGCCGCTCGCCGTGGCGATGGGGCGCGCGCCGGACGTGTTCCCGCGCATCTACGTGGCGATGGTGGAGGCGGGCGAGGCGGGCGGGTTTTTGGATGTCGTGCTGGTCAAATCGCCGACTTCCAGGCGCGGGAGAAAGAGTTGCGCGCCAAGATCACCGCCGCGTTGATGTACCCGGCGGTGTTGCTCCTGCTGGCGGTCGGCGTGGTGATTTTCCTGCTCGTGTTTTTCATCCCGCGCTTCCAGACGCTTTTCGCGGGGTTCGACGCCGCGCTGCCGTTGCTGACCCAGGTGATCGTCGGCGCGAGCGACGCCGTGCGGCACTACGGGCTTTACCTGCTCGTGGCGCTGGGCGCGGGCATTTATTTCGGTCGCAACTGGCTCAAGCAGGACAGCAGCAAACGCCTTCTGGAGAACGTGGTCCTGCGGATGCCGGTGGTGGGTCCGCTGGCGTCGCAGACTCGCGATGGCGCGGTTCTGCCGGATGCTCGGGACGCTGCTCGGCGCGGGCGTGTCGCTGATGAGCGGCCTGAACGTCGCGCGCCGCTCGCTGGGTTACCAGACGTTGATCGACCTGATCTCCGATTCCACCGAGCGCGTGAAGAAGGGCGAAACCCTCGCGCTGAGTCTCGCGGGCGCGCGCTCGATCTTCGGCGGCTCGTCACTCGAAATGATTTCCGTGGCGGAGGAAAGCGGCCGGCTGGACCAGGAGCTCGTGCGGCTGGCGGCGGCCACGGAAGTGACGTTGGACCGCCAGCTCAAGACCGCGATTTCGCTGGCCGAACCGCTGATGCTTTTCCTGATCGCGGGGGTCATCGGCGTGATTTTCATCGGCATGGTCATCCCTATTTTCACGATTCAGGATTACATTAAATAATCAGGCCCACCCAACGTCCATCCTTCTACCAACCTAACCAACTACCAACCGATTCCCATGCAAAACCATCCTCTGATCCGTCCGACCGAGTTGTTCGCGTTTCGCCGCCGCTCGCGCGGTGGTTTCACGCTCGTTGAAATGCTGCTGGTGCTGGTGATTCTGGCCACGCTGGCGGCGATCGTCATCCCCAAGATGGCCGGGCGCAGCCAGCAGGCGAAGGTCACCGCCGCCGCCTCGCAGATCAACAGCATCGAGCAGGCGCTCGATTCCTTCGAGGTCGATAACGGCTACTACCCCAAGGGCGGCGCGCTCAACGAATTGCTCGACCAGCCCGCCGGCGCGCCCAACTGGAAGGGGCCGTATTTGAAGAAGGGCATCCCGCTCGATCCCTGGGGCAACCCGTACACCTACGAGTATCCCGGCAAGCACAGCACCAATGGTTATGACCTGATGTGCATGGGTCCCGACGGTCGCGCCGGCACCGACGACGACATCACCAACTGGGACAGCGGGAAGAAATGACGCGCGGCGGAAATCAAAGAAATCGCAAGCTCCGCAAACCCTCCCAACCCCGGCAGGGGTGTAAGATAATAGCCCATAGCGCAAGCTATGGGAATCCTCCAGCAGGTGGATCCAGCCCCGGCAGGGGCGTAAGAAAACCCGCATGACGCATCCGAACACACGCCAGTCTTCTTACGCCCCTGCCGGGGCTGGGAGGGGTGTAGGCAATTCACCCATAGCTTGCGCTATGGGCTATCGCTCTTACACCCCTGCCGGGGTTGAGAGCGGTGGCGGCGACTCTTTGTTATGGCGAATGGCCAACTACCTTTTACGTTTGGACTTGCTCGCCTCACAACATCGGATCACGCTCCGCCGCGCGCTTACCCATGGCTTCACGCTGGTCGAACTGATCCTGGTCATGGGTCTGCTGACCACGCTGCTCGCCTTCGCGGCCCCGAGTCTCTCGCGTTCGCTGCGCCAGCGCGGGCTCGACGGCGAGGCGACCCGGTTGCTCGCTCTAACGGAATATGCGCGCGACGAAGCCGCCTCGCTCGGCGTCCCCCTGGTCGTCTGGATCGACACCGAGACGCGCCATTACGGCGTCGATGCCAAGGCCGGTTACGCCGCCGACGGGTTGCGCCGCAAGGATTACACGCTCAACGCCGACGTGAGCTTCGAGGCGATCAACGACGCCACCGGCGGCGGACAGGCCGGACGCGGGGTCAACGCCGTCGAGTTCGAGCCGGACGGCACGATGGATTCCTCGAGCGTGACCCGCGTGCGTCTGGTGGACCGTTTCAAATCCAGTCTCGCCCTGGTCAAGACAGCCGACCATTACGGCTACGAGATCGTGAAGGATTGACGCCGATGGCACTCGGAACCGGACACACCCTTCTTCTCCGCCGACGACCGGGCGATGGGGGCTTCACGTTCGTTGAGATCCTCGCGGCCCTGTTGTTCCTGGGGGTGGTGATCCCGGTGATCATCGGCGCCCTCGCGGTCGCCAACCGCGCGAGCCTGCTCGCGGAACGCGGCGCCTTCGCCGGCGAACTCGCCGAAAACAAGCTCAACGAGATGCTCATCGACGACGCCTGGGCCGGCGCCGCCTCCACGCGCGGGGACTTCGGGACGGACTGGACCGGCTACCGCTGGGAAGTGAACACCGCGGAATGGACCGCCGACAACGCCACGCGCATGACCGAGCTGAACGCCGACGTTTTCTACACCGTGCAGGGCCGCGAGTACAGCGTGCGGCTCAGCACCCTGGTCGATGAGGCGAACGCCGGGGGAACGAAACCATGAGGAGGACGCGACCAAGCGCCGGGTTCACGTTGCTGGAGATTCTGCTCGCCTCGGCGGCAGCGGCGATCATCCTGGTGGCGGTCTATGGCGTCTTCAACGGCGCGCTGCGGATGCGCGACAACGCCACGGCGCGCATCCGCGAATCGAGGCTGCGCGCGCGGGCGGCGGCGATCCTGCGGCGCGATCTGCAAGGGGCGCTGATTTCCGGCGGCGTGCTCGCGAACACCCTGGAAGGCGACAGCAACAAAACGAGCAGCCTGGGGCCGGAGGGACCTCCCGGTTACCTGAGAATGACCACCACCACCGGCAAGGATACCGCCGAGGATCTCTTCGGCGACACGCAGGAAGTGGAGTACTACCTCGCGCCGGAGGCGCCGGGAGTGGGAATGACGGCTAACGGTTCGAGTTCGCGGCGCGGCGGGGCGCTGGTCCGCGCCGTGACCCGCGATTTGCTCGCGACGGGGACGACCGTGGCGACCCGGGACGAGGAGCGGATTCTGACGGGCGTGGAGTCGATGAAGATCGCCTTTTACGATGGCGTATCCTGGCAGGAAAACTGGCAGGCCGACCCGAGCGGCGTTGGTGCCGGCGCGACCGCGACCGCCACGCCCACTCCCTCGGCCAGCCCGGCGGCCGGCGACACCGGCGCCGGGACGATCACGCAGTTGGTGCCGGAGGCGATCCGTGTTGACATCCAGCAGTCCGCGCCCTCGGCGAAGGACCACGCGCCGCCGCCGCTGCAGATTCTCTTTTCGTGGACCACGCAACCCTTCACCGCGCCAACGCCCTCGCCCACCCCGTGACCATGCGCGATCCGATTTTACCATGCTTGAGCGCGGCGTTGGGCCGTTGCCCCGGAAGCACGGGCGTCCCGCCCGCCTCTGCTTGCTCCGGGGCATCAGCCCCGGGAGCGCGGGTCTCCGACCCGCATCCGCTCTGGGCCGGTACGCTGAAGGGCTACCGCCCTGTTGCGGGTCGGAGACCCGCGCTCCCGGGGCTGACCAAACCAGACGCGGGCGGGACGCCCGCGCTCCCGGGGGCTGCCGCCCCTACTTTCCAGAATTGTAGCCGCGACACCGGCTCCGTGCTGATCGTCGTGCTGATCGTTTGCCTGGGACTCGTTAGCGTGGCCCTGCTTTTCGGCCACTCCATGCTCATGGCGTACCGGGGCGAGGACAACGCCCTCGCCGCGCGCCAGGCCCAGGCGACCATCGAGGGGGCCGCGCGTTACGCCGTGTCCCTCCTGTCCAATGTCACCACGCCCGGCGATCCGCTCGACCCGACGCAGTACCAGAGCGAAGCGGTGGCCGTGGGCGAGGGAACCTTCTGGTTCATCGGTGAACCCCTCACCGCCACGGCTCCGACGGACCAACCCACGTTTGGCCTGGTGGACGAGGCCTCCAAGCTGAACCTTAACCGCGCCAGCGCCGCCATGCTCGCCAATCTGCCCGGCATGACCGACGACCTCGCGCAGGCCATCGTCGCCTGGCGCAGCGCCCCCGCGCCCGGTGGCGCCGGTCCCGCGACCATGCTCGACGCGGGCGTCAAGAACGCGCCTTTCGAGTCAGTCGAGGAACTCGCGCAGGTCAACGGCGGCACGCCGCTCGACATTCTCTACGGCAACGACACCAACCTGAACCACTGCCTCGACCCGGAGGAACAGACCGGCGGCGGGGCGGGCCAACTAGCGTCCGGCCTGTTGGAATACGTCACCGTGTTCAGCCGCGAGTCCAACACCCTGGGCGACGGCACCAAGAAGGTGAACGTGTCCAACGCCGGGAGTTCCGGCGCGCTCGCGCAGTTGCTCCGCGCCACCTTCACCGGCGCGCGCGGCGACGCGCTGGCGCGAGCGTTGCGTCCCGGCGCCGGCGGCGGACAGCAGCCACCGGGCTCGCCGCCTCCGCCACCGCGCACGTTCAAGAGCCCGTTGGAGTTGTACGCCGCCAGCGGCATGACCGCCGACGAGTTCGACAAGATCAGCGATAAACTCACCGCCACCGGCGGCGCGTTCACAACTGGCCTCGTCAACGTCAACACCGCCAGCGCCACCGTGCTGGCCTGCGTGCCGGGCATCGACGCGAACAAAGCCGCGCAGATCGTGAGCACGCGCCAGGGCAAGACCCAACCCGCGACCAACCTCGCGTGGATCGTGCCCATCATTGGTCAAGCCGCCGCGGCGCAGGCCGGACCCTACCTCACCACACGCTCCTACCAGGTCAGCGCCGACGTCGCCGCCGTGGGGCGCCACGGGCGCGGCTACCGGCGGACGCGCTTTGTCATCGACTCCAGCAACGGCAGCCCCCAGATTGTCTATCGCCGCGACTTGTCGGGCCTCGGTTGGGCGCTCGGGAGCAACGCGCGGCAGAACCTCGCCCGGCTGGTCGTGTCACCCGGCGGCGAGCAAGGAGCCGCGCGATGAAAATGAATCTCGCCACGCTCAAAACTTTTGACGCCGCGCGCCTGCGCGAGGGTTGGTCCGGCCTGCGCCGGATCGACCGCGCCGCCATCGAGAAGCGGCTGCGGGCGCGCTCCTTCCTGGCGCTCACGCTGGAGTCCGGCCGGATGATCGCCGCCGTGGCGCGCACCGAAGGCAACGAGGCGCGCCGCGTCGCGCCCGTCACCCTGCCGATTGGCGCGGAGGAAGCATTCCGCAACCCCGAGAAAACCGGCCACGCGCTGGCCACGGCCCTGGAGGCGGCGGGCATCCGGGAGAAACGCTGCGTGGTGTGCCTGCCGCCCTCCTGGGCGTTGAGCGCCTCGACGGAGTTGCCGGCGGTCAGCCCCGAGGATTTGCGCGGCTACCTGGAACTGCGCGCCGAACGCGAGTTTTCCCTGCCGCCGGGTGAAACGCGCCTCGCCTTTTGCGCCTACGACCTGCCGGGCGGCGAGCGCCGCGCCACGCTGGCGGTCATCACGAGCAAGCGCCTGCAAGCCGTCGAAACGATGGCCGCATCGGCCGGACGGCGCGCGGTCTCCGTCTCGCTTGCGCTGGCGGGCGCGCTGGATGATCCGGGGGCGCGCCTGCGTTTCCACGTGGACGGCGCGCACACGGATGTGATCGTCACCGCCGGCGGCGGGGTGGCGGCACTGCGCTCGTTGTCCGCGCCCGGGCCGGGCGGGACCGAGGGTGGCGGCGAAGCGGCGTTTGACCCGGCGGCGTTCTGCCGGGAAATCCGCATCACCCTGGGCCGACTGCCCGCGACCGTGCGGGAGCAGGTCCGCGAGGCGGTGTTCGGCGGCTCGGAAGCAGCAACGCGGACGTTGCGCGACGAGACCCGGCCGTTTCTCGAACGCATGGGCATCGCCGTCGCGCCGGGCGTTGAGCTGGCCGATGAAAACCCGGCGGGCGCGGCGGTGGGGATCGCGGCGCGGCGGTTGCGCGGGGAAACGCCGCCCTTCGAGTTTATCGTGCCCGTTCCGAAACGGTGGGAGGGCGCGCTGCGGTGGTTCGACCAGCGCCGCAACCGGCGGATCGCGCTCGCGGCGTTGGGGTTGGTCCTGCTGCCGATGGCGGTGTTTTTCATCCGCTCGCAGGTGGAGAATCATTTGCAGAACCGTTGGGACGCCATGCGCGCCAACGTCACGGAGCTGGACGCCTTGCAGCAGAAAATTCGTCGGTTCCGTCCGTGGTTCGAGCCGACGCCGCAGGCTCTGCAGGTGCTCGACGGCCTAGTCGCGGCGTTTCCGGAGGCGGGCGACGTTTGGGCGAAAAGCATCCAGATCGGCGGCGGCTACAAGGTGACGTGCGCGGGGTTCGCCCGCAACCAGGCCGCGCTGGTTGGCACGCTCGGACGTTTGCGCGCCCGCCCGGATGTCAGCGGCGTCCAGCTTCAGCAAACGCGCGGGAACGATCCCGTGCAGTTTCTTTTCACTTACAAATGGGAGGCGCGCGGTGAACGGTAAACAACGGCAACGGATGTTGGTTTACGCGGCGTGCGGCGTGGGCGGATTGTTCCTGCTCGACAGCCTGGTCATCACGCCGGCGGCGCGGAACTGGAGCGAGCAGGGGGAACGCATCGACGCCTTGCAAAAGAAGGTGGACCGGGGCGACAAGCTCGTCGAACGCGAGCGGACGATCCGCGAGCGTTGGGCGGGGATGACGCGCGCCAACCTGCCGCCGGACAACTCCGTCGCGGGGGATTTGGCCTACCGGGCGTTTGGCCGCTGGGCGCAGGAGAGCAAGGTGGTGGTCAACGCCGTGAGTCCCGCGCCGCAGTGGCAGAACCACGACGAGGGGTACGAGACCATCGAGTGGCGCGCGACGATCGCCGGTGACCAGGCGGCGTTAGGAAAATTCATCTACAACCTGGAGGTCGATCCCCTGCCGGTGAACCTGGAGGAGTGCGAGATCGCCACGCGCGACGCGCGCGGGTCGCAGTTGACGATGACGGCGCGGTTCACGTTCGCGCGTCTGACGACGGCGGCGGGGTCGGGCGCGGGTGGTGCCAACACTAACAGCGGGGGAAAGGCCAAGTGATGAGCACAAGACTTCCCGCGCCGCTTTGGGCGCGTCGTTCCAAAGGTAGGGATGGCTCTCCGAGCCGCTCCCATTTTTCTCCGCTGCTTGGCCGACTCCGCCCTGTACAGGGCGGCCAGCCAAGCTGATCATGGGAGCGGCTCGGAGAGCCATCCCTACCTTTGATTGGACGACACTCCGCGTCTGGAGAGACGTGGCCGTCCTGTCCTTTTTAAGCATGCTGGTCATCGGTGCCGCCAGTGCCCAGACGCCCGCCAACGCAAAACCCACGCCGACCGGCTTGAGCTATGACAACTACCGCATGGTGCGCACGCGCAACGTGTTCGATCCCGACCGGCGCGCCATGACGCCCACCCAAACCACCGCGGCGCCCACGGCGGCACCCGTGAAACCATCGGACTACGTCGCGCTCACCGGCACCCTTCTTAACGCCGGCAAGACTCTCGCGTTTTTCTCGGGCTCGCGCGCGGAGTTCAACCAGGTGCTCGGTGTGGATGGAAAAATCGCCGACGCCACCATCACCAGCATCACCCCCGGCGGTGTCGAGGTGACGCGCGGCGGGCAAAAGATCGCCGTGGCGGTTGGACAAACCGTGCCTTTGGACAATTCCACCGCTCCCGGCGCGCCGCCCGCGTCAGCATCAGCATCCGCTCCCGCCACTGCCAGCGGCACCACCACAGCCACGACGTCCACTCCCCCGGGCGGCACGAACGCCAAGCAGGAGGAAATCATGAAGCGCATGATGGAAAAGCGTAAACAAGAAGGACTCTAGATGAACCCGTTGATCCCCAAACATAGTTCCCCACCGCCCACGAGGGTATTGCCCGTCCTCCTCCTGGTGTTCGCCTCGTTGCTGCACCCGTCCCGGGGTCAGTCCGCCCCGCCGACCGAAGGAACCGCCCCGGCCGCGCCCACTCCCCGCCAACTCGACCTCGCCCTGCTCGTGGCCGACGTGCCGTCCACCCGGCCTTTCGCGCCGTCCCTGGCCACCGCGCGTTCCGCCGACACCGCCGCGTCCGCCACGCTCTTCGCGGCCGCGCCCGTGCCGACCCCGGCCAGCCTGCCATCCTCGCCGGTCGTCCCCGCGCCCACTCCGCAACCCGCACGCGCCTCGCGACACCGTCCGCCCGCCCCCGCCGCGGCGACCACCCCCGGCAATATCCTCCTGAACTTCCAGAACGCCTCGCTGGCCGACGTGCTCAACTACCTCAGTTCGGCGGCCGGGTTTATCATCCTCCAGGAGCAACCCGTCACCGGGACCGTGAACCTCGTGAGCCGCCAGCCGATCAACGCCGACGAGGCCGTGGACTTGTTGAACGCCGTGCTGATTGAAAAAGGCTTCATCGCATTGCGCAGCGGGCGCATCCTCAAAATCGTCCCGCGCGAGAACGCCGAGAAGCGCGACCTGCCCGTGATCACCGGCAGCGATCCCGCGCAGATCCCCCGCCGCGACAACATGGTGACCCAGATCATCCCGGTGCGGTACGCGGAGGTCGCCAAATTGGTGGACAGCATGCGTCCCCTGCTCAGCGAGCGCGCCACCATCACCAGCAACGACAGCAGCAACGCCATCCTGCTCACCGACACCCAGACGAACATCCACCGGATCGCCGAGATCGTCCGCGCCCTCGACACTTCCATCTCCGGCATTTCCACTCTGCGCATTTTCCCGTTGCGGTACGCGGACTCCAAGGGACTCGCGGACATCATCACGCAGCTCTTCTCGCCCACCGGCACCACGGCCAACGCGCAGGGTCGCGGCAACAACCCGCAGCAGGGTCAGCCCGGCTTCCCGAACTTCGGCGGCGGACGCGGCGGTCAGGGCGGTGGCAACAACAACCGCCAGCCCGCGCAACCCGAGAGCGAGGCGCGCCAGGCCGCGTCGCGCGTGGTGGCGGTGGCGGACCAGCAGAGCAATTCGGTGGTCGTCGCCGCGCCCGAGGAAAACATGGCGAACATCGCCGACGTGGTCACACGCCTCGACACCAACGTGAGCGACGTCACCGAGACGCGCATCTTCCGCCTGATCTACGCGGACGCGGTCGAGCTGGCGGGCGTGCTGAGTTCGCTCTACACGGACATGGACAGCCCCAACTCCGGCGGCGGCAACCAGACCGGGCGTGGCGGGCAGAATGGCGGCCAGAACATCCAACAGCAGTTCCAGCAGTTCTTGCAGCGCCAGAACGACAGCCGGAGCGACCGCGCGCTGATCCAGGCGCGGGTGGTGGCCGTGGCCGACCCGCGCACCAACTCGGTGCTGGTGAGCGCGTCGCGCGTGACGATGGCGCAGATCGCCCTAACGGTGAGCCGCCTGGACGCGACGGACGTCCGCAAGCAGCATGTCTATGTCCACACGCTGGGCCACGCGGATCCCGACAACGTCGCCGCGATTTTGCGCGGGATGTACAGCGTGGATTCCGGCGGCGCCCAGCAGGCGCAGCAGCCCTCGACGGACCGCCTGACCCAGCGCACTAGCCAGGGCGCGTCCAGCAATGTTTCCGACACGCTGAACACCAACTCCACCAGCCGCGCCGCCGGCAGATAGGGGAACCAGAAGTAGCACAGAGGACACGGAGAGGCAGACACAGAGGCGGAGGAGGCAGAAAAAGACAAAAGGCTTTGTTCCAGAAAGACTCAACCACCATTACCTCCCCTCCGAACCCCTCCCTTCTTTCTCTGTGTTCTCTGTGTCCCCCTCTCCGTGTCCTCTGTGCTCCTTCTTCATCCCCCTACGTTCGTCCTCCCCTATGATCATTCCACGCGTCAGTTTCGCCCTGGCGGTTTTGTTCCTGCTGGCGCCTAACGCTTTGCGCGCGCAAACCAATAATACCAACCGGACGGCGACCACCTCGACCAATCGCGCCGCCACCGGCGGCGCGGGCGGCAACCGCGCGGGGGGTGGGGGCGCATCCTCCGGGTCGGCTTCGGGGGCGCGGCAGTACCGGAACAACACCCAGCTTGGCGACGCCCTGATCCAGATCGACCCCGAGAGCCGTTCGCTCGTGATCGTGGCCGACGAGCAAACCCACGAGGAAATCCTCAAGGTCATCCGCAACCTCGACCGGCCCAAGCCGCAGGTTCTGATCAAGGTGCTCTTCGCGC
This sequence comes from uncultured bacterium, assembly GCA_963795895.1. Lineage (GTDB taxonomy): Bacteria > Verrucomicrobiota > Verrucomicrobiia > Chthoniobacterales > SZAS-18 > CAWCJJ01. The sequence continues at coordinate 371,588 of CAWCJJ010000012.1, forward strand.
AGGTCACCCTCGACGACAACACGGACATCGGCGTGGAGGGCGGGTACGCGTTCAACGCGGGCCAGCCGGTGATCCCGCAGTTGCTCACCAGCGCCGCCCAGGCCGCCACGGGCATCGTCGCGGGCGGCACGGCGCCCACCACGACGACCACCACCGTCAACAACACGACCCAGGCCAACGGCACCACGCAGACCACCACCAGTTCGACGCAACCCCTCATCACCGCCGGCAACACCGGACTCGGCATCACGCAAACCAACTTTCGGGTCGGCGGCGCAGACCAGCGGCGCGTTCTTCCGGCTCAACACCAGCAACGCCACCGCCACGCTCTACGCGCTTCAGCAAAAGGGGAAGGTCAGCGTCCTGTCGCGACCCTCCATCCTCGCGCGCAACAACCAGGAGGCCGTCATCGTCGTCGGCCAGGAAATCCCGATTCCCACGAACAACCAGATCACCCCGGCGGGCCAGACGATCACGAGCGTCGCCTACCAGGACGTGGGCATCATCCTGCGGGTCACGCCGTTTATCACGATGAACAAAACCGTGGAGATGATCGTGTCGCCCGAGATCAGTTCGCTCTCGCAGCAAACGGTGGCGATCTCGTCGAATTTCAACGCTCCCGTGATCAACAAGACGTCGGCGGAAACCGTGGTGGTCACGCCGGACGCGACCACGGTGGTCATCGGCGGGTTGATGCAGAAGCAGCAGACGTCCAACGTCGCCAAGGTGCCGCTGCTGGGGGACATTCCCTTTGTGGGTAATTTGTTCAAGCGCACGACCAAGGGGGAGACCAAGACGGAACTGCTGATTTTCCTGACGCCCTACATCGTCGAGGGGACGGACAAAATGGAGGAGGCCGCCGTGGACCAGCTCAACCGCACCGATTTGCCCCAGCAGGCGTTCTCGCCCAACGATGTGCATCAATACCTGGACGACAATCTGCAGATGACGAACATCCCCGTCACAAAGAAGACGACCACCACGACGCGCCGCACGACGCGGACGGCCAAATAGCTCACCACAGAGGGCACCGAGAACACAGAGGAAGAAAAGGCTTGGGGTTTAGAACGACAATGGCGCGACTACCACCTTTCGAACCTTCCTTGCCTTTTCTTCTCTTTCTCTGTGCCTCTGTGGTAGTTTCCGGCGCGTTACCGGATGACAATTTCCCTTTGCCTGTTGATTCGCAATGAACTGGAGGGTTGCAAAATTGACGCTCCGAATTTGCCGCGCGGGGCGTTCGAGGAGGTTTTTGCCGTGGACGGCGGCAGCACGGACGGCGGGGCGGATTATCTGCTGAGCCTGGGTATCCCCGTTTACCAGCAGACCCATCCGGGGTTGAACGCGGCGTATTGGGAGGGCATTAATATCGCGCGGGGTGACGCGGTGGTGTTCTTTTTTCCCAAGGGCACGCTGCCCTGCGCGGACCTGCTGGCGTTTCGTCCGTTGCTTGAGGAGGGCTGCCAGCTCGTCGTGGCGAGCCGGAGCATCGCGGGGGCGGTCAACGAGGAGGACACGCACTGGTGGCGTCCGCGCAAATGGCTGGTGGGGGCATTGGGACGGCTGGCCGCGCTGGTTTGGCGGCGCGAGGGATACCGCGTGCGGGATGTGTTGCACGGGGTGCGGGCGTACACGGTGACGGGTTTCCGCGCGATGAATCCGGCGGATCATGGGTTGTCGATTGATCTGGAGGGGGTGGTGGGTAGCTACCGTTTGCGGCTCAGGCGCGCGGAGTTTCCGACGACGGAAACGGCGCGGCGTTTCGGGGGTACGCATTTTAAGATCTTGCCGACGGGCTGGCAGTTGTTGCGGTGTTTGTGGCGCGAACTGGGGCGGCGCGGGGGATGAGGGGGAAAGGATGGGAAGAGGGAAGGGGGATGTGGCATGTGCAGAGTACGGACGGCAGTTCCCAACCCCGGCAGGGGTGTAAGAGCCACAGCCCATAGCGCAAGCTATGGGTAGTTATTGGGAAGGTTCCCAGCCCCGGCAGGGGCGTAAGACAACCGGCGGCCCTTTGGCATTTGGTCAACCTGGTTCTTTTACGCCCCTGCCGGGGCTGGACTATCTCCTATGACAATCCCCCTAGCTTGCGCTATGGGCTGTGGCTCTTACGCCCCTGCCGGGGCTGGGAACAACCTCAAACGATACTTCCCCGACATTCCTCCGCGTATCCCCTCTTCCACACAACCCACTATGCCCCTTCCCCGTCTATCCACCTGGCTTTACGGACTCGCGCTCACAACCCTCGTGCTCTCGGGCGCGGCCATGCGCTTCGGCTCCCCGCAGACACCCTTCATCGACGCCGACACCTGGGGCTACCTTCACCCCGCGTATTCCAAACTCACCGGCGGTCCTTTCATCCACACCAACGGACGCGACACCCTCTACCCGGCTTTTCTCTACCTCATCCTAAAACTCTCCGGCGACTTCCGCGCGATCAGCGTCATCCAACACCTCCTCGGAATCGGCACGGGCGTGTTGATGACCTGCGCTTGGAACAGCTTCGGTCGCCTGCTGCTCGCCCAACCGCGCGCGCCCTTGGCGTGGCGGCTCGCGGGGTTGCTGCCGGCCGCCGCTTACGTTCATTCCCTGGCCTCCTTCGAGTACGAGCACAGCCTGCGGCCTGAGGCCGTTTTCCCATTCTTCGCGATCCTGAGCCTGTGGTTGAACCTGGAGTTCATCCTCCGCCGCTGGCGCGAACCCGCGCCGCGACCGGCCGCCTGCCTCGGCACGGCGGGACTCATAGTTTCACTCGTGCTCTACAAGCTAAAACCCGCCTTCGGGTTGGGCATGATCGCCGCGGCGATGCCGGTGCTCGCCTCCCTCGTCCAGCCGGGCATGTCGCGGCGGCTCAAGACCCTGATGATCGTCGGCGCAACGCTGGTTTGCGGGTTCGGTCTCATCCTGCCCGAAAGCCTCCTCGAAACGCGCGGACCCCGGCGGCGCGCTGTTCCTGCCGGGACTCCTCTTTACGATCCATGCCGACCTCATCGAAACCCAACTGGACGCGGACCTCGCCCGCAACGTCCCGGCCCCCTACCCCCGCGAACTACTCGCCGCCCTGCGCGACCGTTTGCGCGCGGCGTTGCCCGCCAGCCGCGCGCCCGACAAGAATATCTACCCGTCGTTAGGCTTCGACCCCGATTACCTGCTTTTCACGGACAGCGTGTTCGCCCCGGTCTTCGCCGGCTCGCCCGCCGACAACCGCCTCCAGGCCGGTGTCGCCTACTACTGCTACCGCCGCGCCACCCTGCGCCAGCCCGGCCGGATGCTCGGCAAAGTGTGGCGGCAACTCCGGTGCTTCTACCGTTTCGATTCCCATTACAACGACAATCCGCACCACCTCCGGACCGCTTCCTTCCAGACGAACTACCAACGCAACACGGACCTCCTGCGCGACCGGGATTTCGCCCCGATGCCGCCCTGCGCGCCGGTCCTCGCGTTTGGGGAGGAAAGCGCGCGGCTGGCGAAATCCGGCGGACTGCGCGTGCCCGTCGCGGGCCATTTCGCGGGCGGGGTCTTTCGCAGGCTCATCCGGTGCTACCTGCCCGGCCTACTCGCCACGCTGGCGGCGGGCGGGTGGGCGCTCTGGAACCGCGAGCGCCGCCGCGTCTGGCTTGCACCAACCCTGGCGATCCTGCTCGTGTACGGCTACAACCTGAGCAACAACCTGACCGTGGCAACCGTCCATTCACTGGACGTGGGCCGCTACATCGCCAACCAACTGGCCTTCACCCTTTTCGCGTCTGCCGCCGGTCTGGCATACACGGGCGCGACGCTGTGGAAGTTTGCCGCCGTCCGCCAGGGAACCGTGTCGATCAACCGCTCCGCGACCAGCGACCGAAGCGCGCCGCGAGATCGAGTTTCAGGCCGGGATGGCTCGCCGATTCGTATGGTTATCTGATGGGCGCGCATCCGCAGGCCGACTTGTTCGGGTTTCCCGACTCTCCCCCCGGGAAGACCACTCCTGACAGCGCGGCGTCGGTGGGTGTGGACGAGACCCTTCGCGAGAAGCTGCTCCTCGTTCACCAGCGGCTTTGCCGTGAATACGGCTGCCCGGTGCGGTACTTTCACACCATCGATCCGTTGAGCGAGATCGTCTCGTCACTGCTCTCGCACAGGACGCGCAATTCGGAGTCGCACGCGGCCTTCAAGGAACTGCGCGCCCGTTTCCCCACCTGGGAGGAAGTGCGCGACGCGCCGACCGCCGAGGTTCAGGCCGCGATCATCGCCTGCAACTGGCCCGAGCAAAAAGCGCCGCGTATCCAGCGGGTGCTGCGGCTGATCGGCGAGCGGCGCGGAGGCGAGCTTTCGTTGGATTTTCTCGGCGAAATGGACGTGCGCGCCGCGCGCGACTGGCTGGAAGTACTCCCGGGCGTGGGTCCCAAGACCAGCGCCGCCGTGCTGATTTTCAGCCGCCTGCGGATGCGCGCCCTGCCCGTGGATAGCCACCATCATCGCGTCGCGCAAAGGTTGGAGTTGATCCCGGCAAGTCTGGACGTGGGTCCGGCCCACGCGGTTCTCGAAGCGCAATTACCCGCCGAATGGGACGCGCAGCACGTCTTCGACAACCACGAGATCCTGATGTTCCACGGCCAGCGGTGCTGCTTCCACCGGAACCCGGAGTGTTCCCGGTGCGTGCTGCTGGACCTGTGCCCTTCGGGTCAGACCCGGATTCAACTACTCGCCGCGAAGAAACCGGCGGTTGCAAGCAAAAGGCCGTCGGCCAACGATTCTGGATTAAACTAACCCAGCCAGTCTTCTGACTTTTTACCACCCGCGCCATGGATTCATCACGCCGCTCCTTCCTGAAAACTTCCGCCGCCCTCGCCACCGGTCTAGCCACCGCCCAGGGTCTCGTCCAAGCCGCCGCCGGACCCGAGGCGGACACGGACACCGCCAAGAAAGCCGAGGCCGTGAACACGCAATCGTCCTCGCCGGCTTCCATCCCGCTGCTGAACGGTCCCGCGCCGGGCGAGGTGCGCAAGGGTGAAATGATCTACCGTCCGTTGGGTGCCACCGGCCAGATGGTGTCCCTCATCGGTCTGGGCGGGTTTCACCTGGGCAAACCGGCCACGGACGACGAAGCCATCCGGCTGGTCCGTACCGCCGTGGATCGCGGCATCAATTTCTTGGACAATTCCTGGGATTACAACCTGGGTTTGAGCGAACTGCGCGCTGGCAAGGCGTTACGCGACGGGTACCGCGACAAGGTTTTTCAGATGACCAAGATCGACGGGCGCACCAAGAAAGCCGCCGCCCGGCAGATTGATGAATCACTCGCCCGTTTGCAGACCGACCACCTGGATTTGGTGCAGCACCACGAAGTGATCCGCATGGAGGACCCGGACCAAATTTTCAAGGAGGACGGCGCGATGACCGCCGTGTTGGAAGCGAAGAAGGCGGGCAAGGTGCGCTTCATCGGGTTCACCGGGCACAAGGATCCGTTGATTCATCTGCGCATGTTGCAGGTGGCGAAGGAAAACGATTTCCATTTCGACACGGTGCAGATGCCGATCAACGTGATGGACGCGCATTTCCGGTCGTTCGGCAGCCAGGTCTTGCCGGTGCTGTTGCGCGAGAAGATCGCGCCGCTGGCGATGAAGACTTTCGGGGATGATTACATCCTGCAAAGCAAGACCGTGGAACCGATCGAGGCGTTGCACTTTTCGATGAGTTTGCCGGTGGCGGTGGTGATCACGGGCATCGAAAAGATGGAGATTTTGGAGCAGGCGTTTGAGGCCGTGAAGACCTACAAGCCTTTGAACGAGGCAGGCGTGGCCGCGCTGCTCGCGAGAACGCGGACAGCGGCCAGCAAGGGACAGTACGAGTTGTACAAGGTGAGTCAGCGTTTTGACAGCACGGCCGAAAACCCGCAGTGGCTGGGTTACCCGAAGCAGCAATCGGCGTAATCACCCCGCGAAGCGGCGGTGCTTGCCGCGCCACACAAGGCTTCGCTCGTTCAACCGGCACACTTCGGGGTCGCCTAGAGCAAGCATGGCGCGGGCGTGCGCAATGGCTTGCGTGAGTTGCCTGATGTTGAGTTGGCTTTCGGCGGATCGCCCGCGTCGGCGGTCCAGGTGCGCGTACCAACAATCGTTAAAAAGTGCGTCCAGGATCACCCGCGCGAAGCAGTGATCAAAGCGCAAAATCCATTTGCCCGCCCGCGCCGCCGCCGGTAGTTCGATACGCACGATCCGCTGGTATTCCGCCAGGAGCAGGGCCTTGGTGTCTGTTTCCGGGAACAATTTCTGATCGTCCTCCACCCGGGAGCGTAAACCAGAAAGGTAGAAGGTAGAAGGCTGGAATCCACACCACACATCCTTCTTCACATCTCCTCGGCCACAACCCACAACCCGCCATGCCCACCACCATTTGGATCCTCGGCGACCAACTCTCGCCCACCAATTCCGCCCTCGCGGCGGCGGACAAAGCGGATAGCGTCGTCCTGTTCGTCGAGTCCAAGGCGAGGGGCATGGTCGTGCGCTACCACCAGCAGAAGCTCGTGCTGATCTACTCCGGCATGCGGCACTTCGCCCGCGAGTTGGAAGCCGAGGGCTGGCGCGTCGATTACCACCGGCTGGAGGACACGCCGGAGTTTTTCGTCGGGTTGCAACGGCACGTCGATACCTTCCACCCGGACGAAATCCGGCTCGCCGCGCCCAACGATTTCACCATGACCGAGACCCTGCCGAAGTTCGAGCGGCGCGTCGGCGTGCCGATCCGCGTGGTGCCGACGAGCCAGTTCCTACTGGACCGCGACGATTTCACCGCCTGGGCCGGCGACTCCAAACACCTCGTGATGGAAGCCCACTACCGCCGGATGCGCCGCCGGACCGGCTGGCTCATGGAGAAACCCGGGAAGCGCGGGGCCGGCGCGCCCAAACCCGTCGGCGGCGAGTGGAATTACGATCCGCTCAACCGTCTGACCCACAAGCAATATGCCGCCAGCGGCAGGACGCAGCCCGGCGTGCCGTCGCGCGAAACACCCGACGAAATCACGCGCGAGGTGATCGCGCTGGTCGAGCGGGAGTTCCCGGATCATCCGGGTCGCGCGCGTGATTTCTGGTTCCCGGTGGACCGCGCCCGGTCGTTGCGTTGGCTGGACAAATTTGTGGCGGAACGACTGGAGAACTTCGGGCCGTTCGAGGACGTGCTCGCTCAGGACGAGCCGGTGATCTACCATTCCGCGCTGTCGCCGCTGATCAACGTTGGGTTTCTCCACACGCGCGAATGCGTCGAGCACGCGCTGGCGGCGTTTGAGGCGGGACGCGCGCCGATCAACTCGGTCGAGGGTTACGTGCGCCAGTTGATCGGCTGGCGTGAGTTCATCAACGGCGCGTACTGGACACGCGATGCCCGAGTACAAGGATCTGAATTTCCTCGGCGCGGAGCGTCCGCTGCCCGCTTGGTTTTACACCGGCGAGACGGACATGAACTGCCTGCGTCAATCCATCAACCAGGCGTTGGAACTGGGTTGGATGCACCACATCCAGCGGTTGATGGTGGTGGGCAATTTCCTCTTGATCGCCGGCATCGCGCCGCTGGAGGCGTTGCGCTGGTATCTGGAAATGACGGTGGACGCCTACGATTGGGTCATGGTGCCCAACGCGCTCGGTATCATCCTTTACGCGGACGGCGGTTACGTGGCGACGAAGCCGTACGCGGCCGGCGCGGGTTACATCAACAAGATGAGCAACTACTGCGAGCGTTGCCGGTATTCGCCGCTGAAGAAAACCGGGCCGGACGCGTGCCCGTTCAACGCGTTGTACTGGGATTTCCACGCCCGGAACGCCGACGCGTTGCGACGCAACCCGCGGGTGGGTCGTACGATCCAGACGTGGGAGGCGAGGAGCGAGGCGGACCGCGCGGAGGTGCGGGCGTCGGCGGGGAGGTTTTTGGAGGGAATGTGAGGCGGGCCGGTTCCCCTACGCCCGCCGCGCAGCGGCTTTGGAGTGCGCCGCGACACGTCGCCGCTTTTGCCTTTCAGCGACACGTCGCGTCGTTTGCCTTCGGCGAAGCCGCTATCGATCGAGCCGGCTGCGCCGGATGGTCAGGACGCGACGTGTCGCGGTTGGACCCGGCGGAGCCGTGTGAAAGCGGCGACGTGTCGCCGCACTCCAATGCCGCTGCGCGGCGGGCGGAGCCGGAGATCACTTCCCGACTGATGCCACCTTCAAATCCGTCGCCGGACCACCGTCCGGCTTCTGGAGCCGGGGCACCAACTGGCCGATAAACTCCTCCAGCATTTTGGAAGTCTCCTCCTGGGAACGACCGAAACGCCTGATGTTGTCCGTCACGTTGGACGCGATCGTCACATACGCCCAACGCTGGTTTTCCCCGCGCCAAATCCGATCCTCCACGTCGATGAACGTGCGCCGCAGATGCGACGCCGTGATGTCGCGCGAGCCGACAAACCAATAGTACTGAATGTTGCGTACCGGGATGTGCTGGGTCGGGGAGACCGCGACATCCCGCACCATGTCCAGCCTGGTCGTCTCAAGTCTTCGCGCCTTGTCCGCCCACCGGAACGCCTGTCAGCGCGCTGTGCTCGATGGTCCAGCCCTGCGCCGGCAGACACCGCTCGGGACGGTGGATGCTGTTGTTCATGTCCTCGCCGCTCAGGACGATGCTCACCATGATCTCGTCGCCGAACGGGTTGGTGTACATGCGGCGGGCAAACCGCGTGTCGTTCGAGAGGACCTGCAGTTCCTTGTCGGTAATGGCCATTTCCTTGCCGGTCCACATGCCCATTTCGGCGGGGAGTTCCAGCGCGATGCCCGCCGGGCTGGGGCGGGTTTGCCGCGGCAGCAGGAACACGCTGCCCAGACCCAGCACCACGATGGCCTGCAGGGTGACAATCCGTTTAATAATCATAAGCTCGGGGGCGGGGGGACCGGGGACGGATGGGCGAGCCGGGTCGGCGCGCTGGCGGCGCGTGGTGCCAGCTCGCCGCCGAGCCGCAGGTTCAAGCAATTTTTGCAGCAGGCAAAGCGAGCCGAAAGCAAAGGGAAAGGAAATCAGGTAAGGCGAGATGTCGTGGAACCAGCCGCCCGGCGATGTTCTGCCCGAACACCTTCGCCATGATCATGATCGAGACCAGCCGCGCGATGTTGCCGATGATGGCCACCGGGACCGAGCCCGGCAAACAGGAGCAGCTTTTTCCACCAACGGTCCTGCGTGAGGTGCGCGAAAATGGCCGTCATCAACGTGATGGCCATCAGGGAGTTGATGCCGCTGCAACCCTCCGCGATCTCGAAGGAAAAACTCTCGTCCACCGCGTGCAGCGACGTGCCGACCGCCGCGAGCTTGAGTCCGATGAGGCTGCAAATCAGCTGCGCCGCCTTGGCGGCGAAGAGCTGCAGCTTGACGGTGGCCTGGTCGATCCCGGGCACGGGGATCATGAAAAACAAACAGAGGACGGGAAACAGCAGGACGCGCGCGATCCGGCGTCCGCACAGGTAGAGCGCGCCGCCCAGCAGCAGCAAGGGAAGGGCGGCGAGCGCGACGCGCGGCTGGAGGGTGCGCGCGGCGAGGATGAAAAGGAACACGCCGAAAAGCAGAGGGATCAACCCCAGGTTGTCCGGCTCCGGCCCGCAGGGCGCGCAACCGGGGCAAGCGCGTACCAGGCGAGGCCCAGCGCGATGAACGGCACGAGCGGGCCGTGCTCATAATGTGTCTCCGGGTTCCAGGCCGCGCGCGCCCACCCGAGGGTCGTCACCGTATGCCGGGAAAAGAGCGGCACCCCCGCGTAAAACACGCCGATGGTGACGGCCAGAGCCGCCCAAAGAGCCGCCAAAAGCGGGTTGGCGCGAATCCACGCCAGGATCGCGGCGTGTTCGGACACGGGGGTCGGCGTAGGGGAAGCGGCGTCCATCGGACCTCAAAATAAACCCGGCCGACCCAAGTGGCAACCACCCGCGCAAAGGCGCCGGGGCAAAGCTTTCCCCTCCCCCTTACAACTCCACCGCCACCCCCGGCGGCGGGATGATCACCTCGCGTGCCCGGCAGATCGGCGTGGACCGCGTCGCGAAACCACGCCAGCGCGCCCGGGTCGCCGTGGATCAGGACCACCTTCTTGGGCGCGACCCGCTTGATGTACGCGCGGATGTCGTCCCGCTGGGAATGCGCGCTGAAATCGAACACCTCCACCTGCGCGCGTTTCTCGACCGGCGGCGCTTCCTCGTCCAACTGCACCAGGTCGCCCGGGCCGCCGCCCGCAGCTTGCCCGCGGGCGAATCCGGGTCCGCGTAACCCACGAACAGGACGGAATGCCGCTTGTCCGCGAGCATCCGCCGCGCGAAAACGTTGGAAAGCGTGCGCTCGGTCATCATGCCGCTGGAGAGCGCGTAAATGCGGCCCGGCTTGATGGGCGCCTCGCCGGCCTCGCGGCCCGAGAGCACGTAGGGCGCGACCGAATGCAGGAGCGAAACGCCCGGCAACCGCCGCGGCACGCCGTTGGCGAAGCGGTCGTACGCCTCGGTCATCTTGGTGCTCAGACCGCCGATGTAAATGGGCACCTCGCCGAGCAGCCCGCGTTGTTTGAAGCCCAGCAGCAGCGCGAGGACTTCCTGCGTTTTGCCGAGGGCGAACACCGGGATCAGGACCGCGCCGTCGCGCCGGAACGTGTCGCGCAGGGCTTGCAGCAACCGCGTTTCCTCGCCCGCGCGACTTGTGCCGGGCGGCAGCGGATGGTCGCCCCGGGTGGTTTCCACGATCAGCACATCGAGCTTTTCCTCGCCGGTGAACTCCGGGAACGTGGCGGCTTGGCTGACCGTCTGGTCCAGGAAGTTGACGTCGCCCGTGTAAAAAATCCGTTTCCCCTCGGCGCGGATGAGGATACCCGTCGAGCCGAGGATGTGGCCGGCGTCGAAAAGCTCGAAACTCACGTCCGCCTCTTCCGCCCGGGCGAGGCGTTCGCCGTCCAGGCTGATGATCGTGCGCAGGGCGCAATCCTGCCACACCTGCGCGTAATGGTCGGCCTCGCGGTGGGTGAAAAGCAGTGTGCTTGCCGGGGAGGGCGCGGAACCCGGACCGCCGGGACGGGCCATGACGTTCACCGAATTGTGCAGCAGCATTTCGCCGAGCCGCGCGGTGGGCGCGCTCATGAACACCCGCGCCTGCGGCTGGCGGCGCATCAGCACCGGCAGCGAACCGAAGTGATCCAAATGCGCGTGGGAAACGAGGATCGCGTCCAGCTCGCCATCGGGCACGAACTGGAAGTTCGGCAGGGCGTCCTCGCCCTCGTGCTTGGGGTGCATGCCGCTGTCGAGGACAAACCGGCGGCGACCGGTTTCGAGATAATAGCTGTTGGCGCCAATCTCGTTGGCGCGGGTCAAATTGGTAAAACGCATGGGGCGGCGGCAGTGGCACCGCACTCACCGGGCACCTCGGGCACTATTTGTACGCGTTGGGCGGCGGGTCATGCGAGCTATTTTTTCGCCCAATCTGCGCGCCGGTCGCCACGTACCCGCCGGACCAAAGCGGGCGGGGCCTTTATTTCACCAGCCGCAGGATGCCCGGGTAACGGTAAGCCTTGCCTTAGTTGGCAGCCAGCGCGGCGATAATCACCAGCGTGATGTCGGCCACCCAGAGCGCCAAAAGCAGGGGGAAGCCGATCAACACGAAACAAAGCAGCCCGGCGACCAAGCCGTAGATGGTGACGCTCAACTGCGCGTTGACCGCCTCCTTGCCCTGGTCGTCCAGAAACGCGCTGGACTCGCGCTTAACCAGTCAGATTACCAGTGGCGCGATCAGGTGCGCGATGGGAAAGAAATGTCCCGTGAAAGCGCTGAGATGCATCACCATCGCCCAGGTGCGCTCCTCCTGCGTGAGAGTCGCCGGGACGGATGGAGGAACGGGTTCTATATCTGTCACGGGATTATCCATCGCACCCGGGCGGCGGCTGGCAAGTGGATAAAACCGGCCGGGTTAGACGCCGGCGCGCCGCCCCCTTGGGTTGACCCCGCCCTGCGTCGCGCTTCTATTTCATCCCATTCTTCCCCATGGAGAACCCGCTTCCCACCCTTGAATCGGTCTTGCGTCAGCCCGGTCCGGTACTGGCGCTCGCGCCGATGCAGGAGGTCACCGACCTGGCTTTTTGGACGGTGACCTCGGCTTACGGCAGCGCGGACCTCTTATTCACCGAGTACTTCCGGGTTTACGAGAACTCGCGGCTGGACCGGCATATCCTGGCTTCCATCACTGAAAACCCCACGGGACGGCCCGTGATCGCGCAGATGATCGGCAACGACATCCCCTCGCTGGTGCGCATCGCGCGCGAGTTGCAGGAACACCCGGTCGCCGCCGTGGACCTGAACCTCGGTTGTCCGGCGCCGGTCGTGTACCGCAAGTGCGCCGGCGGCGGGTTGCTGCGCGACCCGGCGCGCGTGGACCGGATCTGGGGGCCTTGCGCGACACGCTGCGGGTGCCCTTCACGGTGAAGACACGCCTCGGGTTCAGCGACGCGCGGGTGTTTGACGAGTTGCTGCCGATCTTCGCGCGGCACAACCTGGACATGCTCACCGTGCATGGCCGAACCGTCGCCGAAGGGTATCGCAGCGCGGTGCATTACGATTTCATCGCGCGCGCGGCGCAAGCGCTGCCTTGTCCGGTGCTGGCGAACGGGAACGTGTACTCCGCCGACAAAGCCGCCGCCGTGCTGGCGCAAACGGGCGCGCGCGGGTTGATGATCGGGCGCGGCGCGATCCGCAACCCGTGGATTTTCGAGCAAATCCGTCAGCAGGCGCGCGGGCGAACCCGTCGCGCGGCCCACCGGTCGGGAGGTGCTGAACTACGTGCGGACCCTCTACGAGGCGGTTTGCACGCCCGGTATTCCCGAGGGCGCGCAGGTGCAGAAGATGAAGCGGTACATGAATTTTCTCGGGCTTGGGCGTGGAGCCGGAGGGTCGGTTTTTGCACGATATCCGCCGGGTGGACACACGCGCGGGTTTTTTCGGCGCGTGCGAGACCTTCCTGGACCACGGCGACCCGATGCCGCTGGAGCCGTTCGCGCTGGGCTTAAAAGAGACGGATGTGCTCGCGGGGGAGCATCTTTGACGACGCCGGGGACATGACTTCCCTGAAAACCACTGCCGACGCGGTCTTTGGGAACCTCCGCCCGCCTCTCGCTCTCGCGTCGTTTGCGATCCGGAGCCGCAAGGGCTTTCATTTCAAGCTTGACCGGGGTTCTCCGATCCCTACATCGGCGTGATCCCGGCTCTCTGGCATGTTGTTCTCGACTCCATTTTTCCTGTTCATTTTTCTGCCGGTGTTCTGCGCGCTGTATTGGTCAGGAGTTACGCACTGAAAACATGAGTTCTTTGTTGGATGAAGTTGGTGACGGCTTGGTCGGCAAGGTGGCGTTTAAGTGAGTACCAGCTTTTGATCTCACCGCGCCAGTGTTGGAGTTCCAAATGGGTGAAGGCGCGCAGCACGCAGAAGAGGTGGTTGCGGATGGCTCCTTTCCAGCGCACGAAGAACTTCTCGGCCCCGCAGACCTGTTTGATGGCGCGGTGGTAGCTCTCGATGCCCCAGTGGGTTTGGTGCACGTGTTTGAAGTGGCCAAGGGCGACTTTCATGCGCTTTTTTTTCGCGGGTCGTACGCGGCGTAGTGTCTGACGCCGTTGTTCTTATCGACCGTGCGAAAGATGCTCGCAAAACCGAACTTGCGCAGGTAGAGCACCTGGCCACTCTCAGGCAAGTCCATGCTTTCCACCGGCGTCTCCTCACCTCGCTGGGCGCTGACCAGGCGATTCTTCCCCAGTGCAATGACAAATCCCAGTCCCCGTTCTCTCAGGAACTTGAGGTTCTCCACGCCGGAAAACCAACTATCCGCGCTGACCATCGCTGGAGCCAAACCCCAGGCGAGCACTTCAGCGACCATCTCACGAAAAAGCTCGTTCTTGGTCTTGCCCTCGGCTTTATCGATGACCCGGAAACTCACCGGTACCCGCACGCCCTTGCTGTCGGTGTAGAAGAGCGTCACCAGGTTGATGCCTTTGACGCTCTTGCCATGCAGACCACTCCAAAAGTAGCCCACCAGATCCGTCTTGCCTTCCTGGCTGTAGGGCTTGTCCAAGACCGTATCGTCGACGCTCAAAACACCGCCTTCCAGGTTGATCTGAGCACGCACCTCCTCGAACAAGTCTTTGGCGCTGAACTCTTCCCGATTGAGAAAGCGGGTGGCCGCGTCATGAGCAAATTCGCCTCCACTCACCTCCGCCAACCGCACGCAACCCGCACTCTGGGCTTCCGCCAGCAGAAAGGCCGTGTAGTGTTCCAGCGTGCATTTGGCCGTCGAAGGTTTGGAGATCGTGCGCATATTCCTGCCGACAAAATCCTCCAAAACTATCCTCGCTCAACCTTTCAGTGCGTGACTCCTGTTGGTTTGTCCCGGCGCGCCGTTACCTTTTGCTGCTCGGCAGCGTGGTCTTCTGCGCGTGGAGCGAACCCATCTTCATCTTCGTTGTCTTCGTCTCCGCAGCGCTGGACTGGCTGCTGGGCCGCTTCATCGTCCTGGCCCCGCCCACCGGTGCAAGGCGCAAGGCGCCGGTGGCGTGCGGGGTGGTTGGCAACGTGGGTTTGCTCGTTTGGGTAAAGTACGCCGCCTTCGGAGTCGCCAACCTCAACCTCCTGCTCGCGCACACCTCCTGGCACCCCCTGGCGGTGCCGAGGATCGTGCTGCCGCTGGGGGTTTCCTTCATCGTCTTTGAGAAAATCACCTATCTGGTCGATCTTTACCGCGGGGTGGCCAAACCCGCCGTCTCGCTCCTGGACTACTGCAATTACGTCCTGCTTTTTCCCAAGCTGCTGGCTGGCCCAATCGTCAAATACCACGACATCGCCGCGCAACTCTCGCATCCCTCCCATCGCTATGAGGATATGCGCGACGGGCTGATCCGCTTCATCCAGGGCTTGGCGAAAAAAACGCTGGTCGCCGACACGCTTTCGCCAGTGGCCGACCGGGTGTTCGTCCTGTCGGCGGCTTCCCTGGACCCCGCCAGCGCCTGGCTGGGTTTGATCTGCTTCACCTTGCAGATTTATTTTGATTTCTCGGGCTACACCGACATGGCCATCGGCCTGGGCCGCGTCCTGGGCTTCCGACTGCTGGAAAATTTCGACCATCCCTACCTGGCTACCAGCTTCACAGATTTCTGGCGGCGCTGGCACATCTCGCTTTCAAGCTGGATCAAGGAGTATTTGTACATTCCTCTGGGTGGAAGCAGGGTCTCGACCGCGCGATCCTACGCGAATCTGAGCGTCTGCTTCCTTCTTTCCGGGCTGTGGCATGGCGCGTCGTGGAATTTTGTCATCTGGGGCGGAGCCCACGGTTGCGCGCTGGTGGCCGAGCGCGCCTTTTGGCTGCGGTGGCAAAAGGCGCTGCCCCGGGGTGTCAACATGGCGCTGACCTTCTGTTTGGTCATGCTGACGTGGGTGTTCTTCCGGTGCCCGAAACTCACGCACTCCCTGAGGTTCTTCCACGCGCTGGCGGGTGCGACCAAAGCTTCCAGCGTGGACGCGGCGATGCCGCCGCCCGACGTGATCTTCGTTCTCGCCATCGGGGCCTGCCTGGTCATGGCGCCGCTGCTAGCCGGTCGTTTCCTCCCCGCAGCGGACCGGTGGTTTCCACCCGCGCCGCGCCGCCTCGCCTCACTGGCCTTGTGCGCGGTGCTTTTGCCGCTATCCGTCGCGCGCCTGACGGTGGGTACCTTCCACCCTTTTCTCTACTTCCGCTTCTAGGCGTGCCGATGAATCCAAGATTATGCGCGCTCCTCGAGCGAACCCTCGTGCTGCTGCTGGCGCTAAGTTTTACCCTGCCCTTGGCGGTGGGAGGCTGGCTGCGGTTCTCGGGCAACAGGCGGCCGTCCACGGCTTGGCTGCGCAACGCGACCCTCGGCGGCGTGCAAGTCCAGCCTGAAGTGGTGCCCTACTCTCGCCACCATGTGTTCTCGGCCAAATACCAGGGTGCGTGGTCTAGAAATTACGACGCCAACTTTCCGGGGCGCGAACTGCTGATCCGAGTGATCGACGAAATCTATCTGCGGATTTTCCACACCGCGCCCGGGGGTGTGCTCGTGGGCCCGCATGATTCCCTGGTCGAGTTGGGTTACGCGGAGGAGTACTGCCTGCAGCGTCCCGGCAAGGACGATCTCGCGCCCCTCGCGGCCGACCTGCGCCGGATGCAGGATTGTTGCGACGCGCGGGGCGTGGCCTTCGCTCTGGTGGTTACCCCGAGCAAAGCGGCTATCTACCCGGAGAACCTGCCGGTGGACTGGCGGCGGCGTTACAAACCGGGTCCACGCTACTACGATGAGTTCACGCGGTTGCTGAGGGAAAAAGGGGTTCGCCACGTGGATGGCCACCGGATTGCCGCGGATCTGAAGCCGTTCGCAACAACGGCGCCGGTTTTCCCTCCCGGTGGCATCCACTGGGGTGATCCGGCGGCGCTCGCCACGACAAACGCGGTGTTGAAACTTCTCGGAGGCACCGATCCGCGCTTGGAGACGATCCGGAACTTCCAAACACAGGTTTCCAATTTTCCGAAGAACCAAGACAGTGATCTGGCCACGCTGCTCAACACCCTGTTCGCTCCCAGCTACCCCGTGGTCACGATCACCGTGGAGCCGGCGCGGGCGCGTAACCCGCACCCGCCCACCCTGGCGTTCGTCGCGGGGAGTTTTGGTTGGAAGATGCTGGACATGCTCAATGACTCGCGGCAGTTCTCGGAAGTTGACTTTTACTATTACTACCTGAGGTCCAAGCACTGCGGCCTGCGAGGCGAACTCCACGAAGTCGCCTCCCCCGTGCCACCGTTGAATTTCAACACCGACATCTTCGCGGCGGACGCGCTGGTCCTAGAGATCAACGAGCAGTCCTTGCCCGATCCGGCCCACCTCGCCGCCTTCTTGCGCGACGCGCTGGCCAGCGCGCCCGACCCCCGGGCGGGCAAGGCGCCGTTCCATTACGAGAGCAGGATGTTTTACCAATGGGGCGACACGCTCACCTTTGGCCCGGGGGAACATCCCGTCAACCCCGCCGCCGTGACGGGTTTTACCGAGGTAGGGGATTTGGGAGCATACACGCAAGGGTCGGTGGCTTCCCTCCATCTCATCGCGGCGCCTCCGCCGGAGGCCATGGTGCTGGAGGTGAAAGCGGGCGCGTTTCTCGTGGGTGGCCGCCTTACCAAGCAACGGGTGACGGTTTGCGCCAATGGACACCCCGCGGGGGAATGGGTCTGGAAAGACGCGGCGCCTGCTTGGCGCGACATGGTGATCCCAAAAGAATTTTTGACGGGGGACGAGGTTTTGCTGGAATTTCGAATTGCGAGACCGGGTTCGCCCGCAGAATTTGGCATCAGCGCAGATCCCCGGATGCTGGGGATCGATATTTCCAGTCTCCGGCTGCGACCGGTCGGGGAGGGAGGCAAGCGTGGTTGAAGACGGTCGCAGGCATTTCAGCACGCCTTCTACCTGCCCCCCGCTCCGATGGCGGCACCGGTTTCAGTGGCGGGACTGGTGCCGACCGTTCCCCCGCTCAGACCGGAACTGCCCGGCGAAGTTGTCGGCGAGTTGAGCGTACCCGCGCCGGGATCGTTCAACGCGCCGCGCGGGCCGTCGGCGTCCACGGTGGGACCACCGTTTGCCGCGCAACCCGTGAGCAGAGCCGCGCAAACCGCCAGGAGTAGGAAAGTTCTCATCGCAGGGTAATCGTCTGTTCCAGTGGCGCCGGCTGGGAGATAACGGAGAGTGGCTTGAACTGGCAAACTAAAAAATTGGCATTACCTGTAATAGCCATCTCCAGACGGGCTGGTCCGTCGGTTATCACCGTTGCCCTGCGGGGCGCCAGAGTGTGCTGGAGAAGCGAGTTCGCCCGGAGTCCGAGGGGACGACAATCAATCCGCATTCCTAACGCCGACTAGCCTCACGGCAATGTCACGATGTCGGCGGTCGATTCCACCACCACCCGCTTCACCCCGGCGGCGATCAGGAGTTTGCCCGTCACGCGGACCCGTTTGCCGACGAAAGACTGGACTTGCGCCGCGCCGAGAACCTCCTCGCGCACGGCGGCGACCGCGCCCCCTTCCGGGGTGTCGGCAAACTTCAGAAAGCGGGCGTGAAACAAACTGCTTTCCGCGATCGCGGCCACCTTCCCTTCGAGCGTGATGGTCTCCCCGGAGTGTTGCTCCAGGGCGGCGAGATCTCCGGGTTTTACCACGGGACCGGCGGGCACAACCGGCGTGGCGGACACGTTTGCGACGGCCTCCGATCCTTTGGTCCGGTGTTGCTGGTAGTAATACCACGCGCCGCCACCCGCGAGCAGCAGCGCCGGCAGCGCGAGGATCGCCAGAGTTTTGCCAAAGCCGCGCCGCCTGACCGGTGCCGCACTCGCCGCCGACGCGGTGGCCGCCGAAACGGGCGAGCGTCCGGCTTTGAGCAACTGCGTGCGCGCCTCCTCCACCGTCCGCGGACGATCGGCGGGCTGCCGGGCGATCATCCGGGCGATCACGATGGAGAGCGCCTGCGGCACCTTCGGGGCGACGAGGTGCAGCGGCCGCGCACCGCCTTGCAGATGGCGCTGGAGGATTTCACGGATACTGGGCGCTTCAAAGGGATTGACGCCGCTCAACGCGAAGTAGAAGACGCAGCCCAGGGAATAGATATCCGTCCGGACATCGACGGGTTCGCGGGCGAGCTGCTCGGGCGAGATGGTGTATGGCGAGCCGAAGATGACACCGGGTTCCGCGCCTTCGCGCGCCGGTTCCTGGTTGAGCCGGGCGAGGCCGAAGTCCAGGATTTTCGAAGTGAACGAGCCGTCCTGGTGCCGTTGCAGCATGATGTTGCCCGGCTTGAGGTCCAGGTGGAGCAACCCGGCGGCGTGCGCCGAGGAGAGTCCGCGGCAGACTTGGTTCACCATCTCCAAAAAGGCGGGCACCTCCAGGGGGTGGGCCGAAACGAGATCGTCCAGGGTGCGGCCCGCGACGTGTTCCATGACCACGAAGGGGCCCTGCTCGTCGGCGGTGAAATCGTGGATCGTAACGATGTTGGGGTGGTGCAACGCGGCGAGGATGCCGGCTTCGCGGCGGATGGCCTCGTCCACGCCGGCGTCGCCACCGGAGGCGATGCGCTTGATGGCCACGGCTCGGCTGAGGTTCTGGTCCCAGGCGAGGAAGACCTGTCCCATGCCGCCCTTGCCGATGCGTTCGCGGACGACGTAGCGGACGTCGTTCGCCGGCGCGCCCTCGGCGGGGGGAGACGGCGGCTCGTCCGCTGGAATTTCTGGCACCCTCTATTGCTTCCAGCAAGAAGGGGTTATTGCAAGTGCGAACCCCGGCGCTTCGGAGGATGAGGAGGGTTGCCGCGCAACCCTGTCAATGGTGATGCATGAAGTAGCGCAGCAAACCGCTGCGAACGACAAAGAGCATGATGGCGCCACCGGCGGTGACCGCGGCGTGCTTCCAAAGCCAACCGAGACCGCCATGGTAACGGCGGTCGTCCAGTTGCGCGCGAAAGGTCGCGTCGGCTTTCTCGGCCTTGTGGGCGCACACGATACAAATCCGCTTCTTCTTGACGGCGCGGAACAGGCTCGCCGCCGTGCGTTGCGAGCAGGAGGGACAAACCTCCATGGTGTCCGGCGATGTGACGGGTGTGGCGGGATCGGAGAGATTCATGGGGAACGATTCGGACGTGAATGGTAGCTCGCAGACCTCCGAGCGTTTCCCATGCCGCCGGGCTTCATCCGCGTTCATATTTCTTTCACCAATCATTTGTGCCGCCGGGATTCCAAGTCTTTCAGCGCGAGTGGTTCGCTGGCATCCACGCTGCTAGTGCTGGAGAGATGCCCGCCTCCATTATCGGATTGCTCGTCCTCAACCTGGTTTGGATCGCCGCCTGGGTGTGGTTGATCGTCGTGGCTTTCCGGGTCCGCCCTTGGTGGGCGCTGGTGGTCGTGGTGCCTTTCGGGGCCTTGGTTTTCCGGTTGAAGTACCGGGAGGAAGCCCTGCTGCCCCTGCGGGTCATCGTGATTTGCGGGGCGATCATCGCGAGCCTCGTCGGGTCGCGACCACATTTTATCGATCAGTTCAAGCTGGCGGGGGCCGCCTGCCGACAGATGTTGTCCTACGGCGGGCCGGCCGCCACACCCGCGCCCGTCGCGCTTGACGCGTCCGAACTCCCGGAGATGCCCGACGTGGAGATGACACCGGTCGCCAAGCCGGAAACCGTCGTCGATGTGAACGCCGTCCGCGCGGCCTACGCCCGGCATAACGCCGAACTCACCGGGTTGTACCAGCAACTCGCCCGGGAGCGCGCCACCCTGACACCGGGCAAGACGACCGCCGATTTCAACGCGAAAGCCGCGCGCTATCAGCAAGCGTTGCAAAGTCTCGCGGATGAGAAAACGAAGTTGGACGCGCTGGAGCGGGTCGAGCCATCGCCGATGAAGAACGGGGCGATAGCGCAAGCGGGGGGATAGACGGGCGAAATCCAGGCGGGTTCCCCGCCGTCCAATCAAAGGTAGGGATGGCTCTCCGAGCCGCTCCCATTCTCAGATTGGCCGGCTTGCCTGTCCAAAGGGCTTGTCCTATCCAGACCGGAGACCATGGGGAGCGGCTCGAAGAGCCATCCCTACCTTTGGAACGATGCCGCTTCGCGGCGGGTTGGCAAAGTAAACGGCTCGTCACCCGCAACGGCAACCGTCCTTGCATGGACCACTGGGCCTTCCCGCCAACTCACCCCCCAGGGCGTCGTCGCTCATGCCACCGCGGAACCACGCGGATAACGGCAACCGGTTCTCCGACACCAGTTCGCACACCCGCCTCGCCCACGGCAGCAGCGCGGGACTTGCCAAGCGCTGCGACCACTCGCGGTATTCCCGCAACGCGTAAAGGCACATGATCCACGCGTGCGATCCCTGGTACACGAGGCCCTCGTCGCTCACGAC
Source organism: uncultured bacterium (assembly GCA_963795895.1). GTDB lineage: Bacteria > Verrucomicrobiota > Verrucomicrobiia > Chthoniobacterales > SZAS-18 > CAWCJJ01. Next base: position 392,528 of record CAWCJJ010000012.1, read on the forward strand.
GACCAGTTGCTCGGCGGGTTTGAACTCCTCGATTCCCGGGAACCGGCAAGCCGCCTCCGGGGATTGCAGCGCGATGAACCGCAACTCGATAAAGGCCGGCTGGCGTTCGAGCCACCGGCGGCATTGTCGGCACAGTCCGCACTGCGCGTCGAAGAGAACGTACAAGGTTTGCATCGCGGAAGGGTTGTGGGTTGTGAAAGAACGGATGGGGGATGTGGCGGAAGGGATGTGCAGAGGGTGCGCGGACGGCGGCATGTCCGCGCGTTTGGCTCTACGTGTTGAGCACGGCGACGCGGCCCTGGGCCGGGATGGGCGGGGGCGCGGCGTGCAACATCGCGCGGGTCCGCATCTTCGAGAACACGGCCAGGTTGAAGAAGTGCATCGCTCCCAACACCAGCAGGACGACACCAACCTTGGTGCTCAAAGCCTCCAGCACCCCTTGCAAATCCGCAGGCTTTTCACCGTACTTCAACGCCAGGCTAACGAAGCCGATGTTAACCAGGTAGAAGCCCACGACCAGCAGGTGGTTGATCGAGTCGGCCAGCGGTTCGTTGCCGCCGAAGCTATCCACGAGGAAGATGCGGCCACTCTTGTGCAGGGTGCGGGCGACCCAGACGGTCAGCGGAAGGCTGATGGCGAGGTAACCGAGGTAAGTCCAGACGGTGGGAGTCATAATTAGGTCGATGTATGGAGGTTTGTTGTTTTTGTAATTTCAGTAACTACTGAAAGTTTCTGGCAAAGAAAAGGGCTGGTCGCCTATTTTAGAAAACGCAGCGCCCAGGGGACGATCTTGCTTTGCTCGGAGGCGGAGACCTTGCCGATCACGTTGTCGGCCAGGTTCAGAAAGTCGCCGAGTTCCTTGATCTTCTGGTTGAAGGCGGCGGCTTCCGGCCCCTTGAGTCCGCGGGTGCGGGCGGCGCAGTTTTGCAGCACGTTCACGGCGGGCCGGAGTTCGCGGCGGTTGCGCTCGCGCATCATGATGCAAAACATCTTCCACACATCCTTCTCCGCCTCGAAGTATTCCTTGCGCTCGCCCTTGCGGATGACGCTGCGCACGAGCCCCCAGCTCACCAGTTCGCGCAGGTTGCCGTGCGCGTTGCCGCGGCTGATCTTGAGGTCCGCCATGATCTCGTCGGTGGTCAGCGGACCCGGCGTGGTGATGAGCCGCGCGTGGATCTGCGCCATCGTCCGGTTGATCCCCCAGGCGCTGCCCATCGCGCCCCATTCCGCCACGAACTCGTCGCGCGCCTGCGCCAGCGCGGTCGGCTCGGGGTTGGTCTCGGGCTTCATGTATTTTCAATATTTACTGAAAATACAGACGGCGCAAGACTTTTCTTTTTACCCGGTCAGCCGGGCGGCGGCGACAGCCTGTCGCCCGCGCGCGGGACCCGGTGCGCACGCCGAGCTTTTCACAGGCTTCCACGAACAAATCCGGCGGCCCGGTGTTGAACTCGAACGTCCCGAAGTGGCATGGCACCACCATCTTCGCGCGATGTCCCGGGCAAGAGACGCGAACTACTGTCAAACTCTTTCAGGGTCGGAACGTGTTGTAACAAACGCTTCATCCCCGCAGGGTTTCGCTGTCCTCAAAATGGTTGGACGGCACCTTCAGACGGTGCCCGGCCTGCCTTACGCACCGAAGGTGCAGCCTCAGCATAGCCTGGGGTAACGCCCCAGGAAATGCGTCGTAGGATTCTCAGCGCCGAAGGCGCGATTCGAAAAGCCGCCGGTAAGGATGGTACGATGGTCCGCGCGGGCACATCTCATCCACCCGGATTGAAACTCGCTTTTGGCGCTAAACTCACAAACAACCCATACTTGGGGCGTTGCCCGAGGCTGTTATGAGGCTGCGCCTTCGGTGCGGGGGGACAGACCACCCAATTAATCGTCCTGCAATGCGCCGTCCTCCGCCACGTCATCAACCTCCATGTCCGGCACGGGCGACGTATCCTTCGGTGGTGCCAACGCGCGCAGCAACGCGGGACGCTCCGGCGGCAGACGACCGGCCAGGCGGAGGATCGCCTGCGAGGGATGCGCGTCCGCGTTGTGCTCGCCGATGACACCCAGCAACCGCCCCAGCCGTCCCTCGAAATGCAGCATCGCGCGGCGGGTCGGCTTGCGCTTTGTCGAGGTAGTCGAGCGCGCGCCTCAGCAGATCGTAAATCTCGGGCACCGGATGCTCGAACTCGGTCGTCATCTCCACCAACTCCACAAAATAGGCGGCGAGCAGCGTGCGTTCGTACTGCTGGCGCAAACCCTCGCGCGGGTCGTTCACCGACACCTCGCGCAGGGTGTGCAGCTCGCTGCGGCGGCTGAGCACGAAGGTCACGTCCGCCGCGAAGAACAAATCCAGCCGCCCCGCGAACGGGCTCTTGGGACGCCGGGCGCCTTTCGCCACCGTCTTGAGTTTTCCGTGCGATTGCGTGAGCCAGGTGATGATCAGGCTGCTCTCGGTCAGCTTGATCTTCCTTAGCAAAATGGCGGGCGTGCTCTCCAAACGATCAGGTCAGGAATGGATGGAACGTTTGTCCACCGCGAGCGCGGCTTCCTTCACGGCCTCGCTCAACGTCGGGTGCGCGTGGACCGTGCGCGCCAGGTCCTCGGCGCTGCCGCCGAATTCCATCACCGACACGCATCTCGGCGATCAACTCGCTCGCCGCCGGACTGATGACGTGCGCGCCGATGAGACGGTCGGTTTTCGCGTCGGCGATCAGCTTGACGAAGCCGTCCGCGTTGTCGCTCGCCAGCGCGCGGCCGTTGGCGCGGAACGGGAATTTGCCCACGCGGATTGCCAGTCCCTTTTCCTTCGCCATTTCCTCGCTCAGCCCGACCGACGCCACCTCCGGCTCGGTGTAGATGATGCCGGGGATGGTGTCGTAGTTCACGTGTCCGGCCTTGCCCGCGATGCGCTCCACGCACGCGACGCCCTCCTCCTCGGCCTTGTGCGCGAGCATCGGACCGGCTGATCACGTCGCCGATGGCGTAGACGCCGGGGATGTTGGTGTGGAAATGAGCGTCCACCTTCACGCGGCGGCGTTCGTCCAGCGCGAGGCCCAGGGCGTCAGGCAACGGCGTTGCCCAGCGTGGCCTTGCGGCCCACGGCCACGAGGACTTTGTCGGCTTCGAGGATGAGTTCCTTGCCGTCCTTGCCGGCCGCCCGCACGGTGGCGGCGCCATCCTTGACCGTCGATGCCGTTGACTTTGGTTTCGAGCAGGAACTTGATGCCCTTCCTTCTCCAGGGAACGCTGCAAGCTCCTTGGCGAGTTCCAGATCGAAGCCGGGCGCGATGCGCGGCAGGAACTCGACCACCGTGACATCGGCCCCAAGGCGCGCCCAGACGGACCCGAGTTCCAGTCCGATCGCGCCCGCGCCGATGACCACGAGCTTCTTGGGCACCGCTTCAAAGGAAAGCGCCTCGGTGCTAGTGACGACCGTGTCGCCGTCCACGGGCATCGTCGGCAGATCGATGGGCACGCTGCCGGTGGCGAGGATGATGTGTTTCGCCTCCAACTCCTGCGGGACCGACCCGGCCCCATCGGCACCGGCGACCGTGACCTTGCCGGGCGCGGTGATGCGGCCCTCGCCTTGAAACACCGTGACCTTGTTCTTCTTCATCAGGAAGCGACGCCGCCGGTGAGTTGCTTGACGACGCCGTCCTTGCGCTTGAGCATGGCGCCGAGGTCGAGCCTCACGTCGCCGACGATGACGCCGTGCTGGGCGGCTTCCTTTTTGGCGAACGCGAAATGGTGGCTGGAATTGAGGAGCGCCTTGCTGGGGATGCAGCCGATGTTCAGGCAGGTGCCGCCGAGGGTTTTGCTTTTCTCGACGATGGCGGTCTTCAGTCCGAGTTGGGCCGCGCGGATGGCCGCGACGTAGCCGCCGGGTCCCGAGCCGATTACGATGAGGTCAAATGCTGCTGCTGGCATGGAAGGGTTTTGAGAGGTGCGATGCTGACAATGCTACTATAGGCCGTTTCCGCGGACGTGCCAGAATCCAGAATTTATCACAGAGGACACGGAGAGGCAGACACAGAGAACACAGAGGAGGAAAAAGGCGGGGTTCGGAGGAGAGAAGACCAGCCTGCTCTTTCTGGAACAAAGCCTTTTGCCTTTTCCTTCCTCCTCCGCCTCTGTGTCCCCTCTCCGTGTCCTCTGTGATAAATTCTTAATTCCGTGTTTGTGATTTGTCGCCATGCGTCCATCCCTCACTGATCACTGGTTACGCTCCCTCGCGGGGCAACCAGTTTACGTGTGCGTTGGGGCGGTTGCCGCCTTGCTCGTAGTTTTGTGGGTTTGCGGGGCAATCTTGGCGCGGCTGTTTCGGAACCCATATCCGTACACCGCCGCGCCCTCGCTGTTGACCCCGGCGGAGCGCGTTTTCTACGTTGCCTTGCGGCAGGCGGTCGGCGCCGAGCACGTGATCTTCGCCAAAGTGCGCTTGGCTGATATTCTCCACTTGGAACAAGGCGTCGCCGGCAAGCGCCGCTGGAACGCCTTTACCCGCATCAGTTCCAAACACGCGGACTTCGTGGTGTGTGATCCCCGCGATTTCCGCGTGCTCGGCGTTGTGGAATTGGACGACCGCAGCCACCAGCAACGCGACCGGCGCGAGCGCGATGATTTCTTCAACGCTGCCTTCGCGGCGGCGGACATCCCGGTGTGGCGTGTGCGCGCCCAACGCGGCTACCCGCTCGAACCGCTCCGCGAACAGGCGCGGGTGTTTCTCGGCAAGACGGCGTAGCGGTCAGATTTCCAGCAGCAGGCGGCTGGGGTCTTCAATGCAATCCTTGATCCGCACCAACGCCGTGACCGCCTCCTTGCCATCGACCACCCGGTGGTCGTAGGACAACGCCAGGTACATCATCGGACGAATCACCACCGCGCCGTCCACGGCCACGGGGCGTTGCACGATGTTGTGCATGCCCAGGATGCCACTCTGGGGCGGGTTGATGATCGGCGTGCTCAACAACGAACCGTAGGTGCCGCCGTTGGAAATTGTGAAAACCCCGCCTTGAAGGTCGTCCAGGCTGATTTTACCCTCGCGCGCCTTCTCGGCGTAGCCCCCGAGGTCCTTTTCGAGTTGCGCGAAGCTCTTGGTGTCGCAATCGCGCACCACGGGGACGATCAGCCCCTTCTCAGTGCCGACGGCCACTCCGATGTCGTAGTAGTGGTTTTGGATGAAGTCGTCGCCGTCCATCCGACCGTTGATCGACGGCACGGCGCGCAGGGCGGAGACGGCGGCTTTGATGAAGAACGACATGAAGCCCAGCTTCACGCCGTGTTTCTTGGTGAACTGCTCCTGCATTTTCGCGCGCAACGCCATGACGCCGCTCATGTCGCACTCGTTGAACGTGGTCAGGATGGCGGCCGTTTGCTGCGCCATGACGAGTTGGGCGGCGATCTTGCGGCGCAAGGGGGAGAGCTTTTTGCGCGTGGTCCTGCCCTCGGCGGAGATGGTGGTGGGCTGAGGGGTGGGGACAGCGGGGGCGGCACTCGCCACGGGCGCGGGGGTAGGGGTAGCGGATGGGGTGGCAACGGAAGCCGGCGCGGGGGCGGACGGGTTTTCGATGCGTTGGAGCAAGTCGCCCTTGGTGATGCGACCTCCCTTGCCGCTGCCGGCGATGTCGGCGGGCGAGATTTTCTCCTCCTCGACGATCCTGCGCACGGCGGGTGACAACGGCAAATCCGCCGTTTGTTGCGCCTTGGCCTCCACCGCATTGGCGGCGGGCCGGTCCCCGGCGGAAGGCACCGCCTTATCGGGCGCGGGACCCGTTGGCGCGGCGGCGGGGGCCGGAGCGCCCGTGGTTTCCTCGATCAGCGCGACCACCTGGCCGATTTTCACTTCCTCGCCCTCCTGCGCTTTGATCACGAGACGGCCCGCCACGTCGGCGGCGATTTCGCTGGACACCTTGTCGGTTTCCAGGGTCAGCAGAGGTTCGTTGGCTTTGACCAGATCGCCGTCCTTCTTGTGCCAGGCTGCGATCAAACCGCTGGAAATGGATTCGCCAACGGCGGGAATTTTGACTTCGATGCTCATGGAACGGGAGGAGGGGGATGCTGGACCGGAACCGGCGGAGGGATGTGGGTTGCGAAAAATGTTGCGATGTAAGGTGGAAGTAAAGTGCAATTCCCGGCACCGGCAGGGTACAAGGGGATTGGCGCCGAATATCATACCCGACAGTCACCGGCGCGAAGCTCTTTCCACTCACGGAGGGACGGCGGAGATTAGCCGGCACCAAAGGGCGGCGCGTCTTTTGATCACCCCCACTGAGCCAAAACCCGTTTCCTGAAACGGTGGCGGTGGTTATCGCAGGACGGTGCCAACGGCGGCCACAATGCGTTGTCTCGCCGCGGGGTGAAGACGTCCGACCTCCGAGACAAACAGGCTTTCGTGGGCGGTGAACAGTTTGGCGGGCCGAACATAGCTGGTCACGCGCAGGCCGCCATTGGCAAAGTCCGCGCCCGTGAGCACCACGGCACGCGGGTCGCCGTAAGCGTTGCTCGTCACTTGGCAGAGCACCCAATCACCCTGGTCCGCATTCGCCAACACCACCGCCGGGCGCAGCTTGGAACGCGACAGGTCGGAAAAGGGGAAGGCCAACAGAACTACGGAGCCAACTGCAGGTGTTGCCATGCGGCGTCCTCCTCGGGTCGGTTCCAGTCTTCGGCCAAGGCGCGCTCGCTCAGAAGCGCCGTTTCGTGGCGAGTTTCTGCGGCGGGCGGCTCCGCCAGCACAGTGACCAAGGCGCGCTGAGGCGCGGGCAGGAAGATTGATTCCAAAAGCCGCACTTGGCCGCGCTCGTCAATGACGGCTTCAAAAGTTTAAGTCATGCATGACAGGTTAGACGCAGACACCGGACGGCGCAAGCCGCCCGACATGAACGTATTCAGCACCCACCCATTCTGCGAACACTCTCTGATGGAACCCATCTTTGATCTATCCCCCCCACATTCCGCGACCTTCTTCACATGCCATCCACCCTACCCCGCGAACGCCTCCTGGATGAGCTGCTTCTGCTCGCGGTCGTGCAGCGTCTTCGCGCCGACCGCCGGGCTGGCGCTGGCGTTGCGGCCCGCGTACACAATCTTCGCGCCGGTGATTTCCGACAATTGCGGACCGATGAACGTCCACGCGCCCATGTTCTGCGACTCCTCCTGGCACCAGACCCACCGCGCCACCTTGGCGTAAGGCTTCAGAATCGCGCGAAGCTTCTCCACCGCCAGTGGGTAAAGCTGCTCCACCCGGATAATCGCTGTATCAGTGATCTTCTCGGCGTCGCGGTGCTTGATCAAATCATAGTACACCTTGCCCGTGCAGAAAATCACCCGCCCCGCCGCGCTCGCGCCGTCACCGCCAGCAACGTCGCCACCTCCCGCCGTCGCCGGGGTCTCCAGAATCTCCTCAAACGCCGCGTCGGTGAAATCGTGGTTGTAGGACACCGCCAGTTCCGAGCGCAACAAACTCTTGGGCGTCATGATCACCAACGGCTTCAGAAAGGGTCGGCTCACCTGCCGCCGCAACACGTGGAAATACTGCGCGGGCGTCGTTAGGTTGCACACCTGGATGTTGTCCTCGGCGCACGATTGCAAGAACCGCTCCATCCGTCCGCTGGAATGCTCCGGCCCCTGCCCCTCGTAACCGTGCGGCAGCAGCAGCACGATCCCGCTCGGACGCTGCCACTTGCTTTCAGCCGCCACGATGAACTGATCAATGATCACCTGCGCGCCGTTGACGAAATCCCCAAACTGCGCCTCCCAAATGCACAGCATCGCCGGGTAATCCAACGAGTAGCCGTAGTCGAAGCCCAGCACGCTGAACTCCGAGAGCGGGCTGTTGTACACGCAGAAACGCGCCTGGTCGCGCGCCAGGTTGTTGAGCGGGATGTACCGTTCGCGCGTCTCGACGTCGTACATCACGCTCAACCGCTGGCTGAACGTGCCGCGCCGGCTGTCCTGCCCGCTGAGGCGCACCGGTTTATTGTCGAGGAGCAGCGAGCCGAAGGCGAACGCCTCCGCGAAAGCCCAGTCGTAGGGTCCGCCCGCCTGGAAGACGTTGAGGCGACGATCAAGCAGGTTGCGCTTGAGCTTGGGCAACACGTGGATGTTGTCCGGCACGTGGCTCACCGCCTGCGCGATGCGTTCCATGCACGTCAGGCTGATCGCCGTTGGCACGGTTTCGTGCGAGTACGGCGGCTGGAAAATGGCGGTGGAACCCGCGAAACTCTTCTTCGCGTCGGGCCCGGCCTGCTGACCCGCCGCGTTCTGCTTCTTGACCTCCTCCAACGCCAGTTCGTACGCGTCCTCGAACTCCTTGAGCATCGCGGCGGCCTCCTCCGCTGTCAGGCGACCGGCTTCAATGAGGCGGTCGCGGTACAAGGTGGCGGCGGACGGCTGCTTGCCGATGCGCGCGTAAAGGCCGGGCTGGGTGAAGCTCGGCTCGTCGCCCTCGTTGTGGCCGTAGCGGCGGTAGCAGTACATGTCGATGATGACATCGCGCTTGAACTCCTGCCGAAAATCCGCCGCCAGCGCCGCCACGAAGCAGACCGCCTCGGGGTCGTCGCCGTTGACGTGGAAAACGGGCACGTCCACCATTTTGGCGACGTCCGTGCAGTAACGCGAACTACGCGCGTCCGCCGGCAGCGTGGTGAAACCGATCTGGTTGTTAATGATAATGTGGAGCGTCCCGCCCGTCCGGTAGCCGGGAAGTTGCGACATGTTGAGCGTTTCGGCGACCACGCCCTGGCCGGCGAAGGCGGCATCGCCGTGGATGAGGACCGGCAGCACCATCTTGCGCTCGACGGTGTCCTCCAGGATGCGCTGGCGCGCGCGCGCCTTGCCCTGCACCACGGGGTTGACGGCCTCAAGGTGGCTCGGGTTCGAGGCGAGCCGCACGCTGACCTCTCCGCCCGCGAGCGTCCGGGTGGATTCGTAGCCCAGGTGATATTTCACGTCGCCGTCGCCGTTGACCAGGTTGGGCTGGTAGTTCTCGGAGAATTCGGTGAAGATCATCGGCACCGGTTTCTTGAGGAAATTGGCCAGGACGTTAAGCCGGCCGCGGTGCGCCATGCCCATGGTGATCTCGCGGATGCCCAGCGACGGGGAGCGTTCCAGCACGGTTTCCAGAAGCGGCAGCAGGGTTTCGCCACCTTCGAGGGAGAAGCGCTTTTGGCCGACGTAACGCGTGTGGAGAAACCGCTCGAACGCCTCCGCCTGGAGCAGGCGACCCAGGATGTTGCGCTGGACTGCGACCTCCGGCGCGGGCGTCTCGGGCCACGCCTCCACGCGATCCCGCACCCAGTTGCGGACCGCCGGGGTTTGGATGTACATGAACTCCGCGCCGATTTTGCCCGTGTAGATGCGTTTAAGCCGGTCGATCATCTCGCCCAGGCGCATGGATTTGCCGCCCATGAAGTAGCGGCTGGAAACCGGGGTATCGAGGTCGGCTTCGGTGAAACCGAGGGCCGCGAGTCCGAGCAGGGGTTGCTCGGGCGCGTTGTTCCCAAGGGGATCGAGTTGCGCCAGGGTGTGCCCGAGGGTGCGGTAGCCGCGCACAAGTTCATCGACGTTGGCTTGGCGGTCCGTGCCGTCGTGGGTGGGCGCGGAGGGGACGGTTGCTTCCAACGTCGGAGCGGGGGCAAACGCGCTGCCGTTGGCACCGTTGCGCGCGACGGGCAGGGTGGTGTTGCCGAGGGCAAACCCCTCGAAGAAGGCGGACCATTTTTCATCAACCGCAGCCGGGTCCTGCTGCCAGCGCTCGTAATACTCGTCGAGCAGCGCGGCGTTCCAGTGGTTGGCGAAAGAAGCTCTCATGGTCGGATCGGGATGGGTCGCGCGACGGGGGATGGGAACAGAATCAGGCGGAGGTGAGGGGGTTTGGCGCGAGCGGGATGAAAAACTAGGCGTCGGACCGGAAAAATCAAGCGCGAGGGACAGGTCGCCGTTCACGCGACGCGAGGAGCGTGGCGAGCCCCTTGAACTTGGTAGGAAGGCGCGCCGATGTTGTTACTTCCCGCAGCCGCCTCATGGTGGTCCCGTTTTTGGAGTCCGCGTCCCTTGTGGCAGTAGGCCCTGAGGCGGGGCCAGTGGTTTACGGCGCCTCTGGTTCTTCTTCCGGCTCGGGCAGGGGCCGGAAATAGCCAAGGATACTTTGGCGGGGATTGCGGACACACCATTGGATATGGGTCTTGGCGGCAAAACCAGCCCCTGGATACAGAGGCTGCCCCTCGAAGAAAGCCGCGCGCACAGTATTAAAAGGCGACAGCCGCTTCTTCGCCCTTAGCTGATGGAGAAACCCAACGACGGCGCAATCAAGATATCGTTTGACCAGATCTTTATCGCCTGAAAAGCCAGCGGCATTGGCCGGCAGCGGCACGCCAGCCCCAGCAAGCGCGCGGACCATCCTCTCGTAAGCTGCTTTTAGGAGCATCAACCCCCTCACGCCAGTCAGTTCTAAACATCTGCCCGGCTCAATGATTGCTCCGATGACAAACGGCTCCTTTAGAGACGGACGCGAGATCCTCGGAAGTTCGCGCGGCACTTCCGCCCAATCCAAGGCTCGCCGGGAGTCATTCTCCCAAAAATAAGCTCCCCCTCCAAGCCAATCATAATTGTTGGCGCTCAACAGCACATGATCCTCACCCGAGAGGATGCGCTCACCGACCGCACGCTCACAACCATGATAAGCGAGAACGATCCCAGACTGACTCACTTGCCGCCGTACCGTTTGGTGAGGCCACCCTTCTTTTTAATGATACCGGCCTTGACCAAAAAGGCTCGGGCTGTGGCGGGAGTCTTGCAAACCTCCTCACCACCTTTACGAAGAGCTTCCATCTCAATGTTGAACTCCTTCGTAGTCATGTCGTAGGTGCCGAGGGTGATCATGAGTACATTTTACAACGGAAGCACTTTCGGCGCAAAGCCATTTCCAGCAAGCGCCGGGACCAAGCACAAAGTAGCTCCAAGCTACAACCCGCTATTCTGCCGGATAACCCACAGCAGAAGGCGCGGCGGCAGGAAGCGGCAGGCAAGGGGACCCAAGCCCGCCTGCCAGAAATTGCCGCAGGTCAGCAGCGGACCGCCCCTGCCGCTGGCGCCACCCGCCAGCACCAGTCGGCGGATGCAAGCCAGCCACTTTCTCGGGCGGCGGCGCTCCGTCAATGCTCTTGTCACTGGCCGCCAGCGCGTGCCGAACCGTCGCGGCCGTGGAACTGTGTTGCGTCGTCCAGCCCTCTCCAGTACCGCATCGACGCGGTTGAAGCCCGTGCGGATGTCCCCGGGCTGCAAATCGATGAACCGCACCCGCTCGCCTTCCGCCGCGCTGCGGGTCCTTTGCGCGTCCTCCTCCATCTGCAACGTCGCCGTGTAAATGCTCAACGCCGCCTTCGCCGCGCTGTACGCCGCCCCGTAAAGCAACGGCAGCCGCGCCGCCAGTGAGGTCACGTTGATCACCAAGCCGCCTGCTGTCGCGTCGCATCCCGGGCAGGGCGAGCTGGATCAAACGGATCGGGCCGAGCGCCAGCGTCTGGAACTGTTCGCGCAGATTCGCCGCCGGGATTTCCGCCGCCGGGCCGAACCAGCCGCCGCCGGCGTTGTTGATGAGCACGTCGAACCTGCCGCCCGCTTCGCCGTTCCGCCCCGGCGAAATTCTCGCGCAAGCGAATGCTCGTCGTTTAGATCGAGTTCGACCGGGTGAAATCCTGTCAAATCGGCGGGCAGACGATCCCGCTTGCGCGGCCGTGCCCCACACCTCGCAGCCCGCCGCGGTGAGCGCTCGCGCCGTCGCCAGCCCGATCCCGGAACTTGCCCCCGTGAGGAATACTTTGCGCGCGTATGGTCATCAAAGAGCGGGAATACAGGATCAAACCGCGAAAAGTGGCGACGGATTTCACACACAGAGCAATCCGCAATCGCATGAAGGAGGCAAGCAGTCGAAGGGCCTTCCGGCTGGCGGCAGTCAACAGGTCGTTAGCACCGTCGCCTCAGATGGCAGACTCTCCTTCCCGCAAGTCCTTCACTCTTCTCTTCCTCTGTGTTCTCTGTGCTCTCTGTGGTGATATCCTCTCGCTGCGGTTTATTCATCCCTCCCACCGCCGAAGGATCGTCGCCACGTTCGTGCCGCCGAAGCCGCTGGAGTTGTTCATCACGATCTTCGGCGGGCAGTCCACCGGCTCGACCACCACCGGCACGCCTTCGCACATCGGGTCCAGCTCGGTGATGTGCGCGGACACCGGGACGAACCCCTCCTTGAGCGCCACGCAACAAAACCCCGCCTCCATCGCGCCCGCCAGCGACAGCCCATGGCCCGTCAGGCTCTTCGTGCTGCTGACGTACGGCACCCGTCCGCTCCCCGCCGCCGAACACCTGCTTGATCGCCTTGATCTCCGACGCGTCGCCAAACGGCGTGGAGGTCGCGTGCGCGTTGATGTACTCGATGGCGTCCGGGCGCAAGCCCGGCGTCCGCCAAGGCCAGGCGCATCGTGCGCGCGAGGCCGTCGCCCTCGGGGTCGGGCGCGAGGACGTTGTAGCCGTCCGACGCCTGTCCCCAGCCCAGGACCTCGGCGTAAATGTTCGCCGCGCCACGTTCCTGCGCGTGTTCCAGTTCCTCGACCACCAGCACCGCCGCGCCGCCCGTGCCCACGAAGCCATCGCGTTTCACGTCAAAAGCGCACGGGGACTTCGCCGGGTCGGTCTGCACGCTGAGCGCCCGCACGCTGGCAAACGGCAGGATCGTGAACTTGTTGCAATCCTCCGCCCCGACGACGAACACCGTCTTCTGCCGCCCCAAACGGATGAGGTCGACCGCCGACGCCCAGCGCGTGCGAGGATGACGAGCACGCGCTCGACATGCCCAGCGACGGCCCCTTGATCTTGAACACGGGCACCAGATTGATGTAGAGCGAACCCGGGAATGCTGTTGATGATCGCCATCGGCTGCACGCGCTGGACGCCGCGCGTCACCATCGTGTGCAGGTTGTTGTAAGCCATCCACATCGAGCCGCCCGAGGCGCAGGTCAGGCCGGTGTCCTCGTTGGAAACCATCTCCGGCGGCAGCCCGGCGTCCGCGATGGCCTCGCGCATGGCGAAATACGCGTAAAGCGCGTTGGGCGTCATGGGCCGCAACGTTTCGCGCGGCAGGACGTGTCCTTGGCGATCAGGATAGGTCCAGTCCTCGAACTCCGCGCTGGGGAACTCGAAGCCCTTCACCGTGCCCGCGAGTTTGACGGGGATACCGGGTTCGTCGAACTCGCTGAACCGCTCCACGCCCGTCCGCGCCGCCCGCAGACTCGCGGTGACTTCCGCGCGGCTGTTGCCGATGCTGGTGATAAAACCCAGACCCGTAATGACGGCTCGCTTCATGGGTGGTGGTGAGTGGGGAGGGTTATCAGTTACTGGTTATTAGGAAGAGGTTCGTTCCCAAGGGGTGTAAGAGGCACCGTGAGGCAAACCGATGTTTGTGCATTTCCTCTCTTCCTAATAACTAACCAATAACCCCACCCCGCCCCCTACTTCACACCGGGCAGAGTTCCGGCTTCGCCAACGGGAGCCAATTGCTCCTCGTGACGTTCCTGCTCTTCCTTATGCACCAGGTGCTCGACGACTTCTTGTCCGAACGCCAGCACGAGGTGCTCGATCTGCGCCAAACGATCGCCGTGCAACTCGCGCGCCGCCGCGAAACACCGCCAGGGGCGCGCGCAGCCGGACCATCTCGGCTTCCAGACTCAACACGTCGCCCGGTTTGGCGCGGCGATAGAAATGCGCTTCCTCCATCGAGGCGAACAGCACCTCCTCGGAGGTCAGTTCCGTGTGCAATTGCTCCGGCGCGCATTCCAGCACCCACAGACAGGCCGCCTGCCCGATGGCCTCGAACACGATGGACGCCGGCATGACCGGGTTGTTCTTGAAATGGCCTTCCAGAAAAGAATTCGTCGCCCCTCACCTTGTAGGTGGCGCGAACGATCTGGCCGTCGATCTCGGCATCGTCCAAAAACAGGAACGGCGGCTGCTGCGGCAGGCGCTGGCGGATGTCCTCGCGGTTGAAGCGCCGCACCTTTCGGGCCGGCGGCGGTGCCGGGTCGCCGTCGCTGTCTGCCGCTGAGCTTGCGTCCGATGAACTCCTTCACCTCGCCCAGCGTGCGGATTTCGCGCAGCTCCTCGTTCTCGATGCTGATGTTCACCGTTTCCTCGATGGAAAGGACGATCTCCAGCAGGGTCAGCGAATCCACGCCCAAGTCCTCGATGAGGCGGGTGGATTCCGGCACGGTGGCCAGGCTGCGGGCGTTTTCGGGGGCGAGGTGCCGCTCGATGATCCCGTAAACGATGGCGGGACGGCCTCGATGTCGCCCGTGGTGCGGAAACGGATCGCCGCGTCGATCGTCTCGGCGCTGCAGCGTTTGAGAGCCGTTCTGAGGTGGAGGATTTCTTGTTCCGTGGGTGACATGCGCTGTTCTTAATAAATGGACTGTTCCGCTTTGTGAAACAGAAAGATACGCCCCGTGCTCCAATCCGGCAGAATATAAGCGGGTTCTTCCCGGTGCCAATCCTGGAACGTATTTTTGTGCCGGCGGCCTGCTCGGACGGACCGGCGTGTGTCGATCAAGTTGGCGATTGATTTCCCGCTAAATCGCTTGCGCGGCGAACGGACGCTCTTTAATTTTCTCGGATGCCGGTTGGACGCGCGCCCTGATTCTCTTCACCCACGAGTTTGCCCCGTTCCGCGGCGGGGCGGCGACGTACGTGCGGGAAATCGCCGCCGCCGCCGCCGCGCAAGGCTGCCCGGTGGAGGTGTGGACGGCGGATTACCGGGGCCGGCACGACAGCGTTTGGAGCGAACGTCGAAGAAACACGCGGAAGTTCCACGTGGAACGACTGCCCTCCAAGCGGACGCTAACACCAAGCGGGTTGGCCGGGCTGATGCGGGGATTGCGTCCGTTGATGCGCGGTGGAGCGCGCCGCAGGATCGCGCGTGGTGCTCCTGAGCGTCGGCGCGCTGATGGCCTGGATGCCGTTGTGGGTGCTCGGCTTGCTCCCGGCGCGTGGCGTGACGTGCTTCTTCCACGGCTCGGAGTTGCTGCGTTTCGCGCGGCAGGCGCTCTGGCGTTGGCTGGCAAAACGGTTTTTCGCGCGGGTGGACGGCTTCGCGGTGGCTTCACGCTACGTCGAAGGGCTGGCGCGGGGAGCGGATTGCTGCCCGAAGGAGCGGAAATCTGCGTCGCCCCGTGCGCGTGTCCAAGCGGATGTCGCAGTGCCTCAGACACCGCGCAAAAGCTCAGCTTTAGCACCAACTGACGGGTTCTGGCGCGTTTTCACGGTGGCGCGGCTGCACCCGCGCAAAGGCCAGGCTGAGTTGGCGGAGAGCCTCGCTCTGCTGCCCGTCGGATCTGCGCGAACGCGATCATTTACCAGATGGCCGGGACGGGCGCGGAGGAATATCGCGCCCGGATCGAGGCCGCGTGCCGCAAGGGCGGGGTGCGGTACGAGTTTCTGGGGAGCGTGTCCGACGAGCGGCTCGGACCGATTTACGCCGGTTGCACGCTATACGCCCAGGCGAGCCGGACGCTGGCCAAGAGCGTCGAAGGCTTCGGCATCTCGTTTCTGGAAGCGTCCCTTTACGGAAAACCCGTGGCGGCATACGTCGTCCGGCGGGATCGGCGAGGCGGTGATTGGACGGGGAAACCGGCGCTTCTGATCCCCGAGGGCGACTCCGCCGCGCTCGCCGGGGCCATCAGGAAGCTCCTGGAGGACGCGGCGTTGCGGGATCGCCTCGGAGAGGCGGGACGTCGGTACGCGGCGAGTTTCGACTGGGCAAGATCGGCGCGGGTGTTGTGTGATTTCGCACGGCGGAAGCTGTCGGCGGAATAGTGTCGGGCGGTATGATGCCCTTGCCTTCACCATCCGCCCGCCGCGCGCAACCCCTCGGTCGCCGACCCGCACAGCCCCGCGAACGTTTCCTCCGCCAGACTCAGCCGCCGCTCGCGCCAATACAGAACCCCCCACGCCCGGCGCAGCTTGCGGCGGCTCAACGGCAGCGCCACTAGCGAGCCCTGCCCCAGTTCCACCCGCGCCACCCACGGCGCCAGGATGCTCACGCCCAGCCCCGCTTTCACCAGTTCCTTGATCGCTTCCATGCTACCGAACTCAATGGAATCCGGCGGCGCGAACCCCTCCGCGCGAAAAAAATCCTGGGTCATTCGGTAAATGCTGCTCGCGCGGTGGTAAAGCAGGTAACTCTGCCGGGCGATCGCCGCGCGGTCCACCTTGCCCGCCTGCGCCCAAGGGTGCAGCGGGTGTACCACAAAGACCAGTTCGTCCTCGAAGAGCGGGCGGAACTCCAACGGCTCGTCCCGCCCGGGTTGGAGTCCGATCACGAGGTCCACCCGCCGGTTGCGCAGCATCTCCAGCGCGGTCGCCCCCTCGGCGGGTTCGAGGGTGAGCGCGCAGTTTGGGAAACCCTCCCGGAATTCCCGGATCACCGCCGGCAGCACGTGCTGGCATAGACTCACCCCCGCGCCCACGCGCAGCTTGCTTTGGCCCCAGCTTCCCAGCCGCGTAATCCCCAAACGGGCCGACCCCATCTCGCGCAAAATCTTTTCCGCGTGGAAAAGAAGCTGCTCTCCGGCGTGCGTCAGCGTGGTCTTTTTACCCACCTTGTCCAAAAGGCGACAGCCCACTTCGTCTTCAAGAGCCTTCATGGCGTGGCTCACCGCCGACTGCGAGAGCCCTAATTCACGGGCGCTGACGGTAAAACTGCCTGTGCGGGCGAGGATGGCGAAGGCCCGGAGTTGTCGGCTGTCGAGGAGAGGCTGCATGTATGAATCGCGCTCATGGTTCCCATGAAAACAACGAGAGCGCGCAAGACCCCGTCTTTGCGTCACTGGCACGCCTTCCGCTAAAGGGGATGGCAGTTGCCACGCTTGAAGGGATCCATGGTTAAAAGCAAACAACGGGCCGCGGCCAGGGGAACGCCGCGCACGCCCACCCGCAACCGCGTGTTGCGGGTGGGCTACGTGCCCCTGTGCGACTGCGCGCCGGTGGTCATGGCGCAGGAACTGGGCCTCTACGCCCGCCACGGCCTGCGAGTGGAACTTTCCCGCGAAGTGGGCTGGGCCACGATCCGCGACAAGATCATCTACGGCGAGCTGGATGCCGCCCAATGCGTGGCCGGCATGGTCTTCGCCGCCAGCGCGGGCGTGGGCAGCCCGCCCGCGGAATGCGTGACCGGGCTCGTGATCAACCTTCAGGGCAACGCGATCACGCTCTCGGAACAACTCTGGCACGAAGGCGTGCGCGACGGGCAATCCTTCGCCGAAAACGTGCGCCGCCGGGGCGCGCGGCGGACGCCGCTCGGTGCTGGGCGTCGTGTCGCCTTATTCCTCGCATAATTTTCTGCTGCGCGACTGGTTGATCCGGCACGGCCTGGACCCGGCGCGCGACGTGGAGGTGGTCGTGGTGCCGCCGCCGCAGGTATTCTTCAACTTCCAGAGCGGCTACCTGGACGGCTACTGCGCCGGCGAGCCGTGGAACGCGCTTTCCGTCCTGGCGCGCGTCGGGTGGGTCGTGGCGACCTCCGCCGACCTCGCGCCGTTGCACCCGGAAAAGGTGCTGATGGTGCGGCGGGATTTCGCCGACGCGCGGACGGACGAGCACCGCGCGCTGATCGCCGCGCTGCTGGAAGCCTGCCGGTATTGCGACGCGCCCGAAAACCGCGAGCGCATCATGGAAACACTGGCGGAACCGCGCTGGATTGGCGCGCCTATCCAAGCCCTGCGCATGAGCATGGCCGGGCACCTTCGATTTCGGCCACGACCGCGTGGAAAAGATGTCCGATTTCACGGTGTTCAACCGGGGCGAGGCCAACGCGCCCGACCCCCGCGCGCGCCGCCTGGGTGCTGGGGCGGATGGAGGCGCACGGCCTGCTGCCGGAACTCACGGTTGCCGAGCGCGCGGCGTTGGGCGGTCTTTTTCTCCACGATTTCCACGAGCGGGCCGCGGCGGACCTGCCGGCTCCCGCGCGCCCGCACCGGGCGGAGCGGCACACGATCCGCGTCTAGACGATGGAAACGCCCGTCCAACATTTTCGCACCGCCTGCCCCTACTGCGGGGTGGGTTGCGGCATGGTGCTGCAGCGTCGCGGGCGAGCGGGTCGTGCGCGTGGGCGGCGACAAGGCGCACCCGGCGAACTTCGGCGCGCTTTGCACCAAGGGCAGCACGGTCGAGCAAACGTTGCGGTCCGGCGACCGGTTGCGCTTCGCCCAGCGTCGGCAGACGGGATTGAACGCGGGCGCGTCAGCCATGGAGCGCGATTCCGCTGGACCTCGCCCTGCAAACCGTGGCGGATCGTTTGCGGGAAGATCATCGCCGAACACGGGCCGGACGCCGTGGCGATGTACGTCTCCGGCCAGCTTTCGACCGAGGCGCAGTACGTCGCCAACAAACTCTGCAAAGGGTTCCTGCGCACCAACAACATCGACAGCAATTCGCGCCTCTGCATGGCCAGCGCGGCGAGCGGCTACAAGCTCTCCCTCGGCGCGGACGCCCCGCCCGGGCATTACGAGGATTTCGAGAGCGCCGACCTGTTTTTTGTCATCGGCTCCAACCTGGCCGAGTGCCACCCGATTTTGTACCAGCGCATGCGCCGCCGGGTGCGGTCCGGGCAAGGCGAAACTCATCGTCGCCGACCCGCGCCGCACCGCGACCGCCGCCGGCGCGACGCTCTACCTGCCGTTGAAACCCGGCAGCGATCTCGCCCTGCTCAACGGGTTGCTGCACCTGCTCGTCAAAGCCGGGCGGATCGACTCCGACTTCATCGCCCGCCACACCGAGGGCTGGGAGGACGTCGAAGCGATCGATCGGCGACTTACTCGCCCGATCTCGTGGCCGGGGTCACGGGTTTGCCGGAGGCGGACATCGTCGCCGCCGCGCGTTTGCTGGCGGAAAGCCCGCGCTGGATGAGCCTGTGGACGATGGGCCTCAACCAGAGCGCGCGCGGCACCTGGCAGGTCAACGCGTTGTGCAATCTCCACCTCGCCACCGGCCAGATCTGCCGCGAGGGCACGGGGCCGTTCTCGCTCACCGGCCAGCCCAACGCGATGGGCGGGCGCGAGGTCGGCTACATGAGCGGCGGCCTGCCGGGGCACCGCTCGGTGCATTCGGCGCGGGACCGCGCGGAGACCGAGGCGCTCTGGGGACTTCCCGACGGGGCGATCCGCGAGGAATCCGGGTTGCCGGCGGTCGAGCTTTTCAAGGCGATGGAGCGCGGCGAGGTCAGGGCGTTGTGGGTGATCGGCAGCAACCCGGCGGTGACCCTGCCCAACCGCGCGCGGGTGTTGCGCGGCCTGGAGCGCGCGGAGTTCGTCGTGTCGCAGGACGCGTATCATCCCACCGAGACGTCGCGCCACGCGCACGTTTTGCTGCCCGGGCGCGGTGTGGGCGGAGGCGGAGGGCACGATGACCAATTCCAGCCGCATGGTTACGCATATGCCCCGCGCGGTCGCGCCCCCCGGCGAGGCGATGCCCGACTGGTGGATCATCTGCGAGGTGGCGCGGCGCATGGGTTTTGGCGCGGCGTTCGCGTACAAAAGCGCGGCGGAGATTTTCGCGGAGTTCCAGGGCGCCGCCAACCTGCGGGCGGAGCTACGATCTGCGCGGCATGAGCCACGCGCGGCTGGCGGCCGAGGGCGCGTTGACCTGGCCCCTCGCCGCCGACGCCGGTGCGGTGGAAATCAAACGCCGCTACGTGGTCGAAGAACGGCGACGACGGGTCGGGACCGGCGATGCGCTTCCCGAACGCGAACGGCTCGGGCCGCGCGCGTTTCTGGGCCCGGCACCACGCGCCGAATTCGGAGATGCCCGACGACGATTACCCTTTTGTCCTCAACACGGGCCGCACGGCGCACCAGTGGCATACCCGCACAAAAACGGGCCAGGTCGCAAGCCTCAACCGGCTCAACCCGGGACCGTATTTGGAGATCAGCTTCGACGACGCGGCCGACCTCGGCATCAACGAGGGGGACGTGGTCCGCGATGACCTCCCGGCGCGGCGTCTCCGAGCTGCCCGCGCGCCCCACGGGCGATATCCTAACGGGATGTTGCTGGGCGCCGATGCACTGGAACGACCTGTTCGCCGCCGGCATTGCCATCAACCAGGTGACGAGTGAAAACGTCTGCCCGGAATCGCAGCAGCCGGAACTCAAATTTTGTCCCGTGCGCCTGGAACTTGTCGCGGCCGGCCCCCCGGACGAAACGGCGTCGCCGCAAAACAACGCCAAGCTCCCAAAAGAAGCAGTGGACAACGGATCCCGGTTGTCCGTCCGCGAAACCATCCCGTCCTACTCCTCAACTTCCGCCCACAACCCTCTTCCACAACCCACAACCCTTCCGCCACCACCCACATCCGCTCCTCACATGGACTACATCAAACCACTCGAAGTCGTTAAAACGATGGTCGCCGCCGGCGCGACCAAAGGCGCCCTTTCCGCCAAGGACCTGCTCATCCGCGGGTTCCTTTCCGGCGCGCTTGCTCGGGTACGCGACCAGCCTCGCGCTCACCGCCACCAGCCAGACGGGCCGCCCATCGTCGGCGCGATCGTGTTCCCCGTGGGCTTCGTCATGATCGTCGTCCTGGGCTTTGAGCTGGCGACGGGTAGTTTCGCCATCCTGCCCCTGGCCTTCGGCGAGGGCAAACTGCACCTTCGGGCGCATGTTCGCGAACATCTTCTGGGTGCTGCTGGGCAACCTGATCGGCAGCGTGTTCTACGCGCTGCTGCTCGTGTGCTCGCTCTCCATGATGGGCCACGCGCCGCTGAGCGGAATCGCGCCGCTAATCGTCAAGGCCGCCGAGACGAAGACCATCGGTTACGAAGCACTCCGGCATGGCGGGGATGGTGACGGTCTTCGTGCGCGCCATCCTGTGCAACTGGATGGTTTGCCTGGGCGTGGTCATGGCGATGACCTCGCAATCGACCCTCGGCAAAATCTTCGCCGCGTGGCTGCCGATCACGATTTTCTTCGCGCACGGCTACGAGCATTCCATCGTCAATATGTTCCTGATTCCCGCCGGCATGATGCTCGGGCGCCAAGGTGACTTTCTACGATTGGCTCGTGTGGAACCAGATTCCCGTGACCCTGGGCAACGCCGTCGGCGGCTTCCTCTTCACCGGCCTTGCGATCTACCTGACCCACAACGCGCCCGCCGCCCGCGCGCCCATCGCCACCGTTCCCGTTCCGGGCGAGACGGTCCTCACCGTACCCGCCGCCGGGGCGTTCTAACATCGCGCGCAACCCAACCCTCAACCCGCCGCACTCTCCACCTATGACAACCTCCGCCCGCGTCCCCTACATTCCCGAAAGCGCGCCCTTCAGCGAGGAGCAGCGCCAGTGGCTCAACGGCTTCCTGGCCGGCCTGTTCTCCGATGTCGGCGCTCGATCCCGCCGCGCTGTCGGCGGCCGACGCCGCGCCCGCCCTCGCCCCCGCGCCGCCCAAGCCCGTGCAAATCCTCTTCGGCAGCCAGACCGGCAACGCCGAGGGACTGGCCAAAAAACTCAAAGTGGAGGCGGGCAAACGCGGCTTCGCGCCAACTTTGACCGACATGGCGAAGTTCGACGTTTCAACGCTGCCCAAACATTCCGATCTGCTCATCATCACGAGCACCTGGGGCGAGGGCGATCCGCCCGACAACGCGCTGGGTTTCTGGGAAGGCGCTCAAAGCGGAGGATCACCCGCGCCTGGAGGGTTTGCGTTACTCCGTGCTCGCGCTGGGCGATCATAATTACGAGGATTTCTGCGGCTGCGGACGGCGCTTCGACGAACGTCTGGCGGCCCTCGGCGCGACGCCTCTGCATCCCGCGGCAAGATTGCGACACCGATTACGACGAACCCGCCAAAGCCTGGCTGGACGCGGTGCTCGCCGCCCTCGCGAAGCCGGCCGCCGGCAACGGCGCGACGCCCGACACCGCCAAGGGTCACCACGACGAGGCCCGGCACATGGACCCCGGCGCGGACGATCCGTCCCGAACGGGTGAGAGGACGCGGGGCAACGATGTCGCGCCGCCTCCGCTACGGAACGGCAGCTGGCGGTGGCGGCCGCAGACCGCCACGCTGGCGGCCGCGGCGACCACGCTCGCCAAGGCGGGCGTGGCGGCGGGCGGCTATTCCAAGGCCAACCCGTTCCCGGCCCGGATGCTGGTCAACCGCCGGTTGACGCACGCGCGACTCCGCCAAGGACACGCGCCACTACGAAATCTGTCTCAAAGGACTCCGGCCTGCACCTACGAGGTCGGCGACGCGCTGGGCGTGGTTCCCGATGAACTCGCCCGAACTGGTCGATGAAATCCTCGCCGCGCTCGGGTTCGACGGCGAGGAGGAAGTCACCGGCAACGACGGCGTGACCAAAAAGCCCATCCGGCTCGCGCTGATTTCCGACTACCAGATTCGCGCGCCGCACAAGGAGTTCCTCGCGGCGGTGGCCGGGCGGGACGAGGCCAACTCGTTCCTGCGCGACCTGCTCAATCCGAGCATCCGCACGGAACTGGACATGTACCTGCACGGACGCGAGATCATCGACGTGCTGCTGGACTCGGCCAAGCTGGGGTTCGAGCCGAACGAGTTTGTCCAGCTGCTGCGCAAGCTCCAGCCGCGGCTTGTACTCGATCGCGTCGAGCCTCAAGGCGCACCCGGAGCAGGTCCATCTAACGGTGGATACTCTGCGTTACGAGGCGCACGGGCGGCGGCGGCACGGGGTGTCGTCCACGTTCCTGGCCGAGCGGGTGTCCGGAGTCCACGCGCATCCCGGTTTTCGTGCAGGTGTCCAAGCATTTCCGCCCGCCGGAGAAGCCGGAAATGCCGATGATCATGGTGGGACCCGGCACGGGCATCGCGCCGTTCCGCGCGTTCTTGCAGGAGCGCCGCGCCACGGGCGCGGTGGGCAAGAACTGGCTGTTCTTCGGGGCGCGCACCTCGGCGCAGGATTTCTTCTACCGCGAGGAGTTGGAGGACATGCAAGCCATGGGTTCGCTGCACAAGCTGACCACCGGCGTTTTCACGCGACCAAGCAACGCCGATTTACGTGCAGCACCGCATGAAGGAGAACGCCGCCGAACTTTGGAAATGGCTGGAGGAAGGCGCGCATTTCTACGTTTGCGGCGACGCCAAGAACATGGCCAAGGACGTGGACGTCGCCCTGCACTACGCCGCGCAGACCGGCGGCGGCCTGAGCGAGGACAACGCCAAGGAATACGTCTCCGCCATGCGCAAGGAGAAGCGCTACCAACGCGACGTTTACTGAAACGCGGAAGGCGGAAGAGCGGAACTCGGAACACTGAGGAAGGAGCCAAAGGCACTGACAACCACTTCATTCCTCGGATTTCCATCCGCTTTCCCACGTTTACCTCCCACACTTTTCGTTCCCTTCCATCTGCTTCTGCGTTCCGCCTTCCGCCTTCCGCCTTTCTTCAAATGCCCACCCTCACCGAAAACTCTCCTCTCTCCCGCGGCTTCAGCCCGGGGCAAAAAGAATACCTCTCCGGCTTCATGGCCGGCGTCGCGCAACGCGGGTTCGTCCCATTCGTGGGCCGGACCGCCGCCGGAACCATCACCAGCGACCCGGCGCCGGGCATCCCAACGAAGCCGCGCCCGCCGCTCGAACCCGCCGCGCCCGCCGAGGAAATCGTCTATGGCACGCCGGTGTCCGAGCTCTCGAAACCCGAACTCTGGAAACTGGAACGCCACGGCCTCGACGTCTGGGACCGGATGCTCGCCCACGCCGAGGACAACAAGTTCCCCGACGAAAAGGACACCTACTATTTCCGCAACCACGGCATGTTCTACGTCGCCCCGGCGCAGAACTCGCTGATGCTGCGCTGCCGCATCCCGGCGGGCGAACTCACCTCCGCGCAGCTCGACGGACTCGCCGACATCGCCGAAGCAGTGGGGCGCGGGCAACGCGGACATCACCACCCGCGCGAACTTCCAGATCCGCGAGATCGCGCCCAAGAACATGATCAAGGTCCTCCTGCGCTTGCAGGAAATCGGCCTAACCTCGAAAGGTTCGGGCGTGGACAACGTGCGCAACATCACCGCGACCCCACCGCCGGGGTGGACCGCGAGGAACTCATCGACACGCGGCCCCTGGCCACGGCGATGCACCATTACATCCTCAACAACCGCGATCTCTTCGGGTTGCCGCGCAAGTTCAACATCGCCTACGACGGCGGCGGCGCGATCAACACGGCGGCGGACACCAACGACATCGGTTTCATCGCCGTGCGCGTGGGTGAAAAAGGCGCGACCGGCTCCAAGGGCGAGCGGATCGAGCCGGGCGTGTATTTCCGGCGTGGAACTGGCGGGGATCACGGGCCACCAGCAGTTCGCGAGCGACACGGGCGTGCTTGTTGCAACCCAAGGATTGCGTGGCGGTCGGCGGCGGCGATCCTGCGGGCGTTCATCGAAACGGGCGACCGCACCAACCGCAAAAAAGCGCGGTTGAAGTACGTGGTGGACCGCCTGGGCGTCGATGGCTTCATGGCGCTGGCGGAAAAGAAACTGGCCTTTCCCGCTAACGAGGCTTCCGTTGGCCGCGTGCGAGCCGCGGCCCCAGAACATCCCGCACGGGCACATCGGCGTTTACAAGCAGCGCCAGCCGCAACTCAACTACGTTGGCGTGGTGGTGCCGGTCGGCACGATGAGCGTGCGGCAGATGCGGCGCGTGGCCGAGTTGGCGCGCAACTACGGCACGGGCGAACTGCGCCTGACCGTGTGGCAAAACCTGATTATTCCCAACGTGCCGGATAGTTTCGTCGAGACGTTCAAGCGCAACCTGGTGCGCGCGCGGCTGCACTACGAATCAACCAGCATCTCGGGCGGATTGGTGGCCTGCACCGGCGCGACGGGCTGCAAATGGGCGGCGAGCCACACCAAGGAGCACGCCGTGGAATTGGGACATTATCTGGAGCGCAAGTTCACGCTCGACCAGCCGGTGAACATCCATCTGACCGGTTGTCCAAATTCGTGCGCGCAGCATTACATGGGCGACATCGGCCTGATGGGAGTGAAGGTGGGGCCGGACAAGGAGGAAGGTTATCATGTGTATGTCGGCGGCGGTTTCGGGGCGGACCAGGCGGTGGGCCGCGAGTTGTTCCGGGGGGTGACCTTCGAGAGTTTGAAGGCGACGGTGGAGAAGATGTTCCAGGGATATTTGCGTCACCGGGAGAAGGGGGAGAGCTTTCAGAAGTTCACCAAGCGCCACGAGATCAGCACGCTGCAAGGGTATTTCAGCAACGACGAGTGAGGGACTCTCCCCCGCCGCGCAGCGGCTTTGGAGTGCGGCGACACGTCGCCGCTTTCACACGGCTCCGCCGGGTCCAACCGCGACGTGTCGCGTCCCGACATTCCGGCGCAGCCGGCTTGATAATAGTCGGCCTCGCCGAAGGGGAACGGCGCGACGTGTCGCTGGGATCAAAGCGGCGACGTGTCGCGGCGCACTCCAAAGCCGTTGCGCGGCGGGCGGAAAACCGCTGTGCGGCGAAGAGCCTGACCAAAGCCCTACAACGACGGCCCCCCGCCGCCGCTAACGGACAATAAACCCAGCGCCCGCGCGATCACCTTGTTCCGCAAAACCACCGCCGCCGGCGTGCGCGGCGGGCTGTTGTCGTCATAAACATCATCCATCTCCATTTCCACCGCTTGCTCCGCCTGCCCGTCCTTCTGCAATCGGCGCGCGCGTTCCTGTTCCAAAAACACTTTGCCCGCCGCCAGCGGGTAAACGGAAGCCACGACCGCCGGCGCGAGTTTGGCCGCCTCCTCCGTCGCGGTCCAGAGAGCCCGCAGATCGTTTACCTCGCTGATGTTGCCCGTCTCGTGCCGATGCCGGGGATCGAGCCGCAGGAGGTTCAGTTCGGCTTGGTCGCGGTCGGCCGGAACCTCCGTGGTCCCGGCGAGCCGCTTCCAGGCGTTGATGTAATCCGGGTCCAACTTCACCGCTTGAAGATACTCGACCGCCGCCTCGGCGTCGCGGCCCTGCTCTTCGCGCAGATAGGCTAGCAGGTAATGCACGCGCGGGTTGCCCGGCTGCGCCGCCGCCAGACGCTGGAACACGCGCTCGGCGGTGTTCTGCGCGCGCTGCCCCGCGAAGGCCCGCTCGCAGCCGAAGCAGTGGCTTTCCATCCGTCCGAAACTCTCGGGCATCAGCTCGTAGGCGCGTTCGTAGTGCGTCATGGCCTCCTCCGTTTTGCCCAGGGCCATCAGTTGCATCGCCAGCCGGGACTGGATGCAATACGCGTCCGAGAAGTAGCCCAGCGCCTTCTCGTACATGCCCACCGCGCGCGTGAGCAGTCCGGCGGAGTGGAAACGATCCGCGTCCTCCGACAGGCGGATCGCCTGGACGGCTTGGCGCATGAGCCGGGCCTTTTCCGGGTCGCCCTTGCGCTCCAGAATATCGCCCAGCACAGCGTAAGCGCGCATCCGGTCGCCCCGGCCTTCCTCGCCGTCGGAGGGATCGATGGCGATGGCCTGCCGGACGGATTTCTCCGCCTCGTCCAAACGGCCCTGGCCGAGTTGCAGGATCGCGCGCCAGATCAGCGGGCGTTCCTCGAACTGGTCCGCCTGGAAGAGCGCGTTGAGCCGGGCCTCGGCTTGGTCCGGCGGCAGCAGTTCCAGCAGCAGCGTGTAACCGGGGTCGCTGCCGCCGTTGCTTTCGAGGAAAGTGTTTACGACGCGCAACGCCGCGGCGGGGTCGCCGGTCTTTTGCAACGCGCGCGCCGCCTGCCAGCCGAAATCATTTGCGGAATGAGCGCTTTGCCGCAAGTCGAGCAATTCCATGATGTCCCCCGCGCGCCATTGCTTCGCGTGGTTCAGGAGCGCGATGATGTCCTGAAACCGGCCCGCGCGGTAGTAAAGGTCGGTGAGCGCGAAAAGGGGACCGCGGACCGGATTATAATAGTACTGGAGGTTCCTCGCGGGAACGTTGGATGAAAAACGCGCGAGGTTCTCGGCGGCGACGCGCTCCCCCAGCGACAAGCTTTCGGCGAGAATCTGTTCCGCCTCGGGACCGCGTTTCGCCGCGAGGAAAATCTCCCTCAAGCCCTGGTCCCCGTACCCTTGCAAGACGGTGACGGGTTCCTTTGGCGATTTCGAGGCAGCCACCAGCGCGTCGAGTTGCTCGCCGACCATGGCGTCGTCGCCCAAAACCGAGCCAAGCCGCGCGAGTTCGGCGGCGGCTTGCACGGCCTTGGACGCATCGCCGGCCGCTTGTGAAGACGTTGCCCACGCCCGCAGGATAGGCAGCGCCTCCGCCACTCGATCCGCCGCCAAGAGGGCGTCGCCATAAGCGTGGCGCAATTCGTTTGTGACCTTGGCTGGCAGGTCCGTCCGCTCGCTGGCGGCTTTGACGCTCGCGAGCATGGCTTCCGTCTCACCGGCCAAAACGGCGGCGGCGGCGGCGTTGCGGCGGTAGGGCAACTCCGGGTGGGCGGCCAGGAGACGGTCAAAGAAATGGTAAACCTCCTTCGCGTAACCCTTCGCGACCATGTCGTCCAAGGCCTCCTCCGGGAGGCGGTTGTTGTACGATTCTTCCCGCTGGTTTTGCGCGTCGGCACCCGCCCTCTCAACGGCATGGCTGGCGGCTTCGTCGTAGCGACCGGCCGCGATGAGGCCGAGCAGGTAATACACGCCGGCCCGGTTGCGCTCCCATTGACCGGAGTCATCGTGGGTTCGCTTGCGAATCGCCTCGTAGAGGGCGAGGGAACTGGCGTCCAGGGTGTTCACCAGACTCCACGGGGCGAATTTCAGGTCGCCGCCCAGGTTTGCCGCCACCCGGCGCGCCAGCGCTTTGGTGCCGGCGTCTCTGATGGTCACGCCACGGATCGGCAGGGCGAACACCCGTCTGAGCAAGGCTTCCGCCCGGGCCGCGTCCGCAAGGGCAACCAGGTGGGGTATCTCCAGAGTGGTATATTTCCTCCGGTCAATCTCTCCGCGCGGCGAAGCCTTCTCGACGGTTTCAAGCCGCGCGAGTTGCGCCTCGAAGTTGGCGAGGATGCCCGGGTGATCGCCGTGGATAGTGGAGAACGCTCCCTCCAAACTCTCCGCCGACTCTTCGACAGTGGCTTTCCAAGGCATCTGCAGCGTGCCGGCTTGCCGCCGGACCTCGTCGATGGCCAGACGGACCGCCTCCGGCTTGTTCAGCAAGGTCCCGCTAACGACCCGTAGGACCGGCGCGGTCAAATTCCGCGATCCTTTTTCCGGCGACGGTAGCTCCGCGGCTTGCGCGGCCAGGGGCTCCCAGACAGAGGGCGGTGGCAACGCCCGAAATGTTTCAACGTAATAAGAGGGCGTGGAGCCGCCGTGGCTCTGCCCGCCCCGCGCGGCGGGGAGCTTGCCGGCCCGCTCGAAGAGGTCCAGCCAGGTTCGCGCGGCTTCCTCGGGCGCGAGGGCGGCGCCGGCTCCCCGGTAGTTCTTCAGTTCCTCGCGCCACTGGTGAACGGGATCCGGCTTCGTCGGCGCGGCCGGGGTGCCCGCGGCGGTCGGCGCCTCCACTTGTTTGAGGATGGCGTCGGCCCCCTGGTAGTCGGCGGCGTGAGCACCGGGCTGGCAAACCAGGAGGGACAGGGACAAGACGGCGGGCGCGAGGAGTATCTTCATGGGAGGGGAAAGCAACGATCGACTTGCCGGAGGACAGCAAAGACAGCGTGTTCCGGAAACGCGCCGCTTGCCCCAGCATGGCGAATCAGGGCCGTCTGGACAAGAAAGAAACCCGCCCATCATCGCGCGGGTCGCTGGTCTGGCAAGTTACCGCCCGCCGGGTCAGTTCCTTTGCACGCCGCCGGGGATCGCGCCGGTGCCGCCCCGGTAGTTGCTGTACGCGAGGATGCCCAAAAAGATGGCGATGTAGAACTGCCCCTGCATCGCCTCGAACACCGCGACGCCCGCCGCGCACGACGCCCCGATGGCGCGGGTGATCTGGAGGCGCGACCCGCCCACCAACTCGCGCAGCACCTGGCCGCCGTCGAGCGGGAGGATCGGCAGGAGGTTGAACAGGGTCCAGTAAAGATTGATAAAAAGCAGGTTCTCGATGGCTTGATAGACGCCGTAACCCGCGAGCCCAACCCCTTCGTCGAAGGATAATCTCCCGAGCGCCAGCGGCGCGATCAGCCGGGTTACGAGCCACAACCCCAGGCCGGCGGCGGGTCCCGCGAGGCTGACGAGGATGCTCTGGGGGCCTGTCAGACGCGCGCCGTTCATGAAGGTCAGCCCGCCGATGCCGTGCAGCAAAATGGTGGGCCGCACCCCGTAGCGGCGCGCCACCAGCGCGTGGCCGAGTTCGTGGACCACGATGGACAGCAACACGCACGCGACCCAAACGATGAGGTTGAACACGGCGTGCTCGCCCCGGGCCGCCGACTGGCCGAGCAGCGCGCTGCCGATCCAGAAGTACAGGCCGATCTCGATGGGGACGCCGAAAAGTTGGAAACGAATCATGGGGAAAGGTCGGAGGGCGGCACCCTCTTGTTACCGGCGCAGCATACACCGGAACCAGGGTGACGGCGATGGCGCCGCGAGAAACCCACCCGGCACGCGCGGCGGGACGGCACAACCCGTGCTTCTGATTTGCGGCGCTCCGGCAACGATATTAGTTTGGACGAGTGGGCAAAATTCCGCTTCCCGCCACCGGTCAACCGCTGTTCTCAATTTTCCCACCCGCGCCCTCGCATGATTCTATTACTCGGCGGCTCCGGCTACGTTGGACTGGCTTACCAGCGTTTGCTCTCGCGTCTGGATATTCCCTTTCGCAACCTCGTCCGCAAGGACGTGGACTACACCAACGGCACCCTGCTCGCGGATTTTCTCGCCGACACCCGGCCCGAGTTTTTGATCAACGCCGCGGGTTACACCGGCAAGCCCAACGTGGACGCCTGCGAGAACGACAAGGCGGCCACGCTCTTTGGCAACGCGGTGTTGCCGGGCGTTATCCAAGCCGCCTGCGAGCGGAGCGGCACCCCGTGGGGCCACGTTTCGAGCGGGTGCATCTACACGGGACGCCGGGCGGACGGCGCGGGTTTCACCGAAAGCGACCCGCCAAATTTTTCGTTTCGCGCGGGTCCCTGCTCGTTTTACTCCGGTACGAAAGCGCTGGGCGAAGAGGTGCTGCAGGGCGCGCCGGAGGTTTACCTGTGGCGCTTGCGGATTCCCTTTAACGAGGTGGACGGCCCGCGAAACTACCTTTCCAAGCTCACGCGTTACGAGCGGCTGCTGGAGGCGGAGAACTCGATTTCGCAGTTGGATGAGTTCGCGGAGGCGACGTTCGCCTGCTGGCGGCGGCGGGTGCCCTTTGGCGTGTACAACATCACCAACCCGGGGGTGGTCACCACGCGCGAAGTGGCCGGGATGATCCGCAAAAGCGGGGTGTGCGACAAAGATTTCCAGTTTTTCACCGACGAGGCCGAGTTCATGCGCAAGGCCGCGAAGACGCCGCGCTCCAACTGCGTGCTGGATAGTTCCAAGCTCGCGGCCACGGGCATCGAATTGACCGAGGTTCACGAGGCGGTGGAGACGGCGTTGCGGCGGTGGGTGGCGGCGGTGTGAGGTGGAGGGACCGGGCGTTCCCTTCTCCGCACCGAAGGCGCAACCTCAGCATGGCCCGGGGCAATGCCCCTTCTCAGTACCCAAGGTGCAGCCTCAGCACAGCCTGCCTTTCGCACCGAAGGTGCAGCCTCATCACAGCCTGGAGCAACGCCTCAGGTACAAAGTAGTACCACATCCAGCGCTGAAGGCGCGATTCAATCCGCGCGGACCTTCGAGGACCATCTTGCCCGTCCAACCGGCGGCCTTTGATTCGCGCCTTCAGCGCTAAATTCACTAACAACCCACACCTGGGGCGTTGCCCCAGGCTGTGATGAGGCTGCACCTTCGGTGCGAAAGGCGGGTCGCGTTAGGTGGACGACTGAGGCTGCACCTTCGGTGCGAAAGGCGGGTTGTGCCGACGTTGCACCTTCGGTGCGGAGGGCAAGCTGCGATGTTTCTCAGGTCGTCGCCCCAGACCGTCATGAAGCTACACTTTGTGCAAAGTAACAGAACTACCCCCCCGCCAGCCGCAGCACCTCGCGGAAGGGCGCGGTCGCCAGCGCACCGAACAACGCGTGCCGCCCGAGCTTCTCGCGCGTCACGCCCGGAGAGGAAATGCCGCACAAAAAACGCGTCCGCTGCCGGGGACTCCGCAACGCGCGGGACGACTCCACCTCCTTCGCCTCCGCCAACCGGCGGCGGATCACCGCCTCCGAGGGCGCGTCCGCCGACTCCGGCAGCGCGCGCGCCACCTCCCCCTCGCATCGTCCGCAGTGTCCGCAATCCCCGCCCAGGTCCTCGCCGAAATATTCCAGCAGCCGGCGCACGATGCAGCCCTCGCCTTCCACCAGCGACACCACCTGCCGCAAACGCCCGATGTCGTTTTCCTCGCGCACGTGGAACCGTTCGATCAGGGCTTCGCACAAGACTTCCCGCTCATCCTCGTCGGGTCGCGACACCACGCGGAACGCCTGCCGCAAACCGGCCACCTTGAGCTGCAAATCACCCTGGGATTCCAGGTG
This sequence comes from uncultured bacterium, assembly GCA_963795895.1. Taxonomy (GTDB): domain Bacteria; phylum Verrucomicrobiota; class Verrucomicrobiia; order Chthoniobacterales; family SZAS-18; genus CAWCJJ01. Next base: position 424,097 of record CAWCJJ010000012.1, read on the forward strand.
GTTCAACGCCCGGGTAATCCGGTCGCGCGTCGTGCCCAGCTTCATGGCGGACTCCTCCAGGTCGATGTGAAACCACTTGGACGACTTCCGCGCGCAACGGAACACCCCGCGCAGAAACTCCGCCCGCTCCCCGTCGTACCGCGCCAGGATCTGGGCCGACGGGTGCTGCGGGATGAACTGGTATTCCCGGTAAAAAGGCGTCGTGGCTTCGATGATCCCCTCCAATTCGAGGTAGGTCAGCAGCGTGCCCACCACCAGCGGACGGATGTCGAAATCGCGCGACAGGTCGTAACTGGAAACGTCGAACGTGTCGCCCCGCTCGAGGATGTGGCCGAGGAACCCCCGGATCGCGTCGTCCTCGGGCGTGTCGCCGTAGGAAAAGTTTTCCAGCGTTAGGAGGTCGTTCCCGCAGGCGAACATCTCGCAGGCGGACGGCGCGCCGTCCCGCCCCGCGCGACCGATTTCCTGCGAGTAGTTCTCCAGGCTTTTGGGCAGGTTGAAATGGTAAACGTAACGGATGTTGCTTTTGTCGATGCCCATGCCGAAGGCGATTGTGGCGACGACGATGGGCCGTTCGCCGCCCATGAACCAGTCCTGCGTCGCGTTGCGTTCCTCGTCCTCCAACCCGGCGTGGTAGGCGCGCGCGGGCAGTCCGGTTCGCGCGAGTTCCGCGGCGACGGTTTCGGCGGTTTTTTGCAGGGTGACGTACACGACCGTCGCGCCGGGCGGCTGGGTGGTGAGCCGCCCGCGCAACCGTTCCAGGGCCTCGCCCGCCACGCCGGCGGTGATGCGCAGCGTGAGGTTCGGACGGTGGAAGCCCGTGTGGACGACATCGCCGGCGTCGAGATCGAAACTGGCGGCGATGTCCTCGGCGACGGCGGGCGTGGCGGTGGCGGTCAGCGCGAGGACGCGCTCGGCGCGGAGCGTTTTGGCCAGCTTGGCGAGCTTGAGGTAATCGGGCCGGAAATTGTGGCCCCATTCGGAGATGCAATGCGCCTCGTCGATGACGAGCAGCGAGATGCGGTGGGCGCTCAGCGTGGCGAGGAAACGCTCGTTGCCCAGGCGTTCGGGCGAGGTGTAGAGCAGCTTGAGCTTGTGGTTCTTGAGGTCGGCGTTGACGGCGCGCAACTCGTCCAGTTTGAGGCTGGAATCCATCCGCGCCGCCGGGATGTTCAAGCCCTGGAGGAAGCCGATCTGGTCCTTCATCAGCGCGATGAGCGGGGAGACGACCAGGGTCAGGCCCGGCAGGTGGAGGGCGGGGAGTTGGTAGCAAAGGCTTTTGCCCGCGCCCGTTGGAAAGATCGCCAGGGCGGAGCGTCCGGCGAGCAGGGTTTGGATGACTTGCTCCTGCCCGCCGCGAAACGCGGGGAAGCCGAACACGTCGCGCAGGGTGGCGGTGGGATCGGCGGAGGCGGTGGCCGCCGGCTGCTGCTCGCGTGAAGTCATATGGGTCCATCAGGCTGGGGGACGGCCCGGAGCATGGAAAGGTAAATCGCGCGGGTCTCGCCGGACGGAGGTGTTTTGGATTTTGAGGCGGTCGCCGCAAACGTAAGACCGCCGGGCTGACCCTGGCTTGGGATAAGCGATGGCACTTGCGGCCATCGTCCGGTGGTCGGAGTATCCAAATTGTTCACTTTGAACCTACTTGCCGTGTAACCACCACCCAACTTTCACCGTCTTCCTCCGACCAATCCTATGCTGACTTCACTCCGCGCACTATTTTTTCCCGGTTCGCGCCTGGGGACGACTTTATCCGCATTGGTTCTGGTTAGCGCCGCCGCCCCCCGCAACGCTTTTGCCGCTCCGGACACCTGGACGGGGAACAGTACCGCCAGCGCCAACTGGAGCGACCCCGGCAACTGGAGTCCGGGCGTGCCCGGCACGGGTGACGACCTCACCTTCGGCCCCTCCGCGCGCGCGGTCACGGCGCTGGATGGCGTTTTCACCCTGAACTCGATCACCTTCGCCGCCGGCGCGCCCGGCTACACCATCAACGCCAGCCGGGCGTTCGAGGTGACCGGCCCGGGCTTTATCAATCTCTCCGGCCAGCCGCAAACCATTGTAAATCTCGGGACCGCCCCCGTCGCGGCCCCGGCGAATTACCCGGCCGTCGGCGGACCCGTCGCGAATTTCATCAGTCCCGGCCAGTTTGGTTACCTGCAAGTTCATACCCCCGGCAAGTTCGACAGTGATTTCGCGGTGGGCGGCATTGTTTCGGCCACTACTCCGATCCCCGCCGCCGGCGCGGGTGGCTTCGCGGTCACGAACCAGGGCGCGACCGTCGCCAACGCCTCCGGGGGCGCCCTGGTGTTTGACGGGCAAGCCTCGGCCGGCGGCGCCACTATCACCAACAACGGCGGGCAAGTCACCGGCGGCGGCCAGGGTTTCACGGAATTCCACAACTCCGCCACGGCCGCGAACGCGACCATCATCAACAACGCCGCGTCCGCCATCGGCGCGCCGGCGGGCAGCACGGCGTTCTTCGACACCGCCACGGCGGGCGCCGCGAACCTCACCGGCTACGGCAACACCAGCGTCTTCTTCAACGACCAGGCCACGCTGGGCAACGCCACGCTGACCTTGAACGGGGGCGCGACCACCTTCACCGGCAGCGCCACGGCGGGCGCGGCCTCGGTGGTCGTCGGCGGTCCGCCCACCGGCTTTGGCTTCGGCGCCTTGCAGTTTTCCAACCTCTCGTCGGCGGGTACCGCCAGCCTCACGATCAACGGCGGACGCACCGCGAGCGATGGAATCGGCAGTTCCGCCGCCTTCCACGACTCCTCCACGGCGGGTGGCGCGACGATCGTCACCAACGGCGGGGCCGTGCCGAAAGCGGGCGGAGGCAAGACCCAGTTCTACGACACGTCCGATGGCGGGACGGCCCGGGCGATCACCAACGCGGGCGGCACTTTTGACATCTCCAACCTGAGCGGGGTCGGCATGGGTATTGGCTCCATCGAGGGCGCGGGCGCGTACGCGCTCGGAGCGAAAAATCTCCGCGTCGGCGGCAACAACCTGGGCACCACGGTCACGGGAATCATCGGCGGCGCGGGCGGTTCGCTGACCAAGGAGGGCGCGGGCGCGCTGACGCTCGCCGGAGCTAATACTTACACGGGGGGAACCGTTGTCACGGGTGGCGTGCTCGTGGCGGGCAATCCGGCGGTCAGCGCTCTGGGTGCCGGCGGTGTGTCCGTCAACGACGGGGGAACCCTCGGCGGAGGCGGCAACATCGCCGGGGACCTCGCTTTGAACACCGGGGCTACTTTGCGCGTCGAGGCCCTGGGCGCGAATCCGCCGTCCACGAACCATTTTGTCGTCGCCGGCGCGGCGACGCTCGGCGGCACGCTGACCCTGTTGCTTCACGATGGTTGCGTACTCAAAACCGGCGATTCTCTTCAGATCCTCCAGGCTGGATCGATCAGCGGTGGTTTCACCCAAGTGGTGTCTCCCGGGCTCACGGTCAACGTCGTGACCACCGCGAACGAGGTGAGGGCCACCGTCGCCGGGGTGCTGGTCTCGGCCGCGCCGGTGATTACCAGCGCCACCGACGCGCCGGCGAAAGTGGGGTCGCCCTTCGCCTACCAGATCGCCGCCACAAATACACCCGCGGGTTATTCGGCGGCGGGCTTGCCCGCCGGGTTGAACCTCGATCCCGCGAGCGGACTGATCTCGGGCACGCCCGCGGTGCCCGGAACGTATTTCGTGACACTCGGGGCCACCAACGCCATTGGCACCGGCCCGGCGACGCTGGCTTTGCGCGTCGATCCTCTAACGGGGCCCGCGCACCAACCTTTTTTCACCGGTGAGGCGCCGTTGTCCGGTGGCGTGTACTACCTGCAGTTCGCGAGTGGCAATCCGTTTGGGTACTACTCGTATTTGAGCGACATTCACTACATCTACCATTTCGACTTGGGATATGAGTACGTCTTCGACGACACGGACGGGCGGAACGGCGCGTATTTCTATGACTTCAAGAGCGGCGGGTTTTTCTATTCCAGCCCGGGCTTTCCGTTCCCGTATTTGTACGATTTCAGTTTGAACTCGACGGTGTACTACTACCCGGACCCGACCAACCCCGGACATTACAACACCAACGGGACACGTTATTTTTACGTGTTCACGACCGGACAGATTATTTCCAAGTAGTCGGTGAATGGAGTGGAACTCCCAGCCGCGTAGCGGCGTCACTTGAGTAGCACAGAACGCTCCGGGCGCGTGCCAGGCGGGGAGTAACCCCCGGTGGCTCCGGCGGCGTTTCTGGTCCCTTGGGTCCTTTCCGTCCTTTTGGTCCCTTTCCGGGAACGGCGCCGCCGCCCGGGCGAGCTTCCGGCAAAGGGACCCAGGGGACGGAAAGGACCCAAGGGACGGGCGGAAGCCTGTCTGAACTCGACCCACCCAATATGCCATATCATTCAGGAGTCGTGGTCGAGTCCGCGAGGCCACGAAAAGCCACCCCCAAAGATGTTCCCAGCCACGGAGTGGCGTCACCCGGGTATTGGAGGTAGGAAGGGTATTTCCGTGTTCAAAGGAAACAGGCGGCGTAGTGACCCGCCACGGTTGGCGTTGCCTTGGACGGGACACGCGCCCTGGCCGCCGAGGGTTACGCCACTCCGTGGCTTTGAACTCTTTGGCAGGGTATTCCGTGGCCTCGCGGACTCGACCACGGCTCCTCAAGTGATGCCGCTACGCGGCTAGCAACCAAATCGTTCCACACGGTGGTGCCAGCCGCCGGAACGCATCGCATTTCCGCCGCAATGGCGCATCCCTTACTTCTGGTAAATTTGATCAAAGGTCCCGCCGTCGTCGAAATGCGTCTTCTGCGCTTTGGCCCAGCTTCCGAAAACACTCGCCACGTCGAAGAGTTCGATGGGTTTAAACGTGTCGGCATGACGCGCCAGCACGGCGGGATCCGTGGGCCGGAAATAATTCTTCGCGGCGAGTTCCTGCGCGGCGGGTGAAAACAAAAACCGCAGGTATCCTTCCGCCAACGCCCGGCTGCCATGGCGGTCCGCCATCTTGTCCACCACCGCCACCGGCGGGTCAGCCCGGATGCTCATCGAGGGAAACACCGGCTCCACCTTGCCGCCACCCAGCGTCGGGTCGTTCTGGATCAGATAAACTTCGTTCTCAAAAGTAAGCAGCACATCGCCAATCCCGCGCAACGCGAAGGTGGAGGTCGCCGCGCGTCCGCCGGTGTCGAGCACTTCGGCGTTCTTGAACAGCCGCGCGACGAAATCCTTCGCCTTGGCCTCGTCCCCGCCGTTTTTCTTCAGCGCGTAACCCCAGGCCGCGAGATAACTGTAGCGACCGTTGCCGCTGGTTTTCGGCTGCGGCACGATGATCTTGATCCCCGGCTTTACCAGGTCGTCCCAATCCTTGATCCCCTTCGGATTGCCCGGACGCACCAGGAACAGGATCGTGGAAGTGTAGGGCACGCTGTTGTTAGGAAAACGTTTGCGCCAGTCCGGGGAGACCAACTGTCCGCGCTCGGCGAGAATGTCGATGTCCGTGTCCTGGTTCATCGTGACAACGTCGGCGTCGAGGCCGTCGAGCACCGCGCGCGCCTGGACGCTGCTGCCGCCGTGCGCCATGCGGACCGCCACATCGCGTCCCGTCTTCTGCTTCCAATCCGCCGCGAAGAGGGGGTTGTAATCGTGGTAGAAAGCGCGCGTGACGTCGTAGGAAACGTTCAGGAGCGAGGTCGGCTCGGGCGGCGCGGCGCGGACGAAGAAGGACGGGGTGAGAACAACGAGCAGGAGGGCGAGCAAACGTTTCATGGCGGGAGGGTAGCGGACGAAGCGGGATGTTACCACGATCACGGCGCGTTGATGCTCGACAAAAAGGGCGCGAGTTCCGGCTGGTACTCGGGCCGGTCGCGGGCCGCGCGCGCCGCCAGATCCTTCGCCGCCGGGGCCTGACCGGTTTCCAACGCGAAGTTCGCCAGCCGCCAACGGCGTTCGGCGGCCTGCTTGGGGTCGGGCGTCGAATCCGCGAAATAGCCGCCGATGGCCAGGATCGTCTTGGGGGCGAAATCCGTCCAGGGCACCGAGATGGTGCCGTAGGGCGTCCCGGCCTGGAAGGCGTCGGCGGTCGCGGAGATGATGCCGCGCGGAAACGACACGTTGCGGCGGCTGACGACCGCCTGGGGGTAGCCGCCGCGCGCGTTGATGTCCGCCCTCAGGGCGCGTTTGAAGGCGATCAACTGCTGCGCGCGGGCCTTGATCAGGTCGCGCGCGGCGCGGAGATCGGGGTTGGTGAACTCGGCGCGGTTGATCACCGCCGCCGCCTCGTCGAACCGGTACAAGCCGAGCATCTGCACGTAGCTGTCGCGCGCCGCCTGCCAGCGCACCGTCTCGGCGGCGTCGGGTTGCGCGGCGCCGGAGGTCGCGGCGATGGCGGTATTTGTCGCCGTGGCCAGATTCTCCAGCGCGGAGGGTGTGGCGGACGCGGACGCCGGGGTAGCCGCCGGAGACGCGGCGGCGGCATCGCGCAACTGCGTTTCGGCGGTGAAGAAAGCCTCCACCATCTTACCGGTGGTCTGCAATTCCGCGCGCGCGCGGGCGTACTCGGTGGACAGCGCGGCCCCCGCGGCGGGCGGAGCCGTTTTGCGTCGCGCTTCCAGAGCCGCGTACAGGTCGTAATCGTGCAAACACTTGCGGGCGATCGGCGCGTAGTCGGCGATCCATTGGTACGGGGCCGCGGGATGGCCGGATTGATATTCGCGGAACAACTTGGCCGCCGCGTCGAAGTCGCCCTCCTCCCAATCCGTGATGGCGAAAAGCAGCAGCGCCTGCGCCTCGTAGGTGTTGCGGTCCCATAACTTGACGGCGTTAGCCGGGACGGGCTTGCCGGTGGCGATGTTGCGCCCCACTTCCACGAAGAAATTGGCCAGCTTGCGCTGCCCGTCGGTTTGGGAGAACGGCCCGGCCTGTTGCAGGGCGGCGAAGATGGCGCGGGCGTCGGCGGGCTGATGGTTGAGAAAGGCCGCCATGCCCTCGTGCAGTTGGTTCCAGCTTGCGAGGGGTTGCGGAAGGTCGCCCCGCGCGGTGAGCGCCGCGAAACTGGCCTGGGCCGTCGCGATGTCCCCTTCGACGAGTTGGTGCCGCGCCTCCTCGTACAAATCGGAAACCGCCACGTTCTTTTCGGTAATCGCCGCGGCGGACTGGCCCCGGCCGTCGTTGACGGCGGCGGCGGTCTTGAAAAAGCGGTCCTTGAAGACAAACGCCGCGATCCCGCCGGCCACCACCAGCACGAGCAGCAGCAGCGTCAGGATGCCGGCCACGTTGCTCTGGACCGGCGCGTCCACCACCACCCGCTGCTTGGCCGCGCGGGGCTTGGCGATGCTGGCGGAAAGGGTGTCGGCGGCGTACTGCAAATGTTCGATCAACTCGCCGTAGGAAGCGTAGCGCTCGCCCGGGTCCTTGTTGAGCATCCGGTTGATGACGTACGCCGTCTCGCTGCTGACATCCGGCGCGAAAGCCTGCAGGCTGACGGCGCGGCTTTTTAGGTGCTTGAGGGCGACCAGCGAGGCGTTCTCCGCCTCGAAGGGGGGACGTCCGGCCAAGGCGTGAAACAAGGTGCCGCCGAGGCTGTAAATATCGCTGCGGAAGTCCTCCGGCTCATTGTTGAGCTTCTCGGGGGCTATGTAGTAGGGCGTGCCCCAAATTTCGCCCCGGTTGTCGGCTTCCTGTTCGGCCAGGAGCGCGAGCCCGAAGTCCGTGATCTTGGCGGTGTGGGCGTCGGCGAAGAGGATGTTGCCGGGTTTGACGTCACGATGGATCAGACCGCATTCGTGGGCCGCCGCGAGACCGCTGGCGACTTGGAGTCCGACCTGGAGGACCTGCATTTCCGCGACGCGGTTTTGCAATTGCATGAGGTCGTCGAGGCTTCCCTTGTCGACCAGTTCCATCGCGATGTAATACTGGCCCTCGTCCTGGTCGAAGGAGAAGACCTTGACGACGTAGGGGATGGTTGATGGAGGCGGTGATGCGGGCCTCTTCCTCCAGCTTGACGATGTAATTGTCGTCCGCGCTGAGTTCCTTGCGCAGGAGCTTGAGGGCGACCATGCGGTTGAGGTTGCGGTCGATGGCCTTGTAAACCGCGCCCATGCCGCCGGTGCCGAGGTGTTCGAGGATGGAGAACTGGTTGAGCTGGCGGCTGACGCGCATGGAGGCGCCGCAGATGGGGCAATCGATCTTGGCAAGCGGCTCCTGGCTGCGCACGTCGATGAGGGTGGCGCAATTGGGGCACGCTTGCATGCTGGTTTCGCCGGGGGCGGGGGGCATTGGGACATCAGGTTAACACGAAAAGGTCGCAAGCAACGGCCGGCGGGCAACGGCGGCGGCGCCAAGGAAAATTCGTGACCAATGACCGAATTGCAGGAACTGCAGCGTGAGCAATGTTAGTCACAGAGGGCACGGCAGGCTTTGTGCGACACAGAGCATACACAGAGGACAGCACCGGAGTCGTTCCGGCAGGAGAAAAGACTAACCAACTCCATTCTGGAATCTTCGAAAGCCTATTTGCCTTATCTCTGTCCATGCCTCCTCCCCGTCCTGCCATCGTGAAAACTGCCACCCGTGGCTACGCAAAAGGATCTGCGGTGCGTCAGTAAATTCTTACATCCCACTCGTTGGTCAGCTGGATGACGAATTTATCATCCGACATGCCACTGCCCGGCCCGGTAATTGCTATTTCACCGCCGATAGATGCCCAGGCCACCGGTTTTCACGCTTTGCGCCCCGCCGGGGTTGCGCTATCCTTGCCCCGTCCGCCCCCGATCCCGGCGGGACGCGCCTCCTCCCGTCCATGCTGGAACTCACCGTGCCTCCGACCGGCGCCGGCGCCCGGCTGGACCGCTTCCTCGCCGAGGGTGCCCTGGCCCACCTTTCCCGGTCGCGCGTGCAGACCCTCATCCGCGACGGACACGTCCTGCTCAACCGCCTTCCGCCCGCCAAAGCCGGGGCGACCCTGCGCTCCGCGGACCTGATCTCCTGGGAAGAACCCGCCGCCGTGCCCATCGAACTCGCGGCCGAGCAGATGAACCTTTCCATCCTGTTCGAGGACGACGATCTGCTCGTGCTCGACAAACCCGCCGGCCTCGTCACCCACCCGGGCCCGGGCAACCCCGAGCACACCCTTGTCAACGCCCTGCTGGCGCATTGCCCGACGCTCTCGGGCATCGGCGGCGAGCAGCGGCCCGGCATCGTTCACCGGCTCGACAAGGACACCAGCGGCTGCCTGGTCGTCGCCAAAAACGACCTCGCCCACCGCGGCCTCAGCGCCCAATTCGCCGACCGCACCACCGAGAAACATTACCTCGCCCTGGTGCGCGGCGTGCCCCGGACTCCGCAGCGGGACCATCCGCGAGCCCATCGGCCGGCACCCCGTGGACCGCAAGAAAATGACCGTCGTGCAGCCGCCGCGGGGCCGCGCGTCCGCCACGGAATACCGCGTGCGCCGCGAACTGACTTTGCCGGGGGCGCGGCGGCCCTGGTCGAATGCCACCTGCTGACGGGCCGCACCCACCAGATCCGCGTTCACCTGAGGCACCTGGGTTATCCCATCCTGGGCGATGCGCTCTACGGCGGTCCCCGCCCGCCCGCCCGGCAGATGCTCCACGCGTGGAAGCTCGGCTTCACGCACCCCCGCGCGAACGCGCGCCTGAACCTCGATCGCGCCGTTGCCGGCCGATTTTCTCGCCTTCGGACTCGATCCCCTCCAGCCATGAGCCGCTTCCATTCCGCCCTCGATTTGGTGATTGGTGAACTGGACCGCCGCCGCGAAGCCGGCTATGATGACTGGCGCGCCTCGGCCCCCGCCGTGGCCCGGCTTCGTCAAGCCCGGCCCGGGACCGTCGCGGCCGCCCCTGAAGTCGCGCCGGCGGTGGTTTCCACACCCAACCCCGCCCCGGCCACCGATTCCGCAACTGCCACCATCCCGGAAACTTTAACCCCGCTCCCGTCCGCCGCGCCGGACCCCTTCCCGACATGCTTCCCAACGACGAACCGGACGCCTCCCTTTCCCTCTTCGGTGACGATGTCCTCCCCGCCGTTCGCACGTCCGCCGCCGGCGGCAAAAAGGCGTCCGCGTCCGCGCCCGTCAAGCCCGGGGTTTACGAACCGGTGACGGACCCGTCCCAATCCAAAGCCGAGCGGCTGGCGTGTCTGCGCGCGTGTCCCGAACGGTTGCCCTGCCAGCAATGCCCCTACGGAACGGGGCCGCACAAACACATCGTTTTCGGCGTCGGCAACGTGGACGCCGAGTTGATGTTCATCGGCGAGGCGCCGGGGGCGGACGAGGACAAACAAGGCGAGCCCTTCGTGGGCAAGGCTGGCCAGTTGCTCAACAAGATCATCACCGTGATGGGCTTCGAGCGTTCGCAGATTTACCTGGCCAACGTTCTCAAGTGCCGTCCCGACACGCCCGGGCAGGATTTCGGCAACCGCCCGCCGACCCCCGCCGAGATGACCAGTTGCCGCCCGTGCTTGTTCGAGCAGATCGACATCATCCGACCCAAGGCCATCGTCGCGCTGGGCGCGACGGCTATGAAGGGGTTGCTGGACAACGCGGAGCCGATGCGCGACTTACGCGGCCGGTGGCACGATTTCAAGGGTATCCCGGTGATGGCGACCTACCATCCCTCCTACCTGTTGCGCAACCAATTGCCCAGCGAGAAGCGCAAAGTTTGGGAGGATTTGCTCCTGGTCAAGGAACTCCTGGGCCACGAGATCACCGAAAAGGACCGCAGCTACTTCTTGACCAAAGGGTGAGGTTCTCCCTAGTTTCCATCCCGAAACCGACCTCGCGGTTGCCGCCATGCACGATCTCGCCACCACCCTGATGCCAGCGGAGTGCCCCGGCAACGGTGCCGCGCCCATCGGGTGGAACCACGCAGCGCCCCGGTCGGGAAACGGCGCGCATGGCGGCGGTGATCTTCAAGAACACGCTGGTCCCCGCGCCGATTCCCGCGCCCGCGGCACCGCCCGCCCCGGTGGATCCTGTCGTCTGGACCGCGCCGGACGCCCCGCCCATCGACCTGCCGACCGAGCAGCGCCGGATGCGCCGGCAACTGGAAAAAGCTTTGCGGCAGCAGACCATCACTGGCGCGTCCTCCACGGAGGACACGATCGTTTGCCAGCTTTGCGAGCTGCTCTGGGCGGACCACGCCTGCCTGTGGATGCTGCCCGCCAACCCGGACGAACCGCCGGATTGGAGCCGCCAGGCCATCGTCTCCGAAGCGGTCGCCGAATATTACCCGCTCGTCGGTTATTCCGCCAGCCACGCCGCCCCCCGACTGGACGGCGGCGGGTGTGGAGCGGACGCTGGCCGCCGATGGTACCGTTCTGTTTTGCCACGCGCCGTTCAACGCCCCCAAGGAATCCCCGGCGGATGGCAGCGCCCTGTCGCAGTATCTCGCCATCGCGTTGCGCGGACGGCCCAGCCATACCTGGGTTCTCCTGCTGGAGCGCCACGGCACCGCCGCCGCGCCCGCGCCTTTGTGGGCCGAGTTCGACCGGGAGTTTTTGGAGGACGCCGCCGCGTTGCTGGCTTCCGCGTTGGAGAATAATCTGCTGAGCGCCCAGTCGTCCGAGCGGGCCAGTTACCTGACCAACATGCTCAACTCGCTGGACGTGGCGGTCATGGTCATCGAGCAGCCATCCGCGCCCGTGCCGGCGGTCGTTTCACTGGTGAACCGCACCTTCTGCGAGCTTTTCAGAATGGATCGCGCGCTGGTCGAGGGCAACAGCTACCTGCGCTTCATGGATTTGATGCGGCCGCTGCTGCCCGATTGGGAAACGCAGTTGACCATCATCGAGGACCTTCTCGCCAACCCCCTGGCGGAGCGGATCGACGAAATCACCCTGGTGACCGAGGGCGACGAGGATGCCATCCCAACCCACCTGCATCGCTTCGCCACCCCGGCGCGGGACGCCCACGGGCAGGTCTTCGGACGCATGTTCTTCTTCCGGGACATCACTTACGACAAAGAGGTGGAGCGGCAGTTGGTGCATTCGCAGAAAATGGAAAGCATCGGCACCCTGGCGGGCGGGGTGGCGCACGATTTCAACAATCTGCTCACCACGATTCTGGGTTACACCGAACTGCTCAAACGCGAATTGAAGACCCAGGAGTCGCCCATCCAAAAGCTGACGCAAATCGAGCGCAGCGCCAACCGCGCGGCGGAACTGACCGGCCAGTTGCTCGCTTTCAGCCGACGGCACCCGACGGTGTTCAACGTCTTCAACCTGAACGATCTGATCACCGAGACGATGGACATGGTGCGTTCCACCGTGCCCGCGTCCATCGACGTTGACATTTAAACCGGCGCTGGACCTGCCCAACATCGAGGCCGACTCGACCCAGATCCAGCAGGTGCTCATCAACCTGATCCTCAACGCGCGCGACGCGCTGTGCGGCAACGGCACCATCACCATCACCACGCGGATCGGGTCGGACACGCAGGCGCTGCCGGGCGCGGCGTCCAACTGCCTTTACAATATTCTGGAGGTGGAGGACAACGGGGTTGGCATCCCCAAGGACGTGCTGCACCGCATCTTCGAGCCGTTTTACACCACCAAGGAGGTGGGCAAGGGGACCGGGCTGGGTCTGGCGATGGTTTACGGCATCATCAAGAAGCACAACGGCTTTATCGAGGTGACCAGCGCGTTGGGGGAAGGCACGAAGTTTTCCGCGTTCCTGCCGGTGACCGCCAAGCTAAACGATGACAGCGCGGATTTGGAGATTATCAGCACGCAGCAGCGTCAGCAGCGCAAACTCGTGGTGCTGGTGGTCGATGACGAGCCGGACCTGCGGGATTTCTGCGTGACGGCGCTCGGCGAAATCGCGACGGAAATTCTAACCGCCAGCAACGGGGTGGAGGCGTTGGAACAGTTTGAGCAAGGCCAACCGCAAGGTGGACCTCGTGCTGCTGGATTTGACGATGCCGAAGATGAGCGGCCCCGAATGTTTTCAGCGGTTGCGCGCCTTGGACCCGCATCTACGGGTCTTGATTTCCAGCGGCTACAGTCTGGACGTGGACGCGGAAACTATCCTCAAAGGCAGCGCGACCGGTTTCCTGCCGAAACCGTACGACTTGAAGCAGTTGATCGAAAGTGTGGAGCGGGTGTTGAGTCTGAAAACAGGTGTGGCGGTCTAAAGGTCCCGTCTGGCTCCGCCCACCGCGCAGCGGTTATGGAGTGCGGCGACACGTCGCCGCTTTCACACGGCTCCGCCGGGTCCAACCGCGACACACCGCGCCCAAACCATTCCGGCGCAGCCGTCTCGATCAATAGCGGCTTCGCTGAATGAGAGAACACGACATATTGCGGCGCACTTCAAACCAAAGGTAAGCCCCGGGGGTGGAGTTCACTCAGGATGGAAGGATTGCGGAATAGAAAAGCGGCCCGGGTCAGGTGCTCCGGGCCGCTTTGTTAGCTTGATTTGGGCTGTTTGAATTAACCCTTCTTGAACTTCGCGTCGATCGTCTTGGCTTCCTGCAAGTGCTTGGCCACGATCTTTTCCGTCTTGGTGGTGTAGGCGACCAGCTTGGCGTCCTTGACCTCGGTCATCGCCTTCTTGTATTCGGCGAGGTCCTCGGTGTGATCGGTCACGGCGTGATCCATGTAGGCTTTGTCAAAAGCCGCGCCCTTAACGTCGAGCATTTTCATGCCGAGGACTTTCTCTTTTTCGGGCGCGTCGGGCGGGAAGTCGATATTGTGGTTTTTCGCGACTTCGCCGAGTTCCTCGTTGGCGGCGGTGTGATCTTTGATCATCATTTCCGCGAACATTTTGACATCCGGGCTTTCGGCGTTCTTCAGGGCGAGTTCGGCCATCTTGATTTCAGCGGCGTTGCCCGCGCCCGCCGTCTTGACGAACAGGGTCTCTTTGGCGGTGAGCTTGACGGGTCCGCCAGCTTCGGCCTTGTTCAACTTGCCCGCCTTTGAAGCGGCGGGATCGCCGGGCTGGGGCTCGGCGGCTTTAACTTTGGTGGGGTCCTGCGCGGAGACTTTCGCCGCAAAGGGGAGCGTCGCCAGCGCGCACCCGGCCCCGAGGGACAACCAGAGTGAACGAGAGGTAAACATAGAGCGAGTCAGTGTGATTTTCATGATTTGGTATTTGGGTTTTGAGCCGTCTGTCGAGAGCGGCGGTTAAAAAATAATTCGATGCGGCGCGCGACGTTGCGTCCCCCTTACAACCAATTCAGATGGATTGAGGATGATATTGGACCAATGGCACCAGACTCGGGATTCTGCTTGCCTGTGGTTTGGAGTGCGCCGCGACATGTCGCGTCCGCCCCCATTTCAGCGAAGCCGACTCGAGTGATAGATATCGTTAGCGGCCGCCGCCCTCGTCTTGGCGAGCGGGGATCGGTACGACGGCCCCACGCCGCCGCTCACCGGATCGGAGGCCCTCGATCTGGCGAACATGGCCGGGATCGCCTCGGAGGTATGGGGCCGCCCCATTAGACGGCTGGTCATCACGGACGAGGAACAGCGGGCCGGGATGGCCGCGCGTGGCCTGCCACCGGTGGTCGCGGACATCACGCTGGGTCTGTACCGTGCGAACCGGTCGGGTGAATTTGCCACCGTCGATCCGACCTTGGAGCGACTGCTGGGCCGTCCTCCGATCAGCCTGCGGGATTTCATCGTGGAAAAGGCCGGCCACGATCCCCGTGCCACGGGCAATTCATCACCGGACAGGTGAAGTGGAGGCGCTGATCACCGGGGCGAACAAGGCGGGGATCGGTCAACCCACGACGGAACACGAACCCGGCGTCGGGCCCGGCGGACGGACGAAATGCGTCATCCCGCCGGCCACTAGCGTACTGGACCGGGCGACGCGTTCCACTGAACGCGGGCTGGTCGCCCCGCGCACTCTTCCGGTTACCCCGTTGATCACATCGCCCACCGACCACCTGTTCCGGCTGAGCGACCCGGTTTACAACGCCGCCGAGGCGTTCTGGAAAGACGCGCGCACCCAGCGGCGCCTGGGCAACCTGCTCGTCTGGGGCTTCGTCGGCGCGCTCCTGCTGATTGAACTCAACCGGTGTTCCGCGCTGCCGCCGGAGCTTGGCGCGCACGTGCCGACGAACCATTTCTACGCCGTCGGCATGGCCTTCTCGGTCCTGCTCGGCTTCGAGATTCTCGGCCTCGCGTTTGTCCTGCCGGAGTCCGTGTCCGATTCCCTGGGCAAGCAATTTGAGATTTTGTCGATCATTTTGCTGCGGGAATCCTTCCAGGAGTTTGTGCATTTCGACGAGCCGATCCGCTGGGAACGGGTGGCGGGCGCGTTGCTGCCAATCTTTGTCAACGCCTTCGGCGGCCTGCTGACCTTTGTGACCATCGGCTTTTTCTACCGGTTTCAGCGTCACCGCCGGATCACTGCCGGGCTGGCCGAGCAGGAACGGTTTCGCGCCACCAAACGACTCCTGGCCATCGTGCTGCTGGTCTTCTTCATCGGGATCGGCGCGCGCGACGCCCGGGCGTGGGTCCGCGGCGATCCGTCCGGCAATTTTTTCGACACGTTCTTCACGGTCTTGGTGTTCAGCGACATCCTGATCATCTTTTTGTTGGTCCGGTACAACTCGACCTACCAGATCGTCTTCCGCAATTCCGGCTTCGCGCTGGCGACGGTGTTCATCCGGTTGTCGGTCACCGCGCCGGCGTATTATAACTCGGCCATCGCAGTGGGGTCGGCGCTGTTCGCGATCACGCTGACGCTGGCGTACAACGCGTTCGCGCCCACGCCGGTCGCGATTCGCGAGGAGGCTCCGGGGGCGGAGGATTGATGCGCGCAAGGCCGAAGGGGGCAATTAACATCTCCTGACCGTTCTTTGAGGTGGAGAATCAGACGAAAGATGTTGACCAACCCCAGCCGCCTCCCCGAGGAAGGAAAAGCATTTCTCGCCCTGATCGAACAGGCGCTTCAAGAAATCCTGCCCGGTGCCCAGGGTGCCTGCAACCGTCTTCGTCCCGTGGGTTGGGATGGCTTGCGGCCGGACGGTTGAAGGCATAAGCTCTCGCACTATGAACCCATTGAAAGCAGCCCCTGAAAAGCTCGTGGCGAAAAGCCGCGCCAAACCCCGGACGGCCGCCAAGGTTAAGCCTCGTCGCCAGATGACCGTTGCCCTGGCCGAAAAGCACGCGCTAGGCTGGGCGGATGGCTGCAGGATCGATAGCCTCGCCCTGCTACGCAGCCTGCGCTAAAGAAGGCCGGTGATTTACTACGCGGACACCTCCTGGTGGGTGAATTTTGTGGTCCGCAATGACGCTCACCACGCCGCCGCCGTGGGCCTCCGGCCTCCTCGCCCGCGATCCCGCCGCGAGCGTGCTCTGGACACCCTGGCAGCAGGTGGAAGTTTTCAACAGCCTCCACCAACTGGAGCGAAAGGGAGGCTTGCCGCCCGGGGATGCCAAACGGCTGATCCGCCGTCTCGAAATGGAAGTGCGCCCGGGCTACTGGTCGCACCGGGAGTTTAGCCGGACGAACGCGGTGCGCCGCGCCTGCCAACTCGCCTCGCGACACGGCCCCG
This sequence comes from uncultured bacterium, assembly GCA_963795895.1. GTDB lineage: Bacteria > Verrucomicrobiota > Verrucomicrobiia > Chthoniobacterales > SZAS-18 > CAWCJJ01. Next base: position 440,631 of record CAWCJJ010000012.1, read on the forward strand.
CAAGGTCGATCCGGGGCATGGACCTCTTTCATGTGGCCGTCGCGCTGACCGTGCGGGCACCGGCTTTTCTCTCGTTCGACACGGACCAGATTGCCCTGGCTCAAGCGGCGGGCCTCGGCGTGTCGCGCGTGGGTTAGTCAACATCTATCGACTCGCGAGTCGATAGATGTTGACTAACCTGTGCTGACCCTGGCGTTCCACATTTGCGCGGGCAATTGGCGGGCGATGCGGATGATCGCAACTCGTAAACTAGCCGTCCATCCCGGCAAGATTATTCCATCCATGGGCTTTGCCTTCCCTGTGCGAATGTGCAACGATGCACTGGTGGAAATGAATGTGACCATCAAAATTCAAGAGGAACTCGGGCGAGCCGCGCGCCACAAAGCAGTTGATGCGGGGCTCTCTCTGTCCGGGTGGATTTCCACTGTGATCGCCAAAGAGTTGTCGCTGCCCAAGCGAGAAGAGCCGTCGCGAACGCTTCTAGATGCGCTCGGGAACGAAGCATTGGCTGAAATGAAGCTTGATTTCCCGAGAGACCAGAGCGGCGGCGAACCCTTGGACTTTTCCTGAAAGTGGCCTTTCTCCTCGACACCAACGTCGTTTCCGAGTTGCGAAAGAAGCATCGTTGTGACCGCAATGTCGCCGCCTGGCAGATTGATGTGGCTGAAGATGAATTCTTCGTTAGCGCGATCACAATGATGGAAATCAGGAGCGGGATTCTCCTGGCTAAATCGAAGAACCTCCCTCAAGCGGAACTCCTGAGCGAGTGGTACGAAACGCAGGTCAAAACCACCTTCTTCGGCAAAGTGCTCCCGGTGGATTTGGAGGTGTCTGAGTATTGCAGCGTTTTGGTCAACATGCGAACCCGCAGCCTTGCGGACGCGCTGATTGCAGCGACTGCTCACGTGCGAAACCTTACTTTGGCCACCAGAAATATTGATGATTTTGCCGATTGCGGAGTAAAGCTTGTCAATCCTTGGCAGGTGATGGCGAATTAAAACGATTTCTGCTCGATTGGCGCTTCGGCGATTCCCTCGTGGACAGCACGAGCCTCACCATGCTCGACGCGCCGGAAAACCAGGCCGCTTGGCCGCGCATCGGCGGCCAGAAGCCGGGCCTTGGCTTCCCCTGCCCGAGAGGCGGGCCTCTTCTGGTTTGGCGGCGGCGCGTTCACGCAACGCTTGGCGCCCGGCGCGGCGCTGGGGTGCTTCAGCTTCAAGGGCGCCTTGGACGCCTTGCGCCCAACGGGGCGAGGTCATCGCGGCGGGCACGCTCCGCAAAGCGGGACGCCTCGATCGAGGAACTCCTGGCCGTCATCGCGTGTGGCGGGGATCATTCAACATCTCTCGACTAGTTTTCCTCGGTTTTCACCACAAACTTGACGAGAGATGTTGACTTGTATCTTGATTCCAGCCGGTAAAAAGCCCTGTCACCCGCTTTCGATTTTTGCCGGGCGGCCGCGCGGCCGCCCGGCAGATTAAGCCGCCGGGGGAGAAGATCGTGTTTGACTGGAACCCTTGAGTTCGCGGGTCGGCTCGATCCTCCCCTTGGCGCGGTGTTTGCGTCTTGAACAGTTGCCCGAACCCCCCGAGTTCGCATCCGCAAGTAGAAGAATAAACATCCACCATCCCCGCCAGTCTCCATCCCCCCATGAAATCCTACCTCGGGGTCGACGTCTCCAAGCTCCACCCCGACCTTTCCCATCTCGCCCCGCGCCGGCCCCGCGCGTCGCCAACTCCGAAAAGGCCATCCCGCGCTGGCTTCGGGGCCTGCCCCCGGCGGTCGTTCTGGTCTACGAGGCCACGCTCATCGCCCTGGCGCACGCCGCCGTCCAGGTCAACGCCCGCCAGGTGCGCGACTTCGCCAAGGCCAAGAACCGCCTCGCCAAGACCGACGCCATCGACGCGCGCCTCATCGCCGAGTTCGTCCAAGCCTTTGATCCAGGCCCCTCGCGCCGCCCGACCCGCTCCGGGCCGAGCTTGGCGCCCTGGTCAAGCACCGCACCCACCCGCTCACCCGAGCCACCCAAAACAACAACCTGGCGCAAACCCTCTCCGACAAAACGTTGTTGGCCCTCGTCGCCAAAACCGTCGCCTTCCCGCGCAAGCAAATCCTCAAGCTCGAGGCGCTCACGCGGGCCAAGGTCCGCCAGTCCCCCGCGCTCGCCGCCAGGGTCGGGCGACTCGAAGAGGTCCGGGGCTTCGGCGCGCTCACGGCCATCTCCCTGGTGGCGCTCATGCCCGGGCCGGGAACCCTCTCCGACACCCGGGCCGCCGCGCTGGCCGGGGTGGCATCCTTCAACCGCGACAGCGGCCAGTTCCGCGGCCAGCGCCACATCGCCGGCGGACGCCGCCAGGTCCGCTCCGCCCTCTACATGGCCGCCCTGGTCGCCTCCCGCCCCGCAACCCCGTCCTCAAAGCCCTTTACCTCCGCCCGCTGGAGCGCGGCAAGGCCAAGAAAGCTCGCCCTCACCGCACTGATGCGCAAGCTCATCATCCTCGCCAACACCCTCCTCAAAAATCCTGACTTTGTCCTTGCATCGTAAGACAGTTGCTGACCCCTGCGGCGCGCAGCTTGACGAGTTCGTCCGGGACCAGTCGGACGATTCCGCCGCAGTTATTTCCAGCGCAACGCAACGGCTGGACGTCGGGTAGGTCTTGGTCAAGATGAGGACATCCCCGCTGACGGATGAGTTAGAGGAGAGCAGGGCGAGCAGCAACGACGTGAGTAGAGACGGCGATGAGTGTCTGTCTTGGCGGATCAAAACATTCCATGGTGCAGGACTTCGCGAAATGGTTTGAAACAGCCGTTCGCTAAACGGTTGAAAGGTTTTCTCTGGCTCCGAGTCAGCCCCGGGAACGCGGGCATCCTGCCCGCAACAGGGCCGTAGCCCTGTGCCGACCAGACCGGACCAGATCGGGCAGGATGCCCGCGTTCCCGGGGCTGACCAGAGTGGAAGCGGGTCGAGACCCGCGCTCCCTGGGCTGAATTCTGGCAGTGACCAAATGTCGCCCAATGGTTCCGGAAACGACTGACATTCCCCAACTGGCCCCTCAAAGCTGGCGACGACGCGGCGTTTGATCCCAAAGACGTGGAAAAAGCCGCTCCAGGAGAGGGACACCAAGTCAGAGGATACGCAGACAACGGGACGCGGGGCAAGCTTCCCCGGGTCACCGTGGCCTCCGCCTCACGGGTTTCCACCACCCGCTCGAAAATCCGCCCGACGGGATAGACGTTCAGCCGGTCGTCAAAAAACGGCGTGCGCTCGTAGAAAAAATCCAGCCGCGCGTGCGCGCTGCCCGCGAACGCCGGGTCGGTCTGCCACCTTCTTCTCGAACTCCTCCTTCAGCTTCGGGTCGCGCGCCATCATCTCGCGCGCCATCGCTTCCATCACGCGTTCCTCGGCGTATTCCTTCTGCTCGAAAATCGCGTCGAGATAACCCCAGCGCAGCAGCGAATCCGGCGCGTCCGGCTCCAGCAGATGCATCGCCACCCGCGCGCCGGGCTGGTCCAGATACACCACCGCCGATCCCGCCGGAAACGTCATCTTGCGCCGCACGGGTGCGAACTTCACGTCCTTGACCATGATGGTGGTTCTCGAATGGCTTGCGGCTGCCATTCCGCCTGGTCGAACTTGATACGTCTCCACTTCCTGCGTCAGCGGCTTGGTCAACGTCGTGAACGCGAGGCCGTGCGCGCGCAGCCGGTCGATGACGACCGTCCACGCCGCCGGCATCACGTAACCCAGCGGCGGGCAGACTTCCTGTCGCGACCTGCACCTCGTTGTAAAACGGCACGGTGAACGTCACCGGTTTCGTCGGGTCGTACTGCGTCCAGATCGACGCCGGACACGGCGCTGATCTCGCTGGTGGGATTCCACGCCCAGAAACTCGAACGGCACGCTGCCCGGCCCGAGCTTGAAATCCACCGGCACCCGCCGCGCGGGATCGTACGCGCCTTCCCCGCCGCCACCGTGTCGCGGTCGGCCTGTTCCGTCGGCGCGGCGCAGCTTGCCGGGCGCGTCCTTGAAGTACGCGAGGATCTGCGTGAGCAAATCGTACGTGGCCGCGACGCGCGTGCGGTAGTCCTTGAGCATGTGCGTTTCCAGCAGCAGCGCGGGGCGGTTCCACAGCGCGACGTAACCCGTGGAAAAACGCGGCGACGGCCGCGCCGTCGCTGAAACCCGTCCGCGGGTTCGTCCGGCGTCTTGAGCACGATGTACGGCGCGATCTTGTGCCCCTGCTTTTCCAGCGCGGGGAAAATGTTGCCGTCGAACGCCTCCTTCTGCCACGCGACGACCGCCGGGTGCTCGTTGCCGAAGCGTTCCAGGGTGTAGGTGAGATCGTACTGGTAGTCCGCGCCGTCGGTGGTGTGCACGTCGATGAACAGGTCCGGCATCCAGCGGTGGAACAGGTCGAGCATCGGCGCGCATTTCGGGCGCGTCGGCCTTGAGCCAGTCGCGGTTGAGGTTGTAGTTTTGCGCGGTGGTGCGCCAGCCCATCTCGGCGGGGCCGTTCTGGTTGATGCGGTTGTAGGGACCGAACCGCTCGTGGCCGTCCACGCTGTGGATCGGCACGAAGAGCAGGATGGCGTGATCGAGCAGGCCGTTCGTCTTGTAT
>CAWCJJ010000013.1:0-135182 GCA_963795895.1 uncultured bacterium
CGTTCAGGGGGCGGCGCGGGCGGGGCGGTTCACCGCGGCGGCCGGCCCCGGACTGATCGCGGCCACGACGGTCCCGGTCGGGGTGGCGCAGGCCGGGGCCGCCCGCCCGGCCGGCGGACCGGCCGCCCCCGGTTCTGGCACCTCACCCCGGCGGAGGTGGTCGCCCGCCTCGCCCCCGCCCCGCCGCCGAAGTACCGCAAGCGGGCGAAGCGGCAGGGCCGACGTCGTGCGAACGGGGGATCGGGATGAGGTTGCCACCCGTCGGGTCGATGTTGTGGGTGCCCGCCCTGGCGTGCAGATTGCCGGCGTTCGCGGGCTTGCCGATCTCGACGAGGCGGGGACGGGCGGCGCCTTTGATACTCGTCGGCCCGCACGCCGCCGGGGTAGTCCTCACCGCCTGGGCCGGCCGGCGGCGGCTTGGCGCGGGGCTGGCGGCACTGGCCGGGGCCGGGGTGATGGCGGGCCTATCCTGGGCCGACGCACTCGGCCGGCAGACGGGGGGCTTCGAGTGGCGGTTCAACAACGCCCTGTCCGGCGGGATGTTGTGGGGGAAGTTATCTGGTCCTCGCGGTCGCCGGGATGGCAGCCCTCTACTTGGCCACGACGAAGAATTCCGAGCTTCCGTAGGGTGGGCACTGCCCACCGTGGCGGTCCCCGCCCGGGTGTCCTGGGGGATTTCCCCACCGTGGACGGCCACGCGGCCACCTATTACTGGGATATGCCGGTGGACGACAATGCCTTCCTGAGCCTGCGCACCGCCACCGGCCAAACCGCTTGGCTGCAAGTGTCCTGTTCGGAGTGGAAAAACCTGTTTTCGTTTGAAATTTACGGTCGGTCGGGCAAGCTGGCCATCGACGGCTTGGGCGGCAGTTACGGGGTGGAACGGCTCGCCTTTTACCGGATGCTGCCCGAGATGGGTCCGCCGGAGACAACCGTTTGGGAATATCCCCGCGGCGATCAATCCTGGAACTTGGAGATGGCCGCGTTTCTCGAGGACATCCGTCTCAATCGCACCCCGGTGCCCGGGCTTAAGGAAGCCGCAGCGGCGTTGGGCGTCGTCGAACACATCTACCGACAAAGCGGGTACGCGGCGGCGGGTTGATTGCGCCAGCGTCCGCTTCGATTCCGCCGGCCAGCCCTTGCCTCCGCTCCATTCCGCGCGTCCTTTCCCTCTATGATCATCACACGCTCCCCCCTGCGCATCTCCCTCGGTGGCGGTGGCACGGATTTGCCGTCCTACTACCGCGAACACACGGGTTTCCTGATCGCGGCCGCCATCGACAAATACGTTTACATCACGCTGCACCAGACGTTCGTGCAGGATCTGATCATCAAGTATTCCAAGATGGAACGGGTCAGCACGGTCGAGGCCATCGAACACCCGATCATCCGCGAGGCGATGCAAATGACCGGCGTGGAAGCCACCGCCCTGGAGTTGAGTTCGATGGCGGACATCCCCGCCGGGACGGGTCTCGGTTCGTCGGGCAGTTTCACGACGGCGCTGCTCCAGGCGCTGCACGCGCACAAAAAGAATCTCGTTCATCCCGCCGAACTCGCGGAACAGGCCTGCGAGATCGAGCTGGGCAAGCTGGGCGAACCCATTGGCAAGCAGGATCAGTACATCGCCGCGTTCGGTGGCATCACCTGCTTCCGGTTTTTGGCCGACGGACGGGTCAAGGCATGGCCCCTGAAGCTCGACGAGGAGACCCGTTACAACCTGGAAGACAATCTGTTGCTGTTCTTCACCGGTTACTCCCGCTCGGCTTCCACCATCCTCAAGGAGCAGGACGACAAGAGCAAACAGGCCGACAAAGGCATGACCGACAACCTGCATTTCGTGAAGGACTTGGGCTACCAGAGCCAAGCAGCTTTAGAGAGCGGCAACCTGAACGAATTTGCCCGGCTCATGGACGTGCATTGGCAGCGCAAAAAGGAGCGCAGCGGAGGCATGAGCAACCCGCAAATCAACGAATGGTACGATCTCGCCATGACCAGCGGGGCTCTGGGCGGCAAACTCATCGGCGCGGGCGGCGGCGGGTTTCTGATGTTCTACGCGCACGACAAAGCCCGGCTGCGGCACGCCATGCGCGGCACCGGCATGAAGGAAGTGCGTTTCCGCTTCGACTTCGAAGGTACGAAGATCGTGGTTTGATCCCAGCCATGCCGGACGGCTTCCAACTCTTTCCCGCGTCCGGCCCGGCACCCGAACTGGCGGACTGGCCCGTGGCGCTGCTGGCGGGCGGGTTGGCCACGCGGCTGCGGCCCGTTACGGCGACCATTCCGAAATCGCTGGTCGGCGTGGCGGACGAACCGTTTTTGTTTCACCAACTCCGGCTGCTGCGCGCGCACGGGTTTCGCCGGGTGGTCCTCTGCGTGGGACACCTGGGCGGGATGGTCCGCGAGGCGGCGGGCGACGGGGCGGCCTTCGGGATGCGGCTGGAGTATTCCTTCGACGGCGAAAAGCTCCTGGGTACGGGCGGCGCGATCAAACGCGCGCTGCCGCTTTTGGGCGGGGCGTTCGTCATCCTGTACGGGGATTCGTTCCTGCCGATGGATTACGCGGCGGCGGTGCGGACCTTTGAGCAAAGCGGCAAGCCCGGACTGATGACCGTCTTCCACAACCAGGGGCAATGGGACACCAGTAATGTGGTTTTTGCCGACGGGACCATCCACCGCTACGACAAAAAGGCGCTCACCCCCGAGATGCGGCACATCGACTACGGCCTCGGCATCCTGCGCGCGGACGCCCTGGCCGCCTACCCGGACGACAAACCCTTCGATCTGGCGGAAGTGTACCGCGACCTCTCGCGCGACGGCCAACTGGCCGGCTTCGAGGTGTCCCACCGTTTTTACGAAATTGGCTCGCCCGCCGGGCTGTCCGAACTGGACGCCCTGTTGCGCCAAAACCCACCTCCCATCTATCCATGAGCACCCACTATTCTTCTCAACACCTGCGCGAAACCGCCGAAATCGTCTCCAAGATTGATCCCGAGCTTTGCGAGAAGGCGGTCGATCTGCTCGTTCAAATCCGCGAGCTCGGCGGACGACTTTTCATCCTGGGGGTGGGCGGCAGCGCGGCCAACGCTTCGCACGCCGTCAATGATTTCCGCAAGATCGCGCGGGCTGGAGTGTTACGCGCCGACGGACAACGTTTCAGAGTTAACCGCGCGCACCAACGACGAGGGTTGGGCCACGGTGTTTCTCCGAATGGCTCAAAGGCAGCCGGCTCAACGAGAAGGACGGCCTGCTGATCCTGTCAGTCGGCGGCGGCAACGTGGAAAAGAACGTCAGCCCGAACTTGGTGAGCGCCCTGCAACTGGCGAAAGAGCGCGGCAGCGCCGTGCTGGGGATCGTGGGGCGCGACGGCGGTTACACCGCGCAAGTGGCGGACGTGGCGATCATCATCGCCACGGTGAACCCGGAGAACACGACCCCGCACTCCGAGGCTTTCCAAGCCGTGGTGTGGCACCTGTTCGTCTCGCATCCGAAGTTGAAGGTGGCGCAAACCAAGTGGGAAAGCACGAAGTGAGACGCGCGGTTTTCCTCGACCGGGACGGGGTGATCAACCGCCCGGTGGTCCGCGACGGTCTGCCGTTTCCGCCGGACACGGTTGAGGAGTTCGCGCTTTACGAAGACGTGCCGGCGGGCTGCGCCCGGTTGAAGGCGGCGGGTTTTTTGCTCGTCGTGGCGACGAACCAGCCGGACGTGGGGCGGGGCACGCAGGAACGCGAACGGGTGGAGGCGATGCACACCTTGATGCGGACGGCGTTGCCCGAGATCGACCGGGTGGAGGTGTGTTATCATCCGGGCGGCGCGCTTTCCACCTGCGCCTGCCGCAAGCCCGCGCCGGGCATGCTCCTGCGAGCCGCCGTGGATTTGGATATTTCCCTCGCCGACAGCTTCATGGTGGGCGACCGCTGGCGGGACATTGATTGCGGCCACGCCGCCGGGTGCCGGACGGTGTTTGTGGACCGAGGCTACCGGGAGAACCTCCGGGAGCGCCCGGATTTTACGGTGGGAAGTTTCGCGGGGGCAGTCGCGGAGATTTTGGGCGAACGTCAAAACTAACCGCGAAGAGGCGAATTCGCTTGTCTTGGTCCGGCCCGCGGTGGTTATTGGAGTCCTTTACCATCCCCTCTATGAGTGTTGATATCCTGACCAGTCTCCCTGTTAAAATCTTCGCCGACGGCGCCGAGCGCGAAGGCATTTTTGATTTGTACCGCAAGCCGTTCATCCAGGGATTGACGACCAACCCCACGTTGATGAAGAAGGTGGGCATCAACGACTACGAGGTGTTCGCGAAAGCGTTGCTGGAAGTCGTTAGGGACAAGCCGATTTCGTTCGAGGTGTTCTCCGACGAGTTCGAGGACATGCGCCGCCAGGCGCTCAAAATCCGGGATTGGCAGGAGAACGTTTACGTTAAGATTCCCATCACGAACACCCGGCGCGAGTCCGCCCTGCCGTTGATCAAGGAACTGGCGGCCGATGGCGTGAAACTCAACGTGACCGCGTTGCTGACCCTCGAGCAGGTGCGCGGAGTGGCCGACGCGCTGGACCCGGAGATTCCATCCGTCATCTCGGTTTTCGCCGGTCGGATCGCCGACACCGGCGTGGACCCTTTGCCCATGATGAAGGAGGCGCTGGAGATCCTGCGGCCCAACGCCAAGGCGGAGCTTCTCTGGGCCAGCGTGCGGGAGGTGCTCAACATCTTTCAAGCGGCGGGATGCGGCTGTCACATTGTGACGGTGCCGCACGATATTCTCGCCAAGGCGATCAAGATGGGCGGCATGGATCTGGCCGATCTGTCGCTCGACACGGTGCAGATGTTCTACAAGGACGCCGTCTCGGCGGGTTTCAAGCTCTGAGCGCGAGTGCGCCGCGACTTGGCCGCCAGCGGCCGGAGTCGGTGCCAGCGTGTTTTTCCACTTTCGTCGGCTCCGCTTGACGCGGATTTGCGGGGCCGCGAAACTGCCCCGTGACAAAAAGCTGGCTACTTACCCTGCGCCAGGCGGTCGTGTGGCTGGCGCGCCTCCTGGGTTCCGAGATCACGGACGCCAACACCGGCGAACGTCTCGGACGGGCTTTTCTATTCTGTTGGGGTGGGAGGGTTTGGGTGGTGGGGTTGCGCCGTCCGGTTTACCCTCTGTTCCGGTCGCAACGGCGTTTGACCTACTGGCGGCAGGAACTGGGTTTCGCCACCCATCCGGAGCCCGATTTCCCGCATGAAGCGCGTCCTTAACCTGATCCTCACCCACCAAAGCGCGGATCAGATCAACCGGACGCTGGGTTGGTGGCGCGCGCGCGCGCCGGGCGCGGAGATCCTTCTGCTCGTCACAAGCCGGGACACCGATCTCGCAAAAATTGATCATTCCCATATGGTGGTGGTGGACGACAAGCGCCTGCACACTCGCGACCATTCCCGCGAGTTCCAAAGCTACACCCCGGCTTTCGCGGCCGCCTCCGACTGGTTGAAGAACCAGTCCTTCGACTACCTGCATTTCGCGGAGTACGACCACCTGCCAATGCTAGCGGATTTCAACGCGCGGCAAGAGTCGCTGCTACTGGCCGAAAACGCCGATGTTCTCTGCTTCGAGCTGGCCCGTGTGGACGACACCAACCAGGCGCATTACGTTTACCACAAGCACAACCCGTCTTTCCACGCTTTTTGGGAATCCATGAGTTGCCGGAGCGACCGGCGGACCGTGCTGTCAATGCTGGGCAGCGGATCGTTTTGGAGCCGGGCGGCTTTTGACGCGGTGGCTGCCCAAGCGGAACCTTTCCGCGTGTATCTGGAACTCTGGTTGCCGACCCTGGCACATCACCTTGGTTTCCGGGTGAGACCTTTTGTCGGCGAGCAAGCGTCTGGGTGCGTCTCCGCGTTTGTCAGTAAAGACCTCCTTGAGGTGGCGCAACGACGCGGAGCTTGGACGGCCCATCCCGTAAAAGTATTGCCCGCCAGTTTTTGAGCGCTGGCCATGGAACGTTTATTGCCAAACGCGACGGGGACCTTTGGGTCGCCAACAAGGAACGTCCTGGGACGACCCGTGGCTTGCGTGGATTATGAGGGCGCGGTCGGCATCGTCGCGGCCTGGGCGTTGCGGGGCGATCGTGCCTATGCGGTCGAGGCCGCGAACACGCATGTCATCACGCTGGCGCGGCACGACGCGGCTTTTGGGGAGTCGTTAGATCGATTCGATTTTATCTTGCCAGATGGGATGCCCCTAGTTTGGGCTGTCAACCGGCAACTACCGGCGGACCAGCAATTGGCGGATCGGGTGTATGGCCCGACTTTCATGTTGAAGTGCCTGGAGGCGACAGCGGGGGAAGGTCCAAACCAGGGGCATTTTCTGCTCGGCGGGTCCGACGAACTGCTCGGAACGCTGCACCGGAAGCTTTGCGATCGCTTCCCGACCCTGCGCATCGCGGGAACGTATTCACCACCCTTCGGAGTATGGCCCGAGGATGAGGACGCGCTGATCATGGGCCAAATCGCGGACAGTGGCGCGCGTTACATCTGGGTTGGATTGGGTTGCCCGAAGCAGGAACACTGGATTAGCCGCAACAAACACCGCCTGCCAGCGGGCGTGTATTTCGGGATCGGCGCGGCGTTTGCCTTTCACGCGGGGCGGGTCCGTCAGGCACCGGCGTGGCTGCAAGATCGCGGGCTTGAATGGCTGCACCGGTTGGTGACGGAACCACGTCGTTTGCTGAGGCGTTATCTGGTTTACAACAGTTTGTTTGTTTACTATTCGCTTCGGGATTGATCCAACCTTGGAGACAGGTGAAATAAGGTAGGATACACTCGCACTATAGAGTGACGATGCTTACACTTTTCTCCGCACCGAAGGTGCAGCCTTATCACAGCCTGGGGCGTTGCACCATGGGCGTCAACTTAAGGGTTCCCCTCCCCAACCCGGAACGGGTTGCGCCCCAAAGCCCGGGGTTGCCCGCTCGGGGGCTACCCTGGGTTGTGATGGTTGATGTTCTCCCAACCCCAAAGGGGTTGCGACCCGTGCTTGGCATGTCCCTCGTCGCAGGAGGACGCAACCCCCTTGGGGTTGAAGAATCTTGTGATCGGAATACCCAGGGTAGCTCGCAACTCGCAACCCCGGGCTTTGGGGCGCAACCCGTTCCGGGTTGGGGAAATGGATCTCGGGCGCTGATCGTTAAGTTGACGCCTATGGGGCGTTGCCCCAGGAAAAGGATCGTGTGGTGTTTAGCGCTGAAGGCGCGATTCATTCCGGGCGGCCCTTCGAGGACCATTTTACCGTTCCTACCGGTGGCACCTTGAATCGCGCCTTCAGCGCTGAACCCACTACTAACCCACACATGGGGCGTTGCCCCAGGCTGTGCTGAGGCTGCACCTTAGGCGCGAAAGGCAAGCCGTGCCGTTCAAACCCTCACAAACACTCCGCCGGGAAACTCCGCCAAAGCAACAGACAGCGGGAATTCATCCTCCAACACCGTTGGGTCAATTTCCCGACCCGTCAAAAGCTCCCGCCATCCACTCTCCGAAATACTTACTTTCAGCGTCACCGCCGTGTCGCCCCACTCCTCCCCCACCGGTGGCCAGCCCACCTTCGACGCGAGGCGCGGCACCACCACCAGCACCGACGCGTCCCTCGTGCTCGCGCGCTGAACGCCACCACGCTGTCCGCGAACTTTCCGGTGACCTCCAGCGGGCGGTAACTCCCGTCCCGGAACAACTCCGCGTGCTCGCCCCGGTACCGCAGCACGGCGCGCGTCGACGAACAATTTGACCCGGCCATCCGGCCACGTTTGCCAGCAGATCAGCGCGCGCGTCGTCCCCGTTCAGCGAATCGAGCATCGCCCGGCGCGCGGCGTAATCCACCGGACGGCGGTTGTCGGGATCGACCAGGCTGAAATCCCAGATCTCGCAGCCCTGGTAGATGTCCGGCACGCCGGGCACGGTGAGCTTGAGCACCGTTTGCGCGAGCGAATTGATCGACGCCGTAGCTGCGCGACTGCGCTCGGCCAGCGGCTCGAAAGCCTTCACGAACGGATTCGCCCGCCTTGCCGCGCCGCAGCAGCGCGGCGATGAACTTGCGCACCGCCTCGTCCCACGCCTCGTTGGGCTGGATCCAGCAGCTGTTGACCTTGGCCTCCTTGATGGCCTTGGTCATGTACTCCTGGATGCGCTCGACGTAGATCCGCGTGCTCCTCGTCGCTCAACGCGGCGAAGGCGGATCGCGCCGCCGCCCGTCCGCCGACGGCCATCGGCCAGGTGCCGAGCAGAATCTGGTAGAGCAGATATTCCTCGTTGGCGTCGGGCGCGGCGTTTCGCCCTCGATGGTGGTCTTGTGCCTTGCGGTTGAGCGGGCTCCAGGTCCGCAGCGCGCGCCGCCATTCCCGCGGCATCTCGCGAGAGCGCGGCGATCCGCGCGCGGGTGTCCTCGGCTGCGCTTGGTGTCGTGCGTGGAACGTGGCCAGCATCGTGTGCGGCCACGCCGCGCGGTTGTGCGCGTTGGTGCGCGTGGAACTCCGCCGGCGTCGATGCCGAAATGCTGCGGCTCGCCGCCGACCTCGTTGAGCGCGACCAGCCGGTTGTAGATGTAGAACGCCGTGTCCTCCAGCCCCTTGGCCATGATCGGCCCGGTGCATTGCTGGAACTTCATCACGAAATGCTCGTGCTCGGCGATGCCCGCCTCGTCCGTGTCCGCCGGGAACTTGAAGAGCAGGATGTCGCGCAGGAAATCGAAGATCGACGCCTCCGATGCCGGGGTTGCGCCGCTTGGCCAGCGCGACGGCGCGGTTGACGCACCGCGCGGTCCTCGGCGCCCGGCGGCTGCCCGTGCATGAGGTAGGTGCGGTACACCGGGAAACACGCGACGACCTCGCGCACGGCGGTCGTCAGCGCGTTGAGCGTGAAGTCGCGGAAGAGCCGGTTGCGCTCGCTCAGGCGGTTGAGGATGAAGCCGAGCACGTTGATGTCGTTGGCCAGCGACAGGCGCATCGTCAGCCGCTTCTTCTCGTAGATCGAGCGTCGGGAAATGGACGTGGCGCCCGATGAATTTCTGGTACGTCTCGGAGAACGACGCCTCGGCCTCGGGGTCGACGAGCAGCTGCGTGACGTGCGTGGTGAAATCGTAGCCGGTCGTGCCGTGGATGGGCCAGTCCTCGCGCAGTTCCTCGTCGCCGGAGAGGATTTTTTCGCCGAGCAGGTAGATGCCCCGCCCATCGTCGGGCAACGTCCTGGCCGCGCAGCGCGCGCGTAGTTTTCCTGGAGCGCGGCGAAGTACCCGCGCGGGTCGTACAGGCCGTCCGGGTGGTCGATGCGCAGGCCCGTGACCGCGCCGCTTTTCCAGCAGCTTCCAGAGCGAGCTGGTGCGTGGCGTCGAACACCTCCGGCATCTCCACGCGGATGGCCGCGAGCGTGTTGATGTCGAAGAACCGGCGGTAGTTGATTTCCTCCGCCGCCACGCGCCAGTAGCTCAGGCGGTACGCCTGCGCCTCGATGAGCGCGTCGAGCGGGTCGAAGGAGCGCGCGTCGCCCGGCTTGCCCTGGATCGTCTCGATCGCGTGCGCGATGGCCGCGGCGACGTGCGGGATGGTCGGCGCAGAGCTGTTCGAGCCGCACCTTGGCGACCTCCTTTTCCCGCGCGCGCTCGGCGATCTGGCTCGCGGTCCGTGGCGGTGCGCGGCGGCATGTTTTCCAACTGCGTCATGATGCTCTGCAACTCGGAGAGGTGGATCGCTGCCCGGCCGTCGAGCCGCCGACGGCGTGGCGCGGCCGGGTTGGTCGGCCTTGAGTTCCGCCAGCGCGACGGCTGGAGGATCTGGTTGTACGTGCGCGGGTTGATCGGCAGGCGTGTTCGCGTAGTAGTTGAGAAAGAAAGCTGCCGCCCTCGAAGGACAGCTTGAGTTCGCCCTTTTCCAGCACGCGCCCGTACTGGTCGCCGAGGATGGGCAGGAGCACCTTGTTTTCCAGCTCGCGCTTGAGCGGGTGCCAGTCGATGTCGAAGCACTTGGCGGCCAGCGAACTGGGGCCGTTTTCGAGCACGTCCATCCACCAGCCGTTGGTGGTCTCGGCGATGCCCATGTGGTTGGGCACGAAATCGGCCACCAGCCCCATGCCGTGCTTCGTGCAGTTCGGCGACCAGCGCGTCGAACTCCTCCTCGCGTGCCGATCTCGGGGTTGAGGTGGTTGTGATCGACGATGTCGTAGCCGTGCGTGCTGCCGGGGCTGGCCTGGAAAAAGGGCGACGTGTAGAGGTCGCTGATGCCGAGCGCGTGCAGGTAGGGCACGATCTCGCGCGCCTGGTTGAAGGTGAAATCCTTGTGCAACTGCACGCGGTAGGTGGCGTCGGGGATGCGCGGCTGGCGGACGGGGAGTGGCATGGAGCGGCAAATGACGAAGTTCGAATGACGAATGCGGAACCAGAAGGCTCACGAGACACGGAGAGGCAGACACAGAGAACACGAGGAAGAAAACGGCAAAGCTTTGTTCCAGAGGAAGCGGTTACATTTGTTACTCGCGCTGCCTTTGGACTTCAGAATGATCAGGCCGGTTGATCAAAATGGCTGCGCGTTCGCGGCATCGAACGGCGTGGCGCCGTCTGCCGCCGAAGCGGCTCGTTGCTGGAAAAGATCAGCTGCGAACGCCGCGGCCCCTCGGCGATACTTAATGGCCGGTGCTGTCGCCGCCTTTCAGGTTGAAGACGACCATGCACATCTCGCCTGCCTCCGGCGTCGGTGAAGACTAGACGACCACCGTCCTCGCCGCCAGATGCGACGCCTGCCAGTCGTCGCGGTCGCGCGGCGCGCGCAAGCGCCGGTTCCTCGCGCCGCAGCCGCAGCGCCTCGCGGTAGAGCGCGCAGCGCGTGCGGCGTGCCGCGCCCTCGCCGCGTCTCGTCCCAGTTGAGCTTGGACGGCTGGAACGTCGATTCCGCCTGCGGATCGGGGATGCGCGTGATGCTCGTCCTCGTCGGCGAACGCCGCGAAACCCTTGAACTCCTTGCGCCGGCCCTCGGTCACGAGCCGGCCGAGTTCCTCGTTGTGATCGGTGAAGTAGAGAAACGGCGTCGAGGCCGCCCATTCCTGGCCCTGGAAAATCAGCGGCGTGTACGGCGCGAGGCACAGCAGCGCGCTCGCCGCCCGGTACGCCTCCGGGCTGCACGCGGCCGTGAGCCGTTCGCCGAACGCCCGGTTGCCGACCTGATCGTGGTTGGAGATGCAGTAGCAAAACGCGTGCGGCGGCAGGTGCGCGCACGCGCGTGCCGCGCGGCTTGCCGTGCAGTTCGGCGTCGGCTGCCCGCGATAGTGCCAGCCGTGGGCCAGCGTGTCGGCGAGTTCCTCGGCCGAGCCGGTGAAGTTCTTCAGGTAGGATTCCTGTTCGCCGGTCAGCGCGACGCGGACGCGTGTGGTGGAAATCGTCCGCCCACAAGCCGTCCAGCCCGCGTGCCGCCGTCGGCTGCCGGGGTCGGCGAGAAACGCGGCGTTGCGCTCGTCCTCGGCGAAGACGAACCCGCCGCGCTCGTGGATCGCCGCCGCGATGTCGGCGAGGATGTGCCGGTCCGAATCGTCGAGGATGGCGTGGATGGCGTCGAGGCGGAAGCCGTCGAAGTGGAATTCCTCCATCCAGTAGATCGGGTTGCCGAGGAAAAATTCGCGCACCGGGCCGTGGTGCTGGCCGTCGAAGTTGAGCGCGTCGCCCCACGGGCGTCTTGTGCGCGGGGTTGAAGTAATCCTTCGTGTACGCGCCGAGGTAGTTGCCGTCGGGGCCGAGGTGATTGTAAACGGCGTCGAGGATGACGCGCAAGCCCGCGCGCGTGGGCGGCGTCGATGAGCGCGCGCAGGTCGTCGGGCGTGCCGTAGGCGCGCGAGGGCGCGTAGAGCATCACGCCGTCGTAACCCCAGTTCCAGCGGCCGGGGAAATCGGCCAGCGGCATGATCTCGATGGCGGTTGACGCCGAGTTCCACGAGGTCGTCGAGCTTGTCGATGGCGGCGAGGAACGTGCCCTCCGGCGTGAACGTGCCGACGTGCAGTTCGTAGATGACGAGATCGTCGAGCGCGGGCGCGGGCGCGGCGGCGCGTCGTGCTGCCAGGGGTAGGCGCCCGGGCGCGCATGACCATGCGACGGCCCGTGGACACCTTCGGGTTGGAAGCGCGAGACGCGGGTCGGGGAAGGTTTTCGCCTCGTCGCCGTCGAGGCGGAATTTGTAGAGGTCGCCCGCGCGGCCGTCGGGGTCGGTGCCCTGGAAGAAGCCGTCGTCTGGCGGCGGTTAAGGGAACGGTCCGGTCGAGCTTGCCCGCCTGCCGTGAAAAGCACGACTTCAACGCTGCCGTTTCTCCGGTGCCCAGAGCGGTAGCTGACTCCCATCGGCGAGACAAAAGCTCCTGCTTTGGACGAGGGTGCGTTGCTCATAAGGAGATATTCGTGGGATTGAACGCCAGTGTTTGGGAAACGTAGATGCCTCGGTGCGAAAGCGTCGGTGGATTTCAGCGTTAATTAACGCCTTCCTGTTTAGCCGCGCATTCCGTATCGTGTCGGCGTGAACACGATCACAGCAATCCTCGAAGCGGATGCCGACGGCACGTTGCATCTGCCGGTGCCCGCGGAATTTCAGAGTGGCAAAATCCAAATCATTGCCACGCTTCAACCGGTCACAACAGACGGAAACCCGCCGCTTGAGACTAGCAGGAAAGCCCCCAAGGCCGGAAGCTTAACCGGATTTTGGGTGGCACACGACTTCGACGAACCTCCGGAAGATTTCAAGGAATATATGGAATGAACCTGTTGCTTGATACTCACGCGCTGATCTGGTTTTTGGAAAACGACGCGCGTTTGAGCAGACAAGCACGCTTGGCAATTGAGGACCTGACAAATCGCACCTATGTCAGCGATGCGACAGCATGGGAAATGGGCATCAAAGTCTCGTCCGGCAAGCTCGAATTGCCAGTCCCTTACGGGGAACTGTTTCCTGTGAAGATCGAAAATTTGGGATTTCACATTCTTCCAATTCAGCACCGGCATTTGCATTTGATGATCACGCTGCCGCACCATCATCGCGATCCGTTTGATCGGCTGCTGATCGCACAGGCCCTGGCGGATAGAATGATCCTGATCTCCCACGACTCCCGTTTTCCTGCTTACGGCGTTCCGCTGCTTTGGTGATCCTCAAACCATTCTCTAACTCCGGTACACCGAGCTCTCCTCGCCTTCGACCAGCCGCAGCAGGCACAGCGAACGATCCAGCAGCTTGATCGATTGCCCGGCCTGATAGGATCCGCACCGGCTCGACGAAGCCCGTGTCCTCCGCCGTGTCCAGAATCAGCCCCCAGCGCACGTCCATTTGCCCGGCAGCACGAACCGCTTGCGACTCGTGGTGCGCGTTGAACAACACCAGGAACGTGTCGTCCACGATGGGCTCGCCGTGTTCGTCGCGCACGTCGATGGTCTTGCCGCTGAGCAACATCCCCAGGCACCGCACGAAGTGCGAGTTCCACTCCTCGTCGGTCATCTCCGTGCCGCCGGGGTTGAACCACATGATGTCCTTGACCTCCTGCCCGCGAATCTTGCGGCCCTGGAAAAACTTCGGCCGCCGGAACACCGGGTGCTCGTGGCGCAGTCGGATGAGCCTCGCGCGTGTACGTCAGCAGTTGCTCGCTCGCCTTGTCGCGCTCCCAGCCCAGCCAGCTGATCTCGTTGTCCTGGCAATAGGCGTTGTTGTTGCCGTCCTGCGTGCGGCCGTATTCGTCGCCCGCCAGCAGCATCGGCACGCCCTGGCGACAGGAACAGCGTCGCGAGGAAATTGCGCCGCTGCCGCTGCGCGCAGCGCGTTGATCTTCGGGTCGTCGGTCGGGCCCTTCCACGCCGCAGTTCCACGAGTTGTTGTGGTTGTCGCCGTCGCGGTTGTCCTCGCCGTTGGCCTCGTTGTGCTTCTCGTTGTAGCTGACGAGGTCGTTGAGCGTGAAGCCGTCGTGCGCGGTGATGAAATTGATGCTCGCGTACGGGCCGCTTGCCGCTGGTCTGGTACAGGTCCGAACTGCCGCTCAGCCGGTAGGCGAACTCGCCGACCTGCGATTCGTCGCCCTTCCAGTAACGCCGCACGGTGTCGCGGTAACGCCCGTTCCACTCGGCCCAGAGCACGGGGAAATTGCCCACCAGATAGCCGCCCTCGCCGATGTCCCACGGCTCGGCGATGAGCTTGACCTGACTCAGACACCGGGTCCTGGTGGATGATCGCCAGGAACGCCGAATACTTGCTGATGCCGTGCTCGCCGCGCACCAGCGTCGCCGCGAGATCGAAGCGGAAGCCATCGACGTGCATCTCCGTCACCCAGTAGCGCAGGGAATCGACCACCATGCGCAACACCTGCGGATGCAGCACGTTGAGCGAGTTGCCGCAGCCCGTGAAATCCATGTAGAAACGCGGGTCGTCCGGCACCAGCCGGTAATAACTCTGGTTGTCGATGCCCTTGAAGCGCGAGCGTCGGCCCGAGGTGGTTGCCCTCGGCGGTGTGGTTGTAGACCACGTCGAGGATGACCTCGATGCCCGCCGCGTGGAGGTTCTTCACCATCGTCTTGAACTCGCGCACCGTGCCGCTGCCCGGCTCGGCGCTCGGCGTAGGAATGGTGCGGCGCGAAATAGCTGAGATGTGTTGTAGCCCCAGTAGTTCGTGAGTCCCTTTTCGACGAGGTGCTGGTCCTCGACGTGCTGATGGACGGGCAGCAGTTCGACCGCCGTGACGCCCAGTTTCTTGAGGTAGTCGATCGGACGCCGCGCTGCCCAGCCCGGCGTAGGTGCCGCGCGTCCTTTTCCGGCACGTCGGGGTTGAGCTTGGTGAAGCCTTTGACGTGCGCCTCGTAGATGATCGACCGGTGCAGCGGCGTGCGCGGGCGGCTCGTCGTTGCCCCAGTCGAAGGCCGGATCGATGACGATGCTCTTGGGCATCCCGCCGGCGTCGTCGCGGTAGTCGCGCGAGAGGTCCTCGTCCTCGCCGCCCATCTCGTAGGCGTACATCTCCGGTGCCCCATTCGATGTCGCCGCTGATGGCCTTGGAGTACGGATCGAGCGAGCAGCTTGGAAGCGTTGAAGCGCTGGCCCTTTTCCGGGTTGTACGGGCCGTAAACGCGGTAGCCGTAGTGCTGGCCGGGCTTGATCTCGGGCAGGAAAACGTGCCAGACCTGGTCGGTGTGCTCGGTCATGCGCACGCGCACGCTTTCGGTGTCGGCGAGTCGGCGCTGTCGAAAAGGCAAACGTCCACGCCCGATGGCGTTTTCGCTGAAGAGGGCGAAGTTGACCCCGTTGCCCGTCCAGGTGGCGCCGAGGGGATAAGGGGTTCCGGGCCAGACTTTGATGGGCATATTCGATGAACCGCAAATGCGTTGACGAAGAGCGCGGCGCACCGGGTTCCGGACGCAACCGCGAAGAATTGGGGAAATACGCAAGACGCAGGCGACGGCGACGGAAGGATTCGTCGCAGCGGACGGTCGTTTCACCACGCTCCCCTGTCTTCTACCTCCTCGCGCCGCCTTGCCCGCTTCCCCTCAAACTTCCTCTTTCAGCAGCTTCCAGCGCCTTCTTCGGCGTCGCTGGCGCGCAGCACCATCAAGCCCTGCGTGCGTCGCGCTGCCCGGTGGCCAGGTACGCGTACTCGATGTTGATCTCCGCGCCGGCAAGTGCGTGCGCGATGCTTGAAAGGCTGCCGGGCTTGTTGTCGATCTCGATGAGCAGCACCTCGTTTTCCACCACCAGCGTGCCGTGCTCCTCGAAGATGTTCAGGGCCGTGTCGGTGTCGCTGACGATCATGCGCACGACCGAATGGTCCACGGTGTCGGAAATCGTCAGCGCCAGGATGTTGATGTCGGCCTCGGCCAGCTCGTCGCAGACGGCGGCCAGGGTGCCGGGCTGATTCTCCAAAAACAGGGCGAGTTGAGTGGCGATTTCCATGGGGCGACCTTCGCGCCCCGTCGGGCTTTGTCGATGCAAAACCCCCGCCGGGCAAAAACGGGGTGATGAAGAATTTATCACCGAGGACACGGAGAGGCGGACACGGAGGCAGAGGAGGAAGAGAAAGGCGGGGGTTCAGGAAGACCTGTCTGCCTCTTCTCCTCTGGACCCTCCTTCTTCCTCTGTGTTCTCTGTGTCCCCCTCTCCGTGTCCTCTGTGCTACTTGTGGATTCTTTGTTTCGATCAAGCCACCATGCGGGCGGATTGGATCGACTCCTCGGGGACGCGGCGTTCGAGTTCCTGCGAGCCGGCCATGTACGCCACCACGCCCAGGCCGATCTTGTTGATCAAATCCGCCACCGTGAAGGCGATGTGGAGCCAGTTGAAATCGCACTTGGGGAAAAGCGCCGGGATCATGTAGCCGACCGGATACACGCCCCAAAAGGTCATGGTTGAAAGGATCATCAGCCGGAAGGCCGCGCCGCTTTCGTCCTCCCCGGCCCCGCCGAAACGGGGGCCGAAATAACGGAAGAGCATGCACACGATCACCGCGTAACCCGCCGTGGAAGCCCAGCCCCAAAATAGGCGGTGACCGGCGATCACCGTGCCGTCGCTCGGGTTCAACCCCTGCTCGCCGATGAAACCCGCGAGGATCATCCAGAAATCCGCCAGCAGCAGCAGGGCGATGGGACCCAGCACCTCGCGCGGTTTGACGCGCAAAATCAGCACCATCTTGAGCAGGAGCAGCGGGGTCGTCACGGCCCAATCCATGTAGCGGTATTGGTTGATGGCCAGGAAGGCGTCGTGCATGACCTTGCGGCGCGCGGCCAGGTCGGCGATGGCGTCGATCTGGTGGAGCATGTCGTGGTAATAGGCGCGGATGATCCAGTAGGACGCGCCCGCCACGAGCATGATGACCGCCGAAAGGATCGACGACGCGCGGTGCCGCGGGCGCGACGCTGTTGCGGCTGACCAGGAAAAACACGAACGCGGCGAGGAAGGCGAAAGCCCCCGAGAGCAGGAAAAACTCCGTGACCATCGGCAGCACGCCGACCCTGTAACCCGTTGGAACAAACGTCTGAGGAAATTGCATGGTGTCCGCCGGGATGTTAAGGAGGGTTGCCCCGACCCGCAACGTTGGAAGACGCAAATAACCAACCGGCGAACCCGGCGGCTGGCGTGTGATCGATTACCCCTTTTTCCCCTCGCGCCCCGACTCGTGTCCGCTCCGACTTCCGCCGCAACTTCGTTTCCTGAAAGCAGCCTGTACCGTGCCGCGCTCGCGATGGCTGGCGGCGCGGGCTTGGGTCTGCTGCTGCCGCTCGGCGGCGCGGAGCAGTTGGGGACGCATCCTGCTCGGGGCGAGTTTGTTGTTTTGCGGGTTGCCGCACGGCGCGGGCGATGTGTGGGCGCTGCAACTCGCCACGCGGCCACAGCGCTTGGACGCGGCGGCGGCTGGGGAGCCTCATGGCGGTTTACGTGGCGGCGTCGCTGCTGACGCTCGCGTTGTGGTGGTGCCAGCCGGTGCTGGCGCTGGCCGGATTTCTCCTGCTGACCGCGTGGCATTTCGGCAGCGCGGATGCCCTGCTCCTGACCGATGGGGTCGCGCGCGGCTTCGCCTGGTGGCTGCAGGCGGCGGGACGCGGCGCGCTGGTGATCTGCGCGCCGCTCGCGTTTTACCAGGAGGAAAGCGCGCGGCTGCTGGAGCCGTTCGCCCTGCAGGACGCCGGGACGCAACGGCGGCTCATTTGCTTTCTGCTCGTGTGGGCGCCCGCGCTGACCGCCGCCGCGCTGGGATTGCGGCGTGGTGGCGCTGCCCCGGGTGCTGGCCGGAGCGGACGGGGCAAGTCACGCCCGCGCGCCGCCGGGCTGTCGCGAGCCTGGGTGAGACGTGCTTGGTCGCCGCGTTGTTCTGGAGCGCGCCGCCGCTGCTGGCGTTTGCCTGTTATTGGATCGGGGCGCACGCCTGGCGGCACGTCCTGCGGATCGAGGCTTTGCAATGGCGCGACGCCGGAGACCGCGAGGGCGGAAAGCCGCCTTCCGTTTGGCGGATGGTGCTGGATTACCACGAGCGCACCCTCGGCATGACGCTGCTTTCCGCTGGCGGGTCTCGCGATCATCTTCCTGATCTGGCCGACGCTGGCGACGGGCGCGAACGGCTGGACCACGGCGTATTTCCTCCTGCTTTCGGCGCTGACCGTGCCGCACGCGCTGGTCATCGGCTACCTGGACTGGCGGAGCCGGTTGCCCTTGGTCTCGCCTGAACACCCCGCGTCCCGTCCTCTGTTCATGATTTCCCCCGGTTCACATCTCGGCATCCTCGGCGGCGGCCAACTCGCGCGCATGACCGCACTGGCCGCCCGGCGCATGGGTTATCGGTTCAGCGTTCTCGATCCCGCCGGGGACGCGGCGCCCGGCGGCGCCGGTCGTGGAGCGCACCGTGAAAGCGGCTTACGACGATACCGCGGCGCTGGAGGAATTTGCGCGCGGGCTTGGACGTGGCGAGCATCGAGTTCGAGAACATCCCGGTCGCCGCCCTGCAAACGGTGGAACGGTTTTGCCCGGTCCGACCGCGCTGGCGCGTTCTGGAAATCTGCCAGCACCGCGAGCGCGAAAAGCTGTTTCTGCGAAACGCCGGTTATCCCCACGCCGCGTTTCGCGTCGTGACGAACGCCGAGGAACTTGCCGGCGCGGTGGCCGCGCTCGGCACGCCTTGCGTTCTGAAAACCGCCGAGTCCGGTTACGACGGCAAAGGACAGCTCGAAGATCGAACGCGGCGCGGACCTCGCGCAAGCGTGGCGGGAATGGAGCGGCGGACGAGCGCGGCGGGGCGTGGTGGAAGCGTGGGTGGATTTCGCGGCGGAGTTGTCGGTCATCTGCGCGCGAAACGGCGGGGCAAGCGGCGGCGTTTCCGGTGTTCGAGAACATCCACCGGCGGCACATCCTGGATGACGACGATCTGCGCCCGCGCGTTTCGCGCCGACGGTGCTGGCGGAGGCGCGCGATTTGGCGTTGTCCATCACCGAGGCGCTGGACGTGCAGGGACTGCTCGCGGTGGAGATGTTTTTGACAGGCGCGGGGACGTCTGATGGTCAACGAACTCGCGCCGCGTCCGCACAACTCCGGCCACCTGACGTTCGATGCCGGGTTGACGAGCCAGTTCGAGCAACACGCCCGGGCGATGTGCGATTTGCCGCTGGGTCGCGCCGGATTTGCTTGTGTCCGGCGGTGATGGTCAACCTGCTCGGCGACCTGTGGTCAGCCGACGGGCCGCCCCGATTGGCGGGCGGTTCTGGAGGAACCGGCGGCCAAGCTGCATTTGTACGGCAAAGGCCCGCGCGAAAGCCGGGACGAAAGATGGGTCACTTCTGCGTGCTGGCCCCGACGGTGGAAGAGGCGTTGGCGAAAGCCGGGAGATCAGGAAGCTAATGCAGCAAGAGGAGGCGGAATCAGCCTCGCGATTCTGGTTCCGCCCGCCGCGAAGCGGCTTTGGAGTGCGCCGCGACACGTCGCCGCTTTGATCCCAGCGACACGTCGCGTCCTCCCATTCGGTGAAGCCGCTATTATCGAGCCGGCTGCGCCGGAGGGTCAGGACGCGACATGTCGCGGTTGGACCCGGCGGAGCCGTGTAAAAGCGGCGACACGTCGCCGCACTCCAAAGCCGCTGCGCGGCGGGCGGAAAGACACTACAACCTCAAGCCAAGGCCGCGATCTTGCGGGCCAGACGGCTCTTGCGACGGTTCGCCAGGTTCTTGTGAACCACTCCCCGCTTTGCCGCGCTGTCCAACTCGGACACCAACGCCTCGTAATTCTTGCGAACCGCGTCCTTGTCCACCGGCGCGCCCGCCGTCGGGGAAAGCGTGCTGCGGAAGCGCTTCGCGTGGTTCTTCAAACCCGGTCTGAATGCTGCGGTTGCGAAGGGTGCGCCGCTTGGTCTGACGGGCGCGCTTGGCGGCGGATGGAGTGTTGGCCATGAAAAATTACCTCTTTTTGAGAACGCAGAAAATGCGCTGCCCTCTTGCGTCTGTCAACGTCTTTCTCCAGAGCCAACTTCCCGCCTTCCCGCTTCGTTTCGTCCGACCACTCACAACGAATCCAGCACCGCGCAGGTTCAGGTCGTGCCGTTGGTGTTGTAGGAAGCCTCGCTGGTAGCACTGGCACTCGCTCGGGCGGCCCCGATGGGCTTGGCATTCTTGGCTTTCTCATCCGCCTTGGCTTCCTTGGCCAGCAACTTGGAGGGCGAACCCGCCCATTCTTCTTCGTCGCCGCTTCTGAGCGCCTTTGCGGCTTGCAGTCCCCGGCGACGACTCATGTTCCCCGGCGCGCTTTTTCGGAGCGCTCGTTGCTTGCCACCAGCACCGGGGGCGCGGGCGTAGTCGGCGGCGTGGGTGCTACTGGCGCGGGCGGCGGCCACGGCGAGCGGCGGCGCGGTCGGGGTGACGATGTTCGCGGCGATGGCCTGGTTCACCGTCGTGTCGATGATCTGCACCTGCGCGCCGACCCCGACCATGTCGTAAAGGGTGATCACATCCCGCGAGCGCATCCGGATGCACCCGTAGCTGCTCGGGCGGCCGATGTTGCGCTCCTCGGGCGTGCCGTGGATGTAAATCCCCCGCGCGTACGCGTCCCGGTTCTTCGACTTCCAACCCGCGCAACGCCAGAATCCGCGTGACGATGGCGTCGCGCCCCGGCGCGTCGATGCCGACGATCTCGCCCGTGCGAACCCGGCTGCGGAACACGCTGCCCGCCGGCGCGCCGCCCCGATCTTCTGCGCCACCTCCAGTTCGCCCAGCGGCGTCGCGTAACTGCCGCGCCGGTCGCCGAAGCCGAACTTGGAGGTCGAAATCGGGAAGGTCACCCGGTGATGGTCGGGCTGGACCACCGTCAGCTTCTGATCGCGGATACTGATGATGACCTGATTGCGGGTGTCGCCGCGAACGAGGCCCGTTTCAGTGGACACGCAACCGCTCAGCAGGGCAACGAGCGCGGCGGAGATTGACCAGGGAGCCAGGCGGCGAGAAGCGGCGGGGGATCATCGGGTCTGGGTAGATCAAATCAAATTTTTATGCGGGCAAGCTGGGAGTCATCATCTGGCGCAACCACGCGGGCACCCATTGGGAGAGCGAGGAGAATGCCACGTAGCAGAACCCAAGTTGGAACAGAAACAGGAACGGCAATGAGGAGTACTGGCCCGACACCACCGCTTCAACCACAAAATACGTAAAGTACGACGGCAAAACCAAGCTCAAGCAGCGGCAGGATGGATTTGATCGGGCGATAGCTGCAATCCCGCCAAGCTTGCGCGGGCCGGTCGATCCCGTATTTGGGCGTCCGCACGAACGCGCTGCCCTGGTTGAAGATCGCCTCCAGCACGGCCCGGGCATTGTTGAGGGACAACCCGATGCCCAGCGCGATGAGCAGCGGCAGCATCAAAATTTCCTTCATCCACGTGCGCGGGTACAACTCGCGTTGCGCGCAAATGTAGAACACCGCCACCGACACGCTCGCCGCCAGGAAGATGGGAATATCGAGCAGGAGCAGCCGCATCCAGCCGCCCGCCCCGTGCGCGTTGGGTTGCAACAGCACGCATAGAAACGCGAGCAGCAGGTAGGAAAAATTCGAGGTCAGGTGCATGAAAGCCTCCAACTTGATCTTCCACGGCAGCTTGCTGGCCAGGATCAGCGGCAGGATCTTCTTGCACGTCTGGATGGAACCCTTCGTCCAACGGTGCTGCTGGCTCTTGAAGCCGTTCATGTCCACGGGCAGTTCGGCGGGCGTGACCACGTTGGACAGGAAAACAAAACGCCAGCCTGCGAGCTGCGCGCGGTAGGAAAGATCCAGGTCCTCGGTGAGCGTGTCGTGCTGCCAGCCGCCGCTCGCCTCGATGCACGAGCGGCGCCAGATGCCCGCCGTGCCGTTGAAGTTGAAGAACCGACCGCTGCGGCTGCGGGCGGTTTGTTCCAGCAGCAGGTGGCCGTCCAGAAACATCGCCTGCACGCGCGTCAGCAGCGAGTACGTGCGGTTGAGGTGGCCCCAGCGCGTCTGGATCATCCCGACGCCCGGATCGGTGAAGAAATGGATCGTGCGCTGCAAAATATCGGCCTGCGGCAGGAAATCGGCGTCCAGGATGAAGATGAACTCCCCCTGGCCGTCATGCATCCCGTTTTCCAAAGCCCCGGCTTTGAAGCCGGTGCGGTCGGTGCGGTGCAGGAGCCGCACGTCGAGTCCGCGCGCCTTCAGGATCGCCACTTCGCGCTCGATCAACTCCTGGGTGTCGTCGGTGGAATCATCAAGCACCTGGACTTCGAGCAGTTCGGGCGGGTAATCCAGTTCGCTGACCGCGCGCAGGAGCCGCTCGGCGACGTAGAGTTCGTTGAAGATCGGGAGCTGCACCGTGACCACCGGCAGCCGCTCGAACCGCGCCAGCGGCTCGGGCGCGCTCTTCCGGTGCTTCAGGAAACAGGTAGATGATCCACCAGCGATGCAGGCCGTACATCGAGAAGCAGACCAGGACCGTCAGATAACAGATCGTCCACAAATATTCTCCGAAAAGTCCTGACATAGGCGGCAAAATTGCGAAATGAGAAGGTACGGGAATCCTCTGGAATTTCGGCGCAAATGATGGCCGTTTCTCAGGGACCGTCAAGCGGAAAGCCTCTTTCGGACGTAATCGTTACGAACCCAAGGGTGGGATTGCGGACGTTGGCGGACAGCCCTTGCCCATTGGGAACGGCCGGCCCAAGGTAGGGACTGGGCAGGAGGGCTGCCGCCGTTCCGTCGTCCGTGAAAGAAACCTTCGCCAAGTCCGTGTCCACCCACCGGTTGAAGCCGTATCACCTGGCTTTCTGCGTTCTTTTCGTGGGCTGGGTGCCCTCGCTCCTGCTCGCCTATTATTCGTACTCCGTCCTGAGCCGCACGCTGGAAAGCAAGACGGCGGCGGACGCCGAATCGCTCGTCCGCAGTCTTTCCCAGCACGTCGAAAACGAACTGGAGCGCACCGGCGAGTCGATGGATTACTACCGCACGCTGCCTGTCACGATCAGTATTCTCCAGCCGCCGCCGTCGGTTTCCGTCGTCCCGGCCGACCCGGCGGAATCACCGGGCAACCGCCGTCCAAAGCCGCCGGTCCGGGACTGGGTCGCCTCGGCCGCGCCCGTCGGTGTGGCCGTTCCCGCCGCCGCCGTCGCCACCATCCCGCCCTCGCCCCACGAGTGGCTCATGAGTATCTTCTATCCGCAGAAACGCCTCGACGGCATGTTTCTCGCGGACGCTTCCGGACGCCTGATCGCCGCCGTCCCGCAAACGGGGGCGGCCGCCGCGTCGCAGCAACAGTTCAGCACCGGCATCTGGAAAACCCCCGCCGAACATTCCACCGCCAGTTACTACGTGTCCCCGACCTACCCGCGCGCGGTGGACGGACGCCGGGTGAGCAGCGTGGTGGTGGCGGTGCGGGACCGGGCGAAAAACCTGCTCGGCTTTTTGGGGGCGGACATTCTGGTCGAACGCATCGGTCGCCGGCTGCAATCCCTCGATCTGGGGGAAGACTCCGAGACGACCATCCAGATCATCGACCAAAACGGGTTCCCCCTCTTCGTCAACGATCTTGAACCCAACAAACTGGACCAGGCGGCGGTGGACGCGGATTTGTTGCGCGCGTTTCGCAAGCACCACAGCGGCACCGAGGAGCGGGGTGAACAGCTCTACACTTTCGCCGCCATCGGACGCACCGGCTGGACGGCGGTGATCCAGAAGCGCAGCGTGGCGGTTCACCAGCCCGTCCACGATTTGTTGCGCCAGACGCTGCTGCTCGTCGGCTGGCTGGTGGTGGGCACGGCGGCGGCGGCCTGGTTGCTGAGTTCTTTTTACCGGCGGCAGTTGCAGAGCGGCCTGCGCAGCGAGCGCGAGCAGATTTTCAACGAGAAAATTCTCGCCAACATGCCCGTGGGCATCGCCTTGGTCGATCCGGGCGACGAGCGGTTGCTCCAGGTGAACAGCGTCTTCGTGGAGATCGTGCGCTCCCTGGGTTCGCTGCCGCGCGAGGTGGAGGTGGCGGAGGCGAATTTCGCGCAACTGGCCATCGCCAGCCGCGAGAGTTTGGCGCGGGTGCTCCATTTCGGCGTGCCTTTCCAAGCCATCGAGCAGCGCACGCCCACCGCCGGCGGCCAGACGCGTTACCTCACCATCAACCTGCTGCGCCTCCAGGACAGCCACCAGCGCACCCTGGGTGTGCTGTGCCTCGTGGAGGACACCACCGCGCCCGTGGTCCTGCGGCAGGAACTCATCGACGCCAACACGGCCAAGGACCAGTTCCTGGCGCAGCTTTCCCACGAACTCCGCAACCCGCTTTCCCCGGTCATCA
Source organism: uncultured bacterium (assembly GCA_963795895.1). GTDB lineage: Bacteria > Verrucomicrobiota > Verrucomicrobiia > Chthoniobacterales > SZAS-18 > CAWCJJ01. The sequence goes on from CAWCJJ010000013.1 coordinate 24,276, forward strand.
CGATGGTGTCCGAATTGGAAAGCCTCGCCGAGGACTGGCCCGCCGCGCGGCAGCCGCTGGAGATCATCCGCCGCAACGTGGAGTTGGAGGCGCGGCTCATCGACGATTTGCTCGACGTGACCCGCATTTCCAGCGGCAAGCTCCAACTGAACCGGTCCGTGACCGACGTGCATCGGACCTTGCGTCTGGCCCTCGAAATCTGTCAGGGCGAAATCGACGAGAAGGGCTTGAACGTGCGCTTGGAACTCAACGCGCGGGAACACCACGCCATGGCCGACCCGGCGCGGTTGCAGCAGGTGTTCTGGAATTTGCTGAAGAACGCGGTGAAGTTTACCCCCCGGGGACGCCGGATCACGGTGCGTTCGACGACACTGGACACCGGATCCGCCAGCGCCGGGGGCGGCAAAACACACGTCAGCTTCGTCACCCCCCGCTTCCGCGGAGGTGGCGCCGCGGATGCCGTCGGGAGGAAAGGCGTGGCCACGGAGGCGTTTGGGGCGGCCAAGACGAAGCTGGATTCGGCGATGACCACCCAAGCCATCGGCAATGGGTCAAACCAAAGTGGCGAGCATGGTTTCCTGCGCATTGACATCATCGACGAGGGAATCGGCATCGAACCGGGGAATCTCGAACGGATTTTTAACGCTTTCGACCAGGGGCAGAGTTCCATCACGCGACGTTTTGGAGGGTTGGGACTGGGTCTGGCCATCTCCAAGGCGATGGTCGAAGCGCACGGTGGTCGTCTGGGAGTTCGCAGCGACGGGCTGGACAAAGGCTCCGTGTTCACGGTGGAACTCGAAGCCTGCGCCGCGCCAGCCTGGTCGGCGACGACGGTGCCCGGGCTGAATGCCACTTCCGCAACACCAGGCACCACGGCCAGCCCGTCCCTCGGCGGTCCGGACGCGCCCCGCCGCGTGCTGTTGATCGACGACCACCTCGATACCTGTCTGGGTATGCAGCGGCTCTTGAAACGCCGCGGGTACGAGGTGGTCACGGCGCACTCGGTCGCCGAGGCGTTGACCCGCAACGACACGCACGCGCCGTTCGATTTGATCATCAGCGATCTGGGGTTGCCCGATGGCACGGGCTTTGAGTTGATGAGCGAACTGCGTCGGCGGGGCGGTCCGCCGGGCATCGCCTTGAGTGGATTCGGCATGGAAAGTGACATCGACAAATCGCAGGCGGCGGGGTTCAGCGAGCATTTGATCAAGCCGGTGGCGATCGACCGGCTGGACGAGGCGATGCGGCGGTTGTTGAAGTAGGGCGGCGCGGGGAAGGCGTGCCCTCGGCAGAAGCAGCGCGGAGCGTTGCCCCGGGAGCGCGGGTCTCCGACCCGCATCTGCCCTGGTGTGGGCTGTCCAAGGGCTACCGCCCTGTTGCGGGTCGGAGACCCGCGCTCCCGGGGCGGATGCCCCCGGCTGTGAGTCCAGTAACACGCTATTCCCCCTTCCCCGTCGCGGGTCCATCCCACTTCGACACCGGCAATTCGCGCAGGATGTGCCGCTGCCTCCAGGCGAGTTTCCTGGAAGGCGCGAGCGGGTTCCAGCGACGCGGGTTCGGCAACAAGGCGGCCAACATCGCCGCCTGCTCACCCGTCAGTCGGCTCGCCGGAACCTTGTAGTGATACTGGCTCGCCGCGTCGATGCCGTACACGCCCGGAGCCATCTCGATCACGTTGGCGTAAAGCTCCATGATCCGTTGTTTGGAGAGCATGGCCTCCATCAAAACCGTGTAATACGCCTCCAGTCCTTTGCGCACGTAGGAATGCCCCTGCCACAAGAACAAGGACCTCGCGCACTGCATCGTGATCGTGGAGCTTCCGCGGGGGTCACCCCCCGTGCTTCGCGCTTTTTCAATGGCGTGACGCATCTCGATCCAGTCGAAACCGTGATGCACAAAGAAACGCGAATCCTCGGACACCCACGCGGACCGCAAAAAATTCGCGGGCAGGTCGCGCCAGGCAAGCCAGTGGTAGAGAACACGCGGCGGATGCTCACCCGTCACCCGGTCACCCACCCAGCGCAGGGCCATCAACGGCGTGCCCGGCGGGTTGACAAAGCGGACGCAGCCCACCTCGCAGACCGGCAGCAGGACCAGCAAGCCAAACGCGATCAGCAAGCCTTTTCGCCACGGGAATTTCCTCTTTCTTACAGCGGACGTGCCCGTGGGCAAAGCAGACTGCGCGCGCGTGGGTGCCGGCTTGGTTTTGATCGCGGGATTATGACAAACTCCGAAACCGCGGCAACCTCCGAATGCCGGCGCAATCACTAAAAAGAAAGTGCCGCGAAGGCGGTAGGCCTCTCCCGGGAGACACTTCCCGCTTCCGCGGCACATTTCGCACCCGGGCAACCCTCGCCCGCCTTGAACTTAGATGCCCAGCGGGCCGTTCACGCCGTTCGGGAAGAACCCACCCTTTGCCGCGCCAACCGCGCCGTAGGCGACGTTGAGTACCTGCCGGGGCGTCCGGGCGGTGGCCAGACCGCTGTTATCCACCAGCAGGATGTTGGAGCCGAAGTTGGGGTCCAGGATGCCGTAGTCCATCGAATCACCGGCCAGCGAGTCGCGCAGTGCGCTGATCAACTGCGTGTTGCGAGCCACGTCGGGCGAGGTGGCCGAAAGCCGCGCCAGAGTGCTGCGGATCACACCGTTGTGGAAGCATTCGGTTCCGTAAACACCGGCGGCACCGAAGATCACGTCTTTGTTCGTGAACAGGGTGGTGGCGCCGTGGTTGGCCTGCACACCGACATCCGAGAAGATGTAGCCGCCGAGGAAGAAGTTGGCTTCACTCGCGAACGGATCGAAAGTGCCGCCGATCCCCGCCGCCTGGGCCGAGACATCGAAAGCGGTCATCAAGTCGATGGCGGGACGGGCGATCGGGGTACCGCCGAGGGATTCGATGACCGAACGCACGAACAAAATGTGCATGCGCTCGTCCGCCGAGATTTGCGCGGCCAGCTGGTAAAGCAGCGGCGTTTGGAACGGAACCGCCGGGTTGCCCTTGATCGCCGTCGAGCCGGGGGTGCCTTGGCCGGACACGGGGATTTGGAAGCCTTCGATGCCCGCGCCGGTCACCGCGTACGTGTAATACTCCGCCTCAAGATATTCCAAATTGAGGAGGAAATTCAGGGTGGCAAGATCGAGGTCGCGGGCACCGCGCTTGCTCAGGTTGGCCGCCTCCGCCGTGGGCGCGCCCAACAGGCTGGCCACGGCCGGCACGGCGGCGGCGACAGCGGCGCCCATACCGGCGCGCCGGAGGAAGGAGCGTCGGTCAAGGGACGCGGCGGACTCGGTGTTTTCTGTTTTTAGAGGATTTGAAGATGGAGTCATGATTGCTGATTTGTGGGTTTGAACCGGGTGGTGGCGAGAGCCTCGACAAATCACCTCGCATCACCCGGCGGTCCTACCAATTCGCGCTCCATCGCGAACCGGTTTGTTCAAAAACACCTTCGCGGCCAAGAATTTTGCGGGTTCCGAAACTGTTTCCGGTCACCTTGCCGACAGGAAGGCCACCACCTCGATCTGGGCGGTTTGTGGGAACATATCCAAGGGCGTCACCGTGAGCGGATTGTAACAAGCCGCGAGTTTCGCGAGGTCTCGCGCCAGGGTGGCGGGATCGCAGGAAACATAAATCAGCGCGACCGGCGGTCGGTCGAGGATGGCTTGACGCACCTCGGCAGACAACCCTTCGGAGGGTGGATCAACGATCAGCAGCGTGTCGGCCGGGGAAATTTCGGCGAGCACCTCCGGCAGGGTGGCGGCGACGTCGCCGGTGAGATAGCGTTCGTGCGGCGCGGCGTCCTGCTGGGCCGTTAGCACCGCCCGCCCGTCCCGCTCCAGCCCGGTCACCGTCTCGAACCGGCTCCGGAGTTCCCGCGCGAAGAAGCCCGCGCCGCAGTAGGCATCAACCAAATGCCGCCAGGCACCCTTCGCAGCCAATGCGCCCACGATTAGCAGTAACTCGCCCGCCGCCGTGTCGTTGGTCTGGTGGAACGTGCGGCGGTGGTTATCGTTGCGCAGGGTGCAATGTCCCTCGCGCATCCACGGCCGCGCGCGAAAGGCAGCGAGCGCGTCATTGACGGCCGGCTCGGCGATGGGGCAGCGTTCAATATCGATCAACTCACGGGCGTCCACGCCGAAAAACCCGATGGTCCCGTCGCGCACATGCACGGTGATACGATTGCGGTACCCGTAGGCGAGTGGAGAGGGAACCACCGCCTCCACCGGCGGGTCCGGAAACTTCCCGATCCGGCGCAACACCTGGGCGACCTGTTCCCCTTTGATCCGCCGTTGCTCCTCCGCGGACAAGTGCTGGTAGCTACAACCGCCGCACCTTCCAAAGTAGGGGCAGCACGGCTCCACCCGCACGGGGGAGGACTCCTCCACGGCAACCAACCGGGCTTCGGCATACCCTTTGTGCCGTCGGGTAATCTCCACCCGCACGACTTCGCCCACCGCCACAAAGGGGACAAACACCACCTGCCCATCATCCAACCGCCCCACCCCGCGCCCACCGAAAGCAATCTCGGTGATCTTTAAGGGGATGGACATTGGAGATAGCACCAAGCTTCTTAGTCCCGGCGGGGCTAGGATTTCAAACACTCCGCCGGTGGCTTGCGCCACCGGCTAATTTCCGACGTCCCTCCGGGACTAAGAAGAACAATTTAGTGGAGTTGCGCTGACGAGAAAATCTTTTCTCTTCCACGCCTTTTTCTTAATCCTCCGAAATCCGCGCTAATCTGCGGACCTGATTAGCGGGCGTAATCCCGGCGGCTCTCGAAGCCAAGTTCGGGCGGGAACTCCTCGAAGCCGCTGTGAATCCAAGGCACGTCATCACGCAAGAACGGGGTGTACTTGCCCTTGTTCAGCGGAAAAGGGGCGGTCGCGATGTCGAAGAGTCCCGTACCGGTGCGCGCGAAAAAGCGGCCCGCGCCTTTGATAAAGCCGTAGGGAATCGCGTTGTTACCCTCCTCGTCGTTGGTCTCCGCGATGGTTACCTCCCAATCGGTGACGGCCAGGAGCAGGTTGGAGAAACCGCGCCCGAGCTTGCGCGTGGGTCCCTGCTCACTCGCGGGAGGAGCTTGGATGTCCGCGTGAACCGTCGCGGCGACGGCAAGGGTGAGGAGGAGGGAACAAAGCAGGATTTTCATGGCTTGGCGTTGTTTGTACGCGCTTTGAAGGGGGTCTGGCAATGGCGAAGTTGCTGGGGCGGGCAAATTGTTTATTTCCCAAAGAGGAGAATTCGTGCAAGTTGAGAGGGGTGGTTGCTCCCTTAGCGGTTGATTTTTCCTCGGGCCTGTTCACCAGGCCGGGAAAAGACGGATCGTGGCGGATGGCAACCAGCCAGTTTGTCGGACCGCCAAGGCGGCTGGGCCGAGGAAACCTCCTGTCCGGGTGAACACGCCGGACGGCGTGCCGGATTAACCGGATTCCTCCGGCCCGCCGCCTGCGTTCGCCTCTCTACCCGCGATCAACCCTCAACTTTTCCTGGTCCCCATGTCTATCCCCGCCACCGCCGCTCCCGCCGTCATTCACCCCGACCTCCAAAAACTGGTCGATGAAGGCAAGCTGACCGTCGCCGTCGCCCGCGCCCTCAACGCTCTCGATCCAGGCGCTTACTGCCAGCACAAGAGTTGGGGTTTCGGCCAGGTCGCCGGCTGGAACCTCGACAACAACCAGATTCTCATCCACTTCGGTCCGAAGCGCGGCCACGCCATGCAGTTGCCCTACGCGGCGGAAACGTTGCGGGCCATTCCCACCGATCATCTGCTGGCCCGCAAAGCCTCCGATCTTCCCGGCACCAAAAAACTGGTGACCAGCGATCCCGTCGCTGCCGTCCATTTGATCCTCCAGCACGCGGACAACCGGCGTGTCACGGCCGTCCACATCGCCGCCATGCTGATCCCCGACGTACTGTCGGGCGAGGCCGAGTTCAAACGCTGGTGGGACAACGCCAAAAAGCTGCTCAAGAAGGACGGTCGCTTCGACGTGCCCGCCAAGAAGACCGATTTTGTCGAGTTGCGCGAGGAACCCGTCGCGCAGAATCAGGCGCTGCTTTCGCAGTTCGACACCTCCCGCCAGTTGAAGCAGCAGATCAGCGTGCTGGATCAGGTCTATAAGGGGATCGAAGATTTCAAGGCGGACCCCGCCCAGCTTTTGCCGGTCCTCGAATCCTCCGGCAAGGTCGCCGTGCGCAACCAGCGGCTCGACATCGACGCCGCTTTTGAAATGCTCGTCACGCGCGACGAAATCGCCTCCGCCCTCGGCCTGACCCTGCCCGAAGGCAGCCCGACGCTCACCGACCTGATGCGCGGCGAGGAGAACCGCCTCGGCGAGATCATCGGCAACCTGCCCGCCGTCAAACAGCGTTACGCGCTGCACAGCCTGCCCGCCGCGTTGGGCGAGGATCGCTGGGCTCCCCGGGCGCTTTCCCTGCTGCCGCAAACGCACAACGCCCGCGTGGTCGGCGAAATCGGGCGGCTTTTCGAGGCGAACGGACGGCTGGAGGAATTCAAGACCTACCTCGATCATTCGATCCGCGACTATTCGATCACCTGCGAGATGCTGCTCTGGCTCGCCAAGGAACGGGGCGACACCAAGTACGCCGAGTTTGCGAGTCCCCGGTTGTTCGCGGCGATCCTTTCGGCCCTGGAACGCGACGAGTTCAGCGACATCAAGCGTTCGACCAAACTGCGCGATTTGCTGATCAGCGACCGCGAATTGGTCACGGAGCTTGTGGCTTCGGGCGACAAGGCCGAGTTGCGCACGGCGGCCCGCGCGCTGCTGGCGACACCGAGTCTGGAGGAGTTGGACAAACGCTCGCTCATGGCGCGTTTGATTAAAATGCACCCCGATTTGCACAGCCTGTTGACGGGTGGCAACGACGAGAAGCCGGTCACGCTGGTGGTGTCGTGGACGAGCTTGGAGAAACGCAAACTCGAGTTGGACGACCTGGTCAACAAGCAAATCCCCCGGAACATCGAGGAAATTTCGATCGCCCGTTCATACGGGGATTTGCGGGAGAATTTCGAGTTCAAGGCGGCGAAGGAGATGCAGGCTGTGCTGGCCCGCCGCCGCTCCGAACTGGAGCAGGATTTGATGCGCGCGCGCGGCACGAATTTCGAGAATCCCGACACGACCCAGGTGTCCATCGGCACGGCGGTCAAGCTCAAGGCACTGGAAGGCGGCGCGCTGGAGTCCTACACAATCCTGGGCGCGTGGGACGGCAACCCCGAGACGCATTTGATCTCCTACCAAACGACGATTGGCCAGGCGTTGCTGAGCCACCGGGTGGGTGAGATCGTCACGCTACCGGAAGAGACGGCGGGTATCAGCAAGCGTTGCGAGATCATGGAAATCACGCCGTACGTGGCGGCGCAAAGCGCGGTCGAAAAAGAATAGCCGGAGGGTTTAACCACAGAGGCACAGAGAACACAGAGGAAAAGAAGGAAAGGCAGGGAGATTTGTTCGGAAGGAGTAGGCGACGCATTTCTGTTCTAGATTCCTTCCCGCCTTTTTCTTTTCTACCTCGGTGTTCTCTGTGTTCTGTGGGTGATTATCCATGCGTTCCTTGCCACGTCGTCTCGCACCGGGTGTGTTATTGATGCTGGCGTGGGTCGTCCCGGTCGCGGGCAAAGCGCCTTCGTTGGTCAACCAGGAACACCACGCGCTGCCGACCGGCGCAAAACTCCTCGTGGCTCCGGTTCCCGCCCAGAGGGGTGAGGGCGGTGAATTCAAGGCGTCGGAGTTTGTGGAGGATTTGGAGGCGGCCCGACTGCAAGGCAGCGTCGGCAAGGCGACGATTGACGCCAAGGGCGAGCCGAAGTTTGCCGGTGGATTGCACCCGGCGGCGGAGTCGGGCCGGTTTTACGTGGCCGTCTCGGAGGGACCCGGCGGCAAGATGGACGTGGGGGTCTGCCAGGGGGAACTCATCAAGCTGGACGCCGCCTGGCAGGTGCAGTCGGCTGACGCGGAGACGGTGAAACTTCTGCGACCGCTGTTTGATAAAGTGTACGCCGCGCCGAGAACCGGCCCGGTTTTGCCGACGCCAACGCCCTTTTCCGCCAAGCTGGAATCCGAACGTATCGCCGAGTCGCTGCCGTTGCCAAAAGAGGCGACACCCACACCGGCACCGGTGGTCCTGCCGGTGGTGGTCAGGCCCAGTCCGACTCCCACCGCGACGCCGCCCCCCACGCCAGTGCCGTTGCCGGTCCAACCCGTTCAAAGGGGCTGGTGGGACAACGACCTTTTTCGCGCGATCGGTTTCCTGGCGCTGGCGACCGGCAGCGTTTGCGCCGGAGTGTTGTGGAGGATGAACCGGCGCCTGCGGGTGACGGTCGGGTTGCTGACAGAAGAGGTTTACTCCTTGCGGCGGTACATTGATGAGTCCCGCTAAAGTTATATCTGGTTAATCGGTGCCAAGTCCCGGACGCTTGCCCGCCCTTGGGTGTTTGAATTCGTTTCATGATTGGTCCCCGATCCTACCCGGTGCCTTATCCACAATCCGTTAGCTCGGAGGATGGCCGGTGGCGCTTGGAACAATGCCTGGACCCGGACTACGACGACGAACGCACCGGTCCAAGGCAAATTGTCCGGCTGTGGCGGAACGCCGACGGTGCTTGCGCGCTGGTTGCCTGTCACGTTTTCTGGAGGGGCACGCCTCGTTTTACGGCGACTGACCTCACGCTGACGTTGGATTACCACCGGGAGTTCGACGTGTGCGTTTCGTTACTCGAACCGTTGACCTTCACATTTCCGCCGTCTCTCGTTTGCGCGCCGGTGGCGAGGTTGAACGCCGCGATTCATGAACTCGCGTGTCTTGAGGCAAAGCCGCCGGAACCGCCGCCCCCGCCGCCACGCGCGCGCTGGCTCTGGTTGGGCGGCGCGGCGGTCGCTTGGTGCGCGACCATTGCCGGGGCAAACCAAGTGGCGCGCAACGCGGAGACGGCCCTGCTCTTCCCATTAGTGGGAATAACGCTTCTGTGCCTGGCTGGAACAATCGCGATGTTGTGGAAGACCTTCTCCCTTGCGAGCGCGCGGTTTGCAAAGGCGCGGAAGTAGTTTGTCGCCAATTAACAAGCATTCTCGCGCCCAGGCGCATCGACAGCGTTTCTCGGAATGCTTGACGCTAACTTCTACTTCTTGTTTTCCGCACAGGAGGCGTCGCCTCCGGCTTGTCTTTGGTTTGGAGTGCGTCGCGACGTGTCGCGGAGCACTCCAAACCAAAGACAAGCAGACTCCGGGATCCAGCGCCGATGGTCTGATGTCACCCCGCAACCAATTTGAAATTGGCTGTAAGCCGCCACGGAGGCAGGCGAACCCGATTTCACAGCATTTCATCCGCCGTCTTCTCCCGGGTGGCGCGCAGCCGGCCGACTTTTCTCTTCACACGCGAGGCCGGTGTGGTCGCGTTGGCACCGGCGCGGGCGAGGTTCAGGTCCAGCAACCGGGCAAGGATCTCCGCCTCGCCCAAGTCCGCGGGCCAGCCGTAGGCGGCGGCCACGGCGGCGTCGAGTTGCCGGTGCGCGCCGGCCAGCCACGCGGGGCGAGCGTTGTAGAGGTTGGTGAGCGTGCGTTGGAGGTCCGAACGGTCGCCGAGCCAGTGGCGGCGTTTGGCATCCAGTTCGCGCGCCGCCAAGGCGACGGCATCATGGCTCGCGCGCTGCTCCGGCGTCAGCGCGTCGAGCTTCGTGTTAACAGGCCACGGGAAGGGGAAGGTCTCAAAACAGGTGGTCGGAGTGTAGCGAAAGCCGCTCTCCTTCTCCCGCAACTGCGTCCCGCGCGCGAGTGACCACACCTCGTGCGGACGGGAATGGAGCACACCGAAAAAGAAGTCGTCCGAGCGGGTGAAAACGAAAAGCGCGTGGTCGGGCAAGGTTGGATGTTCCACCCACGCGAAGAGGCGATGTTTGGCGACCGCCACCGTGACCAGAAAGCGCGGCAGGCTTTCCAAGGCGGCGCGCAACTCCGGGCGCGGCTCCATGTGTACCCACCAGCGTTCAGCGTAGGCGGACCGGCGATTTTCCACCCGCCCGGGCTGGACGTGTTTTCGCAGGTACTCAAAAGGCGCTTCGTAGAGCGAGGCGTCGGCTTCGCTGGTGCCGGGCGGAAAGTCGATGATCCATTTGCCTTGCGGCAGGCGGGAAATATCCAGACCGTTGATCCAAGGGCGAACCACGTCGCTGTTGGGGCGACCGTTCGGGTTTGGGCCGGTCGCCAGCATCTCCGCCGCCACCTGGCCGGGGAGATCGAACGCGCCGCCCTTGGTGTCACCCATGAACGCGATACCGCGGTTCTCCGGCAACGCGCGGGCGGTGGTGACGTCGCCCTCGGCGGTGGCGAGGTTTGCGAAAATGCGAGGGACTTCGACCCCGTCCAAGATGTGCGGCGCGGGTTGCGAACCATTGTCGAACCCCACCATCGAGACCTGCACGGCGGCGCCGCTCAGGGTCCATTTACGGTCGCTCTCCGCAAAGAAGATGTCGCCGCTTTGCTTGATGGCCTCCAACACCCGCCGGTTGGCTCCCCCGCGAATGCCTTGTGTCGCGAGCAGGCCCGCGCGTCCGCTGCGTTTGCCGGCGATTTGCCCGCGGGCTTTCTCGAACCAGTAACAGCAAAGGTCCGCCTCGTGGGGCACGGTGCCCCGGTAAACTTCAAACAGGGCGTCAACGTAAGCGTCGCCCAACTCACGGCGCAGGAACTTGCCGCCCAAAAACGGCGGGTTGCCGACGATCACGTCGGCGGGCGGCCAGATGCGTTCCGTGTAAACCTTGAACAACTCGGCCTCGCCGCCGTGTTCCTCGGCGCGGGCGGCTTGCAAGTTCTTGGGTTTTTTGCGGAAGGTCTCGTTCAGCAACGCGTCCTTGTTCTCGAAGCCCCCCAGGTTTTGGAGAATGGGCGTGCGCTCGTTGTCGAAGCCGTTGTCACGCCGCCACTGCAGATAACCGATTTGCACCGCCACCTGCGCCAACTCGAAAGCGTAGGGATTGATCTCAAGGGCGCGGAGTTGTTGCACGCCGACCTTGGGTCCGGCGAGCCGGTGGCCAAGCTGTTCGGCCTGCGCGATGACCTCCTTCTCCAAGCCGAGGAGCAACTGCAAGGAAACGTAGAGGAAATTGCCGCTGCCGCACGCCGGGTCCAGCACGGTGACGGCGGCGAGTTTATCCTGAAAGGCCGCGAGCCGTTCGCCCTGCGCGGCGGTCGCTTTCACGACGGCGGCTTTCTTCCCGCCGGTCGCCGCGGGAATCAAGCTGGCTTTGATTTCGGCCCACTCGCGCCGCAACGGGGCCATGAGCACGGGTTCCACCAGGGTTTTGATGTCGGGCTCGCTGGTGTAATGCGCGCCAAGCTGCGAACGTTGCGCGGGTTCCAGGGCGCGTTCGAAGAGCGTGCCCATGATGCTGGGCTCGATGAACTGCCAGTCCGCCTCGGCGGCTTCGGCAAGCAGGCGGAGTTCGTCCGCCGTGAGTTCAAACACGGTGGCTTCCTCGAACAGGTGGCCATTGAAGTGCCGGATGCGGTGCCGACCGAACCGACCGCCGTTTGCCATCGCGCGGAACAAATCCTCCAGGGCGGCGGCGAAAAGCGGCGGATCGTCCAGGCCGGTGCGCGTGACTTCGGAGAAGAGGTTGGCGGGCAGCAGGCCGGTGTCTTCCGCGAAGAGGCAGAAGACGACCCGGTTCAGAAAACGGGCGATGCGCAGGTTCTTGCGTTGCGCGACGTACACCGTCCGGCGGTTGGCGGCGTCTTTGTATTCGACGCTCTCGCGCCCTTGCAACGAACGGGCGAGTTCGGCGATCTGGCCCGCGAGCTTTTCGGTGACCTGCGCCGTGGTGCGCTGGGGTTTGAGGGAGTCGGGCTGGGTGAAGAGCGCGCGCAGGAGTCGTTGCGCGCGCGGGGAGATCGATTTCCGCGTTGGTGAACTCGTGCGTTTCCTGGACGGTGCCGTTGAAGTTGGTGCGGATGATGAAGCGCTCGAAGTCGCAAACGACGAGCAGCGGCGGGTTGAGCAGGCTTTCGCGGTAGCGGAGGAGTTGTTTGTAGGCGGCGTCGAGGTTGGCGCGTTTGCCCTTGTATTCCCAGGCGAAGCAGCCGGCCTTCCAGACGTCGGCGAAGCCGCGCTGCCCGGGATCGTCGGCGGCTTCGCCCACGGGAGCGAGACCGGAAAAGCCGGAGAATTCGGCGTCCTTGAGGACGTACTTCTGGAAGCAGAAGGTGTCGTTCGCCGTGGGGTCGGCCTCGGCGGGGGTGGGCAGCCCGAGCAGACGGCAGAGGTCGTTGAAGTGTTCCTGGTACGCGGCGGTTTCCTTGCCGGAGAAGCGTTGCCACTTGGTGTTGAACTCGGCGGGGGTCATGCGGGGGATTGAAACTCTTTTTAGGAGTGACCGCACGAGGCACACCGGTGGCGCGCGGACTGGCGAAGGTAGTGCGATCTAGGAAAAGAAGCTTGGCTACATCCTCGTCAAAAGCGCGTCGTACTCCGCGTGAGAGCCGATCCAGAACCAAATGGCTACTTCGCCCGAGCGCACGCAAACCGCCCGCCAGTGCAGGGATATTCTCACCGACCAAATCGGCTGGCGGGTATGAACCTGCTTAAATTGCAAGCCGCGCTGCCACGGATCCAGGCTCCAGCGCCGGTAAGCCTCGCGCGCTTGCCGACGCACGGGCGGGGGCAGCTTGGACAAACGGGCGCGAAACGCTTCAGTGGTCCGCGAAGTCACGTTGGAAATTCAAGGGCAGGGTTCGCCCGGCGTGGAACTCAGCCAAAGCGTCAGCCGCCAGGCTCGCGAGTTGATCCTGCGAGCGGGCGAACGACTCGCCCCAACGGGCTTCGGAAGCAATCTCCTCCAAGAGCAAGTCCGCCAAAGCGTCTTGATCCGGCTCGGGCAACCGGGCCGCCTCACCAAACGCACGCTCAAGAAGTTCTGTCATAAACCCGAACGTATCAGATGGGCGCGGGCCACGCAAACACCGCGCCAAGCCTGACCGAATCGGTCGGCGTCCCGTCCCGGGCGAAGAGTTCCAAGCTGGACAGCAGAGTGTGACAAGTTCCCCCCTGCGCTGGGGCGACTGAAGCAGGGTTTGAAGGAATACTAGGCTTACGGTGGTAGTCGAACGAAAAGAACGCTGTCACCTGACGGCGCGGACGAGGGGATAAGCGAGGATGAGATGGTCGCTTGTGATCAGGGTCAGATCGTGCAGGATGGCCGTTGCCACGATAAACCGGTCAGTGGAGTCCTCGTGGAAGTCGCCCGGGAGTTCATGGGACAAGCGGGCGAGTTGGGCGTCCAGAGGGATGACGGCGCACGAACGAGGGCCGCAGGATGACGCGGAACCAGTCGTCGAGCAGGGCGAAAAGCCGGAGTTTGCCGCGGTGAACCTTCAGGCCCACCGCCCGCACCCAAACGGCGGATATGCCGAAAAGATTCCGCCGCGCCGGTGCTGACGCGCACGGCGGGCACTGAAAGGCTTTCGGGGTTCTGGCGGTCGCGGTGCCAAACGTTGGTGTCAAAGAGGAAGGTCATCGCGGTAGGCGTGCCACGTCTCCGGCGGTTCGGGATCCTCCCAGCCGGGCTCGAAGGTCATCATACCCCGGGCGCAGCCGAGCGTATCAGCGGGACGCGCGACAACGCGCAGGATGACATCGGAGAACCCCTCGTCGGGACGGAGTTCTCAAACTTCCAGACGCGCGGCTGCCTCGTCGCTGAGGATGACATTTTTCATACGCCGAAAGGTACCCGGGCGGGGACGCGAGGCAAGACTCAAGTGCTGGCGAAGGGAGAGCGGCGGGGGCCAATCAGCGTCTATAGGCTCGCGAGTCAAAAGATATTGGATGCCCCCCGCTGCCACTGTATACCGACAATCAATCGTCTTTGCTCATCATGTGAGAACACCAGCCGCACACAGAATCATCGGAGAGTTCACAGACCGGAATTTCCCCGGCGCAACGGTCGCATGTAGTCTCGCAGCTTTCATGGCAAATCGCGCATTGCTGCTCCTCGACAATGTACCCAGTTTGAGAACAGAAAGGGCAGGTAATTAGAACTTCATCCTCGCCTCTCTTGAGTGAATGATGGCCTTCCAGCGCAAGACTATCGCTGAGAACACGTTGAGTAAAATCCTCGAAAAGCCAGTTTCGCTACAGGAACGACACTCAATACCCCAGTCGCGGCTGCTACCAACCCGGAACGAGCAAACTCGAACCGCAATTGCAGCATGTGGCTTCGAGAACGGCTCCCGGAGTCCCAACTCTCCCAATCAATTAAGGATAATCTCGTTCGCAATCCCCACGTTCGTCTTCGTACACTTCGTACAGCGGTGAGCAGCACGCTCCAAGTTTCGTCTCCCAATTCCTCTTTCGCGTCTAACGCAAGCTCGTCCACAATAAAGTTGCGGATTAACACAAACGTGGTTGAAATTATCTCCCTCATGCGAGCACTACTGTGTCGTGAAATGATGTTCGATATCATTCCTGAGTGTATTAATTTTTTCGAAGCGTGCCCAATCGGTTTTGATGTCGAGAGACTTGAACCGCTCTTTAATTTCTTGAACGTCCACGGTGTTTCTCCCATCGCCTACAAACATGATGCCGCCGCCCGGAACTCTTTTTGGGAGAGCCCGCTTTTTGATCAAGACATCATCCGTTCCTGTTGGGGACAACTCCGAAAGCTTGGCTTTGTACAGGAGCAGTAGCCCCGCGTGAAGATTTCTCGCGGCTGAAAGGAGACGATTTTCGGCTCCGGTAGAGTAATCCTCCAGCGCCATCTGGATCGATGAAATTGCGTTCTCGAAGATTTTCATAGAGGTACAATGTTTCACCTTGTCTTTGCACCTGTAACGGTGTCGCTGCAACTTTTTTCGAGGCTCGCAATGTGCCGGCAGAATGTGGCTTTCGAGATTCTCCGCGACTCGCAGATTTCTGGCACGCTGTTCGTCCTCTCTTGCCTCCCACCGCAAACGTTCAAGCATCCTCTTGGGCAGACGATGGGTCGAGTGAGAGACAAACCATATAACCGGAACCAAATCGGCGAATCACCTTCGCTCACCGTCATCGTTTCACTACCTGCAAAAATGGGTGTTGCTCACCATACTGCGCATCAAATTCTTGTGTGTTGTTGAAGTCCAGCAAATTGCAAAGCTCCTCGACGCTGTATCCAAGCTCGTTCAGGTGGATATCCACCAATTCCCGCTCTAAAGTGGGCGGTTGCGTTCCAAATAGAGCCTCGTGCGGCTCGTCCAATCTGTATCCTTGCTGGTTCATCTGTATACGCAGGTACGTGAATCGTCCTTGGTCAACAAATCCAAGCATGAGCGCACGTTTTAGGAGTGCGCCAATGGAGACGCGCCATTTCAACTTCAAACGCGCAAGAGTATCGAGAGTGATCTTTTCACAACTGCGAAAATCTGGGCGAATTTGGTCTGTCGGCAGTAAGAATTCAGCGGTAAACTCGTTCGTTTCGCTCTCGGCACCAGAACGGGGTAAACGGTGCATAATAAGATGGCCCAATTCGTGAACCGCCGTGAAAACGCGCCGCGAACGGGGAAAAGCAGAGTTCAAGAAAATCGCAGGTGTCCCGCTGCGGGTGA
Organism: uncultured bacterium; assembly: GCA_963795895.1. Classification (GTDB taxonomy): domain Bacteria; phylum Verrucomicrobiota; class Verrucomicrobiia; order Chthoniobacterales; family SZAS-18; genus CAWCJJ01. The sequence goes on from CAWCJJ010000013.1 coordinate 39,858, forward strand.
AGGCACTTACTCCATCAAGTTTAGCTGTGCCAAAATTATCCTCGATAACAAAGATGCCAACTCCCTCCAACAATCCAACGAGGTTTTTGACAGGTCCCGGCGGTACTCCTAAAAACTGCCGTATTTGATCAGCAACCTGTGTTGGCCCTCCTTTATATTCATCGGGATCGCAGTACGGCAGAGAGCGCGTGTTTAGCTCTGTTTTCCTTCGCAAGCGTTCTATCTGCGCTAAGCGCCAACAAACGCGGGCATTGAATTGGACGAGAATCTTCTGCGGAATACTGGCGCGCTTCCGATAAAACCAAGTGAAAGACGCGCGTGAAATATCGTCCTTGAAGAAAAATGAAGGCGTGAACTCTAAAATTTTCGCCAATGCCGCGACGTCGTCGCCTGATAACTTGAGCAAGCCATCTTCCAGTTTCGAAATTTTCCCCTGAGACACCCCAAGCTTTCCAGCGAGTTCCGATTGAGTAAGGCCACGGATTTCCCGCGCCAAAATGACCATGTCAGGATTCGCCTGCGCCCTGTGTGTCTGCGCTTCCGCCCTTTGGCTGTGCTCTGCGTTGTGACGGTGTGGGAGCATTGGGTTTAGAAATAGTTAGCGGTTGCGGCGAGTCACTTCCTCCTCCCAACTCAATGGACCACCTGACCTCTTTTCCATCGGGACGAGTGATAAAGATGCTGTCGATCCGCGTCCAATCTCTTGAGGGAACATATCCAACTGCGAGCCGAGGAAGTGGACCAAAGCCGGGAAGGAATTGATCGGGGTCGTTAAATCTGATGGCAAACAGAGTTGGGTAGTTACAGGGTCTTTTTTGACGGTCCAGCTTTTTGAAATGGAGGATAGCAGCGTCAGGAACCTGAAAGAGCCGTCTGCCCTTGGCCGCGAACGACCCAATTTCTGGGTGCTTTTCAGCGAAGAACTGTTTGGCCACGTCAACAATGTGGTCGTTGATAATGTTAGCGCGCGTTCTGGGAGTATGCCGGAACGAGTTGTCGCCGTAATGATGAAAGTAATAATCGAAGCCGCCGCGCACAATCGCGGCGAATGTTTCCAAGTAACTGCGCAGAGAAACTTCCATCCTAGATTGCTCATCGTCCAAGACCATGAACCACAATCTGTCAGGCGAGTCAGAAAAGCAACGTAAATCGCAAATTTTATTCCAAATTTTATTCCAATTAGGCATAAACCATTGAAAACGATCGGTTTGTGCTTTCGAGACTTATGATGCAGTGCAGGTCCGCTGGAGCTTTGGCAGCACTGCCACAGCGTGCCATCATCTCCTTGGCACCTGCCATGTCGAGCGGACGTGCGGAATAATGTCCTCTGCGGTAACGCCGTGGTTCAAATAAGCCGCTGCTGCTCTGGCGAAATCTTCCACCAAGCGTGCAGTTTGGGCGGATTCAAGGTGGGTTTAGAAAGTGGAGGCGAGGGGAGTCGAACCCCTGTCCTAACAGTCGTCAACCAACACATCTACATGCTTGTCCGGCGGTGGGTTTTAGAAGGACGCGAGAGTCACCGGCCCCATTACGCGCCTTCGAGCAACCACGAAATATTATTTCGCCCCCGGCGCGGCCACTCCGCCAAAAGGCTAGCCCACTGTCATCGCTTGCGGCCCTAGCGGGCGTCGAACCGCAAACGCTCACGGTCAATTAAGCCGCGAGAGCGAGATCTTGACGATCTGCGTTTATTTGTTTTGATCCGGATTTTAACGAGGCCAACGAATCATCCTCGGCATGCCGCACCGGTCTCCCACCACTAGTCGAAACCATTACGCCCCCGTGTAACCAAACCCCGGTCAAACAAGGTCCCGCATTCTACCATTGCGCGCGCCGTCCGCAAGGGCGACTTTTCCCGCCCGTCCGCCGCCCCTTTCCACCCCTCCCGGCGCGCGGGTCGCCGCCTCCCCTTTCGTTCCCCAAAACATGCGCCTGTCGAAAAAGACCGAGTACGCCCTGCGCGCGCTGTTCGCCATCGCCCGGGCGTTCCCCAACGACAAGGCCGCCCAGCGCATCGAGCAACTCTCCCGGCAGGAGAATATCCCGGTCAAATTCCTCGAGCAGATCCTGCTCAGTTTGCGTCACGCGGGGCTGCTGTCCAGCAAACGCGGCGTCGGCGGCGGTTACCGGCTGGCGCGTCCGCCGGCGGAAATCACCGTGGGCGAGGTCATCCGCACCCTGGACGGTCCGCTGACTCCCCTGCCCTGCGCGGTGAACGTGCGGGAAACGACGGTCGGCGCGGATGGCGAGGCGGCGGGAGGGGTTCCGGCGCGCCGGCGCGACCCGTGCTGCACCTGTCCGGATGAGCGCACCTGTCCGGTGCGCGTGCTGATGGTGGCGGTCCAGGCGCAACTCACCGCGTTGTTGGACAGCCGTTCACTGGAGGATATTCTGCGCGAGGTGCCGGCGACGGAGGGGTCGTTGAGTTTCGAGATTTGAAGGGAAGACGGGGCGGCGTTTTGGTGGGTGGTGCGGGGCAAGTTTGGGCTTGAGGGACGAGTGCCGGTTGGTTATCAACTCGGGGATATGAAATTTTCGCGTGTTTCAAGTGTTTTGGTGACGGCGGTTTTGTTCTTTGTGGTTGTCGTTGGTGCCCGAGCGGGTGACGCCGCGGCCGATGCCACGGAACAGGTGCGCGCCTTCTACAAGTTCTACCTGCACGCCCTGAACGCCGATGACGCGCCGCTGGCAAAAAGCCACGCCGGGATGAAGCGTTACATCAGCGACCGGTTTTTGTCCGAAGTGGATCGGGCGATGAAAGTCGAGGGTGGGCTGGAGGCGGACCCGTTTATTTGCGCGCAGGATTTTGACAAGGCCTGGGAGAAGAACATCCTGGTGAAGGACCCCGTGATCGACGGCGGGAAAGCCACGGTAAAGGTGACGTTGAGCGGCGGGGAGATGACGCCGCAACGCTTGAAGCTCAAGTTGGTCAATGCGGGCGGTGCTTGGAAGATCGATTTTGTGGACAACGCGGAGACGCCGTAGGCGGTGGGCACAGAGCTACCGCCCTGTTGCGGGCAGGATGCCCGCGGTCCCTGGGCTGACCAGAGCAGATGCGGGCGGGACGCCCGCGGTCCCGGGGTGCCGCTCCGCGTCACTTCTACCCACACACTTCTTCCGCGTCAGCGGGACTGCCAGGCAAGTCGCGGCGCCAAGCTCCCTCTTTTGCCTTGGTAAGACCCACGGCGCGGCGTATGGTGCGCACCCTGTTTAGCCCGTTTCGCCCTCTCCCTTTTATGAGTAATCAAGCCGACGAGAAAAATGCCGTTGAGGACCCTGCCGCCCTCGCCCCTACTGACGGCCAGCGGCATCCCGAACGTCCGCCCATGAGCGACCTGGAACGCCTGCGGCACTCCGCCGCGCACGTTCTGGCGACGGCGATCCTGCGGATCTGGCCCGAGGCGCAGTTCGCCGCCGGCCCGCCCGTGGACACCGGGTTTTACTATGACCTCGAACTACCCCACCGCATCTCGCCCGCCGATTTCGAGCGCATCGAGGCCGAGATGAAACGGGAAACCAAGGCGAACCACGTCTTCGAGCGCGTCCAGGTGTCGCGCGCCGAGGCGCTGGCTTTGGCGGAAGCGGGTTCGCTGGCGGCGTTGGGGGCGCGTCCGGGCCAGCCGAGCAAGTTCAAGCTCGACATCATCCGGGGGATTCCCGAGGACGAAATCATCACCATTTATCGCAACGGCGATTACACGGACCTGTGCGCCGGTCCGCACGTCGGACGCACCGGGAACGTCGGCGCGTTCAAGCTGACGCACGTCGCGAGCGCGTACTACAAGAACGATGAGAAGAACCCGCAGTTGCAACGGATTTACGGCACCGCGTTCAAAAACAAAACGCAGATGGACGAGTATTTCGCCATGCTGGAGGAGGCGAAGAAGCGCGACCACCGCAAACTCGGCAGGGAGTTGGAATTGTTCACCTTTGACGAGGACGTCGGACCGGGTCTGCCGTTGTGGCTGCCGCGCGGCACGGTGCTGATCGAGGAGTTGGAGAAACTGGCGAAGGAGACGGAGTTCGCGGCGGGTTACGAGCGCGTGCGGACCCCCCACATCGCGCGCGAGAACCTGTACCTCACCAGCGGGCACATCCCTTATGTACCAGGACTCGATGTTCCCGCCGATGACGTTGGACGACGTGGTTTCCGGGATGGCGGATGGCAAACCGTCCGCCACCGGCGACCGCTACTACCTCAAGTCGATGAACTGTCCCCACCACCACAAGCTCTTCGGGGCGGTGCCGCGTTCCTACCGCGACCTGCCCCTGCGCTTCGCGGAATACGGCACCTGCTACCGCTACGAGCAGTCGGGCGAACTCCTCGGCCTGATGCGCGTGCGTTCCATGCAGATGAACGACGCCCACATCTACTTCTCGAAGGATCAATTCGAGGCGGAATTCAACGCGGTTAACGAATTGTATCTCAAATACTTTCGTATCTTCGGCCTCGAGAAGTATCTCATGCGGTTTTCCACGCACGACCCCGCCAAACTGGGCCTGAAGTTTGTCGATGAACCCGCGCTCTGGAAGGAAACGGAGGACATGGTTCGCAATGTCCTCATCAAAAACCACGTCAACTACGTGGAAGTCCCCAACGAGGCCGCTTTTTACGGTCCGAAAATCGACGTGCAGGTGTGGAGCGCCATCGGACGCGAGTTCACCATCGCCACCAACCAGGTGGATTTCGCCGTGCCGAAACGCTTCGGCCTCACCTACAAAACCCGTGACAACAAGGAGGACACCCCGTTGTGCATCCACCGCGCGCCGCTCGGCACGCACGAACGGTTCATCGGGTTCCTGATCGAAAACTACGCGGGCAATTTCCCGTTGTGGCTGTCGCCCGAACAGGTGCGCGTGCTGCCCATCGGCGACGAGGCCCCGCTGGTCGAATACGCGCGGGGCATCGTCAACGAACTGCGCGGCCACCAGGTGCGCGCGACGCTCGACGCCGGCACCGACCCCATCAAGGCCAAGATCGCCGACGCCGAGAAGGTGAAGGTTCACACGATGCTCGTCATCGGCCAACGGGACCTGGACGCGGGCGCGGTGAGCGTGCGCGTCCACGGCAAGGGCAACTTGGGCGCGAAACCGCGCGACGAGGTGGTCGCCGACCTGCTGGCGTCGATCAAGGAGCGCCGGGCAACTTGATCCGTTAGTTGCCAGCGGCGCCGGAAGCGCGCGCCGCCTTTTGGCGTTTCTCCTCCTCCTTGCCTAACAACGTGAAGAACGGTCGGAAACGGCTGACGGGCACTTCGAGCAGGTCTGCTTTCGCCTCCGCGTCCGGCTGGAAATCGTCCGCCGGGAGCGATGGTAGAAAGTCGATCTTTTCGACGGCCAGCGAAGCGTGGTCCACCGGGCTTTGCCAATCCAGGCGCACCAACTGGAACGTGTCCGCCCGGACCCACAGGCGGATGAATTTGCCGCGATCCTCCTTGTCGGGCGAGTCGATCTCCAGGCGGCGGCAGACTTGCCGGTCGAGGATGGTCTCACCGCCGTCGCGCACTTTCACGAGGCGGAACAATAGCCAGAAAACTTTGGTGGGGACGGGCAGCCGCAGCGTCGCGAGCGGCTCCTGTTGCTCGCGCGTGACGGTCATGGCCTCCGCGCGTTGGAGGATGGGCGCGAGCCGGGAGGCCGGCGCGGCCCAAACGTGTTGGCCCTGGCGCGAAATGGTGGTCACCGTGCCCAGGGCGAAGAACTGGAAGAGGAGATTGTTGGGTGGCTGGCAGTCGAAGCGGACGCGGGAGCCGCGCAGTTCCGGCGGCTGGTTGGTGGCTTCGAGCAGTCGGAATTGAAGGGAGAACGCCCGCGCCTTGCCCTGGGGATCGCGGGTGAAGACATCGACGTAGGGTTCGATCATCCGGCGCAAGACGTCGCGCGGGGACATCTCAGCGGAGGGCGAGGGAATTTTTGGGGCGGACTGGGGCGGGTCGGCGGGGGCGCGAGTAGCGAGCAGCACCGTGAGGATCGGGATGAAGAGTAGGGACCGTGATTGCATACGGTGGATGGTAGTTGCCGGGGAAAATCGGGAACTCTGCAAAGGTACTTCGCCGCCGACCCTCTGGACGCTCTGCTCCGCCGCCGCGCAGCAGGGGAACGCATCAACTAACTGCTCCGCCCGCCGCGCAGCGGCTTTGGAGTGCGCCGCGACACGTCGCCGCTTTGATCCCAGCGACACGTCGCGTCGTTCCCCTTCGGCGAAGCCGACCATTATCGAGCCGGCTTCGCCGGAACGTCAGGACGCGACATGTCGCGGTTGGACCCGGCGGAGCCGTGTGAAAGCGGCGACATGTCGCGCCGCACTCCAAAGCCGCTGCGCGGCGGGCGGAAGCCGGACTAACCGGATTGAACATCCCGGCCAGCCGCCTGTCAGATTCCCTATCAGCGCCTCAACTCCAGAACTCCTGCGATCTCAAATAAGGGTTGGTCCGGCGCTCGTCTCCGATTGTGGTCAGCGGTCCGTGTCCCGGCAGCACCACCGTCGCGTCGTCCAGCACGAGCAGCTTTTCGTGGATGCCGCCCAGCAACAAATCCTGGTCCCCGCCGGGCAGATCCGTTCGCCCCACGGAACCCGCGAAGAGCACGTCCCCGGCGAACAACAGTCCCGACGGACGATCATAGAAACACAAACTTCCCGGGCAGTGCCCCGGCACGAACAACACTTCGAAAACCAGGCCCGCGAATTCCGACCGCGCGCTCTCAACGATCTGCTCGCCGCCCAACACCGGTTCAAAGTCGATGCTCAACCCGAAGCGCCGGTAAGCCAGCGGGTCGGTGAGCAGCGGCACGCCGTCCGCGTGGTAGTACAGCGCGCAGCCGTGCTCGCGCGCGATGGCCGCCGCGTCGTGGATGTGGTCGATGTGCGCGTGCGTGAGCAGAAAAGCCTCCAGTTTTGGACCGCCGCCACCCACCCCGAGGCCGCGCAGCCAGTTCGCGCTCCCTTCGGGCGCGTCGATCAGGAGCCGTCCGCCCGCGGGCGTCGGCAGCAGATAAGCGTTCGTTTGAAAATAACCGCCCGTGTAGGTTTGGATTTCGTTGATGGTCATTTCGCGCGTCCCCCGATTGTTTCCAAGTGGAACGCACGGAACCACACGGGACGATTTTCCACAACCGTCAATCACCCCTGACCGCCCCGCGAACCATGAAGCCCCCGCCTACTTCGGCCGTTCACGCCGGTTGCGCCGGTTGCGCTTGAAACAATTTGCATCTTTAATACTCCCTTGCACGAAACTCGCTCCAACCCACGGTTCATGACGAAATTCTCGCTTTCTGCGGTGCTCATCGGCGGCGCGCTGTTGCTCTCCGCCTCCCCCTTCCCGCTTTCAAGCGCCACCACCGCCCGCGCCGGTGACGCCGACCCCGGCCAGATCGCCGTGTCGGTCGCGAAAGCCTTGGAACAACTCCATTACACCCGCCACAGCCTGGACAACACCATGTCCACCCGGCTGCTGCACACCTACATCGAATCCCTCGATTACGGCCACCTGTTCTTCACCCAGCGCGACATCGCCGACTTCGAGAAGAAGTACAACACCGAACTCGACGACGATATTTTCCTCGGGGACGTCTCGCCCGCCTACGCGATTTATGACGTTTACCTCAAGCGGGTCGAAGCCCGCGTCGCCAAGATCAAGGACCTGATCAAGAACGAGAAGTTCACTTTTGACGGCAAGGGAACCATCGAGCTTTCGCGCCAGAAAAGCCCCTGGCCCAAGGACGAGGACGAGGCCGACCGCCTCTGGCACGACCGCATCGAAAACGATCTGCTCACCGAGAGCCTCAGCGAGCATCCGCTCGACAAACCGGAAGTCACCGTCGGCAAGCGTTACGACCGGCTCCTGCGCTCCATCCACGAGCAGACCAAGGACGACGAGGCCAAGTTTTTCCTGAACGCCCTGGCGTTGTCCTACGATCCGCACAGCGAGTACATGAGCGCGAGCGAGATGGATAATTTTTCCATCAACATGCGCCTGTCGCTGGTGGGCATCGGCGCCATGCTGCGCAGTGAGGACGGTTATTCCAAGATCGTCGAGTTGATCCCCGGCGGTCCCGCCGCGACCGAGGGCGAGTTGAAAATCGACGACCGCATCACCGCCGTCGCCCAGGGCAACGAGCCGTTCGTGGACATCATGGACATGAAGCTCGACAAGGTCGTGGACATGATCCGCGGCAAGAAAAACACGGTCGTGCGCCTGCAAGTCCTGCCCGCGACCACGACCGATACCGCCAAGCGCAAGATCATCGCCATCAACCGCGACGAGGTGAAACTCACCGAAGGCGAGGCCAAGGCGGAGATCATCGAGCACGTCAACGACCGGGGCCAGATGGACAAACTCGGCTGGATTACCCTGCCCGGATTCTACGCGGACATGGACCGCACCACCCACGCGAAGGGTCAGGCGAAGAGCACCACGCGCGACGTGGCCGCGCTACTCGTTCGTTTGAACAAGGAAGGCATCGCCGGGTTGGTCATGGACCTGCGGCGCAACGGCGGCGGCTCGCTGGAAGAGGCGATCAACTTGACCGGGCTTGTTCATCAAGAAAGGTCCCGTGGTGCAGTCGAAGGACTACAACAAGCACATCGAGGTGCAAAGCGACAAGGACCCCGGCATCGCGTACTCGGGGCCGTTTGTGGTGCTGACCAGTCACATCAGCGCGTCGGCGAGCGAGATTTTCGCCGGGGCTTTGCAGGATTACAACCGCGCCGTCATCGTGGGTGACAAGAGCACCTTCGGCAAGGGCACCGTGCAAACCGTGCTGGAAGTGGGTCGCTTCATGTCGCCCTTCGGGTTAAAAATGACGGAGGCTGGCGCGCTCAAGCTGACGATCCAGAAGTTCTACCGGCCCTCGGGTCAGTCCACGCAGCTTAAAGGGGTGGAGAGCGACATCGTGCTGCCGTCGCGCTACGCCCACTTGGATAGCGTGGGTGAGGACGCGTTGAAGTTCCCCTTGCCTTATGACGAGGTGAAGCCCGCCGATTACGAGAAGTGGCCGATGCCCGGGTTTGATCTGGGTGATCTGCGCGCCCGTTCGTCGGCCCGGGTGAAAGAGGACCCCGAATTCCGTTATTTGCTGCAGGATATCGGCAAAATGGACGAGCGAATCGCGAGCAACAAACTCTCCCTCAACAAAGCGGAGCGGCAGAGCGAGTTGGCCGACGACAAAAAGCGGGTGGAAACCATCAAGGCCGAGCGCTTGGCGCGCCACACCCCGTTGCCGGTGGCTTACCAGTTGAACTTGGCGGACGTGGACAAGCCCAAGCTCGCGCGCATCGTCGAGAAGAAGGAAAAGGACAAGGACAAAGCGGATGCGTCAGCCAAGGACGGCGAGAAGGACAAGGGCGAGCCGAAGGTAACGCCGGCTCCCTCCACCGAAGATGATGTCGCGGACGTGGGGGATGACGAGGCTCCGGTCAGCAGCGGCAAGAACGCGGACGTGATCGATCCGATTAAGACCGAATCGTTGAATATCCTGTCCGACATGGTGGATCAGCAGCGTCACCCCAAGCTGGCGAAGACGCGGGATTGATGGGGAGAAGGGTTGTTGGTTATTGGTTATCGGGCGGAGGGTAGAACCGCCTATCAACTAAAACAGACAGTCAGCCTATTTGGAGGGGGCGGCATCCGCTATTATGACGCGCGCAGCCTCCACTCCTTCCGTTCTGCCCAATAACGAATAACCAGTAACCTCCCCACCCCCTCCCCAGAATGGGATTAGAGGTCAACCTTCGGATTCCCGACCTCTGGCAGCAACAAGCGGTCGGCGCTTTGCGCGAGGGCCGCGACGTGGTGGTCCACGCCCCGACCGGCGCGGGCAAGACCTACATCTTCGAGTTGCTGTACCCGACGTTGCGCGGGCAGGCGGTGTTCACGGTGCCGACCCGCGCGCTGGCGAACGACAAATTCGCCGAGTGGCGCGCCGCCGGTTGGGACGTGGGCATTTGCACGGGTGATGTCGTGGTGCGGCCCAACGCCCGGGTCGTCGTCGCGACACTCGAAACCCAACGCGGCAACCTCTTGCGCCGACAGGGGCCGCGCCTCCTCGTCATCGACGAATACCAGATGCTCGGCGATCCGCATCGCGGCGCGAACTACGAACTCGCCCTCGCGCTCGCGCCGCCCGGCACGCAGCTTCTCCTCCTGAGCGGCAGCGTGGGCAATCCCGGTGACGTCGCGGCGTGGCTCGCGCGTCTGGATCGCCCCGTGGAACTGGTCGTCCATCAGGAGCGGCCCGTGCCACTGGAGGAAGCGGTGCTCGACGGGTTGCCCTTCCACGTGGACCCGCGCGCCGTCAATAATTACTGGGCGCGCTTTGTCGCCAAAGCCCTGCTGGCGGAACTTGCGCCGATTCTCATCTTTTGCCCGCGCCGCGCCGCCAGCGAGGACTTGGCGCGGGACCTGGCTTCCGCGCTGCCCATCGACGACCCCCTCGCGCTTTCCGCCGAACAAGCGGCGTTAGCCGGGGAGAAGCTCGCCAAACTGCTGCGCAAACGCATCGCGTTTCACCACAGCGGCCTGAGCTACGCCGTGCGCGCCGGGTTGATCGAACCCCTCGCCAAAGCGGGCCAGCTCCGGGTGGTGGTCGCGACCACCGGACTCGCGGCCGGCGTGAATTTTTCACTCCGCAGCGTCCTCGTGACCGACACGCGTTACACCGTGCGGCATTTCGAGCGTCACCTTCTACCCGAGGAACTTCTGCAGATGTTTGGTCGCGCCGGTCGCCGGGGGTTGGACGATTGCGGCTACGTCCTCGTGGCCCCGGGCCGCCCACGCCTTTCGGACGCACGTCCGAAGAATCTGCGCCGCGCCAACCAGATCGATTGGCCGACGCTGATCTCGGTGATGGGCGCCGCCGCACCCGGTGGCGGGCAGCCGCCGCTCGCCGCCGCCGCCGAGTTGTGCCAGCGGCTCTTCAGCGTTCAGAAGATTCCGTTGGGCGCCGAAAACAGCGTGGCGGACGGCCCGCGTCCGTGCGGGCTGTGGGTGGACGCCGAGCGCAGCCGTTTGGCGCGTCCGCAGAGTATCGAGATGCTCAACTCGCGCGGGGAATGGGAGCCGCAAAGCTCGGAGGTGTCCGTGCCGTTGGCGGAGTTGATGATCGCGGCGGCGGATTCGGAGGCTGGTGGCGCGCCGTTCACGTCCGCGATTCGTTCCGCCGCCCACATGCGCGGCGTGGGGCGTGGCAACCTCTGCAAGCTGCGCCATGCGGAGGATGGTTCCTGGTCCTACGGTCGCGAACTGCCGCTGGCCGTGTTGTTGAACGAACACGAAGTCCGCCTGGTGAAAGGTATGCGCGAGCAACTGGAAGCCGCTGGTGGCGAAGCGTGGCAGGGACGCAATTACCCGCTCGGCGGACGCTTGGGGCGCGGGGTCTTCGAGGAGCGCGTGCTGCCGCTCGTCCCGGCGCTCGGCGGCGGTGGCGCGCTCGAGGCAGTGGTTGAGCGAAACGGTGTCCTAACCGCGCAGATCGACTTTCGTAATCTGCTATTTCCCGCGCGCCGCGACTCGCACGGGATGGCTTTGGCAAACCCGGCGGAGCGCCGAAACTATCCCGCGTGCTGCCAAACCTGCCCGCGCCTGCCGGTTTGCGAGGCGTCGGACGCGTCGATGTCACCCGCGCTCGCCTGGCGCAAACTCGGACTCACCGAACCGGACGGCACACCGACCCGGCGCGGGGTGATCTTCGGATTTTTTAATCACGGGGAAGGCTTGGCCATCGCCGCCGCGCTGGAGCAAACCGAGAAAGATTATCCTGTCGAATCGCTCCTCTACGATCTCGCCAACTTGCGCGCCGGCCATCGTTTTGCCGCCGAGGGTGACAACCCCTACGGCGGGCGGCTCGGGTCGTTGTGCGCCCGGGTTTACGGACGGGCCGATTATCCCGGCTACCTTGAGATGGGCGTGCCAACGGACTACGGCGACGGGGCGGCGGAGGTGGTCGCGGAACTGGTGGCGAACCCCGCCGCCCGCGCGCGTTTGCTCAACGATAACCTGCGGCTCGGCGATTTGGAGCGCGCCCTGACGGAGTGGCGCAGCCTGCTCACGCAAGTAGCGATGGCACCGGATCATCCGTGGGAACGCTGGCGGGCCTTGCAAGCCGCGGCGCGGCGTTTCGTGGATGCGCAGGCGCTCAACACACTACCGGTTTTCCCGCCGCTTTCCGCCGCGCAATCGCGCCGTTACCAGCACCGGATTTTCCTGCGGGATGCGTGAGGCTCGGGTCGGTGGGTTGTGGGTTGTGGCGGAGGGGATGTGAAGAGGGATGTGGCGGAGGGTGGGTTCCCAGCCGCGTAGCGGCGTCACTTAAATAGCCGTGGTCGAGTCCGCGAGGCCACGGAAAGGATGGAGTCTGAATTCCAGCCACGGAGTGGCGTCACCGCCGGTGGTGTTGCTGCACGATTGGCCTCTGTGATCGCAAACCGTGGAGGACCACCGCGCCACCCGGGGCACCAAACCTCCAAATACCCCCCTGACTCTCACCGCCTTGGTGACGCCACTCCGTGGCTGGGAATCCACCCGCAGCCACATCCCACATCCCACAACTGCGAGGTCACCCTACGCCCACGTCACCGCGCCCTTCGGCTCGCGCAACACGATCCCCTTCAAAAACTCAACCCCCTTGCGCAACCCTTCCGAGGGTGACATCAGGCTGTCCTCGTGTTCCATGCTCAGAGTGCCGTCGTAACCCGCCATCCGCAACGCGCTCACAAATTCCGTCCAAAACTCCGCGCCGTGCCCGTAGCCCACCGTGCGGAAAATCCACGAGCGCCGCTTTTCGTCGCTGTATGGTTTGGTGTCCAAATACCCATCGTAATCCGCGTTGACCGGGTACAAACCGGTGTCCTTGGCGTGGACGTGGTGGATGGCACCCGCGAGTTTGCGTACCGCCTTGACCGGGTCGATTCCCTGCCAGAAGAAATGGCTCGGGTCGAGATTGGCTCCCAGCACTTCGCTGGTGGCGTCGCGCAGGCGCAGCATCGTCTCGGGATTATAAACGATAAAGCCCGGGTGCGCTTCGAGCGCGATCTTCCGCACGCCGTGATCGGCGGCGAACTTGACCTGCTCGCGCCAGTAGGGAATGGCGGCTTCGTTCCATTGGTAATCGAGGATTTTCAGAAAGTCCGGCGGCCACGGACAGGTCACCCAATTCGGGTAGAGCGCGCCGGGCGACCCATCGCCGGGACAGCCGGAAAACGTGGTCACGACCTCGACCCCGAGTTTGGCGGCGAGTTTCACCGTGGCTTGAAACACGGTGTGATGCTCGGCGGCCAGGGCGCGGTCGGGATGCAGTGGATTGCCGTGGCACGAGAGCGAACTGATCGTCAGGCCACTCGCCCCGACAACCGCCTGGAACTCCGTGAGCTTGGCGGCGTCCGCGAGCAATTCCGCCGGGTCGCAATGCCCGTTGCCCGGGTACGCGCCGGTGCCGAGTTCCACGGTGTCGCAGCCCAGCCCAACGATGTAGTCGAGGGCTTGCCGGAGGGAAAGATTCTGAAGAATTGCCGAGAAGACGCCGACTTTCATGGGGGAAGGAACAGGTTGCGGTGTGGGTGACGAGGAAGCTGATTAGAAGCTCCCGTCCGTCACACGCTCTATAAATCCCTCTGGGTCCAGTAAAACGCAATCCGTCTTATCGCAGCGCGCGTCGTGCTATGCCGCTATAAATCTTCCACATCCCACATTTCCTCCGCCCTATCTCCTATCTACCATCTCCTTGCCCTTCCTTCTTTTCCCCTCCGCCCATCCGCCGCGCACATGCAACCACTCCGGGCGGGCAAGTCGATTAAATTGATGTCGTTCCACTTACCACCCGGGACGAACCAAACCACAAACATAAATCCCTTATGGCAAATTCTGACACCACTCTCGGCTCGAACCAACATCCCGACCCAATCACGGGTGAACCCAACTCCCGTCCGCTTGGCACGGGCATCGGTGCCGCCAGCGGCGCGGCAACCGGCGCGGCCATGGGGGCCATCGGCGGCCCCGTCGGCGCGGTGATTGGCGGCGCGATCGGCGCGGTCACCGGCGGACTCGTCGGCAAAGGTATCGAGGAATCGGTCGATCCCGACGCGCACGACGCCTACTGGCGCAGCAACCACGGTTCGCAGTCCTATGCGAACACGGGAGACTACACCCAGTACCAGAGCGCGTACCGCACGGGCTACATGGGCGCGGGCACGCACGTTGGCCATACCTTCGACGAGGCGGAAGCTCATCTAAAAAACGACTACGAGAGCACCAAGGACGCAGCCAGTGTTTCCTGGGACCATGCGAAGCACGCCACTCGCAACGCCTTCGAGCACGCGGGGCAAGAGTTGAAACAAACCGGCCGCGACATCAAGCGGGCGGTGGATTAAGGACGGTCAAAATTTAAGCTGAAGTTGCGCGGCGGGCTGGGGTTTACTCCGGCCCGCCGTTTTTTGTGTGAGATGTCATTCCAACCCGGACAAGTTGGGGAAGGTAGAACGACCCCTGTCACCAAAACCCCCACTGGCGCGTGTTCATGATGTAGACGCCCAGCAACAAGTTCGTCACCGCGTGAGCGACCACGCACACGGGTAAGCTGCGCGTCCGCACGGCGACCCAGTTGTAAAGCAAACCGGTCGCCAGTGCCGCCGCGTAGTCGGGGACCGTGTGTTCCAGCATGAATCCAACCGCCACCGCGCCGAAGGACAACCGGGTGAAAGTTCCGAACGCCACGCCGGTGAAATCTTCCCGTACCAGGTAGCGCAGCAGAAACCCCCGCCAGAACACCTCCTCCAACAGCGGCACCACCACCACCAGCCGGACAAACCGCAGCGCGACGCTCCAGAAATATGCCACGCTGCCGGGTCTCAGCCGCGTCGGGTCAAAACCTGGTCCGATTCGTGGCGGAAAATGGAAGAACATCTGCGGCGAAAGCCACAGCAACAGCGCCACCACCCCGATCAGGACGCCAAAGGCCAACGCGCCGGGACTACGATTCCCAAACGGATACTCCCGGCGAAAGGCGAAGAGCATCGCCGCGCAAAGCAAAGTTTGCAGCGGGTACACCCAGAACTCTGGCGCGCTAACCCAAAGCGGTGGCGGCGCCCCGGCCGGCAGAAGCTTGACCGCTCCCGGCAGGACCATCAACACGTTGAACAATCCGAAGGGACCCACGTACGCCCACCAATCACGGCGACGGGGGCCAACCGGTTTCTCCACGGCGCTCAGGTTTTCAGCGAGTTCGCGCACAGACCACCACAGTTGGAACGCGGCTCGGCGGAAGGAAAGAATAAATGTGCGCGGAGTATGAATTTCTCCCAACCTCCCGCTAGCACACTTGGCAAACTTATTGCTTCTTTTCCAAATACCCGACCCACCCCCTTCTGTCCATGTCCCCACCACTAACCGCCATCGCCGCCGCCACGGATGACCCCACCCGCGCGCTCGAGCTCCTCGAAACGCAGCTTCTCAACCGCCGCGCCCAAAGGCATTCGCAAGGGGATGTGCAAAGGCATATCGTTCGCGCCGTGGGCTTCTGCATGCTCCTCGGATTGATGGCCCTGGTCTTCGGCGGGCTGTGGTACGCGGAAAACTACCGTCACCCGGGCCGCGCCATCCATCCGTCGGCCCGGCTCACGGCGCCCCCAGCGCCCGCAGCATCAACTCAACCCGCTGACCCAGGCTCGCCACGGCGGCCGAGGGATCATTGAGAAAATTGCCCGCCGCGAGCGGCAGCGTGTGCAGCCAGGCGGCACTCAACAGGGTGAATCCCCATCCCGCCATCCGCAGCGGCCAGCGCCAGACCGGCGGCAGTTTCCCCCAAAAGGACCGGCCCAGCCACCAGTACGCGCCGCAGACCAGCAAACCTTGCAACGCGAAATACAACAGCCAATCCCGCAGTTGCGCCGGATCCACCCACAACCAGGGAGAACCCATGAAGCCCGTGTGCAGCAGCAACGCGGACGCCAGGAAAGTCGCCATGATGTTGCGGTACACCCGCCGCCGATTTCCGCCCAGCGGGAAGTAAACGAATTTGAGCAGCAGACGGCGGTTGTAAATGTTCCAGCGTCGCCACAGGTCCACGGGCGAGGTCGCCAGCAGCGGCCAATTGAAATTATCGTCCACGTTGACCCCGAAGAAGCGGAAGAGCGCCACCATCAGATCAAACTTCGCGCTGACCAGGATCAACCAGTAAAGGTAGCTCGCGAGCAGACACGTCCACAGCGCCCAGCGCGGGGCGGCGCGCAACGCGTCGTATCCCCGGTGATAGCCAAAGCGGGGCAGCACGTCGCGCCCGAGGACAACCACGCAGGGAATCTTCAAAGCCGCCCAGCCGACGCTCGCGAAGCCGCGCCGCAGGGATTTCGCCCCGAAGCCCCAGCGCCCGCGCATCTCGGAGGGCGGCAGGTTGAGCATGCCCGTCACCTGCGGGATAAAAAGCAAATAAGCGGCGTGCTCCCAAAACCGGCCGGCGGGCGTCAAACCCATCCTCCGTTCGTAGAAATAGTACGCGTAGCGCAGGAACAAACCCGCGAACAGGGTCTCGTTGGTGTCCAACCAGGAGCCGTGATCCAGCCGGAAGACCGCTTGGACGAGTTTCGGCATCAAGATTACCCCGATGAAAAGGCCAATCCAAAAACGCCGGGTGGCCGCCGCTCCCGGCACCGACTCGCTTCCCAGCAGCCAATAAAGGGTGGGCACCAGCGCCACGACGCAGGGCACCAGCGCCGGGCAGGTGTCATAAAGATGGTGCAGGCACGGCAACAGTACCAAGGCCATCGCCCATTCGCGTTTTCGTGGGAACAAAGTGGCCGCCAGCAGCAGGATCGCGCCGTAGGCGAAGTAGCGCGCGGGAAACTGGTAGGCGTAGGCGCTCGGATAATGCGCGGGGTCGGGACTTCCCAGCAACACCTGGTAACCGTAGAGAACGGCGGAGATCCCGACACCGAGCGCCCCCAGACGCCACGCGAAACTCCCCGCCGACACCAGCCTCCGTTTAACGGCGCCTTTCTCGCGAAAGGTCTCCGGCGGCGGGAAAAATTCCGCGCCCGGGGTGTCGCCGGGGGCGTCTCGCACCGGCCTCTCAAGGGTGGCGGACGGGCCGGAACCGCTGTGATACATTGAAGTCGAATCCACGTTGGGTGAACGCCCGAACCCGGGGCCGGGAGGCGTGGGGGCAACAAAGGAGGGGTTTTGAATGAGTGCTAGCGTTTTCTCGTCAGCAATTTGAGAGTATGTCCTGGAGCCTTCACCCCTAGTCCGGTTCAATTTCCTCTAACCGATGAGTTTACCATCCGTGCAGAAGTTCCAACGCACGCTGAAGTTTAATATGATCGAGCAGCGCGAGCCGCGTTACCTGCTGGAGTTAACCCTGTCGCAACTCCAACGGCTGGCCGATCAGTTCGACCTGGGACGCGTGGTCCGCATGGACGTGCCCCTCAACACGCAGTGCAACACGACCGATCCTTTTAAAACAGGACGCGGCACGTTTCTGATGCGCGCCCGGCACGGCGAGGAGTTTGGCGAGCGTGTGGAATATTTGCATGGCCTTATCAACTACCTTTGCGCGAAAAAGTTTCCCACGGCGGAGGTGATGCGCTCGCCTTTCGACGGCAAGACCTGGACCCTCTGGGGTGAGCGCATCGTGGAAATCCATCGTTTCATCCCGCACGACCCCGGGATCCACCGCGACTGGCGGCGCATGAACGCCGCCGCCACGGCGTTGGGGGATTTGCACCGGCTGCTCGCCGAAGCCACCGTGCAGACGACACCGGTGCCCCCCGAAATGCGCAACGACATCTCGCCCGAGCAATGCTGGACCCTGCTGGAGGAGGCCGAGGCGACCATCGCCGGACTTTCCGCCGCCCCCGATCCCCAGATTGAGGAGGCCATCAACGTCTGCCGCCGAGCGCGCGCGGCGGTCGAGGTGATGCTGCCGGATTATTCACGGCTCATCGGCAACCTTCCCTGGATGACGGTCCACGGGGATTTCCACTTCTGGAACGTCCTCTACCGTTCGGACGAGATCGCGGCCGTCGTGGACTTTGATTTTATCCAGGAGCGCGAGCGGATTTTCGACATTGCGTACGCCATGCAAAACGTGGTCAGCCACCTGCGGAGTTCCCACGGCGGACCGTTGCGGAACTGGGCCGACCTGAGCTGGGCGAACGCGCGGATCTGGATTGATCACTATGACGAGGCGACCCACCGTCCGCTGAGCGTGATGGAACGGAAGGCAATCCCGCGTGAAATCCTGCGGATTTTCCTGGTGGGTATTTCCACGAGTATTTTACAGGAGAACCCGCTGGAGTTGGTTTTAAAGCAGGGCGGAGAGTTGGATTTGTTTCTCTGGATCAGCCAGCAAAAGGATCTTTTTCTGTGAGGGGGTGCGAAGAGAGAGTTGGGTTGTGGGTGGTGAAGAAGGATGTGGCGGAGGGGACGGGAGGAAGGATGTGGGATGTGGCAGACGGTTGCGGCCTTCCCAGCCACGGAGCGGCGTCACCTCCGGAGGCGCTGAGGGGTTCATTCAGGGGGAAGGTTGATGTCATGGGCGATACGCGTAATCCGTCCATGGATTCACACTCGGGACCAAACACGCGCCTTCACGACGCCGGAGGTTACGCCACTCCGTGGCTGGGTTTCTTCGTTCCTCTATTCCGTGGCTTCGCGGGACTCAACCACGGCTCCCGAGTAACACGGCTTGTTCGGAGCCGGTACAGGGGCCGCCGTCCCTTGGGTCCTTGTGGTCCTGCGGTCCCTTCCGGCGGGCCGCCAACGGCCGGCGCGCGTTCCCGGCAAGGGACCCGGGACAGGGACCCAAGGGACGGACAGCGCGCCGTCCACCAGGTGAATCATGGTGATTACTATCCCCCAATGGCAAATCGCGCGAAGGACGCGTTCCGTGCTACTCAAGTGATGCCACTCCGTGGCTGGGAAGGCCGCAACCGTCTGCCACATCCCATTTTCACATCCCCTCCGCCACATCCTTCTTCACCACCCACAACCCACAACCGCTCTCACTCATCTCAGCGCGCCCACCCAAACGAACGGAAAACAACTTTTTTGAAGTTTTTTGACGATTTTACTCTGTTAGTCACGCTTTTTGCTAACTTCTCCACTCATGCCGAAAGCACCCAACTCCGTTGTCGGCGTCGATCTGGGGCGTCACACCCTCAAGGCCGTGCATCTGCAACGGAAGAATTCCCGTCCGACTCTCACCGGCTACGCCATCCGGTCCACCGGCGGCGCGCCGATGGAGAACGTTGATACCCTCGCCCATCACCTTAAGCTCCTGTTCCGCGACCTGGGTAGCACCGGCAAGGTGTGCGCGGTGGCGGTGTCGAGTCCGCAGTCCCTGATCCGTATCATCGAGCAGCCCACCACGCCGCCCGACCTGCTGCGCGACGCCCTGCGCCTGAACGGACTGGCCCTGCTCAACCAGGACTGCCGCGAGTTTGTGCTGGATTGCGATCAAATCCCCACGAGCGGCCATCCTCAACCCACCGCCGACGGCAAGGACGCGGCGGCTCCCGTTTCCACTCCCGTCCGGGGAACTTCCCGATACCTCGTCGGAGGTTTGCCCCGCGCGGAACTGGCCCAGGTGAGCGGGTCCTTTGCGAAAAACCGCACCGCCGCCACCCGGGTGCAACTCGCGCCCGTGAGCAATTACAACGCCTTCGAGTTTTCCCATCCCGAGGTGTTTGACAAGGAGGTGTTCGTCCTGGTGGACATCGGCCACGTGGAAACGCGCGTCCTGGTGGGATCGAAAAGGGAGCTCTTGCTGGTGCGCACCATCGATTACGGTGGCAACCACTTCCTGGAAGCCGTCACGGCCGAGGGCGGTGTTGACCGGGAATCCGCCATCATGCTCATTGAACAAAACGACGCCGGCATGGTGGACGCGGGCCGGCAGTCCCTGGTGACGCTCTCGCGGGAACTCCGCAGTTCCATTGGTTTCGTCGAGGGCAGACTGGAGGAAACCGTCAACCGCGTGTACTTCTCCGGCGGTCTTGTCCGGGCGATCATGCCGCTGCAGATTCTCAGCGACGAACTGGAGGTCGCCTGCAACACGTGGGATCCTTTTCAACACTGCCAGGTCGATCTGCCGAAGTCCCGGATTAGCTCCTTCGACATCGAGCGCACCCACTTGAACATCGCTTGTGGCGCCGCCCTTGAGTTGATGCTGGAGAGTTGACCAAAAGTCCCGCGCCGGCTTTCCGCCACTCCCAACCCGCCCTTTTTTTATGCCGTTGACACTCGACCTCCTGCACGAGGAGCACGCCCAACTCCAGCAAAGCAAGCGCGACCCTTTGAAGCTGGGTCTCTACGCCCTGGGGGGCGTGGCCGCCCTCTTTCTCGCCTACTACGGGTATCGCGCGATCAGCGTGGGCAACGTCCACAGCCTGCTGGTCACGCGCCAGACCGAGTGGAGGAAGGCGCAGCCCCAGTCCGTCGCCGCCGAGAAGGAGGAAAAGGAGATCAACGAGAAACTCGCCGCCGCCGCCGCGGTGAGCCGCCGGGTGGAAAACCGCTTCTACTGGGCTCCGGTGCTTGATTTGCTCTTCAAGAGCGTGACCAACAACGTGCAACTCGTGAGCTTGAACGGCAACAACGACCTCAAGGACGACAAGGTGAAAGTGGTGTTGGAAGGCATGGCCGCGGGCGCGGAACCCCGGGGGGCCGCCGAGCAGTTCCGTATCGCCCTGGCCGATCACCTCGGCCGGGGTTACCCCGGAGCCACCGCCACGTTCCGCAGTTTGGAGGAATCCTCCACCTCGGTCAAACTCGACGGCAAGTCCGTGCCAACCGCCCGGTTCACCATCGACCTCGATTTGAAAAAACCCGCCGCCGCCGCGCCCGCCACGCCGCCGCCCGCCACCGAACGCCGCCGCTCATGAACAAGCTCAGCAAAGATCAAATCCAGAAAATCGGCCTCAGCGTCCTGCTGATGCTCGTGCTGGTGTACTGCTACTTCAATTTTCTGCTAGGGCCACTGTCAAAAGCCGAGGTGCGCGACAACGCCCAAATCGCCGCGTTGGACGCCCAGATCGAAAAAGCCCGCATCCTGATCAAGCGCGGCAAGGCCGTCAAAGACCAGTCCGCCTCCGCCGAGGAGATGCTCGCGCAGATCAACGACCGCATCCCCGAGGGAGCGCCCATCGCGTGGTTCCCGCCGCAAATGCACGCCTTTTTCGAGCGTCACAACCTCAAGGACAGCGTCACGCGGGGCGGCACCCTGGAAGTCTCGAGCGACCCGAACCTGGCGGCTTTTAAGAACGCCAGTTGGAGCATCGAGTTGCCGCAGGCCGGTTTCGACCAACTTGGCATCGCCCTGGCGGGTTTGGAGAATGAAAACATTCTGCTTGAGATCACCCGCCTCCAAATCAACACGCAACCCGACAACCTGGAGAAACAGCGCGTGTCGATGAACGTTATCACCCTGCTAAAATGAAACGCCCCCTCCCTTCGTTCACCCGTGCCTCCGGGGCGCGTTCCCCGGGTGCCGGAGTCCGTCTTTCCGCCACGCTTGGCTTGTGGCTGCTAACCGCCGCGGGCGCGCGGGCCGAGGGTGCCGCGGCGGGCGCTCCGGCCAGGACTTCCGAGAAGGAATACGTGCTAACCCACAAATCCTCCTACAACGGTTCGACCACGCCCCGCAGCCCCTTTTGGCCCATCGGCTGGGTGCCTTCCGCGCCTGTGGCCGCCGAGGTGTTGGTGGTCGCACCCACCGTCCGGGCGGAGGATTTTGTCGTCACCTCGATCTCACTGGACTTTCCACCGCTGGCGGTGATCAACAAGCACACCTACGGCGTGGGCGACCGCGTGCCGGTTGGCTCGGCTGGTACCGCCGCCGCGCCGAAAAGCGGCGAGTTTGTGACCGTGCGACAGATCATTGATGGAACGGTGGTGTTGGACCATCGCGGGACGCTGTTGCGCTGCTCGACCACAGCCGTGAAAAAGTAGGACGACGCGGGGGCGAATTCGGCGCGTTCGGCGGCGGCGGCATTTTGCGCTTCCCCTTTGGGTGGGCATCCAGCATCGTGCGTGCTTCCCATGAACGTCGTTTACCGCTTTTTTGCCACGCCCGACAGCTTTGGTCCGACGCTCCTGCGGTTGCTGCTCGCGGTTGTTTTCTCCGCGCACGGCGGCCAAAAAGCTTTCGGTTTGTTCGGGGGATCCGGTTGGACGGCGACCCTGGCGCAATGGACGTCCGCCGATGGGTTGAACATTCCCTACCCCCTGGCGGTTTGCGGGATTGTCGCCGAACTGATTGGCGCGGGCGGGTTGTTCTTCGGATTTCTCACCCGGCTGGTGGCCTTGATTATTTTTTGCGGCATGTTGATCGCGATCATCGCCGTGCACGGCTCCGCCGGTTTCTTCGCACCCTCTGGTTACGAGTATCCAATGACCCTGGCGGGAATCGCGCTTTCGCTGATGTTCAGCGGAGCCGGCCGGTTTTCAGCGGACAAGTTGATCACCCGGCAACTGCTGCCACCCTACACGGGACTGCTTTCGTGAGGGCACCAATTTTCCCAACCCCGGCAGGGGTGTAAGAGCGAAAGCCCATAGCGCAAGCTATGGGTTGTTTATGGACGCACATCCCAGCCCCGGCAGGGGCGTAAGAGAACCAGTCTGACCTATTTCAAAGGGTCGCCGGTTGTCTTACGCCCCTGCCGAGGCTGGGAACTTCACCTCCGCACCTCCAACTTCCTCCCGATCAGTAAGGGGAACCACTATCCCACACGGAAGCGCACTTCGCGGATTACTCTCGCGCCAAACTTGGTTTTCAGCTTTCGCAGGATGTCCGCCTTCCAGACCCGCTCCAACTCGAAGTGGATCGTCGGTTGCAACACCCGCACGTAGAGCACGCCCTCCCTCAGCCGACTGGGGGTGGAATGCATCGCGATGAAATCGCCAACCACCTCGCGCCAGGCGCGCAGCACGTCGCTTTCCAAAACCCGGTCGCCCAAGCCAAGGCCCTCCATGGCCTTGCCGAGCAAGCTGCTCAACGCGTTCTGGTGATCCGCCGTGACGCGTGGCTCACGGTAGCCACGCCACTCCGCCACGACCTTGTTCCGCAGCGAATTGGAGGCGGGTTTTGCCATGCGCGGGGTAAGTGTACCGCCCTGTCCCCGGCAACTAACAATGCGTCACCCCTCCAAGCGTAGCCCCCTTAATGCCCGTCGGCGCCAATCGCCTCGACCGGGCAGCCTTCCATCGCCTCTTTGCAGAGGTTTTCCTCTTCCTCGGTCAGGGGCTGTTTGTAAACGTAGGAATGCCCGCCGTCATCGTTGCGGGTAAAGTTGGCCGGGGCGGTTTCGCGGCACAGGTCGCAATCGATGCACTGGTCATCGACGTAGTAGGTTCCCGTAATGTTTTCGGCGTATTTATTGACGAGGTCGGCCATAAGATTTGTCGGTTCGCAAGGTACGGAGGACCGCCCTCCTTGCAATATCTTTTTACGCGCCGGGACTTTCTTTCCCGTCCAACCCGGGGCAGTTTGCGCGCGGCCGACCGATTCCCTCCGTTTGTAGAACTCCTGATGCCCACCCCCGTTCCCGGCCCCCCCAGCCCGCGCCCGTCCCTTCGCGGCCCGCCGCGACCCCGCCGGGCCGTGTCGCCGGCTGGAGGCGGCGCGTGCGCTGGTGGCATCTGCTGCTGCTTGCCCTCCTGCTCCCCACCGTGGTGGTTTTCTGCATCTACTCGCTGTGGGCCGGCGCCTACGACATCAGCCACCTGGGCGAAATGCCTCAGCGCGCGCTGGTTTACGACGCGGACGGCAACCTCTACAGCCGCCTCAACTACGGCGCCAACCGCATCAGCGTCCCGCTGGACCAGGTCTCCAAGAGCTTCCTCCAGGCGCTCGTCGCCCGGGAGGACACCCGGTTTTACAGCCACCACGGGGTCGATCCGCGCGGGGTCGCGCGCGCCATCCTGCGCAACATCACCCGGCACCGCGCGGCGGAGGGCGCGAGCACGTTGACCCAGCAGCTCGCCCGCAACAGCCTGCCCCTCGGCGGCAAGACCCTGCACCGGAAAATCCTGGAGGCCTTCGTCGCCGCCCGCATCGAACGGCATTATTCGAAGGCGCAGATCCTCGAGTTCTACGTGAACCGGATTTTCTACGGGTCCGGCTTGTACGGCGTGGAAACGGCCAGCCAGGCGTATTTCGGCAAACCCAGCGCGCAACTCGACCTTTCCGAGTCCGCCATGATGGCCGGGCTGATCCGCAGTCCCAACCGGTTCTCGCCGCTCAAAGACCCGGCGGCGGCCACGCGTGAGCGGGACACGGTGCTCGGACGCATGACCACCCTCGGGATGATCTCCGCCGACGAAGCCCGCCGGGCTGAAAAGGAAACCATCCGCGTCGCCCACGAACACGCTCCGTCCAACGTTCAGGACAACTACGCCATGGAGAGCGTGCGCCGCGAACTCGACACCCTGCTCAGCAGCGAGCAAACGGACGAGGGCGGCCTCAAGATTTACACCACCATCGACCCCAACCTGCAAACCCTGGCCACGCAAGCCATTGAGACCCAACTCGCGAAGATCGAAAATCGTCCGGGTTACGACCATCCCAAAAAGGGTCAGAACACCGACCGGAACGAAAGCGCCGGCACGGATTATCTCCAGGGGGCGCTGGTGTTGATCGACAACCGCGAGGGCGCCATCCGCGCGCTCGTGGGGGGCCGCGAATACAAGCCGATGGCGTTCAACCGTGCGACCGACCCGCCCGGGCGTCCGGTGGGCTCGACCTTCAAGCCTTTCGTTTACACCGCCGCGTGGCAGCGCGGGCTGCTGCCGGGCGCGAGCATCGACGACGGCCCCATCCGCCCCGGCGAAATCAAGGAGGCGCCCAACTGGAGTCCCGGCAACTCGGATGGCACCTTCGGCGGCGTGCAGCCGGCGGAAACGGGGCTCATTCGCTCCCGCAACACCATGAGTGTGCGCGTGGGCGAGTTGGTTGGGCTCGACGCGGTGCGGCAGGCGGCGCAGACCGACGGTCTGGGTGAAATCCCGACTGATCCCACCATCCTGCTCGGGACGTTCAACACCCGGCTCAAGGATCTGACGGAAGCCTACACGCTGTTCCCGAATTTCGGGGTGCGCCACCCGGCGTACATGATCGAACGCATCGACGACGTGGACGGCCAGACGATCTACCGCGCCGCCCACGGTCAGAACCAGATTCTTTCAACCGGCGCGGCCTGGCTGACGCACACCATCCTGGAAAAGGTGATGCAAAAGGGCACCGCCGCCGAGGCGCGTTCCCTGGGGTTCACCAAGCCGGGAGCCGGAAAGACGGGCACGACCAACGATTTCAAGGACGCCTGGTTTGTGGGATACACCACCAGCCTGACGTGCGGGGTGTGGGTCGGCCTCGACCGGCCGCAGACCATCATGTCCAAGGGCTACGGGGCCGCGCTGGCGCTGCCGATCTGGTGCCAGGTGGTGGGCAAGGCCTCGGCGGGAGCGCGGTATCCCGCCACGGCGTTCCAACCGCCCGAGCCGTTGCGGAAAACACGGGTGTGCTCGTATTCCAACCAGCTCGCCACCGCCGGTTGCGAGAGCGCCGGCACGGCTTACAGCATCGACCTGCCTCTGAGCCGCGTACCCTCCGCGCCTTGCGCTTACCATCAGGGCGCGCTTTCCATGCAGGAGGGCGCCGCGCCGATCCCGGGGCAGACTCCCCCGCCCGCGGTGGATCCGCCGGGCAAGGACGAGGCGTTCCCAAAAAGATTCCTGCGCAGCTTCCGCAAACTTTTTGGTGGGAATTGAGACTCGCCCTGTCGACCACGGGAACGCGGCGAATAATTTTCGCTCCGCAACCCGCTTCGCCGCACGGCCCTGAGGCTTCGCGTGGATGGTCCGCGAGGAATATGTTTACAAAACCGAGGAATGACGATAGGTTCACCTTCGCCAGCCACAGGCATTCGAACCGCGTGTGGCACCGGGTGGATTTCACACCCGGCGCATGGCGCTCCCCAACACCCTCACCGCAACCCGGCTCCCGCCCTGAAGCTTACCCCTGTGTTTACCTCCCTTCGTACCTTTCGTCCGGCCCTGCCCGCCGCCTTGCTGGCTTTGTCGCCCCTCCTTCTCCTTTCCTCCCACCGGTCGCAAGCGCAGGAGGGTGGCACTGTCATCCAGCATCCCTACCCCATTGGCCGCGCCCACGCCCAAACCGCGCCCTACAGCTTCACGGGGCGGGTTTTCAACGGCAGTGAGTTTGGCAGCGGCACCCTCATCCGGCGCCACACGATCCTGACGGCGGCGCATGTGCTCTACACTCCCGGCACCGGCTTTGGGGTGGGCTTTATTTTCCAGCGCGGTTTGTACGGGGGAAGCTTTCTCTCCCAAAACCAAGCTGCCAGTGTGAACGTGCTCAGCGGCTACCAAAACGCCGCCAACGCCGCGCCCGCGGGTGTCGAAACTTTCGACAGCGGCGCGCGTGACTTGGGTTACGTCCTCACCAACGACGCCCCGGTGGACGATAACTGGGGCGAGTATCTCGCCAAACCCAGCGCGCTGACCGACAACTCGGGCCGCTTTATCCTGGGCTATCCGGGCGTGACGTTCAACGGTCGGACGATGACTTACGTCGTGCCCATGACTTCCTTCGTCCAGGTGGGCGCTCTCAACAGCGGCTTCTTCCAGAACGGGGAGTTCGTCACCGAACCCGGCAACAGTGGCGGGCCGGTTTATTCGGTCCAGAACGGACAGCAACTCCTGGTGGCGGAACTGACCTCCGGCCAGGACGATCCCACCGCCGAGTTCAACACCAGCCAGGTGCGGGCCGTTGACCTGGAAGCGGATCGCTTTCTGACTAGCGCCGAGTACACCTCCGGCTTGATCACCGGGGTCAAGTTCACGGGCCCGACTTCGGTCAACCGCGGGCAAACCGCCACCTTCAAGACACCGATCCAGTTCCAGGTGACTTCCGCCAGTGGCGTGAACAGCACGATCCGTTACAAGGAACTCACCCTCGTTTCCGACAACGCCGGGACGCCCAGCCTGCCTTTGGTCACCGTCCGGAAGGTCAGCAACCGGAAGTTCAAAGTCACGTTCGACGCCCGTTTGCGCAGTGGCACCACGGTGACGTTGTCCGCCGCTTACCTCATCCCGACTCCGCCTACCACGGGTACCGGGACGGGCACGGGAACAGGTACCGGGACTGGCACCGGGACCACTCCTACGGCGGATGTGCCGACGTTGATCAGCGGCTCCACGTTCAAGGTCAAAATTAACTGACGGGGCCGGTTCACCACCAGTGAGGCTTGGTTGAGGAACTGACAGGCTGTTCCCAGGCTCTTAGCTGTTAGGCATCGCCATGGCTTCCCTGCCTCCGCCAAGTCCGCTCAGCCGTTTTGGAATGATTCTGCTGGGCGGGGCTTTGTTGCTCGTCCTGGGGCTGCTCTGGTTCGCGCAACATCTGGCCGACAGACGTGGTCAGGGCATGGCGGCGGCGGGATCATCGCCCTGGAAGAAGATACCGGCGACCGTGGGTAATGGCGTCATCCGTCCCGAGGCTGTTGCGGAGAAAACCCCGCTTCCCCCCGGGAGGCAACCCCCCGAGAAAGAGGACGCCAAGAAGGAAGCGGTCCGGCAATTGAACGGGATCATCGGCAACGCGCTGGCGGTCCTGCGCGACCCCGCCAACCCCAACAAACTGGCCGCTTTGGACGCGTTGCGCGAGGCTCTCCGGCGAGCCGAACCGGCGGTCGCGATCGCGGCAACCCGGCAATTCCTCGCGACCCGCGAGGACGCGCCCACGGGGTTGCGCTTCAAGGTCGGCCCGAATGGCGCGCTCGCCGAGGCGCCAACGTTGCGCACCTTTCTGATGGATCAACTGGGATCGATCAGCGGACAGGCGGGCGTCGCCGACGCGGCGGAGGTCGGTCGTGAAACCCTGGCGACGAAAACTTCCCCCGACGAATGGGCGTTGGCGATGCGCAACGTCGCCTGGGCGGACCCGCAAGGTTCCGGCGATTACCTGGCGGCGAAGGCGCGCGAATTGATCACGTACACCCCGTGGCGGCAGCAGCCTTCGGGTGGCTACCTGGAGGCGTTCGATGTGGCCGCGTACTCGGGAGACCCGACTTTGCTCAACGATCTGGCGCCATTGGCCGCCGCCGCCTCGCCGGTGCAGCAAGCCGCCTTGATCGCGATGGACCGCCTCAGCGCGACAGCTCCCGGGAAGGTTTCCGCCTACCTGAACGCGAACCCCGGGATTCTCTCGGACCTGCCGATGGTCCGCGCGGATTACATGGGCAAGGTCGATTTGTCCGACCCGGCTCAGAACGCGCAGGCCGAGGCGTATTTGCGGCGTGGCGACGTGTCGATGGAGGAGAAGGACAAGTTCCTGGCCAGACTGGCGTTGCCGGCGGGGTTTGTGTCCGATAACCTGCTCACGCCGGCGCAGTCGCAAAACAACAATCTGGTGGTCCATCGGACGATGGTAAACCAGGCGGCGACCGATTGGTTGAATTCGGGGAGGTTTCCGGCTTTGCAGGACCCGTTGCAGAAGTTGGTGACCTCGACCGCGCCGGGGCCGTGAGTGGGTTGTGAGTTGTGTGGATCCTGAGCCATGGAGTGGCGCCATTTGAGTAGCACAAAACGCTCTTCGCGCGTGCCCGTTGGGCAACAACTCTCGGGGCTGGTGCCTTCGCGTCCCTTTGGTCCCTTGCGTTCTTGAGGTCTCTTTCCGGGAAGGTCGCCAGCGGCCGGGCGCGTTCCCGGGGAGGGACCTCAGGGACCAAAAGGACCGAAGGGACCAGAGCCCGTGAACGACTTCGGCAAGCCGTGTCATTCAAATCCGCGAGGCCACGGATTCGGTTGTTGCGTGTGATCCCAGCCATGTATTGACTTCCATGGCCTCACGGACTCGACCATGGCTACTCACCTTCGATTGACGCCACTCCGTGGCTGGGAACCCACAACCCACATCCCTCAGCCACAACCTACAACCCACCTCCTGTGACCTTCGATTCCGCCTTCCTCGGCAAACTGGAGCGCCTGCACCTGCTCTCGCGACGCGCTTTCAACGGCCAGAGCAAAGCCGGCCGGCGCTCGCGCAAACTGGGTTCCAGCCTGGAGTTCGCGGACTACCGGAACTACTCTCCGGGCGACGATCCACGTTCCATCGATTGGAACATCTACGGACGCCTGGACAAACTCTTCCTCAAGCTCTTCGAGGAGGAGGAGGATCTGCAAATCTACCTGCTGCTGGATGTCAGCGCCTCCATGCGCTGGACCGCCTCCGATCCGCGTTCCGACAAACCCGCGCGCCAATCCAAACTCGAACTCGCACGCCGCGTCGCCGCGACCCTCGCCTACATCGGACTCGTCAACCTGGATCGCGTCGATCTCCAGTTCTTCGCCGAGAAACCGGGGATCAGCCTCGGGTCGGGACGCGGCAAAAGCTACTTCCACCAGGTGCTCGGTTACCTGGACCGCCCGCCGTCCGACGATGGACCAACCAACCTCAGCCGCAGCCTCCGCGCCTTCGGCCAGCGGACGCGGCAACGCGGGCTCGTCATCATTCTCAGTGATTTCTTTGACCCGCTCGGTTTCGAGGACGGGTTGGGCTACCTGCTCCACCAGGGCCACGAGTTGCAGTTGATCCAAACCCTGGACCCCGCCGAACTTTCGCCCGGTCTGCTGGGCGACTTGCGTTTGACCGACGCTGAAACCAGCCAGGTTTACGAGGTCACAGTCAACGACTCGCTCCGACGGGCTTACGAACGGGAAATGCAGACTTTTCTCACCGGCCTGACCACCTTCTGCGCCCGGCGCGCCATCGGGCTGCGTCGCGCGATGACGGACGCGTCTTTCGAGGACTTCATTGTACGGACGTTGCGCGATGGTGGCGCGCTGCTCCGCTGAGGCGCGGCCCGAGCCTATATTCATCGACAAAAGAAACACTCCGCCCGATTGGGGTTTGACCCCGGGAGTCTTTCTCGCTATTCCATCGACCTTGCCATGAGCCCCCTCTCTTCCGCGATCCGTTTCCTTTGTTGCCGCCGCCCCGCCCGGTCAACTCCTGTCTGTCACTCGGTTCCGCGCGCCCGCCGTCCGGCTTGGGTTCTCCCTCTTGCCTTGGTGGCGGGCGCCTGTTTGGCGGCCTTGCCGGACCGGCTCCAGGGCCAAGTCAGCAGCGGCGGCGTGGACACCACCTTCAACGTCCGCGTGGAAAGCAACGGCAGTGTCTCGGCCATTGCCACCCAGGCCGATGGCACCCTTTACGTCGCCGGCACCTTCGTGTCCGTGGACGGCGCGCCTCAGCAGGGTATCGCGCGATTGAACCGCGACGGCTCCATCGATCCCTCCTTCCAGACCGGCACCGGTCCCAACGACACGATCCGGGTCATCAACCTGCAAACCGATGGCAAGATTTTGATCGGCGGGGCGTTCGATTCCTTCAACGGGCAAACCGCCAACCACGTTGCGCGGCTTAACCCCGACGGCACCCTGGACACCGCTTTCTCCGCCGCGGGTGGCGCGGACGACAACGTTCTTGCCATCTCGGCCCAGGACGACGGGACGATCCTGCTGGGGGGCGAGTTCCTCAACGTCAACGGCGCGGCCCACGCTTTTGTCGTCCGGTTGATCGCCGACGGCACCACCGATCCCACTTTCAAAGTCACCAGTGCTCCTGACGATGCCGTCAACGCGCTCTCCGTGGACGCGAACGGCGGCGTGGTCATCGGGGGAAATTTCCTCAACTTGGGCAAGACCCCCCGCGCGCACGTGGCCCGCCTCAAAACCGATGGCAGCCTAGACACGGCTTTCGATCCGGGCGCGGGCACCGACCAACCCGTGGCCAGCGTTCTGGTCGAGGATGACGGATTGATCCTCATCGGCGGCGCTTTCACCACCTACGACGGCGTTGCGGCGAACAATCTGGCGCGCGTGGATGCGAACGGCAAGGCGGACCCCGGGTTCAACGCCGGCACCGGGCCGGACGGCCCGGTTAGCGTGATCACCCAGCGGATCGACGGCCTGCTCGTCATCGGCGGCGCGTTCAGCCAGTACGACGTTCTAGCGACCTCCGGTGTGGCGCGCCTGAACCGCGACGGCACCCCGGACACCACCTTCGCGCACACCAACTCGGGCGCGGACCCGGGAGTCACCGCCCTTTCCTTGCAGGAGGATGACGGGACGGTTTTCATCGGCGGGAACCTTTCCCCCGGACGCCGCTGACAACCAGAGCCCGATCATCCGGTTGGACAACCAGGGCGTCCCGGACCAGACCTTTAGCCCGGTCATCAAACAAGCCGGCGACGTGGTGGCCACCTTGGTCCAGCCGGACGGAAGGATCGTCATCGGCGGGGAGTTTACCAACGTCAACGGCACCACGGCGTACCGCCTGGCTCGCCTCAACGCCGACGGCACTCTGGACGCGGCCTTCGACGCCGGCTTCGTGGCCACGGTTTCGGTCACTTCCCTGGCGTTGCAAACCGACGGGAAGGTTCTCTTCACGGCCAGCGACGTGAACACACCGAACAGCACCGCCCCGAATATCGTCGCCCGCCTGAACACCGACGGCGGTGTGGACCTCGGTTTCGCCGCCGCCGCGCCAACGGGCGGCCTCATCACCGCCAGTGTTTTGCAGCCGGACGGGAAACTCGTGATCGCCGGCTCTTTTCAGGATCCGACCGGCGTCACGCCGAACGGCATCGAACGCCTCAACGCGGACGGCGGCTTGGACACCACCTTTAACCCGGACACCGGCGCTGCCACGAACATCAGCGCGCTGGCTTTGCAATCGAACGGCCAGATTCTCGCCGGTGGCCAGTACGTGTCGGGTAACGGCAAGACCACCCGCTCACTGGCTCGCCTCAACCCCGATGGCAGCTTCGATCCCGCTTTCACCAACCTCGTACCGGCGCTCTTCCCGGGCATCAACGTCATCCTGACGCAGCCCGACGACAAGATCCTGCTCGGAGGGTCCTTTACCTCATCGCCGGGGCAGAACTTTTCCGGGGTCGCCCGCTTGAACGCGGACGGCACGGCGGACACCAACTTCAACACCGGCGCCGGCTTTGCCACCGATCCCAACGGCGACCCATCGCTGGTGTTCGCCCTGGCGCTGCAAAAGGACGGGAAAATCCTGGCGGGCGGCGCGTTCAACAGCGTCAACGGCCAGTCGTTCAACGGCTTGGTTCGGCTGCTGCCCGACGGCGGCGTGGACGCCACCTTCAGCGCGGGCGCCGGGGCGGACCAGCAGGTCTCCAGTCTCGCCTTGCAGGCCGACAACCGGATCATCGTCGGCGGCGCGTTCACCTCGCTGGATGGAACGCCCAACGAAGGCCTGGCCCGCCTCAACAACGACCTGCCGACGGCGCAAGGCACGCTGAGTTTTACCGCGCCGACTTACCAGGCCAACGAGAACGCCGGCACCGCCACCATCAGCGTGCAACGGACGGGCGGCAACACGGGGGTTGTCACCATTGACTACACCACCATGGACGGGACGGCGGTGAGCGGAGTGAATTATCAGTCCGCTTCCGGTACCCTCACCTGGCCGGACGGCGACAGCACGCCAAAGGTCATCTCGGTGGTCGTCCTGGACGACGGTGTCATCACCCCGGATTTGACGGTTCAATTGACGCTGGGACGTCCGACCAACGGGGTGGTGCTGGGTTCGCCCAACACGGCGACCCTGACCATTACCAACACCGACACCGGCGTGACCCCACCGCCGCCGACTCCAACACCGACGCCGACCCCCGTCCCGACCCCGGTGCCCACGGGCGTGGCCGTGACCATCACCAGCCCGCCCGACGGGATCAAACTTGTCGCGGGCGCGCCCCTTTCCCTGGCCGCCAGCGTGCTTGACCCCAGCCAGGCGCTAACGCGCGTGCAGTTCTTCCTGAATGGCCAGCCCTTCCTCCAGTTCCCGGTCACCGGACCCTTCATCGCGCAAACGACCACGCCCCCGGCGGGCACGTACACGCTGGAGTTGGACGCGGTGGACAACACCGGGGACCACGGTCACCGTCACGCGCACCCTCAACGTGATCGCGCCCGACGCGGTTGAACCCGTTCCGGCCACGACGCTGCTCACCGACCTGGGCGGACGCACCCTCAAAGCCGGGAGCGTGATTTCCCTGACGGCCACGGCCGAGTCCCTGCGCGCCGACGGCGGGTTGCTGGCGCAGGTGAGTTTCTACGCCGACAACGTCCTGATCGCCTCCTTCAACGGCGATGGCACGGGCGTCCCGGTTCCGGCGTTGGCGACTGGGCGGATTCCGAGCGCGATCACCGTGGGAAGTCCCGCCACCAACGGCACGGTTTTCCGCGCCGCGTGGACGGTTCCCGCCGTCGACAAGTTGGTGAACCTGAGCACCGTGGTGACCACGGTGACGGGCCGCTCCCAAGTGTCGCAACCGGTGAGCGTGCGCGTGACCACCGACGCGACCAACCTGCCGCCGACCGCCGTGATGATCAACCTCGCGGACGGCGCGCGGTTCCCCCTGGGCACCACGCTGAACATCCCGGTGAACGCCGCCGATCCCGACGCGCAAACCGGCACGGACGCGCGCCCGACCAACCCGGGCGGCGTCGTCGCGCGGGTGGAATATTACATCAACCGCGCCAGGGTGGCCACCTCGCTGCAACCGCCCTTTGGTTTCTCGGTGACACCGAGCGCGGCGGGTACCTACGTGTTGAACACCATCGTCACGGACGGGGCGGGGCTGAGCAACGTGGCGCCGCCAATCATCATCCAGATCGTTGAGCCGGTCACCGTCAGTTTGCAGGTGCCCAACGAGGGGGTCGTTGTCGCCGGGGGCGCGCCGTTGAAGATCAAGGTGATTCGCGCGGGGGATTTGTCGAAGCCGCTGAACGTGTTCTACCGGACGCGGGGTGACGCGGCGAGCGGCGTGGATTTCCAACCCTTGAGCGGAACGCTGACGATCCCGGCGGGACAGTCCACGGGAAAGATCAAGGTGCGCGCCTTCGCGAGTGATCAAACCGGCGGCGACGGCAAACGGCTGATTATCGTGCTCAAGCCCAGTCCGGATGGCTCGTACGTCACCGGGAAACCCGGTCGCGCCCAGGTGCGGATCGTCAACGCGACGCAGTAAGGCCGGCGGGCTTTACTGTCTGGCTCCGGGGCATCAGCCCCGGGAGCGCGGGTCTCCGGCCCGCTTTTGAATTCGGTGTAGTCTTTTCAAGCGCTACCGCCCTGTTGCGGGTCGGGGACCCGCGCTCCCGGGGCTGACCTGGAGCGAGCGGACGCCCGCGTGCGTACTACCTGGGTGCCGACTGCCCCATTTGCCGGGCGCGTTCGGTGGCGGCGCGGACGGCCCCCATCATCGCGGCGCGCACCCCGGCGCGTTCCAAGCTCTCGAGCGCCGCCATGGTCGTGCCGCCGGGGCTGGCGACGGCCTCGCGCAACTCCGCCGGGATGCATGCCGGTCTGGCGCACGATCTCCGCCGCGCCCAGCACCGTCTGCGCCGCGAGGGAGGCCGCCAGAGCGCGCGGCAGCCCCATGAGCACGCCGCCGTCGGCCAGCGCCTCGATCACCAGATAAACGTAGGCCGGACCGCTGCCGCTCAGGCCGTTGACGGCGTCGATCAGGGTTTCGGGCACGGCGTGGGCGTCGCCCAGGGCGGAGAAAATCCGCTCGACCAGGGCGGCGTCCGCGTCGCTGGCGTGAAGGCCCCGGGCGTAGGCGCTCGCACCACGTTGCGACGAGGCAGGGGGTGTTGGGCATGGCGCGCACGATCGCGGCGGCGGGACCGGCGGCGGCTTGCAGATCCTCCAGACGCACCCCGGCGGCCACGGACACCAGCAGACGGCGGTCGTCGCTTTCGGAGAACGCGGGAGCGATCTCGCGCGCGACCGCGCAAGCGTCGGCGGGTTTGACGCACAGAAAGACGGCATCTCGCTGCCGGTGGCGACGGCGAAGTTGTCGGCCGTGTGCGCGCGCACCCGCGGTCTCGGCGGTGAACCGGTCGCGCGACTGGCGGCGGTGCGCGCGCTGCCGATGAATTCGCCCGGGCGCGCAGAGGCCCGCCTGACCGCCCCGCGCGCGATGGCCGTCGCCATTTTACCCGCGCCGATAAAGCCGAGTTTCATGGAAAGCGAGTAACGCCGGGATGCGGCGGTCAAGCAATGGTCCGCCTCCGCCCGGCTTGTACCCGCGCCTCCCCGATGATAACTTGCTCGTCCCTATGGTTGCCCTCGCCGATCCCACCACCCTCAACACCGCTGGATTCACCGCGACCGGAAGCCACACCGACCTGGCCGAGGCCATCCTGCGGCTCAAGCGCGAGCGCAACGCCGTCATCCTCGCGCACAACTATCAGGTCGGGCGAAATCCAGGACGTGGCCGATTACGTCGGCGATTCGCTCGGCCTGAGCTACCACGCGCAGAAGACCGACGCGGACGTGATCGTTTTCTGCGGGGTGCATTTCATGGCGGAAACGGCCAAGATCGTCAACCCGACGAAGACCGTGCTGCTGCCGGACCTGGACGCCGGTTGTTCGCTCTCGGAATCCTGCCCGCCGGAGAAACTCGCGGCGTTTCTGCGAGCGCAACGCGGAGAAGAATTATTACGTCATCGCCTACATCAACTGCTCGGCGGGCGTGAAGGCGCTCAGCGACGTGATCGTCACCAGCGGCAACGCGATCAAGATCGTCGAGAGCGCGCCGGCGGACCGCAACATCCTCTTCGTGCCCGACCAGAACCTCGGCGGCTGGGTGATGGAGAAAACGGGCCGCAAGATGGACCTGTGGCAGGGGAATTGTTACGTCCACGTCGAGTTTACCCGCCAGAGCATCGAGCGCATCCGCGACCAGTACCCCGACGCGCCGGTGGTCGCGCACCCGGAATGCACGTTCGCCGTGCGCCTGCTGGCGGACGAGGTGTGCTCGACGGAGAAGATGATCGGCTACTGCCGCGAACCACGAGGCGAACGCGTTCATCATCGTGACCGAAGCCGGGATGCTGCACCGGCTGCGCAAGGAGGTGCCGGACAAGCTATTCATCCCCGGCCCGACGGATCATTGCGCCTGCGCGGACTGCCGGTTCATGAAGATGAACACGCTCGAAAAGCTGCACGACGCGCTGCTCAACCTGTCGCCGGAAATCACGATGCCGGAGGAAATCCGCGCGCGGGCCGAGAAGCCGATTTTGCGGATGCTGGAGTTGAGCCGGTGAGGTCTTTCCATGCTTGCCACTTCTCCTCACCGAAGGTGCCGCCTCGGCATAGCCCGGATCGTCGTCCCCTCTCCGCACCGAAGGTGCAGCCTCATCACAGCCTGGGCAACGCCCCAGGTGCGGAAAGTCCGCCCGGATTGAATCGCGCCTTCAGCGCTGGACATAATACTACGTTATTCCTGGGCGTTGCCCCAGGCTATTATGAGGCTGCGCCTTCGGTGCGAAAGACAGGCTGTGCTGAGGCTGCGCCTTCAGCGCATTGAAGAGTTAAGAGTTGGCGATTTGGTCAGCACCAAAAACCCGTGCGCCAGTTATCGCGGACAGGTTCAATTTGAACTCTTGCCCTCCCCGGGTGGTCAAACGCTACAGCCGAACCATGCGCACCCCTCTTTCTTTCACGAAGATAATTTTCCGCCGGGCGGCATTGATTCTAAGCGTGGCGGCGCTGGTACTGTCCACTTCCCTGAGCGAAGCCCAGATCTACAAGGGCACTCAACTGGTCAAAGCGGAACTGCTTTCCGACGCCACCGCGATCGCGCCCGGCAAGCCTTTCACCGTCGGCTTGCGTCTGCGGATGGCTCCCCACTGGCATACTTATTGGCAAAACAGCGGCGACGCCGGCTTGCCCACCAAGCTGGACTGGCAGCTTCCCGACGGCTTCAAGGCCGGCCCGATCCAGTGGCCTGTCCCCGCGCGCATCGACAGTCCGGGTGACATCGTGAATTACGGCTACAGCGATCAGGTCATGCTCCTGACCGAGATCACGCCGCCCGTCCAAATTCCGCCGGGTGAAGTTTCGATCAAAGCCAAAGCCACTTGGCTGGTCTGCGCCGACCTTTGCGTGCCCGGGGACGCCAACCTCTCGCTGAACTTGCCCGTTGACACCAGTGGCGAAGCCGTGGCAGTGGCCAACGCGCCGGCGTTCGCCGAAACCCGCGCGTTGCTTCCCAAGGGCGGCGGAGTCGGTGCCCGACCGCTGTCCGTTGAACGCAAAATGGACGGCGGCAACTTGTCGCTGGATTTCATCGTGACCGCGCCTCCCGCCGGGACGTACGGGGCCGAGTTCTTCCCGCTGCCGCCGGACGACGTTGAAGTCGGGCATCCCGCGACCACCGCCGTCAGTACCGCCGCGGATGGTCGGGTGACTGCCACCGTTAAGCTGCCCGTGACCACCAACCCAGCCGGCGCGAACCATATCGCCGGAGTGTTGGTGCTGACCTCGCCCGACGGTGACCGGATCGGTTACGCGGTTGATCCGCAGGAATCCGCCTCCCCTCGCGGACCAACATCGGCCTCCGCCGCGACACCGAATTCCGGGATCGCTACCGGCACGGCCGGTGGGCAGTCCAAGCTGGCGGACGCCCCGTCCGGTTCTCTCTGGCACTTCCTGTTTTACGGTTTGATCGGGGGGTTGATCCTCAACGTGATGCCGTGTGTGCTGCCGGTCATTTCGCTGAAAATCTTCTCGTTCATCAAGCAGGCGGACCACGCGCCCGAACGCGTCTTCAAGCTGGGCTTGGCCTACGCCGCCGGTATTTTCGCGTGGTTTTTGGGCTTTGCCGCGCTCGTGGTTATCCTCAAGGCGGGGGGACGCGAGGTGGGGTACGCGTTTCACTTGCAGAACCCATGGTTCATCGTGGCTTTGAGCGCGGCGGTGTTCGTCTTCGCGTTGAACTTGCTGGGGGTTTTTGAGTTCATCCTGCCGGGCGCGGTCGCTGGGGCGCTCGGCAAAGCCAGCCAGCGAGATGAAGGTTACACCGGTGCGTTCGGCGCAGGGGATGCTGGCGACGGTCCTCGGCAGCGCCTGCACGGCTCCCTTCTTCGGCACGGCTTTGGGGTTTGCCTTTGCGCAGAGCGCGCCCGTGATCTTCGCCATGTTCGCGGCGATCGCCCTGGGGATGAGCCTGCCCTTTTTAGTACTGACGGCCTACCCGCAATGGCTGCGATTCCTGCCCCGGCCCGGCGCGTGGATGGAACGGGTGAAACAGGCCACGGGCTTTCTGATGCTCGCGACCCTGCTCTGGCTGCTTTCGATCCTCGGGTCCATGCGCGGAGCCGACGCCGTGGTTTGGACGGGGGTACTGCTGCTTTGCCTCGGGGTGGTTTGCTGGATCCATGGCAGCTTCAACACGCTTGCGGCCACTCCCCGGTCGCGCGGCTTAGCGTTGTCCGCCATGCTCGCGCTGTTGTTGGTTGGCGGCTGGTTCAGCGTGGGACGCATCTCCGCCGCCCGGCTGGAGGTGGGGACGGACAACAATTTTCCCGCGCGTCTGGAAGCGGCTCTCCGGGAACCCGGACGGCCCGTGTTCGTTGATTTCACCGCCGCCTGGTGCGTGAATTGCAAAGCCAACGAGCGGTTGGTGATCAACACCGATCCCATTCAGCGCGCGTTCAAGGAAGCCAACGCGAGCGTGCTGACAGCCGACTGGACCAACGGCCAGCCGGAGATCACGGCCTTGCTGAAGAAGTTTGGCAGCGCGGGAGTGCCGCTTTACGTCCTCTATCCCGCCGACCGCGCGCGCGCGCCGATCATCCTGCCCGAGTTGCTGACTCAGGAGATTGTGCTGGACGCTCTGAAGTCGGCCGCCACGAGCAAGCAGATTGCCTCCGCTGTGGAGAAGTCCGTTTCGGTCGAGTAATTTTTTCACTACCAGCCGGGATTACGTCAGAGACCGTATCTAAACCAACCAACCTTCCATGATCAAACGCTCCCTTCTTTCCCCCGTTGCCGCCTTTGCATTCGCCACAACCGCGTTGTTGTTTTCGAGCACGACGGCGATCCAGGCCGCGCCTCCCGCCATCGGCTCGGCGGCGCCGGATTTTCAACTCACCGATACTAACGGCAAGACCCATACCCTGGCCGAGCACAAGGGTAAATACGTCGTGCTGGAGTGGACCAACCCGGAGTGTCCGTTCGTGAAAAAGCATTACAGCAGTGGCAACATGCAGAAGTTGCAGGCCGAATACACGAAGAAGGGAGTCGTTTGGTTGAGCATCGATTCGTCGGCCCAAGGAAGCGAGGGATACGTTAACGCCGCCCAAGGCAACGCGTGGTTGAAGGAGGTTGGACGCAAAGCCGACGGCACTATTGCTCGACGAGGACGGCAAAGTTGGACATTTGTACGGTGCCACGGCCACTCCGGGCATGTACATCATCGACCCGGAGGGCAAATTGCTCTACGCCGGAGCGATTGACAGTATCGCGTCCGCGCAACCCGCCGACATCGCCAAAGCGATCAACTACGTGCAGGCAGGTTTGGACGAGGCGATGGCTGGCAAACCGCTGACGACC
Source organism: uncultured bacterium (assembly GCA_963795895.1). GTDB lineage: Bacteria > Verrucomicrobiota > Verrucomicrobiia > Chthoniobacterales > SZAS-18 > CAWCJJ01. The sequence goes on from CAWCJJ010000013.1 coordinate 79,296, forward strand.
TCCGCCAAGAAACCCTACGGCTGCGGTGTGAAGTACAAAAAGCCTTGAGGCGACGAATTCTTCTCCCCCCACTGCGAAGCAGTTCTTCTCCGCCCGCCGCGCAGCGGCTTTGGAGTGCGCCGCGACACGTCGCCGCTTTGATCCCAGCGACACGTCGCGTCCAATCCCTTCGGCGCAGCCGACCATATCGAGCTGGCTGCGTCGGAAGTGTCAGGACGCGACATGTCGCGGTTGGACCCGGCGGAGCCGTGCAAAAGCGGCGACGTGTCGCCGCACTCCAAAGCCGCTGCGCGGCGGGCGGAGAACCGTCGATCCTATAGGGCCAAATGCCCCCGGCAAACGATCCAAGGGTAACGAATGAAACATTCTCTGATTCTCCCCCTGATGGCTTGTGTCGCCACTTTGACCGGCTGTGTCGCCGAGGGACCCGGTGCCCTTGTCGTCCATGATGGTGCTGCCTATCCCGGTTACTATGGGCGAGGCTACTACAACGAACCGCCACCCGGACCCTATTATGAAGGCGGCGTGGCAGTGGTTCGCACGGATGTTTACCATGAACGCGGCTACCGTGACGGTGGCTATGACCGGGATGGCCGTCGCACTTCCCGTGGAGATCGCGATGGCTACAATCGCAGCAGAAACAGTGGTTACAGTCGTCCTAATGCCGCGCCTCCCGGCCTACGCCCGCCTCCGCCTCCCGGGACTCCCGCGTCTTACAACCGCGGCAACCGTCGTCCCCCCAATCCGCCGAGCGTTGAACGGCAAGGACGTCAGCGTCGTGTCGAGTCGAATGAGCAAACGCGTTGAAGCAACGCCGCCCTCTCATCCCTGGCGTTTGGATTTTTAGTTTGTCATCCGTGCGGCCTTGTCCTATTGGGACAAGGCTCGCCACATGGACACCACCGCAACCGGTCTTTTCATCACGTTTGAAGGGTCGGAAGGTTGTGGCAAGACGACGCAAATCCAGCGCCTAGCCCGGAGACTCGGATCAGATGCAGCCACTGCCCAACGAACCTTGCTCACCTTGCGTGAGCCGGGCGGGACACCGGCGGGTGAGGAAATCCGGCACCTGTTGAAGCGCACCGCCCCCGGTTGGTCCATCTGCCCGGAAGCGGAACTTCTGCTGTTTGCCGCCAGCCGGGCGCAACTCGTGCGACAAGTGCTGGAACCGGCTCTTGCGGAGGGATCGATCGTGTTGTGCGACCGTTTCTTGGATTCGACAACCGTGTACCAAGGGGTCGCGCGCAAACTTGGCGCGGCTGATGTCACCACCATCAACCAATTCGCCGCCGGCGACTGCCTGCCGCACGTCACGTTCCTGTTGGACCTGCCCACGGAACAAGCGTTGGCCCGTTTGCAAAGCCGGTCCCTGTGGGCCAACCTGCCGCCCGACCGCATGGAACTCGAGTTGCCGGACTTTTACGAGGAAGTGCGCGCGGGTTATTTGCAACTGGCGGCGGCTAATCCAGCGCGGTTCGTGTTGATCGACGCCTCGCAACCACCCGAGGAAATCGAGTCGCGCATTTGGACCCATCTAATCGAACGTTTCCATGGCTTTCGCACCCACCCAGGCGTTTGACTACCTCCAGCGCGCCCACCAGGGCGGACGGCTGGGCCACGCTTACTTGATAACGGGGGCGGGCGACGCTACATTTAACCTCGCGGCGCGTCTTGCGGCAATGGTGGTCCACGCCAAGGACCCGGCGGCGGCGCTGGCGAACCAGGATGTTTACGTGGTTGAGCCGGAATCGAAGTCCCGCCGCATCGTGATCGAGCAAATGCGCGAACTGGAGGGCGCGTTGCGTCTGCGGGCGTCCATCGCCGGTGCGCGCAAGGTGGGGATCGTGCGCGAGGCGGATCGTCTCCAGCCGCAGGCGGCCAACGCTTTCTTGAAGACGCTGGAGGAACCCCCGGCGGGCTCGCTGCTTTTGCTGCTCAGTTCGCAGCCCGAGGGCATGATGGAAACCATCCTGTCGCGGTGCATCAAGGTGACGCTTCAGGATTCACCGGATGGGACTGTCGTCCGAACGGAAGAGGAACAGGCTTTGCTCCATCTGCTCGGGCGTTTCGCGCGGGAGCGAGTCGCGGGCAGCGCCGGCACTTTGCCGACGGCCTACCGGATGGCCCGCGATTTTTCTAGCCTGCTAGGCGCGGCGAAGGGACGGATTCAAACCGAGCAGGAGAGCGCGCTCAAATCGGAGGAGGACCATTACGCCCAGACCACGGACGGCGCGTGGCTCGCCGAGCGCGAGGGTTATTACAAGTCGCTCACGGAGGCGCGTTATTCCGCCGAGCGCGTGCGGCTGATCTCCGTGTTGGCGCGCTGGTGGGGCGATGTGCTGCGCGCTCAATCCATTCCCGACCCCGACGCGATGGAGGAGATCGCGGAACTCGCCGCGAAGCTGCCCTCGGCGACGGTGATTCGGCGGTTGACGATCATAGAGGAGTTACGGGAAAATTTGGATCGGAACATCCAGGAGGCGTTGGCGGTGGAAGTGGCGTTTTTGCACATTTTTGGAGTGTGAGATGGCGTAGGCCGGTCACGAGGGCATTCCGCCCGCATTCTGGTCCGGTTCTCCGCACCGAAGGTGCAGCCTTATAACAGCCTGGGGCAACGCCCAGGAAGAGGCAAGTATCGTGTCCAGCGCTGAAGGCGCGTTTCAATCCGGGCGTGTCTTCAAGGACCATCCTGCCCGTCCAACCGGCGGCCTTTGAATCGCGCCTTCAGCGCTAGACACCATACTAACCCATACCTGGGGCGTTGCCCCAGGCTGTGATGAGGCTGCACCTTCGGTGCGGAGAAGAGGCTTTGCGGAGGTTGCGTATTTGGTGCGGAGACAGACCTGATGTGGGCCAGATACGCGCTCACGGAACGGTTGCCCCAGCGAATCTAACAGGATTGTCTTCGGTCAAGGCACCGGACTCGCCGCAGGAGCGGCGCTTGTCGCAGGAGCAACGCTCGCGGCGGGAGACACCTCCGGGGTTGGACTCGCCGCCCCGCCTGCGCTCGCCGCCGCGCCGGCATCGGGACCTTGCGCCGCCGTCAACTTGGCTTGCGCGGCCGTCTGCGCCGCGACCGCCGCGTTGAAACGCGTCAGCAGCTTGCCGTACCGATCCACGTCACCCGGTTTTTCGAAGCTCACCTTGCCATCCCGCAAATGCCACCGGCCCCATGAGCCGTCCAGCATCGCCAGGGTGTCGTCCGTGCTCTTGAGCAACTCTTTCTCCGTCTCGCGGACCGCCAGCGTTTCGGCGACGTGCGAGTTCTTGGCCAGGAATTGCCCCACCGTGACGTACACATCGTTGGGCACCAGGGGTGTCTTCTCCAACTCCGCCCGGTAAGTCGCCTCCTGCGTGGTGACGAAGGCGATGTAATCCTCGTTCGCCAGCCGCGCGTTCTCGACCAGCTTGCGACGCTCGGCGATGGCTTCCTTGGACACCAGCCCCTTCGGCGACATCATCCCGGCGGTGTGCAAGGTGTTGATGGCATCCGTCAGCGCCTGGATTTTCGCGCGCCGCGCCGCGGTAAAAGCGTCGCTGGCCTGGCTGATGTACTGCTCGCGCTTGGACGAACTGTAAGTCGGGTTGCCCGGGGCCACCGGCGCGGGCGTCGGGGTGGGCGCGGGCGTGGCCGGCGGAGGCGGCAGAATTTTCGCGTCGGCGAGCGTGTTGACCTTCATGTCGGCGAATACCAGGGCCGGGATGCTCAGGCAAAACAGAAGGGTGCCAGCCAGCCGCGAACGGCTGATCGCGAACACCAGGTACGAAATCAGGGTCGCGACCAGAAAGATGCCCACGTACCCGCCCGCCACCATTCCCGCCGTGGCGCCGCCCATCCCGACGCGCTCCCGGCCCCCGTAGAGGAAAAAATGGGTCGCGATCCCGGCCAGATACACCGCCACGCCGACGAGGCTGAGTTTGAAGCCGGGACGCGGCGCGAAGTCCTCGGGACGCAGGTTGGATTGATAAGGAGTTTCGGGCGGCATGGGATAAGAGATGGTTGTGCGTTCCCATAACACCCGTCACCGGCGACTGCAAAGACACGGGGCCGCAATTTTGCCGGGAGAATCTTTCAACCGGTAGAAATCCATTGGCGCGGCTCCGCTTCTGCGCTTTGCTGAAACCTCGCGCGTTCCCTCCGGTCGCCGGTCGGTGTTCCCCTCCCCTCATGAAGAAGAAGCTTGCCGTCGGTTTGATCGGTTACAATTTCATGGGCAAGACCCATTCCAACTCCTGGCGGCAAGTCGGACGCTTCTTCGATCTGCCCGCCGAGATCGAGTTGAAAACCATCTGCGGTCGCAACGCGGAGAAGACCGCCGCCGCCGCCGCGCAGTTTGGTTGGTCGCGGTCCTGCGTCGATTGGCGCGAGGTCGTGGCCGATCCCGCCATCGACATCATCGACATTTCCACGCCCAACGACACGCATGCTGAAATCGCCATCGCCGCCGCCGAAGCGGGCAAGGCGATCCTTTGCGAAAAACCGCTGGGTCTAAACTTGGAGGAGAGCGAACGCATGACCGCCGCCGTCGAAAAGGCGGGCGTGGTCAACATGGTTTGCCACAACTACCGGCGCATCCCGGCCATCGCGCTGGCGAAACGCATGATTGACGCGGGGATCTGGGCGACCGCATCTACCATTTCCGCGCCCGGTACGCTCAGGATTGGATCATGGACCCGGCGTTCCCGCTCGTGTGGCGGCTGCGGGCGGACATGGCCGGCAGCGGCGCGCACGGGGACATCGACGCCCACATCATCGACCTCGGACGGTACTTGGTGGGCGAGATCCGGGAGGTTTGCGGGACGATGGAGACGTTTATCAAGCAACGTCCCCTGCTGGAGGACGCGGGCGGCGGACTCAGCGCCAAGGAGACCACCGGCGGCGGCGCGGCGATGGGCGAGGTGACGGTGGATGACGCCGTGAGTTGGATCGGACGGTTTGAAAACGGCGCGCTGGCGAATCTGGAAGCCACGCGGTTTGCGGGCGGACGCAAGAACCACATCACGTTTGAGATCAACGGCAGCAAAGGCTCGCTGGCGTTCAACTTCGAGGACATGAACCGGCTCAAGTATCTGGAGCGCCGGAGACCCGGCGGACGCCCAGGGGTTCCGCGATATCCTGGTCACCGAAGGCGGCGCGCATCCGTTCGTTGGAGCGTGGTGGCCGCCCGGGCACATCATCGGGTACGAGCACACGTTTACGCACACGTTCGCCGATTTCGTGAAGGCGGTGCGTTGCCGGACACAGCGTGCAGCCGACCTTCGCCGATGGTATGGCGAACGAACGCGTGCTGAGCGCCGTGCAGGCGAGCGCGCGCAAACGGTGTTGGGTAAACGTCTGAGGACCGCGTTCGCAGAACAGAATCCACCCGGCTGACCCTACTATCCTACTATCTATGAACCCGCCAACATCCCCGCGTTTCGCCAACCAGGTCGCCGTCGTCACCGGAGCCGGTCGCGGCATCGGTCACGCCATCGCGGCGCGTCTCGCCTCGGAAGGGGCGCGCGTCGCCGTGGTCAGCCGCACGGAAAGCAACGCGCAACGCACCGCCGATGAGATCAACCAAACACCCGGCGCCAGCCCGGACCAGGCCCGCGCCTACGCCGTGGACATGGGCGACCACAAGGAAGTGCTCGCGCTGGGGAGCCGCATCCAGGCGGATTTCGAGACGGTGGATATTCTCGTCAACAACGCGGGTGTCACCCGCGATGGCCTGAGCATGCGGATGTCGGCGGACGATTGGGACACCGTGCTGGACACCAATCTCAAGGGGGCGTTTTTCATGATCCAAGCGTTTCAACGCGCCATGTTGCGCGCGCGCAAAGGCCGGATCATCAACATCAGCAGCGTCAGCGGACTGGTGGGGAACGCCGGGCAGACCAACTACGCCGCGAGCAAGGCGGGACTCATCGGGTTGACGAAATCACTGGCCCGCGAACTGGCGAGCCGGAACATCACCGTGAACGCGGTCGCGCCGGGGTTTATCGTGACGGACATGACGGGCGTGCTTTCGGAGGAGGTGAAAAAGGGGGTGACCGAGCGGATTCCGCTGGGGCGTTTCGGGCAGTCGGAGGACATCGCGGCGGCGGTGGCGTTCTTGGCGAGCGCCGAGGCGAGCTACATCACCGGACAGGTGTTGACGGTGGACGGCGGGATGGTGATGTGAGGGAGGATTTGGGGGATTGTCGTTGGAACGTCGCGGCCCCACGCCAAAATTCATAGGATCTTCCTTTCCCAGCCGCGTAGCGGCGTCATTTGAATAGCCGTGGTCGAGTCCGCGAGGCCACGGATGGTACGTTTTAAATGTCCCTCAGCCACGTAGTGGCGTCACAAAGGCGGGCAAGAACAAGGAACGGCTCGAGGTTCAGGTGAAGAGGTATCACAACCATTCACCAAGTCGGAGACGCTCGTCCCCGGCGCGGGGATAATGCTACCGTCGCAGAGGATCTCTTCTTCTCGCGCCTGCCGTAATCCCAACCAAACTCAACCATGCGACCCCAATGGCGACACATCCTTCATCAGCTTCTCTTTGCCCTTGGAGCGTTGACCACGCTGGTGATCGTCTTTTACGCGGAGGAAAATTGGCGCGGCGCGCGCGCCTGGGCGGGGGTCAAGCGCGAACTGAAAGCGCGCGGGGAATCCCTCAATTTTGGCGAACTCGTTCCTCCGCCGGTGCCCGACGACCAGAACTTGGCGATGGCTCCGCTGTTCACGCGGTTGTTCCAGTACAAATTTGATCCCCGTACCCGCGCGCTCACCTTCAATCGTAGCGCCGAGTTTTCCAAGGGAGACACCTACAAACTTTGCGATGGCATGCCTTTTGGCACGGACAAATCCAACCTGTCGCGTCCCGTCTTCAGCGATTGGAGGAGCGGGCATTCGCTTGATTTGAGCGTGGCCCAACGGTGGTACCAACAGCATCCTGAATTCCCACGCGCGGCTCAACCCCAAACCCCGGTGGATGACGTGCTGCTGGCGTTGACCCGCTACGCGCCGCTGCTGGACGAACTGGCGCGCGCTTCCGCCGAGCGTCCGCTGACACGCTTTCCCGTGAGTTGGACGTTGCGACCGGCTTATGGGATCAACCTGCCGCATTACAATACGCTCCAACTCCTCACGGCAACCCTGCGTCTGCGCGCCGTGGCGGAACTCCGCGCCGGGCAGATCCTCGCGGCCAGGCGCGACATCGCGCAAATGGTTCGGCTGCGCGGGTCGATTGTGAATGAGCCGACAGTAATCGCTTCTTTGGTGGACATCACCTGCGTCCGCATACTGGTTCAAGCCGTCTGGGAAGGGTTGGCCGCCCGGCAATGGTCGGCGGACGATCTCGACGCGTTACGTGACAGCCTGCTGGGCATCAACGTGTTGCGGGAATATCGAGCGGGGATCCGGGGAGAACGGGCCAGCATAGCGGCGCGCTGGCCGGAAGACTTGCAGGATATGGCGCAGGCGAGGTCGATAGCCAGAGGTTGGTCGAGCATGACCAGTGAAGAAGTGGGTTTTTCCCCGTCCTCAGTTGAGCGATGGCTCTGGCAAGGTTTGCCGTATTGGCCGCGCGGCTGGTACGAGCAGAACGCTGCGTTTGCCTGCCTCTATTTCCAGGACACCTGGATCGACAGCGTGGACCCGGCCAGCCACCGGATGGCGTCCGCCAAGGATAAGGAAGCCAAGCACAAGCTGCGGAACATGCCGCTGGCACCGGGCAGATTGCTCGCAAAATCCGCGTTGCCGATCTTTTCCAACATGGCCGAAAAATTTGCCCAAATCCAAAGCACCGTGGATCAGGCGGTTATCGCCTGCGCGTTGGAAAAATACTACCTCGACCACCGCTCCTATCCCGCCCTGCTGACAGCGCTGGTGCCCGGCCACCTCGAGCGGGTGCCCAACGACGTGATCGATGGCGCGCCCATGCGCTACCGGCTCACCGCGGACGGCCGGTACCAGCTTTATTCAATCGGTTGGAACGGCAAGGACGACGGCGGCACCATCGATTGGCCCCCGGATCGGAAGTGGCGGCGCGCGTCCTGCGGATCGCCGGCCGGGCAAGAACAGCCTTTTCCCAGCCCCAGCAAGGACCAAGGCGATTGGGTCTGGCAGTACGCGCCCGCCGAGCCGCCGGACCCGCCGCAGAACCAGAGCCGGCTGGAGTCTTTGCCTTGACGTTTATAAGAAAGCTTTCGCCCGTCGACCGCTTGACGAGGCGAGGCGTCACAGCCAAACTCAAACAGTGGACACACTTGTGGAGGAACTTAACACCAAATTATACAAATGGAACCAGCGTACCTCCTCTCAGGTGCGCTTTTTGGTGGCTGAGATCATTGCCCGCGCCGACGAAGACGCCCTAGACTCGGGTCGCTCGCGCGCCGCCGAGCAGGAAGTTCTCGACCTGCTTGACCATGCACCCGCGTCCCGGTGAGGTGTGGCTGGCCGACCTGGGCCTGGCGGCGAAGACTCGTCCGGTGGTGATCGTCTCGCGTCTTGACCTGCGGGCTCCCCGCGCCTTGGTCCTTTACGTGCCGTTAACAACACAACCGCGCGGCAGCGCGTAAAAGGTTACGCTGCCGCAAATGCGTTTTCTGCGCGAAACTTCCACGCCCAACGTGCAAGGACTCAGTTCGCTGGCGCACGCGCGGCTCGAACAACGGTTGGGTGTGCTGTCCGCTGATGTGATGGCGCAAATCAAATTGGCAATCGCGTATGCATTGGAGCTTGATTGAGATTGGACACCGTCACTCCGTCCCATTTAAACCTCTTCCTTCTCCACCCGCGCCTTGTACCCTCCCACAAACCGCGCCCGGAATTCTCCGAACCTCCCCTCTTCAATCGCCGTCCGCACCCGCGCCATCAGGCCCAGGTAACAATGCAGGTTGTGCAGCGAGACCAACCGCATCCCGAGCACCTCCTCCGCCTTGAGCAAATGCCGCAGGTACCCCCGGCTGAAGTCCCGGCAGGCCGGGCACTCGCAACCCTCCTCGATCGGTCCCCGCTCTTTCGCGTGGTGGCTGTTCCGTAGATTCAACGTGCCCGCCGCCGTGAACGCGGTGCCGTTGCGCGCGATGCGGGTCGGCAGGACGCAATCAAACATGTCCACCCCGCGCGCCACCATTTCCACCATCTGCGGCGGCGTGCCCAGGCCCATCGCGTACCGGGGCCGGTCCGCCGGCAGGAATGGCTCGCTGCGCTCGATGGCCAGCATCATCTCGTTCTCCGGCTCGCCCACCGACACGCCGCCGACCGCGTACCCGTCCCAGTCCATCGCCACCAACGCGCGGGCGCTTTTCTCGCGCAAATCGGCGAACGTCGCCCCTTGCACGATCCCGAAGCGCAGTTGCGGCAATCCGGTCGTCTCGCTCAACGGATGCGCCGCCGCCCAGTCGCGGCAGCGCCGAGCCCAGCGCAGGGTCAGGTCGAGCGATTTGTCCGCGTAATCATGCTCGCAGGGGTACGGCGGGCATTCGTCGAACGCCATGTTGATGTCGCTGCCAAGCACCGACTGGATCTCCATGGCCGTCTCCGGCCCGATGAACGTCGGCGTGCCGTCGATGTGGTTCTGGAAATGGACCCCTTCGTCGGTGATCTTGCGGATTTTCGCCAGCGAGAACACCTGGTAGCCGCCGCTGTCCGTCAGGATGGGCCGCTCCCAACTCGCGAACCGGTGCAACCCCCCGAAATGCCGCATCACGTCCAGGCCCGGACGCACGAACAGATGGTACGTGTTGCCGAGGATGATCTGGGTCTGGAGTTCGCGGAGTTCGCGCGGACTCACCGTTTTGACACTCCCCTGCGTGCCGACCGGCATGAAAATGGGCGTCTCAATGACCCCGTGGGCCGTGGTCAGCCGCCCGCGCCGGGCTTTGGAATGGGGTGCGTCGGTGGAGAGGAGTTCAAACATGCGACAACCAACCACGAATTCCCCGTCCGGTCCCGGCGGATGATCACGGGACCAACGGCCGCTTCGGTGACCGGACTGGGTGCCGGTTGCAGGAACCACTCAACTCGCTGACGCCTGTCGCCGCGCGCGCGCCGCGATCGCTCCCAAGCCCAAACCGCCCAGCAACAAAGCGTACGTGCCCGGTTCCGGCACAGTGGAGGGGGCGAAAGCCACGCCGCGCAGCACATCGCCATACTGGGCGGTTTCCACCGTGCCAAACGATTCGCCCGCCGCCTGCGTGGCGGTCGTGAAAGCCAAACCGTCGGTGATGGCGACCAGACGATCCGGGTCCGCTCCCGGCTCGGTGGCCGAACTCACGGTGGAAGTAATGGCAAACAGCGAGACGGTGCCATCCGGATTGACGTGGCCGGCAAGGTTGCGCAAGCCGTCCGTGGCGGGATTGTTCGCGTCCCCGGCCACCGTGTAGGCGACGCCGAGACCAAGTCCCAGGCGCATGGTGTAAGCCAGCGACCACGTGCCGGTACCGTTGGCGTTACTGTTGATCCATTTCTGCAACCCGGCGTTGGGGTTCGACGTGTCCGGGTTGGTCAGGTCTCCGGCGACTTGATTGCCCTCGTCCGCCACGTAAAGAACGGAGGGCGAGGCGGAGAACAGACCGAAGGGATGAAGCGCCCCGGCGTTCTTGGCCAAGGCGGTCGGAAAACCCGGCAGGATCGAGATCGTATTGCCGGTGCCGGTGGGCAAGGTGCCCGTGGCGCCGACCTGATAGACCGTGTTGATGCCGTTGCCGCCGCTGCCCTTGGCAACGAGGAGCGTGTTGTTGGCGGCGATGGTGACGCCACGAAAGTTGTTGTCCTTGGCGGGTTTGTCGGCGGCGTAGCCGTTCTGGGTGATGTTGTAGGAGCCCGCCGAGGTGGTTCCCGGGCTGTTCGCGGTTGCGTTCACGCCCGGCGTGATGATCTGCGCCCCGGTGGTCGCGGGGTCCGTGCCGCCGGTGTTGCCGACGGAGTAAAGCAGGTTGTTGTTGCCGAGAATCGCCCCGCGCGGATTGTCGCCCGCGTAAGCGTTCGTCGTGGTGGTTTGGAAGCCGCCGGAGGCGGTCACTTGAACCACCTGACGGAAAGTGGCGGCGGCGATGTCCGTGCTACCCGAGATGCTAATCCCCGGGGTGCTGGCATTGGAGCGGTCAAGCGCGCCCACCGGCGCGTTGTAGCCGGTGAAGCTCAGTTGGGTTCCGTCCTGGGAGAGGCTCAGGCCGGACTCGGACTTGGAGGAGAAGCTGCCGGCACTGAGGCTGGCGGGCACCGCGAGCGTGCTCACCGGGACTCCGGCGGGGGTGATCTGGTCGAGGAACACCGGGGCCAGCACGCCGAAGTTCGCGTCCGGAGTCAGATTGTTGTAAACGTTGGGAAAGGTCCCGTCGCTGACGGCGGTGTTGCCGTTGGAATTGGGCAGCGGCGAACCCGGCTGGAGCTGGGCGGCCTCCCCCGTGTCCTGGTAGGAAAGGCGACTGACAACCACGTTGCCAGAAAAAAAGCCGGAAAAAGTTTGCGCGTGGGCGGGCGTGGAAGCCGCCCCCGCCAAGAGTGAGGCACCCGCAATCAACCGAAGGCCGGGGATACGCCGGGGAATCGGATGGTTGCGCGCGGTGGGTTGACCTTCGAGCGGCGGGGTTGAAAGGAGTTTGGAAGTCATGGGTCGAGGTGTTGGTTTTGGCGGCCAGGTATAATTTTGCCGCCCCCCGCGCGCAACCGGGGCATTGTGACATTCCCGTGACATGCGAGGATTCGATTCGATCCCGCCACGTCGATTAAACCGACATGGTCAACCCGTGCTCGCCAGATTACGATGCCACCGAAACCAAGCTGATTTTTATGGCACACGACGAGCACCACGATCACGCCCACGCCAATCATCACGCGCATAACGATCACTCGACGAAAGAGGACGGCCCCGACCATCATCACCACGGCGGATCGGGCCACAGCCATGCGCCGAAGGATTTCGGCGCGGCCTTTGCCATCGGCACCGCGCTGAACCTCGGCTACGTCGTCGTCCAGGTTTTCTTCGGCTTCTTCGCGCACTCGCTCGCGTTGCTCGCCGACGCCGGCCACAATCTGGGAGACGTGCTTGGCCTGCTCCTTGCCTGGTGGGCCAGCCACCTCGTCAAAACCCTCCCCACGCCGCGCCGCACGTACGGCCTGGGGCGCTCCTCCATCCTCGCCGCCCTCGCCAACGCCATTTTCCTGCTCGTGGCCATCGGCGGCATCACCTGGGAAGCCATCCGCCGCTTCGGCGATCACCAACCCGTCGCCGGCGGCACCGTCGCGTGGGTGGCCGCCGCGGGGATCGTCGTCAACACGGCCACGGCGTTGCTTTTCATGGGCGGGCGCAAGGGGGACCTGAACGTCAGGGGAGCATTTATGCACATGGCGGCCGACGCGGCGGTGAGCGCGGGCGTGATGGTGGCGGGCGTCGTGATCCTTGCCACCGGCTGGCACTGGCTGGACCCGGTGACGAGCCTCGTCATCAACGCGGTGATCGTTTGGGGAACCTGGGGGCTGCTGCGCGATTCCACCAACCTCGCCTTGGACGCGGTGCCCACGGGCATCGACGCGGCGGCGGTGCGAAGCTACCTGGAGAAACTGCCCGGCGTGGTCGCAGCGCACGACCTGCACATCTGGGGCCTGAGCACCACGCGGACCGCGCTGACCGTCCACCTGATCAAGCCCGACGCGGAGGTTGACGACGGTCTCCTTGCTCACGCGTGCGAGGAACTACGGGAAAGATTTGGCATCGCGCACGCCACGATCCAATTCGAGCGCGGGGACACCGCCCACCCCTGCCGGCTTGCCCCCGAACACATCGTCTGACGGCGGGGTAAAACGCCAAGTACGCGGCACGTCCATGGGGACGAGTCAAACAGGCGGGATTGTCTTGGCGACTAGTGAAAAGATCGTAAGTTTGAGACCGGGAGGGTGTCCGCGCAACCCTCCGGGAGGATCATTATGCAAACCGACGAACTCACGACCCAAAGCGAGCGCGCCGCCTCCGACGATTGCGAGCAGAGCCGCAAGCCCATGCCCAACATCACCCACGCGGTCATTCAAATGCGGATCGGCGCGCGGTTCTCGGCGCAGGCGGGGGACCGGTTCTTAATTGCCAGCGAACTGACGCTCGAATTTACCGACGGCTCAACCTTGGTGCCGGATTTTTCGGTTCTGCCCATGCGAAAGTTGAAGTACGCGTTGGAACCGGCGCGCTGCCAGGATATCCCCTTGTTCGTGGTGGAGATTTATTCACCTACCCAAGGGTACCTGGATTTGACGGAAAAATGCGACCAGTACTTCGCGCACGGCATCGCGAGCGTGTGGCTGGTGCAACCGGCGTTTGGAATCATCGCCGTGTACCGGCCGGGTGAGGACCGCGCGCGCATCTTCCAACAGGGTGAGGTGCGGGACCCGGTCACGGGACTCAGCGTCGAAATCGGAGACCTTTTCCCCTGATCGGCCCGCTTTTCTTGAGAAAGGCGAAATTTCAGCTTGCCGTCTTTCAAAAGTCCCCTAGTTTGCTCGCTCCCTGAGTGGTGCAGTCCACCTAGTTCCCACTGGCAGACCAGTGGGACTTTTTGTCGATGCCGTCCAGCGACTGATTCCCTGGACCGTTACGACCGACTCCCCTCAGACGATGATCTCTTTTTCCATTTAAGACCATGCCCACGATCAACCAGCTCGTCCGTAAAGGACGCAAGAAGGTGACGGTGAAATCCAAATCACCCGCCCTTGCCAATTGCCCCCAGCGTCGTGGTGTCTGCGTCCAGGTGATGACCCGCACCCCAAAGAAGCCGAACTCGGCTCTGCGCAAGGTGGCCAAGGTCCGGCTCACCAATGGTCACGAGGTCATCGCCTACATCCCCGGCGAAGGTCACAATCTCCAGGAGCATTCCATCGTGCTCGTGCGCGGCGGCAAGGTCAAGGATTTGCCCGGTGTGCGCTATCACATCGTCCGCGGCACCCTCGACAGCCAGGGCGTGGACAAACGGCGTCGCGGCCGCTCGAAATACGGCGCGAAACGTCCGAAGCCCGGCGCGGTCGTTGAGACCGGCAAAGGCGGCAAGGGTGGCGGTGGCAAAAAGAAATAGCCCCGTTCTCACCTCTCAACCCGACAGCTTCATCCCTTATCCTTTTCCGCCATGTCCCGCCGCCGCCGAGTTCACAAGAAAGCCGAACGCCTTGACTCACACTACGCCAGCCCCGTCGTGGCGCAGTTGATCAACACCATTATGCAGTCGGGCAAGAAGTCCCTGGCCGAGCGCATCGTGTACGGTGCCATCGAAAAGAGCCGCGAGAATTCCGACGCGGTCGATCCGCTCGAAATCCTCAACAAGGCTATCGACAACGTCAAGCCGCGCCTCGAAGTCAAGAGTCGCCGCGTCGGTGGAGCGACTTACCAGGTGCCCATCGAGGTCTCGCCCGAGCGCCAGCTTTCCCTCGCGATGCGCTGGATCGTCGGCTACGCCAGTTCCCGGCGCGGCATCGGCCTGACCGACGCGCTGGCCAACGAACTCAAGGACGCCGCCTCCGGCCAGGGTAACGCGATCAAAAAACGCGACGACACACACCGCATGGCCCAGGCCAACCGCGCGTTTGCCCATTTCCGCTATTAACTAGCAAAGTCCGCGAGCGTGGGCGAACCCCGGCGCTCGCCTCCCTCGTTTTTTCTCAGACCACCTTTTTCATCCCCACTCTATGGCCGCCACGCTAGAGGCAGCGAAATCCGCTGCTCCGAAAAATCCCAATTCCCCGAACCGCGCGTATCCCGATGGAGCGCACGCGCAACATCGGGATCGCCGCGCACATCGACGCCGGCAAGACCACGCTCACCGAGCGCATCCTTTTCTACACCGGTGCGATTCATCGCATCGGCGAGGTTCACGAAGGCACCACCGTCACCGATTGGATGGAGCAGGAGCGCGAACGCGGCATCACGATCACCTCGGCGGCCACGACCTGCGCGTGGATGCAACTCAAGGAGCCGGGTATTTACAAGGCTTACGAAGGCCAGAAGATGCGGGTCAACATCATCGACACCCCCGGCCACGTGGATTTCACGGCCGAAGTCGAGCGTTCCCTGCGTGTGTTGGACGGTGCCATTGCCGTGTTCGACGCGGTCGCGGCAGTGCAGCCCCAGTCCGAAACCGTTTGGCGCCAGGCGAACAAGTACAAGGTGCCGCGCATCGGTTTCGTCAACAAGATGGATCGGGTCGGCGCGAACTTTGAAAATTGCATTGAGGAGATGCGCAAGAAGCTGGGTGCCAACGCCTGGCCCATCCTGATTCCCATCGGCAAGGAAGACCATCTCATTGGTCAGATCGACGTGCTGAACCAGAAGGCGGTCATCTACGTCGATGACAACACGATGGGGTCCACGTACAACATTGAGGAGATCCCGGCGGAGTTGAAAGCGTCGGCGGAAGCGGCTTACAACGATCTGTTGGCCGAAATTGCCAACTTGGACGACGAACTGGGCATGCTCTTCCTCGAAGAAAAGCCCATCTCCAAGGAAGAACTGAAGGCGGGTATTCGCCGCCAGACCATCCTCAATAAGTTCGTTCCGGTGGCGGGCGGTTCCGCCTTCAAGAACAAAGGTGTCCAATATCTGCTGGACGCGGTGATTGATTATCTGCCGGGTCCGATGGACATCCCGCCCGCCGAGGGTTTGGACCCCGACAACATCGAGATCAAGAAGACCGCCATGTCGGACGACAACGGCGATTTTTGTTCGCTCGCGTTCAAGCTTTGGAGCGATCCTTTCGTCGGCAAGCTGGTGTTTTTCCGGGTGTACTCGGGCAAGCTCACCAAGGGTGACACGGTTTACAATCCGCGTACCAACAAGCGCGAGCGCATCAGCCGCATTATCCAAATTCAAGCGGACAAACGCGAGGACATCGACACCTGTTACTCGGGTGACATCGCCGCCATCGTCGGCATCAAGAACATCACGACGGGCGACACGCTGTGCGACGAGGATCATCAGATTCTCCTCGAACCGCCGAGCTTCCCTGATCCCGTGATCTCCATGGCGATCGAGCCCAAGACGAAGGTCGATCAGGAGAAAATGGGCAACGCCCTCCAGCGTTTGGCTGAGGAGGACCCAACTTTCCGGGTGTTCACCAACGAGGAAACGGGCCAGACGATCATCGCCGGCATGGGCGAGCTTCACCTTGAAATTATTAGCGACCGCATGAAGCGGGAGTTCAAGGTGGAAGCCAACTCCGGCAAACCGCAGATCGCTTACCGCGAGACGATCACCGCCACCGCTTCCGGTGAGGGCAAGCTGATCAAACAGTCCGGTGGCCGCGGTCAATATGGACACGTCATCGTCAACGTCACGCCCAACGAGCGGGGCAAGGGTGTCACCATCGAGAACAAGGTCATCGGTGGCACGATCCCGAAGGAATATATTCCCGCCTGCAAGAAGGGCATTGAGGAAGCGGTGCTCAATGGCATCGTCGGCGGCTATCCGGTGGTCGATGTGAACGTCGATATCATCGACGGTTCCTATCACGACGTTGATTCCAACGAAATGGCGTTCAAGCTCGCCGCGATCTTCGCGGTGAAGGACGGTTTCAAGAAGGCCAAGGCAATCCTGCTCGAACCGATCATGAAGGTCGAAGTCGAGACGCCGGAAGATTATCAGGGCGACATCATGGGCGATTTGAGCCGCCGCCGCGCCCGTCTCAACGGCACGGAAATGAAGAGCGTCAACGTCGCGGTCGCGGCTGATGTACCCCTCGCCGAAATGTTTGGTTACGCCACGGCGATCCGCTCGCTCTCCAAAGGCCGCGCCTCCTACACGATGGAGCCCAGCCACTTCGAGCAGGTCCCCGCCAACGTTTTGGCCGCCGTCCTCGATCAGAAAGAAAAATAAACGGGTACGCTCGCTTACGCTCCTGATCCTCACTCCCGCAGTTTAGCTTACCCTTCGTTTCAAATTTATGGCAACCGGCCAACGCATTCGCATCCGCCTCAAAGGTTTTGACCATCGGATGCTTGATCAGTCCAGTGTGGAAATCGTGGAAACTGCCAAGCGCACCGGCGCAAAGGTGGCCGGCCCGATCCCGCTGCCCACGCAAATCGAAAAGTTTACCGTCAACCGCTCTCCCCATGTGGATAAGAAGTCCATGGAGCAGTTTGAGATTCGGACCCACAAACGGTTGTTGGACATCATTGAGCCGACGGCTAAGACGGTGGACGAGTTGAAAAAGCTCAACCTGCCTGCCGGTGTGGACATCACGATCAAAATCTGAAGTCTTCCGCTTCAACCGCATCCTTTCTGTAATTTTCCCTGACCTATGAGCATTGGAATTATTGGCCGCAAAGTCGGCATGACCCGGGTTTATGACGCGGGTGGACGCCTAACGACGGTGACGGTGGTCGCCGCCGAGGGTAACACCTTGCTTCAGCGCAAAACGATCGAGAAGGATGGGTACGAAGCCGTGCAACTCGGTTACCACTCCCAGAAGGAACAGCGCGTGAGCAAAGGCGAACTCGGCCACTTCAAGAAAGCCGGTTCCGAAGCGAAGAAGACCATTGCAGAGTTCCGTCCCAAGGTGGGTGTCTCGCTCGAAAATGATATCAACGTCGGCGTGAACCAGTTCGCCGTCGGCCAGTACGTGGACGTGAGTGGACGCTCCAAGGGCAAGGGCTTCATGGGCGTCATGCGAAAGCACAACTTCGACGGCCAAGGCGCGGCCCACGGTTCCAAGACCCATCGTCGGAATGGTTCTATCGGTTGCCGCTCCACCCCGGGCCGCATTTGGAAGAACCAGGGTATGCCGGGTCACATGGGCGACAAGAATTGCACGACCCAGAACTTGGTGGTCCAACAGGTGCGCGAGAATGAAAACGTCTTGCTCATCAGCGGCGCGATCCCCGGTGCCAAGGGCTGCTACGTCGAAATTCGTCCGGCGGTCAAGAAGTCCCAGGAAGCGCGCGACGCCATGGGTGTGGTCGTGGTGAAGACGGACGGCAAACCGCAGAACCCCGCCAAGAAGAACAAGAAATAAGGCGGTCACTCCGCTTGCCCTTCGCGGCTATGTCCGGCGCGAACGTCAAACCTTTCAGCTTTCCATTTTCCATGAGCGCAACCTTATTCACGCCCGAAGCCGCCATCGAGGCGAAGATCGACATCATCACCAAAGGTAAGGGCACGCAGGCCGTCCACGAAGCCGTTGTCGCCATGCGCGCCAACCGACGCAGTGGCACCGCCAGCACCAAGACCAAGGCGACGGTCAACCTCAGCGGCAAGAAGCCCTACCGCCAGAAGGGCACGGGCCGCGCCCGCGCCGGTTACATGAGTTCGCCCATTCGTGTGGGCGGCGGCGTGGTCTTTGGTCCGCACCCCCGGGATTATTCTAAGAAGACGCCCAAGGCGGTGAAGCGTCTCGCGTTTCGCAAGGCGCTCAGCAGTCGTATCATCGGAGGCGATGTCTCCATTGTAGAAGAGTTCGCCGTCACCGAGATGAAGACCAAGGCGTTTGTGGCTTTGGTGGCGCAGCAGTTTGAAACGCTGACCGGCAATCTCTTAATCGTTGCCGACCGCTTCGACGAGGCGACTTACAAGGCGGGGCGCAACGTGCAGAACGTGCAACTAGCCACCGCCAACCAGGTCAACACCGAGGATTTGTTGCGCTACGCGAAAATCCTCATCACTCGCGACGCGCTGTCGCAGGTAGCCGAGCGCACGCTCGCGCCGGTCCGCAAACCTTCCACTGTTGTCACGCCCGCCCTATGAACGAGCCTTTTGATTTGATTAAAACCGTTCGCCTGACCGAGAAGGCGACCCTGTTGAGCGAGAAGTTCAACAAGTACGTCTTCGAGGTGAGTCCTCGCGCCAACAAGATTCAGATCAAAGCTGCTGTCGAGGCTCTGATGAAGAAGAAGGTTGTCTCCGTGAACACGGCCAACTACGCCGGCAAAGCCAAGCGTGAACGTCGAGCCGACTACGGTCGCCGTCCGCATTGGAAGAAGGCCATCGTCACCCTGGCCCCGGGCGAGAAGATCGACTTCGCTTAAGCCCGCGCTTAATTTCGCTCCCAAGCCTCTAACCTTTTCCTACCATGGGTCTCAAAACTTTCCGTCCGCTGACACCCGTCAGCCGCACCAAACAGCTTCCTGATTTCGCCGAAATCACGAAGTCGAAGCCTGAGAAGTCGTTGCTCGAAGTCCGCAAGAAGTCGGGTGGCCGTAACAACAACGGTCGTATGACCTCGCGCCACATCGGCGGCGGCCACAAGCAGAAGTACCGGGTGGTCGATTTCAAGCGCCGCAAGCACGGCATCGTGGCCGACGTTCTGGCCATCGAGTACGATCCGATCCGTTCGGCCCGTCTCGCGCTGCTCCAATACTCGGACGGCGTGAAGACCTACATCATCGCCCCGAGCGGTCTGATGGTCGGAACCAAGGTTGTCTCCGGTCCCACGGCGGCTCCCGAGGTCGGCAACGCCCTTCCCTTGAAGGCCATCCCGTTGGGAACCAACATCCACAACGTGGAGTTAACCCCCGGTCGCGGCGGCCAGATCGCGCGCAGCGCCGGCCAGCAGGTCGTGCTGAACAATCGTGAAGGTGGCTACGCTCTTGTGAAAATGCCCTCCGGTGAAATCCGGCGCATTAATGAGGAAGCCTACGCCACGATTGGTCAGGTCGGCAACATCGACCACATGAACGTCTCGAGCGGCAAGGCGGGACGCACCCGCTGGCTGGGTCGCCGCCCGCACGTCCGCGGTATGGTCATGAACCCCGTCGATCATCCGATGGGTGGCGGCCAGGGCAAGAGCAAAGGCGGTGGTGGTCGCCATCACCCGATGAGTCCGTGGGGCCAGCTTGCCAAAGGGTTCAAGACGCGCGCCAAGCACAAGAACACGGATCGCTGGATCGTCGAGCGTCGCAACGCCAAGAAGAAGTCCTAACCCACGCTTGGTTTCCTACTTTTCACACCTTTAATTTATGGGCAGATCACTAAAGAAGGGTCCCTTCGTCGAAGAGCACCTGCTGGAGAAGATTGATAAGCTGAACGCCAGCGGTTCACGCAAGCCGATCAAGACTTGGTCGCGTCGCTCGATGATCATCCCCGATTTCGTCGGGCACACGTTCATGGTTCACAACGGCAAGATTTTCAATTCGGTTTTCGTGACCGAGAACATGGTCGGGCATAAGCTGGGTGAGTTCTCGCCCACGCGGACGTTCAAGAAACACGGCGCGCACACGGCCAAGGTGACCAAGTAGGATCCTTCTCGCCTAACTACTTACCATGCGCGCTCGGGGGTGCCTGCTGACCACAACCCTCACCGTCGTTTTTGCCTCGAACCTCTGGAGTCAAACAACAGGGCCAACAACTCAGGAAGCACAAACCACGTCGGAGGCTACACCCACCGATGAACCGCAAACCACTTACAACGAACTAAAGGAGACCAAAGACCGGTTGCGCGCCTTCGAGGCTGAAAACGAAGCGCTCCGCCGTCGCAATAATCTAAGCAAACAATCGCTGCGCACGCTCAACGAGAGCCTAGCCGTCGCCAACGCCGAAAGTGAACTCTTTCGGCGGCAATACGGCGAGTTGAAACTTCGGATGGAGGCCTTGGGCCTCGAATCCGTAGGGGACAACAAGGAGGCTCTTGAGCAACGGCTCTTAAAGGCTGTGCGCGACCTCGGTTTGGTTCGCGAGCAAAAAGACAAGCTATCCGAGCGGTTGGTGGCCTTCAGCGAAACAGTAATGCTGTATCTGAAGGCCGCGCCCGTCTCGAATCCGCAAGTCCGCATGGATGTCGAAGCGCAAATGCGCGCGGCAAACCAACTGCTCAGTGACCCCGCCGTCAACGATCCAAACTCCTCCGCCACACCCCTCGACCTCAACAGCGGCACGGTGATCAGTGTAAAGGAAGACCTTTCGCTCGTCGTCGCCAACGTTGGCTCCAAGAACGGGGTGAAGATCGGGATGCCCTTCCAAATCACGCGTGGCAACAAGTTGGTGGCCAAAGCCCGGGTGATCGATGTGCGGGACCGGATCAGCGGAGCGGTGGTCGAGGACGTGGCCGATACCATCGGCACGGCGAAGATCGGCGACCACCTGCAGGTTGACGCGCAGTGAAGATCGAAGTTTGCGAGTGTTGGATATTGCTGGCAGTCCTTTTGGTTCCTTCGGAAAAGATTCAGAGTTTCACCCACAGCCTTTAGAACATTATGGAAGTCCTCTCAGTTTATCGCGGCGCCCGCATCTCGGCGTTCAAGGCACGGGAATTAACCCGTGAAATCCAAGGTCTGCCCGCCTCCGACGCGCTGGACCTGATTGCTTTCAGCACGAAGAAGGCGGCTCTCATGGTGGGCAAGACGCTCAAGAGCGCCATCGCCAACGCCGAGAACAACAATTCGTTGCGGGTGAACACGCTCGTGGTGAAGGAGGCGACGGTGGGTGAAGGCCCGACGATGAAGCGCATCAAGTCGCGCGCCCGCGGCAGCGCGAGCCCGATCCGCAAGCGGACGGCGCACATCCGCATTGTACTCACCGACGATATCGTTATCCCCGAGCCGCGCACGTCCACTAAGAACAAGAAAAAGAAGACGGGGCAAAACGCTCGTGGCGCGGCCGTAGCGGGAACGCGCGCCCAATCCGCCAGCCAGACGCCGGTTGCCACGCAGGAGGATCCCGCCCACCCCGACGTTGACGTGACCGGAGTCAGCGGTTCGGAGGTCGCCTCCACCGCAGGGACCGCCCAGCCCAGCGAAGGTCCGGGTGAAACCGCTTCCGCGCCGAAGCTCAGCAGCGACGAGGACGAGACCAAGGCCTAAGTCAGTACATCCTACGCGCGACCCGTTATAATTTCAGATTTTCAACCTCCTTCGGAACTCCTCTTATGGGACAGAAAGTAAATCCAACAAGTTATCGCCTGGCTCTCACGCGGGATTGGCGTTCGCGCTGGTACGCCAACCCGAAGGAGTACCCTGATTTCCTGCACAAGGACATTCAGATCCGCGCCTACCTCAAGCGGAAGCTGCAGTCCGCCGCCGTCGCCAAGATTGTGATTGAGCGCGCTTGGAACAGCCTGCGGGTGACTCTATTCACAGCGCGTCCCGGCATTGTGATTGGGCGCAAAGGCGCGGAGATCGAGAAGATGACCGAGGACATCACGCGCATGAGTGGTGGCAAGCAGGTCAAGATCGACATTCAGGAGATCAAGACGCCCGAACTCGAAGCTCAGTTGGTCGCCGAGAACGTTGCCTTGCAGTTGGAACGCCGGATCTCCTTCCGCCGCGCCATGAAAAAGGCGGTGCAGAGCACGATGGATTTCGGAGCGGACGGCATCAAGCTGCGCGTCGCCGGTCGCTTGGGCGGAGCCGAAATCTCCCGCGCCGAGCAAACCCGCGAAGGCAAAACGCCCCTGCACACGTTGCGCGCCCACATCGATTATGGTTTTCACGAGGCGAACACCTTGTATGGTAAGATCGGCGTAAAATGCTGGATCTGTAAGCGGGAAACGGTTCCCGGTGAGAAAGAGCCGGAGAACACCGCGTCCGAGGGTCAGCGTGACCGTCGTGGCGGTGGGGGCCGTGGGGGCGACCGGGATGGTCGGCGCGGCGGTGGTGGTGACCGCGGTGGTGACCGTGACCGTAGTTACAACAGCGGCGGCGGAGCGGCGGCGACCACACCGACTCCCGCTCCGGCAGCAGCGGCCATGGACTCATCGGCCATCTCAGCCTAGCAGAATTTCGCCAGAGCTTGATTTCAAGAGGACCTTTTTATGCCATTACTGCCGAAGAGAGTAAAATATCGCAAGACCCAGCGCGGCAGCCGCGCGGGCACGGCCACACGCAACGTGCGCATTGCTTTCGGTGAGTTCGCCCTCCAAACGTTGGAGCGCGCCTGGATCACCAACACCCAGATCGAGGCCGCCCGCGTTGCGCTGACCCGCAATATGAAGCGCAAAGGCAAGCTCTGGATCAAGATTTTCCCGGACAAGTCCGTGACCTCCCGCCCGCCGGAAACGCGGATGGGCAAGGGCAAAGGCCAGCCGGAGTACTGGGTCGCCGTCGTGCGTCCGGGCAACATCCTGTTCGAGTTAGACGGTGTGCCCGAGTCGGTCGCGCGCGAGTCCCTCCGTTTGGCGGCGACCAAGCTTCCGATTCGCACCAAGTTCATCACGCGGCACCACGCCGCCGGCAGCCCGAAGGCGAAAGCCGACGAAGGTGCCCCGCAGGCCCCTGTGCGTGACGAGGCCGCCGCCGCGCCATTGGTACCCGCCGCCGCGTAACGTCTTCGCTAATTCCCGTCGGCATATTTTCCTTTTATGAAAATCAAAGAAATTCGCGAGCAGAGCAGCGACGAGCTGGGTTCCCAAAAGCGCAATCTGCGTCAGGAGAGCTTCAACCTGCGTCTCCAGAAGCAAAGCGGCCAAATGGAGAAGCCCAGCCGCATGACCGACATCCGCAAGGAAGTCGCCCGCATTGAAACCACCTTGTCCGAGCGGCGTATCAAAGCCGCCAAAGTCCAGGGTTAAAGAAGATAAGGTTTGCGGTTCCGGGTGAAGAATGGGATAGAGCATCCCCCCGGCGTCTCCTCGCGAGAAGCCCCAGCCTTCCGACATCGTATCCGTCCCCGTTAAGCAGACCATCCAGTTCCATGAGTGATTCCCAAGAAGGCAGCCAGCCGGTTGCCACGCCCACCGTCGCACCGAGCGCCACCGAGAAGACCCGCGCTCTCCGTAAAACCCGCGTTGGCATCGTCGTGTCCAACAAGATGCAGAAGACGGCAGTCGTTGAAACCGTCAGCCGGGTGCCGCATCCCAAGTTCCGGAAGATTGTGAAGCACTCCAAGAAGTTCTACGCCCACGACGAGGAGAACAAGGCGCAGGTCGGCGATCTCGTGCGCATCATGGAAACCCGTCCGCTCAGCCGTTTGAAATGCTGGCGTCTCGTTGAGGTTCTCAAGCACTAAGTACCAACCACTCCGGGCGGCTCGGCTCACCTTGGTGGTGCGCGGCGTGTCCCGACAACCCGTCGGTCCGTTTAGAAGGATTTTTCGTTTTATGCTCCAGATTCGCACCCGGCTCGATGTGGCCGACAATTCCGGTGCCCGCATGGCCACCATGATCAACGTGATCGGCAAGGCTACCATGACGGCGGGGATCGGCGACATCATCACCGCCAACGTCAAGGAAGCCAGCCCCGGGGGCACGGTGAAGAAGGGCGATGTCGTCCGTGCCGTGGTCGTTCGCACCAAACAGGCGGTCAAGCGGGCGGATGGTAGCTATCTCCGTTTCGACAACAATGCCATCGTGGTGATCGACAAGGATTTGAATCCACGCGGTACCCGAATCTTCGGCCCGGTGGCTCGCGAACTTCGCGAACGCAACTTCATGAAGATTGTCTCGCTCGCACCCGAGGTGCTCTGATCCCCTTTTGCCCTCAACTTTTCCCTAGCCATGGTCAGCGCGTCCCGCAAAAAAACCCACGTCAAGAAAGGCGACAGCGTTGTCGTCATCTCCGGTAATCACCGGGGCAAGAACGGCAAGGTCCTCCAAGTCCTCGTTAAGAAGGACCAGGTGTTGGTCGAAGGCGTCCGCATCATCAAGAAGCACGCCAAGAAGAGCCAGGATCGTCCCCAAGGCGGCATCATCGAGCGCGAGGGTCCCATCCATATCTCCAACGTCAAACTGGTTGAGAAAGCTCCCGAGCGCGAGAAGAAAGAGGGCAAGGTCAAGAAAGAAGCTTGACGCGACGCGTTAACAGCGGAGATTCCCCACCCCCGCAGCCGGCTGGAAATCGGCGCGAACCAATTTTATGGAAGTCGAACTTTACAAGGAATACCAGGAACGTGTCGTACCCGCCCTCAAGCAGGAGCACGGCTACACGAATATCCATCAGGTTCCCCGCTTGGAGAAAGTCGTGATCAACGCCTGCGTTGGTTCCGCGTCTGACATCAAGCAGGCGTTGGAGGAAGCCAAAAAGGAACTCACGACTATTACCGGTCAGAAGCCGGCGGAGACCCGCGCCAAGAAGAGCATCGCCAATTTCAAGCTGCGCGAGAAACAGGCCATCGGCGCGAAGGTGACCCTGCGTGGCGCGCGCATGTACGAGTTCATGGAGCGACTCATCAAGATGTCCCTCCCCCGGATCCGCGATTTTCGCGGTGTTTCTACCCGGGCTTTCGATGGCCAAGGCAACTACACCCTCGGCGTTACCGACCAGTCCATTTTTCCCGAGATCGAACTGGATAAAATCCAGCGCAACATCGGGTTTGACGTGAGCATCGTCACCAGTGCCCGTACCAACGCCGAAGCCAAGAGCTTGCTTCACGAGTTGGGCATGCCCTTCAGCGACCGCAAGAAGCCGGTCTAATCCTTGCCGTCACTTTTAGACTTAGCTAATTTTCCATGAGTGCCCTGACCGATCCCATTGCGGACTTTTTGACCCGCCTACGCAACGCGAGCAAAGCGCGCAAGACCCAAGTGTTGTTGCCTTACTCCCGCATCAAGAACGACGTCGCGCGCGTGTTGAAGCAGGAAGGGTACATCACCGATTACGCCGTCGAGTCGGACGGACCCAAGCAGTACCTGCGCATTACCTCCAAATACATGGAGCAAACGCCTGCCCTCACCGGTTTGAAACGCGTGAGCCGTCCGGGTTTGCGTCGGTACGTGGGTGCGACCGAAATTCCCCGGGTGCGCGGGGGCCAAGGCATCGCCATTCTCTCCACGCCGCGCGGCGTGCTTAGCAACCGCGAGGCGAAGCGCCAGAACGTCGGCGGCGAACTGCTCGCCTTCGTTTATTGATTCGCTTCCAACATCCATTTTTCCCAGAGGCACAGAACGTCATGTCCCGTATCGGCAACAAGGTTATCGAGATTCCCAGCCAGGTGAAGGTCAACGTCGGCAGCGGCGGTGCCGTCAACGTGGAAGGTCCCAAGGGCAAGCTGAACTTCACGTTGCCCGTTCAGATCAAGGCGAGCGTGGCCGACGGCAAAGTCTCCGTGGTCCGTGACAATGAGGATCGCAACGTCAAGGCCCTCCACGGTCTGTCGCGCAGCTTGCTGGCAAACATGATCACCGGCGTGACCGCTGGTTACGTGAAGGATTTGGAGATTCAAGGGGTAGGCTTCAAGGCGGCGGTTCAAGGGACCAACCTTAACCTGAACCTGGGCAAATCCCATCCCATCCTTTTCCCGATTCCCGCGGGAATCAAAGTGACGGTGACGGACAACACCAAGGTCAAGGTCGAAGGCATCGACAAACAATTGGTGGGCCAGGTCGCGGCTGACATTCGCGGGTACTATCCGCCCGAGCCTTACAAGGGCAAGGGTGTGCGTTACGCGGGCGAGATCGTCCAGCGTAAGGAAGGCAAGACCGTCCAGTAAGCTCTGGCTTTCCTTCGTCATTCATCTTCATTTTCCAACTTCTCTTTCGTCATGCCCAAAGCCGATCGCCGTATTATCCGCAACCGCATCCATCTGCGGATTCGCAAGAAAATCAGTGGCACCACCGAGCGTCCCCGCTTGAGCGTGTTCTTCTCGGGTCGCCATGTTTACGCGCAGATCATCGAGGATGAAGCCGGCCACACCTTGGCCGCTGTGAACACCACGGAGAAGGATTTTCGCGATGACAAGTCGACCCGCGCCAACAAGCAAACCGCCGAGAAGGTGGGTGCCTTGCTGGCCGAACGCGCGCAAGCGAAGCAAATCCAGCGGGTCGTGTTCGACCGTGGTGGTGCGCAGTACCACGGCAAGGTCAAGGCTCTCGCTGACGCGGCCCGCGCCGGTGGTTTAGATTTCTAACGTTTCTCTTTTCTTCAGTTTTTCTTTCCCGCTCCCCACTTTCTTATGCCTCCAGGTCATCAATCCAACCAAGGCCGTCGGAACGACCGCGAACGCAACACCGACCAGACCCGTACCGCCACCCGTGGCGAGACGACTGAGAAGGTAGTGTTCATCAACCGATGCGCCAAGGTCGTCAAAGGCGGTCGCCGCTTTTCGTTCAGCGCGTTGATCGTTGCCGGCGATCATGATGGCAAGGTGGGCTGCGGGTTTGGCAAGGCCAACGAAGTTTCCGAGGCAATCCGCAAAGCGTCTGATTCCGCCCGCAAGGCGATGGTCAAGGTGTCATTGCACGAGAATACGATCCCGCACGAGACCATCGGTGAGTTCGGCGGTGGCCGGGTCATGCTGCGTCCGGCTTCCCCGGGTACGGGTGTGATCGCCGGTGGCGGTGTCCGCGCCGTGGTTGAAGCGGCTGGCATCAAGGATGTGCTCGCGAAATCGCTGGGTTCGAGCAACCACGCGAACGTGGTCAAGGCGACTTTGGAAGCGTTGAGCCACCTGCGTCGCCGTGACGAGGTCATGAAGTTGCGCGGGCTCAAGTACGGTCGCAATTCGGAGCAGCCCGTGAACGGCACGTCGGAGGCGCTTAACGGTGTTTCGGCTGAGCCAGCCATCGAAGCCGCCGCCATCTGATTTTCCTTTCCCCTCGGGAACGCCCCTTCTATCTATGAGACTTCACGACATGAAACCCCGCCCGGGCAGCACGCACCGGGTGAAGCGGCTTGGTTGCGGTGAGAGCAGCGGCCATGGCAAGACCAGCGGCAAGGGCCACAAAGGCCAGAAAGCGCGCTCGGGCGGAAGCATCCGCCTCGGTTTCGAGGGTGGTCAGATGCCCTTGTACCGTCGTTTGCCGAAGCGTGGTTTCAACAACGCCGCCTTTAAGACCAAGGTTGCCATCGTGAACTTGAACGAACTGGAAGCCATGGGCGAGAGCGGCACGATTAACGAGATCCTGCTCCGTGAAAAAGGGCTGATCCGGGGCAAGTTCGACGAGTTGAAAGTTCTCGGCACGGGTGAGATCACCCGGAAGGTTTCCGTTGAGGTGGATACGATCAGCGATGCCGCGCGCGCCAAGATCGAAGCTGCCGGTGGCTCGGTCGTCATCCGCGCGAAGAAGACGAAAGCCGTCGCCACGGCGAAGAGCTAGTCCGTCGATCTCTCGATTCCGCCGTCAGACAATCCGCAGGACCGTGAAGACCGCGTCGGGAGATTCTCCCGCTTACGCGGTCTTTGACTTTCCCCCCGGCTTCGTCTAAACCCGCTATCACGCTTCCGACTTTCACCCTCCCGACTCCCTACAGACGCCATGCTTTCCGCTTTTGCCAATTCGCTCAAGGTTCCCGAGCTCCGCGCCCGGATCATCTTCAGCCTCATCATCGTCATCGTCGTGCGCGCGGGTGCCCAGATCACCTCGCCGGGCGTCAATGCGGCCGTGTTGCACGAGTGGTTCCGCACCCAGGTCAACACGCAGGCGGGCGGGTCGGTGGCGGCGTTGTTCAACATCTTCAGCGGCGGCGCGCTGGAAAACTGCGCGATCTTCTCGCTGGGCATCATGCCGTACATCAGCGCGTCGATCATGCTCCAGTTGCTGGGCGCGGTGATCCCGCAGCTTGCTAAGATGCAGCGCGAGGACGGGGGAAGACAGAAGATCATGCAGTACACCCGTTACGCGACGGTGATCCTGTGTTTGTTCCAGGGGTTTCTGCTGGCGCGCTCGTTCGAGAACCCGGGTTCCAACCCGTTCCTGCCCAACATCGCCAGTACGATCTCCAACATGGGCGTGGATTTGGTCAGCAATCCGGGGCCGATGTTCGAGTTTATCACGGTGATGTCGCTGACCGCCGGCACCATGTTGTTGATGTGGCTGGGTGATCAGATCACCGAGCGCGGCATTGGCAATGGTATTTCGCTGATCATCACGGTCGGCATCGTGGCGCAGTTGCCAGCGGGCTTGATCCAAGCGTGGCGCACGTTCGTGCCGCTGGACGGTCACAGCAGCCAGGTGAACCCGGCGGTGCTCGTGTTGATGCTGGCGTTCTTTGTTCTCGTGATTGCGGCGATCATCGCGCTCACGCAAGCCCAGCGTAAAATCACCGTCCAGTACGCGCGCCGCGTGGTCGGACGGAAGATGTACGGCGGACAAACGCAGTCCCTGCCGTTGAAGGTCAACTACGCAGGTGTCATGCCGATCATCTTCGGACAGGCGCTGCTGATTTTCCCCTCGACCATCGTCAACCTGCTCTTCAAAGGTTCGCCCACGGCCCAGCAGATCGCCGCCAACCTCGCCAACGGCTGGCTGCATTACCTGCTCTACGCGCTGATGATTTTCTTCTTCAGCTATTTCTGGGTCGCCACGATGTTCCAGCCGGCGCAGATCGCGGACGAGTTGAAAAAGAACGGCGGGTACATCCCGGGGGTACGCCCGGGCAAACCGACGGCGGACTACCTGGATTTCACCATGTCGCGGCTGACCTTCGCGGGAGCCATGTTTCTGATCATCGTGGCAATCTTGCCGCAGTTGCTCTCGCGCGGATTGAACGTGCCTTACATCACGGCGCAGTTCTTCGGCGGCACGGGTTTGCTGATCATTGTGGGTGTCATGCTCGACACCATGCGCCAGATCGAAACGCATTTGATCCAGCGCCATTACGACGGGTTTCTCCGCAAGGGAAAGATTCGCGGTCGGTACGACAACACCCTGCGCGAGGGGAATCCCGCCCGGCAGACTACGATGGTGTGGCTGTGCGTGGGCGTGGCCTTGCTGCTCATCGGCGGCTTGGCGTTGCTGCTGAACCGTTGATCGCGCTGACGGACAACTCGCCGGACACCATCGAAGGACGCACGGTTTGAACTCGTATCGCATGGTGTTGCTCGGACCCCCGGCATCGGGCAAGGGAACCCAGGGCCGGTTGATCACGGAACGTTGGGGCATCCCGGTGGCGTCGGTGGGGGACATTCTTCGACGCGAGAAGGAAGAGAAAACTCCGCTCGGGCTCGAAGCGGCGGAATACATCGATCATGGGCGTTTGGTGCCGGACCGTGTGGCGTTGAGTTCCGTGGAAAGCTGGCTGTCAGCCAATGAGGCGGCTTTCGTGTTTGACGGCTTTCCGCGCACGGTGGGACAGGCGGAAGCGCTCGACGACATTCTCGCGCGACGTCACGCCCCGCTGATGGCCGCCCTGTGGCTGGAGGCGGACGCGGAGACGATCCGGCAACGGGTGAGTCGGCGTCTGGTTTGCGTCCGGTGCGGACACACGTTTCAGCTTGGCTGGCAGGTCAAGGAGCGAACGGATGGTTGTCCGAGTTGCGGCGGCGAGTTGAAGACCAGGCACGACGATGACGCGGAAACATTGATCCGACGCATGGCTCAATATGAGGAGCACACGGAACCTTTGATCATTTACTATCAACAACGCGGGTTGCTGCGGCGGATCAACGGCGGACTTGCCCCGGCGGAGGTGTTCGCCCAAATTGAAGCCTTGTTTGCGGGTATGGATTTGTTGGCTGGTGGCACCTTGGAAACTCGGGAGGCTGCGACACGATGAGCAGCATCCCAATCAAAAGTCCGCGCGAGGTTGAGAAAATGCGGATCGCCGGTCACATCGCGAGCGAGATCCTGCAAAAAGTGGGGGACTTCATCCATCCCGGTGTTCTGACGCTGTGAGGTGGACCGATACGCCGCCGAGCTGATCGCGGCGGCGGGCTGCAAGAGCGCGTTTCTCGGTTACCGGAAGTTCCCCGGCAACATCTGCATCTCGGTCAACGAGGAGGTGGTCCACGGGATCGGCGGGCCACGCCGGGTGCAATACGGCGACATCGTGAAGCTCGACATCGGCGTCATCAAGGACGGCTGGGTGGGCGACAACGCCAAGACGGTGCCGGTCGGCATCGTGTCAGCGGAAATCCACCGGCTCCTGCAAGTGACCGAGGACGCCCTGGAATTATGCATTCCCTTTGTGCGCGAGGGCAAGCGGCTGCACGACGTTTGCAGCGCCATCGAGTCGCACGTGGTCAGGAACGGTTGCACGGTGGTGCGCGAGTTCGTCGGCCACGGGGTGGGGCGGCATTTGCACGAGGATCCGCAGGTGCCCAACTACCGTTCGGGACCCAACCCCAAGCTGAAGGCCGGGATGACGCTGGCGATCGAGCCGATGGTGAATTTGGGCAAGGCGGAGGTCAAGGTGCTGGGCGACGATTGGACCGTGGTGACCGCCGACGGCAAGGCGTCCGCGCATTTCGAGCACACGGTGCTGGTCACCAAAGGCGAACCAGAGGTTTTGACCCCCAGGGCGAAGCTGATGTCGAAATGAACGGCCGCGCCCGCCCCTGCGCAGACGCCGAAAAAGTGCGTTTGCCCGTTATTCACAACTTGCCACGGCGGAAAGTTATGCTAAACATCAGTCCCTACGATTTGACGAAGGCAAGGAACGACTCCGGCCCGCGTTGACCATCGGCCGGATTAAATCTTTTCCCACAACGACTTACCGGGAATCCATCCAAACATGAAAGTTCGAGCCTCCGTCAAGCGCCTCTGCGAAAGCTGCAAAATTGTGAAGAGAAAAAACGTGGTGCGCGTGATTTGCAAAAACGCCCGTCACAAGCAGCGTCAAGGCTGATCTTCCACCCCCTTTTCCTCTTTTATATGCCCCGTTTACTTGGAGTTGATATCCCCGGCGAGAAGCGCATCGAAGCTTCGCTGCCCTACATTTACGGCATTGGGCCGAGCACGACCAAGCGCATCCTTGAGCAGGTCAACATTGACCCGAACACCCGCGCGAAGAACCTGACTCCCATCCAGATCAATGAGATCATCCAGGCGATCGCGGCGACCAAGCTGCCGATCGAGGGTGATTTGCGCCGGGAATTGCAGGGTAATTTGAAGCGTTTGCAGGCAATCAATTGTTATCGCGGCATCCGCCACCGACGCAGCCTGCCCGTGCGCGGCCAGCGCACCTCCACCAACGCCCGTACCCGCAAGGGGCCCCGCAAGACGGTTGGCGTGCAGCGCAACAAGGACGCCAAGAAGTAGCACTTTCCGCCGCCGGTTGTACCGGCGGCATTCCCTTTTCCCGAAGCACAGGCTAGGACCGCCAGAGTATTCTCGCGCGGCACCACACACCAGCCGCCGAGAACCTCAAACCCACCTAGCAATATTCAGTATGGCCGACGAAGATCAGAACATCACCCCAGCCGCTGCCGCTCCCGCAGGCGAGGCTCCCGCCGCCCCCGCGCCCGTCGCGGGTGCTACTGACGCGGCGGCGACTCCCGTTGCCGCTGCTCCCGCGCCCGCCGTGCCGAAAGCCAAACGCGGTGCTTCCAAGAAGGAAGCCGCGCCTGCGGCCGAGGCTCCCAAGGAGAACCTTTCGCTCGATCCGAACGACGTAGAAAAGCCGAAGATCGTCCGGGCCAAGGGGAATAAGAATATCATCGTCGGCGTGGCGCACATCTTTTCGACGTTCAATAACACGTCGGTGACGATCACCGATCTGGTTGGCAACGTGATCGGCTGGTCCAGCGCGGGCAAAGTTGGCTTCAAAGGCTCGCGCAAAAGCACGGCGTACGCCGCGCAAATGGCTGCCCAGGACGCCTCACGCCAAGCGATGGGCCACGGACTGAAGGAAGTGGAAGTCCGTGTCAAAGGTCCGGGTGCCGGACGTGAATCGGCGGTTCGCGCGCTCCAGGCGATCGGTTTGGAAGTGACCGTGATCCGCGATGTCACCCCCGTGCCGCACAACGGTTGCCGCCCGCCCAAGCAGCGCCGGGTTTGACCGCTTTGTTTCGCCGACACAATCTCTTTTGATTCTCTAATTTATGGCAAGGTTTACTGGTCCCAAGACAAAGGTTTCACGTCGCTACGGCGTCGCGCTGTTTGGCCCGTCCAAGGCAATGGAGCGCAAGAATTATCCGCCTGGCATCCACGGTCCGAAGGGTTCGCGGCGCAAGCAGTCGGAGTACGCCATCGCTTTGGGCGAAAAGCAGAAGCTGCGTTATCAGTACGGGCTGATGGAGCGCCAGTTCCGCCGGTATTTCGAGACGGCGTTGCGCCGCCGCGGCATCACGGGCGAGACGCTGTTGCAACTGTTGGAAACGCGTTTGGACAACGTGGTGTACCGCCTAGGTTTTGCGAACACCCGGCGCGCGGCCCGTCAGTTGGTCGGCCACGGCCACGTGGCGGTGAACGGCCACAAGGTGGATGTATCCTCGTTCAACGTGCGCGCTGGCGACACGGTGACGATCCGGGAGAAGCCGAAGTCCCGCCAGCTCGCCACGCGCAACTTGGATTTGACGCAGATCATCCCGGTGCCCGATTGGCTGACGGTGAACCGCGACGCGTTCAGCGGCCAAGTGGCCCGGATCCCGTCGCGCGAGGAGATCGCGCCGATTGTGAACGAGCAGTTGATCGTCGAGCTTTACTCCCGCTAAGCACTGCGCCGAGCGGTTTGGCGCGGAAGTAGTAGCAGGACAATTTACAGGCTGGAAGGATTGTCCTTCCAGCCTTTTTTGTGTTGTCGATGATCTGATTCCGCAGTGACGAATACAGAGGCTGTTCGCTGGACGCGCACTATCATGTTGGCGGCTTTCCCATGCCACATCTTTTCACGGTCTTGTTGAGCGTGATGCTCCTTGCTGGATGCAGCATGGAGTCCACGGACCGATCCGACGAACCGTTGTCCCGCGCAGAGGCCAGCAAGTTTACTTCTCTTCTGCTCCCCGCGTCAGCCAAGGACGTTTACTTCGTCACCCATGCCGAAGGTTTGCGAAATTCCGCGGAGTTCCTGCGCTTCAGCGTTGATCCTGCCGAGATGGACTCGACCATTGAAACGTTGCTCGCCGGACACACAGGTTCGGCAGTCGCCTATTCACCCAAAGCAGAGGAGCCGTTCCGGCCGATGTCTTGGTGGACTCCCAACTCCATCGTACACGGGCATCATCGCACGGGCGAGGGGCAGCCGATTTATATCTGGACCGACACGGACAACCATATCATTTTTGTTTTCAGGTCCGACTGACGCCGCCAAACCAGTCACTGCGGTGAACGGAGGGGATGATCGCCCGCTTTTGGGCGCGTCCTTATCGCCGTCGATGAGCTCGAGGCGTTAGGCATCGACACCACGCTTATGGCTGCGAACCTTTACGTTTATTGTCCTGTCAGCGGTGATGGACTTGGCCGCAGCGACCTTGTAGAAGTACTCGAAATGTTCTTTGGTGATGCTGCCGCGGGTTGCGGAGCGGGTTTCGGTGCCACAGGTTTCAATCTGGATTACGAGTTAAGTCCCGGAGCCGATCCGTACGCTTGGGCCGACCGCCTCAAGATGTTCCTGGAGGCTGTTGGTGTGCGAAGCGGGACAAAGTTTGATGTATTCCCCGGCGGTTGGGAGCCTGGCAGCGAATGGCGCTGTGTCGAGATATTTGGCAGCGATGTGCGGCGCCTAGACAGTCACAAACAAGCCTAACCAATCGCCGCCTCGAACGGTAGGTTGAGTCGCGCGTTTTTCGACGCGTCTCTCTTCTGCCATCCTTGGTATGGCGCCAGTCAGGCTTTTGAACCCAACACCCATGTATATCCTCCTCTGCTATCGTGATGAGCCACTCGGCGAGGCATGGCGATCCGTGTTCGACGGGGTGCCTGGTGTCGAGGTCTCCGCTGGTGATATCTGCCTCGCATCGTGTGACGCTATCGTCAGTCCCGCGAATTCCTTCGGCTTCATGGATGGCGGATTGGATCATCTGCTCTCGGAAAGGTTTGGCTGGGATCTCGAGAAGCAGGTGCAAACAGCGATCCAGAATCGTCCCATGCGGGAACTTCTGATCGGCGAGGCGATCATCGTCGCCACTGAGGATGCCCGTACCCCCTGGCTCATCTGCGCTCCAACTATGCGGGTGCCCATGAGGATACGCGCCTCCGTCAACGCTTACCTTGCCATGAAGGCCATCCTCATCGCCGCTCGTTCCCACCATTCGGAGATCCCTATTGAGACGGTCGCCATTCCGGGCCTGGGCACCGGTGTCGGCCAGCTCGCGCTCTGGCTGGCCGCCGCGCAGATGCACCAAGCCTACAAAGAGGTGGTGCTCGACGAGACGCAGTACCCAGGGAACTTTGCCGAGGCTCAACGCACGCACGTCCAGTTGAACCCCGGCGCCATGCTTTTCGATTAGCCAGCCATCAAAATCCCAACCCATTACAATCGCGAACGGCATGGATAATCCACCGTTCGCTCTTGAAAGTGTCGATCTCGCAATCGCCAAGCCGATGGGTATCAGGCGGGGAAACCCCCTTCCTCAAACATGGCCGGGTCTGCGCTTCGTCTTGCCGAAAACGTCCCGGGATCCTTCTAGGTGGACGACACGTGTGTTTACCGCGATTCCTGCCGCGAAGTTGCGCCTACCGTCTTCCATTTCGTTCCCGGGCCAATTTTTGCCGCCGTCTTCCACCATCCAGCAGCCATTGAGGAAGAACTTTTTCTGACGCGAGAAGCCATGCGAGGTTGTCCAAATGGCTCGATTCAGAGTGGCGGAGAGCCGGGCGCGGGCCAGCAGGTTTGAACATGCGCCGCACAACACGGTGGCATGGCCGACCACCTCGCTTTTCGGCACGCACGCGGCACCTTCGCCAAAACCACAGGTATTAGCCTCCATACATACCCAGATGACGTCCCTGCCGCCAATCGACCAACTGGAGAGACGATGCAGAGCGCTGGCGGCGCTCGATCTCATTCTTTCACCCAATTGGGAGGGCCGCTTTTACTCTTTCAACTCGCAATGGTCCGCAGATGAGCAGATTGCCAGTATGCGCGACGCGTGCGGGGACGAATGGTGGATGGTTTTCCATCGTGACGGCTGGGCTGCCTTGAAGGGCCTTGGCCACGAAACGCCCGCCTGGAGCCGGCACGGCGAGACGCTTTCCTCCACCTTGCTGCGCATGTTTCCGCGCGAGATGATCGGGTTTTTCACAGAACCCGCCTTCCGCTGGGATGCGACCAGCTTCGCTTACTTCCATCCCTCTGGAGCCGCCGCGTGGACTTGCGTCAACGATTTGGCCGGCTACGCCGCGGAGGATGCCGGCGACACGCGTTTGCTTGCGCACGTCGTCGGCACCGCGTCGGACTACGCTCGTTTCGCGGGGGATTATTACGAGACGGAGGTGGCCGAGCATCTCGTCACGGAAGTGTTCGCGCTCCGACCGATCACCGCCGCAGTCATGCGTTCTCTCAATCCCTCCACATCCTTGGGGGAGATCAGCGACGAGCTTTACGGCGAAATTCGTTACCCCGGGGCAACCGGTGCTTAACCGTCCCTGCGGGGGCCACGGGTTCTCCGCGTGGTGCGGACCATTGTGAGGATATGCCGGTCCGGCGCAAGGTCGGACTTCGCCGGAGAATCCGTCGCCCATGCGGGGCTGGGTCCTTCTTTCACACCCTACCCAGGGTTCCGCCCGTTTGCCGTTTGAAACAGTAACGGTCTCCACCCCGGGCTATTCGCGGTTACCCTTTCAGGGTGCCGGAGGACCTTGAAATTTGAGTTCGCCCGGGATGCGGGTATATCTTCTGTTCCTATCCATCGGACCCAAACCATCCCCGATGAGAATACGTATCACCTCCTTGATGGCCGCGTGCTTAACCACCTGCATTATTCTGTGTGGATGGCCGGCGCGCGCAGCCAGTGCGTTCCCCGCCAATTTGTCCGAAGCCAAGGGTACCGTCCGGACACAAGGCATTGATAGGTTGGCGACGGATTACCAATGGCGCTCCATGATTTCCATGCCCAAACCATTGGAGATCGCCTTTAAAGAAGGCGTGGTTGCCGCGGGCAAGTCGGGTTTCGACATGATCTTCGTTGTCGCGACGGACGGGCGTATCAAAGCGTCGGACACCGCCGCGCGATTTTCATGAACGAAAACGAGGAATACCCGCCGGACAAGATGCGCGCCGCCACCGACGTGGCCGCGCGTTGCGTTGTTCTGAATGGCGTCGTCGCCGCTGGCTTCAAGCAACCACGGGATAAAATTGTCACCTGGCTTCGGCAGCAAAAATTATGGTGCGCGGTCAGTCCCAACGAGGCGGCATTTCTCCAATCGGACAATCCCGACTCGCAACAAATGGTGGACGCGATGTGGCGTACCGAAGCTCTCCATGCATTGCTTTGGTGCCTCGCCCGAATGCCTGTCCTTTCCACACCCACGGAGCGTTGCGACTTGAACCTCACTCTTCAAGCGTTGCCCGGCCTCTACGCGGACACTGCGGAGTTCATTTCCTCGGCACGGCTGCGCGACGGCACCACCATCGAAAATCAACTCGGAGCAATTTATCACGCCCACTGGGAGGTTCGCGACGCGCAAATCAATCAGCGGCCCATCCCAAACGGCTATCACGCCGGAGCCGTGTACGAGCGCCATTACGCTTACAACTGGCTCACGGGCTACTGCCGTCAGGATTGGGACGGTATTTCAACCGACACATGAACAAAACAACCCTCCGCCACCCCGTTACGCCCAGCCCTGCGCGGCGGCGAACGGCCGGGGCCATTGCCCAACTCCCGGCGCGTGCGTTCCGCCGACACCCGGCTTGCAAACGTTAGGGTTCCCACTTCGGCTCATGACCCTCACCGAATTCTATCGCCTGATCCGTGCTCTTGGCCCCAGCGCGGGAGCAACCGAGGAGGACATCCTCGCGGCGGAGTCGCGCCTCGGGGGCCGCCTGCCGGACACGCTACGCAACTGGTTCCGCGAGGCGAATAGCTTCGCGGGCGAGGAGGAGATGTGCATGTGGCGCTTCAACTGGCTCGGGCAGCTTTATCTGATCAGCGAGGTGTTTCCAGCGACGCGGGAAATCCTCGTCTCGCGGCGAGACCATCCTGTTCGGCGGATGTCCGCCAGCGAGTACGCCATCTTTTGTGACGCCTTGATTTACCTTCCCTTTTACGCGGTGAACATCCGCCCCGAGAGTCCACAATTCAGGGAGACTGTCTCCGCCTCTGAAGGAAAACCCTCGGAGTCCTAATTCATAGCCGCCACTTTCAGGGGTTTTGCCGAGTTTCTCTTTCGGCATCCCGACAACGCCTTCTTGTACCCCGAAGGCTAAATTTGTTCAGGGGATGTCTCACCCAAGGCGATGCGAACGCCGGGTACGGGCGTCAGTTCACCGACGCGTCCACCACATTTCCACCACGATTGCAGACAACAGACACCCACCGCACCCATGTCCAAATTCGTTAACTACAGCAAGCGTGGAGTCACGCTTCCGGCGGGGTGCAAAAACCTGGCGGACATGATGAATCCCCGGCCACCGCTCTGTCCCCCCGTGCCAAGATTCACACCGTTGGCGGGGGAGCCGAGAACGATCCACCGTGCGAGCGGGACGTTGAGTGTGGTCTTGCAACGCGTCGAGCAACTGTTCGCCTCCCGGACCGCGCGCGTGACGCTGGCGGTTGGAACATTGGGCCAACAAGCATCCTTTGGCTTGTGCGGAGTAGCCTCGGATCAGGTGCTCGCGACAGTTTGGGTCAGCGACGACCTCGAGCACGCGCGGAGAATTCAAGACCTGCGCACGCGTTGCGTCATCCAACCGTTCAAGGAGTGCTTGTGCATCGGGGAGGACGGGAAAATGCCCAGGCGTTATCTCATCTTTTCGTTGTCCTCGGCGCTGCCTCCCTTTCTGGAGATCACGAGGGAACTCTTGAGCAATGTTCATCGGTTCGCGGACGAGCCGAGTATCGGGTTCGCACACTGGTAAATCAACGCCGCCGCCGAACCCGGCCTTTCCGCGAACGGAGGATGAATCATGATCCCGACCCGCTACTTTACACTTGATCACCCAAATACGGGTCGCCGAATTCGCGGGCGTCAGCACGCTTCGACGCGATGACAGATCCCAACCTCCCGCGTTCTCGCCTTCCCATCACCAGGTTGGCGTTTCGACCTCAGGGGAACGAGTAGGACACGGATGTCATCCACCATGAAACGAGATTTTGAGATCACGAGCGGCATTTACCTCTCGCAACCGCCCTACGAACTCGACCTGCACAATCATTTCGATTTTCACACCGTGGATTATTCCGTCCTGAAACGAACTCTGTCGCTCCATTGGCGGCGTTCCCCGGAAAAATGGATTCCCTCGGGCACACCGGCTTCGGTGCGCGTGGAGTTCCAACGGGTCAGCGAGTTTCGGTTCCTCCCTCGTGATCCCGATATGCCTTTCACCGAGGATGATTGCTTAAGCACATTTGGGTACTGGACGGATGAGGAATGGGCGGGAGGTGTTCTGATCGTCGATCCCCACCAGACCCCCGAACCCGACTGGCTGGCTGCGGTAAGTTTCATGTCTGGAGCAATGATCCTCGTGCAGGCGGACTCCGCCCATGCCAGTATCCAAGCCTGAACTAAACAGTCAATGCTCCGAGCAACGGGTTCGTATCCCGCTGAAGTTCACAGTCGCCGCCGCCAATAGCCGGGTTTTCGACTCGTGTGCGCGAAGGCGAGGATCGAAATAATGTTCGATGAATTGGCGTAATAGATGACAAAGGGAAAGCGCATCATGACAAATCGCCGCGTGCCGTCCTCCTGCAACGGAAAGCGATCAAGGTCC
The DNA here is from genome assembly GCA_963795895.1 of uncultured bacterium. Lineage (GTDB taxonomy): Bacteria > Verrucomicrobiota > Verrucomicrobiia > Chthoniobacterales > SZAS-18 > CAWCJJ01. The sequence continues at coordinate 118,633 of CAWCJJ010000013.1, forward strand.
GCTTGGATTGCTTCAACCTCCTCGCGGGCTGCCCGCTCGAACTTGAGGCCCAAACCCTGCTTTCTACGCTCGTAGAACGCGACCGAATCCGAGAGTTCATCCTCGGCTTCCGAGTCGATGATAATCCGCTTTACCGCTGATGACGCGCGCGGATGTCACTAAACACCTCGTCCGCCGGTCTGCCCCGGGCAGTTCCCTCGCGAACGCGTTCCAAGCGGCGGGCAACCTCAACGGCCCAAACCTGCTCAACGCCCTTCTTTTCGGCGGGTTCCAAGCTTTGCAGGAGGGCCTGCGCCAAGCGCGCGCACTCATCCTCGGATAGAGTGAGAGCCTCGCAAGTATGTTGCTCGGCGCAAAGTGGCATGGCTGCAAGAATAACGTTCGTGTCGCCGCCGGTCGATCATCTTACATACAAGAGGGCTGGCAATCCTCGGAGTTCATCAACCCCGCAAATGCCCGCCCTCACCCCGCCGGCAAACCTGCAACACCTCCGCGATGATGCTCACGGCGATCTCCGCCGGGGATTCCGCGCCCACCGCCAAACCAATCGGCGCGTAGACCCGCGCCAAGGACTCGCGCGAATGTCCCTCCGCCGCCAATTCGTCAAACACCCGCCGCACTTTGCGCCGGCTGCCCATCATGCCGACGTAGCCCGGCACCGGACGGCGCAACGCCGCGTCCAACGCCTGTTTGTCCAAAAGCGGGTTGCGGTTCACGATGATCAACGCGTCCCGCAGGGTCCACTCGCGCGACGCGATGAACTCCGGCGCGGACACCTCGCCCACCCGCTGATCCACCGCCGCAAACCCGGCACCCTCCAGCAACTCCGCGCGGTCCTCCAGCACGCCCACGTGGAACCCGCAGGCTTTCGCCAGTCGCGTGATGGCTTGCGAACAATGCCCGCCGCCGATGATCCAGACCGCCTCCCCCACGCACACCGCTTCTATAAAAACGCCCACCTCGCCGCCGCAAATCGCCCCGAACGAATCGGGCGCGCCTTCGTGCAAAGGGAATTGCCGCAGTCGCGGCACCCCGTCACGGATGACCTCCAAACATTCGGCGATCACCAGCGACTCAAATTTGCCACCGCCCACCGTACCCGAAATCCTGCCATCGGCATAGACAAGCATCCGGGCTCCCGGCGCGCGGGGCACCGATCCGGTGGCGGAAACCAGCGTCGCCAAGGCGCAGGGCACGCGGCTCGCGTGGGCGGCGGCCACTTCTGCGTGGATAGACGGCAAAGCGGGCAAATCCACGGTTTCCGACGTCGTCGGCACCCCGGATTCGGCGCGGTCCGGGACGAGAGATTCGGAGTTGCCAAGGCCGTGCGGCTGGCCCATAAGGTTGGCGTGCGATTTTTCCAAGGATTTTTAGGGTCGGGCGGACGCGGGACACGAAGGGTGTTGTCGTTTGTCGGTACGCTCCGCCTGACCGCCGCAGCCGTCGTTTTCTCAGTCTCCAGCCACACCGCGCAAGGCGTCACCCCCTCCGGCGACGAGACCATCAAAGCCTACGTGGTGGTCGATGACAAGACCGGACACATCCTCGCCGCCAGCAAGGCGGACGACAAGGTGCAGGTCGCCAGTCTGACCAAAATCGCCACGGCGGTCGTCGTGCTCGACTGGGCGCGGGTCGAAGGGCATTCCCTCGACAAACCCGTGACCATCCCCGCCGAAGCGTTGGCGGCGGGCGGCGCGGGGTCCGTTGGATTTCAAGCGGGCGACCAGGTCACCGTGCGCGACCTGCTTTACGCCGCCCTGCTCCAAAGCGACAACGTGGCCGCCGAAGCCCTGGCGTTCGACGTGGGCCGTGATTTCCCCGCCGACACCGAGGGCGGCGGCGCGAAGGGCGCGATCGCCCCGACCATCCGCTTTGTGGTCCAAATGAACGCCCTGGCCCGTCACCTGGGCATGGAGCGCACCCGGTTTCTCAACCCCAGCGGCTTGGACTCAAAAGAGAAACCCTTCTCCACCGCCGCCGACCTCGCCCGCCTCACCCGGAACGCGCTCGGCAAGGCGGATTTCCGCTTCTTCGTGGCGCAAAAGGAGCGCCACATCTCGATTGTCCGCGCCGGGTTGCCCACGGATTACCTGCTCCACAACTCCAACGACCTGCTGGGCGTCCACAACATCGACGGCGTGAAAACCGGCCAGACCGCCCGGGCGGGAAACTGCCTGATCATCACGGCGGCGCGTGAGTCCCTGGTCAAACAGATCGAGGGCGGCACTTCCGAGATCACGCCGCGGCGGTTGATCGTGGTGGTGCTGGGTTCACCCGACCGGTTCGGCGACGCGGCGCGTTTGCTCGACCGGGGGATCGGCCTGTACGACGCCTGGATGGCGGCGGGCCACCCGGTGAATCCGAAGGAAAACCTGTGAGTTTTCCCGGTTGCGCCGTTCCCGGGGCAACCCCGTTTGCGGACGACGAATTTCGTGTTTAACGATGGCTGGTTTTGATTGGACGAAGGGCTTATGAACAAAAGACGTATTGGAATTCTCACCAGCGGCGGCGACTGTCCCGGGCTCAACGCGGTGATCCGCGGCGTGGTGCGCGCGGCGGATAATCTGAATTGGGAGGTCATCGGCTTCATCGACGGCTTCGAGGGACTCCTCCAGCCGGGCGATTACCGCATCCTGGACCGGCACACCACGGCGACGATCATGTCGCAGGGCGGCACCATCCTGGGGACGACCAACAAGGGACATTTCATCAGCAAGGTCGGCGCGGGCAACAAACTGATGGTCGCGCCCGAGATCGTCGAGAACGCGCGCGAGATCCTGCACAAGCTGCGCATCGACGGGTTGATCCTCATCGGCGGCGACGGCTCGCTGACCACGGGATTGCAACTTTACGAGGCGGGTTTCCCGATCATCGGCGTGCCCAAGACCATCGACAACGATCTGGAAGCGACCGCGATGACCTTCGGCTTCGACTCGGCCGTGGCTTGCGTGGCCGACGCGCTGGACCGTCTGCAGACCACCGGCGTGAGCCACAAACGGGTGATGATCTTGGAAGTCATGGGTCGGCACGCGGGCTGGATCGCGCTGTACGGCGGGCTGGCTGGCGGCGCGAACGCGATCCTCATCCCGGAGATTCCCTTCAGCTACGAGAAGCTGGCCAACTACATCAAGCAGCGCGACCGCGACAATTATTTCAGCAGTCTGGTGGTCGTCGCCGAGGGCGCGAAGCCGATTGGCGGCGAGGAACAGGTACGCGCGAGCGGTTCCGGTGGCGAGTACAAGCTGGGCGGCATCGGCGAGGACGGTGACGCGCGAGATTGCCGAGCGCACGGGCAAGGAAACGCGCAACTGCGTCCTGGGCCATCTCCAGCGCGGCGGCACGCCGACGACGCTGGACCGCATCCTGGGCACCCGTTTCGGGGTCAAGGCCGTGGGGCTGATCGCCGAGAAGAAGTTCGGCACGATGGTTTCCTACCAGAACTACCAGGTGCTCGACGTGCCGATCGCCGATGCGGTCCACAAGCTGCGTCTGGTCACCCCGAACCATCAGATGGTCCAAACGTGCCGCGCCGTGGACGTGTGTTTCGGCGATTAGCAAGAAGGAGGTAGAAGGCAAAATCCGGAACCCCCGCCTTTCTCTTCCTCCTCCGCCTCTGTGTCCGCTTCTCCGTGTCCTCGGTGATCCTTCTGGTTTCTGCATTCGTCATTCGTCATTTCCCATGGATCCTCTCCTGACCCTGCTCCAGCGCGACGCGCTCGCCTCGCGCGAGGACCTCGCGGCGCAAATCGACATTACCGTCGAGGAATCCACCGACGCATCGGCGCGTACGAGGCGGATGGGGTCATCCTGGGTTACCACGCCATCATCGACAACGAAAAAGCGGGCGACGATTTTGTGACGGCGGTCATCGAAGTAAAGATCACGCCGGAGCGCGAGGGCGGCTTCGACCGCATGGCGGACCGCATCGCTAAATTTGACCAGGTGCAAAGCTGCTACCTGATGAGCGGGGGTTACGATTTGCTGGTGGTCATCAGCGGGCGCAGCCTGCGGGAAGTGGCCAGCTTTGTCAGCGAGAAGCTCAGTCCGTTGGCGGGGGTGATCGCCACCGCCACGCATTTTCGGCTGAAAACTTACAAGGAAAACGGTGTGCTGCTTTCCCCGGGGGCGGCACCCGAACGGCTGGCGGTTACCCCTTGATTACCTTCATCCATGACCATCTCGGGTCGGCGCAATCTGCTGTGGTGTTTCTTTGCCGTGGGACTCGTGTTCTGCCTGGCACCCACGTTGAGCGGGTTCTATATCGGTTGGAAGTACGTGATGAAGCCGATCATGGAAGCGGGTGCCGCCGCCGCGACGCCACCCGATTCAGCGCGGCTGCAGGCGTTGATCCAGCATGATCCGATCGTCAACATCGCCCGGTTCGGCTTCGCCCCCGTCGGCGTGGCGATGGTGATCGCGAGCCTGGTGCTGCTGCGCCGTTCGCGCCAACGCCCGCCGCCCCCGCTGCCGGCGGATTACGGGTTGCCGCGCGGTCCGTGATTGCGCGGGACGCCGGGACGTGTTCTCATGACGGGGAAGTACCATTCCCCGTTTATGACCGCATCCCCCGTCGCCCGCCACGTCCCGAGCATCCCGCGCTCGGGCATCCGCGATTTCTTCGAGGTCGTCCAGACCATGAGCGGAGTCATCAGCCTGGGCATCGGCGAGCCGGATTTCGTCACGCCCTGGCACATCCGCGAGGCGGCGATTTACTCGCTGGAACGGGGCCAGACGGGCTACACGTCCAACCTCGGACTTGCCCAAGCTGCGCGACGCGATCGCGCGGTACGTGGCGAAGCATTTCGGGATCGAATACGACGCGCGCGACCGAGGTGCTGGTGGCCGTCGGGGTGAGCGAGGCGCTGGACCTGGCCTTGCGCGCGCTGCTCGACCCGGGCGACGAGGTGCTTTATCACGAGCCGTGCTACGTTTCGTACAGCCCGAGCATCGCGCTGGCGCACGGCGTGCCGGTGGCGGTGCCGACGCGCGCGGAGGACGGCTTCGCGTTGCGCGCGGAGGCGTTGGCGGCGCGCATCACACCGCGCTCCAAGGTGCTGATGCTCAATTTTCCCACCAACCCCACGGGCGCGACGATGCCGCCGCGAGGAGTTGGAGGAAATCGCGGCGCTCTGCCAGCGGCACGACCTCGATCGTGCTGACCGACGAGATTTACAGCGAGCTGACCTACGACGGCGTCGCGCATCGCTCCATCGCGGCGTTGCCGGGGATGCAGGAGCGCACGATCTTCCTGCACGGTTTTTCGAAGGCGTTTGCGATGACGGGATTTCGCATCGGCTACGCGTGCGCGCCCGCGCCGTTGATCGAGGCGATGATGAAGATTCATCAGTACGGGATTCTGTGCGCGTCGATCACCAGCCAGGAAGCGGCGCATGGAGGCGCTGCGGCACGGCGCGCCGGACGTGGTGGCGATGCGCCGCGAGTACGAGGGGCGGCGGAATTTCATCGTCGGCGCGTTCAACGAGCTGGGCCTGCCGTGCCACAAGCCGCAGGGGGCGTTTTACGTGTTCCCGGACATCCGTCCGAGCGGGCTGACCAGCCAGGAGTTTTCGTTGCGGCTGCTGCGGGAGAAGAAGGTCGCGGTGGTGCCCGGGACGGCGTTCGGCCCGAGCGGCGAGGGGTACGTGCGCTGCTCTTACGCGACGAGCCTGCCGCAGATCAAGACGGCGATGGGGTTGATCGGGGAGTTTCTGCGGGGAGGGTAGATGATCTAAATGAGTTCCGCCCCAGCCCCGGGAGCGCGGGTCTCCGACCCGCCTCTGGATTCGGTGTAGTCTTTCCAGGGGCTACCGCCCTGTTGCGGGTCGGAGACCCGCGCTCCCGGGGCTGACCAGACCAGATGCGGGCGGGACGCCCGCGCTCCCGGGGGCTGCGCCCCTGTCCAGATAGGACCACTGCGTGTTCTAAAGAAAGGCCGTAATTGACTCAGCCCGATTCCATCCACATCTCCAATCTAACGCTGATTACTCACATTGGCGTTCCCGACGGGGAGCGGGCGGCTCCGCAACGGCTGTCGATCTCGCTGACCCTGCAGCCCGCGCGGTCGTTCGCCGACCTGCGGGACCGCATCGAGGAGACCATCAACTACACCGAAGTCTGCGCGGTTGTCCGCGCGCTGGCCGCCGCCCGCCCGCGCCGTTTGATCGAAACCCTGGCGGATGACATCGCCGCCGAGGTACTGGCGGAATTTCCGGCTTGCGAGGTCGTCGAGGTGGAGTTGCGCAAATTCATTCTGCCGGATACTGATTACGTAGCGGTGCGCCTGACCCGGCGACGCGCGACCAGTCCATGACCAAAAAATCCGCCTCAGCCCGTTCCGCCGCCCCCGCTCCGTCCCGGCGCAAAGCCGCCGTCCCCCGCCAAGTCCGCCCCGCGCCGCGAAACACCCCGGCTGATCGTCGCCGCCAGCGAGGAAAGCGCGGACATGCTTTACGCCACGCACATCTTCGTGCCGGACGCGTTTTTACTGCTCCAGCAGAATGGTCACGCCACCATCCTGCTCAGCGACCTGGAGGTGGACCGGGGCCGCAAGACTGCCACCGTCGATGAAGTGGTCAGCATCTCGGAGTTCTCCAAGGAGCACAAAAACATCTTGGCCGACAGCCCTCCTTCGAGCGCGTGGCGACGCTCTTCCTGCAAACCCGCCGCGTCACCCGCGCCGTCGTGCCGGAGAAATTCCCCCTGGGTTTGAGCCGCGCGCTCGCAAAAGGCGGCATCGAAGTCGCCCCGCCCAAACGCGGTCCTTTCTGGCCCGCGCGCTTGCACAAAACACCCGAGGAATCGGATCACCTCCGCCGGGCGTTGGAAATCACGGCGACGGGCATGGCGCGCGGAATCGAAATCCTCGCCGCCGCGAAAGCGCCGAAGACCGGCGACCGCACCCTGCGCTGGGGCGGCAACACGCTCACCGCCGAACGGCTCCGCGCCGAGATCGAATCGGCCATTCTCCACGCGGGCGGACATCCCGCCAACACCATCGTGGCGTGCGGCGAACAAGCCTGCGACCCCCACGAGCGCGGCAGCGGACCCCTGCGCGCCGGCGAACTCATCATCCTGGACATTTTCCCGCGCGCGGCGGGCACGGGTTACTACGGTGACATGACCCGGACCGTGGTGAAAGGCCGCGCCACCGACGCCCAGCGCGACCTCTGGCACACCGTCCAGGAACGGGGCAACGCATGGCCATCGACGGCACCCGGGCCGGCGCGGACGGCGTCAAACTCCACAAGCAGGTGAAGGCGTTCTTCAAGGAGCGCGGTTATCCGACCGAAGTGCGCGACGGGCGGCACGTCGGCTTTTTCCACGGCACGGGGCACGGCCTCGGGCTGGACCTGCACGAGGACCCGCGTTTCCAGCGTTCAAAGTCCTTTGAGACCGGTATGGTTTTCACCATCGAACCCGGCCTGTATTACCCCGGTTTGGGCGGGGTTCGGATCGAGGACGTGGTGGCGGTGACGGACACGGGCGCGATCTTTTGTCGCATTTCGAGCAGCGGCTGGAGGTTTGAGGCCTGAACGAAACGCTCCTCGCGCTGGTCTAAACCCGATTGTTCGCGGCAGCTTCCGGGCTGCCCGCCACGCATTCCCTCCCCTTTAGACCGCCCAATTTGTCATCCGCCATAATGGCCAAGCCCTACGCGCTTCCCTTTCCCATGGCCGCTGCTATAACCTCGTCCCGACACCCATGGACAAGGCGCGCGCCTACCAGCCGAGGAGACGCCCGCCGAGGAAAGCGACGAGACGCTGGTCGCCCGCGCCAAACAGGGCGACGCCGCGCGCGTTCGACAAGCTCATCGTGCGTTACGCCTCCCGGCTTTACGGTTTGGTTTACCACATGACCAGCAACAACGAGGACGCGCGCGACCTGGTCCAGGAAATTTGCCTGAAGGCGTACCGGTCGATCGGCGGGTTCCAGGGCAACAGTTCGTTCTACACGTGGCTGCACACGATCGGGAAGAACATGACCATCAATTTCCTCAAGAAACGGGGAAAGCGCTGGCAGTTGAGTCTGGACGACGTGGACTCAAACATCCAGAATGACCGCGAATTTCTGGAGCTGACCGCTTCGAGCGATCCCGTGCGCGAGGCCAACCTTTCCGAGTTGCAGAGAAGATTGAACGAGTCCCTCATGAAGCTGTCAGTGGAGCATAGGATGGTGGTGACCATGTTCGACATCCAGGGGATGCCGCACGCGGAAATCAGCAAGATTCTGGGTGTCTCCGAAGGCACCGTCCGTTCCCGGCTCTTCTACGCGCACCGCCAACTGCAAAATTATCTGGAGGAGTTTCGCCGGTAGCTCATTTCCGGCCCGACCTTCTCCTCCTCGCACCGTCCGTTTAGTTTACCGCAGCCCATCATCCCAAGTGCCCATGGAAGATTTCACCGATCTACAGCGTCTCCTGCGTCTGAAAAGGCACGAAGCTCCCCCGCCCGATTTTCTGGAGGATTTCCTGCTCGAATTTCACCAACGCCAGCGCGCCGAGATGCTCAAACGTCCCCTGTGGCGTCTGGCTCTGGATCGGATGGAAGCGGCCGTGTCGGGCTTCCGATCCCCCGGCTTACGGCTACGTCGAGCGCTTGCGCGCGTTGCCCTGTTGTTTGCCGGCGTGACGGCCAACCGCATTTTAACCGCGCCCTCGGTGAACAACGCGACCGCGCTGGTTGCCGTCAACGATATGGCGTCCGCGCGCGACCAGGCTCCCGGGTTTCACTCGCCTTCGCCGCAACAGGTCGTCCGGTCTCCGCGCTTTGACATTTCCGCCCGGCGCCCTTCCCTGAGCTCTGGCCGAACTGGACTTTGACAAACCGCGTCCAACCACCGCCGGCTCCATCAGCCTCGGCGAGGAATCCTCGTTACGTGCTGGACACCCGGCCTGTAAGCTATGAGCAGCCGGAGAGCTTCTAAGCCAACGGTCTTTCGCGGGGCATTTTCGACGGGATCGATTTACAGGCTGCCACTGGCTGATTTGGGCGGGGTGCGCCTGGGCCTGCGCCCTGTGCCCCACCGGCGCGCAAACACCCGCGCCTTCCCCGGCTGGCATCGCGCCAGCCTGGAGGCTGCGCCGGTCGGGGGAGTCCTGCCACAGTCGCTGTTCGACCGGGAGGACACGGCGAGTGTTTTCCAATCTGTTGAGCACCGAGGTGGGCGCGGTGTTTGCCAAATGCAAATCGGCCGTGGTGCGGATCATCGCTTCCGACGATTACGGCACGCACAGCGGCACGGGGTTTTTCGTTGATCCCAACGGCACGATCTACACGCATTACTCCGTCGCGGGCCGGTCGTGGAATCTGACGGTCGAGTTCGCGGACAAAAAGTACCCCGCGACCTGCCTGCTGGCCGATCCGCGCAGCGGCGTGGCGCTGCTCAAAATTCAGGCGGGGACTCGACGCCGTTTTTGAACATCGGCAATTCCGGCGGAAGTGCACGTGGCTTCGCCGGTCATCACCGTGGGTTATCCGATGGACCTGCCCGGCCTCGCCGAACTTCGGGTTGGTGTCCGGGCTTGGACCAGAAGTTCTCCGGGCGTTATCTGCCGACGACCCACATCCGCGCCAATGTGCCGGTGCAATCGGGCGAACAGGGCGCGCCGGTGCTCAACGTCAAAGGCGAGGCGGTGGGCATCCTGGCGTTCGGGATCGATTACGGGGCGGCGTGCGAGGCGCTGCCGATCCAGGCGGCGGAAAAGGTCCGCAGCGATTACACGCGCTTCGGCGAGCCGAGGTTTGGGTGGATCGGGGTGAACGCGGAGCCTGTGATCGAAGGGGACGAGAATTGCGAGGTGAAAGTCTCGCATCTGGACGAAGACACGCCGGCGGCGAACAGCGGGTTGAAGGACGGCGACGTGCTGGTCAGCGTGGGCAACAAGAAGATCAGGAAGTTCGGCGATCTGCGCGACGCCTCGTTTTTCCTGACGGCGGAGGAGATGGTGCCCATCACGGTGCGGCGCGAGGACAAGGAGGTGCGTTTGAACGTGCGCGCGGCAAATCCGCCCGGGAAGGTGGCGGTCGCCGCGCCGCCGAAGAACGAAAACAACGGCGCGCGCCTATCGCTGCCGCAGACGCCGTGAGGCGACTTCCGCCCGCCGCAGTGCGGCGACACGTCGCCGCTTTCGCACGGCTCCGCCGGGTCCAACCGCGACACGTCGCGTCCCAACGTTCCGGCGCAGCCGGCTCGATCGATAGTCGGCTGCGCCGAGATGGTTTAAATGCGACGTGTCGCTGGAATCAAAGCGGCGACGTGTCGCGGCGCACTCCAAAGCCGCTGCGCGGCGGGCGGAACCGGAACCTGATCTGGACTACGCCCGCTCCCTGGCCTAATTCTTCCTCACCCATGTCCAACCTCCAACCAGCCGACCTCGCGGAGCAGAAATCCAAACTGCGGGCAATTCTCATCCGAAAATCCGTCCGGCGCGGCGATTTTACCCTGGCTTCCGGGGCGAAAAGCGACCTTTACGTGAATTGCAAACTCACGGCCCTCGACCCCGCCGCCGCCCTGTTGATCGGCGCGGTGGGATGGGACCTGGTCAAGCGCGCGGCAACGGGAATGGGTGTCCGCGTGGACGCGATCGGCGGTCTCACGATGGGGGCCGACCCGATCTCACTGAGCATCGGCATGGCGGCGGAGATGGATGCGCCAGGCACCGCGCCGCAAACGTTCACCGTGCGAAAAGCCGCCAAGGATCATGGTACTAAAAAGCTGATCGAAGGCGACTTTTCCCCCGGCGACACCGTGGTCGTGGTTGATGACGTGGTGACAACCGGCGGCTCCACGCTCCAGGCCATTGCCGCCGTGGAAGCCGAGGGCGGCAAGGTGGCGTTTGTGACCGCGCTGGTGGACCGTCAGGAAGGCGGCCGCGAAAACATCGAGGCGAAGGGTTACCGGGTTGTCTCGTTCTTCAACCGGGCCGATCTACTCCCATGAAACCGATTTCGCTCTTGGAAAAGTTCGTTCTGATTAAAGAACACTGGCGACCCAAAGTCGCCGCCAGCTTGAACGGGCAAGAGCTTAAATTGGTCAAGATCGTCGGAGTATTCCCGTGGCACCATCATGAGGGCGAGGACGAACTCTTCCTAGTGTGGCGCGGTCAAATGGCCATTGAATTCGCCGACCACCGGGTTGTGTTGAACGCGGGCGAGTTGTGCGTGGTGCCGCGCGGCGTCGAGCATCGCACGTTGGCGGACCACGAGGCCGAAGTGTTGGTCTTCGAGCCGGCGGCAACCCGCAACACCGGAAACGTGGTGAACGAAGAGTTCACCGCACCCAACGGCGTCGTGGTTTGAACGGAAGACTCCCGTGACATTTCCGATTCGCCTTGGAAGTTGATCCGTCGCCGTATCCGAACCGGCACAATATCACCCCTTCCCTCCCATGCCCCTCGTTGATCTTCCCCTGGCCGAACTCCGGACCTACACCGGCCGCAATCCCCGCCCCGCCGATTTCGACGCCTTCTGGGACCAGGGCCTTGCCGAGATGCGCGCGGTGGATCCCGCCGTCGAACTGGTTCCCGCCTTCCGCGCTCCTAACGCCGAGTGTTTTGACCTCTGGTTCACGGGCGTTGGCGGTTCGCGGGTCCACGCCAAATACCTCCGGCCCAAGGGTCCCGCCGCGCCGCGCCCGGCCCTGCTCCAGTTCCACGGTTACACGGGCAACGCCGGCGATTGGCACGACAAGCTCGCCTGGGTGAACGGCTTGGACATGGCTGTCGCCGCGCTCGATTGCCGCGGACAGGGCGGGTTGAGCCAGGATCTGGGCAGCGTCACGGGCAACACGTTCAAGGGACACATTATTCGCGGGTTGGACGAGCCTTCGCCGCAAAAACTGGCTTTCCGGCAAATCTTCCTCGACACGGCGCAACTGGCTCGGATCGTCGCCGGGTTTCCCGAGGTGGACGCCAATCGCATCGGCGCGATGGGCGCCAGCCAGGGCGGCGCGCTCACCCTCGCCTGCGCGGCGTTGGCGGGTGATCTCATCAAACTCGCCGCGCCCACGTTCCCGTTTCTTTGCGACTACCAACGCGTCTGGGAGATGGATTTGGCGGAAGGGCCTTACGAGGAACTGCGGACCTACTTCCGCCACTTCGACCCGCGCCACGAACGCCGGGAAGAGGTGTTTACCAAACTGGGTTACATCGATGTGCAACACCTCGCCGGCCGAATCACGGCGCACGTCCTGATGGGTACCGGGCTGATGGACCGCATTTGCCCGCCCTCCACGCAGTTCGCCGCCTACAACCGGATCACGTCAACAAAAGAGGTGGTCGTCCACCCGGATTTCGGCCACGAAAATCTGCCGGGGTTCAACGACACCGTGTTCCAGTTCATGGCTGGACTTTGAGTTACCCTCTCCCTGTTCCCCGGTTCCCCAACCAACATCCGGCTCAGGAAACCCGCACAGGTTGCCCCGCGGCTTTACACCTTGCGGGATCATCTCAAACTCCCGCCGCTTTCGCGACCAGCCTCAAGAAAGTAACCGCCATCGGCTATCGGGCGGTGCCGGCGAGCGGACTTGGACCTATCCCGGAGGGAGAACTGCTCCGAATTTTTGCGGGTGGGGGTCTGACGTTGTGCGCCACGCACGAACCCGCCCAAGGCATGTTGGGGAAAGAACCGGGCGCGGACCTGCCTCACTCAATGCGCACGGCCGCCTCCTGGGCCGCGAGGCAAAGCTCGGCGGCCTTGAACGCGTGCGCCTGGGTCATCGCGTTTTCGGTGCGGGCGAGGCAATCCAGGATGAAGCGTCCGAAGAAGGGGAAGCCCACCTTGCCCGCGAGTTGGAAATGCCGCTCTCCCTCCTCGTTCACTAGGAAGAGTTGGTCTCCGCCCTGGTCGGTGGCGATGTTGATGTATTTGCGCATCTCGATGTAGCCGCGCGTGCCCAGGATGAAAGTCCGCCCGTCGCCCCAGGTCCGCAGGCCGGTTGGCGTTAGCCAGTCCACCCGGGTGTAGTTGGTCGCGCCGTTGTCGGCCAGGAGGTTGGCCTCGCCAAAGTCCTCCAGCCCGGGGTATTGCTTGTTGTGGTAGTTGGCGACGGCCGCGTGCGTGACGCGGGCGTCCTTCGCGCCGGTGTAGGTGAGGAACTGCTCGAACTGGTGGCTCCCGATGTCGCAGAGGATGCCGCCGTACTTTTCCTTCTCGAAAAACCAGGCGGGCCGCGACGGCGCGTTAAGACGGTGAGGCCCCGTGCCGATCACCTGCACGACGCGGCCGATGGCGTCCCGCCCGATCAACTGGCCGGCGTACTCGGCGCATTCCACGTGGATGCGTTCGGAGAAATAGACCATGTATTTGCGTCCGGTCGCGAGAACCCCGGCGCGGGCGGCCTCGAGTTGGTCGCGGCGGGTGAAGGGGGTTTTGTCCGTGAAATAATCCTTGCCCGCGTCCATCACGCGGCAGCCTAACGGGCCGCGTTCGCTGGGCACGGCGGCGGCGGTGACGAGGTGGACGTCCGTTTTGTCCAGCAACTCGGCCTCGCTCCGCAGCACCCGGACTTGTGGAAATTTGGCGGTGAACCCCGCCACCTTAGCGGGGTCGGGATCGTACACGTAGCGCAGTTCCGCGCCGGCTTCGAGCAGACCGCTGCACTGGCCAAAGATGTGCCCGTGGTCGAGCGCCATCGCCGCGAAGACAAATTCCCCCGGCTCGACCACCGGACTTGGTTTGCCCTCGGGGGCATAGTTCATTCCATCGTGGGCCGGCATGTTGGAAGCATGTCTAGCTCAGGATGTTTTCAGAGTCCACCGGAGCATGCCGACCTTCGCCGCGACTTCGGGGCCGGGTGCCGCCAGCCGGTCTTTGCCAATGGCTTCGACGGGGCAGCGGTCACACGCGTTTTCGGCGTCGGCCAACTCTTCCGGCGTCAGCGGTTGGTGGTGGACGATGTGATGGCTGTTGTCGTCGGACATGCGGAACGTTTCCGGCGCCACGTTTTCGCACAAACCGCAGCAGATGCATTGGTCGTCCACGTACCAGGGGCCGGGGGTGTTGTCGGTGAAGAACTTCTTGGGGTTTGCCATGCGAGTAATTAGTAATGGGTTGCCGGTTTTTCGATGGACGATCCAGGTCGTGCCAGCGCTAAGCATACGGTCCCTTGCGGCGCTGCAAAATTCATTGATGGTATGGATTGATGCAAAAAACGCATGAGCGGTCGCCCGATCCCGCCATTGATATTTATGGGCTTCACTTGTTTCGCCTAGTGGCGGAATGCGGCAATTTCACAAGAGCCGGGCGACTGGCGGGGTTGAGCCAGAGTGCCATCACCCGGCAAATCCAAAACGTTGAGAGCCGCCTGGGTGTCCCGTTGCTGGACCGCACGACCCGGCGCGCGAGCCCCACCCCGGCGGGCCGCTTCCTACTGGAGCAATCCACGCGCATCCTCGGCGACGTGGCGCGTTCGGTGCAACGTTTGCGCGAGGAGTTCGCGGGCGCGCCGAAGCTGGTGCGCGTGGGCGTGTCGCGCTCCATCGGCCTCGCCTATCTGCCGGGCTTTTTCACCGGTTTCCAGAGGCGGTATCCGCGGACGCTGGTGCAAGTCAGCCACGGCTCGAGCGCGGAGGTGCTCGCCGCGCTGGAGGCGCGCGAACTCGACGTGGCGCTGCTGTGTCCCCCGGCCCGGCTGGCCGGGGCGTTCGAAGATCACGCACCGTTTCGCCGATGATTTCACGCTGATCGTTCCCGCGGGTCTGCCGGTCGCGGTTGTCCCGGCCGGACCGGTGGAACCATCGTTGCTGGGCGTGGCTTTGCGCGGTCAGCGGTGGCTGCTGCCGGACCGCCGTTCAAACACGGGCAGGCGATTGCGCGAGTGGCTGGAGGAGGTGCAGCTGCCCGCGCGGGCGGCGATGGAACTGGAGAGTTTCGACCTCATCATCAACCTGGTCGCGCTGGGGTTGGGGGTGGGTTTCGTGCCGCACCGCGCGCTGGCGTTGTACACCCGGCGCGGCAAGGTGCGCCGCGTCAACACGTCGCCGCGGTTCAGCCGCGAACTTGTCGTGGTGACTTCGCGCGAACTACCCGCGCGAGAGCATGTCCGGCAGTTCGTGGAGTGCATCCTGTTCTAAGCTCGGCTTTATCCATTTTGCGGACTCGCTTTTCCGAAGGCGCGCCATTGCTTCAGTCACAGGGAACGGGAATTTTGAACATCATGTTTTCGCACCAACCTGCGAAAACCGCTTTCGCGAGCCGTTCCCCAGCAGGGTGCGGCCCTCAAGAATGGATAAAGTCGCGCTGAGAGGATAGGCGTCTTTAGCCCCTACGAATCGCTTGGGTTGGACTTCGATCAACCGCTGGGAAGCGTTCGCATTTTGGCCCGGGACCTTTTGGCGAATCAATCGCGGGACGCTACCGCTGAGGTCTCCAACGCGGTGGGTGGCCGGGCGATGGTGCTGCCACTGACTACAATGGCCGGAGCGCCGTCGCTTGCGCAGTGGGAAAATCGGCGGGAATCGGATACGTGACCGGTTGCTTTGCCAGCCATTGCACCGCGCGTACAAAGATCGTCTGGAACCCGGCGCAGCGCATGTCCACCGGGTCGGCTTCATCACGCCAGACGTGGCCGAACGTGGAATTGAAAACACGTCCTTCCCCGTATTGCACGGTCCACTCAATAGGCCAGCGTTCCAGCGTTTTAGGCTCCTCGGCCCAGGAGAGCACGGTCACGTTTTCCGCCGGGCCGCGCGCGTGCGTGTAAACTTCGATCAGCGGAGTTTTCCACGTCTGTGGCATTCCGGTATGGATCGGGTCATCACCCAGGCGATGGACTACCCGGTCGGTGCGCGCGCCGTGGCTCGTGCCCGCCCCTTCGCCCGGCGGGATGCGTTCGATGGATTCGTCCGCCCGGACCCGCAACGCGTAGCCGTAATTCTTCCCGCGCCAGCCCATGCCGATCATCCGGTTGTACGCGTCCCAATCCGCGAACGCATTGTTGCCCGAGTGCAGCACGAACAACCCGCCGCCACCGCGGACAAATTCCTCGAACGCCGCCTGCGCGGGCGCGGGCCACGGTGGGCCATTGCCGCCAAGATCGTTGCAGGTTTGCACGACCACCTCAAAATCCTTGAACACCGGCAGCCAGTTCGCGTAGGCCGGATCCGCTTTATCCGATGGGACGGTGGAGACGTTCACTTCGCACACGCCGCTTTTCTCAAGAATGCCGCGTGCCAGTTGCGTCGTGCGCTGCCAGTCGTGGTTGCTGTAGCCGTCCACGATGAGCACCTTGATTTTTGGTGCGCGTTTCGGCGTGGGGGCATTCTCGGCGCGGGCCACCGTCCAAGCCGCGCACACCGCCACGGCGAACGACACCACGGCGAGAGCGGACGATGAGAAAGCGTGGGTTTGCATGACGAAGGGGCTGTTCATATTAAGCAGCAAGTACCTGCCTTGGAAAGAGTAATTTATTCACATGCTGGTGAAATCCTTGGATGGGGGCTTTGCCCGCGCGGAGATGCTTTGGCCTCGACACGCAAAGCCGCGCCTTCGACTTTGGGCTAGGATTACCAATGTAAGACCTTTGTCGCTGTAAACCAGCGCCGTCCACGGAAC
>CAWCJJ010000014.1:0-119046 GCA_963795895.1 uncultured bacterium
TAACCCGCCCTAACTAAGATTATTCACAACCTTAAACCAACATGAAACCTTACCATCCCAATTCCGTCCGCCCCGCCGGGCAAACCGATGTTCAACTGAGTCGCGAGGCTCGCGAGGACGCCGGCGCGCCCGTCTCCGGCAAAGATTATTCCATCCTCCGGGAAACCATCACCTCGTTGCTTGCGACGGTGGTGCTGGGCCTGGTGGTTTGCGGCCTATACCCGCTGGTGGTGTGGGGGCTGGGCCAGGGCTTGTTCAACCACAAAGCCAACGGGAGCCTGGTCATGGACGCCGATGGAAAAACCCTGCTCGGCAGCGAGCTGCTGGGGCAGAACTTCGGGGGCAAGACCTACTTCAACCCGCGTCCGTCTGCCGCCGGCGCGGCGGGGTACGACCCCACCGCGACCGGTGGCACGAACCTCGGACCCACCAGTGACAAACTCGTCAACGGCCAGCACAAGAAGGATGCCGCCGGCAACGCGGTCAACGATCCCGGCAACTACGACGGCATCAAGGACCTGGTCGCCGCGTACCGGACCGCCAACGGGTTGAAGGACGCCGACGCCGTGCCCGCCGACGCCGTGACGCGTTCGGCCAGCGGCATGGATCCGCATATCTCGGTCGCCAACGCGCTGCTGCAACTCCCGCGCGTCGCGCGCGAGCGCGGCAAGCCCGAAGACGAAGTGCGCCGGGCGTTGGACAAATACACGGAGGGACGTGACCTGGGAGTGTTTGGCGAGCCGCGCGTCAACACCCTGCTGCTTAACCTCGCGCTGGACGGGAAGCTGGCCGGCGCGGGTAAATAGGCGCGTGCGTCAGTGGAACGTCGCCGCGCCGGCGGCGTTCCGAATCAGCGGGAACGATGGTTCTTTGCCGCTATCCTTGGTTAGACGGAGCACCGGCCCCGAAGTTTCGGCTGATGAGAATCGGGAAGGCGGCGGGTCGCCGAATGCCATGAGTACCGCCGGGTCTGCTTCTTGAATAGCCCGCGCGGGTTTTGCGGAGAGTCTAACAAACCAACGGCTATGCCTCCTTCCACGCCGCCCGTCGGCGAGACGCCTCCGCGGTTCAATCCCCAGGCCACGTTGCTGGTGATTTTTCTGTGGCTCACGTTCGCGTGTGTCCTGCCCCTCCATCAAGTCCGGGAGGACCGGCGTCTGGCCCGCCAGGAGTTGATGCGGGCCGTCGCGGAGAACAAGCTAAGCAAGGCGGGAATCATCGCGGCTTTCGACGGCGCCAACGACTTTGTCAGCATCGCTGCCACGGGACCGTGCCTGATGCTGGCGTTCACCGTCATTTTCCTCGCGCATCAAGTGATTAGAACCCGCCGCCGCCACGGTCTGCTCGAGCGCAGGTTGCGCGTTTACGAGGGGGACGAAAACCGGCCATACCAGTCTTCCCAACGTTAGCTTCCCCTTGCTTTTCAACGACCCACCCGGTGGCGCAACGCACTCTGACGGGTGCCCACAGTTTCGACCCGCTCAATCCCACCCCCATGGAACCAGGATCCACCGTCTTCACCATTCCCACTTATCGTCTGCGCGATGTCGCGGAAGCCATCGAAGCGTACGACGCCAACTTCTCGCGCAACGGACATTCGCTCAAACTGATGGTGTTCGATGATTCCAGCGTGGCGAACCACGAGAAGTATTATCCACTGCTCGAGAACACCCGCACCACCAACGAACTCTATTACGTCGGACCAAGGGAGAAGGAGGAGTTCCTCGGGTTTCTCAACCGCAAACTGCGCGACAAGAAGCTCGAGTCGCTCGTGAAGAACCTTTTTCGACCGAGCTATGGCGGCAACCGAAATTGCACGCTGATGTGGACGCTGGGCAACTTCCTCATCAGCTCGGACGACGACATGCGCCCGGAGGCGTTGATCGAGGACAGCCCGGAGTCCTTGACCGACGATGAAATCTGCCGGGGCAAACTGTACCGCGGCGGCGAGCAGAGGGGTTACGCGCGCAAATCCTACGATCTGCTGGGGGCGTTCGACGAGGTGCTCGGGCCGCAAGGTCGGCCAGGCTCCGGCCAACTACGAAAGAGGCGAACTCCTCGTGGACACCTCCATGGACCTGGAAACCAACACGACCCGGGAATTCACCCGCGAAAACTCGCTGATGCTCCACCGGGGCAAGCTGCACGCGTGACGCGCAGATCAAGATCGCGCAGACGTTCCGCACCGGCACCAACGACATCGACGCGCTCGATTACGTCTCCATGTTTCTGGACAATGACGGACAGATCGATCCGCAGGAACTCAACGACCGTTACGTGCTGGTCAATTTCCGTCCGGTGGTCACCAACAAAAACTGGCGGATCGACTGCGGCGTGGCGGGCTACGACAATCGGCTCGGGCCTGCCGCCGTTCTTTCCGACGCGGCTGCGGTTCGAGGACTACATCTACCGGCTGTGGGTTCAGCAGGCCGGACTGGCCAGCGCGCACGTGGACGCCGCGCAGAACCACATGAAGAACAACTACATGCGCAATCCGCTGGCGACGGAGGTGTTCAACGAGGAGTTGTGCGGCCTGCTCAAGAGGAAGATCAAGGACAGCGTTTACCAGCGCGACGACCTGTTACATCAAGTTTCATTACCAGGGTGAGGTGACCCTGCGGGATTCCGAGGAAATTCTGGCCCGGATCGCCGCCGTCCACGCGCGAGGTGGCTGGCCGCCGTGCGGGCGGCCGGGCGGGAGACCGCCGGCAGTCGCTGCAACTCTTCGCGGATAGTCTCTCGAAGGCTTTCTACGGATTCGAGCCGGACTTCTTTCAGCAAAACGTCAGCCGCATCGTGGACGACGTGGTCAGCCAGATCCACGCCTCGCTGGAACTCTGGCCGACGCTGGTGGAAATCTGTTACTACTATAAAGACAAGAAGCCACTGCCGCAGGTTCGCGTGAAGAACAAACGTTTGAACAACCAACGTTGAGGCGCGGCCTTTCCGATCAAAGGCTCGTCAGAGTGCTTCATGAGCATTCTTCCACCCTATGAATGTTCAACCCTCCGCCTGCCGCCGGACGCGGCGGTCCTCGTCGATCTGCTCCAAAATATGCCGGTTCTCGATGCGGCGGCGCAACAATAACCCGGCGCAGATGATCAACGCGATGAACAGCCATTGCAGCAACGACAAACGCCACCAGCGCACCGGCTGGTCCAGGGAAAACTCCAGCATCCTCGACGGCGCGGCGAAACGCCCGCCACTGTCGATCGCCACCACGCGCACCGATTGATTCGTACCCGCCGGCAGGTCGCGCACCTTGGCGGTCATCAGTCCGTCCTTCAACTGGTACTCCACTTTCGCGTAGGGCTGCCAGCTCACCCGCAGGTTGTCGTCCGCGTCCAACGACAAATAGCGCAGTTCCACCCGGTACTTGTTCGGCTTGGGTTGGGGTTCCTTCCAGGCGATCTCCAACTGGGTCCGGCCGTGGCCGCGCGCGAGCAGCGCATCCACCCCCGCCTCGTTGAGCACCACCGGCGGCGGCTCGAAACCCGTGCCCGACGCCGTGCCCGCGCCGCCGGCCCGCGTGGTTTCCGGCTCGGTCGTTGACCCCGGTCCGCCGCCGGGCGGGATGCTCGCGGTGGTTTCCGCCCGGCCCCCTGCCGACTTTACGGGCGGGGTCGCGCCCGCCACCCCCGCCGCGTTCTTCCGCGGGTCCGGGTTGCCCGCCGCCGGTTCGGTGGGCGCCGGGGGCACGCCGTCGATGCCGGCGAACCTCCGTTCGGGCGCGCCCAGGCCCGTGCCCATCAGGCGCAAACCCACCGAGCGCTGCGGCCCGATTCCAGAGTCGCCCACGCGGATCGTCTCGACATAGGACCGGCCGTTCCGGGGTTTAAATACTCAGCCGGAAAGTCTGCTTCTCACCGGGACCGAGACGGAAGTCCGTCGCGCCTTCCACCGTCCACGGCTCGGGCGGGTCCAACTGACCCGTCGCCACGCCGCCGCCGTCGTTGCGCAACGTGACCTGCGCGCGCGACACCTCGCCCACGTTCACCGCGCCGAAATCCAGTTCCGCCGGGCTGAGCGCGACCTGCGGCGTGTTTTCGTGAATCGTGATGTCCACCGCCACCGGGCCCGACATCGCCGTGCCCGCCGCCCGCACCCGGTAGGTGAACTGATCCCGTCCCGGACCACTCGCGGCGTCGTGGACGTAAGTTACCACCGCCGTGTTGCGCCCGGTGAGATGGAAGCCGGTCAGTTGTCCGTGCCGCGGCTGCGATGCGATCTCGAACTCGACGCTCTTCACGCCGCCGCCGTTCGCCTTGAGCGGGATCTCCACCTGTCCGCCCGGGTCGATTTCGTCGCTGGCCGGCTCGGCGCTGGCGGGGGCGTTGCGCACGAGTTCGGGCGGCAGGTTGCGCGGCCTGGTGTCATGGATGTCCGCCCGCGCCGCCGCCGGGGACAGCAAAAGGGCGCACGCGAGCCAGGAAAACCCGCTCGCCCGCCGATTGGGACGCGGACACTCCGCAAGAGAATACGAGGGGTTTCGCGACGGGACGACGGGGTCCGGGACACGCCGCCACCGGGCGGGCACAGGCAAAGAGAGCATTGATTTGATTATTGGGCCGCGTGTCACTATCATTTGCGGGCCGGAACGCGCAATGCAAGCCCAGACCGTTTCAACTTATCCATGACCGCCTTCGCCTCGTTGCCCCGTCGTTGTTCGCCGCCATCGCCCCGCCGCGCTGTCCTTCGCCCCCGGCGGCGGTGGGTTCTACCGTGCTGCCTGCTCGCGTTTTTGGTCGCGGGAACGGACCACGCCGCCCGCGCGCAGACGGATTTTTCGCAGCCGACCCCCGCAACGCCCGCGCCCCGGCGGGGATTTTTCCTGTTCCGCGCCCCGCAACGTCCGGTGGCGGAAGTGGTGGCCCCGTTGCAGGAGGGTCCCAAAGTCTCCTCGCGTCTCATGGAACTCGCCACGCCCGACAACACGCACGTGGTGGTCTCGCTGTCCAAACAACGGGTGTACCTGCTGCTCAACAACGACGTGGTCATCGACTCGCCCATCTCCAGCGGACGCCGCGGGCACACGACGCCTTCCGGCTCGTTTCACGTCATCGAGAAAGAGTTGAACCACTTTTCCAACATCTACGGCAACTTCATCGATCGTTCCGGGCGTGTGGTGCGCAGCGGTGTCAGCTCCAAGATCGACAGCGCGCCCAGCGGCACCCATTTCGAGGGTGCCCCGATGCGTTTCTTCATGCGTCTGACCGACACGGGCGTCGGCATGCACATCGGCATTTTACCGGGTTACGCCGCCAGCCACGGCTGCGTGCGCCTACCCTCCGACGCGGCCCCGCTGATTTACTCCAAGGTCAAGCCCGGCACGCCGGTGCTGGTTCAAGAATAGGAAGGGCAAGGAGATAGGAGATAGAAGATAGGGTGGAGGGGAGCAGAGCAGAAGGAGAGGCCAGGAAATAGAAGATAGGGAAAGGCGGGGAACCAGAAGGGGGGAAGCGGATCCGCGCTACCGGTCGTGGGTTCCGTTCTGGTCGGGTTCCGCCTTCCGCGTTTCGAATTCCGACTTTCTTCTGAACAGGTCCAGCGCCGCTTGCGTGGCGCGGAATTTAAAAGCTTCCCGCTCCATCAGGAAGACGTGGCGCTCGACGATGGGCGCGGTGAGCCGGCTGGACGCCATGGCGATGTACACGGTGCCCACGGGGTCGCAGTTCCCGTCTTCCCCGCCGGTGGGTCCGGCGTAACCCGTCGTGGCGAGGGCGTAGTCCGCGCCCGTGACGCGGCGCACACCCACGGCCATTTCGGAGGCGACCTCGGCGTTGACGGCGTCGCAACGGTTGGCCACCTCGGGGTTGACCCCCAGCAGCTTCATCTTCGCCTTGATGCTGTAGGTCGTCAGGCCGGCCAGGAACGCCCGGCTCGCGCCCGGCACGTTGGTGAGCCGGTGCGCGAGCAATCCGCCCGTGCAACTCTCCGCCACCGCCAGCGTGCGGCGTCCCTCGATCAAACGGGCGATGACCACCTCCTCCAACGACTCGCCCTTCATCGACGACAGGTAGGATTCCACCGCCGGTCGGACGATCTTCATCCGCCCGCGCGAGCATCTCGGGCGAGCCAATAAGGCGCAGGTCCACCTCGCCCAAGCGCGCGCAGTAGCCGACCTCCAGGCCGGCGATTTTCTCCAGTTCCGCGCCGACCATGGCCTCAATGTTGGATTCGCCGATGTTGATCAGCCGGTAGGTGCGCGCCTCCGGGATCACCTCGCCCGGCGGTCGCAGGCCGGCGATGATCGGCATCACCTGTTGAGTGAACATGGGACGCAACTCGCGCGGCGGTCCGGGGAGCAGGAAGAGGTGCGGGGAAGTCCCCACCGCGCCCGCGCCGGCGCGGTCGGAGGGCCGGAGCAGGGTGGGCGGCAGGTAGAGGCCGGGCGCGGTGCCGTGGTCGTTGGGGATCACGGTGGCGCCGGCGGGGACCTGGGCTTGGCGCGCGATGCTGCGGTTGATCACGCGGTCGAGTTTCTTGTAGTAACCATTCAGGGCGGCGAGCACGGCGTCGTCGGTGGCGAGGGGCCGGTCGAGCAATTCGGCGGCGATGTCGCGGGTGAGGTCATCGGAGGTCGGCCCGAGGCCGCCGGTGACGATGACGATTTCCGCGCCTTGGCGAAACGCGTCGAGCAGCGCGTCGCGGATGGCGGGGCCGTCGGGCACGCAGATTTGACGGTCAATGCGCAGGCCGAGGTTGAAAAGTTCCTGTCCGAGGAAGGCGAGGTGGGTGTTGGTGACGTTGCCGAGGAGGAGCTCGGTGCCGGTGTTGATGACTTCGATTTTCAAGCAGGGAGGGAAGGAAAATGGGAGAGTGGGGAAGTCAGGCGACGGGATCGGCCCAACCCGAGGCTATCGGCTGATCCATGCATCAACAAGCGCGCTGGCTTCCTGGATCGGAATGCCCACTTGTCGGCGCGCCTGTTCACGCGCGGTTTTGATACCCGCAGGCAGTTCAGCTTCACGAGCGATGTCCTCCAAGGAGGTATTCTCAGGAAGTCGCGAAAGCAGCCCGATGACAAACTTTTTATTACTCACCAATGGTAGTATCTCAGAACACGCGGTGAAGGCAATTGGACGATTGCGGAAGAAGCGGCGCGGAGCGGTGCCCCGGGAGCGCGGGCGTCCCGCCCGTCCAATCAAAGGTAGGGATGGCTCTCCGAGCCGCTCCCCATTGTCTCTGACTCTGGATAGGGACGACCCCTCGTAGTGGGAAGGCCAGCCAAGCTGATAATGGGAGCGGCTCGGAGAGCCATCCCTACCTTTGGCACGACGGCGGGGAACCCGCCTGATGCGGCGGGACGCCCGCGCTCCCGGGGCGGACGGAACAAGACCATCCCCCTCCCCGCGTCCCTCAAACCTTCTTCACAATGGAGGAAGCCATGTCCGGACTGTTCGGGTTCACCGCCACCCGG
Organism: uncultured bacterium; assembly: GCA_963795895.1. Taxonomy (GTDB): domain Bacteria; phylum Verrucomicrobiota; class Verrucomicrobiia; order Chthoniobacterales; family SZAS-18; genus CAWCJJ01. Next base: position 7,421 of record CAWCJJ010000014.1, read on the forward strand.
CGCTCGCGCGGGATCACCACCAAATCCATGTCCGCCAGCGGCAGCGCGCCTAACAACACCTGGTCTCCCAGGACGAGCGCGCCCCCGAAACCCACGCGGTTGCCGAAACGCATCTCCACCGGTCCCACGTAGGCCACCGTGCGCCGGGTGCCATCGGCGATGGTTACCGTCTGACGATCGTGCTCCTCCAAACGCAACGCCTCGGCCACACTCGCGGGCAGGCAAAGATGCACCGAACCGGTGTCCGCCAGAGCCTCCACCTGAATGGACGGTAACTCCGGATAACGAGGATTACTCAAGGTCAGCATGACGTAGGATAGGTACAAAAACAACAGGGGCCAGATCCCCGCCCCGTTCACTTCCGCTCCAGCGCCTTGAGCCAATCGGCGATGCGCTCGCGCTGCGCTTCGTCGCCCGTTGTCCTGGTAGATATAGAGCAGGTTCGCCAGCACGCGGATCAGGATCATCCGCCCGGTCGCCGGCTCCAGGTACGACGGCTGGAAGGCCAGCTTCTGCTTGCGCAGGATCATCTCGCAATCCGACTGCATCAGAATTTTCCCCCGGTGAAACGGGTCAAACAAAATATCCCCGTGCCGCACGATGAAATGCCCCGGCAGGTTGATCCCCTCCACCTTGATCCCCGCCCGCCCGGCCACGGCCATGTACAAGAATCGCCAGGGAAATCGGGATGCCCAGCCGCGAATCCACCAGGCTCGGCAACAGCGAGTTGTGGACATCGTAATACTGCTCGGAATTCCCGCGGAACCCGAGGTCGTTGGCCATGTAATTGGTCAGGATCGCCACCCGCTCGCGGGTCGAGACGGCGCTGCCCGTCAGCCGCGTGAGCTGGCGTCCCCAGACTTCGAGCTTGCGCTGGTAGTGCATGGTGTCCACGCCCGGCAGGAAGATGCGCGCCAGCAGCCAGCAAGCTGCCTCCACGTCGCCGTCGTCGGGAAAAAGGTGGCAGAGCAGGGTGAAATCGTCGAACGCCTGCCGGCTCTCGATCTCGGCGAGGATGTCGTGCGCGTGCCCGCTGACGGTCGCGTCGTCCACCTCGGCCAGCGCGCGCAGGTGGGCGATGGAGTCCGGCCCGCCTTCGACGAGTTGGTTCTTGAGCAACGAGACAGTCGGGGGATCGTTGTCGCGCAAGAGGCGCACGATGGCTTCGTGTTGCTCGAACATGGGACGTGAAGGACAAGCGAATTGTTTACGCCGTTGCGTTAGAAAAGCAAGAGAGCGGACGCCTTGCCAAGCAAAATCGCTCCGTCGCGCCGCGGGATCTCCGGCGACGGCCCGGCGGGTTCACGCCGGTTTCGCTCAAGCCGCGCTGGTTTCCGCCGAATCCACCCGGCCGGGCGAGCAGCGCACCTCCACCTGCATGGGCCGGCAGCACACCGAGCAATCCTCGACCGTCGTCGTAGTCACCCTGCGAGGTGTCCACGTTGATCGGGAACCATTCGCCGCACGCCGGGCACTCGATGTCGGTCTCGACGAGAAAGTTCATCGGACAAGGAGGGGCGGATGCTCAGGCGTTGCCCGCGTCGGCGGTCACCGCCGCGCTTGCGCCGGCCGTTTCGCCGGCGAGTCGGAGGCGGGGGGCGTCACCCCATAAATCCTCCAGCGCGTAGTAATCGCGTTTGTCCGAGTGGAAAATATGCACCAGCACGCTGGTGTAGTCGATGATGACCCACTGGCTGATGGGGTAACCATCCACGGCGGTGGGACGGGTTGCAAAATCGTCCTTGAGCTTTTCCTGGATCTCGGCGGCGATGGCCTTGAGGTGCGGCTCGCTGGTCCCCGTGCAGATCACGAAGTAATCGGTGAAGGTCGAGATGCCGCGCAGGTCCAGCACGACGAGGTCCTCGGCTTTCTTTTCGGCGGCGCAATGCGCGCATTCGCGGGCTAATTCTTCGGCGGTGATGGGACGGTCTCCTTCTGGCGGCTGGGGCGGCGGTGGTGTGGGTGGTGGCGGACGCGGTGGAACTACTTCTCCGCGGGGATCGCGGGCGGGCGGTAAAGGCACCGTGCCGCGATGAATTCCGCCACCGCCTCTGGAACTAGATAACGGATGGACTGGCTTCTGGCAACCCGGTTTCTGATTTCGGTTGCGGAGATGTCCACCAGGCGCGTCAGGCGAAGGGGAAAGGGGGCAGGGAGATAGGAGACAGGAGATAGGCGGAAGGCGGAGGCGCGGCGGGAGGAAGCGGCGCGGGGCGGCGGAAGACGATGAATGTCACCAGCCGCGTGGAGATCCTCGACGCGGTGCCAGGTGTGGAGCAGAGGGACGTTGTCCTCGCCGATGAGGTAGAAGAATTCGGTTCCGGCGGGGAAACGGGCGCGCAGGGTTTCCACGGTTTCCACGGTGTAGGAGGGGCCGGCGCGGTGGAGTTCGCAGTCGTCCAAACGGAAGCGCTCCTCGCCCGTGAGCGCGAGCGCTAGCATGGCCCGGCGCTCTTCGCCGGTCGCGCCCGGCGCGGTGGCGAGCTTGTGCGGCGACACGGCGGCGGGGATGAAAATCAACTGGTCCAGGCCCAGGATTTCCACGGCGTCGCGTCCCAGGATCAGGTGTCCGTGATGCACCGGGTCGAACGTGCCGCCGTACAGACCGATCTTTTGGGGTGGGGAAACCGTCATGGCCGGGTGGAAGTCTCGCGCGGGCGAACCCCGCCAGTGTACCGGACCCGGCCCGATTTGCGAGCGGCGGCACGGGCACAAAACTGGCTACTCAACCACGAGTGAATCTCGCGCGTCCTTACCCTACTAGCACTTTCCCGCGTTTCCCCACCGTCGCGCTTGTGGCGGGTTGGTTTGTCCTGTGCGCCGTCGTGGCGATCCTGCCGCGCGGGGCTCGCGCCGAGGACAAACCGCTCAACGTCAACAAGCCGCTGCCCATGAAAGAAGTTTGTCTGCTGCTGCGCGGCGGGTACACCGGCGACGAAGTTTTGCGCGAGGTAGCCACCCGCCGGCTCCTGGACCCCGTCGATCCGGCGGCGGAGAAGCAACTCCTGGCGGCGGGGGCCGCGCCGGCGCTCGTCAACGCGTTGAAGGCGGGCAACTACAACCTGTCCCCGGCGGAAGCCGACGCCGCCCGCGCGCGGCAGGCCGCGATCGAACAGCGCGAACAGGCGGGCCGGATCGCCACGAAGGCCGTCGCGGAGCGCCAGCAGGGCGAGTTGGACGGCCAACGCCTGATCCTGGCCGCCCAGCAAAACAGAGGACAACCGGTGACGCCCGCCAAATCGGCCGTGATGGCGAATTTGTTGCGCGGCCAGCTCGTGACGTTTCGCAACGGGCAGTTCCAGAAGTACGACGACTCGAAGCTTCCGATGAAGAAGCTCTACGCGGTTTATTTCTCGGCGGCGTGGTGCGGTCCGTGCCAGCAGTTCACGCCGTCGTTGGTGAAATTTTACGAGAAATTCGTCCAGATTCACCCGGAATTTGAGGTGATTTTCTTCAGCAATGACCATTCGGCGGCGGAGATGCAACAGTACATGAACACCGATCACATGCCGTGGGCCGCCGTGCCGTACGACCATTTAAAGCAGATGCCCGCGCTGGCGAAGCTCGCCGGCAGTGGCATCCCGGATTTGGTGTTGCTCGACGACAGCGGCCGCGTGCTTTCGGACAGTTTCCGCAACGGCGAATACGTGGGTCCAAGCGCGGTGATCAAGGACCTCATCGCGCAGGTCGCGCCGCGCTAAGGGGAAGGCTATTGTGGTGATCTGACACTTCCCCCGCCGCGCAGCGGCATTGGAGTGCGGCGACACGTCGCCGCTTTCACACGGCTCCGCCGGGTCCAACCGCGACACGTCGCGTCCTGACATTCCGGCGCAGCCGGCTCGATCGATGGCGGCTTCGCCGAAGGGGATAGACGCGACATGTCGTTGGGATCAAAGCGGCGACGTGTCGCGGCGCACTCCAAAGCCGCTGCGCGGCGGGCGGAGGGGAAAATTGCCGCCACCGTCTTGTTTACGGCAAGAAGAACCGGGTTCTCGGTCCCGTGCCCACGCGCTTGAGCAACTTGGGGTTTTCACTCAAAAATTTACGCACCCGCAAAGGATGCTGGTGAACCTTCTCGGCCATCTGCTTGGCGTTCATCCCTTCTTTTCCAAACGCCGCCAGCACCTTGATGAGTTGATCCTTCAACGCTTCGTCCAGGATGGCCGGGAGCCGCCGGCGCCGCGCTTTGGGTTGCGCGAGCAACGGCTTGCCCGTGATGCCTTCAAGCTGCCGTTCCAGATCCCGGACGACCTCGCGCGCGGCGGCGAGCTTGAGTCTCAAGCCGTGAATTCTTTCCTGGTCGAGGGCGACCATCTGCGCCCGTAAGGCGTTGATTTGTTTCTGGATGACGGACTTCTTATCGTGAACGGTTGTTGCTGTTGCCATGTCGCGCTTGTTTAAGGCGCTAGTAATGGTTAGTCAAGCGTGCTAACGCGATCAATCCGGCAAGCCGCCGCCACCCTGGCTCATCTACCCAACGCGCCAGATCAACTCGCAGGTGCGCTGGACCAGCGCCTGCCGCCCGTCAATGTCCGCTTTGGTGAACTGGGGATGCGCTTTGAAGTCCAGTTTCAGTCTGGCGGCCATGTGGGCAAAGTTGGGATTCCTCTCGTAGAACTTCGGATGCAATGATTGGGCAAACAAATTCTCTTTGAGGTAGGGCTCCAATTTTTTGGGGTACGTCATCGCGCTTAAAGATTGGTTGGTTCCCTGGGGAAGCAGCACCAAATCGCCGACCCGGTTTCGGTAGGTGTCGAACTCGTGCTGTTGTTCGAATTCATCCCGGTGTTCTTCGAACTTGTTCGCCCAGATGTGCTCGACTCCAAAAACGGTTCGCTTTCTCCCGGTCCTTCGCCTCCGTGAAGCGCGAGAGGATATAGAGCGTTGCGAAAGTCTTCGCGGGCCTTCCACCGGGAAGCCTCGCCGTGACAGACGTGCAGAAATATTCGCAAGGGTCAATATAGCCCTTGAGCATGTCCGTGGGCGTCAGGTTCAAGCCCCGGTCGTTCATGGACTCGAAGATGGTGTAGGCGTTGTCGTCGGCATAGGCGGTGATCTCCACGAGGACCACGTTTTGTTTTAGCCAGTCGAGGAAATAAGGCGGGGCCTTTCCCTTGATTTTTTCCGGGAACACCTTGGCGATGTCCTCGTAGCGTTTCACCATGTTGCGTGTTGATTCGTCGTCGGGCTGGGGCTCGTAGCCGCCGGTCGAGAACAGCTTCTCCAGGCACGCTTTTCTTTCCTCCACCTGGATGTTGAAGGATTTTTCGCCGTACATCTCCGAGCAGATCATGGATTCAAGGGATTCCATACCTCCCTGCGCCCTCTGCTAGTTATGAAGAAAAAATCAGGAGAAGCGTGAGCGAGGTGAGGCGTTGTTGCCCGTCAATGATGCTCTTCACGCCGCCCTTGCTGCTGACCACGAACGGTCCGAGGTAGTAGTTGTTGTAGTGCTGCACGGCAGTCCGCAGGTCGCCCGGCGTGTAGGCGTCCAGAAAGGTGGAGGCGAGGTCGGTCACCAGTTGCGAGATGTGCTTTTGCTCCCAGCTATACTCGCGCTGGAAATAGTCCACGGTGTATTTGCGCCCGTTGAGCACGTCGGACACTTTGCGGTCGTCGGCGTCGATCTTGTGGTTTTCCTTCTTCATGGGGGTCGTCGCTCGCGGCGGACCGGGTGTGGCGGGATTGTCGCGGGAGGCCAATATGCGCCGGGTGAATGACGCGCACCTTAAGATTTTGCCAGCCGATCACCAAGGCCGCCGCCCGCACGTCTTCGTTCTTCACACCGTTGACGCGGCCAAGAATTTCCACCTTCATATCATCCCCCAGCGGAATGTCACCCAGACTCAAGCCCAGCATCCCTCCCTTGGTGGGCGCGGGACAAAACCGGCTTTCGAGGTGGCGCGCCAACTCTTGGGCGGTTGGCACATCGGCCAGATAGTCGGCGTCCTGCGAAGTGTACGGCCAAAACACCTCCAGCTCGGGAAAGCGGTCGAAATATTGGGTCGCCCAAAAATAGACGGCTTGGCCACCGACGAGAATCGCCGACGTGTTGAGGTTGTCCGCCGCCGCGAGGACGGGCCGGTAATCGGCCAGCTTGTAAACGCGGCTAGGCAGCGCTCCACTCACCAGCGTCGCCGACGCAACGCGCGGGTCGCCTGCGAGAGGTTGCGAATCACCCACTCTTGGGGATTGGGGATCCATCCGTTGTCCCGGTTGACTTCCGCAGGCGTGCGGCGTCCGGCGGCAATGTCCTCGGAGTCACGGCGGCGCAACGCGGCGTGCCACTCGCGGTTGGTTTGCTCCGGGTCCATGTGACGAAAAGAAAAAGCGGATGCCTGCCAATTTCCCGGTTTAAGAAGCCAACGGTCGGGTTCGAACCGACGACCTGCTGATTACGAATCAGCTGCACTACCACTGTGCTACGTTGGCGTTGCCTGAACAGAACGCGTCGCAACCCTGGTTGCAACGACGAATTGTCTCAACAGACCCGATCCTACCGCATCCCTGCGCACTGCTCAAGCGTTGTTTTCCTCGGGCGCGCCGGAAGTTCACGGCCCCGGCGTTCCCCTACCGGGAAATCGGTCGCGCCTCGTCGTATTATACTTGCAAGTCACTCCTGTACGGTAGTTTGCAGAAACGTCGTTTGCGGGCGCCGATAAACCTGTTTATCTCTGCAACACCATGTCCTTTGATGTGAACCGCGTTCTGCTGGCCGATGACGACGAAAAGACCCGCCAGATCTTGACCCATTACCTCCAGAAATGGGACTTTATCGTCACCTCCTGCCGCGACGGCATGGAAGCCGCGGCGCTCCTCGAACAGGACAGCGCCCCGGCCCTCGCCCTCATCGACTGGGAAATGCCCGGCTTGGAAGGCGTCGAAATCTGCCGACGCGTGCGCGGTCGCGCCGGACGGCATCCCTACACCTACATTATTCTCGTCACCGGTCGCAGCGACAAGGGCGAGGTGGCCTCCGGCCTCGCGGCGGGCGCGGACGACTACGTGACCAAACCCTTCGACGTGGACGAACTCCGCGCCCGGCTGCTCGTGGGCCAGCGCGTGGTGTCCCTGGAGCGGCGGCTCGCCGAGCACATCATGCGGTTGCGCGAGGCGCTGGAGCAGATGGGACAAATCCAGGACGCGCCGCCCGTGTGCATCTGCCCGGTGTGCAAGCAAACGCGCGACAGCCAGGCCCGCTGGCAGCCGGTTGAAACCTATTTGCGGGAACACGCCGGCACCCATTCCTTCCACGAGACCTGCCCGGCGTGCCAGGACAAACTGCGGCGATAAGTACACGTCATTACCAGCCAAGGATTGTCATCAAAGGCTGCGTTCTCGACAGGATCAACAGGATTTTGAGGATGGTGAAAAGGCATCGCTCTTCCCCCCATCCTCTCCCTCCTGTTCATCCTGTCAAAGAAGCAGGCTCCGTGTTCCGCCTTTTTCAAAGGCCCGCGCTAAAATCCGCGTGTTCTTTTCCGCCAGGAAGTTCTCCTCCACCCAGGCGCGGCCCGCCAAGCCCAGACGCCGACACTCCGCCGGGTCGCCCGCCAGCCGGACCACCGCGTCCGCCAGCGCGTGCGTGTCGGCGGGATTGACCAGCAAACCAGTCTCGCCGTCGCGGATCGCCTCGGCCGCCCCGCCCGCCGCGCTGGAAATCACCGGCAGGGCGTGTCCCAGCGCCTCCGGCACCACGTTGGGCAACCCATCTCGGTCGCCCTGCGAATCCACGATGCCCGTGTGCCAGAACGCGTCGGCCCACCCGTAGGCGTCGGTCACCTCGCGCGGCTCGCGTTCACCGGCCAACTCGATCTTCCCGGTTAGCCCGGCGGCGGCGATGCGCGCCTGCAAACCCGCCCGCAACGGCCCGTCGCCGATGATCTTCAACTGAAAGGGTACCCCGCGCCGGGCCAGTTCCCAGCACGCGTCCACCTGGAGGATGTGCCCCTTCTTCTCCACCAACCGACCCACCGACAAAAGCCGGAACGGCCGCTTCCCATCCGCCCCCCGCAAGGGCAAGGGCGACGGCGACAACGCCCACGCGGGCAACGGCGGCAGCGCGCGCAGACCGCGCCGCGCGAGCACGATTTCCGCCCGGTGGTCCGGGAAACGCCGTTCGATGTCGCGCACGTTCGCCTCGGTGGTCGTGTGGACGAACCGCGCCGCGCGCAGCTTCGGCGCGAGCATCGGGTCGCCGCCGTGCCGGTGCAAATCGTAGGCGTGCGCGCCGAAGCTGAACGGCGCGCCGCACAACTCCCCCAGCACCGCCGCCGCCGTGGCCGGGTGGCTCGCCCACGCCCCGTGGATGATCGACACCTTGCGCCGCCGAAATTCCTCCGCCCGCGCGAGGGCGAACAGCGTCCCCCAAAGCGTCATGAACCACCCCTCCGCAAAACGGGGCCGGTTCCGCCACAACAATCCCAACCCCATTTTGAACAACCCCGGTCGCGCCCGCCACTCCCGCCACGCGCCCCGCGCCGCCGCGAACAGAAACGACCCCATACCCGTCAGCCGAACCACCTCCAGCCCCGGAAGCACCGGGTCCAAAATGTCTTCCGACCGTCGAAAATCGAAGCAAGGATGCACCTCCACCCGCCACCCGTGCGCCGCCAGCGCGCGCATCTCCCGGTCGATAAAAGTCTGCGACAAAGTCGGGTACTTCATCACGATGTAAGCCACCGACCGTCCGGAGTCCGCTTTCATCCTCCCGCCTTCCGCCTTCCGCCTTCCGCCTTCAGCAGCGCTTCCACCCGCGCCGCCACCCGCGCCGTCCCGTCAAACGGCCCCGCCGCCGCGATGCGCGCGCGGCAGTCCGCCAGGCCGAGTTCAAAACGCTGCAACGTCGCCGCGCGCGGACGGCTCTCGGTCGAAAAATCCCCGTAGCCGAGCGCGCGGATGTGCCATGCGTTGATGAACTGCTCAAACAACCGCGCGATGGGAAAACACAGCACCGGCTTGCCGAAATGCAGCGCCTCGCAAATCAGGTTGTGCCCGCCGTTCACCACCGCGTAGGCGCACCCGGCGAGGTCCGCCAGGATGCCGTCGTCGCTGTATGGTTTGAGCGTGATGTTCCCCTGGCGAACCACTTCTTTCGTCCCAAAACCATAGGCGATCACCGGACGTTTTAGCCCGCGCAACGCGTCGAGCAACGGACGAAACGTCGCGCTGGTCTGGTACACCAGGACGTGGTCGCCGACGGTCCCACGCGGCTGTGCGGACACGGCGCGGCGCAGCACGGGCGGCAGCAGTTCGTTAATTTCGCCCGGACGCGGACGGGTTTTCAACGGCGGGTGGAAGAACGACACGATCAGGTTGTGCCGGGTGCGGTCGAAGAAAAGGTAGTCGTTGAGCATCGCCAGCGACCAGGAAACCCGCTGGTCCGGCGGCACGGGGTAACGGCAGGCTTTCAGGACGTGCGAATGGTCAATGGCCACGCAACGCAAGCCCGCTTTGGCGCACGCGATGGGCAGGAAAAACTCGCGGTCGCACAGGGCGATGTCCGGTTGCCAGCGGTCAATCAGGGCGCGGATATCGCGGACGACGCGCGGGGATTCCACCACCCGCCGCGCGATTTGGCCGATGGTCGCGCTAACGGACACCTTCCCCTTGCGATGCACGGTGCGCAGCACGGGCACCTCCAGGACGGGATGCCCGCCGCCCGCCAGCGCCTCCGGCACGCGCCCGCCGCCGACGAAGTAAAACTCGTGTTCCGGCGCGAGGCGGCTGACGATGGCCTGTGTGCGCATGACGTGCCCGTAGGTGTTGCCCATCACGCCGTAGAGAATTTTTGCCATCGGGACAGATGACGTACCACAGGGAGCGGCGTCCGCACAGGGGAAGAAAAGCGCGCGGGGTGGAATGTTTTTGGGGTTTGTTCCCAACCCGTTCCGGGTTGAAGAGGCAGAATCATCCCCAACGATCACTCATACCTTCCCACCCACCGATTCCACTTGTCACCCGACGCTTCCTGCGGGATGAAAGTTCTCCGACGCACCGACGCAATGATGAAACGCCATCTCCGGCTCCAATGGTTCGCCGCCCTGTTCCTCGCGGTCCAGGTGCTCGCGGGCTACGCCGGATGGTTCACTCCCCGGCACGAGATTTTCCCGTTCACCTCGTGGTTCCTGTTCTCGCTCGTGCCCAACCGGGTGAAGGATTATGATCTGCTGCTGCACGGGACGCCCAACCAGCCGCAGGAGCCGCCGCAATCCTTCAACCGTTCGGGCGCTCTCGTGTACGCCCCGCATTCCATCGTGACCTACCAGCTCATCCAGCAACTCGGCGACGCCGTGCGGCAGGAGGACGCGCCCCGCGTCGAGTTCCTGCGGCGGCAAATCGAGGAGCAGTTCGCGGTGGGTCCCATGGGTTACGACCTGCTCGAACTGACCTACAAACCCGTCGCGCGCTGGAAAACCGGTCAGGTCGTCTCCAGCCGGTTGGTGCGCTCCTTCGTGGCGACGGAACCGCCGGGCCGCTCGCAACTTCTCGACCCGCCATGAGTGCCGCCTTTGCCGTTGCGCCTACAACCCGTCCGCCGATCCTCCGGCGGCTGCGGCGCTATTTCGCCGGACCGTTGCTCGGCGGGGCTGGCGGTCACCGCGTGACGGCGGTACCCGTAAACGCCGCGCCCGGGGAAGGTCTCTTCGCGCGGCAGCGCGCCAGTTCACGACCGCGCAGATCATCGCCCGCTGCTTCTACGCGTTCGTCCTGTACTACGCCGTCACGCAATGCCCGGAATATCCAACCTCGTCATGCGGATGAACTTCATCCCGCTCTGGCCCGTGGGCTGGATGTCCTCCTGCCGAATCGCGCGCGCCCGCCGTCATCGCGGCGGCGTCATTACTACACGCTGGGCAGCGTGCTGGGCGCGTTCTTCGCCAGCACCCGGACGGCGCGCGTCGTGGTTTTCACCGGGATGCTGGAGTATTTCGCCCTGCGCAATTCCTTCGGCAAGATCGGCCACAGCACGCATCTCTTCGTGATGACCTCCTTTGTGCTGATCTTCCTGCCGGCGGGCTGGCAGCGGCCGGCGGCGCTCTCGTCTCCGCCGCACGCGCCAGGAAACGCTGCTGGTCTTCTGGCTGGCGCAGGCGGCCCTGCTGCTGTCCTACACCATGTCCGGCCTGGACAAGCTCGGCGGGGCCGTTTACCAGATCGCCGTCGGCGAGACGAGCGCCTTTTCGCCCGGCGCGCTGGGCGCCCACATCGCGCCACCGCCTCGTGCAGACCAGTTCCCACAGCCTGCTCGGCAGCTTCATCATCAGGCACCCCTGGCTCACCTGGCCGCTGATGCCCTTTCCCGTGTACCTGGAGATTTCGCCTTCTGGATCGCTTTCCGGCCGGCGTCGCAGCGTTGGTGGGCGCTGGCGCTGATCCTTTTCCACATGGGCACCATCTTCACCCTGACCATCACCTTCCCGGTGGCCTGCCTGCTGCTGGCGTTATTTTTCTTTCAATCCCCCTTTCAGCCCACTACCGTGCGCTGGCGCGAGGTGCTGGCCGGCGTCCCGCTCGTGTGCGAACTGTTGAATTTGCCATCCATCATCCGTCGATCCGCGAATCCGGAAAGGCAGCCGGGAAATGCCGCGTGACAACCCCGCTCCGTTTCCCTGTGGCCGGACGGGAAAGCCGGCCGGACGGAGTGTTGCCCGGCCAGGCAGGCCACCGGGATCCGAGACGCGGCTCCAGCCATTTTTCCCGTTTTCAGGAGACCGGATCACCCATCCTCTCGTGCGCATTCTCATCCTCACTTCCAGCACCGGCGGCGGCCACAACATGCGGGCCAGTTCGTTCGTCCACTGGACCCGCAAGCTGGCGCCCGCCACGGCGGACGACATCCAGGTGCATAAATGCCTGGAGAACACGCACGGGCTGTACCGTTTCGGCGTCGGCCTGTACAACCGCATCCAGCGGTACGCGCCGTGGGCGCACCACGTTTACTTCAATTTCCTGGAGGTCGCGGCCCCCTGTTACTCGCAACGCTGGCTGCTGGGCGCGGCGCGTTTCCGGGCGATCCTCGACCACGTCCGGCCGCAGGTCATCCTGAGCACGCACGGCTCGCTCAACCACGGGTTTTTCGATCTCGCGCGCTCGCACCTCGGGGCGGACCGGGTGCGCTGCGTCACGTATTGCGGCGAAATGTTCGGCAAGTACGGCTTCAGCCGCCACTGGGTGAACCCGGAGGCCGACCTGTTCATCGGCGCGGTGCCCGAAACGTGCGCGATGGCGCGCGTCCTCGGGATGCCGGCCGAGCGCACGCAGGTCGGCGGGTTTCTGCTCAACCCGAGCTTTTACCAGCCGCCGCTGACCCGCGAGGAGCGCGCCGCTTTCTTGCGCGACCGGCTTGGGCTGGACCCGGACCGCTTCACGCTGCTGCTCTCCACCGGCGAGCACGGCGCGCACAACCACATGGCTTTTCTCGATTCGCTGGAGGCTGCCCGGCCGCGGCTGGACTTGCAGGTCATCGCGCTGTGCGGACGCCATCCCGAAAGCCTGGCGCGCGTGGAGGCTTGGGCGCAGAAGCATCCGGCGATACCGTGCAAGGCGCTGCCGCACTCCTCGGAGATGCACCTGCTCATGCAGTGTGTCGTCCGCGATTGTGGCGCGTCCGGGGACGGGGACGACGAGCGAGGCAATCATCAGCGGATGCCCGATGATTTTCAACGCGTTGGGCGGTTTCATGCCGCAGGAGTGGATCACGATGCGCTACGCGCACCGGCACGGCATCGCCGAGGACGTCCATTGGGCCGGCGGATTGGCGAAGATGTTGTTGCGCTGGGCCGCCGAACCCGAGCGGTTGGACACCTTGCGCCGCCGGATCGCCGAGGCTCGTCCGGCGGCGCACCCGCGCGATATTCTGGAAATGGTGGACCGCGTGAGGCGGACGCTGCCGTACGACGGCGCGTCGATCAAGGGCAAGACCCGGGCGAAGCGCGGCCCGGATCCCTCGACGGACGCCGGGGCGACGGTATGGCAGTCTTGAGAACTAGCAACGACGGCTGATGTTCGTAAAAAGAGCGCTTGTTGAACACGCTCTCGTGCCCCGTCACGCTGAAGGTGACGGGTAACGGCGGTGGAGCTTTTGCTGCTTGCTCGTCGCGTCAAAGCACACCGGCGGACGGCGCGGGTCAGGCCCGTTTCGCCTTCGGTGCAGAGGCCGATCACCTCCTCCGTGCGCCAGACGAACTCCGGCGCCCGCATGGCCCACTGTTTGCGCAGCCACGGCTTGAGCTTGTTTTGTTAGCGCCCGGCGCACCGCCTCCTTGGAGAGGCTCTCCAGGTAGCCGGGGCCACGAGCTGGTCGGAGAGCAGCTCGAGCATCCAGTCCGCGCCCCGCCAACGGCGAGCCGCAGGCCAGGGCCACCAGAAAGCCGTGGCCGGGTGCCGGGCCGGGGAGCGTCCTGCAGGGCGGCTCCCAACCCTTAAAATTAACCGGCTGCTGTTCATTCTCGCATTGGGCACCTCGTGGACGTGTTGCCGACCCCGAAAGCTTGCGCAGTGTCCCACGGAATAAATTTGCATTCCCGGCACTTTCTGGCATATCACATCTCTTCTTCAGAGGCTCTATGACTGCCCCCCAGTCTATTCTCTTTGCCGCTATTGCGTTCTCTTTGCTGCCAGCTCCTGTGCTGCAGGGATTTGTTCAAGGCACGTCTGCGTCGAGACACGCAGCCCTGCTTCGGCTGGCCAATTTGGATTTATTGATCCTTCGACCCGGCCTTGATCCAGCGGCGACTCTGCTGGCGGACCAGTTCCCAAGTCGGCGGGTCGTGAGGAATCAACCGCCACGGACGGCTGGCTCGCACCCAGTGGCGCAGAGCGTCAAAAGTCTCGCGCAACCGTCGCCTGCGCTGACCGCCGCCTTCTCACAAGAACAAAGGTTCAAGGTCACAAACATCCATCCGTCGCCGCACACATCACCCATGTAACCACCACGCACTGCTTACTTATCCATGAACATCCCCCCCCCCGATGTCAGTTCACCGCAGGTTTGATCTCAAGGCCAAAGATTTTCCTCCCTCTTTGTTGGTGTTGCCGCACCTGAAGCCGTTCGCATCGCTTCTCGGCAGGCGCCGTTGTCCGCTGTTTTGCCACTTGGCGTTGATACAACTCTTCCTGCTGGGGCTGGCGTCCGCGGGTTGGGCGGCGGCGCCGGTGGTCAACACGGAAGGGACGTGGACGGCCACCCGGGGCGCGTTCTTCCACTACCAAATCCTTGCCACCAACACCCCCGCGGGCTACACCGCCACGGGGTTGCCGGACGGGCTGGCGCTCGATCCGGCGACGGGCTTGATCAGCGGCACTCCGACCACGCCGGGCACCTACACCCTCGGCCTCGCGGCGACCAACGCCAGCGGCACGGGCACGGCGCCGCTGGTTCTCAATGTTGCGGGGGACCTGGCCAAGGGCGGCGACGTCAGCTGGCTGCAACAGATGGCTGCCAACGGCTTCCAGTTCTACGAAAACACCGGCCGGCAGCTCGACCCCGACCAGATCACCAACTGTTTGAAGATACTGCGGGCGCGCAACATGGACATGCTCCGCTTCCGCGTGTTTGTGCCCCCGCAGCCGGCCGGCTGGTCCGCCCAGGACGCCGTCATCAGCGGCCACTGCAGTATTCCGGAGGTGGTGGGCGTCGCCGCCAAGGCCAGGGCCCTGGGTTTTCGCATCTCGATCGACCTTTCCTGCAGCCCGAGCTGGGCGCAGCCGGGGGGCCAGCAGAATCCCCTTCAACTGGGTGAAGGCGGCCAAACTAGCGATGGCCAACCCGCCGCCGGGCATGACCGCCCAGCAGGCGGCCACCCAGGCGCTGATCACCGAGCTTACCAACCATGTCACCGACGCCCTCACCCAGCTGAAGGCGGCCGGCGTGACGCCGGAGTGGGTCCAGATCGGCAACGAGATCACCGGCGGCTTCCTGCTGCAGGATGACACGGGCGCCAACGTTTCCTACGGCGGCACCCTCAGCAACTGGCCGCAAACCGCCAGGATCCTCAACGCGGGGTACAACGCGGTGAAGGCCTTTGATCCCAACATCAAGGTGGTCATCCACATCGACCGCGCGCACAACGACGGGTTGAACAAGGGCTTTTACACCAACCTCAAGAACAATGGGGGCCACTGGGATATTTCGGGCACCGACACTTTCAGCGGCACCCTGGGCGACATGGCCTTCACGATGAATGATCTGGCCACCAGCTTTACCGAGCCCGGGCAGGGCGGGGACGGGGTGATGATGTGCGAGATCGAGCCCGACGCATTGTACGACCGTTACGGCAACTTCAATCCCAACCCCAACTTTGACCGGGTGACGGGCGTCCTCAACCTGATGCGGGCGGTCCCGGGGGGCAAGGGCGTCGCGGCAATCTACTGGGAGCCGGAGGCGGACCGCGCGTTTCCCGGCCTTTCGCCTGCTCCAGCCTTCGACAACCACGAGCCGACCTCGGCCCTTGAGTCGATGCGGCCTTCCATCCTGCGCGCGAGCGGCACCAACATCATCGGCGGCGACGGCCAGCCCCTGCAGCTCAAGGGCGTGAACCTGGGCGGCTGGCTGGTGATGGAGCCGTGGATGACCCCGGCGGACTCCTCCGGGCTGCCCGACGAGTACGGCATCGTCCAGAAGCTGGACGCGCGCTTTGGCGTTGCCACCGAGCAGAGCCTGATCAACACGTACCGCCAGAGCTGGATCAACGGCCACGATCTGGACAACATCAAGGCGCGGGGCCTCAACGTGGTGCGCGTGCCGGTGTGGTGGGGCGACTTCTATCCCCTGAGCGCCCTGGGCAGTCCGACCGCCCCGGCGCTGCGCGCCGACGCCTTCGCGCTGCTGGACTGGCTCGTGCGGCAGGCCAGCGAGCGGGGCATCTACACGGTCATCGACATGCACGGGGTCTTCGGCGGCCAGAGCGCGAGCGCCTCCACCGGCCAGGCCAACTCCAACGCGTACTGGGCCAGCGCGAGCAACCAGGCCAACACGCAATCCATGTGGGCGGCCATCGCCGCGCACTTCCGCGGCAACGCGTGGGTGGCGGGCTACGACCTGCTCAACGAGCCCGACGGCGCGCCCAGCCAGCAGGCCGCGCTCACCCAGCTCAACAGCCTCTACGCCGCCGTGCGCGCGGCCGACCCCGACCACCTGATCTTCCTGGAGGGCACCTTCGGGCACGCCTACAAGGCCCAGTGGGGCTGGGGGGCGCTGCCGAGCCCCGCCTCCCAGGGCTGGACCAACGTGGCCTACGAGATGCACGAGTACCAGTACAACGCCACCGACGCCAACGTGCAGCGGGGGGCCGACAACCAGGTGGCCGACTTCAACGGCCACAAGGCGGCCTACGACGTGCCCTGCTACATCGGCGAGTTCAACGACTTCGGCTACGGCGACGCGTGGGGCCACAGCGTGGGCGCCTTCAACGCGGAGGGCATGGGCTGGAGTTCCTGGAGCTACAAGGCCACCCACGGCCCCGGCCCGGACAGCTGGGGGCTCTACGATCCCAACGGCGCGTGGACGACGGTGCCCAACATCGCCACGGATTCCAGCGGCGCGATCTCCGCGGACTGGTCGAAGTGGACCACGGCCAACACCTTCAGCCTCAACCCGCTGCTCTCGGGCGTCCTGGTGGGGCCCGCGGCGATCACGAGCCTGTCTCAAACCACGGCGGGGGCCGGCAATCCCTTCACCTTCCAGATCACCGCCACGGGCAGCCCCGTAAGCTTCGGCGCGACGAACCTGCCCGCGGGCTTGACTCTCGACCCGGCCACCGGGGTGATCTCCGGCGTTCCGACCGACCCGGGCGACCCCAACCACAACAAGGTCCAGACCGTCGTCGCGGGCATCACCGTCAACTACGCGGGAAGCTCCCTGACCGGCGGGCTGCTGTTTACCATCAATCCGACCGGCCCGACGATCATCACCAGCTTGAAGCAAAGCGCCACGGTGGGAAAACCGTTCACCTTGTATGTGATCACCGCCACCGAACTGGGCGGCCTCAAAGTGATCAGTGCCCCGGGCACGGGATTGCCGCCGGGGTTGTCCATCACCGCGCCGGGCAACGGGCTGATCACCGGCACACCGACCGCGGCGGGTACGTTCACGGCCGAACTGGCGGCCTGCAACCCGAAGGGAGTGTACGGTCCGCCGGTGATGATGACGTTTACGGTGGGGTTGTCCGCCCCGGTCATCAGCAGCGCGGCCACGGCGACCGCGACGGTGGGAACCGCGTTTGGCTACACGATCACGGCGACCAACAGCCCGACCGGCTTCGGCGCGAGCGGCCTGCCTGGAGGGTTGACGGTCAACACGACCACGGGCGTGATCTCGGGCAAGCCAACGGCGGCTGGACAAACGAACGTCACCCTTTCGGCTACCAACGCGTACGGCACCGCCACGCAGAACTTGGCGTTGACGATCAGCGCGCCACCACCACCACCGCCGACGCCCACCCCGACGCCGACCCCCGCGCCCAAGCCGGTGATCACCAGTGCCACGAGCGCTGGGGGCACGGTGGGCAAGGCGTTCAGCTACCAGATCACCGCCAGCAACGCGCCAACCAGCTTTAGCGCCACGGGCTTGCCCGCAGGCCTGAGCGTGAACGCGACGAGTGGGATCATCTCGGGCGCGCCGACCAGTGCTGGCACCGCCAGCGTCAGCCTGGGCGCGAGCAACGCGGGCGGCACGGGCACGGGGACGTTGACCCTCACCGTGAGCAAACCGCCATCGCCGGTGCCTGGACGCGCGGGCTGACGGGCTTCGGCTGGGACGGCCAGGTCGATCTGCGCTGGACGGCCAGCGCCAACGCCACGGGCTACAACGTGTTGCGCTCCACGACGCCAGACGGGGACCTACACGACCGTGGGCAGCAACGTCGCCACGGCCTACTTCAGCGACACCACGGCCTGGCCAACGGCGCCGCCACCTACTACTACGAGGTCAGCGCGACGGATAGCTCCGGCACCAGCGCGGCCACGGCCCCGCTGGCCGTGACGACGGTGCCCTCGGGCGACAACGCCTGGACCTCCGGCGACATCGGCGCGGCCAACCCGCGCGGTAGCGCGGACTACGGCGGCGGCTCCTACACGCTCACCAGCGCGGGCGCGGACATCTGGGGCACGAGCGACGCGTTCCAGTTCATGAGCCGGCCGCTGGCGGGCGACGGCGCCATCGTGGCGCGCGTGGTCTCCGTGTCCGACACGCACTTCGCGGCCAAGGCGGGGGTGATGATCCGCGCGGGCCTGGCGCCCGACGCGGCGAACATGGCGGCCCTGGTGAGCCCGGGCGCCGCCCAGGGGGTCACCGCGCAGTGGCGGCTGAGCGAAGGGGCCTCGTCCGCCCAGACGCTGTTCACCGGGGTGACGGCCCCCTACTGGGTCAAGCTGGTGCGCGCGGGCGGCACGTTCACGGCCTACCGCTCCGCGGACGGGGTGGCCTGGACCTTGCAGAGCACCCAGACCATCGACATGACCGGCCCCGTGTACGCGGGGCTGGCCGTGAGCGCGCACAACAGCGGCGGCAACGTTTGCGCGGCGACCTTCGACTCGGTGAGCATCCTGCCCGCGGACACGGCGGCGTGGCTCTCCGACGACCTCGGCGCGCCGGCCATCGCGGGCTTCACGGCCTACAGCGGCGGGGTGCTCACCCTCAACGGGGCGGGCAGCGACATCTGGAACACGGGCGACCAGTTCCGCTACGTGTACCAGCCCGTGAGCGGCGACTGCGACATCACCGCCCGGGTCACGGGGGTGGAAAACATCAGCGCCTACTCCAAGGTTGGCTTGATGATCCGCGACACGCTGGCGGCCAACTCCGCCAACGTGGCGCTGGTGTCCACGCCGCTGGGGGGCATTGCCCTGCAGTCGCGGCCCGCCGCCGGTGCGAGTTCCTCGAACCTGGTGATCAACGGCGCGCTCAACGCGCCCTGTTGGCTGCGCCTGACGCGGAGCGGCAACCTGTTCACGGCCTATGTTTCGCCGGATGGAACGACCTGGACGCAGTTTGGTTCCACGACGGTGACAATGGGAGCCGACGTTTACATCGGCATCCCGGTGACGGCGCGCAACGCCGCCGCACTCGGCACGGGAACTGTCGAGAACATCACCGTCCACCCGTAAAACCGCCGCGGGTTAAGCCCATACCTTGCACCCTATCGGGTGCAAGGAATACTGCTCGCCAGCTAGGATCGAAGACCCTGCTTTGCCCTTGTTGCGCCGGAAACGCCGCTGTGCTCGAGGCCCTTGACGCTGGAGAACGAGCCGCGGCGGATGGCTTGCCTGGTGATGATGCCAAAGAAGATCTCCACCTGGTTGGGCCAGCAGGAGTAGGTGGGCGTGAAGGGAAAGTGGAAACACGGGTGGCGCGCCAGCCAGAGCCTGACCCTGGGATGCTTGTGCGTGGCGTGGTTGTCCACGCTGACGTACGGATCCAAGCCCGGGGGAGTGTTGGCGTCGATCCGGCGCAGGAAGGAGATGAACCTGGTGCGGTGCCCGGGCTTGCGGCTGCTGATGAAGCGACCGCCGGGCCACGTCCAGGGCGGCGAAAAGCGTCGTCGTGCCGTGATGGGTGTAACCGTGGGTGTGGCCTTCCGCGTGGCCCAATCCCATGGGCAAGGGAGGACGGGGTTCACTCCAGCGCCTGGCACCGGCTCTTCTCATCGACGTTGAGCACGAGCGCCTCTGACGGAAGGCGCTCGCGCCACTGGCAGGCGGTCTGCACGCCGGTGTTCAAGGCCGCCGCCACCGCCGTGGTGGGGCGCCGTGGCCCCGCCCGCAGCGCGGCACGATCTTGGCGCGCAGGACGATCCCCGCGGGCAGGCTGCGCGAACGCGCCATCGCGCCGAGTTGCTCGCGATCTTTCCCGGCTCAAAATCAGTTCGATGATCGGGCGGCCTCGGCTCTGCCCAAACCCCAGCGGCACCACCCCATTCATTCCAGCTACTTCAGGGACGCAACACTACAGCGGTTTTCACGACCACTGAAAGGGATCCGACCACCTGCCTCCACCGACCATCTTTCAATCGTTCTGAGAACGGCAGTAAGTTCGGCCTTGTCAATATTGATCGGGTGCAAACGCCCTCCGCTGGCGTCGGCGACCGGTATGATGTAAACACCACTCTTTATGGCGGCGGCACCGATCCCGGCAACAATCTCCAAACTCGACCGGCAGGCGGCGCTGGCGGAAGTGCGCGCGGTTTACGAGGATCTTTCCCAACGTCCGGTCGAAAGGGATTGCCTGCGCCGGACCGAGTGCTGCCACTTCCGGCTCACCGGCCGCACCCCGCTGCTGACGCGCGGCGAGGCGCTGGTCGCGGCGCAAGGACTCCGCGCCGGGGGTCGCAAGCGGCTGCCCGAACGCGCGGACGGCGCCTGCCCCATGTTGGAGGGCGCGACGGGCCGTTGTCTGATCTACCACGCGCGTCCCTTTGGTTGCCGGACGCATTTCTGCCGCGCCGCCGGCGGGCCGTATTCGCGCCGCGAGGTGTTGGACTTGATCCGTCGTCTGGAGGTCGTGGACGCGACGCTCGGTTACCGCGAAGGCTCAAAGCCCTTGGCGGCGGCGGTGGCGGAGGTGCTGTGACAATGCATTGCGCTCCGCGGTGTGGAACCCGACGGCTTTCCTGCCTCCCATCTCGGGAAGTAGAATGGCGCTAACCACCCAGCAACCGCTTTGCGATCATCCCGGCCACGTTGCCCGGCGGTTCCAACGCGCCGCAACACTCGGCGAACCTGGGTGGCGCGACGCCGTCCATTTCAAACAACACCGCCCGCATCCGGATTTCGCCTCGCGCCGGGTCAACCGTGGTCGCCACGCCTAACGGCAACTGGCAGCCGCCGCCCAGCAGGCTCAGCAACTCGCGCTCGGCGGTGATCGCCGCCCAGGTCGGCGCGTGGTTCACCGCCGCCAGCGCGTCCAGCGTCCGCCCGTCATTCTCGCGCGCCTGCAAACCGATGGCCCCCTGCCCCACGGCGGGCAGCATCGTGTCCGCCGCCAGCGTCTCGACCTCAAAACGTCCGCCCTCCGCCTCCAGAAACCCGTCGCGCAGTTGCGCCGCGAAACCGAGCCGCTCCAGTCCGGCCCGGGCCAGGATCAGACCGGCCCAATCCGCGTGGCCGAGCAGTTTCCGCAGGCGGGTGCCCACGTTGCCGCGCACCTCGCTCATCCGCAGGTCCGGGCGGTGCCAGAGCAGTTGCCGCTGGCGGCGCAGGCTGCTCGTCGCGAGAGTCACCCCGGCCGGCAACGCGCGCAGGTTCCCGCCGAAACCCGGTTTCATGATCAGAACATCGGCCACATCGGCGCGGGGCAGGACGGCGGCGAGCTTCAAACCGGCCGGCATGACCGTCGGCAAATCCTTGAGGCTATGCACGGCCAGGGAAATGCCGCCCGCGAGCAGTTCGGCTTCGAGTTCCTTCGTGAACAGGCCCGGGTCCACCCGGCCCGCCGACGCGGGAGGTAGGAGCGGGGCGGGATGCCGCCGCCGCCACTCCCGCCAACGCCGGGGCTCATAACCGTGCCCGCCGGGCGCGAGACGCGTCAGGCTGAGGTCCTGCCGCAGGTCGCCGGTCGTGCGGATTTCACGGACCTCAAAGGACACGTCGGGTCGCGCCCGCCGGAGCGCCGACAGCGCGAGCGTGGTCTGCGCCATGGCCAGCGCGCTGCCGCGGGTGCCGAGAATCAACGGGGGGAAGGTCACGGGTCAGGAAACGTTAGGCCGGGACGCGCGACGGGTCCGCGTTGCGGCGCGGGACCGCCGTTGGGTCGGTGGGCTCCGGCTCCGCGGCGGACAACCGCGCCAGTTCCCGGGCCGACCATTCCGCGAACTCGCGCACGTGCCCGCCGATCATCTTCTCGCAAACCGCCATTTCGTCCCGGCGCGCGTCCATCGCCTGGCCGGGCGATCGCCTGGAGCGAGTCGATGTCGTAAAGGTACACCCCTTCCAGATCGTTGACGGCCGGCTCCACGTCGCGAGGCACGGCCAGATCGATGACAAACAGGGGACGTTCCGGGCGCGGCGCCATCAGGGCCGCCACGTTCGCGCGGGTCGCCACGAAGCCTTCCGCGCTGGTCGAGCTGACCAGGATATCCACCCCGCCCGCCTCCTCTTCCCAGTGCGCGAGGGGCACCGCCGTGCCGCCCAAGCTCCCCGGCCACCGCCAGGGCGCGCTCGGGCGAGCGGTTCGCCACCAGGAGCCGCTCCGGGCGCGCGCCGCGCGACAGCAGCGACCGCGCCGCCAGCCGGCCCATTTCCCCCGCGCCGAGCACCAGCACCCGGCAGCGCGCCAGATCGCCGAAAAGCTGTTCCGCCAAGTCCGCCGCCGCCGACCCGACCGACACCGACCCGCGACCGATGTTCGTCTTCGACCGAACCTGTTTGGCGACCTGGAACGCGCGCTGGAAGAGTTTGTTCAACACCCGCGAGGTGGTGCCCGCCGCCGCCGCCGCGAGGTACGCGCGCTTGACCTGGCCGAGGATTTCCGTCTCGCCGAGCACCATGGACTCCAGGCCGCACACGACCCGGAAAAGGTGTTCCACGCTGCCCGGCGCGTCGAAGTGGTAAAACTGCTCGCGACCCGGCTCGATCCGGCCCTCGGACGCGCAGTAACGGCGGAACATTTCGGACGCGCGCTTCTGGGATTCCTCGCCCTCCACCACCAGGTAATGCTCCACGCGGTTGCACGTGGAGATGATCAGCGCCTCGGTGACGCCGGCCAGCGATTGAGACGGCGCGCGGCGGCGGGCAGTTCGCGGTCGCCAAACGCGTAGCGTTCGCGCACTTCGACCTCGGCGGTGTGGTGGCTCAAGCCGAAACAAACGATGTTCATATCGGCGAAACGTAGAACCGGGCGCGGACGGGCGAGAACGACACCGGCGCGGGAAAGCGCGGCGGGGTTGCCATTGCCGACGAAAGTCAGTCCCCACAGGGTAAGGAGTGCCACGGAGAACGCGACGACAGAGCCTTTGGCGACTTGGCGGGGAGCGAGCTTCCAGAGCAGACCCCAGCTTGCCTGCACCAAAAACGCGTAGAGCAGCCAGGTGACCAGCGACCAGCCCATGTGCGAGCACGGGGTTGCCGGGCGCGCCGATGCCCATGCCCGCGCGACCAGCCCCGCGCTCAACAGGATGAAACCGACCAGGAGCAGCCGGGCGTTGACGGTTCCCAGGTCGGCGATGGGCGGCAATTGGAAGAAAAGGGGGCGCAGACGGTGGGTTTTGAGCTGGCGTTCCTGGAGGAGGTACATGACCCCGGCGATCCCCGCGAGGGCGAACGCGCCGTAGGCCAGCATGCTGAAGGCGGCGTGAAACTCCAGCCAGCGGTTCACCGTCGCGGGTGGCGCGAACGGCGCGGCGACCGCGCGCGGCGGGTCGATGGGCGCGAGGAGCGCCCCGGCCTGGAGGACGAAAGCCAGCGGCGCGGTGAACAAGCCCAGCGGCGACAGGCGGTAGGTATTGCCGATGACGAGGTAGAACAGCACCATCGCCCAGGCCAGAAAGATGATGACCTCGAAGAAGTTGGTGAGCGGGCAGCGTCCGAGGGCTTTGCCGCGCACGCTCAGGAAGCAGGTTTGCAGGATAAACCCGGCGGCGAGGACGCCCAGGTTGAACCAGGAGGAGCCGTGCCGCCCGCCGCTTCCGGCGCGGATGGAGAAGACCGTGCGCGCGCAGCCCAGCAGGAAGCAGAGCGTCGCGGCGATCAGAAGGGCGCGGTCCATAAACGGGCCAATGTATGGAACGGTGGCGGGGATTGCAAACTTTGCGCGGGTGTTGTGGGTTGTGGCGGAGGGGATGGGCGGAAGGATGTGGGATATGGTTCTCAGCCACTCTGTGGCTGGGAGTGCGCACCCGTCTGTCACACCCCACATCCCTTCAGCCACATCCTTCCGCACAACCCACCACCCTCTTCACCACCCACCACATTTCACCTCAGAGTTTTCTCCCGATTGCTTAGCTGATTCAAAGGGCGGACAAATTCCCCGAACCACGAAAAAAACCGGTCGATTCGAAGGAATCGACCGGCTATTCAACGGGTCCTGCGACCGGCACCACGTGTAATCAGGCCGGATCGGCGGCAAGCATGCCGGGCGCTTCTGTGTACCGGGGCGCTTCGGTTGGCTGGGTCGGCAGGGCGCGTCCGCCGGCGGCGATCCACTTGCCCGTCCAGCCGCGCTGGGCGATGCGCAGTCCGATGAGCACGAGCGCGGCCAGCCCCGCAAAGGCGATGAAGCCGCCGGCGAAGCTGCCGGTGTGCTGCTTTGAATAACCCAGGGCGTTCGGGAGGATGGCGCCGCCGAGCGCGCCGATTTCACCGATCATGCTGCCCGCCACGGCGGCGGTGGCCGGCCACCGCAACGGCACCAACTGGAACAGCGCGCCGTTGCCCAAGCCGAGCACCGCGAAGCAGCACATGAAGAGCGCGATGGTCGCGGCCAGGGAAGGCGCGGCGCTGGTCGCCAGAAACGCGGCGACGATGCCGAGCAGGACCACCGAAAGGGTAACGATTCCACCGAGCCGGTCCGCGACGTACCCGCCCAGGACGCGCACGGCGCTGCCTAGAAACACCGCGTACGTCGTGTAGATGCCCGCCTGGATTTTAGTGACGTGAAATTGCTCGTTGAAAAAGGTCGGCAGGTAGGTCGCCAGACCGACGAAGCCGCCGAAGGTGATGATGTAAACCGCGTTGAACACCCAGCCATCCGGCTCCCAAAGGCACTTGATGTGATTGACAAACGAGTGGTTCTCCTCGCGGTCGGGCGGCTCCTTGGCGAAGATCAGCATCACGAAGAAGGGCAGGAGCATCATGAGCCCCGCGAACCCGTAAACGGTCTGCCAGCCGTAGCGGGTGGCGAGCATGGGCGCGAAAAGGGTCGCGATGGCCGTGCCGCTGTTCCCGGCGCCCGCGATCCCCATCGCGAGACCCTTGTGCTCCGGCGGAAACCAACCCGCGCCGAGGGCGAGCGCGACACCGAAGCTGGCGCCGGCGATGCCCAGAAGCACGCCCATCGCCAGAACACGGTCGTAGGAATCAACAAAGACGTAGCCGAAAGTCATGGCCGCCAGGATGCAACTCATCTCGACGAGCGCGGCGTTTTTCCGACCGATGTACTGGGAAAGCACGCCCAGCGGAAAGCGCATCAGCGCGCCGGCGAGGGTGGGCAGCGAGATCATGAACGCGGCCTGGACCGATGTCAGGTGGAATGATTCCTTGATGAAGGGGGCCATCGCGCCGTTGAGCACCCAGATGGCGAAGCAAAAGTCGAAGTAGAGGAAGGAGGCGAAAAGCGTGGGCGGATGCCCGGCTTTGAGGAAGGTCTTGATGTTGGCCATAACGAGGAGATTGGAAGCGAGCGGTGGACGAACGGAGTTTCTGCGTGTGATGTGATGCTCGTCTCCAGGGCGCGAAGGCGACCTCGGTACGTCTGTGATGTGAGAACTGCGCGACCCGGAAACCTGTGTCTTGCCGACTGAAGCCCTTCCCCAGCCGGAGAGGCTGGCCCTTCAGCAAAGGATGTGCCAGCGGGTGGCATAGGGGGTTAACTCCATTCAAAGCAAGCACCGCGCCCGTGGCGGGGACAGCACGGGTGGATTGCCGCAGGCCAACTATTATCGTGAAATTGGCCTGCGCCCTTCTGACCGACCTGAGTGGAAAGAAACATTCCGCAAAGCCAGGGTAGGCATTTCAAGACAGTTGGGCGGTGCTTGGCAGCGAGGACCTTGTGGCTGAGCCTCCCACCGTCTCGTTGGAACTTCCAACGGGCTGTGCTCTACTCAAGGCACTTTGGAACCCGATCCCGTCGAACTCATCATCGACCTTGGCAGCGACAACCATTTTATGGGTGAAGCCCTGCGCCAAGCCTTGCGGGCGTACGAGGCGGGGGAGGTGCCCGTCGGGGCGGTGGTCGTGCGGGGCGGACGCGTGATCGCGCGCTCGTTCAACCAGGTGGAAGTTCTCAAGGACGCCACGGCGCACGCCGAAATGCTGGCTATCACGCAGGCCGAAAGCGTCGTGGGGGACTGGCGGCTGACGGATTGCACCCTTTACGTGACAAAAGAACCCTGCCCGATGTGCGCCGGGGCGGCGGTCCACGCGCGGCTGGGCCGCGTGGTGTTCGGCTGCGGGGACGCGCGGGGCGGAGCGGCGGGCGGCTTGTTGAATCTGCTGCAACACCCTTCGCTCAACCATCAATGCGAGATCACCGGCGATGTGCGCGGCGAGGAGTGCGGCCGGGTTCTGAAGGAGTTCTTCCGCGAGCGCCGGGCTACCGGGAAGCCGTCCGGCGACTCACTCAGCGGTTAAGCGCCCACCAGACGGAGGCCAGGCACCAACGCCCCGAATCAACTTTTTCATCCCGCCGCATCATGTTGATGACGGCGCTGGTGTCCAGAAAGTGAGCGTCGTTGTCCGTAAACGCGGTCGGACCGCTCACAATCCAAGCCGGTCACAGCTTTCCTTGATGGCCTGCTCGAAAGCATCCGCTTTTTTCGCGGTCCAAGAGGGCAAACCGGTGAACATTTCGGTAGGCGCGAACTCCAAGCCCATCGCCCGTCCAATTTGCCGGAACACGGGACCGGCAGGTTGCACCACGGGTCCAGAGGAAGGCGGCGCTCCGATATCTGGATTGTCAGCGGTGGCGTGCATGCGAACAATTAACGCAACTAAACAACGCTCGAAAGCAAACATTCCATTCGCGGTTGCCCCGATCGAAGGAATGCCGTCACCGGAAGCCCCGTCTCCAACTCAGCCACTACCCGCCCTTCCCATCCATCCTATCGGGCAAACCCCCTAACTCCGGACCGCCTTGTCCTCCATTGCGTCGCCACCTCTTTTTTCGAGCGTGACAAATCCGCCCGCAGCTACAATGCTCGCCGCTGTTCACTCGCTCCACCGCCATGACCAGCCACGCTAGCCTGCCACGTTGCGCCACCGGGATCGCCGGGCTGGACCACATCGTGCGCGGCGGATTGGCGCAACATCGCCTGTACCTCGTCCAGGGTGATCCGGGGGTTGGCAAAACCACCCTGGCGCTCCAGTTCCTCCTGGAAGGCGCGAACCGTGGCGAATCCTGTTTGTACGTCACCCTCTCGGAAACCCGCGAGGAACTGGAGGAGGTAGCCTCCTCCCACGGCTGGTCGCTCGACCAAATCCACATCCTGGAACTCTCCAGCTTCGCGGACCAGCTCACGATGGACGCCCAGAACACCCTCTTCCACCCGGCGGAAGTGGAATTGCGCGACGTCACCAAAATCATCTTCGAGGAGGTCGAACGCCGACAACCCACCCGCGCGGTGATCGACTCGCTCTCCGAACTGCGCCTCCTTTCGCAGGAAGGCCTGCGCTACCGCCGGCAATTGCTCGGCATCAAACAATTCTTCATCGGACGGCACTGCACCACCCTTTGCCTGGACGACCTTTCCTCGAACGACCGCAAGGAGGACCGCCAACTCGAAAGCCTGTGCCACGGGGTGATCGCCCTGCGCCGCGACGAACCGCCCTACGGCACCGAACGCCGCCAGATCCTGGTGCGCAAACTGCGCGGCAGCCGCTTCCACGGCGGTTACCACGACTACATCATCGACACCGGCGGCTTGGTCGTGTTCCCGCGTGTCATCGCCTCCGGGCACCACCGCGAGTTCCGGCGCGAAAGCTCCTCCGCCGGCGTTTCCGGCGTGGACGCCATCCTGGGCGGCGGGCTGGACCGTGGGACGAGCAACCTCATCATGGGTCCGCCGGGCACGGGCAAATCCAGCCTGGCGCTCACCTTCGCGCACGCCGCCGCGCAACGCGGGGAAAAGGTCAGCCTGTTCGTGTTCGACGAGAATCTGGCCCTCTACCTGGCCAAGTCAAAAACGTTCGGCAACGATCTCCAGCCCCTCATCGCCCGGGGTCTGGTCGAGGCGCGCCAGGTGGACCCGTCCGAACTGTCCCCGGGGCATTTCGCGCATCTGGTCACCCGCGCGGTCGAGACGGGCGGCACCCGGCTGGTGATCATCGACAGCCTCAACGGCTACAGCAAATCCATGCAGGCCGGCGAGGTGCTGGGCCTCCAGTTGCACGAACTGCTTTCCTACCTCGGGCAACAGGGAATCATCACCGTCCTGGTGCTCAGCCAGCGCGGCTTCATCGACGAGATGCCCTCCGAGGTGGATGTCACCTACCTGGCGGACACGGTGATCATCCTGCGTTTCTTCGAGACGGCGGGCAGCGTGCGGCAGGCGATTTCCGTCGCCAAAAAGCGCAGCGGAAGCCACGAGCGCACGATCCGGGAATTCCGCGTCGGCGGCACCGGGGTGAGCGTCGGCGAGCCGTTGCGGCAGTTCGAGGGCGTCCTCACCGGGGCGCCCAGGTACCTCGGCGGGGTTCTGCCCGCGAACGACGAGTCGGCCCCGCAATTCCCGCCCCAGCCCCATGAACGGGAATCTGTCTGAAACCACGCTGGTCCTGACGTCGGCGGGCAAGGACGGCGCGTTGGCCGCCGCCGCCATCCGCGGGGCGGGCCTGCCCGTGGAAACTTGCGCGAACATGGCCGAACTGTGCCGGCGACTGGCGGACGGGGCCAGCTCCTGCGGCGGCTTGCTGGTGGCCGAGGAGACCCTGGCCGCGCCGGGTGAACTTTCCGAGTTGACGGCCTTGCTCCGCGACCAGGAACCGTGGTCCGACCTGCCGATCATCCTGCTCGCCCCGCCGCAGGGGGCCGGCACCCGGACGACCCAGCACCTGCTCGCCGCGCTGGACCCGTTCGGGGTGGTGACGGTGCTGGAGCGGCCCATGCGGCAGACCACGCTCACCAACGCCCTCCAGGTCGCGTTGCGGGCGCGGCGGCGCCAGTACCAGGTGCGCGACCTCCTCGCCAAGGAGCGTGAAAACGGCGCGGCGCTCCGGGCCGCCAAGGTTGCCGCCGAATCCGCCAACCGCGCCAAGGACCAGTTTTTAGCCGTGCTTTCCCACGAGTTGCGCACCCCGCTCAACGCCATCCTGGGCTGGACCCAACTCATGGCGGTGGACCCCGAGGACCGGGAGATGCGCGCGACGGGTTTGGAAGTCATCGAGCGCAACACGCACTCGCAGGTCCAGTTGATCGAGGATCTGCTCGACGTTTCGCGCATCACCAGCGGCAAGCTGCGCCTGGAAGTCCGGCCCGTGGACCCCGTGGAAACCATCCGGCGCGCGCTGGACACCGTGCGGCCGGCGGCGGACGCGCGCGGGGTCGTGCTGCACCACGCGCCCGACGGGGCGGTTTGCACCGTCAACGCGGACCCCGACCGGTTTCAGCAGGTCGTCTGGAATTTGCTGACCAACGCCATCAAGTTTACGCCGCACGGCGGGCACGTCCACGTGCGCTCGCACCGGGTGGACGAGTGCTTCGAGTTGTCGGTGGCGGACACCGGCCAGGGGATCGCGGCGGAATTTTTGCCGGCGGTTTTCGACCGGTTTACGCAGGCGGACACCACCAGCACCCGCGTTCACCACGGGCTAGGGCTGGGGTTGTCAATCTGCCGCCATCTGGTCGAGCAACACGGCGGGATTATTTTTGTGACGAGTCCGGGGATCGGGTTTGGGGCGACTTTCACGCTGCGGCTGCCGTTGTTTAATCCCGGCTCGGCGGGCGAAACGTTGACGGGCGACGGGATGGCGGCCGCATCCGCAGCCCCAACCCCGGCGGTGGTGAGAGGTGAGCTGGACGGCATCCGCATCCTGGTGGTGGACGATGACGCGGACGCGCGGGTGTTGCTGGAGCAGTTGCTGGCGCGGCGCGGCGCGGAGGTGTTGCTGGCGGCTAACGCGGCGGATGGTTTCCGGGCGGTGGAGGAGATGGCGCCCGACGTGTTGTTGTGCGACATCGAGATGCCGGTGGAGGACGGGTACGGTTTGATCAAGCGGGTGCGATCGCTGCCGGCGTCGAGCGGCGGGCTGTTGCCGGCGGCGGCGCTAACAGCCTACGCGCGGGAGGAGGATCGCCAGCGCGCGCTGGCGGCGGGATTCCAGCACCACGTGGCGAAACCCATTGACCCGGCGCAAATTGCTTCCCTGGTCGCGGGGATGGTGCGGGGGAAGGCGGAGGCGAAGGAAGGGCAAGGAGATGGGGCGGAAGGATGAGCCGCCTACTTGGCCTCCCGCTGCCAAACGCGCCTAGACGGTTGCCAACGGAAGCGGAGAAGTGTTCAGTGGAAAAGCAATGAGCACCGCGCAAATCCTGACCGAACTGCCTCGTCTCTCGCACACTGACCGCCGGGAAATCGTTCGCCGACTCATCGAGTTGGAGGAGGAAGCAGAATTTCTTGCCGACACAGATGCCCGCGCCGACGCCAATTTTCAGATGCTTGATTCCTTGGAGGCCGAAGACAATGCCCGTCAGAACTAGGCCCGGCGAAATTTGGATGATTGATCTTGGCTTGGCGGCCAAGGTGCGGCCTTGCCTGTTGTTAAGTGACTACCCGGCGGACGATGAATTAGCCCTGCTCACCATCGTGCCGCACACAACGGCTGTGCGCGGCAACCGCTGGGAATTTCCCATTACTCTGCCGTTCCTGCGCGGCGGGACGTTTCACCTCCAGCAAATCCAGCCTGTTTCACTCGCCCGATTGGAGCGGAAGTTAGGGGACTTGTCGGCCATGCATCTGACCGAGTTACGTCGTGCCCTTGTCCGGCTGCTGCGTTTACAGGTGTAGTTCCGCCATGCAATGATGTCGGAAAAGCGTTTCACTTGCTTCGTCTTTCCGCCTTCTGCCTCGGGTGTGAACGCAGTTCGATTAACATGCTCTCAACGTCCTCCACGCGGTAAGCCACGGCGCACTCGGCGATGGCATCCTTTAATCCCCTCTTTTTTCAGCCACGCGGCAAAGGGATAATCCGAGATTGGGCGAAAGGTGTCGCTGCCGCGTGGCTGTGGGAAGCGGCGCGTGAATCCCGAATTAATTGGGCACAGGGTCGTCGCGTCGGCGTAGCGTTCCATGACCTTCGCCGTGTCCAGCACAAGCACGACGTTGTCGCGGTGCCAGCAGTTGGCGAGCAGGCGCTCCACGCGCGCTTCGTTCACCCAGAAAAAAACCTTGCCGTTTAAAAGTTGGTACCACTCGGTGGGCGTCATGTCCGTGAGCGCGCGTTTGAGTCCGGCGTCGGAGAGCGGCAGTTGGTCGCGCAACAGCGCGGTCCCAAATCCGGGATGGGAGATGGGCATAAAGCCGGGTCGCCGCTCGCGCTCCAGCCGGGAGCGTTCAGGTTCGGGGACCTCGTACAAATCCAGCAGGGCGGTGGTGCTCAGCAGACCCTGCGTTTGGATGCTTGGCCACGACGCGGCTTCCGCCATGTGGTAGAGCCGGGGGTAAAAGTCGCAGAGTTCCTCAACCGTCATACCGGGGACCGGCCTAACGCCAGTGGAAGACGGAGTTGAGCAACGCGTAGGAAATGTAGAACCCCGCGCCGATGAACAGGCCCACGATGATGAACAACCCCGCGATCAGCCCGGCGACAAACAGCCAGTCCCGCGTGGTCGCGCCGGGTTGGGCGGCACCGGGCACGCCTGTGGCGGAACCGTGTTTTTGGAGCAGGAGGTAGTTCCGGTAACTTGGCTTGAACCAGATCGAAAAAGCCTCGCCCACCGCCGGGATGGTTCCGATCAGGCCGTTGAGCAGGACGTTCATGCCCATCCGGGCGAGTACGATCTTGGGTACACGACGGCGCGCGCCCTCGATAATGGTGATGGCGGAAATCACGACCGCCGCGCCGTCGCCGAAGACGGGCAGGAGTTCGAGCAGGGGCGTGATGCCCACGCGCGCGTTCGTGCCGGGAATGCGGAGCAAATTGTCCATGACGTACTGGATCATCCAAGCCAGGGCTTTCTCCTTGGGGTGCTGTCCGGGGTGGGACCGCGAACCTTCCGGCGGCAGCACCTCGAAATCCGCCGGGGTGGCGGGGTTGCCGGCGACACGGGTGGATTTGCCGGCGGATGGTGTAGCGCTCATAGATAAGGGAAGATACTTCTCCACAGCAATCGGAAGGGGACCGTGCTTTGGCCGCGCAGTGGTTCTGTTCCGCCCGCCGCGCAGCGGCTTTGGAGTGCGCCGCGACACGTCGCCGCTTTGTCATTCAGCGACACGTCGCGTTCTATCCCCTTCGGCGAAGCCGCCGTTGATCGAGCCGGCAAGCCGGGTTGTCAGGACGCGACGTATCGCGGTTGGACCCGGCGGAGCCGTGTGAAAGCGGCGACGTGTCGCCGCACTCCAAAGCCTGCGGCGCTTCCTGGTCAGTTGCCCGCGAACCGGTAGGTGGTGTGAAACACCAGCTTGCCGCGCTCGGAGATGATCTTGAGCGTGATGTCACCGTGGTCCGCTCCCGTGGGCGTGGCGCGACCGTCAATCACCCGGTGCTTGCCGCTGGTGTTGGTGGCGTCGCCGTGGAAAGACACCGCCCGCTTTTCCCGCAGCGTCCGGATCTCCTCCTCGGATAAACCAACCGAGAGATTCCCCTTCTCACTCGCGATGCTCAACGGCGAAACTTGCACCTCGTAGCTGCCCACAAACGCGTCCGCCTCATGGCGCAACGATGCGACTGTCAGCGTGGCCTTGCCCAGCGGGACCGGCGCGGTGCCGGGATCGATGATGATTTTATCCGCCGCGTGGGTACCCGGGGAGTCCTGCGCCCCCGCCCGCGTCGTAAAGGTGGTCAGCACGGTGGCCGTCGCCAAGACCGCGCACAAAACAACAAATCGCCGCGCGTTGAAAGCTTTCATCCTCCACAATCGACCCGCTTCCACGAACCGGCTGTAACGGTTGCGCCGAACACTTCCCGACTGCATATTCCCCCGCCCGCCCCGCGGGAAACGAGCACCACCCGCCGCCATGTCCTGCGCCAAGATCGATCCCGCCCTGCACATCGAGAAAAAGCCCGATTGGATCAAGGTCCGGCTGCCTTCCAACCCGGTGTTCTTCTCCACCAAGGCGCTGGTCAGCGACCTGAAACTGCACACCGTCTGCGAGAGCGCGCAGTGCCCGAACCGGTGGGAATGCTGGAGCCAGGGCACGGCGACCTTCATGATCGCCGGCGACCGCTGCACGCGCGCCTGCGGGTTCTGCGCGGTTTCGACGGCCAAGCCGTTCGCCTTGGAAGCGGACGAACCCGCGCGCGTGGCCGAGGCCGTGCGCCGGATGCGCCTCAAGCACGTGGTCATCACCGCCGTGGCGCGCGACGACCTCAAGGACGGCGGCGCGCGGCACTTCGCGCGGACCATCCAGGCCGTTCGCGCCGTGGATCCCGAACGATCGTCATCGAAGTGCTCGTGCCGGATTTCCACGCGCGAGGGCGATTGCCTGCGCACCGTGCTGGACGCCGGCCCGGAGATTTTCAACCACAACCTGGAAACCGTCGAGCGGCTGACCCCGCTGGTTCGGTCGCGCGCGAAGTACCAGCACCTCGCTGGAGGTGTTGCGCCGCGCCAAGGAAATCGCTCCCGGCATCGTGACCAAAAGCGGCATCATGCTCGGCCTGGGTGAAACGGAACTGGAACTCTTCCAGGCGATGGACGACCTGCGCGCCGCCGGTTGCCAGGTGTTGACGCTCGGGTCAGTATCTGCGTCCGACCCCGCAGCATTTGCCGGTGGTGGCCTACATCCCGCCGGAGCAGTTCGACCTGTACGGCGAGATCGCGCGCAACAAGGGGTTCGAGTACGTGGCCAGCGGTCCGCTGGTGCGAAGCTCTTACCACGCGAGCGATTTCCACCCGGTTTCGCCGAAGGCGGAAGTCGGAAGTCGGAACGCGGAAGACTGAGGGCAATCCGGTGTCTCGCCGGGCTGCCTTGGCAAGTCAGCCCGGGGCGTGGTTTCTGCTTGGTCACATTCGGGGGCCATCCTACCTTTGGAAGTGTTCAAGCCGGTTCCAAGCGGCGGCGGCTCCGCTCTTTTCCTTCTGCCTTCATCCTTCTACCTTCTGCCTCCGCTTGAAAGTCGCCGCCCTCATCCCCGCCTATTGCGAGGAACGCTTCATCGCCGACGTCGCCCTCCGCGTCCGGGCGCAATTGGCGGACGTGCTGGTCGTCGATGACGGCTCCAACGACGCCACCGGTCCCAAGGCCCGGGGGACGGGGGTCGAAGTCATCACGCACGAGCGCAACCGGGGGAAAGGCGCGGCCATCCAGACCGGTTTGCGCGCCCTGCTGGTGGACCGTGATTTTGATTACGCGATCATCCTGGACGGCGACGGCCAGCATCTGCCGGAGGAAATTCCGCGCTTTCTGGAAGCCGCCGGACGCGAGGGAAACAAACTGCTCGTGGGCAACCGTATGAACGAAACGCGCGGCATGCCGATCCATCGTTTGCTGACGAACCGGTTCATGTCCTCGCAGATCAGCCTGCTTTGCGGGCAAAAGGTGCGCGACACGCAGTGCGGCTTCCGCATGATTCACCGTTTGCTGGCCCCGACCCTGCTCGGACGCACCGCCGGATTTGATTACGAAACGGAGATGTTGATCCTGGCTTCCTGGGCGGGCGAACGGATCAGTTCCGTGCCGATCAGCACGGTGTACGGCGAGGAGACGAGCAGCATCAACCCGACGCGCGACGCCCAACGCTTCCTGGCATTGATGGCGCGCTACTGGGGCAAGCGGATAAGGCGGAAGGCGGAAGGCGGAACGCGGAACCCGATCAAAGCAGAAGACAACAAAGATCGGCTGACCCGGGTGTGTTCGCCGTTCAGGTTCCGCCTTCCGCCTTCCGCGTTCCGCCTTCGATCGCCAGGCGTTGCAACAGATCCTTGGTGCGCACGATGCCGACCAGCCGGTTGCCCTCGACCACGGCGGCGGCGGTCAACCGCGCGGACCGCAGACGGCGCAATACCCGGTGCGCCGCCGCCCCGGGTTCGACCGTGAGGGGCGGGCGGCGCAGGTAAGCGGCGGCGGGACGCTCCGGGGCGCGGTCCAGCAGCAGGGCGAACACGTCCACCAACCCGGCGAGTTCCCCGGTGGCGTTCGTCATTGGCAACTGGTCCACTCCGCGCTCGCGGGCGTAGGCCAGCAGATCACTGACCCGTTGGCCCTCGCGCGCCGGGAGGGCGTCGGGCGCGGGCTGCATCAGGTCGCGCACGCGCAGGGCACCGAAATCGACGACGTTGTGGATCATGCCGCGTTCCACGCCGGTCAGCGCGCCGGTGCGTTCGCCTTCCGCCGCGAGGAGTTTGAATTCCTCGCGCGCCACGAACAACCCCGAGCGTCGGCTGTTGTCATCCAGGCTCACTCCCGCCCGCGGGGAGCGTTCCCAACCCAGACGGACACACCATTCCACCAGGATCAACACGGGCGCGAAGATCCGCGCGGTGATATCGAGCAACCCACCCAGGGCGGCGAGCGCGCGGTACGGGAACCGGCGGAACAATGATTTGGGCAGCAACTGCAGCAGCAGCAGGTAAACTGGCAGCATCACCGCGCCCGCGAGCAAATATCCCAGGCCGCCAAAACGATCCACCAACGCATTGGTGACGATGACCAGCGCCGCGACGTCCGCAAAGTTTGTGACGAGCAGAACCGTTGCCAGCAAACGTTCCGGACGGGACAGCAGCCGGTCGAGCCGGATCGCGGCGGGGTCGCCCCGGTGTACCCGGCTGCGCAATCTCACCCGGCTCGCCGAAAGCAGACCCGCCTCAATCCCCGCGTAGAGAAACGAGGTCAGCAGGCAAAAGGCCAGCAGGAACGAAAGCGGCGTGGACACGGTGAAATGAAGAATCCAGAAGTAGCACAGAGGACACGGAGAGGGACACAGAGAAAGAAGGGGGGCGGAAGGGAGTTACTGGTTATGGTTATTGGGGCGGAGGAAACAGCCCGCTCATTCTGGAACAAAGCTTTTTGCCTTTCTCTTCCTCTGTGTTCTCTGTGTCCCCCTCCCCGTGCTCTCTGTGATAAATTCTTAATTCCCCATGAGCCGAGCAAGCGCGCCCGCCGGGTCCGCCACGAACGCGCCGTCCACCTCCAGGCGCTCGACGCCCGAGCCGGGCAGCTCGTATTTACAGTCGCGCAGCAAACGCTCGATCACCGTGAGCAAGCCGCGCGCGCCCGTTTGCTCCTCGGCGGCGCTGACCGCCACGGCGCGCAGGGCGTCGTCGGTGAAACTCGCCTCGATTCCATAAGCACGGAACGCCCGCTCGTACTGCTTCACGACACTACCCTCCGAACGCGACAAAATCTCGTAGAGATCGTCCGCCGAAAGCGGCTCGCAGACCACCCGCACCGGCAGTCGCCCGATGAACTCCGGCTCAAAACCGTAATCGATGAAATCGCGCGTGGAAACCTGCCGCAGAATCTCCGCCTCCGGCACGACGCCGTTGCCACCGCCCGCGCCGTCCTGGTTGAAGCCGATGCGCGACTGGCTGATCCGCCGGGCGACCTGCTCGCGCAGCCGCTCGAACGCCCCGCTGACGATGAACAAAATGTGCCGGGTGTTGATGGTGTCGCGCCGTCCGCCCCCCTTGCCGCCGCGCGGCCCTCTTTGGAACTCGAACGCGCTTTGCAACTGAGCCTGGATGTCCATCGGGTTGCGCACGGGCACCTCGGTTTCCTCCATCAGCTTGAGCAGCGTGGTCTGCACCCCGCGCCCGCTCACGTCGCGGCTCCCCGCGCTGTTCCCGGCGGTCGCGATCTTGTCGATCTCGTCGATGTAGATGATGCCGAATTGCGCCAGCGCCGTGTCCCCGTCCGCTTTGGCGACGAGGTCGCGCACGAGGTCCTCGACGTCGCCGCCGACGTAGCCCGTTTCGCTGAACTTGGTGGCGTCGGCCTTGACGAAAGGCACGCCGATGAGGTCGGCCACGTGTTTGACCAGGTACGTTTTGCCGACGCCGGTCGGGCCGAGGAGGATGACGTTCTGCTTGCCGTATTCGAGGTCGGCGGCTTTGCGTTCATCCTCTTGGGCGAGTTGGCGCACGTAGTTGACGTGGTTGTAATGGTCGCAGACGGCGATGGCGAGCACCTTTTTGGCTTCGTCCTGGCGGATGACGAAGCGGTCCAAGTGGGCTTTGATGTCGCGTGGTCGGTGGCGAAAGTGGAAGATGTCGGCGGGCGATTCGCCGGTAGTCGGGGGTTCCGGCGACTGGGCGGCCTCGTCGGGGGAGGCGTCGTGGGTGAAGGTGGAAAACGACACCTTGTCGCCGAAGCTGCTCTTGAGGAACTCGCCAAGTTTGCGCTGCAATTCCTCGGGCGTGGGCAGTGGATGGTCGCCGCTGGTGCCGGGATGGTCGTGGATGGGCATGGTCAGGGCGGAAGGTTAGCGCAGAAACCCGGGTTTGACCCGGCGTTTTTCGGTGGTGGGTTGCGGGTGGAGAATGACCAATGACCAAAGAGGAATTAAGAATTTATCACAGAGGGCACTGAGAAGGGGACACAGAGAACACGGAGGAAGAAAAAGGCGGGCTACGGAGGGGAAAAGAGCGGCGAGTCATTCTGGAACAAAGTCTTTTGCCTTTCTCTGCTTCCTCCCCCTTCTGTGTCCGCCTCTCCGTGCCCTCTGTGACAAATTCTTAATCCCCCTCGGTCATTGGTCATTGGTCATTCTCCACCACCACCCATCTGCGGTCTGTCCCTACCGGCGAAATGGGTTTAATCTCCCCCGATGTCCGCTCCCGCCACCTCCCCGCCCCTGACCATCGCCGGTCGCGAGTTTTCCTCGCGCCTCCTGCTTGGCACGGGCAAGTTTTCCTCCAACGAGGCGATGCGCGACGCCCTCGACGCCAGCGGCACCGGCCTCGTGACCGTCGCCCTCCGGCGGGCGGACCTCACCGGCAAGAAGGACCCCTTCGCCAACATCCTGGAGTTCATCGACCCGAAGCGCTATCTTCTGCTGCCCAACACCAGCGGAGCCATGAACGCCGCCGAGGCCGTCCGCCTGGCGCGGCTCGCCGTGACGGCCGGGCTGCCGAACTGGATCAAACTCGAAATCCACCCCGACCCGCGTTACCTGCTGCCCGATCCCGTGGAGACCTTTCTGGCGGCGGAACAGTTGGTCAAGGAAGGCTTCGTCGTGCTACCCTACATTAACGCCGATCCCGTGCTCGCGCGCCGTCTTCAGGACATCGGCACCGCCACGGTGATGCCGCTCGGCGCGCCCATCGGCAGCAACCGCGGACTGGAAACCCGCGCGCAAATCGCCATCATCATCGAACAGGCCACGGTGCCGGTGGTCGTGGACGCCGGCCTCGGCGCGCCCAGCCAGGCGGCGGAAGCCCTGGAAATGGGTGCGGACGCCGTTTTGATCAACACCGCCATCGCCGTGGCCCCGGACCCGGCGCGCATGGCGCGGGCGTTCCGCAAGGCCATCGAGGCCGGACGCGAGGCTTACGAGATCGGTCTGGCGGAAGCGCGGCTGACCGCTAGTGCCACGAGTCCGCTGACGGGGTTCCTGCGTCGGTCCGCGGATTAGGAGAAATTCAGAGGGATTAAGAAGCGGACCCGAGTGGTTCGGTGTCGTGGAGGCGGGCGTAATCCACCACCAGTCGGCCGTCCTCGCGATCCTCGTACATCTCGGCGAAGCGCGTGTGGAAGCGCACCTCGGCGGCGGTGTAATTTTGGTCGCTTTGGACCCGGGTGTGCAGGACTTTGTCCAGGCACACCACGGAGGCCATGAAGCGCGCCTCAACCCGTTCGAGTTCCTCCGGGGTGATGCCATGCAGCGGGCTGCGCTCGTCGATGAGGTGGCGCATGGTAATGGCGGCCGGGAACACGATCAAATGGTTCACTTGCAAAGGTAGGTCGTGAAACTGGAACAGAGTGGGGTCCTCCGTGGTCGGCTCGTGCCGGACGAACATCAGGCGGAACTCCGC
Source organism: uncultured bacterium (assembly GCA_963795895.1). Taxonomy (GTDB): domain Bacteria; phylum Verrucomicrobiota; class Verrucomicrobiia; order Chthoniobacterales; family SZAS-18; genus CAWCJJ01. The sequence goes on from CAWCJJ010000014.1 coordinate 46,200, forward strand.
CTCCGCCATCGGTTGCTGCCGCTGGTTGCCCACGCGCATCATCAGCGCGGGCAGGCCGTTGTGGGTTCCGATCACCAGCACCCGGCTGAAGACCAGGCGCTCGGTCGGACGCGAGAACCGCACGAAGATCAGCCCCGTCATGACGGCGATCCCCGCCATGCCGACCATCAGTTCGACGGTGGCGACGACGTGCCCGTACGGCGTGGCCGGGTACATGTGGCCGTAGCCGACGGTGGCGAGCGTTTCCACGCTGAAAAAGAAGGCGTCCGCGAACGAGCCGGGTGTCATCCCTTCCACGCACGCCCCGCCGAGCCGGTACAACCCCGCGAAGACGAGGTTGACCGCCAGGAAGACCGCCACCAGGAACAACGCGAAGTCGCGTCCGCGCAACGTTAGGAGCCAGTAGTAAAGCTCGCGCCAGTCACCCGGCAGCGCGTTGACCTTGACGAAGTCGAAGCTGCCCTGGTTGACGGAGGCGGAGGCGGCATCCCGCGCGGGTTTGCTCATGGGTGCGGTGGGCGTGCTCAGCTTCGCCGGGGGACGGTGAGCATGATTTCGTTGCCCTCCGGGTCGGCGCACATGGCGAGGTGGGCGGGTTCCTCCGGCGTATCGGCGGGCGGTCGCAGCACGCTGCCGCCCGCCGCTCGCAACGCGTCGCACGCGGCGAAGAGGTCGCCGACCTGGAAACTCAGACCGGTCCAGGTGCGTTTGCCCTCGCCGCCGCCGTGGATGCCGAGGGTCGAGCCGGCGATGGTCAGCTCGGCCATGACTTCGGATTGACGGGCGACCACGGCGTCGAAGACGGTCTGGTAGAACGCCACGGCGCGCGCCATGTCCTGGGCCCAGATAAGATATTTGAGTTTGTGAACCTGCATCGGCCACAGCATAGGCACGGAGAAGCCGCGAACAACGCGTTTGTGGCGACGCGGGGATAAACTATGTAAGCTGCGGGCCATGCGGCGGACATCGCGCGCTTCCGGCCTTCCCACCATTCCCAACGTGCCACTCCTGGAAGTCAGCAATTTGAACGTGTCCTTCGCGGCACCCGGCGGCGCGGTCCGGGTGGTGGAGGACGTTAGCTTTTCCGTCGAGAAAGGCACGACGACCGGGCTCGTCGGGGAGAGTGGCAGCGGCAAGACGACCATCGGTCGCACGCTGCTCAAGCTGCATCCCGCCACCGCGCGGGTCACGGGAAGCGTACGGTTCGACGGACGCGAGATTCTGCCGATGCCGGAACGCGAGTTCCGCCCGCTGCGGCGGCGTTTGCAGATGATCTTCCAGGATCCATTCAACTCGCTCAACCCGCGCCACCGCGTGGGCGGCATCATCGCGGAGCCGCTGGAAATCCACTGCCGGGAGATGACGCCCGCCGACCGCCGCGCGCGGGTGGCGGAGTTGCTGGGGCAGGTGGGGTTGCCGGAGGACGCCATGACGCGTTACCCGCACGAGTTCAGCGGCGGACAGCGGCAGCGGATCGGCATCGCGCGGGCGTTGGCGGCGCGGCCGGAGTTCATCGTGTGCGACGAGCCGGTGAGCGCGCTGGACGTAAGCGTGCAGGCGCAGATTGTGAACTTGCTACAGGATTTGCAGGAGCAACTTGGGCTGACCTACTTGTTCATCGGACACGATCTGGCGGTGATCGAACATATCAGCGACCAAGTGCTGGTGATGCACCATGGCAGGATCGTGGAAGCCGCGAGCGCGGAGACCCTGTACGCGCACCCGCAGCACGAGTACACAAAGCAGTTGCTCGCCGCGGCGGCCGGGTGAGCGGTGAGTGGGTTGTGGAAGAAGAGGCGCGGGAGGTTACGAAAGAGATTGGGGGTGAAGCGGTATTTCTCCGCACCGAAGGTGCAGCCTCATCACAGCCTGGGGCAACGCCCCAGGAACAGGATAGTATTGTATCTAGCGCTGAAGGCGCGATTCATTCCGGGCGGACCTTCGGGGACCATCGTGCCACATCGACAGGTGACCTTTGAATCGCGCCTTCAGCGCTGGACACGATAATACCCCATTCCTGGCGCGTTGCCCCAGGCTGTGATGAGGCTGCACCTTCGGTGCGAAAGACAGGCTGTTATGAGAGTGCGCCTTCGGTGCGGAGAATAAGAACTGAAGCCCGTCTCACAACCACCCACAACCCACAACCCACAACCCACAACCCACAACCCACAACCCACAACCCACAACCCACAACTCACAACCCACCCCTCACTTCGTCTTCAACCACCGCGCGTAGTTGGTGTAACGCTGGTGCAAATGCTTGAGCTTCAGCAGGTCGTCGTAAAGATGCCCGTACAGTTTACGGCCCTTCGACCATTCGGCGATCAGACGCTCAATCTTGAGCAAACGCGCGCGGACCACCGACTCGGTTAGTCCATCCAAACCGCGGCCCAGTTCCTCGCTCCATTCGCCCACGGGATCCTCGCGGTCCAAATTCAGCCGGTCGTACTCGGCGCAACTCAAGTCGAAAAGCCGCCGCAACCAACCGATGCGGTCCGTCCGCAAGGCTTCGTTGCCGGGCGCCTCGAAGAACGGGGCGTCCGGGTCCGCCGTCAGCTTGTCGTGCAGAACGAAGGGCAGGATCTGCCGCAAGTCATCCAGGTCCACCGCCGGGTTCCCCCGGAAATAGGCCATCGCCTTGGCGTAGATAATCAGCGTCATCAGCGCGCGGACGGAAAGGCCGTTCTGCGTCTGGCAGCCCAGATCCTTGAGCCGGTCGCGGCCGGTGTCGCGCGCCGTGACGGTGGTCCACTCCGCGCCCGACAGGCGGGCGGTGTCCTTGGTCTTGTACTCGAAAAGCTCGCCCGCCACTTCGCAGAACTCGAACTGACTCGCGAAGAACTCCAGCCGCCGCCGCATGGGCGCGGGTAGTTCCACCGCGCGGATTTCGCCGCCCATGCGGTCCACCTCCTCCTCGGTGAAGATGATCTGCCGCGGCATCAACTCCTCGGGTCGCAGCCCCTCCTCGACGCGCGTGAGCAGGTCGCCCAGAAAGCGCGGGTTGAACGCCAGGGCTTGCACGACCACGTCAATGCGGTCGCGCAACGCGTCGATCACCTGGTAGGTCCCGCCGCCCTTGTCGTCGTTGGCGGTGAGGAACCAGGCGGACTCGGGGCACTCGTAAATGTGGTCGAGAATCTCGGCGTAGTTATCGCCCATCACGGTCAGCAGGGCGCTCTGCGTGCGGGTCGGGATGCGGTTGTATTCGTCGATGATCTTGACGCGCAATCCCAGCCAGCGCCGCCAGGCGATGCGGATGTCGTCCATCGACTGCGCGCCGACGAGATCGGCGGGAAGGGGGTTGCCGAGCAGGTCGGCGATGGTCATCTGGGGGTTGCCGTGCTGCATGGCGCGGCGGACCTCGCGCACGGGCAACCCCGCGAGGACGCCCATCAGGATGGCGCTGGCGGTCTTGCCCCGGCCCGGCCCGCCGATGAGCAGGCATTTGCGGCGCGTCGCGAAGGTCAGCAGCGGCAGCATGACGAAGCTGGAATAGCTCTGCGCCGAGGGCAGGGTGAGGCGGCTCTTGGTGTCGCCGAGCGTGAACGTGGCGGGCGGCGTGTCGTTGTATTCGACGTCGTAATGCGGCGAGATGATGGCCGTGTTGACGATCCAGAAGTAGGCCTGGCGAAGTTTTTCGTCGAGCGGCAGACCGGCGGGGGCCGCGTCGCCGGTGGCGTTGGCGGTGAGGGTGACCGGCCCGCGGTAAAGGTCGGCCACGTCGAACCGGCGGCCGCCCTCCGCCGGCTGCGGATTGGTGGGCACCTGGGAAACCCGCTGGAAGAGATCGCGTAAAGCCACGGCGAAGAGTGTGTCAGTCGCGATAGCCGGTGGCAACCCCGAGTGTGTCGCCTCTTCAACCCCAAGGGGGTTGCGCCCCAAAGCCCGGGGTTGCCCGCTTGGGGGCTACCCTGGGTTGCATGTGCAAGTAGATACCCAACCCCAACGGGGTTGCGCCCCGTCTATGGCACGCCTCCCGTCGCCGGAGGGCGCAACCCCGTTGGGGTTGAAGAGGCCAACCCGTTCCGGGTTGGGGAAGGGCAACCTCCGCTCAACTATTCCCTCCCGCATGAGTCTGCCCGCGCCTTCAGCCGCGAATCTTGCTGCGACATGAGCAACAACGACGCACCTGTCGCCGTCCCCCCGCCGTCCGCCGCGCCCAAATACGGGAACACCGCCCCCGCCAATTCCCTGCGGCGCGCCCTCGGCGCCTGGCTGTTGGCCGGGCACGACGTCAAAGGCACCCAGGGACCCGGCGCGCAAAAGAAAGAGGACCACCACGAACACCCCTGGTGGCAGGTCATGTGCCTGACCGGCGTGGACTACTTCTCCACCCTTGGCTACCAGCCCGGCATCGCCGCGCTCGCCGCCGGGGCGCTCTCGCCCATCGCGACGCTGGTTCTCGTGCTGCTGACCCTCTTCGGCGCGCTGCCCGTGTATCGCCACGTCGCGCGGGAAAGCCCCCGGGGCGAGGGTTCCATCTCCATGCTCGAACACCTGCTCGCGTGGTGGCAGGGCAAACTCTTCGTCCTAACGCTCCTTGGCTTCGCCGCGACGGATTTCATCATCACCATCACGCTTTCGGCCGCCGACGCCACGGCCCACCTCGTCGAGAACCCGTTCACGCCGCACTTCCTCCACGGCCACAACGTTGCCGTGACCCTGGTGCTCGTCGGCCTGCTCGGGGGCGTCTTCCTCAAGGGTTTCAAAGAGGCCATCGGGATCGCCGTCGGCTTGGTCGGGGCTTACCTCGCGCTCAACACGGTGGTCGTCGGGATCGGGTTGTGGCACATCGTCCGGCACCCGCACGTCTTCGCGCAATGGAAGGAGGCGCTGTTCGCGGCGCACGGCAGTCCGTGGGCGATGATCGGCGTGTCGCTGCTGCTCTTCCCCAAACTGGCCCTGGGCTTGTCCGGCTTTGAGACCGGCGTGGCGATGATGCCGCTCGTGCGCGGCGACGCCGGTGACGACCCCGACGAACCCCGGGGCAAGATTCGCAACACGCACCGTCTGCTGCTCACGGCGGCGATCATCATGAGCGTGTTCCTCATCGCGAGTTCGCTGGTGACGACGCTGCTCATCGCGCCCGCCGACTTCCGCGCCGCCGGACCTAACGGCGAACCGGCGGGACCCGCGAACGGGCGCGCCCTGGCGTTTCTGGCGCACCAGTTCCTCGGCAACGGCTTCGGCACGCTGTACGACCTTTCCACCATCGGCATTCTGTGGTTCGCGGGGGCGTCGGCGATGGCGGGGTTGCTCAACATCGTGCCGCGTTACCTGCCGCGCTACGGCATGGCCCCGGAGTGGGCGCGGGCCGCGCGTCCGCTGGCGTTGCTCTACACGCTGATTGCCTTCGTGGTGACGCTGGTCTTCCACGCCGACGTGGACGCGCAGGGCGGCGCGTACGCCACCGGCGTGCTGGTGCTGATGACCAGCGCCGCCGTGGCCGTGACGCTTTCCACCTGGCGCGGCCGGGGCAAGACGGCTGACGCCAACGCTGCCAAGACGGGTCGCTGGCGCGGGGTGGTCACGGCGGGCTGCGCGCTGGTCGCGGTGGTGTTCGCGTACACCACGGTTGTAAACGTGATCGAACGGCCGGACGGCGTGAAGATCGCCGCTTTGTTTATCGGCGCGATCGTGCTGGTGTCGCTGCTCTCGCGCATCTGGCGGACGACCGAGTTGCGGGTGGACAACATCACCTTCGACGAAACCGCCAAACGGTTCATCGACGAGGCGCAGGCCGGCGGGACGCTGCGGATCATCGCCAATCATCCGACCAACCGCGTCAACGCGGCGGAGTACGCCGCGCGCGAACGCGAGCAGCGCGAGGACAACGGCATCCCTGAAAACGAGCCGGTGGTGTTCCTGGAGATCCTGGTGCGCGACGCGAGCAATTTTTCCACCGACCTCAACGTTTGTGGCGTGGAGGTGGGCGGCCACCGCGTGCTGCACGCCGAAAGCGCCGCGGTGCCCAACGCCATCGCGGCTTTTCTCCTGCACGCGCGCGACACGACGGGCAAGGTCCCGCACGCCTACTTCAACTGGAGCGAGGGCAACCCGGTGTTATATTTGATCCGGTATTTGCTCAGCGGCCAGGGTGACGTGGCGCCGGTCACGCGCGAGGTCCTGCGCGAGGCGGAGCCGGACCCCGCGCGCCGCCCTGGCATCCACGCGGGGATTTGAGCGGCCACATTCCAGCGGACATCCTCCGGGTAGGCGCGTATCCTGCCCGCAGCCATGACCAGGAAAAAGAAGAAGTCCGCCGGCAAAATCATCATCCCGCCCGCGCACGACTGGCGCACCACCGACGCCGACGAAATCAACCGCCGCCGGTTGCGCGCCCAGGAGGAACGCTTCGCCATCACCAACACTGACCCCGGCGAACCCGTCTTCTCCCGCTTCCGGGTCGGCAGCGCCACCGGCAACACCTATCACGTCGAAATCCGCGACGTCACGGGGCGACGGTTCGCGTGCGATTGCGTGGACTTCTCCGCCAACGGCCTGGGCACCTGCAAGCACGTCGAAGCCGTCCTGCTGCATTTGCAAAAGCAACTGAAACACGCCTTCAAGACGGCGTCCGCCAACGGCCCCTCGCACGCCTACCTAACGCCGGACGCGGAGCGCGGCACCCTGCGTCTGACCGGTGATCCAGCCCCCGTGCCGCGCGCCTTGCGCCGGTGGTTCGACCCGGACGGCGCGCTCCTGCCCGAACACTCGCCGGAGGACTTCCTGGAAAAATTCCGGGACACGAAAACGCCCGGCCTGCGCGTCTCGCAGGAAGTGGAACCCTGGCTGGAAGCCCGCCGCCGCGCCGCCGAACGCCGGGCTTTGCGCCACGAGTACGAGCAAAAAGTGCATAACGGCGAATGGCCCGCGTCGGAAACCCTCGCGCCGCTCTTTCCCTACCAGCGCGAGGGCATGCTGCACCTCGCCTTCAACGAGCGCGCCCTCCTCGCCGATGAAATGGGCCTCGGCAAGACCATCCAGGCGATCGCCGCCTGCGCGCTGCTCCACCGCTTGGGCAAGGCGCGGCGCGTCCTCGTCATCACACCCGCGTCGTTGAAAACCGAGTGGGAGGAACAAATCCGGCGGTTCACCAAGCTCGACTACCAACTGGTCTATGGCGGACGCCACGCCCGCCTAGTCCGTTACCACGCAGACGCGCCGTTCTTCACGATCGCCAACTACGAGCAGATGCTCACCGACGCCGCGGAGGTCAACGAGCGGCTGCGGCCCGACGTGGTCGTGCTCGACGAGGCGCAGCGCATCAAGAACTGGAACACCAAGACCTCCCACGCCATCAAGCGGCTGCGGAGCCGCTACGCGTTCGTGCTGACCGGCACGCCCATCGAAAACCGCATCGACGAGTTGCATTCGCTGATGAACTTCCTGGACCCCGCGGCGCTGGGCACGCTCTTCCGGTTCAACCGCGATTTCTACGAGCTCGACGAGCGCGGCAAACCCGCCGGCTACCGCAACCTCGACGTGCTCCATAACCGAGTAAAACCCTACCTGCTGCGCCGCCGCAAGGCCGACGTGGAAACCGAGTTGCCCGCCCGGACCGACCGAAACCATTTCGTCCCGCTCAGCCCCCGGCAGCGCGCCACCTACGGCGAGCACGAGCACGAGGCCGCCAAGCTCATGCACGCCGCGCGCCGGCGTCCGCTCAAGCAGCAGGAACAGGACAAGCTCATGCGCGAGTTGGCGATGATGCGCATGATCTGCGACACCAATTTCATCCTCGATCCCAAGGAGCGGACCTGCCCGAAATTAGCCGAGTTGGAGAAGGTGCTGGAGGAAATGCGCGACAATCCCGAGGTGAAAGCCATCGTGTTCTCCGAGTGGGAACGGATGCTCACGCTGGTCCTGGAAGTGTGCGAACGGCTGGGGCTGGGTTGCGCGTGGCACACCGGCAGCGTGCCGCAGCAACGTCGGCGCGGGGAGATCAACCGTTTCAAGCACGACCCGGCGTGCCGCGTGTTTCTGAGCACCGACGCCGGGGCGACCGGACTGAATTTGCAGGCCGCGAGCCTGGTCGTCAACTGCGACCTCCCGTGGAATCCGGCGAAGCTGGAGCAGCGGATCGCGCGCGCCTGGCGCAAGCACCAAACGCGGTCCGTCACGGTGGTCAACCTGATCAGCGAGAACACGATCGAGCACCGGATGCTGGGCACGTTGGCGGACAAACGCGCGCTCGCCGGCGGCGTGCTGGACCGCGAGGGCGACCTGAAGGAACTCAAGCTGCGCGGTGGGAGACAGGCGATGATCGAGCGGCTGGAGCAGATGCTTGCGCCGGTTGAAGGGGTGCCGGCGGCGGTGAAGGAGGAAGAGGCGGCGCCGGAGTCGTTGGTCCGGGTGTTGCCGGCGGATCGTCCGCGCGGTTTCGCGGAGGAAGCCGCCGGTATCATCAACGGCGCGCTGGTGCGTTGCGAGGAGCGTTACCCGCTGGAGGGTGGATCACCCGTGCTGGTGGTGGTCGTGGACGGGGAGGCGGCGCAATGGCGCGACCGGCTCGCGCCGTTGCACGGGGAGTATTTCGGCGGTGGGGAACCGGCGACACCGGCGCGGCTGGAGGTCATGGACCGCGGCACGCACGAAGCCATCGAGCGGCTGATCGCGGCGGGTTTGCTCGCGCCGACCTCGCGCGGTTCGCGCCCGTTGTACCCGGCGCCGGAGGAGGAACCCGCCCCGGCCCCGCTCACCGAGGCCGAGCGCGCGCGGATCGCGTTGTTGCAAGGGCAAACCGCGCGCAAACTGAAGGCGGCGCGGGTGCTGGGCGAAGCGGGTTTGACCGAGGAGGCGAGGCCGCATCTGCTCGACGCGATTCATCTGCGGGGGCGCGAACTGGCGGTCGCGCAACGACTGCCGGAGCCGGAGGAACTGGCGGCGGCGTTGCTGCCGCCGGTGGCGGAATACTTTGGGGAGGTGTTGCCGGTCCTGAGCGGATTTATAGAGGATGAAGACGGTGACTGGCGAGCGGCGGCGGAAGCGGTGGGTGAACTATCCCGTAAGCCATGCTCCTAATCCACATCACACCAAAGTCCTTCCAGAAGTTTTGGCAACAGCCAAGATGCCTACCGAGGGAGCACCCGCCATTTATTCCAGCCTGAAGGCGTTGGTCATCTGAACGTTGTGGAGATGCCTCAGGCTTACGCCCGACGGGTCAACGGTTTGTCCATGCTCCGCCAAGTCCTTAATATATAAATCAAGGCGGATGACATATGCTAGTGTGACCTCCATAGTTCCCAACTCTCCCCAACGAACGAAGGACTGATTATACGTCATTGCACTTTCGTGACGCTTGACGATCATTTTGAGCACGCCGCCATGCTCAGTCGACGTTGATCTTGGCGGGAACACTTCATACAGGAGGAAGCGAAACATTCCGTTGCCCCCTTCGAAGCCGAACTCCATGCCATAGCGGTCAACAAAGGCGCGCAGCAGGTCTAACGGGGACTCGGTTGGTCCACGGAGCTTGATGTCGCGATCATAGATGCGCCACGCGGCCCAAACTGTCAGGGTGTCGGCTTGGTAAATGCAATGCACAAGAAGTGTTGAGGGATCATCCGTTTGGTGCCGATGGTATTTCACAAACAACCCCATGGTCGTCAGTCGATTATCAGTCGCCCCAAGGTCGGTTGGGGAAAGTTTCTGCACGCGGTCGGGGCTAAACACGGCGTCCTCAACATGGCTGCGCCGAATACCAAGTAGTTCCATGGCCTTTGCCCTGTCGTGGTCAAAGACAAGTCTGTATTGACGCGGTGGAAGTTCGCCGTTGGCACCCATTCGAGCGCGAATTTCGGCAATTTTTTCCTCGGTTAAAAATGGACTGCTTAGCTTCTCGGCCAGGTAGCCGAAAACTTCGGCTTCCCCGGAGGAACCATGCCTGCGAACGTAATCTTTAACGGTCGTGATAAGCTTGACCGCTCTTGGGTTGCGCGTTGCTTCTGCGTCGGAGTCCAATCCCGGGTTGGGCAAAAGACTGAAGGCCACGGCGTCGAGGACTTCTTCGTCCTCCTCCGTCTTCAGAGCGGTGAGTTCCTGGGTCATCAGCGTCGAAATTCGATCAGATCAAACTCATTACGGGCCAGATCGGGGATAATAGACTCTATGGTCGATAGGGCTGGACAGCTCTGGTAAGCTCGGGAGCATGGACATTGAAGCCGTTTTGCGCAAGCCCCGCCTGTTGCGTGCCCTCACCAGCGTGGACGCCGGTGAGTTTGCCCGCTTGTTGGTGGCCTTCGAAGCGAGCCTGCAAGCGGCCCGCACCGAGGTCAACCGCTTTGGCGAGAAGCGGCAACGTGCGCCCGGAGCCACCGGCAACCCGGGCGTGCTCGCCACGCCCGCCCAGCGGCTTTTCTTCGTGCTTTTTTACTTCAAGTGCTATCCGCTGCAAGAGGTCATGGGCGTGCTCTTTGGCCTGAGCCAGCCGCAGGTGTGCCTGTGGGTGGGAAAGCTCACGCCCCTGGTCAGCCAGGCGCTGGGGCGCGAGTTGCTTCTTCCCGCGCGGCGGCCCGCTGACTTGACCCGGCTCTTGGAAGCGGTGCCCGAGTTGCGGGTGCTGCTCACCATTGATGGCGCCGAGCGGCCCATCCGGCGGCCCAAGGACAAGCAACGCAAGAAGGAGGACTACAGCGGCAAGAAGAAAGCGCACCGCAAAAAGAACCTGCTCCTTTCCAGCGACAATCGGCGTGTGGTCTACCTGGGGCCAACCAGTCCCGGCAGCGTGCACGACAAGAAGTTGGCCGATGAGAGCGGGTTGGTCCTGCCACCCGATGTCCTGCTGCTCAAGGATACCGGCTTCCAGGGTTACGCGCCGCCGGGAGGCTGTTCAACCCTCCAACCCAAGAAGAAACCACGGGGCCGGGAACTCCATCCCATCCAAAAAACCATCAACCAGCTCATCAGCCAGGTACGCGTAGGCGTCGAACACGCCATTGCCGGGGTCAAGCGCTGCCGCATTGTTGCCGACACTTTCCGCAATCTGCGCAAAGGCTTCGTCGATGAGGCCATGGAAGTGGCTTGCGGTCTGCACAACCTGCGCGTAGCCGCTCGGGCATGAAGAAAAAAGCACCTCCGCCCAACCCTGCCCTACAACTGCTTTTATCGACTATAAAGTCTAATGTACTCCATTCCAAGACCGGCGCATTTGCTTGCGGGAACCTGCCGGAGCCTCGCTTGGACGAAGGCACGGGGGATCACGTAAACCAAGGGTCGCCAATGCGCCAGAGGGGCGGTTTTAACAATGAAAAGCATGTCGTCCCGTTGCGACGGTGTTATTTTGCCGACTTTGGCCCACTGCTTGGCCAGCGAGGTGAAGGAAGTTCGTTGGGCGTTGATTTTGGCGCTGTGAGTATCGCCCCGGGCGACATCGTCGGCAAGCTGCTTGTAAAGGTCGGCGGGGTTGGAACTTGGTACGACCAACGAGCTTTGGGTGTAGGCACCCTGCGCCTGGGAGTCGAAATCTTCGCTGCACCAAACGTAATGGATGTCGCTCGCATAGCGCTGTTGAAGGAGCTGCTTGAGGAGAACATTGGTGGAGTACAGAAAATGTTGCCCCATGGGGATGCGCCACAGTTGGGGACCGGCGGCGCGGGCGCAAGAAAAATCAGCGCCCGCACCCATTTACTTGGCTGCTCGGCGCGCGGTCCGCAACGTCGGCCCGAACGACGTGGCCTTTCTGAACTCGCCCACGCCCCCGTTCCGACCCGTACAAGTATCGTCCGCTCCTGAGAAACGACCTGATTCCCTTCGATCTCACAGGTCTCACCACGGGTTGATCCCAACTCGTAAAATGGTTTGCCCATCATGCCTTTACGGGACGGGAAGCCGGTGTTAGTAAGAAGGCCCGCTCCGCGATACATCGGTCGGACCCACCCCACATCCGTCAAAATCAACATGAGCACACCCACCCTCCACGCGGAAAGCGCCGTCAAGGAACGTTACGCCAGCGGCGCCCAACAGCGCGAGGCCGCCCTTTGCTGCCCGGTCGATTACGACCCGCAATACCTGAAAGCGCTTCCCCAGGAGGTCATCGATCGCGATTATGGCTGCGGCGATCCCAGCCAGTACCTGCGTCCGGGCGAGACCGTGCTCGACCTGGGCAGCGGCACGGGCAAAATTTGTTTCATCGCCGCGCAGGTCGTTGGCCCCACGGGCCGGGTGATCGGCGTGGACATGACCGACGAGATGCTTGAGGTGGCCCGCCGCAACGCGCCCATCGTGGCCGGGCGCGTCGGCTACGACAACGTGGAATTTCGCAAGGGCCGCATCCAGGACCTCGGCCTCGACTTGGAACGGGTGGACGCCGCCCTGCGCGAGCGGCCTATCGTGGACGCCGCGTCGTTCCTGCGGGCGGACGAACTGGCCGCCGAATTGCGGCTCAAGCACCCGCTCGTGGCGGACGAATCCGTGGACGTGGTGGTGAGCAACTGCGTGCTTAACCTCGTGGACGCGCGCGCCAAGGGACGTTTGTTCGAGGAAATTTTCCGGGTGTTGAAAAAAGGCGGGCGCGCCGTGATCTCGGATATCGTCAGCGACGAGCCGAGTCCCGAGCATTTGCAAAACGACCCCGTGCTCTGGAGCGGCTGCATTTCCGGCGCGCTGACGGAGGAGGGTTTCCTGATGGCGTTTGAGAAGGCTGGGTTCTACGGCATTCGCCTCCTCAAGCGCGACGTGGAACCCTGGCAAACGGTGGAGGGAATCGAGTTCCGCTCCGTCACGGTGGAGGCCAGCAAAGGCAAGCAGGGACCCTGTTTCGAGCGCAACCAAGCGGTGGTGTACAAGGGCCCCTTCAAGGAGGTGCTCGACGACGACGGGCATCGCATGGAACGGGGCCGCCGTTACGCGGTGTGCGACAAGACGTTCAACCTGTACCGCAAGGCGCCCTACTCGGAGCAGTTCGAGTTTATCGAGCCGCGCGAGGCGATTGCGCTGGGGGACGCCAAGCCGTTCGACTGCTCGCGCACGGCCCTGCGCCATCCCAAGGAGACGAAGGGACAGGAGTACACGGCGACCACGGCGGCAAGCTCCTGCTGTGACGGCGGCTGCTGAGTGGTCCCCGCCCGTCAACTACCCGCCCGCCGGTCCCGCCTCCGGTCCGAGGCACGACGGGCCGCGGATGCTCCAGCACACCGGCACGGCGAGCACCGCGCCCAGCACGGGCGCGACCAGGTAAATCCACAAACCCGCCACGTTCCCGCTGAGAATGGCCGGTGCCAGCGAACGCGCCGGGTTCATCGACGCGCCGCAGATCGGCCCCGCGAACATGGCCTCCAGGGCAATCGTCGCGCCCACCGCGATCCCGGCGGTGATGCCTTTTTCTTTCGCGCCCGTCGAAACACTCAGGATCACCAGCATCAGCAAGCCGGTCAGAATGACCTCCAGCACGAAGGATTGCAGCAACGAACCGGCCGGCAGCGTCGCGCCGAGGAAGGTCGGATCGCCCGGGAACATCAGTTTCAAGGTGCCGCTGGCGGCGAACGCGCCCGCAACCTGCGCCCCGATGAAGGGCAGCACCCGCCAGGCGGGGAAACGTCCCGCCGCGAAAAAGCCCAGCGTGACGGCGGGATTCAGATGGGCGCCCGACACGTCGCCCAGCGTGTAAACCATCACCAGGACGATCAACCCGAAGGTCAGCGCCACGCCGGCGTGCGTGATCGCGCCGTGGCTTGCCGCGTCGATGACGATCGCCCCGGTTCCCGCGAAGACCAGCGCGAACGTTCCCACAAACTCCGAAATCAGTTTGCTAAATTTATTCATATTGCCAAAAACGCGTGCTCTTCATCCGTCGCACCCGCGTACCACAGCAAGCGGCGGGCGCGGCGTCAATGTTTAATCAACGCCGCGCGCCGAAATTGGTGTTTCGCGGGAAAACAGCCGGCCTCCTTCCGGGCATTGCTTCCCCATGCCGGCGGGGTGATGTTGCGCCCGCCGTTTATGCCCAACCGTTTTGACTCCGTGCTCGCCCATCACGCCGCGCCCCTGCGCCGGGTTCGCGCGCGGGTATTGCAGATCAACGTCGGCAAGCTCTGCAACCTGACGTGCGGCCACTGCCACGTGAACGCCGGACCCAAGCGCAAGGAAATCATGACGCGGGAAACCGTGGACCGCGTCCTCGACTGGCTGGAACAGACGGATATCCCCGTGGTTGACCTGACGGGCGGCGCGCCCGAAATGATCCCGGATTTCCGGTATCTCGTCGAACGCCTCGGCGCCATGACCCCGCGCCGGCACGTCATGGACCGGTGCAATCTGACGATCCTGCTCGACCCGGCGCAGGATGGACTCGCGGAATTTTTGGCCGGGCAGCGGGTTGAAATCGTCGCCTCCATGCCGTGCTATTCCCCGGCCAACGTGGACGCCCAGCGGGGCGACGGGGTTTTCGACGCCAGTATCAGGGCCTTGCAATTGCTGAACCGGCTGGGTTACGGACGAGGCGGGTCGCTCCCGCTCCACTTGGTTTACAATCCGTTAGGCGCGTCGCTGCCGGGGCCGCAGGCGGAATTGGAGGCGGACTACAAGCGGGAGTTGCGGGCCCACTTCGGGATCGTTTTCGATGGATTATACACGATCACGAACGTTCCCGTGAGCCGGTTTGCCTCGTACCTGCGCAACCACGGCCAGTTCCAGGGGTACCTCGACCTGCTGGTGGAATCGTTCAACCCGCAAACGGTCGCCGGCCTGATGTGCCGGGACACGATCAACGTGAGTTGGACCGGCGAGGTGTTTGATTGCGATTTTAACCAAATGCTCAAGATGCAATGGCGCGGGGAGGGCCGGGGGCTCTTCCTGTGGGACATTGATCCCGGGATGGTGGAGAACCGTGAAATCCTGACGGGCGATCATTGCTTCGCCTGCACCGCCGGCGCGGGCAGCAGTTGCGGCGGCGCGCTGGCGTGATTCTGGTCGGAGTTCGAGATGGAACCCGCCCGCCCGCAACGCCGGGCCACCTCGCGGAGCGCGGCAAGAAGTTTCGTCTCGTCCCTTTCCTGGCCCAGCGCGAGACGCAGGGCATTCGGCGGGCAAGCAGTCTCCGGGGTGAAAATTCGTCCGGGCGCGGTGTCGATGCCGTCGCGCGCGAGCGAGGCGCAGATCTCGTCAGCACTCCGGTCGGGTCCCAAGCTCAGCCAGAGGTGATAGCTGGCGGGATGCGCCCGCACGGTCAAACCCTGGAGGATTTCCCGCGCCAGACGCTGTCGACGGGCGGCGTCCGCGCGTTTGGCCCGGATGATCCGCGCCAACTCGCCATCATCGATCAAACGTGAAACCAACCCGGCCAGCAGGGGCGACGCGCCGCTGACCGTGCGCCGGATGGCCACTTCCATCGCCGACCCCAGATGGTCCGGGACGAGCAGAAACGCCGTCTTGAGTCCCGACGCGAAAGGTTTCGACATGCTGAGGAAGTAGCACGCGCGCTCGGGTGCCAGCAGCGCGAAAGAGGGCGGTGGGTCAGCCTCCAAGAAACCGTAGGCGTCGTCCTCGATGATGAGCAAATCCCGCTCCCGCGCAACGGCGGCGATCTCCTCCCGGCGTGATTTCGGCATGACGATTCCGAGCGGGTTGTGGACGGTCGGCATCAGGTAAACCGCGCGCAACGCCGGGTCCTTGCGGCTGGCGGCGCGCAACGATTCGGCCGTCATCCCGTGCTGGTCCATTTCACAGGGCACCATGCGCAGATCGAACGGTTCGCGGAGGGCGAGCAAACCGGAGTAGGTCAGTGGCTCGACGGCGATCGCCGCGCCGGTCAACTCCGCCGCGAGCAGGCAAACGACCATCGCGTGATGCCCCCCGCAGTTGATGAAGACCCGTGAAGGCGGTACCGCCGGGTAGCCGGGGGACGAAAGCCACCGCGCGGCGGTGGCGCGGTCGGAGTCCCGCCCCGCGAAGGGTGCCAGGACCAAGCCGGCGTCCAGTTCGTCCGCGGTGGCGCGGCGCAACGCGTCGTTCAGCACCGCGGCTTGCTCCTCGAGGACGGGATAGTTCAGGCGCAGGTCAACGTTCATTTTGAACCCTCACTTCAGACTGTGACAGAATGGGTCCCGACCGGCAGGAAAGCACGCCGCCTCCACCCGCCGGATGCTACCGCCGGCTCTTCCCCTTGCCTTTGCCGCCCTTCTTTTTTTGAGAATTGTAAGACGGTCGTCGCGGCGGGGGCGGCTGCTGACAAACGGCGAGGTCCGCCTCGATCATGGCCAGGTCAGCCCGGGCGTCCCGCACGTCCCTTTCCAAACGCGTGCCGATCCTTTTCTCCAGCTTTGCCATCGAAGCCTTGGTCGTGAGCGAGGTGAAATTCCAGGCGGGCTGCTTCTTGAGGGTGTTCAACCGCCGCCCCAGTTGGTGGATGGATTCCTCCAGTTGCCGGACCAGCGCCAGCAGACCGCCGATGCCGCTGCCGGACGGTAATTCCCCGGCCCGCTCCAGTTCGCTGACCGCCACGATGGTTTCCAGCCGCTCCAGATCGTCCCGTTCGTAGGCTTGCTGGGCGTCGTGCCACAGTTGTTTGTGGTACTCGGTCAGGTCGGGGTTGAGGTCCGGGTGCAGGCGGCGGACCACGGCGCGATACGCGGCTTTCACCCGCTGGCTGATCGTTCGTTCCTGTTCGCTCGGCTCCTCTTTGGGCGGACGACCCGGGCCGCGCTCGCCGCGCCGGGAGGATGACGTTCCCGCGCGGGGTTCGTCGTTGTCGGCGGCGTCCGACTTGGGCGGGGGCTGTTTGGGGAAGCCGAAGATTTCGCCGAACTCATTGAAAAGATCGTCGAAGAGTCCCTCGTCGTCATCGTCGAAGTCGTTATCCTCGTCGTCGCCCATGCCATTGCGCGCGGCGGGGTTGGCACCGCCGGACTTTTCCCTCGCCGCCTTGCTCTCCAGGAACTGCCGGTAAGCTTCCTGGGGCGAGAGGCGACCCAAAAAGGCAATCATCTGGATCGCGTCCAGCATGGCTCCCTTTTCGTCGATCTGCTGGTTAAGCTCGCGCAGGGCGGTGAGCAGCGCTCCGAAGTGACTCGACATCCAGGTGCTGAACGCCGGTTGTTCCACGGTGGAAAATCGCTCGATGATCCCGCGCAACTCGGTCAGCCGTTCGCCCGCCTGGCGGTAGGATTGGGTCGCCGCCCGCCGGATGGGTTCCTGGTCCACCAGGATGAGCTTCCACTTGCGCCGGACCGCCGGGGAGAACGACGGGGCGGGGTGCCCGGGTCGGGAGTAGCGCGTCCTCCCGTGGGCAGGTTTCGGTTTTGGCATAAAAAGGAAGGCGCGGGCTACCGGCATCGCGGGGTCGGCGCGGAGAAGGATTGTGCGGGAGAACCGGCCAATGGGCAAGTGCGCGGAGCCGCGAAAATGCGGAAGCCCGCCGCGCAGCGGCCTCGTACAAAGGTAGGGATGGCTCTACGAGCCGCTCCCCCTTGTTTCCGGTGCTTGGTGGACGGCCCATCGGACGCGGCAAGCCGGCCAATCTGAGAATGGGAGCGGCTCGGAGAGCCATCCCTACCTTAGGTACGACGGCGGGGAACCCGCCTGAAGGACCATTCCCTCACTCACACCCCGTCCGCCCACCGCCAGTTCCGGATCTCCGGCATGTCCTCGCCGTGTTCGCGGATGTACCGACTGTGTTCCACCAACTTCTCCTGCAACCGCCGCTTGAGCGCCTGGCCCGGCTCGCCCGTTTGCGGCAGGCGGTCCACGGCGTCCATCACCAGATGAAAACGATCCAGATCGTTGAGCACCGTCATGTCGAAGGGCGTCGTGATCGTGCCCTCCTCCTTGTAACCCCGGACGTGCAGATGGTGGTGGTTGTTACGCCGGTACGCCAGCCGGTGGATCAACCACGGGTAGGCGTGGAATGCGAAGATCACCGGTTTGTCCGGTGTGAAAAACGCGTCGTACGCCGCGTCGCTCAACCCGTGCGGGTGCTCGCTTGGCGGCTCCAGCTTCATCAAATCCACCACGTTGACCACCCGGACCCGCAACGCCGGCAAATGCTCGCGCAGGATCGAAACAGCGGCCAGCGTTTCCAGCGTCGGCACATCGCCGCAACACGCCATGATCACGTCCGGTTGCACGCCCGCGCCGCCGTCCGCCACCGCCGCCTCGTTGCCGGCCCAATGCCACACGCCGATGCCCGCCGCACAGTGCTTGACGGCGTCGTCCATCGCGAGCCATTGCGGCGCCGGGTGCTTGCCCGCGATCACCACGTTGACGTAATGCCGGCTGCGCAAACAATGGTCCATCACCGACAGCAGGCAGTTGGCGTCGGGCGGCAGGTAAACGCGCGTGATCTCGGCCTTCTTGTTCACGACGTGGTCGATGAAGCCGGGGTCCTGGTGGGTGAAACCGTTGTGGTCCTGCCGCCACACGTGCGAGGCCAGCAGGTAGTTCAACGACGCGATGGGCCGCCGCCACGGCAGGTGCGAGGTGACCTTCAACCACTTGGCGTGCTGGTTGAACATCGAATCCACGATGTGAATGAACGCCTCGTAACAGTTGAACAGCCCGTGCCGTCCGGTGAGCAGATACCCTTCCAGCCAGCCCTCGCACTGGTGTTCGCTGAGCATCTCCATGACGCGTCCGGCGGGCGCGAGGAATTCGTCGTTGGGATCGGTCGCGGCGTCCCACTGGCGGCTGGTCGCCTCGAAGACGGCTTCGAGACCGTTGGAAACGGTCTCGTCGGGTCCAAAGATACGGAAGTTCTTCTCGTCCTCGTTCATTCGGACCACGTCGCGCAGGAACTTCCCCAACACGCGGGTGTCGCCGATGCCGCGCGCGCCCGGCGCGGGTACGTCCACCGCGTAGTGGCGGTAATCCGGCAGCCGCAAATCTTGCAATAGCAAGCCACCGTTCGCGTGCGGGTTCGCGCCCATGCGCCGTTCGCCGTGGGGCGCGAGTTCGGCCAGTTCGGGCTTTAACCGTCCCAGTTCATCGAACAACTCCTCCGGCCGGTAGCTTCGCATCCATTCTTCCAACAGCACGAGGTGTTCGGGGTGCGCCGCCGGGTCGGAGAGCGGCACCTGGTGCGCGCGGAAAGTCCCCTCGATCGGCTTGCCATCGACCATTTTCGGACCCGTCCAGCCCTTGGGGGATTTGAGGACGATCATCGGCCAGCGCGGACGCGCGAACTGACCGTTGCCGCGCGCGGCCTGGTGGATATCCTGGATTTGTTCCACCGCCTGGTCGAGCGCCGCGGCCATGGCCTGGTGCATCAACGCGGGTTCGTGTCCCTCAACGAAAAGGGGCGTCCAACCGTACCCGCGCAGGAGTTGCTCGAGTTCCTCGCGGGTGATGCGGGCGAGCACGGTGGGGTTGGCGATCTTGTAGCCGTTGAGATGGAGGATCGGCAGCACCACGCCGTCGGTTTCCGGGTGGAGAAATTTGTTGGAATGCCACGCCGTCGCCAGCGGACCGGTCTCGGCCTCGCCGTCGCCCACGACGCACGCGGCAATGAGGTCGGGGTTGTCGAACACCGCCCCGAACGCGTGGCTCAGCGAGTAGCCCAACTCGCCGCCCTCGTGGATGGAGCCGGGCGTCTCGGGTGAGGCGTGGCTCGGGATGCCGCCGGGGAACGAGAACTGCGTGAAGAGTCGGCGCAAGCCATCCTCGTCGCGGCTAATGTGGGGGTAAACCTCGCTGTAAGTGCCCTCGAGGTAAGTGTTGCTCACGACCGCCGGCCCGCCGTGCCCGGGGCCGGACAGGTAGATCATGTTGAGGTTGTAGCGTTTGATAACGCGGTTGAGGTGCGCGTAGA
Organism: uncultured bacterium; assembly: GCA_963795895.1. Classification (GTDB taxonomy): domain Bacteria; phylum Verrucomicrobiota; class Verrucomicrobiia; order Chthoniobacterales; family SZAS-18; genus CAWCJJ01. Next base: position 65,938 of record CAWCJJ010000014.1, read on the forward strand.
TGAAATTTTGCCCGGGGGTGGTGCCCCAGTGGCCCAGGAGCATGCGCTTGATGTCCGCGAGGACAAGGGGCCGTTTGAGGAGCGGATTGTCACGCAGGTACATCTGCCCGACGGAAAGGTAGTTGGCCGCGCGCCAGTAGGCGTCGAGCGCGCGGAGTTCGTCGGCGTGGAGAGATGGCTGGTTCATGGCGGCGGGTTGGATCGATGGACGGATGCGGTGCGGTTCAGGGCGGATGATGACTGGAACCGATGGGCAGTCAAGACTTGCCTGGTTAGGATTTTCACCGCTCAGCAATTCTGCTCCGCCCGCCGCGCAGCGGCTTTGGAGTGCGGCGACATGTCGTCGCTTTCGCACGGCTCCACCGGGCCCAACCGCGACACGTCGCGTCGTTCACCCCCGGCGCAGCCGGCTCGATCGATAGTCGGCTTCGCCGAAGGGTTTGGACGCGACGTGTCGCTGGGATCAAAGCGGCGACCTGTCGCGGCGCACTCCAAAGCCGCTGCGCGGCGGGCGGAAAAGAACCGTTGCGGCAGACCCGCTGACCCGCGCCTCAATCCGTCACATGCCGATAGAAGAACGTCTTCGCCGCCTCCGCCACACCTACGTAGAAAACCATGATGCCGCCCAGCACCCACAAAAACACGCCCGGCAGCGGCACGAACCCGAAGGCCCGCGCGAGCGGCGTGTACGGCAACACCAGCGCCAGCGCCACGATCAGCAGAGTCGCCGCCAGCAGCGCGGTGCCGGGCCGGCTGCGGTAGAAGCGTTTCCGCGTGCGGATCACCAGCACGATCAACGAGGCCGTCACCACGTTTTCCACGAACCAACCCGTGCGAAACTGCGCCGTGTCCGCGTGCAAAAACCAAATCAAAACCCCAAACGTCAGGTAGTCGCACGCCGAGTTCGCCAGGCCGAACACGATCATAAACCGCCGGATGAACCGCATGTCCCACCGGCGCGGACGGGTCACCGATTCCGGGTCCACGCTGTCCGTGGCGATCGTCATCTCAGGAAAATCCGTCAGCAGGTTGGTCAGCAGAATCTGCTTCGGCAACAACGGCAAAAACGACAGGAACAACGACGCGCCGGCCATGCTGAACATGTTGCCAAAATTCGCGCTCGTCGCCATGAACACGTACTTGAGCGTGTTCGCAAACGTCACGCGTCCCTCCCGCACCCCGCCCGCCAGCACGCCCAGATCCTTCTCCAGCAACACGATGTCCGCCGCCTCCTTGGCCACATCCACCGCGTTCGCCACGGAGATGCCGACATCCGCCGCGTGCAACGCCGAGGCGTCGTTAATCCCGTCGCCCATGTAGCCGACGACGTGGCCCGCCTGCTTGAGCGCCAGGATGATGCTCTCCTTGTGGTTCGGCTCGACCTCCGCGAACACGTCCACCCCCGTCACGCGCCGCACCAGCGCCTCCCGGCTCATGTGGCGCATGTCGCCGCCCGTGATGATCTGCGGGTTTGTCAGGCCCGCCTGCCGACTGACCGTCGCCGCCACGAGCGCGTTGTCGCCCGTGATCAGCTTGAGCGAAATGCCCAGGTCGCGCAGGTTTTTCAGCGACTCGATGATGCCGGGCTGCAACGGGTCGTACAGCGTCACGAACCCGAGAAACGTCATGCCGCTTTCGTGGTCGGGCTCGATCTTTGCGGCCGCGCCCAGGTTGCGCCGGGCGACCCCCAGCGTGCGGAACCCCTGGCCGCTGAAACCCTCGAACCGCGTTTGGATTTGCGCGCGCAATCCCGCGAGCAGCACCGTTTCGCCCGCCGCGTTTTCCGCCGAGTCGCAGACTTCCAGCACGTTCGCGAGCGCCCCTTTTGTCGTTAGAAAATGCACCCCGCCGCCAACACCGTCCGGGTTTGCCACGAGGACGCTGAGCCGTTTGCGGACGAAATCGTAGGGACGCTCGTCCAGCTTCGCGTAACCCGTGATGTCGGGCGGGTGAAAACCCGTGATCGCCGTGTCGATGGGGTTGGCGTACCCGCTTTGAAACTTCGCGTTTAAAAAAGCGTGCAGCAACACCTTGGCGCTGTCCGCGCCCGCCGGCATCGACCGCGCCGCGCAATTGCACCGTGCCTTCCGTGAGCGTCCCGGTTTTATCCGTGCAGAGCACGTCCATGCTCCCGAGGTTTTCGATCGCCGCCAGCCGTTTGACGATAACCTTCTGCCGCGCCATCCGTTTCGCGCCGTGGGCGAGGTTGATGCTGATGATCGCGGGCAGCAACTGCGGGGTGAGTCCGACCGCCAACGCGAGCGAGAAGAGCAGCGATTCGAGAACGGGCCGGTGGAAATAGACATTGGCCGCGAAGATGCCGACCACGAGCAGCGAGGTCACTTGCATCAGCAGAAAGCCGAACTCCTTGATGCCCCGCTCGAACTCGGTGGGCGGCGGTTTGCGGGTCAGGGTCTGGGAAATCTTGCCGAACTCCGTCGCGCGTCCCGTCCGCACCGCGACGGTGGTGGCGGTGCCGCTCACGACGTTTGTTCCCAGGAACAGGCTGTTCGTCCGCTTGGCGAGCGCGGTGTCGGGTGGCAAAACCGCCGCCGCCTTTTCGACCGGAAAAATTTCGCCCGTGAGCGCCGCCTCGTTGACGAACAAATCCCGTGATTCGAGGATCAGGATGTCGGCCGGAACGATGTCGCCCGCGCGCAGCAGGACGATGTCGCCCCGCACGACTTCCTCCGTGTGAACGTCTGTCGGTTGCCCGTCGCGCAGGCAGGTCGCCTTGATCTGGACGACGGCGAGGAGTTTGCGCACGGCGTCCGCCGCCCCGCGTTCCTGCCAGAACCCGAGCAGGCCGCTCACCAGGACAATCCCGAGGATGATCATTGCGTCCAGGGTGTCGTGGAGCGACCACGACAAGGCGGCGGCGAAGATCAGGATCAGGATGATCGGACTCTTGAATTGCGAGAGCAGCAGGAGCAGCGTTTGCCAACGCGGGTGCTGCTTCCCGAACCCCGCCCCGGCGGCGTCGTGCCGGGCCGCCGCCTCCACCCCGCTCAAGCCTTGCGGCGTGGTCGCGAGGAGCGGCAGGAGTTCCGCCGCTGGCGAACTCCAGAACGCGACGGCGGCATCGCGCGGCGCAACCGGGTTGGTGGACGGCTTCCCGGTCGGGCCGGGTTGGGTGGTGCTCAAGCGGTGGTCATCAGCATCTTAAATTCCTCCTCTGTCAGCGTCTTCACGCCGAGGGTTTTCGCTTTCTCCAATTTGCTGCCGGCATCCGCGCCGACCAGCAGATAATTGGTTTTGTTGCTCAAACTGCCGCTGACCTTGCCGCCTTTTTCCAGGATCAACTCGGCGATCTCCTCGCGCGGCTGGCTCAGGGTCCCGGTAATTACCCAGCGCGTCCCGGCGATGGCGGACGTCCCGCTAGCGCGCGCCACGGGTGCCGGGTCGCGCTCGCCGAAGTTTACCCCCGCCGCCCGCAGTCTGTCGAGACTCTCCTGGTTGGCCGGGTTCTGGAAGAACTCGTGCACGCTCAACCCCACGACCTCGCCGACGTCCGGCACGCGCTTGATCTCCTCCAGCGGCGCGGTCCGCATCGCGTCCAGCGTGCCGAAGCGCGCCGACAGGGTGCGCGCCGAGGTCGCGCCCGCGTGCAGGATGCCCAGCCCGAAAATCAGCCGCCAGAGCGGTTGCGCCTTGCTCGCCTCGATGCCGGCCAGCAGGTTGGCGGCGCTGCGTTCGCCCGTGCGCTCCAGCGTGAGCAGTTTCTCGGCGGTCAAACCGTAGATGTCCGGGATGGTTCCCACCAACCCCTTGCCCACCAGTTGCTCGACCATCGCCTCGCCCAACCCCTCGATGTCCAGCGCGCCGCGCGAGGCGTAATGCTGCAATCGGCGTTTGAACTGGGTCGGGCACGCGATGTTCTGGCACCGCACCGCGACCCCGCCGGGGTCCTGCGCGACGGGTCCGCCGCACGAGGGGCAGGTCTCGGGCATCTGGAAAACCCGCTCGTCGCCCGTGCGCAGGTCCGTTCGCACCGAAACGACCGCCGGGATGATTTCCCCGGCCTTTTCGATCACCACCATGTCGCCGACGCGGATGTCCTTGCGCGCGATCTCCTCGGCGTTGTGCAGAGTCGCCCGCGCGACCGTCGAGCCGCTCACGGCCACGGGCTCGAGGATGGCCACGGGGGTGAGCACGCCGGTGCGGCCGATCTGGATGGCGATGTCCAGCAGCCGGGTTTCCACGCGTTCGGCGGCGTACTTGTAAGCCATGGCCCAGCGCGGCGCCTTGGAGGTGACGCCCAGGCGGGCGCGTTGCGCGAAACTGTCCACCTTGACGACCGCGCCGTCCGTCTCGTACTCGAACGAGCGGCGGACGGCGTCCATTTCGCGGATGGCCGCGAGGATGCCCTCGCTGGTGGCGGCGTGCCAGAGTTTTTCGCTGATCTTGAGGCCGCACGTCGCCAGCAGCTTGAACATCTCGCTCTGCGACTGAAGTTCCGCGCCCTCGAGCAGCCCGAAACTGTGCGCGATGAACGCCAGGGGGCGCGCGGCGACGGTGGCGGGGTCCAGTTGCTTCAACGAACCGGCGGTGGCGTTGCGCGGGTTCGCGAACAGGGGCAGGCCGGCGGCGGCGCGTTCCTCGTTCATCCTGGCAAACCCGCTTTTGGGCATGTACACCTCGCCGCGAATTTCCATTTTGTCGGGCAGCGATTTGCCGCGCAACTCGCCGGGGATGGTGCGGATGGTGCGGGCGTTTTGGGTGATGTCGTCGCCCGTGACCCCGTCGCCCCGGGTGGCGGCGTATTGGAGCGCGCCCTTTTCGTAGTAGAGCGAGACGGCCACCCCATCGACCTTTGGTTCGATGATGACGGGAATCTCGCGACCCGGCAGGGCTTTTTGCACGCGGTGGTAGAACTCGGCCACCTCCATCTCGGAGTAGGTGTTGTCCAGGCTCTGCATGGGCGTCAGGTGCCTGATTTGGGCAAATTCCTCCAACGGCGCGCCGCCGACCCGCTGGGTGGGGGAGTCGGGGGTGAGGAGTTCGGGCCAAGCGGTTTCGAGGTCGATCAGCTCGCGGTAAAGGGCGTCGTACTCCTGGTCGGTGATGGTCGGGGCGGCGTCCTGGTAGTAGCGCCGGTTGTGTTCGGCAAGTTCGAGGCGCAGGGTCTCGACGCGTTGGGTGGCTTCCTGGGGAGTGGATGGGTTTCCGCTGGGAACGCTCTGGCTGACGGGACCGTGGATTGAGTCGGCTTTTGGCATGGAAAGCGGGTGGAAAGGTGGAGGTGTGCGGCGCACCTTAACGTGGAAGGGCAAAGGGCGCGAGTCGGTAGCTTCCGGGGAAATGGGGAATGCAAAAAGAGCGACTATTCGTGCGGTGGGATTGCCCAGATTGGCTAAAGTTAGCCACTGGTGCGCAGGGGTGGATCAGACACTCTGCCAACGCTGGTTGAAAGTTCCGTGAATTTTTATAAATACCTTTAGATTAGCAGATTATATGAGTTCAAGTTGCGCCATCCTTACCCCTGCCGCCGGTTGGCCGGGCGCGTTTTCACCCTTGGCACGAGGGGTGCTAAAGGACATTATGTTCGTGAATGCGAACGGGGAAACAATTAAGGCAGCCTGACTGGAGGGAGTTGGTTGAAAATCCGGGGGGAATTTTCAACTGGGCCAGTCAGGCTGTTTCCTTTTCGGAGGACATGGGACAACCCGCTCCTTCCAGCCGCGTGGTGGCGTCATTTAAGTAGCCGTGGTCGAGTCCGCGAGGCCACGGAAAGCCACCCCGCACGCGTTTCCAGCCACGGAGTGGCGTCACCAAAGCCCGGGGTTAATTAATGGTTCGGGGAACGGGCGGCGTGGTGCCCCGTCGGGGTTTCGCGTCCACAGGGGCCAAGCCCGCGTCAGCACTTCCGGAGGTTACGCCACCACGTGGCTGATCCCCTCTCGTCTTTTATTGCGTGGCCTCGCGGACTCGACCACGGCTACTCACCCGCGGTTGACGCCACTCCGTGGCTGCGGAACCGGAATATGTCAGATCTCCTTTTCCAACCGCTCGCTCAACCACTGCTTGACCATGCTCTGGTAGTTGAGGTACCGCGAACGCGCCAGGCGCTTGATCCGCGCCAGCATCCGGGGATCGAACCGCAATGTCACCGTGGTGGACTCCCGGGTGTCCGCCTTGAGGATGGCCGTGTTCATCAACCGGGCCTCGATGCGCGACTGCCCCCAGAAGGCGGCTTCCTCCTCCTCGCTCTCGAAGCGTGGAACTTCCGACCATTGGCTGATCACACGGGTGACTTTGGAGGCGGGGGCGGGTTCCACGGGCAGACTATGTCTCTCTTGCGCCCTGTGCGCAAGACGGGCCAGGCGCGCCGCTGTTGGCCGCGTCGTTCCTTCCGCCAACCACCTCCCCGCAGAATCCCGCTTGCATAAAACCCCGCTTCGTCGCACGATCCGCCTGCTTCAGCTTTCATCCTTCCGCCTTCCGCCTTTAATCCATGCTCGTCGGCACCGATTCCAACAGACCCCGCAACGTTGACAGCAAGCGCGCGGCGTCCATCCTGTACGGGGACTGGGGCACTTCCAAGGCGTACGTCGTCGGCCTGGCTTTCGCCGCCGCCGGGTACTCGTCCTTCTGGCTGATCGCCGCCATGTGTCTGCTGACCGCCTTGGTCGGCCTCAACTACATGGTCATCTGCCGGCTTTACCCCGACGGCGGCGGCGTGTACGCCTCGGTGCGGCACCGCTCGGAGATTATCTCCATCGTCGGCGCGTTCTTGCTGATCGCGGATTACATCGTCACCGCCGCGCTGAGCGCGTTCTCGGCGTTCTCCTATCTCCGGGTGCCGCACCCGGAGTTGTTTGCCGCCGGGTCGATCATCTTCATCGGGCTGCTGAACATTTTTGGACCCCGCACCACGGGCGGCCTGGCGTTCCTGGTGAGTCTGCCGACGTTCCTCGTCGTACTGCTGCTCGGGCTGTTCAGCTTGCCGCACCTCGGCCAGGCGGCGCACGCCCTGCACGGGCTCACCGGCGGGTTCGGCGCGAACTGGCAGAGTTTCGTCGGCATCGTGCTGGCGCTTTCCGGCGTCGAGGCCATCGCGAATTCCACGGGTGTCATGAAGCTTGACCCGGGCAGCACGCCCGACAAGCCCAACGTGTCGAAAACCAGCACGCCCGCCCTGTTGTGGGTCATGCTGGAGGTGTGTCTTTTCACCGCGCTGCTGGCGTTTGCCATGCACGCGCTGCCGGGGATGGTCTCCGAACCCTCCACGGACGGCAGCGGCAACGAGGTCAACGTGTACAACGCCCAGGGCGTCCGCGTCGAGGAGGGGGTCCGCGATTACATGCTGCGGTACATGGCGCAGGTTTTCGTCGGCGGCTCCCTGGGATCGGCGGCGGGCGCGGTCGCGGGAATCGCCGTGTCCATCGTGTTCGGCTTTCTGCTGCTCTCGGCGGTCAACACGGCCATCGTCGATCTGGTGGCCATCTCCTTTTTGATGTCGCGCGACAAGGAGTTGCCCGACCGTTTTCAAAGTTTGAACCGCTACGGCGTGCCCACGCTGGGACTCATCATCGCCACGGTGATCCCGGCCGCGCTGGTCCTGGTGGTGAGCGACCTCAACAGCCTCGCGGACTTGTACGCGGTGGGCGTGGTCGGCGCCATCGCCACCAACCTCGGGGCGACTTCCACCGACAAGGGGCTGCCGCTCCGGAGGCGTGAACGCTACGGGATGTTCGTCACGTTTTTGATCATGCTCGCGATCGAATTGTCGCTCTTTTGGGATAAGCCGAACGCCCGGGTGTTTGCGACGGCCACGCTGGGCATCGGACTGATCATGCGCGCCTTAGCGCGGGAAAAAGCGCAGCGCGGCGCTTTCCTGATTGTCCTGGTCATCGTGATCGCTTTGCTGGTGGACTGCTTGTTTTACCTGCATGATCTGAAAGCGGTCATCCTGGTGATCTCCGTACTTACCGGCGCGTTGATCTTGCGCGGACTTTTCGGGGAACGCGCCCTGCGGCGACAGGCGCGGGTTGGTGTGGCCGCCGTGCCGGTGGGGGGTTTGGCCGCCGCCACCAGTCTGGCGGGTTTGACACACGTTACTTCCGCCGCGTCCGACACGGTGTTTCCGTTTCCGACAGGCACCGGCGAGAGCCCGGAAGGGGCGCCGATGCTCTGCGCGGTGCGCGGCATTGGGAAGACGCTGGATTTCGCGATCGAGGAGGCGCGCGACGCCCGCCGGCCGCTGTATTTGTTGTTTGTGCGCGAGCAATCCGTGATGACGGGTGAGGATCGCAAGCGCAAGTGGCGCGACGACGACGAGGCGCGCGAGATTTTCACCTATGCCCGCGAGAAAGCGAACGGCGTGGTGATCCTGCCGGGTTACGCCGTGAGCGATTCGGCGGCGGACACGATCGTGGATTTCGCGGCGACGGTGGGCGCGTCGCGCCTGCTGCTGGGATCGCCGGCGCGCAGCGGCCTGGTGAATTTACTGCGTGGAAACATCATCCGGCAGGTGTCCTCGCTGCTGCCGGAGGACATTCATCTGCTGGTGTACGCGTGAGGGTGATTTCTGGTCTGGTCAGCCCCGGGAGCGACTCTTCTCCGCACCGAAGGTGCAGCCTCATAACAGCCCGGGGCAACGCCCCAGGAAGAGGCAAGTATCGTGTCCAGCGCTGAAGGCGCGATTCATTCCGGGCGCGCCTTCGAGGACCATTTTGCCTGTCCAACAAGACGCGTTTGAATCGCGCCTTCAGCGCTGAACCCACACCCGGGGCGTTGCCCCAGGCTGTTATGAGGCTGCACCCTCGGTGCGGAGACTAAACGCGGGCGGGATCCCCGCGCTCCTGCGGCGGAAGTCCGGCGCTACCGCAACTCCTTGCGGTGAATCCACACGCTTTGGAGGATTCCCAACGCGAACATGATAATCATCACAAACGTCCCGCCGTAACTGATCAACGGCAACGGCAGACCCGCGATCGGCACCAGCGAAACCGTCATGCCGGCGTTCATGAAAACGTGCGTGAACAACAACGCGCATACCCCCACGCTCAACAACAGCCCCAGTTGGTCGCGCGATTGGTAGGCGATGTAAAGCGCCGTCACCAGCAGCATGGCGAACGTGGCGATCAACGCCGCTCCCCCCACAAATCCATAAGCCTCGCCGATCACCGCGAAGATAAAGTCCGTGTGCGAAATGGTCGAGGGCAGCAGCCCCTGTTCGACCAACGTGTCGTGCGCACGGAACCCCTTGCCGTGGAAACCGCCAGAGCCGATGGCGACCAGCGATTGTGTGATCGTCCAGCCCGCGCCCAGCGGGTCGGACTCCGGGTCGATGAAAGTGGTTAGCCGCTGGTATTGAAACGGCTTGAGCAAATGCGCCACGATGGGCAGCACCGCGATGCCGGAGAGCACCACCGCCAGCAGGTAGCGCACGGGCAAGCCGCCGACGAACAGCATCATCAGCATCACGGGAACCCACACGATGACGCCACCCAACTGCGGCTGGATCGCCACCAGCAGCGACGGCGGCGCGGCGATCAACCCGCAGACCACCAGCTTGAGCATGGGATGCATCCGGCGAAACTCGCTCAGCAACAGCGCGATGATCAGGATGCCGCCCAGGATCGCCAGTTGCGAGGGTTGCAGGCTCATGCCCTTGAACTCGATCCAGCTCTTCGCGCCGTACCGCGTGACCCCGATAAATTTGCAGAGCACCAGCAGCACCACGCCCATGATGTAAACCGGCAGGGCACCCCACTTGATCCAGCGGTAATCGACCAGGCTCACCGTGACGAAAATCGCCATGCTGGCGATGATCCACACGATCTGTTTGCGCGGCGACTGGCCCAGGTAGGAGTGGGCGTCGCGCATGAAGGTGGCGCTGTAGATGGCGAGCACTCCAAACGCGCAAAGCGCCACCATGATCGCCAGCAGTACCCAGTTGAAACGGAAGAGTTTTTGCAGGTAGGGATTCACGGCACCGCGAAGGTAGGGACAACGCGGTGGTTTGGCAAGCGCGGGGCCACCGCCTCAGGCAACGGGGCCCCGCGCGACGGATCGCCGCCCTGACCGGCTCAGGGCAGGAACGCCCGCACCGCGTGCTCCAGCGAACCGCCGGAGACCAAACCGCAAAGCTGGAAGAAACTGTACACCAACGCGGGCAGGGTCAGCGCGCCGAGTCCTAACATCAGACCATCGGCGACGCGTTCGTCGGGCAGCGCCAGGGCGCGAACACTGGAGCGGGCCGGCGTGGTCCACGGCGACAACAAGGTGTCGCGGTAAATGGTGGGGGTTGGAATGCGCGGCTGCGTCAGCGAGCGGCGCGCGTGGGAGTCTAATTGTGTCATATGATCCTTTGTTGGATGAGACTAACATCGGCCAACCCCGTGAAAACGGAATGACTTTGTTGCTATCTTCGTGATTGCTTTAACCTATCACGCGACGGAGGCTGAACGCGCGTTATGGAACTCCGCCACGTCCGCTATTTCATCGCCGCCGCCGAGGAGTTGAACTTCCGCCGCGCCGCCGAAAACCTGAGCGTTTCCCAACCGGCGCTGAGCGTGCAAATCCGCCAGTTGGAGGAGGAACTCGGCGCGGTCCTGCTCGACCGCGACCGGCACCACGTCGCGCTTACCGCCGCCGGCAAGGTGTTCCTGGAGCACGGGCGGCGGCTCCTGCGCGCCGCCGACGAAGCCGCCCGTGCCGCCGGACGCGCCGCGCGCGGCGAAACCGGACGGTTCGCCATCGGCTTCATCGCCCAGCTTTCCTACGAATGGCTGCCCACCGTCCTGCGGTCGTTCCGCAAAAATCACGCGGACGTGGAGATCAGCCTGACCGAGCTAACGCCGACCCGCCAGATCGAGGAGTTGGTGGACCGGCGGATCGACCTCGGCATCATCGGGCTGGGTTTGCCGCAGCCGCACGACGAGCTGGAGGTCGCCGTCATGAGCCGGGAGCGGCTCGTCGCCGCGCTGCCGCTGGACCATCCGCTGGCGGCGCGGCGCACGCTCGCGCTGGCGGAACTGGCCCGGGAGAAGTTTATCTTCACGGCGCGGTCGGACGCGCCGGCGTTCAGTCCGTGGCTGCTGGCGTTGTGCCAGCGCGCGGGTTTTGAGCCGGAAATCGCGTTGGAAACGGACCGTTCGCCCTCCGCGCTCAACTACGTCGCGGCGGGGTTCGGGGTGGCGCTTTTTCCCGCGCAGATCGGACGGCTGGCGATGCCGTCGCTGCGGTTTGTGCCGCTGGACAAATCGACGCCCGAATACCAGCTTTGCGCGGCTTGGCGGAAGGATAACCGTTCGCCCGCGCTGGAGCGTTTTCTGACGACGGCGCGGGGGGTGGTCGGGGGAAGAAGCGGAACAAAGGGCAGGAAGATAGGAGGTAGTAGATAGGGCGGATGATTGATAGGGCACTCCTCCGAAGCACCGGGTTACCGGCAATCTCCAGTCGCTTGTTTATTTGCCTCCGCGCGGCGATGGCTTGTCCTATGTCCGCAAACTTTTCCCGTCCCAACGATGACTTGTTGCGCGAGGTAAATCGCCGCCGCCTCGAAGCTCAGGCTGATCCTTCCCTGCTCTTAGACGGCGAAGCCGTGTTGAGTGAGGTAAGGGCGGCGGTCACGGGGAAGAAGGCGGAAGACACTGGGGATGGAGAATCGCAGACGGGTCTGGATGGGTGATTCACTCTGCCCGCGCGGCGGAAGTCGTCCGGGTTCTGTTGGACGCAGCTTTTTTGACGCCCGTTCCAGATCGGCTTGAGCGTGGAAGGGTTTTGAAACTCATTCGCAAGCCCAGGCCATCGAGCACGCTCTGGAAAGTCCGTAATCGCGGGTTGCCATCCGGTGAAAGCGCCTGGTGCAGCGCCTGTCGGCTGATTGATGCCTTGCGCGCCAATTCCGCCAAGCTCCCTTGCGCTTGCGCGACCAACCGCAACATATGGAGCAGGATTTCGACATTGTTGTCCCGCTCGAAATCCTGCAAAGCCAGCTTCACCGCGTAATCCGCCACCTTGGGGTCTTTGAGAATCTCCATGTGAACCTCATCCAAAGGAATGCACTTGTGTTTCATAATTTGCCTTTCGAATAATTCGTCCACATTGCCCTCGCCATGAGGATATCTTTTCGCTGGGTGGACTTGTCCCCGCCCGCGAGCAGCAGGATCAACTTTCCCTCGCTCGCTCCGAAGTACACCCGGTAGCCGGGACCGAAAAACAACCTCAACTCGTAAAGTCCTCCATCCAGCGCCTTGAAGTCTCCGAACTGTCCCCATTGGAGCCGGTCAACACGATAGAGAACCCGCGCCTGGGTTTGCAGGCCCAGCGAATAAAGTCACTCGAAATACGGTTGTTTCCCAGAGACGTCCTGGAAAACAAGCACTTCGTACGACCCCGGCTTAAGCAAACGACATCCTTAATAAGTTCGACCAACCTTGTAAATCATACTTGACGCCATATTGAGCCTTTTCGAGGCTGTGGCAAGTTATTTCAGTCCGAACTTTGAACTGCCGGTCTAACTTCCCCGCCTCGCCGGAGGGCATCCCAAAATTCTCCTTCACCCCGCCGCGAAAATTTTCTGTTAATCCGTTGCGGGATTTGGCATTCTGCCAACTCACGACCACTCCGGGCCACTCAAAACCCGGCTTCCGCCCTCGAAAATCTCCACCGCCCACCGGCCCCGCACCCACGTGACCACTTCGCCCACCTCCGAGGACAACACTTACCGCGCGACCCTCGTCCCGGCCCTCCAACAGATTCAACACGACTTTGGCTTCCTGGACCACGGCGCCCTCAAGGCCTATTCCAATAGCTCCGGCGTCCCGCTTTACCGTCTTCAGGCCGTCGCCAGTTTCTTCCCCCATTTCCACCTCACGCCGCCGAAAAAACTCACCCTGCGCGTGTGCCGCGACATGGCCTGCCACCTCGCCGGGTCTCGCCAAACCCTCGACACCCTCCAGGCGAGCGACAACCCGCAGTACGCCGTCGAGGGCGCGTCGTGCCTGGGACGTTGCGACCGCGCCCCGGCGGCGTGCGTCTCCATCACCGGCCAGCACGACGAATTCTACTACCACGGCCGCTCCACCGAGGACCTGAAACGCGCCGTCGAGGCCGCCCTCCTGGGTAACCCGCTGCCCTCGGACCTCGATCTCTTCGAACACCTACGCCCCCGGCGTCACCCGGCTCGACTCGTACAACGGCGCGCCGCCCAATTATCTCGCCGTCCGCAAAGTCGTCGAAGCCCGCGACGCGTCGATCACGGCGGCGATGGAACTGCTCCGCACCCAGAAATCCTGGGACCACGACCGCTTGGAGCAATTCCGCGCGGGCGCGCTGCACCAGCTGCACACCCTGCCGCTGCCCTCCGAGGAGATCGTCGCGGCCATCCGCGCCTGGCAAACGGGCACCGATTGGGCCAAGACCCCCGAACTCGGCGGCTGGGCCGGCCCCGTCTCTCAAGGAATTCGACGAGGCCGACCTGCGCGGCCTGGGCGGCGCGGGCATCCCGGCGAGCACCAAAGTGGCAGGACGTGCGCGACGCCGTCCGCGAGCCTGCGCCGCCGCGAGCTTGAAAGACCGGGCGTTCATCGTCGTCAACGGCGACGAGAGCGAGCCGGGCACCTTCAAGGACCGCGAGATTTTGCTGCGCAACCCGCACACCGTGGTCGAGGGCGTCATCCTCGCCGGGTTGCTGACGGAGGCCACGCAGGGGTTCATCTACATCCGGCACGAGTACCCCGAGCAGATCGCGGCCTGCCGGGCGGAGATCCGCGCGGGCGGAGGCGCTGGGGCTGTGCGGACCGCGAAGCCGGCGAGCTGGGGCGGCCGTTCCCGATGTCGGTCTTCGTCAGTCCGGGCGGGTACATCTGCGGCGAGCAGAGCGCGTTGATCGAGGCGATGTCCGACCGCCGCGGCGAGCCGCGCAACATGCCGCCCAAGCTGGAAACCAACGGCCTGCAGGACCAGCCCGACCCTGGTCAGCAACGTGGAGACGTTCGCCTGGGCGCCGTTCATCTGTCTCAAAGGCGGCAAAGCCTACGCGGACGAAGGGCGTCAACGGCTGGAAGGGCCGCCGGTTCTTCTCGATCTCGGGCGACGTCGAACGGCCCGGCGTCTACGAGGTGCCGATGGGGATGACCCTGCGCGAACTGATCGAAGGCGAGGAATATTGCCAGGGTATGGCGGGCGGGCGGAAGCTGAAGGCGTTCGCGCCGTCGGGACCCTCGGGCGGGTTCCTCCCGGCGAAGCTGAGCGGCGCCGGACGGCCTGCCGCGCGACCACACCAAAAACAAATCCTGGCTGGCGCTGGCCGCGCGGCGCGGGTTCGATCCGGCCGCCGCCGAACTCGACATTCTCGACCTGGAGCTGGAACTCAACCTGTTCCGCGCGCTGAGCCCCACGGCGGCGCTGGGCGCGGGCCTGGTCGTGTACGACGAGACCCGCGACATGGTCGGCCGAGGCGGTGAAGTCGCTGGAGTTTTTCCGCAACGAATCCTGCGGCAAATGCGTCCCGTGCCGGATCGGTTCGCAGAAACTGGCCTCCCTGGGGACCAATCTCATGGAAGGCAAGATTGCCGCCGAACGCTGGGAAGAGGAGATCGTGCCGCTCATCAAGGAACTGGGCACGATCATCGGGCTGGCTTCCATTTGCGGCTTGGGCCGGTCGGTGCCGATGCCGCTGCCACCGTGATCAAGTTTTTCCCCGACGACGTCGCCCAGGCATCTCGACCGATCCAACCACCATCCGGCCCAGTAAACCTTCACCCGCCCCGATCCGATGAACACTGAAATCGTGGTAGGTCCATCTGATCCGCGACGACGACGAAGGGGCTCTTCAGCCGCGACATCGACGGCCAGCTCGTCCGGCTCGACTCGCCGACGGCGAGCGGACTACGAAAAGATCGTCACGCTGCAGATCGACGGCCAGCCCGTCACGGTGCCGCTGGCCGCGCCGCTGAAGGATGCGCAACGGCAACATCGTGCAGGACGTCGAGGGCCGGACCACGCCGCGCTACACGACGATCTACGACGCGGCCGTGCGGCTCTACGTCAAGCAGCCGGGCGACGAGGCGAAAATCCCCATCCCGATCCTGTGCCACCAGGAGCACATGAAGCCGGTGGCGGTCTGCCGGCTCTGCGTCGTGCAGATCTACGGCACAGAAACGCGGCAAGCGCGCGGCCGAACGCAAGCTCCTGCCCGCCTGCCAGCACCAGGTGAAGGACGGCATGGAGGTGTTCACCATGAACGACGCCGGGCCGGACGGCGAGCGGGTGCGCGGCAGCGTCAAGGTCGCTGACCGAACTGCTGGCGGCCGACCACCTCAAGCCCGCCGCGCCGGCGACGCTGGAGAACGGAGTTCGCGCCGTTCAACGAACTCGGCCAAGGTCGCCGACGCGCGCCGGCGCCGTGCCGGAGCGGCTCAAGCTGGACGTGTTCGCCGAGCCCGCCGCCCGTGCCCGCGCCCCAGGTGGGACGGCGCGCGACTGGATGTTTCCTCGCCGGTGTTCCAGGTGGACCACAGCGCGTGCATCCTCTGCGACCGCTGCGTGCGCGCCTGCGACGACGTGCAGAAAAACGACGTGATCGGCCGCACCGGCAAGGGCGTCACCGCCGGGGATCAGCTTCGATCTCAACGACCCGATGGGGGAATCGGGTTGCGTGCAGTGCGGCGAGTGCATGGTGTCCTGCCCGACGAGCGCGATCATCTTCAAGCCGGGCGCGCGCGATCAAAGTTCCAGCGCCAGGACCGCTCCAAGAATTTCCTGTCGCCGGCGGAGTTGATTTCCGATCCGCTGTTCGCCGGAGTCTCGCCGAAATTCCTGCTCTGGCAGCAGGGGTTGGTCGTGCGGCGGACCCTGAAGCAAGGGCGACGTGCTCTGCCGGCAGGGCGAGGCGGGCAACACGGCCTTTCTGATCAAGAAGCGGCAAGCTGGAAGTCACCGTGCCGCGCCGGACAGACGCCGCAGCCGAAGATCTTGCTGGGCAGGCTGCTGCCGCACGCGAGGCCGAAGGTCGTGGCCCGCTTCGAGCGGACACCCGAGGCCGGTGATCATCGGCGAGATGGCGTGCATGACCGGCACGCCGCGCACGGCCACGGTCACCGCGCTGACCCACGGCGAGGTCTGGGAAATCCGCCGCAACGTGCTCGACCGGCTCATGCGCGTGCCGAGCCTGCAAGCAGCTTTTCGAGGGCACCTACCGCGACCGCGTGCTGAGCCTGACGCTGCGGGATTCCGAGTTGTTCAAGGGCTTGGACGCCGAGACGTTCGAGCGGGTCGTCGATTACCTCCGGCCGCGCATCACGTTCGTGCGCGTCACGCCGGGCCAGGCGTTGTTCGAGCAGGGCGACGTGGCCAACGCGCTGTATTTCGTGCGGATCGGGCCACGTCCGCATCGGGCAGCGAACTTACGGCGACGGAGCCGAAGGTGCTGTCGCGCGGTCCCGGGCGCGATCATCGGCGAGATCGGGCTGCTCGGGTTGACGGCCGCAGGACGGCCACAGGAGCGTGGACGAGGTTTACGACGACGTTCACGCGCACTCGCTGGAAGGCGCGAACGGCGACGCGTTGGCCAGGCGATCCGGCCGGGGACGCGCACGGCCACCTGTTCGGCGCTCGGGCACCTGGAACTGGCGCGGCTGGGCCGGGAGGATTTCCTGCAAATGATCCGCGAGTTCCCGGTGATGGGCCGGCGGATGGTCGGAGATGTCGCTCTCGCGGCTGCGCGAGCAAGCGCGTCACGGTGGAAATGCTCGACGAATACGTCGAGCAGGGGCTTTACGAGGCGCAGAGCGTGCTCGTGCTCGACCTGGACCGATGCACGCGTTGCGACCAATGCACGCGGGGCTGCATCGAGGAGCACGGGCACGCATTCGCACGGCACAGGGCGTTTCGCGGCTGCTGCGCGACGGGATGCGCTTCGGCAATTACGTCGTGGCGACCTCCTGCCGCTCGTGCACGGACGCCCATTGCATGGTCGGTTGCCCGGTGGATTCGATCCACCGCGGCACGGCACCAGCAGATCGTCATCGAGGATCACTGCATCGGCTGCGGGTTGTGCGCGGAGAATTGTCCGTACGGCAGCATTTTCATGATGCCCAACCAGCGACAAGCTGATCGAGGCGCACGATCTGACGCGCCCGGGCAAGGTGATGATGGTGGGCCAGCCGAAGGCGGCGGCGTGCGATCTGTGCGATTCGCACGGGCACCGTTCGGTAGCCGCAGCCGCAGTGCGTGGCGTCGTGCCCGCACGACGCGGCGTTCCGCATGACCGGCCCCGAGTTGCTGGAGCGGATCTCGGCGGGGTGAGGGGAGAAAAGTTTTCAGGATGGACGAGCAGGCCCGTCTTAATTAAGGGATCTCCGTCCCGGGAGGACAGGTGGATGGCGAAGGGTGGATGGCGACCTCCGGGCGCCATTGGTTTCCCTGCGGCGCAACGCCCGATTTTTCTGAACAATCGGGCGGCTGCGCCGCGAGTGCAACCAATGGCGCCCGGAGGTCGCCATCCACCCTTCTTCCCGCGTCGCTTCTCACGGGCGAGGCACCCCTACGGCAGCACGGCCCAGATCTCGACCACACGGTTCTTTTCAACCTCCTGCGCGCTGAAAAGCGTCGAGCCTCCCATCGCCACGGAATGCATCACGTTCTGCAATCCGCACTTGTCTCGCAACGCGTCCATGACGCTGCGCGCCCGGCTCAATGAAATGTCGCTGTTAATCTTCTCGCTGCCCTTTTGGTCCGCGTAACCCAGCAACACAAACACCATCGTCGGATCATCGAGCAACTGCTTGATCTCCGCCGACTCCATCTGCTGCTTGAGACGTTCCACGTCCGCGCCCCTGACGGTGGCCTCGCCCTTCTCAAAAGGCACGGTCAGCACCCGGCCCATCTTGCGCGCGTGGTCCACACTGGCGTAAAGCCGGTCTTTGTTCGCCTGGGTAACACCGGGCATCAGGTCGATCCGGCGCAGCACCTCGGTGCGGACTTGCGCGTTGTTGGCGTCGTTCACGTCCAGGTTGAGCGGCGCGACGGTGGCGTTGACATCCGCCGCAGGTGCCGGAGTTGCTACTGCCACCGGCGCGGGCGTGACCGGCAACGCCCGTGGAATGGGGGATGGCTCAACCGGCGGGGCAACCCTGGCGGTCGGACTTGCCACCGCCACCGCGATAGGGATAGGCGTGGCGTTCGGGGTTCCCGTCGGCGGATTCTCCAAATCCTGCGCCTCGCGGACAGGCAAGATCGGGCGACCGGCGTAAGGGTCCCGCGTACCGCTGGGAACAGGCGTCGCGTCCGCCGGGATCGGCTCGTCGAGCGGTTTGCGGTTCCCTTGGGTCAGTGCCCAGGCGATCAGGGCGCCGGTTCCGAGCACCAGGACGCAGCCGACGATCAGGGGCAGCAGGTTGACGCTCTTCTTGCGCCGGGTGAAAAAGAGCGTCTGATCCGGGTCGATCTCCTTCTCTTCGGGGTTCTGGCGGCTGGGATCACCCGTCGGCATGTGGAGATGAAAGGCAGGATGCCGTCGCCAAAGGAGTCAAACCCGGAAGGCATCGGGCTGGTGGGATTCGAACCCACGACCTCTGCGACCCGAACGCAGCGCTCTACCAAGCTGAGCCACAGCCCGTGTGACAGCGAGGGCTAATATGGATGGTTCCACCCGCGCCGCAAGCGAATTTGCGCCGGGGACAAAGATTCGACTGCCTCAAGCCTGCCGGAACGCCGTGACCGCCGCGAGGTCGTCTGTAAACGCCTTGCCGTCCGCGAACACCCGTAGGCGTCCCAACAGCGAGGAAAGGAAACCTTCCGCCGCGCCCAAACCCAGGGGTGCCGGCGCCGCGCGCACGCAACGCTCGAACTCCGGGAAATCCATCCGCGTGCCGTCCGCGTAGATCACGTCGTAAAACCCGTCGGTGAACAGGAAAAACCCGTCTCCGTCGCCCAGCGGCCGGGAGTCCTCGGACGCCGCCATGATCGCCGACAAACCCAGCGGCGGGCATTGGGAAGGCACGGCGTCGGTCGTGCCGTCGCGGCGCACGACCAGCAACGGCGGATGCCCCGCCCCGGCGACGGTGAGCCGTCCGGTGCCCGGGTCCAGCGCGACGCACATGGCGGTCATCATGGAGCGGCCCTTGAAGGTGGTGTAAAAATCCGCGTTCACCGTCGCGATGATCTCGGCGGGCGAACTGCGGTCCGTCGCGGCGTGGCGGAAGAGCAACTTGGCCAGGGCGGTGAGCAGGGCGGCGCTGGCCCCGTGGCCGGTGGCGTCGGCGATCCAGAAGAACGCGCGTCCGTCCGGCAACCGCAGCCAGTCGTAAATGTCGCCCCCGACCTGGATCACCGGCTCGTAGTGCGCCGCCAAATCCCAGCCGGCGAGCGACGGCAGCCGGGTCGGGATGATGGTGCGCTGGGTGAGGCGGGCGGCTTCGAGGTCGCGCTCCAGTTCGGCCCGCCAATCGGCCAGTTCCTGGTTGCGGGTTTCGAGCTGCTGCCGCAGGTTGCTCAACCGGATTTGCGTGTCGATACGCGCCTTGAGCACCGCCGGGTTGATCGGTTTGGTGACGAAGTCGCTCGCCCCGGCCTGGAGGCAGAAAACCTCCTGCTCCTCCCCCACCATGCCCGTGAGCATGATGACGGGCAGTTGCGCGATGTCCCCGTTGGGGTGGGCGCGCAGCCGCGCGCAAACCTCGGCCCCGTTGATCCCGGGCATGGCGTAATCCAGCAGCACGAGGCTGGGAATCCGCTCCTCGATGACCCGCAAGGCCTCCTCGCCCCCGCCGCACTGGCGGCAGGTGAAACCCGCGTTTTCCAGCGCGCGCACGAGGATCGCGCGGCTGATGCGCTCGTCGTCCACGACGAGAATTTCAGCTTCGGGCGCGGGCTTGCTCATAAGAAGGCGGAAGGCGAAACCAGAGTTGCAACCGCAGATTACCGTAGACTAGGAGGGGTTAAAGAAAAAGGCGGGAGGGATGATAGCGGCCTGGCTTTTCCGGTTCCGCGTTCCGCCTTCCGAGTTCCGCCTTCAAAAGGAGGCGGTGACCGGCGCGTCGGCGCGCAGGACGGACAACTCGTGGAAACGCGTCTTGAACAGTTCGCGCACCTCCTCGATCAACCGATCTTTGTCCGGGTTGGCGGCGTGCAGGATGATCAGCACCCGCGAATCCTGCTTCGTCACCTCGCCGGTGCTGGTCTGCCACTGGCCGTGCGTGTCGAACCAAGTGAACCCGTCCGGGAAACGCGGCGTCACCACCTGGGCGAGAAAATCGTTCCACGAAAGCGGCGCGATCCCGCCAAAATAAAGCTCCGTCCGTTGCAACGCGGCGGGCGCGGCCGCCGCCGACAGCGGTGTGGGGGCCGGTTCCTGCGCCCGGACCGCGCCAACCCACCCAAACCCCAACGCGCACACGGCAAAAACCAAGGTTTTCATCGGGCCAGTTATAAACCAGGATCGCGCCCGCTCAAATCAAATCTCTTCAACCGGATGGCTCAGAATCAACGCCACGTTCGCCCCGCCGAACCCGCTGGAGTTGGACATGATCACCCTGGGCGCGGCTTCGACCGGTTTGGTGATGATCCGCAAATCCCCCGCCTCGGGATCCAGGTCGGTGATGTTAAGAGACGTGGGCACGAAGCCTTCCCGCAACGCCAGGCAGCAGAAACCCGCCTCCATCGCGCCCGCCAGCGACAGGCCGTGGCCCGTCTGGCTTTTCGTGCTGCTGATCAACGGTGCCGCCTTCGCGAACACCTGCCGCAACGCCCGCATTTCCGCCCGGTCGCCCACGGAGGTCGAGGTCGCGTGGGCGTTGACGTAATCAATCTGCCCGGGGGCCGCGCCCGCGTCCTCCAGCGCGGATTGCATGGCACGGACCAACCCCGCGCCGTTCGGCTCGGGGGCCATCACGTCGTAACCATCGGTGGACTGACCCCAGCCGGTGGCCTCGGCGTAAACCCGGGCGCCCCGCGCGCGGGCGTGTTCGGCTTCCTCCAGGATGAGTACCGTCGCGCCGCCGGTGCCCGCGAAACCGTCGCGCTTGGTGTCGAACGCGCACGGACTTGTCGCCGGATCGGTCGCGCGGGTCAGCGCGCGGCAACTCGCAAAGGGCAGGATGCTGTACGGATCGCCGTCCTCCGCGCCGACGACAAACATGACGTCCTGCCGTCCGAGCCTGATCAAATCCAGCGCCGCCCCGAAAGCGTGGGCCGACGACGCGCAGGCGCTGGCGAACCCGCCCGAGGCCCCCTGGATGCCGAAGTGAGCGGTGAGGTTGAAGTTGAGCGTGCCGGCGATGCTGGACGCCACGCCGAGCGGGTGGCAGCGTTGCGCGCCTTCGCGGAGCATTTTGTCCACGTGGTGGTAGGCGAGGTAGGTGGACCCGGCGGACGCGCAGAACATGCCGGTGCGCGGCTGGGAAATCCGGTTGGCCGGCAGGGCGGCGTCGGCCAGGGCTTCGAGCATCGCGGCGTGGGCGAAGACGCCGTGGGGCGACATGGAACGCAGTTGCACGCGGGGGATGTCGAGGCCCGCCGGGTATTCCCAGCTTTCGTAACTCGGCTCGGGGAAGCGGAAGCCCTTGATGGTGCCCGCGAGTTTCACCGGGACTCCCGGGCGGTCGAACTCCGGGTGGATTTCGATGCCGGTGCGGCCCGTGCGCAGGCTGTCCAGAACCTCCGCCCGGCTGTTGCCGATACTGGTGACGAACCCGAGACCGGTGACGACAGCGCGCTTCAAAGGACGGGGGAAACGGGGGAGGATTTGCGGGCGACCAGTGACATAAGTGGGAGGAACATGGTGGCCCGCGAGAGGCGAGGACGGGCAAACTCCGCCCGCGAACCCTCTTTATAACCCATCGGATTTCCCGAATGCAAGTCCGCTTCGGAAAGTGGCCGGGGGCAGCCGGGGCCGAGCTTACAATTCAAAGAGGATTTCGCGAGGCGCGCAATCCGGTCGGTCATTTAAAGTTTGGTGTGGAATGCGCCTCGCCCTTTGCCGTGTTGCGCGATCAACCCCTGCTGCCATCCATCTACTTCGGCAACAAGGGAAAATCTCCGGCGTGAGGGGGACGGAAATAAATTCCACCTCCAATTAATAGCCATATTATCCAATCTAAGAACCGGCCCCGGCTATCGGCGGCGACGCCCTCTAGCGGTCAGCAAACTTGTGCTGAGAATCATCAACGCCCAGGTCGAAGGCTCCGGGACGACGCCGATGGTACCGTTGGAATAAAGATTGGTTGTATCCCACGACAGGCCGGTCGCGAGCGCCGGCAGGTGCACGGCGGAGAAGGTCCCCGTCTGCGTGCCCCAATCGAGCAGGTCGAACTGCTGGCCATTGCTCGCGGAGAATCCGTTGAGCGGCACCACATCCAGCGCGCCGCCGAGGGTCAGCTTTCCCGCGACGAGCAAGGCATCGAACTGCGTCCCGCGCGTGACGCCGGCGAGTTCCATCGTGAGATGGTTGCCGGCCCCGAGCAGCACATCGCCCGCCAGACTAACCGCCGCCGGCGAGTTGCCGGGAGAATACCCACCCTCGAAATCCACCAGCCCCGGCCCCGTGAACGTCCCCGCGCCGTTGACCGCCCCCAGGAACGTCGTGCGGCTGCCGACGGCCGTGCGGACCTCGGCGCCGTTGTGGGTGACGGCGTTGAAATATGTCGCCGTCGCCCCGCTGGTGGCGATGAGCTTGCCACCGCCGGTGTTGGCCACGACGCCGAGTACATCCGTGTTCCCGGACAGGGAAACAGTCCCAGTGTTCGCCAGCCCCCCGCCGCCGGTGGCGAGGGTGCCGTATCCGGCGAGGGTGCCGACGTTGGTTAACCCGGCGCGGAAGTCCACCGTGCCACCGAGCAGGTTGACGGCCCCGGCGTTGGCGTTGCCGCTGGCGGTGAAGACGAGGTTGCTGCCGCCGCCGGCGCGGATTTCCCCGCCGGCCACGTTGGACACCGTCGCCTCGACGCGGCCCGCGACGCCGTCAAGCAGGCCGGCATTGGTGAAAGTGCCCCCGGTGATCCGGGCGTCCGCGGCGGTGAGGGAAACCTGCGCGCCGGCCGGGTTGGTGTAGCCGCCAAGATTGGCGAACGTGCCGCCACCCTGCACGGTGACGAGGTTGGAGGAAAACGCCAGGCTGGTGCCGAAGAGGGTGCCGCCCGTCACGTTCAGGGTCTGCCCGGCTGGCACGGTGGTCACGTCCACGGCCAACGTCGCCGTGCCGTCCCCGGCCTTCTGATTGCCCAGGGGACCGCCCGCGACGTTTACGTTTACCACCGGCACCACGCTGGTGCCAACGGTGAACGCGGGCAGTGCGACCAGCACCCGCCCCCCGCCGCCGGCCCGGCCCTGCGCGGGGCTTCCAGTGCCACCCTGCGCTCCGATGGCGTCAATGGAACCGGCTAGGTTCGTCGTGGTCCCATGCAGGAACACGCCCCTGCCGCTGCCGCCGCCCCCGCCGGCACCTCCGGGCTGGCCGCTCCCGGATGCCCCTTGGGTGCCTCCCGCGGAGAGCGCTCCTGTCGCCGCGAGGGTGAGCGTGCCCGCGGCACCCAGTTCCAGGCCCCCGCCGCCCGCCCCGCCGGGGTTGCCGATGGCGCCGAACTGGGAGCCGGACGAGCCGCCGCCCCCGCTGCCCGCTTGCAGGCTGGTGGCGAGGTTGCCGTAAAGGACGCCGGCGTTGCCGTACCCGCTGCCCCCGTAGCTCCCCCCGTCGCCGCCGTTACCAACGATGCCGCCGCCCAGCCCGCCGAGCCCGCCGCCGGGACCGCCGCCCGGGCTGCCGTTGGAGGTGGTGTCGGGCGCCCCGGCCCCGCCCGCCGCCCCGCCGAAGCCGTTGGCGTTGACCATGCCAGCGATGGTCAGCCCGCCCTGGGAAAGCAGGGCCACGGGCACGCTGGTCGTGCCGCCCAGGGTCAACCCGGCGGCGAGGTTGACAGAGGAAAAATTGAAGACCGCGACCGGGGGCAGGCCGCCACCCTGGTCAAAGTAAACGCCGGTGTAAGTCGCCCCGCCGGGGACGATCAAGGAGGGCGCGGTCGAACCATCGGCGAAGATGCTCGCACTGACGCCGGGGTTGAACGTTCCCAGCGAAGGGAACGCCAGCGGGTCCAGCGCCGCGGCGTGGACCGTGAGCGGCAGGAGCGCCCCAAGAAGGCAAGACCGAAGCTGGCAACCGCAACGGTGAAGTGCCGAGCGCGCAGTGATCGAAGAGTTCGTTGGGTTGTTCATTTTATTTTCACTCCGGTTTCAGCGTTTCAGCTTGGGGCGGTTTAGCTTGGTCTCGTTCGGCTTTCCGCCGGTTCGCCTTCAGCCATTCCATATAACTTAAGAGCCTCAGGCTGAGGTGACAAGCGCCAATCCGGGCGGTGGCGTAATCGGGATGCCCGCTTACCGCCGCCGCCAATTTCGCCCGGACGGCGAGAAAATGTTGGCGAGCACCGGCCTCGTCGCCGGAGGTGCGCGCCGTCAGCCCGGCGAACTCTCACCCTGCCTCAACCGTCCGCGCGTCGGTAGTGCAGCAGGCAATCCCCTCCCGGCGTCGTGGCCATGCGGACCAGGTTCCAGACGATCGACCGCGCGAAAAACGGTGCGTCATCCCGCGTCCCGCTGAGGGTCGGCCGCCCGCGCCGCCCGTCCACGCATGGTCGGACGCGCAGGCAAAGCTCCCGCGCCGAGCCACTTTCAAGCAGACCCCTCGCCGTCCCGCCCTCCGCCGGAACGCAGCATTTCCGTCCCACCAGCCGTTGCCACCAGACCGGCCCCAACTCCGCTCCGCCACGCCCGCCTTCGGGATCCAGCAGCCTCCCGTCGAAACCGACCTCCGCGCGCAAACAAACCCTCCGCTCTTTCATCCTTCCGCCATTTCCGCGTTCCGCGTTCCGACTTCTGCCTTCTGCCCTTCCGCCGGCCCGCGATAAAAAAGAAAGAAAACCCCGCCCACCAACCCGTAAAAAATCGTGCTGCACAAAAATCCGATGATCGAAATCGGCACCGCCAAAGCCTCCGGGGTTCCGCACAAATCGTGCAGCAGCCGCGAGAACAGCGTTTCCCGCAAACCCACGCCCGCCACGCTGATGGGCAGCGACACGATCGTGTTGACCATCGGCATGATCGTGGACATGTCCCACAGCCGCACCCCGGCACCGACCGAGCGCGCCGCGAAGTAAAACGTGAAAAAGAACGACGCGTGCCCGATGGACGAGACAACGATCCCCAGCAGCGTTGAACGCCACGCGCGGGCGTAGGTCTGGCACGCGCCGGCGACCTCGACAAACTTCGCCCGGCCCGGCAACCGCGCGGGGAGCCGGTCCACCAGGCGCAGTCCGATGACGGTGAAGATCAACACCAACCCGGTGAGCGCGCCGCCGAGGATCAGGCCGAAACTCGCCAGCAGCGCGCTGCTGGCCGGTGTCTGGGTGAGCCAGTGGTAACGCAGCGTGATAAAAACCGCCGCCAGGATGATCAGGGCGACCAACCCCAGCAGCCGGTCCATGATGACGCTCAGGATCGCGTTGGCGCGTTTGTTGGGTCCCACCTCGCGCACCACGTAAAACATTTTCAGGGCGTCGCCCCCGGTGGAGCCGAAGAGGAACAGGTTGAAGAACCCGCCGATCAGGTAGAGCTGGACGGTGCGTTTCCAGCCGAGGTGAATCCCCTGCACCCTCAACAGGAGCCACCAGCGCATCGTCGCGGTGATCAACGCGACCGCCGAAACGACGATAGCGGCCAGCACCCAACTTATCTCGGCCCGGCTGAAGGCATTAAGAATATTGGTGCGTTGCTCCTGATTTCTGAAAATGAACCACAGCGCGCCGGCGGTCACGGCAAGCTGGAGAAGGGTGAGCAGGATTTTCTTCATGGAAACAGCGCGGGGGCGCGGGGCAGGCGCGTAATGGAGCGTCGGACACCCGCGCGGTCCAGCTTTATCGGCGGGCGGAAGGATGATCCCGGCCCCTCAATGCCGGTTGGAGAGGATGAACACGACGGTTAGCGCGACGAAGAGGCAGGAAAGCAGCACCGCCACCAAACGCAGCCGCACGTAGAGATTGCGCGCGCGCCGCTCGTCTTGGCCCCGTCGGCGGCTCTTCTGGATTGCCATACTTTGTGGTGCGTACCTTAACGCGGCTTTGGCGGAGTGGAGACAAAGAGTTTGCTCAGACCACCACCAGGTCCACGTTCTTGAGTTCGCGCAGCAGACGCTCGTGGAGGGAGGGCTGCCAGCGCTGCCAGAGCCGGCGCTCGCGCGGGCGGCCCACGACGAAATGCGTCACGCCGTATTCCCGGGCGAAATCGATCAGCGCCGCCGCCACGACCTCGCGCTTCAACACGATGACCATGCCGCCCATGCGTTGGGCGGCTTCCAGCGTCTCGCCGATCGCGCGCTGAACCTCGGCGGTGACCATCCGCGGATCCTCGCTGGGCGTGCGCACATAGACCGCGTACCACGGGGCGTTGAGCTGCGAGGCCAGGCGCGCCGTCTTGCGCAGGATGGCCCCCGGATCGGGGCCGCCGCTGCTGAGGGCCACCGCCACCTGCCCCACGCCGCCGGAGGGGTGTTCCGTGCCGGGGCTTTCCTCGGCGCGCTGGCGACGGTCGAGGAAATTGGCGCTCTCGCTGAGGGCGAGTTCACGCAGGCGCGTCAGGTTGCCGGGCGTGAAGAAGTTGGCCAGGGCGGAGGCCACCCGGTCCTGGGAATAAATCTTGCCCGACTGGAGCCGCTCGATCAAATCCTCGGCGGGCAGGTCGATGTTGACAATCTGGTCGGCGCGCGTCAGGAACTCGTCGGGGATGCGTTCCTTGACGCGGACGCCGGTGGCGCTTTCGACGACATTGTAGAGGCTCTCGAGGTGCTGGATGTTGAGCGTGCTGATCACGTTGATGCCCGCCGCGAGCAGGTCCTCCACGTCCTCGAAACGTTTCTTGGTCTTGCCGCCCGGGGCGTTGGTGTGGGCGAGTTCATCGACCAGCGCGATGGTCGGCGCGCGCGCGATGACGGCGGCGGTGTCCATTTCGCGCAGCTCCACCTCGCGGTAGCGCGTGACCATGGGCGGCACGATTTCGAGTTCGCCGATCTGCGCGGTGGTTTCGGCGCGGGCGTGCGGTTCGACGTAGCCGATCACCACATCGACGCCGCGTTTTCGGAGGCGGTTGCCCTCGACGAGCATCTGGTAGGTCTTGCCCACGCCGGCGCACGCCCCGAGGTAAATTTTGAGTTTGCCGAGCTTCTGCTGGTTGATGAGCGCGAGAAAATCCTCCGCCTTGCGACGTGGAAGATCGGCGGTGGCACCCCCGGCGGGGTAAGCGGAGGATGTCATGACGGGATGGGATTGCGAGTCGGTGTAACAGGCGGGGCGGGCGTTCAGGCCCAGAGTTCGGCGGGGTACTCGCCCGCGCGGGTTAGTTCGGCCAGCGACGCCGCCACGATAGGTTTGTCCTCGCGGTAAGTCACGCCGAACCACACCGCCTCCGTTGGCAAAACGCTGACCCGCGCCGCGTCCGATTCGATCATTTCGGCCACGGCGGACGGGATGTAGTACTCGGCTTTGGGCTGGTCGAGGCTTGCTTTCAGGAACCGGGCGAACCCTTGTTCCAGCAAGGGGAACACCGCGGGCGTGAACCCCCAGAAGTTGAGCGACACCGTTTCAGCGCCGTTCAAGGGGGCAAAGGTGCCGTCCGCCAATTGGTAACGAGCCCCGCCGCCTTCGCCGGGATTTACGCGCTCAATGTTGGTGCGTTCCTCGACGGTTTGCAGGTGGCCGCCGGCATCGACGACGCACACCCCGCGCGAAACCGCGCCGTGGTCGGACAACGTGCGGTCCAGCCGGTAGGCGACCATCGCGAACCTTGCCGCCTTGGAAGCGGTTTCCTCCTGCGTCTTGCTGAAAAATTCGGAGAGCACGCGGTAGGCGTCGCGACCGTAGAAGTCGTCCGCGTTGATCGCCGCGAAGGGCGTCCGGACGTGATCGCGAGCCGACCAGATGGCGTGCCCCGTGCCCCAGGGTTTCTGCCGGGTCCCAGGTGCCTGGAAGCCGGTGGGCAAGGCTTGCAAGTCCTGGAAGACGTAGTCCACGTCAACCCGCCGTTCAAAGCGCGCGCCCACCTCGCGGCGGAACTGCGCCTCGAAGTCCCGCCGGATCACGAAGACCACGCGTCCGAACCCGGCGCGCAGGGCGTCGAAGACGGAGTAATCCAGGAGCGGCTCGCCCCCGGGACCCATGGGGTCGAGTTGTTTGAGGCCGCCGTAACGGCTCCCCATGCCGGCGGCGAGGACGAGCAAAGTGGGTTGCATGGCAAGGGAGTTAAGCACGCCCAACCCCGGGAGTCACGGCGGGAACACGACCGCCTGGTGAACACGGCGAATCGAGGTAGGCTAATCCGGCTTGAACCACGCCAACCCATGACCACCACCACCAACTCGCGCCTGCCGCGCCGGGGATTGCTCCTCGAATACCTCACCCTCGGCTGGAACGTGGCGGGCGCGGTCATTTGCCTCGACAGCGCCATCGCCGCCCGGTCCGTGGCCCTCGCGGGGTTTGGCCTGGATTCGCTGATCGAGATCGGGGCGTCCACGATCGTTGTCTGGCATCTGCGCGGGGTCCAAAGCGGACGCCGGGAACAGAGGGCATTGCGCGGCATCGCCGTTGCCTTCTTCGCGCTTGCCCTCTACATCCTCACGCAATCCGTCGGCGCTCTCCGGTTGGGCGCGCGTCCGGGCGTTTCCGCCCTGGGCTTGGCGTGGCTCGCCGTGACTTTACCGGTCATGCTCGCGCTTGCGGCGGGCAAACACGTCACCGGAAAGGCCCTGGACAATCCCGTGCTGCTCACGGAGGCGCGGGTGACGCTCATTGACGCCTTCCTGGCGGCGGCGGTGCTCGCGGGCATCGCCCTCAACGCCCGGTTCGGCTGGTGGTGGGCGGACCCGGCGGCGGGCTTGATCATTGTGTTCTACGGCTTCAAGGAGGGTTGCCACGCCTGGACGGAATCGCGGGTCGTTTACGCTCGTTTACGAAATGATTGAATGTTGCCCCTGTATTGCAGGGACGACAGCCACAGCCCCGGGAGCGCGGGCATCCCGCCCGCATCCGGTCTGGTTCTCCGCACCGAAGGTGCAGCCTCATCACAGCCTGGGGCACGCCCCAGGTATGGGTCGGTAGCATCCAGCGCTGAAGGCGCGATTCAAAGGCCGCTTGTTGGACGGGCAAGATGGTCCTGTAAGGCGCGCCCGGATTGAATCGCGCCTTCAGCGCTGAACCCACTACTGTGCTGTTCCTGGGGCGTTGCCCCAGGCTGTGCTGAGGCTGCACCTTCGGTGCGAAAGGCAGGCCGTGCCGAGGCTGCGCCTTCGGTGCGGAGAAAAAGACCAGATGCGGGCGGGCTGCCCGCGCTTCCGGGGCTGTCGCCTTTCCAGATCTTGTCACACTGCATCCTTCTGAAAAACAGTTGTAAGCAGGGAAAACCCTCCCGCGTCCGCGCGGCGGAAGTCCCTCGTTCTCCCCGGCATGGCTCCTAACTGAATATAGCCGGACTCAAACTCTCCCCGCCCGGGCAACCCACCGACGGGTCTGGCCGAACGGCAATCGGGGACAATCGCCCCGCCCGAACGTAACAATCCGGTTACCTTAAACCACTTTGCGACGGGTGGCCGGCGCTCTAAACCTGTGGGCGGCGGGAGTGATCGAATTCGTCGAACAACACTCTCCAACCGCATAACCAACACCATCGCAAACCAGCCACCGTCCCTTCCTATGAAACCCATCCCATCCATCTTGCCCCGCCTCGCCCTGCTGACCGCCGTCGCCGGCCTCGGCTTCGCCGCTCCCACCCGCGGTTTCGCCGCCGGCAAGCCACCCGCGACCGCGCCGGAGATCACGCCTTCCACGGGCGGCGCCGGCGGCGGCGGCAAGCACACGGCCCCCGTCGCGCCCAAGCCCCCCGCGCCGCCGCTCGGGCTGCTCACCCCGCTGACCTTCACCCCGGCCGTCGCACTCAACAACGTGGTGCCGGCGTGCGTGGGCAGCTACCAGGTCGATCCCTACTACCCGACGCTTTCCCTGTTGTCGGTGAGCGTTGACGTGTCCTCCGTGAACGTGCCCGACGGCACCCAGCTCTACGTGTACGTGCATGGCGTTGGCGGGACGCTCTACGGTTCGTTCACCACCAGCGTCATCGCCGTCACCGCGCAAGCCGGGACATGCCTGCTGAAGGAATACATCACCCCGGGCACCGTCATCCAGAGCGTGGTGATCGCCGACGCCACCGGCGCGGTCATCCTCAACGGCAATTAACCCCGCCGGCATCGATCCGAACGGCGGCGGTCCCGGGACCGCCGCCGTTCGCGTTGCCGCCGCCGGTGGCGACACGATCCCGGGCTTCCCTCCCGCCGCGCCACCTGCTATCTTCCCCTGCGACCCTAACGGACCGTATGCGTATTCTCGTCGTCGAAGATGAACCCCAGCTCGCCGGGCACATCACCCGGGCGCTGGCGCGACAGGGCCACGCCGTGGCGGCCGAGCACGACGGCGTCAAAGGCTTGCAGCGGGCGTTGCTCGAAAAGCCGGACCTCATCGTGCTGGACCTGAACCTGCCCGGCCTCGACGGCTTCGCCGTGCTGGCGCAACTCCGCCAGTCCCACGCCGCGGCGCGGGTGATCATCCTCACGGCGCGCGGCGAGGTCGAGTACCGCGTGCGCGGCTTGAAGGCCGGCGCGGACGATTACCTCGCAAAACCGTTTTCAATGGACGAACTCGTCGCGCGCGTGGACGCCCTCGGCCGGCGCGGCGGGACCCAGGAACCCGGCGACTTGCTGAAGGTCGCCGACCTGCGGATCGACGTGCCCCATCGCAGGGCTTCGCGCCACGGCGAGAACATCGCGCTTTCCCCGCGCGAGTTCGAGTTGTTGCAAGTGCTGGCGCGGGAACCGGGCCGCGTGTTTTCCCGCACCGAACTGAGCGAGCGGGTCTGGCAGCGCGACCACCAGTACGACACGCGCACGGTGGAAATCTTCATCACCCGCCTGCGCAAGAAGGTGGATTCCGGTTTCGACACGCCGCTCATTCACACCATCCGGGCCGTGGGTTACACCCTGCGCCCACCGCTGGCGGACCCGGACGAAAGCCGGGCCGGGTCGTGAAAAACCCGCGCCGGGGCGGACTGGCGGCAAATCGCCCCGGCTGATACGCTTCCCCCACTTATGCGCATATTTTATCAATCCATGGGTCTGCTCTGCCTCGTGGTCGCGGGTGCCGGCGGCCTGAACGCGCAAGCCGTGGTCGAGGGCCGCGTCGAGTTGCCCAGGGCGCATTTCGTTCCCGTGGCCAACAAGCGTTATGAGGTGGTGGCGAAAGGGGATGTCGTCGCCACCGACCCGCCGTTGGCCGTGGTTTACCTCGAGGGAAGTTTCCCCAAACCCGCCACCCTGCCGAACAAACAGATGAGCCAAAAGGCGCTCGCCTTCGAGCCGGGACTGCTGCCCGTGCAACTCGGCACCACCGTCGAGTTTCCCAACTTCGACGACACCTACCACGACGTGTTCTCCTTCTCGCCCGCGAAACGTTTTGATCTCGGCCGCTACCAGCCCGACGCCCGCCCGGTGCCGACCCAAACCTTCAACGTGGCCGGGCTGGTCGCCCTGCGTTGCGACATCCACGAGCACATGCGCGGCCTGATCCTCGTGCTCGACACGCCGCACTTCGTCATCACGGACCCGCGGGGCAATTTCCGGCTGGCCAACCTCCCGCCGGGCCACTACACCCTGAAGGCGTGGGTGGACAGCCGCACCACTCTCGCGCGGCCCGTTGACCTGCCCGCGACCGGGACGGTCCGCGTCAATTTCCCGTAGTGACCGTGACCCGGCCCGCCATGCCTCCCGGTTCGCCAACGCCCGGCAACGTCGCGGGCTTCCGCTGGAAGCTCCTGCTGGCCATGGGCGTGGTCGTTTCCGCCCTCACGGCGCTGGGCATCTACGCGGCGGAGCGCAACGCCACCGCCAGCGCCGAAAACGACTTCCAGCAGGAGTTCCAGGCCGCCCTGGCCGCGCTCCACCACGTCCAGGAAATCCGCTCCTCCGAGATTGCCCGGCGCAACGACGCGCTGGTGCGCAACCCGCGCATTCACGCCGCGTTGGAGGACGACGCGCTCGACCTGCTCTATCCCATCGTCAAAGACCAGCTCCACGATCTCATCGACGTCGGGCCGCCACGCGCCCCAACGACCGGCGGCGACGCGCGGCGCGCCACTTTTTACCGCTTCCTGGATGTCCGGGGAGCCATCATCCCGCCCCCCGACGACGCGCCCGTGGGCGAACTCACGCCCCGTGAGGAAAAGCAACTCGCCCTGGGCGCGCTCCCCTCCGGCCCGCAGATGGGTTACCTGGTCCGGTCCGACGGCGGGAAGGCGGGCGCGGTCAACGAAGTCCTGACCGTGCCCATCGTTTCCACCCAGACGGGCGAGGAAATCTCGGCCTTGCTGGTCGGCTTCGAGCCGGTGGAACTCAACGCCCCGCGCACCGGGGCCGGGGCGCGCATCAGGAACGGCATCTGGGTCGGCGGTGGCCTGCGCATGGCAGGACTGAGTGAAAAGGCGCTGGCGCAGTTGAACGAGCAGGTGGGCCGGGTGATCCGCGCGGTGGACGGGCCGGAGCGGCGTTTTTCCGTGGAAATCGAGGGTTCGCCGCACCTGGTTTTTTACAAGGAACTCAATCCGGCGTCGGTTTTCCCGCCGGCCTACGAGGTTTGCATTTACCCGCTGGCGGAGTCGCTCGCCGCGCGGCGTCGTTTGCGCCAAAGGATCGGCGGCCTGGGCGCGCTCGTGCTGCTGGGCGCCCTCGCCGCGAGTTTGCTGGTCGCGCGGCGTCTCGCGGTGCCCGTGGAGCAACTGGCGTCCGATTCCGTCGAGAACTGGACGCAACGCCGGCGGGCCGAGGCCGCCCTCGAGGTCACCAGCCTGGAACTGCAACGGGCCGCGCGCTTTTCCGCGGACGCCTCCCACCAACTCAAAACACCCGTGACGGTGCTGCGCGCTGGGTTGGAGGAACTCCTGAGCCACGACCACCTGCCGCCCGAAACCCGCGATGAAATCTCCGCCCTCGTGTACCAAACCTACCGGCTCAACGGCGTGATCGAGGATTTGCTGCTGCTTTCCCGCATGGACGCCGGGCGGTTGCGGCTGGAGATCGGCGCGGTCGATTTGACCCGTCTGGTGGAAGCCTGGCTCGATGATCTGAGCGCGCTGCCCGACCCGCTGCGGCTGCGGGTGGACACCGAGCTTCCCCCGGGGTTTTGCATCGCCGGGGAACAGCGCTACACCACCCTGATCGTGCAAAACCTGCTGGAAAACGCCCGCAAATACAACCGGACGGACGGTCGCATCCGGGTCACCGCGCGCCCGGACGGGCAAGATTCCGCCCTTTTGACGATCGGCAACACCGGTCCGCCCATCCCGTTGGCGACCCAGGAACACATCTTTGAGCGGTTCCACCGGGGCACGGCGGGGGAAAACGTCCCCGGCCACGGGTTGGGTCTGAACCTGGCGCGCGAATTGGCCCGTATCCACGGGGGCGACCTGCGACTGGCGCGTTCGGCGGAGGATTGGACGGAGTTCGAGGTGCGCTTCCGGGTGGCGGGCTGAAGCTGGTGGTCGGGTTCCGCCCCGGGAGCGCGGGTCTCCGACCCGCTTCTGGTCTGGTCAGTCCCGGGAACGCGGGCATCCTGCCCGCTTCTGGATTTGGTCGGGTCTGCGCAGGGGCTACCGCCCTGTTGCGGGTCGGAGACCCACGCTCCCAGGGCGGATTAGTCATTGATGCCAAGGGCCGTCGTCCCGTAAAGTGCTCCTTCCCCAACGGCTCGCCGGGCGTGCGCGAGACCGGGGCGGTCCCGAACCCTTGCTTTGAAAATTCTTCCCGTGGTTTGCGGCGCGCTGCTGGCGCTCGCCTCCACCGCCTTCAGTCAGGATTGGCTGGACCGGGTGGACGACGCCCTGAAGGTGTCCGCCGCTGGCGACGACCTCCGCGCGCGGCTCAGTGGCCTGGTGGACGCGGAGGGCTACTATTTCGAGCATCCCGCCCCGGGTCTCATCACCACGACGAGGCACCTTTTCTTCAACCCGCGCCTGACCCTTTTTCTCGACGGGCAGGCGGGCGCGCCGTTCTACTTTTTCGCGCAGTCCCGGGTGGATCGCGGCTTTGATCCCGGGGACCGGGGGCCGGGCGTGAGGTTGGACGAATACGCGGTGCGTTTCACCCCGTGGCAAGACGGACGTCTGAGCCTCCAGATCGGCAAGGCCGCCACCGTGTTCGGCACCTGGACCGGGCGGCATCTCTCGTGGGAAAACCCGTTCACCAACGCGCCCCTGCCCTACGAGAACGTCACGGCGGCGGCGGGCGTCGAGCCGCCGCTCGCCGCCGGACCGTTCGGATCCCGTCGTCCAACGCGAGAAATACCAGTACCTCCCGGTAATCTGGGGGCCGAACTACGCCACGGGCGTTTCGGTCGCCGGACGCGTGGACCGGTTC
Organism: uncultured bacterium; assembly: GCA_963795895.1. Classification (GTDB taxonomy): domain Bacteria; phylum Verrucomicrobiota; class Verrucomicrobiia; order Chthoniobacterales; family SZAS-18; genus CAWCJJ01. Next base: position 100,376 of record CAWCJJ010000014.1, read on the forward strand.
GAGTACGCGGCGGAGGTGAAGAATTCCGCGCTCGCGGCCCGGCCCGAGTCGTGGGACGCCACCAACATCGGCTTCCGGCGACCGGCGTTCAACGGACGGTTCGGCTTTCGACCGGATCTGGCCTGGAACCTCGGCTTCTCCGCGAGCGGCGGCGACTACCTCCGGCCCGAAGCCGCCCCGGCGCTGCCGCGGGGGACCGGCTACGGCGACTACCGGGAAACCGTGCTGGGCCAGGACGTCGGGTATTCCGCCGGGCACTGGCAGGTTTGGGCGGAGTTCTTCGAGAGCCGTTTCGAGATCCCGCGCGCGGGCAACCTGGACGCGTTCTCGTATTACGTGGAGGCGAAGTACAAATTTACCCCGCAACTTTTCGGGGCGCTGCGTTGGAACCAGCAGGCTTTCACAAACGCCGCCGGGGCGCCTCGGCGCGCGATACCCACCGGATCGACGCCGCGGCGGGCTACCGCTTCACCGCGCACATCCAGTGGAAACTGCAGTACAGCTATCAGTCCGGGGGAGTTCCGCTCGGGAACGGCGGCACGGTGTCCACCCAGTTCACCACGCGTTTTTAGAAGCGGCGCGCCGCCGAGCCTCCGGCGCGGCCCCGGACTTGCTGAAAAGCAACGTAACAGACCCGTTACCGTAAAGCGTTTCCACCGCGGGCGGGACCGGTTTAATCATCGACACATCGCGAACGGCAAGCGCCGGGCGCCTTCAACAAACCATCCAAACAGACCATCCGACTTGCCTCATGAAAAAGACCTTTTCCTCCCTGCGTTTCAGCCTCCTGACCGGCCTGACCGTCAGTGTCATCGCCCTGCATCCCACCCGTTCGCTCCTGGCCGAGGGTCATGGCGGCGACAGCCCCACACCCACGCCTGCTCCCGTGGCCACGCCCGCGCCCTCACCCGGTGACGATCACGGCATTGATCCCGTCGGCACCCCGGCTCCCGTCGGCACGCCGACGCCCGCCCCGGGCGACGACCACGGCGGGGATCCCACCGGCACCCCGGCCCCGGGCCACGACGGCGGCGGGGACCACCACACTCCCCCCGGCGATCCCACCCCGACGCCCGCTCCCGGTGACGACCACGGTGGTGATCCCGTCGGCACCCCCGCGCCCGGCGCGGGCGATGACCACGGCCACGGGGGCGGCGATGGTGGACACGGCAGCGGCGGCAAGCACGGTGGCAACGACAACGGCAAGACCGAGTTCCTGGGCACCATCCGGGCCCTGCCCGCCACCACCGGCTTCATCGGCGCGTGGACCGTCGATACCGGTGTGGTCACCGTCACGGCGGACACCGACCTGCGCTCCGAACACGGCGCGCCCGTCGTCGGCGGCAAAGTGGAAGTCGAGGGCACCCTCCAGGCCGATGGCAGCGTGCTAGCCACCCGCGTGAAGACCGAGGACACCGCCCGGGAAGTCGAGGACAACGTCTTCTTTGGCCCGATCCAAGCCCTGCCCGCGACCGGGATCACCGGCACCTGGAAGGTGGGCGGCCTGACGGTCCTAGTGAACGAGCTGACCCGCGTGGAAACCGAGGAGGCTGGCCCGGTGGTCGGCGCGCTTGCGCGGGTCGAGGGTATTCAGCAGCCCGACGCCAGCATTGTCGCCACCGAGATCCAGATCCAGTCGGCGGCGGTTGCCACCGCGCAAACCGAAGCCCCCAAGACTAAGCTCAAGGGCAAAATCCAGCAACTCCCCGCTACTTTGGGGGTCAAGGGCAACTGGGTGATCGACGGCGTGGTGGTCACGGTGACGGACGACAGCGTCCGCGTGGCCGGGGGCCGCAAGCCGAAGGTGGGCCGCGAGGTCACCATCAAGGGCAAGCCGCAGCTCAACGGCAGCATCCTGGCCGGCAAGGTCAGCGTGCCGCCCAAGACGCATTGAGCCAATGGTCACCCGGATGGCGCGGCGCCAGCCGGGGAGGGGAACCCGACGAAAAGTTTCGCCGGGTTTTCCCGTTGTGACGACCGATGCCGCCGCCCTGACGCGGCTGTTGCCACGCGCCGCTCAAAACCTGAACCGCACCGTGCCCTCCAGATGGAAGGGCAGTTCGGCGTACACGTTGTCGCCGCCGGCGAAGTCCGCGACGCCCGACCAATTCCGCTGGTCCGTGAAGTTGTAGAAATCCAGCCGCAGCTCATAGCGGGGACGCGCGTAGAAAACCGCCGCGTCCAGGGTGTACTGCGTCGGAATCTTCACCTTGCCGTCAAAAGTGAGGTTCTGCGGACTGGTGACGCTCACCCCGAAGCTGGCGCCCAGCCCGTTGTCCAGCTTGTAGTTGAACCGCGCGCCGGCCGCGTGGTGCGGAATGTCCGGCTGCCGGTAAGTGCCCTTGGGCGGTCCCGTGAAGTTCGGACTGCCCACGCCCGTCCCGACCGGTGGAAGGAAAGTGTCCAGCGCGTTTCCGGTCTGCTGAAACACGTTTTGATCGACCAGCTTCGAGTCGATGTAACTGTAACTCAACGTCGCCGAGAAGTTCTTGTTCGGCTGGTACGCCGCGTCGAACTCCGCGCCTAGCAGGTGGGCCAGGAAGACGGTGCCGCCCTGCTGCGGCTCGTTGCGCGACTGCGCGTACCCGTCCGCCGCCAGGTACAGGGTGTCGTTGAACAGGCTCGCCTTCACCCCGCCCTCCAGCAGCCGGCTCTTGCGATGGAAGTCCAGCGCGCTGATCCGGTTGCTGGCGCCCACGAGGATGCCCCCGCCCTGCGCCGAATTCAACGACTCGGTCAGATCGTAGGTGACGTACGCGGTCACGTGTGGAACCGGCTTGTAAGTGAGGCTCGCGTTCACGTTGTAGTTCCCCACAATGGTTGAGGTGTCCACCGCCGCGAAACCCGGCGGCGGGACCGGGTCGAGGTAGTACGCCTGGAGCAAATCCCCCCGGCCGCCGACAAACGCGCTCCAGTGCCGGTCGAACTGGATCCGGTCCTCGAAAAACAAGGCGTAATCGTAGAGGCTCGAATCGTTGGTTTCGCCGTTGCCGCCATCGACCGGGTTGCCGGCGGCGTCGGTGTAGGTCCCGCCCGGCGTGGCGTAGAACTTGGTCCCCGGCACCCGCTGCGAGGGGTTGAAACCCGTCACCACATCCGGGAAGGGATAGGCGATCGTCTTGGGGTTCGCCGTCAGGTCGTAGTTGTTGCCCAGTTCGTGGTTGAAATCGGTGGCGGCGTAAACGTGCGTGTACCTGAAATCAAACCCCGCGTCGATCTGGTGGTGAAAGACCCAGCCGTCGCCGTCCTCCGCGCTGGCCTTGGCGTCTTTAACCTCTTTGCCTGTCTTGTCTTGAATGGCGACGGGTTTCGCTGGGGCGAAGGGGACCGGTTGGTCCGTGTTCAGCTTGAACTCGGTGCGGTTTTCGACAAAGTACGAGCCGCGCACGACGGCGGAATAACGGAGGGCGGCGAACTGCCGGCGATCGAGGTAGTAGTTCGCGGTGGTGTTGAGGATGTCCAGGCCGGGTCCGGCGGAGTAGCGCTGCGCGAGTTCGAGAAAGTTCGTCTTCGCGTAGGAACTGTCGCCCGGATTCACCAGGTCGCGGCCGCGGTCGAGATGAACCAGGCCGGTCGGCGCGACCACGCCAAACGCGCCGGGCGTCGTGGACGGGGTCAGATTGGCGACGGGGTTCGCGGCGCCGACGGGCAGGCCCGTGTTGTTCTGGAATTGCTGCCCGCCGGTGACGTAGAGGCCGTCGTCGATCAACCGTTGCGTGGGCCGATTGATCCCGTTGTTGAACGAGTAGTCCGTGACGTAAAACTGGTCGAGCAGGTCGGCTTGGTAACAGGTGTTGGGAGTAAAGCTCAGGATGCCGTACACGGCCTGCGTTTGGGTGTGAACGTTGTCGTAGTAGCTCCCGGATTCCTCGCCGTCGTAACTGACGCGCCACGCCAGCTTGTCCCTGATGATCGGTCCGCCGGCGTCCACCTCCCAGCGGTGCTGGTCGTACATCCCGTTCGTCGCGCTGGCGGACCCGTGGTAATCCTCGAAGAAGGGCCGTTTGGTGTTGAGGTTCACGAAGCCGCCCACGTAGATGGACGACCCGTACAGCGCGCTGGCCGGTCCGCGAAACACATCGACGGATTCCGCCGAGTGGTAGTCGAGGAAGTTGCCCACCCCGTTGCTGGAAAGACTGAGCCGGATGCCGTTGACGAGCAGATCGGCGTACTGCCCGCGGACGAGCGGCGCGCCGGGCGAGCCGTTGACGTGGTAGGTGTAGGCGCCCGGCACGAGGCGGACCAAATCCTCGGAGCCCTGGATCCCGGCGTCCTCCAACTGGCCGCGGGTCAGCACGGTGACGCCGCGCGGTGTGTCGAGGACGGACCCGTCCAGCCCGAGGATGGCCGGGACCGGTTTGTTGGCGGGCACCACGGTGGTGTCCTCCAGCAGGGGGGCGGTGACCAGGACCGGGCCGGCGTCCTGCGCGCCTAACGGGGACGAGCCAGCGGCGAGGAGCGCAAGGTGGAAGGCGGCCAGGCGGGCGCGGGCACCCGGGCGGAATTTCGGTTGGCGGAGATTGGCGGGGTTCAAGCCCGGTAAAATGGCGGACGGGGCCGGCGGTCGCCGAGAGGTAAATTGTTACGAAAACGTTGCCTAACAGAAGTGGCGCGCGCGCCGAAAACCCAGCCGCGCGAAGGTTACGAAAAAGTCACAGTCCCGACGCGATCCCGGCATTGCGCAACCGCGCGTGAAACGGGAATGATGTTAGCCGCGTTCGATTACGACTCCGTTCCGTTACAACCCAAAAAGTTATGCCAAGAATCCCGCTCACAACCCTCCTCCTCGCCGGTGCCATCGCCGGGTTTGGCCCGGTGGCCGCGCAAGCCGATCCCACGTTTCCAGCCACCGTTTTCGCCACCCCGCCGCCCGGTGCCAGCGGACCGGATTCCATCACCACCGGCGCGGGTTCGGTTTGGGTTTCCTACGCCGGCGGCACCACCGCGGACGGCACGGAGCCGAGCGGCAACAGCACGGTCGTGCGTTACAGCCCCTCCGGCGCGACGCAGTTCACCTTCTCCATCAAGGGTTCGGTTGACGGCCTGAAGTTCAATCCCAACGACGGCACGATCTGGGCCTTGCAAAACCAGGACGCCAATTCGCATCTGTCGATCATCAATCCCGCCGACAACAGCGTCACGGCGAAAGAGTACGCGGAGACTTCCCCCTCCCAGGGTTACGATGACGTCGTCTTCGGCAAAACCGGGACGTTCCTCAGCTACACCAACCCCGCCTCCGGGGGCGACGTGACGCTGCGGGAGATCGTGCCCGGGACAAACCCGATCCGCGTCACCGATCTCCTGACCGCCGCCGCCCCGGGCACCAACGCCGCCACGGGCAAGCGCTTCACACCCTCCGTCTTCGACCCGGATTCCCTCAAGCTCGCGCCCAATGGCGACCTCGTCCAAACGAGCGGCAACCGCGACACGCTCATCTTTGTCCATCAACCGGGCGCGGCGAACCAGTCGGTTAGCTACCTGCCCCTTTCCGCCGGCGGCGCCCCGGTGAGCGGCCTGGATGATTCCCTCTACGTCCCGTCCACCGCCGGAACGCTTTACGTCACGGACACCAACGCCAACCAGGTGCTCGCGCTCAACCTCAACAGCCTGGAGCCCGGCACGTTGCTGGCCAGCGTCGGCAGTCTCAAGGAACTCGCCATCGTCGATCAAACAACCGGCAACCTGACGCCCTACGTCACCGGCCTGGACGGCGTGCACGGCCTGGCGTTCATGGAGGCGGACGGAGTCAACCCCGACAGCAAAGTGCTCGTCACGGGCAAGACCATCACGGTTCCCTCCGACACGCCGCGCCAGGGCGTCGGCAGTCTGCCGATGCACATGATCGCCAGTCCGGACGGGCAGTACGCCGTCACCACGGACATGGGTTTCCGGCAGTCGCTCTGGTCGATCCGCCTGGCGGACGGCGTCGGGGTGTCGCACGTCGAATTCCCGAACTCCGACCCGAATCCCGCGAGCAACGGTCTGTATTACGGCCTCGCCTTCAAGGCCGACGGGACGCTCTACGCCGCGCAGGGCAACAACGACAGCATCGCAATTCTATCGCTCAACCGCGCCACCGGCGAGCTGACGCAAAAATCGAGCCTCAAGACGAAGAAGGCGGATTTCCCCAGCGGCCTGGCGCTGGACGACCGGGGTTACCTTTACGTCGCCAACAACGATCCGAGCACTTTCCTGCAGCCGAGCAGCTTCGCGATCTACGACACGGCCACAAACCTGGAGATCGGACGCTACAACTTCGGCGGCACCCCAAACTTCCCGCTCGCGGTCGCGGTCTTGCGTGATGGCAGCAAGGCGTTTGTCACCAGTCAGCGCGACGGGGTGGTTTACGTTTTCAACACGGCCACGGCCACCGCGCCCACCCTCGCCGCGACCGTGCCCACGGGCCTGCACCCGATTTCGCTGTTGTTGAACAAGGCGCAAACCCGCCTCTACGTCGCCAACGCGCACAGCGACACCGTTTCGATCATCGACACGGCCGGCAACGCCGTCCTCGGCAACGTGCTCCTGCGCCAGCGCGGGGAGAAGGGCGTCGTCGGGGCCACCCCGACGGGTCTCGCGCTTTCGCCCGACGAGAACACGCTCTACGTCACGCTGGGTGATCTGAACGCCGTCGGCGTCGTCGATGTGGGCAACGCCGCGGCCGCGCAATTGCGCGGCTTCGTTTCCGCCGGCTGGTACCCGACCGGCGCGGTGGTTTCACCCGACGGGACGCGGCTTTTCGTCGCCAACGCCAAAGGCACAAAAACACGCTACCCGAATCCGGGTTATCTCCTGGTCAACTACAACGATTCCGCCGCCTATGATTTGAACCTGATCGAGGGCGAGGTGCTCAACATTCCCCTGCCGGGCGACGCCGCGTCGCTCAAACAGGCGTCCGCGCGGGTGGTGGCCGACAACGCGCGGCGCGCCCCGGAGTCCACGCTGGCTTCCATCGGCCGCCAGGCGGGCGGGATCACCCACGTGATTTACATCATCAAGGAAAACCGCACCTACGACCAGGTTCTCGGCGACGTGAAGCAAGGCAACGGCGAGGCCTCGCTGGCCATCTTCGGCGAGAACGTCACGCCCAACCAGCACCGGATCGCGCGGCATTACGCGCTGCTGGACAACTTCTACGTCTGCGCCGAGGCAAGCGGCGACGGTTGGCCCTGGAGCACCCAGGGTCTCGCGACGGAATACGTGATCAAGAACCTGCCGTACAACTACAGCAACCGCGGGCGGCAGTACGATTTCGAGGGTCAGATCAACGGCTACCTGGCCGGCGGCTTCCCGGCGACCGATCCGGACGGCAAGGCGCTCTCGGCCCTGTTCCCGGCCGGCACCCCGGCGATCACCGACGTGAGCGAGGCCCCCAACGGGCACATCTGGGACAACGCCCTGCGGGCCGGGTTGACGATTCGCGACTACGGTTGCTTCAGTTCCTTCGGGGTGGCGCAAAAGGGCGCGCAGGTGTTGCCGGACAACTATCCGACCGCCGCCGGTTTGCTGCCGCCCGGCCACGATCTGGCCGGCAACACGGATTTCGATTACCGCCGATATGACAATGATTATCCCGACAGCGACGCCCCGGCGCATTACGGCGCGGCCTACAAATTGGCGGCGTACGGCAAGTACAACGCGCCCAGCCGCTTCTCGGAATTCAACCGCGAATTTCAGGAAATGCTGGCCAAGGATCCGACCGGCGGCGCGGTGCCCTCGCTGATGATGGTGCGCTTCAACCACGATCACACGCAGGGCTTTACGCCCGGCAAGTTCAGCCCGCGCGCCGAAGTGGCCGACAATGATTACGCCGTCGGCCAGTTGGTGGACCTGATCAGCCACAGCCCGATCTGGACCCACACGGCGATCTTCATCCTGGAAGACGACGCGCAGGACGGACCCGACCACGTGGATTGCCACCGCTCGCCCTGCTACGTCATCAGCCCGTATGTAAAGGCGCGGACGGTTGACCACACGTTCTACAACACGGACAGCGTGCTGCATTCCATCAACCAGATCCTCGGCCTGCCGCCCCTCAGCCAGTACGACCGGGTGGCCGCGCCGATCGGGGTCTTTGGCGAAACGCCTAATTTGTCCAGGCGGTACACGGCGGTGCTGCCCGACGCGGCGGTCATCACGGAGATGAACCCGTCGCTGGCGCGACTCGGTCGCAGGGACCCGCGCCGCAAACTGGCGCTGGACTCGCTGAAGATGAACTTCGACCTGCCCGACGCCGCGCCCGCCGGACCGCTGAACGAGATCCTATGGAAGACGGCGAAGGGCACCGGCTCGAAGATGCCCGCGCCGCGCCATTCCCTCGCGCTCGGGCCGCAGCTCCCGGGAGCCTCGAACCGGGTTGCGGACGACGACGACCGCTGACGCGGAACAAGGCGCGGGGGCGCCTCGGCGGCTGGCCGCTTATTTACGTCCCGCCCGGCGCGAAGGCTCCGGGCGGGACGTTTGTTTTTGGAGGACTCCTGCGGTTCTACTGGAATACTGGGGCGACAGCCCCCGGGACCGCGGGCGTCCCGCCCGCAACAGGGCGGTAGCCCTTCAGCCGACCAGACCGGACCAGAAGCGGGCAGGATGCCCGCGGTCCCGGGGCTGACCAGAGCAGAAGCGGGTCGGAGACCCGCGCTCCCGGGGCGGAAGGATCGCTTCCGCTCACCGGTGAGCGGGGATATTCGCCCCGCTATACTGGAAGTTGGCATGATTCCTCCTATCATCCCATCCACCCCAACGCCGCCCATGCCTTCGCCCGCTCCTCCCTCCCGCCGAAGCCGTGCCCCGCGCCATACGGCCGGGCCGGGCTGGCTGGCGATGTTTTTTTGCCTCGCATTCCTCTTCCCGCTGGCTGGTCGCGCGCAGGATGCCTCCGTCGAAGGCACGGTGCCGTTGCCCAAATCACCACCACCGCCGCCGCCTCCTGCCGCCGGTTCCCGGTATGGGATCGCCCCCACCGGACAAACCCCCGGCGCGCCCGAACCGCCCGTCGCCGTGGTTTACCTGGAGGGGCAATTTCCCGAAAAAGCCGCCGCGTCGGGCGCCGTCACCCGCAATGGCGCAACACCACGCGCAGTTCGCGCCCGGCGTACTGCCCATCCAGGTGGGCACCACCGTCGAGTTCCCGAACCTGGACGACTTTTACCACAACGTTTTCTCCTACTCCAAACCCAAGCACTTCGACCTGGGCCGCTACCGCAAGGACGAACAACCGGCCACCCAGCTTTTTGACAAGCCGGGCGTGGTCACCCTGCACTGCGAAATCCACGAGTTCATGCGCGGCACCATCCTCGTGCTCGACACGCCGCACTTCGTTAGGACCGACGCGGCGGGCCGCTACCGGCTGTCCGGATTGCCCGCCGGCCACTACCTACTCAAGGCCTGGTTGAACGAGAAAACCACGCTGGAACAACCGGTGGATCTGCCGGCCCACGAGCGTCGCCCATGTCTCGTTTCCTTGACGCCGACCATCACCGGCGGCTGGTGCCGGCGGGTTTTCGCGCCCGGTTCCTCCTCGCGATGATGCTCGTCGTGACCGCCGTCACCACCGCCGTCGTGATCAGCGCGCGGCACAACGCCGAGACCGCGCAACAGGCCGGCCTGGAGGAAAATTTCCGCGAGCAGACCCGCGGACTGCTCGCGTTGCGCGGCGAACGCCTCATTGCGTACACGGACAAATGCCGCGGCCTGTCGCGCTCCGTGCGCATCCACGCCGCGCTCGAAGAGGCGGATGTGGAGGACCTTTACCGCAACGCCCTGGACGAACTGCGGGGCGTCATCGACACCCGCAACCCGGGCCGGGCCGGGCCGCACGCCCTGCCTCCGGCAAATTTTTTCGGCTTCGTGGACGCGCGGGGCGCGGTCCTGCCGCCACCCGATCCGGACGCCACCGGGAGCCGCGGCGCGGCGGGCCTGGCAACGGTCGCCCGCCAACTCGCCGGTCGGACGCGGGCCGCCGTCTTTCCGCCGGACAGGAAATCGGCTACCTCTTTGTTCCCCCGCGTCCGGTGTCGTCGGCGGGCACCCTGGACGAGGTGATCATCTCCCCCATCGACGACGCCGCGAGCGGCGAAAGGCTCGGCGCGCTGGTGCTCGGTTTCCCTGCGGAAAACCTCTCCGCCACGGCGGAGGCGGATTCGGATGCCCGAAGCCGGGTCGGCGTCTGGCTGGACGGCGGCGTTCACGGGCTGAACCTGCCCGCGACCGCGGCGGCGACGTTGCCCCGCGAACTGGCGGAATCAAGGCGGCGCGGCGGCGGTTCGGATCATTTCCCCGTGTGGCTGGACGGCGCGCCCTACCTTGTGTTTCACCAACCGCTCGAAGTCGGCGCGTCTTTTCCGCCGGCGGATGGCGTGTGCCTGTATTCATTGGTCGAAAGCCGGCGGGAGGAAACGCCGGTCGCGCTGGCGGATCATCGGCTGGGGCGCGGCGGCGCTGCTGGTGGGTTTCGCGCCTGAGCTTCGTGCTTTCCGGCCACCTCTCGCGGCCGGTGGAGCGCCTGGCGAAGGGCGCGGTGGAAAACCTCGCCGGACGCGAGCGCGCGGAGGCGGAGCTGCTCGCCACCAACGCGCCGGCTGGAACACGCGCTGGTGGAACTCAAGGCCACCCAGGCGCAGGTCATCCAGCAGGAACGGCTGCGCGCCCTCGGCGAAATGGCCAGCGGCATCGCGCACGATTTCAACAACGCGCTCATGCCCATCCTCGGGTTCAGCGAACTGCTGCTCGGGTATGCCGGGTATCTTCGACGACCGGCAAAAAGACCACCACCTATCTGCAAACCATCAACCGCGGCGCGCGCGACGCGGGGAACGTCGTGAGCGGCTGCGGGAGTTCTACCGCTCGCGCGAGGAGGACGAGGAGTTCCTGCCGGTCAACCTGGCGCAGCTCGCCGGCCAAATCGTCGATCTGACCCAGCCGAAATGGAAGGATCAGGCGCTGGCGCGGGGGGCCACGATCGAATGCCGCGCGCGGGTGGAAACGGGGTTGCCGCCGGTGCTTGGCAACGAGAGCGACCTGCGCGAGGCGCTCACCAACCTGGTGTTCAACGCCGTGGACGCCATGCCCGCCGGCGGGTCGCTCACGGTGGCGGCGCGGCGCGAGGGGGAGTTCGGCGTCGTGGAGGTGACCGACACCGGCACGGGCATGGGCGAAGCCGTGCGGCGGCGCTGCCTGGAGCCGTTCTTCTCGACCAAAGGCGACAAAGGCACGGGCCTGGGCTTGTCGATGGTTTTCGGAATCATCCAGCGGCACCGCGGAACGGTCGAGATCGACAGCCGCGAAGGGGCGGGCTCGACCTTCCGCGCGCGGCTGCCGCTTTACCAGAGGCACGTCCCGGCGCCGGTGGCGGACAAGGTCGTGGACGCGGCGGGGCGGCGGCGGTTGCGCGTGCTGGCGGTGGACGATGAGCCGCCGGTGCGCGACATTCTCACGCACCTGCTCGAAGGCGAGGGCCACGAGGTTGTCACGGCCGCCGGGGCGCGCGAGGCGCTGGACGTTTTCACGAACGGGTCCTTCGATCTGGTCATCACCGACATGGCGATGCCCGGCATGAGCGGCGGACAATTGGCCGCGGCCTTAAGACCCTCTCGCCCGCGCCGCCGGTCATGCTCCTAACGGGGTTCGGGTCGTTCATGGACCCGGCAAGACCGCCGACGTGAATTTCATCGCCAGCAAGCCGATTACCCTGGTGGAACTGCGGCGCGGCATCGAAGTCGCGCTCAACTCCCAGTGCACCGCCGGATCAACCCTCGATGACGCACACGGCCTGTCATCGCCGCGACGGCCGCGCTCGCGTCTGCTGACCCTGCTCTCCTCCGCGACCCTGCGCGCGGGACGGAGAGCGCGCGGACTTCGATCCGACCGGGGCGGCGGGCCGCGCGCCGGGTTACCACGGAAACCGTGCTCGCGTCTTCCCCCCAAGCCGGACGCCGCGCTCGACGCCCTGGACGAGCGACTCACCTTCTCCGCCTTCAACGGTTTGGTGCAGGCGCGCTTGAGCGGGTTGCTCGACCTGGAGGGATATCCTCTCACGCGTCCCGCGCCCGCGTTGCATCGAAACGCAGCACGCTTTTCTCTTCAACCCGCGCTTGTGCTTTTTCCTCGACGTGAACATCGGCTCGCGGCTCTACTTTTTCGTCCAGGCCCGGATCGACCGCCGGTTCGACCCCGCCGACAAGCCCATGCAGACGCGGCTGGACGAATATTTCCTGCGCTACACCTTGCTCGACCACGCCCCGCTGACCCTGGCGGTGCAGGCGGGCAAGTTCGCCACGGTCTTCGGCAACTGGACGCCCCGCCATCTCTCCTGGGACAACCCCTTCATCAACGCGCCGCTGCCCTACGAGAACATCACCAGCGCCGCCGATCTGGCCGCGCCGGAGATCGCGGGCGAGTTCGCGTCGTTCCGCGAATACCCGGGTTTCAAGTTCACCTGGGTGCCGGTGATCTGGGGGCCGAGCTACGCCAGCGGTCTGGCGGCGGCGGGGCAGGCCGCCGGGCATTTCGACTTCGCGTTCGAGGTCAAGAACGCGGCGCTTTCCTCGCGCCCGGAAGCAGTGGGATGCGCACCACGCGCGACTGGAGCCATCCCACGTTCAGCGGACGCCTGGGCTGGCGGCCCGGGCCGGAATGGAACCTGGGGGTTTCCGGCAGCGAGGGGGCGTACCTGACGGACGGCGCGGCTTCCACCCTGCCTCCGGGCATGGCCTGGGGGATTACAAGCAAATCACGTTCGGACAGGACATTGCCTATGCACACGGCCACTGGCAGGTGTGGGCGGAGGCTTCGAGTCCCGTTTCCAGGTGCCCAACGTGGGCAACGCGGACACGTTCTCCTATTATGTGGAAACGAAGTACCAGCTCAACGCGGAATTCTGGATCGGGGTCGCGCTGGAACCAGCAGCTCTTTGGCACGATCCCCGACGGTACGGGCGGCGAAGCCGTGTGGGGCAACGATCTCGGCTCGCACCGACCTCGTGGTGGGCTGCCGCCTGAGCGAGCATTTCCAGGGGAAGCTGCAGTATTCCTATGGCCGCGAGCACGATCCCGATGGCGAACGCAACCCGCAGTTAGGAGCATTCCAGATCACGACGAAATTCTGAAGGGGGTGGGATCTGAAGAGGGGATGTGGGTGGTGGGCCGCCCGCGACCGTTGGGAACGAAGAAGCGCGCCGTTTTTACCAACAGGTCTCGGATGGCGCGGAATTAGCTTGGCAGTTTTGTGCCCGGAACCGACCGTGATCCACCCGCCGTTTCGGTCATCAGTCTAGCCATCACATCCACTGCCTATGAAAACTGCCAGACCCGTACAAACCATTATCACCCTCACCGTGCTTTGCATGCTGGCGTTCGCCGTCGGTCTGACGGGCGCGCGCGCCGAGAGCAAGCTCGATTTCACCTTGGTCAACAGCACGGGCTACGAGATCAACAAAGTGTTCATCGCTCCCAACAAGAGCGATGAATGGGGCGATGACATCCTGGGCAAAGGTGTCCGGCTGGCCGACGGTGAATCCACGGAGATCACCTTCCGGCGGGCGAGCGAGAACGTGGGCACCTGGGATTTGAAGGTCCTCTTCAACGACGGCGAATATCGCTATTGGAGGAATTTCGATCTGAGCACCATCAGCGAGATCACGATCCATTATAAGGACGATCACGCCACGGCGACTTGGAAGTAAAATCTGGCTTCTGGCCAGATAGGCGATTGCTTCCGTAAGCGTTCATTCACGCAAATCCGACCACAGTTTTTCGGTGGCGGTTTTCGACCTGCCCGCGCCGACGGGCGGATATTCCTTCAGCCGCGCCGCCTAGGGCGTGTACGCAATTGATTAGCACCGGAGACTGATGAGGAGCATGGCGGCGAGCACGGTGCCCCGGAACATCTCCGCGAGCTTGTCGTAGCGGGTGGCCACGGCCCGGAACTGTTTGAGGCGGTTAAAGAAGCGCCCGATCCGGTTGCGCTCCTTGTATTTTTCCTTGCCGTAGGCGGGCTTCTCCCTGCGGTTGGCGCGCGGCGGGATGACGGCCTCCTTGCCCGCGCCGGCGAGCAGGACGCGGATGGCGTCGCTGTCGTGGGCCCGGTCCGCCGCCACGGCCTCCACCTCCGGGCGCTCGAGCACTCCCTCGATGAGTTCCTCGCCGACGGGCGCGTCGCCGGCCTGGCCGCCGGTGAGGATGATCCCGAGCACTTGGCGCTCGTTGAAGACCACGGCGTGGATCTTGGTGCCCAGCCCTCCGCGCGAGCGCCCGAGGGCCTGCGGACCCTTCGCCTTGCGCGCGCCGGCCGCGTGCTGGTGGGCGCGCACGACCGTGGAGTCCACGTGGACGAGGACTCGGTCGAGCGACCCCGCCTCCGCCTGCTCCAAGTACCACGCCACGATGGCCTTTTGCGGCACTCCCGCCTTCGCCCACCGCCGCCAGCGCGTCTCCACCGCGTGCCAGTTGCCGTACTCCCCGGGCAGGTCGCGCCACGGGCAGCCCGTGCGCGCCCGGAAGAGCACGCCCTCGAAGACCACCCGGCTGGGAATCTGCTGCGCGAAGCCCCGGTTGCCCTTGCGCCGCGGAAAGCAGTCCGCGATGCGCGCCCACTCCTGGTCACTGAGTTGAAAAAGCCGGTCTTGCCGTGTGCTGATCATCGGCTTAACCTACCCAAGCTTGGCGGGTTGCCAATTGCGTACACGCCCTAATCCAAGGCGCGCGGCACCGCTGTTTTTGGCGGGGCCAAGGTGGCGACCACTACGCCGCGTCGAGCAACGGCGACTTCCCCGCCCGTTTCGATCCATGCGAGGACTTTGTTGAACCGTCGTCGGACATCGCTCACGGTCGCGGTTTTCATGGCGCCACACCATGCGCGACCTTCCTCCGGGGCGTCAAGGGAGTTGCCGAAAGTTAGGGGACTGGCAGTCGATGCCAAACCTAACAAGACGCGGCAAACACTCCTCATAGTCCCGGAGGGACGTCGGAAAGTAGCCGGTGGCGCAAGCCACCGGAATACATCAAATGCAAATAGCCCCGGAGGGGCTGAGCCAAGGATTGTCCATCGGCAGAAGGCCCGCGCCAGCATGGCAGAAGGTTGTGGCTCAGCCCCTTGTATGTTGATTTTGTGAGCAGGTTTTCGCGTCCGCCAGCCGAACGCGTTATCCTGCCCGCAAGCCGGCGCGGGCGGGCGGCTGGCCAGCCGCCCGCCCGCCGCCCGCCGCAGAGCGCGTTCGCCCCTTGGACCTCCCCCCCAGCCTTACCCGCCGGAGGAAGAGTCTGTCCCCGGAGCACGCTCGCGGCGGGCTCCCAGCGGGCTGCCAGAACTCGCACCGTTGCCAGAGCACTTTCTTATTCCAAGACCTTAGCTCGCATCACAAGGCCGAGTCCGCAACCCCCCGCAAACGCCGGCCCCGGCACCCTGGCCATTCCCCGTTAGAACCAACCAACCAACCCGCCTAAGCCCCATGCCCGCCCGCCCCCGCCGTTTCCCCGCCGCCCCCGCCGTCCCGCCGCCGCCGGCCGCGCCCGCACTCCTTTACGCCGGCCTCGACGTCTCCAAGCCCACCCTGGACCTCCACCTCGACGACCGGGATTACTCCCTGCCCAACGACAAGCCGGGCCGCGCGCGCCTGCTCGCCCTTTTGGCCGCCGCCCCCGGCCCCCCGTCCACGTGGTCCGCGAGGCCACCGGCGGCTGGGAGGCCCCCGCCGCCGCCGCCCCGCGCGCCGCCGGCGTGCCCGTGAGCGTGGTCAACGCGCGCCAGGTGCGCGACTTCGGGCGCGCCGCGGGCCGGCTCGCCAAGACCGACCGCCTCGACGCCCGCCTGCTCGCCGCCTTTGGCGCCGCCCTGCGCCCCGCAGCCACCCCGGCGCCCGAGCCCGCCCAGGCCGAACTCGCCGCCTGGACCACGCGCCGCTCCCAGCTCGTGCTCATGCGCTCGGGCGAGCAAAGCCGCCAGATCCCCGGCCTGCCCGCCAACCTCCTCAAGAGCCTGCGCCAGAGCGAGCGCGCCCTCGACGCCCGGATCGCCGCCGCCGACAAGACCATCGCCGCCCTGGTGCGCGCCG
This sequence comes from uncultured bacterium, assembly GCA_963795895.1. Taxonomy (GTDB): domain Bacteria; phylum Verrucomicrobiota; class Verrucomicrobiia; order Chthoniobacterales; family SZAS-18; genus CAWCJJ01. Next base: position 116,421 of record CAWCJJ010000014.1, read on the forward strand.
ACGCGGCCCTCGCCGCCAAGAGCGCGCTCCTGCAAAGCGTCGCGGGCGTCGGCCCGGTCACCGCCACCACCCTGGCGGGCCTGGCACCCTTCAACGACGACAGCGGGCCCGCGCTCGGGCGCGCGGAGGTGCGCACGGCCTTTTATTTGGCCGCGCTCAGCGCCGCGCGCTTCAACCCGGTCCTGCGGTCCTTTTACCAGCGCCTGCGCGCCGCCGGCAAGCCCGCCAAGCTCGCCCTCATCGCCACCGCCAGGAAGCTGCTCGTCGCCCTCAACTCCATACTCAAAAATCTCGCCGGAAACCCTAAACTTTCCCCTTGCAACTAACACCGTTGCTCCGGGGCTAGGACCTTCTCATCGGTTCCGGTGGCTTGCGCCACCGGCTAATTTCCAACGTCCCTCCGGGACTAAGAAATACCCTCGCGCAGGTACATCGGGTAGAACCTTCAATGCCAATCCCCTAAAAAGAACCGCCAAAATGCGTCTGCTATTCATCGAGGATTCCGAGCAGTTGCAACGTTATGTTGGCGCAGCTTTAAGGAAGGCGGGTTACGTTTTGGACGTGTGCGGCGACGGCGAGGAAGGTCTCTGAAACGCGGAGACCCGCGATTACGACGCGATCATCCTCGATCTGATGCTGCCGAAGCTCGACGGGCTTTCCGTCCTCCGGCGGCTGCGCGACCGCGGGAAACAAATGCACGTCCTTTTGCTCACCGCGCGCGACGGCGTGGAGGATCGGGTCCGCGGGATCTTAACCGGCGCGGACGATTATCTGGTCAAGCCATTCGCTCTTTCCGAACTCCTCGTCCGGGTCCACGCGCTTTGCCAACGGGGCTACGGGACAAAGCAGCCGCGGCTCGTCTTTGGCAATCTGGAGATCGATCGCGCGGCGAGGAGCGTTCGCGTCGCGGGCGAGCCGGTCGAGTTGCAACCGCGCGAATACGCGTTGCTGGAATACCTGGCGTTGCGCCGGGGCGAGGTCGTCTCGAGGACGGAAATCGAGGCGCACATCTACGACGATCTGGTTGGCGCCATGAGCAACGTCGTGGACGCCGCCGTTTACAGTCTGCGCAAAAAAATCACGCCCCCGGGAACCCCGGCGCTCATCCACACCCGCTGCGGCGCGGGCTACGTGCTGGAAACTAACGAGGCATGAGCTCCATCCGTCGGCACCTGACCCTGCGGCTGGCCGCCGGTTTCTCGGCCCTCCTCCTGACCAGCAGCCTGGCGACTTATTTCTCCGCGCGGCACTTTCTAACTTTCGAGTTCGATTCCGCGTTGCGCGCGCGCCTCGGCCATCGCCTCCGGCGTCGAAGCCCTTGAAGGCCGTTTCAAACTGGACTTCCCGCCGGAGCCCACGCCCACACTCCGGCAGGAAGGGGACGCCGAGTATTTTGAGCTTTGGACGGAGGATGGCGCGAGGCTCGCGCGCTCCCCCTCCCTCGGCGACCAGGAACTACCGCGCCTGGCCGGTGGGCTTTCCGAAGCGCGCTTTCAAAATGTGCCCCTCGCGGATGAACGCGCGGGCCGGGCCATCAGCATCGCCTTCATCCCCTCGCAGGACGAGAACGACGATCCACCCACAGCACGGCGACTTGCGCCCAAAACGCCCACTCCGACTGTCACCCTCGTGTTCGCGCGCGACCGGCGCGCGCTAGATCGCATGCTTTTCATGCTGAAAATGTTGCTCGGCGGGGTTGGCATGGCGGCGCTCGCCGGCATGGCCGGGGTGGTGAAAGTCGCCGTCCGGCGCGGTCTGGCCCCCTTGAACGATGTGGCCGAACAAGCCACGCGCATCCACGCCGATTCCCTGGGCGCGCGCTTTCACGCGGAGGCGATGCCCGACGAAATCCAACCCATCTTCGGGCGGCTCAACGACTTGCTCGCGCGTCTCCAGCACTCGTTCGAGCGCGAACGCCGTTTCAGCGCGGACGTGGCGCACGAGCTCCGCACGCCCGTGGCCGAACTGCGGGCGCTCGCCGAGGTGTCGCTGCAATCCCTGGACCTGGACCGGGAGACCGCAACCGCGTTTCAAGACGCCTTTGCCATCGCGCAACAAATGCAGCGCATTGTGACCGGTCTGCTCGCCCTCGTGCGCTGCGAAAGCGGCCAGCAGACGGTTGAGCGCGAGCCCATCGACCTCCGGACGTTTGTGGAACAAGCGTGGAAACCCCTCGCCAAGGATGCCGCCCGCAAGCGCCTCCGGGTGGATTTTGACCTGCCGTCCGGGACAATGATCGAATCGGACCGGACGCTCCGCCACGTCATCGTCTTCAATCTGCTGACCAACGCCGTGGATTACACGCCGATCTCGGGAGCATTGACCATCGGCGGGAAGGAGACTGCGGGGCGCTTCACCCTGGAAATCTGCAACCCTACCGACGACCTGAAGCCGGACGATGTACCGCATCTTTTCAAGTGATTCTGGCGCAAAGACGGCGCGCGAACCGATCCGTTTCACAGCGGACTGGGTCTCGCGATCTGCCAGGAGGCGGCGACTCTGCTCGGAATGAGTCTCCGCGCCGAGATGCCCAACGCATCCACGCTGAGAATATCCCTGGGCTGGACCATCCCAAGGAAGTGAGTAGCACAGAACGCCCTGCGCGCGTGCCGGTGAGGAAGTAATC
>CAWCJJ010000015.1:0-33071 GCA_963795895.1 uncultured bacterium
TAGGAAGGTAGGAGGAGCCAGCCACGGAGTGGCGTCACCTCCGTTGGTGGGGGCCGACGTTGAACCTACCCCCCTTGCCGTGCGCGGCCAACCTTCCCCACCCCGATGGGTGCGAGAAATCGTCAGCGGAACGAAGATGAACCGTCCGCAGTCATCTTCTCATCATGCGCGCGGCGGTGGCCTGTGTGCGGGTGCACTTTGAACGAGCGGCGTCGGCAATCCGCGCCGATCGTGCGACTAGGAAGACGAAGAAATCGAAACAAAATGACAACGACAAACGAATAAAATCAAGAAACCTGAAAACGATTTCCTGGTCAGTCGTCAGAACCAGAAAGCTCGCCGGCGCTCCAGACCTTCGGCTGTGCAATGGCGCGAAACCGTTCCGCCGGCCAAGCCTTAAAATGGGGGCAGGCGCCGGCGGCTGTGAGAGCTGACCGCCTCGCCTATGGTGGTGCTGCTGGAAAACCGGGGGACAGGGGAAACGGGACCGACGCATGGAAAGAGGGTTGACCAGGCGGGCGTCTAAGGAAAGGATGGCCGCGTGGTCGAACTCGTCATCACCGAAGACGGCCGCCTCCTGGAGACGAGTAACGACGCCAACGACGACGTGGTGGCCGAGCGTGGAAAGAGCTGGGGGGGCGTAACAGGTCCTTGTCGGCGTGAAACCGTCCAGCCATCCGCGCGACATCTACGATCTCTACCTGCCCCTGGCCTGCTTCAAACAGGATGTGCTCGACGGGCACCGAAGGCGGAAAAAGACGTGTGTTGAACGCAACGCCCCTGTCCGACAAGCACAAGGCGTCCACCATCAGCGGACAGTCGGTGGAAAACCTCGCGTTCATCGGGTACGACGCGCCGGAAGAGGCGGCGACGGCATGACTTCGCCGACGATGACTTCGGCACGGTCGATGACCTCGGCGAAGACGTGGACGAACACCATGAAAATGCGATGCTGATGCGCCAGAAACCGGCGAACGCATGCCGGGCTCGGTCGGCGGGAACACCGGTGCCCGGCGCGATACTACTGGCGCATCCCAAGGTGGGCGATGAGCTCAGGTCGGAGGATGTGTCCGAGGAGGTTTCCGAAGGCGACGAGGTCGTCGCGGTCGGTAAGCCGCGGCCGTGCCGGCGGGACATTTTCACGAATTGCCGGAGGGTCGGGGAAACACTGGGCAATGGCTCGATCGAGTTTTAATATTACGCGCCGGGAGTCGGCGTCGTGCGCGAAGTGCGGGCGGATGGCGATGAGGACCTGGTGTCACACACCGTGAACAAGCCCGCAGGTAACCGCTGTACCCGTGCGAGGGTGGCTCCCAGTCCGGAGGGACGTCGGAAATTAGCCGGTGGCGCAAGCCACCGGAATGGATAAATAATGAATCTAAGTGCCGGAGGGGCTGAGACGGAAACGTTCCTAGCGTAGAGCACGATCCACCCACTTGGCGACCTGCCTTGGCTCAGCCCCTCCGGGGTCTAGGTCCCATATACCCCTTCTGGTGGCTTGCGCCACCGGCGAATTTCCGACTTCCCCCCACGATGAAGAGCGCCGCCAAATGGTGCTTGCTACCGCCTCCAAGCATACCCGAACACCGCCACGAAATGGCAAGAAGCTCCCCAGCAACACAAACGCGTGCCACAGCACGTGCGCGTAATGGCGGCGCCGGGCGAGGAAGAAAATCACCCCCAAACTATAGCTGCAACCCCCCGCGAGCAGCCACCCGAGACCAACCCAGCCCAGTTGCGCGATCAGCGGGCGCACCACCAGCAGCACCAGCCAGCCCATCAGCAAATACAACACCGTGGAAACCCACGGACGGTGAAAACCCACGCGGATTTTTAACAGGATGCCCGCGCCCGCCAGCAGCCAAACCGCCGCGAGCAGACCCCAGCCCCACGGTCCGCGCAACGGCCCCAGCGCGAACGGGGTGTACGTCCCCGCGATTAAGAGGTAGATCGCGGCGTGGTCCAGCAGCCGGCACGCGTCCTTGGGACGCCCGGGCGGCAACAGATGGTACAACGTCGAGGCGCCGTAGAGTAACGCCATCGACAGGCCGAAGATCGTCCCACTCGCCAGCTCCCACCCGTTGTGGTGGCGCAAGGCGGCGACGATCAGCAACGGCAAGCCCACGAACGCCGCCAGCGCGAACCCCAGCCCGTGGCTGAGAGTGTTCGCCAGTTCCTCGTTCGCGCTTTGCGGACGCTCGCTTTCGGTGACGGGGGGCAAGGGTTAGAAAGGCCATCGCAGACAAGGTACTCTTTAACTTTAACTCGGCCAACCAACCCACCAATCCGGCGGCTAACCACCCGGCAGTACGATCTTGATGGACGGATCGTACATCGAAAGTTGTCACCGTGTGAATGTTCGTTTTCTGGCCGGGATTCCGCCGGGTTCGTCGAGCTACCCTGGACATCGGCCTCCGCCTTCAAGGGACGGCCATCGGCTTCGGACGCCCACACTTTGGAGTGGGTCACCATGCCCTGGCGAACGTCGGCGGTGAACTCGTAAACCGACGCCGCCTGGCCGTCCACGGACTCGTGGCCGGTCAGCCGCACATCGCGCGCGGTGTTCATCAGCGTGGCGAGGGAATGTTCCTTGCGCGAGTTCACGAGCAGCCCGCTGACGTGCGCCGGGGCTTCCTGCAATTCGGACTCGGCACCCTGGCGCATGAAGGTGCGTTTGCCGTCGGTAAACATTTCCATGGTGACCTTGCCGTTGCTTTCCAGGCGCGAGTGGATGGAATCGGGCTTGGCGAACTCGGTGGTCATGACCGCGAGCTTGCCCGAAAGGAGGTTGGTGGAACGCATGGTCATGCGGCAGGCGGGGGCGTCGTCCTGCGCGGCCTGGACTTTCCGGAGAGCCTCGCGGGCTTCGTCATCGCCCGCGTTGCCCGCGCGACCGGCGCCCGCGCCAAGGGCGGCCAGCAACGTGAGCAAAACAAAGGCGCGAAATTTCTTCATGGCGGGGGAGTATGCCGCGCATCCGCCCCGTGCGCAAACCCGGCCCGGCCCGGCCCGGCGATTCGCACGGGTCGACGGATAAAGTCCGGTCCGCCTTTGCGTTGGCGGCGATTCGTGTCATTGGAGTAAGCGGGATGAGCGAAACTCGCATCGAGCCGGCCACCACGGAAGACCTGCCAGCTTGGCCGACCTGCTGTACGAACTGTTCACCACGAGATGATTTCCGGCCCGACCAGGTCAAGCAGTTGCGCGGCTTGCGGCTGATATCGAGCAGCCCAACCGGGGGCGCATCTTCGTGCTGCGCGGCGCGACGGACAAGATCATCGGCATGGTCAACATGCTTTCACGATCAGCACCGCCGAAGGCGGGTCGTCATCATCCTGGAGGATTTGATCGTCTCGCAGGATCACCGCGGCATGGGGTACGGCACGCAGTTGCTCGATACGCGCTGGAATTTCGCCCGGCAAAAGGATTTCCTGCGCATCACGCTGCTCACGGACCGCCTCGACAAGCGGCCAAGCAATTCTTCCACCGGCACGGTTTCCAGGAAAGCGGCGATGGTGCCGATGCGCTGGCTGGCGGAGCGCCGGCCGTAGCCCGGACCCGGCTCGGAAAGCGTGCCGGGCGCCGCTGCTCCTCGTTTTGAATCCTCCCGAAAATACCAACCCTTTGTCCGTCGATCTCGGGTTCGCGCGGGTGGACACAGATCGCCGCCGCCACAACTGTTTCCCCGAGGTGATTTATCTGCCGGGCAAAACGCCGCCCAAACCGCCGCCATCGCCGTGACGTGCTCGAACACGAGCCCGGCTGCTGGCGACGCGCGCGACCGCCGGGCATTTCGAGGCGGTCGCCGCGCGGGTGCCCGACGCGGTGTTCCACGCGCCGGCGCGGTGTATCACGGTCGAGCGCGCGCCGATGCCGCGTCAGACGGGCGTAATCGGCGTGGTTTGCGCGGGGACGAGCGACCTGCCGGTCGCGGAGGAAGCCGCCCTAACGCTCGAAGTCTTCGGTAATCCCGAACGGCGTTTCACGATGTCGGCGTCGCGGGTTTGCACCGGTTGCTGGCCTATGCGCGATCGAACTGGAGGCGTGCGCTGTCCTGGTGGTGGTCGCGGGCATGGAAGGCGCCCTGCCGAGCGTGGTGGCCGGTCTGGTGAGCGCCGTGATCGCCGTGCCGACCTCCGTGGGTTACGGCGCGAGTTTCGGCGGGCATTGCGGCCCTGTTGGGAATGCTGAACAGTTGCTCCGCGGGGTATCGGTCGTGAACATCGACAACGGCTTCGGCGCGGCCTTCGCGGCAGCGACGATCAACCGGCAGCGAAACTGAGCGTCCGAGCTAGCGTATTCCCCTCCACTCTTCATGCTGGGGGTTCCTCAATCAAGCCAAGGGGCACGCGATGTCCATCGCCGGGCGGCGAGCTGCTCGGTTCTTACCTGGAAAAATACGGTCAAATGCTAAACTTCTCCTTTCAACCCGAGACAAAGACGATCACCTGGAAGTGTTGCTCAAGGGCGAGGCGACGCAGATCAAGATCACGCTTTACGATTACGAGTTGATCCAGGCGCGTGCTCCGGTGGCAAACCGGCGTTGCGCGTGGCGCGCGCGACGGCCTCGCGCGAATGGCTGCAAGTGCTGCTGGGCGAGTTGTTGGTGAGCAAACCCTTTGAGTTGCCGCCGCAGGCCGCGCCGCTGCTCAAGCTGTTGATCGAGGGGTTTTAACAACGGTGGTAGTGCCACTCCATGACAAGACGATTGACCAGCATCCCAGCCCCGGCAGGGGCGTAAGAGCGAAAGCCCATAGCGCAAGCTATGGGAATACATGCCATAGAGGTATCCAGCCCCGGCGGGGCGTAAGAGAACCGGCAGCCATTTGGGATTCGGTCATCATGGTCCTCTTCGCCCCCGCCGGGGCTGGGAACGCACCAAAACAACCCACCCATCCCTTGCGCTATGGGCTATGGCTCTTACACCCCTGCTGGGGTTGGAAGAGTGGGTTCTTACACGGTGAGTCGTAATCCTTGCTAGACTACTTCCCTACCGCTTTTTCCTCTCAATAGCGTTAACCACCTCGGCCACGATCACGCGAATCTCGTCCACCGCGGATTCCGGGATGGTTTCCGCGCCGGTTTGCCCCACGAGCGGGCGTAGTTTGGAAATTGTTTCCGCACTGCCGGCCACGACGACGTTCCTCTTGATTTTCGCGCTCATCTTGCCCAACCGTTCGCCAAAATAATCGAGTACCGCCGGTTGGCGCAACAACGCGGCGTCTTCCCGCGAGTAATGCTGCGAGACCAACGCGGTTAGCACCTCGGTGCCGCGCAGCCACCCGCCGAAGCTGACCAACTCGAGATGTTCACTCTCGAGTTTGGTCATCGCCTTCTTCACATCGGAGTTCACCACCGACCACTCTTTGCGAACCGCGCCCCACTGACCCGATTCCGCGTGGCCATTGATGCTGTTGCTGCGCGCGAGCACGGAACGCTCCACCCCGAGGGCGCGCGCGAGCGTGAGCACGGCTTTTCCGATATCCTTCACTTCGGAGACGTCCTCCGCTTCCACGGCGACAAAGCCCTCCGCGATGGTCGCCCCGAGGCGCAACGCCGTTTGGGCTTGTTCTTCGCCCGGGCGGCAGTGGGTGAGTTCCAAGCGCCGCACGTTTTTCCAGTTGGACTTCTGAAATTTGTCGAGCGAGGCGAAAATCTCGTCGGGCACCGGCACCAGCACATCGTCAACGAGCTTGGTTTGTGGAGGCAGGGAGGAAGGTTCCGCCACCAACGATCAGAGGTAAGAGAATGAATGAAACGATCAGGAGCGCCTTCATGGAAATGGTGGCTGACGGGGCGACCATACATCCTTTTGCGCGGGGCTGACAGCGACTCTGTAACCATCCACATAATGGTAACCAACCTGTACAGCCTTCCCAGCCACGGAGTGGCGTCCACCGCAGGTGAGTAGCCGTGGTCGAGTCGCGAGGCCACCGGAAGCTACCACTAAAGGATCGTAGCCACGTAGTGGCGTCACAAAAGACGGTGAGCGGCAAGGAAAATTCGGCCAGGGTGTCCCGCTAACGGAGTGGCACCAATACGCGGCTGCCCCCCCTTTCTTCACCTATTCCGTGGCCGGTCAGGGTCTCTCGTCCCTTGGGTCTCTTTGGTCCTTTGCGTACCTTTCCGGGAACGCGCTCAGCCGGTGGTGGCCTTCCCGAAAGGGACCTTAGGGACGCAGGGGACCAAAGGGACGGAAAAGCCGCCGAACTACTCCCGCATTGGCACGCGCGAGGGGCGTTTTGTGCCACTCAGGTGACGCCACTCCGCGGCTGGGGATCACGATTCCCCTCCACCCTACTTCTGAATATTTTCAATGTCTTCCATCTCCGTGTGCTCGGCCTTCGCGTCCTGGTAATTCTGGTCCGCGTGATGATGGTTCGCGGGCTCGTGCTTCTTCTCGGCCGCCGCCGTCTTCTTACCCGGCTGCGGCGCGTGCGCGGCTCCGGCACCCGGGTCCTCGCCGTGGTGAATCTTGTCGTTCATGACCTTCTTATCGTGGGCAACGTTGCGGGGATCGGACATAGTCTTCTTATCCGTTTGCCGACGCCTCCCCGGCTGTGGACGGCACCCGAATACCCAACTGCTCCAGAATAAACCGGGCGTTGTCCCGCGCTGCGTCCGGCCGGCTCAAACGGCCCAAACTCGCCTCCCATCCCCGGTAAAGCCGCGCGCCGTCGGCAAACGCCTCCCGCACCCCGTCCGCGATGGCCTCCGGCGTCAGCGCCAGGCGTCCGGCGTCATTATCGACGATCAACCGGGCGTTACCCTCCTCCTGACCTGGCGCGATCTGGCTGATGATCATCGGGCACCGCGCCGCGATGGCCTCCTGCGTCGTCGCCCCGCCCGCTTTGCTGATGAGCAGATGATGGCTCATCAGCAACGCCGGCACATCGTCCGACCACCCCATCACCCGCACGGGACGCCGGGTCCGGTCAAACCCGCCGACCAGCCGCTCCACCGTCGCCCGCATCTCCGGGTCGCGGCCCACCCCGACCGTCAACTCGATTTCCTCCAGCGCCAGCAGTCGCCGCACGACCTCGGGCGCCGCGTGCCGCCCGGAATTGATCATGTACAACACCCGTCGGCCGTCGGGTCCGTTGACGTCCGGCCGCGCCGGTAGCGCGCCGGGTTCGGCGAACCGCGTGTCCACGGGAAAACCCAGCACGCGGATTTGGCCGTCGTCCACGCCCTGGCGCCGCAGCACGGCGGCGGTGTCCTCGTTTGGCACGAAGAAGAAATCCGTCGTGCAGCGGTGCCAGATCGTGTTGATGGAAATAGAGTCCGTCACCACCATCACCCGCAAAAAGGTGCTGGGACCGCCCCGTTGCGCGATGTCGTCCAGCAGGTAGCCGTAAAGAGGGTAGGTCGAGATGACGGCCACCGGCCGCTCACGTTCCAGCAGCGCGGCGAACGCCTTGCGGAGTGTGACAAACACCGTCAGGTTCGTTTGCACGAACGAGGTGGAATCGAACATCTTGTAAACCGCCGCCCACAGGCGCGGGGTCCGGTTCATCATGGTGGTGTAACCCTGGCGGAAAACCTGGTTGGTCCGGGGGTGGCGCGCGGCCAGGATGTCGGTAAATTGCGGCGCGACTTCGTCCGGGGCGAGCGCCGCCAGCGCGGCGCAGAGGTTGCGCGCGGCGGTGTTGTGGCCTTCGCCGAACCCGGCGGAACACACGAGAATCTTCTGCGGGACGCGGCGGTTCATCAGGCGACAGACGGACGGAATCGGCGGAACAACGGCGGGGTCACGGAAAATTCCAACGCGAAAAACATGGGCGGCGTCTATCTAGTGCAAATTCCCGCGCGATGAAAACTTTCATTTGGGGCTGGCGGCTGATGGTGCGCTGGCTGGTTGAAGCCTACTTCGAGAACACCACCGGCTACGCCGCGATGATGGCCTTCGAGTTGACCGTCATCGTGGCCGCGCCCGGTTTGCTGTTGCTTTCGGCGGCGTTGTCCCTCTTCGGAACGGACCCGACGGTGTTGCACAACATCATCGAGTTGCTCAAAGGCTTCATGCCGGAGATCTCGCACACCATCATTGAGCAACAGGTGGTGAGCCTGGTCATCACGGGACCGAGCAGCCGCGTGGCCCTGCTGGGCATTCCGCTGGCGCTTTACCTCGGCATCAACCTCATCAACACGATGTCGCGCACCCTCAACCACTGCCTGGGGGTCAAGGAGTTGCAACGCTCGTGGTGGAACCGGCTCATCATCGCCGTGTTGCTGCTGTTTTGGTTTGGGGTGACGATCCTTTTCTCGTTCAACGCCATCGTGTTCGGCGAAAAGGTCGCGGGCGCCATCGAGGCCACGTTTCATCTGCACCTCAACCTGCAGGTGCTGGTGACCATCCTAAAATATCCGATCATCTGGCTCATGCTGATGGTCCTGGCGCTCGCGCTTTACCTGCTGACCCCCGAGATTTTCCAGACGGTGTACCAGGCGCTGCCGGGCGCGGTCTTCTTTTCGTCGGGCTGGCTGGCGGGCACGGCGCTGCTTTCCTTTTACGTGAAACACTCCCGCTACAGCGAGACGTACCTGGGCCTGGCGAGTTTGATCGTCCTGCTGACGTGGGCGTACGTGACATGTCTCCTGCTGTTGATGGGTGGCCGGCTCAACGCGGTGATCGTGCGGAAATGGTCCAGCCGGCCCAGCGCCCACCGGGGTCAGCACCCGCTCCTGGGCGGCGGGTCGCCGGACCGCGAAGCCCTTGCCCAAGCCGCGCCCGTGGAAGTATAGAGAGCCTTGCCCATGCGCCGCACGTTTTCCCTCTTCCCCTTCGGTCCTTTTCGTTCCTGCCGTCCCTTCTGGAAGCGTTTTGGCGGACTGCTCCTCTGGACGCTGTTGTTCACGCTGCCCGGCGCGTTGTCCGCGCAGCAGGAAACCGATCCGCTGGACTCGGAGTTGCGCCGCCGCCGCGAGGCGTTCCTGAAGGCGCGCGAGGAAATGCGCGCGCTGCCCGCGAAGCCTCCCGCGCGCTCCGGCGCCCGCCCGACCCCGGCGCCTGCCACCGACTCGGGCGAGCCGTCGCCAACCCCGTCGGCTCCCACGCCCGCGCCCACCCCACCCCGGAACACCGCAACCCCGAACCCAAGAGCCTCGTCCACGCCGGACACTTCCGAACCGCAGGCACCGGTCGTCGTGCAGAAATCCGGCGGCGAGGAGGGTGACAACGAAGAACTGCCGCCCCCGCCCCGGAAGCGCGGTTTTTGGGCGCGGCTCTTCGGCGGCGAGGGCGATCCCCAGTACCGGTTCCTGACGCGAGCGGTCCTCGACCAAATCGACCGCGCCCGGGTGCGCGGCGGACGCTGGAAATACACGGTGGTCCACAACAGCGGCACCCGGCAGGGAAACGCGCGCATCTTTGATTATTACCATCGTCACACCCGCCACATGCCCAACGGCATGGCTTATCACTTCGTGATCGGCAACGGCACGAGCACCGGCGACGGCCAAGTCGAGATCGGCGACCGTTGGAAGCGGCAGATCAACGGTGGCCACGTCCACAGCGATTACCTCAACAACATCGCCATCGGCATTTGTCTGGTGGGGGATTTCAACCGCGACATTCCCACCCGCGCGCAGTACGCCGCCCTGGAGGAGCTAATCGGATATTTACGCAAACGCGTTGGCCGCGTGGACCGCCGTTTGTCTATCGTCAAAGCGCACCGCGAGATCAACCCCGTCCCCACCGACTGCCCCGGCGACCGTTTCTCCTACACCTGGCTCCACCGCAAATTCGACTGACCGGATCCAGAATTTATCACAGAGGGCACGGAGAGGCAGACACAGAGAACACAGAGGAGGAAGGGAGGGTACAGAGGGGAAGAAATTGGCGAGTCGGTTCTGGAACAAAGCCTTTTGCCTTTCTTTGTGTTCTCTGTGTCCCCTCTCCGTGTCCTCTGTGAACCTTCTGGATTCTGGTTTCTGCATTCGTCATTCGTCATTTACCTTCGGCCATGGACCGCTCACATAGTTATGCCGACCTGCTCACCTCGCCGGACGGGATGCTGCGCGAGACCCCCGAAAGCGAGGTGTCCGATATCAAGGACGAACTCGCCCTCCAAGCCCATTGGTTCGCCGGCGATTTCGGGTCCAGCTTTCTGACCGCCACCACCGGCGAACGCGTCGAGATCGTCCAGCTCGGCGTCTGGAACCGCGAGGCCGGCCCCGATTTCTCCGACGCCGCCATCCGTTTCGACGACCAGCCGGGCGCGCCCGTCCTGCGCGGTGCCGTCGAACTCGACATGCACGCCGACGGCTGGGAACGCCACGGCCACGGCGCGAACCCCGCGTTCGACGACGTGGTCCTGCACCTTTATCTGCAACGCGGCGTCAAGCAGGCGTTCACCCGCACGTCGCGGCACCGCCAGGTGGCCCAGGTGCAACTCGACCTCCGCCAAATCGACCAGCGGCCTTCGCCCATGCCCGGGTTGCCCCTCGCGAAGGCCGGACGTTGCCAGGGGCCGCTCGCCGCCATGGACCCGGCGCGGATCAACGCCGTGCTCACCGCCGCCGCGCAGTACCGGCTGGAGGCGAAGAACCGCCGCTGGCAGCGGCTCGCCGCCGTCCGAGGCTACGACGAGGCGCTCTTCCAATCGCTGGCGGCCACCCTGGGTTACAAGGAAAACAAACTGCCCTTTTCCCTGCTGGCCCAACGGCTCACCTTGAAGCGGCTCCGCGCGGCGGGCGAAGGCGGCGCGGCGTTGCTGCTCGGCCTGGGCGGGTTCCTCCACGGCCACGAGTCGGGTGGTCCCGCCGAGGCCGAACCCGAAACCCGCGCGTACCTGCGCGCCTGCTGGGAACATTGGTGGCCGCGCCGCGGCGAAATGGAACGCCTCATTCTGCCCGCCGTCTCGTGGAAACTCGGCGGTCAGCGCCCCGCGAACCATCCGCAACGCCGTCTGGCCGCCCTGGCGCAACTCGCGCGCCGCTGGTCCGAGGTGCGCGGCCTGATCGACCGGGGCGGCGCGAACCTCACGCGCGACGTGCTTCTCTTCCTTGAAACGCTACACGATCCCTATTGGAACCACCACTACACGCTGACTTCCGCGCGGTCGGCGCGCCCCGTGGCGTTGATCGGCGCGACGCGCGCGACCGAGATGCTGGCCAACGTGTTCTTCCCGTTGAGCGTGGCCGCGCATCCGGGTTTGTGGGAGGAGTACGAGAAGCTCAAGGCGGTTCTCACCAACCGCCGCGTGGAGACCGCCGCCACCCGGCTTTTCGGCGAACAGCCGGACGAAGGGGAAGCCGACGGCGGCGGGGAAGAAGCCGTGGTGGCCGGGGCCATGCCCGCGCACCGACAACGCTGGCTCAAGCGGGCCGCGCACCAGCAGGGATTGCTCCAAATTTACGAGGACTTCTGCCTGCGGGACGATTCGGATTGCGAACGATGCACGTTCCCGGAGCGCGTGCGCTGTTTTCATGGTCGCTGAGAAGCTCCCTCCCTCCAAATCACGGTCCGCCAATGGATGGATGACCAATTCGTCCGCTCCCGTCGCATGAAAAGCGTTGTCAGCAATGTGAATTCCGGTTTATGTTAACGAAACCCCCTTCATCCCCCCAGTTCCATGCGCTTTCCCCCACGCCGTTTTTCGTCACCCGCGGTTTCGCGCCGCGCGTTCACCCTCATTGAGTTGCTGGTGGTAATTTCCATCATCGCGATCCTGGCCGGCTTGCTCCTGCCGGTGGGGCAACGCGTGGTCGAGAACGCCCGGAAAGTAACCGCCAAGTCCACCCTGACGCAGGTGGTCGCCGCGATTAAACAGTACCAAAGCGATTATGGCACCTACCCGGTGGTAGCCGCCCCCGGGACGCCGGCGGACACCACTTACGACACTTCAAAACATAACGGGGAGATTTTCGGCGTCTTGCGCGCCACGAACACCACCGGCCCCACGGTTGGCCTGAACCCCCGGCGGATTGTTTACTTCGAGTACCACGACGCGAAAAACCCCGTGGCCCCCAAGGACGGCTTCGTCCCGGCGACGGCGACTTCCGCGACCAGTCCTTTCGGCGGCGCCCTGACCGCTGGCGACCTGGTCGATCCCTGGGGCAGCCAGTATTGCTTCCGGATGGACACCGGTTACACGGACAGGGTGGTTGACCCGATCATAGACGCCAGCCCCGGGGCCGACGACTCCAGCACCACGTCTGACGCCACTTTGCTCCACATGTCTGTGATTGGCTGGTCGATTGGTTCCAAGGGTATGATGGCAAAGACGGCGGCCACCTTTGACACGCTGGGCGACGTCGGCACCTGGCGGTAAGCGGATTCTCCGTTAATTCGCGGGCTTGCGCCGAGCCGTTTTGATGGCAGACTGCCGGTTCCAAGCGGAATTTCGCGGGTGTAGTTCAATGGTAGAACGCCAGCTTCCCAAGCTGGACACGAGGGTTCGATTCCCTTCACCCGCTAGCTCGCGACGGCGGAATGATCGCCTCCTGCTTGTAAGCCAACGGCGGGAAGCCGTTAAAACCCCGGGTCCTTCGCCAGCGACGCCGTGATCGCGTCGAAACGCGGGTCACCCCGCAGATCGTCCCAGCGCGGATTTAGCTTCAGCAAACCGTAGCTCAACAGGTTCGGTCGCCGCTCGAGCAAGGCGAGTTGCTCCACCGCCACCGTTTTCTCGCCGCTCCAGGCAAGGATCTGCGCCAGGTTCGCCGCGATCACCGCGCCGGCCAGGGCGTCTTTGTCCAGGGGCATCAGCTCACAGGCGCGCCGGCCCTCCGCGATTGCCTCCTCCTTGCGTCCCAAGCCGGCGTCAATCATGCCGAGCAGGCTCACCGTGGCCGCCGCGTCGGGCTGGCTTTCCAGGGTTTTTGCCACCTCGGCGCGCGCCCGGTTGAAAGCGGCCGTCGCGCGGGCGCGCGTCGCCTTCCCAGCGCGCGATGAAACCCTCCCAGTACGCGTGGGGGTAGAGCGCGCCCATGCTGGCCGATCCCTCGCGCGGGAAACTCGCCAGCACCCGGGCGGCGGCTTCCGGCGTCCGCTCGCAGAGCGAGTAGTTCGGATCATCCACGTCCGCCGCCACGCGCGGGTCCTCGGCCACCAGCGCGGCCCGCGTTTCCTGGAAAGGTTTCACGTCCGCGCGGGCGTCGATCTCCAGGTAGGCGCGGTAGATGCGGATGCCGGGGTCGTTGGGAACGATGGCCAGGGCGCGCTCGTAGGTCCGCCCCACCTCGTCGTAACGGTGCAGGATGTGGTGGATCAGGGCCATTTGCTGGAGCGTGAAGAAATTGCGCGGGTCCAACTCCAGCGCGCGCCGCAGGTTCGCCGTGGCCTCCGCCCATCTTCCCTGCCGCCGGTCGATGTAGCCGGTGTACTCGTAAACCTCCGCGTTGTTCGGCAAGGACCGGCGCGCCTCGATCCAGTTCGGCGCGGGCGCGGGCGTAGTCGCGGAACCCATGGTAGTAGTAGTCCGCCAGCGCGAGGTGGGTTTCGCCCGCGTCGGGCTGGAGGCGGACGGCGCTTTGCACGGCGGCGGTCGCCTGCGCCAGGCGGTCGGGCGTGGGGTCGTCGCCGCCGAAATAACGGTCCCCGTGAACCCGCGCGAGCAGGCACCAGGCGGGCAAAAACTTCGGGTCCCGCGCGAGGGCGGCCTCGAGCAGGCGCGCGGCCTGCGGCAGCTTTTCATGGACCAGGGTCACGGAGCTTTCCGCGTAGAGACTCCGCGCGCGGAGGTAAAGGTCGTAGGCCGGGAGGTCCAGCGTGGGCGGCGCGTTGATGGCGGCTTTTTCCCGCGGCGAAAGCCGCGCGCGGAGCTGGTCGGCGATGGCCTGGGCGATCTCGCTTTGGATGGCGAAGATGTCGGAAAGATCGCGGTCGTAGTGCTCGGCCCACAGGTGGGTGTCCGTGCGCGCGTTGATCAACTGGGCGGCCACGCGCACCTGGTGGCCGGAACGCTGCACGCTGCCCTCGAGAACGTTGGCGACCCCGAGTTGCGCGGCGATTTCACGCAGGTTGCGCGGCGCGCCGCCGCTCTTGTACTGCATGACGCTGGTGCGGCTGAAATGACCTTCAGATCCGCGACCTTCGCCAGATCGGTCAGGATCTCGTCCTGCACGCCGTCCGCGAAGAACGCGTTCTCCTTGTCGTCGCTCAAATTCGCGAAGGGCAGCACCGCCACGGATTTCCCCGGCGCGTCCGGGGCGGGCGCGGCGAACCGGGACCGCAGCAGCCACGCGCCCGCCCCCATGAAAACGAGGAGCGCCAGGCCGGCCGCGACGAAGACCGCCGCGCCGGGCCGCGCGCGGGAACGCCGCTTGCGCACCGCGGCCGCGGCCGTGGTCCCGGGGTTCGGATGCGGCTCGATCCGCGCCCGGCAGCGCCGCAAAGCCTCGAGCAGCAAGTGGGGCGTCTGCGGACGGTCGGCGGGATCGGGCGCGAGCATGGACGCCAGCAGCGTGGCGACCGGCGCGGGGACGCGGGCGGCGTCCAGTTGCCCCAGGGGCAGGGCTTCGGAAAGCTGGCGGGCGCGCACTTCCGCGAGCGACTTGCCGGGAAACGGCAGGTTGCCGGTCAGCGCGTACCAGAGCGTGACCCCGAGGGAGTAGATGTCGGACCGGGTGTCCGTCTCGTGGTCGTTGTCCGTGAATTGCTCGGGACTGGCGTATTGGGGGGTGCCCAGGAAGTCGCCCGCGCCCGTCAACGGACCGGTGTCGGACGCGGCTTTCGCGAGTCCGAAGTCGATGACCTTGACCCGCGCCTCGCCGGCCTCGCTGCCGCTGCCGGGGTCGTCGGCGGAGCCTTCGGAATTGGCCACCAGCATCAAATTGGCGGGCTTTAAATCCCGATGCACCAAGCCTTGCTGCCGGGCCGCGACCAGCGCCCGGACGACCTCGGTGGTGATTTCCAGCGCGAAGGGAACCGGCAGGGGGCCGCGGCGGCGGATGCGCGCCTGGAGCGTTTCGCCCGCGATGAACTCCATGGCGTAGAACGCCTGCCCGGCGGCGGTCTCGCCGAGGTGGAAAACACTGGCGATGTTCGGGTGGCGGAGTCGGGCGGCCGCGCGGGCTTCGCGCAGGAAACGTTCGCGGGCAACGGGATCGCCCGCGAGCAAATCGGCTTTGATCACCTTCAGCGCGACATGGCAATGCAGACGCTCATCCACCGCCTTGTAGGTGACGCCCATTGCTCCCCGGCCCAGTTCCCAGGCCGACCCGTCCTCGCGCGTGAGCACCGTGTAATGCTCATGACGCAACGCGAATGGCTCCGAGCGCGGGGCGGCGGACGCTCCGGTTGGAGGATTGGTGGGGCGCGCCGGTCCACGGGTCAACGGCTCGCCTGAAGCCGAGAAGGCTTCGGTGGCGGCGTCATCCTCGGGGTCGGCGGGGTCGTTCATGCGCAAGAATCGCTGCCACTCCTACCTACAGGCAAAAC
The DNA here is from genome assembly GCA_963795895.1 of uncultured bacterium. Lineage (GTDB taxonomy): Bacteria > Verrucomicrobiota > Verrucomicrobiia > Chthoniobacterales > SZAS-18 > CAWCJJ01. The sequence continues at coordinate 15,386 of CAWCJJ010000015.1, forward strand.
GGTTTGCAGGGAAGCACTTCCCGCATCCCCTCTCCACGCCGCCCGGGATGATGGATGAGAGTGGTTCAGAGCCGACCGTCTTGGCCGACTATTTCGCGTCCCGACCAACCCGAGGGCGAGCCTCATAGGCGTCAACTTGAGAGTCTCCTCTCCCAACCCGGAAGGGGTTGCCCTCTTCAACTCCAAGGGGTTTGCGCCCCAAAGCCCAGGGTTGCCCGCTTGGGGGCTACCCTGGGTTATGGGTGTTAATGTTCTCCCAACCCCAACGGGGTTGCGCCCTCTGCTTGGCGGCCCCCCTGTCGCCGGAGGACGCAACCCCGTTGGGGTTGAAGACACTTGGAATGGATGATACCCGGGGTAGCTCGCGGCTCGCAATCCCGGGCTTTGGGGCGCAACCCGTTCCGGGTTGGAGAGGGCAATAGGGAGCGTTGACCCTTAAGTTGCCGCCCATGAGGGCGGGCTCCAGGTCGGTCTTTGGAATCACGGGGTCCCGCTTATTTTGGCGAGTGGGCGCCCCTCCGAAAAGCACGGTGGACAAACCCTTTCCGGCCCCGTTCAAAGATTTTGGTAAAATATTTTTGACACTGGGACGTAAAATAGATTAAACACGGCACCAGCGTGGGCTGCGGCCCGCAAACGATTGGGCGATTTCGAGGAAAACAGCCGCTGGCCACCTAGTAGTTTGGCCGGTGCCAAATTCCTCGAAAGGGTTCAGTCTCCCTTAACCAAAACCAGCTACTAAACATAATGATTCGATCCTTGATTGGGAAGAAATTTCCCTTTTCCCGGTTGGCATTAACCCTCGGTGTCGGCAGTTCGCTGCTCGCCATGGGGAACGCCTCCGCCCAGGTAGTATCCAACCCGACCACGTCGCAGGCGCCGGAAACGGCCGAAGCGGACCGTGTGATCGTGACCGGCTCCAATATCCCCACCTCCGAAGAAGTCGGCGAGGCGGCGGTTGACACCATCGACCAGGCCACGCGCGACCGCACCGGCCAGGAAGACGTGCTCGGAGTACTGACCCGCGCCAACCCCGCCATCAGTTCCGGCGGCGGCAACCTTGGCCAGTCTAACGCCAGCATCAGCAGCGCGGGCACCTACGGCGGCTCGTCGATCAACATTCACGGTCTGCCCACCTTGGTCCTGCTCAACGGCCGTCGTTTGACGGACGCCTCGGCGGCGGCGGCGGGCGGCAACACGTTCACCGACGTCAACCTGTTCCCCTCCGCGCTGGTCAAGCGCATCGAGGTCCTCAAGGACGGCGCGTCGGCCATCTACGGCTCGGAAGCCATCGGCGGTGTCGTCAACGTCATCTTGGACCAGCAGTTCACCGGGTTCGAGTTTTCCACGCGCTATGGGTTTACCCAGAAAAGCGACATCCAAGACAAGCGCTACAGCGGTATCGCCGGAATCAGCGACGACAAGACGAACATCGTCCTCGGCGTGGAGTACAACGAGCAGGACCCGATCTTCAACCGCCAGCGCCGTTTCGCGGGTCCGGCCTTCGGCACCACGAACTTCGCGGGCAGCGTGACGTTCCAGACCGTTCCGGGTATCACCAGCGCCAGCAGCTCGCAACGCTACCTGCTTGCCCCCGGCATCATCACGCCGAATCTCGGTGTTCCCACCGGCTCCATCCCGCTTCCCGGCGGTGCCGCAGGTACGGGCGCGGGTGCCGCGGGTTTCCCGGCCGGCACGTTCATTCCGGCCACGACGACGCAGGTCCTCAACAGTTTTGACCTGTCCAAGGCCACGAGCATCACGCTCGACCAAAACCGCCTGAACTTCTACGGTTCGTTTGACCGCAAGCTCATCGACAACCACTTGGTGGCGTTCGGCGATGTCCTCTACACGAAGAACTATAGCCAGAGCTACCTCAACGCGCAGCCCGTTTCGACCGCCACCGGTGTGGTGATCCCGCAGGGCGCTCCGTTCAACCCGTTTGACGGCGACGTCAACGGCGTGGCCACCAGCGGCGTGGCCGTGGCGAACCGCTTCACGGCGAATCCCCGGACCTTCCGCAACGACACGGATTTCTTCCGCGTGGTGGCGGGCTTTAAGGGTGAGATCATCAAGAACTACAACTACGAGATCGCCCTCAACAGCAGTCAGGACGAACTCACGTTTAAGAATGAAGGCCTGGTCATTGCGACCAACCTGAACAACGCCATCGCGGGCGGCTACAACGCCGACGGCACCACGGCTCCCGCCGTCATCACCGGCGGCCACGTGGTTACGCCCGCCGGTCCGTTCTCGTCGCTTGACGGCGGCGCGACGGTGCAGCCCGCGCTTGACTTCTTCTCGCGCAACAACCCGGCGGCCGCCACCAAAGGCGTCTTCGGGGACAACATCCGCTACCTCCTGACCCGCCAGTACGGGTTGGACGGCAAGATCACCGCCTTCCCCTTCAACCTCCCGGCGGGTCCGGTGGGTTTCGCGGCCGGCGGCGAGTATCGCCACGAGAAGTTCCGTCTCCAGGACAGCCCGGAGATCTTCATCGGCAGCACGCCCATCGCCGACATCAACGTCGGCCACGACGTGACCTCCGGCTTTGCGGAAGTCCGCATCCCCGTGGTCAGCCCGGAGATGAAAATCCCCGGTGTTTACTCGTTCGACGTGGACGCGGCGGGCCGGTACGAGACGTTCTCCGACGTGGGTGACAACCTGGTGCCCAAGGTGGGCCTCACGTTCCGCCCGATCAAGGACGTTGCGTTGCGCGCCACCTACTCGCAGAGCTTCATCGCGCCGACGCTCTACCAGACGTCCGGGCCGAACAGCCAGGGTTTCACCAACGCGATCGACCTGGGCGCCGGTCCCGAGCAGGCGCAGAGCTTCGGAGGTTCCAACCCGAACCTGAAGCCTTCGACGGCCGACACCTACACGGCGGGCATCGTGATCTCGCCCCACCAAGTTGAGGGGTTGAACATCAACCTCGACTTCTTCCACGTGGAGCAGAAGGACCTGATCGGCAACATCAACTCGAACGCGATCCTGAGCAGCGTCAACAGCAGTGGCACAGCCTCCCCGTTCTTCAACCAAGTGGCGTTGAACAACTTCCCGGGCCGCGCGGGCGCTACCCCGGTGACCGGTCCGGGCCAGTTGGTCGGAAATCTGGATAACGTGTACATCATCAACAACACCACTAATTTTGGTGGCCAGCGTGTCGGCGGCGTTGATTTCGGTGTCCACTACAACCACGACTTCGGCGTGTTCGGCGGATTGAACATCGGAATCGACGGGACGTACTTCCTCCAGTACAAGACCTCGACGGCGACGTCGGGCAAGTTCTACGACATCATCGGTTACTACACGGGCCAGACCGGTTACGTGGAGCCGTACCATCTGACGCCCAGCGTCGAGTACCGCTGGAATGGGTTCACCGCCTCCGCGTTGGGCAACTACATCCCCGGCGGGCGCGACGCCCAGTTGTTCATCGACCCGACACCCGGGTTTGGAGGCACCAACCCTGACAAAGCCACCAGTCTGCTGGCGAACACAGGGTCCAACCACCTGAACAAAATCCGCGACTACTACACCATCGACCTGTTGTTCGCCTATGAGTTCAAGTACAAGGCGCCCAATGCGCCCGTGCCGGCTCCCAAGGACGCGAAAGACGCCAAGGGTGGCGGGAAGTCGATGGTCAGCAACGACATCAACAAGTCCATGGCCAGCGACATGGCGCTCAAGCTGTTGGATGGCTTGAAGGTGTCCTTCGGTATCAACAACGTGACCAACGCCCTGCCCCCGCGCTTTGCGGACTCGCCCGACTCGACCAACACGGACGCGTCGATCTACGATCCGTACCAGCGCCAGTTCTACTTCGTGATCTCCAAGAAGTTCTAAGAGACCCCGAAAGGCGGTTGGCAGTGTAAAATGAAAGACCGGGCGAAAGCCCGGTCTTTTTTTGCTTTCAATTTCGGAGGAAATGTGCCACAACATAGATCAACCCCCATTACAACATGAAAAAAACACTACTTCCTATCGCCATCCTCATCGCCGCCTCCACGTTCAGCCCCGTGCTTTCACGGGCGGACAGTCCGGAATCCACCCGGGACAAAAGTGTTCGGCACAAGACGGTGTACGTCAGCCAGATGCCAAAGAAGATGCTTCGGAACGTGGAATACATCTTCATCACCAATCAGCCGGTGACGGGATCCCACCTGCCCTTGGTAATCCGCAGCTACAACGGTGTCACGGAGACGTCGTCGCCGCTGACCACTTACAACCGCGAAACGCTGGATCAAACGGGTGCCGTGGACATCGGCTCGCAACTGGTGCGCCGCGATCCCGCGATCACGTTCGGACGGCATTTCTAAAGGGTATCAATTAGAGGCGTCATCCGGGGAGCGCGCCTCGCGCGCTTCCCCGCGATGTGTCCGGTTCTGACTTCCTTTAATTTGGACTGCGGCGACGCGTCACGCTTTCTTCTTGTCGTGAGACGAGGGAGCGGGTAGTACTGCGCGGTGAGATGCTGAGCACGCCGTTGTTGCCGGGTCTGGAGATTGCCATTAGTGAGTTGTTTGCTTGAAGCGGTGAGTTCTCGGTTGTGGGGCGGGCTCAACCGAGTACAGCCATTGCACCGGGTTCTGGCTCTGCCACTGCGCAGCGGTTCCCCTCCGCCCGCCGCGCAGCGGCTTTGGAGTGCGCCGCGACACGTCGCCGCTTTGCTTCCAGCGACACGTCGCATTTAAACCATCTCGGCGCAGCCGACTATCGATCGAGCCGGCTTCGCCGGAAGGTCAGGACGCGACTTGTCGCGGTTGGACCCGGCGGAGCCGTGCGAAAGCGGCGACGTGTCGCCGCACTCCAAAGCCGCTCCGCGGCGGGCGGAATGTCTACATGGAGGCATTGACCATCTTTTCGGCGCACTTCGAGAGGAACTCGGTGAACTTCTCGGTCTCTTCCGGCTTGAGCTTAACCGCAAGGGTGTCCGAAGACTTCGCCATCTCCTGCGTCTTGGCCTCCAGGCTGGCCATCTTGCTGTTGTCGCCCGCTTTGGCGGCTTTGGAAGCGGCGATATACTGATCGGTGAAATCCGAATACGCCTTCACGTAAGCCGTCACCTCGGGATCGCTGAACTTCGGGAGATCATCAGCCGCCAGAGTTTTGCCCGTCAGGCTTACGGCCAAAGCCCAAACACACAGAACACGGGTGAAGCGAGGTAGAAAGGAATTAAGCACAACGTAGATGGAAAGAGGGTTGGATAATATGACTAACCCATCAAATGGACAGGGCTCGCACTCACGCCGTTAGCAAAAACCTGATTTTACCCTCGTCTCACCGCGTTGGCGAAACATCCGCCATGGTCGCGCGCCGGAGCCGCCGCGCGGCCTTTGAAGCCGGTGTTGTCGGTCCCGGCAAGATCACCCAACCCGTAGCCGCGTCCGCTGTCAAAACCGGCCATGCGCCAGCGGTGCGCCGGCAAGTTCACAGGACGCTCAATGTGTTCGTAGAACCGCGTCGGCCACCAAACACCGGCCAGACGGCGCTGATCCAGCAAATCCACCCGCACCTCCGCCCCGCGCGTGCTTTCCAAGCCATTGAGCGTGAACCGCACCCGTCGCAACAGATGATCCGTTTGATCAATGGAAAGCACCACGCGATCCTCCGTTGACTGACCCAACCCCGGCCGCAGAATTGCCAGCACCTCGTCGCAGGAGCGCCCATTGACTTCCTCCGTCCCGGCGAGCTTTCGCACCTCCGCGTGGCGTTTGTCGAAGAAGTACGGTCCGAAAAGGAAGCTGGAATAGGCGTCGATGACCAGCGCCGCAGCCGCAAAGGTGTCGGGATCGGACAAACGCGCGTTTGCGGCAGCACCGTCGGCGTCGCGCGGCTGATACCCCACCACGACGCGGGTGCCCGGCGCGTGGAAAACCCATTTCTCGCCCTTCGGACCACGGTGGTACTGTCCAACGGCGAAGCCGGTCGGCAGAAGGAGGTAACGCTCCTCGCTGCCACCCCGGTAACCGGTATCGGAGAGCTTCGGCTGGAGACGGGGACCCACCGCGGCCCAGCGGCCCTCGTAACGCACGTTGACATCGCGCAACCGTTCGTAAGCGTCGCGGCCACCGTGCGCCGCCACGCATCGCGCGAGCAGCGCCTGGCCCGCCGTTGCCGCCGCGTCGCCGCCCCCGTTGGTTGCAACCGTTGGGATGGGCTCGGGGCGGCGCGCGCAACCGGCGAGGAGTGACCATCCGAGGATCAGGATGAGCGAGGAACTCAGCGGCGGGAACGGCGAAATTTTCATGGAATCAAACGATTGGCTTCGCTGGCGGCGTGCCCGAACGTCCACCCATTAACGCCGGTCACGCATCCATCGGTTGCCAGCGGGCTCAGCGCAAACCCGCTCCCTCGCACACCACGTCCGAGAAATCCTCCGCGTTCCGGCGCAAATGCCCCCCGAAACTCGCCCAACTCATCCCCGGGCAAGCCGTCACGAGCAGAACCGCCACCACGCACAGGTTCGCGAGGTAGATGACCACCAACGAGAAAAACGTGCCGTGCAGCAACAGGTCGGTCTGCTGTTTGGTGATCATCCAGCAGGTAAACGTCAGGTGAAACGCCCAGGTCGCGCCCACCGCCGCGAACAACCACCGCCGGTACTCCCAGACGACCGGACACCAATACCCGGCGACTCCGAAAACCAGGACGACCAGGATCGTGTAGAGCGGGAAAAAATACGGCGCCAGCGACACCAGAAAATCCCGCCGGTCGGCGATGATGTAACCACCGTCGCGCCCGACCCGAAACTCGCTGACCTCGCCGCCCTGCGCCCAAACCCACAACGCGTGCGTCAGCTCGTGGCCGAACACGTAAAGCACCAGCGGACGCGGCAAACCCGCGAATGCGATCCCCCAGAGCAGCGCGCCCAGTGAAAAGAAGTAAAACGCCTCGTGCCGCCAGTAGCTGCCTTTGATCACGACGCTGTGGAACTCCTGGAAGAACGTTTTGCTCACCACCCAGCACACCGGCAGCAACAGCAGGGCGGCGGCAAATTTTATCCAGCGCGTCGGCACCATGATGGGTTGTCCGCCGCGGCGGCCGTTGCCAACGCCCGCCTGGTCGTAAGTGGTCGTCGCCACCACGCGGGCGCGCCGCTTCTTGATCCCGGCGACCGCGCCGCCCGGCCCTTTGAGAGAATGGCGCGTGACGCCCGCAGGCGCGTCGGCGGCGCGCCGGGGGACACGGTTTTCACGGGCCATGGATGGATGGATTGAGGCGACCCGCGCAAGGCGCAGCGGGTAAATTCGAGAGGTGAAAATTATTTCGATTCCAGTGTATTAACAAGCATGAACTCCCTCCCGCTCTCCGAAGCGCTCCGCCTGTTGAACGGCAGGCCGCTGGTTCAATCGGACCAAGACACCATTATCACCGGCGTCGCCACCCTCGCCGAGGCGACCGGCGGCGACGCCTCGTTCTTCGGCAACCCGAAATACCTGCCCGCGTTGCGGCGCACCCGGGCATCCGTGGTGCTGGTGCCGCCCGGATTCCCCGCCGCCGCCTTGCTTACCGAGCGGGTCGCCGCCTCGCTCCCGCCGCTGGCCCTGATCGAAGTGGACAGCCCGTCGCTCGCGTTCACCACACTGGTCGCCCACTTCTCGCCGCCCACTCCGGCGAGCGCGCCCGGGATCGCCCCCGGCGCGGTGATCGCCCCCGGCGCGCGGCTGGGCGCGGGCGTGTGCGTCCAGGCTTGCGCCGTGATCGAGGACGGCGCGGAGATCGGCGACAACACCTTCGTGGGCGCGCACGCGTTCATTGGCGCGGGCGCGGTGATCGGGGAAGGGTGCCGACCTGTACCCGCGCGTCACCATCCGCGAACACAGCCGGATCGGGCGTCGCGTGATCATCCACAGCGGCGCCGTGATCGGCAGCGACGGCTACGGGTTCGAGTGGCAAAACGGACGGCACGTGAAGATTCCGCAGACCGGCATCGTGCAGATCGACGACGACGTGGAGATCGGCGCGAACACCACCATCGACCGCGCGCGCTTCGGACGCACCCACATCGGCGAGGGCACCAAGATCGACAACCTCGTGCAGATCGCGCACAACGTCGTGGTCGGACCGCATTGCCTGTTGGTTTCCCAGTCGGGGGTTTCGGGCAGCACGAAACTGGGCGCGCGCGTGACGTTGGCGGGTCAGGCGGGAATTGTGGGGCACGTCGAGATCGGCGAGGGGGCGACCATCGGCGCAAAAACCGGCATCAGCAAAAGCGTGCCGGCGGGCGCGATTTACTTTGGCAACGTGGGCGAGCCGTTGGACCGGGCCAAGGAGAACCTGGCCTGCTACCGGCGTCTGCCGAAGCTCAACGAGCGCGTCCGCCACTTGGAGGAACAGCTTGCGCGGCTGGAGGCAATTTTGGCTTCCAAGACGAGACCGGACCAGCCGTCGCCCGCCACCGGCATCCCACCTACAGCGAGTTGAGCAGCCGCGCGGTTTCCCAGTCCGCCGCCGCGTGGCCGAACTGGAGTTGCTTGATGCGGTTGATGTAAAACTCCAGCGGCGCGTCGTCGTGATCAACGACGGTCGCGCGCGCCTGTTGAAACTTGTGCATGGCTTCCACGAGCCGCCGCTCCCGGTAAAAAATCACCCCGGTCCAAAACAAGTCGCGCCGGACGAGATCCTCCGGGGTCAGATCGCGCGGCTCGCCCAGTAGTTCATACACTTCCAGCCAGCTATCGCCCACCCGGCGGCGGAGCAGTTCCAACGGACGCGCCTCCACCACCGACTCGGCCATTTCATAGGTGCGCGCCCCGATCAGGATGGTCGAGCCGTAGATCAGGTTCGCCGCGCACAACCGCCGCGCGAACGCCACCTCTTCGCCCGCGACGCCATAACCGCCCAGGCGTTGCGAACCGAAGTAACCCGCCGCCATCTCGCCGCTGTTCACACCGATGCGCACGTCGCACACCAGGCCGCCGTGCCGCCGGGCGGTTTCCTCGTTGAGCGCGCGAAGCTGGCGGGCCACCTCCAACGCCGCCAGGCACGCCGCGCCCGCGTGACCCGCCATGGGCAGCGGCGCTCCGAAAATCACCCGCGCGCCCTCGCCGTCGCACGCCGAGAGGCACCCGCCCCGTTGCACCAGGACTTCGGCGGCGGTGTGCAGGAAACGGTTGCTGAGCGCGAGGTATTCCGCCGGTTCCAGACTGTCCATGAGTTGCTGGTGGTTGAAGATTTCGCAAACCACGAGCGTCAGTTCCTGCAACTGCCCGGCGGCGTCGAGGCTGGCGCGTCCATCGACCAGCGAGCGCATCAGCCCCGGCGACACCCGCGATCCGAAGGCGGTGTCGGCGAACTGCTGCCGCCGCCCGCCCGGGCTGCGCGAGTAGATAAAGCCGCAGGCAAACGCCAGGGCCACGGCCAGCGCGGGCAGCAGGGGCGAGAAAAAGAGGTCGAACCCCGCGAGCAAGGCCGAGAGGGTGAACACTTCCGCCAGCGCGACGAACGCGACCAAGATTTTGGAGACGGGCCGGTTGATGTCGATGGTCGTCCAGGCGATCCCGAACGCCAGGGCAACGCACAAGGCGACCTGCGCGAATGGATGGGATATCGCCACCCCGGTGGTGTCGGCGAGGCCCAAGCCCCGAAAAAGTGCGGCGTCGAGCGGACGCATCACGCCCAAAAAGGCGATCAGCAGCAGCAGGAGGCTGATTTGAACCCCGAAGAGCAGGGTGAATTTGAGGGCGCGGGACACGGCGGCAGGGGGGGAAGGAAATGACGAATGACGAATGACGAAGGCAAAAACCAGAGGGTTCACAGAGGACACGGAGGGGCGGACACAGAGAACACAGAGGGAGAAAAAGGCGGGGGTTCCAAAAGATAAGGCTCGTAACCTTACTCGCGTCCCGAGCATCGGTCATTCACACATTGGTCATTGGTCAACGGGCTTCAAGTAACCATCCACCCGGTCCATCACCATGCCGAGGCCATCGGCCAGGGGGACCAGGCCGCGCACGTCGATCCGGCCCAGGCCCACGGCGGCGTTGTTGTCCAGGGTACCGAGCATGGCGGCGTCGGCCGTCGCGCGGTCGCCGAAGGAGATCACCACGTCCGGCGGGCCGGGGGCGCGCCGGGGGCGGAGGTGAGGGCGGCGCCATCCCACCGGACCCAGCCGCGCCAGCCGCGCGCGGGCGCCTGGATTTCCGCCAGGCCGGGCGGGGTGTGCGCGAGGGACCGCGCCGCCGCCGGGTCACCCATGCCAATCGGCGGGATCGCGCCGATGAGCACGCGGAAGAGCAGCCGCAAATGCAGGGTGCGGAACGCCTCGTCGTCGAGCGCGCCGTCCGCCGGCTGGAGCATGGTGTTGAGTTCGGCGGCGAGTTTGGTGAAAGGCCGCAGCTTGCCCAACAGCCAGGGCGCGCCCAGCGGGAGGGGTGGGAGCGCGGCGGCGTTGAGAAACGTGCGGTTGAGTTGGCCGGCGGAAAGGAAAAGCAGGGTCATGCGCGCGGGCGCGCCGGCGTGGGTGTGGACCCGCAGGGTGCCGTCCCCGGGTGACACGAGGGTGGCGGTAGGCCCGTCGTTGCCGGCGAGACGGAGGCGCAGGGAAAAGTTCCAGCCTTCCACCAGATGGCGCGCGGCGGGCGAGGCGGCAACGAGGTCCTCCAGCGCGGGCAGGACGGCCTGAAGGTGCAAACGCGCCAGCAAGGCTTCACGCGAGGGATGGGAAACGGCGGTGTCGGCGGACATGGAGTTTTTACAAGATGAAGCGGGGAAACCGGAGCTGGCGGAACCCCGCGCGACCCTCGGCCCTTCCCGGCACCCGGCCAGAGGGTGGCCAAGGAGCGAATCGAACTTTACCCATGGAACTTCCCGGCGACAATAAACTTCGTCGCGGAGGTGGGAGGGTGAGGCGGTCCCAATGGAACAGCCGCCTTGGCGGAGAAGGACGCCGGCGCGGCCCACGCGCGGGGAAATCCGGGGGCAACGGTGACTCTGGAAGAATTCGCCGATTTGCAGTGCCCCCCTTGCGCGACCCTCTCCGATCCCGTCAACCAACTTGAAAAAGGTTACCCTGGAAAACTGCGCATTATCTACCGGCACTTTCCGCTCGCTACCCACGCTTTCGAGCGGGACGCGGCCGGCGCGGCGGAGGCGGCGGCTTTGCAGGGGCGCTTTTGGGAGATGCACGATCTGCTTCACCGTGAGCAGTCCGTCTGGAGCGGGGTCGTGGCCGCCCAACCGTTGTTCGAAGCCTACGCCGGGACGCTCGGCTTGGACGTCGCGCGGTTCAATCGCGACCTGGACGGTGCTCCCGTCAAAGCCCGGGTGGACGCCGACGCGAAGAGGGGCGCCGCAGTGGGCGTTCTGACCACGCCGACCATTTTTCTCAACGGGGTGGCGGTGCCGCCGACTCCCTGCGCCCGGACCGTTTGCGCGCGCTGGTTGACGCGGCCGTGAAGTCGAAAAGCACCCCCTAAAATGGCCACAAAACCCAATACTGACCCGGAAGTGTCAACACGGACGCCCGTGGACCGCGTTTCGACGGTGTTCTACCTGGCCGCCGCCCTGATCGCGTTGGCGGGATTGGCGGACGCCATCTATCTAACCGTGCAGGCGCTCACGGGCGAAACCCTCACGTGCGGCGGGTCTCCCGACTGCTTCCGGGTGTTGGGCAGCGCGTACGCCCGGATTGGCGGCTTGCCCGTCGCCGGGTTTGGGGCGGCGGCGTACTACACCGCGTTTGGTTGCGCCGTGTTCACCATTTTTGGGTCGGCGCGCGCGGGGCGGTTCTTCGTCCTCGTCGTGGCATCAATGCTCCTGGCCACGCTTTGATTTTTGTTCGTCCAGGCTTTCGTGCTGCACACGTTCTGCCGCTACTGTGTGCTGTCGGCCGCGGCGACGTTCCCGCTCGCCGGAATCACGGTTTTGCTACCGCGGCCGCCCCAGCAACCCGCGTAAGTATTAACCCCGAGCCGGGTTGCGCGGAGCGCCGCCATCCGCAAATATTCATCGCGACCCGTCGCGGGAAACCCGGCTCGCGAGTCTGCCACTGCCTCGCACTTTGCGTTGTACCCTCAACCAACCACCCCCCAACAATTCAGCTTGTCCTTCACCCGAAAAACAGCAATTCTGCGCGCCATGCAGCCACCGCAAAACGCACGCTGTCCCTCTCCTCCCGCGGACAACCTGAATGCCATATTCCTCCCGCTAGTCTTAATCTGCTTTGCCGCCCTGGCACCCCTGGCGTCCGCGCAGGACATGGATAAGGAAACCTCCGCCGCCCTAACGGGTCCCGGTGCGGCACGGCGCGTCCTGGTCACCGACGAGGGGGTGCCCAGCGCGTACGGGGCGCCGGCGAGTTTCTCGCGCAGCCGGTTCGCCAACCTCACCAACGCCTACGTGCTCCCGCCCTACGGCGTCTATGCCGGGTTAATCTACGCCGGCAGCGCCCTGCGCTTCAACCGTCCCGATCACATCTTCACCCAGGAAATCGAGGTCGGCCTGCCCCATCGTTTCGGGGTCGCCATCGAAAATGGGGTGCAATCCTTCCGGGGTCGCGTCCAGGAAACCACCTTCAGCCTGGAGGGCCGCTACGCCTTCGCGGATTGGAACAAAATCCCGCTCAATCCGACCGTGTTCGTGGAGTACCGCAAGGGGATCGGCGACATCCTGCACGACGAGGGCGCGCCCCACCAATTGGCCCCGGGCGAGGGCGACGCGGCGGCGCGGCAACGGCAGGCGCACATCCCGGATGGCGTCGAGGTGCGACTGCTGCTCGCGGCGGATTACCACGAGAAGGTGGAGTGGGCCCTGAACCTGTTCTTCGAGCAGGAAATCGAGGCGGACCGGGGCCGTGAATGGGGGTTCGCGCAGAGCATCGTCGTCCCGGTCCTGCCGCGCGAACAACTCAAGCTTGGCGTGGAGATGCAGTACTCCAACTTCACCGACAAGGACACGCGCGGCACCCCGGCGAACCGTTTCATCCTCGGCCCGACCGCCGCCTTCAAACCGACCCGCAACACGCGCATCGATATTTCCCCGTTGTTCGGGGTGACGTACGACGCGCCCCGGGTGGAGGCGTTCGCGGTTTTGTCCTACGTCTTTGGTCCCGGCGGTGAAACCGGCGAAGCCGAAGCCCCCGCCTCCACCCGCAACCGGTGATTTCCCTCTGCTCCGTCATTGCATGGCAGTGGTAAGTAACCACGGACGAGTTTTGACTCTGCGGAGAACAATCTGGTTGATTGGGATCCTTAAACGCCTTCTTGGCTCCCGGCTTTCGCTTTGCGGGTTCCCGGGGTAGTTTGTGAACATCGCCGTCGGGCGGCTCTCCCATGCTCTCCTTCTCCACCTGCTGGAACTCGTCCCGCCATTCCGACGGCGGCGCGATGCTCCAGGAAATTCTCGATCTGGGGTTTGAAAACGTCGAGCTCTCCCACGGCATCCGCGTTTCCCTGATCGGCGGCATCCAGGAATACCACCAGGCGGGCAAGGTGCGCATCACGAGTCTGCACAACTTCTGCCCGTTGCCGCTGGAAGTGCAGGGCAGCTCGCCGGATTGCTATGAGTTCACCTCGCACCGGCCCTACGACCAGAAACGCGCGGTCAAGCTGAGTTGTCAGACCATCGATTTCGCCCACCGGCTCGGCGCGGGTTACGTCGTGCTGCACCTCGGGCGCGTGGCGATGCCGGGGGTCACACGGCAACTCGGGCAACTCGCGAAGGAAGGCAAGATGCTTTCACGCGAGTTTGTGCAATTGAAGATTGCCGCCGTCCGGGAGCGCGAGAAAAAAGGGCCGGTGTACCTGCAACGCGCCCGGGAATGTCTGCTCCCCATCGTCGAGCACGCGGCCAAGCGCGGGATCAATCTGGGCATCGAAAGCCGTTTCGGCTACGAGGAGATTCCGGGTGAACGCGAGATGGTCGCCCTGCTGGACGAGATCAACTCCCCGCACGTCGGGTACTGGCATGACTTCGGACACGTTCAGGTAAAGGACAACCTCCTGTTTTTGGATCATTACGAATGGCTGAAGACGATCCGGCACCGGTTGTTCGGGTGCCATTTGCACGATTGCGTGTGGCCGACGACGGACCACCGCGTGCCGGGCGCGGGCGCGATTGACTACGACCGTCTGGTGGCGTTGCTGCCGGAGAACACCCTGTTTGTGTGGGAGCTGAACCCGCGCAACTCGGCGGAGGATATCCAGGCGGCGCACGCGCGTTGGCGGGAGCGCTTCCGGCAAAGGCAGAAGGTAGAAGGCGCAGCCTGAGGAGGGAAATTTTGGTGGCTCTTAATACTACTCGGTGATTTTCGGAGAGAGACGCGGCTCCACCAATCAATAGCCTTCCAACCGCGGCAGGGGTGTAAAAACCATAGCCCGTAGCGCGAGCTATGGGTGGTTGTGGGGGCAAGTTCCCGGCCCCGGCAGGGGCGTAAGAGAACCAACACAACCAAATCCAAAGGGCAGCCGTTTGTCTTACGCCCCTGCCGGGGCTGGATGATCCTGCGTGACAGGGTCCCATAGCTTGCGCTACGGGCTATGGCTCTTACGCCCCTGCCGGGGCTGGGAGCGGAGTCGTACTAACGCTCCACGATCACGCTTAACCCAAATGGATATCGCCCGCATTCCGGCCCGTAGATGACCAGGCCGCCGGGGGTCAGGGTTTCCGCCGGGACGGCGCACCGCAGGCGCAGATGCCCGCCCGCGCCAGCCTCCGCGATCCGGCGCAGCAGGTCGCCCTCGACGGTGGCCCGCGTGAGGTAACCGTAAGCGCCGCGGCCACCGCGCAGGTAACTCAGCGAGCCGCGCGCGTCGTGCGGATGGTTCGGCAAACCGCCCTGGTAAATCGGGAAGCCGTTCAACAGGATTTCCAGCGCCGTGGGCCAGGTGTGGACGTCCGTTTGCGGCGTGTCCACCCGGCACGAACTCGCCTCCACCAGCACCCGTAAACGCCAGGCGTCACCCAGGTCCAGGCCGTCCATCGGCAGGTGCCACTCGAAGAACCCGGTGCCCAGGCCGCTCGTCCGGTCGTCCCGCGCCGCCTCCTCGCGGCTGGCAAGCCGTTCGCTCCAGCCGGCTGCCGCCCAGTCCGAGGGCGCGGCGAAAAGCACGGTGTCCCCGCCCTCCACCTCCCGGCGCGGCGCGGGGTAGCCGTCCGTGACGAAGAACTCCACAAAATTCTGCGCCAGGGTCTCGCCGTCGCCGGTGCGCGCGGCCACGGAAAGCTGGCAGAGCGTCGGCAAATCGCCCGAGGGCAGGGAAAACTCCGCCACCGCCGCCGGCGCCACCAGCCGGGCCGGGTACGGGATCGGCCCGCCGCCGCGCGCCAGGTCGGGCAGAATCCGGCCCAGGGCGTCCACGCCGCTCAACCGCCAGTCCAGCGTCACCCCCGCGCGTTCCCGCCGCGCGTAGTGCGAACTGCTGATCTCCACCCGCGCGCGTTCGCCCGGCTGGCGGCGCGCGATCGGCGCGGCATCCATCGGCAAGACGTCGCTGTGGTTGATGATGCGCGGGTCGTACCCGAAATCCTTGGCCGTGCGGTCGTAGTTCAGGAAGCCGTTGTACTCCCATTCCACGTCGTGCAGTTGCGTGAACACGTAGGCGGACAGCTTCGGCTGCCGCCGTAACTCGTTGGTGAGAAACTTGAAGCTCCAGCTCACGTCCACGTCGCCGTCCAGCGCGCCGATGCCGCCGTACTCGCTCGTGATCAGCGGCTGCTGTTTCTGCGCGTAACCCTCGGCGTAGTTGAACATCGAACCCGCGTACGTCGAGTTGACCACCTTCTCGATGTGCTCGCGCGCGCGGGCGTAATCATTGACATAGAAGTGCCACGAGTTGATGTCCGTGTCGCCGTGCGCGTAGTAGTCCAGGTGTTCCCAGAAGACCACGCTCATGTCCTCGATCAGGCGCGTCGGGTCGAGGCTTTTGGCGAGTTCCCAGGTGTGCTGAACCCACTTCGCGGCCTCCTGGTTGGCGAGTTTTTTCATTTCCTCGCCGTTGGCTCCGCCGCGCCCGTCGGGACCGAAGAGTTTCACGAGTTCGACCTGTCCGCCGAAGCCCCAGGTCTCGTTGAAAAGGCACCACGCGATCACCGACGGATGGTTGAAATCGCGTTCGATGGCGCGGCGCATCATGTCCTCGTAGCGCCGTCGGCCCAACGGGGTGTCGCCGCCTTCCCCGAAGTTGGGGAAGTCGAGCATGAGCAGGATGCCCATGGTGTCCGCGTAGTGCAGCAAAAGCGGGTCGTCGATCTTGATGTGGATGCGCAGGAAATCGAACCCGCTCTTCTTGGCGTAGGCGATGTCGTTGCGGAGGACGGCGGCGTCGCCCGCGGTGTACACGCCGTCGGGGTAGAAGGATTGGTGCAGCGCGCCGCGCAGGTAAACGGGCTGATTGTTGAGGCAGAGCGCGGCGGGGGCGGTGTCGTCGGCGCGGGCGCCGTCCGCGAGGGCCGGGCCGGTGCTGATCTTGCGGAGTCCGAAGTAGGTTTGCACCTCGTCGAGCACCTTTCCTCCCGCGCGCCGGATGCGCAGGCGGACGTAGTAGAGTTCCGGCGAGACGTGGTCCCACACGACGCGCCCGGGTGCTTCGATCTCGGCGAAGGCGGCGTGCGCAACGGGGTCGATCTCCAGGATTTTAACGAGGGCCGGCGAGCCGTCCGGCGGGCGGATTTCCACTTCCATGGTGTCGCCGGGATGCGCGCCGGAGCAGGGGAGATGGAAGCTCGCGGTGCCCTGGTCGAGGTTGGGCGCGATGCGGAAGTGGCGGAAATGGGTGGCGTGGCGGGGTTCGACGAACACGGTTTGCCAGATGCCGCTGGTGGTCGTGTACCAGCGCCACTGCTTGCCCACGGGCTGCTCGGCGTTGTTCATCGGATCCTCGACGCGCAGGACGATCACGGCGCGGGCGAAACCCTCGGAATCCGTTTTGTGGAGGGAATCGGTCAGGTCGAACTCGAAGGGGGTGTAACCGCCCTCGTGGTGACCCAGGTGGCGTCCGTTGCACCAGCCGTCGGTGAAGAAATCCGCCGCGCCGACGGTAAGGATCACGCGTTTGTCGGCCCACGGTCCCGTGCGCGGAATGAGGATATCGCGACGGTACCAGCCGACTTCGTAGCGCGGGGCGGAGCGGTGGTTGAGGCGGGTGACGGCGAGGGGATCGCGGAACACGCGGGTGGCGTAATAATTGTCGCTCCCGGCGGCGTCGCCCTGGCCCCAGGCGGCGAGGGATTCCCAGCAGAACGGGACGATGATTTGCTCTTCCCAGCCGCCGGTGGCGGGGTCGAACCAGCGGTCCTGGTGCCCGTCGCGTTCGCCGTCGAAGCGGAACTGCCAGGGGCCGTTGAGATTGAGCCAGTCGTGGCCTTCGACGAAGGAGCGCTGCCGGTCGGGGCGCGGGTATTCGGGGCGGGGGAGGACGGAATAATCAAGCATGGGAAATTATTATCCCGAATATACGCCGGTAATGGCGGCGGCAAGGAAGAAGGAAGGGCAAGGAAATAGGAGATAGTGCGGAAGGCGGAAGGCGGAAGGCGGAAGCGTTGTGGGATGTGGGATGTGGGTTTTCAACCATGGGGTGGTGTCATCTTCAACACCTCCTGAGTAACAAGGCTTTATGGGTCCGGTCAGGGGGATTCGTCCCTTAGGTCCCTGAGGTCCCTTTCCGGGAACGTCGATGGGCGAAGCGCGCTCCGGAAAGGGACCTCAGGGACGGAAGGGACCAAAGGGACGGGTAAATGCCCCGACCGC
>CAWCJJ010000016.1:0-5722 GCA_963795895.1 uncultured bacterium
GGGACGGGTAAGTGCCCCGACCGCTAGGGTTACTTCCTCACCGGCACGCGCGCAGGGCCTTCTGTGCTACTCACTTCCTTGGGATAGTCCAGCCCAGGGACATTCTCAGCGTGGATGCGTTGGGCATCTCCGCCTTCCTTAACCCGACTTCGCGGATTCGCGTGATTTTTCGACGTAAGTGCTTCATTATCAGAAAAGGGATCTAAAAAGTCGGCACTACAACGCGCTCATTGGCAGAGTTCTCCTGCGGCGGTAATCCGCGGCTTTGCCTGCGCAGGCAGTGCGAGCTTGAGCTGTGAGAGCAGCAGCTTGAGATCGTCCTCGGGTTGCGTGTAGCGCGAGAAGACCACCTTCCTGCCGTCGGTAGTCGGCAGATGCACGTCGATCATTTGCAGGGCGGCGAACTTCTCCAGCACCGACCTCGCTGTCAGGCCCGGGGCCAGATCGCGCAATCGGCGGGTGAGAGTCACTTGCAGGCAGTAGGCCACGAAGGCGATGAAGATGTTCGCTTCAATGCGCTCTTCTTTCTGGTGATAAACCGGGCGGATCGACAGATCGCCCTTGATGGTCTTGAACGCTTCCTCGACCTGCGTGAGCTGGATGTAGAGCTCCCACAGTTTGACGGGGAGTTGCTCGCGGAGGTTGCTGCGTAGCAGGTAGCGGCCCTCGTGCCGCCGGGCGACGCGCAGTTTGGCCCGGTTGATCTTGAAACCAAACGTCTCTGGCGTCACCGCCTGGCGTGCTTCGGGCAAGCAGATGTCCACCAGATGATACGCGCGTCCGGCGGCCGCCTTGGCTTCGCCGATCCTCATAAGGAGTTGATCGCGTTTGAGGGTCATCTTGCGCAGTTGCGCGAGCCGGGCCAGGAGTTTGCGCATGGCGCGCCGGCTCATGGCTCCCTCCTTGCCCACCCGGTCACGGCTCTGGGCAAAAACGTAGAGTTCTCCATCCTTGGGCAAAAGTTTGACTTCGATGCCTGCGCGCACCTTCTCCCACGGCAGCGTTGTCAGCTCTTCCTCCAGCTTGTTTAGGCGACCCTTGGGCGTGCCCACCAGGTAACGCACCGGCGGGTCGCTCCGCGCATCTCGGAGAGCACCTCTTCGGTCGGGATGCCCCGGTCCACCACCCACACGCGGTCCGCCTTGCCGTACTGCCCTTCGATCTTCTGTAAGAAGCCGCGCAAGGTGGTCTTGTCCGCCGTGTTGCCGGGCATGACCTCGTAGGCCAGCGGAAAGCCCTCGGGGGTGACCACCAAGGCGATGACCACCTGTACGCAGTCGCCGCGCTTGTCGCGGCTGAGAAGTAAATCGATGGCTCCTTGGCGGAAAGGAGCGTCGTAGGTGGGGTGGGTTTTGGGCATACAGGCTGTTCTTTCTGTAAGCTCTGCGCTCTGCCTGTCCACCAAATCGGGGGAATCTCAGGGTGAGGCGAGGAACATTCCAAACCCGGCCAAAACAACACAACACGCCACCGCCCGCGGAGGACGCCCGGAACACGAAATCCCACGGGCGCGAGAACCTGACACCGGAGGAACCGCCGTCAAAATTGGCAAAACAGCCGCCGAGTCGGCAAACCAACGGAGTCGATAATTAAATCAGCGGTTCCTTAACAGGAGCAAACACGCCGGGTGAACGAAGCGGCTGTCCCTGGGAGTCACGGCAAGGGGGCTGACTCCGCGCCGACGGTGAACGTCTTGCCGGAGCCGGTGGCCATCTGGATGAGCGCGCGGGGGCGATCCTCCGCGTAGGATTGCTCCAGCCTGGTGACGGCCTCGACCTGACAGGCGCGCATTCCCGTTTCCGCCAGCGGGTGCGCGAAGGGCATCCGCGCCAGCCGGGCGCGGAGGGTGTCGGGCTCGGCCAGCCAAGCGGCGAGGGTTTCAGGGCGGTGGAAGGCGAAGACGCGCCGGGAGCGCGGGTGGGGGTCGCGCTCGTCGCGGAAGAAGGTTTCCACGCCGGTGGACTCGTAGAGAAACGGCAACGCCCCGGTGGTCTGCCCATGCAGCGGGCCGGGCAGACTCTCGGCGTAGTAACCCGACTGCTCGGCGACGGGGTTCTTCGCCTCGACCACACCCGCCTGTTTGCGGTCCGCGAAGAGCAGGTAATCGGGAACGCCCCCGACCAGCGGCACCTCGCGCACGGCGACCCCGCGGCCGGCGCTCAGATGCAACATTTTGTAGTCCTGCGCAACCCACCCGCCAAGCGCCAGGAGGGCGTCGATTTGCTGGCGGGCGAGTGCTTCGGGCGACATGGGGGACGGGTTAGCCTATTCCACCGCTCGCGGGTCGGCCGGGTCGCGCCAGGATCGAGCGAAGGCGCGTGCGCATGAGTTCGCGGGCCGGTTCGTCCCTCGATAGAACCTGTCCGACGCGCTCCTGGATCGTCTCGGCGGAAGCCATGTTGTGGGCGAGCAGCACGCGCACGAACTCCAGGTCCTTCTCCCGGCCGGCGGCCAACTTGCTCACGGCCAGATCGTTCGCTTCCGGGCATTCCCCGGTGTATCCGTTGGTGTTTTCGTTGCGGACGGCGATCACCCGGTCCCGCCACCCCTCCGGCAACACGGCGGTGTCTTCCCCGACGCCGTGCGCGTAGTAGCCGTGGGTCAGGTGGAACATGGACATCTCCCCGATGGCTCCGTCAATCAGAATGGAGTTCTCCGGCTTGTGTTTCGGGTACACGTCGGCCTCCACGGAAATCAACAACTCCCGCGGCGCGTCCGGATATTGCCCGAGAATGGCCTGGCTGCCGACGATGACGATGTGGGTGTCGTCGGCGTTGCCGCCGCTCGCGCGGATGATGTGTTCCAGGGCGTGGCGGTTCATCGGTTTCGCGGGAGGGAAATTTAGCCCGCCGGGCGCGAACTGTTTTAGCAGCAGATTGCGCTCCTGGCGAGTGATGACTTCCTCGCCCGCGAACGGGGAGGACTGCCGCAGACGCGCACTGCGCTCGTCCTCCCCGGTGAGCACTCCGAGGGTGGAGTCCAGGCCGGCGTTAACAACCTCCCGCCATTCCGTCAGCGTGGCGCGAGCGTTGGGATGGCAGGTGTGTTGCCATCGGCGCAGGTTCTCGTCCGCCACCCGGACCAGTTCCGGCCGTTCCCGCAACCGGCGGGCCGCCAACCGGCCCAAGGCCAAGCTGCGGGCGTCGATCCGCGCGTGCCCGCGCGGAGTCGGTGACACAGGGGCGTCGTCCATTTCATAGACGATATGCTATGCCGCGCGGCCCGCGAGGCAATGTTTACAGCCGTTTTCAGAATCATTGAACATCGCCCCGGGTCTGCTCCGGTCAGCCCCGGGAACGCGGGCATCCTGCCCGCAAAGGGCGGTAGCCCCTGGACGGACGCTTGACGCCGATCTGCCGGAGGAACGCCTGCTGCAGAGGGTATTCGCCCCGGAAGGCGGGTGCCAACTCAATGGATGTCACCGGGCAAAGGACCAACCCGTCCTTGTGACGCCACGCCAGGCACGTCGCCGACGTGATCCCGAAGCGCGGATCGTTGAGCCGGATGTCGAGCAGGACGGAGGTATCCACCACCCAGGCCATCAGGGCGCAACGTCCGCCGCGCGCAGGACCTTTCGCCGCTACGCCCAAGGCAAACCCGTTCAAGAAACCGTTGCGGCACCCGTCGCGGTGGCGCACGGTGACGCGGTTCAGACTGCGGCCTCCCGCCGGCCATGATTTACCTCGACCACAACGCCACAACGCCCCTGGACCCCGAGGTTTTTGAGGCGATGCGGCCTTACTTCCTGGAACACTGGGGCAACCCGTCGAGCGCGTACCGTTTCGGCGCGGAGAACAAGGGCGCCCTGGAAACCGCCCGGGCGTCGGTGGCGGCGCTCCTCAACGCCCCCGGCGCGCGCGACATTGTCTTCACCGCCGGGGCCACCGAGGCCAACAACGCCGCCATCCACGCCGCGTTGCGCGCGAACCCCGCCAAACGCCACGTCATCACCAGCGCCGTGGAACACTCCGCCGTGCTCGCGCCCTGCCGCGACCTCGAACGCCACGGCGGCTACCGCGTCACCTACCTGCCGGTGGACCGCGAGGGCCTGCTGAAGCCCGCCAACCTGGAGAACGCCCTCGCCGAGCACGGTGACGACACCGCGCTCGTCTCGCTCATGTGGGCGAACAACGAAACCGGCGTCCTCTTTCCCGTCGCGCGGATCGCCGAAATCTGCCGCGCGCGGGGCGTCTTGTTTCATTGCGACGCGGTGCAGGCCGTGGGCAAGCTGCCGGCGGTGGATGTCCGCCGCGTCCCGGTGGAATACCTGTCGTTGTCCGCGCACAAGTTCCATGGTCCGAAGGGGGTCGGCGCGCTTTACGTGCGGCGCGGCGCGCCGTGGACGCCGTTGTTGCACGGCGGGCACCAGGAACGCGGCCGGCGCGGCGGCACCGAGAACGTGCCATTGATTGTGGGCCTGGGCAAAGCCGCCGACCTTGCCAAGCGGCATCTGCCGACGTATAAGAGGAAGGTTCGGCCGCTGCACAACGCGTTGCTCACCGCCGTTTCCGGCACGGAACGCAACGGAGCGGCGGAAGAACTGGCAGGTCAGGAGAAGTCATCCGTTCTTCTCAACGTTGTTGCAGCCAGCGAAAGGAAAATAAAAATCTGCTCAGACACACTGATACAGCGGAAAATAGATTTTATCCGCTTTGAAGACAATATTCCAGCACAAAAGACAGTGTTCCAGTATGATATACTACTTTGGGAAGAGAATAGAAAGTCGCAAACAATCAGCTAATTGTTTTCGGACAACATCTTATGTATAACCTCAATAGAGTTGATTCAAAGATAATGGTATTTACAAGAGATTGATCCCGATGACACCTAGAAGTCAGTGGTCACAGTTACTGCTTGAGGAAGCCAAGTAGCGTTGCTGCTGAAACGGCTGAATGTGGAGGCAATGGGTAGGCTTTGAACGAAAGAGTGAGGTTGGACAGGCTTCTCGGATGTGTCCCAGATTTCGGCAGCAAATGCTACCCGTTGCGAGTCTGGAACATCATGTCCTGCTGCATAAGCGGCTAATTGTGAGTATTTTATCTCAATAGTCCATAAATCGGAAGGAGGGTTTTCTGATTTCGACAAATTCCAAGATCGATGAAACAAAGGGTAGCCAGAAACTCTGGTGTGGCTTCCGCGCAATGATGATCCATCAGCACTCGGCCTAAGAGTTACCTCAATGTCCCTGCAGGACCAGTGAGCTTCAGTTGCTGCGCATACTGGAGTATCCCACGCGACACAAATACGTAGTTGCGGTGAACCGGCCTCGTTAATCCAATCTATTGGGATGGGAAGTTGCACGCGAATAACGTCAACATGATGAGCGATTAATCCTTGCCAAAAGAAACGCGCCTTTTCGGAGAGGGGGTTGCGAAACGACGCTACGTTCGCTTTTCCATAGCCGAGCGTTCTTTTGATTAGTGGCTGTAATGATGCGTGGCAGCTTGATCCTACATCATCAGCTGTCAATGCGAGAACAGCTTTTGCAGTACACGCGAAGGGTCGAGTGTTTTCTGGACAAACTTGTTGTAATGCTCGAAGTACGAATGCGTGCCTCACGCGCCAAGATCGGCGCGGCATATGAAGTTCCGAATACTTCATGGGGTTCACCACGAGCGCTAAGTGCCCACACACCTGATCCAGCCTGAGGGTTGTAGTTCTGGTCTGTGTTACCTCCAGAGGCACAAAAGTCAGGTTTAGGACTACGAGCAAAACCAGGACC
>CAWCJJ010000017.1:0-5565 GCA_963795895.1 uncultured bacterium
GCGACAATGCCGGCCATGCCAGCGTGGAAGGCATTCCCGACGCCACGATCCACTTCGTTGTCTCGAAAGCGGGTTTCGGGGACAACACCTCCTACCAATCCAAACTGGCCGACGCCGCCCAGACCGTCTCCTTGGAAGTCGCTTCGACCCTGGCGGGCCGTGTCACCGATCCACTTGGCCGACCCGTCGCAGGGGCGACGGTTTCCCTGTATCCGAAATTCCGATATCACACCTATTTCGTGGCGAAAACCGACACGGATGGCCGCTATCGCGTGGACAAAATCTGGAGCGACCGCACGGCCAACCCCAACTGGGAAGACTGGGGCAAATACGAGGTGTCCGTGCAGCACCCGAGCTTCACGGCTGCCGCCCGGGAGGTGACTTTCGAGGGCCGGCAGACGATCACGGACTTTGACTTCGCCGCCGTCCCGGGCACGGAACTCGTCGGGCGCGTGCTCGACCCGCAAACGCTGGCTCCGGTAGTCGGTGCCGGGGTGCAGGTGGATTCTCCCAGCGCTCGGCAAACCTTTTTCACCGGCACGGACGGGAGCTTTCACGGACGGGTCATGCCGGGAAAAATCAACGCCTTCTTCTGGCAGCCGCCTCGCAATCGCTTCGTGGTGGAAGGCCAAGCGGGAGGACTGCCCACGAACTTGCAAGCGCAGGCCACCGGTGAGCGATTCGCGGTTGACCTTTACACGCCGAGCACCCTCGGACGGCTCGGCACGGTGCGTGGCCAGGTGAACACGGCGGACGGCAAACCCGCTGCCCGCTGCCAGGTGGTTGCCTCCACGCCGGGCCGCCTGCAAGTAGGCGGCTGGCACAACAATGGCTTGCGCGGAGTGACGACCGACGAAGCAGGCAGGTTCACCATTAACGACTTTCCCATCGGCGTGGATTTTACCCTCAACGCCAAAGCCGAGCACAACACCGCCATTGGGACGCTGCCGATCCGGTTGGACGGGGACGCGCTCGACTTACCCGCACCGGTGGTCCTGCAACCTACCCTGCCGGGCGGCGAGTTTTTGCTGACCGACCGCCACGGCAAGCCGCGCGCAAATCTGACGGTGGCGGTCGGGCCAGTCCGCGACGGCGAGAGATACCCGGTCCAGAGCGAAGGACTCCAGAGCGACGCGTCCGGTGTGCTGCGCGTGCCTCACTCGGTACCCGGTGCGCACTACGCCGTGCTACAGGTAGGCCCCGCCGATCAAGTAACCCGTGTGGTCAACGTCTTCGACGCCCCGGTTGCGGAACGGCGCCCCCACCCCGGCGAACTCTGGTGATAGATACACAAGGTGTCGTCCGGCTGCTCGGGGCGGACAGTGAGCCGATCTCGGTAAAACAGATCGTGAGCTTTGAGGCCAGCACGGTTTTGGACGGCAAGCGTACGCGCTGGTCTAACGCGCTGCCCGTCCTCGCACGCGAAGGGACGGACGCGGTCATCCCTTGGGATAATCTAGTTAGCAGGCGCGGCGACGTGTGCAGTTTCCTCATTGAGACGGACGACGGCAACTACGTCCGCGCCGAGGGACCCGCGCCTCTCGACGGATCCAACGTGTTCGTGATTCGTGCGGTGGCGGTCATGCGACCCGACTCCGCGCCCGATCCCGCCATCGCGGACGTGGCGGCAAACACACTGGCCGGACGTGTTGTCACGCCGGAGGGCGAGCCAGTGGCCGGGGCGGTGATCGACATGCCGGGCGTCCATTTCCAGGAAGAGCAGAAACCGCCGATCCTCTCGGGAGCCGACGGCGTGTTCCGTGCTGCCATGCCGCGGTATCGGTTCAGCTACCTGACGGTAGCGAAGGGAGGTTGGGCCACGGCGTTCCTGACGGATGTGCCGACCGGACGAGGCTTCCGGGTCACGTTGCACAATGATACCCGGTTGAAGGGCAGTATCGGCGGCGAGAATCCCGGTCGAGTTGCCCTCGTGCTCAGAAAGAACAAATTCACGACGAGCGACGACAGCCTCAACCACGAGGTGCGCGACATGGAACTGCGCCTGGCGACCGATGAAGAAGGCGCGTATGACCTCCCGGTTGAACCCGGCCGCTATCGTTGGCAGGCCAGCAGCGCCGACGGCCGTTTCGCCACCGGCGAGATCAACATCGAGGCGGGCCAGACGGCTGATCTCGGAGCCGCGTTGCAACGCGGCCATGATGTCGCCTTCCAACTCGTGGATTGCCAGAGTGGCCAACCCGTGTCCGGCATCGAGGTGGCCATCTACGAGCAACGTCCTGACCGCGCCTATTCTCCGCGCGAAGGCAGCACCCGCACCAGCGACGCCGAAGGGCGCATCCATTGGCAGAATCTGCCACCGGGGGAGAAGGAGTTCGTCTCAAACCTGCTGCGCCGCTCCCAACCCGCTTCCCGTCGCACGCAGTATCCTTACACCCGCTGGTGGCGGGCGGACGAACCCGTGGACTGGCGGCGCATCGACTACGCCAAGCAGGTTCCCACCGGCGAAACAGGCACGCAATGGGTCTATATAGACGTGAAAGCGGGCCTGCCACCGATCCGCATTTTCATGGAGCGCGGGGTGAGGATTTCCGGCCGCGTTGTTGCTGGCGCGGACGGCCAGGGAGTGCCATACGCGAGCCTCAAAGCGGTTGCGCAACGCGGCGGCACGTTGGACAACTTTGACACGCAAACCGACCAGGAAGGCAACTTCTCGGCTTACCTGCCCGCTGGCAACGGCTTGGCTTACTATTTGTGCGCTTACACATTCCCGGACGAGAGCAAGCCAACCCCCGGTGCCACGGCGATCAGCGAGTCTTTCCAATCGAAGCCCGGAGATGAGCGCACGTTCCAGTTGGTCATGAACAAAGGCGGATGGTTTACGGGCCGGTTGGTGACGGGGGATGGCCAACCGGCAGCGGGGTTCAAAGTCACTGCGCTTGCCTCCGATGAGTTGGAAGTCAGTTTCGCCGCACGGATCGCCACGGCGGGGCCGGACGGACGTTTCCGCCTCGGTCCGCTGCGTCCGGGCAAATACAAGGTCTACCCTGGCGCGGGTGCGGGTGCGCCTCTGCGCAAGCTGCCCGGCGCAGCCGACACGGCGGGCGAAGTCGCGGCAGACGGCGACACTCAGGACCTCGGCAACATTGCTCTGCCGGTTGGCGCAAGGTTGGAGGATGGGTGATATCGCGTTGCCAGTGTGGCGCGGTTTAGTTGTCGTTGAAGAAAACCCCTCTGGCACCCTGAAAGGGTAGCGGTTGACAGCCCGGGGTAAGCCGCGGCCCGCCGTCTTCAAACGGCGGGCGCGGCGCTACCCTGGGTAATAAACAGACAAGCATCCAGCCCTGAAAGGGCGACGGGTTCTCCTGGCGCGGTTGGCCGACCCACCGGGTCAGACCGGTTCGCGCCGGGTGGACCACCTCGCCGGAGAACCCGTCGCCCTTTCAGGGCTGGATCCATATTATCCATGTACCCAGGGTTCCGTCCGGTGGCCGTTTGAAACGGCCACCGGACTCCACCCCGGGCTATCAACCGCTACCCTTTCAGGGGCGCCAGAGGGTTGTGTATCGTGGGGGTTGTTCAGGCCACCGCATGTCTCTCCCAACATCATTGGCCAAGGGGTAGAGCGGCGGAGTTCTATTTGGCTGTTCAACCACTTGGGAAAACGCTGTGATGGAATGTTATAGCGAGTAAACTCCCGCCGCCACAAACCACCCACTTATGAACACCCCACCCCGGATTTTTCCCTGGCTAAACCGAATCGGGCCGCGTGCGGCCGCATCGCCTCGGAGGTGATATCATATCGACGTTGGCGGTCGGTTTTGCCCTTGGCCTCGGTGGGGTTCAGCCGTCATCACAGGCGCGGGGAGCCAACGACCAAACGGAGGCCGCCCCGGAACAACTCACCGGCCACGTTGTGGACGAGGCGGGCAAACCGGTTCCGGGCGCGACGGTGTACGACGAGCAATCCAACAAGTTTCGCTACAAAGGGTTGCTCACGCCCGTCGTCACGGACGCGGAGGGCGCCTTCCAGGTTCCCAAGGCGGGCGGCTCCGAAAACTGGCGGGTGATCGCCGCGCGACTGGGCGACGAAGCGCTCGGCTGGCTGGTCATTGGTCGGGAAGGGGCGCGCGGCGTAGTCACCGGAAACGCTCATCACCCGACCCATCATCCTGCGCGAGCGGCGACACCGAATTTACGGCGTTTGCGTGGACGAGCACGGCCAGCCCCTGGCGGGCGCGCAAATCGCCGTCACCTCCCTGCCCGTCGAAGGTCGCGGCGACTTTACCCGACACCCAACCAACCGGACCGCACCATCAGCCAATTCTGGCAAAACACCTCGCCGTGATTTCCGACGCCGACGGCGCGTTTTCACTGACCCTGCCCATCGACCAAGGATTGTACGTGGAAATGCAGCGCCGCCGGACGGCAGACGGTTTTTCCCTTCCAGGAGGTCGATGCTGGCGCGGCGCAAACCGGCGACCTTGGACGAGTGACCCTGCGCGAGGCGGGCGCGATCACGGGCCGCGTCGCGTTCGCCGACGGCGGGCTTCCCTTGGCTGGCGCCTTGCTTATCGCCACGGAAGCCGACGAGTTGAAACACGCCGGGCCGATGGGTCCGCCGCAAACACCAGCCACATCCCCACCGACGCCGCCGGCCATTACCGCCTGGAACACCTACCCCCCGGCACCTACACGGTTTATCTACTGGGGATTGAGGGCTCCTACGTGACGCCGCCGACCACGGTCATCGCCGAGGAAAACATCGTGGTGCGCGCGGGCGAGACCACCTCGCGGGACCTGCGGGCGGTGGTCGGCCGCGGCTTGGAAGTGCGCGGTGTCGAAACGCGGACACGAACCAACCCATGGGCCAGTTGACGGTAGGGTGCGAAGGCCCCAGTCATCCGCGTTCGGCGGGCGGCTCCAGCACCGCGCTAACGGAGAAATGCGAATGGCGTCTTCCGACGTGGCGCCGGGGCATTACCGCGTGTTCGTGGACGGAGTCCCGACTCCCCGGCAGCCCGGAACTGGCCAGCGCGGAGGTGGACGTGCCGGCGACCTCCGCGCCCGAACCGGTGCGCTCCTGATCAAGGACCGGAAGCTGCGCCCGCTCGGAAGCGTGCGGGACGCGCAAGGCCACCCCATCCCGCTGGCGGACCAGGCGACCCTGTATGCCTGTCCGCGACCGACCCGAAGCAGAAATACCCGCTGGGCGGCAGTCAATCGAGCGCCGGGACCTTCGAGATGATCGACCAACATCCCGGCGCTCGCGCGCGGCTGGTGGCGGATGTGGCGGGCTACAAGGTTTCGATCTCGCCGGAATTCGTCCTACTGGATAAATCCCAACCCATAGAGGTTACCCTGGAGGAAACACCGTCCGTCACCTTGCGGGGCCGGGTGTTGGGACCGGACGATCAGCCCGTTCCGCGCGCCTACCTCAGCGCGATGATGACCGTTGGCGACGGCCTGAATTATCAAATCCACCTCGGCGGCGGTCATCTCACGCCCGGATTGTCCATGGACGAGGAGGGCAGGTACGAGACGCGGCGGTTCCGCGTGGGTGACAGGTTCCGGCTATTCGCCGACAACCACGCCGCGCGATTGTCA
>CAWCJJ010000018.1:0-56463 GCA_963795895.1 uncultured bacterium
CTTTATTGGGGATAGCCAAGAGTCGCCCGTTTTGGTAAGAACCCAGCATGGACATGGACCGCATTTTCCGCAAACCCAAGCTGCTGCGTGCTCTCACGACTCTGGACGCCGGCGAGTTCGAGCGCCTGGCAGCGGCCCTTGAGGTGGCCTGGCAGGCGGAGCGCGCGGAGCGCACCTTTGATGGGCAAAAGCGCCGGCGCAAGGTGGGCGGGGGCGACAAGGCCACGCTGGCGACCACGCGCGAGAAGCTCTTCTTTTTGTTGTTTTACTTCAAGTGCTACCCTTTGCAGGAAGTCATGGGCACCTTCTTTGGCCTGAGCCAGGGGCAGGTGAGCCACTGGGTGGGCGTGCTCACTCCCCTGGTCAACGCGGCGCCGGGCCGCGAGTTGCTTTTGCCCGCGCGCCGGCCCGCCGACCTGGACAAGCTTCTGGAGGAGAACTCCGAGTTGATCCTGCTCATTGATGGCACCGAGCGGCCGATTCGCCGGCCCGAAGACAAGCAGGCCTGGAAGGAAGACTACAGCGGCAAGAAGAAAGGCCACCGCAAGAAGAACCTGCTTTTGGCTGGCGGCAAGAAGGTGGTCTGCCCGGGTCCAACCAGTCCGGGTAGCGTGCATGACAAGAAGCTCGCCGATGAAAGCGGGCTGACCTACCCGGAGGGCGCCTTGCTCATCGGCGACAGCGCCTTCCAAGGCTACCGGCCAGCGGGCGTCACCATCTGGACCCCGAAGAAAAAGCCTCGCAAACGCGAACTCTTGGAGAGCGAGAAGGCGCGCAACCGCTTCTTGAGCCGCCCGCGGGTGGGAGTCGAACACGTCATCAGCGGAGTCAAACGCGCGCGCATTGTGGCGGACACCTTTCGCCGCTGGCGCCAGGGCCTGGTCGATGAAGTCATGCTCGCGGCCAGCGGCCTGCACAACCCGCGCGTGATCACCCGCCAAAATGCCTGAAAGAAACCCGCCTTGCGGAGCCCTCGCGCCCTCACGCGCTAACCCCAATAAACTCTATTGATAGCCATATAATGTGAGTGTTGTCTGGCCACAACAGCTAGGTTGCCGTTAAAGGCTAGAGGGGGCATGGCGCTATAGCCCTGAAAATCAGCAATTAGTTGGGCGGTGTCGATTCCATAAGCTACGTAGGTTCCAACGATGTTAGGATCAGTAATTCCTGCTAGAAAGACACCTTCGGCTGCCGGGTTCGCTCGGGCGCGGTTCATCAGCTCAAGTGTCGCCTGTTCTTCAGGGCTCGAGTAACCTTGATCGTAAAGCGTCTGTGCCGCATTGCCCAGAGAAGTGAAAAAGCAGCCTCCGAGCAAACCCAAACAAAGTGCATTTCTGAGAAGGTAATTTTTCATATTTTCCATTATTGTTGGGCACCAGGTGAGAGGCAACGCGCTCACCCTGCGCCTAACCCCAATGCCTTCAGGGAATTCATCTCGGTTGTGTGATTTGGCAACTTGCCAGCGGGCGAGTTCCGGCCATTTTATCCGATGCAAACGGCTTTTTTTCTGACTTTGCGCGGGTGCTGCCAACGGCCAGCCTGGAGGCGATCCTCGAGCGGCACGGTCCGCTCAAGCGTTCCCCGGCGCGCGTGAGCGCGGCCGAGTTGCTGGCGGGGCTGGTGTACCACGTCGGCCAGCCCGGCGGCACCTTTGGCGCGCACCTCCAGGAACTCACCGGCAAGCGCATCAGCGACTCCGCCGCCAGCGAACGCCGCCAGACCATGCCCTGGGAAGTCTTCCAAGCCGTCCTCCGGGAAGCGCTGACCCCGCTGGCGGATCCCGCGCTCCAGCCGGAGGCGTTCTACAAGGGCCTGCGCCTGGTGGGCGTCGACGGCACGCAGTTCTCCTGCGCGAACACCCCGCGCGTGCTCGGCACCATGACCAAGGCGGCCACCCGGCGCTTCGACGCGGCCTTCGCCAAGCTGGGCTGCGCGGTGCTCGTGGAACTGGGCACCCACGCGCCCCTGGCCGCGGCCATCTCCGCGCCCGACCTCATGGAGAGCGAGGCGGCCCTGGCCGGCGAGTTGCTCGCGCGCCTGCCTCTTGGCAGCCTGCTTTTGGGCGACCGTCTTTATGGCAACGGGGCCTTTGTCGGCCGGCTGCTGGCCGGCGCCCCCGCCGGAAGGGAGCAGGCTTTTCTGTTGCGGGTGGGCAAGTCGCCCAAACCGAAGGCAATCGAGACTTTGGGCGACGGCGGCACGCTGCTGGAGGTCGCCCTGGGCCGGGAGGAAGCGCAAACGCTGGCCGCCGAAACCGCGCGGGTGCGGGAGATCCGCGGGCGGGTGCGACGGCCCGGCGGGGCGTGGAGCGAGGTGCGGCTGTGGACGAGCCTGCTGGATGAGAAAGCCCACCCGGCTCTGGAACTGCTCGCGCTCTACGCGCGGCGCTGGGAGCAGGAGATCGCCTACCGCGAACTCAAGGTGGACCTGCGCGCCAGCGGCCATCTTCCCCTGGCCAGCCACACGCCCGACACCGCCGCCCAGGAGATCGCCGCCCTGCTGGTGGCCATGGCGATGGTGGCGCGCGCCCGCCTGCAAGTGGCGCAGGCCGCCGGGGCCACTCCGTTGCGGGTGAGCTTCGGTCGCACCCTGGCGGCGTTGCAACCGCTGTGGATGCTCCTGAGCGTGGGCGGCGACCTGTTGAGCGCCCAGCAGCAAAAGGCGCTCATTGACCGTGTACTCAAGCAACTGGCCGGTCGGCTGCTGCCCGCCAAACGTCGGGAGCGCGGCTGTGCCCGGGGCGTGCGCCAGCCCGTCAGAAGCTGGCCGCGCGTCCATAACACCCAGCAAAGTAGGGGCGCGTACCAATACGAACTAACTTCAACAGATCAATGAAATCCCTGAAGGCATTGGCCATAGGTCCGGGCCAACTCGAGATAGAAGCGCTAGCCGGTGTTGCTGAAGCGGAAACTCTTCTCGGCGTCGTTGTGAAGATCAAAACCCATTGTGAAAGCAGATTGGACGCGCGTGCCGAAACGCGCAAGCGGCATAATAGCCTATGCCCAAGAGCGTGGGATCCCCTTGGATCAACCAACATCTTTTCGGCTTTTCAATCGATAGATGTTTCCTGTCCCTAGTACTCCAACAAGGTAGTGTTTGTGGCTGGAAACTTAACTGCTTCTCGCTGCATTTCAATATCTTACGATATACCTCTCACCTGCACGTACTACCAAGTTGGAGTACTAGGGGCTGCCACCCAAGGGTCTGGCACCCTGAAAGGGTAGCGGTTGATAGCCCAGGGTGGAGTCCGGTGGCCGTTTTAAACGGCCAACGGATGGAACCCTGGGTATGCGCGTGGTGTATGATCCAGCCCTGAAAGGGCGACGGGTTCTCCGGCGTGGTCCGACCCGCCGTGTACGGAAGGGATGACCGGTGGGTTGACCGACTGCCACCGGAGAACCCGTGGCCCTTTCAGGGCTGGATCGTCTATGGATCGTTTACCCAGGGTAGCGCCGCAAGCCCGCCGTTTGAAGACGGCGGGCTTTGCGGCTTACCCTGGGCTATCAACCGCTACCCCTTCGGGGTGCCAGAGCGTGTCGGAAACGCGTTCACTCGGAACGCCCGGGTATGATATTCCACGCCCATCCCCTTGGCGCCATCCGCAGCAATCAACATGTCTGACTTTCGAGGCAGGAAATGTTGACCGATCCCACTGCCTTTTTGCGTCATTATTCCGGCGAGAGCGTGGGACTGCCGCTGGTGGCTTTCGAGGGCGAGATCACGGCTTCGGCGATGGTAAAGCTTTCTTGAAGAAACTATCGAAGTTGTCCGTGCTGTCGCCCGCCGCCTTCACTGGAGCAGGCGTGTAGGATTTGCTCATGGCGGTGATGAAAGCCCTGGGGCCACTAGCCAGGTAGCCCGTTTGACGCCACAACTCACGCCCGGTTTTATCGATGAGCACATAGGTCGGAAAACCTTCCGCATGGAACTTGCCATTTAGCATTTCGTTTTGCTTTTTCACGGCGGGGGCCAAGACCCTCTGGTGCGGGAAGTCCACTGTGACGAGCACGAGGTTCTTTTGCGCGTAGGCGGTGAACTGCGGGGCATCCAATGTCTCGCTCTTCATCTTCATGCACCAGCCGCACCAATCCGAGCCTGTGAAATCCAGGAGGATGGCTTTGTTCTCGGCGGTTGCCTGTGCCACCGCCTTTGCGTAATCCTCCGTCCAACCTGCCGCCCGGGAGAAGGTGGACGTGGCCACCAGAACCAAAATCACCACTGCCAGAAGCTGAACCAAAGTTTTCATGCCTGAGGGTGTACCAAAACTTCTGACATGGGACAATGAATTTCCATCGTGGACGGAACGGGCACAGCCAACTGGCATCGCTCCTCGATAACCTGGGGGCCATTCGCGGGAACAACAGCCGTTTTCGAAGGCGTTGAACGACGTTGCTCCAGGGCATCCGCCCCGGGAGCGCGGGTCTCCGACCCGCAATAGGGCGGTAGCCCTGAAGGGGACGCAACCAGATCCAAAAGCGGGCGGGACGCCCGCGTTCCCGGGGCGGACCAGAGCAGGAGCGGGCAGGATGCCCGCGCTCCCGGGGGCTACCGCCCTTTGCGGGTCGGAGACCCGCGCTCCCGGGGCGGATGCCCCGGAGCCAGACCGAAAGGCGCTGTTCAATGATCCTGAAAACGGCTGTAACGTCTTTCGTCTCGTCAGTCGATAGGCACTGGACCTACTCCGGTCGCGCAGACCGTGGCACAAGGCCGCTTCGCGTTGGGTCCGCGTGAATGGCACAAACCCATACCCCAACATCAGTCCTTCATTCATCCCGCAAACCGTCGTAGTCTGCCCACATGCGCCTCTATCTCCTGCGGCACGCCGACGCTGTCTCCACCGCCACTTCCGATCACGCGCGAGAACTCACCTCCAAAGGCCAGCACCAAGCGCGCACCGTCGGCGAGTTCTGCCTGCGCCAGTCCATTCACCCGGAACTGATCCTCACCAGCCCTTACCGTCGCACCGTGCAAACGGCGGATATCCTCACTTCCATCCTCGGCACCGGGCCCGCCACCAACGCCCCATTTCTCGCCAGCGGCATGGACCCGGGAGACGCGCTCCTGGAACTGGCGGCGTACGCGCAACTCGCCAGCCTCATGCTCGTCGGCCACCAGCCGGACCTCGGCCAGCTTGCCGCCACGCTTCTGGGTCTCAAATCGGCGGAGAACCTTCCCTTCGGCAAAGCCTCTCTGCTCTGCGTCGATGCCACCGTCCTCATCCCGCGCGCGGGTAGTCTCGCGTTCTTCCTGCCCGTCAAAATGATGAAGGCGATGGTCGTGTGACCATCGCCCTCATGCATTCAAATCTCTAACAACGCCTAGCGCGCACTCCGCGCGGCAATCGGCAACCGGCAAAACTATTCCGCCGCGTCCGCCTCTTCCACTGCCGACGCTTCACCGGCCAACTGCTCACCCACCATGTAACGGGTGAAGCGGCGGATGATGATGTTCTCACCCAACTCGGCGATCTTGCTGATCACCAAATCCTTGATGGTCTGGTTGTCGGTCGCCTTGATGAAGGGCTGGTCCAGCAGACACACCGTGCCGTAATACTTGTCCAGTTTGCCCGAGACGATCTTCTCAACCACGTTCGCCGGTTTCCCGACCACCTGGCCCTGCGCGACTTCTTTTTCCTTGTCGATCAACGCCGCCGGCACTTCCTCGCGCGTCAAATACAACGGGTGCGCCGCCGCGATGTGCAGCGTGATGTCCTTGACAAAGTTACGAAAAATCTCGTTTTTCGCGACGAAATCCGTCTCGCAGTTTACTTCCACCAGCACGCCCACCTTGCCCTGCAAGTGGATGTAGGACGCCACCACGCCTTCCTTCGCCGTGCGCGACGCTTTCTTCGACGCGCTCGCCATGCCCTTCTTGCGCAGCAACGTCTCGGCTTTGTCCAGGTCGCCATCGGACTCGGTCAGCGCGCGTTTGCAGTCCATCATCCCCACGTTGGTTTTCTCACGCAGGGTCCTCACCATTTGGGATGTAATCTCAGCCATAATATCAGGTAATAATCAATAACGATAAGTAAGTATGGCGCGCCGCCGATCCTGAATTTTGACAGGGTGAACAGGAGGGAGAGGATGAAGAGGGGAAAGGCGGGGGAAACTAAGGATAACATCCCTCAGTCCCCATCCTTCTAGTCCTGTTTATCCCGTCAAAAAAGTCCCCTCCCCGTCCGACAGACGCGCCGACGATGGTCTTTAAGCGGAGACGGCACTCATCTGCTCGCGCTCGGTCTTGGCACCCTCGCCGCTGCCGCTCAGGATCGCGTCAACCAGCTTGGACAGGATCACGCGGATCGCCCGGATCGCGTCGTCGTTGCCGGCGATGGGATAGGTGATCATACGTCGGGTCCGCGTTGGTGTCCACGATCGCCACCGTCGGGATATGCAACCGGCGGGCCTCGGCCACCGCGTTCAACTCGCGCGCCGTGTCGATGATGATGATCGCATCCGGCAGACGCTCCATCTCGCGCACCCCGCCCAAATTACGCGTGAGCTTGTCGCCCTCGCGGCCCAGCGCGGCCAGCTCCTGCTTGCCCATCTTCTTGTACTCGGGGGCCTTTTCGATCTCCTCGATGTACTTCAGACGCGCGATGGAACGGCGGATCGTCGCGAGATTCGTCAACGTGCCGCCCAGCCAGCGCTGGTTGACGTAGAAATGGCCGCACGCGAGCGCCGCTTCCTTCACCGCTTCCTGCGCCTGCTTCTTGCAGCCGACGAAAAGGATCTTGCCCTTGCGGCGCGAAACCTCCGTGAGGTAATCGGTCGCTTCTTGCAACTGGCGGACCGTTTCCCCGAGGTTGATGATGTAAATCTGGTTGCGCTTCTCGAAGATGAACGGCTTCATCTTCGGGTCCCAACGCTTGGTCTGATGACCGAAATGAACGCCTGCCTCCAGCAGTTCGGTCATGAGTTCTGTCGGCTGAAAATCACTGCTCATATAAATGCTTTTCTCGCCGTCCCCCGGTAATCGGGAAAGAGGCTATGTAACTACATGTATGGACTGACGGTTAGTGGTTGTTGACTGACTGATGTTTTGAAACTCGCGTGCGGTCAAAGCGACCGCCCGCGAGGACGAAAAATCCGGCGTCGGTTGGACGCCGGATTTTGCATTCTGCCTTAGTTTCGACGGGAAATCAACCCAGGGCGGGCAACAAACGGTCGTCGCCGTTGACGGCTTCGCCCACCGGTTCGCCCAGTTCGATGATTTCCACGTTGCGATGGGTCGGGAAACCCGTGCCCGCCGGGATCAGGTGACCCATGATGACGTTCTCCTTGAACCCGCGCAGGTTGTCCACCTTGCCCAGGGTCGCGGCTTCGGTCAGCACGCGGGTCGTGTCCTGGAAGCTCGCGGCGGAGATGAACGAATCCGTCTCCAGCGAAGCTTTGGTCACGCCCAGCAGCACCGGCACGCCCTCGGCCGGTTTGCCGCCCTGTTCGCCGATCGCGCTTGTTCTCGGCGTCGAAGTCGAGGCGGTCCACCTGATCGCCCCAGAGGAGCGAGGTGTCGCCCGGCTCGGTGATCTTCACCTTGCGCAGCATCTGGCGGACGATGATCTCGATGTGCTTGTCGTTGATCTCCACGCCCTGGAGGCGGTAAACCTCCTGCACCTCGTTGACCAAGATGCTCCTGCAACTCCTGCGGTCCGCAGATGTCGAGCAGGTCGTGCGGCACGACGGAGCCTTCGGTCAACTGGCTGCCCTTCTTCACGAAGTCGCCCTTGAAGACGATGATGTGTTTGCTCAGCGGGATGAGGTGTTCCTCCTCCGCGCCGGTGACCGGGTCTTTGACGAGGAGCTTGCGCTTGCCGCGCACGCTGCCGCCGATTTCCACGATGCCGTCGAGCTTGGCGATTTCGCAAGCGTCCTTCGGACGGCGCGCCTCGAACAACTCCGCCACGCGCGGCAGACCGCCCGTGATGTCCTTGGTCTTGGCGATCTTGCGCGGCGTTTTCGCCAGCAAGCGCACCCGCCATGCACGCTCTTGCCTTCGTCCACGATGACGTGGGCGCCCGCCGGGATGGAATAGCTCGCGATGACGTCGTTCTTGTCGCCGAAGAGGACAATCTGCGGATGCAGGTCTTCCTTGTGCTCGATGACCACCGTGCCCATGACGCCGGTCGCCTCGTCCATCTCGCGCTTCATGGTCACGCCGGGGATCATGTCGCGGAACTCCACGCGGCCCGCCTTCTCGGTGAGAATCGGCACGTTGTACGGGTCCCACTGCACGAAGGTGTCGCCCTTCTTGATCATGCTGCCCTCGCCGAACGAGATGACGCTGCCGATGATCATGTTGTAACGCTCCAACTCGCGGCCGTCCTTGTCCTGGATGCTCGCCGCGCCGTTCTTGGTCAGCACGATGAAGCTGCCGTCCAGCGACTGCACGGTGCGCATGTCGTGGAACTTCACGATGCCGTCGTTCTTCGCCTTGATGATCGGCTGCTTGAACGTCTGGCTGGCCGTGCCGCCGACGTGGAACGTACGCATGGTCAACTGCGTGCCCGGCTCGCCGATGCTCTGCGCGGCGATGATGCCGACCGCCTCGCCGAGCTTGACCATCTTGCCCGTCGCCAGGTTGCGCCCGTAGCACAGCGCGCACACGCCGCGCAGACTTTCGCAAGTCAGCACCGAGCGGATTTTGAGTTGTTCGACGCCCAGCTTGACCACCGCGGCGGCCTGCGACTTCCTCGATGAGGTCGCCGGTCTTGATGATGGTCTTCTTGTCCACCGGATCGACGACCGTCTCGCAGCTCACGCGGCCCGCGATGCGGGTGCTCAGATCGACCACCTCTTCGTCGCCCTCGTAGATGGACTTGACGACGATGCCGTTGACCGTGCCGCAATCGTCGTCGGTGATGATGACGTTCTGCGAGGCGTCCACCAGCTTGTGGGTCAGGTAACCGGAATCGGCCGTCTTGAGCGCCGTGTCGGCCAGACCCTTGCGGGCGCCGTGCGTGGAGATGAAATACTCCAGCACGCTGAGGCCCTCGCGGAAGTTCGACGTGATCGGCTGCTCGATGATTTCGCCCGAGGGCTTCGCCATCAAGCCGCGCATACCGGCCAACTGCTTGAGCTGCTGACGGTTGCCACGCGCGCCGGAATCAACGGCCATGAACACCGGGTTCACCTCCTTGCGGCCCTCGTTGTGCTTGAGGGTGCTGAAGAGCACGTTGGAGATTTCGTCACCCGCGTGGGTCCAGATGTCGATGATCTTGTTGTAACGCTCGCCGTCGGTGATGATACCGCGGCGGCGCTGCTTCTCGACCTCGGCGATCTGCTTGTAGGCGCGCTCCAGTTCGACCTTCTTCTCCGTCGGGATGATCATGTCGAAAATGCCGATGGAAATACCCGCCTTGGTCGCCTCGGTGAACCCGAGGTCCTTGAGCTTGTCCAGCGTCTCGACGGTGCCCGCCTGACCCGACAACTGGTAGGTCTTCAGGATGATGTCGGAGAGCTGCTTCTTGGCGGCGACGTTGTTGAAGAAACCCATGCCCTTCGGCCAGATTTGGTTGAAGCGCACGCGGCCCGCCGTCGTTTCGAGCACCTTCTTGTCCGGGTCGCCGAAGATGGTCTTCTGACCAAGATCGGGGTTGCGGAAGCGGATGCGGTCGTGGGTCTTGATCGACTTTTCGTTGATCGCGAAATCCACGTCCGTCGCGTCGTTGAACAACGGCAGACGCTCGGGAATCGGCACGCCGGGAGCCTGGCGCGGGGTCTGCGTGATGTAGTAGCAGCCCAGCGTGATGTCCTGCGAGGGCGTGGTGATCGGCTTGCCGCTGGAAGGCGAGAAGATGTTGTTGGGCGCGAGCATGAGCATGCGCGCCTCCATCTGCGCCTCGATCGAGAGCGGCACGTGGACGGCCATCTGGTCGCCGTCGAAGTCCGCGTTGTACGCCGTGCAGACCAGCGGGTGGATGCGGATGGCCTCGCCCTCGATCAACTGCGGCTCGAAAGCCTGGATGGACAAACGATGCAGGGTCGGCGCGCGGTTGAGCAGCACCGGGTGGCCCTTGGTCACTTCTTCCAGGATGTCCCACACTTCCGCGGTCTGGCGCTCGATCATCTTCTTGGCCGAGCGGACCGTGTGGACGTAGCCCATCTCCTTGAGGCGGCGGATGATGAACGGCTCGAAGAGCACGAGCGCCATCTTCTTGGGCAAGACCGCACTGGTGCAGCTTGAGTTCCGGCCCGATCACGATGACCGAGCGGCCCGAGTAATCAACGCGTTTGCCGAGCAAATTCTGACGGAAGCGGCCACCCTTGCCCTTGAGCATGTCCGACAAGCTCTTGAGCGGACGGTTGCCGGCGCCGGTGACGGCGCGGCCATGGCGGCCGTTGTCGAACAACGCGTCAACGGCTTCCTGCAACATGCGCTTTTCGTTGCGGATGATGACTTCCGGCGTCTTGAGCTGCAGCAGGTTCTTGAGCCGGTTGTTGCGGTTGATGACGCGGCGGTAAAGGTCGTTCAAGTCCGACGTGGCGAACCGGCCGCCTTCGAGCGGCACGAGCGGACGCAAGTCGGGCGGGATGACGGGCAGAACATCGAGGACCATCCACTCGGGGCGGGTGTGCGACTGCTGGAAACCCAGCACGAGCTTGAGGCGCTTGGCGAGGCGCTTGCGGATTTGCTTGCTCTTGGTGTTGAGCATCGCTTCCTCCAGCTCCTTGGCGGTGGAGGGCAATTCGCACTGCGCGGAGCAGGAGCGCCGATGGCTTCCGCGCCCATGCCGGCGGTGAAATGCTCGCCGTATTGTTCCTGCGCCTCGCGGTACTCGGCTTCGTTGAGGAGCTGGCAGCGGTGCAGCGGGGTGCTGCCGGGATCGATGACGATGTAGTCCTCGTAATAGATGACGCGCTCCAACTGCCGGGCGCTCATGTCGAGCATCAGGCCCAGGCGGGAGGGCATGCACTTGTAGAACCAGATGTGCGACACGGGCACGGCCAGTTCGATGTGGCCCATGCGCTCGCGGCGCACGCGCGACAGGGTCACTTCCACGCCGCAACGGTCGCAGATGACGCCCTTGTGCTTGATGCGCTTGTACTTTCCGCACGAGCATTCCCAATCGCGCGTCGGACCGAAGATGCGTTCGCAGAACAAGCCGCCTTTTTCGGGCTTGAACGTGCGGTAATTGATCGTCTCCGGGTTTTTGACCTCGCCTTTGCTCCAGGAGCGGATCGAGTCGGGCGACGCGACGGTGATGCCGACTTGATCAAAGCCGACGGCGCGTTCTTCCCCGAAGATTTCACGAAGGTTGTGTTCGTTCATAGGTGGTAACGGGTGGCTGCCAGGTGGGCAGCCGGTATCAAACTAATTCTGCAAAAGATTCTGATCAGATTACTTGAGTGAGGGCGGGAGACGGCTTCTCGAATTGCGACAGGACGAATTGTTGCAATTGCAAAGCCAATTTTTCCCGTTCGAGACGTTCCACCTCGCGCGCATGTTCCGCTTTCATGAGAAAGCTTTTCGACGGCTAAAGCCAAAGCTACTACCTCGCTTTGCAGCTCCTTGATTGCCGCTTTATTCTGATGCGTTTGCCGCACCACGTCGAAGACAACTCCCGAGAAGTATCCAACGATCTCGGCAACTTCACTGCGCGCAGAACCTCGCCAGGGAATTTTCGATCCGATCAAGCACTGGCTTGCGGTTGCTGTCCTGCATCCGGTCAATTTCACACCTGCATCTCCTGCATTTCCGCAAGGAGACGCCTATCTCATCGACGCACCCAAGCAAATTGTTCGGAACAAGCTGCCGCATTCCCGCAGTCCGGTTG
Source organism: uncultured bacterium (assembly GCA_963795895.1). Classification (GTDB taxonomy): domain Bacteria; phylum Verrucomicrobiota; class Verrucomicrobiia; order Chthoniobacterales; family SZAS-18; genus CAWCJJ01. The sequence goes on from CAWCJJ010000018.1 coordinate 11,777, forward strand.
GAATGGTCTGTCTTCAGCCATAGGTAACCGGTTAAAATTACCCGCTGACGTTACGCCGCCGCGCTGTCCCCGTAGGTCGGCGTGTGACCGCCGACCTTCACGTCCAGCCCGAGGCTCTGCATTTCCTTGATCAGCACGTTGAAGCTCTCCGGCGTGCCCGCCTCCAGCGAGTTGTCGCCTTTGACGATGCTCTCGTAGATGCGGGTGCGGCCCTGCACGTCGTCCGACTTGACGGTGAGCAATTCCTGCAAGGTGTAGGCCGCGCCGTACGCCTGCAACGCCCACACCTCCATCTCGCCGAAACGCTGTCCGCCGTACTGCGCCTTGCCGCCCAGCGGTTGCTGGGTGACGAGCGAGTAGGGTCCAACCGCGCGCGCATGGATTTTGTCCGCAACCAAGTGGCCGAGTTTGAGCATGTAAATATACCCCACCACGACCTCCTGATCAAACGCCTCGCCCGTGCGCCCGTCGAACAGGCGGCTCTTGCCGTTCTCCTGCACCCAGCGGAAGCCTTCCTTCGTGCTGGCCTCGCGCAGGTACGCCTGGATGCGCTTTTCGTCGATGCCGTCGAACACCGGGGTCGCCACCTTGAAGCCGAGCGCCTTGGCCGCGACGCCCAAGTGCGTTTCGAGCACCTGGCCGACGTTCATGCGGCTGGGCACGCCCAGCGGGTTGAGGCAGATTTCCACCGGCGTGCCGTCCGCGAGGAACGGCATGTCTTCCTCCGGCACGATCCGGGCGACGACGCCCTTGTTGCCGTGGCGACCGGCCATCTTGTCGCCGACCGAAAGCTTGCGCTTGCTGGCGATGTACACCTTGACCTGCTTGATGATGCCGGGATCGACCTCGTCGCCGCTTTCCATGCGGTCCATGGCGCGCTCCTGCTCGATGTCCAGTTCCGAGAACTTGCTCTCGTAGGACTGGATGATCTCCTGGATCTTGTTCTTGATCGGGCTCGGGTCGATGTCGATGTGATCGTACACCCCGGCGAGCTTGCGCAGCAGCGTCTTGGTGATCTTGCGGTTGGCCGGGATGATGATCTCGCCGGTTTGCGCGTTGACCACGTCGAGCGGGATCTTCTCGCCCAGCAGCACGTTGGAGAGCGATTCGGTCAACTCCTCGATCAACTCGTCCTTGCGCTTGCGGTAGTCCTCGGTGATGGCCTTGCTCTGGCGCTTGCTCTCGCTGGGCGTGAGCTTGGCGCGGGCGGCTTCCGGCTTGCGCGAGGAAACCTTCACGTCCATCACGATGCCGTAGGTGCCCGAGGGCACGGTCAGCGAGGTGTCCTTCACGTCCGCCGCCTTTTCGCCGAAGATGGCGCGCAACAGGCGTTCCTCGGGAGCCAGTTCCGTCTCGCTCTTGGGCGTGATCTTGCCGACGAGGATGTCGCCGGGCTTGACCTCCGCGCCGATGCGGATGACGCCGTCGTGCCCGAGATTGCGCAGGGCTTCCTCGCTCACGTTCGGGATGTCCCGGGTGATTTCCTCCGGCCCGAGCTTGGTGTCGCGCGCGCCGATCTCGAACTCGTCGATGTGGATGGAGGTGTAGATGTCCTCCTTGACCACCTTCTCGGAGATCATGATGGCGTCCTCGAAGTTGTAGCCGTTCCAGGGCATGAACGCGACCAGCACGTTGCGACCCAGGGCCAGTTCACCGGCCTCGGTGTTCGGACCGTCGGCCAGCACGTCGCCCGCCTTGAGCTTCTGCCCCTTCTTGATGATGGGCTTCTGGTTGACGCAGGTGCCCGCGTTCGAGCGCATGAACTTGCGCAACTCGTACACGTAGATGCCCGTGGCCGGGTCGTGCCGCAGCTTCTTCTTCGGGTCGGGCATGTGCCCGTCCTTGGTGACGATGATGAACTCCGCCGTCACGCTCGCCGCGATGCCGTCGCCTTCCGCGACGATCACCGCCCGGGAATCCCGCGCGACCTTGCCCTTCCATGCCGGTGCCGACCAGCGGCGACTCGCTGACGAGCAGCGGCACGCCCTGGCGTTGCATGTTGGAACCCATCAGCGCGCGGTTCGCGTCGTCGTGCTCCAGGAACGGGATCAATCCCGCCGCCACGGAAACGAGCTGCTTGGGCGACACGTCCATGTAATGGACCTTCGCCGGCTCGACTTCCAGAAAGTCGCCCCGGTAACGGATGCTGACCTTCTCGCTCGGTGAAGTTGCCCTTGGCGTCCATCGGCGAATTCGCCTGGGCCACGAGGAAATGCTCCTCGCGGTCCGCCGTCAGGAAGTCGATCTGGTCGGTCACGCGGCCGTTCTCGACCTTGCGGTACGGGCGTCTCGATGAACCCGAACTCGTTGATGCGCGCAAAGGTGCTCATCGACGAAATCAGGCCGATGTTCGGGACCTTCCGGCGTCTCGATGGGGCAGATGCGCCCGTAATGACTCGGATGCACGTCGCGCACCTCGAAACCCGCGCGATCACGCGACAAGCCTCCCGGCCCGAGCGCGCTCAGGCGGCGCTTGTGCGTCAACTCGGCCAGCGGGTTGGTCTGATCCATGAACTGGCTGAGCTGCGAACGGCCGAAGAAATCGCGGACCACCGCGCTCAACGCCTTCGGGTTGATGAGCTTTTGCGGGGTCATGCCCTCGACGTTCACGTCGAACAAGGTCATGCGCTCCTTGACCAGACGCTCCGTGCGGGCGAGGCCCACGCGGCACTGGTTGGCGAGCAGTTCACCCACGGTCCGCACGCGGCGGCTGCCGAGATGATCGATGTCGTCCAGCGTGCCTTCGCCCCGGCGCAGGCCGATCAGGTACTTCATCGACGCGATGAAATCCTCCGGCTCCAAGCACGCGCTTGGTCAGATCGGTCTCGAGACTGAGCTTCTGGTTGATCTTGTAACGTCCGACGCGGCCCAGGTCGTACTTCTTCGGATCGAAGAAGAGCCGCTTGAGCAGGGCGCGGGCGTTCGCCACCGTGGGTGGATCGCCAGGGCGCAGACGGCGGTAAATATCCTTGAGCGCTTCCTCCTCGTCGTGCGCCGGGTCCTTCTTCATCGCCTTGATGACGGTGTCGTCGTTCTTGATGTCGACGGCCTGCACGCTGGTCACGCCGAGGTCGAGCAACTGCCGCACCGACGGCGCGGGTCAGCGGCTCGAAGGCGCGCGCGACGGTGATCTCGCCGTCCTTGATGTCCTGGATGAGCACCTTGGTGGCGAGCAATTCGTCTTCCAGGTCGTCGCTGAGCGCAAGTTCTTCGACGGCGTGGAACAGCTTGACCAGGTCCTCGTCCGAGCCGTAGCCGATGGCGCGCAGGAACGTCGTCGCCAGAAACTTCCGGCGGCGCTTGCGGCGGTCCAAGATAAATGTAGAGCAGATCGCTGGTGTCGAACTGCACTTCCAGCCACGAACCGCGGTCGGGGATGATGCGGAACGAGTACAGCACCTTGCCGTTGAGATGCACGCTGCTCTCGAAGCAGATGCCCGGCGAGCGGTGCAACTGGCTGACGACGACGCGCTCGGCGCCGTTGATGACGAACGTGCCCTGCGGCGTCATGAGCGGAATTCGCCCATGTACACTTTCTCCTCCTTGGTGCCGCGCTCTTCCTTGAGTTGGAAGGTGACGTGCAGGGGCGCGCTGAAGGTCTGGCCTTCGCGCTGGGCGTCGAGCGAGGAGAGCTTAGGCTCGCCGATTTCGTAATGGCTGAAATCGAGGGTGGCCTTGTCGTCGTAGCTCTCGATGGGAAAGACTTCCTTGAAAACAGCCTGCAAACCGCTGATTTTTGCGCTTGCTCGCGGGGATGTCTTTCTGTAAGAAATCAACGTACGAATTGAGTTGGACCTCGATCAGATTGGGCGGTTCGCTGGCTTCCTTGATCTTTCCGAAGTAGAGGCGTTCTGGCATAAGAGGTAGGGCTGGCGCTGAGGTATCCGGGCAGAACGGGACCCGCCACCGAAATATCGGTGGTGGGTCAAAGGGACTTATTGCAATGTGGACACGTGGAGGTGTCGATTCTTCCGTTCGGCGGAATGACACTGCTATCGCATCGCGGGGGGCGTGTCAAACGCGGTGTGGAAGAATTTTGCGGGGGGCAAGGGGCGCGTGGATTGGATGGCGCTTCCCAATCCCGGAAGGACGGCGGAAATTAGCCGGTGGCGCAAGCCATCGAAAGAATAACAAAGCTTCTAGCCCTGGAGGGACTGAGCATCCGGCGATCTATGGGTCGGGCATGGCAACGGTTTGCGGCATACTCTTGGCTCAGTCCCTCCGGGGCTAGATCCTCTTTCACCCCTTCCGGTGGGCTTGCGCCACCGGCTAATCAGTGATTTAGGTGGGCTCGTGGGAATCGGCAATCAGATCGAGCAGTTCAGGCAACCGGGCTCGAACCTGTCCGATCCGCAGAGATTTCATGACGCGATTGTGGGTCGGCATGTCCTGATCGTCAATCATGGCGGGTAATTGCGGTGAGATTTCATCCCCAGAAGCGCGATGGAGCGATGCGCGAGCGTCGGTTCCCAGCCACGGAGTGGCGTCAACCGCAGGTGAGTAGCCGTGGTCGAGTCCGCGAGGCCACGGGATAACCACCACAAGAAAGGATCAAAGCCACGTAGCGGCGTCACCCCGGTTTGCCTTTGGGTTGGAGTGCGCCGGGGCACGTCGCCGCTTTGTTTCCAGCGACACGTCGCGTCGTTTCCCTCCGGCGAAGCTGGCTCGATCCATGGCGGCTGCGCCGAAGGGTTTGGACGCGCCATGTCGCGGTTGGACCCGGCGGAGCCGTGTGAAAGCGGCGACATTTCGCCGCACTCCAAACCAAAGGCAAGCCGAAGGTGACGCCACTCCGTGGCTGGGAGGGAATGTCCAATGTCATCCGGTCTTATCCCAACAATCGCAAACCCCTGCCGGAGGGGAGGCGTCGCGCCTCTGGCTCGGCAACGCGTCAATTCCCGTGTTTAACTAATCCAAACGCGCCCTCGTTGATCCGGGACAAATCCCACGAGAAACGGTCCCCTTTCGCGTCGTAAAGGAAGTACCATTCCTTCAGGAAGTGAACGCCGGATTCATGCCCCTCCAGATGCGCGAGCAGCAGGCCATCACGCAGCCAGGCGTCGGCGTAGCAGTATTCGTGATCGAACCCCGGCTCCTCCGCAAGTTTGAGTTGCGAGGTCATGAGCTTGCGTGCTACTTCGCCAAATTCCTTCTCGATTTTGTGGAACGCGCCATCCTTTCCCTGCGCGAAGACGTGCAACAGTCCGAGGTCACTCAAGGCATGGTGATTAATGGCGATGAACTCCTCGTTACCACTGATTAGCCAGCTCGCGCGATTATTGTGGCTGAACAACAACTGCGTCTTGAACGGAGGCTTCAAAGCCTGCAGCCAGATTTGCGAGTCACTAGAGAAATCCTCCGGATCGCGTTTGAAGTGGATAACCTTGAAAGCGTCCAGAGGACTTTTTTCCGAGGATACCTCGACAAATCCGGCAGGCGGAAAGTCGACCGCTTCAGCCAAGAGTGGCAGCAAACACAAGAGGGCGGGCAGCATTCGGGGCAAAGTCATTCTCATGGTGGTTGCGTGGCAAGCCTCCCCTCGTCCGATGGTCGGGCAGAGGAACGGCGTTCAATCTTGCACCGCAGTATAACCCGATGGAGAACGCCGCGTACCACCAGATTCCACGCGGGTCGGTTCATGGTCTCACGCAACCCGCGCTGGACTTGGCGGGCCAACCGGGTGGATCGGTACACCTCTTGCCACCACCGGTGGAGAGGGACCTCGAAGACAGGAGGCACAGGGGCGAAGCGACTCGTGAGACAACCGAGAAAATCTCGTCGCGGAGTCTTGTTTCACGTTTCACGTCTCTAATACAGATGCAAAACGTGAAACGAAACTTCGCGCCCGCCTTTTCGCTCCCGGGGGCTATCGCCCCGGCAAGGCACTGCGCCGCGTCGCCGCCCCTCCCTACAAAAAACCGGTCGGCGAGGCACCGAGCGCGCATGTCGCTCAGTTCCCCACCGACCGGTTTGTTAAAAGCTAATCTCCTGGAAAGGAAACCTACTTGATCGTCACTTTCGCGCCGGCGGCCTCGACCTTTTTCTTGATCTCTTCGGCTTCGGCCTTGGTCACGCCTTCCTTGATGGGCTTCGGCGCGCCTTCGACGAGGGCTTTGGCTTCCGCCAACCCGAGTCCGGCCACGCACGCGCGCACTTCCTTAATCACGGCGATCTTGTTCGTGCCCATGTTGTCAAGGATGACATCAAAGGCGGTCTTCTCCTCGACGGGGGCGGCGGCCGCGGCCGCGCCACCACCGGACGGAGCGGCGGCGGCGACGGGGGCGGCGGCGCTCACACCGAGCTTCTCTTCCAACGCCTTGATCAACTCGGCGGTCTGCAAGAGGGTGAGGGAACTGATCTGTTCAACTAACGCACTGGTTTCTGCCATAATGAACTATGAGGGGCTTCCGTAATCAAGAAATGTCGCCCGGCTAATCTGCCGTCCGCATCCCCGATCCTTTGCCCTTCATCCTTTCTTTAATTTGCGGTGCCGTCGCGCCCCGAAGCCTCAGAGCATTTGAGGCGGACAGCCGTCCGCCCGACAAAACACCTGTTTGTGGGTTGTGTTTTCTACTGCGACCGCCGCTCGCGGCTTCGTGCGCGCGTCGGAAATTGGGTTGCCTTCGGAAAAGGCGGGACGATCAAGCCGGGAGGGCGACCGCCGGTTCCTCGGTGGAAGCTTCCCCGGTGGCGGGGGCTTCTTCCGCCGTTGCCGCCGGAGCGCCCTGCTTGTCCAAGTTCGCCTGGAGCAAACGCGCGAGCGCGCTGGCCGGTTCGTTGAGGGTGCGCAGCAAACGCGAAGCCGGCGCTTGCAGCAAACCGAGCAACTGCGACTGCAAAACTTCCTTCGACGGCAGGTCCGCCAAGGCGTCGATCTGCTTGTCGGTGAACAACGAGGATTCCACCACGCCGGCCCGGATGGTCAGCTTCTTGGAATCCGTCGCGAACTTCCGCAAAATCTTGGCGGCGGCGCTCACGTCCTTGTCGCCAGTGACGATCGCCGTCTGGCCCGACAGATGCGCGATCAGGTCCGGCAAACCCGCTTCCTTGGCGGCGCGGTTCAGGAACGTGTTCTTGACCACAGTGTAACGCGCCCCGGCGTCGCCGAGCAGCGTGCGCAAGTCGCTGAATTGATCGACCTTCAAACCGTGGTAGTCGGTGATGATCAGGAAGGGTGACTGCCGCAAGCGCGCGAGCAGGTCATCAACAATAAAAGCTTTTTCGGGTCTCACAGGGTAAGAGTTTTCTATTGGCACCTGTTCCCAGGCCGCCGGTGTTGGATTGAAGGAAGGTCAGATGGACTGGAATGAGGAGGCGTCAATCGCCACACCGGGCGACATCGTGGACGCCAGCGTGATCGAGTGGATGAACCGCCCCTTCGCCGTGGGCGGGCGCGCCTTGGCAACCGCTTCAATGACGGCAGTGCCGTTCTCGACCAGCAGGTTCGGCGCGAAGGAAACCTTGCCCACCGGCACGGACACGTTGCCATTCTTGTCGAGCTTGAACTCGACGCGGCCCGCTTTCACCTCACGCACCGCTTTCGCGGTGTCTTCGGTGACGGTGCCGGTCTTCGGGATTAGGCATCAGACCACGAGGTCCAAGCACTTTGCCCAGTTTACGGACTTCGCTCATCGCCGCCGGGGTGGCGACGGCGACGTCGAAATCCTGGAAACCTTCCTGGCACTTCTTGACCATGTCCTCGAAGCCGACGAACTCCGCGCCCGCCTCGCGCGCCGCCGTCGGCGGCGGCGCCGGTCGCGAATACCAGCACGCGGACCTGCTTGCCGCTGCCGTTGGGCAGGGGGCACGTTCCGCGGACCATCTGGTCGGATTGCTTCGGATCAACCCCGAGCCGGAACGAGAGCGTCACGCTCTGGTCGAACTTCGGGGCGGGAAACTGCTTCAGAACGTCGATCGCCTCCGCGAGAGGGATAATACTTGTGAGCGTCCACCAGTTTGGCGGCGGCCTCGTATCGTTTGCTGCGTTTGATAGCCATATAGGGAAAGGTAAAATGGTGTCGAGGGTTAGATGCGTTAGTCGGCGATTTCGATGCCGGCCTGGCGGGCGGTGCCGGCGATGGTGCGGAAGGCCGCCTCTTCGTCGCGGGCATTCAGGTCCTTCATCTTGATCTTGACGATGTCCATGACCTGCTTCTTGGTCAGCTTGCCGACCTTGGTCTTGTTGGGCTCCTTGGAACCGGCGGCGATGCCGGCGGCCTTCTTGAGCAGGATCGCCGCAGGGGGCGACTTGGTGATGAAAGTAAAGCTCTTGTCCTTATAGACGGTGATGACCACGGGCAGGATGTCGCCCGCCTGCTTCTGCGTCGGCGGCGTTGAACTCCTTGCAGAACGCCATGATGTTGACGCCCTGCTGACCCAGCGCGGGGCCAACGGGAGGCGCGGGGTTCGCAGCGCCCGGCGGGGATCTGCAGTTTGATGGTTGCGACGACTTCCTTGGCCATGATGCGTTCTTTCCTGTCTCGTTAAAATTGCTCTCTGTGAAATTCGCTGACGACTGCGGATGGTCTAACCCCGCTCGACCTGCCAGTACTCCAGTTCGACCGGGGCCGTACGTCCGAAGATCGTCACCGAAACGCGCAGCTTGCCGCGCGCCGGGTCGATCTCTTCGACCACGCCGCTCTGGTTCTGGAACGGGCCGTCGGCCACCTTGACCGTTTCGCCCACCTCGAAGGTGACCTTCGGCTTGATCTTGTCCTCCCGCTCGCGCATCTGCGCCAGCAGGCTCTCCACCTCCGAGTCGCGCATGGCGACCGGACGATCTTTGGGCCCGGCAAAGCCGATCACGCCGGGGGTGTCGCGAATGAAATACCACGCCCGATCCACGAGCTTCTTGTTCTCGTCGATCAGGTGCATGTTGATGATCAGGTAGCCCGGGAAAAACTTGCGGGTCGTCTCGGTCTTCTTGCCGCGCTTGATTTCCGAAACGCGCTCGGTGGGGATCAGCACCTCGTAGATGACGTCGCCCATCTCTTCGGTCTTGATCCGGCGCTTGATGCTGTCGAGCACCTTGTTCTCCTGGCCGGAGAGAACGTGGACCGCGAACCATTGCCCTTTGGATGTTGCGCTCATGGTTCAACGGAAATCTGGGGGACAGAACAGTAATCACCGGCAACTCGGCGGCAGTACAGAAAGTCTTAGCGGGTGAGCAACCGACGACGGAATTCAGAATCAGGTCCCAGAGGCGACGTAGCCGCCCAGGAGAAACATCGCGACGACGACGACGATGGTCGAGTCGGTCAATTCCTTGTACTTCTTGAAGCCCTTTTCTTTCGGGTCCCAAGGCCACTGCGCTTTGCGCAGTTCGCTCCGAACTTCTTCGATAAACTGTCTGGTCTTGGCGATCATCTAAACGGGTCTGGAAACGGACGGCAGGGAAAGAACACGCAACGCTTCGCCAGGGGAAGAAGAAGAACCTCTCCAGATTGAAAGACTTCGCACGCAGGTCAGGAGGGACTCGAACCCCCAACCGACGGTTTTGGAGACCGCAACTCTACCAATTGAGCTACTGACCTATTGTGCAGCGACAGAGACCCGGCGCGCGAATGTTGCCATCCACGCGCCGGCGTTCAAGGTCAATTCTGGATAACTTAGTCGAGGATTTCGGACACGCGGCCGGCGCCGACGGTCTTGCCACCCTCGCGGATGGCGAAGCGGATGGTCTTCTCCATGGCGATGGGCGTGCCCAACTCGATCTCGAGGGACACGTTATCACCGGGCATGACCATTTCAACCCCTTCCGGCAGTTTCACGCTGCCCGGTCACGTCCGTCGTGCGGAAGTAGAACTGCGGGACGGTAGTTGGTGAAGAACGCCGTGTGACGGCCGCCTTCTTCCTTGCTCAGCACGTACACCTCGGCCTTGAACTTCTTGTGCGGCTTGATCGAGCCCGGCTTGGCGATGACCTGGCCGCGCTGGATGTCTCCTTCTTCATGCCGCGCAGCAGCACGCCGATGTTGTCGCCGGCGCGCGCCTCGTCGAGGAGCTTGCGGAACATTTCGATGTCGGTCGCGGTCGTCTTCTGGGTGGTCGTCGATGCCGACGATCTCGACTTCTTCCATCTTCTTGAGGATGCCGCGCTCGACACGGCCGGTGGCGACGGTGCCACGACCTTCGATGTTGAACACGTCTTCCACCGGCATCAGGAAAGGCTGGTCGATCGGACGCTCCGGCACGGGGATGTACTCGTCAATGGCCTCGATGAGCTGGAGGATCTGCTTCTCGCCCTCGGCGTCGCCGTTGAGGGCCTTGAGGGCGGAGCCCTTGACGATCGGGATGGTGTCGCCGGGGAATTCGTACTGGGTGAGCAGATCGCGCACTTCCATCTCGACGAGGTCGAGCAACTCGGGATCGTCCACCATGTCCACCTTGTTCAGGAACACGACGATGGTCGGCACGCCGACCTGGCGGGCGAGCAGGATGTGCTCGCGGGTCTGGGGCATGGGGCCGTCCGCCGCGGAAACGACGAGGATGGCGCCGTCCATCTGCGCGGCGCCGGTGATCATGTTCTTGACGTAATCGGCGTGGCCGGGGCAATCAACGTGCGCGTAGTGGCGCTTCTCGCTCTCGTACTCGACGTGGGCGGTGTTGATGGTGATGCCGCGCTCTTTTTCTTCGGGGGCGGCGTCGATCTGGTCGTAGTCGCGGGCCTGGGCCGGCCCGTCTTGGCGAGCACGGTCGTGATGGCCGCCGTCAACGTGGTTTTGCCGTGATCGACGTGGCCGATGGTGCCGACGTTCACGTGCGGTTTCGTTCTTTCAAATTTGTCCTTAGCCATGGCGGTTGTGGGATTACTTCAATGTCTATTAGACAACAGCGGCGCCATTGAGCGGCGCCTGGGGCTGCTGCGTTTGTTGGTCTGTTCTCTGGTGAACTTCGTTTCTCGGTCGGTCTTCGTACTCTGACACCGCTCTTTTCTGGACGGCCTGGAGCCCACAATCGGGATCGAACCGATGACCTCGTCCTTACCAAGGACGTGCTCTGCCAACTGAGCTATGTGGGCGTTTCCAACGGTCCAAACTCTCCAAGCGCGCCATCTGACCGGCAATGCCGGAAAAAGTTGTCGACTGGCTGCGACGCCAATTCGCCGGTTGCTTCTGGGGCAGAAAAAGGGAAAAACAGCTCGAAACCAGTCGGATTTGTCAAATCCAAATGATCAGGATGTTTCGCCCTATTTCCTACCGAAAAAGCGTCAGCAAGCTAACCGGGTTAACCCGGATGTCAAAAGGAAATTATCAGCGGGGCGAGATAATGAGAGAGTTGCGGTGGGCTCACACGGGCTGAACGGCCCCGTTGCCTCCCCCGCCCTCGTGGATTTCGTTCACCCGCTGGATCGAATGGGCGCGCCCGGTGGCCGGGATCGATTTCGATGATCGCCCCGCTGAGCCGCACCGCGCCACGCGCCACCGGGAACGGCGCGGGCAGGCTCGTGACGAACCGCGTGACGATCGCCTCGATCTCCCGGCCCAGGATGGAATCCACCGGCCCGCACATGCCCGCGTCGCACAGGAACGCCGTGCCGCCGGGGAAAATCTGCTCGTCGGCCGTTTGCGTGTGCGTGTGCGTGCCGACCACCGCGCTGACCTGGCCATCGAGAAACCGTCCCATGGCGATTTTCTCGCTGGTGGTTTCCGCGTGGACGTCCACGAAAATCACCGGCGTCTCCTCCCGCAACCGCGCGACCTCCGCCTCGACGGCGAGAAACGGGATTTTCCAAGCTCGGCGCCGTGAAGGTGCGGCCCTGCACGTTGACCACGGCGATTTTGCCCTTCGCCGTTTCCAGCACGACCGACCCCGCGCCGGGCGTGCCGGGCGGGTAGTTGAGCGGGCGCAGCAGTCGCGGCTCCGTGTCGATGTAGCTGAAGATTTCCTTCTGATCCCAGATGTGGTCGCCGCTGGTGATGACCGCCGCTCCCGCGCGCAGCAGTTCGATGCTGATCCGCGGCGTGATGCCGCGCCCGTTGGCGGCGTTCTCGCCGTTGACGATGAAGAAGTCGATCCCGTGTTGCTCGCGCAGGCGCGGCCAGGTTTCGACGACCGCCCGGCGTCCCGGTTCGCCCACCACGTCGCCTAGAAAGAGAATTTTGAGCATGTCGCGCGGGCGTAAGTTAAAAGTCTGGCACGGGATACGCAAACCCCAAACGCGGAAAACGCACGCCGTCTTATGAAGCCCTTCGGATTCCAGCCGTCGATCATCGCCCGTCCTTCGGGAAGGGGAAACTTGCCGTTGCTTCGGGCGGCGGTCTGGATTGCTCCTCGCGCCAAGGGGCGGGCACGCGCAGAAGCTCAGTCCGCTGGGCGACCCGCCCGACTGGCGGCAGCTCGAGGCCTACAGGAAACCATCACGCGCGAAGATTTCACCCGGCTGCTGGAACAGGTGTACGCGCCGCACGGCGGCTGGCAGCCGTATTTCCGGCGTGGACGCCGACTCAGGTGGTCATCCGCAAGTCGAACATCCCGCTGGATGACCTGTTCACCTTGCGCTTCGCCGCGCCCGACGCTGGCGAGGCGCCGCGACCGTTGCCGAAGACCTACTGGCGTTTCCGCGCGAACATGCCGCCGCCCGCCGCACCGGGCCAGCCGTTGGCGGGGGTGCGGATTGCCCTGGACCCCGGCCACCTCGGCGGACGCTGGGCCAAGCTCGAGGCGCGCTGGTTCCAGATCGGCAACAGCGCCGCCGGTCATGGAAGGGGACATGACCCTGCACGTCGCCGAGACGGCTCGCCGTCCGCCTGCGCGCACTCGGCGCGGCGGACGTGGCAATCCTGCGGCACGGCGACGAGCCGACCACGCCGCTGCGGCCCGAGCAATTGACGGCCGAGGCGTGCAAGGCGTTCGTCGACCAGGGAGTTTATGAACCCGAATCCGACGAGCAGCGGTCCGGACGACCCGCAGCGCGCGACTGTCCATCCCGTGGATGACCGAGGTGCTGTTCACCCGGGCCGACATCCGCGCGCGCGGCCGCTTGGTCAACGACACGGTGCATCCCGACCTCGTGGTGTGCCTGCACTTCAACGCCGAGGCCTGGGGCGATCCCGCCAAGCCGACCTTGGTGGACAAAAACCACCTGCATGTGCTGGTCAACGGCTGCTACGGACCGGATGAGATCGAGCGTGACGACGTGCGTTTCGAGATGCTGCTCAAGCTGCTGGACCGCTCCCACGCCGAGGAAATGGCCGTGGCGGAAAGCCATCGCGCCGGCGCTGGCCAAGGCGACGGGCTTGCCCGCTTACCAGTACACGGGCGCAACGGCGCTGCAGGTCGGGACCAGCCCGTACATCTGGGCGCGCAATCTCCTGGCCAACCGGCTTTACCAGTGCCCGACGGTTTACCTGGAGCCTTACGTGATGAACAGCCCGGATGTTTTCGCCCGCGTGCAGGCGGGCGATTACGACGGCACGCGGAATTTCGGCGGGGTGCAGCGCAAGAGTATCATCCGCGAATACGCCGATGCGGTGGCCGACGGGCTGGCGGCGTATTATCGGGGTGCGCGGCGGATTGAACGGTCTTTCTGGAGTAGGCGGCATAGCCCCGGGAGCGCGGGTCTCCGACCCACTTCTCCTTTGCTTGGGTCTGTCCAGGGACTCCCGCTCTGTGCGGGTCGGAGACCCGCGCTCCCGGGGCTGATGCCTCGGTAATTTGAACGGCTGCGTCAGACCAGATAGACATATTCACCCATGCCCCATCTCCTTCTCGTCGGCTGCGGGTTTGTCGGCGAAGCGACGGCGGACCGTTTCCACGCCGCCGGCTGGCGCGTGACCGCGTGGACCGCCTCCGTCGGAATCCGCCGAACGGCTGGCGCGCGGTGAAGCCCTATCGCGTCGACGCGCAGGACATCACGCGACGCCGCCAGCTTGCCTGAAGGCGCGCGGCGAACTCCCGCCGGTGGACGTGATCGATTGATTGCGTCAGTTCCGGGCGCGGCGGCGCGGAAGCCTACCGGCGCGTGTACCTCGAAGGCGCGCGGCACTCTGCTCGATGTCTTTCCGTGCCGCCGCGTTTCCTTTTCACCGGCAGCACCTCGGTTTACGCGCAGACGGACGGCTCCTGGGTGGATGAATCCAGCCCCGCCGAACCGGACCGGGACACGGGCCGCATCCTGCGCGAAACCGAAGACCTCGATCACCGCGCGCGGCGGCGCGACGGCCCGGCTGGCGGGCCTGTACGGTCCGGGCCGCTCGGTGTTGCTGCGCAAATTTCTCGCCGGCGAAGGGGTGATCGAAGGGCGACGGCGCGCGCTGGATGAACTTCTGCCACCGCGACGATGCCGCCGCGCGCGCTCTTCGCCATGGCCACCGCGCCCGGCTTGCCGCCCGGCGTTTACAACGTCGCCGACGACACTCCCCTCACCCAGTTGGACTGCTACCGCGCGCTGGCGGAGCTGACCGGACGCCCGCTGCCGCCGTTCGGCCCCGTCGACCACGGCCGCAAACGCGGCTGGACGAGCAAGCGCGTGAGCAACGCGCGTCTGCGCGTCGCTGGTGGCATGGAAGCCGCTTTTTCCATCCTTCACGGCCTGGGCGGCGGAGGAAATTTCTCCCGTCAACCCGTCCGGCTGCGGCCATTCCCATGAAACAAATCCGACTTGAGTGGCCGCGAGGCAACAGTCATCCGCTCCATCGGTTTCGGTCTCGGCGGTGACCGGCGCCGAACTCATCGAGAACACCCGGCTGGACGGCGGAGGATCTGACCGACATTCTCAACGCCATGATGGACGTCGGGCTACGTCGAGAGCACGCCGTTCATGGAAAAGATGCACCGTCGAGGCGATGCCCGCGACCGAGTTCGAGGTCAACAGCGCCTACGCGCACGAACTCAAGTCCACCTTGCAGTTAAACCGGCGCTGAAGGTTTCGAGTGTTTGGTCGCCTACCAGCGCGGCAGGCGTTTCTCCACCTCTTCGCACAGGCGGTGCATCAGGACTTTGTGCGCCTCCTGGATGCGCGCCGTGACTTCCGTGCCAGGCACAATCAGCTCGATATCCGCCTTCCCTTTCGCTGGGCCACCGCCCCGACCCAGAAAGGCGACGCTGGTCAGGCCGACTTCGCGGGCCGCGTCCAGGGCGCGCAGGATGTTGTCCGACTTGCCGCTGGTGGTGAAGACGATCAGCACGTCGCCGGGTTGACCGAGGCCGCGCACCTGCCGGGCGAAAATTTCCGCGAAGCCGTAGTCGTTCGCGCCGGCGGTCAGCAACCCGCCATCGCTGGCGAGGGCCAGCGCCGGGTAGGACCGCCGGTCTTCCACGAAACGGATGACGAACTCGGCCACGAGGTGGCTGCTGTCCGACGCGCTGCCGCCGTTGCCGCAGGCGAGCAGTTTGCCGCCCGCGCGCAGGCAGTCGGCGACCCGGGTGACCGCCGCCCCGAAAGGAGCTTCCAGTCCGCGCAGGGCGAGGATGTTGGCGGCGCATTCGTCGAGGAAAGTCTGGAAAGCGTTCAAAGTCGGGGGATCGGAAAGGAGAACATGTTAGCCACGGTCCGCCGGTGGCGCGACTGGAAACACCGCCGTTTTTGCAGGCGCAACCTGTTTCCAGCATTAGACTCCAACCATGGAACGACTCCCCCCGCCCCGATGCGGCGAGTTTGATGAACCAGACGGCGACCCGTTCGATACGCTTTGGAATTTGCGTCAGTTCTACATCGAGGTGACCGGCCATGAGCCGCCAGACGATACTTTGCCCGATGAGCCCCTTCGGAGAGTTGTCGCGGAAGATCTCGTCCCATAAAGCCCCACCCAACCTCCTAACTACATCGAGTTATAGCGGCGTCACCCACAGGCCCGACCAAGACACCTGACGGCTCACGTCAGTTTTCCTTTCGCAGATCGCTGTACCGGTCCGCCTGGAAAGCGCCGTTGAGCTTGTCGAACGCGGCGTTGCCCGTCGGCACACGGCGCTTGATCGAGAAGGCGGACTTGTTCAGCTTGGAGGACTCCATCTCCGCCAGACGCGCGGGGGAGTGGTTGATGCCCAGTTCATACGCCCCGTCGGCCGCCGGCAGCATCCGCCGTCGTGCCGGGGTACGGCATGAACGTGTTCATCGCGATCAACGCGCCGCCGCCCCCGCCGCGCAGCTGCGCGGTGCGCGCAGGACGAACTGCGTCGGATCGTAGTAGGTGGTGAAATCCCGCGGGAACGCCGAGCGGTACATGCCCACGGTGATGTTCTTGCGGATCTCGAAATGCAGGTGCGCGTCGTACAGGCCGTGCGCCGTGCCCATCGTGGCGATCTGCTGGCCGCGCGTGACCTGCTCGCCCTCGCTGGACGAGGATCGTGTCCAGGTGGCCGTAAAGGCTGTCGATCGTCTTGACCGCGCCGCCTTCCGCCGGCTCGCGGTAGGCGTGGCGCACGATGACGACGTTGCCCCAGCCCAGCGCATGTCGCGCGCCAGCACGACGATGCCGTGGCCGATGACGTAAATCGGGTCGCCCAGGTCGGTGTTGCCGCCGCCGTCGCCGTCCCAATCCTCGCCGAGGTGGCCGTTGGGCGTCAAGCCCCGCGCCTTGTGGTAGCCGACGGCGTCGGGCTTGCCCACGGGGAAATCGAAGCCGTCGGCCAGGCGCCCGGAGGTCGGTGGCGGGACCGGCCTCGTTGCTGCCGTCGATGGCGAGCGTCGTGGCGGCCAGCGAGAAAGGTGGCCGACGACACCGCCGAGCGGCCAGACCAGGGAAGGGTGCGGTTCGCATGGGCGGCTTGTCTAAAGGCAGCGCGGGAGCGGGTGGCAAGGGTTTTCTCCAGCGGGCGAAGCCGATTTGCCGGGCTAAGCGATTGTGCTCGGCACCGATTCATGATTGCAGCGACGGCGGCTGTAGCCTGCTAGTGCAACGCGTTCCCCTCTTTTCATTCCATGGATGCATTGACCTTTCTGGGCACGGGCTGCGGCATTCCCATGACGGACCGCTTCCATTCGTCGATCCTGCTCGAAGACGGCGGGCGCCGCTGGCTGCTCGACGCGGGCGAACCGTGCAGCCAGCGGCTCAAGGCGATGGGCGTGCCGTTCGATTCGCTGGACGCCATGTTCATCAGCCACGGGCATTCGGACCACATCTCCGGGCTGCCGATGATCATCCAGGGCGCGTGGCTGGAGGGACGCGCGCCGGCCGCTGCCGATTTATCTGCCCGCCGAATTGATCGCGCCGGTGCGGATGTGGCTGGAGGCGGTTTACCTGCCGGAAAAGCTGATCGGGTTTCCCATCGAATACCACGCGCTGGGAGACCGCTGGCGGGCGCGACGGTGGCGCTCGACGGCGGGCGGCTGCGCGTGTCGGTCAACCCGACGAGCCACCTGGACGGCTTGCGCACGATGATCGACGCGGCGGCGGCGGATCGTTTCCGCGCCTACAGCATGGTGTTCGACTGGCGCGACGGCAAACGGCTGATCTATTCCGCCGACCTGGGCCGGCCGGAGGACATGGCCGCGCTGCTGGCGCGGCCGTGCGATCTGCTGGTTTGCGAAATGGCGCATTTCGCGCCGGAGGAGCTTTTCGCCTTACTTGCAGGACAAGCCGGTGCGGCGGCTGGTGCTGACGCACTTGACGGCGGAGTTCGGCGCGCGCCGAGGCGGAAGAGATCCGCGCGCTGGGCAGCCAGATGCTGCCGGGCATGAGCGCAGTGATGGTGGCCGCACGACGGCGTGCGGGTGGAGTTCTGAGACCAAGATAGGGACGGCTCTCCGAGCGGTCGCCTGACTGTATGCTCCGGGTGGGATAGATTCAGCGCTCACACAGAGTGCCATCCATGACACAATGGGACGGCTCGGAGAGCCGTCCTACCTTGATAACGATGTCCGCACGACGCTCTACAACCCGCGCGTCGCCAGGAAGAACACCACCCCCGCCGCCACGAGGCAGTACACGCCGAACCACTGCCAGCGGCCCGTTTCCAGCCACTGCGAAAGCCAGCGCAACGCCACCAGTCCCGCCAGGAAGCTGAACACCATGCCCACCAACCCCGGCGCGGCCAGATGCGCGATCTCCCCGTGCGGCAACGCGGCATGCCCGGCTTGGGCTTGAACAGCCGCAACGCCTCGCGCGCCACGACCGGCGGCGTCAGCACCACCGCCAGCGCGAAGCTGAACCGCTCCGCCGCCTGCCGCGTCACGCCCGCCAGCAGCCCGTCGAGATCGTCGCGCCCGAGCGCGAAAACCCGCGGAACGGCAGGCACAAGCCCCTGCACCACGCCGATCAGCACGACCGCCTGCCCGTGCGCACCTCGCCCGTGCGCCATCGTGCGAGCGCGCCGGCGTCCACGTGCGCCGCGCGCCGCGACCGGCGATCAGGATCAGAATCCCCACCGCCGCCAGCGCGCCCGCGATCAGCTACAGGTTGCCGAAAATCTGCTCGATCTCCGCGCCCGGCTGGCCGCGCAAGCACCCCTTTTTCGATGAGCTTTTGCAATCCGAACCCGAGGATGCCCGTCGCCACCGTGGCGATGACCACCTGCTTGAACGTTTCCACGAACGCGGCCTGCGAGGAAAAATAATCCCGCCGCCACGCCTTCCAGAAATACACGATCACGGCGAACATCGTGCCCGTGTGCAGCATGACGAGCAGAAACGTCATCTGCGGGCTGGTCGGGTCCAGCCCGAGGAGTTTCGCGGTGACGATGACGTGCGCCGAACTGGACACGGGCAGCAGTTCGCAGAGACCCTGGATGATCGCCAGGAGGAGGACGTGGAGATAGTTCACGGCGGACTATCTAACGGGCGCCGCCGTCCTGCCAAGCAAAGAAAACGTCGCGAAGATTCGCGCGTCAGATCGCTCTCGACGCCGCGTTCCTCGGTGCGGATGCGGATGACTTCCTCCACCGTGTACACGAACACCTTGCCGTCGCCGATCTTGCCCGTCTTGGCCGCGCGCACGATGGCCTCGACGGTGCGCTGCACGCGTTCGTCTTCCAGCACGATCTCGAACTTCACCTTGGGCAGGAAATCCACCGTGTACTCGCTGCCCCGGTAGATTTCCGTGTGGCCTTTCTGCCGTCCGAATCCCTTGACCTCGCTGACGGTCATGCCATCGACGCCCACCTCGGCCAAGGCTTCCTTCACGTCCTCCACTTTGAAGGGTTTCACGATGGCCTCGATTTTCTTCATCATGTCGGTCATTTTCGTCGCAATCCCGCGAAAGGCAAGCGGGGAAACGCCGTTCGCGCGTCGCTTACGCGAAAAAAGATTTCGCCGGGTGCGATTGTGCTAATGGACCCGCCATGTCCGAAAAAAGCACTGATCACGGGAATCACCGGCCAGGACGGCTCGTACCTCTCCGAACTGTTGCTCGGCAAAGGATACGAGGTTCATGGGCTGATCCGCCGCGCCTCGACCTTCAACACCGAGCGGCTGGACGCCATTTACCAGGACCCGCACAACCGCCAGGCGCAAGCCTGTTCCTGCACTACGGCGACCTCGGCGACTCGGTTTCCACTTACAAGCTGATCGACGACATCCAGCCCGACGAGGTGTACCACCTCGGCGCGCAGAGCCACGTGCGCGTGAGCTTCGACGTGCCCGAGTACACCGCCGACATCACCGGCACGGGCACGGTCCGCCTGCTCGAAGCCATCCGCGCAGTCGTCGCCGCAAGAGCCGCTTCTACCAGGCCAGTTCCTCGCGAGATGTACGGCCTCGTGCAGGCCGTGCCGCAGACGGAAACCACGCCCGTTCTATCCCCGCAGTCCCTACGGCTGCGCCAAGGTGTTCTCCTATTGGCTGATGGTGAACTACCGCGAGAGCTACAGGATGCACGCCAGCAACGGCATCCTCTTCAACCACGAATCGCCCCGCCGCGGCGAAACGTTCGTGACGCGCAAGATCACCCGCGCCGTCGCGCGCATCAAGGCCGGCGTGCAGGAGAAGCTATACCTGGGCAACCTGGATTCCAAGCGCGACTGGGGCTACGCGCCCGAGTACGTCGAGGCCATGTGGCTGATGCTCCAGCAGGACAACCCGGACGATTACGTCATCGCCACCAACGAGACGCACACCATCCGCGAGTTCCTGGAGGTGAGCTTCGGACGCGTCGGGCTGGACTGGGAGAAGTACGTCGAGATCGACCCGCGCTATTTCCGTCCGGCGGAGGTGGATCTGCTCATCGGCGATCCGGCCAAGGCGAAACGGCAACTCGACTGGGCAGCCGAAGACGACGTTCAAGCGAACTGGCGCGAGATCATGACCGACGCCGACGTGGCCTTGCTCGCCGCACGAGATGAGCGGCAAAGAATTACCGGCTGTGAGCGGTCGGCTCGATGCAGGATCGCCGGAACCGGCAGTTCGCTGCCGGCGGCGTCGACACGTCGAAATTCTGCAGGTACGTTTTCCGATGACTATTTCATCCGAAAAATCTTCGTCGCCGGCCATCGCGGCCTCGTGGGCAGCGCCATCGTGCGCGCGCTTGAAACGCGCGCCGCGGCCGGCGAGCCGTGGGAGATCGTCACGCGGTCCCGCGCCGAACTGGACCTGCTCGACGGCGCGGCGGTGCGCGCGTTTTTCCAGACCGAGCGGCCGGCGCCGGTGGTCGTCGCGGCGGCGAAGGTCGGCGGGATCAAGGCGAACAACGATTTCCCGGTCGATTTCCTGCTGGATAACCTCAAGATCCAGAACCACCTCATCGAGTCCGCCCACGCCGCCGGGGTGGAGAAGCTGCTGTTCCTGGGCAGTTCGTGCATCTACCCGAAGTTCGCCCCGCAGCCGATCCGCGAGGAATCGCTGTCTGACCGGCACGCTGGAGCCGACGAACGAGCCGTACGCCATCGCCAAGATCGCGGGCATCAAGCTTTGCCAGGCGTACCGCGGCAGTACGGCGCGGATTTCATCAGCGCGATGCCGACGAACATGTACGGGCCGCACGACAATTTCGATCTGCAACAGTTCGCACGTCCTGCCGGCGATGATCCACAAGTTCCACCTGGCCAAGGTCGAAGGCCGCCCGGCGATGACGCTCTGGGGCACGGGGATCGCCCCGGCGCGAGTTTTTGCACGCGGACGATCTCGCGGCGGCGTGCCTGCTGTCTGCTGGAACGCTACAGATTCGACCGAGATCATCAACGTCGGCAGCGGCGACGGATGTGACCATCAGGAACTGGCCGAGATGGTGCGCGAGGCGGTCGGGCTACGAGGGCGAGATCGAGTGGGACACGACCCAGCCCGACGGCACGCCGCGCAAGCTGATGGACGGCACGCGCATCCGGGCGCTGGGCTGGCAGCCGAGGATTTCGCTGCCGGAGGGCATCGCGGACGCGTACCGGTGGTTTCTGGAGAACCGGGCGGGCGAAGGTGGCGGCTTGATGTTGTCGAGGATACCGGCGGGCTCCCGCGTGATTGAAGCACCCCGGGTGTTTCCGAGCCGACGGGTTGGGTTTCACCCTTGGGCCGTTCGTCCTGATCACCTTCCCCCTGTCATGATTGAAAGTTGCCGTTCACGGCTCCGAAGTTGGTGATCGAGGCCGGACGCGCCGAGCGCCAGTACTGGCGCGACCTGTGGCGCTACCGCGAACTGTTTTATTTCCTGGCGTGGCGCGACATCCTGGTGCGTTACAAGCAGACGGCCATCGGCGTGGCCTGGGCGGTGCTGCGCCCGCTGCTGACGATGATCGTCTTCACGGTCGTCTTCGGCAAGGTCGCCGGGCTGACCTCGACCGATCCCCGTACGCGCTGCTGGTCTTCGCGGCGCATGCTGCCGTGGCAGTTTTTCGCCACGGCGCTCGCCGAAGCCAGCAACAGCCTGATCGGCAACGCCAACCTGATCTCCAAGGTCTATTTCCCGCGCCTGATCGTGCCGGCCGGCGCGGTCATCACCAGCCTGGTGGATTTCCTGATCTCGTTCGTGATCCTGCTGGCGCTTGATGATCGTGGTACGGCTTCGTGCCGGGCTGGCAGTTCCTGACCCTGCCGCTCTGGACGCTGCTGGGCGTTTCTGGCGGCGCTGGGGCCGGGCCTGTACATCACGGCGCTCAACGTCAAGTACCGCGATTTCCGCTACGTGATTCCCTTCATCGTGCAGTTCGGCCTCTACGTGTCGCCGGTGGGTTTCGAGCGCCGAGCTGTCGGACCGCCTGCACATTTCGCGCTGCGCTCTACTCGCTCAACCCCATGGTGGGGGTCATCGACGGCTTCCGCTGGGCCATCGGCGGAGACGCCGAGCCGCTGTACTGGCCGGGGCTGGCGGTTTCCGCTGTGCGTCACCGTCGTTTTTCTCTGGCTGGGCGTCTGGTATTTCCGCAGGATCGAGCGAACCTTCGCGGACGTGATCTGACAGACCCCGCTCGAGGCATGCTACCGATGGACGGCGATCTCATCATCACCGTCGAGAATCTCGGCAAGAAGCTACGTACTTGGCGCCGCGCGCAACGGCGAGCGCTATACCGTCGTTGCGCGATGTGATCGCCGATCCGCGAAAGATCTGTTCCGGCGCCGGCGGCCGCGTCCACGTCCGCCGGGCGCCGGCAGCCGAGGAGTTCTGGGCGCTTCGGGATGTCTCCTTCGAGGTGCGGCGCGGCGAGGTGCTCGGCATCATCGGACGCAACGGCGCGGGCAAAAGCACGCTGCTCAAAATCCTCAGCCGCATCACCGAGCCGACCGACGGGCCGGATCACGCTCGATGGCCGGGTGGCCAGCCTGCTGGAGGTGGGCACCGGCTTCCACCCGGAACTGACCGGCCGCGAGAACATCTTCCTCAACGGCGCCATCCTGGGCATGGGCCGCGGCGGAGATCAGGCGAAGTTCGACGAGATCGTGGCCTTCGCCGAGGTGGAGCGGTTCCTGGACACGCCGGTCAAGCGCTACAGCAGCGGCATGTACGTGCGCCTGGCCTTCGCGGTGGCGGCCCACCTGGAGCCGGAGATTCTCGTCGTGGACGAGGTGCTGGCCGTGGGGGACGCCGAGTTCCAGAAGAAGTGCCTGGGGAAGATGAAGGAGGTCGCGGAAGGCGAGGCCGCACGGTGCTGTTTGTGTCAGCCACAACATGAACGCGATTGAAACTATGTGTTCCCGCGCGTTGCGACTGGACGCCGGCCAGCTTGTCGATAGCGGCGCGGATGTGCGCGCGGTCGTACGGGGCTATCTCGGCAACAACCAGGGCAAGGACGCCACACGTTGGGAGAATCGTGGCGGTACCGAACACGTCAACGATTGGTTTACCCCGCAACGTTTTTACCTGGGCGATGACGCCGGCCAGCCCCTGGCGATGCCAGCCCGGAACGACACGTCGATTTTTGTTTATATCGAGGGCGACGTTGGCAGCACCGACCCCGCGCTGAACGCCGGTTACGCCCTTTATGATGATGAAGGTTTTCTAATCTACTGGACATTATCCTCTGACACCCACGAATCAGAGTGGCCGCGTTTGCGTCCGGGCCACGGCGTCCTGCGGTCGCGCATTCCGGAGCGCCTGTTGAACGAGGGCAACTACCGCTTGGAATTGATCGTGAGCCTGCATCATCGGCAATGGTTTTGCCAGCCGGGTCACAACGCGCCCTCCGTCCATCTTGCCATTTCCGGCGGCCTCAGCGATTCCTGCTATTGGATGTCACGCCGGCCCGGTTTGCTGGCGCCACTGCTCCCTTGGACACTGACGCCCCCCGCCGCGCGCGGAACCACCGTCGGCGCGGCCCAGGACATGGCCGGGCGGGTCGGCGAACAGGTTCCAACAATCTCCGCAAACTGATACTATTATGGGTTGTATAAATTTTGGCGCGCCGGAAAACGTCATCAAACGCATCGCGCAAGAGTTTGGCGTGACGGTTTTCATTGAGACGGGCACCCATCTCGGCTCCACCAGTTCCTGGGCTGCAACCCTGTTCGAGCAGGTGGTTACCATCGAAGGATCCGCGCATTACCACGACGAGGCCAAGCGTCGGCACGCCGCCAAACAAAACATCCGGTTTCTGTTGGGAGACAGCCGCATTCTTCTCAGAGACGTGGTTGCCGGCTGCCGGACACCGGCGATCTTTTGGCTTGATGCCCATTGGATGGGCGTATCCAACGTATTCGGCGACAACGCGGAGTGCCCCGTCCTCGAAGAGATTGCGTTGATCCGCGACAGCGGTGTCGAACACTTCATTCTGATCGACGACGCGAGACTGTTTCTGGGGCCGCCGCCGTTGCCGCACCGCGCGGAAGACTGGCCGGAAATCGGCACGGTGTTGTCGGCGCTGAATTCACCGGACAAGCCGCCGCCTTACACGACCGTCCACAACGATGTCATCATCAGCCTGCCAGCCCCGGCTCGCGCGAAGATGCGGCATTACTTTCAAGAGCAAGCCACTCTCGCCCTTGAGACCGCGCCGGGGCCGAGCGTCAACCCGGTGGTTCGTTGGTTTCAAGGTTGGAAACGCCAGGTTGATAAAACGATTGGACGCTTCTGAATGGCGGGATAAATCGACCTGGAACCGACCGGCAGTTCTTTTGCCTTTGTCAAACAACCGGGGCGTCCCTACATCCCTCCGGTCGCCATCCGCATACTTCGCAAAGCCCAAAGTGTTGTCACCTAACCACCCATGAGCTCCCAGAAACTTTCTATTTTTAGCCAGCTTAAGTTCCTCATCTGGCCTCCCCCGTTCGGAGTGCGCTCTTATGTAAGAGTCACCCGCGCCCGCTGGAGATTTTGGCAGGATTATCAACATTATTGCCGGTTGGCGCCATCAAACGCGCGGCCCGACCCACGCTTCTTTTTCCCCCGCCTTGACGACAATACGGGCGACACGCCCGTTGATGCCAGCTACTTCTACCAAGACGCCTGGGCGTTCGAGAAGATCTCCGCGCATCGTCCCGCGCAACACATTGATGTCGGTTCCCACCATAAACTCATTTCTTTGCTAGCCAAGATCGTGCCTGTGACGATGGTCGATTTACGACCCCTGAGTCTTCCTTTGGAGGGCTTGGAGTTCAAACAAGGCAGCATTCTGGAAATGCCTTTCAGGGATGGCAGTCAGGAGTCGGTGTCCAGCCTCTGCGTGGTCGAACATATCGGTTTGGGCCGGTATGGCGACCCTTTGGATCCAGAGGGTTCAAGCAAAGCGGTTGCCGAACTCAAGCGGATCGTCCGTCCCGGTGGCGATTTATACATCTCCGTGCCCTTGGATGACGAAAACCGCGTCTATTTCAACGCGCACCGGGCTTTTACAGAGGAATACCTTTTAAACAGACTTTTCCCTCCTTTTGAGGTTCTCGAACGCCGCTACATCTACGGAACGGACTACCTCGAGCACCCGCGCGCGGGCTTTGGCACGGGCTGTTACCACCTGCGCCGCCCATCATCCGCGCCCGCGAATTAATCTTTATTTCCACAGAACCGGTGTTCTGATCGAGGCCGTTGGTGTGGCTCGATCATTGTGCGGTTGGTTTACATCACGCGGCACCCACATTCTTATTCCAAAGAACCTACATTTGTCCCAAGCCGGAACGTTAAACATGGTTGTCGCCCTCGCGCGCGTGTCAATTCCCAGCGGGGATTCTCGTTGACCCGCAACTCCGGTGGCGCTTAACACCTACCCACGCCGATGACAACAGCCGAACATCTGCCAAAAATATCTGTTGTCGTGCCCTCCTACAATCAAGGACGGTTCCTGGAAGAATGCCTGCTCTCGATTCATGGGCAAGGCTATCCCAATTTGGAGATTCTGTTGCTTGATGGTGGAAGCAGTGATTGCACCGCCGAGATCATTCAACAACACCGATCAATCCTGGACTGGTGGCGATCGGCGCCGGACGGAGGTCAGGCGGCGGCCATCAACGAGGGAATGGCGCGGGCAACCGGTCAAATTCTCTGCTGGCTTAATTCCGACGACATGTTGATGCCGGGAACGCTGCTGCGCGTCGGCAGGGCACTCCGGGAGAACACCGACAAACCAAGACTTCTTTATGGCGCGGCCATCATTCTTGATCAACGAGGCGGCCTTCCAAGGGCAAACTGCGACTCATCGCGACCGTTTGACCGGGAGTTGCTCACCTATCTGGCTTACCTAACCCAACCCAGTAGCTTCTGGACGAGCGCCTTGTGGAAGGCGGCCGGAGAACTGGAAATTTCCTACCAATATGTTATGGACTGGGAATGGTTCCAGCGTGCCAGCCAAATTTGTCCCTTCGAGTATGACCCGCAGGTCTTCTCCATCTATCGACGACATCCCGAGCATAAAAGCGGCCAAAGCTCCGGACTACGCCGTAAAGAGGTTTGTCAGGTGGTCCAGGAACGCGCGCCCGAATACTGGAAAAAACTCTTTTCGGAGGTTCACACCCGCTTTGAGCCGCTTCGTGCCCGCGCTGAATGGTTGGAGCGTTGGCGGGTACCCTTGCGGCGCAAGCTGATGCCTTTCCTCGCACCGTCCTTTTTGCCGCGGGTGCACAACCTAGAAGATTTGGGCTTGGCTGTAAACATGCAACGCTGAATCTCACCCTTGATTTCCCATCTTCTTTGAATCACCCGTGCATTTGCGTGCTTTGTCATCCTCAAAACCCCGGTTTTCAATAGTTACACCCTGCTTCAACGCCGAATCATACATTGAAGAAACCGTTTTGTCCATCCTTCAGCAAACTGCGGTCCTTCGTGGCGATGTCGAGTTGGAATACATTGTTTGCGATGGTGGTTCGACCGACCGCACGCTGGACATTCTGAGAGGGTTTGACGATCCGGCGATCTTAGTGATATCAGAGAAGGACCGGGGAATGTACGACGCCTTGAGCAAGGGACTCCGCCGGGTGAGCGGCCAAGACATTACCTATTTGAACGCGGGTGACTACTATCACAAATGCGCTTTTGAAGTAGTTGCGGAGCTTTTTGGCAGCCATGCCGATGTTCACTGGGTAACCGGTCTTAACGCGGTTTACAACGAGAATTCTCAAATCGTGATGGTGACGCTCCCGTATCGTTATCGTCGAGTGTTCTTCGAAAACGGCTTCAATGGCGCCATCACCACAGGCCTTCAACAGGAATCCACCTTCTGGCGGGCGAGTTTACTCGACTTGATCGATCACGAGAAAACTCAAGACATTCCGTCTTGCCGGTGACTTCTATTTGTGGCGGCAATTCGCGCGTCGATGTGACCCGCACATTGTTGGCGCTCTGCTCGGGGGATTCAAAATGCACCCCGGGCAGTTGTCCGAGTTGAACGAGGACTACTTGAAGGAGGTGTTATCATCCAGTCGGCGCGCCACTCGCCTCGAATGGCTAATGGCGTTTTGCGACAATTTGGTCTCCAAATACGGCACAAACGGCATCAAGCGGAGGTTGAACCCGGAAAAACATTTTGTCTATGATCTTAGTGCCAGGCGCTGGTGCCGGTTTCCAGATCGAACACGGGAGTAATTATTCCTTGGATCAGCCGAGCCATGCCTGTCCCGGCGGGAGGAGATTTTCGTCGCGTGCACCCTCCGGGTTGCATTCTCTGTTTATATTATGATGCCCCGCTCACGGACCTTTCAACCGTTCATAAAAACACGGCATGGGCAGTGTTCTAAAAATGTTTCCAAAGGGATTGGCATTGAATGTTACACCCGTGACGGAAGTGGGCGCGCTTGCCCGGCCTGTTAGGGCGTGTACGCAATTGGCAGCCCGCCAAATTTGGGTAGGCTAATCCATGATCAGCACACAGCAAGACCGGCTTTACCATCTCAGCGACCAGGAGTGGGCGCGCGTCGAGGACTGCTTTCCGCGGCGCCGGGGCAAGCGGGGCTTCGCGCAGCAAATCCCCAGCCGGGTGGTCTTCGAGGCGGTGCTCTTCCGGGCGCGGACGGGCTGCCCGTGGCGCGACGTGCCCCGGGAGTACGGCCACTGGCGCGCGGTGGAAACGCGCTGGCGACGCTGGGTCAAGGCGGGCGTGCCGCAGAAGGCCATGGTGGCGTGGTATTTGGAGCAGGCGCGGGCGGGCTCCCTGGACCGCGCCCTCGTCCACGTGGACTCCACGGTGGTGCGCGCCCACCAGCACGCGGCGGGCGCGCGCAGGGAAAAAGGTCCGCAGGCGCTCGGGCGCTCGCGCGGGGGCCTGGGCACCAAGATCCACGCGGTGGTCTTCAACGAGCGCCAGGTCCTGGGGATCATCCTCACCGGCGGGCAGGCCGGGGACGCGCCCGCCGGCGAGGAACTGCTGGAGGGCGTGCTCGAGCGCCCCGAGGTGGAGGCTGTCGCGGCGGACCGGGCCTACGACAGCGACGCCATCCGCGCCATGCTCGCGCGCGCGGGCAAGGAGGCGGTCATCCCGCCGCGCGCCAACCGCAAGGAGAAGCCGCCCTATGACAAGGAAAAATACAAGGAGCGCAACCGGATCGAGCGCTTCTTCAACCGCCTCAAGCAATTCCGGGCCGTGGCCACGCGCTACGACAAGCTCGCCGAGATGTTCCGGGGCACCGTGCTCGCCGCCATGCTCCTCGTCAGCTTGCGGTGCTAACCAATTGCGTACACGCCCTAGTCCCTCCGGGACTGGGAGACGCCCTCACGCGCGTACATCGGGTGTAACATTCAATTCCGATCCCCTAAGTCGATGTCACCGCGTTGCCGATGGGGCGCGCGGGGACGCCGGGGCTTTTAACGCCGCTTCGTTGAAGAAAGCTTTTGCGCCAGCGCATAATTGCCGATTCCAAAGCCACGCCCGGCAAACCGCTGATTAGAAGGCTGGCCAGGGTGACGATTACGAACGCCTGCCACGGGCCGCGGCAGAGATCAAACCGCTTGAGCACGGCACCGGTGACGGCGATCACCGGATAATGGAGCAGGTAGAGGGGATAGCTGAGTTCGCCGAAGTAACGGCAAACCCGTTGCGCCGTCACTCCCGGCACCGCCATTGGTTGGAAGTACAGGATGAGCAGCAGGTACGCCGGCACACACGCGTATTGGTGGAGAACATTGATCCAGGCCCGCGGGTCAACGTATCCGACATAACTCTGCAGCGCGTAGGCGGCGGGGAGCAACAACCAGAGCAAAGGGCGCAAGCGGCGCAAAGAAGTCGAGGACGAGGCGTTTCGCCAACATCCCGCCAGCCACGCTCCCGAAAACCAAAGGGGCGCGCTTGCCGGCACGGTCCAGAAGGGCAGCATCCAACTCGTCGCCGAGCCCCCGGCAAAGACCTTCCAGAGGACGACGATGACCAAAGCAACTCCCACCGACGCCAGAGAAGCACTGATCGCCGTCCGCGCGCCGGCTCCGCCGCATAGTCTTACGGCGTAGGGCCAGGCCGCGTAGTAGGTCACCTCCGCCGTCAACGTCCAACTGATGCCGTAGAACAGCAAACAGTGGTAGAAACCCTGCGCCATGACGAGTTCAGCCAACAACGCGGGCCAGTCAAACCATTGAGTCCGGGAGTTTTCCCCCGGCAGCCATTCACGGTTCACCCACCACGCCAACACCGCGAGCCCCAGTCCAGCCAGGTACATGGGATAGATGCGGGTCACCCGCGCGAGCAGGTAGCCACGCGCCGAATACGCGCCGGTGGCCAGGGCGTTGATTACCGACAGGTTGATGCAGAACCCCGAAACCACAAAAAATCCTCGGACCGAGAATCCGCCCGAGCCGAGGGTGGCATAAAGAGATGGCCAGTACCCGCGTAGCGAGCCGTGCGTCGGAAACAACTCGAAAGCGTACACCAACGCGTGAGCCACCAACACCAAAATGGAAAATGATCCCCGCAGGAAGTCGATCCCGAGCACCACCGACGGGTTGACTTTGACAGCGGGAGGAACAGGTTCGAGAGACATGCGGGGAAGGGGCCGCCGGAGCGGCTTGTCGGGCGGAGCGGCCAGCCAATTCCGAGGACCAACGCACTCCCGACTACCATCAACCCGACGGGTTGACAAGTAACACGCCAAAATTTGCATTCCAGTCTGAGCGGCGGCATTGTAGAGCGGAGGCCCGGAATCAGCCGGATCTGCGTTTGCCCCACAGAACCCATTTATTATGTCTTCTCGATCCCAGTCCGATATGCCCCTCGGAGGTTCCTGGTTCGAGATGTTCGCGCCCCAGATATTGAACGCGGTGGTTGCGGTGACTGGCTGCGTCTTGGCTGTTGTCCTAGGTCTGCAGGTTACAAGTTCCGATGTCAATGGCTTGGCGGTACTGATGCGTTGGGTAACCGGTATTGCCTTCATCATCAGCCTGATGTCGCCGAAAACAGGCATCTATCTGGTGCTCCTCGCCTGTCCGGTGCTGGACTTCGTTAAAAGACTGCTCATCCTCTTCAGTTCGGTTGATATGCTTGATGTGGCGAGTGTGCTGGCGCTCGCGCCAGCGCTCATGGCCGGCGCGGTTTTAGGAACCTTCGGATCAAGACTATTTTTCAAGAAAAGACTTTTTCTTCCCGGGAAGGTTTTCTCTTCGCGGTGCTTGTGGGAGTAGTCGCACTGGTTGCCATTAGTAGTATTGTGCATAACGTGGACACCAAGTTCGCCTTAATGCGCAATCTGGGCGAGGCTTGCGCCTATTTGTCCCTAATCTTTTTGTTCTCGGTACATTTTCCCAAAGCGGAGGACATGGCGGGATTTCTCAGGCTCAGCATGTTGATTTTCGTGCCGGTGGCCCTTTATGGCTTCTGGCAAGCGGTGTTTGGCTTGGCGGACTTTGAAGCGCGATACCTGCTCAGTGGATTGACGGTGACCGTCGAGGATTACACCACAAACAGCCGTGTTTTCTCGACACTAAACTCAAATCATAGCTTTTCTGTGACGATGGCTTGTTGCGCCGTCTTTTCCATTCTCCAACGCCATCTTCCCGCGTCCACCCGCGTTCAAATGCTGCTAAAGAAAACTTTCTGGTTGTTTTTCCTGCTCTTTGCGACCGCTTGCTTGGTCAGTCTCCGGCGCACAGGCTGGCTGGTCATCCTCTTTTCAATTGGGGGATCTTTTTGCTTTGGCTCTCGTTTACGCACAGGCGCTTTCTACACCATTTGCCTTGGCGGCGGGTTGTTTGTGATCTTCAGCGCAAACTATTTGCTTGTGACACTGCCTTTGTGGGACAACGCGATTCAACGATTGTTCCCCGGCTTGGAACAGATGATGCAACTGCAAACTTTTAATGATCGGCTGTACAGCTTCATCAACCTGACGGAAAACGGAGGAAGTGGTCGTTCTTCGGAATTCCCCTAGAGAAGCAAAGCGGATTTTACATCCACGACGCGATTAGCCAGACCTTGGTATCCTATGGAGCCGTGCCGTTGCTACTTTTCACGGGGCTGATGATCGCCGTGCTCTGGATGACCCACCGCATAGTTTGGGAGGAGACCGACAACAGTCGCCGACGCTACACCTCGCTCCTGCTCTCCTTTGTTTTCGCAAATCTTTTTATCGGAGCTATGATGCAAAGTCACATCGACATCTTTCCGGTCAATTTTCTTTTTTGGTTTAGCACCGGCGCGCTCTTGAAAATCACTTTGCACACCGGAGTTCATGACGAAATTGATATTCCCGCCGCAGTTCGACCGGAGTTTGGCGTTGGCTTGATCCTGCGTCCTCCGCCGGCCGTTGTCAACAGTCGTCACATCTGGCAACGTCCAACACGCACGGGCCACCGTTGAGGTGCTGCGCGGAGCATCCGGTTCCGCAAAGGCTGCCATTGCCACGCGCCGCTTTTTGCGCCGACCCATCATGGAAGCAACGATCGTTATTCCCGTCCACAATCGTCGATTTGTGACGCTGCGATGCCTTGATAACCTACGGAATTCCCACGTCTTTGAATGGGCTCGCGTAATCGTGGTGGATGACGGATCGACCGACGGGACAGGCGAGGCGATCCGCTCCGAGTTCCCCGCGACGGTGGTTTTACGTGGCGACGGCCAACTTTGGTGGGGAGGCGCCATCCGGCTTGGAATGGAGTTCGCCCTGCGTACTCCCACCCCTTTTATCGTTTGGCTCAACGATGATTGCTTGCCGGAACCCAGTACGTTGCGCCTGCTGTTGAACCACGCCCGGCAGCACAGGGAAGTAGCGGCGGGTTGGGCGGCGACTCCGAGCGGCGGCGAATATGGCGGCAGCCGCATGACGTGGCGAGGCCTGGAACCCGTCAAGCCGCCCGCTCCCGGCGAGGTGGTGGCGTGCGACGCCGCGGCGGGCAACTGTGTCGTTTTCCCCCGGGCCGTCATCGACGCGATTGGTCTGCCGGATGCAAACCACCTTCCGCACGCTTTGCTGGATGTCGATTACACGCTCACCGCGACACGGCGCGGCTTCAAGTTGAGTCTTCTCGGCTCGGCTGTTTGCCGCAACGACGACAATATGCAACCGGCAGCGGTTTCATGGCTGCTCGACGACCGATCTCCCAACGCGCAATGGGGCTTGTTCCTAAAAAAGCATAGCACTTATGGTTACAGTGCCAGCTTCAGGCTGCATTGGCGGCATTGGGGCGTCTGGGGCTTGGGATTGTACGCGCGGGGATACCTGAAACTAGCCTTGATCTGTCTGGTGCGGGCCGTTGTGCCATTGAGTTGGTTGCGCGCGCTCTACGGCACTCGGTCGGGTGCGTGGCGGCGCCGACAATTTCACCACACCCTTTCACCGGGCGACGGTCCAAAACGTTGATAGCAAGGCTCCCCGCGACTCATTCAACAGCGTGAACCTGATCTCTTTCAATGCCTCCTCCGCTTCAACCTTCCAGCACCCCCACTTCCAAGCCTCGCCTGCTGGTGATCAGCGCGACTTACGGGGTGGCGGAGAATCGAAAAAAAATGGTCGCCTTGTCCAAATATTTCGAGGTGACGTGCGCCACATGCGAGGAACACACCAATTACGGTGTCCGCAACCAGATAGATCCCGCCAGCCCGCCCGCGGAGTACCGCCTAATCGGATTGCCTGTCATTGGACAATTCGCCTCGACCACCCGTTATCTGCTTCGCGGCCTGGGGCGGGTTTTCCGGCAGTGCCGGGCGGATGTGATCCTGGTTGAATCCGAACCTTGGGCGTATATTCGGTGGCAGGCGTGGTTGTGGAAAACGCTATATTGTCCACGCGCTCTCTTCGGCGAATATTCCGCTGAGAACCTGGAGCGCCGAGGGGTGAAGGGGATAATCCTGAATTGGTTCTACCGGGGGGCGGTCCGTACCGCAGATTTTGTAACAATCTGCAATCACGCCGGGGGCGAGATGTACAAGCGCCGAGGATTGAGAGCGGACCGTTTGCTGGTGTCACCCCAACTTGGGGTTGACGAACATCTCTTCCGGCCGGTTGACGCCGCGGCACGCGCGCGGTTGCAAGAGGAGGCTGGCTTGCCCGCAGGCTGTTTTCTGATCGGCTTCTGCGGTCGCTTGGTGGAAGCCAAAGGCATATTGGACCTCGTCAAAGCCGTTGCCAGTTTGCGGGGCGACTCGTCCGGTCAAGATGTTCATTTGTGCGTGCTCGGCACGGGACCCCTTAAGAACTCCATGGAAATCGCGCGGGTCCACTCCGAGTTTCTCCATCTCCTGCCAGCCCGCGCCCACGAAGCGGTTGCCCCTTACATGCAGATGCTTGATTTGTTTGTTCTGCCAAGCAAACCCGTTCATTCCGGACCGGACATCTGGGAGGAGCAGTTTGGCTATGTCCTCATCCAGGCAATGGCTTGCGGCATCCCCACCGTTGGTTCAGACTGCGGGGCGATTCCAGAGGTGATCGACAATCCGGAGATGATCTTTCCTTCGGGCGATGTCGAATCGCTGGTTGGGAAACTCCGCAGGCTGTTGCGGAACGCGGATGAACGCGCTACCATCGCTCGGCGGCAGCGGCAACAGACCCTGCGGCGATACGCCAACGAAAATTTGGCGAAGCAATGGGCTGACTTCATTTACCTTTGTCTCTCCCCGCAAGTGTCCGGACGGCCACGCGCTTCCAACAAATAGTTTTTTCCCATGTCCGCACGATTAAGCGTCGTTCTCCAACACGGAGTGGTTTCGCAAGTCAGGCGAATCCCGGGATCTCAACTGCGGTTGGTGAGGACAGCATCTCCCGGTAGAAATACTGGAGCCGATCATAATGGGTTTGCCACGAGAATCGGGCCGCCCACTCGATTCCGCACTTGACGCGCTCGTCTCGTCGCGCCTCGCTACGCAGCAGCAGCGTGGCCTGGGCGACCGCTCCGGCTGTGTCATCGGGATCAAAGTAAAGCGCCGCGTCGCCACCCACCTCCGGCAAGCTGCTCGCACTGCTGCAAACCACAGGGCAACCCGCCGACATGGCCTCGATCACGGGCAGGCCAAATCCCTCCAGTCGCGAAGGAAACACCAGCAACACGGCGCGCTGGTAGACGCCAGCCAGATGTTCCGCCGAAATTTTTCCCAGTTCAACCATCCCGTTTTCGCCGAACACTCCGCGGAGTTCCGCCGCAAGGGATGCGCTGAGGGCGTCACCCACACGCACCAGTGCCACAGGCTGGCCGGCGGATCGCAAGGCGGCGAAGAACTTCGGCAGGATGGCGAGGTTTTTACGCTCGGCCACACTGCCGACACTGACGATGATTTGTCTGCCGGCGAAGCGTTCTTCCCAATCAGGGAGCGGTGCCGGTTGCGGCTTGCCGAACTGCGCCAAATCCGCCCCCAATGCCAGCACCCGAATACGTTCCTCCTTGCAGCCGAGCAGTTCGATGGCGTCACGCGCTGTGTGTTTCGAATCCGCCAACAGCAAATCCGCCTGGGTCAGATGGTTCACCGCCCGGCGAAATCTACTTATCTGCGCCTTGGTAAGGTTCTCCGGCATCCGCAATGGGGCGAGGTCATGCACCGTCACAATTTTGCGCGCGGTTGGAGGCACCTGCCGCAGCAAGCCGGCGTAGGCGTGATCCAAAACGTGAACCAAGGCGGCGCCGCGTGCCAAGTGGCGGACCTTAAGGGGGTATAAGATGTACTTCTGACAAAAACGAACCGCCCGGCCCCCGCGACTGGTTGCGACCGGGACTTCGGACAGGGCGGCGCGAATCGACAGACCGGCGGCGGGCTGCATCCGCTGTCGCCGGTCCAGTTCGCTCCAGTAACGGTTCATGCTTAAGCTACCCTCCGCCGGCAGGGTGGGGAGCCATAAAACATCGTGCGGGTGCCTGTGCTCGTTGCTAGTCTCTATCGGTTCTCCCATCGCACCGATAGAACCTCCTCGCTACTTTGGGAACAAGCCTTTTCTGTTCATCGAACGATTTCCCCATTCCAGCGCGCCCTTTGAAACTCGCCCTCTCCATCCTCTGCGAAAATCCCGGCCGCAAAACCGGCCTGACCAGTTTGTTTCACGAGTTCGTCTCCCACGCCCTCGAACTCTACCCGGACATCGACTGGCTCGTTTTCGCCGGTCCGACCCAGGAATGGACCATCCAAAACCCGCGCGTGGAAGTCGTCCGCCGTTTCCCCGCGAACGACCGCCTCGCGGCCCGGCTCTTCGCCGACCACTTCCTGGTTCCCGTCGTCGCCCGGCGGCGCGGCGCGGCCGCCTTGCTGACGGTCGGGTTCGTGCCGCTCAACCGGCGCTGCCCTCGGTCATGCACCTGTTTTCGCTCCAGCACCTGCAGACCTCCAACCGGGTCGGGCGGTCTGCGCAGCCTGTACCGCCGCTTGATCGTCAACCGCAGCGTGGATCGCGCGGATGTCATCATCGTCAACTCGCGGTTCGCCGCCGAGCAGTTCCTGCGGGTGTTTCCGCAAGCGCGCCCGCGACTGACCGTCAGTTACGAGGGGTTGCAGCACGAGCAATTCAAACCCGAGGCGCCGGGAGGCGCGGACGCGGAGCGGGCGCGTCTGAAGGCGGAGTTTGGTTTGGAGCCGGGCTACCTGCTGTGGGTGAGCAATTTTTACGCGTACAAGCAGGCCGATCTGCTGCTGGCCGCGTACGCCCGGCTGAGTCCCGCTCAGCGGACGGCCCACCCGCTCGTTATGGTCGGCGGCGGCTGGCACGGCGGGATGGACGCCGCCCGCGGCGCACACCGCGGCGCTGGGCATCGACGGCGAAGTGCAGTTCCTCGGTTGGGTGGACGACCGCTGGCTCGCGCCGCTTTACCGGCAGGCGCGCGCGTTTTGCCTCGCGAGCCGCGAGGAAACGTTCGGGCGTTGCGTGGTGGAGGCGATGGCCTGCGGCACGCCGTGCGTGGTCAACGACATCCCCATCATGGACGAGGTGACAGGCGGACACGCGCTGATCGTGGACTACATAGACAGCGATGCCGTGGCCGACGCGCTGGCCACGCTCATCAATGATGAACTGCGGCACGCGCGTTTGCGCGAGGACGGAATCGCGTGGGCGCGGCAGTTCAACTTTGATCAACTAACGACCAAGCGCATCGAGGCAATCCGACGGGTTCTCGCAAACGTTTCAAACCCAGGTCTAGTGCTGCTGGCATCCGTGGCTATGGACTCCTCGTAGAGGATAGGCAGTGGGTGTTCAAGTTGTCCTCCCAAACGTGGATGGTCCACACCAGCAGGAATTGTTCGTCCGGCAATAAGCACTTCTGCTCCACAAACGACGTTAACCTGCCGCCACATAATCCGAGTGACATTAGGTCAAACTCTCTGTGCTACGATGCATACGCTTTCGGCGATCCAGACTTTGATTGGAAGCTCGCCCACACGCATCAAAAACTTTGTAAAGCCGTTCTCCGCCATAGATGAGTTACACCATCTCCAGTATAAACGTAGAGGTAATTGGCATCCTTGGCTTCGTCCCCGGGTTTGCCCGCGGTTGTCGCTGTGGATGGAACGCCTACTAGGCGCATCACTACACCTCCAGGAACAGAGAGCTGGCGTTGATAACCGTCCTTCACCGAGAATGCGCTTACGTGACTGCTGGATAGAAGACTCGCTGTCGCTGGAATGTTGTTGTCGTATAATGGCGCAACGATTTTACCAGAATTAGTAACCATGACCCTGCGCAGATATGTCATATAAGTGCCAGTTTGGGCATTTTGATTAGACGAAAATACTTCCAAGTCAGCGAAGCTGAGGCCGACCGTTGTAGCTAGAGATATTTTTCTGTGATACCATCTACCGACCGCATAGGCGGACATACTGGTATAGTTGGCAGCCAATCCGTTCTGGTCTGCCAACGCGTATCCATGCAGATAGTTTCCGTTGGAAAGTTTGGCATCTACTGAAGTATAGGAACTTGGACTGGACCCGTCTTGGTAGATGTCATACTCCAAGAAATCACCTGTTTGCAGAACGTACGAACTGCCTCCCGCTATACCTATACTCGCACTACCGTTTGCTTGTGCCACTGTATATGACACCATTAATGCTCCGTCAGGATACGGATTGGTGACTATCTGCATTGAACTGCTGGCATTATTACTGTCACTTACCCCGCCATCCAAAACGAGCGGCATTTTCATGCGCAGCAAATACGAACCTGATTCTTTATTGATCTCGAAAGCTGTTGTTGGATTGCCAGCATCCAGAATTTGCAGTCGCCCGAGCCCGCCTACATATGGCTCAACCGTACCAACCAAGTTTAAGCCATAGTTACTGGTATTTAGCGACAATGTGTTACCCGTGACAGTTTCAGCAGCTTGAGTGTCAGTCGTGTTGAGAAAGCCGTATTGAGTGCCTCCTGTCGTAAGCGGGAAGTTCCCTGTTTGGGACATCATGGAAACGCCTACATTGCCCGCAACAAATCCTCCGCCGCAGAAAGTGGAATCGGTAGAATTATCTCGCATATAGACCTTGTTGATAGCACCGCTGCCATTCCCGGAATAAAAGTTGTAAATCGTGGTGTCGTTACCATTGGTATTGAAATGATTAAACCTATTACCTTCATAATAAAATCCGCTTGCAGTGGCACCGGATGCAACCTCTGTGAAAACACCGTATGCAATGCCTGCAATGTCACAGCGGCAATTCCTGATCGTAATGTCAGCGCAAAGTTGGATGGTAAAAGCGCATTGATTGTTGCGGGCGTAGAGACTCTCAACCGTTACACCTGAGACTTCATAGCAATGCACGGCGGCTCCAGCCACCCCATTAAAAACGCTCCCTCCCGTGATGTGCAAATCCACCCCAAGCGCGGTATCGTTATTATTGTTGGAAATGGCATACCCTTCTCCACCCGCCGCACAATCGATCATGTTTTCGCTTGCAACATTAGATTTACTATTTGCATACTCAATTCCACAGTAAGTACCGGCGAAGATAACATTCCCAGACACTACTGACTTAGAGCAGGCGTTCATCGAAATACCCATACTACTCCCTCCAATATTGTTGGAAGAAACGATAGCGTTTTGATGTGGTACGGTGGCAAAGCCAGATATACCGCCACCCCAGAGTTCAATGCCGAGACTACTAGAACCATTGTTCCAGATGTAATTACCAATGTATTTTTCGTTCTTTATGGCATGCGCTCCCCCGCTATTGTTCTCTGCTCGGATACCACCGTTACGATTGTTCGTAAACGCACAATAACTTACTTCTAGTCCATCAACATCGGACGTGCCATACATCGCAGTTGTCACACCCGAGCCACAATGATCCGCCCGGCAATGTTGAACAATCGACCCATCAAAATTTAAAGCAAATCTGATAGCGTACCCTGCGGAGGCATGGACATAGACATTTTCGAGCTTTGCTCTCGGCGCACTCACAGTGATTGCTCCGTTGTCTACATCCGCGGCGTTAGTCCAAGCACCGTTTACTTCGAGATCACGTATGGTGCAATCAGAAGCATTAATAGAAATTTTAACCACATCCGTTTGACCAGTGGCCATGATTACCGCACCTTGACCTAATATCATGATATTATTGACAAAAACCGTAGCTGTGCCAGCATTCGTGTACACACCCGGACGCATGACGATCACGTCACCCGATTGAACTGCCGCAAGGGCGGCAGCAAGGGTCGGAAAAGGCGCTGTCGTACCACGCACTCCAGAAGAAAGTGCGGCGGAGTCCACATACAGCGTGTTCCTAGAAGTAGCCGTGCTGATCACAACATGCGGACCAGACAAGTTGAGTGTAGATGTGGGATTACCCGACGAATCAACGTTGAGCGGGTGTTGAGACAATGCCATAGGCACAGTGCAGAACAGCACTGATAAGATTAGCGGAAGAGAGATTTTCATAAGTGCAAAAGCGTTCTTTATTAGAAAATGGCGCGTGACTCGATTGCAAACAAATGCCGGTGGTACTTTTTTGTGAATTCTGTCATTTTCGCGCGGAGAGTCAATAGACTTTATTGGGGATAGCCAAGAGTCGCCCGTTTTGGTAAGAACCCAGCATGGACATGGACCGCATTTTCCGCAAACCCAAGCTGCTGCGTGCTCTCACGACTCCGGACGCCGGCGAGTTCGAGCGCCTGGCAGCGGCCCTTGAGGTGGCCTGGCAGGCGGAGCGCACCTTTGATGGGCAAAAGCGCCGGCGCAAGGTGGGCGGGGGCGACAAGGCCACGCTGGCGACCACGCGCGAGAAGCTCTTCTTTTTGTTGTTTTACTTCAAGTGCCACCCTTTGCAGGAAGTCATGGGCACCTTCTTTGGCCTGAGCCAGGGGCAGGTGAGCCACTGGGTGGGCGTGCTCACTCCCCTGGTCAACGCGGCTCCGGGCCGTGAGTTGCTTTTGCCCGCGCGCCGGCCCGCCGACCTGGACAAGCTTCTGGAGGAGAACCCCGAGTTGATCCTGCCCATTGATGGCGCCGAGCGGCCGATTCGCCGGCCCGAAGACAAGCAGGCCTGGAAGGAAGACTACAGCGGCAAGAAGAAAGGCCACCGCAAGAAGAACCTGCTTTTGGCTGGCGGCAAGAAGGTGGTCTACCCGGGTCCAACCAGTCCGGGTAGCGCGCATGACAAGAAGCTCGCCGATGAAAGCGGGCTGGCCTACCCGGAGGGCGCCTTGCTCATCGGCGACAGCGCCTTCCAAGGCTACCGGCCAGCGGGCGTCACCATCCGGACCCCGAAGAAAAAGCCTCGCAAACGCGAACTCTTGGAGAGCGAGAAGGCGCGCAACCGCTTCTTGAGCCGCCTGCGGGTGGGAGTCGAACACGTCATCAGCGGAGTCAAACGCGCGCGCATTGTGGCGGACACCTTTCGCCGCTGGCGCCAGGGCCTGGTCGATGAAGTCATGCTCGCGGCCAGCGGCCTGCACAACCTGCGCGTGATCACCCGCCAAAATGCCTGAAAGAAACCCGCCTTGCGGAGCCCTCGCGCCCTCACGCGCTAACCCCAATAAACTCTAATTCATTTCTACCACCGAGGGAAACTTTGCAGGTCGTTCCTTTCGGATCACTCAATGCCGCTGCCGCCGAGTTGATCGGGGGCAAGCCGAGGCTTTTTGCCTACAGGACCGGCACTGAATATCATCTCTGTTGGGGTGGATGCGGGTGTCATACCATCGCAGATCGGTGGCGCTGCCAGC
Source organism: uncultured bacterium (assembly GCA_963795895.1). GTDB lineage: Bacteria > Verrucomicrobiota > Verrucomicrobiia > Chthoniobacterales > SZAS-18 > CAWCJJ01. The sequence goes on from CAWCJJ010000018.1 coordinate 52,037, forward strand.
GAGCCTCCAGCTTGCGCTTGGCGGCCCCCTTGCGCAGGCTTTCCTCACGAGGTTCGCCATTCTTCTAAATTGTGGTGGCAGCCCACCTCAAGACCGTGGCGGCTCGGGTGGGCGCGGCAGTTCAACTTTGATCAGTTGGCAACCGAGCGCATTGAGGCGATCCGGCGGGTTCTCACAAAGATTCAAGGCCCAGTGGGAGCGGACATCCGCCCCGGAGATTAATATTTGCCCCAAGCATCGTTTGCCCACCATTGGACGGCGCGCTGAATTTAGTGTCATCTTTTCTTGCCGAACGGGAGAAATCGCTTAAAACCCTTGCACGAACGCTGGCCTGGACCAGCGTCCTCCCTCTATGAAATATTTTGTGACCGGCGCGGCTGGATTTATTGGCAGCAGTCTGACCGACCGGCTTCTCCGCGAGGGCCACACAGTCGTGGGATGGGATGATTTTTCCACGGGCCAGGAATCCTTTCTCACGGAGGCGCGGCAACAGCCCGCGTTCCGCCTGGTGCGCGGGGACAACCTTGACCTCGCCGCGCTGACCGCCGCGATGGCGGGATGCGAGTTCGTCTTTCACTTCGCCGCGAACGCCGACGTGCGCTTCGGGCTGGAGCATCCCGGCAAGGATTTGCAGCAGAACACCGTCGCGACGTTCCACATCCTCGAAGCCATGCGCGCCAACGGGATCCAACGCGTCGGCTTCTCCTCCACGGGGAGCGTTTACGGCGAATCGGCGGTCATCCCGACGCCCGAGGACGCCCCCTTCCCCATCCAGACCAGCCTCTACGCGGCGTCGAAGGTGGCCGGTGAAAACATGATCCAGGCCTACTGTGAGGGCTACCGTTTCGAGGGCTACATCTTCCGCTTCGTTTCCATCCTGGGCGAACGCTACACGCACGGGCACGTCTTCGATTTCTACAAACAACTGCTCGAACACCCGGACCACCTGCGCGTCCTGGGCGACGGCAGCCAGCGCAAGAGCTACCTGTACGTGGAGGATTGCCTCGACGCCATGCTCCACGTCAGCCGGGCCGGGACCGCGCGGGACGCGAAACACCGCGTGCAGGTTTACAACCTCGGCACCGAGGAATACTGCCAGGTGAAGGATTCCATCGGCTGGATTTCGCAGCACCTCGGGATGCAACCGGAGTTGCGCTTCACCGGCGGCGAACGGGGCTGGGTGGGCGACAATCCCTTCATCTTTCTGGACACCGCCAAGGTCCGCGCGACCGGCTGGCAATCCAAACTGACGATCCAACAGGGAATCATCCGGACGCTGGCCTGGTTGCAGGAAAACCAGTGGGTGCTCGAAAAACGCTGATCGAATTGCCCCCGGCTCACCGCTCTCCCCGGCTACCCCGCTCTCGATGAACGTCGTCGTCCTCGGTTTATGGCATCTCGGCTGCGTGACAGCCGCCTGCTGTGCGGAACACTTTCCCGTGGTGGGACTGGATTTCGACGCGGCGGTCATCGCTGGTCTGGAACAGGGGCGCGCCCCGGTTTCCGAGCCGGGTTTGGACGACCTGCTGCGGGCGGGACGGGCGGCGGGACGGCTCCGTTTCGCGCTTGATGCCGATGCCCCGGCCTTGGCGAACGCCGACGTGCTCTGGGTTTGCGACGACACCCCGGTGGACGAGTTCGACGTAGCTGATTCCGCCTGGGTCCTCGAACGTTTGGAACGGTGTCTGCCCCTCCTGCGGCCCGGAGCGGTCGTCCTGATTTCCTCGCAGGTCCCCGCCGGAACGTGCGCGGTGCTGGAGGCGCGCCACCCCGGGATCCCGTTCGCGTACAGCCCCGAGAACCTGCGCCTCGGCAAGGCGCTGGACGTGTTCCGACACCCGGAACGGATCGTCGCTGGCACGCGGACCGGGGAAACACGCGCCGCGCTGGCGCCGCTCTTCGCGCCGTTTTGCGGGAAATCCTTTGGATGGGCACCGAATCCGCCGAGATGACCAAGCACGGCATCAACGCGTGGCTGGCCCTCTCGGTCACGTTCGCCAACGAACTCGCGCGCCTCTGCGAGGCGGTGGGGGCGGACGCGCGGGAAGTCGAGCGGGGGTTGCGCTCCGAACCGCGCATCGGCCAGCGGGCGTACATTCGGCCCGGCGCGGCTTTCGCGGGCGGGACGCTGGCGCGGGACGTAGTGGCGCTGACCCGGCTCGCGGGCGAACACGACACCCCCGCCCGGTTGTTCCCGGCGATTCTTGCCAGCAACGACGCGCACAAGGATTGGGCGTTCAGCCGGCTGAAAACCCTGTTGGACCCGCTGGCCGGATCGGTGGTGGCGGTCCTCGGTCTGACCTACAAACCGGGTACGGACACCCTGCGTCGCAGCGGCGCGGTGGAACTCGCGGCAAAACTCCTTGCCGCTGGCGTCCGGGTGCATTGCTACGATCCCGTGGTGCGGACGTTGCCGCCGGAACTGGCCGGGGCGGAGTGGTGCGCGTCGCCGGAGGCAGCGGTCCGGGACGCCGACGCCGCCGTGGTCGCCGTCGAATGGCCCGAGATCAAGGGCGCGGACTGGGCGCGGCTGGTTCCGACGATGCGTCGGCGGCTGGTGGTGGACGCCAACGGTTTTCTCAACCTCGACCCGGCGCAAATTCGCGGGGTCGAATATCTCGCGGTAGGTACTCCGGCGGGTCAATCTTCGCAGTCTTCGCGCGCATGAAACTTCTCCATCGAAACGCCATCGTCACCGGCGGCAGCCAGGGCCTGGGCCGCGCCATCGTCGAAACCTTCGTGCGCGAGGGCGCCAGCGTGCTGCTCTGCGCCAGGGACGAAGCCGCCGCCGGCGAGGCGGCCGAGAGCTTCCAGGGCGCGCTGGTCCGCGAAGGCCAGCGTGTGCTGGCGCGGGGTTGCGACGTGTCCGACCGGCAACAGGTGGAGGCGTTGTTCGCCACCGCCGGGGAAGAACTGGACGAACTTCACATCCTGGTCAACAACGCCAGCGTCTATGGTCCGAAGGGGCCAACCGACGAGGTGGACTTCGACGAGTGGCGGCGGTGCCTGGAGATCAACCTTTACGGTACCCTGCTACCCTGTCGCGCGGCGATGCCCGTGTTTAGAAACTTGGGTTACGGCAAGATCATCAACCTGTCGGGCGGCGGCGCGACCAACCCAATGCCCAACATCAGCGCCTACGCCGCCTCCAAGGCCGCCGTGGTGCGGCTGACCGAAACTTTGGCGCTCGAGTTGCGACCGTTCGGGGTGGACGTGAACGCGGTGGCTCCCGGCGCGTTGAACACGCGTCTGCTCGACGAGGTCATCCAGGCGGGGCCGGAGAAAGTCGGTGCGGATTTCTATGCCAAGTCGTTGCGCCAGGCGAAGGACGGCGGGGTGCCGCTGTCGTACGGCGCGGATCTTTGCGTGTATTTGGCGAGCGCGGAAAGCGACGGCATCACGGGCAAACTCATCAGCGCGAAGTGGGATCCCTGGCAGCGTTTGCAGGAGTACAGAGCGGATTTGGACGCCACGGATATTTACGCGTTGCGGCGGATCGTGCCCGAGGACCGGGGACGCAACTGGGGGTCGCAGACGTGATGAGTACAACTGTTTTTAAGATGAGGGGGCGTGGCGCGGGACTAATTACGGGGGCGGCGGTCTCGGGAGCGCGGGCGTCCCGCCCGCATCTGGTCTGCCTCACCGCACCTAACGTGCAGCCTCAAACCACCTTGTGGCAACGCCCACGAGTCAGTAGCGTGCCTTTCGCACCGAAGGTGCGAAAGGTGGATTATACTGAGGCTGCACGTCCGTATGGAGAAACGGATCAAATGCGGGTCGGAGACCCGCGGTCCCGGGGGCTGCCGCCCCTATCCAGAAGAACCGCTGAATCTTTTTGTGTAGTGTCGTAAATCCACTTTCCCGCATGTCCCCCACCCGCTTTGCCATCGTTGGTTGCGGCTTGATCGGCCGCAAACGGCTGGCCAGTCTGCGGCCCGGCCAATTCAAACTGGCTTCGACCTGGACCGTTCCCGCGCCGAATCGCTCGTGAAAACCGCCGGCGAGGGCGCGGTCGGCGCGAGCCTGCTGGAGACCGTCCAGTCGCCGGACATCGACGCGGTGATCGTCGCCACCCTCAACGGGTCGCTCGCCGAGATCGCCGCGCGCGCGATCGAATCCGGCAAGCACGTCCTCATCGAAAAACCCGCCGGGGTTTCGCGCGCGGAAATCGAACACCTCCTGCGTTTAACAGGGAAATCGGGCTCCCTGGCGCGCGTGGGTTACAACCACCGCTTTCATCCCGCCCTGCTCAAGGCGCGCGAACTCGTGGACGCCGGCGTCGTCGGACCGCTGATGTTCATCCGGGGTCGCTACGGACACGGCGGGCGGGTGGGTTACGACCGGGAATGGCGCGCCGACGCGAAATTCTCCGGCGGCGGCGAACTGATCGACCAGGGCGTGCATCTGATTGATCTCGCCGGCTGGTT
>CAWCJJ010000019.1:0-20712 GCA_963795895.1 uncultured bacterium
GCGCAAAGCTCCACAGCGCGATCTCGCCATCAGCCGGGTGCAATTGAAAGTGCGGGGCGGTTTGCACCCCTTGGATGTAAAGTCCCGGACTTTCCGCAACCCGACACGTCGCGGGAAATTCGACCGGTAACCCTGACACTACCGGATTTTTGGGAGTAATGGAACCGTGAACCCGTTTAAGGAGCGCAGGCCGCGGCATCGGCTGGGTGAGGGATACATGGTGGCGCGCATCTTGGGGTCCGCTCAGGAAACGGAAAAAATTGTACGCCAAGGGTGGACGGTCATGATGGTGGGAGCCGGCGGCTTAACGCGCTTTATCTTCCGTTTTCTCGAGAGAACCCTTTTCAAGCGGTACAACGTCGAGCGCGATACACCCAGCGTGCGGCAAATGTCCGCCACGCTGCCCTCGCGGTCGGCCATTAGGCGCCACCGCCGGCGGCCTGCTTCTTGTCAGGCGGCGCACAGCCTGCCCGCCCGTTCTGCCTCGTGCCCTAGCACTGGATAGACCGGCCTTCATCCATTCCCGGATCGGGTTGGCGCTGAACTCGGCCAGCGCGCCGAACAGGACTGAGAATCCGACTTGCCCACCCCGGCGTGGTCGTGTGGATCTAACACAGGCTATGAAAGCCCCAGTACGTATTTGCCAAGTGGCCGACGGTTTGGAATCTGGATTGGCGGATTGAACAGCCCAGCCGGTCCAGCCGCCACCAACAGGCGCTGCTGACCCCTTAGGGGATGGTCGGGCCCGTGCAAGCCGGGCCGGGCCGTCTTCGCCCCGCTCGCCACGTCGGTAAAGATACGTTCGCCCCGGGCGGCGCGTAGGTGGTCGCGTGGGAGGCCGGGTATCTTATGGTCGGCGGTGGAAACCCGGTCGTCGCCGATAGAGCATGGCCCGATTGTCTCAAACTTCGCTGATTCACACAAGGACATAGGACGTTGTTCTTCTGGGATAAGTTCTGAAGCAGGTTTTGAACGCGAAAGGAGAAAAACCGCCGCCGCGCTGCTTGTGTCAAAAACATCGTTTTTGGGACGGGGGTGTTTCGTCCTCATAACGACGCCTTGCCTTGCATCGTTGGGATGCCTATTAGCTGTTGGGCTCCATGAATTACCCGCTCCTATTCACGGCTGCGTTCCTGTGTGTTGCGGGTTGCACCTCAGTCTCTCCTACCGCGCCCGGTGGACTCACCGCTGACTCTGCGGCGGATGGCTCGCCCTCGCCGGTTTCCCGTGCCCAAGCTTTTGCTATTGCCATGCCGCTCGTTCGTGACCGCGAGCACTGGCGCGACGAGAAGATTGTTCCCTACCATCTCACGCACAACATTTCCTACGGCGCGCGCCGCATCAACAAGGGGGCTTGGAGAGTCATCGCCCATAGCGCCCTCAGAGAGAACAGACCGGACGGCGGCGGAGGGAGTTCTTACGATCCTGGCGTCCCTGCGGCTGTGGTTATCATCGACAGGCATGGCAAAATCGTCAGCTATTCTCACTCTACCAACCCCTACCTCGACTGACTGCGACCTTACTTAAATGCGTCACTTCCGTCCCAAAAGTGGCCTTTTCTCAGACGAGGATTCCACATGAACTTCGAGGTTTAACGGAAGCCAAATGCAATCAAAAATAAGAAATTGTCCACTTGCTTTGAATAGGGCGAAGCCAGCAGCGTTTTCTCCTTAGAGCTGATACCATACCGCGTCTACCGCACTACCTTAAATGAGTATTGCTACTGATACTCTGACATAGTAATGCTTATAAACTCGTGAATGGGAACACGCGCGTGATTAAAGACAAGCATTTAGCCAACTCAAATACTGAGATTCAGTATGTTCAGATCAAACGGATGGATAGATACGCTTCGACGGCACACAAAATCCTACGACAAAATCCATGACCTCAAGAATCATATCCTCATAGTCCAACGGAACTTCTTTTTTTAACTCGGTTAGTAGATCAAGCGCCGTACCTTGATCAATACCACTATTTTTCGCCTCCGAAATTGAGGCCAGCAGTGCAGATTGTGGATCAGACGATTTCATCACACCCTTGAACTTAGTGATCCACATTCTATGTTCATCCAGCATAAGTATATATGAGTTGTCTCATAGAGACTGAATTGCCGACGGTGCCCTGTTCCTCTCGAAGAAAAAGCCTCTAACCGGCAAGGTGAGTCGTTTATGTCACGGTCCCCACTCCTGCCAACTGAATTGCGTCGCTTCAAGGGCCTTTCGATATTGACTATACGGCATGCATGTCTTCGGAGCAATAACACCATGATCTGGACTGTCTTTGTGGTATTCTAGATCATGACTAGTCGCAATCGTGGCTTCGTCAATCCGCCACACTGGATCTTTTCCCCGTGCCTCCAAACCCCTTATTACGTCGGTGTTCTGGAAGTCTCATAGCTGTAGGAGCTACTGACATACCTTGGAATTCTCCTTTAGAATTTTTGGGACTGACCTGCTCTCCGTTTATTTCAACATCTTTGCCTTTTACTACACCCAACATTCGAGAGTTTTCTCCAGTTTCAGGATAAAAAATCAAGATGCTACGCTTCATTCCTCGATAATACCCGCCAAAAAAATCATCTCGTGAGTCGGAGCCGGGGGGTTGTGGATTTGGGGGTTGCGGGTTATGCGGTTGTGGGTCCGGCGGCATAACCGCAATAGGCGGCTGCAGCTGAAAAATAGGGTTTCCGCTAGGTGCTGTGATTGGTGGTCCATCCATTCCGCCAGGAGGGAACGGCAAGGGTGCCATTGGTCCCGTTTCAATGGGCTCAACAATAATTTCTTGAAGCCCATTACTGTCAATGGATCGAATAAGATTATTACGACACGTATTATATAGGTTGGAACCACCCGTTTCTTCGATTGGGTCTCTGCTCAACCACCGTCCCGTTCCCGGATTGTAGAAAGCTGACGCCTGCTCCGCGCCTGCAATGCACAGGACGGCGAGCATCAAAAACAAGGTCAAACGGCGAATGTTCATGGGAAATTGTTCACTCTGGCTGGTGGGTCACTGTCCGAAGGATGGCCCTGCTGGGGTCGGGTGTCGAGACAAATCTTGAGGCTGTCCGGGCAGCGGGAACGCCGCCCCGTTCCCCGGTAACGGCCTGCCTTGCCCGTTCATCCGCTGCTGGTTAGCGCGATTGATGGCTTCCACCTGCTGGATTTCGGCAAAGGGATCGTTGCGGTGGAGGTTTTGCGCTGGTGGTGGCTGGCGCACGCGGGCGGTGACGGCCTCGGCGGTCTTGTCCAAGCCGATTTGCGCGTTGAACGAGCCGGGCCGCAGGCGGTACGCTTGGCTCATGGCGACAAGTGCCTCGTCCATGCGCCCATTGGCCCGCAGGCACACCGCCCGCGTTTCCAGGAAAGATGCCAGCTCCTCCGCCGGGGTGAGCGACTTGAGATATTCGCCCGAGGCAACCTCCTCCTGGCTGATGGGCAGAGGCCACTCGCGGTAGTGCTCGTCTGGTAGCGAGTCCACTCCGCCCGTGCCCTCCATGTTGAAACGCTCTTTCCCCTCGCCTTCGTCCCAACGGACGAACACATGCCCTTTTGCCAACACGAGCTTGAGCGGAAGGCCCAGCCTTCTGCCCACCGCTGCATAAAGCACCGGCAACGAAGAACAGGTGCCGGTGTGCCCCTCGCCCAAGATGCCGTTGAGAAAAGCTGCCTTGGAATCCTTGAAGTAGTGCTCGTCGGCCAAGTCGGCTTCGACCTGCGCCTGCGTAGCATGGGGCAGCGCGGCTACGCCCATGCTCTCGGCGTCGTAGTGGACGCCCAAGTCCTGCTGCAAGGTGAGGATGAGCATGACCACTTTGAAGAGGTTCTCCTTGTTCTCGTACTCGGCGGGATGTTCCACAAAGCGGTAGTGATAATAAGCGATTTTCTCCTCCACATGGTGCGCCCACTCGTCCAAGGTTCGCAGACCGGAGGCCATGTCGAATCCTTCGGAACCAGGCAGGCCCTGCGCGCAAAGCAGGTTCATGGCGGCAACGTCAATCCCGGCAAGCTCCTCCGGCTTCATGCTCGTGAGCTTGCCCAAAGTCAGGGGTGTCGTTTGATCGTCAGCGGTGGCGGGTGACGGGGGCGTGGAAGAGACGGCTGGTTGAGCAGACCGACTCGCGGATGGCTGGCCTGCCGCTGTGACGGGCGATGGACGCTTTGAAAACCACGACCACCCCACCCCGGCCAACAGCAGGATGATTCCCAGCCCGGCCACGGCGAATCGTGTCCGCCCGGCCCGCCGTGGTGACGGTGCAACGCTGGCAGTGGTTTCGGGCAAGGATGCCGCCGCTGTTTTCCGGGCGAGTCGTTCCTGTTCTCGGCGTTCTCGGCGTGCTTGGCTCATGGGTGGTTGTTGCGTTGGTCTTGCCGGGCCTTGAGGACACGCCGGTTTTCCTCCATGACCTGGCGCAACCTGGCTTCGTCGTCCTGCCGGCGCTCAAGATTGAAGCGGTTCAGGGCGTCAACCTCCTCCAGAGGACCGCCGCGATCCGAGTAGTCGGGGGCGGGCATGGGTTCGGTGTGTCCAAAGAGCGAACTGATCTTGGGCATGACGTGGGCGATAGCTACCACATAATTGTCGCAATCGGGACGAAGCCGGTGCGCCTGCGCAGAGACTACTAACGCTTCCCGGTTCTGGCCGTGGCTTTCCAGGCACGCGCCCCGCGCACTCAGGAGCATGGCAAGCTCGTCGTCGGTGGTAAGTAGGTGCATGGGCGACGGCAGCGTTGCTGATGGCGGCGGGTCGGTTGGCAACGGCAAAGGCGGGCGTCCGGCTGCTTCCACCCGAAAGCGCAACTCGGGCGCGGAAACCACTGGTTCGGTCCAGGATTGTTGCCAGTCGAGGGTAAACTGTTCGTCCTGGCCTTCCCAGCGCAGGAGCAAGCGGCCGTCCTGCGCCGCCAGCCGCAAGGGATAACCCAGCCGCCGCCCCACGGCCAAATAGAGCCACGGCAGCGACACGGACGTCGGACGGTGGGGCGGGCTGGCGTTCTCAAGCACGCCACACAAAAACAGGTCGCGTGGATCGAGCGGGATGCCTCTGGCAACGGCGGATTCCAAGGTGCCGCTTTCCAGGGAAGCAGGTCGGCGGTCAGAGCCGAGGGCATCATGCAACCCTTGAAGGAGAGCTTGCGCTTTGGAACGGCTTTCGCTGGAAGCCCCGAGTGGCTCCTTGGCGGAACGATCACGCCGCGTAAGGGTGGCGAGCCGCTGGCTGGTTTCCCCACGCACAAGGGTTGTCCACTGTTCCAACGCAGCCAAGCATCGGGCGGTGTCAACGTCTTGTCCGTCCGGCAGTCCAGCGGCACAGAGCAGGTTCAATTCGGCTGGCCCGATGACAGCTCTTTGCGAGGGAGATAATTCAAGCAACTCGTCGATGGTCGGCGGGGCCGCCGCGCGGGCGGGCGAAACAAAGAGGAGACTGCAAACAAGGAGGGCGGGCCAGCGTCCAAAAGGCCGCGCGTGCTTTTTCTGCTGAGAGTGCGCCTGCAAGCTGCCTGAAATGACTTGGCCCCTCATGGCTCTGAAATACCTACTACTCTGTCACGGTAGAAAAAGCATGTCGTATAAAAATTATAGGTTGCGCAAGTCCAACGGTTTATATCCGACCATGCACCATCCGATCTTACCGTGACGGACCACTACGGTGCTTCGGAGGAACCAGACGGGTAACCTTCACGCGGCAGGAGAAAGCGGAGCAAGCGGAATTGCAGTGGGCCAACCAAAAAGCCATTCGTATAGTATCACATCCAAACCGAGGTCCAAGGTCGGATCATTGAGCAAAGCCAGCCGCCAAGCAAGGCGGCGCACGGCTTCTTTAGCCTACCCTGCCAAGCGCAACCAGAACCCGCGCGCTCTGGGCCGCGCCGAGTGCAAGCCAGCCTTTGACGGCTCGAAGGGCGCACTGCACCGGGTTTTTACCTTGGGTAAGACGGTCGAGCATTTTCAAAAGAAGTAAAGGCGATGGATCAGGCCTTCGTCGGTGGCCGCGCGGTGAGTCTGGGCGTGGTGCGGATAATCCCGGGCTCGTTCTCCTGGGCTTGGGGGTGGCCGGTGGTTTCTTGGCCTCGTCTATCTCCGCTTTTAACCTTGCCAGTTGCGCGTCTGAAAGCGTGGTGATGCTCGTGCCTCGGCTGGCCCGCTCGTTGGCGACGGCTGCCGCCAGCCAAGTAGGATTCCAATCAACCGCCGCCCACGCGGCATCCGCGAGGGTCCAGCCGAAATGCTGTAGGCGTTCGGCCATCCTGACAGGGTTGCCCCTGGTGTTCCCGCACGATGGCATGGTAATCCCTTCCGGGGGGATGCTTGAAAGGTGGTCTCGGCGGGCGCATCGGTGGCAAAGGCGTCTTCATCCGGGCAGAGGGGCAAGAGTGGCTAAAGCGGCATTGGGGCGGTGGATGCACTAAACCCGATGCCGCCCGTTGTCTAGACCATTTTGGGATAGCCTATTTTCGGGAAGGAAGAGTATCGCCCGATGCCTGTCCGCGGTGGCCGCAAGTTCCTCCATACGCCCGGTTATGATCTGATGATGACGCTTTTGCGCGAAACGCGCTTGGCGGCTGGATTAGACTTCTTTCGTAATTGTGGGCCGACGAGCACAACAAGCCTTTCATCGGCAGCCGAACGCATCAAATTTGCTTCTAAAATCTACCCGCTTTCAAAGGTGGGCAACGGAATTGCGAAAGAGGTTTATTGAGTCAAACCGAGCTTGCCGCGCGCCTGCGTCGCCCGCAGAACTACGTTTCCAAGTGCGAGTTGGGAGAACGCCGGGTGGAACTGCTGGAATGGCAGGAATTTCTGGACGCCTGCGAGAATCCGCCCGGTGGCCTACTTGCGGCGGATGCGGAAAGTGATGCCAACGCTCAAGTCTGAACGCGGCGGCGGGCACGCCTGGGGCACAATGGCGGGCGGCAAATTTGCCGAAAGCCACCATCCGCCCGCATTGGCGACACTCTGGGCGTGTTCTTGGCCGCAAGGGTTGGAACGGCGGGGAAAATCATAGGCCGGGGGGCTGGCAGTGTGTGCCACGGGTGACCTCCTGCATACATTGTCTGGTTTTTCAGATAATCCAAGGGGGAATCCTCCCTACGCTCGTGCGTCTGCATGGCGCGCAAAGCTGTTCCACCATTCCCCAAGAACCTTGTTGGGCCACAGGTGAGCAAGCTGCGCTACCAGCGCGGGCTTTCGCAGAGCGGGTTGGCGGCGAAGCGCCAGCGGCTGAGCTGGAACATTTCGCGCGGGATTGTGGCCGGGATTGAGGGGCGGGTGCGGTGCGTGACCGATCTGGAGTTCGCGGTTGTCGCCGGTCTTGGGTACAAACCTGGACGAACTTTTGCCGGAAACGACACGAAAAACAGCGGTGAAAGACTTTCTGAGCCGGTGGAACCGCGAGGCAGAATAATCAGCGCTCCTCCGGGAAAGCGGCTTGTGCGCTACGCTCTGCGGGATGGTATGCGACTCCCAGCCATCCGTTTGGGAACTCTTGAACTTTCTTTCCCTCTGTATCACTGGCGGAGCCGGTTTTTGGGCATTTGTAGGGGAACTGTGAACTGACATCAGGAACGGCGAGCCGTCTGGGTCCGTGGAGTTTGTCGGTTCACGCGACCCGGGCGCGACCCGCGGCGGGGGAGCTGTTCAGGCCACGGAGAACGCGTAGTGGCCCAGCAGGTTGCTGTGTTCGTAGCCGAGCGGCGTGAGAGCCGGGGCGGACGCTGTCCCCCGCCACCGTTTACCAGTTAAAACAACCCGCCGACAGGCCTTAAAATTGCACCCCGCCATCAAACCTCCGCTTTCGCGAGCGCGTCGATCGCTAGGCTGCCGCAACCGATGAGGCCCGCGTCGTTGCCGAGTTCGGCGGGGAGAATCTCCAGTTTCTCGTGGAAAACGGGGCTGGTGCGTTCACGGATCGTGCGCCGGACCGGGCCGAAGATCAGTTCGCCCGCCTGCGCCACGCCGCCGCCGAGCACGATGGCGTCGGGATTCAGCAGCCAGATCACATCCACAAGCGCCGCGCCGAGCATGACGCCGGTTTCCTCCCAGATTTCCCGCGCGACCGCGTCGCCCCGGCCGCGCGCCTCGGCGAGCAGGTGCGGGGTGCATTCGGCGGCGCGTCTGCCCGGCGGCCTCGTAAGCGCGGCGGCGCGCGCGGCGATGGGGCCGTTGCCAACGTATCGTCCAGCGCGCCGAAATTGCCGTACGGCCCGGGCACGCCCCGGAAGTCGATGCTCATGTTGCCGACCTCGCCCGCGCCCATGTGGCTGCCGCGAAAGAGTTTGCCGTCGAGGATCAGTCCCGCGCCGACGCCGGTGCCGAGGGTCAGGCAAATGACGTTGGCGCCCTGCGGCCCGCGCCGAACTTCCACTCGGCGTAGGCCATGGCGTTGGCGTCGTTCTCGATGACGGCGGGCAGGCCGGTGTGGATGACGAGCAGTTCGCGCAGGGGGACGTTGACCCAGCCGGGGACGTTGGTGAGGTGGTGGACGATCCCGTTGCGGCCATCGACGATGCCCGGCAGCCCCGCGCCGACGCGACCACGTCGGGGTTTTGCGCGCGCAAGCCGTCGATGGCGGCGAGGATGGCGGCCAGGAGGTCTTCGGCGCGAGGGTAGCGAGGGTGGAGAGGCTCTCGGCGCGCTGGGTCAATCCGCCGGCCGGCGACGAGGCCGAGCTTGATGCTCGTGCCGCCGAAGTCGATGCCGATGGCCACGGGCTGGGTGATCGAAAATGCTCATGAGGAAAGGTGGGGAATGAAGATAGGTCGCGGGGAAATGACGAATGACGAATCGAGCAAAGGGTCGATCACACAGGAATAGCAAAAGTAAACGCCGGGACGGCAACCCGAAGTCAGATTCGTCATTCGCTACGAGAACGTTATGAGCCATTCGTCCTTGCACCCTTATTCGCTCACATTCCAACCGTCATTCGACATTTGACCCGGGACGTCGGAAATTCGCACCTGCCAACTTCCCTTGGCCACTTGCTCCCTCGCGCGTATCTTCCCGCTCCCATGACCACCCGCCATATCCCGCCTCAGTTCCCTCGAGCAGCCGCTCGTGTTTGAACCGCTCTTCATGGAGCGCGTCTGGGGCGGCCGCCGCCTCGAACAGCTTTACCACAAGAAACTCCCGCCCGGCGCGCGCATCGGCGAATCCTGGGAAATCGTGGACCGCGAGGAAGCCCAGAGCGTCGTCCACGACGGCCCCCTGCGCGGCCTGACCCTGCACGAACTCTGGCACACCCGCCGCGCGGAAATCTTCGGCGAAGACTTCCACGGACAGCGAGCGGTTCCCGCTGCTGGTCAAGATCCTCGACGCGCAGGAAAAACTCTCGCTCCAGGTCCACCCGCCCGCCGCCGTCGCCGAGAAACTCCACGGCGAACCCAAGACCGAGATGTGGTATCTCGCCCACGCCGAGGCCGGCGCGGAACTCTATGCCGGGCTGGCCGAATCCACCGACCGCGCGCATTTCGAGGAGGCGCTGCACGAGGGCCGCGCGGCGGAACTCATCCACCGGCTGGCGGTGGAGGAGGGCGACACGATTTTCATTCCCAGCGGGCGCATCCACGCCATCGGCGCGGGCTGCCTGATCGTGGAAATCCAGCAGAACAGCGACACGACGTTACCGCGTGTTCGACTGGAACCGCGTCGGCCTCGACGGCAAGCCGCGCACGCTGCACGTCGATCAATCGCTCCAGTCCACGGATTTCGACGACGTGCGTCCCTCGCCGCAGCCGCCGGTCCGGCGGGCGGTGGCCTGGTGGATTGCCCGTTTTTCCGCGTGGAAAAGTGGACACTGGATGGCGAGGCTCGGCCCGCGCTGGAAAACACCGGCGGCCGGTTCGCGATCTTCACGTGCTGAAGGGCAGGGCGGAATGCGCGGGGCACGGCGTTCAAGCCGGCGATTTTTTCCTGGTGCCCGCCGCGACTGCCGGCAGGCGGACAGGTGCCGCCCGCTCGCGGCCGCGGCGACGCTCCCTGCTGCGGACGCACCATCCCGGCCTGCATTCGCTCCCTGACGCGCCGCATTCCATACCGGAGAGAATTTCCACGCCGGCTGGCCCGGCTCGAGGCTGGAACGAGGAGGATTTCGAGGAATCGTTCGCGCGCTCGGGCGGTCCGGGCGGGCAGCACGTCAACAAGGTCTCGACGGCGGTGACGCTGCGGCACCGGCCGAGCGGGGCGGCCGTGACGGTGCAGGATTCGCGTTCGCAGGCGGCGAACCGCGAGTTGGCCCGCGAACGGCTGCTCGACCAGATCGAGGAGCGACGCCGCGCCGACCGGCGGGAAATCATCGACGCCCGGGAGAAGCTCCGCCGTCAAAACGCCCCTCGTCCGCGCGGCGTCAAGCGGCGTATCTTGGAGAACAAACGCCGCCGTTCGCAGACCAAGCAACAGCGCCGGGGCGGCGTGACGTCCCATGACTGAGCGGGAACCACTTGCCGGGTGACGAGACACTTCTTTACGAGTGCGATTGAACCCGGTAAAACCCTCGGGAGTCAAACTCGTTGACCCACGCGCCTGCTCCTCTTCACATCATGCCCACCAAAATTTCCCCGCCCGCGCGCCGTCGCGGTCCAAGTGCCGGCCAAGCCCGCCGCCGGGAGCAAGAAGCCGGCTTGGCAGCGCAACCGCGTCTTCAAGTATTTTTCTCGGTCAAGTTGGCGATCGTGCTGTTGAGCGTCCTGATCATCGCCAGCGCGGTCGGCACGGTTTACGAGTCGAGTTTCGACGCCAAGGTGGCGCGCGCCTACGTTTACGGGGCCGCCTGGTTCAACGTCTGGCTGTTGCTGCTCGGCCTGAACCTGGCGTGCGCCGCCTTCTCGCGGATGCCGTGGAAGCGACACCACACGGGCTTTCTCATCACCCACTTGGGCATCATCGTGCTGATGGTGGGCGCGGTGATCGGCAAGGTGTGGGGCGTCGAGGGGACCATGACGATCTTCAAGGGACAACCGCCGAACAACCAGCTCGTCATCGACCAGCGCGTGTTGAACCTGGAGGAAAACGGCAACCGTTTAAAGCCCTACCCGATCTCGGTGATCGGGCGGCGTCCGACCGCGCAAAAACCCTGGCCGCTCGGGGTCACACCCGGTGGGTGGAAGGTGGAGCTCACCGATTACGCCGAGAATCTCAACGCCGACTTCGAGCCTCAGGAAGTCCCGGCGGCGGCGGCGAACACGGGCATCGGCGGACAACCGGCCGTGCGTGTTCACTTGGTTTCCAAACGCCTGAAGCAAAACATCGACAACTGGCTGCTCGCTGGGGACCCGGAACACAGCGCGCTGGATCTGGGATTGGCTTCCGTGCAGTTGCGCCGGGGAACGGTGTCCGCGCCCGCTGTCGCGCAACCTCCCGCCGCGCCCGCGCCCGCCGCCGATGGCAGTGTGGCCGCCGCGCCCCAGCCTAATGCCCCCGCCGCCGCGACACCCGCGTCGCGCGACGCCGAGACGGGTTTCCCGCCCAACGCGCCCCCGGCCACCGACTCCCTTGACGAAACCATCGTCGCCTTCGCGCTCGCGCCCAGCAAGCAGGTGACCGAGTCCGCGCCCGGCAGCAGCGTGACGCCCTCCGGCGTCAAGGTCCGCTTTGGCGCGGACCCCGCCAAACGCGAGGTCGCGGTCGATTGGCGCGGTGCCACCTGGACCTTCAACCTTGACACCGACCAGGGGAAACCGCAGGACCTCAGCGGTTCCGGTATCAATGTCACCATCGAGAACTATTGGAACGACTTTGTCGTGAAGGACGGCAAACCCGCCAACGCCTCCACCCTGCCGAACAATCCGGCGGTGATGGTTCGCGTGCGCGGCAAGCTCCCGCCGCTCGCCGCCGACGACCCGTTCGCCGAAACCGGCGGACACGCGGACACGAACACTCCGCCCGCTTCCGCGCCGACCGTCAACCCGAACAGTCCGACCTCGGAAAATCAGGCGATCATCTATTGCGACGACGCGGGTGCGCTGACGTTCTCATTGAAGACGAGCGCGTCGCCGAAGCTGATTTACGGGAAGCTGACTCCCGGGCAGCCCGTCAACACCGGTTGGGCCGACTGGCAAATTCAGGCGGACCAAGTGATGCCGCAGGCGGTGCCGCAGACGACCTTTCGTTCGGTGAACTCGCATGGCGCGGGCGAGGGTGCCGCCGGGGCCGCCAACGCGGCGGGCATGGGCGGCGGCTCCAACCAGACCGAGGGCGTGCGCGTGCGCCTGAGCCGCAACGGCGAGTCGCACGAGGAGTGGATCGCCTCCGGCTGGAACGTCAGCCTGCCCACCAGCGCGCAAACCACCCGCCTGACTTACGGGTTCCGCATCGAGCCGTTGCCGGTGGGCGTCGAGTTGACGGACTTTGAGGTGGAGCGGCAAGAGGGCATCGACAGTCCGGCGGCTTTCACGAGCAGTCTGCGCGTGAGCGACGCGGAGGGCAACGCGGGGACGGGCAGTTGCTCGATGAATCAGCCGTTCAACTTCCCGGGTCATTGGTGGAACACGTTTACCGGGTTCACCTACAAAGTTTCCCAGGCTTCGTGGAACCCGGACAACCTGTCGCAAAGCTCCGTGCAAATCCTGCGTGATCCGGGCTGGCTTTTCAAATGGATCGGCTCACTCTTGATTTGCTGCGGCATTTTCACCTTGTTCTACCTGCGTCCGACCCCGCGCGGCGGACGCGGTGAGCCCAAGCCGGCGGCGTGAGTTCCGATCGCCGACCCGTTCCCGTTCTCTCCTCTTATCCCAGTTAGCCTGCCACGATGAAACCGACCGCCCACTTCCTGCGACCGCTGTTGTTCCCCGGCGTGTTCTGCCTGCTCCTCCTCATCTCCACTCGGTCCGCGCGCGCCGAACTCGCGGAAAGCGACTTCAAACAGTGGGGCCAGGTTGCCATCCAGGACAACGGGCGCCGCAAACCGATCGATACCTTCGCCAAGGAATCGCTCCTGCGCCTGAGCGGCAAGACCAGTTACACCAGCGCGGACGGTCGGGTTTGGAAGCCGAACGACTTCCTGCTTTCGGCGTTGATGAACGAGTCCCGCGACTGGACCAAGGAGCCGCTCGTTTTGATCAATTTCCTGCCGCTCGTCAAGAAGCTGGGTCTGAACCCGGAGCAAAAGCGTTTCAGCTACGACGAACTCACCAAGCTGCCCGCGCTCAAAACCCTGATGGGCGAGGTTCACGCCCTGCGCCTGCGCGAAAGCAACCCCGAGTTGACCCGCGAGCAGCAGGAACTGGAAACGGTGAACACCCGGCTGACCCTGTTCAGCCACATCCTGAGCGGTGAGGCCCTCCTGATTGTGCCGCCGCCCGCCGTGGCCGCGCAAACGATGCGGCCCGCCTCCACCGGCAAGATGCCGCCGCCGAAAGCCCCCTGGCTAATCCCGCCGGACGCGAACACCCAGTACGGCGAGGCCAAGTTCACGCCCGTGACCGAACACCTTCGCGGCACGGTGAGCGCCTACCTGGCGGGCGACGCGTACAACTTCGCCCTGCACGGGCGCGAACTACGCGATTCGTTGCGTTCGCTCAACCCCGCTTTGTATCCCGCCGATTCCGCGCTGGGATTGGAATACACCTACAACCATCTGGGCGCGTTTCCCACGGCGGCCACCTTGTACTTCATCGGCCTGATCGCGCTGGCGGTGGCGAGTGGTCGCAAGGAGTCGTGGGCCGCGCCGGTGCGGTGGCTGGGGCTGCTGGCGAGCGCGGGCGGTTTGGTTTACCACACGACGGGGTTGGTGATGCGGTGCATTGTCGCCGGACGTCCGCCCGTGACCAACATGTACGAATCCATGATCTGGGTTTCGTTCGTGGTCACGGTGCTGGGGTTTATTTTCTACGCCCGCTATCGCGGGTTGACCTACCTGCTCGCGGCGCTGCCGGTGAGCGCGTTTACGTTGTTCCTAACGCAGCAAGTACCGGCGGCGCTGCCGGAAAACATTGATCCGCTCGTGCCCGTGCTGCGGGACAACTTTTGGCTCAGCACGCACGTGCTGACGATCACCGCCAGCTACGGCGCGTTCGCCTTGGGCACGGGGTTCGCGCACATCGTCCTGTTCCGCTACCTGATGAACCCGGTGGAGGCGAGGGGAGACCAGGTGCTGCATTTCTGGCTGTACCGCGTGCTGCAACTGGGAGTGCTGATGATCGCCATCGGGACGATTCTCGGCGGCGTTTGGGCGAACTATAGCTGGGGCCGTTTCTGGGGCTGGGACCCAAAGGAAACCTGGGCGTTCATCACGCTGCTGTGTTACATCGTGGCGTTGCACGGACGGATCGCCGGGTGGTGGGGGCAGTTCGGGTTGGCCGTCGCGGGCGTGCTGTGTTTCGCCGCCGTGGTGATGGCGTGGTACGGGGTGAATTTTGTCCTCGGCAAAGGTCTGCACAGTTACGGGCATGGCATCGGCGGCGAGGGTTACGTCGCGGCGATCCTCATCGCCGACATGGCCTTCCTGGCAACGGCTTGCTGGCGGCAGTTAAGCACGCCGCCTTTGCGTGGCGGTGTGGCGTGAGGTTGTCCCGCAAAGGCGCGATGGGTTGTCCGCGTGCTGTGGCCTCGCCCTTGGTTGTGCTGGCCTGTGGACTGTTTACAGCTGGCGTCGCCGACGCCGCGCAACCTCCGGCAATGTCCATGCCCGATCCGATTCGCGGCATGACCATTTCCACGCACACCGGGGGCGACGAATGGGAAACGCCCGCGATGGAGCAAACCCTCGACGACCTGAAATCGCTCGGCGTCAACAGCGTGGCGCTACATCCCTACGCGCGGGTACGCGAGGACGGCCACATCGTGTTTCGCGAACACGGCCCCGATCCTTCCTACCTGGTAAAGCCTCTGGAGTGGGCCCGCGCGCGGGGCATGGGGGTTATGCTGATCCCCCACCTCGCCTATTGGGGGACGAAATTTATCTGGCGCGGGGCCATCGATTACCAGACCCCCGAGGAGTGGAACCGGTTTTTCGAGGACTACGAAACTTGGATCGTGGCGATGGCCCGGATTGCCGAAGCGCACGGGGCGGGTTTGTTTTGCGTCGGACTAGAGTACACGCACGCGCAGAAGTTTGAGGCGCGCTGGCGGACGATCATCGCGGCGGTGCGCGCCGTTTACCACGGCAAGCTGACCTACGGGGGGAACTGGGACAACTACCAGGACGTGAAGTTCTACGACGCGTTGGATTACGTGGGCGTCTTGGCGTACTACCCGCTCACGCGCAACCCTGATCCGGGTGAGGAGGACATCGCCGCCGGGTGGCGTCCGCATTTGGAGAAACTGCGGGCGTTTTCGGCGCGGATCGGCAAGCCCCCGATCTTTGTCGAGGCGGGATACCACGAAAGTGAAAACGCGGCCGCTGAACCATGGAGCGACGTCAAGGTGGGTGGTGCGAAGGGACGCGGGGTGCAGTTGCGCTGCATTGGGACGGCGTTGCGGGTGACCCGGGACGAACCCGGGTTGGCCGGGGTGTTTTTGTGGAAGTGGTTCGCGCCCGTGGAGTACGAGGAGGAGGAGACTTTCGATCTGAGGGTCCCGGCGATCCGCGACTTGCTGCGAAAATACTGGCGCGGGGAGTGAGAAGTATTATTACCTTGGCTTGCCTTTGGTTTGGAGTGCGCCGCGACACGTCGCCGCTTTGATCCCAGCGACACGTCGCGTTTGAACCATTCGGCGCAGCCGGTTTCCCCTTCCCCGCCCCGGAGGGGCGAGAGACATTAGCCCGGCGTCCCGACGCCGGGGTTGCTTGTTGTGAGCCGTTTGCGCCCTGAAAGGGCGCGAGACCGTTCGCCGAAACATCCCCCTTCGGTCGGTACGTCCAACGGCCACGGTCTCGCGCGCTTATACTGGGCGCACCTCGCCTAAGGCTCGGTACCCGGCATCGGGATGCCGGGCTAATGCCTTTCCCCCCTCCGGGGGGTGGGGATACCCGGCCACTTGCTCACCTCTCCGCAAAGTCCCCGTACGTCATCACCTCGCGCTGGCGTACTTTCTCACGCACGATCCGCCGGATTTGCTCCCACACGCGCCGGTGCTGGAAATCCGGCGGGTGCAGGCCCAGCCGGATGATCGGATTACCCCCCAACCTCGTCACCAAGCCACCATTCCAAACCAAACTTGCATTCCGCCGCCACGCGTTGCGGCAACTATAAACCAGCGACTGCGAACCCATATACCCACCCCGGGCGAAATCCTCGACCCCGCGCAGCCGCGTCGTGTAACGAAACCCCGCCTCCCGCACCGCCACCGCCGCCTCCTCTCCCAACAACCACGCGGGCGCGATAAACCCCGTGGGTGCCGGAGCGTCCAACCGGCCAAATTCCTCCAACGCGAGCCCCAGCAACCGACCCGCTTCCGCTTTGGGCATGTCGTAAAACTCGCCTTCGCCCAGCGTGTACACCCGGGTCACCATCCGTTGCGTCCACGTTTCCGCGGCCCGCGCCTCGCGCTGATGATAGTACCCGTGAACCACCAACTCGTGCCCGTCGCCTGCCAGTCGCTCCAGCCACCGGCAGAACGGCGCGTCGCTCAAAAAATGTTTGCGGTGATGATGGTCCGGGATCACCAGGAGCGAGCATTTCCTCAATCCTAACGAACCCAAGTCCGACAGCATCGCCGTGAAAATCTCGCGGGTCAGCGGACTCACGTCGTGCATCGACACCACGAAAGCCGGGCGTCCGTCCACGCTCACGCCTTCCGCCTCCGTCGCGCGCGCAACCAGGCCGCCATCCCCGCCGCCACGCCGCACGCGATGGAGAAATTTTCCCCGTTGCGGGTGTAGAAAGTCAGCCCGGGCCGCGCCGGGACCTTGACCTCGCCCCACAGCACGCCGGTGGTGAAGATCGTCCCGTTTTCGGGCGAGCGCAGGATGTTGGTCACGCGTCCCGTGGTGTCGATGAACGCCGTCGCCCCCGTGTTGGCGCAGCGCACCAGCGGACGCCGGTTCTCCACCGCGCGGAAAACCGATTCATTCAGATGCTGCTCCGGCGCGGCGGTGCGTCCGAACCACACGTCGTTGGTGATATTGACGAGGAGTTGCGCGCCCAGCAGCACCGGCTGCCGCACGAGACGGCCGAGCGTGTCCTCGAAACAGATCAGCGGCGCTGCGCCGAGGTCGGGCCCGCGCAGGCGGAACACCACCGGCTTCGTCCCCGCCGCGAAGTCCCCGGGCACCTGGTCGCCCACGATCCACGCGAACACCGGGAACGATTTGCGAAACGGAATGTACTCGCCGAACGGCACGAGGTGGATCTTGCGGTAAATCTGCGTTTCGCCGCCGTTGGCGGGCATGATCACGGCGGCGTTGTAGTCCGCCTGCGCGGTGCCCTCCTCGCCGAAATCCAGGTCCCGCGTGCCGAGGAGCAGGTTGGTTTCCGGCGACTGCGCGGCGGCGGCGTTGACAAAATCGAACGTCGCCCGGTCCGTGAACATGCTCGTTTCCATCGCGCTTTCCGGCCAGAGCAGGAGTTGCGGACGGTTCGCCAGCGCCGTGCCGGTGAGACGCTGGTAAGCGTCGAAAATCCGGTTGGCCGTTTCCTGGTCGAGCCGCATGATGAGCGGGATGTCCGCCTGCACCGCCGCGACGCGCAGGGGGATGCTCACGCCCGGTTGGGCGCTCTGGCGGTCGATGGTCTGGATGCGATGCACCCCGTAGGCGAAGACGGCGAGGATGCCCGCGATGGTCAGGGTGAAATCGAAATGCGGCCGTACGCGGTGGCTGCGGACTTCCAGGTAAAAGCGGTACACGGTCGCCACGGCGATGACGTTGGCGAACACCGCCAGGAACGACACGCCGCCGACGCCGGTGTACTCCGCGATTTGGATCAGGGGGAGGACGGCGTGGAGGCCAACGCCGAGGTCGTTCCAGCCGAAGCCCGAAAACATCCACCCGCGTACCCATTCGAGGGCTACCCAGCACGCGGCGGCGAGGAAGGCGTGGTAGAGGTTGTGGCGCGAGTGGAGGAAGGCGGAGTGGGGGACGGAGAATGACGAATGACGAATGACGAATGACGAAGGCCGGCGGAGGTTGAGGGGGGCGTCGGCGGATGATGTGGGTGATGAGGGTGAATTTGCGGGCGGTGCCGGCGCGAACGCGGCGAGAGTACCCGGTCGGCCCGCGGTGCTCATGAACGCGCCCCAGATCGCGAAGTACAGCGCCATGTAGAATGCCAGGATGAACCAGCCGGGCGGCGTGACTTCCCACAGCCAGTAGAACGCCCCCCAGAAGAAGACGAGTCCGGCGACGTAGCCCAGGCCGAAGCCGCGTCCGGCGGGTGTGCGCAAGAAGGCACGCGGGAATTGGGTGGCTTGCTTCGACCATCCTCGCCAAGTGGGATAGGGGATGCCAGGAAGCGGAAGGACCGGGGAATTAGGGCTGGAGTCGTCGCCGCCAAACCAGACGGCGGCGAGGAGCGGGGTCAACGCAAGCCAGCACAGCCACTGTTGGTTCCAAGGCGCGAAACACAACACGAGCAACACCCCGCTCGCGAGCGCGGCGAGCCAGGCCCAGAGCAGATGTATGGCGGCTAAGCCGGGCCGAACCCGTATGTTCGATGATGAGGCGGCGAGCGTCGGCGACTGGGTCATGGGCATCCACACGGGCGGCGGCCCGACCCGGAGGATAGTCGATGCCGCCTCGCCTGACAACTCGCGCGGCTCTCTACTCGTTGGTCGGCGGCAGCGGCTCGCTGTCGGCGTCCGCGTCCGGCTCCGGCTTGGCGCCCGCTTTTTTTCGCGCTTCTTCGGCGCGCAGATGTTCCGTCAACACCCTTTGTTGATGCAGACGTTGCAAGCTCTGCGGGCTATGGGGTAAATAATATTGCCAGGAAAGGGATGGCGCGAGGGGCACGAGGAACCAGAGCGCCATCGCGCAGGTCGCCCCATAAAGCACGAGTAACCCCATCGTCGCCGCGAGACGCGGGGGCCGCGCGCGCAATTGATCGATGACCATCAGCGCCTCGTTCACCAGCATGGGTTGGGCAGGAATTTTCGGACGATCCTTCTTCAGCGCGCTCAGAATCGGCGGCAGGGCTTCCGGGCGCACCACCTCAGCCTGTCCGGGAACCGTGGCTGGCTCTGTCAACACCACGCGCTGCCAGCGCATTATCTTCACGGCGCGACCCACGCGCAGAATGCGTCCCACTCCGCCGATCATAAACGCGCCGACGATGTACAAAAAGACGTGACTGAAAGTAGCGCCAAGGGCTACCGCGCTCACTCCCGCCAGGCACGAGAAAGCTGCCTGTGCGATCGCGCTACGGGCAAAGATCGTTTCATTCAAAAACCTTCCACCGTCGAGCGGCAGCAAAGGCAGGAGGTTAAAGCCGTTGACCACCAGCAGAACGACAGCCGCTTGTCGGGCCAGCGGGTCGGCGGTCAGAAAAGGGGTGGCGAGTAGCAAGCCCGCGCCCAGGAAAATACCGGGCAGCGGTCCCGCGAGGGAGACCAGCGCCTTCTGCCAGCCCGGAGCCTGCGAGTTCACCCCGGAAACCGCCGCGCCGACAAAAGGAATGAAAAACATGCGCAGGTTCCGGTAGCCAAAAGCCCGCATTGCCAGATAGTGACCCGTTTCATGGAGGAACAGTGTGCCGACGATGAGAACGACGAAGTCCCAACGCCAGCGCAGACGACCGACAAGCACATACGCAAGCAGGGAGACCGCAAGCAAAATGATCCCGGCGATTGCGGATGTGGAAGCCGGACGCTCGCGTTTTGCCAATGCCGTGAGCACGGCGTTGACCTCGATTGTCACGGCGGGGGAGCAATCCGCCGCGACTCGCTCGCTTGACGCCTTCCGCGCAAACAATGCCTCGACTTCCCCGCCCCTCATGGGTTCGTATAAGCCGCGTGCTTTGAGAAACTCATGCGATTTCTGTTCCAAGCGCCAGATCAAAGTAGAAGACTCCTCGGTCGTTGAGACAAGAACGGGCGGATTCCCGGCGCGGATGTGCCCCTGAAGGCGGCGGCGGTGTTCGAGGTAAAGCACTGGGGCGGACGCACCGTGGCGGCAGACCCCATCATTGCCGGGCGGGCCGGTGAATCCTCGGCGATGGTTGCTCGTGATTAACAATTTGCCATCGGCTAACGCTGTGTAAAAGCAAACGACCAAACGCCGACTCTTCCCGGAAGCCTGTGCACGGCCGTAAAACAGATGCGCGATGGCTTCTCCGCTGGGTTCTCGCAGGACGCAGTTTCCGGCTTCTACGGGCAAAAAGCTCTGTTTCGGCTTGTAATAGATCGCATCATTAAATCCAAGGGACTCGCACTCGGTCCGCATCTTGTCCAAGTGTGCGAGCGTGTCTGGCGATAGGTTTTCGGGTGCGACGAGGTTTTCAATGAACGGGCGAGGAGTGGCCATTCCTTCCACCAAGGTCAGGGGCAAACGGAACAATTTCGCGATTCCAGGGACAAGGACCTTCCAAGAATAAGTCAACCGCCAGCACTCGAGGTAGGTCAACCGCAGGTTGTTGACTCGATAGTAGTCAAGGGATGGCGGCTGGGGAGTTGCGACTACTTCAAGCGGCGGCAGGGTGGCGGATGGCATGTTGACGCGTTCTCAAGCAGACGGAGTGCCAGTGTTTCAGAAACATCTCGTTGAGTGTGGCTTGCGAACACCGCTCTGGTTCTGGATGTCTTTGGTTTGGACTCCGCGCGACGTGTCGCGTCCGGCTTCGCGAACGCCCCGGGGATTATCGAGTCGGCTGCGCCGGAGTGTCAGGACACGACACGTCGCTGCCGA
>CAWCJJ010000020.1:0-63201 GCA_963795895.1 uncultured bacterium
ACATGTTTGTGCTGATCACTTCGTTCGTCGTCTTGCTGGTGTGCCGTCACGCGGTGAAAGCCAACGACAAGCTGCGCGAGCGCGAGTTGATCCGCTTGATCGAGGATTTGCTCGCGTGCGAGTTGCCGTATTGCTGTCCGCATGGCCGCCCGACGATGATCCAGCTTTCCTACGCCGAACTGGAGCGGAAGTTCGGGCGGCGGAGGCGTGATGGGTGGGCCGTGGGTTGTGGGATTTCTGTCCACGGCGTGGCGTCATTTGAGTAGCACAGGAACGCCCCGCGCGCGTGCCATCCGGGGGAGTGACACCTGGCGGACGGCCCGTTGTCCGTCTCTTGGGTCCCTGAGGTCCTTTGCGTCCCTTGCCGGGAACGCGCCCGGTCGTGGGCGGCCCGCCGGAAAGGGACCGCAGAGACCCAGGGGACCAAAGGAAAGGGGCGAAATCTTGCTGTGCCAGACGGGTGTTACACTCCCCCCACGGGCACGCGCGCGGAGCGTTCCTGTGCTACTCACATGACGCCACTTCGCGGCTGAAATCCCACATCCCACATCCCCCGCCTACCAGGATTTGTACTGGAGAAACTTGCCCGTCATCAGGATTTTCACCCGGTCACCTTTCGGGTCCGGCGACGCGGTCAATGTCCATCGTGAAATCAATCGCGCTCATGATGCCGTCACCGAACTTCTCGTGGATCAACTCCTTGATGGTGTCGCCGTACACGTTGATCATCTCGTAAAACCGGTAAATCACCGGGTCCGTCGGGATGGTTTTGTCCCAATGCTTGTGCGGAAACGCCTGCAAGGCGGTGGAAACCTCCGGCGGCAGGTCGAGGGTCGCGCAGAGCTTGTCCGCGGGTTCCTTGGCCATGCTGTTCATCCCCAGGCAAGCGGAGGTCACGAAGACCGGCGAAAGGCCGGCCCCGGCGGCGATGCTCTCCCAGGTGAGGGCCATTTTCTGCTTGGCCGCGATGATCGCCGCCGTCATTTCAATTTTGGTCATCATGTGTGTCTGGACGTTTACGTTTGCGTGTCGTGGAACGCGGGCAATCCGCGTCCGTCCGGCGATTCTACGGAATCACTCCAACAAAGATCGAGAAAAAAAGACCCGCGAAATCTTCCCTTGCCAAATCGTCCGTGCCGTTGCACTATCCCGCCCCGCGTCAGCTCGCCGGCTTCACAAGCCGCTTGCGAAGCGGCGGGGTGTCCCGTAGTTTGGCGACCGTTGTTCGCCTTGCCGGCGGACACACGAGGATCCCTAGCTCAATGGTAGAGCACGTGACTCTTAATCACTAGGTTCTGGGTTCGAGTCCCAGGGGGTCCAATTCCTTTTCAGCTTTCACCCGCGCCCGCCGCGCGTGTTCCTACTCTCCCGCAGGCGGTTGGCGCAAACGGCCATGCCGATGCCGCGCCGTTTGCAGACTTCGCCTTCGCGCGCTATCTTTTTACCCAAGAAGTTACCACGGTCCGACCCAGCGAACTTTCACCCGATTTTCAGCCCTGCTGAAACAGCAATGAATCCATCCGATCGATCCAGTGATTTTGAATCCTTGTACGGCGGTGGTCATCAATCACCCGATGAACTAACGGCGCTTGATCTCCTCGACCGCACGATTGCCTCCCTCCCCATCGGCGATCCCATTCGCAAAGCGCTCCTGCACGTCCGCGCCCAGGTGGCCGACCAGGAGGACACCATCAACGAAGCGCGGCAGAGCCATCGAAAAGATGGAGGAGGCCATCAAGAAAGTGACCTCACCCGCCAACCGCATCGGCACTTTCCTCGGCAGTCCGAACCGCGAAACGGCGCAGATCGTCGTCGGCGGGGCGGATTACTACTGCAACGTCGACCCGCGCATTTCCCTCTCGAAACTCAAGAAAGGAATGCGCGTTCTGGTCAACGAGGCCTACGTCATCGTCGGCGAGTTGGGGTACGACACCAGCGGTCCCGTGACCAAGATCACCGAGGTGATCGGCAACGACCGTCTGCGCGTCGGCCAGGATAACGGCACGCAATCCGTCGTCCTCCAGCGCGCGAGCGAATTGATGAAGGAAACCCTCAAGACGGGCGACGAGGTGCGGGTGGACGGCAACTACCGCCTCGCGCTCGAACTGATGCGCCGGCCCAAGAGCGAGGATCACTACCTGGACGAGGTGCCCGGAGTTGCCGTGGGAGAAAGTCGGCGGCCAGCAGGAGGCGTTGCAGGCGATCAAGGACGCCATCGAGCTGCCGCTGGTCCACGCGGATTTGTTCGCGAAGTTTAACCACACGACTCCGAAGGGTTTCCTGCTCTACGGACCTCCGGGCTGCGGGAAAACGTTGATCGGCAAGGCCACAGCCTACAACCTCACCGCCAAGCTCAAGGAGAAGACCGGCGAGGAAATGAAGGAATACTTCATGCACATCAAAGGACCCGAGATCCTGAACATGTGGGTCGGCGAGAGCGAGCGGATCGTGCGCGAAATCTTCGCGACCGCCCGCCAAAAGCGCAAGGAGGGTTACCTGCCGTTCCTGTTCATCGACGAGGCCGAAAGCATCCTGGGCACGCGGCGGGCGTCGCGTTTCTCGAACATCCTTTCCACCTTGGTGCCGATGTTTTGCACGGAGATGGACGGCATCGATTCGCTCAATGACGTGGTGATCATCCTCGCCTCGAACCGGGCGGATTTGATCGATCCCGCCATCATCCGGCCCGGCCGGATCGACCGCAAGATCAAGGTGAACCGTCCAACCAAGGAAGGCGCGCGGGAGATTTACCGCATCTACCTCGCGGAGAACCTGCCCTACGATCCGGCGATGGTGAAGGAGGCGGGCGGGGTGCGTCCGGCCATCGACAAACTCGTGGACGCGTTGATCGAGCAGCAGTTCGGCCACCGCGAGGAGAACAAGTTCATCGAGGTCACGCTGCGTAGCGGGCGCAAGGAGATCCTCTACCGGGGCGACTTGGTGAGCGGCGCGATCATCGCCTCCATCGTCGAACGCGCGAAGGGTCTCGCCATCAAGCGGGCCATCGCGACGATGCAGGAGGAGGGTATCAGCGCCAGCGACCTGAGCCTCTCGCTCAACGCCGAGTACGCGGAGAACGACATCTTCCCGCCGACTGACATCACCGAGGATTGGCTCAAGCTGATCGACTACGACGCCGAAAACGTTGTGCGTGTCGCGCCCATTCGGCCCGGCCCGCGAGGACCGTCCGAAGGCGAGTCGCGCGGTGATTTGACCTCGTGTTTAGGGGAAGGCGTTCACGCATATTTCGCAACGGCCGGGCCGTCCAACCGGGCGGACACGGCGAACTATCAATCATGTTATCTTCCGACGGACAGATGAAACGCGTTTTTGGGATCGAAACCGAATACGGCATCACGGTGGATGGTCAGGACAACGTGGACGTTGTCAGCGAATCGATTGAACTCGTGCGGCGTTACACCGAGCACGGCACGTTGATGAAGTGGGATTACCGGCTGGAGGATCCGCACCGCGACGCGCGGGGTTTTCGCGCCGCCGAATTGCTCCAGGATACGGACGAATCCTCCTATTTCGAGATCGACAAGAACCGGCCGCTGAGTTTCGAGGAGATCAAGAGCGACCTCGTACTGAGCAACGGCGCGCGGTACTACAACGACCACGCGCACCCCGAATATTCGACGCCGGAATGCACGACCCTGCGCGAGCTGGTCGCGCAGGACAAGGCGGGCGAACGGATCGTGGCCGAGTGCGCCCGGCGACGCAACAAGAAGCTCGCGCCCGATGGCCGCGAGGTCCGGCTTTACAAGAACAACACGGATTTCGTCGGCCACAGCTACGGTTGCCACGACAATTACCTGATGAACCGCAACGTGCCGTGGGAACGGGTGGTCAGCGACATGCTGCCCTTCCTGGTCACGCGGCAGATTTTCGCGGGCGCGGGCAAGATGGGGGTGGAGGCCGAAAGCGCGGCGAGCCAGGCGGGGCTTTACCAAATTTCGCAACGCGTCGGATTTTTTCAGCGTGATCGTGAGCATCGACACGATGAACCGTCGTCCGCTGATCAACACGCGCGACGAGCCGCACGCGGACAGCAGTCGTTACCGGCGGTTCCACGTGATCATCGGCGACGCGAACATGAGCGAGATCGCGACGGCGTTGAAGATCGGCACGACGAGTCTGGTGCTCGAGTTGATCGAGGCGGGGAAAGCGCCGGCGTTGGAGTTCGCGCAGCCGATCGAGACGACGAAGGCGATCAGCCGCGACCAGACCTACGCCTGGATCATCGAGCTGAAGGATGGCCGCAAGATCAGCGCGATCGAAGTGCAACGACTGTACCTGGCGGCGGCGCTGGCGCACTGCGACCGGAGCGATAAGGAAACGGCGTGGTTGCTGCGCGAATGGGAGAGCGTGCTCGATGATTTGGAAAAGGACGTGACCCTGTGCCGCGACCGGGTGGATTGGGTGGCGAAGAAGTATCTGCTGGAGACGTTCCGGGAGAGCGAAGGGCTGGCTTGGAGTGATCCGTGGCTTCAATCCATTGATTTGGAGTACCACAACGTGAACGTGGAGGACGGGCTGCATTACGCGCTGTCGCGCGAAGGGCAGATGCGGCGGTTTGTGAGCGAGGACGAAATCCGCGCCGCGATTTTCTCACCGCCGGAGACGACGCGCGCGTATTTCCGGGGCCGTTCGGTGGCGAAGTTTAACAACGAGGTGTCGAGCATCCACTGGGACGAGGTGGTGTTCAATTACGCGGGTGGATCGCGACGGGTGTCGTTGAACCAGGCGTTTAACGACAAGAAGCTGGATCGGTTGAATAATCTGATTCGCGAGTCGAAGTCGTTTCCTGATTTTTTGCGGGATTTGGGTGGGATGGAGGGGTGAGGGTTTTATTCCTCATCGCATTACCACGTTCCCTTTTGCCCCAACCCCACAGGGGTTGGCCCCAAAGCCCAGGGTTGCCCGCTTGGGGGCTACCCTGGGTAACGGTCAAGAAGGTCCCCAACCCCAACGGGGTTGCGTCCCGTGGTTAGCGTGCCTCCCGTCGCCGGAGGGCGCAACCCCGTTGGGGTTGAAGACATTTGCAACGACGTAACCCAGGGTAGCTCGCAACTCGCAACCCTGGGCTTTGGGGCGCAACCCGTTCCGGGTTGAAGAGGGGCCTCCGCCCGGGAGCGCGGGCTTCCCGCCGGCCTCTGGTTTATTGAACTTATCCACGGCCTCCCGCCCTTTGCGGGCGGGACGCCCGCGCTCCCGGGGCTGATCCGGAGAGGCTATCGTCCCCTTACGGCTTCGCCGCCGTCATCACGGCCTCGGCGGCGGGCGGGACCACCGCCGGTGGCTTCGGGGCCACCGCCGCGGGGGTCGGCTTCACCGGCGCGAGCGCGGTGACCTTCCAGAACTTGCCCTCAAACTTCGGCCAATCCGCCAGGATCTCCCGCGCGCGCTCGCTGTCCGTCTCCTCCAGGTGCTTGTAGATCAACGCTTTCACCGCCTGCGCGTCCTCCTCGTTGAAGCGGTCCAGCCGGATCAACTGCGGGTTGTACAACCCCTCGAAGGTGTCGTGCAAATCCAGCACGTACGCCGTGCCGCCGGTCATGCCCGCGCCAAAGTTCCGACCGGTGCCGCCCAGCACGACCACCGTGCCGTTGGTCATGTACTCGCAGCCGTGGTCGCCCAGGCCTTCGACCACCGCCGTCGCGCCCGAGTTCCGCACGGCGAAACGCTCCCCCACCCGCCCGTTGGCAAACAAGAAACCGCCCGTCGCGCCGTACAAACACGTGTTGCCCGCGATCATGGCCTCGTGCGACACAAATTTGTGTCCGTCCCGCGGCTTGATGATGATCTGGCCGCCGCTCATGCTTTTGCCGACGTAGTCGTTCGCCTCGCCGATCAGCACCACGCGCAACCCGGGTACCAGAAACGCGCACAAACTCTGGCCCGCGCTGCCGCGCAACGTGATCTCCAGCCGCCCCTCGGGCAACCCCTGCTCACCGTGCTGGTACGCGATCTCGCCACTGACCTTTGTGCAAACCGAACGGTTCGTGTTGCGCACCTTGTAGCTCAACGACAGGTCCTTGCCGTGGTTGATGGCCTCGTTCGCCTCCTGCAGGATCACGTCGTCGAGCGGACGGTCGTTGAACCCGTCGTTGCGCTCGCGGGTGTGGACGCGCGGCGCGGTCGGATCATCCTTGCACACGTCCGCCAACACGCGGCTCAGGTTGAGCGTGTTCGCCTTGGGATGACCCGGCGCGTGCCGCTGACTCAACAGGTCCACCCGGCCCACCATTTCGTTCATCGTGCGGAACCCGAGCCGCGCCATGATCTCGCGGACTTCCGTCGCCACGCCGTTGAAGAAGTTGACGATGTTTTCCGGCTTGCCCTTGAACTTGGCGCGCAGCTTTTCGTCTAGCGTCGCCACCCCCACCGGGCAGGTGTTCAGATGGCACTGGCGCACGTACACGCAGCCGCTCGCGATCAGCGCGGCGGTCCCGAAATTGTACTCCTCCGCGCCCATCAGGGCCGCGAAGATGATGTCTGAGCCGTTGCGCATCCCGCCGTCGGTCCGCAGGGTCACGCGATTGCGCAAGCCGTTGAGCATCAGCACCTGATGCACCTCGCTGATCCCGAGTTCCCACGCGCTGCCCGCGTTTTTGATCGAGGAAAACGCCGCCGCGCCCGTGCCGCCCTCGTGACCGCTGACCAGGATGATATCGGCGTGCGCCTTCGCCACGCCCGCCGCGATGGTGCCGACACCCGCCTCGGCCACGAGCTTCACGCAGATGCGGGCGCGCGGGTTCACTTCCTTGAGGTCGTGGATCAACTGCGCCAGATCCTCGATGGAATAAATGTCGTGGTGCGGCGGCGGCGAAATCAGCGACACGCCCGGCGTCGCTTTCCGCAGCTTGGCGATGTACGCGCTGACCTTGTGGCCGGGAAGCTGGCCGCCCTCGCCGGGCTTGGCTCCCTGGGCCATCTTGATCTCGATTTCCTTGGCGCTCGCGAGGTAGGTCGCGTTCACGCCGAACCGACCGCTGGCGATTTGCTTGATGGCGCTGTTCGCCAGGTCGCCGTTGGGCCGGCGGGTGAAACCGCGGCGGGATCCTCGCCGCCCTCGCCGCTGTTGCTCTTGCCGCCGATGTGGTTCATCGCGATGGCCAGGCACTCGTGCGCCTCGGGACTCAGCGCGCCGAGCGACATGCCCGCCGTGGTGAACCGGCGGCGGATGTCCTCGATGGATTCCACCTCCTCCAAGGGCACCGGACCGGACGCCGCCGGCTTCATCTCCAGCAGGTCGCGGATGGAAAGCGGGTTTTTGTTGAGCGTCGTCTCGACGTACTTCTTGTAATCCTCCGGGCTGTTGGTCTTCACGAACGTGTGGAAATTCTTGATCATCGGCGGCGTCACCGCGTGATCCTCGCCCTGCGGACGGAACCGGTAGTAGCCGGGGTTTTGCAACAGCGGCTGTTTGCGGTCGGGCACGTCCGCCGCCGACCGGGCGCGCCGAAGCCCTGCTCGTGGCGCCGCAGGCTTTCCGCCGCGATTTCGTCGAACCCGAGGCCCTCGATCTGCGTGGCCGTCCCGGTGAAGCAACGCTCCACCAACGCCGTGCTGATGCCGATGGCCTCGAACACCTGCGCGCCGCGATAACTCGCCAGCACGGAGATGCCCATCTTCGACATGATCTTGAGCACGCCCGATTCCAGCGCCGAACGGTAGCTCTTCAGCGCCGCGACGTAACCCGGGCGGCCCTCCGCCGGCATTTTCTCGATGATCTCGCGGCACGTCTCGTAGGCCAGGTAGGGCACGACGCTGCTCGCGCCGTAACCGATCAGGCACGCCATGTGGTGAACGTCGCGCGCCTCGCCCGTCTCGCAGATGATACTCGACGCGCATCCGCTTGCCGACGCGGGTCAGGTGGTGATGCACCGCGCCCATCGCGAGCAGCATCGGGACGGGCACGTTGGCGTGGTCCACCCCGCGGTCGCTCAGGACCACGAGGTGGCAGCCGTCCTCGACCGCCGCCTCGACCTCGGCGCAAATCCGCGCGACCGCCGGCTCCAAGCCCGCCGCGCCGGCTTCCGCGCTCCAGAGCGCGCTCACGGTGCAAAGCTTGGTTTCGGGCCGTTCGATCGGCGCGCAACGCCTCCAATTCGTGGACCATCAGGATCGGCGAATCGGAGGCGATCAGGCGCGCGTGCTCGGGGGTTTCGCCCAGCAGGTTGCGACGCCAGCCCATGATCGTGTTCAGCGACATGACGAGCTTCTCGCGCAACGGGTCGATGGGCGGGTTGGTCACCTGCGCGAACAACTGGCAGAAGTACGTGTAAAGCAGGCGCGGCTGGAGCGAGAGCACGGCCAGCGCGGTGTCGTCGCCCATCGAGCCGAACGATTCCGCGCCGTCGCGCAGCATCGGCTTGAGGATGACGTCCAGTTCCTCGCTGGTGTAACCGAAGGCGATCTGCCGCTCGGTCAAACCCAGGATGTCCAACTCGCCCGCCGGTTCCGCGATGGCGTCGCGCGCGACGAGGGAAGACAGGCGGATCAAATTTTCGTCCAGCCATTTGCCGTAGGGACGCGCCGCGGCGAGTTGCGCCTTGATGTCGGCGTCCCGCAGGAGCTTGCCCGTGACGGTATCGACGGCGATCATCTCGCCCGGTCCGAGGCGGCCCTTTTCGATGACCTTGGCGTCGTCGACCTCGGTCATGCCGACCTCGGAGCCGAGGCAGAAGATGCCATCCTCCGTGAGCTTGTAGCGGGCGGGGCGCAGGCCGTTGCGGTCGAGCGACGCGCCCACGGTGAGGCCGTCGCTGAAGACGAGGGCGGCGGGGCCGTCCCACGGTTCGTTGAAGCAACTGTGGTACTCGTAGAACGCGGCGAGTTCGGGCGAGATGTTCTTG
The DNA here is from genome assembly GCA_963795895.1 of uncultured bacterium. Classification (GTDB taxonomy): domain Bacteria; phylum Verrucomicrobiota; class Verrucomicrobiia; order Chthoniobacterales; family SZAS-18; genus CAWCJJ01. The sequence goes on from CAWCJJ010000020.1 coordinate 8,862, forward strand.
TTGGAACGCCACGCGGGCGGCACGAGCATCTGCATCGCGTGCAGGATGCTGCGGCCGCTCATCACGAGGGCTTCCAGCGCGTTGTCCAGACTGGCGGAATCCGAGCCGCCGGGCTGGATGATGGGCTTGAGCAGGTCGATGTCCTCGCCCCAGAAATCCGCCTGGAGTTCGGCCTCGCGGGCGCTCATCCAGTTGCGGTTGCCCCGGATGGTATTGATTTCGCCGTTGTGCGCGAGCATCCGGAACGGCTGGCCAAGCGGCCAGGTCGGGAAGGTGTTCGTGCTGTAACGCTGGTGGAACACGCACAGGCCCGTGTCGTAATCCGGGTTGGCGAGGTCGCGGTAGAACTTTTCCAACGACGCGGAAACCAGCAGGCCCTTGTAGATGAGCACGCGGCTCGAGAAGCGACGAGATGTAGAAGTTCTTGATCTTGTCGTCCGCCGCGCGTTTCTCGATCTCGTTGCGCGACAGGAACAGGCGGCGTTCGTAGTCGTCGCCGCTCATGCCGTAGGGTTTGGCGACGAGCGCCTGCTCGATGCGCGGCATGGTCATCTGCGCCTTGTCGCCGAGCACGTTGATGTTGATGGGCACGTCGCGCCAGCCGAAGAGGAACAGGCCGCGCGATTTGAGCACCTCCTCGGTGATGGCCTTGGCGCGGGCCTGGGCGTAGGCGCCGTCGTGCGGCAGAAAAACCATGCCGACGCCGAGGTCGCCGTCCTGGAAGAGGTGGTGGCCCATGCGGCTGACTTCGCCGCGCAGAATTTTGTAGGGAATCTGGGTGAGCAGGCCCGCGCCGTCGCCGGTTTTGGCGTCGGCGTCGAGCGCGCCGCGGTGGCCGAGGTTGCACAGGGAGGTCAGCCCCATGCGGAGGACCTGGTTGGACCGTTTGCCGTGGATGTCCGCGATGAAGCCGACGCCGCAGGCGTCGTGCTCGTGTTCCGGCTGATAGAGTGACGCCACCCGCGACGCCTTTTCCTGCATGGGTTCGTTCATATCGTAAACGCTGGAGTCAATGATGCCCTGGTGAATTGCTCACCGCACCGGCGCAGGACGGTATAAGGCAACCGCCCCCGGCAACACAAGCGGGAAAAAAGCCCTGATTCCCGCGGCTGTTCCAGATGCCACGAATCGGCGGTTTTTCAAGTGGCGTTTGCGCGGGATGGGCGCCGGGGGAAAGTGGCGGCTCGCCGATGATCCTCGCGCTCTTGTTGAAAGGCTTTTTCCTGGGTTGGTCCGTGGCGTGGCCGCCGGGGCCGGTGAACGCCGAGATGATCCGGCGCGGCCTGGAACGCGGTTTCCTGCCGGCGTGGGCGGTGGGTCTGGGTGCGTGCTCGGGGGATTTCCTGTGGGCGCTGGGCGTGGCTTTGGGTGCCGGGGCGTTGGTGGCGGTGCCGGGGGTGCGTCCGGTGCTTGGGGTGGTCAGCGTGGCGCTCTTGCTTGTGTTGGCGTGGACTTTCGGGCGCGGCGCGTGGCGCGGGTGGCGCGCGGAGAGGTGGGTTCGGAGCGGTGATGGCACGGCGAACGGAGCGGAGGCGCGCCCGCGCCGGTTTGGATCAACCCGGGGCGGTTACGCGCTCGGGTTCACGGTGGCACTGACGAGTCCGTGGAACGTGACGTTCTGGCTGGCGGTGATCGGCGGACAGGCGGGCGAACGCCTCGGCATCGGCGCGTCGCTCTGCCTGGCGGCGGGGGTGACGGCCGGGACGCTGTTGTGGTCGGGCGTGCTGTGCGGCGCGGTGCGATGGGGCGCGCGTTTCGCCGCGCCGTGGTGGCAGGTGGTGACGCAGGGGGCGACGTCGGCGTTGATGCTCTGGTTTGCCGCGCGCGCCGTGCTGCGGATGGCGGGGGGCGGCTGACACGGTGGGTGGTCCTGCTATTCGCCCGCCGTGGCGGTGGGTGTGGTCGTCTTCGCGGGTAGTTTGTTGATGCCGAGCTCGAAGGCGAACGACACCAGGAGCGCCACGAGGCAACCCGTGACCACCGCCGCGAGTCGGTCCGCGGACTCGTTGATCACGCTGCCGCCGCCGGTGTTGAGCAGGACGATCATCATGGCGACGTAGGCGGGGCGGCGTCCGTCGTCGAGGCGGGCGTAGTGGCAAACGGTTCCGGTCGCGAGGACGCCCGCAACGATGGCGAACGGCGTGGGGCCGAGCGACACGCTGACCGCCATGCCGCAGACGGCTCCCGTGACGTTGGCCGCGAAACGCACCAGACTCGCTTGGAGCGAGGGCCGGAGGGTGGGTTCCATGACGAGGACGGCGGAGACCGGCGCCCAGGACAAGCCCGGCAGGTGGGTCGCCCGGTAGCAGACGAACGACAACCCGGCGGCCACCGCCGCCCGCAACGAGAACAGCAGGGCGTCGCGTCCAGTGGGGCGGGTGGCGGCTTCCAACGGGCGGGGTTTATGGTTAAGGTTTGCTTGGCTCATGATTTTGACCAAGCGCAAGAACGCACGATGAAACCGCTTTTACCACGCCTCGATGCGAACAGGCCCGCCACGGTGGAGGAAAAACGCCGGACGTTTTCCTGGCGGGATCGCGCGGTGAGTTTCCGGCCGGCTTTTCGCGGTGTTTATCTGCTGCTCCGCTGGGAACACAACGCCTGGTTGCACCAGGGGGCCGCCGTTCTGACGGTTGCGGCGGGGTGTTGGTGGTCGATTTCCCGGTTGGAATGGTGCGCGGTGGTTTTCGCGATTGGGTCGGTGTTGGGCGCGGAGGCGTTCAACACGGCGGTGGAGTCGTTGGCCGACGCCGTTCACCCGGAGCGCAGCGCGTTGGTAGGCCGCGCGAAGGACCTCGCCGCCGCCGGGGTGTTGCTGGTGAGCGCGGGGGCGGCCGGGGTTGGTTTGATTATCTTCGCGCCCCGATTGCTGGCGTGGTGGAGGTAGGATGAATGTTTCTAAGCGCCGGTTCTCCCGCCTTTTTTGGCTCCCATCCCGGGACGAGTTGCCCTTTTCAACCCCAAGGGGGTTGCGCCCCAAAGCCCAGGGTTGCCCGCTTGGGGGCTACCCTGGGTTATCGTGTGTGAAGGTTCCCAACCCCAACGGGGTTGCGTCCCGTGGTTAGCGTGCCTCCTGTCGCCGGAGGACGCAACCCCCTTGGGGTTGGAGACACTTGCAATGACGTGACCCAGGGTAGCTCGCGACTCGCAACCCTGGGCTTTGGGGCGCAACCCGTTCCGGGTTGGAGACGGAGCGTGATCCCGGGCTTTCACAGCCCATCCGAGGTTTGGGAGGCGACGACCAGACTACCAACGGGACCGGCACCGATGTAGATCTTGATCTTTGTGACAATGCAGACCTACAAACCAAAATTGCTGATGATCACCGCCATGCGCTCCAAACCGCGCGCGAGTTGCGGGTGGGAACCCTCGAAATCCACCACCGCGCTTTGCCAGCGACTCTGCATCTGATTGCGTTCCTCCACCGACAACGGCGCCGCCGCCGTGTCACCACCACTCGCGGAGGGCGTGGCCGCGTCGAACCGCGTCAGGTCGCTCCGCACATCCGCCAGCAACCGCTGGCCGCGCTCATCCAGGTCGGGGGCTTGCGAAAGCTCGCGGTGCAGGGCTTCGAGGTGGTCGCGCAGATTTTGTTGTTCCATAAAAACCGGGAAGAAAGAGAATGGCCGCAACGGGCACCCGCAAGGTTTCACACTCCACCCCCGCGCGCCAGCGCGCAGAAAGCCCCGCGTTGGCTTGCCTGCCGCATCCCTGCTATTTTCATCCCCTCGATGAACACCATGCACGCCCTCGTTAAAAAGCACGACACCCCCGGACTCTGGCTCGAGGAAGTGCCCGTCCCGGAAGTCGGGATCGACGACGTGCTCATCCGGGTTCTGAAAAACTCCATCTGCGGCACGGACGTCCACATCTACAACTGGGACGCCTGGGCCAGCAAAACCATTCCCGTGCCGATGGTGGTCGGACACGAGTTCGTGGGTCGCATCGAACGGGTGGGCAGCCACGTGCATGATTTCCACCCGGGCGAGATCGTCGCGGGCGAGGGTCACGTCGTGTGCGGACGCTGCCGCAACTGCCTGGCGGGCCGCCGCCACCTTTGCGCGCACACCCAGGGGGTCGGGGTCAACCGGCCCGGCGCGTTCGCGGAATACCTGGTGCTGCCGGAAACCAACGTGTGGCACTGCGACCCGCACATCCCGCTGGAAGTGCTGTCTTGCTTTGACCCGTTAGGGAACGCCACGCACACCGCGCTGAGCTACGACCTCTTGGGCGAGGACGTGCTCATCACCGGCGCGGGACCGATCGGCTGCATGGCGGTGGCCATCGCGAAGAAGGCCGGCGCGCGGCACGTGGTCATCACCGACGTGAACGCCTACCGCCTCGATCTCGCGCGCAAACTCGGGGCGACGCTGGCGCTGAACGTCAAGGAACAATCCCTGGCGGATGCCCAGGCGCAGCTCGGCATGAAAGAGGGCTTCGACGTGGGTCTGGAAATGAGCGGCAACGCAGCGGCGTTTACAAGCATGATCGCCAACATGTGCCACGGCGGCAAAATCGCCTTGCTGGGCATCGGCATCCAAGGCGGCGATCGACTGGGACGCCGTGGTGTTCAACGGCCTGACGATCAAAGGCATCTACGGCCGCGAGATGTACGAGACGTGGTACAAGATGACAGCGATGATCCAATCGGGCCTGGATATTTCGCCGGTTATTACGCACCGGTTTGATTATCGCGACTACGAGGAGGCGTTCGCGTTGATGCGCTCCGGCGAAAGCGGGAAGATCGTGCTCAACTGGGCGGAATGAAGAAGTAGCACAGAGGACACGGAGAGACGGACACAGAGAACACAGAGGAAGAAGGGAGGGTTCGGAGGGGAAAAGACTGGCTATCCGGTTCTGGAACAAAGCCTTTTGCCTTTCTCTTCCTCCTCCGCCTCTGTGTCCCCTCTCCGTGTTCTCTGTGCTACTTCTTTACTCCGCCTTCCCCCGTTCCCAACTCGCGACGCACACCGCGCCGAGGAGCAGCGCGGCCACGGGCCACCAAGTATCCTCGCGGCTGTTGCGGTTGACGAGACGGGCGGACTCGCCGCCCAGCGTGTCCAACGTTTCCGCATCGTGGAAATCGGCTTGGCGGGTATCGGAGAAATACGCGGCGGCGGTCAGGAGCGGGACGGATTGGGTGCCTTGCGTGACCGTGAAGAAGCCCGGCGCGGCGGGGGCGCGCAGGGGAGAGGTTTCGCCGGACGAGATTTGCGGCGGCGGTTGCGCCGGGTCGCTGGCGACTTGCAGGAGTTGGTTGGTTTCCACGTTCAGACGCTCGGGGGCCACCTTTTCGGCCCGGATGGATTCCAGGAAGCGATTGAGCAACACCACGAAAGCGGGGAGCCGGTCGGCGTTCGACTGGCGCACGTCGAAATTGACCAGCAGCGAACGCCCGGCGCGTGCGCCGCGCAGGAAGATCAGCGGGCGTTCCCCCTGCCAGAGCAGGACTTCGTCACCGTCTTGCGCCGGAATGGGATCGGTTTGTTTGCAGAGGAGACCGTTCCACGTTAGGCCGTCGGTGAGCGGATGGTTCTCGGCCACCAGTTCGCCGGTGAGATAGCCGGGACGCTCCTTATCCGGCGCGGCGAAAAGGATGCCGGGAACGTTGGGCGACGGAGGGGCCGGATACACGCCCAGGCGCGCGTCGGCGACGGTGCCGGGGGCGATGTTAGAGTCCGCGCGCGGCACGCTTTCGATGAGACGGTGGAAGAAATCATCCAGCGGCGTGCCGGGTTGCGCGGCGAGCGTCAGGCGCTTGGGTTGCGGACGCACGATGGGCAGGCGGTCGTCGAGCGGGAAAGCATCGGTGCCGAGGACCAGTTCGCAGTGGTCTTTCCCGGCGGGGAAACCGCCGCTGAGGGTGCGGATTTGGCCGGGTTCCAGGGTGAGGGTGGCGTCGGCGCCCACCGCGCCGTCGGCTTCCACGCGCCACGTCCGGGTTTGCGGAACGCCCGAGTAATTTTTAACCAGGGCGCGCCAAACGTCGCCTTCCACGCTGAGACCTGCCCAGCCGCAGTTCTCGATGGGTTTGCCGATCGCGAGGAGCTTGACGCCCTCGGGCACCTCGGCGCGGCGGTCGGTCACGAAAAGGGCGACGCCGGCGTCGCGCGTCAGGCTGCGGGCGGCGTTGAGCGCGGGTTGGAAGTCGTGGGTCCCCAAGCGAGGGTTCCATTTCGCTAGGGCGGCGAGCAGGGCGTTCAGGTCCGCGCCCGCGTACAGGGTGGGACGCGCGGGATCGGTCTCGATGAGCCGCCATTCAGTCCGAGCGGCGTTGCGGACAAGGCTCCGGAGGCGAGACGGCAGGACGCGGTTGAGTTCGTCCCGGAAGGCGAGCATGGACACAGAACTATCCAGCACGACGGCGACTCGCTGGCTGGAGTCCTTGCGCAGCCAGCGCGGTCGCAGCCAGGAGCCAGGTGAGCAGCAAAACGGCCGCGATTTGCAACCAGAGCGGTACCGAATTTCGGAGCCGCTCGATACAACGCCCCTGCGCGCTAACAGGGTTTAGCGCGTCGAAGAGGAACAGCGTGCTGGTGAGGACGCGCCGCGATTCGCGCTGGAGGAAGTGGATGGCCAGGATCGCGGGGATGGCGAGCAGCGCCCAAAATCCCGCCGGGTTGGCAAAGCTGAGGTCTAACATATCAACGGGTTAACTCAATCGCCCCCTCCGGCAGCGCCTCGGCGCGCAAAGCCGCGTGAAAATCACCGTCCGCGCCCACGCGTGCCGTCACCACCGCGTGCCGTCGGGCGTGGTCTTTCCACAACTCGAAGTGCCGGCGGTAGTTCGCGGCGTAACGCGACAGCAACTCCCCGTCCACGCGCTGCACCCGGCGGGCGTGGGTTTCACAGTCGATCATCTCGACGTTGCCGAGCCAGTCGGGCTCGGCTTCCCCGCGGCAGAAGGGTGCGAATATCAGTCCCCTCCCCTTGCCCGACGCCAGCAGCGCGAGGTGCGGCTCGGGCGAACCGGGGTAGAGCAAATCGGACACCAAAACACGCAGCGATCCCTGCCGCCACGGCACGCGTGAAAGCGCGGGCGGGTGGATGTTGGAGGCCGCCGACGCCGACGCCCCGGCTGCCAGCCGCGCAAGTTCCCGTTCGCGCAACGGCGCGCCCGCCTGCCACGGAAGGCTTTCCGCCGACCCCACCGCGTAGCTGCGCAGGGCCGAGCCCGTTTGCAGCGCGCTTTCGGCGCAGAAGTAAAACAACTCCAGCGCGCGCTGGCGCTTGGCGTCGTCGAAGAGCATCGACGCCGAAACGTCCAGCGCCAAGTCCACGCGCGGGCTGACTTCCTCGCGGTAGAGCTTCATCGAATAATGGCCGGTGCGCGCGTACGCCTGCCAGTCGATGTAACGCGGATCATCCCCGGGAAGGTAGGGCCGGTGGTCCTGAAAATCGATGGAACTGCCGACACCCGCGCCCTGCCAGTTCCCGCTCTCGCCGCGCCACGTGTGGTGCCGGAAAGGCAGCCGGACGCGACCCGCCGCAACCCGCATCCGGGTCTGGATGGCGCGGAGCGAGGGTTCGTCAGGCCAGCGTAGCATCGGGGTTGGCGGAAGGGACGGGAGCGACCGGAGAGACAGAACCCGGCGAGAGCAAACTTTCCTTTTCCATGAGCCGGAATTTAACCAGGGGAAGCCGGCTGACCACCAGCAGCGCGACCGCGCTCAGGAGGGCGGTCACCAAAACGCCGCCGCGCAGGGCCGCCATCTTCGAGTCGGAATCACCCATCACCATGATCAGGGCGCTCACGGGCAGCCACGCGAAGAAATTCTTCAGGTGGGTTTTGAGCACGCTGTCGCAGACCAGGCTGAAGAGCGTCACCAGCACGCTGGCGAGTTGCACCAGACAGAAGACCATCGTGGCTTTTTTGGTCTTGGGCAACACGGCGCGGGTCAGCGCGACGGGCAGCAACAACGCGCCCGCGAGGGCCGCCCAGGCCAATTCGTGCTCGGCGGAGGCGCGTGTCTTTCCGAACGTCAGCAAGACCCCGTACAACGTGAAGATCACGAGGGAAAACAAGACGCCGGAGGGCCAGCCCGGGTAGAACAGAGTCCCGGCGGCGCGCCCGACAAAACCGCGCCGGGCGAACGGCCGGTAGATGCTCGGGATCCAGCGTGGTTCCTCGCACAACGCCCCGGCGCAGACAAAAACGGCGATGCCCTCGGTAATCCCGCTGATCAGGGAGGCGTCGCGCAGGAGGAAGTTCGCCGCGACCGCGAGTCCGAAGCCCAGCAGGGCGATTAACCGCGCGACCCCCGCGTGGTTCTCGGCCGGGGGGGCGATCTTGTACGCTCCCATCCGCAGCATCAGCAAGACCAGGAGAACGCCGCACGCGAGTAACGCGAGGATGTCCAGCGTCCCCGGCGGGGGGCTGGACGATCCGCCGCGAAAGGCGAGCGAACTGAACGTGCCCACTCCGAAAATTAGGAAAAACGGCACCACCAACCCTGCCAGGGGCCGGATGACGCGGGTGGAATACGCGGACAGGCCCGTGGAGGCGGCGGCGAGCAACACCGCGCCCGTGAGCAGGAGGCCGAGGGTAACCAGTTCGTTGGTGAGATTAATGCCGCCGATGAAGTAACGCAGCACGAGGTAGGGCAGCACCGTCGAAACAAGCAGCAGGCATTGCGCGAGGATCGCCAGCCATTTGCCGACGACGATGCGAAAGGCCGAGAGGCGCGTGAGGAAGATGAGTTCCAAGGTGTTGGCCTTGATCTCGCCGCTGATGGCGTTGAGGCCGTTGAGGGGCAGGACAAGTAGCACGGGCAGGCCCACGATGAGCCAGAAAAAGACGGTGCCCGTGGAGGCGTCCTCCTGGACGGAAGCGACGAGCAGGCTCAGGGAAACGTCCACGAGCAACAGCACTTGGAGGAGGATGAGGAGGGAGACAAAGACGCGCGTCCGCACGCCCTGGCGGAGTTCCTTGACGAGCATCGGGCTGAGCCAGTCGGCGAAATCGGTGGCGGGGAGGACAGGCATGGGTTGTGGCGCAGTAGGTATGAGATTGTCAATTCCAGCCCCGGCAGGGGCGTAAGAGCGAAAGCCCATAGCGTGAGCTATGAGGATGGTAAACCTGTGGGTTCCCAGCCCCGGCAGGGGCGTAAGAGAACCAACGTGACCCAATCCCAACTGGCCGCCGGTTTTCTTACGCCCCTGCCGGGGCTGGGAGGTACTCTACTCATTTCCCCATAGCTTGCGCTATGGGCTTTCGCTCTTACGCCCCTGCCGGGGCTGGAACACATCCCACAACCCTGTTCATATCCCTTCCGCCACAATCCACAACCCACCGCCTTCAGACTTTCCGCAACATCTCCACGAACGCGTCCTCCAGTTTGCGACTTTCGCGGTGGAAATCAATCACCGGCAAATGATCCAAGACCATCCGCTCTAACTGCTTGCTTAACGCCGCCTCGTCGGACGACTCGAAACTCACCCGGGCACCGCGCTTGTGCGTGTCCACCACGCGCACCCCGGGGTTCAACTCCACCCATTGAACAAGTGCCGCCGGGTCGCCGTTCACGTGGATGTCGTACACCACGTGGCCGTCGCCGTGGCGCTGCAAACTCTCCGCCGACCCGTGATGCACGATCCGGCCCGCGTCGATGAAGAGCATCGTGTCGCACATCTCCGCCAATTCCGAAAGGATGTGCGAACTGATGAAAATTGTCTTCCCCTCCCCCGCGAGCAGCCGCACCAGTTGCTTGAACTCCACGCGCGCCTTCGGGTCCAACCCGGCGGCGGGTTCATCGAGGATCAGCACCGTCGGGTCGTGCAAAAGGGTGCGCGCCAAACAGAGCCGTTGCGCCATGCCCTTGGAGAGTTTGTTCATCATGCGCTCGGCGATGGGCGCGAGGTCGGTGAACTCCATTACCTCCGTGATCCGCCGCGCGCGGTCCGCCTTCTTGAACCCAAACGCCCGCGCGTAGAAGTCCAGGTACTCGAAAACGGTCATGTTGTCGTGCGCGCCGAACGCGTCGGGCATCCAGCCGATCTTCGCGCGGGCGGCGGCGGGAAAGCCCACCACATCCGACCCGTCGATGCTGACACTTCCTTTGGTGGGTTGGTCCAAGGTGGCCATGACGCGCATCGTGGTGGTCTTGCCCGCCCCGTTGGCCCCGATGAACCCCACGACCTGCCCGGGAAAGACGTCGAACGACACGTCGTTGACGGCTTGCACCCCCTCGAACGTGCGGAAGAGATTGCGAACCGAAATGATGGGAAGCGGTGGCGGCATGAGCTTGGACGACGAATGCAGGAATTAAGAATTTATCACAGAGGACACGGAGAGGCAGACACAGAGAACACAGAGGAAGAAGGAGAGGTCGGAGGGGAGTTATTGGTTACTGGTTATTGGGGCGGAGTAGCCAGTTTGGTCGGTTCTGGAACAAAACCTTTTGCCTTTCTCTTCCTCCTCCCCCTCTGTGTCTGCCCCTCCGTGTCCTCTGTGCTACTTCTTATTCTTATCGTACCGCCGTCACTTGACCGACGTACACGGAGCGCTGGTTGCGCCAGCGGATCGACGGGAGCGTTTCGATAAACGCCCCCTCGTCACTCACCGCGTAGAAATAACCCGGGCGTTCGCGGGTTTGCCCGGGCAGATTCGCAAGCAAACTGCTGCCCGCCGACTCCTCCGGCGGCGCGGGATTCGGGTCTGCCCGCAACGTGATCCGCTCACCCGTCCGCAGACTTCCGCCAATCCACGTCCGCTTCGCGGCGTCCACAAACCGGATCTCCTTCAGCGCCGCCGGGATCGTCGAAACGACCACGGGCGACGCGCCGTCCCTCGCCACGGCCTCCGCGTTGAGCAACTGGATTTCCGCGCGGCTCGGGACGATCTCCCGCGCGCGATGCGCCTGCACGCTGCGGCTCGCAAACCAGTCGCCGCTGAAATTCCGACCGGTCTGCGCGAACGAACGGCCCGCGAAATAACCCGATTTTACCGGCGTTAGGTACACGTCCTCCGACACGCCGAACCCGCGCGAAAACAACACGCCCGTCCGCGCCACCTGCTCCTGCGTTACCACCGCTTTTTTCTCGCCCGGCAACAACAGCGTGACCATCGCGCGCTCGCCCGTGCCGCCAAATCCGTCCTGTAGGATAATCACGAGGATCAACAGCAGCGACGCGCCCACCGAGATCAGCGGCGTGGTCCAAAACAACCGGTGCCGCCGGCTCGCGCCCGCGAACACGAACAAATTCAGCGGACCCACCAACACCGCGAACACCACGATGAACCCGATCAGGAAAAACGCGTTCAACGGGATCGACCCCACCGAGCGTGTCATGGGCCAATCCGTGGCGTCGATGACGGAGCCGCTCGTCCGGCCCGCGTCCACGCTGTCAACAACTTTGACGGCGTCTTCCGTCGTGACGGCCTTGCCGTCCCACGGGATCACCCGGACCAACCCAAAGCCGGGACGCGCCTCCGTTTCGTCCGGACGCAATCCCAGGCTCGCGCGCAGGGCGGGGTCCAGGGTTTGCGCGCAAAGGTAGAAGGTCCCGCCGAGGTTAATCCAGTCGCGGACGGCGGCGCGCTGGCCGGCGTCGAGGGCGGCGTATTCCGTGTCGGTGAGCCACAGGCCATCGAAGCCCGTGAGGCCGCGCCAGTCGGACCCCAGGAGTTTCGGGGTGAGCGGCGAGCCGCATAAATCGACTTTGCGATCTTCGTAGTCCTTGGTCAGCGCCGTCCATAGCGGGGTCGCCAGGGTGTCCCCGATCCCGATGAAAGCGGTTTGGGTCGCCTGTCGGTTCGGGGTTGACGGCATATTGGATGCATGGAGGTCCTCTATCCCGTAGCCTTCAATCTCAATGGCGCAAAACCGGTAATAGTACCTTTCGTCGCCGTCGGGCGGCGCGGCCAACTGCAGGGGGAAGCGGACCGTGGCATCGTTCTCGACGTGAAGGGTCTGGACCGAGCGGGTCTCGTTACTCTTGCTGCCATAACCGATGCCGCCCCGCGTCCGCGCGGTCCAATTGCGCGCCGCGCCGGATTGGTTGCGGATGGTGACCCAGCACGGCAGAAAGCCGGACGTCGGAGCGTGTTCAATGGGTGAGGTAAGCTCGATGTACACCCCGCTGCCGTCCCGCGTGGCGACGGTATCCCGCCAAGCCGCGCGGGCGGCGGGGGTGGCGGGCATGAAGCAGAGTAAGACGATGGTGAGGAGGAAGAAGGACAGGTCGCCGTAGTTCCCTTCCGCCCGCCGCGCAGCGGCTTTGGAGTGCGCCGCGACACGTCGCCGCTTTGATCCCAGCGACACGTCGCGTCGTTCCCACCCGGCGAAGCCGCCATCGATCGAGCCGGCTGCGCCGGAATGCACGACGCGACGTGTCGCGGTTGGGCCCGGCGGAGCCGTGCGAAAGCGGCGACGTGTCGCCGCACTCCAAAACCGCTGCGCGGTGGGCAGAGTAACCGGAGAACATCTCATAGCTTCGCGGCGCTCAACGTGTACGGAACCGCCCGGGCCTGCGCCGGCACCTCCTCCAGCAGCGCGCGCACTACCTGCGGCGCGGTAAGACCGTCGATCCGCGCGTGGTAATCCAGCACCACGCGGTGTTGCAGCACGGGCACGGCAATCGCCTGGACGTCCTCGAAACTCGCGTTGAGCCTGCCGCCTAACAACGCCCGCGCCCGCGCCGCCGCCGCTAGACCCAGCGCCGCGCGCGGACTCGCCCCGAATTTGATCCCGCCCGCCGCCTTCGATTGCCCGGCGTGGGTCGCGTCCACCAACCGCGCGATGTAGTTGACCACCACGTCCGGCAGGTAGATGCGCGCCGCCAGGTCAAACATCGCCACCAGTTCGTCGCGCCCCAACACGGGTTCCACGATGGGTTCCACCCCAATCTGCCGATGCTGGACAATCCGCTCCAGCACGGCGACCCCGTTGCGCTGCACCTCCAGCTTGAACAGAAACCGGTCCAGTTGCGCCTCGGGCAGCGGGTAGGTGCCCTCCAACTCGATGGGGTTCTGCGTCGCAAGCACAAAAAACGGGTCCGGCAAAGCGTGCGACTGGCCCATGACCGTCACGCGCCGCTCCTGCATGGCTTCCAACAGGGCCGACTGCGTCTTCGGCGACGCCCGGTTGATTTCGTCGGCCAGCACGATGTTCGCGAACAGCGGCCCCGGTTGAAACACGAACTGCCGCTTGCCGTCGTTCTCCTGGAGGATCGGGTTACCGGTGATGTCGCCCGGCAACAAATCGGGGGTGAACTGGACCCGCTTGGATTCGAGTCGGAGCGTTTTCGCCAGTCCTTTGACGAGTTCGGTTTTCCCCAGTCCGGGCAAGCCTTCGAGCAGCAAATGACCGCGCGCAAGCAGGGCGGTGATGACGTCATCGACGAGCGATTCCTGACCGAAAAGAACGGTGTTGAGCGACGCGCGCAGGGCCTGGAGACGCTCCCCGGCGGCGGCGAGTTCGGATTCGGTGACGTGTTCGCTCATGAATGGGAAAGCACCTGTTACGCGATGCGCTCCCCAATGGCGAGGGTAATCAGCGGCGCGCGTTTGTCGCGGAACCTCCGCACCGCGAGCCGCGCCTTCTCGAACGCCAGGTACACCACCGGCGTCGTGTACAGCGTCAGCATCTGCGACACGATCAAACCGCCCACGATCGCCACTCCGAGCGGCTTGCGGAGTTCGGACCCCGTCCCCATGCCCACCGCCAGCGGCACGGCGCCCAGCAACGCCGCCATCGTCGTCATCATGATCGGGCGAAACCGCACCACGCACGCCTCGTAGATCGCCTCGTCGGGCGACTTTCCGCGTTCCCGCTCGGCTTCCAGCGCGAAGTCCACCATCATGATCGCGTTCTTTTTCACGATGCCGATCAGGAGGATAATCCCAATCATCGACACGATGGAAAGGTCGTTCCCACTCAACAGCAGCGCGAGCAACGCTCCCAACCCGGCGGAGGGTAACGTCGAGAGGATCGTCAGCGGGTGGACCAGGCTTTCGTAGAGCATTCCCAACACGATGTACACCGCCAGCAGCGCGGTCAGGATCAGCCAGTTCTGGTTGGCCAGCGAATCCTGGAACACCTTCGCCGTGCCCTGGAAACTCCCGGTGATTCCGCCGGGCAGATGCAACTCGTCGGAGGCCTTTCGGATGATGTCCGTCGCCTCGCCCAGCGAGGTGCCGGGGTCGAGGTTGAAGGTGAGCGACGCAGCCGGGAACTGCCCCTGGTGGTTTACCGAAAGGGCGGTGTTCGACAGTTCGTAACGCGCCAGCGACGCCAGCGGGACCTGTTGCCCCCCCGCGCCCCTGACGTAAACCTTGTCCAGCGAAACCGCCTCCTGTTGGAAGCGCGGATCGACTTCCAGGATCACGCGGTACTGGTTGGATTGAGTGTAAATAATCGACACCTGACGCTGGCCGAAGGCGTCGTTGAGCGCCGCATCGATGGCCGCCGGCTGGATGCCCAGGCGCGACGCGGCGTCGCGGTCAATCACCACGTTCTGCTGCAAACCGCGCATCTGCTGGTCGGTGGTGACATCCTTGATCTGCGGGTATTGGCGGAGCTTCTGCACCAGCAGCGGCGTCCACTTTTGGAGGTCACCCAATTCGGCGGATTGCAGCGCGTAAGTGTACTGCCCCTTGCCCGAGCGTCCCCCCGCCTTGATGTCCTGGACGGACAGCAAAAACACGCCCATCCCCTCGATCCGCGAAAGCTTCGGGCGCAACCGCGCGATCACCTGGTCCACCGTGACCCCGCGCTGCGCCAGCGGCTTCAGGCTGATGAACATCCGCCCCGCGTTCACCGACCCGCCGCCGACGAAGGAACCGAACGTCGCGATGGCCGGGTCCGACCCGATGATGGCGGCGGCGCGCTGCTGCTTTTCGGACATCGCCGCGAACGAAATATCCTGCGCCGCCTCGGTGATGCAGACCATCAACCCCGTGTCCTGCTGCGGGAAGAAACCCGTGGGCAAAACCCGGTAGAGCATCGCCGTGACGACCATTGTCGCGACGGCCACCAGCAGTGTGAAAACCTGGTGCCGCAGCACCCAGCGCAACCCGCGCTCATAGACGCGCAGCATCCCGTCGAAAACCCATTCGCTCGCGCGGTAAAACCGTCCGCGCGGAACGTCGTGACGCTCCGCGCGCAGGAAGCGTCCGCACAGCATGGGCGTCAGGGTCAGCGACACCACCGCCGACACGAGGATCGCCACGCTCAGGGTGACGGCAAACTCGTGCAGCAAGCGTCCGACCAACCCGCCCATGAACAGGATCGGGATGAACACCGCCACGAGCGACAGGCTGATGGAAACCACCGTGAACCCGATCTGTCGCGCGCCCTTGAGCGCGGCTTCCAGCGGGGTCTCGCCGGCCTCAATGAAGCGCACGATGTTTTCGATCACGACGATGGCGTCGTCCACCACGAAGCCGACCGAAACGGTGAGCGCCATGAGCGACAGATTATCCAGGCTGTAGCCGAGCAGGTACATCGCCCCGAAGGTCGCCGCGAGCGAGAGCGGCACCGTCACGCCCGCGATGAAGGTGGGCCACGCGCGCCGCAGGAACAGGAACATCACCATGATGACCAGGGCGATGCTGAGCAACAGGGTGGTCTGCACGTCGCGAACCGAGGCGCGGATGGTCTGGGTGCGGTCGCTGAGGATGGCGAGTTTGACCGCGGGCGGCATCCATTTTTCCAGGACAGGCAGCAGCGCGTGGATCTGGTCGGTGATCTGGATGACGTTGGCGGCGGCTTGTTTGGTGACGGTGATGAGCACCGCGCGCCGCGAGCCGTACCAGCCGGCCATCTTGGTGTTTTCCTGGGCGTCGATGACGGTGGCGACGGACCCGAGGGGGACGGCGGTGCCGCCGTGTTGCGCGACGATGATGGAGCGGTACTGGTCGGCCCTGGAGAGTTGGTCGTTGCTGCCGATGACGTTGGATTCGGTGGCGTTGCTGAGGCTGCCCTTGGGGGAGTTGACGTTGACGGTGGCGAGAACGTTGCGAATGTCCTCCATCCCGAGTCCCATGGAGGCAAGGGCGGCGGGGTTGACCTGGACGCGGACGGCGGATTTCGCGCCCCCGTTGATGTTGACCTGGCTGACGCCCTCGATTTGGGCGAGGCGCTGGCCGATGATTTGGTCGGCGATGTTATAGACCTCCGAGAGCGGGGTGGTGCTGGAGGTGAGGGCCAGCACCATGACGGGCGAATCGGCGGGGTTGACCTTGCGGTAGGTGGGCGGGTTGGGAAGGCCGGCGGGGAGTTCGCCGCTGGCGGCGTTGATGGCGGCCTGGATGTCGCGCGCCGCGCCGTTGATGTCGCGGGTGAGGTCGAATTGAACGGTGATCCCGGCGTTTCCGAGGGAGGACGAGGAGGTGATTTCGGACACGCCGGCGATCTGACCGAAGCGGCGTTCGAGGGGCGCGGCGACGGAGGACGCCATGGTTTCGGGGTCGGCGCCCGGTTGGGAGGCCGTGACCTGGATGGTGGGGAAATCCACCTGGGGAAGGGGCGCGATGGGCAGGAACTGGTAGGCGACGAGGCCCAGGAGGAGGATGCCAGCCGCGAGGAGGGAAGTGCCCACGGGCCGCCGGATGAAGCCCTCGGAGATGCTCATGGGGAGAAGGGTACACCAAGCGGGGCCGCGGAGCGAGCGGGGGATGGGTGGTGGGTTGTGGGTTGTGTCCCAACCCCGGCAGGGGTGTAAGAGAGAAAGCCCATAGCGCAAGCTATGGGAAAATGGTTAGAGTACCTCCCAGTCCCGGCAGGGACGTAAGAAGACCGGCGGCCATTGGGGAGTTGGTCACATTGGTTTCTTACGCCCCTGCCGGGGCTGGGAACTGACAATCCTCCGCCCATCCCCTTCCGCCCATCCCACCAACCCGTCATCCCACCATCCGGCGGCGGCGCAGGGCGGTCCATGCCCCCAGGCCCGCCAGGGCGGCTCCCAGCCACGCCGCGCTCGAGGGCTCCGGCACCGCCGATACCGTCACTCCCATCGTGGGGCTCCCGGACACGTTGCTCGTGAAGGTCCGAACCGAGGAAAAGGTGGTCCGGTCGTCGATGGGCATTCCCACCAGGTAATCCGTCTCGGCAGTGGTGCCCGCGCCCGGCGAGGTGGTCGGGATCGGGAACAACTGGTTGTCCAAAATCGACACCGTGAACAGATCCGGCGTCCCCGCCGAGGGGTTCAACGTCGTGGACACGTCGAAACCCACCGCGGTCACGTTAGCCGAAAACGTCTGATAAAATTCGTTGATGTTGCCAGTGTCCGCCAGCGTCACGGAACCACCCAAGCCCCCGCTGGCGCCTCCCGTGGCGGTGCCGGTCCCCGTGGGGGTGCCGCCGGTGAAAACGAAACTGCCCAGGGTCACCGTATTGGCCAGGCCGTCGCCCCGACCCAGTTGGAGGTCCAGCGAGAACGGCCCGGCGGAGTTGCCCACGAGCGAGGCGGTGTTCACATCAACGTGGTAATTCAACGTGGCGGCGCGCGCGGCCGGAGCCGCCTGGAAAGCGACGAGGCCGGCCAGCAAGGTGCCACCAAGGAGGCGAAGGAAGGTGGTGGTTGAATCGGGATTATTCTTCATAAAGACAGGGTGTGGCGGGTGCCGTGAAAGGCGTTGAAACGGTCAGGGATTAGCCACGCCGACGATGGCGCGGGCGGTGTAGGTAACGGCACCCGACGCCGGGTTGGCGAATTGCAGCGTGACTGACGCGGACGCGCCGCCCGCCAGGTCGCCGCCCGAAGCCAGAATGTACGGGCTGCCCAGGGGCGCGGCGTTCGCCGTCACGCCGTTCTTGTTGGTCAGAGCGGTGTTGCCCGAGAGCGAATCCAGCGCCACGTACACCGGACCCAAGATCGGGTTGGCCCCGGCGTTTTTAACGGTGATGGTTTGCAGCAGGCTGGCCGTCCGGCGGTTGTAGCTGAACCCGCCGCGGCTGATCAGCGCGCCGGCCGCGTCCACCTGAAAGGCGAAAACCTGGTGCGCGGGATTACCCGCCGGGTCGTACTCAAGCGCGCTGTTTTGCGCCGTCGAAAAAATGCCCACGCTGCTAACGGCGAGTGTTTTCCCGTCCGCGCCCACGTCCAGGACGTTGTAGTTGAAGGTGTCCGGGCTGTAGAAGTCCACGGTGCGGGGCGAGGTTCCCGCGTTGGGGTCGCCTTCGCGCGCCACGTCGTGCAAACCGGGGTAGCCTTGCAACCCAAATGGCTCGATATTTGCCGCCACCTGGGCGTTGAACAGGCTGTCGGACAACTGGCTGGCCATGGCGAAGGTATGGTTGGTGATGAGGTCCGGCCCCGTCGCCCCAAGCGGGCCGGCGACGATCTGGAAGCAATAGGGCACCTTGACGTAGGAGGATTGCAACCCGGTTTGGCCCGTGGGCGAGTACGTCAGTTCGTTGACCCGGTTCTGGTGGTCGTCCGTCGCCAGGAAGACGACGTTGGGAATCTGGTTGTCCGCGATGTACTTGAGCAGGGCGTTGCGTTCCGCGCGGTAGCCGCCCTGCCAGGATTTCCCGCCGTCGGAACTCACGGGCGTGTAGGTGCTGCCGGGACCGAAGTTGGGCAGGTTGCTGAGTTGGAGGGCCCCGCCGATGGGTCCCACCTGGTCGATGGGGTCGGAAACGACGATCACCTTCCAGGTTACTCCGGAGTTCTGCGCGGCGAGCAGGGTTTGCTCGAGCCAGGCGAGCTGGGTCGCCCCGAGCATGGTGCGGGCCGGGTTGTCCGCCCGCGCGCCGGTGTCGTCCGCGTTGGCGCCGGTCTTGACGCGGATGTCGCGGTAGGACCGGGTGTCCACGTTGATGAAGACAAGGTTTTTGCCCCATTGCTGGGAAAAGTAGAGGGGCTTGGTGCCGTGGGAGCGGGGGTCGGCGGGTGCGTTGACGAGGGGTCGGTTCGCGATCGGCTGGTAGTTGAGAAACACCTGCTGCAGCGTCAGGAAACCGGTGGTCTGGTTGATGAACCCGCCGCTGGTGTTCGCGTCGTTGGCGGACACGCGGGCGTCGGCCCCGGCGCCGGTGGGCATATCACCGACGGGGCCGCCGGCGGGCGCGCCGCCGTTGATGTACTGGCGGTTGCCGAGCTCGTGGTTGTCGTACAGCGAGTAGTTGCCCTGGGCGGCGTAAAAGGGTTGCAGGCAATTTTGCCCGCCGGTGTTGACGGGCAGGAATTGCTCGCGGTATTTCTTGGAATAATCCGCGAAAAGCTGGGCCTGGGTCGCGCCGGCGGCGGTCGGGGCCGGGGTCGTGCCGGAGAGCGTCACGGAAGGCGAGGTGAGCCAGGTCGCGCCGTTGTTGCCGGTCGCTTTGCTGGCGTTCTCGTAGATGGTGTCGCCGTCGTTGACGAAAAAGTCGAAGTTTTGCGCCGGGATGGTCGAGGCGAGGGCGTAGGGTCGGATGAGACCGTCCATGTCGCCGCTGAAGGCGAAATGCACGGGGACGGCGGCGGTGGGCAGAGGGGCGGTCTTGAACCGACCGGTGTTGCTGAGTTCGCCCGTCGCGGCCTGGAAGCGGTAGTAGTAAACCGTGCCCGGGTTGAGGCCGGTAAGATCGATTTTGAAGGTGTAGTCCCTGGCCGGATCGGTGGCGCCGGCAGTAGGCGTGAACGTCAAGAACTGGGGGTCGGCGGAGACTTGCAGGGTCAGCGGAACGGCGGCGGTGGAAAGGTCGTCCAACGCGCGGGTCCAGGCGGTCGCGCCGGTGGTGGTGGCATCGCCCGCGGCCACGCCCAGGAAGGAAACGGCGGCGCGGGCGGGTCCGGGTACGCCCGCCAGCGCGACGCAGGTGGCGGCGAGGATGGCACGCGTGGCGAGGGAAAGGGCTTTTCTGGTTTTCATGATGGGTTGCCTTCCGGCGGTCGGGGAGTGGATGAAGGGAAAGGACGCGGGCGCGAACTTGGTTGCGATCAGCGGTCGGAACATGCGACCGGCGAAGATTTGCGGGTAGCATTATCTCGTTACGTTTTCGTCACTTGCGTTTGTGGTTGGAAATCCGGGACGTCGGCCATCGGCTGGAACCCACGAGTTCACAAAAAAGCAACTCGGTCGATGCCGGGGCTTAAATTCGCGGTCCGCTGTACGTGAACGGGCAGCGGGAGCTGGAGAAGCTGCCTTCCCGCCGCCAGTGTTCCAACCACATCGGAACCATTTCGCGACTGGTGAAACACCGCCGACGAGTACCACCTTTGCCATCGCCCTCCCGAGAGTCACGGCCATCCTCAACGTCGTTGGAATGGACTGGTGTGGTTCTTTCTCGTGGTTGCGCTGTGCGAGGCGGAGGGGGGAATCGAACCCCCGAATAGAGGTTTTGCAGACCTCGGCCTTACCACTTGGCTACCCCGCCGCACTGACGCCAACGGGAACCGCTTTGCAGCGATCGTGTCCGGTGGTGCGCGGAGACTGCCATGTTTCCCCGCGCCGCTCAAGTGGATTTATTTCGTGAGTTGCCAAACGTGCGCGATCCAAAAATCTCCTCGCGACGTGTCGCGAGCAGTCCAAACCAAAGGCAAAAAGGCAACGGGAGCCGGAGCCGCCACCTTGTCCTTCAAACTCCTTTGGCGCATGGTAGGATGGCAGACGTATTCGTCACCCGCCTCACCGCTTTCCCACGTCTTGATCTCCCTCCACCGCTACCATCTCCTCGAAGACGCTTGGCGGGACGGCGTCCAGGACTGGTGCCGCGCCGCCTCCAGCCACGTTCTCGGCGGCGGGCGCGCCTGGATCGTCACCCTCGGGGAGGGTCACGCCAACTGGATCAAACGGCGCCTGCTCCGCGCCGGGGTCAGCTTGTTCGGCGTGCAGTTCCTCGACGCCCGCTCCCTTCGCCACGAACTCGGACTCCGCGCCGGGCTGCAATCCCCCATCTTCGGGCGTGAATCCCTCGAACTGCTCCTGCGCGCCCGCGCCCTCGAATCGGCGGACCACGAGCCGCAAGCCGTCGCCGTCGCGCGGCATCCCGGCGCGTGTCTCGCCGCGCTGGACGACCTCACCGCTTCCGCTTGGCTGGATGATTGCGACCAACTCGCCGAAATTCTTTCGCCTTCCCTCTGCGACTGGCTCCCGCAACTCGACAACACCGGCTCTTGGCTGCCCCACATCGATCGCGGACTCGTGAAATCCTACGACCCGCGCGCGCGTCCCGGGAAGCAAAAGGACGGCAAGGACAAAAGGGACCCAAAGGACGCTGCCGCCGAAACCCGGCACCCCCCGCAGCCGTCCCTTTCCATCTGCGTTTTCGGTTGGGACGCGAGTTTTTGGCCACTTTTGAACCTGCTCGTCGCGGCCGCGCGCGCGGCGGATTCCGCCTACCTCTACCTGCCGTTGCCACGCGGCACCGCCGAAAACATCCAGCACGCCTGGCTGGACACCCTGGCGGAAATCTTCGTGGAAGAGTTCGAGGATTGCGCCAGCAGCGGCTTCGAGTCCGCCCAAGCGATCATGGCCGACCGTCTCGAAGGCACCGACCTCGACACCTCCTTCGGCGATCCGCCCGCCGAACCCACCCTCCTGGTGGGGGCCGACGGCGCGGACACGGTTCACCTCGTCACCGATTTTGCCGCGCACTGGCTGCTTGAAAGCCCCACCCCCACCCCAGCCGACGACGCGCCCGCGAACGGCGCCGCAAACCTCGACGACAGCGCGCGTCTGGTGATCCTCTGCCCGTGCCGCAACGCCTCGGCGGTGGCGGTCGTCCGCGCGCTGGGCGAGGCGGGGATTGCCGTGGAGGACGAACTCGGCGAACTCCCCGAACCCGCCCTGCCGATCCAAATCCAGCGCGCCCTCCTGGATTACCTCCTCAACGACGCGGGCATGGACCCACTCCTCACGCTGATCGAGTTGCTCAACGAACACGGCGTGCGCCGAACCTCCCGTGCCGGCGACCTGATGAGCCGCGTGTTCCCGCTTGATCCTACCGAAGTGCGCCGCGTGCTCCACAGCGCGTTTTCCGACGTGCAACACCACAGTTCGCGCGTGCTGAGCCAGGGTGGCGCGTTCCGGCGGGCGGGCGTGTCCGGCCCGTTGCACGCATTGATAACGCACCTCGAGCCGTGGCCCGAAAAACTCCCGTGGCTGGACGCCTTGGAACGCTGGGAACGCTGCCTCGCCGGGTTCGGACTCGAGACGGATACCCTGGAGCCGTTGTGGTCGCAGTTGCACAAGTTACCCATCACCGAGCCGCTGCCATCGGCCACCTTTTTCCAGTATCTGGGCGGCATCCTGGGCGCGGTCCCGGCGCGGCGTTCGCCCGAGGGTTCGCACCGGTTCGCGCGGGTCGTGGTCACCACGCTGGAGGGGGCGATTGGACAAGTCTGGGGCGGCGTGGTGTTCCTCGATTCGACGGAGGGCGACTGGCCGCTCTACCCCGCGGAAAACCCGTTCCTCGACGACGCCGAACGCGGCCGCCTCAACACGCGCCGTTCCGAAAGCAATCTGGACGGTGACGGCCAGGCACGCGGTCATTTGCTGACGTCCTCCGAACTTGCCCAACTGGAACAATTCCGCTTTCTCGAGATCCTGGAAAATTGTTCGGGCCCGCTCGCGTTCGCCGGTGCCGCGCGCGATCCCGCCGAACCCAACAAAGAGCTTTACCCGAACGAATGGGCGTTGCGCTGCCTGGTGGAAAGCCGGTCCGGCACGACGGCGGAGGACGGCGACCAACGCCTGCTCGACCGCTGGCGGCAGGCCGTGCAAGCCGTGCACGCTCGCTCCCGCCAAGCTCAAGAAAGCCGAGCGCAGCCACCTCCAGGCGGTGTTTAATGATCGTCGCCGGCCCGAGTTGCCGTTTGACGAGAATTTCCTCAATTTTACGCTGCTCACCGCGCCGGACGAACTCCCCTGGTCGGAAGCTTGGTCGGCGCGCGACCTGGACGCCGTCTGGAACCGCCCCGCAACCTTCGCGTTGAGCCAGGTTTTCGGCGTCGAACCGTGGCGCGGCAGCAGCGGGGGCAGTCCGGTCCGCAAGGAGGACGCGACGGTGGGACGGCTGGTGCATCAATGGGTGCAGCGCGCGCTTAACGTTTCCAAGGAGCCCCGCGCGTTGACTCGCGGAAGACTGGCGGCAGGCGCTCACGTCTGGTCTGCGCGGCGCGAGAGGTGAAACGGAGGCGCAACTCCGGGCCGCGTTGATCCGCCGGGGCGGGCCGCAGGTGGACGCCGAAGGGCTGCCCTACTGGTGGCAAGGGGTGCTGCGGAAGGCGCACTGGGCGACCGAGCGTTGCCTGGAAAAACTCTCCGAGACCGCGCACCACTTCGGCGACGCCTCGTGGCTGTGCCTGGGGAAGACATTCGAGGGCGAGATCTCCACGCGCGAGGGCCCCCTGCACCTGCGTGCGCACTGCGACGCGCTGCTGTTAAACCAAGCGGACCTGGCGGGCGCGACGTGCCAATTCGTGGATATCCGCACGGGCAGCATGACGGGCGCGGCGGCCCCGACGTTCGCCAAGATCGAGAACGGGCAGGGCCTCAACCTGGTCGGGCTGCTTTTTCTGGCGTTGGCGGAGGGGGCAAACCCGGCGGGCATCCACGTCGGGGTGGTTCATCCCGACGGGTCGAACCAGACGTTGTTGGACGCAAGCGCCGCCGCCTCTTGCGAGCCGATGGTCGAGGCGCTCGCGCGCAAGCAGCGTTTTCTTGTCTTCGGCCAGCGCGGCGGACTCGCCGCCGGGCACGGCCACAATCAAACCGAGAACCTCCCGCTGGCAACGACACCCATTGATCTGGCAACGCTCGCCGAGAAGTGGAATTTGAGCCGCGCAGACAAGGAAGGGCAAGGAGATAGGAGATAGAAGATTAGAACGGAATGCAGATGGCTGAGGACGAAGTTGAGGCGCCAAACCCTCTCCTCCGGTACCCCGCCTTTCTCTGCCTCCTCTGCCTCTGCGTCCCCCTCTCCGTGTGCTCTGTGCTACTTCTTCCTCCGAAAAATTTCGCGTTGACACCCACCCGGCCCGCCCCTATTACTGCCGTCAACTCTTATCGAGAGTGGCGGAGGGACTGGCCCGACGATGCCACGGCAACCGCTGGAGACGTTTCGCGCGCAAGCGCGAATGCTTCCGGGTCCAGGTGCTAAATCCAGCCTTGTGGAAACGGCGCAAGCCGCTTTTGCCGGGGAAGATGAGAGAACTGGCCCAAGGTGTTTCGTCCAGCCCGCAAACGGGGTGTCTCGAAATATTTTAGCCGATTCTCCTCATCACCCACCGCGGGGAGGAGGAAACCATTTCCTGCTCCCGGCGGCGGAAATCTCGTGCGAGCGATTGAGGACGACGCACCATGGACAAAACCGCCAACCCTTTCTTCACCCACCTGCGCTGCCGCGAATGCGGCCACTCTTATCCCAAACAGGCGATCCACGTCTGCGACTTCGACTTCGGACCGCTGGAAGCGGCTTACGACTACGAAGCCATCGGACGCAAGCTCACCCGCGAACTCATCGAAAGCCGTCCGCAGACGATGTGGCGCTACCGGGAATTGCTCCCCATCGACGGTGAACCCACCGTGGGCACGCAGGTCGGCTTCACCCCGCTCGTGCGGGCGGACCGTCTCGCCAAAAAGCTGGGCGTGCGCGAGTTGTACATCAAGAACGACACGGTTAACTACCCCACCCTCTCGTTCAAGGACCGGGTGGTTTCCGTCGCGTTGAGCCGCGCGCGCGAACTCGGTTTCAAGGTCGTCGCCTGCGCCTCGACGGGCAACCTCGCCAACTCCGTCGCCGCGAACGCCGCCGCCGCCGGGTTGACCAGCTACGTGCTGATCCCCGCCGATTTGGAAAGCGGCAAGGTGTTGGGTTCACTGGTCTATGGGACACGCGTGATCGGCATTCACGGCGCCTACGACCAGGTAAACCGGCTTTGCTCGGAGATCGCCGGCAAGTACGGCTGGGGGTTTGTGAACGTAAACCTGCGGCCCTACTACGCCGAAGGATCGAAGACGATGGGCTTCGAGATCGCCGAACAACTCGGCTGGCGCACCCCGCGCCACACCGTGGTCTGCATGGCGAGCGGCTCGTTGCTGACCAAAATTCACAAGGCGTACAAGGAGTTCGCCACGCTGGGATTAATCCCGGAGACCGGGTACGCCATCCACGGCGCGCAGGCCACGGGCTGCTCGCCGATCTCGTCGGCCATGAAAAAAGGGTCCGATCTGGTGAAGCCGGTGGCGAAACCGAACACCATCGCGAAATCGCTCGCTATCGGCACGCCGGCAGATGGTTACTACGCCATCCACGCCATGCGCGAAACGGGCGGTTCGTCGGAGGACGCGACGGACGAGGAAATTATCGAGGGCATCAAGCTGCTCGCCGAGTGCGAGGGAATCTTCGCCGAAACCGCTGGCGGCGTGACGGTCGCCTGCGCGCGCAAGCTCATTGAATCAGGCAAGATTCCCGCCGACGAGACCGTGGTGTTGTGCATCACGGGCCATGGATTGAAAACAGCCGAAGCGGTGGCGGAACACTGTGGCGCGCCGCGTCTGATCAAGCCGAGTTTGCGCGAATTTGAGGAACTCATCAGCGCGGAACTGCCGGCGCTGGCCGGGGTCTCGTAACCTTTCTCCTTTACAAATATGGCTACCAACATTCGTATCCCCACCCCGCTCAGAAAATTAACCGGCGAACGCGAGATGGTCGAAGCCGACGGCTCGACGATCGGCGAGATTCTCCAGTCGCTTGACACGACCTACCCGGGTTTGAAGGAGCGCATTTGCGACGACCAGGGCAACGTCCGCCGTTTCGTAAACGTGTACCTCAACGACGAGGATATCCGTTTCCTGGATGAAAAAGCGACGGTCGTGAAAGACGGTGACGAGATCAGTATCGTGCCCGCGATTGCCGGTGGTTAGAGAGTAGAATTGCTACCTATGAAATCACGTTTGTGGTTAATGTTCCAACCCCGGCTGGTGATCCAGCCGGTGGTGTACGAGCTCGGGAAAAAGTTCGCCGTGGTGACGAACATTCGTCAGGCGAGCGTCAACGACGAGATCGGCGTGGTGTCCATCGAATTGGACGGCGAGCGCGCCGAGGTGCAGAAGGCAATCGCGTGGCTGGAGGAGATCGGCGTAAAGGTCGAGCCGGTGGAGATCAACACGATTGAAGGGTGACCTTGGCGGTCTGTGCCATCACCCCCCACCCCGTCCGTCCCCCCTTGTGTGGACCGCAAATGGCGGATAGCTTCTCCATGCCGGATCATCTTGATTCATCCACACGGCGTCCCCGCGCGTAACAGCCCGTCGTTGTTTTATCTAACTCGATCATCCAGCAACTTCGCACTATGCAAAACACCGTTTTAGCCCCTAATCCTTCTTCGCTGGCCACCGCTGACGCGGTTGGTCATTTCCCGCCTTTCAGTCTGAAGCGACTTCTCGAAACCGTCTTTGCGCCGACTTCCTCCGAGCGGGTTGCCATTCTGATCGATCTGCCGGACCCCCGCGCCATGAAAGATTATGCCTTCCTGGCGGACCCCAAGCTGACGATCCAGCGCATCGCTTACGATACCTTCCACCAAGGCTTGCAGAACGAGGTGCTCGCGGAAATGGACCTGCGTGGCGGCGAGATGTTCGCGTACAAAATCACCGGCGGCAGCAATCTCGACCTGCCTGACCTCGCTGTGGACGCGGAAGGCAACAACCTCAGCCTGGAGCGCGACATCTACCCGAATTACGACCTGATCCTCTGCATTTCGACGTACTCGGCCACCGCCCCGCTGACCGCTTTCGCCAAGCAGTACGGCTTTCGCGGCGCCACCCTGCACGGGGTGAATCCCATCATCCTCGCTTCCGGGTTGTCGGTGGATTACAACGAAGTCAGCCGTCAGGCCGAGAAGCTGCGCCTGGGAGTGACGCGCGCGGACTCCGTTGAAATCGACTTCGTGTACAACTCGGAGAAATACACGCTCAAGCTGCTGCTCAACGGCCAGGAAGCGCAGAAAAGCCACGGCCTCTGCCGGGGCGGTCCCGATGTCGCCAACCTGCCGGCGGGCGAGGTTTATTTTGTACCGGCGGGAGCCGAGGGGCAGTTCCCGATGCGCTACGAGGATGGCACCGTCGCGCTGATGACCGTGAAAGCCGGGCGGGTAGTGGACTCCACCCTGCTCCACGGCAGCGAGTCCGTGGTCTCCGAACATCGCGACCGGCTTTTGTCGGACCCCGTCACGGGCGAGATCGGCGAACTTGGCTTCGGCACACAGACGCTGCCCGTCTCGGGCCGGGACATCCAGGACGAGAAAATTTTCGGGACCTTCCACGTCGCCACGGGGCGCAGCGACCATCTGGGGGGTGGGCTGACGCCGGATCGTTTCAACGACCGGTCGCACGCGACGCACGACGACATTCTGTTTTCGCCCACCAAAACGCCGGAAATCCAGGCGCCGCAGGTGCGGATGCTGCGGAACGGCCAAACGGTGGCGTTGATCGAGAACTTCAAGCCGACGGCGTACTTCAGCGGCTTGTTGAAAGATTGATGTCCAATCCCTACGAAAGCGACCGGCTGCTCGCGGAATACCTGCTGTTTCACTACGGCGGCGCGGAGGATATCCTCCCATATCCCGGCGGTCCGGTCGCCGCGCTGGACTTTGCGGTCCGGGTGGTGAGCGAATGTTTGGATATGCGCGCACTACCCGCCCGTGCCCGCGCCTTGGATATTGGGTGCGCGGTGGGACGGTCGAGCTTCGAACTCGCGCGGCATTGCGTGGAGGTGTTGGGGATTGATTATTCGCACGCCTTCATCCGCGCGGCGGAGGCGGTGCGCACGGGTGGTGGCGTCGAGTATTCACGCCGGGACGAAGGCAACCTGGCCACCCCGTTAACGGCGCGCGCTCCGGCTGGCGTTGACCCCGGGCGTGTGCGTTTCGAGACGGGTGACGCGTGCGATCTGCGCGATCATCTCGGGCAGATGGATGTCGTCCTGATGGCGAATTTGGTGGACCGTTTGCAGAACCCGATGGGGTGTTTGTCGCGTCTGCCGGGTTTGCTGAATCCCGGAGGGCAACTCATCGTGACTTCGCCGTTTACCTGGATGGAAGAGTACACGCCGGTGGCAAACTGGCTCGGTGGTTACGAGCGTGACGGACAACGGGTGAGCAGCTTTGAAACATTGCAAAAGGTGCTGGAGCCGGATTTTGAACTTGTCGGCACGAAAGATCTACCGATGCTGATCCGCGAGCACGCGCGCAAGTTCCAGTGGAGCGTGAGCCAAGCCGGCATGTGGCGGCGCAGGTAGGATGTGTTATCCGTGGTGAGCGGAGGCGGACCCTCCGCCCGCATCTGGTCTGGTCAGCCCCGGGAACGCGGGCGTCCCGCCCGCTTCTGTTCTGGTTGAACCTGTCCAGGGGCTACCGCCCTTTGCGGGCGGGACGCCCGCGCTCCCGGGGCTGACCAGACCAGAGCAGAAGCGGGTCGGAGACCCGCGCTCCCGGGGGTGCCCGGGCGCATCTTCTACGAATGGAGTATCGGTTTAGATAACAAGCGAAAGTTATGACAGATTGGGAAGATCGATACCAACACGGTGATACTCCTTGGGACAAAGGCGCAGCCTCGCCTCCCCTCGTGGACTGGCTCGCGGGGCATCCGATGACCGGCGACATCCTCGTTCCCGGCTGCGGGCCGGGACACGATGTGCGTGCCTTGGCGGGTCAGACTTTGGAGCGCAACGCAGCCCGCGTGCTGGGATTCGACCTGTCACCGGCTGCCGTCCGCCTGGCGGAGTCTTACCCGGCTGCCGGGGGCGAAAAGTATCGCGCCGGCGACCTCTTCAACCTACCGCCTGACCTGATCGGAAAGTTCGACTGGGTCGTGGAACACACCTGTTTCTGCGCGATTGATCCGGCGCGGCGACCGGATTACGTCTCTTCCGTACACGATGCGCTCAAACCCGGCGGACACCTCCTGGCGGTTTTCTACCTCAACCCACATGATCCCGGGGAAAAGCGCGACGGTCCGCCGTTCGAGACGAACCTCGACGAACTGGCCGGGTTGTTCAGCCATCATTTCGACAAAATCTCCGAAAACATCCCAAACCACGCCTACCCCGGCCGGGAGGGCCGCGAGATCGTGCAACTGCTTAAAAAGCGCGCGGGTGCAACCGGAGCCGCGAACCAGCCTTTATGAAATTGCTCCTCGTCGATGGCAGCTACTATGCCTACCGGTCCTTCTTCGCCATCCGCAATCTGTCCAACTCGCAAGGCGAACCGACGAACGCGATTTTCGGCTTCGCGAAAGCCTTGCGCCGGATGATCAAGGACCTGAAACCCGACCTCGCCGCCGTGTGTTGGGACCAGGGACTACCCGCCCGTCGCACCGAGTTGCAACCCGAGTACAAGCAACACCGCGCCGATATGCCGGAGGAAATGGTCCCGCAACTACCCTTCATCCGCGACCTTGTTCCAAAAATCGGCGTGCATAGCGTTGCCCTGCCGAACACCGAGGCCGACGACCTCATGGCGTCCTATTCCTGCGCCGCTCACCACGCGGGGATCGAAGTCATCCTCGCCACAAACGACAAGGACCTGCTCTCGCTCGTCGAGGACGACATCCTGGTTTACTCCACCGCGAAAGCCGATCTGATTTCGCCGGAGGAGTACACCTTGTTAGGCCCGGAGCCGATCAAGAAGAAATGGGGCGTCGATCCCGCCCGTATTCTGGACGTGCTCGCCCTCAGCGGCGACACCAGCGACAACATCCCGGGCGTGCCCGGCATCGGCCCCAAGACCGCAACCACCCTCATCCAGAACGCCGGTTCTCTTGAGGCTCTGCTCGCCGATCCGGGCAGCGTCAAGAACGAGAAGAACCGCGCCAAGATCATTGAGGCCCGCGCGCAGATCATCGCCAATCGCGAGATGGTCCGGTTGGACACCGATCTGCCCTTGCCGGTTGCGGTCAAGGATTTGATCATCGCCCCGCGCTACGACGAGTTGATCACCGCACTGGAGCGTTGCGAGTTCCGGTCCATGCTCTCCGAAGTCCGCGCCGAAGCCAAACGAGGCGCAACTACTCCCGCCGCCACCGCGCAGGACGATCTCTTTCCCTTTTAACGCCCCAGAGTTCTTAACCGCAGATTTAACGCAGATGGACGCAGATTAAAGAACCAGAGGGGAGAAAAGATTCTTTGTTCCAGAATTTCATCCTTCTGCCTTTTTCCGATAATCTGCGTCCATCTGCGTTAAATCTGCGGTTATACTGTCCGGCTTGACCTTGTATGCGAGTTGCCGTCCAAGCAGCCAGCGCACGCCAAACATATCCACCGTCGCGCGCAGTGCCCGGTTGCCCAGCCCGTATTTGCTGACTCCGAAATCGGCGCGCCCGGTGGTTCACCGGCACCTCCACCAACCGGTAGCCCGCCCCTTTCACGAGCGCCGGGATGAACCGGTGCATCCCCACAAAGGGTACCAGCGCGTCCACGCACTCCCGGCGCATCGCCTTGAGCGTGCAACCGGTGTCGCGAACGCCATCACGGGTGAACCGGCTTCGCACGAAATTCGCCACGCGGCTGGTGATCCGCTTAACCACCGTGTCCTTGCGCTTGGCCCGGTAGCCGCACACCAGATCCGCCGCGCCGCGCTCCACTTCCGCGAACAGTTTCAGGATATCGACCGGATCGTTCTGCAAATCGCCGTCGATCAGCGCCACCACCCGTCCCCGGGCGGCGTGCGCGCCGGCGTACATCGCGGCGCTCTGACCGGCGTTGCGCTCAAACTCCAGCACCCGCACGCGCGGATCGCTCCGGTCCACTTTTCGCAGGGTCGCGTCACGCGAACCGTCATCGACAAAGAGAATTTCGTAATCCACGCCCGCCAGCGCGGCGGCGAGTTCTTTTTGCAGGATCGGTACGTTCTCCTCCTCGTTGTAAAGTGGAACCACCACGGAAAGCGGCGAGACCGGCTGGCATGGGTGAAACAGGGTCCGTCAAAGGTCCCGCCCCTTGTAGTTGAAACACGCGTAAACCCGCAGGTGCCGCAGCGGCCGTCCCCGGCGGCGGACCTCGAATTGCGCCACCAGCCGGCACTCCTCGAAACCGCTCTGCAACGACGGCGGCAGCTTGGGATGGCGCTCGTCGTCGGTGACAAAGAGGGCGCTGCGACCCAAAAACGGGCTGGATCCGATGTTCTTGAATTCCTCCTGGGCGGTGAGTGGCGCGGGTGTGCCGCCAGCAGCACCTCCGAGGTCGCGCCGGAGCCGCCACCTGATCGTAGCCCGGCCAAAGCGAAAACTGGTTTTCGATGTTCTGCGACTCCGGCAGGTACACCAGCGGACTTCCCTCGGCGGCGCCCGGGGGCGCTTTGTCCGGCAGGTAAAAGTTCAGCTCGGCGGCGAGTTGGTAGCGGTTGGCGATCAGAAAGAGCGGCGCGCCGAGTTCCCGTTCCTCGTCGTCGCGCGCCGTGGCGACGGCGGCGGCGGTGCTGCGCCAACCGAGCAGGCGCGCGGTCGGGTCACGCTGGTAATCCAGGGGCATCAAGTGGGGCCGCAGCAAATCCGTGTCGAGCAGGGCCACGCTCATCGCCAGCGCCACCGCCACCGCCGCGACGCAAAAGACGCCCGCCACGCGGTTCGTCCGCGCGCGGGTTTGCCAAAAAGCCGCCCCGAGGACGCTGAGGCTCAGGATCGCCGGGGCGGTCCAGTTGGGTTCGCCCTTGGTTTTGAAGGCGAGCAAGCCGTACATCACCAGCAGGGGCAGGCAAAACGCCAGGAGAAAACGCGTCCGCTCCACCTCGGGAGTCGGTGCTTCGGGACGCCGCCCCGCCCGCCAGCACGCCGCCCCCAGCGCCACGAGCAATCCCAGGTAGAGCAGCGGTGAATACACCCCGAACTGGGCCTCCCAAAAATGCGCGGCCTCCGCCAGCGGCGAGGTGAACGCCGCGTCGAGTTTGCCGCGTTCGCGCAGGTGGTCCAGGGTGATCCACGCGTGGGTGGAATTCCAGAGGATCGGCGGCAGACACCCCAACAGAGCCGTGCCGAGCATCACGTAAAATCCGGGTCGCCCGAACTCCCGCCGCCAACGCGGCACCAGCGCCAGCGCGAGGACGATCCCCGGAATCTGCATCGCGTTGGTGTACTTGCAGAGGAACCCGGCGGCGACGCCAAGGCCGGTCAAAATCCAGAAGGGCAGCGCACCCCCGCGCCGCTTCTCCAGGGCCACCCAGAACGTCAGCATGGCCGCCGTCCAGAAGAAGACGGACAGCGGGTCAATCGTCATCAACAGCGCGCCGGCTTGGAAGAGGGGGCACAGGTTGAGCAGGGCGACGGTCCAGATCGCCGTCGCGGCACCGTACAACCGTCGCGCGAGCGTCCAGAGCAGCAGGCTGGTGCCCAGCGCGAGGACGGGCGCGAGGCAGCGCACGCCAAATTCATTCTTCCCAAAGAACGACGTGCCCGCCCGGATCGCCAGCGCGACGCCGGGACCCTTGCTGTAATAACTCCAGTCGAGCCGCTCGCTCCACATCTGGTAGTAGGCCTCGTCCGGTGAGAGTTCGACGCGTCCGGCGTAAACCAGCCGCAGGCCGGTGAGCAGGAGCAGGAGCAGGAGGGCGCAGCGCGTGGGAGAAAACATCGGACAGCAGAGCAGTGGAGAAGATTGCGCGGATTGTCAAGGCGGGGATGCCGGTGCCCAGCCCGTCCGGCGCATGGCCCAGCCGAGCAGCCAAAGGGTCCAAAACGCCACGGCGGCGGCGAGGAAGGCCGACGCGACGACATCCGTGGGCCAGTGCGCGCCGACGTAAACGCGCGAGTAGGCCACCAGCGCCGCCGGTCCGAAGTACAGCCACCCCCAGCGCCGGTAGAACAACGCCAGAAGCACGGCGGCGCACACGTTGTTCATGACGTGACTGGATGGGAAGGAGCGGCCGGGGTCAGGGTTGGCGGGGTCGGCGATTGGGATGGTTGACCATTCGATATCGGGCGGCTGAAAGAGGGCGACGAAACGCGGGCGGGCGTGGCGCGCGAGATCGACCCGCCGGACCCCGGCCATCGCCTGGTGCGGGCGGAGCCGGTGGAGGGCGTGTTTCAGGGTGTGACTCACGACACCCTCGCTGATCGCCAGCGTGAGTCCGAGGGTAATGAGAAACACGCGCGCGCGCCGTCCGCCACGCCAGGCTGTCAGGCCGAGAACGATCAAGATCAACGGCAGCCACAGGTCGAACGACGAGGCGGCCGACATCAACCGGTCCAAAGCCGGGTTGGTCCAGGAACGGTTGATTAAAAAGAAGAGGCGTTCGTCCATGGGCGCGGCTGACAGGTGGCAAGATGGCGTGTCCCGCGGGCGAAGAAAGAACGACTTCCCTCTTTTGCAAAATGGGCTGGGGTCGGCGAACTTGCCCCTTCCCGCCCATGCCAACTTTTCTCAAACTTTCGCGTACTCCTGCCACCCGCGCAATTCTGGTGTCGGTGGCAATCCTGGTCCTCTCGTGCTTGGTGGATGGTCGCAACCCTGCCGTGGCCGCGCCCCCGGATGAGATTACCGCCGCCGACATCCTGCGAACGGTCCGCGAGGCGCAAACCGGTCGGAACGAGGCTCTGGACGGCCAGTTACGCACGGAG
The DNA here is from genome assembly GCA_963795895.1 of uncultured bacterium. Taxonomy (GTDB): domain Bacteria; phylum Verrucomicrobiota; class Verrucomicrobiia; order Chthoniobacterales; family SZAS-18; genus CAWCJJ01. The sequence continues at coordinate 42,340 of CAWCJJ010000020.1, forward strand.
GAAGGGAAGGTCCTCCCCTTCCGGCTCGTCGCGAGCGGCCCGGTGGTGCGCTACGCGTTCCCGGGGCCTCCGCCGATGGTGGTGCAGGTGCGCTACAACGAGGAAAGCAGCCAATTGGAGGAAGTCAGCGGCGGCGGCGCCACCGAGCGGATGACCCCGGCCAACTTCGACAAGAAGATTTTGGGCACCGACCTGACGTACGAGGACTTGGCGTTGCGTTTCGTGTACTGGAAGCGCGCGTCCTTACTGGAGAGCGACGATTCGACGACTTTCCCCGCGTACAAATTGCGGCTCAACTCCCCGAGTCGTCAGTCGCAGTATTCGTACGTGTTGCTGTGGGTCGCCAAGCAGAGCGGCGCGTTGCTGCGCGCGGAAGGGTACAACTTCGACGGTAAATTGTGCAAGCGACTGCGGGTGGTCAGCGGACAAAAGATCAACGGCAAATGGTGCCTGAAGCTGCTGAGCGTGGAGGAGGTCGAGCCGGAGAACGGCGGCACGAAGTCACGGAGTTACCTGGAGATCAAGGGCGCTGCGCGTCCGGTGGCGGGCGGGACGTTTTAGGATCCTGGCGGTGCAAGTTGGCGACTGTATTCGCCGGAAGAAGCCTTTGAAGCAGGGGTGCGTTGTCAGACCCCCTCCCACCTATGGCGGGCTTGAAAGATTGTTCAAGGACAGATTAGGGTCACCTGGGGGAAGTAAGTTCTGAAACGATTCGCATCCCTTGTAAGTAGGGTGAGCCCCAAAGTCTGAGCCTGTGCTCCAATGAAAAAATCAGGCAGAGGAGAGGTCTTGCTACCACCAGAACGGCGGTAGCGCAGAAAAGCTTTAGCCGCCAAGTACAGCGCCTCACTAGAGAATTCGTGGTATCGCAAATTAAGTTGGATGAGCACCCCATCCACTTCACTGGACGATTCGGCTCCCACACATAACTCCGCGTAGATCACCGGGTTAACCCACAATCCGTGATGCTGATTCTCCGTAACCTTCGCGACGGACAATCCGCCCACACCGGATCGTCACAAACGATATCAAGAAGCACATTGCTATCGACAAGAACAGGCACCCTGACTACTCCCCACGCGTAAGTTCCATAATCTTGGCTGTTGTCACGCGTCCCTTCCAAATTCCTCGCACCGAGCCACAGACACTTTTTTGCTGACTCTCCGCCGTGAGATTGCCGGCGGAAAACTTATCGAGGGTTGAGGCAAGCGCGTTTTTCAGGATATTCTTCGCTTCAACCTCAATGGAATGCCCCTTGTCGGCCGCCTGATCCCGAAGACTCTGGCCCACGGATTCTTCCAAGTCTTTGATGGTCAAGATCATAAATATTGGCTCATTGTAAAACGCTTTGGACCCGCCCGCAACGATCGAACCCGAGAAATCCCTTTACACATGGGGACCACTTTTGCGAGTCTGCCACACCCATGTCCCTCCACCCCCTCGTTCCGGCCAAACATCCGCGTCCGCGTGCCATCCGCGCGTTGCTGGCTCTTCTCGCTTTCTGTTCCGTCGCGCTCGCATCAACCCACCGCGCCCAGGCCCAGGCGCAGGAGAGCGGCCTGTTAAACCGCATCGACCATCCCGACCGCACCCTCGCCTTCCCCCTCACCAACAAACTTTTCGGCAAAACCAGCGCCTACAAAAACAAGGAGGCTTACGTCAAACCCTTCGCCTACGGCAAATCCGCCAGCATCGCGGACGACGGAAAATTCCGCACCAACTCCTTCGTCAGTTCCACCTACCGCTCGAAAGATTTCGGCTTCCGCGACAACTCGCCCGGGAAGAAGGATTTCGGCCAGACCAACAAATTGTTCGATACCAAAAGCGTCGATGTGCGCGACGCCCGGGACGCCAGCAAAACCCTCGCGGTGCGCTCCTTCGGCACGGGCAACTCATTCAGCGTGCGCGGCAAACGCCAGGATACCTACGACGAGATGCTCAAACGCAAAAAACTCTCCATTGAAGAGGTGCGCGAACTGTTGAACAAGAACAAGTACAGCTAGCCCCTTCCCTTCAGAATCCAGCCGCCGCGATGAGCCGCCCCAGCCAACCCGTCCCCGCCGCCGTCCCGGCACCCATGACCCCCGAGGAAACCCTCGCCGCCCTGCGTTTTGGCACCGTCCAGATCACCAGCGAGGCGGAACTCCTGGAGAAACTGCGCCTCAAGCGTCCGTTGCGCATCAAGCTCGGCGTGGACCCGACCGCGCCGGATATCCACCTCGGGCACACTGTCGTGCTCCGCAAGCTCCGCCAGTTCCAGGACCTTGGCCACCAGGGCATCCTCATCATCGGCGATTTCACCGCCATGATCGGCGACCCCAGCGGCCGGTCGGCCACCCGTCCGCAACTGACCCACGACGTGGTCATGGCCAACGCGGAATCCTACCGCCGACAGGCGTTCAAAGTGCTCGACCCGGCCAAGACCCAGATCGTTTTTAACGGCGAATGGTTCGAGTTGATGCACTACGAGCAGGTGCTGCGGCTCAACAGCCGCGTCACCCTCCAGCAGATGCTCCAGCGCGAGGATTTCCGCGCGCGCATGGAAAGCGGCGCGGCGGTGAGCCTCCACGAACTGCAATACCCGCTGTTGCAGGGCTGGGACTCCGTCATGGTGCAGGCCGACGTGGAACTCGGCGCGACCGACCAGCTTTTCAACATCCTGGTCGGACGCGACTTGCAAAAGGAGGAGGGACTGCCGCCGCAAGTCGCCATGCTTCTGCCCGTGCTCGAAGGGTTGGACGGCGTCCACAAGATGAGCAAGAGCCTGGGCAACTACATCGGCGTGACCGGACGCTCCGACGGAGATGTTCGGCAAAGTGATGAGCGTTTCGGACCCGTTGATGGCAACGTTGGTACCCGATGCTGCTTGGGGAGGAGTTCCCGGCGTCGGCGCACCCGATGGAGGCGAAGAAGAACCTGGCGCAACGCATCGTGGCGCGGTATCCACTCGGAAGCGGACGGCGCGGCCGCGCGGGCGGATTTCGAGCAGCGTTTCAGCCAGCGCGATCTGGAGAAAGCCGACCTGCCGATGGTGACAATCACCGATCCCGGGCGGACATCGTCACGGTGGTGATCCTGGCCTACCGGCAGGCTTTCGAGTTGGAGAAATCGCGCGGCGAGGCGCGCCGCCTGGTGGAAGGCGGCAGCATCCAGTGGCAGGGCGAGAAGGTCGACCGACGTGAAGGCGGTGCTGAGTTACGGCGAAGCAGGCGGTGTTTTGAAGCTGGACAAGAAGCGGGCGGTTCGTTTGTCCGCGTAGTACTGGCCAGTAGTTTCTTGCGTAGGACGGCTTTGCTATAACTACAGTCTCGCAACCCCGGCAGGGGTGTAAGAACAATAGCCCTAGCGCAAGCTATGGGTGTTCGGTGGGGTCGGTTCCCAGCCCTGGCAAGGGCGGAAGAGAACCACCGTGACCAAATCTAAATGGCCGCCGGTTTTCTTACGCCCCTGCCGGGGCTGATGATCCTATGCTATAAATTCCCCATAGCTTGCGCTATGGGCTATGGCTCTTGCGCCCTGCCGGGGCTGGAAACGGTTGGCGGGAGAGTGGTACCAACCGCCCCTACTTCACCGACGGTCCCGCCTTCGGACGCTTGTTGCGCTTCAAGCGCAGCCAGTTGTTCCAGGTCTTGCGGAACTTGTCCTTCGCCTTGAGATACGTCTGGTTCAACTCGTTGGTGCGCACGATCTGCTTGAACACGCCTGCACCGTGAAATCATCCGTCGCCAGCACCGTGTAGGCCGCGCCGACGGCGTCCTCGTGGTGCGCGTCGCTCGAGGCCGTCATCGGCAACCCGCGCTCCTGCGCGTACTTGAACGCTTTTTTATTGTAGCGGTGCAGCGTCGTCGCGGCGTTGAACGCCTCGACCGCATCGATCTTCAACGTGTCCAACACCGCGCGGCGGATGCCCGCCCGGAAAATGTCGTAAGGATGCGGCGGCACCGCCAGGCCTCCGGCCTCGTGGATGCGTTCGCACACCTCGGCGGCCGGGCGGCCCTTGAGATTCGGCAGCGTCGCGCCCAGGCAAAGAAGATGCCCCTCGTTGGTGGTCACCTCCACGCCCGGGATCACGAGAAACCCGTCCACCGGATGCCCGTCGGCGCGCATCAGGCCGCGTTCGAGCATGTAATCGACCGCCTCGCAGGTGTTGTGGTCGGTCATGGCGAAGCCGTGCAGGCCGCGTTTGCGGGCGGCGGCGATCAGCGCCTCGGGCGTGGACACCCCGTCGGCGCTGAAAAACGAATGGCAATGCAGATCGAAGAGATACGGCACAGGTCCGCAAGGTTATGGGTCGGCGCGCGGATTGGCAACCGCCAATGTCGGAATCGGCAGGCAACGAATTCGCCACACGGCCGGCGCGGTCGCGCTTTGCCAGCGCGGCGTATTTGCGGCTATCAGATCCGGCGATGAGTTCCGCCCCGACCTTGATCCGCCGATCGACGACTGCGCCCGCGCCGCGGCCACGCCGCACGGCTTCAAGGATTGGGCCGTGGTCTGCGCCGCGCTCGGCGCACGGCCGCCAGAGCCTGATTTTGCGCAAAGGCGGCATCGCCGAAGGCCGCGACGGGTTCCGCTTCAAGCACGAGGAGTTTTTCCTGTTTCCCACGCAGTACCACCAGCAGATGGAAAAGGTGCGGCCCGGCGAGTTGCCGGGTCTGAACGTCCCGCCCGCGCCGCCCGACGGCACCATGGAAATCCGGTACTTTTTCCGCCTGGAATGGGCGCTGTGGCTCGACGAGTGGGAAACACTCGCGCGACTGGAGCCTTTCCATATTTACCGGGAGGAAGTCGCGCGCGAACGCTTCGACTACGACGATCAGCCCGGGCTGCAATGCGCCTTCGGCCGCGTGTACCGCCTGGACCCGCGTGGACCTTTCCCGACAAGCCCGGCTACGGCGGCTGCCGCTCTTGGGTGCACGCTTCCCGAATGTCCGTCGTCGCACGCAGTATGGAACCCGTCGCTGGATGACTGCGCGACACCATCGACGCGTCGCGCCGGATGTCGCGCGGCTCTGGGCCGATTCGCCGCGCAGCTGCCCCCGGAGGCTGCGACGATGAGCGCTCGTTGCTCTCCCTCGCCGCCGCATGTTGCTGGCCGCTGGCCGTCTGGCGGTCAGTTCTGCTCAAGCACCCCTTCTGCCGGGCCGCGGAACCGGAACGCCAGCAGATCATCGTCGGCCTCGCCCCGACTTGGAATTCCAAGCAGGGCACCATCGCGGGCGTTTGAGCGCGACGCGCGGCGGCGCCTGGAAGCCGGCGCTGGGTCCGTTCCCGGTGATCTTCGGCAAAAACGGCCTGGCCTGGGGACGCGGCATCCACGGCGACGCGCGAACCGGGCCTCCACAAACAGGAACACGACGGCCGCGCCCCGGCGGGCGTCTTCAACCTCGGCACGATCTACACCTACGACGCCGCCCTGCCGCCCGGCTCGGATTACCCTTTCCACCAGGTCAACGACGCCGACGCCTGGGTGGATGATCCCGGCGCTGCCCGATTACAACCAGCACGTCACGATCCCCGACCCGCAGCATCCGCCCGCGTGGTTCGACAAGATGAAGATGCGCCACGGCGATTTCGCCTACCGCTGGCTGGTGGAAATCCGGCACAACTCCGACCCGATCGAGCCCGGGCGCGGGCAGCGCGATCTTTTTCCACATCCGGCGCGGTGTCACGCGGCCCACGAGCGGCTGCACGACCATGGCCGCAGGAAAACCTCGTCAGCCTGATCCGCTGGCTGCGTGCGGACGCGCATCCGCGATACGCGCTGCTGCCGCGGGCGGAATACCAGAAGAAGTGGTCCGCCTGGGGGTTGCCTCGATCCGGCGTTGCTGCCGGCCAATCCATGAGACGGGCCGGCGCGCGAATAGAAGGTTGTCCACGTCACGAACTTGTCGCTCGTTGGCGACGGCCGATCATTTACTTTGCAACTCCGCCGCTTCGGTCCTATTTAATCTGATCATGATGAATCACCCTCGCGACTCATCGGTAATCTTTTCGGGCCGGACATGCTGATCGTCGGCCTGATCGTGCTGCTGCTTTTCGGGGCGAAGAAGTTGCCCGAACTTGCCCGCGGCCTGGGCCAAAGCCTGAACGAGTTCCGCAAGGCGCGCGAGGATTTCGAGCACGAACTGCACCAGAGCAACCCGGCGGCCGTCACTCCGCGCGAGGCGCAAAACCGGCAGCCTTACAGCGCGCCCGTGACGATTTCCGCAAGTGAACAGGAGTTGCGCCGCCAGTTGCAGGAGGCGCAGGAAGCGTTGCGCGCCGTGCAGCAGCAAAAGGCCGCTCCCAGTTGATGGAGCCCGCCGCGCCACGTGGTGGTCGAGGAGCGCAAGGCGGACGCGCATCCGGTTTACCATCCCGAGCCGTCCACTGTGTTGGGTAAAATTATGCCTCGGTGCCCAGCGCACAGGCTGTCCGCCGCCTCACTTGGCGGCGGTTTGCGTTTTGCAGGGGGCGTCGGCCTCTGCGCGGTCCTACTCTGTGTGGCTTTCATCTGGCCGATAGCCGTGGCGACGCGGCCGCGCGCAACGGAACGTCGCCACGACGCGGACCAGGCTTTGGCAAACATTCTTGAGCAAGCCGGCGGTCCCGGGCACGCGCTTCCACAACCGGCGGAAGCGATGGCGGCCGCGCGCGAACACCTGGATAAACAGGAAGCGGCCCTGCGCGATTTCGCGGCGCGTTTTCCGGCGGACGGACGCCGTTACAGCGCGCAAATCCGGTTGAGCGGCGTGTTGCGCGGCAAAGTCAAAATCTTGGCGAAACCCCGCGCTGCGGGACGAAGCCAGAAAACTCCTCGTCCGATCTGGAGGACGATCCGGCCACCCCGGCACCCGTCAAAGCGGACGTCGCGTTTCGCGCAGATTTCGCAGAACGATGGAGGACATGGCCGGGCACGCGGACCGCGCCGCGCGCGAGAACCTGATGCGGACAGCATCCGTCGTTTCGACAATCGCTTTCCCCGGCGACCGCCGCACCGCCGGCCTGTTGGCGGAAGTGGCCACGCTCTACGACGCCGAACCCGGCCGAGAAACGGCGGCTGCTGGACGAGGCGCGCGCCAGTGACCACTGACGAGGCGTTGCGCCTGCGGATCGCCGACGACCTCAAGCGCCTCGACTTGCTCGGCAAACCGCTCGGACCTGCGTCTGCAGCCGTGGCAGGGCGGCGCCGCCAGATCGATCTGGCAAGCCACCACGGCCGCGTCGTGGTCCTGGTGTTCTGGGCGTCCTGGTCGGGGCCGGCCTTGCGCGAACTCGCCGCGCTGCTGCAAACCGCGCACCGGTTCGCCGGCAAGCCCGTGGATTTCCTGACCGTGAGCCTGGACGAGGACCGCGCCGCGCTGGCCGCGACGATCAAGGCGGCCGATCTTCGCTGGCCCGTGCATTGCGACGGCCGGGGCTGGAAGGGGCGAACTGGTGCAATCCCTGGGGATCAACGCGCTGCCAACGGTCTTTGTGCTGGACCGGCGCGGAAACCTGGTCGCGCTCAACGCGCGCGGCGGCGCGGACGAAGAGATCGAGCGGGCGCTGCTGGCGCGGTGAGGTTTCTCGCGAGCAGTTCGGAAAATGACACGTCGTACAGGCTTTGCATGCTGTTGAGACCTTACGGATATCAGGTGGTACCAATCTTCCCTCCACAGCGCTATTTGGAGCTTTGACTACGCACACCAAATCCAAGAGGTCTTGATCGAAAGTTGACGGTTCACAATCGGAAAAATGCCGCGGGATCACCAGGCGATAGCGAGACTACGCTCAGGTTCCGATAGAGCATGCTGGCGCATTCCCTGAAAAACCGCCTCTCAAGGTTGTGAGGTGAACTAGTCCGTTTTCTCAGGATTGTGACAGTGACTTTGCACCAGTTAACCTCCCGTCGCGCAGTTCGGGTCTGAGCCTCCACGGGGACATGGCATTTTGTCAGAAATCCTCCTTTTCCCCCATGTTGCAGGCATCCAATTTGCTTAACCCCCCGTGGCTACCGGACATCACGTCACCCATGACGTTCGGAAACCCTCGACACCTTTTGTTCGCGGTCACCTCTTCCTAACGATGTCCAACTACACCGCCGCCGACACCGTTCTCCCCGCGGAGACGCCGTCCAATCCCACTCCCGCTCCCTCCCCCGCGCCGCGCCGCGCCGGGTCCAAATACACGGGCGTCATCATCTCCGTCGTTCTGTTCGTCCTGTTGGACCTTGGCGTGCTGGGGCTGAACTACGCCACCTCCTACCGACTCGCGGCGGACGCTGTCAGCATCAACCTCGCGGCGCGCCAGCGGATGCTTTCCCAACGGATGTCCAAGGCGTTGCTCCAACTCGACAACGCCGCCCGCGCCGGTCAATCCATCGAACCCGCCCGCAAGGAACTCCAACTCACCCACGACCTGTTCGACACCACCCTGCTCGCCCAGGCCCAGAGCGGGACGGTCACCGGCGGCGACGGCAAACCCGTGTTCGTGCCCGCGGTTGAATCCGCCGCCGGCCAGGATTGCGTCCGCAAGTCCCAGGCGGTTTGGGGACCGTTCAAGGACCTCCTGCAACCGGTGCTCGCCGCCCGCGAGCGGTTGGACCCCGACGTCCTGGCGCCCGCCGTAACCTACATGTCGGCGCACAACCTGGAGATGCTTTCCCTGGCGAACCTTCTCACGACCGAACTCGTCAACAACGACGACGCCCTCGCTTTTTTCCTGCGCGCCGTCCAGGCGGTCGCCATGGTGCTGGTACTGCTGAACTTCGCCCTGACGATCTTCCACTTCTTCGGAAAACTCCGCCGCAGCGACGCGGAGATTGAGGCGGCCAACCGGGGCCTGCTCGAAAGCAACGACGCGCTCGCCGCCACCACCTACCAGCTCGCCGAGGCGAAACAGGAAGCCGACCTCATCCTTTCCACCGTCCGGCAGGGCATGTTGCTCGCCTCGCGCGACGGCACCATCGGCGAGCAGCATTCGGCCGAGCTAACGGAGATTTTCCGCACCGACCAACTCGCGGGGTACAACTTCCTGCACCTGCTCCAGCGGATCATGAGCGAGAAACTGTACCTCACGACCCGGGATTACTTCGACATGCTTTTCGATCCGTCGAAGAAGGAGAAGTTGCTCAACAAAATCAACCCGCTCGCCCGCGTGGAGTTAAATTTCAACCGGCCCGAGGGCGGGTTTATCACCAAGCACCTGGAGTTTACCTTCCGTCGCATCCGCGCCGCCGAGGGCGAGGAAATCGCCCGGGTGTTCGTCGCCGTGCGCGACATCACCCAACAGGTCGAGTTGGAGGAACGCTTGAAACAAATCGAGCAGCGGAAGGAGCACCAGTTCGAGTCTGCTGCTCGGCATCCTGCACGTCGGGGCCGGCCCCTTGAAAGAATTTATAGCCCTGGTGGAGGGTGAGTTGCACCAGATCAACCAGACCCTCAAAGCCGAGGACTTCATCGCCGCGGCCGGTGGCAGCCGCCAGACCGCCGCCCTGCGCGGTCGGCTGGACCAGGTGTTCCGCTCGGTTCACAACATCAAGGGCAACGCCGATTTCCTAAAGTTGGATCAGTTCAGCAAAGCGGCGCACACCTTTGAGGACACCATCACCGATCTGAAAAACCGGCCCCGTTTGGCCGGCGACGATTTCCTGAGCATCGCGATCCACCAAGCCGATTTGCGCAACGATCTGGCCGAGGTGCGGGACCTCGCGGACAAGCTCGTCGGGCTGCGGCACGGTCTCGCCGCCGCCGCTCCCGCCGACGCGCCGGAAGAAAAGTCCCGGGAAGCCGGGACGAACGCGCCCGTTCCCGCGCCGACCCCGGCGGGACCCGCCGCCGAGGACGACCTCTTCGCGGGGTCCGGTCACTGGCCGGCACGCTGGGCGCCCGACTCGGGAAAGAAGTGGACGTGCGGACGAGCGAGTTGAACGGCGCGATGCCCCGGTGGCTTTTCACGGACTCATGCGGGACGTCCTCATTCAACTCACGCGCAACGCGCTGGTCCACGGGGTCGAACCGTCCGCCGAGCGCGAGGCGCAAGGAAAGACCCCGCGCGCGACCCTCTACATCGGACCCGCCGATTGCCATCCGGGGGACGCCACCTCCGGCTTCGTGTTTCGCGACGACGGCCGGGGACTGGATCCCGCCCGGATTCGCCGGCGCGCCGTCGAGCGCGGCCTGATTTCCGCGCGGGACGCCGCCGCCCTGAGCGACGCCGAGTCCACGCTCCTGATTTTCGAGAGCGGTTTCTCCACCGCCGAGGAAGTTACGGGCGACGCGGGCCGCGGCGTTGGCCTGGACCTGGTGAAAGAGCGCATCGTCAACGAATTGGGCGGCGAGATTCTGATCGAATCCGTCCGGGGACAATTCTGCGAGTTCATCTTCCTCCTACCCCGCTTTGAACCTTCGGGAGAGCCGGCGGTTACCAGCCTCAACCTCACCGCGCCCCCCATGGTTTAGCCCCGACCGGCAACCCGACATCGGTACCCTGTTACTTTGGTCATTCGCCCGCCAATGAGCCAGAAACTCCTCATCGTTGACGATTCCAACTTCATGCGGCGCAGCATCGAGCGCGGTCTCGGCGCCCACGCTTTCGCCGAAATCCACACCGCCGGCAACGGTCGCGAGGCCATTGACCAGTACCGGCGGGTCCAGCCCCAGGTCGTGACGATGGACATCACCATGCCGCACATGGACGGCTTGTCCTGCGTGGACGCCCTGCTCAAACTGGATCCGGGCGCGCGGATCCTGGTGATCTCCGCGCTGGCCGACGTTTCCACCGCCGTCGAAGCCGTGAAACGCGGTGCCCTGGGCTTCCTGCTCAAACCCTTCTCGCAGGAGGAACTCCAGGAGGCCATGGGCGACGTTTTGGAAGGCTAAGCAATGGGGAGAAGGTTTTACGGCATGGCGTGGTGGGTTGGCGGTTGTGAAAAGACCGAGTGCCGATTCCTCCCACCAACCACATCCCTTTCACAGCCCTTCTTCCACATCCCCTCCGCCACACCCACCCACAACCCACAACCCGACCGACCCCCCACCCCATGAAAGAAACCGATATCCAGGTATTCATCCGCGGCGCGGCGCGCTATTTCGACCAGTTGCCCGTCAAGGCCGAGGTCGGGCTGCCTTACCTGCAGGACCGGGAGGTCATCACCCAGGACTTTTCCGCCACCATCGGCATCTCCGGTCCGCGCCGCGGGTGCGTCTATTACACCGTCCCGCGCGAGATGATCCGGCGGGTCGCGACCGACCTGGGCGAAACGGACACCTCCGATGGTCTTTGCGCGGATCTCACCGGCGAGATCGCCAACATCATCTCCGGCAACGCGTGCGAGGAACTCGGCGCCTCCTTCATGATCTCCGTGCCGGTCATCTTCATCGGCCAGCCCCGGGAAATCCGTTTCCCCGAAGGCGTGCCGCGGTTCCTGATCCCCATCTACTGGCGCGACTACAAATCGCTGTTGGCCATCTGCCTGCAAGACGCCCCCGCCCTCGACGTGTTATGAACCACCCCGCCTCACCCGACCCCGGCGCGCTGTCCGAAGCCGAACTCCACTATTTCGTGGACGCGAACTCGCGTTTTTTCGACAAGGTCGCCCCCAACCAGCTCGTGTTGAAGGACCCTTCCATCGAGTTCTCGGATCCGGTGTTCCTCGACTACACGGGACTCATCGAAATCACGGGCCGCCACCGTGGCAACGTGTACCTGACCATGCCCCGCGCGATGGTGATCACCCTTACCCGGGCGATGGGCGAGCAGGAAACCTCCGACGAAACCTTGCGCGACGCGGTGGGCGAGATCACGTCCATCATCTCGTCCAACGCCCGCGAGCAGTTCGGTCCGCGCCTGGGCATTTCGGTGCCGCGCTCGCTCGCCGGCGACGAGCCCGCCGATGTGACGCTGGCGCCCACCCGCTTTGTCCTGCCCATCGGCTGGCATGACGAGGAGGCTTTTCTCGTCATTGCGATCGAAGGCGACGTCGAAGAATCTCCTGTCAGCGAGACTTTGGTTTGAACCCATGAACGCCAACCCAGCCCCGGCTCTCCTGTTTCCCTTGCCGAACGCCATGAACCCACGCGAAGTTTTCGAGCGCAACCCCGTTTACACGGGCCACGAGGAGCAGTTCCGGCTCCGGCCCTACGAGTGGGAGTTCTACCTTTGGCTCGACGGACGCCGCACCGTGCAGGAGATCGGCGAGGCGCGCAAACTGGCTGTCGAATGGACCACCGCCACCGTCGAACGGCTGCGCGAACTGGATTTGATCCGCGTGGTCGAGATCAGCCTGGAGGATTTTTACGAGCGGTTCGCGGGCGACCATCCCGCCCCGCCGCCCGTGGCGTCCGCGCCGCCGGCCCCGGGGAGCAACGGCGCGCGACTCTCGGCTTCCCTGCGCCGGGGTGAACCCGGCCTGGCCGCGCGCGCCGCCGCCAGCCGTTCGGCGTTAGCGCCGGTCCCTGGTCCCATGGTGCGGACCGCGCCGGCGCGGGTGGTGGAAGCAGTCGCGCCCGCCGCAGCCACGCCGGAGTTCCGGCTCAAGCCGCTGCTCGATTTTATCATCAGTCAGGCCGGTGGCGGCACGGTGGGGCAACTGGCGGCGTACCGCGTGTTTCTGAAGGTGCCCAACGAGTTGCTGGTTCAATCCGGCATCCGCTCGCTCAACCTGGTGAGCGCGGACTTTGTCATTCAGAACCACGCGCTCGCCACCAGCTTGCTCGCGGCGGTGGAGGAGGTGCTGGGCAAACCGTACCAACCGCCGGTTCAAGCCGCCGTAAGGTAGGCGGCTGAAGCGAGGGCTTTTTTCCGACGTCCGACTCCTATGAAATCCATCCTGCTGGTGGAAGACGACGAATTGTTGCGCGAGATAATCGCCGACGCGTTGCGCCTCTTCAACGCGGACTGCGTGGTTCACGCGGTGGACGGCGGCACCCGTTCGATCGAATTGCTGGACGAACAAACTTTTGATCTGCTCATCACCGATCTCTGCATGCCCAAAGGCGACGGGTTGACCTTGCTCGAACACTTGCGCGCGCGTCGCATTCAAACCCCCACCATTGTGATCACCGGCAGCGTCGCGGCCGGGCTGGAACCAATGGTCCGCAGCCTGGGCGCGCGAATGTACTTCCACAAGCCTTTCGATTTGCAAGTCCTGCTGGTCACAGCCGAACGTTTTCTACTGGACGCCAAGGTCCCGGCGGAAAACCGGATCCAGGGATTCAGCCTGCCAAGTTTTCTCCAGTTGATGGAGATCGACGGCAAAACCAGTCTGGTGCGGGTGCGAGCCTCCGGGAACCGCGAGGGCGAACTGTGTTTCATGAAGGGCAAGCTGGTGAGCGCGCAGGTGGCGACGCACTCCGGCGACGACGCCGTGGTCGAAATCCTGCGTTGGCCAGAGCCGGAGATCCGTATTTCCGACGTGGCATCCGCCCCACCGGCGTCCAACGTGCGCGCTTTGCTCGCGGGTTTGTTGCTCCGCAGCGCGCACGATCGGGATGAAGCTGCGGGAGGTGGCTAAATCTCCGAGCAGGAGGATGGTCATTCAGGCTTGGCCGCCCGCCAAAAGTGGTTGGCCAAACCCGTGCGGCCTCATTTGCGTGTGTAATGTCAAACAATACAGATGTGACCCCGTGGCTCTTTGAAATTGCTGTCATCAGGGACTAGGAAGCGGCAGGGGTCACCTCGATAATGCCCTTCATATGTGACCCGAATACCTTTGGTGCCACAAATGCGACTCTCTGTTCCCCAGCGGGAAAAATTACGATTTCATTCGTAATCGAATGTCTTCAAGGCTGTCGACACCCAAGAGATCAAAATCAAACGAATAATCTAAATCTATTATCCGTAACTTTTCCGGATAGGATTTTTGAAGATTGATGGCAAGAGCTAAGCTTGCCACCCCTGCGCCATGAATCGTTACGTCGTCCAAGTCATCACTGAGCCGAATGATTGTGTGATCGTCTCCATACGTGTGATTTGCTTCCATTATAGATCCAATAAACTGGCCTTCTCTCAAGTTTGATACGCCGGAAATCGATCTGAGTGCATCACGGACAAGAAGCGGATCAAATTTCTCGCTACTATAGAGCGTTGCGAAAGTCTTCGCAGGCCCTCCACCGGGAAGCCTCGCCGTAACAGACGTGCAGAAATATTTGCAAGGGTCAATACCTAGTATCAAAATGAGTATATTCATATCGTATGTCAAGGGCGGATCACGACTTCGCCATCCATACCCTGCTCTCTCATTATTTGGTTGAATAAGGGTTTTAATGCGGGATTATTCTTGTATAAACGAACATTACTATAAGGTGTGTTGCAATCCATTATGATTGAAGCCATTCTTCTGTAGGGAGTATAGGGGCCACATCTGTATTGTCTGACATTGCCACTACCCTGCCGCAGCCATGCTTCCGATGGTTCACCATTTGGGCGTCTGTCAAATGGAAGGCTCGCGACGCCCAATTTGTAAAGCGATAAAGATCATTCGCTCGCAATGTCAAACAATATAGATGTGCCCCCTACGCCTTTCCCTCTTGTGGCGACCCTGGAAAAGGTGGCCATGGACCACGCGCCGGTGCCGGTGCTGGAAGCCCGCCGTGTAGGCGGCCAGCAGCTGAGGTTGGCGCGGCGGGTTTGGGCCAGCAGGTGGAAGTGGTTGTCCATAAGCACAAAAGCGTGCAGTACATCCTCGAAGCGCGCCAGGGAGCGCGCGAGCAGCTCCAGGAAGCGGGCGCGGTCCGCGTCGTCCTCGAAGATGGCGGCGCGCCGGTTGCCGCGCGCGGTGAGGTGGTAGAGCGCGCCGTCGAACTCCACGCGCAAGGGTCGGGCCATGGGAAAGAGGATTCGGCGGGGCGGTCACAGTGTCAAACAATACAGATGTGACCCCACGGCTTGCAGTTGGGCGTGCCGTTGAGCTAGACCGTGGGCGTGCCCGGAACCAGGAAGTCGCCCAGGAGCACCGCGCCGCCGTTGAAGTTAACCCCCTCGCCTGTGAGTTGCTGGCAACTTCCCTCGATGCGGCCGTTGTTCTGCAAGGCGTGGCGGGTGATCGCCAGGGTCGGCGGCGAAGCTCCCCCGCCCTGCTGCGCGAAGAGCCGGGCGCCGCCCAGGAGAAGCGCGGACAGGCAGAGCGAAATGGAGACCGCGCGGGGCAACGCAGTTGACGTTACTACTATTACAAATCCGTTTGACACAGATGAATAGGCATATGCAAAGGACGCTTCCTCTTCAATAAACATTATCGGCGATCAGGCTCGTTTTTCGACGTAAAATACTCATTTTGTAAGGGTTGCGCAGAACAGTGCAAATTTGGCATAAATCTCTCTCGTCAAGTAAATTACATCTAATGCCTATGAAGTTTAATGAGGCGTTGGGGTCACATCTATAATTGTTTGACATTGCCACTACCTGGTGCAGCCATGCTTCCCATGGACCGGCATTTGCGCGCCTGTCAAATGGAATGCGCGCTCCGCACCGTCCATAAAGAGCGATAAATATTCTGCCCGCGCAATGTCAAACAATACAGACGTGACCCCATAGCTCCACACCCCTTCGCAAATCTCTTTGACAGGGGCAACGCGTTGTTATAGCGAACTTGGTGGTGGCGTGATGATCACGTTTGGTTTGTAGTTCAACATTCGCGATATCACGCTTTCAGGATCGTCATCGTCCGATAGAAATAATATGTCGATAATCTCGTCTTGTGGACATTTTGAAATTTCTTCAATCTTTCTGAATAGCTCGATTTCTTCCGCATCGTTCCATTCGCCTGAAACCAAGCGGACAATTAAGCTGCCTAACTCCTGTTTCTGCTCTTCATTTATGGTCATATAATTTTCAATGTAATCTTCCATGATACTGCGGAGTGGCTACAAGTATATTGTCCAAGTCGTACACGCCACCACCATTGGCTATACCCTTAAGATGATGTAAATTGTAGACTAGGTTACCTCTTCCAAGACCGTTTCTTTGCCCCTTCACAACAAATGGCGCTTTGCCAGACTTCATCAAAGTTCTGTCCGCTTTGGTAAACTGTTTCGCCAACACAGGGTTATCCGCAACTAATTTCCAGAAAGTGGCTCTGAACGCGTCGAAATTTGCAAACTTCAGACCGCGCATCTGATCTGCTATTTCCTTCGGCATACGACCGGCATTGCCCGCGCTTCCTCGAAGCCACGGATCCGAAACGCCAGGCAGATTCTCGCCCCCTGTAGCTGTTCCAGGTTGGCTCCTCGCATTAGCATCAGGATCGCCGTTCTGTCCACTCTGTTCTATGTCCGATGTGTTTTGGTTGAACAGAGAGATGACCCCTCCCCGCGTCGCGAGTATGCTCAAACGCCCGACCGCAAGCTGTAACCGGGTTGCCGCCAACGAGGAAAGAAGGATTGTTGTGCGAGTTCCCGCAGTTGCCAGAGCCGCCCCTCCACCACCAGGGGCACTTCCGCCGACTACTCCCATCAAGTCGATGACCGAAAGATCGAAAAAGAGGAGACTCCCTGCGGCGTCGCCTTTAGCCGCCCGGCGGCTCGATTCACCAAGATCATCAACCAAATTGACAAGACTCCAGCTCTGAAGAATTGAATCGAGCATTGTCGATGCTAGATCCGGAGCGTTACCGGATGGATCGCTCTGGTTGGCCGGATCGTTATATGTATAGTTGTACTTATGTAAACTTGCCGGATCACGGACTCTACCTTCGTAAGCATCGGCGTTCCAGAACCGACCGCTCCGGGGATTCATCAGCCGGGCGCGGAGATTGTAGAGACCGAGCTTCTCCTCAAACCACTCGCCCTGGTACAGATGGCAATTGGGAGTACCCGCCCCGGTCCTTGCGACCAAGGTGCCATAAGCGTCGTAGGTGTATGAGTCAGTCACCCGACCGTTCCCGTCGAAAAGCTGGCGCGCGCTGCCCTGCCCGTCATAGCCGTAGAAACTCGCCATCCACTCGGTCCTGCCCGTGGCGGGGTTCAACAGGGCCTGATCCTGGGCGAGCAGAGCGTGGCCGAAACAGTATGTGCGCAACACCGTGTTCAGCGGACCCGAGCTTTCCTCGACCACCTGCGCGAAACCGCTTGGACTCAGTTCGTCGACCAGAAAGTTGCGCGTGCCCGCGACACTGTCCACCTGCGACATTTTCACCCCGTCGCCGTCGTACAAGAAGCGCGTCCAGCTACCATCCGGCCGGTCCCGGCGCACCAGGTGGTCCGTGCTGTTGTACTGGTCAATGGTTCCCGCCAAGTTTCGTCCCGAGGCCGTTCCCTTGCGCGTGTTGCCGTTGGCGTCATAGCTGTCGCCCTGCACGCGATCATCGGCGTCGTAGCCAAAACTCTGCGATGGCAGGATGCTCGCCAGCGCGCCCGTCGAGTTCCGCGACAACCGGTTGCCCACCGCGTCGTAAACATACCGCAGAAGGCCGTTTACTCCCGCCGGGTCGTTGGCAATCGCCTCGTTTACCATTCTGCCCAGTGCGTCGTAGCCGTACCCCGCGCCGCGCCCGCCCAGTTCCGACGCGCCGGTGCGCTGTCCTCCGGCGTTGAGGGTGTACGAGTAGGAGGCAACCTGCTGCGCGCCGCCGCTCACGCTTTTGGCAATGATAGAAAGGCTTGTGAGCCGGTCCAGGGCATCGTAGCCGTAGGTGTGGGACACGGCGTTGGGCATCGTGTAGCCGGCCAGGTTACCCACCGAATCATAGCGGTAGCTGGTGGTGCCAAGGTTGCGGTCGGCAACGGCGCCCAGGCGACCCAGGTCGTCGTAGGAATAGGCCGTCGCCGGACCGTTAACGTTGGAAGAGGCCAGCGAGGCTACTCTGCCGGCACCGTCGTATGTGTAGTACAGGGTGCCGAAGGGATGGACCTTCGCCGTGAGGCGGTCCCGGTTGTCGTAAGTGTAACTCGTCAGCCCGAACGTGTCCTGCATCGTGGCCCGCTGGCCGGTGGGCGTGTAACTGTAGGCAATGGTTGGCTCGGCGAAGGACGGATCCGGCACGGTCGTGAGCAGGCGCCCAGACGCGTCATAGGTGTAGATGGTGGTCCGCCCGTTGGCGTCCGCACGGCTGGCGAGATTACCCGCAATGTCGTAAGCCGAGGTTTCTTGTTGCCCGCCGGGCAAGGCGCGACTCAACCGCCGCCCCAACAGATCATATGTGAAGCGGGTGGTGCGGCCAAGCGCGTCGGTTTGCGCCGTTCGGTCGCCCAACTCGTCGTAGCCAAAGGTAGTCGCGCCACCAATCGCGTCGGTGACCTGCGCCAGCCGACCCAACGGGTCGTAAGCAAGCGCTTTTGCGCGTCCCATCTGATCGGTTTCCAACACCGCGCGCCCGATGGCGTCGTAAGCCGTGGAGGTGGTGGAATTGTCCGCGAAGACGGTGCCCACGCGCCGGTTGAGAACGTCGTAACTGTGGCTGGTCGTCCGGTTGAGCGCGTCCGTGACAGTCGCGAGATTGCCGTTGGCGTCGTAGTCGTAGAACGTCTGTTCCCCCAAAGCATCCTCGACGAAGGTGCTTTTACCAGTCTTGTCGTAGCCAAACTTGGTGACTTTGCCCAGCGCGTCGTGGCTCTCTGAAAGCCGGCCCGCGTCATCGTACACCGACTCTGTGAAAGTACCGTCCGGGTAGGTGGCGCGGGTCTGCCGCCCGGCAAGATCATAGAGGAAAGTCGTGGCTTGGTTGCCTTGATCGTAACTCCGAATTCGTTGCGAGCCGGCGTCATATTCTTGCCGCGTGAACGTGCCATCCGGGTAATCCGTGCGGGTTCTTTGTCCCATCGAGTCGAAGGCATGGGTGGTTGACCGTCCGACTTCATCGATCGTTTGCGTCACTCGACCTTTGTCGTCATGGACAATGCGTCGGGAGCGGCCGAGCGGATCCGTGGCTTTGACAAGCCGGTCACTGGCGTCGTATTCGCTTTTCCAAACCAGTGGCTCAACCACGCCAACGGCGTTGGTGCGCGAGGTGGCGCGAGTTAGTTCATTGCCGTTACCATCATAGGTAAACGCCATGGCGTGACCCGCCGGGTCCGTCGTCCGGCTCACACGCGCGTCCGCGTCGTACTCAAAGGACGTGGTCTGGTTGAGGGCGTCCGTTTTTGAGAGCAACTGTCCGCGGGCGTTGTAGGTAAACGAAGTGACGTGCCCCAGCGGGTCCGAGACGCTGTTGAGATTCCCCTTGGCGTCGTAGCCCAGGTTTACAACGTTACCAATGGCGTCTTCCAAGTGGACCGGATGGCCGTCGGCGTTGTAGCCGTACTTGAACATGTGGCCCTCCGCGTCGGTGATCCGCGTGATCAACGGGTCGGAATACACCTCCTGCCGGCTGACGCCGCCCTGCCCGTCGGCGGCGAAGACCACGGTTTTCTGGTTGTTCTCGTACGCGAAGCGCTGGACATGGCCCAGCGCGTCCTGCACCGCGACGCGGCGACCACTCGGGTCGTAGGCGAAATCCGTCTTCTGGCCCAGGGCGTTCTCCACCTCCAGCGTCTGGCCTTTGTCGTCGTAGGTCACCGTCGTGGCGCGGCCCAGGGGATCAACCACCGTCTCGCGCTGCGTGGTAGCGTTGTGGACGAAGCGCGAGATGGCGTTGTCGGCGGCCCCGCGGCTCAGGAACAGGCGCCCGTTGGCGTCGTACTCGTTGCCGAGCAGCGGCAGGCCGCCGGTGTCGAAGATGTGCGCGAGCTTGCGCCGCCCGCCCGCGTCGGCCGTCGGCTCGTAGCCGTAGCCGGTCACGCTCCCGGCGCGGTCGGTCACCGTCGCCAGGTCGCCCGTGGCCGGGTCGTAGGCGTAGGCGATCTTGCCCCCGCGCAGGTCGCGCACCTCGGTGATGCGGCCCCGGGCGTCGCGCGTCCAGGTCACGGCCTTGCCGCTGTTGTGGTACACGCCGTCGGCGCGGATCTCCAGGGAGTTGCCGTTGCGGTCGGCGAGGCGGACGAGCTTGCCGTCCTCCCCGAAGGAGAACACGCGCCCGTCGGGCAGGGTCAGGTCAAAGCCCGCGCTGTCCGCGACCACCGGGGCGTCCTGGGCGTCGTTGACGCGCGTGCACAGGCTGATGGAGCCCGAACTCGGGTCGCCCAGGAACAGGTCGGCGTCGGCGGGGGCGACGGTGGAGCCGCCGGAGGCGGGGTCCGATGCCCGGTAGCCGCGCGAGGCCAGCGCGCAGCCCTCGCTGCCCTGGAGGGGCTGGTAGGCGATGCCCAGGGTGTTGCCGTAGTAAAGCGGGGCGAACACCTGGCCGATGACGTGCCCGTAGGGGTCGGCGATCCCGGCGGTGTTGCCGTTTTTGAGGGTCAGGACGGGCCGAAAGCGGTAGGTCTGCCCGTTGGGGAACACCACCGCGACGAGGTGCGGGCCGTCGTCGGCCAGGGTGTAGGAGGGCGGCGTCAGGAAGTCGTCGGGCGCGAAGATGTCATAAACCCAGTTTTCGCCAAGGGTGTGGTTCTTGAAGAGGCGCGCGGCGTTGATGTCGAGTTCCCAGCCGGGGCTGAAGTCCTGCGGACACGCGGCGGGCGGTCCGCTGGTGGCGCCGGTGTGGCTGCGGTAGCGGCGGGTGATGTCGATGGAAAGCCCCGGCAGGTTAACGGACAGGTCGGTGGCGGTGGTGGTGAACTCGCCCACCTTCATGTCGCCGGCCACGATGACGTCCTCCTGGGTGGAGTTGACCGCCCCGCCGATCAGGTCGGTTTCGCGCAGGCGAACGGAGTAGAGGCCGTTGGGACGGAGAGTGGGGTCGAAGACCGTGAGGGTCCCGCCCGGCGAAACCTGGCCCGAGCCGACGCCGATGGTCTCCCACCGGGCGCACGGGTCGCCCAGGCGCAGGACCTCCACACGCCAGTCGCCCGCGAGGGGACCGTTGACGGTGCCCGTGACGCCGGTGGGGGCGGTGACCGTGCCGCCCGAGGCCGGCCCGGTGAGATC
>CAWCJJ010000021.1:0-112582 GCA_963795895.1 uncultured bacterium
AATGGCTCACCAAGGCATTGACGGGTAGCTGGTCTCAGAGGACGACCAGCCACACTGGAACTGAGACACGGTCCAGACACCTACGGGTGGCAGCAGTCGAGAATTTTTCTCAATGGGGGAAACCCTGAAGGAGCGACGCCGCGTGGAGGATGAAGGTCTTCGGATCGTAAACTCCTGTCATTTGAGAACAAGTGGTACCGAGTAACTACCGGTACCTTGATAGTATCAGAAGAGGAAGAGGCGGCTAACTCTGTGCCAGCAGCCGCGGTAATACAGAGGCCTCAAGCGTTGTTCGGATTCATTGGGCGTAAAGGGAGCGTAGGCGGTCGGGTAAGTCGGATGTGAAATCTTGGGGCTCAACCTCAAAACTGCATTCGATACTGCTTGGCTAGAGGAATGGAGGGGAGATTGGAATTCACGGTGTAGCAGTGAAATGCGTAGATATCGTGAGGAAGACCAGTGGCGAAGGCGGATCTCTGGACATTTCCTGACGCTGATGCTCGAAGGCCAGGGGAGCAAACGGGATTAGATACCCCGGTAGTCCTGGCAGTAAACGGTGCACGTTTGGTTTGAGAGGATTCGACCCCTTTCGTGCCGGAGCTAACGCGTTAAACGTGCCGCCTGGGGAGTACGATCGCAAGATTAAAACTCAAAGAAATTGACGGGGGCCCGCACAAGCGGTGGAGTATGTGGCTTAATTCGATGCAACGCGAAGAACCTTACCTGGCCTTGACATGCATCTCTAAGTTGGTGAAAGCCAGCGAGTGTAGCAATACACAATTTGCACAGGTGCTGCATGGCTGTCGTCAGCTCGTGTCGTGAGATGTTGGGTTAAGTCCCGCAACGAGCGCAACCCCTGTGAACTGTTGCCACCGGCCTTCGGGCCGAGCACTCTGTTCAGACTGCCCTGTGAAACGGGGAGGAAGGTGGGGATGACGTCAAGTCAGCATGGCCCTTACGGCCAGGGCTGCACACGTACTACAATGCCCGGTACAGAAGGAACCGAAACCGCGAGGTGGAGGAAATCACTAAAACCGGGCCCAGTTCGGATTGGAGGCTGCAACTCGCCTCCATGAAGCCGGAATCGCTAGTAATGGCGCATCAGCTACGGCGCCGTGAATACGTTCCCGGGCCTTGTACACACCGCCCGTCACATCATGGAAGTTGTTTGTAGCCGAAGCCGGCGCGCTAACCGCAAGGAGGCAGCTGTCTACGCTATGAGCAGTAACTGGGATGAAGTCGTAACAAGGTAGCCGTAGGGGAACCTGCGGCTGGATCACCTCCTTTCTAAGGAGTAATCTGTTGAGCGTCACCTTCTTTTGCCCTGCAAGGCTCCGGCCGGAGCGGGAACAACAAGAGGAAGTCGCCTCAGACAGGTCGACGGCTAAGAGCGCGTGTCCTTCGGGACACGCGAAGATGCCGACCATGCCTCTGGCAACGAAAGGCGCCGAGGTAATCGAAGAAGACTTGATCGAATAACGCACAATTCAGTTTTTGCTTCTCCGCACACTTTGCAACTCGTGCCCCGGCGAAATAATGCGGGGGCATAGCTCAGTTGGTAGAGCGCCAGCTTTGCAAGCTGGATGTCAGGGGTTCGAATCCCCTTGCCTCCATGTTTCCAGTGGTCCGTAGCGGTCTCGTCGGAGACCGAGTGGCCTGGAAACGATTGAGTAGAGACGCGTCATCGTTAGGTGGACGATCGCAAATTTCCCGAACGGGCCTGTAGCTCAGTTGGTTAGAGCATGCGCTTGATAAGCGCAGGGTCATAGGTTCGAGTCCTATCAGGCCCACGGGCCTTGACAGGAAGAAAAGTGGTGCGAGAAGTTAAACTCCCGTTTTCACGGGATGGCCTGACCCTAAAAGTCGAGTCGTCGCGTGGCTCGGTTGCCGGTATCCGGCGGCCGGTTCTTTGATATCTACATACAGGGTAGTAAGTACAACTTTTAGAGCTGAGTCTGAAACAAGGACACGCTCGGAGGGTTGGGGCGCGCAAGCGGTCCGACCGGTCCGGGCACGAGAGTTTCAGTTATAAATTTGCTTCAGACGGCGGGTGAAAGCCCGCGACGTGAGCATCAGATTGATCAAGCTACAAAGAGCACATGATGGATGCCTTGGTGCCAATAGGCGATGAAGGACGTGATAAGCTGCGATAAGCTACGGATAGCGGCAAATACGCTTTGACCCGTAGATTTCCGAATGGGGTAACCTGCGTCGGTTAACACCGGCGCGTCCCGGGCTGAATACATAGGCCCGGGTTCGCGAGACCCGCTGAAGTGAAACATCTCAGTAAGCGGAGGAAAAGAAAGAGAATCGATTCCGTCAGTAGCGGCGAGCGAAAGCGGAAGAGCCCAAACCCATAGCTTGCTATGGGGGTTGTAGGAGCCCGACATGGCAGTTTGGACGTTAGGTGAAGCGAATGGAAAATCGTTCCACAGAGGGTGAAAGGCCCGTAACCGAAAACCGAAGAACGCCTAGGGAATTCCTGAGTAACGCGATCTAAGTGAAGCTTCGCGTGAATCCGCGCCGACCACGGCGTAAGGCTAAATACTAATTGGCGACCGATAGTGAACAAGTACCGCGAGGGAAAGGTGAAAAGAACCGCTGTGAGCGGAGTGAAATAGTTCCTGAAATCATGTGCTTACAAGGTGTCAGAGCCCGCGAGGGTGATGGCCTGCCTTTTGCTTAATGAGTCTGCGAGTTACTGTCTGTGGCAAGCCTAAGGCGCTCTGCGCTGGAGGCGAAGCGAAAGCGAGTCCGAATAGGGCGTTCATAGTTGCCGGCAGTAGACCCGAAGCCGAGGTGACCTACCCATGGCCAGGTTGAAAGTCGATTAACCGCGACTGAAGGACCGAACCGGTGAATGTTGAAAAATTCTCGGATGAGCTGTGGGTAGGAGCGAAAGACTAATCAAACCCGGTGATAGCTGGTTCTCCCCGAAATAGCTTGAGGGCTAGCCTCGTGCGTTGACTTGAGGAGGTAGAGCACTGGATGAACTAGAGCCCATACCAGGGTATCGAATTCAATCAAACTCCGAATGCCTCAGGGTACAGCACGGGAGTCAGTCAGCGAGGGATAAGCTTCGTTGGCGAGAGGCAAACATGCCAGACCAACAGCTAAGGTGCCCAAATACTGCGTAGTGGAAAGGATGTGAGGTTACTTAGACAGTGAGGATGTTGGCTTAGAGGCAGCCATCATTTAAACAGTGCGTAATAGCTGACTCATCGAGTGATCTCGCGCCGAAAATGATTGGCGATTAGCAGTATACCGAAGCTTTGGATTGTTATCCGGTTCGCCGGGTAGGAATGGTAGGGGAGCATTGTATGGGCCTTGAAGCGGGAGGGAAACCAACCGTGGAGTCCACACAAGAGAGAATGCAGACATGAGTAGCGTTAAGACTGGTTGAATTCCAGTCCGCCGTAAACCCAAGGTTTCCTGGACAAGGCTCGTCCTTCCAGGGTTAGTCGGGACCTAAGCTGAGGCCGAAGGGCGTAAGCGATGGACAGCAGGTTGAATATTCCTGCACCGGCTGTGGTTAAGCCCATGATTGACACCAGGACGGAGGTGGCGAGGCGATTGAAAATGCCGAGCCCGCAAGGGGACGCTGAGGCTACGGCCAAGGTGGATCCACTAAAGTCAGGGTCAAGAAAATTTCATGGGTGTTCCCACGGCTGCCCGTACCGTAAACCGACACAGGTGGGTGAGTAGAGTATACTCAGGCGCGTGAGTGAAACCTCGTTAAGGAACTCGGCAATCTAGCCCCGTAACTTCGGAAGAAGGGGTGCCTGGAAACAGGCCGCAGTGAACTGGGTCAACCGACTGTTTAACAAAAACACAGCACTCTGCTAAGTCGTAAGACGACGTATAGGGTGTGACACGTGACCAATGCGGTAAGATTACGGTAAGTGGTTAGCCGCAAGGCGAAGCTTCGAGCCCAAGTCCCCGTGAATGTCGGCCGTAACTATAACGGTCCTAAGGTAGCGAAATTCCTTGTCGGGTAAGTTCCGACCTGCACGAATCGTGTAACGAGTTGACCGCTGTCTCAACGAGGAGCTCAGCGAAGTTGTAATGGCGGTGAAGATGCCGCCTACCCGCAGCAGGACGGAAAGACCCTATGCACCTTTACTGTACGCTGTCACTGTTTCTTCGATTTCGATGCTTAGCGTAAGTGGTAGGCTTTGATGGTGTTCTTTTGGGAACGCCGGAGCCGACAATGAAACACCACCCTTTGGAACTGGAGAATCTAACCTCAAGCCGTTATCCGGCTGAGGAACACTGGCAGCCGGTCAGTTTTACTGGGGCGGTATCCTCCTAAAGAGTAACGGAGGATTACGAAGGTTGGCTCAACCCGGTTGGTAATCGGGTGTCGAGTACATGGATAGAAGCCAGCTTAACTGTGAGACACACATGTCGAACAGGTACGAAAGTAGGTCCAAGTGATCCGGCGGTCGAATGTGGAATTGCCGTCGCTCAAAGGACAAAAGGTACGCTAGGGATAACAGGCTGATCGCGCCCAAGAGTTCATATCGACGGCGCGGTTTGGCACCTCGATGTCGGCTCATCACATCCTGGGGCTGGAGAAGGTCCCAAGGGTTCGGCTGTTCGCCGATTAAAGTGGTACGCGAGCTGGGTTCAGAACGTCGCGAGACAGTTCGGTCCTTATCCGCTGTGGGCGCAGGAGATTTGAGGGGTTCAAACCTTAGTACGAGAGGACCGGGTTTGACGAACCTCTGGTGTTCCGGTTGTTCCGTCAGGAGCAGCGCCGGGTAGCTATGTTCGGAAAGGATAAGCGCTGAAAGCATCTAAGCGCCAAGCCTATCCCAAGATGAGATCTCCCTGAAGAGCCGTGGTAGACCACCACGTTGATAGGTCGCGGGTGTAAGTGCAGCAATGTACTCAGCTTAGCGATACTAATGCTCGTCCGGCTTGATCATTTATTTTCCCATCCGCCCGGTGTCGGGACGCAAGTCCCGGCGCCGGCGGACCGGAAGTAAATTTAAGTAATTTAAAACTTGGTAGTGAGAGTTGTATTTGTCCGTCACCTGTATGTAGATATCAGAGAATCGACCGTGTTTGGAACCGGCGATGTCCTCAGAGAGGAACGCTCATGTTTTTGGTGAGCCTTTATTTCTGGTGATATCAGCGTGGTGGCCCCACCCGTACCCATTCCGAACACGGAAGTGAAACACCACAGCCCCGATGGTAGTGCCTCTATAGGTTGTGCGAGAGTAGGAAGTTGCCAGAAATATGAACCCCGGTCGGCGAAAGCCAGCCGGGGTTCTTTTTTGGTTTGGTGGAGTTGGGCCAAGTGCCGGAGTCTGTTTTCTGACGACAGTGGTTGGAAAGGGACAGAAGGGATTAAATGGACGAAAGGAGGGCGCGGACGGCCTTTTCTTGCCACCGGTGTGATGTCTGCGCGAGACTGACGGCGGTCCAAGCTGGAACCAAACCCAAATTCCCGTTTTCTGTTGCACCGAGAGCGCCTAGTTTCTAACATCCCCCTTACCATGCGCGCCGAATCGGAAAATTTGCTCATCCTTCAGGACCGCGATCAAAAAATCAAGGCGTTGCGGAACCAACACAAGTCACTACCGAAGGATAAAAAGGCCTTGGAGGACAAGCTTCTTGTGGCCCGCGCGAATTTGGAACAGGCAAAGCTGCTTGCGCGGGAAAACGAGGTTGAGAGGCGAAAGCTCGAGATGGAGGTTCAGGGGAAACTCACATCCATCGGGCGGTTCAAGACCCAGCAGCAGCAAACTCGAAAAAACGAGGAGTTCCAAGCCTTCAACCATGAAATAGCTCACTTCGAGGCTGAGATCCGGGGGCTGGAAGATCGCGAGATGGTTCTCATGGAACAGGCCGAGGTGCTGCAGGCCAAGGCGGGTGAGGCGGAGAAAGCCTTTGTGAAGTTCGAGGCGTCAATTCGCGACCAGATCGCCAACCTTGAATCCGGCGCGGCGGCTGCCATCGCCCGGCTTGGTGACCTGGAAGCTGGTCGCGTCGGCTTAGCTGCCAAAGTGTCGGAGGAAACGCTGACGCTGTACGAGAGGTTATTTTTGAAGAAGGGTGACGCTGCGATTGTGCCATTGGAGCATGAGGTGTGCGGCGGCTGCCACATGAAAGTTCCAACGCAAACCGCGGTGAACGTCAGGACCGAGCAAGCGACGGTGCAGTGCCCCAATTGCGGTCGCATTTTGCACCGGGTGATCTGAGTAATTCTCCGCCCGCCGCGCAGCGGCTTTGGAGTGCGGCGACACGTCGCCGCTTTCGCACGGCTCCGCCGGGTTCCGTCAGCGAAGCATCGTGCCGTTCACGCTCCGGCGAAGTCGGCCATCGATTGAGTCGGCTTCGCCGAAGGGCTTTGGACGCGACGTGTCGCTGGGATCAAAGCGGCGACGTGTCGCGGTGTACTCCAAAACTGCTTCGCAGTGGGCGGAGGTATTTCCCCACTTGTGGATTTCTAGCCTTTGGCCGATTCTCAACCCGGCAAGTTACCCACCTTATGAACAGGATCGTCGGGATCGAAACGGAATACGGCTGTCTGGTGTCGGAGGAACGCTCAAGCGGGGGAGGGGACGCCTGGCCTACCCGGGTCAAAAACTACCTCTTCAAAAAAGCGGGCATCGGGAGCATCGACCAGCACTACCGCGACTACGAGGAACCTCCTGGCAATGGTGGTTTCCTCCTCAATGGCGGTCGGCTTTACCTCGACATGGGGCATCTGGAGTACTCCTCGCCGGAGTGTCTCGACCTGCGGGACAGCGTCGCCTATGACTTGGCCGGCGATGCCCTGATCCAAATGGCGTTGAACGAACTCGGCGTCAGCGAGCAGGTTTCGTTTCTCAAGAACAACATCGACCACTACACGGGTGCCACTTTCGGTTGCCATGAGAATTATCTCATGAAACGGGAGGCGCAGTTTACCCCCCAGAGCCTCGGCTCGCTCCTTTCCTTCCTCGCGACACGGCAAATTTTCACGGGCGCGGGACGCGTCGGCCAAGCCAATCCGCTGGCGTTCGACTTCGAGACGCCGAAATCGGAAGCCACCGTGGATTTCCAGATCAGCCAGCGAGCGGATCATATCGTCAACGACATCTACCAGTGGGTGCAGTTCAACCGGGCGATCATTAACGCGCGAGATGAACCGCTGGCCGATTACCGGAAATACCGTCGGCTTCATCTTCTGATCGGCGACTCCAACATGAGTCCGTTCGCCACCGCGCTGAAAGTCGGGACCACCGCCTGCATCCTGACCCTGCTCGAGGAGGGGTTGCTGCCTTACGACGTGATTTTGCACGATGCCGTCCAGACGACGCGCGAACTTTCACGCGATCAATCGCTACGTTGGATCGTGCGTCTGGAAGACGGACGCACATGTGACGCGCTGGATGTGCAGTATCGATTCCTCGAACTTTCCCGCCGTCACCTGGGTGGCGGCGATCAGGAGACCGACTGGCTGCTGGACCAATGGGCTTTCACGCTGGACGCGATCCGCTCCCGACCGGAGAGTTTGCTGGGCGGGGTGGATTGGATTTCCAAGAAGTGGCTGCTGGATGCCTTCCGACAAGAGGAAAATCTCTCGTGGCAGGACCCGTGGATGCAAAGCCTGGATCTCGAGTACCACAACATCAATCCGGAAAAAGGATTGTTCTTCGCGCTGACCCCGACCAAGGCGATTGGGGAGTTTAACGACAGCGTGCGTCTGGCGCACACTTTGCGAACCGCGCCGGCGAACACCCGCGCGCACGGTCGCTCGGTGGCGGTTCAACATTTTCAGAAAGCCGGGAAATCGTACGTGATCAACTGGGATTCGATTTCCTGTGAGAACCAGAGCCATCTGCAAATGGGCGATCCTTTTCTGGATTACGAGGAGCAGGTGCGGCAGTTTCTCGAGACGGCGTGAGGTTCCCGCGGGTGAAAACACACCTAATTTTCCGCGCCGAAGGTGCAGCCTCATCACAGCCTGGGGCAACGCTCCAGGTATGGGTTGTTTGCGGTTTCAGCGCTGGATGCGCGATTCAAAGGCTACCCGTGGGAACGGGATGATGGTCCTCGAAGGCACGCTCGGAATGAATCGCGCCTTCAGCGCTGGACACAATACCATCTTGTACCTGGGGCGTTGCCCCAGGCTGTGGTGAGGCTGCACCTTCGGTGCGAAAGGCAGGCGGTGCTGAGGCTGCGCCTTGGGTGCGGGGAGAAGTGGGCGCTCCACCCTGCGGATCATTCCGGGTCACACCACCAACTGTTCTAAAATTGGCTGTAAAGCTCACATCACCACCCGCGTCTCGCGCGCGATTTGCCAATTCTCCCGGGCGGGGATCACCAGCACCCGCACCCTGCTGGCCGCCGACGCCACCTCCGCCTCACCCTGGACGGCGGCATTTTTCGCCGCGTCGAGTTCCACCCCGCAAAACCCCAGGGCTGCGCACACGGCGGCGCGCACGACGGGTTCGCCTTCGCCAATGCCGCCGGTGAATACAAAAGCGTCCGGTCGCTTCCCACCCAGACTTGCCAGCATCGCCCCCGCGCCCGCGCCGAGTCGATGGTTGAAAACGGCGAGGGCCAGCCGGGCGCGCGCGTCGCCAGCTTCTGCCGCCCGGCGAATGACACGGGTATCGCCGGTCAACCCGGACAAACCCGCCAGCCCACTCTGCTTGTTGAGAAGTTTTTCGAGTGAGTCGGCGTCCATGCCACCCTCGCGCAGGAGAAAAAGAAGAATTCCCGGGTCGATCGCGCCGGAACGAGTACACATCGCCACGCCATCCAGCGGGGTAAAGCCCATCGTGGTATCCACACTGCGCCCGCCAACCGTCGCGCACAGCGAGCAACCGCCGCCCAGATGCAGCATGAGCAAACGCAATTCGGGATCGGCGGCGTCGCGTCCGAGCAGTCGCGCGGCCCGTCCGGCGGAGTACCGGTAGCTCGTCCCGTGGAAACCGTAGCGCCGGATGCCACGATCCCGCCATTCCAGCGGACCGGCGTACGTGAAAGCCTCCTCCGGCAGCGTGCGGTGGAAAGCGGTGTCGAAAACCGCGAACTGCGGCGCGTCGGCACCAAGTAGCTCGCGAACCACGTTGATTCCCTCCAAGGACGTCTGGTTGTGCAAAGGGGAAAAAGCCGCGAAACGCTGAATGGCGGCTTCCACGGTTTCATCCACCAGTACGGCGCGGTCGAACTGATCACCCCCGTGAACCACGCGGTGGCCAGCCGCGGCGATTTCGCTCGGATTATTCAGAACGGCGGAGTCGCCTTCCCAGAGGGCGCGCAGGAGTTGGCGCATCCGCTGCGGGCGCGGCAACTCCTCGGACCATTCCTCCACGCGATCCGGGCGTCCATCGTTCGCGTGGAAGCTGACGCGAAGCTTGCCCGCCGCGAGGCCGGGGCTGGTCGCGTTCAACTCACCGGTCCAGCGCGGCGCGGGGGCGTCGGCGGGAAGGGGCGTATCGGCGGAGTCAGGCAGGACGTAAAGGGAAATCTTCACGCTGCCGCTGCCGGCGTTGACGGCAAGAAAGTTCATAGAGGTATCACGGAGGATGAAGTGGCCGGACCAGCCCTTCCAAGATGGAACCTTGCGGCAGACGCGCGTCCGCGTAAATGCATATTACATTGCCGCGATCACCACGATTCCAGATGAACGACACGTACCACGCCTTCGGCGAAATTCTGTGGGATTGCCTTCCGACCGGACGGCATCCGGGCGGCGCCCCCTTCAACGTGGCCGTCCACCTCGCTCAACTGGGGGTTTACCCGGCGTTGCTCTCGTCCGTGGGAAGTGACGCGGACGGCGACGAACTGCTGCGACTCGCCGGTGAAAGGAACGTGGATGTCCGGTTCGTGACGCGCGCGCGCCGTGGATTGGAGACCGGCCGCGTCAACGCCAGCCTGGATCCGGCGGGGAACGCGACGTACGACATCGTTCAACCGGCGGCGTGGGACGAAATCCACATGTCGCCCGACGCGCGAGCGCTCGTGGCGGCAGGCGCCGCGTTGATTTTCGGTTCACTGGCGACGCGCTCGCCCGGCAATTTGGAACAACTCGACAACTTGTTGGCGCTCAATGGACCGCTAAAGTTTTTCGACGTGAACATGCGTCCGCCGTACGTCGATCCATCGCGGATCATGCGGCTCGCCGAGCGCGCGGATGTGCTCAAACTCAACCAGGATGAACTGGGTCAACTCGCGGCCTGGTTGCGCGGGGCTGACGTCAAAGCGGCCGGCTTGGAAGACACGGACCAGTTGCGCGAAGCGTGCGGTGTCGTGGCGGAAGCGACCAAGGCGCCGCGAATTTGCGTCACGCTGGGCGCGGCGGGCGCGGCGCTCTGGGAGCGGGGCGAGCTGCTAACGGTGACAAGTCCGGCGGTGGCCGTGGCGGACACGGTGGGGGCGGGGGATGCGTTCATGGCGGGTTTGGTGGTTGGATTGACCCGCGGATGGAACGGTCGCGCGGTGTTGGAAAGGGCCTGCCGACTCGGCGCGTATGTCGCGTCGCGGGAGGGCGCGACACCGCGGTTGCCACCGGCGTTGGTTGCGGAATTCGCCGTAGCCACTTCAGGAGACTCCGAGCCGCCCGCGCCGGGGTGCCTCAGTCGATCGTCAGACTCAGCGGGGCGCTTTGCATCACGATCAGCGGATCCTGATCGACCCCTTGCAGGGTAATGGTTACCATCGCGGGGACGTCCGGGGCGTCGCCGTTGTTCATACCCGGGAGCGGATGGATCTTGAGCATCGTGGAACTGCTGCCGGCCGGGATGATGGCCCAGCCTTTCATGGACGTGTAATCCTGTCCCTCCACCGCGCTGCCCGAGGCCTGGTAATGCACCGTCAGCGGCTGGCTCAGGTCGGTGCCGTCGCGCACAATCCGGATCTTGCCCGCTTTCAGGGCGGCGCGGCTGGCGTTCTTGACGGGCAGCAGGTTGAGCGTGCCCGGGGACGGCGTGTCCGACCCCGTTATCCAGTCCACTTTGAGGTTGTCGGCCACGTTGTTGCCGCACGCGATGCGGCGTGTCACCCGCCCGCCCTTGCCGTCGTCAAAAACGATTTGGACCGCGCTGCCGCCGTTGATCTGGTCCAACGGCAGCGAGTACCCGCCGCTCGCGCCGGTGATCGTGTAAAAACCGGACTGGGGTGAAGTGACGACAATCCCGGAGCGCCCTTCGCCCGGGGTGTAGAAACCGTTGCCGTCCGTGTCGTTGTAAGCGACACCCACCAACAAGCTTTCCGGCGCCAGTGGCGTGGCGAAATCCTGCGTGATGACGAGCGGTCCGACGCCGGGTTTGCCACTGGCGACGCACGAGATGCCGATCTCTTTGTAAACCGGGTGGCCGGCGTCGGTGTCTAGGATGTTCGCGCGATGATCGAGGCTGGACACTCCCCAATCCGTGAGCATCCCGACGTAGCCAAAGAAGGGGGTCTCAACGTAGGAATAAACATTCTCGCCGATGGCGCTCCACTCGTAGCCCGCGTCGGTGATACGCGTGTCGAAGTGGGTGCCGTTGCTGCCGTCGTGCCCCTGGAAGCCGTGCGCGGCCTGGTCGAGGGACTGCCCGCGCGAGGAGGCCATCAGCTTGGCGTTCAGAGCCAGGGGCGGCTGCGCCTGGTAGCCCGCGAAGTCGCTCCGCAGCTTGTTGGTGTCCACCGCGTAGTGGCTGTAGTAGCGCAGGATCTCCGGGTCGCTGATGCCCGCGAGCATCTGGCCCTCGGCCGCCGGGTTGGCGCGCGCCCGGTTGATCAACTCCAGGAGGTATTGCTCGTCCGCCGAGGGATCGCCGTGCGTGTAGAAAACCAGATTCGGATCGACCCCGGCGGGGATCTGCGCCTGGACGCGCGCGAGGGGGAACAGCGCCGGAGATCCCACCAGAAAAGCGATGACGAGCAGGCCAAACCACGTCTGGAAGCGGGAGGGCGTGATGTTGGCAAAAGGCAAAATGCGTGGCATGGGGGAGTGCCGGACGGGGGGATTGACGCGAGCCGGAAAACCCCCGCGTCAGACGAACGCCAATCAGGACGAAAGGGCTTTTAGGGAAGTGCCCTCAAATCGTCAATCATCAATTTAGAGAAAGATGATCCTTTCTCTAAAGCGCGCGGTGACGCCGGGTGACGATACCCTTGCTACCATGCCCACCGCCGAAGCCGCCAAGTTCATCGAAGCATCCGTCAACCACTCCGAGTGGCTCAAAATCATCGAAACGGCGCGGCCCGACGCCGTCGTCCGACTGGCGTCCGAAAATGGATTTTCGTGTACGTTGGAGGATCTCCGCCAAGCCGCGCGCGACCTGCTGGCGGGCAACGACAAGGAGAAAGAGAAGAGCGGTCATCCCAATAAACAGGAGATCGACGAAGCCGCCGCCGGGATGAGCGATTTTCAGAACGACACCGGGTACAGCAACGACACGGGCTACGCCGCCTTGTACGGCGTGGCGGGCGTTATCTTAAAGATGTGAGTGGCCGGCACATTCCGGGGGTGCGGCTGGACCGGCTTGCGCAAAGTACTTGAAAAAACGGCGGCAGCCTCTACGCTCCCCGCCCTATGGGCGGCGCGGAAGAAACACGGGCGGATCACGATCAATTTACGACCGCCTTCGGCCCGGTGGAGGTTGTCACCCGCGCGGCGTTGCTGGATCGTCCGGCGTGGGTGAACGCGTTCGCGAACTGCTGCAAGGACCATCGTTATTATGAGGTTTGCGAGGCGACGCTCCGACAGGCGAACTTCGACTATCGCTACCTGATCCTGCGCGATCAGGCGGGAATCATCCGGGCGGTCCAGCCGTTCTTTTTCACGGACCAGGACCTCACCGCCGGGATGAGCGAGTCCATGCGCGCGCCCTTCGCGATGGTGCGCCGGCGGTTCCCCAACTTCCTCAGCATGAAGATGCTGATGGTCGGCTGCACGGCGGGGGAGGGGCACCTGGCCGTCACGGATCACGGCGACCGCGCGCAGGCGACATCCGCCTTGTTGGAAGCACTCCAGATCTATGGCCGCGCGAGCAAGGCGGCGATCATCACGTTCAAGGATTTCCCGGGCGAGTACCGCGCGCAAATCGATCCGCCCGCCGCAGATCAGGGATTTGTGCGGATGCCGAGCTTTCCCGCGACCATCCTGCGACTCGACGCCTTCAAGAGCTTCGACGATTACCTGGAGCAGCGCCTGGGCAAAGCCATGCGCAAGAACCTGCGGCGCAAACAGCGTTTGCGCGAAGCGGCGGCGTCCACCCCCGAGGCCGTGACGATGGAGGTGCTCAGCGACGTGAGCGGCTGCGTGGACGAGATTTACCCGTTGTATCAACAGGTCCTGGCGCGGAGCAACTTCCGCTTCGAGGAACTGACCAAAGAGTACTTCCGCGAACTGGGCCGGACCATGCCCGAGCGCGCCCGTTTCTTCATCTGGCGCCAGGGCGGACGCGCCGTGGCCTTCAGCGCGTGCATGGTTTACGAGGGCAAGCTGTACGACAACTACCTGGGCCTGGACTACGCCGTGGCGCTGGACCTGCACCTGTATTTCCTCACGATCCGCGACCTGATCACCTGGGCCATCGAGCAGAAGTTGACGTGGTACTACAGCACGCCGTTGAACTACGACCCCAAGTTGCACTTGCGTTTCGATCTCGCGCCGTTGGACTTATACGTGCGGCACGTGTCCGGCTGGATCAACCCGTTTTTCAAGCGCATTGCCCCCGTGCTGGAACCGACGCGTTACGACAAGTTCCTGCGCCGGTTTGAGAACCACGCGGACATCCTCTGAGAGGGAACCAGAAGGTATCACAGAGGACACGGAGAGGCAGACACAGAGGCGCAGAGGAGAGAAGGCAAAAGGCGGGGGTTCCAGAACGGCTACTCATAACCAGCTGTCTTTCTCCCCTCCGAACCCTCCTTCTTCCTCTGTGTTCTCTGTGTCTGCCTCTCCGTGTCCTCTGTGAACCTTCTGGTTCCCATTTCCGCGTTGACGCAACCCGCTCTTCCCATTAAGAACTGTTCCGAACAACCAGCCGGCCCCGTCCGGCGTATCGCTACTCAATGAAAGCAGAACCCATCAAGATTGACATTCCGAAGACCGATTCCCGGCTCTTCGCCTACACGCGTTGGGATATCGTCCCCGTGGTCGCCGCCCTGGCCCACTTCGGCCTGTTCGTGTCGCTGTATGTCCTGTTTCCCCGCACCTCGCTGTGGGTCATGATCCCGCTGGGCTTGCTTTACGCCTTTTGCATCAACGCCAACATCAACGGCATTTCGCATAATTTCATCCACAACCCCTACTTCCGCTCGCCGCTGCTCAACCGGCTTTTCAGCGTGCTCGAATCCGTGACCTGCTGCTTCTCGCAGACCTATTACGACGTGGTCCACATGCAGCACCACAAGGGCAACAGCGACCGCAAAGGCGACGAGGGCGACACCATTGACTGGATTTCCATCTATCGTCACGGGCACGACGACGAGGCGGAGAACGTCTGGAGCTACACCTTTCTAAGCTTCTTCCGCGACAACCCCGCCGCCATCAACCGCGAGATGAAAAAGCGCGGTGCCGTCGAGGCGCGCTGGGGTAACATTGAGCTTGCCACCTTCATGGTGACGCTCGCCGGTCTGGCGCTCTTCAACTGGCGTTTTATCGTGTACTTCCTGCCCTTCATGTACCTGGGCCATTGCATGAGCTATCTCAACGGCTACTACCGCCACTTCGGCGGGAACACCGAGGAACCCATCGCCTGGGGCGTCAGTTCCTACGGCAAGGTTTACAATTGGATTTTCTTCAACAACGGCTACCATGCCGAGCATCATTTCCGCCCGAAGTGCCACTGGACGAAGATGCACGCGTTCTTCGAGCAAATTCAGGATCAGCAGCGCGCCGCCGGCACGCGGGTGATCAGCACGCCGCACATGTTGGGCTTCCTGGACCCCAACCTCCCGAGCAAGAGCCGTCCCATCGGCGCGCAGGTCGAGGCGGAGTCCGAATCGGTTGGGCAAGTCGCGGTAAACGCGTAAACCCGGCGTTTGGCAGGTTGCCGTGTGTTTGCAAACCCCGTGGTGATCCCGCGGGGTTTGCGCTTTTTATGAGCCCGTCCTTCTCCATGTCGTGCTAGTGGATGCCGTTCCCCCCCTTTCGCCGGATGTCGCCTGCCAAGAGGCGAGGGCACTGCCCACGGGCGAACCTGTGTTCGCCGGAAAATGCGGGGGAGAAAATGGCGGCGGCGGATTGGTGTTCGAGGTTTACGACCGGATCATCCAGTTGGGACCCGACCTTTGGCGGCGGTGTTTTCCGGCGCATTGGAAGGACTACCTTTATTATCTCACGCTGGAGGAAACGTTTGCGGCGGAGTTTCCGCAACGTTACCTCGTGCTGAGGGAGGAGTCGGCGGGCGGTGGCGCGGGAGCGGTGCGCGCCATCCAGCCGTTGTTCTTCGTGACGCAGGATTTAACGGTCAGCCTCAACGCGGGCCTGCGCGCGCTGCTGGGTCCGTTGCGCCGCTGGCTTTCGATGCGGTTGATGATGGTCGGCTGCGTCGTCGGCGATGCCCAGATCGGTGTGCCGACCTTGTCGGAGGTGCCGGGAATCCGCGATGCCCTCGACGACGCGCTCGCCCGGTACGCGCGCCACGAACGGGTGTTTATCACCCTCTTCAAAGACTTCCCGATGGAGTACCGCGCCGGGTTGGCGGACTTGGTGACGACGGGCCGCTACACCCGGTTCCCGAGCTTGCCCGCCGTGGGGTTGAAACTGGATTTCGCCAGCTTCGAGGACTACCTCCAGACCCGGCTCGGCAAAGCAACCCGGAAGAGTCTGCGGCGAAAGTTCAAGGAGTTCGAGGCTGTGACCGCCGACGCGCCGGTTACCCTGGAGGTCAAGGAAACGGTCAACGACGCGGAGGCCACCGTCCTGCACGCGTTGTACGAACGAGTCGCCCGGCGCGGCGACGTGCATTTCGAGGTTTTCAGCAAGGAGTACTTCCGGCGGCTCGGGGAGCGGATGCCCGAACAGACGCGCTTTTTCATCTGGCGGCAGGGCGCGAAGGTGGTCGCGTTTTCCTTTTGCGTGATCCACGGCGACGCCATCTACGATAACGATCTCGGGGTGGACGAGACGCTCGCGTCGGACCTCCATTTGTATCACGTCACGTTTCGCGACATCGTGGACTGGGCGCTCGCGCGGGGGTTGAAGCACTACTACAGTTCGCCGTTCAACTACCATCCCAAGCTGCGATTGCGGATGAGTCTGGTGCCTTTGGACCTTTACGCGCGGCACGCTTCGCCTATTATCCACTTTTTCCTGCGCCGCCTCGCCCCGGCGCTGGCGCCGACGCGGCAGGAACCGTTGCTCGCTCAGTTTGTCAACGCGGCGGAACTGCAAGGCTGACCATCCCTCATGAACCTCCGGCTTTTCTTTAACCCCTACATGCAGGTGTTGCTCACCGCGCTGCTGGGGACGGCGTCGGAGGTGTTCCTGAAGATCGGCGCCGAGCAGACCGCGAACCTGCCCTCGGTCCTGCCGTGGCTGGGCATCTCGGGGCTGGCCTCGAAATGGGTCTGGCTGGGCATCGTCCTAACGGTGGCAAGTCTGGGCACCTGGGCGCAGGCGATCCGATCCATTCCGTTGAGCGTCGCGTTCACGCTTTCCAACATGGTGCATGTGCTGGTGCCGTTGAGTTGCTTCTTCTTTTTGGGCGAGGCCATCGGGACCCGCCGGTGGGTCGGCATCGCGCTGGTGATCACGGGCTTGATCGTGATCGCCAAACCATTCGCGCGGATCGACGAGCGGATTTGAGGAAGTATCCATCCACTCGCCGCGCGACCGTTTGTTTTGTTTTATGAGTCCGTTTGTCCTGGTCTTGATTTTGGTTTCGTTGTTTGCCTTCGTGGCGGGCCAGCTTTTGTTGAAGGTGGCGATGGATGACGATGGGAAAAATGGGGAGGGCGGGCCGACGGCGGACCCGGAGCGGCCACGGCACCGGGCGGCGTTTTTCTGCGGCGGGATCGTTTGCATGACCGTCACGTTTTTCGTGAACCTGGGATTGCTCCAAAAGCTGGACCTGAGTTTCCTGTTTCCCTTCCAAGGTTTGAGCGTGATCATTGTGACGCTGGGAGCGTCGTTTTTTCTGAAGGAACGGTTGACCGTGTCGCTGGTGGTGGGCGCGTTGTTGATCACGGCGGGGGTGATGTTGGTTTCGGCGAGTTGATGTGGGTTGTGGGTTGTGGGTTGTGGCGGAGGGGATGTGAGGAAGGATGTGGGTGGTGAGAATCCAAGCCACGGAGGACACGGACTGGTGGCGTGGGGTTGTCTTTAACCGTGGGCAAGCTCGTGACGCCCCTACGTGGCTTTGAACCTTCTGGTGGTGCCTTTCCGTGGCCGCGCGTTGCGTCCTCGACCACGGCTACTAACTTTGCGGTGGACGCCACTCGGTGGGCTGGGAAACCCAGATCCCCTCCGCCACATCCTTCCTCCCATCCCCTCCGCCACAACCCACAACGCGCCACCCACTACCCCTTCAAAACTGGCCAGATCACCTCGAAAGCCTCCTTGTTCACACGCGTGATCTCCTCCGTGTCCGGCAACTCGATCTTCGGATGATCCGTTTCCGAGGCGAACTTCTGCGTCCACCGCGCATACGCCGGCGGCGAATACGCGCCGCAAATATCCCCCGCGATAATCTCCGCGCCACCACGCCGCATCTCTTCCAGCCCCCATGTCACATCTCCGGCGCCGAAACGACCATTCTCCCAATTTGTCACCGCTTCCCCGGCCTTCAATCCGTCCAAGTCCACCGTAACGTAAACGGATTTTCCCTTCAACCCCGCCGCGAACGCGGAAAACCGCTCCCGCCAGTTCTCCCGCAAGATGGAAGAAGGCCGCGCCCGCTCCTCCGCCGACCGCTCGTCGGCCCACGGATGCACCACCAGCTTGCCGGAACGGGTGTTGGCGTGGTTCCCCCACAAGCGGTTATGTCCCCAGCATTCAAAGTTCCCGCATCCCCAGACTTCCACGTGTTCCACGTTCGGTAGATCCAGCGCCCGGTTGATCCAGTTCCCGCAACACCATTTCGGGGGACGGATGTCCCAATCGGGATGGTTGTCGAAAGACACCAGGGTCAACCGCATCGGGGCACGCCGCACCCACAACGCGCTCAGGTGGTGGAAATCCCCCGACCCGTAAACAAGAAAGCGCGCCCGCCCGAGCTTCTCCTCGCAAACCACACGGAACCGCTCAACCTCCGCCGATGGAGCGCAAAAACGCAGGCGCGGCCCCCATGCGGGTAAATCCACCGTCGGCAGCGGCAACGCCGCGCCGGTCCAAGCCCCGTCCACGTTCAGGTGCAGGGCATCACAATCATCATCGGCCATCACAACGCGAACTGTCACGCCGGACATCGTCCCCTGTAAACCGCAAAATCCCTCCCCGATACTTCCCATCCGCTCCGCCACCCGCCTTCCCCTTCGTCCCATCTCCTATCTTCTATCTCCTTGCCCTTCTTCTCCCTTCCGCCTTCGTCTGAATTTTCTAGCCATTTTCCTCCCCTTATACGACCGTTGACCACACCTCCAGCCTCTGATGAGCGACGATTCAAAACCCACCCCCCGACCCTTGCCACCTTTTCCGGCTTCGCCCCCCACCGGTGAGGTTCCCGAAGGTCTGCGTCCGCGGCGGGTGCAACCGCTGTCCAATCCCACCGACCAAGCCGTGCCGGAGCAGACCGCCCAAATCCTCGCTTTCAGCACCCATTTGCAGAACTTGCTGGAGCAAGCCGGAGTCTCGGCGCAACAACCCCCGGGTTCAGGTTCCCCGACGGATTCACCCGCCGTCACATCGAAGAATCGTCGTTTTACCGCCAGGGCCGGCGTCCCATCCGGCAATCGTCCTTCTCCCTCCGGCTCTTCCGAGGCCCCGGAGGAAACGTCGGAGGATACCTCGGCCTTTCCACGGGAGCAGTCGGTCGAAGGCGGGGAAACGCCCTTCAGCGAACGCCGCAAAAAGCATCACTTGAAGGAACAGCAGCGGGTTCGCAACATCATCCTCGGAGCCATCGTCCTCGCCCTCGTGTGCCTCGTCGCCGGGAGGATGACCGCGCCCGCGCGCTATCAGACCGCCGTTGAGAACACCGCCTCCGTGAAGAGCGACAAACCCGCCCCCCCTTCGCCCGCGTGGCCGCAGGACGCGTTGACCCGGCTCGACACCATCCTCGCCATCGACCGGTCGGGGAACCTCGACGAGGCCGAGAAAGCCGCCGGCGCCTTGCGCAAGGAGCGCGGACCTCTGCCGGGATTGGACCTTTACCTTGGCAACCTGGAAGCCCGCCGCAGCCGCTACAGCGACGCCAACGTCACCGTCTCCCCGGAGATCGGGATCGACATTCCACCCTCGCTCGACGCCGCCGCCTGTGATCAAATGGGGTTCATCTATTGCCGCCAGCGGGTCTTCATGCGGGCGACCGAGTACTTCTCCCAAGCCATCGCCAACGATCCTTTCCGCGTCGAATATTACTACCATCTGAGCGAAGCTTTGCGGCGTCGGGGCAAACTGGCGGAGGCGCTCGCGGTCTTTCAGCAGGCGCTCAATCGGCTGCCCGCCACCGTTGAGAACCAAACCCTGGGGGATTGCCTGTCCTTCAAGGCACGTCTGGCCACCATCGAACTTGGGCGGGGTTCCGAACTCCGTGCCGCGCTGGAGGAACAACTCAAAAATCCCGCGCTGTCCGGCTACTGGATGCTCACCGCCGGTGCGCTCGCCCTGCAGGAAAACCGTTTCCCCGACGCCGTCACGGCGTTTGAAAAAGCCCGGGGCGCGCTGCCGTCCGCGTTGTACGACGAATTGGTGTCCGACTACTTCTTCCGTTCCTTCGCGAGCCATCCCGA
This sequence comes from uncultured bacterium, assembly GCA_963795895.1. Lineage (GTDB taxonomy): Bacteria > Verrucomicrobiota > Verrucomicrobiia > Chthoniobacterales > SZAS-18 > CAWCJJ01. The sequence goes on from CAWCJJ010000021.1 coordinate 19,831, forward strand.
GATCGCGGCGCAGCTACCTGTAAACGATCCCGCGCGAGAGCGGGCGCGGATTCAAAGCGGGGCTTACTTCCTGGACCCGTAAGTGGGTCGCAGGCGGGTTCCCCGCCGTCGTGCCCAAGGTAGGGATGGCTCTCCGAGCCGCTCCCATTATCAGCTTGGCTGGCTTGCCTTGTCCAAGGGATCGTCCACCAACCACCAAAAACAACGGGGAGCGGCTCGGAGAGCCATCCCTATCTTTGGGTACGAGCCGCCTCGCGGCGTTTGTTGTATCTCAATCTTTCTGGGAACGGTATGAAGGCAGAAAATCTTTCGGAATAATCCGCTCCACCGCGTCCGCCGGGAGCCAGGCGCGCGCGCCGTCCGCAAGTTGGGCGTAGGTCCACGCGCCGTGTTCGGAAAGAACCCGCACCTCCTCGCCCACGGGTAGTTTGACGATGACCTTCGCGCTGTCCGCCGGGGCGTAGTGCGCCGGTGTCTGATCCTTGAGCACGATGCCGCGACCGGGGTTCTTGCGTCCGTCCTCCAACCAGAAAAGCGTGCCCGCGCACGCCGCGAAGACGGGCAACGCCAAACCCAGCATCACCCAGCCCAGGGTTCGCCGCCGGCGGGTGAACCAGGCGAGGCACAAGCCCGCGAGCGCCAGCCAGCCGGCGGTCGCCGCGATCACCGCGTAACTGTCCACGTCCAGGGTGGCGAGGGTGTCGCGCAACGGCGTGAAAAGGTTACCTGGCGGCAGGGATCGCGCGGCGGTTTTGCCGCGCACGTACGCGAGATTCGCGGCGGCTTCCGCGTGGCCGGGTTCGAGCAGGAGGGCGCGTTGGTAGTTGAGGGTCGCCCGGCCCAGATCCCCGAGGTGGTAGTAGGTGTCGCCAAGGTTGTAAAACAAGTTGGCGCCGCTGCGGCCCGCGTGAACTTCGCGCTGGTAGGCGGCGGCGGCTTCGGAAAAATTGCCCGCCTCGTACGCGGCGTTCCCTTGCGCGAACGACGTTAGGTTCGGCGGCTCGGCGCCCCGCGCGACGGTAAACAGAAGAGACAGGACGCCAGCCAGCGTCCCCGCGATTTTGCCGGCTCCGGTGGTTCTCATAGTTTGCCAACCGTCTCCAAAGTGGCCAGCACGTCTCGCCGTTCGTGGACCGGCACGATCTCCGCCGCGGCGCGGCCCCCGCTGTAAGCCAGTTCGTCGCGCCGGTGGAAAATCTCCTCCAGGGACGCCGCGGCCTCGGACTCGAGTCCGGTCGCCCGGCAAACGTCCACCGCCGTCAAACCCTCGCTCGCGCGACCCGCGCCGGGGGCCGCTTTCAACTGCGCCAGCCGCGTCGCGGCGGAGTAAAACTCCTGACGCCCCGTTTTCTCGCCGCGCAAGGTGCGAACCAGATCGCTCTGCAAACGCTGCGCCTCCGCCACGCGCCGCCGGGCCTCGTTCCGCGCGCGGGCGTTGCGCCAGGCCAGCGCGCCGAAACCAGCCAGCAAAGCCAGGGGCGCGAGTTGCGCCAGCCAGAAAATCCGGCGGCGGTAAATGGGCAGGAACGCCTCGCCGTCCACCACCCGCCCTGGGTCGTTGCGGATGTAGAGAATATCCTCCGCCTTGGGGGTCGGCGCGGGTTTCGCGCTGGGCGCGGTGGTTGGCGTGGGTGCGGCGACGGTGGTGGCCGGACTAGGCGCGGGCGTTGGCGTCGGGGTCTCACCCGTGATCTTCACCGGGATAGGCGGAGTTTCCAGGACGTTGTACTTGCCCGTGGCGGGGTCCAGGTAAGCCAGTTTATAACCCGGCAAGGCGTTGCGTGCATTGCGCGGGATAACCACCTGCTCAAAGGTCTTCAAGCCCTTGGTGTTCGTGTCGTCCTCGGCCTTGAACTTGGCGGTCGCGGGGTAGGTCTGCAAACCGTTCTCGTCGGTGAGGACCGGCGGCTGGATGCGGTCGAAATTGCCCGTGCCGTGGAGCAGGGCGCGCACGGTGAGAGGGTCGCCCGCCTGGGCTTTGCGCGGGTTGCCCTGGACCTCGGCGTCGAGCTTGAACTGCCCGATGGCGCCGGTGAACTCCTCGGGCGCGCCGGGCGGCAGCGGCTTGACTTGAACGGTCACGGGATCACTGCGCAGTTTTACCTGTTTCTTGATGGACCCGCCGCCAAACGCGCCGAACGGGTCGTCGAAGAACGGGTCGTCGAACGGGCTGGAATACCGCCGCTGACCCCGGGGTTGCGGACGGGGCATTTGGACCACCGGTTCCAGCTCGACCGGACCCAGGGCAAGCTCCCCGGTCTTCACCGCCACGACGGAGGTCCGGTACTTCACCACGTTGAAGGGCACCCCCTCGACCATCTGCGTGTCGAGTTGTGGCTGGGCGAACTTTTGCGCACTGAAGCCATCGCCCCCGAGGATCGGGTTGGGGTCGGCGGCGAACCGCAGGCGGCTTCCGAAGTAGCAGCGCACTTCGATGGGAATGCTCTCGCCGACGTAGGCGGTTTTCTGGGTGACGGCGAGTTCCACGAAGGTGCTCTGGTCCGTGTTGCGACCCCCGCCCGCCGCGTTGTTGCCGCCTACAGCGCCGCCGCTGACGGTGAGGGCCACGGGTGAGGTCCGCACGGTGGAGTTTCCCAGGTCGATCTCCTGGGCGGGGATCACGTAACGTCCCGGACGGCTGGTGTCGATGTTGTAAAGGTAGGTGGTGCTCCGGGTGACGCGAAACCCACCGCCGCCCGCGTTGCCGTACTGGGCCGTCTGACTGCTGCCGATGTAGCTGATGCTCAGGCCATCGACGACGGGTGCCGGCGGTTGCCGAACGGGCTGCTCGCCGGAAATCTGGATGTGGTATTCAACCGCCTGGCCGGCCTCGACGTTGGTGTCGGTGACACTGGCGGTCGCCGTGGCGTCCTGGGCGCGGGCGTTGGCGAGGCCTAAAGCCAGGTAGCAGAGAATTGGGAGTGGAAACACGCGCGCGGGCACGTTGGGAAATCGCATGGCGGGTTGTTTCGGAGGCGGGAGGTGTTTACAGCGGACTACCCGCGGACAAACTTACAATAAGGACAGCCGGCTGTCGTTTTCGTTCATGGGTGGACGGTGCGGTCGTTGTTGACGTGTGTAAGTAGAGCAACGCGGAGCGTTGCCCCGGGAGCGCGGGCGTCCCGCCCGCATCTGGTAGCTCCGGAGCATCAGCCCCGGGAGCGCGGGTCTCCGACCCGCATCTGCTCTAGTGGGGTCCATTCAGGGGCTACCGCCCTTTGCGGGCGGGACGCCCGCGGTCCCGGGGCTGACCAGACCAGATGAGCCGCGCGCCGTTTCATCAACCCTCACCAATCCTTCGTGACGACCTCCTCGCGGTTTCGCCGGTTGCGGTCCACCAGATTTACCCGGTCGTCCTCGTTTTTGAGCGAATCCAGCAGCGCCCGCGCCTGTCCCGCCGTCATCTTGCCCGGCTCGGCTTGCGCCAACTCCTCACCCTCCTTCTCCTTCTCACCCTGCTTATCCTCCGCTTTCTCTTTTTCTTTCCCCTCGTCCGGCTTACCGGGCTGGGCCTTCAGCTCGCCACGCGGACGCGGCTTGTCCTGATCGGGGAGCGAACCTGGATCCGGTTTCTCCCCGGCGGGCTCACCGGGCGGCTGGGAATCTCCGGTTTGGCCATTCTCACCCTTCGACGGATCGGGCTTCTGACCGCCCAACGGCGGTTTCTGCTCACCCTGGTCTCCTCCCTGACCATCCGGTTTTCCCTGCGAGTCGGGTTGCGGGGTGGGGTTGTTTTTGCCTTGCCCTTTTGAGGGATCGCTCTGGGATTGCTGCGGGTCCGGTTTGCCTTCGGAACCTTTGCCCGACGGATCGTTTTTCGACTGCCCCCCGCCTCCTTGTTGTTGCTGCTGCTGATCCTTTTGATTCTGATCCCCGTCGCCCTTTTGCGGGTCTTGTTGCTTCTGATCGCCCTTCTGCGGGTCGGGCTTGCCCTGTTGTTTTTGGTCCTTCTTCTTGTCGGGCTTCTGATCTTTTTTCGGATCCGGCTTTTGCTGGTCCTGCTTGGGCGGCTCTTTCAACTCCTCGTCCAGATGCTTCTGCACGACATCGCGGTTGTAAGCGGTGTTCGCGGCCAGCGCCTCGTCCTTGTGCGTCTTGAGAAAATCGAGCGCGGCGTCGTATTGCTTGATCGCGTCGCGCCAGTTGGCGACCTTCGTTTCACGGGTTTTCTGCTCCTCCCCGCGACGGAACAGCGTGTTGCCGAAATTGTACAGCGACTGCGCCTGCAAATTGGGATCGTTCGAGGCGAGCGCGTTCCCGAACGCTTCGAGGGCCTCGTCGTACTGCTTGCCTTTGTAGGCGCTCGTCCCGGCGTCGAAGTGCAGACCGGCGCCTTTGGGATCCTTTTCCGCCATCCGCTTGAACGCCTCGTACGCCTCCTTGTACTTGCCGTTGTTGTAAAGCTCGAACGCGTCGTCCGACCCGCGAATCGTCGTTGTTGTCGGCGACGCGGCGGGCGTCGGGTCGTCCGCGCGGCTATCCACCGCCGCCACCGGGTGAAATAGAAACAGGAGCAGCGTGGCAACCACCACCATCGCGGGAGCCGCCGCCGCCGAAGGTCCACCCGGCGCCCGTCGTGGCACCGGGACCGCGCGCGCGTCGGGCGAAACCCCGCCCACCGCCGCCGGAGCGCGCGTTTTGCGGCGCTCCCCGATCAGGGCCGAAGCCGCCAGGAACAGCAACGCCGCTCCCAACGGCCATTGGTAACGCTCGATGGGTTTGCGGCTTTCGCGGGCGTCGAGCTCGCCGGTTTTCATCTTCCCCAAGCCGCCCGCGACGACCGCGCGCATCGTGGCTTCGCCGTTGGTGAAGGGCGTGTAAAAGCCGCCGGTGGTCTTCGCCAGTTCGACGAGGTTCGCCTCGTTGAGCCGGGTGCGCACCAGGGTGCCGTCTTCTTCGCGAACGAACTCGCCCGCCTTGTCGTTGAGCGGGATGAGAGAACCTTCGGCGGTGCCGAAACCGATGGTAAAAATCTTCACGCCAGCCGCCGCGGCGGCCCGCGCGGCTTTGATGCCGTCGGCTTGTTCGCCGTCGCTGGTGGGTTCGCCGTCGCTCATCAGGATGATCGCCCGGTTGGCGGCTTCCGCTTTGCCGAACGCGTCCAGGGCCAGTTCGATGGCTCCGCCGATGTTCGTGCCGCCGCGCGGGATCAGGTCGGTGTCGAGTTCGGCGGCGGCGTTGAGGATGGCATCGTAATCGATGGTCAGCGGCGCTTGCAGAAACGCGTTGCCGGCGAACGCCACCATGCCCACGCGATCCCCGGTGAGCAGACGAACGCCGTCCTGCACGGCGAGTTTGGCGCGGGTGAGGCGGTTGGGCAGCACGTCGGTGGCGAGCATGCTTTTCGAAACGTCCATGATGAAGATGAGGTCGAGTCCCTGGAGGTGGACGGGTTGTTGTTCATACCCCAGGCGCGGCAGCGCGAAGCTGACGATCAACCCGGCCAGGCCGGCGAGCAGCAACCCGTAGCGCCAGCGCCGCCGCCCCGCGCTGGCCGCGCCGGTGAGTTGGGTCCGCAAGCGGGCCGCGCGGATCAGTTGACGCAAACGTCGGTCCGCGCGGACCTCGGACCAGATGAACAGGCCGACCAGCAAAGGCAACGCGAGCAGCCCCCAAAGCCAGAGCGGCGCGCCGAAGGTCAGGTCGTGGAGGAAGAGGGGCATGGGGAAGAAGGATGTGGCGGAGGGGATGTGAAGTGGGATGTGCGGAAGGATGTGGCGGAGGAAGAGGAAGACTGACGTGGTGGATAATCGTGGGTTGTGACTCTCCGCACCGAAGGTGCAGCCTCATGATAGCCTGGGGCAACGCCCCAGGTATGGGTTGTTTACGGGTTTAGCGCTGAAGGCGCGATTCAAAGGCTGCCGGTTGATGTGGCATGATGGTCCTTGAGGGCACGCCCTGAATGAATCGCGCCTTCAGCGCTGAATATAATACGATCTTGTACCTGGGGCGTTGCCCCAGGCTGTTATGAGGCTGCACCTTCGGTGCGGAGAGACAAAACTGAGGACATTCTCCCACAGCCCGTACCCTTTCGCCACAACGCACAACCTTCTTCACATCCCACATCCTTCCGCACATCCTCTCCGCCTCATCCCTCTTCATATCCGTTCAGCCACATCCCTTCACAACCCACAACCCCCTCACGGCAACCGCCGCCACGTCGTCTGCGAGAGCACAATCTGCAAAGCCAGACACCCCAGGCTCGCGCCCAAAAACCACCGGAACAAATCCTGGTACTGGCGGTACTTGTTCACCTGCACCGTGGTCTTTTCCAGCTTGTCGATCGTCGCGTAAATATCCTCCAGCGCGTGGCTGCTGTCCGCCCGGAAAAATTGGCTGTTGGCGATGCGCGCCACGTCCGTCAGCGTCTTGGGATCAAAGTCGGATTGAACGTTTTCGTACTGCGTCCGCCCCGTGAACCGGTCCACGCCCACCGGGTACGGCGCGTAGCCGTCGGTGCCGACCCCGATGGTGTACACCTTGATCCCGAGCGCGCGGGCGGCTTCGGCGGCGGTGTTGGGGTTGACCCGGCCCGCGTTGTTGTCGCCGTCGCTCAGCAACACGATGATCCGACTCTTGGAATCGCGGTTCTTCAGCCGTTGGCGCACGACACGATGGCGGACCGATCGCCGTGCCGTCCTCCACCAAACCGATGCGGATGCGTTCGATGTTCTCCGTGAGCCAGGTGTGGTCCAAGGTCAGCGGACTCACCAGATACGGGCGTCCCGCGAAGGCCAGCATGCCGATGCGGTCGTTGGGCCGGGCGTCAATGAAACGCTGGGTGATTTCCTTGATGGCATCGACCCGGTTCGCGCGCTTGCCACCGAGGGTGAAATCCTCCGTCAGCATGGAACGCGAAACGTCCAGCGCGATCATGATGTCGATCCCGCTCGCTTGGATCTGGGTCATCGAGTTGCTCAACTGCGGACGCGCCAGCGCCAGGATGCCCGTCGTGAGCGCCGCCGCGAGCAGCGCCCCCGAGAACGCCCCGGCGCGCGCGGTCCGGGGCTTGCCCAGATGCGCGATGGCCGCCGTCAAGGAGTACACGACGGAGGGCGCGCCGCCCGCGCGTCCGCGCCGCAGGGCGAGCAGCGCGGGCAACACCAGCAGGCACAGGAACCACGGGTAGGCGAAGCCGAATTTGGAAAGGTCGTGCCAGCTCATTCGAAGGCGGAACTCGGAAGGCGGAACGCGGAACCGGAGCGGAATACTCGGCGGGAGATCATGACGCGGCGAGGGCGGGGGAAGGGTTCGGTTGATCGATGGGGATGCCGGTGTTTTCCAGGAAGTTGGTGGCCTGATCCAGGAGCTGTTGCTTGGCGGGCAGGGTGGCGTCGTGGCGGGCGAATTTTAAGAGGTCGCACTGCTGGAGGAAGTCCGCGAGGATGCCGTGCTGAAACGGGGTGAAGACATCGGAGCCGGCGATGGAGGTCAGGAACTCGGGCGACGTTTGCCGCTCGGGTTGCAGGTGGAACTGCCCGCCGATGTAGGCGCGCAACACGTCGCACACCTCCCCGCCGAACGCGCGCGGGTCCAGCGTCTCGATGTTGCGTTGCAAATCCTGCAAACGCATCGCGGCGAGCTGGCGCGGCGTGAGCTTCGGAGCTTTGCGCGATCGGCGGAACCACACCGCCGCCCACCAGCCCGCCGCCACGAGCGACACGGCGGCGAGCAACAGCCACAGGTATTGCGTCGGCAGCAGGTACGCGTGCGGAGGCACGATGTCCCGGATGTCGGGCAAGGGCGTCGGCGTCGGCGTCGCGGCGGGGTTCATCGGGTTCAAAAACGGGAGGAAAATACAGACTGTCGTCGCGCCGCGTTCGTTCAACGGCGGGCGATGCGCCGCTCGCGCTGGTGGAAAAACGAGCGCAGCGCCGGCAGGTAATCCTGGTCGGTGCGCAGCGTGATGCAATCCACCCGGTTGCGCCGCAGGAGCGTGTCCAGTTGCGCGCGCCGGTTGCCCACGGCGTTGACGAACGCCGCCCGCACCCGGCGGTCGGACGTGTTGATCTCGATCAGCGAACCCGTCTCCGCGTCCTCCAGGCTCAGGCGTCCGACATCGGGCAATTCGTCCTCCAGCGGATCGACCACTGGCACGGCGATCAGGTCGTGCCGCTTGCTCGTGATCCCCAGCGGACGCGTGAAATCCGGCGACTGGAAATCCGAGATCAGGAACACCACCGCGCGCCGCGTGATGACTTTGTTCAGGTAATCCAGCGCCGCCGCGATGCTGGTGCGGCGTCCGCGCGGCTGGTAGAAGAGCACTTCGCGGATGAGGCGCAGCGCGTGGAGCCGGCCCTTGCGCGGCGGCACGAAAAGCTCCACCTCGTCGCTGAAGAGGATCAACCCGACCTTGTCCTGGTTGCGGATGGCGCTGAAGGCGAGCATCGCGGCGAGTTCGGCGGCGAGTTCGCGTTTGCTGGCCTCGACGCTCCCGAAGGTCCCCGACGCGCTGACATCCACCACCAGCACCACGGTCAGCTCGCGTTCCTCGGTGAATTTCTTGACGTGCAGGTCGCCCGTGCGCGCCGTGACGTTGCCGTCGATGAAGCGGATGTCGTCGGTGTCCGCGTACGGGCGGACTTCCTCGAAGTTCATCCCGCGCCCCTTGAACACGGAGCGGTACTGGCCCGCGAACACCTCGGCCACCAAACGGCGGGTGCGCAGCTCCAGGCGGCGGATCTTCTTGAGGATGGCGCTGGTGTCGGGCATGGGCGCGGGCGGGCTCGCTCAGGGCACCGGCAACCCCGCGAAGATGCGCTGCACGATGGTCTCGCTGGTCATCTCCTCGGCCTCCGCCTCGTAGCTCACGATGATCCGGTGGCGCAACACGTCCAGACCGATGCTCTTCACGTCCTGCGGCGTGACGTACCCGCGTCCGTGCAGAAACGCGTGCGCGCGCGAGGCGAGCGTCAGGTTGATCGTCGCGCGCGGGCTGGCCCCGTAACGGATCATCCCGTCGAGCTTCAACTGGTAGTGGGCCGGGTCGCGCGTCGCCAGCACCACGTCCACGATGTAATCCTTCACCCGGTCGTCGATGTAGATGGAGTTCACCACCTCGCGCGCGGCGACGATGTCTTTCGGCGGCACCACCGGGCTGACGGTCAGGCGCGGGGAACTGGTTCCCATCAGGTCGAGGATCTGGCGTTCCTCGGCGCGCGACGGGTAGGTGATGTTGAGCTTCAACATGAAGCGGTCCAGTTGCGCCTCGGGCAGTTGGTAGGTGCCCTCCTGGTCCAGCGGATTCTGCGTGGCGAGCACCAGGAACGGGTCGGGCAGGGGGTAGGTCGTGTCGCCGATGGTCACCTGCCGTTCCTGCATGGCTTCAAGCAGCGCGCTCTGGACCTTGGCGGGCGCGCGGTTGATTTCGTCGGCCAGGATCAGGTTGGAGAAAAGCGGGCCGCGCTTGGTGGTGAACTCCCCGGTTTTCGGACTGTAAACCAGCGTGCCGATCAAATCCGCCGGCAGGAGGTCGGGGGTGAACTGGATGCGTTGGAACCCCGTTTGGATGCAGGTGCGCGAGGGTTTTGACGGTGAGGGTTTTCGCGAGGCCGGGCACGCCTTCGAGCAGGACGTGGCCGTTGGTGAGCAGGCCGACGAGGAGACGGTCCACGAGGTATTTCTGGCCGACGACGACGCGGCCCAGTTCGTTTTGCAACGGGGCGATCCAGTGGCTGTGCTCCTGCACGGCGTGGGTGAGTTCCTGGGTGGTGGACATGGGCGGGGGCGGTAGCGAGGTCGGGTTCGTGGGCAAAGGCAAGGGCGGTGGTTGCACGAGGAGGCGGACGGTTCTGTGCCGCGCTGAAGTGTAGCAAGGGACACGGCGGGCGCAAAGCCTGTTCAAACAGCGTCAGCGCGGGGGTGGAGCGGACGCGGCGGGTGTTGGGGGAAGCACGAAGTAGAAGTGGTCGCCGGTCGCGTGGGAATTGTACACGAGAGGATCGACGACCAGTTTGTAGATGCGGCCATTTTCACCGGGTACCTGGCACTGGAAAGCGTACTCGCCGGCGGATTGCCGGCTGCTGACCCCGGCCCGGCCCACGGTGATCTGGGTTTCCCGGAGCGGGGTGAATTGTTTGGAGAGGATCACGCCCTCGACCCCGCCGGACGCGGTGGCTTGCCGCGAAAGGGAGGTGAACGCGTAGAGGACAAACCCCAGGATGGCGGCACCGGCGGCGAGCGCGATAAGGAGGTCGCGACGGTTGGGCGCGGGCGGGCGGTGGACGGGGGGATTTGGGGTGGTGGCTTTCAGGGGGTGGGGAGCCGGAGGTTTAACCGCAGATTAACGCAGAATTCCGCAGATTAAAGAGGGGGGAAGAGGGTATCTCTTCGCCCAGAAAGTGTCCCCCCGGCCTTGCCTTTGGTTTGGAGTGCGCCGCGAAATGTCGCCGCTTTGTCATTCAGCGACAGGTCGCGTCGTTCCCCTCCGGCGAAGCCGGCTCGAGCAACGGCGGCTTTGCCGAACAGCAGGAAGTGACGGATACTGCCACGTTAGGCGTTGCTCGCCGCTCACCATGAATGCCAACTCCGTTATGTTCTATGATTAACCCAATTTTGGTTGTGGGTGCTGGCCCCGTGGGAATGACGATGGCCTCCGAACTTGCACGTTATGGCGTGCCTGTCCGCATCGTCGATAAGGCGGCGCGGCGAACCGACACGTCCAAGGCGCTGGTGCTGTGGAGCAGAACACTGGAATTGCTGGATCGCGGCGGTGGATCGGCTCCGTTCGTCCAAGCCGGGTTTAGAGCCGAGGCGGTCAACTTCATCGCGGGCGACAAGCTGATCGGCCATGTCAGCATGAAGGACGTGAAAAGCCCGCATCCGTATGGCCTGATGCTCCCGCAGTCCGAGACCGAGCGCTTGCTGGAGGAAAGGCTAGACGGGTTGGGAGTCATCGTGGAGCGACAGGTGGAACTCACCACTTTCAAGAGCGGCACGGATGGCGTGGAAGCGGTGCTGCGCCACGCCGACGGACGCGAGGAGGTGGTCGCAACGGATTGGATGCTCGGGTGCGACGGAGCGCACAGCGCGGTGCGTCACGGTCTGGGCGCGCCCTTTACGGGGGAGACTCTGAATAGTGACTGGATGTTGGCTGACGTTCACATGACGGGTTACCCCGTTCCCGATTCGGAGGCCTCGGTGTATTGGCATTCGGATGGTGTCTTCGTCATCTTCCCCATCTCGCCGAGTCGCTACCGGGTCCTGGCGGACTTGCCGCCCACCGCCGCGGAACGTCCGCCGACGCCGACGCTGGAGCAGGTGCAAGCGATCATTGATCGTCGGGGGCCGGGCGGCCTGAAGGCTTTTGATCCGATCTGGCTTGCGGGGTTCCGAATCAATGGCCGTAAGGTTTCAAGTTATCGTTGGGGGCGTGTCTTTCTCGCCGGTGACGCCGCGCACGTCCACAGCCCCGCCGGTGGGCAGGGCATGAACACCGGGATGCAGGACGCATTTAATCTGGCTTGGAAGCTGGCCTTGGTGGTTCGCAAGACATGCGACGAGCGTCTGCTCGATAGCTTCAGCCCGGAACGCAGCGGCGTCGGTGACGAGGTGCTTAAGTCCGCCGCCAGACTCACCACCATTGGGACGATGAGGAATCCCGTTGCCCAAGCGGTGCGAAACCTTGTCGGCCAGGTGATGCTGGGCCTGAGCCCGGTGCAACATGCCTTCGCCGACAACATGACGGAGGTCACGATTGGCTATCCCAAGAGTCCGTTGAACGGGCCGTCCCTCGGAGGAGGCGGGCCAAAACCGGGTGAGCGTGTCATCCCTGTCATCGGCCAAGCGCCCGTGGGATCGGGCGAGAGTCCACGCCTGGCCCTTTTTGCGAAGCCGGCCCCCGCGATAACCAGTCTTATTGAGAAGTTCTCCGGGTTACTTGATCCGGACGTTCGACCGCCCTTCAACGAAGATGGAATCTGGCTGGCGCGCCCCGACGGTTATGTCGCCTGCTCATCGAAAGATGCGGGCGTAATCGCCAGCTATCTCGACAGCTGGGTTCGTCCGAGCAGATGATGGCGGGACGCGCGACTTTTCATCCGACGCCACGCCCAACCATGCGCGGCGGCGAACCGTTCCGCACGTCACGGCCTATGCTTTCTTCCGCCTTCGCCCGCACGTGGGCTGCGCTGTTGCGGCCAGGGGCCAGCAACTGCCTTACGATGCAAGGACAAAGTCAGGATCTTTGAGGAGGGTGTTGGCGAGGAGGATGAGCTTGCGCATCAGGGCGGTGAGGGCGAGTTTTTTGACCTTGCCTCGCTCCGGCAGGCGGTCGCAAGGGGCGGCGCGGGGCAGTCAACATCCCTTGACAGTTTTCAACACTATGCCCTGTGAAATCTTATTTGCGGATCATTTTCGCCGACCTGTAAGATCCCTAAAAAACGCGCGCAGTCTCACAATCGGTCAAAGGATGTTGACTGACCCGTGGTGCTCTTGCGTTGGCTAACGGCGACCGCTGTCCCGCCGCGAGTCGGCAAGGGGCGCGGGGCCCGCGTGAGCCGATGTCTTACTAATCTTCCGCGTTCCCGCCGCTCAAGAAACGCTTTTCAGAAAAGAGTTGAAGAAGTCCGCCGTTTTATCGCTGAGCAACTGCTTGCCCGATAATCGACGCGGGACCCCGGGTTTCGACAGCAGAGAACTCCGCGCCCGCTTTTTCTTGGCTTGGAGCCGCTCATCCTTTTATTTCATAGATAGACAATTCAGCCGGAAGTGACTCCGCCGCCGGCTTCCGCATCAACCACCCCACCATTCCACCCGTGAACACCAGCGCCGCCACCGGCTGCAACGCGCGCATGGCGAGATGATGCGTCCACCCGTGAAACCACGCGTTCGCGAGGTCCGCCAGCAACAGCAAGGCGTACGACGCCGCGAACACCGCCGTGAATCCGTTGAAGCCCGGCTGTCGCCCCACGGCCCCGGGCAGCCGCCTCCAAGCCGCCAGGAGCGCCGCGCAAACCGGCAGCGCGAGCAACACGTACGTCGCCGCCTCCGTCGCCGGACCGAAGAGCACCATCCAGGCGCAACCCAGCGAAAACACCGCGCCCAGCAACCGATCCTCCGACCACCGCCAGCGGTGTTGGCCCAACCACAAAAACACCGCCAGCAACCCGCCCGCCCCGGCTTCCATCAGACGGTAGGCGCTGTCTGAGAGCGGCACCCCGCAGGCGCGCAGCAGGAAGCCGAAATCCCGCCAGCTCGCGTACAGATCGACGTCCAAACGATCATCCCCGCCCAGCACCGCGAACCACTGGCGGTATTCGCGCCAAGCGTAGGCGGGATGTTGCAGTCCGAGTGACACGAGGAAAAGCGCGGCGACGGCCACCGCCAGCCGCCAAGAGAGTTGCCGCGGGTAGAGCATCGCCAGCAACAGGCCCACCGCGAGAGGGTAGATTTTCATGAACCCGCCAACGGCGAGCAACAACGCCGCGAGGTTCCAGCGCCGCGCCCGCGCCGCCAGGACGCTGCCCGCCGTCAGCACGAGCACGCCGACGTTTAGTTGTCCAAGGTTGAGGTTGCCCGCCGCCAGCGGCAACAGCAATAAAAACGCAATTCCAAGGTTGGTGTAACCCGGTGGCGCGGCGGCGAAGGAGGACGTTTCGCTTCTTAGATTCGACAAACCGCTCCGCAACCACGCCGCGCAGACCCAGGCGAACGCCGCGGCACATCCCAACCGCCACAAAATCCCGCTCGGCCCCGCCGGCAAAACCGCGAACGGCACAAAGGCCGCCGCCGCCAGCGGACTGTAGATAAAATGGTGTCGCGCGTTGTAGATTTCTTCCCCGCGCAGCCAGTGCGCCCCCGCCGGGAGATAATCGGCGGAGAAAACGGACTGCTTGTGCGGCGACCATCCCACCCGCACGCAGATCAGCAACAGGGCGAGCGCCCACGCGCAACGCGCCGCGAGGAGGTAGCCGCGTTCGCGTTTGGAAGCGGAGGTTGCCGGAACGGTGGCGGCAGGCGTGGCGTGGGTGGGGCTGGACTGGCCATTCATAGGAGGTTTGCGAGACGGTGAGCATCGTCCGCCTGTGACCGGTGGCAAACACCTTCATCGAATCGACCAGCGCGCCGTGGACTGCGCGATCCGAACCGCTCGCGGTTCCAGTGAAGTCGAGTGGCTAATTCACTTCCAACGTGTCGCTTTTACTCCGCTTTCGGCGATCTTCTTTGCCAATAGTTGGGCTTCCGACTGCCATGAACAACGGCCGCCACCCAGATGCGATCCGGTAAATCCAAAAAGAAAATGGTGTATGGAAAGCGTCGGACGTGACACTTTCGGTACTTCGTCCCCAAGTGCTGCGGACAAATCGGAGGGTTGGTTTTGATGCGCGTAAAAGTGCGTTGCACTTCCCTGCGCACGGTCCCCAGCCCCGCGCCCGTTTTTCGAGGTAAACCGCCGCGTTCTCCACCTCCGCTAACGCGGCGCGGTGAATCGTGAGCGGCTTCATTGAACCGTGGACAAGGTGGCTTCCAGACGCTCGAAGAACTCTTCTTCCGTCAGACCCGCGACTCGTCCGTTAAGAATATCGTCCTCGCGGCGCGCGAGTTCTTCATTCCATAGCGCGTCGTTGGGATCCGGGCTGTCTTCATGCAAAGACTGCAAAAGAACCCGCGCCAGTTCAGCCCGGTCCTCCTCCGGGAGGGTGAGCAGGTTAGAGCAGTAATGTTCGGCGGTGGCGGTCATGGGTTAGACCATGCGTTGAACCGGGGCTGGGAGCAAGGTTATGTCCGCCCGGCGAGCCGTCACACAAACCGGCTAAAATGATCATCCGTATCTGGTCTGGTCGCCGAATAGGACTGGCCGCTAAAATCCGGGCAAAGCCTCTCGCCAACCACCATCATGGAAATTAAAGCCGCAATCTTCGACGTGGATGGAACCCTGGTGGACTCCGTCGATTTCCACGCCCACGCCTGGCGGGAGGTGCTCGCCGAGTTTGGCAAGGAGGTGGCGTTCGATCACGTGCGTTCCCAGATCGGCAAAGGGTCCGACACCCTTTTGCCCGTGTATTTCAGCGAGGAAGAACTCAAGCGGGTGAAACAGGATATCTCCGAACGACGGGACGCCATTTTCAAGAACAAGTATCTCTTGCGGGTGAAACCCTTTCCACAGGTGCGCGATCTATTCGAGCGGTTGCGGACCGATGGCGTCAAGATCGCCCTGGCTTCCTCGGGCAAGGAAGAAGAGATCGAGTACTACCAGAAATTGCTCAACGTGAAGGATGTCGTCCAGGTCGTCACCACGTCGGACGACGCCGCGAAATCCAAGCCGCACCCGGATATCTTCCAGGCGGCGGTGAAGAAGCTGGGCCACCTCCCGGTCGAGGCGTGCGTCGCCATCGGGGACACCCCGTATGACGCCGCGGCGGCGGGCAAGCTCGGCTTGCGCACCATTGGCGTGCTCTGCGGTGGGTTCCCCGGGGAGAGTCTGCGCCAAGCGGGGGCTGTCGCCGTGTACCGCGACCCGGCGGACTTGCTGGTGAGTTACGGGATGACGCCGTTGCGGGGAGTGGTGCCTCCGGCGCACGCTTGATTTCCGACCGAGCTATAATGGCGCTGGGCAGAGCCCCTTCTCCGCACCGAAGGTGCAGCCTTACAACGGCCTGGAGCAACGCCCCAGGTATGGGTTGTTTGTGGGTTTAGCGCTGAAAGCGCGTTTCAAGGTGCCACCGGTGGGAATGGCAAGATGGTCCGCGTGGGCACGCCCGGATTGAAACGCGCCTTCAGCACTGAATATAATAATACCCATACTTGGGGCGTTGCCCCAGGCTGTGCTGAGGCTGCACCTTCGGTGCGGAGAAAGGGCGTGTCGCTCGTGCCGAAACAAGGAACACGAACTTGGCGCGCTATTTCCCACGGGCGTGGCTTTATTGTTGCTTGATTCCCGGGTACATCCTCCGGGATTCAGGAATTTGCTTTATGATCGTGTTCAACCGTTCGGATTTACGGGCTGCTTTCGCCGCCGAACTCGTGCCTTTTACCATGGCATCCGCCGTGCGCCGCCGTCGTTTCCCGCGTCTTTGGCTGATCCTGTTCCTGGGTGGCCTGTCCACCCTGTCGCGCGCGCAAAGCCCTTCGGTGATCCTCCAAGCTCCCCCCGCCTGGGTCGAATCCTTCAGCCCCGACCTATCCAACCCGGCAGGACTCCCGCCCGGGTCGGAAAAGGAGAAGGGCGAAAGCGTCAAATGCCTCCTGCGCGACGAACAAACCCACGCGGCGGAGCAGACCACTTACCAGCACCTCGCCCAGCAATTCCTTTCTCAAAATGGCGTGCAGAACAACTCCACGCTGACCTTCAACTTCAATCCCGCTTACGAGACCCTCCGCATCCACCAACTGCTCGTTCATCGCGACGGCAAAACCACCGACCGGCTCGCGAGCCAGGAAATCAAAATTCTCCAACGCGAGCCGGACCTGGAAGAGCAACTCTACGACGGCCGGCTCACCGCTACGCTGATGCTCGCGGATATCCGGGTGGGCGACGTCGTGGAATACGCCTTCAGCACGCGCGGAACCAACCCCGTCTTCGCCGGTCATTTTGTGGACACGTTCCAGGCGGGATGGCGCGCGCCGCTGCCCCGTTGGCGCCAGCGGCTGCTCTGGCCGTCCGACCAGCCGCCACCCGACATCCAGAACCACGGCGTCGTGCCCGCGCCGCAGATCCGCCGGTTGGAAGGCACGTCCTTGATCGAGTACCGCTGGCAGGCCGACGACCTGCCCGGCCACCCGCCGGAGGAGGAAACCCCCGCCGACACCGACGCGTGCGCCTGGGTCCAGCTGAGCAGTTTCACCTCGTGGGGCGAGGTGGCCGCCTGGGCGTCCAAGCTGTTTCGGCGGGACGCGCCGGACGATCCCGACGCCCTGCCCGAAGAGTTGCGCCGCGAAGTGGGCGTCATCAATCTCCTGCCTGGCCGCGAGGCGAAGGTAGTAGCGGCCTTGCGTTACGTGCAGGACAACTATCGTTACCTTGGCATCGAGATCGGCGCGAACTCCCACCAGCCCTACCCGGTCGCCACCGTCTGCGAACGCCGCTTCGGGGACTGCAAGGACAAAGCCAATTTGCTGGCGACCCTGTTGCGCGCGCTGGGCTTCGAGGCCGATCCGGCCCTGGTCAACACCCGTTATCGTGGCACCCTCGCCGACTGGCACCCCACGGCTTACGCTTTCGACCACGCCGTCACCCGGCTGCGGCTGGAGGGACGTGACTACTGGCTCGACCCCACCCGGCGGCATCAGGGCGGCTCGTTCGGACACCTGTACATCCGCGCCGATGGCAAGGCCCTCGTCGTCCGCGAAGACACCACGGGTCTAACCGACGTGTCCCCCGGCGGCTTGGAAGAAAGTGGGGTCGAGGTCACCGACACCTTCATTCAGGATCATTGCGGCGATCCCGCCCGCCTCACCGTACAATCCGTTTACCACGGGCGCGACGCCGACGCCACCCGCGGCGACTTTGCCGAAGCGGGGCGGGAGGAAATCCAACAGAAATACCTGAACTACTACGCGGAATCGTATCCAAAAATTCGTTCGCCGGGCGGTTTGGAGATCTCCGACGATCGTGACAAAAACGAGGTGGTTGTCACCGAACACTACGAGGTGGATGATTTCTGGCAGCAGGACCGGGATCCAGAATCCAGGTGGCTGTACGCGCACTTCGAGCCTTTCAACGTAAAGAGCTGCGTTCAGGTGCCCGCGATCCGCCTGCGGGCCATGCCGATGGCGCTCCCTTACCCATTGCGGGCCACGGAGGTTATCCAAGTGAGACTGCCCGCCGGGATGGACTACCGGCGTACCCAAGGCGAAGTGAAGGACCGGGCGTTCAACTTCAATTTTGTCAAAGAGTACCGGCGGGACCAAAACTTCATGGTGATGACCTACCATTACCAGAGCCTGGCGGACCGGGTGGAAGCGGCGCGGATGCCGGAGTACCTCGCCCACACCCAGCGCGCGCTCGACAACGTGGAAACTGAATTGAACGCCAGCCGCCAACTTTTCACGGGGCGCCAGCAGTCTTCGGCGACAGCGCCCACAGCTCGCGGAACACGGAAGGGGCGCGGAGGCGGACGCAACAACCACTCCGGCGTCGAAGTCCGCGGAGTGGCTTTGGGGCGCCGAGGGGATCGCGGCCGCGTTGGGCATGGCAGGGCTGGGTTGGCTGGTTCGGAGCCACCGCCAACGGCTGCGGTCAGAAGCGCACGTCGCCTCGCCAGGAGCCGAACCCTCCCTGCATCGTTGCGCGGTGTGCGGTCGCACGGAGGTGGGCCACCCGGAGCTGGACTTCCGCGTGGGCGGCGACGGCCGGGATTATTGCAACCAGCATTCCAGCGCCGGAGCGGCCGGGTTCGCCATGTGATCATGGGTCCGCCCCTCCCGCCCGGCGCATCCCTGATTTTCCGCCAAAATCCGGTGGGCCGCTTGCCCGGCGGGCCGGACCTGAGTAAAGAGGGCGCGTGAAGAAACGCTCCCTGTCGCCGCTGTGCGTGGCGCTCGTCCTCGGCTTGACCCAGCTTCTGCCCGCCCTCCCGGCGGACGCCGCCACTAAAAAGAAAAACGGCTCCCAGACCGGCACCAAACGCGCCACCGCCGTCCGCGACCCCTCCAACGACGACGATGACGACGCCCATCCCGCGCCCCTGCGCGCGGTGGACCCAAACACGCCGCCCCAGGTCCACGCGGCCTCCGTGCTGGTGTTCGACCCCCGCTCCAACCGGATTTTGTACGAGAAGAACGCCGATTTCCGCCGTCCCATCGCCAGCACGCAAAAGCTGCTCACCGCCTTGATCATCGCCGAAAGCGGCCGCTTGGACGAGAACGTGGAGGTCATCGCCGACGACACCCTTTGCGAACCGACCAAGCTGGATTGCCGTCCCGGCGAGACCTACTCGCGCCGCGACCTTCTCACGGCCCTGCTCGTCCACAGTTGCAACGACGTGGCCCGCCTCCTGGCGCGCGACAACGCGGGCAGCATCGAGGATTTCGCCGCGCGCATGAACTCGCGCGCCTACTCTCTGGGGGCGCGCAACAGTCATTTCGTGAATCCCAACGGGCTGCCCTCGCCGGAGTTCCAGTTTTCCACGGCGCGCGACCTGGCTTGCATCGCGCGCGCGGCTTACGGGAACTCGCTGCTGCGCTCGATCATGTCCACCAAGGTGTTGGCGTTCCAGTACAACAACGGGCGGGTGCGGGAGTTTACGAACACGAACAAAGTGTTGGCCCGATTCCCGTTGTGCAACGGGATGAAGACTGGTTACACGAACGCGGCCGGCCACTGCCTGGTGTCGAGCGCGACGAACGGGGAGCGCTCGGTGATTGCGGTGTGCCTGGGTGACAACAAGGCGATCTGGAGCGATTCGCAGTCCTTGCTGGCATGGGGCTTGGTGACACCCGAGAGCCCGGTGGCCGCAGACTTGGGCAGGCAACCGTGAGGAGGGTGGCGGCGGAGGGGATGGAGGTTGTGAGAAAGAAGGTGGCCGAGGGGATCTGAAGAGGGATGTGCGCGACCCAACAGATGCGGGTTTCCCAGCCACGGAGTGGCGTCACTTGAGTAGCCGTGGTCGAGTCCGCGAGGCCGTGGAAAGCCACTACCAGACGGTTCCCAGCCGCGTAGTGGCGTCACCAAGGCGGCAAAAACCGGCGGAGTTTTTTGGGCGAGCGGGCAATTGTGAGGTGACGACCTGTCGACGGAGACGACCAAAAGGCGAACCGCGCGGGTTCCCTCACCAAGGTAACGCCACTACGTGGCTGGAATCTCCCCAGCCCATGTTTTCCGTGGCCTCGCGGACTCGACCACGGCTACTCAAGTGACGCCACTCCGTGGCTGGGGGAGGCCACAACCCACAACCTTCCCCACGTCCCCCCGCACCCGCAACCCGCGCCCTCCCAACGAATCAGGCCGCGAAAAAATCTTTGCACACCGTGCTTGCCATCTCCGGGCTTTGCTGCGCAAAGTGGCCGCCTATGACACCTTTTCGTCAAATTCCTTCCACTCACAAGCATTGACAGAGACGCGCCGACTGTTACGATTTGCCCAAATTACGACTTCCCGACCGTGCTCGCGTCCGTATAACAGTGCTTGACGGCAAAAGTTGCCCGAGAATACAACTGCATCCGTTCACCACAGTACTCAGCGCCTAAATCATGAGATTTCCTCTTGCCCTCACCGGCAAAATCGCCCGCTACATCATCGGCCACAAACTGCGTGGCACCAAAAAATACGCCACCGTTCTCCAGTTGGAACCGTTGCACACCTGCAACCTGACCTGCACGGGTTGCGGCCGCATCCGCGAGTACTCGACCTCCCTCAAGGATGTCATGAGTCTCGAGGATTGCCTCGGTGCCGCCGTCGAATGCGGCGCCCCGATGGTCAGCATCTGCGGGGGCGAACCCCTGATTTATCCGCAGATCGAAGCCCTCAGCGAGACCCTGCTCCGCAAGCAAAAGCGCGTCGTTTACCTCTGCACCAATGCCATGTTCATGCGCCGCAAGATGCGCGCGTACCTGGCCCACGCCTTCCGCCTGGACTCCGCCGGCATCGAACCCAAGCTCGCCGAACTTTGCGAAACCGGTCTGATTTCCGAAAAGGAAGCCGTCGAAATTCGCAAGGGTCCCAAGGATGCGTCCGCGCCCGTCATGGCCCCGCACGACTTCTTTTACTGGAACGTTCACCTCGACGGCCTCGAATACACGCATGACCTGATCGTGGAACGCGAGGGCGTCTTCAAGGAGGCGGTGCTCGCGATGAAGATGGCCAAGCTCCTGGGTTACCAGGTCGCCACCAACACCACGATCTACAAGGAAACCGACATGACCGAGATCGTCGGGCTGTTCGATTTCCTGAGCGACATCGGTGTGGACGGCCACACCATCAGCCCCGGTTACGAGTACGACGCCGCCAAGACCGACATGGTCAAGCGCCTCAACCTCCAGCCGGACGACTTTTTCCTCACCCGCGAAGGGACGCGCGACAAGTTCGCCGACCTGATTGAGTGGACCGAGAAGTACCCGATCCTGGGCACGCCGATCTACCACGAGTTCCTCGTGGGCGAACGCGAGTTGGAATGCTCCGCCTGGGCCATCCCGACCCGCAACATCGCCGGGTGGCGGGGACCGTGCTATTTCATGGCCGGTGCCGGTCACTTCAAGACCTACCAGGACATGCTCAACAGCGTGGATTGGAGCAAGTTCGGCGTGGACCGGGACACCGGCGCGCCGCGCGACCCGCGTTGTGAGAATTGCATGACGCAGTGCGGCTTTGAGCCAAGCGGCGCGCTGGGCCTCAACGCGCAGCCCGGCGACACCTGGAAAAACGTGAAGTACAACTTCGGACCCCGCCCCAAGCCCACCGGGCGCGGGCACCTGGTCGATGCGTACAACGGCGTCACCTCCGGGCGCGGTCACCTTACCGGGGCCGAGTCCGTGGCCAAGAAGAAGGTGCCGCAGAGCGTGCCGTCCGCGCCCATGCCCGCCGTGGCAGTCTAACGGTTCCGTTCCGTCCGCCGCGTCCCGCCGCCTTCCCCGTCAAGGCGGGACCGCTCTTTCCCTCCGCCTAAAAATGTCCAAATTGATTCGCCTCAACCCAGCCGCCGGTCGCCTGGCCTTCAACCAGCCTCAACACGAAGTCGTTGAGGAGGATTTGCAGGCCACGATTGCCCTGGCCCAGGAAAACCTCCTGCGCCTGCAACAACCGGACGGCCATTGGGTTGGCGAGTTGATGGTCGATAGCACGCTGTGCTCCGATTACGTGCTTTACATGCACTGGCGCGGCAAGGTGGACCTGGCGTTGCAGGAGAAGTGCGTGCGCCACATCCGCCGGATGCAGTTGCCCGACGGTGGCTGGAACATCTACCAGGGCGGTCCGAGCGAGATCAACGCCTCGGTCAAGGCGTATTACGCGCTCAAGCTGGCCGGGCACAGCCCGCAGGCGCCGTGGATGAGCGAGGGCCGCGCGAACATCCTGCGTCTGGGCGGCATCCCGCACATGAACACCTACGGGAAGCTTTACCTGGCGTTGCTAGGGGTGTTCCCGTGGGAATATCTGCCCACCGTGCCGGCGGAGATGGCCCTGATGCCGGACTGGCTCTATTTCAACATCTACCAGATGTCGAGTTGGAGCCGGGCGATGCTGATCCCGCTCTCGATCATCAACCATTTCAAGCCGACCCGCGAACTCGCCGAGGACAAGCAGTTGCACGAATTGTACCCGTGCGGTCTGGAAGGGGCGAATTTCACGCTGCCGCGTTCCGGTCGGTTTTGGACCTGGCGCAACTTTTTCCTGCGGTGCGACCGCATCCTCAAGTGGGCGGAGAGTCTGCCTTGGAAACCGCTGCGCGCGGTGGCGCTCAAGCGCACCGAGGCTTGGATGGTCGAGCGCATGGGGGAGGGAAGCGACGGTTTGGGGGCAATTTTCCCGGCGATGCTCAACGGCTTGATCGCGTTGGAAGTGCTCGGGTACAAGGAGGATCACCCCGTTTTCAAGAAGGCGCGGAAGGATTTCGAGGATTTGTTCGTGGACGAGCCGGGCAACTTCCGGATCCAGCCGTGCGTGTCGCCGGTGTGGGATACCGCGATCACGGCGATTGCCTTGGCTGAAAGCGGACTGCCGTCGGATCATCCCGCCTTGGTGAGCGCCAGTTCGTGGTTGTACGGCAAGGAAGTGCGGGTTCGGGGCGATTGGGTGAAACAGAACCCGGGACCGGAAGCCAGCGGTTGGGCTTTCGAGTACAACAATGTTTATTACCCCGACGTGGACGACACCGCCATGGTGCTCATGGCGCTGCGGCTGATCACGCCGGAGGACGGCGAGGCGGCGGACGCGGCGTTCGAGCGCGCGCTGGCTTGGCTGAAAAGTTTCCAGTGTCGCGACGGCGGCTGGGCGGCGTTTGACAAGGATGTCACCAAAGAGTGGCTGGAGGACGTGCCTTTCGCGGATCACAACGCGATCCTGGACCCGACCTGTTCGGACCTGACGGCGCGCACCATCGAACTGCTGGGTTACCTGGGCGCGGACCGGCGTGACCGCTCGGTGGTCCGTGGTATCTCGCACCTGAAGCGCACCCAGTGCGACGATGGTTCGTGGTACGGTCGCTGGGGGGTGAACTACATCTACGGCACGTGGCAGGTGTTGCGCGGCCTCAAGGCGATTGATTACAACATGAACGAGGACTGGCTCAAGCGCGGCCGCGACTGGCTGGCGAGTTGCCAGAACGAGGACGGCGGCTGGGGCGAATCCTGCGCGAGCTACGATGATCCGGCGTTGAAGGGCAAGGGCCGCAGCACGGCCTCGCAGACTTCGTGGGCCTTGATGGGCCTGTGCGCTTGCGGCGACCTGGACATGCCGGCGATCCAGCACGGGTTGCAATACCTCATCGAAACCCAGAATCGCGACGGTAGTTGGAGCGAGGACGAGATTACCGGCACGGGTTTTCCGAGGGTGTTTTACCTCAAATACGACATGTACCGGCTCAACTTCCCGTTGATGGCGTTGGCGACGTACGCGAACATGCGCGCGGGAATCACGCGTCCGACGCACATGCACTTGAAGCAGGAGGCGCGTATTACCTATCACCCTATCCTCAAAAAACTTGCGCCGCAGTTGGTGTCGCTTTTCCGAACGGTTTCCAACGCGGCGGTCCGACCGGCGCAACGAGGTTTGGGCGCAGTGAGCAAATAAACATTCCACGATCAAAAGCCATGCCTTACACCCTGCCCCCCCTTCCTTATTCCAACGACGCGCTCGAACCCCACATCGACGCGCTGACGATGGAAATCCACCACGACAGGCATCACAACGCCTACATCACGAACCTGAACAAAGCGTTGGAAGGCCACGCCGACCTCGCGGCCAAGCCGATTGACGAGTTGATCAAGGACCTGAGCGCGGTGCCCGAGGCGATCCGCACGGCCGTTCGCAACAACGGCGGCGGACACGCGAACCACACGTTCTTTTGGAACATCATGGGTCCGGGCGGCGGTGGCGCGCCAACGGGTGAAATCGCCGAGGCGATCACGGAGACCTTCGGGAGTTTCGAGGCCTTGCAGGAGAAGATCAACGCCGCAGGAGCCGCCCGTTTCGGGAGCGGCTGGGCTTGGCTGGTGGTCAGCAAGGACAAAAAGCTGGAGGTGATTTCCACCCCGAACCAAGATAGTCCGGTGATGGATGGCCACACGCCCGTACTGGGGGTGGATGTCTGGGAGCATTCTTATTATTTGAAGTACCAGAACAAACGTCCCGATTACCTCAAGGCTTGGTGGAACACCGTGAATTGGAGTGCGGTGAACAAGCATTACATCGCCGCGAAAGGTTAAAGCACTTCTTCGGCGGCTCCAAAGCCGCCGTCGTACCAACGGTAGGGATGGCTCTCCGAGCCGCTCCCATTATTAGATTGGTTGGCTCTCCCTATAGTGGGGTCGTCCCTCAATGCCCCGGAGACAACGGGGAGCGGCTCGGAGAGCCATCCCTACCGGTTGGGGGGTACCGTGCCGCTCCGCGGTGGGTCGGCGCGTGTTACCCCTTCATCAGCACCACTTCCGCGCCTTCGCTGGCGGCGGTGACAATCAAAGGTGAACCCTCCAGCGCCACGCGCTCGCGGCCGCGCATCACCATCGCCTGGATCTTTTCATCGTGGTGATCCGGGTCGTGGTGAAACAGAAACAGGTGTTTTACCCCGGCCTTGATCGCCGTCTGCACGGTGTCGTCCGCGCAGGTGTGGCCCCAGCCCAACCGTGACGGGTACTCGCTTTCGTCATACTGCGAGTCGGCGATGACCACGTCCGCGCCGCGCAGAAACGCGATGATGTTTTCGTCCTGCCGCCGAGCGTACTCCACGCTGATGAGAGACGTTTCCTTCGCCACCTTCTGACGCTCAAGTTCATGCCGCTCGTACGCCTCGTGGTCGGGCAGGTACACCATGTCGCCCGCCGGGGTGGACAACCGGTAACCCAGGCAAATGCCCGGGTGGTTCGCGTAAATCGCACGCACCTTGATCGACCCAATCTGGAAATGCATGTCGTCCAGTTCCTCAAAGGTGATGCGGCTCGCCATTTGGTGCAGCGCGATCGGGAAAAAGGCGCTCTGCATCTGCTCGAACAGCGCCCCGCGCAGGCCATGCACCGCGCCCTCGAATCCCAAAATCCGCACGCTCACCTTCGGACTGTAGGCCGGGATGAAAAACGGGAACCCCTGGATGTGGTCCCAATGCGTGTGCGTGATCAACATCGTGATGTTTAAAGGACGGTCGCGGAATTCCTTCATCAACGATTGACCCAGACTCCGGATGCCGCTGCCTGCGTCCAGGATGATCACTTGGTCGCCCACGCGCACTTCCACGCAACTCGTGTTGCCGCCGATACCCGAGGTTGCGCTGCCCGGGGTCGGGATCGACCCGCGCACGCCCCAGAAACGGATCGTCATCGGCTCCGCCGGCCCCTCGTGGATTTCCACTTCCGAGGTCGGCGTGGCCGGCTCACCGCCCTCGCAGCCGGCCAGGGTGTGGAGCAGTTCGGCGGGTAGGATCGGCTTTTCCAGGTAGGCGTACGCCCCGGCGGTGAACGCGTTGTCGCGGTCGTTGCCGAAATGGCTGCCGCTGGTGAGCACGACGTGCGTGCCATTGCAGGTCGCTCTGCGCGCGGATGGAACGGCAAATTTTGTAGCCGTTGCGCCGGGGGGTGCGCACGTCGCACAGCACCGCGCTGGGCTTGTGCTGCGTCACCAGTTCCAGGCCGGCCTCGCCGTTGTCCGCCTCCAGCACGCGCCAGCCTTCGCCGGCCAGGCACTGCGAGAGCAATTGCCGGGTCAGCGGATCGTTCTCTATCAGGACGATTGTCTTCATCGCGGGGGGGAAATCTTCGGCAGACGGATCCAGAACGCGTTGCCGCCGGTTTCACCCGGTTCGCACCCGATCTCGCCCTCGCTGTTCTCCACCGCCATTCGGCAGTAGTGCAGCCGCAATTCCGAAGGAAGGCGCCGGGGCCGGCAGCGGCTCCGGGTACGCCGAAAAGCTGTTCGCGCAAATCCTCGGGGATCAGCGGCCCGCCGTCCTCGCACGTGGATGCAGCACGTCGTCTCCCTCTTTCGCCGATACGCGACGGAGACGCGTCCGCCCGGGCGGCGTGGTTTGGCAGGGCGTTTTCCAGCAGGTTTGCGATGACGCGCTCCAGCCGGACGGGGTCGATGGCCGCGCGCAACACCCCGTCGCCGGGTTCGCGGCGAAGACGACGGAGGAGTCCGTCGGCGTGTCCAGGGTGACGCGTTTATCGGCGAACGGCGGCCTGGCGGTTTCGGCGGCGAGATGGACGGCGGCGAACACATCGGCGTCCGCGTGGCCGCTGCCCTGGCCGTAGAGGTTTTCGAGTTCCTCGCTGAAGCTGCTCAGGATGCGGTGGATGATGCTCTGCTGCTGGCGCGATGCCTGGCCCGCGAGGTCGAGGAGCTTGCGCATCCGCAGTGGGTTTTGCTCCAGTTCGACCAGCCGCAGCGAGGTGATGATGTTGCCCAGCGAGCTGTTCATATCCTCGGCGAGATAATGCAGGAGAATCTCCTTTTTTTGCATTTCAGTGCTGAGCCGCTGGTAGCTGACGACCACCTCGCGCGCCTTTTGCAGCACGGCTTTGCGCGATTCAAAATCCTCGCCCAGCCGCTCGATGAGCAGGACGCGCTGGCCTTTCACCGTCAGCGCCACGGCTTCGATCTGAAGCTGGTCGCCGCTGGAATCCGTCTCGACCCACGGGCCGGAGCGGGCGCGGCGGTCCCCGCCGATTTCCCAGCATTCCGCCGCGTCGATGAGGAAATTTTCGAGGAACGGGGACATGTCGGAGACGGGCAGTTTCGCCCCGGCGGCTTTGACTTTTGGCCAGATGCCGCGCAGCCACCCCGGCGGTTTGCTCGCCAGGCGCAGGGTCGCTCCCTCGGCGACGAAAAGCGCGTAGCCGAGCGCTTCGAGCGTGGCGTCGGCGGGGGAGAAGGGGCGGGGCATAAGGGGAGAAAAGGAAGAGCAAGAAGATAGGAAATGAGGCGGAAGGGAAGTGGTACAGACAGATTAGCGCGAGGTCGGTGCCCTGTGTGGGTGTTGGGACATTGATGATGTTCATAGGTCTGCCTGGTAACTAATAACCACCTCCTCTCATCCCTTGGGCGCAGCATCCGGCGGCTCAGGCTGGTGAAGGCTTCTTCCACGCCCTGGCCGGCCTTGGCGCTGGTGCGGATGATCTCCCAGCCTTGCGGCGGTCAGATCGTCGACTGCGCGCGGCATCGACTTCCCAATGGGCTTCCAGGTCGGCTTTGTTCAAGGCGAGGACGCACGGGGCCGGGCCGACCTCCGCGTCGATGCGTGCGCGGATGTCGATGAGTCTGATCCAGCGTGATCGCGCGCGTGCCGTCGGCCACGAACAGGTAGCCCGACGTGCCGCGCAGGTAGGACATTTGCAGGCGCTGGAAATCATCGTCCCCGGCGAGATCCCAGATCGACCAGGCGACACGTCCGTCCATCGACGGCAGCGCCTTCTTGTCGATCTTGACGCCGACCGTGGTGAGATATTTGTCCGTGAAGATGCTGTGGACAAAACGCGCGACGAGGCTGGTCTTGCCCACGCTGGACGTGCCGATCATACAGACCTTTTTCTGAATCATTACGGGGGCGAGGATATACGGGTCCCGACGCGGAACGCAACACGTCTCTGCGATTGTTCACGCCACGGGCTTGCCGGTGCGCTCACCCGGCGGCCGGGGGCGGCGCGCCGGTGCCCACGGCCTGGAAAAGCCCGGCGTCCAGCCCGCAGGAAACCAGGAAATCGCGCACCGCGTTCGCCCGGCGCTGGCTCAGGTCCATGTTTTTTGCTTCGGGGCCGGTGCTGTCCGCCGAACCGAGGATCTCGATCTCGATGCCCATCCCGATGTGCCGCGCCGTCGTCTGGCAACGGCGGATTTCGTCGGGCAGCCGCGACAGCGCCGCGAATCCCTCGGTGGCGAAGTTGTCCTTGTTCACCAGGAAATACACGAACGCGCTCTCGATGACGGATTTCGACTGCTGAAACGCCTGCTGATCCAGATCGACGACAGTCTTTGTCATCCAGGGACGTGATGCCGGGCACCTGCAAAATGCCGGCCCGCGCGCGGGTCAGCCAGCCGTGCGACGCCTCGCCGCCGAGCGATCAGGACGCCGCCGCGCACGCTGGCGTTGACGGTGTCGGGCACTCCGAAGCGCTCGGTGAAACGCTGCAAGCACGAGTTCGGCGCGAAAGCCACTTCCAGACCTTTTTCCGAGACGGCTTGATGCCGGGAAGCCGGGTCGCGCCCTCGCGCGGACGGAGGCGAGCCATTCATAGGGAGCCGTGCCCGGCCAAGCGCCAGCGTGCCGTCCGTCTTCGATCTGCGCGGCGACGTTGGGCGGCAGGCGGGTAAGCCTCGACGAAAACGCGCCCGCGCGAGGGCGGGATCGTAGGTCGGCTTCAGTCCCGCGGTGTCGGCAATCCGCTGACGCCCGGTACCTCGGTGCCCTCCTCGGCGCACTCGCTCGATCCATTCGTAAGGCGCGGTTCCGGTGAGTTCGATGACGCCGCCGTCGCGGATGTCGACGCGTGTCCCCGTTCCCGGCGCGAGCGGAAAGCGTTGCTCGAAGCGGCGTCGAATGCTCACCAGGTCCAGCGCCAGGTAACTTTTCCAGGCGTAATCCACGCGTGTCCGGGTCGATCCCGGCGGCCTGCGCGAGCGGTGCCGGGTCGGCGGCGAGCGGATCGCGCAAACCGTCCACGGCGAGCGGCCCCACCACCACGCGCGGTGGGCCGAGGTCACGGCAATGCCCGGTTCGGCGTTGAGCCGGCGCAGGAAATCCTGCCAGCGTCCTCCGGGCGCATCCCCGCGAGCACCGCCGCGAACAAAACCAGCGCCGTCGACCGCCGCCAGGGCGAGCCACGCGCGTGGTGTATCCGGCGGACTTCGCCGGCGGGGATGTTTCCGCCGGTATTGTTCGCGCAGGCAGTTTTCCAATTCGGGCCGCAGCGGCTCGAACACCGCCGCGTCCCCGTCGAAGCGCGCCAGCTCGCCGCCTTTGAGGAGGTGGACGTTTTCAATGCGTTCCTCCAGGGTAGTCCGGAGTTCGCGCGGCGGCGTGCCGCGGATGGCGGCGGCGAGGTAGGCGTGCCGGCCCGACGCGATCCAGCCTTGCAGGTCGCCGATGCGGAATTCGTCCAGCGAATCGTCGGCCCCGGCTTTCAGGGCGTCGCGGGCGAAGTCGCGGATGGCGCTGAGCATCCCGGCGACCAGGTCGGAATCGCTGCCGCCGTCGTCGTCGGCGGAAACGTGCAGCAAGGTCAGGCTGGTTTCGCGGTGGATCAGGAAAAGTTCTTCCACGCGGTAGATCATGCTGCGCAGCATGACGACTTCCGCGAAGCTTTTGCCGGTGCGAAACGCCTCGTAACGCCACTTAAGCCCTGCCAGGAGAACGTGTGTTCCAGCGTTTTGTTAAGCGATTGGATCAATCCGCGCAGGCTTTCGGCGATCGAACGCCGCACGAGCGAGCCGATGATCGGGTGCAGCGCCTCGACGAACATCTCCGGCCGTTCTGTTCGAGCGAGGTGCGGATGGAGCTTTCGACGCTGGGTTGCAGCGCGCGGGTGAGTTCCGCTCCGCCGCCGCGTTCCCGGCTGAGCTTGATGGCCTGCGGCAGCACGCCGGACACCTCGCGGACGCGCCGTTCCTTGTCGTCAAGCCGGTCCTCGAGTTCGCCGAGCTGCTCGCGCTCGCGGCGCAGCAGCAGAACGCCGAAGTTCTTCGAGGTTATCCAGCGGATTTTTGGAGATCGGCGAGCACGAAAGAGGAGAAGAAGGACGCGTGGCAAGGAGATCGGAAGATAGGAAGATAGAACCGAGGGGAAGAGCGAAAGAAGATTAGAGAGTGCTAAGTATGAGTGGGCGGAGGGGCGGATGGTGGTGTTTGACACTCTGCTTGCACCGAACGAGTGTGTTCTTCCTCTGTGCCCTCCGTGTCCTCTGTGGTAATCAAAACCTTGCCGCTTCATGTCCCTCCCGGCGACGCGGAACTCGCCCTTGAGGCGCAGGGCCATCTCGCTGAGCATCTCGGACGAGCGATTCGCGACCGGTCATGGCGTCGCGGATTTGCTGGGACTCGCCGTCCAGCGCGGCTTTCACCTGCTCGTGCTTGTCCTTGAGTTCGGCGCTCAAGCGTCTTGGATTGATCGAGCATCCGCTGGCGCAGATCGCGCAGATCGTTGGCCGTTTGCTCGTCCAGGTGGCTGATCCGCTGTTCCAGGCTGCGGGCGGTTTCGGCGAGTTCGCGGCCCACCCGCTCGAAGGAATGCGCCACGCTCGGCGGCCTCGGCGCGCTGCCGTCCGGTGAGGGATTCCACCTCGCCGCGGATAAAGCTCTCCAGGTCGTCGAGCCGCTTTTGCGAGATCGCCGCGCAGTTCGGCGGCATCCTTGCCGAGCGCTCCTCCAGACGCTGGAAGCGGCTGTCGTAGTCGCGCATCTGGGTTCCGAAAAGGATGTGGCGGATGCGGTCCACGTTGCCGCTCTCGTCGAGGTTGCGCCGCCGGTGCCGTTGCGGTCCGGGGCGTGGACGCGGTTCAGTTCGTGACTCTGGTCCGGGGCGTGCTCGGGTTGGTATTCGTCGGAATTCATGGTCTTGGGCTGAGTCCTTGACTCGTGGCTATGGCGTTAGCTTTGAGAGATTACCATGAGGACGGCGCGCTTGTCAGTCAGCAAATTCAATGATGTTCGGTGCGAAACGCGCTATGCTAAAGACCGTCATGAATTTCCCGGAGCCAATCGTCAAGGCACGACGCCCGTGGGTCATCATGATCGCGACGGTTTTTCTTGGTTACACCTCGCTCGTGGCGCTGCCGTTGATTCTCTTGGCGACGCAGCGCGTTGATCCATGGGCAACATTCCAGGTGGCGTTGGGTTTCGTGGCAGCGGTGGCGCTGCTGGTGTTCGGGCGGTGGCGCGTGACCTTTCATCTCACTCGCCTTGCCCTGGCCTTTTGGGCGGGGCGGGGTGTTTTCGCGACTTTCCGACTGCTCTTCGGACCCGCCGCGCCGGGCGTTGATGGTTCGCGCCTCCTGATCCAGCAAAGCGTTTTGCTGATGGGGGTCGGGGGATTGTGCCTGTTGTTTTACCTGTACAGCTTTGGACAAGCGAGCCGCCGCTTTTACGGGTTGCGCGCTTTCCGGCGTTGAAAGAAAACTTGCGGGCTGCCACCAGTTGCAAGGCAAACTTGCCCCGCTTCAAATTGCCCTGATACTATGCCGTCACGATCCTCCACGCGCCTCCGAACCATGACCAAATCCATTCTCCTCTTTCTGACGCTTCTGTTTGCCGGTCTGACTTCCGCCGTCACGATGCGGGCCGCGGATGCGGACGTGCCGCCGGAAATCGCCTTCGCCAAGCTCACGGATGAAATCCTCAGCGACGAATTTGCACTGCGCAGCCGCTGACGGCGGTCGGCCTCGGGCTGCACCAGTACGACGGCAAATTCTCCGACTTCCGCCGCGCGCCATCGACGCGGAAATCGGTCGGCTCCATGCCTTCAAGACGCGTCTCGACGCGCTCGATCCCGGCAAATTCAGCGCCGCCACCGCGTTGGATTGCCGCCTGCTGCGGCTCCAGGTCGATAACAACCTTTACCAGTCGGAGGAGTCCGGAATGTTCAACAAAAACCCGATGACCTACGCCGGGGCGTTGGACGTCAACGTGTACCTCAAGCGCGATTTCGCCCCGCTGGCCGACCGCCTGCGAAGCATCGTCGCCGTCGAGACGACAGGTACCCGCGATGTTCGCCGCCGCGCACGAGAACCTCGCCGAGGTCTTGCCGAAACCGATGGTCGAATTGGCCGTCGAAATCTCGCGCGGCGTGGGCGATTTCCTCACGCACGATCTGGTCGCCGCCGTCAAGGAGGTGAAGGACGACGAGCTGCAAGCGGAGTTCAAGGCCGCCAACGACGCGGCCGCCGAGAATTGTACGCCTACGCCGAACTGGCTGATCAAGGAGCGGCTGCCCAAGGCGGACGGTTCTTTGCGCGTTCGGCGAGGAAAAATACCGGCACATGCTCGCCGTCAACGAGGCGCTCGACATCCCCCGGCGAAAATTCTGGAAATGGGTCTGGCGGAGTTGAAACGCGAGCAGGCCGCCTTCGCCGCGGCGGCGGCGATCATCGAACCCGAGCAAACCGGCCATCGAGGTGTTCAAGGACATCCAGCACGATCATCCCACGGCCGACGGGTTGATCCCCGACACGCGAAAAGGACTTGGAACTGATCCGCGGCTTCATCGTGCAGCACGAGCTTCATCGATATCCCGAGCGAGGTGCGCGCCATCGTGACGGAGACGCCGCAGTACCTGCGCGCGGGCACGTTCGCATCCTCGGACAACCCGGGACCGTTCGAGGTGATCGGCGCGCAGGCCTACTATTACGTCACGCCGGTGGAGGCGAACTGGAGCGACAAGGAAAAGGACGAGTGGCTGACTTCGTTCAATCATTACACGGCGGACGTGGTCAGCATCCACGAGGTTTTGCCCGGTCATTACGTGCAGGCGTTGCGGCTCAACGCCTCGCCGGTGAGCAAGGTCCAGAAGATCGTGGGTTCGTACGCGTACATCGAAGGGTGGGCGCATTATTGCGAGCAGATGGTGATCGACGAAGGTTACGGCCTCACGGCGGGCGGCGGCAACGCGGTGCAAGCCGCGAAGTTCCGGCTGGCGCAGTCCGACGAGGCGCTGCTGCGCATCTGCCGGTTGTGCGTGTCGATCAAGCTGCACACGCAGGGGATGAGCGTGGAGGACGCGACGCAAGTTCTTCGAGGAAAACTGTTATTACGAGCACAAACCGGCGCGGCAGGAAGCGTTGCGCGGGACGTTCGACCCGGGGTATTTGTTTTACACGGTCGGCAAGCTGGAGTTGCTCAAGCTGCGCAAGGATTACCAGGAGCAGGAGGGCGCGGCGTTTTCGCTGAAGCGTTTCAACAACGCGATCACCGACCACGGCCAGCCGCCGGTGCGTTTTTTGCGCGCGATTCTGCTCAAGGACCCGGCGAAGGTGGACGAGATTTTCTGAGGGGGTGGGCGGCGGGGTTACGGGTGACGGGAAAGCATTTCCATGTTAGTTGATCGAGTATTCCTAGTTAGGGGCGACAGCCCCTGGTTCGGCTCCCGGGCATCGGACCCGGGACCGCGGGCGTCCCGCCCGCATCTGCTCTGGTCGGGTTTGTCCAAGGCTATCGCCCTTTGCGGGTCGGAGACCCGCGCTCCCGGGGCAACGCTCCGCGTTGCTTCTTTAGACCATGGTGAAACCCGCCAACGCTGAAGTTCCCGACACGTCCCTCGCGCCGCGGCGGCAGTGGACTCGCGCCTTCTCCGGTCCACTTGGAGCCGGCGCGCTCGCGGCATTGTTCTTTCTCGCGTTGCTCTGGCGCGACCCGATGCTGTGTTGGAACGACGACTACGCCATCTCCATCCTGCCCGTGCTGGCGGACGTGGCGCGTTCCTGGGGCGAAGGGCATTGGCCCCTGCTTAGCCCCTACTGCTGGGCGTGCGGGAACCTGGCCGGGGAATACCAGTACGGCACGTTTTCGATCTTTGTGAACGCGGTGGTCGTCCTGGTCTGGAAATGCCACTTGTCCTACCCGAACACCGCCGCCGCGCTTTCGGCGGCGCACGTGTTCGTCATGGCCGCCGGCGGCTTTCAACTCGCGCGTGGTCGCGGCCTCAATTCATCGCTCGCCCTGATGGTGGGACTCGTCGCCTCGCTTAACGGCTGGATGGTGTGCTGGGGCGCCACTAACTGGTTCGGCGCGCTGGCGGCGCTCGCGTGGCTGCCCTGGGCGTGGTGGGCGCTGGAGGAATCGCTGCGCGCGAACGCGCCGTGGCGTCGGTGGCTGCTGCCTGCGCCGTTCATCTACCTGCTGCTCGCGGGCGGGTTCCCGTACACCGTGGTCATGCTCATCCTGGTGACCGCCTGGCTCGCGGCGCGCTGCTGGTTGACCGAGCGGCGGTGGCTGGCCCCGCTGCCGCTCGCGGTGGGATGGCTCCTGGGTCTGGGACTCGCCGCGCCGGCGTGGCTGTCTTTGTTGGAATACATGCACGGGTCGGGGCGCGCGCGGGGCGACGACCTCTACCACGACGCCTGGGTGGTTCCCTGGCGCGCGCTGCCGGGATTGATCACGCCTTCGTGGGGCGCGTGGTGGCCGGATTTCGGGGGCAAGCCGTGGGCGCGGCCCGCGCTGGAGTTTATCGGGAGCCTGGTGCCGTTGGCGGCGTTGGGCGCAACCCTCGCGGCGCGTTGGCGCGGAACCCGGGTGTCGCGGCTGCCCGCCGGGTTCCGGTGGGACGCGGCGTTCGCGGCGCTGACTCTGGTGTTGTGCATGTTGCCAAGCGCCGGGGTGTTTCGCTGGAGTTTTCGTTGGCTACCTTTGTTCCACCTGGCGCTTGCCCTGGCGGGAGCGGAAGCGTTGCGGCTGTGGCGGGAAGCGAAGAATGACGCGTTGGTCGCTTTTGTGAAGTGGTGGGAGCATCCCGCCACGTGGGCGACGGGGTTGAGCGGGCTGGCCGTGTTGTTGACGCCGCTGATCGGCGCGCGTTACGAGGGGGTGGTGCGCCAACCGGCGTTGGTGCCGCTCGCGCTGTTCGGGGTGTCGCTCGCGTGGTGGCTGGGAGTCAGCCGCCTGCCCCGCGCGTCGAACCTCCGGCGCTGGCTCCCGGCGGCGGCGACGCTCGGCACCCTGGTTGTTTCCTACGCGCTGCTGCCGACGAACCCGCGCGTGCCGCGTTACCCGTTCACGGGCAATCTGGCGGACCCCGCGCCGCTTTCGCGCGAACGGCTCTACCTCGCGTACACGGATTCACCGTTCATCAAGTACCACGGGCCGGCGATGCCGTCGGGATTCGGCGCGGTGCTGCGTCCGGGCAGCACGGCGATGTTCGGGGAAATCCATCTGGTCAACGGCTACACCCCGATCCGCGCGGCGGGGGTGGCGCAACGGTTCAAACTCGAAACCCACGGCCAAATCGACTATCCGCACCTGGGCGAGTTCTTGCGGCCGGAAATCACCGGACCGGACGGTTTGCTCGCGCGGATGGGGGTCGATGGATTGATCGTGGCGGGCGATTTGCCGTTTCACGACGGACCGGGGATGCCGACGGAGTGGGAGGAAGTGTTCCGCTCGAACGAGGGCGCGGTGTACCACCGGCGCGGCGGGGTCAGGCCCGAGGTGAGCGCGTGGAAATTGCGCGAGCCGGGCGGGCCGGAGGAGTTCGGCGCCGCGCAAATCGAAGTGCGGGAAGATTCGCGCCAGCGGGTCGAGGCGCGCGTGGCGGTGGCGGCGGCTGACGTGGGGAAGCCGGTGCTGGTGGCGTTTCGACGACCGTATTTTCCGGGGTACCACGCCACGTTCAACGGGAAAGCAGTCCCGGTGGGTTCCTACCAGGGTTTGCTGCCGACGGTGGAACTACCCGCCGGGGTGGCGACGGGTGATCTGGTTCTTTACTACCGACCGGGGGCGGTGGTGCTCGGCGGTGGGGTGGTGTTGCTGACGATCATCGTGGTACTCGTTATTGTATATGCCACCAAACGTCGCCGGAGATCTGGCGAAAAGCCGGCATCTCCTTACTCTTGAACGGGGCGGAGCATGTTGCCTACGATGGTTTTCAGAGCGGATAGCTGAGTGTTAGGCACTTTCCAGGTGCATTCTATGCTTTGCCATGCGGGGCTGTGGGGCTGATGGTTCATCCCGGTATGAAGCCCTCCATTTACCTCGAAACGACTATCGCAAGCTATTACACCGCTCGACCAAGTCGTGATGTGGTCATCGCGGGACACCAGACCACGACCCACGATTGGTGGGACAACCATCTTTGCCGTTTCCGAGCTTTCGTGTCGCAGATTGTCATCGACGAGGCGGCGGGTGGCGATTCCAAAGCTGCCAAGAACCGCCTCGCAGCGCTAAAACCCTTCCCCCTGCTCGATATCCGCGACGAGGCGAGCAGCCTTGCGCGGGATTTGATTGAATTGGGGCCGCTTCCGCCGAAAGCCGCGCGGGATGCGTTGCACATTGCCATTGCTGCCGTCCACGGCATTGATTTTCTCGTGACGTGGAACTGCGCGCACATCGCCAACGCCGAAATGGCCGCTAAAATCGTGGGGGTTTGCCGCAATCACAGCCTCGAGTGCCCGGTGATTTGCACGCCGGAGGAACTCATGGGAATCTGACCTTATGACGACCGATCCAATCGTTGATGAGATCCGCCACATTCGCGACACGCTTGCAGCCAAGTTTGATTACAACGTGACTGCCATCGCCCGAGATGCCCGGGAACGTCAAAAGGCGTCGAAACGGAAGGTGGTGACGTTAAAGCCACGCAAAATCTCGGCGGCTTGACTTGGGTACATCCCAGCTTCTTCTATAGTATATCCGGGTTGGGCTTGTGCTTGGTATTACCACCAAGTAAAACCCGCAGCACGCTCAACACGCCGCGACGCGACGTTGGAGCCTCGCCATGGCAAACACCTGACTATCTGGGAGACCCCGTTTGCGTGTAATAGGTTGCCTTCTATTTCACCGTGATCGCCCCGATCATCCCGCTCTGGGCGTGGGCCGGGAATGTGCAGACATACGGGTAAACACCAGGTTCGGTCGGTGTAAAGTGGAGGACATCGTTCTCACCGGGCCCGAGCAGCTTGGTGTTGCCGAGAATGTTGTCGGATTCGGAATCCGGGATGTAGTCGTTGGCGGCTTGCGTGGAGGCAGTCTTCACAAAGGCCAGCACATCCGTGCCCGGTTTCAGGATCACGATGTTGTGTGCCATGGCGATCTTGGGCGACTTGCCGATGTTGGTTAGCGTGATGTTCACCGTCTGGCCCGCCACCGCGTCGATGGCGAGGAGATCGTACTTCATGGTGTCGTTGGCGTTGATGGCCACATCCTTGTCGCCCGCGCGGGAGACAGGGGCGAAGGCGCACAGCGCAATGCCAAATGCGAGCGAGAGAGAGGACAGTTTCTTGAGGTTCATATTGTTGTTACCACCACGTTACGATTGGACCCTGTTCCCGGGTGCGGCAAGTGGATTCAACTCACCGGCAGGCATTAAGAAAACGTGGTCCGCGCCAAGGGGTCAACGGGTTCCGGGCCAGCGCACGAATGGTGGCGTTTAGCGGTGGTTGCGCCGCGTCCGGAGATGGTCAACGCTGTGGCCGCCTTCCTTTCACACCCCATCGGATATCTATGAATTGTCATCCCGCAAAGTTCCTCGCGCGGTTCTTGCCCGGCCCGGCAGCCCTCACCGTCGCCGTCTGCTGCTTGGCACCCGTTTTTTCCCGAGCCCAAACCCAGACCGAGAGCGACGCCAACAGCCGCTTCCAAAAACTGGCCGGCGAGTTTCTCCAAACCTATATGACCATGGAGCCGGAGTACGCCACCGAGGTGGGCGACCATCGGTTCGACGACCGGCTCAAGGATCGTTCCAAAGACGCTTTGGACCGCGAGGCGACGGTGATGAAGGACGCTCTGAAGGCTCTGGAAAACATTCCCCCAAAGGAACTCGGCAAGGAAAACCAGGTGGATTACGAAGTTCTGAAGAACAAGCTGGAATCCACGGTTTACGAGATCGAAACCGTGCGGAGTTGGGCCTGGAACCCATTGGATTACAACATCGGCAACTCCATTTACCTGCTCGTCGGACGCGACTTCGCGCCACTGGCCGAACGTCTGCGCGGCGTGCGCGGGCGTCTGCTCGGCATCCCCGCCAACGTCGCGGCGGCGAAGGCCAACCTCGCGCACCCGCCGAAAGTCCATGTCGAAACGGCCATTCTCCAGAACGCCGGCGCGATCCGTCTGATCCGGGATGACCTGAAGGAGTTCATCGAAAAAGCGCCCGAGGTGAAGGACGAACTCGCCCCCGCCCAGGCGGCGGCGGTGGCGGCGTTGGAAGATTACGGCAAGTGGCTCAAGGGAAACCTGCTGCCCCGCGCGGACGGCGACTTCCGCCTGGGCGACGAGAAGTTTCGCACCCGCCTGCGGTACTCGCTGGAAAGCACGCTGAGCAAGGAAGAAATCCTGCGCCGGGCCGAGGAGGAGTTGAAGAAAACGCAGGCGGAGATGTTTGAAACCGCGCGCCCACTTTACGCGCGGTTCTTCCCCGACAAACCCGCGCCGGGCGAGGGAGACCGCGCGCTGGTTTGCAAGGCGGTGCTGGACCGCCTGGCCGAGTCGCACCCGGACAACGACACCATCGTCCCGCGCGCGAAGAGCGACCTGGAGGCATGCGCGGAGTTCGTGCGCGCGCATGAACTCGTCACCATCCCGACGGAGCCGGTGAACGTCGTCG
Source organism: uncultured bacterium (assembly GCA_963795895.1). GTDB lineage: Bacteria > Verrucomicrobiota > Verrucomicrobiia > Chthoniobacterales > SZAS-18 > CAWCJJ01. The sequence goes on from CAWCJJ010000021.1 coordinate 58,149, forward strand.
TGATGCCGGAGTTCCAGCGCGGGGTGGCCATCGCCTACTGCGACGCGCCGGGCGCGCTGGCGAAAAACGAGGCGACGTTCTTCGCCATTTCGCCGACGCCCACTGATTGGACGGAAGCGCGTAAAAGTTCGTTCTACCGGGAGTACAATGATTTCATGCTCCAGGATCTGACCATCCACGAAGCCATGCCGGGACACTATCTGCAGCTCACCTTGGCGAACCGTTTCAAGGCGCCGACGATGGTGCGGGGGGTGTTCACGAGCGGGATGTTCGCCGAGGGGTGGGCGACGTACGCCGAGCAATTTATGTCTGGCGCGGGCTACGGCGGACCGGAAGTGCGGATGGAGCAACTCAAGATGCGGTTGCGGCTCATCATCAACGCGATCCTGGACCAGAAAATTCATACCGCCGGGATGACCGAGGCGGAGGCGATGACCCTGATGACGCAGGAGGGTTTTCAGGAGGACGGGGAGGCGGCGGGCAAGTGGCGCCGGGCCTGCCTGACGGCCGCGCAGCTCTCGACGTATTTCGTGGGCAACGCGGAGGTGAACGATCTGGCGCGGGATTACCGCGCGCGCCAGGGGCACGCGCTGGCGGGTTCGGAAGTGCGCGGGATGCACGACCAGATGTTGTCGTTCGGAACGATGGCGCCGAGGTATTTACGGGTGCTGATGGGGTTGTGACGCCAGAAGCCATTGTTGAGCCGTGGCGTCTAGTAGTTGAACAAATCCGCTACCCGCAACCGCCCTTGTGCAAGTGTGTTCCACGCCCGGAGAATCTTCCCCTGCACATTGCTCGTCAACCGACGTCCCTTGCACGCGCGGACGACCATCTTGTGCGTGATGTGCTCGGTGGACGCCGCCACCAAGTCATGCGACTTCCAGCCGCGTTCCGCCAGCAACCGCGCGATGGGCTGCTCTCCAAGATCACGCTCGATGGGTGCGGTTGCGGTGGCTTCCATCGTCAAGCGGATTAGTTCGTGGCCGTCGCCGCCTCACGACGAGAAGACTCCGACGACTGCTCGTAACCACTATCCACCACCGCTTGGTGCCGACGCACTTCGGAGGAAGTGGGTTTGTCCAAATCGGTCGGGCGAACCCAGCCGCCGAGGTAAAAGTCTCGATCCTCCCGCGACATGCCGCAGCCGGTCAGAGACAGGGCCAAGACGGAAAACACCAGCAGCAATAAACAGGAGCGGATGACGCGCATAAAAGCAGTGACTTGAACTAAACACCGTTTGCCGATGGCGGCAAGGCTCGCGCGTAACGAGCGCAGAAAGTTCTCGCGCCGAGGCAAGCCACCGTGCCAGAGTAACCGCTTTCCATTGACCCAATCTCTCCCCGGATGCCCCAAGGCCGTCTCACCACCCACGTACTCGACCTGACCCGCGGGAAGCCTGGTCGCCAAATTCAGATCACACTCTGGCTGATCGATCTCCCAACCGGCAAACATCGTCTCCTTAAAACTGTTCGCACGAACAACGACGGCCGCACCGACGCGCCCCTGCTTGCCTCCGAAGAATTCGCCGTCGGCGAGTACGAAATGATTTTCCACGTCGGCGACTACTTCGGATCACCCGCCGAAGAGCGTTTCCTCGACCGGGTTCCCATCCGCTTCCGCGTGACCGATGCCAACGCGCATTACCATGTGCCGCTGCTCACCACCCCGTGGGCCTACCAGACCTACCGTGGCAGTTGACCCAACCCTTCCCCGCTCCGCGGAAACAACCGATCCCCTCGCCCGCGCGCGGCGCGTGCAAGCGCGGATCGACGCCCTCGCCGCCATCAGTGAAACAGCTTCGGAAGGCACCCTGACCCGCACCTTCGGCTCGGACGCCATGCGCCGCGCGAACGCCCTTGTCGGCGAATGGATGCGCGACGCCGGCCTGCGCGTGGAGGTGGATGCCATCGGCAACCTGCGCGGCTTCCAAACGCAGTCTGCCGATCCCGCGTCGCCCCCGCGCCCGCTGTTACTCCTCGGCTCCCATCTGGACAGCGTGCGCGAGGCGGGGCGGTTCGACGGTCCCCTGGGCGTGCTCGCCGCGTTGTCCTGCGTGGAAGCCGCCTCGCAGCCGGGAACGCCCGGCCAACTGCCTTTCCGTCTCGGCGTCATCGGCTTCAGCGATGAGGAGGGCGCGCGCTTCCAGTCCTCCTACCTCGGCAGCGAAACCCTCGCGGGACATCCCTTTGACGCCGCGCGTCTCGCCCTGATCGACGCAACCGGGATCACCCTCGCGCAAGCCGTCCGCGACTTCGGCGGCGATCCCGCCCAACTGCCCGCCGCCGCGTTGCGCCGTTCGCCCGAATCCGCCGGCGGCGTCTTGGGTTACTGCGAAATCCATATCGAGCAGGGACCCGTCCTGGAGGCGGAGAACCTGCCGGTGGGAATCGTCAGCGCCATCGCGGGCCAAAGCCGGTTCGCGTGGGAGTTCACCGGCCAGCCGGGCCACGCCGGCACCACCCCGATGCGCCTGCGGCGCGACGCCCTCACCGCCGCCGCCGAATTTGTCCTGGTTGTGGAAAGCCGCGCGCGCGCCACCGAGAGTCTCGTCGCCACGGTCGGCCAGTTGGAAACGCGTCCGGGCGCCGGCAACGTGATCCCGGGCCGAACCCTCGGCTCCCTGGATGTCCGCAGCCCCGACGACCCCCGGCGCCTCGCCGCCTGCGCGGAACTCCACCACGCCGCCGAAGTCATCGCCCGCCAACGCAAACTGTCGCTCGGTTGGCGGTTAATCCAGGAACACGCGGCAACCCCGTGCGACCCGGCGTTGCGCGCCACCCTCGCCGAAGCCACCCGGGCTTGCGGTTTCCCGGTCCGGGAGTTACCCAGCGGCGCGGGCCACGACGCCGTCGCGCTCGCGCCCGCCATGCCCGTGGCGATGCTGTTTGTGCGTTGCCGCGACGGCTTGAGCCATCACCCCTTGGAACACGCCAGCCTGGAGGATATCGACTCGGCGCTGAATGTGATGGACAAATTTCTGCTTCTGCTCAAAATTCCGCCTCCCACCGAAGTCGGGAGCGCCGCTCTTCCTGGGCCTTCCCAATTTCATGAGTGATTTCGATCTTATTATTCGCGGCGGCACCGTCGTGTGTCCCGGCGGCTCCGGCAAACTGGACATCGGCATCAAGGACGGACAAATCACCGCGTTGGAGGAAACGGTGTACGGCAGCACCAATGCCGATCTGGACGCCTCCCGGTTCCACCTCTTCCCCGGCTTGATTGACCCGCACGTGCATTTCAACGAGCCGGGCCGCGTGGATTGGGAAGGGTTCGAGCACGGCAGCCGCGCGCTCGCGGCCGGCGGCGTGACCTCCTATTTCGACATGCCGCTCAACGCCACGCCGCCCGTGGTGGACCGGGGCAGTTTCCTGGCGAAGTGGAACCTCGGCAAAGCCAGTTCCGTGGTGGACTTCGCGCTCTGGGGCGGTCTGACCCCCGGCAGTCTCGGGGAAATGAAGGAGATGACCGATTGCGGCGTCATCGGCTTCAAGGCGTTCATGTCCAGCAGCGGGGTGGACGATTTTCCCATGGCCGACGACGCCACCCTCTACGAGGGGATGCGGCGCGCGTTCGACCTGGAGCAGATCGTCGCGGTTCACGCCGAGAACGATTCGCTGACCTCCCACCTGGCGCGCAAGGCCGTCGCCGAGGGGCGGCTGACCGTGCGCGATTACCTGGAGTCCCGCCCCGTCATCGCGGAGCAGGAGGCGGTGCAGCGCGCCATTCTTTTCGCCTGGGAGACCGATTGTCCGCTGCACATCGTGCATGTCAGCACCGCGCGGGCGATCGAGATGATCGCGGGCGCGAAGGCGCAGGGCATGAACGTGAGTTGCGAAACGTGCCCGCATTACCTGATCCTGACCGAAGCCGACGCCGAGCGGTTGCAAGCGCTCGCCAAATGCGCCCCCCCCTTGCGCAACGCGCGCGAGCAGGCGGCGCTCTGGGAGCAATTCCAGGCGGGCGGCATCGACATGATCGCCTCGGACCATTCGCCCTCGCCGCCCGAGATGAAGAAAGGCAGGGACATCTTTTCCGCCTGGGGCGGGATCACCGGCTGCCAATCTACTTTTGGGTTGATGCTGACGGAGGCGTTGCGCGGGGATCATCCGGTTTCGATGGAAAGGCTCTCCGAGGTGCTCTCCACCAACGCCGCCCGCCGTTTCCGGCTGCACCCCGCCAAGGGGGAAATCACCCTCGGCGCGGACGCCGACCTGCTCATCGTGGACATGCGCGCGGAGACGACGCTGCGAGTGGAGGATTTGTATTACCGGCATCCGTCGAACAGCCCGTACGTGGGCCGGCAGTTCCACGGACGGATCCTGCGGACGATTTTGCGGGGCGAAACCATCATGAAGGAGGGGCGCGTCCACGGACGGCCCGCCGCCCGGTTCCTGCGTCCGGCGGAGAACGCCGTCTCTGAGGTTGCCTGACCGGGTCCCCGATGAACCGCGAACCTTTTCCTCCGCCGCCGGCCGGCGTCCGCCGCAGCGACCCTTATGGTGCGACCCGCACGTCGGTTCATTCCCGCCACGCGTTGCTGACCCCCGACGGGATCGTCGCAAGCACGCTGCCCGGTTGGACGGGCGCGGTGTGCCATGTGACCATTTCACCCGCGCTCGGTAGCCGGTTCGTCAGTTGCGGATGGACCTCGCCGCCGGGGGAAGCGGCGAGGGGACGACGGGGGAGCGGCAGATGTTGATCTACGTTCTTGGTGGCAAGCTGGAGGTGGAAACCGGCGGTTCGCAGGAGGGGGAGCATCGGTTCGAGCAGGGGGGGTTTATCTACCTGCCACCGGGCACGTCGTACCGGGTGGGGGCGGGAGAAGCGACCGGGCTGGGTGACGGTGAACCTGCCGCCAGCCTGCTGATCTTCGACAAGGCTTACCAAACGCTTCCGGGGGTGGCCACGCCCGGGATTTTGGCGGGTCGCGAACGCGATGTCGTGGGCGCGCCGTTCCTGGGTGATCCGTCGGCGATGCTGCAAGTGCTGCTGCCGGACACGTTGGCGTTTGACATGGCTGTGAACGTCTTCAAGTACGCGCCCGGGGCGACCCTGCCGTTTGTGGAAACGCACATCATGGAGCACGGACTGTTGATGCTCGCGGGCGAGGGGATTTACCGGCTGGAGGATAGTTGGTACCCCGTGCGCGCCGGTGACGCGATCTGGATGGCGCCGTATTGCCCGCAGTGGTTTGTGGCGACCGGCAAGGCGCCCGCCAGTTACATCTACTATAAGGATGTGAACCGCTGGCCGGGGTAGGCCATGGCTCGGCTGGCTCAAGTTGCCTTCCAACCCGGAACGGGTTGCGCCCCAAAGCCCAGGGTTGCCCCGTTTGGGGGGCTACCCTGGGTTGTGATGGTTGATGGTTTCCTAACCCCAACGGGGTTGCGACCCGCGTGTGGCGTGCCTCCCGTCGCCGGAGGACGCAACCCCGTTGGGGTTGAAGACGCAGAGGACCGATACACCCAGGGTAGCTCGCAACTCGCAACCCCGGGCTTTGGGGCGCAACCCGTTCCGGGTTGAAGAAGGGATGAGCACCCCCCGCGTTGTGAAATCGTGAATCCCGCTTAGACTCCCCCCATGGCTGGCACGTCCTCGGAAAACAGCAGGGGTTTGGAATTGAAGGTGGGTCTTTTCGTCCTGGTGGGTCTGGCGATCCTCGCCTACATGGTCGTCCAGTTCGGACGCTTCGGCATCGGCATCAAAAAATCCTATCCGCTCGTCGTCGAACTCCCCAACGCCGCCGGCCTCATCAAAAATTCCAAGGTCCTCATGGCCGGCGCCACGGTGGGCAGTGTCATCGACGACCCCAAAGTCCTTGCCCACGCGCGCGGGGTGACGGTGACCATCACCATCTACGAACCCACCCAGGTCGCGCGCAACGCCAGGATCATCGTTGGCAGCAGCGGCCTGTTGGGGGATCGCTACGTCGATATCGTGCCGCAACGCGAGGACGAAGGCGGTTACTTCCAATCCGGCGAGACCGTTCACGGCATCCGTACCCAGGGGATCGAGGATCTCCAGCGCGAGGGCGGACTGCTCGTGGACGACCTGCGGGGCGCCGTGAACACCCTCAACAAAACCCTCACCCGGGTCGATCAGGAGTTGCTCAAGGCGGAAACCTTCAAAGACCTGCAAGCCGCCCTCGCCAACCTGCGGGTTACCTCCGAGAACTTCCGCCAGTCCAGCGAAAAACTCTCGGGTGTCATCGCGGACGCGCACGGCGTCGTGACCAAAGCGGGGGAGGCGATGGGTGGCGTCAAGGACACGCTGGGGACCGCCCGGGAAACGCTCACCACCGCCAAAGCCGCGGCGTCCGACGTGCGCGGAGCCATCGGCGACGTGCGCAAGCTCCTCGGCTCCGTGAAGGGCGTGACCGACCAGGCGACGCACGGCGACGGCCTGCTGCCCACGTTGATTTCCGACAAGCAGCTTTCCCAGGATGTGAGCGCGCTGGTGTCCAACCTGCGGCGCAACGGCATCCTGTTTTACAAGGACCGTCCGGCGCCGGCACCCGCGGCAACCCCGGCGGCGACCCGCGCCAGTTCGTCGCGTGATTGACCCTGTCCGATGACTCCAAAATCGACCATTAACTTGCTGCGGGGTCTCTTCGTCATCGCGGCGGCTTCCATCGGCGTGGCCTTGGGCGGGGACCGGTTGGGTTCCCCTTTGCAGGGTTGCATCGTGGGCCTGGTTTTCAGTTTGGCGCTCGTCCTCGTGGACCGTGTGTTGAACGGGTTGACCCTGCGCGTTTTTTCCAGCGCGACCTTTGGACTGCTGCTGGGCTTGTTCGCCGCCGCCCTGCTGCGCGGTTCCAACGTGCTGGCCTACCTCCCGCTGGAACGGCAATGGATCATCAGCCTCTTCATCTACGCGGCGTTCGGCTACCTGGGCATGATGCTGGCTATCCGCAGCAACCGCGACGAGTTCAGCCTGCTGATCCCGTACGTGCGCTTCACGCAGCAAACGGTTCAGGAAGCGCCGGTGCTCGTGGACACCAACATCATCATCGACGGCCGGGTGCAGGCGGTGTGCGCGTCGGGGTTCCTGAGCGGTTCGCTGGTGGTGCCACGCTTCGTGCTGGAGGAGTTGCAACGGCTCACCGACTCGGGCGATTCCCTCAAACGCGAGCGTGGTCGGCGCGGGTTCGAGAACCTGGAAAAAATGCGCGGCAACGCGGGTCTGGATGTGACCATCTACGACGGGGAAGGCGGGCGGACCGGGGCGGACGAGCTGCCGACCGACAGTCGTTTGCTGAATCTCGCGCGGTTTCTCCAGAGCCGCCTTCTGACGAATGACGCCGGATTGGCGCGGGTGGCCCGGTTGCAAAACTTGCCCGTGTTAAACATCAACGATCTGGCGGCGGCGTTGCGTCCGACGCTGGCGGTGGGCGATGAACTGGAATTGAGTCTGGTGAAAGAGGGGCGCGACATCAATCAAGCCGTGGGTTACTTGGCCGACGGCACGATGATCGTGGTCAACAACGGTCGCGGCCAGATTGGCAGCACGGTGGCGGTAACGGTGGCGAGTTCGGTGCAGACGAGCGCGGGAAGGTTGATCTTCGCCGAGTTGCAGGGTGCGAAGCGGTAAATTTTAGTACACATCGCCGCAAGTGGGGGTTGAAACCAGAGGCCGCGATCTTTGACAGGATGAACAGGAAGAGGATGGGGAAAAGAGGGTTCCAGAAATCAACCGAGCTGATCTTCCCCTCTTCCCCATCCTGTCTTTCCTGTTCATCCTGTCAAGGAATCAGGCTCCGGCGATCGATCGACCCCGGTCTTGCGGTGCGCTGTAATCTACCGGCCACCGCGCAAACCAATCGCCGACCGCACCCGCCCCATCACGGCGCTGGCGGCGGCGCGGGCGTGCCGGGTGCCGTGCGCCAGAACGTCATCCACGTAACCCTTCTCGGCCAGGATCTCGGCCCGGCGGGCGCGCATCGGCGCAAAATACTCCCAAATCGCGCCGAACAGCCGCTTCTTGAAATCACCGTAACCCACCCCGCCCGCGCGGTATTCCGTTTCCATGGTCGCCACGTCATCCACCGAAGCCACCAACCGGTACAAGGCCAGGATCGTGGAATCCTCCACCTGCTTCGGCGCTTCCACCGGGGTGGAATCTGTCACCAGACTCATGATCTTCTTCTTGAGCGACTTTTCCTCGGCGAAAATTTCGATGGTGTTGCTGTAGCTCTTGCTCATCTTTTGACCGTCCAAGCCCGGCACCACGGCGGTCCGTTCCTGGATGCGCGGTTCCGGCAGCTTGAAAACGGCGCCGTAGATTTCGTTGAACTTGATGACGATGTCGCGCGTGACCTCCAGGTGTTGCTTCTGGTCCTTGCCCACGGGAACCACGTCGCTGTCGTACAGCAAGATGTCCGCCGCCATGAGCACGGGATAAGCAAACAACCCGTGCGAGGGTGACACGCCGTGCGCGATCTTGTCCTTGAAGGAGTGGCAGCGTTCCAGCAATCCCATCGGGGTCACGGTGCTGAGAATCCAGGCGAGTTCGGTGACCTGGGGCACTTCGGACTGCAAGAAAAAGCACGCGCGGGCGGGGTCAAGTCCGCAGGCGAGGAAATCGAGTGCCACGCTCCGGGTGTACTCGTGAAGTTTTACCGGGTCCTGGACGGTGGTCAGCGCGTGGTAATCGGCGATGAAGTAAAAGGCCTCGCCCTCGTCTTGAAGCGCGATGGCGGGCCGCATCATGCCAAAATAATTCCCCAGGTGGAGGGTGCCGCTGGGTTGAATACCGGAAAGGATGCGGAGCATAGGGGGCGGAAGAAAAGGAAGGGCAAGGAGATGGGAGATAGAAGATAGGGCGGAATGCCAATGACCAATGACCAAGGCGGACAAAAAGAACGGAAAAGATGCGGGAGGAAATGACTGAGGACAAGCTCGGATGGAGGTGGCGAATCTGAAGATGACTCCGTTTGGTGTATTCCTCCTATTTCGGCTTTCCGCCTTCCGCGTTTCGCGTTCCGACTTTCCGCACCAACGTTCGCATCGCTCCAGCCAGTCGCGTCCGTGCCGGCGTGAGTCCCCGCACGAAGCGGATAAAAGGTACAATGCGCGCCGGGTGAAATAACAGCCACAATGGCATCGCGATGTAACGCGGACGCTGGCGGCGGGCGTCGAAGAGGATGTTTCCCGGCACCGGGAACGACTGGTTAACCGCGTCGCTGATTACCCGGAGCGAAAGCATGGGCACGCCGGCCTCCGCGCAAACGGCGGCGACCCAGGCGGTTTCCATGTCCACGGCGATGGCTCCGGTCGCCACACCGAGCGCCCGCTTGGCCCCGGTGGTCTCGGCGGTCGCGGACCGCGTGATGAGCCGACCGGTGAGGGGCTTCCAGGAAACGAGCATTTCCCGGGCTTTGGCAAGCCAGCCGGGATCGGACACGTTTTTACCCAGGATCAAATCGCCCACCGTGATCCCCGATTGCAAACCTCCCGCGTAACCGCCGCTGACAAGCAGGATCGGTTTGCCCCCCGCGTCTCCGCCGTCCGTGAGCAGTCGGGCCAGGCGCGCCCGGTAAGCTGGCGCTTCGCCCACGCCGGTGTGAATGACGATCACCCGTTCCCCATGGCACAAACCCGTCACCACCGGCAGCAAGCCATCGTCCCGGCCCAGGAGGACGGGATTTGTGAGTCCGGCGACAAACGTCCGGCTTTCGTCCGGCAAAGCGAAGGTCAACGCGATCATACCGATCATACAACGGGTTACACAAAGTTTCGGCAGGTCAGGCGGCTCCGAGCCGCCGTCGTTCCAAAGGTAGGGATGGCTCTCCGAGCCGCTCCCATTCTCGGCTTGGCTGGGTTGCCGTGTACAAGGGGTCGTCCACCAAGCGCCGGAGACAATGGGGAGCGGCTCGGAGAGCCATCCTACCTTTGGAACGAAGCTGCTCCCTCACTCGTCGTTGCTCGCGCGGATGAAAACCTCCACCTGATCCTTCACGGTGCTGGTCGCCGCCGGGGGAAGCGTGGGCGTGGTCACGGTCGAATTGCCCGCCAAGCTTTGCCTAAACGCCTCGGCGCGCCCGGCGGGGAGTTCCACGAAGAAATGCTTCTCGCCCGCGTCCGACGACGTCCACTCGTTCGCCGCGCCGCCGAAAGCCTCGGCCTGCTTCACCACCCGTTCCGCGCGCGCCGCCAAACGGTCGGGGCGGCAGGTCAACCGGACCGGTTCACCCGTCAGGGTCGCCGGGGTGGGTAGTTCAAGGGTGGCGCTTCGTTGCAAAGCCGTCTTCAACGCGTCCACGTCCACCTTGCCGGGCTTGGGTTTCGGATGCTGACCGAAAATCAGCGTCACGAAGATCGCCGGGAGCGACACCGCCACCACGGGCAGGATGATCAGCATGAACAACAACTGCGCGCGCCGCGCCGCGCTGGGTGGCAGCGCGTCGGGATCCAGCGCGGGTTTGCCGGAAACCCTCGGTCGAACGGAACGGGGTTGGGTGGGTTGGGCCGGTTGGTCCATGGAATGGTCGGGGAAGTACGCGGGGGAAAGAGTGCCCCCTTGCATTAGAGCAACAAAATTAGGCTCGCAAGGCGGGAAAACCCATGGTTAGCTAAACTCTCCGCCGTGCGCCGCTTCGGTATATGGCGGTTCCCCCGCCGATTGTCACGTTTGTTGCCTCGCTTCCCCCAAATGACCCGTCGTTTCCCCGCCGCGCCTTTTCTCGTCTCGGTTGTCTTCCGGCTTTTCTGCGTTGCGACGCTCGCCGTTAGCGCAACCGTCCAGTCGGCCCGGTCCCAGGTTCCCGGTGCCGCGGCGCAAAAACTCAGCCAGGACGGTGGCATCCTCTTCGACCAGGGGAGGTACCAGGACGCCGCCACCCAGTATGACGCCCTTCTGAAAGGCTACCCAAATTCCGAGTATGCCATCGACGCCCAATTTCATCTGGCTTACGCAAACTACCTGCTCAACCAGTTCCCGGCGTCCATCGAGGGTTTGCGCAAGCTGCTGGCCAACCCGATCCCCACGCCGCCGATCAAGGAAGCCAGCGCCGGTTTGCTGCCCCAGGTGCTTGCCCAACAGGCAGCAGCCCTCCCGGCCGACAGTCCCCAGCGCAAAGCCGGGTTCGAGGAGGCGATCAAGGAATACGACAACTTCATCAAGACCTACCCACAAAGCGCGGAGTTGGAAGCCGGGCTTTACGGACGCGCCGTGGCGGAGTTCCAGGTCGAACGTCTCGACGCCGTCATCGCCGATCTGCGGCGGAACCTCACGTCATTTCCGCGCTCCGAATCCATCCTGGACAGCGAATCCCTCCTGGCGCTCGCCCTTTCCCGGCGGGCGAGTCTCAGCCTCGCCGACGAAAACGCCGCCGCCACCCCCGCCGTCCGGGACACCGCCACGAAGAACTTTGAGGAAGCGCAGAAGCTGCTCGGTGACATCATCGCCAAACGCACCGACCTCGCCCTGGCCAACGACGCGCAGTTTCAACTCGGCGAAATCCTGCTGGCCCGGAGCGGCGGCACGCCCGAACCCGTCCGCCGCGGCTTCCTCACGCAGGCCCTGGACGCCTTTCGCGCCGTGGAACCCCGCGAACCGATGGTCGCCGCCCAAACCGCCCGGGTCGCCCGCTTGACCGAAGCCCGTCTGGCGGAGGCACGCAAAGGGGCGGCCGCCGACCGCGGCAACTGGATTCCCTGCGCGAACGCATTACCCGCGAACAAACCAAGCTCGCCGCGCTGCAAGGCCGGGACGACCAGGCGCTGCCCGCGCGCATCAAGAGCGGGGCGGCGTTCCTCGAACTGGGCCGCTTCGACGAAACCCGCGTGCTGATGAACGCCCTGCTGCCTTCCGCGACCCGCGCCGACGACCAGAAGCTCATCCTGTATTTGCTGACGCTCAGTTACGCCAGCCAGAACAACGTGGACAAAGCGGTGGCGGCTTACAACCAGTTCCAGGGTTCCTTCAAGGGTGACCCGCTGGGCGAGAGCCTGCCGCGTCTCATCGGACGCCTGTACCTCGGCCAGAACCCGCCCGACGGCGCCCGCGCGCAACAGTACTTTGATGAGTTCACCCGTTTGTACCCGAAGAGCCGCGAGCGGGGAGCGGCATTGCTGGAGCAGGCGGAAATCGCTACGTCACTGGGTCGGTATGATGAGGCGCTCGGCGCGCTGAACCGTTTTTTACAAGACAAACCCAAGCGGGAACTGGCCGCTCGCGCGGAGATGACCCGCGCGCGGATTTTCGCGAGCAAACGCGATCTGCCGGGCGCGCTGGCGGCCTTCAAGAAAGTGCGCGACACCTACGCCGGTCTGCCCGAGGCCGAGGAAGCCGCGTTTAGCGTGGGCTCAACGTTGCTGCAAACCGGCGACGCTCCCGGCGCGCTCAACGAATTGAAGGCGTTTCTGGCAAAATTCCCGCAGAGCGCGTTGCTGCCAAACGCCCTCGTGGCCCAGGGCCAGGCCCAGGAACGCACGGGCGCGAAGGACCAGGCTCTCGCGAGTTACCTGGAGGTTGGCAACCGGTTCGCGCAATCACCCGTGGCGACCGACGCCGCGTTCCTGCGCGCCAACCTGTATTACACCGACAAAAAGTTCGATGACATGAACAAGACGTTGCGGGAGTTCCTCGACAAGAACCCCGCCAGCGAACGCGCCTACGACGCCTACCGAATGCTCGCCGGCGTGGCGGTCCAGACGCGACACCCCGAGGACGCGGCGGCGGCTTACGAGCGCTTTGTGAACGGACAGCCGCAATCCCCCCGCGCGCCCGAGGCGCTCGCGAAGCTGGCGGCGCTGTACCTGCGCACCGCGCGCGAGATGGGTTCCTTCATCGTGCTGGGCGCGCCCCAACGCGAGACGTGGAAGGCCGCGCTCGACAAAAGCATCGCCGCCAGCGAACGGCAGTTGGCGAACTATCCCGAGGCGCCCGCCACGGCGCTCGGCCTGCAAAGTCTGCTCGAATGCCAGCGTCTCCTGACCGAGGCCAAGGTCAAAACGGATGAGCAAACCGAGCAATACTTTCAGGGGTTGGCAACGAAGAACAAGGACAAGCCGGGTGCGCGCAGCCGGATTTTGTTTGGACTGGCGACGCTGACGATGGCCAAGGACCCGGCCAAAGCCCTCGCCCAGATGAAGGACGCCTACGATCCGAAGGTGGTTTACAGCCCGGCGGACATCGACGCGTACACGCAGTCGCTGCTCAAGAGCGATCCGGCGGAAGCCGAGCGCGTGTTCCAAAAACTCGCGAAGGATTATCCGAACCCCGCCGGATTGGCGTCACCCTCGCAGGCCCCGCTCGACGTGCAAGAGGCGCAGGCGCTGGTGCTCTACGGACGCGGCAAGGCGGCGGAATTGAAAGGCGACAAGGCGGCGCGGGAGCAGGCGTTTCGCGACTTGAAGAAGCTGTACCCGCAATCCCCCAAGGTGCCGGAGGCGAACCTGGCTTTGGCGGAAGGCCTGGTGGCCGGCGGCAAGGCCGACGAGGCGTTGCCGTTGTTGAGCGATCTGGCGCGTTCGCCGAAGGCGTCGGCGGAAACCCACGCGAGGGGCATGTTGCTCTTCGCGCGGGTGCAGGCCGCGAAGGGGCAGATGGCCACCGCGATCGACACGTATCTGAAGCTGTCGGCGTTCTACCCGTCGTCGCCGCGGAGCTCGGAGGGATTGTGGGAGGGCGGGCAATTGCTGGAGAAGCAAGCCGCCACTTTGGGCGAAACCCCGACGGCGGCGAACCCGGCGACAAAGAGCAGCCAGCTCGCCCGCGCGCGCAAGGCGTACCAGGATTTGGTGACCAAGTACCCGGACGCGCAATGGACAGCGAAGGCCAAGGCGCGTCTGGCGGCACTGCCAGCGGTGGCGGCGGCGAAGTAGTACGAGTCAATTCAGGCGGGTCTCCCGCCGTCCAATCCAAAGGTAGGGATGGCTCTCCGAGCCGCTCCCATTATCAGATTGGCCGGCTTGCCAACTAACAGAGGTCCTCCACCAACTCCAGAGACAATGGGGAGAGCGGCTCGGAGAGCTATCCCTACCTTTGGAACGATGCCGCTCTGCGGCGGGTCCACTACTTCCTCGCCACCAACTCCCGCAGCACAAACGGCAGAATCCCGCCGTGGCGGTAGTAGTCCACCTCGATCGCGGTATCGATCCGCGACCGCAACTGCACCTCCTCCTTGCTCCCGTCCGCGCGGTGGACCACCAAGTTGAGCATCTGACCCGGATACGTCTCGTTGGTCAATCCGACCAAGTCGAACTTCTCCGATCCGTCCAGCCCCAGCGTTTGCGCGCTGACGCCCTCCAAAAATTGGAGCGGCAGCACACCCATTCCCACCAGGTTCGAGCGGTGGATCCGCTCGAAACTCACCGCGATCACCGCCTTCACCCCCAGCAAACGCGTGCCTTTCGCCGCCCAGTCGCGGCTTGAACCCGTGCCGTATTCCTGTCCGGCGAAGATCACCAGCGGCACCCCGTCCGCCTGGTAGGTCACGCTTGCGTTGTAAATTGGCATGGTGTGACCGTCCGGATAATGCTTGGTCAAACCACCCTCGGTGCCCGGGACCATCAAATTCTTGATGCGCACGTTCGCGAACGTCCCGCGCGTCATCACCCGGTCGTTGCCGCGACGGCTGCCGTAGCTGTTGAAATCATTCGTCTCGACCCCGCGCGCGATCAGGTACTGACCCGCCGGCGAACTCGGTTTGATCGCCCCGGCCGGCGAAATGTGGTCCGTCGTGACCGAGTCCCCGAAGATGCCCAGCGGACGCGCCCCGTGGATCTCCGTGATCTCGCCGGGCTTCCATCGAAAAGTTTAGGAAGAACGGTGGCTCCTGGATGTAATCGCTCGCCTCGTCCCACGTGTAAACGTCGCCCGGGGTGGAGGGGATGTCGTTCCACTTGGGGTTCTGTTCGGCGAAATCCGAGTACAGTTTGCGGAAAATTTCGGGCTTCAGCGCGCTGGCCATCGCCTGCCGGACTTCGTCCAAGCTCGGCCAAATGTCGCGCAGGTACACGGGCTTCCCTTCGCGGTCGGCACCGATGGCGTCCTTGGACAAATCCAGATCGACCCGGCCCGCCAGCGCGAACGCCACCACCAAGGGCGGCGACATCAGGAAATTCGCCTTGATGTTCTGATGCACGCGCGCCTCGAAATTACGGTTCCCGCTGAGCACGGAAGCCGCGATCAGATCGTGTTCGGTGATGACCTCCTCAATCTTTGGGTGCAATGGACCGGAGTTGCCGATGCAGGTCGTGCAGCCGTAGCCGACGATCTGAAAGCCGAGTTGATCCAGGTACGGTTGCAAACCGGTCTTGTCCAAATAGTCGGTGACCACGCGCGAACCCGGCGCGAGCGAGGTCTTGATGGCGGGGTTGACCTTCAAGCCGCGTTCGACGGCTTTTTTCGCCAGCAAACCCGCGCCGAGCATGACGCTGGGATTGCTCGTGTTGGTGCAACTCGTGATCGCGGCGATCAGCACGCTGCCGTTGCCGATCTGGCTGTCGGCGTCGTGGAAAACGGGTTCGTCGGTTTCCGAGGCCAGGAAGGTGGCCGGGGTAGCGGTGGGCCGGTTGGTGACCATTTCGCTGTGCCCGATAGTTTCGCCAAACTGCTTGCCACCGCCCGCGACCATGCCCCGTCCGGTGTCGGTGGGCGACGCGAGACTCGTGGTCGAAGCTTCCGCCGACGACCGGAGCAAGCGCGCCGGCGGGCTGCGTGATCTCCGGACGTTCTTCCAGGTGGATGGGGTAGCGTTCGCCGATGTTGCCGGGCGTCTTGCCGTAACCACCGTCAGCCGTGGTTTGCGCGAGCATCCCGCGAAAACGGTCACCAAGTTCCGGCAAGTCGATGCGGTCCTGCGGACGGCGTGGACCCGCGACGGCGGGTTGCACGCTGGAAAGATCCAGGTCGAGGTCCACGCTGTAGTCGATCTCCCCGCGCTTGGGCATCCCAAACATCCCCTGCGCGCGGAAGTAGCTCTCGAAGGCGGCGCACTGCTCGTCGGTTCGGCCGGTGGCGCGCAGGTAGGCGGCACTCTCGGCATCGACGGGGAAAAAACCCATCGTCGCGCCGTATTCCGGCGCCATGTTGGCGATGGTGGCGCGGTCGGGCAGGGGCAGGCTCGCGGCGCCCTCGCCGTAAAATTCGACGAACTTGCCCACCACCTTGCGGGCGCGCAGCATCTGGGTGGCGTGCAACGCCAAGTCCGTCGCGGTGACGCCTTCGCGCAACGCGCCGCTCAGGTGGACGCCCACCACTTCCGGCGTCAGAAAGTACACCGGTTGTCCGAGCATCCCGGCCTCGGCTTCAATGCCGCCGACTCCCCAGCCAACGATGCCGAGGCCGTTGATCATGGTCGTGTGCGAATCCGTGCCGACGAGGGAATCAGGATAGTAAAGGGTGCCCCGTCCGGCAGGGCGCTGCTGAGCACCCCTTTCGCCAAGTATTCCAGGTTGACCTGATGGATGATGCCGATGCCGGGAGGCACGACGCCAAAGGTCTTGAACGCCTGCTGGCCCCACTTGAGAAACTGGTAGCGCTCGCGGTTGCGCGTGAACTCGATTTCCATGTTCAACGCGAGGGCCTGCGCCGAACCGGCGAAATCGACCTGCACCGAGTGGTCCACCACCAAGTCCACCGGCACGAGGGGTTCGATGATCTTCGGATCTCCACCCAGGCGGCCCACGGCGGCGCGCATCGCGGCCAGATCGACCAGCAGCGGCACCCCGGTGAAATCCTGGAGGACGATGCGGGCGACCACGAAGGGAATTTCTTCGTTGACGGGCTGCTTCGCGTTCCAGTTGGCAAGGTTGTGAACGTCCTGGGCGTTGACTTTCTTGCCGTCGCAGTTCCGCAGCACAGACTCGAGTACGATGCGGATCGAGTGCGGCAATCGCGAGATCGGGCCGATCCCCGCCGCCTCCAACGCGGGCAAACTGTGGAAGGTGCCGGTGCAACCATTGCCGAGGTCGAAAGTCTGGAGGGTTTGGAAGGTGTTGAAGATCATCGCGACGGGCAAACTAGCGAGAAGCGCCGGATGTTGCAACCCACTCGTGTCAGCGCGCCGGGAATACCCAGTTCGAGCCGCCGAGTTCCACCGCCCTGCTAGGCAGGAGCGGCGGGATGGAACCACACAACACAAAAGGGGTGGAACTTTTCAGTTCCACCCCTTCCATTAAACGCGATGACTCGCGTGGAGATCGTCTACACGGTGACCTGCCGACGGCGGCGGAGGATGCCAGCTAGGCCAACCAAACTGATCAACCCGGAAGCCACGTAAGTGGACGGCTCGGGCACGGCGGCAATCTGGTAGTTGTCGAAATCCAGCGCGTTGTCGCCAGCGTTAGCAAATTGCCCACCGGTAACAGTCTGATCCAGCAAGGTCCAGGTGGCGGCAACCTGGGTCACTTCGCTACCGGTATAACCCGGGGCCAAGGCACCCCCTGCAACGGTCTCAGTAGGACCGCCATTGTTGGGCGTGAGAGTAGCACTGAATCCACTGGTGCCTGGATCAATGGTTACACCAAGGCTATAGATCGAGTTGAGAGCAACAACCGAGGTAAAGTTGCCGGTGGTGTTAACCGTGCCGTTTGTGTTATACGTGGTGTATTGCACCGCGTCATCCGCATCTCTGGTGACCCCTGGACCTGAACCGGTGGTTGCCGGAACGAAGTCGATGGAGATCACCGGCGCACCCGCCGTCGTACGCAACGTAAATCCAAAACTGTCGTGCCGCGTGGGATCGGCGGACTGTGTGATATCCAGATCGGTGTTGAACGCATAAACCGCCGGAGTGGCGGGCTGCGCGAACGAATGCGTGACGTACGTGGTGGCCGCCGACGGGGTCGTGCCGGGCAAAAACAATCTGCCAATGGCTGCGCCGTAGTTGCTGAAGGGGGCTTGGCTGGACGGGCCACCGAGATCGCCGACGTAGTTGGACTGGTTGGTGGGATTGGAACTCCAGCCGTTCTGCGCGCTGAGCGCCAGGTTGCTGTCGTAAGCTTGGCCGTTTTGGTCAGGGAGTCGTGTCCGTAGGGACCGCCGAAGTTGGTGCTGTAATAGGTCTGGCCGTAAGCGGCTGACCCCATCAGCAGCATGGCAACCGTGAGTCCGGCTCCAAACGTGGATTTAGAAATTCGTTTCATAATAAGAAGGTGCGTGAGAAATGGGTGGAAAGCTATTTGCCGCTCAAAACAGGACGGGGTGTCGGGGTCGGCTGGTTAAAAGAGCGAGCTTGGGAGGCGGTGGGCATCTGCACAAGCAGAAGGATGGCTGCCAGAGCGAAAAGGGCGAGAAGAACAATACGTTTCATGTTTCGGGGATTTCACAAGCCGTGTCGGCGGGCGAAAAAGAGGATGGAATTGGGATTAAAAGGACTAAAATCTGCGACTTGCCCTGTGTTTATGGAAATCTGCCCCTGCCGTCAATAAAATTCTTCCTTATTTACGATACTTCTCGTCACCCCGCCGTTCACCCTACGTCTAGACCCAAATCATAAATCAAAGAACCCCGGTTTTCCGGTGAATCCTTGGATCAGCAGGGCGCAACGCCGTGCCTGTGATCACCACCCGCAATTTGTCCCCCGACGCGGACCGTTGAGTTCACCCCACCATTCCAACTACAGTGTTCCCCATCATGGCAATTTCCTCCGCCGACTCCTCAGCAGAGTCGCGCCGCCCCGCCGCGCCGCAATTTTCCGTTGCCGCCTGGTATTGCCTCCGGGCGCAGCCGAAACACGAGAGGGTCGCCGCGGCGCATCTGCGAAAGTGCGGCGGGATCGAAGTCTTCGCCCCGGTGATGCGTTTCCAGCGAGCGCGTTTGCGGGGAGGCAAGGTGTGGGTGTCGGAGGCTATGTTTCCCGGTTATCTCTTTGCCCGCTTCGAGTTCGCCCTCCGCTTCCGCGAGGTCCGCAGTGTCCACGGCGTGCGCGGCATCGTCCAATTTGGCGGACGCTCCCCCACCGTGGCGGACGCGTTCATGGATGAACTGCGCGGCCTGATCGGTGGAGAGGAGACAATCGTGGTCTCGGATGTCCCCGCGGTCGGTGACGAGGTGCTCGTCACCGAGGGGGTTTTCCGCTCGGCGCGCGTCTTGGTGACCCATTATCTTCCGGCGAAAGAGCGCGTCCGCGTGCTGCTGGAGGTTCTCGGACGCGGGGTGGAGGTGGAGATGCCGCTTTCCACGGTTTCGATGGGCAAGCCCGAGCATCCGCTGATTGGGCATCCGCGTTGAGTGCGCTCTCCCCGGAACAGAGGTTTGCGCGCGGCGGCGGCGTGGAGTTAGGTGCCTGCGTATGACGACGACAACCACGCTGCCCGAACCGATCCCCTGCACGCCGGAAGAGGCGGACACGGAGCGGCACCAGATGATCGTCCGGAAAATAATGGATGATCCGTCGATCCTCAGCATACCCCTCGACAACATTGATCGATGGCTCGCCGCAGGACAGTTTTCATCCCCCCACCGCCTTGAGCAGTGGCGTCAGTTGATCCTCGCCGCCCAGGCAAGCCCGCAGGGGATGTCACGGCTGCTGAGTCTGCTGCTCGACCGCGGCGAGGACGCGAAATTTTTCCGGGGATTCAGTCCCTTTGCCGGCATGCTGACGCGTGCGGAACGTCAATACCTCATTAAAAGATGCGTACACAGGCATTGATCCACCTTTTGGAGGCGGCGGCGGCACTTTCCCGCAACTGCCCGGTTGTCATCCTGGGATCAACTTCTTTGTATGCTTCCTGTCCGGAGTTGGATGAAGTGGGAGGTCCTCTGGAAACCACGCTTGACGCTGATTTTTTGCTGACGCCGTATGACAAAGACGTGGCGGAACTGCTGACGGAGTCCATCGGGGACGAAAGCTTTTTCTACAAACGCTTTGGCTACTATCTCGATGTGCTGCTACCCGCCATCACGGAAAATCTGCCGTCTGGTTGGGAGTCGCGCCTGGTACCGTTGCCCGGCTATGAGCATCTCGCCCGTTGTTTGGAGCCGCATGATTCGGTCGTCGCCAAGCTTTTCGCGGGCCGTCCGAAAGACATGGCCCTGATCGCCCACCTGCTTGGCACGGGCCGGATCAATGCGCTGACCGTTCACGGTCGGTTGCGCGGCATGCGGATGAACGACAAACAGGTTGTGCATACCCACTTGCGTCTGAAGCAGGCTGTTGCCATGGCTGGAATGCCCCCGATGACCGGTGAGTATGATGATGTTGCCGGAACTGTGATCCTTGGAAGCACGGGCGTCTCACCCGCTCCGCTTTCCTGATGCGGACGCCCGCGCCCCGGGGCAGTCAACCCGGCGATCAAGCTCTGCGCAAAATCTTCATCGCCTCGGCGCGTTCTTCGGGCAGTGCCTCGGGCGTTAGAAAATCCCGCAACGTTTCGGCGGCGCGCGTTTCCTGTTTGCGCTCCATCTGCAAACGGGCCAAGCGATTGGCGGCGGGAAAATAGGCGGGGGCCAGCACGAGGGCGCGGGTCAGATGGGCGGTGGCGGAATCCAACGGCGGCTTGTCCGCCTTTTCCGTCGAGAAGTTCTTGCCCCGCCATTTGGGTGTGGATCGTTGCCAGGTGGCGGTTTAACTCGCGATTGGGTGATTCCGATTGCGCGACCGCCGCTTCCACCTTCGCGGCGAGTTCCGCCAAGCCGTGAAGATCGCCGGACGGCAGCTTGGCGCGCAGCACTCCCACGTAAACGGGATTCGCCGCGAGCCATTCGGGATGCGTCACGATCAGTCCGACGGCGTCCGCCCCGCGCCCGGCGGTTTCAAGCACCCCGACGAGAGGAGGCAGCAAACGCGCGCGTTGGATAGCGTTAGGGGGAAATCCAAGGCGCCCAGACGGCTTACCGCATCGGCACCCGGCGGCGTCGCGGCGCAAAGGTAGCGGACCAAAGGTTTGAGGTCGTCGCAAGCCGCCGGGTTGCGGTACGCCGCGCGCAAATGATCGCGGGCATGAAAGAGGTCGCCCGCTTCCAATTCCAGACTGGCCAGCTCAAGAAGCGCCTGCGGAGCGTGCGCCGCCAACGGGTCCGCTGCAGCAGCGCGCCCGAGATACTCGCGCGCGAGGGGGCTTTTCGCCAAGGTCCAGGCAGAGACCGCCGATCCGCGCGCAAATGTTTTCGCGCGCGGTTTCCGCCAGCGCCAAAGTCGCCAGGAACTCGCGCGCCTCCTCCCGCCGGTTGTCCAGCCACAAAGCGCGTGCGTATGCCAGCGCGTGGCCGTCATCCTGGGGATTCATGGCAAAGAGCGCGTGCGCCACTTCCACTGCAGACGTCGTTTTGCCACCATCGGCGAGCGCCTGCCGAATCTTCATCAAAGCCGGTTCGCCGAAGCCCGGACGCGCCAGAATCAGCGCGACGGTTTGCTTCAACGGCGCGTCGCGACCCGTATCCAGATACAAACGGGCCAAATCCTCTCCCGCCGCAAGCCGCCCCCGGCCTTCGCGCCAATCGCGCGCCAGTTCGGTTTCAAGCCAGCCTTCCAGGTGCCGTTTACGCGAGAGATCGTAGCGCAGTGTCGTCGAACACCGCGCGCAACGGGGTCATTTCCTCCGCGAACGTCCGCAGCCGCCGCAGTTCACGTTTAAACAGGGCGTCTTCACCGCCGCCGGGCAGTTCGGCGACCTGTTCGACCAGGGCTTTCTGCAAAGCCGGGCGCGACTGCGGTTCGGTCACGCGGCGCGTGGCCGCCGTCAACAGTTGCCGCGCGGCCTTCCCTTCCCCGACCCGGGACAGCATGGCAACCACGCCGGACACCGCCTCGGGCTGGTTCCCGCGCAGCAGGTCGAAACCCGCGTCGAGCGCCTCGTCCACGCAACCGCCGGCCAGTTGGATTTCGGCCAACCCCAGCGTGACGCGCGCGTGGTCGGCGGGCAGGACGCCACCTTGGCCATCGACCGTTGAGCCGAGGCGAGCGCCTCGGCGGCCCGGCCGAGCCGCCGCGCCTGGATTTTTGCCAGGGACACGGCGGCGTTCGCGGGTGGCGGCGTACCGCGCCGCCTCCTTCCAAACCAGGGCGGCGTCTTCCCATTGGCCGACGCGTTCGCAGCTCCGCGCGAGTTCCACGTAAAGGTCATCCCCCATATTGCGGTCGCCCTTGTGTTCGCGCCACAACAGCCGCCGGGCGCTTTCCGGTTCTCCGAAATCCTTTTCGAGCAACCCGGCGAGTTGCCGAGCCACGCCGGACCGGTTCAAGAGGGGCGGCCACGGGACGCGCCCATTCAGCAAATCCCGCCAGAGCCGTTCCGCCGCCACGACATCCCCAGCGGATTTTAGCGCGTTGAAGCGCTCCTGCCAATGCTCCCCCGCACCGGGCTCCGCCTCGCAGAGGTACTCGAAAACCCGGGCGGCTTCGGCGAAACGCGACGCGCTCAGCAGTTGCGCCGCGATGGCCGCCGCGCCGCCCGCGCCCGGGTCGGCTTCGCAGATAATCATCAATCGCCTCGCGCGCCTGCTGCGGACCGGAGGCAAGGGCAACGTCGTTCACAAGCATTTGGCCGCGGATCTCCGCGAGCACCTGCTGGCTGTCCCCCGTCTGACGATCAAAAGCGGTCGCCTCCGCCAGCGCGTGACGCCAGAGGTAAGCGGCGAGCGACGGGAGGTTCCACGTCTGTAATTGCAGACCGTTGGCGAGGACATAACTCCAGCGCCGGCTATCCGGCGAACCGCCGCCCTCCTCCAACTCGCCCGCAAGCAGGCGCATTGTGAGCAAGGCGTCGATGTCGCGCCGGGCCGCCGGCTCGTCGTCCAGCAAGCCGTGCAACAGCAAAGCGGACAGCACGACGTGCGGCGCGGAGGATTTCTGCCGCGTCCAAGCCATATAACCATCGGCAAAGGCGCGCCGTTCGCCCGTCGGCAGGAGCAAAGTGTATTCGCGCAACGCCGCGAACACACTACTTCGCTCCAAAGAAGCGCCTTCCGTCTCCGTGATAACCCGGCGCAGCGTTTCGGACGCCTGGTCCGTGCGACCCAAAATCAAAAGCCAGCGCGCCAGTTCCACGCCGTAGGCCGCGCGGTAATCCCGGGAGGACGACGCGAAAACCCGCCCGCCAAGCTCGGCGGCTTCGGCGTACCGCTGCCGGGCCGCGAACACGTTGCTCGCGGCGAGCCACAGCGAATCGCGCGCCTTCGACCTCGGGGGGAAACAGGTCCGCGACCAGGTTTTCTCCGGTCTGGATGTCGGGTCCGACAAGCCATTGGGAGAGGGATTGCACCAGTTCGCGGCCCCGCGCGCCCATCCCGCCGTTGGCGGGGTCGCGCGACCAGGTCCACGCGGCGACGCGGCGGTACTCGCGCAAACGCAGGCCGAGGCCGAGGAACGCCTGGCGCAACGCGGGATCAGCCGGGTCCTTTTCGAGCCAGCGGGTGAGGCAATCCATCACCAGGGTATTCTGCCCGGCGTAAAAGAAGGCCCAGAGCGGTTCGGCGCGGACACCGGTTTTCTCGGCGTCCAGCCAGCGGGCCAGCCATTGACGTTGGGCGGCTTCCGCAGGCGCGGCCGGGTTGTTCGGGCGTATCGGGAACAGCAGAACGGCAAGCTCACGGATGGCTTTTAATCGCAGACGGGCGTCTCCATCAGCGGGCGGAACGACGCCGGAGGGCGTGGCGACCGCCCGACCGGTGTGAAGAAAGCGACGGGCGATCAGGGTCTCCCCGGCGTCCGCGGCGGCGTCCAGGGGCGGTAGTTGGTCGAGGTCGGCGGGCGGTATGAACCGGTCCGCCGGCTTTTCCGGCTCGGCGCGCGCCAGAACCTGTTCGTACGCGGCGCGACCCGCCTCCGGGTTGCCCGCGGCGACGTTGAGTTCGCCCAGGTGAAAAAGCTGCCGGTTGTCCGCCGCGTTGATCCGCGCGAGTTGGTCGAGCAAATCCCGCGCGCGGACAATATCGCCTGTCTTCTCAAAGAAGGCGGCTGCGTGCCCGAGCGCGAGGGGATCGCGCGGAAAGCGGGCGACGATGTTTTCCCAGGTGCGGACCGACGCGTCCGCTTCCGAGCCGCTGTCTTCGAGCGAGGCGAGTTTCTCCAGGTTTTCCAGCGTCCCTTGTCCGGGCAGGGCGATCAGGTGGCGTTGGTGGGCGACCGCTTCGTCGATGAGGCCCAGCGACTCGGCGGCGTCCGCCAGCGCACGCGACGCCTGCTTTGGATCGGGCGCGGAGTAGCGGGCTTGGACCAGCAGATTGTAGGCGTCCCGCTCCCTCCCGGCGTCCCGGCGCATTTCTGCCAGGGCGGTGAGAACGAACCAGTCTTGCGGCTGGGCCTTGAGCCGCGCCTCGTAATCGGCGCGCAACGTTTCCCCCAACCCGTGGCTTCGGCAGAAAGCCGCCAACTCGCGGAAAAGGTCCTGTTTGGCGTCGGCGTCCGTTTGTTCGTCAATGGCGGATTGCAGCACCTCGGCCGCGCGTGGAAACCGGTCGAGCCGGGTCAGGGCGATCAGCAAGGGACGGCGAATTTCCGCGCGTTGCGACGGTGTCGCGCCCGGCAAGGCGTAAGCGCGCTCCCAGGTGGCGAGCGCGTCGAACCAGCGGTCGGCGCGTTGCTGGGCTAGGGCGAGATCGGTCAACGCGGAGATCGAACCGGGGGCGGCGCGCTGGATTTCCGTCAAAGTCGCGAGGGCGGCGTCGAAATCCCCTTCGTCCAACCGGCCCGTGGCGATTTGCTTGAGGCAACGGGCCTGGCGCGAGGGATCGATCGCCATGATCTCGCGCAGCCAGCGTTCGGCGACCTCGCGCTGGCGTCCCTCCATCGCCATGGAAGCGAGCATTTCGCGCGAGGGCAGGTCGCGCGGGTCGATCCGGGCCGCGGTCTCGCCCGCCGCGAGCGCGGCGGGCAGGTCGCGCGCCCACTGCGACCAGCGCGCGAGCCGCGTGTAGTTGGGCGCGGTCGGTCTGGCCTTGGCGTCGGCGGCGAGCTTGTCCAGGTAGCGGGCGAGGGGGAGGGCGTCGGGCACGGGTTTGCGGTCCCCCTCCGCGCCGGCGGCTTGCAGAGCCTGGAAGAGTTTTCGCTCCGTTTCGATCCGCTCGGGACCTTCGGGAGTGAGCTCGACCGCCCGTTCCAGCGTGGCGCGTCCGGCCTCGGCGTCGCCCCGGGCGAGGAGGAGATCAGCCGTCGCGAGCAGCGGCGCGGATTGCGGCGGCTGGACTTCCGAAGCGAGCCGCCAGCAGCGCAGGGCGTCATCGGGACTCTTTTGCTCCTTGTAAACCTCGGCCACGCGACCGAGCCGCGCCGCCCGCGCCGTTGGGTCGCCCGGACGCGCGGCAAGCGCTTCCAACGCGGCGCGGGCTGCAACCGGCTGGCGTTGGGCGAAGAGGAACTTCGCCAGCGCGAATTGGGGGTCGTCCGCGCCCGGCTGGCGGGCGGCGTCGGCGCGCAGGCGGCGTTCGGCGGCGGCGTCGAGGTGGTGGCCCAGGAAAAACTCCAGGGCCGGCGTGGACACGCTTTCGTCGCCGGGCGAACGCGCCACCCGGGCTTCGATCCGCGCGACCGCCGCGTCGGTTTGGCCGAGTTGGAGATCCAGGTCGGCGCGGGCGAGGAGCAGGTCCAGGTTGTCGGGTTGGGCCGCGAGCAGTTGATCGTATAGTGCGGCGGCTTGGGCGCGGTCGCCGCCGTCGGTGAGAAGGCGCGCGAGCTTGAGCGTGTTGTCGCGGTCCCGGGGCGCGAGGTCGATGACGCGCCGCAGGGCCGCGCGTTGCGCGGGGGCGTCCGCCTGGGCTTCGGCCAACCGCACCAGGCGCAGGCAGACCCCGAGATCGCGCGGGTTTTCCGTGACCGCCGCCTGCCATGAGGATTCCAGTTCCGCCACGCGACCCGCGCGTTGGTAAAGCCGGATCAGCCGGCCTTCCATCTCGGTGTGGAGCCAGTTGTCGCGCGAGGTGAGCGCCAGGCCGCGCTCCAGGGCGTCGCGCGCGGGGTCGAATTCCCCCCGGGCTTCGTGGAGCCGCGCAAGGTCGCGCAGGGCTTGCGCGCGTTCGGCGGGAGGGCCGTGCTTCTCTATATAGTCATAGTGGCCGATGGCGCGCTCGGGCAGGTTGTTCTTTTCGTAATTCGCGGCGAGTTCCCGGCGTTGGGCGAGGTTGGCGGGGTCGAGTGCGACCAGGGTTTCCCACCGGGTGGCCGCTTTGTCGGGCTGACCCGCCGCCAGCCACGCCGCGCCTGCTTTCAGGAGCAAACCGGGACGTTTGGGGTCGCCCGTCGGCAGCTTGGCTAAGGTTTGATCGTAGAGGCTCGCCGCGTCCGCCGGTTTGCCCCGCGCGACGGCAAGGTCCGCCAGCGCCAACGGTGGCAGCGGGTTCGCGGGATCGAGGGTGGCGGCGCGTTGGTAAGCGGCGGCGGCTTCGTCGAACTGGCCTGCTTTTTTGAGCAGATGGCCGTAAACGAGGAGGGTGGCCGGGGCGGTGGGCGGACGCTCGGTGGCCGAGCGATATTCTTCCAGGAGGGGTCCCGTCGCGCCGCGTTCCTCGCAGGATTTCCAAAGTCGATCCAGGGCGGCGCCCTCCACCGGGTTGGCGGCGAGCATCGCCTTGTAGCGGTCGGCGAGGCGGGTCGCGCGCGCTTCGGTGGTGCCGGGTTCCGCCGCAAGCAGCGGGTTAACCACCAGGGCCAGCCAGTGAACGGCGAGCCAACTGATCAGCGCAAGACGCAAAAAACGGCGGACGGGCATCAGGCCATCAAAGTACGGCAAGGCCTGTCGCCCGGCAAGGGAGGGCCCGGTTGCGCCAATCAAACCAGCCAACGGGATTTTGCGGGATGGTATTGCGGAAAATCGAAACCGATGTTCATTCAACAGGTCATGATCGTTCCCCACGGAAGAAGGCGAACTGTTTTGCAGTGTCTAGCGTTGATCCTCCTGTTGGCTTCTCCAAGGCGGGCCTTACGGGCGGGTGATGCCGCGAAGGAAGCGCCGCCGATCTTGAAACCCGAACCGGCGTGGCACCCTTTTTCCGCCTCCTTCGAGACGGCGGCGCTGCTTGGGGTGAACAATTTCAACGATTACCAGACCGCGCCGCAGATCATTTCGCTGCGGTACCAGCGACGTCCGCCGGAGCAGTTTTTTCACACCCCATTGACCTTCGGTCAGGAATGGGCGCTCAGCGCGGTGGTCGTGCCGTTCACCCATGGTTTGGAGACGCACTATTTTGGGTTGGGCGTGGGGCCGCGCCTGATCTTCGGGTTGCCGCATGACAGCCCGTTTTCGATCTATGTCGATGGGCGGTTTGCGTGCGGCGTGATCGACAGCACGGGCAAGCCGGGCGGCCAGGGGCAGGATTTTACGTTCAGCGCGTTGTCGAGTTTGGGGGTGCTGTACCAGTTGAACCCCCGCGCGAAGCTCGGGGCGGCGTTTTTCTACGAGCATTTCTCCAATGGCGGCCTGAGCGAGCCGCAGATGCGCAACACGGGTTTGGATACCGTGGGGCCGAGTCTTTCGTTGAGTTATTCGTTTTAAGAAGGCGTGTGGGTGGATTGCCTACAAACCCGTGGGATGATTAATAAACTCCCACGGCAAACCGAACTTCTCCGACAAATGCGCCGCCAGCGCCTTCACGCCAAAAGTCTCCGTGGCGTAGTGCCCGCCGTAGAGAATGTTGATCCCCAACTCCTCGGCCAAGGCATAGGTCCAATGCGGACCCTCGCCGGTGATCAGCGTGTCCACCCCCGCGGCCGCGACCATCCGCGCCTCGCCGCCCGCGCCACCAGTGATGACGCCGATGTTCGTTACCCGCGTGGGTCCGCCCGGGCAAACCCGCACCGGACCGCCCACGGCCCGCGATAGCGCGGTAATTACGTCCTCTCGCTCCAGCGGTGTCGCCATCGCGATCTGGCGTCCAACCAACGTGTTCTTGTATGAAAAGGCGGGCGTCCCCTCACCGAAACTCAGTTCCCGGCACAGCAGAACACCATTCCCTACTTCCTCGTGGGCGTCGAGTGGCAGGTGGGCGCTGTAAACCGCCACGTCCGTGGCAAAGGCGGCTTTCCACAGGCGGTACTGACCACCCGTCATGGGATGTTGTCCGCCCCAGAACAAGCCGTGGTGAACCAGCAGAAGATCTACCCCCAGGCGGGCGGCTTCGCCCAGGGTATGCGCGCTGGCGTCCACCGCCGCGCCCAGCTTTTTCACCTCGCGGGAACTCTCCAGTTGCAAGCCGTTGAAGGCCCCGGGGTAATCGCTGGCATCTCGGATGCGAAGGTAGCCGTCGAGGTAACGTGTGATTTCGTGGGTGGCGTCCATGGAGAAAGAAGGAAGGGCAATGAGATAGAAAATAGAAGATAGGGCGGAAGGCGGAGCACTGGCAATGAAGCCGGTGAGAAGGAAAACATGGCCGGTCGTGTTGCTTTTCCGCCTGCCTCCTTCATCCTCTCTGGTTCCGCCCTCTGCCTTCTACCTTCATCCTTCCGCCTTTCTTCCCTATGCTAAGCGCCGGTATCGTCGGACTGCCCAACGTGGGCAAGTCCACCCTCTTCAACGCCGTCACCCGCACCCGCAAGGCGCAGGCGGCGAATTATCCGTTCTGCACTATTGACCCCAACGTCGGCATCGTCACCGTGCCCGACCCCCGCCTCCAGGCGCTCTCGGGCTTGTCGCGTTCCCAGAAGATCATCCCGGCGGCCGTGGAGTTCGTCGATATCGCGGGCCTCGTGCGCGGGGCGAGCAGCGGCGAGGGGTTGGGCAACCAGTTCCTGAGCCACATCCGCGAGGTCAACGCCATCGTGCAGGTCGTGCGCTGTTTCGAGGACGACGACATCCATCACGTCAGCGGCACGGTGGACCCGGTGCGCGACATCGAGGTGATCAACACGGAATTGATTCTCGCCGATCTCGCCAGCGCGCAAAAACGTCAGGAGCGCAACTCCAAAGCCGCCCGCACCGGGGACAAAACCGCGCATGCCGAAAACGCCCTGCTCGCGCGGCTGCTCCCCCACCTCGACTCCGGCAAACCGGCCGTGACGCTCGAAGTCAGCGACGACGAACGCCGGACTGCTGCGCGGGTTTTTCCTGCTCTCGGGCAAGCCCACGATCTTCGCCTGCAACGTGGCGGAAGGCGACCTCGCCGCGCTCACCCTGCAGGCGGCGGACGCCGAGTTGCCCGCCGATGCTTCGCCCGCCTTGCGACACGTCCGCGCGGTGCGCGATTACGTCAAAACACACCTGGACACGGAGGCGGTGGTCATCAGCGCGCAGATCGAAAGCGAACTGGTCGATCTTTCCGACGAGGAAGCCGCCGAGTATCTGGCGGGACTGGGCGTGACCAGCGAGGGCAGCGGGGTCGCGGCGCTGATTCGCGCCGTGTACCACCTCCTGGGTTTGCGGACGTATCTGACCACGGGCGAAAAGGAGACGCGCGCTTGGACGATCAACGCCGGTGACAAGGCACCCGCCGCGGCGGGGGTGATCCACTCGGACTTCGAGCGCGGGTTCATCGCGGCGGAAGTGGTGCATTTCGACGAGTTGATGCGCTTGGGTTCGACGGCGAAGGCGCGCGAGGCGGGAAGTCTGCGGATCGAGGGCAAGGAGTACACGGTGCAGGACGGCGACGTGGTGGAGTTCCGCTTCAACGTGTAAGTGGTTCCAATCTTGCGGTTGGACGGGGTAAATTTTTATTGCCCGAGACCCAGCTTGCCAAACTGCGCGGCGCGATTATTTAATGTTGAACGATTGTTCGGCGTGGCCTCCGCCGCGCTTGGAACGTCGGGCAGCACTCAGAACGACAAACCCATTATACCATGAGCACCACCGCCAAAGACCTCACCAAAGAAGCACCCGCCAGCGCCGCCCACCGTACCGGTGGCTACGTGATTCTATCCCGTCTCGCCGACAAAGCCCGCGCCGATTTCCTGGGCGGCAACGTGGGCGAATACCACACAGATTGTCCGTTGGACCACATGCTCCTCGACTGGAAGGGCGTGAAGTACGACGAAATCAAGAAGGAGATCGTCGCCGGGGCCGACGACCATAAACTGGCCGAGTTCCTTAACACACACGGCACACCCAAAACCCCGGACGAGGTGAAAGCCTGGTCCGACGGCATGGAGAAGATGAACCCCTACGAGAGTCCCGAAAAAAGGGATTGGTACGCGGGTGAAGTGAAAAAGCTGGGCTTGGACCCGGCGACGACCCCGCTGTTTGCGTGGCTCGACGCGGATGACAAAGCTTCCCATTAACTCGGTAGGCTGAGTTTCCAACCGCCCGTCTTGAGATCTTCTCAAGACGGGCTTTTTCGTTCGGGGGTTGACGTTGCGCGACTGTCGCCTCCGATCTGCTTCCCCGCCCCCGGGGAGGATAGCCATCGGTAACCTCGCCAAGCCGCAAGGCATCCATCCCATCCCATCACTTAAAAACCGAAAACGGCTTCTTCTCAGCCGTCACTTTCCACACCGGACCCCCCTCCGCGTGGGGACCATAAGAGGTCCCCGGCGATGGAGGCAGCAACGCAACGGCCGCCGTGCGAAAAATGGGAAGAATAGGATTTCCCCCGGCATCCTTCGTGTAGTTCTCCCCTTCCTTTTCCACGTAAAGCAAAGCGCACTGGAACCCGCCCGGACGTTCGCCGATCAGCACCTGGATCGGGTAGGATTGGCCGGCTTCCACCGTGAACGCTTCACCCCTGGTGAAACCTTTGCTGGGTGAGTGGTACTTGAAATGGTAAAATCCGGCGGGTTTTAAGCCCGCGGTGGAATCGAACCAGCAAGCGTCCAACGCGAACCGGTTGTCGAACTTCACCATGAGCACATCATCTCCCGAGCCTACAAAGTGATACCGCCCACTGTCGGGCGCGACCACCGTGCCCTTGTACAACGCGACCCACATTTTCGGCTGCACCTCGTTCTGCACGCCGAAGGCGGCGGGCGCTTGGTCCGCAGGGATGGAGGGCGTGAAAATTTGGGTGGCGTAAAGAGGCTTGGGACTCTTGTAAAAGCGCGCCAGCAGCCCTTCGTTGAAAGCGCCGCCCTTCGCAAAATCACTGACCACCGTGACGTACTTGTTGATGTCCATGCCCGTGGGTTGCCGTCCCGGGGTTTGCTTCAAATCATAGAAGAATCCCTCCAACCCGCTGCCGCCGGTCCGCGCGCCGAAGAAGTTGATCGCCGCCCCTCCGTTGCCGCCCATGCCGCCCCCGGGTCCGCCCATGCCGCCCGGCGCCAGACCGGCCGCGCCCATGCCGCTGACCGCCGACGGACTCAGCGTCGCGGTCATCGCCGGCATCGCGGGCATGTCGGGCAGCGCCACCTTCGAGAGGCCTGTGGTCACCACCCGGCGCGCTTGCGGCGGGGCGCTCAGCGAACTCTTCTGTTTCTTCATCTGCACCTTGTGCTCCAGCGCGCGCGTGGCCGGACCCGGACTTTTCGGTCCGCTTTGGAAGGTGAGCTTGCGCTTGGCCTGGATGTTTTGCACCACGAGGTAGGTCGCGATCGCCCCAAAAAGCAGGTGGGCCAGGACGCTGATCACGAGAAACTTGCCCCCGAGCCGCTGCCAGCTCCAGGCGCGTCGAGGTGTGGCCGGTATCGGCGCGAGCGCGACCGAGGGAATAGTTCCCGGGTGGAGAGTGGCGACCGCTCCAGTGCTATCCGCAAACGGAAAATCACTGTTCATGGTTGTTCTAGGGGATAACATGGTTGTTCTAGGGGAGAGGGGGACCGTCAACACGTGTGGCCAAGAGCCAGAGTGCCGGGGACGGAGAACGTTCATCCAGGGGGGAAGCCGGTCGTCCTTGGGAAATAACGTACAGCCGGTGGCGAAACCTTCAAAGCGCATTTTAGCGGCGCGGAACATTTCCACCGTCCACCCACCGCGGCCCGGCCCAACGAAGACAAACCATTTTACAGGGCCGGGACTTGCGTTCATGGTCAGACTCTTCCTCGCGACTCCTGTTCCCGACCCTTCTATGACCCGCTCCAACCCGCTGACAGTCGCCGGCGCGCTCGCCCTGGTGTTCTGCGGCGCCCTGCTTCCCGCCCTTCCGCTTCAAGCCCAGATCGCCGACGTCCGCAAAAGCGTGGTGCGGGTGTCCACCACCTCGCAGGACCCCGACTACAAAGTGCCCTGGAACCCCGGCAACATCGAGCGCGGCGTCGGCGCCGGGTTCATCATCGCCGGACCGCGCATCATCACCAACGCGCACGTCATCAGCAACGCGCGCTTCATCACCGTCGAGCGCGAGAACGACCCGAAGAAATATCCCGCCAAGGTCAAGTTCGTCGCGCACGATTGCGATCTCGCCATCCTGGAAGTCGCCGACCCGGCTTTCTTCAAGGGCTTGCAGCCGCTGGAAATCGGCGGCATCCCGCAAGCTGGAATCCAGCGTGTCGGTGTACGGCTACCCCATCGGCGGCGAACGGCTGAGCGTGACGCGCGGCGTCGTTTCGCGCATCGATTTCCAGGTCGTACACGCCACTCGGCGGTGGACAGCCACCTGGCCTGCCAGATCGACGCCGCCATCAACCCGGGCAACTCCGGCGGCCCCGTGCTGCAAGAGCGGCAAGGTCGTCGGCGTGGCGTTCCAGGGGTACAGCGGCGACGTGGCGCAGAACGTCGGCTACATGATCGCCACGCCCGTCATCGCAGCATTTCCTCAAGGACATGTAGGACGGCCATTACGACAAGTACGTCGATCTGGCGATCACGCCCGTTCAAGCCTGCAAAACCCCGCCGAACGCGCGCGCGCTCGGGTCTGAAGGACGACGACACCGGCATGCTGGTCGGCGCGGTCGTGCCGGGCGGCGACGTGCGACGGCGTGCTGAAGGTCGGCGACGTGATCCTCGCGCTGGACGACCACCGCGTGGCCAGCGACGGGTTCATCGAGATCGACGGCGAACGCGTCGAGATGGCCGAGGTCGTCGAGCGCAAGTTCAAGGGCGACCCGCTCAAGATGCACATCCTGCGCGACAAGCAGGAGATGGACGTGACCGTCCAACTCAAGCCCGCGTGGCCGTACCTGATCCAGGCGAACGCCTACGACGTGAAGCCGCGCTTCGTGCTCTTCGGCGGGCTGCTGTTCCAGCCGCTGTCGCGCGATTTCCTGGAGGTTTACGGCATCGACGACCTGCGCGTGCGCTACTTCTACGATTCGTTCGTGGACCGCGAGCATCTTCCTCCAGCACCCGGAGGTCATCATCCTCAGCCAGGTGCTGCCCGACCCGATCAACACGTACCTCGAGGAGTTCCGCAATTCCATCGTCAGCGAGGTCAACGGCCATGCGATCAAGCGCCTGGAGGACCTCGCCGCCGCGTTCGCGGAAGCCGTCGGATTACTACGTCATCAAGTGCATCGGCGAGGGGCGGCCCATCGTGCTCGGAACGCTCCCAGGTCGAAGCCGCCCGCGACCGCATCAAGACGGCCTACAACGTCGTGTCCGAGCAAAACCTCAGCCCGACACCCGCGGCGCCGCCGCCCGACCCGCGAACACCGCCGTGGCGGCGGTCGTCGCACGATGCACCCGGCGGCAGCGCCCGCCGCCTCGCGCGCGATCCGCGCTCGCTTGACGCTGACGCCCGCGCTTCTTCCTTTTCCGATCATGTACTTCCGAATCAGAACTGTCTGCCGCTCGGTTCTGCCTGCTGTCCGCCCTTTTGCTTGCCGGCCGCGCTGGACGCCGGCTCCCGTCGCCACGGCCGTTGCCGAAGACGGAGCTTTCCGTGGTGCGGGTCAACTCCACCAACCAGGACTACGATTTCTTCCGTCCGTGGTCGAAGAAGAACCCGCGCGTTTTCCACGGCCTCGGCGCGGTGCTCCCGGGCAACCGGGTGCTCGTGACCGCCGCAACTGGTGGCCAACCACAGCTACGTCGAACTGGAGCGCGCCGAGAGCGGCCAGCGAGACCGAGCGCCAAGGTGGTCTGCGTGGATTACGAGTCCAACCTCGCGCTGCTCGAGCCGACGGCCGAGAAGTTCCTCGCCGGCCTCAAGCCGCTCGAACTGACGCTGGACGCCGTCGTCGGCGACCGCGTCAACGTGCTCCAACTGGAGAGCAACGACGCGCTCGTGGCGACGCCCGGGCCCGATCACGACCATCGAGGTCGCGCACTATCAACTCGAAGGCAACGCCTTCCTGCTCTACCGCCTGAGCCTGCCGCTGCAGTACCGCGAAGGCAGCTTCACGGCGCCGGTCATCAAGGACGGCAAGCTGGCGGGCATCCTCATGCGCTACGATCCGCGCGCGCAGAGCGTGGACGTGCTGCCCGCGCCGGTCATCGCGCATTTTCTCAAGGATGTCGACGGCGGCAACTACCAGGGTTTCCCCACGCGCGGGATGGAATTCGCGCCGACGCGCGACCCGCAGCTTGCGCCACTACGCGAAGCTGCCGCCGGGCGAGCGGCGGCGTGTACGTCACGGAGGTCGTGCCAAGGGCAGCCCGCCGGCGAAGGCCGGGCTGCAGCCCGGGCGACGTGATCCTGGAACTCGGCGGCCAGGCCATCGATCAGGACGGCAACTACGACGAGCCGCTCTACGGGCAAGATTTCGTTCAACCATCTCATCACGACGCGGTCTTTCGTCGGGGCAAAGCTGCCGGTGAAAATCTCGCGCGACGGCGCAGCCGCAGACGTTGGAGATCACGCTGAGCCACCAGCCGCCGCAGGATTACGTCAGCGAGCCGTACGTGATCGACGAGCCGCCGCGTTACTACGTCGTCGGACGGGTTGATCTTCCAGGAGCTTTCGCGCCAGTACCTCAAGGAATGGGGCGGCGACTGGCAGAAGCAGGCGCCGCAGCGGCTCGTTTACCTGGACCGTTATCAGTCCTCGCTGGTGACCGACGGGTCGCAAGCGCATCGTGATCCTGAGCCAGGTGCTGCCGGTGGCGAGCAACGATCGGCTACGAGGAGATCGAAATATCTGGTGGTCACCAATCCGTCAACGGCCAGCCGCATCAACAGCCTGGAGGATTTGCCGAAGGCGCTGGAAAAGCCGCATGGACGGGTTCGACAAGATCGAGTTCGAGGATTCCCGCAGAGCTCTTTCTGGACGCCGCGCATCTGGACGAGAACAACCGCAACGTGCAGGAAAGCTACGGCCTGCCCGCGCTGCAACGGCTGAATTGAGCGGATCGCGGATTGCGCGAGTTGCGTCCGCAGGACGGGCTGCGTCTAGAAGGCGGAGGCGATTCTGTCATACCTGCTATCCCGTCATGAGCGATACCAGCGTCACCAAAGTCAGCTCCGAATTTTCGCCCGCCGGCGAACTCGGCCAGAAGTATCTCGCCAGCGGCAAGTGCATGTCGCCATGCGGCTGTGGCAGAACGAGCCGCCCGCCGAACCGCGCCCCGAAGTGGCGCGCGAGTACGAGACGGTGGGCTACGTGATCAACGGCCAGGCGGAATTGCACCTGGAAGGCCAGACGCTGCTGCTCAATCCGGGCGATTCGTGGACGGTGCCCAAGGGCGCGAAGCACACTTACAGGATTCTGGAAACGCTGACCGCCGTGGAGGCGACCAGCCCGCCCGCGCAGGTGCACGACCGCGACCACGCGTGAGGAACGGGCACCAAAGGTGGAACTCCTCTTAGTCCCGGAGGGACGTCGGAAATTAGCCGGTGGCGCGAGCCACCGGTGGGACGAAGGAGTAAATAGCCCCGGAGGGGCTGGGTGTCGGGCAATCCGTGCGTTGGGCGTGACAACCGGGGGCAGAAGATTTTTGGCTCAGCCCCTCCGGGGCTAAGGTCCTTTATACCTGTTCCGGTGGCTCGCGCCACCGGCTAATTTCCGACGTCCCTCCGGGACTAAGAAGCGTCCCGCACGCAACAGGGCGGTAGCCCTTCAGCCGACCAGACCGGACCAGAAGCGGGTCGGAGACCCGCGCTCCCGGGGCTGACCAGAACCAGAGGCGCGCGGATCTTCAAAATAACCTTCACCAATGTTTTTACGCGCCCTCCTCCTGCTCCTGCCGGTTTCGCTGGCGCTGAGGTACGTTTTCCACGCGCCGGAAATTTGGGTTTTCGCGTCGGGCATCCTGGCGATCATCCCGCTGGCGGAATACATCCGCAAGGCGACCGAGCAGGTGGCCCATGTCGCCGGGTCGGCCATCGGCGGATTGCTCAACGTCACGTTCGGCAACGTCGCGGAACTGATCATCGCCATTCTTCGTCCTGCGCGCCGGCGCGGTGGAGGTCGTCAAGGCGCAGATCACCGGGTCGATCATCGGCAACAGCTTGCTCGGTCTCGGACTTGCGATTGTGGCGGGCAGCATCGGGCGCGAAAAACAGGTCTTCAAGAAGGAGCGCGCCGGGATGCTTTCCAGCATGTTGATCCTGTGCGTCGTCGCGTTGCTGCTGCCGGCGATGTTCGATTTGACGGAGCGGTATTCGCTGGGTGCCGATGAGTTGCGCCGGCGCGAACAACCACCTGAGCATCGGCGTGTCGGTGGTGCTGATCTTTATCTATGTGGCGAACCTGGTTTACACGCTCGTCACGCACCGCGACATCTTTTCGACCCGCGACGACGAGCGGGAAGGCGACGCGGCGGCGGTCTGGTCGCTGCCGGTTTCGTTGGGAGTTCTGCTGGGCGGGACGGCACTCATCGCGCTGGAGGCGGAGTTGGTCAGCGGCGCACTGGAGGCGACGGCCCATGGTCTCGGGTTATCGACGTTTTTCCTGGGCATCATCGTGCTGGCGGTCGTCGGCAACGCGGCCGAGTACATTTCGGCGATGTACTTCGCGCGCCGCAACAACATGGGGCTGGTGATGACGATCACGGTGGGCTCGACGATCCAGGTGGCGCTGTTCACCGCGCCGCTGCTGGTGTTCATCTCGCACTTGATGGGTCACCCGATGGACCTCGTTTTCTCCAACCCGCTGGAGATGGCGTCGATTGCGGCCGTGGCGTTTGTGGTCAACGCCATCGCGCAGGACGGCGAGACGACGTGGTTCGAGGGCGTGCTGCTGCTGGGCGTTTACGTGCTGTTGGCGCTGGCGTTTTTCTTCGTGGTGTGAAGAGGGGACCGGGGAGAGGAGCGGGGTGACTTGTTTCCTTTTTCCGCAGAATAGGATGGGACGGTAATAATCCCGTAACGTGTTTCTGATTAGATGGGGCAAGGCAGGAGACCGGGAGTAAAACACTTCCCGGCTTTCGCCTCCCCTAAAATGAAACCCACAGAACAAATCCCGCCGTCCAAAGTTCGTTCCAAACAGCGCGTCTTCTATCCGATGACGTGGCTGGTCAGAGTGTTGGTGGTACTCTTCGTCGTTGGAGTTGCCGTTACCCTGATGATTCCAGTGGGCAGCCATTGCACGCGATCGCCAGCAACCAGAGCACTCATGCAAGCCAAACAGATCGCGCTGGCGTTGAAGATATACGCTTCGGATCACGACGGAGTGTACCCGTCCGACTCCGACGGGTACGGAAACAAAATCCAAACCTCAAACGACGCCTTCAGAAATTTGTTCCCGGCCTATCTGACGAGTGAGACGCTATTTGGCAACCCTCTATCTGCCTACCAAACTGCACCGTCTGACAACCTCATCAAGCCCCCCAATGAGATTCTTCGCCCCGGGGAAAACGTCTATTCCTACGTCACGGGGGCTGACGACGGGAAGCCTACTAATACACCGCTCGTGGTTGATGGCACGGATGGAACCGGACGCGGCCTTTATGTCAGCGATCCAAAGGCTCGCGGGGGCGTTTGGAAGGGGGCAAGGGCAGTGGTCATTCGTCTGGACAACAGTGGTGCACTTGAGAATATGGCCGGCCCGGAAAATGCCCGCTACATCGTAGAACGCCTTCCTGATGGCACAACGCGCAACTTGCTCAGCTCCCGAGGCGCTTGGTGCCAAGTTGAAGTTGCTCGAGCCAGCGGTTGCAAAGGCAAATGGCCGCTGATAGTACAACCTGACTTTGATTTGACGGGTGCGGCATCGTGTCGCGGTTCTGCTCTGCCACCGCGCGGCGGTTCCCCTCCGCCCGCCGCGCAGCGGCTTTGGAGTGCGCCGCGACACGTCGCCGCTTTGATCCCAGCGACACATCGCGTTGTTTACCCTCCGGCGAAGCGGGCTATTATCGAGCGGCTCCGCCGGAAGGTATACGACGCGACGTGTCGCGGTTGGACCCGGCGGAGCCGTGTGAAAGCGGCGACGTGTCGCCGCACTCCAAAGCCGCTGCGCGGCGGGCGGAGAAGAAGCCGCCGCGCGGCGGGGAGCAGAAGGGATTACTCCACCTGCTTGAGACTCTCCAAATCCATCGGGCCATTCTCGCTCGTGAACACCAACCCGTTTCCGCCGCTCCCTTGCTTCTGCTGCACCCCGGACACACTGTGCCCGGTCGTGTCATAAACCATTACCTTCCCTCCGCCACCACGGTCCACCGCCAGCCGGTTCTTGCTCGCAAAATAAGCGTAGCGGATCTCGTTCTGACCTCCGGCCGAGTTCGGGGAATCCCCCAGCGCCTCCGGCCACCATTTGTCCGCGCCCATGTCTTTCATGGGCTGCATCGGTTTCATCGGCTCCATCCCCTTCATGGGCTCCATGGGTTTCATCGGTTCCATGAGCGAGGAATCGCGCACCCGCTGTCCCTTGGCGGTGGTCCACCCCGAAAATAATCATCCTACCCACCCGGTGCCAGCCCGTCCGCCCTCCTTACGCCTGCTGCAACACCTGCCGCCGCAACTGCCCGCACGCCGCGGCGATGTCGTGCCCCTTCTCCCGCCGCAACGTCGCCGAAACCCCGCGTGTGACTAGCGTCCGATGAAACGCCTGCTGCCGGTTCGCGGATGGCCGCGTCCACGTCAGCCCCTCCACGGTGTTATAGGGGATAAGGTTCACCTTCGCATCCAAGCCCACCGCGATTCCCGCGAGCGCCTGCGCCTGCTCGGGCGTGTCGTTTACGCCCTTCGATCAGGATGTACTCAAACGTCAGCCGCTGTTTCTTGCGCTCGACGTAATACCGGCAGGCGTCCAGCAACACCGCCAGCGGGTACTTCCGGTTCACGGGCATGATCTGCGCGCGGACCTCATCCGTCGCCCCGTGCAGCGAGATCGCCAGCCGGATTTGCAACGGCTGTCCGGCCAACTCGCGAATCTGCGGGGCCAGTCCGCTGGTGGAAACCGTGATGTGCCGCGCCCCCAACCCCGCGCCCCAAGGGGCGTTGATGATGCCGATGGCGGCCATCAGGTTGGCGTAGTTCGCCAGCGGTTCGCCCATGCCCATGAAAACCAGGTTGTTCACCCGCTCTCCCGACGCGGCTTCCACCCGCAGGATTTGCTCGACGATCTCGCCCGCCGACAGGTTGCGGGTCCAACCGTCCAGGCCGCTGGCGCAAAATTTACAGCCGTAGGCGCAACCCACCTGACTGGAGATGCACAGCGTCCGCCGGTCGCTCGCCTCCCCGTACAAAGCGGGGGAGGCGGGAATCAAAACCGTCTCGATCAACTGCCCGTCGCCCAGCCGGAACAGGAATTTCTGCGTGGTGTCCTTTGATCCCAAGCTCCGCACCAGAGTCAGCGCGCCGAGGTCGAAACGTTCTTTCAGGGTCGCGCGCAAAGCCGCCGGGAGATCGGTCATCGCCTCGAAAGTGGTGGCGCGCTTGCGGTACACCCAGTCCAGCACCTGCCCGGCGCGAAAGCCCGGCTGTCCGAGCGCGGATAGCCGCGCCGCCAGTTCTTCCCGGGAAAGGGAAGCGATCTGTTCCAGGGTGGAAGCGGGCGGGTTCGAGGTGGACGACACTCCGCAGTCTAGCCCTTTTTCGCGACCGACGCCACCCCGCCGCGACTTTCCCGTTCCCACCGTTTACCGCCAAGACCGCCGGACAAAGGACGCCGCGCGAATACGCTGACGGCGAAATCCCGCCCGGGCGCATTCCCTTGCAACCACAAAAGCTTTAAGGTAGTTTTCATTATCATGTCCGATCAACATTTTGAGTCTGGCGGAGAGGAGCGGGCCTGGGATGAATACGACTGGGAACGGTTTCTACAACAGCAGGATCGAAAAACTGAGAAATATATGGAGTTGCTCGAAAAATACCTTGATGACCCGAACCGCGACCAACTGATCGCCCGCGAAATGGGCTGGCATCATCTGCTCGACGAAAATGGCAAGGACTGGAGTGAGGACCTCGACGACCTCTTCACCCGCCAGCACGCCGAGTCGCTGGGCACCAACCTCAACGCCGTCAAAGAGGCGGACGAGGACGAGGAGGATGAAGACGCCGACGACGAGGATGAGGATGACGAAGACCTCGACGAGGACGAAGACGAGGAGGATGAAGACGAGGAGGACGAAGACGAGGTGGAAGACCGCTACGGCCACCACCCCCTCTACCAGGCGGCCAGCGCGCTGACCGTGTACATGGACCAGCTATTCGACGAGCAGGACCCGGCGGCGCACCACCCGGCGGTGGCCCGTCTTACCACGAGTTGCACCCTCGCGAACGTCAAGCTCGCCGCCGCGCTCAGCGACGACGACGTGGACGAACTCGGCATGACCATCGCCTACCTCAAACGCGCCCTGAAGGCGATCACCAACGCGCTTGACGCCACCACGGTTTGCCGCCAGGAACAAATCCTGGACCACGAGCAGACCGAGGATTTGCGGGCGCGCGTTTTCCACGTGCGCGACGGCATCATTTCGCTCATGGGTTTTTATCGCAACGAATGGCGGCGTCGGCATGGCCATGGTTGTTAGCGGTTCACCAGCCTCCGGCTTTGGCTCCTGCCACCGGGGTATTTTCCTGGTCCCCGCTCCCCCGGCGGTTGGCCGGGAAGTTCTTTTCTTCTTTCATTGAATGCAGCGCGGGGAAGCCACGTCAGAACTTTCGACAGGCGAGAATATCGTCGTGTCACCCGAGGTCGGCGTTGAGCCGAACGATCTTGCGCTGGTTAAACGGTGTCAGGCGGGTGACGACGCGGCTTTTGACGAGCTTGTCACAAAATACCGCAGCCGTGTTTTCGCCATGATCTACCATTTGGTCCATAACGAGCAGGATGCTTGGGATCTCGCCCAGGACGGTTTCCTGAAGGCGTGGAAGTCCATGGACCGCTTTCGTGGCCAATCGAGTTTTTACACCTGGCTCTACCGGATCATGACCAACGTGGCCATCGACTGGCTACGGAAGAAACAGATCCAGAGCGGCCAGGAATTCGACGATTCCATT
The DNA here is from genome assembly GCA_963795895.1 of uncultured bacterium. Classification (GTDB taxonomy): domain Bacteria; phylum Verrucomicrobiota; class Verrucomicrobiia; order Chthoniobacterales; family SZAS-18; genus CAWCJJ01. The sequence goes on from CAWCJJ010000021.1 coordinate 99,149, forward strand.
GCGCTCCAGGACGTGGAGCCGACGAGTGATCTGGTGCCCCGGGCCGAACCGCTGCCGTTGGAAAAGATGGAGCGGCGGGAGGTGCGCCAGCGGATTGACGGCGCGATCAACAAACTCTCCCCCGAGCATCGCGCGGTCATTCTCCTCAAGGAGATGGAAGGTCTTCAATACCACGAAATCGCCGAGACCGTCGGCTGCTCACTGGGAACGGTGATGAGCCGATTGTTTTACGCGCGCCGCAAACTGCAAGTCCTGCTGAAAGACGTTTATGAAAACCTTTGAAGAACGCTACACCGCCTGGATCGACGGAGAACTGGAAGGCAGCGCCATGGTCGCCTTCGAGCAGGAACTCGCGCGCCGCGTCGCCGTGGGCGAGGCCTACGCCGACAAGGCGGAAGCCATGCGGCTGAGTTCCTTTTTGCACGACCACCTGCACGCGCCCGCGCTGACCAACGGGGACTTTTTCAATCACCAGTTGCGCGAGCGCATCGCGGGTGAGCGGGCCGCGACGCACCGCCCGAGGTCGGCGCGTCCGGTGCCGATGCGCGCGCCGCTGTTCGCGTGGTCGCTGCCGCGTCTGGCTTGGTTGGGGACCGCCTGCCTCTTCATCAGCGGGGCGTTGTACTACGGGATGATCCCGCGTCAGCAGGAACTCATTGCCGCGAACAAGCAGAATCCGGTGGTGGCCCCGCCGCTGGTTGAGGTGGCACCCGCTCCCGCGCTAGTGGCCGTTGCCCCGACTCCCGCCGGGAAGGGACCCGTCGAAGTGGTTTCCCTGACCCGTGAGCAGCAAGAACGTTTGCAACGCGACCGCGATCTGGCGGAACAGCAGGACAAGCATCGGCGCGGCCACGAAATGGTGGAGCCCGGCGGCGACATCCAGGCCCGGGTGCCGGATCAAAACACGCCGACCACCGCCACGCCTTTGCATTACAAGGATTCCAATGTGAACGTGCTGTGGGTGAACGGACTTGAACACCTGCCGGACGCCGCCATCGACAACGCGGCTCCCGTGGTTCCCGCAAACCCGGCGGTACCCGCCGCGACCCCCTAGCCGACATGGCTTTGCCCCGGGAATATTGTTCCGGTGGCCCTGACCGCAAGCCGCAGATCACCATCATGCCACCTGCGAAAGGCAAGTGTCGCGCCCGCAACTTGGAGGCTGGCCGCCCGGCGAGCTTTGCTTGGTTGGCCGGGGCATTGGGAGTGTGTTTTTTGGGTTTGTTTTTGTGGACGGGCACGGCTTGTGCCGAGGGGGACACCTTGTACGGCGCGTTGATCCTGGCGACGCACGCCGATCATCCCGCGCGCGTGCCCGACGAATTGTCCGGGCAGGCGGGGAACTTGGAGAGTGTGTTTGGTTACAACGATTTCCGGGTCGTCGGCCAGCGGCACCAGGAGTTGAAAACCGGCACGGAGGATTGGCTGGTGTCGGGGCACCGATTTTTCCTGAAGATTGACACCAAGAACCCGGTGATGGGTGGTTACGCGCTCGGGGTGCAATTATTGAGGGAAAGCCGGGTGTTGGTGGAGGCCGACGTGAAACTTAGCCGCGAGCGCCCGCTGTTTATCCGCGGCCCGGCGGTCGGCGAAGCGCAGTTGATTATTCTGTTGATGGTGCAGTGAGGGGTAGGGGCTGGCGCCTTTAAAGGGTTATAGGCGTTAACCTAACGGCTGCGTAAATTTCCCTCCCGAACCCGGAACGGGTTGGGGAGGGTGAGATGGGGTTTTGAGGCGGCAACATGTTCCGGGTTGGGTTAACGCCTATGCCCTTCGGGGCGCAGAAGGTTTTGCGTGCGCGCTAAGCCGGTGCCACGGGTCGAATCATAGAACCCACTTGTATATTGGTATCGGTCAGCATCTTCACCACAAACCGCGCGGCGTCGGCGGCTCCCTCGGGGCCAATTTGAAACGCCGCGACGGGCACTCCCGCCGGCATCTGCACAATCGACAGCAGCGAGTCCAACCCGTCGAGGGCGCGTGATCGCACGGGCACTCCCAACACCGGGAGCAGTGTCAACGCGGCGGCCATGCCGGGCAGGTGCGCCGCGCCGCCGGCACCGGCGATCAGGCACCGTAGCCCGCGCGACTCGGCATCGGACGCGTACTCGAAGAGCAAATGCGGCGTGCGGTGGGCGCTGACCACCCTCGTCTCGTAAGCCACCCCCGCTGCGGTCAGCACGCGCGCGGCCTCCCGCATGGTCGGCCAATCCGACGCGCTGCCCATGATGATCCCCACGAGGGGGGCAATCGGATTACTAATCTGGGTGTGTGAGTCCACACCAAAACCTACCGGGTTCCACGCCGCTTGGAAAAAAGAATAATCACATCGTCACCCCGCGCGCCTTGGCATCGTGTCAAACGGCCAGCCTGCAAGCCTCCATGCACTTCGATTCAGCTTCCCAAGGAGGATGTTGAACTTTATAGTGGTCGTCACCCCTTATGCTTGCTCCCCCATCAAGCCCGACAAACCTCATTCAAACCCGGCAGGATTATGATCTCCAAACCCCGGAGGAGGCGTCCGCCCGCCGCCGCCTGCGTCGCCGCTTGCGCGCGCTCACCGTGCTGGCACTTCTCACGGTGTGCGGCTGGTTTGCGGGACGTCCGGTGGTTCACGCCGTCAGGGGTTGGCAGGCGCGCCGTGCCGCCGCGCGGGCGATGACCGCCATCGACCAGGAAAAGTGGGACGCCGCCCGGGGCGGGATCCAGGACGCCAACGCCCTGCGTTCCGATGATACGGAGGTCGCCCGCGCCACCGCCGTTTTCCTGACGCGCGTCGGTCTGGAACGCGAGGCGATCTCGCACTGGAAAGGACTTCCCGCCACCGTTCGGCTCACCGCCGGGGAGCAACGCGACTTCGCCACCGCCGCCCTCGTGATGGGCGACCTCCCGCTGGCCCGCGCGCACCTGGCGCAAGCGTGGCCCCCGGGTCGCGACGGCGAACCCGCCGATTGGTGGCTGGGTATGGAAATGGCCCTTCGACTCCGGCAAAACGACGAGGCGCTGCGGTTGGGACGCCGTTTGCTCGAAAGTCCGGCCACCAGCACCCGGCTTCGTCTCGGCGCGGCGCAACTTCTTCTCGCCCTCAACGATCTCGGTACGTCCGACCTCGCCCGGGATGTCCTGGAAAAAACCGCGCGCGCCGGCTCGGGCGTCGAATCCCTCGACGCGCTGCTGCTCTTGACCCGTCGTAGTATTACCTCGCTGACTCCGTCAACCGGCACCGGGGACGGCGCGACGAAGCCCATGCCGTCGGATGCCGGGATGCCGGTTGCCGAGTTGGCCCGGCTGATTCTGCGCCATCCTCTCGCCAAAGTTTCCCAAAAGCTGCTGACCTACGACCTCCGGCTCCTGGATCAACCGGGCCAGTGCGAGGCGTTGATCGGGGAAGCCGTCGATCAGTTCGCCAACGCCGCCGAACCCGAGAATCTCGCCGCCCTGGCCGCCTGGCTGAACGGCAAGGGCGAATACGCGCGCATCCAGGAGATTCTCCCGCGGTCCAGCGCGTTGCGGAACCGCGCGCTGTTCCTCCAGTATCTGGATGTGCTAGGCGCATTGGGGCAGTGGCAGGAGATCAAGGAGTTGATCCAAGGGCAGCACGTTTCCCTCGAACCCGCCTACGAGCAGATGTACCTCGCGCGGTGCGCGGAGCAAATGGATCAAATGGAAGCCAGCCGCATCCACTGGAGCGCCGCCATCGACGGGGCGGGGGGCAACGCCGGCAAGCTTGGCACCATCGCGCGTTACGCCGAGCGGAACGGATCCCTTGAGGCGGCGGAACTTGCCTACGAAGGGGCGATCGGAAGCGCGCCGCAATCGCGGCCCGAGTACGACGGGTTGCTACGCGTTTACGAGCGGGGCGGGAAAAACCGGAAGATGCTGGCGCTCCTGCAAAAAGCAACGCTGGACTGGCCGGCGGACGAAGCTTTGCGAGACGACAAAGCGCGCCTGAGTTCGCTGCTGGGTGGAGGCGCGCCGTGAAGCGCGAGCGTCCGAAATTTGACAGGATGAACAGGAGAAACAGGATGGGAGAGAAGGATGGGACCCAATCCTGTTATATCCCGGTCATCCCAACGGTCGTTCAAACCTTTTGGCAGTTCGGACACCAACAGGTGGTGCGTCCGCCGACTTGGGCGCGTTCCAGGGGCAGATCGCACCGGGGGCAGTGCCCGCCATCCTTCCACCGGCGGGAGAAAAGCCAGGTGTCGGGGTAGGTCCAATCGTCGGTGATGATCTTGATCGCCGTGCGGCTGACCCAACGGATTTGTTTCCAAAGCAGGTTGGTCCGGGCGACGTTCAGATCGCCCGCGGGTGTGGCCGGATGGATGGCCGCGCGCCACAGGATTTCGTCCGCCATCCAGTTGCCGACGCCGGGGAAACATTCCTGCATGAGGAGGGCCGCCTTGATCGGCGTCCTGCGACGGCGCAGCAGAAAAGCCGTGACCGTCGCCACGGTGAACTGCGGCGACAACACGGAGGGCGCCAGACTCGACCACCATTCGGGGGGTTGCTCGCCCTCGTGGAATTGGACCCTGCCGAAATGCCGTTGATCCTCGAACACCAGGGTGCGTTCGGCTTGGTGGAGGACGAGGTGATCGTGTTTGCCCGGCGTGTAATCGGCGGGTCGCGCGAACAGTTCGCCGCGCATGCCCAGGTGCAGGCCGAGCCAGACGGCGTTGGTGAACCGAAAGAGCATTTGTTTGCCGCTCGCCTCGGAGGTGAGCAGGATCTGGCCGGTGAGACGTTCGCGCAACAGGTCAGTGTCCACCCCGCGAAAGACGCGCCCGGTGCCGCCCGGACGGACGTGGATTTTGGTGATGGGAAGGTCCCGCCCGACATCCCATTGGCGGCGGCTGTGTTCGACTTCGGCAAGTTCAGGCATGGCGCGTTCAGAATATCGCTTCAACGCTAATTCTCAACGCGGAAGAAGCGACGCGGAGCGCCGCCCCGGGAGCGCGGGCGTCCCGCCCGCTTCTGGATAGGGGTGGCAACCCCCGGGAGCGCGGGCATCCTGCCCGCAAAGGGCGGTAACCCTTGAGAAGACTACACTTGGTCCAGATGCGGGCGGGACGCCCGCGCTCCCGGGGCGGAGGCCGCCGTACCACTACTGAATCCGCAAACTCGCCGCCCGGCTCCCGTTGGGATCGAACTGGTACCCGCTCCCCGCCCGCAACTTCAACTTCACCCTCGGTTGGCTAACCGGCAGATCGGGATTGCTGGTCGGAATAATCTTCACCGCGATCCCCGCACTTCCCGGCGCGAACGTCGCCGTCCCCGTGACCGGACGATAATCCCGTCCACTGACCGCCGATCCCCCGAGCGTGAAGGTCACCGTCAGCGGCTGGGTGGTGTCCCCGCCTTTGCGCGACAACGCGAACTTGCCGGCGGCACCCGCGCGACTCCGCGCGTTCTTCGTGGCGACGACGCTGACGTTCGCCAACGGCTGCGCCACCTCCGGCACTGTGATCACATCCACCTTCACATTCGCCAGTGCCGGACTGACGACGGCGTCCGGCCCGACACCGGGGAGCAACGCGAGCGCGACATCACGCGTGGTCCGGGTGCCGTCCGGGTTGTCGAAGACAATTTGAGCCGCGCTGTCGGCGGTCGAAAGCAAATTGAGGGGCAGCGAGTAACCACCCGCCGCTCCGGTGGTGGTGTTGTAGCCGGATTGCGGCGAGGAAACCCGGACGCCGCCGGTGCCTTCCCCTGGCGTGTAAAAGCCGTCGTGATCATTGTCGGTGTACACGACACCCGTGGCGAATGGAGTCTTGGAAGCAAGGCCGAATTCATGGCTGACCACCAGCGGGCCGAATTTTGGAACCGTGGCCGGAACCAGGGAGACGCCGATCTCGCGAAACGTCGGCAACGTGGGCACCAGGTTCATGATGAGTTGGCGATGCGCAAGATCGGGCACTCCCCAATCGACGTTGAAGGCGGCGTGCGAGAAGAAGGCGCTTTCCACCATGGTGAAAGTGTTCTCGCCGTAAGCCTGGAAGAGGTAGCCTGCGTCGGCGAGGCGCCCGGGGGTCGTCGAACCGTCGCTGCCGGTGTGGCCTTGAAACCCGCGGGTGCCCTCGTCCAAGCCGAGGCGGCGGGCCGCGGCCATGAGGCTGGGGTTCATGGCCAGGGGTGGTTTGGGGGTGTAACTGGCAAAGTCGCTTTGGAGGATGGCCGTGTTGACGGCGAAGAAGGCGTATTCCTGCAAGACGAGCGGGTCGGTGAGCGCCGCGAGGCGCCGCCCCTCGCCCGCCGGGTCCATGCGGGCGCGGTTGATCAACTCGAGGATGTACTGCTCGTCGTTGGACGGATCACCCTGGCTGTAGAACACGGGCGCCGCCGACGATGCTTGGGCGTAGGCGGTGGGTGAAGGCGCGGTCCCGAGCGGCGCCAAGGCGCTGAAGAGCGCAATCAGCCTGAATCGGATGATCTTATTTAAGTTTCTACTGTTGAGTATGATATGCATGAAGCTAAGGGGAACGGGGTGGGGAGAGGGACAAGGTTACGGCATGATCAAAAACTCGCACGGCTGGCGGGTGAAATCCATTGTCTCAACGCAACATTGCATCTCTTTGCCACGACGAATCGGCTGGGTTCCGCCATCCGTTCTGTGGACGACGTCCGGTGAGTCACCGGGGCGGCGTTTTGAGACGCCGGGTTGACGGGATGGCGCGCGTCGGAAAAACCTGGCTTGCAATGGAGACCGAACCTCATTATTTTCATTGCCCGTGACCACGCGGGTCGGGTAACGCCAGGGTAGCTCAGCGGTAGAGCAGGGGACTCATAAGCCCTTGGTCGGGAGTTCGATTCTCCCCTCTGGCAAACTCCGTGTACCCGAGCGATTTACGTAGAAGTACCTGCTCAAAACTGTGTGGTCACAATCGTTTCTCACAATTAACCGCCGAATGGCGATTATGTCGAAAAGCATCCGTAATGTCGGGACTGCTACGCTCTAAGCTCGACTTTATCCAATTTTAGGGACGCACCCTGCTGGGGAACGGCTTACGAAAAGGGGTTTTTGCATGTTGGTGCGAAAACATGATGTTCAAAAGACTTTATAGTCGTTAAATATGGTTGCAGGTCGTAGTGGGGCAATCGCTGGATTTTTGTTAAGCGCGGGAGGCGACACGCAGATTGTGCAGGCCGCTGGCCACCGCCATGACCTCGTCCACGAAGCCCGCGCGCAGGTTGCGAAACGTGTCGGCGACGATGTGGCATCGTTTGACCCCGGCGATGGCGTGTTCAACGCTGACGCGCACTTTGCTGATGACCTGGTTGATGGTTTTTTGGATCGGGTGGAGTTCACGGCCGCGCGGCTTCTTTTTGGGCTGGAGCGTCTCCACCCTGGCGGTTCGTAGCCCTGGAAGCCGGTGTCCTTGAGCAGGAGGGCGTCCGGCGGGAAGACCAGCCCGCTCTCATCGGCGAGCTTCTTGTCATGCACGCTGCCCGGGCTGGTTGGCCCCAGGTAGACCACCCGCTTTTCACTGGCGAGATCAGGTTCTTCTTGCGATGGGCTTTCTTCTTGCCGCTGTAGTCGTCCTTCTTGCGCTGCTCGTCCTTGGGCCGGCGGACGGGCCGCTCAACTCCGTCGATGACCAGCAAGCGCAACTCGGGCATTTCGCAAAGGAGCTTCTCCAGGTCGGCGGGCTTGCGGGCAGGCAGGCACAACTCCCGGCCCAGTGCCGCGTTGACCAGCGGGGTGAGCCGTTTGATCCACAGGCACACCTGCGGCTGGCTCAAGCCAAAGAACACGCCCATGACCTCCTGGAGCGGGTAGCACTTGAAGTAGAACAACACGAAAAAGAGCCGCTCCCGGGGGCGGGCGAGCACGCCCGCGTTGCCGGTGGCCCCGGGCGCACGCCGGCGCTTCTCCCCAAACCGGTTGAACTCCGCCCGTTTGGCTTGCAAGCTTTGTTCAAAGGCCGCCAGCAACCGGGCGAACTCGCCGGCCTCCAGACTGGTCAGCGCACGCATCAGCTTGGGTTTGCGCAAAACGGCTTCAATGTCCATGCTCCGAGCCTACCACAGGTGTCCAGTCCTATCGACTATAGACTCTAAAGATTACCGTTCCCTGTGACTAAAGCACTTGCGTGCCCTCGGAAAAGCGAGTCTGCAAAATGGATAAAGTCGAGCTAAGAACCTGTATGGTTATTATGGGAATCGTCGAACGAGCAAGCGCAGCATGGCCGTCCAGATCCAGGCCTCAGCGCTTGCCACAGTCTTCTCGTAGTTCTTGGAGAGCAGCCGGCACTGGCCCAGCCAGGCGAAGGTGCGCTCCACCCGCCAGCGGAAGGCGATCACGGCAAAGCCTTTTTTTGCGTCTTTGGCGGTGACGTGGAGGTCGCAGTCCAGGGCGTGGGCGGCCTCCGCGGCTTGGCGGCAGTGAAACTCTCCAGGGTGGGATAGCTTTCCTTGGCTTGGGCCATGCCCGCGCCGGCCTGCGCGCTTTCGCTTGTAAAGATTGAAACGGTGTCCTTTGCATCGTCGCAACGTTGAATCAATGCCTTCGATTGAATCGAAATCATCCGCATCCAGCCGGATTCGGGGACAACTGTGTGGACTCCCGTTGCGGCGCGGGTTGATTATCGCCGGGGGTTCCCTGTAGGCTGCCGCATGCCCGCCCTCTTACCGTGCGAACCCAAGCGCCTGCACCAGATGAACCGCCTGGAGGACATGGGCCGCTTCCCGGTGGTGGTTTACCTTGGAGCGACGGCCAACGTGCTGGCTGAAATGCTGTTCATCTATTGGCTCTACAACCGGGTGGGCGGCAGGTTTTCCGTGAGTTTTGTCGCAGCCGTCCTGCTGGTGGCGGGCAATCTTCTCCCGGTCGTCTTGCTGCGCTGGCGCGAAGGGGCGGTGGAGCTGGTGGACACGCCGCCCATTGAGCAAATGGGTTTTGTGCGAGACCAGCACCGCTTTGCCTCGTGGGTGTATGCCGTGGCGAGCGGCAACCTGTTCTTCTGGCTGATGCTGGCCTGGGCCGCGTTCGGGGTGGAACGCAGCGGGCGGATGCTGCTGGCCGTGGAAGGACTGGCCTTTCTATGCACCTTCGCGCCGGCCTTGGCGCGGACGGTGCGAAGAGCAGCGCCGATAGGCAGGATGTAAAGAACCGTCATCGTTTCGCCCGGCAACTGCCAAACGCCCGTTGGCGATACTTTAAGGCGCGTGAGGGCCAGGCGTTCTGAAATCAGACGGCGGAAATGGATGGCCAAGGCTCCCTGTATCGCCTACGTTCGCGGGATGTGCTTATCGCTTATCCGCGGCAGATTATCTTACTTGGTGGCCTTTTTGTGGCTGGTCGTCATCCCGTGTGCCCGTGCAGCGGACGAGGTGAGTTCGCGACCGGCACCTTGGCACCCCACCGGTTTTGTCGGCGCGGTCCTGTCGAGCGTGGTGTTCGGGTTGACTGGCATCGTACTGGCGGTCGTCGGCTTCAAATTCTTCGATCTGGTCACCCCCTTCAACCTGGAGAAAGAGATGTGCGAGAACAAGAACGTCGCCGTGGGCATCCTCTGCGGGGCGATTGTCTTGGGCATCTGCCATATCATCGCCGCCTCGATGAGCTAGACTGCGGCGGTGACGGCCACCCTCCTTTTTCCGCCCCCCCTTCGACGTGAAAAAATCTGGCAAGGTGGTGTTGCTGATCACCGGTTCGGTCGTGTTATCGGCCTGCCAGCGGCAACCTCCCGCGCCACCCGCCACCCGCCACGGGGCGGCGGATGATTGGACTGCCTCGCCGACCCCTAGTCCCACTCCGGTGTCGCACTGGTATTCCTGGGGCCGACGCGGGTACGGAGGCTTTTCTTGGTTCGGAAACGGAGGCAGCAGCCATTCCTCTGGAGGGGATTCGTCGGGATCGGAGTCCTCCAGAGTCTCGCGTGGCGGCTTCGGTTCGCACGGCGGCGGCTCCGGGGGCGAGTAAGGGAATAAGGACAAACGATCCACAGATGGAACGCTTGACGATAACTCCCCGGTCGGACTGGCAGGCGAAAGTCCAGAAACTCGGCCTTCTCTTTCACACCGGCGAGAGGCCGTATTGGGATGAGTCGGTCTGCTACCGCTTCACGGCTTCGGAGATCGATGTGCTCGAAACTGCCACCAACGAGTTGCATCGCCTCTGCCTGGAAGCGGTCCAGCACGTCATCGACCACCACCTTTTCGCCCGCTTTGGCATCCCCGAACGGTATGTGCCGCTGATCCTCGCTTCCTGGGAGCGCGAGGATCTTTCCCTCTACGGTCGGTTCGACCTCTTCTATGACGGTCGGCAGCCACCCCGGATGTACGAATACAACGCCGATACGCCGACCTCTCTCTTGGAGGCGAGCGTCGTGCAGTGGGATTGGCTCCAGGAAGGGTCCCCGCAGTTCGACCAGTTCAATTCCATCCATGAGAAGCTGATTTCCCGTTGGCGGGAAAGCGGTTTGAGCGGCCAAATGGTCCACTTTGCCTGTGTGCGGGACCACCTGGAGGATTTTGCGACGACGGTGTACCTGGAAGACACCGCGATGCAAGCGGGCTTGCGGCCCCGACGCCTGTTCATGGACGAGATCGGCTGGAACGGCGCCCGGTTTGTAGATATGGCGAACCGGCCCATCAAGAACCTATTCAAATTGTACCCTTGGGAGTGGCTCGTGGATGAGCGGTTCAGTCCGCATCTGCTGCCGGAACCCTGGCAGGTGATCGAACCCGCCTGGAAGATGGTGTTAAGCAACAAGGCCATCCTGCCGCTGCTCTGGGAACTATTTCCCGACCATCCGAACCTGTTACCCGCCTACACGACCCCGGAATGCCTCGGCGGGGATTTTATCCGCAAGCCGACGCTTGGTCGAGAAGGAGCGGGCATCACGACCGTCGTGCAAGGCCGGGTGGTCGCCGCCACGCCGCCCGGCAACGGTGAGAACGCGCAATATATCTACCAGGAGTTGCTGCCCCCCCCGGCCTTGAGCGGTCGATACCCAGTTATCGGTTCGTGGATCGTTCGTGACGAGGCCGCCGGGATCGGCATCCGTGAGGGAGATGAACCGGTCACACAAAACACCAGCCGCTTCGTGCCGCACTTCTTTGTTCCATGACACGGTTGACGGCTTCCTCCAACCTATTTTTCTGGCTCATGCTGGCCCGGGCGGCGTTCGGGGCGGATGCTCCTCGCCGTGGAAGGATTAGCCTTCGTATGCACCTTTGCGCCAGTCGTGGCGCGGATGGTGCGAAGAGCAGCACCAAGAGGCAGGATGTAAAGACTGGCCGACGGGTGCCGGGTTTTGGAGTTGGAATCCGTCCACAAAGTCACGGAGCAGTTGGACGAGGATGAGCAGATTTCAATTCCGGTCACGGATAACACGGGTCGAGAACAAATGACGTGGGCTGTCACCAAATCCAGCCTTTCCTGTCACAATTTGGCAGGGTTGAAGCCCCCGCCGTGGTGGCAGCTTTAGTATCGCGCGGGCCTTGTCAGGCTGGCGGGGTAAGATTACAGGCGCGGCGCGCACTTCATCTTCGAGATTCACCTCCGCCCGGTGTGGACGAAATACCGCAAGCACATCCTGGCCGGGTCGGCGGGCGTCCGGGTGCGCGAGTTGATCCGGGAGGTGTGCCGCAGCAGGCGGTGACGATCATGAAGGGCCAAATGAGCCGGGGCTGCGTTCGCCTTTTTGTGTCCCTCCCCCTGCGGGTGACCATCAGAGGGCTGGCGCGGGATCAAGGTAAAAAGAATCTTCTCCCCGGCGGAGATTTATTCCTGAGTCAGACGAATGTCCGGTTCCGCGTGTGGCGCGAAGCGACCGTCGGCTCGCGCCCGGGTCGCCGTGGCCGTATGTCGCGCGGCTCCCGGCCACCCCCGCCCATGTCGATCCGCCGAAAAGCACCTCCCTCCAAAGTTGACGACCCCGCGCGCGGACGGCACCACCAAGCGCCTGCGGGTCGCCTCCAAGTACAAGCCGTTCCGCCGTGGCAGGGGCATCGCCTTCGTCGGCGGCGCGCTGTGTCTGGATTTGGTCAACACCATAGTAATACAGCGTTAAGTTCATGATGTGTTGTGGAAGCGAGTCTTGCACCAGGGACAGCGGCCGCAGAGGCGAACGAGGGCCGCTTGCAGGAGCCGGCGCACCCCTGGCAGGGTCAGCGTCGGCTCGGGCTTTTTTTGGGCGTGTCGCCCGGCGGGCCTGCTCTTCGCGCAGGAACGCAAAAGCCATCGAGACCAGGGTCACGTGATGCTGCCAGCCTAAAAGGCTGCGGCCCTCGAAGTGGTCCAGGCCGAGTTCGTCCTTGAGCTCGCGGTAGTCCTGCTCGACGCGCCAGCGCCCCTTGGCCGCCGCCGCCAAGACGGGCGGAGGCGCCTTTTCACACTCTTCACCCCAGGCCAGCCAGAACTTGGTTGGAGCCTCTTCTTCTTCGGGCCATTCGATGAGGAGGGTTTCCGCCACCCGCTCGGGCTGCGGCCATTTGCTCCAGTGGTGGGCCGCCCACGCGGTTTCCACCCGCGCAAAACGCGAGCTTTGCGGTCCCCGAGTACCCTCGCGCCAGATCACCTTCCGCCACGCGTCGGTCGGCAGGCCTTTGGCCAGCGCATCCAGGCGCACGGGCGTGTCTCCGACCAAGCGCGGCCGGCTCGGCTGCCGCCCGCCCGCCCGCCTGGGCGCGCGCAGGGCAAAAATAGGGGCTTGCGTCCACACGCGCGAATCCGAGCCCGCGGCCACGACGTAGGCCAGGCCGCGGGCGCGCAACGCCGCGCGCCAGGCAAAACTGCCGCCGTAGACTTCGTCGGCGAGCACGGTGCCCGTTGCGCCGCCTCTTTCCCGGGCCAGGTCGAGCAGGTCAAGGGCGAGTTCGGGCTTGGTGCGCGCGCCCACCGGAGGCGGGATGCCGGCGGCGCGCCGCCGCTCCCCGGCGGCTTCCCCCTGCCACTCGGGCGGCAAAAAGAGCTTCCAGCCCAGCGGCTGGCTGCGCGCCAGACTGGTTTCGGCGGCGTGCAGGCTCACGGCCACCTGGCAGTTGGCCAGCTTGCCCAGGGCCCCGCAGTACTGCCGGGCGACCCCCGCCGAATGGCTGCCCGCTTTGGGAAAGCTCGTCTCATCGATAATCCAGTAGCGCTGCGCCGCTCCCAAACTCGCCTCGAAGCGGCGCGCCAGCGCCTGCTCCACCAATGCCGCCGGCCAGGGACTCTGGTTGACGAACTGCTGGAGCGCCTGCACCGGCGCGCTGTGCGGCTCCGCGCCAAGCACGCGCGCGGCGATGGGTTCCACGCTCTTGCGCTCGCCATCGAGCAAGAGTCCTCGCACGTAGGCGCCTGCCCACTGCCGGCGCTCCGCGCGGCCCATCGGCGCCGTCAACTCTTCCAGGAAACCATCCAGCCGCTTTTTGACCCGCGCCAACTCACGCTTTCGCACCGGTCAGCGTAGCATAAACACGCGGTGTTTTCAACTCACTTAACGCTGTATT
>CAWCJJ010000022.1:0-57666 GCA_963795895.1 uncultured bacterium
TGTTGAGCTTGACCTACCCCGGCAAATTGACCGTGAGCTACGCCTATGACGCTGCCGACCGTCTGGCGACCGTGACCGATTGGGTTGGGCGGCGAACATCTTACATTTACGACAGCCACACCCACTTGGCACAGATTAGCTTGCCCAACGGGACCATGCGGCAGTTCGCCTATGATGCGGCGGGCCGCGTGCGTACTCTAACCGACAAAACCAGCACCGGGGTGCTCATCCACCAGCGTACCCTCGACTACGATGTACTAGACCGGGTGACTAAAGAGACCGTTACCCCGGAACCGGCGGCCTACAGCGTGCCGCTGCCTGCGGCCATGACTTACGACAACGACGACCGGCTCAGCGGTTGGAATGGACAGACCACGGCCAGTGACGCGGACGGCAACCTGACCACGGGACCCGTGGGTGGAGCGATGGTCAGCTTGACTTACGACGCCCGCAATCGGCTGACAGCCGTGGCTGCGACGGCCTACGGTTACGACGCGGAGAACCGCCGGGTGAGCCAGACGAACGCAGGCGTAGTCACCAGCTACGTACATGATCCCAACGGTTCAATGTCACATTTGCTGATTCGCAGCAGAGGCGGCACGACAACCCGTTATGTGTACGACGAGAAGGGACGGCTGCTCTACGAGGACACGGGCGGCAATGGCAACATCGGCCTGAAAGCCTACTACTTCGATGGTCGCGGCAGCACAGTGGCGCTGGCGGATGGTAGCGGCCAAGTCAGCGACCGGGTAGTGTACGGCGCGTATGGAGAGACGGCCAGCCGCACGGGGACGACCAACACCCCTTTTCTTTTTCACGGTGCTTGGGGGGTGGAGAGCGACAGCAGCAACGGATTGCTCTACATGCGCGCGCGCTACTACAGCGCCGAAAGCCGCCGATTCCTTAACGCCGATCCATTAGGCTTTGCTGGTGGCAGCAACTGGTACGCCTTCGTCGGAGGTGATCCGGTGGACCGCAGTGACCCGTTGGGACTTTATCCTGTGCGGAACGTAACTCCTGCGGGACATACGTTTTACACGCATATGTATAATTATGACATAAAACATCCTTCCGAGCTTGGGAGGTTTGTGCATAATCCTGCATCGGGATCGGACAAGCAGTGTGCCACCGGCGCTGAGTTCCTGGCTGGATCAACAAGCGGCGACGAGTACTATGATGCACCATCAACCTCGCAATGGCGGCAAGGACAACCAGTAGATGGGAGTCCTCATCTTGCGCCTGGAACGATGATTGCCACAGGCTGGGATGCTGATGGTAAATACATTAACTCCGATGTTAGTGCAGGCATGCACAACCACACAGGATTTTATGTCGGCCAAGATAATACGAACATCTATATATATAGTCAATGGATTTACGGTCAATTCTCTGTGGATGCTTACCCCAAAGCAACATCACCTGAATGGAACGTGATCGTCACACAAACACCAAGGGATACTGTACCTAGTCAAAGTTGGATAGGTCCACCAAACGAACCGACTGGTCGTCCAGCGCCTCATCGTCCGTAAAAGCAATCTCCATGACTGCTCCTAAGATAACGAATAGCATCCCTCACGCGGTATTATGGACGGGCGTGCTTTTCTTGGTTGCTGGATGTACGACGCCTCTAGTGGAAAGAGGCATCATTCACACATCGGATGCGCAACTCAGAAGCGCACTTATTGGTCGATGGTTTCGACAGGAATATAACGCAAGTGGAAAATCGGAAGTTCACTCTGAAATCGATTTCAGATCCGACGGAACCGCTGCTTACACAACAATTTTTGAAGGCCCAGCTAAAGTGGGTCTTACTCCCCGTAACCCTAACTTTTGCACATGGCGAGTGGAAGGGGGAGGAAAACTCGTGGAGTTCTTTGGTGTAGCTGGCCCCGGTCAAATACCCTCGAAAACCGTGTCAGTCATTAAGCACCTAGATGCGCGCAAATTGATCTTGAGCGAGGAAATTGGCGCTGAAGCTTCTTACTATCGTAGGCCGAAAGCAACTCGCATACCGTGACACCAACCAGAACAGGTGTTACGCACCTTGAAGTTTGATCGAAAATGATGGCGATTATCCCTTCAGAACAAAATCGGCGATTTTCTCTTAGGCGCATAGTGAGAATTCTGTCGTGCGGGGATAATCGCCAAACGCAATGCAGAAAGCAAGTAACGGCAATTTCATGACAACGGACGCTTCGCTACATCTATCGTCTAATATCAGGCGGCAGCGGCAATTTTATGCTGTGCCTTGCGATGCCGGTTTTCTCGAACGCTCAGTAGAGCTGCGGTGATGTGGCTGCGGAAGGCCGAGAAGGTTAGCCCGGCGAGGAAGAGAAAGCCAAGGGTGTACGGCGCGATTTGTCGTGCGGCCTCTGCGGGCAGAAGGAACAAAACAACGGTGGCCACCATCCCGGTCAAAGCACAAGCGACCATGTAGAGGACAACAAAAGCGAGAAAAGCAGTCTCAAAGGCTTTAAGCCGGAACGACAATGGCTCGCCGCCCGGATTGCGGTGGTTCCAAGCCAGGCAAATATCTTCGGTGGTGGCAAAGCCCTGGTCGTAGTAGTCCATCAGGCGACCAAGGTCCCCGGAACGCACCGAGCAGCCGAAGGCGAGTTTCGCCAGTTTTTCCTTACGAATGTCTTCCAAGAACTTTTTGTACTTGTGATCGTCGGTGGCTGTGGTGATAGCGGCTTGAAGTGCGTCCAAGGCTGTTTTGATAAAGCTGTGTCGTGCGGGAAGTCCACCAAGCAAACAAAGCGACGGGGCCGCCGATGGCCGCCAGGAAGGGAGCGGAGGATTTGACAATTTCTTCCAACGATTTCAAGGCAGCAGCATCCATTGAAGTTCAAAGAGCAAAAATCGGACCCGCCGCCTTGAAGTCTCTTACTGCCTATCCGAATAACCCGGCGGCACGGTGGGCGATGAGGCCGCAGACGAAGTGGAGCAAGCCTTCATAATTTCGCGCCATCTTGGTCCAGCGGGTGAGCAGGCTGCGGAAGCGGTTCATCCAGGAGTGGGTGCGTTCCACCAGCCAGCGCCGGGCCTTTTGCCCGGCTTTCTTCTCGGTGGCTTCCTCGCCGCGTGCACGGATGTGAGCCACGAAGCCAAAAGCCCTCACGATCCAGCGCACCCGCCCGTAGTCGTAACCCTTATCCAAGCAAAGGTGCTGCGGAGCTTTGGCGGTAGGTTCAGGCCGCTCGACGGGAATGCTCCAGATCGTTTCCGCGAGCATCTTGAAGTCGTTTTTGTTGGCTCCGGCCACGCACAGGCCCACCGGCACGCCGCTGCCCTCCACCAAGAGCGAGCGTTTGGTGCCGCTTTTGCTGCGATCCACGGGGCTGGGCCCGGTTTTTTCCCCCGCCAAGGGAGCCTTGGTCATCGCGCCATCCATGGAAAGCCAGCTCCAGTCGATGCCGTTGAACGAGTCGTACTCCGCCAGGCCCGCCTGCCAGAAGCGCAGAAAGAAGCCGTCCTCCACCCACGCCTGGAAGCGGTCGTGCGCCGTGGAACTTGGACAGATGCCCGTGGCAGAAAGGGCGTTCCACCGGCAGCCCGTTCGCAGCACGAAGAAGATGCCGTCCGCGCAGGTGCGATCCGGCACGCGGGGCCGCCCGCCGCCAAAGCGGTGCGTGTTCTGATGGGCAGGCAAAAGCGGCTCCATGAGCGCCCACAACTCGTCGCTGATCACGAACTGCCCGCCCGTGGTGGCAAGGCGCTTGGCTCTTGGTCGTTTGCGCGGCTTCGGCTCAGCGTTTTTCACGGCCGAATCTACCACGAAATCGGTTATTCGGATAGGCAGTTATCACTCATGCGGCATTGAGGAAGGTGAAGACACGTCCCAAAAACGACCGTTTTTGAGACAGCGAACCACCGTTTTATGCGAACTAGTTTCACTGGTGACTTCCTTCGTCCGCGGGCCAACTGAACCGTTGTATTGCTTCGGGCAGGCCGGTGATGGTCACGCCACGCGGCCGCTCCGAGTTGCTCTGGCTATCCTGGTCCCAATAGCCCCTCAGCGCGTTTTCACTCAATCCGGTCAACCGTCGCCACAGAAACGCCCTGGCAAGGTGTGTGACTTCTTGGTCTCCCCACTCGAACTCGGCCACCGCGTCTTCCCGGAAAGGCTCTCCGGCCCGCTCCCCTTCGGTGCGGCAGAGCGCGTATCGCTTATCAAGAATTAACTCGCGCGCCTGCCAAGTGCGGGCTTGGTGGGAACGCCCTTCCCAAAAGATGAGCACCTCTCCTTCCCTGTGGGTCACAGCCAGTCACTGCAACTGGCGACGCGTTCAGCCGGTTGGTCTCTAAAGCGGTAAATATCGCGGATGGTCGGGCTGTAGCCGGGTTTATCCTGGCGTGTAAAGGTGATGGTGTCTCCGGAGATGGAGGGTATCGCGCCCCTCGGCCAGGTGGTCGGAATGAGCGTGCGCGTCTTCGCGTCGCACACCCATGAAAGGTGTTCTCCCGGTGGGTAGAGATCGAGGCGGCTCACGACGTACCACGCGCCGGAAGGTTCGCGGTGTTTGACGGCCCAACTCCAATGCTGCTCGGAATCCACCGTGGATGTCACCTTGCCAACCCGCTGGCGGAACTTCCAGCCGTGTTCGTGATCCCACAGCAGCAGGCAAAGATCGGCGTTGTCTCCCGGATCGTGGTCTTTACCTTGGGTAAGGTCCACTGCTACGAGTGCCGCGATTTGCTTGTCGCCAAAGAGAGTTCCCCAGAACGCATGGTCTGTCGGGTAGGAAACCTTGATCGGGGTTCCCGTGACCGGCTCATGCGGTGTGATGTCCGTCATGAGTGCGAGAGCTCGACGTTGGAGAATTGGCGGTGAGGAAACAAGTTGCGCCCGCGAGATCCCGGCGGCGGCGGCAAAAATCAGCACGCAGCCACCGAGTTTGGACCGGCGGCGGGTGGTCGGTGATTGGAACATGGCGTCGGCAGAGTGGGTGGGTGGCGGCAGAAGCGGACCTTTTGGCAGGGCAACTGCCCCGGTCGCCGCGTGTGGCGGATACTGGTGAACCATCTACCGGAAGCGAGCGGCGATGACGCGGCTGCCTGTCACTTTGACGGGCAGACGTTTAGGCGCGGACCAATTCGGCAATTTGTCCATCCATTTGTCATCCAGGAGCGCGGGGTTCAGTCCGGTGAGGAACCCGAAATAATCTCTCGGTGATAATCCGTTCTTGGTTTGTTCGATCAATTGAGCGGCAGGTGCTTTGTCGTTCTCGTTATAATCTCCGCCGTCCGCTTTGTGCTCCCCGGGGTCGTTTTTCACCGCGACAGACAGACGACCGCCCTTCTCGTCCGCTGGATTGAAGCTTCAACGTTTCATCCGGCCGGATTTTACGTCCCGGCACTCGATGTCAAAATGTCCGCCGTCATTCTCGTGCAGGGAGGCCAGCAGCCTTCCTTTCTTTCCATCTTTGTACGAGTAAACCCAATGCGTATCATCGCGCGCCAATCGCTCGAACCCGCGACCGAGGATCAGATAGCTTCCCACCAGGTAAAACGGCCCCCAGTCCTCGAAGTTCGTCCGGACCAACCGCCTGCAAGCTGGATCGTAAAACCAGGAAAGGTATTCCCCATCGTAGCGGCCCTCCCGGCGCGAACCCTGCAAGAAAGCGGCGGGCCGATCCCTGCGGTGATGCACCGTCAGATTGTAAGCATTGCCTAGAAACTGTTGGAATATCCATTGGCGATCCTTCCATGCAAACACGCAAAGGTATTGCGGCTCAACGTCGTTTTGATAATCGTCGGTCTTTGGCGGAGGCGCGAGATTAACCAACGCCGCCGTTTCGCCGGGGGCGAATAGATTGCCCCACTGAACGGTGCCCTCCCTGGTTTCCATCTTCTCGAACGGTTGGTCTAATTGCCGGGAGTAAGGCGCACTTGGGGGTGAGGAACGCGCGCCACATCGCGCAACAGGGTTCGCGCTCTTTTCTCGAACTCCGCGACCTCCTGCGGCGACGCGGGGGGGTGCACCCGATGGCCCGTCGCGATTTTGCGCTGCTGCTCCCGTTATCAGGATGGTCAGCACCGATGCTGCCGCCGTGGCCGCTTGTAGAAGCCAACATGATGTGCTTTGCCATCGGAGGCCAAATGGTGTTCGCACGGCAACAGGTTGCAAAGAGGAAAGCTTCGATAGGCTGCATTAACAAAGTTCTGGACGCAAATCACTCTTTTCAAGCCATTGGTGTGAATCGCGCCTCAATGTGTCAAAAACGAGCGTTTTTGACACATTGAGGCGCGGCAGCGGGTTTTCCTCCTTTGGCGTTCAAAACCTGTTCCGAATCCCATTCCTCTTGCTATTTCCCCGCGGTCGATCCCAAGTTTTGATAAGCGTTTTATCAACACCTGACCTCGACATGAGCCAAACCGACGAAAACAAAACACGACGATGGCGGTTCAGATCGGCCCGACAGCCACCGGCACAGGCAACCGAGTAATGGCGGCTTCAATTTTAGAAAGAGTGCTGATGGGGAAAAAGCGATCGAACTCCGCCGACTTCCTCAAGGTCGAAATTATCAAGGGTTCACCGGTCCTGCGCACCCGCAGCCGAAAGAGGGCAACGGGCAGAGCGGCAAGAGAAGGCGGCGGGAGTCAGGGAGGAAGGCGGCAGCGGTCGGTCAACATCTCTGGACAAGTCATGCTTTGAAACGGAGTAACGGTCCAAAGTTGCCGACCAGCCCTCACTGCGGCTGACTCGCCCCTCCCGACCAACCCCGGCTCTTCAGATACGACGGAATTTCCCGTGTGAGGTACTCGATTGGACCCTATTTCCTCGCCAGTTTGCCACTCGCGCGCGATGTTTTTTGCGTTCGACATCGGGAACTTGCTTCAAAAACCATCCCACGGCATCGTGATTATTGGGACCGGTTTTTCCATGTCCACCTCCGCCCCCGCTGTGTTGTGACGGTAACTCCATGACCTTTCGAGAAAAAGTAGCCAAGGCGTTCCGCGCGCGTACCTACACGCACGGCCCGCTCGCTCGTGGTATGCGGCGAGTGGTCGAGCGGTACCGGACATGGCGCGAGGCGCGGGCCGTCGCGCGGGTGGAGGCGCGCCGCCGCCGGATCACCGTCGAGAACCTGCGGCGCGGGATCGATGAAAAGGCTTTGAGCGGGATCCAAGCCCTGGGTGAGGTGAAGGACCGGGCCGACGTGTTTTGGACCAAGTACCTGGACGTGGATCACTGGCTGGCGGTGAACATCAAGCACGCGGAACGCCTGGGATTGATCGACAAACCACCGCGTGACGTGCTCGACCTCGGCTGCGGCGCGGGTTACTTCCTGGTGGTGTGCCGCGCCTTGGGCGCGCGGGTGCAGGGTCTCGACGTGAACAATGACCAGGTGCTCAACCGGATGATCGAACTCTTCCGGTTGCCGCGCATCGCCAGGCGCATCCGACCGTTCGTCAAATTGCCGGATTTCCGCCGGCGTTTTGATCTGATCACGGGCTTTATGATCTGTTTCAATTTTCCGACGAACGAGACGTACTGGAGCGAGCGCGAATGGGACTTTTTTCTTGACGACGTCCTGGGCTACCTCAAGCCGGGCGGACGGATGTTCTTCAGCTTGAACAAGCAGCCGGACGGGGAGTTTTACAGCGAGGAGTTGAAGGCGTACTTCCTGAGTCGGGGAGCCGAGGTGAAAGGCAAGGGCGTGCTGTTGACCTGCGAGGGACTTCAGCGGACGCGACGTACGGAGGTGCTTTCTGGGCCGGCTCCCAGCCGGTTCCAGAATCATTGAACTGTCACAAACTCGCGCGGACCCGCCGCGAAGCGGCCTCGTTCCAAAGGTAGGGATGGCTCTCCGAGCCGCTCCCGATTGTTTCCGGCGCTTGGTGGACGAACCCTTGAACAAGGAAAGCCGGCCAATCTCATAATGGGAGCGGCTCGGAGAGCCATCCCTACCTTTGGAACGACGGCGGCTTGGAGCCGCCTGACCTTTCTTCCAATCGATTAAACCTCTCGCAACCCCAACACATCCTCCATGTCGTACAACCCCGGCGCGCGGCCGACCAACCAAGCCGCCGCCCGCAACGCCCCCAAGGCAAACGTATCCCGGCTCGACGCGCGGTGCGTCAGCTCCAGTCGCTCGCCCATACCCGCGAAATACACCGTGTGCTCTCCCACCACGTCGCCGCCGCGGACGGCGTGCAAGCCGATCTCGTCCGTGCCGCGTTCACCCACCAAACCCTCGCGGCCGTGCCGCGCGTCCCGGGTGTAATCCAACGCCCGGACTTCCGCCAAAATCTCCGCCAGCCGCCGCGCCGTGCCGCTGGGGGCATCCTTCTTGAGACGGTGATGCATCTCCACCACCTCCAGGTCGAATCCCGGCCCCAGGATTTTCGCCGCCTGCCGGGTCAGCCAGAAGAGGGTGTTCACCCCCACGCTGAAATTTGCCGCGAACACCACCCCGATCTCACCGGCGGCTTCCTCGATCAACACGCGCTGCCGTTGATCATGTCCCGTCGCGCCGACCACCACCGGCTTTCCCGCGCGAAGGCACGCCGCGAGCAGCGGACCCGTCGCGTCGGCACTGCTGAAATCAATCGCCGCCACGCCTTTGGCAAGCGCGTCATCCGCGTTCTCGCCACGCGTAACCCGCGCCACGACCGCGTATCGGTCCGGCTCCCGTTGGGCGCAACCGATCACCGCCTGACCCATCCGCCCCCGCGCGCCTTGCAGCACCACCGCGAGCGGCGCGCCGGTCATCTCCACCTCTTCTATCGAAGCCATGATCTTCTCGGCGCGTTACTTCAAGGCATCCAGAGTCCGGCGAAGCTGCTCCAGATTCTTGCCGCTCATCCCGCACAACGGCAGCCGGACATCGGCGGTGATCCAATCGTACGCGAGCGCCAACGCCACCTTGATGGGCACCGGGTTCGGTTCGATGAAGATGTCTTTGAACAACGGGTAAAACCGCTCGTGCAACGCCTGCGCGGCCTCCACTTTCCCCGCTTGGAAACAACGGACGATTTCCCCCACCTCCGCCGGGAACAGGTTGGACGCCACGCTGATCACCCCCGCCGCGCCCGCGGCCATGAAGGGCAGCGTCAACCCGTCGTCACCCGACAAAATCGTAAACCCCTCGGGCAACCCCGCCGCGCGCAATTGGCTGACCCGGTCCACGTTCCCGCCGGCTTCCTTGATGCACACGATGTTGCGGCATTCCGACGCGAGCCTCGCCACCGTCTCCACGCCAATCTCGATCCCGCAACGCCCCGGGATGCTGTACAAAATCAGCGGCAACGCCGTCGCTTCGGAGATCGCTTTGTAATGAAGGAAGAGTCCC
The DNA here is from genome assembly GCA_963795895.1 of uncultured bacterium. Classification (GTDB taxonomy): domain Bacteria; phylum Verrucomicrobiota; class Verrucomicrobiia; order Chthoniobacterales; family SZAS-18; genus CAWCJJ01. Next base: position 9,300 of record CAWCJJ010000022.1, read on the forward strand.
TCCTGCGAAGGCTTGTTGTAATACGGAGCCACGAGCAACGCCGCGTCCACCCCCGCCTGTTCGGCCTCGCGGGTCATCGCCACGGCTTCGCGGGTGGAGTTTGACCCCGTCCCGGCAATCACCTTGCAACGCCCGGCCGCCGCCGCCACGGCCAGTTTAATGACACTCAAGTGTTCGTCGTGATCCAGCGTCGGCGACTCGCCCGTCGTGCCCACGGGAACGATCCCCGTGATCTCCGCGCCGACCTGCCCCTCGATCAGCCGCGCGTAAGCCGCCGCATCGACCTTGTCATCACGAAAGGGGGTGACCAGCGCGGTATATGTACCTTTGAACATGATAAAACCAGGTAGCTACTTAATCCTTCCGAATCCGCGAAAATCTGCGGATCATAACGCGATCTCGCCACTGAAAACAAAATCGGCGGGTCCGGTCAACGTCGCGCGGCCCGTCGGCAGCCCGTCCGCTCCCCGGGTGAAACCCACCCGCAAATCGTCGCCCCCGCGCACGCGCACCGTCACCGGACTGGCAACCTCCGGGTGGATCGCCGCGTAGGTCAGCGCGCTGGCCACGGTGCCGGTGCCGCAGGCGAGCGTTTCGCCCTCCACACCGCGTTCGTAGGTCCGCACGACGATCCTGCCGGGCGCGACGATCTGCGCGAAGTTGGCGTTGGTCCCCCGGGGCGCGAAGCGCGCGTGGTAGCGAAGCGCCGCCCCGAGACGGATGACATCCGTGTTCTCCACGTCATCCACGAAAACCACCGCGTGCGGGACGCCCGTGTTCAGAAAGTGGACGTTCAGGGTTTCTCCCGCCACCGCTAGGGTTTCGACGGGCCGTCCGTCGCGCGGGGAACCCATGTCGATTTGCACCATCTCGCCCGAGGCGAACTCCGCCCGGATCACCCCGGCGGCCGTCTCAAAGGCGATGCGGTTCACCGGGGTGCCGACGAGCCGTCCCGCGAACCGCGCGAAACACCGCGCGCCGTTGCCGCACATTTCCGCCTCGCCGCCGTCGGCGTTGTAATAGCGCATGCGGAAATCGGTGTCGGCGCGTTCCGCCGGTTCGGCCACGAGGACGCCGTCCGCGCCCACGCCGCGGTGCCGGTCGCAGAGCCGCGCGATGAGCGAGCCGTCGAGCAGAACCTGACCCGCGCGGTTGTCGAGCATGACGAAGTCGTTGCCGGCTCCGTTCATCTTGGTGAAGGAAAATTTATGCATGGGACGAGGAAGGGAAGAGAGCGGGAAAGATAGCACCGTCCATCCACAAAAACAGGCTCAGACGGTTCTCGCGCGTTTCACCGCCGCGACCATGGGCCGTACCAGGTCGGCGATCCGAATCGCCAGGTCCGGCACCGCGCCGTGGGAACCGATCTGCCGCACGATGGCGCTGCCGACCACCACGGCGTCCGCCGCGTCCGCCGCGATCCGGGCCTGCTCGGGGGTCGAAATACCGAACCCGATGGCGATGGGCAGAGACGTTTTCCCGCGCAGCATCGCGATCTGTCCGCCGACTGAGTCCGCCAAGCCTTGTTGCTCGCCGGTCACGCCTTCGCGCGACACGTAATACACAAACCCCTCGGCGGATTCGGCGATCAACCCGGCGCGTTCCGGCGGAGTCGTCGGCGCGATGAGACGGATCATCTTCAAGCCGTCCGGCGGACGTTGCAGCTCGGCGTTGCGGCCCGTTTCATCCGGCGGCAAGTCGAGGATGAGCACGCCGTCAGCGCCCGAGGTGGCGGCGTCGCGCAGGAAGCGTTCGTAACCGTAGGCATAGACGGGGTTCAAATACGTGAAAAGCACCAGGGGGAGTTCGGACCTGCCCGCGCGGATGGCCCGGACGCAATCCATGATCCCGCCCACGGTCGTCCCGGCGGCCAAGGCGCGCGCGGCGGCCGCCTGGTTGACGGGTCCATCCGCCAGGGGATCCGAAAACGGGACGCCAAGTTCTAGGATATCCACGCCGACGCTCTCAAGGGCAGAGGCGAGTTCGAGGGTGGCCGCGAGGTTCGGGTCGCCGCCCGCGATGTAGGCGATGAAACCCTTCTCACCCGCCGCCCGCAGGCGGTTGAAGGCGCGGTCGATGCGGTTTTCCGGTGGGGTGGGGGTTTGCATGGGTAGGGGTGGGGAAAACGGGCAGGGTTTAGTCAAAGCGCGAATCGCCCCGGGATGCAACGTGTTAATGCGCGGCGTGCCGCCGCTTTTCCGCGCGCGATGTGTCGCGCTCCTGAGTCACAAGGCTCACCGGGGCCGGTCGGCTTTCCCGTCGCTTGGGTCCTTTTGGTCGCTTGCCGTCCTTTTCCGGGAACGCGCCTCTCCGTTGGCGACCTTTCAGAAAGGGACCTCAGGGACCCAGGGGACCAAAGACATCCAGAACCGGAGCCAGACCAGCGAGGTTGCCGCCGCCGCCGCCCCTCGCTTGCAACTTTCTGAAGTTTGGGGTTTGCATGGACCCGGCGAACCCTTACGATGCTGCCCTTTATGAGTCCCGTCCCAGCGTCCCGACGCTTTTGTTCAGCCTTGCTCCTCTCCACCCGCACATTTTCCCTCGGCGGCGCGCTCTTCGCGGCCGCGTTCTCGTGGCTTTCCGTTGCCCCCCGTACGCAAGCGCAGAGCCCGGGCACGCAGGATACCAGTTTCGCCCTTGAGATCTCCAACGCCACCGTGTTCGCGGTCGCCACCCAGAAGGAGGATCTTCTCGCGACCGACCGGGTTCTCATCGCGGGTGACAAGCGCATCCTGGAACGCTCCCTCAGCGATGGCACGAACGACGTCACCTTCGGCACGAACGTAAATTTCGGCGGCACCAACCGCATCGTGTACACGGTCGCCCTTGAGACGATCACGCCGGGCGCCCCGCTCACGCTCAGCAACCAGAAGATTTACATCGGTGGTCTTTTTGGACGGTTCGACGCCAACTCCGTCGCCCAGAACATCATGCGTCTGAACCCGGACGGCAGTTCCGACACCACCTTTAATCCCGGCAAGGGGGTCAACGGGTACGTGACCGCGATCATACCGCTACCGCAGTCACCGGATGGCACCCGCAACGGCGCGTTGATCGGCGGCACCTTCACCCAGTACGACACCCGCGATCACAACCACCTCGTGAAGCTCAACGAGGATGGCACCGTGGACGGCAATTTCAACGCCAACCTCCAAACGGACGGGGAGGTGTTTTCCCTCGCCCAGCAGATTGATGGCGCGACGGGTCTGCTTAACGGGCAATTCCTCGTGGCGGGCCGGTACAACCGCATTAACGACAACAACCAGCGAAAACTCGCCCGCATCGACGGCGCCGGAAACCTCGACACCACTTTCAACCCGACGTTCTCCAAGCGCGTGCTCACAGTCGTATCGCAGCCCGACGGCAAGATCATCGCCGGCGGCAGCTTTACCACCGTCAACGGCTTGAGCGTCAACAACCTCGTCCGTTTGAACCAGGATGGGACGACGGACCTCACCTTCTCCGCCAATGTCACCGGCAACGTCAACCCGGTGGACGCGCCGCCCACCGCCGTCAACGTCGTGCTGCTCGCTCCCGACGGTCGGATTTACGTGGGTGGCAACTTCTTGCAGGTCAACGGTGTGAACCGCCGCAACCTGGCACGGCTGAACGCGGACGGGTCGCTCGACACCAGTTTCGATCCCGGTGATTTGCTGCAGAACCGCGTGCAAACCCTGTCCTTGCAAAGCGACAACAACCTGATCGTCGGCGAAACCCGGCTCAGCAGCCCGGATGGCGGGAAGACGTTTCCCAGCGTGCTGTTCCGGTTGTTCGGCGGACCGCTGCTCCCGCCCCCGGTTATCGCCCTTCCCCCGGCGCCTCTGCCGCCTGCCACGGTGTCCGTCATCACGACCCGGTCGCCGGCGCGCAACGGATCAAGCACCGCTGGCGTGAGCCGTCAGAATGGAAGGATCCAAATCACCCGCGTCACGCCGTTTTCGTTGGACAGCGCGCAGCAAGTCTTTTTCAGGCTGGGTGGCTCCGCCGTTTTGGGCACCGATTACAACCTCACCAACAGCGCGCTGGTGACGGATTCAGTTCACCCGACGGGAACCCGGGTTGCCACGATTCCTGCGGGCGCGGATCGGGTGACCCTCAAGGTCAAGCCGATGGGACCAGGGAATACGACCGGCCCGACCACCAAGGTGATTTTGACCCTGGACGGGGATGTTAGCTACAACGTTGGACAACCCGGGAGCGCTCGAGTCAAAATCCTGTCGCCGTAACCGTTGGCCGGTAGTTCGCCCAACCGCGCAACGCTCCGGTGTCCATGGTATCGCCTTTCACTTCACGTCCCGGCATCCTCGCTTGGGCGTGCGCGTTCTTACTGGCCGCAGTTCCCATCGTCGCCCGGGCGCAGCTTTCCGCCCCCTACGAGGAACCGGACCTCACCACGCCGGTTTTCGACGTCAACCGGTTGAGCCTGGACGCGCCATGCGCAGCCGTCTGGCGACGGTCCTCGCGGCAGGGGTAACCGATTTCAACGCCACGCTCGACGCTAAAATCCTGGGTATCGCGTTGCGTCTCGATCCCGCGAACCGCGCGGCCCGTGACGCCGCCGACCGCCGCAAACGCGGCGAACTGCCCGACGCGAAGCCCGCCACCCCCGGGTATTCCACCGCCACCGTGGTGTCCTACCTCACCGGCCAGTGCGCCGGACTTCGCGCGAAAGGCGGCGCGGACAACCTCGCGCTCGCGGGTTACTTGGGCGCGATCGCGCTGGAGATTGCCCCCGAGGATCCCGTCGCGAAATACGAGAAGACCGCCTACTCCAAGAACAACCCCGCGCCGGCGTGGACCTTTCTGAAGGGCAAACCCGAGGCCAAGGCCGAAACGCTGCCGCTGTTGAAGAAGCAAGGCAAAATCAAAGGACTCACCATGAGCGAACTGCCGGGCGGCGAACGCACCGGCGCGGTTTTGGAAGTGCTGGTCACCGCGGAGGAGGCGCGCACCCGGCAGGAGGTGGGGGTCACGGTGTCGCAACCCGTGGGCAACTCCATGCGGATTTCCATCCAGGAAGCCGCGCGCGCGGTCAGGCTGCGGCACCCTTCGTTTGGCGCGGGGGAGCGACTCGTCGTGAGTTTCGGCGACAATTACACGAGCAAGGACGGTCCCTCCGCCTGCACGGCGTTTACCCTGCTGTTGTATTCGCTCTACGATCCCGTGAAGATCGCGACCGACTGCGCGGTCACCGGGGACATGACGGTGGATGGACGGGTCCGCGCCGTGGGCGGAGTGCCTTCCAAGCTTCACGCCGCGCTGATCGACGGCTGCCACATCGTCGCCATCCCGAAGGAAAACGTGAAATTGGTGGCCGACCTGACGTTGCTCTACCCGGCCAACACGCTCTGGAAGCTGCAAATCTTCACCGTGGACACGCTCGACGAAGCCTTGGCGGTCATGCGCGAGGATCGGGCTCCGGATTTACAAAAGGCCATCGACCTTTTCGCGGCCGTCCAGCAGAAGGTGGGGATGGAAACCCCGCGCCTGGGTTCCGCGAATCTGGGCCTGGCACCCCAACTCAAAGAGATCCTGCGACTCGCGCCGGGGCACGCGTCGGCGGCCGCGATGTTGAAGATGCTGGAGGGCAAGATGCCCGCCACGCTATCGCTTTATTCGTCGTTGGACGAGGTGGAGCGCATCACCCACGCCACGATGAAGGAAGCCGCGCCGACACGGGGGCAGTACGGGTTGGACCCGCAAGCGCTCGGCGCGGGGATCGAGCGTCTGGAAGCGATGCGCGGGCGCTTGGATTTCCGCGTGACGGAACTCTGGGCGGCGGACCTGGCGGGTCTGCGCGCGTTGCAAGCGCTGGTCGCGGGAGCCCGCACGCCGGAAGGGTTCGCCGAGTATCGCCAGCGTCTGGCGGCACTCAACGAAGTGGAGCGCCGCATGTCCTCCGATCCCGCCTTGGTCGAGGGCCTGCGCCGCGAAACCACCGGCGAATAAGAAATCCAGAAGTAGCACAGAGGACACGGAGAGGGGGACACAGAGAACACAGAGGAAGAAGGAGGGTTCGGAAGGGGAAGAGACTGATGAGTCGGTTCTGGAACAAAGCCTTTTGCCTTTCTCCTCCGCCTCTGTGTCTGCCTCTCCGTGTCCTCTGTGCTACTTCTTACTGCCTATCCGAATAACCCGGCGGCACGGTGGCGATGAGGCCGCAGACGAAGTGGAGCAAGCCTTCATAATTTCGCGCCATCTTGGTCCAGCGGGTGAGCAGGCTGCGGAAGCGGTTCATCCAGGAGTGGGTGCGTTCCACCAGCCAGCGCCGGGCCTTTTGCCCGGCTTTCTTCTCGGTGGCTTCCTCGCCGCGTGCACGGATGTGAGCCACGAAGCCAAAAGCCCTCACGATCCAGCGCACCCGCCCGTAGTCGTAACCCTTATCCAAGCAAAGGTGCTGCGGAGCTTTGGCGGTAGGTTCAGGCCGCTCGACGGGAATGCTCCAGATCGTTTCCGCGAGCATCTTGAAGTCGTTTTTGTTGGCTCCGGCCACGCACAGGCCCACCGGCACGCCGCTGCCCTCCACCAAGAGCGAGCGTTTGGTGCCGCTTTTGCTGCGATCCACGGGGCTGGGCCCGGTTTTTTCCCCCGCCAAGGGAGCCTTGGTCATCGCGCCATCCATGGAAAGCCAGCTCCAGTCGATGCCGTTGAACGAGTCGTACTCCGCCAGGCCCGCCTGCCAGAAGCGCAGAAAGAAGCCGTCCTCCACCCACGCCTGGAAGCGGTCGTGCGCCGTGGAACTTGGACAGATGCCCGTGGCAGAAAGGGCGTTCCACCGGCAGCCCGTTCGCAGCACGAAGAAGATGCCGTCCGCGCAGGTGCGATCCGGCACGCGGGGCCGCCCGCCGCCAAAGCGGTGCGTGTTCTGATGGGCAGGCAAAAGCGGCTCCATGAGCGCCCACAACTCGTCGCTGATCACGAACTGCCCGCCCGTGGTGGCAAGGCGCTTGGCTCTTGGTCGTTTGCGCGGCTTCGGCTCAGCGTTTTTCACGGCCGAATCTACCACGAAATCGGTTATTCGGATAGGCAGTTAATTCCCCGGTGCGGCGGCTCGACAAATCCCCCGCAAAACATTACGTTGCCGGAGCAATGTCCTCCGCTTCCGCCGACTCGTTTGTCCACCTGCATTTGCACACCCAGTACTCCCTGCTGGATGGCGCCGTCCGCATAAAAGACCTCATCGCCAAGGCCCAGGGGTACGGCATGCCCGCCGTCGCCATGACCGACCACGGCAACATGTTCGGGGCCATCGAGTTCTTCACGGCGGCGCAGAAAGCCGGGATCAAGCCCATCATCGGCTGCGAGGTGTACCTGGCGCCCGGTTCGATGCGCGACAAAAAGGCCAGCAGCGCCAAGGAGGCGGCCAGCCATTTTACCCTCCTCGCCAAGGACAACACCGGCTACCAGAACCTCGTCAAACTGGTCACCGCCGCCTACCTCGACGGCTACTACTACAAGCCGCGGATGGACAAGGAACTCCTCGCGAAACACTCCGCCGGTTTGATCGCCCTCAGCGGGTGTTTAAAGGGTGAAATCAACGGCCATTTGCTCGCCGATCAACCCGCCAAGGCGCGCGAATCCATGGCCAGCTTTCGCGACATCTTCGCGGAAGGCGATTTCTACGTCGAACTCCACGACCACGGCATGGAGGCGCAACAGAAATGCAACCGCAGCCTGATCACGTCTGGCCCGGGAATTCGACCTTCCCCTGGTCGCCGCCAACGACGTGCATTTCTTGGAGCGTTCGCACCACGAGGCGCACGACGTCATGATCTGCATCGGCACCGGTAGCATGGTTCACGATGAGAAGCGAATGCGCTACACGCCGGAACTTTACTTCAAGTCGCCCGACGAGATGAAGGCGCTTTTCGCCGAGGTGCCCGAGGCCATTTCCAACACCGTGCGGATCGCCGACAAATGCGATCTCCAGATCGATTTCAAGTCCTCCAAATACCCCGCCTACACCCCGCCCGAGGGTAAGACCCGCGAGCAGTACCTGCGCGAGCTGTGCGCGCAGGGCTTGCGCGACCGCTACGGCGAGCGCGCGGAGAACGACAAGGACCTGATGCTACGGATGGAATACGAACTCGGCGTCATGGAGAAGGCCGGGTTCGTCAGCTACTTCCTGATCGTCTGGGATTTCATCAGCTACGCGCGCGGGCGCGGCATCCCCGTGGGACCCGGACGCGGCTCGGCGGCGGGTTCGCTGGTGGCGTACATCCTCGGGATCACCGACGTGGACCCGTTGCGCTTTGGTCTGATCTTCGAGCGGTTCCTGAACCCCGAGCGCGTTAGCCCGCCGGATATCGACATCGACTTTTGCATGGAGCGGCGCGGCGAGGTGATCGAGTACGTGCGCCGCAAGTACGGGACGCGCGCCGTCAGCCAGATCGTCACGTTCGGCACGCTGAGTTCCAAGGCCGTACTCAAGGACGTGAGCCGCGTGCTGGGGATGAGTTACGGCGACGGCGACCGCTTGTCCAAGATGATTCCCATCGAGCAGGCCAAGCCTTTGGCGCTCGCCATCGCGGCCGAAAAGAACCCCGACTTGAAGCGCGCCATCGAAACCGAACCGGCCACGCGCCAGGTCTGGGATTACGCGCTGGTCCTGGAAGGACTGACGCGCGGCACGGGCGTCCACGCCGCGGGTGTGGTCATCGGCGACCGCGATTTGGACGAGTACATCCCGCTCGCGCGCGACAAGGAAGAGCAGGTCATCACGCAGTATTCGGGCGGTCCGCTCAACGACCTCGGCCTCCTCAAGATGGACTTTCTGGGTTTGAAGACCCTGACGGTCATCGAGGACGCGCTGGTGATGATCCGCGCCCGCGAGCCGGGTTTCGATCTGGAGACCATCGCCTTCGATGATCCCAAGACGCTCGCCATGCTCAACGGCGGCGAGACGGTCGGCGTGTTCCAGTTGGAAGGCGGGGGCATGACGAGCCTTTGCAAACAGTTCGACATCACCGGCATCGACGATCTGCTGGCCATCAGCGCGTTGTACCGTCCGGGTCCGATGGACCTGATCCCGGATTACATCCGCCGCAAACGCGGGCTGACCAAGATCAAGTACGAGCATCCGTTGCTCAAGGAAGTCTGCGCCGACACCTACGGCATCATGATCTACCAGGAGCAGGTCCAGCGGGCGGCCAGCGTGCTGGCGGGTTACACCCTGGGCCAGGCCGATTTGCTGCGCCGCGCCATGGGCAAGAAGGACAAGGAGAAGATGGCGAAGGAACGCGCCAGGCTTCATCCGGGGTTGCGCGGAGGTGAACGACATCGACGAAGAAAAGGCCAACACGATCTTCGACTTGCTGGAAAAGTTTGCCGGCTACGGCTTCAACAAGAGCCACAGCGCCGCCTACGGATTGATCACGTACCGGACCGCGTTTTTGAAGGCGAACTTCCCGGTCGAATTCATGGCCGCGCTGTTGAGCAACGCGGTGAACGACACCGACAAAATCTCGATCTTCGTGGCGGAGTGCCAGCGCATGCGCATCCCGATCTTCCCGCCCGACGTGAACAAGAGCCGCATGAAATTCACTCCCGAGGAAAACCCCGCCGCCGTGGCGGAATCCCGACGGCGGCGCACTGCGCCGAGGACCCGGGCGACACGCGCGATCAGCCAGCCCGACGTGCGTCGCGCGGGCATCCGGTTCGGACTGGCGGCGATCAAGAACGTCGGCGAGGGCGGCGATGGCCGACGGTCGATCGAAGAGCGCGACAAGAACGGGTCGTTTAAGTCGATGGAGGATTTTTGCCGCCGGTTGGACGGCCGTTCGGTGAACAAGAAAATCCTGGAGAGCCTGGTGCGTTGCGGCGCGTTCGATTTCACGGGTTGCGAGCGCGCGCGAGATGTTTTCGGAGATCGACAGCGATCATGGCGAGCGCCGCGAGCGCGCACCGCGACCGGGCGAGTGGTCAGGCGTCCATGTTCGACGATTTCATGGCTCCGGCGGCGTCGCCGGCAAGGCGCCTGCGGCGAGCGCGGCGTCCAAGCCGACCTGGACGCCGTGGACGAGCGCGGAAAAGCTGGCCTCCGAGAAGGAGTTGCTCGGCTTCTACGTCACGGGGCATCCGTTGAACCCGTATCGCAGTGTGTTGCTGAGCGCGAAGTACACGCAGATCGCCCAGCTCAGCACGCTGGAGGACCGGGCTAACTTAAACTTGGCCGGGTCGCTGGCGGATGTCGCCCGGAAGTTCACCAAGAAGGAGGGCAAGCCCTTTGCGATGGTCATCCTGGAAGATTTGAGCGGCAGCATCGAGATGCGATGTTGGAATGATGTTTACTCGAAATGCGCGAAGTTTTTGGAGGCCGGCGCGATTATCTCGCTCAGCGGGAGCTTGGATAAACGCGGTGAGGAGACCAATGTCCGGGTGAAAGAAGTTTCGTTGTTGAAGCTGCCGCGCGCGGTGGTCCCCGTCACGCCGTTGCGGTTGCACTTCCAGATGGAGGAACTGCGTTCGGATGAACTGGGTCACCTGCGCGATCTGTTGTCAGAATCCCCGGGCGAGTGTCCGGTGGAATTGGAGTTCCGGCGGCGCGACGGTCGGCGGATCGTGATCGACGCGGGCGCGGCCCACTGGGTGCGGCGGACGCCGGAGTTGGAATCGCAACTCGCGCGTCGCCTGGTGCCGGGCTAGGAGTGGCTCGGAACGTTGGGTCGGGCTCGTTCTGCCGCGCTGCAGGGGCGAGAGCATTACCCGGCATCCTGACGCCGGGCTAATGTTTCTCGCTCCCACGGGGCGGGGAACCGATCTCATGGGGCGTGGAAATACGTTGCATTTGGACCACGCGCGCCTAGCCTCCTGCCCTCACTGACGCCCACACGCGCCGCGCCGCCTCGCTTTTCCCCCTTATCTGATGGTCATGTCGTATCAACCCGAGTTGAAAATCTTCAGCGGCTCGGCGCACCCCGAACTCGCCAAAAGCATCGCCGAATACGTCGGCATCCCCCTCGGGAACGCCGAGGTCCGCTTGTTTCCCGACGGCGAAACCAGCGTCCGCATCCACGAGAACATCCGCGGGCGCGACGTGTTCATCGTCCAGCCGACCTGCCCGCCGGTGAACCACAACCTCATGGAGTTGCTGATCCTCGTCGATGCCGCGCGCCGCGCGAGCGCCGCCCGGATCACGGCGGTCATGCCCTTCTTTGGCTACGCCCGGCAGGACCGCAAGGACCGGCCCCGCGTTCCCATCACCGCGAAACTCGTGGCCAATCTCATCGTCGCCGCCGGCGTGGACCGGGTGCTGACCGTGGATTTGCACGCCCAGCAAATCCAGGGGTTTTTTGACATCCCGGTTGATCATCTCTACTCCCTGCCCATTTTCCTCAAACACCTGCGCCAGCGGGACCTGTCACCCCTTGTGGTGGTCTCGCCCGATGTGGGTGGGATCAAAATGGCCGACGCTTACGCGCAGGCTTTGCGCGTCAACTTGGCAACCGTCGCCAAGAAACGCAAGAGCGACACCGAGGTGGATTCGTTCTACCTCATCGGCGAGGTCCAGGACCACAACGTGTTGCTCGTGGACGACTTGACGACCACCGCCGGGACTATCACCAGCGCGGCGCGGTTGTGCAAGGCGCGGGGTGCCAAAACGATCTACGCCGCCGTGTCGCACGCGGTGTTGACGGACATGGCCGTGGAACGTTTGCGCGGCTCCGAAGTCACCGAATTGATCATCACCAACAGCGTGCCGGTGCGTAAATCGTTGTCCGAATGCCGGATGACCGTCCTGGACATCGCCAGCCTGCTGGGGGAGGGGATCCGGCGCATCCACGGCGATGAATCCGTGAGCGGTTTGTTCGACATCGGGAACGAACTCTGAGGGGGGCCGCGCAATTGTTTCTCTTTCTGTTGCTATTTGGGATTTATCCCTCATCTTCTGCCTCTCCTTTTTTCTATGGCTATTCAAATTAAGATCAACGCCGAGCCGCGCAGCGCCGCCGGGCGAAACGCGGTGAAGCAGATCAAGAAGGCCGGGTTCGTCCCGGCGGTGATCTACGGGTCGAAAGACGCCTCGCAAAACCTCCAACTCGTTGAACACGAGCTTTCCAAGGTTTTGGGCCACGCCACGAGCGAGAGCGTTCTGGTGGAAGTCGCCATCAAGAACGGCCCCACCCGCACCGCCCTGATCCAGGAGGTGCAGCACCACCCCGTTTCCGGCAAGATCCAGCACATCGATCTGCACATCGTGGCGATGGACGAGTTGATGACGGCCGAGGTGCCCGTCGAGACCACCGGCGAACCCGCCGGCGTCAAGACCGGCGGCGGCTCGTTGGAAGTGACCCTGCGCGAACTTGAAATCGAGTGTCTGCCCGGCGATCTGCCGGAATACATCCTGGTGGATGTCAGCGCTTTGAAAATCGGTGATTCGCTGCACGTCCGCGATCTGGTGCTGCCCAAGGGTGTCACGGTGTTGAACGATGCGGACCTGACCGTCGCGGCCTGCACCGAACCCACCGTGGCCGATCCCACGACCACGGCGACCACCGGCACCGAGGGCGTGGCCCAGCCGGAAGTTCTCAGCGAGAAGAAGCCGGACGCCGCCGCCAAAGCTTCGTAAGACTCCCACCGGTCGCGCGGTGCCGCGGCTTTCGTCATGGCCGTTGTCCGCGCCGATTCATCGCCTTTGCCCGTCCGTCTGGTGGCGGGATTGGGCAATCCCGGGCGCGAGTACGCGCGGACGCGTCACAACGTGGGTTTCCTGGTGCTCGACCGGCTCGCGGATCGTCAACGTCTCACCTGGGCGCATTCCTCGCCCTGGCAGGCGCAGTGGACCCGGGGAGTTGACGGAAATTTTTTCCTCAAGCCGTTGACCTTCATGAATCTGAGCGGCCGGTCGGTCCGGGCGTTCAGCCAATTTTACAAGCTGACGCCCGAGCAAACCCTGATCGTTTACGACGATCTTGCCCTGCCCCTGGGCCAATTGCGCTTGCGTCGCGAAGGTTCCGCCGGTGGCCAGAACGGGATGAAATCGGTCATCGAACACCTGGGCACCAACGTGATCCCCCGGCTGCGCGTCGGGATCGGAGCCGCCAACGGCAACCGGAGCATGGTCGATCACGTGCTCGGCGAGTTTGCCAAGGCTGAAACCGACGCTTTGGAAGAATCGCTCAACCGCGCCGCCGACGCCGTGGAACACGTCTGCCGCCACGGTGTGGAACCAGCCATGAACCTTTTCAACCGTTCAATCTCGCGGAACCCCGCCGACGATTGATTGACTCCGCCACGCATTTGGCACTAAACACCCCGCACCCAGACAGCTTATGAAAAATAGATACGAAGGATTGTTGGTCCTGGACACCCAGGGCAAGGAAGAAACGGTCAAGGACCTCGTGGAACGTCTTGAAAAGGATTTCACGAAGGAAGGCGCCGATGTCGAGCAGGTCCAGAAGATGGAGAAGCGCGAGTTCAGTTACGTTGCCGGCGCGCTGAGCTCCGGTTACTTTGTGAACTTCGTGTTCAGCGCCGAGCCCACGGTGCTGGCAAAACTGCGTTTGAAGTTCGGACTCGACCCGGAAGTGTATCGTCAGCATTACCAGAAACTCCACGCGAAAAAGGTCGCCAAGAAGTAGGTTTTCTGCTACGTTTCCGGCATGGCAAATTTGAATAAAGTCATGTTGATCGGGAACTTGACGCGTGATCCCGAGATCAAGTACACCCCCAAGGGCCAGGCGATCGCCGAGCTTGCGATGGCCATCAACCGCAACTACACGGTGGAGGCCACCGGCGAGAAGCGGGAGGAAGTTACGTACGTTGACGTGACCTTGTGGGGACGCCAGGCGGAGATCGCCAAGGAGTACCTGACGAAAGGCCGTCCCGTTTACATCGAGGGACGGTTGACGCTGGACACCTGGGACGACAAGACCACCGGCCAAAAGCGTTCCAAGATGCGGGTGACGGGAGAAGCCCTCCAACTCCTCGGCAGTCGTGGTGAAGGTGGCGAAGGGGGTGGCAGCACCGCAGGTGGCGGTGGGGGTGGAGGTTCCACCGGCAAATACTCCAGCGCGCGCGAGTCGGGCGGTGACGATTACGATCAGCGTCCGTCAGCCCCGGCAAAACAGGCCCCATCAGGTGGCGGTAGTGGTCCCGCGCGTCCGAAGGCGAAACCCGCCGCGCCCTCGCCGGATCCCGACGAGGAAGACGACATCCCATTTTGATCTGAGGCGGCGGGATATATCTACCCGGGCATCGCACCCCCGCCTCTGGATAGGGGACGGCAGCCCCCGGGAGCGCGGGCATCCTGCCCGCAAAGGGCGGTAGCCCTTGGACAGACCCGACAAACCAAACCAGATGCGGGCAGGGATGCCCGCGCTCCCAAGGCTGACTAGGCCCATGTGGTCGATCTCAACCAAACCGGCCCGTGATGTAAGCTTCCGTCTGCTTCTCGCGCGGCTTGTTGAACAACTCCCGCGTCGGCGCGAACTCGATCAGCTTGCCAAGGTAAAAGAACGCCGTCTGGTCCGCCACACGCGTGGCCTGCTGCATCGAATGCGTCACGATGACGATCGTGAAATTGCGCTTCAACTCAGCCATCAACTCCTCCACTTTCGCCGTGGCGATGGGGTCCAGCGCCGAGGTCGGTTCGTCCATCAACAGCACTTCGGGCTGCACCGCGATGGCCCGGGCGATGCATAGACGCTGCTGCTGGCCGCCGGACAAACTCATGCCCGGCTTCGCGAGATCGTTTTTCACCTCGTCCCAAAGCGCCGCCTTCCGCAGGGCGTCCTCCTGACGTTCCCGCAAAAACGCCCGGTCGCGCACGCCGTTGAGCCGCAGACCCACCGTGACATTGTCGCCGATACTCATCGTCGGGAACGGGTTCGACTTCTGAAACACCATGCCCACGCGGCGGCGCACCACCGTGGGATCAATGGTCGGAGCGTACAAATCCTCGCCGTTCAAGCGGATGGTGCCGGTCATCCGGGCGTTCGGGATCAACTCGTGCATCCGGTTCAGGCAACGCAAAAAGGTGGACTTGCCGCAACCGCTGGGGCCAATGATCGCCGTCACCGACCGCGAAGGGATTTGCAGCGTTGCGTCGATGACCGCCTGCTTCGCGCCGTAGTAGATGCTCACGTCGCGGGCGTCCACGGCGACTTCTGGAACGGTGGCCGAAGCGGAGGGCGCGGCTTGGGTGGAGGGAGAGTTCACGTGGGGCGTGGCAAAGGTGGATCTGGACAAAGAAGGGTGGGAGCCGCCCGGCGAAACGGCGGGATGGGCGGCGCGGACGGTTTCGTCGGGAATCATGGGTAAAGCGGGTGAAAGGTCAAGCTTGCGCCACGCTGGCGGCACCGCCGGTGATCGCGGTGGTCGCCGCCTCGTTCGCCAACAGCGGCTTTGGCTTGCCCGGTTTGCCGCCGACGCCGCGATCACGGGTCAAATAACGCAGGCCCACGTTGAGGGTCAGTACCAGCAATAGCAGCACGAGAGCCGCCGCCCACGCCTGGCGATTCTCGTCCGCGTACGGTGAGATCGCGTAGGTGTAAATCTGCAAGGGCAGCGCCGCCATGGGACCCTTTAAACTATGACTGTATCCGCTGTTGCCGAAGGTGGTGAAAATCAGGGGAGCCGTTTCCCCCGACACCCGCGCCACCGCCAGCAATCCTCCCGTCAGAATACCTTTGGAAGCGGTCTTGAAGATGATGCTGGTGGTGATCCGCCACTTGGCGATGCCAAGTGCCAGCGCGGCTTCCCGGTAACCGTTTGGAACGAGCAAAAGCACCTCTTCCGCCGTCCTTAGCACCAGCGGAATCATGATGAACGCGAGCGCCATCGCCCCGGCCAGCGCGGAGTAGTGCCCCACGGAGAAAGGCGAGCCGTTTGGCAGCACGAAGATCGCGTACGCCACGATGCCCCACACGATGGAGGGAACCCCGTTGAGCAAATCGGCCGCGAACCGAACGATGGAGGCAAACCGGGGTCCCGCGTATTCCGTCAGGTACAAGGCGCCCAGGATACCCGTGGGCAGTCCAATCAACGCGGCCAGCGACACAAGGATCAAGCTGCCGAGGATCGCCTGGGCCACCCCGCCGCCCGGCTCGTTGTGCCCCACCGGCAAGTGGATGAAAAAGTCCAGGTTGATCGATCCAATTCCTTTGTACACCAAGTACGAGAAAACCAATGCCAAGGGCGTCACTACCAGAATGGCGCAAATCAAACAAATTCCTGTCACCAGTCCGCTCTTGAATTTGCGCCACCGCCGCAAACCTTCCGAGACTTGCCCGGCCCGTGCGAGCGGCTTGGCCGCGCCACGATCCGGCGCGTCCGGCAGGCTGGCACCCGGGGGAGTGGCAATGGCGATGGTGGACATAAAGAAGGTGGAAAGACGCGCTTACGATCAAACCGAGCCGGTGTTGGCCGTGCCGAATTTTAACAGCAGCCGCGCGCAAAGATTGATGATCAGCGTGATGCCGAACAACACCAGGCCAACGGCGATCAGCGCGTTGCGGTAAGTGTCGTCCGACGCTTCGCTGAACTGGCTGGCGATGACGCTGGCCAAGGTGTTACCGGGATCAAAGAGCGATTTACCAATGTGGTTGGAATTGCCGATCACCATCGTGACAGCCATGGTTTCACCCAACGCGCGACCGAGTCCGAGGATCATCGCGCCGAAAATACCCTTCTTGGCGTAGGAGAGAACGGCGATGCGGGTGACTTCCCAGCGGGTCGCGCCCAAGCCGTAGGCGGCTTCCCGCTGGAGATCCGGCACGGAACGCAGAATCTCGCGGGAAACGCTGGTGATGATCGGCAGGACCATGACGGAGATGATCAGCGCGCCGGCCAACACGGAATAGCCGCCGACCGAAACCCCGCTGAAGATCGGCAGGAATCCGAGCATGCTTTCCAGGGCCGGAAAGACATGGTCACTCAGGATGGGCAGTAAGATGAAGATCGCCCACAATCCCAGGATCACGCTCGGGATGGCGGCGAGCATCTCGATGAGGAAAACGAGCGGCTGGCGGATCCAATTGGGAGCCATTTCGGTGAGGAACACCGCGGTTGCCACCGCCAAGGGAGTCGCGATCAGCAAGCCCAGCAGGGAAGTCACCAGCGTGCCGTAAATGAAGGGAAGCGCGCCGAAGTTGCTCGTGTTAGGGTCCCATCGGCTGGTGGTCAAGAACTTGAACCCAAAATGGCGGAACGTGCCACCCGCGCCCTGCCACAATTGGTATCCCACCAAAATGACGAGGACGATGACCGCCGAGGCCATCACCAGGCACAAGCCGCGAAACGCCAGTTCGGTTCCCCGGCTGACCGGCTTCATCCGCTGACTCGCGGTGGCGTGATTCCCGGGCGTAAACGTTGCGGTGGCCGTGGTCATGGCGGGAGTCAAACGCGAGTGGGGCGTGAGGCGGAACAGGGCGCGGAGGTCGTCAAAGAATGGTCGATCAACCCCCGCGCCGAGTTTTTGAACGGAAGACGGGCCGTGGCTGGCCGTCGATTATTTCAAGATCGCGATGCGGTCGAGCACGCGTTTCTGCACCGCGTCGGGCAGCGGGGCGTAATCCAGGGATTTCGCCTCTTTCTCGCCTTCGGTCATCATCCACTTCAGAAAGCTGGTGATGGCCTTGCCCTTGGCGGGATCCTTCTGCTGCTCGTAAATCAGCATCCAGGTCGCGCCCGAGATGGGGTACGAATCCTTGCCCGGCGCGTTCACCATCGAGAAACGGAAGTCGTCCGGGATGGTGGCCGTGCTCATCGCCGCCGTGACGCCTTCGAGCGTGGGCTTGAGGTAAACGCCGTCCGCGTTCTTAACCTCGGCGACCAGCATCTTGTTCTGCAGGGCGTAGATCAGTTCGACGTAACCGATGGAGCCGGCGGCCTTTTGGACCACCCCGGCCACGCCGTCACTGCCCTTCGCGCCGACGCCGGCGGGCCATTCGATGGTGGTGTTGGGCTTGCCGCCTGTTTTGGCCTTCCAATCGGGACTCACCGCGCAGAGGAAATCGGTAAAAATGTAACTGGTCCCCGAACCCTCGGCGCGATGCACGACGGCGATCGGCGTGGCGGGCAGCTTGGCGCCGGCGTTCTGTTTGGCGATTTCCGGGTCGTTCCACTTGGTGACTTTGCCGAGGTAGATGTCGGCGATGGTGGGTCCGTCCAGCTTCAGACTGGTGACGCCCGGCAGGTTGTAGGTTAGCGCCACCGCGCCGGCCACCGTCGGGATGTGGACGATCTTGTTGGGGGATTTCGCGAGGTTCTCGTCGCTCATCGGTCCGTCCGAGGCGCCGAAGTCCACCGTCCCGGCGATCATCTGGTTCTGGCCCGCGCCGGAACCGCCGCCGCCGTAGTTGAAGTTGGCCGAGGGGTCCACCTTTTTGTAGTCCGAGAACCATTTGGTGTACAAAGGCTGGGGGAACGTCGCGCCGGCGCCGGTCAAGTCCACGGCGGAAGCCAGGGGCGCGGTGGCCAGCGTCGCGCCGGTGACGGCGAAGGTTAACAGGGATGTTATTTTCATGGGTCGGGTTTTAGTAATGCTCGGGTGACTGGGTTTGAACCTTGTGTGGTCCACGAGGCGCAGGATGGCACCGGCGCGGGAGTCTGTCCCGCTGTGAATATGTAACGTTTTTGTAACAAATGAAAAGCGTTCCCAGGTTGACACGGGGGTAAATTCCACGGAACACCACTTTACTCCCATATGCCCAACGACATTGCCCACGCCCACATTCTTGGTTCCTTCGACGAGGCGCTCAACACTTTGCGCAACAACGCGTTGATGATGGCAAGTCTGACCGAACGCAATCTTTCCCGGGCGTTCCGCGGTTTGTTCGAGCGCAACAGCGAGCTTTGCAACGTGGTGATCGCCGACGACGAGGAGGTCGACGCCCTGGAGAAGCAGGTGGACAAGGATGGCATCGAAATTCTGCTGCGGTTTCAGCCGGTGGCGGGCGATTTGCGCGCGATCATCGCGACGATGAAGCTCAGCGCGAACCTGGAACGCGTCGCCGACCAGGCGACGGGCATCGCCCGCCGGGCGCGCAAGCTCAACGCAGTCGGTGTTCGCTGGCCGAAACGCACCTGCTGGAAGCGATGGCGCACCGAAGTCACCGCCATGCTCAAGGACAGCTTGCGCGCGTTTACCGACGGCGACTTGGAACTGGCGATGACGATCAAGCCGCGCGACCGGCAACTCGACGTCCAGAACAGCGACATCAACCAGCAGATGACCGAGCTCGCGCAGAAGACAGCCCGAGCAGATCAAGAGCTACCTGGATTTGATTTTCATCGCGCGCAACATCGAGCGGATTGGTGACCACGCGACGAACATCGCCGAGGACGCCGTTTACGCGGAAGCCGCGCGGGACATCCGCCACCTGCACGCGGCCAATAGCTGAGCACTTTTTCCGCCACTGGGCAGCAGTTTTGGGGTGCGGCGACACGTCGCCGCTTTTCTCCGCATCGAGGGTGCAGCCTGAGCATAGGTCGCCTTTCGCACCGAAGGTGCAGCCTCATAACAGCCTGGGCAACGCCCCGCAGGCGTCAACTTAAGGGTCAACCCTCCCTCTTCCCCTCTTCAACCCGGAACGGGTTGCGCCCCAGAGCCCGGGGTTGCGAGTTGCAAGCTACCCCGGGTACCATCATTGCGAAGGTCTTCAACCCCAACGGGGTTGCGTCTTCCGGCGACGTTGGGCACGCCAACTTCAGGGCGCAACCCCGTTGGGGTTGGGGATCATTGGTAACCATCACCCAGGGTAGCCCCCAAGCGGGCAACCCCGGGCTTTGGGGCGCAACCCGTTCCGGGTTGGAGAAGCAGACCCTTAGAGCGCTACGCAGTTGAGTTTGCCGTGTGTAGCCGCGATGAGCAAAATACCCGTGAGCGTCTTGGGTGCTGATGGCGGCCAAACCTCCGGCGATGGCGCGGTCCAGGGCTTCGGTGGTGCGGGCGGCGACTTTGCGCAGGTGGCTTTTAAGCTTGCTCCAAGCCAGTTCAATGGGGTTGAAGTCGGCACTGTAGGGCGGCAGGTAGAGCAGCCCGGCGCCGGCCCCCTCGATCAACTCGCGCACGCCCTTGACCTTGTGGGCGCCCAGGTTGTCCATGACCACCACGGCTCCCGGCCAGAGTTGCGGTACCAGCACGTCTTTGAGGTAGGCCAGGAACACGCGGCCATCGGTGGCTCCGTTGATGCGCATGGGCTGCAAAGGGCCGCGTGGAGAAAGTGCCCCGAGGATGCTCACATTGTCGCCCCGGTTGCGCGGCGCACTGCCAAAAGCACGCGTGTTGACGCGGCTGCGCGCGTAGGCCCTGGTCATGGCGCGGTTGACCCCGCTCTCGTCCATAAACACGAGGTCCTCGGGCGCGACGCCCGCTACCTGCGCGGGCCAGGCTGCCCGCAGACCTGGACTCGCCCGGTGCTGGCTTCGTCGTCCTTGCAGGTCTTTTTTTTCGTGTCAGGCCCAGGCCCAGCAGCCAGCGCCCTACCGTGGAAGCACTCTGCTGGTAGCCGGCAGCCAGCAGATGGGCATGGTGCTCGGCAATCGTGTGATCATTGTGCGCGCCGACCCGCGCTTCCAAAGCGGCCAGTTTCTCGGCCGTAGCCAGTGTCACCGCCCCGCCACCATGCGCCTTGGCCGCCACACTGCCGCTCTCGCGCTGCCGTCGCACCAACCCGCGCACGCACCGCTCACTCACCCCGAAGCGGATTGCCACCTGCGCCTGACTGCCTTCGCCTCGTTGCCAGGCGGCGAAAATCCGCTCGCGCAGATCCAGAGAATACGCTTTTGCCATCCGTCTACTTACGGGCATACTCAGGCAAACTCAACTGCGTAGTTGACGCCAATGGGGCAACGCCCCAGGAACAAGGTAGTAGTGGTTCCAGCGCTGAAGGCGCGTTTCAATCCGGGCGCGCCTTCGAGAACCATCACGCCCGTCCAACAGGCGGCGTTTGAATCGCGCCTTCAGCGCTAAATACAATATTATTGTGTACCTGGGGCGTTGCCCCAAGCTATTATGAGGCTGCACCTTCGGTACGGAGAAGATCTGAGTTTCGGAGAAATCCCGTGGAACAACGCGACATGTCCCTGAAAGGCAGAAGGCGGCGACGTGTCGCGGCGCACTCCAAAGCCGCTACGCGGCGGGCGGAGCCAGAATAGCGTTGTTGCGCCTCTACGCCGTCGCGGGCGTGTCCGCCCGGTCCTCGAAGCGGGTGAACTCTTTCAAGAAGGTCAGCTTCACCTCGCCGACCGGGCCATTACGCTGCTTGGCGATGATCAACTCCGCCTCGCCCCGCACTTCCTCGCGCGCTTCCTCGTCCTCCGCGTAATACTCCGAGCGCACCAGCAAGTCCCACCAGATCGGCATCCTGCTCGATGCTCCCGGATTCACGCAAATCGCTCAACCGCGGTTTGCCGCCGGTGCGCGCTTCCGGCTGCCGGTTAAGCTGCGCCAGCACGATGATCGGAATTTTCAGTTCCTTCGCCAACGCTTTCACCCCGGAACTGATTTCCGCGATTTCCAACTGCCGGTTGTCCTGCGCCCGCCGGCTGGTCGAGCGCAGCAACTGCAAGTAGTCGATGACGATCAATTGGATGTCGTGCATCTGCTTGAACCGCCGCGCCTTAGCTCGCAGTTCCAGGATGCTCAGGCCCGCCGTGTCGTCGATGAAAATCTGGCTCTCGGCCAGCTTGCTCGCGGCCTGCGTCAGGTTCGGGAAATCGCGCTCGCTCAGGAAACCGTCGCGCACCTTCTGCAGATTGACGCGCGCCCGCGAGCAAAGCAGCCGCTGCACGAGTTGCTGGCTGCTCATTTCCAGGCTGAAAATCGCCACCGGATGCTTCGCCACCAGCGCCACGTGCTCGGCGATATTCATCGCGAAAGCCGTTTTCCCCATGCTCGGGCGGGCGGCGATGACGATCATTTCGGCCGGGTGCAGGCCGTTGGTCATCTTGTCGAGATTGGCGAAGCCGCTGGGCAGTCCGGTGAGCGCGCCGCGCCGCTCGTAGAGCTTTTCGATGGTTTCGATGGCTTCCATGACTTGGTCTTTCATCTCCGGAACCGAGTCCTTGAAACGATCCTGGCCGATGGCGAGGATGTCGCCGCTCCACGTCGTCGAGCAGCGTGGGGACCTCGCCCTGTTCCTCGTAGGCGCGCCGGGCGCAATCCGTGCAGGTGCTGATGATCTGCCGCAGGACGTATTTCTCCCGGACGATGTCGATGTAATACGACGCGTTCGCCGCCGTCGGCGTGAAGGTGAACAAGTGCGTGATGAACGCCGGGCCGCCCACGGCGTCGAGCAAATTCGCGGTCACGCAAAGCCTGCGTCAGGATGATGAAATCCGCCGGCTGTCTGGTCGGTCCAGAACTCGACCAGCAGGGCGTAGATCGTCGCGTGCGCCGGGAGGTAAAACGCCTTTTCGCTGATGCGCTCGACGCATTCGCCGATGACATCCATCGGCGCGATCAGCATGGAACCCAGGACGCCCTGCTCAGCCTCCAGGCTGTTCGGCAGGGATCCTGTGAATATCCGGTGAATGACCCTGTGAATAACTCCCGTTTTTCGCCGGACTTTTCCGGTTCGCCGACCCCGTTTTCGCTTGGGGTTTCTCAGTGCCCGGCAACGCCTGAGAATCGGTTGGCATCGGCGGCTTACGTCTTCTTCTTCCCGCGACCGCCGCCTTCGCGCTCTTCTTCTCGGTGACGGGCGCGGCGGGCGCGGGCGGCTGTTCGGCGGCGGGCTGCTCGGGGCCGATTTCACGTTGACCTTGAGGGTCGCGGTGACGTCCGCGTGCAGCTTGACGGGAACCTCGTGCAAGCCGGTTTCCTTGATGGGCTTTTCCAGCTGGATGGCGTGACGCTCGATGGTCACCTTGTCGCCGAGTTCCTTCTTGAGGGCGTCTTCGAGATCCTTGACGGTGATCGAGCCGAACGCCTTGCCGGTCGCGCCGGTTTCGAGGGTCATCGCGCAGGTTGATCTTGTTGATGCGGCGGGCGATTTCCTCGGCGTCGTTGCGCTCGCCGGCCTCGCGCTCGGCGCGCTTGGCCTTGAGTTGGTTGATGCGGCGCAGCGTGACGGGCGTCACCTCGTAGGCTTTGCCGGTGGGCAGCAGGAAATTGCGGGCGTAACCGCGCTTGACTTTGACGATGTCCGCCTCGGCGCCGAGGCCGCGGATGTTTTCGGTGAGGATGACTTCTGAGGTAGGCATGGGAGACGGACGGCTGAAATGGAATGACCCTGACGGGTCTTGGATGGAGTTTGTAACCCGGCGCGGCGGCGGTGTCAAGGCGGCTTGGGGCGGGATCGGCGCTGGTTGGTAAAAACAGCGGCGGGATTTTGCTTGCGCCCGTTGCCGGATGGAACAAACATCGGGGGTCACACTTCGCAAAGCATTTCCCTATGAAGCACTTCTCTCTTCTCAACACCACGCGACTCCTGGCGTTTGCCGGCTTGCTGCCCCTGGCGGTGGCAACCTCCACCACAACCCTCCACGCGGCGGATGTCGCCTGGGAAACGGCTTACGGCAGCCTGCTCGCGAAGTACGTGGCTCCCGAAGGGGTGCGTTACGCCGCCTGGAAGGCGGACGCCGCCGACGTCGCCGCGTTAAACGAGGTGACCAACCAGATCGCCAAGACGCCCGTTCCCGGGGATCGCAACGCCAAGCTCGCCACTTACATCAACGCTTACAATGCGTGGGTTCTGAAGAAGGTGCTCGACGCTTATCCGACGAAGAGCGTTCGCGACGTGGCGCCGCTGTTCGGGTTTTTCACCCGCAAGGATATCCAGGTGGGCGGGGACAAGACCAGTTTGAACGCGTTGGAGAAGGAGGTGATCCGCGGCATGGGTGAGCCGCGCGTGCATTTCGCTTTGAACTGCGCCAGCGCCAGTTGCCCACCGTTGGCGAAGGCGCCGTACGAAGGTTCCAAACTCGACGCCGAACTGGACAAGGGAGCCAAGGGCTATCTGAATGGCAACGAATATGGGTTGAAGGTGATGGACGGAGGCAAAAAGATTGCTGTCTCGCAGATTTTTGATTGGTACAAAGACGATTTTAAGCCTCTGGGCGGAACGGTTGGCGTCGTGAACAAATACCGGAAGGAGCAGGTGCCGGGGGACGCCGGTGTCTCGATCATGGAGTACAATTGGAGCCTCAACGAGGTCAAGTAGGTCTGAGGTGCGCGAAGATTCTGGACCACGAAAATAAGGAAATAAGCGACAATGACTACCGTGACCAGAAAACGATACACTCCCGAATTCAAAGCCCAACTGGTCGAGTTGATCGCCATCGGCAAACCCGTCCCCGAAGTCGCCCAGGAGTTCGGCGTCGGCTCCAGCCTGCTCTACCGCTGGGTTGGCCACAACCCGCGGCCGGGGCAGCTCGGCGGCGAGGGCCGACGAGCCGCGGGCGAGGACTCCGCCGCCGCCGAGCTGCCCCGGCTGCGCCGCGAAATCGCCCACCTCAAGCTGGAGAACGACATTTTAAAAAAGGCCGCCGTCATCCTGGGCACCAGACCCCTCTCGCCACTCGCGCGATGATCGCGCAAATCTCCCGCCAAACCGGCGGCAGTGTGCGCGCGGTGTGCGCCGCCCTTGACCTGCCCCGCAGCAGCTTCTACCACGCCGCCGCGCCCACCCCCACCCAGGATGCCGATGCCGAGATCGGCCCGCTCATCGAGGCCGTCTTCAAACGCCACCGCCGCCGCTACGGCTATCGGCGCATCGGCGCGGAGCTTGCCGACCGGGGTGTCATCTGTGCTCCCGCAAGAATCCGCCGCCTGATGGCCGCGCGAGGACTGCATGCGCTCCAACCCAAAAACTACGTGCCCAAGACCAGCGACGGCCGGGCGGACCAGCCCTCACCGAATCTGCTCGCCGGCCGGCCACTGCCCGCGGCTCCCAACCGCGTCTGGGCTGGCGACATCACCTTTATCCCCACCGCTGCTGGCTGGCTCTATCTGGCGGTGGTCATCGATCTGTGCTCGCGGCGCATCCTCGGCTGGAGCCTGGGCGATCACCTGCGCGGCGACCTGGTCGTGGC
This sequence comes from uncultured bacterium, assembly GCA_963795895.1. Lineage (GTDB taxonomy): Bacteria > Verrucomicrobiota > Verrucomicrobiia > Chthoniobacterales > SZAS-18 > CAWCJJ01. Next base: position 34,278 of record CAWCJJ010000022.1, read on the forward strand.
CGCTCTGCGCCAGGCCATCAGCACCCGCCCATCGGGCGAGACGATCTTTCACAGTGACCGTGGCAGCCAGTATGGCAGCGCCGCCTTCCGACAGGCGCTTGCTGGCGCCGGCATGCGCCAGAGCATGTCCGCCCGCGCCAACCCCTACGACAACGCCTGGAGCGAATCCTTCATCGGCACCCTCAAGGGCGAAATGCTCCGGGATGGCTGCTTTGAAAACGCCACCGATGCCCGCCTGGAGATCTTCGACTACATCGACGGCTACTACAATCTGCACCGCAAACACTCCGCCCTCGATTATCTCACCCCAGCCCAGTTCGAAACTCAGCTCAACTCTCTAAACTAAAACCTAAATTGGTCCAGAAATCAGTTGCACCTCAGGTCTGGTTCCGCCACTGCGAAGCAGTTTTGGAGTGCGGCGACATGTCGCCGCTTTGCCTTTCAGCGACACGTCGCGTCTAAAGCCTTCGGCGAAGCCGCCAGTATCGAGCCGGCAAGCCGGGTTGTCAGGACGCGACGTGTCGCGGTTGGACCCGGCGGAGCCGTGCGAAAGCGGCGACATGTCGCCGCACTCCAAAACCGCTGCGCGGTGACCCGAATCAGAGGGTGCCGCTATTCAACGGTAATCCGGCTGAATGGCGATTGACATCATCCCGGGAACGTGGGTTTCATGGCGGGGTGTCCGCGTCCTTTGACGATCGACCCACCGTTTGGTACCGGCTCGCCCTGCTGGCGGTCGCCGTCGGCATGGCGGTTCTCCCCTGCCTCTACCCAGGGTTAACCGCGCTGGTCGCGATCGGGGTTTACCTGTTCGCCACGCGCTGCTTTGCCGCCGTCTGGGCTTGGCCGGTCGGGATGAACCGGTACGCGGTCGGCCTGAAGGTGGTCTGCTCCTGCACCCCGTTGCTCGTCGGCGGCGCGGTGTTCGCCGTGATGGTCAAGCCGCTCTTCGCGCGGCGGGGCAAACCAACGCGGCCCCACGCACTGGTTACGGAAGTTTGCCGGATCGTGGGCGCGCCGGCCTTGCGCCGGATCGAGCTTTCCTGCGACCTGAACGCCTCGGCCAGCCTGGAGCGCGGCTGGGCCGGATTCTTTGGGAACCGGCTCGCGCTGATCCTCGGGATTGACCCAGCGCGAACTCGCCGGGGTCGTGGCCCACGAGTTCGGGCACTTTCGCCAGAGCGCCGGGATGCGTCTGAGCCTGCTCATCCGTCGCGTCAACCACTGGTTTGAGCGGGTGATCCACCGACGCGACGAATGGGACGCCTTTCTCGAAGGGTTGAGCGGCGCGTGCAATGATCTCTGGACCGGGTTGATGGTCGGCTGCGCGCAACTCGGCGTCAGGTTCTCCCGGCTCGTGCTCCGGATTTTGATGTGGACGGGGCACGCTCTGAGCGCCTCGCTTTCGCGGCAGATGGAATTTGACGCGAACCCGCCCGAGATCCGGGTCGCCGGCAGCGGGGCGTTCGAGGCGGTGATGGTCAAGCTCGACGTGCTGGGCGCGGTGATGCGCGATGCGCGGCAGGACCAACTCCGGCGCTGGCGGCGGGAGTTCACCCCGGTGGACAACCTGCCCGGCTGGGTGGTACACCGCGCGCGGCTGATGCCCGGGACCCGCCGGACCACGTTGGAAAACCAGGCCGGCCTCGTCAAATTATTCCCGGTGGAGGGGGCACGGCACGCGGCACCCGAGGCCGCGCGGGCGTACGAGAAACTTGGGGGCGGTGACCAGTTTCAATTTCTGGAATTTACTGGACGCCATGAGTTCGATGGGTGGGAAGCTTGGGATTTCCTAGATCGAACGGGTTTGTTTTAAAGGTAAGCGCCGTATCGTGACTCTTCACAAAATGAATGTTTTGTTCTAAAACATGAATTGTCGTCGGTAATATTTGTTAGGCTATTAATTCCAGCTTGGTCTTAGGAATCAAGCTAGGACGATTTCTCCAACAGAGCAATGTCTCACTGAGCTGGGTAATCATCAATGAAGATGGCGGACAGGGTAGCAGAGCCGTCTTTGCTATTTTTACCGCCCCCAGGATCGGGGGGATAGATGTCCGTCATCGTTAAGGTCACGCTTCCCTTAAACGCAAATTGCACGCACCGATCGTAGCCCTTGGGAGCATTGAAGGTGGTTTCATCGACCGTGTACGTCACGCCCGCTGAGTTGGCGCCGCCCTGGCCTGCGGCAGGCGACAAGTTTATCCTATACGTCCGGGTTGTGGTGAGAACAGCCGGAGACACCAGCGTCAGGCAATGCCAGGCCGCGTCGGGAACAGCGATTGAAATTGTGTTGCCGGTGGACCCCGCGATTAGGCAGCTTTTGAAGGTGTAGTTCGTTTCAATAGCTTTATAGCCGGCGTTCAAATAACTTGCCAGCGTGCTACCTTGTGGACCCGATACGACCGTGTAACCCCACCCATTGCCTTGGCTTATGGTGTAACCGGATGGCAACTTGGAGTAAGGGGTGTTCGGATTCTGGTTGTTATAGTCGAAGAAAGAGAAGCCTCTGCTCCCAAAATTCGTGGAGTATAATGTTCCCAATGTGCTAAACATCGAGTGGAGTTGGACGCTGAACGCTCCGCGGTCTATCGCGGACGAATCAAACGCCATATAGTCGTCGCCGACCGACGAGACCGTTTCCAAGACGCCCAGAAGATGCACCGGAACACTTACGTCGACTGGCATTGAACACACTTCCGACGAGGGTGGCCCCTCTTTTCCACTGGCGTCAACAGTGGTCACAACAAAGAGGTATTGCTGATCGTTTGTCAGGTTCGCGACCTGACAGGTGGTCGTGGTGACTCCATTGATCGAATTGGCGTACGGCCCGCCTTTCCCGGTCGGCCAAGTCAAACCGTTACTCTTGATCCACCGGACATTATAGGACGAGGCGTTCGCCACAGGGCTCCAATTCAGAGTCACGGAGCCGGTGGACGATGTTGCTTTAACGTCGGACGGGGCCGGACTCGGAGTGACCGGTCCCGGCTGGCTGACGGTTACAGCGCCGGGAGCCCCGCTGGCGAAGTTGGTGGAAGACTTGTTGACGCCGTCCAGGCCAAGCAAATGCCAGCGATGGATTCCACCATGCGCGGATTCGTCGTTCGAGTAGAGGTAGGTGTCAAAGCCGTTTTTGATGATGGACGGACAAGAGGCATTGCCCGCGATGCCAGGAACCGCAGCTCCCAAAGGTGACCACATGTTGCCCGACGTGCCAAATTGCCCCACAAACAAGCCGTCATCATCGAAGTGCATGGTCTGGCAGGCTTCAGAATTGTTCCAAAATTCGCCTTGGAATCCAAAGAGAATGTTGTGCCCGCTGGTCATCACGCGGTTGGCGCAATATTTAATGCCATCACCCGTGTCGAACGATCCGAGACCATCCAATGGAACATCAGTCGCCACAGGAGGACTGGCTTTCCAGCGGAAGAAGGTGCCACCGGGGGCGATGCCGCCCAGATGCATCCCTTGGCTTTTAGACTGGTCGAACACAATGAAGTCGCTGCTATCCGCTTGTGGAACTTGCCACCCCGCCGGCCCCGGGTAACCGGCACCATCCTGGGGATTAGTTGGATCGGAGGTGGGGAAGGAGGCTAGCAGAGTCGGGGATCCCCATTGCGGGTTGAGGGAGCCATCAAGCCCCATAAAAGTTTGCCCCCACAATCGTTGACTTGAATCAACGCTTGAATCAACGTACCTCAACATGGTTCCAGACACGCTGTCCCCCGTGTCAAAGAGACTGTATGCGTTGACATTCTGGTTGCTATAACCGGAGGTAAATATACTCGGCGTCGGGCGCATCAACCCACCCGCGGTAAACTCAACCAATTGAAATCTTGCGACTGGGTCGTTAGGGTAGTTCGGTATCTGCAATAAACCATAGACATGGCCGCCTAATGTCACCAAAGTGTGCGGCCCACCGGCAAATGTCTTGACGTCGTAGCCAGCTATCCAATTGCGAATCAGCTTCCAACTACCGTTGGTGCCAGGGTTGCCTGGCTTCAGCGATTGGGAGTAGTCGACATGATATTCCAGGAAGTTCCAGAAAACGCGCGTAGGATCTGATGCTAAAGTGGCCGTTGTGAAGCCTGAAGAGGTGTACGCGATCTGTTCAAGCGCCGTCGTGGACCGACCAGGGGGAATATGCAGCAAACGGTTTGTGCCACCGTGCGCGCAACCACCGTCGCCCACCCAAAAAGAGCTGTCGGACAGGGCGGCTATGCCAACGCCATCTCCAAACCGAAACTTGTCGTCTGTCACCAGGGAGCCGTTTGTTTGGCTGTAGCCTCCATTCTGACCGTAAGACCAGGACGGACTTCCATTCCCGTTCGCGTCGAATGCAAGGACCTGCTGATTCGACCCTCCGTCAGCGACAAGCACGACGCTGCCTGCGGACGCGATCGAGATTCCAAGGGGCTGAGTTAGTACTTTGCTGGCCGCGGAAACAACAATTTGAGGCGACAAAGAACTTCCCGCAGACAAACCGCTGAAGCTCGCGGCCGACACCTTCGCGAGCGTCGGCCCTTGCTTTGCCATCGTGGTCCCGGTCGTAATCCAGAGATCCCCGTTCGGCGCGAAGGCAATGTTTTGCGGGTTGAGGACCGCGATGGATCCCAGCGGTTGCCCCGTGATTTTGTCGAACAAAGAGATCTTGTCCTGTCCCGCCACCAAGTTTGTTACGGATTGTCCGGCGACCGAACCGGTTTGGGCCGAATCGCCATGTGAGACGGCGAGAATGTTGTTGCCTGCCGTTTGCACGGCCATGCCGGTCGCACGCTTCAATGGTTGGGGGTTGGGACCGGTATGCGAGTCCACATCAAGGCAGTTTGGGAATACAAGCGCAGGGTGCTGATCAGTTTTCACCTCGAACATTAACGACTGCTGCGCCGACGCATTTGTGAACATGTACGGCGTAAACGCTCCAGTAGCAGCATAGCCGGTTTCATCAATTTGGTACGCTGTTACAAACGTGGTGTTATGATTGGAAAGTGTGGGGTCGGCACCTCCTTGATCACCTGGTATTCCCACGTCTGCCACGTACAACCGAAGTCCATCGGTCGCCACAAAGGCAAAATTGGTGTAGAGGGTATTGCGAACGATGTTCTGGGGTACCAAAGGATTGGCTGTGCCAAAGCGCATAATATCGTACCGGCCCTCGTTGTAACCGAACGCCTCGTAGATGTGCGAGCCGCCGTCGTACGCCAGGCCAAGCACATTATCCGGTGTGCAGTTTCTGTTGATCGTACCATTGAACGACAAACTATTGTTCCCGATCACGCCATCCCAGGCGTAGGAGACGTTGTGTGTCAGCAACTTGAAGTTGTAGCTGCCCGCCGGTGCCGCCACATTATTATCATCCAGGCTATCCCAAACTACCAAGTGATTACCGGACAGGTATCGAACTCTTCGCCATAATGTCCGCACGAGTCGATTGGTGGAGTCATATACACCCGCGCTTGTGTAACTGCCCGAAGCCAAGGTGAAGCTAAAAGTGGTGGGAGGGTTGGTTGTGATCACCAAGGTGAGGGTGGCGGACCCGGTGCCCCCCGCGTTCGTTGCGGTTAAGGAAACACTGTAGCTGCCGGCGCTCTGCGAGGTGCCGCTGATAACGCCCGTGGCGGTGTTGACGCTCAGGCCGGTTGGCAAACCGCTGGCACCGTAACTCGCGGGCGAGTTGCTGGCGGTTATTTGGTAGCTGAAGGCGGTGTTCACCTGGCTGGCCACAGTTGTGGCACTACTGATTGCGGGTGGCGGTGGCGGGGTAATTGTGAGGCTGAGGGTTGCGGAACCGGTGCCCCCCGCGCTTATAGCGCTTAAAGTGACCGCAAACGAACCGATCTGAGTTGGCGTGCCACTGATCAGTCCCGTCTGCGCGTTGACGTTCAATCCTGGTGGCAAGCCGGTTGCGCTGAAACTTGTTGGTGAGAGGCTTGCGGTGATCTGGTAACTGAACGGAAGGTTGAGTTGGTTGCTCGCCACCAAGGCGCTGGTGACCATAGCGGGCAGGTTGCCACCCGCATCGGTGCCGCCGTTGTATGGGTGAGGCACCGAGGCATCGGCCAAATCTTTTGCATACTTGCCCATGGCACCAGTATCAAAATAAACGCCGTAATCCATGCCGTTTACCCGGTTCTGCAGGGCGAAGGTGCCGATCGTGTTGGGATGGAAGTAAATGCCATACCCCGCTGAACTGCCGGCGACGTTGCCAAACACATCGCGTACCGTGCAATTAATCACGCGGTCGTGCGGACCCGCGGAGTAGATGCCATAACTGTTGGTGTAGCCTGGCACGACCGTGCCACCCGTGGCCGTGATCAAGCAATCACGGACGATATTGCTGCCGCCAACCAACCAGATTCCGATCGCGCCACTGTTGCTGACGCTTAGATTCTCCAGCAGGTGGCCGAAGGACGCGCTGCCATCATAACTTTCCTGGCCGCCGGTCAAAGCGTCGATGCGGACGCCACAGAGAAAACCTTTGATGGTACCGTTGCGTACCGTCAGGTTGGCGCAGTTGTTGGCGTAAACGCCACACGCGCTGACGTTCGAACTATTCGGAGCCGAGGCTGATAAAACCGTGTGTCCCTTGAGGTCCAGGGTGACGTTGCCGGCCGTGATGACGATGGCGTTCGTACCGGTGCCGCCGACCACCATGTCGGAGGTGAGCCAGTAGGTGCCGGGAGTGTTGATTGTGAGCGTCCCAGTGCCTGGAGTCAGCAACGTAGCACCGGAGTCGGTCAGCGTCTGCGCACTCATCGGCGAACGCGCGCCCAATCCCAGCATCGTTCCGGCGACCAAAAAGAGGGCAATCCTCCGGCACGCCGCGTCAGTTCGCCGCAAGAAGAATAGAGTCATAAGAAAACAGGGCAAAGTCTAAGAGGGTCGCAGCCGATGCCATTCCACTGGGGACTGAAAGCGCTATGCCCGGCCTGCTTTTGGCGGGAGGTTTATCTGGGGCAACATTGAGAGCCGTTAATGATTGCCGCCCGCGTCCTGGGAGGGGATCAACGTCTGATTGCTCGTGTACGCATTGGTGACCGCCGCCGTCAACGTATCCCGATATTTGTCGCTCTGCTCTTTCAAGCCACACGCCGTTCATCACACCGGAAACACGGTTGTTTACGGCAAAAGAGTAGCCCGAACTGTTCACAAGGCCGACAATGACGCCATAGGTGGTACCCGTGCTTAAGCAGCCCATCACATCGCAATCCTCAATGGTATTATAGAGGCCCCAAGTGTTGAAGCCAAACGCCAAGCCGTTCGTGCTTGGATTACCCACCAAGACACTGCGGCAACGGTGGATACGGTTACTGACCCCGTAAGTCAGTACTCCACAATAGGTGCATTTGGTGAAACACATGTCCTCGACCAATTGACCGTAGCTGGCAGCAGTCGCCGCATTGTTGAATACGCTCGAGTTCAGGAACACTCCATAGAAAAACCCGTTAATGTTACCGTTTCGAATAGTAATGTTCGCCACGTCAGAGCTGTAGACAGCAAGCGCGCCTGTGCCAGTGCCGTTAGTGTTTGTGACCGTGTGGCCGTTGAAATCGATAGTCACATTCGACACGGCAACTGTAATGAAGACGCCGCTAGCCAAATTGACTGTGTAATCCTGTTTGAGGTACCAGGTGCCCGGGGTGGTGATCGTGTACGTGAACGACGCGGAGGTGGACAACGGGATAAAGTTTGCCCCGGAATTGGAGGTGGTTTCCGCGCTCGCGCCGGTCGCCAGCAGGGTGAGGACGAAGAGCAGAAAGGCCGGGGATACAATCCGAAGCTGAGAGGTTGAGAAAGCTGACTGGAGAAGCGGTGAATCCATGTTTTTATAAATTTCTGATCACGAGTAATTAACGTGATTGCGCTCGGATGGTCAAGACAAATCCACGTGCCAAGATCATAACATTGGCTTGCGGACCGATGAGCCGTCGCCTTTCTACATCCAGTCGGCTTCGCCGGAATAGATACGACGCGACATGTCGCTGAAAACAAAGCGGCGGCGTGTCGCGGCGCACTCCAAAGCCGCTGCGCGGCGGGCGGAGCAGAACCAAGCCGCCTCAATCTTCCCGCATGAGTTTGGACGGATCAACGGCGAGCGCCCGCAGCGCAGGAAGGGCGGATGCCGCGACGCCCAGCAACGCCATCGTCAGTACCGCGCCGCCCATGACCACGGGATCCCGCGGATTCGCCTGATACACGATCTGCCCCAGCAACCGGCTCGCGAAAACGCCTAGCCACAACCCCGCCAGTGAGCCCAGCCCGAGCAGCAGCCAGCGGCCGCCCCACGGCCGCTCGTAGCACCCGCGCCTTGCGCGCGCGCCTAACGCTACCCGGATGCCCAGTTCCTTCATCCGCCGGCTCACGCTGTAGGCCGCCATGCCGAAGATGCCCGTCACCGCCAGCATGGCCGCCAGCAGGCCCATGCACGCCGAACGCGACGGTCGCCGCGCGCGGCCGGGAACAGCGCGTCCGCCAGCGCATCGGACCAGCTCTGCACGTGATGGGCGCATTCGGCTCCACCGTGCTCAGGGTGCGTTCGATCGCCGGGGCGAGTTCGTTCGGCGATCCGCCGCGATCGCGCCACGAAGATCGGTATTCGCCCGCTCGTTTTGCGACAATGGCAAATACACCACCGGCTGGGGCGGCTCCTGCAGATCGTGATACTTGCCGTCCTCCGCCACGCCCACCACCTCCGTCAGGTGGCCCGACACGATAAAATGTTGTCCGAGGGCTGGCGTCTCGCCCCACATCTTCCGCGCGAAAGTCTCGTTCACGACCGCCACAAACGGTGTCTGCGGCGGTGTCATGCCACGAGACGTCCCGCCCGCTCAGCAGCCGGGTGCCGGCAGCCTCCAGGTAGCCCGGCGACATCGTAAACACGTACGGCGCCAGCACGGCGTTGTTCAGCGTGAACTCCGTCGTCCCCGGTGGGAAAATCGGCACGCCGCGCAGCCCGCCGGTCAAAGGCGTCCGGCTCACCGCTCCGCCGCCGTCACACCCGGGAACGCTCCGCACCGCCTCGAGCATCGCCTGCTTTTCTGCCAGCGCCACGTCGCCGCCGTCCACTTCGCTCAGGTCCACCTCGGCCAGCAGCGCGCCCTGCGGGCTGGAAACCCAGCGGGGTGCGCAGCAGCGCGCGCCATGCCGCGCACGGCGACCAGCGAGGCCGTGACCAGCAGCGTGCAGATGGCGATTTGCGCGCCCAGCAACAGGTCGCGCAGAGCAAACCGGCGCAGCGGCGTCGCGATCCACCGGGCCGCTCTTCATCGCCTGCAGCGGGCTGCTCTGCCACACCTGCCGGGCCGGGACCATCCCAAACAACAGCGCGCTCGCCAGCGTCAAGACCAGGGCGGCCAGGTACACCCGTGCATCCACGCCGACCGCCAGATGGCCGCAGGGCGGTTGCCACCGGTTCAGCGCGCCCAGCAGCAGGCTCGCCGGCCATCAAGCCCCGCCGCGCCGCCCATCAGCGACACCATCAGCGCCTCGGTCAGGAGTTGCCGCACCAGCCGCCACCGGCTCGCGCCCAGGGCCGCACGGAGCGCCAGTTCCCGGCTGCGGTCCGCCGCGCGCGCCGCAAACAGGCTCGCCAGGTTGGCGCACGCCGCCGCCAGCACCAGCAGCGCCAGCGCCGTCACGCTGTAAAGAAACCCGCGAATGACGTCGCCGTTGTCGCCGTAGAGTCCCGGATGGATCAGCCGCAGCGGCTGTCCGTTGTCGGTCGCCGGATACTCCTTCGCCAATTGGAGCCGCAATCGCGTTCAGATTCTCCGTCGCCTGCTGGGGCGTCACGCCCGGCTTCAGCCGGCCAAGCACCGTCACCGCGACGGACGCCCGGTTCGCGCAGGTAGTCCGATCCTCCACCTGCGCGTCAGTTCACCATGGGAATCCAGTAGTCCGGCCAGATCAACTGCTCCGTGCCGTGGAACTGCGCCGGGGCCACGCCAATGACGGTGAACGGGTGCCTTGTTGAGCTGCACTGTCGTCCCGACCACGCCGGGATCGGCATTGAACGCGCTCCGCCAGAGACCGTCGCTCAACACCACGTAGGGCGCCGAGTTGGGGCCATGCTCATCCGCCGCGTGGAAGAGCCGGCCCACCTGCGGCTGGACTCCCAGCAGATCGAAATAGTTGCCGGTGACCTCGATAGCCGGAGACGCTCCTAACGCGGCGTTGCCAAGTCAGTCTCGCGCTCGGAGTATCCATAGAAGCCGGCGATGCCGCTGAAGGTGGTGTTGCGCTCGCCGAAAATCTTCGAACGCCGGGTACGAGGTGGTCAGAGCGTGCCGCTCGCCCACTGCTTGATGGCGAAGCTGGTAGAGACTCGGCGGATCGCTCACATCCAGCGGGTGCAGCAGGACCGCATTGACCACTCCGAAGACGACGACGTTCACGCCGATCCCCAGCATCAGACGTGAGGACGGCGGCAGCGTGAACGCGGGCGACTTCCAAAGCACGCGCAGCGCATAACGAGCATCGCGCAGCAGATCCTCCAGGAGCGGCAGGCTTGCCTCCGCGTGGTAGTCCGCGCGCACCGCCTCCACCGCGCCGAACTTCAGGCGGGCCTGGCGGCGCGGCTTCCGCGGGAGTCAGGCCGGCGCGGATGTTCTCGTCGGTCTGGGCGGCGAGGTGGGATTCGATCTCTTCTCTTAAGCCGTTCGTTGTCGTGCTGTTGGGTTGTGAAGTTGACGCAGGCGAGTGAGGAACCGATGCAGCGCGCTCATGCCAGGTCCTCCGCGTTCGACGGCGAAGAAAGCGGGCGATGATCGCGGCGGTTTGCTCCCAGTCGCGCTTCTCGGCTTTCAGCAAGGTTTGGCCCGGCGCGCGTCAGCCGGTAGAAGCGCGCCCGGCGGTTGTTTTCCGAAGGACCCCACTCCGAGGCAATGGCGCCCTCCTGTTCCAGCCGCAGCAGGACGGGATAGAGCGTGCCCTGGTTGACGGAAAGCAGGTCGCCGCTGATCTGCTCGATGCGCCGGGCGACGCCGTACCCGTGCAGCGGTCCCAGGACGCCGAGGGTTTGCAGGACCATCAGGGCCAGCGTGCCTGGTTGGACGTCTTTCTTGGGTTTCATGGGTTGTGGGTTTTAAGTTGGGTTACCAACAGGAGAATGGGTGTGGTCCATTGGGAAAGCAATAGGTAGTTTGGTGGTGGATGATTGGACGAGATCCCGGAGCCTCGGGAGTGCGGAAGTCCCGCCCGCATCTGGTCAGCCCCGGGAGCGCGGGTCTCCGACCCGCCTCTGGTCCGGTCTGGTCTGCCCAAGGGCTACCGCCCTGTTGCGGGTCGGAGACCCGCGCTCCCGGGGCTGAGCCCCGGCAGTTAGACGAGTCCGCCGGCACTACCTCCGACAACCAACCCCAACTCCCGCTGCCCCGACGCGCCCGTGCTCGGACCCACCCGTGACTCCAAATCCAACAGCCACCTTTTGCGTTCCATGCCGCCCCCGTAACCCGTCAGCGCGCCCCCGGCACCGATCACCCGGTGGCAGGGCACCACGATGGACAACGGGTTCCGCCCGTTCGCCAGTCCCACCGCGCGCACCGCCGCCGGTTGTCCAATCCGGCGCGCGAGTTCGCCGTAACTCACCGTTTCCCCGTACGCGATCTCCCCTAACGCCGCCCAGACTCGCCGTTGGAAATCCGTCCCGCCCACCGCGCCGCCGTCGATCTCCAGATCGAAAACGCGGCGGTCTCCGGTGAAGTACTCCGTCAATTGCCGGCGCGCGTGTTCAAGAAGACCTTCCTCCCGCCGCCCGTCTTCCCCCTCACCAACCGCCGGTCCGCCGCGGTGCTCCGCCATGAAGACGCCCGTCAATCCACGCTCCGTGCCTCGCAAGGTCAGCGTGCCCAAGGGAGAATCCATCTCGGCGTGGTAAGGAGGCGTCGGCGTCGCGGTCGTGTTTTTCATTCGGAATAGGGAAGGGGAAAGGTTGCGGTCGGCGTGCGTCCCGTGTCCCATTGAGCCATGGAACCCACCCGCAAGTCAATCCGCGCATGAGCCGTCTCTTCGAAGAGTTGGACCACCAACAATCACCCCTCGGCCCGCTGACCTTGCGCCGAAGGCTCATCGTGTCGCTGGACAATCTGGAGGTCTTCGAGGTAAAACTCGGCGAGTCCTTTCTGATGTCGAGCCTGTTCCACCACGTCGAGGAAGCCCTCGCGAACCTCGGCTTGGCCGAACTGGCAACCCCCGCCCACCAGGACCCGCTGGATGTGGTCGTCGGCGGCCTGGGGCTGGGCTACACGGCGGCGGCGGCGCTCGACCACCCGGCGGTTGGTTCGCTCGTGGTCGTCGATCTGCTCACGGCCGTCATCGGCTGGCACGAACGCGGCTTGGTTCCCCTCGGCGCGCGACTCACGGGCGATCCCCGCTGCCGCCTCGTCGCGGGCGACTTCTTCGACATGGCCGGCGCCGCTTCCACCGGCTTCGATCCCGCCCAACCCGGACGGCTCTTCGACGCCGTCTTGCTGGACATCGACCATTCCCCGCGGAACCTGCTGCACCCCCGGCACGCCGCGTTTTACCAGCCGGACGGCCTGCGCGCCCTCGCGTCGCGGCTGCGCCCGGGCGGAGTTTTCGCCCTGTGGTCCGACGACCCACCCGACGCCGCCCTGCTGCGGACGCTGGCAACCGTGTTCGCCTCGGCGCGCGCGGAGGTGGTCCAATTCCCCAACCCGCTGCTCGAACGCGATTCCGCCAGCACGGTGTACGTGGCGCGCAAGGCGGCGTCGTGATCCGCGTTTCCCCGGACGGGAAGTTCGTTATAGTGGGCCGACATGCCACCGCCCCTCCACGTCACCGAACCCGCCGCGCTGCTCGCTTTTTTGTTCGCGGCGCTGCCGGAAACCAAGAAGTCGCAGGTCCGCCAGTGGCTGCAACACCAGGCGATCATGGTCAACGGACGGGCCGTCACCCAGTTCGACCATGGCCTGAAGCCCGGCGACGTCGTGACGGTGCGCGCCGACCGTTTCGCCGCCCCGCGCGACGTGCTGGCCTCGGGGATGCGCGTGTACTTTGAGGACGCGACCCTCATCGTCATCGATAAACCCTCGGGACTCCTGAGTATCGCCAGCGAGGCGGAGGACGAGAAAACGGCGTACTTTCAACTGACGGATTACGTCCGCCACAGCCGTCCGAACAGCAAGGAGCGGGTCTGGATCGTCCACCGTTTGGACCGCGAAACCAGCGGGTTGATGGTGTTCGCGAAGACGCCCGAGGCGAAGGACACCCTCCAGGGAACCTGGGACGCGTGCGTGAAACGTTACGACGCGGTGATCGAGGGGCGGCTCAAAGTACCAAAGGGGACGTTCGAGAGCGACCTGGACGAGACGAACCCCTTCCGCGTCCACAGCGCGCCGGCTAGCGAAACGACGCGCCACGCCGTGACACATTACCGGGAGGTCGCGCGGCGTCCGGGCCGGAGCTTGGTGGAGTTGACGCTGGAGACCGGTCGCCGCCACCAGATCCGGGTGCATTTGGCGGATGCGGGTTGTCCGGTGATCGGGGATAAAAAGTACGGAGCGAAGACCGATCCGGCTAAGCGCCTGGGGTTGCACTCGAGTTTTCTGGGTTTCAAGCATCCCGGCACGGGTCAGACCATGGAGTTTACCTCCCCGCTGCCGCCGAACCTGGCGCGGCTGGTGTGAAAATCCAGAGGGTTCACCACAGAGGCACAGAGAACACAGAGGAAGAAAAGGCGGTGAGTTTGGAAGTAGGGGATTTCACTTGTTCGAGCCTGGACAACGAGAAACCTGGTTCAAAAAGTCTCGTCGGCGAGGCGTAGGATGCGTTCGCGCAAATCGGCGCTCACACGGAAGCGCGCACCGTTTTCAAGCGCGTCGATCAACGGGGAAACACGCGGAATCCAGCCGTTCTGTTTCGCTTGCACCAGGACGCCGAGCAGTCCGGATGGGCGCAGTCCAAGTGCCAGGGCGGCGGCGCGCCCGGCGCGCTCGTCCATGAGGACATCGCGAATGCCACGTTCGAGCGCCAAGCTCATGGCGGCGACCTCCCCGGGATCAAGCGAACGATCCTCCCGCAGGGCGGGATGGACAACACGCGCGGCGGCCAGCCCGATGAAGGCGGGGAACCGCAACCCGCGAAAGCGCTGGTCCGACCCGGCTAAACGCACAAACTCTTCCCGCACGGTGGGAGGTGCGAGGATGACGGCGTACAAACGTGGCAACAAACCCTCCTGCCGCAGGAAGGCGAGGTTGAGGACCACGGACGTGTCGGTAACGACGATCACTCCCCGGCACGTTCCCGGATGGCCGCGAGGTCCTGCTCTAGCATATCCGCGGTGAAGGACGGAATGCCGCGCGCGAAAAGCGCCTCGTCAAAGGCTTCGCTCTCCAGGCTGGCGAGGCGGGCCGCGACGGCGCGCGACACACTGCCCGCCGCGAACAGCCCGCAGGCAAGGTCCAGCCGCAGCTTGCTCTCCGGGAACTGGACAAGCGCGGGATCGTCGGGAAGAATCAACGTCATCAATGTAACTTAGGTGTTCAGGATAAACATGTCCAGTAGGCGGGAATACATCCCACTCGGAGGTGGGAAGCTTTACCACTCCGAGAGCAAATCTTCCGCTTTTGCTCATTCGTCATTTTCCCCTGACACGCACACACTAAAAACCCACCCCGCCCGCGTATCTGTATCATGCCAAAGCTGCCGCCGTCCTTCGCCGCCGTGCCCTTCCTTCTCATGACCTCTCTCGCTTTCGCCGCCACGGACCAGCCCGCGCCCGCCCCTTCCGACAATCCCCTGCTCACCGAAAGCACCCTGCCGTACCACTTGCCGCCTTTCGACAAGATCAAGGACGCCGACTTCGAACCCGCCTACGAACAGGCCATGGCCGAGCACCTTAAGGAAATCGAGGCCATCGCCGCCAACCCCGCGCCCCCCACCTTCGACAACACCGTCGTCGCGATGGAACGCGCCGGCCAGTTCCTGACACGCGTCGAACTCCTCTTCTCCAACCTCGCGGGTGCGAACACCAACCCCGCCATCCAGAAAATCGAGAGCGCGATGTCCCCCAAACTCGCCGCGCACGCCGACGCCATCCGCCTCAACCCGGCTCTCTTCGCGCGACTCCAGTCGCTCTACGACCAGCGGGAAACTCTCGGTTTGGACCCCGAGTCCAAGTACCTGCTCGAACGTTACGAAAAGGATTTCACGCGCGGCGGCGCGAAACTCTCCGACGCGGACAAGACCAAGGTCCGCGCGTTGAACTCGGAACTCGCGGCGTTGCAGACCACCTTCCTCCAGAACGTGCTCAAGGAGAAAAACGCGTCGTCCCTCGTGGTCGATGACCGCCAGGAACTCGCCGGGATGCCCGCCAACGAAATCGCCGCGACCGAAGCCGCCGCGAAGGCGGACAATAAGGACGGCAAGTTTGTCATTCGTTTGCAGAACACGAGCGGCCAGCCCGCGCTGACCTCGCTGGAAAACCGGGCGTTGCGCGAGCGTCTGCTCGAAACGTCGCTTAACCGGAACAGTCACGGGGGCGAGTTCGACAACAAGGCGGTGGTGTCGCGCATCGCGCGTCTGCGGGCCGAACGGGCGGTGCTGCTGGGTTACCCCAACCACGCCGCGTACCAGTTGGAGGACCAGACCATCGGCAACGTCGCGACGGTCAACAAACTGCTGGCCGACCTCGCCCCGCCCGCCGTGGCCAACGCGCACCGGGAAGCCGCCGACATGCAGAAGATCGTCGATGAGGAGGGCGGGAAGTTCCCGGTGGCGGCGTGGGATTGGGATTTCTACTCGGAAAAGGTGCGGAAGGCCCGCTACGACTTTGACGAGTCGCAACTGCGTCCGTATTTCGAGTTGAACCACGTGCTGATGGACGGCGTCTTCTTCGCGGCGCACCGTTTGTACGGGTTGACCTTCAAGGAGCGGCACGATCTGCCGGTGTACCAGCCGGACGTGCGGGTGTTCGAGGTGTTCGACGCGGACGGGTCGCCGCTGGCGTTGTTCCTGGGGGATTACTACGCGCGTCCGTCGAAGAGCGGCGGCGCGTGGATGAACGAGTACGTGACGCAATCGTTCCTGCTGGGGACGAAGCCGGTGGTGGCGAACCATCTCAACATCCCGAAGCCGCCCGCCGGCGAGCCGACGCTGCTGACGGCGGACGAGGTGCGGACGATGTTTCATGAGTTTGGGCACGCGTTGCACGGGATGTTTTCGCACGTGAAATACCCGCGTTTCAGCGGGACGAGCGTGCCGCGCGATTTCGTGGAGTATCCCTCGCAGGTGAACGAGATGTGGGCCGTGTGGCCGGAGGTGGTGGAGAGTTACGCCAAGCATTACCAGACGGGCGAGACGATCCCGCGCGCCTTGCTGGACAAGATGCTGGCCGCGAACAAATTCAACCAGGGTTACCGGACCACGGAGTACTTGGCGGCGACTCTGTTGGACCAGGCGTGGCACCAGTTGAAGCCGGAGGAGGTGCCGACGGACGTCTTGGGTTTCGAGGCGTCGGCGCTGCAAAAAGCCGGGGTGGCGGTGGCGGAAGTGCCGCCGCGCTACCGGAGCACGTACTTCTCGCACGCGTTTTCGGGCGGGTACTCGGCGGGGTACTATTCGTATTTGTGGAGCGAGGTGCTGGACGCGGATACCGTGGATTGGATCAAGGCGCACGGTGGTTTGAAGCGGGAGAACGGCGACCGGTTCCGCCAGATGCTGTTGTCCCGGGGCGGCAGCGAGGACGCCCTGGGGTTGTTCCGGCATTTCACGGGTGGCGACCCGGATGTGGGGCCGTTGTTGAAGCGTCGCGGGTTGGAGGCGGTGCCGGTGACAGAGGTGAAGTGAAAGGGGTCTTCACGCAAATGCCAGTCAAGCTATAGAACCATTAAAATGAGTCGAACCGATGTATGGATGAAGTGGTTACTTATTGTTGGTAACGCTTCATTCAGTTTCCAGGGTACGACTGTTCCAAGTTGCACCTGTCCGTAGGTAGGTTAGTAGGTATTGTATCACCCGGTCGAAGCTTTCTTTGGCCGGGTGATGCATTGTATAGTTGGGAAACTTTGGTTCCCCGCCTTGGACGGAAGGGTAAACTGAGTCAAGGCGCCTCGCACTCGGGGTTGGGCAATGGCCAGAGGTTTCGCCGAGGGGAGACAACGCGATGTGCAGCGGGCGGACCCGGTCGAGCCGTTTGCAAACGGCTACGTGCCACCGCACTCCCATGCCTTCGGCGCGCCAATTCACACGCTGCATTTACTAGGCTAATTTTTTGCAATCCCGCGAGTCCTTGAATAATCTACAAGGAAGCTCGTCCATTCATTAGCTGCTCATACCGCCGCTACTACCCATGAAAAAACTTCTCCTTGCCTGTGTTGCCACCATTGGCTTCTGCGTTTCCGGCCAGGTCGCCGACGCCCATCCCTATTGCCGCCATGTTTATGTGATCGAAGACGGTTGCCCGGTGCGCCGGGTGGTCTATTTCGACAACGACGACCGCTGCTATAGCTACTACGGCCCTCGCCGCGTGTACATTACGCAATACTACACCGAACCGCCGGTACGCTTTTGCCCGCCGCCTCGTCCGAGGTTTCGTGAAGAGTACGTTCCCCGCTACGAGGAACGTCCGCGTTATCGTAACTACGACGACTACGGCAAGTAGCCGTTCGCGAACGTTGCCGCTGCCCGCGACCGTGGGCACGACCCGCCACTTTGCCGCCCGGTTTGGCCATGCGCCAGCCGGGCGGTCTCGTTTTTACCCGCTTTTGCCCTTCGCCAGAATCTCCTCCACGATGCGGTCGCTCGTCGCGCCTTCCGCCTCGCCCTCGAAATTCAGGATGATCCGGTGCCGCAACGTCGGCCGGCGCGGCTTTGTCGATGTCCGCCCGCGAGACGTGAAACCGTCCGTCGAGCAACGCGTGGATTTTCGCCGCCAAAATCAGCCCCTGCGCGCCGCGCGGACTCGCCCCGTAACGCACAAACTTCTTCGCCATCGGCGACGCGCCCGCATTCTCGGGATGCGTCGCCAGCACTAGCCTGATCGCGTGCGCCTGGATTTCCCGGGTCATCGGCACGTCGCGGGCGATCCGCCGCAACGCCAGGATTTCCTCGCCGCCGATCACCCGCTCCACCCGCGGAACATCCGTCAGCGTGGTGCGCTCCACGATGGTGTGGAGTTCCTCCTCGCTGGGGTACGGCACTTTCAACTTGAACAAAAAGCGGTCCAACTGGGCCTCCGGCAGCGGGTAGGTGCCTTCCATTTCGAGCGGGTTCTGCGTCGCCAGGACCATGAACGGTTCCTCCAACCGGTGCGTTTCCCCGGCGACGGTGACGTGCTTTTCCTGCATCGCCTCCAGCAGCGCGCTCTGGGTCTTGGGCGTGGCGCGGTTGATTTCGTCGGCCAGCAGGATGTTCGCGAACACGGGACCCGGCTGGAACTGGAAACGTTTCCGTCCGCTTTCGTCCTCCTGGATCATCGTGGTGCCGATGATGTCCGCCGGCATGAGGTCGGGCGTGAACTGCACGCGGGAAAACCGCAGGTCCACCGCCTCGGCCAGCGTGCGGACGAGCATGGTTTTGCCGAGGCCCGGCACCCCTTCGAGCAACACGTGGCCAGAGGCGAAAAACGCCGTCAGCACGGCGTCGATGACCTCGCCCTGGCCGACGATCATACGTTGCAACTCTTCGCGGACACGGATAAAACGCGTGCGGAAATGCGCGGCCTGTTCGCGGGCTTCATCGCTGCCGGACACGGCGGGGGGTGGGGTGGTCATTTAGTTGGGCGGACGGATGTTTTCAAAGTAGCGGCGCACGAAACGGCGCGAACCCAGGGGGATGTTTTCCTGCTCGACCGCGTCCTGCGCGGCGGGCGCGGCGGCTTCGTAAAGCTGGCGGTAGGCGCGGCCCGCCTTGGAGGAATCGCCCGCCGCGTTGACGAGTTCCTGCTGGGACTCGCCCTCACCCGGCAATCCCGCGAGCCGTTTGGCTACGCCCGCCGAGGGTTCGTTGGCGACGGGTTTGTCGTCGAAAATTTTGCCGTCGTGACCCGCGTCCTTTTCGCCGCCGGGCACGCCGGACGGGTTGAAACCGGGGTCGGACCCGCCGGGCTTCGCGAAAGATTCCACCGAGGCCAGCGAGCCGCGACCCTGCGAAGGGTCGCCCGGTTTGCCCTGGCCATCGCCGCCGGGCTGCTGCAAACCTTCCTTCATGTTTTCGAGGGAATTGATGAGTTGCTGAAGCTGCTGCTCGGTCATGGGCGTGACCGGCGGCGGCGCGTTGTCCGGCGGACGCTTGCCGGCGCTGGTTTTGGCCGTTGCCGGGCTTGTTGCCGCCCAGGCGCTTCAGGAGTTGCGCCAAGCGTTCGAGCGATTGCTGGCTGAGTTGCGGCTGGCCGGATTGCGCGGCCTGCGCGGCTTGGCGCATCTGTTCGGCGACTTCGTTCTTCTGGCCCTCGGTGAGTTTGGCGGCTTGCTCCTGCATGGATTGCGCGAGTTGCTGGAGCGTCTGCGCGGCGTCGCCCTGCTGCTTGAGTTGTGCGAGGAGCTTTTCCAATTGCGCGCCCGCCTCGGCGGTGTCCCCGGCTTTGAGGGCTTCGGCGGCGGCGCGGGTTTGCTCGCTGGCGGCGAGGGCGGCGGTCAGCGCGGCCATTTCCTCGGGGGAGGAACGCTGCTGGCGGCTGGCGTCCTTCATTTCGCGCAGCATGGCTTCGAGCGAGGATAGTTCGCGCAGGGCGGTCTTGAGTTTTTCCTCGTCGGGCCGGGCCGTGTTTTCCTGCAAACGGCGGGCGCTGTTCTTCATTTCCTCCGCCAGGTGGTCCAACTCGGGGGTGTTGGCGTCCGGGGATTTCCGACGAACCTGGTCCGCCAGTGTTTTGAGGTCGTCGGCTTGGTGGGCGATGGTGCCGTCGAGCGCGGTGGGTTGCGGCGCTTGGTAAGGATGAAAACGCGCGTAGGCGAACAGTCCCGCCCCGAGGAGAAGCGGAACCGCGAGGTAGGGCAAGGTGCGCGGAAGGTGCCAGGGAGTCCAGCGGCGGACGGGAAAATTCGCCGCGAACCGGGCGCATTCCGCGAGGGTGAGTTCCTCGAAGTGAGAACGGCTGGAACGCGCGGCGAACTCCAGCGCGGTGTGGAACCGGTCGTGGGTGTTGGCGCGGTGGTCGAGGAGCGTCGCGGTGCGCGCGAGGCTGGGACGTCGCGCGCAGGCGGCGAGGACGGAGATCAGGATGATCGCAACCACGAGGCCAAGTGTGGTTGGTGAGAAGGTAAAGCTCGGCGCGCCTTGGATGAGCCGTAGAACGGCAGAGGCAGCGAGCAAACTTGCAGCCACCAAAAACCCGATGGAAAGCCCGTCGAAGAGCCGTTGAGCCAGGAGACGATTGCGCGCGGCCCGCAAGCAGGCGTGGATGGGTCCGGCAGGTTCCGTCATCGAAAGAGTCAGACAATATAGAGGAAGAGAGGAGAAGGGAAAGGCAGAAGGCGGAATCCAGAAGGTTCACAGGGGACACGGGGAGGGGACACAGAGAACACGGGGAAAAGAAGGGAGTTATTGGGTAATGGTTATTGGGGCGGAGGGAAGCCGGCCCTTGTGGAACCCACGCCTTACGCCTTCCGCCCCAATAACCAGTAACCAATAACCCTTCCCCGCCTTTCTCTGCCTCCTCCGCCTCTGTGCCCCTCTCCGTGTCCCCTGTGAACCTTCTGGATTCCGCCTTCCGACTTTCAGTAGCATCGCGCCGCGTTTCCGTGTAGGAACCACGGTTCCGTGCCGCCGCGTCCTTTTGCCCAACCCACCATGCTGGAAGATCTCACCCGCGTTTTGTACCATGAAAGCACCATCCTCAGCCGTCTCGACGAGCTTGCGCACCAGATTTCCTGGGATTACCGCGACCGCGAGTTGACCGTCGTGGCCGTGCTAAACGGGAGCTTCATGTTCATGGGCGATCTGCTGCGGCGCATCCCGCTGCCCTTGCGGGTCGATTGCCTCAGCGTGGCGAGCTACGTGGGCGACAAAAGCAGCGGCATCGTCACGTTTGATCAACACACCGTGCCCGACATCGCGGGCCGTCATGTCTTGATCCTTGATGACATCCTGGACAGCGGCCACACCCTGGCCGCCGTGCGCGAAAGGCTCCTCCTCGAAAATCCCAAGAGCATCAAGACCTGCGTCCTATTGCGCAAACTGCGCGTGCGCGAAAAACCGGTGGAGGCGGATTACGTCGGGTTCGACATCGCGGATGAGTTTGTGGTCGGATATGGACTGGATTTCATGGAGCGTTACCGCAACCTCCCGTGCATCGGCGTGCTCAGCGACGACGTGATCAAAGTAGGTTTGGGGCAGATCGAGAAGGCGTCGGCTTGACCGGGGTTCGAGGTATTGTTGAGAACCATGAAGATTGAAGTGCAATTCTTCTCGCGACTGCGGGATGTGGTCGGTGCTTCGCAGTTAGACCTGGAAGTACCAGAAAGTCAGACTTTGGGTGAACTTCTCACGCGCCTTTACGTGGATCATCCCAAGTTGCGCGAATGGGATTCGCACCTGCTCACCGCCGTTGGATTGGACTACGCCGGTCGGGAGCAGGTCTTGCGGGAAGGCGATGTGGTGTCGGTGATGCCGCCGGTGCAAGGCGGGTGATCTTGAACTCAGGCATGGGAAGCAAGACAGGGGAGAGTCCGCAAATCTACTCTGGAGATTGGGAGAGGGAGCTGTTGGCGTACAATTCCATTCCATGAAAGCACAGATCACCGTTGACAGCGGTGGGCGGATGTCCTCCTTGAGGAACTGCGGTCGCGCCGGGCGACATGCTGGAACTTTCGGAGGCTGGAAAGCAGATTACCCTCAAGCGCGTGCGGCAGACAATGCCGCTGAAAAAAAGCACGGTTTGTGGGTGTGCATCGGTCAAACGCAGGCGGCGGGAGAGGGAAGGGTGCTGAAACGCTGGTTGCCGATGACCGGGAGACGAGTGCTAACCTTCATACACTTCCACCAACTGATCGCCCGCCTCGAATCGCGCCATGATGGCGGGCAAAGCCTGCTGGATCACTTGGCGCAGGCGGATGTTGCGGCAGTTGCCCAGCCGCAACCAGACCACCGGCACCGGAGGTTGGCGACCAAGGTACACGCGACGGGCAAAATCCTCGTCCTTGGAGATCATCACGCACCCATCCCGGGCTGCTCGCCGCCACAACCGTTCGTCATCCGCGTCGCCCAACCCCAGTTCCGAGACGTGGCGTGCCTCGTGACCCTGGGACACCAGAAAACGGGCCAGCGTTGGCGGCAGCTGATTATCCACCAGAAATCTCACGCTACTTTAAGCAGCGCGTGATCGCTCTGCGCGGCAGCAAACTCCAGGCAAGCGGTGATGTCGGCGGCCTCCAGATAAGGATAGTCCGTCAGGATTTCGTCGTGGTCGGCTCCCGCAGCCAGCAACTCCAGCACGTCCTTGACCCGCAACCGCATCCCCCGGACGCAGGGCCGACCCCCGCATTTGCCGGGCTCGCTGGTGATGCGGTTGAGGTAGTCGGGCGTCATACTACCGGCAACATGTCGCGGCCACCGTCCCGACGCAAGGTGACGTTGCTCCCGATCGTTCCGCCTCAACCCGCCGACGTTTTCAACCGGTCAACTGATTTGCAACCAAGCCCCGGTCACGAGGGAGAAATTTTCTACCGGCGCGTGCTTTCCATTTCGGACGATTCAGCCGCGCCCCGTCGCACGTTGATGACCGAGGACAAGGATCCCAGCGCCTTTATCACCCAAGAGGCGGTGTCGTTCTCCTCGCAGGCCGCCGTTTTCCCTTTTGGTCGCAACGGTGCCTTGCAAGCGGAGGTGCGGGTAAGTTCGGACCATACTTTTCCCCGACTGGGGATCGACCTGTCGGGCACTCGAATTAAGCTGGGAGCCGGCGGCGACTTCGAGGCGACGGTGCTTGGGGCGACTTACTCCCATGGGTCCTCCCCGACTTCGGTCGACGTGACCGCGCCGGAACTCTCGTGGTGGATCACTCCGCGCGTGGATTTGCGCTGGAGGTGGGTTTGTTCAATCTGAAATCCTTCACGGCGGTTACGAGCGGAACCATGTCGCTTGCCGATGCCTTCAACGTGAAGCTCGTCGCCCTCGGCCTGAGCAGTAAAACGACCATCTACTCGCTTCCGCCCGCCTTGGAGCCCAAGTATTTGATCGTGATTCCCGTCCTCGGGGTGCCGGTAATCGCCGAGCTTTCCTTTGAGTTCAAGATCGAGACGGAGGTTAAGGCTCAAGCTGTGCTCGATTTCTCATTTGCCTACCGTCAGGATATCAACAGCCGCTTCGGACTGACGTACGAGAAAGACACGGGATTGAACTGGATGAGCGGTTTCCAGGAATCCTCCTCGGACTTGCAAGGCAACGTCGCCCTGGCGGGAGAGTTCTCAATCAACGTTCGACTCGTCCCGGGACC
>CAWCJJ010000023.1:0-114565 GCA_963795895.1 uncultured bacterium
CATCGGTGAGGCAAGCGCGGGGAAGAACTTTGATCAGCGCGCGACCATGCTGACAATGCCAATTGCGCCCGGGCACCGGACTGGATAGTCTGCGCGCATGACCTGGGACGAAGTCTGCGCCAACCGGGACCCGCAGAACCTGCCTTTTCGGATTGAGACGAACCGTTGGGGCCAGATCGTGATGAGTCCTCCCCACCACGACCATAGCTTCGCCCAAGCTTTTAAGGCCGGGGCGCGGGAAGTCTGGATTCGGGAGCACTGGGGCGGGATGCTCTTCTTCAATGCCGCGGGTTCGATGGAACGTTCGGAGTTATGCCCGGGTTTTCCGTCGGCCGTCAAAATCTAGCGGGCGTAGTCCGCAGGTCGGCGGAGTATGGGGCGACCGGGCGACGTGGTCTAATTACCAGCCACGGATGGGTTGTGGGATGTGGGTCTCACAGCCACGGAGTGGCGTCACTTGAGTAGCACAAGAACGCTCTGCGCGCGTGCCAGTCGGGGAGTAACACCCGCCCGGCACAGCAAGGTTTCCCCACCCCTCCCTTTGGTCCCCCGGGTCCCCGCCGTCCCTTTCCGGGATCACCGCCGCCGCCCCGTGGCGCTTGCCGGAAAGAAGGGGCCAAAGGACCGCGGGGACCAAAGGGACGCCAAGCCCCGCCAGCCCCCCCGGCGACCTACCCAGCACGCCATGTCACTCGGGAGCCGTGGTCGGGTCCGCGAGGGCCACGGAACAGGAAGGCGAGAGGAAATCAGCCATGGAGTGGCGCCACCCCGGACATTTCGCGGGACAGCGTTAGAACCACCACTATTCGCCCGTTTCGCGTTTTACGCCCGTGAAGCGCGACGCCTGGAACGAGAAACAAAGGCGGCGGGGAAAAGATTTACCCTGACTCTGTTCCAGACGATGATACACGTTTGTCCAAGACTGCGGAGATGCCGCGATGGGTGTGGCAAACCATTTATGAACACGCCGGCTACGAGCGTCACTCCTACGTGCGCGTGTGCCGCCCCTCCTAACTGAGCGTGGATTTGCTCGACCAAGCCTGCCACCTTGCCTGGCGCGAGCCGAAGCGCCTCAGCCAAGCCAGTTTGCGCCGCTCGATTTCGGCCCGTTATTACTCGCTCGTCCTCTTTCTTATCGAGGAAGCCACCGCGCTGTTGGTTGGAACCGGTCCAGCGGGGATGGCGCATGACATGCAACCCCAGCCGTCTGCCTGGCCGCCCACGGAAATAGCGTGAGAGGCAAGGAAGAACTCGAGCGCGGTAATCTCTCGGTGAGAGGGAACCATGAACCGCTTGACGATGACCTCCCATAGAGAGCGCTCCTCGTAGTAGGAGATGCAGACCTCAAGCTGCGGATCGTCAAGAAGCTCGGCGAACGAGGTTGCCTGCCGCCGCGCGGGGAAGATGTGGCAAAAGTCGATCAGGCGTGGCTGGGTGAGATCGTCGCCTTGGCTGAGCATCCGGCGCAGCACGGCTCCGTTCTGGTCATCGGGGATTGCAGAGGGCGTGCTCATAGCTGCCTAACAATACTGTGTTAAGTCGTGTAAATACCTTAGAACAAGCTGTCGAAAATCTGAGGGATCGGCGTGTTTTGTTTGGCTTTGCCCAATTTTCCTACACACAATACAGCGCACAAATTGTCCAGTCTGCAAGTTAACGAAGTATTGCTAACGCCCCCAGGCGCAGCGACTGGTTAGCACTCCACTCACGCTGCGCGCGGGGCAATGGGAGAAGGAACTGGTCTTTCACGGGTTTGCCGCCGTGGCCTGAGTCCTTTTCATAAGTCGTTCTGCGTCAACGGCCTGAAATTCTAGTTCCTGAGGAGGTGACGAGGTATCCTGCGGGCAAAGTGCTCCATAAGGCAAGACAAAAAGCAGCATGGGCGCGGAAAACATGATGCCACGCAGGACCCGGGGAGAAAGGCGTGACCACGAAGCTGTGGAGGACTGACCACCCGCAGCCCGGGGAATGAAGGGCGCTGGCGGCTGGAAGGGTGATGTGCCCGGCCAGAGGACGCGGAGAGCAAGGAGGACGGTCGAGCCACGGCTGGCCCCCTCCGGAGGCTAGTTTGCCGCTAATGATACGCGTGGATCACCAGCACCCAGGCGACGGCCAGCGCCAAGGCAACCAATTTGCGCTCCGTCCAGCCCGCGCCGCCTTGGGCGAGCCTCGCCGCGCGCGCCGAGCTGAGCGACAGCGATGAACATGCCTGCGACCAGGCCTAATATAAGGAGTCCCCATCCCGGCATACGGTATTGGTGCGGTCGTGAATTGCGTGCGGCATGTAGCGCCGCCTAACAGGGTATTAGGGTCAGGGATTGTGGTTTATGTACTTGCGGTTGATCTCCTGCGACTCGAGTTGATAGCCAAGCTGCCCTCCGTAGGCAATCAACACGGCGGGGACCAGCACCAGAACTAGCGCCACCCAGAGGGCGTAACCCGCTACCGTGTAGCGGCGTTTGAGTTCAGGCATGGAGTCGAGCGTGCCAACGGAAAGGATAGAGACTGCTGCCCAAGCTGGCGGCAAAAGGCACAACCAAAAGCCGTAGTTGCGTACAAAGCGTGGATACGCCGGCAGGTAGGCTGGCTCGTTGGGCCAATCGGTGTAATAAAAGCGCAGGAAAAAGCCGGTGAGCACAACCCCAAGGAACACGGTCAGCCACTGCCAAAGAACCAAGGTGCTGATGGCACGAGGAGTCATATGCAATTGTAGCCTAACGGACTCAAGCTCAGCGACAGAGGCTGGCGAGATCAAGCGCAAAGGTCCGAAAAGAGCCGATCGCCAGCCTCTGTTCGCTGGAGCGCGAGACTGTGTGAAAACTCCCTGCGGACAACATTTGGGTTGAGTTTATGAGGCACTTACAAAAGTTTTCGTGAGACTTACGAAAGACATTTTGAGTTTTCACACGGTCTCTCGCGTTATTAGGCGGCTGGTGTCGATGATCGGAAAAGGATTTCTGCGGTGACACGAAGCACGCCGCAGGTGTTCAGCAGCGCCACCAAGCCGCAAACGATCGCCAACACACGCACGATCGTGCCACCGTACAACGAAGCAAAGAGAAAGCAGGCGTCGGAGATCAGGACCATGGCCGCGATGATGAGTGTGTCCCGGCGGATAGGAGAGATGGTTCCGAGCTCGATGTACACGGCAACCAGCTGGAGCGGCACCGCGACGACCAGTGCTAAGGCGGCGAATTCCGCTGCTCGGGGACGACTTGGCTGTGGAAAATCGTTGTGCGGCATGTGGGTAGGTTGGTCTCTCGCCTAAAGATCTCAAGCTCAGCGACAGGCACCGGCGAAGCCAAGTGTGAAGATCGGAACCGGGCCAACCGCCGGTGCCTGTTCGCTGGAGCGCGAGACCGTGTGAAAACTCCCGTTGGACAATATTTGGGTTGGGTTTTTAAGATACTTACGAAAGGCATTTCGAGTTTTCGCACGGTCTCGCGCATTGTTAGGCGGCGGATGTGGATGTCAGTCTTTGGGCAGGATGGGTGGAAACGGATGGGGCCAGCCAATGACAAATGAAGGAAAACCGTCTGGTCCCGCCCCGTCCCCGGCGTCTCGGGTGTAGCAATGAATCAGAATCCAGCCCACCTCAAGATACCGGTTGAGCGTCGTGGTGGACTGCCCTGAACGGCCCCCTTGGTCCGACTTGACGATGAGCGTCTCTTTTACGTCGTGAATGTCCATGTTTGCAATGAGTAAGGTGAGGAAGAGCGTAGTCGCCTAACGCCCAAGCTCAGCGACAGCGGGAAAAAAGCGAGCCGAAAAAGGACGGACGCAAACCCGCTGTTCGCTGCAGCGCCTTGTTAGCACTCCACCCGCGCTGCGCGCGGGGCAATTGGAGAAGAAGCTGGTTTTTTGTGCGGCATCCCCGCTCCGGTGTTGTCCTCATAAGTTCCTCATCCTCAGCGATCACTAATTCCAGTTCCTGAGGAGGCACGACGGATGAGCATACTCTCGGTGTCGGCGGAAAGCGCGTAGACGACCCTGCCAACGACGCGGTCGAAGAGTAGGCTCGCCACCGGGGCACTGACGACTACCTCCCGATCCGCGTTCATGCCGACGCCGACGACATCCTCGGGCGTGCTGCCGCGCAATTCGACGCTGTAGCCCTCGCCAGAGATAAACTCGGGCCAAGCGCACATCTCGGCGGCCAAGTCGGTGGGGCGAGAAAGGTAGGACAAGACGAAAATCTGCACAGACATGGCGAAGAGTGCCTAACGCCCCAAGCTCAGCGACGGCGCGGGGGAGCCGACCAAAAGCGGGCGACCCACCCGCCGTTCGCTGCAGCAATTGGTTAGGCAACGGTGCCACCCTGCGTGCAAAGTGCTCCTCAAGGCAAGACAAAAAGCGGACCGAGCACCGAAAAATTGAAACGTGGCTGGACCTACCAAAGCAAGGCGCGATCACGAAGCCGCCACCAGGACGCCGCCCGCAGCCGGGGGAGTGACGGGCGCTGCCGGCTGGAAGTGCGACAGGCTCGCTGAGAAGATATGGGGAACACGCAAGCCGGTCGAACCACGCGCGGCCCCTCCGGCGAGCAGTCCCACCGGCCCGGGGGACCCGCTCCGGTGCCTAACACCCGCAAGCCTAGCGACTGGTTGGACGGACTATTTGCCACGCTGGAAGACGATGAAACAAAGAGTGGCTAAGACTATCCCAAGGAGTGCGCCGAAAGCCGCGGTCAGTGGCCACAACAAAGGCCCGCCGAGATCGTAAGCGCTGTTGGACTGGGCGAGGGCGACGCCCAAAAGCAGGCTCGGGATCACGCATCCACCCAGGATACAACCCGCCTGCCTGGAGTTTTTCAGTGTGTCTCGCCGTGCGAGTTCCGGCCGGTAGATGAGCAGCCGAATGGCTCCGGCAACCACCGCCAGCCCTACTGTGTAACTAAACCAGTGGATCATAACGCGCCCCGGTACCTAACGCCCCAAGCTCAGCGACGGCGCGGGGGAGCCGCCTAAAGCAGGCGACTATAACCGCCGTTCGCTGCAGCGACTGGTTAGGCAACGCAGCTCACCCTGGGGGCAAAGCACTCACCAAGGCAAGACAAAAGCGCGCCGGGCACTGAAAACATGGAGCGGCGGCGGACCTGCCGGGGAAAGGCGCGACTGCGAAGCCGCGGAAGGACGGACCGCCCGCAGACGGGGGAATGACGGGCGCTGCCGGCTGGAAGAACGATATGCCCGGCCAGTGAGGATGGGGAACGGGAGCGACGGTCGAGCCACGGACGACCCTCCGGCGAGCGGCCCTGCCGGAAGCGCGAGAGCCGCCCCGGTGCCTAACGACTCAAGCTCAGCGACAGAGGCTGGCGAAGAAGGACTCAACCACGGAACAGACCCCAACGCCAGCCTCTGTTCGCTGGAGCGCGTGGTTAGGCGGCGTCGGTGGAGTAGACGATGCCGGGCAAACCAGCACTCTCGGTAGTAGCCCAGACGAAATGCTCCTCGGAAAGCTGCTCTACCGGAAACCACTCTCCCACAGGACCGGCATCATCGAAGGGACTGACGTAGTGACGTGCGCAACGCTTGGCTCCGCGCGCCAACAATGCTTGCCGCAACGCTTCGAGGTCGGAGGCCTGGATCGGCTCCATGGTACGGCTCCCCGGACCGCCGTATGTGTTCAGTGCAAGGGATGGCATAATTGAATGACGGCTCAGCAGCCTAACGCCCCAAGCTCAGCGACGGCGCGGAGGAGCCGCCCGAGAGCGGGCGACCCGAACCGCCGTTCGCTGCAGCGACTGGTTAGGCCAATTAGTGCGCGGTGATGTTGCCTGTGCGTAGATGGTAGGTAAGTGCTTGGTTCAAGCGATGCGCCTGCTCTGGATCGTCGGTCGAGCCGCGGATGGTGAAGTGGAGCAACCCGGCCCGCAGGTCCCACGATATAAACTCGATGCCGGTATGGTACAAATCCCGCGGGAGTTTGGACTCGCGCGCCACGTACGCGAATCCAAGTGCGCCGATCTGCTCCTCCATGCGCCAGAGGTGGTGCTGAGCATCTAAGTGGTAAAGCCAAGCCAGGTTGTCACCCGAGCCGGACTTCTGAACGCGAAGCACCCACAGCTCGTCGGGCGAAACAAAGTACGAGGCGGGCCAGGAGATACCTACTTCCAGGCTGACCGAGCGAAGTGAAGGTTGGGTGAACTTGAGAACTTGCGACCAGTTGCCGTCGTAGTGCTGGACAATCTTGAAAGTGCCCCTTGCAGAAGCCGTCACCTTATCGGCAACGTCGTCCGCTCCGTACACAGCGGCGGTACAGAGAAGCAGGACTAGCAAGACAAGTACACGTGACATGGTATCGGCCTAACGCCCCAAGCTCAGCGACGGCGGCAGAAAAGCAAGCCTAAAACGGATGGATTCGTCACCGCCGTTCGCTGCAGCGACTGGTTAGGTGCTTGGCGTGGAGGTGGGGAGCGGACGCGGAAAGACGCGGCGGCACCAGTAAGCCGACGGAGCAGTAAACCACGCGGCGTTGGCCGGGGTGAGGAAGATGGCGAGTTGGGACATGCCCCGAATGTGGTAGCGGTGGAACAACGCCAGGAGGTCACGCAAGGCTGCCGCAGAGGGGCGGGCGGCGACGTGGAGGAAAATGCTGTCGCCGACGCCCTCAACGCGGCTAACGGTGGTGATACGCTCGGCAAAGGCGAAGAACCCGGCTTCGTCGGCGGGTGAATAGAAGACGACGCGCTTACAGGTGAGAATGGGCATCGAGTGCTGGCACCTAACGCCCCAAGCTCAGCGACGGCGAGGGGGATGTGACTAGAAGGAGGAAGATCATCCCCGCCGTTCGCTGCAGCGACTGGTTAGGCTCTTGGGACGTCGCGTTGCTCTTGCAGGCGGGTGAATATGGCCAAGGACTTCTGAAAACGCTCATTTGCTTCGAGGTGTTGCTTCTCATGGGAAGCTTTGCTGCCGATTAAACAGCCCGTGGACTCGTCGTAGGTGTTCTCGAACTCTTGGAAGAGATTGCCCTCACGGTCGAACAGTGTGCCGACAAGCCGCACGATCCCAATTGCCTTGAGGCGCTCCCCGGAATCCAGGATATGCCCCCCGTCGTAGTAGGCGTCGAGGTCAAGAATTTGGCTGTAAACAACCAGCCGCTCTTTGTTGAAGGCGTAGAGAATGGCTTTGTCTTTGATGTCACGCATGTGAGGCTGCTGATTGGGCCTAACGCCCCCAAGCTCAGCGACGGCGAGGGGGAGCCGCCAAAAAGCGGGCAGCTACACCCGCCGTTCGCTGCAGCGACTGGTTAGGCAACGGTGCAAACTGCGGGCAAACCGCCCCCCAAGGCAAGACAAAAAGCGCGGAGGGCACGGAATACCTGCGGCTACTCTGGACCCGGGGAAGAAAGGCGCGAGTGCGAAGCCGTGGAGGAACAGCGACCCGCAGCCGGGGGAATGACGGGCGCTGCCGGCTGGAAGGACGAGGCGCCCGGCCAATCGATACGGGTACGAAGAGGACGGTCGAGCCACGAACGACCCTCCGGCGAGACGCCCCACCCGGGCGGCAGCCGCCCCGGTGCCTAACGCCCTAAGC
The DNA here is from genome assembly GCA_963795895.1 of uncultured bacterium. GTDB lineage: Bacteria > Verrucomicrobiota > Verrucomicrobiia > Chthoniobacterales > SZAS-18 > CAWCJJ01. Next base: position 7,539 of record CAWCJJ010000023.1, read on the forward strand.
TCAGCGACGGCGATGTGGACGCGCCCAAGAGCGGGCGACTGGAACCGCCGTTCGCTGCAGCGACTGGTTAGGCAACGCAACTCACCCTGCGCCCAAGGCACGCCCGGAGGCAAGACAAAAAGCGCGCCGGACGCCGAAAACGTGGTACGGCACTGGACCCGGAGAAGAAAGGCGCGACGGCGAAGCTGCGGCTAAAACACAACCCGCAGCCGGGGGAATGAGGGGCGCTGCCGGCTGGAAGGACGACCTGCCCGGCCAATGAGTGCGGGGAGCAGGGAAGCCGGTCGAGCCACGAACGACCCTCCGGCGAGCCGCCCCACCCGGGCGGGCGAGCCGCCCCGATGCCTAACGGACTCAAGCTCAGCGACAGAGGCTGGCGAGGAGAAACATGATAAACAGAAAAAAGCCGAACGCCAGCCTCTGTTCGCTGGAGCGCGTTGTTAGGCGCGGGCGGACGACCCCGAATATCGCCACTCGGAAGACACGCCCAACTGAGTGGCCGCCCACTCAAGCTGGGACCAAAACTGCGCGCTCTGGAAAGAGACAGCAGCGCAGGCGTGCCCCAACCCGGCAAGCGACTCGAAAGCAAGCCCAAGCTCTCCGACGTAGCGGTACTCGATGTAGGCAGCAAGCTCACGCAGAAGCGGTGGAGCCTCCTGTGGACGCGCCTCGCCTGCGGTCGCGAGCGCCGACGACAGAAGACTGCACGCGAAGTCCAAGGCGGCTGCTCACCGATGCGGTGGTGATTTGCTGTGTGGTGGACATGGGGTAGCGCCTAACGCCCCCAAGCTCAGCGACGGCGCTGAGGAGCCGCCCAAAAGCGGGCGACTGGAACCACCGTTCGCTGCAGCGACTGGTTAGGCATGGCGGATGGCGCATTATAGCGTGGAGACCACGTAGTACGCAACAGTGCCGGTGCGGTCGAGCAACAGAAACCGAGCTTGGTGGCCGGGCGGATACCAGGCATACGCCTCCGAGATGTCCTCCGCCCGCAAACCCGGGGCGATCTGGGTCTGCACCTCCTGCCAGCAACCCTCCTTCGCCTCCACGGACGGCGCAAAGTCGGTGCCGTCCAGCAGGCGATGGAGGGTGCCCGCAGGCATCTGCAGCGCGCAATAGTAGGAGGAGCGCAGGATGTTGTCAGTCACGGCGCTGCGCGAGCGAACAATCTGGAAACCCTCGGGCAGGCCACGCCCGGTCCACTGCTTAAACTCGGCGGCAGGGTAGAGGCGGAGGCAAAGCGAATGGCCGAGGCAGCACACCAAGCCTGCGGCGATGATCAAGCCGACGATCTGAAACGCTCGTTTCACGGTGTGTGCGTGCCTCGGTGCCTAACGCCCCAAGCTCAGCGACGGCAATGAGGACGCGACTAAAGGCAGGCGACTCGAATCGCCGTTCGCTGCAGCGACTGGTTAGGCAACGGACCCCACCCTGCGCCCAGGGCACGCCCGGACGCAAGACAAAAAGCGCGGCAGGAGCGGAAAACGTGGAATGGCACTGCACCTGAGGCGCAAAGAAGCGACCACGAAGCTGGGGCCGGAACGCCACCCGCAGCCGGGGGAATGACGGGTGCTGCCGGCTGGAAGAGCGATGTGCCAGGCCAAAAGACGCGAGAACGGGTGCGACGGCCGAGCCACGGACGACCCTCCGGAGTGCGGCTCCACTCGGACGGGAGATCCGCCGCTGCTCCCTGTGGCGACTGGTTAGGCTAGTGAATCGTATTTAGACGCTGGTGCTTGGAGATGGCGGCGCGCAGTTGCACCCGACCCACATCAAGATCGCGTCCAAGAGACCATGACAGGGCCTCAGTGGCGAAGGTGTTTTGCATGTTCGAGTCCAAAACATGCAGGGTTTTGATCATCTCCGCCACATCCGGTGGAAATGGGTTTCTTCCCCAGTAGAGCAGATCACTAATCGGGTGATCATTTGGTCCTCCCATGCCCATAATGTTGAGTGTCGTTTGCTCTGGCCTAACGGATGCAAGCTGAGCGACGCTTTCTGGCGAGGACAGGCGTGGACTACGGAACAGGTGCTGACGCCAGAAAGCGTTCGCTCGAGCGCCGGGTTAGGCCTGCGCGCAAGGGATGGACGGAGCCGACAATGGCACTCTCAAGCAGCGCAAAATTCTCGTTGGTGCGGCAAGACAGCACGCAAATACACACGATGCGCCCCCGGGAAGCAGGCACGAAGTGCATGACGGTCGAGGGATGTGACGCTCCCGGTCCGCCGAAAATGCCCTGCATTCCGGCAAGGCCCGCCGCGGTAAAGAAGGGCTTGGAGTCGAGCAGGATAGTATGAACTTGCCGATACTGGTTGAGCTCGGTGATGCGGGCGGCGGATAGCCGCAGGGCTTCTTTCGGGCGACTTGGCTTGGGGGTCGGCGGGATGCACCATAACCACGCCCTCGGGGCCGGCAAACCGACGAAAGTTCGCAATCTCCATGCGGCCCGTGTAGCGCCAGCCAGCGGGCAAGGAGAAAGCGACGCCGAGGCCGCGGATGGTGAAATCCTCTGCCTTCGCTGGCAAGGTCAGAACCGCCAAGGATGCCGCGATAAGAAGTGAGGTTAGGGCTGTGCGTGTCATAAAAGGAGGGCCTAACGCCCCCAAGCTCAGCGACAGAGGCTGGCGAAGAAGGATGTAACCACGGAACAGAGCCTACCGCTAGCCTCTGTTCGCTGGAGCGCGTTGTTAGGCTTAGCGGACGGAGAAAGGGATGGACCAATCCTGCTGGAAAGATGCGATCTCTGCAACAAACTTGCCTCCCTTGTTGGCGTGGAGTCGGAGAGTAACGATGAAGCGAAAAACTCCGTGCTCCTCGTCCATCTGGGTGCCCTCGACAGACAAAAGCAAGCCGTGCTCCGGCAGCCAAACCTCGGGACGAACCCAGATGGCACGCAACTCTGCGGTGAGATGAGGCTTGATGCGTGGCATCACGCCGGGAAAAGCAACCTCCTGAACCGTGTCTCCGCTGACGAAATAAATTGTGGTGTCGCCGGAGCGTTTGGTGCCGCGCTCAAAGATGGTAACGAGCTTGGAGTCAGGACTCCACAAGCATCTAAAATTTGCTGGCGATGTGGCAGCCGAGAAGGCGGCGTAGCCGCCCGCTGGACTGGAGAAAATGTCTTTCTCAGTCGAAGTGTCGCGGATTGCTAACTCGTAATCACCTGTGTCAGTGTTGCCCTGCCGAAGGATGATCTGGTGCTTGTAGTCTGGTGCCATGCAGTCGTCTGTTGTCTGCTCGCCAGCACGCAAGCCTTAGGCAGAGAGTAACACGCAGGTGATGATTTTAAAGAAGGTACGCATACGAAGCGGCCTAACGCTCCAAGCTCAGCGACGGCGATGAGGATGTGACTAAAAACAGGCGACTGGAACCGCCGTTCGCTGCAGCGACTGGTTAGGCAACGCAGCCCACCCTCGGAGCAAAGCGCACCCCAAGGCAAGACAAAAAGCGCGCCGGGCGCGGAAAACATGGAGCAACGGTGGAACCGAGGGAGCAAGACGCGACTGCGATGCTATGGCCAAGAGACGACCCGCAGCCGGGGGAATGACGGGCGCTGCCGGCTGGAGGGACCACACGCCCGGCCAGAAGACAAGGGGACGAAGAGGCCGGTCGAGCCACGAAAGGCCCTCCGGCGAGCGGCCCCACCGAAGCGGAGGACTCGCCCCGGTGCCTAACGGACCCAAGCTCAGCGACAGAGGCTGGCGAAGTCAAGGCTGGAACTCGGAGGAGACCCCACCGCCAGCCTCTGTTCGCTGGAGCGCGTTGTTAGGCCTATGGACGTGGTGGTGGATGAGAAACCCTCCGCTGAAACTCAGTCTCCGTAATGTACTCAGTCGGGCTGCCGATGCTGGTGACGATGCGGTAGTCAACCCACATGGAAGCGCGCTCCCGAGGCACAACCACGACAGGAAATGCGGCGAGGATCGTGCTCGGTGGGTCTTTCTGTGTGTGACCCGGATAATAGAGCCAGTCGGAGAGCTTCCCTGTGGCAGGGTCGCGGAACTGGCGTGCCTCAGGAGACAAAAAATCGGGTGCCAACTCGGAGACACTCTGAGGGAACTTGCCATCGTGGTCTCCGGCGTACTCCTGCAAGGCTACCCAGACAAGCCCGATACGCTCTCGTTGTTTGGTGGTCGGTGACTTGAGGTTGTTGGTGTTGTAAACCGGCAACGCAACGCCAGCGGCAAGCAACAAGGCTGCTGCCACAAGCAACCAGCGTAATTTGAGGCGACGGTTCAAGGGGAACTCTGGTGGCCTAACGCCCCAAGCTCAGCGACGGCGGGACCGAGCCGCCCAAAAGCGGGCGACTAGAACCGCCGTTCGCTGCGGCGACTGGTTAGGCTTTACGGTAGCGCACAGTGACATGGATTTCGACCTCCGTGTCTTTGATGGTCTTGTCCAACTCTGACCACGGCACCAAGAACTCTCGTTTAAGGTGTCCAGACTGCTTTCCGTCCCAAGACAGATCGAGAGTCACCTCAGGACCGGCGTCCTTGACTCGTACGTTGGCGCAGCCATTGCACCCACCAGAAAACCCACACCGGCATTTGCCAGATGACCCCCAACCGGCAACCGCCTCGCTCATGCTGCCGTCCGCGTACTCCGTGACCTCGGACCAGAACCGTTTGAAGCTGTAAGTGTCGCTGTCCTCAACCACGCCGGGAACTTTGTAGGTGACGACCACGGTAAAATCTGCTTCTACAGGTTGGGCAGATGTGAAACCGCGCGGCTCCATTCGTGAAGACACCACTGGACTGTCCGCTAAGGCGGGGACGGCCAGGAGCAGAAGAATGGAGAGGGATCGGGCGAGCATGAACGGGAGGCCTAACGGCCCCCAGCTCAGCGACGGCGAGGGGGAGCCGCCCACGAGCGGGCGACTCGAACCGCCGTTCGCTGCAGCGACTGGTTAGGCAACGGTGCTACCCTGCGCCCGAGGCACGCCCAAAGGCAAGGCAAAAAGCGCGCCAAGCTCTGAAAACGTGCGACAAACTTGGACCAACCGCAGAGGGTGTGACCACGAAGCTGTGGGCAAAAGAACAACCCGCAGCCGGGGGAATGACGGGCGCTGCCGGCTGGAAGGACGATATGCCAGGCCAGTGGAGGTGGAAAACAAGAGCGACGGTCGAGCCACGGACGACCCTCCGGCCAGCGGCCCCGCCAAAGCGCAGGACTTCCCCGGTGCCTAACGGCTCCAAGCTCAGCGACGGCTCATGGCGAGGTGGACGTGGAATACAGAAAAAGGCTGAACGCCATGAGCCGTTCGCTGGAGCGCGTTGTTAGGCGTTTCCGGGTAGTTATTTGAGGCGCTGAACGACGGGATCATCCGGGAATAGCGGTTTGATAAGCGACGCCAGTTCTGGGGCAATCGCATCGAAGTCATCCGCGTTGATCTGAGAACCCGCTTCGTAAATACCGACGATGCCGCACTCAAAGCAGAGCGCCAAGTGAATACCGTGCGGGGTAGAAGGCAAGGTGAGCAGTACACCGTAGTTGGGAGCACACGTCTTGACGCGGCCACCCTGGTGGAATACACGGCGCTGAAAAAGGATCTGAATCTGCTGGAGCATCGCGGAGGCGACCGGCACTGCCGGACCCTGATCGTAGCTGTGTAAGTCGTCTGGGTGGGCAGCAGACTCGCGGAGATGCAAACGCTGCAACGTGGCGACTTGCTGTGCGGCAAAAGCAGAACGCACTGAAGGGATGTCGAAGACGCTGCTGGTGGTATCCGGGCGCAAACGCACAACGGAATGGCCCAAACGAAGCGTGCTTGCCGCAGCGATGACGACGACACCTGCGACCACGAGCAAAATGGTTCTCGTTCGGGCTTTCATTGTGCGTTGATTCTACGTAACGCGAGGAAACGCCTAACAACCGCCGTTCGCTGCAGCGACTGGTTAGGCAACGCGCTTACCTTGGGGGCAAGGCACGCCCAAAGGCAAGACAAAAAGCGCGCCGCGCATCGAAAACGTGGGACGGCGCTGGACCTGGGGGAGAAAGACGCCCTTGCGAAGCCGTGGAGGACGGACAATCCCGCAGCAGGGGGAATGAGGGGCGCTGCCGGCTGGAAGGACCACGCGCCCGGCCAAAGGATGCGGGGGCTTGGACGATGGTCGCGCCACGGAGGACCCTCCGGCGAGCGGCTCCACCGACTCAGGGAACCTCCCCGGTGCCTAACGCCCCAAGCTCAGCGACGGCGATGGGGACCTGCCAAAAAGCGGGCGATCATCCCCGCCGTTCGCTGCGGCGACTGGTTAGGCATGGGACCTCACCCTGGAGGCAAACCGCTCCCCAAGGCAAGACAAAAAGCGCGCCGGGCGCTGAAAACGTGGAGCGGGGCTGAACCTATGGGAGAATGGCGCGGCCACGAAGCCGCTACCAGAAAGCCGCCCGCCGCCGGGGGAACGACGGGCGCTGTCGGCTGGATGACTCCGGCCCAAGACCTTCTGACCAAGGTAGCCGGCCAAAGGCGTTCGCTCAAGCGTCGGCTTACGCGGTATCGTTGGCCGGCCTGGAAGGGCGGAGGGCCAAAGGAAAGTGAACGATGGCGAAGAGAACTAAAAGGTATCCCGGCAACCACGTCACACCAAACTCCCGGACGGTGGAGCCATCCTCCTCGCCCGCGTCCCTGAACTGCCCAGGGGCGAAGGAAAAAGCGAAAAGCGCCGCCCCGACCAGCAGGAATCCGAAGGAGATGGCAAGCGACGAGCGCCAAGCGCGGCCAAGGGGGCGTAGGCGTAGCAAAAAGCCCACGACGACGCACACGGTCACGTGAACGGCGCTGACGAGCCCCCCGCCAAAGAGAGCATTGAACACCGTGGTGATCCCGTCGTAACCGGCGGCCACCACGGTCAAGAAGTAGAGCCAGAAGCCAACGATCCAAGCCAGGAAAATGGAAAGTGCCATAGGTGCGCGCTGCAAATTGGATGTGCGGCGCGTCGCAAGCGGCCTAACGCCCCAAGCTCAGCGACGGCGAGGGGGATGTGACTAGAAGGAGGAAGATCATCCCCGCCGTTCGCTGCAGCGACTGGTTAGGCTCTTGGGACGTCGCGTTGCTCTTGCAGGCGGGTGAATATGGCCAAGGACTTCTGAAAACGCTCATTTGCTTCGAGGTGTTGCTTCTCATGGGAAGCTTTGCTGCCGATTAAACAGCCCGTGGACTCGTCGTAGGTGTTCTCGAACTCTTGGAAGAGATTGCCCTCACGGTCGAACAGTGTGCCGACAAGCCGCACGATCCCAATTGCCTTGAGGCGCTCCCCGGAATCCAGGATATGCCCCCCGTCGTAGTAGGCGTCGAGGTCAAGAATTTGGCTGTAAACAACCAGCCGCTCTTTGTTGAAGGCGTAGAGAATGGCTTTGTCTTTGATGTCACGCATGTGAGGCTGCTGATTGGGCCTAACGCCCCCAAGCTCAGCGACGGCGCTGGGGATGTGACTAAAAGCGCTGGATTGTACCCGCCGTTCGCTGCAGCGACTGGTTAGGCGGTGCGGGCCACGGCGGAAGATGGGGCCTGACAAAAGCGGCGACACCCAGAACCCCAACAAAGGCGAACGCGAAGTAGAGGTTGGCTCCGGAGTCGCCCACCGGGAGCGGCAAGCCGGGGAGGAACGAAACAGCCGAGAGACCGAGTGGAAACGCCAAGGAGGGAATCGCGCCGCCCAGTAAGCAGATAAGGCCCACGAGGGGGCTTGGTGGGCGGTACAGGACAATCCCTGATAAAACAAGCAGAAGGAAAGCAAGGACAACGCGGGAGAGCGCGGTAGCCCAAGCGTAAGAACCGTCCATGCTTGCATTGCTGCGGACCGCACCAGCGAACACCCACAAATCCAGCAAGTGAGCTGCACCGATGACCAAAAAGGCAGCGGTGAGACAAAGCAGAATGTGGAGTGAGGTTCTCATCGTGACTGCTTAGTGAGCGTAGCACCGCCTAACGCCCCAAGCTCAGCGACGGCGGGACCGAGCCGCCCGAAAGCGGGCGACTACAACCGCCGTTCGCTGCAGCGACTGGTTAGGCCGCATGGGTGCAATCAGGGGTGAGTTCGGCGAGCTTGCGGTCGAAGATGCCCGCGAGATCAGGCGTGCCCAGCCAGCGGGTGGAAGGGTAGCAAGCCAGGTGGAGGCGCAACTCCGCCAGGCCGTGCCGGGACCAGTGCGCGAGGAAGTCGGGGACCTCGTGCAACGCCTCCATGAAGTCGTTGGCCTGCCGCGCGGCCTCGGGGGTGTGCTGGATGGTACAGTTGCGCGCGTAGATGAGCGCGCGATGCAAGGTGTAAAGCGCCGCTTCGAGGATGGGTTCTGGAGGCAAGTCCATAGGTTAGGCCGGGGGGCGGGCTCGGAGATGGTGACGCGGCCACCATCGGGCGAGCGGAATACATGGTCGGTGCCAAGGAGGGTAGCTTCCACCGTGCGCCCGTAACCGATATGTGCCAAAGCAGCCAACTCGGAGGTGCTGTAATCCGTCAGGAACAAGTCGAAGCGAGCCAAGACGGTTGGATCGGTGCTCTCCCGCAAGTTGAAGCTGAGGTCGCCTCGCCAGAGAAAGCAGTCGCGACCCTCTCGGGCGAGCACAGGTGGCAGATCGGCAACCGGCCCGCTAGCGTCAAAGCAAAGTGCTTGGAAGAAGCGGATCATGGCTTCGTAGTTGGTCGTGATGAAGGCAAACCCGCTGGGCTGGATCATGGGCAAGCATCTGGCATGGCCTAACGCCCCAAGCTCAGCGACGGCGATGAAAATGCAACTAAAAACAGGCGACTGGAACCGCCGTTCGCTGCAGCGACTGGTTAGGCAACGCGCGTACCCTCGGGGCAAAGCTCCACCCATGGCAAGACAAAAAGCGTGGCGAGCACTGAAAACGTGGAACGGCACCGGACTTGGGGAGAAAGACGCGACCGCGAAGCCTTGGGGGACCAACCACCCACAGCCGGGGGAATGACGGGCGCTGCCGGCTGGAAGGGCGACGCGCCCGGCCAGAAGACGCCGGGAGCAGGCAGAGCGGTCGAGCCACGAGAGACCCTCCGGCGAGTGGCTCCACCGAAGCGGGAGACTTCCCCGGTGCCTAACGCCCCTAGCTCAGCGACGGCGCGACGGAGCCGCCCAAAAGCGGGCGATCATCCCCGCCGTTCGCTGCAGCGACTGGTTAGGCAACGCGCGTACCCTGCGCGCAAAGCACTCGCAAAGGCAAGACAAAAAGCGCGCCGGGCACGGAAAATCTGCGGCCACGCTGGACCGGGGGAAAAGGCGCGACTACGAAGCCGGGTGGGACAGACCGCCCGCAGCCGGGGGAATGAGGGCCATGCCGGCTGGAAGGACGATGTGCCCGCCCAAAGGATGTTGGGGACGTAGGGGCCGGTCGAGCCACAAGCGGCCCTCCAGCGAGTGGCCCCACAAGCGCGGGAAAGCCGCCCCGGTGCCTAACGCCGCAAGCTCAGCGACGGCGAGGGGGAGCCGCCCAAGAGCGGTGGACCGTACCCGCCGTTCGCTAGCGACTGGTTAGGCGTGCGGGGTGGATGATGGGTGGTAGTCGCCCCGGTAAGTCTTGAGCATGGGGAAGTCGATTTTCGGCGCGCTGGACAGCAGGCGCGAAGTCTGCGGGTGGTCCGGTGTGGCGAGGTCGCCGCAGCCACAGGCCACGGCGCTACGCACCCGATCCGGCTCGGCGGCGAGTGCCGACGCGAAACGAGCGTCGCCGATGTGGAAAACCACGGTCTGAAGCTCCCACGAGAGACCCTCCCCAGCCTCAACATTGATCTCGGGGGACTCGGCCTGCCGGAGGGCCTCGGCAAAATAGGCGTGCAGTCCTTGGGGGTCACCGTGGTAGGCCAGCGAGAAACGAGGGTAGGCGGGGTTGCTGCCGGGATGGGCAAGTGCGCTCCGCATCCACGTCTGGAACTCGGACGGTCCGCGAAACACTTGCGGCGATGCGCAGCCCGCGAGTGCTAAAACAAGGATGGTCGAGAAGACTCGCATGTAAGAACGCCTAACGCCCCAAGCTCAGCGACGGCGCAGGGGATGTGAATAAAACAGGGGACTACAACCGCCGTTCGCTGCAGCGACTGGTTAGGCTTGGGGCTGGTCGGCATATCGAAAGCTGACTTGCAGGCGTTCCCATGTCTGTTGATCCCAGCCGGGCGCGTCCATTTGTGCGGCACTGTCGGCCAACCCGACATGTGCCATGGAGTGGCCGTCTCCGCCCGTGCCTAGATTCCCGTAGATGGCCCCAGACGCCCCGTCCTCCCAAACAACAAGTTTGTGGGTCTGCCGCACGAGGCCGGTGTAGCTCTTGTAGCCGAAAGCCGCCGGTACGGGATACAACTGGCCTCGGTTCGTCGGCGCCAACGAGCGGTACGTGTAATAACAACGGGGAAGGAACCGTGCGATTCCAACGGAGCCGGGACCACGATAAACGATGTCTCCGTCGCTGGAACCACCACCCACCACCGGAACGTTCTGAACGACAACCCACAGATCGGCTCTTCGTTTCTTGACGATCTCGACGAACGCAATCATTTGGATGTAACTGGGCCTAACGCCCCAAGCTCAGCGACGGCGAGGGAGAGCCGCCCAAATCCAGGCGACTCCACCCGCCGTTTGCAGCGACTGGTTAGGCTTTTGGGTTGAGCTTGTAATAACAAGGGACATCTTTGGTAGCGTTCGGCGGACCACTCCAGTTCTTCTTCGCGTAGGTGAGCGTTTCGCGGTCAAGGATGGCGCTGCCAGACGATTCAATAACTGTTGCGGATGCCACACGGCCATGTGCATCGAACGTGAGTCGGACAGTAAGATACGCTTGGTTGTGAGAATCGACGCTCCGCAAAACTCCCTGAGTGTGGGTAGTGAGGTGCTGTTGTTCAGTCGCACACCCGGCGCAGAGCAGCAGCCCGGCCAGACCAGCAAGCCAAGAGGAAGATTCTGCATGTGTAAGATGTGTGATACGTGGAGCCTAACGCCCCAAGCTCAGCGACGGCGCGGGGGACGCCCCTAAAGCGGGCGACCATCCCGCCGTTCGCTGCAGCGACTGGTTAGGCAACGGTGCTACCCTGCGCGCAAAGCACTCCCCAAGGCAAGACAAAAAGCGCGCCGGACGCCGAAAACTTGGAGCGGCGCTGGACCCCGGGGAAGAAAGGCGCGACTGCGAAGCCGGGGAAGAGACCACCCGCAGCCGGGGGAATGAGGGGCGCTGCCGGCTGGAAGTGAAGATGTGCCCGGCCAGAGGATGCGGGTACGGGGAGACGGTCGAGCCACGGACGGCCCTCCGGCGAGCGGCCCTACCGAGCACGCGAGACCCGCCCCGGTGCCTAACAGGGTAGTATCCGTCACTTTTGAGGCTTTTGCGCGGGCAATCTCCTCGGCGTGGGTGCATAAAACTTCATTTCTGTCGCAACTACAAGCAAACACCGCGTTTATGGAGGATAGCGCGGAACTCCTCCCCTCAATGTCATTGCTTTTACGCCATTTCCGACGTTTTACGCGTCTCCCCGCCCATGCCGACAGTCCCGCCGCCTCCCAAACTTCTCGAACAAGTCCGCCGCCGGTTGCGGATGCTTCGGATGAGCCTTCGCACCGAAGAGGCTTACCTCGGCTGGGTCCGCCGTTTTGTCCTCTTCCACGATAAACGCCATCCCTCCACCCTCGGTGAAATCGAAGTGGTCGCCTTTCTTCAACATCTCGCCATCGACAATCAGATCGCCGCCTCCACCCATAACCAAGCGCTCAACGCCCTCGCCTTCCTTTACACCCAAGTCCTCGAACGCCCCCTGGGCCAACTCCGCGGCCTGGAACGCGTTCACCGTCCCGCCCGGGTGCCCGGCGTGCTCAACCGCCACGAAGTCGCCTCCCTCCTCATCAGACTCGAAGGCACCGAGTGGCTCGCCGCCGCCCTTCTTTATGGCTCCGGCCTGCGCCTCATGGAATGCTTGCGTTTGCGCGTCAAGGATGTGGACCTCGACCGGCGCGTGCTCACCGTCCGCGAGGGCAAGGGCAACAAAGATCACCACACGCCGCTCCCGGAGAAGGCCGTCGAGCCCATGCGCCTCCAGCTTGAACGCCTGCGCGCGCTCTGGCAGGAGGACTACGGACCGGGCCGCCCGGCCTCATCCGACCACCTCGCGGGCGTTTTCCTGCCCAATGCCTTGGGGGTCAAGTATCCCGAGGCCGGACGCGCATGGCCATGGCAATGGGTTTTTGCCGCCAGGGGATACTCTTGCGATCCACGTTCAGGGCTGCACCGTCGCCATCATTGGCACGAACACGGGTTGCAACGCGCCGTCAAAAAAGCGGCGCTCGCGGCCGGACTCTCCAAAACGGTGAGTCCCCACACCCTGCGGCACTCGTTCGCCACCCACCTCCTGGAATCGGGCACCGACATCCGCACCGTCCAGGAACTCCTCGGCCACAAGGATGTGGCTACCACCATGATCTACACCCATGTGCTCAACCGACCAAGTGTGCTGCCGGTCCGCAGCCCGCTCGATTAACCCCGCGAATCCGGCCCCAAAAACGTGCGCTGACGCATTCTCACGCGCCATTCCCACCAATGGCGTCCTCTCACACGCGCCTTTCGCGGCGGCGGCGGCAAAGTTGGGGTGCCGGGGATTGGTGATCACCCGCCGCTCATGCGGAACCACCACCAGATCCATGTCCTCCATCGGGATAGCGCCCAGCAACACCTCATCGCCGCGAACAATGGCCCCCACGTGGCAGCTACGGTTGTCGCGCAGTACCCGCCCGGCCCCACGTAGGAGCAGGAATGCGAATCCCTATCCGCCGTGTAAACCACCTTGCGATCATTTTCCTCCAGACCGGGCTGCGCCGCCACCTCGGCGGGCAAACACAGGTAAACCGATCCCGTGTCCGCCAAGGCACGCACCCGCACCGGCCTCAAACTCGCGTCGCGTGGATTCTCCAACGTTAGTTCCGCGTACGCCAAGCCCATGCCCACACCTTCGGCGACCGGCGACTCCAAGCAAACCAAGCAAATCAAGCCGAAGCCGACGCATCCTCCGCCGCCCTTTCACGCGCCTCTTCTTTCTGGAAACCGTCCTCACCCCGCAGGTGGGATCCCTTGCCAATCCAAATAGCAAGCAGCGCCACATCGGCTGGTGTCACTCCGCTGATCCGACCGGCTTGGCCCAGATCGGTTGGCGCGACTTTGCCTAGTTTTTGACGCGCCTCCGTCCGCAGACCGCTGATCCCCGCGTAATCCATTCCCGGCCGGGATCTTTTTGTCCGCCAACCCCCGCGCCTTCTCGACGCTGTGTTCCTGCCGCCGGATGTACCCCTCGTAACGCAAATCCGTCTCCACTTGTTCCCACACCAACGCCGAGAAATTCGCCGCGCAGCTCCGCTTGGCAACGCCCGCCAGCTATTCTCGGGACGCCGCAGCCAATGGTCCAGCCGCACCCCGTCATGCCGCGCTTCTTCGGTTAGTCGCCGCGCCGCGCCCAAAGCTTTTAACTTCTCACCATGAGCCGACCATTCCATCTCTCCGATCAAACCAAGTTCCCGCGCCTTGGTGGTCAGCCGCACGTCGGCGTTGTCCGCGCGCAGCAACAGCCGGTGTTCCGCCCGGCTGGTGAACATCCGGTAGGGTTCGTTCGTGCCCTTCGTCACCAGATCATCGATCAGCACGCCGATGTAGGCTTCGGCCCGGCCCAGGACGAACTCCCCCTCGTCCCGCGCCTTCCGCGCCGCGTTGATCCCGGCCATGATCCCCTGGGCGGCGGCCTCCTCGTAACCGCGACGTTCCGTTGATTTGCCCGGCGAAGAACAAACCCTCGTACCGCTTTGGTTTCCAGCGAACGCTTGAGTTGCGTCGGCGGGCAGTAGTCGTACTCCACCGCGTAGCCCGGCCGGATGATGTCCGGCTGTTTTCCAAACCCGGGATCGTCCGGACAAACTCCAGTTGCACCTCAAAGGGCAGGCTCGTCGAGATCCCGTTCACGTAGTACTCGCTCGTGTGCCGTCCCTCGGGTTCCAGAAAAAGCTGGTGCGACGTCTTGTCCGCAAATTTGACCACCTTGTCCTCGATGGACGGGCAATACCGCGGGCCCGACGCCCTTCGATCCGCCCCGAGTACATCGGCGATTTGTCCAGGTTGCGCCGGATGATGTCGTGCGTGCGCTCGTTGGTCTGGGTCAGTCCAGCAGGGAATTTGTTCCACGTGGAACATTCCGTCGCGCCACTCGTTGAGCGTGAACAAATCCGCCGGCCGCCGTACGCGAGGCGCTCGGGCCAGAAGGTAAACGTCGGCGGCGGCTCGTCGCCCGGCGTGGATCGCGCATCGGCTGAAATCGATGGAACGACCGTTGAGCCGGCAGGGCGTGCCGGTCTTGAAGCGCGCCACCTCAAAGCCCAGATCGCGCAGGCTGTCGCTCAGCGTGGAAGACGCGTCGCCCATCCGTCCGCCCACCTGGTTTTGCATCCCACGTGGAGCAATCCGCGCATGAACGTGCCCGTGGTCACCACCACCGTACCGGGCCAGTAGCCGCACGCCGAGGTGCGTCTCGACGCCGTTGATCCGCTCGTCCTCCACGAGCAGCCGCGCCACGCTGCCTTGCTGAAGGTCGAGATCGGGTTGCGCCTCGCACACCGCCTTGAGCCGGAACTGGTACGCCTTCTTATCGCACTGGGCGCGCGGCCCGCGCACGCTCGGGCCTTTGGAGGCGTTGAGCATCCGGCACTGGATCGCGGTGGCGTCGGCATTGAGCCCCATGATGCCGCCGAGCGCGTCGATCTCGCGAACCATGTGGCCCTTCGCCAGCCCGCCGATCGGCCGGGTTGCACGACATCTGCCCGATGGTGTCGAGGTTCTGCGTAAGCATCAACGTCTGGCAGCCCATGCGGGCGGCGGCGAGCGACGCCTCGACGCCGGCGTGGCCCGCGCCGATCACGAGCACGTCGTATTTCTTAGGGAAGGTGAACATACGGGTTGGTCCTTTGATAAAGGAGGGTGCCAAGAGAATGGTCGGGAACCTTGGTCCGACATAGAAACCCCACAATTTGGATTTTGTTACGCTAACCCAAACGGGGATGGAGAACTCGCCATGGACCAAGGTGAGAACTTGCGGTTGCGCGGACCCACCGGGTCGCCGATGATGCCGGGTCCATTCTGGTTTGAAGGTTGCGCTGAATCAAAAAACGATCGGGTAAGCCGGAAGCATCGCCTTACAAATCCGTCGCGGAAGAACTGGAACATCTGCGCAAGATTTTCCACGCGTTAAGCCATCGCTACACGGTTCGCATCGAGACCGAGATCACGGCTCTGAAAGACAGGGTGCTGGCCATGGCGGGCGAATCCGAGCCCGCCGTCTCATCCGAGCCGGCTGAAGCGATCGGCGCAGAAGGGGCGCAGAAGGGAAGCCGCGCCGTTGTTTCCGGCAAACGTTCGGCTCGCGAGGAGGACGCGCGCGCTCGTCAGGCGGGCCGGATTCACGATTTGCGCGACATGCTGACTTTGCTGCGCACGTTTGAAGTCACGTCGGGTGTCGCCCGGCGCAAGGATCTCAAACGAATCGAGTCCGTCCTGGAAGAACTTCAGCTTTTAGCACGCCACTGGACTTGATACCCGGTCGAGAGTTTTTATAGTGGGTCGCCCGGACGATGATCCGGCGAAACTGGGAGGCGTGAAAACAACTTCCCCGCCCCCTGCTCGCAACGAGTCGGCGCGAACCCTATACTCAACGCTCTCCCCCTTATGTGGCCCGCTTTTCTACTCATTCCGTTGGTGGCGCTCTTCCGCGTGCTCATGGCTTGGCAAATACCCGTCGCGGGAGTTGCCGCGCCTTCCCGGGATCGCTGGCCTCCTGGTTGCCGGGTTTCTGTCCCCTGAGCGCCGTGGCCCTCTGCGCGGGTGCTTTCCTGCCGCGCCGACTCGCGTTGGTGGTGCCGCTGCTGATTCTTTTCGCGTCGGATGTGGTGATTGATTCTCACTACGCCGCGCCGCTGTTCACCGCCTCCATGCTCGGGCGTTACCTCCTGCTGGCGTCTCATCTGCGCATGCGGGCACTCGGCTGCAGACGCTCGCAACCAGGCGCGCGCGGTTTCGGGACTATCCTGCTGGAACCGTGGCGGCTTCGACGTTTTTCTACGTCGCCAGCAACACCCTGGCCTGGGCGGGATCACCCGGGTACGCCCAGATCCTTTGCCGGTTGGACCCAGGCTCTCACGACCGGGTTGCCCGGATATTTGCCCTCGTGGTATTTCTATCGAAACGCCCTTGTCAGCGATTGCCTCTACTCTATGGTGTTCGTCGCCTGTTTGGCCCGTGAGAACGTCCTTCCTTCGAGAAGGACGCCGCTCTCGCGCCCGCTGTTCTTGTCTGATCATCATCGTGCGCGGCTTCGCCGGCCATCCCACCGCCCACCACATCCTTCAAACCTCCGCCGCCCTGCTGCTATGGATAAAAGTCTGATCAAAGAACAGGAAATCAACATGCTCGCGCAGATGCTGCTGATCCGGCGCTTCGAGGAGCGCGCCGCCCAGCAGTACCAGCGCGGAGATCGGATCGGCGGGTTTTGCCACCTTTACATCGGCCAGGAAGCGGTCGTCGCCGGTTCGGTCGCGGCGACGCGGCCCGACGATTATCTGATCACCGCTTACCGCGATCACGGCCACGCCCTGGCGCGCGGCACCAGCGCGGACGCCTGCATGGCGGAGTTATTCGGCAAAGCCACCGGTTGCTCCAAGGGGTCTGGGCGGGTCGATGCATTACTTCGACAAGGAACGCTGCATGATGGGCGGCCACGCCATCATCGGCCAGCACCTTCCGCTCGCGACCGGGCTTCGCCTTCGCCAGCAAATATCGTGGCGAGGACCGCGTCACGCTTTGCTACATGGGTGACGGCGCGATCAACATCGGCGCGTTTCACGAAGCACTCAACATGGCCGGCCTGTACAAACTGCCGGTCATTTTCATTTGCGAGAACAACTTCTTTTCCATGGGCACCCACGCCCATCGTTCCAATCCGCTGAAGGAGATCGTCAACCGGGGCAAGGGGTACGACATGCCTTCGGTCGTGATCGACGGCATGGACGCCCGCGCAGGTGCGCGATGGGTTGCGCGAGATCGTCGCGACCGTCCGCCGCGAGCCGCAGCCTTACTGGGTGGAAATGCGGACCTACCGTTACCGCGGCCATTCCATGAGCGATCCCGGCCTGTACCGCACCAAGGAAGAGCTCGACAAGTACAAGGACCTCGACCCCATCGCCAAGCTCAGCAAGCAACTGCAGGACGAAGGCGTCATCACCGCCGAGCAGTCGCCGAGATGGACGCGCACGCCCGGAAGGTTTCGCAGGATAGCGTCACCTTCGCCGAACAAAGCCCCGAGCCGCCGCTCGACGCGCTCTACGACTACACTTTCGTCAACACCGTCAACGGCGTTCCGTAGCCGCTGACCGTCAGCGGACGGGGGCTTCCGCTCATTTCCTTTTTGCATGAGAGAAATCACCTACCGCCAAGCCATCAACGAAGCCCTGCATCGAGGAAATGGAGCGCGACCCCAACGTGTTCCTCATGGGCGAGGAAGTGGCCGAGTACAACGGCGCTTACAAAATCAGCCAGGGATTGCTGGAACGTTTCGGCCCGAAGCGCGTGATCGACACGCCGATTGCCGAAGCGGGTTTCGCGGGTCTGGGGGTGGGTGCGGCGATGGTCGGGACTGCGGCCGATCATCGAGTTCATGACGTTCTCGTTCTCGCTGGTGGCGTTCGATCAGATCGTCAACAACGCGCCGAACATGCTCACGATGTCCGGCGGGCAGTTCAACGTGCCGCTGGTGTTCCGCGGCCCGAACGGACCGGCGCATCAGCTTGGGCGCGACGCATTCCCACGCCACCGAGTGCTGGTACGCCAACGTACCGGGTCTGAAGATTGTCATGCCCGCGACCCCGCGCGATGCCAAGGGACTGCTCAAGACCGCCGTGCGCGACGACAACCCCGTGCTCGTGCTGGAGAGCGAGCTTCTCTACAGCACGAAGGGCATGGTTGAGCCGACCGACGAAGATTTGCTGATTCCTTTCGGCAAAGCCAACATTCTCGCGCCAAGGCAAGGACATCACCATCATCGCCTACGCGCAGACCGTGCGCATGGCTCTCGCCGCCGCCGAAACGCTCGCGGCGCAAGGGATCAACGCCGAGGTGTTGGATCTGCGTTCCATCAAGCCGCTCGATCTGCCCGCGATCCTTGAGAGTGTCAGCAAAACTCACCGCGTGGTCATCGCCGAGCAAAACCGCCCATTTTGCGGGATTGGTTCCGAACTGACCTTCCAGATCCAGCGGGATATTTTCGATGAACTCGACGCGCCCGTCCTTCGTGTCACCCAGGAAGAGGTGCCGATGCCCTACAACGAGGCTCTGGAGGAAGCCGTTCTGCCAAGTGCCGACAAGATCGTGAAGGCGGCTTTGCAGATTCTTTGATCCGACGAGGAGCCACTGCCGTTACCTCTCCCGGCACCAATGTTCCACGTGGAACATTGCGGATATTACGTCCCTCCTTCGCAAACCGTCGTTTGGCGAACGCGTCGGGCAGGGGTTTGAGCCTTGCGCCGAGCGCCTTTGCGGCTTAGAAAAAACGTTCCACGCGGCAATGTTTTCCGTCCGCTCAACTTCCAAATTCCCTTCCTAGCCGACCCGATATTTATGGCCGAAATCACCATGCCAAAACTGAGCGACACGATGACCGAGGGCACTCTCGTCTCGTGGAAAAAGAAGCAAGGCGAGAAGGTCACGATGGGCGAGGTCATCGCGGAGGTCGAAACCGATAAAGCCACGATGGAGATGGAGGCTTTTGAGGATGGCGTGCTGGCGGAGATCATCGTGCAAGAGGGGCAGAAGGTTGCCGTCGGTGAGAAGATCGCCATGATCCTTGCCGCCGGGGAAGTGGCGGGCGCACCCGGTAAGACGGCGGTGAAAGCGGGCGGCGGTAGGCGTTGAAAATCGGCAACCTGTTCCGATCGCCGAAGAAAGATGAGACGTTGTCGAAACGGTGTCACCCACGCCCGCGCAACAAGCTCCGGCGGCTGGGGTAAGTGGACGAGATTAAAGCCTCTCCCCTCGCCAAGAAAGTTGCCGCCGCGCATGGCGTCGATCTCACGGGTTTGAAGGGGACGGGACCCGGCGGCAGGATCGTTCAAAAAGACGTGCTGGCTGGTGGTGAGAGCAACGGAACCAAGGTTGCCCAATCAGCCCCGACGACAGCCGAGCCGGCGTCGGTGACGCCGGCTACTCCGAGGTCCACTCCGCCGGTCGCCACTCCCACGCCGAAGGTGGGGCAGAGCACACGTGTGGCACTAACTTCGATGCGGAAGGTCATCGCCGACCGTCTGCTGGAAAGCAAAACCACCATCCCGCATTTCTACCTGCGCATTGAAGTGGATGCCGGTCCGTTGGCAAAGCTTCGCGCGGACATCAACGCCGCCAACGAGAAGGACGGCGGCGTTAAGATCAGCGTGAACGACCTGATTCTCAAGGCCACAGCGGTGGCGATCACGAAGAATCCGAAGGTGAACGCCTCGTTCACCGGCGACTCGGTGACCGAGTTCAGTAGTGTCCAACTCGCCGTAGCCGTGGCGATCGACGACGGCCTGATCACACCGGTGATCCGTGAGGCTCAATCCAAGTCGTTGACGCAGATCAGTTTGGAAGTAAAGGATCTCGCCACCCGCGCGCGGGGGAAGAAGCTCAAGCCCGACGAGTACCAAGGTGGCACCTTCACCGTGTCGAACCTTGGCGCGTACGGCATCGACAGCTTCGACGCCATCATCAATCCACCCCAGGCGGGCATTCTCTCCGTTGGCGCGTTGGTCAAGAAGCCGGTGGTGAACGCGGCGGGCGAGATTGTGGTCGGCCAGCGGCTTCACCTGGGGCTGAGCTGCGACCATCGCGTGATCGACGGCGCGGTCGGGGCGCAGTTTATGGCCACGTTGCGTCAACTGCTGGAGAACCCGTTGCTCCTGCTGCTCTGATCGGGCAGGATGAAGAATTTATCACAGAGGGCACGGAGAGGCAGACACAGAGGCGGAGGAGAAAGGCAAAAGGCTTTGTTCTGGAACTTGACCCGCTAATTCTTTCTCCCAACCCTCCTTCTTCCTCTGTGTTCTCTGTGTCCCTCTCGTGTCCTCTGTGATCCTTCTGGTTCTGTGTGATATTGCGCGTGTATGACATACGATTTGATCGTTATCGGCGGCGGACCGGCGGGGTACGTCGGGGCAATCCGCGCGGCGCAACTTGGCAAAAAAGTGGCCTGCATCGAGCGCGAAAAGGCGGGCGGCACCTGCCTGAACTGGGGTTGCATCCCCACCAAATCCCTTCTGCGCAACGCCGAGCTTTACCAACTGATGAAGCACCGCGCGGCGGAGTTCGGCTTCACCTTCGACAACCTTAGCTTCGACTGGGACAAGGTCATTGGCCGCAGCCGCAAAGTGGCGGACAAACTGGCGGGCGGGATTGAGTTCCTCTTCAAGAAAAACAAGATCGCCTACGTGCAGGGCGAAGCCACGTTCCGGGATGGCACGAAGATTGTCGGTTACAAAGAAGGATGGTTCCGAAGAGGTTTACGAGGCCGACAAGATCCTCCTCGCGACGGGCACGGTGACTCGTTCGTTGCCGAATTTGCCCTTCAACGGCACCACCGTGGTCGGCGCGCGGCAGGCCATGGTGTTGCCCAAGCAGCCGCAACACATCGTCATCATGGGTGCCGGTGCCATCGGGGTGGAGTTCGCCTATTTCTTCAATGCGTTCGGCTCCAAAGTGACGCTGCTGGAGATGCAGCCGCGCATCCTGCCGGTGGAGGATGAGGAGATTAGCGCCGCCTTGCAAAAGAGTTTCGTCAAGCAGGGCGTCAAGGTGATGACCAGCACCAAAGTCGAGACGACGGAGGTGACGAAACAGGGCGTCAAGATCGTCACGTCGGGCGAGAAAGGGAGTGAGACCATCGAGGGCGACGTCCTGCTGGTGGCGATCGGCGTGGCCCCGCTGCTACCGGGCGGATTGGAGTTCAAACGCGACGTGCGCGGGTACGTGGAAACGGACGAGCGTTATCAAACCAGCGTGCCCGGCATCTACGCGGCGGGCGACATCATCGGCGCGCCCTGGCTGGCGCACGTCGCGAGTTGGGAGGCGGTGCAGGCCATCGAGGGTTTGTACGACGACCACACACCCAAGAAGGTCAGCGTGTTCCCCGGCTGCACTTACTGCCAGCCGCAGGTGGCGAGCGTTGGCCTGACGGAACGCGCCGCGAAGGAAGCGGGCAAGACTTTCAAGGTGGGCCGCTTCCCCTTCCAAGCGAGCGGCAAAGCGCAGGCGGTGGGCGAAACGGAAGGGTTCGTGAAATTGATCATCGCCGAGCCGCACGGGGAGATTCTGGGTGCCCACATCATCGGCCCGGAGGCCACGGAATTGATCGCGGAGATGGGGCTGGCCATCAATCTGGAAGCCACCCACGAGGAAATCGAAGCGACCATCCACGCGCATCCGACCCTGAGCGAAAGCGTCCACGAAGCCAACGGCGCGGCGTTCAACCAAGCGATCCACATCTGAGAATAGGGGTGGGGTAAGGCCGACTGTGGGTTAGATGGGGCGGGCAGAAATGCCCGCCCTTTTTCGTGCTGTCAGGCGGCTGCCGCCGTCGTCCCAAAGGTAGGGATGGCTCTCCGAGCCGCTCCCCATTGTCTCCGGCGCTTGGTGGACGACCCCTTGTACACGGCAAACCAGCCAAGCTGAGAATGGGAGCGGCTCGGAGAGCCATCCCTACCTTTGGGACAATGCCACTGCGTGGCGAAGTATCCACACCGCGCCTGTGAATAACTATCTAATCGCCTGTCGATAAGCCCAACCCGCGAAATCAATAAACGCGCCCAAAAAATCGGTAAATTTCGGCATTTAAAGGTGGCTTGCATCGTTAAAAAGCGGTATCTCTTCGCAACACCCGCCATGAACGCCGAATTGGAAGGAAACCCGAAGAAGCTGCGCACGCGCAGCCCCGCTTATCCGTACCTGGATTTGCGGTCCGCGCTTGAAAAGGCGGCGGTGCTTTTGAAGGCGGAAGGCCGGCACCCGGCGGTCGTCAACGTGGTCATGCACCACTGGGGTTACAAGGAGGAAAGCAGCACCGGATATTCCTGCATGGCGGCGCTCAAGAAGTTCGGCTTGATCGAGCACGACGGCATGGGCGGGAACAAACAGATTCGCCTTTCCAACCTCGCCCTGGCCATCCTGCTGGACGAGAACCCCGACTCGCCGGCGCGCCGGAAGCGTTGCGCGCCGCGGCGATGGGACCGCGCATCCACGCCGAGCTTTGGGAACGCTACGGCTCCGACCTTCCCTCCGACCAATCGCTCAAGCGCTATCTGGTGCTCGAGAAAAACTTCAACGAGGCGGCGG
The DNA here is from genome assembly GCA_963795895.1 of uncultured bacterium. Taxonomy (GTDB): domain Bacteria; phylum Verrucomicrobiota; class Verrucomicrobiia; order Chthoniobacterales; family SZAS-18; genus CAWCJJ01. Next base: position 29,912 of record CAWCJJ010000023.1, read on the forward strand.
TCGACGAGTTGCTGGAGGAATATAAGCAGACCATCGCCTTCGCCGGCTTGAACCTCGCGCCGCCTTCCGCTCCGGTCGCGATCACGCCGTCCTTGCCGCCCACCCGCCGTCCGGCCCCCGATTTCGCCGAAGAGCCATCGCAGGTCGCCTGGCGGGACGAAGCGCTTCCCGCGCCCATCTTGCCCCCGGCGCGAGCCATCGGGCCGACCGGTGCCATGGGCGGCGGTGGCTGGGAATCCCCGTCTCCGGCGCGGCCCCTGCCCAACCGCGCCGCGCGACAATACGACCAGGACGATTTTGGTTATGACGCCGGTCCCCCCGCGCCCCGGCCAGCCACCGCTCGTGTTGCGCCGTCAACCGACCGGAGCATGCCGGCGACGTCCCCGCAATTTCCCGCGCACACGGTTGAGGGGGAAGGGTCCACCCAGGCGCCGCGCAAGGAATTGCCGGTGCCGTTGGATGGCGACCGGGTTGCCCTCGTACCCTATCCGATGACGGAAGAAGATTTTGGTCTTCTCATCGCCACCCTCCAGCTTTGGAAGAAACGATTGGTCCGGGCCGGGGAGTAACGTCGGCCTCCGGTCGGCGGGTGGTGTGATTGCGTTGTGCTGGAATTAAGCCGGGTGATGCCGTGGCTAGCAGCCACTTCTCTCGTCACCCGAATCCTTCAAATGGTTTGGCCACGGCTTTGCCGGGTCTTCCCGGCCGACCGTCTGCCGAGACGGCAACTCCCTGTTCCCGCAATCCGTAACCCCACGGATCAGGTCGGCTCCACGATGGGTGTGACCAAGCCAATGCGATGAGCGTGGAGTTGTTCACCGCACTTAAGAAGAATCTTCAGATAACCTAAGGATCATCCTTCTTAATAAGGATGTGAATAACGTTTGCCCGGCGTGTTCCACAGTCTGCCGGAGCGTGTTCCACGGCAAAACTACGGTGTGAATAAATGAACGCTTTTACCGGCTGGAAGCGGTAAAAATATCAATAAAACGAGGTTATTTACTTATTCACAGCGTTATTGAGCGGTAATAAGGGTGGTTATTCGCCGGTAAAATGGCTTTACGGGATGAAATCGGTAAGTTTCAGGCTTCCCATTCGACCCTTGGTGGCGGATCGCTTTGCGTTTGATGCCGAGGACTATGGTTGGGAATAACCTGTGATGCGTTCCTCTGCGGCGAGGAAAGTTCGCCCTGTGAATAAGTGGACTCTGCACGGGCAATACTGTTGCGGACTGTGAGGCTGGAGATTGCTGTCCGAGGAGCCCGCCGCGCTTCTGTTTTGGAGGACTCAACCCACCGGAGGCAATCCGACAAAGCTGAAGATGGAAGCGGCTCGAAGAGCCGCTCCCGCCTTTGGAACGGTGGCGACCAACTCGCTACGCGTCCGCCGAACCGGCGGCTTAGACCGGAGCGGGAACACCGGTGGTATCCACCCGCCAGCGGCGGGAACGCAACGCGTCGATGGCGGCGGCGCTCTCCGCCAGTTGCTTGCTGGCGCCCGCGCCGCTGCCAAGCGTCAGGTTGTTCCAGTTCACGCACGCCGTGAACGTCCGCGCGTGGTCGGGACCCGTGTGCGAGAGGATGCTGTAGGTCGGGTTGCGCGGCGCGGCACCCCCGCCGCGCGAGGGGCAGGGCTTGCAGAATTTCCTGCAACTGGCCCTTGGGATTGATCTCCAGGGGCGGCTGCTGATGCACCGTGGCAAGTTGCTCGCGGGCCTGCGCCAGGACAAAAGCGCGCGCGCTATCGAACCCGCCGTCGAGGAACATCGCGCCCACCAGCGCCTCGAAGGCGTCCGCCAGCGTGGAGGAACGCAGCCGCCCGCCGTTGCTCTCGTCGCCCTTGCCCATCATGAGGTGCTCGCCCAGGCCGACCCGCTTGGCGTACACGGCGAGCGTTTCGCCGGACACCAGCCGGGCGCGGTTTTTGGTCAGTTGACCCTCGGCGGCCTCCGGGAAACGGCGGTAAAGGTGGTCGCTGAAAAGCAGTTGGAGCACCGCGTCGCCCAGGTATTCCAGCCGCTGGTTATCGAAATGCACCTGCTGCGTCTCGTGTCCGAGGCTCGGGTGCGTGAGTGCTTCCGCCAGCAGCAGCGAATTGCGGAACTTGTAACCGATGCGTTCTTCGAGGGGATGCATCTGACGGGCGTCGGCTAGGAACGTGAGGGGAAAGCGGCAAGACGAACGGCGCTAGGAGGATGACTGGCCTAGCACGTTGCCGGAGGCAAGCTTACCCCGGAAAGCCGCGGCGGCAACCGGTCGCGACGCCCCCGCGCCTTCTCAGAGTAGCGCCGCCGGATTCAGACCTTGCAGGTAAGGGGGCATGAACACCCCGTCGCGCCGGATCAGCTCGCCGTCGAAGAAGATGTCGCCGCCGCCCCATTCCGGGCGCTGGATGCACACCATGTCCCAATGAACCTGGCTGCGGTTGGCGTTGTCCGCCCCCTCGTAGGCCTGGCCGGGGGTGAAGTGGAACGAGCCGCTGATCTTTTCGTCAAAAAGGATGTCGCGCATCGGCTGGAGCACGTGCGGGTTGAACGCCAGGGAGAACTCGCCGATGTAGCGCGCCCCGTCGTCGGAATCGAGGATCGCGTTGAGTTTGTCCTCCGGGTTGCCCGTGGCGCGGACCACGCGGCCATCGTGGAACTCCAGCCGGATGCCGTCGAAATTCGTCCCCTGGTAGATGGTCGGCGCGTTGAAACTGACGTGCCCTTGCACGGAATCCCGCACCGGACAGGTGAAGACCTCGCCGTCGGGGATGTTGTGGCTCCCGCCGCAAACGATCGCCGGGATGCCCTTGACGCTGAAGCGCAGGTCGGTGCCCGGCCCTTTGATCTCGACGAGGTCGGCGCGTTCCAGCCGTTCCTTGAGCGCGGCCATGCCGGGTTGCATCCGGGAATAATCCAGGGTGCAAACCCGGAAGTAAAAGTCCTCGAACTCCTCCGTGCTGAGGCCCGCCTGCTGGGCCATGGCAGGGGTGGGCCAGCGCAGGACGCACCAGCGGGTGTGGCCGACGCGGTGGTCCAGCACGGGCTTGAGCGTCTTGTTGGCGAGGGTCATGCGCTCGTTGGGCACGTCGCTGAGCTCGGTGATGTTGTGGCTGCCGCGCACGGCGATGTAGGCGTCCATCTGCCGCATCCGGGCGAGTTCGACGTCCTTCATCAACTCGTACTGGGCGGTTTCGGCGCCGCGCAGCAGTTCGCGGGTGACGCGTCCCTGGTGGATTTGGACGAACGGCAGGGCGCCCCGTGCCCGGGCGGCGCGGACCAAGGCGACAGTCATTTCGGCGGGGATGTCGAAGGCATCCAAAAGCACTTTGTCGCCGGGCTGGAGGGCGGTCGAAAAGCCGGTTAAAACGCGCGCTAACTGGTCGAATCTTGGGTCGTTCATGGGGCTGCTGGACTGGTTCGCGGACGGGTCGTTTTCTGGATCGGTAAAAATTGGTGTGAGCAACTTGTGAATGACCGCGCGTCGCGTCGGCAGAATAGCGTACAATCGCGGGAAAGAAAGTGGCGGCGCGGGGCAAAGGGGAAGCGGGACATCGCCGTCAACTTGGGCACCGTCGCCCTATGTCTCCCTCCTCAACCCGGAACAGGTTGCGCCCCAAAGCCCAGGGTTGCGAGCTGCGAGCTACCCTGGGTATGTCCGTCTTTCTGTGTCTTCAACCCCAACGGGGTTGCGTCCGTCGGCGACGGGGCGACGGGAGGCATGCCAACTGCGGGGCGCAACCCCGTTGGGATTGGGGATCTACTTGCACATGCAACCCAGGGTAGCCCCCAAGCGGGCAACCCTGGGCTTAGGGGCGCAACCCGTTCCGGGTTCAAGAGGGGGAGACCTTTGCAAAGACAAACCACCCAAACCGCTTACTTCACCGCCTCAACCTTCAAACGCCCTGCCTGACCGTAGCCGGTGGTCCAACTGGCCTCGCCGGTTTGCAGGTCTTCACTGAGCTTGCCTTGGAAGGTGCCGGCTTTTACAAAGTCCCCGCCTTCGCCCAGGTTGCCCGCGCCCTCCAGACGCACTTCCAGTCCGGGCAAGGTGATCGTGCCGGTGAGGGACGCGTCACCCTCGCTTTGCACGCCGCCCCGGGCGTCGAGCACCGCGTACCGCACTCCCCCAAACTCCAGCACCCGGCTATCCCGCTCTGTGAAATCGTGCGGCGTGATCCGCAGCCGCAGCGGTTCGGACTGACCCTGGACATAGATTTCGCCCGTAAACTGCCGGGGCAACCCCTTGCGCAACTCCGCCGAAGTCTGCGGCGCGCGGTGACACCCCGCGAGCACCAGCAGGCACAGCCAAACCATAACGACAACCCGCGCGCAAAATGTTCGATTCATACCGGTCACCATAGCTGGCTTCCGCATTTAACCCAGGTCTCCCGCCGAGACTTCATCCATTCACCCCTTCGTCATTCGTCATTCTGCATTCGTCATTTCCTCCTCCTCCCCACTCACCCCCAGCTCCAGCATCCGCGCGCGGCGGTCGCCGTGCGGCAGACCGGATCGTCACCGTCAGCCCCCGGCCCGTGTCGTTGCGCAGCTCGATCTCGCCGCCGTGCTCGCGCACGATGCGCCGCACGATCAGCAGGCCCAGGCCCGTGCCGCTCTCCTTGGTGGTGAAATACGGGTCGAACACTTTGGTCATGTTCTCGGGCGCGATGCCGCCGCCGGTGTCCGAGAACGCGACCGACACATAATCGGGGTCCTGCCTGCGTGGTGATGTGCAGGATGCCGCCCGTTTTCATCGCCTGGAAACTGTTGCGGATCACGTTGTAAAACGCCTGCTTCATCTGGTCGTGGTCCACTTCCAGGCGGGCAGGTTGCGGCCTAGCTCCAGTTCCACGAGGATGTCGCGGTCGGCGATCTCGGCGGCCAGGAACGACACGGATTCCTCCACGATGGCGTTGACGTCGGCCGGATGCGTCTGGAGCGGCGCGGGCCGGATGGCGCGCAGGAACTGGCTCACGATGAAATCCAGCCGCCGGATTTCCTCGCGCGCGACGCGCACGGATTCGTCCAGGTCGCCGCGCTGGGCGGGCGGCAGCTTGCGCAGTTTGCGCTCCATGAGCTGCAGATGGATCGTCAGCGAATTGAGCGGGTTGCCGATCTCGTGCGCCACGCCGGCGGCGAGCAGGGTCAGCGCGCTGAAGCGTTCGTTTTCGATGGTGTTTTGCGCGGTGCGCCGGCTTTCGGTGATGTCGCGCACGATCATCGCGTAGCCGATGTACCCCGCGCGGCCGGTCGGCCGCGCGATTGGCGCGGGCGTCCTCGACTTCCAGTGGCACGACGTAGAAGTTCAGGAAGCGGTGCATGGGGTAGAACACCTCCATGTCGCGGCTCATGAGGCTTTCGGAACTGGTCAGCGATTGCCAGTCCAGCCCGCGCACGCGCTCGGCCAGGGGGCGTCCGAGGGAGTTCTCGCCGTCAGGCCGAAGAACCCGCAGGCGGCGTCGTTGAGGTACACGATGCGCCCGGCCGGGTCGGTGACGATGATGCCCTCCTGAATGGCGTTGAAGATGGTTTCGAGGAACCCTTTTTCGCGCACGACGCGCAGCAGGTGCATGCGGGCTTCCTCGGGTCCCACGCGCCCCAGGCGCCCGATCAGCTTGTCGATGAAGCCTGTTTTCAACGGGGAGGGGGGGAAATCCGAGTGAAGCGGGCGACTCAGTCCACGCGGAGGTCGTGGATGAAATCAGCGTCGTCCGCAAACTCGGGAATGCCAAGCTGATCGGTGATGACTGCCCGCACCACCTCGCGGACTTGCCCGCGCGTCCAGACCGCGTGCGGCCCGAGCAAGCTGCGCGGGTGGTTGGCAACCACGTAGCGGGCCAGGTCTCCGACGGTGCGGTGTGCCGGAGGCAGGCCAAAGCCAAAGAGCAAACCGGGAAAGGCAGGAACTCGGGCCTCCGCCGGCAACCGCAGCCACAACAAGTGCCGCCCGACCCGGGGAATGATGTCCGCCAACCGCGCCCTTGGAACCATGGAGTCGCGAGGGCAACCAAGCACGACGCCAAAGGCATGTCGCAGACGGTGGAAGCCACGCTGGCAGAGACAGCCGCCTTGCAGGGAATCCGAGGTGGCGGTGAGCTTGGCGCAGATGAGGGAGGTCGCCATGCGCGGGGTGCGGATGGCACCCGCTTCCACGTCGGACAACGTGATGCCAAAGGTTTCCTCCCAAGCCATGACAAGTTCTACACCATCGAGTCCCATAGATGTTAAATGAAGTAAAGGGACAGTGGCTGAACGAGAGAGGATACCATTGATTCCGCCGGGCGCCATCACCGCTGGCGATCTTCAGCGCACTCCTCTTATCTCCAATCCCGCTTCATCTGTGTCAATCTGCGGAAAGTTCATCGCCTTCTCGTCGTAACCCCATTCCGCCCCGTAGCGTGTGCAAATCGCAAACACCTTGCGGACCAACCGGAAACGAATCCCCGGGTTGTCCCGATGAGTTTCGGCCAAATATACCTGCCAGCGCTTGTTCGCCAGCCCCAAAGCTTCCACCCCCAAAACCACGCCGCATGCCGGGCAACTCCGCCAACGCGCGGCGGCGCGCATCCAACGCTCGTGCAACACTTGTTGCACCATCGCGATCGGGATCAGCACCGGCATCGCCACCAGCAGCAGGATGACCAGCAGCCAGATCGGCAGGCCGCCTTTGTCGAACCGACGGACCGGCATGATGCGGCGGCGCGCCATGGGCAAGGAACAAACAGCGGTGTCGCACCTCCTACCCCGCCAACGGCAGCCAATGCCGCCCGTCGCGCGCCAGCAACTGGTCCGCCGCCGCGGGTCCCTCGCTGCCGGCGGCGTACGTTTCCGGCTCGCCGCCCTGGCTCCACGTGTCCAACGCCGGCTGCACCACCGCCCAGGCCGACTCGATGTTGTCCGCGCGCTGGAACAGCGTAGCGTCGCCCATCATGCAATCGTAGAGCAGCGTCTCGTACCCGACGTTGGGTTGCTCCTCGAAGAAATCTTTGTATAGAAACGAGGTGGTCACCTTGCCCAGCCGCATCACCGGACCCGGCACCTTGGCGCTGAACTGCGTGGTGATGCCCTGCTCGGGATCGACCATCAACCGCAGGATATTCGGCGTTAGCTTGTCCACCGGCGTGTCGCGGAACAACGCGTACGGCGCGGATTTGAAATGAACGGCGATCTCCGTGCGGCGGCTCGCCAGGCGCTTGCCGGTGCGCAGGTAAAAGGGGACCCCGGCCCAGCGCCAGTTCTCGATGTTGAGGCGCGCCGCGACGTAGGTTTCCGTGCGGCTGGCGGGATCGACTTTCACCTCCTGCCGGTAGCCCGCGACCGGCTCGCCGAACTCCGTCCCCGCCGTGTACTGGCCGCGCACGATGTCGCCCGGGTTCACCGGGTGGACCGCCTCGACGAGCTTCGCCTTCTCCGTCCGCACCGACTCCGCGTCGAACGAATTCGGCGGCTCCATGGCGGTCATGCACAGCAACTGGAAAAGGTGGTTGGGCACCATGTCGCGCAGGCAGCCCGTGGGTTCGTAAAACGCCCCGCGCTGCTCCACGCCGATGGTTTCCGCCGCCGTGATCTGCACGTGGTCGATGTACTCGCGCCGCCACGTCGGCTCGAACATCCCGTTGGCGAAACGCACCGCCATGATGCTCTGGATCGTCTCCTTGCCCAGGAAGTGGTCAATGCGGTAAAGCTGGCTTTCGTCGGCCTGTTTGAGGATGCGCGCGTTGAGCGCCTGCGCGCTGGGCAGGTCGCTGCCAAAGGGTTTTTCGATGACCACGCGCCGGAACCGGCCGTTGTCCTGCTTGAGCAACCCGCTCTGTCCGAGTTGATCGACGATGGGGCCGAAGAACCGCGCCGCCACCGCGAGGTAAAACACGGCGCTGCGGTTCTCGCCGAGTTGTTGCGCGAGCTGCTGGTAGGTCTCCGGCTGGCTGAAATCGGCGGCGAGGTAGGTCATCGGCGCCGTGACCCGGCCCCAGGTGGCGTCGTCGATCTTGGGGGTGTAAAACTCGGCGGTCTTGTCGTGGGTAAAAGTCTGCATGGTCTCCGTCAGGGCGCCGCGCCACTGGTCGGTGTTCTGCGGGGTGCGGTCCAGGCCGAGGATTTTGAAGTCGTCGGGCAGCAGGCGGCTGCCGGAGAGATTGTAGAGCGCCGGCATGAGCAGGCGCTTGGTGAGGTCGCCGCCCGCCCCGAAGATGACCAGGGTGCAAGGCGGGGCCTGGGTGGTGCCGGAGGGGCCGGTGTTATCGCTGGAAGACGGTGTCATGGAAGTGGATGCGTGACGAACGGAGATGCTTCGGACCGGAGTGGCGGCTTGGCCTTGTCCGGAATGTCCGGCGCGAATACCCGGCAAACCGCCGCCGGGACAGACTTTGCCGAGAACAACCAAGCTTCCGCAAGCATTTTCGGCTTTGCTCGCCTGGAAGGAAGATCACGCGGCGCGATAGAGGTTGAGGAACGACCAACCAAGCGCGAGTGTGAGCTTCTCCGTCATGCCCCCAAAATCCACGCCGCTCAAACCACGCAAAGCACACGAAGACAAACTCAGCGGCGAGCAGATCGACGCCCTGCAGGCCCGGATGCGATTGCTGGCCGAACGGAACCCGAGCTGGCAGATAAAGACGGATGATTACGAACGGTTGTACGAATATTTAGCCGCTCAGAAAATCACGTATTTATACGATGACGAGTTGTTCGAGCATTTCGTTTGCGTTGACTCCAACCGCACCGGAAAAGAGGAGGAACTGTTGGACGCCTACCTGATCCAAGACCAAGGGGACCAACTTCACCTCCACCTCTTTCAGTTCAAGTTCTCCAAGAACTACGAGGGTGGGATTTCGACCAAGGAGCTTTACAGTTTTGTGGACCGCATGCAGCGCGTGTTCCTGCGGGGCGACCTGGAGGACGAGAAGACCCTGGAGGCTTACGCGGAAGTGAGGAAGGCGTTCGACGAAGCGAGGGGGGCCAACCGGCGCGTGAAATCGAGAATTCGCTGCCACTTTGTGACGAACGGCCAGCGCCTTGCGCCCTCCGACCAACCAAAATTGGAACAAATGCGGGAGGTTTACAAATTTGACCGTCAAACCCACGGCTTCACGTTCGAGGCTTACGCGGGACTCGACATTTACGATCTTTGCGAGCACGGCCGGATCCCCATCCAGGACGAGGTGCTTGAGCTCAGCTACGAGTTTAACGACACCTCCCTGCTTCATCATCCCATCGGCGCCAATCCCAATGGTTTACCTCTCAAAGTCATCGTGGGATTTGTGAACGTAAACCAACTGACCCGGCTGGTTGACCGCTACAGCAACAACGAGCTGTTCGAGAAAAACGTGCGGTTTTTCCTCGGAGTAGGCAAGGATGTCAACAACCGCATCATTCAAACCGTCACCAGCAATCAGAGCAGTTGGTTTGGATTCATGAACAACGGGGTCAGTATCATCGCCGACAAGGCGCACGTGGATCTGCCACCGAAAGGAAAGAAGGTGACCGTGGTTTTGGCCAACATGCAGATCATCAACGGATGCCAGACCGTCAACGCGCTTTATCACGCCAAACACGACCCGGAACTTCGGGACGGATTTCAGGCGAACTCGAGCGTGCTCGTGCGCATTTACGAAATTGATCCCAGCAACAAGGCGTTTACGGACGCGCTGATCCTCGCGACCAATTCCCAGAACGCTATTCGGGCGGAGGACCAAGTGGCCAACGACCCTGTGCAGCGCGCGTTGCAAGACCTGCTCCGCGAGTATCAGATCGGCTACGAACGTAAAGAGGGAGAGCGACTATCCGCCAAGAAGTTCCCGCTCGTTCTCACCAAGGAGGACGCCGCCCTGGCTTACCTGGGCGTGCTCGAAGAGAAAGCGTCCAAACTTCGGAACAGTCTCAGCCGCCGGGAAATTTTCCGGCGTAACGACGAGGGCAGCGATTACGCGAGAATCTTCGCGTTTCAACTAACCGAGGATGGACTCGCGGACCCGGTCGCTCAAAAGGAAAACCGGCTGCGCGCTCTGCAGTTTGTCCTCGCGCACGTCCTCGTGCAACAATGCCGTGAAAAGGTCGCCGCGATTTCACCCGCCACCCGCAAGGGCGCTTTGCGCAAGGCGGGATTTTATCTGGCTGGTATCGTCCACGCCTTGCGGCGGGCCGAGCTCGACACAGAACTCAGGGAGGTGGCTGCCCACCCCCCCTCCCGCGCCGCCGCCGAATCCTTGATGATGAAGGCAAGCGCAAGGGTGGACGCGGATTTCAACCGGGCCGTCGCCATCTTCGAAAGAACACTGAAGAGTTTCGTTGGCACGAACGGCAAAGACGAGGACGCGGCGTTGAAGAACGGCGATTTTGCCAATCAAGTCTTTGCCGCCGCGAAGTCGGTGGAAGCTGGCAAAGAAACCAAGCTCCCTGACAAACTTCCTGCTCGCCCTCCGAGATCAATTGTCACCGATGAGACCTGATGGTGATCACCGAGCTGCGCGCCCAACATCCACTCGATCGCGAGTGATAGTGGATAAAGCCTCCCCCGCGCACGAGCATCCTGGCGGTGGTTGGACCGAACGTCGCCGGCGAGTTCTCCCGGCACCGCAAATTTTGCGCGGTGAATAAGCAAAACTCTTTCTTTGCGGAGTTTCCAATCGCGGCTTGTGACGTTATCGTCATGACTCATGAACGCCGAGCTGCTCGCCGAACGTCCGCTCACCTTCGAGGAGCAACGGGGTAAACCCAGGCCTGGCAACAACCACGCGGCGATCGAGATCAACCTGGGCGCGGAGTTTCTGAGACAGCGCCAGTTTCGTCCCCTGCCGGAACTCACGCTCGAACTCGTGCCTGGCGAGTGGCGGACGCCGGACATTTCGGTTTACCCGCGGCAGCCCTTGGATTTGCGTCACGATATTGTCCGCCGCCAGGAGCCGCCCTTGCTCACCGTGGAGATTGTCTCGCAAGGCCAGGGATTGCAGGAGATCATGGACAAGGTGGATTTCTACTTTGCCCACGGGGTGAAAAGCGCGTGGGTCATCGCGCCACCTTTGCACTTGGTGACGATTTTCCTGCCGGATGGCAGCCAGCAAACCCACACGTCCGGCGTGGTACGCGACCCGGCCACGGGCATAACGGCCGATCTGGAAGCGGTCTTCTCTTGAACAAACCCACCCACCTCTTTTATGAAACTCCCACCGAACTCTCTCACCTCCAAAACCGGGGCGTGGTTGCTCACCGGTTTGATGCTGCTTGCCGGAACGTCGGCGCGGGCGCAGTGGGCGGGACCGCCCACCGGCAAACGTCCGGCGGAGCTTGAGAACTTCGACGCGCGCGACTCCGCCTCCGCGTCGGCCGCGACCACACGGGCGGGTTACCTCGCCGCCAGGGCTGGCTCCGCGAACCCCGCCCTCGTCGCGACCCCGACCGGCAACAAGGCCGCCCGCGCCGCGTTGGTGCGGAGCGTGCCCGCGTTGATTGTCGAGGACAGCCGTTTCGAGGGCGGTCTCCCGGAAGTGGTCGGCACCGGCTCGGCGGGATCATTCCTGACGGCACCTTCCGCCGACGCGCCCGAGGTGGTGATGCGCGGCTTCCTCGCCGACCACGCCGCGTTGTACGGTTTGCAAACCGGGGAGGTGGCGGGGCTGGTCAAGTTCGCCGATTACGCCAATCCCGCCGGGAACCTGTCCTGGGTGGGGTTGCGGCAGGAATTGAACGGGATCCCGGTTTTTCAGGGTGAAATCCTGGCGGCCCTCACCGGCGCCGGCGCCCTGGCCCGCACCACGGGGAACCTCGCCTCCGGCCTGGACCCCGCCCGCCTTGCGACCGCCCCGGCGATGACCCCCGTCGCCGCCACCGTCAGCGCCGCCGCCGGGATCGGTCGCAAGCTGAACACCGCGCGCATGACCCTCAACTCCACCGAACAGGCGGGGCGCGTCAGCTACGTCGGCGGCGGGCCGTTCGCGCGCGAAACCAAAACCGAACTGACCTATTTCCCGCTCGCGCCCGGCGTTGCCACCCTCGCCTACTCCATGGTGCTTTGGGATCAGCCGCGAGCCTATCTGGTGCTCGTGGACGCGGCGGACGGCACGCTGCTCTTTCGCAAGTGCATCACCCAGGACCAGAGCCAGAGCGTCACGTACAACGTTTACAACGCCGACAGTCCCTCGCCCCTTTCACCGACCACCGTCCTGCCCGGCCAGGGCACCCAGCCCGCCGGGATCGCGCGCGTCGATGTCACCCTCGTGGCCGACGACCTCAACGCGAGTCCGCTCGGCTGGATCACCGACAGCGCGGCCGGCGCCACCGTGACCACCACCGGCAACAACTGCGACGCCGGCCTGGACGCCGTCGCGCCGGATGGCATCGACGCCAACAGCCGGCCCACCACCACAACCCGCGCCTTCAGCTACGCCTACAACCCACCGCCGCTGGGGTCCGACGCGCCCACGACCGCCGCTTATTGCAACGGCGTGATCACGAACCTTTTCTTCTGGACCAACCGCTACCACGACCGTCTCTACGAGTTGGGGTTCACCGAGGCGGCGCGCAACTTCCAGACCACCAACACCTTCACCATCAACGGGACCGCGACCAACCGGGGCGGCGCGGGCGGCGACGCCGTGAGCGCCCAGGTCCATGATTATTCGGGCACGAACAACGCCAACTTTTCCACCCCGCCCGACGGTTCGCCGGGCCGGATGCAGATGTACCTCTTCAACAGCGTGACACCCAACCGCGACGGCTCCCTGGACGCCGACGTCTTCCTGCATGAAATGACGCACGGGTTGTCCAACCGCCTCCACGCCAACGGCGGCGGCCTGGCCGCCAACCAATCGGGCGGCATGGGCGAGGGCTGGTCGGATTTCTACGCGCGCTGCCTGCTCGCCTCAACGGATGAAAACGTGGACGGCGTGTATGCCTCCGGCGGTTACGTCACCTACAAGCTCAGCGCCACTTTCACGGACAACTATTACTACGGCATCCGCCGGTTCCCCTACGCGTCGATCAGCAACGTCGGCGCGAACGGCAAGCCGCATAATCCGGAGACTTTCGCCGACGTGGATCCCGCCCAGATCAGCCTGGCGGACGGCGCCTACCCGCCGAGTCCGATCGTCGGCGGCGGCGGTGCGACGGAGGTTCACAACATCGGCGAGGTGTGGTGCTCCATGCTGCTGGAAGTGCGCGCGCGGATCCTCAAGCGCCTGGGCTTTGCCGCCGGCAACACCCGGACCCTGCAAATTGTCACCGACGCCATGAAACTCGACGTTGCCAGTCCCAACATGGTGCAGGCGCGCGACGCGATCATCGCCGCCGACAACGCGGGGTACGGGGGGGCCGACGTGGCCGACATTCGCGCCGGGTTCGCCCTGCGGGGCATGGGGGCCGGCGCGTCCACCAACGGGACCAACGTCGTGGAATCGTTCTCGCCGAACCTCTCCCTCGGGAACGTGACGGTGTCCGACACGCTCGGCAACGGCAACGGCGTGCCGGAGCCGGGCGAGGATTTGCTGATCACCGTGCCGCTGACCAACATCGGCGGCAACGCGGAGCCGAACGCGACGGTGGTCGTGGGGACTTACACCGCCGCCTACAATCTTCCCGCCAACGGGGGCTCCGCCGTTCGGACCATCCCCTACCGGGTCCCGGCGAACACCCCGCTCGGATCGACCCTGCAGGTGCCGCTGACGTACCAAGGAGCCGGCGGCGGTGGCAAATCCGCGATTGTCCTCCCGATTGGCTCCCCGGCCTACGGGTTCACCGAGACCTTCGACGGCGTGACCGCCCCGGCCCTGCCCGCCGGTTGGACGACCTCGACCGCCATCACCACAGGCGGCATTGCCGGGAAGCCGTGGGTGACGGTCGCCGGTCCGGTCGTGGACGCGGGCAACAACGTTTATTCCCCCGATCTCGCCGGCAACGGCACCGCCGGGGGCGAGGCGAGCCTATTCAGTCCGTCGATCGCCGTTCCGGCCACCGGTTCACCGCGGCTTTCCTTCAAACACACCTACGGCTTCGAGCAGTCCGGGGGTGCCAACTGGGATGGCGGGGTATTGGAGATCAGCGTCGCGGGAGGCGCCTACACCGACATCGTGACCGCCGGCGGCACATTTGCCCAAAACGGTTACAATGGAACGACGGTCAACCAAACTCAGAATCCCATCGGCAACCGTCCGGCGTTTTGCGGGTCGAGCGGCGGCGCGCTCACGACGATTGTCACCCTGCCCGTGGGTGCCCGCGGCCAGAACGTCCAGTTTCGCTGGCGTCTGGGGTTTGACGATTCCGTGGCTGGCCCGAACGGCTGGAGCGTGGACACGGTGCGGTTGATCACGGGCTACACCGCCGCTCCCATCGACACGGATGGCGACGGGCTCCAGGACGGCTACGAACGCGCGCACGGCCTGGATCCCAACGATTCGAGCGATGCCGCGCTGGATGCCGACGGCGACGGAATCAGTAATCTCCAGGAGTATTTGGCGGGCACCGATCCGCAAAACCCCGCGAGCGCCCTGAAAGTTCTCGCCACGTCCACTGACCCTGCGGCGGGTACCACCATCACCTTTCCGTCTGTTAACGGCAAGGTTTACGCCCTGGAATACAAGAACAGTCTGACCGACACCGCTTGGATTACCGTGAAGGGAACCCTCATCGGGACGGACGCGCCCATGCAGTTCACGGACGCCACGAGTGTGGGTCAAGCCCAACGGTTTTATCGGGTGCGGGTCGTGGGACCCTGACGGGTACCCGTTTTTGGGGCTACTCGTTTGGTGGCGTTGGCTCCGGGAGTCGGTGCCTGGAGTGCGCGGACGTCGCGGCGACAACCAAGCCGGGGACGACGCCTTCTGGGTTGGGAACTGAAATTAGAAGGTATCGCTCAATCATTCTGGCAACGGCTGTGGAGCCCACGATTGTCTTGACTCCCATCGCCTCCCCGGCGCAATCTCATTTCACCATGTTCCCCCGATCCATCCCGCCCACGCTGTTCAAATTCACCGTCGTCTCCACCTTGCTGGCCTTGGTTGGCCTGTCCATCACCACGGTGGCGACCGCCGCGCCGCCCTCGAAGTTTGCCGGCACCTACTACGGCGCCTCCGTCAGCAACGGGAGCCTGCTCGCCGCCGCCAACGTCACCGTGACCCCCAAGGGCAAAGTCCGGGCGCGGGGCCTTTACGTGGACGGCAGTCTCACCAGCCTCGCGGGCCGGGTGGACGACGCGGGAAACCTCGCGCTCACCGAGAAGCACAACGGCGCCACCAACAGTTACACGGGCGGTTTCCAGAACGGCAGCGTGAACAAGTTCACCTTCAAACTTTCCACAGGCGCGGTCTTCAAGGCGTTCAAGGTTCCGGCGGGCTTCCAGGTGGCCGGCGTGTACGCGGGTCAGACGGACGGCGGCCTCCGGGGCGCGTTCGTCGTGGACAAAGCCGGTCGCCTCGGCGGGGCGGTGATCGCCGCCAACGGCGCTTACGAGTTGCTCAGCGGGACGGCGGACGCCACTACATTCATGGGTACCACGGAGATCGGCGTGACCTTCGAGGGCACTTTCAACGACGGCGGACTCACCGGAACGTACCACGACAAGAGCGGGAAGTTCACCGGCACCTTCAGCGCGGTGCGCCTGTAGCCGGCGACGGGTTTGCGGTGACCCCATGCGTGTCCGGGTGATCTGCGGTGGTCTGCTGGCTTTTGGATGGTTGCTGGTGATTCCATCGATCAGCGAGGGCGGCACCGCAGATGTCGGGGTCGGGGTGAGTCCAACGGCTCCAAGGGTGAATGTCGTGCTGGTCCACGGTATTCTCGACACGGGCCGCAAGTTTGACACCTTGGTTGCGGCGCTCGAAAACGCCGGGTGCCGGTGCCTGGCGCCCTCGTTGACGCCGAACGATTGCCGGCTGGGCGTGCGCGATCTGACGACCAAGCTCGCCGCCCGCATCGACGCGCGGTTTGGACGCGCCGAACCTTTTTACCTGGTCGGGTTCAGTCTGGGCGGACTGGTCACACGGGATTATGTCCAGAACTTCGCCGACCCGCGCCGGGTGCGCGGGGTGTTCCTGATTTCCACGCCGAACCACGGAACGCTGTGGGCGCGCCTGTCGCCCAACCCGAACATGAGGCAGCTCGCGCCGGGGAGCGACTTTCTCGCGTCGCTCAACGATGGCGCGGGCATGGCGGCGTGGCGGCGGGTCCCGGTGGCGTCGTACTTCACACCTTTGGATTTGATGATCGTGCCTGCGGGCAGTTCGCGCTGGGCGGTGGGTGTCACGCGAATGGTGTGGTGTCCGGCGCATCCGTTGATGGTGCGGGACCGCGTGGTGGTGGCGGATATTTGCTTGAGGATTCGGTTGGTCCAGAGTGGCAAGGCGAGCGTGAAGTGATGCGCTTGGGTTGGCTTTGAATTAGAATCCGCCGTCGCTTTTCGAGACAAAGTGCGGCTCGTTGGCTTGGCGGAAATGCTCCGGCTTCTTCGCACCGAAGGTGCAGCCTCATAACAGCCTGGGGCAACGCCCCAGGAAGAGGCAAGTATCGTGTCCAGCGCTGAAGGCGCGATTCATTCCGGGCGTCCCCACGCGGACCATCTCGCTTGTCCAACTGGGCAGCCTTTGAATCGCGCCTTCAGCGCTAAACCCACCAACAACCCATACCTGGGGCGTTGCCTCAGGCTGTGATGAGGCTGCACCTTCGGTGCGAAAGGCAGAAAATGCTTACCAAGCGCGGCACCACTCCATTTGTCACAACCGCGCCAGCAGCCAGCTTTGCAACACGCGCAACGGGAACGGGCTTTTCGGCAGAAACTCCCGCAGCTTCTCCGCCGCGCCCGGGCGCGCCTTGATCGCCGCCAGACAGCGCGCGCGTTCGTTCTCTTCCGTTAGCCCGTCCACGAAAATGCTGTTGAGCCGCCGGATGCCCTCGCTTTGCAGCACGGGTTCGCGGCTGTCGGCGGCGGTTTGCAACGTGAGATCCAGCGCCAGGGGCCAGTCGCACGTTCGCCAGGCCAGGAGGCCGCGCAGGTTGCGGATGTCCGCCGCGTACCGGCTGTCGCCCGGAAATTCTCGATCATAATCGTCAAGCGCCGCGCGGATCACCTCTGGGATGAGCGGCTGCTGCCGATGGGTAACGACGACCCTGCCGCTGGCAAAGTGCCCGCTTCCGGGCCAGACCGCGAACTTCTCCACCACGGTGGGCCGGCACGCCGAGTAAAGCGCGCGCGCTTGCAGCAGCCGCGCCGCCGCCCGCTTGCGGCTGTGAGGGTAATCGGCCAGGAAAACGCCCGCCATCGTCACCAGCTTCGGGTAATCGCGGTCGGCGTAGGTCACCGGATGCCGTTGGCCCAACTCTTCATCTTTGCCGTCTTCCATCTCCCCGGGGATGGGTACGCTGATGTACTGGTTCGCCAAGATGG
The DNA here is from genome assembly GCA_963795895.1 of uncultured bacterium. GTDB lineage: Bacteria > Verrucomicrobiota > Verrucomicrobiia > Chthoniobacterales > SZAS-18 > CAWCJJ01. The sequence goes on from CAWCJJ010000023.1 coordinate 47,266, forward strand.
CAAGCTTCAGGAAATCCAGGTAGTCCTTGAACGGAGCCATTTCGCCCGTCGCCTCCGGCACATACGCCATACCAACAGCGGTGGGCGAAGGACTCCACGGCTCGCCGTGCAGGATCCCAAGCCGTAAATCCACGTAGCGCCGCACGGCTCCGGGGGTCAATCCGGCGGCGGGTTCTTGCAGGAAGGCGGCCAGATCATCCAGGAAATTGACAAGGCATAAATTGCCCCGGCTGATGAAAATTACGCGCAATCGCGCCCTTAATTCCGCCACCACAGCCGCCAGGCGCGGCGGGTTGCCGACAAAGTCCGGTTCGCGAAAAGCCTCCGCCAACTCGTAGGCTTCCTTGAGCGTCCGCGTTGCTTCGGAACTTCCGCCGTCCTCCCCTCCCTCCGCGTCGTAGTCCTCGTCGAGAGGATACCAACGGTATTCCGGCTCGTCATAACGCCAGCGTCTGTTGGTTTCCGCTTCCGTCAGGTCGGGGTAGGCGGTCATATCGGGCGGGGCAAGGTTATAATACACGGCGAACTCGCGGGCCTCCCGCGACTCCGGACACTCGCGGCGCAGACGCTCGCACAACCGGCGCGAAAGCCCGCTGGCGTCCGTCTCGCCCGCGCGCAGGAACGTGTATGGCGAGGCCACCGCCATGGACGGCATCGCGCGCAGAGCTGACCACAGCGCGGTGGCGCGGATCGGTGATCCCACCGGAGCCGCGTCGGCGGCTTCCAACCACCAGTGGAAGGCGTGCGCCCACTCGTCGCGGCCTGCGAGGTTTCGGTTCACCTTTTCAGCGGACACTCCAAAAGCGATGCCGTTCTCGCGTCGGAAGATGTCGGCGCGTTCTCTCCTGTCGGCGAACAGTCCCCGCGCCTGATCGGTTTCCAGCGGGGAAAAAGTGAGCCGTCCCCGCGCCCCGGCCCAACCGTCGGCCAGCCGCAGGCAGGCGGCGGCTCGCGCCTCGCCCGCCGGGGCGGACCGGGCGGCGGTGTCCAACTCTTCCACGGCGCGGGCGGCGAGGCTCCATTGCGTCGGAGTGGCGTACTTCGCGGCCTCGCGGAAATTTTCCTCCTCGGCGAGCCACCGTTGGACCAGCGTGGCGCGCAGGGTCATTTTGTCCCCGCTATCCAACGCGACGGCTCCCGGCGCAAGCGCGGCGGCAAGATCGGACAGCGGAGCGAAGTTCAGCAGCGCGTCGATGAGTTGGTCCACTTGGGCGGCCTCCGCGCCACTGGTGTCGCGGCGAAGGATGCTGCGGGCGGCGTCAAGCCGGAAGTCAGGCGGGGGGTAGGCGTAGTTCGACTGGGTGGATGTGAGGGGCTCCCGACCATTCTTCTCCTCTTCCTTGGCTTGCGCCGCAAGCATGCCTTTTAGGATGCGAAGTTCCACCAACGCCGCGCCGACTTGATGATCGTCCCGCAGCGCCAAAGCTGTCCGCAACGCGGCGCCGGGAGCCAGCAGACTCTGGGGAAAGAGCCGCGCGAAGTCGCGACCGGCGGCGACCGCTTCCGGGAACCGCCGGGCGCGCGCCAGAGCCACCAGCCGGATGAACGCCAGATCATCGCTGCGCGCGAGTTCGTCCGATGCAAGTCCGCAGAGTCGAAGAGCTTCCGCCTGGTCTCCCGCGCCGCTGGCGGCTTGCGCGAGGATCGCCAGATAGCGCGGCTCCCAATCCTTCCCCGCGTAAGCCTCCTTTCGCCGGGCCACTTCTACCGCGAGGCGCGGCAACAGGCCGCGCCGCCAGCGGGTGACCCGGGCGGGGGTGTCATAAGGTTGGCCGGCCGCATCGGGATTGTCGGGGTTGCGGGGATCGGCGGGTGCCTCGTCGGCGTTGACGAGAAGGTAGATCAAGGACATGGCGAGCCTGGGTTGCGCGGCCACCCGGCGCAAAGCTTCCTGGTCGCCGGCGTCCGCGAGGTTGGACAAGCACCGTTCGCACATGAACCCCGAGGATTTCAGCACCTCGGGATGGCCGGGCACGTTGGCTTGCGCGAGGTAGTATTCAAGTGCGCCGAGGTAATCCTCGTCGGCGAACGCCAGGGCGCCCAGCCAGCCGGGCACGTCGGCGGCGAAACGACCCTTGGGATAACGATGCAGATAATCCTCGAATAGGGCGCGCGCCTCGCCGCGTTCGCGGGTCGCGCTGGCGGCGTCCTCCGGAGAAAGCTCCGCGCCGTAGCCTTGGTCGTGACGGCGGGAAGCAGTCAGTCGGCAACGCGCGAGCATGAAACGCGCGGACTCGGCGCGGGGGCTGTTAGGATAGAGTTGCGTCACCCGCTCAAACAAGTCCGCGCCGGCAAACGGAAGATTGTGTCGGGCGTAGAGGAAATCGTAGGCCGCCCGGAGATAAAGCCAGTGCGGGGCGAGGGGATCGGAGGCGTGTTCGTTGGATTGCCTGGTCAGTTCGTCCCGAGCTTTTTGTTGATATTCGGCGTCCTGCCTTTCGGCCCAGTCATCGTATTCCGGTCTTTTCCCATCCCAGGATAAATGAAACCAGCGGGCGTGTTCCACGCGCCATCGGAGGTAGTCGGCGGCGCTAGCGCCAGCGACCGTCGGCACGGAGGCAAAGAGGTCGCGCGCGTCGTTGAGCAGGTTGCACAAGGCCGCCGGTTGCGCTGGGTCCAGCCGCGCGCGGGTCAGTAGCGTGTCGACGGTGGCGAGCGACGAGGCGGGTGCGGAACCACCTTCGCACTCACCAGCCAAAGCGAGCAGAGCCGCCTTGAAGTCACATGGCGCGGTCGCGGCGATTGGTCCGCCGAAGGTCTCCTGGAAAATCCACGCGGGCGGCTTAGCCGGCAGACGATCCAAGTAGTAAGGCAGGGTGGGCGGCGCGTCCTCGAAGCTTCTCCCGCACGCCCGGACGGTGTTCGGCGGGCCGAGGAGGATGGCTCCGCCGGCCAACAGGAACAAAGGGACAAATCTTAATCGGGCGATTGCCATGGGGTGCTTTCGGGTTGATCGACGGCGGGCAGACGGAAGCGCACGGCGGTCGGATCCGCGCCCGGGGCGAGCTGGACCAGGCCGGTGCTTAACAAGCCGTGCGCGGGCAACTCAGCAAACCAGAAAGTCAGCCGCCGCGCGAGCGGAATCGCCACGGCCACCGGCTTTTCCCCCGCGCCGGGATCAGCCGCAGCGGGCGGGACGAAAACGTGGCCCGCCACGCGGCGGAAATCACCGGGGAGTGCCTCGCGCCAGCCCGCCGCGCCGCCGGCGAGTTCGAGTTCCAGGCCGTAGCCGCGCGCGTTTGCGTCGAAGCGCGGGGGCAGGTCGGTGTCGGCGTCGTTGCGCAAGACCCAGCGGTCGGAGCCGTCGTCGGCGCGGCGCAGGCGCAGCCGCGGCTGATCCTCCGTGGCAGACGCGGACGGTGCGAGCAGCGCCAGAATTTGCGGCAGCGACCAGCCTCCGCCCGTGGCGCGGGTGGGCGATGGCGGGTCGGGCAGGCGGAAGAACACCACGCCCCGCGCTCCCGCCGAATCCGCTGCGACGATCCCGGCGCGGACCTCGGTTCGTTCCGCGCCGCGCGCGGCGGCAAACCCTCCGGCGGGTAAGAGACTCTCCCCGACGCGGGTCGGCTTTAGCGCGCGCAGGATCGGTCGTGCCGCCGGCACTCGGACGGTCGAGTGCCAGCGCAGGGTTGAAGACGAGATCCTCCCAGTCCCAGCCGCGCAGGTGTCCGCGCGAACGACCGTCGGCATCGTAGAGGGTCACGCGGGCGAAGACCGGCAGTCCCGCGAACCACGGGATTGGGCAGTGGCTCCAGCTTCGCAGTTGCGCGCGAAGCTCGTCGGGGTTGAGCAAGGGGCGCGGTTGGAAAGGCGCGGGCGGGTTGGTGCCGGGGACGGGCGCGGGATCGGTCCGCGTGTCGTAGAGCATGGGGTAGATGGCGTCCACCGCCGACCAGAGGGCGGCGCGCGCGGGGGCGTCGGCCCAGCCGGCGAGGGCGGTGATCGTCAGACGGCGGACGCGCGCGATCTGGCGCGCGGCGCGCAGGCGGTCGGCATAGACGGGCAGCAGGCGGTCGGCGCAATCGAAGTCGAGCTGCACCTCGCGCCCGGGCGCGGCGTCCACGATGGGCAGGAGCGCCCGGCCCAAAGCGTCGCCGGTAAATTGTTCCGGCGAGCGGATGGAAGTGGAGACACGCACCACCGGGATGATTTCCGGGACGGGAGGGATGGCATTTGGATCGGGCGGGGGTGGCAACGCGGCGGTGCGGCGGAAGGCGAGTTCGCCGCCGTGGAGTTCGAGTTCGCCGGCTTGCCAGTAGAGACGGGTGATGTTGGCGTCGTGGAGGGAGGCGCGTTCGGCGGAAGTCAGCGGGTCCGCGCGGTTCCAAACCCAAAAGGAGCGTTCGGGTCGGGGCGGCTCGGCGGCGCGGGTGGCGGTTGCCAAGTAGGACAACAGCAGCGCGCAGGCAGCAAGGACGGTCGAAGTCGTTTTCACGATGTTAGGAAGAGTGACGCGGAGCGGCACCCCGGGACCGCGGGCGTCCCGCCCGCAAAGGGCGGTAGCCCTTGGACAGACCAGATCAGATGCGGGCAGGATGCCCGCGCTCCCGGGGCAGAGGCCCCTGTCGCCCAGAGGGAGCGCGCCATTATTTTCAGGTCTTCCTCTTGTTCACTTTGGCCACCTTTTTGGCTGAATACTCCACGACAGCACCCTTCACGGTCTTCTTCGGTGTTGCCGCAGTCTTGGCGGACTTGACCACCCGTTTTTTAGCTGCCGGACGCGTCGCCTTCTTGCTAACCGCCGGAGAAGACTTCGCCGCCTTCCTGCGAACCGCCACTCGTTTCCCGGGCTTCGGCTTCTTCACATCCTTCACCACCACCGCCGGCGCGCGCGGCGGCTCAACTTCAACCGGCTCCATCTCGATCCCAAACACCTCCGACAAACTCCCTTCGTCCAACGTTTCCGCGCCACCATCGCCACCCGAACCTCCCGCCGCCAAACCCGCCGTCAGGTTCTGCGTCGTCTCGGCGATCAGCTCCAGATGATCGACCCCGCGCAGGGTGAACAGCAACTCCGGACTCTGGTCCAGCCGCGCGCCCTACCCCGTAGAGGGTCGCCGCGACGTGCTTGCACATATCCGCCCAGTCCGGGCACGAACAATCCAGGTGAATTTCCCGCGGCTTCGGGAACAGTCCGCCGTCCTTGCTGGTAATCATCTCCATCACCGGACCGGAAAGTTTCCCGCGCAAAAGATCGATCAGCGAACCGACCTTGCCCGACGCATTCCCGCTTCAGCTCGGCTCCAATCCGCCTTCGCCAGCGGCATCGATCTTGATCTTGATGTCATAAAGCTCCGACGACCCGCCACCATTGCCGTAACGACCCCCGCTGCGATCTGCAAATCCAGCACCGACCCGTTGCGCACGTAGGTCCGCCCGCGCGCAGACGAGAATCGAAATCGCTGTAGCTCTCCAGGTTCTCGGCACCACGCCTTGCCCCAAAAAGTATTAGTGATGGTGCGCCCCTCAACCCGAACCGGCGAAAGCTTCTGACGCCCTTTTTCTCAAGTTTCGCGCCGCCGCCGCCGCGCGCCGTCGTTTCTCGGCCGCGCTGACGTATTCCCCAAAGCCTCCCCATCCCCAGCTCATAATATTAGTCCTCGGTTAACTTCATCAGGTTCTGCCGCTATCGCACTTCTGCGTCAGTATTAATCCTGCAGGCGCTCTTGAAATCAAGCGCCACAAACCGCAGCAACTCCGCGTCCGCCATCTCGGTCAGCAACGCCGCGCCGGTGTCGCCACCCTCGTCCCCCAGCAATCCGTCCGCCAGACCCTTCTTCTCCTCGATCACGTCGTTGATCTTCTCCTCCAACGGTGCCACGGCAGGTGAACTTATGCACCAGCACGTTGCGCTTCTGGCCGATGCGAAACGCCCGGTCGGTCGCCTGGTTTTCCACGGCCGGATTCCACCAGCGGTCGAAGTGGATGACATGCGAGGCCGCCGTCAGGTTCAACCCCGTGCCGCCGGCCTTGAGCGAGAGCACGAAAAACGGCGGCCCGTCGTCCGCCTGGAAACGCTCCACCAAACTTCTGCCGCTCCTTGACCGGCGTGCCGCCGTGCAGGATCAGCCCCGCCCGGCCGAAAGACTTGCTCCAGGTGATCCGCCAGCGGCCCGGTCATCTCGCGGAACTGCGTGAAGACGAGCAGCTTTTCCTGGCGCTCGGCGATTTCCCCGGCGAGCTCGCGCAAGCGCGACGAACTTGCCGCTCTCCACCGGATCGAACGCGCCGTCGCCCAGCCACTGCGAGGGATGGTTGCAAATCTGCTTGAACCGCATCAAGAAAGCGAGCACCAACCCGCGCCGCTGGATGCCCGGTTCCGTGATTCGGCCTACTCCTCCAGCCGCTTCTTCAGTTCCTTCACCGCCTGCTCATAAAGCGCGGCCTGCGTCTTGGTCAGGCCGCACCACGCGGTGACCTCCGTCTTGTCGGGCAGGTCGGCGATGATCCGTTTGTCCGTCTTGAGCCGCCGCAGAATGTAGGGTCCGGTGAGTTCCCGCAACGGCGCGAAATGCCGCTGCGTGTCCTCCGTTAGCCGCTTGACCAGCCCGCTGAATTCCTTCGCGCCGCCGAGCAGTCCGGGGTTGATGAAGTCGAACAGGCTCCACAGATCGCCCAGCCGGTTTTCCACGGGCGTGCCGGTCAGGGCGACGCGTCCCTGGGCGCGCAGTTCCTTGACGGCGCGCGTCTGGCGGGCGGCGGGATTTTTGATGGCCTGCGCCTCGTCGAGGATCACGAGCCGCCACCGTGTTTCGCGCAACCAGGGCAGCCGCGTGAGCAGCGCGTAGGTCGTGACCACGAGATCCTTGCCGCGCAGGAGCGCGGACGGTGTCGCCTCCCTTGAGGAGTGGCGCCGGCGTTTCGGAGGGGTGCGCGAAGAAAACCTCCAGCGCCGGGCGCGAACCGGGCGACTTCCTTTTTCCAGTTCGCGAGCAGCGACGCGGGCGCGACCAGCAGGGAAGGCGGCGGCGCTTCCCCTTCCTTCTTCGTCGAGGCGCGCGCGCCGGCACCACCCGCGCTTTCACGTTTAAGCTGGAGCAGCAGCGCAATCGTCTGGATCGTTTTTCCCAGGCCCATGTCGTCGGCCAGGCACGCGCCGAGGCCAAGACGCGTGAGGAAGTGCAGCCAGCGCACGCCGTCGCGCTGGTACGGGCGCAGCGGTGGCCTGGAGGCCGCGCTCGGGATCGAAGTCCGCCAGCGTCGCCGGATCGCGCATCGCGGCGAGCGTCTCCCTGAGCCACTCGCCCGCGACCACCTGCGACCAACGCCCCCCGCCGCGCGCGGGTCGCCGGTATCACCGTCCGCGCTCGCGCCCGCCCCTTCGCCGCCGACCCCGGCCAGCATCCGCATCCCCTCCAAAAACGATACCCCTTTGCCATGGCTTTCCTCGACCTTGCGCCATTGTTCCAGCACCTGCGCGAGCCGCGCAGGATCGATCTCCACCCATTTGCCGCGCAACAACGCCAGGCCCGCCTTGGCCTGCATGATCCGCTTCCATTCCTCCTTGGTGAGGGTCTCGCCGTCCAGCGCGAGTGCCGACGTTGAAATCCATGATGCTCGCCATCCCAAACTTCGACGCCGCCCGGCTGCTGGCCGATTTTCACCTGCACCTGCGGACGCGACGCCTGCCCGCGTTTCCACCAGTCGGGCAGGCGCACGAGGAGTCCGCTTTCCTCCAACAGCGGCACGTCCTTCAGGAAGCGGTGCGCCTGTTCGCGGCGTCCACGCGAGCGGCTGGAAAAGCTGGCGCGAGTCGAAGAGTTCCCGCACGAGGCGGCTCTTCTCGGCGGCGCGTCTGGACGGGCGCCAGCAGGTGGCTGAGCGCGGTTTGGTTTTTGGCCCCGGCGTATTCTTGCAACGCCCGGGCGAGCGGCAGGTGCTGCGGCTTGCCACCCTGGGAGAGACGGTGCGTGTAGGTCGCCAAAAACGCGAATGGCCGCTGCTCGTCGCGCTTGTTTTCGGCCAAGTGGAAGGTCACGCGCCCCACGGTGTGCCAGAGCGGGTCGCGGCTTTTGAGCCACGCGGCCACGCCGACTGGCGGCGGTCTCGCGGGCGAGATGTTCGCCCAGATCCCGCCATAGGGTGGCGAGCAGGTCGGGGGTCAAAAACTCTCCCCCGCGCATGGGTCGGCGCCTGGAGCGTGAGGGTGGCGAGTTCGGCGGGGTTCGCCGACAGCAACGGTGCGGCGGCGGGTTCTTCGCCCGGTGCCGCTCAGGCAGAGGCGTTGAAGGTAGGCCCGCGCGAAATCGCGCCAGTAAGCGGGCGTCGGCGGCAGCCGGGTGGCTGAGAGCGCTCCGCCCCGAGCAGGGTCAAGCCCGTCGGCGTTGGAATCCGCGAAGGCGGCCTGCGACCGCGCGGCCCAGCGGGCGTCGATGCCGCGGCGTCTTCGGCGGGGAGTGAGTTCGACGGAGAGCCGTCCGGCGGGTGAGAGGGCGATTTCCAGGGACATGGGCGCGAGGGAGGAATGACGTTAACGGAATCGCGGCGCAATGACAGGGTGTTTGCGCGCGCCTCAGGCTAACGCTCGCAAGCCCGTGCCGTCCGCGCTGGATTACCCCCCGTTTTATGCTAATATCAGCGTCAGTAAACTTTCCTGCTTCCCCCGTGTGAAAACAACCTTCTGTCTGTCAATTCTTTCCGCCCTGGCTCTGGCCGGCTTCCCCTCGGTCCTACCCGCCCAAACCATTCCCAAGGGCGACCTCGTCGTGGACCTGCAAACGTTCGCCCGTTTGCCCAACAGCGGGTCCAACGCCCCCGCCCGGATGAACGTGCTGCGTTCCGCGCCTGACGGCCGGATTTTCGTCAACGACGAGCGCGGGCCGATGTACCTGGTAAGCGCCGACGGCGCGACGGTCACGCCCTACCTGAACGTCGCGAGCTTCCTGCCGTTGCTCTCGGACAACGGCGAGCGCGGCTTCCAGAGTTTCGCCTTCCATCCGGACTTCAACAACCCGGGCACCGCGGGTTACGGCAAGTTCTACACCGTCACCAGCCAGACCAACACCACCGTGCCGGCCACCTTCGTCCCCGGCGTCGCGGGAGCGGGGCATGACCACGACGAGGTGCTCCACGAGTGGACCGTTGCCAACCCCGCCGCCGACACGTTCATCCCGGCGGACCCGGCGCGGCCCTTCCGCGAGGTGCTGCGGATCGCGCGTCCCAACGGCAACCACGACGGCGGTTACATCTCCTTTAACCCCACGGCGGGCAATGGCCCGGACCGGGGCAACCTGTACTACGGCATGGGCGACAGCGGCGGCGGCGGCGACCCGCTCAAGCTCGCGCAAATGCCCGGGAACGCCTACGGTGCGATCCTGCGGATCAACCCCTTAATGCCCGCAGCTAATGACCCGCAACGCAGCGCCAACGGCCAGTACGGCATCCCGGCGGACAACCCGTACACCACCAACGCGGCCCTGTTGAAGGAGAAGTACGCCGGCGGGTTCCGCAACCCCCAGCGGTTCACGTGGGACCTTGCGAACGGCCGGATGTTTGTCGCCGACATCGGCCAGAACCGCGTGGAGGAAATCGACGTCTGCGTGCCCGGCGCGAACTACGGCTGGAACGCGCGCGAGGGTAGTTACGTCTTCAACAGTGACGGCTCCATCGGCGCGAACGTCCGCGCCGACGCCGCCAGCACGGGCTTTACCTACCCCATCGCGGAGTATCTGCATTTTGGTTCCATGGGCAACGCGGTCACCGCTGGTCCGGCCTCGCGCAATCCGCTCATCCCGGCGCTGCTCGGACGTTTTGTGTTCGGAGATTTCACGACGGGCACGCCGTACACGATCAGCGCCGACAACCTGCCGGACGGCGGCTCCGGCGGCATCAGCGAGTTGCGGCTGCGGGTGAATGGAACCGAGCTGAGTTATTTGGACATCATCAAACAGGTAAACCCCGCCGCCACGCGCACGGATTTGCGTTTTGGCACTGACGCCGCCCAGAACATCTACTTTTTGAACAAACAGGACGGGGTCATCCGGCGGGTAGCCGCGAACTCGCCCCCGCCGCCCGTGGTGGTGTTGGACAAGGTGAGCCTCGGGGCACGGCTCGTCGTCATCAGCCGTGGCGCGAGGCAGAAATCGAAGATCGTGTTCACGCGCGGGGGGAGCGATTTATCATCGCCGCTGACGATCAACTACCGACTCGCGGGCAACGCCGTGAACGGCCAGGACTACGCCATGCGCGCCGAAACGCTGGTGATCCCGGCGGGTCAAAGCCGTGGCGTGGTCAACATCGTGCCATTGGTCGGAGGCAAGGACGGATCGGTGAAACTGATCCTGCAAGCCGGCACCGGCTACGTCGCTGACTCCGCGGCCAAACGGGTAAAAATCCGCATCGTGGACTGATCACTCCGCCCGCCGCGCAGCGGCTTTGGAGTGCGGCGACACGTCGCCGCTTTCACACGGCTCCGCCGGGTCCAACCGCGACATGTCGCGTCGTTCCGTTGTCCGGCTTCAAGCCGGACACTATTCCCCTCAGAAATCGTCCGGCACGTTGAGTTGGTCCGTCTTGAACCGGCGCACCGCCTTCACAAAGGCCATCGGAGCGCGGGACTCAAACCACGCCGCCGAGCACCAACGGTAATCCGTTGCCCGTTCAACGATCCCGTGGTGAACAGCGTTCTGATGCACGTAACGCAACCGCGCCAGCCGCGACTTTTCAAACGTCAAACAGCTCTCCCAAAACTGGAACCACACCTTGCGTCCCGGCGTGTCGTCCTGCCGGTTGATCTCCCTGGCCGAGATCATATGGAGCTTGCCGAGCAACCGGGGCAGCGACTTTGCGCCATCGACGCCGGGAGGCGAGGTTGCCACAAAGTGGTAGTGATTGCGCAGGACGGCCCAGGCTTGCAAGGTCCAGCCAAACTCCCGGGCCAGGGTAAAGAGGAGGTCCTGCACTAGGTCCAGCCGCGCGGGGGTGTCGAGAAGGTGCGCCCGGTCCAGGGTGCCGCACGTCACCATGAACACGCCCGGTGTAAAGAGCCAATGTGGCGGGGCGTGGGGCCAGGGGGTTTTGACGACGGGAACGGACACGGCCCAATGGCTGTGAGTCATGGCACCGGGGATGTCGATCTAAATCGCCAGGTCGGGCTGCATATAAAAATAGTGTCCGGCTTGAAGCCGGAGAGTAGGAACGACGCGACGTGTCGCGGTTGGACCCGGCGGAGCCGTGTGAAAGCGGCGACGTGTCGCCGCACTCCAAAGCCGCTGCGTGGCGGACGGAGGCGGAAGCCCAATCCCACTTCAGGCGTTCTTCTGCCGCAGAAACACGATCACGCCGTACACCGGCAGGAAAAACACCGCCACCGACAGGGCGTTCGACAGCGCGTCGCCCGAGTTGAGAAAACGGACCACCAAAAACACCAGTTCCGAACTCAGCGCGTGGGGAATCTTCCCCAAAATCCTGGGGTTCATCAGGTGCGACACCGGCCAGAGCACCGCGCCTAACAAGGCCAACTCCACCACGTAAAACAACATCGTGGGCGGACGGCAGTTCAAGCACTGCACGCCGCGTCCGAACAAAAAGAAAGTCATGAAGGCGCAGCCCACCGTGAAAAACGGCCACGCCAGCACGCCCTCGTCGAAGAGCTTCAGGTAAAACATCGTCCCCAGGCAGAGCAACCCCACCGCCGTCAGAGTGGCGAAGGCGAACGTCCAGGCCCACAGCCAGGCGGTCCACAGAATCCTCGGCGATCCCGCCGCACACCCTCAAAGTGATTCCCAGCACCCCCAATTTCTGTTTCGACCCGGACATCCCCGGACGGCGCATGGCTTTGAAGCCGAGGTTGCGCAACTTGCGGACCCGCAGCTTGATGTACTGCGCCTTGGCCGCGTGTTCGTTCCCCTGGCAGGAGGCGAACGCCTCCATCCACAAGCCTTTGTCGATCTCCCCGTTGCTGATCTCGTCGGCGATCTGATCGTAATGCGGGGAACTCATGGTCACGGTGGGGCTTACGAAGCAGGTTGGGTGCCCGTGCGCCTCATCCCAAGCCCGGCGGACCCCATTGCAACAGAAAACCCTCGCGCGGGTTGGCACCCGCACCCCGCGACGTGTCGCGTCCGGTCTGCTTCCGGTTGCCTTTGGTTTGGACTGCGGCGACGCGCCGCCGCTTTTTCGCCCGCGCGAGCCGATCAACCTTGACCAACCCCCGTCCCCATACAAAAAAACCGACCCTTTCCACCGCGTGGGTTATCCCGGACCGCCGCCGGGAAGGGCTCGGACTTTGCATTACCCCGGGACGGCGGTAGGATCGCCCGCATGACCACCGCGATCGTTTTGCAGTTGTGCTCGATCATCATCTTTTCCATTTCCCTGGCCGTCTCGGTCTGGAGCTTCGCGTTCCAGTTCCGTTCGTCGCGGGTAACCCACACCGAGCGGCTGCACGAGGCGTGGTGGACCGCCGAGATGATGCAAATCCGCAACGTCGTTTACGGACTCTGCCGCGAACTGGCCAGGGACCCCGCGTGCGTCGCGGACTTGGTCGCCTATTACGAATCACCGCTGTCCACGCCGGAGCCGCCGGGACGGCCCGAGTTCGCCAAGCTGATCGGGTTTTTCTGCAACCTGGAAATCTGCTTGGAGTCGGGCGTCATCGACGAAAAACTCGCCTGCCGCCTCTTCGCCGAGGCGCATTACGCGGATTACCAGCCGTTGATCGCGCTGCTGCGCGTCTCCATCCTCCAGTGTGCGAGCCGCCACGGCAAACTCCCGCAGTGGCTGGAAATGACGCGCGATTTGGAGCGGCGTTTCGCGCGCTATGGGGTGGTGTTCCCGCCGCCGGAGGATGCGCGCGCCGCCGTGCCGGAGGCAGATGCGAAAGGAAGAGGCCTGCTGAGCGCGAAGGACTGCTGACGGTGGCCCCGGCGCGGACGCTGACAGACGCGGAGCGTCGTGAGGCGCAAGGCTTGGTTGAATTACACCCATTTTTCGATTAACCAGCCGATGGACGTTGATCGGCCCCGCCGTGCTACGCAATTTGTAGGGTGAAACGAGGGGCAGGGAAAAACGGCTTGGCGGCACGAGCGACGGAGTCTAGAATGTATCCATGCCGCAAACCATCCGCTTTGAAGTCGAAGTGCCGGCGGATCTCGCGGATTTTCGCCTGCCCGGAGGTGTGCAGTATCGACTCCAGGAACTCTTGGACCGGCAAGACAACGATCGGACGCTGACAGACGCGGAGCGGCGCGAGGCGCAAGGCTTGGTTGACATGGCTGAATGGCTTTCGTTGCTGCGTTTGCGCGCGGAGCGGTTGGGGCTGGAACGGGCAGTGTGAGGGGCCATCGAGTACGCGTCTGCTGCTCTCCTGAGCGATGAGTGTTTCCCTCCGGTTGCGGCGAAAAGTGATCGTCCGCGCGGGTAATCGTTGTGAATACTGCGGGCTGGCGCAGGCGGGGCAGGAGGCGGTTTTCCATGTGGACCACATTGTGCCCATCGTGGCGGCCGGGGTGGATGACTTGGAGAACTTGGCGCTCGCCTGTGTGTCCTGTTCATTGCGGAAGGGAGCGCGACAGCGGGCAACCGACCCCATGACCGGCGAGGAGACCGTGTTTTTCCATCCCCGGCGTAATCATTGGCCGGAACACTTTCGTTGGGACGGAGTGCGGATGATCGGCGTGACTCCAATAGGCCGCGCCACGGTGGCGGCGCTTGCCGCCAACAGAGCCGTGGCCTTGGAAATTCGGCGGGAAGAACAGCCTCGCGGGCGGCATCCGCCGCCGGGACAGGAGTGAGCGTAAAACGCGCGCGGGCCACTTCCGCATTGCGCTCCCATGGCGCCTCCCTAAGATGCTCCCTGGATGATCCTCGCCACCCCTTCGGAAAAGCGTCATGAACTTGGACAATTTTTGTCCCCCCCGCCCGTGGCGCGCTTCATGGCGTCGTTGTTCGAGCAGGCGCCCGCGGACGTGAGAATCCTGGACGCGGGCGCGGGCGCGGGCATCCTTTCGGCCTCGCTGGTCGAACGCTGGTGCCAGGCGGACCGCAAACCGGAGCGCATCACGGTCACGGCTTATGAGTTGGACGGTGCCATCATCCCGGCCCTTGAACAGACCTACGCCAAATGCGAATCGCTTTGTCTGGCGGCAGGCGTTGAATTCACCGCGAAAATTTTTCACTCCGATTTTGCCGAAGCCGTTCTTCCGCTCGTGTGCGGCGACTCGTCTACGCCGCCACAAACCCCATTCAACGCAGCGATCTTAAATCCACCGTATCGCAAAATCCAACAAAACTCGGTCGCGTGTTTGCTGTTCCGATCCGTCGGGATCGAGACGAGCAATCTCTACACGGGTTTTCTAGCTCTGGCGATTCGCCTGCTCGCTTCTGGTGGCGAGATGGTTACAATTACCCCGCGCAGCTTCTGCAATGGTCCTTACTTCAAAGCGTTCCGGCAGGAATTCCTCTCGTGGATGTCTCTGCGTAGGCTCCACCTGCTGGACTCCCGCTCGGCGGCATTCCGCACGGACGATGTGTTGCAGGAAAACATCATCATCCACACCATCAAATCGCCGGTGAAACCTGCACGTGTCATCGTTTCAACCAGCTACGGTTTGCCGGGACACGATGAAACGCTTCGCATCCGTGATTACCAGCAGATCGTCTCACCGGATGATCCCGAGCAGTTCATCCATCTGGTGACGGATGATTTGCAGGAACATGCCCGGCAGTCAGTCCGGCAGTTCACCACGTCCTTACCTTCACTGGGTTTGGAGGTATCCACAGGTCGGGTCGTGGATTTCCGCGCGCGAGACTTCCTGCTGCAGGAACCAGAGGCCGCCTCCTTTCCTCTAATTTATCCTTGCCACTTTCGCCACGGCTTCGTGGCTTGGCCGGTGGAGAAGAGCCGTAAGCCGAACGCCATCCGCGATGTCGATCAGACACAAAATCTTTTGGTCAATGCCGGCATTTATGTGCTTGTTAAACGCTTCACGTCCAAGGAAGAGCGCCGGCGTGTTGTCGCTTGTGTTTACGATCCTGTCCGGGTCGTGTCGGAAAAGGTTGGCTTTGAAAATCACCTTAACTACTTCCATGCCTGTGGCAAGCCGCTGCCCGAGCTTATGGCCAAAGGACTAGCAGCTTACCTGAACTCTAGCATCGTGGACTCCTACTTCCGCCAGTTCAACGGCCACACCCAGGTTAATGCCACGGACCTGCGAAGCCTACCTTACCCGACCACTGTTCAATTGGAAGCACTCGGCGCGCAGATTGGCGACATGTTCCCGGCACAGAAAGCCCTCGACCAGATGGCAACCGCCATCCTCGCGTAAATTACAGCTCCTGTGCGCCAGAGGAAATCGCCGCGCGAGGCGAGCAGCCGCTCGCGTGGGCTTCGATATTCTAGCGGCACAAAGTCTTCGAGGCACAACAGAGCGATCAAGTTGCAGTTACGTCCTGCTCTCGCTGCTCAATCTGGCGATAGATGCGGTGCAACTGATTTTTGGACCAATTTGAGTTTTAGTTTAGAGAGTTGATCTGAGTTTCGAACTGGGCTGGGGTGAGGTAATCGAGGGCGGAGTGTTTGCGGTGATGATTGTAGTAGCCTTCGATGTAGTCGAAGATTTCCAGGCGGGCATCGGCGGCGTTTTCAAAGCAGCCGACCCGGAGCATTTCGCCTTTGAGCGTGCCGATGAAGGATTCGGTCCAGGCGTTATCGTAGGGGTTGGCGCGCGCCGACATGCTCTGGCGCATGCCGGCGCCAGCCAGAACCTGGCGGAAGGCGGCGCTGCCGTACTGGCTGCCGCGGTCGCTGTGGAAGATCGTGTTTTCTGCCGGACGGGTGCTCAGAGCCTGGCGCAGGGCGGCCACGACCAGGTCGCCGCGCAGATGATCGCCCAGGCTCCAGCCGAGGATGCGGCGCGAGCACAGATCGATGACCACCGCCAGATAGAGCCAGCCAGCAGCGGTGGGGATAAAGGTGATGTCACCGGCCCAGGCGCGGTTGGGAGCCGCGGGCAGTGGCCGGCCGGTGAGCAGATTGGGCGAAGGCTTGTCCGCCCGGCCGTCGCTGGTCTTGGGCACGTAGTTTTTGGGTTGGAGCGCATGCAGTCCTCGCGCGGCCATCAGGCGGCGGATTCTTGCGGGAGCACAAATGACACCCCGGTCGGCAAGCTCCGCGCCAATGCGCCGATAGCCGTAGCGGCGGCGGTGGCGTTTGAAGACGGCCTCGATGAGCGGGCCGATCTCGGCATCGGCATCCTGGGTGGGAGTGGGCGCGGCGGCGTGGTAGAAGCTGCTGCGGGGCAGATCAAGGGCGGCACACACCGCGCGCACACTGCCGCCGGTTTGGTCGGGAGATTTGCGCGATCATCGCGCGAGTGGCGAGAGGGGTCTGGTGCCCAGGATGACGGCGGCCTTTTTTAAAATGTCGTTCTCGAGTTTGAGGTGGGCGATTTCGCGGCGCAGCCGGGGCAGCTCGGCGGCGGCGGAGTCCTCGCCCGCGGCTCGTTGCCCTTCGCCGCCGGTCTGCCCCGGCTGCGGGTTCTGGCCGACCCACTTGTAGAGGAGGCTGGAGCCGATGCCGAACTCCTGGGCCACTTCGGGGACGGGTTTGCCGATGGCGACCAACTCGACGAGCTGGGCTTTGAATTCAGGGGTGTATCGCTTTCTGGTCACGGTAGTCATTGTCGCTTATTTCCTTATTTTCGTGGTCCAGAATCTTCGCTCACCTCAAGATGCTTCGTAGATCGCAACAGAGGATTCGTTGCGCGGGATCAGGTCGAAAATCTTACTTTCATGTGCGCGTGTTGTGGCGTTGTCTTACACACCAAACACGAGCAGAAATCATGGAGTGGAATTAACTGTCTTGGAACGTAGAGCAGTTACGACAATACGAAAATAATCATCCTGCCATTCACATCATTTGTCTCGATACTTCATGATAATGTCAGTCCGACAGCAGAGGACGAATAATTTGCTTCATCACATTATCAGGAAGCAACGGCAACTCAATCTCTAGTGGAACAAACACCTTTTTCTTGGATGAGACAAGTTTTTGAAAGGTATTAGCTCCATGTCGCTGTAGTAGTGCAGAGATAATCGCTCCATGTGGAGAAAGATTCAAGGTTTGTGTGCCTGCTCCCGCTGATGTGGCTGCATCAAGGCATTCCCAAAGATCGGGAAGTGAAATTTTAAGCAGATGTGACACATCACTGATATTCTGTGCTAATCGGCGTAGATCTGTTGGAAGCAACTCTGGAGGCCAGCGATGCTGAACTTCATCAATAAGTTTTTGTAGATCGACGCTTGCGCGATCCGCCTTATTAAGCATTACTGACTCGGACAACTGCCGCGCTTCAGCAATAGAAAGCTCTGCGTTCTCTAGTGCTGCCTTAACTTGATACGCTATCCTACTCGTCGCCCAGTTTACAGCGTCTGTTTTATATACTAAGTCGTGAGTTGCAATGGACCAAGCATGCTGGAGAAATGTCTTGATTTGGAACTCAAATGTCAACCCATTTAAGCCAGTTGGTCTCTGCGCAGGATCATCTTGCCACGATACGTAAAGTCGCACATCGTCAAAGTCGAAGCTATGCGGCTGTAAAGGAGTAACCTCCCTATTCAAAGGCCGGCGGGCATCTACACAAAACAAACGATCGACGAACTCCTCTGCTATTTGAATACGTGTTTGATTCTCAACGACGAGGACGCATGCGAAGAAATCTTTCGGTTCAGTTGGTCGAACTTCTCTTCCAGGTTCTAATTTTAAGGCGAAACTTTGCTCTGCCTTGACACGCGATTCGTAGTGCCATCGCCTTTCTTTTCTACTAAGTACTAATGAATCAACCGCTTCTTTGAGTGTATCATGGCGTAATCGCAATTGTTCATACAGCGCGCGTACAGATGCAGAGATTTTCATCGCTTAATTCTTGGTCATATAATTGCGCAAAGCTTCAAACCGCTTCAAGCGAGGGGCTAGATCGGTACTTGCACCTCGATACGCATCAAGAAACGCCATGGGATCTTCGAAGTCAGAGCTATTCTCCCCACTAAGAAGATCTGTCTTTTTACTGCTCGTGTCCAACATCTTTACTTTTTCCATGAACGATTTAAATCGCTCCGCAAAGACAGTAGAATCCGGTAGATCGGCGCGGTGTAGTGCAACCAAGGCCCACACGGTGTAAAAGGCACCAAGGGTTGTGGCATAGTCTTTGATACATGCGTTTTGGTTCTGGGCAGCGACTAGGTATTGCTTTGCGGAAGCAAATCGCTCTTTGACCCCATCAGGATCAACTTCAACATCAGCTTCTTCCAAATCATCATAGCGGCCATATGCATCGTTAAGCATGTCCTGATCGAAGCCGTGTTGTTTACTCTCAAGTACTACCAAAAGCAATTCTGACATGAACTGTGCATCTTTCATCCGTTTCGATCTAGCACTTGTAACTATTCCTAGCTGCCGCCAATCTAAGCTCTCACATTCTTGCTCAACTAGTGTTATAAACCAGCCGTCCCATCGAGCGTGACGGAGTTCTTGCGCCTCAAGTTAGCGCATATTCCGGTTCAATCGATCGAAAGCTTGATCGACGGCGTGCGTATCTGTCGGATCAAAGCTCAAAAACTCGACTGGTATGACATAGTCCCAAAATGTTTGTCGCTCCGATGCTCCTAAATTCCCCCACTTTTTGTTGTTGAACCGGATGTCACCAAAATCTTCTGCCATAGCAATTTCCGCATCAGCGTACTTAAAAATAGTTTGGAGACGTTGTTTGCCATCTACCACCGCGTACTTCGTCTTGTCATCTGTTCCCGTAATCTTGTGTAAGAATATCGGAGGACAAGGGTATCCATGGAATATAGTGTCGAGAAAAAATCGACGATCTTTTGGAGTCCAGACACTACGGCGCTGGTATGGAGGATCTAAGTCGAGTTGTTCATGCCGCCTCAAATCGAGGAACCAGCTAATATCTTGAGATGTTGATCGTCTTTGCATTTCAACCAAGTATAAGGCTAAATGCTGCTGTTTGGCGACCTTTTAGATTAGATTTTTTCGTCACCGAAAGCTAAGGTCTGATTCTATTCGCGCGCACACAGCGCCAAGCATTCTAAAATCAAGCAAATCCTCGCGTGCGAAGCACGCGGGGTCTGTAGATGACCGCCCCCCCCCCCACGCCTTATTCTCCAAGAAAGGATAAAAGCTCGCGTGGGTGGCACGCGGGATGTTTAAAGGGGTGGTTTCAAGTATTAGCAGTGTAGGAGCAGATGGCGAGGTTTCGATACTCCGTGCTCAACGGCTCTCGAAACTGCGCAAACATCGCACCTCTCGGAACGTAAACACCTGTGGAATCACATCGAACGGCACGATGATCCCGCACGCCGAGCGAGCACAATTAACCGGCCGCAAATCAAAAACTGCAAATCGTCCGTGGAAATAAGCCGCGCTTCGTACCCGCCCAAAGAATCCTTGGTTGGCAGGCGTTCTAGGCGGTAATCCTCCACCATTGCCCGCTCAATCTGCTCCCAGGTTGGTGTGTCATCGCCCCAATCTTGCTGGGAAACGACAATCCGGTGACTCGGCCCATTGCTTCGCACGCCGACCAATTCCACGTCATCGAAGAAAAGGTGATTGTGCGTTTTCCATCGTTCCAGGTATTGCAGCGGACTGGCCGGGACCATCATCAACGCGCCCTCCACCATTTCCACCGCGTAACCCGCGCTCGATGGCTTGGTGAATTTCAACCAGCGTTCACTGGCATCATCAAAGTGGACATCGTGCTCCCTGCCGCCCTCTTTGGTCGGCGCAACATTGACAGGCAAATTCAAGCCTTGTGAGCTCTGCCCAGCGGACGAGCCGCTGCCACTGATGTTCAGTAGCATCCCACTCACTGACGCCCGCATACGTTCCATCCCGGCGTAAGCCTCGGCGGAAGTACGCGATGGCTGCTTCAAGCGCGCTTCTTGCAGGCGTATTTTCAGCCGTCGGCGATGTTGCAGGTAAGTCATGGTCGGGCACCGGTTTGCCTCTGCATTTGATCTCCGTTGCACATCATACATTTACGCCAGGGGTGTAAGCAAACAAAAACCCTCCTGGGGCGCACGCGAGAGTTTGTTAGACCGCTTTGGTTCAACACTTAGTTTGGGACCAGGAGGTTCATGGCGCTCGGGAGTCAGTCAACATCTATCGACTTGCAAGTCGATAGATGTTGACTGACTCCCGGCGCCCACTAGAAGCTCATTTGTTCAGGCCGCAAGCAAACTGCGGATGGAAATGTCCTCGTCCAAGTCAGCCCAGTGAACGCCCACACCTCGCCCGATCAGCCGCCAGTTGGCGCGTTGCGTCGGGGTAGCATTCAGTAAACGCGGGAACCACTCCAACGGAGCCGAAACACGCCGGCCATCGGCGAGCGTGACAATCAATTCGTCTTCGGTGCAAAACACTTCGACAGCGTCGGCGGCTACGGTGGGTTTACTGGCTAAAATGCTCATCCCAAGCCACGATAAACTTCTGCCGCCTTTCTGCAATCATAGAATGCAACAAGCGCAACTCGGCGCTCCGAAAACCGCGAGACTCCGCCAACTTGATCGGTTCGAGCCAGAATTTGGCGTATCGCTCGGCTTGCTCGACGTGGATGTGCCGAGGCTCGGTGCCCTCGCGGCTGAAGAAGAAAAATCGAAAGCTGCCGACTCGTAAGACTTCGGGCATGGTCCGTACAGAGTGACAAAGAACAATCCCTTTGTCGATTGCGTCAGAACGATCAGGGCAACAAAAACAAAGTCCCCGCGTGGATCACACGCGGGGATTTGTAAATGAACTGACTTTTGAAGAGAGAGGCAACAGCCTTGCAGCCCTTACTACTTCTTCTTCGAATCCCCCGGACGATACTCGTCCTGCGCCGCCTGGAACGCCTGCTCCAGACCCACCATGTCCTCGCCCGGACGCAGACGTGTCAAACGCCTCGCTCTCGCGCTTGAGGTCTTCCTCGCTGTAATTGGCGGCCTTGATCGACAGACCAATCCGGCGCTCGGCCTTGTCCACCTTGATCACGCGCGCCTCGACTTCCTGGCCGATCTTGAGCACGTCCTTAACCTTGGCGACGTGGTCCTCGCTCATCTGCGAGATGTGGACCAACCCGTCGATGTCGTCCTTCAACTGCACAAACGCGCCGAAGCTCGCGAGCTTCGTCACCTTGCCGGTCACCAGATCACCGATCTTGTACTTGGTGTCGATGTCCTTCCACGGATCGCCGTCGAGTTGCTTGATGCCCAGGCTGATGCGCTGGTTCTGCTTGTCGATGTCGATGACCGCCGCCTCGACCTCGTCGCCCTTCTTGAGCATTTCGCTGGGCTGATTGATCTTGCGCGTCCAACTCATGTCGGACACGTGGATCATGCCGTCGATGCCTTCCTCGATCTCCACAAAGGCGCCGTAGGCGGTCATGTTGCGGACCTTGCCCTTCACGATGGTGCCCGGCGGGTACTTCTTCTCGATCTCGTCCCACGGGTTGGCTTCCAACTGGCGCAGACCCAGGGAGATTTTCTGCTCCTCCTTGTTGACGCCCAACACGCTGGCCTCGACTTCCTGGCCCACGCTCAGCACGTCGGCGGGTCGCACGATGCGCTTGGTCCAGCTCAACTCGGACACGTGGATCAGGCCCTCGACGCCCTCTTCCAATTCCACGAACGCGCCGTAAGGCACCAGGTTCGTGATCTTGCCGTTGACGCGCTTGCCGATGGGGAAACGCTCCTCGATCTTGTCCCACGGGTTGCTCTGGAGTTGCTTGAGGCCGAGCGACACGCGCTCTTTTTCCTTGTTGATGTCGAGCACCTGCACGGTGACTTGCTGGCCCGCCTTGAGCATCTCGCTCGGGTGGTTGAGGCGGCCCCAGGTCATGTCGGTGATGTGCAGCAGGCCGTCGATGCCGTTGAGGTCGATGAACGCGCCGAAATCGGTCAGGTTCTTGACGTTGCCGGTGACCACGTCGCCGATGTTGACGGTCGCCGAGGAACGCCTGGCGCTTTTCGCTGCGCTCCTGCTCGATGAGCTCGCGGCGGGAAAGGACGACGTTTTTGCGGTCGTCGTTGATCTTGACGATCTTGAAATCGTAGATGTTGCCGACGAACTGGTTGAGATCCTTGGGCGGGGTGATGTCGATCTGGCTGCCGGGCAGGAACGCCTCGACGCCGATGTTGACCATGAGGCCGCCCTTGACGACGCTCTTGACCTTGCCTTTGATCAGGCCGCTGCCGTGGAAGACGCTGACGATCTTCTCCCAGTTCTGGCGGTGCAGGGCGCGCTCGCGCGAGAGGATGACCATGCCCTCGTCGTTTTCGAGGCGTTCGAGGAGAACGTCGATTTCGTCGCCGATTTCGAGGGCGTCCGAATCATCGAACTCGGAGATGGGGATGATGCCTTCGGATTTGTAGCCGATGTCCACGAGGACTTCCCGGGGGCGGACCTCCAGGATGTGGCCTTTGATAATGGTGCCTTCGCGGAAGTCCTTCATGGACTTGGCGATCAATTCCTGCATTCCAATCATAACTTGGGTTTGGGGTGTGAGAAAACGACGGGCGGCGGCTGCTGAGCGAAAAAGGCGGCAGCGGGACGCCCGGCGGGTTGAGGTTGCGAAGTGGTTGGATTACGACTACTGACTGCGGTTTCCCGCGGATCCAGCCCGCGCATGAGGCGCCGGGGATGCAAGGAGGGACAAACGTATCGCGGATAAAGCGTCGCGCAAGGGGGGAATGCGGGGGGCGGGGGGTATGGGGTGCAATTAAAAGTGCGGGGCAGTAGCGGAGAGGAAAAGTCAGTGGCAAGCTGGCCGGCATGAGCCAAACCCTGTCGATTGCCGCCCGAGAAGAAGCGCCTGCTCAAAGCCCTGCACGCGCAGCCCGCGCTACTTGGCGTGCGTGGAAGGGCTGGTGGAGTTGACGCAGACCCAGGGCGCGTCGCCGCTCCCCACGGCCGACGAGATCGAGGAAGGTCGTCGAGCGGGTGCGCCACCTGGGCCGGGAGGTCATCGGCGGCTGGGCGCAAAGGGCCGAGGCGCGAGTGGCCGCCGAGGTGCGCCGCGAGCACCCGCAGGCGCGCCTGCGCGAAAAAAAAGCCTCCGCTGGCACACCACCTTCGGCCCGGTAGCATTGCGGGAAAGCGTGTGGCGCCTGCCCGGGCAGGCGCGCCACTACCACCGGCCCTTTGCGGCGCGCGTTGGTGTCAGCGCGCGGGGCTGCTCGCGGCGCCTGGCGCGGGCGGCGGCGGACTTTGGCTGCGAGCAGAGCTTTGCCCGGGCCGGCGAGCGGCTCTTCGAGCATTACGGGGTGCGCCTGAGCGCGAGCAGCCTGCGCGAGCTGACCCTGCGCCAGGCGCGCGCGATTGCCGCGCGGGCGGCCGGGCCGGGGCCGGTGCGCTCCCTGCCCAGGCGCGGCAAGGCCGCGGTGGTGGTGGCGGAGGCCGACGGCACGATGCTGCCCATCGTTGAGCCGCAAGCCACCGCCCAAAGCCCCGACCGGCGCAAGGGCCGGCGGGTGCTGCTGGCAGGAGGCGCGGCTGAGCGCGGCCCGGGCGCAGGGCGGCGCGCGCACCCACTTTGGGGCCACCCTGGAGGGCGGCGTGGAGGAGGTTGGCGCGCGCTGGGGCCAAGCCGCCAAGGCGGCGGGCTGGGGCCTGGACGGGCGCGTGCACGCCGTGGGCGACGGCGCCCCCTGGCTGGCCGAGCAGGCCAAAACCCAGTTCGGCGAACAGGGCCGCTACCTGCTCGACTTCTTCCACGTCAGCGAGTACCTGGCGGCCGCCGCCGCCGGGCTGCACCCGGGCGACCCGCCCGCGGCCAAGGCGTGGCTCTCCACCCAGCAGCAGGCGCTCAAGGCCAGCCAAGGCGCGGCGGTGCTCGCCCGGCTGGCGGCCGCCGGCGAGCCGGCCGGGGTGGCCGAGGAGGACGCCCCGGTGCGCGCGGCCCACCGCTATCTCTCCAACCGCCCGGACCAACTCGACTACGCCGCCGCCCTGGCCGCGGACCCGCCCATCGGCAGCGGCCTCATCGAGGCGGGCCACCGCCACGTGCTCCACGCCCGGCTCAAGGTCTCGGGCGCTTGGTGGAAGCGCGAGAACGCCGAGGCCATGGTCCAGGCGCGCGTCTGCCGGGCCAACGGCCGGTGGGCCGCTTCCTGGAATACCTCCCACCCGAAAAAACAGCCGCCGGCAGCCAAAACACCAAAACCTGCCCCGCACTTTTAATTACACCCGTGAAAACGTCCGGTCGCCGAATTCGCTTTACAAAGCCGCCATGAACCCCTATTACTTGCAGTTCGCAAAAGCTCACGTGGCGGAATGGCAGACGCGTACGGCTCAGGACCGTATGGGGCGACCCGTGGAGGTTCGAGTCCTCTCGTGAGCAGGACAATGACGTCGGGACCCAACCCGGCGCGACTTCAACGGATGCAGCCGTTGGTATGTTCTCGATTCCATCGCCGCCTTGGCAAAGGCAATTGCCTTTTCGCCTGATCACCCTCTGGACACAACGCTGGCTTGGGCGCGCAGGCACTCTCCGTTGCCGACCTTAAAAGACGCGCCGAGGCCCGTCAGCCATCGAATAATCGGGATGCATTCAGCACCGACCCGACGCGGTGGAATTTAGCTCCAAGGAAAAATTGGGCGCCATTATGCGGCATATTCCTTCACTTTTATTTCCAAATCCCGAAAGAGACGAGCGACTGATGGTAGGACTTTCAGTTTTTCCCTCCTGACAACTGCAATGAGGACGTTGCCATACGCGTGGAAATAGGGATTATTGCAGTTCGCCGTCGCCGCCTCCAACGCTCTCTGAAGATTTTTGCGGTCGGTTGCTTCCAAAGATGGCCATGCTTTCAGGTGATTTTCCCGGAAACATGGCTTTGACTTGTTATAATGGTTCCGTATGCTTTCCCAATCAGCAAGCAGCCAAGTTTCAAGGCACTGTACCATCAGATAACATTGTTTGTCGTCCGCCCAATCGGGACGCTTCGTGACAGGTAGGGCACTCCAAGGTTTGTTGACATCCGTGACCGGACCTTCGGAGTCGATCAAAAGGATTCGCAGGGCACCGAATTGGTCGGGAAGGGGGCGGGAGAACTTTTTTAGAGCTTCACTGCCACCATGCCCTATTACGCACTGGAGAGAAATTCCTTTTGATCTGGCCAAGTCGGCGAGCGGTTGCAGAAAAGTATGCCATGACTTCCGGAAGGCTCCGGCGAGGTGCCGGCTTTTGCTTGAGGACTCTTCTCCCCCTCCCTCGCCCTCAATGTAAACAAGGATGCTTTTCCGCTTCATCAAAAACGCACCCCTCCTATTTCACCTGAACTCCAGAGTTCGCCCAACGCATGGTCTGCCCGCCAAGTATGGTAGTCCTCCCGGGAAAGTGCCTGCACCGTCGAGCCCTCTAAATGGCCGTTAAAAGCAAAAAGCACATCGAAATCATTTTGAAGTGCGCTCAACAAGTGTTCCGAATGCGTGGAAATGATTAGCTGCGTCCTGTGAGAAGCTTCTATGATCATTTCCGCAAGCATACGGATCATGTCGGGGTGCATTCCCAACTCAGGTTCATCCAGGCAAACGATCGGGGGCGGCGATTGCCGCAAAAGGATCGTTGCGAGCGCGAGAAAGTGCAGCGTGCCATCAGACAGACGACTGGCTGGAACCGGGATCTCGTAGGGTTCCTCAACGAGGAATAATCCAACCCGTCCAAACATTGTACGTGTGATGTAATCCTGATAGGTGTCCTTGAGTTGCGCTAACAGCTTGCGGATTTCGTCGTGTGTGGGAGCTCTGCGCGATAACGCTCAAAACAGAGGGTAAATTGCTTTGCCCCTCGGTCAAGTGCGGATCGCTGTCGCTGGCGCGTGTAGCTTCGCGAAGCGCGTTGCCACGACCTGAAGTCCACTCGGAATAGACCCGGATGCTTGCGTACAAATTGGCTAAACCTGTGATATGCGGATAGCGATCTTTGTCCCTGATCTGGCTAAGAATAGACTGTTGGTGATCGTAGTCTCTTTCACCTAGTCTCCTATTTCCACGGGTCCCGGGTCCCTGACCGCCTAGTTCGGCTTGGCCACGGTACGAACCGAGGAAGAAGGGGCTGTATATCTGAAGCTCGCCTTCAGCGTTCTCTATTAATTCCTCTAATTGAGGCTGCAAACGCAGAAGAGGCCCGAACCGTAGTTCGTGTCGCACAATCGTTTCGGCGTCGGCAACCAACACCGTCGCCTGTAGCATGGCTGTTCCTGTTTTCCGATCAAGACCATTATTCAGCCAGTCTTCGAAACCTTCCGGTTTGAAGCTGGACTGGACATCCAGTGGCGCCGCACGGAGGATGCGCAGACACTCGATCAGATTTGATTTTCCCGATCCGTTTGGCCCAACCAGGATGTTGAGGCGGCCAAACTTGAAGGATGTCCTCTCGCGGAAAGAAAGCAGCCCCTCAACTGTCAATTCTTTCAAAGGAGGGCTGCCCGCATGTGCCCAGGGCTCGGCTTGTATCAACAACTGACTCGTCAGATGTCGCTTCTTGTCGAGTGTCCGTTTGGAGCTATGATGCGGGCATTGTTCATGGCTTCAGTTCGTCAAAAGATTCAACCCACTCATTCTCCCAAGACAACGCCGTTTTCGGACTGTAAAGGATCTCCGAAATTTTCATCTGGATTGTCACCTTCAATGGCTGCATACCCAAATTCGTAGGCAAAAATGTCGATGAGATTCTGAAAATGTTCTGGGTATGGGGAATCAATGCCGTAATCGCGGTAAAGAAAGACGGCCAGGTCGGCAACTTGGATCGGCTCGGACAATAAACGGCTGCGAGCCTGCGAGGCGTGATCTTCAAACAACGAGTAAGTGCCCTCGTTAATAGACACTACTTTGCGAAAGGGCTGATCCGGTCTCAGGGAACTCGGGGCATAGGTGCCGGCGACGTTTTTGTTTAGCCAGAGGTTCTTTCTGCTCGGGCTACGTTCAAACGGTTTGATGTAGGGTGTGCCAAGAGGATGCCCGGGCACCTTGAAGAAGCGATCAAAGAAATGCAGAAAATCCGGCTGCAGGTTGTCGAGTCTTCCGAGGATACCCGTTTGTTGCTGAAGATGAAGGTAGCCGGAGAACAAGGCGTGTGTCTTCTGCGCGCGCAGGCGTTGCAACGCGCGGGCCACAATTTCTCGGCGGATAATCCAGACCATTACTTGTTCTCCGATGCTTCCATGGCAAGATCAACGCCGATCGCCGAACGACCCATTCCGATCGCAACATCCAGCGTCGTCCCGGTGCCCATGAAAGGATCGAGTACCACTCCCGGCGCGAATGGAACACCGCACTCGCAGTCGGTCAGGCCAACATCTTCTCGCTGCGCGAAGGTGAACTCACGAAAATACCCGCCAAGAGCCTCTTTTGCCTCTTGGGCCAAGCGGCGCACATGCTCCGTGTTTTTGTTTGTCCCGTTCTGAATGAACCGGGCTTTTCCGGCGTCGGAAATGCCTGTTGCTCTGATGGCCGCGAAGTGTTCCGCGGTCAATCCCTTTTCGCATGCGATAACCATCGCCCGCAAGGCCTGCGGACGGGACGGATCAAGCTTGATCCCCGGTCGCACGATGCGTTCACGCGGTTTACCACATTTGGTGCATACATGCTCGGGGCAAGCCAGCAGGATCGCCCGCCGGGCGATCTCACGGGGAAAAGGCGCCAGGTGCTTGCCGGTGTTGCGCTCGGGCTCAAATTCCCAGACATCGCCCGGGATTGGCGCTTTTCTTGTGCTTATCGTGCGCGTAGCCAAATAGATCGTAAAAGTAACCATTCTTTGCAAAATGCAGGATATACTCATGCCGATTGACCAATCGGTCTCGCGCCGGATCAGGGCTGCCCCCTTTCTTTACCCAGATGATGCGATTGCGCAGGATCCATTTGGATTTCCTTGCCGCTACTTCCACGAGTCCCGGGATGCCTGGAGACTTTTTTTCCAGTAAGTATCCCCGATGTTGAGAAAAATTGAGCCGGTGGGACGGAGCACGCGCCGCCACTCGGTCATCGCCTCCGTTATCGCTTGAACGTATTCTTCGGGATTTTTTTCCTGTCCGATCTGACCTTCCACGCCATAATCGCGCTTTTTCCAGTACGGCGGCGAACTCACGATTAAGTCAATGGAATTGTCGCCGAGAAAAGGCAGCTTGCGGGCGTCGCCCTTGTGGACCGCGCGAGTTCCACGCGGTTGAAATAGCTCTGCCGTGGGTTGCTCCGCAAACGGCGTGACGGCGTTCGCGGTGGTGCCAACCATAGAAACCTTCTTCGCGGAGGGGGGCGCCATCATCATTGCTGTTTGTCGATCATCCAAGCTTGGATGGCAAACGGTCGGTTGGAACTGCGGTTTCAAAGTTTGTCGATCACCACGCCTTGAATTACCAGATCATGGGCGAGCCTGATGCCCGGACGGATTCTATGAAACAGGATTTCTGTTGCCGGGTCGCCTTTTTTTCAGGATGCGGTCATTTGCCCGGCATGGCAACCTTGGTCGTACTGGCACGCCTATTTCCTCTCAAAACACACGGCGTGTTCATATAGGTCGTTTGGCATTGCCTGGGTTGGCCCCCCTTAATCGCTTCGGCCTGCCTCTCCTTACAATCCTCCCGCCGCCACATAATCGCCACACCGGAAGAAACTCCTAGCCCCGTCGGGCTTATCCGCTTTGATGGCAACCCCGTGGCGTCCCGGTTCCCCGGTGGCACCCCCGCATTTTGTCCCGAGAAGTACCATGAAAAAACTGACGGCTTTCCTCCCCCTGCTCGCAACCGCGCTGCTGGTTCTTTGCCCAACCTCCCGCGCGCTCGACAGCGCCGCCACCCCGGCACCGGCCGCCGCCGTCAAGGCGGAACCTTCCCTCGAACAGCGCGTCGCCGACTTGGAAAACATGGTCAACAACGCGCCACGCGGGTCCGACGCCCCCGCCGCCGTCGTTTCCTCGAAAATCAGCGGTCCCGCCCCCGGCCACAACGCCTGGATGATGTCGCCGCCGCGCTGGTGCTCTTCATGACGCTGCCCGGCCTGGCGCTTTTTTACGGCGGTCTGGTCCGCCGCAAGAACGTGCTTTCCGTGCTCGCGCAATGCTTGGGCATCACGGGTCTCGTCACCATCCTGTGGTGGCTTTGTGGCTACAGTCTGGTTTTCGCGCGCGGCAGCGCGATCCTCGGCGACGCGCGGAATTGCTTCCTCGCGGGCGTGGATTCCGCACCCAAACCGGACTACGCGCCCTGGGTTCGCACAACTGTATTCGCGATGTACCAGATGATGTTCGCCATCATCACGCCCGCGCTGATCGTCGGCGCCATCGCCGAGCGCATGAAGTTCGCGGCGATCATGGTGTTCGTGGCGCGTGGATGTTCGCTGGTTTATTTCCCGCTCGCCCACATGGTGTGGGGCGTCGACGGACTTCATGAACGGCCTGTGGAATCCCGCCGCGAAGATCCGGGCGATCGATTTCGCGGGCGGCACGGTGGTCCACATGTCCTCGGGCTGGAGCGCGCTGGTGTTGTGCTTGATCCTGGGCACGCGCAAAGGGTTCGGACGGCAGCCGATGCCTCCGCACAGCCATGGTGCTTCTGCATGGTGGGCACGGGCATGCTCTGGGTGGGTTGGTACGGTTTCAACGCCGGCAGCGCGCTCGCGGCCGACGGGATCGCGGCCAACGCCTTCATGACCACGACGCTGGCGGCGGCGGTCGCGGCGTTCACCTGGGGGACGATCGAATAGATTATCAAGGGGCAAGCCGAGATCCTGGGTTACTGCTCGGGCGCGGTGGCGGGTCTGGTGGTGATCACCCCCGCCTGCGGCTACGTGGACGCCACGGGCGCGATGATCATCGGCGTGCTGGCGGGGGCGTCCCGTTCTTCATGTGCTACAAGGTCAAGGGCTGGTTGGGTTACGACGACGCGCTCGACACCTTCGGGGTTCACGCGGTCGGCGGCACGCTGGGCGCCTTGCTGACGGGCATTTCTGGCGACGGAAAGGGTCAACGGCAATTTGCTGACCAACCTCAAGGACATCGTGGGCAAAACCTTGTGGGTTCAGCAACTCGAGGCCATGGGGGTGACCATCGTGTTGTCCGTGGGGATGACGGCGCTGATCGCGTTCGCGTTGAAGGCGGTGATGGGCCTCCGGGTGAGCGAGGAGACCGAGAGCATCGGACTGGACTTAGCCGAGCACGGCGAGGAAGGGTACCACGCGGAGGGGTGAGGAGGGGAATAAGGAAGGGCAAGGAGATAGGAGATAGAAGATAGAAGATGGGGCGGAAGGCGGATCGCAATTGCGTTCGTGTTCCGCGACCGCTTGCGGGTGAGTGGTTTGCGTGGCATTGGTTTTCCATGAGTACTCTCGCCGAAATTGAGGCCGCCATTCAAAGCCTGCCGACGGCGCAAGTAGAGGTGCTTTCCTCTTGGTTGAACCAAAGGCAACGGCCCGCATCGATTCCGCTTACTGAAAGCCCGCGTTCGGTGCGCGATTTCATCGGCTGCTTTGCGACTGGGGACTCCCAAGGGGCGGACAATCAGCGCATTGATGCCGATCTTGCGCGCGAGGCATCCCGGGGATTGTAAATCCGCAACCCGCGAGAGTTGCATTTGTCGGCGCACCGCCTCCTGCTCGCACGATTGGACAAAGATTATTCGCTCTGCGACGCCGCGAGTTTTATTCTCATGCACCAGCGCGGTGAGCGGTCCGCCCTGACCACGGATCATCATTTTGAACAGGAAGGTTTCGTCCGTCTGCTCCCCGGTTAACGTCGGCTCGGCTGAACGCCCGCGTCCAACGCGAGACAAGCGGGTTGACAATGGGGCGGCACTCATTACTATGTGCGTTCCACTGAACTGACACCCCGTCACCGCCGACCGGCTTTTTTGAGACATGAAACGCACCTACCAACCCTCCAAGCGCACCCGCAAACGCCAGCATGGTTTCCGTGCGCGCATGGCCACAAAGGGTGGTCGGGCCGTTCTCAAGCGCCGTCGCCGCTGGGGCTGCAAACGTTTGCTGCCCAAGGGTGCTGAAATTCAGTACGCCCGCCATACCCAGGCGTAGTCGTGGTTGGACCGTGTCGCTTTGAACACGGAACCACATCCTCCGGCGGGTGAAATCACGGTCTGCGGCGGTAAAGCCCAAACTGCGCTTTCCCAAGCTGGCTCGACTCGCCACCGCTGGCGAGTTTCGCCGCGTTAAGGACAAGGGTCGCACCTGGCCGGGACGTTTCATCGTCCTCGGCGTTTTGACGGACGCCGCCGATACGCCTGCGCGGATCGGCTTGATTACCTCTCGCCGCGTCGGTGGCGCGGTGACCCGCAACCGGGTGCGCCGTTTGTTGCGCGAAAGCGTGCGCCCAACCCGCCCCTGCTCATGGCAAACTGCTGGGTGGTCCTGATCGCCCGTCACACGGCGGCCCGCGCCACCCTGGCCGAGCTCTCCGCCGAATGGACGCGCCTAGCGCGCCGTGCCGCCATCCTGAAGCCTGAAGCAAAGAAACCAGAATTTAGCACAGAGGACACGAAGGGGCGGACACAGAGAACACAGAGGAAGAAAAAGGCGGGATTCGGCGGAGAGAAGACAAGGCAGTCATTCTGGAACAAAGCGTTTTTGCCTTTTTTCTTCCTCATCCGCCTCTGTGTCTGCTCCTCCGTGCTCTCTGTGCTAAATTCTGTTTCCCTCCGATATGATCAACCGCGCGCTTCGCTTTCTCATCCGGGTTTACCAGATCATGCTGTCGCCGCTCCTCTCGCTGCTCGACAGCGTGGGCGGCGGCTGCCGTTACGAGCCTTCCTGCTCGCGCTACTGCATGGAGGCGCTCGCCGAACACGGCACCGCGCGCGGCCTGTGGCTTGGCATCAAAGCGCCTGGCCCGTTGCGCCCCCTGGGGCGGCATGGGTCCCGATCCCGTGCCGCCCGGCCGACCGGCCGCGCGCGCCCGCCGCGGCGTCGCGGCCGGAAAAATTCGTCGTCCCGCCCCGTGACGCCCTCGCCGGTTCAACGGCAACGCGCATGCCGACGACGCCCGTCAATGCTCAAATCGCCGCCGCTTGGCAACGGCCGCTTTTCACGGTAAGGGTGAACGGTTCGACCCGTTCGTAAGCCCGCAACACCGTTTTCATGGACAGACAAGCCTGGATCGCCGTCATTCTCAGCATCATCGGCCTCGTGTCGTGGGAAATATTACCTGTCCGCCAAACACCGCGCGGAAATCCTTGCCGCCCCGCCCGCGGCCGTGGAACCCGCCGCGCCCGACACCTGGCGGCGGGCGGTTCGCCGCCCAGCCCGTGCCCTCGCCGGCGCTCACCTCCGGCCAGCCGGTGCCGGTCGTGGATCGCCAGGCTCCGCCTCCCGCCCGCCGCGAAGGCGGAGGAAACCGTGCCCGAGCAAGATCGAAACGGTCGTCACCCCGCAGATTGGAACTGCATTACACGAACCTCGGCGGCGGCATCGCCGAGGCCGATCCCGCTCGGCGCGCGGCATCTGGCCGAAGGCGGGGTCAACATCACCCTCAACCACGCCGGCCACATTCCCATCGGCGCGATCAGCGCGAAGGCGGCCGAGGGCAGCCACCTGCCCTACACGATGCGCCGCGAGGGGGACACGGTTGTCTTCGAGCGCACCGAGGCCGGACGGGCTTAAGATCGAAAAGACGCTACACGCCTCGATTGGCAGGGCAATCCCAAGCAGATCCCGGCGGTCCGGCTCGACGTGAAGTTCACCAACACGGGCGCGCAGCCCTTCAAGGCGTCGTACTACATTCACGCCGGGTCCAGCGCGCCCATCCACCGGCGCGATCTGCCGTACAGCATCTCGTGGGATTGGCTCAGCGACGGCGCTTACCACACGGACCACGCCCCGTCGTTCGACGCCGGCCACATCCCGCTCATCGGCACCGAAACGCATCCCGCGCGCGAGTTCATCACGCAGAGCGTCGATAAAGCCGCCTGGGTCGCGGTGAAAAATCAGTTCTACGCGACCATCGTCGCCCCGTTGCGTGACAAGCCGGACCAGGAACCCGCCGCGCGCGAAATCTGGGCGCGACGCTTCGATCTGCCGCTCACCCCCGAGGAAACCGCCGGCGACCAGCCTGCGTTCCACGGTATCGAGGCGGCGCTGGGAATGCCCACGCTCAACCTGGCGCCCGGCACCAGCGCGACCCAGTCGTTTCAGATCTACACGGGACCGAAGTTCTACGGCCGGCTCGCCAAGCTCGGACACGACGAGCAGGAAGTAATGGACTTCGGCAAGTTCAAGATCGTGAGCATCACGCTGCTGGCGATGATGAACTTCTTCAAGAGCTGGCTCGGCAACTACGCGCTCGCGATCATCCTGCTGACCTTCATCGTCAAGCAGCGTGCTCTTCCCGCTCCAGCAAAAGGCCAATCAAGTCGATGAAGAAGATGTCCGCGCTCGGTCCGAAGATGACGGAACTGCGCGAAAAATTCAAGGAGGACCCCACCCGTCTCAACACCGAGACGATGAAGTTGTACAAGGAGTACGGCGTCAATCCCGGTGGGCGGTTGCTGGCCCATGTTGATCCAGATGCCGATCTTCTTCGGGTTCCTCTACATGCTGGGCACGGCGGCGGAACTGCGGAACTCCAGCTTCCTGTGGGTGCGCGACCTTTCCCAGCCCGACACGGTGGCGCATTTGTTCGGCTTCGCGATCAACGTGCTGCCGCTGCTGATGATCGGCACGCAGTTCTGGCAGATGTCGCTCACGCCCAAAACCGGCGATCCGCAGCAGCAGAAGATGTTCATGTTCATGCCGCTGGTGTTCGGGTTTTTCTGTTACAACTTCGCGGCGGCGCTGGCGTTGTATTATACGATGCAGGGTTTGCTGACCATCGTGCAGCTTTACTTCAACAAGAACCAGCCCCTGCCCGTCCTGGTGAAAGCCGCCGCCGTGCCGGTGCCAAAATCCGGCAATAAGAAAGGCGACGGCCGGGGCGGCGGCGGCAACAACCGAGTGAGGACATGAATTCCACCCCCCAGGAACTGCTCGACACGATGCTGGGATATTTGGGCTTCGCCTTTGATATCCAGGAATCCACCGCCGAGGACGGCAGCGTGACCCTGCAGGTTTATACCGCCGAGGCCGAGCGTTTGATCGGCTACGACGGGCAGACGCTGGATGATCTCCAGTTTTTGGTGAATCGTTTGTTGCAGGCCAAGGATCGTCACGCGCCGAGGGTGATCGTGGACGTGGAGCATCACCGCACGATGCGGCAGGATGGCTTCCTCCAAAAGATCCGCGTCTTGGCCGATCAGGTACGGCAAACGGGGCGTCCGGTGCAGTTGGAGCCGATGAATTCGTTCGACCGGCGGCTGGTTCACAACGCCTTCAAGGACGACGCGCGGATCAAGACGGTCAGTCCGCCCGACGACGCGCGTCTGAAGCGGATCACGCTGGTGAGGCGGTGAGGGGGAGGGGGGTTGTTGGGTGGCGGTTATTAGTTACTGGGGTGAAGTAGAATGTCACTCCCATCAGCGTCAATTTCCAGGCCTCAGCCCCGGGAGTGCGGGCGTCCTCGCCGGCTTCTGGTCTGGTACTCCGCACCGAAGGTGCAGCCTCATAATAGCCTTGGGCAACGCCCCAGGAACAGGATCGTATCATGTCCAGCGCTGAAGGCGCGTTTCAATCCGGGCGGGCCTTGGAGGACCGCCTTGCTCATCCCACCGGCGGCTTCTTGAAACGCGCCTTCAGCGCTGGAACCACAAACAACCCATACCTGGGGCGTTGCCCCAGGCTGTAATGACGCTGCACCTTCGGTGCGGAGGGAACAGGGCAGCCCGGACAAGTCAAGGCATCCTCGCTCGCAGGCCTGTCGTCCTCAAAAATTTCGGCTCTCACCCCAGAAGTTCCGCCGCCAGGGCCTCGCGCGGCGGCGGCACCCCGGCGGGCCGACGCAACCGGAACGCCAACCCAATGCACGCAATCGCCAGCCCGGCGGCGATCCAGCCGATCAACCCATAGTTCCGCAAAGGAACACCCACCTGATCGATGATCAGATAGCCGCCCACGCTCGTGCCGATGCCCGAAAACACGGATTGCACGCACGAATTCAGACTCATGAAACCGCCCCGGTGCCGGGCTTCCACGCTGCCCGTGATCATCGCGATCGCCGGGATGAACCGCCCCGACGTCGTGACCATGAACACCGTCGTCACCGCGACCGCCGCCAGGACCGGTTCCGTGGTCAGATGCGTCAACCACAGGACCGAGCCCGCCGAGAGGACCGCCATAATCGCGAAGAGCCGGAAGCGTCCGAACATGTCCGACAAGCGACCGATCAGATTCATCGACACCAGCGTACACAAGCCGCCGCTGAGGAAGTTGTATTTGAGCTGAGGTTCGGTCATGCCCACGTTGCGCACCATGAACGTGCTGATAAAGGGCACGACCATGAACCCGGCGGTCGTGATGCCCGCCATCAGGCTGAACGCGCGCAGGTGTTGCCCGTTCGCCAGCACCGCCCACATCCGCGCGCCGGCGGACTCGGTGCCCGCCGCGGCGCGCAGATGGCCGTCCGACCGGGGCAGGAGCCAAACGGCGAACGGAATGATGATCGCGCAGAGGGTGCCGAGGATCAGGAAGGGCCGGTGCCAACCGCTTTCGGCCAGCCAGAGACCGGCCGGCACGCCGAGGGCCGACGCCAGGGCGAAGGCGCTCATCACCGTGCCCATGGCCGTGGCGCGGCGGACCTCCGGGACGGCGTCGCCCACGATGGCGAGCACGACCCCGCCGCAAACGCCGCCGAAGACGCCGGTGACAAACCGCGCCGCCAGCATCGCGTGGTAGCCCGGCGCGAAGGCGCAGCAAAACGTACTGACGGTGAAGCCCGTGAAGAGCGCGAGCAAGGCGATTTTTGCGGTCGAAGCGGTCGAGGAAGAACGCCGCCGAGAAACTCGACAGTCCCGCGCCGAACGCGTAGGCGGCGACGGTCTTGGCGAATTGCGCGGTGTTGATGTGGAAGACGCGCATCAACTGCGGCCCGAGCGGCGCGATGATGATGAAGTCGATGGTGACGCTGAACTGCATGAGGGTCAGGACGGAGAGCAGCCCCCATTCGGCGGCGGTCAGCCGGACCTCGGCGGCGGTGGCTCGCTGGCGTCGGGGTGGGGCGTCGGCGTCGGGGGCGTCGGGTGG
The DNA here is from genome assembly GCA_963795895.1 of uncultured bacterium. Lineage (GTDB taxonomy): Bacteria > Verrucomicrobiota > Verrucomicrobiia > Chthoniobacterales > SZAS-18 > CAWCJJ01. Next base: position 83,366 of record CAWCJJ010000023.1, read on the forward strand.
TGAATCGGTGGTCATCGGGTTTGGTCGCGGAAAATCGGGGTGTGTGGCGGGAAGGCCAGGCGGATTACTCCTTTCGCCAATGTAATGACTATGGGCAACCGGATACGAAAATAGTTGGTGTTCCGCATGGGCGCGCGCGATTGTTGGCCGATGCGGATGATTGCCACTCGTGAACTTGCCGCCAACCCCGGCAAAGTCATGGCTCTCGCCGAAGCGGAAGGAGGCGTGGTTATCACAGAAGACGGCAAGACTCGTGTGTTGATGTTGCCGACGAGCGACCAAGCGCTACTCGCCGACTGGCAAGACTTGGTTTTTCTGCGCGCGAAACACACTTTGCTGGACGCCCAGCTCCCCTCGGCGGCGGCAGGGTTGGACGCGATGGGAATGGAAGAGATCGACGCCGAGATCCACGCGACGCGCGCCGACAGGAAGGTGCCTTGCCGTCGATGTTAGTATGATAGCTCCGCCCCGCTCTCCGCCCCGAAGGCGCGGCCTCCACGCAGCCCGGGTTGTCTCCCCCTCTCCGTCCCGAAGGTGCAGCCTCAGCACAGCACCCCTTCTCCGCACCGAAGGTGCAGCCTCATCACAGCCTGGGGCAACGCCCCAGGTGCGGGTTGGCTATGGGTTTAGCGCTGAAGGCGCGATTCAAGAGGCTGCCTGTTGGGCGGGCAAGATGGTCCTATAAGGCACGACCGGAGTGAATTGCGCCTTCAGCGCTGGATGTGATACTACTTTGTACCTGGGCCGTTGCCCCAGGCTGTGCTGAGGCTGCACCTTCGGTGCGGAGAAGGGGGAGTCACTCCGGCCTGCGTGGAGGCCGCGTTTTCGGTGAGAAGATCGGGCGGTCACCCACACTCCGGTGGTGTTTAACTAGGTGTTGCCCGCTCTTTGATGGCGAGATTGTAGGTGGCGATGAAGCAGTGGATGGCGTCGAGGTGGCGCGCCGGGCACTTGGATCGCCCCGGCAGTGCGGGCACTGGTGAACCACCGCCGTTGAAAGCATGGCTCATTCTCACCCGGATCGGCTCTCTCGCAACACCGAGTTAGTCACTACCCGAATTGCTTGGCGTTCGAGCGGTCCTCCTTTCGCCTTCTCCTCCCGCCACTCCGGTGTGAACTCGCGGCCATGACGACGATCCTCGACGTGCCCGAAATCCGCGCGCGGGTCCACCGCTGGACGGTGGCCGACTACCGCGCGCTGGCGGAGGAGAACCCGGCCTCCGCGCATTCGGAGCTGATCCGCGGGGTCATCCTGGAAAAGGAGGAAACCCCCCTGCATGTTTTCCTGCGTCACGCGGTGGCGGCCGTTTTGCGGCGCGAGGCGCGCCAGCCATGGAGGGTGCGGCAGAAAGTGTCCCTGGTGCTGGCCGACTCCGTGCCGGAACCCGACGTGGCGGCGGTGAATGGCCAGGAGGAGGATTTCGTCTCGATCATCCCACGACGGCGGGGGTGGTGGTGGAGGTGACCATGACCAGTCTCGCCATCGAACGGGAGAAAGCCGCGCTCTACGCCGAGGCGGGCGTGGGCGAGTACTGGATCGTGGTGGCCGGGGCGCGGAGGGTGGAGGTGCGCCGCCAGCCGGAGGGGGGCGTTTACCGGGACCGGCGCGAGTATGGGCGCGGGGAGACCATCGAGAACGTCGCGGTGCTCGGCGGGGAGGCGTTCGCGGTGGAGACGCTCTTTACGTGAGGGGCGGCGTGACCGTCCACCGGGCAACGATACGGCACCTTTGGGTTCATAGATTGGGCATGTTTCACGGTGTCATGAACACGGCGTTAGCGTGAACATTAGCAAAGGGTTTGTTTTGGTTTACCTTTGCCTCCGACCCTTGGCGCTTGCAGGAGTCTGCTTGCCTTTGGTTTGGAGTGCGTCGCGACACGTCGCCGCTTTGATCCCAGCGACACGTCGCGTCCTGCCATTCCGGCGTAGCCGGCTCAATATTCTGGTTCCCCGCCCCGGAGGGGAGAGAGACATTCGCCCGGCGTCCTGACGCCGGGTAAATCGACACGCGCAGATTGAGCCCTGGAAGGGCGCGAGACCGTTCGGGTAAATCAACCGCTGTAATTAACGTCCACTGGCCGGGGTCTCGCGCCCATACTGGGCGCACCTCGCTGCCGCTCGGTACCCGGCATCAAAATGCCGGGCTAATGTCTCGCGCCCCTCCGGGGCGGGGAACCGACCGAACGCCACTCGTCTTTATGGAACAGCGGCTTCGCCGAAGGGTTTGGACGCGACATGTCGCTGGGATCAAAGCGGCGACATGTCGCGGCGCACTCCAAACCAAAGGCAAGCCGGGGGCGACGTTTTCTGTACGAAGTACCCCCCTTCAAACCACGATGTTCAGCAGCTTGCCCGGGACGACGATCATCTTCCTCACCGGCTTGCCGCCCATGTGCTCCAACACCTTCGCGCTCGCCAGCGCCAGGGCTTGAATTTCCTCGCTGGTGGCGTCCTTCTTCACCGTCAGCTTGTCGCGCAGTTTGCCGTTGATCTGCACGGGCATTTCGATTTCGTCCTCCACCAAATAACGCTCGTCGTGCTCCGGCCAGGGCTGGTGCGCCAGCAAACCACCGCCACCCTTGCCGTCCGCCGCCAACGGGAACTTCCGCCCCAGCGTTTCCCACAACTCCTCCGTCAGATGCGGCGCGAACGGGTTCAACACCTGCAACAACAGCCGCACCAGCGCCACCGGACGCGCCGGGGCGGCGGTCAGTTCGTTCACGCAAACCATCATCTGCGCGATAGCCGTGTTGAAACTCAACGCGTCAATGTCCACGGTCACTTTCTTGATCGTCGCGTGAACCGCCTTGAGCAAACCCGCGCCGGGGTCGGCCGCCGCCCGCACCGCGTCGCTTAGTTGCCATTCGCCCTCCTGGTTTTCCTCCATGACCAGACGCCACACGCGCGCCAGAAACCGCGCCACCCCTTGCACGCCCGCCATGCTCCAGGGCTTGGTCTGCTCCAGCGGGCCCATGAACATCTCGAACAACCGCAGCGCGTCCGCGCCGTGCTCGTTCGTCACGTCGTCCGGGTTGATCGCGTTGCCGCGGCTCTTCGACATCTTCTGGCCGTCCTCGCCCAGGATCAGCCCCTGGTTGACCAAACGCTGGAAAGGCTCGGGCGTCGAAACATACCCGCGATCGTGCAACACCTTGTGCCAGAACCGCGCGTAAAGCAGGTGCAGCACCGCGTGCTCCGTCCCGCCGACGTACAAGTCCACGCCGCCCGCCTGGCCGCCCCCCGCGCTCCCCATCCAGTAGCGCTCGGCTTCCTCGCCGACAAACCGGGCGGTGTTCCGCGGGTCGCAGAAACGCAGGTAGTACCAGCACGAACCCGCCCATTGCGGCATCGTGTTCGTCTCGCGCCGGGCCGTGTCGGAATAACGCACCCAGTCCGCCGCCCGCGCTAACGGCGGCTCGCCGGCGCCCGTGGGTTTGAAATCCTCCAGGTCCGGCGGCAAGAGCGGCAACTCGCTTTCGGGCAGGATTTCGTGACGGTCGCCGCGCCAGAGGATCGGGAACGGCTCGCCCCAGTAACGCTGCCGCGCGAACAACCAGTCGCGCAGTTTGTAGTTGATCCGCCGCTCGCCGCCGCCGCGTTCCTCCAGCCAGTCGATGATCCGGGTTTTCGCCTCGGCGGTGGTCAGCCCGTCGAGAAACCCCGAGTGGATCGCCATCCCCTCGCCGGGCGCGCAGACTTCCCCGGCGGCGACAGCCACCGTGTCCATCCCCGCGCCCGCCACCCGGACCACGGGACGGATCGGCAAATCGAATTGTTTGGCAAATTCCCAATCGCGCTCGTCGTGCGCGGGCACGGCCATGATCGCGCCGGTGCCGTAACCCATCAGCACGTAATCCGCGATCCACACGGGAATGCGCTCGCCGTTCACCGGGTTCACCGCGTACGCGCCGATGAACACGCCCGTCTTCTCCTTGGACAACTCGGTGCGCTCCAAATCCGACTTCCCGCCGATCTCGGCGCGGTACTTTGCGATCGCGTCCTTGCGCTCGTCCGCCGCGAAAAGGTTTACCAGCGGATGCTCGGGCGAGAGCACCATGTACGTCGCGCCGAAGAGCGTGTCGGGCCGGGTCGTGAAAACGGTCAGCTCCGCCGTGCGCCGCACGCGATGGCCCTCGGGCACGGCGTCCAGCGCGGGATGCTCGGCTTTGTCCGTGTCGAGCGCCAGCGCGACCAGGCTCGTGGGCCGGTCCTCGAAGGCTTCCAGCACAAAATGAACGTGCGCGCCCTCGCTGCGACCGATCCAGTTGCGCTGCAAAAGCTTGATCGACTCGGGCCAGTCCAACCCGTCCAGCTCGTTAATAAGCCGTTCCGCGTACGCGGTGATCCGCAGCATCCACTGGCGCATCGGACGCCGCTCGACTGGGAAACCGCCGACCTCGCTCTTGCCATCGACGACCTCCTCGTTCGCCAGCACCGTGCCCAGCCCCGGGCACCAGTTCACCGCGGCCTCGGCGACAAACGCGAGCCGGACGTTGTCCGGGTCGGTGCCGGCGTAGGTCGAAATCGGCTCGGCGCGACCCGTCGCCGGGTTGCACCAGGAATTGTAGAGCAGGGAAAAAATCCACTGGGTCCATTTGAAGTAACCCGGGTCGGTGGTGTTGACCTCGCGGTCCCAATCGTAGTTGAAGCCTAGGCGGGTGAGTTGTTCCTTGAACTTGGCGACGTTGGTTTCGGTGGTGACGCGCGGGTGCTGGCCGGTCTTGATGGCGTACTGTTCGGCGGGCAACCCAAAAGCGTCCCAGCCCATGGGGTGGAGCACGTTGAAGCCGCGCATCCGGCGGAAGCGCGCGATGATGTCCGTGGCGGTGTACCCCTCGGGGTGGCCGACGTGCAGACCGGTGCCGCTGGGGTAGGGGAACATGTCGAGCACGTAGAACTTCGGCTTCGCGGGGTCGAAATCCGCGTCGCCCGGGTTGGGGGTACGGAAGGTTTGCTCCGCCGTCCAGCGCGCCTGCCACTTGGGTTCGATCCGGTCGAAGGGGTAGGGTTTGCGTCTCTCGTTCATGTCGGCAAAATAGTAGGGCATTGGGGCCGGCGGCGGCCCGGGGGCACGTCGGCGGGAGAAGAGACTATCACGGAAAAATCCTTTTTGCTTCTTACTTCCGCCGGGTTTAGCTCCCGGAACAAACTCGTGGAAACTTCGACCCCGATCCCGACAACCGCCCCGGCGCGGCACCTTCTGCTTGCCACGCGCAACACCCACAAGACCGGCGAGGTGCGCGCCATCCTCGGCCCGGAGTGGGTGGTGGTGGATCTCGCCGCCCACCCGGAGTTGCCGGAGGTCGAGGAGACGGGGGCCAATTTCGCCGACAACGCCGCGCTCAAGGTGCTGGCGGCGTCCGCCCATTTCCCCGAAGATTGGATCATCGCCGACGATTCCGGCCTGGAGGTGGACGCGCTCGGCGGCGCGCCGGGGGTGTTCTCCGCGCGCTACGCCGGCCCCGGGGCGGACGACGAGAAGAACCGGCGTCACCTGGCGACGGAACTCGCGCGGGTGGCGGCGGAACCGGGGAGTGGTGAGCCGTCGGCGGGCCGGTTTGTGTGTTGCATCGCCGTCGCGCGGGCGGGCAAGTTGCTTGGTAGTTTTTTCGGACGGGTGGAAGGCCGGGTGATTGTCACGCCCGCGGGGCGGGGCGGGTTTGGTTACGACCCGATGTTTATCCCGGAAGGTTATAATCAGACGTTCGCGGAATTGCCGTTGGAGGTGAAGAACCGCCTCAGCCACCGGGGCCAGGCGCTGGAGTTGGCGACGGATTTCCTGCGGGCGCAGGGGTGAAACTCGGCGGGAAGCCACCCGCGCCCGGGCTTCCCCGCCACTCACGGGTTGCAAAGGCCCCCCGCCTCCCGTATCAGAGAACCCTTTAGATTTCTCCGATGCGGCGGTCCGCGTTCTTTTCATGTCCACTTCCGGTTCCCAGCAAACTCTCGCCCACTCCGCCAGCCTCGCCGGCACCTCGCTGCACACCGGCGAAAAAGTGACCCTTACCCTGCGTCCCGCCGCCCCGGGGTTCGGACTCAAATTCAAACGCATAGACCTGCCCGACGGTCCCACCATTGATGCCCGCATCGAGAACGTCAAAACCGTCGAGCGCGCCACCACCCTGGCCGAGGGCAACATCAAGGTCCACACCGTCGAACACGTCCTCAGCGCCCTCACCGGCCTCGGGGTGGACAACGCCGTCATCGAGATGGACGCCAACGAGCCGCCCATCGGCGACGGCAGCGCCCTGGCCTACGTCGAACTCATCCGAAGCTGCGGCGTCGTTCCACAAGACGCGCCCCGCCACGTCTTCGAGGTGCGGGAAACCGTCCACATCGAAACCAAGGACGGCTCCCTGCTGACCTTGGTGCCCGACCCCGCTTTCCGGGTGAGTTGCACCCAGGTCGGTCCCGGGGGCCGCTTCACGCAGTACCATTCGCTGGAGATCAACCCCGCCACCTACGAGAAGGAAATCGCCCCGGCGCGGACCTTCACCTTCTACGAGGACATCCAGCCGCTGCTCGACAAGGGCCTGATCAAAGGCGGCAGTTTGGAGAACGCCATCGTCGTGCGCGGCGACAGCGTACTCAGCCGGGACCCGCTGCGTTTCCCCGACGAGTTCGCGCGGCACAAAATCCTCGACATCGTGGGCGACCTCGCCCTATTCGGACGGCGCATCAAAGGCCACGTCATCGCGGTTAAACCCGGCCACGGCGCGAACGCCGAACTGACCCGCGCCCTGGCCAAACAGCACGCGCAGATCGCCGCGCTGCTGCCCGCCGCCCGCCTGCCGGTCGGCGACACCGTGCTGGACATCAACGAGGTCATGCGGATGCTGCCGCACCGTTACCCGTTCCTGATGGTGGACCGCGTCATCGGTTTCGAGGGCGACATCCGGTGCCGCGCCGTCAAGCAGGTGTCCGCCAACGAACCGTATTTTCCAGGGGCATTTCCCCGGTTACCCGGTGATGCCCGGCGTACTGCAGGTCGAGGCGATGGCGCAGGTGGCGAGCATCCTGATCCTGCGCCAGCCGGAACACGCGGGCAAACTCGGGTTCTTCATGAGCGCGGACGGCGTGAAATTCCGCAAACCCGTCACGCCCGGCGACACGCTGATCATCCACGCCGAGCTGACCAAGGCTCGGCGCGGCATCCTCAAGGCGATCTGCCATTGCACGGTCAACGACGTGATCGTCAGCGAGGCGGAAATCGTCCTGAGCATGTTCAACCGTTAACCGGCCGGCCCCCCCGCGCTCGTATGTCGTCCTCCCGCATCCATCCCACCGCCGTAGTCGATCCCGCGCGCGGAACTGGGCGCGGACGTGGAGATCGGCCCGTATTGCGTGGTCGGACCGGGGGTCATCCTGGGCGACGGCTGCCGGTTGCAAAACCACGTCAACATCCACGGTCCGGCGCAAGATCGGCGCGGGGCAACGAGTTTTTCACCGTTCGCCTGCGTCGGGCGGACGTTCGCAGGATTTGAAGTACACCGGCGAGCCGACCAGCCTGGAGATCGGCGAGGACAACTGCTTTCCGCGAGTTCGTCACCGTGCATCGCGCCACGGCGCCGGGCGGGACGACGCGCGTGGGCAGCCGGGGCAATTTCCTGGCGTACACCCACATCGCGCACGATTGCGTGGTGGGGGACGAGGTGGTTTTCTCCAACAACGGCACCCTGGCCGGGCACGTCGAGGTGGGGGACCGCGCGATCATCGGCGGGTTGACGGCGGTGCATCAGTTTTGCCGGATCGGGCGCATGGCGATCACCGGCGGCTGCTCGAAGATCGTGCAGGACGTGCCGCCCTTCATGATGGCGGACGGCAACCCCGCGAAGATCCGGCACATCAACCAGCTCGGCCTGGAGCGGGCGGGGGTGCCGGTTGAAACGATGCGCGCGATCAAGGAGGCGTTCCGGCTGTTGCTACCGTTCCGGGCTGAACACGGCGCAGGCGTTGGAGTGCCTCGCCCGGGAACAGCCGGGGCAGTGCCTGGAAGTCCGGCAGTTGGTGGAGTTCGTGGTCTCGTCGCAACGCGGGATTATCCGGTAGCGCTCGTGTCGAAACCCCCGGCGCGGGGCAGTTCGAGCCAGAACACCGCGCCCCGGTCCGCGTCCGGAGCGGGGTTCTTCGCCTCCAGCCAGAGCTTGCCGTCCATGGCCTCCACGAGGCGTTTGGACAATGCCAGCCCCAGCCCCGTGCCGCCCACGCCGCCCAACTCGGCGCCCAGGCGGTCGAAGGGGATGAACAGCCGCCCGCGTTTTGCCGGCGGGATACCCGGGCCGGTGTCAGCCACCCGCGCGCGCACCCGGCCCGGGGCGTCGGCCGGGGCGTCTTCGCACGTCAGCGTCACGCGCCCGCCGGGCACGTTGTACTTCACGGCGTTGCTCAGGAGGTTGAGAAGCACCTGCGTCAGCCGCTGCCGGTCCGCCCGGGCGAGGGCCCGGGTCGCCCCGGCACCATTGGGCGGGGGGAGTAACCGCAGTTCCACGCCCCGCTGGGCGGCGAGCGGACGTATCAGCGCGAAAGCCTCCTCGATGGCTTCGCGCAGGTCCACGGGCTCGGGGACCACGACGATGCGCCCGCTTTCCACCCGCGCGATGTCGAGCACCTCGTCAATCAGGCGCAGCAAATGCCGGCCGCCGCCGACGATGTGCCCCACGCTCTCCTGCTGCGGGGCGCTGAGCGCGTCGAGTTCCAGCAACTGGCCGAAGCCCAGGATGGCGTTGAGCGGGGTGCGCAGCTCGTGGCTCATGCGCGAAAGGAACTCGCTCTTGGCGAGGTTGGCCCGCTCGGCCTCCTCCTTGGCGCGGCGGTCCTCCTCGGCCTGCCGGCGCTCGGTGATGTCCTGCGCCACGCCCACCAGGCGCGCGGGTTTTCCGGCGGCGTCCGCCTCCACCTGGCCGCCGCAGTGGATCAGGCGGATGGCACCGCCGGGAAGGAGGATGCGTTTCTCGCAGTCCAGCGGACCGCCCTCCCGGACGCAGCGCGCGATGTTGGCGCGGGCGCGGGCCCGGTCGTCAGGATGCACCAGCGACAGGTAGCCCTCCAGGGTCGTTTCGACCTGGGCGGACTCCAGGTGGAAGATGCGGCGCATCTCGTCCGACCAGTTCAGCTTGTCCCCGGCGATGTCGTAATCCCAGCCGCCGATGCGTCCGACGCGCTGGGTTTCGCGGAGCAGGTGTTCGCGCTCCCGCAACGCCGTCTCGGCCAGCCGGCGCTCGGTGATGTCGTGCACGGTGCCGACGACGAGGCGCGGCCGGCCCGTGGCCTCGTCGAAAATAGGGTCGGCCTCCTCGTGGACGAAGCGTTCGGTGCCATCGGGATGCACGATACGGTGGTCGATGCTGTAACGCCGGCGGTCGCGCAACGCCGCGGCCATGTCCGCGCGCAGGGCGATCACGTCCGCGGGCGGCACGCTGTTTTCAAACAACGCCCACAGGTCGCCCGGCGTCCCGGGCGCGAGGCCGTGGATGCGGTACGTCTCGTCCGACCAGACCAGGCTGGCCTTATCGATCTCCCCGTCGGGGGTGAACGCGTATTCCCAACTGCCGAGCTTGGCCACGCGTTGCGCCAACGCGAGCCGTGCCTCGTTGCGGCGGGCCTGCTCAAGGGCTTCCATCGTCGGAGAAACGTCCGCCATGACGCCCACGAAACTGGTGAGCGCGCCGCCGGAGGCGAAGACGGGGTTGATGGTCAGGCCGCACCAGAAGGGGGCGCCGTCCTTGCGGTAGTTGCGGATCACCCCGCGGTAGGGTTGCCGTTCGGCCAGGGCCGTCCGAATTTGTACGCGGACGGCGGGATCGGTGCCGGGCCCCTGGAGGAAGCGGCAGTTGCGCCCGAGAATGTCGTCCTCCCGGTAACCAGTCATGGCGCAGAAGGCCGGGTTGGCGAAAACGGCGGGGGTGTCGAACTGTTTGGGGTCGCAGATCAACACGCCCGCGGCCGCGCTCTCGATGGCGGCCGCCACCAAGGAGGGCGGGAGGGTGTTAGAGGACCCGTCGTGGGGAGAGTCGCGCATAAAGCCACGGTGGGCTGGCTCCGGCGTGAGCGCGCCCCACCTTATGAACGACGGTGGCCCACCTGGAGACCTCGCGCAATCTTGGGGGATGGAACGCGCGCAAGCAAGCACGCAGAAGCGGCCCTGGCCGCTCGCTTATAAGGGTGACGCGAGTCCCTCGGCTTCGGCGAGTCGGCGCTGCTTCCGGTCAAAAGTGAGAAACTCCGCCGCGCCCAGGTGGAGCGCGGTGGCGACGTGAAGAATGTCGAGGGCCCGGAACCCCTCGGTCCAGGTGTACTGGGCGGAAAGGTGCTCGCCGATTTCAACCACCTGCGGCCAGTCCACGGCTATCATAACCACCGCGCCACCGGCCAAGTTGGATTGCAGCTTGGCCAGCACAATGCGTGCGGTTGAAAGGTCGAACCCTTTGGAGGCGTCCCTCGAATGTATGAACGCCTGCCAGCGGATGGACTGGCGAAACTCATAAAGCAGCGGCGAGGCAACATGCAAGGGCTCGCGCATCCGCGCCAAGTGGGCGGTCGCCTCGCGGGAATTTGTCTGGAAGCGATAAGTTGCGCAGAGAAAAGAAGTGTCCGGGTAGGCGATCATCCTTCTTCACCTTCCAGTTCGGCTTCGCGCATGGCTTGCACCTCCTCCATGGTGAAAACCTTGTCGCCCCAAACTTCGCGCAGTTGCGCCATGAAATCTACTTTGGGGACTCCGTTCGCCGGTGCCGCCACGCTGAAACTCTCGCCGCCGCCGCCAACCGCCGCACGGCCCCCAACAACGAGTGCTCGTCCCGCTCCTGCGCCGCGACGTTGGGCCGCCGGTCCTCGCGGGGGGCCACCGGAACAGAAAGCCGACCGGCGTTCGCGCTGGAGAAGCCGGCGTTCTTGCCGGCGTTATCCCACTGCATCGGCGTGCGCGCGCCCGTGCGCCCGTAGCCGCCCGCCTTGGAAACCAGACCCTCCACCTGCGCCATTCCAATTTCGTCCCCGCTGTAAATGTACGGGACGCCAGGCATCGTTAGCAAAAACACGGACGCCACCTCCATATCGTCCGGGGAACGGCCCTGCGCCAGGCGTCCCAGGTCGTGTTTGCCCGCGCGTCGGCGGAACTAACATGAGGAATCGGCACCGCAGCTAGGATCGGCGCAGTGATTGCGCGCCCTTCAGAGCAGGAGCCGTCACCGACTCCTGCTCGTCGAAAAAATCAGGCGCGGCCGCGCTCAGGTGCCGGGAGCCCAACCAGCGTCCGCCAGCTTCTTCATCTGGTCCATCATCCACGTCCCGGCGGTCGATTGGTCCGCTGGCGGCAGCTTGCCCATGACGGCGTCGCCATCCTTCATGACGGTGTCGAATTTGGCGTTGAGTTCCTTGGTTTTGGCCTCGTCCTTGGCGGTGACCGCCTTGAGGAGGTCATCCGCAACGTCGGAAACTTTCTGCAGGTAAGCCGTCCCGGCGGCATCGTTGAGTTTGGGCGGGTTATCGGCACGCGCCGGAACGGCGGCGGCGAGGGAAAGCGCCACACCCAGGCAGAGGGCGGCGCGGCGGGTGGATTTGAAGGAGAATTTGATCATCATAAGGTTAAAGAATTCCGACTTCAGACGAGCGCACCGACCGGCGAGGCTTGCAAGGAAATTTCTTTGGAAGAAGCCGGGCAAGCCTTCCCCAAGGCACCGCGCCGCTTTCCATTCTTCTACCTCCTTCTACCTTCTACCCTCCCCCAAGGCGCCGCGCCGTTCCAGCCGTCGCCGCACGGAGTTTAGGCGCAGGGGCCGGCGGAGGTTTTCGCGGGTTCCCCGATTTAGCACCGGCAAGAAACTTCCGGCGCGCGCGGACCGGCGGACATCTGCTAAGGTAACCTTGCCATGCCGACCTCTCCCAACCCCGATGACGCCACGCTGGCGGTGTACCTCGACCTGGAAAACATCGCCCTCGGCGCGCGCGACGCCCGTTACGCCGAGTTCGACATCCGCAAAGTCCTCGAGCGCCTCCTGCTCAAGGGCAACATCGTCGTCAAAAAAGCGTACTGCGATTTTGAGCGTTACAAGGATTTCAAGCGCGGCCTGCACGAAGCCGCCTTCGAGTTGATCGAAATTCCCCACGTACGCCAGAGCGGGAAGAATTCGGCGGATATCCGCATGGTCGTGGACGCGCTGGACCTCTGCTACACCAAGGGGCACGTGGACACGTTCGTCATCATCTCGGGGGACTCGGATTTCTCGCCGCTGGTGAGCAAGCTGCGCGAGAACGCCAAGACCGTCATTGGCGTGGGAGTGAAGAATTCGACCAGTGATTTGTTCATCAACAACTGCGACGAGTTTATCTATTACGATGATCTCGTGCGCGCGGAGCCGGCGCGGCGCGGCGGCAGTCGCGGCGGACGCAGCCAGGGTGGGGGGAATGTGAATAGCGGGAGTGGTGGCGGCGCGGGAGCACCAGGAACGGGCGGTGCCGCCGCGCCCGCCAAACAAGGCGCGGTCGGTCCCGCGCCCGCGGAGAAGGCTTCCGCCGAGAAGCCCGCCGCTTTGTCCGTCGAGAAGGCGTTGGACGAGTTGATGGAAACGCTGGAGGCGATCAGCCACGAGCGGACGGCCGACGAGATGATTTGGGCGTCCATGATCAAACAGGCGCTCAAGCGGCGTAATCCCGGGTTTAACGAGCGCGCCCACGGGTTCCGGTATTTCAACGACCTGTTACTCGAAGCGGAAAAGCGCGGCCTCATTGTGCTGACGGCGGACAAAAAAGGTGGCAGTTACACGGTGCGGTTGGTGGATTGAGCGAAGAGGGAGGCGCACGGGCGGCAACCCCGGCGATTGGAGACGAGATAGTTTGTGAACCTATGATCCGCTCCCCCGCCCGGTATGGGCGTGAGACCGTCCACATGGCAGGCGGTCACCGAATGTAGTCTTCACCGGAGACCGTCTCGCGCCCTTTCGTGCGCAGTTACCCCACCCACCTCCACCCGGCATCAGGATGCCGGGCTAATGTCTCTCGCCCCCACGGGGCGGGGAACCGGAACCATCGGGCCGACTTCGCAGACAGGAAGCCGCGCGCACCTTTACGGGTGCGTCCAACCCGGATCGCTGGCAAACGACTCGTGTTCATTCCGCAAAATAACGCGTTACAACCGATTTTCCCCGCCCAAGATCGCAAACCCTTACGAGGGGTGTGCGGCGTGTGGCTGGCAAAATCACCAATTTATGGCACGTTGAGTGACTTGTTGCATCCCCTCAACCCCCCAGACATATGTTCACTTCCCCAACTTCCCACCCCCCTGGGAACCAGCGCCGTCCGCGCGGTTGTCCGGCATTCACCCTGATCGAACTCCTGGTGGTCATCACCATCATTGGCGTGTTGGCCGGCATCTCGCTGCCAGTTTACAATTCGATTCAGCAAAACGCCCGGAGCACGCAGTGTCTCAGCAACCTGCGACAACTGGGCGCGGCGACTTTCGCGTTCGCGGGCGAGCATGACCAAAAGCTTCCCAATTATACGGACCCGACCGCGAACGGTATTCCGTACCCGCAGTATTTGTGGCCTTACGTGTACACAACCCCTTACATCAGCTACTCCGGGTCCACGGAACCCGCCAACTTTATCGGCACGGTGTTCCATTGCCCTCTGGTATCCACCGACGTACAGGCCGCCGCGAAACTGATTCCGCCGATCACCGTCACGAACTACAGCAGTTACGGGATGAATTATTGGCTGGGGGATGGCGATCCGACCACGCCTGAATTGCTCTCAAACGTACCCCACATCACCAGCACCATGCTGCTGTGCGACAATTACAATTCCACCCAGGCGCAAGAGGCCAACCTTGCCCCCCGCCACCTGGGTTTTTGCAACGTGGTGTTTTGCGACGGACACTCGGAAAAGGTGGTGATCACCGCTTCCATGCGCGGCGTGAACGGCACCCGCAAAGACCCTTTCTGGGGCGACCGCTCCAAGCAGCCCAACCAGTAGAGGGCGTGCTCGAGGTAAAGGCGATCCCGCAATGGCTGGGATCGCGGGTCGGCCTGGGCCTCGAACAACCCGTCACGTACTACGGTGGCGGCAACGGCGGATTCCAGAACATCATGATGTCCTGCTGGGCGCCCGGGTTGTTGCGCGTCAATGAACACACCGGGCGTGACATCTCGCCCGCGTGGGGTCCATGGGCGGAGAAATCGGCCGCGCGTGAAGGCGGTGAAAAGGTGGGTTGTAGGGCGCGGACGCTACGCGTGGCTTGAGTTGGACTTCGCACGGTGTGGATGGCGGCGCGGGAGATCCACCTGACGTTCGACTCGGGGCTGCGCCGCGAGTTGATCCTGACGCCGAGCGACAAGATCTCGCGCAAAGTGGCGCGTGGCGCGCAGCCGGGGTTGGTCGCCGATTACGACCTGATGTTAGACGGCGAGGTGGTGGTGGTGTCCGCGCGGGAACTATCTGCGTAAGGGCGCGCGTCGGCTGCGGCTCTTGATCCACGCCACGCAAGGCGCGGGTGTTCGAGGTGCGGGTTTACGGGTGAGTGGGTGGTGGGTTGTGGGATGCGCAGATAGAGGTCAGATGCGGGGTGTTCAGGCCCGGAGTGGCGTCACTTGAGGAGCCAAAAACGCGACGGGCGCGTGCCGGTAGGGGAGCGACACCTGGCGGACGGCGCCGTTGTCCGTCCCTTGGGTCCCTTTCGGGAAGGCCGCCAGCGGCCGGGCGCGTTCCCGGAAAGGGACGGCCAGGGACCCAAAGGACCGAAGGGACGGGAAACCCCGACCTGCCTTGGCAAGCCCTGTTACCCAGGAGCCGTGGTCGAGTCCGCGAGGCCACGGGATGCATGTTTGGGTATGCTCACAGCCGGGTAGTGCCGTTACCCCTGGATGTGCTGACGCGGGTTCGACCCCGGTGGTCGCAAACCACGGGGGAGCATGCCGACGCCCGTGGCGCTTGCCGGAAAAGGACCCAAAGGATCGCAGTGACCAAAGGGAGGGGTGGGGAAACCTTGCCGTGCCGGGCGGGTGTTACTTCCCGACTGGCACGCGCGAAGGGCGTTCTCGTGCCACTCAAGTGGCGCCACTCCGTGGCTGGGAACAGCACCCACAACCACATCCTTCCTCATATCCCCTCCGCCACATCCTCCCGCACAACCCACAACCCTCTGCCACAACCCGTAACCCACCCTACTGCACGCCGCCGTCGCGCGCGTCCTGCGCGATGCCCTTCAACCGTTTGGTACGCTCCTCGGTCAACTCCGTTTGGACGATCTTCAACCCGCCGCCGCCGCGCCCGAGTTCGGCGTAGAGGCTGACCTCGGCGTCGCGATACGCAATCCAGGCGCGCTGGGCCTCGCGCAGTTTCGCTTTGTTTTCGGAGGGCACCGCGCCGAGGGCGGTTTGATAAGCTTCGTTGAGTTCGGCGTCGGCGGCCCGCAGATCATCACCCTCCGCGCTCGCCCGCAGGGAAGAACTTGCGCCCACGCCGGAGAGTAGCACGATAATCGCGACAGTGAGGAGAGGTTTGGCTTTCATGGGGGCCATGTTAGCAATCCGGCCTCCGAAAACAAGCGGCTACCGTTAGGTTGAACTCCCCCACCTAACATTCCCATCTAACTTATTCATTTTCGTTTATTTTCCGCTCGCCCCCGGCTCCATACTTGCTTAGCATCAGCCGTCAAAGCGAGGCGTCGCGGTTCGCGCGCCTCATTCACCAGCATCCCCCCATGGCCATCAATTCCTTCACCACCACCACGTCCCAAGGCTTTTTTCAACGGGTGGGAGGGTCGATCATGGCGGTGATCCTGGGACCGGTTTTCATCATCGGCGCGGCGCTGCTGGTGTTCTACAACGAACGCCACGCCGTCCACGTTGCCACCAGTTTGCGCGAGGGCGCGGCCGCCGTGGTGGAAGCCAGCGCCGACAAGGTGGACCCGGGTTTCGAGGGCAAGCTGGTCCATCTAACCGGCAAAACCAAAACCGACGATCCCCTGCGCGACCCGGATTTTGGTGTGGAATACGCGGGCGTCAAACTCGCGCGCGCCGTCGAGGTGTACGAGTGGGTGGAAACCTCGCGCTCGCGGTCCTCCACCAACGCCGCCGGCACCAAGACCACGACCACCACTTACGAGTACGAGACGAAGTGGAGCGACC
Source organism: uncultured bacterium (assembly GCA_963795895.1). Lineage (GTDB taxonomy): Bacteria > Verrucomicrobiota > Verrucomicrobiia > Chthoniobacterales > SZAS-18 > CAWCJJ01. Next base: position 99,487 of record CAWCJJ010000023.1, read on the forward strand.
ATCTCATCGACAGTTCCACCTTCCGCGAGAAGCTCGGCCACTCCAACCCCGGCAGCATCCCCTACCAGTCCAAAAGTTTCCAAGCCGAGTCCGTGACGCTGGGCGAAGGGTTCCAACTCGACTCGACCCTGGCGGAAAAGATCCAGGGAGAGCAGGCGCTGCCGCTCACCGCCGAGGACGTGAAGCTCCCGGAAGGGGCGCAGCTCCAGCCCGGCGGGATCATCTACGTGGGCAACTCCCCCTCCAACCCCGCTTTGGGTGACCTGCGCGTCACCGAAAAGGCGACCCCCAACGCCGAGGTGAGCGTCATCGCGGCGCAGAAGGGTTCGATGCTTACCAGTTACGAGACCAAGAACGGCGAACCCATCGCCCTTCTGGACATGGGCAACCAGGGCGCGGCGCAGATGTTCCAGGCGGCGCAATCGGCCAACGCGATCCTGGCGTGGATTCTACGCGCCGTGAGTTTTGTCGTCCTCTTCATCGGCATCCGGCTGATCTTCGGCCCGATCTCGATGCTGGCGTCCATCGTGCCGATCTTCGGCGCGCTGGTCGGCGGCGGCCTCTTTCTCATCAGCTTCCTGCTGGCGTTGATCTGCTGGGTCCTCCTCGTGGGCGCGGCGTGGATCACGGCCCGTCCGCTCGTGGCCTTGCCGCTCTTTGGCGTCGCCGTCCTGGCACTGGTCGCGTTTGTTTACCTTTGGATCAAGCGGCACGCCGCGCACACGTTGCGCCAGGCGGCGCTGGTCCCGCCGGGGTTGCCCGGCGATGTCGTGGGCGCCTCCTAAATCCCCGATGAACAATCACCGTTAGAAGACAGAAGAAACAGAAACATGAAAACCCAGTTCAACCTCACTCTCGCCGCCTGCGCGGCCGCCTTGCTCGGCTTCGTCCATCCCGTGTCGGCCGACACGCTGAAGGTCCCCAAGGATAAACCCGTGTTCTCCATCGACATCCCGGACGGCTGGAGCCACGTCGTGGACAAGGACGGCGACATCACCTGCGAACCGGCCAACAAGGACGGTTATGAACTGCTCCTGCTGGCCCTGCCGGACATCCACACCAAAGCGGCGTTGAAATCCTATCTGCCGGAACTCGTCAAATCGATCAGCACCAAGGGCAAGGGCACGGGACTCGAACTGGGCGACGTCGAGGATTCCACGAACGGAAACGACATTCACTTCACGGGCGTGCGCGCGGACGGGAAGACCGGCGGGGTTCCGATGGTGTATATTTTCCACGCGTTCGAGCCGCAGAAGGGCAAGTGGTACGTGTTCTTCACCGTGGGCAGCGAGACGGTGGACAAGGCGCACTCGGATGAGTACGACACCATCACGGCGTCGATCGAGGCGGTGAAATAACCCGCCTTTTTGGCTACACCCCTTTGTAAACCAAACGGGTGAACAGGTCGGGCGCCACCAGGAAGTCGCCCCATTTGGCGTCGTAAGCCGCCGTCGGCCGGGCGGCGACGGCTTCCCGGAGAGACCGTCCCGCCCGCTTGAGCGCGGCGACCTGGTCGCGGATGGCAACCAACATGTCGCGGTATTCGGCGAGTTGCGCCTTGTTGCCAACCGCGCCGTGTCCGGGCACGATGATGGTCGCGTCACCAACTTTCGCGTTGGCGAGATTGGCCTCCGTCGCGCGGATCGTGCCGTTGATGCTCCCGCCGGTCGAGTAGTCGATGAACGGGTAGTGGCCGTTCCACCAAGTGTCCGCGACGCAGAGGACATCGGCCTCGGCGAAATAGACGGAGATGTTCGAATCGGTGTGAGCCCCTTCGTAGTGGCTGAGCGCGATGGTGGAGCCGTTCAAATGCAACGTCAGATCGCGCGCGAACACCACGGCGGGCAGCGCGTCCGCCGGGAAGGGTTTGAAGGTGTAATCCCAATCCGCCACCTGCGAAAAGGCCGCGAGATAACGGCGGGTTTTCTCGTGCGCGTAGATGGTCGCGCCGGCGTCATGCAGCCAGGCGTTGCCATCGGTGTGGTCAAAGTGCCAGTGGGTGTTGACCAGGTGTTTCACCGGATCGGGACCGAGGCCGGCGAGCGCGGTGGTGAGCGCGGGGCGCGGGGTGGCGAGGCCGGCCTCCACGAGGAGTTTCCCGTCCGGCCCGTTGAGAACGATGATGTTGCCGCCCGCCCCCAGGATCACGTTCAGGTTGTCACGCAGAGGCTGGACGGTGAGCTTCGCCGCCGCGGCTTCGGCGCGCATGAGGGGAACGATGCCCCCTTCCACCGCGCCGGAACGACGTTGAACCAGGACGGTGGCCGCTGCGGCGAGGCTGGCGGTGGCGAGGAAGCGGCGTCTGGTGCAGGGAGCGGCGGGTGGGTTGATTAGTAAGTGATGGTTCCCTGGCCGAAAGTGACGCGGTGGAACGTGACGGGCGCGGCGGGTGTCGCGGGAGTTTCCGCGCTCGCGCGCGGGACGCGGTTTGCCGCCTTGGCATGTGATCGAACGCCCGCATGGGCACGGGTTCCGGCGAAGGCCGAGCTGGTGAGCGCGTTGCCGATGACGAGGATGATGGCGAGTGAACTTACTTCGGGTGTTTTCATATTCTGACTTTCCTGGTTTAACCCACCGCGGAAGGCGGTGGAAGAGAGGGTGGCGAGCGGTGAGGTTAGGCGGGATATCCGTGGCTTTGGCATCGCGTTGGCCTGGCTAAATCCGGGTCATCCCACCTTCCACAAAGAGTTCCACGCCGTTGACGAAACTGCTGTCGTCCGAGGCCAGAAACGAGACGGCCCGGGCGATCTCGTCCGTGGTTCCCACGCGTCCCATCGGAATGGTGGCCACCTGGGCGTCCACGAATCCCCGGAGTTGCTCCTTGGTTAACCCGAAGCCATCATAGCCCGGGGTTGGCACCACGCCGGGACTGACGACGTTGACGCGGATGTTGCGCCCTTTGAGGTCGAGCAGCCGGCTCCGGGCCAGACTCCGGCCCGCCGCCTTGCTCGCGCAGTGAATACTCAAAGCCCCGATCCCCTTGACCAACGCGGTCGAGGCATTCAGGATGACGGAGGCGCCCTCGGCCAGCAGCGGCAGCGCTTTTTGCACGGTGAAAACCACCCCTTTGACATTGACGTCGAGTTTGTTGGATGGCGCGGGATTCATAATCGTTTCGTTGGTTGCGTTTTATTGTTTGATGAAGGCGAGCAGATCGGCGTTGAGGCGATCCTTGAGGGTGGAAGGCAGGCCGTGCGCGGCGCCGGGATAGATGGTGAGGAACGGAACCCCTCACGAGTTGCGACGACAGACGCGCGGAAGCGTCGATGGGCACGATCTGGTCGTCGTCGCCGTGGATGATGAGCGTGGGCACGTCGAACTTCCTGAGGTCCTCCGTGTGGTCCGTTTCGGAAAAAACCTCGATGCAGTCGAACGCCCCCTTGAACCCGGCCATCATGCCTTGCAGCCAGAAGAAATCCCGCAAGCCCTGCGACACCTTCGAGCCGGGACGGTTGGCCCCGTAGAAGGGCGCGCTCAGGTCCTTGAAGAACTGCGAGCGGTCCGCGAGCACGCCGGCGCGGATCTGGTCGAACGCCTCCCTGGGCAAGCCGAGGGGATTGGCAGCCGTCTTGAGCATCAACGGCGGGATGGCGGAAACGAGCACGGCCTTGGCCACGCGCGCCGTGCCGTGTCGGCCGATGTACCGGGCCACCTCGCCGCCGCCGGTGGAGTGGCCGACGTGGATGGCGTCCTTGAGATCGAGCGCTTGGACGAGTTCCGCCAGATCGTCGGCGTAGGTGTCCATGTCGTTGCCCCGCCAGGGCTGGCCGGAGCGGCCGTGGCCGCGGCGATCATGCGCGATGCAGCGGTAGCCGCGCGAGGCCAGGAAGAACATCTGGTCGTCCCAGGCGTCCGCGCTCAGGGGCCAGCCGTGGCTGAAGACGACGGGCTGGCCCGCGCCCCAGTCCTTGAAGTAAATTTGTGTGCCGTCTTTGGTGGTGAAGGTACTCATGAATGTGTCGCTTTTCTATTTTGGGTTCTTGGGAAAGTCATGGCTCGCGCGACGGGCCGCGCGGGCAAAGGGCGTGGGTCGATCAAAGGTTCTGTTTCGCCAAAAAGTCGCGGATCAGCGCCGCGATGGCCGCGCCGTCTTCCTCCAGGGCGAAGTGGCCGGTGTCGAGCAAGTGGAAATCGACGTTCTTGAGGTCGCGACGGTACGGGTAGGCGCCTTCGGCGGGAAAGATGAGATCGTTTTTACCCCACACGATCAAAGTGGGCGGTTGATAGCGCCGGAAGTATTCCTGCCACCGCGGATACAACGGCGGGTTCGAGCCGTAATCGTAAAAGAGGGCAAGCTGAACGTCCTTGTTGCCGGGACGATCCATCAGGGTTTGATCGACCAGCCAGTTGTCGGGACTGATGGTTTCGACCTGGCGCGCGCCGTTGGTGTACTGCCAGCGGGTGGCGTCCGCGACGAGCAGCTTGCGCAACGCCTCCCCGTTGGCGATGGAACGCTCGCCCCAGTAGGCCCGGAAAGGTTTCCAGAAGTCGCCCAACCCCTCCTCGTAGGCGTTGCCGTTCTGGATGATCAACGATTGCACGCGCTCGGGATGAAGCGCCGCGAGACGGAAGCCGACCGGCGCGCCGTAGTCCATCACGTAGAGACTGTAGCGCCGGACGCCGAGTTGCTGAACCAAGCCATCAACGACATTGGCAAGGTGGTCGAACGTGTAGTTGAAATCGGCCACGCCGGGGGCCGAACTCTGGCCGTAGCCCGGATAGTCCGGCGCGATGACGTGATAACGGTCCGAGAGCGCGGGGATCAGGTTGCGGAACATGTGGGACGAGGTCGGAAACCCGTGCAGCAACAGCAGGGTCGGAGCGTCGGCCGCGCCCGCCTCCCGGTAGAAAATGTTCAATCCCTCCACCTTGGCGGTCCTGTACCGGGTCGGCTGTTCAGCGCGGACCGTGACAGGAGCTTGCTCCGCGGCGGCGAGCGGACGGGCCGCCGCCCCGACGCTGATTAAAGCGAGTGCCGCGCGCGCGGCGAAGCGCAAGCGTGGGACGGATTTACTTCGAAGGGTGGGTTTCATGTGTGTTCTTTGTGTTGTTAGACTGCCTGGTGGAAGGGAAATTTTCCGGTGGCATCGCCGGGCGACGGCTTGTTTCTTTCAGTAGTTAAAAACCGCCTCGGCAACGCGGGACCGATTCTCGAGGGGATTGTTTGATTGGAAGGGTTCAGCCGCGGAATCACCGCTGTCGGGCGCGGTTAGAGCTTCCGGGCCGGCCGGGGAGGCCGGCCCCGTGGCCGGTTACGTTTTGTCGTTGGTTCGCCGGGCGTGTCCTAACCGCCGTGCGCGCCCTGGTGTTTGTGCGACTCCCGCCACGATTGTTCGAACTCGGGGCTCCGCGCCAACTCATCCGCCGCGCTCTTGCGGAGGTCCTTGCGCCTGACCATTTCACGCGCCACCAGGCGGCGGTTCCCCGGATCCATGCGCTTGCGCGGCTCCGTCATTTTAGCGGGGGTCTTCGCCTCGGGAGAGACGGCCCGCGAGGTGGCGCCGCCGGAGAGCAGCGCGGCGGCGATGGTAATACTAACAAGTCGAGTTTTCATTTGGTGTGTGCTTTCCGGTCGTTTGATGGTGTGGTTTTTCGTCTGGCGTTTGCTTTGGGTTGGTCCGGTCTAGAAGGAGCGGCTTATTTGTTTCTCAAGTTTTCCCGGCCGCGAATCTCAGAAAACTGGCGATTTCACGCGTCGGCCATCGCGTTATTTGTCCAAAGAGGGATTGCGGGCGCCGATCCGGGTGATGCCGTTGTCTCGGCGGAGCCGTTGCGAAGGGTCGGACTCGCCCCGGGCAGGCGGACGGTAAAAACCGAGCCGGCGCCCGCGCCGTCGCTGTGGGCGCTGATGTCGCCGCCGTGCAGTTCCACCAGCGATTTCACCAGGGCGAGCCCGATGCCCAGGCCGGAGAAATCACCGTGTTCCGGCCGTCCGCCCTGCCGGAAGATGTCAAACACCCGGGGCAGCAGTTCCCGCGTGATGCCGGCCCCGTTGTCGCGGACCTCGATCACCGCCCGATCGCCGGCGACTCCAAGGGCAAGATCGATGCGGCCGCCGGGCTCGGTGTACTTGGCGGCGTTAGTGAGAAGATTGATGACCACCTGCCGCACGCGCACCGCGTCCGCCAGCACGTACACCCGCCCCGGCGGCAGGGACATCGTCAAGCGGTGCCCGCGCCTTGCCACCAGGGCTTGAACCGCCTCGGCGGCGGTGACCATCGCCGCGGTGAGATCAAACCAATCCTTGCGCAGAAGCAGTTTGTCATGCGCCCCGCGGCTGAGTTCCAGCACCTGCTCAATGATTCGCGAGAGGTGGCTGCCCTGACGCTCGACGACCCCCCACATTTCGCGGCTGGCAGGATCCCGCGACGGTATTTCGGTCATCGATTGCGCCGCGAACAAAATCGAGGCGAGCGGCTCGCGCAGCTCGTGCGCGAGGATGGCCAGGGACGAGTCGTTAAATTCCGCTGTTCCAATCATGTGAAAGATGTTCAAGCTGGGTTGACCGGCGTTTGGTGGTTTGGCCTGGGAGCGGTAGGCGGGCGGGACGATTCCTCCCGCCTTCACGCGGCGCGGCGGCGGAGTTCGGGGTCGTGGGAAATCCCGTTGGGGCGCGGGTCGGATTGTCTCCGACCGAACACCCCCGGCGTCCGCCACAAGGCATTAAGAAAGGTTTGCAAACCCGCCCGGCGCGCCAGCCGCCGCTTGCCGCAAGCGGCGAGACGGGTGGCGCGGAGTTGTCTTCTTTCCAACACCACCGCCAGCGCCCCGTTTTGCGTGATCGTGGGGAAGCCGGCGGTGCCGGGATTGCCCGTTTGGTATTCACGCAAGCTGATGGCGGACGGCATGGCGGGGTGGTTGGAGGTGGGTCCGGTTGGGGATCACACCACCGGTTAGCCAGCGTTAGGGGTGTTCGTCTCGTAGTAGGAGCGGAACGTGGCGTCGTGTTTGAGCATCTCGGCCAACTCGAGCTTTCCTTCCGTCGTGCTCATTAGTTCGCGGATCATCATGACGCGCGTGCTCTTATCGCGGCACATGGCGGAGATCCGGTTTGCCCGGCGACTGGCGCTCGCCGGAGCGGCGTCGGCGTTCGGGGTCAGGCTGAGCAACGCGCAGGTTGCGAGGGCGATTAACAGGGTCTTTTTCATGGGATGGTATTTGTTGTAGTTGTAGTTGTTAAGCAGTGTCGGGCCACGCGGCGCGGGTTGGAACTTTCCTCGCGGAAGTGCTTTGCGGAGGATGGTTCCCGCCAGCGGGAGCGGCTTATCTGTTTCTCAAGCTTTCCGGGCGCGGCATTTCAGAAATTCTGGATTTTCTGATGTCCAGGTGCGTTCGCGCGAGTGGCGCCTCCCGTGCCACGCGTTAGGCCATCAGCATTGCATATTCCGACGAAAACCCGCGTGCGGGGTACTTCTTAGTTCCTCCGGGACTAAGAGGAACCGCGAACCCGCCCCGTCCTCCAACGCGCCTCGGCGACTATGAGGCCGGGCCGCCCACTCGTTCTGTCAACGGCGCAACAGTCATTCACCCCCCCTTGTTAACACTCCCCCGCGCGCGCCGGTCGTGAGGATTTCGGCGTCGCGTGGGCGGGCGGGAAGATCAGCGCGCCGCCAAAGGCGCCAGCCGCGCGGTGACGGCCGCGAAGCGCGGGTCGCCGCGCAACGGATCCCAGAGGGGATTTAGCCGCAGGTCGCCGTAAGTGGGTTGAAACAACGCATTGCTGCCGGCGGGTCGGTCAACCAGCTGGTTCAGTTCAACAAACGCGAGATCGTTTTGACCCGTCCAGGCGTAAACCACCGCGAGGTTGCAGCGCACCACCGGAGCCTCCAGGTTCGACGAGGCAAACGAGGTCAACTCGCACGCTCGTTTAGCTTCCTCAACAGCTTGGTCTTTTCGTCCGAGACCCGCGTCTATAATTGCCATCACGCTCAACGGCTTGCCATAGTAAGGCTGGGAAAGGATGGTTTTTTCTATTTCGGCGCGAGCCTCCGCGAAGGCTTTCATCGCCGTGCCCTGGTCCCCTCGTATCCGGGCCGCCAGCGCCTCGAACCACGCTTTGGGATAATCCACTCCCGAGTCCGACATTTTAACCCAGTTTTCCTCGGCGAGGAGGTGGAGCAAGCGCGTGTTGTCGCGTGTCCAGAGTGCGAAGCCCATCTCAAATTCGCGCCTGTCCTCGTCGTTGATTTGACCCGAATCTATCAAGGCGGCGAACGCTTCCAGGGAGGAGGCAAGGTCGCCCGTGCGCTCGGCTTGGATCATCGCGCGGTCGAGCGGGAGTCGTCCCATCTCCCCGGCGGGCGTGAGGGCGATGATGCCGGCCATCGTACGGTCGCAGTCGTCGTAGCGACGAAGATAATGGTGGGTGTTCGCCAGTATGCTGCGCAGTTCCGTGTCGCGCGGTTCCAGCGAGACCGCCCGCTCTAGGCAGCGCAAGGCTTCGTCCCAGCGACCCTGTCGGCGCGCCACCCGTCCGGCGATGGTTTCGACCTGGGCGTTGTTGGGCAGGGATCGCCGCGCGAGTTGCACTTCGATGTTGGCCCGCTCGGGGTCATGGTTGATCTGCACCGCATGGATGGCGAGGCTGAGGTGCAGCGCCCCGGAATCCGGGCGCAGGCTCGTCGCCCTGGCCAGCGCGATCTCCGCCAGGCTGCGGTGATCGACCAGGAGTTCTTCCGGCGGACCGATGCCCCGGTAGAAATACATGTCGTCGTGCCGCCGGGCCAGTTCGCAGTAGGCGAGCGAAAATTTCGGATCGCGCGCGATGGCTTCATCCAATAGCCGGATCGCCAGTTCGCCGTTTCTAAAAATATCCTTTCCCTTCGTTTGCGTCGTCACGCGCGGGACGGCGCGAGCGCGCAGATACAAATCGTACGCGGCGAGATCGCTCGTCGGCGGCTCGTTGATGGCGACCTTCTGGCCTTCCGAAAGTGCGATATTTAGTTGGTCGGCGACCGCCCGCGTGATTTCGCCCTGCACCGCGAAAACATCGGTCAGTCGGCGGTCATATTGGTTGGTCCACGGGCGCGCGAGATTACGAACGTCAATCAGACGCACCAGGATACGCACCTGCCCGCCTTCCCGCCGCACACTTCCCTCGAGCAGGTGCCGGACACCGAGTTCCCGACCAATCCTGGCGTGGTTCCGGCCTCCCAGGGAATAAGACCGGGTGCTATCGGAGCCGATGACCTTGAGGGCGGCGATGTGAGCCAGGTCGGCGGTGATCTCGTCCTGCACGCCGACGGTAAAGAACGCGTCGGCCTGATCCGGGCTGAGGTTCTCGAAGGGGAGCAAGGCGATGGACCGGTCCGTTGGAAGCGATGGCACCCGGGTAGAATAGCGCCACACCCCCGCCGCGCCGCCCCCAAACAACAGCAGCAGCGCGCACGCGGCGGCCGCCCGGCGACGGCCGGCGTGCCGTGGAACCCGGGCGAACGGGTGCTGCGTCTGGCAGCGGCGCAGCGCCTCGATCAATTCGCGCGCGGACTGCGGCCGATTCGCGGGATCAACCGCCAGCATGGCTTTGAGCAGGGCGACCATGCGCTCCGGCACCCGCGCCGTGGTGAGTTGCGCCAGGGGCAGGGGCTGCCGGGTTTGCCGAACGTGAATTTCCTCCAGGGTATTCCCTACAAACAGAGGCCGTCCGCAGAGCAGGTACCAGAGCGTTACCCCCAGGGAATAAATGTCCGAGCGCGTGTCGATGCGGCGGTCCTCCGCCCGTGAAAACTGCTCCGGACTGGCAAAGGCTGGCGTGCCCACGAAGGCGCCGTGCGTGTGATCGGCGCCCAGCGCCGAACCGGTCGCGACCGCTTTTGCCAAGCCCCAGTCGATGACCTTGACGATGGTGGAGGCGCTTCCCGCCGTCTCACCCTGGTGGGAGGTGAGCATGATGTTGGAGGGCTTGAGATCGCGGTGCATGACGCCGCACGCCTCCGCCGCCGCCAGCGCCCGGGCCACCTGGCCGCCAATTTCCAACACCAGCGCGGGCGGGAGCGGCCCCTCGCGCCGCACCCGCGCCTCCAGGGTTTCACCCTCGATCAACTCCATGACGTAGTAGCACTCGCCGTCCTGCTCGCCGTAGTGGGTCACACCGGCCACGTTGGGGTGATGGAGTTGGGCGGCCGCGCGCGCTTCGCGCAGAAAGCGCGCCCGCGCGCCCGGATGCTCCGCCACTTTCTGGTTGATGACCTTCAGCGCCACGGCGGAGTGGAGCACGCTGTCCAATGCCCGGTAAGTCGTGGCCATCGCGCCCGCGCCCAGTTCGACGGGATGCCCGTCCGGGCCGATGGCGATCTCGAAGTGTCCGTAACGCACCGCGCTCCTCCCGGAATGTTCCACGCCCCCAGGAGTGTTTGGAGGCGATTCCCCGTCATCCGGCGAAAACGCAAAATCCATCAGACAGCGGAAGCATTCGCCTTGCGGGCCGCGCCGGATGAGCGGCCGGTGGCAGCCATCGCAAATCTCGACCGGTTCGGAACCCGCCGCGGACGACGCCGATCCGGTTTCGGCCCCCCGCTGTGACGGCATCTCTTGCGAAGGGTCGGTGATCGCCATGGCCAGGTTCAGGAAAGGTTCGCGGGTGGAGCGCCGTTCAGGAGGTCAGCAGACGGCGGAGGTAGCGCATCTCCTCTTCGATCTCCCCTTGTTCCGAGACGGTGCGCGCGACTTCCGCGCGGAGGGCGTCCCGGTAGCGCTCGCGCAACCGCTGGAGCGAAGTGCGCAAGGTCGAAATCGGGATGTTCAAGCGCGCGGCGACTTCATCCTGGGTCGGCGGTTGCGGCGTTCCGCCGACGACAAAGGGCTTGAGTTCCTCCAACAACCGGGATTTTCCCTCGGCGGTGAGGGCGCGAACCAGATTCTCCCAGGCATGGCCCACCAGCGTGGCGGCCCAGGTTAGATCGTAGCAGGCGGTTTCGTCGAGGTGGGGACCGGCGACCATGACCGCCTCGGCTTCCACAAAGTGCTCGTCCATTGAAACAATAAGTTGGCCGCCGCCGCGTTTGAGCCGGTTGGCGTGGTCGTACTCGTTGGCGAGGAAGTGCTGCAGGGAGCCGAGCAGGAAAGTGCGCAACCGGCCTTTCTCTCGGCTGGCGCGGCCCAGGGTCCCTTGGGCGAGCAGATGCGCGAAGAACCCCTGGGTCAAATCCTGGGCGTCACCCCGCGCGTGACCGCGGCGGCGGAGGAAAGCGTAAAGGGGAGGCCAGTAAACTTGGCAAAACTCCGCCAGTGCCCGTTGGGCATCCTCCTCGGACTGGGCGTGGCCCGCCCGCATTACCACGCTCCAGTGCGTGGTGTGAAAGGGAGCGCCGCCTTCCTGCAATGTACCCGGGACAGCTTTCACATGTGGCATGTTGCCAGAAATTTATCCCGTTGGCAATGAATTTGACCTTGGCGTTACAATCAGGGGATCGGCAAGGGATGTTGCCTCCGGTGGAAGCGGACGGCACCGGGAGTCCGGCTGCCTTTGGTTTGGAGGGCGCGCGGACCTTGGGTCGTTAGGCATCCCACGCCACATCTCCTAATATGGAACCTGCGGCGAGTAGTTCAGACCCTTGCTCATGGCCGTGCACCGGCCTTCGCGATCAAACGTGACGCCACCCTGCACGCCCCGGGGCTTCTGGGAAACGCGACCGGTCCAGGCGCCCTCCCCGTTTCGCGCCGCTTCTACTTCCCCGGCCGGGATCACGCCCGGACCCACTTCGGCATTTCCCGTCAGACTCAGAATCGCCGCCGCGGCGGTCCGCGCCTCCCCCTCGGATTTTACCGGTTGCAAGCCCGTGTTGAAATCCTTTGGCGCGGCAAACGCGTGGACGCGTCCGTGTTCGTCGATGCCGACGGTGAGCCGCAACGAATGCTGTTGTACTCCTCCATCGCCTGCCTGTGCGCCTCGATGACATCCGGCACGCGCGCGCCCGGCGTCGGGGGCGGGCTCCTGAACGTGTAGTAAAACCGGAAACCCGGGTACGCGGCCCGGAGTTCCGGGCTGGTCAGCGGCGCGGGGTCCCCGGACCAACGCGGGGCGAGGCCGTGTTCCGTTAGGTAGCCGCGGAAGGCGGTCGCGTCCGCGTCGGGCGGGGAGGTCTTCATTTGGGCGCGCGCGACCGCCGGCCCGATCATGCAACCGGCCAGCAGGAGGTGGAAAGTGGCGTGGGCGGCGCAAAGTTTCATTGGTAGGTCAGGCTACACGGCTCCGTCCGGAACGCCAAACGGAACAAATCGGTGAAGCTTGAAGCGATTGTACTCGACGGGGTAAGGGGTTCTCCTATGGTCGTTCGTAGTTCCACCCCCAACCCCCTGCGGACGCCGTGGTTATCAACCCGTCCAAAACGAACAAAACCATGCAGACTCCGTTCTACCGAAAATATCTCCCTATCTAGGCGGCCATCTAAAGGCGGCCATCGCCGCGTGCGCGTTGCTCGCGACCGCCTCCCAAGTCAGGTCCGCCGACTGGGTTTCCGTCGGGCCGTCGCCCGTCATCAACGGAGGCGACGAGGGCATCGTGAGTCCCGAGGGTGCCAACCCAATCACGGGTGCGGTGGGCGCGATCGCCCCCAGCCCGACCGATGCCAACGTGGTCTATGTCGCCTCGGTCAACGGCGGCGTGTGGAAAACGGTGAACGCCAAGGCGCCCTCACCCAACTGGACCCCGCTCACCGACACGGCGCTGCCGAGTTTGTCGCTGTCCGCCATCGCGCTCAGCCCCCTGGATCCCAACACGATTTTCGTGGGTTCGGGTCGCATCAGCGGCCTTGCCCTGACGGGCGGTTCCCGGTTTGGCATCGGTCGCTCCACCGACGGCGGCGCGACTTGGACGGTGGTGGGAACCAATCTCGCGGACCGTGATGTTCGCCGGATCGTTCCGACCAAGTCCCTCGCGGGCGGCGCGCAGGTGGTCGTGGCGGCGGCGGGCGCGCTGTTCCGCAGCGTGGACGGCGGCGTCACCTACACGGCGGTGACCAATGGCATCCCGGGCGCGGCCGTCACTGATCTGGTCGGCGACCCCGGGGCGCACAGGCGGCTCTACGCGAGCGAGGCGGGCAAGGTTTACCTGAGCGACGACGCGGGCGCGAGTTGGACGGAAGCCTCCGGCGTCGGTGGTATGGCGTTGCGGACGGTGCCCGGGTTCTCCTGTCGGTTCACAACAGCGCCGGCAACGACGTGGTTTATTCCGCGGTGATCCAAGCGGGAACCCTCGTGAACGTCAACCGGTCGGTTGACCAGGGGGCGAACTGGACGGCGCTCAGCGTGCCTATCCCGGCGATCTTCCCCGGCAAGCAGGGCGGGTTGCACGGTGCGCTCGTGGCGGACGCGACCAGTCCGACCACCGTTTGGATTTCCGGCGACCGGCAGCCCGACCAGACCGAGGACGGCTCGAACGGCACGAACCAATTTCCGAACGTGCTCGGCGCCAATCTCTACAGCGGCAACATCTGGCGCAACGTCGCCGGCGTCTGGGAAAGCGTCGCGGCCAACGGTGCCAACGGCACCTCGCCGCACGCGGACTCGCGCACCCTGTTTTTCGACGCGGAAGGCAGCATCCTGCACTCGTGCGACGGCGGCATGTTCAAGTTGAACAATCCCAACGGCACCCTGGCGCCGGACAACAGCGGCACGCGCCGGTGGAGTTCGCTCAACGGCGACCTGCGGACGCTCGAGTCGCACAACGCGGTGTTCGATCCGGTTTCACGCGCGTTTCTGTGCGGCGCGCAGGACAACGGGGTGAACTTCCAGCAGGCGGCCGGCAACAAGGTGTGGACGGAGGCCGCCGGCGGCGACGGTGGACGGGTCGAGGTGGACGCCGACCAAACGGCGCACGCAGGCACTTCGCTGCGGTACGGTTCGTCACAAAATTTCGGCGGCTTCAAACGCCGCTCCTATGACGCGAACGGCGCCTTGGTCGGCAACGCCACGCCAGTCGGCTTGATGATCACGGCGGGCCTGGGCGCGGGCCAGAAGCTGACGGCGTTTGACAAGGTGCTGTTTCTCCAGCCGTTTGTCCTCAACCAGATCAACCCGGCGCGCATGCTGATCGGCACGGAGTACATTTTTGAGTCCGCCGACTCGGGCGACACGTTGACCAACCTTGGGTTGGTGACGCCGACCCCGCCCGTGGCGACGGCTTCCGGGGAATGCCCGCGCGGTCGCGCGTGGTGCCCGCGCTCGGCGGTCGGGGCTCGGTGACGAGCGGCGAGGAGAATGCCCGCGGTGGCAATTCTGCCGTTGGACGAGGCACCGGTGGACAGCCCCGGGGTGCCGGTGGGCGACGACGTCAACAGCGGGAGCGCGGCCATGGCGTACGGCGGCCGCTTCCCGGGGACGGCGTTCCCGGACGTGTTCTACGTCGGCGCGGGCAAAACGATCGCCCATCGCGTGACGTTGGGAGGAGCGATCACAACTTGACGGCGTATCCCGGCGACATGGTGCGGGTTTTGGTGATGGACCCGCAGAATTACAAACGCATCTTCGTGCTCGACTCCGTTGGCAAGATTTACGTGACCAGCGACGAAGGGGTGACGTGGATGGACCTGACGTCCAACCTTGGCGCGTTGACCACTGATGTGCGAACAATCGATGTTTACAGTCCGGACACCACCTTTCAGAAGGTGGTTCTTTACGCCGGTGGTTTGGGCGGGGTCTTCCGGATGGCTGATCCGGGCGCGACCGCGCTGTGGGCGACCGAGAAGAGCGGGCTGCCCCCCGCCGTGCTCGTCTATGACCTGCGTTATGAATACACCACCAGCACGCTGACCGCCGCGACCCTGGGACGCGGCGTGTACTCGCTGGGTGGTACGGGAACACCGCCCCCGTTGGGCGCGTCGTTCTTCACCGGCGAAGCCGCGCTGGCCAACGGGGTGTACTACCTGCAGTTTGCCTCGGGCAACCCGTTCGGCTACTACAGCTACCTGGCGGACCCAAAGTACATCTTCCACCAAGACTTGGGCTTCGAGTACGTGTTCGACGCGGCCGATGGAAAGAGCGGGGTGTACTTCTACGACTTCAAGAGCGGGGGGTTCTTCTACACGTCGCCCACGTTCCCGTTCCCGTACCTGTACGACTTCGCCTTGGGATCGACGGTGTA
>CAWCJJ010000024.1:0-434916 GCA_963795895.1 uncultured bacterium
AGCGTGGTGCCCGTCACCGCCGCGGTCACCGCCGCGGTGCGGATCTGCGCGCCCCCCGCCCCCTTGGGCACCTGCAAAAGCATCGTGCCCTGCGCCAGGTCCATCTCGCGGGTGCCGTCCGCGAAGGAAAAGAACGTGTTCGCGCCCAGGCGCGTGAGGGTCTTGTCCGTGAAGAGCAGCTCCGCGCGCGAGGCGGCCCCCGTCTGCACCCCCGCCTTGCCCGCCACCACGTCGGCGATCACCGCCGGGCGCGCCGGCGCCCCGCGGCAGCAGCTTCACGTCGTTGTACAGGCGTGTTACTTGAATACCTTTCGGAGCGTCCGAGCCGCGTAGGGAGAACGCGGTAAAGAGGAATAGTGTGGCCAGCGCGCGCAGCGCGGCAGGGGCCCGGAAGGAAGAGGTAGAGCGCGGCACGACGGGGGCCATTGTGCCGAATCCAGGAAGCGGCTGTCAAGCCCGGCGTGGGGTTGACACCCTCAGCGCGCTTCCCGCATCCGTTCCGCCACCCTCGCGGCCGTCGCGTTGACCAGCAGTGACGCCAGCAGGACCAAACCCGTCAACAGCGATTTGGCGTAGATGTCCACGGCCACGAAGTTCAACCCGTTCTTGATCACCGCGAAAACCAGCAGTCCGGCCACGGTGTTGGGGATGCCCCCGAAACCACCCGTCAGACTCGTTCCACCCAAAACCACGGCGGCGATGCTATCAATCAAAAGCGACTCGAAACCATCGGCCCGGGCGGTGCCCAGACGTCCGAAGATCAGCGTGCCGTTGAACGCCGCCAAAAGCCCGCAGCAGACCATCACCAGCGTCACGACCTTGCCCGGCGGCACGCCGCTCAACTCGGCGGCGGCACGGTTGCCACCCACGAGGTACACGTAACGACCGGGCCGCGTCGTCGCGAGGACGAAATGGGTCGGCACCAAAACCACCAGCGCCACCGGCAGGAGCGCGTCCTGTCCGAACCAGACGCTGAGCGCGGGCACCGTTGGCAGGGGAAACCCCTTGGTCAGGTAGAGCGCGAGACCGAGGGCGATCTGCATGGTGGCGAGGGTCACGATGAACGAGGGGAGTCTGAAGCGGGTGGTGAAAAACCCGTTGGCCCAACCCAAAAACCCGCCGGTTGCCACGGCGAAGGCCACCGCCAGCCCGCCGGGCCAGCGCCAGTGGATGAGGGCGTAGCTGGCGACGACGCCGGCGAGGGTCGCCACGCCGGCCACGCTGAGGTCGATCTCGCCGGTGAGCAGCACCAGGGTGACGCCGGTGGCGAGGATGGAAAGCAGCGCGGCCTGGTTGAGGATGTTGCGCAGGTTGGCGAAGGTCAGAAAGCGGTGGTGGTCCGACGCCAGGGTGAAAAACACGAGCAGCGAGGCCAGCACGAGCAACGGCGTGAGCAGGCGGACCGGCGGAAAGCGGAGGAGGCGCGAAAGATTCACGGGGCGGGGATGAGGAACACAGGGATTAAGAATTTATCACAGAGAACACGGAGAGGCAGACACAGAGGCAGAGGAGGCGGAGAAAGGCAAAAGGCTTTGTTCCAGCAAGAGCGGGATAGTCTTCTCTCTTCCGAACCCCGCTTTTTCTCCCTCTGTGTTCTCTGTGTCCGCCCCTCCGTGTCCTCGGTGAACCCTCTGGATTCCGCGCTTAAAACGGTTATTGTGCCGTTCCTTTATGCCGATCTTCCGCCAAGCCCCCGACCCCGGGCCGCCCATCGACGCGGACGAGTTGCTCAGCTACGAGGAGGTCGCCAACCGCCGCCTGCGCCGCCGTTGGGCGCTCATCCTGTCCATCATGGCGGTGTTCGCGGCCGTTTTCGGGTTCTCGGCCAAGCCCGCCCTCCACGCCGCCAAGGCCTGGCAGGCGCGCCGCGCCGCCGCCGAGGTCGAGCGGCTCACGGGCGAGCACAAGTGGTTCGAGGCCCGCGCCAAGCTCCAGGACGCCCTGCTGCTCTGGCGCGGGGAGCCCGCCGCCCAGCGCGCCGCCGCCATTTTCGTGGCCCGCACCGGCAACCCGCGCGACGCCGCGCCCTTCTGGAAGCTGGTGGAGGCCGCGCGCCCGCTGGCCGCCGCCGAGCAGCGCGAGTACGCCGCCTCGCTGCTGGCGGGCGGCGACCTTGACGAGGCCGAGGCCCACCTGCGCGCCGCCTGGCCCGGCGCCCCGGCGGGGACGGACGGCGGCGAGCCAGCCGACCTGGACCTCGCCATGCAGATCGCCGCGCGTCGCAACCACGCGCCCGGGGCCGCCGCCCTCGCGCGCCGCCTGCTCGCCGCCCCCGCCGCCACGCCCCGCCAGCGCCTCAACGCCTGCGCCGCCCTCTTCGCCGGCGGCACCCCCGAGGCGCAGGCCGACGCGTGGGACGCCGTCCGCGCCCTCGCCGCCGACCCGACGTCCCCCGAGTCGCTCGAAGCCTTGCTGATCCTCGCGCGCCGGGCCGCCACCACCCCGCCCGGCGCGGACCCGGCGGCGGGTTTCCCCGCCCTGCCCGAACTGATCGCGCGCATCGAGGCGCATCCCCGGGCCGCGATCCAGCACCGCCTGCTGGCCCTCGACCTGGCGCTCTCCCTCGACCCCTCGCCAGCCAAGCGCGCCGCCGCCATCCAGAGCGCCGCCGACCGTTTCGGCGGCAGCAAGGATGACGCCGACCTGGCGGCTTTCGCGGCGTGGCTGTACCTGAAGACGGAGTTCGCGCGCGTGCTGGAAATCGTGCCCGCCGAACGCGCCGCGCACGACCACGCCCTGTTCCTCCAGCGGATGGACGCACTGGGCGCGCTGGACCGCTGGGGCGAGATCCGCGACGCGCTCAAGAGCCGCAAGGTGGCGGTCGATCCCCTGGTCGAGCAGATGTACCTCGCCCGTTGCGCCGAGAAACTGGGCGAGCCGCAGGCGGCCGAGGCGTACTGGGACGGCGCCCTGGCCGCCGCCGGGAACAACGCGGAAAAGCTTCTGCGCCTCGGGCAGTACGCCCAAAAGAACGGCGAACTGCCGGTCGCGGGCAAAGCGTTCCAGGCGGCGGTACAAGCCGTGCCCGAATCGCACGAGGCCTGCGCGGCCCTCGCCGGGTACTACGACGCGCTTGGCGAGACGCGTCTGTTGCGTGATTTGCTGGCGACGATGCGCGCCGTTTGGCCGAAGGACGCCGCCGTGACCAACGACGCCGCCTACTTTGACGCCCTGCTTGGTGAAAACCTGAACGCCGCGCGCGACGCCGCCCGCGCGCTGTGCAAAGCGGAGCCGGCGAGTTTGCCCCACCGGGTGACGCTCGCACTGTGCGAACTGCGCCTGGGGAACGCGCTCGGGGGCCTGGACGCGTTTAACGCCGTCAGTTTGGGCCGAACGGTGATGCTGCCCAGGCAGCGCGCGGTTCACGCCGCCGTGTTGTGGGCCAACAGTTTCCCCGGCCAGGCCCGAGAGGAATTGCGGGATGTCTCGCCCGATCGCCTGCTTCCCGAGGAACGCGCCTTGGTTGCCCCGATCACGGCATCGGCCAACTGACACCGTCGGTCAGATCTGGCCGGGTGTCACCGCGCGCGCGTGCCCGGCCTCCTCGTGACGAAAGGCTTCCATCTCGCGCTCGAGCGGTTTTCAATAAACCCGATCCTGCGCCGGTACCGCCCCGGAGGTCAGACTCAGCAAAGGTCGGACGGAGAGCAACCGGTCGAAAGGGGAGGGATGTCGATCCGGGTGGCTGGCATTTCCTCCAAAGCATTTTGGAGCCGGGCGCGGTTCCCCGCCGCGTCGGCGAGCAGGAGAAAGCCTTCACTTCCCCGGCGCGGCGGAGGGAAGCCGGCTTTGCGCATGCCCCTCCAAACGCCCGCCCTTCCGCCGGGTGAATCTCGTGTATAGTGTCTATCCGGCCCTCGTCCGCCCTTCCATGAAACCAATCAAGACCCTTGCCATCGCCGTCATCGTGGATTGTTTCTCCTGCTGACCGTCCTAGGGAATTTCTACATCGTCGAGCCGGGCGAGCGAGGAGTGAGAGTCACCCTCGGTAAGATGAGCAACGAGGCCATCGCGCCCGGCTTGGGCATGAAGCTGCCGTGGGTCACCGCCATCAAGAAGGTCAACGTCCAGCAGAACACCAAGGAAGTGCTCGCCGAATGCTTTTCCTCCGATCTTCAGCAGGTCCACATCACCCTCAAGGTGCTCTACCGCATCCCCGAGGCGCGGTGCCGTGGCCATCCTGCGTGACTACTCGGGTGATCCCTTCGAGAACCTGCTCCTTCCCCGGGTGCAGGAAGCCATCAAGGAGGTGACCTCCACGCAGACTGCCGCCGAGATCGTCAAGAACCGCGAGCAGATCAAGAATTCTGCGCTGCTGGCGTCGCAGAAGAAGATCGGTTCGGTGCTCACCGTGGATGATCTCGTCATCGAGAACGTCACGCTTTCGCGGGAACTGGAGGCGGCCATCGAGAAGAAGATGGTCCAGCAACAGGAGGCCGAACAGGCGGTTTACCGCCAGAAGCAGGCGGAGACCGAGGCGCAGACCTCCGTCATCAAGGCCGAGGGTGAAGCGAAGTCCATCGCGGTGCAGGGTGCCGCCTTGGAAAAGAACCCCAAGCTCATCGAGTTGAAGATGGTCGAGAAGTGGGATGGGGTCGCGCCGCAGGTTCTCGGCTCGGACGCGAGCCTGTTCCTGCCGATCTCGCCCAAGTCCCGCAAGCCCACACCCCCGCCTTCCAACGGAGCCCCGGCGAGCCCGTAGAGGTCGGGGAGGTGGTTTGCGGTTGCCGGCTGCCAGCGTCGCGTCATGAAATCCACCGTCGAGCAAATCCGCGCCCGTTTCGACGCGGACGTCGAGCGTTTCTCCAATCTGGAAACCGGGCAGTCGGCCACCGTTGACGCGCCGCTCGTCCTCGAACTCATCGCGCAAGCCGCCGCCGCCGCGACCCCCGGCGCGCGCGACCTGCTCGACGCGGGTTGCGGCGCGGGCAATTATTCGCTCAAGCTGATCGGCGTCCTGCCGCCCGGTTTGAACGTGACGCTGCTCGACCTGAGCCGCCCCATGCTGGACCGCGCCGTCGAACGCGTGGGCGCGGCCACGTCCGGCGCGGTGCGCGCCGCGCAGGCCGACATCCGGGAGATCGAGCTTGCGCCCGGCAGCCTGGATGTGATCGCCGCCGCCGCCGTGCTCCACCATTTGCGCGGCGACGAGGAGTGGCACGCTGTTTTCAGGAAGCTCTACTTGGCGTTGCGACCCGGCGGATCGCTCTGGATCTCGGACCTCGTGGTCCACGATGCACTGGCGGTGCAAGCGTTGATGTGGCAGCGTTACGGTGAATACCTGGTTAGATTGAAGGGTCCGGCCTACCGCGACCAAGTGTTCGCGTACATCGAGCGGGAGGATTCGCCGCGCTCGCTGGGTTTTCAGTTGGACGCGTTGCGCCGGGCGGGTTTCCCCGTGGTGGAGGTCCTGCACAAGAACGCGTGCATGGCGGCGTTTGGGGCGATCAAAGGCGGTTGAGCGGGGTAGCGTCGGTTTTCGCACGCCACCGATGGGGTAAGCGAATGCTTGGTTGCCAAAGAAACGGGGGTTGTTATCCTCCAAGTCACCGATCACAACGCCATGCCATCTATTTTAGAGCTACCCACGGTTCGCAGCCAAGTTTCGCCTGTGAGTGTGGAGCTTTACCATCAGACGGGTGAATACAACCACAACGGACGGCGGACCGAGTTGGTGCGGGGAATCATCATTGAGAAGACGCCAAAGTCTCCCCGTCACTCCATCCTCGTTGACTACCTCTGCGAAATTATTCGAGCTGCCATCAGTGACAGGCTGTGGTTGAGGTCGGAACAACCTCTCACCTTGACGGATTCCGAACCGGAACCCGATGTTTGCGTGGTGCGGGGGCCGGCGGGAAGACTACGCGCTTAACCACCCCTCGACGGCACTCCTTGCGATTGAGGTCGCCGTCACGACCGAGGAACTCGACCGCGCCAAGGCGAGTTTGTACGCCGAGGCGGGCGTTGAGGAATATTGGATTGCGCTTGCGGGACGCAGCCAGGTCCAAGTACACACCGCGCCCCGCGAGGGAGCGTACACGCGGCAACGGCTGTACACCTGCAACGAAACGCTGGTGTCCGAGACGCTGCCGGAGTTGCGGGTGGAATTGGCCAGACTCTTTGGCGTTTGACGTACCCGCAGATGGGTTGGGGCGCGGTTCGCCACGCTTGCCAAGCACTTTGCGCCAAGGTAATCTCCCACCGTGATGAGCAACGTCTCCGCAGCCCTGGAAGCTATTGTGAGTTCGCCCCAACTTCCCCGGCATCTGCACTACTTGGGAGAACTTCTGGAGTCCGAGAAACAGCGGCGGCGCCGCTTTTACGAGGAAATCGATGAAAACATGAAGGCCGAGTTCATCAATGGCCAGGTCGTACTCCACTCGCCCGTGCGACTGGAGCATCTGGATGCATCCGCTTTGATCTCATCGTTGCTTATCCAATTTGTCATCCGACACAATTTAGGGCGAGTCTTCGTCGAGAAATGCCTTATTCAATGCGAGCGCAACGCCTACGAGCCGGACATCTGCTTCTTCGGTCAGGTGAAGGTCGCCGACCTTAAGCAGGGGCAGAAGATTTTCCCACCACCCGATTTGATCGTTGAAATCCTTTCGCCCTCCACGGCGAAGAACGATCAGAACCTGAAGTTGGAAGATTACGCTCTTCACGGCGTCGCCGAGTACTGGATCGTTGACGCCGATCAGCGCATTATTGAGCAATACATCCTGGAACCAGGAGCGGAGACCTACAGCCCGCGGGCACGCGTTGAAGCCACCGGCGTACTTGCAAGCGTCGTCCTCACCGGGTTTAAGATAACCCCCGCCGCGATCTTCGACTCACAGGAAAACCAGCGCGCGCTCCTGACGTTGCTGCAGAGCTGATCATCGGCGTGGATGCTGTGCTCGGATTAGTCGGATCCACACTACTCCAGCGTAAGCTTCAGTGCGCACGCGCCCTCGGCCGGAGCGTTGGCGGGCAGCGTCACGTGCAACCCCTCGGCGTCCCGCGAATAAACAATTTTCTCCGCCGAACCCAGCAGGTTCACCGACGCGATGTCCTGATCGAGCGGGCCGGCGGGGGACGCTCCCTTGCCCAGCGCGCGAATGGTTAGCTTCCCGTCGGCGGGCCAGCCCAGGAAATACGCGTAGAGCATCTTCCCATCCTTGGTGGTGGTAAACCGGATGTCCGCCGCGCCGTACTTGATCTTGCCCTCGTTAAACATTCCGCCCGCCGCCACCGGACCCTCGCCGTACACCTTCCAGGGGCGCGTGTCGAAGATGCCCTCCTTTTCCACGTCCATCCACTTCGCCAGACCTTCCAAAAATTGCACCTCGTTGTCGTCGATGGTGCCATCCCCGCGCACGGGGATATTGAGCATCAGGTTGCCGTTCTTGCTGACGATGTTCGCCAGCATCTGCGTGACCGTGGCGACGGACTTGTACTTGACGCCCTTTTGGTAATGCCAGACGCCGATGCAGGTGTCGGTCTGCCACGGGGCGGGCTGGATCATGTCACTCGAGCCGCGCTCGTAGTCTTCCACCAGACCGGGGCGATGCCCGGGCGTCAGCGCCTTGGCGTTGATCACCGCTTCGTTGCGACCGCCGTGCCACGCGGCGTTGGCGTTGTAAAAATGCGCGGCGATGTCCAGGCCGTACTCGTCGAGCGGGAGGGAGGTGTCGTCGAAGTACAGCAAATCCGGGTGGTATTTATCGACCAGTTCCTGGCAGCGCAGAAACCATTTTTCGCTGTAGCCGTTGTCCAGCGGCGGGATTTCCTCGTGCCATTTGTCGTGCCGCTTGAACCAGTCCTTGTAAGCCGCCGTGTCCAGACCCTTCGGCGGGGCGTAGCGCGGGCCGGCAGTACAGATCCTGCGGGTCGAGTCCCTCCCACCACTGGCCTTTGCCATCGGCTTTCGTGAGCCAGCCATCGTAGGGAACGTCCTTGTCGGGACCTTCGGTGTCGTAGCCGTAGGCCACCTGGAACCAGTGCCAGGCATGGGACGAATGGTTGCTCACGCCGAAGCGCAGGCCGTTCTTCTTCGCCAGTTCGGCCCAGATGCCGACGATGTCCTTCTTCGGACCGACCTTCACCGAGTTCCACGGCTGGTACGTGCTGTCGTAACAATCGAAATTGTCGTGGTGGTTGGCCAGCGCCATGAAGTAGCGCGCGCCGGCCCGCTTGTAGAGAGCCATCAGCTTTTCGGGGTCCCAGTGCTCGGCTTTCCAGGCGTTGTCGTAATCCTTGAAGCCGAATTTGGATTGCGGGCCATGTTTCTCCAGGCTGTCCTTGTAGTCGGCGGACCCTTCCATGTACATGTTGCGCGCGTACCAATCGCCCTTCTCGGGGACGCATTGCGCCGACCAATGCGCCCAGATGCCGAACTTAGCGTCGCGGAACCATTCCGGGCACTGGTAGTCCTTGACCAGGGAATCCCAAGTGGGTTTAAACGGCCCCTCGGCCAGATGAACGCCCGGACTGCGGGCGAGCGCCGGTTGGGGAGTGGCCAGAGGCGCGGGTTCCTGGGCGCGACTGGCCGGGGAAGCGGCCAGGGACAACGCGGTTGCGCAGGCAACCGCGTGCAAGAGGAAGCGGGGGGAATTTTGTCTCATGGGGGAACGGGAGTGTTCCCCGGCTTTTCAACCTGCACAAGCGCGGCGACGCCGGGTTGAACTTCCGCGCGGGGTCCCGGTTGCCTTTGCGCGCGAAGCGCGCTCTTGTTGTGCCGCCGTCCAGGCAACCGACATCCATCCCGTTCGTTTTTTACTTATGCCAGCAGCCATTCTTATCTCCGACATCCGCGCCCGTGAAATCCTCGACTCACGGGGCAACCCCACCGTGGAGGTGGAAGTCCAGCTCGAAGGCGGGGCCGAGGGCCGGGCGGCCGTTCCCAGCGGCGCGAGCACGGGCCAGCACGAGGCTTGGGAACTGCGCGACGGTGACAAAAAACGCTACCTCGGCAAGGGCGTCAGCAAAGCCGTCGAAGGCATCCACGACGACATCGCCCCCGCCCTGCGCGGCATGGACGCGCTGGATCAGGTCGGCCTCGACCGCGCCCTGCGCGAACTCGACGGCACCGCCAACAAGAAGAAACTCGGCGCGAACGCCCTGCTCGGCGTTTCGCTCGCCACCGCCCACGCCGCCGCCGTCGCGCTCGACCTGCCCTTGTTCAAATACCTGGGCGGACCCAACGCCAAGGTCCTGCCCGTGCCGATGATGAACGTCATCAACGGCGGCGCGCACTCCGACGCGCCCATCGACTTCCAGGAATTCATGATCATGCCCAAGGGCGCGCCCACCTTCGCGGAGGCGCTGCGCTGCGGGACGGAGATTTTCCATTCGCTCAAGGCCGTCCTCAAGGGGCGCGGCCTTTCGACCGCCGTGGGCGACGAGGGCGGGTTCGCGCCGGTCTTCAAATCCGCCGACGACGCGCTGGAAACCCTCGCGATGGCGGTGGGCAACGCCGGTTACAAACTGGGCGGCGACGTGTTCCTGGCGTTGGACGCGGCTTCCAGTGAGTTTTACGACGAGGAAGCCAAGGTGTACCGCTTCAAGAAGTCGGACGGCAGCGTGCGCACCGCCGCGGAACTGGTCAGCTATTACCAGGACCTCGTCGCCCGTTTCCCGATCATCTCGATCGAGGACGGCTGCGCGGAAAACGATTGGGACGGCTGGAAGCTGCTGACCAACGCCCTGGGCAAAACGACGCAACTCGTGGGCGATGATTTGTTTGTCACCAACGTGGATTTCCTGCAACGCGGGATCGACGAGGGCGTGGCGAATTCGATTTTGGTGAAGGTCAACCAGATTGGCACGCTGACCGAAACGCTGGACGCCATCGAACTGGCCAAGGAGAACCGCTACACGGCGGTGATCAGCCATCGCTCGGGTGAAACCGAGGATACGACCATCGCCGACATCGCCGTGGCGACCAACGCGGGCCAGATCAAGACGGGTTCGCTGTGCCGGACGGATCGGGTCGCCAAATACAACCAGTTGTTGCGAATCGAGGAATTTCTTGGTGACAACGCACAATATGGCGGTAAGATGCGCTAGTTGTGAGCACGGGGTATTACATCGAGGAGTATGATCAGCCAACTGTCACCATTTGGCACCGGATCAACCGCCTTCTTTGGGTCCTTCTGGTGTTGGCGATGGTGGGCATCGTGATCGGCGCTTTCATGCCGGAGTTGCAAAAGCAGCGCAACGAGCGCGACGAGCGCGACAAATTGCACCGCGCGATTGAGGATCAGAAGGCGTTGTTTTCCCGTTACAAGCGGCAGATCGGCTGGCTGGAGCATGATCCCGGAGTACCTGGGTTTCATCGCGCGCGACAAGCTGGACGTGATGAAGGAAGGCGAAACGATCCTGCGGGTGGAGCCGGTAAAGGCCGCGCCCCTGGAGCCGCAGCGGGTCGAGCCGGTCAAGCCCAGGTTGTTGCATTGAGTGGGGAGGCTCTTCTCCGCCCGCCGCGCAGCGGCTTTGGAGTGCGCCGCGACACGTCGCCGCTTTGATCCCAGCGACACGTCGCGTCGTTCTCCTTCGGCGAAGCCGCTATCACTCGAGCCGGCTCCGCCGGAAGGTATACGACGCGACGTGTCGCGGTTGGGCCCGGCGGAGCCGTGCGAAAGCGGCGACGTGTCGCCGCACTCCAAAACTGCTTCGCAGTGGCGGAATGCCCAAGAAAGCCGTGGCGTCCATCCCGCGGACACCTTAACTTTCCCCCTTATGGCCGACGATCCCAACTCCCTCCAAACCGACGAACTCAAAGCCCGCGTGGGACAGTTGCGGAGGTATCTTTGACTTGCCGGGCAAACAAATCCGTCTGAACGAATTGGAATCGCTCATGGGCGAATCCTCCTTCTGGGATAAAAAGGAACAAGCCCAAAAACAGGTCGAGGAAGTCTCCGCCCTGCGCGCCAAGGTCCAGCCGTTGCTGGTCCTGGAATCGCAGGTCGCCGACCTCGAAACCCTCAAGCTCCTCGCCGACGAGGAGACCGATCCCGCGCAGCAGGCGGCGACGTACGCCGAGTTCGCCACCGAGTTTGCGCGGACGCGCACGCAGTTGGAAGAGTTCGAGTTGCTCCAGCTTCTCGGCGGCGAGAACGACCGCTCCAACGCGTTCCTCACCGTTCACAGCGGCGCGGGCGGCACGGAGTCGTGCGACTGGGCCGAGATGCTATTGCGGATGTACGAACGCTGGCTTGAGCGTCACGGCTTCACCAAACAGATCATGGACATCCAGCTGGGCGAGGAGGCGGGCATCAAGTCGGCCACGCTCAAGGTGGAGGGCCCGTACGCCTTCGGTTATCTGAACACCGAACGCGGGGTTCACCGGCTGGTGCGGATTTCACCTTTTGATTCCAACAAGCGCCGGCACACCAGCTTCGCCAGCGTGGACGCCGTGCCCGAGTTACCCGACGACGCGCCCATCGACATCGACGAGCGCGACCTGATCCTGGACACTTTCCGTTCCGGCGGCAAGGGCGGGCAGAACGTCAACAAAGTCGAGACGGCGGTGCGGATCACCCACGTGCCCAGCGGCATCATCGTGGCCTGCCAGGCGGAGCGCAGCCAGATGAAGAACCGCATGACGGCGCTCAAGATGTTGAAGGCGAAATTAATGGAGATCGAAGCCGACAAAAAGCGCGCCGAGATCGAGCGCCAGTACGGCGAGCAGGGCGACGTGGCGTGGGGTAGCCAGATTCGCAACTACGTTTTCCAACCCTACCAGTTGGTGAAGGATCTGCGGACCGGCGTGCAAACCGGCGATGTGCAGGCTGTGATGGACGGCGAGATCGACCCGTTCATCCACGGCAAGCTGCGCGGGCTGAAGAATAAGAAAGGCGCGGCGGATGATGATTTGTCAGACTAGGCCGGAACAGCTAACCTGCGGTTATGACCTGGGAGGAAATCTATGCGGACCCGCACCTCGCCAAATTGCCGTTCCGGATCGAGAGCGACAAATGGGGGAACGTTGTTTTGAGTCCTCCTCCGGGCGCGGATCATTGTGAGTACCAAGGCGAGATCATCGTACTACTTGGCCGGTTGTTGCCCGATGGACACCCCTTGGGAGAATGTCCTATTCAGACGAATGAAGGAGTCAAAGCGTGCGATTCGGCGTGGCTGTCGAACGGGCGCCGCAAAAAGCGGCCGCGTTCATCTATTGTCTATCTCGTTGCGCCGGAGATTTGCGTGGAGGTCCGCTCTCCATCCAATTCGTTCCGGGAGATCATGGAGAAGTTCGTCTTGTACTTCGACAAGCAGGCCAAGGAATGCTGGATGTGCGACAAGAACGGTCGCATGAGCTTTTTTAATGCTGACGGCCCCCTCCCCCAATCTGAGATTTGTCCTGATTTCCCCGCCAAGCTTCCGATGTACGGTTAGGGAGTGAGTGACTGGGTAGCCTCACTCCTCTCTATGCACATCCCCGACGGCTTCCTCGATCTTAGGACCAGCGTCGCCGCCGATATCCTGGCCGTCGGCGCGTTGGGCGTGGCGCTCCGGGACGCCCGCAAATCCCTGCCCCCGCGCCGGGTTCCCCTGCTTGGTCTCGCGGCGGCGTTCGTCTTCGCGGGCCAGATGCTCAATTTTCCCGTGGCGGGCGGCACGTCGGGGCACCTCGTCGGTTCGGTGCTCACGGCGGCGTTGCTGGGACCGGAGGCCGCGATCATCGTGCTGACATCCGTGTTGATTGTGCAATGCCTGGTGTTCGCGGACGGCGGTTTGCTCGCGCTGGGCGCAAACATCTTTAACATGGGCGTCATCGGCGCGCTGGCCGGGTACGCGCTCTACCGGCTGGTGTACCGGCTAATCGGCGGCGGGTTGCGCGGCGCGGTCGCGGCGGCGGCTTTCGCCAGTTGGTGCAGCACCGTGCTGGCGGCGGTTTGTTGCGCGGGGATGCTCGCCCTGTCCGGCACGGCGCGCTGGGCGGTGGTGTTCCCCGCGATGGCCGGGGTTCACATGGTCATCGGTGTCGGTGAGGCGTTGATCACGGCTCTGGTGATCGCGTCCGTCGGGCAGGCGCGGCCCGAGTTGTTGCGGTTGGACGCGCGCGCGGAGGGCGGCGAGCGCGGCTATAAAAGCCTGCTGGGCTACGGACTTGCCGCGTCGGTCGGGCTGGCCCTGTTCCTTTCTCCTTTTGCCAGCCGGTTGCCCGACGGGTTGGATCGCGTCGCCGAACAAGCCGGGTTTGGCGGGGCCGCGAAACACGCGTGGTCGATCCACTCGCCGTTCGCCGAGTACACCGTTCCCGGGATTGCCTCGCCATCGGTGGCAACGGCGCTGGCGGGGTTGCTGGGCACAGGCGTCGTTTTTGTACTCGCGCTGGCCGCGTCGCGCGTGATGATCCCCCGAACGGGGAAGACGAGCGGGTTGTCGGAGTAAAGTAAGGCGGCTTGCCGAACCAACGCCGATGTCCGCCAGTTTGCTGGAAAGCTACCAGCCGCGTCCCAGTCCGGTGCATCGTCTGCCCGCGCGGATAAAGCTGCCGGGGCTGCTGGGTTTCGTGCTGGTCGTGGCCGGGTTGCCGCCGCGCGACGGCTGGACGCCCTGGGTTTTCGGGGGCGCGGCGGCGCTGCTGGGGTTCACGGCGTGGCGCAGCCAGATCTCGTTAGAATTTTTGCTGCGCCGGCTCGCGTTGCTGGAGCCGTTCGTCCTGGGCGTGGCCGCGCTCTCGCTTTGGCAAACGGGTGGCGCGGGGGTGTTCTGGCACACGGTGGTTCGCAGCACGCTTTGTCTGGGCGGCGCGATTCTCCTGGCGGCCACGACGCCTTTCAGCGAGATCATCCGCGTGCTGCGCGGCTGGCGCGCCCCCGCCCTGCTCCTAACGACACTCGCGTTGATGGACCGTTATTTGTTTGTGCTGGTCGAGGAAACCGCCCGCTTGACCCGGGCGCGGGCAAGCCGGACTTTTGTCCGTCCGTCGCGGCGGGTGGTCTGGGGTTCGCTGGCCGAGACCCTGGGGCAGCTTTTTGTGCGTTCGGTCGAACGGGCCGGACGGATTTACGCGTCCATGTGCGCCCGGGGGTGGCGGGAGTGAGTGGGTGGGCGGAGCATGGGCGAGGAAGATGCGGGATGTGGCGGTATGTCGCTTTGCTTCTCCGCACCGAAGGCGCAGCCTTAGCACAGCCCGGGGCAACGCCCGCCAGTAGGTAGCCTGCCTTTCGCACCGAAGGTGCAGCCTCAGCACAGCCTGGGGCAACGCCCCAGGAACAAGATAGTGCTGTTTCCAGCGCTGAAGGCGCGATTCATTCCGGGCACGCCTTCGAGGACCAACATGCCACATTGACCGGCAGCCTTTGAATCGCGCCTTCAGCGCTGAAACCACAAACAACCCATACCTGGGGCGTTGCCCCAGGCTGTGCTGAGGCTGCACCTTCGGTGCGAAAGGCGGGCCCCGTCATTCGAGGGGGCGTTACCCCGGGCTTTGCTGAGGCTGCACCTTCGGTGCGAAAGGCAGGCTACGCCTTCGTTCCAAGCTGCGAACCTCGTGAAAGTTCCCTCCGACTGTGAGATACTCCCCGCTCCCTTATGCCCTCCTCCATCGCCTTGGATGTTCGTAACCTCTCCTTTCGTTACGACGACGGGCGGCTCGCGCTGAACGATCTGAGCTTCACCATCGAAGCAGGCGCCTGCGTGGGACTGCTCGGTCCCAACGGTGCCGGGAAGAGCACGTTGCTCCTCCACCTGAATGGTCTGTTGCCCGAGAAGTTGTCGCAAAGCCCCGCCGTCTTCGTCGCCGGCGTGCCGCTGACCTCCGAAAACATCCCCGCCATCCGGCAGAACGTCGGCTTCATGTTCCAGCAATCGGAGGATCAGCTTTTCTGCCCGACCGTCTGGGAGGATGTGGCCTTCGGACCGCGCCAACTTGGTTTAAGTGGTCCGGCCTTGGGCCGGCGGGTCAGGGAGAACCTCGCGCGCGTCAAGCTGGAAGGCTTCGAGCATCGCCGCCCGCATCAACTCAGCCAAGGGGAGAAACGCCGCGTGTGCCTCGCGGGGGTCCTGGCGTGCGAACCGGGCGTGCTCGTGCTCGACGAACCAACGAGCGATCTCGATCCGCGCGGACGCCGCGAGTTCAAAGCTTTGCTGGCATCCATCACCGCGACCAAAATCATCGCCACGCATGATCTGGAACTGGTCGTCGAACTATGCCCCCGTTCGCTCCTGCTCGATAATGGCCGGTTGATCGCCGACGGCCCAACCGTGGACCTGCTCTCCGACGAGTCACTCATGCTGGCGCACGGTCTGGAGAAACCCCACATCCTCCGCCGCGCATCCGACTGAACCGCCGCCGCTCGCCATTACACACTCTCGCTCCCGGGCGACCACTGCTTGCCCGAGCGCGTGCCGAAAATCGCGCTGCCCACCCGCACCAGGGTCGCGCCTTCCTCGACGGCCACGACGTAATCGCCGCTCATGCCCATCGACAGATGCGGCAGGCCGACGCCGGCTTCGCGTTCCAGTCGCATCGCGCAGTTCGCGCAGTTCCGGAAATAGCGGCGCGAATGCTCCGGCTCGGGCGCGAAGGGGGCCATCGTCATCAGGCCCGCGATTTCCAGCCGGTCCAGCGCGAGCAGTTCCTCCGTCGCGAGCCGCACCGCCGCCGGGCGAGAAGCCGAACTTGCTCGCTTCGCCCGCGACGTTGATCTCCAGCAGCACCTGCGGACGCAGCCCGTCCTCCTCGGCGATCCGCTGGAACTGCCGCGCCGAGTTCCAGCGAATCGACGCTGTGGAACAACTCGAACAGCGGCAGCGCCGCGCGGATTTTGTTCTTTTGCAGGTGGCCGATGAAATGCCAGCGCAACCGGCCCGGCAGCAGCGGGATTTTGGCCCGCGCCTCCTGCACGCGGCTCTCGCCGAAGAGCGTCTGCCCGGCGTCCGCCACCGCGTGGATCGCCTCCGGCGGATGCGTTTTGGAGACGGCCACCAGTTCGATGTCCTCGGACCGGCGGCCCGCTCTGCGCGGCGGCGCGGGCGATGTTTTCCCGCACGCGCGGCGAGAGCGTTCGGCGGGATCGGTCATTAGCAGGAGTTGAGCGAAGTTGACGTTTGGATTAGTTTTCCTTATATTGCAGCCGTAGCTCCGCATGCAGATCGAAACCTTCAAAGTCTTTTGCGATCTGGTGGAAACCGCCAGTTTCTCGCGCGCGGCCACCCTGAACTCGATCACGCAGAGCGCCGTCAGTCAACAAATCCGCGCCCTGGAACGGCGCTTCCACGTCAGCCTGATCGAGCGCGGCAAGAAGAATTTCTCCGTCACGCAGGAGGGCCGGGCGTTTCTCCAGGCGAGCAAGGAAATCCTGCACACCTTCGAGAGCCTGGGCGACCGCATCCGCGAGTTGCAAAACATCGTGGCGGGCGAGTTGCGGATCGCCACGATCTACAGCATCGGCCTGCACGAATTGCCGCCGTTTCTGAAGAAGTTCCGCGCGCTCTATCCCGACGTGGACGTGAAGGTGGACTACCGCCGTCGGCGCAGGTGTACACCGAAGTGCTGGAAGGCGACGCCGACCTGGGGCTGGTGGCGTTTCCCGCCAAGCGCAACGGGCTGGTCGTCGAGGATTTCTGGCGCGACAAGCTGGTGCTCATCTGCCATCCCGGACCATCCGCTGGCCGAGCGCAAGCGGGTGCGGCTGCGCGATCTGGAGGGGGAAAAATTCATCTCCTTCGAGCCGGACCTGCCCACGCGCAAGGTGATCGACCGGATGTTGCGCGAGCAGGGCGTCGAGATCCAGCACGCGATGGAGTTCGACAACATCGAGACCGTCAAGCGCGCCGTGGAGATCGAGAACGGCATCTCCATCGTGCCCGCAGACCAGCGTGGCCGACGAGACGCGCAACGGCAGCCTGGTGGCCGTGGAGGTCGAGAGCTTCGACATGTGGCGTCCGCTGGGCGTGGTCTACCGGCGGCACCGGGCGATCTCCCCCGCGCAGAAGCAGTTCGTCGCGATGCTCAAAGAAGTGAGGGATGGAGCAGGTGGAATGGTTATTGGTTATTGGTAATTGGGGCGGAAGGGGAAGCTCAGCGCCCGCTTTGTTGCTCCCGACAGCCCCTGTCATTTTCACCCCGTCTTCCCTTCCGCCCCATACCATTGACCAGTAACCTCGACTATGCCCAAACTCTGCGTTTCCTCCCCTAGGCCTCGTGCTGGCGGTGTTAGGCTGCGGGGTGCCGTTGGTGGTCTGCGGGTGGCTGGTCCATCATGCGGCCAAGGGACGCATCTACCCGGACGCGGCCGCGCTGCCTTTCAACAACGTGGGCATGGTGCTGGGCACTTCACCCATCAATAACTACACCAACCAGCCGAACCAGCACTTTCAGCACCGTCTGGAAGCGGCGGCGGCGCTTTACCACGCCGGGCGCGTCAAGCATCTGCTGCTGACGGGCAACAACGACCTCGCACGGCTACGACGAGCCCGGCCGACATGCGCGACGTCCTGCTAAAGCTCGGCGTGCCCGAGAGCGCCATCACGCTCGACCCGGCGGGGTTTCGCACGCTGGATTCGGTGGTGCGGGCGCGCGACGTTTACGGCCAGCGCCGGTTGACGGTCATCACGGACCATTTCCACAGTTACCGGACGGTGTTTCTAGCGCGGCATTACGGCATGGACGTGGTGGCGTTTCCCGAGCGAGGATGTGGAATTGAGCTGGTCGCTCAAGAGCCGGGTGCGCGAGTGCTTCGCGGACGTGAAGGCGTGCTTGGATTTTTACGTGCTCCACACCAAGGCCGCGCCAGATGGGAGATCCGGTGGTGCTGCCGGTGCCGGGAAGTTAGCGGCGCGGTGTGGCGTGTCCCCAAAGCGGTCAACCCTCGGCTCGTTCCAACGCCTCCGCGTCAAGCAGAATCCGGTGGCCGGCCGGCCGGCCGCGCGCTTGACCCGGATCAAAGCGAGCTTGCCGATAAACGGGACGACCACCCCGCCAACGGCCACCTCCACCCGGTTGGGCCAGGCTTCCTCAAAGTTCATCCCGGGAATGGACATCATGATGTCCACCCGCAGGGGCGGGCGTCCCATCTGGTGAAGTAGCCCTCTTCCGCGAAGTCCTTCTCGGTCAGACCAGCCAGCGGGGCGCCGAAGGCTTTCAGCGCCCGCCAAGTGGCGGACGCGTTGCGCGCGTCAACGGCGATCCAAAGATCCAGATCCTTGGTGTAGCGCGGCTCGCTGTACTTCATCACCGCGTAGCCGCCGATGATCAAAAAGCGGACTTCAGAGTCTCTGAAAAGACTCAACAGATCTCTGAAGTCTGGGCTCGTGAGCATGGCCTTGGCGCAGGATGAGGTGGTCGATGATCAACTCGCGGGCGGCCTCAAAGATCGCCTCGTTCCCGGCTTGCTGCCAGAAGCGCACGTCGAACTCCCGACCCGACTTTTCAAACCTGCCGTAGTTCTCTTGGAAGCCCGTCCGGATGGCCATGATCATAGATCACACACCAAAAGGTTACTCGCCATACCTTATCTGCGGATCGACGCAAATTCGGAGGCGGATTGAAGAAGATCGCTCCCGGCGCAAACCCGTTTTCACCCTCCCTTGACGATTGGACCGTCCCCAGATATACTCCAAAGCTCGACTGATCCTGGCGGATCGGAACGTCTCACGCGCGATCTCTTCCTGTTGGCTTCGCTGAGCCGCCCGCCCCGGGCTCGGTCATGCCGTGTTTTGCCCATTTTTGCCCAGCAAACTCCTATGAACAGCGAACTGATTGCCGCCCTGGACTACTTCGAGCGCGAGAAGGGGATCAAGCGGGAAATCCTCATCGAAGCGGTGGCCAACGCGCTGCTGTCGGCCTCTAAAAAGAGCGTCGGCCCCGCGCGCGACATGCGCATCGACATCAACCCGAAGTCGGGCGAAATCCGCGCCTTGGCCAGTCTGGTCGTCGTCGAGCGCGTCAACGAGGTGCATGACGAGATTTTGCTCTCCAAGGCGCGCAAGATCAAGCCCGACGCGCAGGTCGGGCGACAATCTCGAAGTCGAGGTCACGCCCAAGGATTTCGGCCGCATCAGCGCCCAGACCGCCAAGCAGGCCATGCTCCAGCGCATCCGGCAGGCGGAAAAGGAGATGATGTACGACGAGTTCAAGGATCGCGCGGGCGAGATCGTCAGCGGCACGGTGCGCCGTTTCGAGCGCAGCGACGTCATCATGGACCTCGGCAAGTTCGAGGCCATCATGCCCTCGCAAGGAGCGCGTCGTCACCGAGGATTACAACATCGGCGACCGCCTGCGCGCCTACGTCGTCGCCGTGGACAACGGCTTGCGCGGGCCGGAGATCATCCTGTCGCGCAGCCATCCGAACTTCGTGCGCCGGCTCTTTGAACTGGAGGTCAGCGAGATCAACGACCGCACCGTGGAGATTCGCGGTCTGGCGCGCGAGGCCGGCTACCGCACCAAGATCGCCGTCCACAGCGCGAACGAAAAGGTGGACCCCGTCGGCGCGTGCGT
Organism: uncultured bacterium; assembly: GCA_963795895.1. GTDB lineage: Bacteria > Verrucomicrobiota > Verrucomicrobiia > Chthoniobacterales > SZAS-18 > CAWCJJ01. Next base: position 19,436 of record CAWCJJ010000024.1, read on the forward strand.
CGGGATGCGCGGCTCGCGGGTCAAGAACATCGTGCGCGAGTTGAACAACGAGAAGGTGGACATCATCCGCTGGCACCAGGACCCGCGCGAATTCATCCTGGAAGCCCTCAAGCCGGCGCGCGTCAAGAGCCTGACGCTCGACGGCGAACGCAAGACCGCGCTAGATCCGCGTGGAGGAGGACCAGCTTTCCCTCGCCATCGGCAAGCGCGGCCAGAACGCCCGCCTCACGGCCAAGCTCACCGGTTGGGAAATCAACATCGAAAAGGACGAAAGCGCCGCCATCGTCATGGAAAACAAGGTCACGCAGGCCGCCAACGCCCTGGTCGCCAGCTTGGAGGTGGACGCCGCCACGGCGCAGGCGCTGGTGAAGAACGGCTTCACCAACGTCGAGGCCCTGCTCGACCTGGAGCCGCAGGATTTGGCCGAGGTGATGTCCATCGACCTGGAAAAGGCCACGGCCATCCTCGACAAGGCGCGCCAGCCGCAGACCGCCATCGGCTAACTTCCATTCACAATGGAGACCGCCGCCATGAACTTCGCCAGCATCTCCAACCGCTTTTCCCGCAACTTTTCTTCCTCATCATGCCCAGCCCTCGCGCCACCTCGAAAGAAACCTCCAGCAAGCGGTCCCCCGCTTCATCGTCGGTAAGCTCGCGCTCCGGCGGGACCAGATCTTCGGCCTCCAAGAATTCAGCCCCGCCCGTCGCGGCGGCACCCGTTGCGCCCCCGCCGCCTCCGGTTGAGAAACCCGTGCCTGTTTCGCTCATCGACGAGCCGGGCAAAGCCGCGCCCGTCCGAAGACCACCCGTACCGCCCTGCGGCCCCTGCCCTCCATCGGCGCGAAGAAAGCGCCTCCCGTCGTTGTGGCGCCGGAGCCGGTTGCTCGCCGCCGAGGAGGCGCCCGCGCCCGCCGCCGCGCCGGTCCGTGAGGTGGTTGATTTGATTTCATCCCCGTCGATCCGCGCTACCTCCGTCGCCCGTCCGGTGCAGGATTCCGCCATCCCGGCTGGCCACCCTGGCGGCGAACGCCCCGGCGCCCGTTCCCGCCGCACTCTCCACCGCCGTCGAGATCAACGAGGAGACCGGCGAAAAGACCATTCACCTCAAGCCGCCGGTCATGGTCAGCGACCTGGCGGTCGCGCTGGGTTTGAAGCCCTTCGTCATCATCAAGAGCCTGATGGACCTCCAGATCTTCGCCAACCAGGCGACGGTGCTGGAGCCGCACGACGTCACCACGATCTGCAAGAAGCACGGCTTCACCTTCGAGGCCGAGCGCCGCGAGAAGGGCGCGGGCGTCCACAAGCAGGAGGTGGTCGTCGCCGCCGCCGCTCGCCGCCGGTGATCGTCAACCCGGAGGAGGAACTCAAGGTTCGCGCGCCGATCATCACGTTCATGGGCCACGTCGATCACGGCAAAACCTCGCTGATGGACGCCATCCGCAAGACGCGCGTCGCCAAGGGCGAGGCGGGCGGCATCACCCAGCACATCGGCGCGTACAGCGTCGATTACCAGGGGCACAAGATCACCTTCCTCGACACCCCCGGCCACGCGGCGTTTACCGCCATGCGCGCCCGCGGCGCGAACATCACCGATATCGTGGTCATCGTCATCGCGGCGGACGACGGCATCATGCCGCAGACGCAGGAGGCCATCAACCACGCCAAGGCGGCCAAGGTCAGCATCATGGTCGCGATCAACAAGATCGACCTGCCCGGCGCGAACATCGACCGCGTCAAAAAGCAGCTCCAGGACCAGGGCCTCGCGCCCGACGACTGGGGTGGCGAAATCACCTGCTGCCCGGTCTCCGCGACCAAGGGCACGGGCATTGATCATCTGCTGGAAATGATGACTCTGCAGGCCGAGTTGCTCGACTTGAAAGCCTCGCCCACGGCCCCCCGCGCGGCACCGTCATCGAGGCGCAGCTCGAAGCCGGGCGCGGCCCGACGGCGACCGTGATCGTGCGCATGGGCACGCTGCAAGACGGGCGACGCGTTCATCTGCGGCACGTATCTCGGGCAAGGTGAAGGCGATGTTCGACGATCTGGGCAAGCCGATCAAGGAGGCGGGGCCGTCCACGCCGGTCAAGGTGGTCGGGTTCTCGGGCCTGCCCTCGGCGGGCGACGAGTTCCTGGTGATGGACGAATGAGCGTCAAGCCAAGGAATTCAGCGAACAGCGGATGCTCACGCCCGCAATAAGAAGCTGGTGGCGCCGCAACGCGCCACCCTGGAGGATTTCTTCGGCGCGGGCGACCAGCGCAAGAACCTGCGTCTGATCATCAAGACCGACGTGCAGGGATCGCTGGAGGCGGTGGTCGGCTCGTTGAAACAGATCGACGCCAAAAAGGTCGAACTGGAATTCGTCCACACGGGGGTTGGACCCGATCACGGACAACGACGTGCTGCTGGCGAGCGCGTCAAACGCGGTGATCATCGGGTTCAACACCAAGGTGGAAAACGTGGCGGTGGCGAGCGCGCAGCGCGAGGGCATGCAGGTCAAGCTTTACAGCATCATCTACGAGTTGATCGACCAGGTGAAGGAAGTCCATGGCCGGGTTGCTCGACCCGGAGTTGCGCGAAACGGTCATCGGCCATGCCGAGGTCAAGCAGGTGTTCGCGTTGTCCAAGGGCGACGGTGGCGGGTTGCATCGTCATCGACGGCCGCGTGGCCCGCACGGCGCGCGCGCGTTTGCTGCGCCGCCGCCAGCCCGTGTACGACGGCGGCATGTCCACTTTGCGACGTTTCACGGACGACGTGAAGGAAGTCCGCGCCGGCGTGGAGTGCGGTATCAAGCTGGGTGATTACAGCGACTACCAAGTCGAGGACATCATCGAGTGTTACACGCTGGAGAAGATCGCGCAGAAACTCTGAGGAAAGCGGCCGGAAGGCGGAACGCGGAACCAGAAAAAGGCACTTGGTCCTTTACTTTCATCTTCCACGGCGCTTCGTGTCGCCTTTCGCCTTCCACCTTCCGCTCGCTCCGCCTTCCGCCTTCCGCCTTCCGCCTTCCGCCTTCCGCCTTCCGCCTTCCGCCTTCCGCCTTCCGCCTTCGCCTTCCCCTCCATGAAAAACAGACCCGCCCGGGTACGGGAACTCATCCAACGCGAACTGGGCGCGATCATTGGCCGCGAACTGACGTTTCGGGCCACGCTGGTGACGATTCACGGCGTGGACCTGACGCCGGACTTCCGGCATTGCCACGTCTTCATCGGCGTGCTCGGGACCGCGCCGCAGCAACGCGAGGCCCTGGTGAAACTCAACGAGAACCGGCAGGTGCTGCAGCGGGAGCTTTCCAAACGGGTGATCCTCAAGTTCACCCCGCAACTGCATTTCCGGTTCGATGAGTCCGTCGAACGCGGCACAAAGGTGATGGAGATCATGCGTCAAATCGACGACATCACGCCGCCGGAAGTGGTCCTGGGCGAGGATGACGACGAGAACGCCTTCGACCGTGAGGCGAACCTGGTCGGCGAGGATGAAAACGTTGTGGATGACGATCCGCGCCCGTCGGGTGAGAAAGGGTCGGCGGCTTCGTGAGCATCGACACACCTCCAAGTGTCGCTCCCAGCAAGGACGCCACTTTTGAGGAGATCGCCGCGGTTTTGCGGGAAGGGACCAGCTTCGTCGTCGTGAGCCACCTGCGGCCCGACGGGGACGCGCTGGGCTGCCAACTCGCGATGGGGCTCGCCCTGCTCGCCGCCGGCAAACAGGTCAAAATTTGGAACGAGGATGGCATGGTCGCGAAGCTCGGCTTTTTGCCCCGCGCCGAGTTGGTGACGAAGCCGCCCGCCGGGTCGGAGGATTTCGACGTGCTGGTGGCGCTGGACACCGCGACTTACCCGCGTTTGGGCACGCCGTTGCGCGCGATGGGCCGGGTGGGCCGGATCGTCAACATCGATCATCACGTCAGCAATATCGGTTACGGCGATGTCGCCCGCGTTGACGCCACCGCGCCCGCGACGGGACAGATTCTTTACGAGTTGTTTTCCAGCGTGGGGATGCCCGTCACCCGGGAGATCGCGACCAACCTGTTCGCCGCCATCTCGACGGACACTGGCTCGTTTCAGTACCCGCAGACCTCCGCGCGCACGTACGAGATTGGCGCCGCGCTGATCCGCGCCGGGGTTAATGTCGGCGAGTTGTCGCAACAGCTTTACGAGAGCCACCCGTTGCGGCGGCTGGAACTGCTGCGGGCGCTGCTTAATACAATGAAGCTCACCGCCGATCGCCGCGTGGCGAGCTTCGCGCTCTCGATCCACACGGCGGACCAACTCGGCGCCCAGCCGGAGGACAACGAAGGCTTGATCGATCATTTGCGGGGGATCGACACCGTGCAGGTCGCCGCCTTTTTCGAGGAACTACCCGGGGGCTTGGTGCGGATCAGTCTGCGTTCGAAGACCGCGGCGCTGGACGTGAGTGCGATCTGCGCGACTTTCGGCGGCGGCGGCCACATCCTCGCGGCGGGCGCGCGGATTCGCGGCGGCCTCGCGGAGGTGGAGGCGCGCGTCCTGGCGCGGATTCACGAGGAAGTGGTCAGGGCGGGCTTGCCGATTCAAGTCCCCGTGTGAAATTCTGGCATCACAACCGCCTCTGGCTTCGGGGCATCAGCCCCGGGTGCGCGGGTCTCCGACCCGCAAGGGGCGGCAGCCCTTGAGTGAAACCCGACCAGATCCAGAAGCGGGTCGGAGACCCGCGCTCCCGGGGCTGATGCCCGAAGTATTCCGCAAACGTCGAAACCCTTTTTTGTATGATCCAAAGCCCGTTTAGAAATCATCGTCCGCAGCCGCAGCCCGACAACGGACCCGACGGCGTGCTACTCGTGGACAAAGCTCCCGGCATGACCTCCCACGATGTGGTGGCCATCGTGCGCCGCGCTTTGAACACCAAGAAAGTCGGCCATTGCGGCACGCTCGACCCGCTCGCGACCGGACTTCTGATCGTCGTGCTGGGACGCGGCACGAAAATCCAGGATCTGCTGATGGCCGAGGACAAGGAATACGTCGGCACGATGACCTTGGGGGCGACCACCGCCAGCCAGGACCGCGACGGCGAGATTCTGGAGACACGTCCGCTGCCCGAGGGACTTGGACGCGGAGCGTTTGGAGCCGGTTTTCGCCAAGTTCGACGGTGATTTCTACCAGATGCCGCCCATGGTTTCGGCGATCAAGCTGGGCGGGGTGCCGTTGTACAAGCTCGCCCGCCAAGGGCAAACGGTGGAGCGCGAGCCACGTTTCGTTCACGTGTTCGCCCACGAGATCCAGGCGGTGCGGCTGCCGGACATTGATTTCCGCGTGGTCTGCTCGAAGGGATTTTACGTGCGGACGTACGCGCACGACATCGGCGCGGAACTGGGCTGCGGGGCGCACTTGAAGGATTTGCGCCGCACGCAATCGGGGCGTTTCGACCTGAGCCGTTCGGTGACGGTGGAGGAAATTAAGACGCTGCCGACGGAGGAGTTGCGTTCGCGGATCATCAGTTTGCCGGAAGTATCGCGGCTGCGCGGGGCGTAGAACGGGAGTCTGGACTTGCGGCGGTTTGGGGCCAAGTTGACGGTCTCGCCGAGCTCTTTGCCACCTTGGAACTCCTCCACTCCACCGATCAGCTTTCCGCGCTCGGTCCGGCCTACCTCGCGGTGGGCGTGTTCGACGGCGTGCATTTGGGTCATCAGGCGGTGATCGGACGGGCGGTCGCCGATAGTCGCCGCGAACGGGACGCCGTGGCGGCGGTGGTCACTTTTGATCCGCACCCTTTGCGCGTGCTGCGGCCGGACTCCGCGCCGCGTTTGCTGACTTCCACGCGGCACAAACTGCAATTCTTCAGTGAACTGGGCGTGACGCATTGCCTGGCGTTGTCGTTCGACCTTCAGTTCGCGGCGACTCCGCCGGAGGAGTTTATCACTTCACTGGCAAGCGCGGCGCGGCCGTTGCGGGAAATTTGCGTCGGGTTCAACTGGTCCTTCGGGCGCGGCGGGGCGGGCAACCTGGACCTGCTCACCCGGCTGGGTGAGCGGCTGGGATTTACGGTGGTCGGGATGCCGTCGGTGAGCAAGGACGGGGAAACGGTGAGTTCGACCTTGATCCGTCAGGCGGTGGAAGCAGGTGATCTCACGAGGGCGGCGCGGCTGTTGGGGCGCGAGTTTACCATCCTCGGCACGGTGGTGGAAGGGCAGCAACTGGGTCGGCGGCTGGGTTTTCCCACGGCGAATCTGGCGGCGCACAACGAGCAATTTCCGCCGAATGGGGTTTACGCGGTGGAAGCGGTGTGGCGGGGAAAGATTTACCCGGGCGTGGTCAACTTGGGCTACCGGCCCACCGTGGCGGAACCGGGCGGCGAGAGGTTGCTGGAGTTACACCTGTTCGATTTCAACGAGCAGATCTACAACGACGATGTCGAGGTGACATTCCGGCGGTTCCTACGGGCGGAGCGGCGGTTCGAGGGACTGGAAGAACTACGCGCGCAGATCGCCAGGGATGGTGATGAGGCGAGGGAGTTTCTCAGTGCGAGAAGCGACGTGTGAGTCACTTCCGCCCGCTGCGCAGCGGCTTTGGAGTGCGGCGACACGTCGCCGCTTTGATCCCAGCGACATTTCGCGTCGTCCTGCTTCGGCGAAGCCGCTATTGATCGAACCGGCTGCGCCGGAGGGTTTTGGACGCGACATGTCGCGTGTCTGGGCTCGGCGGCGACGTGTCGCCGCACTCCAAAGCTGCTGCGCGATGTGGGCGGAGCAGAGCCTGAAGCAGACTCACACCGCCTCTTTGTGCTTCGCGCCGCCGGGCAAAAACACGGCGGAATCATAATACGTGCGGAACCGATGCACCTTCGCCCCGTCGTGATCCACCACGCTGATCCCCCGGTAATTAAAAGGCTGTCCGGTCGTCGCCATCGTGCCTTCGCTCACCCATTCCAACACGGCGGTCTTGTCCGTCTCGGTCGTGTGATGAAACACCGAGCGGATCGTCTCAAACGCCGTCAGATAATTCGTCCAAAATTTCGTCGCGCCGTCCTGACCGCGCAAAGGTTCGGTGAGCGCCAGGTTGATCAACTCCGAATCCTCGCTGAAAAGCGCGACCAACGCCGCCGGGTCGCGGGATTGCTCGATCTGCTGAAGGGTGCTCTTGAAAGTTTCGCCGAAGGTTTGCATAGGAGTGCGTGCGCGTGGGAGTTGAGGCGGTTGGACCGCCGCAGTTCATGAATCCATTCGTTGCCAGCGCGGGCGCTGGCCGGGCGTGGTTGGGAAAGGCCCGCGTAGATTCACGCTTGTTTGTTGGTGCGGATGGGAGAAGATCGTTTCCGGTATGCCCCCTCGCCGTTATCGGCTGCTCCCCTTCCCCCGCGCACGCTTCCTCCGCCCTTTTGTTCTTCCGCGACCTGGCTCGTTGCTCCCGTCCCTGCTTCTACTGCTAATCGCACTCTCGCCGCCGCGCGCGACGGCTTCCAGCGTCACCGTACCGCCCCTGCCCGTCACCGCCAGCGGGCGCGAACTCGCCGCGTGTCTCCGGGCGCAGGGTTACAACAGTTTGTCGCTCAAGCGCACGGGCGGTCCGCACCTGGAAACGACCGCCCGGATCAACGGCGTCATGGGTCTGTTCCTGGTGGACACGGGCGCGCAGATCACGGTGGTTCACCGCGGCAGCCTGGACAAATTCGGGTTAACGCCCGTCAAAACCGGGGTGCGCGTGTACGGCGCGGTCGGCGGCCCTGGCGAACACATCGAGGCGGCGCTGGCCAGCCGGCTGGAACTCGGTCCCTGCGTCGCCACGCCGTTTCTACTCGGGGTTAGCGACCTGGGCGCGCTCAACCAGGGTCGCCGCCGCAAGCTCCAGGGGCATTTCGACGGCATCATCGGCGCGGACGTGCTGCAAAACTTCTCGTTCATCATCGATTGCGATGGTCTGCAACTCTTCGCGCGTCCCACCGAGGCGCGGACCGTTGGCGGCGACCTGGGCGGATTCCTGCGCTCGCGGGGCTATGGACAGGTCGAGATGAAGCGTTTTTCCATCAGCGACTTCGAGATCCAGGCCAACGTGAACAACCGGCGCGCGCTCTGGCTGGTGGACACGGGCGCGGCGATCACGTTGCTCGACACCACCGTGAGCCGGCAGGCCGGCGTCAAGTTGAACCGCACCGATCTGAGCGTCGGCGGCGCGGGCGGAGGACGGCGACGCATCAGCATCGGCATCGTGGATAATCTGCGGCTGAGTTCGATGCGCGTGCGTTCGGCGGTCGTGGCAACCTCGGATATCTCGGCCAGCAACGCCGCCCTGCAGGACAACGGCAAACCACCCATCGACGGTTACCTCGGCGCGGATTTTCTCCGGCAAAAGGGCGCGGTGATCGACTGTTCGCAAATGATGCTTTATCTCCGCAAATGAGGGGCAAATCGGAACGCGAAAGGCGGAAGGCGGAACCGGAGGGTCGCGGCGCGGATTTTTGCTTCAAGTCCGGGCTTGCGTGGGGGAGGAAGTTTATTATTTCTTGTTGGACGGGCCTTTACTCCGGTTTCCGAGTTCCGCCCTCCGCTTTCCGCCTTCAAAACCGTGCCTAATCAATTCAGGAAAAGCCGGCAGAACATCGAGGCGGCCGGGCGCGAGAAAAACCGGCGCCGGGCGGAGGTGATTCACGCCACCGCCGCCGTGCCGCCGGTGAAAGCCCCGCGTGGCGAGGAAGCCGCCCTCGGCGGACGCGCCGATTGGAAGCGCCACCCGCGTGGGGGTTGGCTTGGAAAAGGGTTGGCACAAGCGCAACTTCCTCACCGAAGTGCTGTTGCCCTCCCTGTTGTCCCGCCCCGACGGCACCCCGAATCCCGCGCCCTTTTTTCCCCAGCTCACCGGGGATCAGGTGGGCATCACCTGGATCGGGCACGCGTCGTTTCTCATCCAGATGGCGGGAATGAACATCCTGATCGACCCGATCTGGTCCATGTGGATCAAGGGCATCAAACGGCTCAAGACACCCGGCTTGAACCTGCACGAACTGCCCATGATCGATCTGGTGCTCGTCACGCACGCGCACTTCGACCACCTCGACCGGCGCACCCTGCGCGCCGTGGCGGCGAACCAGCCCATTGTGGTCCCCTTCGGCGTGGGCAACCTGGTTCACGACCTCGGTTTCGAGCGCGTGCAGGAACTGGACTACTGGAACCCGTTTCAGCACGCCGGCCTCTCCATTACTTTAACTCCCTGCCATCACTGGGGCGCGAGGGTTTTACACGATCAACACCGCGGCTTCGGTGGGTTCTCCCTGGCGGCGGGCGGGAGGTCCGTGTTCCACTGCGGGGACACGGCGTATTTCGAGGGGTTCAAAGAGATCGGGCGCCGTTGTCCCACCGAGATTGCACTGCTACCGATCGGGGCGTACGACGCGCCGAGCGGTCGCGCCGTCCACATGAACCCCGAGGAGGCGGTGCGCGCCTTTCTGGACCTTGGCGCGAAAACCCTGGTGCCGATGCACTACGGATCGTTTCGCCTGAGCTACGAACCTTTGGCCGAACCGCCGCAGCGGTTGCTGGCGAGCGCGCGGGTGGCCGGGGTCGAAGACCGGGTCACCATCATGGCGGAGGGGCAGCCAGGGGTGTTCTAAGCAGCCGACCCAACCTTCCGCTTGTCTTTGGTTGGAGTGCGCCGCGACACGTCGCCGCTTTGTTCCCGGCGGAACGTCGCGTCCTGCCATTCGGCGAAGCCGCTAATTACTCGACAAGGAGGTAAATAGTGGCGAATCGCGCGTTTACAGGGTATGTTAAACGACGAGTTTGCCCGCCGGTTCGCCGGGTTTCACGCACCCTCCGCCGACGCTTCCATGAATCGTAAAAAGGACTTTCCCTCTCCTCCCGCCGCCGACGCCGCGAACCACTTCCCGTTGGGAGCCATCGGCGGAAAGACCCTCCGGCAACGGCGAGGCCACCGCCAACGGCAGCCGCCACCCGCTTCCCGCCGACGGCTTGCTCGGCACCGCGCCCGTCGCGGCGGCGGACCCCGACGAACCGCTGCCGTTCCTCGGCGGTGATTCCACGGACGGCTCGGAACCACCCGACGGTGACGGCGACAACGCCGGCGTTCCGCCCAACGGCGAGCAACCCCACGCGCCGCCGCCGGACGATCCTCCCTTCCGGGCGTTGATGGACCGCAATTTCCTCACGTACGCGAGCTATGTGATCCGCGACCGCGCCATCCCCGCGCTGGAGGACGGGCTGAAACCCGTGCAACGGCGCATCCTGCACACGCTCCACCAGAACGACGACGGTCGGTTCATCAAGGTCGCCAACATCGTCGGTGATTGCATGAAGTACCACCCGCACGGCGACGCCTCCATCGGCGACGCCCTCGTGGTCTTGCAGCAGAAACGTTACCTCATCGAAGGGCCAGGGCAATTTCGGCAACATCCACACCGGCGACCCGGCGGCGGCTTCCCGCTACATCGAATGCCGGCTGACGGACCTCGCGCGCAAGGAAGTTTTCAACGACAAGCTGACCCAGTTCATCCCCAGCTACGACGGGCGCAACAAGGAACCCGTCACGCTGCCCTGCAAGCTGCCGTTGCTGCTCATGCTCGGCGCGGAAGGGATCGCCGTGGGTCTGAGCACGCGCATTCTGCCGCACAACTTTTGCGAGCTGATCCAGGCGCAGATGGCGATTCTGCAAGGCAAGCCCTTTACCCTGCTGCCCGATTTCCCGCAGGGCGGCCTGATGGACGCCGCCGGGTACGAGAAAGGCACCGGCAAGATCAAACTGCGCGCGTCCATCAGCGCCAAGGAACACGTCGGCGGCACCATCGTGATCCGCGAACTGCCGGCCGGAACGACCACGGACACGTTGATCGCCTCGATTGAAGAGGCGGCGCGAAAGAAGAAAATCCGCATCAAATCCATCGACGATTTCACAGCGGAAAACGTGGAGATCGAGATCAAGCTCGCGCCGGGCGAGGACGCCGCGAAGACGATCGCCGCGCTCGTATCTTTTCACCGAATGCGAGCAGTCGGTTTCGGCGCGTCCGATCCTGATCCGGGGGGATCGTCCGGTGGAGATGGACGTCGATGAAATCCTGCGCGCCAACACCGCGCAGTTGCTGGTGACGTTGCGCCGCGAACTCGAGATGCGCCGGGAGGAGTTGATCGGCGGCATCCACCAAAAGACGCTGGCGCAGATTTTCATCGAAAACCGCATCTACAAAAACATCGAGAAGTGCAAGACATACGAGGCCGTCCAAAGCACCGTGTTGGAAGGGGTGAACAAGTTCCGGGGGCAACTCCGGCGGGATGTCACCGAAGAGGACGTGGAGATGCTGCTCGGGTTGCGGATCAAGCGGATTTCTCTCTTCGACATCGAGCAAAACCGGCGGGAGATCGAGGCGCTGGAACTCGAACTCGTCGAGACCGAAAAGCATCTCAAGGGGTTGACCCGGTACGCCTTGGCCTACCTGAAGGACCTGCTCAAAACCCATGGCAAGCAGTACCCGCGCCTGACGAAACTGGAGACGTTCGAGGGGGCCGACGCGCGCGCGGTGGTGGCCCGGAACCTGGCGATCGCCTATGATCCGGTGAAGGGTTACCTGGGTTACGGGGTGAAGGGCGACGGGATCGAACCCGCGTTCCGCTGCTCGGAACTGGACCGGATTTTGATCGTGAACAACGACGGCGGTTACCGGGTGGTCCCGCCACCGGAGAAGCTTTTCGCGGACCGCGACGTGAACCATTTCGCGTTGTTCGCGCGCGACCAGCTTTACACGCTGGTGTACGCCACGCCGGGGGCGACTTACCTGAAGCGGTTTACGTTTGGGGGCACGATTCTGAACAAGGAGTACGCGTGCGTGCCGCCGAAGGGCAAGATTTTGTTCCTTTCGGCGGAGCCGCTGGAGAAGTTGTTCATCAAGTACAAGCCGTTGAAGCCGGGCAAATCAGGACGGTTGCCCTCCGGGAAGGCGGCGCACCAACCGGACGAGCAGGTGATCGATCTAGCGACGGTTCCCGTGCAAACGCCCAAGACGCTGGGTTCGCAGATCAGCCACAAGAGCGTGGACTGGTTGAAGACGACACGCCCGCGCGGCTGGAGCGAGGAGGCCGGACCGGCGTTGGGACCGTTGTTTAATTGAGGGGAACCAAACGCCGCGAAGCGGCATCGTTCCAAAGGTAGGGATGGCTCTCCGATCCGCTCCCCATTGTTTCTGGTGGTCGGTGGACGACCCCTGTTAACTTGCAACCGGCCAAGCTGAGAATGGGAGCGGCTCGGAGAGCCATCCCTACCTTTGGAACGATGGGCGCAAACTACTTGGAGATGATCTTGCCGGTGTTGAACACGTAGAAAAACCGCGTCCCGTTCGTGTTGTAATGCCCGGCGTTGTTCGGGTCCGGGTAGTAGTACACCACCGAGTTCAGGCTGAAGTCGTACATGTACGGGAAGGGGAACGCGGGTGACGTGTAGAAGAACCCACCGCTCTTGAAGTCGTAGAGGTACACCCCGCTTTTGCCGTCGTTCGCGTCGAAGACGTACTCGTACCCCAGGTCAAAATGGTAGATGTAGTGCGGGTCGCTCAGGTAGCTGTAGTAGCCGAACGGGTTGCCACTGGCGAACGCTAGGTAGTACGCGCCGCCGCCCAAAACGGCCTCGCCGTTGAAGAAGGCAGGAATTCTGGTGATGGCTTGCAACTGGACCAGATTATTCGCCATGATGGTGGTGCCCTTGGTGTAGTTGACAACCGGCAACTGGTCAAAGGGTGAACTCGCGTTGGTGGTCGGCAACGCCGCGATGGCGTCCATCACCGCGAGTCCGTCCGAGTTGACGATGTGTCCAAACACCGTGAAGCCGCCGTTCTGATTGTCCAAGTTGGCGGAATTGTCGCCCAGGTTGAAAAACCATTCGTCCGTGGCGCTGTTGGGATCAGTGCCAAGCTTCGCCATCGCGATGGTGCCCCGCAAGTTTGAGAGTTTGTATTCGTTCACGACCGGTGGCTGCGTGGTGATCTTCTGGACCTGGCCATTGACAAAGCGGTACCCCCCACCCTGGACCACGAACCCGGGCACCGAACGGTGGACGAAGCTGCCGTTGTAGTCGCCCCGGTCCACGTAACCCAGAAAGTTTGCCACGGTGGCCGGGGCCACGCCGGGGGATAACTGCACGTCGATGTTCCCCAGGCTCGTCGTAAAGCGGACCACCGGATCCGGCGTTTGACCCACAACAGCCGACACGGCGGCAACAAGATACAAACCGAGGGCGAAAAGATATTTTTTCATGGCGGGGAATGGCAGAATCAGGCGTCGGGAAAATAGCATAAATCCCGTGTCTGGCCAGGGAGGCAATGCCCGGGAGGAAAGTCCGCGCCGGGTACTTTCTCCAAAAAAAGCGCATTTTGTGTTCCGCCCGGAATATTTATCTATACTTCACGTCTTGATCCAAAGAACACCCACCACAACCCCATGATCTTCTCCCGCCGACTTTTCCGCCCATCCCGCCTCGTTCTGCCCGCCACGGTCGCTCTGGCCTTCTTCCCCGCCGGTCCGGCGGACGCGCAGGCGCCGGGCACCCGGGATAAAACTTTCTTCAGCGGCTTCGACGGGTACGTTTACACCCTGGCCTTGCGCGCGGACGGCAAGATCATGGTCGGGGGTGATTTTACCACGGACGACGGTGAACCCCGCAAAGGTGTCACCCGCATCAATCCGAACGGTCGCCTCGACGGCGGCTTCAACCCCGGCCCGATTGATTATTTCACGATCAAAACCCTGGCGGCGCAGCCGGATGGCAAGGTGTTCGTGCCCCATGGTGCGGGTCCGGTCCGCCTCAACGCCGATGGCACCATGGATCCCGGTTACAACGCCGGAACGGGCATTGATCGCAACGGCACTATCGACGCCCTCATCCTACAGCCGGACGGCAAGCTCATCCTCGGGGGAACTTTCTCCACTTACAACGGCGTGGCCCGCAACAGCCTGGCCCGGCTCAACGCCGACGGCAGCCTCGACACGGGCTTCATCCTGGATAGTGCCCTCCCGTACGCCCGGGACCCTGTTTTGCAGGCGGACGGCAAGTTGCTCGTGACCGGTTTCCTGCGTTTCAACAGCGGTGGCACGTCGGATTACTTCATCGCCCGGCTCAACGCCGACGGCAGTCGGGACACGGGCTTCAGCGTGGGCGCCTACACCTCGGAACGCCCTTACGTCATCACCCCGCAGCCCGACGGCAAGGTCCTCGTGGGCGGTATTTTCACGGTTGCGGGCGACGTGACCGGCGGCGCGTCCCATCCCTATCTCGTGCGGTTCAACGCCGATGGCACGGTGGACGCGGGCTTCACGGCGGCCACGGGCATCGACCAGGAGGTGGATTGCATCACGTTGCAGCCGAACGGCAAAATTTACATCGGCGGCCATTTCCTCAAGGTGGGCGGCGTGACGCGCAACCACTTTGCCCGGCTCAACGCGGACGGCACGCTCGACACGGGCTTTGATCCCGGCACAGGCGCGGACAACCCCGTCAACGCCATCGCGGTGCAACCCGATGGCAAAGTGCTCGTCGGCGGGAACTTCAACTCTTACAACGGGGAGATCATCGGTGGCAACCGCCTCGTGCGAGTCTATGGAGACCCCGCCCCCCGGCCTCCCTTTTTCAGCGGCGAGGTGTCGGTGGGCAACGGCGTTTACTACCTGCAACTACCCGGCGGAACACCTTTCGGCTACTACAGTTATCTGGCCGATCCGCGTTACATCTACCATTTCGACCTCGGTTACGAGTATCTTTTCGACGCGGCCGACGGCAAGGGCGGGGTGTACCTCTATGATTTCAAGAGCGGAAGTTTTTTCTACACGAGCCCGGGTTTTCCGTTTCCGTACCTGTACGACTTCAGCTTGAACGCGGTCCTGTACTATTATCCCGACGCGGGCACGCCGGGTCGTTACACAACCAACCCGCGTTATTTCTACAACTTCCTCACGGGCCAGATCATCACCAAGTGAGGAAAGCCGCCTGGTCATCCGGAGCGCCGGTTCATCCACGAACGGGCTTCGAGTGCCCCGGCGTTTCGGTTATGGATAGATCGTGATCGGTGTTTTGACCGGCACTAGGCGGTAGAGTTCCTCGATGTCGGCGTCCTCCAGCGCGACGCATCCCCAGGTCCAGTCGGACGCGGAGCCGCCGCCATGCACGTACACCTCGCCGCCAAGCGCGGTGTTCCAAGGGGGTGTCGCGCGGTCGGCGTCGGCTTGTAAAATCGCGTCGCATTCCGGTTTCGTGATCAGACCGTCGCGCAAGCCACGCCTGGCGTCCGCCGGTCCGGGGTAGCTGACGCCCAGGGAAAGGTGGAAGCGGCTCAGCGGGTTTTTGACGCAGATGAAATAAGAACCCTCCGGCGTGGCGCGGTCACCCTCGCGCTCCTTGGTCGCCACGGGGTTGGAGCCGAGGGCAACATGGTAGGTCTTGATTATCAGGTCCCCGGCGAGAAGCCGCAACTCGCGCCGCGCCTTGAAAACCTCGATTCGAAGGTCGGCGGGGGCTTCGGCGGCGAGCGCAAGGGGAAGGCAAACCATGGCGACCAGTAGGGCGGCGGTTTGTAAGCGGATCATAAGCTGGAGATCAGTTCTTTAAACGGCCCAACCCCCGATGACCAGGCTAATCTCCGCGCGGGGTCAAACCCGAATTCCCAGTCGCGCAAAATGCCCGCAACCACCCTGGCAAAGTCGTGTTAATAATGACGAGACGATGAAAGACGACCCTAACGAACACTCCCAACCCATCGATTTGGAGGACGACCAGGAACTCTGGCGGGTGCTCGGGCGCGCGAAAAAGCCGGAGGCGGGCCCGTACTTCGTCCGCCGGGTTCTGCGCGAGGCGGCGTCGCTTCCGCAAACCCGTCCCGTCCCGATTTTCCTACGTGGATTGCAAGCCTGGTGGCAGGCCGGGCTCCCCCTGCTGCGTCCGCCGCGCGCCGCCGTCTGGCCGGGCGCGTTCGCGGCCGCCGCCATCTGCGTGGCCGGCGTGCTGACAACCTTTTCACCCGACAACCTCGGCGTTTATCCGGGCGCGGGCTCCCGGCGTTCAGCCAACGGCCCGGCGGCGGTGGCAACCACGCAAAATTCCGCCCTGCTGGCCGACAACACCGCCGGCGACGATAAATTCACCCCGCAGGACGCGGAAGTCATCGCCGATCTCGACAGCCTGATGGCACACGAAGAAACCCACCTATGGACGGACGACACCGCCACTTTCTAAGCCTCGCCCTGTGCCTCTCGCTCCCGCTGGTGTTGCCGTCCGGCGCGCGCGCGGCCGACCCGCAGGCGGCGGCTCCGTCCCCCTCCCCGACTATAGCGCCTTCCCCCTCGCCCGCTCCCGCCACCCCGGTCGCGGAGCCCTCGCCCGTGGTGGGAGGCCGATTACGCGCCGGTGCCAATCCCCGTCCCTGGGCCAACCGGAACCTGCCGCCGCTCGCTTCCGGTGGCGTGGGCACGGACGGCAAACCGGCGGCCGACGCCGAGGATTCCGCGGCGGTGCGGCGGGTGATCGAGCAGTTGCCACCGGAGGAGCGCGCCGTCTTCTTGCGCAACTTCCAGCGTTGGGCGCAACTCACCACCGAGGAGCGGCAGACCCTTCGCCGCCAGGCGGACGAGCGGCGTCAGCGGATCATGGAGGAAATGGAAACCGCGTTGCGCGAGAGCGGTTTGCACCTGGACGAGGATCGTCGGCAGGTCTTTATGCTGCGCTACCGGCAGGAGCGGCGCAAGCTGGAGTTGGAGTTGCAGGAGAAGATTGCCACCGAGCGCGCGCGACGCACCCCCGAGATCGTCGAGCGGCTCAAGCGCGAGTTTGAAACCCCGCCACCGGTGCGGTGAGGGTCGGGGCTTCGCCCGTGGATCAACCCGGAGGAAGAGGCATTTGCTTCCTCCAAATCTGGGCTAATCTGCGGACCAGTGATGAATCCGCCCGAGAAGAACATCTTCAAAAAGGACATCGGCGAGGTCGTCGATCTGCTCACCCGTTACTTTCAGGACCGCGGGCACGGTTTTCCCGCCGAACAACGCGAGCGAATCATCAAGCGCGCCCTGGAGATTCGTAATTACCAGCCCAAGATCGCGGTTTTCGGCAAAACCGGCTCGGGTAAGTCCTCCCTTTGCAACGCTATTTTCGGGCATGACGTGGCGGCGATCAGCGACATCGAGGCTTGCACCCGCGAGCCGAACGAATACCTGCTCCACCTCAGCGGCGACTCCGCCGTGGCGCTGGTCGATGTGCCGGGGGTCGGCGAAAGCGTCGAGCGCGACCGGGAATATTCCTCGCTCTACCAGCGCCTGCTGCCGGGCGTGGACTTGCTGCTTTGGGTTATCAAGGCCGACGACCGGGCCTTCTCCGTGGACCAGAAAATTTGGAAGGATCTGGTGCAGGTTCACGTGTCCAACGGTTCGCCGGTGTTCGTCGTTCTCAACCAGGTGGACAAACTCAATCCGCCGCGCGAGTGGGACGCCCGCAAGAACGAACCCGGTGCCAACCAAGCGCGCCTGATCGCCGAGAAACGCGCGTCCATCAGCCAGTTGTTCGACATCCCGGAGGAACGGGTGATCCCGGTTTCGGCTTACGAACGGTACAAGATCGCGGACTTGGTCGAAGCCATCGTGTTCGCGTTGCCCGCTGAAAAAAAAATTCCCTTTCTCGAAGCCGTGCAGGAAGAGGCCCGGACCGAACGCGCCGAACAGGAAGCCAAACGCGGGTTCCTCGAAAGTATCCTCCGCCACGTCCCGGGCGTTTGGAATGAGGTGAAGGAATACATTCCCAGCTTCATCAACCTGCTGTCGGTGATCTTTGGGAAACGGTCTTGAATCCTGCTCGGGGGTAAGAAGGTTGCGCGATGATACCGCCCACGTTTGCCGTTCTCGATGTGTGCCTGGTGGCCTCGGAACTCACGCTGGTGTTGAGCCGGGGATCCGCGCGGAGCGGGACAGGTGCCAAGAGGGCGGACGGCGGCTCGCTGCGGATTTTGTGGGTGGTGATTTCGCTGGCGGTGACGTTGGGTCACGTGCTCGCCCTTTCGGGCGTGGGACCCTACCTCGCGCCGATGCGGATTTGGCGGTGGATCGGCATCGCTTTATTCGTCGTCGGATTGCTCCTGCGGCGTTGGGCGATCCGCCACCTGGGACGGTTTTTCACCGTCGATGTGGCGATCGCGAGCGACCACCGGATCGTTGAAGACGGACCCTACCGGTTCATGCGCCACCCGAGCTACAGCGGACTGTTGCTGGAGTTCGCGGGCATCGGTCTGACCCTGGGGAGTATTACAGGGTGGTTTGTGATGATGGTCCCCGTTTTCCTCGCGCTGCTGCACCGTGTGCGGATCGAGGAAGCGGCGCTGGTCGGTGGATTGGGCCAGCCTTACGCCAACTACATGCGTCGCACGAAGCGGTTCGTGCCGGGGATGGTTTGAAGGGGCGGCTCATGGTTGCTCGCGGAGACACGCGGGGAGCGCGCGTTCGTAAACCGCGGCGACATCGGCGTCGAAACAGCAGAAGATCACGCGGTCCAACGTTGCGCCTTCGCGGAGCACAGCCAGGACCGTGGTGATGGCGACGCGGGCCGCCGCTTCGAGTGGGTAGCCGTACACGCCACAACTGACCGCCGGGAAGGCGATGGAGCGGCAGGCGTTCGCCGACGCGAGCCGCAAACTTTCGCGGAAACAGGAGGCGAGGAGTTCCGGTTCGTTCCGGGTGCCGCCGTGCCAAACGGGACCGACCGTGTGGATGACGTGGCGGGCGGGCAGTCGGTAGCCCCGGGTGATCTTCGCGCCGCCGGTGAGGCAGCCGTGGAGGGTCCGGCATTCGGCGAGTAGTTCGGGACCGGCCGCGCGGTGGATGGCACCATCCACCCCGCCACCGCCGAGGAGGGAGGTATTGGCGGCGTTGACGATGGCGTCCACATTGAGGCGGACGATGTTTTCGCGGCTGATCTCCAGGTGGGTTTTGAGGTAGGTGGGCATGGGAAGGGGGATAATCGCAAAATGCAAATCTAACCATCCAAAGACTGGACGCCAACACTGCGTCGTGACGAATCACGCCGTTAATTTGAAGCGCGGTAGTGAATCCTACTTCCTCCGCACCGAAGGTGCAGCCTCAGCACAGCCTGGGTCTCGCTCCCTCTCCGTACCGAAGGTGCAGCCTCATAACAGCCTGGGGCAACGCCCCATGGGCGTCAACTTAACGATCAGCGCCCGAGATCCATTTCCCCAACCCGGAACGGGTTGCGCCCCAAAGCCCGGGGTTGCGAGTTGCGAGCTACCCTGGGTATTCCGATCACAAGATTCTTCAACCCCAAGGGGGTTGCGTCCTCCTGCGACGAGGGACAGGCCAAGCACGGGTCGCAACCCCTTTGGAGTTGGGAGAACATCAACCATCACCACCCAGGGTAGCCCCCGAGCGGGCAACCCCGGGCTTTGGGGCGCAACCCGTTCCGGGTTGGAGAGGGGAACCCTAAGTTGACGCCCATGGGGCGTTGCCCCAGGCTGTTATGAGGCTGCACCTTCGGTGCGAAAGGCGGGCTGTGCCAACGTTGCGCTTTCGGTGCGAAAGACACATTGTTATAAGGCTTCGCCTTCAGCGCGGGAGGCAGGCTGTTATGAGGCTACGACTTCGGTGCGAGGAAAACGGAGGATCGTTGGATTTGGTGGAGGTCCCACCACGGCGCGGGAATTGCTTAACCACATCCAAGTACCTACCCCTTCCTTTCCTATGTCACGCGAAATTAGTCTCAGCGGCGGCGACGTCAGCGTCCTCAAAACCCTCGGCTTGAACGGGACCGTCACCAACGGCAAAGCCCTACTCGATAAAATCGGCAGCATGGAAAGCCGCGAACTGATCGACACCCTCGACGGCTTGATGATGTTTGACTACGTCCTCTGCGACATCGCCACCCTCAAGGACCGCGAAGACCTCGAGAAGGCCAATTTTAAAGTAAACCCCGCCTCCATCAAAAATCTGCGTGAGGCTTTGAACCCGCAGAAGCGCGAACGCGCCCCGACCCGCCAGCGCCGGGGTTGATCAGCGTCCGCCGTTCAACTCGTCCTCGGTGACCTGCGTCCCGTCCGGCAGGGTGAAAATCCGCCGGTGCGTCCGGCCCGAGGGCTCCGGCGCCGCCGGTTGCGCCCTAACGGCTCCCGGCTGCGTGATGAACCGGTTCGTGGAGGGATCGAAAACACGCTGGGTTCCCGGGTCCACGGGCCGCGCGCGCGGGATCACCGTGTTTGGATACCCGGGCTGTCCCACTCCCCCGTCGGCGGGTACCACCGGCAACGCCCGCCGGACCGGCGCGTTCGGGTCGTCATAGACCAGCCCGCGCGGCGGTTGCTGACGGAGCAGGTCCTGTTGCCGCCGTAGTTCCATCTCACGCAACTGTAACTGTTGCTGTTGCAACTGGAGTTGCCGCGCTTCCTCCTGGGTCGCGCTGGCCGTCCCGTCGATCCCCACCACTCGACCCGTCCGAGGGTCCACGATCAGGTGGCTGCCGGGGTCCGCCGGGGGTTGGTAGTTGGCGGCGGGCGCGGGGTTCGTTTCGGGCGGCTCGATACCCGTTGACGCTGACGCGAAAGGCCGCGCCGAAACCGCCGCCGGCGCCGACACCATCCTAACCTCGGGCGTCAACGATCCGCCCGGGTGCAACGCCAGCGCCGGGAAACGTTTCGTCGAAGTGACGCTGGACTGCATGAAGTCCGCCCAGATCGGCAGCGCGAGCGTGGCCCCGTAACCCTTCGCGGTAATGGTTTGCGGCTTGTCCATACCGACCCAGACCCCGCACGTCAGGCTGGTGGTGTAACCCACGAACCAAGCGTCCTTGTAGTCGTTGGTCGTGCCGGTTTTGCCCGCGCCCGGCACGCGGAACCCGAACGAAGCCGCCTGCCGTCCCGTGCCCTCGGTCAACACGCGTTCCAGCACTTCGGAAGTCGTTTGCGCGACCTGTTCGCTCATCACTTTGACCTCGCGATGCTCGGCCTGATAGATAGGCTGGCCGTTGGCGGCGTCGATGCGCTCCACCAGGTACGCGGGTCGCACCACCCCGTGGTTTGGAAAAGCCGTGTAAGCCGCCGTCAGGTTCTTCAACGACGCCTCGAATGAACCCAGGTACACGGACGGCAGACGCGGCACGTCGGGCAAGCCGGCCCTTTTGGCGAGCGCCAGCACGTTGCCCATCCCGGCCATTTCACCCACGCGGATGCTCATGATGTTGCGCGACTGGATCAAGCCGATTTCCGCCGGCTGAACCCCAAGGAAATTCGAATCGGAGTTCGCGGGCTTCCAGTCGCGCGGCGCGTCCGGGATCTCGCCCGGACGCAGGGGTGAATCCTCCACGGGCGACTCCGGCAGGAGTCCGTGATCAAAGGCGGCAGCATAGACGAAGGGTTTGAAGGTGGAGCCGACCTGACGGCGCGCGAGCAGGGCGCGGTTGTAACGGCTTTCCTCGAAGTTGCGTCCGCCGACCAGCGCCAGGATCGCGCCGGACCGGTTGTCGATGGCGAGCAGCGCGCCCTGCAAATACTCCGGCGACGCGTCGGTTTTGGTCTTGTCGCCTCCCGTGGCGGCGGTCGCGACCTCGGTGCGGTACTGTTCGCGCGTGAGGTGGCTGTAGCCTTTGGTGCGCTCGATGTTGGCGAGCTGATCCTCCACGGCGTCGGCGGCGAGTTGCTGGAGGTGCGGGTCGATGGTGGTGTAGATCTTCAAGCCGCCGGCGTTGATGGCGTCCGCGCCGACGAGGTCGTCCAATTCGGCGCGCACGGCGTCGAGCACGTAGTCTTCCTGGAGAGGCGCGGCTTTGGGGGACGCGAGGACGAGCGGCGCGGCCTTCGCGGCCGCGGCGTCCTGGGCGGAGATCTTTTGCAGGGTGACTAGCCGGTCCAGGACGCTGTCGCGGTCGGCGCGGGCGCCCTCCATGTTTTTCAACGGGGAATTCCGGTTCGGATTGCGCACGATGCCGGCGATGAGCGCGGCTTCGCCGAGGCTCAAATCCTTCGCGGGTTTGCCGAAGTACTTTTGCGACGCGGCCTCGATCCCGTAAACGCCCGAGCCGAGGTAGATGCGGTTGAGATAGAACTCGAGGATTTGCGACTTGGAATATTTGTCCTCGATACGACGGGCGACCATCGCCTCGATGAGCTTGCGGTGGAGGTTCTGGCCGCCGAGGGAGAAGCTGTTGCGCGCGAGTTGCTGGGTGATCGTGCTGGCGCCTTCGCGGGTACCACCGCTGCGGGCGTTGCGCAGGAAGGCGCGGGCGATGCCGTGGAAATCGACGCCGTGGTGCTCCCAAAAACGGCTGTCCTCCCGGGCGACGATGGCGTCAATGAAACGGGGCGAAACATCCTTGATGGGCACGACCACGCGGTTCTGGTCGTTTTGGAGGCGTCCATACGGTTTGCCGTCGCCGTCGAAGACCTGGGAATGCGAGGGCATCTGCCCGAGTTTGGTGATGTCGTAGGTCGCGGCGAGCTGGCGGTAGATGAAGAAGACGGTGCCGCCGGCGATGACCGCCGCGAGCAGCGCGACCAAGGCCAGGATGAGGGCGACTTTGAGGAGCCGACGCAACAGGGTTCGGCGAGGGGTCCGTGGGACGGGAGTGTTCATGGCTGGCGGGCGGCGGGGATGAATCGGCCTTGCGCGCGGGGCTGGCTGGAAAAAGCGGGGTTGAGTCGCAATGCTTGAACGAGAGACGAACCCTGCTCAAGCCAAATTCATGCCGATGGTTCTGGGTCAGGTTCTGGCTGCCGTTGGTTTGGACCGCGCGCGACGCGTCGCCGCTTTCTCTGGCAGCGACGTGTCGTGTCCTGACACTCCGGCGCAGCCGACTCGATAATCCCCGGGGCGTTCGCGAAGCCGGACGCGACACGTCGCGCGGAGTCCAAACCAAAGACATCCAGAACCAGAGCGGTGTTCGCAAGCCACACTCAACGAGATGTTTCTGAAACACTGGCACTCCGTCTGCTTGAGAACGCGTCAACATGCCATCCGCCACCCTGCCGCCGCTTGAAGTAGTCGCGACTCCCCAGCCGCCATCCCTTGACTACTATCGAGTCAACAACCTGCGGTTGACCTACCTCGAGTGCTGGCGGTTGACTTATTCTTGGAAGGTCCTTGTCCCTGGAATCGCGAAATTGTTCCGTTTGCCCATGACCTTGGTGGAAGGAATGGCCACTCCTCGCCCGTTCATTGAAAACCTCGTCGCACCCGAAAACCTATCGCCAGACACGCTCGCCCATTTGGACAAGATGCGGACCGAGTGCGAGTCCCTTGGATTTAACAATCCGATCTATTACAAGCCGAAACAGAGCTTTTTGCCCGTAGAAGCCGGAGACTGCGTCCTGCGAGAACCCAGCGGAGAAGCCATCGCGCATCTGTTTTACGGCCGTGCACAGGCTTCCGGGAAGAGTCGGCGTTTGGCCGTTTGCTTTTACACAGCGTTAGCCGATGGCAAATTGTTAATCACGAGCAACCATCGCCGATAATTCACCGGCCCGCCCGGAAATGATGGGGTCTGCCGCCACGGTGCGTCCACCCCAATGCTGTACCTGGAACACCGCCGCCGCCTCCGGGGCACATCCGCGCCGGGAATCCGCCCGTTCTTGTCTCAACGACCGAGGAGTCTTCTACTTTGATCTGGCGCGTGGAACAGACAATCGCATGAGTTTCACAAAGCACGCGGCTTATACGAACCCATGAGGGGCGATGAAGTCGAGGCATGTTCGCGCGGAAGGCGTCAAGCGAGCGAGTCGCGGCGGATTGCCCCCCCGCCGTGACAATCGAGGTCAACGCCGTGCTCACGGCATTGGCAAAACGCGAGCGTCCGGCTTCCACATCCGCAATCGCCGGGATCATTTTGCTTGCGGTCTCCCTGCTTGCGTATGTGCTCGTCGGCCGCCTGCGCTGGCGTTGGGAATTTGTCGTTCTCATCGTCGGCACACTGTTCCTCCATGAAACGGGTCACTATCTGGCAATGCGGGCTTTTGGCTACCGGAACCTGCGCATGTTTTTCATCCCATTTGTCGGCGCGGCGGTTTCCGGGGTGAACTCGCAGGCTCCGGGCTGGCAGAAGGCGCTGGTTTCCCTCGCGGGTCCGCTGCCCGGTATTCTCTTGGGCGCTGGCTTACTACTCGCCACCCTTTTCTGACCGCCGACCCGCTGGCCCGACAAGCGGCTTTCGTTCTGCTCGCGGTCAACGGCTTTAACCTCCTGCCTTTGCTGCCGCTCGACGGTGGACGCTTTCTCAACGAAACGATCTTCGCCCGTAGCGCGATCGCACAGGCAGCTTTCTCGTTCCTGGCGGGATTGAGCGCGGTAGCCCTTGGCCCTACTTTAAGTCACGTCTTTTTGTACATCGTCGGCGCGTTTATGATCGGCGGAGTGGGACGCATTCTGCGCGTGGGTCGCGCCGTGAAGATAATGCGCTGGCAGCGCGTGGTGTTGACAGAGCCAGCCACGGTTCCCGGACAGGCTGAAATCGTCCGCCCGGAGGCCCTGCCGCCGATCCTGAGCGCGCTGAAAAAGGATCGTCCGAAAAGCCCTGCTCAACCCATGCTGGTGACCGAGGCGTTGATGGTTATCGATCAAATGCGCGCGCGGCCCCCGCGTCTCGCGGCGACGATGGGGTTACTCGTGCTTTATGGGGCGACTTGCGCGATGGCGTTTTGGTTCCTCGTGCCCCTCACGCCATCCCTTTCTTGGCGATATTATCTACCCCATACTCCGCAAAGCTTGCAACGACTGCATCAACAAAGGGTGTTGACGGAACATCTGCGCGCCGAAGAAGCGCGAAAAAAACGGGCCCAAGCCGAAGCCGGACGCGAACGCCGACAGCGAACCGCTGCCGCCGACCAAGAGTAAACCCCGCGCGAGTTGTCAGGCGAGGCGGCATCGACTATCCTCCGGGTCGGGCCGCCGCCCGTGTGGATGCCCATGACCCAGTCGCCGACGCTCGCCGCCTCATCATCGAACATACGGGTGCGACCCGGCTTAGCCGCCGTGCGTCTGCTCTGGGCCTGGCTGGCGGCGCTCGCGAGCGGGGTGTTGCTCGTGTTGTGTTTCGCGCCTTGGAACCAACAGTGGCTGTGCTGGCTTGCGTTGACCCCGCTCCTCACCGCCGTCTGGTTTGGCCGCGACGACTCCAGCCCTAATTCCCCGGTCCTTCCGCTTCCTGGCATCCCCTATCCCGCTTGGCGAGGATGGTCGAAGCACGCCACCCAAATCCCGCGCGCCTTCTTGCGCACACCCGCCGGACGCGGCTTCGCCCTGGGCTACGTCGCCGGACTCGTCTTCTTCTGGGGGGCGTTCTACTGGCTGTGGGAAGTCACGCCGCCCGGCTGGTTCATCCTGGCATTCTACATGGCGCTGTACTTCGCGATCTGGGGCGCGTTCATGAGCACCGCGGGCCGTCCAGGCACGCTCGCCGCGTTCGCGCCGGCACCGCCCGCAAATCCACCCTCATCACCCACATCGTCCGCCGACGCCCCCCTCAACCTCCGCCGGCCTTCGTCATTCGTCATTCGTCATTCGTCATTCTCCGTCCCCCACTCCGCCTTCCTCCACTCGCGCCACAACCTCTACCACGCCTTCCTCGCCGCCGCGTGCTGGGTAGCCCTCGAATGGGTACGCGGGTGGATGTTTTCGGGCTTCGGCTGGAACGACCTCGGCGTTGGCCTCCACGCCGTCCTCCCCCTGATCCAAATCGCGGAGTACACCGGCGTCGGCGGCGTGTCGTTCCTGGCGGTGTTCGCCAACGTCATCGCCGTGGCGACCGTGTACCGCTTTTACCTGGAAGTCCGCAGCCACCGCGTACGGCCGCATTTCGATTTCACCCTGACCATCGCGGGCATCCTCGCCGTCTTCGCCTACGGGGTGCATCGCATCCAGACCATCGACCGCCAGAGCGCCCAACCGGGCGTGAGCATCCCCCTGCGCGTCGCGGCGGTGCAGGCGGACATCCCGCTCATCATGCGGCTCGACCAGGAAACGGCCAACCGGATTTTCGACGCTTACCAGCGTCTCACCGGCACGGCGCTGGCGAACCGTCCGCAACTCCTGCTCTGGCCGGAAAGCGCGATGGAAACGAGCATGTTCACGGACCGGGCGACGTTTGATTTTGTCAACGCCGCCGCCGCGCAGTCGCCGGAAACCAACCTGATCCTCGGCACGCGGGACCTGGATTTCGGCGAGGAGGGCACCGCGCAGGCGGACTACAACGCCGCCGTGATCATGCCCGCCAACGGCGGCGAAACGCAGATTTACCGCAAGATCCACCTCGTGCCGTTCGGCGAGTACATTCCGTTTCGCAAATCGTTCCCGGTGTTCGCGTGGATCGTGGGCGACCAGGTGCCCGGGGACTTCGCGGCGGGGACGAAGCCGGTGGTGTTCCGCCTGCGCGGGCCCGACCTCGGCGCAGCGCCGCTGATCTGTTTCGAGGACACGCTCGGCCGTCTCGTGCGGCAGCCGGTGCTGCTGGGCGCGCAACTCCTCGTCAATATCACTAACGACGTGTGGTTCGGACGCACCGCCGCGCCGGAGCAGCATCTGAATGAATCGGTTTTCCGCGCGGTGGAGAACCGGCGTCCGCTGGTGCGCTGCGCCAACACGGGGGCGACGGCGTTCATCGACACCACGGGACGCGTGACCAACATCCTGCGCTCGCCCGAAAACGGGACGATCTTCACGACCGGCGTGCTGTGGGGCGAGGTCAAGGTCCCGGCGCGGCCCGGGCTGACTTTCTACACCCGCAACGGGGAAAATTTCTCCATCGCGTGCGGCGTGGCGGCGGGGATGGCGGCCTGGTTGCGCGCGCGACGGAGGCGGAAGGCGTGAGCGTGGACGGACGCCCGGCTTTCGTGGTGTCGATGCACGACGTGAGTCCGCTGACCCGCGAGATTTTCACGGCGATGCTGTCGGACTTGGGTTCGTTAGGATTGAGGAAATGCTCGCTCCTGGTGATCCCGGACCATCATCACCGCAGACATTTTTTGAGCGACGCGCCGTTCTGCCGGTGGCTGGAGCGACTGGCAGGCGACGGGCACGAGTTGGTGGTTCACGGGTACTATCATCAGCGCGAGGCGCGGGCCGCGGAAACGTGGACGCAACGGATGGTGACCCGGGTGTACACGCTGGGCGAAGGCGAGTTTTACGACATGCCCAAAGCGGAAGCGGGTCGGTTGCTGGGGCTCGCGTTGGAGGAATTTGGCCGGTTGGACGCTCCGGCACCCACGGGGTTTATCGCGCCCGCGTGGCTCTTGGGAGAGGAGGCGGCGGTGGCGGTGCGGGAGGCGGGGTTTCGTTACACGACGCGGCTGCGCGGGGTCGAGGATTTCGCCCGGGGTGGGTATGTGGGTTCGCAGTCGCTGGTTTATAGTTGCCGCAACGCGTGGCGGCGGAATGCAAGTTTGGTTTGGAATGGTGGCTTGGTGAGGAGGTTGGGGGGTAATCCGATCATCCGGCTGGGCCTGCACCCGCCGGATTTCCAGCACCGGCGCGTGTGGGAGCAAATCCGGCGGATCGTGCGTGAGAAGGTGCGCGAACGCGAGGTGATGACGTACGGGGAGTTTGTCGAGAGGTGAGCGAATGGCCGGGTATCCCCACCCCCGGGAGGGGGGAAAGGCATTAGCCCGGCATCCCGACGCCGGGTACCGAGCCTTAGGCGAGGTGCGCCCAGTATAAGCGCGCGAGACCGTAGCCGTTGGATGTGATCGATCGAAGGGCGATGTTTCGGCGAACGGTCTCGCGCCCTTTCGGGCGCAGACGGCTGACAACGCAAACCCGGCATCAGGATGCCGGGCAATGTCTCTCGCCCCTCCGGGGCAGGGAAGAGGAAACCGGCTGCGCCGAATGGTTCAACCGCGACATGTCGCTGGGATCAAGCGGCGACGTGTGCGGCGCACTCCAAACCAGTGGCAAGCCAAGGTAAGAATCCTTCTCACTCTTTACGCCAGTACTTCCGCAACAAATCGCGGATCGCCGGGACCCTCAGGTCGAAAGTCTCCTCCTCCTCGTACTCGACCGGCGCGAACCACTTCCAGAAAAACACCCCGGCCAACCCGGGTTCGTCCCGCGTCACCCGCAACGCCGTCTCAATGCAGCGCAACTGCACCCCGCGTCCCTTCGCACCACCCACCTTGACGTCGCTCCATGGTTCGGCGGCCGCGTTTTCACTTTCGTGGTATCCCGCCTCGACAAAGATCGGGGGCTTGCCGATCCGCGCCGAAAACGCCCGCAGTTTCTCCAAATGCGGACGCCACCCGGCGGCGATGTCCTCCTCACCCGGATCAGGGTTGCGCGTGAGCGGGTAGTACGCCAAGACGCCCACGTAATCCAACGCGTCGTAGAACTTTACGTCCTGGTAGTTGTCCCAATTCCCCCGTAGGTCAGCTTGCCGTGGTAAACGGCCCGCACCGCCGCGATGATCGTCCGCCAGCGCGCCTCGAACTTCTGCGCGTGCGTGTACTCGAGTCCGACGCAAAACAAACCCGCCCCGTGCGCCTCGGCGATCCGGGCCATCGCCACGATCCAGGTCTCGTAATCCTCGAAAAACCGGTTCCACTCCTCGGGGGTCTGGTAGTCGATGGCCCCGCGCCAGATAAATTTCGTCCCCCAATAGGCGAGGTGGGGGATCAGCATCACCCCCATGCCCCGCGCGCGGGCCCACTCCAGGGGCTTTACGAGGTAGGACGGGTCGGGGCCGTGTTCGCGGAACACGATGTGGCCGTCCTCGCGTACCCGCGCGTAGGGATGCATCGCCACGCTGTTGACGCCGAGCGATTTCAGGTCGTCGAGGGTTTGCTCCATCGCGGGCGTTTCCCATTCGTCGCCCCCGGTGTGCGTGGAAATGGTCATGCCGCGAATCGGATCGGGCATGGACATTGCCGGAGGTTGCGCGGCGTCGGCGACGCCAGCGGTAAACAGTCCACAGGCCAGCACAACCAAGGGCGAGGCCACAGCACGCGGACAACCCATCGCGCCTTTGCGGGACAACCTCACGCCACACCGCCACGCAAGCGCGGCGTGCTCAACTGCCGCCAGCAAGCCGTCGCCAGGAAGGCCATGTCGGCGATGAGGATCGCCGCGACGTAACCCTCGCCGCCGATGCCATGGCCGTAACTGTGCAGACCTTTGCCGAGGACAAAATTCACCCCGTACCACGCCATCACCACGGCGGCGAAACACAGCACGCCCGCGACGGCCAACCCGAACTGCCCCCACCACCCGGCGATCCGTCCGTGCAACGCCACGATGTAACACAGCAGCGTGATGAACGCCCAGGTTTCCTTCGGGTCCCAGCCCCAGAAACGGCCCCAGCTATAGTTCGCCCAAACGCCGCCGAGGATCGTCCCGATGGCGATCATCAGCACCCCGAGTTGCAGCACGCGGTAGAGCCAGAAATGCAGCACCTGGTCTCCCCTCGCCTCCACCGGGTTCATCAGGTAGCGGAACAGGACGATGTGCGCGAACCCCATGCCCAAGCGCGAACGCGCCGTAGCTGGCGGTGATCGTCAGCACGTGCGTGCTGAGCCAGAAGTTGTCCCGCAGCACGGGCACGAGCGGATCAATGTTTTCCGGCAGCGCCGCCGGCACTTGCTGCGTTAGAAACAACGTAAACGCGCTCACCGGCAGCGCCGCGAGCAGGTAGGTCAACCCGCGATAGCGCGCGTAGAAAATAAATCCCAGCACCGTGACCACGAACGAAACCCAGATCATGGATTCGTACATGTTCGTCACGGGCGGACGTCCGGCGACAATGCAGCGCATCACCAACCCCGTCGTGTGGTAAACCAAACCGCCCGCGCTCGCCAGCAGCCCCAGCCAGCGCACCGGCGCGGCCCACGACTCCTTGCGACCACTCGCCACCGCCAGCGCGATCAAGCCAATAAAGTACAAGGTGGCCGCCGTCGGAAACGCGCCCAGATGGTTGTAGGTGTATTCCAATCCCAGCGCGGAATCGGCGGGATACAAGGCGGGGTTGAGCGAACGCAACGAATCGCGTAGTTCGCGCCCGTGCAGGGCGAAGTTGTACGCGTCGCCCGCGAGGTAGGCGCTCACCGTGCCGCGCAGGTGCTCGGTCACGGGCGTAAACTTGGCCTCGCCGTACTGGGTGTTCGCGTCCGGCGGGATCAGCCAGGGGGCTTTCGGCGGCGGCATCTTGCCGGTGGAAGCGGGCCGCATCGTCTGCGCGGCCACCGCCGGGGGCGGCACAATCAGGAGGGCCTCACCGCTCAGGATGTGGCTGAACAGAGTCAGCCGGGTGTTCACCGTTTCCAGTTCCTGCTGCTCGCGGGTCAACTCGGGGTTGCTCTCGCGCAGGCGCAGGGCGTGAACCTCGCCCATCAGGGTTTTGAGCGCGGGCAGCTTGGTGAGTTCGTCGTAGCTGAAACGCTTTTGCTCCGGGTTCAGACCCAGCTTCTTGACCAGCGGCAGGAAATTGATCAAAACGAGCGGCTCCTTGGTCCAGTCGCGGGACTCGTTCATCAACGCCGAAAGCAGGAAATCGTTCGGCTTCCAAACCCGGCCGTCCGCGCTGGTGTAAGTGGTTTTGCCACTCAGGCGCAGGAGTGATTCCTTGGCGAAAGTGTCGATGGGTTTGCGGCGCCCGTTGTCCTGGATGGCAACCTGACCCCACTGTTTGAAGTCGCTTTCCGCGAGTTCGGCGCGCGCGGACGCGACGGGGAACATGAGGAGGAGCAGGCAAAACGCGCCGGGGAACAGCGAGCGGTCGCAGGAAGTGGGCGGTCGGTTTCATCGTGGCAGGCTAACTGGGATAAGAGGAGAGAACGGGAACGGGTCGGCGTCGGAACTCACACCGCCGGCTTGGGCTCGCCGCGTCCGCCGCGCGGGGTCGGACGCAGGTAGAACAAGGTGAAGATGCCGGAGCAAATCAGCAGTGAACCGATCCATTTGAAAAGCCAGCCCGGATCACGCAGGATTTGCACGGAGCTTTGCGACAGGTTGTCCGGGTTCCACGAAGCCTGGGAAACTTTGTAGGTCAACCCGGTGAACGTGTTCCACCAATGGCCCGGGAAGTTGAAGGGCTGGTTCATCGAGCAACTGCCCGTGCCCGCGTTGCCTTCGGCATCGCTCACGCGCAGACTGCTCTTGAAAGCCGCCGGACTGTCGTTGCCCTCCTGCCGCTCCACCTCGAAATCGGTCAACTCGACGCCCACCGGCAACGGCTCGATGCGAAACCCGTAGGTCAGTTGGGTGGTCTGCGCGCTGGTGGGCAGGCTGACTTTCCAGCCGGAGGCGATCCACTCCTCGTGCGATTCGCCGTTGCGGCTCAGGCGCACGCGCACGCCCTCGGTCTGGTTGGCGCCGCCGCCCATGCCCGCCGCGTTGGCGGCGCCGGCGGCACCTTCGCCCGCGCCGTGCGAGTCACCGCACGGAACGTGGTCTGCGGCACCGCCTGCGGCATGACTTGGTCCGCCTGGATTTGCCAGTCGGCCCAGCCGGTGTTGACGGGCTGCCCGGGCGTGATCTTCCCGTAGATCAGCTTCGGCGACGCGCTCGTCTTCAGTGAGAACGTCAGCGCGCCCGCGTCGTCGCAGTAGATGATCGCCTGATTCTCCGGGGCTCGGGCTGTTCGGGTTGGCGGTCGGCGCGAAGCGGGCGGATTATTCGTGTCGGCGTGTCCGCCGGCTTCGGCGAAGGGATCGTCGGCGGCGACCGGAGGGAGCTTGCCGCGGACGCGAACCATCACCGCCGGATTGCTCGGCTCGGCGGAAGCGTTGGCTGGCTGGCCGTTCTGCATCGACGAAATCGTTCCAGTAGATCTTCGATGGTGACGTTGATGCCCGAGCCGCTGAGGTCCTGGGGTTTGCCGCGGTCGGCGTCGGTGTTGAAGGTCCAGGTGGCGCCGCGCCAATCGACGGCGATCTCACGTTTGGCGGGGTCCGCGCCGAAGCGCACCTTCACGCCGGAGGGCGCACGCTGCTGCCGGGCGCGGGCTGGGTGACCTGCTCGCCGGGCTTGAGCGCGAAGGCGACGATGGTTTCATCGAGGGCGTCGGGGCCGCGGGGCGCGTTCGGCGGGAGCCCGTCTCGGCGTCGCGCGGCCGGGTGTCGCGGCGGCGGGGGAATTGGGCGCGGGCGCGGTGGCGACGCTGCCATCGGCGGCGGGCGCGGGCGCGGCGGCCGGTTGCGCGACAGCGGGCGGGGCGGAGGCGGCGCCGTTCCCCGGCGCAACTGCACGGAAGCCAGTCCCAGATCCAGCGAACCGTGTTCCGGGTCGCCCGCGAGCAGCCAGTTGTCGATGTTCTGTTTCAGGAGTTTGGAAACCAGATGAACACGCACGGCCGGTTGTCCGCCGATGCCCGTGTTCGCCGCCGCCGCCGGGACTGTCTTGCGGCTCAAAGTCGGCGTTGAGGTGCTCGGCGTAATCGGTGAGCTCCACCTTCCACCCACCGGGCGTGTACCCGAGCAGCCAGGGTTTTTCCGCGGTCGGACGCCGCCCGATCACCGAAATCGGGTAAGGTTCAAGCGGATGCCGTTTTCCTCCAGGTTCAACACGCGCTGGTCGATGACGAGCTGGTTGTTCGGCGGCTGTCCCTTGAAGATGGTCATGGTGCCCTCGACGCCCCAGGTGCGCCGATCACCGCGCCCAGCATCAACACGATGATGCCCAGGTGCGTGATGAGAAAGCCCGTGTGGTGGCGCTTCCACGGCATCCGCGAGAAGGCGGCGCACGCCAGGTTCAGGCCGAGCACCAGCAGCCACACGTTGAACCAGGCGGCCCCATAAACGTAGGCGCGCGCCACCTTGGCGTCGAAACTCGACTCGTAAACCGTGCCGACCGCGCTGGCGATGATCAGGACGATCAACAGCACGACCGCCAGCTTGACCGAGAGAAAAAACTGAAAACGCGGTTGCGCTGCCACGCCGGCTTCTTGCTCCCGGCGGCGGGCTTGGCCGGCGTGGGCGGCGCGACGGGCGCGGGCGGAGGAAATTTTGGTGGGCATGATGTGAGGAGGTGCGGCGCGTGGGTCAACGAATTTGACTCCCGAGGGTTTTCCCGGATTCAATCGCAGCTCGTAAAAGAAGTGTCTCGTCACCCGGCAAGTGGTTCCCGCTCAGTCATGTGACTCACGCCGCCCCGGCGCTGTTGCTTGGTCTGCGAACGGCGGCGTTTGTTCTCCAAGATACGCCGCTTGACCCCGCGCGGACGGGGGGCGTTCTGACGGCGCAGCTTTTCCCGGGCGTCGATGATTTCCCGCCGGTCGGCGCGGCGTCGCTCCTCGATCTGGTCGAGCAGGCGTTCGCGGGCGAGCTCGCGGTTCGCCGCCTGCGAACGCGAATCCTGCACCGTCACCGCCGCGCCGCTGGGCCGATGGCGCAACGTCACCGCCGTGGAACTTTGTTGACGTGCTGCCCGCCCGGACCGCCCGAGCGCGCGAAGGACTCCTCGAAATCCGCCGGATCGAGTTTCAAGCCGCGGCCAGCCCGTCGCGTGGAAGAAGTCCTCCGGCATCATGCGGAGCGGCGCGTCAGAGGTATCAGTCGGGCCGGGATGGTGCGTCCGCAAGCAAGAAGCCGTGCCGCGGGCCGCAGCGGGCGCACTTCCGCCTGCCGGCAGCTCAGGCGCTGGCACCAGGAAAAAATCGCCCGGCGTTAAACGCCAAGCCCCGCGCAATCCGCCTGGCCCGTCCAGCACCGTGAAGATCGCGAACCGGCCGCCGGTGTCCTCCAAGCGCGGGCCGCGCGCCCTCCAGCGTCCATTTTTCCACCCGGAAAAACGGGCAATCCACGATGGTGCCGAGCCGCTCCGGCCGGCGGTTGAAGCCAGGGGCGCACGTCGTCGAAGTCCGTGGACTGCAGCGATTGATCGACGTGCAGCGTGCGCGGGCTGGCCGTCGAGGCCGAGGCGGTTCCAGTCGAAGACGCGGTAAGGTCGTGTCGCTATTCTGCTGGATTTCCACGATCAGGCAGCCCGCGCCGATGGCGTGGATGCGGCCGCTGGGGATGAAAATGGCGTCGCCCGTCTCCACCGGCAGGCGGTGGACGAGTTCGGCCGACGCGGCCTTCGTGGAGCGCCCCCTCGAAACTCGGGCGCGGTCGGTCGGTTCCTCCAGGCCGGCGTACAGGTCGGCGCCGGCCTCGGCGTGCGCGAGATACCACATCTCCGTCTTGGGCTCGCCGTCGAGGACTCCGCCAGGGCGGCGGGCGGATGGACCTGCAGCGAAAGCCGGTCCTGGGCGTCGAGCATTTTGACGAGCAGCGGGAAGCGCTCGCTGTCCGGGGAAGCCCCGCCGAAGATCTGCGCGCGGTGGGTGTGCCAGAGTTCGTGCAGGGTCAAGCCGCGCAGGGGGCCGTCGTGAACGACGCTCTGGGCCTCCTCGCGGTCCACGATTTCCCACGATTCGCCGATGCGCGCGCCGGGCGGCAGTTTCTTGTGGTAAAGCTGTTCGAGCCGGCGCCCGCCCCAGACGCGCTCCATGAACAGCGGCTCGAAGAACGAGGGGCTGCGTCAAGGGAACTGAGGGCGGCGTGCTGGCGGGGGTGCTCATGGGGAAGCATAAAAGGAGCTCGATGGGGAGAGAAATGGCCAAGCGGAGCCTCCGTGGGGAAATCGTGCGGGAACCTTGGCCGGTGCGACCGCCGTTGTCCAGAAGGATGAAGGGCAGAGGCAGAAGGCGGAATAAGAATGATCAATCCGCGTTGCCGACCAACGGAGTTCTCTGCTAAGCGTGTGTGAACAAACCTTTTGGTCTTTCTGTCCTTCCGCCTTCTACCATTCATGCTACCTTCTCACCATGGTTTACATGATCTTTCTCTCATCGAGCCGGTGGCGCTCGGCATCGACTTCGGCGGCACCTCCATCAAGCTCGGCCTCGTGCAAGGCGGGGGGCTGACCCAACGCGCCGAAAGCCATCTCCACGCTGGCCTTCGCCGCGCGGACGAACTGCTCGCCGCCATGCTCCGCGCCATCGACGACCTGCGCGCCATGCACCCGGACATCGCGGCCATCGGCGCGGGGCTGCCCGGCATCGTGGACAGCCGTCGGGGCGATCGTACACCATCTCACCAACGTGCCCGGCTGGGTCAACGTGCCGTTGCGCGATCTGCTCGCGTGACACACGGGGCTGCCCGGCCATCATGGAGAACGACGCCAACGCCATGACGTACGCCGAATGGAAATTCGGCGCGGGCCGGGACAAGGAAAACGTCGTCTGCGTGACGCTGGGCACGGGCGTCGGCGGCGGGGTTGATCCTGGGCGGCGAGACTTTTTCGCGGCGGCAGCTCGGCGCGGGCGAGATCGGGCACATGAGCATCGATTATCGCGGCGTGCCGGGGCGTACGGAAATTCGGCGGGCTGGAGGAATACGTCGGCAACGTGGCAGATCGCCGCGCGCGCCGTGGGGCTTAACCGGCGGCGGGCCAGACGCGCTCGCTGCCGGAATGCACGCCGGTGCTGCTGGCCGAGGCGGCGCTCCAGGGCGACGCGGTAGCGCGGCGGTATGGGAGGAAACCGGCGTCATGCTCGGCGCGGCGCTTGGCGAACGTGGTCTGGCTGCTCAACCCGGACGCGATCATGCTCGGCGGCGGCGTGGCGCAGGCGGGCGAGCTGGTTTTCGCCCGATGCGGCGGACGGTACGTGAGCGGGTCAGTCCGGTGTTTTACGAGGCGTTGCAGATGTTCCCCGCCGAGATGGGCAACGACGCGGGGATCATCGGTTGCGGCGCCTAGCGATCGACGCGCTCGCGAAAGCGGAGGTTTGATGGCGGGGTGCAATTTTAAGGCCTGTCGGCGGGTTGTTTTAACTGGTAAACGGTGGCGGGGGACAGCGTCCGGCCCGGCTCTCACGCCGCTCGGCTACGAACACAGCAACCTGCTGGGCCACTACGCGTTCTCCGTGGCCTGAACAGCTCCCCCGCCGCGGGTCGCGCCCGGGTCGCGTGAACCGACAAACTCCACGGACCCAGACGGCTCGCCGTTCCTGATGTCAGTTCACAGTTCCCCTACAAATGCCCAAAAACCGGCTCCGCCGGTGGTACAGAGGGAAAGAAAGTTCAAGAGTTCCAAACGGATGGCTCAAAATCCATCCATCCCGCAGAGCGTAGCGCACAAGCCGCTTTCCCGGAGGAGCGCTGATTATTCTGCCCTCGCGGTTCCACCGGCTCAGAAAGTCTTTCACCGCTGTTTTTCGTGTCGTTTCCGGCAAAAGTTCGTCCAGGTTTGTACCCAAGAACGGCGCCAACAACGCGAACTCCAGATCGGTCACGCACCGCACCCGCCCCTCGATCCCGGCCACAATCCCGCGCGAAATGTTCCAGCTCAGCCGCTGGCGCTTCACGCCAACCCGCTCTGCGAAAGCCCGCGCTGGTAGCGCAGCTTGCTCACCTGTGGCCCAACAAGGTTCTTGGGGAATGGTGGAACAGCTTTGCGCGCCATGCAGACGCACGAGCGTAGGTGGGATTTCCCCTGGATTATCTGAAAAACCAGACAATGTATGCAGGAGGTCACCCGTGGCACACACTGCCAGCCCCCCGGCCTATGATTTTCCCCGCCGTTCCAACCCTTGCGGCCAAGACACGCCCAGAGTGTCGCCAATGCGGGCGGATGGTGGCTTTCGGCAAATTTGCCGCCCGCCTCTGCCCAGGCGTGCCCGCCGCCGCGTTCAGAGCTTGACGTTGGCATCACTTTCCGCATCCGCCGCAAGTAGGCCACCGGGCGACTCTCGCAGGCGTCCAGAAATTCCTGCCATTGAGCAAGTCCACCCGGCGTTCTCCCAACTCGCACTTGGAAACGTAGTTCTGCGGCGACGCAGGCGCGCGGCAAGCTCGGTTTGACTCAATAAACCTCTTTCGCAATTCCGTTGCCCACCTTGAAAGCGGGTAGATTTGAGGATTTTCGAGCAAATTTGATGCGTTCGGCTGCCGATGAAAGGCTTGTTGTGCTCGTCGGCCCACAATTACGAAAGAAGTCTAATCCAGCCGCCAAGCGCGTTTCGCGCAAAAGCGTCATCATCAGATCATAACCGGGCGTATGGAGGGACTTGCGGCCACCGCGGACAGGCATCGGGCCATACTCTTCCTTCCCGAAAATAGGCTATCCCAAAATGGTCTAGACAACGGGCGGCATCGGGTTTAGTGCATCCACCGCCCCAATGCCGCTTTAGCCACTCTTGCCCCTCTGCCCGGATGAAGACGCCTTTGCCACCGATGCGCCCGCCGAGACCACCTTTCAAGCATCCCCCCGGAGGGTTTACCATGCCATCGTGCGGGAACACCAGGGCAACCCTGTCAGGATGGCCGAACGCCTACAGCATTTCGGCTGGACCCTCGCGGATGCCGCGTGGGCGGCGGTTCATTGGAATCCTACTTGGCTGGCGGCAGCCGTCGCCAACGAGCGGGCCAGCCGAGGCACGAGCATCACCACGCTTTCAGACGCGCAACTGGCAAGGTTAAAAGCGGAGATCGACGAGGCCAAGAAACCACCGGCCACCCCCAAGCCCAGGAGAACGACCCGGATTATCCGCACCACGCCCAGACTCACCGCGCGGCCACCGACGAAGGCTTGATCCATCGCCTTTACTTCTTTTGAAAATGCTCGACCGTCTTACCCAAGGTAAAAACCCGGTGCAGTGCGCCCTTCGAGCCGTCAAAGGCTGGCTTGCACTCGGCGCGGCCCAGAGCGCGCGGGTTCTGGTTGCGCTTGGCAGGGTAGGCTAAAGAAGCCGTGCGCCGCCTTGCTTGGCGGCTGGCTTTGCTCAATGATCCGACCTTGGACCTCGGTTTGGATGTGATACTATACGAATGGCTTTTTGGTTGGCCCACTGCAATTCCGCTTGCTCCGCTTTCTCCTGCCGCGTGAAGGTTGCCCGTGTCGTTCCATGCAAGCACCGTAGTGGTCCGTCACGGTAAGATCGGATGGTGCATGGTCGGATATAAACCGTTGGACTTGCGCAACCTATAATTTTTATACGACATGCTTTTTCTACCGTGACAGAGTAGTAGGTATTTCAGAGCCATGAGGGGCCAAGTCATTTCAGGCAGCTTGCAGGCGCACTCTCAGCAGAAAAAGCACGCGCGGCCTTTTGGACGCTGGCCCGCCCTCCTTGTTTGCAGTCTCCTCTTTGTTTCGCCCGCCCGCGCGGCGGCCCCGCCGACCATCGACGAGTTGCTTGAATTATCTCCCTCGCAAAGAGCTGTCATCGGGCCAGCCGAATTGAACCTGCTCTGTGCCGCTGGACTGCCGGACGGACAAGACGTTGACACCGCCCGATGCTTGGCTGCGTTGGAACAGTGGACAACCCTTGTGCGTGGGGAAACCAGCCAGCGGCTCGCCACCCTTACGCGGCGTGATCGTTCCACCAAGGAGCCACTCGGGGCTTCCAGCGAAAGCCGTTCCAAAGCGCAAGCTCTCCTTCAAGGGTTGCATGATGCCCTCGGCTCTGACCGCCGACCTGCTTCCCTGGAAAGCGGCACCTTGGAATCCGCCGTTGCCAGAGGCATCCCGCTCGATCCACGCGACCTGTTTTTGTGTGGCGTGCTTGAGAACGCCAGCCCGCCCCACCGTCCGACGTCCGTGTCGCTGCCGTGGCCTATTTGGCCGTGGGGCGGCGGCTGGGTTATCCCTTGCGGCTGGCGGCGCAGGACGGCCGCTTGCTCCTGCGCTGGGAAGGCCAGGACGAACAGTTTACCCTCGACTGGCAACAATCCTGGACCGAACCAGTGGTTTCCGCGCCCGAGTTGCGCTTTCGGGTGGAACAGCCCGGACCCCGCCTTTGCCGTTGCCAACCGACCCGCCGCCATCAGCAACGCTGCCGTCGCCCATGCACCTACTTACCACCGACGACGAGCTTGCCATGCGCCAGCCTGCGCGGGGCGCGTGCCTGGAAAGCCACGGCCAGAACCGGGAAGCGTTGGTGGCCTACGCGCAGGCGCACCGGCTCAGTCCCGATTGCGACAATTATGTGGTAGCTATCGCCCACGTCATGCCCAAGATCAGTTCGCTCTTTGGACACACCGAACCCATGCCCGCCCCCGACTACTCGGATCGCGGCGGTCCTTTGGAGGAGGTTGACGCCTTGAACCGCTTCAATCTTGAGCGCCGGCAGGACGACGAAGCCAGGTTGCGCCAGGTCATGGACGAAGACCGGCCTCTCCTCAAGGCCCGGCAAGACCAACGCAACAACCACCCATGAGCCAAGCACGCCGAGAACGCCGAGAACAGGAACGACTCGCCCGGAAAACAGCGGCGGCATCCTTGCCCGAAACCACTGCCAGCGTTGCACCGTCACCACGGCGGGCCGGGCGGACACGATTCGCCGTGGCCGGGCTGGGAATCATCCTCGTCGTCGGCCGGGGTGGGGTGGTCGTGGTTTTCAAAGCGTCCATCGCCCGTCACAGCGGCAGGCCAGCCATCCGCGAGTCGGTCTGCTCAACCAGCCGTCTCTCTTCCATGTCACCGTCACCCGCCACCGCTGACGATCAAACGACACCCCTGACTTTGGGCAAGCTCACGAGCATGAAGCCGGATTGGCTTGCCGGGATTGACGTTGCCGCCATGAACCTGCTTTGCGCGCAGGGCCTGCCTGGTTCCGAAGGATTCGACATGGCCTCCGGTCTGCGAACCTTGGACGAGTGGGCGCACCATGTGGAGGAGAAAATCGCTTATTATCACTACCGCTTTGTGGAACATCCCGCCGAGTACGAGAACAAGGAGAACCTCTTCAAAGTGGTCATGCTCATCCTCACCTTGCAGCAGGACTTGGGCGTCCACGACGACGCCGAGAGCATGGGGGTAGCCGCGCTGCCCCATGCTACGCAGGCGCAGGTCGAAGCCGACTTGGCCGACGAGCACTACTTCAAGGATCCCAAGGCAGCTTTTCTCAACGGCATCTTGGGCGAGGGGGAAACCGGGACCCGTTCCTTGTCGCCGGTGCTTTATGCAGCGGTGGGCTAAAGGCTGGGCCTTCCGCCCCGGAGCCCCGCGTTGGCAAAAGGGCACGCGTTCGTCCGTTGGGACGAAGGCGAGGGGAAAGAGCGTTTCAACATGGAGGGCACGGGCGGAGTGGACGCGCTACCAGACGAGCACTACCGCGAGTGGCCTCTGCCCATCAGCCAGGAGGAGGTTGCCTCGGGCCAATATCTCAAGTCGCTCACCCCGGCGGAGGAGCTGGCATCTTTCCTGGAAACGCGGGCGGTGTGCCTGCGGGCCAATGGGCGCATGGACGAGGCACTTGTCGCCATGAGCCAAGCGTACCGCCTGCGGCCCGGCTCGTTCAACGCGCAAATCGGCTTGGACAAGACCGCCGAGGCCGTCACCGCCCGCGTGCGCCAGCCACCACCAGCGCAAAACCTCCACCGCAACGATCCCTTTGCCGAAATCCAGCAGGCGGGAAGCCATCAATCGCGCTAACCAGCAGCGGATGAACGGGCAAGGCAGGCCGTTACCGGGGAACGGGGCGGCGTTCCCGCTGCCCGGACAGCCTCAAGATTTGTCTCGACACCCGACCCCAGCAGGGCCATCCTTCGGACAGTGACCCACCAGCCAGAGTGAACAATTTCCCATGTACATTCGCCGTTTGACCTTGTTTTTGATGCTCGCCGACCTGTGCATTGCAGGCGCGGAGCAGGCGTCAGCTTTCTACAATCCGGGAACGGGACGGTGGTTGAGCAGAGACCCAATCGAAGAAACGGGTGGTTCCAACCGATATAAGACGCGCGTATAAGTTTATTCGATCCATTGACAGTAATGGGCTTCAAGAAATCATCGTTGAGCCCATTGAAACGGCACCAATGGCACCCTTGCCGTTCCCTCCTGGCGGAATGGATGGACCACCAATCACAGCACCTAGCGGAAACCCTATTTTTCAGCTGCAGCCGCCTATTGCGGTTATGCCGCCGGACCCACAACCGCATAACCCGCAACCCCCAAATCCACAACCCCCCGGCTCCGACTCACGAGATGATTTTTTTGGCGGGTATTATCGAGGAATGAAGCGTAGCATCTTGATTTTTTATCCTAAAACTGGAGAAAACTCTCGAATGTTGGGTGTAGTAAAAGGCAAAGATGTTGAAATAAACGGAGAGCAGGTCAGTCTGAAAAATTCTAAAGGAGAATTCCAAGGTATGTCAGTAGCTCCTACAGCTATGAGACTTCCAGAACACCGACGTAATAAGGGGTTTGGAGGCACGGGGAAAAGATCCAGTGTGGCGGATTGACGAAGCCACGATTGCGACTAGTCATGATCTAGAATACCACAAAGACAGTCCAGATCATGGTGTTATTGCTCCGAAGACATGCATGCCGTATAGTCAATATCGAAAGGCCCTTGAAGCGACGCAATTCAGTTGGCAGGAGTGGGGACCGTGACATAAACGACTCACCTTGCCGGTTAGAGGCTTTTTCTTCGAGAGGAACAGGGCACCGTCGGCAATTCAGTCTCTATGAGACAACTCATATGTACTTATGCTGGATGAACATAGAATGTGGATCACTAAGTTCAAGGGTGTGATGAAATCGTCTGATCCACAATCTGCACTGCTGGCCTCAATTTCGGAGGCGAAAAATAGTGGTATTGATCAAGGTACGGCGCTTGATCTACTAACCGAGTTAAAAAAAGAAGTTCCGTTGGACTATGAGGATATGATTCTTGAGGTCATGGATTTTGTCGTAGGATTTTGTGTGCCGTCGAAGCGTATCTATCCATCCGTTTGATCTGAACATACTGAATCTGAGTATTTGAGTTGGCTAAATGCTTGTCTTTAATCACGCGCGTGTTCCCATTCACGAGTTTATAAGCATTACTATGTCAGAGTATCAGTAGCAATACTCATTTAGGTAGTGCGGTAGACGCGGTATGGTATCAGCTCTAAGGAGAAAACGCTGCTGGCTTCGCCCTATTCAAAGCAAGTGGACAATTTCTTATTTTTGATTGCATTTGGCTTCCGTTAAACCTCGAAGTTCATGTGGAATCCTCGTCTGAGAAAAAGCCACTTTTGGGACGGAAGTGACGCATTTAAGTAAGGTCGCAGTCAGTCGAGGTAGGGGTTGGTAGAGTGAGAATAGCTGACGATTTTGCCATGCCTGTCGATGATAACCACAGCCGCAGGGACGCCAGGATCGTAAGAACTCCCTCCGCCGCCGTCCGGTCTGTTCTCTCTGAGGGCGCTATGGGCGATGACTCTCCAAGCCCCCTTGTTGATGCGGCGCGCGCCGTAGGAAATGTTGTGCGTGAGATGGTAGGGAACAATCTTCTCGTCGCGCCAGTGCTCGCGGTCACGAACGAGCGGCATGGCAATAGCAAAAGCTTGGGCACGGGAAACCGGCGAGGGCG
This sequence comes from uncultured bacterium, assembly GCA_963795895.1. Classification (GTDB taxonomy): domain Bacteria; phylum Verrucomicrobiota; class Verrucomicrobiia; order Chthoniobacterales; family SZAS-18; genus CAWCJJ01. The sequence goes on from CAWCJJ010000024.1 coordinate 61,680, forward strand.
AGCCATCCGCCGCAGAGTCAGCGGTGAGTCCACCGGGCGCGGTAGGAGAGACTGAGGTGCAACCCGCAACACACAGGAACGCAGCCGTGAATAGGAGCGGGTAATTCATGGAGCCCAACAGCTAATAGGCATTCCAACGATGCAAGGCAAGGCGTCGTCATAAATGCGAAAAGCCCCCATCCCAAAAACGACCGTTTTTGACACAAGGAGGCGGGGGAGGGTTTTTCTCCCTCTTGCGTTCAAAATCTGCTTCAAAATTCATCCCAGAAACAGCGTCCTGTATCTTGCGCGCGCCGGTGACGTTTTGCGACGGTCGGGCCATGCTCATCGGCTACGCGCGGGTTTCCACTACGGACCAGACTCTCGACTCCCAGGAGGACGACCTACGCGCCGCCGGGTGCGAGCGCGTTTTTACCGATGTGGCCAGCGGATCTAAAACCGCGCGTCCCGGCTTGGCCGAGGCTCTGGACCATCTGCGCAAAGGCGACACGCTGGTTGTGTGACCGCTGGACCGGCTGAGCCGCTCGCTCGGCCACCTGATAGAAACCGTCGGCCACTTGGCAAAGACGCACCAGGGCTTTCGCAGCCTGCGCGAGCAGATCGACACGACTACGCCGGGCGGCAAGGTGGGGTTCCATCTGTTCGGCGCGCTGGCCGAGTTCGAGCGCGAGTTGATCCGCGAGCGGACGAAAGCCGGGCTGTCCAGCGCCAAGGCGCGGGGCAGAACGGGCGGGCGACCGCGCAGCCTGGACAAGAAAGCGGGCGGCGATGGCCGCGGCCCTCCTGGCCGACCGCGACGGCAGCATGGCGGACATTTGCCGCGCGCTAGGCGTGTCCCGTTCAGCGCTGTACCGTTTGAAAAGGGTTCTCTCAGAAAACGGAAGATAAAGCGCGTTAAGCCGCCGGCTCCCACCATCATGACCGTCCACCCTTGGCGTACAATTTTTTCCGTTTCCTGAGCGGACCCCAAGATGCGCGCCACCATGTATCCCTCACCCAGCCGATGCCGCGGCCTGCGCTCCTTAAACGGGTTCACGGTTCCATTACTCCCAAAAATCCGGTAGTGTCAGGGTTACCGGTCGAATTTCCCGCGACGTGTCGGGTTGCGGAAGTCCGGGACTTTACATCCAAAGGGTGCAAACCGCCCCGCACTTTCAATTGCACCCGGCTGATGGCGAGATCGCGCAGTGGAGCTTTGCGCTGGCACATGCCATGCTGAAGGCGTCTGCCAGCGCGGACGTGTTGGCCGCGCACGCCACCACGACGCATGATCTTTGAAGATTTCCCACCGTTCGCGCCCCAGGATTTCCTGTTCAAAATCGCCGAGACCACTTCCGAACTGGACGGCTACCGGCGTCTGCGCCGGGCGATCTTTTGCGAGGAGCAAGGGGTGTTCGCCGACACGGATTTGGACGTGATCGACGACGGCGCCATCCCGATCGTGTGCGAAACCCTGGTCGCCGGAATGGAGGACGCCATCGTCGGCGTGGTTCGCATCGACGAGCGCAGCCCCGGCGTTTGGTACGGCAGCCGTCTTGGGGTGGCGGTCGATTTTCGGAGCGTCAAACGCCTGAGTCCGAGCGTGGCGACGCGCAATCTGCAACCGGTTTACCGGGGCTTCGGCGCGCTGGGCGCGGGGTTGATCTTCAAGGCCGTGTCCACCGCGCACGCCTTGGGCTGCCATGAGTTCCTGGCGACGGTGCAAAGCCAGAACGCCCGCTTCTTCCAACGACTGCACTGGGAACCGCTTTCAGAGATGACGCTGCACGGCCTGCCTCACGTCCACATGCGCGCGGACCTGGGATACTACCGGCCTGCCACACGCGTCTTTTAGGAACCGCCACCATGGTGACGGCGGCTGACGACGACCACATCCTCGCCGAGATCGCGTCGTTTCTCGACCAGAGCGCCAGCGTGCGCGCGAAGATCGACATCGGCCGCGCGTACGAACCCGCGCGCTTGCTGGCGGGCGGAGTGAAGGTCGGCGACGACTGCGCGGCGATCCCCGACGGGGACGGCTTTCTACTCTTCGCGGCCGAGGGAATGTTGCCGGAGTTTGTCGCCGGCGACCCGTGGTTCGCGGGGTATTCGGCGGTCATGGTCAACCTGAGCGACGTGGCCTCGATGGGCGGCTGGCCGCTCGCGGTGGTGGACGTGCTCTGGACTCCCGAAGCGGGACCCGCGGCGGCGATCTGGGAAGGGATGGCGGCCGCGTCCCGGGCGTACGGGGTGCCAATCGTCGGCGGCCACACCACGCTCTCGCCGCCGGGAAGCGCGCCCTGCCTGGCCGCCGCCGTCCTGGGACGCGCGCAACGGCTGATCACCAGCTTCGACGCGCGCCCGGGCGACGATCTGTTGATGGCCGTGGATTTGAGGGGCGGTTTCCGGGGCGGCAACCCTTTTTGGAACGCCAGCACGGACGCCCCGCCGGAACGCCTGCGCGCCGATCTGGCGCTGCTGCCGAAACTCGCGAAACGGTGCGCGCGGGTGGCTGGCAAGGACATCAGCAACGGGGGGGTCGTCGGCACGCTGGCAATGCTGCTGGAATGCTCGCGGGTGGGAGCGGAACTGCGCTTGGATTTGTTGCCGCGTCCGGCGGCAGTGGAACCGCGGCGCTGGCTCACCGCCTTTCCCAGCTTTGGGTATTTGCTGAGTGTGCCGCCCCGGGATGCCGGGACGGTGGTCGAACTTTTCACCGGGAGCGGAATCGCCTGCGCGCCCGTTGGGCGCATTACGGAGGACCCCTCCCTGGTGCTGGGCCACGGGGTGGCCCGCCGCGTTTTCAGAGCGCGCGCGCCCAAGGTTCCGCGCCGTTGAAGCGCCCTTCTAACGAATCGCGGCCAAGCGCGGTGCGGAAAATAATCTTCCGTGGTCGAATCAAGACAGCGGCTCTGTTTGTATTTGCTCGAATGGATGCCGGGGAGGGCACCCCACCCGCGCCGGACCGCCCTCGCCCACCGGACAAACTCCCCGTGCGCAACGATGTGCGCGCATAAGCTCGGCTAACTCTCCCCCGTCCGGCTCGCGGGTGCGTCGCTTGCTTATGGTTGGGTTCGTCGCCACGTAACTAACATTCACCCGCGCGACGCCGTAAAACATTCAGCACCATTCATCTATGCCCGCCGTCCAACGTGAAATGAACAAGCCCGGGGATTTCCTGGTTGATTACGAAGAAAAAGTGTTTCCCGACGTCAAGGCCGACCCGGGTGAGAAGGCGCTCATCACTTTTCACACCATCGCCTTCGAGGGATCCATCGGCCTCGTCAACACCCTCTCCGCGACGCGTTTGCTGCGCAAGGGCTACGAGACCAGCATCCTCCTCTACGGCCCCGGCGTGACCCTGGGTTTCCAGAAAGGCTTTCCCACGCTCGGCGACGAAGCCTTTCCCGGTCACCTCTACGTCAACCAGCGTATGTCGAAATTCATGGAGGAGGGCGGCAAAATCTATGGTTGCCGGTTCTCCACCCAGGCGCTCTACGGCCAGACGGAAAAGGCGTTCCTGCCGGGCATCATTCCGATCAACCCGCTCGACGTGCTCGACGTGATCCTGATGCACAAGAAGGCGAACGCCGTGATCATCGATTCCTGGACGGTCTAAAGCTTGGCCAGCTTCTCAAATCCCCGTTTATGAAGCGGATCAAAGCCGCGGCCGTCCAGATCGCGCCGGACCTAACGAGTTGTGAGGGCACGACGGACCGCGTGTGCGCGGCGGTGGCCCGCGCCGCCGCCGCGGGCGCGAGTCTGGTCGTGTTCCCGGAAACGTTTCTACCCTACTATCCCTACTTCTCCTTCGTGGTCCCGCCGGTCTCCGCCGGCAAGGAACACCTGCGGTTGTACGAGCAGGCGGTGGAAGTTCCCGGACCCGTCACCCGCCGCCTGTCCGAGGCGGCGCGGCGGTATCAGACCGTGCTGGTCGTTGGCGTCAACGAACGCGACGGCGGCAGCTTGTACAACACCCAGTTGATCTTCGACGCGGACGGATCACTCGTCCTCAGGCGGCGCAAGATCACGCCCTCCTACCATGAGCGGATGATTTGGGGCCAGGGGGACGGGAGCGGCTTTCGCGCGGTGGAAACCGCCGTGGGCCGAATCGGCGCGCTGGCCTGCTGGGAACACTACAATCCGCTGGCGCGGTTCGCCCTGATGGCGGAGCGCGAAGAGATCCACTGCGCGCAGTTTCCGGGCTCGATGGTAGGTCAGATTTTCGCCGACCAGATTGAGGTGACCATCCGTCACCACGCCCTGGAAAGCGGCTGCTTTGTGGTCAATGCCACCGGTTGGCTGACCCCGGAGCAGGTTGACTCCATCACCCCGGACGAGAAGATGCGCAAGGTGCTGGGCGGAGGTTGCTACACCGCGATCATCTCGCCCGAGGGCGTGCCCCTTTGCGCGCCCGTGACCAGCGGCGAGGGAATGGCCATCGCCGAACTGGACCCCGCGCTTCTCACCAAGCGCAAACGCATGCTGGATTCCGTGGGTCATTACTCGCGGCCCGACATTTTCTCGCTCCACATCGACCGCACCCCGCGCGTCCAGGTCTCCGACCACGGGTCCGGCGGCGGGGCGCACCCCCTTGCCAACGATCAACCGGACTTTGACTTCCCGAACCACGACAGCCATGACGGCCACCCCGCCCGAGTTTCAAACGGCGCTCCTAACGCGCAAGCAGTTCCTGCTCTCTGAACTGCAAACCCGCGGCCTGCGCCTGGGCGACAGTTCCGTGGGCGCGTCCAGCCGCGTCGGCGGCGCGGGACCGACCGACCACAAGGCCGTCACGGTCCTGGGCACGACGATCATGGTGCCGGTCCACACGAGTGGCGCGGGCCGCTCGCCCTATCTCGCCACCGCGCCGGATGATCATGGCGTCTCGTTTCTGGAAAACGGGGAGGAGGGCGGCGCCCTCTGCGAGATTTCCTTCCCCGCGCCACCCCGCTTCTACGGTCTGACGACTGCGGACGGCGTGCCATACTGGAAGGTGGCGCAACTGCATTCGCGCGACACCCTGGCGACCACGATTCTACAGACCTGCGTCCGGTACGGCAACCGCGAGACGAAGTGCCAGTTCTGCGCCATCGGCGAGTCGTTGCGGGCGGGCCGCACCATCGCGCGCAAGACGCCCGCGCAACTCGCCGAGGTGGCCGCCGCCGCGCGCGATCTCGACAACGTTGGCAACGTTGTGATGACCACCGGCACGCCGGCGACCGACGATCGCGGGGCCGCCGTGCTGGCGGAATCCGCCGAGGCGATCAAGCGCCGGACGGGTTTGCCGATCCAGGGGCAGTGCGAGCCGCCGGCGGACTTTGGCTGGTTCCCGCGTCTGCGCGCCGCCGGCTTGGATACGCTGGGGATGCACCTGGAGGCGTGGGACGAGCAAGTGCGCGCCCGGATCATGCCCGGCAAGGCGGAGGTGCCCCGGACGTTTTACCTGGAGGCTTTCGCCGCGGCGGTCGCGGTGTTCGGACGCGGGCAGGTCAGCACTTATCTGCTCGCCGGACTGGGCGACACGGTGGAAGACCTCCTGGAAGCCTCGCGCCAACTCATCGGCCTTGGCGTGTACCCGTTCGTGGTGCCGTTCGTGCCGGTGGGCGGGACGGCCCTGGCGGATTGCGCGCCGCCTTCCGCCGGTTTCATGCGGGCCGTCCTGCAACCGCTCGGCGCCTGGTTAACGGAAGCTGGCATGACAAGCGCCACCGTGAAGGCCGGCTGCGCCAAGTGCGCCGCCTGCTCCACCCTTTCGACCTTCGAGCAGTCGTCCGCGGCGTCGGCCCTATTCTAGAAATTCCCCGCTCAGCCCATGCCGGAAACCCTTTTCAGCGTCCAACTACCCGACGGGGTGGTCCACGAGTGCTACTCGCCCTCCACGGTCGTGCGCGACTACTTCAAGGCGGGCGAGGAACTGCCGATGGCGGAGTTCGTCCGGCGCAGCCGCGAGGCGCTCACCATCGCCTCCGAACGGGTTCGCGCGAAGTACGGCATGGGCTGTTCGGGCGCCGCGTCGCAGCTTGCCGCCATCGTGTCATTTTCCCGCCGCCACGCCGACGACGGCGTGGTGCGAATCGTCAGCATCCGGTAACCGGCGTCACCCGCCCAACCTAACATCCGATGAATCCATCATACGAAAGCGGCACGCACCACACGGTGATCGTCATCGGCGGGGGGCAGGCCGGACTCTCCATGAGTTACTGCCTCAAGGAGCGTGGCATCGACCACCTCGTCTTTGAGAAAAACCACTGCGGACACATGTGGCGTACCCAGCGTTGGGACACCTTTTGCCTCGTCACGCCCAACTGGCAATGCGCCTTGCCCGGCTTTCCTTACGCGGGCGACGACCCGGACGGGTTCATGCTCCGGGACGAGATTGTCGCGTACCTTGAAGCCTACGCGCGTTCCTTCGATCCGCCGGTGCTGGAGGGTGTGTCGGTCAGCGAAGTCCGCCAGGCGGGTTCGGGCGTTTTCGAGGTGACGACGGCCCACGGCAACTACACCGCCGACGAGATTGTGGTGGCCACGGGCGGTTACCACACGGGGACGATTCCGCGACTGGCGGAGCGCATGGACCCGGGCGTGGTCCAGATTCATTCGTCGCATTACAAAAGTCCGGACCAACTGCCGCCGGGGGAAGTTCTGGTAGTCGGCACGGGACAGTCCGGCTGCCAGATCGCCGAGGATTTGCACCTCGCGGGCCGCCGGGTGCATCTCAGCGTCGGCGGCGCGCCCCGCACCGCGCGCCGCTACCGGGGACGCGATGTCGTCGCGTGGCTTGACGCGATGGGCCACTACACCAAGCCGGTGCAGGAGCACGCGAGCGTTAACCAGCAGCGGGATAAAACGAACCATTACGTCACGGGGCGGGACGGCGGGCGGGACATCGACCTGCGCCGGTTCGCCTTGGAGGGCATGCGGCTCCACGGCCGGTTGTTGGATTTGAAAGGCACGGTCCTGAGTTTCGCCGACGACCTCGGGGCGAACCTCGACCGCGCGGACGAGGTGGCCGAAAACATCAAGAACCAAATCGACAGGCACATCGAAGCGAATGGCATCAACGCGCCCGGGGAGGCGCGTTACCAGCCCCTTTGGCACCCGCAGCACCAGGCGTTGGAAATGGATTACGTGGTGGCCGGCATCAAGGCGGTGATCTGGTGTACCGGGTTCAAGTCGGACTACCGCTGGCTGGACGTGCCGGTGTTCAACGGACGCGGTTATCCCAACCACGGGCGGGGCGTGACGGCGGTGCCGGGGGTGTACTTTCTCGGGTTGCCGTGGCAGCACACGTGGGGGTCGGGACGGTTCTGCGGCGTGGCGGAGGACGCGCGGTATCTGGCGGAATACATCCAATCGCGGCAGCCGGTCGGGGAGACCGGGCGAAACGAGCACCGGCATGACCGGCAGTTGGTGGGATGATGGCCGCACCGGATTGGGAGATCGATAATAGTCCCACGTTTTCTCATGAGCCAGACCCAACCGGTGAGAATGCGTGAAATCGCCGGTCAACTGGGAGTTGCTCCCTCCAGTGTTTCCCGGGCACTGCGCGGCGATCCCCGGATCAGCGCGCCTCTCACCGCCAAGGTGCGGGCGCTGGCCGATCAGCTGGGTTACCAACCAAACCCGCTGGTGAGCGCACTGATGGCCAACCGCCACTACGGCGACCGAAAAGGCGAGGCGAACGTCGTCGCGCTGGTCACCAACTATGGCCGCGAGGATTGGCGCGCGAAAGACGTGTGCCGATGGGAATACGAGGGCATTCTCCGGCGCGCGAACCAACTCGGCTTCCGCGTGGAAGTATTCCCGCTTGCGGATTACCGCGGGGACGCCGCCCGGTTGGAATCGACCTTGCGCGCGCGTGGCATCGTCGGGGTACTGCTCGGTTTTTCCCGGGAAGGCGATCATCCGGTGCCGTTCAACACCCGGGGCTTCGCGGTCGCCGGATTGAGCGCGTACTTCCGGTCGGCCCCGGTGGACCGCGCGAATTTCCACGGGTTTTTCAACGTGCAACTCGCCTTGCGGGAGATGCGCGATTTGGGTTACCGGCGACCCGCGTTGATCGTCCCGGAACTGAACAACTCCATCTCCAACAACCTCTGGTCGGGAGCGTTCCTCGACTGGCAGCGGCGATTGCCGAAGGGGGATCGCTGCGAGTTGTTCGTGCCGTCGGGTCCGATCGATCCGGGCGAGTTTGGCGCGTGGCTGGCGGCCAACCGGCCGGACGCCCTGCTGGTTTACAAGGTCCAGGTGCGGCCCCTGCTAACGAGGCTTGGGTTGCGGGTTCCCGACGACATCGGCCTGGCGTACCTTTACCGAACCGCACGGGAAATGAAAGGAACCGCCGGGATCGATGGCAACCTGTCCGAAGTCGGGGCGGCCGCGTTCGATCTGGTGGTGGAAAAGCTGAACGCCAACCGTTTCGGTCTGTCCGAACACCCCAAGGAGGTGTTGCTTAAGGGAACGTGGCGCGGCGGTGACACCCTGCCGGCTTTGCGGGGCGCGACTTGAGCCAGTCTCTTCTTCTTACCCTCCCACCCAGGGGGTGGCCGGGAAGGGCCGGTCACACCGGGACATGAATGGGGGGGTCACACCGCCAAATGCATCCGCACCATGTCTTCGGTCAGGTCCGCCACCGGACCGCCCGCCACCACGGCGCCCCGGTCCAGGATGGCAAAATCGTCCGCCAGTTCCTTGCAGAAATCCAGGTACTGCTCCACGAGCAGGATACTCATCCCGCCCTCGCCCGCAGCATTTTGATCGCCTCGCCGATCTGGTCGATGATGTTCGGCTGGATGCCCTCGGTGGGCTCGTCGAGAATCAGAAGCTTCGGCTCGGTTAGCAGCGCGCGGCCGATGGCGAGTTGCTGCTGCTGCCCGCCGGAAAGCATGCCGCCCTTGCGTGGCAGAAACTCCTTGAGGATCGGGAACAAGCGAGTACACCCGCTCCAGCCGGTCGTCCGCTTTCATGCCGCGCGCCACGCAGCCGATGCGCAGGTTTTCCTCCACGGTGAGGTGCGGGAAGATCTCGCGTCCCTGCGGCACGTAGCCGATGCCCAGGCGCGCCCGCGCCTCCGGCGAAAGACGGGTGATGTCCTCGCCGTCCAAGCGTCACCTTGCCCGCGCCCGTCTTGAGCAAGTCCGACCACGGAGCGCAGCGTGCTGGTCTTGCCCACGCCGTTGCGGCCCATGAGGCAGAACACGGCGTTGCGGGCGACCTCGAAGTTGACCCCGCGCAGGATGCGGCTGCCGCCGATGGCCGCTTCCAGCGCGTGGACCGTCAGCATCGGTTTGATGGGTTTGTCCATAAAGGAGAATGACGAATGACGAAGGACGAAGCGGCGTTAGGTGGAGGTTCGGTTACTCGCGATGACGATCATTGGAAAGAAGCGCTTTCGTTCGTGGGTCAATGTTCAGTTTGCCTTCGCCCTTCCCCTCTACGCCCCAATAACTAATAACCAATAATCCTCCGCCCTTCCGCCTTCAATGGTGCGCCTTCTTGCGCCCGAGATACACTTCGATGACCCGCTCGTTGTTTTGCACTTCTTCAACCGGTCCCTCGCACAGAATGCCGCCCTGGTGCAGCACGGTGACCTTCCGTCCCTGGGAAATCTGGCGCACAAAGGTCATGTCGTGCTCGATGACGATAATCGAATGCTCCCCCGCGAGACTCAGCAGCAGTTCGCCGGTGCGGACGGTTTCCTCATCCGTCATACCGGCGGCGGGTTCATCGACGAGCAACAACTTGGCGTTCTGCGCCAGCAGCATCCCGATCTCCAGCCACTGCTTTTGCCCGTGCGCGAGCGATCCCGCCTTCACGTCGGCACGCGATTCAAGCTTGATTACACGCAGGATCTCGAAGATGCGTTCGCGTTGCGCGGAGGTTGTGCGATGGAAAATATTCGCCCACACGCCGCGCGGACCCTCGAGGCTGAGCAACAGGTTCTCGTACACCGAATGGTCGGAGTACACGGTGGGCGTCTGGAACTTGCGCCCGATCCCGAGACGGAAAATCTCGTACTCGTTCAGCCGGGTTAGTTCGGTTTGGTCCATCCAGAAGATGGTTCCGGTATCGGGCTTGGTCCGGCCCGTGATGAGGTCCAGAAACGTCGTCTTGCCCGCGCCGTTTGGGCCGATGACCGTCCGAAGCTCGCCCTTCTCCATGTAGAAGTTCAAATCCCGGATGGCGTGGAAGCCGGCGAAGCTTTTGTTGACGCCTTCGGCGGCGAGCAGCAGTGGCTTGCGTGACATGGGACGAGGGTGGGAAAACGCTATTCCCGGGACACGGGCAACGGGACGGACACCGCTTGCGCGGGCCCAGGCGGGACGGCCACCGCCAACCGTTGAGAGGGCACCGCCCCGGGTTCGCCGCCCGGTTCGGTCGCGTGGCGGCGTCGTTCCAGCCATTGCTTGACAAGTTTTGGCACGCCCGCAAGGCCCTGGGGCAAAAACAGCACCGCCAGGATGAACATGCCGCCCAGGATCAGCAGCCACGAATCCGGATAGGCGCGCGTCGCCCAGCTCTTGAGCGCGTTGACGCCGATGGCTCCCAGCATCGGGTCCGTACAAGGGTGCCGCGCCCGCCGACGGCACACCAGACAACGGCCTCCAGCGATTTGTCTGTCGTCATCTCGCTCGGGTTGATGATGCCGACCTGCGGCACGTAGAGCGCGCCGCCGACACTGGCGATCACCGCAGCGAGCACGAAGACGAACAGCTTGTAGTTGGCGGCGGCGTACCCGCTGAAGAGCACGCGGGTTTCGCTGTCGCGCACCGCGCGCTGCACGAGGCCAAACTTCGTTAGCGTCAGCCAGCGGCAGCCCGCGTAAACGACCACCAGGAGGACGGCGGTGGCGATGAACAACCCGCGTTGCGCGCGGGGCGTGTGCAAATCCTGGCCGAGCAGTGAACTTGAAGTCGGTGAAGCCGTTGTTGCCGCCCATGACGATGTCGTTGCGGAAAAACATCAGCGACGCCCGCGTAGGTCAGCGCCTGCGTCAGGATCGAGAAGTACACGCCTTTGATCCGGCTGCGGAACGCCAGGAAGCCGAACACCAGCGCGAGCAATCCCGGCACGACGACCACGGCCAGCGCGGCGAAGCCAAACGACGCGAACGGACGCCAGAACCACGGCAGGAAATGGTGCCCCAGAAACACCATGAAGTCCGGCAGGTCGCTCTGGTACTGGCCGAGCTTGCCGATCATGAGCATGAGGTGCATCCCGAGCATGTAGCCGCCCAGGCTGAAGAACAGCGCCTGCCCGAGCGACGAGCAACCCGGTGTAGCCCCAAAGCAAGTCCACCGAGATTGCCAGCACGGCATAGGACAAGATATTTGCCCCAGAGATTGATGGTGAAAAATCGCTCACCGCGCCCGCCGCGTTGAGCGCCGGCAGCACGACGACCAGCAGCAGCGCGACGGCGGCGAAGACGCCGAGTTCAAGACGGGAGAACGGTGCGTCGCATGGCAGGAGTCAGCTTTCGAGGCTGCGGCTGCGGGTGACGAACAGGCCCGCCGGCCGCCATTGCAGGAACAGGATGATCGCGCCGAGCACGAGGATCTTCCCCAGCACCGGGTTGCCCAGGATTTGCTGCAATCCCTGGTCGGTGACGCCGATGCCCAGCGCGCTGACGACCGTGCCGAAAAGGCTGCCCACACCGCCCACAACCACGGTCATGAAACTGTCCACGATGTAGCTTCTGGCCCAACGACGGACCGACGTTGCCGATCTGCGAGAGAAACGCGCCCGGCCAGGCCCGCCAGTCCGCTGCCGAAGGCGAAGGTCAGCATGTTTACCCGCTCCGTCCGCACGCCCATGCACGCCGCCATGGACCGGTTTTGGGTCACGGCGCGGATTAGCAGGCCCAACGGTGTTTTGTTCAGCAAAGCCCACGTTCCGGCGATGATCGCCACGGCGAACAGGATCACGAAGACGCGGTTCCAGCCGAGGCTTACGTCGAACACCGTCCAGTTGCCGCTCAGCCAGGCGGGGCTATAGACCTGCACGTTGTTCGCGCCGAAGACCATGCGGAAAAGTTGCTGCAGAACCAGCGAGACGCCCCAGGTCGCGAGCAGACTTTCCAGCGGGCGGCGGTACAAAAACCGGATGACGCAACGCTCGAGGACCAGTCCCACCCGCGGCGGCGGTGAGGAAGCTCAAGCGGGAGCGCCACGAGGAAGTAGGTCTGGTAGAACCAGCCGCCCGCGTGCAGGCCCGGCAGGCGGAGGCTGAATCCAAACGGTGACAGTTCCATGCCGGGGCCGAAGAGGTTTTGGGTGATATAGGTGGTGTAGGCGCCGACGACGATCAACTCGCCGTGCGCCATGTTGATCACGCCCATCACTCCGAACGTGATCGCGAGGCCGACGGCGACCACCAGCAGCACGGAACTCGTGGAGAGTCCGCGAAAAAGCGTGCCATAGAAGTTGACCCAGGCGATGTGCGTGTCGATCGCCGCGACCGCCCGGGTTGCCGCGGCGGCGACGGCGGGCTGAGTCCGGGAGGCTTTCGCGGGCGAGACTTCGAGAACGTCACGCGCGGGAATCGCGCCCATGGACGCCGAGCGTGCGGGCGGCGGCGATCTGCTCGTTGGGGTCGTCGCTTTTCAGGTCGAGCGCGGCCATGGAAAGACGGAGGGAACGCTGCACGTGCGGGATCGTGTTCCACTTTCGCGCGGGCCTGGAGCGCGGGCAGCTTGACGCGGTCGCCCGCGAGGCCCGATCGCCTCGATGGCTCGCTGCCGCGTGGCAGGGTCAGGCCGCGTTGACCGCGCCCAGGTCGAGGACGGTTCGAATGGCCTGGCGCAAATCGGAATCGGTGTCGGCGGGGTCGAGATCGGTGGCGGCCAGGCGGACCGGTCGGCCCGAAAGTCAAGCAACGGGGCGTTCGAAGCCACGAGGGAGGCCGGCTGCTTGCCGTCGGCGTCCTTGTCCACGCCCAAGGTCACCGCCGCGCGGGTGCTTTCCGGGAGATCTTTCCAGCCGCCGGCGGGCGCGGTGGCGATGAACGCGCCGTTTTCCTTCCAGAGCGTGAAAAGTCGCGGGATGTCCGGGTCGTTCACCCCGCTCAGGCTGGCGACGAGTTTGGACTGCTCATCCGTGTCGGTGGCGACCATCGCGCGGGCGATGGTTTCGCGCGGGGTTTCCGCGCGGGCGACCCACAACGGGGCGAGGCAAAGCCAGGAGGTTGCCAGCGCCAGCAAGGTGAGTGGGTGGGTGGTCATGGAAGAAAGTGAAAGATGCGGCGCAACCGTAGGTTTAACCGGGGCGACAGCCCCCGGGAGCGCGGGCATCCTGCCCGCATCTGCCCTGGTCGGGACCCACTCCAGGGCGACCACCCTTTGCGGGCGGGATGCCCGCGCCTGGGGGCTGTCGCCCCTGTCCAGATGCGGGCGGGACGCCCGCGTTCCCGGGGCTGATCCAGAGGCGGGCGAGACGCCTGCGACAATGGAGAAGCGGGAAAGGAATTTCGTTCCTCTCCCGCCCACATCCAATTTTAATCACCCCGGCTCATGGGATCAATCCAGCATCGCCGTCAACGAGCGAGTTTGCGCCGAGGGAGTCGCTTCGGCCGCCTTCTTTTCAGGCGCCTTGAACTTGCCCTTCAGGAACGGTTCGCCAATCACGTCCTTGTACTCCTTGAGGATTTTGAACTGCCCGTCGGCTTTGGTTTCCCCGATGTACACGTTCTTGGTCAAATGATGGTTCTTCTGGGTCTTCACGATGCCACCCGGTCCGTCGAACGTGATACCTTTTTCCAGCTCGGCGAGAACCTTTTCCACGTCGAACGACTTCGCTTGCTCGACCGCCTTCTTCCACAGGTAAACACCGTCGTAGCTCAGCACCATCGGCGAATCCACCACGCGGCCTTCCTTGACGATGCCCGTCGCGGTGGTCGTCTTGAGCCACTTCTGGAAGTCGTCGATGAACTTCTTGTTCTCGGGCGATTTGATCGACTCGAAGTACGTCCAGCAACCCAGCTGGCCAACGAGCTGTTTCGCGGGCAGGCCGCGGAACTCGTCCTCGGCGATGGAGAACGATACCACCGGGCAGGTTTCCGCGGTCAAACCGGCGGCGGCGTACTCCTTGAAGAAGGGCACGTTCGTGTCGCCGTTGAGCGTGTTAATCACGCAGGCCTTGCCGCCGGCGGCGAACTGCTTGATCTCCGCGACGATCTGCTGGTAATCCGTGTGGCCGAAGGGCGTGTACTTGCCCGCCGAGATGATCGCGCCGGTCTCGTCCTTCTTGAACCCGCCGCCGATGTTCTCCAGCGGTACGCCCTTGCTCTGGAGATACTCCAGCAGGATGAGGTTGGTGGTCTGCGGATAAACGTAGTCGCTGCCGAGCAGGTAGAACTTCTTGAACCCCTTGCCGAGCATGTAGTCGATCGCCGGTGTCGCCTGCTGGTTGACGGCCTCGGCGGTGTAGAAGATGTCGTGTGACATTTCCTCGCCCTCGTACTGCACCGGGTAGAAGAGGAGGCCCTTCTTTTCCTCAAAGACCGGCAGCACGGATTTGCGGCTGACGGACGTCCAGCAACCGAAGGTGACGGCCACCTTGTCCTGGTCGAGCAGTTGCTTGGCTTTCTCGGCGAAGAGCGGCCAGTTCGAGGCGCCATCGACGACGACCGGGTCGATCTTTCTGCCGATCACGCCGCCGGATTTGTTGATCTCGTCGAACGTGAAAAGCAGGACGTCGCGCAGGGAGGTTTCGGAGATGGCCATCGTGCCGCTGAGCGAGTGCAGCACGCCCACCTTGACGGGGGTGGCGTCTTTTTCGGCGGGGGCCGTGGCCGCGGCCGCGCTGGCGCAGGTCACGGCCATACCCAGACTGAGGCTGAGAAGGTTGCGAATAAAAGTCATTGAGGTAGTGATATGATTACAAATTTGTTGTTGCCCGGGTGAACTGACGGTGAACGAACGGCCGAACACCCGCGGCGTCCCATCTCGTTGCGGGACGTCACGGGTAGGTGGCGCGTATCAGAAATTGACGGTTAGCGTCGCGGAATAAACGTTCTCAAAATGCGTCGCGTGACGCACGCTGTCGTCCGGCAGGTTCGCGGGGGGATTGTTCACCTTGGGATCACCCACGTTGAAATTGCTCAGGGCATTGCCGAGATAGTAGAACTTGTAGGCCGCGCTGACGTTGTATGAACCATAGGCCGCCGGGATGAACTTCAGGGGAACGCCAACCTGGACGCCGGGCGTCACGTAGCCGAAGCCGTGATCTCGCGCGTAAAAGTTGTCGCTCCCAAAGCCCGCCGTCACCGGGAAGCTGACGGTCGTCGGACCCACGGGAACGGAGGGGGTAACTCCAATCTCGAAGTAGTTGCCCGGATGCTTGCCGTTGCCCGCCTTGTTGTCAATTTCGCGCAGGTAGGTGAACGAGGGATGCAGGGCGAATTTGCCCAGGAACTTGGTGTCGTCGAACCCGAAATTGAAGTTCAAGCCCTGAAAGGTGCGGAACGCGTTGGAGGGGCTGATGAACACGTAGTAACTCGGGGAAAACGTGAAGTATTGCAGGAAGGTGAAGGTAAAGCCCGGCAGGAAGTCGAACTCATACCAGTAAGGCACGTTCGTGTTCTGCCTGGATCCATCGACCGTGCCCGCTTGCGTGGAATGCGGATCGAGATCGGCCCAGATGCTGAGGTTCAACTGGATCTTGTTGATGAATCCGTTTTTTGAATCGTACAGGTCGAAAAACAAATCCCCGTAGTCCTGACTGATGGCACCCTGGTTGTTCAAGACCAAGCCGCGGCTGATGTATTGGGAGATGACGGTTGAACCGATGTCTCCGGTGATCCTGCGATCCACCGGGGCTTCGACGGCGGCTTTGGCTTCTTTGGAAGAGGTCGCTTCTACGCCTGATCTGCCCAGGGTGGGAAAAGCGAGAAGACCGGCGGCCAGTGCGCAAGCGGATAGGGTGTAGTGCTTAAACATTAATTTTGTTCTTTTTGGATGCTTGGTATTGCGACGGGACGGTGGTGTCACGTGCAACACGCCATTAGCAGCCCGGATGCCATGGGCGGTGAAACCCGCGAAAATGAACCGGCAAGCCGCTGCAATCAATGGATTTGCAGTTTACATGAGATGGATGGCGGCGGGATGGCAGACAGCCCAGTGTCGAAAAACGCGCACCTTGGTCAGAACGCGAAATTCGCACTCAATTAAGACCACGTGGGTAGCTGCTTACAACCGCGAGAGGCGATAACTTCGGCAAACTCCCGCGAACCCAGCGCCACTGGACCGCCTTGAGTGCAAACTGTTAGGCCGGGGTGCGCGCGTGGAGTGGAAGCTGGTCGCGGCTCTGTTGCCGACCCGGCGTGACCAGAACGAAACGTCGTCGCCTGAGGTCTTCGGAATCAACCATTTAAAATGTGAAAGTGATTTTTCCGTACCCTCAAAGCCTGTGAACGGCGCGAAATGTCTGCGTGAAAACATCATCCATCTCATATCTCACCCTCGTCGGAGCCGGGGCTCTTACGATCATCCTTTCCAATATCGGCTGCGCCACGGCGACCCACCCGACTCCTCCGACCCCGCCGGAAGCCGCCGGAGCCCGCCCCGGCAGCGCGCCTGTTTCGCACGGGAAAACTCCTGTGACGAGTTCGGCGGACCGCACATAAATCCTCGGCGGCTTGCCGCGCCCAAGTGTTCCTTTCACGTTTCACATTACCTTTAAGATGCGACGAGTGAAACGAGAAACGAACCGGGCGCGAGCTTCGTTTACCCGTTTAGTTGCCGTGAAAGTAAACGGGTAAACGAAGCTCTTTGGGTTAGCTGGTTGTCTGCACCTGCCTTCGGAACTTTTGAGCGCGGCGCCGGACGGGTTGCGCGGGTGACAGCCCGTCGTTTGGAACAACCGCTCGATTCCGAACACCAAGCCCTGGAAAAGAAAAGGGTTCCTCATCGTTCTTTTTTCTGATCGGCGTATTATACGGGTTCCATCGAAGGCAAAGCTTCGCTGCTTCCCATGAGGGCCGACCTGCATCTCCATTCCCGCTTCAGCGACCGCTCCGCCGACTGGCTGTTCCGTCGCTTTGATTTCCCGGACAGCTACTCGCAGCCGGGGGAGCTTTACACGCGTCTGCGCGAAGGAGGCATGGACTTTGTCACCCTCACCGACCACAACCGGATCGAGGGCTGCCTGGAAATCGCCGATCTGCCCGGCGTTTTCATCAGTGAAGAGGTAACGACCTACTTCCCGGCCGACCGTTGCAAGGTCCACCTCCTCGTTTGGAACTTGTCGGAGGCGCAGCACCGGGAAATTTCCACCCTGCGCGAGTCGGTCTTCGATCTTCAGAGTTACCTCGCCGCCCAGAATCTGCCGCACTCGGTCGCGCACCCGCTTTACAGCGTGGACCAGAAGCTGACGCTCGATCACTTTGAGCGTCTCCTGCTGCTGTTCAAATGTTTCGAGGGACTCAACGGTTTGCGGGACCATCTGCTCAACGAAGTCGCGCAACACCTCCTGAACAGTCTGACGCCCGAAAAGATGGAGCGTCTGGCCAACCGGCACGGCCTCGCGCCGACGCATCCCGAGCCGTGGCGGAAAATTCTCACTGCCGGGAGCGACGACCACAGCAGCCTCTTCGCGGGCAAGGCTTACAGCGAAACGCCCGGTGAAGTCGGCGACCTTCCCGATGGCGACGCTCTCACCGGATTTTTCACCCGCCTCAACGCCGGCGAAGTGGCGATGCGCGGACTGGGCGGCACGCCGCTGGCGTTTTCGCACAGTCTATATAAAACGGCGTATTCCTTCGCGAAGGACAAGGTCCTCAAAAACTTCAGCCGCGAGACGCCGATGCTCGCGGAGAAGATGTTCGCCCGGTTCATGGAGGGCGAGAACCCGACCGAGTTCAGCTTCACCGAGAAGCTGAACTTTTTGGCGCAGGGCATCCTCACCGGCAGTATTTTTGAACTGGTCAAACCCGGCAACGCCTCGGTGTGGCGCGAGCTTTCGGCCTATTTCTCGCAACCCGCCGTGAAAGCAGCGCTCGCGCGACAGACGGCCGGGGTGCCCGAACCCGAGCGGCGCGCGTTTCTGATCGCCAACCTGTTCGCGAACCAACTCGCGTTCCGGTTTTTCACCAAGTTCGTGCTCCAGCTATCGGGTGGCAACATGATGGAGGGCCTCCAAGCCCTCAGCGCCATCACCCCGCTCGGCCTGCTGCTGAGTCCATATATCTACTCCTTCCGCAGCCAGTCGCCCGACCGGCCGAAACTGCGCGCCTTGTGCCGCGATCTCGCCGGGGAGGTGCCCCCGGTTCTCCAGAACCGGAAACGCGCCTGGTTCACCGACACGCTGGAAGACGTCACCGGCGTGGCGACGACCATCCAGAAAATGACCGCCGCGACGGTCGCCGCCGGGCACGACCTGACGGTGGTCACCTCGCGGCGCAACATCCGGATCGATGGGATTCCGCTCAAAAATTTCGAGCCGATCGGCGAGTTCGAGATTCCCGAGTACGAACTGCAGAAGCTGACTTTCCCGCCGATGCTGGAAATGATCGACTACATCCAGCGCGAACGGTTCACCGAATTGATCATTTCCACGCCCGGACCCATCGGCATCACGGCGTTACTGGCGGCCAAGATGCTGCACCTGCGGACGGTCGGCATCTACCACACGGATTTTCCGCAGTACGTGCAAATCCTGACCGACGATCATTTCATGGAGTCGCTGGCGTGGCGGTTCATGCACTGGTTCTACCAGCAACTCGACTTGGTGCTGGTGAACTCCGAGCAGTACCGCGTGAGCTGGATGGACCGGGGCATCGACGGGGACAAGATCAAGATCATGCCGCGCGGGTTGGACACGAGCCTGTTTCATCCGGGCCGGCGTTCGGCGGATTACTGGATCGGGCGCGGCGCGCAACCGGGCGAGTTGATCATGCTCTACGTGGGCCGGGTTTCCATCGAGAAGAACCTGGACGTTTTCGCCGCCGCGCACGACCGGGCGCGGGCGGCGGGCGTGCCGGTGCGGGCGGCCATCGTGGGCGACGGCGTGTACCTTAAAACCATGCAGCGGTTGCTGCCGGACGCGTGTTTCACGGGTTATCTCGCCGGGGAGGAACTCGCGCGGGCCTACGCCTCGGCGGACCTGTTCGTTTTTCCGAGCATTTCAGACACGTTCGGCAACGTGGTGATTGAATCGCAGGCGAGCGGTTTGCCGATCATCGTGTCGGACCAGAAGGGGCCGCAGGAGTTGGTGGAGGACGGGGTCACGGGGCTGATCACGCGCGGGTTGGACGCCGAGGACGTGGCGGCGGCGGTGATCCGGCTCGGGCGCGACCCGGCGTTGCGGGCGCGGATCGGAGCGGCGGCGCGGCGCGCGGTGGAGTCGCGGAGCTGGGCGGGGGCGGCGGAGAAGTTTTGGGCGTTGTCGGAGGCGTGAGGGGATAAGATCGGCGGATGCGGTTTACCGCAAGTGGCCTATTTTCTGCTTTCGGGTGGACTCGTGGCGTCGAGCGTTCGTGCGGCCACCACGGTCACAATGAATCATCTGAAATCCGCGCGCGCGGCCGCCCCCTGGCTTCAACTTTCTCATGCCAAGCTTCTAGGCATGTTCCTCATGATCCTGGGGGCGAAATTCTGGTTGATGCGGGTGTGCAGCACCCCGCTGCCTTTCTTTGATCAATGGGATGCTGAAGGCAACCTGTTGTTGCGTCCGTGGCTGCACGGCCAATTGCGCTGGGAAGATCTGTTCGCGCCCTGGGTACAACATCGAATTGTTTGGACCCGCCTGCTGGTCTTGAGTTTGTTTATAATCAACGGTCAGTGGGACACACAGGTCGAAATGATCGCGGCCGCTCTGGTTCATAGCACGGTCGCTCTAATACTCGGAGCGATTTTGCTGCGACGGCTGGACCGCAGGTGGAAGGATGCCATATTGATTTGTTTACTGCTCCTCTTCGCACTTCCCTTCGCGAACGAAAACACTTTGTCGGGTGGTTTCCAATCCCAGTTTTATTTCCTTTTGTTGTTCTCGGTTTTGGGCATTTGGGGACTCGGCTCACATCCGCCAAGTTCACCTCGGTGGTGGGTTGGGGGTGTTTGCGTCTTCTTAGGTTGGTTCACGGCCGGAACAGGCAGTTTCTCCGGGCTGGCGGTGGCCTGCTCGATTTCGCTGCGGTTGTTTCGCCCGGAAGGGAGGTCGCGTGACAACTGGCTCACGCTCGTCGTGGCACTGGTATTAGGACTGGGAAGTTTATGCCTGAACATCGGCGTCAAGCCGTACGAAGGGCTGAGAACGCACTCCGTTGGGGAATTTCTGGGGACATTCATCGGCTTATTGGCTTGGCCCAACCCCACACTTTGGTTAGCGGCACTTGCTTTTGGACCCTTCTTTGGGTTGTTGTGGATGGTCGCGCGCGGGCGGTGGATCAGCGGAGCCGCCGAGGCCTTCATCATTCCCCTCGGCTTTTTCGCTCTTGCCCAGCTCGCGGCGATCGCCTACGCCCGGTCCGGCTACCACACTTTGGAGGTGTCGCGTTACATGGATTTTCAAAGTATTGGCGCGTTGGTGAATTTCGCCTGCCTGACGCTGTTCGTACACCGCGCGAAGAATAGCGGCCGATCAAACCGACAAGTCCTCCAAGGTGTTTTCGCCTTGGCTTGGCTGGTTGCCGCAGGGTACGGGCTGAGTCAGTTTACCCGTCGCAACCTGGCGCAGGACCTGCCAATGTTGAAAGCAAGCAATGAGAGCGAGAACCGGCATGTGGCGGCGTACCTGGCGGATTTGGATTTCCAGGTTCTCGTTCACGCCGGCTCTAGAGATTTCATGTGTGGCGACGGGCGAACGGTTTACGCGGTGCTGGGCGACCCGTTGATGCGAAGAATCTTGCCCGCCCAAGTGTCGCCACCCGTCGTGATCGACTGGGTGTTTGGTTCGACGCTGGCGCATAAGGATCCCCCCCCGGCGGCGTGGGTGAGACCCTCTGGTTCTTGGAACCCGCCAAAGACGCGCGCGCCGTGCTGTTCCGCAGTCGTCCGGTGACCGGCCCGCATCTGCCTTATTTACTCTTCCCCACGGTGGGCGCGCTCGGACGGGATGCTTGCCTGGCCTTGGTTGATGAAGGCTCGGGCGAGAGAACCCCGCTGGTCCAAGACAGCCGGCGATACCAAAGGAGGCCGGTGTTGGTGAAGGCACCGATTGGCCCGTATCATTTGGAGGCCGCGCTCGCGGCGGGCGTTCTGAGACCTCTGGTCTTCCAGGAACCCCTTGAGATGGGACGCCTTTCCGCTCTCGCGGGGGCGTGCCTCGACTCCCACGCGAGCTTGCTCTTCGCGGGTCTTGGAATCTGGCTGACGGCGATCTACTGGCGTCGTCTTGGGTTGGCCGCCCTTGGAACACCGGCTCTGGCGCGGGGACTTGCGAAGCCGAGCCTAGGCATGCCGATTCAAACCGCCGACGCCCCTTGACCGGCCGTTCCTTCGGCGGGGAAACTTGCGCGTTCACGCTGAATTGTGGTCGGATCAAAGGGTATCTCATATCCTGCCAAGCGTCCTTCGGAACGAGTGGAAATATTGCTAAATCCTTGAAACCATCCATCGCACCGCCGCATCTAAATCCCGTCGTCGCACGCGTGAACTGGCATCTGCTGAGCCAATTGCTAGGCTTGTTGCTCTTGATTTTGGGAGCGAAATTTTGGCTGTTGAGGTTTTGCGGAACTTCGTTGCCAATCTTTGACCAATGGGAAGGCGAAGGCGGGACGCTCCTGCAGCCCTGGCTTCACGGAAAGCTTCACCTCTCCGACCTCTTCGCCCCCTGGGGACAGCACCGGATCGTCTGGACCCGGTTGCTGGTGCTGGGATTGTTCCAACTCAACGGCCAGTGGGACTCGCAGGTGGGATCCATCGCCGGGGCGGGCGTCCACGCGCTAGTGGCGGTGATGCTCGGCGCCATTCTGATCCGCCGCGTTGCCCCCGCCGACGCTGGTTTCATCCTCTTTGGGCTGTTGCTGCTCTTCGCCCTGCCGTTTGCCAGTGAGAACACCCTCATTGGTGGGTTCAGCTCGCAGTATTACTTTTATTTCCTGTTCTCCGTGGTCGCAATTTGGGGACTCGGCTCGCACCAACCGGGTTCCGCCTGGTGGTGGACGGGAGTGTCCGGCGCTTTCTGCGCGTCTTTTGCGATGGCCACGGGCGGGTTCGCGGCTTTGGCCGTCGCGGCTTGGGCCGGCGCGCGGCTGCTCCTGCGCCGGGATGAGCCGCGACGGGAGACTTGGCTTGAACTGGGAACGGCGTTGCTGCTGGGCATCGGCGGGTTGAGCCTGAACCTCGGCGTGCCGCAGTCCAACGGGTTTTGGGCGCGGTCCGCCGGGGCCTTCGCGGAAAAATTCGTGGGCTTCCTGGGGTGGCCCAACCCCACCGCCTGGGCCGCGCCGCTGGCTTTCGCGCCTTTTATTTGGTTGCTGGTCCAAACTTTGCGACCAGGCGGACGGATTGGACCCGCCGAGAAATTTCTGGTCCCGCTCGGCTTGCTCACCCTGCTCCAGGCCGCCGCGCTGGCGTACGCCCGAAATCAGTACAGAGGCTTGGAAGTGTCGCGTTACACGGACTTCCTGAGCTTGGGAACAGTGGTGAATTTTTCCTGCGCGTTGTTGTTAACCGCGCGCGCGCGCGACCCCGGAAGCAGCCGTCGCCGCCTGGTCCGGACGGTCGTTCTGCTCGTGGTTTGGGTCGCGGTCGCCGGCTTCGGCTTGTGCCGCCTGACGAGTCGCAACATCGCGCGGGATCTGGCGGCTCTTCAGACCGACGCCTCAAGCGAAAACCGGACGATCGCCGCTTTTATCGCGCGACCAGACCCTGGATACCTGCTCGGCAAAGACTCTTCCGAAACCGCCGCGGAGGATCCCGTTCGGCTCGTCGCCCTGCTTCAAGATGTTGAAATTCGCCGGATCCTTCCGGCCGCGGCCCGCGCGCCCATTGTTCTGGAATCTTCGCTGGCCTCCCCTTTCATCCGCAGGGTGGACGGAGGCGGCTTGCTGAGCGGGTTGGTGTGGGTGCTGGCTCCGCGGCTGGACGGACGGCCCGTCCATTTCCGCAGTCAGACGCTCGGCGGTTCGCACTTCCCATACCTGCGGTTCCCGATGATGAGCATGTTGGACGACAAATCCTGCGTCGTGCTTGTTGACGAGCGTTCCGACGAAATAATTCCTCTGCAGCAGGATTTGTCGCGCGCCCAGTGGCAAAGCTCGCTGGTGAAAACGCCAACGGGTCCGTATCATGTTGAGGCGGCGCTAGCCGGCGGCGCCCGGCGACCACTCGCCTTTTACGACCCGCGCGAGGTCGGTTGGCTTTCCGCTTGGGTGGACACCATCCTGGACGCAAGCATGTGGTTTCTCTTTGCCGGGGCGGGCATTTGGCTGGGCGCGGCGTATTGGCAAAAAAGTGGCCGCCGGCTCGATGGGATCGGATGAGCTGGCGCGGTTTTAGCTTTGGTGGACGGCGTTGAACCCGGAAACTTGTTTGCCCACTCCCCTCCCGGGTGCCGTTTTCCCGGTTGCGGGACGATTACCCGCGGTGCTGGGGGATCGCCCCGGAAAACTAATCGTTGTATTCCTGCTCCTCGCGGCGGGCTGGGGAGTGTACGGGCGCGTGACCGGGTACGACTTCATCACCCTCGACGATCCGGGTTACGTTTATGACAACCAGTCGCTGGGTTTTGGGTTCTCCGCGCGGGGGTTGGCGTGGGCGTTTACCACGATGGAAAGAGCCAACTGGCACCCGTTGACCTGGCTGTCGCTCATGGCGGATTACCAACTGTTTGGTCTAAACCCCGGTGGGTATCATCTGACGAACCTGCTGCTGCACGAAACGTCAACGGTGTTGCTTTTTCTATGGCTACTGCTGGCAACGCGCCGCTTGTGGCCGAGCGCGGGGGTGGCCCTGTTGTTTTGCGTGCATCCTGCCCACGTGGAATCGGTCGCCTGGGTTACCGAGCGCAAGGATGTGCTGAGCGGAGTGTTCTTCTTCCTGGTTTTGCTTTCTTACACTCGTTACGCGCAGACCCGCCAACCGGTCTTCTACCTGGGCGCGTGGCTGGCCTTGGCGCTAGGGCTGCTCGCCAAACCGATGCTGGTGTCCGTTCCTCCCGTGCTCCTTCTACTGGACTTCTGGCCCTTTGACCGGGTACGGCACCCGCGCGACCTGATCCGCCTGGCAATCGAGAAGACTCCTTTCGCATTGCTCGCCGCAACGTCCTGCGTGCTTACCTTTGTCGCCCAACACAAGGGGGCGCGCCACCGTTTCACTGGAGCATCTACCCTTCGTGGCGCGGCTGCAGAACACGTTGGTGGCTTACTCGGCCTACATCGGCGAGTTGCTTTGGCCGGCGGATTTGGCCATCCAGTACCCTTATGCCCCCCACCCCCCCCTTGCGCTTATTCTCTTTTGCGGATTGACGCTGGCCGCCGTCACGCTCGGGGCGATCTGCTCCCGACGCTCCCATCCTTACCTGCTGGTTGGCTGGCTCTGGTTTTTGGGCACCCTGGTTCCCGTGATTGGCTTGGTGCAAGTCGGCAGCCAAGCCATGGCCGATCGTTACACCTATCTTCCGTCCGTTGGCATTTTCATCGCGCTCTGCTGGGGTGGAGCCGACGCGTGGGAACGCCTGTCGCGTTTGCGGTGGATGCTGGCGGCGGGAATTGCTTCGGCCCTGGCGCTCTGCGCGGGGCTTGGCCAGCACCAGGTTGGATACTGGCGCGACGGCGTGAGCCTTTCACGGCACTCCCTCGCGGTCACGCGACCCACGGCGAACACCCTTGTGGTGCTGGGAGACGCCTATTTTCGACTGCACCAATGCGCCGAGGCCGAGGCCGCTTACCGGCGGAGTTTTCAACTCGATCCGAACGACGCCAAGCTGATGACCAAGCTGGGCATTCTGCAGTTGGAATCCAATCATTGGGAAGAGGCGCGCAAGTGGTTGCAACAGGTGGCGGCACGCGGCGACTGCAATGATCCGGCCTTGTTCAACAACCTGGGGTTCGCCTTGAACCGCCTGGGCCGGGGCAAAGAAGCGTTGCCTGTTCTCCGGCGGAGTCTCGACTTGCGACCGAACTACGCCCTGGCGCACACTAATTTGGGCGACTCGCTTTTAATGGATGGCGATGCGGAGGCGGCCGCCGCCGAGTACGAGAGGGCGCTGGTCGCGAAACCCGACTCTACCGCCACCCTGGCGCAACTGGCTTGGCTCTACAGTTTCGCAGACCCCCAACCCACCCCGCAAAGGGCCGCGCACGCCCTGGACCTCGCGCGTCACGCGGTGGACCTCACGCAGGGACAAGATCCGCTCAGCCTCGACGCGCTGGCCGCCGCCGAAGCCGCAGTCAACGACTGGCCCCGGGCGGCGGCGTTGGCCAAAACGGCTCTATCGGTGGCGAACAACCAACCGGGGACTTCGACCGACTTAATCAAGCTGCGCACCGAGCGGGTGGAACGATACAACGCGCGGCAATGGCCGGAACGCTAACACCAGCGAAATTTTTTTAAGGACCTTTGACGTAGGGTGCCCAAAACGAAGCGTCAGCCACATCCACCAGGCTGTCGTAGCTGCTGCTGGGTACCGGCGGCAGAATACCCAGTTGCTGATTGCCGTAAGGGTTGCCGAACAAATCCACGCCCGTGGTGTAGAGACGGGTGCCCGGTTTCATGTAAAGCTTCCAGGCCGCCACGGGAATGGGGCTGTTGATTCCCCGGTTGTTTTCCAACGCGTACTGATCCATTGCCTCGTCGATCAACCGCAGATCGGTGCGGATCGTGGTGGCTTGGGCACGTTTGCGCGACCGTAGAAAGCCGGGCACCGCCACCGCCGCCAACAGGGCGATGATAGCGACAACAATCATTATTTCGACGAGGGTGAACGCCCGACGGCGACAGCCCCCCGGCGGTGAATTTGGATATTTCATAAGGATGATGGATTTTATGGGTAGTACCCGGCGACCGCGGCCCAAAACGATGATTGAATAATAATGGCGTTTGGAACAAGACCACCCGGCAAGAGGATTCTTAAAGCAGGATGGATGCTGAAAGCGACGGACGCCCGAAACAAACAACTTCCCGAGTCGGCGCGGGGGACATCACCGGGTGGGTTGGCGCCGGCAAAATTATTCCCCCGCAAAAAACCCGCGTAATCAAAGACGGTCAGCCGACGTGGTTCGGCGTGGCGGCTCCGCCGTCAGGGAGTGTTCACGGATCCCGTGGACAGCAGCTTGTTCCCAATGGCTAATTGGGCGGCCGCCTCGGAGGGACGGTTGGCGGCCGCCAGCATCCGCGCAAGCAAAACCCGTTGCCGCGGACTATCCGGCTGCCGTTCAACCGCCGCTTGTTGAAAACCCGCGGCGGCGGCGCTCCGACCGGCATCCTCGCAAGCCGCGGCGGCAGCGGCGAACGCCTCGGCGTCGTGAACGTCAAGACGGCCCGCTTGCTTGAAGGCTGCGAGCGCCTCTTCCAGGCGTCCTTCCCCGGAGTACAAACAACCGAGCAGATACCACGAGGGATAATGCCACCAATGGGTTCCCGCGTACCGCGCCGCTTCGCGCAAGGCGTCGGATTTTCGACCCGATTGCGCCGCGATGAGAATGTCGCGCTGTGTCAGTTCCCAATAATCGGGGAAATGATGCCGGGCCTTTGTAAATGCCGCCTCCCGCAACTCGGGCCAGCCGGTCCGGTCCGCTTCCAACGCGTCGAGACTGCCCAGGATGACCATCAGCACGTGCGGCTCGGAATTGCCCGCCTGAAGAAACGCCCGTTCCAGGATTGGTCGCGCTTCCTCCACCCTCCCCTGTCTCGCGAGGGCGTTGGCCAAGTTGATTTGCGCGGTGAGATTGTTAGGGTACTCCGCCGCGACTTGACGCAACAAAATAATGGCGGACGCGTCCTGTCGTTGGTGGCTGTAGGCGTTGGCGACGCCCAGGCGGGCACGGGGCACGTCTCCGCCCGCCTCCACGGTCCGCCGGAAAAAAGTCAGCTCGTCCATCCAGTCAAAAGACCGCTGGTAGGTGCGCGCGCCGAACGCGACCGCGGCAGAAATTGCCAGTGTCACTGCCGCAACGCGCAGCTTTTTCGTGGGCAACTGCCACGCGCAACCGGTGACGAACAGCAGGAACCCGATGCTAGGCAGGTACAACCAGTGCTCGGCCACACTCGCGTTGATGGTCACAAACAAATTGGAAACCGGTAAAAACCCGGCCAGGAACCAGCAGACCCCGAAAATTCTCAGGCGTTGACCGCTTCCCCGGCAGGCAACCCCGATTCCAAAGAAGACGAGCAGCAATACTCCACCCGCCGTGAGTGACTCGTAAAACACACGGTCCTCAAAGGTGAGAGCTACGTTGGGGGCCGGGAACACTTGCCTTTCCATCAGAAGTTTGCCGGGGAACAGGAGCAAACTGCCATAATCGCCAAGTGCGCGCAGTGACATCAAAACGCGCGAGAACTCCTGTGGTGGCGGGGCGATCGGCGGTGGTGTTGGGATGTGCCGAAGCAGGACGTAGGCGCCAACCAGCAGCAAACCGCCGGCCGTCAGCATTGCCTTGCGCTGAAACCGGATCCCGTCGCGGCGACGGAAAAAAAGCAGATAGGCCGTGAACAGCGCCAGCCAGACAAACGCGATTTCCTTCGAGCAAAGCCCCGCGAGCAGACTAATGGCGGTGACCGCGCCCCACGCGGCGCGGCGCAACGCCGTTTGCGCGCGCAAACAATTTTCGGACAGCAGCCACGCCGTGACGCAGAAGAGCATGGCGAGACTATCCGCACTCCCGGACACATAGGCCACCGCCGCGCTATGCACCGGATACAGCGCCCAGACAAAAGCCAGCAGTGCCGCGATGGGATCGGTCAGGTCGCGGGAGCGACCCTCGCCGCCCGGCGCGGTGCCGTCGAGCAAAGCTGGGAGCAAACGACGCAACAACAAATAAAGGAGGCAGCCGTTGAGCGCGTGGATCAGGATATTGGTGAGATGATAGCCGTAGGCTTGTTTACCCCAAAACCAATAATCCGCGATGAACGTGAGAGTCTGGGTCGGACGATAAAAGTTGGACTGTCCCTCGAACAAGTTGCGCCGAAATGCCTCCACGACAAACAAAGGACTCCGGATCAGTAGATTATCCCGAACCAAGCCGTTATCGTCCCAGATAAATTGGGCGTCGAGGGTCGGGAGGTAAGCTCCGAGAACGACGGCCAGGAGGCAAAGGAACACCATCAAAGGGTTGCGCAAAGCGGCTGACGCGAACTCCACAGCCCGCCTCAGCCAAGGCGCGGCGGCACCGTTCGTTGGTTTTTGGGAGGGAGAGAGGCTTTCCGAATTGGAGGCCGGCGGGGATTTCACGTGCATATCGGCGGAAGTTGAAGAAGACGCGCGGGAGAAGTTGGGGCGGCGGATCGTTGGGACGTGGACACACTATCGCGCGCGAGACAATCAGGTATTGAGCGCGGCTCACCAGAAAAAGCAAACGCCCTTCCAGGGTGAACCGGAAGGGCGTTGCGTTTGGAACAAACGCCGAGCTTAGAAGCTCGGGATGATGTTACTGGTAGTAAGCACCCCAGAACGACGTGCCGTTGTCGATCACGTCCGTGAAGTTGGCTTCCGAGGCGGTGTCCACCTTGATGCCCTTGTCGAAGGTCGAGTAGGTGTAAGAACCTCCAAGGATATCGGTCAACACCGTGCCTGCTTTCGCGAGATTGTAAAGGCGGCTGGTTGGCTTGAAGAAGCCCGCCAACGGCTTGCTGTCAGCCAA
Source organism: uncultured bacterium (assembly GCA_963795895.1). GTDB lineage: Bacteria > Verrucomicrobiota > Verrucomicrobiia > Chthoniobacterales > SZAS-18 > CAWCJJ01. The sequence goes on from CAWCJJ010000024.1 coordinate 90,396, forward strand.
GGCATCAGTGCCTTTTTTGTTGTTCTCGATGGCGTACTGGTCAATGGCACCGTCAATGATGCGCGCATCGTTGAGAATGGCGGTTGCTTGCGAGCGCTTGCGGGCGCGCAGAAAGCCGGGCACGGCGATAGCGGCAAGCAAAGCGATGATGGCGACTACGATCATGATTTCGACGAGGGTAAAACCCCCGCGACGGCTGTGGGTTGCATTCAACATATATGGTTTGGTTATCTAGGATGTATTTTTAGTTCAGTGAAACCAACCACATTTGGTGACTGGTCTTGGTGAACTACAAAGCAGGGATGATGCCAAGCGGCGCGGTTTGTTTTGAGCAGGAGTAATTTTTGGTCTGGCGCGAGTTCTCGGACCGTCCATAGGAGCAGCCGGTCTGTTATAGATCTGTCGACGCGACGCGCAAAGCCAAGGGCAACTTTCGCCCCTCAACTTCCGGCTAACTGTTAAGATGGAAGGAAGGCTCCCGCCGCCGGCCGCAACGTAATAAAGGCGGTTGTGGCAGGCACCCTCGGGGCGGCGCAACTCGCAAAGAGTGCGGAAACTCCGCCTGCTCCTCATCCAACCCGGAATGCAAATCGTGGAACCCTTCAACACGAGCCCGTTTAATCAGATGTGAGAATAAAAATTGCGGCGTGAGAAAAAGATAGAATTTCTGTAATACCAGCACTTCCACCCGCGGGGCATACATCCTGCGTCGGACGTTGATCAATGATCGCGAACCTCACATCCACCCCTCCGGTTCAAACCCGAGGAAGGGCGGTGTTCACCCACCCGCCGCCTGAAGCCCTGGTGTTCATCACCGCCTGCCTGCTGCGCCTCTGGGTTCTTTTTCGATCCGCCGACACGTCGCACTTTTTGCCGGTGGATGGCGACATGAAGTTCTACAATGATTGGGCGTTGCGCATTGCCGGTGGTCAATGGACGGACCACCAGGCCTTCTACGGACTGCCGCTCTACGCCTATCTTCTCGCGGCGTTGTACTCCTTGATCGGCTTCCAACCGTACGTCGCGCTGCTCCTGCAAGTCATCGCCGAGAGCTGCACCGCCTTGCTGATTTCAAAGATAGCCCCCCTGGCTTTTGAAGTTTCCCAGGGAGTACCGGGTAAATCCACGATCGGCAAAACCCGCGTCAATCTGATTGGGTGGCTGGCGGCCTTGGGATGGATTTTCTTCGTGCCGGCGCAGGCCTATTCCACTGTTTTAATGCCCACGACTTACTTCGTGGCGTCTTTTTGGTTTGTCGTGTGGTGGACCTTGCGGGAGCGGTTCACCCCGCCCCGTGGACGCGACTTTCTGTGGCTCGGCCTGTTCATGGGATTTGAGGCGATGATGGTAGCCAACATCCTCTTCCTGACGGGCTTTCTGCTCGCCGCGTTGTTTTTCCGACATGCTTGGAACCATGCCGCCGACCCGGTTCAAGCGTCCGGCTGGCGGTCGCGCGGTGTAGCAATCGCACTGCTCTGCTGTGGGATTGGCCTCGGGGCTTCCCCCTGCTGGCTCCACAATTACTACGTGGCGGGGGAGCCGGTGCTGCTCTCCGCGCACAGCGGCATCAATCTTTGGATCGGCAACAATCCGGAGGCCAACGGCTACCCCAAGATGCCCGCCGGTATGCGCTCCGACCAGGAGGGGTTGCTAAGGGATTCCATCACGTTTGCGGAAAAAATAGCCGGTCGACCCTTGCGCCGTTACGAGGTGTCCGCCTACTGGTCCACGCAAGCTCATCAGTACGTCGCCGCGCACCCCCGCGATTTTCTCCGACTGCTGGGCGTGAAATTGAGAAACTTCTGGAATGGTTATCCGTACGACGACCTTGGGGTAATCCGGCCCATGCGCGAAGACGGGGTGCTTCTACCCGGACCCGGCTTTGGTTTCGTGGCGTCCTTGGGTCTGCCGGGGTTGCTGCTGGCGTTCGTCCGCCGTTCCCGCGGACGGTGGGTGGCCGCGGCCGTGTTGTTGCACATGAGTTCGCTGCTGACGGTCTTCATCACCGAACGTTACCGGCTGGCCGCAGTCCCGGGATTGCTGCTGCTCGGCAGTTATGGAGTGGTGGAAGCCTGCCGTCTGGCTGCCGCCTGTCGGTGGGTTTTTGCGGCGGTTTACGCGTTCCTCGTGGTCGGCGCGGCCTTGCTGGTCAGTCGGCCCTTGCCCGACCCGGGGTTGCTCTATTTGGACGACTACAACTCGGGGGTCGCCGACTTGGAGAGTAATCATCTGGAGCGCGCGCGCGCAAAATTGGAACGGGTGTACGTCCACAATCCAAATAACGCGGAAACGGCGTTTGCCATGGGTAATTTGTCAATGGCGATTGGACATCCCCAGGAGGCGAGGAATTTCTACGCCCGCACCCTGCGGCTTGACCCCCAAAACCGGCGGGCCATGAACAACCTCAGCGTCATTGCCATCCAACAGGGTCACTGGAGAGCCGCCATCGCCCTGCTCGGCAACGCCCTGAGGCTGGCCCCCGGGGATGCCAAAACATACTATCTGCTCGCGCGCGTTCACCTTGCCCTCTATGACTGGGAAGGTGCCCGCGCCTCTATTCACACTGCCATCCAACTCGCCCCGGACAGGGCGGCGGAATACCAACCATTGCGCGGCGAGATAGAACGTTCGGCCGCAATTCTGGGTCCATTGCAGCCGATTATTCAAACGTTGGCGGTCGAAACCATTCCGTAGCAGGCTTTCCGCCGTGCCGCGGCACTTCCACACGCCCTCCTGTTCGCACCATGATTGTAACCTCGATCCCCAACCCCGAACCAACCTTGACCATGCCAGTCGAAGTGATGGCGGTTCGTTCCTCCCCCTTCCTGTCAAGCCGGTGGTTCCATCTCGCTCTGGCAGGCTTGCTCCTGCTGGGCGCCGCCCTGCGGATTTATCCTTCAACCGGGTTTCAGGAAACAGGTTTTGACGAGGGACTTTACATGTACTACGTGGATGAGGTCCGCCAAGTTGGGGTGCTTGCCTACCCCGACATCATGGACCACTACATCGTTGAGCAGACGGCATTGCCTTCGGCGATCCTACCGCCGACGCGGTTTCTGTACATCTTCTGTTCCTACCTTTGGAGCAAGGCGTTCGGCGCGAGTTCGGAGACCTCCGTCCGCGCTGTTTCCTGCCTTTTTAGCATCTTGACGCTTGGGTTAAGCGCGGCTTGGATGTGGCGGCTGGCTGGCCGGGCAGCCTGCCTGGGCGTGGTTGCAATGATGAGTTGCGCCCCGGTGGAGATTCACCTTTCCCAACACGGGATGATCGACGGGTTTTTCGCCTTCTGGGCGGTTCTGGCGCTATGGACGCTTTGGGAATGCCTGCGCGCGCCTCAGAGTGCGGTTTGGCAACTGGCATACGGCTTCGCGCTCGCGCTGATGGTGCTTACCAAGGAGAACGCTTTTTTCGTTTACCTGACGCTAACCGGACTGCTCGGGCTCAATCACAAGTTGGGGTTTGGTGTCGCGACACGACGCTTGCTGCTGATTTCGGTGGCCGGCCCGTTGCTGGGAGGAGTGATTCTACTGTTCCTGGCGGGTGGAGTGGAGACTTTGCTCCACGCCTACCGCCTCTTGGTCGCTCGGGCGTACACGCTGGATTATGCCATCAAAAATGGTGACGGCCCATGGCACCGTTATTTGGTCGATCTGTTGCTGACCAGTCCCATTGTGTTGTTACTGGCGATCGGCACCGTGTGCCGGGTGCGGTTGCGAGACAAGAACGCTTTGTATCTAATCGCGTTCGTGGTGCTCTCCTACAGCCTGATGTGCAATGTCAAGTACAGCATGAATTTGCGATACGCCACCATTTGGGATCTCCCGTTGTGTTACCTGGCATTCACCCAGCTTGCCTTCTGGTCTCAGCAGTCGGGCAGGCCGGGGCGCTGGCTTCTGGTCGGGGGCGTGGTGGTCATCTGCGCCTATGGCTTACGCCAATACCACCTCTTTTTTGTGGAGTATAGGCTGCACGAATTAGTGTCCTCTGGTCTGCTGCGCGCCCTTAAGATTTTGAAGTAGGGGATCGGCATCAAGCGTTGTAGCCGACAATTCGATCGAGCCGTGGCGGAGTTTCCTTTTCCAGCCGCTATGCGGCTGGGAAGCCGAATACCCCTCGGCGGTCGCATTCTCACAACTCTCGCCAGAGCTAGACACACGGCGGCTTGAACCGCGCATTCGGAGGCTCTGCGGACCAACGAGGGGGCACAATCTGACAGGGCCAAACCGGCGGGGTGCTTCGGATCTGCCAAGCCAATCGCTTTCCCCCGCATGCTTCAACGAACCTGTTTGGTCGCGTCCGGCAAATCGAAGTGCCGGGAGGCCAGCCGCGCAACGCTGCTGGTGATCGTCTCATCCAGAAGGTGGCTGATCGTCGGAAGGGCGCGGGCCCTCACGAAAATCTGGTAGGCAAACAGTCCCCGGCTCAGTTTGATCAGAGCCTTGTTCAAACCCATCAACATCAGACTAAGCACGTTGTCCCCCAAAGCTTTTTGAAAGGGCGCGGGGATCGCCCGTGTTTCCAGAACTTCGTAGCCACTCTGATCCAGCAGGGCTTTCAAAGAGCGGAAGGTGAAAAGCCGCGTGTGGGTACGGTCAAGGATGCCGATCTTGCCGTAGTTGAAGTAACCGCACAACAGCATCAGGCGGGTCACGACAAAACCGATGTTCGCCGTCGTTAGAACGACCTCGGGCCGGCGGCACCGCGCGGCAAAACGCAACTCTTCCATGAACTGCTCCGGGTCCTTGAGGTGCTCGATGATGTCGAGCATGAGGATTTGGTCGTAACTGCGAAACATCCACGGGGAACTCCGCCGCGTCCAGATTCCATTGGATGAAGTCGAGGGCCGCGTCATCATCGCGTCGTTTGCGGCAGGCGGCAACCGGTCGATGCCGGTGACGCGGCAATTTTTGCGCAACGCGAGCTCCCGCGCGACATACCCCTGTCCGCAACCTACGTCGAGCACTTCGCCGCCGGCCCGGGCGGCGTCGATGGCCATGGTGTGCGAGGAAGTGTAGCCCAGCTTCAAATCGTAGGTCGTTCCTCCGCTGCCACGTCGAACTTGCGGTCGTAAAGCAGGTGCATTTGGTGGCAGCGCACGCGCAGTCATGGTTTTGCAAACGTCCCAGGCGTATTTCAGTCCGTTCACACGGCAGACCTCGTCCCCGTAGATACGTCGGGATCGGCAGTTCCAGGATGCGCTGCCCCGCCAGCACCAATTGCACGATGATCTCGGTGTCGAAATGGAAGTTGTTGGTGTTGCGCTCAAAAGGAATCGCGGCGCAGCGCCTTGGTCGAGTACAGCCGGTAGCCGGAGTGGAACTCGGAGAACTTTGTGCCCAGCAGCCAGTTCTGAAAAGTGGTGAGCACTTTGTTGCCCACGAATTTGTAAGCGGGCATCCCGCCCCGCGCGCGCGCCGCCGCGACTCAGCATCCGCGAACCGAAGACCGCGTCCGCCTCGCCGGAGAGCAGCGGGGCGAGCAACTCGGGCAGCTTCTCGGGCGCGTACTGGCCGTCGCCATGGACGAGGGCGACCGCGTCGAAACCGTGGTCGATGGCGTAGCGGTAGCCCAGTTTTTGGTTGCCGCCGTAGCCTTGGTTGACCGGGTTGCGCAAGCACGGTGATCTTCAACCCGCTGTCCCGATGGACGCGGGTGTAGGCCACCCCCTGCTCAAAAGTGTCGTCCTGCGAGGAATCGTCGATGACCAGCACCTCGACGTTCTCGTGGTGCATGCTCTTGGGGATGCGGTCGAGCACCCAAGCCAAGCGTTGTCTTGGCGTTGTAGGCGACGATGAAAATTAGCACCCTGGGAACGACGGGAGAGGGAGTCGGGGTGAACATGCGCGATTTGGTTGGAGCCGGAACCTGAGATTGGAAACTCCGTTTTGAGAGCGTTTTCCATGCCACAAACCAGGCCACGGCGGAAGGTGGGTGCAATCAAAAGTGCGGGGCAGTAGCGCGCGACCGTGGGAGTGGCAAGTTGGCAGCATGAACGAGAACATGCGAGTGGCGCCGGAAGAAAAACGTTTGCTGGAGAGTCTGCGCGCACAGCCCGCCCTGGCGGCGCGTCTGGAGCGCCTGGTCGGGCTGGCGCGGGTGGAAAGCCTCGACACCCTGGGCACGGCCGACGAGATCGAGGAGGAGATCGCCGGGGAGTTGCGCGGGCTGGGCGCGGACCTGGTGGGCGGCTGGGCGCGGGCGGCCGAGGTTCAGGTGGCCGCGGAGGTGCGCCGCGCGCACCCCGGGGCGCGTTTGCGCGAAAAAAAAGGGTGAGCTGGCACACCACCTTCGGGGAGGTGGCGGTGCGCGAAAGTGTCTGGCGGCTGCCCGCCCCGGGCGGGGGCTGCCACCGGCCCTTCGCGGCGCGGGTGCGCGTCACGGCCCGGGGCTGCTCGCGGCGGCTGGCCCGCGCCGCCGCGGACTTTGGCTGCGAGCGCAGCTTCGCGCGGGCGAGCGACCAGCTCTTCGAGCACTACGGGGTGCGCCTGGGGGCGAGCAGCCTGCGCGAGGCGACCCTGCGCCAGGCGCGCGCCATCGCCGCGCGGGCCGCCGGTGCCGGGCCGGTGCGCAGCTTGCCCGCCCGGGGGAAGGCCAGGGTCGTCCTCGCCGAGGCGGACGGGACGATGCTGCCCATCGTCACCCCGCAAGCCACGGCCAAAAGCCCGGACAGGCGCAAGGGCCGCGCGGTGTGCTGGCAGGAGGCGCGCCTGGTGGCTGCCCGGGCCGGGGGCAGCGCGCGCACCCACTTCGGGGCGGCCCTGGAGGGCGGCGTCGAGGAGACGGGCGTGCGCTGGGCCCAGGCGGCCAAGGCGGCGGGCTGGGGGCTGGACACGCGCGTCCACGCCGTGGGTGACGGCGCGCCCTGGCTCTGCGAACAAGCCAAAATCCACTTCGGCCAGCAAGGCGGCTACCTTTTGGACTTCTTCCACGTCAGCGAATACCTGGCCGCCGCCGCCGGCGGGCTGCACCCGGGCGACGCGCCGGCGGCCAGGGCTTGGCTGGCGGCCCAGCAGCAAGCCCTCAAAGCCAGTCAGGGTGCCGCCGTGCTTGCCCGGCTCGGCGCGGCCAGCGAGCCTGTGCGAGTGCCTGACGAGGAGGCTCCGGTGCGTTGCGCCCACCGCTACCTCTCCAACCGGCCCCACCAACTCGACTACGCGGCGGCCCTGGGCGCGGGGTTGCCCATCGGCAGCGGGCTCATCGAAGCGGGCCACCGCCACGTCCTTCACGCCCGGCTCAAGGTCTCGGGCGCCTGGTGGAAGCGCGAGAACGCCGAGGCCATGATCCAGGCCCGCGTCGCCCGGGCCAACGGCCAGTGGGCCGCCTCCTGGAAAACCTCCCGCCCAAGAAAACAACCACCCACTGCCAAACCACCAAAATCTACCCCGCACTTTTGATTACACCCGCGGAAGGTGGGCATACCCCGGCACCAAATTTTCCCGACTTGCCGTCAGGGCAGGATTTGCTTCAGCCGCGCGGAGACACGGCCAGGATCAGGTTCAGCCCCAGGCAACTCTTTTGATGGCAATTCGCCAGCATGAGCGAACATGGGAAGGCTGTAGAGATGATAATGCACAGGCAACCGCAACAACCAGTTGGTAGCGGGGTCATCGACGATCTGGATTGCCTCGACCTGCTGGTTGTCAGCGGGCTTGCCGGTTTGCAACCGCAGAAAATCCGAGGGTGAAGCGACCATGGGGCTGAGCAAAAACCCGGCTCGGGACATGCCGGGAACCAGACGGTAAGTGTCCGGGGATCGCTTCCCGGGGGTGAACACCCTCATGTTAAAAACCGGGGATTGATAAAAAGTGGCCATGAAGCTACCGGGCGCGTTCGTCCATAAATCCAGGGAGCACCAAACCGGGCCGGAGCCTTTCGGCAATCTTAGTGTTTCACCCACACCCAAGTAGCCCTCAGCCATTGGAACTGCCGTTGGCTCCGTGGCGTCCCGGCCCGAGGAACCTTTCCGGAGCAGGAGAAAACCTTTTTCAGACCCCGCCGGCTGGTAATTGCGGAGCAACTCCAACAGCACCCCGGCGTTGTCCAGATTTGGAAATCGGCCGTCGATCGTAAACGGACTAAACATTACAAATTCCGGCGCCCGCGATGACCGGTAGTAGGCCGTGTTCAACTCCACCAAGCGGGGGCTGTAGGCGTTGTAGCCGTGAAACACCGGCGGTGGCTGGTAGTTGAAGCCGTTTGCCAGCAGAACAACTTGCAGGCAACCGAACATATCCGTGGAAGCCGGGCCGATGGTGGCGCGAAAAGACGGGAGGTCAAGGCGGCGGGCCCGGGCCTTCACCATGTCATCCATCATTTTCGTTTGCTCACCCGGAGTCAGCAACCATCCCAGATTGGCGGCAATCCGATCGAGCGGCGGATAGTGGTTCCCCGAATACGCTTGCGAGCAGGTCACCCAGAGGGCGATCGCCGGAACCAAGGATGAAACCGAGGAGGTGTTGCCGACCGGCGCGCCTTCTCGTGAGGGAAAGAACACCGGTCCGGCCGCCGCCAATGTCAGAGCGTAGAGAAAGAACGTTGGCTGATGGGCGAAGTCCGACCGTGTGAACCCGGCTTTCCAGGCCAGGAACAACCCGATGCCTAGAATCAGGAGCAAGGTGTGTTTCCGGCCGGCCGGGGCCGGACTGCGCAAAGCGAGCGCCGCGAGTCTGCCAAAAACTAAAACTGCGATGATCATGCTGCCTAAGGTCGAGTCAAAGGGAGCGGCCAGATTCATCGCTTGGGAATACCCTCCAACCACCTCGAGACTCAGGCGTAGAAACGCTGGTAGATTGCCTAAATCCTGCTTGGCAAACCAGATGTCGGCTGTCAGGAAGCATCCTGTGAAGACAACCACCAGCCACACCAGGTCCCGCCATCTGCGCGCGGCGGCAAAATGCGCGCCCACGCATCCCAGCGTGACGCAGGCGTAAACCAGGAACGTTCCTTTGATGAGGGTGGAGACCGCGACGATGGCGGTGGCGGCCAGCGCCCAGACACGATCCGCCCGCGTTGTCCCGCAAAGTAGCAAGGCCGCAAACCCGATGGTCAGCAGGTAGATCGAATCATCATCCACCATCGGCAAAAAAGTGGCGGCCAACAAAAAAAGGCAGGCCGCGTTGCGCGGGAGCGCGCGGCATAGCCGGCAGATCAGTCCGACGTAGAACGCCTTGAACAAGATTTGATAGACAACAGACACCGGCACGGTGTCCGCCGCGTAGTGCGCCGAGCAATGCAGGTAACCCAGTGGACCGTAGGTGAACAGGGCGTCGCGTCCGTACTGCCAATGATGCGCGGCCCCGTATTGGAGCACGCTCTGCCAAGATAAGATCCAGGCTGACACCCGCCGGCTGGGTGGGGAAAATTAGCAGCGCCCCCGCGAAAGGCGCGTACACGCACAGAAAATAGAGGAGAATTTTCGCGGCGAGGCGCGCTCAAACCAGACTGCGAGTTTGGGGTCCACCTTGCCAAAACGTCGATGGAGGTGTTTCGCACCTCAATCCCGGAAGAAGATTGTCCGTCCTCAAAGTGACCGCCGGCTGATCGGCTCACGGATTTGCCCGCCGATTTATGCGCGTCATCCACAGCAATCGCAGTGCTCCAATCGTTTCGGCGTCGCCCGGAACGGAGTCTGAATTCTTGTGGGGTGGTTTGGACATAGAGACGACGCTAAGCTACTTCCAAGCCAGGGAGTCATTAAAACACCGCGGCCCGCCGGTAACGTCTATCGACCGCTTTCGTCACCGACGCATTATCAGTTTCGTTTGAGTCGTGCGCGTTAAAGGATGGGTACGGCACGTGCTTTGCCAGTAGTATGGGCCGATTCGGCGCGTTCAGAGGAACGCGCGGGCTTAACCGTATGGATTGAACAATGACCACTTGTGCCTCAACCTACAAAATCAAACCGTCCCGGCTTTCGACCTCTAACTTTAACAGACGCGAGGAAAAGGCGGTACCCGCGCGCACCGGGAATTCCACACTGGTGCCGGATGTCGGGTCCCCCGAGTCTGAAGTTCGGGACAAGGGCGAAACTCCGCGCCGATCCGGTGGTCCGCCTACGGAAAACCCCTGCCCCGGTCATCGAGAACTCCGTCTCCTTTCCATTGTCATGCCCGCGCGCGACGAGGCTGGCTGCATCGCGTCCACCATTGAGCACCTGCACCTGGAGCTACGCCTGAAGGGGGTGCCGCACGAAATTGTCGTGGTTGACGACGGGAGCAAGGATTCCACTTGGAAAGTGCTGGAACATCTGAAGGAGCATATTGCCGAGCTCTTGCCGGTGCGCAACGCGGGGCCGCATGGATTTGGCCGCGCTATCAGCCTTGGGTTCGACTCGATGACTGGGGATGCCGTTGTGGTGATGATGGCCGATGAGAGCGACGACAGTCGGGATGTTGTTCGTTACTGGCACCTCCTCCAGCAGGGATACGAATGCGTTTTTGGAAGCCGATTCATGCGGGGCGGTGGCGTCATCGATTATCCTTGGTTCAAACTGAAGTTGAACCGCATGGCCAACTTATTTATTCGTCTGCTTTTCAACATCAGGCTAAATGACACAACCAACGCGTTCAAAGCTTACCGTCGCGAGGTCATCGACGGTTGCCGGCCGCTGATCGCCCCGCATTTCAATCTCACGGTGGAATTGCCTCTGAAGGCGATCATACGGGGTTTTAGCTGGACTGTTGTGCCGATCACCTGGCGCAATCGGCGGACCGGCGCGGCGAAGCTCTAAACTCAAGGAAATGGGTAGCAGGTATCTGTTCATTTGCCTCTATCTCTGGCTGGAGAAGTACTTCAGCGCCGGTGACTACCGCAAACATGGACGCGTCCCAGCCGACGCATCCCAATAAATCGGGCGCTCCTGCCAGCGCACGGCGGCGAGCCGCCCAACGTCCAACAGGAACATTCGCCTGCTCCGAGGGTGCGCCAACTTCCCGGAGGAAGCCACCCTTTGCGGGTACTTTTCGGGGTGGCTGCGACAGGGTAAATCAGGAGGTTCGCTGGCGCCGACCGAAGTGGTCCCTGCTTGCGGACTGTGAATCCAGAGGCGGTTGTGGCAACCCCGTTGCGCCCCGCGCCATTCCGTTCTCTATTACCCGGCGTTTGCGCTCCCATGTCCTGGTTCCACTTCGTCCCGCAGAATTTCGCCTCTCGTTCCTCAGCGTTCTCTTCGAAAGCGTGCCCTTCCTGTTGCTGGGCGCGCTGCTTGCCGGCTTGATCGAAGTGTTCGTCCCGCGCGCTGGATGACCCGCCTCCTGCCGCGCAACCCGCTCCTCGCCGTGCTGATCAGCGGGTTCCTGGGCGTCATTTTCCCGATGTGCGAATGCGGCGTGGTCCCGGTGATCCGCCGCCTGATGAAAAAGGGGCTGCCCGTCTCGTGCGCCGTGACCTACCTGCTGGCCTCGCCGGTGGTCAACCCCATCGTCGCGGTCAGCACGTTCGCGGCGTTTCGCGGGCAGACACCCGGCGCTCGTGACGGGCTTCCGCCTGGCGCTCAGCTACGCGGTGGCGATCATCGTCGGCCTGGTGGTCCAGCGGCTGCGGCCCGAGCAGTTCATCAACGACAAAGTGCTGGAAACCCTGCCGGGCCGCGCGCGGCGCACCAGCGGGTTTCGCATCGGCGCGCGGCGGCAGCGGCGTGGCGGTCTGGCCTCGGCGGCGGTGGCGCCCTTTACCCAGGAAGGCACCGAGGCCGGCAGCGGCAACGCCGGCCACCCTTGCCGCGCTGGACGGACTGGAGGCCGACCTGCAACCCACCTTCGCCCGCCGCTTGCTCGCCGCCCTGCAACGCGGCGCGAACGACTTCCTGGATGTGGCGGTCTTCGTCGTGATCGGCGCGGCGCTTGGCCAGCGTGTTCAACACGGCGGTGGACCAACAACGCATCATCACCCCGCTGGCGACCAACCCGCTCCGGCCACCGTCGCGCTCATGGCGCTGGCGTTCGTGGTCGCGGTTTGCAGCACTTCGGACGCGTTTATCGCCGCGACGCTGAACAAGTTCTCCATCGCCGCGCGGCTCGCGTTCCTGGTGTTCGGACCCGTTTTCGACCTCAAGCTGGTGTTCCTGTATTCGCTGGTGTTCAAGCGGCGCTTCGTGCTCGCGCTTGGCGATTGGACTTTTCATCCTGATCGCGTTAATTTGCACACGGCTTTCGGTGGTGTCTTTTGAACGGCAGTCTGGAATTTTCGCACTCTGAATCTCGATGAAATCACTTTCCCGCGGTCTTTCACTGGTGGCGCTGGTCGCCTGGGGCGCGCTGATGCTTTACTTTTATTTCAGCGGACGTCTCAGCGGATACTTCATCGCTTCCTATCGTCCGATGGTGGCGATCTCGGGCTTCCTGATGCTGTTCATCGCCGGGAGCCTCGGGTTCGGCTATTTGTTCGGACGGCGGTTCCGCCTCATCGGCGGCGCGCCCATCGACGATTGCCCGGATGATTTCGCCTCGCCGGGGAAACTGCGCGACGACGCAGGTGCTCGCGTTTATCCTTTTGGTGGTGCCGATCTGGGCGGCGGCCGCCGTGTCGAAGGATGGCTTTACCTCCGCCGCCGTGTTGAACCGTGGGATCTCCAGCGACGCCTCGAGCCTGCCCGGGAAACCGGCGAGCGTCGCGGCGCTGGCCACCAACACCGCTCCCAACGCCGTCAAGGTGCCCGCCGGTGGCAATGGCAATGGCAGTTCCGGGATGAACGTCGAGCCGCCGCTACCGGGCGAGACGCCGGTGAACGACAACGCTAACGCCAGCGCGTTGGACGCGTCGCAGTACCTCAAGACCACTCCGCAGGGCAACGTGGTCGCCGAAGTGACCGACCTGCTCTTCGCCGCGGACGACGAGACTTTGCGGCCCGCGTTCGAGAATCGGTCGGTGGAAATGGTTGGCCAGTTCATGCCGATGAAGAACACCACGATCCCGAACCGGTTTCAACTGGTGCGGATGTTCATGGTCTGCTGCGCGGCGGACGCGCGGCCCATCGCGGTGGCGATCGACAGCAAATCAGCGGTGAACGTCCCCGAGATGTCGTGGGCGCGGATCATCGGCAAAGTGACGTTCCCGGTGGAAAACGGTCGGCGGACCCCGGTGGTGGAAGCGGTGAGCGCGGCGAAGTGCGATCCGCCCGGTGAGTTGATGCTTTACTGAGGCGTTGGGTTACAGGCGTGGATCTGAGGGAGGAAATACCATGAAGCAGGCGGGCATTTTAGGTTTGGTTCTTTTGCTCGTGGGAGTGTCTTCGGTGTTTGGTCGGGAACGTGGGACGCAAAAAGCCGCGGGTGAACCGTTGCGGTTCAGTTTGATCGATCAGTTGCCACCCGAGGTCGGCAGCACCGCCATCAACAGCATCGAGGAACGGCGGCGTTTAGTGGTCTTCAATGCCGCGCTGCAAACGGTGGTGCGGGAAGGTAAGCTGCCGTCGGCGGAGTTGATCAACAACGAACCCGCGTTGCGCGCGGGCATCGACAGTGAACGTCCGCAACCGCCGGGTACTTTGATCACCCGGATATTTTTGACGCAGTGGTCGCAGACCCGTTTGGGCGGGACGGCGGATACGGAGGTGCTGTGCCGGTTTTTCGTCGAAGAAGTGCGCGACGGGCATCGCGTGGCCAAGTTGGGGCCGTTTTTTAGCCGGGTGAATTTGAACCTCGCGCTGGCTCCGCGTTACGAGGAGATGCTGGCGATTTACCGAACTGCGGCCGTCAAGGCGCTGGAGCAGATGGCGGTGAAGTTGCCGCGTTGAGTCTTTGGACCATGGTTTCTGGGCGCGTTCGTGAAACTGGCCGTTCCGCCAGCGCCGTCGGGGTGAGAGACATTAGCCCGGCGTCCTGACGCCGTGTACGGAGCGTCGGCGTGGGGCACTCCCAATCGAAGGCTCCAAAGGCAAACCCTCCAGGAGGTCCATTGCGCCCGGCGCGCTTGTCCACTAGTGTGCCGGACGTTCACCTTTGGTTCCCCCATGACCCTCCAGCCCCCGTTGAAAATCTTCCGGCTCTACGTGTCGCCCGGGCACAACTACTTCGGCCACCACGGACGCGACCCCGACGAACATCCCACCCGGGAAGTGCCCGAGGTGCGCTGCGTCGCCGGACGCGGCCTGGAGAACGACCGCTTCTTCGACTACAAGGACAATTACAAAGGCCAGATCACGTTCTTCGCGGACGAGGTTTACCGGGCGTTGTGCGACGAACTCGGCGTCCGCGACAAGACGCCCGCCGCGTTCCGGCGCAACGTGGTTTGCGGCGGCGTGGACCTGAACACGCTGATTGGCGAGGAGTTCGAGGTGCAGGGGGTAAAGTTTCGCGGACGCGAGGAATGCCGCCCGTGTTACTGGATGGAGCAATCCTTTGGACCCGGCGCGGAATCGGCCTTGCGCGGACGCGGCGGCCTGCGGGCCGAAATCCTGGGTGACGGCGTGCTGCGCGCGGGGTAAACCATCCCCATCCCTCCCCCTTTCCTCCCCGGCCGCGCCACTCTCTTGATCCCGTTAGGACCCACGCGCGCCCTGGTCGCGCCCGACACGATCCTCGACGCCCGGCTGGCGCTCTACCACCGGGTCGAACGCTGGCTGGCCGTGGCGGACGTGCATTTCGGGTACGAGGTCAGCCAGCGCGCCGCCGGGGCGTTGTTCCCGTGGTGGGGGATGGACCCGGTGGAGGGTCGGCTGCTCGCGCTGCTGGACGCCTACCGCCCCGCGCGGCTGATCGTGGCGGGGGATTTCGTCCACAACCGCGACGCGCGCGCCGAAGCCGCCGGCCTGGCGCGGCGGCTGCGGGAGGCGCTCGGCGAGGACGGCGAACTGGTGCTGGTGGCGGGCAACCACGACCGGCGGGCCTTCGCGCCGGGCGAGCTTTGCGAATGGCACGCGACGGAACGCTTCTGCTTCTACCACGGTGACAAACCGCCGCCCGCCACCGGGGTGACGGCGGGGAAAACGGCGGTCATCGGCCACTACCATCCCGCGAAGACGCTGAGCGACGGCGCGGGACTTTCGGTCAAGCTCCCGGCGTTCGTGCAGACGGATGAGCGTTGGATTCTGCCCGCCTTTTCACCGTGGGCCGCGGGTGCCGCCGGAAGTTTTGGTGGTAACGCCAAACACTGGCTGTGCAGCGCGAAACGCATTTTCCCGCCGCGGTGAATACGACTTCCGGGGCATCAGCCCCGGGAGCGCGGGTCTCCGACCCGCATCTGGTCTGGGTCTCCGCACTTAAGGCGTGGGTTTCGGCGCAGCCCGCCTTTCGCACCGAAGGTGCAGCCTCATCACAGCCCGGGGCAACGCCCCAGGTACAAAATAGTATTGTTTCCAGCGCTGAAGGCGCGATTCATTCCGGGCGGGACTTTTGGGACCATCTTGCGACCACTCCCGGCAGCCTTTTGAATCGCGCCTTCAGCGCTCAAACCATACCAACCCATACCTGGGGCGTTGCCCCAGGCTGTGATGAGGCTGCACCTTCGGTGCGGAGAAAGGGTGCTGTCGCAGGCTGCGCTGAGGCTGCACCTTCGGTGCGAAGAAGGGGTGCTGTCCCAGGCTGTTATGAGGCTGCACCTTCGGTGCGAAGAAACAGACCAGAATGCCGGCGGGACGCCCGCGCTCCCGGGCTGACCCCGCCATCACCCCATCGGCAACTCCACCGTAAAAGTCGCCCCGCGCCCCGGACCATCGCTCCGCGCGCGCAACTCGCCCCCGTGCGCGTCCACCGTCGCCTTGGAAATCGCCAGCCCCAGGCCCAGCCCGCCAAACCGGCGCGTGATCTCCTCGCTGGCTTGCGTGAACGGATCAAAAATACGCGCCTCCGCCCCCGCCTCGAAACCAATCCCCGTGTCGGCAACCTCCACCACCAGACGCCCGGGTTCCCGGCGCGACACCACCCGGATCGACCCGCCCTCCGGCGTGAACTTCGACGCGTTCTTCAGCAAATTCCAAAACACCTGCTGCAACCGGGCCGCGTCACCCGTGAGCGCGTGCCCGGCGTCCGCCAGCGTCACCGTGAGGCGTTGTCCTTTCTCCGCCAGATCGGGCGCCGTGATCTCAACCGCCTGCCGCACCGTGTCGCGCAGGTCCAGCGGCGCGCGCGCGAGTTCCAGTTTGCCGCGCGTGATCCGCGTCAGGTCGAGCAGATCGTCGATGAACCGCGCCTCAATCCGCACGTTGCGCTCGATCATCTCCAGCGCGGCGCGCGCGGCGGGCGGCAGTTTGGGGTCGCGGAGGAGCACGTGCGCCGCCATCAACACGGGTGTCAGCGGCGTGCGCAGTTCGTGCGAGAGCACGGCGAGAAAATGATCCTTCGCCTTGGACGCGGCCTCGGCGTCGGCGCGCGCGGTCTGTTCGGCGGCGAGCAAACGGGTCCGCTCGTCCTCGTGGCGTTTGCGCTCGGTCAAATCACGGCAAAATTTGGCGTAGGCGATCAACTCGCCCTCCGCGCCACGCAACGCCACGAGGAGTTCGTCCGCCCAATATTGGGTGCCATCCTTGCGCGTCCGCCAGCTTTCCCCGTGGAACCGGCCTTCCCGGGCGGCGGTGTCCAATTCGCGCGCGGGCTCCCCGTCGGCGACGGCCGCCGGGTTGAAGAAGGAAGCAAAGGGTTGGCCGATGGCTTCCGACGCCGTGTAGCCCTTGATGCGCTCCGCCCCCTCGTTCCAGGTGGTGACAAGCCCGCCGGCGTCGAGCATGTAAATGGCGTAGTCCCGGACCGATTGAACCACGAGCGCGAAACGATCCTCCGCCTGCCGACGGGCGCGCTCCATCTGGTGGACCGCCGTCATGTCGCGCAGAATCTTGAGAAACCCGTGGGGCGCCGCGCCCCGCACTTGCAAGGGCATGACCGAGCCGCTGGCCCAAAAACGCCCCCCGTCGCAACGTTGCATCCAGCGATCGTTCCCGGCGTGCCCGTCCGCGCCGGCCCGCGCCATTTCCGCCTCCAGCACCCGGGCGGTTTGATCCTCCGGGAGGAAGAGCAAGCGGGCGTCACTCCCCAGCATGCGCGCCGCCGCGCAACCGAAGATGGTCTCCGCGCCGGGGTTCCAGGCGGTGACGCGGCCCCCCACATCCATGGTGATCAGGGCGAAGTCCCGCGCGCTCTCGAAAACCGCCCGCAGCCCCGCCTCGCTGCGGCGCAACGCCTCCTCGCCGCGCGCCCGTTCGAGCCGGGTCCAAAGCCGGGCCGTGAGTTCACGCATCAACCCGATCTCGTCGTCCCGCCACGCGCGGGGCGCGGAATCGAACATCACCAGCAGGAAGCGCCACGCGCCGTCGCGGACGACCGGCACGCTGACAAACGCGCCCACGCCGATGGCGGCGTAACCCGGGCCGTCCGCGCGCGGGTCCGTCGCCGTGTCGCGGACGACGAACACCTCGCCCGCGCGCGACGCCCGCTGGAACTCACCCGTCACGTACTCGCTGATGCGGTAAGCGCCGGCCAGACTTCGGGTGTCCGGCCGGTGCCAGTCGCGCGTGACGACCGCCGCGTCCGCCGCCTCGTCGATATCCATGAAGGCGCAGACCGAAAGACCCAGGTGCGCGCCGATCTTTTCGCCCAGGGTTGCCATGATCTCGTCCGCCGTCCACAGGCGCGCCAGGTGGTCGCTGACCGTGGCCAGGAAAGCGGCGTCGCGCTCGGCGCGTATGCGCTCGGTGATGTCGCGCGTCGAGCCGGCCACGAACTCCACCGACCTGCCGTCGGCGGAGAACACCGGACGGAAAATGTATTCATAGACGCCAGTCCGCCCAGCCGGACTGGTGTAGGTTGTCTCGTCGGTCAGGGGTTCGCCGATCTCGAAGACCTGGAGGACTTGCCGCAGAAGCTTTTCCGCCAGTTCGCGCGGGTAGGGGGGCAGTTCGGTGAACCGCTTGCCGACCAGATCCTCGAGAGGGAGACCCAGAAGTTCGGTGAGGACGCGGTTGGCGTAGAGGAAGCGGCCTTCGCGGTCGAAAAGGTAGGCGTAGTCGGCGATGGCCGAAAGCATGGTCTCAAGGACGCGCGCGCGTTGTTCGGGCGGAAATTGGCTTTCGGCCGGGTGGCCATTGGTCATGCTACGGGAAGAATTTTCGGTTCTTGCGATCACGTCGGAAGTTACCGGCGGACCGCGGGCGTGGCGAACAAAGAATTGAGGCGCGCTCACGCTCCGAAAACCAACCGCCGCTCCGCCGGGTCCAGCGCCCTCCACCGGGCCACCTCCAACGACCCCAGTTCAAACGCCCCGATCCGCACCCGCATCAAACGCAACGTGGGGTGACCCACCGCCGCCGTCATCCGGCGCACCTGCCGGTTTTTGCCCTCGGTCAACTCCAGGCCGATCCAGCAATCGGGCACGGTTTTGCGCGCGCGGATCGGCGGATCACGCGGAGCCACCGCCGGTTGCGGGTCCAACAACCACGCCCGGCAGGGAAGGGTGCGGCGTTCCCGGATGACGAGGCCATCCTCCAACTTCCGCAAAGCCGCTTCCGTCGGCACGCGCTCCACCTGCGCCCAGTAACACCGCGCATGATCCTCCGTTGGGTTCAACAGGCGCGCGTTCAACGCCGGTTCGTCGCTCAGCAGCAACAGCCCCTCGGAATCGCCGTCCAGCCGGCCTAACGGGTACACGCGCGGCGGAAACCCGAAGTCCGCCAGCGTCCGGTGCGGGCTGCCCTTCTCCGGCGTGAACTGCGTCAGCACCCCGTAGGGTTTGTGGAACGCGAGCAACATGACAGGTTTGCTTTGACAGGATGAACAGGAAAGACAGGATGGGGGAAGAGGGGAGGATCATCTCCGTTGATTTCTGGAACCCTTTTTCCCCCATCCTGTCCCTCCTGTTCATCCCGTCAAAGAACTCCGCCTCTGGTTCCGTGGCGCGGGAACACCTTGCGGGCCTCCTCGCGCTCCATCTGCCCGCGCGTGACGCCAAGCTGATTCTGGAGCTTCAACTCGCGCCACAGATCCACGCCGCCGATCTCGCCGCGCAGCAACGCCTGGTAACGCTCAATGACCCGCGACACCTCGCCCGCCGGTTCGCCCACGAACTCCACCCGAAAATGGCGCAGACCGAGAGCGCGCAACCGTTCCACGCTTTCCGCGCCGGTCTGGGCGCGCGCGTTGAAGACGGTGTTCCGGCAACCGGCGTCCGCGCGCAACGGGTGTTCGAGACCCACGCGGTCGCGCAATTTCACCTCGTGCTTGTCGCAGGGACGGCCGCAATCGCGGTAATCCGTCCCCTTCGACATAAACGCGCAGAACACGCAATGCTCCATGTGAAACATCGGCATGTGCTGATGGATCGTCACCTCAAACCAGGCGGGCGGCGCGCTCATCAGCAAACCCTCAAGCTGCTGCGCGTTCAGGTCGTAGGAAGCCGTCAGCCGCTCCAGCGGGTAACGGCCCATGAGGTATTCCGCCGCGAGGTGGTTCGCCACGTTCAGCGAGAAATCGCCCACGCACCGCTCGCCCGCGAAGTACCGCAGATGATCGTGGTTGCGGACCAGGTAACCATCGGCCTCGGCGGAGCGCACCTGCTTGAGGATCCAGTCCTCACCGGTCTTGAAGATGCGCGGCGGCGCGACCCAGAGGGTCCGGCGCGAGCCGTCGGGGAGTTCGGCGGGTTCCTGCCGCGCGCGGCGCACCGCCTCGCGGTACTGTTTGGGGTCCTCGAATTCGCAGTAGATCGTCGCGACGCCGCTCTCCAAAACCGCGTCGAGTTGGGCAAGCGAACGCACCAGGACGTTGAGCTGACCCGGCCCGGCACTAGCCGCTTCCTCGCGCGCGGGAACCGGGACCGACACCGCCGTCTCCGCCGCGTTCCCTAACGTCCAACGGCGCGGGCGCGCGCGGAGACGATCCAGTTCCGCCACGGCGTCCCGGCGCATCCGGTTGAGTTCGCTGACCGGCAGCATCACCGCGCCCTCCAAGTAGTTGTCCAGCCTGCCCAACGAAAACGGGCTTCCCCCCAACCGCCCGAGTTGGGCGGCGAGAAACCCAGTGGTCAGCGGACGCTGTTCGGCGGGCGCGAGGGGCACCATGGAATCCACGCTCGCCACGTTGCCCAAACCGTCGCGGACGATGAGCGTCAGGGGAATACCCGCCGCGCCGTGCGCCTCGAAATTCAGGGGACGCTGGAACCGGGGAACGTCCCCCGCGAAGCTCTGCCGCAAACGCCGGTCCAACGCGGGATCGTTGGTCTTCCAAAGCTTGTCGCCCGCCCGCGTTTTCGCAAGGTCGGTCCCCGGTCCAAACGACAACGAAACGCCGCCGTCCGGCTGGACATCGACGTTGTAAACCCGTCCGCCTTCCTCGGGCCTGTCGGGATGTCCCGCGTCGAACACCACCCCGTCGCCCGGTTTCAACGGAGCTTCCAAACGCAGGAAAACCCGTCCGCCCCGCACGCGCTCGACCACCCCCAGGAACACCCCGCGCTTCTTCCCGAACCGCGCGTGGACCAGCCGCTGGTTGTCCACGCCCCGCAGCCAGCCCGTGAACAGCCCGCGCGAAAACCCCATCTCCAACTCATAACGATCCTCGCTCCTAACACCCTCTGGTTCCGCGTTCCGCCTTCCGCCTTCCGAGTTCTCCTCCGCGAGCCGGTCCAAAGCGGCGCGGTACACCCGCGTGACGCCCGCCACGTACTCCGGCGTCTTCAGCCGTCCCTCGATCTTCAACGAACTCACGCCCGCGCGCGCCAAATCCGGGATCACCTCCAGGCCCGACAAATCCTGCGGACTCAACAGATACCCGCGTCCGTCCAGCGGCACCGGCGCGCCGTCGGAGATCAGTTCGTAGGGCATGCGGCATGCTTGCGCGCATTCGCCCCGGTTCGCCGAGCGTCCACCCAGCGCCTCGCTGGTGAGGCACTGGCCGGAATACGCCACGCACAACGCGCCATGCACGAACACCTCGAGCGGCAGCGATGCCCCGCCGCCGTTCGCCGCCACGCCCGCCGTGTGGATCGCCCCGATCTCGCGCACGGAGCATTCGCGGGCCAGCACCACGAGTTGGCAACCCAGTTCGCGCGCGAACTCGACGCCCGCCGCGCTGGTGATGGTCATCTGCGTGGACCCGTGGATGGGGAAATCCGGCGACAGCCGCCGGATGAGCCGGCAAACGCCGATGTCCTGGACGATGGCGGCGTCCACCCCGGCGGCGATGATGGCGCGGAGGTAATCCTCCGCGTCGGCGAGTTCGTCGGGGAAAACCAGGGTGTTGAAGGTGACGTAACCCCGCGCGCCGCGCCGGTGCAGGAACTCCATGAGCGCGGGCAGGTCGGCCTCGGTGAAGTTGTCCGCGCGCATCCGGGCGTTGAAGCGGTTGAGTCCGAAGTAGATGGCGTCCGCGCCGTTTTCGATGGCCGCGCGCGCGCATTCCCAGTTCCCGGCGGGCGCGAGCAACTCGGGGCGTTGCGCCACGGAGGGTGACGGCGGCTCACTGACAAGGAGCGGGGTGGCGGACATGATAGTGACGATGGTGGTTGGCGAAGATCAGGCGGGTTGCGCGACCTGGTCCGGCTGGTTTGCCGCGGCCCCGCCCGCGGTTTCAACCGGGCCGAAGCGGCCCCGCGTTAGGAAGTGCGCGGTCTGCCGGATGACCTCGCCGGAAAACATCAGGCCGCCGTGGTTCATGTTGACGGTGAGATGCGCCGTCGCTCCGGGTAGTTGGGTCTCCTCGACGGCGATGACGCCGTCGTTGGGCCCGGTGAAAACCTTGAACAGCCGGCCCGCGCCCAGGGGGTAGGTTCCGGCGATGATGCCGAGGTCGAGTGGGAGGTCCCACGATTCGCAGGGTAGAGTTTGCGGGAGCCGGGTGGCTTCCACGGTTTCCGGGAAGCACTGGCCGAGGAGGTTGGTGCCGAACGGCAACCCGGCGAGGACCTTGGCGGAAAGACTGCCGAGGAACGGTGTTCCGAGCGCGATCACGCGTCCGACCCGGGCGATCTGGTCCGGGTAGTGGTGGAGCATTTGCGCGATCACCAACCCGCCGAGGCTATGACCGACGAGGTGGGCCTTGCCGGTCTCGACGGTGACCCGTTCGTGGAACCGCGCGAGCCGCCGGGCGTTGTCCGCGAGGTTGGAGCGCACCGATGGGTAGCGGAAGGTCCGCACCCGGTAACCGGCTTGCCCAAGGCCGCGCGCGAGGCGGAGCAACTCGAAGCCGGTCATCCAGAGCCCGTGGACGAGGATGACCGTTTCGCGGGAATCGGGTGAAGTTGGCGGCGCGTTCAAGGGGGATAATCTACCCTAATTTCGCGCGGTTTCACCTGGTGATCACAGTACGTTCTCTTGTGGTTGGAACGGGTCGTGTCCCTTCCCCTACCCGGAACGGGTTGCGCCCCAAAGCCCGGGGTTGCCCGCTTGGGGGCTACCCTGGGTTATGGTTAGTGATGGTCTTCAACCCCAACGGGGTTGCGCCCCGCGGTTGGCGCGCCTCCCGTTGCCAGAGGACGCAACCCCCGTTGGGGTTGAAGACTCTTATGATCATCATACCCGGGGTAGCTCGCGGCTCGCAACCCCGGGCTTTGGGGCGCAACCCCCTTGGGGTTGAAGAGGCCAACCCGTTCCGGGTTGGGGAACGAACCTGCCACGTTGGGCAATGGCCGCCCCGCTCCAACCTCACGCCTTCGTCGGCCAGGCTTTGATCGTCTGCTTGCGGAACTTGATCGCCTGCTTGTAAACCGCCGCCTCATCCTCTGTGTCGCGGAACGAAAAACTCCGGCTGCTCACGCGGCGTTCCTCGTCCAGAAAACCCACGGCGTAGGATTGCTTTGACGGGTGCCGGAACACCCCGACCACCGGTTCCTTCAAGCCGAGCGCCGCCAGGACCTTCGGCGGGATGGTGTTCTGCCGTTTGGCGGGCATCTCCTTGAGCAATTGGTCGCGGTATTCCTCCGCGAGACGCAGGCTCTTCTTGGTGTGGCCGGCGAACAGCTTGCTGCGTTCGACCCGCTCGCGGACGATCACCACCTGATAGCCGTCGTTCGTGACGCGGATATTGCGAAACCGGGTGAACGGCTTGAAACGCGGCGCCTCGGGCTTGACCTCGGGCGCGGGCGCGGGTTCCTTCCGCTTGGCCCTCGGTTTCACGGCGGGGAGGGCGACCGGGGCGCGTCCGCGCTTGGTCGCCGCAACGGGCGCGGGCGCCTTCTTGACGACGGGAGGCCGACGGCTAACGGGGGTTGGGACCGGGGCGGGTTTCGCGGGGGCGCGGCGGCGGGTCGGGGCGGGGGAAGGTTTGGTGCGTGGCATGTTCCAGTTAGGATCGTGGTGGTTGGATGGTTGGACCCGGTGAATCCGGGTGGAGGGGTTTGCCTCCGCCTAACGTTGCCCGACTTCCCGCGGTCGCACAAGCTCGAAAAATCTAACGCCGCGCGGGCGTCCCGCCCGCATTCTGGTCAGCCCCGGGAGCGGGGGTCTCCGACCCGCAAAGGGCGGTAGCCCCTGACAAGACCACACCACCAGAAGCGGGTCGGAGACCCGCGCTCCCGGGGCTGATGCCCCGCCACTCCGCAGTTGCGCGAACACTCCAGAAGAGCCAGCGTGCAACGCCACCACCATTCGGCCCCGTCCCACTCCCATAGCCCCTCCCTTCTCCCGACCCATGCGCGTCCTCTTCCTCGACTGTTTTTCCGGCATCAGCGGCGACATGACCGTCGGCGCGCTCTGCGACCTGGGGGTCAAGCCCTCCACCTTCGAGTGGGAGCTCGCCAAGTTGGACATCGGCGATTTCCACATGCACTTCGAGCGCCGCAAACGGCAACACCTCGACGGGGTCAAGTTCGGCATCCACAGCGGCAGCGTCCACACGCACGACCAGGACGAGGAACCCGACGAGCACGGCCAGGTTCATGTCCACGCCGCGCACGCCCACGATCATGACCATGATCACGCCGACGGCCACGCGCCGGTCGCGTTGGACGACGAGGAGGCATGCGACTGCGGGCACGACCATGACCACGATCACGCGCACGACCATGATCACGAACACGTCCACGCCCCAGTCCATTCCCACGAGCCGCCGCGCGAACACCTTCACACCCACGCCCTCAACGGCGGACGCACCCACGCCCAGATCCGCGCGCTGATCTCGGAAAGCGACCTGTCGCCCTACGTGCGCGAACACGCCCTCGGCATCTTCCAGCGCATCGCCGTCGCCGAGGCGAAAATCCACGGCGTGCCCGTCGAGACCATCGCCTTCCACGAGGTCGGCGCCCTGGATTCCATCGCGGACATCATCTGCGCCTGCGTCGGCTTGGAAGAGTTAGGCGTGGAGCGAATTTACGTCGGCCCCCTGGCCGACGGCCGCGGCTGGGTGGATTGCGCGCACGGGCGCTTCCCGATCCCGGCATTGGCGACCCTGGAGATTCTGCGTGGCGTCGCGCCGGTGGGCCAGATCGACGAGCCGTTCGAGTTCATCACACCCACCGGCGCGGCCATCGCGGCGGAGTTTGGCGTGTCGTTCGGACCCATGCCCCGGATGAAGATCGAGAAGATCGGCTACGGCTTCGGTTCGCGGCAGCTGGCGGATCGTCCCAACGCCTTGCGGGCCGTCCTCGGCGAACTCGTGGACGGACGGCGCCGCGGCGCGAGATCGCCGCGCCGACGGGTACGAGACCGACACCGTCACGCAGATTGAAACCAACCTGGACGACCTTTCCCCCGAGATTACCGGCGCGATGGTGGACCGGCTGCTGGCGGCGGGCGCGCTCGACGCTTTCTTAATGCCGGCGCAGATGAAAAAGAACCGTCCCGGCGTGTTGCTGACCGTGTTGTGCGAACCGGCGGCGGTCGGTCGCATGGCGGATTTGCTCTTCACAGAGACGAGCAGCTTCGGCCTGCGTCTGACGGAGAAACGACGCCTCAAGCTGGAGCGCCGGATTGAGACCGTGGAAACCGCGCACGGTGCGATCAGCGTTAAACTGGGTTTCAAGGAGGGCAAACTTTTGCAGGTCGCGCCGGAGTTTGAATCCTGCCGCGCGGCGGCCGAGCGGACGGGGGCGGCGTTGCGCGAGGTTTACGCGGCGGCGGCGGAGGGGAGAAGAAAGGAAGGGCAAGGAGATAGGAGATAGAAGATAGGGCGGAGGGGAAGCGAAAAGGTATGAAGGAAAAGCTTGCGGCCGGGATGATTCTTCGCGCGGTGGTGCTTGTCCTGCTGGGTGGCGGGGCCTGTTTCGCGGAGCCGGGTGGCGAGGGGGTCGGGAAGGTGGTGGAATCCGCCCTGGCGCAAACCCACACGACCGTGCTTTACGACCCGGCCTACGTCGAGTCTCGCCTACCCCGGCGGCGACGTGCCGGCGGACCGCGGCGTTTGCACGGACGTGGTGGTGCGGGCCTTGCGCGCGGCGGGCGTCGATCTGCAACGCGCCGTTCACGAGGACATGGCAAAGCACTTCGCGGCTTACCCAAAGAAGTGGGGCCTCGGCAAGCCGGATCCGCAACATCGACCACCGCCGCGTGCCGAACCTGATGACGTTTTTCGCCCGCCAAGGCAAGGCCGCGCCGATCACCAGGGACGCGGCCGATTACCAGCCCGGGGACATCGTGAGTTGGACCCTGCCCGGCGGTTTGGCGCACATCGGCTTGGTGACGGACCGCCCCTCCCCCGCCGACCCCGCGAGACGGTTGATGGTCCACAACATCGGTGGCGGCGCGCAGTTGGAGGACGTGCTCTTCGCGTACACGATCACGGGCCATTATCGGTATTTTTGAAGGCGAGAGGCGGTAGCGTCGCAGGCGCGCCCTCTTCAATCCCAACGGGGTTGCGCCCCAAAGTCTGAGGGTTTCCCCTCCCAACCCGTTCCGGGCTGGAGAGGGGGAAGGTGCCACAAGGCACGAAAAACGCTTTCAGGTCTGCCTGGTATCGACGAAAATACCCTGTGCGATGAACGAGGCGCCACCCATCTACCGTCCAAACACCGACATCCCCCTCGAAAGGGTACACCACCTTTTCGAGGAGCGGGTCCGGCAAAACCTCGACGTCTGCGCCGTGCGCATGGCCGGCGACGAAAGCCTCACCTATCAACAACTCGATCGGCGCGCAAACCGTTTCGCCCACCACCTGCGCGCCCTCGGCGTCGGCCCGGAGGTGATCGTCGGCGTCTGCCTGGAACGCTCCGTCGCCGGGATCATCAGCTTGTTGGCGGTCCTCAAGGCGGGCGGGGCCTACCTCCCCCTCGACCCCGCCTACCCCGCCGAACGCCTCGCCTACATGCTGGCCAACGCCGGTGCCCCGATCCTCGTCACCGAACCCGACGCCTGGCCCGCCGGCGACACCCCCGGCTGCCGCCGCGTCTCCTACCGCGAACACACGCTCAACCCCGCCTCTTCCCCTGACACCTCCCCGGAAGACCTCGCCAACCCCGCCACCGATCCGCTCGCCTACGTGATTTACACCAGCGGCTCCACCGGCAAACCCAAGGGCGTCGCCGTCGCCCACGCGTCCCTGTGCAACCTGATGCGCTGGCACGCCGCCGAGTTCACCCTGCCCGTCGGCGACCGCGTGATCCAGTCCACCCCGCTGAGCTTCGACGTGTCGGTGCAGGAAGTGTTCGGCACCCTGACCGCCGGCGGCACCCTCGTGCTGGTGGAGGGTTGCCTGCGGCGCGACCCGCGCGGCCTGCGCCGGTTCCTGGCCGACGAACGGATCAACCGTTTTTTCCTGACCCCCGTGATGCTCAACCAGATCGCGGAACTCCCCGGTCCGCCGCTGCCCGACCTGCGCGACGTCATCGCCGCCGGCGAGCAACTGCGCGTCACCCCCGCGCTGGTGCGCTTCTTCACGGAGGCAACCCCCGCCCGTTTGCACAACCAGTACGGCCCGACCGAAACCACCGTCATTTCCCACTCCCACACGCTGCCGGGCGAACCCGCCTCGTGGCCTCTCTTGCCGCCGTTAGGCCCCGCGCTCACCCGGCTCACCGAGGTTTTCACCGTGGACGAAGCCGGACAGTCCGCTGCCCCCGGGGCAACCCGGCGAACTCTACTTCGGCGGTCCCGTGCGTGTCGCGCGGCTACCTGCGCGACCCGGAGAAAACCCGCGACAAGTTCATCCCGCATCCCACCGACCCCAACGCGGGCCTCGTGTACCGTTCCGGCGACCTCGCCCACCAGACGCCCGACGGCTGCTGGCACTTCCTCGGACGCGCCGACGGACAGGTTAAAATCCGCGGCTTCCGCGTGGAACTCGGGGAAATCGAATCGATCCTGGCCGAACATCCCGCCATCGCCCAAACCGCCGTGGCCGCCGGCGAACCCGGCCCCGGCGGCGACCGCGACCTGCTCGCGGGCTACCTGACCCGCCCCGGTTTTACCACACCCGACGAAACCGAACTCCGCGCCTGGCTCGCCGAACGCCTGCCCGAGCAGTTCATGCCCGCCCGCCTCGCCGCGCTGGAGAGTTTTCCCACCACGCCCAGCGGCAAGCTCGACCGCCGCGCCCTCGCCGAGGCGTGCCGCGCGCAAGCCGACACCGCCCCGCCGCTGCCTCCGGCGCTGCTGCCGCGCACGCCGATGGAGGCGCTCATCACGCCCGTTTGGCAGGAGGTCCTCGGACGGACCCGGATCAGCGTGGAACAAAACTTCTTCGAGGCCGGCGGGAATTCCATCGCCGCCGCCCGCGCGCACACCCGCCTGTGCGAGCAAACCGGCCGCGAGTTCCCCATCGCGACCTTTTTCCAGTATCCGACGATCCGCACCCTCGCGGCCCACCTAACGGGTGCTAAATCCGTCCCGTCCGGTGGCAACATGTGCGCGCCCGTCTTCGACGCCGCCCGCGAACGCGCCCGCCGCCAGCGCGAAGCCCAGGCCCGCCCCGCGCTCCGACGATGAAAAAACCAGAAGGAATTAACCACAGAGCCACAGAGAACACCGAGGCAGAAAAGAAAAAGGCGGGAAGGGGTTCCAGAAACAACAAGTTAACATTCCTCCTTTCCGAACCTTCCATGCCTTTCCTTTTCCGCCTCTGTGTTCTCTGTGCCTCTGTGGTTAATTCCTCTGCGTTCTTTTGACGCGACTCCATGAACAGCATCGCCATCATCGGACTGGCCGGCCGATTTCCCGGCGCGAACGACGCGGACGCCTTCTGGCGCAACCTCGCCGCCGGGGTCGAGTCGCTCACCCGTTTCAACGACGCCGAGTTGGAGATGCGCCCGCCGCCCGGACGCGGGCGACAGCTTCGTGCCCGTGCGCGGCATCCTGGAGGACGCGGCGATGTTCGACGCGGATTTTTTCAACGTCCGCGCCCGCGACGCCGAGGTCATGGACCCGCAGCAACGCGTGTTTCTGGAATGCGCCTGGGAAGCCCTCGAAAACGCCGGGTACGATCCCGACCGTTTTCCGGGTCTGATCGGCGTGTGGGCCGGGGCGAGTTTCCCGACCTACCTTCTGCACAACCTTTGCGCGGACCGCGCCTTCATCGAGAACCTCGCGGGCAACTACCAATACAGCGGCCAGGCCGAGTTCATGGGCAACGACGCGAACCAGCTCGCCACGCGCGTCGCCTACAAACTCAACCTGCGCGGACCCGCCCTCACGGTGCAAACGGCGTGCTCCACGAGCCTGGTCGCCGTCGCGCAAGCCTGCCAGGCGCTGCTCGCCTACCAGACCGATCTCGCGCTCGCCGGCGGCGTGTCGATCACGTTTCCGCAACGCCGCGGCTACCTCTATCAGGACGGGGCCATGACCTCCGCCGACGGCCACTGCCGCGCCTTCGACGCCGGCGCCAAGGGCACCATTTTCAGCAACGGCGCGGGCGTGGTGGTCCTGAAGCGTTTGGACGAAGCGCTGGCTGACGGCGACCGGATCATCGCGTGCATCAAGGGCACCGCCGTGAACAACGACGGCGCGGGCAAGATGAGCTTCACCGCGCCCAGCGCCGAAGGGCAGGCCGAGGTGATCCTGATCGCGCAAGCGGCCGCCGGGGTCGAGGCGGCGTCCATTTCCTACGTCGAGGCGCACGGCACGGCGACACCGCTGGGCGATCCCATCGAGTTCGCGGGGCTGGTGAAGGCATTCCGCGCTGGTGAGACGGCGGACGCGGGGCGGACTGGCTACTGCGCGCTAGGTTCGGTCAAGACGAACATCGGTCACTTGGAGCAGGCGTCCGGCGTCGCGGCGCTGATCAAGACGGCCCTCGCGCTGCACCACCGGCTGATCCCGCCGAGCCTGCATTTCCGCCGCGCCAACCCGCAGATCGACCTCGCCAACAGCCCGTTCTATGTGAACACCACCGCGCTGCCGTGGGTGGAACCGGCGGACGACCAGCCGCGCCGAGCGGGTGTGTCATCTTTCGGGGTGGGTGGCACGAACGCGCACGCCGTTTTGGAAGAGGCGCCCGCGCCGGAAAACCCCGCCGCACCTTCGCCGCGACCCGCCGAGTTGCTCGTGCTTTCCGCCCGAACCGAGACCGCGCTTGCCGCCGCTACCCAGCGACTCGCCGCCCACTTCCGCGCCAACCCGGAACTAGACCTCGCGGACACCGCCTTCACCCTCCGCACAGGCCGCCGCGCGTGGCCGCACCGTCGTGTGTTGGCCGCGTCCAGCCTCGCCGAGGCCGCAGACCTCTTGGACGGGAGCTCCGCCCCGGGAGCGCGGGTCTCCGACCCGCCACAGGGCGAAAGCACCTGCGCTCCGGAATCAGCCCCGGGAACGCGGGCGTCCCGCCCGCAAAGGGCGGTAGCCCTTGCACAAACCACACCAGATCCAGATGCGGGCGGGACGCCCGCGTTCCCGGGGCTGACCAGAGCAGATGCGGGCAGGATGCCCGCGCTCCCGGGGGTTGCCACCCCTATTGCGGGTCGGAGACCCGCGCTCCCGGGGCTGATGCCCAGGAGCCAGACAGAAGCGGCGTTCACCAAGCGCCTCTTCACCGGCGGCGGCGAGGCCCTCCGACACCAGCCGCCGGTGGCCTTCCTCTTCCCCGGCCAGGGCGCGCAACGGTCGGCATGGGCACTGGCCTGTACCGCGCCGAACCCGTGTTCCGCGACGAAATCGACCGCTGCGCCCTCCTCCTAGAACCCCACCTTGGATTGGATCTCCGAACCCTCCTCCACCCCGCCGATCCCGCCACCCAAGCCGCCGGAAACTCCTGACCCAAACCCGCTACACGCAACCCGCGCTCTTCGCTTTCGGCTACGCGCTGGCGCGCCTTTGGATGAGCTGGGGGATGCAATCCCCACACGATGTTAGGCCACAGTGTCGGCGAGTACGTCGCCGCCTGCCTGGCGGGCGTGTTCAGCCTTCCCGACGCCCTCCGCCTCGTCGCCGAGCGCGCCCGCCTCGTGCAGTCCCTCCCCGGCGGCGTGATGCTTGCGGTTCGTCTCCCCGAAGCGGAAATCCTGCCTCTCCTCTCCGCCAATCCCGCGCACGCGCTCGCCATCGCCGCCGTCAACGCCCCCGGCCTGTGCGTCGTTTCCGGCCCGGAGGCGGACATCGCCGCCTTCGAGCAAACCCTAACGGATCGCCGCTGACCCTCGCGCCGTCTGCAAACATCGCACGCGTTCCACTCCGCGATGATGGACCCGGTCATCCCGGAGTTCGTCGCCCTGGTGCGCACCGTGCCGCTCGCCCCGCCGCAAATCCCGTTTATCTCGAACGTCACCGGCCAGACCATCACCGACGCGCAGGCGACCGACGCCCTGTACTGGGCGCGCCACCTACGGGAAGCCGTCCGCTTCAACGACGGCGTCGGCGCGCTGCTCGCGGGCGACCAACCCGCCCATGTACTGCTTGAACTCGGACCCGCGCAGACGCTCGCGCCCCTGGCCCGCCAGCATCCGACGGTCGGAGCGGCGGGCGCGGTGGTGCTCTCGTCCCTCCAGGAAGGCCGCGACGAATCCGAGACCATCCTGACCACCCTCGGCCGCCTGTGGCTCGCGGGCGTGGAACCGGATTGGACCGGCTTCCACGACGGAACCCGCCACCGCCGCGTCCCGTTGCCGACGTATCCCTTCGAGCGCCAACGCTACTGGGTTGACCCACCCGCCGCCGCGTCGCAGGTGCCGCCACCGATCGCCGCGCCAGCCCACGCCGAACCCCTTTCCCCGAACCCGCCACCCACCGTGAACACCCCGACGCCTCCACCCGCGGTCGACCGCAAACCGGCGATCATCGCCCGCATGAAGTCGCTGCTGAAAAAGCTTTCCGGCCAGGACCAAACCGCCGCCGACCCCGCCGTGTCCTTCCTGGAACTCGGCTTCGATTCCCTCTTTCTAACGCAGATCGCGCAGGGCTTCCACAAGGAGTTCGGTGTCAAGGTGACCTTCCGCCAGTTGCTGGAGGATTTCCCGAGCATGGACACCCTCGCGGCCCACCTCGACCCCCTGCTCCCGCCCGATCCAGCGCCGCCCGTGCCCGTTACGCCGCCACCCGTCGCCCCAACCCCGGTCGCCCTCCCGCTCACCCCCGCCCCTACACGGTCAAGCCAACACCACGCTGGAGCGCGTCATCCAGGAACAACTCCGCGTCATGGCGCAGCAGTTGGAAACCTTGCGCGGCGTCCCGTCAGCGCCGACACCTTCCCCGAACGCTTCACCTCACCCCCCAGCGGGTCACGCTGGAGCCTCCCGCTTCCGCCTTCCGCCTTCCGCCGGCCGACTTCGAGCCGAAAGCGTTCGGCCCCTACCGGCCCATCGACACGGCCCCCGCCGGCGGCTTCACCGCGCGCCAGCAGGCACACCTCGACGCGCTGGTCGCCCGTTACATCGCGCGCACGCCGCGCTCCAAGCGTCAAACCCAGGAACACCGCGCCCGCCTCGCCGATCCGCGCACGGTTTCCGGGTTCAAGACCGCGTGGAAAGAAGCCGTCTATCCCCTGGTGGTCGAACGTTCCGCGCGGCTCGCGCATGTGGGACATCGACGGCAACGAGTACGTCGACATGACGATGGGCTTCGGCACCAACCTGCTTGGCCACTCACCCGCGTTCGTCACGCGCCGCTTCGCGAACAACTAGCGCGCGGGATCGAGGTCGGTCCGCAGTCGATCTTCGCGGGCAAGGTCGCCGGGCTGTTGTGCGAGCTGACCGGCGCCGAGCGCGCCGCGTTCACGAACACCGGTTCCGAGGCGATCCTGGCCGCCGTGCGCGCTCGCGCGCACGGTCACCGGACGCACCCGCATCGCCACCTGCGGCGGGTTCCACGGCATCAACGACGAGGTGCTCGTGCGCGCCGCCGTCGCCGACGGCAAGCGCCGTTCCCTGCCCATCGCGCCCGGCATCCCCGAGCACATCGTGAGCGACGTGCTGGTGCTGGATTACGGCTCGCCCGCGAGCCTGGAACTGCTCCGCGCCCACGCCCACGAACTCGCCGCCCTGCTGGTCGAACCCGTGCATAGCCGACGCCCTGATTTGCAGCCGCGCGAATGGCTGCAGGAAGTCCGCCGCATCACCGAAGACGCCGGGTGCGCGCTCGTGTTCGACGAAATCATCACGGGATTCCGTTGCGACATTGGCGGTGCCCAGGCGCACTTCGGCGATAAAAGCCGACATCCTAACCTACGGCAAGATCATGGGCGGCGGGATGCCCATCGGCGCGGTGGCGGGCAAGGCGCTCTACCTCGACGCGCTCGACGGCGGCGCGTGGCAATACGGCGATGATAGTTTCCCGGAAGTCGGCGTGACGTTTTTCGCGGGAACCTACATCCGCCACCCGCTGACGATGGCCGCCGCGTGGGCGATCCTCAACCATCTCAAGAGCGAGGGCGGCGGTTTGCAACGGCGTCTCAACGAGCGCGCCGCCGCGCTGGCCGACGATCTCAACGGCTTCCTGGAACGCAGCGGCGTGCCGCTGCACCTGGAGCGTTTTTCGTCCATGATGTACCCCCACTGGGACGAGGGCATCAAGCAGGGCGGCCTCCTTTACCTGCACCTGCGCGCCCGTGGGATCCACATCTGGGAGGGGCGCGTCTGGTTCCTCTCCACCGCGCACACGGACGAGGACGTGGCGACGTTCATCACGCGCGTTCAAGGACAGCATCCGCGAGATGCAGCGCGGCGGCTTCCTGCCCGGAGAGATAACGGAAGATGAACCAGCGTCGTGAATCGCCTCCGGTCGCAGCTAGCCCGCGCCATGGCCGGCATCACGCCACGAACGGCAAGGCCACGACATGCGCGGTGCAACGGCAAGTCCTCCCGCCATCGACCGACCGCCACCGCTGCCGGCGCGCGTGGAGACGCGGTCACGGCGCGTCCCGTGGCGGTTTTCCCTCTACTTCTTCGGCAACTACCCGGCGGAGTATCGCGAGGACAAATACCGCCTGATCTATCGAGAGCGCGAAGTTCGCGGACCAACACGGCTTCGAGGCCGTCTGGCTGCCGGAGCGCCACTTCCACGCCGTCGGCGGTTTTTCGCCCAACCCGTCGCTGCTCGCCGCCGCCCTGTCGCGCGAAACGACCCGCCTGCAACTGCGCGGCGGCAGCGTCGTGCTGCCGCTCCACCATCCCGTGCGCGTCGCCGAGGAGTGGAGCGTGGTCGATAATCTTTCCGGCGGCCGGACCGGCATTTCCATCGCCACGGGCTGGCATCCGAACGACTTCATCTTCGCCCCCGAGCGTTTCGAGCGCCGGCGCGAGATTTGTCTGGAGGATATCCAGACCATCCAGAAACTGTGGCGCGGCGAATCCCTGCCGATGCGCGCGGGCGCGGGCGCGGATTTCGACGTGCGCCTTTTCCCGCTGCCCGTGCAACCCAGCCTGCCCGTGTGGCTGACGTGCATCGGCGAGGAGGCGTTCGCGAAAGCCGGCGAGCTTGGCATGAACGTCCTCGGTTACCTGATGAACCAGACGGTGGAGGAAGTCGCCGCCAAGATCGCGAAGTACCGCGAGGCGCGCGCCCGCCACGGTCACGACCCTGCGACGGGGCGGGTCACAATCCTGGTGCATACTTTCATCGGCGAGGACACCGACGCCGCGCGCGAGCAGGCGCGGGGTCCGTTGCGCAACTATCTCCGGTCGTTTCTGGATAACAGTCAGAAGCGGCTGGAAAGCCAGGCGGCGGCTCCCGTCAGCGTGGACCAGGAGGACGTGGAATATCTGCTGGACCGATCCTTCAACGATTACGTGCGCGGCAAGGCGCTGATCGGCTCGCTGGATTCCTGCGCGGCGTGGTGGACCGACTCCGCGAAATCGGCGTCGATGAAATCGGCTGCTTCGTGGATTTCGGCGTGGATGCGGAGGCGGTCCTCGCCGAGCTTGCCGATGCTTGATCAACTCCGGGCGCGCTATGCCGGAAGCGGAAGCGGCAGAGATCACCAGCGAGGACACGGAGAAGGGAGAAGGAAGAGGAGAGTAGGGCGAAGAGGAGCGGGTGCTGCCGTTGACCGAGGCGCAGAGCGGGTTGTGGGTGCTCGGCCAGACGGACGAGACCGCCCTGCGCGCGTACACCGAATCGACTACCCTCGAATGGCGCGGTCCGCTTGATGTGGACGCCCTGCGCCGCGCCTTGCAGACGGTGGTGGATCGCCACGAGGCCCTGCGCACGACCATCGCGGCCGATGGTGAAACGCAGACGGTCCACGCGCGGGTCAAGCTGGAGCTTGCCGTTGCTCGACCTGAGCGGGTGCGCGACCGAGCGGAACGCGAAGCGCGCGGCTGGCGGAATGCTGGCGGGAGGTGGAGGGCAGCCGCTTCGACTTTGAGCGCGGACCGATCGTGAAAGCGCAGCTGGTGCGCCTGTCGGCGGAGCATCATCTGCTGGCGCTCACGTTCCACCATCTGCTCGGCAACGGGCCGTCGTACTTCGTCGTGCTGGAGGAACTCGCCGCGCTTTACGAGGCGGAGCGCGACCCATCAGCCCGCCGGGTTGGAAGCTCCGATGCAACTGGCGGAGTTCGTCGCGTGGCGCGACGCGCGCGGCCGAGGAAACCAGAGCGGAGGACGAGGCGTTCTGGCTCGCGCGGTTCGCCGGCGAACGCGCCCGACGCTGGAGCTTCCCGCCGATCACGCCCGGCCCTCGCTGCGCACGCACCGGGGCGGGCGGCGCAAGCTGCGCATCGGGCGCGAACTCACTTCGGCGCTCCGCAAGACGGCCGCCGCCGGCCGAGGTTCGCTGTTCATGGTGCTGCTCTCGGCCTTCGAGGTGCTGCTGCACCGCCTGAGCGGTCAGGACGACGTTGTGGTGGGTGTCCCTTTCGAGGGTGAGGTGCGTTCGCTGCCGGGCGGCGACCACCTTTTCGCCAACACGACCAACGTGATGCCGCTGCGCAGCCGCGTCGGGCGAGGAGACGCAGTTTCCGCGAACTGTTCGCCGCGACGAAGGATTTCGTGTTCGAGGCGAACGAACACCAAAACTATTTCTTCGGACGCCTGCTCAAGAAGCTGGGCATGGCGCACGATCCCAGCCGTTCGCCGCTGTTCGCGGCGTTCTTCAACTACGAGAGCGGCCGGTTCGCGCGCACGTTGGATGAGGGCCGCCTAACCCTGACACTCAACACCGACGGCACCGCGCCCTACCGGGGGCCGCGCGATACGTCGATGTTTGAGTTGTACCTCAACGTCGCCGAGCAGGACGGCGAACTGCTCTGCGAATGCGACTACAGCACGGACCTCTTCGCGGAGGAAACCGTCAGCCCGCTGGCTGGGACATTACCACATCGCTGTTGCAGGCCATCGCTGCTAGCGGTGGCGCGGAAACGTAACATCTGGCGGCTGCCCTTGCTCGACCCGGACGAACGCCGCCAAATCCTCGTGCGAGTGGAACGCCACCGACGCGGCCTTCCCGCTGGAAAAATGCCTGCACGAGTTGATCGACGCCCAGATCGCGCGCACGCCCCGAAGCCACGGCACTCATCTTTGAGGGCGCCC
This sequence comes from uncultured bacterium, assembly GCA_963795895.1. GTDB lineage: Bacteria > Verrucomicrobiota > Verrucomicrobiia > Chthoniobacterales > SZAS-18 > CAWCJJ01. The sequence continues at coordinate 126,135 of CAWCJJ010000024.1, forward strand.
AACTGACCTACGCCGAACTCGGCAGGCGAGCCGATCAACTCGCCGCCTACCTGCGTCGCATCGGGGCCGGACCCGGCATCGCTCGTGGGCGTGTGCGCGGAGCGTTCGTTCGAGCTGGTCGTCGCGCTGCTGGGTATCCTCAAGGCGGGCGCGGCCTACCTCCCGCTCGACCCGGACTACCCCGCCGACCGTCTGGCCTTCATCGCCAACGACGCCCGGGCCGCCATCGTCCTAACGCAGGAAGGATTAGTCGCCAAGCTGCCCCCTTTCTCCCCCTTGGAGAACGGCGAAGCCCCGCGGATCGTCCTCCTGGACCGCGATTGGCCCGAGATCGTGCGCGTCGCCGCCACCGCGGCCGAACACGCATTGCCCGCCCGCGCCGCCAGCCCCGACGACAACGCTTACGTCATCTACACGTCCGGTTCCACGGGCCAACCCAAGGGAGTGGCGAACACGCACCGCGCGATCTGCAACCGGCTCCATTGGAAGCAACGCGTTTATCCGCTCACGCCGCAAGACCGGATCATCCAAAAGACGCCGTTCTCGTTCGACGTATCCGTGATCGAGTTCTTCGCGCCGCTCATGACCGGCGCGACGATGGTGATCGCGCGTCCCCGCCTCCACGGCGACAGCGGTTACCTCGCGCGCCTGATCGAGGAGCAGGGCGTTACGGACCTTCATTTCGTGCCGTCGTTGCTGAGCGTCTTCCTGGAGGAGCGCGACCTCGCCCGACGCTGCGCGACCCTGCGCCGGGTTAATTGCAGCGGCGAGGCGCTCACCGGCGAGCAGGCGGCGCGGTTTTTCGCCGATCTTCCCCGCCGGCGTCCAACTCTTCAATCTCTACGGCCCGACCGAGGCCGCCGTGGACGTGACGTTCCACGAGTGCCGCGCGTCCGAGGGCAACCGCCCCGTGCCCATCGGCAGGCCGGCGGCCAACACGCAAAGTCTATGTCGTTGACCCGCGCGGCGAGCCCGTGCCCGTCGGCGTCCCGGGCGAACTGCTCGCTCGGCGGCGTGCAGGTGGCGCGCGGTTACCTCAACCGCCCGGAGTTGACGGCCCAACGCTTCGTCGCCGATCCTTTCAGCGAGGACTCGCGCGGCCGCCTTTACAGAACGGGCGACCTCGCCCGCTGGCAGCCGGACGGGTCCATCGTCTACCTCGGGCGGCTGGACCACCAGGTAAAGCTGCGCGGCTTCCGCATCGAGTTGGGAGAGATCGAGGCGCGCGCTCAACCGCCACCCCGGCGTCCGCGAAAGCGTCGTCACCGTGCGCGAGGACAAACCCGGCGAGCAGCGGCTCGTGGCCTACGTCGTCCCGAAGCCCGATCCGGCTAACGACAAAGAGGCGACGCCGACGGCGACGTGCTGGCACGCGCACTGGGAAAACATGCATTCCCAGGGCATCGAGGACGCCCGCAAATCCGGCTCGAACCGCGCGCCGCTCTCCGCCTTGCTTGCCGGGCATGAAGGTCCGTGATCTCGCGGACCAGGAGCGCGAAATCCTCGGGCAAACCCTCGCGCGCATCCGCGCGTTGCGACCCTCGCGCGTCCTGGAAATCGGCGTCGGCACGGGCGATTTCGCGCTGGCGCTCGCGCCGGAATGCGAGCGACTACGTCGCGACGGATTTCAGCCAGGCGGCCATCGACTACCTCGCCGGTCTGAACATGCCCAACATGCGCCTGCTCTGCCGGGGCGCGGATGATTTCAGCGGCATCGAGGCCGGCGAGCTTCGACACGGTGATCATCCACTCCGTCAGCCAGTACCTGCCGGACGCCGCGTACTTCCGGCGCATGGTCGAGGGGGCGGTGCGCGCCACGAAGCCCGGCGGACACGTGTACGTCGGCGACGTGCAGATTTTCAGTCTGATCGAGGCGCACCACACCGGCGAGCAGGCGCGCCGCGCGCCGGCGTCGCTGCCGGTCGGCGAGTTGCGCGAGCGCATCCGCCGCCGGGTGGAGAACGAGACCGAATTGATGATCGGCCCCGGTTTCTTCCACGCGCTGCAGGACGCAATTGCCGGCGATCGTGCCCGTGGAAATCCGAGTTGCGGCGCGGACGGGTGCTGACGGAGATGACGCGGGTTCACTACGACGTGACCCTGCACGTCGGCGCGGGCGGCCGCCGGAGCCATCGAACCCGCGCGCTGGCTGCGCTGGGACGAGGACGCGCTGACGCTCGCAAGCCTGCGCGAGCGCCTGGAACGCGAGACGGCCCGAAGCACTGGGCGTGCGGGCCGTGCCCAACGCGCGCCTGCAATGGGAGATGGCCGCGCTTGCGAACGTTGGCCGATCCCGCCGCCGCCGCTGCCGACGGTCGGTGAGTTGCGCGAAGCGGTGGCGACCACGCTGGCCGCGCGTGGCCCCGGTGTGGACCCGGAAGATTTGTGGGAACTTGGCCAGCGCCGCCGGGCTACCAGACGGCGGTCAACTGGTCCGCCGACGCGTCGGGCGCGGACGGCTGTTGCGAGGTGATCTTTCATCGCGATCGCCGCGGCGTGCCGCAAAGTTCCCGCGTCCCGCGTCGGTTGCCGCAGGGCGCGCCCGGAAACGTTCGCCAACGTTCCCCGGCGGACGCTTGGCGACCGACAAGCTACTGCCGCCTGTCCGCGACGAGTTCCCGGCGGAGTTGCGCGCTTACCTCAAGGAAACGCTGCCCGAGTACATGGTGCCGTCGGCGTTCGTCGACGCTGGAGCGGTTCCCGCTAACCTCCAGCGGCAAAGTGGACCGCCGCGCGTTGCCCGCGCCGGTTTACGCCGCCCGCGAACGCCGACCCGGACGACACCGCCGCCGCGCCGCGCACTCCCCTCGAAAAACGCCTGGCCGCGATCTGGCAACGGTTGCTCGGGGTGGCCAACCCAAGCGCACACGGCGAACTTCTTCGAGTTGGGTGGCGACTCGCTGCTGGGTTTGCGGATGATCAACCAATTGCGCGAGTTGTTCGGCGAACACCTTTCGTTGGTGCTCGTTTTTGAAGCCCCGACGATCACGCTGCTGGCCGAGAAACTGGAGGCGAACTACCCCGACGCCGTGGAGCGCGTCTGCGGGTTGAGCGAGGCGCGCCGACACACCCCGGGCGTTCCCCCCGAAAGCCGCGACCACCACCGCCACCCGTTCCCTACCGGAGTTGGTCGCCATGCCCCGCGACGCCCGCCGTGTGAAGCGCTCCGCGCTTTTGCGATAATCCGCGGGCATCCATGCCAATCTGTGGATAACCCATGGAAATTGTCCTGAGGTTCCGCGGTGAGGGGATTCTGCGCGGCAAAGCCTCGGATGTGACGGATGCCGCCATGTTGGGACAACGAGGCGCGTCGCACAGTCACAGTTGCCTCGCCGTCGCTCACCCGCTACGGTTTCGTTCATGGATATCCATGATCTTGAGACTGCCGGCCACCAGCCTCCCGGCCGAGGAGCTTGCCCGGTTTTCGCAGTGGTTTGAGGAGTTGATGGCCGACCAGTGGGATCGCCAGATTGAGCAAGACATGCTGGCGGGTCGGCTTAGCACCGCTCTCCAGCGGGCCGACGACCACTATCTTGCGGGTCGGCTCACCCCCCTGTGAACCACTTCACCGACCCGGACTTCTGGTTGCACTACCACCGGCTTCCCGCGGAGGTTCGCACTCATGTTGCTGATCGTCGGGCCTCTTGTTGGTCCAACCGCCATTTTTACGCTCGTCATCAGTCTGTGTCGTCGTTACCGGAGGTTCGACAAGTCGCCGCAATGAGCAGCCGGGATGATCAACCGCTTCTTTGGCGCGCCCGTCCCGCCGTTGTTAAAATTGATGGCGTTAGGCCACCGGGGGGGACGCGCCCACCGGGGACGCGCCCACCATGAACGCCGCTTTGGCTTACCTCCGTCGCCGGTTCACCCGCCAAACCCGCTTTTTCGTCATCGCGCCACGTTTGGAGCTCATGACGGCGCGTCTCTACGAAGACGGCGGCCGGCAGATTCAACTCTATACCGTGGGCGGCTCGGATGTGCCCGACTGCATGACGAGTTTTCCTCGCGGTGGTTACGTCTTACTCGTCCACCTGAACGAGAAATCCGGCGAAGAGGAATACGGCAAAGAGATTTTTCTCATCGGCCTTGACTATCGCGGGGCCTATCACAAGCGGTTGGATTTGGTTCTCTCCCCTCTGGACGATCACACCGGATGGCGTGTTCGTCTCTGCGCCGACGGGCATTTTCCCTTCATTGACCGCGCGGTGCCGTTTTCAGAAGCACCAGGAGCACGCGTGCGTCATCCGGTTCTGAAGGCGGGTTAAAAAAGCCTGGTAATCGGAGGCGTGTTTCAATCCCGGCTTGCCAGCCGGGACCATCTTGACCGTCCAACAAGCAGCGTTTGAATCGCGCCTTCAGCGCTTGAACCACAACCAACCCGTACCTGGGGCGTTGCCCCAGGCTGTGATGAGGCTGCACCTTCGGTGCGGAGAGGCAGCCTGGATACAGACGGGATGCCCGCGCCAGCGGACATGTTATCCTGCCATATAACGGTGACGCTACCCTTCCGCACTACCCACCACCCCTCCGCCACATCCCTCACAAACCCACAACCCACAACCCACAACCCACAACCCACAACCCTCCGCCACAACCCGCTTGCGCCGCCCGGTTCCTCGCCTAGCGTCCAGCCATGCCCATCTTCCGCAAGCCCGGCTTCAACGCCGATGGCAATGGCAAAAAACTCCAGATCCCCGGCGGACTCTTCATCGGCTGTCCCAACTGCGGCGAAGTCATCCATAAACTCGTCCTCGCGGAAAACCAGCGCGTCTGCCCGAAATGCGACCACCATTTCTCCCAGTCGGCCCGCGAACGCCTCCTGCATTTGCTCGACCCCGAAAGCTTCCGCGAACTCGACGCCAACCTTTCACCGGTCGATATTCTCCAGTTCCGCGGTGCCGCCAACTACAGCGACCGCCTCAAAACCTACCAGCAAAAAACCGGTCTCAAGGACGCCGTCATCAGCGGCACCGGCCACCTGGAAACCCGGGAAATTTCCATCGCCGTGATGGATTTTGATTTCCTCGGCGGCAGCATGGGCTCCGTCGCCGGCGAGAAGATCACCCGGGCCATCGAGCGCGGCACCGAACGCGGACTGCCCGTCATCATCGTTTCCGCCTCGGGCGGGGCGCGGCTTTACGAGGGGATGTTTAGTCTCATGCAGATGGCCAAAACCAGCGGCGCGCTCGCCTTGCACGCCCGCGCGCGCTTGCCGTTTATCTCCGTGCTGACCCATCCGACCACCGGCGGGGTGACGGCGAGTTTCGCCACCCTGGGGGATCTCATCGTCGCGGAACCCAACGCGCAGATCGGGTTCGCCGGGCCGCGCGTCATCCGTGAGACCACCCACCAGGACCTTCCCGCCGGCTTCCAAACGGCGGAGTTCCTTGAGGCGCACGGCTTGATCGACATGATCATCCACCGCAAGAAAATGCGCGCCACGCTTTCGGGGTTGCTCGCTTACATGGTTCCCAAACCGGTCGCGGCGCCCTCTGTTTGAAGCGGAAATTTTCGCCGCGTCGGCATGGACATGGACTACCCGGAAGCGCTCGCGTGGCTTTACGGAACCCAACTCACGGGCATCAAGCTGGGCCTGGATAACATCCACCGTCTGCTGGACGCCCTCGGACTGCGGGACTTCGACCGCACGACCCGCTTCCTGCACGTCGCCGGCACGAACGGCAAGGGCTCGGTTTGCGCGATGATCGACCGCGTCAGCCGCGCGTCGGGCCGTCGCACGGGACTGTTCACGTCGCCGCACCTCGTGAGTTTTCGCGAACGGATCCGCGTCGATGGCGAACCCGTCTCGCGCGCGGGTGTCGCCGCCGGTTTGACCCGGTTGCGGCGTCTCACGGGCGACTGGGACCCGGCGCCCACTTTCTTCGAGTTGACGACCGCCCTGGCCGCGCTTTGTTTCGCGGATGCGCGCGTGGAAGTTGTCGCGTGGGAGACCGGGCTCGGCGGTCGTCTGGACGCCACCAACGCGATCACCCCGGTCGTATCGGTGCTGACCGCCATCGATCTGGACCACATGAACTACCTGGGCGGAACGCTGGCGCTGGTCGCGGCGGAGAAGGCCGGCATCATCAAACCGGGCGTGCCGGTGGTCAGCGCGCCGCAACGACCCGAGGCGGCGGCGGTGATCACCAAGGCGGCGGCGGAACGCGGGTCGGCTCTGCGTTGGGTGAACGAACCGGTGGAAGCTCGCATCACCGTCGCCTTGCCGGGGAGCCATCAACGACTCAATGCCGCCGTCGCCCTCGCCGCGCTCGAAGCGGCGGGCTTGGCGGCGAGCGCCGGCGACGTTGCCGCCGGACTGGGATCCGTGGAATGGCCGGGGCGTTTTCAACGACTGGAAGCAGGCCGCGTCATCCTTGACGGAGCGCACAACCCGGCGGCGGCGCGGCGTCTGGTTGAAACGTGGGCGGAGGAATTTGGGCGCGAGGACCGACCCACGCTCATCCTGGGCGTTTTGCGGGACAAGGAAGCCGCCGGAAATCAGCCGCGAACTCGTGCCGCTGGCCGCGCGGGTTTATGCGGTTGAACCCATTAGCCCCCGCGCCTTGCCGGCGTACCGAACTCGCGGACGCGCTGCTGCCTTCGGCGGAAGGCCGGGAAGATTTTCGCGTGGCCGGGCTGCGCGACGCCATGGCGGACGCCCGCCGGTTTCCCGAGCCGATCCTGATCGCGGGATCGTTGTTTCTGGTGGGGGAAGCGCTCAGTCTGCTCACGCCGGGCGGCGAACCGCTGGAGGCAAGCTGGCAATGAGCAAAGGACTACCCCAGAAAATCTGCGCCCAGTGCGGACGACCCTTCGACTGGCGAAAAAAGTGGGAGCGTTGCTGGGACGAAGTGCGTTTTTGCTCGGAGCGTTGCAAAGGCGAAGCGAAACGGGCTAAAAAGCAGGGTGGGAAGACGGTTTGACCTGTCCCGTTCCTACCACTGCGCAGCAGTTTTGGAGTGCGGCGACACGTCGCCGCTTTCACACGGCTCCGCCGGGTCCAACCACGACACGTCGCGTCCTGACAATGCGGCTTGCCGGCTCGATCAATGGCGGCTTCGCCGAAGGATTTGGACGCGACATGTCGCTGAAAACAAAGCGGCGACATGTCGCAGCGCACTCCAAAGCCGCTGCGCGGCGGGCGGAGGGGAACTGCTTCGCAGTGGTAGGAAACCGTTGCGCGGTGAAGATCCAAACCAAAGGCAAGCAGAGGGCGCGTCCCCTTGGGTTGTCGCCCCCGTCACATCCGATGGAACCGCTTAAACACTTCAAAAAGCACCGCGACTCGCAAGCTCTAATGTTTGATTACATATTCCCATCAATGAGAAATTGTAACCAAGAAAATCACCGAACCCTCAGAACGAATCCGCCTCCTTGTGCGAGGCGTTCATCTGGTTGGCGACCGCGTGGGCACGGTCCATGTATGCCTTGTACTCGCTGCGCGGGGGTGCCGCCGCCGGGGTCGTATCCTTCACAACCGTAAGTGATTGAATAGTTTTTGCGTCCTCTCGGGAAGCGGAGTGTTCAGCCGTCTGCGTGCGGAAAAACATCAGGTAGCAAACGGCCAGACTAACGATCAATAATAGGCTGCTCATGAATCTCATAAACCTTACTCCCAGCAGCTAGCAGGCCAAATCCGCCCGTTGATCCTCCACTCCACCACCCCTCATGGTCGAAAGTCTCAATTCTGAACCCGCTAATCCCAGTGAACTCCAAGCCATCTCCCGCGAGTGCCGCCGCCCTTGGAAGTCGCCGGACGGGACGGTGTTCGATTACTGGGAGTGGCCGGCGCAGGCAACCCCCTCAACGCCTCCCGCATTCCCCCACCCCATCGTGCTTGCCATCCACGGACTCGGCGGCGCGGGGAGTGATTTTCGTCCACTGGGCGCGTCACTGAGCAAACAGGGTGTCGCGGTTTACGCACCCGACCTGCGCGGACAAGGCAATGATCCGGTCAGTCTCCCGCCGGGGAAACGTCGGCGACCTCCGGGAAGTCATCCGCGACCTGCGCGCGTTCGTGGCGACCCTCGGCGAACGCCACCCCGAAACCCCGCTTTACCTTTACGGCGAAAGCATGGGAGCCATGCTCGCCTTCCACCTGGCGGCGGGCTGGAACACGGACACGCACGCCAACCCAGCCGCATCACCCTCCCGCCGGGCTGATCCTGGCATCTCCCGTGATCGCCTTCGAGACACCGCTGCACGGCTGGCGCAGCGCGTGGTTCAAGCTGCTCGTGGGCATCGCGCCCCAGTTCCGACTCCCGCTCCGGGGCTTGCCCTCGCGCGGACGCGCAGAGTCCGACGGCCCGCCGCGCGTGACCCGGGACGAAGCGTACACCGAGATCTTGCGCAACGCGCCGCACCGCCTTCGCCACGTCACGCCCCGTTTTCTGCGGTCCCTGCTCGGCATGATCCAACAGTGCCGCGACCTCGCGCCGACCCTCCACCTCCCCGTGCTGATGCTCTACGCCGGCCACGATATTTTCGTCCGTCCGGCGCAGGTGGAGGCCGTTTTCGATCTGATCGGCTCACCGGACAAAACCCGGCGGCTCTTCGCGGACAGCTTTCACCTGCTGCTGCACGATCACGACCGCGACACCGTGCTCGACGTGATCCGCCGGTGGGTCGCACGATAAATCCGGAGGTTCACCACAGAGGCACAGAGGACACAGAGAAAAGACGTTTTGTGGTCGGAGGGGATTTGGTGATAGTTTGGCTACTCCGACCCCCTTCCCGCTTTTTTCTTCTCTTGCTCTGTGATCTCTGTGCCTCTGTGGTGAACCTCCGGGTTTCGCCTTCGTCATCCAACCTCCAATGAAACTGCGCCACCTCTCCTTCTCCAGCGCCGAACTCGACGCCATCCTCACCGCGACGCACAGCGACCCGTTCGCATTTCTCGGGCCGCACCTCGTCGAAGGCCGCTGGATGGTCCGGGTTTTCGCGCCCTACGCCCGCGAGGTGGCGCTCATCGACACCTCCAAACGCGCGAAAAAGGAGATCGTCGCCGACAAGGTGCACGGCGCCGGCTTCTTCGAGATCGGCCTGCCCGACAGCGCCGAACGGCCCCAATACCAACTCCGTATCTCCGATCACGCCGGCCACGAGACCATCGGCGCGGACCCGTATTCCTTCGGACCCATCCTGGGCGAACTTGGACCTGCACCTCTTCCGGGAGGGCAACCACCACCGCATTTACGACAAACTCGGCGCGCACGTGCGCGAAACCGAGGGCGTCTGGGGTTGCTCGTTCGCCGTGTGGGCGCCCAACGCGAGCCGCGTCAGCGTCGTCGGCGATTTCAACCACTGGGACGGACGCGTCAACCCGATGCGCCGGTTGCTCGGCAGCGGCGTCTGGGAATTATTCCTGCCCGGCGTCCACGAGGGGACGCACTACAAATTTGAGGTCCGTAGCGCGCACGGCGGTATCACCCTGAAGAGCGATCCCTTTGCCTTCTACAACCAGCACGGCCTGAAAACCTCCTCCATGGTTTTCGATCTTCACCGCTACACGTGGAGCGACCAGGCGTGGATGGAAACCCGCAAGACCAAAAATTGGCTCCAGACGCCCGTGAGCATTTACGAATGCCACCTGGGCAGTTGGCGGACCGTCCCCGAGGAGGGCGACCGTCCCCTGAGCTACCTCGAACTGGCCGACCAGTTGCTGGATTACGTCGTCGAAATGGGGTTCACCCACATTGAGTTGATGCCGGTGGCGGAGCATCCTTTCGACGGCTCCTGGGGCTACCAGATCACCAATTATTTCGCGCCCACCAGCCGGTTCGGGAACCCGGACGAGTTCCGCCACTTCGTGGACCGCTGCCACCAGCGCGGCGTCGGCGTGATCCTCGACTGGGTGCCGGGCCATTTCCCGAAGGACGCCCACGGACTGGCCGAGTTCGACGGGACCGACCTCTACGAACACAGCGACCCGCGCCAGGGTGAGCACGTCGATTGGGGCACGCTGATCTTCAACTACGGGCGCAACGAGGTGCGCAACTTCCTCACCGCGAACGGACTCTTCTGGTTCGACCAGTACCACATCGACGGGTTGCGCGTGGACGCCGTGGCTTCCATGCTTTACCTCGATTATTCCCGCAAGGCCGGCGAGTGGATCCCCAACCAGTTCGGCGGCCGCGAGAACCTGGAAGCCATCTACTTCCTGAAGCGTTTCAACGAGTTGGCGTACGGGGAATACCCCGGCATCATGACCATCGCCGAGGAATCCACCGCGTGGCCGGCGGTGAGCCGTCCGACCTACCTGGGCGGACTGGGTTTCGGCTTCAAATGGAACATGGGCTGGATGAACGACAGCCTGCGGTACATGGCGTACAACCCCATCCACCGGCGGTTTCACCAGGGCGATATCACCTTCTCGATGATCTACGCCTTCAACGAGCATTTCATCCTGGTGCTGAGCCACGACGAGGTGGTTCACGGCAAGCAGTCGCTCATCAACAAGATGCCGGGCGATAGCTGGCAGCAGTTCGCCAACCTGCGGATGTTCTACGCCTGGATGTGGGCGCACCCCGGCAAGAAACTTTTGTTTCAAGGGGGCGAATTCGGCCAGCGTTCCGAGTGGAAATACAACCAGAGCCTGGACTGGCATCTGACGCAATACCACGAGCACGACGGCTTGCGCCGTCTGGTGCAGCATCTCAACCACCTTTACAAAACCGAACCCGCCTATTGGGAACTGGACGACACCTACGAGGGGTTCGAGTGGATCGATTTCAACGACGCCGACAACAGCGTGTTGTCCTTCGTGCGCAAGGCGCGCAACGGCGACATGATTCTCTTTGTGGTGAACGCCACGCCGGTGCTGCGCGAGCCGTACCGCGTGGGCGCGCCGGCCCCGGGTTTCTATCAGGAAATTCTGAACACGGACGCGCAAACCTACGGTGGCAGCAACGCGGGAAATTGCGGCGGCCTGCACACGGAGGCGCACGCCTGCCAGGGCCGCGGATCAATCGCTCAACCTGCGCCTGCCGCCGTTGAGCGTGGTGGGGTTGAAAAGGGTGGTCGAACCGCCGGTGCGGGAAGTGCCCGCCGAGACGGTGGAAAGCCCAAATGTTACCAAATTGTTACCGAAATGATATATCATCCGCCAAGCCCGGAAAGCCGTTGACCGGGCAACGCCGGACCCGTAGTTTCGCCCTGTCAGCAAGCAACCCAAGTTAGTTCACCCCCTATTCATCATGATTAAGAAAATTCCCCCAACGCGGCGTTCACGCTCATCGAGCTGCTCGTCGTGATTACGATCATCGGCATTCTTGCCGGGATCGCCCTGCCGGTGTTCAACACCGTGCAGATCAAAGGCTCGCAGACCAAATCACTGGCCCAGGCCAAGCAGATTGGTCTGGCGCTCAAATTGTTTGCCGGCGACAACGACGGCGTTTACCCACGCATGGGTGTGCCTGCGGCGCTGGCGGCGGACCCGACCACCGCCAACGACGCTTTCGCGCCGTTGTTCCCGGCCTACACCCAATCGGAATCCATCTTCGGCAACAAATTGTCGAGGTGGCAGACCGGCACGGGTCCTGACAACGTTATCGATCAAACCTACACCGGTCAGCCGAATCAGACGTTGAAGGCGGGCGAAAACGTGTACAGCTACATGTTGGGCCTGAGTGACGCCAGCAACCCCGCTTCTCCACTCGTTTTTGACGCGCCGAGGGACGCCACCGGAACGTACGACAAAAATCCCGCCAATAGAGGCGGCGTTTGGAGCGGCACAAAAGCGGTGATCATCCGCTTGGATAACAGCGGCCAGTTGCAGAATCTGGATTCCACGACGCTCCAGGTCCTAGCCCCTGACCCCAGTTCCAATAGCGCTACGCCGGTTAACATCCTTAATCCCCAGACCAACACCAGCCTGGGTGCCGCCTGCAGGCTTTTGCTTCCCAAGTGAGCTTAGCGGTTAGTTGCGGTTGTTAGAACGCGAGCCGTGGCGCAAGCCACGGCTCTTGTTGTTTACATTCTCCTTCCAGCTACGGAGTGGGTCAATCCAGTGAGTTGGCCGCAGTCGGGTTTGCGGGGCCTGGATAGATCAATCACGTGGGTTCCCACCCGCGTAGCGGCGTCACGGAATATGAAAGAATGTGTGATCCAGCCACGTAGTGGCGTGCCGTCCGGCGGCGGCGATGCGGGCGGGATGCCCGCTCTCCCGGGGCTGATTCGCTTCCCTGCTCCCCGCCCAAACCATTCTGGCTACTTACTTGCGTTGACACCGCTCCACGACTCGGATTCCACGGTGGATCGCAACACCCCGTCGCTCAACCGCGTGACAATCCTCCCTCCGACTCCGCAATCCGTTACCGACCGAATCACCTTTCCTTGCATGTCCGTCGTGATGCTGTAGCCGCGGTTCAACGTGGCGACCGGACCCAGCACACGCAACAACCCGCCCGCCTGCTGCATCCGCGCCTGCAGCTTGTCCGCTTGCCGCCGCAACCCGGCGGTCAGTTTGTCCGACAGATCACCCCACCTCGCAGCGGCGGTTCTCCACCAAACGCTGGGGACCCGCGAGCCGGAAACAGCACGATTTCTCGTCGAGACGCACCCGGTAACGCAGTACCGCGTTCTCCGAGGACCGTTGCAAACCCTCCTCCAGCGAGATCCAGCCGCTGACGCTCCTGCTGCGTCCGCCGGCGCGGGTTCGCGCGTCAGGGTGCCGCGCCGCAAAATCTCCAGGTGTTCGCGGGCGTGCGTGATCCGGTCCAGCAGTTTCCGGTCGAAGTATTGGAAGTGGCCAAAAGCTGACGCTGGAGTTCCGCCGTGTCCGGCGCGATCAACTCGGCGGCGGCACTGGGCGTCGGCGCGCGCAGGTCGGCCACGAAATCGGCGATGGTGAAATCCACCTCGTGGCCCACCGCCGACACCACCGGCAGGGCCGACGCAAAGATCGCGCGCGCGAGCGCCTCGTCGTTGAACTCGAACAAATCCTCCATGCTGCCGCCGCCCCGGGCGACCACGATCAAATCCACGCTTCCCCGGACCGCCCGCCGCCGTCCACTCGTTGAACTCCTCCAGCGCCCGCCGGATCTCGGCGGCCGCGCCGACACCCTGCACGCGCGCGGGGTTGACCAGGACCCGCATCCACGGCGCGCGGCGCCCGAGGATGTTAAGCATGTCCTGCAGGCCGCGCCGGAGGGAGAGGTCACCAGGCCGATGGTGAGCGGGAATCTCGGCAGGGGACGTTTGCGCGCCACGTCGAACAAACCCTCCGCGTGAAGCTTGCGTTTCAACGCCTCGAACCGCGCCTGCAACGCGCCCAAGCCCTTGGGTTGCACCAGTTGAACCACCATCTGGTAGTTCCCGCGCGCCTCGTAAACGGTGAGGTCGCCGAGCATCTGGACCTGCATCCCGTCGTCGAGCGGGGTGCCCAGGCGCGCGCCCGGACTGTTCCGGAACAGGACGCACGAAAGCTGGCTGCGGTCGTCCTTGAGGGTGAAATACTGGTGCCCGGAACTCTGGCGGCGCAGGTTGGAAATCTCACCCTCGACCCAAACCTGCCCGATGGCCCCTTCGAGCAGCGACCGGATGGAGCGCGTCAGATCCGAGACGGAGAAGACCTGCGGCTCGGTGGCGGGAAGAAGTTCGGTCACCCGGTTTCCATGGCGCGAAAACGGCGCGCGGGCAAGGGCCGGAGCCTTCTTTAGGCGGCTGGATGGCCTCCGACGGTTGTCCCGTTGAAAAACCTCTTTGCGGGCTGGGACGCTTTCTGCTTCCATGTGACGTTCAAACCACCCACTCGCCCCATTCGCACACTTCATTGATGAAAAATCGTTTCGTTTCACTTCTCGGCCTGGCTGTCACCGCCGGCGCGCTTGGTCTCTTCACCGGTTGCACCAACACGCCGCAACTCGGCGGCGGCTCTTACAACGTCACCGCGCTCAAGCCGCACAATCCCTCCAACGTTCGCGTCAAGGTCTCGCTCGACAAGGAGGTGGTGTACGTTTTGGAAGGTGACAAGCCCCTCATGGTCGCGGCGGTGACGGTGGGGATTCCCGCCAAGCCGACGCCGACCGGCAACTTCCACATCTACCGCAAGGAAGCCCACAAGCGCAGCGGCAGCTATGGATTTTACACCCGGGGCGGCGTGACGGTGCCGGCGGAGGCGGGGCATGGTTCCGGCGAGTACACGGGGTATCCGATGGCCTACTGGTGCGAGTTCGAGCCGCAGTACGGCTTTCACGCGGGGTACGTTTGGCCGGTGCCGCGTTCGCACGGTTGCCTGCGGTTGCACCGCACGGTCGCGCCGAAATTTTACGCCTTGGTCCACGAGGGCACACCGGTGAACATCGCCCGCACCCAGCCCGAGGACGCCACCATCGGCGCGAACGTCCCGCGTCCCACCGATTACAACGACCCCGATCCGTCTCCCTCGTACATGGCGTCGTCCAAGGTGTTCGGGTCGCCCGCCGACGCGGAGTTGAAGCCGTATTGAGGTTAACAAGTCCCGGAACGTCGGGTCCGGTTCCCCGCCCCTCCGGGGCGGCGGAAGGTTGTAACAAACGCGGCGAAACAAATTTGTTACTGCCCCGCCTCAATCCACCCCTTTGAAGCCGGGGCCATCCTACGCTATCTTCCGTCACCACCTCGTTGTTCCCGACCTATGGATAGCTCCGCCGCCACCGCCACCATCGACCCGCCCACCCCGCGCAAACGCATCAACCTGCGCACGCCGGACATCATGGCGACCGTGCAGGCCCAGGTCGAAAGCCACTACCGCAGCGAACTCGTCGAAATGCATCCGCGCGCGCGGCGGCATCGTTTCGGCGGGCGGCCTGACCGTGCGTCTGGCGAAACAATTCGGCTTCTGCTACGGCGTTGAACGCGCCATCGACCTCGCCTACGCCGCCAAACAATCCAAGGAATTCGAGGGCCGCCGCCTGTTCATCCTCGGCGAGATCATCCACAACCCCGAGGTCAACGCCCAGATCGCCGCCCTGGGCATCAAAAACCTCATCGGTCCCCAGCGCGAGGCCGAAATCGACGACCTCACCGCCGAGGACGTGGTGATCGTGCCCGCGTTCGGCGCCGAGGTCCCGATCCTGGACAAGATCAAGGCGCTGGGTTGCTACATCGTCGATACCACCTGCGGCGACGTGATGAGCGTCTGGCGTCGCGTGCGGTCCTACGCGGCGGACCAGATGACGAGCATCATCCACGGCAAGTCCCAGCACGAGGAAACCAAGGCGACCGCCTCGCAGGCGCGCGGCAAGGGCGGCGGTCGCGGCCATTATCTGGTCGTGCTCACGCTGGAGGAGACGGATTACGTCTGCGATTACATCCGGCGCGGCGGCAACCGCGAGGAGTTTCTGGCGAAGTTCGCCGGTGCGCACTCGGAGGGGTTTGACCCGGATTTGCACCTCAAGACGGTCGGCGTCGCCAACCAGACGACCATGCTGCGCGGCGAAACCGAGGAGGTGCAGCGGCGCATCGGGCAGGCGGTACTGGATCGCGACGGCGCGGAGGCGGCCGCGAAGAACTTCCGGTTTCTCGGACACCATCTGCGGCGCGACCCAGGAGCGGCAGGACGCCCTGCGCGAAATGTTGAAAGTCCCGATGGCGATGAACCTCCTGCTGGTCGTCGGGGGCTACAACAGTTCCAACACGTCCCACCTCGCCGAGATGGGCGCGGCGCAGTTGCCGACCTATTTTATCCGCGATGCCAGCCGGTTGGAGAACGGCCAGCGGATCACGCATTTCGACCTCCACCTTGGCCACGAGGTCACGACGGAGGATTGGTTGCCCGGCGGGCGAAATCACCGTCGGCGTGACCGCCGGCGCGTCGTGCCCGAATCACCTGATCGAGGAAACGATCAAGCGCTTGTTCGCGTTGCGCGGGGTGGATAGTTCGACGCTGTTGTAACGAGTGTGACGCCATGAAATACCACGACGTCTCCCGCTCGCTGCAAGCGTCGCTCGCCCCCTGGCCGGGGGACACTTCCTTCGCGTTTCGGCAAACGGGTCGGATCGGTCACGGCTCGGTGGCAAACATCGGCGCGATCTCGATGGGCCTGCACAACGGCACCCACGCCGACGCGCCGTTTCATTACCTCGCGGATGGCGCGACCATCGACACGTTGCCGCTGAACTGTGTTCATCGGACCCGCGGTCGTGGTGGATGTCAGCGCCGCCGGTTGGGTGATCGGACGCGAGCATCTGGTGCCCGCCGAGGCGGAGATCCGTCGTTGCGGACGCGTCGTGCTCAAGACGGGCGTCTGGCTGGATTCGTCGCGGTTTCCCGAGAGAATACCGACGATGGCTTTGGATGTCCCGGCTTGGCTGGGTTCCCTGGGAGTCCGGCTGATCGCGTTGGACGTGCCCTCGGTCGATACCATCGAGAGCAAGACGATGGAAGTCCACCACGCCTTGGCGGCGGTGAACATTTACATCGTCGAGTCGCTGGACCTCGCGGCGGTCCCGGCGGGGACGTACGAGTTGATCGCGTTGCCCTTGAAGATTACCGGTGGCGATGGCTCGCCGGTTCGCGCGGTGCTGGGTGAGGGGTGAAGGCGAGAAATCCCTTCTTAGTCCCGGAGGGACGAAGAACCGCGTTTAGACGCCAGTATCTGGTGCAACCTTCAAGGCCCATTCCTAATGGTTCATCAACCGCGGATCGTTCGCCAATTGCCCGAGCGGTCCCTTGTTTTCCCAGCCCTCGGGCTTGTTCCAGGGAACACTGCTGACGCGCTGATCCTCGGGCAGCATCGCGGAGTTGTCCACGGGACGATCCGCGTCGGCGCAACCGCCCAGGGACAGCAAGCAAACGGCACCCGCGACAACCACGCCCAGCTTCAGCCAAGCGTCGCGGTGTGAGCGAAAAACAAGGGTCAATCTTTTCATCGGATGCAAAAAGGCCTGCTGATCTCCGTCCTCAGTTGCCCGGATAGACAACCGTGTCCCCGGGCTGGACGTTCACTCCGGCGGGAACCGAATTCGGAATAATATCGGCGATGGATTGCGAAGGTTCAACCGCCGTGATGTGGACCCGGCCAACCGTGCTGCCACCCCGCTGAACGATCATCGTCGCGTTGTTGTTCACCCCCTGGCGGTTTCCCAGGCTCAGAACCACGAAGTTATAATCCCGGTTCACCGCCAGCACCCGTCCGCTGAGGCCAACCATGGACGCGCCGGTCTCCCGGTCGGTGATCCGCTTCTGCAAGGTGGCGGTCTGGTTTTGGGCAAACTTTAGCTGCGACTCGAGTTGATCCTTCACCGTTTTCAACTCCGTGAGTTGAATCTCCATCTCCGCCAGCTTGGCGGCGGCGTCCGGGGCGCCGTCCGTCTTCGGAGCGGAGGTGCCGGTCGAGGTGATCTTCGCGATGGTATCCTTGAGTTGCTGAATGTCCGCCTCCTTGGATTCGACGCTCTTCTTGGATTCCTCCACCTGGCCGTTGAGGGTGCTCACCTGGGTGGTGGCGGCCGTGAGTTGCGTCTGGAGGTCCGCGCTCTTCGCCGCGGCATCGCTGGCGTCTTTTTCCGCCTTCTTGCGCTTGGTGTTGGCGTTGTTGGCCTCGGCTTGCGCGGACTGGGCGACCTTGCGAATACCGGCCAGTTCCTCCTGCTTGGCGGCGATCTTGCCTTTGTTGACGAAACCGAGGGCGGTGGAGACGAGCAGCAATGCCACGGAGGCAATGAGTAGGATTTTAGGCATGACGGCGGGGGGAAGAGGAGACGAATTTAACGGCGTGACCGAACGCGGGCTTACTTCACATAGGAAAGCCGACCCCAAGTAAAGAATTTAAGCGGTAAACTTGCAAGATTTTTCCTCGGGCCGCCCGGATTACCCCGCGAAATGTCATCGGACGCTTTTCCATTTGCCAGCGGCGGGCAACCAGGGGTAGGGTGCCGCCGCCAGGGACTATGGATGAAAGCCTGACGAACCCCGCCAGGGCCGGAAGGCAGCAACGGTAGTTTGAGCTTGCCTGCCGTAGTTCCCTGGTATTTTTCTTTTTCGGGGTTGGCGCTTGCCCCCGCCCGGCCCGGGGTTCTAGGTTAACCCCCCATGAGCAGCATCCTCGTCACCGGCGGCGCCGGGTTTATCGGCTCCCACCTCGTGGAAGCCCTGCTCGCGGCGGATCACCGGGTCGGCGTGATCGACGACTTCAACGATTTCTACGATCCCGCCCTCAAACGCGCCAACCTCGCGCCCGTCCTCGACCGGGTGACACTGCACGAGGTGGACCTCCGGGAAACCCAGCCGGTCCTGGAAGCCGTGGGACGCGGACGCTACGACACCATCATCCACCTCGCCGCCCGCGCCGGGGTTGGCCCCTCGCTCCGGCAACCCGCGGTTGTACGTGGACACCAACATCACGGGCACGCTCAACCTGCTGGAAGCCGCGCGCCTGGGCGGGGTCGGGCGGTTTATCTTCGCCTCGAGTTCGTCGGTTTATGGTCTGGCGCAGACGATGCCCTTCCGCGAGGACATGCCGTTGCTCGAAACGATCAGCCCCTACGCGGCCACCAAACTGGCGGGCGAGCAGCTTTGCGCCAATTACGCGCACCTCTACGGCATCCGCGTGGCCTGTCTGCGGTTTTTCAACGCGTACGGCCCCCGTCTGCGGCCCGATCTGGCGATTTACCAATTCACCAGCCGGATTCACCGGGGCCAGGCCATCGACGTGTTCGGCGACGGGTCGATGCGCCGGGATTTCACCTATATCGACGACACCATCCAGGGCGTGCTGGCCGCGTTGCGCCACCTCTCCGCGCCCGATGGTCCCGACGCCGTTTTCGACATCTTCAACCTGGGCGAAAGCGCCACGACCAGCGTCAACGAGTTGATCGGCATGATCGAGGCGGCGGTGGGCCGGAAAGCCGTCGTCAACCGTTTGCCCGAACGTCCGGGCGACGTGCCGCGGACCTACGCGGATATTTCCAAAGCCCGGCGCGAACTGGGTTACCAACCCGCGACCCCGATCACCGAGGGCATCCCGCGCTACGTGGATTGGTATCTGTCCACCTTGGCGGGCGGGGTGCCATCGCAAGCGGGTGAGACAACCAGCGGCGGTCGCAGCCGGGGCGGCGTTGTGAAAGCGCCGCCCGCCGCCGGACGTCGGTCGAGTTGCTCCGGGCGCTCGTGCGCATCCCGAGCGTCAACCCCTCGGGCGACCCCGGCACGGCGGACACCGGGGAAAAGCGGTGCGCCGAATTTATCGCCGAACTTTTGGAGACGTGCGGCGCGCGGACGGAACTGCGCGAGGTGCTGCCCGACCGGCCCAACGTCCTGGGCTGCTTCCCGGCGGATCGCGCGGACAAACCCAAGCTGCTGCTTTGCCCGCACACGGACACGGTGAGCGTGCAGGGCATGACCATCGACCCTTTCGGGGCGGTGGAGCGCGACGGACGCGTTTATGGACGCGGCGCGTGCGACACCAAGGGAACCATCGCCGCGATGTTGTGGGCGTTGTGGGAACTGCGCGAAACCCTGCCCAAACTCAAACACGAGGTGTGGTTCGCCGGACTGGTGGGCGAGGAGGCCGGCAACGAGGGCGCGGCGGCGCTGGCGGTGGATTTCGCCGGGGCGGACTTCGCGTTGATCGGCGAACCGACGGAATGCCAGATCGTCCACACGCACAAAGGCGTGACGTGGGCGCGGCTGACCACCCATGGCCGCGCCGCGCACAGCGCCGCCCCCGAGCGGGGGACAACGCCATTTACAAGATGGCGGACGTGTTGCGTTGCGTGCGCGACGAGCTGGCGGCGGAGTTCCGGTCGCGTGGCGGACCCGGTGCTGGGCGCGCCGACACTGAACGCCGGGATGATCCACGGCGGCAGCAAGATCAACATCGTGCCGGAAAACTGCGTGGTGGAGTTGGATCTCCGCACCGTGCCCTCGCAGGATCATCCGGGGTTTCTGGACGAGATTGGCACGCCGGTTACGGCGCGTTTGCCCGGATCTGACGGTGGAACTGATCCGCGCGCACCGTCCGCTCTTCACGGCGGTGGAGCACCCGTGTGTCCGGGCGTTGGAAGCGGCCGGGGGGACGTGCGTGGGCGCGCCGTGGTTCTGCGACGGCAGCGTGCTGGCGGGCGGCGGCATCCCGGCGGTGGCGGCGGGTCCGGGCAGCATCGCGCAGGCGCACACCGCCGACGAGTGGCTGGACGTGGCCGAACTGCGGCGCGGGGTGGAGTTTTACAAGCGGTTCCTGTTGTTGGTTTAGAGGCGGGTGCCGCTTGCTTCAAGGGCGGTTCCGGCTCAAGCTAGCCGCCCGCAAGTCACCTTTTCAATCGTCATGAACGACAAGCAGAAGCAACAGTCCCCATCGCAGGCGCAAGCCGGGCCAGGCCAAGACCGCCATCAACCCCCGCCGCGACCAGGATTTCCCCGAGTGGTATCAGCAGGTCGTCACGCGCCGCCGACCTGGCCGAAAACAGCGACGTGCGCGGCTGCATGGTCATCAAGCCGTGGGGCTACGGCATCTGGGAAAACATGCAGCGCCAGCTCGACGCGATGTTCAAGGCCACGGGCCACAAGAACGCCTATTTCCCGCTGTTCATCCCGCTGTCGCTACCTCGAAAAGGAGGCCGCGCACGTCGAGGGCTTTGCCAAGGAATGCGCCGTCGTCACGCACCACCGGCTGGAGGTCGACGCCGACGGCAAGCTGCGTCCCGCGCCCTCCGCGCGAACTCACCGAGCCGCTCGTCGTCCGGCCCACGAGCGAGACGATCATCGGCGCGGCCTACGCGAAGTGGGTGCAGATCCTACCGCGACCTGCCGATCCTGATCAACCAGTGGGCCAACGTCGTGCGCTGGGAAATGCGCACGCGGCTGTTCCTGCGCACGGCGGAATTCCTCTGGCAGGAGGGCCACACCGCCCACGAGACCGAGGCGGAGGCGCGCGAGGAAACCGAGAAGATGCTGCGCGTGTACGAGACGTTCGTGCGCGACCACCTCGCCATCCCGGTTTACGCGGGCGAGAAGAGCGAGGGCGAGCGTTTCCCCGGCGCGGTGCAGACGCATGTGCATCGAGGCGATGGTGCAGGACCGCAAGGCGATCCAGGCGGGCACGTCGCATTTCCTCGGGCAGAATTTCGCGCACGCCAGCGGGATCAAGTTCCAGTCGCGCACGGGCAAGGAGGAATTCGCGTGGACGACGAGCTGGGGCATGAGCACGCGGCTGATCGGCACGCTCATCATGGCGCACGCCGACGACGACGGCCTCGTCCTGCCGCCGCGCGTCGCGCCGACGCACGTCGTCATCCTGCCCATCACGCCGAAGGAGGACACCCGCGCCGCCGTGCTCGAAGCCGCGCACAAGCTCGCCGCGCGCATCCGCGAGGAAATTTTCCACGACGCCCCGCCGGAGGTGGAGGTGGACACGCGCGACCTCAACGGCGGCGTGAAGAGCTGGGAGTGGATCAAGAAGGGCGTGCCGATCCGCGTGGAGATCGGGCCGCGCGATCTGGAAAAAGGCACGCGTGGCCGTCACGCCGCCGCGACAAGGGCGTGAAGGAAAAGGAATTCCTGCCGATGGAGGAATTCGCCAGCCGCGTGCCGGGCCTGCTGCAGGCGATCCAGACGAACCTCTACGAACGCGCCCTGGCCTACCGCGACGCGCACACGCGCGACATCGACACGAAGGAGGAGTTCTACGCGTTCTTCACCCCGAAGAACGCCGACAAGCCGGAAATCCACGGCGGCTTCGCCCGCGCGCATTGGGACGGCACGGCGGAGACGGAAGCGAAGATCAAGGAAGACCTGAAGGTGACGATCCGCTGCATCCCGCGCCGACGCGCCGGAGGAGGAGGGCCGCTGCATCGTCAGCGGCACGGCCGAGCCGGCGGCGGGTGTTGTGGGCGAAGTCGTATTGAAGAGGAGCCGGCGCGCGCGAACGATCCCGAGCCGATGAACACCCAAATTCCCCCCAAACTCCAACCACCCGGCGCCGGTTTGCCGTGGCCGGAGTTGATGATCGCGCGATACGTCGTTTTCCCGTTGGAATGCCGCAAACTGACGTGGGTGACGGCTTCGCGGTTATTTCACGAAGAAGGGGCGAAAGTGCTCGCGGTTTATGATGCCTTGCCAGTGGCGCGGTTGACCGAGCCGGTGCTGATCCGTCGGCTGACGGGGTTGGAAGACTCATCGCGCTACTGGTCGGCGGCGATGACTTTGGAACACCTCAATATCGTGGGGTCCGCCATCCGGCAACTCATCGCCGGGTTGAGACGCGGCGAAACTCCCGGCAAGGTCGCGCGGGTGCAAGACGTGAAGCCCCAAGGCGAGAAGTCGCCGGGCGAGGTGCGCGCGGAGTTTGTCCGGCTGCTGTCGGAGGCGGCGGCGGAGTCCGCCAACGAACCGGCCATCGCGCCGGGAATGGGATTACGAACACCGCACCCGTGGTTTGGGCCGATCGACGCGTATCAATGGCATTGCCTGCTGGGCATACACCAGCGCATCCATCGAACGCAGTTGGAGGCGATCAGGGGACGGCTTGGCGCCAGGCTGACCTGTCGCCCCGTCCACCTTCCATAACGGGCGATGGAGATGGCGGCGAGCACGTTAAAAGTAGATGTTCTCCCAAAGCGCGCCGCCACGCGACCAAGCTGTGGCAAAGCCTATTTTGAGCATCGCGAAGAATCCGCTTGCATCGGCGCGGCATTTTCGACGGAATGCGCACGTCAACGAAGAATGAGGGTCGAAATCTCCAATCCACCACCACGTTTACGACGACCCCTCGTCCGCGCAGCTTCCCTCCGTCGCGGCGGCGCGAAAGACGGGCGCTCCTGATTTTCGCCGACGCGCGGACTCTGGACCTGCAACGCCGCCGGCTATCCGACGACTTCGGAGTTCTTTTTCAAAACCCGTCCGTCCGCCGCCAGGCTGGCCCCGGACACCGACCGCCACCTTTTCACGACCCGGAGCCTCCCGCCTCCACTCGCTCTCGGCGGCACTTCGGCGGGGGCCGGTTCGGTGACGATCCACCCGCAGCAGGGAACGACCTTTGCCGAGAAACTGGAATCCGCGGTCGAAACCATCGCCGCGCTCGGTTACACCGAAGTCGTCATCGTCGGCGCGGATTGCCCCCAACTGGACGCCGCCGACGTGGCCACGGCGTTTGCCCAGTTGAACGGCATTCCCTCGTGCTCGGCCCCGACCAGCGCGGCGGCTGCTACCTCATCGGCCTGCGCCTGAAGGATCGCGCCCGCTTGCGCGGCGTCTGCTGGCAGCGGGACACGGATTGCGGCAACTCACCGCGCGCTTCGGCCCGGCACGCACGTTTCTGCTGCCGGAGAAACTCGATCTCGACACCCTGGCCGACATCCGGCTGCTGGCCCGTTGCGCTGGCCGCTGCGCCGGGCTGGCCCGCCACTTCTTCGTATTCTCGCGGCCAACGTTCCGCCGGGCCGCGCGCCCGGTCCATTTCGTCCGCGCTCCAGCGGCAACGCGCCCGCTGGCAGTTGCCCCCGCCGCTCCTGGGAGCGCATAGGCCAACGCACGCCCTGGTCAGACTCCAGACGGCGGCAGCGGCCTTTTTCCCGCGTGCCGATACTGCCCCACGAGCCGCCGGATCGCGCCGTCCCGCGAAGCCCGCGCTTCGCCCCCTAGTATCTACCGCTTCGCCCGCGAAGCGCGTTCTTGCACTGATTTCTTTCGTCACGCTGCCCATTTTTCACTGGCGGACACCCCGCCCTGCCCACCATGCCTTTCCGCTTTCCTCGTCCAATTCTGTCCAACCGCTCGCGTCGGGCTCGCTGGCTTTCGCCTGCCTCACCGCCCTGCCTGCTGGCTCGCCACCGCCGCCCGCGCCCAGGATGCCGCCACCCCGCCCGACGTCCGTCGGCAGCACGGCGCCAAGACCCGGCTGCTGGATCGGGTGATCGTCCGCGGCACCTCCATCAGCGACAACAACAACGTCCTGCCCACCCCGTCGGTGAACGGCTCGGCCTACGGCAACGGGCGCGACATCCTCGACACCCCGCGCTCCGTCGACACGCTTTCGCCGACCGTCCTGGAGGACGACCAGATTCGCAGCCTGCGCGACGTGCTGCGGGCGTCAGTCGGACACCTATTCGCCCAACGTCTTCGGCCTGACCAGCCTGCCCTACATCCGGGGCCAGGAGGGCGAGGTCTTCTACAACGGCATCCGCCGGGGCGGCGGCAACAACGGCTACGGCCTGCCCTTTTCCTTCAACCCGGTCGAGAGCATCGACATCGTCAAGGGGCCGCCCACCCCGGTTTACGGCGCGACCCAGCGCGTCGGAGGCTACGTCAACCTGACGACGAAACAGCCGTATTTCGACGCGCTGCACGGCGAGGTCACCGGCACCTACGGCTCCTACGATCTGCAAACGCTACCAGATCGACGTCGGCGGCCCGATCATCAAGGACCAGCTCGCTTTCCGTGTCTCCTTCGAGCAGGAGGATGACGGCAGCTATTACCGCAACGCTTATTACCAGTCCATGGACGTTTACGCCGCCCTCGCGTGGAAACCCAACGACCGTTTCCGCCTCGACGCGAACTTCGAGTATTTCGACGTGCCGCATTACCCCGACAACGCCGGCATCAACCGTCCAACGCAGGCGCTCATCAACAACGACACCTACATCCAGGGCACCGGCGTTTCGCCCGTCACCGGCATCGATCCCCGGACCCGGCGCGGTCGTCTCGCCGACCGGCACAACGACGGATTTCGCACAGCCAAGTGTTCGTCGATCCCGCGGATTACAGCAACTCCCACAGCTACATCGGCCAGATCGCCGGCACGTACAAGGTCAACGACCATCTCACCATCGTGAACCGGGATTACTTCCAGAGTCTGGACAAGGAAACGGTCAACCAGAACAGCTTCCGGGAGTTGATCCCGACGAACTACACGTTCGAGAACCGCACGGAGTTCAACCTGAACTTCGACGTTCCCATCGGCTCGAAGGAAGTCGGCGCGAGCCGGTCCGTCCGCGACAAGGACGGCAAGGAGGCGAAGGACGCCAAGGCGGTCGCCGAGCAGGTCGGCCCCGTTGCTCGACATGCGGAACACGGTCATCGCCGGCTTCGATTTCCGCTACCTGCACGCCATCGGCTACAGCCAGTTCCTCACGGAGGCGGACGAACCCAACGACCTGACCAAATCGCTGCTGCTCACCCGCGTGCCCAACTCCACCGTGCAGCAGCTCGTCAACGTCTTCCACGCGCCGGGCTACCCGAACAACATCCTGGTTTCCAGCGGCGGCACCTACCCGGGCTACGTCAACCCGGTCACGGGTCTGACCGGCACGCCGAACAGCGACAGCAACGCGACGGATACCTACCAGGGCGGCGTGTTCTGGCAGCAGAACATCGCGTTCACCGACTGGCTCAACATCGACTTCGGCGGACGCGGCGACCTGCTGGCGACGACCGTCACCGATCCCGTGCCGCCGCCGGGGTTCACGGCGGCGAGCGACAGCATCGTCGTGGGCGAGGGCGCGGCCAACGCGAGCCTGACGCTCAAGCCGACCACGTTCACGAGTATCTACGGCACGTTCAGCTTCAGCCAGTCGAGCAACAGCGCGCTGGGCGGCGGCTACACGCTCGACGGCAACAACCAACTCGCGCGCGGAATTTCCACATCGCCAGCTACCTCTACGAGGTGGGCGCGAAGGCCAGCCTGTTCAAGAACACGCTCTACCTCGCGGTGGCCGGCTTCGACCAGACGCGTTCGTTGCGCAACCGCGACGGCTCGCGTCAGCGCGCTGGATTTCAACGGCGTCGAGTTCGAGGCGACCTACCAGCCGAACAAGAATTTCCACGCCACGATGAGCCTGAGCTACATCCAGGGGCACACCGACCAACAGCGCGCTTTCGCAGGACACCGGGCAGCGTGAACGACACGTTCGACAACTCCGCGCCCAACATCATCGACGGGCACCGGCGTCGGCAGCCCGAGCTTCACGGTCTTCGGCCCCGGCGACCTGCGTTACCCCGGGCTGCCGAGCATCCTGTTCAACTCGACGATCAGCTACACGTTCGATTTCGGCCTGGGCGCGCTCGTCAACGCCAGTCGTCACCAACGACCAGAACCTCGACGTGCCGGGGCGCGTGCAAGATTCCCGCGCAGTACGAACTGGACGCCGCCGTCTTCTACAAGCGCAAGAACTTCGAGGCGCGCCTCGATGTGCTCAACTTCACCGACCAGCGCAACTTGTCGTCGGCGTTCGAGGGCGGCTTCTTCGGCTCGACGGACGTGTTTCCCGGAGCTGCCGATCCGCGTCCAGGGCACGGTGGCGGTGAAGTTCTAAGCGGCGACATGAGACATCGCGCGCGCGTTCAGACTATCCGGCCTGGCGGCGCGGCCTGCTGCCGCCTCCTAACGGGGTGCGGACAGCAAGCCCGCGGCGGAACCGGCGGACCCGGCCCGGCTGGCCGTGGCCCGAGGTGGAGGCCCGCGCGCGGGGGCAGACGGTGCAGTTGACGATGTGGCAGGGCGACCCGTACATCAACGCCTACATGCGCGACTGCGTGGCGCCGCGCCTTGCTGGCGCAGATACGGCATCACGCTGAGCATCGGCGGCGGGCAGGGCGACAGCCTGGTCTCGCAGCTCATGACCGAGACAGGAGGCCGGGCGCAAGGTGGGGGCCATCGATCTGGTGTGGATCAACGGCGAAACGTTTTACCAGTTGCGCCAGATCGACGCGCTGCTCGGGCCGTTCACCGACCGGCTTGCCCAACAACGCGCTCGTGGCTGGGACGATCGCACGATCAAGGCCGACTTCCAGAAGGAGGTCAACGGTTTCGAGTCGCCGTGGGGCAACGTGCAGCTCGTGTTCATCCACGACACCGCCCGGGTGAGCGATCCGCCGCGCACGATGGCGGCGCTGGAAACCTGGGTGCGCGCGCACCCGGGCCGGTTCACCATCGACAACAGTTTCACCGGCATGACGTTGCTCAAGTGTTTCCTCTACGCGCTGGCGGGCGACCCGGCGGAACTGGCCGGGCCGTTCGACGAGGCGAAGTACCGGAAGTATTCCGGGCAACTGTGGGAGTATTTCGCGCCGGATCAAGCCGTTCCTCTGGAAGCAGGGCAAAACCTACCCGGAGGGCGTCGCGCAACTGCACCAGCTCTTTGCCAGCGGCGAGGTGGATTTCACCATGAGCAACAACGACGGCGAGGTGGACAACAAGGTGGCGCTCGGCACCTTCCCGCCGACGGCCCGCGCTTACGTGCTCGACACCGGCACGATCCGCAATTCGCACTACATGGGCATCCCGCGCACCGCGCCGCACCTCGCCGCCGCGCTGGTGGTTTGCAACTTTCTCGCTCTCGCCCGCCGCGCAGTGCCAGAAACTGCGGCCCGACACCTGGGCGGACGGCACCGTGCTCGACGCCGGCAAGCTCCCGCCCGAATGGCAGGCGAAATTCGCGGCAGGCGGCCGTCCGCACCCACGGGCCGGCGCACGCCGAGTTGCTGCCCAAGGCGCTGCCCGAACCCGCGCCGGAGTACATGATGCGGCTCGTCAAGGATTTCCGCACCCATGTCATCGAGGGGCCATAGCAGCCGCGTCGGGCGAGTGCGCTGGCGCTCGGGTTCTTCGGCGTTTGCGCCGTCGCTGCCGGTGGGCTGGAGCGTCGGCTACGCGGCGGCGTACAGCGTGGGGTTGGCGGGGTTGCTGTCGCGCGGGTTTCACGCTGGCAGCACTGGCGGGCGGTCCTGACGGCGCCGGAGACGGCGGTCGTCGTTCGCGGTGAGCATCTACGTCGCCCTGGTGACGCTGGCGCTGACGGCGGCGCTCGCGCTGCTGCTCGCGCTGACTCTGCGGCGGAGTCTCGCGCGCGGGGCTGCTGGGATACCTCGTTTATTTCCCGCTGGCTCTGCCGGGCACGGTGGCGGCGCTGCTCGCCTTTCAACTGCTCGGCGGCGCGGGGCTGCTGTCGCGGCTGGCGCATGCCCTGGGTTGGGTCGGCACGCCGGCGGAGTTTCCGGGGTTGATCTTCGACCCGTGGGGCATCGGCATCATCGGCACGCACGTCGCGCTGGCGGTGCCGTTTTTCACGTTGCTTTTCACGGGAATTTACGAGCGCGAGAAAGCTGGCGCAGCTCAACGCGCTGGCGGCGACGCTGGGGGCGGGACGGCTGGCGCGTCTGCGCCGCGTGACCGCGCCGTTGCTGCTCGACCGCGCTTCGACCAACCTGGCGTTGTTCTTTATTGCCGTGCTGGGGTCGTTCGAGATTCCGCTGCTGCTCGGTCCGCAGTCGCCGCAGATGATCAGCGTGCTGGCGCGGCGCAAGTTCGGGCTGTTCGATCTGGAGCAGAAGCCGCAGGCGTTCATCATCGCCCTGCTTTACACCGGGCTGGTCGTCGCGCTGCTGCTGGTCTTTCTGCGCCGCCGCCCCGCCGCCTCCACCCTGTGACCGCCCTCAGCGCCACGGCTATCTTCAATCGGGCGCTGGCCGTGGCGTTCGGCGCGGCTTGCGTGCTGCCGCTCGTCCTGCTCGTCGTCTTCTCGGTGGCGCGCTGGCGGGCTTATCCCGGACTTGTGGCCGGCGGAGGGCAGCCTGGCGGCCTGGCGGCGGCTGCGCGGCGGCGCGGAGGGTCTGGGCGGCAGCCTCGCGCTTGTCTCTGGCGCTGGCCTCGGTCGTCGCCACGGCGCGCGACGGCGGCGGGCTTCCTCACCAGCCGCGTCATCGCTTACCACCGGCGGCGGGGGTGGCTGCTTGTTCCTGGCTTACGTGCCGTTCGTGCTCTCGCCGGTGATCCTCGGGGTGTGTCTGCTGCACGTGGCCGTCGTGCTGGGCGTGTCGGGAACTTTCGCCGGGGTGGCCGGCGGGCAGTTCATCTTCGCGTACGCGTTCGAGGTGGTGCTTTTCAGCGGGTTCTGGAACGCCGAA
Organism: uncultured bacterium; assembly: GCA_963795895.1. Classification (GTDB taxonomy): domain Bacteria; phylum Verrucomicrobiota; class Verrucomicrobiia; order Chthoniobacterales; family SZAS-18; genus CAWCJJ01. Next base: position 154,955 of record CAWCJJ010000024.1, read on the forward strand.
ACCCGGGCATTCGAGGAACTGGCGCTCACGCTGGGCGGCACGCCCGGCGCAGGCGTTCGGCCGTGCGCTGCTGCCGCTGGCGCGGGACATCCTGCTGATCGGTTTTTTCCAGGGCTTCCTGCTCTCGTGGTTCGACTACGGGCTGGCGTTGGTCGTCGGCAACGGGCGGGTGCAGACGTTGACGGTGCGGGTGTTCGAGTACCTGGGCGCGGGCAACATCCCGCTGGCCGCCGTCAGCGCGTGCCTGCTGGTGCTGCCGCCGGTGGCGCTGTTGTGCTTCAACAAACGGCTCCTGTTTTCGCGGCGTTGAACTCCGCTCATGATCGTGATCGCAGACGCACGTCCACGAGATCAGAGGCATCATCCGGCCGCGAGGATACGGTTATGGTGTCAACCGCGAACGCATCCTCCAGGCGAGCCGTTCCTGCGGGTGAGCGGCTTGAGCAAGTCGTTTGGCGCCGAGCGGGTGTTGAACCATCTTTCCTTCGAACTGGCGCGAACACCAGACGCTGGCCGTCCTGGGCCGCTCGGGGTGCGGCAAGACGACCCTGCTCAAAATCCTCGCCGGATTGTGCGAGCCGGACGCAGGGTAAGTTGCGGCTCGCGGGCCGTTCGCTGGCGGGCGTGCCGCCGCAACGGCGCGGGGTGGTTTACCTTTACCAGGAACCGCTGCTCTTCCCGCACCTCGACGTGTTCGAGAACGTCGCCTTCGGCCTGCGCCTGCGCCGTTTGCCGGCGGCGGAGATTGCGTCCGCGAGTCGAGGAGATGCTCGCGTGCCTCGAAATGACGGCCCACGCCGCGAAGAAGCCGACCCAGATCAGCGGCGGCCAGCGCCAGCGCGTCGCCTTTGGACGGGCGTTGATTGTCAACCCGACGCTGCTGCTGCTCGACGAGCCTTTCGGCAACCTGGACGCGGAGGTGCGCGCGCAGATGCAAGGCGCTTTTTCAACGCGTGGCGCGCCAGTTCGGCATCACGTCCCTCTTCGTCACCCACGACTTGAAGGAAGCGCTCCTCATGGGCGACCGCCTGGCGCTGCTGCGCGCCGGCGAGTTGAAAACCTACGTCTCGCGCGAAGAATTCGTCCGTGACCCGGCGACGGGCGTCGAGCGCGAGCGGGGATTTTGGCAGGGACTCGGGGACGCTTGCTAACGACGTTGGAAACATGGGAAAAATGGTCATGCCTGCCCTCAGCCTCCGACGCTGAGCCGCCCGTCGCGGCGGACGCGGCGGACACGGCGGCACGGGAATGGCCGCTTCGAGCGCTACGAGTCGATCTACTGGGTTTTCACCCAGCTTTGCAACGACCAGTGCGCGCACTGCTACAACAACTCGGGGCCGCGCGGCGAGCGCATCACACCGAGGATTGTCTGGCGGTTGTCGCCAATCTGCCGGCCGGCCTGGAGCGTCTCATCCTTTCCGGCGGGGAGCCGCTCACCGAACGGCCCAAGCTGTACGCGATCCTCGATGCGTTGCGCGACGAAATACGCGGGCCGCACGCAGATCATGCTCCAGACCAACGGCGACCTGCTCACCGGCGAGATCCTCGATGAGATCATCGCGCGCGGGGTGACCCGCTTCGACATCGCGAGCATCGACCGTTTTCACAAGCACGCGGGCACGCGCCGGTCGGAGATCGAGGCGCTTGTTCCGTTCCCGGGGCATGAGCGGCGATAACCAGGAACCGCTGATCGAGAAGGATACTTTCATCAAGCGCGAGGCGATTTCCTTCGGCTTCTGGGGCGCGAACGAGGACATGTGGCTCGGCGGCAACTGGGCGCGGGGCCGGGCGTTTCTCAACCGCCTGTGGCTGCGCGACCCGGAGCATAATTTCTGCGCGATTCTCAGCGGCGGACGCGGCTTCCTCGGCGGCACCGATCTGCCGCAGGAACTGAGCATCCAGCTTTGGAAGATCAATCCCTGCTGCCCCGGCACGAAGTACCCGTTGGGCGACGCCCGGCGCGAGCGGGTGTCCGCCGTGCTGGACCGCGTGGCGCGCTCGCCTTTCTTCGCCGCCATCAACCGGGGTGAACCCTGGGATCTGGGCGAGACCCTCGGCATCCCCCGTGACGCCGCCAGGGAGCGCACGCGCGATCTGCACAACATCTGCCGCTGGTGCGACGAGTTTTTCGAGAAACACCTGCCGCGCGACGAATTGCCGGCGGCCTCTTTCGACGCGCCCCTGCCCATGCCGGAGACTGGCCGATGGATGAAGGCAGAAGGCGAAGAACCCTTTGCTTACGGCTTTGGTGCGACTGACAAATCTTCTTGCTATAAAATTTCTGTCTCACAACATTCTTCCGCCCTCCGCCTTTCCTGCCATGTTGCGCGCCATCGTCATTTCCAACGGCATCGGGGCGGCCGACGCCTACCAGACCACCGACGAAATCCGTTACGATGTCGTGGAGATCGGGCCCGGCTTCGACCCGGATTTTACCGGGTACGATTTGCTGCTCGTTCCCAACGGCAGCGACCACGTTGCGATGCTGCGAATCCGCGACAAGGTGCGCGCCTTTCTCGACGGCGGCGGCGCGCTCTTTTGCTTCTGCGGCTGGTTCACCGACTGGATTCCCGGCAACCGCTGGATCCACGACAACAGCCATTCGACCCGGGACGCGCGCCACCACCTCGGCACGGATCGCCACGGGCTGTTCGCGGGGGTGGACCTCGCCAAGTTCGACCATAACCGGCACGGCATCAGCGGCTGGTGGGCCTGCGGCTACATCGAGCCCGCGCCGGGGGCGGACGCCGTTTTGCTCGACACCTGGGGCCGCGCGCTCATCGTGCTGGACGAGGCGACGACACCCGGCCTGATCCTCGCCACCGCCAGCGGACCGCTGGGGGATTTCGGCGATTACGGCGGCGGCGCCCTCGCCACCATTTACCACCATCTGCTCGATCTCGTTAGCCAGCGCAAGGAACAACCCGCACCCGCCCACGCATGAGCACCAAGAAAATCGGCCTCATCTTCAACGGCGTCTGGAGCCAGTACGCCACCGCCGTCGCCCCGAAGTACCGCGACATTTTTGAACTGGTTTACGTTCACGACCTCAGCTACGAGGCGATCTCGAAAACCTGGAGGCGTTGATCATCCCCTTTCAGAGTCACCAGGGCGCGCTCGCGCAGCACAAGGACGCGCTCTACCGTTTCCTCGCGGACGAAAAGAAGATCGCCGTTTTCGGCGACAGCACGCCGCTCTGGCTGGACGCGCAGTGGGAGGATCGGCCCGTGAACAACTACTGGTGGGTGGAGAATCCGAACAACCCGCCGATCAGCGAGACCAATTACGATCATCCGGTGTACCGGGGTTTGCGGCCGCGCCACGCCTGCTGGCACATCCACGGGGTTTACACGCGGATTCCCGAGAACAGCGAGGTGATCCAGCGCAACGCCGAGGGTGAGATCATCACGTGGCAGACGGAGCGTTACGGCGGGGTGCTTTTCGCCTCGACGCTGGACCCCATCGTGGAGCACGGCATCCAGCAGATCCGGCATCTGGATCATTACGTGGACAACCTGGTCGCGTGGCTCTGCGGCGAGCGGCCCGAGGGGCATTTTGAGGTGGACCCGGCGGATTACGGCGTGCGGGAGTTGGCGATGGCGGGGGCTTGAGTCCGGGGGCGGTTCTCCTTCGGTCGTGTCGCGCCTCCCGTTGCCGCTGAGTACACGTCGCCGCAAATCGGTGGCTGAAACCAGAGGCTGCAATCTTTGACAGGATGAACAGGAGGGAGAGGATGGGGAGAAGAGGGTTCCAGAAATCAGCAGAGATGATCCTCCCCTCTTCCCCATCCTCTCCCTCCTGTCCATCCTGTCAAAAATCAGGCTCCGGCGACAAATCGACCTCGGTCTTGCGGTGCGCCATCGCTGAGATCTGACCACCACCGATAAGGACCTCCCGAAATGAACCGCCGCTTCCTCCTGACCCTCGCCCTCACCATGACGGTCGTCGCGGCCGTCCTGTCCGCGCTGGCAAACTCCGCGCGCGCCCAGGAGTTCGCGCGGTCCCTCTCCAACCGTGAAACCGCCGCCACTGCTTCCGCCTCCGCCGACCGTGTCGTCGTCACGGGCAGCCCGGTCGCGTCCGTGACCAAGGCGGATCTCTCCGACGATCCGCTGGCCTCACCCTCCTCGGTGTCGGTCGTCAACGCGGAAGACATCCGCCGCGAGGTCGTCCAATCCTACGGCGACATCTTCCGCCCCGTGGCGGGCGTGAGCGTGAGCAACTACGACCAGGGCAACCTGAGTTACGGACTCTCCCTGCGCGGCTTCGACGACGGCAACCACGGCGGCGACATCGCCTACACCGTGGACGGCGTGCCGGCCAACCTGCCCTCCAGCAACGTCGGCACCAACGGCTACGACATCCTTTCCCCGCTCATCCCCGAGTTGATCCGCTCCGCCGCCGTTTTCCGGGGACCCTTCAACCCGCGTTACGGCAACTTCGCGCTCGGCGGCGCCGTGGACATCCGCACCGTGGACCGCTCCCCCTCGCTGCTTTCCGTCGCGGCGGGCTCGTTCGACACCTTTCGCGGTCTCGGCATCTACGGCTTTAACTTCGGACCCGTCGGCGGTTACACCGCACTGGAGGCGGACACCACCCACGGCTACCGCGACAACAGCAACGCCCGCACCATCAACAGCTTCACGCGCCTGGAAACCCCGGTCTTCCACGGCCAGGGCACCGCCGGGTTTCGCGCGCAGATTTATTCCACGGCTTACGGCGCGCCGGGTTACCTGAGCCGCGCGCGCGTGGCGGACGGCTCGCTTTCGCCCACGGACGCCGTGAATTCCAACGACGGCGGCAGCCTAACGTATCTGAGTTTTTCGACGCCGGTCTTCCTGCCGTCGCCCAAGGGGGATTTCTTCGCCACGCTTTTCGTCAACCGTTCCCTGCTAAAACGGTGGTCGGATTTCGACCTCGCGCCCATGCCCGGCGACACGCCCAACACCCTCCAGATCGACGACCGCTGGACCGCCGGCGGCACGGTCGAAAAGAGCTTCCGCTTCGACGGGTTCGGCGACGCGTTGCGGCTGCCGACCGAGATCACCGTCGGCGCGCAATCGCAGTCGGACCTCGTTAGCCAGGGGATTTTCTCGGCGGTGAACCGCACGCCGGTTTCCACGGGTTCGCGCTACGATTTCACCCAGCAAAACGCGGGCGCCTACCTGCGGCTGCAAGTCCAGCCGGTGCCGTGGCTCAAGCTCACGGGCGGCACGCGGTACGACCGCTTTTTCTACGATGTCAGCGAACGGCTCACGGGCCGGCGGATCGAGCACAGCACGGGCGCGTTCAGCCCGAAGGCGGGCGCGGCTATCGCGCCGGTGCGGGGGGTGTCCGTTTTTGGGAACTACGGCGAGGGGCTGCGCTCGCCCTCGGCGACGTCCGATCTGCCGGGGAACATCGACCTGCGCCCGGCGAAACAACGCAGCGTGGAAGCCGGGCTTTACCTACGACACGCCGCCTTCGTCCGCCGCCGTGGCCGCGTCCCGCGCGGACGCCAAGGATGGTAAAGATGGCAAGGACATGGGACAACGCCGCGCCGGCGTCCGCCTCCTCCCGCCCGTTTCCGGGTTGGCGGCGGGGACCGTTCATTTCCTGGCGGACGTGTATTACACCACGCTTTCCAACGAGGTCGTCACCGGCCCGGACGGCGTGACGCCGATCAACGCGGGATTGTCGCGCCGGCGCGGTTTGGAGGCGGAGGCCAGCTACCAGGTTTACCGGAGTGCGGCGGCGGGATTCAGCGTGTTCGCGAACTACTCGTACGTCGAGGCGCTGCTCATCAGTGGTCCCGCGCACCAGTACGTGCCGGACGTGCCGCGCTTCCACGTCAACTACGGGTTCGACCTGAGCGCGCCTTTGTTTTTTGACCCGGCGTCGCCGCACCTTTTTGATTTGTCGGTTTACCACGAGATCACCGGCGCGAAGCACCTAACAGGGGACGGACTGGAGTACACCCGCGCGTACAGCCGGCTTTCGGCGAAGGCGAGTTACGCGAACACGCGGCTGCCGGGTTTCGGGGCGTTCGCGGGGATCACGGCGTACCCGGACCGGCGGCTGGAGGAGACCGCGTTTGATTTCGGCGGCGGGCAGGTTGGCGTGTCGCCCAAGGCTTTGGTGAATTTGCAAGGGGGGCTGATTTACTCGTTTTGAAGGCACCTTTCATCCGCCCCGGGACCGCGGGCGTCCCGCCCGTATCAGGCGTGGTTTAGTCTATCCAAGGGCTACCGCCCTTTGCGGGCGGGACGCCCGCGGTCCCGGGGGCTGCCGCCCCTACTCTAGACAGAAGCCACTTGAGCATCTCGATAACTAATACTACCTATGATCACCCTCCCTCGTTTTCCCATTCGCTCCCTGGCGTTCGTCGCCGTCACTGTGGCCGCCTTCGCCACTGCCAGCGCGCACGACATCTTGCTGCTGCCTTCCGCTGTTTCGACAAACCAGGACACCACGCTGACCATCAAGTACGGGCACCCCGGCGACTACTCCCTGCCGGACCAAGAAAAGCTTTTTGAACTCAACACATACCCGGCGGACGGCACCGTGCCCGCGTCACTCCTCGCCGACGTGAAAGCGAACACGGCGGACACACTCGCCCTAAAAATCACACGCGAGCATCTTGGCCACGGACGGCATCGCGATCATCGGGGCGCGCTTCGACAACGGCTACTACGCCGAAGTGGACAAGGATCATTATTACAACACCAGCAAGCGCGAACTGCCCGCGGCGAAAAAGAGCGGCCACTACCTTAAATTTGCCAAAGCCTTGGTCCCACCCTCCGCCGCCGGCGCGGAGAAGCTGACCGGCTACGACCGCGCGCTGGGTTACCGGCTCGAACTCATCCCCCTAATCAACCCGTTCACCCTCAAGACGGGCGACACGTTACCGGTGCGGGTGCTCTTCGACGGCAAACCCGTTGGCGCGGGCGTCGAGGTGGACATCATCAGCGGCGAGTTCCCGATGACCAAGGGCATGGAACTGCCCGTGTACAAAACGGATGACAAAGGGGTTGCCCAAGTCAAGTTGGAGCGCGCGGGCGCGCAGTCGCTGGGCGCGGACCGCATTGTCAGTCCGTCCCTGGACCCGCAGTTGGCCGACGAGGACAACTACGCCAGTTCGTTGAGTTTCGTGCTGTCCTCGAAGTGATTTGAGAAGATGACGGAGTCCCGCCCCTGGAACGCAGTCTCACAACAGCCTGCCTTTCGCACCGAAGGCGCAGCCTCATCACAGCCTGGGGCAACGCCCCAGGTACAAGATAGTAGTGGGTTCAGCGCTGAAGGCGCGTTTCAATCCGGGCGGGCCTTGGAGGACCATCGTACTGCCCCTACCCGCGACCTCTTGAATCGCGCTTTCAGCGCTAAACCCGCAAACAACCTATACCTGGGGCGTTGCCCCAGGCTGTGATGAGGCTGCACCTTCGGTGCGAAAGGCGGGTCCCGTCCTTCGGCGCGACGTTGTCGGCTATCATGCGGCTGCACCTTTGGTGCGGAGAACGGGCGTTGCACAGGCTGCACCTTCGGTGTGAGGAAGGGGATTCGTATCCTTCCCGCGCGCGGCCCGCCCCTTCCCTATGGCACCGCCGGCGACTGCCGCAAATCATAGATGCTCCCCCAATCCCCGTTAGCCACCCGCTGGCAGCGCGTTTCCCACGGTCTTGCGGAACCGGGAAACTCCGCCCGTTCGCGCGCGCCCCAGTACAAATACCGGACGCCCAGCCGGCCCGCGCATTGGCCCCACTCGGGTTTTCCCGTCATGAGGGCGCGCAAATCCGCCTCCAGTCCCCGGTAATCCAACCCCTGGCTGAAAAGGTGCCCCGGGTAACCCATCGCCAGCTTGCGTCCGCAGAAAACGAGCGGGTGGTTGTAGTCGGGCGCGGCCGCGAAACGATCCCCGGCGGGCAGTTCCCTCACGGCGAAGCGCACGGCGTCCAGCTCCTTGCGTCCGATCAACTCGTAACCCCTCCCCTTGTCGCCCTTCAACCCGCCGATGAGGCAGACGAAACCCGAGAAGAACAACGCGGCGCACAGCGGCCAGCGCACCGCCAGCCGCAGGGGCGCGATCCAGCGTTCCCAGAGAAAGGGCAGCGTCGCCAGGTAGCACCACAACAGGATTTTCGCGTTGTCCCAATTCCAGGCCGTGAACATCACCACCGACGCGAACATGAAGATAATACCGGCGGGGATGACGAACGCTTCCGCGGCCATTTCGCCGCCGTTGTCATGCGCGGCGCGGGGCGGGAGGGCGATCCAATCCGTTTCCTCGGCGATGAGGATGGCGGCCACCGCCTTCCACACGCACCGCAGCCAGCAGGCGACCGCCAGGGGCAGGAACAACCCGAAGTTCAGCAGCCAAAACCAGACGAACGATTGGTCCCCCTCCCGCATCCAGCCCCAGCTCAGGTGCGTCATGCCCCCGCCGCCGAAGCCGCCGGTCATGAGGTGGACCTGCCACGTCGCGGGCACCAGCGCGACGCCGATCAACCACAGCAGGTGCCGCCGCAACGCCGCGCGTTGGAAGTACACGACCAGCCACCAGCCGAGCAGCAGCGAGAGGAAGAAAAACGTGAACAAATGCAGGAGCGGCATCGTGGTGTAGAGCAGCGCCTCCACCCAGAAGGGGATCAACCCGCGCGAGGGTTTTTCCGCGTCGATCCCGGGCTGCCGCGTCAGGAGCAGGGGGGCTTCGCGCGCGAAGAATTTGCGCCGCCAATGCGCCAGCAGCAGCAACCCGGCGGGCAGCGCGTACAGGAAAGGACGTTGCGTGATGAAGATGGCGAGCGGCAGACTTTTCCAGGCGAGCGGGTCCTGGTAATCCTTGAAAACACCGGCGCGCAGGACCGCGAACCCCGCGAGTCCGCCGTTGAACAGGAAGCCGGCCATCGTGAAGCCGCCGCCCCATTTATACAGCGCCGCCGCGAGGGCGAACGTCCCGAGCAAGCCGACCCAGACCAGGGAGCGCGACTCGTCCGCGCCGGCGAGCAGGAGCAGGCTTTGGAAGAGATCGACGCCCGGGTAGTAGCGCAGGGAAGTCCACGCGTGCTGGGGATGATCGGGCCACCAGGGGACGCCGTTGGCGAAATAGTGGGTGAGCAGCAGGTGGAGGCTGAGGTCGCCAAGGTTGTTGGGCGAGCCGACGCGGACTTCGTTGGCGTCGTTGAACACGAGCCAGCAGTAGGCGCGCAGTCCGAACAGCGCGAAGGCGGTGAACATGATCCACGTCCACGGCGAGGACCGGCGCAGGGGTTGGAGGCGGCTGGATGGGTTTGAGCGGGCGTCGAGGAGGCTCTGTTGGACGAGCAAGAGGACGGTGGCGAGCAAACCCGCGCCGAGCGCGAGGAAGGCGCGGTGGGCGTCGAGTCCGTGGTGGCCCGGCAGGACGAGCAGCAACGCCGCCACCACCGAGACGGCGACAAAGACGGTGATTGAGGCGAGCAGGCGGGTGATCATGGGGAAGGGGTTAAGCTATCGGAATCCGCCCCGGGAACGCGGGCATCCGAACCGCTTCTGGATAGGGGTGGCAACCCCCGGGAGCGCGGGCATCCTGCCCGCAAAGGGCGGTAGCCCTTGGTCAGACCCGACCAGAGCAGATGCGGGCAGGATGCCCGCGCTCCCGGGGCAACGCTCCGCGTTGCTTTTTCGGCGATGGTTCTTCCACGCCATGATCACAATTTTTCCGCCACGGGGCCGCCGGCGGCGGGGTGGAACTCGGGCTCGCGCTCGGGCATGAGATGCCGAAACACCGACGCCCGCAGGTAAAGCGTCTGCGGCTCCAGGGCCGCCCGGAGTTCCAGGGTTTGCTTGAAATAATCGGCGTCCAACCCGGCCTCCGCCTCGGCAACCCGCGCCTGGGTAACCAGCAGGAAATCGGCGTGGTAATCGGGTGGCTTTTTGTCGTTGGCGTAGTAGCCGATGTCCGTGAAATCCCCCAGCATCCACGGCAGCGGGTAGGTGCTGTCGCACAGGATGACGCCGTGCAGATGGTAGTTCGCCGGGTTCTCCCGCGCCAGATCCAGGAGCGGACCGGTGATCTCGAAAACGTCGTTGGCGGTCTGCACGTACACGTAGTCCTCGGTCTTCTTGGTGGGGTGGCGGAAATTTAGCAGGACCGCCTTGCGCGTGGAGAAGCCGAGCAGGCCCGCCATGAGGATCCACGCGGCCCAGCCCGGCGGCGCGCGCCGTTCCCCGGCCCACGCCTGGAAATCCGTCGCGGCGAAACCCGCGAGCAGAAAGAAAGGCCACGCCCACGCCAGCACGCACCACGGCGTCTTGTAGGGAATCAGACTGTAGGCCACCATCGTGCCGAGCGCATAGATGGCAAGCAGCCGCGCCCGCCAGTCGGGCACCGCCGGGAACACCGCGTACCGCAGGCTCGCCAGCAAGCCCAAAAACACCAGCGGCTCGTTGCGCCAGACCAGCCGCAGCCAATACAAAAAAGGCTTGTTGTGCCCCTCGCCCTCGCTCGCCTTTTTCCCCCAGGGCGCGTAGGCCGTGACCAGACCCTTGATGCCGTCGCGGTTGTAACCATTGCCGGAGTAGAAGAACAAAATCAACGCCACGCCAACCGCCGCCACCGCCGCCAGATCATCCCAGCGCCAGTGTTGCGGGGCGCAGTGGAGATCAAAGCTCACGGTGGTGGCGGTGTCCTCGTCGGTGAACCGCGCCACCCGGCCGGGCGCGGGCGCGACCGGCTGCAAGTCCCGCACGGTGATGAGCCGCCGCGTCGAGGGCAGCAATCTTTCCAGGAACACCGCGCACGGCAACGCCGCGAACAGGCAGGCGACGTGGATGACGTACGTTTCCTTGGTGAGGATCATGCCGGTCAGACCCATGCCCGCCGCCCAGAGGTAGGGCCGGCGCCCCTCCTGCCACAACCCGAACAAACCCCAGAACGCCATGACCAGAAAGAACACCAGCCAGGTTTCGTGGATCGCGTCGCGCTGGTAATAGAGGAAGCCGGGCGAAACGGCCATCGCCAGCGCCGCCCAGGCGCACGCGCGCCGTCCGAAGAACCGTTCGAAGCGGAAAAGCCAGTCCACGGTCCACGCGCCGATGATCGCCACGGGCAGGCGCAAAGCCCACAGGTTTCGTCCGAACAGGCATTTGAAGACGAACAGCACGTAGAAGTGGAGCGGCCCGTGGTAGTTGGAGGGATCGTACTTGTAGAAGCCCTTCACCTGCATCTGGTCGAGGAACCAGCCGTTGACGCCCTCGTCGAAATGGGGCGGGCGCAGGTCCAGTTGCCACAACCGCAGCAACGCCGCCAGCGCGACGATGCCGATGCGCCACCAGGGCAGCCGCCGGTAAAACGCGGGCGGCGGCGACGGCAACGGCGACAGCGACGATACCGGCGCGTCCAAGCCGGGGGAAAGGGCGGGGTCCATGGAAAAGCTTAGCCTGGAAGGGGCGACGGAAGAAAGGGGAAGGAGGGCGGGAGCGGGGACACGGAGGCGCGCGGTGGATGGAAGTTCGTTACGGGAAGCGGAAAACGGGGTGTTCCGCAAGCGCCATCCTGCGTGAAGGCGTAAATTCCCGCCGCGCCGGATCGTCGATTGCGGGTTTGGACGCGAGAATATCCTATTTTTCGCTTGGCACCCCGCCCGCCGCGTTGTTGCCTGCTCCCTTCCCTTTCGCCTTCATCCTTCTACCTTCCGTTTTCTGCCTTCCCCCGCCCCGCCCGCCTTGTCCATTGTCATCCCGGCTTACAAAGAAGCGGGTCGACTGCCGCGCAACCTCGCCCTGGTGGCGGCGTGCTGTGAAGCCTCGGTTTTGCCCGCGTCCGGCGGCTGGGAAGTCCTGATCATGGTGGAGGCCAGTCCTGACGACACGCTCGCAGCCGTGCGCGCGGCGGCGGCGCACCATCCGGCGATCACGGTGATAGACAACGGGGCGCGGCGTGGCAAGGGCTACGCCGTGCGGCAGGGGATGTTGCGGGCGCGCGGCGACATCGTGTTGTTCATGGACGCGGACTTAAGCACGCCGCTAACGGAGTTGAGGAAGTTCCTGGATTATTTCGCCGCCCATCCCGGGGTCGACGTGTTGATCGGCAACCGCCGTCATCCCGCGAGCCGCGTCGGACGGTCGCAAGGGTTGGTGCGCCGGAGCCTGAGCCTGGCGTTCAACCAGTTGGTGCGCGGACGCGTCGGACTGGCGAACTGGTCGGACACGCAGTGCGGCTTCAAGGCGTTCCGGCGGGAGGCGGCCCGGGAGATTTTCACGCGCCAGCGGCTCGATGGTTTTTCGTTCGACGTGGAGGTTTTGGCGTTGGCGGCGGCTTTGGGTCTGCGGGTGGTCGATCTGCCGGTGGAGTGGTTTGACGTGAAGGCGACAACGTTGCGGGTGGCGCGCGACGGCTGGAGGATGCTGCGCGACGTGGGCCGGCTACGCGCCCTGATCGCGCGGACGATGCGTGAAAACCCGCCGGGCCGGAAGGAGCAGGAAGGGCAAGGAGATAGGAGATAGAAGATAGGGCGGAAGAAGAAGGCAGAACCAGAGGGGTAACCGCAGATTAAGGAAAAGGCGGTAGCAGGGGGTTGGAACCTTCGGCCTTCTGCTTTCTGCCTTCCCTCCTCCGCCTCCCTATCTCCTATCTCCTTGCCCTTCCTGCTCCCGTCCCCTCGACAGACCCCCGGCGTGTGTTGTATATGTTGCAACCTCCGAAAAGCACCTTCCCGCCTCCTTCCCCACGGCAGCGGCCAGTCTGCTCCACAACACGGCGCGGGTCCTGCTGCGGTTCTTTTCAACCTTCCCAACGAGTCAGAGTTGCCGCATGGACTCCCCTGATCCCCATTCCAACGGCAAGGCCCCGGCCAGTGCCACCCCCAATCCTCTCGGCACCCGCCGCGAGCATCTGGGCGCGGCGCCGGAGGATCGCGCCGACGGCGTTAACCGGAGCAAAGGGGTTCGGCGACCGGTGTTGCGTCTGCTCCCCCACCCGCTGCCTGTTCCCGGCGCCAACGGGCACGGCGAAAACGGCAACTCGGATCACCGCGACGCCGGCAACCACGCCAACGGCGACACCACGGGATCCCTTTCCAACTCCGAAACCCTCGCGGCGGAGTTGCGCCGCGAAATCTACGCCCGCCGCGACCTCGAAGCCCGCCTCGCCCTCAGCGAACAGCGTCTGGCTTACATGCTCACCAGCAGTCCGCTCGGGTTTTTCGACTCCGACCGGCTCTCGGGCAACGCCTACTACTCTCCCAGTTACAAGGAAATGCTCGGCTACCGCGCCGACGAGTTGCCCGACCGCCACCAGACGTTTCTCGACCTCCTCCACCCCGAGGATCAACACAGCGGCTGGCTCGCCGAACGCCACCCCATTTCGGACGGGATGTGCCGCTTCACCCAATATTTCCGCCTGCGGCACAAGGACGGCACCTACCGCTGGATCGAAAGCACCGGCATCGAGTTCCTGGACGCGGCCGCCACCTGCACGCGCACGCTCGGCTTCCACCTGGACATCACGGGCCGCAAACAAATGGAGGAACGCCTCCACCAGAGCGAGGAACGCTTTCACCTGCTCATCACCAGCAGTCCGCTCGGCTTCTTCGACACGGACCTGCTCACGGGCCGCTCCTACCTTTCCCCGCTTTGGAAATCCATGCTCGGCTACCGGCCCGAGGAACTGGTCGATACCCACCAAACCTGGCTCGATCTGCTGCACCCGGACGACCGGGCGGGCATCGTCGCCGCGCACGCGCAACGCTCCTTTGGTGAAAACCGACGGTCGTTCAGCCACACCGTGCGGTTGCGCCACAAGGACGGCCATTACCATTGGGTGCAGGCCTCGGGCATCGACTTCTTCGCGCCGGACGGACGTCTCCTGCGCACCCTCGGCTTTCACGCCGACATCCACGCGCTCAAGGTGGCCGAGGAGGCGCTCGAATCGGAGAAGGAATTCCTGGGGGTCACGCTGGATTCCATCTCGGACGGCGTGATCACCACCGACGACGCCGGGTCGGTGACCTACCTCAACGCCGCCGCCGAAAACCTGTGCGGTCTGCGGAGCTGCGAGGCGTTGCAGTTGCCGATCGAGGAATTTTATCGCCGCGCCGGCGCGCAGTCCCGTCGTCAGGCCGACAACCCGGTGCGCGCCGTGCTCACGACCGGACTCCGCGCCGCGCCGCACGACCCGGCCTACCTCCAGGTGCCGGGCCGGCCCGAGAAGGTGATCGCCGACAACGCCGCGCCCATCGCCGGACCCTCCGGCCGGATGAGCGGCGCGGTGCTGGTTTTTCACGACATCACGGACCGCCACCGCGCGGCGGAGGAGTTGCAAAAGGCGGGCCGGATCGAGAGTCTCGGCGTGCTGGCCGGCGGCATGGCGCACGATTTCAACAACCTGCTCACCTCCGTTCTGGGCAACATGTCCGTGGCCCGTTCCGGGGGCGACCTGCCCTCGCGGGCCCTGGACGCGCTCAACCGCGCCGAAAAAGCCTGCTGGCGCGCCCGCGACCTCACGGGACAACTCCTGACGTTCTCGCGCGGGGGCGATCCCGTGCGCAAAACCCTGGTATTGGCCCCCCTCATCGAGCAGGCCGTGCGCAACGCCGCCCTCAACCTCACGGTCCACCTGGATTTCCAACTGGACCCGCGCCTGCCCACCGTGGAGGCCGACGAGACGCAGATCGTCCAGGTGCTGCACAATCTGGCGCTCAACGCCGTCCAGGCGATGGCGAGCACGGGCGGGATTCTCAAGGTCCAGGCGCGTCGCCTGACCGCCGGCCAGGGTCCGGCGGGCGACTGGCAAGGCCCGGACGCGGATGGCCACAACAGCGCGAACGGCAGTGCCGCGCCGGCCCCGGCTCTGGCGGTGGGGGGCGAGCGCATCGAAATCGTTTTGCGCGACAACGGCTCGGGGATTTTGCCGGAGCATTTGTCCAAGATTTTCGACCCGTTCTTCACCACCAAGAGCAACGGCACCGGCCTGGGGCTGGCCATCGCGTATTCCATCGTCAAAAAGCACGACGGGACGATCAACGTGGACTCCCAACCCGGAGGCGGGGCAACCTTTATCATCACGCTGCCGGCGTCGCCGCGCGCGAACCCGCCCTCGACGGAGCAACCCGCCGACGGGCATCGGCGCGAGGGCGGCCGGATTTTGTTCATGGACGACGACCCGGACATCCGCGAATTGGCGGGGGCGATCCTGGGATTGATCGGCTACGAGCCGACGCTGACCCGCGAGGGGGTCGAGGCGTTGAACGAGTACCAGGCGGCGCGGGCGAGCGGACGCCCGTTCGCGGCGGTGATCCTGGATTTGACGATCCCGGGCGGCATGGGCGGCAAGGAGACGATGCGGCGTTTGCAGGAGATCGATCCCGACGTGCGCGGGGTGGTTTCGAGTGGTTACAGCAACGACGCGGTGATCGCGGATTTCCGCGCGCACGGTTTCGTGGCGATGGTGGCCAAGCCGTACCGCATGGAGGACCTCGCCCGGGTGTTGCACGACGCGATCAACGCGGAACGGGTCGGGTGAAAGGGGCGGAACCAGAAGTAGCACAGAGGACACGGGGGGCGGACACAGAGAACACAGAGGAAGAAGGAGGGTCCGGAGGGGAAAAGACTATCCTGCTCTTTCTGGAACAAAGCCTTTTTGCCTTTTCTTCCTCTGTGTTCTCTGTGTCCGCCTCTCCGTGTCCTCTGTGCTACTTCTTCTCTGGTTCTGCCTTCTTGCGCTCCCCCCGCGCAGCGTGCAACGTCCCCGTCTTTCATGACTCCCGCCATTGAAGTAGCCGATCTCGTCAAGACTTACGGGCCTTTGCGCGCGGTGGACGGCATCTCCTTCCAAGTCGAACCCGGCCAGATCTTCGGGATGCTCGGACCCAATGGTGCCGGGAAAAGCACCACCATCGAGATCATCGAAGGCTTGCGCCAGGCGGACTCCGGCCGGGTCGAAGTCCTGGGCATCGACGCCCGCAAACATCCGCGCCGCGTTAAGGAACAAATCGGCGTCGCCCTGCAATCCACCGCGTTTTTCAAGCAGCTTTCCGTCAAGCAACTGCTCCGGTTGTTCGGCAGCTTTTACAAACGCTCGCTGCCCGTGGATCAACTCGTGGCCGCCGTCAACCTGGAGGAAAAGGCCGACACCCCCTCCGGCGACCTTTCCGGCGGTCAGCGCCAGCGGCTCGCCATCGCGGTGGCGCTGGTCAACGATCCGTCGGTGATCTTCCTCGACGAACCCACCACCGGCCTCGACCCGCAGGCGCGGCGCTCGCTCTGGGAGGTCATCAGCCGGCTGCGCGCCGAGGGCAAAACCCTGCTGCTCACCACCCACTATTTGGAGGAGGCCGAACACCTCTGCGACCGGCTCATCGTCATCGACCACGGCAAAATCATCGCCGCCGGCACCCCCGCCTCGCTGATCGCCGAACACTTCGAACGCACCGCCATGGAGTTCCTGACCGACGACCGCCTCCCGCTCCCCACCCTGCAAACCCTGCCCGGGGTGGATTACGCCGAGGAGGTCAGCGGTTTGACGAAGCTCTTTTCGTCCGGCGTCACCCGCACCACCACCGCCCTGATGGAACTCTGCGGCCAAACCGGCGTGGAACTGCGCGGCTTGAAGATCCACACCGCGACTCTGGAGGACGTCTTCCTCAAGCTAACCGGGCGCACCATCCGGGAATGAGGCGCGGGTAAAAACACCCTCCGTCCCCTTTCCAAACCCCCGCCTTTCCTTTTTTTCTCTGCGTCCTCTGTGTCTCTGTGGTGATATTTCATGAAAGCCCTCCGCGAACTCTACTTCGCCAACCTCACCGAGTTTCTCAGCAACCGGCGCGCGCTGTTCCTGACCATCGCCTTCCCGGTGCTTTTCATCACCGTGTTCGGACTGGTCTTCACCAACCAGGACAAGGTCGATGTCAACATCGGCCTGGCCAACGAGGATGACGGCGAGATCGGACGCCAGATCGCCTCCGCCCTCGAGTCCGCCCCGAAAACCAACGTCACCGGCGCGCCTGGCGTCGTGAACAACGACGCCGATAGCAACCCGTTCTCGGGGGTCACCTTCGTGCGCGGCGGCGCCGACGCCCTGCGCGCCGACCTCAAGGGCGGGCGTCTCGACGGCGTGATCGTCATTCCCGCCGGACTCAGCGCCGCCGCCGGCCAGAAAGTGCGCGCCCGCCTGGCCGCCACCGCCGCTCCCGGCGCGTCTGCCAACAGTGACAAGCTCCTGGCCGACACCCAATCCTCGCCGCCCGTGGTCCTCATCGTCGATCCGATGCGGCAGTTGCTGGGGCCGATTTTGCAAGGGTTGATCAACCGCGTGCTGGACGGGGTCAACGCGGGAATTTCCGGCGAAACACCGCTCCTGGACCTCCGCACGGAATCGATCCACGCGCGCCAGATCCGCACCGTGGACTTCCTCCTGCCCGGCATCCTGGCGATGAGCATCATGCAGCTTGGCCTGTTCGCGACGGCCCAGCCGCTGGTCGCGTTGCGCGTGCAAGGGGTACTGAAACGGCTCGGCGCCACCCCCCTGCCGCGCACCACGCTGCTGGTCGCCTACGTCGCGTTGCGGCTGACGATCGCCCTCTTGCAAACTTCCATCGTCGTCCTGATCGGCCATTACGCGTTCAAGGTGGCGATGGTGGGGAGTTGGTGGGTGTTCTCGGGCTGGGTGCTGCTGGGAACCCTGGCGTTTATCGCGCTCGGCTTCTTCATCGCGGCGGTCAGCAAAAACGAGGAAAGCGTGATCGCGATTTCCAACATCATCAACCTGCCGATGATCCTGCTTTCTGGTGTGTTCTTCCCGGTGGACCACCTGCCCAAGTTTCTCGATTACCCGATCCGCATGGTGCCGCTCAACTACCTGTCGGACGCGTTGCGCCACACCATGCTCGACACGCCGCCCTTGCACGACCCGATGACCAATTTTCTGGGCCTGAGCGCATGGGTCATCATCATGACCGTCCTGGCCGTGCGTTTTTTCAGTTGGGAAAGCCGGTGAAAGGATTGTTCTCAATCCTTCCGAATCCCCCCAAATTTGCGGATAACACTTGAAACCCAAGGGGTAAACTGCCAGTGTTCACGGCAATGAATGGTCTTCACCCGCGTGGATGCGAGTAACATGCCGAAGAACAAATTTCCCGAGCAGGCCGAAACGATCGAACGCGTAAAAACGATCCTCAATCTCAGCGACGAGGCTTTGGCGCTCGAGGTGTCGGTCCGACCCGAAACCATGCAGAAGTACGCCGCCGGCTACCAAAAAGCGGGTGGCAAGTTGATGCAGATCATCGCCCGACTGCCGGAAACCTACCATCGAACCGCGTTGCGGGGCTCCGGCGTTTCCCCGGAGCCGATCTTCTCCCCGGGAGGCTCGCGCGCGGACCTCGATCCCGGCCTCCATTCGCTGCAACGCGACGTGCGGCTCGACCCGCCCTCGGCCCAGGAGCAGCTTGCCCAATCCTCACCGAAGGCACGATGGACGAGGTCCGCATGATCCGGCAGGTCATCGAAACGCTTTGCCGTCAGATCGACCAACGGCACGCCGCCGCCGCGGTGTCGCCGCCCCGGTCGCCCATGTTCTTTCTCGACGGGCCGCACCGGCTCCTGCCCGCCCTCGGGTACATCCCCGCCGGGATGCCGCAGGACGCCACCCAGCAAGCAAACCAGTTTATCGCGCTGCCCGCCGGCAAGTTCCCGGAGGCGGATTTCGCCTTGAAAGTCCACGGCGACTCCATGGTGGACGCGGACATTCACCATGGCGATTGGGTGATGATGACCGCCAGGCGGGAGCCGCGCCACGGCAACGTCGTGGCCGCGCTTTGCGACGGCGAAACGTGCCTCAAAACGTACGTGGCCGAGCAGCGCCAGGCTCCCTTTCTGCGCTCCGAAAACCAGGCTTACCCGCCCCGGATCATCCCGCGCGAGGAGATGCAAATCCAGGGCGTGATGGTGGGCAAGCTCCGGCTCCCGGGCAAGGATGGCGACGTCGAACCATAACCGGGGGTGGTGGCCGCGTTGGTCGCCGTACCCGGGCGCGTACGCGGTTTTGGTTGGCGCGCTTGTGGCGGGTTCGCTTCTTTCACCCGCGTCCGCCCGGGCCCAGCTTGGGGCAACTCCCGAGGAGGTGGCGAAGCTTTACGGTCCGGTGTTTCGGTCGGCGCGCGCGTTTGGCACCGGCAGATTTATGACACCGGGACGCTGGACGGGGATATCTACCGCAAGGATGCCGTTTACGTCCGCGCCGTGTTCCGGCAGGGAAAGGTGGTGCTGCTGGAATTTTCCAGGCTGGACGGCGCGCTCAAGCCAAGTGAGATCGACGCCGCTCTGTCCGCCAGCGCGGCCGCAGTCGGCTGGGAGGTGGGCCGAGATAGCACGGAGACGGCGAGGTACTACCGAAGACGCGACAACCTGACGATTGCGCATTGGGCCATCGGTTTGGAAGGCAGCCTGCTGATCAGCGCCGAGGATCCCACCTGCATGGGCGACAAGCTGCTGCCCTGACCCGGTTCCGCCTCCTGCTTTTCCCCTCCGCTTTCCGCCCTATCTCCTTGCCCTTCCTTTTTCCCGCCCCATGTCACGAAATCGGCACATGATCGTGGTTGCGCGGGAAGGACCCTTGGCGGCAGTGTGTCCCCTGCCCCACCCAATCCCTTGATGCCCCCACCCCCCCGCGAAACAGTTCAAGCCGTTGTTGCCTTTGGCGGCCCTCCGGCTACACTGGCACGCGGTCGCGGGGATTTATCCCGCCGCGCGTCCGGGCGGGTGCCAGGCTCCGGCTTCGCTTCGAGGAGTGAACAAGCCACCGGGCGTTTCCCTGGGGAACCCCTTTCTCCATCCACCCGCGCCTTCCAGCCCATGTACCTTTCTTCCCGCCCGTGACTGCCACCACCGCTGAACTCCTGGATGGCGCCGTCCATCAACACCCGCTCCTGAGCTCCAAAGGCGTCCTTGAGCGGATGTTCACCTTCTGGTTCAACAGCTTCGTTTACAACCAGATCTGGGAAGACCCCCGCGTGGACCTCGAAGCGCTGGAAGTGACGCCGGACAGCCATATCCTGACCATCTCCTCCGGCGGGTGCAACGTCCTGAATTACCTCGTCAGCAACCCCGCCAAGATCACCGCCGTCGATCTGAACCGCAGCCATTTGTCCCTTCTGCGGCTCAAGCTTTGCGCGCTCAAACACCTGCCGGATTACGAGGATTTTTTTCTGTTCTTCGGCTGCGCCGACGACGCCCGCAACCGCACCAACTACTACACGTACCTGAGCGAACACCTGGATCCCGAGACGCGGGAGTTCTGGGAGGGGGGCGGGTTGCTGCGGCGGATGTTCGCGGGTCCGCGCATCAAGTATTTCGCCAAGAATTTTTATGATTACGCCAAGCTAGGCTATTTCCTGCGGTTCGCGCACGTGATCCTGCGCATGGGCCACCGCAACCCGTTGCGGATCCTGAGCGCGTCCAGCCACGAGGAGCAGCGCCGGATTTACGAGGAAGACATCGATCCGATTTTCGACCACTGGCTGGTGCGCGCCGGCGGGCGTCTGCCTGTGGCGTTGTACAGTCTGGGGATTCCCCCGCAGCAATACCGCGCGATGGAACAGGAAACGCCCGGGGCCGGCATGATCGGCACCTTGCGCGAACGCGTGCGGCGGCTGGCGTGCGATTTCCCCATCGACGACAACTATTTCTGCTGGCAGGCCTTTGGTCGGAGTTACAACGTGGCCTGCGCCGCCTCGATGCCCGACTACCTCAAGGCGGAGAATTACCACGCGTTGCGCGACAACCTGGACCGCGTGCAGACCGAGGTGGCCACGCTGGAAGGTTGGTTCCAGCGCCAGCCGGAACGCAGCGTGGACCGCGTGGTGCTGCTCGACTCGCAGGATTGGATGCGGCCCGCCGCCATCGCCAAACTGTGGGACGAAATCGCCCGCGCCGCGCGTCCGGGCGCGCGCATCATTTTCCGCACGGCGGGGGCGATCTCGCCCCTGGACACCGCGTTACCGCCGGCGTTGCTGGCGCGGTTCGAGTATCACCGGGAGCAGTCCCGCGCGTTGTTCGCGCGGGATCGTTCGGCGATTTACGGCGGCTTCCATCTTTATTCCTTGCGCGATTGAAGCCGGGCGAAGCAGCGTTGTCCCAGGCCGAGGCGATGGATCGGATGTACGGCTGGCAGCGGCCGATCTACGACCTGACCCGCCGGTTCTACCTGTTGGGGCGCGACCGTCTGCTGCGGCGGATGCGGGTTGCGCCGGGCGCGCACGTTTTGGAGATCGGTTGCGGCACAGCGCGCAACCTCCTCCAACTGGCGCGTCGGCATCCCCGGGCGTACTTCTACGGGCTGGACGCCTCCGACCAGATGCTCTCGGTGGCGCGGGGCAAGCTCGCGGGCGACGCTGACTTGGCGGGGCGGGTGCGTTTGGAGCAAGGGCTGGCGGAGGAGCTGGATGGTGCGGCGATGTTTGGGCGAACCGAGCCGTTCGACGCCATTTTCTTTTCGTATTCGCTCTCGATGATCCCGACCTGGCAGGCCGCCATCGACGCCGCGTGGTTGAATTTGCGGCCGGGCGCGTCGTTGTATTTCGTGGATTTTTGGGATCAAGCGCGGTTGCCCGGGTGGGTGCGAGCGGGTTTGAAGTCGTGGCTGCGGAGTTTTCACGTGCATCACCGGCCCGAGTTGCTGGTGCGGTTGCGGGAGTTGGCGGCGGAGCAGGGCGCGACGTTTGAGTTGGAGGAGGTGTTTGGGCGGTACGCGTGGATCGGGCAACTTACGAAGCCGGGGGTTGGGGGTTGATACCGGGCGTCCGTTGGTCCCTTCGTCCGGCACCCTGAAAGGGTAGCGGTTGATAGCCCGGGGTGGAGTCCGATGGCCGTTTCAAACGGCAACGGACGCAACCCTGGGTAAACGTAATCCTTGTTCCAGCCCTGAAAGGGCGACGGGTTCTCCGGTGGTTTGGCGCGCCGCGCACCGTCTCAATCCCACACGTAGCGTTCATCGAAGGGCACGCGGTTCTTGACGAGCAGCTTGCGGAACTCCTCCTGGAAGCCGATCTCGCGGTGGTGCTCCGCCTGCCTGTCCAGGTAGGTTTCCAGCCGGCATCGGTGGCCGGGGCTGATCGAGAAGATGCCGTAGCCCCCCTGCCAGCCGAAGCCCGCGTAGGCCCGGCCCCGCGCCTTCAGCCAGCGCGAGGAGGCGGTCTTGATCTCCTGGACCAGCCGCGCCGGGGCGCACGTGCGCGGATGCGCCAGCAGCAGATGCACGTGGTCGGACACCGAGCCGGCCTTCAGGAGGGTTCCCTCGCAACGGGCCACGACCCCGCCCACGTACGCGTGCAAATCCACGCGCGCGTCGTCGTCCAGCCAGGCTTGGCGGTCCTTGGTGGAGAAGACCAGGTGGACGAGGATGCTGGCGAGCGATTGCGACATGGTGCGGAGAGCAGAGTGGCGGCGCGGGCGCGGGCGAATCAAGCCGTTTGCGCGGGCAGCTTTGCGAAAGGTTGATGGCTTTCCCACCGGAGAACCCGTCGCCCTTTCAGGGCTGGATCTCACACCACGCATACCCAGGGTTACGTCCGCTGGCCGTTTGAAGACGGCCACCGGACTCCACCCCGGGCTATCAACCGCTACCCTTTCAGGGTGCCAGACGGGGCCCTGGGCTATCAACCGTTAACCCCCTTCGGGGTGCCAGAAGGGGTTCCGTCAGGCAAGTATTGCGAAATCACCGCAAAGGCGTGTATGTTCGCCGTCCTTTCACCCGCTGGTTCTACCTTCTGCCTTCATCCTTCTTCCCTCCCCGCCTTGGCCAAGGTCTTCCTTAAAACTTACGGCTGCCAGATGAACGAGCGCGACAGCGAGCAGGTCGCCCGCCAGCTCGTTGCGCGCGGCTACGAGCTGACCTCCCGGGAAGCGGAGGCCGATGTCGTGCTGCTCAACACCTGCAGCGTGCGCGATCAAGCCGAGCAAAAAGCCATCGGGAAAATGGGCATGCTCAACAACCTGCTCCGCGACCGACCGGAAGTCGTCTTCGGTTTCCTCGGTTGCATGGCCCAGAGCCGGGGCGACGCCCTGCTCACCCAGGTGCCGCGCGTCGATCTGGTCGTCGGCACCCAGAAATTTCACCGTGTGGCCGACCACGTGGACGAAATCCTCGCCCGCAAACGCCTGCGCGCCGACGAGAGCGTCCGCCGCGACGATCTGCGCGCCTCCATCGTCGATGTCGAGGAGGAAGCGGGTTCGCAGGAAACCATCCGCGAACACCTCCTGAAGCCCGGTCAGGCGAGCGCGTTCGTGTCGATCATGCAGGGGTGCAACATGCGCTGCTCGTTTTGCATTGTGCCCGACACGCGCGGCGCGGAACGTTCCCGCGCGCCGGGGGAAATTGTCGCGGAAGTCCGCGCGCTCGTCGCGGGCGGCGTCAAGGAAGTCACCCTGCTGGGCCAGATCGTCAACCTTTACGGACGGCACGAGTTTCCCAAGTCGGCGGACGGGCGCAGTCCTTTCGTGCAACTGCTTGACGCGGTCCACGCCGTGGAAGGGTTGGAACGGCTCCGGTTCACCTCGCCGCATCCCATCGGTTTTCGACAGGACTTGGTGCACGCGTTCGCCCGGTTGCCCAAGCTCGCGGAACACATCCATTTTCCGATGCAATCCGGTTCCGACCGGATTTTACGCGCCATGCGCCGGCCCTACACGGCGGCGCGGTATTTCGAGCTGATCGAGCAGTTGCGCGCCGCGCGGCCGGGTATCGCGATCACCACGGACATCATCGTCGGCTTTCCCGGGGAGATGGACGAGGATTACCAGGAAACGCGCGCTTTGACCGACCGCATCGGCTTCGACAACGCTTTCGTGTTTCGTTACTCTCCGCGCCGCGACACCCCTGCGGCGAGCATGGACGGGCAGGTGAGTGAAGAAATCAAAGAGGCCCGCAACCAGGATCTGCTGGAGGTTGTCAACGCCCACGCCCGGCGCAAACACGCCGAACTGGTCGGGCAAAGCGTGGAAATCCTCTGCGAGGGTCCGAGCAAGAACAACCCGCTGCGCTTGAGCGGTCGGACGCGCGCGAACAAGATCGTCGTGTTCGAGGGCGGACCGCGCCACGTCGGACAGATTTTCAACTTGAAGATCGCCCATTCCAGCGGTTTTACGCTGTACGGCGAAATCGAGAATGACACTGCCAACGGTAATGAACCACTAGCCGCGACGGGTTTGACGGATGTCGTCCGCGCGTACGTGGCCGCGAACGCCGAGCCTTTGTCGGAAGCGGCTGTCTGAGACCCTTCACTCTATTTCTCCATGATGTACGATATTCCTCTTAAATGGATCGGTCTGTTGCTGGGACTGCTGTTGATTGGCACCCACGGGTTCGGGCTGGCGCGCGAGGCAACCACCCGCAGATGGCTCGCGGCGCTGCCGCGCTCTTTCACGCTGGGCGTGGCGATCCTGAGCCTGGATTTGATTTGGACGTTCTTCCTGATGCTCAAGATGGACTGGGGGGAGTTCTACAATCTGCAGAAGCCGATGATGATCCTGCTGCCGGTGGCTTTCTTCCTGACAATCCGTTTCGTGGATGAGTTTTTGGCCGCGCGGGCTTTGGGCATCCTCGGTTTGCTGGTTGCCGCGCCGTTGTTGGACGCCGCCTTTCTCCAGCCGCCGGTGAGCCGGTTGCTGGTGGTGGTTCTGGCGTATGTTTACGTGGTATTGGGAATGTTTTGGATCGGGATTCCGCATTCGTTGCGCGACCAGATCGGCTGGGTGACGCGTTCGGCGACCCGCTGGAAGGCGGCGCTGGTAGGCGGCATCGCTTACGGGGCGGCGCTGCTGCTGTGCGCGCTGGTGTGGTATTGAGACGGCGGTGAGATCGTAACTTTGAGCGGCGACAGCCGCCGTCGTATCAAAGGTAGGGATGGCTCTCCGAGCCGCTCCCCATTTCTCTGGAAATTGGCCGGTTCGACCCCGGTAACCGGGGTCGGTCCGACTAAACTCCAGAGAAATGGGAGCGGCTCGGAGAGCCATCCCTACCTTTGATACGAGCCGCTTCGCGGCGGGTCCGTGCGAGTTGGCGTACGCCTCGTGATTCCAAAGTCGGATGAATCAAGCCATCACGAGCTCCAACAACGCCCGCACCGCGAAACCTGTCGCGCCGCGCGCCAAATCGGGACGATCCTTGGTCGTCGCGGACGGACCGGCGATGTCCAGGTGCGCCCAGGGCGTCTCGCCCACGAACGTCTTCAGAAACGCCGCCGCCGTGCAGGCGCCGGCGGGGCGTCCGCTGCTGTTCTTGATCAACGCCACATCGCTCTTGATGAGGTCGCTGTATTCCTCGTGGAGCGGCATCGGCCAGACGCGTTCGCCCGCCCGGTCGGCGGCGGCCAGCAGGTCGTTCTGCAAACGATCCGAGGTGCTCCACAAACCCGCCACCGACTCGCCCAACGCCACGATGCAGGCGCCCGTCAGCGTCGCGAGGTCGATGATCGCGCCCGCTTTGCAATCCTTCACGGCGTAACCCAGCGCGTCCGCCAGCACGACGCGGCCCTCGGCGTCGGTGTTGTTGATCTCGACGCGCTTGCCGTCATACACCGTGACGATGTCACCCGGACGGTAGGCGTCCGGCCCGGTCAGATTTTCCGCGCTGGTGAGGATGGCGGTGATGTTGCGCGCGGGTTTCAACGCCGCCACGCCGCGCATCGCGCCCAGCACGGTGCAGCCGCCGCATTTGTCCCAGATCATCTCCTCCATGCGGTCCGCCGGTTTGATGGACAACCCGCCGCTGTCGAAAGTGATGGATTTGCCCACCAGCACGAGCGGCGCCTCGTCCGGCGCGCCGCCTTTGTAAGAGATCACGATCAAGCGCGGCGGACGCGAACTCCCGCCGCCCACCGCCAGCAAACCGCCGAACCCACCGGCGCGCAAAGCCTCCTCGTCGAATACCGTCACCTCCAGGCTGCCGCCGCTCGCACGACCCAATTCGCGCGCGGCTTCGGCGAGTTTCTCGGGGTAAAACAGGTTGCCGGGCTGGTTGCCGACGTCACGGGCGTGGTTGGTGGCATCGGCGAAGATTTTCCCGCGCGCGATGGCGGCTTGGACGGTGGGCAGATCGTCGGCGGCGCACAGGAGGGTGACATCGGTGAATTTGGCGGGGGCGGAGGCGGCCGGTTCCTCGTCGGCCTTGAACTGGTCGAACCGGTACGCGCCGAGCATCAGACCCTCGACGATGGCACCGGCGAAGGTCGCGTGTTTACCGAGTTCCACCGCCACCCGTGAACGTCCCTTGCCTTGCAGAGTACGCGCGGCGACCCCGGCGGCGGCGCGCGCGGTCTGGGCGGTGACTTTGGCGGACGCGCCTAGGCCGACGCACAGGATACGTTCGGCGTGGAAGAACACGGTTGATTTCTCGCCGCCGGAAAACTCCGCCGCAGGGACGGTCTGGGGCGTTTGGGAGCGTTCTTCTTTTGTCAGGAAGCGAACGGTGGCTTCGAGGTCGGCGGGTGGCTGGACGGCGCAGGTGATGTTCATGGAGAAGGTAAGGAAGCGGGGAAGTTCTACGCGGACGCGCGAACGGCAAATAAATTCAGCGACTCTGATCGGGTCGGAGACCCGCGCTCCCGGGGCTGACCAGAGGCGGAGGTTAACCGTGCCGGCGGTTGTAATTGGCCATCTCGCGCTCGGTTTCGCGGAGCTCGACGCGCTCCTTCAAATCCGCCCGCTTATCCCCGGCGTGCTTGCCTTTGCCGACGCCGATCTCCACCTTGACCCGGTTGTTCTTCCAGTACATCCGCAACGCCACCAGCGTGTGCCCCTTGATGGACGAGACCGCGTGCAGCTTGTCGATCTCCACCCGGTTGAGCAACAATCGGCGCGGACGCTTGTTGGCGTGCTGCGTGTCGTGGCTGGCCCGGTTGTAGGGCTGGATGTCCGCGTTGAGCAGCACCGCCTGGCCGTTTTCGATCCGGGCAAAAGCGTCGTTCAGGTTGGCCTGACCCGCGCGGATGCTCTTGATTTCCGTGCCCTTGAGCGCGATGCCCGCCTCGTACTTCTCCAGGATGTGAAATTCCCGGAGCACCTTGCGGTTGTTGATGATGTCTTCCGGCGCGGAACGTGGCATGAAAAGTACCCGCAATTTACGTCGCAACCCCGCGCCCGCGCAAGGGGACGAACCTCATAATTGCGCGCTTGTTCCGAAACGGTCTCCCACGAATGGGCGAAACCGCTGGAAGATCCAAAGAATACCGAGCGGGGAACTACGCGCTACCCGCGTCCGGGATGCCATCGGCACCCGTCACGGGAGCCTCGCGGAAACCCAGTTTGCCGTCGATCAACTCACGAAGGGCGATGTCACTGTAAACCATGCGGGGGGTGGTCACGACGAGAGGCCGATGCCCTTGGCTGAGTTGGCGGACCCGCTTGGAGACAATATTAATCAGCTTCTGCTGATCGGGGATCAGCTTGAAGGCTTCTTCGAGGAGTAGGCTTTGCATAAACGGCGGTAGGTCACGCCCAGTCGCCGCCGCCGCCGGTCCCGCCGAAGGGGGCGGTAACACGGCATAAGTCACCATTTCAGGGCTCAAAACTGACATAATCAATCGACGGAGAACGCGGGAGGGACCACCATGCAAGGAACAGGCGGTTTGTCAAGCGGAAGCGGGTGAAAAGGAAGGGCAAGGAGATAGAAGATGGGGCGGAGGGAGACGGAAGAGGCACTTGCGGACTTCCCGGCCACTCCGCCACTGGGGACTCCACCTTCAACGTCCCTTCCGGCTTCTGCCTCCGCCCCATCTTCTATCTCCTATCTCCTTGCCCTTCCTTTCTGCTCCCCTCCCCTCAGCCCACCGCCGCCGCCGGTTGCTGGTGCGCCAGGATCGTCTGGTGCAGGCAGATGTTCTTCTGCTCCACATCCATCGTTTCAAAGGACACCTGGCCCTGCCCCTCGCGCACCACCAGCGTCACGCGCCGCGTTACCTCGTGCTTGGTCTTGCGGCCCCGGCGCGCCCGGCCCAGCCACGCGGAAACCGTCGCCCGGTCCGGCGTCGAACACGTCACGCCCGGGGCGTCCGCCTCGCTCAACGCCTCCAGCGCGGCGGCTTCCAGCAGCTTCGGCCACAGTTTCTTGAACAACTCCGCCGACGCGTACAACTCCGCGCTGTTGATCCGCCCGTTGATCGCAAACACAAACCCCGTTGCCTCGGGTCGCGCGTCCGGCAACCGGTCAAACGCCGTCAGAAACGGCTCCAAGCGGCGGCGGACCACGTCGTTCTCGATCGTCAGCGGCAGACTGGAGGGCGACACCACCGAGCGGACGTTTTCGCCGAGCGCGCGGCTGAGCTTCTCCTGCGCGGCGTCCACCGAGGACCACACCGCCGTCTGCGATCCCGTGTGCTGGATGGAAAGCTTCAGGTCACGCGAGGCCACCGCGTGCCCGGCGCGTCTCGAAGGTGTCCGACGACGCCTCCCCGACCCGGTTGCTCCAGCGACCGCGCTCCACGCAAAAGGTTCGCACCCGCATCCGGCGGGACCGCGCCTGCACCGGCACGATGAAATCGGCGCCCAGGGCACGGTCCTGCCAGCCGCCCTTCACGACGTCGCCCGCCTGCGCGAACAGGTCGGCGCTGGTGAGGTTTTCGATTTCCAACTCGCCCACGCGCCCGGTTTCGTGCAGGCGGGCGCGCCCGGAACGCAGGGCTTCGTCGAGGGTCAGGTAGCAGCGGCGGGCCATGCCGGGTTCGGCGGTTTGCTCCAGGAGGTAGATGGCGAGGTTGCGAAAGGTGAAGGCTTCCGAGAGTTGCTCCCGGCGGCGGCGATAGAGGCTGAGTATTTTCATCTTGTGGAATGTTTCGCCCTTCAGAATATAGGGGGGGGTGGGACAAAAACGGTCATACACCCCAGATTTCTGAATTATTTTCATTTATTTTCATGGGTACGTCCAAAAACTTCTCCCGTCCGCCTTTATCGCGGATGTTGCAGATTCATGAGTATTTCAAAATAGGGCAGCGCATGAACTGCATGGGCCTCGCCGAGCAGCTGGAGGTCTCGGCGAAAACGATCCAGCGGGACATTGATTTCATGCGCGACCAACTGGGTCTGCCAATTGATTACGACGCGCCCGCCCACGGCTATTTTTACACGCGCAAGGTGGCGCAGTTCCCGACGATGAAGATTTCCGAGGGCGAACTGGTCGCGCTCTCGGTCGCGCGCAAAGCACTCGCGCAATACCGCGGGACGCCGTTCGAAAAGCCGTTGCGGGACGCCTTCGAGAAGCTGACGGCCGGGTTGCGCGACCAGATCAATTTCGCTTGGAGCGAGCGGGTTGGAGGAGTCGATCAGCTTCCGCGCGGCGGGGCAGAGCATCGGGGATCTGGCGACTTTCGAGACGACCAGCCAGAGCATCCTGCAAAGCGAGGAACTGGAATTCGCCTACCGCAAGCTCGGCAGCGAGAGGCGGAAGTACGCCGGGTGCAGCCCGCTGCACCTCGCCTGCATCGACAACCAGTGGTATCTCTTCGCCGCCGACCTGGGGCGCGGCGGCGACATCGCGGACCTTCGCCCTGACGCGGATGAGCGAGCCGCGCGGCGACGGGCCAGCGATTTGAGCAGCCCGACGGAAGTTCTCCCTCGACGAGCACCTGGCGGAGAGTTTCGGGGTGTTTGCATCGCCCCGACCGGACGACGTGCGGCTGCGTTTCGACGCGTTCGGGGGACGACTGATCCAGGAGCGGGCGTGGCACGCGTCGCAACACGATCGAGCCGCTGGCGGACGGCGGCCTGGAGTTGTCGTTGCACGTGGGGGTGTCGCCGGAGTTGGAGCGATGGATCCTGGGTTGGGGCGAGCACATCGAGGTGCTGGCGCCGCCGGCGTTGCGGGCGCGGGTCGGGGAGATCGCGCGACGGATGGCGGGGAAGCACTCCTGAAAAGGAAGGGCAAGGAGATTGGAGATAGAAGATAGGGCGGGAGGCGGAGGCAGACTGGAAAACAGGCGGGTTTCGGCGGATGGTTGCAACGCCGCCATGTTCACGGAAGAAGAGAATCCCGCCGCCTCCGATCCGGTGGCCGGCACGGCGGCGGCGGCGGATTCAGGGGCGCGGCAGTTGCGGCGGTTCATCGCGCGGCACAACCAGCAGGCGTTTTTACTGGCCTTCTTTTCGCTTTTGGGCGCCGCGTTCACCTGGGCGGTTTTGTACCTGGGATTGTACTGGTTTACCCTGGTCGGGATCACCATCGGGCGCAGTCTCAACCCCGCGACGCTGCCGGACATCACGCGGCGCAACCTCGTCAGTCCGAACTTTCTCCCGGGCTTCGGCGTCGGGGCGGCGGCGGTGCTGGGAGTCGCGGCTTTCCTGCGGGGACGGGTGCGGCTGGAGGAGTTGCGCGAACGCCGGAATTACTTCCTCTGGATCGCGGCGGAGCTGTTCATGGCGGTCCCGAACATCACCTTTTCCATCTGGGGCAACCTGTCGGCGGTTTGCCGGTTGCGGCGCGGCGAGATCGAACTCGCCTCGGGACTGTTGCGGCGGATGGAGGACGAGGGCGGACGGTTGACGATGGCGAGCCTGCCCCTGGAGATCCAGGATGAAAAAGCGTTGGGACGCGTGGTTTTTGCGTTGCAACTTGTTGGTTTGGTTGGCGTTCGCGAGAAGCCGGAGGGATGGTACCTTTATCTGGAGAACCGCAACGCCCTGGTTTTGCGAACGGGATGAGGGCGGTTGACACCCACGGATCGCCGTCCCGCCGCATGACCCTTTCCATTTTGCCGTCCGATACGACCGCGACCGCGGCCACCGCCGTCCGGCGTGATTTTTGGAAGGCGCCACGCTCGCCCTGGTTGATCCTGGGATTGTCGCTCTTGTTGGCGGCGGGATTCGCGACCGCCCTGGTTCCGAAAATCGCCCGGGGAACGTTGTGGCACCACGACGAACTGCTCTCCGGCAACCGGGCGCGGGAGATGGTTGCGCGGGGCGATCCTTGGACGGTCACGCTCAATTTCGAGCCGAACTTCAAGAAACCGCCGTTGCAATACTGGATCAGCGCGCTGTTGTGGCGGGCGGGCGCGGACCGGGAACTGGCGGTCCGTTTGCCTTCGACGCTTTACGGCGCGTTGTGTCTGCCGGCGACCGTTTTCCTGGCTTGGTGCTGCCGACGTCGGCGCGGGAGCGGGGGACGCCGGCGGCGGCGGCGGGTGGTGTTTCTTTCTGCTGCCGCCGGCGGTGGCGGTGGCGGTGTTTGGTTATTTTGTCCAGGATTCACGGGTGGGTTTGCTGGACACGGGCACGGCGTTTTACCTGGCGCTGGCGGCGGGCGGCTTCCAACTCGCGCGGGACCGGGACCCGCGCTGGTGGTGGTTCGCGGCGGGCGCGTGCGTGTTGGGCGCGTGGCAGAAGGGACCGTACGGCGTGGGCGTGTGGGCGCTGCTGGTTGGCGCGCGGGCGTTGTCGAGGGAAGGGCGGGAGTTGTTAAGATCGCCGCATCTGCGGTGGGCGGGCGGCGTGGCGTTGGCGTGCGTTTTGGTTTGGCCGGTGATGCAGTGGGCGCAGCATCCGGGGGAGCTTTGGCGGGCGGCGGCGCAATACCAAGCCGACCCTATTTTCCGGGCGCATGATCCGAAGGACACGGGCTTCCGGCCCTACCTCTATTGGTGGTGGCTGGCGCGGGACTGGGCCGCGGTAGGTTTGCTGGCACCCGTGGCGGCGGGGGCAACGCTGTGGGCGTGGGGGAAGGGAGAGGTGGACGAAAGCAGGGCGGCGCGACGGGAACTGGCGCTGGTCTGCGCGGTGTTTTGGGGCGTGCTCGGATTGACGCCGTACCGGGCGGAACGTTATCTGATCACCATCGTCCCATTAATGGCGGTTTTGACCCTGGAATGGGTGGACGGACTGCGGACACGGTTGCGTGGGAGAGAATGGCTGGCGGTGTTGCTGGTGCTGAGCGCGGCGCCGGTGGCGGTGTTTCATTACGTGAAGCCCGCCCGGAGTGGTCCGGCGGGGTTGCTGGACGTGACGTTGGCGTTGCGCGACACGTTGCGGGAGGACGAGGTCGTGGTGTTGGATGTGGAGTCGGACAGCCGGTTCAACGCGACGGATTTCGTGGAATTTTACGCCGAACTGCGGCGTCCGGCGCGTTTGGTGGAGGGTGGCGGGATGCAGGCGTTATTTGCGGGGGTGGGCGGGCGCAGCGTGGCTTACCGGGGCGTGATCCGGGCGGATTTGTTGCCGGGTTTGCTGAAGGTGGGTACCGGAGTGGTAGTGGACACGCGGCAGGGTGAGTGGGTGTTGTGGCATTCCGCCCACCGTGAAGCGGTTCTTCTCCGCCCGCCGCGCAGCGGCTTTGGAGTGCGCCGCGACACGTCGCCGCTTTGATCCCAGCGACATGTCGCGTCGTTCCCTTTCGGCGAAGCCGACTATGAATCGAGTCGGCTTCGCCGAAGGGATTTGGACGCGACGTGTCGCGGTTGGGCCCGGCGGAGCCGTGCGAAAGCGGCGACGTGTCGCCGCACTCCAAAGCCGCTGCGCGGCGGGCGGAGCCGGGGATCCACTCACTTGAAAAATTTCTTCAACACCTCGCGCTCCTTCGGGGTCAGATCGTTGCGCCAGACGGCTTCCCCGCCCTCGCCGTTCGACGCGATCGCCCCGCCCGCCACCGGTCCCGTGTACTTCGCCGGGTCCACCGGGTGATCGCCCTTGCCCACTCCCAGCAACTCGCCGGGCGACGCGTGCTCCAAGTCGGCGTTCGATACCGCCTCCGTCGCGGTCGTCCCGAGTTGCGTCGGCTTCTCGTTCAAGGTCAGCGGCGCGCTGCTGACACCACCGCCGCGCTCATCCTTGCGACCGGGTTGACCAACGGCGGCACCCTTCACCACCATCAAACCCGCGAGCTTGCCTTCCATTTCACCCGGGTGCAAACACGCCTGGCACACTTTGGTCCCCTCTTTGAGCCGGCGCTTCAACTCCGCGATTTGCGCGGGTGTCAGCGACTTCAAGTTGGACAAATCCGCCTGCTTCAACTGGTTCAACAACTCGCGGTTGAGCGGCAGATTGCCCATTTCCAATCCCTTCAGCGCGCTCTCCAGATTCTCGCGCGTCGCCTTCATCTCCGTGGCCGATGTTTGGTCGGTGAACCGTTGCATAGCCTCCATGTTGTCGAGCGCGGACTGCAAATCCCGCCGCAAACTCTCCATGGATTGCGCGGTTTGTTCGCGCAGGTTGTCGCCGGCTTCCAGGCTGCTCTGACTAAACCAATCGCGCGCGGGCTGGTTCTGCAACTGCTCCAGGCGTTCGCGC
This sequence comes from uncultured bacterium, assembly GCA_963795895.1. Lineage (GTDB taxonomy): Bacteria > Verrucomicrobiota > Verrucomicrobiia > Chthoniobacterales > SZAS-18 > CAWCJJ01. Next base: position 188,165 of record CAWCJJ010000024.1, read on the forward strand.
AGATCCTCCACGGCGGGTTCCTGCACGCTTTCCGTTTTCCTGAGGGCGTCGATCCAGCCGGCGGTCTGCGTCCAGGCGGGCGGCGCGGCGGTGGGCAGGAACTTCGCGCCGGTGGTCGAAACGGGAACCCATGCCGCCGACCCCACCAGAACCGCCGCGCCCGCGAGCGGCGGAACGATTTTGCGCCAGCGAACCCGAAGGCCGTCGGACGCGGGCTGCGGGGCGGGATAGTCCCCCACCCCGGCGGCGGCGGCGCTCAGGCGGTTGTGCAAACCGAGGTGCCATTCCAGGCGGACCAACGCGTCCCCCAGGTTGAAAAAGTCGCGCCGCGAACGCCAGACCGCCACCAGCCCGGCGGCGAGCAAGCCCGCGCCGTAGGCGAACCAGCACCACCGCAAACCCGCGCCGCCGTGTTGCCGGACGACCAGGAGCGCGCACGCGAACACGATGCTCACCCCCAAACCCAGCGGCAGAAACTCCGCGAGCGCGCGGCTCGCGTTGTGCCGCCACGCGGTCAGCGCGGCTTGGCGTCGCCAAAAGGCCGCGCGGGTGGTTTTGAGCGGGTCCATGGTGGGTTGTGGGTTGTGGGCTGTGAAAAGATAGGATACGGGTTCCCGCACAACCCAGGACAACCCTCCGTTGGATTAATTCCCTTTCAAATACGCGATGGGCGCGATGCCCTCGTGCCGCGCGGCCTCGATGTTGACGATGCTGTACTGCGGCTCGTTCTCGTCGCCGTACTTCTTCTTGTTTTCTTCGTACTGCTTGTCCGCCGTGTCCAGCGCGTGGTTGAAGCAGCCCCAGCCCTTCATCTTTTTTACCGCCTTGGGGGCCGCCTTCGCCAGCGCCCGATTTTCCTTGAATTTGGCGGGGTCGGGGTCGCCGAGCATGGTGGTTTCCAGGCAGGCGAAGTCCTTGCCCTCGGCGTCGAGGTAGAACCCGAGGTACATGTGGTCGGGTTCGACGACCAGGAACGGCTCGATGCCCATGCGGCGCAGGACGGAGGCCAGCAGCACGCTGGCATCGACGCAGTTGGCGTGCATTTCCGCGAGTGATTCCTGAATGAACCGGACGTGCATACTATAAAGGGCGTCGCTGTCGGAGGCCGTCGTGCCGATGTCGCTGTAGCGGATGCCGTGGTTTTGAACGGCGCGCCACACCGCGAACACCTGGAGCAGCACTTGGCCGGGGTCGCCGCTTTGGTACACGTCGAAGCCGTCCACCACGCCGGTTTCCTGCGCCTCCTTGAGCAGTCCGGGGATGGCCGGGTCGTCCTCGTTGACGTACGCCGCGAACATCCACGAAATGTCCAGGTAATCGTTTTCGTCGTCCGGGTTCTGGTAGGCGAACGGGCAGTCGTTGATGGGCCGGACGCGCGCGGTGACGATGCGTTCGCCGAGGTCCTTGCCGTCGAGTTTGAGGTGGTAAACGACGTTGACCGGACGGCTTTGGCGGATGGTGTTGAGGGTGTCGTACTTGTAGTTGATCTTGGGGAGCAGGTGGTATTCCTTGCCGGCCTCGGGCAGGGTAACGTTGAGGACGCTGGTTTCCAGGTAGGCGTTGCCTTTGACCTCGAGTTCGGCGCGGGCGTTGGCGACGGGGCTGCAAACGGTGGCTCCGATCATGCCGTTGTTGTCGCCGAGGATTTCCATCACCTTTTTGGGTGAGTCGTCCTTTTTGGCGGGTTTCTTTTGGTCGGCGGCGGCGCTTTCGGCGGTGGGGACGGGAACGGGCGTTTCGTTGCGCAGGGAGCCCTTGAGGGTGGCGCTCGCGAGGAGCAGCGAGGGGAAGATTTGCTGCTCGGGATCGACGAAGGCCTCCCATTCGCCGGGTTTGAGGGTCGGGACGGGTGTGGGCGGCGGGGGCGGACGCCCGGGATTTCTCCGCGAGGGCGGCGATTTTTTCGTCGCGGCTGGCGAGGGAAGCGCCCCACGCGATCAGCGGCGGGAGCAGCAGGAGGAGGATGGCGTGTTTGAGTTTCAACCTGGCTCGCAGCCAGACACCGGATTGAAGAGAGGAGGGAAGTCACATTCACCCTGGGGGGACGCTAACAGATGGAACGGCGCTTGCGCGGAAAAGGTCTCGGCCCCTATTTCTCTTGCGGCGGGCGGGTTGCGGGTGGCGGGGTTTATGGGACTTTCCGGTTGCTTTGGGGCCAGCCCGACCATCCATGCCGAACACCCGCGCCGTCCAACAACGTCCAGTCTCCCGGGTGGTTTCCTGGCTCGAGCCGCTGCCGGAGTTTGCCTGGGTGCTGTTCCTGATCTGGTCGGCGGTGGGGGCGCTGGTCGTGCCATTCGAGATCGGCGAGACCGCGTTGCGCGCCCGGATCGGCAACCCGGGTCTGCGCGAGGCGGCGGTGCTGCTGCTGCACGTGTCCGACGCCATCTGGATCCTGCTCGGGGCGGTCAACGTGTATTTTCACGCCGTCCGCGCGGAGGGTCTGGGCGTGGCGCGGCGGTGGGCGGCGATCATCCTGGTGGGGTCGGGATGTCTGGAATGGATCGGGACGACCACCGGGTTTCCGTTCGGACCGTACCGTTACACGGATAATTTCGGATGGCGGCTGGGCGGCGTGCTGCCCCTGGCGATCCCGCTGGCGTGGCTGGTGGTGCTGTTGTGCGGACGCTACATCACGCTGTGGCTTTTTCCGGCCGCCAGCCGGTGGCAAATCGCGCTGGGGGTCGCGTGCGCGGCGCTGCTGACGGACGCCAACCTGGAGTTTGTGGCGTGGAAGGTCCGGGCGTACTGGGTGTGGTATCCGCAGTTGCGCGGGCCGGTGCCGGACTGGCCGCCGACGCAGAATTACGCGAGTTGGTTTGCGTTGAGTTTCGCGTTGGCGTGGTTGTTGCCGCCGAATTACCAGTTACGGACGCGCGCGCCGGGGGTGGGGCGGCCGTTGACGATTCTGTTGGTGATGAACGGGATTTTCGCGCTCGTCCACGCGGCGCGGTGGGCAAAGGGGTAACTACCTTTGGAGGGGTTGGTCTCCCGCCCCTACGGGGCGGAATCACCCGGTCGCCGCCACTTCCCGCGCGTACCGCCCGCGCATCGCGTTGACGATCGGGGGCAGGTGAAGCTCCTTGTTCACCAGCCACAGGTTGTTCGAATATTCCGTCTGCTTGAGATACCGCACACTGCCGTCCAGGTACAAATAATGCGATCCGCCGTCGAAGGCGGCGGGGTTCAACAACGACAAAAGCGAACCCAGCGGCGCGTTCAACAAATCCACGTAGAATTCCTTCGCGCCCGGCAACTTTTGACCGATGAGAACCACCTCCGTCGGATGCTCGATCAACGTCAGCGGCACGCTCGCCAGCGGCTCCCCGTCCGACGAGAGATCATCGAAGCCGTTGTAAATATAACCCGTGTTGTTGACCTCGTTGGAGAGCACCTGGTCCAAAGGCAGGCCCGCGGCGTTGCGGTCGGTCGGATCGAGGAAGACGCGGGGATCGCTTGGCGTCAGGTAGGCGCAGAGCAGCCTGGGCCAGCGGTCGCCACCCTCGCCCGCCGGGGGGTTGATCGGCGAAAGCGGATTCGCGGGCAACTGGCCGGGCAGACTCTGGTCGTGCTCGCTGGCGTACAGGTGCGCCGCCACCCCCAACTGGCGCAGGTTGCAAATGGACTTGGTGCGCGCCGCGTACTGCGTCGCGCGCGTGGTCGCGGGAATGGCGATGGCCACCAACACCGCCAGGATGGCGACGGCGAAAAGTATTTCCAAGAGTGTGAAAGCGGATTTCACGGGGGGTTACCAACCATCGATTGTACCCGCCAAGGGACGGCGCACAAGCTTAAACAAAGTTCCGGTCCGCTCCCCGCGGGGTTGCGGAAACAGACGGGCGCGGACGGCTTGACATTCAACTCGCATTTCGGACCGGTCCGGCTACTTTCGCGGGGTCCATGGCGCCCCGACCGACCGCACCCACCCTCCAGACTCGGCTGCGGCCGTATTTGCGCGCGTTCCTCGCCACGGTTCCGGTGCTGGCGGTCACGGTTTATCTGTACCTCGAAAGCCGGGGGACGGAGCGCCTGCTGCTCGAAGCGGAAACCGCGCGTCAGACGGACAACGCCTCGCTCCAGATCCAGGCGTTCGTCGGCACGCGCGTCGAGGCGCTCCGAAACGTCGCCAATTTCACCCTGAGCCGTCCGCCGGACGGGGACCACGGGGAGTTCGCCCGCTACGTCGCGCGCCTGCTGGCCGACAACCCAGGATTCACGGGGATCGTCTGGTTCGACACGGCGCGTCGCGTGGAGCAACTCGCGCCCGCCAATTTCCCCGGAGCCACCCTCGCGCCGGACAACCCCCTGCTTTCGCCGGTGATCGCCCGGGTGTACTCGACCCGTCAACCCGCCGCGACCGACAGCTATCCGCTGGCGTCCGGCCACCGCGGGGTCACCATCGCGCTGCCGATCGAACGGGACAACCAGCGGGTCGGCTGCGTCGCCGGCGAGATCGATCTGACCCGGGGACTGGGCGGTTTGTACGGCTCGGAGACGCTGGATTACTGGACACTCGACCTGTGGGACCACGCTGGGAACTACGCTTTTCAGAGCGCGCCGGCCGCATCGCCCTCGGTGGCGTCCGCCCGGCAGGCGGGGTTTCACCATGTTTCCGTCGCCGACCGGGCGTGGAAATTCCGGGTGAACCCGACGCCGCTCCTGATCAACACGTACCGTACCGTCCGCGCCGCAACGCATCCTGGTCATCGGCCTGCTGGCGGGTCTGGCGCTGGCGGTCGCGAACCAGTTGCTCGCGCCAGCGCGAGCAGCGGCTGGCGGAGGCCCTGCTGGAAAGCGAACGCCTGGCCACGGACGTGGAGGCGACCCGGCGGCACCTCAGCGAGCTGGTCAACGGGATCGACGCCGTCATCTGGGAAAGCGACGCGGCCATGCACCGGTTCACCTTTGTCAACGAGTTCGCCCGGGAGCTGCTCGGGGTGGACACGGCGCGCTGGATCGCCGAGCCGCGCTTCTGGTTCGAACACGTTCACCCGGACGACCGCGGGCGGGCGGAGGAAAACTCGCGGGCGGCGGTGACGCCGGGGCAGACTTACGCGGCGGAGTACCGCATGATGGACGCCGCCGGGCAAGACGTTGTGGGTGCGCGAGATCATCACGGTGATCGGCGGCGGACCGGGCGCGGGCGCCGGCGCGGCCACGGGCAAACGCGGGGTGATCGTGGACATCACGGCGCGGGTCCAGGCGGAGGAGGCGTTGCGCCAGGGTCAGAAACTCGAAAGCCTGGGGGTGCTCGCGGGCGGCATCGCGCACGATTTCAACAACCTGCTCACCACCATTCTCGGTAACGCCGAGATGCTGGGTTCGCACCTGACGGGACCCGCCGCGGGCGGGCGGGATTACCTGGAGCGGATCGAGCGCACCACCCGGCGGCTGGCGGAACTGACCCGGCAAATGCTGGCCTACTCCGGGCGCGGACGCTTCACGGTGGCGAGCGTCAACCTGAACACGATCATCACCGAGATGAACGAGTTGCTGACGGTCTCGACGCCCAAGAACGTGCGCGTGCGCTACCGACTGGCGCCCGATCTGCCCGCCGTGCGAGGCCGACCCCGTGCAGATGCGCCAGGTGATCCTCAACCTGCTGACCAACGCGACCGAGGCCATCGGCGAGCACAACAGCGGCGACGTGGTCGTGCTGACGGACGCCGTGGAGCTGGACGCGGCGGGGTTGGAGGAGACGCTGCCCGGACAGGAACTGGAGCCGGGCCGTTTCGTGCGGCTGGAGGTCAGCGACACGGGCTGCGGGATGACGCCGGAAACGCTTTCCAAGATTTTCGACCCGTTTTTCACGACGAAATTCACGGGGCGCGGTCTCGGCCTGGCGGCGGTGCAGGGCATCGTGCGCGGGCATCGCGGGGGTATCCGTATTTTGAGTCAGCCGGGGGAAGGGACGGTGTTCACGCTGTATTTCCCGGCGCGCGAGGAACCGGTGGACGCGGGCGCGGACGGGCCGGAGCGGGCGCCGGAGGAGGTGGTCCCGGCGAGTTTGCAGCGGACCTGCGTGCTGTTGGTGGATGACGAGGAGGGGTTGCGCGAGTTGATGGCCGACGCGCTGGAGGCGGCGGGCTGCCGGGTTTTGCAGAGTCCGGACGGGGAGGACGGGGTGGAGCAGTTTGGGCGGCATGCGGACGAGATCGACGTGGTGGTGCTGGATTTGACGATGCCGAAGCTGAGTGGCGAGGAGGCGTTTCGGCGGATGATCCGAGGCGCGCCCGGACCTGTGCGTGATCATCAGTTCGGGGTACACGCAGGAGGACGTGGCGAGCCAGTTCACGGGGCGCCTGCTGGGGGGCTTCATGGAGAAGCCGTTCACGCCGTCGGAGTTGCTGGAGAAGATCCGGCGGGTGCTGGCGGAGTGGCCGGGGATGTACGCGGCGTTCGCGCGGGAGGCGGAGGACGCGCCGGTGGGGGCGGAGATAGAAGGCAGAAGGTAGAGGGCGGAGAAGAACGAAGGGAAAGGAGAGAGAAGATAGGAGATGGGACGGAGGGAGGCTTTGTGAATGCCACCGAAACTCGCGGGCCCGGCGAGTGTTGATAAACGGGACAATCCGTGGCTTGATGGGGTGACACCGCCCGTCCTTGGCGCGGCGACGGCCCTGCCCTTCTCGAGATATGAACTCCAACGGATTCCGGCAGTTCTTCAAGAAGATTTTGCTGCCCGCGAAGGCGGACCGTCCGTTGCACGCGTTGGATCACCGGATGGCGAAGGAGTGGATCAAGAAGCGGTTGGCGGCGTTGTACCCGGAGTTGCGGGGTGATCCGGTGGCGTTGGAGCAGGTGTACCGGGAGTTGGGGTTGGAATCGACGGGCACGGTGCGACGGGTGGACGGTGAGGTGAAATCCTACGAAATGAACCTGCCCGCGCATTTGTCGGGGGGGTTCGACCAGCGGTAAGGGGGGTAGATTGGAAGGTGTTTACAAGGATAGAAATGATGCGGCGACATCCGGCCGGCTTCGCTGGTTCTCTGCACCGAAGGGGCAGCTTCAAACAGCCTGGGGCAACGCCCCGGGAAGTGGATAGTATTGTCTTTAGCGCTGAAGGCGCGATTCAATCCGGGCGCGCCTTACAGGACCATCTTGCCCGTCCAACAAGCGGCCTTTGAATCGCGCCTTCAGCGCTGGCACCGCAAACAACCCACACCTGGGGCGTTGCCCCAGGCTATTATGGGGCTGCACCTTTGGTGCGGAGGGGAGACGACAACTCAGATGTTATGAGGCTGCACCTTCGGTGCGAAAGGCAGGCTGTGCTGAGGCTGCACCTCGGGTACTGAGAAGGGGCACTGCCCCGGGTTGTACTGAGGTGGCACTTCGGTGCGAAGACGGGCGTTGCCACGCGCTGGGGTGAGGTGGCCCTTTTGCGGAGAGCCGGATTGTCTTCCCTGCGGGATTGTGGAGCAAAGTCGGGACCTATTGAACAAAAAATTTGTTCCCTCCCCTCACCCCGCCGCCAACCCCGCCTCCTCGTAGGTCACCAGCGAGAAATGGCCCGTGCGCAGCAACTGCAAAATGGTCTTGTAGAACTTCAACTCGCACACATCCAACCGCTCGCACACCTCCGCCAGCGAATACGTCGAGCTGTAACACGTCTGCCACACGCTTTCCGCCACCGACCGCAAATCCTCGAACTCCGCCTCGCACCAGTCCAGGTTCAACTTCTCGCGCCGCATCAACGAGGCCGGGTCGGGCAGTTGGTCCATCAACCCCTTGAACTCGTCGCGGTACTGCAACGCCGTGATCAGCAAATCCGTCGGGTTACGCCGTAAGATGGGGCCGTCATAGTCGTCCTCGGCCTTCGGGTCGGCGATGGCAAAGGAAAAGTTTCCGTCGAGCTTTTCATGCAGGAAAACTGCCAGAACGCCTCCTCGCCGGTGAGATGATAATACCGCCCGCTCTTGGTCTGCCCGTTCTCGAAATAAAATGCCGCCACCGCGTCGCCCGCGTCGTCCTTGATGATCAACTCGCCCGTTTGCGACGAGTTCAGAATTGTCTGGTAGATCGTCACCATGTCGAAGTTCGACAGGCTGCCGCTGAGTTCCAGGCAATGGCTTTGGACGAAGGCCAGGTCGGTCATCTTGGCGATCTGGTAGGATAGCTGCTGGCTCAGGTAGAAGAAGAACGACGGCACCCGGCGGATCATCTCGGGGAAGTCCTTCTTCAGGAAACGCTGCATGCTCACGGACTCGCAGGTGCGGATGGCGCTGGTGCGGGTCGAGCCGTTGAGCACCTCCATTTCACCGAACATGTCGCCGCGCGAAAGGTAACTCACCGGCGTGCGCATGGCCGGGTAACTGGCGTTCTCGTGGACGACCTCCACCGCGCCGCGGTTGATGATGTAGATGGCGTCGCAAGGCTCGCCGCTCGAGTAAATGGTGACGCCCTCCTCCAAGTGGACCACCTGGGAAAGCTCCCCCAGAGCTTTGCGCTCGATCGGCTTGAGGGAGGTGATGAATGAGAAGAAGTCACTTTTGGACATGTGCCTTCGGGCCCCGGTTGTTTGCCGGAGAGTTCGCGGTTTGTTCGGGTCCTGAGTAGCAGGAAGCAGTCCAGCCCGGCGGGTCCGGCGCGGGGAAGAAAAATCATTGCTTCTTTGCGTACGCGGCGGCACCGGGCGGCGTGCGCGAACTGGAAAGCACGGGCGCGTAAGGGGTTTCACCTAATCTTAAGCGCGGGCGGGCGCTGGCACGTGGACCGGCTTGCTGCTTGCCTGGCCGTCGCCGCACCCCCATGAAGGACCAAACCCCGAACCACCGGCTCCTCATCTACCAAGCGAACCCGGCGCTGAGCAAAACCTGGTTGGATCACCTGTTGTCGCAAAGCCAGGGTTACCAAATTCGCCGCACGGCGAACCGCCGGGAGGAGGCGGACGCCACCGCGTTCGTCGATCACAAGGAAATGCCGCTGGCCGAAGTTTAGGCGCGCCGTCCGGGGCGGGCGGTGCTCTATTTCCCGCCCTGTGCAATGGGCTTACTTATTTGAGCGGTTCCCGTCCTTCACGCAGACGTTCTGCTACCGCGAGGTCGCGGAGATGGAGCGGCAGGGCATGGCCCCGTGGATTTTCTCGATCCGCCGTCCTCGCAATGAACCCGCACAGGATTTCCCGCCGGGCCTGGCGGAACGGGTGCGGTATTTGCCCGAGGACGCCGGGTTGGCGGATGAGGTCCGCTGGCTGCGGCGTTGCGACCGGCTGCCCGAGGCGTCGCGGCCCGACGAACTGCGTCTCAAGGGTCTGCGCGACAAAACGCGCGTGGCGGAGGCCGCGTGGCTGGGGACCCAGTGCCGGACCCTGGGGATCGGGCACGTCCACACGCATTTCGCGGGACTCGCCGCGCGCGCCGCGTACTGGCTGCGGACGCATTTCGGCGTGGGTTACAGCCTGACGGCGCACGCGAACGACGTGTTTTGCCCGCCCGAGGACGGGCTGTCGGTGACGCTGGAGGAGTTGATGCGCGCGGCGCGTTTCGTGGTGACGGTCAGCGATTTCAGCGCGGCGCAATTGCGGGCGCGGTTTCCATTTGCGGCGGGCAAGATTCACCGGGTTTACAACGGGATCGACACGCGGGGTTTCGCGCGGGCGCGGCCGGCGGTGGTGGCGGCGGGCGCGGGGAGCGCGCCGTTGATTGTTTCGGTGGGGCGTTACATCGAGAAGAAGGGGTTTTCCGATTTGATCGCGGCGTGCGCGCGGCTGCGGGACCGGGGGGTGGTTTTCCAATGCAGGATCGTGGGCGAGGGTCCGTTAGGAGGGGAACTGGCGGCGGAGATCGAAGGGTCCGGGTTGGGCGGGGTGGTGGAGCTAACAGGGCCGAGATCGGCGGGCGAAGTGGCCGCGTTGCTGGCGGCGGCGCGGGTGTTCGCGCTGCCGTGCGTCGAGGAGGCGGACGGCGGGATGGACAATCTGCCCACGGTGATCGCCGAGGCGATGGCGGCGGGGTTGCCGGTGGTTTCGACGCGGCTCGCGGGCGTGCCGGAGATGGTGTTGGACGGGGTGACGGGATTGCTGGTGGCGCCGCGCGAGCCGGAGGCGCTGGCGGGTGCGCTGGCGCGGCTGCTGGGGGAACCGGTGGCGGCCGCGGCGATGGGCCGGGCGGGCCGCGCGCGCGCGCGGGGGATGTTTGAGGCGCGGGAGACGACGCGGCGGTTGAAGCGGTTGTTGCTGGCGGAGGTGCCGGGAATCGGGATCGGGCGGGAGGTGTGGCGGAGGGACCCGGGGTTGTGGTGGTGGGCGTGGGGGAAAAGGAAGGGCAAGGAGATAGGAGATAGGAGATAGGACGGAGGCGGAGGGGAAAGGCGGAGGAGCGGATCCAAATGATGCTCACCACCATTCGGGTCATCTACCTTTAACCCATTTCACCCACCGTCCCCCACCCATCTCCGTTCAATTCTTCCTCCCCTCCACCCTATCTTCTATCTCCTATCTCCTTGCCCTTCCTTCATCCTCCGCCTCAAGCCCGCGCGAGTTCCGTGAGGGCGCGGCCCAGGGCCATGATCTGCTCGGGCTGGTGGCGGGCGGTGGCCGTCAGACGCAACCGCGCCGTCCCCTTCGCCACCGTCGGGTAACGGATCGCGGGCGCGAAGAAACCCTTCTTCGCCAGCCAGGAGGAATAATCCACCGCCGTCGCCTCCGCGCCGACGATCCACGGGAAGATCGCGCTGCCACCCTCCCGGCGCACGGGCCGGTTGGGCGCGGGCGCGGGTTTGTCCGTCGCCGCGTCCGCGTCGGGCGGCGCCGGGATCTGGCTCGCGAGCAGGCGCATGTTCTGCCACAAGGCGAGGCGGCGGCGCTCGCCGTCGTCCGTCATCAGGAAATCAATCGCCGCCGCCGCCGCCGCCGCCAGCGCGGGGGGTTGCGCGGTCGAGTAGATGAACGAGCGCGCCCGGTTCACCAGCAAATCCACCAGACTCCGCGCGCCGCAAAGGTACCCGCCGCTGACACCCAGCGCCTTGCTGAGCGTGCCCATGTGGATGTCGATCTTACCCTCCAAACCCAACTCGGCGGCGAGTCCGCGCCCGTGTTTGCCGATCACGCCCACCGAATGCGCCTCGTCGAGCAGCAGCAGGGCGTCGTATTGTTGCTTGAGTTCCACGATCCCGGCGAGCGGGGCGCGGTCGCCGTCCATGCTGAAAACTGCCTCGGTAAGGACGATGACGCGGGCGTCGGGATGTTCGCGTTTGGCCCAGAGGAGGTGGTCCTCGAGTTTGTTGAGGGTGTTGTGGGGGAACACGCGCAGGACGGCCCCGCTGGCGCGCGCGGCATCGACGAGGCAGGCGTGGCAGAGTTTGTCCAGGATGAGAACGTCGTGTTTGTCAACGAGCGCGCCCAGGGCACCCCAGGCGGCGGCGTACCCGCTGGAGAAGGTCAGCGCGGCTTCGGCGCCCTTGAACCGGGCCAGTTTTTCCTCCAGGGCGGTGTGCGCGGGCCGGGTGCCGCTGACGAGCCGCGACGCGCCCGCGCCGACCCCGTATTGGTCGATGGCGGCTTTGGCGGCGTCGCGGAGGATGGGGTCGTCGGCGAGGCCGAGGTAGTCGTTGGAGGCGAAGTTGACGAGGCGTCCGGCGGTGGCGAGTTCGACGGTGCCGTCGGGGCCGGTGTGCATCTGGCGGAGCCGCCGGTGGAGGGAGCGGGCGCGGAGGGCGGCGAGTTCGTCGTCAAAAGAGTGGGGCATGAGGGAATAAAGAATTTATCACAGAGGACACGGAGAGGCAGACACAGAGAACACAGAGGAAGAAAAAGGCGGGGGTTCCAGAATGACTCGCTGATTCTTTGCTCCGGACCTTCTCCTTCTTCCTCTGTGTTCTCTGTGTCCCCTTCTCCGTGTCCTCTGTGAACCTTCTGGCTTCCCTATTCCGCCCGCCGGAACAAACCGCGTGCGCCCACCTGATTGTTGCGCCACCTTGGCAACCCCCGCTAATCCCGAGGAATACCCATGCTCATCCTGCACGATCCCGTCTGCGCCACTTACGAAGTTCCCGGTCACGTCGAAGCGCCCTTCCGCGTCCTGGCCACCGCCGAACACCTCCAGGCCCGTCATCCCGATTGGAATTTCAACGAAACCGGCCTCGACGGCGAAACCCTCGACGACGACAAACCCCTCCTGCGCGCCCACACCGCCAAACACCTCGCCGCCCTCCGCAACCCCAAGGGCGATTTTGATCCCGATTGTCCCGCCACCCCCGGCATCAACGACCACGCCCGTCGCGCCGCCTACGCCGCCATGCGCGCCGCCGAACAGGCCCTCGATGGCGACAAGGTGTTTTCCCTGATGCGTCCGCCCGGACACCACGCCACGCGCGACCAGGCGATGGGCTTTTGTTATCTCAACTCCATCGCCATCGCCGCCCTGCACGCCCGGGGCGAAATGGATTTGGAACGCGTCGCCGTCTGGGATTTCGACGCCCACCACGGCAACGGCACCGAGGCGATCCTGGGACGGAAAAAGGGTTTTTTGTACGTCAGCGTGCACCAGTCGCCGGGGTATCCGAACACGGGGTTGGTCTCGGCGGGCAACGCGCGGAATTATCCCGTGGCCCCCGGCACGCCGGCGGAACGGCACATGGAAATCCTGGAAGCCAGTTGGGCCGAGGTGATCGAGTTTCAACCCGATCTGGTGCTGGTGAGCGCGGGCTTCGACGCGTTTGAGGGCGACCCGATCACGGACCTGCGGCTGCGCGCGGAAGACTACGCAAAACTGGGAAGCTGGCTCGGCGACGCGCCGTGTCCGATGGGGGCGATTTTGGAGGGCGGCTACAGCCAGGAACTGCCGCATCTGGTGGATAGCTTCCTGACGGCTTGGGACGAGTCTTGAGCGGTGGGGGATGAAGGAAGGGCAAGGAGATAGGAGATAGAAGATAGGGCGGAAGGAGAAGTGATTCTTCTGCCTTCTGCCTTTTCCCCTCCGCATTCCGCCCTATCTACCATCTCCTATCTCCTTGCCCTTCCTTCTTCCGCGCCATTGACATGCCAACTTAATCGTTAAGTTTCGGCCATGTCGTTCACCCTCGGGATTGACTACGGGACGAACTCGGTCCGCGCCCTGGTCGTCGGAGTTACTGACGGAGGCGAAATCAGCGGTTGCGTGGTCGACTACCCCGGCGGAGACCACGGCATCCTCCTTGATCCGCGCGACCACCACCTCGCGCGGCAACACCCGGGGGATTACCTGTTCGGACTCGATAACGCCGTACGCGGCGCCATTGCCCGGGCGGTGGCTACCACGCCCGGTTTCACCCCGGAGCAGATCATCGGTATCGGCGTCGATACGACCGGGTCGAGTCCGCTGCCGGTCAATGCCACGAACACCCCCCTCGCGCTCGACCCGCGCTGGCAGGGGAACCTCGCGGCGCAATGCTGGTTGTGGAAGGACCACACCAGTCACGCCGAGGCGGCGGAGATTACCCGGCTCGCGGCGGCGCACCGTCCGCAATTCATAGACAAGTGCGGGAACACGTACTCGTCGGAATGGTTTTGGAGCAAAATCTGGCGGTGCCTGCGGGTCGCGCCCGACGTGTTCGACGCCGCCCATAGCTGGGTGGAATTGTGCGATTACATTCCGGCGGTGCTCGCGGGCGTGGACCGACCCGAGGATGTGGTGCGCGGGGTGTGCGCGGCGGGGCACAAGGCGCTGTACCACCCGGATTGGGGCGGGTTGCCGGACAAGGAGTTTCTGGCGATGCTCGATCCCAAGCTCGCGGACTTGCGTGACCGGCTCTACGAGCGCGCGTACGACGCGAGCACGGCGGCCGGGACGCTGGGCGCGAAGTGGGCGGGAATCCTCGGGTTGCGCGCGGGCATTCCGATTGCCATCGGCGAGTTCGACGTGCATTACGGCGCGATTGGCTGCGGCATCGACGAGGGGACGCTCGTCAAGGTGATGGGGACTTCCACGTGCGATTGCGCGGTGATCCGCGCGGATAAAACCGTGGCCGACATTCCCGGAATTTGCGGGATCGTCCCGGGAGCGATCTTGCCGGGTTATTACGGCATCGAAGCGGGCCAGTCGGCGGTGGGCGATATTTTCAAGTGGTGGATCGAAACGATCTGCCAGGGTGACGGCGCGAAGCACGGGGAGTTTAGCCGGTTGGCGGCGGAACAAACACCGGGGCAGCACGGGTTGATGGCGTTGGACTGGAACAACGGCAACCGGACGGTGCTGGTGGACCCGATGTTGAGCGGGTTGCTGCTGGGTCAGACCCTGCACACGACCGCGGCGGAGATTTACCGGGCGTTGATCGAGGCGACGGCGTTCGGGGCGCGAGCGATCATCGAACGGTTGCGGGAGTACGGCGTGCCGATCCAGCGGGTGGTGTGCGCGGGCGGCATCGCGGAGAAGAACCCGATGCTGATGCAGATTTACGCCGACGTGACGGGTTGCGCGATCCGGACGTCGGCCTCGTCGCAGACGTGCGCGCTGGGGTCGGCGGTGGCGGCGGCGGTGCTTGCCGGAGGACACCCGGATTTCCCCAGCGCGCAACGGGCGATGACCTCGCTGAACGAGGGGGTGTATTTGCCGGTGCCGGAGAACCAGGCGGCGTACGACGGGTTATACGCGGTGTACCGGCAGTTGCACGACGCGTTTGGCGGCGTGAACCGAAGCGTGGATTTGTCGCGGGTGATGAAGGATTTGATCTTGTTAAAACAGGCGGCGATCAACCGCGGAACAGAATTTAAACCTTGATGAAAACTCCCCCCTCGCTTGAAATTTGGTACGTCACCGGCAGCCAGCATCTTTACGGGGAGGCAACGCTGCGGCAAGTCGTGGCGAATTCCGAAAAGATCGTCGCGGAACTCAACGCGTCGGGCGCCTTGCCGTTGCCGCTCGTTTTCAAACCCATCGTCACGCGGCCCGAGGAAATCCGCGCCGTGTGCCAGGCGGCCAGCGCGGACTCCCGGTGCGCCGGACTGGTCCTGTGGATGCACACCTTTTCGCCGTCCAAAACGTGGATCGGCGGGCTGACGGCGCTCACCAAGCCGTTTTTGCATCTGCACACGCAGTTCAACCGCGACCTGCCCTGGGGCGAGATCGACATGGATTTCATGAACCTAAACCAGTCCGCCCACGGCGACCGGGAGGCCGGGCATTTGCACGCGCGGCTGCGGTTGCGGCGCAAGGTGGTGGTGGGCCACTGGTCGGACCCGGCGACCCGCGAGGGTATCGCCGCGTGGATGCGGGCAACCCGCGCGTGGGCCGATTGGCGAGGGGCGCGGTTCGCGCGGTTCGGGGACAACATGCGTTACGTCGCGGTGACGGACGGTGATAAAGTCGAGGCGGAGGCCCGACTGGGTTTCGAGGTGAACACCCACGCGGTCGGCGATCTGGTCGCGGTGGTGAACGCGGTCGGCGACGGCGAGGTGGACGCGTTGTGCGCGGAGTACGAGGGGGTCTATGATGTGTCGGCGGACGCGCGGAAAGGCGCGGCGCGGCACGGTTCGTTGCGCGACGCGGCGCGGATCGAACTCGGGTTGCGCGGGTTTTTGGAGGCGGGCGGCTTTAAAGGTTTCACGGACACCTTCGAGGATTTGCACGGGTTGAAGCAACTGCCCGGCATCGCCACGCAACGCCTGATGGCCGACGGTTACGGCTTCGGCGGCGAGGGCGACTGGAAAACCTGCGCGTTGGTGCGCGCCATGAAGGTGATGGCCGACGGCTTGCCGGGCGGGACCTCGTTCATGGAGGATTACACGTACCATCTGCATCCCGACGGGCACTTGGTGTTGGGTTCGCACATGCTGGAAGTGTGTCCGACGATCGCGACGGGCAAGCCGAAAGTGGAGGTGCATCCGCTGGGGATCGGGGGGAAGGAGGACCCGGCGCGGCTGGTGTTCGACGCGACGCCGGGGGCGGCGTTGAACGCGTCGCTGGTGGATTTGGGGAACCGGTTCCGGTTGATCGTGAACGAGGTGGATGCCATCGCGCCGCCGCATGAGTTGCCGAAGTTGCCGGTGGCGCGGGCGGTTTGGAAGTGCCGGCCGGATTTCAAGACGGCGTGCGCGGCTTGGATTTTGGCGGGCGGGTCGCACCACACGGGGTACAGTTACGCGGTGACGACGGAGCAGTTGGAGGATCTGGCGGAGATCGCGGGCGTGGAGCTGGTGGTGATCGACGCCGGGACGCGGTTGCGGGAGTTCAAGGCGGGGCTGCGCGGCGGGGAGGCGTTTTATGGGGGGCGGTGAGGAGAATAACTCAAGGTAGGATGAGCAGGGACTCCTCCGGGCGATTGTTGAATAGGCGAATAGCAGCGGCAAAAGCGCGAAGCAGACGTTCAACGCGCGAGGTGGAACAATTGCCGGTACGCAACCAGATCAATTTTGGCGGAGCACCCTGCAAGATGCTGCGGTCGTAGAAGTCCAAATCCTTTGATACAACACAGAATCCATGCGCCGCCGCGAACTGCCAAATTGGCGGTCGTCCGAAGCGCCTAACCCGCACTCCTCAACGTGGGCCGAGTCCGGGAAGAAGTCGGCCTATCGCCGAACAAGTTTCGGCGGGAGGTTCTCATCGAAGAGCAGCTTCACTGGCTACAAAAGCGGTCCGGCGCTCGCGGTCCGCCGCGAAGGCCAGGCAAGCGAGAATATCCTCCTGTGTCAGGTAAGGAAAATCACTGAGGATTTCCGCGTGTGTCATGCCCGAGGAAAGATAATCGAGCACATCATAAACAGTGATGCGGAGCCCGCGAATGCACGGCTTGCCGCTGCGCTTGCCGGGTTCCATCGTGATGATGTGTGAATAATCCACCGGCAAAGTGTAAGGGGCGTGCGCCGCACGGTCAACCCGTGAAGGGCGGGCGGCTCCGCCGCGAAGCGGCTTCGTTCCAAAGGTAGGGATGGCTCTCCGAGCCGCTCCCCCTTGTCTCTGGAGTTTAGTGGACGACCCCGGTTACCGGGCGAACCGGCCAATTTGAGAGTGGGAGCGGCTCGGAGAGCCATCCCTACCTTGGATTGGACGGCGGGGGACCCGCCTGAGCTTCGCCCGCTTGAATCACAACCTTCCCCGTTCAATCATCCCGAGAACTGCTGTAACGTCTGCCATGCCCCCTGACTACCACCTCCTAAAAGAGGAGTGCCACCTCGCCAACCTGGCGCTGCCGGAACATCGACTGGTGGATCTCACCTTCGGCAACGTCAGCGTCGCCGACCCGGCGCGGGGCGTGTTCGCCATCAAACCGAGCGGCGTGGACTACGCCCGCTTAAAGGCGGAAGACATCGTGATCATCGATCTGGCGGACGGACATGTCGTGGAGGGAACGTTGCGGCCTTCGTCGGACACGCCGACGCACCGGCGGTTGTTCCAGGCGTTCGGGGGCGCGGGGGTGCGGGCGATTGTCCACACCCATTCGCGCCACGCCGCGGGGTGGGCGCAGGCGGGGCGCGGCATCCCGTGTTTGGGAACGACGCACGCGGATTATTTTTACGGCGAGGTGCCGGTGACGCGTCCGATGACGGCGGCGGAGATTCGCGGCGAATACGAATGGGAAACGGGCAACGTGATCGTCGAGCGTTTCAAGAAGCTGCAACCCCTCCAGGTGCCGGCGGTGCTGGTCCACGGGCACGGGCCGTTCGCGTGGGGGGAGAATGGGAAGAAGGCGTTGGAGAACGCGTTCGCGTTGGAGATCGTGGCGGAGATGGCGCGGAAGGCGTTACAACTCGACCCGAAGGCGTGGCCAATTTCACGGGAGTTGCTGGACAAACATTTTTTGAGGAAACACGGGGCCGGCGCTTATTACGGGCAGGAAGGGGGAAGGTAGAAGGATGAAGGCGGAACCAGAGGGGTAACCGCAGATTAACGCAGAGCGACGCAGATTAAAGAAAAAGGCGGGGAGAAGGGATGGTATCTCTGCCTTCTGCCTTCAGTCTAACAACCGGAGCCAGCGCTCGTTCTCGCGGGTTTCGGGCTTCTTCTGCCGCTCAGGCGGCTTCTCGCGGCGGCCGGTCTTGGTCACATACGTCACCGGGCCGCCCTGCGCGGGCGGGACTTTCGTCACGATCGTCGTCGGTTCGTCGTACTTTTTGGTGGTCGGGAGGATCAGGCGCCAGGGCTGGCGCTTCAAGGTGTCCGTCATTTGCTCGAAATTCGCGGCGGACGCCTGGAATGACGGCGTCACGCTTGCCAGCAACGCGTTTGCCTGCTTCGCCACGCCGTCGGCGCGCTGGCTGACAGCCTGAAAATTCGTCAGCAGCTTTTCGATCTTGTTGTCCTTGTTCAGGTCGGCCGTGGTCTTCTGCAGGTTGTCCAGGGTCGTCATCAACGGGCCGTGGTCGTCCTTGAGCTTGTCGGTGAAACCTTGCAGGTTGGTGAAAGAGTTGCTAATCCCGCCGCCGGGTGCCGTTAGCGTCGCGAGGTTGTCGGCGGTCGCGCGCAGTTTTGTCAGCGCGCCGCGCAGGTCGCTTTGTTCGCTGAAGACCGTGTTGAGGCTGTCGATGGTCTTGCGCAGATCCACCAGGGCCAGGGTCGCCGTACTTGCCACCGGCTCGATCACGGCCAGCACCTTCGGCAACGCGGAATTGAGGTCCGGCACCCGGACGCCGACAAACTTGTAGCCCAAGTCCGCCACGCCGGAATCCTCCGTGCCGCCGACGAAATCAATGATCTGCTCGCCCAGCAGCCCGTTTTGCTGCATCCGCGGAGTGGAGTTGCGGAACACGGAGGCGTTGTTGTCAATGTGCACGGTGATGACGACTTCGTAATCGGGGTACCGCGCCGGGCGGCTGGCCTTGGGGACGGGCGAATCGATCTTGGCGACCTGGCCAATCTTGCGTCCGGCGAGGGACACGGGCGCGCCGGGCTGGAGGCCGGCGGCGTTGTCGAAGTAGATCTGGTAGGTGCGCTGGGCTTTGAAGAGGCCCGGCACCGCCAGCAGGAGGATCACGCCAACCAGCATGGCGATCGTCAGGAGGACCAGCAGGCCGGTGGTGATTTCGTTGCGTTCCAATCTCATAAAGGCAGAAGGCAGAAGGATGAAGGAAGAAGGCGGAACCAGAAGGGTAACCGCAGATTAACGCAGAGAGACGCAGATTATCGGAAAAAGGCGGGGGAGAAGAGATTTTTTGTTCCAGAGATTTTCCGCCCTCCGCCTCTCCGCCTTCCGCCTTCCGCCTTCCGCGTTTGTCAGGATCGGCCCGTCGGTGCGGCCTTCGACGAACTGGGAGACGATCGGGTTGTCGGATTTCCGGAACTCGGAGGGCGGGCCGTCGGCGATGAACTTGCCCTCGTACAACATCACCATCCGCGTCGCGATGCGGAAGGCGCTGTCCATCTCGTGCGTGACGATCACGCTCGTGGCGCGCGTGTGCTCGCTCAACGAAATGATCAACTCGTCGATCACCGAGGAGATCACCGGATCCAACCCAGCGGAGGGTTCATCGAAGAGGATCAACTCGGGTTCCAACACCAGGGCGCGCGCCAGGCCGACGCGCTTGCGCATCCCGCCGCTCAGCTCCGAGGGCATCTGGTCGCGGACGTGCGCCATGTCCACCAAGGCGAGTTTTTCGTCGATGATGGCGTCGATTTCCTCCCCGGGTTTGTCGGTGAGTTCCTCCAGCGGCAGGGCGAGGTTGTCGCGCACGTTGAGCGAGGAAATCAGCGCGCTGTACTGATAGACCATGCCGATCTTGGCGCGGATGGCGTTGAGCTCGCGGCGCCCGAGTTTGTTCACCTCCTGCCCGCGCAACCTCACCACCCCTTCGGTGGGTTTCAGGATGCCGAGCATCAGGCGCAGGAGCGTGCTCTTGCCGCCGCCGCTCTGGCCCATGATGACGAGGCGTTCGCGCGGCAGCACGCGCAGGTCGATGCCGTGAGGATGGTTTTCTCGCCGAAACTCAGGACGACGCCCTCCATGCTCAAAAGCGGGTCGGTGTCGTTAGGCCCCTCCCCCGCGGACGTGGCCGCCGTCTCCGACACCGCGGGTTCCGGTTCAATCATAGACTTTGACCAGGATGATGTTGAAGAGCGTGTCGGCGGCGATCACGGTCGTGATGGAACTGACCACGCTGGCCGTCGTCGCCGCGCCGACGCCGGCCGCGCCGCCCTTGACGGTGAGTCCGCGGTAGCAGGCGACCAACCCGATGATGAGTCCGAACACCACGCTCTTGACGATGCCGGCGACGAGGTCCTTCACGAGGAGTCCCTGCTGGAGAAGCTGCATAAAGTAGGTGAACGCGATGTTGAGGGTGGAGGCGCAAACCAGGTACGCGCCGGTGTCGGCGGCGAGGTTGGAGAGCACGACCAGGCACGGCAGGAGCAGCACGATGGACGCCAAACGCGGCGCGACGAGGAACCGGAGCGGTCCGATGCCCATGGCCTCGATGGCTTCCACCTCCTCGCTGACGGTCATGGTGCCGAGTTCGGCGGTGTAGGCGGCGCCGATGCGCGCGGCGAGGACGATGCCGGTCATCAGGGGGCCGAGTTCGCGGCTAAAGGCGGTGGCGACGAGTTGGGGCACGAGGCGTTCGGTGCCGAAGGTGCGGAGCTGGTAGCCGGTGAGCAGGGCCATGGTGAGTCCGAGGAAGAAGGAGACCATCATGACGAGCGGCACGGATTCGACGCCGGTGCGCTGGGTTTGCTCGAAGAAGACGTGGCGTCGGAACGGGAGGCGGCCGCGCGCGAGGTTGTCGCCGGTTTCGCGGGCCAGGTCGATCAGGAGCCAGAAGATGCTGCCGACCTGGGCGAGCGCGCGCCGCAGGACGCCGGGTGGGGATGGGGGGAGAACGAGAATTATCACAGAGGGCACGGAGAGGCGGACACAGAGAACACAGAGGAAGAAGGAGGGTTTGGAGGAGAAAAGAATAGCTTGCTCCGTCTGGAACAAAAGCCTTTTGCCTTTCTCTGCCTCCTCCGCCTCTGTGTCCGCCTCTCCGTGTTCTCGGTGAACCTTTTGGTATCTTCAAATCTAGCCAGCGGGTTGTTGTTTTAACCCGCGGGGTTGTACAAAGATAACCAGCGGGCGGGGTCGGCGCGAGGGGAAAAAGGGGCTGCCAGAGGGGGCGAGGACGTGTGGGCGGGGTGGCATGGGCTTTGCTAATAGCCTCACCTGTAAGCTTCAAGGTGGGGGGCGGATGTTTTCGGGGGTTTGCATTCGCCTCCCACCCCAAGCTTCAAGTCGTTAGCTGAATGGGCTCCTCCCGGCACGGTTTTTTCCCTCGTCCTAACATCACGTTAAACCAGGACCGAAGAGGGTAACAGGGTGACACGGTGCCATGAAGAAATTGGAAGCGATCATCAAGCCCTTCAAGCTTGAGGAAGTCAAACAAGCGTTGGGTGAACTGGGGATCGTCAGCATGACGTTGTGCGAAGTGAAAGGCTTCGGCCACGAGACGGCGCACACCGAGATCTACCGCGACAGCGCCTACCGCGTCGATTTTTTGGCCAAGCTCAAGGTGGAGGTCGTGTTGCCCGATGAGTTGGTGGAGGACGCGATTAACGCCGTGTTGCACGCGGCCCGCACGGGGAAAAGCGGGGATGGGAAGGTGTTTATCACGTGCGTCGAGCAGGTGATCCGGATCCGGACGGAGGAGACGGGCGTGGGGGCGATTTAGGGGGGGCTCTGCCCCGGGAGCGCGTGCGTCCCGCCCGCATCTGGTCTGGTTCTCCGCACTGAAAGCGCAGCCTCAGCAACGCCCTTTCTCCGCACCGAAGGTGCAGCCTCATCACAGCCTGGGGCAACGCCCCAGGCTGTGATGAGGCTGCACCTTCGGTGCGAAAGTCAGGCTGTACCCGGGGTATTGCCACCCCTATTGCGGGCGGGACGCCCGCGTTCCCGGGGCTGATGACCCCGGTTCACACAAACAGGCGCTCCCCTCGCGGGGAACGCCTGTGGTTGAAACTGCAAGCTGCAAACTACCCGCCGGCCTTACGCCACCGGCACCGACTCCACCGTTTGCAGGATCCGGCTCGCGATCTTGTACGGGTCGCCGGACGAATTCGGGCGGCGGTCTTCCAAATATCCCTTGTACCCGTTGTTCACAAACGAATGCGGGACGCGGATCGACGCGCCGCGGTTCGCGACGCCGTAGTTAAACTTGTCGATGGATTGCGTCTCGTGCAGTCCGGTCAATCGCAGGTGGTTGTCGGGTCCGTACACGGCGATGTGCTCGTTGCGATACTTGTCGAAGGCGCCCATCAATTTCTCGAAGTACTCCTTGCCGCCCTTTTCGCGCATGTACTCGGTCGAAAAATTGGCGTGCATGCCGGAACCGTTCCAATCACCCTTGACCGGTTTGCAATGGTACTCGACATCGACGTCGTACTTTTCGCACAAACGTTCAAGCAGGTAGCGGGCGACCCAGACTTGGTCGGCGGCGGTGCGGGAACCTTTGCCGAAGATCTGGAACTCCCACTGGCCCTTGGCGACCTCGGCGTTAATGCCCTCGTGGTTGATGCCGGCGTCCAGACAGAGGTCGAGATGCTCCTCGACGATCTGGCGGGCGATGTCGCCCACGGCGCTGAAACCCACGCCCGTGTAATATTTACCCTGCGGTTCGGGGTAACCCTCGGCCGGGAAACCCAGGGGGCGTCCGTTGTGGAAAAGGAAATATTCCTGCTCGAAACCGAACCAGGCGTTAGGGTCGTCGTGAATGGTCGCGCGCCCGTTGGTCGGGTGGGGCGTGCCGTCGGGCAGCATGACCTCCGCCATGACCAGGACGCCGTTCTTGCGCGTGGAGTCGGGGTAAACGGCGACCGGTTTGAGTCCGCAGTCGCTGCTGTGGCCCTCGGCCTGTTTGGTGGAACTGCCGTCAAAACCCCACATCGGCAGTTGTTCCAGGGTGGGAAAGCTGTCGAACTCTTTGATCGTGGTTTTGCTGCGGAGGTTGGGGGTTGGCTCGTACCCGTCGAGCCAGATGTATTCCAATTTATACTTCGGCATGGTTGTCTTTGGAGTGGTTGATGTGTCTTTTTTTGAACAAACTGCGCGTTTTTGCGCGCGGGTGGCGGAATTTACCTCGAATTAATGTCGATGTAACGCGCGTGGAACCTTTTAGCTAGATCGGTGCCAAGAGAAGGGACCAGAATTTATCACAGAGGACACGGAGGGGCAGACACAGAGGCAGAGGAGGAAGAGAAAGGCAAAAGGCGTGGGTTCCAGACAGGACTCAACCACTACTATCTCTCCTCCGAACCCTCCCTCTTCCTCTGTGTCCTCTGTGTCCGCTTCTCCGTGCCCTCTGTGAACCTTCTGGTCTCCGCGGGAGCGTGTGTTATCGTGCGGGCGGGATGGAACAGGTCAAAGATACTCTGCGGGCGACGGTTCGGCTGAGCTACGACGGGCGGGTGTACAAGACGTTTCGCGGGGCGAAGGCCGAGGCGCGGTTTGCCCGGGAAACGCGGGTGCTGCGGTATCTGGAGAGCCGGGGCTGTACTTTCGTGCCCAGGTTGCTGGAGCAGGACCCGGCGACTTTGCGGATCGTGACCACCAACTGCGGGCGTCGGGTCGAACACTTGGATGCCGATCGGATGCGCGAGATTTACGCGGAGTTGCTTCCCTATGGCGTCAGGCACGACGACGCGGAAATGCGAAACGTCACTTACCGGCAATCGGACGGGCGGTTTTGTCTGATTGATTTCGAGTTCGCCACCATTCTGGACGAGCCGGTGGACCCGGAATACCAGCCGCCTGTTTCCGGGGAATGAAGTGATTGGATAATTGTCGCGATGATCCATTCCCACGAGACGCTTCATCCTCCCGGCGGTCCGTCGCGGCTGCGCTGGCACGGGCGCACGGATCGCGGGAAGGTGCGGCGGAACAACGAGGACGCGTTCCTCGCGTTGCGCTTCGACGCCCGGGAAATCCAGCGTCTGGGGAAGTACGGGGAGGATTCGACCGAGAACGCGGACTTTGTTTTCGCGGTCAGCGACGGGATGGGCGGGGCGAACGCCGGCGAGTTCGCGAGTCGGATCGCGGTGGACAAGATCACGCGTTTGCTGCCCCGCGCGTTTCGTCAGTTGGCGACGACGGGGATCGAGGCGGGGTTCGCGGACGTGCTGGCGGAATTGTACGAGCAGACGCACCGGGCGTTGCTGTTCCTAGGCGCGGGCGACGAAGACTGCGCCGGGATGGGGGCGACGCTGAGTTTGTCCTGGTTTACCCAGGGCTGGATGTATTTCGGACACATCGGCGACAGCCGGATTTATTATCTGCCGAAGGGGGGGAGCGGGGAGGCCGGGGGAAGAGGTGGCGGCACCATCCGACAAATTTCCCATGATGACACTTACGTGGGGTGGTTGTTTCGCAACGGGAAATTGAACGAACGGGAGGCGCGGAACCATCCGGGACGCCATTCGTTGCAGAAGGCGCTGGGCGCGGGGCACCAGTTCGTGGACCCGCAGGTGGGCGCCGTGGCGTGCGAGCCGGGCGACCGGTTCTTGCTGTGTACCGACGGGCTGATCGACGGGTTGTACGACGAGCAGTTGTTGGAGTGGATGGGAGGCGAGGGCGATCCGGCGGACGCGCTGGTGGAGGCGGCGTTGGAGCGGTCCGGACGCGACAACATCACCGCGTTGGTGGTGGAGGTCGCGCGCTAGCCGAGGCGGAATTTTGACAGGATGAACGGGATTGAGAGGATTAAAGAAAAGTTCCGAATGCCTTTTCTCCCACCCTGTCTTTCCTGTTCGTCCTGTCAAAGAATTAGTCGGCGTCCCGCGCCAGGAGGTCCTCACGCGGGGGGCTGAAGGTATCCAGTGCTACCGCGTCCTCCAAGGCGTCGGCGGAATGCGGGATGTTGGCGGCGATGTACAACGACTCGCCGGTTTGCAGATCATGCGCCTCGCCAGCCAACGTTAATCGCAACCTGCCGCTCAAAACGTGGGTCACCTGTTCGTGAGGATGCTGGTGCTCGGGCAAATGACTTCCCACGTCAAGCCGGACGATCATTTGCATCATCGTTCGACCACTGGCGAGGGTGCGGCGTTTTACCCCCGCAACCATGCCGATCCACTTGGCTTCCGTGCTCATCCGGACAGAAGGCGGCGTCACCACTAATTCAGACGGTACTCGACTTCCTTGGAGAAAGACGCGTTGGGTGGCCCCTTCCAATTAGCCCGGATGTACGAGGTCGCGTTGCTGTCCAAGATACCGCTGCCGGACGACTTTGTGATGGCCACACTGGAAATGTTCCCGGACGCGTCGGTGGTGATCCGCACACCGGTAATTCCCGTAACGTGGGCGGCCCGCGCCTGGTAAGGGTACGGAGGCTTGGGCGTCTTCCAGCCGGCAGGACCCACCTTCAAGCCGCCGGGCGTGCCGGTCGTTTTGGTCCCGGCCGGGTTGCCACCCACCACACCCTCTTGGGCCACAGGGCCGCGCTTGGCGTTGGCGGGGGCCGGGGTACCGGTCGGCTTTTTGATGGGCGCGGGCTTCACCTCTTTTTTGGGAGGTGGCGGCGTGGCCTGCACATCGATCTCCTGATCCTCCATCGGCGGAGGCGTGTCCTCCGGGGCGGGCGTGTCTTCCGGCGGCGGCGTGGGTTGATCCGGCGGGGGCGTGGGCACATCGGCCACGATCAACTCCTTGACCTCCGGGTCGCCCAGCTTGTCCGCCAAATCCATCTCCACCACGAGATCGGGGATCACGTAGCTGTTTTGCGTCGGCCATAAGGCGGCACCGCCGACGATGGTCCCGTGGACCAAGAGCGCGCCCACCACCATCAACGCAGTCCGCAATCTCCGCGTCGGACGCTGTCTGAATAAGCTTTCCATAAGGCGTTAGGAGTGAATTTGACAGGCTTTCCCCGGCCCGCGCCGGGTGTTGTGAGCGGATCAAGGGTTTGCCGGTGGCGCGGCGGGAGCAGCCGGCGCGACTGCCGCAGGCGCCGCCGGAGCACCGGGAGCAGCCCGCCCGACGTGTTGGGCCGGGGAGCGTTAGGATCGAATTTGTTGCCCTGCTTCACCGGGAAGGAAACTTTCTTCACGCCGAGCGACCGCACTTTGTCCAGCACGGTGATCACCATCTCGTACGTGCAGGCGGAGTCCGCGTTGATGAAGACTTTCAACTCATCCTGCTTCTCCGCGTAGAGGGGCTGCAGCCGGACGGGAATCTGGTCGGCCTCGATAGGTGTCTTGTCCTTGTCGAAGTAAATGTTCCCCTGCTTGTCGATGCCAATCGCCGTGAAATCGGGCTTCTGCACGTTGGTGCCCGTTTTCGCCGACGGCAGGTTCGTCGGAATCGCCTGCAAACGGATCATGCTCAAACTCACCAGCATGAAGCTGGCGAGCAGGAAGAACATGATGTCGATCAGCGGGATGATCTCGATCCGCGCTTTTTTACCGGGCGTTGCTGAGCTCAGGTGCATGTTTGTCGTGGTTGAGGTTTTCGATCATCACTTCCAGGTTCGTCGAGGCGGTCTCCAACTCGAACTTCAGCTTCTCCACCTTGGTGTTGAAGAAGTTGTAGAAAATCAGGCACGGTCATCGCGATGCCCAGACCGCAAGCCGTGGCGATCAGCGCCTCGCCGATGCCGCCGCTGACCGTCGCCGGGTCGAGGCCGTTCACGCCCACCGCGTTGAAGGCGCCCATGATGCCCGTCACCGTGCCGAGCAATCCGAGCAGCGGGGCCAGGGTAATCGTCGTGTCCATCACGCGCCATGAAGCGGCTGGCGCGCTGCAGCTCGATGCCCGTCGCCACCTGCAACGCGCTTTGCATCGTGGAATGCGGATGATTGAGACCGTGCCAGACGGTGCGCAAACGCGGGTCCTGCGAGGTGCGCGCGAAAGCGTGGAGGCGTCCTTGAGGTTGCCGTTTTCGATGGCCTCGAAAACTTTTTCCAGCTTCGAGCTTTCGCGGAGGGAGTTTTGTCGCAGCCACCAGAAGGACCGTTCGAGCACCACCGTCACCGCGACGATGGAAGTCATAAGGATGGGCCACATGACGGGGCCGCCTTTGATGAAGAAATCGATAACAGCGTTACCGGTGTGGGATTCGTGGAGTCCGACGGCGATCATAGTGATGGATGCTGCGGATGGTTGTGAATGACGTTTCCTGGACAATCCGGGTCCTTTAGCAACTCTTCTGCCAGGGTTTCAATTTGTCGTGTTCGCGCTTAGACTTCGACGCGGGTCAGCGAAGGGCGGAGCGTTCGGGGAGACTGGAAAAGTCGTGGCGGCAAGGGGATAACACCCGAAGGCGGCATCCCGTTCGTACCCCGTGGATTCGTTTCGCTGGTCGGTGACAGTTTAGTATCGAACCAACTGCTCAAACAGTACGTGTCAAATTATCGACACGCAAATTTTCTACCTTGCTCAATAACAACCAGTCTGGAGAAACGATGTCGAACCCAACGCGGGAACGCGCGACCGGCGCGATGGAGGAACCGGAAAGTGTCCGGGGCATGTTCAACCGGGTCGCGTCGCGGTACGATTTCGTCAACGCGTTGTTGAGCGGCGGGATGGACGTCCTGTGGCGGCGGCGGGCGGCGCGGGTGGTCCGGCAATGGCGACCGGGGCGGCTGCTGGATCTGGCGACGGGCAGCGGCGTGCTGGCGGCGACGCTGGCGCGGGCGTGCCCGGGACGGTGATCGTCGGGGCGGATTTTTGTTACCCGATGCTGCGGGTGGCGCGGAAAGGCGCGGCGGGTGCCGGGATCTGGTGGTGGCGGACGCGTTGAACTTGCCGTTTGCGGACGCGAGTTTCGACGCGGTGACGGTGGCGTTCGGGTTGCGCAACATGGCCTCGTGGGGGGGCGCGCTGGGGGAAATGCGGCGGGTGCTGCGACCCGGCGGGCATTTGCTGGTGCTGGATTTCTCGTTGCCGCGCGGCTGGTGGGGCGGCGCGTACCGGTTTTATCTGCGGCGGTGTCTGCCGGTGGTCGCCGGGGTGGTCTCGGGCGAGCGCGGGGCGTACGAGTATCTGGCGGAGTCGATCGGACGGTTTCCCAGTGGCGGGGCGATGGTCGAACTGATCCGGGGGTGTGGGTTTACCGGAGTGGCGGGGGAAGAGTTGACGGGCGGGATTGTGTCGCTCTACACGGGAGAGGCCATAGGTTTAACCGCAGATTAACGCAGAGGGACGCAGATCAAAGAAAAGGCGGCGAGCAGAGATTCTTTGTTCCAGAGATTTCCTGGCTACCGCTTTTCTGTCTCATTCCATCCAGTCGAGGATGTTGTAGTTGGTCGAGACCAGGACGACGATCAGCGTGAGGAAGAGGATGATCGGGAGAGACGCGGCGACGATCACCGCGGCCCAGAACGCGGCGCGCGGAATGGGTTTGCCCGGATTAGACGAGGGGATGGTCGTCACCGTGGCGGAAGGCGACGTGGAAGCGAGTTTTTCCGAGGTGGGTGCGGTCATGTGCGGGGTGCAATAAACCCGGCGGCGACGTTCGCGCAAGGCGGAATGCGGGGGGGCATAGACGTTCCCAGACGGCAAGCCACGAAAATTCCCAGTCCCGGCAGGGGCATAAGAGAACCAGGATGACCAAATCCCCAATGGCCGCCGGTTGTCTTACGCCCCTGCCGGGGCTGGGAACCTTCCCACTAACTACCCATAGCTTCGCGCTATGGGCTATGGCTCTTACACCTCTGCCGGGGTTCGGGACGGTCGCTAGTTTTGCGGGGTGGGTGCGCTTGCCGTTGGCTCGGGTGACGGAGCGAGCGACGGAGTTGGGGCTACCGTGGGGGCGACCACTGGCATCAAAGTGGCCTCCGGGGTCGGCTCGGGACTGGCCATGACGGTTGGCTCAGGCGTCGGAACGGGTGTTGGCGTTGGGGCCGGGGTCGGGATGGGTGTCGCCACCGGAGTGGGCGTGGGGGTTGGAACCGGCGTCGGCACCGGGGTTGGCATGGGCGTCGGTTCCGGGGTTGGCACGGGGGTGGGAACGGGTGTCGCCATCGGCGTTGGAACGGGGCCGGCGTGGGTTCCGGCGTCGGCGTTGCCACCGGCGTGGGCGCGGGGGTTGGCGTCGGTGTCGGCACCGGGGCGGGGACCAAGGGTTGCAACAACGTGTCGTAATCCGGGCGACTGATCAGGAACGTGCCCGGCTTTCCCTCCACCCGGCCATAACCCATGTTCTCGGGACCCGTGTGGCCCAGCAGAACCACGCCGCTGTTCTTCGGATCGCCCACCGTCTCGAAACGCAAAGTCGCGTACGCCGGACCCGGCTCCAGGCCGTTCTCGGGCGGGAGCGACGCCGCCTACCCAGCGCGTCGCGTGCAACCGCGCCAACGTGTTCGCCACCGACTGCGCCTTGCCTTGGTCCAGCGGGCCGGCGCCCTTTACCAGGGTCCACGGACCTTTGCTCCGCGCGGGTCAGGCTCAGGTCGGGCTGACCTTGCGCGCTGATCGTCAGGGCGCCGATCTTGTCGGCGTCGGCCTGGAAGATGTTCAGCGGCTGCCACTGCGTTCGCTCGGTCGGGATCGCGTCCAGCACCGCGCGCGGGACCGACAAAATAAACGGCTCCTCCTCGACGCGCGCAAACACGTTGGGCTCGTCCACGCTTCCGAAACTCACGGTGGCGAGCGGCTTCTCGCCCGCGCTGGTCTCGGCGGTGTTCTCGGAGGCAAACGAGTTGAAGGCCACTTTCAACGCGGCTTGTCCAAGCCGTACTTGGCGAGGTCGGACGCGCTGTCGGCGACAAACGCGGACACCTCGCCTGGCTCAAGGTCTTGCATGAGCTTGTCCGCCTCGGCGTTGTTCGCGGGCTGGTCGGCGGGCGGACCGAGGACGGTCCACTGCTTTTCCTTGCGGCTCAGGGTGAAGGCCGCGCCGTCCGCCGGGGTGATGCGGATACGGTCCACGGTGTCGGGGTTCAAACGCACGAGGCTACGGTCGCGCAGGTCGTTGGGCTTCAGGTTGAGGAAATCCTCGATGCCTTTGGCGACCGTGTAGATGGACTGGCGCGAGGGCATCCGCAGGTACACCGATCCGTCGGGCGGGGCGGTCGCGGCGGTCGCGGCCGCCACGGAGGGCGCGGGGCGGCGGGGTTGTTTTTGTCAGGCGTCGCGCCGGGTTTGGGCGTGCCGATGACCAACTCGGTGCCCTTGGGGTCCTTGGCGGTGTAGAGGGTGACGATGCCGCGCGCGTCGGCCAGGCCGTAGGTGGCGGCGTCGGCCTTGTCGTCGGCGACGAAGGTGCCGACGGTCAGGTTGGTCAAGTTGCGAAACGAGATCGTTGACCTTCTGGTCGTTGGCGCGGGAGTTGAGGGGTTTGGTGATCTGCCAGTGGTCGTCGTTGCGCTGCAACTCCAGTTCGCCGGCGGAGTTTTTCACGGTGAGCTTGTTGACATCGGTGGCGGCGAAGTTCGGTCAGGCGGTGGTCGCGCCAGGCGTTGACGTCCTTGTCGAGCAGCTTCTTGAGTTCCGAGCCGACGACGTAGACGTCGTTGCGACCGGAGACCTGCAGGTAGGTTTTGCCTTCGATGACGGTGTCGTTGCCGAAGATCAACTCGCTGGACGCCGCGCCGCCCTTGGGCGTGACCTGCAGGTGCAGGCGCGGGGTCTGGAGGCCGAAGTCCGCGAGCTTGGTTTGCCGGAGCGATCGTCGCCCGCGGGGATGGTGTCCTCCTGTGCGGAGCGTTTCCAGACCGGTCATGACCTGGTCGATCAGCGCGACGTCGGCGCGGTCGGCGAACGGGCTTTTCATCATCCATTCGCCGCTGGAATCGGCGCGGCGCAGGTCGATTTTCAGGTCGTGGTTGGTGATGGCGAGGCCGTTGACCTGGGCGCGGTCCATGACGACGACGCGGTTGAGGTTTTGCTCGATGTCGCGCGTGCCGGGCTGTTTTTCCTCGTAGAATTTGAAGTAGGCGAGCAGCGCGAGGGCGACGGCGAGCGAGGATGGCGGTGGATTTCCAATTCATATGAAGGCGAATGGCAAGAGGGGGGGAAGCCGGAGTTTTTAACCGCAGATTTAACGCAGAGGGACGCAGATTATCGGAAAAAACAGGAGAGGATGGAGGAGAAGAGAGACCGGAGCTGGAACCTTCCGGATTCTGCCTTCATCCTTCTGCCTTCTACCTTTGTCAGGACCGGCGGCGCCACCAGACGAGGAGGCCGACGAAGGCGAAGAAGGCGGGAATGGCCAGGGTCGTGATCCAGAAGATCATGCCAATCTGGGGTTCCTCCAGGTTGAGCGTCATGGCTTTCAGTTGGCGCGGGGCGATGCCGATGAGCTGCTCGCGGCTTAGCAGCCAGTTGAAGCCGCTCAGGAAGAAATTCGCGTCGGCCTCGTTCATGGCGTCGGACTCCAGGAAACGCGAATTGCCCAGGGCGATCATGCGCGAGGAGGCCACCTGCACGCGGGGATCGCCCACGGCGCCTTTTTCAATCGTGGCGGCGACGTACAACGGGGCCTCCTTGTCCTTGCCCTTGTCGAGATACACGCCGGTGTTTTCCATGTCGTGGTAGTCCATTTCGCCCCAGTAATCCTTTTGGGCGACGACCAGGGGCTCGACTTTGATCCCGGCGGCGGACACGCGTTCCGGGGCGAGGGAAAGCGACTGCGTGGCGCCGAGGAAGATCAGGTTAACGCCGGCAAGTTCCTTGGCGACGGGCGTGCCGCCGGTGACCTGCGCGTACACGTCGCGCACGATGCCCGTCACGCCGCCGCCGATGCTAACGGTGTGAAGAATACGGTCGTCCTCGGCGCGCACGCCGAGTTTGTCGAGGAACATGCCGAGGCGCGGGGCGGCGATGTCGGGGTTGAGCGCGAGCATGATCCGGCCGCCCTTGTTCCAGTAGTCGTCGAGAGCTTGATCTCGCGTTCGGAGAGGTCGTACTTGGGCGCGAGCAGCATCAGGAGGGTGGCGTCGGCGGGGACGGACTCGACGTTGAGCAGGTTGAGTTCGGCTGATGTTGAGGTGTTCGCCCTCCAGGAGTTTGCCCAATATTTCCAGGGGGCCGCCGGCTTTGCCGCCGATCTCCGGTTCGCCGTGGCCGCGCACGTAGTACACGCTGCTCTTTCTTGCCCTCGGTGACTTCCAGGAGCGCGTTGGTGAAGGCCTGCTCGCCCTTGAAGGCGGTGATGGTGCGGCTGCTGGCCGAACATCTCGCCGCTGGTGTCGAGGTCCACCATGTCCTCCGATCTTAACGACCTTCTGGCGGTCCTCGGATGAGACGATGACGACGTTTTCCTGCTGGGCGAGCTTGTATTTCGCCTGGATTTCGCCGGCGCGTCCGACGCTGCGGTAGGGGTCCACGATTTCGACGCTCAGGAACTTGGGCTGGGCGTCGCGGTAATGCTGCGCCAGGTTTTCGGCGTCACCCTGGACCTGGGCCTGGATGGGGTTGCCGACGCTCATGTAACACGATGAGCTTGGCGGGTTTGTTGAGGTTGGCGAGGAACTGTTTGGTGCGCGTGCTGAGGGAGTATTTGCGGTCGCGCGAGAAGTCGAAGCGTTTGAAGTGCTTGAAGCCGATGCCGTTGACGACGAGGAGGATCGCGGTCAGCAGGATCAACTGGACGAGGACGTTGAAGCCGATGGTGACGCGTCCGAAGCGGGTGCGGCCTGCCGGACGGGTGGCGGAGGAGGAGTTTTCTGGGGAAGTGGGATTTTAACGGCGGCCATAAGAAGGCGGAAGGCGGAAGGCGGAACTCGGAAAGGGAGGGGAAGGCGGGGTCGGGCGACCGCTCCGCAGTGATGTCAGGTTAGAACTTCCACTTGCGGTACTGGAAGACCTGGAACGTGAAGACCTGCAGGAGCAGGGTCATCGTCAGATAGAAAATAATCGGGCGCGTGTCAATCAAGCCGCGGGAAAAGTCGCGCATGTGTTGCGCCGTGGAAAAATACGCCACGAAATCACGGAAGCCCTGGCCGACGTTGGGTAGCAGCATCCCGAGGAGTCCGGTGAAGAAGAACATCACCGCCAGCACCAGCGCGATGATCGCGGCGATGATCTGGTTGCGGGTCAGGACGGACGCCAGGCAGCCGATGGACAGGTAAAACATGCCCATCAACAACACCATGAGGTAACTGCCGGCGTACGCCCCGAACGCCTGGGCGGCCCGTTCGTGGGTCACCCACTGGAAGACCGAGAAGTAGATGACCGTCGGGAGGTAGAGGATGATGTAAAACATCAGCGCGCCCGCGAACTTGGAGGCGACCACTTGCCAGTCCCGCACGGGCGCGGTCATGAGCGTCTCGATGGTGCCCATCTTGAACTCCTCGGAGTAGAGGCGCATCGTCAGCAGCGGGATGACCAGCAGGAAGCCGAACCAGAAAATACCGTTCGTGAAGAAGAGTTCCACCAAGCTGACCTCCACGGGCGAACGGTTGATGATGGTGAGCATCGCGTACAGGTCGAAACCGTTGAGGGCCAGGAAGAAGCACAGCACGATGTAGGCGATGGGCGAGTAGAAATAGGCTTTCAACTCGCGATCGAGGAGGATGAGGAATTTACGCAAGGGAGATGAGGATGGGGATGTGGGATTGGGGGTGGATGGCGACGGTGGATGGCGACCTCCGGGCGCCATTGCTTGCGCGCGCGGCGCAGCCGCCTATTTCTATTTAAGAAGATCGAGGCGCTACGCGCAAGGAAACGAATGGCGCCCGGAGGTCGCCATCCACCGGCCTGATACAAAAGTGTCGTCCTATCATGCTGAAAACGGCGGGGCGGCTACTCGGCGTGCGTGATTTCCACGAAGACATCCTCAAGCGTCGCGCGGCGGCGGGCGAGTTCGCGCAGGGTCCAGCGGCGGTCCACCGCGAGGCGGAAGATGTCGGCGCGGGGATCGGTGTTGGCTTCGATCCGCAGGAGAAACGAACGGAAGCCCGTCGCGTCGGCGGGGGCGGTAGCGACGGCGAGGTTGGCGTTGCTGTTTTGGTTCCCCTTGTTCTTTTTGCCGGAGCCACCCCCTCCCCCACCCTTGCCGTTGTTGACGACCAACGCGGACCCGGGTTGCGCCGTGGCGGCGGCGGTTTCGGCGGCGGATTCCACGGTCACTTCCTTGACGCCCGGGATTTTCTGGAGTTGCTCGATCCCGTTGTCGGCGCCGGTCATGGCTTCCACGCGGATGTTCCCGGCGGCGCGCAAATGGCCGAGCAGATTTTGCGGCGTGTCGCTGGCCTCAATCCGGCCCTTGTGCAGGATGATCACCCGCGAACAGGTCATCTCCACCTCGGGCAGGATGTGCGTGGAAAGCAGGATCGTGTGCTTTTTGCCCAGGTTCTTGATGACCTCGCGGACCTGGCGAATCTGGTTGGGATCCAGTCCGATGGTGGGTTCGTCGAGGATCAGGAGATCCGGTTCGCTGACGAGCGCCTCGGCGAGGCCGACGCGCTGGCGGTAGCCTTTGGAAAGGTTGCCGATGATCTTGTACTGCACGTCGTTGAGGCTGGCGAGTTCCTTGACCTCGCCGACGCGCAGCTTGAGCTTCTTGCCGGACAAGCCCTTGAGCGCGCCGCGGTGCTCGAGGTATTCGTTGACACGCATCTCTGTATAGAGGGGCACGTTTTCGGGCATGTAGCCGAGGTGATTGCGGACCTCGAGCGATTGGGTGAACACATCGTACCCCGCGACGGTGGCCTTGCCGCTGGTGGCGGGCAGAAAGCAGGACAGGATGCGCATGGTCGTGCTCTTGCCGGCGCCGTTGGGACCCAGGAAGCCGACGATTTCGCCGCGTTCGACCTCGAAGGAGAGGTCTTTGATGGCCGTGTGGCCCGCGTAACGCTTGGTGAGGTTTTCGACTTTGATCATCGGTGGTGTTTGGGGAAAAGCATGGACAGCGGGGGACGGGGTTTCGTTGAAAGAAAGTTTCCGCGGAATCCAGAAGGATCACCGAGGACGGAGGGGGACAGAGAACACAGAGGAAAAAGGAGAGGTTTGGAGGAGAAGAGCTGGGCGAGTCAGTTCTGGAACAAAGCCTTTTGCCTTTTTCTTCCTCTGTGTTCTCTGTGTCTCCCCTCCGTGTCCTCGGTGATAAATTCTTAATTCCCCGCTTCCCGCGCGACCAGCGTCACGGTGCCGATCTGGCTGGTTTGACCCTGGCGGGTCAGGCCACGGCGGGGGTTTTCGACGCCGATGGTGAAATCCACCGCGGCGCCCGGTTCCACCTCGCTCAACAGTTGCTCCACCGCCGCCGGGGTGTCCAGGTTGTACCGGCCCAGACGATAGACGACCATCCCGGGGCGGAAGCCCGCTTCCCACGCCGGACTGTCGCGGTCCACGTCGGCCACGATCAGGCCGGTCGAGTTCATCCCGGGGGGCCTGGCTTGCAGGGCTAACCCGAAGAGACGTCGCGCGGTGGGTGTCCCTCCCGCGGCGGTGGCCACCGGCGGCGGACGGCTCGCCGTCTCGCGGAACTCGGCGACCTTGGCGGCGACCGCCCGCGCCGGGATCGCGAAACCGAGGCCCTGCGTCGGCGTGCCCTGCGGGGTGAACGACAGCTTCACCGAACTGATGCCCACCAGGCGTCCGGCGAGGTCGATGAGCGGACCGCCGGAATTGCCCGGGTTGATGGCGGCGTCGGTCTGGAGCAGGTGCTTGTAGGTGTTGTTTTCGATGGTCAGTTCACGGTCGTTGGCGCTGAGGATGCCGCGGCTGACGCTGCTGTTGTAACCCAGGGGATTGCCGAGGGCGAGCACGGTCTGGCCGAGCAGGTTGGGCGAAAAGCTCGCCAGGTTGATGAAGGTGAACGGCTTGCCGGCGGGCTTTTTGTCGATCTTGATCAACGCGAGGTCCGCCCGGGCGTCGCCCGCGACGTAATGGGCCGGGTAGCTGGCGCCGTCGGCGAACGTGACCTGAATTTTGAGGTCGGCGGCGCGTTCGACGACGTGTTCGTTGGTGACGATGGAGCCCTCGGCGTCCACGAGGAAACCGGAGCCGAGGCTTTGGACAGTTTGCCGGAGTTCGCGCGGACGGCGGTTGATCGGGGCGTTGAAGAATTGTTCGTAGAACTGTTCGAGGGGGTCCTCGACGGTGCGGCGGATGGTGCGTTCGGTGCTGATGTTGACGACGGCGGGGAGCACTTTGGCGACGGCGAGGACGGCGGGTTCGGTGGCCGGGTTGAACTCGGGGGGCGGCTCGATGGGTTTGACTTCCTGGGCGCGCGAGAGGCAGGGAAGCGCCAGGAGCAGCAGGCAGCGGAGGATCGGGGGGCGTTTCATCGTCGGGATGGTGATTTGGTAGTATGATGGTTGGCACAGACAAAGACAAACAAAGGCATCAGAAGGTTCACAGAGGACACGAAGAGGCAGACACAGAGGCAGAGGAGGAAGAGGAAGAGGGTGTTGCGGAAAAGGCGGGTGCGCGTTGGCGTTGGCGCGGGCATGTTGGGGGAATGGGCGCGACCACCTGGATTGTTTTGCTGCGCGGGATCAACGTCGGCGGGCACAAGAAGGTCGCGATGGCGGAGCTGCGGGCGTTTGCGGAAGAACTGGGATTTGGGGAGGTCCGCACACTGCTCCAGAGCGGGAATTTGGTTTTTCGGAGCGATGGGAGGATTGCGGCGGCGGCGTTGGAGAAGCGGTTGGAAACGGAGGCGGCGCGACGGCTGGGGTTGGGGACGGATTTCCTAGCGCGCGACGCCGGGGAATGGACGGAGGTAATGTCCGGCAACCCCTTTCACGAGATGGCGGAGAGCGACCCGAGCCACCTGGTGGTGATGTTGCTGAAGCGGGCGCCCGACGCGGACGCCGTGAAGGCGTTGCGGGCGGTGGTGCGGGGACCCGAGGTGATTTTCGTGGAGGGGCGGCAGGCGTACGTCACGTACCCGGCGGGGATCGGGGATTCGCGGCTGACGAATGCGGTGATCGAGAAGCACCTCGGCACGCGCGGCACGGCGCGGAACTGGAACACGGTGGTCAAGTTGGGGGAGATGGCGGCGGGGTTATAACGCGGCTTCAGGGCGTGGCTATCCGGTGCATTAAAATCGGTTTTCGGAATGATTGCGCATGACAGGGGATGATCCGAGGGGCGTTCCGCCCGCGCTTTGTACTGTAAGCATTCACGTCCCCCCGCCTTTCGCACCAAGGTGCAGCCTCAGCACCGCCCACCTTTCGCACCGAAGGTGCAGCCTCATCACAGCCTGGGGCAACGCCCCAGGTGTGGGTTGGTGGTGGGTTTAGCGCTGAAGGCGCGATTCAAAGGCCACCTGTTGGACGGGCGCGATGGTCCTCCAAAGCCCGCCCGGAATGAATCGCGCCTTCAGCGCTGAAAACAATACTACACTGTACCTGGGGCGTTGCCCCAGGCTGTGATGAGGCTGCACCCTCGGTGCGGAGAAAGGGCGTTGCTGAGGCTGCGCATTCAGTGCGGAGAACCAGACCAGATGCGGGCGGGATGCTTGCGCACGTCGCGTCCTAACATTCAGGCGCAGCCGGCTCGATCAATGGCGGCTTCGCCGAAGGGTAAACGACGTGTCGCGGCGCACTCCAAACCAAAGGCGGCCAGACGCGTGTCCGCAGAATCTTCTCGCGCCCGCGTTTTCCTTGTGGGATGGATTCGGCTATGGATACTCCCTTCGCCTCCGCCCGGCGGATGCTCGCCGCCGCCCTGCTCGCCGGTTCCGGTCTCGTCGGCCTGACCACCGCGTCCCTCCTGATCGCGCCCGTCGCGGCCCGCGCGGCGGACCCGGCGACGTTCACCGTGGGCGCGTTTACCTTCAAACGGCCCGCCAACTGGACCTGGGTGCCGGTCAATTCCTCCATGCGCAAGGCGCAGTTGCGCGTCGCCAACCCCACCGACCCGGCGGCGCCGGCGGCGGACGTCGTGTTCTTTCACTTCGGCGCGGGCCAGGGAGGCGGGATCGACGCCAACATCGCGCGCTGGCTCGGGCAGTTCGCCGAGGGCGGCGACAAGGTGAAACCCGTCATCGAAACGGCGGACGTCAAGGGCACCAAAGTCACCCGCGTGCGCGTGGCCAGCGGGACGTTCAGCAGCGGGATGCCGGGCGGTCCGACCACGCCGATGACCAATTACGGGATGTACGGGGCGATTTTGGAGAGTCCGCAGGGGGATGTGTTCATCAAGCTGACGGGGCCGGCGGATCTGGTGAACGCGGCGGCGACCAATTTCGAGGCGATGATCCAGAGTCCGTTTTGAGGGGAGGGTTGTGCGGAGGGATGTGGGTTGTGGGATGTGGGTTTGAAAGCATGAGGATGGGGAATACGGTGGTATTCGCTCGGAAAAAGGCGCCGCCTTGGGCGACCACGGCGGTCCTGGGGGTCTTGCTTGTGGTTTTGGGGGTGATGCTCGCGCGATTGGCACCGGCGTGGAAGCGCGAGGGTGCGCCGGTCACGGCGGCGCGGGAACTGGCGAAACTCCAAACGCTCGGGCGCGCGTTGCGGTCCCACGCCGAGGAGCACGACGGGAAGTTTCCCGGGGCGATCAGCGGGATCGAGTGGCGTCAGAATCTGCCCGGGCTGGAACGCGCGGGGTTGCCGGCGGAGGTGAGCCAGTTTCATGACCCGGAGACGGGTCGGGCGCACGCGTGGCGTTATTACCCGGGGCGGACGTTGTCCGATCCGCCGGAGACGATTTTGGTCGCCGCGCCGTTCCCGGTGGGCGAGCACAAGGACCAGCGGCTGGTGGTGCGGTTGAACGCGGTGGCGGAGATGGTCGCGGAGGGGGAGTTTCAAAGGCAGAAGGGGGATTAAGAATTTAGCACAGAGAACACGGAGGGCAGACACTGAGGCAGAGGAGGAAAGAGGAAGAAGGGTTCCAGAACCGACCCGCCAGCCACTTCTCCTCTGGACCCTCCCTTCTTCCCCTGTGTTCTCTGTGTCCGCCTCTCCGTGTCCTCTGTGATAAATTCTTAATTCTTCATTGGTCCAACGCGGGCGCGCAGGTCGGCGGCTTGGGCGGGGGTGAAGAATCGCGCGAAACTTCCCGGGGTTTTGACGGGCTCGGCGGCGGCGGTGGCTTCGTCGGCGCGTTCCAGCAACGCCAACGATGCGCGCCAATCGTGGCGCGCGCCGCTGCCCGCGACCGCTTCCCTCACCGCGCGAATCAACGAACGCACGTAACGCG
Source organism: uncultured bacterium (assembly GCA_963795895.1). Taxonomy (GTDB): domain Bacteria; phylum Verrucomicrobiota; class Verrucomicrobiia; order Chthoniobacterales; family SZAS-18; genus CAWCJJ01. The sequence continues at coordinate 227,066 of CAWCJJ010000024.1, forward strand.
CCCGCGCGACTTCCGTCGCGTGGGCGAAATCCGGGCGCGCGGCGAGCCAGGACAATCCCGTCGCGCTCGGGATGCCGTGGCACAGGAACGCCTCGGGAAGAGGGAGTCCCTCCTCCAGTTCGCGGCAGACCGCCGCGAGGGCGGCGTCGGTGTAGGCCGGGAAGTGGGGAAGCGGGAGGGAAGAAGACGGCGGCATGCGCAAAGCATCGGGCCGAACGTCCGTCGTCGGAAGGGGCGACGTTGCGCAGTTAATGCAGGATCGCCTTCCTCGAAGGTAGCTTTACTTTAACAACAGAATCATCTCTCCGACCGCGCGTTCCAAGCCGACATAGACGGCGCGACTGATGATCGAATGGCCGATGTTCAACTCGCGCAAACGGGGCACCCCGGCCAGCAGCGGCCGGACGTTGCGGTAGTTCAACCCGTGGCCCGCGTTGACCTGCAAACCCGCCGCGAACGCCGCTTCCGCCGCCGCGCGCAAACGTTCCATTTCCACCGCGCGCAACCCGGCGGTTTCGGCGTTCGCGTACGCGCCGGTGTGCAGCTCGATCACCGGCGCGCCGAGTGCCGCCGCCGCCTCGATTTGAGGCAAATCCGGGTCGATGAACAGGCTCACGCGGATGCCGGCGGTGGTGAGTTGCCTGATGGTGGCGGCGAGTTCGGTGCGGAGTCCATGGGCGTCCAGACCGCCTTCGGTGGTGACTTCCTCGCGGTTCTCGGGCACCAGGCAGACGTCGGCGGGACGGGTCGCGAGGGCGATGGCGAGGATCTCGGGCGAGTTGCCCATTTCCAGGTTCAGCTTCGTGCGCACAACGCCCATGAGCCCGGCCAGGTCGCGGTCTTGGAGGTGCCGCCGGTCGGAACGCAGATGCACCGTGATGGACGCCGCGCCGGCTTGTTCGCACACGGTGGCGGCGGCGAGGAGGTCCGGTTCGATGTTATGGGCGTCGGGCGTGCGGGCGTAGCGCGCCTGCCGCAACGTGGCGACGTGGTCGATGTTGACTCCGAGGACAGTCATGGGAAGAAACCGGAAGGTTCACAGGGGACACGGAGGGGGGACACAGAGACCACAGAGGAAGAAGGAGAGGGGTCCAGAAGAGAAGAGACAGGCTGATCAGTTCTGGAACAAATCCTTTTGTCTTTTTCCGCCTCCTCCACCTCTGTGTCGGCCTCTCCGTGTCCTCGGTGATAAATTCTTATCTCAGCCTTCTCATCTGTCGTTCGTCGCGCGGGCGCGGGGCATGGAGGACAGGCGCTCCTGCTGGCGCTGCATGGCGAGCTGGCGGGCGGGCGACAAGCCGCCGGGGGCCACCAAGTCGGCGGAATCCCAGTCGAAATGATGCTCGGTGACGTCGTTGTCGTCCAAAAGAAGCGGGGTGGTGACGCGAATGGCGGGTCGAAGAAGATCGTCGGGGTGGATGGGGTAATCACTCATGGGTATAAGCGGCGGCGCGGGTGGGCACTCTGAAGGCGGGAGGGGACGGCGCGCAAGGACCAACTTGGAATAATTTTCGCGCGCGCGCGGGCAATCCTAAAACGTCACCTGCGTGCGCAATCCCAGTACGAGCGCGTCGCCGTACGGGCGCTGCCGCCGGGGTGGATGATCACCTGCAAATCCGGCTGGACCGAAAGCCAGGGCGTCAGGTTCGCCTGGTAAGTCGTTTCGAGGATCGCCTCGAAATCCGGCAGGGCGGCGGCGTGGGTGACACCCGGGAAACGGCGGGTGTCGCGCGCCAGTTGACGCAGGTCGCTTGAAAGGTCGGTGTAGGAAAAGGCCACGCCGAGGAGGTCGCGTCCGCGCGAGGGCAGCAGGCCGCGGTAGTTGAAACCCGTTTCCACGTAGAACCCCGCCTGCGCGCGGTCCGCCGACGCGAAACCCAGGCGGCCGAACAGGCGCAGTTCCGGACCGCCCGGCACCGCATCCCCGGCCGCGGTGGCGGTGGAATCCTCGGCGTTCCCCACGGGGGCGGACGCGGTTTGGGCCACGTCCTCGCGCGGCTGGTTGCCGCCGCCGGCGCCGCCGGGTCCCGGCGGACGGTACACGACCTGGTCCACCGCGAGGTAACCGCCGCCGCTGCCGTCGTGCGCGCGGGGACGTCCGGTGGAAAGCGGGTCGGCCAGGGAACGGCCCGTGTCGTCCACGCTCAGGTCGGAAAAATCGCCGCTGTGGTAGAAGCCGCCGGCGCGGTAGGAACCGGGCAGGCCGCGGGCGTCCTTGCCGGTGTTGGGCAGAAAGCCCGTCTCGAAGATGGCGAACGCGCCCTGGTTGCCACTGACGGGGAAGCGTACGCCGTGGTTGTTGTAGGCGGTGCCGGCGCGAAAGCCGGGGGCGGGATCGCCGTTGCGGTCGGCGTCGGGGTTGCCCGCGTAGAGGCCGGTTTGGAAATAAAAGCGGGCGTCGGGGGAATTGAGGCGCAGCCGCAGTCCGGGCGCGGCCTGGGGGTAGATGGGCACCGGGACGTTGAGGGAAAGGATGGGGAACGCGCCGAAACTGGAGTTGACGAACAGCGCGCCGCCCTGGGTGGTGACGAATTCGGCGTCGGCGGCGATCTGGCCGGCGCGGACGTTGAGGATGTTGTCGAAGAACGACGCCTCGGCCCAGACCTCGAAGAGGCGGACGGTGTCGTAGGCGTCGATGTTGGAGAAGCGGTTGAGGTCGCGCGTGTATTTGTTGGTGCCGCTGTCGCCCTGGGGATTGTAGGCGAGGACGTGGAATTTCAGGCCCTTGAGGGAGGCGAGTTTTTCGAGGTCGAGATCGACGCCGACCGTGAGGAGGCCATCGTAAACCGCGCCTTGGCGGTAGCCGCCGGCGGGGTTGCCGAAGACTTCCGCCGTGTAGAACAGGCTGAGGGCGACGCCGCGTTCGGCGAGCCGGGCGCGGGCGCCGCCCGGGTCGGGGGTGAGGAAGTCGCGTTGGAGCCAGCCGGCGGGGGGTTCGGCGCGCAGGCTAACGGTGATTAGCAGAAGCAGGCACAGGAGGGCGGCGAGGAGGCGGGCGTGGTTGCAAGGGGGCATGGCGGAAGAGTTTAACCGCAGATTAACGCAGAGGGACGCAGATTAAGAAGCGGAAAATTCCGATGGTCTTCAGTTCCGGCTCTTAGCCACAACTCACAACCCGCATCCTTCCGCGCAACCCCCTTCTCCCGCCTTTTCTTCAATCTGCGTCGATCTGCGGTTACCCCTCTGGTTCCGCCCTATCTTCTACCTTCCATCTCCTTGTCCTTCCCTAGTGCCGGAAGTGCCGCATGCCGGTGAAGATCATCGCCATGCCGCGCTCGTCGGCGGCGGCGATCACCTCCTCGTCGCGCACGCTGCCGCCGGGCTGGATGGCGGCGGTCGCGCCCGCGTCGGCGGCGGCCAGCAGGCCGTCGGGGAACGGGAAAAACGCGTCGCTCGCCACGGCGCTGCCCGCCAGGGACAAGCCCGCGTCCTTCGCCTTCCAGACCGCGATCCGCGCGGAATCCACGCGCGACATCTGCCCCGCGCCGATCGCCCAGCGTGCGGTCCGCGCCCGCGAACACGATGGCGTTGCTCTTGACGTGCTTGACCACCCGCCAGCCGAACATCATCGCCCGGCGCTCCGCGTCGGTCGGCTGGCGGCGTGTCGTCACGACTCTTGCAGCGTCGGCCTCCCCGTCCCCTCGCCCGAGAACAGCACCCGGTCGCGGTCCTGCACCAGCACGCCGCCGACCACCGAGCGCACGTGCAGTCCATCGCCAACCCGGCGGCGGACTGCAGCTGACGGATGAGGCGCAGGTTTTTCTTGCGCTGCAGAAGCGCGCGCGCGTCCGGCTCGAACTCCGGCGCGATGATGACCTCGCTGAAAATCTCGCTCACGTCCCGCGCGAGCGCCGCGGTCAGCGGACGGTTCACGATGATGATCCCGCCGAACGGGCGCTTGCTTGTCCGTGGCGAACGCCTTGTCCCACGCCTCGCGCAGGTCCGGGTCGGTGCCGACGCCGCACGGGTTCGTGTGCTTGAGGATGGCGACGGTCGGGTTCCTCGAATTCGCGCGATCAACTCGGCGGCGGCGCAGATGTCGAGGATGTTGTTGAAGGAGAGTTCCTTGCCGTGGAGCTTCTGGAAACACTGCGTCGAAATTCCCGTAGAGCGAGGCTTCCTGGTGCGGGTTTTCGCCGTAGCGCAGTCGGCCGCGAGCGGCAGCGACAGGTCGTAGGAATGGCCGGTCTGCTGTTCGCGGTTCAGGAACGCGGCGATGGCGCGATCGTAGCCGCTCGTGGTTAGGAACGTCTTGACGGCGAGGTGCTCGCGCAGTTTCAGCGTGGTGTCGCCGCCGTTCTCGCGCATGCGCGGCGAGCACGGCGTCGTAGTCCGCCGGGTCGGTGACGACCGTGACGGAGCGGTAGTTTTTCGCCGCGCTGCGCAGCATGGACGGGCCGCCGATGTCGATCTGCTCGATGGCTTCCTCGAGGGTGACGCCGGGTTTGGCGGCGGTTTCCTGGAAGGGGTAGAGGTTGACCACGACGCAGGTCGATGGGCTGGATGCCGTGTTCGGCGGCCTGGCGGTGGTGCTCGGGGTCGTCGCGCAGGAAGAGCAGGCCGCCGTGGATTTTGGGGTGGAGGGTTTTGACGCGGCCGGAGAGGATTTCGGGGAAGCCGGTGTAATCGGCGACCTCGGTGACGGGGATGCCCTCGTCGCGCAGGAGTTTGGCGGTGCCGCCGGTGGAGAGGAGTTCGACGTCGAATTCCTCGACGAGCGCGCGGGCGAAGGGGGCGAGGCCGGTTTTATCGGAGAGCGGAGAGGAGGGCGCGGGCGATGGGCATGGCGGGGAAGGCGAATGACGAATGACGAGTGACGAAGGCGGAAACCAGAAGGATCACCGAGGACGCGGAGGGACGGACACAGAGGCGGAGGAGGAAGAGAAAGGCGGGGGTGAGAGGGAGAAGCAGGGAGATTGAAGGCGATGGCGCCGGGTTTGGCAAGTGGGATGCGCGGTGGGTTTGCAAGGGGGGGTTGGCTGCGGCCGCTGATTTCAGGCTTGCGTTCTTTGCCGCCGCCGCTACAGCTAGGGCGTTAGTCGTTCGGGTAGTTTTATTTTCAACGCAGAGTTCGCCACGGAAATGAACAAGATGAACACCAACACCACCCCGCCTCGCGGTGACCGGCCAGCGGGGATTACCGCCATCCTCCTCGCCGTTTGGCTGCTGGCACCCGCCCTCGCGCGGGCGGATACGTTGTACGTCTCGCGCGGCACGCTCAGTGTCGACAAAGTCGATGCCGCGGGCGTGGTCAGCCCATTCGCGACCCTGCCGGCGAATTCCACCCCCACGGGTTTGGTTTTCGACGCCGCCGGCAACCTTTACGCGGCGGGTTTCGGCACCAGCCAGATCAGCAAAATCAGCCCGGGCGGCACGGTGAGCCTCTTCGCGACGCTGCCCGCCTCCTCCGGTCCCAGGGGCCTGGCTTTTGACGCGACCGGGAACCTTTACGCGGCGGAAGCCAGCGGTCAGATCAGCAGGATCACCCCCGGGGGCGCGGTGAGCCTCTTCGCGACCTTGCCGAGTGGTTCGGCCATCGGACTGGCCTACCAGGGCGGCAACCTTTACACGTCCACAGGCACGCAAAGCATCGACAAAATCGACTCTTCCGGGGTGGTGAGCCTGTTCGCGACATTGCCTTCCAATTCCTTTCCCTTCGGCCTGGCCTTCGACAGCAGCGCCAACCTTTACGCGGCCAACAGCGGCACTGGTGCCAATCAGGTCAGCAAGATCACCCCCGGCGGCGTGGTGAGCCTCTTCGCGACGCTGCCCGCGCGTCCGGCGGGACTGGGCTTTGACTCCGGCGGCAACCTGTACGCGGTGAGTTCCGACTCGAACAACTCGATTATGCAGATCAGTCCGGACGGACTAACGGTGAATGCTTTCTCGACGGGAATCACCAATCCGGCTTTCATCGTGGCCGGCCCCGTGCCCGAGCCTTCGGCGAGTGTGATGCTGGCGCTGGGGATGGCGGGGGCGCTGGCGAGTTGGCGGCGGCTCCGGCGGCGGGGACGATGAGGCGCGCGGGGTTGATCCCGTGGCTTTGGGTTGTTCACTCTATTGGTGATTATAGTCGGCGCGCATAACATTCAATGCCAATACCCTTATGGCGTGAGGTCGACGACGTACTTTTTGGCTGACATGGCAGCCAGCTTACCCATGTTCTCTCCCTTGGGGAAGTAGTACGCCCTGATCGTCCCTGAGCAGAGTGAGGAACGAACGCGGGCGATGGATGACAGAACTCAAGGGACGGTCCTCATCGTCGGGCCAATCACGAGGAATGGTATCAGGGGTTGACCTTGATGTTGTCCAGCGTGGCCGTGCCCAGCTTGGTGGCGTCGTGGCTGGTACCGGCAACGCCGATGTAGACGCTCGCCCCCATTGTCACTGTAGTCGAGCCCAGCGTCGTCCACGCTCTGCCATCCGGCGAGGTGGAGCCCGTGACCGTATTGCCCACCCGCGCCAGCCGCAGCCAGTAGGGCGGCGTCAGGGCGTAGTTGATCGCCACGTTGTTGGTCACCGCCCCGGCGCCCGCGCGCGCCTGCATGTAAACCCCCGCGTTGGGCGTCGCCACCAGGTCCACCTGGGGGGAGTTGGCCGCCAGCGTTTCGCGGATCATCACGCCGCCCTTGGAGTTGAGGTTGCTGTTCTCCACGCCTGTGACCCGCGCCGTGATGTCGCAGTCGCCGCTGACCGGCTGGTACACGTAGCGGAACTGGTCGCCGGTGCCCCAGATGTCCGCGCCCGCCCCGTTGACGGTCAGCGCGCCGTTGCCAAACGCGGCGAACCCGTCGATGGCCGGCGCGCCGAGGTCGTCGGAGAGCCACGCCGCCGTGTCCGCGGGCAGGATGCTCACCGAGTCGAAGGTCGCCGCGCAAACGTTGCCGCCGCTGTTGTGCGCGCTCACGGCCAGCCCCGCGTACACGGGGCCGGTCATGTCGATGGTCTGGGTGCTCTGCAAGGTCCAGGCCACCCCGTCCGCCGAGCGGTAGGCCGTGAACGTGCCGCCCGCGCGCACCAGCTTGACCCAGTAGGGGGCCGTCACCCCGGTGAACAGCGTCTGGGCGGACGGGGCCCCGCGCTCAGCCGCCACTGCGCGGTGACCCCCTGGGCGGTGCCCGGACTCACGAAGGGCCGCCATGTTCGCCGCGTCGGGCGCCAGGCCCGCGCGGATCATCACCCCCGCCTTGGCCGCGAGGTGCGTGTCGGACACGGAGACCACGCGCGCCACGATGGCGCCGTCGCCCGCCAGCGGCTGGCTCATGAACTGGAACGCGTCGGCCGTGCCCCAGATGTCCACGCCCGCGCTGGTGAGCGTGTAGGAGCCGCCGCCGTAAGTCCGCGCTGCCGGGCGGGTTGGCCGCGCCGATGTCGCCCGCGCTCCAGGCGTTGTCGCCCGAGGGCACGCGTCGTCACGCGCCAGCGCCGCCGTAGCCGCGCTGTCGCCGGAGCGTCGCCGGCGCTCATGATGTAGTAGTACGTCGTGCCGTTTGCGAGGCCCGTGTCGCTGAAGGACGTCGTCGTCAGGTTGGCGCCCACGTTGGTGAAGGGGCCGGCGGAGGAGGCGGACCGCGCGACGTTGTACCGGTGGCGTTGACGCTCGGGTTCCAGCGCAGATCCACCTGGCCGTCCCAGCCGAAGCCGGTCAGACCCATGGGGGTCGCCGGGATGGGCGGGGGCGGGTTGTTGATGTTCAGCGTCAGGGTGGCCGTGCCCGTGCCGCTGGCATTGCTCGCGCCCAGTCCCACCCTGGAGGTGCCCGCGCCCGAGGGCGTGCCCGAGATCAGGCCGCTGGTGGAGTTGACGCCCAGACCCGCCGGCAAGCCGCCCGCGCTGAAGCCGGTCGGCGCGTTGCTGGCGGTGATCTGGTAGCTGAACGCCCGTCCCACCGTGCCACTCGCGCTCGTCGCGCTGCTGATCACCGGCGCGGGCGCGGGGGCGGCGGCAGTCACCGTCAGCGCCAGTCCCTGCGTGACGGTGCCGGTGCCGTTGGTGGCCGAAAGCGTCACGTTCGTCTGCCCGGCCGCCGTCGGCGTGCCGGAGATGAGTCCGGTGGTCTTGTTGATCGACAAACCCGCGGGCAGGCCGGTCGCGGCGAAGCTCGCCGGGCCGTTTCTCACCGCGGTCTGGTAGCCGAACGCGCTCCCCACCACCCCGCCGGCGGCGTTCGCGCTGGTGATGGTCGGGTAATTTCCCGTGGTCGTGACCACCAGCCGCAAGGTCGCCGCGCAGGCGCCCCCGCTGGTGACCGCGCTCAGACCGATGTTGAAGCTGCCCCCGTTCGCCGGCGGCGTGCCCGAGATCAGCCCGGTGGCCGTGTTGACGGACAAGCCCGCGGGCAGGTTCGTCGCCCCGAAGCTCGTGGGCGAGTCCGTGGCCGTGATCGTGTAGGCAAACGCCGCGCCGCTCGCCACGGCGGCCTGCGTGAGGCTGGTGATCGCCGGCGGCCCGATGAGGACGCCCGAGAGCAGCGGGTTGAGGCTGAAGGTGTTGGCCGTGGTCCACTTCGACCAGTCCGCGGAGATCGCGCCGCTCGGAGTCCGTGGCGATGTTGGGCACCGTCGTCCACGCGCCGTTGGGATCGTAGAGCCCCCAGCTGTCCGGGCCGGGGCCGTGCGTGGCCTTGTAGCTCCAGGAACTCCAGCCCATGCCGTCCGCGTTGAAGGCGCCCACGCTGTGGCCCCACGCGTCGCCGTAGCCGAAGTCGTTGAACTCGCCGATGTAGCAGGGCACGTCGTAGGCCGCCTTGTGGCCGTTGAAGTCGGCCACCTGGTTGTCGGCCCCCCTCTGCACGTTGGCGTCGGTGGCGTTGTACTGGTACTCGTGCATCTCGTAGGCCACGTTGGTCCAGCCCTGGGAGGACGGGCTCGGCAGCGCCCCCCAGCCCCACTGGGCCTTGTAGGCGTGCCCGAAGGTGCCCTCCAGGAAGATCAGGTGGTCGGGGTCGGCCGCCCGCACGGCGGCGTAGAGGCTGTTGAGCTGGGTGAGCGCGGCCTGCTGGCTGGGCGCGCCGTCGGGCTCGTTGAGCAGGTCGTAGCCCGCCACCCACGCGTTGCCGCGGAAGTGCGCGGCGATGGCCGCCCACATGGATTGCGTGTTGGCCTGGTTGCTCGCGCTGGCCCAGTACGCGTTGGAGTTGGCCTGGCCGGTGGAGGCGCTCGCGCTCTGGCCGCCGAAGACCCCGTGCATGTCGATGACCGTGTAGATGCCCCGCTCGGAGGCCTGCCGCACGAGCCAGTCCAGCAGCGCGAAGGCGTCGGCGCGCAGCGCCGGGGCGGTCGGACTGCCCAGGGCGCTCAGGGGATAGAAGTCGCCCCACCACACCGGCACGCGCACCACGTTGAGGCCCCGCGCCTTGATGTTGTCGAGATCCTGGGTGGTGATCCAGTTCTGGCGGTACGTGTTGATCAGGCTCTGCTCGGTGGCAACGCCAAAGCGGGCGTCCAGCTTCTGGATGATGCCGTACTCGTCGGGCAGCCCCGAGGAGTCCGCCGGGGTCATCCACGGCTCCATGACCAGCCAGCCGCCCAGGTTCACGCCCCTAAGCTGCAGGGGCTGCCCGTCGCCGCCGATGATGTTGGTGCCGCTCGCGCGCAGGATGGAAGGCAAGAAGGCGTCCAGCGAGGGCGAGGGTTCGTGGTTGGCGAAGGCCGACTGCTGGTAGCCGCGCCAGTCGGGGTCGGCCTGCGCCTCCCAGTACACGGCGCCCACCCCCTTGCCGTTGGGGATGGCGCGCATGATGTTGAGGATGTTGGTGACAAAATCGAAGTCGGGGTACGGGTTGAACTGGTTGTTGTTGCGACCGTACTCGTTGGGCGGCTCGATCTCGCACATCATCACCCCGTCGCCCCCGGCCCCGGGCGTGTTGAAGCTGGCCGCCAGGTCGTTGACCGTGTACTGGATGTCGCTGAAGAGTCCGCCGGAAACATCCGTGCCGGAAACGTCCCACTTGCCGCCGCTGGCCTTGAGCGAGCTGAAGAACCCCTTGTCGAGCCCGTCGTTGTGCGCGCGGTCGATGTGGATGATCACCTTGATGTTGGGGTCGGCCGCCTTGACGGCGTCGTAGCCGGCGTTGATGAACCTCACGAAGCTGGGCATGTTTGAGCGGCTCCCGAACCCCGTGCCCACCGCGGCGACGTTGGTATTGTTCTGGATCTCGGACAGCATGCCGTTGGTGATCTCGTTGCCCACCTGGACCCATTCCGGGGTCACGCCGACGGCCTTGAGCTTGGCGAGCACGTCCGCGGTGTGCGCCGTGACCTCGGAGGCCACCTTGTCAATCGCGTCCGCGGTGGACAGCCCGGAGATTTCGTTGGCCCAGTTGACCGGCAGCCGCTGGTTGCCGGGGTCCGCGAAGGTCCAGCTGTAGTGCAGGTCGATGAGGATGCGCAGGCCCAGCGCCGCCGCCTTGGCGGCCACGGGGGCCACCTCCTCGATGGTGCAGTGGCCGGCCAGTTGGTTGTCCCAGTAGGGTTGGGTGACGGGCGGCACGAAGACGCGGAAGCGGATCGTGTCGATGTGGCGCTCCCGGAGGATCTTGAAGCAGTTGGTGGCCTGGTCGGGGTCCCTCTGCCGGCCGTCGCTGTCGTAGAATTGGAAGGGGCCGCCCCCCTGGCCGGGATCCACCATTTGCTGCAGCCAGCCGACGTCGGCTCCCTTGGCGATTTCGCCCGTCCGGCCGGGGGATGGCTCGACCGCGAGGCAGGAGAGAAGAAGCGCGGCAAGCGCGACCGTGGTGAGGCGAGGAAAAGACATGGGGGGAGTTCGGGGGAACGAGTGGTTGATGATCGCTCGAAGGAGAAATCCGACACCCGTGCCTGGCACGAAGCGGGACGTCCGATCCGAACGATGTATGTTGGGGGGAGTAGGAGAAAGGTCGCGGAAAACGCGAGGCACCTTGTCCTAAGGGTTCTATTTATAGAATTGGTTTGGACGCCGGACAAAGTTATTCGCGTGCGGTTTTGCGCGCCCGTTTGTGACTTTCTTGACAGGGTGATTGCCCGCCTTCGGGTGCGCGCGCAGGTTCGTCCATCTCGACCCGGCGGCGAGTTTGCGGCTGACACCAGGCAGCGAGAGAATCGGGGCGACCGCCGTCATCACCACATCCTCGCCAGCAGCCCAACCCTTTGTCGGGTGGAGAAGCGCGAACCGCCGCGCCGCACTCGCCTTCCACGAGGTGCTTTTCGCACAGTTCGTCGGCTCCTTTGTTGAACCTCCCATTGCGCGGGGCGTGGCCGCAAGCGAGGATTCTCTTTCGCGGCGACAGCGGCTTTTGCCGCTGGCGGCTCTTGGCCTGGTGCGAGCGCCACGGGGTGGACTACCTCGTCGGGCTGGCCAAGAACACGCGGCTGGCGGCGCTGGCCAAGCCGCTCGTCGAGCAGGCCGAAGTCGCTTTTGTGGCTACCCAGGAAAAGCAGCGTTTCTTTGGCTGGCTGGACTACGGCGCGGTCTCCTGGGACCAGCCAAGGCGGTTCATCCTCAAGGCCGAGCACACCGACCAGGGCACGAACCCCCGCTACTTGGTGACCAGCCTGGAGGGTGAGGCGCGGAGTCTCTACGGGGAGACCTACTGCGCGCGCGGGGAGATGGAACCGACCGAAGGGAGATAGACTGTCCGCAGGACAGCCCCGCAGGGGAGAGCGCAGCGAATCAAAACCGCATCAAGGAGCAGCAGCTTGGGCTCCTCGCGGACCGCACGAAACGACTCGCAAAGGCTCGGAACCAGGCTTCGAGAGCACCGGATAGGTCGCTCGTCACCGAAATAGCCCACCCTTGGAATCAACGCGAATAAGGATGAAATATCCGGGCTAGCACAAGAATTGCTACAGCGTCGAGACATTGTATGCAAAGTCATCCCCCGAGCCCTCTGAACAAGCAGCGCATCCTCTTCGTAGACGACCATCAGCTGATGACCCAACTCTGGAAAATCCTTTTTGAACACACCGGGCGCTATGTGGTTGAGGAAGTCAACGACAGTCGTCTCGCTTTCCAAGCTGCCCGTCGCTTTTGTCCAGACTTGGTAGTCTTGGACCTGCACATGCCCGAGATCGATGGCACGCAAATTGCCGCGCGCCTTCAGGCCGACGACGGGTTGCGGCACGTACCCATCCTTTTCCTGACTTCCTCGATCAGTAAACAACAAGTGGCGGCGGGTCAGCACATCGCGGGCTGCCTCTGTTTAGCAAAGCCTACCAACAGCCACGAGCTGATGAGAGCAGTCGATTCTCTACTCGCGCCGGGACTGCCCAAACCACCTCTGCCATCGTGAGATACGAGGAGATTTGCGTGCCTTCCCGTAGAGATTGACCGCTCGATGTCAACCCACGTTTTCAAGACGCCCTAAGTTCAGTCTCGCAATGAAGCGGCACAATTTTTCTGGTAAGCTCGACCAGTTCGATTTGGTGGACGTCATCCAAATGTGTTGTGTGAGCGGTCGCACTGGTCGGCTGCAAGTCGCCCAAAAGTCGCAGCGCGCGTGCGTGTACCTCCAAAACGGCCAGATCATCCATGCCGTCTGCGGTTCGGACGAAGGTATAGACGCGGTGTACAACGTTCTTTGTTGGCCGCTTGGACGATTTGAATTCGAGACCGGTGTACAATCTACACAACACACTATCAAGAGTGTGGGCTGGGAACATTTGCTCATGGAGAGCGTTCGCCGCCGCGACGAACTCATCCATGATCTACCACGCAAGGAAGCCGCTGCGGACACACCGGGTGCCGATTTATACCTTGGCTCGTACTATCTGTGCGGCACTCTCCAAGAAGACGAGCATACACGTATTTACGACGCGGTACATATTTTCACTGAACAAAAAGTGTTGCTGCACACCCTGCGACCAGAGTTTCAGTGCGACGCAGATGTCGTGGGCAAGTTCGTCTCGGATGCGAACATCAAGGCCTACATACAACATCCCGCCATTCTGCCTGTGCATCCGATTGAGGAGGCGGCGGGAGTTCACTTTTATGCGCGCCAGTTCCTCGACAGCGTGAGTTTGGCCGTCTTGAGAATGCAAGGCGGCGTGATTGATGATGCGGTCGCGTTGCAGTTAACCATCTCGGTAGCCGATGCCTTCTGCCATCTTGCGGATCATCAGATTGCCACTTCGCCGTTGACGGCGGATGATCTCCTCCTAAGCGGCGATGGGCAGGCACGGATCAATAATATTGCGACCAGCGCCAATCGTACCGGCACATTAGTAACACCGGCACAGCGGGATATTCGTGCGCTGGCACACTTCATCGTGGAGATGCTGCCGAATCGCACGCCGCAATCCGTGTCCCTACGGGCGCTATTCGCACAGATGCTTCAAGCCGGTCTTGACGGCTACCTCGACTGGCCCGCCCTTCGGCAAGCCGTTGAAGGAGTGGAGTTGTTGTTTCAGCCTGACCCGCCTCATTTGCTTGAACCAAGAACTGACCTTGCTGTCCCCATCTTGCTAACGGAATTGACCGCTTGCACCAACTCAAATGCACAAGTTTCCTGGGCGAGATGGAGGGATTGGTGCCGTGGGCGCGGCTGGTGGCGTTAATCGTACCCTTTGTACTGGTTCAGCGTGAATGTCAGCAAAGTCGTGAAGGTTACAGCGGTTTTCAGAACGATTGAGTCGATCTTCTCTGGGTACAGCCTGCTCCAAGCACTTTGGTTGGTGAACCCTTCAATGTTTACCCGCCCGCTCCTCCCTTCAAATGGGCTAAAGTCGAGCATAGAGGATGTTCGTGTCCGGCGCAAAACCTGCCCGGGCGGGCATTTGGGACCGGAACGGTCGGACGCGGCGGCGGGGACATGGTGGTCGTGGCATCGGGCGTGCCGAAGGCGCCTTTTTCGGTCAGCCAGTTGAATGATTATTTCAACACCACGTCGTCCGCCGTGCCCATGATCTTGTCCGGCCCGGCGGAATGGATCTCCATGTGGTCGCCGCTGATTTGATGGAAGAAATACGGCGTGCCCCAAGAGTCGACGAGTTCCCCCTTGTCGTTGAGCGTCTGGCCTTCCGGCGGGCCAAGCGTGGCCTGGTGCGGATTGTCGCCCATGAGCGCGCGCATGATCTCGGCGTTCGTGCCGACGGGGTTTTCGCCCATCAACGTATGGTAATCCACGATCATCCGACGCACCTTGCCGACCTCCACCAACGCGCCGTCGCGGGCCGCCGCGCCGTTGGCGGTCGAGCGGGGTGGCCGCCGCGGCGGCCACGGCGTTCCCCGCGGGGGCCGGACTCCCCGTTGCGGAGGCGCTCGCGACGACGGCGGCTTTGGCGGCGGGCGTGACCATCGGCGCGGCCGGGTCGGTCGCGCTGGTTGGTTGCGTGGCGGCCGGAAGCACCTCGCCGGTCCGCGTGGTGGCGGGCGGAGACACCGGCGCGGGACCGGGACCGGGCCGCCATGCCAGCCACGCGGCCAATACTAAAAGCACCGTGGCCATCACCACGACAATTGGGCGCCGCTTCATATCGGTAATACGGCTTCAGACGCTCGCCATGAAACCCAGGTTGGGCGTGTTGAAACGCCCGAGGTTCGGGAACACCGTGCCGATGTTCGTGCCGTCCACGCCAAACCACGTCGCCATCGTCGCCGCGAACTGGTCCACCGCCGTCGTGGGAATCCAGCGGCCGGTGCTCGTGTCGTCCGGGCCGCCGACGACCAGCGCGGGGAACTTGCCGTACGTCCGCTGCCCGTTCACCGCGCCGCCCACGACGAGGTGATGGCTGCCCCAGCCGTGGTCGCTGCCGACGCCGTTGCTGGGCAGCGTGCGCCCAAATTCGCTCGCCGTGAACGCCGTCACGCGCTTGTCGAAGTTCGGGTCATTATACGTCGCGCCGATCTGCTGCATGGCGTTGTGGAAGTTGTTCAGGCTCTGGCTCAGTTCGGCGAGGAGGTTCGCCTGTCCGCCCTGGATGACGGCCGCGTTGTTGACGGTGGTGCTGCCGGAATTGTCCGTCTGGCCCGCGTGCAGATCGTAGCCGGCCACCTGCACGAAGAAAATCTGCCGCTTCATGCCCAGGCCGCCCGCCGCCGCCGAACGCTGGCCGGCCTCGATGATCTTGGCGACCATCTGGAGCTGCAGACGAAAGATACGACCCGAAGGAGCCGCCTCCGTTCGGGACCGTTGATCGACGTGGGATAACTCGACCAGATGCTCGCCATCTTCGTGGCGTTCAAGCGCCGTGGAAAGCCCCGTGCCGCTGGCGAGGGCATGTTCGAGCGCCAGCGAGTAGTTGCGCGTGAGCATGTCCGATTGCACCGCGTCGATGCCGAGGATGTTGTTCAGCGCGACCCCCTGCGCCGCGCGCGCGTTGGCCGGCGCGTAGCCGGAGTTCAGCGACACGACGCCGCCGGTCGAAACGGCGTACTGCTGGGCCACGCCGCCCACTTCAAAGACGTTCGCGCCCGCCAGCGAGATGCTCATCGACAGCACGTCGGTGTTGCCGTTCTTGGGGTTGTAGGTGTCGAGCAGGTCCGCGCAACGTCCGCCCCAGCCGGTGGCCGACTGTCGGTCGGAAACGGAAGTTTGCCACTGCACCGTCTGGTCAACGTGCGAAAAGAGCTGCAGCGGCTTGCCCACGAAGGGATTGCTGTAATCCGCCTTGGTGAGCGGATAGACGAGCGTGCCGACGTTGAAAATCGCCGCCATCTTGCCGCTGTTGAAAAGCGACTGCAGTTCGGGCGCAGGCCGGGTGGATGCCGTAGGTGTGGCCGTCGCTGGTCAGGTTGTTGAGCGCGAGCGCGGTCGCGCCGCTGCCGTCCGTGTTGGGGATGGCCAGGGCCGGGGTGCGGATCGCGGCGTAGTTGTTCCATTCCGCCGGGATGGTGGGGATGAAGAGGTTGTTGGCGTCGTTGCCGCCCTGCAGGTACACGCAGACGAGCGCCTTGTAGTCGGTGATGGCCGGCGAGGACTGCGCCATGGCCGCGTTGATGAGACGCAGGTCGCGGATCGTGTTGGAAAGCGCCGCCGTGCCGACCGTCGCGCACAACGCCTGCCGGATGAAACTGCGCCGCGTGCGCAGGGAAGAATAGTGTTCGGGTAGCATGGGAAGGAGTGATTTATCAGAATTGAGTCTCACTGCGCAGGCAACGCGAGACGGCGTGCGCCGGGCGTGATCCTGAACGGGTTGATGTCAGCGTTGGACGGCGTATTCGGGCGAGATCATGATCAGGTGGACGATGGAGCGCACGCGGTCGCGCACGTTGGTGGGCGCGGCGGGATCGAAGTTCGGCTTGGTCACGGTGCCGGTCGTCGTCGAGCCGGTGATGTAGTTGATGATCTGGGTCTTCGTCGCGCTGCTGAGCTGGCCGCCGGTGAGCAGGTCGCTGAAGGTATTGACCAGCGACGTGACGCCGTTGACGTCGGCGACGCTGTACGGCGCGGCCATGTAGGGGCTGAGGTCGAGGATGATCCCGTTGAACGAACACAGGCCGTTCGGATTGCCGGTGTTGAGGAACGTCTGGCTGAGCGTGTTCGTCAGATTGATGATGTTGGTGTCCGTCGTGAGTTGGAATTCCGGCGAGGTCACGTTGGCGGACGCGATTTCGCCGGGGTACTTGTAATCCGGGATAGAAGAAGTTGAACACGGTCGGACGACGCCAACGGCGTCTGGCCCGAGGCTGCCGTCGGTGTAGCCCAGCTCGAATTTGCTGGCCGCGCACGGTGACCTTGCCCGAGCGGGATTGCGGCAGCGGCTGGAGCGGCCAGAAGGAAGCGTAGCGGAAGTTGGCGTTCCGGGAATAAACCACCGTGTTCTTCACCGTGAAGTGAGTCTCGTCCACGATGGTGTCCACGGTGTACGCCCCCACGGGCAGAGCCCCGCCGGGAGCGTCCAGCCAGAGCTTGTCGCCCGGCCTGAAGTTCGCGTTGCCGAAGCTGAAGATCGTGATCTTGTTCGGCTGCCCGTTGATCGGGTTGTCCACGAAGTACGCGCACCCGAACTCGGGAATGAGCACGCTCGTGCCGGTGGGCGTGGTGGGCGTGTGAACCTGGAGATTGCCGCCGCTCTTCGGCCCGCAGGTGTAAACCCCGTCCGGCCCCGTGCCGGCGGGCAGGAATTGCAGGTAAACCTGGGGATAAACCGTCACGCCGTTGACCGTGTTGATGCTGGGGCCGCCCATCTTCACGATGAGGTTCGTGGAAGGGCGTC
The DNA here is from genome assembly GCA_963795895.1 of uncultured bacterium. Classification (GTDB taxonomy): domain Bacteria; phylum Verrucomicrobiota; class Verrucomicrobiia; order Chthoniobacterales; family SZAS-18; genus CAWCJJ01. The sequence goes on from CAWCJJ010000024.1 coordinate 244,198, forward strand.
GTCGTGGTCGGGGCGGTCACGGTGTACCCCCAGTTGGCAACCCCCGCCGCGTTGACGGAGAACGAGGTCGCGGTCGGCGCGGGGCTGGCAGCCCACCGCGTAGTCGCCGTTGTTCGGGTTGTCCCAGGGCGCGACCGGCGGCGTGCCGGTGTCGTTGACGCTGAAGTTCAGGGACACGCCGTCTCCGGCGACGAGCCGGTTGGGCGCGGCGCCGGCGTGCAGAGTGATGTTCATCAGCGTCGGGCGTGCTCTGACTGTAGGTGCCGTGCTGGCGGTGAACAGGAACGTGCGCGCCGGCGCGGCGATGCGCAGCAGCGGCTCGCGCTGCTTGCCCGAGGGGGTGGCGGCGGTGTTCACGTTGCGCGCCTCGCCGTCGAGCAGGATGGCGCGGATGACCGCCGCCAGGTTGCCGCGCACATGCGCGCGGTGCCGTCGTCGTTGAACTTCTGCACGACCCGGTACAGGTAGGCCGGGCTGGGGTTGCTCTTGACGAGGCGCTGGATCAACTGGCGGCAGATGAAGGGGCCGACGTTGGGATGATAGAAGATGGCGTCGAGCGCCTGGTCCAGATCGGCGTTGCAGTAGGCGTTGCACAGCGCCGTGGTCGGGTCGGACGCCGTGCCGCTGGTGCCGCCTGTGGCGATGCTGTAGCCGGCCGCGGCGGGCAGCACGACGTTGTCGAGGATGTTCTTCGTGCCGAGTTCGTGGTAGCCGGGCACCAGGCTCATCGGATCGGTCCAATCGGCCCCCGGATTGAAGTTCGTGAGCTGCTGGCCAGCCGGCGGGGCGGCCTGCGCGTAGTTCCAGCCGGTGAACACCCGCGCCATGCCCGTGACGGTGTCCTGGGTCGTAGGTGGGCACGAGGTTGCCCTGCGAATCGAGCACCAGCGTGCCGTCGGGCCACAGGCGGTTCAACCCGATGGAGAAAAGCTGCATGATCTCGCGCGCGTAGTTCTCGCTCGGGATGCAGCCCGGTGGCGAGGCTGCCCTTCGGGTTGCCCTGCATGTTGAGGCAGTAACCCATCGCGGGGTGCAGGGTGACGGCCTTGAGCAGGTCGCGGAAATTGCCGAAGGCGCCGTCCAGGAGCGTGTCGTAGTAGGACGCCAGGGAAGTGCCAAAATCCGCCAGTGTGATTTCGTTGATTGGACGAGGTCACCATCGTCTCGCTCAGGGCGAAGGCGACGCGCTGCCGGAGCTGGTCGGGGGCCGTGATGGACTCGCGCCACCAGCCGTTGCACATCAGGTCGGCCTTGTAAACGTGGATGATGTCGTTGCTGGGGTGCGCCAGGACATCGGCCAGGACGTGCGTCGCGGGCAGCGCCATCTGGCTGGTGATCCAGGCGGAGTAGCCGTTGGCCTGGACGGCGGCCAGATCGGCCGGCGCGGCTCCGAAGGCGGCCTGGTTGAGGAAGCGCGCCGCGCCGGCCAGCGTGGCGTGATCGTCGGTGAAGCCCGGGTCGGCCACCGGCGCCGGGGGTTGCTGCGAGCCGGTCACGGAGGTGAAATTGCCGCTGATCTCGCCCGCCGGGTATTTGACGGTTTCCACTTTCAGATAGGCTTTGCCCTGCTGGAGGTCGCTGAGAATCGTCGAGGCGGAGACGCCGCTGCTGCTGGCAAAGGTCCAGATGTAGCCGCCGTCGGGCGTTTTCAGGTCCGGGACGGAATTTATCGACGGCGTTGATGTCGTAAAGCAGAGCGTCCGCGCCGTGGTCGTCCGGGCCGTAAACCGCGTAGGAGGTCTGCGTCGAGGACAGGCCGCTGTAGTTGAAGTGCAGCAACGCCTGGTTCTGGCTGGCGTTGAGGCTGATCGTGGCGGAGCCGGCGGCGGAGCTGATGGCACCCGGCAGCGGCGAGAGGTTGGTGGCGAAGAGCGACCCGCCGCTCACCAGACCCGCCGGATAGTCGAAGGGCGTGAGCAGGTAGCCCGGCACGATGCCGTTGGCGACGGTCGTCGGGGCCGTCGCGGCTCCCGTGGGGTCCTGCAGCCAGCCGACGCTGAGATTGCTCGACGCGCCCGACGCGCCGGTGTTGTGCAAGACCTCGTAGTAATACTGCTGCCCGGCGACGAGGGCCAGCCAGGGCGAACGCTGGCGGGTCTGGCCCGCGTCGTTCCAACTCGCGCGACGCGGTGCCGGGCGCGGTGACCCACGCGCGGCGGATCAGGCTCACCGGCTCGGCGTTGTCCGAGATCCAGAGTTCGGCGTTGTTGCTCGCGGCCAGCCAGAAATAATAGTTGCCCGTCACCGGCGCGGTGAAGTAGCCGCGCAGGCGCTCGCCCGTGTTGTTCGCGCGGGCGGTGTTGTCCTCCGGCGAGGTGAGGGTCGTGTCCGTGCTGGCCGGCGTGGTGGCAAGCGGCAGGTCGGAGACGTTCGGTCCCGCGAGGTTGTTCCAGAGTTCGCGCGTGACGCCGCTGCCGGCGTTGAGAATCTGGATGTCCAGCACGGCGGCGCCGGTGCCGACCGTGTTGGTCGCGGTGAGCGCCACGGGATAATCGCCCGCGGTCGTGGGCGTGCCGCTGATGACGCCCGTCGTCGCGTTGAGCGTCAGCCCCGGAGGCAGGGGCGCGCTGCCCGCCCCCAGGGCGAAGGTCGGCGTCGAGCCGCCGGAGATGCTGGCCAGGACGTTGAAGGTGAACGGCTGGCCGACGAAGCCCACCGCCGTGTTCGCGCTGACGATGGCGGGCGGCGCGACCACCGCCAGGGGATAGAGGCGGTTCGCGGGGATGACCTGCTTCGTCTGGCTGTTGCTGTACCAGTAGAGGTGCGCGAGATCGCCGCCGGTCCCCTGGAAGTATTCCATCTTGATGTCGTAGAGCACCCCGGCCTGGAGGGCGATGCCGCCGACGCGGTCGGTGGTGACCGTGGGCCAGCCGTCGATGATCGAGTTGCCCGTTGACCCAGAGCTTGACGCCGTCGTCGGCGAGCGTGTCGAAGTAATAGGTCTCCGAATACTGCGGCTGGACCTGTCCCTGCCAGCGCACGCCGAAATAGGTGGCGTTGACCCCGGTGCCGGGCGAGCCGCTGTTCCAGTTGAAATCCACCGTGGGATCGACGCGCGTGAGCGCCGGCGTGCCGGCGAACAGGGCGGTGGGATTGTAGGGGGTAACGGTGGCGCCGGTGCCGTTGTAATACATGCCGGTCAGGCCGGTGCCGTTCGCGTTGCCGGCGGGGAAGATCGTCACGCTGGCGATGTTGGGTCCGCCGACCGTGTAGTTGCCGCCGGGCATCGCGCCGAGCGTGACGGTGGCGCTCGTGAGCCGCTTCGCGTTGGCAAGAGGGGTGACGGCGAGCGTGACGGAGCCGACTTTCGGCGGCAGGGTCACGGAGGCGGGCATCGAGAGGTAGTCCACCCCGGCCACGGCGGTGCCCGCGCGGCTCAGCGGCACGGTGATCGCGTTGAGGTGCAGCGTCCCGCCGCGCGTGACGGTGATGGACGCGATGTCCGACGCGGCGGTGGCCGCGTCGGCGGGCTGGGTGGCGGTGGCCTTGGTGGCCGTGATGGTGACGACGTTTTCCTGGGCGAGATCGTTGGCGAGCGCGGTGTGGTCGTCCTGCGTCGCGCCGTGGGTGTGCGCGTTGGTGGGATCGAAGCCCGCGACGTTCTCGGCCCAATCGCTGACGCCGTCGCCGTCCGTGTCCATGTCCTGCACGACCACACGGTAAAAGGCGCTGCCCGCACCGCTGGCCGGGACGGTGACCGACTGCGTCGTGCCGTCGCCGGTGATCGGCCCGACGGAGGAAACCGCCGTCCAGGTGGACGCGGGGGCCAGGCTGGACGTGGACTGGAGCACGTACTGTTTTCCCGCCACCGTGGGGAAGGAGAGCGTCAGTCCGCCCGCGCCGTTGGACAGTCGACGTGATGGCGGGTTTCGAGGTGCTGTCGAAGGGGTTGGTGCCGGCGGCGAGTTCCGCGCCGTTGCTGATGCCGTCGCCGTCGTCGTCCGCCGCGAGCCAGGCGGGGTCGTTCGACCTGGGCGTCGGTGACGCCGTAGAGCATTTTCCAGAGCATCCGATTGATGTTGTAGTCGATGGCCGCGCGCGCGGGCGTGACCGCTCCAACCAGGACAAGAACGCACAGGGGAAGCAATCGCCGGAAGCGATGGAAAGTCATTGGTTGCGGATCGCATAGGGGAGGGAAGGGGGATTGGCGCGAATCAACGAGGCGGATGAAAACGAGAACTATAAAGGCGGCTAGATGGTTGGAAGCCCGGGTATCAATCAAGGACAGGTTGAAAAATTTGCCTGCTCCTCACACGCGGCAGGCGCGGCGCGACTATAGATATAAAAGATATAAAGCATAAAGGGTGCTTGCCGACGATATGTTAAGGAGATTTTTCAATTGTGTTTCCCCACCGTGGGGATTGGTGGAATATGCTCTGCTCATTCGTGTGCGGCCGTTGATGGGTGTGAGGCCAAGCCAGCCGACCCGATAATGCGGGTGTCGCGCGATCCGTGAACACGATGCACGGGTCGCGCCGGTGGATTGAGCCGGAGCGATGATTGGGGGGCGGGAGAAAACGATTCGTACAATTCCGACTCGTGGTGAGGGAATTGAACCGTGCCTGATACTGAACATCAGACAGACACCGCAAGTAAAGTTTTATGAAGTGCGATTTTGCGTCCGGGATGTGAGCTTTTGCCCATTATGGGGCCGACGTGGAAAACGGATTAGAAAGCACGTTCAGGCGCCGGGGGGCTGTTTTCACAGTTTCCGTGGAACCCGAATACTGAGATCCGAGGGTTGGTTTGTCGGTAGATGTCGGCATGATTGCCATCGCGGGCCCTGCTCCTAGCCGAAGCCTGACGTTCCTACGTCAGAGATTCATGTAGGCTAAGTGGGGCCTGCTCCTTTTGTGGCGACGGGCGCGGCAGGGGTAAAACTCCAGCGCAGGTAAGGGGCGTGCCAGCGTTCGGAGAGTTTGGTCGTGGGAGTGGACACCCCGGCATCAAAGTCGGGCCGAATGGCGCGGACTTGGGCTTGGATAATTTCAACAAGAGCTTCCTTGGCCACCGTGCGGTTGCCCCGCACTCCAGTAGTGTCCGCCAAATCCCTGTGTCGACCATTGAGGTGAAACGCCAGCGCGCCGAGCACCACGTCCAGGCACTGGGCCAGGACGTGATCGTGCGAGCGAACTTCAACAACGTTTTCCAGTTGGATGGAAAGGCGGGCGCGTCGGATGCGGGCGTTGTCCAGATGACCGGCGCGGATCTCCCCGAAGAACGCCACCATCAAGGCCGCGTATTTTTCAAGGTAGGGTAGCGTGACCTTGGACCACTTGATTTTTCCGAAAAGGTTGAGCCGCCGTTTTTCGGCGTCGAGCAGACGGCTCACCCGCTCGTACTGCGAGGAGCCGACCAGCACGCCACCGTAGAAGTTGGAGTAGAGGCGGCCGGAAGCTTCCGACTCATCGCAAAAAAGGAGATATTCTTTGTCTGGCGCCACGGGGAAAAGGCAAACGAAAATCAAAGGGTACTATTCCTTGAAGCGCTGTAAGTATCGGCGTCTGGACTCGCTGTTCACATCCAGGTGACTGGCTTTGAACGCTTCGATCTTTTCGGCGATGTCCCCGTCCAGACCTAGTCCCCCGGGTCCGGCCCGGTCTGGTCGCGAAGGCGCTCGGGCGGGGCGTTGTCGGGCGGGACGGGCAGTTGCACCACCGTTTCCAATCGCTCCGAGGACTCCACCGGCAGCGAACGCAGCAGCGCGATGCCGCCGTAACCCGCCAGCAACGCCAGGCTCAAACCCACCAGCCAGCGGCCTCCCACCAGGCGGGGCGGCTTCGAGGAGGGTTCGTCAAAGAGCGTGGGCATGGTCCGCAGATTAACGCGGATTTCCGCGGATTAAAGAAGGGACTATTTCAATCCGCGTCAATTTGCGCTAGTCTGCGGAATGTTCCCCTCCTCTCCTCTCCTTGGCGCGGTCCTGGGCCTCGCGCTCGCCGCCGCCTCCCCCGTGTCGGCGGCCTCCTTCAACGTCCTGCGCGTCTTCAACCCCTCCGCCGAGGGCAACGCCCCCCAGGCCGAACTCACCCAGGGCACCGACTTCCGCTTCTACGGCGTCAACAGCGTCAGCGGCCCCCAGGGCAGCGGGAGCGTGTTCAGCCTCAACGGCGACGGCTCGGGGTTCAGCGTCCTCAACACCTTCGGAGCGGGCGCCAGCAACGGCATCCGACCCATCGGGGGGTTGCTCCAGGCGGGCGACGGGAACTTCTACGGCACCACCTACGACGGCGGCGTCAACGCCCTCGGCACCCTCTTCCGCATCACCCCGGGGGGCGTGGCCACCAACCTGTTTTCCTTCAACAGCGGCGATCCCGGCTCCAACCCGGCGGGCACCCTGATCGAGGGGATCGACGGGTTCCTCTACGGCACCGCCCAACTAGGCGGACCCGACAACTTCGGCACCGTCTTCCGCGCCGATCCCGCCACCGGCGCGGTCGCCACCGTGTCGGACTTCCTCGGCGGAATCGACGGCCTTTACCCCCAGAGCGACCTCGTTCTCGCGTACGACGGCAATTTCTACGGCACCACCAACCGTGGCGGGACGTCCGACGCCGGCACCATCTTCCGGGTCAACCCGGCGGGGGTGCGGACCGTCATTTACAGCTTCACCGGGAACCAGGACGGGCGCGACCCCCAACGCGGCCTGACCCTCGGGCGGGACGGGTTTTTGTACGGCCTGACCGTCAGCGCCGGCGCGTCCAACGGCGGCACCATTTTCCGGGTTTCCACCAGCGGCGTGGTGACCACGCTGGCCGGGTTCCTCCCGCAACTCGGGAGTCCGTACTCGCCGCTCGGACGGTTGACGCAAGGGAGCGACGGCAATTTCTACGGCACCACCAACCTCGGGGGCGACTTTAACGCCGGGACGATCTTCGCGTCCTCGGCGACGGGCGGCCTCACCACCGTTTACAGTTTCACCGGGGTGGGGTCGGACGGCGGGTATCCCATCGCCGGGTTGGTGCAGGGGGCGGACGGCAAATTTTACGGCACGGCGGCGGGTCTCAACGGTCAGAACAGCACGATTTTCCAACTCGACCTCGGCCTGTTCTCGCCCACGCCGCAACCGGTCGTGTTCACGCCGGCGACGGCGAGCGTCGGCGACACGGTGACGATCAAAGGCGACTACTTCCTGGGTACGACGGGCGTGGCGTTCACCGGCTCGGGTCAGACGCCCACGGGCACACCGGCGGTGGTGCCGGCGGCGAGTTTCACGGTGGCGTCCAAGACGCTGATCCGCGCGGTGGTGCCGGCGGGCGCGGCGACCGGGCCGATCACGGTGGCCCGGGCCAGCCTGGCCGCAACGACCGGCGGTATCCTGACGGTCAACGCGCCGACGGTGACGCCCACGCCGACCCCGACCCCGACGCCCCCGCCGGTGGGCGGGCCGGTGGTGAACATCGTCGCCCGCGACGCGGTGGCGACGCGGACGGGCGCGAACAACGGGGCCTTCAAAATCCGTCGCGCGGGCGGCAACCCGACCGCGCCGCTGACGGTGGTGATCCGGGTGACGGGCTCGGCCACGCGCGGGGTGGACTATGATTTGTTCAACCAGGGCGAGTTGTTGCCGCCGGTGGTGAACTCGGTGACAATCCCGGCCGGCAGCGCGAGCACCAAGGTGGTCGTGCGGGGCCTGGCGAGCGCGACGCCGGTCGGTGACGAGCGCGTGACGGTCAAGATCCGCCCCGGGGCGAATTACTCGGCGGGCATTACCCCGAAGGCGTTTGTCATCCTCGCGGGCAATTAAAGGGGAACAAGAATTTATCACAGAGGACACGGAGAGGCAGACACAGAGGCGGAGGAGGCAGAGAAAGGCGGGGGAGGGTTGTTGGTTATTGGGGCAGAGGGTCTTTGTGGAACCCCCGCGTTCCACCTCCCTAACCAGTAACTCCCCCCTCCGCCCCCTCCCTTTTTCCTCTGTGTTCTCTGTGTCTGCCTCTCCGTGCCCTCTGTGAACCTTCTTCATCTTATCCATGCGATTATCCACCAAAGTTAGTTTGATTATCACTCTGTTGACCCTGCTCGCGTGCGGCGGGGCGGCCTACCTGTCCTACGCGTCGCACCTGAAACTCGCGGCGGACGCGGAGAACCGCGAGCTGCGCACCCTCGCCACCTTTATCCAGAACGACCTGCAGGCGCAGTCCGACAAGGCGGCGGCGCGGGCGTCGCTGATCTGCTCGCTGCCGTCTATCCAGGAAGCCTTCCGGGCCGGGGACCGCGAGCAACTGGCGCGGCGGCTCGTGCCGGCGTTTTTGGTGCAACGCGACAAGTTCGGCGTGCGCGAGGGACAGTTCCACACGCCGCCGGCCACGTCGTTCCTGCGGCTCTACGACACGGCCAATTTCGGCGAGGACCTCAGTTCGTTCCGTGAAATGGTGCTCGCCACCAACCGGCGCCAGGAACCCCAAAAAGGGGTGGAAATCGGGCGGCAGGGACTCAGCATCCGCGGCATCGACGTGCTCAAGGACGCCCAGGGACCCATCGGCAGCTTCGAGGTCGGCATCAGCTTTTCCACGGTGATGACGGACATCAAAAACAACTTCGGCTTCGAGGCCGGCGCGTACGTGGACAACGCCCTGATGACCTCCATCGCCACCCTCGCGCCCAAGCCGGACGCCGAGCACATCGTCGGCGAATACCAGAACGTGGAGTCCACCAACTGGCAGGTGATCCGGCAGATGGTGACGCCGGATTTGCTCGCGAAAGTCAACGACGTGACCTTTCGTTCCAAGAACGTGAACGGCGTGGATTACGGCCTGGTGCTGCTGCCGCTGCTGGACTACAAGGGCAAGCAGATCGGGGCGCTGGTGGCGGTGGGGAGTTTCGAGACGGTCCACACGCAGCTCATGGCCGCGCTAACGGGGATTGTTTCGACCGCGTTGTTCCAGGCGATCCTCTTGATCGGGATGTCGCTGCTGATCATCAAGGCGATGTTCCTGCGACCGGTCAGGGCGTTGGGCGAAAAGATCGCGGAACTGGCCAACGGCAAGATCCCGGAGAAGTCCCCCGCCCTGTCGCGGCGGCACGACGAGATCGGCGAGGCGGCGCGGCAGTTGGAGAAGTTTGAGTATGACATGACGGAGACGCCCACTACTAACGTGGAGGAGAAAAAATCGTGAGGGGGACTGGATTGTCGGGGTCGTTGGCGTTGGCGGTGGTGATATTGGCGGTGGTGGCCGCGCCGGTTGCCTTCGCGCAGCAGGAGGCGGCGGCGCTGTCGGTGGCTTTGCCGGGCGTTCTCGCGCAATCGCCGGAGTCGGCGGCCACGGCGGTGGGTTCGCCCGCGTCGGCCGCGTCCGTGCCGAAAACCGGCTTCCTCCCCCGGGCGTGGCGACGCCCGTGAAAGTGGGCGTGGCGGTGACGTGGAACAACGTCGCCAAAATCAACGAACTTGCCGGGACGTTCAAGGGCAACGTGGACCTGCAACTCCGGTGGCGCGACCCGCGCCAGGCGTTCAACGCGAAGGAGCAGGGCACCGACCGCCAGGAGTTCAGCGGCGACGCGGCCACCGCGAAGTTGGCGGCGATGTGGAGTCCGCAGCTCACGCTGTCCAACCTCGTGGACAAGCCGATCCGCATGGAGCCCGGCCTCTTGATCTACGCGGACGGGACGGTGGTGTACATCCAGCGGGTGCGGGCGAATTTCGAGTCGCCCTACAAGCTGGCGGGGTTCCCCTTCGACCGGCAGAACCTGACGGTGAAACTGCTTTCGACGAAGTACAACGCGGCGCAGGTGGCGTTAGTGCAGGAGCAAAAAGATCTGGATCAATCCGGCGTGCGGGAAGGCGCGCGGCTGCTCAACTGGGACATCGGCGAGAGCGGGTTCACGGCATCGCGCGGCCGGGGTTGGAACGGGGATTTCTTCGCGCAGGGCGAGGCGACACTGGCGGTGCGGCGGTTGTCGGTGACGCACATCCTGGTGATCTTCATCCCGTTTTTCGCCGTGTTGTTCATCCCGACGCTGCTGACGTTGTTCGCCAAGGTGGACGTGGGTCCGCGGCTGGGGGCGTGGTCGGGCTCGATCCTGGCGTTGATCGCGTTGAATTTCACCCTGTCGGTGCGGTATCCGGCGTTGGATTCGCACAGTTTGGTGGCGCAAGTGGTGGCGCTGGGCCTCTGTTTTCAGTTGTTGATGGTGTTTTTGTGCATGACGGCGTTGAACCCGCCGATCGCGGAGAAAGTGGTCAGCCGGGATCTGGCGCAGGAGGTGGAGAGTTTCTTGCAGTGGGGACTGCCGGCGGCGCTGACGGTCTTGCTGTTGACTCGGGTCTTTCTAACGGCGCTCGTGCAGGAATAAAGGCATTAAGAATTTATCACAGAGGACACGGAGAGGGGACACAGAGGCGGACGAGGAAGAGAAAGGCGGTGTTCCAGAAAAGCTTGCCCGTCATTTCTCCTTCTGAACCCTCCTTCTTCCTCTGTGTTCTCCGTGTCTGCCCCTCCGTGTCCTCTGTGAATCTTCTGCATTCCGCTCAGGACGCGGCTTTGATCGTGGGGACGAGCTTCTTGCCGTCGTCCTGGATTTGCATTAGGAACCACGTTTCGCCGTCGGGCGTGAAGATCGTGTAATCGTTCGAGTCGGTCCCGGCGGTGGCTTTGGTGCTGTAGGCTTTGTTGCCAGCGACCGCGGATTCCACCGGCGGGGTGCATTTCACGTCCCCGGTCGTGCTGCCCTTCAGATGGTCCGTGGCGACTTTGACCAACGCGGCTTTGGCGCTGGCGTCGTCGGTCACGCCGGCGTCGGCGGGCAGCGGGATGAAGTTGAGCTGGCCGACCATCATCTGCGAGACCTGCACGGTGCCGCTGCTGGCAAAATAGTTGGTTTCCCAACCGGCGGGCACCTCGACGGTGCCCACGGGTTTGTCCTTGGGGAAGCCGACGGTGCCCGCTTGCAACGGGGCGGAGAGGCCGGCGAAGCCGAGAACGAGAAGAAGCGGGGTGAGGGTGCGCAGGGGGATGTTTTTGAACATAAGGCATTTAGACTGCCGCCCGCCGCGCGGAACACAAGGTGAATCTTTTTCAGGCCGAGTTGACGGCGTGGGAGAGAAAGTAGGTTAGGAGCAAGACCCCGGCGGCGACCAGGACTAGGACGATGACCATGCGCCAGGTCGAGAAGGATTTTGGGCGGCGGCGGCGCTGCTGGTCGTCCGAGTAGAGGGCCGGTTCGGAGTAGCCACCGTGTCCACTGTGTCGTTTTTTATAGTTCATGGGGTTTCCCCGGAAAAAAATCTGCGGATGGGGAGGGATTAAGCGGGATTGAATTAAGTGGAAGACGGGTCAAAGCAGTTCGGACACGGCGAGGATCATGTCGGGGAAGGCGGCGGGGGCGATGGACTCGCCGGGCGCGCGCCGGGACACGTTTTCATAAACGCCGGCGGCTTGCGAGGGATCACGGTACACCTCGATCACCCGTTCCACCAGGTTGACCAGCCAGAATTCGGCGACGCCGACGCGGGCGTAGGCGGGCAGCTTTTCCTCGCGGTCGAAGCGCACGGAACTAGCGAGGACAGAGTTGACGGGCGGCGGGTCGATGATTTGACCCTCGAGCAGTTCAACGCGGGCGTCGGGCGCGAGGATGCCGGTTTCGGCTATGCGGTAATTCTCCTCGACGGTGAAATGAGGGGGCGGGGCGAGGGTGAGCGAGGGCACGACGTTGGCCCTATCTTGCGCGACGGGTTGTCGGCTGGCAATCAGAATGACAAAGGCAGAACCAAAAGGGTCACCGAGGACACGGAGAGGCAGACACAAAGGCGGAGGAGATAGAAGATAAGATAGGGCGGAGGTTCCAGAAAGAGCAGGCTTGTCTCCTCCACTTTCAAATCCCTCTGAGTTCTCTCTGTCCCCTCTCCGTGCCCTCAGTAAACCTTCTGGTTTCCGCCTTCGTCATTCGTCATTTCTCCCGCCGCCAACGGCGACCCGGCTCCGACCAGAACGAAGAACGCCCAGTAGAACGGGTGGCGGTACGCCGGGTTCTTCGCCAGCTCCAGCGCCGCCCCCCGCAGCGCTTCCGCCGGGGTGGCGCCGGAGAGCAGCCGCCGGTGGAAATTGATCATCAACTCGGCGGTGCTCGCGCTGTCCACCTTCCACTGGCTCACCACCACCGCCAGACAGCCCGCGCGGAACACCGCCCAACTTAGCCCGATTAAACCCTCTGATCAGCAACGACGGCGGGTCGTTCACGCCGCTGAACGTCGCGGGCATCGTGGCGCAGGGCGGAGGCAACATCGTGGCGAGGGCGGAGGTCGTGGCGCAGGGCGGAGGCAACATCGTGGCGGCGGGGGAAATTAGGCGAAACAATGACCGATGACCAAGGCAGAATCAAGAATTTAGCACCGAGGACACGGAGGGGCAGACACAGAGACGGAGGAGGAAGAGAAAGGCATTGTGCCGGAAAGAAGACGCTTGCCCTGTTCCCATGACCCTCAACGTTAGTCGTTGTTCGTTCCAAGCTTTTTTCCACACACGCTTTGCGACGCGCTTGAAATGCCGACGGTGCGGGAACGCGCCCTTCCCGTCACCGTGGCGCAGTACCACGCGCTGTTGCGGGGGGGTTGTTGTCGAGTAAGGCGGAGCTTCTGGAAGGTGTCATCATCGGAAAACCTACCAACATCCCTCTGCATAGTTCGGTTTTGATGAAGATGTTGAGGAAGGTGCGTGCCCTGGAGGGAAATGGTTTCGAGGTGCGGACGGGGCAGCCTATCACCTGTGAGAATTCAGAGCCGGAGCCGGATTTGGCACTCGTGACCGTCGCGCCCGACGGCTACTTATCGGGCCTTCCCAAAACGGCGGAGATCGTCGTGAAAATCTCGCTTTCCAGCGTGGAGATCGACCGCCGCAAGGTCGCAACTTACGCCGCCGCGCGCGTGCGCGAGTACTGGATCATCCTGCCCGCGACGCGACGGATCGAGGTTTACACAGGCCTAACGGAGACTGGTTACACCGTCTGGCCCACTTATGCGGACGGGCAAACGGCTGTCTCCGAAGTCCGGCCCGGGTTTACGGTCGAGCTGGCCGAATTGTTTCCGCAGATAAACGCGGATTAAAAAGGATTCCGGAAATCCCTCTTAATTTCCCCTAATCCGCGGACGGACCCAGCAGGATTGCAAATACGCCTCGCCCGTGAAATCCGGCGGCATCGGCACGAACGCCACGTCCCACCCTAACGATGGCAACGCGGCGACGATCATCCGCCGGAAGACCGGCGCGGGCAGGCTGCGCTGGTTCGTCGAGCACAACAGGCATCCCCCCGGGGTCAGCAGCGCGGCGGCGAGCGCGACCAACCCACCGAAGTCCTTCTCCACGCGGAAGACCCGGCCATCGCGGTCGCGCGAGAACGTGGGCGGGTCGAGCACGATGGCGTCAAACCGGCGTCCCTGCCGCGCGAACCGGCGCAACCCGGCGGACACCTCCCCGGCCATAAACTCGTGCCCGTTGCCCGGGCTCGGATCGAGCTGGTTGAGACGGAAGTTCTCGCGTCCCCAGTCGAGGTAGTGTTTGGATAGATCCACGCTCACCGTCCGACTCCCGCCCGCCGCCGCGACGACGGAAAACGCGCAGGTGTAGGCGAAGCAGTTCAGGACGTTCGCGGCGGCGAGACGGCGCAGCGTTAGGCGGTTGTCGCGCTGGTCCAGGAAGATGCCCTGGGAATAACCGGCGGCGAAGTCAATCCGGTAATGGAGACCGTTCTCGACGACGGTGAACGGCTCGCGGTCCGCCACCTCGCCGGCGCAGTGGACGGGGCCGGCTTTGACGGCGCGGCGGTTGTCGAGCGTCTTCCAATACACGGAGCGCGGCGCGTCCGGCCCGGGAGTCTCGGCGAACGCGCGGAGCCAGTCGGGCGGCGGACGGTTCGCGGCGGTGCCGACGAGCCAGCGTCCGGCAAAATCGTCGATGAAGAGGCCGGCGAATTCGGGTCCGTCCCCGGCGCCGTCGAGGAGGCGGAGGGCGTCGGTCGAACCGCCGGCGCGAAGCGGGTCGCGGCGGCGGAGGGCGCGGAGGAAAGAAAGGAAGGGCAAGGAGAGAGGAGATAGGAGATAGGGCGGAGCGCCGGAGGAGAGCGGGGAGACGCGAAGAAGCTTCTGGCGGAGAGTTCGCGCTTGTGCAAGTAAGTTGTGCCCGCTCCCAGGACTTCCCCCGCCCTATCTTCTATCTCTATCTCCTATCTCCCTGCCCTTCCTTTCTTTCCTTCCGCCTTTCTTCCCATGCCCCACCTCGCCACCGACCTCCAGAACGCCGCCGACACCGGCAAGCTCCTCCCCGCCAGCGCGGCCAACATCTCCGCCCTCCTCGCCGCCGGGAGCAGCGCCCTCTACCGCGAAAGCATCGCCGAGCTTGTCGCCGGCCAGCACTGGGAGGAACTCAACGACCGCTTCTACACCACCCTCGCCTTCGGCACCGGCGGGCTGCGCGGACGCACCATCGGCAAGATCGTCACCGCCGCCGAACTGGGCGACGAACCCCAGCCGCTGGGCCGTCCGCAGTACCCGTGCGTCGGCACCAACGCGATGAACTTCCACAACATCAGCCGCGCCACCCAGGGCCTGGTGCGTTACCTCAAGAACTGGATGGCTCAACAAAGCGCGGCCAGTGCGAAACCCAAGCTCGTCATCGCGTACGACACCCGCCATTTCTCGCGCGATTTCGCCGACCTCGCGGCCAAGGTCGCCACCGAAAACGGCTGCGACGTGAACCTCTTCGAGAGTCCGCGCTCCACGCCGGAACTCTCCTTCGCCGTGCGCCTGACCAACGCCCAGGCCGGCATCGTCGTCACCGCGAGCCACAACCCGCCGCACGACAACGGCTACAAGGTCTATTTCGACCAGGGCGCGCAGATCGTCGAACCCCACGCGGGCGGCATCATCGCGGAAGTCAACGCCGTGGCGAGCGAGAGTTACGAGCCGCTCCACGGCGCGGCGCGCGGCGAACTCACGATGCTGGGAGCGGAGATCGACGCCGCCTACCTCGAGCGGCTGAAGACCCTCGTGCTCGACCCGGAAATGCTGGCGCGCGCCCGTGATTTGCACGTCGTTTTCACCCCGATCCACGGCACCGGCGCGGTGCTGACGCTGCCCGTCTTGGAGGCGTTCGGCATCCGCTACACGCCCGTGTCCGAGCAGATGGTGATGGACGGGCGTTTTCCCACGGTCAAATCGCCCAACCCCGAGAACGCCGAGGCCCTCAGCCTGGGCATGCAACTGGCGGACGCCACCCGGGCGGACCTGGTCGTCGCCACCGACCCGGATTGCGACCGCATGGGCGTCGCCGCGCGCGGGCCGGACGGGAAGTTAACCTTGTTAACCGGGAACCAGATCGGGTCGCTCATGGCGTACTACCGTCTGAAGACGCTCTTCGACACCGGCGTGCTCAACGAGGGGAACCGCGCGCGGGCGGTGATCATCAAGACGTTTGTCACGACGGACTTGCAACGCGCCATCGCCGATCATTACGGGGTGCGCTGCGTGGAGACCCTCACGGGGTTCAAATACATCGGCCAGAAGCTCGGGTCGTACGAGGCGGCGTTGCCGGCGGCGGCGCGGGCGCGTTACCGGCAGACGCCGGAAAGCGAGACGCGCGCCCTGCGGCTAACGGAGGGAAGTTTCTACGTGTTCGGCGGCGAGGAAAGCTACGGGTACAGCGGGGCGGACTTCGCGCGCGACAAGGACGGCAACGGCGCGTCGATCATGTTCTGCGAGGTGGCGGCGTACGCGAAGTCGCGCGGGCTGACGCTGGTGGAGTTGTTGGACGAGGTGTACGCCACGTTCGGATTTTACTGGGAGAAGAACGGCAACATTGTGTTGGAGGGCGCGGACGGCGCGGTGAAGATCCAGCGGCTGCTGGCGTCCTACGACAGCAACCCGCCCCGGGAGATCGCGGGGGTGGTCGTGACGACGGTGAAGAACTTCGCGCGGGAGAAGTTCCATGACGTCGAGGGCCAGGAGATTCCGGCGGAGAAGATGTTGATGTTTGAACTCGCGGACGGCGGCCGGATCGCGGTGCGCGGGTCGGGGACGGAACCGAAGATCAAGTACTACCTTTTCGCGCGGCGCCAGCCGGAGGCGGGGCGTCGGTTCACGTCGGCGGAACTCGGGGAGATCAAGCCGGCGGTGGCGCGGGCGCTCGAGGAAACGTGGGCCTTTTTGCAGACGGACGCGAGGCAGAGGCTGAGTTCTTAACCGCAGATTAACGCAGATCGACGCAGATTAAAGAAAAGGCGGAAAGGCGGGGACAAGAGATTTTTTGTTCCGGAGATTTTATCCTCCTGCCTTTGCCTTTTATCCTTCCCCTGCCTTTTCCGATAATCTGCGTCCATCTGCGTTAATCTGCGGTTTAAAAATCCGGGGGTTCGATCTCCATCGATGACACGCGGAAGAGTTCGCAGGCGTTGCCGCCGGTGTCGGTGCGGGTGAGGGAACTGCGCCAGCGGTAGCCGTTCGCGCCGCGGACTTCCACCAGGTGGCCGTCCAGGCGGACGATGTCGTGGCGGCGGACCCGGCGCAGGGTTGCCAGGACTTCGGGGTTCGCGGGGATGATGTGGTTGTTCGCGCTGTGGGTGATGATTTCGCCGCGCGGGATGGGCGGACCCTCCGCGCCCCACTGGTAAAGGTAGAAGCGTCCGCGCTGGGAGATGCCGAGGCGGTCATAGACGGACCAGTCGGACATCCTGCCCCAGCCGAGGGCAAGGTCGTAGGGGGCGATGGGCGCGCCGCCGTCGGTGGTATAGTGGGTGGCGGAAAGGACGCGTCCGCGCAGGTGGTAGGAGGCGAGATCGACGGCCTGGTAGGTGTTGTCGGCGACGGGCCAGGGGTTGGCGGTGGCGGCGATGTCGGGCGGACCCTGGACGGGTTCCTCGGGCACGGTGACGCCGGGTCCGGGGTGGCGCAGGTGGCCGACGGTGAGCCAGGCGACGGGGCCGATCAGCAGGGCCGTGGTGAGCGCAAGACCAAAACGGGAGGCCATGCGGAGATTGCAGAGCAGGTCCTTTGCCGGGCGGAGGGAACAGAAAGGAAGGGCAAGGAGATAGGAGATAGAAGATGGGGCGGAGGGGAAAAGGCAGAGCCAGCAGCCGAAGACCTCCGCCTTCGCCCTATCTCCTATCTCCTTGCCCTTCCTTTCTCCGCCTTCCCCGCTTGCTCGTAGGAGTAAATGCGCGAACGCTCCTCCCGGCGGGCGGCGGCGGCGCGTTCGCCGGCGGGCCGCATCCGGCCCTCGGCGGTGAGGACCTCCACCCGGGCGATGTTCACCGCGCTCCAGGTGCTCACCGGGCGGCGCGGGGTAAAACGGATCGTGTACGCGTCGGGTCCGAGGCTGCGGCGGACGCCGTCGATCCAGCCGAAGCAGAGGGCTTCGTCCACCGATTGGGGCCAGGTGATCCCGCCGCGTCCGGAGGCGACCTTGTGGAAACCCACGTGGAGTTCGCGGGCCGTTTCGTGGTGTTCCTCCAACCAGCGGCGGAAGGACTCGGGGGTATCGAAGAAAGTGGGCTTAACGGGAATCATCCGGTCGGCGGATTAAACGAGATTACGGAGGATTAAGAAGCCCGGATTCTTCAACGCGCCAGCGGCGTGCCGAACGTCTTTTCGGAGGGCTTTCCCTCGGAGCATTGTTCTCCCCAGTACGCGATGAGATCGGGGGCCGTGACGTCGTAGGGACCCCTGAGACGGCGGGCGCGACGGTCGCCGATGTGGTACGAAACGGCTTTCAACGGCGCGTGCCGGTCCACGCGGTACACGATGAGGACTTCTTGCGAATCGCGCGACCACTTCGCGCAAAAGGCGTCCGCGCCCGTGTCGAGGGCATCCTTGATTTCCTCCAGCGGACCGATCTTTTTGCCGGTGACGGCGTCGGTGAGGAAGATGTGAAAGTGGTCGTAGCCCAGGTCGCCCCCGCCGTGCGCGGTGACGGCGTACTTGCCGTCGGGCGAGAGGCCGCGCGCGACGGTGACGTATTCATCCGGTCCGTATTCGTGGTTGGAGGTGGCCAGGGCGGCGGACGCGGCGAGGGTCAGCGCGCCGAGGCAAAGGAGCACGCGGAAAAGGCGGGGAATTCGGGGGATGTTCATGGTCTGGTTTTCACTTTACATCCAGCACCGGCACCGACGCAACCACGTCCGGCGCCCGTGCGGTCAGGGTAACGGTCACATTGCCATCGGTTTGCGCCATTGTCAGAGGCGCGGCCGGGTCCGCCGGCAGGTGCGCGCCGGTTACCGCGGTTTTCACCCCCGGCAACGCGAAGGTCGCGCCCGGCCACTCGAGGAGAACGTACAGTTTCCCCGGCTTCGTCGTGCAGCGCCAGTCCCACGCCGGCTTACCCTCCTTTGTCCAACGTCGCCGGATCATAGGACCCGTGCGCGTCCGCGAAGGGCGTGGGGCCGCAGCCGTAGATCGCTTCGCCGTTCACCGTTATCAGGTTCGGGTACCGGTTGAGGAGCGTGACGACTTTGGACGCCAACGCGGGTGTCATGGCCGCCGTCGGTTAGTCGAACCAGAGGAAGGCGGGATGCGGTTGGTGAGCAACTCCTCTATTTGCGGGATGGCTTTTGTTTTCACCTTACCACGTTCCCTTTTCCGTACTACCCACCAACATGGCCCCGCTCCTCATCAAACGTGTTTTCTTCGTCTGAGTGGAGAACTCCAACCGCAGGCAGATGGCCCACGCGTTCGCCCGCCCGCACGGGGCGAACGCGTCGAGGCGCACAACGCGGGATCGAAACCCGGCGGCACCGTCAATCCCCGCGCCATCGAGGCCATGCGCGAACGCGGCTGCGATCTGTCCGGCCGCGGAACACGATTTTGCGGCGGTGCGCGCCTTGCCGGCGGACAACGCGTTGGTTTACGAAGACCTCACGCCCGCGAGCCTCGTCGCCGCCGTTGAAGCCCGGGCGACGCGAACCTACCCGGCCAACGCTTCACCAACATAGAACCTCCCGTCCCCATGGCCGACGATACCCTCAACCAACCCGACACCATCCGCACCGCCCCGCGCGAAGGTAGTGTCCTAATTTGAAATTGGACTTGGCAGTCAGTACGTGTTTTTCACGCGCAGAGCGTATCTTATCGCGCCCGACTTCGACGTTCCCGCCTCTCCTAGTCTCACCTGACTTCCTGCGGGATACTGATCCAGGTGGAACAGTTCTTGCCAGACCGCTCCTAGTGCATTTTTTTGAGCCGTTGGTCCTTTGTTGAGGAGGGCCGAACTGAATGCAATGTGAGTGATTTTCCACTCCTTACAGATCAGGGGCAGCCGCTCTTTCTTTTTGTCCCTTCCTCGGTCGCACGTTACCGGAATCCACCCGTCTTCTCGAATTGGACGCAGCCAATCTGAATCCCCGCAATCGCCTTTGTGATCTTGCAGAAGATGCCTGGTTTCAAGTAAGGGGTAATGCGGCCCATAAAACGCCAAAAGGTCGGTTGGCAGCCGCGTGCTGCAACAAACGTCGAAGTACAATTTGAGCCGGTCTATCACGCAGCCATTCCCAGTTCGCCGTTACAGTAGCGATAGGCGGCTTGTACGGAGGAAACGGAAGCGTCATATAGTTCGGCAGCCCGCTCGAAACTTCCTTCGGATATAACGCCACGCCACAGAACATCAGCGGGGTATCCATTCTCCTCAATGATGGGTTCTCCGAATCGAAAATTAGGATTCATCACGACGTTTTGATCCCGATAACGGAACGCCGTGTAAATTCGCGCGACCCTTTTCTGGTCGAATTTTAGATCACTCATGTAGCCCTCAACGCAGGCCGCAAGTGTCATCTGGCCCGCCCCCTTGCCACCCATCTTCACCGGGCCTTCTTCTCCGGGGAATACGATGTGAAGCTGCCGGTCGGAGTCTATCAGGGTACGATGGTCTTCCCGCGCAAAAATATGATCTGTTTTATACGCTTCCTGGGCAAAAGTAATCGCCTTGCGGATGGTGCCTAGAGACACGCCGTAATCGACGCGCAGAGAGCGGACCGCCAAGGCTTCAACAAAATCCAGAAATGACAGCGCTTTCTCTTCGGTGGCATCAATATCACCACGGCGCAGCGGGCGATTGCTTGTGGGGAAAAACCAACTGCGAATCGTCGCCGTAGGCATTTTTGCATACCGCGCCGCCTCGGAAATGGAATAAACGCCAAGTCCCTCGGTGGCGGCATTTAGTAAACTGATCATGATTGATTGATGAATACGCGACTCAGGCGGCGGCTTCGAGGCATTTTTTCACGTTCTCCAACAGCACGCCGCGCATCCAGTCCGAGAGCTTCTTTTTTTGTGTCCCCGCTGCGTTTTCAAGCATTTCACGTTCCTCGCGGCGCAAGCGGAGGCCAGTGATCTTTGCCTTTTTTTGCGATTCTTGAAGGATGGGCCGGCCAGTTTTCATTTTGTTTAACAAAAAGTATTGCGACAGACCGTAATTTCCGTTAAACATTAAGTCAACCAAGAAATCGTATGGCAAACAACCTTCCCACCGAAAAGAAAAATATGGCGGTCGCGATGCTCGCGGAGGGCAATTCCATCCGGTCCATTGAGCGGATGACAGGCATCCACCGCGACACGATCATGCGCCTGAGCGTTCGCGTGGGGCAAGGTTGCCAGCGGCTCATGGACGAAAAGTTCCGCAATCTGGATTGCTCCCTGATCGAAGTGGATGAGATTTGGGGCTTCATCAACATGAAGCAGAAAACGGCCAACTACCACCTTGCCGATCCTGACTACGACGACGTGTGGACGTGGATCGCCATTGGATGCCAAGTCCAAGCTGGTGCCGACGTTCGCCGTGGGCGACCGTTCCGGGCGGATGGCGGACCTTTTCATGGAAGATTTGGCATCCCGCCTGTCCCACCGGGTCCAAATCTCTTCCGACGGGCTCGCGGCCTATCCCGCCGCGATTGAGCACGCCTTTGGCGCGGAAGTGGACTACGGTTCGATTGTAAAGACGTTCTCCCAGAGCGGATGTAAAAGCAGCAACGCCGGTATCCCCGCCCGACGTTGTTTCCGTCAAGCGCGTGCCAGTGATGGGCAGTCCGATTGAAAAGCTGATTTCCACTTCCTACGTGGAAAAGCAGAATCACACCCTGCGGATGCACTGCCGCCGCCTCTCCCGGCTCACGAACGCTTTCAGCAAAAAGCTCGAAAACTTCAAGGCTGCCATCGGGCTGCATTACGCCTACTACAATTTTGTGAAGACGCACATGACGATCCGCACCACGCCTGCTGTCGCAGGAGGCGTTGACAAATTCCGCTTGGACTGTGGCTGATCTAGTGGAGAATGGTGGGAGAATGAGTAACCGGATCGACAAGCTAAGGGACGCCATAGAAACGATGCACCGCTGCAAGGCGGTGCATTTTGCGTCTGAGACGGTCATCAAGCTTTTCCGGGGAGAAGTGGCGTGGGATGGCGTTGTGGAGACGTTCGATCTGACGGGCCATCCCAAAGCCAAGCGTTGCCACGCCTGGAGTTACGAGGACAAGGGCGAAACTCAGTATGTTACCGTGCTGGAAATTCCGCCCGTGGATTCGGCAGAAACGGCGGTGAAGGTAGCGATTGCCGCACAAGCGAAAAGCGATGTAACTTGGACTAGGGAAGTGTAGAAAATATGGGAGGGGTTAGCGGGTTGGCGTATGATGTATCTCTACGCAAGCTTCACGAGCGAGAATAAGATATGGTAGAGTTTCATTGGAAGAAGGTTTTTTGGTAAAGATTTCGATGGATGAACTAAGGCGCGCTTTGGTAGAAGTAAAAGTTCGTAGAAATATTATGATTAAGTTTAATCTTGATAATGAATAAAGAACGGTGAACGGTGTTTCGGTATGGATGTAGGTATATAGTAAAAAGTGATAATAGTGAATTAAAGATAGATAAATTGAATTTATTATGTAAGTTTTAGAATTGATTTATGAACTTTAGTAACTTATGTTAAGATATGGAGATTTTGAAGTGATTATGGTGGTATTTATGTATGAGTATTTTGTAAATAATATTGGATATGTTGATGAAGGATTGTTGTATAATTTGGTGGGTATTTAAAAGTAAGAGTTGTTAGATAGATTTGTTATTGAAGTAAAGGATGATTTGGATTAAAATTAGGAAAATACGCGCGCGAACGCTACGGCTCCATCGCCCTCGCTTCCTAGCCCGCCCGCAGCCTGCCTCCGCCGGCGCGGGAACCCGGAGGGCGTTGACGGCGCACGGTCCACCCCAGCGCGCCGGCCCCGACGCCCAGCAGCGCCCAGGTGGACGGCTCGGGCACCTCGAAGGCCAGGAAGAACGGGCCGCTCAGCCCGGAGCCACTGGCGAACACCGAGGCCGCCCCGCCCGCGGTGAAGCGCTCGATGGTGCTGTCGCCAGAGTTCGCCACGTAGAGGTTGCCCGCCCCGTCGAAGGCCAGGCCGATGGGCCGGGAAGGCCGGAGCTGGCGAACATCGGAGGCCGCCCCGCCCGGGGTGAAGCGCTCGATGGTGCGGTTGCCAAAGTTCGCCACGTAAGAGGTTACCCGCCCCGTCGAAGGCTAGGCCGGAGGGAGAGGCACAGCCCGGAGCTGGCGAACTGGGAGGCCGCCCCGCCGGGGTGAACTTCTCGATGGTGTTGTTGCCAAAGTTCGCCACCAACAGGTTGCCCGCCGCGTCGAAGGCTAGGCCGGTGGGAGAGGACAGCCCGGAGCTGGCGAACACCGAGGCCATCCCACCCGGGGTGATGCGCTCGATGGTGTTGTCGCCAGAGTTCGCCACGTAGAGGTTGCCCGCCCCGTCGAAGGCTAGGCCGGCGGGAACGTCCAGCCCGGTGCTGGCGAACACCGAGGCCGCCCCGTCCGGGGTGATGCGCTCGATGGTGTTGTCGCCAGAGTTCGCCCCGTACAGGTTGCCCGCCCCGTCGAAGGCCAGGCCGGTGGGACCGTTCAGCCCGGAGCTGGCGAACACCGAGGCCGCCCCGTCCGGGGTGATGCGCTCAATGTTGTTGTTACCAAAGTTCGCCACGTAGAGGTTCTGGGCGCAAAGCGGGTCCGGTCGGGCGAGCAGCAGCAGCCCGAGAGTGACGCCCGCGGCGAGGGCGAGGCGGGGAAGCGGGGAAGAGTGATTCATGGATTGAAGGCTTCAAGAAAGTGACCCGGGAGACTGGACGGCAACCTTTCTACCCGGATTTCCCGCCCGGCGGCAAGCGCGATTTTAGGGCGTCGATCAAGATCAAGATTTTGACGCGTGGCCCCCGCGACCTCTCCGGGGGGACACGTTTGTCTCGAGAGTCCTCAAGGCGGGTTGACCGCCCCCTGCCGCTGTTCATCTTTGGCGCCCCGGGTTCGGCACGCGCGGGTTGACACCCGGGCGATCCCACCTGTTCACCGTCCCCTCGGCGCACCGTCATGAACCGGCATTGTTTCTGCTCCCGGTGGCTCATCCGATGGGTGATTATTCTCCGGCCAAGCTCTCCGCGAAATGGGCGGGACACATGCAGCCCCTGCTCGCGGCGGCGCGCGCTCAATGGGAACGCGCGCGGCCGCGGCTGACCCTTCTGCCCTTGCATTGGCAAATCGCCGACATCAGGAAAGACCGGGGCACGCCACCCAAGGCGAAAAAGGCGCTCCTCTTTCGCGGGCGGGTGGTTTGGGGCCTCGTCAGTCGCGCTTACCTGCCCGCCTATGTTCCCGGTCACCGGACGCACCATGGCAGCGTGGTGTACTCCCTTGACGCGCGGGAGCCGGACTCCATCTTCGAACTGGCCTGGGCGGTCAACGAGCTTCGGGCAAACCGCCTGACCCCGCCACCGGGCACGGAGTCGGTCGCCGCCGCCATGCGCGATGATCGTTCCGCTTTCGCCCGCCTGCGCTTGCCCGAGGAGGTGGGTGCGTACGGGGAAGCCTACCTCGCCAACCTGTGTGTTCACCGCACGCGTTTGCCGGGCGGATATTTGCATGATCGACTGCTGCCGATTCTCGTCTTTCCGGAGCGGACCGAGTGGTGCTGCATCCTGCCCCTGCGTGGCTGGCCGCAACCGCTTCAAGAACTCTGGTTGAGTGGTCCGCCCGCCAACGATCCAGTGGAATTTAACCGGATGCTGGCGGCGGCCAAAGTCAGACCGTAGCGGCGGCGTGTATCCTGTCCTGATCCGACGGTGCCCGGACGCGGCGGACGCGCGGCAGGGTGGCGTTGCCGCTCGCCGGAGCGGGCGGATGGTGGATGGGCGCGGCGGCGGCACCCCGGCGCGCCCCGTGCGCAAGCTTCCGCAACCATCGGCACCCCCCGCCCGAGGAATTTCAAGGGGGGGCGCGAGCGCGGGGAGGAGAGCCGCGTAAAACGTCAAAACCGACGTAATTTCAGGCGGCTGTAGATGGCAGGCGTCCGCGCTATCGGTCACAAACGCGGTATTTGCTTGTGTTTACCGCAGAAATGAAGCTTTGTGCGCCCATCACGGAGGGGATTACCCGCGCAAAGCCTCAGAAGTGACGGATACTACCCTGTTAGGCACCGGGGCGAGTCTCCCGCGTTCGGTAGGAGCCGCTCGCCGGAGGGTCGTCTCGTGGCTCGACCGGCTTGCCCGCTGCCCGGCGCATCCACTGACCGGGCACGTCGCCCTTCCAGCCGGCAGCGCCCGTCATTCCCCCGGCTGTGGGCGGCGTCTCTGGCCACAGCTTCGTGGTCATGCCTTCTGCCTCGTTGGTCCAGCGCCGTTGCCGCAGGTTTTCCGGGTTGGGCGCGCTTTTTGTCTTGCCTCCGGGCGTGCCTTACGCGCAGGGTAACCTCCGTTGCCTAACCAGTCGCTGCAGCGAACGGCGGTTGCTAGTCGCCTGTTTTTAGGCAGATCCCCCTCGCCGTCGCTGAGCTTGGGGCGTTAGGCGGCTACGTGTCATGAGCTATTCTCTTCCCGATTGAGCCGCTTACCGGCGCGCCATCTTCGAGGCGCTGGCCTTGCAAGCCGTCTGGCGTCTTCATCGGACTGCTCCTCGACTCCGGCCAGGTCGCACAGATTTGCGGCATCGCCCTGTTGGCATTCTGGTCGGGCGTGCTGATCCTGATCTGGCGGCGTCCGCTCGCTCCCTCGTCGCTGGACCTCGGCCTTGTGCGCGTTGGCTACCTGCCGGTGGTGCTTTTTGCCGCTGTCCTTGCCCCGGCCATCTGGCGGGCGCGCGGTGTCTGGTAGTCCCGCTGCCTAATACCCTGTTAGGCGCCGGGGCACGCTCCCCCGCGTCGGTGGGGCCGCTCGCCGGAGGGCCGTCCGTGGCTCGACCGGCTTGCGTGGTCCCCGCATCCTCTGGCCGGGCGCGTCATCCTTCCAGTCGGCAGCGCCCCTCATTCCCCCGGCTGCGGGTCGTCCTTCTTTGGCGGCTTCGCGGTCGCGTCTTTCTTCCCCGGGTCCGGCCGCCGTTTTACGCTTCTCGGTATGCGGGGCGCTTTTTGCCTTGCGCTGGGGAGCGCTTTGCTTCCAAGGTGAGCGCGTTGCCTAACCAGTCGCTGCAGCGAACGGCGGTTCTAGTCGCCCGCTTTTGGGCGGCTCGGTCGCGCCGTCACTGAGCTTGGGGGGTTAGGCTTCTCCTGATCATGCGCCAAATTGACCGCTACAAGTCACTTCAGCAGCTCGACGGTCAAGATTGGGGTGAGCCTACTTATGAGTCGGGCCTTGTCACCGAATGCCATCGCCTGCACCGCGTGCCGTTGCGGAACTTCACCCCCGGGAACCTGCGTATCATGATCGGCCAGGATTTCGGCTTGGAGTACTTGGTGCCGCTTGCTCTCGAACGCTTGCACGAAGATGCCCTCACCGAGGGGGACTTCTACCCAGGTGACTTGCTGGTCAGCGTGCTTCGCTCCGACAAACGTTTCTGGCAGCGACACCCTGAATTACGTGAGCAGTTACTGGCGCTCACCCAAAAAGCCATTGCTTCCTTTCCGATGATCCCAGAAATTGCCAGCAAGACGGTCACCCGTGTTGTCACCAAGGCACTCGAAGGATTCCAACAACACCTACCCAAAGTCTAACCAGTCGCTGCAGCGAACGGCGGGGTAGCGTCTGCCCCTGAGTTCTTGCTTTTCTCCCGCCGTCGCTGAGCTTGGGTCGTTAGGCGGCTACGCGCACTCCGAAGTCATGCCACTCGATTTTTGTCTGCTCACGCCCGACGGCTACCCTGCCGAGACCGTTCCGGTTTCCGTCCCGCAGCACGAACGATTCCTGGCAGCAGCAGCCTCGCTTCCGCCAGATTCTTTGCTCGGGCGTCTTGGCGACTTCTACGCTGACACCAGCTTCAAGGCCGGGGAGGTCGGCGCGCTCTCCTCCGAGTTTTCACAGCCGTTCTTTCTTCGTTCGCAGGGCAGCCCGAGCTTCTCCGCCTTGTCGAGTCTCTGCTGAGTTTGTGCCTTCTTGCCCAGCAGCGTTCCTGTGGCATCGAGGTTATCGCCGACTAGCCGCCGCCTAACAACGCGCTCCAGCGAACAGAGGCTGGCGGTAGCGTTTTTCCTTGAATTCCACTTCTTTTTCGCCAGCCTCGTCGCTGGCTTGAGTCCGTTAGGCTCTCCTGAACCGCTTCTACCCATGAGGCTATCATCCTTGTGCTGCTCTGCTTACTACTTGCCTTCGTGCCCTTCACGCCCACGACGTTTTAGCCCTGCCACGCGGAACCGTTGCCGAGTTGAGCGGAGATTTTCGCCGTAGGATTTCACCCGCAGGCAGCGGGTCTTCCCGCCTATTTCAACGAGGCTTCCTTTCTCGCGCTCTATCCGCAGCTGAAACCCGCCAGAGATGACCATCGCGGCAGGAGCAAAGCGCGTTTGGCAGTCCGGGGTGATCGTCACCAAAGACAAGAAGTTCTACTTTTGGAGTACTTGCTCGGATTCGATTTATCGCGCTCAACACGGGCAGCCGACACCTCTCACTTCGCCCCTTCAGCACGATGTCTCCGTCCAGTGACGCCCAGCCTAACCACGCGCTCCAGCGAACAGAGGCTGGCGGTCGAGCTTTCTCCGTATGCCATGCTTGACCTCGCCAGCCTCTGTCGCTGAGCTTGAGTTCGTTAGGCGGCTTGCCCACCCCTTTATGCCACGCTTCACAGGGACGACTGGAACCGAAGCCAACTTCATGCTGGGGGCAGGCATCTTTCTCGAACTGCTCGCGTTCGCGGTGCTGCCTCTCATCGCGGTTGCGCAGGGCTTTCCCTTCGAGCCCGCGCTTGCCTTTGGGGGAGCCTTCCTTGCGCTCTGTCTTGGGGTGCTGGCCGCCGTTCTTCTGGTCGCCGCCGTCCACGCGCGGGGCTGGGAGCAGGCGCGCGTCGGCTACACCGCTTTGGCGGTTCTCTTTGGTGCGCCGCTTCTCCTCCTGTTTGTAGCGGTGCTCCCTCCAGTCCACCACGCCGTCCCCTGATATTCGTTCTCCGTGTCCGTTGGGCTGGCGCGTTGTCCTTCCAGCCGGCAGCGCCCGCCATTCCCCCGGCTGCGGGTGGCGTTGGTCCTCCCCGGCTTCGGAGTCGCGCCTTTCTCGCCCGGGTCCAGCGTGGTTGCGGGTTTTCTGTGCCCGGGGCGCTTTTTGTCTTGCTTTGGGTGGAGGTCTTGCGCGCAGGGTGAGGTCCGTTGCCTAACCAGTCGCTGCAGCGAACGGCGGTTCAAGTCGCCCGCTTTTGGGCGGCTCCTCCGCGCCGTCGCTGAGCTTGGGACGTTAGGCACCGGGGCGGCTCACCGCGAGGTTGTGGGGCCGCTCGCCGGACGGCCGCTTGTGGCTCGACCGGCCCCTCGCGTTCCCAACATCCTTTGGGCGGGCACATCGTCCTTCCAGCTGGCATGGCCCTCATTCCCCCGGCTGCGGGCGGTCTGTCCCACACGGCTTCGTAGTCGCGCCTTTTCCCCCTGGTCCAGCGTGGCCACAGATTTTCCGTGCCCGGCGCGCTTTTTGTCTTGCCTTTGCGAGTGCTTTGCGCGCAGGGTACGCGCGTTGCCTAACCAGTCGCTGCAGCGAACGGCGGTTCAAGTCGCCCGCTTTTGGGCGGCTCGGTCGCGCCGTCGCTGAGCTTGGGGCGTTAGGCAACAAGACACGACGCTGATCTCACCCAATGAATATTTCAACACACACAGCGAGGCAACAAATTCTCCTCCTGTTTGCGCTTTTCTGTGTCGGGACGTCATCTTCAGGTTGTGACAAGCCACGGAGCCAAGATTCCGCAGAAGTCGAGAAACTACGTCGAGAGGTGGCGGAGATGAAGGCGCAGCAGATGGCGTCTCCTTCCGCTTCTCCGTTGCCAACCTCCCCTCCGTTGCCAGATACCGTGCTTTCGGGATCGATATTTTATCGTGTGAGATCGGGCGCGACCGTTGTTCTGAGCGCGTCACGCGTGTACCTCCTTACGCCGAGCGTTGCCAGCCCGAATGGGGCAGAGCTCAAAAAATCATTGACGGCTGACCATAGTGTCGACTTTCAGGTCGCTCTTCACGAGACAATGTGGGATATCGCCGCCGGAATGACCTCGAAATCAAGGAAGACGAAAACCTGCACGGCGCACCCCATTACAATGCACTCCGGACCTCGCTGGTAAATACGAATTCCAAATATACAGCCTGGGCGAGTATTACCGAAACGACGGTGAACACTCCTCAAGCGGTTGGATTTTGGTACCAGAAGCTTGTGATTCCAGCGAACCGCACCACAAATTGCGATCTGAACAATGCCAATATAAAAGCGGTTGCAGAGTCAGGCGACTGATGCCTGACAACGCACTCAGGCGAAGCCCGCTGGCGCGGGCGTCGCTGAGCCTGGAGCACGTTAGGCCACCAAAATCCACGTCTATGACAACCCAACAGACCATCACAACTCCGCGAGGCACGTTCCAGGTGTTTTAAAACCAGCTTCCCGACGGCAGCACCTACGTGGCAAGCGTTCTTTATTTCATCCGTCATCCGGGCAAACTCGACGACCCCTCCGACTTGGGTTCCATGGAGTTCAAGCTTCACACCGAGCATGGTGCAACTGAGCAGGCCGCTTTGTCTGCCCTCGTCGCGTGGTGCCAAGCCACGTTTGGCGGTCCTTGCACTCTCATCTGATTCTCGTGCCACCAGCCTAACCACGCGCTCCAGCGAACGGCTCATGGCGGTGAGCCTTTTCCTGTATTCCACGTCCGTCCTCGCCATGAGCCGTCGCTGAGCCTGGATTCGTTAGGCGGCTACGCTTTTCCCATGTCTCCGGTATCTCCAGAGTCCCGCGTCGAGCAGGCACTTGCCTCACCCGAGCCGTTCCCGACGCTCTTTCAGCTTGCCACTGAGTGGCGCGACGCCGGGATGGCGCAGCCTGATCTTCAAGCTCTCTTCGAGTCGTTTGCTGCCCGTCACCAGACCGATCCCGATGAGTCGCGTTACGATGCGCTTGTCGATACTCTCGACTTCATTGTAGGCTGGTGTTCGCCCGGCAGAGCGTTATATCCTTCCACCGCCGCGTGACATCAACTTTGAAGTGCAACAATAGCTAATTTCCATTGAAGCACTGATTCGGTGTTTTGTAATCATATCTTTTCCTTGGTCTCTCATTGAGGGTCTCGGCGATGGCGTCACACTGTTTTTGCCGCAGCTTTTTCATGCTCTGGCGTTTGGGCAGGTACTGGCGGATCAGCCCGTTGGTGTTCTCGTTGGTGCCTCGCTCCCAGGAGTGGTGCGGCGTGGCAAAATAGAAGATCACCCCCGTGGCCGCTTCGATATCCTTGTAGCCGTGGAACTCCGTCCGATTGTCTGATGTGATCGACTGGAAGCGCCCCGGATAGCGTCTGATCATTTCCATAGTGGCGCGGCAGCCTGCGACGCCTGCCGAGGTCATCCAAGCCATCGAGGCTCTGACTCACTCCTGCTGCCAAGCCATTCGCTACGCGGGCAGTGATCCCGACATCCTCGCTCGCATCAAAGCCGCGCCTACCTGTGCCCGCCTCTGCGATCATCCCCGACCACCCGCCAGCACCTAAATCGGGCTTTCTCCGTGTTCGGCGCTTGACTTCGCCAGCCTCTGTCGCTGAACTTGGGGTGTAAGGCCTATCATCCGCCATGACCAAGATCGTTATCCTTTTTCTCTGCCTCTTCGCGGGTTCATGTCTAGCGGCTGAGCCCGGCCCAGGCTACGAGCTTGTCGGGCGGACAAAGCCGGATGAGCAAGCCGAGTTCTTTGGAGGGCCGCACATCGACACGGTTATTGAGGTTTATAGCAAGCCCGACGAGAGCAAGTTTTTCAGAAAGTTCTTCAAGATCGTTTTAAGTTCACTGGCCGACCCTCGCAAAAGAGTTGCTCTTCGAGTACGACCGAGAGGCGGATGCCAACCTTTCGCCAAACGGCAAGTGGATTGTCATCAACGACCGGCCTTTCCGGGGCGAGTGCAATCCGCGTCTGTTCAAACAAGAAGCAGGTTTGAAGTTCACCGAGGTCAAAGACGCAAACATCCGCAAAAAGGCCATCGAGTTCTTTCTCCACTACAACAAGTATCCCAAACAGATCGGCGAACACATGCTCCCGGAGGGAGCGTGCTTTGTGGAGTCGATGTTATGGTCAGACGATTCCAAATCTTTGCTGTTACGCCTCAGCAAAGGCCAGACTGGCGAGCCATTATGGATCAATAACTGGCGTTGTGTTTATGATCTGACGACGGGCAGGTTTCCACCGATCTGAAAGTATTGAATAGAGGAGCTATTCAACCCGGCAAGTATTTGGCTCCAGCCCACTGACTCAACCCATGAGCCTAACAACGCGCGAGACTGTGTGAAAACTCGAAATGCCTTCCGTAAGTCTCACAAAAACTTTTGTAAGTGCCTCATAAACCTAACCCAAATGTTGTCTGCGGGGAGTTTTCACACAGTCTCGCGCTCCAGCGAACAGAGGCTGGCGGTCGGATTTATCTTGCAATCCACGTCTTGTGTCGCCCGCCTCTGTCGCTAAGCTTGGGTCTGTTAGGCGCAACCACCCGTCATGAAAAAATCATCCTGGAAAGCTTATCAAGAGTTTCAGAAACGCGCTTGGGATCAATATCCCTTGTATTCTGCTGTGAGTTTACTTGGCCAGTTGTTTGCCGTTTTCGCGTTGTTGGATTGCATCACAGGCTTTCACCAAGAGTACTCCTTCCGGCAGCATGTAGCGGACTTATTGTGGCGCGCGGGTTTCTTCACCGCAATCGCTGCCTTTAGGCTCCGTCGGCGGCAGCGGCGCAGCCTCGAACCCACTTCGATGGAGGCTTCCAGCACCTCCTCGGGAACTAGAATTTCGGACAGTTGACGCAGAGCGACTAATGAAAAGGTCCCCCCGCGAAAGTAAACCCTTGAAACTTCCGCTCCTTCTCCCATTTCCCCGCGCGCAGCGTGGGTGGAGTCACCTGTTTTTGGTTACATCCCCCGCGCCGTCGCTGAGCTTGGGGCGTTAGGCCGGACCCGATGAGCATTGACCCGCCCACCACGCCACTTGACCCCCGCTTCCAGACCCGCGAGCGGCAGGCCGGTTTGGACTTGTTGCGCGCCCTCGCCTTGCTCCTGGTCATTGTTTACCACGCGGGTATCTTCGGCTTTGCCTTGCCTGGCGACCTCCACCGCTTTGGCCTGGTTGGAGTCGATCTCTTCTTTGTTCTGAGCGGTTACCTCATCGGCGCGCCGCTGCTGGCCACCCTGGCCCGGGGGCGGTCGTTGGACTATCGCCGCTTCTACCTGCGACGAGCCTTGCGCATCCTGCCGGCCTACCTGGTGGTCGTCGCCATCTACTTTATCTGGCCTGGCCGGCGGGAATTTCCCAATATCTCCCCGCTCTGGAAGTTCCTCCTCTCCGTGCAGAACATCGATCTGCGGGTGGGTACCGCCTTCTCCCACGCTTGGTCCCTGGCTGTGGAGGACCAGTTCTACCTGCTTTTGCCCCCCGTCCTGGCGCTTCTTACCCGTTGGCCCCGGCGGAGCTTTTTCGCGCCCGGGCTGGTGTTGGCGGGCGGCTTGGCGTTGCGGGCTTTCCTGGCGTGGCATCTTCGGCTTGTCGATTCTCCCGCCCCTGTTTTTGTGAAGTGGGTTTACTATCCGACCTGGACGCGACTTGATCCGCTCATCCTCGGGGTCGCCGCGGCGGCCACCGAGCGCTATCGGGCGGCGTGGTGGGATTGGCTCATGGACGCCGCCCGCTGGTTATGGCTGCCGGGGTTGGCGGCTCTTACCGTCGCCCTGTGGCTATACGACCGTGACATATCGGTGGCGGATTGTGTTTGGCGCTTTCCCTTGACCGCCTTTGGCATGGCGACGCTGCTGCTCTGCGCCCTCAGTCCCCGTTTACCCTTTCGCCAATTGCGGGTGCCGGGCGCGGCGTTCTTGGCCAGCGTGGCCTACAGCGTCTATCTGGCCAGCAAACTGGTCATCCACCTAGCCAGGGAGCTTTGTGCGAGCTGGCACTTGCCTCTGACCTCCGGTTGGGCGTTGCTGCTGGCCTACGGGCTGATCCTTGCTCTGGGTTCGGGGCTTTTCTTCGCCGTGGAACGGCCTTTTCTGCTCCTGCGTCACAGGGTCCCCGGGGAAAGGGGGGCATAATCGGACCGTTGACGCAGAATGGCTTGTGAAAACGGCCCCGCGCGCAAGCAAACCCGTGAAACGCCAGTTCCTTTCCCTATTGCCCCGCGCGCGGCGTGGTTGGAGTGCCAACAAGGCGCTCCGGCGAACAGAGGCTGGCCGTCGCGTCCTTTCTGTCGGTCGGTCGAGCTTGCTTTTCTGCCGCCGTCACTGAGCGTGGGGCTTTGGACGTCCACCATTCGTTATGGCCGAATATTACCGCCAGTTTGCCTTCGTGAGTTCCGTGCTCGCGGGATTTGCCTTCACCTTCTACGGCACGCTGCTGGTGGCTTCCCGGGGACATCGCACCGGGAGTTGGGCGGCTTTCATGGCGGTCGCCGCTTCGGTGGCATTTTTGCCGGTGACCCTCGGGATGACCTTCGCGGCGGCCAGGGCGGCCAGTTTGCCGACGAGCGAGTCAAGGTTATCGTTGGCTCTGCCCGAGGAGCGGATTCTTACACTTTCGATGTTTTTCCTCGCGGGTATCGCTTTTCTGTTTGCGAGCTTCGGGCTTAGCGGCTGGCTGCATTCGCGTCGGATGGGAATGGCCACCACGGTGCTGGCCACCGTTGGGCTCGTGGGGGCTTTCTTCGCGTTGCTTCCCTTTCTTCGCGTGGTGCAGCACGTGCCATGACGTCCAACCATGCGACTCGGCCAACCGCCGGCCGCGGCGTCCCCCCGCTCCGCGCGGCTTCCACCCTCAACCCGCGGCCATGCCCGCCGCCGGCCGCGCGGCCGGTCTTGTTCTCGTTAGGCCGCTTCGCGCGTTTCCCACAAAGCCATGCCACTCTTTGACCGGTTTCTGAAACGAAAGTCCCCCCCGCCGGAACCCTCCGATCCAAACCGCGAACTTCGGGAACAACTCTATATCGACGCATTCGGTCCGATTGAATCCGTGTTCCACACCCGATTTATGATTTTCCGTGGCCTCGCGGACTCGACCACGGCTATTCAAGTAACGCCACTCCGTGGCTGGGAATCCACCCGCACCCACATCCCACATCCTTCCTCACATCCCCTCCCCCACAACCCACAACCCACAACCCACATCCCCTCCCCGCCCGCGTTGCGGCGTAAAATATTCAAGGCAAAGCGGCTCCGCCTCCGGGTGGATCCGGGGGAACGTCCACAGGCACGTCACTTACGGGAAGGCGCGCCAGGAGAAAAGCAGGTTGCCGTCTCATTCCGGCGCGAGTTCGACGGTGTCACCAGGAACGGTAGGGAGAGTAAAGCGTGCCCCGCGTTCGGAACCCGCGGCTTTGCCGTTGCGCAGGACGCGCACGGGTTTTTCAGGCCACGGGTTGACGACGACGCAGTCGCCACCTTTTTCGCTCGTGATGTTCACGCCGGTGACGTTGCCGGAGGTGAGCTCGGCGGAAACCAGGAACGCGCCGACGGCGCGAAGCGAACCAAAACGGGCATCGAGTCCCCTGGGCCAGCAAGGAAAGAAACGCAGCACGCCCTCGTGGCTTTGGAGGAGCATTTCAGTCACGGCAAGCGAAGGCGACACGTTTTCAATGCCGCCGGCCCCAAAATTGAGCAAGCCGTTCGGCATCGAGGAACGGTCGTAGAGTTTGCGGAGATGCCGGAGGATGACCTCCGGCGGATAACCGACCCGAGCGCAGGCGGTGTACCAGGAGCACGCCCCGTTTTGATCGTCCCACCGGGCCATCGCGTCGAGCATGTTGCGGCTGGTTTCAAGTTCCCCCGGGCCACTGTCCAGGCCGATGGCGCCGGCGGGGAAGATGTGCTGGATGCCCAGGGTGTTTCCGTTGTTCCAAGCCATGCCTCTTTCGGTGTAGCGGAAGACGGTTTTGCCCTCCCGTTCCTGCAGCGGCCAATCGCTGATCCGGGCGAGGATGTCTTTCCAGCGCGGACGCAGGGATTCGTCCACGCCGAGGTCCGCGCTCATCACCAGCAGGTTCTTGTAGAGCGTGCGGACGAGGCCGAGCGACAGGATCGAATTGAAATCGGGGCCGGACCCTTCATGGATCGAATCATTGTAGATAACGTAGCGACCGTTTTCCAACTTGAGGTAATCCGTCCAGAACTTTTCCACTTCACGCAGAAAGGGGTAGCCGGCGGTTTTGAGCCAGTTTTTGTCCCGGGTGTACTGGTAGTACCAAATGAAGTTCAGCGCGGCGTACGCGGCGTTGGAACGCTGGCCGTAGTCGCTGTCGTCGCCTTCGGGACGCATCCCCCAGGGTCCGATGGAAGCCGGAAAATGAACTCCCTTCCAGCCGTGCCGCGCCGCGTTGGCTTCACCGGCGGCAACGGACTGGTTCAGCGTGTCGTAATAAGGCAGCGAAGTTTCCGGGTGGTTGGCGGCATAGACGCAGTAGTAGGGCGCCTCGAAATTATAGTTGAGATGGTAGTCGCCGTTCCACATGGGCCGGTCCGTGGTGATCCAGTTCCCCCACAGGCCGGGGGCTACTTTGCCGGGGCGGCTGCACGAGGCCATGATGTACTGGGCGGCGTACCAGTGCCGCTCGATCACCTTGTCGGGAATTTCGATGAACGAGCGCGACCAGAACTCCCGCCACCATGCCTGGTGCAGCGCGGAAAGTTTCTCGATGTCGCCCGGCTGCAAGCCGTCCACCCGGCGCTTCGCCGCCACCTGGAAATCCCTGGCGTCCAGATCGCTCAGGATCGCCGTCGCCACCGTGACAGGCTCACCCGGCTTCAAGATAAAGCTCGACCGCGTGGCGCCGATCACACGCGTTGCCACCGATACTTTCCGGCCCTCCGCCGAACCGGCGTCCGCCCCGCGAACAAAGCTGTCCGGCACTTCCCCGCCGCCGTCCCCGCGGCTGGCTTTCAAAGCGCCGTCCACGTACAAACACGTTCGCTTCCCGTCAAACGTCCCGGCGACATAGGTCCACCGGCCCGGTTCGAGCGGTTGGTCCAGGTCCAACTCCATTCCGCCGACCGCCCAACGCAGTCGGCCGTTCCACAAGCCGAGGCTGTAACTCTGGGTCCATTTGCCCTTGCTGACAATATAGTTGGAATCCTTGCTCAAGGCGCCAACCTTGACCCAGGCCGCCACGCTGACCGATCCGGCCATGCCGGGCGCGGCCACCTCGCGCCGCGTGGTCTTCCCGTCAAAGTGTTCCACGCTCGTGGGCTGCCCGGCGGGCGCGCCGCTCAGAACCTGGTCGGTGATCACCACGTCCGCCAGTTCGCCGTCGAAAAACCGGCGCCCGGCGCCCACCATTTCACAACCGACGCTGGCCGGCCGGTCGCTGTCGTTGACCTGCGACGGCCCGACTCCCTGCTCGTCCGAATACAGGCGAACAACCGCGGGCACCGCTTCGCTCCCCTCGGAGCGCACTTCCGTCAGCAGGAGGTTTTCGCCGGCCTGGACCCACGAGCGGGTGTGAATCGTCAGGCCGGCCTTGGTGAAC
This sequence comes from uncultured bacterium, assembly GCA_963795895.1. Classification (GTDB taxonomy): domain Bacteria; phylum Verrucomicrobiota; class Verrucomicrobiia; order Chthoniobacterales; family SZAS-18; genus CAWCJJ01. The sequence goes on from CAWCJJ010000024.1 coordinate 280,087, forward strand.
GTGCCGCGCGTTTCCGCGCGGGCCGGGTCTTGTTCCTGCCGGTAGGTCGCGCCGCGCAAGGCTGGCACCAGCAAAGTCGCGCACGCCACCGCCGTCACCTTGGAATCGCCCGGCGCACGCTTCCAGAAGTCGTTTTTACCGATGGAAAACGTCTGCGCCTCGGGCGGCCCCGCGAGCACGACGCCGACATCCCCGTTGCCCAGCAACGGCCCGTCGGGCATTCCCCGCGTCGGCACGCGGCCGGGCGGCGACGTGAAGACCGCGACGTGCCCGGGGTCTGGCGTCGGTTGAATCGCCTCGGCGGCTAAAATCGTCACGGGCGCGAGCGCGCAGGCGAAACAAATCAGGCGGCAAACAGCCGTGGGGGAGGGTGGGCGCATGGGAGGAGGCAGGGCGATACCAATTCGGCGGACCGTAGGCTCGGGGAGGTGATTTCAAGGCATACTCAGCGACGCGCGAGGTGGACGGTCGTCATCCCCCGCCATGATCGCGGGCAAAACACGGCGGGACTCCACCAGTGCTTGTTTCACCTGAATTTATCCGGGAATCGTCGATAAACGAGCGGATAGTTCGGCGCGGGCACTTCGCCCCGCCGATCGGCGAGGAGCGGATTTCCTCAAGGCCACGAACTTGGACACGGCACGGCTCCCGAGTACACGTCGCCGCAAGCCGGGGGTTGAAACCAGAGGCTGCGTTCTTTGACAGGATGAACAGGAGGGACGGGATGGGGGAAAGAGGGAGACAGGAAAAAGTGGGCGGGGTGGCGCCTCCCATCCCCATCCTGTCTTTCCTGTTCATCCTGTCAAAAACCAGGCTCCGGCGGTAAATCGACCCCGGTCTTGCGGTGCGCTTGCCGATTACAGAGGGATTACGCGATGAAAGTGATTGTATTTGGCGCGACTGGCCGAGTGGGACAAGCTTTCGTGGAACACGCGCTTGGCGCGGGTTATCATGTCACCGCCGTTGCGCGGGACCCGGCGCGGGTGAGCGCCACCAGTCCGCTGCTTTCGGTCGTGAAAGGCGACGTGCGCAATGGTGCCAGCCTGACCGCCGCCTTCTCGGGCGGAGACTGGGATGCCGTTGTGAACGTGGTCGGAGCGGATCCACTGAAGCCCTCGACGCTGGTGACAAACACGGCGGCGGCGCTGGTGCCTCTCGCCAGGAAGCACGGCTTCACCCGCTACCTGGGCATCACCGGCACGGCGGAGATGGACCAGACGGTGTTGGGCCAAATCGCCACCTTCGTTCTGAGGCGGACGCCGGTTGGACATGCCATCCGTGACCACGACGGCGCCATCGCCATCGTGCGCGCGTCGGGTCCGGACTGGTTTCTGGTGGGTTGTCCTTGGATCAAGGAGGGTCCCGCGAAGGGGGTCTTTCAGCGGCGCAAGGTTTTCCCCGGCGGGCTGCGCGCGATCCACCCCGGCGACGTGGCCCTGCGACTCTTCCAGGAACTCGGGCACCCCGGCGCGCATCGTGAAGTCGAAGGCATCTGGTATTGACCGGGGGTCCGCTTTGTAGAAACGCTGGGATCCGGGGGTAGTCTCGGGAAGGAAGGATTTGGGGGGCGGTCCACATTTCCTGACGGGTTTACGCAAGGTTCACCTTGGGAGAGCTGGTGGGCGGAGGGTTTCGCCCGCCCGTGACACCTCCGGCAAGTGCCCGGGGCCGCTTGGAGTGGTCAAGAAAGGTTGACCGAACCCCCGACGCGACGCGGCCCACGTCGTTTGGGTGGCGGCGACGGCGACGGGGCAGAAAAGCGCGCAAACCTTCAAAAATGGGGTAATTGCCGGGAGGCCAAGAGGAGAAGCGTCCGCGCTATCCTTCATTAATGCAGTATTTGCTGGTGATTACGTCAAAAATGAAGTTTTATGCGCCCTCAACGGAGGAGATTGCCCGCGCAAAACCTCAAAATCGACGCATACTACCCTGTTAGGCCTCGAAATCACTATCCCACACATATGAGCATATCAACCGCTGGCGTCGGCATGGAACTCCATGTCACCACTATTCGCGAAGGCAAGTTACTCCACCGCATGCGCCACATGAATGGCGACTGGACTCCGTGGGGGCGATTGTCCCACCGGACGGCCACGCGTACGAAGCGGCGTCATGCGCTTCCGCTGGCAACGCCTTGCATGTTGTCGTCAGAGACGTGAACGGAATTTACTGGCACGATATTCGCCTCGCCAACGGCAGTTGGCAGGGCATGACTCAGCTTCCGGGTCAGCCCCTTCTGAATGGATAGTCTCCAGGCCTAACAACGCGCTCCAGCGAACAGAGGCTGGCGGCAGGGCTGGTTCCGTAGTTATGTTCTTCTTCGCCAGCCTCTGTCGCTGAGCTTGGATCCGTTAGGCCGCACTCGCCCACTCTGATGACCACGCCGCCGGAACCTGTGCTTGAGGCCGCTTTATTCACTCTGTATCGCGCCTTGGTTTACGCCCGCAATCTCACCGGCCAGCCGTCTGCCGAGGCCGCCAAGCAGGTTTATCACCTCACCGACGCTATCCACCCGATCCCAGAGATGCTCATTGCTTGGCCTCGTTCCAGCGTGGATGATCTCCGTATGTACTTCGGCTGCTTCGACCATCGCCGCTGGGTAGGTGCGCCGGATTTCGTTGCCATGTTTGATCACAAGCTCGCCGAACTCACCCGTGCGGCCTAACCACGCGCTCCAGCGAACGGCTCATGGCGGTCGGCCTTTTTCTGCACTCCACGTCTTGCATCGCCATGAGCCGTCGCTGAGCTTGAGTCCGTTAGGCACCGGGGCGAGGCTCCCGCCCGGGTGGGCCGCTCGCCGGAGGGTCCTTCATGGCTCGACCGCTTTCCCTGTTCATCGCATCCTCTTGCCGGGCGCGTCTTGCTTCCAGCCGGCAGCGCCTGTCATTCCCCCGGCTGCGGGTTGTTCTCTTGCTTACAGCTTCGTGGTCACACCCTCTGCGGTTGGTCCAAGGTTGCCGCACGTTTTCAGAGCTTGGCGCGCTTTTTGCCTTGCCTTTGGGCGTGCCTCGGGCGCAGGGTGGCACCGTTGCCTAACCAGTCGCTGCAGCGAACGGCGGTTCTAGTCGCCCGCTTCTTGGGCGGCTCCCCCTCGCCGTCGCTGAGCTTGCGGGCGTTAGGCCACCTCGTCCATCGTCTATGTCCGTCGAACTTCATATCTTCCTCCACGGTTCTCAGGTGCCCGAGCGCGACGCTTGGCAGGACGCTATCCAGCAGTGTGGCTTTCCCGTCACCCTCGACGCCGCTTTTCCCGTTCGCACGCACACCGGTTTCCTTCCCGCCGCCTACGGCACCCGTCAGTCCGGGTTCGAGTTCTCCCTCGATCCTGCCGCCGAGTTGCTATCTTCCTACCCGCACATCGCTGCCCGTGTCGGCGACCGCGATGCATGTGCTTCCTTCCGTTGGGGCGGCGACCTCACCGAGATGGCTGCTGCCATCAGTTCGGCCAGCGCGCTTGCCCACCTTACCGAGGGTCTCTACTACTACCCCGACGACGATTTGCTCTATACCGCCGACGAGGCACTCGCCGTCACCCGCGAGGACCTCAAGCACGTTCCGCCGGTGGCCTAACCACGCGCTCCAGCGAACAGCAGCTGGCGGGAACGTCTTTTCTGTACTCTGAGCTTGCTTTCGCCAGCCTCTGTCGCTGAGCTTGAGTTCGTTAGGCACCGGGGCGGCTCTCCCAGAGTAGTGGAGCCGTTCGCCGGAGGGCCGTCCGTGGCTTGACCGTCGTCCTGGTCCCGGCATCCTCTGGCCGGGCACGTCTTGCTTCCAGCCGGCGGCGCCCTTCATTCCCCCGGCTGCGGGATTGTCCGTCCACCACAGCCTCGCAGGCACGCTTCTCTTCCCCAGGTCCCCCCATGCTCCAAGTTTCCCTTGCGCGGCGCGCTTTTTGTCTTGCTTTGGGGGGAGCCTTGCCTCCAAGGTGAGGTCCGCTGCCTAACCAGTCGCTGCAGCGAACGGCGGGGAGGATCCACGGCTTTTAGGCCCGTCCTCATCGCCGTCGCTGAGCTTGGGGCGTTAGGTACTCCTGAACATTCTCTCTCATGGCCGGCAAGTTTCTCCGACGCGGTGCGATCATCGACACCATCAAGAGCGAGCAGCGCACCATCGCTATTCAGAAGCGTAGCGGTTTGTCGCAGCATCCGGTCACCGTCACTTCCTGTGGCTGTCCAGACCCGAACTGCGGGGCTTGGCATACCATTCGCACCGAGCGCACCATCCCGACCACCGAGGAGTGCTGCACGCTGCTCTCCGAGGACAGCCGAGTCCGCAAGACTTCCCGTTCACGCCGCCGTGCCTAACCACGCGCTCCAGCGAACGGAGGCTGGCGGTCGGCTTTTTTCTGTTTATCTTGCCTTTTCTCGCCAGCCTCCGTCGCTCAGCTTGGATTCGTTAGGCGACCACGCGTCATGTTGAAGCAAGAACAAGTTCAGATCAGCCACCTCCGCACCACCGATGGGTTTGGTGCCATCGACGTGCTGCATCTTCCCACCGGCATCAGGCGCGGTGGCTCGCTCATAGGTTCCACGGCAGCCAAGCTATCGCGGGTGTATTCCGCCGAGATCGAAGCGGAGTTGCTTGCTCGTGGCTTGCACGAGTACGTCCTGCCATTCACTGTCACCCGTCGCCGTCGCTGAGCTTGGGGCGTTAGGCAGCGGGGCGGGCCGCCCGCGTTGGTGATGCGTCTCGCCGGAGGGTCCCTCATGGCTCGACCGGTTTGCCTGTTTCCTGCACCTTTTGGCGGGTCGCGTCTTGCTTCCAGCCGGCAGCGCCCGTCATTCCCCCGGCTGTGGCCGGTCTGTCCTTTGCGGCTTCCCAGTCACGTCTCTCTTCCCCAGGTCTGACCCTGCTCCAAGTTTCCAGTGCCGGGCGCGCTTTTTGTCTTGCGTCCGGGCGCGCCTTGGGCGCAGGGTGAGGTCCGTTGCCTCCTCAGGAACTAGAATTTCAGACCGTTGACGCAGAGCGACTTATGAAAACGGCTCGAACCACGGAGGTAAACCCGTGAAACGCCAGTTCCTTTTCCCATTGCCCCGCGCGCAGCGTGGGTGGAGTGCTAACCTGTCGCTGCAGAGAACGGCGGTTCCAGTTGCCCCCTTTTGGGCGCGTCGCTTTCGCCGTCGCTTAGCTTGGGGGCGTTAGGTCTATGAGCGCACCATCCGAAAACGAGTCCTGGATTATCGACGCTGGTGACGAGGTCATCCGCAAGAAGGCCAGCGGTGGTGTAGCTGCTTTATCTCACAGGGATCGACTCGTTTACTGTCTCTGGGTTGTGGATTACGGCATGCGCAACGCCGGTGATCTCGGTCAGGCGCACTTTCTCCACCCGAACTGGCAGCAGGAAGCCACCCAGATCGCCGCAGACCTCTCGTTGGAGTTTACCCGTGAGTCCTTCTCACTCCCAAGAATAGTCCTCCGGCAACAGTACTTCGAACGGTTCGAGCACATCTGCAAGGAAGTCCGAAAGGCGTGACAAGGCGCTGCGGCGAACAGCGGGTTAGCGTTTGTCACTGAGTTCTTGCTTTTTTCCCGCCGTCGCGGAGCTTGGGGCATCAGGCCGCTACACGCACAATAAGTCGCACCGCCAAGGCATTTATCGCGTAGTCGGCCAGTTCATCCCCGGCTTCCTCAAAGTGGAGTTCGTCCATCCCAGCGAGCCGCCGGGCGAAGGCTTTGTCAGCATCCACGATTCGTGGCTCGACCAAATTCCCCTTGAGCTGGTTGCTCCTCCCGACCAGCTCCCGAACACCCCGCTGAGAGTTACGGCGCGGAACCGCCACGAGGTGGCACACGTCGAGCGACACACCGCGGCCTAACCACGCGCGAGACCGTGTGAAAACTCCCTTCGGACAACATTTGGGTTGGGTTTACGGGGCACTTACAAAAGATTTTGCGAGACCTACGAAAGGCGTTTCGAGTTTTCACACAGTTTCGCGCTCCCGCGAACAGGCACCGGCGGTCAGCCTGTTTGTGTATTCCCCGCTTGACCTCGCCGGTGCCTGTCGTTGGGCGTGAGTCCGTTAGACCCGGAGGCACGCCCCGCGACGGCGGAGCTCCTTTCCGGTTGAGTTTTTCCGCCCCTCCGGTATTCTGCCGCCATGCGTCAAGCAATCATTTATCCCGGTGAGGACGGCTTCTGGGTGGCCGAGTGCCCCAGTCTTCCCGGCTGTGTTTCCCAGGGCGAGAGCCGCGAGGCCGCCGTTGCGAACATCCGCGAGGCCATTGAAGGTTACGTTCTCGCTCTCCAAGACGATGGTCTGCCCGTGCCAGAGGAGCGCTTTGATGCCCTCCTGCTGGCCGTATGAGCAAGCTGCCGCAAGTTTCCGGCACCGATGTCGTGCGCGCCCTTCAAAAGGTCGGCTTCACCGTGCGACGACAGCATGGCAGCCATATCATTCTGCGCCGGGACGATCCTTTCGCCCAAACGGTTGTTCCCAATCACCGGCAGATCGACCGGGGCACCTTGCGAGCCATTTTGCGTCAGACCGAGATTACCAGCCAGGAACTCGCCGCCTTGCTCTAGCCGCCGTCGCCTAACACCCTGTTAGGCGCAAGCCACTCGTAATCATCAAGCAACCATCACTTCCATGCAGAAATCTTTATTCATCAAGTCGGCGACGGTTGCAGCCGCAATTTTGTGCATATTCGCTTTCACTAACGGCTATGGTGACACGCCGGCGCCTTCCAGACCCTCTCTCCAGCCACCCGTCGGGGCCGATTGCTCCGCCGAGTTTCGCAACGACGTTTTTGCTCATGGAACCACGAGCGGCAAAAAAATCGGCGGGCGGATCAAAGCGATATCTGACGAGTGGCTTGTCTTGGAGACTCCGCCCACGGAGACGTGGATTCCGCGTAACGTCATCTTCTTGATCGAACTCAACAAGCCAAGCGCCTAACAACGCGCTGCAGCGCGCGGCTCATGGCGGTCGGCGTTTCTCTGTATCCCACTTCCGCCGCGCCAGCCTCCGTCGCTGAGCTTGGATCCGTTAGGCGCTACCGCGTCACACCACGTGGGGGAAACGCACGCCGGGGTCGTCTGCCGGGAAGTCCTTCGTGTTCCGCGTAACCAGCAGGCAACCCTGCTCCCGCGCGCTTGCCCAGATGATCGCGTCGGGCAGTTTGAGCCGGTGGCGTCGCCGCAGCCCCACCGCCCGTTCGACGACGGTTGTCGTAATTGGCAGCACACGGAAACCTCCGAGGAAGCGGCGGCACGCGGCCTCCTCTTGGGCGTCCTCGCCGACCCCGCCATCACCTCCATCCAGGACACCAGGCTGATGCAGCGCTCCCCGTGGCGTTCCAGCTCGGCGGCCGCCTCCGTCAGCCCCCGGACGTGGTCCACCAGCACGTCGCCGTCGAAAACGGCGCGCATCAGTCCTTCGGGTTGACCGGGGTCGCGTCGTCCCACTCCGCGCGGAGCCCCTCCACGTAGGCGCGCCCGTCCGGCTGCCGTCCGCGCCACAACTCAGCCTGGTCGCTACCCTGTGGGTTGGCTTCTCTCTGGGCGTTTACTACCACGCAAGACTTGCAAATGCCTTCACCGCAAACCAAGTGCTGCGCGTCCGCCAGATGCTGGCCCGGCACGAGGACCCCATGGTCAGCGCCAAGTACGCGGACGAAATCGCAACCCGCTGGGAAGCACGGGCCGAGAGGACATCTTTGTCAGAGGCGTTCGATCCTCACAACGTGCCCAGCCTGCTGAGTTTGTCTGGCGAGAAGCGCCTGTTGGAGCGGAACCACGAGATCAGAGACCAGTTTTTGGTCGCGACAAGCCAGCAGTGAGCGTCTGTTCGTTCGTCGCCGGTGCTTATTACCGGGTTGGGGGGCACCGGGGCAGGCCACCCAAGGTTGCGGGGCCGCTCGCCGGAGGGTCATCCGCGGCTTGACCGGATTCCGTGTTCCACGCATCCCCCCGGACGGACGCGTCGTCCTTCCAGCCGGCAGCGCCCGTCGTTCCCCCGGCTGCGGGTTGCTGGTCCGCGAGAGCTTCGCCGTCGCATCCTCCTCCCCAGGTCCCCCGCCGCTCCCTGTTTTCTGTGCCTGCCACGCTTTTTGCCTTGCTCTTGGGAAGGCTTTGAACGCACGGTGAGCGCGTTGCCTAATACCAAGTTAGGCACTTCTGCCATTCACCCGTGCCCACCGAGTGCTACTTCCTGCCCAGCGACGCGGCTGAGGCATTCACACCCGAAGCACTTGCCGCGCATTGCCGATCCGCCGGCCTCCCCGCCAGAGTCCAGTCCTGCGATGATTCCCTAGCCTGGATTGTGTTCCCGCCTCACACCAGCCAGCTTCGCGTCAGCACCGAGCGGAGCCACGTCAACTTCGTCACCCTGGAGGGTTCCTGGCGCGATGGCCCGGAGGTGTTGTTCGCAGCCGAGCGTATTCTTGACGCAGCCGGGTTCAAAGCCGTTCCCGACGACTGCACCTGAACGCCCTACAGGATGCTCTACACCCCCTAGCGGCAACGTCTTTACCCTATGCCTCGCCGCACCCGCGCCAGGGACTGTCGCTGAGCTTGGGGCGTTGAGCACCGGGCGCGGTCACCCGGGCTGGTGGGCCGCTCGCCGGAGGGTCGTCCGTTATTCCGCCGGTTGCGGGTGGCGTTCAGGCGCCGGCCTCGTAGTCGCGCCTTTCTCCGTCCGGTTCAGCGCCATTCCAAGCTTTCGGTGCCCGGCTCGCTTTTTGTCTTGCCTCCGGGCAGGCTTTACTCCCAAGGTTGGCGCGTTGCCTCCTCCTCAGGAACTAAAAGAACTAAAATTTCAGACTATTGACGCAGAGCGACTTATGAAATCTGCCCCGAGCGCGATATTGAACCCGTGAAAAGCCCATTCCTGCTCCCAGTGCCCCGCGCGCGGCGTGCTAACCGGTCGCGGCAGCGAACGGCGTGGATGATCGCCCGCTTTTTGGCGCGTCCACTGCGCGCCGCTAAACTTGGGGCGTTAGGTGTCGCCACGCGCGCTCCAAAATTGGAACCCACACAAGCCGCATTCAACTGCACCCAAACAGAACCGCACCTATGATTATCTGGGGCTCCAAAGCCAAAGAACACCAAATCGGCACCGGCACGTTCTTCTGTCCGAACTGCCTGGCCGAGTCGCCATATTCCCACCTGAGGGTTTCGCGTTACTTCACCTTTTACTTTATTCCGCTCTTCCCCACGAGCACGCTCGGCGAGTATGTCCGTTGCCGCACATGCAACGGCAAACTTCCCGCTGTCGTCCTCACTTTCACGCGCGAACAAATCCTGCTGGCAGTGCAGCCGTGGACTTGCGCGAAGTGCAACAACCGGAATCCCAGTTCACATGCCGATTGCCTTTCTTGCGGTGCGTCCAAGTCTTCACAGCCACCACCTTTGCCGCCTCCACTCCCTCCGCCGTTGTCCTTGCCATGAACACGCCTCGAAAAGAAGCCGCCACGCCTCCCGCGGAACTAGAATTACAGGCCGTTGACGCAGAGTGACTTATGAAACGACCGCCGCCGCGCAAGCAAACCCGTGAAACACCCGTTCCTTCTCCCATTGCCCCGCGCGCGGCGCGGGTGGAGTGCTAACCAAGTCGCCGCGGCAACGGCGGGGATAGTCGCCCATTTCCTTGGCGCGTCGGTCTCGCCGTCGCTGAGCTTGGGGCGTTAGGCCTCCCGAAGTGCGCGCTTGCTAGCAAGAGCGCCAGAGTGTAGTTCTTGCCCATGCCCACTGTTGCCCTTCAAGCCCATTTCGACGGCGAGCGCATCGTTTTGGACGAGCCGTTTGATCTTCCCGCCAACGCGTTGCTGATGGTCACGCTGCTTCCTTCCGCCCTTCGGACGGAGCCGGACTCGGAGGAGGCCTGGCTGCGCGCCATCGCCTCCAACGACGCGTTCGCCTTTCTGGCCGACCCCGCCGAGGATATCTATTCGCCCGAAGACGGCGAGCCCCTGAGCCATGCGTTATAGCGTTGTGCTGGTGCCCTTCCCCTTCGATGACCTCACCGGCCACACGGCACCGCCCAACCCGGCGCTCGAACGAACGCTTTTTGGCGGCAACTCCTGTTCCGCAGCCCACGCGCACCCGCGCCAGAAAGCGCCGCTCAGCTTGCATCCGTTAGGCATTACGTCCCATGGCTCATCTTCATCGCTCTGTCGCTGTCTTGCGGGTGATGGGCGATACCCTCATCCCGAGCGCGATCACCGCATTGCTGGGGGCAGGTCCGAGCGAGTCACAGACCAAAGGAGATCAGCTTGTTGGTCCCAAGACGGGCAAGACCAGAATCGCCAAAGGCGGGATGTGGTGCCTGCAAGCCTCCTCGCGCCAACCCGGGGATTTAGACGGACAGGCACAAGAACTTCTCGCCCAACTCACCGCGGATTTGAGCATTTGGGCTGACCTCGCACAGCGGTTCGACATCGATTTGTTCTGCGGCTTGTTCATGGAGGTTAGAGACGAGGGTGTCACACTTTCTCCCCGTACTCTAGTTGCCCTAGGCGAGCGTGGCATCGAGCTTGGCCTGTGCATCTACGCGCCCTAGCCACTCACCATGTCTAACAACGCGCGAGACCGTGTGAAAACTCCCCGCGGACAACATTTGGGTTGGGTTTATGAGGCACTTACAAAAGTTTTCCTGAGACTTACGGAAGATATTTCGAGTTTTCACACAGTCTCGCGCTCCAGCGAACAGAGGCTGGCTGTCGGCTCTTTTCCGAGTTCCAGGCTTGACCTCGCCAGCCTCTGTCGCTGAGCTTGAGTCCTTTAGGTACCCTTTGCGCGTTCACAATGACACGTTTCAACATCACCGCATGGGACGACTCAGCAGCGTGGACCGACTACTCAGGTCAAGCACGCGGCTTTCTTGACACGCGCCTCAAAGGCGCATGCCCGTCTCTGAAACCAGTGCAGCGCAAACGACTTTCCAGAAGCATTGTTCGGCGCAACAACTTGTCATTTGAAATTGAAGACCCTACACACATTGAGTCCATCCGCTGGTTTCTTGCGTCGATCGGCGCCGAGTTATCCATCTCGCATCACTCCGCAACCATCAGTGCGTGACATCAACTTTGAAGTGCAACGATAGCTACTTGGCATCGAAGCACTGATTTCGGGTTTTGCTGATCCGGGCGTCGGTCAACGTCTCTTGACTTGGTTTACGCAAGGATCACCTTGTGAAATCCGGTTGGCGGAGGGTTTCGCCCGCCCGTAACCTCTCCGGCAAAGGCCGACGGCCGCGTGGAGTGGTCGGGAAAGGTGGACCAACCCCCGACGCGCTCCCCGGACCCCCGACGCGCCCCTTCCCCGCGCATGACTCCATACATACCACGTCCCATCCGGTTTTTAGAGCTCTGGCGCGTCGGGAACTGGCGGATCAAGCTCTACGGGATCACCTACTCTGGTGAGTACCCCCGTCCGGCGTTGCTGGCGGCGGCCCGGCAAGTGGCGACGCGGCAACTCCGCTTGCTGCCGGACGCCTTGCGTCATTACCACGTCGGCTTCCTCGGCGTCCACGATGGTCGCACCTCGAACTTCGTTTTCCTGGACTTCTGGGCGGAGGAGAACGAACTCCATCATCACGTCTTTGTTTCTCCAACCGACCGGCCGGAGTGCCTCGCCGACGCCACGCCGACGGGACTTTGCGCCTGTGTCTGGGACCTGCGCCTCCAGGCTTTCGAGAGGGAGGCGTGGCTTGTCCATGTTCTCCAACGCGAGGGCGCGCCCGATTTCGACGGCTATCTCGCCGCCACGCTCGACGCCGTCGTCTGACCACCCGGCCCCCCCTCGGGAACCGGAATTTCAGACCGTTGACACGGAAGCGGCTTGTGAAAACGGCCCCGCGCGCGAAGGTGAACCCGTGCAACGCCCCTTCCTACTACCATCGCCCCGCGCGCGGCGCGGGTGGAGCGCCAGCCGGCGGCCACGGCGAAAGGCGGGCATGGCCTCCCCCTCCCCCGGCCACCCCGCCGCGCCGTCGCCGCGCTTGGGGCGTTAGTTCGGCAACCCGTCCCCATCCCATGCCCTTTGTTCGCATCTCCCTTCGTGCCGGCCAGCCCGCGGCGTACCGGCGCGCCCTGGCCGACGGCATCCATCAGGCGATGATCGACACCTTCGACATCCCGGCGGACGACCGCTTCCAAGTCCTCTCCGAGCATGACGAGGCCGGCCTGATCTATGATCCCCAGTATCTGGGCGTTCCACGCACCGACGAGGTGGTGCTGGTGCAAATCACCCTCAGCTTCGGACGCAAGCCCAAGCAGAAACGCGATTTTTACGCCCGCGCGGCCGCGTTGTTGGCGCAGAGTCCCGGCTTGGACCCGGGCAACCTCGTCATCAACCTGGTCGAGGTGGTCTGGGAGAACTGGTCCTTCGGGCAGGGCCGCGCGTCCTACGCGGAGTAACTCCCCGCGCCGCGCCGTGGTCGGTTCCCCGCCCAGTCTGGGCGGGGAACCGGACGAACAGCGGCTTCGCCGGAGGGTTTGGACGCGACATGTCGCTGGAAACAAAGCGGCGACGTGTCGCGGCGCACTCCAAACCAAAGGCAAGCACAGGGCGGGATCCAACGCCTTGGTACCGGCCACTCTCAAGCAAGTCAAGATTTGCTGTAAATCCCACGATCGTGTCTGTCACAGTCACGCCATGCGCGAGCGGAGCATCCGTTCATGTGCATGCCGTGGCAAAGGAATGCGCTTTAAAGCAGGATTCAGCGAAGAAGACGGCGGGACGATTTGTATCGTTACTTACCGACCCGAACAAGTCTAACCAAACGATGCGGCGTACCGCGCCTCGCGTCGCTCCGATGCGTAGCTTGCGTGTGGTTGGTTCGTCCGGCTTGCAGCCACGCGCGCTCCCGCCGGGCAGCCTGCAATCATCTTTCCCGCGCGGGTGCGATTAGTCTTGACTCTTCCAGGAAAATCCCTATAACCCACGCCGGCTTAGTCTTTTCAACTTTTCAGCGGGTCCTCCGCCGGATGGCGCCAGAGCTGGCGACAGTTCGGCGGCCGGGCTTTCACTGGGACCTCCCCTCGTCGCGATCCGCCTGGTAGCCAGCGCCTCCCCGGGTCTGCAGTCCTCGGTCCTTTCATCCACCAAAAACCCGTCCGCACCCCTGAAAACCATGGTCCACTCCCTCCGCCTGCTCGCCCTCACCGGGACCGCCACGCTTGGACCGCTGCTCGTCGCCCAAGCCGCCCCGCTCCCGGCGCAGACCCTCTACGTGTCGAACTTTGGCGACAACACCATCGAGGAGTACACCCCGGGCGGGGCGGCCTCGCAGTTCGCCTCCACCGGGCTGAACTCCCCCCGCGGCCTAGCCTTCGACGCGGCGGGCAACCTGTTCGCGGCGAACTATAACAACAACACCATCGAGGAGTTCACCCCGGGCGGGGCGGCCTCGCAGTTCGCCAGCACCGGGCTGAGCGGCCCCCGCGGCGTGGCCTTCGACGCGGCGGGCAACCTCTACGCGGCGAACCTTGGCAACAACACCATCGAGCGTTTCACCCCGGGCGGGGCGGCCTCGCAGTTCGCCGCCGGCACCGGGCTGAACTCCCCCCGCGGCCTGGCCTTCGACGCGGCGGGCAACCTCTACGCGGCGAACCTTGGCAACAACACCATCGAGCGGTTCACCCCGGGCGGGGCGGCTTCGGTGTTCGCCTCCACCGGGCTGAGCGAACCCGTCGGCCTGGCCTTCGACGCGGCGGGCAACCTGTTGGTGGCGAACTTTGGCAACAACACCATCGAGCGTTTCACCCCGGGCGGGGCGGCCTCGCAGTTCGCCAGCACCGGGCTGAACAGTCCGACCTACCTGACCTTCGGTGCCGTCCCCGAGCCGTCCACCTGGGCGCTGCTGGGCCTCGGCCTCGCCGGGTTGGGCGTCGTGACCCTGCGCCGCCGCCGCCGCGCCCGGATCGCCTTCGCCACCGCTCGGGAATAAGCGGCCACCGGTGGGGATCCGGGGGTCAGTCAACGTTTGTTGACGGGTTTACGCAAGGATCACCTTGGGGAAGCCGGTGGGCGGAGGGCTTCGCCCGCCCGTGACATCTCCGGCAAAGGCCGGGGCCGCGTGGAGTGGTCAGGAAAGGTGAACCGAACCCCGACGTGACACGGCCCACGTCGTTTGGGTGGGGGCAACGGCGACGGGGCAGGAAAGCCGCGCAAACCCTCAGAAACGAGGTAATTGCCGGGAGGCCAAGAGGAGAAGGGTCCGCGCTATCCATCATAAATGCGGTGTTTGCTTGTAATTGCCGCAAAAATGACGTTTTATGCACCCTCCCCGAGGGGTTTGACCGCGCAAAGCCTCAAAAGTGACGGATACTGCCATGTTAGGCTCCCAGCCACATTACTTTCTCCGATGAAAACGTTTTTGGCACTACTTTGCTTACTACCGCTCGGGGCGACGGCAGCACCTCAAAAAGTTGCATTCTCATTGCCTGAGTCATTGCCGTTTGCGGTGTTCCTTCTGTTGCCTGAATCCGCATCGATCTCTGCCCATGAGAAGACTCAAAGCGGGGACTCCATTCACGCGCGCTTCGAAGATGACTCCGGTGGTGCAGGAATGCGCGTCGAAGTGAGCGACTTCGGTGGACACACGCTCTGGAGCCACGACTTCGGCTTCAATCTCAGTGCATCCGGAGGCAATGAGATCGAGGTTTGCTACCAGCCCAACGCACATCTCCTTCTCGTGCATTACCAAGGCTGTAAGTGGGACCACGCGCACCAATTGCTCTTTGTCGATCCAGACCACGAACCGCTTTCTGTTAGCGAGTACTCAGCCGCCGAGCAGGATATTCTTCCACTCCTCAAGCGCCAGAAGGATTTTGACGCTGACTACAACTACTGGATTTATCCGCTGCGCTTTACAGGGCAAGGCGTCGAGTTTGAGTGTATTCCCCTCCAAAATCCGGAGCGGCAGGCAGTCCATCCGTTCGCACAGGAACAGCATTGGTATCTCGTCACCGCCACCGTTGATGCCAAGCGGAAGATTGTTCCGGTCGATGTCAAAGCAACACACTAAAAAGCCTAACCAGTCGCTGCAGCGAACGGCCGTTCTGGTCGCCTGCTTTGTGGCCGCTCTCCCTCGCCGTCGCTGAGCTTGGGGCGTTAGGCGACCCCATGCGACGCTTTCTCTTTTCTCACGTTGTTGTTGCTTTCCGGCTGCTCGTGTTCTGGCACCTGCTCTTCTTCGCGCAGTCGCTGAGCCACTTCCCACTGCCGCTTCCTTGGTCGGTCGTCTTCGCCATCATCGGCCTGCTTCTCGTCAGCTTCTTTTCCGCCGCTTGGTGGGCGTTGCGCCCGTCATTTCGTTCTCGCGTCTCCCTGGCCTTGGTGTCCGCCGTCTCCAGCATCCTGGTTTCTTGGGTCTTCTTCCCCGCGAGCATGTTCATCACCACCCATCTCAGTCCTTTCGTCCGGGCGTCTTGATGTCATGCCCCGTCCCGTCGCCTAACCACGCGCGAGACCGTGTGAAAACACGAAACGCCTTTCGTAAGACTCATAAAATCTTTCGTAAGTAACTCAAAAACCCAACCCGGATGTTGTCCGACGGGAGTTTTCACACGGTCTCGCGCTCCAGCGAACAGAGGCTGGCGGCAGGGTTTTCTCCGAGTTCGGAGCTTGACTTCGCCAGCCTCTGTCGCTGAGCTTGGGTCCGTTAGGTCCCAGAACATCACCTTCACGCCACATGCCGACCATCCTCGCAAGTACCCTTTTTCTGATCTGCGTCATCGCGCTGGCGGCAGCGTTGCGGGCATTTCGCGCTTTCATCACTTCTCTGGATCGTAGCCGCGTTGCAGAGCGGATCGAGCAGGGCGGCGGGGCGCTTATCGACATGGCTCGACTTTTCAGCCCCCTTGAATGGCTGTTTACCAAGGGCAGCGTGCGGCGCTATCGTGTCACCTACTGCAGCCACTCAAGCGAGCCGGTCACCAAGGAATGCCTCACCAGCGCAACAACCGGCGTGCATTGGGCGGAGGAGGCGCCGTCTTCTTCACCCCACACACGGCCTCCTCAGGAACTAGAATTTTAGACCGTTGACGCAGAATGACTTGCGGAACGGCTCTCCCCACGGGAGTAAACCCGTGAAGCGCCAGTTCCTTCTCCCATCGCCCCGCGCGCAGCGTGGGTGGAGTGCTAACCAGTCGCTGCAGCGAATAGCGGTGACGATCCATCCGTTTTAGGCTTGCTTTTCTGCCGCCGTCGCTGAGCTTGGGGCGTTAGGCGTAGCACCTGCTCTGCCCTCAGCCATGAATCGCGCAAAACAGTATCTTTCCGTGTTCATCGCCATCGTCCTTGCCGGTTGCGCTGTCGCGCTCCACATGGCCTACGCTTGGCCAAAAGAGCTTTCCGAGGTCAGTAAGCAAGAGCGGGACTTGCTCACCCTCGAACCCAGCTTGGAGTCTTGTTTGATTTTCTTCGTCGTGCTTCGGCGCGTTGCTTCCTTTCTGGCCGTTCGTCTTGGTGCGATTGCACCAGGCCGGGAGCTTATCGTTGACACCCACGGCAATATCCGCATAACCGAGATTCTCGCTTCGGTCATCGTTGTTCTCTTTCGCGGTGTCTTCCGCATCCACCCGGGAGCTACCGCTTGGACCGATGCACTGCTCGTAGTTTTGGCCGTGCTCTCGTTGATTGTCAACATTTACGAAGGCGTGAAGCACCCGGATGCCACCGGTAAAGTTCACCCAGACGCCTAACTACGCGCTCCAGCGAACAGAGGCTGGCGATACGCCTTTCTTGCATTCCACGTCCTTTTTCGCCAGCCTCCGTGCTGAGCTGGGGGCGTTAGGCGATTCAACGCGGACTCGACAACGGCGGCGGCGGAGCGTAGCTTCTATGCCATGAGCCATACTCTCCAATACCTCACCGACGAGCACGGCGACCGCACCGCCGTGGTGCTGCCGATCAGCGACTACGAAAGGCTGCTGGAGGATTTGGACGACCTCGCGGTGGTGGCCGAGCGGCGCGGCGAGCCTGTGATCTCGCACGACGCTTTCGTTGCCGACCTCAAGCGCGATGGAACCCTTTAGCATCCAGTGGCGCAACTCCACCAGAAAGGACCTGCGCGGGTTGCCCCGCCAAGAGGTGGCGCGTGTGATCGAGGCCGTTGGGCAACTCGCCCGGCTGGCTGGGGCGATCAAGCCGTCGCCACGATGGCACTCGCGTTGCTCGTGGCCGTAAACCCTGACACCATCACCGGACAACGCCTTTATGCCGCATGGAACATCCTTGGCCTGGTGGATATTCTCTTCGTCGTCGCCACCGCCGCGCGGTTGGGCCTTATTGACCCGGCATCCATGCGGACAATGCTCCGTTTGCCCTTGAGTCTGCTTCCAACATTCTTGGTGCCGGTCATCATCACCAGTCACATCCTGCAGTTCCGGGGGGCTTGGGACTTCGTTGCCCAACACAGGAAAGGACCAAGGACCAAGCTTGGGAGTAGAGGGTCAAGTGCAAGGGCCTTTTCTCCCTCCAAACCCTCCTTCTTCCGCTGTGTTCTCTGTGTCTGTCTCTCCGTGTTCTCTGTGATCCTTCTGGATTCCGGTTTCTGCATTGGTCATGGGTCATTGGTCATTTTGAATTTCGATTACCTGCATTAACTGCATAGCCCTCCCCCTTCCGTAGTTCCGCCGGGGCCGCGAGATTGTTCTCGTGACCACCGAAGAACCAACCGCCTCCCCCGCGCGCGAAGACGAATGCGCCGACCTCGCCGCCTCCCCCATCGGGTTCGTCGAGGGCGTCCTCGGGATGCCCCTCTACCCCTGGCAGGACGCCGCCCTCCTCCCCTTCACCCAAGCCACCGGACCTAACGCCGTCCGCGTCAAGGTCTCCCTCGCCACCCCCAACGGAGCGGGCAAAAGCGAACGCGTCGTCGCCGGACTCGCCCTCTGGTGGGTCGCCCTCCACCGGCGCGGCAAGGTCGTCATCACCAGCCGCGACGGCAAACAACTCTCCCAGCAGATCGTCCCCGCCATCGACCGGCATCTGCCCACGCTCGTCGGCTGGCGCGCAGTCCACTCGCCGCGCTACCTGGTCCGCACGCCGACCGGCGGGACCATCCAGGCGTTTGTCACCAACGAAGGCTCGCGCTTCGAGGGCTGGCACAAGGAGGATGACTCCGACGGCCCCCTGCTCATCATCATCGACGAGGCCAAGAGCGTCCCCGAGGGCATCTTCCAGGGCGCGGACCGCTGCACCTTCAACGCGCTGCTGCTGTGCTCGTCGCCGGGCCTGATGCAGGGGCGGTTCTACGACAGCCACACGCGGCACCGCGCGCAGTTCACCTGCGTGCAGGCAGGGTTGATCGACTGCCCGCACATCCCGCGCGCCAAGGTCGCGGACATCATCGCCAGCTACGGCGAGAACCATCCCTTCACCCGCTCCAGCGTCTATGGGGAGTTCATGGAGCAGGACAACGCCGCGCGCTTCGTCGTCGGCCTAACGGCGCTGAACCGTTGCCTGTCGAACCCGCCCGACCCGAAGCCGGGCGTCGTGGCGGCGTTCTGCGATTTCGCGGCGGGCGGGGATGAGAACGTGGTCGCCGTCCGCCGCGGCAACCGGGTGACGATCCCGGCCGCCTGGCGGGAGGCGGACAAGCGCGCGGCGGTGGGCCGTTTCATCACGGAGTTCCGCCGCGCCGAACTGTTGCCCGAGCAAATCTGGTGCGACGCGAGCGACAAGGACATGGCCGACCTGCTGGCCGACGCCGGCTGGCGGGTCAACCGTCAGAACTTCGGCGCGCCCGCGCTCAACCCGGAGATGTACGTCTCCTGGGGTTCCGAGGCGTGGCACGAGACCGGGCCTGGCCATCGAGCGTTGCGAGGTCATCCTCCCGGCCGACGACGACATCCTCCGCGCGCAGCTCACCACTCGCCGCAAGCACATCAATTCCCGTGGGCGGCTTTGTCTGGAGGACAAGCACACCATGCGCGTCCGCAACCTCCCTTCCCCCGACCGGGCCGACGCCGTCTGCGGCGCGCTCAACTGCCGCGACTACTCCGCCCTAACGCGTCCCGCGCAACTCGACCTCTCCGAGTGGCGCGCCCACCTCACGCTCAACAACCTCGCCCCCACCGGCTCCGACGCCGGGTACTAACCAAATTGGCTCACGCGAAGACGCGAAGACGCGAAGCGGAGGAAGAGAAAGGCAAAAAGCTTTGTTCCAGAAAATGCGGTCCTGTCTTCTCCCTTCCAAACCCCGCCTTTCTCTTCCTCCTCTTCTGCTTCGCGTCTTCGCGTCTTCGCGTCTTCGCGTGAGCCAATCCCCTCTTTCTTGTTTATGCAGCACGACACCCTCCAATCGCAGATTCACGACGCCCTGCGCGACCGGACGGTCTGGGAAGACCGCCAGCGCGTGTTCTACGAAATGCGCCACCAGGGCCTGCGGCGGCTCAACAAACCCTTCCCCGGCGCGGCCGACCTCCACTTCCCCCTCGCGGATTCCATCATCGAAAAACTCAAGCCGTTTTACTTCGCCCAACTCCACTCCACCGACACCTTCGCCACCCTCTCCTGCCGGCGTCCCGGGCAGGACGCCGCGCTCACCGAGGCCGCCACCCGCTGGCTCGATTACAAACTGCGCCTGCGCTCCAACTTCCAGGGCGAAACCCTCATCGCCATCGACCGGATGCTCGCCTCCGGCGCCGCGCCCCTCAAGGTCTATTGGGACGCGCGCCGGGGGCAGGTGTAGGTTCGCCGCGCCGCCCGTCACCCACCTCATCCTGCCCGCGTGGACCCAGGACCTCCAGGACGCCGACTGGGTCGTCCACGTCCTCCAACTTTCCCGGGCGCAGTACCAGGCCAACCCGCTCTTTGTCCAGGACCCGGACTTCGCCGCGCGCATCACCGGCGCGGGGACGGGCGTCAGCAACGGGAGCGATCCGGGCGACGCCGCGTTGCGCGACGAGCAGGCGCGGCGCGAGGGGATCACGTGCGGGGCGCGCGACAGCGGCCAGGTCATCCTGTGGGAAATCTACCTGCGCGACCACGCTAACGGTTCGTGGCGCGTGCTGACCCGCTCGCCGCTCGACTTCGACATCCCGGTGCGGCCCGACTTCGGGTTGCCCTACGCGCACGGGCGGCTGCCGTTCACGCTGATCCAGGCGGAAATCAACGAGCAGGGGTGTTACTCGTCGCGCGGGATCACCGAGATCGTCGCGCCGTTTGAGACCAGCGCGTGCAAGCTCTGGAACGAGAAGCACGACGCGATGAGCTTCTTCAACCGTCCGCTCTACCAGGCGGACAAGGACATCCCGAACGTCACCAGCATCCAACTGCGGCCGGGGCAGATTTTGCCCTTCGGGTTGAAGGCGGTGGAGCATCCGGCGCCGCCGATGAGTTTCGACGACGAGATGAGCCAGGTGCGCGGCGTCGCCGAGGAGCGCGTGGCGCTGCCGGACTTCGGCTTGTCGAAAACAGGCCACGTTAGCCGTCTGACGGCGACGGAGGTGAGTTTGATGGGGGCGCTGTCGGCGCAGGTCACGGATCTGCGGGCGCGGGTGTTCCGCCTGATGCTCAGCGAGGTTTACTCGCAGGCCTGGGCGTTGCTGGTGCAGTACGACGGCGCCGACCTCGCCTACACGCTCGGCGGACAAACCCGGACGGTGCCGCCCGAGGCGTTGCACGCGGAGTACGAGGCGGCCCCGAACGGCACGGATCAATCGTGGAACCGGGGCGCGCAATTCCAGCGCGCGATGGACCGGGTCAAAACCTTCGGCGGTTCGCCCCACATCGACCAGGGGGAACTCGTGAAGAGCGCCCTGGAACTCGACGACCCCGGCTTGGTCAAGAGGCTTTTCGTTCCCGCGGTTAACAAACAAACCAACAACCAAACACAGAACTAACATGGATGATCCCACACCCGTAGAAACACCCGTCATCGAAGCCATCGTCACGCCGCCGCCGCCGGAGGTAATCGATCCGCCGGTGGTCGTGGAGAACCCCGAACTGGTGGCGTTGCGCGAGGACATGGCCAGGCAGAAGGCCGAGATCGCGCGGCTGACCCGGCTCACGAGTTTGCAAGGCGGCACCGGACCCGGCACGCCGCCGACCGGACCGCGTCGTTTCGAGGATTTGAGCCAGCGCGACATGGAGTCCGAACTCCGCCGCATGGCCTCCGTGATCGACGGCTTCTAACAGCCACGCGTCTCACGTGGCCCAAGGGCCACTGATGCGGGCGGGACGCCCGCGCTCCCGGGGGCTGCCGCCCCTACTCCAGAACCCGCGCGCACCACCCACAACCTACAACCGTCCGCACAACCCACAACCCACAACCCACAACACAAATGGCAATCGAAACCACCTCCAATCCCGGCATCAACCTGGCTTACCAGACCTACTTCAGCAAGATGCTCCTCGAAACGGCCACCCAGGCCGTCAAACTCAACGACTACGCCACCCGCGCCAGCCTGCCCCGCAACGTCGGCGCGCAATCCGTTAGGTTCTTCCGGCGCAACACGGCGGACTCCAGCAAGGTCCTCGCGCTGGCGGAGGGCGTCGCGCCCACGCAGTACCGCGAAATCGCGTTCACGCCCGTGGACGTGCCGCTCCAACAGTACGGCGAGGTCGCCAAGATCACCGACGTCCTGAGTTGGACCCAGTTGTTCGACATGCTCAAGCAATCCATGCTCCTGATGGGCGAGGATTGCGCGTTGCAGGCCGACGACATCACGCGCAACGAGATCGTCACCCACGTGGTCAGCGCCGGCCAGGCGCGCTACTCGCAGGGCGTGGCGAACTACGCGGCGTTACAAGGGGCCAGCGTCACGGCCGGACGCTTCACGGCGGTGGACGCGCTCGACGCGATGACGCAGTTGACGGTCAAGCGCGCGCCCACCAAGAACGGGTACTACGTCGGCATCATCCCGCCGCAGATCGCGCGGGATCTGATGGACGACGACCGCTGGGTCAAGGCGAGCCAGTACAGCGCCGTGACGCAGTTGTTCAAGGGCGAGGTGGGGATGCTCTACGGCATCCGTTTCGTGGTGGCGACCAACCCGTTCCGCGAGAACGGCGCGACGTTCACCGCGCAGAACGCCTATGATCCGACGGGCAACATCTTCACCTCGGTCTTCACGGGCACGGACGGTTACGGCGTGGTGGACCTGGCCGGGCAGAGCCCGTTCAGCCCGCGCACGATCATCGTGGACAAGGCGGACAAAAGCGACCCGTTGAACCAGACGATCACGGCCGGCTGGAAGGCGTACTGGGCGGCGAAACTCCTCAACGAAAACTACGTGGTGACGGTGCGGTCCAGGAGCGCCTTCGCGTAAACAACCACCAGAATAAGAAGTAGCACAGAGGGCACGGAGAGGAAGACACAGAGGGGGAGGAGGAGAAAGGCGGTGTTCCAGAATGACTGGCGCGCCTTCTCCCCTCCGAACCCTCCTTCTTCCTCTGTGTTCTCTGTGTCCGCCCTCCGTGTCCTCGGTGAACCTTCTTCTCCCCCTTTTTTGATTATGCCCATCTACGAATATTTCAACCCGGCGAACGGTGAACGCGTGGAAGCGCGGCGGTCCGTGGCGGAGCGGGACTTGCCGCCGTCGCCGGGCTTTGCGCGGATGGCGGTGCCGACGCGCCTGGGGTACGTCGCGCGGGCGGCGGGGCTGGAGGCGCCGTCGATGCGGGCCGGCGTGCTCGCGGGTTACCACCGGTTGGAGTGCCGCGAGGGGAGCCGGTTTCGGAGCGCGTTCTCGAAGCGGGCGATTGCCTCCGCCTGGAGTTAGGAACCTTGGTCAATTGTTGCATTAACTGCAGTGCTTGACCCCTTCCTAACAACGTTTGGATACCTCAGATTGTCAGCGCCATGAATCCTGAATCATTCCAAACCCTCGCCCTCGGCTGGATCTCGGCGGTGACGGCCCTCGCCCTCGCCACCGGTTACGCCGTCGCCAAAGTGTGGCCCGTCGTCGTGGAGATCAAGACGCGTTTCGAACGCCCTTGCCACCCGCGTGGACGACCACGCCGAACAACTCAAAACCCCCGCCCCCACCATCCCCTCCACCGATGACAAACCCAACTCCTAACCATCCCTGGCCGACCGCCGACCGGCTCCCCGCGTTTTACGGGCGGGTCGAACTCGGCGACGACGGCCAGCCGACCGAGCGCTGGCAGGACAACCATCTGACGCACATCGTCCTCCCCTACCCCATGCGCCTCGCGTGGGACCCGGGGGTGATCGTGCGCCGGATGGTCTGCCACCGCGAGGTTGCCACGAGTCTGACGGGCATCCTGATCAACGTCCTGGCGCACTACAAGAACGACCCGGCGCTGGTGCGGACGGCGGGACTGGATTTGTTCGGTGGCTGTTACAACTACCGTCCGATCCGTGGTTCGAGCCAGTTGTCGTTGCACGCCTACGGTGCCGCCATCGACCTCGACCCGGACCACAACCCGATGAACGCGCACCAGGGCCGGGGCACGATGCCGCCGGCGGTGATCGCGATGTTCAAGGCCGAGGGTTGGTTCTGGGGCGGCGATTTCAAAGGCCGCCAGGACCCGATGCACTTCGAGGCGGTCAACAGAAAAGGATGAAGGCAGAAGGGGTTCACCGGCCGCGAAGCCGCGAAGCCGCGAAGTTAGAAGGCGGAGGCCGGAAGGTCTAGCTCCGGTCATTCCCCTCCCATCCTCCCCTGCCTTTTTCCGATAATCTGCGTCCCTCTGCGTTAAATCTGCGGTTAAAAACTCCGGCTCTCCCAACCCACAACCCACAACCCAAATGGACATCCAAAAAGGCAAAACCTTCACCGACGCCGCGCCCGGCAACACCGTCACGGCGGCGGACCTCCACAACCTCGTTGATAACGCGACGATCCTGCCGGCGTTCGTCGGCGAGAAACCCGCGGCCACGCCCGACCCGGCGGATTGCCTGCTGATCTACCAGGCGTCCACGGCGCAGTTCCGCAAGGTCACGGCGGCGCAGTTGCTCGCCCTCGTCCCACCGCCGCCCGACGCCCCGGGTTTCCCGGTGTTTGTCGGGCCCGCGCAACCGGCCCGGGGTTGTCCGGCGGCGATGACGTCGTCTGGATCAAGACCGGCCCGGACGACAGCGCGGGTTTGGTGAACGGCCTGAAGCTCTGGGACGACACGCTCGGCGGCTGGGTACCCGCTTACGGGATGCCGCCGCTGAGCATCCTGCGTTACGGCGGCGAGACGGGCGCGCCGGCTTTCGACGCCACCGGTCTCGGCGCGCGCGGCCGCTGGAAGAACTGGGCCCTGTGCAACGGCCAGAACGCCACGCCGACGCTCAACACCGTTAGCGAAACCTACATCCAACTCCTCGCCTGATCCAAACAGATCCAGAATTTATCACAGAGGGCACGGATGAGGCGGACACATGAGAACACAGAGGAAGAAAACAGGCGAAAGGCTTTGTTCCAGAACCGACATTGCCCCTCTCATCCTCATGCGAAGCCCCTCCCTTCTTCGCTCTGTGTTCTCTGTGTCACAACCTCAGCTCCGTACCCTCTGTGCTACTTCTGGATCCCCCCTTCCATGACCCTCGATCGATACACCAACTTCATCTGCTCCAAGATCGGGCAGCCGGACGACCTTTCGCGCCAGGCGTGCGCCGGCTTCTGCAGGCGCGCTATCGCATGATCTGGGACTCCCTCCTGTGGCGCGACTCCCGCTGCCTCGTCAACGTCACCGCCACGGGTGCCGACGGTGGCGGTGCCGGCGGCGGATCGAGCGCGTGGTGAGTATCCGCGCGACGCCGGTGAGTGGGGAGTCCGCTGCCGGGTACCGGCGTCCTACCTCGAACCGGTGGATGACGCGGCGCTTATCGGAGACCCTGCCGGGGGTTTTCGAGCAAACGGGGACGCCGCGGTATTACGAGGAGTTCGCCGACGTGGACGACCCGGCGCAACCGCGCAAACTGCGGCTGTTTCCCGCGCCGACGTCCGGAGTTCCCGGCGGCGTTGCTGATCGCGGGCAAACGGCCTTTTCCGGGTTTGACGGACGGGAGGAGTTCGCCCGTGTTGCGAAACGTGGATAACGCGCTGCTGACCTTCGCCACGGGCGACATGCTCGAACGTCAGCGGCAGTACGGCAAGGCGCAGGTCGAAGTTCGACGAAGCCGCCGCGCAGCCTGCCGCGCGATGGTCGAACTCGAAAGCCACCAGGGCGGCCAGATCGTGCGGCTTGATCCCGGCGCTAGCGAAGCAAGCGCAAAAGGTTAGAAGGGATGAATAGAAGGGAGAAGGCATGGAGGAGACAGAGCGGTTCCAGAATCCCACGGAATACAATACGTCACTTTCTCCCTGCCTTCATCCTTCATCCTTCATCCTTCCGTCTTAATCCTTCCGCCTTAATCCTGTCCACCAAAACGCCCTACGCCTTATGCCTTATGTTCAACTCCACCTGCTCGATGATCCGCTCATTGTTCGACGCTTGCGCGTCGTTTGACGGCGGCGTGGTCATGCAACACGGCGCGCCAATCTCCTCGCCGCCCAACCAACTCGCCAGGCCTCATCAACGGCGACATCACCGCGACGGGCCAGATCATCACCCGGCGCGGCACGCGGCGGCTCGGCACCGGCGCGGCCACCGGCGGCAGCGCGTTGCCCATCCAAGGGTTGGCTTATTACGACGCACCCGGCGGGTACCTCGTCGCGGCCGGCGGGCGGCTTGGCGTCTCGACACTAATGCTAACATCATCGGCAACTGGACGCCGCTGGTTTCCACGGTGGACGGCACCATGCCCGGCGCGCGGTCGGCGGCGGCGCGGGTCCGGTGGCGTTCGCGCAGGGCGCGGACCGGCTTTTTTTCACCGACGGCGCGGGTCCCGTCCACGCGCTGGGACGGCACGCGTTTGCCAGGACCTCGGCGCGCTCAGCGCCGACGCCGAACCTGCGCCCACCCGTCGGCGGGTTGCTCGCGTGGCACGCGTCGCGGCTGTGCGTCGCGGGGTCGCCGCACCGGCCGGACGCGGTCTAGTTTTTCCGATCCGCTGCTCGCGCCGCGCGTGCTGGGTGACAACGCGGCGAACACCGTCCGCGTCGGCCGGCGGCGGCGAGGGCGGCGCGATCGTGGCGCTCGTGCCGTGGAGCGACTTCAATCTCGTCGTGTTGAAACGCCACGGCGCGTGGGTCGTCAACACGGCGGGCGCGGGTCCGGCGCGGTTCGCTTCCCCGTCAACGCGATCCACCACCGGATCGGTTGCGCGGCGGCGCGCACGGCGGTGCAGGTCGGGTCGGACGTCTGGTTCCTCTCGGCGGACGGCGTGCGCAGTGTTCAACGCACGCGGGCGACGATGCAACAGGAGGTCGGCGACACGCTTTCCCTGCCCATCCACGACCTCATCGAGCGGATCAACCCGGCGGCGGTCGGCACGAGTTGCGCGGTGTGCTGGGCGAACCGGTATTTGCTGGCCGTGCCGCTGGATGGCGCGAGCGCCCCTAACGCCGTGCTGGTGTGCGACACGCTAACCCAGACGTGGACCGGCCAATGGCTCGGCTGGCGTCCGCTGGATTGGGTGGTGAGCGGCCTTCGGGGGCGATCTGCGGCTGTGCTTTCGGGCAAGTGGACGGGACCGTGAGCGAATGGCTCGACTACCTCCCGCCGCCGGCGGAAACGCCCGAAGCGTTCACCGACGCCGGGGATGCGCCGATCGTGACGACGCTGCGCACGCGGGCGTTGACGTTCGGCCAGGCGCGTGCCCGAAGACGGGTTTCAACTACGAGGCGGAGTTCAACGATTCGCAGGCCGCGGTGACGGTGCAGGCGATCCTGGACGACAGCGCGCCGGCGGGGGTCGGCGGTGACGATGCGTTCGGCACGGGCGGCGCGGGGCGGGCGTTGCCGTTGGTGTTGCCGTGCGAGTTGGCGCGGGGCGGCATCGTGCGGCGGGCGTTGGATTTGCAACGTTTCGGGTCGTTCCGCGAGTTGCAATTCGAGGTGAGTTCGAGCGGGCGGCAAGCTGGCCTTGCGCTCGATCAGCGCGAGCGCGTTCGCGGACGCGCATGACGATCCAGAGCTGAGGTCTTAACCGCGGATTTGACGCAGATGGACGATTACCGGAAAAAGGCGGAGAAGGATGGAAAGGCGAAGAAGGGTTATCCTCTGGCACAAAGAATCTCTTCTCCCCTGCCTTTTCTTTAATCTGCGTTAATCTGCGTTAATCTGCGGTTAAACCTTCTCAACATGATCCCACTTTTGATCCTCCCCCTGCTCCTGGCGGCCAGTCCGAATCCCGAAGTGATCACGGCGGACGCCATCCTCCAACACATTAAAGTCCTGGCGTCCGACGAATTCGAGGGGCGCGCCCCGGGCAGCAAGGGGGAGGACCTTTCCGTCGCGTACCTCACCGAGCAATTCAAGGAGCTGGGTCTGAAGCCCGGCAACCCGGACGGGACCTACATCCAGGAAGTCCCGCTCGCCGGGATCACCAGCGCGCCGACGGCGTCGTTTACCATCGGCGGGCAAGACCACCACGCTCAACTACCCCGAGGAGTTCGTGGCGAGTTCCGAGCGGCTCCTGCCCGAGGTGAAGGCGGAGAACTCCGACGTGGTCTTCGTGGGTTACGGCGTCGTCGCCCCCGAGTACGGCTGGGACGATTACAAGGACGTGGACGTGCGCGGCAAAACCCTGCTCATGCTCATCAACGACCCCGCCATCCCCGATCCCAAGGACCCGACTAAACTCGACGACAACATGTTCAAGGGCAAGGCGATGACCTACTACGGGCGCTGGAGTTACAAGTACGAGATCGCCGCGAAAAAGGGCGCGGCGGCGGCGGTGATCATCCACGAAACGGGGCCGGCGGCGTACCAGTATTCCGTGGTGAGGATGAGCTGGGCGAAGGAGAATTTCAGCATCGACGCGGCCGACAAAAACATGGGCGCGGTGCCGGTGCGCTCGTGGATCACGCTGCGATGTCGCCAAGAAGCTGTGCGCGGACAGCGGGCACGATTTCGAGCAACTCAAGCAAGGCGGCGTTGTCGAAGGACTTCCGCCCGATGGAGATGGGGATCACGGCGGACATCGACGTGAAGCAGGTCGTGCGTCCGTTCAAGTCGCGCAACGTGGTGGCCGCGCTGCCCGGGGTGCGACCCGCCGTTGTCGGACGAGTGGGTGATCTACTCGGCGCACTGGGATCACCTGGGCAAGCATCCCGGAGTTGAAGGGCGACCAGATTTTCAACGGCGCGGTGGACAACGCGTCCGGCGTGGCGGCGATGCTGGAGATCGCGCACGCGTTCACGGCGGCGAAGGCAGCGCCGGCGCGGTCGGTTTTATTCATGCGCGACGACGGCGGAGGAAGCCGGTTTGCTGGGCGCGCGGTATTACGCCGAGCATCCGCTGCACCCGCTGAAGAAGACCCTGGCGGACATTAACATCGACGTGGTGAACGTCCACGGGAAGACGACCGACCTGGAGGACATCAGCAACGGGGCGAGCGATTTGGACGATATGTTCGGCGAGGCGGCGAAGCGGCAAGGGCGGGTGTTGAAGCCGAACAGCCGCCCCGAGAACGGCGGGTTTTACCGGGCGGACCATTTCGAGTTTAGCAAGCAGGGATTGCCGTCGTTGTACACGTCGCCGGGCAAGGATCTGGTGGGCAAGCCGGCGGGGTTGGGCGACCAGTTGGAGACGGAGTATATTTTGAAGCGATACCACAAGCCGGCGGACGAGGTGTCGGCGGATTGGGATTTGGCGGGTGCGGCGGAGGACAGCGCGTTGTTGTACGAGGTGGGGATGGCGGTGGCTAACGGGGAGAAGTTTCCGGAGTGGAAGCCCGGGACGGAGTTCAAGGCAAAGCGGGATGAAAGCCGGTGAGACGGGCGCGGTTTTCCAGAGACCAGAATTTGTCACAAAGGGCACAGAGAGGCAGACACAGAGGCGGAGGAGGCGGAGAAAGGCTTTGTTCCAGAACTGATCAGCCTGTCTCTTCTCCCCTCCGGCCCCCTCCCTTCTTCCTCTGTGTTCTCTGTGTCCTCTGTGCTACTTCTGGATTCTTCTCGGTTGACGAGGGCGGGTGTCAAGCTAGCGAGCCATTTGAGTTTGGCGTGCTGAGCGCGAATGGATGAGCCGTCGCCACCGGTTGTTTCCGTCGCGCGCTGATCCACCGCCCCTCCGGCCACCTTCCCCTTCCCCTGCCGCGCGGTCCATGGTAGGGGTGCCGGTGCCATGCTGACCCGCTTCTACGCCGACAACTTCCGCTGCCTCGTGAATTTCGAGTTGAAGCTTGACCGGCTCAACCTGCTCATGGGTCCGAACGGAAGCGGCAAGACTTCCGTGTTCGAGGTGCTGCGCCGCCTGCAGCAGTTCATGGCGGGAGACTGCAAAATCCAGCAGGCGTTTCCCGCGCGCGAACTTACCCGGTGGCAAGCTCGGGCGAGACAACGCTTCGAGCTGGATTTAAGAGTTGGCGGAAATTTGCTCAACTACGCTCTGACGGTCGAACATGAGGATGGCGGGGCAAAATGCCGGGTGCGCGAGGAAACTCTCTCCGAAGGGGGGCGACCGCTTTTCAACAATGAATATGGAAAGGTGCATTTATACCGGGATGACCACAGCGAGGGACCCGTTTACCCTTATGACTGGACACTGCCAGCGCTCGCCGGAGTGCAGGCCGCCAATGACAACCAGAAGCTAACCCGGTTCCGCCGTGAGATCGCCAGCTTTGTCATCGCCGGAATCTCCCCGTTTCAGATGGAGTCGGAGAGTCGCGAGGAGGCCACCTGGCTGACGCCGCGCATGGAGAATTTCGTCTCGTGGTACCGCCGTCTTTCGCAGGAAAACCTGGGCGCGATGATGGATTTGTTCGGTGAACTGCGGGAGGTGCTGCCGGGGTTCGCCTCGTTCAGCCTCAAGGACGTGGGCGAGGACGCCAAAGTGTTAAAGGTGCTCTTCGACCAGCCCGAGGGCGCGGCGAATCGCGGACGCAAGACTTTGTCCTACGACTTCGGCGAACTCTCGGACGGGCAACGGGTCCTGATCGCGCTTTACACCCTGATCCACGGGTTGAAGGACAGCGGGCTGACCCTGTTCCTCGACGAGCCGGACAACTACGTGGCGTTGCGCGAAATCCAGCCGTGGCTGCGCACGCTCAACGACGCGTGCGGCGAGAGTTTCGAGCAGGCGGTGATCATCTCGCACCACCCGGAAATCATCAACTACCTGGGCGCGTCGAAAGGCCGCTGGTTCGAGCGGACCAACGACGCGGCGCGGGTCCGGGACCACCCGCCGCGGGCGGCGGACGGGTTGGAACTGGCGGAGACCATCGCCCGGGGTTGGGACACATGAAGGGGAGCCGGGTTGAGGTGGTGCTGTTGTGCGAGGACGAGCAAACGGCGTGCTTTGGGCGGCGTTTCCTGCGGGAGCGTGGTTTTCAGAACAGGCAACTGCGGGAACTGGTCGCGCCGGCCGGGAAGGGTTCCGGCGAACAGTGGGTGCGCGAGTCGCTGCCGGGGGAGTTGCGGGCCCTGCGGTCGGCGCGCAGCCGGGCGTTGATCGTGCTGACGGACGCCGACACGATAACGGTGGAGAAACGTAAGAAGACTCTGGAGGTCAAATGCTCCGAAGAGAAGGTTCCGTGGCGCGGTCCGCAAGAGCCGGTGATGGTGCTGGTGCCCGCGCGAAACATCGAAACTTGGCTGGCTTATCTGCGCGGGGAGACGGTGGATGAATCCCGGGTTTACCCGAAATACAAAGCGGAGGCGGATTGCCGCGAACAAGCGCGCGCCCTCGCCGCGATGTGCGAGGCGGGGAAATTGCGCGAGCCGGATCCGGCTTCCCTGGTTGACGCGTGCGAGGAGTGGCGGCGGCTGGGGTGATGGATGCCAAGGGAAAAACATTGGAGTCCCCTTGACGTTATTACATTTGTGGTTACGCTTATCCCCGTGAACATCGAACTCAAAGTCCGCAAGGTGGGGAACTCGCTCGGGGTCGTGCTGCCCAAGGAGGCGGTGACCCTCTTGAACGTCAACGAAGGCGGCACCCTGCTGCTGACCGACGCTCCCGGCGGCGGCATGCGCCTGTCGCGGGCGGACGCCGAGTTTACCAAGACCATGGCCGTCTTCGAGAGCCTCAGCGAACGCTACCGCAACACCCTCCGCGAACTCGCCAAGTAAATGGGCGAGCCTAACGAGCCGTACTGGCTCACGCTCCGGGAATGCCTCGCGCTCCACGACATGATGCTCGCCCAGCACGGGGGTCTCGCCGGGGTTCGCGACGATAATCTCCTGCAATCCGCGCTCGCGCGTCCGCAACAGCTTTACGCCTACGGCAAGCCCGGCCTCTTTGAAATGGCGGCGGCGCTGGCGACGGGCGTGATCAAGAACCACCCGTTCCTCGACGGCAACAAACGCACGGGCTTCATGCTCGGCGCGGGTTTCCTGGAGCGAAACGGCGTGGCGTTTCACGCGGACGAAGTGGACGCCGTGTTGCGCACGCTCGCCCTCGCGGCGGGGGAGATGACGGAGGGGGCGTTCGCGGCGTGGCTGGAGGCGAACGCGAAGGTGAAGGCGCAATGACCAATGACCAACCCAGAATCCAGAAGTAGCACCAAGGACAAGGAGAACGCAGAGGAGGAAGGAGGGGTCGGAGGGGAGTGGCTGGTTGTTGGGTCGGCGGGCGAGCGGGCACCAGGAAATGTGGCCTGATTAGCAATCGGCCTCCCAGCCCCGGCAGGGGCGTAAGAGCGAAAGCCCATAGCGCAAGCTATGGGTACATGTCACAGAGGATCATCAGCCCCGGCAGGGGCGTAAGAACACCGGCGGGTCTTTGGGATTTGGTCATGGCGGGTTCTCTTACGCCCCTGCCGGGGCTGGACACTGCTCCATGATGTTTCCCATAGCTTGCGCTATGGGCTGTGGCTCTTACACCCCTGCCGGGGTTGGGAAGGTTAATGCGTCGTCCGAACCTAGCATCTATTATGGAGTTCCCCCAACCATGAAGTTTCCCTCACTCACCCGCGCCAGACGTCGACCGCTCCTCGCCCCGCGCGTCGTCGCGGCTTTGCTCGTGCTCGTTGCAATCCCCCGGATCAACCACGCCCGCGCGCAGGACACCCCGCCACCCCCTACCCCGACCCCTACCCCCACCCCGCCGGCGGACCCGGCCGGAGCGTCCGCTAACGAAGCCTATCGCGTGTTGCTGGACGACCACGCCGGCGCCGGGGCCTGGCTCCGGGCGGTGGACGCCATCGTCCAACCCGCCGACGGCGCCTTCACCCCTTGCCGACTGACACGGGTCGCGCCGGAAGGTCGCATTTTCTACCGGCGAAGCGTCCCGTGCGCCGCGCGCGGCGAGGCGCTTCGCGACCGGGTCACTCCGTCCGTCACGGAGTTGCTGATCCGGCGGTTCCACGAAATCTTCCGCGACTCCGCCAGCGCCGACGCCGACGCCGACGCCAACACCAGCACCATCGAAGGCGCCACCGCCGTCGCCAACACCGTCGCCGCCCAGAACATGGAAGGCTGTTTTCTTTGGTCGCTGGCCGTTTGGGATGGTTCGCATTGCCTCCCCGAACTGCGGGAGGCGCACCGGGAACTCGCCACCCGCGTTTTGCGCCGGCCCTACGCGTCCGACGATCCCCCGGTGATCGACCTGTACGAAAAGCGGCTGGAACTTGGCGACCCCGCGGCCCCCGAAGATTACGCCGCTTTCCTGGAAGCCCTCCAGCCGGACGGCGCGAACCGCAACCCCAACCCCCAGCGGCAGACGGCCTACCTCCGCCCGATGTGGCGGCACCCGGACGACCCCGCCATCGCGCGGGTCGCCGAGCGTTTGTTCGCCGGACCGGGTTCGCCGTGGGTGCGGCTGGCGGTGCGTTTGGACAGTCCCGGGTTGGTCGAACTCATGCGGACCCCGCTGCTGGGCCTGCCGGCTTTCCGGCGCGAACTCGCGCGCGGCCTGGACGATCTTTCCGTCGTTGGGAAGGTGACGGTCGATGCTCACGGGTGGTCAACCCTTGCGCCGGGCCACGGGGCCAGACGCATCCTCGGACTGGACCCGCTGGCGCGACCGCGGGCGCGACCGTGGAGTACCGCGTGCGCGACGCGTACGCCTGGTCGCTGTGGCGGGGGGACGGTTTCCCCGAAAGCGAACCTTACTGGCCGTCCGCCCGCCGGGACCGCCGCGAGTTTTTGCGGCGGTACGGGGAGATTTTCCGCTATCAGCCCGGAGACCGGGACACCGAGAAACTCGCCTTCTGTTTGGCGTCCGCGCAGTTGGTGTCGGCGGGGGCTACGGCGGGGACGGAGACGGCGGGTCCCCGGACACGGGCAAAGCCTGGCCGGCGGGCGTGCGGCTTTCGCTGGAGTATTCGGAGAAAATCCCGCCCCGGGTGCGGTGGTATTTGGAGCTGGATTTCGACTACGGCGAGTGGCGGGAACTGCCGTTGCGGCCGGAGGTCCGGGTGGCGGCACCGGACGACCTAACAAGGAACAACACGGTGTTGGGCGCGGCGCGGGAGCTAACGGTGTTGAGCGCGGACTTGCGCGAGTGTTTCGAGGTGGCGCGCCCGGGTTCCTACCGGTTGCGGGTGGTTTTCCAAGTGCCGTGGAAGCCGGAGGGACGGTCCAACGAAATGACGTTCTCCATCGCCGCGCCGACGGGCGGGGAAAGGTAGGAAGTTTGCCTTTGGCCGCAAGACTCAGCCCCCTGTAATCAGGGGCAGTATACGGACCAAAGGACCTGGAAAGAATGACGCGTGCGCCATCCTTCCGCAAGTTCCATCGGCAAAAAGTCAGCGACTGATCCGTGGCGCGACTTTGGCTCAGCCCCTCCGGGGCTACCTGCTTTACATTCCTTCCGGTGGCTTGCGCCACCGGCTAATTTCCGACGGCCCTCCGGGACTAAGAGTCCAAGCAGACCCGCGCGCGTGTGGGCCTGCAACGTGATGTCCGCCTCTCTCAATCCCTCTTAATTTCCGCTAATCCGCGGACCCTTTCTCAGTGCTTCGCGAACTCGCTCACCAACTGCACCACGAAAAAGTAAATCCCGATCCCGCCGAAGGCCAGACTCACAAACCAGAAAATCCGCTTGCCCGCCAACACCGAAATCGCCGACACCGCGATCGTCACCTGAAACATCGTCACCGCGCGCGCCAGCATGACGTGCCAGTTCAAATGCCGCTCGCCCTCCTCCTTGATCTCCTTCGCCTTCTCCTCGTGCGCGTGCGCCTTTTCGGTGATGTCCTTCTGATCCTGATCGTACTGCTTGATCTTCGCCTCGTCCTTCTCGGACGGCACCTTGTCCACCGCCTTCAGAAGTTCCATCCGGCTCGCCACAACCGCCGATTTGATCCCCTTGGACTGGTAATAAGCCCACTGGTTGCTGGCCTCGATCGTCTGGTTGTTGGCGTCGATCTGCGCGATCAGCGCCTCGTTGACGTGATGACCCGCGAGCAGTGACGCCACCGCCGCGAGCGCCGCGAAAATCGCCGACGACAGCGCGACGCCCAGCACCCATTTCTTGTTTTCGCCCCTCCGCGTGTTCGGCGTGGTGGTTGATGTGTTCCTGAATGGCTTCGAGCGGGACTTCGGGGGCTTCCATGGGAAAGGCGGAAACGCGGAACGCGGAAGGCGGAACGCAGAACCGAAAGTCAGAGATAGCAGGTCTTCGCGGGAGCAACAACGCCCTTTGTAAAAAATCCGCTCTGGCTTATTTCTTGCTCAACTCGCTTTACTTTCAACGTACCCGCACACAATTCCTTCCGCCTCCGCCTTCCGCCTTCCGCCTTCCGCCTTTATGCTGAAAGCCCACTTCGACTCCCTCCTCAACACCATCCTCGATAGCCACGAGGGCACGGCGGACCTTTTCTTCGTCGTCGGCCGGCCCTTTCAAGTCGAGGCCTTCGGCAAACTCAAGCCCGTCGAAGTCCATCCGCCCATCGAAATCCTGACCCCCTTCCAGGTCGAACGCATCGTCAACCGGCTCGTCGGACACGACCCCCGGCTCGTGCGCGACCTCGTCGAAACCGGCTCGTGCGACTCCTCCTACGCCGTCGCCGGCCGCTGCCGACTGCGCGTCAACATCTTCCGGCAACGCGGGAATTACGGCATCGTCATGCGGATTCTCGCCACCAAGATTCCCACCCTCGCCGAGTTGAATTTGCCCCCCATCTTCCAGAAGATGACCGCCGAAAAGACCGGGCTGATCCTCGTCACCGGCGCCACGGGGTCGGGCAAAACCACCACCCTCGCGGCCCTGCTCAACGAGTTTAACGAGAAACTCCCCGGCCACATCGTTACCCTGGAGGACCCCATCGAGTTCGTGCATCCGCACAAGACCTCCACCTTCTGCCAACGCGAGTTGGGCAACGATTACAACAACTTCGCCACCGGCCTGCGCGCCGCCCTGCGCGAGGCGCCCAAGGTCATCTTCGTCGGCGAGTTGCGCGACCGCGAAACCACCGAGATCGCCGTCACCGCCGCCGAAACCGGACACCTCGTGGTGAGCACGCTCCACACGATCAACGCCGGGCAGTCCTTCAACCGGATCCTCGGGATGTTCGAGCAGGCGGAGCAAAGTCAGATGCGCCAGCGACTCGCGGAAACGATGCGTTACATCGTCGCCCAGCGGCTGGCGCCCAAGATCGGCGGCGGTCGCCAACTCGTCATGGAAATCATGGGCAGCAACCTGCGCGTGCGCGAGGCGATTTTGCTCGGCGAACAGGAGGAACGCAACTTTTACGACATCACCGCCGCGTCGTCCACCTACGGCTGGCAAACGTTCGACCAATCCGTCCTGGCGTCCTACAAGGCCGGTTTGATCGAGGAGGAAACCGCGCTGGCGTATTCCACGCGCAAGGCCGTGGTCGGACGCGGTATCGACCAGGTCAAGCAGGCGAAC
Organism: uncultured bacterium; assembly: GCA_963795895.1. GTDB lineage: Bacteria > Verrucomicrobiota > Verrucomicrobiia > Chthoniobacterales > SZAS-18 > CAWCJJ01. The sequence continues at coordinate 315,835 of CAWCJJ010000024.1, forward strand.
GGCCTGGGGGTGAAGGAGTCGTCCGGGATGCGAATGAGCGGGTTTGTGGAAACCGCGCCGCAACCGCCGCCGATGCCGATGCCAATGCCGGTCGAATTGAAGCTGGCGGTGGCCGGGGTGGGGAAATGACGAATGCAGAATGACTGAAGAGACTTTGTGAGTATGACTACTACCGCCCCCACTCCCGCCCCCACCAACCTTGCGGATGACAAGATCGGGCGGGAAGACCGCTCGGCCATCGTTTGCTGCCACGAGAAATCGTACCAGGAATACCTCGCGCGCGAACTGCGCCGGCTCGGCTACAAGGTCCACTTTGCCGGCGGGCACCAGCAGGCCCGTCAACGGGTCGGGACGCGCGTCCTACGACCTGACCATCCTGCTGGAAAACCTCGAGGGCTGCAAGTTGGGCGGCAACGCTTTGCTCCAACACCTCACCGCCCTGCCCACCGACGAGCGCCGGCAGACTTTTGTCATCCTGCTTTGCCAGTCGTTCCCGACGTCCGACGCCGAGAACGCCTACGCGCAGAGCGTGGATCTGCTCATTAACTACCAGGACATCGCGCAGTTCGCCGCCGTGACCGTCCCGGCGGTGGAGGAACACGCGGAGGGCAACCGTTTCTTCAAGGAAGCCCTCAAGAAGTAAACAGAGCCGGAAGGTTCACCGAGAACACGAAGGGCGGACACGGAGAACACAGAGGAGGAAGGAGGGTTCGGAGGAGAAAAGACTGGCGAGTCTTTCGGGAACCCCCGCCTTTTGCCTTCCTCCTCCGCCTCTGTGTCTTCCTCTCCGTGCCCTCTGTGCTACTTCTTCTCTGGTCCGCCTTTATTTGATGTTCCCGTTCAAACCGACCGGGAAGAACAGGCCGCTGTTCGTGCGCTTCGCGCCGTAAACGATGTTGAGCACCTTGCGGGTCTGGCGCGCGAACACGATGGAATTGCTGTCCGTGGGAACGATGTTGGCCTGGCCGTTGATCACGATGCCCTGGTCCTTGTTGCCGCCCAGTTTGGCGCGCAAATCGGAGATTTTCTGCACCGTGCCCGCGATGTCCAGACTCGCGTTCGCCGGCAGCGTGCTCTGTCCGTACAGGACGGTGCGCACCTCGGAGGCGTGGTAGGCCTCGACCGCCAGGATGCCCGCCGCCGCGCTGAGGTAGGCGGGGTTCGTCAGGAGCGGGGCCGCGCCGTGGTAGGCCGTCACGCCGACGTCCTCGAAGATGAACGCGCCCAGCAGGAAGCTGATGTCGTTGGCGAAGGGGTCAAACGCGCTCGCGATGCCGGCGGCCTGGGCGAGCGTGTTGAAGCTGTAGAGCAAATCCAGCGGGGGCCGCGCGACCACCGTGCCGGTGGCGGCGAGGATGGCGTTGCGCAGGAACACGACGTGGTTGATTTCGTCCTGCGCGATTTCCTGGGCGTACCCGGCGATGATCGGGTTGGTGAAGTTGATCTTCGGGTTCGCCTTGATGATCGTCGCAGCGGTCGCGCCCGTGCCGTCGATGGCGGCGGTTTGATCCAGGCCCTGGCCGAAAACGGCCTGGGAATAGAACTCGCCCTCGAGGTACTCCAGGTTGAGGGCGAAGGTGAGGACGTCCACGTCGATGTCCGTGGGCGGGACGGCCCGGGCGGTGGAGGCGTTGCCCATGAGGATCGACGCGGCGGCGGGCGCGGCGGCGGCGGTCAGGGTGGCGAGGCCGGCGCGACGCAAAAATCCGCGGCGGCTGAAGGGGTTGTTTTCCGAGATTGGGTTGTTCATCGAAGAGTAGTCCGGCTTGTTTTTGCGGGTGGATGCTTGGATTTTTTCGGCGGGCCAAGGCACCGAGAAGGGCGGCTTTTGTGTAAGTTTGAAGGCACCAGATGGTTAACCGCAGATTAACGCAGAGGGACGCAGATTAAGAAAAAGGCGGGGGAGAAGAAATTCTTTGTTCCAGAGGATTTCGCTTTGATCATTGGGCCTTGGTCATTTCCCCCTCCCGCCTTTTTCCGATAATCTGCGTCCCTCTGCGTTAAATCTGCGGTTTAGAAATGCCTTTCCACCGCCCGCGAAGAAAAATGTGAAAATAAATCACATTTATTAGGGGTGTATGACCGTTTTTGTCCCACCCCCCCTGCCAAGATGGGGGCGTATGAACGAAAACCCGCCGGATTCCACCCTATGAACTTTATCCCCAAGACTTGCGACGAGATCGCCTACGAACGCCACGAACGCGATTACCAACGCATCCTGGTGACCGGTTTGTATGATTTCCACGTCATCCGCGCCCGGGAGTTGACCACGCGGCGGGGCGTGGGACACCTGCGGCTCACGCTGCTGCTGCACGATCCGGGCGATGATGGCGAGGGTTACAACGGCAACGGGTCCACGGAGCGGTTTTTGCATGATTACCTGCGTCCGGGGGATCACGAGCGGCTGTGGCATTTCACCCACGCGACGGACCTGGAGGGTTGCTACGACGCGGGCCGGTTGGAGGCGGCGCAATGCGAGGGGCGCACCGGGACGCTGAAACTGGGCATCCTGCCGGGTCAGCTCGACGGGCGCGGGGGACGCCACCGGGACACCAACCGGGTGGATTTTTACATCACGGACCCGTCGCAGGTGGGGATTTACTGAGAAGGAAGGGCAAGGAGATAGGAGATAGAAGATAGGGCGGAAGGTAGCGGAACTTTTTTTATGAAACGATTTACGGGGACGGAAAAGTGGCAGAAGCAGTGGTATCTGGAACTCACCCTCGGGCAGAAGTGCCTGTGGGGTTATTTGTGCGAGAACTGCGACCCGGCCGGGGTGTGGGAACCCAACTGGAAGCTCGCGAGCTACCTGATCGGCGAAGCCTTCACGGCGGAGTCGCTCGCGGCGTTCGGCGGGCGGGCGCGCCTGCTGGCCGGGGGCGGGGTGTGGGTGGTGGACTTCTGCCAGTTCCAGTACGGGCAGCTTTCGCGCGCCTGCCGCGCGCACAACCACATCTTCCGCGCCCTGGAAAAGCACGGCCTGCTGGCCCTGGTGGAAAGCCGGCTTGCCGGTGTTCCCCGCCCCGCCGCATCCGATACCCTACCCCCAACCCTATCCGATACCCTATGCCATAGGGACAAGGATAAGGATAAGGAAGAGGAAACGGAAAAGGACAAGGATCCGGAGGGAGAGGGGACCGGGGGGAGGGCCGAGGTTGCGGCGGCGGCGGTGGTCGTTGCCACGGAACGGGAGGCGCAGGGCCGGCGGCTGGGGGCGATCATGCGCCGCCCGCCCGGCGAGCGCTGGAGCGCGCGCGAGACCAGCGCCGCGGCCCTGCTCGGCCCGCTGGCGGGCGACGACCTGGCGGCGGTGGAGCGCTACTACGCCGCCACGATCCTGGGCGGCGGCGACATCCGCCGGCGCGACCTCTTGGCCCTGCTCGACCACTGGCCCGGGGAGCTGGACCGCGCCCGCGCGCACGGCAGAAAGGCGGAGGGCGGAAGGCGGAACGCGGAGGGGCCGGAGGGGGCGGGGTCGCTGCCGGCGGGCTTCGCGGAGTGGAAGGCGCAGGCGCCCGAGTACGCCTCGACGGCGTGGGCGGGCTGGGCGGCGGTGCCGGGCTTCGCGCGCGAGGAGTACCGCAGGTGGAAAGGCAAATGACCAATGACGAATGACGAATGACGAAATCCTCTTAATGCCCCTCAATCGGCGGGGAATACCTGCATTAACTGCATAGCTTGGCGGGTATCTAACATCATTGGTTGCCAGGAGATTACCGGCGTGAACAACCTCCTCCTCACGACGGCGGGCAAACGCCGGGGCGCGCCGTCTCGCTACTGCGAGGCGCTGCGGCTGGCCATCTGCCGGGACATCGCCGCGGGGGTGCCGGTCTCCAAGGCGTTCGCCTGCAACGGCATCAGCCCGCGCACCGGCTTCAACTGGACCGCCGCCCGCCCCGAGTTCACCCTCGCCGTCGCCGCCGCCAGGGTCCACTACCTGCGCCGCTGGCTGCCGGTCATCTGAGGGAAGCCAGAAGGTTCACAGAGGACACGGAGGGGGACACAGAGAACACTGAGGAGGAAGGAGGGTTCGGAGGAGAAGAGACTGACAGGTCTTTCCGAACCCCCGCCTTTTTCTTCCTCCGCCTCTGTGTCTGCCTCTCCGTGTCCTCTGTGCTAAATTCTTAATTCCCCTCGCCGTTTACTTCCCCACCAGCTTCAGGACGATAAACACCAGCACGGCCATGCCAAGGCCGCCGCCGCAAAGCCAGGTCAGGAAAGCCCAGCCGGCCGCCGCAAAGATGGGGGTGAACGCAAGCATCATTGGAATCATCATAGTGAGGAAAGTTAAAGCGGCCCAAGGGCCTGTCCAGACGGAATTTTCTCCGCGGATGAAGAGGAATTAAGAAGGATTAAGGTTTCAGACCTTCGTCCTTCGTCATTTCCCCACATGACTCCCCGTGTCCTCGAACCAGTTCGCAATCGTGTAATGATTGACCGGACCCGCCTGGCGCAACGCCTCGTCGTAATGCACGTGCGTCTTACTGCCCACCGTGATCGTCCGCGCCACGAACGCGCCGTAAATGCCGTTGTACCCCTTGTTATGGTCGTTCGCCTGCGCGGGCGTGTCCGGGATGAAGGTGCTCCCCAGCGACTTCAACTGCGCTTGCACCGTCACGATCTGCGCCTGGTCGCTCGCGATCTGCGCCTGGTCCCGCTGCATCTTTTTGTAAGCACCCTGGTCGCCGTTCTTCTGGTACTTGGCCAAATCCTGCTGGTATTGTTGCTGGTTGCCGGCAATGTCCTGGTTGAGGTTCACGATCTGCTTGTTCAGATCGTTGATCTGCTTGGCGTTGGGATTATTCGCGGTCGGACTGCTCAGGGGAATCGGCACGCCGTTGGCGTCCAGCAGCACGGCTTTCAACGCCAGCTTCAGGTCGTGGTCCGGCGCGTAGATGATCCCGGAGAAATCCTGCGTGCTCTCGATGTCGATGACCGGCGGAGTCGCGTTGGCCGCGCCGGCGGGGGGCGTCACGCCGTCGATCAGGAGGTTCTCCGCGCTTTGCGTGGAGTTCAGGTTGGCGATGCCGGCGCCCTCGAGATGAACGTTGCCCTGCACGTAGAAAATCGCGTGGACCCCGGGGTCCACGATGATCGCGCTCGCCGCGTTGGTCTTCGGACCGTTTACCCTGATGTCGCCGCTCACCATGACCTTCACGTAGGTGGAGGTCTTGCCGTCCGCCGCGCCCTTCAACTCCACGGTGGAGGGCACGTGGGTGAGGTCGATGCCGTCGAGATAGACGCGCGTCGGGGCGTTGCGGTCGGTGGTGGTGGCGATGTCGTAGTTGCCCGCGCCGTCGAAGGTGATGTCCCCCGAGGTGCCCGCGCCGGGCTTGCCGTTGAGCGTGAGGCCGTCGAGGGCGAAGTTCGTGGCGGGGCCGGGGCGCGGGGGCTGGACCTTGGTGAGTTCCTGGTAGAAATCGGACGCCTGGCTGCCCGCGACGTTGCCGGCCTCGTTGACGTGGCCATCGTTGGTCATGGCGCTGCCCTGGACGGTGGCGTTGCCGGCGTTGATGAGCGCCCCGTTGGTGGCGATGTTGCCCAGCGTGCCCACGTTGGTGAGCGTCACGGTCCCGCCGGGGGTGGTGTAGGCGACCCCGTAGCCGCCGTTGGCGGAGTTGTAACTGTCCACCAGCACGTTTTTCGACGTCAGGTCGATTTGCTTGTCGGCCATGATGGCGTTGCGGAAGCCCATGAGCGGGCGCGCGACGGCCTCGACCACGCGCGAGACCTGCGGCCCCGGGGCGCTCGGCCCGCCCGGCGTCGCCACCACCGGCGGCAGCGGCAGCCCCGTGCGCCAGTCGGTGAAAAACGAGAAGCGCCGCAGGAGGTTGTCGCGGCTGTCCACGCTCGGGCGCGCCGGCCCGCTGACCCCCGCCACCCCGCAGGAGCGCACCCGGTACCACCAGTAGGTGCGCGCGTCGTAGCGCAGCGTGTCGCTGGACTCGTTCATGAAGTCGTCGATGCTATTCGGCGGCCGCACCGCGAAGTTGGTGCCGTCCACCGCCGGGGGCTCCGGGCTGCCGGGCACGTCCACGTACACCCGCGCCCAGCTCTGTGTGTTGCCCTCCCCCGCGTGCGCGCAGATCAGCGTCAGCGGCAGAGCGCGCCCCGTCTCCGGGTAGGCCGGGCTCAGGCCGATGGGGTGCGCCGCGCCCGGATCGGCCACCGGGTCGAAGACAAAGCCCGCCGCCGCCGGGTCCAGCGCGCCTCCCAGCAGCCGCTTGTCATAGACCGGGGTGCCCGCCATGGCGGCGGGGTTGCCGCCCTGCCACGGCGCCTGGAAGGCCGCCCCGTCGCCCCCCCGCACCCGCTTGCGCAGCTCCGCCATCGCCAGGTTCACCCCGCCCTCCGCCGCCACCAGCGCCTCCTGCCAGCTCGCGCTCTGGTAGGTGGTGTGGTAGCGCGCGCTGCTGCTCCAAAGCAGGTTGCCCGCCAACACGGACAAGACGGCGATGACCAGCAGGACGAGGAGGAGGGTGTTGCCGCGGGACCGGCGGAAGGGGTTCACGCGAAGCCGCGAAGCCACGAAGTTAGAAGGCAGAGGCCGGGGGGGACGCGGCGGGTGGGCGTTATTTGGTAGTTCATGAAATTGATGTTAGGGATTGCTTTCCGATCTCTGGTCTCAGACTCTGCCTTCGCGGCTTCGCGCCTTCGCGTGAACCCCTTCCGCCTTCTCAGTGCGGCGCCATGGCGGGCAGACCCGAAAGCGGGTTGCGCAGGTAAATGGTGCTGCTCAGGGTGATGACGTTGTTGTCCGGCGTGTCCAGCGTTTGGAAAGCCGGGGTGAAGGTCACCGTCACCGTGTACTTCTGCGGGTTGGCGAGGTCCGGCTCGATCAGCGGAAAACCCTTGATCTGCGAGGCGATGGTCTGCCAGCCGGTATCCGTGCCGTCGGTGAAATACTCGCGGCGGCGGAGCGATTTGGTCGGCGTCTTCGAACCGGTACCACACCCCCGGCGTCGCCGTGCCCGGACCGGTTCCCGGCGAGTACACCGCGCTCTGGGCGTCCGCCGAAACCACCGGCAGCACCGGCTGCGGATTCACGTGGTTCGGGTCGGTCGCGCCGCTGTACGTGTAGTACGAGGGCAGGGTCATGGTGAGATTGTTGTTGGTGTTGTCCACCGTCACGGCGACGGCGCGGCGCAGGTCCATGGAAAGATAGTCGAGCACGCGCATCTGGTCGGTCATGCTGAGGGCGTACTGCTCCGTGGCGGCGTAGCTTTTCTGGAGGAAAAGAATGCCGTACATGGACATGGCGCAAACCACCGTGCCGATGGCCATGGCGACCATGACTTCCGCCAGGGTGAAGGCGGAAAGGCGGAAGGCGGAAGGCGGAAGGTGGAAAGGGAAGGATTTCGGCGAGATCGCTCCTCCAAGCACAGGCCAACCGCACGCCGCGCCCTTCCGGCTTTCACCCTCCGCCTTCCGCGTTCCGCCTTCCGCCTTCCGCGTTTGCCGGTTCCGCCTTCCGCCTTCCGCCTTCCGCGTTTCCGCCCTCATTGTTGTCCGATCCCCCAGGTGGAAGCCAGGGTGGTGAGCGTGCGGGTGTGGGGGCGTCCGCCCCAGCCGGTCCATTGCTCGGTGATCACAAATTGCACGCAGTCAATCCCCGTGAGCGGGACGTTGGTGCCGCCCGTCTGGCTGACGGTGCCGTCGGGCAGGCGCTGGTAGGTCCAGGCGGGGTCGGGCTGCGGCGGCGGCGCGGTGTTGGCCGGTCCGGTGTAAAAAACGTAGGGACCCACGGAAACAGTTTCCGTCAAACTCGCAAGATTGATGGCCGTGAGAGGCTGCTGGGCCAGCAACGTGGCGGGAATATAATTCTGGTTGGTGAGAGCCAGCCAGTAGGACATGCGGATTTGTTCCGCGCGCGCCTGGAGGAGGAGGCTGGCGGTGGCCGTTTCGTTGCCGGACCGCAACATTCGCAGCACCAGCGAGTTCAGTAAAAAGAGCGAGCTGAGAAACAGCGTGATCAGCACGGCGGCGACGGCCGTTTCGATCAGGGTAAAGCCGCCGCGCCGGGACGCGGTTGGACGATGGAGAGAGGAAAACGGCACGGTTGAGCGGGAATCGGTTCCCCTGTAAAGCAAAATCCGCGCCTTTGATGAAAAACGGGTTGCCAGTCGGGGGAAACCCTCACCAAGCAACCAGAAGGATCACCACAGAGGCACAGGGAACACAGAGGCGGAGAAGGAAAGGCAGGGAGGGTTCGGAAGCGGGGAGCCGCTCCCTTTCGCCGGCGCTGATCGCCCGGTACGAGACGCAACTTCCCGACCGGGGACTGCTCCACGCGAAGCTGCGCGAATTCTACGAGGCTCTCGCCCCTCCAACAGATTCCTCCCCCTCCTAATCCTGCTTAATTCGGCGGTTGCCGCGCCAATCTGCGAACCCCGTCCGGCTCCGGCGATTGGCCCGCCGTGCCGACCGCCGCGCGCCGGTACTCCCGCCAATCCTCCCAGAACACCAACCCCTTCACCACCGGGAACCCCGCCTCGCGGAACAACAGCCGCGCCCGTTCGTAACTGTACCCCGTCACGGCCGCGAATTCCTTGATGTTCAACCCGCCGCCCGTCTGCCAGCGCCGCCACTGCCGCCGACGTTTCAATCCTTTGAGCGCGAGTTCCATAACAAGAGAGACAAACCATCGATTTAACCGGAAGCCCCGCGCCGGTCAAGCGCGGCGCGGTCCGCTCCCGCCGCCCGCCTCACGGCTTGAACCCAATCCTGGGTTTGGGAGGTTCCGCCGGCGCGGGCGGCGGGTTGAGCAACAGCATGATCCGCCGCAGCACGTCCACGATCGCGACTTCGTGGACGTCCAAACGCTCGGTCAGGCGCTTCTCCAGGGCGGCGAGTTCGCCCGCCAGGGCGTGGTCGCCCGCGAGCAGGGCGCGCATCCGCACGAACGCGCGCACCACGAACACACTCATCTGCGCCGCGCGCGGACTGTTGAGCACGTTGGCGGCCATCATCGCCCCGTGTTCGGTGAAGGCGTAGGGCAAATACTTCAGGTTTTGCCCCCTCTTTAAGGTCACAAATTGTGACCTTGAATCCACAACTTCCTCTCGCTCAGTCATAAACATAAAATCAGACGGGAACTTTTCGGGGTTTCGCCGGACCGCTTGGTTCAACGCCTTCACCTCCACGCCATAGATCGCGGCGAGTTCGCCGGACAAGATCACCCGCTGGCCGCGCAACGTGATGATGCCCGTTTCGAGTCGCGCGATCGTTTCGGCTTCGTCCGCCGGGGCGGCGGTGGCGGTGGTGGTGGTTTTGGAGGACTTGGACGCGGACTTGGCGGCGGTGGATTTGATCATGACGGGTAAAGCACCCGCCACGATGCGCCCACCCCGCCCAGCGTGGCGACACAATTCGACCCGCGTCGCAAAAGGTTGGCGTTCGCGGAACGAAACGGCTATGCTCGCAAGCGTTCACCCCCCACCCCCATGAACTCTTTCAAACCCCTGGAAAACCACGACGCCGTCGCCCCGATTCTCTCGCAGATTCTCCATGTTCGGCGGCATCGACGTGCCGCAGCAAAACGAAATCTTCAGCCGCCTGGAGATCGGGACCTTCAAACGGGGCGAAACCATCTTCCAGGAGGGCGACGAGCCGTCGCACATTTACATCGTCAAGAGCGGGTTGATCGCGTTGTTCATCTCGGACAACGAGGTCAAGATTGAAAAGAAGCGGTTGTCCAAGGGGGAATGTTTCGGGCACGTCGCGCTGATGAGCATCAACAAGCATTCGATCTCCGCCGTGGCGGTGGTGGACAGCGAGATCATCGTGTTTTCCAAGCACCTGCTCAACCAGCTCCACCGGGAGGACAGCCGCCTTTTCTCGCTCTTGATTCTCAACCTGGCCCGGGAACTCGCGCGCCGGCTGCAGTTCACGGACGGCCTGTTGCTGAAGGCGATGCACCCGCACGAGGCGGCGCCGCGTCCCGAGGCGTCGGCGGTGGCGACCGGAGCCGTGGGGGTGGGCGCGCTGGAGACCGGCACGGGGCCGCGGCTGAAGTATTGAGGGCGGGGACGCCCGGGCCCGGCCGCAACGCCATCACTGTCCGGGGGCGGGGTCCAGCAGGTCGATGGTTCGGTCCGTGCCGTCCAACTTCATTCGCAAGGTGGTGTAGGTCCACGTTCCCTCCGATTTCGTCGCCACCGTGTAGAGCGTCCCCTTGCCCCGCGGACCCGTCAGGGGGATCGCCAAGTCGGCCTTGCCCGAACTGCCGCTGGCGTTCACGTTGCCGGTGACAAACATGCCTCCCCTGAGCGGGCTGCCCAGCGCCTCCGCCACCCGGGGATTGGTTTCGGCCCGCTGGACGGCCGTCTTGTAGGCGTCGCTGGATTTCATCACCGACATCACCAGCATGAAGATGGCGCCGGCGAACAGGACGAAGGCCAGCAGCAGACCCAGGCACCCGGTCGGGACGAACCACGGCCAGTTGCGTTGCCACCAGTTGCGGGGGGGTGTGGGGAAGGGTGGGGGGAGCGGCGGGTTGTCCATGGGCCAAATATGTCCGCCTTTCGGGATCGGTCCACCGTGGAAGTGTGCGCGCGACCGAGGCGCGGTTCATCGGGATTGGTTCACGCGAAGGCGCGAAGCCGCGAAGAGCCGATGTTGGTTGACGATTCGTTTGATGCCGTCCTTGAAGGTGGGCGCGCCGAAATTGATGAGCAGGCCGAGGGGCATTTTGAGCAGGCGCTGGTAGGTCAGGACCTGTTTGCCGTGGACGGGAGCCAGGTTTTCCACGGATTTCAGTTCCACGAGAACCAGGTCATGCACGAGGAGGTCCGCGCGAAAACCTTCTTCAAAGCGCAGGCCCCGCACGATGATGGGCACCGGCACCTGCCTCCTGACCGTCAGTCCCCGGTCGGTGAGCATCTTCGCGAGCACGACCTCGCAAACGCTCTCAAGCAACCCCGGCCCCAACTCCACGTGGAGATGGTACCCGCAATCCACCACCGCCGCCGAAACCGTCTCCACATTCCAAACTTCCCCTTCTCCTCTCCCCCCACCCTCTTCCTCTTCTCTTCGCGCCTTCGCGTCTTCGCGTGAGTTATCTTCCGGTTCGCAGGTCATCGCAAAAGCCGAATATACGAGGCGCGTCCCCTCCCGCGATGTATATCTAGACATTTCCCGCCATTCCTCCCGCCGATGCCGATGCCGACCTCAGAAAGCCAGCTCGAAACGCAACTCATCCACAAGCTGATCAGCCTCAAATACGAGCATCGCGCCGACATCCGCGACCGCGCCACCCTGGAGGAGAATTTCCGCGAGAAGTTCCAGGCCCTCAACCGCGTCAGCCTGACCGATGGCGAATTCCAGCGCCTGCTGGACGAAATCGTCACGCCCGACGTCTTCACCGCCGCCCGCACCCTGCGCGAACGCAACAGCTTCACCCGCGACGACGGCACGCCGCTGAACTACACCCTCGTCAACATCAAGGACTGGTGCAAAAACACCTTCGAGGTCGTCAACCAGCTCCGCATCAACACGGACAACAGCCACCACCGCTACGACGTCATCCTGCTCATCAACGGCGTGCCCGTCGTTCAGATCGAGCTGAAGACCCTCGGCATCAGCCCGCGCCGGGCGATGGAGCAGATCGTCGAATACAAGAACGACCCCGGCAACGGCTACACCAAGACGCTGCTGTGCTTCCTCCAGCTCTTCATCGTCAGCAACCGCGACCGACACCTGGTACTTCGCCAACAACAACGCCCGCCATTTCGCCTTCAACGCCGACGAGCGCTTCCTGCCCGTCTATCAGTTCGCCGACGAGGACAACAAGAAGATCACCCACCTCGACGAGCTTCGCCGAGACGCTTCCTCGCCAAATGCACCCTCGGCCAGATGATCAGCCGCTACATGGTGCTCGTCGCCAGCGAGCAGAAGCTGCTGATGATGCGGCCGTACCAGATCTATGCCGTCAAGCACATCGTCGAAGTGCATCGACGAGAACAGCGGCAACGGCTACATCTGGCACACCACCGGCAGCGGCAAGACGCTCACCTCCTTCAAGGCCTCCACGCTGCTCAAGGACAACGCCGACATCGACAAGTGCCTCTTCGTCGTCGACCGCAAGGACCTCGACCGGCAGACGCGCGAGGAGTTCAACCGCTTCCAGGAAGGCTGCGTCGAGGAGAACACCAACACCGGCGCCCTCGTCCGCCGCCTGCTCTCCGACGACTACGCCGACAAGGTCATCGTCACCACCATCCAGAAGCTCGGCCTCGCGCTGGACGAAAACAGCAAGCGCAACAAGCAGCGGAAAAAGGACGGCCAGCCAAACCTACAAGGAGCAGCTCGAGCCGCTGCGCGACAAGCGCATCGTCTTCATCTTCGACGAGTGCCACCGCTCGCAGTTCGGCGAGAACCACAAGGCCATCAAGGAGTTCTTCCCGCAAGCGCCCAGCTCTTCGGCTTCACCGGCACGCCCATCTTCGAGGCAAACGCCAGCGCAGCAGAAGATCGAGGACGATGCAGGCCTCCATGCAGACCACGGAGGACCTCTTCCAGAAGCAGCTCCACGCCTACACGATCACCCACGCCATCGAGGACGGGAACGTCCTGCGCTTCCACGTCGATTACTACAAGCCCGAAGGGCAAGAACCCGCCCAAGCCCGGCGAGGCGCTCGCCAAGCAGGCCGTCATCGAGGCCATCCTCGCCAAGCACGACGCCGCCACCGGCGGGCGCCGGTTCAATGCCCTGCTCGCCACCGCCTCCATCAACGACGCCATCGAATACTACAGCCTGTTCAAGACCGATGCAGGCGGAGAAGCAGGCCGCCGATCCCGACTTCCAGCCGCTGAACATCGCCTGCGTCTTCTCCCCGCCCGCCGAGGGCGATCCCGATGTGAAGCAGATCCAGGAAGACCTGCCGCAGGAGCAGGAGGACAACGAGGTCGAGCCCGAGAAGAAGAAGGACGCCCTCAAGGCCATCATCGCCGACTACAACGCCCGCTACGGCACCAACCACCGGATCGACGAGTTCGACCTCTATTACCAGGACGTGCAGAAGCGCATCAAGGACCAGCAGTGGCCCAACGCCGACCTGCCCCGCAGCGCAGAAAGATCGACATCACCATCGTGGTGGACATGCTGCTCACCGGCTTCGATTCCAAGTACCTGAACACGCTCTACGTGGACAAGAACCTCAAGCACCACGGCTTGATCCAGGCGTTCTCCCGCACCAACCGCGTGCTCAACGCCACCAAGCCCTACGGCAACATCCTCGACTTCCGCCAGCAGCAGGACGCCGTCGATGCCGCCATCGCCCTCTTCTCCGGCGAGAAGACCGGCGAGCAGGCCCGCGAAATCTGGCTCGTGGACAAGGCCCCCGTGGTCATCGAGAAGCTGCAAGGCCGCCGTGCAGAAGCTGGACGACTTCATGAAATCCCAGGGCCTCGACTGCGCCCCGGAGGCCGTGCCCAACCTCAAGGGCGACGCCGCCCGCGCCGCCTTCATCAAGCACTTCAAGGAAGTCCAGCGGCTCAAGACCCAGCTCGACCAATACACCGACCTCACCGACGAGAACAAAGGCACCATCGAGCAAGATCCTGCCCAAGGACAACCTGCGCGGCTTCCGCGGCGCGTACCTGGAAACCGCCCAGCGCCTCAAGGAGCAGCAGGGCAAAGGCAGCGGCGACAAGCCCGGCGCCGGACGTGGACCAGCTCGATTTCGAGTTCGTCCTCTTCGCCTCCGCCGTCATCGATTACGACTACATCATGGGCCTCATCGCCCGGTTCTCCGAGCAGACGCCGGGCAAGCAGAAGATGACCCGCGAGCAGCTCATCGGCCTGATCCAGTCCGACGCCAAGTTCATGGACGAGCGCGAGGACATCGCCGACTACATCGCCACGCTGAAGGCGGGCGAAGGCTCAGCGAAACGGCCATCCGCGACGGCTACACCCGCTTCAAGGCGGAGAAGGACGCCGCGGAACTCGCCGCCATCGCCGGCAAGCACGGCCTCGCCACCGCCGCCCTGCAAAGCTTCGTGGACGGCATCCTCGACCGCATGATCTTCGATGGCGAACAGCTCAGCGACCTCATGGCCCCGCTCGACCTCGGCTGGAAAGCCCGCACCCAGGCCGAACTCGCCCTCATGGCCGACCTGCATCCCTCTCCTCACCAAACGCGCCCAGGGCCGCGAGATCTCCGGACTCAGCGCGTATGAGCAATAGTAAACCCTCCCCGGGCGGTCGCGCTAAAGAGAAAACGCCCGGCGAGCCGCGCCTTTCCCGGGGCCGCACCCGGCCCGAGGCCATCTTCCCCGTCGCCATGCCGGCCGCCGCGTTGCCCGAGGGTTACGCCACCACGCTCGGGGAGATCAAGACCCACCTCCGCGGTGCCCGCGTCCGCGCCGTCCTGGCGGCCAACCCCATCGTCATCGAAGCCTACTGGCACACGGGAAAGATCATCCTCGCCCGCCAGCAGGAGGCCGCCTGGGGCGCCAAAGTCATTGATCGGCTCGCCGCCGATCTCCGGGAGGCTTTTCCCGACATGAGCGGCCTCTCCCGCGCGCAACCTGTTCGCCATGAAGGTTTTCGCCCGGGAGTTTCCCGGCGGCCCAATTGCGCAACAACCTGTTGCGCAATTGCCGTGGGGTCACATCCTCCAGATCATACAACGGTGAAAGACCCCGCCGCCCGCGACTTCTACATCCGCGAGACCCTCGCCCACGGCTGGAGCCGCGGCATCCTGGAAATCCAGATTGAGAGCCAGCTCCACCTCCGCGCGGGCAAGGCCCAGAACAACTTCGCCCTCACCATGCCCCCGGCGGACTCCGACATGGCCGCGCAGCTTTTCAAGGACCCCTACCTCTTCGATTTCCTGGGCACCGCCGATCCGCGCCGCGAGGCCGAGGTGGAGCGGGCTTTGGTGGACCATATCCAGAAGTTTCTCCTGGAACTGGGCCGCAGTTTCGCCTTTGTCGGCCGGCAGGTGCGCGCTGGAAGTGGGTGGAGAGGACTTACCCGCTTGATCTCCTCTTCTACCATCTCCAGCTTCGCCGCTACGTCGTCATCGAACTGAAAGCCCGCGCCTTCACGCCCCGGCGATGTCGGCCAGCTCAATCTCTACCTTTCCGCCGTGGACGACCTCCTGCGCCACCCCGACGACCAGCCCACCATCGGCCTCCTGCTCTGCCGCAAGAAAAACAAGCTCGTCGCCGAGTACGCCCTGCGCGGCCTGGACCAGTCCATCGCCGTCGCCGAATGGCAGACCCGGCTCACCGAATCCCTGCCCGAGATACCTGCGCGGCAGCCTGCCCAGCGATCGAGGAAATCGAAGCCGAACTGGCTGACGAAATCCGACCAGCAAAACCAAGCGCGGGAGGTGAATCGTGAATCCCCCACTTTTCACCATTTTACACATGTTCTTTTTCAACAAACGCGCCTGGGAGGGAAATCTCCGGTTTGAGTGCGTATGAGCAATGAGGTGAAAACAACGGGCATGACGCACGACGGTAAACCGGGATTGACACCCAAGCTGCGCTTTCCGGAGTTCCGGGATGCGGAGGGTTGGGAAAGTGGGAAGGTCGAGGAACTGGTTGATACGGTCACTCCACCCAAGAAACTCCCAACGTCGAGTTATTATTCTAAGGGAGCTTTCCCGATCATCGACCAATCTCAAACCGATATCTGCGGTTGGACAGATGATAATGACGCTTTGATCAAAGCGGGCTTCCCTCTCATTGTTTTCGGAGATCACACCTGCATTTTGAAACTAATTAACCGCCCCTTTGCTCAAGGGGCCGATGGGATCAAAATATTCAGCCCCCGTCCGAAGGTAGAAACCTTGTATCTCTATCAGTATCTCGGGTACCGGCCCGTAGTAACTGAAGAATACAAAAGACACTACTCCATATTGAAAGACAAGACGGTCTTCTTTCCTAACTTCAAAACAGGCGAACAACAAAAAATTGCCGAGTGCCTGAGTTCCGTGGACGAGTTGATCGCCGCCAAGCCCGGAAACTGGACGCGCTCAAGACCCATAAAAAAGGGCTGATGCAGCAGCTTTTCCCCCGCGAAGGCGAAACCCAGCCCCGCCTCCGCTTCCCCGAATTCCAAAACGCCGGGGAGTGGGAGGAAAAACGGTTATCCAGAGTGATTGATCTGATTTCAGGGATGCATCTATCGCCCGACGCATATAGCACCACCGGAGAGGTTCCCTACTTCACAGGCCCATCTGATTTCACAAACGACATTCAAAAAGTCACCAAGTGGACAAAACGGACTGCAAACGTTTCACAAGCCGAAGACACGCTGATCACGGTTAAGGGGAGCGGTGTTGGGGAAATATGGTATTCGACGCTCCCGGAAGTAGCGATGGGGCGACAGCTCATGGCTGTTCGCACAAAGGATGGATCGAGCCGTTTCATATTCCAGTTTCTGCTGACCAAGAGATTACGTTTCGAGGACTTGGGCTCAGGCAATCTAATCCCGGGATTGTCGCGCGCCGTGATACTAGAATTGGAGGCATATTTCCCTTTTCCGCTCGAACAACAACGCATCGCCGCCTGCCTCACCAGCCTCGACGAACTCATCACCGCCCAAACCCAAAAGCTCGCCGCCCTCAAGACCCACAAAAAAGGATTGATGCAGCAGCTTTTCCCATCCCCGTTGGAGGTTGAGGCGTGAGCAATAAGCCCAAGATCCATCGGTTCACGTCGATGCGCCGCTTGGTCACCCGATTGCGGGATGATCTGAACAACCCTACCGCGCAGAATAATTTCGTATTGCTCTACGCCTACAATGGCACGGGCAAAACCCGGCTTTCGATGGAGTTCAAGGATGCGGGGAAGCGCAAAAACAATGGCAAGCCGGATACGCTGTATTTCAACGCGTACACCGAGGACCTGTTTTCATGGGACAACGATCTGGCGGGCGACCGGGAGCGAAATTTTCGGATCAACTCCCACTCGGTGTTCTTTGCCGGCCTGAAGGGTCTGGCGCTGGAGCAAAGTATTCAGTCCTATCTGGGCCGATACGCGGATTTCGACTTCGACATCGACTACGCCACTTGGACGATTTCTTTCCGGAAGGGCGACGCCTCTCACATCAAGGTATCCCGCGGAGAGGAAAACATCTTCATCTGGTGCCTCTTCATGGCGATCTGCGAGCGGGTGATCGACGGGCAGGTGTCTTATGCGTGGGTCAAATACCTCTACATCGACGATCCTATTTCGTCGCTGGACGACAACAACGCGATCGCCGTGGCGAGCGATCTGGCAAAGCTACTGAGAAAAGGCAAGGACCGGTGGAAGGTGGTGATCTCGTCGCATCACGCGCTCTTTTTTAATGTGGTTTGCAACGAGTTGAAGAAGCTGCCCCACAAAAAGTATTTTATGCACCGGCCCAACCGGGGGACCGACTACACGCTGCGCTCAACGGACGAGACCCCGTTTTTCCACCATGTCGCAATGCTCAGCGAGCTTCAAAAGGCGGCCGAAACCGGAGGTCTCTACACTTACCACTTTAACATGTTGCGGAGCATCCTCGAAAAAACGGCCACGTTTTTCGGGCACGACGATTTTTCCGCCTGCCTGGACGGCGAGAAGGATGAGGTTCTTTATGCGCGCGCGCTCAATCTCCTAAGCCACGGAAAATATTCCATCTATGAACCTCAGGCGATGGTGGATGATAACAAGGACCTCTTCCGAGATATCCTCAACGCCTTTCTCAAACGCTACCACTTCGCATTGCCAGATATTCTGGATAATGCAGCACCAGCAAACGCCCTGGCTGCCGCCCCAGCAAACGCACCAACACCATGACCGACCGCGACCAAAAAATCATTAATGTTCCGGCGACACCGGCAGGATTCCCGCCTTTGCTGGAGGCCCTGCGCGACCTGATCGCGCAAGCGCGCCGGAAAGTCCTGCGCGCGGCGGACACCGCCCAGGTGCAAACCTACTGGCAAATCGGACGGCACATCGTGGAATTCGAGCAGGGCGGCGAGGCCCGGGCCGAATACGGGAAAGGCTTGCTGACGGCCTTGGCGGAGGCACTCACGCGGGAGTTCGGCAAGGGATTTGACGCCTCGAACCTGCGCTACATGCGCCTGGTTTATCAGGCTTTTCCAATTCGTGACGCACTGCGTCACGAATTGAGCTGGACCCACTACCGCTTGCTGCTGCGGGTGGATGAACCGACCGCCCGGCAGTGGTACCTGCGGGAAGCCGCCGGGCAAAACTGGAGCAGCCGCGCGTTGGAACGGCAAATCGGCAGTCAGTATTACCAACGCCTCCTGTCCAGCAAGGACAAGGCGGGGATGCGGGCGGAAAGCGCGGGGTCCAACCCCATCCCCGGCCCGACGGCCCGCGATTTTGTCCGCGACCCGGTGCTTTTGGAATTTCTCGGTTTGCCTGAAACAGGCCGCCTGCTGGAGGCGGACATGGAGCGAGCCCTCATGGACAAGCTGCAACAATTTTTGCTGGAACTGGGCAAGGGCTTTGCCTTCGTCGCCCGGCAGCAGCGCGTCAGCACGGAGACGCAGGATTTTTACATCGATCTGGTGTTCTACAACTACGTGCTGAAGTGCTTTGTGCTGATCGACCTCAAAACAGGGCACCTGGAGCATCAGGACATCGGGCAGATGGACATGTATATCCGCATGTATGACGATCTGCGCCGCGGCGAAGGGGATAATCCAACCGTGGGCATATTATTGTGCGAGAGCAAAGATCGTTCGGTGGCGCGGTACTCCGTGCTCCACGAAAGCGAGCAACTGTTTGCCAGCAAGTACCGTCTCGTCCTGCCCACCGAGGAGGAACTGCGCCTGGAGCTGGAGCGGGATCGCGCGGAGTTGGAAGCCCGCCGCGAGCCGGAGCCTGAAAAGGAATAAGCCATGACCGACACCGACCAAAAGCAACTGGGCAAAACCCTCTGGAACATCGCCGACCAACTGCGCGGGGCGATGAATGCGGACGATTTCCGCGACTACATGCTGTCGTTCCTCTTCCTGCGCTACCTCTCGGACAACTACGAGACGGCGGCGAAGAAGGAACTGGGCCAGGATTATCCCGATGCCGTCGGCGCGCGACGACCGCACGCGTGCCGCTGGCGCTCTGGTATGCGAACAACCCGGACGACGTCGCCGAGTTCGAGAAGCAGATGCGCCGCAAGGTGCATTACGTCATCCAGCCCGCGCACCTCTGGAACAGCATCGCCAACCTGGCCCGCACCCAGAACGGCGAACTGCTCGAACACCCTGCAAGCGGGCTTCAAATACATCGAAAACGAATCCTTTGAGAGCACCTTCCAGGGCCTGTTCTCGGAGATCAACCTCGGCTCGGACAAGCTGGGCAAGACGCTACGCCGACCGGAACGCCAAGCTCTGCACCATCATCCAGAAGATCGCCGAAGGGCTGGCGCGAATTCTCCACCGAACATCGACGCGCTGGGCGATGCCTATGAATACCTGATCGGCCAGTTTGCCGCCGGGTCCGGCAAGAAGGCGGGCGAGTTCTACACCCCGCAGCAGATTTCCGACATCCTCTCCGCCATCGTCACGCTGGACAGCCAGGAACCCGCACACCGGCACGAAGAAGCGGCTGGAGAGCGTGTTGGACTTCGCCTGCGGCTCCGGCTCCCTGCTCCTCAACGTGCGCAAGCGCATGGGAGCCGCACGGCATCGGCAAGATCTACGGGCAGGAAAAGAACATCACCACCTACAACCTCGCCCGCATGAACATGCTGCTGCACGGGGTGAAGGACACGGAGTTCGAAATCTACCACGGCGACACGCTGACCAACGACTGGGACATGCTGCGCGAGACCGAACCCCGCCAAGAAGCCGCTGCTTCGACGCCGTCGTCGCCAACCCGCCCTTCAGCTACCGCTGGGAACCGACCGACGCGCTGGGCGACGACGTGCGCTTCAAGAACCACGGCCTGGCCCCCAAGTCCGCCGCCGACTTCGCCTTCCTGCTCCACGGCTTCCACTACCTGAAGGACGAAGGCGTGATGGCGATCATCCTGCCCCACGGCGTGCTCTTCCGTGGCGGCGCCGAGGAGCGCATCCGCACCAAGCTGCTGAAGGACGGCCACATCGACACCGTCATCGGCCTGCCCGCCAATCTGTTCTACTCCACCGGCATCCCGGTCTGCATCCTGGTGCTCAAGAAGTGCAAGAAGCCGGACGACGTGCTCTTCATCAACGCCGGCCGAGCACTTCGAGAAAGGCAAACGCCAGAACCAGCCTCACGCGACGAGCACATCGCCAAGATCATCGACACCTACCAGTTCCGCAAGGAAGAGGAGCGCTATTCCAAGCGCGTCGCGATGGAGCGGATCGCAGAGGAAGGCTTCAACCTCAACATCTCCCGCTACATCAGCACGGCGCTTTCGGAGGAGGAGATCGATCTTGCGAATGTGCATCAGGAGTTGCTGGAAGCGGACGCCAAGGTCCGGGAAGCCACCGCGAGGCACAACACGTTTCTTGCCGAGCTGGGGCTGCCGCCGCTGCCGTAGGGGAGGAAGTGCCGAAGGGTGTGAAGGCGGCCGGACAGCTATTTTCGCGCTTGCCAAGACGCCGGCACCCGAACGGAAATTGGTGCTCCCAGCTGGGCTCGAACCAGCAACCTACGGTTTAGAAGACCGTTGCTCTATCCATTGAGCTATGGGAACTTTCCAGAGGATAATGCCTCGGATCCGGCCGCTTGCAATGGATTCTCCACGGTCAGCCATGAAAGTAAAAGACCGCGGAGCAAGCTCCGGGGCATTTGTCATTGAGAGGGCACTCGACGCAAGGCCATGACACGACGAAACTGGCTGGACCGGCACGCACGAGAGGCCTAGATTGCCACCAGCCGCCGGTTGGTTCCGGTTTTTGATCAAAGCCGCGCGGCGGCGGCACCCCGGGATGGGGGCGAAATCCGGCTGGCAGTCATTGACATGAAACGACACTACTCGGCGGTACTGGGGCTTTCGGTGTTTCTCCTGACGGGAGTGGCGGGAGCGCAGGTTGCGCCCACGCCCGCGCCGTTGCCGAGCGCGTCGCCCGCGCCGACTCCGGCGGTACGCGCGCCGACGGAAAAGCGCCGGTTCGCGAGCAGCGCCGTTGAACGAGAAATCGCCCGCGTCAAGGCGGTCGTCGCCGATCCGGAATTAGGCCGGATGTTCGAGTTGTGTTACCCGAACACGCTCGACACCACGGTGACTTTCGGCACCCGCGACGGCAAGCCGGACACGTTCATCATCACCGGGGACATCGGGGCGATGTGGCTGCGCGACTCCTCCGCGCAGGTCAACGCCTACCTCGCGCTCTGCAAGGACGATCCGCATCTGGCGACGATGGTTTCCGGGCTGATCCACCGGCAGGCGGCCTGCATCCTGGTCGATTCGTACGCGAACGCGTTCCAGCAGGACGCCACCCGGCCCAGCGCGCATTCCAAGGACCGCACCGACATGCGGCCCGGGGTTTTCGAGCGCAAGTGGGAGGTCGATTCCCTGTGCTACTGCATGCGGCTGGCCTACCAGTACTGGAAGGTCACGCGCGACGACGCCACGTTCGACGGGGAATGGCAAAAGGCCATGCGGCTGTCGGTGGCGACTTTCCGCGAGCAGCAGCGCAAGGATGGCCCGGGGTCGTATCAATTCATCCGGGGACGCGGGGACGGGCCGACGGGTTACGGCTCCGATGTCAAGCCGACCGGCATGATCTGCGCGCGCTTCCGCAACTCGGATGACAACACGCTTTATCAGTTCAACATCTCCGATAATCTTTTCGCCGTCACCTCGTTGCGGCAACTGGCGGAGATGTTTGACGCGTTGACGCCCGGTGACGCCTTTCCGGCGGAATGCCGCGCGCTGGCCGACGAAGTGGAGCGGGGGATCAAGGAATACGGCATCCTGGACAACCCAAAATGGGGCAAAATCTACGCCTACGAATGCGACGGCTTCGGTCACACGCTGCTGATGGATGACGCCGGCATCCCGAGCCAGGTTTCCATTCCGTATTTCAGTACGGCTCTGGACGGGGATCCCGTCGCGCTGAACACGCGCCGGTACGCGCTCGGCACGGAAAATCCGTGGTATTTCCAGGGGACGGCGGCGGAAGGAGTCGGCAGTGTCCACACCGGGAAGGACAAGGTCTGGCCGCTCGGTCTGATGATGCGGGTGATCACCAGCCATGACGATGCGGAGATCGTCGCGTGTCTCGGGATGTTGAAAAATTCGACGGCGGGAACCGGATTCATGCACGAATCTTTCAACAAGGATGATCCGACGAAGTTTTCCCGGAAGTGGTTTGCGTGGGCGAACAACCTGTTTGGCGAGATGATGATCAAGGTGCTCCGTGAAAAGCCGCAATTGCTGGCGAAGCCCGTGCCCGCCTGGCAGGGCACGCCGGTCGAAGCCGGCCGGTGAAGCTCTCGCGTTGGTTGCGCGCCCGCGCGCCTGAGAAAGGCAGGCCAGGCTTTTCCCCGCCGGGAAGCGCCCTGCAAATTGAACCACGTCCGGGCATTTGACCGGAGTGAGCGTCTTTTCAGGGGGCGGTGAAGTGCGAATGGCCGATGACCAAGGACGAAAATATGGATGACGAATACATTATCGCATAGGGAGTAATCGTGGCGGGCGGCAATCTCAAGTTGCTCTCGCGTAACCCCGTGATCAGTGGTGGCCGCGGTGACCGCGGTGACCGCGCCGCCGCCCCCACACCTTTCCACCCATGACCCTCCCGCACCAACTTCTCGTGGTCCTCGCTTTGAACGGCCAGGTGGCCGCGCTTCTGAAATCCAACGGGAAGACCCTGTGGGCCACCAAATTGCCCGGGGCTTCGGGGAGCGACTTCGTCACCCTCACCGCCACCGAAAGCCACGTCTATGCCTGCTCCGACGGACACGCCCACTGCCTGGATCTACTGACGGGGCAAATTCTCCGGACCAACGATTTAAAGGGTTTCGGGTACGGCATCGCCACGATTTGCGTTCCCGGCGACAACGCCGCCATCACCACGCCCGAGGCCGCCGCCCATGCCAAAGTGGAGGCGGATCGCCACTCCTCCCCATCACCCGCGCATCCTGACTGGAGCTAATCCGGACGCCGTCCCGCGCCGCGACCGGCTGATTAACCCCGCCCGCCGAGATCCAGCGCGCCCAAAACTGGCGCGACAAATATCTGAACGTCAAGAAACAGTTGGGAACTGTGCCCCATGGAAAAACAAGACCGCTAAAACCCCCGTCCAAACCACGCCCAAAAGCTTCGCCGAAATGTTTGCCGACGCCCGTGAGCGCGTGGCCTACCACGTGGAGGGTGTCATCCTGGAGTTCACCGAAGAAGTGTGCAGGCTTCAGAAAACCTCCAACCTGTCCAACTCGGCGCTCGCGCGCAAGCTGGGTGTTTCGCCCGCTTTCGTGACGAAGCTCCTCGGCGGGGAAAACAACTTCACCATCGAAACGATGGTCAAAGTCGCGCGCGCGCTGGATTGTAGCCTGCGCCTGTGCCTGGAGCCGGCTGGAATGAAGACCGAGTGGCTGCATTTCCTCAAGGATAAGCCCCGTTCTGTTTGCCTCGCCTCGCCGGCACCCAGGTGGGACCAGAGGGAATTTCAACTGGTCCGTCGTCAGGAAACCATCTCGCGCACGCATGAAAAACTCGCCCTTGCAGCTTGACGGATACTTCTTTTCCCACGTCGAGGTTCGCGCGCACGCGGACGCCGATCCCGCGGTGGACCCGCGACTGCGCACGGTTTCGGAGTTGGGCAAGGACGAGGAAGGCGGGCGTTACCTGGTGACGTTGCGGGTGGAAATTGGCCGGGCACAAGATAACACCAGTCCCCCGTACACGGGGGCGGTGGAGGTGCGCGGATTCTTCCGGGTGTTGGAAGGCTACCCGCCCGAACGGCGCGACGAGATGATCTACGTCAACGGGTCCACTCTGCTCTACGGCGCCGCCCGCGAGATGTTGCTGAACATCACGGCGCGAGGTCCTTGGCCCGGTTTGCTGCTACCATCGGTGCGATTCACCAACGAAGACTCGGAAGCCACGCCGATTCCAACGCCCGCGCGCCAGACGGCCAAGGTTGGCTCGAAACCGCCCGTGGCTCCCTCCGCGCGAAGGAAAAGGAAGGGTTAAACCCTGGTCTTTGGAGCAGTTTGGCGCACCGAAAAAAGTCGGTTGATCGGATTGGAAGTTGATATCCACCGTCTCGGGACGGGTGGACTCCACCGGGCGGCGGAAAAGCCGGGTCAATCCCGTTGGAGGGTTGGACCCCTTCGCCGGTTCAATTCCCGCCCGGCCCGCAGGGCCCATGCCGCCGCCGCCAGACCGCCCAGCCACACCGCCGTCCCCGGCTCGGGCACCACCGTCAGGCTCACGTCGTTGGCCACCGCGCCCGCGTCGGCGTTGTCCGCGTAGTTGATCCGGTACGTGTTGCCGGCGCCGTCCGCGATCAAACCGCCGTCCGGCGCGTTGGCGAACGTTCCGGCCAACGCTTGCGAACCCGTGTCGTCGAGGATGAAAAACGTCTCGCCCAACAACGGCGCGAACCCGTTCACCACCCTCACCGTCAGCCCGCCTCCGAGCGTTAACCGCCCGTTCACCACCACCTGTTCGTAACCGCCCGCGCCCGGCGCCGCGCCGCCTACTTGCGCCAGCAGCGCGCCGCCGCTTTGGAACTCCAGATCCCCCAGCACCGTCAACCGGCCCGGACTGTTCCCCGAACCAAGCGCCCCCCCGTCCGCCACGGTCACCTTGCCCGACGCCACGCCGCCGACCCGCCCCCCGCCACCCAGCGTGCCGCCACTCCCCACCGTCACCGGTCCGGAGCCGGTGGCCGAACCCGCGGTGTTGTCCGCCAGTAGCGTGCCCGCGTTGACCAGGGTGCCTCCCGTGTAGGTGTTGTTCCCGGTGAGCGTCAGCACGCCCGCGCCCAGCTTGGTCAAGCCGCCGTCGACCGTCCCGTTCAGCGCCGGATCGTGAACCAGAACCTGGCCCGTGGCGATGGCAAAGCCCGCCGTGTCGATCTTCACACCGCCCGCCTGCACGCGGGCGTTCTGCACCGCCGACACGAACGACGCGCTGTCGCCCGCCGCCGCCAGAATGCCGCCGTTGAAGTTGACCGCGCTCGTCCCGGCTCCGCCCGCGACCGCGCCGGCCGTCAGCGTGCCGCCGTCGAGTTGCAAAGTCCCGCCGCCGCCGACGCTCAGTCCGAGCGTCACCTGGCCGGGAACCAGGGCGGTACCGCCGGACTGCTGGAACAAACCCGTGCCGTTTTGCCCGGCGATCAAGCCATTGGTGGCGGCGGTTGTTCCGGTGAGGACCAGACTGCCGCCCGCGAGATGATAGGAGCCCTGGCCGCCGACGGCGCGGCCCAGCTTGAGGTTGTTGCCCAGACTGGCGCTGCCGCCCGCCATTTGGTTGACCGTGGCCCCGCCGGACACGCCCACGAACAACGCGGCCGAACCCGCGACGTTGGGAATGGTCAGGACCGCCGCGCCCGCGCCCTTTCCGCCTCCCAGGTTCAGGGTGCCGAAGCCGACCGCGTTCCCACCCAATTGCAGTTGGCACGCCACGTTGACGATGCTGTCACCGCCCGCCGCGCCGCCCCGCGCGGTCAGCGTGCCGCTCCCGTTTAAACCGACGACCATGGGCGCGGCGGGATCAATGTGGTCGAGGGTGGCGCCACCCTTCGTTAGGTTGCAAACCCCCGCGCCGCCCGCCTCGCTGGCGATGATCATCTGCCCTCCCCCCGCGCCCACGGTGTAGGTCCCGCGATTGAGCTCCAGATCACCGGTGCCCGCGCGTCCGATGAACGCGCCGCCCGAGGCGAGGGCCTTGTCCGTCAGATTGTAAGTGCCGGAGGTGCCCGCCAGGTAACCCAGCGTCAGGAAGGAGGTCGCCTCCAAGCCGCTGCCCGTCTGGTTGAAAACACCGTTCGACGTTTGCCCGACGATCACCTCCCGGTAAAGATCGGCGGCGTTTGGCACCGTGGTATACGGGCTGTTCCCCTGGGCGGTATCCACCGCGAAGTTCTGTCCCGCGCCGGCGAAGGCCGACCCCGCGCCCGCGCAGGCCAGGAGGAGTATTCCCAACAAATATTTTGGCATCAACAACTTGTGACCGCCGGTGCCGGGCGGTGGCGAGAAAAATCGCCATAAATAAAAGCGAACCCCCCCACCCCCTCAGTAAACGTCCCGCTTGTAGCGCTTCGACTTCTTGAGCGCCTCGACGTACTCGGCCGCCTCCACGGGCGTCTTGCCGCCGTGCGTTTCCACCACCTTGAGCAACGCCGCGTCCACGTCCTTCGCCATCCGGCTCGCGTCGCCACACACGAAGAAATGCGCGCCCTCCTCCAGCCAGCGGTAGAGTTCCTCCCCCCGCGCCATCATCCGGTGCTGCACGTACACCTTCTCCGCCTGGTCCCGTGAGAACGCCAACTCCAGTTCGTGCAACACCCCGGCGTCTTTCATCGCCTCGAACTCCTCCCGGTACAGGTAGTCGTACGCCGCGTACTGATCCCCGAAAAACAACCAGTTCTTGCCCGTCGCGCCCGTCGCCTGGCGCTCCTGCAAGTACGCCCGGAACGGCGCGATCCCCGTCCCCGGCCCCACCATGATGATCGGCAGGCTCTTGTCCTCCGGCAGCCGGAAATGTTTCGCGCTGTGGAAAAACACCGGCACCCGCTCCGGCTCCACCGCCCGCTCCGCCAGATACGCCGAAGCCACCCCCTTGCGCTGCCGTCCGTGCGATTCGTACCGCACCGTGGCCACCGTCAGGTGCACCTCGCCCGGGTGGGCGTTCGGACTGGACGATATCGAATACAAACGCGGCTGGAGTTTGCGCATCAACCCGACCAACTCCGCCGGCTTGAAATGGATCGACGGGATGGGTCAGCAAAAAGTCGATGTACTCCATGCCGTAGGTGAACTTGGAGAGGTCGTCCTTGCGCAACGGATCGGACAGCAGCTCCTTCACCACGGATTCCCCCTCCGTGCGCGCGGCGATGGCTTCGAGGAACTGCTTGGAGGTTTGCGTGATGTGGTAATTGCGCAGCAGCGCCTCGCGGAACGGCACTTCCTTGGCGTTGCCGCTCGCGGCGGGTTCGCCGTTGGGGACGGGTTCGTCGCCCGTCGCGCCGACGGCGGTGATGATTTCCTCGACCAGCACCGGATCGTTGGTGGCGTAAACGCCGAGGGCGTCGCCGGTTTCGTAGGCGAGATCGGAGCCTTCGAGGGAGATTTCCAGGTGCCGGATTTCCTTGCCCGAACCGGGTTTGCTGAGCACCCGGTTGGTGAGCACGCGGGCCGGGAAGGGGTTTTTACGGGAGTAGGGGGACATGGGAAAGGCGGAAGGCGGAACTCGGAACCAGAACTGAGGGTGGCCGGCTGTTGGTGATTGAAAAGACAGGAGTTACCCTATTTACGAGTGGAAACAAAAAAAAGGGAATGTTTTTGCAAACATTCCCTTTTTCAAATGTGGCGGATGATCAGGAAGCCGACGCTTCCGCCTCCCTTTCCGCGCTCCGCGTTCCGCCTTCCGACTTCCGCTTTCCTCAGACGCCCGTCGGACGCTTGCCGATCGTGGCGTGGTAGATCACCAGCAGGATGATCGCGCCGACGATGGACGCCGGGATGCCGGGCAAATCGCCCTGCGTGTAGAAGCCGAGCAGACGCCCGATAAAGTAGGCGATCAACGAACCGGCGATACCGATCAGGCTTGTGATGATGCAGCCGGTGGGTTCACGACCGGGCGTGAGGAACTTGGCGATTATCCCGATGATCAGACCGGCGACGAGCGACCAGATCAGACCGTGGCCGATGGCCCCGTTGCCGGAGTGAACCGTGACATCGTTGGTGGTGGTCGCGGCCTGGGCGAGGATCCAGGATTGCGCGGTGAAAAGGGCGGTGGCGAGTGTGGTCGTCATGAGAGTGTGGGTAATACTTTGGGTTACAAGTGAGCGGGTTGAAACTACTTGGCTGCGCTCAAGATTCGCCCCGCCGCGCGCGGTTGGACGTGTGCAAAGCGCGCTGGGAACGCCGCAGGGATTAAAGAATTTATCACAGAGAACACGGAGGGGCATACACAGAGAACACAGAGGAAGAAGAAGGGTTCGGAGGAGAAGAGACCGGCGGTTCTTTCTGGAACCAAAGCCTTTCGCCTTTTTCTGCCTCCTCCGCCTCTGTGTCCCTCTCCGTGCTCTCTGTGATAAATTCTTAATTCCCGCCCGTGCTGACCACGAAGCGCCGCTCGGTCACCGTCTCACCCGTCTTGGGATCCACGTACGTGCGCGGCGGGCCGGCGCTGAAATTCTCCGGCTCGACGCGCGGACTTTTCGGCAGGTAATGCTTGTCCGCCACCGCCCAGAAAAACAACCCGTGCGCCGCCACCACCGCCGCGATGATCCACGCCGCCGCGGGCACCCGAAAAGTCGTCGTCGCCGCCCTCTTCATGGCACCGCCGCCTCCCCTCCCCCGGTCTTGGCGATGGACGGCGCCTGCACCCCCTCGTCAATCAGCCGCCAGAACGCCTTGGTGCGACCGATCCGCTCGTCCTCGGCCATGGGCAGTTTGCTGCGGAACAGGAAATCCGAGAGTGTGTTTTTGTGCAGGATGCGCCGCACCACGATCCCCTCCGCGCACGGCTCGAAGTAAATGCGGTACTCGCTCGCGCGGTAACGGTAGAGCTTTTTCCCGTCGCGCGAAATCCGCCCGAACTTCTCCGTGTTGAGTTCGTCCAGGTCCGCCGGGAGGACGTGGAACTCGCTCAACAGGCTCAGTTGCAACCCCTTGGGCAGCGCGGAAAGTTCCGCCGCGCTCAGGTCGTTGAAGATGATTTGGAACATGGGGAATCCGGAAGGTTAACCGCAGATTAACGCAGATAAACGCATAACCAGATTATCGGAAAAAGGCGGGAAAGGGGAAATGACCAACGACCAAGGCAGAAATCCTCTGGAACAAAAAATCTCTTCTCCCCCCTGGTTCTTTAATCTGCGTCCGTCCGCGTTAATCTGCGGTTAAGCCCTCTGGCTCAGACTTTGCCGCGAGCGCGAGCAGATCGGCCACGGTGCGGTGCGCCTCGACCGGATGCCGCAACGCCGCCCCGCGCCGGATTTCGTACCGGTTCCGCCGCCCCTCCCGCGCGCGGGTCACCACCCCGCCCTCCTCCAGTTCGGAGAGAATTTTCTGCACCGCCCGCTCCGTGACCCCCACCCGGGCCGCGACATCCCGAACCCGCGCCCCCGCGTCTTCCGCCAGGCAGATCAGGACGTGGGAATGATTCGTCAAAAACGTCCAGCTTTTTTCCATTGACATACTCTAGCACTAAGATACATGAATTGCAATTCACGCATCCAACCACACCCAACACGATCCGCAGATGTCAGAAGGTTAAGACAGGTTCCGAAAAAACCCAACCCTTGGTCATTGGTCATTCAGATTGTCATTCAAGCTCCCCGCCCATCCCCACCGCCGCGCCCCGCCCCGCCACCTCCATGCTCCTCTCCTCCAACCTCCTCAACCCGCCCGTCCTGTTCTTCTTCCTCGGCATGTTCGCCCACCTGGTGCGCTCCGACCTCGAAGTACCCCAGCCGCTGCCCAAATTCTTCTCGCTCTACCTGCTCCTGTCCATCGGGTTCAAGGGCGGGGTCGAACTAAGCCACAGCGGCTTCGGCGGTCCGGTCGGACCCACCCTCCTCGCCGCCATGGGCATGGCGGTCGCCGTCCCGGTCTGGACGTTTTTCGTCCTGCGCCGCCGCCTCGACGTCGCCAACGCCGCCGCCGTCGCCGCCACGTACGGGTCGATCTCGGCGGTCACGTTCATCGCGGCCACTACTTTCCTGGGTCAACTCGGCATCCCGTCGTCCGGTTACCTCGTCGCCGCGATGGCGCTCATGGAATCACCCGCCATCATCGTCGGCATCGCGCTCGCGCGGCTCGTGGCGGAAAAGGACGGCAAGGACGAAGGGGACCGAAAGGACCGGCCCGCGTTCTCGTGGGGCCACCTGTGGCGCGACGCGTTTTTCAACGGCTCGGTCCTGATGATCCTCGGTTCGCTCGTCATCGGACTCCTCACCGGCGAGAGCGGCGGCAAGGCGCTCTCGCCCTTCACCGGCGACATCTTCCGGGGGATGCTCTGCCTCTTTCTACTCGATCTCGGCATCGTGAGCGCGCGGCGTCTGGCCGACGCGCGCACCCTCGGTTGGTTCCCGGTGGCCTTCGCGTTCCTGGTCCCCTTGGTAAACGCCACCGCCGCCCTCGGCCTGGCGCATTTGCTCGGACTCGGCCGGGGCGACGCCCTGTTGTTTTGCGTCTTGTGCGCGAGCGCCAGTTACATCGCCGTGCCCGCCGCGATGCGGTTGGCGGTCCCGGAAGCCAACCCGGGCGTGTACGTGACGATGGCCTTGGCGTTGACCTTCCCCTTCAACCTGACCGTGGGACTGCCACTCTACATGGCGGCGGTGGACTACCTTTGGAAATGACGAATGACGAATGATAATCCGCGAAAAACTTCTGCGTTCGTCATTCTTCCAGCGCAGGCAGGTTCTCGGGTCGGACAGGTAGTTCAAGCGGAGTGCCCACTGGGATTGAGCGTTGGAACGGAGCGGCGAGGGACGGCTCTGGGCGATGATTTGCAATGTTATCTCGGGTGAACGCGCTCCTCCGCCTCCCCGCCCCGGAGGGGCGAGAGGGCGTAAAGTACGCGGGAAAGCCTCCGTTGAACTCCGCCTCCCCGCCCCGTAGGGGCGAGAGACATTAGCCCGGCGTCCTGACGCCGGGTAAACCAGCACTTGCCGACTGCGCCCCGGCGGGGCGCGAGACCGTTCGCGGGCAACGTCACTTCGCCGGTTGAGCCTTCCCCGTGTCTGTGTCGTGCGCGCTCAATCCATGAATCGCGCGTCGTAGGCCACCCCGGCGCGGACCAGCAGGCTCTCGTACTCCTCGCGGAAGGTCAGGGTCCGGTGGTGCTCCTCCTGCCCCTGGATGTACGCTCGCACCCTCTCGCGCTGCCGCGCGCCCAGCGTGAAGGCGCCGTAACGCTCCTGCCAGGCGAACGCCGCCGCGCCGCTCTGGTGGCGGTGCATCCAGCGCGAGGACTCGCTCTTGATCTCGCGCAGCACGTCGGCGAGCCGGTGCGTGGCGCGCAGTCCCACCAGCAGGTGGACGTGGTCGCCCGGGCCGCCGACCTCGTCGGCCACCGCGCCCAGGCCCTTGAGGACGCCGCCCAAGTAGGCGTGCAACCCGGCGCGCCACGTCGGCAGGATCAGGGGCGCGTGGTGCTTGGTGCCGAACACGAGGTGATAGTGGAGCGAGAGGTGCGTGGCGGCCATAAACGGGTGCGAGGCAGGGTAATGCCCGTCCGGGGCGGTGTCACGCCCTGTTGTGAAACGGTCTCGCGCCCTTCCAGGGCGCAATCGGCTCATAAACACGTGACCCGGCGTCAGGACGCCGGGCTGATGTCTCTCGCCCCTACGGGGCGGGGGAGGTGGAGCCGTATCCGCTGGCGGGGCTTCCACAGGACAAGGCGGGTTGTCGCCCCTACGGGGCGGGGTAGCAAGCCATCCGGCGCATTCTGGGACCTCGAACCCGCATCCTCAGACAAACAAAAAAAGCGCGCTCCCCGGGCCGCGCCTCCGAACTTCAAACTTCAAATCCTTAAAACGCTCCCGTCCTCACAGCCACTCCGGGCCGGCGCGCGCCCTCGCGGCGACCGGCGCCGCGCAGGCGCATCGTGCCCAGCAGCAATCCCAGGCCGCCGACCATCATCGCCCACGTGCCCGGCTCCGGCACCGGCGCGAACGTCAGGTCGTACTCGCTGCCGTTCCTGGCGAGGTTCGCCTTGAAATCCGCCGTGTCGTAACCCGTGACCGCGCCGAAGGTGCCCGTCACCGTGGTGACGCCCGTGTTGAAAATGGCGTACGTCTGGGTGTAGTCGAAGCCGGTGCCCGGCAGGTTTAGCGCCAGGGTGCCGCCCAGCGTCAGGGGACCGGTCAGGGCCACCGTGTCCTTGGTGGCCGTGCTGGTGAGGTCAAACGCCAGCGTCGAGGCGGCGCCGAACGTCAGGCGTCCGGTGGTGATACTCAGCGTCTGCGGCGAGTTCAGGCCCGCGCCGGGCGAAAGGGTGCCGTTGACCGTCACCGTGTTCGCGCCCGAGTTGATGAAGCCGTTGCCGCCCAGGGTGCCGGCCGCGGCGACCGTCACCGGACCCGCGCCGGTGGCCGAGTTGCCGGCGCCGCTCGCCGCCAGCAGGAGACCGGCACTCACCGTCGTGACACCCGTGTAGGTGTTCGCGCCGGTCAGGACCAGGGTGCCGACGCCGCTTTGCGTGACCTTCAACGCGTTGGCGCCGTTGGTGGCGGTGATCGCCCCCACGCTGGTGACACCGGTCACGCCGGTGCCGTTGAAGGTGAAGGTCTGCGTGCTGGCCGCGCCGCTCGTCAGGCTGGCCAGGGTGGTCGTGCCGTTCGCCATGTTGTTGGTGAACGCCGCCCCGGAGGTGGAACTCACCGCGCCGAACACCAGGTTGTACCCGTTGCCGTTGGTGAGGGTCACCGTCTGGTTGGTGTTGAGCGTGCCCAGCGTCAGCGTGTGGTTCGTATTGCCCGTCGTGGCTTGGTCCGCGTTGAAGGCCGGGGTGCCGGAAATAGCCGTGACGGCGTTGCCGTAGGTGGTGTCCGCGTCGTTGCGCAGGTTCAGCGTCGCGGTCGTCAGCGTCGTCGCGTTGGCCTGCTGCAGGGTAATCGCGTTGGCGGTACCGAGCGAGTCCGCGTTGAAGAGCGTTGCCGCGCCGCCCGAGACGGTCAGGCCACCGGTGATCGTGCTGCCGGTGCCCTTGAGCACCAGGTTGCCCGTGACACCACTGGAGTTGGTCGTGCCCACAAACAGGCCGAAGGCCGTGCCGCCGGTCGCCGTGACGCTGCCGTTGACCGTCACCGTGCCCGTGCCCAGCACCGTCAGGCTGCGTCCGCTCGTGCCCACGACGTTGGCGAAGGACACCGGCGTGGCCGTGGTGTTGATGGTCTGAGTGGCCGTGCCCGCGTTCGAGTTCAAACCGCCCGCGAAGTTGATCCCGTAGCCATTGGCGCTCGTGAAGTTCACCTGGCCCGTGCTGCTCTGGGTCAACTGGCCGAGCTGGACGGTGTTGCCCGTGCTGCCCGCGTTGCCGTTGTTGCCCACGTTGATGATGCCGCTGGCCGCGGTCACGTTGTAGCCCGTGGCACTGGCCGCGGGTCCGCCGTAGGTGATGGTCTGGCCGGTGACCGTGCCCGTGCCGCCGTCGTTGAGCAGGCTGAGCGTCGAGGTGGCGCCGGCCAGGCTCAACTGGGTCAGCGGGTTGGTTGCCGGGTTACCGAAGGCCTGCGGGTTGGCGCCCGCCAAAGTGGTGCCCGCCCCGACCGTCACGGAGCCCGCGAAGGTGTTGTTCCCACCGAGGGTGTGAGTGCCGGTGCCACTGGTCGCCAGACCGAGAGTACCGGTAACCGAACCTCTGAAGCTGGTGGTCGTGCCGGCCAAGGTGAACACCTTCGTCGTGCCGCTGTCGGTCACGATTCCCGTGGCAACTCCGCCGTCGCTCAGGTTGCCGATGGTCGCCGTGTTGCCGTTGATGTCGAAAGTGCCGCCTGTGACGGTCAACGCGTTCACCGCGCTCAAAGCGCCGGAGACTCCCATCTTAAGGGTCCCGAGCGTCACCGTCACCGTTCCCGTGGAACCCGTCGCCGCGAAGCCGTTGGCGCCGGTATTCACGCCACCGAGCACCAGCGTCGAGGTGGCGCTGTTCTGCGTGATATTCGACACGCTGGCCCCAACGATGTTCGTCAGGGTGCCACCGACGTTGAACGTGCCGCCGCCCGTTGCCGTGTTGCCAATGGTGATCGCCGCGCCCGTGCCGGCGGCGCCGCCGATGGCTCCCGTCATAGAAACGCTGTTGGTCCCGCCGCTTGCGTTGGTGATCGTCAGCGCGCCGCCCGAGGCGCCGATCAACCCGGAGTCCGCAATTATGCCGGTGCCGTTGGCCCGGTAGGTGAGGTTGCGCGCGGTCGTCGCCGTGATCGCGCCCGTCACCGCCACGCCGCCGCCGGTGGCCGCGGAGGCGCCGATGTCCAGGTCGGTGCTGGCGATGCTGATGGCCGGGGCCACCGTCAGGGTGCCGCCGCCGGTCGTGCCCAGGAAAGCGTTGGCGTTGCCGAAGGCGTTCGTTCCTCCACCCGTGTTGTCGAGGGTCAGCGAGCCCGCGCCCGCCGTGAGCGAGAACGTGCCCGCGCCCGTGTTGCGCAATTGCCCGATACCGATGGCGCCATCCAAGGCGAGCGTGCTGGCCACGGTGTTGTTATAATCGGCGCTGTCGCCAACCGTGGCGCCGGAGGGAGTGCCGTTTGTGAAAGTCGCGGTGCTGAAGTTGCCGGTGGTCGTCGTCGTCGTGTGGGTCACCCCCGCCGCCCGCGCCGGACGATCCGGCGCCAAGAGCGACAAACCCGCGATCAGCGCGACGGCGGGGACGGCGGACCACGCCGGACGCGACGCGCGCGGTTGGCGGCGAAAAGCCAGGCGGGCGAGGAACGGTCTGGAGATTCTGAGTTTTCATGGCTGGAGGTCCGACGGCTGGAAGGTTCCGGTGTGCTCCGAAATGGGGAGACTGCCGTCTCACCTGAAACCGATCCGCCCGGGCAAGGGTTATTTATTAGCACTAACAAATTTACAAAACGACCCTTCCCCGGAGTCACCGGTCCAGGCTGGCCGGCGCGCCGCACTCGGTGATCCACGTGGACAGTTCGGTGTCCGTTTGGCCGAACCGCCATTTGACGACCTTCCACGCGTCGGGGCCGCCCTTCATTTGGAGCAAGGCTTCGCCGGTCGGATCGAACATGCCGGCCTCCACCTGCTCCTTGTACTTGGTGCGGCGGAAATCAACGGGGCCGCCGCCGGGCGTCAGCGGCGTCACGCGGACCGCCGCCCAATCCTCGCTGACCCTGAGCATGACCACCTTGAAGACGACCTCCTGCCCGAGGTCGCGCTCGAACGGCGCCCGCAGGGCGTCCATGATGGCCTTGCGCTCCTCGCCGCCCGCCGCCGGCGTGTGGACATCCTGTCCGCGCGCCGCGGCCACCGCGCCCAGCCAAGGAAGGACGATGGCGACGGCGAGGTGGCGGAGGAAACGGGAGGTCATGGATCAGGCAATTCGGAACGGGCGTTTTCACGCGACGTTTGCCAGCTATCGTTGGGTGCCCGCCCCATGTCCAAGTAAATGTTTCGTGCGCAGGAGTTTATTTATGCCCGTATCCCACTTCCCATCCCTCCGCCACAACCTTCCGCCGACCCCGCAACCCGTATCGCCTACTAACGGGATCGAAAGACGTCGGCCACGGGTTTGATCGGCTTCAGGGTTCGGCGGCGACCGGTTCGCCCGCCGCGGCTTCCAGGATTTCCACCAGCGCGACGAGTTTGCCCGTACCAAACGCGCGCTTGAGCCGCAGCCGTTCCCAAGTCAGCGCGGCGTAGTCCCCCGCCGGGTGGTTCCACCGCGCCGCCGGCCACTTCACGCCATGCCGGAAAGCCAGTTCGCCCATCAGCCGGGGGTCGCCGGTAAAAAGGACCCGGATTTTGTCCCAACGCGCCGCCAGCGAGTCGCCACCCTCCGGGGTGGTCACGAAAGCCGCCGCCGCCCATTCGCCTTCCCAGCCGCACGGCAGGGTGATTTTCAGCCGGGAGAACGCCGCCCAGCACGCTTCGTTTTTCGACCACTCGGTGACGTTGCGCCCCCCGGGCGCGTTGACGAGGTGGCGCCGGGCCGCGTGGGCCGCCGAGTCCACGGCGTCAGCCAGTTTGGTGGGAAGCGACTGCAACCTCCAAATCCCCTCCAGGTCGATCCGCCACCCGCTGTCCACGGGGTGAACGCCCATGCCCCGCAGGGATGGTTCCGGCCGACCTTTCCGCGCTTGACCGGCAACAAGAAGCGGTGCGTTGGACGCCCTCCAAGACACTACCCCGCGGCGTCTGCATCATCCTCACTGCCAAAAAGCTCCACGTGGCTCCGGATCGCGCACGGCACGTAATCAAACTGGACTTCGTCATTCGCGATGGATCGGTTGTAAAAAACGTAATACTCCGGCAGGCGTCCCATCACAAAGTTTTTGAAATCACGGGCGGTGGCGGAAAATGAATTGGCGTTAATCAGCACATCGCCCACCTTTCGCCGGTTGGCCGGGAAGAGTTCCGGCACGGAGATTTCCACGAGCCGATAAGCCTCCGGCCCCAGTTCCCTCATCACCGCCACATCCTCCGCGTGCGCTTTGCGGCGATCCCAGTCGCTCACCCCGGCCAAGTGGTTCGCGTACTCCGTCGCGTCGCACAGGATGGTGCGTAAAATGACCCGCCCACCCTCCCAGGTTTTTCGCAGGCATTCGGACCAGGGATTCTGTCGTGAGGGCAGCGTGGCCAGGATCGGACCCAGATAGTCGAAGGCAATGGCCTCCGCCTGGATGGCGCTCAGCTTCACGTCCGCGGGAAGGGTGGCGATCACGGTTGCCACGTGGTCCGCCCCCAGGTTAGGCGACTTGGAGGCGACCGTCGCGGTGGGAATCCTCAAATAATGGCGCGGAATGCACAAATTGGAGCCTACGTTATCGTCATGGCAGAGAAACGAACTCAACCAGGAGTCGCTGGGAGTGTAACCCGAGCGGGGTCCGTTCCGGAAATAGAAACGCTCGGCTTCCGGCACCCAAATATCCTGGTTGAAGGTGTGTCCAAAAACGGGTACGGCGTGTGCCACCTCACCGAGGCTGCCATGGGTCTTGAAGACAATGATGGCGGGAAAACCTGATTCAACACTGCTATAAACATACTTCTGATAAGGGGGCAGCGGTGTTTTGCGGCGCTTCTTCTGATAATCCGCCACCACGCAACGCGCCCCCGCCGCCTCCAGTACCTCGGCCATCTGCTTGGCGGTAATCCCGGAACAATTCCCGTCGGGCCCAAGTCGCGTCCGAACATGGTCGATCCCCAAAAGGGTGTTCATCTCCCGGTACGTCATGTCATGGTCGGCGTGGAACCGCGCCGCCACCGTTCGCAACGCGACGTGGGCGCAGCAGTTGGTGATTCCATTCTGTTGCGCGTAGAGATAGCCCGTGACTGAAAACGGCCGCCCGGCCACGTTAAACGTCCAGGCCCGCCCACCTCGCACGTAGTTGTTGGGATGTTCGTTGCGGAGAACAACCGATTCATAAATCCTGCCCGGAGGCGAGGGGTGCGAATCGTGTTTGATGATGGCATACCCCAGCACCTCCTCCGATCGCACGTCCTTCAGCGCGTCCAGACTTGGAATGGTCGCCTTGAAGAAACTCAAGCGATAAGCCACGCTCCCGCCCCGGTTGGAGAGCCTCGTGCGCAGATCCTCGTCTTCTTCGCGCAAATCCTTCGCGGCACCGGGACGCAACGTCTCCAGGATCATCGTCCGGGCACCATGAATCCGGATTTGGGAGAGGATTCTTCGCAGCGGGTCCAACTCGCCAAAGCGGTCTCGGACCCACTGGTAGATCGAGAAGGGCCGCTCAATCGGCAAAATCACTTCGTCAAAGCTCGGCGCGGTTCGCGCGGGAGGGTCGTCGGCGGAAGTCGGCATGGCATAAAAAAGGCGCGCCACCTATGGTGACGCGCCTCTTCTTCAAGATTCGCGGCGGCGGTTTAGCCAACCACCAACTTGCTTTTACGGGACGCCTTCTCGAATTTTGCCAAGTTGGCGAGGAACGCCGGCACGCCGCTGTCGGTGAATTTGCCGGTGCCACGCACGGACTCGGCTTGAGAACCGATGCGCAGAGCCAGACGCAGGCGTTTCGTGGCGGGTACGGGGCGAGCGGTTGATGTAGGCGGCATGGCGGGTGCGTTCGGGGAAGTGCGGCGGAATGATTTTGACGGAAAAGAGAGTTACAAGACCTATTCGCGCGCGAAACGCGGGTTGCGCCCGTAGGATTAGGCGGGATGGTCAGCCAACAAATTTACATGACGTGTTTCATCCGGGCAAGCACGCGCTTGCCGGACAATGTCAGGATCGTCAACGGAGGCTGGCATCGGGTTTAGCGGATTGTGGAGGGGAGTCAAGGAGTTTTGGTTTGAACTTGCGCAAATCGGCAAACGGGAACAATTTGAAAGCTCTATGAACATCGGATTTCGGTCACCCAACATCCAGGGGGCCGGCCTTGGCCTCAAAACGGTTGATATTCTCAGGCAATACAGTTCGGGTCAACCGCTGGTGGTTGATTTTGTGGCCCGCGTCCTTGACGTGCCCACGGAAGTTCTCCGGGAAACATTGCGCGGTTTGGAGGAGCGCGGGGCAGTCAAGATCAGCGGGGCGGGGCACGCCTCCACGGTTGAACTCGTGTCGGAATAAGCCACCGCCGGGAGATAAACCTTTCCAAGGCAAAACGCGTTCCACCTTCCCACCGTCCGGCAACCGATGTTTTTACCTGGTCTGGTCTGCGCAGCACTGCTTGGCGGCTCGGTGAGTTGCCTCGAACTCCTGTCGTCGAAGTACCAAAACACCTTCGGCTTCCTGCTGGGTTCGAGCCGGGCTTTGTACCTCTATGGGTTGTACTACGGGATCCTGGCCGGGATCGCGGACCTGGCCCTGGACGGCGGGGTCCTGGGAGGAGTGGCGCGGGTCGCCAACGGCCAGGAGGTCACTTCCCCCTGGGCGCACGCGCTTTTGGCGGGGGTGGCGACCAAAGCGTTCATGCAACTGAACTTGTTCACGCTGGCCCTCAACAGCACCACGTCGATGCCCGTGGGACTCCAGACGTTCACCCAAATTCTCGAGCGCCCACTGATCCGCCACATTCTCCTGGATGAATTTGGCGAGGTGCGCGCGTTTGTGGAGCCCTACTCGCAAGTGCGGCAGAACCTGGAGGAGGTGAGGGCGCTCATCAAGAAAAACACCCCTCCCGGCCTGCAAGGACCGGAGGAAAAAGGGTTCGCCGAGTCCATCGACAAGGCGGGCAGCCCTCTGGAGGCAATGGAACTGTTCATCCGTTTCGTCGGGGTGAAACCATTTCGGCGGGTTTTCCAGGTGAGATGAGAGCCGAAACTCTCCGTTGATCCGGGCAAACGCCAGCGCGCACTCCAAATCTCCCGCCAACCTTCCCCGTTCCCCTCTTACAGAACATCCAGTTCATCCAACTCATGAGAGACGGCGAACGCTGGAGCCGCGACGAACTCCTCGTCGCCATGAACATCTACGAAAAGCTGCCTTTCGGCTTGTTCCACCAGGGCAACCCCGTCCTCATCGATATCGCGCAAAAGCTATCGCGCACCCCCGCGAGCCTCGCCATGAAGCTCGGCAATCTCGCCTCCCTCGACCCGGCCCTCCACGCGCGCGGCCGGAAGGGACTCCCTGGGGCCAGCAGATTGGACCGCGAAGTCTGGAACGAGTTTCAAAGCGATCCGGAGGTTGCCGGGGTCGCCAGCGAGGAAGCCTTCCGCCAACTCTTCGGCGCGAACGAAGCGGATAACGTCGAGATGGTCAAAGGATCGGGGGTGCGGATCAGCCACGCGCCCGCCAACCCGGCACCGTCCGTCGTTGGCACCGAAGCGCAAGCACTGGTGAAAGTGCGACGGG
This sequence comes from uncultured bacterium, assembly GCA_963795895.1. Taxonomy (GTDB): domain Bacteria; phylum Verrucomicrobiota; class Verrucomicrobiia; order Chthoniobacterales; family SZAS-18; genus CAWCJJ01. The sequence goes on from CAWCJJ010000024.1 coordinate 355,378, forward strand.
GGCAACAATTTTTCCGCCAGATGGTTCTCAACGCCTACGACGCGCGTTGCTGCGTCACGGGCATCACGGTTCGCGAACTGCTCATCGCAAGCCACATCAAGCCCTGGGGCGAGTTCCCGGAGAACCGGCTGCAGGTTGGCAACGGATTGTGCCTTTCGCGTTTGCACGACGGAGCCTTCGACCAGGGGCTGATCACGTTCGACCAGGACCTTTGTTTGCTCTTGAGCGGGGAGTTAAGGGCGCATTTGCCACAAACCACCCTTGAGCAGAACTTCGTCGCGTTTGTCGGCAATGCGATCTTGCTGCCGGAGAAATCAACCGGACCCGACCCGGCGTATCTGCACTATCATCAAACGAACATCTTCCGTGGATGAGGAGTTGGCTTCTATTCCCTACCCCGTCACGATCCCTCCCCATTGCTTCACAAAGCTTGCCAGCGGTTTTGCTCAAAATATTCGATGGTTACGCACCCCGCAAAGCCCCGTCCAAAGTCGTCGAGCGGCGCAAACGCCCTCTGCGAGTCCGCGTCGTCGGACAACCCCTCGTAGTAAACCATCCCGTCCGCGTCCAACAATCGGAAACGGTTCCGTAGTGCCGGTGTATTCAAAACGTTGCAATTACGACTGCAAACTCCCGCGCTCGTTCCGTTAGCAAGCAAGTCCTTGGTTATTATCCACATGGCGCAACCTGGTTGCAATTGGACGCCCGGGCAAACGCAACCGCGCGCCATCCCTCCACGCCTTTTCTATAATCCGCGGCAATCCGGCTTGAATCAGCGGTTAAACCTCTGGCTCCCCCACATCCCACATCCCACATCCATCCGCCCAACCCACAACCCCTTCCTCAGTGCCCCCCGGCCGCCGCCTTGATCCCCCGCACGCCCTCGCTCCGGGCCAACCCCGGCCACATAAACCCATACGCCGCCACCACCGCGAAACACACCAGCGGCACCGCGAACCCCCGTGACATGTCCGTCCGATCCGCGATAAATCCCATCAGCTTCGGCACGATCGCCCCACCCAGAATCGCCATCACGATAAACGCCGACGCCTGCTTCGCCCGTCCGCCCAGACCGTAAATCCCCAATGCGAAAATCGTCGGGAACATGATCGACATAAAGAAATAACTCAGGAACACGCACCCCACCGACAGCCACCCCAGCTTGCAGAAAATCAGCAGGCACAACCCCGCGTTCAACGCCCCGTACAATCCCAGCACCCGGTGCGCCGCGAACCGCTTCAGAAAGCCCGCGCCCGAAAACCGTCCGATCAAAAAGCAGAACGACGCCACCGAGGCCAGCGTCGCCCCGCCGCGGTCCGTGAGCATCAGCGCGCCGCCGCCCGCGCCGGTTTCGAGGAACCCGCCGAACCAGCCCGCCTTCCACGACAACGGGATCGGCGGGACCTGCGAGGTCATGTAGTTGATGAAGAACGAGAAAATTCCGGCCTGCGCCGCCACGTAAAAAAACTGGGCCGCCACCGCCATCGTGAAATGCCCGTGCGTCCAGATGGACCTCGAAATCAGCGCGTCGTCGCCGGGTTGGTCGAGATGATAATCGTCCGCCGTTTTGATGTCGGGCAGATGGGTAAAATAGAAAACCACCGCCAGCACGAGCACGACCACCGCGATCAACGCGTAGGGGATCCACAGGTTCGCGCTGCCGGTGCTCTCGCCGGCCCCGTTCCTGGAATAAAAGAACAGCCCGCCCACGAACGGTCCGAACAGCGCGCCGACCCCGTTGAAGGACTGCGCCAGGTTGATGCGCGTCGCCGCGTAACGCGGGTCGCCCAGCACGGTGGTGTAGGGGTTGGCGACGGTTTCCAAAAACGTCAGCCCGGCGGCGATGACGCACACGCCCACCAGAAACGCCCAGAACGCGTTGATGTGCGTCGCCGGGATGAACCACAGCCCCCCGCCCGCGACCATGAGGAGTCCCATGATGATGCCGCCCTTGTAGCCGAGTTTGGTCGCGAGCCAGCCCGCCGGCAGGGCCATCAGGAAGTAACCCATGTAGTGGGCGAACTGCACCCAGGCGGACTGCGAAAGGTTGAGGTGGAGTTCCTTTTGGAAGTGTTTGTCCATGACGTCGATCATCCCGTTGCAGAACCCCCAGAGGGCGAACAGCGTGGTGACGAGGACAAACACCCCGAAGAGGTTTTTCCCCTCGGCGGAGAGGAAGATGCTCGGGCGTCGGAGGGTGGCGGCGGGAGAGGGATCAGGAGCGGCGGGCATTTTTCCAGGGGGCGGGGGAAGGGGTTGGTTTGGTGTAACGACGTGCAACGGGCAAGCGGAGACTAGCCGCAAACGCCGGGTGGGAAAGACAAAAGAAGTGTGAAAGTGTCCGGTCGGCGTCTCCTTGACGACGGCGCCCGTTCCGAGGAACGGTGGGAGATCTCTGTCGCCCCTGTTTTCCAGAGATTACGCCCTACTTTCCATCCCCTATCTCCCCGCCCTTTGCGTCCGCCTCCGCCTCCCCTTCCGCCCGACCTCCTCGACCTCCCCTACGCCGCGCTGGAAAACCACCTCGCCGCCCGGGGCGTCAAACCCTGCCACGCCCGCCCGATCTGGCGCGCCCTCTACCGCGATTTCGCCGCCCCCTCCGCCCTATCTTCCATCTCCTATCTCCCTTCCCTTCCTTCTTCTCCGCCTTCCGCCTTCTCCTCCGCTTCCACCGACGGTCTCACCCGCAAATTCCTCCTCCGCCTCGCCGACAACCAGACCATCGAGACCGTCCTCATGGCCTACCCCGGACGTTTCACCGCCTGCCTGAGCACCCAGGTCGGCTGCGCGATGGGGTGCGTGTTTTGCGCCACGGGCCAGTCCGGGTTCACGCGTCACCTCCGGCCCGGCGAGATCGTCGCCCAGGTCCTCCACTGCCAACGCGAACTCCGTGCCGCCGGCCAACCCGGACTCCGCAACCTCGTCCTCATGGGCATGGGCGAACCCCTCCATAATTACGACAACGTCCTCGCCGCCCTCGACATCATCACCGACGACCGCGGCCTCAACCTCACCGCCTCGCGCGTGAGCATCAGCACCGTTGGCGTCGTCCCGGGCATCCTGCGTTTGGCCGGGGAACGACAACCCTACAACCTCGCCGTGAGCCTGCACGGCGCGACCGAGGCCGAACGCGCCGCCCTGGTGCCCGTCAGCGCGCGCTGGCCGCTCGCGAGTCTGATCGCCGCCTGCCGGACGTACTCCGAAAAAACCGGGCGCCGCGTGTTCTTCGAGTGGACGCTGATCGCGGGCGTCAACGATTCCGAGGCGTCCGCCCGCCGTCTGGCCGCGCTGCTCGCGGGGATGTCCGCCCACGTGAATTTGATCCCGCTCAACCCCACGGCGGGTTTCGCCGGTGAAACCACGCGCGACGCCGCCGTGGACGCCTTCCAGCGCGTGTTGCGCGACCACGGGTTGCCCTGCACGGTCCGCCAGCGCCGGGGCATCGATGTCGCCGCCGGCTGCGGCCAGTTGCGCGCGGAGCGCGAACCGAAACGCGCCCTCGCCGCCCCTTTGCCCCCCACCCCTTTTTGAGCCATAGTCCCGCCCCAACCATGACCACGCCGGACGTCGCCGCCCCTCCCCGCCATTTCGCCAGCGACAACAACGCGGGCGTCTGCCCGGAAGTCTTCGCCGCCCTCGCCGCCGCGAACCACCACCACGCCCCCGGCTACGGCGACGACCCCTGGACCCATCGCGCCGAGGCGCTCTTCCGGGAAATGTTTGAAACGGACTGCGAGGTCTTCTTCGTCTTCAACGGCACGGCTTCCAACTGTCTCGCCCTCTGGAGCTTGTGCGAATCGTTCCACGGGGTGGTCTGCCACGAGCATTCGCACATCAAGACCGACGAATGCGGCGCGCCGGGTTTCTTCATGCACGGAGTCAGCCTGCTCACCGCGCCGGGACCCGAGGGCAAACTCACGCCGGAGGGCGTCCGTGCCGCGCACCGGCAGCGGCATGATTTCCATTCGCCGCAACCGCGCGCCTTGAGTCTGACCCAGTCCACCGAACTCGGCACGGTGTACTCCCTGGACGAACTCCACGTCCTGCGCGAACTGGCGCGCGAGTTAAACCTGTTCATCCACATGGACGGCGCGCGGTTCGCCAACGCCGTCGCGGCCCTGGGCTGCTCACCGGCGGACACGACCTGGCGCGCGGGGGTGGACGTGCTCTGCCTGGGCGGCACCAAGAACGGCGCGGCGACGGGCGAGGCGGTGGTGTTTTTCAACCGGGAACACGCGGAGAACTTCAAGCGCCGCTGCAAGCAAAGCGGCCAACTCGCCTCGAAGATGCGTTTCCTGTCCGCGCAATGGGTGGGCCTGTTGGAGAACAACGTCTGGCATCGCAACGCCGGGCACGCCAACGCGCAAGCCGCGTATTTGGAGGGCAAACTCGCCGGCCTCCCGGGAGTGAAGTTGGCGCACCCCCGGCAGGCGAACGCCGTCTTCGCCGATTTGCCGACGGCGGCCGCGGACGCCCTGCTGACGCGTGGCTGGCGTTTCTACAATGACGTCGGCCCCGGCGGCGCGGCACGGTTGATGTGTTCGTGGGACACGACTGCAAGCGACGTGAACCGCTTTGTGGCGGATCTGGAGCGCGCGCTAGCCGGGAACGGGAATTAAGAATTTATCACAGAGAGCACGGAGAGGGGACACAGGGGCGGAGGAGGAAGAAAAAGGCAAAAGACAGGGGTTCCAGAACCGACCCGCCAGTCTTCCCTCCCTTCTGGACCCTTCCCCTCTTCCTCTGTGTTCTCTGCGTCCCCTTCTCTGTGTCCTCTGTGATAAATTCTTAATCCCCCTCCCCTTGAACGTCCTCTTCTTCTGCCACGACGATTTCGCCTGCAACAGCATGGGCCACATCGCCGGGTTCGCCGCCGGGCTGCACGCGCTCGGACACGCTGCGCGGTGGCCATCCCCGGGCGACGACCGCGCCAGCGCCGCCACGCTGGGGCCGACCCGCCGTTTCCGCCCGTCGATTTTTGCCGACACCTGGGAACTCGCCCGCGCGCTTTTTCCCGACGGCCGACCCGCCGACATCCTCCACGCCTGGACGCCGCGCGAACACGTGCGCCGCGCCGTCGAACGTTGCCGCCGGGAAATGCCCGCCGCCCGGTTGGTCGTCCATCTGGAAGACAACGAGGAACACCTCACCGCGCGCTTCACGGGGGAGGATTTCTCGCGTCCTGCGCGCGCTGCCCGACGCCGAACTCGCCGCCCGCCTGCCCGTGCATCTTTCCCACCCGCGCGAGTATCCCCGCTTCCTGCGGTCGGCGGACGGGATGACGGGCATCATCGCGCGGCTGGCGGATTTCGCGCCGTAGGAGTGCCGTTCGCCGAGTGGTGGCCGGGGGTGGATTTCGACGCGTACCATCCCGGCGCCGCCGGACCCGGCGTTGCGCGCCTCGCTGGGTATCCGGACCGGAGGAGAAAATCCTGTGTTACCCGGGCAGCAGCCATTTCGCCAACGGCGGCGAGATGCAAAGCCTGTACGAGGCGGTGTTTTTGTTCAACCGGCGCGGCGCGCCCTGCCGGCTGATCCGCACCGGTTGGGACACGCCGGATTTCCCCGCGCGGTTCGCGCCGGACCTGCTAACGAGGCATGTTTTGCACCTGGGTTTCGTGGAGCGGACGCGCCTGCCCGACTTGCTGCGCCTCGCGGACATGCTGGTGCAACCGGGGGCCGACGACGCCTTCAACCGTTACCGGTTGCCGTCCAAGCTGCCGGAGTTTCTGGCGACGGGCCGCCCGGTGGTGCTGCCGCGCGCGAACGTCGGTTTGAGAGTGCGCGACGGCCGCGAGGCGTTGTTGTTGAGGACCGGCAAACCGGAGGAAATCGCGGATGTGTGCCGGCGGGTGTTCGGCGACCCGGCGTTAGCCCGGCGTCTGGCGGAGGGCGGGTTGGCGTTCGCCCGGCGGCATTTCGATCCGGCGCTGAACGCGCCGGCGCTGGCGCGGTTTTTACGAGAAGACGCGCAACCCCCGTAAGTCTGGTTGCCTTTGGTTTGGAGTGCGCCGCGATACGTCGCCGCTTTGATCCCAGCGACATGTCGCGTCGTTTTCCCTTTCCCGCGAAGCCGCCATTGATCGAGCGGCCGCGCCGAGGGGTTTGGACGCGACGTGTCGCTGAAAACAAAGCGGCGACGTGTCGCGGCGCACTCCAAACCAAAGGCGGTTGATGCCTACGGCACCCCCTCCAACTCCACCGGCAGCACCAACCCAAACGCCGCCAGCCGCAGGTCCGTGGGTCCAAAGGCGTGCTCGTCCCGGTTCGATTCCAGCGTCACCACGTTCTCCCCGGCCGTCATCGTCACCTCCACCGACTCTGCGGCGGGCTGCTTGAAATCACATGCCCGCGTGGACAGCGCTCCGGCAAACCGCCCGTTGACCCCAACTGCGATCACCGTCTCCGCTGTGGAGAACATTGTGATCGGATGCAAAATCAGACGGTACCGGCCGGCGCCTGCAACGTTGACCCGCAACGTCGCCTTCTGCCGCGCCCACCGGAAGGCCGCGCCTTCGCTCGTCTCTTCCCTTTGAAAACCTTCCCCAAAAACAAACTCGGTTGGCGCGTCGCTGCCGACCAAAGGCGCGCCGGTGCTGGCGATCCAACCGGGCGGCGCCCCGAAAGTCAGTAGATCACGCACCGGGAATTCCCAGACCAGATACTTTTGGTCGTAGGTCAGATGGTGCGCCCCGCCGTTGCCCGCCGCCATTTCCCGCAGCAACGCCGACTTCTGCTCGATGAACGATTGGGCGGTGCGCAGCGAACCGCGTCCGGCTTCGGCGTAGCTGCGGATGATCGCGTTGGGCAGGCGGCCATCCAGGCTGTTGGCCAGGCCGGCGTCCCCCGTCCAACTGTATTGACCCGTGTAGCTCGTGCCCGCCACGGCGACCAGCGCGCGCAAATTATCCGGCCCGGGATCGGGTTTGCCGCCGCGTTCGATCCGGTCCGCGAACGTGCCCAAGGCGCGCAACGAAGGCGGCCAGGCGGCGAGATGGTCCAGGCCGGTGTCAATGTCGGTGCCGAGCAGGTAAGGAACCGGGGCGCGTTGCGAGGGCATTGTGGGCAAACGGAGGGAAGCCAGCGCGTCGGCCACCTTGTCGGCGGCGATTTGCAGGCCCAAGCCGCTCCAGTGGCTCTCGCCGGGCGGGAAAACCACGCGCCCATCCCGCGCTGTCACAACCTCGCGGAACGGCGCGCGCAGGTCCACGGCCAGAACGCCCGCTTGCGCCAGCCGTGCGAAGAGCAGATCGCACACCTCGTCGGTGCGGTCGCCCGGGATCGTGCGCGCGTTCAGCGGGTCCAGTTCCCGCAGGGGCCAGTCCACGTTTTCGCGGTACACGTTGATCTTGGTGGGCACCGGCAGCACGACCAACTTCCAGTTTTCCTCGCGAAAATGGCGGTTGAGTTCGCCGATCACATCAGCGGCACGCTCGACCGCCTCGCGATTGGCGGGCGTCAGGCCCTCGGTCCACATCACATCGTGATGCAGGTAGTAAGTCGGCTCCCGGTGATGGGCGTAAAACATCCAGGCGGGGAACTCGCCGCAGGCCAGCCGCAGGGAATTACTGGCCTGCCGCAGCAGTGCCGTCGAAGGCAGGCGAAGCAACGATTTACGCAAGACATCAACGTCCACGCGCAAACCCGCCGCCTGCAACCGGAGGGCGGGCCAGTGGTCGCGGGCCGGCGGCGGAAAGCCTTCCATCGGCGCCGGCGGCGCGGGCAGCAACCAGACCCCGAGGTGGAACAACCCGAGCAGCAGCGCGCAGAGCCCGGCGGTCGAAAGGTGAAAGCCGTTGGGGGGCATGGCTAGAACTTGAAATAAAGGAACGGCACGCCATCCTCACCGAAGCGTACCAGCAGCGCAAACACAAACCCGCCCTGGATCAGCCAGACCGCGCGCGTCCCAAAGGGCCGGTTCAACAGGCCGCCGGTCGGCCCGTTCATCAGGCGCGGCTCGCCGAAAAGCCAGAACAGCAGGCCACCGGCCACCAGCAGCGCGGAGAACCCGTGATGGGAAAAGAGCAGGCCGTTGTATTGACGGGCAAAACCGTTCAATCCCAGCAAGCCACGATAGATGTGCCCGGCTTGGGCAAGCGATTCGGACCGGAAGATCACCCAGCCCAGAAACACGGCGGCCAGGGTGTAAACCCGGAACGCCAGCTGGCCCGCGCCCGCGCGCATCCGGTCCACGCCCAGAACGCGCTCCGCGACCAGCAGCGCGCCGTGGTAAAGACCCCAGAGCAGAAACATCACGCTCGCGCCGTGCCACAGCCCGGCCAGGGTCATGGTCGCCAGCAGGTTGAAGTCGCGCCGCAGGGGACCGCAACGGTTGCCGCCCAACGGGATATACAGGTAGTCGCGCAGCCAACTTGAAAGCGTGACGTGCCAGCGCCGCCAGAATTCGCTGATGCTCGCCGCCCGGTAGGGCATCAGGAAATTGTCAGGAAACAGGAAGCCGACGGACAAACCCAGGCCCATCGCCATGACCGAGTAGCCCCAGAAATCGAAGTAGAGCTGGAACGCGTAGGCCAGGCTGCCGGTGAGCGCCTGGCAGGAAATCCGGCTGCGGCACGTCGAAGGCGTAGGGCACGAACTTCGCGAAGTGATCGGCGAAACAAATCTTGAGGGTAAAACCGAGGCCGAAGAGCAGCAGGCCGCGGTCGAGTTGCATCCCGGGCCAGCGCTGGATCTGGTCGTCTACGTCCGTGTAGCGCACGATGGGGCCGGCGATGAAGCGGGGGAAGAGGCAGATGAAGTTGGCGTAATCCAGGAAGCGGCGCGGGAAGGGAAAACGCCGGCGATGGATGTCCATCAGAAAGCTGACGGCCTCGAACGTGTAAAAGGAAATACCGGGCGGGAGTTCAACGCGCCCGCCCGCGCCGAAGAAGCCGGCGACCCAAACCCGGGTTGGTGACAGGACGGGCGCCAGGTCCGAAAACCAGTTCAGGTATTTGAAGGTTCCGAGCGTGCCCAGGCAGGTGACGACGCCGGTGGTGAGCAGGGCGCGGCGGACGGCGGGACGCTCGACCCGGCTCAGGGCAAAGGCGACGCCGTAGGCCGGCAGCACGACCGCCGCGAAGATGCCCAGCCAGTAAAAATTCTCGAACCCGTAGAACACCAGCGTGGCCCCGAGCAGGAGCAGCCGGAAGGCCAGGGGAATGCGTTGCCCGGTGGGCTGGCCCCGGGAGCACAGCCGCGCCAGGATCAGGAAGCCCGGCAGGAAGTAGGCGAAGAAAAAGAGGTCGGAAAAATTCGTGGCAAGCCGCGGTCACGGTAGGGAGGGCGGCTTGCGCAACACGGCGACGCAACGGATGCCGAACGGGTAGGACACAACACGTCCGAGCGTTTCCTCGACCTTGAGGACGGCACCCAGCAGGGCACTATCGCCCGTCTGGCGAATCCGCCGGGCCACGATGGCCTTTTTTTCGGCGTCCGGGAGTTTCAGCGCCCGGCGACCCCGTTGTTTGACCAGCCAGAACGCCGGGTAAACCAAGCAGCCCAAATGCGTGGCGCGGAGCACGTCGAAACCCGCGGCGCGCGCCGTGGCGAGCAGATCGCGAAGCCGGTAGCGGCGGTGGTGCATGAGTTGCTCGTCGTAAACGTCGTAGCAACCGGGACCCGCCGGGACCTCGATGTGCGCGACGCCGCCGGGCCGGAGCACACGGGCAATTTCCCGCAACGCCCGCGCGTCGTCGTCGATGTGTTCGAGGACGTTGAGGGCGGTGACTGCGTCCACGCAGGCGTACGGCAGGGGGCAACGGCGCAGGTCGAATTGGAGCAACGGCAGCCCGGGCAGGCGCGCGGCGAGTTTTTCCAGCGGGGGCAGGATGTAGTCGGAGCCGATAAGCGCCGCCCCGGGCAGGACCGCGCGGATTTCCTCGATCACGAAACCGGAGGAGCAACCGACATCAAGAATAAGCGGGGCCGGGCCGCGCGCGGGCAGGTACTCGACGAGCGAGCGTACCGCCAGGCGGCGGGAGGCACGGTCGATGGGGTGCCGGGAGCCCGCCTCGGCCTCGTGCAGGTCGGTGAGTTCGGCGCTCCAGTGGCTATCCGCCGCGTCGTAGCAGAGGACGCGCCGCGGCTGGCCGTCCAACCAGAACCGGCCCTCGCGCCACTGGGGCGCGGCGGTGGCATCTGGCGGAACGGGCCAGGCCAGGGCGGCCAGGGCGGCTTGGCGGGCGGGCTCGCCCGGCGACCTTTGCTCGGCGGGGTTGCTCACGGTTTGATGAACACGAACTTGCCCACCCGGATGGGGCTCATCCACGGCTTGACCTGGACGCCGAGGGTCATGAAATCGCTGGTTTTGGGAATCCAGCAGAACTCGGCCAGTCGCAGGCCGTGCCGCTCGGCGGTCTGGAGGATGTCGCGGAAGTGGAATTGGAAGGTGGGCGGGTGTTTGAGCGGCCAGAATTTGAGCAGCAGGGGAAAGAGACGTTTGTAGGGCGCGAGGAACCAGGCCGGCACCGTGCTTTCGATGAAGACCGCCCGGCCCCCGGGGCACAAGTTAGCGGCGACCGCACCCATTAGGCGCTCGAGGTTGTCGTAGGTGCCGCGCACGGAATCCCCGATGATGTGATGCAGGGTGTTGATCTCGATGATCGTGTCGAAGGGCTCCGGAAAGCGCATTTCCAACGCGCTCATCTGCCGCCAATCTACGGCGGGGTACCGGGTCTTGAAATCGTCCTCGACGAAGACGTCGATGGCTACGACCTCCGGGATGTGGGCGATGGGATAGGTGAAGACGCCGCCGTTGCCGATGTCGAGCAGGGCCGGCTGTGCCGCGTCTCCCGGGCCGCGCTCAGGGCGATGAAACGATAGAGTTCCAACTCGCCCTGTTTGTCCTTGTACCATTGGTTGTCCCCGAACCAATCGCGATTTTTTTCGAGCGCGGACTGGTTTTGCGCGACGGTGGGAGGGGTGGGTTCCATGATCAGAAAGCGGGTTTGTCGCGAAAGGAGGGTTTGCTCATTCGAAGCCTTCCTTGCGGTCGACGATGAATTTTGGCCGCTGCTTCACCTCCTCGTAAATCCGGCCCAGGTACTCGCCCAGGATGCCGACGCTGATGAGTTGGATGCCGCCCAGCAGCAGGATCAGAATGACGATGGTCGGGTTGCCCAGCGGGAAGGGGACACCGGCGAGCTTCATGACCAAGTAAAGGAAGGCGATGACGAAGGACAGGCCGGCGATCAGGAAGCCGAGTTGCGAACTGAGCGTCAGCGCGTAGTTGGAAAAACAGAAGATGCCGTTGAAGCCGATGCGCAGGGAACCGAGGAAGCGGTTGTAATTGCCCGCGCCGGAGAAGCGCGCCGGCCGGTCGAAAAGCACGCTGGTCTGCCGGAAGCCGACCAGCGCGACCATGCCGCGCAGAAAGCCGTGGCTTTCCTTAAGCCGTTGATCTCGTTGACCACGCGGCGGCTCATCAAGCCGGAAGTCGCCCGTGTTGGGCGGGATATTCACATCGGCGATCTTGTTGATGAACCGGTAGCCGACGGCGCTGACCACTTTCTTGATCCACGTTTCGCCGTCGCGATTGCGCCGCTGGGCGTACACGACGTCATAGCCCTCGCGCCATTTGGCGACCATCTCGATGATGAGTTCGGGCGGGTCCTGCAGATCCACATCCATCACGATGACGGCCTCCCCCGCCGCGTGCTGGAGCCCGGCGAGCGAGGCCATGGGCTGGCCGAAACGGCGGGAAAATTTCAGCAGCTTCACGCGCGGGTCCCGGGCGCGGTGTTCGAGGATGATCTCCTCCGTGCGGTCGGGGCAGGGGTCAAGGGTGAAGATGATCTCGAAGCCGGCGGGGGACGCCGCCTCAAGGATGGGGAACAGCCGCTCCAGAAAGAGAGGGATATTTTTCTCCTCGTTGTAAACGGGGACTACAATGGAGAGTTCCATGACAACGCGAAAACGATAGTGGGTTAGGGCTCGGCGGACCACGCCACTTTGGGTCCCTTGATGCCAAGCATCAACTCGCGGGGATCCCCGCCGTGCGGCCCGGGATCGGGAACGCCCAGGCAGCGTAGTTTAATGAAGTTGACGCCGGCCGCCAGGAAGATCGGCAGGCCGGCGGTGCCCGCGCTCACCTCGGCGGTGTGCGCGCCCCGGGCGTCGGAGATTTCGACGGGGACGCCGGCCCGGCCCGGCACGCTGGGTCCGCCGAGGAACCGGGTGGCCAGGAGCACGCCGGCGCCGCCGCGCGGGGCGACGACCTGGAACGTGGCCGGCGTCGTGCCCAACCAGAGAAAACGCTCGCCCTCGACGGTCTCAAGCCCGTTGGCGGGGTTTTCCAGGCCCGCGAGATAGAGCGTCGCACGGGGCAGGAGCGAAAAACGGGCGTTGTGCCAGACCGCCGCCGGATTGACACCCGAGACGAGCACGTACTCGCAGCTTTCCGGGGACTGGATCGCGCCGCGCGCCAGCACTGCGGCGATGTGGGGCATCGCCAGGTAGCCTCTTTGCTGCCGCGTGGCCAGGGGGAGGTCGCGGAGGTAATACGCGGCCCAGACGTGGTCCATCTCATCGTCCAGCGCGAGACAGCACCGGGGAATCACCAGTGACAAAATGGATGGTGGAAAGTTCGCGCAGCGCCTGGACCCGGGCGGCTTGCGCCACGGGGGGCGCGTGGAGGCGGTTCTCCAATTTCTGCAGCCCCACCGCGAACACCACCGCGGCGGCCAAGCCGAAACCCCACGCGCGGGGCCAGGCGAATCGTTCCGGCAGCCAAAACACCCCCGCGCTGATCGCCGGATAAACCCACCAGGAAGCGCAGATCAAAACCTTGTAAGCGCCGTAATCATAATGTTTGGCGACACTCTGCCAGCAGAAAAGACCGATCAGCGGGAGGGCGACCCAGGGGAACCAGGGTTGCCGTCGCCGGATCGCCCCCGCGCCCAGGACCGCCAGAGCCACCAGGCACAGGGGAAGGAGGTTGTCCGTCAGACGGTAGGTACTGCCGACCATTTCTTCCCCCAGCGCGAACATGGCGGGCAGCCGGTGGGCATTGACCAGGCCCGTGAAAACCCCCTCGCCGGGCCGCGCGATCCCGGCGAGGGAAACGGATGACGAAACCTGGTTCTTTAAAAAAGAACTGAAGATCGGAAGGTAAGGCAGCGCCAGCAACAGACCCAGCGCGACGGTGGCGAGAACCTCCGTCCAACGGGTGCGCGCGAGCTTCCTCTCCGGGCCGGGCCACACGATCACTAGGCCGAGCGGCAGGCACAGCACCCCCAAAAGCGCCATGCCCTCAGGGTAATTGTAGAGCAGCGCGCCGAGCAGTAGCGCGCCCGCTAGGACCACCGGCCACCGGACCACCGGACGGTCCGCGCGGGCGCACAGCAACGCCAACAGCGCGGGACTGAGCGCGGCAAAGATCAGGTTGTCGTAGTTGCTCACCCGCAACGCGTCACCCAGCCAACCGCCCGCCGTGGCCAGAAACGCGCCCAGCAGCGGCATCCGCCAATTGGCGCGGGCGATCAGCGCGCGGCCCAGTGCCACCAGCGAAAAAAAACAGGTTGCCAGACATCCCCCGACGAACACGACGCAGGTCGCCGGCACGTCGGGACCCACCGGCGAGTCGCGCAGCATCGCCAGCAGCGTGGCGGCGGCGAAACGGGCCCCCTGAAGGTGCGAGCCGAACTCGTCGAGCATCGACATGCCATCGTTGCGTCCGCGGGCGTAACGGTCGAGGTAATCCGCGAATGCATGGTAGCTCCAATTGTCCGGGTGCGTGCTCAGCACATCCGCCGCGCCGGGCAAAAGCTCGCCCGAATAGTTCACCAGGGCCAGCCAGGCGGAAAGACCCGCGCCAAGGCCGAGCAAAATCAGCCCGCGGGTCGCGCCGAGTCGCCGCCAGCACCAGATCAAAGTGAGGAAACCAGCGGCGACCAACCATTCCAAAGGGCCGGCAACGCGGTGGATCGGCACGCGCAACGAAGCCGCCCCCGCCAGGATGACCACCAAGCCGGCCAGGAACAACGACGGCGCGAAGATGGCCCGGTCCAAATCGCCGCGCCCGTTCCCGCCCGAAAGCCAGTTCGTCCGTTGAACCGCCCCGTCGCTGCCCGGAGCCGCATTCACGGAATCTTCTCCACGGTGATGGGCAGCACCAGCCCGAACGCCGCCTGGCGTTCGTCGTCGGGCGAGAGCCGGGTTTCCGCGCCCGTCGAATGCAAACGCAGGTCGTTGCCGCCCGCGCGCAGTTCCGCCTCCACGCTGACCGGCACCGGGTGGGCGAGGTCGAACGCCCGCGCCGAGAACCGCCCGGCGGACTGTTCGCCAACGCTGACCTCAATCGAGTTTTCCACGTTCGTGTACACCGTGAAGGGCCGAAACGTCAGCCGGTAGCGGCCCGCCGCCGGGACCTCCATGCGCAGGGCGGCGTCCCGCCGAACCCAACGCAGGACCGCCGTGGGCGTGGCCTCCTGTTTGTGGAAGCCCTCGCCGAAGGTGATCCCCGGGTTGTCGGGCGCGGACGGCAGCGGCTGGACGGGCGTCGTGGCTTCGGCGGGAGGCGATGCGGCCTCGGCGAGCGGTGGCGGTGGTTGGCGGTCGCAGGACGCGACGCCGAGGAGCAACGCGGTCAGCAGGAGGACGCGCCGGGATAGGGTCGTAATCATCAAAACAAAGTGTGAAACATCAAACAGGAGCGGGATGAAAGTTCAACGCTTCCGTAGCAGAAGCGACAACCGCGCGTGAGCAACTCCTCGGCGGTGCAAGGAAGCACGCCCGCCAGGTAGGTCGCGACGGCGGTGTGTTCGGCAGGGCCGGGTCGAGCAGGGGCACCAGCCACTCAATCTCGAAAGGAGAATCCTCGAAGTAGGATTTCAGGCGGCGGATGTCGTGGCGGTTGATGTCCCCGCCATCGTAAATCCAGCGTAGGGTCTCGTCCCGGTCCAGCGGCGCGTCCGCCGGCCAAATTTGGCGGTTCAAGCACGTCTCGCATTTGCTCCCGGCTCAGGAACAGGTGGCTCCAGGGGGGGATCAGGTCGCTCATGTCCCCGAAATGATGAAGGTGGTGGCCGTGGGAACCCGTCCAGATCGGTTCCGTGGTCACCAGGGCCGCGCCGCCCGGACGCAGGACCCGAAACATTTCCCCCAGCACCACGTCCGGCTGATGGAAGTGCTCGAAACGTCGAGATGCTCATCAAACAATCAAAGGATTCGTCGGCGAAATTCCAACCGCTCCGCGTTCATCATCCGCAAGCGGCCGACGCGACCGTCGGGAGCGGCGATTTCCACCGGCGACACCCCCCAGTGGCGCACCACGTCAAGGTCGATGCCCTCGTAGAGCGTGACACCGTGATCCAGGGCGGCTTCCAACGCGTAACCGTGGATCGACGCCCCAAGATCAAGCAGCGCACGGCCCGCCACCGGGTAACATTTGTTCAACTCCCCAACGAGCAGATGGTTGAAGCGGCGAAGCTCCCCCAGATGCGCGTGGGCCGCCATCTCGCCGTCGGCGGTGGCGCGCAAGGTTTCCAGCGTCAGTCGGCGCGGCGCGGAGCCGAAATCAGAAGTCATGTGATAAAAGCCGCGGTACCGTTGGGTTCAAACCCCAAAAAAGCTTGGGCAAACTGAGGTGGCGCGGATTATCGACTGGCGCGAACATCCGCGTCAATCGAAAAAGTACCCGACGGCCAAAGGGGCGGACGGGGTGGCGGTCGGTTCGCCCCGCTCCAGCCGGGTTCCCTCGAGTTGGGCGCAAAGCTTTCGAGAATCCGTCGAGGTGTCGTCGAGGAGCATCGGCACAAAGAAGGGACGGTGCGCAACACCACGCGGCAAGAGCGGCCCGCGTAACGGCGCACGTCGGCCGCCAGTTCGTAGCGCGCCCCTCCACGCAGACCGTTTGGCGCAGGACCGGCCTTCCACGAAGAGTTCGGTCGTGATCTCCGCGTGGCGTCCGCCCCCAAGCGGGACGTGGCGCACCGTCACGACCACGCGTCGTGCGTCGGCGGGCACGGCGAACGATTTTCTCATAAAAACGGGCCGATCCAGCCGTCGACGTGCCGGCCCGTGAACTCACCCGGCTCGGGGTCGTTCACGCCGCGCCGGAACAGCCAGCTTTTCCGCGAGGTGCAGCCCCCGGCCC
The DNA here is from genome assembly GCA_963795895.1 of uncultured bacterium. Lineage (GTDB taxonomy): Bacteria > Verrucomicrobiota > Verrucomicrobiia > Chthoniobacterales > SZAS-18 > CAWCJJ01. The sequence continues at coordinate 371,474 of CAWCJJ010000024.1, forward strand.
GCCAACAGCGGTTGGAGCAGCCGGTGCCAAGCCATCGCCGGGGAAAATAGCGACGGTGCGGACAAATTCGCCCAGCGCGCGGAGGGTGCGTTTTTCCGCGAAAGCCTGTTCGGCCCGGCGCGCGTGGTGGCGGGCGCGCTCGTGCGCGTGGCGGTCATGCAACCAGTGGGACGCCGCCAGCCGCCAGCGCAGCGGGTGCCACCAGCCCGGCCAGTGCCGGCGGCTTGTCGCGATGCTCAGATCGAGCACCTCGCTCCTCGCTGCGTTGCGCCGACTTGGAATCCGCGTGCAGCCGGTAGGTGCTCCAGAGTTCGTCGACCCTGTGGAAATGGAACCGCGCGCTGAACTTGCAGAAAAGGTCGTAGTCCAGGACGTGGTTCTCCGTCTCGTTGAACCCGCCGCACCGTTCCCAAACTCTGCGGTGCCAGAACACGGAGGGCTGCGGCAAGGTGTTGAACCCGCGCCTCCAGATGGCCAGGTGCTCGAAGTGGCTGACGTAACTTCGCGGGATGCTCCACCCCGGCGTGGAGACCCTCGCCGGTGAAAATGCAGCGTCCGAAGACGATCCAGCGTCCACGCGCCGGGTCGATCTCGCGGGCCACCCGTTGCAGGCAGCCGGGGTAGAGCGTGTCGTCGGAGTTCAGGAAGCCCAGGATTTCGCCCGCGCGTCCGGGCGAAGCCGAGGTTGAGCGCGTGGGCCTGGCCACGGTCCTTTTCGCGAGTAAACCTGGAAGACGCCCGGGTAGCGCCGGGCGAAGTCCTCGGCGACGGCGACCGGATTCGTCCTGCGAGCCGCCGTCCTGAACGATGACTTCCAGGCTGGGATAGTGCTGATCCACGAGGCTCTGGAGGGTTTCGCCGAGAAAATGGCCCTGGTTGAAGGACGGGCGACCACGATGGAAATGAGCGGCAGGTCGGTCATGGGAGCGAAAGTCCGGCGAAGAGTGACACAGCGTCGGAAGAATTTCACACGGCATGAAATTCCTCAAACACCCGCCGGTACACCCCCAGGGTCTTGAGCGCGCTGTTCCGGGCGGAGAACAACGCGCGCGCCGCCGCAAACCGGCCGCCACGCACTCCTCGCGCAACGTCGGCGTCGCGTCCCAGCCGCAACATCGCGTCCGCCATCGCGGCAGCGTCCAGCGGGTCAAAGGTGACGGCGGCGTCGCCTGCGATCTCGGGCAGGCTGGTCGTGTTCGCGCACGCCACGGGGCAACCCGCGATCATCGCCTCGGCGACCGGCATCCCGAACCCCTCGAACAACGACGGAAACACCAGCGCCAGCGCGTGCCTGTAGAGCGCGCGCATCTCCAGCGGCGAACGGTAGCCCAGATGGACCACGCGCTTTTCCAAGCGGTGTTCGGCGATGGCCGCCCAGCGCCGGGTGGTCCGCCGCAAACGGCCGTCCGGTGAACACGAGGCGCATGTCGGCGGGCAAGTCCTTGGCGATCAGGCCGAAGGCGGCCACGAGCCGCGCGTGGTTCTTGTGCGGCCAGCCGTGCGCGGGGAAAAAGAAAAAGCGCCCGCGTGATACCCATGCCGGCGAGCAGCGCCCGGCTGCGCGCCGGGTCCAGCGGGAGCCACGCCGCCCGGCTCGGGATGATCCAGACGGTCGTCATTTTCTCCAGCGGCACGCCGTAGCTGCGGTGCAGGTCCTGGCGGGTGAACTCGGAGATGCAGAGGATGTGGCGCGCCGCCGCGCACGAGGGCGGTACAGGTCGTCGCGCACCTTCCAATCCTCGCGGGGTGAAAAACTCCGGGTAGTGAACGTGCTGCAGATCGAGCGCCGTCAGCACCGTCGGGAAGGATGCCGAGGTCGGGAAAGGTGTAGGAGCAAACGGAGTGGACCAGTCGAAGTCCATCTTCCGATAGGCGCGCAGGGCGCGCATGGGCGGCGTCAGGACCGGCTGCATTCGCAGCTCGCGCGCCAGGCGCGTTGGCCACCCCGGCGTGCAAGGCCTCGGCGCGCGCCTCGTTCCTGTCCGTGAAGAACCCCCGGCACTGGAACCCGCCGGGAAAATTCCATTCGTGGAAACGTGCTGCGCGGACAGAAGCATGCGGTAGGCGTTGCGGTGGTCGAGCCGGGAAAGGGCCGACGACCAATTCGTAGGCCATTTGCTCGACGCCGCCGGCCCGGCCGATCTCCATCCAGCGCAGGTCGAGCAGCATCCGGTAGGGCCGCCGGCGGCGGAGTGCGCGGCGCGCGTTCCACCAGCTCCTCGAAACGCGTGGCGGCGGCGGGAATCGAATTGAAGGCGAGCACGGTTTCCCGCGCCGTGGCGACCACCGCCGCGCGGCGCGGGTTCCGTGCCGTCGAGCAATCCGGCCACCCGCGCGGCGAAGGCCGCCGGGGTCGTCCTCCTGCCAGCAGTTGACGCCGTGCTCGGCGCGCGTGCCCTCGGTGGCCATCGTCGTGCAAACCAGCGGCACCTGCATGGACCAGGCCTCGAAGATCTTCTGCCGGACGCCTCCGCCGAAGCGCATGGGCACCACGTAGGCCGACGCGTTCCAGAAATAGGGCCGGATGTCGGGCACGTCCGCGTGCAACTCAAAGCCGTCGTTCGCCAGGGTTCTCGCCGCTTCCAGCAACCGCTCGTCCGGCAGGCAGCCCACCGCCTGGAACACCGCCCCCGGCATCCGCGCGCGGACGCGCGGCCAGACGGCCTCCAAGAAAGTAAAGGACGGCATCCACGTTGGGCGGGTGCCCGAGGTGGCCCGTGAAGAGCGACGATGGACTGCGGGTCGCGCGGCCAGTCCGCGGCGGCGGGATGAAAATAATCCGTGTCCACCGGCAGCGGGGCCACGCCGGTTTCGGCGGCGGGCGCGTAGGCGTCCAGGGCGCGGCGCTCGTCGAGGTCGGACACAAAGCCGACGATGTCCGCCTCGCGGCAAACGCGTGCTTCCTGGGCGGCCACCGCCGGGATCAGGCGAAACTGCCGCGCGGCGACGGCCGGGTCCGGCTCGTGCTCGGCCCCGCGCCGCAGGGAGTCGGAGCGGACGTCGTGAAAATAGACGAGCTTGGCCAGGTGCGCGGGTAGGTAATCGAGCCAGGGCGCGGTGTTCGTCTGGATGAGGACGAGCGTTTGCCAGGGTCGCGCGGCGAGGGCGGCGAGCAACTGGGGCGCGCAGTTGGACAGCGTGGCTACCTGGACGTAGGCGTCCGCCGGTTGCCGGTGCAGACCGAGCAGCCGAAGCAGCCAGCGCGCGCAGCCGTTCGGCGGGTTGCTTCGCGAACCCAGGGCGCCAGCCGCCCGGCGGGCGGCTCCCGCAGGGGTGGCAGCGCGGTCGGCGGCGCCGGGCGCGGCCAGAAATAACTGCCCGCCAGGAAATTTTCCAGGTTCGCGACGCCCTCGGCGCGAGAAGAACTCGTGCAGCGGGCCGACGACCCCGACGGCGTGCCGTTGGGCCAGGTGGCGCAAGTTGAAGAAATCGCAGCCCATCTTGCCGGGGAAAAACGGCAGGTCGGTGGTTAGCACGAGCGTGTTGGGCCGCAAACTGTCCGTCTCCATCTTTCTCTCCATGGCTAGAGCGGCCCCAGCCCGGTCTTTTTCAACAACCGCCCCGTCCAATGGGCCTCCAGCGTCGCCCGGCACCGGCGTTCCGCCGCGAGTTCGGCGGCGAGCGCCGCGTTCTCCGCGCGCAGGTCGCCAACTTCGGTGGCCAGCCGCGCGCGTTCGCCTTCGGTCGCGGTGGCTTGCGTCCGGAGCGCGGAGTGCGCCGCGTTCATTTCGCCGGCCTCGGCGGACAGGCGTTGGCATTCGCTTTCAACCGCCTTAAACTGCGTTTGGAGCGCGTTGTGGGTCGCGCGCAATGCGTCGGCCTCGCTGTTCCACCGCTCGCGTTCGACTTCGACCGCCGCGGCTTGCGTTTGGAGCGCCCCAAGCAACGTCCCCTGGTTTTCGATGACCGTTAGGCGCGCCGCGCGGTCCGCCTCGCTCCGCTCGAAGTGCCCGCGCAGATCGGCCATCTGGGCGGCGAGCAGGTTGCGCGCGTTTTCCGCCGCGTCCACTCTGGGTCCAAGCTCGCCCGCCCGGCCCAGCCAGCGGTCCACTTCCGCGTGCAGGCGCGTGATCTCGGCCCCTTGGCTCTCAATAACCTGCAGACGCGACGCGCGATCCGCCTCGCCCAACTCAAATTGGGCGCGCAGGTCCCGCAGTTGCGCTGTGAGCAGGTTGCGCTCGTTCGCCGCCGCGTCCGCCGTTTGCGCGACGCGTAGGTTGCCCTCGTTCACAGCGGCGTCCAGCCTCGGCCAGAATTCGCCGGCTTCCTTCAACTGGCGGTCCACCTCCGCGTGCAAGCGGGCTACCTCCGCCCCCTGCCGCTCGATGACCGCCAGACGCTCGGCGTTGTCGGCTTCCACGCTCTCGAACTGACCGCGCAGATCGGCCAGTTGGGCGGCCACCAGGTTGCGCGCGTTTTCCGCGGCGTCCACCCTGGGTCCAAGCTCGCCCGCCCGGCCCAGCCAGTGGTCCACCTCCGAATGCAGACGGGTAATTTCCGCCCCCTGCCGCTCGATGACCGCCAGCCGCGCCGCGTTGTCGGCCTCCACGCTCTCGAAACGTCCCCGCATGTCGTCCAGTTGCGCCGCCAGCAGGTTGCGCGCGTTCTCCGCCGCTTCGAGTTTGGGTCCAAGCTCGCCCGCCCGGCTCAGCCAGTAGTCCACCTCCGAATGCAGACGGGTAATTTCCGCCCCCTGCCGCTCGATAACCGCCAGCCGCGCCGCGTTGTCGGCCTCCACGCTCTCGAAACGTCCCCGCATGTCGTCCAGTTGCGCCGCCAGCAGGTTGCGCGCGTTCTCCGCCGCTTCCACCTTCGGCCAAAGCTCCCCGGCGGTCGCCCGGAGCGACTCGGTCTCCGCCGACAGCGTGGCCAGGCGCGTGTGCAAATCGTCGCGCACCTCGCCCAGGTCCAACAGCGCTAGCGTCCACCGGGCGGGCGGCGTGGCGGCCATGAGCAGTTCCGCCCGTTGCGCGACCGCGCGTTCCGACAACGGGGCTGCGCTGGCCACCGCGAAAAGGTCGTAATGCGCGAAGATGGCCGGCTCGAACCGCACCTCACCCAACCCGAGTTCGACGCACAAACGCCGCACCGCCTGCTCGCTGAACAGGTAGAGGTGTTCCATCGGCTTGAGTTGTTGCAGAAACGGATGGTCCCGCGCGACCAACTCCTCGTAGCTCAAGCCCACCGGATAACACGGCGTCTGGATCAGCAAAAAACTTTGCGGCGATCGGAGCAGCGAGACGGCGAGACCCAGGGTCCGGCGCGGGTCCGGCAGATGCTCCAGCACGTCCATCATCGCCACGGCGTCCAACGACCCGGGGACCAGCGCCTGGTCCTCCAGCCGGCCTTCTAGCACGGGCACGCCGAACCAGTCGCGCGCGCGACGCACCAGCCAGGGACTCAGTTCCAAACCCGTCGCGTCCAGGCCCGCCCAGCGCTGCATCGCCACGAAGCCGCCGTGTCCGCAACCCAGTTCCAGGGTGCGGGCACCGGGGCCGGACACGTACTTCAGCAGGGTCCGCAGCCAGTGGAGGCAGCGTTCCGGCAGGTCCGCGCGCGCCCGGGTTTCCAGATCGGGCAAACCGTAGTCCTCCTGGACATGGTGCAGGTAATAGTTCTTGCCGTAAAAGTCTTGCTCGTCGTCGCGCACCCGGCTGATCTCCTCCCCGCGCATCGCCCGCAAGACGAGCGTCTGGCACTCCGGGCAGCGGTAATAATCGGGTGAAAAATCCTCCAGCGGCGCGGTGCCGCACCAGCAGCGGACCGGACGCTCGATGGAAGATGGGGAAGACTCGGTGTTCATCAAAAGCAGGGCGTTCGGGGGAACGGCGGAAAGTGGCAGCATACCCTTTCGCACCCGGTCGCGCCACCCCCGGGTTGCGGTGGGAAGTCAGATCAGGGTTGTTTCGCCGGCGAGGCCGAGGTAAACCGCGCGTCCAGGTCGCAGAGGCCCTGGAACGTGCAGGGGCGTCCGAACCACCCGATCTGGAAGGCGGCGATCCCGCCGATGCGATGGTGGTAATGCCGCGCCGAATCCGCGTGGTCCGGGTCGGACCCCAAGCCGAAGTCCAGCAGGTATTTCCCCTGTCCCAACCGCCCGCTCAGCCCTAATAGGACCACGTAGCGTTGTCCGGCGCGCACATCGGGCAGTTTAACCCCGGCGTTCAAGGACGTGCCAGCGGCCACGACGTTATTAAAACGGTCGCGGACTTGGAACCCCGCGATCAGTTCGCCCGCCGCGAAATCCCGTCCGGGCGTGAACGCCACCCCCACCCGGATGGACTCGCCCGCCATAAAGTTCTGCTCCGGACGGCCCTCGTGGTCAAACAGCGTGCAGCCGTTCAAGGTCAGTGTGCCGTCGCCGATTTCGTCCTGGAATTGCCCGATGCCCCGCGTCACCGCCCCCGCCGCCCGCTCCAGGGCCTGCTCGGGGGTGAGCGCGTCCTCCCGACCAATTTCCGTGACGGGCAACGCCGCTTCCGCCGCAGGCGCGTCGGGCGTCTCCACCATCGGTGCCGCGTCCACGACCGCCGCCACCGCCGCCCCGGCGAGTTCTTTCCCGACGAGCGCGCCGGAACTCACGGCGTGGTAAACGGAGGTCCCCTCGTCGCTGGGGCCGAGGAAGACCATCCGCCCGTGGTCGAGCACCAGGGCGCGGGCGCACAACGAACGCACCGTGCCGGGATCGTGGCTGACCAGGAGCAACGTCATGCCGTCGGCGAGCTTTTGCTTGAGCAGCTTGTTGCATTTGCTCTGGAAATAGATGTCCCCGACCGCCAGCGCCTCGTCGATGATGAACAGCTCCGGCTCCACCGCCATCTGCACGGCGAAGGCCAGGCGCACCATCATGCCGCTGGAGTACGTCTTGACCGGCTGTTCGAGGAACTGGCCGATGTCCGCGAAGGCGGCGATGTCGTCGAACTTGGCGTCCACCTCGTCCTTGGTGAACCCGAGGACGGCGGCGTTGAGGTACACGTTTTCGCGTCCGGTGTATTCCAGGTTGAAGCCGCTGCCGAGTTCGAGCAGGGCGGCGACGCGGCCGTACACATCGACCTTGCCCGTGCTGGGCTGCAGGGTGCCGGCGATGATCTGCAGGAGCGTGCTCTTGCCCGCGCCGTTGCGCCCGATGATGCCCACGCTCTCGCCCCGCCGCACCTCGAAGGATAACGGTCGTGCAGCGCGGCGAAATCCTGGTACAGCGCGTCGCGCCGGCGGCGGAGGAACCCCAGGGGCGCGGAGTCGGCGGGCAACACCCCGCGCAGGGTCCGGTGCGCCTGGCTGAGCAGGGAATAACGCAGCCGGACGGAGGGCGAGGACCAGAGTTTGTAGTGCTTGCTGACGCCGTGGACGGCCAGGACGATGTTTTCGTCCGCCAGTTCGGCCGCATCGACGGCGGCGGCGGGGTCAATGGCGGGAAGGGGTGAACTCATCTCGGCGGCGGCGCGGGCGTCGGTCGGGGCAATCAGACCCGGCGGGTCGGAGTGTGGATGTACAGGCGCGGGGGGAAAGCGTCAACTGGCAAATCGGGTTGCCCGCCTTGCCCCGAACCGGGCCATCCCCTCCCCCAGCGCCAAAACCGCCAGCCCGCACCCCGCCCAAAACACCAGCGCGGACCGCCGCAGAAGCCAGCCCGTCCAGTGGGACCAACGGCCCATCTCCACCGGCTCGGTGAACGCGAACCACTTTCCGTCCCGCGCAACGGTGGCGGTCAGGCGCGGGTCGTTGCCCGGACGCGGCAGGCTGTCCGCGCGCCAGCGTTCGCCCGCCACGCGCGCGGGTTGCCAATCCACGAGGCGGCCCGTCTGGACGTCTTGCAGCACGAAGCGCAACCCCGGTTCACCCAAGTCCCCGGCGAACTGGAATTGCAAACAGGGCAGGAACGCCGCAGCCGTCGGAAGAGGCGTTGGGGTCACATCTATACTGTTTGACATTGCCACTAACCCGTGGCAACCCCGCTCCCCATGTCCCGACCTTTGAGGGTCCGCCGAAGGGAACGCTCGTACTTCGTTGTCCATACAAAGCGATCCGGATTCCCCGCGCGCAATGTTGAACAATATAGATGTGACCCCATGGCTTCACGCCCGCGTGGAGGCCGCCATGGAGCGCCCACAATAAGATGCCGGGAACAATGTAGCCCACGCGGCGTCTTCTCCCCGCCGTCGTCTGGAAGGAAACTGCCGAATCCGGTTTCATTTTTGACCGCGTTTTGCCGACTCGATCTGCTGTTCCGCGGCGTCGATCCACCAGCGTTGATTCTCGTCCGCCACGGCGCGGGCCGCCTGCAGGGCGGGTCGCGCCCGGTCCGGCTGCCGCGCCAGGGCTGTCACCGCCGCCGCGCGACGGGAAAAATCCGGATCGGCCAACTGCGCGATGTACCCGGCAATCTGCGCGTCGGGATCAACGTGAATCTCGAAGGGCAACCCTGCGGGCGTGGCATCGGTTTGCAGCGCGGCATCCAGGCTGCGCGCCTCGAAGCGATGCGGACCGCCCGGCAAGGAGTCCAAGGTAACGCTCGCCGCCGGGCCGTCCGCCGCCAGTGGCGTCCATGGGCCGCCGTCCAGCCGCCAGCGGAAGTGAAATTTGCCGTCCACCGCGCCCGCGTCCGTCTCCAATCGCACCACCATCCGGTCGGCCGGAGCTGACGCCGGGCCGCTATCGGCATCGCTCCCCTGAGCCAACCTCGTCCGCGGCAGGAGACCGGGCGGAGCGACGATGACGTATTGCGTGCCGCTACGCAAAAAGGCGTTGCCGCGCGCGTCGATGATCGCCTCCTCCACCCGCCGTCCGTCGCCGAAAGGCTGCGCCTCGGGCGCCGTGAGCACCGGGACACACAAACCCTCGCGGGATTTGTAGAGGCCCCGCTGCCACGTCAGCCACCAACTCTCCTGGTTGTCCAGGATGAACACATCCGGTTTGAAGGGCAGCTTGATCCCTGGCGGCAACTTCCAGGATCGACGGGCGGCCGTCACGTCCTCATCGGCGAAGCCCGACTCGTACGCCGTGGGCCTCCAGCCCGAGGCACCCGTGAATGTCCACGTCTGGTGGTCCGCGTTGATGCTGACCCGCCCATCGCGGCCAATGAACGGCGGACCGTCAAAAACAAAGTGCTGAGGCTGTCCCGTGATTTCCGCCCGGCTCCACTGCCGCCACACGTGATCAGCAAAAACCATGACTTTCCATTGTTCGGTCAGATAACAAATTTGCCCCTGCGGGCCGAGGCACGGTAAATCGAATCGTTCGCCCGGCACGGAAAACTCCGCGCCGGGATGGCCGTCCTGCGCTTCGAGGGCTTGCCCAAAGCCGTCGAAACCTTTCCAATCATCCGCCTGCGGGTCATAGATGACCACCTTCTTTTGTTGTGAGCTGGAACGCAGCCACACCCTTCCCCGGGTATCCGGGTGCAACACTTGCAGGAAGGACTTCGCGCCGAGCGCGTCCGGCAGGCGGTGTTCGATCCAGTGCGCGCCATCCCACTCGTGCAGGACGGGAGAGTTGAAGGTGAACATGCTCCAGAGATGGCCACGCGCGTCGGGATGCAAACGATACTCCACCCGCAGGATGCGGAGGCGAGGATTGTCGGGCAGGGCGCGCTCGGCCGTCAGAGCCCCGGGCGCGCCGACCCACGTCACGCCGTTCGTGCTGATCCCAAGCCAACGGCCATCTTGCAGGTCGATGAGCCGGTGCGGGGTCGCCAGGGGAAAACGCTGCCGCCAATCCACGTGGACAGGCGCGGAACCGTCGGCGGGCAGGAACCACATGCCGTTGCCGTTGGTGCCGAGGTATTCGCCGTGGTCCGACTGGCTCCAGAGCCGGTCTTGCTGGTGGTTGAAATCATAGTGGCTGTCCACGGGGTCGATGAGCTTTTCCCAGTGGTTGTCGCCGATCAGCCGCCACAATGTGCAACCCCCTTCCGGGCGGGTCTGGTCCATGATGAAGTACGGCCCTCCGCAGCCGCAATGCATGACGAGCGAGGTCATCCGAGCGTCCTTCGGCTGCCCGGGGGCGCGCTCGGCCTGAAAGGTGGCGGTGTCCAGGATGTACAAGCCGTCGAACATCCGGGCGAACCACAGGTGTTGAGCATCTTTCTGGGCCAGAGCAGTGAGCGGCTCCTGCGCCTGGCCGCCGGGGAGCAAAAAATCGTGTTGGACGAACTTTTCGCCGTCGTAAACCAAGGCTCCGCGGATCGTCGCGCCGTTGCTGCCGCCATCGGCGTGGTCGGTCCAAAACCAGACCCGGCCCCCGGCGTCCTCGAAAACGGACGCGGTGTTCCAAACGGAGGAGGGATCGCTGCCGCTCGTAACGTTCCGACCAGGCACTCCTCCGCCGAAATCGTGTGCGCGCATTCGACCTTGCCGTCGGCCGCGAGTCGGTAGATGTCGGGGCCTTCCTGGGTTAGCCACAGGTTGTTTTTGCCGTCCGGGGTCATTCGCAGATCCTGACCGTAGTGCCGCTCGGTCATGGTGAACACCGGACCCAGCCGCGAGTCCCGGCCATGGTGCGTGCTCCACTGGTAACGCTTTTCGTCCACGCGCCACACGCACACCACGGTTCCGTCCGCTCGGCGGCCAAGGCAGCAAGGTCGAGCCTTTTCGTCGGAATCCGGTGGCGCGGCGGGCCGCCAGTGTTCGTTTTCATCCAGCACGTAAAGCCCCGCGGGACGCTCGCTGGAAATCCCCCACACGCACCCCAGGCCGTCGCGCACGGCGTCCCTGATTTGCGGCACCTCGGGATCATCCGCCGCCCGCCCACCTGCGGGTGATAGGAAGGCTGCCGGGATGAGGGCAAAAAAGCAGAAAAGCCGTGATCGGCGAATGGCAAAACCCATAAAGTTACCAGGAATAATGGACCCTGTAGTTCAAGACCTTTTCCTCGTCGGGCTTGAGCTGCACCCGGAACTCGATGGCCTGGGAGTTGGTTTTGACGAAAGGGTCGCTGTTCTCGCTGATCTCCCAGTTCGTCCAGCGGTAGAGGTGCTCGGCCACGCGGATTTCCACGGGCTCCTTCTTGTGGTTGCGGAGCCGGATTTCGAACCATTCGTCGGCGGTGTCGTGGGAACTGTCTTGTTTGTAGGCGGTGCGCTTGCGTTCACCGGTCAGGTCGAAGGCGTCGCCGGTGAACACCCGCAGGGTTTCGTCCCTGGGGGTGTGGTCGATCACGTTCTCGCCCGTGAACTCCAGTTGGCCGTCGCTGTCGCGCCGATAGAAGCGCACCCGGCCCTTGGGCAGCGGGATGCCCAGGTGGTTGCTTTCCGCGTTCTTGAACTCGCGCATCACCCACACTTTCGGGTTGCTCTGCGTGCCGTAATCCGATTGGTTGCGGATGTTCTCCATCGAATAGTTGCCGTAGCGTTGCTGATCGATTTTCACCCCGTCGTACACGTAGAAAACATGAGAGGCGATACCCTCGGCGCGAACGAACTCGACCTGCTTGGTTTCGCGGTCGCGCAGGGTGGTCGGCCGGGGCAGGCTGTAGAGGTGGTACTCGTCGAAGGTTTTCTCGGTCACGCCGGGCGAGCCCTGGTCTGAGTCTTTAACCATTCCGGCAACGACAAACGACCGTGCATTCATGATGCCATTGTCTCGGTCTGCACCTTGTTCACGTCGCCGGCCATGAGCTTGATTTTCGCGTCGGTGAAGGTTTTGCCGCTCTGATTGTCCATGGTGACAAGGCCGGTGAGGTCGATCTGGTCGCCGTGCTCCGGAGCCACCACGCTGTAGTCGGCCGCCCACGTCATACCGCCGGTGACATAGGCTAACTCGGCGTCGAACCGGGCCGCTTCAGCACTCTGAATCTTCCAGTCGAGGGTCGGTTTGAGGATCGTGTCGTCGGCCAATGCCGGAAAGAGCGGCTGGCCGGGCAGCGAGAAACGCAGCTTGCCGTCCACCTCGATGATCGGCTCACCCATGCCCGTGGCACCGTTGGCATAAGCCATTTGCTGTTGGTAGTACTGGTTGCCAAATTGCTGCGGGGCGGCGGAATGGGGCACGTAGCCGCTGCGGACGATCTTGCCTTGGATGACTTCCGGCGCGGCCTTGGGACGATCCACAAGGAAGCCGATCGTCTTGCCCTCAAAGAGCGAGAGCAGGAGCGCCTGTGACACGGGATCGGCGCGGTAGTTCTGTTCGAGCACCTGGAAGACGGCCTTGCCCGCCGGGTCGCGCAGGATGACCGAGTCCGGCTCCAGGTGACTGGTCGTGTCGGTGAAACGCACCTCGTTCGTGCCGGCCACGAGGTCCAGTGGCACGGTGTCGCGCACCACGGCGAAGTTCTGGTTGTAGATGGTCAGCGCCGGTTCGGCGGAGAACGCGGTCGTCAACTGGAGGGCGAGCAGACCCAGGAGAAGTTTGTACATGGGAGGAATGGGAAACAAGTGGGCGGCGACAAGGTGAGGGTGAGCGGCATCATGAACGCCAAGGCAGCCATTCACCATCTTCAACGATCCAGAGAAGACAATCTTAGCAGGAAAGTGCGTGCTACGGTATCAGCGCGACTTTCCTTTCGCTCAGCAGCGTTTCCACCCGGCTGAGCAGAGTACTGTTCTCCAGTTTGGCGTCTCTCTCGGCCGCCGCGAGCGCCCGGTCCAGCCGCGGGTCCTTCGCCGCGAACAATGCTTCCAGGGCGGCGGTGCGCGGAGTGGAATCCGCCTGGGAGTCAGCCAGCAGGTTCGCCAACAAATCGCCCAGGTCCACCATGCCCGGATCACCACTGGCGAGCAGCTTCCCGGCAGCCGTGGCACTGGCGGTGACAATCCCGGCGTTGCGGGAGGCAAGTCCCTCGCGCACCTTGCCCACGATTCGCAGGTCGCCCAGGTCCGCCAATGCGATCAGGGCGGCGGGCGCGAGCGGATTTTTCAGGTCGGAGGCCCACTCGAAGAACCGGGATCCTTCGGCCGCCTTCAGGGCTCCCAGCGCACGGACCGCCGCGCCGCGCCAAGCGAGGTCATTACTGGTTTCCAGGATCGTTTTCAGGCGGGTGACGGCGTCCGGTTCCCGGATCGCCACAAGCGCGGCGATGGCCCGTTCCAGCAGGTAGCCCTCGGAGAGATGTTCGATGGCGTAGGGATAACCGTCGCGGATGCCGTGGTGGCCGAGAAACTCCGCAAGCCGTAATTTCTGCGACAGGTTCGCCTCCCCACGCAGGTGGGGGCGCAACACCTCGGCCGCACGGGCGGTGTCGATCCGCATCAACGCCTCCTCGACGTTCTGCGTCAGCCCGGCATCCCCCTGGGCGATGAACCGGCTCAACGGGTCGATGAACCGCTCGTCCCTTTCCTTCAGGCTCACCTCGGAGCACACTTCCACCCACCGCCATTTCTCGGTGTCATCCAACGGCAGGGAAGCGATGCCCAACAGGGCGTCGGCGGCGGATTTCGGCGGCAGTTCCCGCAAGGCAAAGATCAGATCCCAAACGCCCCCGGCGTCGGCGGCGAGCACCTGTCCGATGCGCTCGGGCAGTTCACGCACGGCTCTTTCGGGATCGATCCGGGCGAACGCTTTGGCATACTCCGCGCGGGTGAAGTTGTCCTCGTCAAGGGGCAGGTGCAGGAAAGCGTCCCGGACCGCCTGCCGCTCGCCCGCCAGATGCAGCCAGCCGATCATGCCGACCCGTGCCGTTTGTTCCATGCTTGTGTTGGCGGGAGGATCGACACGCAGGTGCGCCAGGGCCGCCGGCATCCCTTCCACCGTGTCCGGCCCGGTCCCGCCCAGCGTCCCCACGGCCCGCGCCCGCACGGGCGCGGGCGCGTCTTTGTCGTTGAGCAAAGCCGCCAGCGCCGTGGCGGAGGCGGCGCGCAGGTCTGTCCGCTCCAGGTAGTCGACCTCGATCAACCGCCCCAGCGTCTGCGCGGCCTTGCGTTGCGCCGCCGCCCCCGCGTCCGACTGCAAATGCATGACCAGCGCGGAGACGACGGCGGGATTCTGGGCGGCCAGCAAGGCACGGCGTTCCAAGGCAAAGCAAAGCGGAACAGTACCGGGTCCCTTGGCGGCATGCAGGGCCTCGATCAAGCGATCCACCCGCCGGGCACGGTCCGGTTCAGCGTTGACGGCGAGTAGCGCGTTGATGGCTCCCAGGAGCGGGTCATGCTCGTCGCGCAAAGGTGGCAGGGCCGCATCCGGCGTGCCGGTGTTTTGCATCGCGTTTTGGTAGCCCTCGGAACTGCGTCCGAGAAACAACAGCCTGATATCGCCCTGTGCGAGTGGCTTTGACGAGGAGGAACCCGAAAAACGACCCAGGCCCAAGTCGCCGCTGTTCATCGACAACTCTTCCCGGGCGAAGACGCCTTTGATCACCCGCAGTGGCTTGAACCGGTATTGATAGAGGGAGCTTTCGCTCTTCCCGCCGTGGATCAACAGGATCTTGCTGACTTCCTCCACGCGTGCGACGAGGATCAAATCGGCATCGGCGACGGCTCGCTCACAATCGAATTTCGCCTGCCAGTCTTCATGATCCGCTCGGACTGCCGGCGGAGCGAAGGACAACAGGAACAAGAGGGCGAGACGACGAGATAGTGCGCGCATGGAAATAAAGGGGATAGGACCGGATCCTGCGAACCCTTTGGCATGGTCGCACTCAAGCCCGTGACCGTCTTCAGAAAAGTGGCTACCTCTCGCCGCAAAACTTTCTGCTTCTTTACTTTCAATGCCAACCAACCCACTTAAACTGACGTCCATACCGTCGCGCACGGCTGGTCCATTTTATCAGGGAAAGATCAACATGATTACCAGAGCTTCCCTTTTACATCTCGTTGCCTTGGCTGGCCTGGCCGCTTGCGGTCTTCCACTCCACCGGAGCAACGCTCAAAGTATCGGCACCACCGACCCCGTCGGCGTTGTTACCATCCCCCTGCCGGCACAATCGGACGCGCGCGTGTCCATCCCCTTCCTGCGTCCGGCTCGCTACGCCGGTGCCGTCCAGTCGGTGTCGGGTGGCAATGTACTCACCGTCTCGGATGCCCCGGGCTGGAGCGCCAACCAATTTGCCTACAATGCCGCCATCGGCCAGCACGACACCTTCTTCGCCCTGCTCGGCGTCCAACGCCGGCGCGAACGGCCCCGCGCCCAAGGAGGGCTGCTTTTACACGGTGACAGCCAACGGGACCAACACCCTGACCGTGGACCTCAACGGCGATGACCTGAGCACGGTGCAACCGGGCACGCGCGTGACCTTGATCCCCTACTGGACCATGGGCACGGCGTTTCCGGCCAGCGACGCGGGCCGCTCCTTTGTCGCCTCCGCCTCCGACCTCGCTTCTTGCCACCACCCTTCTGATCCCCCAGACGGTAACCTTCAACTACGGCATCCTCAATCCCATCGACCCACCTTCCAGGCGATTTGGAAATCCCACCCCGCCGTCACCGCTCGACATTACTACTTTTGCTGCGGGGGCGTGGCGCGACGCGCGGCGCGCCGCCAAACGGTGGTTTGCGACGATGATCTGCTTTACCCTGACGCCCACTTTATCGTGCGGAACACCGCCACGACGGCTTTGACCTTCCGGCCACCTGGCGCGGTGCTCATGGGCAGGATCACCGTGCCGGTGCCAACCTCGTGGCAGGAGGACAGCCAAAGCTATTTCCCCGTGGCCCTACCCCGTCCCCTGGCCGTGGATTTCAACGACTCTGGCTTGGCGGCCAGCGGTGCCGTCGGGGATTCCAACGGCGAGTCGGTCGCCGTTTTCGACCCGGTGGCGACGGGCTACAACCAGGCTCCCAGCGCCAGCTACTTCCTTTCGGGCGGGGTGTGGCGCAAGCAGGGTGCCCCGGCCACGCAAGACTTCGGCTTGACGCCGCTCGCCCCCGGCTCCGGTCTGATCCTTCACAAGATGGCGACCGACGGGACCACCGTGTTCTGGCAAAACGCGCCCAACTACCTGGTCGCACAGCCCTGAGCCTTTCTCCCGTCCCACCCCGCCCAATGGAGGAGGGGCAAGCAGCCTGAATCACTCCGGGGTCCAGGCAGACAACACGGATTTTGCGCACCACGCCCACGCTCATCAGGCGGTTGTCAATGAAGGTTGATCCACCGCCCTCCTCCTTTTTTATTGAAGATGTTTGACCCTCCGACCCAAGGCAAACCCGGCGCGGCGTGCCCGCCCTCCTGGAGATTGCACACAAGGTGGCTGCAACCGGCAGTCGGCCTCCCGTTGGGAGAGGTTGCACCTGCTTTGATTGCTTAAACGCGTCCGCCGGACGATTAAACTCGACGTTTGGAAGCCTGCCCGTCAAAAGGGTCCGCCCATGAGTGCTATCGCTCCCCTGAAACAACCCATCTGCTTTTGGCTGGCGGCGCTCGTGCTGGTGCTGCCCGCGTTGACCCGCGCGCAAGACGCGTTTCCCTCGCCGACGCCAACGGACCCGCTGGCGTGTGTTCCGGTGCAAGTGCTCGACCAGCAACAGGTGACCATCGGCACCCACACCATCACCTTCAAGCGCATCGCGCCGCCGGTGTTCCCCGACGCCACCTCGACGCCACCGTCCCAAACCCCTCCGACCACGCGGATAACAAACCGCGCCTCGCGGGCCGTCCCTGCCAGGCGAACCTCCAGCCGCGCCCCGGAAATTGCCCGTTTGGCACAAAGTGACGCCGGGGGTGACGAGGAAAAGCCTTACAAAATGCTTTTGCTCTCGGCCACGGTGTACGACCACCGGTTTACCGAGGTGCGCTGGAACGACGGTGCCGGCGCGGCGTTGCGCGCCTACGTGAACATCGACCTCCGCTACTTCACCACCGTCGCCAACCTCGAAACCGACGACGCGGTGTACGACCTCGTGTTTGCGTGGGGCGACGACACCGCGGACTCGATCAGCCGGGCCGGGCGGCAGCCGCCCAACCTCGCCGCTTTTCCACCAGGCCGCTCCTCCTACCAGATCGTCGCGGGCGACGCCAGCGCCCGCCCGGACGCCCTTGCCGCCCTGGACGCGCTTTGCATCTACTTCGACGCCCACGGCGCGCGGATGGTGGCCGACTACAACCAACAGCAGGCCGACAACGCCGCGCACCGGCAATGGTTGCGCGACCACCCGCCGGCGCAGCCCGACACGGTCATCCACTACTGGCCGCTCAAGAGCCGGGTTTACACCAATCCGTCCCACCAATGAGCAAGGACCGCCTGAACCCCCGCTTTTCTCTCCTCTCCGCCCTGGCGTTTGCCTGCTTGGCCACCCTCGCCCGGGCCGCAGACCAGCGCCGACCCCAACGAGGGCTCGCAACTGAGCCGCGACCCCGCCACGGGCGCCTACACGTTCTCCTGGTGGGGCCGGGCGGGGCGCACCTACTTTCTCCAGCAGTCCGACGCGCTGCTCAACTGGTCCTACCTGCCGGTCATCGAGTCCGGCGCGGACCAGCCCATCCGGTGGGGGTTCGCCTCCTCCGCACCCCAGGCCTTCCTGCGCCTGCGGTACACGGACATCGTCACCAGCGATCCCTTCAACGACGACTTCAACAACGACGGGCTGAGCAATTGGCAGAACCTGACCCAGGGCAGCGACCCTTTGGCGGCTCCCGTCCTGGACGCCAGCGGCCTGTCGCTGAACTGGGAGCGGTTTTACAACGTTCCACCCGGCGCCGACCCGAACGCGGCGGCTCCCCGGGGCGACGGCCTCACCTACCTGCAAGCCTACCAGCGGGGACTCAACCCCACCGATTTCTACAACGGGCGGACACCACGCATTCTCGTGGCCGGCGGCACGCCGCAGACCGGCCCCGCCAACGGGTTTGTGCCGTTGCCTCTGGTTGTTTCCGTCACCGACGGCAACGGGAACCCTTTTTTAGGCGCGCCGGTGACGTTCACCGTGGGCCAGGGGGGAGGGTGGGTGCAGCGGTCCAGCACCGCCTCTCCCGGCGCCTCGCTGGTCGTTTTGACCGATTACAGCGGGCGGGCGCGGGTCTTCTTCAAGCTGCCCAATGTCCCCGGCAGCACCAGCCAGGTGATGGCTGCCACGGGTGTTGGCAGTCATCTGGTGTCCGTGCCTTTCACGGAGTCCTCCCAGAGCGGGAGCGGTGGTGGTTATCGCTCTCCTTTTTGATCCGACCAACGTCACCGCCACGCTCAACAGAGACGGCAGCATGGATGTCACCTGGACCAGCCACGCGGATCCCAACGACCAGACCCCCATCTCCATCCAGGATTTCGATGCGAACGGCGTTTACCACACCATCGCCACGGCCCCGGCTGGTGCCACCTCCTACCACATCCCAGCCCGATGAACCTGACCCGGAAGCACGCTTTGTTCGTCCAGGCGGTGGTGTGCGGTTTGCTGCCGATCCAGGAGGGGTTTGGCCAGGGGGAGGCCAGGATCGATCCCTTTGTGGTCCCGCAGCAAACCTACGCGGCCATCGACATCAGCGGGGATAGCACCGGCGGCGTCCCGGTGACTTTGCTGGCGCTCGGCGACGACAACCACGCCGCGTTCGCGTTCAACACCGAGCCTCAACTTTACCAGGGTCTGTTCGAGGATTATTACCACGGCAATTGCGTCGTCAAGCTGTGGAGCAACGGCGCGCTGACCGGTAGGCCGCACTTTCCCGCTGACCACGGAGGGAAGCCTGACCTTTGGCGATTAACCCCCGCTGACGGTTGACGGGCACCCACTATTTCCTCCCGGAATTTATTTCCACCTCGGGCCTGGTTGCCGGAAGCGCCGGTTGGGATTTGCCGGGGTCGTTTCAAGATTGGCAGGACAGGAATGGCCGGGGCTTGCCCTTCACATGCGACGGCGCCACTCCGCAGACCCTGGCGTGCGGCCCAGGCCAATATTTTACTTTTGGAGCCTCCAACGAGGAACCGACCCTTGGAGTCATCTTATGGAACGTCGGTTTGTTTTGCGTCCGATGGAATTACGTACGGAGGCGGTGCCGGCTTCAACGAGTTCTTTGACACGCAGGGCGGCATTGGTTTCGGTGGCATCCAAACACTTGACTCTGTCGGGTTCGTGCCCGGCATGGAGTTTGACGGCAACGATTACTCGGATAATTCTGTGTGGCAGGGGCACAAACCCAAGGGCGACGGGGTGATGTTCAAGCTGTTCCTTCCTTCCGCAATCAACATAAATGGCTGGGCCATCGACGCCTCAGACCAAAAATACTGGAATCCGAATCAGAAACCACCCGACCCGCAAAAACCCGTCCCGCCAGAACCCCAGCCGCTTGACGGTCCGCCGGTCGCCATCAATGACAAGAACGACATCCTCGTGGGCGGCAACAACCCGTATTTGCTTGAGCCTGGAACGGTTGCGAACCCGGTCGAGCCCACGAAACGGTACTTCTTATCGCAGGACGGCGTCACACCCGGGATGATTCCCTTGGGAGCGAAAGAGCACCTGCGCTACATTGCTCCCTCCTTGATGAGCAACCGCGTGCCACCGCCCGCCGAGGCGGCGGCGTCCAGCCGGTGCTCCACATCGTCTTCACAGCCGAAGTCGAGCGCAGTCCTGACACTTGGGAGGCCGCCACCTTTCTGCTGCGCCTTTTCAGCGACCAAACGACCGATTTTCAGGAGATCATCTATCCCGATGGCTTCACAAGCCTCAGCCTGAAATCCATCAACTCCAGCGGCGTCATCGCCGCGATCGGCGATCTCGACCCGGATTCATCCACTTCGCCCGGTCAGCACGCGTTGTTGCTCGCGCCTGCGGAGCTGGTTACGGACAACAACCACGACCGGCAGATCGACGCCAAGGACCGCCGCCACACCAACGACCCGAAGACCGGCCTGCCCGACCCCTTCTACTTCTGGATCAACGACGACATCGACTCCGGCGACACCGGCGGCGACGACGTTCCGGGAGCCACGGCGCAAGTTGTCGGTGGTGGCGAAGGGAGCAATCCAATCTATTTTGTACCCAACTACATGGACAATGTCGTTAACGGCACCCGTGATCTGGTGGACTTCTTCCCCGTGTGGCTCCACATCGACCAGACCCTCAAGCTGTTGCCCCCCGACAGTTACGACTACCGCCTCATCCAGGCCGACGAGGCCGTCAACTTCACCGACACCGTCCTCAAGGCCGCCGGCCAGGACAACGAGAAGGCCGGCGCCTACCTGACCGATACTAGCGTGGCGCAATCCCTGGGCGCCAAGACCGTCCAGCAGGTCACCGCCGCGGGCGTGCCGCTCTCGGTCGACTTCCTGGGGCGGATCGCCGCCGACCCGAGCGGGCAAAGCGGGATCATCCTGGTCGAGGGCCGCAAGGCCACAAAGCAGCCCCTTTGCTTGGAGGTTTTCAGCCGGGCGGACAACACGCGGGCGCTGAAACTCGAGTTGCCCCTGAGCATCGACGGGGTGGAAAAGATGTACGGCCAGAAGAACCTGCGCCCCTCGCGGGCAACAAGGAGGGCATGCCGGATTACTAGGCCGGCCCCGCCGACGAACCGGAGAACTACCCCAACCGGTTTGCAGCGGCAAGAAGTTCGTCCGGTGCATGGCTACTCGGTCAGCGGCGAGGCCGCGCGGGGCTGGGGCGCGGAGATGTTCAAGCGCCTTTACTGGAGCGGCAGCCGGGCGCGGTTCTACGCGGTGACCTGGTTTGGCAACGACAGCCAAGGAAGCGTGCCAACGTTCCCGGACGCGACGCCCGATTACCACGTCAACGTCAACAACGCCTTCCTGGAGGCGCGCTACCTTGCCAACTACCTTGCGGGCCTGGGCGGGGCGGACGTGGTGGCGGGCCACAGCCTGGGCAACATGGTCGTCTCCAGCGCCATCCAGGACTGGGGCGCGCCCGTGCGCAAATACTTTATGATCGACGCCGCCGTGGCCGCCGAGGCGTACGGCGCGGATGAAGTGAAGAACGCCAACATGGACCATCCTTTGTGGAGGGGAATCTATGACGAGACGCTGTGGGCCAGCGAGTGGCACACGCTCTTTGACCCGAGCGACAACCGCAGCCGCCTGACGTGGCGAGGTCGCTTTGACGGCGTGGGCGCGCAGGCCTTTAACTTCTACTCGGGCACGGAGGAGGTGCTGGCCGAGCACACGGGCAACCCGGACTTGTTCTTGGACAACAACAATCTGCCCGTCGGCTCAATCTTCAGCGGGGACGGGCGCGTGGGCGCTGCAGGAAAAGCTCAAAGGGCGGACGGACCTGACGCTGCTGGCTCCACGTTGCAGCTACGGCGGCTGGGGCTTCAATCCGACGTGGGAAGGCAACGCCGCACCCCTGCCCGACGCTCTGAGGACCATCCCCTTCTTCAATGATTCGGCTCCCGCCGGACCGGCGTTGTACGATCCGTCAGAGGCAGCGCCTTTGCCTCGCCCGCGCAGAGCCGCAACCGCCTGCTTGCCGAAATGATGCCCGCGCGTACTTTGGCTGCTGGACGGGTGGCGGTTATAAACTCAATGATTTCGGCACGGGAAAAATCTGGATATGTCAGATTATTCAGAAACGGCTGGCCAGCGGAACGTACTGCTGAAGACTAGCAACTTCGGTGGCGGCACAGCGACTACCGACAAGTGGCTTACCTCTATCGTGTACCTGCTTTCGATCGGTTCAAAACTCATAGGACAACTTGACCAATGAAGCTCGATAAACTTCTCTGCGTCCTTTCCATGCTGCTTCTTTGCGGCGGCACGGTTTCCTGCGGGCAGGTGCTCTTGCCCGAGGCGAAGGTCACCGTGCGCGTGCTCGACGAGAACAAACAGCCGTTGGAGGGCGCCGACGCGAGTGTCGGCTTCGAGGTCCTCTCCACCAGGTCGTTCGAGTCCAAGAGCGAGGGACGTCATGGCTTGACAGGACGCGGACGGCCTCTTCACGGCCAGCAACCCGACGATGGGGCTGGTCTTCTACGGGGCGGGAAAAGCCCGGGTACTACGACAGCACGGGACCAGTACCGCTTCACCAGCAAGGAAGTGGGGCGCTGGCTGCCTTACAACGTCGGCTTTGACGTGGTGCTCAAGAAGATCGTCAACCCCGTGCCCATGTATGCCAGGAAAAGAGATGTCATTGAGGTGCCCGCCCTTGACGAAGCGGTCGGCTACGATCTCATCGTCTCGGACTGGGTGGCCCCTACGGCAAGGGACTCAACTCGGACTTCGTTTTCAAGGCGCAAAAGCGGTTTGTGGACAACAAAGACTACGACGCAGTGTAAATCTGGCCTTCTCCAACGTGGGCGACGGCATCCAGGAAGTTCGCACGAAGCTGAACGTCGGCAGTGTTCTGCGGCTGGATAGGGTTGCCCCCACGTTCGGCTATCTGCCGCAACGCGAGCTGAGCGTGCACAAGGTTCCAGGCAACAGTGTCGTGGAGTCGGGCGATGAAGACAGCAACTACTATTTTCGAGTGCGTACTGTGATGAGAGATGGAAAGATCATCAGTGCGTTATACGGAAAGATACATGGAGACATTCAGCTAGGCCCAATACGCTCGAAGACCTGTTCGCTCTTGTTCACCTATTACATCAATCCCGATGGCACACCCAACTTGGAGTTTGATCCCAAGCGCAATTTGTTTAATAGACTTTATAGTCGATAAAAGCAGTTGTAGGGCAGGGTTGGGCGGAGGTGCTTTTTTCTTCATGCCCGAGCGGCTACGCGCAGGTTGTGCAGACCGCAAGCCACTTCCATGGCCTCATCGACGAAGCCTTTGCGCAGATTGCGGAAAGTGTCGGCAACAATGCGGCAGCGCTTGACCCCGGCAATGGCGTGTTCGACGCCTACGCGTACCTGGCTGATGAGCTGGTTGATGGTTTTTTGGATGGGATGGAGTTCCCGGCCCCGTGGTTTCTTCTTGGGTTGGAGGGTTGAGCAGCCTCCCGGCGGCGCGTAACCCTGGAAGCCGGTATCCTTGAGCAGCAGGACATCGGGTGGCAGGACCAACCCGCTCTCATCGGCCAACTTCTTGTCGTGCACGCTGCCGGGACTGGTTGGCCCCAGGTAGACCACACGCCGATTGTCGCTGGAAAGGAGCAGGTTCTTTTTGCGGTGCGCTTTCTTCTTGCCGCTGTAGTCCTCCTTCTTGCGTTGCTTGTCCTTGGGCCGCCGGATGGGCCGCTCGGCGCCATCAATGGTGAGCAGCACCCGCAACTCGGGCACCGCTTCCAAGAGCCGGGTCAAGTCGGCGGGCCGCCGCGCGGGAAGAAGCAACTCGCGCCCCAGCGCCTGGCTGACCAGGGGCGTGAGCTTTCCCACCCACAGGCACACCTGCGGCTGGCTTAGGCCAAAGAGCACGCCCATGACCTCTTGCAGCGGATAGCACTTGAAGTAAAAAAGCACGAAGAAAAGCCGCTGGGCGGGCGTGGCGAGCACGCCCGGGTTGCCGGTGGCTCCGGCGCACGTTGCCGCTTCTCGCCAAAGCGGTTGACCTCGGTGCGGGCCGCTTGCAGGCTCGCTTCAAAGGCCACCAACAAGCGGGCAAACTCACCGGCGTCCACGCTGGTGAGGGCACGCAACAGGCGGGGCTTGCGCAAAACGGCTTCAATGTCCATGCTCCCGAGCTTACCAGAGCTGTCCAGCCCTATCGACTATAGAGTCTACTCAATTGCCGCAATTAGACAAGCCGAGTAATCCTTAAAACGCCAGCATGGCTCATTGCGACTGGCACACAGTTTACGAGGAATTTTGGGCCAGCCAGTAAAAGACTGCGGAGCAAGCTTCCGGGGCATTTGTCAGAATGTTCTCACCATTTACAGAAAAGCCGAAGCAAGCTTCGGGGTATCATACCTAAAGGGAATGAAGCCTCCGCAACTTTTGTGCCTGGTGACCCGGCTGCTTCTGTGCGGCGGCGCGGTATCCTGTGGGCAGGTGTTCTTGCCCGAGGCGAAGGTTACCGGAAGGTGTAGGGGTCACATCTATATTGTTTGACATTGCCACTACCCTGTGGCAATCTCGCTTTACACGTCCCGACCTTTGAAAGCCGCAGGGGTCAGTCAAGAATGACACTAACCCGAGAGTCGTTAAGTTAGTGCCATGTTTGACTGACCCCTTGATCTCGCGCGACAAAGATTGACGTCTCCACCGCGAGGACGCATCATTTCGCCATGATCCCCGCGTTTGTCTCCATCCCCTTGTTACTCGTCGGCAAACGGTGGCAATGGGCGTCCGTCTTCACGGCTGGCTGGGTTTTTGCGTGCGGAGCGACCGCGCAGGGCATCCGCGCGGACGACGGGGCATCGAAAAGCAGCCTGGAAACCGACCCAAGCGGATGGGTGGACATCATGCCCCCGCCGGACCTCGGCGGCTGGGTGCGCAGGCCGATCAAAGCCGGCGGCACGCTCACGCGGGATCAATGGCATGTGGAGAACGGCTTGCTCACCTGCGACGGCGATGGCGGCCACGACATGTTGTTGCTGAACCGGGAAGTCGGGGACGCCATTTTCCACGTCGAGTTCTGCTTCGCGAAGCTCGAGCGACCGAAGCCGTACAACAGCGGGGTGTTTGTGCGCACGGCGCTCGATGGCGCAATCTGGCACCAGGCGCAGGTGGGCAGCCTCACCGGCGGCTACTTCTTCGGCGTGACTCCCGCGGGCGGCGGAACGAGGGCATTCAAAGTGGAAACCAAACCATGCCGGGTCACGGCGGCGGGAGAATGGAATACCTACGAGGTGACGGCACAAGGGCCAAAGCTGACCCTTTGGGTGAACGGTTTCGTGACCGCGGAGCTCCCCGACTGCGGACTTGCAAAGGGTTATCTCGGCTTGGAGGGCGAGGGGTACCACATCCAGTTCCGCAACCTGAGGCTGAAGCAGCTTCCGTAGGTACCGGGCAAAATGGGCCACCGGGCGCAAAGCCGCGGGGGGCAGTCAACATGTCTTGACTGGTAGTCAGCTTTGCAGCACGTTTTGCGGGTGGTTCTATCCCCGCAGGGGATGTCAACGACCTCATGAATTATCAAGGGATGTTGGCTGGCCCCTGCGGCGTACTGCGGCATATTCCGCCATGGCCGCCGAAGCCTTGTGTAGGCCTACACTCGTGGAAAAATCCATTGCCTGGACCTGGAAACCGGACGCATCCTCTGGACCAACGAGTTGAAAGGCTTCGGCTACGGCATCGTTTCCATCTGTCTCCCTGGTGGCGGTGCCGCCCCTGATCTTTCCGTTTACGCTCGCATTGAGACCGATAGGAGGTCCTCGTCATCATCAAACACACCCTCCACCACGTAGTCCACGGTTCCAATCAGCACACCCCATGAAAACGATTTGCGTCCTCTTCATTCTGTTCATGGTTCACCACGCCGCTTTTGGTGACCAACTCATCCCGAGCAGACTCAATCCAAAGTTTGCCGACGCCCGGGAAAAGGCGTTCACCCCCTGGGGCGACGAAGAACAAACCGGCGACACATGGCGGAAGCTGTCCCCCACGCACATCCCCATCTACGGCGAGCATCGGGCCGATGGATGGAAACGCGGCATTTACATCCCTAATCCCGGCATCGGGTACTGGACCCTCGATGGATTAACCGAACAAGCCCTCTGGGCCACCGAGCGTGAAAAGCTCAAAATCGGCGACGAACTGGTGAGTGCGACCTCCTACCAAGGCGATGACGGGGCGGTCAGATACGGGGCGTTGTGGGTTCCTCGAAGCAAAGCGTACCTCATCAAGGAAAAGATGCGGGAACTGGGGATTATTCCAGCCAGCGTGGACATCGACCCACTCGCCCAGGCCGAGGACGAGCGGGGTAGCCGGTTGGATGCGGCCACCCTGTACACGTTCTCCGGTGAGATCGCTTTCCATGACAGTGCCGGCGATGTGAGATACGACCTCACCGTCACCAATGGCCAGGTCGGCGGTTGGCAGCACTGGCGGGACGAGCAGAAACCCGTGGCCCGGATCGTGGGCGGCTGGTTTGATTTTGAGCGTCGCCGTTTGAGCGTTCTCATCCAGGGAGCGGATCATGTCGAGGCCCGGTGGCGTTCACAACTCAAGCAGTTCCACATCGACATTGCCAAGCGGCAGGTGGTGTGTGATTACGAGTTGTACGATTACGGCCGCCGCAACGATAGCTCACCCGTGGGAACACCAAACATCTTGGATAAGCTGGACCGGATTGAGCATCTGGTAAGATAAAGCAATGTTGCATTTCGATGGATGACCAACGTTGCTTGGAGCGACCGAGGAAAGCTCACCCATATAAATCCGAGAACCAATGCGCCGACGGAGGACCATCGAAGCCGTCAGACCGGCGGGTGGCGATGCGGACCCAGTGGCCGCCATCCCCGGCGGCTCGCTTGTTGCAGGATCATCTGGTCGCCGAAGGGCGCGGGGAGCCTGGTCTTGACCCGGGGGCGTAGAGCGTGCGGGTCAACAGCCCGACCGTGAGGCGGAAGCCCACGGGCCGACGTGGACGGAACAGGGAGGCGTGATGGGTCGGGGACATCACTTGAGCAGGACCACGGCGTCGCGGTCGCCCAGGGCGAGGCTGATCTTCTCACCGGCCGCCGCGTCGTGGACGTAAAGCTGCGCGGGCACCAATTGGAGGGAATTGTCGCGCCAGAGGGTCGCGGCGGAGGGGACCTCGCGGAACGACGTGCCCGCAAACGCCGGTTGGGTTTCCAGCTTCGTCGCCATGACGTAAACTTTCACGGGTCGCGCCGTGGTGAAGGTGACGGTGGTAGCCTGGTCCGGCGCGGGCTCGGCGGGAGTCCCGGCGCGAGGGGGTGTCGGCGGTTCCCGGTCCGGCTTGGTCACGCGCCGCAGCGCGATCCAGGAGGCGTTTGCCAGTTCGGGCGGCGGGACGTTCCAGGAATTGTCGGCGGTCGAATCAAGGTCGTAGTAGATCGGCCACTGCGCTTGGACGGGCATGTCCATGTAGTAGGCGGGATTGGCGGGGTTGCTGCTCGCCAGGTCACGGATCGGCGGCGCAATGGGCGGCAGTTCGGGCTGGCCGTCGCGACCGTGGAAATAGATCGTGGCCGTGTCACCGTGGCCCCGGTCGTCGGTGGCGGTGACGACGTTTTTCCCGGTGCGCAACGGCACCGGCCAGTAGAAGACGTTGTCCACCTTCTCCGGTTCGTACGCCCGCAGGGTCGCGACGGGAGGTTCCACCCCGTTGACTTTCTTTTTCCTTTCGGGATGGACCACCCACGGGCCATTGGGAATGACGTACTGGCCGTTGCCGAGGGTGGAAACGGTCTGGCCGTTCAGGGTGAGCGTCACCTTCGCGGCGTTGCTGTAAACCTTGACGCCGTTGTCCACCGCGCCCTGGCGCAGAAAATACCGTTTGGAAGTGATGTGCAAGGTCGGCGCGTCCGGCCGCAGAAAACAACGGTAGAGATAGTAAACATCCTTCTTGTCACCGGCGTAGGTGATCAGACCCTTCGAGTTGATGCCGACCGGCCCTTTGTACTTCATGTCGCTAAACTCGCGCAGACACCACACGCAGAACATCCCCATGTGGGCGTTGTCGCCGCGGAACGCTTTCTGGAAATTATTTTCCTCGACGATCTGTTGATACTCTTCCGGCTCGTACTTGTTCACGTTCCAGTCGCACTGGCCGTAGTCGCAGTGCGTGGTGACGACGCCGCCGCCGCCGATCTCCGTGATGAAGCTCCCGGGTTTGAACCCGGCGAGATCCGGGCCATACCAGCCGTAGTAAGCATGCCGCGTGTGAAAATCGGCGAGTTCGGATTTCATGTTCGCCACGCAAACGGGTCGGGAGGCATCCAGTGCCTTGGCGACGGGCACGCACTCGTCCGCGACCTGGGCGTTGGCCTCGTTGCCCATGCTCCAGATGACGATGGAGGGGTGGTTGTAATTCTGCTTCACCAGTTCCGTGGTGATCTGCGAGGCCGTGGGGCTAATGATGTCCTTGCCATTGCTGTGGCCGTTTTCCGCCCAACAGAGGAGACCGTACCGGTCGGCGAGGTCGTACTCCAGGGCCGCGTGGGGATAATGCGGCAGGCGCAGGAAATTCATTCCCAGGTCCTGCATGGCGACGAAGTTGGCCTCAAGGTCTTCGGGGGCGACCGCCGACGCCTTCGTCTCGG
Source organism: uncultured bacterium (assembly GCA_963795895.1). Classification (GTDB taxonomy): domain Bacteria; phylum Verrucomicrobiota; class Verrucomicrobiia; order Chthoniobacterales; family SZAS-18; genus CAWCJJ01. The sequence continues at coordinate 399,389 of CAWCJJ010000024.1, forward strand.
TTTCCTGGTGCAGGTTGGCCCCGTAGAGGGTCGTCCGCTTGCCGTTCACGGTGACCGACCCATCCTTCCAATCCCAGTTCAGCCAGCGGAACCCGGTGGGCTGAGTGACCTCATCGACCGGCTGGCCGTTGACGTAAACCGTCGTCTCCACGTGGTAGAGATTTCCCTGCAAGGGGCCCCAGAGCCGGGGCTGGAGGATGTCCGTGTTGAGTTCCACGGTGGCGCGCCCGCTGGCGGCGACCCGGGCGGGAGCGACCAGGGTACGAACCTCTTTGCCGGCGGGATCGAGAATGCGCGCGCGCACCTCCGCCAGGGCCTCGGCGGCGGAAGTGTTCCGCAGCAACGCGCGGATGTTCAGGCTGGCGGATTGCGCGGAAACGTTCCCGGGCGTGAGATAGACGCCGGGCGCGGCAAAGTCGGTCGGGTCGAGGTGGACGGGGGCCGTCGCGACGAGTGAAACGTTGCGGTACAGGCCGCCCCAGACCTTGTAGAGCCCCGTCTGGCTGATGGGCAGACAGTCCAGCGTGTTCGCCGGGGTGTCGTCGATCAACACGGCTAGTTCGTTGTCCGCGCCGGGGTGCAGCGCCTTGGTTGCATCAAAAATGAAGCGCGTGTAAGCGCCGCGGTGCTGGCCGAGGTGTTGGCCGTTGACGTAAACGTCCGCAATGCTCGCCGCACCCTCGAACACCAGGTAAAACTCCTTGCCCCCGGCCGCGGGATCGACCGTCACCGGCCGACGATACCAGCCCTTCGTGAGCGTGTCGTACGCGGCGCGGGTCTGGAAAACGTGCGGGACCGTCACCGGCTTCCAATCAGCCTGGCGGAAGGCGTCGGCCCCGATTTCCGGCAGCGTCGCCCCGTCGCCCGCGCCGACGAACTGCCAGCCGGGACCGTTCAGGGATTCGACCTGCCGGACGGCGGCAGTCTGCGCCTGCGTGCGATGCGGGGTCAGGAGGGCGAGAAGGAGGGGAAGGACAAGGGCGCGCGGGGATAACATGGACGGGGCTTTCTACGGCTGAAAGGTTCAAGCGAGCCTCACAGCGGCCTGCCGTCCGGCGCGTAGAGCCACCACAGCGCGCTGGTGACGCCGCGCGGGTAGTGGCGGCAGCCGTAGGCGATGTGCGAGTTGGTATAAATCTGGTCGGTCCAACCCACGGCCGGAGCGCCGAGGACCTCATACGCGTAGTGGGCGGCATCCGCGTCGTGGCCCGTGGCCGCGCTCTTTGTGCCCAGGATGTTCTCGGTGATGTATTGATTGAGGTACACCTTGCTCAGCCACGTCGTCGAACTGGAGGACGACAGGTTCCAGCCCTGCGTCTTCGCGTCGATGCAGACGCCGGGGACGAGGATGGTCGCCATGTGGGTCTGCAGATGCCGGATCAGATCGGCATTGGGGCCATCCAGCGCCACCTGCTTCTTCAGCCCCATGACGTACGGATATACCAACCCCTCGATGGCCGGGATGATGGCGGAGTCACTCGTGCCGTTGAACGCGGCGGGAAAACGCTGGCGGCCCTCGTCCCAATGGGAGAGGAGACCCTTGGCGGTGTAAGCTTCCGCGGTCTTGGCCTGCCGCTCCTGCTCCGGCTCGCGCAGCGCCGCGAAGACCGGCTGCAACATGGCGTAGGCCGCGAAGGATTTAACCCCGATGTACAGGCTTTCGATAGGTCGCTGGAGAGAGGCGTCCATCGCGTCGTAGGTCGTGATCTCCCGGCTGTGCGCGCCGTGGTGCGAGATGTAAGTGGTGATGCCGTCGCGCTTGGCCGGGTCCAGGTCGTCGCGTAGCTGCATCGACACGAGCGCGCGGTTAAAGGCCGACTTGTTTGCCTCCAGCCAGGCGTCGTCGCCGGTCGATTTCCAATAGAGCGCGGCGCAGACGATCCAGTTTTGCAGTTCCTCCTGCGTCATCAGGTTAGGATAAACCGCGCCGGTTTCGCGGTTGGTGAACTTGACCCGCGAGCCCATGTCGTGGGAAAAGCCCAGTCCGCCCGGGAACAACTGCTCCTGTCCTGGCAGCGAGAGTTCGTCGGTGAACGAGAAGAAGGCGAGGAAGTTGTCGAGTTCGTTGCGCACCGTCCACGGGTGCATCGCCAGTTCGTAGAAGACGTGGTCAACGGTCAGGTCGAACGTGTTGATGCACGAGCATTCCCCCTCGATGACGCCCCACACGGGCGTCTGTTTCGGCGTCGCGTGGAGGATCGTGTTGTACTGATAGGAGTGCAGCGTGTCGGCGGCGAGGAACTTGCGCTCGTCATCCTCGGGGCTGCCCGCCAGCTTGCGGTCCAACTCGGCGCAACGCTCGAGCACCGCCGGCAGGCTTGCCCGCGCGGTTTTGAGCACATCGCCCAGATCGGCGTACAGCGCGTCGTACATCATCGTGAGCGGCTGCTTTTCCAACTCCGATTCCACCCCGTGCTTGTAGTGCGCGACGTAGAACGTCACCGTCTTCTCCGCGCCCGGCGCGACGTGGACGCAAAAGGCGGAGGTCGCGCCATCCACGCCGAACGCCTGCCTGGCCTGGTCCGCGCCGAGCAACTCGGCGTCGCCCGTCTTCACGGCGAGCGCGCTGTCCCCGTCCACGAGGTAGCCGTCGAATCCATCCCAGCCTTGCGCCCGTTGCGCGGCCTGTTGCAGGCTGAAGAGCAACTGCGTCTCCTCCTTGCCGGCGCGGTTGTCGATGCGGTATTGCATCCACGTCACCGGCAGGACGAAGCGGCGTTTTTCCTCCGCCGTGGCGGTGCCCCAGTCTTTCATTGCCCATGCGGGGGTGTAATGCGTCCAGCTCACGCCCAGCGGGATTTGCCAGCGGTCGGTGCAAGCGCCCAGGGTGCGGGTGGTTTCCTTGTCCGTGATCAAGGCGCCCGCGGGCAGCGTTTTTTGGTCGGAGGTGAACGGCATCACGCGCTCGGTCGCGCCGTTCTTCACCGCCATGATCACCCCCTGGTTGGGCACGAGCGTGCCGTCGCCGCCCGGCTGCTTGCACACCTGCACGCCGCCGCTGTTTTCCATGCCATAGATAAAGGTGGACCACGCGCCGACCGGGCTGTGGTCCACGTTGAAGAAGGGCACCTCGCCGACCTTTCCCGTGTGGAACGGCCGCGAGCGCGAGTCCAGCAGCGTGAGCCGCTCGCTTTTCAGCCAGCCCGTGCCGCCGCCGAAAGCCAGTTCCTTGCCGCCCGCATCCGTGAAGCGCGCGTAGCTGACGAAAGCCGGTTTGGAGAGACCGACGAGATGCACGGCCAGCGCGCCGCCGGCGTGCGCGTAGGGGGCTTTCATCACCCACGGCTTGAACGCGCCGCCGGCCTTGCTCCACACGTCGAGGTTGGCGTCGAGCGGGGTGCCGTTGGCGTCGAGGGCGAAGGTGTTTTCCCCGGCGGCCTTGCTGACGGTATCGACAAAGCCCAGCTCGATGTTGATCTGCTGCGCGGGCAGGTCGCGCACAAAGACATCGAACGAAGTGCCGCTGACGACGGCGGCAAAAAGCTTCGGGTCGGTGCCCGGGGGCAGCTTGGCGGGGTCCAGCACACTGTACCGGGCCTGACCCTCGCGCATGATGGGTGTCACCGCGGAGGCGCCGGACGCGCGGGCCGAAAACACGGCGAGAGTCAGCGCCAGGAGGAGGAGGTGAAAGCGCCGGGGGCGCGGCAGAATGTTGATTTGGTTCATTGGGGGGTAAAAGAAGGGACGAGGGCTGATCACAGTGGAAAACAAGCTCGCGCGGAAGACGGACAACCGGAACCACGGCCTCCCGCGAGGCGCGCACATTTTTTCGGGGGATTGAGTTCGTCGGGGAGGCGCGAGCCTGCGGAGGAAGGGAAGGATGTCTGCTGTCGCGCAATGGTGCAACCCGGAGTTTGCCGTGTTGTTGCAGTCAAAAATGCGGTTTCACAAACGACTTTGACACGGGGACGGCGATGTCTAGCATCATCCCCCCAATGCGTTTCTCCCCGAAAATGCCGCTCTTGGCTGGGTAATGAGGGTTGAAAGGAGAGCAGGCAGGCGTGCAAGGGAGTGCCGGCGTCCCGAAACGCGGCAGGCGGGGCGCCCGCACTACAAAAGTTGCTCGCCCCCAACGAACCTGAAACCCGGTGTGTGTCGAGCCTTGGCTTTACTTAGCCGACCCGCCACCCGGGCTCAGCTTCACCAAAATCGCATCGTTTTCGCGGATTGGGAAACTGGCTTGCCACGTACCCGTGTCATCAACCGTGATGACTCGTTCTTCGTCAGGTGTCCCGGTCGCTTGGGCTTTGAGGGCGGCAACTTGCGCCAGGCTGATCTGACCGGGATGTCCCATTTTCAAATAAGCGGTGTAGGCATCGTTTTTTTCATAACCGACGCGGGAGACAGAGAGATGATATGGGCCGGGCTTCAGGTCGCGCAGTTTAAGCGTCACCGATCCTTTCGACTTCGGCACGAGCACGCGCCGAAAGAAATCCCAGTCGTCCGCCGGGTCGTCGCCGCGCAGATCGGTCAGGTCCCAAAAGAGCGCCTGGACGCCGCCCGCTTCGTCACGGGCCGCCCACGAACGATCATCCTGGTCGACCAATTCCTTGTCGCCCAGTTGATTGAGAAAGGAGTAGGCGAAGAAAGCCGGTTTCTTGATGCCTTCCAGGTTGATGAGTCCGAAGCCGCCTTCAAACGGCGTGAGGGCCGGGCCGCTTTCTTCAAAGATGTCGGTGAAGGTCCAGTACGACATGGACGCAAGCGTCTCCGTATGCTTGAGCTGCTCCAGCATATAGGGTGCCTCGAAATAAGTATCGTGGACCGGATCGTGGTTGGAGTAGGAGGCGCTCCATTCCGTGATGTGGACCGGCAGATTCGGCAGGCTCGATTTTGCAATGGCTGGCTTTGAGGCAAGGGCCTTTTTCGCCATGGCATGCAGGTCTCGAATCAACCAGAGCGGCTTGTTTCCAGACTCATCGAGGGCACCTCCATTGTACTTGCCGGCCGGGTCGATCTTGACGGGGCGACTGCCAGCTCCGTACGAATGGTAGCTGATGAAGTCGAGTGGAACCTGGTTGGTAGTGCAATAGGCGATCAATTCCGGTATCCACACCGGTCCTGTCGCCGCCGGTCCGCCCACACGATACGCCGCGTTGACCGACCTGACCGCTTTCGCGGTGTGGGCATAAAGCTCGAAATATTCCTCGCGCCGCGTCGCCTCGTTCACGGGCGAGAAAAAAGACGGGTGGTTCGGCTCGTTCCAAATCTCGAAGTACCATTGCGCGACCTCGTCCGCGCCGTAACGCTCCGTCCAATGCGTCACCAACGCTTTGACCAGCGCATCCCATTTATCATACGACGCGGGCGGCGAGACGTTGGCCTTCCACCAGAACACGGACACCCGCCGCTTGTTTGGCGGATTCGGATCGTTGAGTTTGATACTGGCCAGAGCGTCCGGCATGAATCCGATCTCGACAAACGGTCGCACATGGATCGAAAGCAGGTAATCGTAGACCATGTCGATGTACTGCCAGTTGTAAATCGCGTTGCCCTGCTTGTCCTCGCGGTAGACCCCAAGTTCGTCGTGCAGGAGTCCGTGACAGCGCAGGTATTGGAAGCCGATGGCGTCCTTGCACGCCTTGAGTTGCGCCTGCCAGTCGGCGCGCAAGCCCTCCGCCACACGCCCCGCGCCGACGCACTGTTGGTAGACCATCGAGCGAGGTCCTTTCACCGCGGCACAATCGATGTCGATGGTCCGGGAAGGCGTCGTTGGGTCCGTACCCGCCGCCGGGGTTTGACCGTTGAGTCGCGCTCCGACGCCTGGTCCCGCCAGCGAGACAAAAAGGACGATCACGACCGGCAAAATTCGTTTCACGGGAAAGGTTATGCCTGGACCGTGGAACAAATCAAGCCTCGCTTGCGGTCGGATGGCAGGGGCGAACGGTTTGACTTCAACCGATACCGCTCCCTGTCGTAGGTGCGGAGCCTGTGCCGCCACGATCCCGAGTCGGTAAGCGAATGGCTCGCCCGTCGCGTTGTAGGCAAGGATGATCCTACAAACAGCATTGACGCACGGGTGGTGGTGGCCCGTACATTCTCCGCGATGCGTTTCTCCCCACGAATACTGCCTGGAGCCGCGTTCATCTGCGGTCTCATGCTCACGGCCGTCATGGCGCAAGGCGCGGGCAGCTTGGTCCCCGGGCGGACGCGTTGCGAATACCGTGTCGATCCGCTGGGGATCGACTCCCCGAACCCCCGGTTCGACTGGCTGCTGCAACCCGTCGATCCGGCGGCGCACGGCCTGACCCAGAGCGCCTACCAGGTGGTCGCGGCTTCCACGCCCGCCCTGCTGGCCGCCGACCGGGGCGACCTCTGGGATTCCGGCAAGGTACTCTCCGATCAGACGGTCCAGGTGCCCTACGCCGGCCAGCCGCTCGTCTCGCACGAGGCCGTCTGGTGGAAGGTCAGGGTGTGGGACCAGACCGGCGCGCCCTCGGCCTGGAGCGCGGCGGGGCAATGGACCATGGGCGTGTTGAACGCCGCCGACTGGCTGGGCGCACGATGGATCGGCGCGCCCGACGCGAACCAGCCCGCCGACCTGAAAGGCCCCAAGCCCTCCTACGAAACCGTGCTGCTGCGCCGGGAGTTCACGGTCAAACCAAACCTCTGGCGGGCGCTCGTGCACGTGTGCGGCCTGGGCCAGTACGAGCTGGCGCTCAACGGCCGCAAGGTGGGTAGCGACCTCCTGACCCCGGGATGGACCCAATACGATAAGACCTGCCTCTACGATACGTACGATGTCACCGCCGCCCTCCGCGCGGGGCCGAACGCCGCCGGGCTGTTCCTGGGCAACGGGTTCTTCAACGTCCACGACGGGCGTTACTCGAAGGTCACCCTTTCCTTCGGCCAGCTTCAGGCGCTGGCGCTGCTGCGGCTGGAGTACCAGGACGGGTCCGTGGAAACGCTCGTCACCGATGGCCGCTGGAAGGCCGCCTCGGGGCCGATCACGTTTTCCTCGATCTACGGCGGCGAGGATTACGACGCCCGGCTGGCGCAGGACGGCTGGGATCAACCCGGCTTCGCCGACGCCCGCTGGGATGCGCCCGCCATCACCGGCGGTCCCGGCGGCACCCTGAAGGGTCTCTCCGCGGCCGGGCTGCCGATTCGCGCCTTTGAGACCCTCGCGCCGTTGCCGGCATCTCCTCCGGCGGACCCCAAAGCCAAACCCCTCCCTCCGGGCGTCACCGTCTATGACCTGGGACAAAACGCCTCCCTGATGCTGCGTCTGCAAGGCATCCGGGGGCCGGCCGGCGCCTCGATCAGGGTCACCCCGTCCGAGTTGATCAAACCCAACGGCGACATCGACGACACAATGTGCCGCCGGGGCGGTTCGTACTGGACCTACACCCTGCGCGGCGGGGGCGAGGAGAGCTATTTCTCGCACTTCTACTACCGCGGCGGCCGGTACCTCAAGGTGGAGCTCCTCCCGCCGCCCGGCGGCCACGACTTGCCCACCTGCGCCTCGATCCGGGGCGAGGTCATCCACGCCGACGCCCCCGCCGCGGGCCGGTTTTCCTGCTCCAGCGAACTCTACAACAAAATCTACGCCCTCATCCGCTGGGCGCAGCTCAACAACATGGTCAGCGTGATGACCGACTGCCCCACGCGCGAGAAGCTCGGTTGGCTGGAGGAGGACCATCTCAACGGCCCCGCCCTGCGCTACAACTTCGATCTGCCCGTGCTCATGACCAAGATGGTCGCCGACATGGCCGATTCGCAGCGCGCCAACCACATGGTGCCCTCGACCTGCCCCGACTACCTCCGGCTCCCGGACAACAATCACTACGTCAATCCCCCGGAGTGGGGCAGCGCGTGCATCCTCGTGCCCTGGCAGCAGTACCTCTTTGACGGTGATCTCGACCTGCTGCGCCGCTCCTATGGCACGATGACCACGTACCTCGGCTTCCTCAAGGCGTCGGCCAAGGGGAACCTCCTCGACTTCGGCCTGGGCGACTGGTACGACAACGCCGGCACCGGCCCGGCCAGGTTGACCCCCATCGCGCTGACGGCCACCGCCTTCTACTACGAGGACGCCCGCACCCTGGGCCGGATCGCCGCCCTGCTCGGCAAAGCCGACGATGCCGCCGCCGACCGGCAACTCGCCACGGAAATCCTCGCCGCCTTCAACGCGAAGTTCTTCAATGCGTCCGCGCACACCTACGCCACCGGCTCGCAGGCTTCCAACGCCGTGCCGCTGGCCCTGGGCATGGTCGAACCCACCGCGCGTCCGGCGGTCCTGGCGAACTTGGTGCAGGATTTCCAGGCCAAGCAAACCACGGTCGGCGAGGTTTGCCTGGGGTTCCTGCTCGACGCCCTGGCCGACGCCGGGCACTCGGACCTGCTCTACGCCGCGTATTCCTCGCGGACCTCCGGCTACGGCCTCCAGGTGGAACAGGGCAAGACCAGCCTCACGGAAGGCTGGAACGGCGGGTCGTCGCAGGATCATTTCATGTTCGGGCAACTCAACGAATGGCTGTTCAGCGGCCTGGCCGGCATCCGGTGCGATCCGGCCGGGCCGGGCTTCCAGAAGATCATCGTCCGCCCCGCGGTGGTCGGGGATTTGACGGAGGTGAGGGCGAGCTACGACTCGATCCGGGGGAAAATCGTCAGCGAGTGGAAGCGCGGTGGTTCCGGCGTGCATTACCGCATCGTCATCCCGCCGAACACCACGGCGACCATCGAACTCCCCTCGGGCGGGGCAACCCGGGCCGGGCATCACGTCGGCTCGGGCGAGTGGACCTTCGACGCGCCGTCGCCCTGACCCGTTTGTGGCCAACCCGGCGTTTACCGGTCCTGCTCGCGCCACGCGGGGGACTTCGCCCTGTCGATTTCCAGCGGGCGAGCTTGCGGTCAGGCGATGCGAACCTTGAAGCCACACGCAAAGTCGCAGGGCGGCGTGGCGGGTTTCTGGATGACGAGCGCATCCGCGGTCTGCTTCCAGGTCAACTGGCCGGACCCGCTTAGCATCTCCACGCCTGTCACCTTCCCGGGCACCGTTACCGCGCTGGTTCCAAGGCTCCTGATGACCAGGTCCCCCTCCGGCCAACCCATGACAAACGCATAAACGGTGTCACCCCGCTTGTTCTGGGTGAAACGGATGTCGCTGGCGTCAAGCGGGGCGAGTTCGGTCCGGCCGTTCTGCTTCACCGGCGCGAGATGCGCTCCTTCGCCGAACACCTTCCACGGCCGGGTTGCATAGATACCTTCGCCGTTGACCTTCATCCATGCGGTCAGCGCATCGAGGATCGCCACCTCGTCGGCATCGATCGTGCCATCCGGCCGCCCGGGGATGTTCAGGACGAACGTGCCGTTCTTGCTCACCACGTCGACCAGCCAATGGATGACCTCGCCCGGCTTCATGTACGCATGGTTCTCGGAAGAGCTTCCGGTCGTAATGCCAGTCGCCGATGCAGGTCTCGGACTGCCAGGGGCGCGGCAGGATGCTGTCAACCACACCCCGCTCGACATCGGCCACCGCCGCCTGCGCGTGCAGGTCGTCGTGCACCTGCTTCACGTTGAGCACCGCCTCCATCTTCCCGCCGCGGGTCTGGAGATTGTGATTGTAGAAATACGCGCCCAGGTTCATCCCGCCCCAGCCGAGCGGCAACAGCGTGTCGTCAAAGTAGAGGAGGTCCGGATCGTGCTGATCGATCAGGTCACGGATGCGGTCGTAGAAATTTTTCACGTACGTTGTATCAGGCAAGTCGGTCGCCGCGTGCTTGCGGCCATAGAGAATTTCCGGATCGAAGTCGCGCCACCACTGATCCTTGCCGTCGGCGGAGGAAAGCACGCCGTCGTATGGCATGCCGGCGAGCGGCCCCTTGCCGTCGCAAAGCCGCGCCGCCTGCAGCCACCACCAGTTGCGCGCCGCGTGGACCGTCACGCCAAAGCGCAAACCTCGCTTGCGGGCCGCAGCCGCCCAGCCGCCGACCACGTCACGCTTCGGTCCGAGGTTCACCGAATTCCAAACATGATTCTTCGAGTTCCAAGCATCGAAGCCATCGTGGTGGTTCGCGAGGCCGAGGAAAAATTTCGCCCCGGCCGCCTGGTAGCGCGCCATGAGCGCGTCGGGATCCCAGTTTTGTAACTTCCACTGCGGGCACAGGTCCTTGTAGCCGAATTTTGTCGGGTGCCCGTACCGCGCGCAGTGATCAATATAGTCGGGCGATCCCTCGACATAGAGCAAGCGGGCATAGCCGTCGCCATTCTCAGGGACGCATTGCGGACTCCAGTGCGCCCAGATGCCAAACTTCGCATCGCGATACCATTCGGGGGCTTCGCCGTAGTGGGCGAGCGACTCCCAGGTGGGCTGGTAAGGGCCGTCGCCCGCCAAATTCGGGAACGGCGATTCCAAGGGCACGCCGTTCCAGATGCCCGCCGGCGGCTTGCCGCCCTGGGGCCGGTATTTCCCGTAATAGAGAACGGCGTCCCGCTCTGAAATTGGGTAGGCTCCAGGAGAACCTGCTCCTTCTGCCGCGCGACCCGAAGAGGATGGCAGCGTTCCGGCGGCTGCCGCGCCGCCCGCGAGTTGCAAAAATCGCCGTCTGTTCATGGAGGTTTAGAGGGTAAAATGTTCGCTGTAAATCGCTACTGCTTTATAGGCTGCTCGGCCGGCACGTTTGGGGACTTTACTGCGGCGCGGCATCCGGTATCACCGCAGGTCCGTTCGCCGCCGGCGGCTCCGGCGCGGGCTCCGCGGGCGGGGCAACCGGGGCCGGGCACCACGTCGGCTCGGGCGAGTGGACCTTCGACACGCCATCGCCCTGACCCTTCTGGGGACAACGTAGAAAACGGATCATAAAGCACGCTTGGACATGGGGAGAGCCACCCTTCTTTGAGCGTGACGCTTGCCATGCGTGTAGAGCGACCAAGGCGGGGTGAAGGTGCGGGACACCGGCATCGGCATTTCGCGCCAGGCGCGGACGCAAGTGCATCGACAGGGGGAATGAGTCCATACGCAAGGACCGCGACCGTATTTCGACCCCATTAACAATTGTCTCGAAACATTTTCCGAACCTGCTCTCATCGGGACCTTCGACCTTTATGCCCCCAAAGTATCTGGCAGGAATTTTAGTCCTCCTCTCTATCTCCACCTCGTCTGCGCAAGATCCTCCCACTTCGGCCGCGCCGGCTGGCGCACCGACGGCTGCAAGCGCCGCTTCCACCGCTATTCCGGTCGTTTCGACGCCGGTGCGTTATACCGATCCCTCGTTTCCTGTCGCGCAACGGGTCGCCGACCTTATCTCGCGCCTGTCACTGGCGGAAAAAGTGGCGCAACTGCAAAATGCGTCCCCCGCGATTCCCCGGCTCAACGTCCCGGCCTACGATTATTGGAGCGAAGGCCTGCACGGCGTCGGTTTCGCCGGGCGCGCCACGGTATTTCCCCAGACCATCGGCATGGCCGCCACCTGGGACGCCGATCTGATCCATCGCGAAGGGCAGACGGTCGCCAACGAGGGCCGCGCCAAATTCAACACCACGACGGAGAAGGATAAGGGCAAACGCCATCACGGCCTTTGCTACTGGTCGCCCAACATCAACATCTTCCGCGATCCCCGCTGGGGCCGCGGCCAGGAGACCTATGGCGAAGACCCCTTCCTCACCGGCGACCTCGCCGTGGCGTTCATCACCGGCATCCAGGGCGACCCGCTCCACCCGGAGGCGCTCGCCTGCGCCAAGCATTACGTCGTCCACAGCGGGCCCGAGCCGGAGCGGCATCGCTTCAACGCCAACCCGTCCGAGACTCGACCTGCACGAGACCTATCTCCCCGCCTTCGAGGCCTGCGTCCGCGACGGCCACGTCGCGCAGGTGATGAGTTCCTATAACGCCGTGTACGGTGTCCCGGTTCCCGCCAGCAAGCTGCTCCTCACCGACATTCTGCGCGACACGTGGGGCTTCGACGGCTACGTCGTTTCCGATTGCGATGCTGTGGCCGACATCGTGCACGGTCATCATTACCGCAAGACGATGCCGGAGGGCGTCGCCGCCGCCCTTCAGGCCGGCACCGATCTCGACTGCGGCCGCGCCTACGCCGCCCTCGTCCAGGCCGTGGAAGAAAAGCTGGTCACGGAAAAGGAAATCGAAACCGCGCTTACCCGCGTCCTGACCCAGCGGTTCCGCCTCGGTCTGTTCGATCCCTCCACCCCTTGGGACAAGCTCGGCGAAGCCGACAACGACACGCCGGCCAGCTCGGCGCTCGCGCTAAAAGCCGCCCGCGAGTCGATCGTGCTCCTGAAAAACGACGGGCTGCTGCCCCTCGACCGCGGCAGGATCAAGCGTCTCGCCATCATCGGCGCGAATGCGAAGGACACCACCATGCTTCTGGGCAATTACCACGGCACGCCGTCCCATCCCGTTTCCCTGTTCAGCGGTATAGCGCAGGCGGCGGGTCCAACCGTGCAGGTCGATTACGCCGCGGGTCCGCCCCTGGCCGTCAAGTCGCCCGCGACCTTCGACACGACTTCGCCCGGCTGGCAGGAGGCCATGAAAATCGCGGAAGGCGCCGACGCCATCGTCTACGTCGGGGGAATCAACGCGGACAAACTGGAAGGAGAGGAAAGCCGCACCGTGCTGGACGGTTTCCTGGGAGGCGACCGCACCCGGATCGAATTGCCCGAGGTCCAGGAAAACTTCGTGCAGGCGCTCGGCGCGCTGCACAAGCCGGTGGTCTTCGTCAACTGCAGCGGCAGCGCCATGGCGCTGAAGTGGGAGGCGGCCAATCTCCCCGCCATCGTGCAGGCTTGGTATCCCGGCGAGAACGGGGGAACGGCGGTGGGCGAAGTGCTTTTCGGCGATGTTAATCCTTCGGGTCACCTGCCGATTACCTTCTATGGGGGAACGGACGATCTCCCCGCCTTTACCGAATACAGCATGGCCAACCGCACCTACCGGTATTTCTCCGGCCGACCGCTTTTCGCCTTCGGGCACGGCCTCAGCTACACGAAGTTCGACTTCGGCTCGCCTCGGCTGAGCGCCACCACCATCAATGCCGGCGGCACAATCCATCTCAGCGTCCCGGTCACCAACTCGGGGCCGCGCGATGGCGATGCGGTGGTGCAGGTCTATGTGAAGCAGCGAGATTCCACCGAGCCGCAATTGGTACGCAGCCTGGCGGCCTTCCGGCGCGTCTCCGTGCCGAAGGGCGGCGCCGTCAAGGCGGAACTCGATCTACCCGCGCACCAACTTCGCCACTGGGACGTCACGACTCATGCCTACGTGGTCGCGCCCGGTCCCTACGAGGTGGAGATCGGCGCGGCTTCGGACGATATCCGCCAAAAACGGGAGATCACCGTCACCGCGAAATGATCGCGCTCCGCTCCCCCGACAGCTCTTGTCCGGCTTGAACGGCGCCGAGCACGGTGGAAGACTTTACTGCGGCGCGGCATCCGGTGTCACAGCGGGTCCGTTCGTCGCCGGCGGCTCCTGCGCGGGCTCCGCGGGCGGGGACTGATGGTCGGTGCGAAACGGCGCGGCGGGCAGGCCGTCCTTGTTGTAGAGGTTGGGCACCGCCGCCTCGTCCCAATCGAACCGGACCTCCTTCGGCTCCTTTACCTGCGAGCTGGTGACGACCACCGCATCGCCGGAGATCGCGGCGTCGGCCGGATGGAAAATCCCGTCGTCACCCGCGGCGGTGAAGCCGGTGAGAGGCCGCCCGTCTTGGGACACCAGGCCCTTGCCCACGTGAGTGTAATGCACGACGGCCTTGAAACCCTCGCGCTCAATGCTGCCCGGCCGGTACATCGGGCCGGAGGGCTCCACATCCTTCCGGCCGTACTCGTTGGCCAGCGCCCAAAGCGCCAGGCGTTCGCCCACCGGCTTCTTGTTCGGCGGGTGCATGTTGTTCAAGTCGCCAAGGTCGGTGGTCACCGCCACGCCCGTCTTGGGTAGCGTCAACGCCGCGTCCTGTTGTTCGCGGAAAAACGCCTCGTCCACGGGGTTGTGTCCGGGGTTCTTGCGTTTGGAGTAAGAGAGACCCGGCAACTGCACATAATAAAAGGGCAGGTCGCCGCCCCAATTCGCCCGCCAGCTTGTGATCAGCGCCTTGATCTTGTTAGCGTAAAGCGGATCGTTCTTGATCAGGTTCGATTCGCCCTGGTACCAGAGCACGCCGCGGATGGCGTAGGGCACCAGGGGCGCGATCATGCCGTTGTAGAGCGCGGTGGTGACCGTGCCGGCAAACCTCGTTTTCGGCGTTTGGGCGGCTTTCGCAAAGTCGGCCAGCGCCGGATCGGTGAATGCGTTGGGCGCCATCCAGCCTTCAATGTGCGTTCCACCCGCCGTGGCCTCGATCATACCGATGGGAACGTTCAGTTCCTTGAAGAGCTTGGCCGCGAAGAAATAACCCACGGCTGAGAATTTGATCTCGTCAAGCGATGGCGGGTTGCAGACGACCCAGCCTTTCCACGGATAATCCGGCGTGCCGCGCGGCGTGATATTCAAATCCCGCTCCGGCTTGTCGGCGTTGGCGATCTCTATGTTCATCAGCCGGATCAGCGGATAATTGGCCGCCGCAATTTCCTCGGGTGCGTTGAGCACCGTCACCGGCTGTCCGCGCCAGGCGCCCACCGGCTTCTGCATGTTGGATTGGCCGGAGCAAAGCCAAACCTCACCCACCAGCACATCGTGAAAGGCCAGAGACTCGGCGCCCGTGCCGGAAATCGTGAGATCGGCCGGCTGAGCGGAGATGGCCAGCGGATCGAGCGCCACCTTCCAGGCGCCGTCGCTTCCAGCCGTGGCCTGCTTTTTTTGTCCGGCAAAGCTCACCGTCACCGTTTCACCCGGCCGAGCCCAACCCCATACAGGGTCCGCCGCTCCTCGCCTGAAGCACCATGTGGTCGCCAAAGACGTGCGGCACTTGCAGCGCGCCGCTGGAGTTTGAGTCATCGGCCCAAACCGGAACGCCGAGCGCAACGAAGACCAAGCCGACGACTAAATATTTGAGCATATACAGAAGGTATTCTCGATGAAATTTTGCGCGAGGATCATTTCACCGCGTGTGGTCGAGAGGACGATACTAGCCGGGGTCAGCCGCTCGCGGCGAGCTTCGAGTCGCCGACAAAATTGCTTCCTCCTGCGCTGCTCTCGTCTATCATCTTTCTGTCTGACATCGCTCCTCCCCCGCCATGATTCCTCTACGTAATTGGTTTGTCCTCTGTCTCGCGCTGCTTTCCGCCGTCGGACGCGCGCAGGCCTCCTCCGCCCCGCCCCCCGCTACCGTGATTGACGGCGCCTGGCAGATGCAGGACGCGACCCAGGTTTCCGAGACCGGCGCGCAACTTTCCCAGCCGGGCTTTACCGCCCCTCGTTGGTACAAGGCCACGGTGCCCGGCACGGTGCTCACCACCCTGGTGGACAACGGCGTTTATCCGGAGCCGCTCTATGGCGAAAACAACCGGCAGATCCCGGAGTCGCTTTGCCGCAGGGATTGGTGGTATCGCACCCCTCTCGTGATACCCGCCGAGTACGCCGGCCGGAAGATCTGGCTGAACTTCGATGGCATCAACTTCGCCGCCGAAGTCTGGGTGAACGGTTCGATGGCCGGGACGATCAAGGGTGCGTTCACGCGCGGGATATTTGATATCTCTTCTTTCGTCACCGCCGGAAAGCCAGCCGCCCTGGCGGTCCGCGTTTCTCCCCAACCCCATCCCGGCGTTCCTTTCGAGCACACCATTGCCAATGGCGACATGGGCAACGGCGGCCTGCCCGCCATCGATGGGCCGACCTTTCTCTGCTCGATCGGCTGGGATTGGCTACCCGTAATCCGCGACCGCAATACAGGCATCTGGCAGAAGGTCACCCTTTCCGCCTCCGGTCCGGCCGTCCTGGAAGACCCCCCTTCCGTGACGGCGGATCTCGCGCTTCCCGGCCTCGACTCGGCCGATCTCACTATCCAGGCCAACATCCGGAACCTGACCGGCCAGCCGCAAACCGGCGTTCTGAAAGGAAGCTTCGGTGAAGTCACCTTTTCGCAGCCGGTGCAGCTCGCGGCCGCCACCTCCACGGCGATCTCGCTCGATGCGAAGACCGTGCCGCAGTTACACCTTGCGCATCCCGAGACTCTGGTGGCCGAATGGGTACGGCCCGCAGAATCTCTATACCTTGCGGCTATCGCTCGAAGTGGGCGGCGCGGTCTCCGACGCGCGCGCCACGACCTTCGGCATCCGCAAGATCACTTACGGCAGTTCCGAGAAGGATAACTTGACGATCTCCGTCAACGGCGTGCGTCTCTTCATCAAGGGGGGCGATTGGGGGATGGACGAGGCCATGAAGCGCATCCCGCGGGAGCGGCTTGAGGCGCAGATCCGCCTGCATCAGCTCGCCAATTACAACCTGATTCGCAACTGGGTCGGCCAAAGCACGAGCGAGGATTTGTACGAACTCTGTGATCAGTACGGCATCCTGATCTGGGACGAATTTTTCCAGCCTAATCCCGGCGACGGACCGAACCCGACCGATGTGGCGACCTACCTGGCAAATGCGCGGGAGAAGGTTCTCCGATTTCGTAATCATCCCTCCATCGCCCTCTGGTGCGGGCGCAACGAGGGTCGCCCGCCCAAGGAGATCGACGACGCGCTCGCAAAACTCACCGCCGAACTGGACTCCACCCGGTTATATCAATCCAGCTCCACCAGCGGCCGGGGCGTTCACTCCGGCGGCCCGTACCGCTGGCGCGCGCCCCGTGAGTACTACGTGTTCCCCGATACCGAGGCGTTCAAGACCGAGATCGGCAGCGTCTCCGTACCCACCTGGGAATCCATGCAGGCCATGATGCCGGAGAAGGACTGGACCCAGATCAATGACGACTGGGCGGAGCATGATTTCCTCAGCGGCGCGCAGAACTGCAATAACTACCCGGGCACGATGGCCAAACGCTACGGCGCGATCGCGAACGCCGCCGACTTCGCGCGCAAGGGTCAGCTCATGAATTACGAGGCGTTCCGCGCCATGTACGAGGGCCGCGAGGCGAAGATGTTTCACTTCGCCACGGCGGTGATCACCTGGATGAGCAATCCGGCGCTGCCGAGCTTCGTCTGGCAGCTCTATGCCCACGATCTGGAGCCCAACTCCGCCTTGTTCGGGACGCGCAAGGCCTGCGAGCCGATTCACATCCAGTTCAACGAACAACTCGGTTCCGTGCAGGTCATCAATCACACTGCCACGGGCCTGAGCGGGGCCACGGCCCGCCTCAAGGTCTATAACCTGGACGGTTCCTCACCGTATCAGCAAGAGTACGCGGTGAGTGCTCCGCCGACCGGGGAGACCGACCTGGGCGTCGTGAACTTGCCAGCCACGGTCTCCCCGGTTTACTTCGTCAAGCTGGAGCTCGCGTCGGCCGACGGCAAGCCGCTCTCGGATAACTTCTATTGGCAAGCTCCCGCTCCCAATGCCGATGATCTGACCGCGCTGGCGGCGCTGCCGATTACCAAGCTGGAAGCGCGGATTGCCCGTCGCGACGCCGGGGGGAAAATCTTCCTCGACGTTTCCTTGCGCAATCCCGCCCCAACCGTCGCCCTCGCCGCGCACTTGCAGCTTCACCGCGCCACCTCCGGCGCGCGTGTTCTTCCGGTTTACTACACGGATAACTATGTGTCGTTGGTTCCCGGCGAAGAAAAGAACATCACCATCGAGGCCGACGCGGCTGACCTCAAAGGCGAGAACCCACTGGTGATGGTCGATGGCTGGAACATCGGCGTGAACCCGGTAACCACGCCGTCCGCCAGCCTCGCGCTAAACGAAAACGCCCAGGTCGGTCACTGGCCCTCCACCGGGCTGCCCATTGTGACCGGCAGGCCGCGCGACAGCCGGACGACCGATTTCCACATCCACTGCGGCGGCCCGCAGGCGGGCGATTTTCAGGCGGACGACTTTTACGTGGGCGGCCAATCCTACTCCAGCAACGTTCCCGTCGAGACCGGGGCGCTGTCTTTACCCGCCGCGCTTTTGCAAACCGGCCGCGCCGGAAACGTCCAGTACCTCTTTTACAGCCGCCCGCAGAGAACCGGCCGTTGGTATGACGTGCGGCTCTACTTCGCCGAGAACACATTCCACGAGGCCGGGAAGCGGCGTTTCGATGTCGAGATCAATGGCCGGAAGGTCCTGCGGGATTTCGATATCTTCCAGGAAGCGGGCGGAGCGAACAAGGCAGTCATGAAGGAGTTTCCTGGTGTTAGTGCAAACCAGAATGGAACCTTTGAAATCAAGCTTGAGACGGGTTCAGCGGACACCCCGGAGATTTGTGCGATCGAGTTGATTAAGGTCGATACCCCGCCGCCCGTTGAGCCGACAAAAGCGCCCGAAACCCCGGCAAAGTAGACGGCGAGGGTCATTTCACCGTCGTGGCGGAGAGGATGATGCTCGCCGGGGTCAGCCCCTCGCCGCTCGCGGTCAGCTTCGAGTCGCCGGCCACGTTGTAGTTGGATTTCAGGACCGCCAGCGCCAGGCCGTGGTACGCCTGATGGTCCCGGCCCTGGAACGACTCATGGTTGGTGGCGTCCCCGTTGTCCAACCCGGCGATGGCCAAGGCGTTTCCATCCACTTCGAAGTGAATCTCGTTGTCGGCGTTCGGGCAGATGTTGCCGTCCCGGTCGAGAACCTCGACCTTCACGAAGGACAAATCCTGGCCATCGGCGGCGATTCGGGTCCGGTCGGCGCTCAGCCGGAGTGTTGCCGGTGCTCCCGCCGTGCGGACCACGTCGGTCTTGACGACCTTGCCGTCTTTGGTGGCGACCGCCTTCAGTTCACCCGGCGCGTAGGGCACGGCCCACTCCAGGTGCATTCCCGGGCTTTTCGTCACGGAGACGGTTTTATCCTTGCCGTCTTTTTCCAGGGTTTGCTCCGCGCTATCCGCCGGGAATTTTTTAGAACCCAGCGACTTGCCGTTGAGGAACAATTCGACCGCGTCAGCGTTCGTGAAGACGCGCACCGGGATCGTTTTTCCCTCGAAGCCCGGCCAGTTCCAACACATCGGCAGGATGTGCACGACCGGCTCCGCGCCCCAGACGCTCTTATAGAGGTAGTAGCGATCCTTCGGAAAACCCGCCAGATCGACGATGCCGAAGTACGAACTGCGGGAAGGCCAACTGAAAGGGTGGGGCTCGCCGAGGTAGTCGAAGCCGGTCCACACGAACTCGCCCGCCACCCACGGGTTATCCTTGAGCGCGAGCAGGTCCGTCTCGGCGGAGCAACCCCAGCCCGCGCGCCAATAATCGTAGCTGGAGATCTGGTTGTTGGTCTTGGAGATGACCACCACGTTGCCTGCCTCGTCGAGTTTCAGGTTGTATTCCCCACGGGAATCCGCCTGCGAAGACGTCTCGCTGCCGACCAGCGGAAGCTGCCCGTGGTAGCCGGTGTCGCCCGGCTTGGGCGTGGCTTTGGAGGCCGGGTCGTTTCTCCCGTACCAGCCGAGGTTGTAGTTGAGACCGAAAACGTCGAGCGCCTTGGCCAGCCCGCTATTCCAATCGCGCCTCGGGGCCGGGACAACCCGAGGTGACGGGCCGCGTGGGGTCCTCACGGTGGCAGATGGCCACGAGGCGGTCGGCGATGGGGCCGGCCTCGGGTTTGCCTTCGCGGCCCTCGGTAATTTCGTTGCCGATGCTGTAGAGGACGATGCTGGGATGGTTGCGGTCGCGGTCCAGCATGCTGACCATATCCGGTTCGCTCCACGCGTCGAAGAACAAGGCGTAGCCGTACTCGCGCTTGTTTTCCTTCCACTCGTCGAACGCCTCGTCCATCACGAGCATCCCCATCTGGTCGCAGAGGTCGAGCAGCTCGGGCGCGGGCGGGTTGTGGCTCGTGCGGATCGCGTTGCAACCGAAACTCTTCAATACCTCGATCTGCCGCTGGATCGCCCGGCGGTACGCGGCGGCGCCCAGGCAGCCGAGGTCGTGGTGGTCGCAGACCCCCTTGATCTGCACGCGCTCGCCGTTGAGGAAAAATCCCTTGTCCTTCGTGAACTCGATGGTCCGGATGCCGAAGGGCGTGCGCAGGGAATCCACGAGCACGGCGCCGACGCGGACCTCGCTGACCGCCTGATAAAGCAGCGGCGTTTCGCAAGACCAGCGTTGGGGGCTGGCTACGGGCAGGGTTTGCTCCACCGGCGCGCTGCCTTTGGCGGGGATGGCCTGCCCGGATTGCAGCCGCGCCACTTCCTTGCCGCTCGGGTCCAGCAAGATCGTCGTGAGCGTCGCGTTGGCCGCGGCGGTGCTGTCGTTGCGCAGCACGGTGTTCACCTTTACCTGCGCGCTGGCCGACGTCACCGCCGGAGTGGTGATGTAAGTTCCCCACTGCGCGACGTGGACGGGTTGGGTCACGATCAAATGGACGTGCCGGTAGAGACCGGCCCCCGAATACCAGCGGCAGCCCGGTTGATCGGCCTGCAAGCGGACCGCCAGGACATTCTTCTCCGACGCCGGTTTCAAGAGTGGCGTCAGATCATAATAGAAGCTCGTGAACCCATAGGGATGGCTGCCGAGTTTCTGGCCGTTGAGGAAAACATCGGCATTCTCGTAGGCTCCGTCGAAGAGGATCGTGCATTGTTCGCCCGGCGCGGAACTCGGCAGCGTGAAAGTCTTGCGGTACCAGCCCACGCCGCCGTCCAGGTAGGCTCCACCATTGCGCGCGGGCGAGTTCTTATCGAACGGCCCCTCCTGCTCGCCGGGTTTCTGCGGGACATCGGCAGGGACTTCGATGCTCCAGTCGTGTGGCAGGTCCAACGCGCGCCACGACGCATCATCGAAGCCCGGCTGATCGGCTCCCGCTGCCTCGCCGCGATGAAACTTCCAACCGCGGTCGAAGTTTTCATTTTTGCGGGGCGCGGGGTCTGCACCGGTCTGGGCGAGTGGCTGGGGCGCCACTCACGAGCCAGATGGCGAGAAAGGTGGCGAGCGAACCGGCAAGAATTTTCGGCTAAGCATAAGAGGGAGGATTTTCACTGGATTCCGATCACCGGCAACTGATGGCCACGTCGGAGGAGGCGAGCCCCGGTGCGTCGGCCTTGAGGTGGAGCGTTCCCGTCGTCTTCGATCCACGCAGGACGATCAGCGCGCGGCCGTGATAGACGTGGCAGGTGGTGCCTTGGAACGGCTCCGTGCTTTTGAGCCAGGCATTGCCGAGGCCGGCGATGGTGCCGGGACCGGTGAGGGTGAAGGAAATGAGCGCATCGGCGTTCGGCTGCAATCGACCCTGCTTGTCCAACACGTCCACTTGGATGAACGACAAGTCCTGGCCGTCCGCGTGGATCGTGCTCCGGTCGGCGGAGAGCTTGATGGAGGCGGGATCGCCCGCCGTTTCCAGCTGCATGGTCTCGCTTTCCTTGCCATCTTCCACGCCGACAGCCTTCAGGATTCCGGGCTGGTACGTCAGCTTGAAAGTCGCCTGGTAGCCTTCTTTGCGCGTGGTGGGCATTTCGCCCACCAGCTTGTCGTTCAGATAAAGCCGCACGCTCGGGTAGCGGGAATAGACATCGACGCCCATCGGTTTGCCTTCCCGACCCGGCCAGGTCCAGTTCTCCCAAACCGGGTACCAGCCCCAGCCGGCGACGATGATCTTCTTGTCGTCCTCCGGCTGGCGCACGGCGAAATAAAGTTTCTCGCCCCGGTTCCAGACGATGTTCCAAAGGTGGGCCGCAGGCTTGCGGTTGCCGAGCAGGTCGAGGCTGCCGGGATTCGCCCCGCGCCAGGGATAGAGCTCGTCACTGCCGTGGTTGATGGGAAAGAGCTTCGTGGGCGGCTGATTCTTGCGCGTGGTCATCGGCTCGGTCGGGTCGCCCTCGTAAAACCAGCGGCCGACGCCGACCTCACCCAGGTAATCCTGCGCCGCCCAAACGAAATCGCCCACGGCGAACGGAAAGTCGGCCACCCGGTAGGCCTCACCGAGAGGCGGCGTTGACTCGGTGCTCACCAGGACCCGGTCGGGAAACAACGCATGCCGCGCCACATGGCCGCCGAGGCGGTAATTGCTGCCGACGATATCGAGTGCGGTCCAGGCGGCCGGGTCCGGGTGCGCCGGGTCGGCGGTAGCCGCGTTCGCATCGGTGCCGGCGGGGCTGGTCGGACCGGGAAGCTGGCGGTTGCTGGATCTCCGCGGGCCAGCCGTTGCTTCCGTTCGTCACCGGCCGCGTCTGGTCGAGTGAATGGATTTCGGCGACCAGCTTCGGGGCGTATTCATTTCCCATGGCCGAAAAGACGCCGGGAATTTCATTGCCGATACTCCACATCACGACGGCCGGATGATTGCGGTCCCGCTGCACCATCGAGTCGATGTCGCGCTGCCACCAATCCTTGAAAACCAGGTGGTAATCGGAGGTGTTTTTGCCGTTGGCCCAGCAATCGAACGCCTCGTCCAGCACCAACATGCCGAGACGGTCGCAGGCATCCAAAAGGCCGGGCGACGGTGGGTTGTGCGCCGTCCGCAGCGCGCTAAAACCGGCGGCCTTGAGCAGCTCGACTTTGCGTTCCTCGGCCCGGTCGAACGCACACGCGCCGAGCACGCCGTTGTCGTCGTGAATGCAACCGCCGGCCAGCTTGTAGGTCTTGCCATTGAGCGTCAGCCCTTTTTCCGCCGACCACGCCAGCGCGCGCACGCCAAACCTGGTTGTCACTTCGTCGATGGTCTTGCCGTCCACGATCACGTCGGTGACGACCGTCGAAAGCTGCGGCGTTTCCGGAAACCAGAGAGGCGGATGGGTCAGCGCGATCTCCTGCTTGATCTCCCGCGAACCGGAGGCGGCCAGATCGACGGATGTTTCGTTGCGGCCGATCTCCGCGCCATCCGGGTCCAGCAGCGCGGTGGTGATCCGGGCCGGCGTGGTGTCCGCCGTTTGATTCAGCAGCGTCGTCCGCACGGAAATGTTGGCGGAGGTGGCGTCGGCTTGCGGGACGCTGACGAAAACGCCCCACGGCGCGACCTGCACCGGGTTGGTCACATCAAGCCAAACATGCCGATAAATGCCGGAACCGGTGTACCAGCGGGCATTTTTTTGCGGGGTGTTATCGACCCGGACGGCAAGCACATTGCCGGCACCGGGCTTCAAGGCCGGGGTAAGATCGACAAAGAAGCTCGTGAAGCCGTAGGGATGCGAAGCGAGCTTTTGCCCGTTGAGATAGACCTCGGCGTTCATGTAAACGCCCTCGAACTCGACGCGCACGCGCTTGCCTTTCCAGTCTGCCGGTGCCTGCCAATGGTAGCGATACCAGCCGATGCCGGCGGGAAAAAAGCCGCCCTGTCCGCCCATCGGCGCTTTCGGGTCCATCTTGCCCTCGATGCTCCAGTCGTGTGGCAATGTCACCGGCCGCCAGTCGGCATCGGCAAAGTCCGTGGTCGCAGCGTCCTTCGGATCGCCGAGGAAAAATTTCCAATCGTCGTCGATGCGCAGATGCTGGCGCGGCGTTTCCGCCGCGGAGTGACCGGCGAGTGCCAGCGACAGACCAAAAAGAAAAAGGGAATTTCTCAGCAGCGCGTTCATGGGGGGGAGAACAATACATCCCAACTTGAGACCGAGGCCAAGGCTAAAGTTGCTCGTCGGCAGTTCTCAATTTGAAAACAGCCAAAAGAGGTGCCCTTCTTGCTCTTGCGTTCGGCTGGAGGCTTCCTGCAAACTCGCGGGGTCTTGGGTGTAGAGAAAAACGAGGGCGTTGAGGGCTTGGTTGTGGGTGGACGCGGCGACCTGGCGTTCAAGGGCGAGGTACTGAAGAAAAGCCACGACTTCGGTTTCCCCGAGGGAGGCGGGATGACGTTTGTTGTGGAAGAGGACAAAGCGCTGGACCCAGCCGAGGTAAGCCTCTTCGGTGCGCAGGCTCATCCGGAGCAAGCGCAACCGGCGGCGGACTTGCTCGAGGAGTTTGGGTGGAGGGGGTGGTGGCATGGACGGTGCGACGCGTAAAACGTCGAAAATGACGTAAAAGCGCGTGGCTTGAGAGGAGGGTGCCCGCGCTATCCTTCATAAACGCAGTATTTGCTTGTAATTACGTCAAAAATGAAGTTTTATGCGCCTCACGCAGAGGAGATAGCCCGTGCAAAGCCTCAAAAGTGATGGATACTGCCATGTTAGGCGTCACTAGCGTCTCGTGAAAACCGCACTTCTATACTTTCTCTTTCTCGCATCGCTCGCAACAGCACGGGCGCAGTATGGCCGCGTCATCCACATCTCACCGGACGAGAAGCTCGAAGCGGTTGTCACGCCGACCTACATCCACGAACGCGGCTTCAACGAGCACCGCGTTGAGATTCGCACGTTACACGGCAAGCGCCTCGCCCTTACCGACCACTCTTCTGCCGACCACGAGCACGGCCAAGGCGTTATATTCGCATCGTGGACGCCGGATTCTCGCTTCTTTGTTTACAGTGTCTCCAGCTCTGGTGGTCACAGCGCGTGGCATTTCCCCACCTATGTTTTCGTCCGCGAACGCGCTGCATTCTTCTACCTTGACGAGCTGGCTCGGCCGTTTGTCACTCCACAGTTCCAGCTTTACCCGCCAAATCGTTTCGTCAGCGAGGCTCGGAACGACAAAGGCGTTGACTATCCCAATGAAGCGGTTGAACTGAAGCTCCAAGACGTGAAATGGCCCAAGATCAAATGACCGCAACGCCTAACCAAGCGCTGCAGCGAATGCCTCATGCGCGTCACGTCGGCAGCTTGCGCAGCCGCCGCGCCACACCCGAGTCATCGCTGAGCTTGGGGTCGTTAGGCACCGGGGCAAGCTCCCGCCCTGGTGGGGCCGCTCGCCGGAGGGCCGTCCGTGGCTCGACCGTCCTCTTTGTGCCTTCATCCTTTGGCCGGGCGCGTCGTCCTTCCAGCCGGCAGCGCCCGTCATTCCCCCGGCTGCGGGCGGTCTGTCCTCCCTGCCCTCGCAGGCGCGCCTTCTCCCTCAGGTCCAGCGCCGCTCCAGGTTTTCCGTGCCCGGCGCGCTTTTTGTCTTGCCTCCGGGCGTGTTCTGCCCCCAGGGTAACCCCGTTGCCTAACCAGTCGCTGCAGCGAACGGCGGTGACAATCGCCCGCTTTCAGGCTTGCTTTTCTGCCGCCGTCGCTGAGCTTGGGGCGTTAGGTGGCTTCCGCGTCAGGGTTATTCCATGCATCCGCTTTACGACCTGCTCAACCGCTTGGAGTCGGCGCGTCTGCACTTCAGCCTCTCACGCCATCGCCCCGACACCGTGCTGGTCAGCGTCACCGCCGTGGGCGAGCGCATCGAGATCGACGTGTTCGATGACGGGCACATGGAGGTTTGCCGCTTCCCTGGTTCCGAGAGCATCATCGGCGGCGAGGAGCTTGTCGGTCAGCTCATCGCCCAGCACGGGGAGCCAGCCACCTAACCACGCGCTCCAGCGAACAGAGGCTGGCGGCGGGGTTGGTTCCGAGTATCATGTCCTTTTTCGCCAGCCTCTGTCGCTGAGCTTGAGTCCGTTAGGCACCGGGGAAGTTCTGCGCTTTGACGGGGCCGCTCGCAGGAGGGTCGTCCGTGGCTCGACCGTCCTCTTCGTGCCCGCATCCTCTGGCCTGGCGCGTCTTGCTTCCAGCCGGCAGCGCCCGTCATTCCCCCGGCTGCGGGATTGTCCGTCCACCACAGCCGCGCAGGCACACTTTTCTGCCCGGGTCCCCCGCCGCTCCGGGTTTTCAGTGCTTGCCGCGCTTTTTGTCTTGCGTTTGAGAGAGCTTTGCCCCGAGGGTGAGCGCGTTGCCTAACCAGTCGCTGCAGCGAACGGCGGTTCTGGTCGCCCGCTCTTGGGCGGCTCTTCGTCGCCGTCGCTGAGCTTGGGGCGTTAGGCGTATTTACCGTCACCTCGGAATGAGAGCCGCATTTCGTATCCTCCCCTACTGCTATCTTGTTTTGGCGTTTGTGTGCGCCATTCCTGCAGCCGGAGTGTAAGTCTGGTTATTTCCGCCTATCAGAGCCACAACGAAGACGTCCTTTCGCTCTCCCAGCTCGTCCCGCTCCTTACCTTTTCCTTCTTGGTTATTGTGTTCGTCCTTGCGTTCATCACCAACGCGGTTCTGATACTGCGCCGACGCCGTCGCAACCTATCCGTGGTTTTAGGAGGGCTCACCTGTCTCGCGTTCCCGTTCGGCACGGCTCTCGGAGCAGTATCCATCTTCCTTCTTACCCGCGATGAGATTCGCACCCAATACGCCTAACAACGCGCTCCAGCGAACGGAGGCTGGCGGCAGGGCTTTCTCGGACCTTCACGCTTGACTTCGCCAGCCTCCGTCGCTGAGCTTGGATCCGTTAGGCATTGCACATTCGACACCTATGAACACATCGCGCTGACAGCTTTGCTACTCTTCTCGGCTTCTACCCGGTTGCTGGCAGGCAACTCCGACGATCCCGTGCTCGACGCCAAAATCAACGTCGCCGAGCTCGGATCAAGTTACGCGGACAAGCACCCAAAGATGGCAGAAGCGCGGGCAAGACTTGACGCTTTGTCCCGGACGACGCCTGAAGTGCCACCCGCCACCTACCGGAGTCATCTCCAGGACCGCATCGACGAGGCACAGCGCGAAGACTGGGTGTTGAGCCAGAAGTACAGGCAACATCATCCAGCGCGCCAACGGCTCGCCGAGAAGCTCAAGTTCCTGCGTGACGAGCTGCAGCGCGTCCAAGTCCCGAACAACTAATTCCATCATAGACACCGGGAAGATTTCCGGTTTTCGTGGAGCCGCTCGCCGAAAGGTCCCTCGTGGCTCGACCGCCTTCCCTGTTCCCCGCGTGTTCGGGCCTGGCACGTCGCTCTTCCATCCGGCAGCGCCCGTCATTCCCCCGGCTGCGGGTGGCGTTTTGGCCCCGGCTTCGCAGTCACTCCTTTATCCCGCAGGTCCAGCGTTTCCGCAGGTTTTCCTGTTTGGGCGCGCTTTTTGTCTTGCTTCCGGGCGCGCGTTGGGAGCAAGGTGAGGTCCGTTGCTTAACCAGTCGCTGCAGCGAACGGCGGGTGTAGTCGCCCGCTTTTGGTCGCGTCGTTCGCGCCGTCGCTGAGCTTGGGGCGTTAGACGTTTTTACCCGCTATGCCATTTCCACAAAACAGTAAGGCAGAGGCGCTCATCGCCGCGGGACGCTGCTGTTGTATTTGTCACAAGTTCTGCGGAGTCCGCATCGAGTGTCACCATATTCTTCCCGAAGCTCAGGGTGGCCCAAACACCTTGGATAACTGCATTCCATTGTGCTTTGACTGCCACGCAGAGGTCGAGCATTACAACGCCCAGCACCCGAAAGGAAACAAGTTCACGCCCGACGAACTCCGCGGCCACCGTGATAAGTGGTTCGCTCGCGTTCATGCCAGTCCAGCACTCCAATCGACACCGGAAAGCGCCGAAGTGGACAAGAAGGTTTTCGAGATCATTCGCTCACTCGTCCCAAGCGATGGCTCTATCGCATTCGTACGCCAGAACAACTTCGCAGGTTTCAGCTTTGCCAGTGACCACCTCAATCAACTGGAGGAGTTCAGGCATTGGGCAGCTTTACCTGACAGTGAGTTTCTCGACGCAGATCTTGAGAGTCTGCGTTCGCGGCTTCACAAGCTCATAAACGGCTTTCTCGGCGTCATCTACACCAAGACATTTTCGACGAACCGAAGCGGCTTCGTATCGGTTCCCGCCGAGTGGGAGGACACTTATCCCGATATGTTCAGGGAGACCGTTGAGACCATTCACCGCATGGCTTCAGAGGTCTGCGAGGCTTACGACGGACTCATCCGCACCTGCCGAAGGAAGCTCAATGTCCCGTAAACCCTAAACGCCTAACAAATTGCTGCAGCGAACGGCGGGGGTAGCCATCTGCTTTTAGCCACACCTTCTTCGCCGTCGCTGAGTTTGGGCGTTAGGCCTGAACCGTATGAGCATTCACCATCGACTCTTGGCTGCATTATCCTTGTGCGTCTTTTCGCTGGCATCACTCGCTACAGCCCAAGATGACTGGCCCTTGAAAGATGCGCCTGACGAGGCGCAGCTAGCTTGGCAGTCACTCCTTGAAGCCGACGTATTTTCCTTTGGCGGCATTGGCATCAAGGGGGAGTTGTCCAAGGGCGAGTTGGCGATGCACGTTCTCAGCCGCCGCCCGAATGCAGTGGCCATCTTCAAGTTGGCGATCGAACAGGCGGCTCCCGAGGGCAGGCTCTACGCGCTGACGGCCCTCCACGCGCTCGATCATGAGGCGTACAAATGGGCCGATGAAGCAACCGTGGAAACCGGCCGCGTCTTCCTTCAATCTGGCTGCGCGGGCTACAAAGAACCTGTGGCGGATGTTCACCAGCGAATCGAAGCCGGAACTTACGACGAACAGGTGCCCAAGCGCCACTAGCCCGACTACACGCTCAGCCAATTGCCGGGGGCGGCGGGCGGGCTTTCGCGTCGTTCCGGCCTTTACTTCGCCCCGGCGGCGGCAGTGCTTGGTCCATTGAGTATGAGTACTGGGGCGGCTCTCCCGTGTTCGTGGAGCCGCTAGCCGGAGGGGCGTTCGTGGCGCGACCGGGTTCCCTGTGGCTCGCACCCATTGGCCGGGTGCGTCGCCCTTCCCGCCGGCAGCGCCCGTCATTCCCCCGGCTGCGGGTGGCGTTCTGGCCTCGGCTTCGCGGTCATGCCCGCTGCCTCGGGTCGAGCGTTCCCGCAGGTTTTCGGAGGATGCCGCGCTTTTTGTCTTGCCTCTGGGCGTACTTTACCCCGAGGTTTAGCTTCGTTGCCTAACCAGTCGCTGCCGCGAACGGCGGGGATGATCGCCCGCTTTTAGTCCCGTCGTTCGCGCCGTCGGTGAGCTTGGGGCGTTAGGCTGAGTTCTCCTCCGCATCATTCGTCTACAGAATCATGAAGCCAATTATTCTGCTCGCCTTGCTGTCACTTGCCCTGTCGCTAACCTACGCACGCGCCGGGGATACCCCGGTGAACCCCCAAGACTGGTATCACGTCAACGCAATGTTGGCAGCACTGGCAGCCGACGACTACGAGGCGTTCTGCAAGCAGGGTGCTCCCGCTCTCCGAACAAACGTACCGAAGGAGCGTTTCGAGAGTTTGGCCATCGAGTTGCGCCCCCGGTTGCTCGATGGCTATCGACTCTCCGACAAAGGCACCTTCGGTTACCATCCCGGAGCAACGCTAATCTGGGTGCTGGAGTTGCACCGGGACTCAAAAAATCCCGAGGAGGTTCTTCTCACCATGCCCAAGCCTGATAACGGCGATCCTACAGATTTCCGCCTCCTCCGCTGATCTGCCTAACCACGCGCGAGACTGTGTGTAAACTCGAAATGTCTTTCGTAAGTCTCACGAAAACTTTTGTAAGTGTCTCCATAAACCCAATCCAAATGTTGTCCGCAGGGAGTTTTCACACAGTCTCGCGCTCCAGCGAACAGAGACTGGCTGTCGGGTCGGTTCCGAGTTCCGGCCTTGACTTGGCCAGCCTCTGTCGCCGAGCTTGAGTTCGTTAGGTGTCTTCCCGCCATGCGCCTTCCACCCATCTTTTTGCATACCAACCGCTACTCGGAGGTGATGCGCCGTCTGCTCACCCATTACACAGCTGGTACCTCGGCTGTCGTGGATGGCCGCGCCTACCGGGCCGAGGAGTTCCCACGTCTAATCGCCGAGTGGTGTACCAATGCGCGCATCAAGGCCACACGCGACTTCATGCTGCGGAGTTGCACCGGCAACTTGGGTGGCTTCCACGATCATCCCAGCGAGTTGTGGCTTTGCGGCAACGAGCGCGCATTTGCCGAGCAGTTGGCTGCCGAGGGACTGGTGCGGCTGCGGTTTTTGCGTCCGGCCCCTTCATGGCTGCGCGTAGTCTTGTCCTTCCTCAGCAGCTTCTCTCGCCCACGCCCAGACACGTGACATCAACTTTGAAGTGCAACAATAGCTACTTTCCATTGAAGCACTGGTTTGGTGTTTTGTAATCCTATCTTTTCCTTGGTCCTTCGTTAAGTACTTCCGCAATCTCATCACACGGCTTTTGCCGCAGCTTTTTCAGGCTCCGGCCTTTGGGCAGATACTGCCGGATCAGCCCGTTGGTGTTCTCGTTGGTGCCTCGTTCCCAGGAGTGGTGCGGCGTGGCAAAATAGAAAATTACCCCTGTGGCGGCTTCGATGTCCTTGTAGCCGTGGAACTCCGTCCCGTTGTCCGCCGTGATCGACTGGAAGCGCCCCGGATAACGCCCGATCATTGCAATGGCCGCGCGGTTGAGTTCCGCCACCGTGCGCGCGGCCAGCTTGCCAATGAGCGCAAGGCCCGTGGCCCGCTCCACCAGCGTCATCACGCATTCACCCGTTGTACCCAGCACGGTGTCGATCTCCCAGTGCCCCACCCACTGCCGGCTCTCGATGGAGGCGGGGCGCTCCCCGATCATCCTTTTGCCCGCCAGACGGCCCCGGCTGTCGTAGCGCCCGTAGCGCTTGCGCCGCAGTTTGCGCGCCCCCCGCAGGTGCTCGCGCAGGCTGCCGCCCGCCTGGCGGTCCCGCCACACGTGCCGGTAGATCGTCTTGTGGCTAATCGAAAACTCGCCGGTGCGCCGCAGGTGTCCGCTGACCTGTTCGGGACTCCACCACCCGCGCAGGAGCGTGTCCACCCGCGCCATCTCCCCGGGGCCGAAGTGGGCGTTGCGCCGCGAGCGCCGCCGCGCCACCGTGCGCTCGTGCGCGCGCCGTGCCCGGTAGAACCCGTCGTGCGGCGTGCGGTTGCGCTCCCGCTCCCGCCAGATGGTGCTGCGGTGGCGGCCGGTTCCTCGTCCGAGTAGCCCTGGCCGTGCAGCGTGGCGATGATCACGCGCTCTTCCGCGGTGAGTTGACGATAGCTCATAGGTATCTCCTTTCCGCCACTCTCACCCCAAAAACGAGCGCAGATCGCCTTGTGCCTGGACACCGCCATGGTGTTGCACTTACTCTGTGAATTCGCGGCGCCTAACAACGCGCTCCAGAGAACAGAGGCTGGCGGTGGGGTCCATTCCGAGTATCATGTCTGTCCTCGCCAGCCTCTGTCGCTGAGCTTGGGCCGTTAGGTGCCCTTCGTATGGCCGATGTCAAAGCAAGGCAGCGCGCAAAGCGCACCGTGCAGGAGCGGGGTCTTGCCTCCTTGGCCAACGACACCAAGTGGCGCGAGTTCTTCGCGCTGCTTTCCGGTGTTCGCGTGCCCTTGGAGTTCAAGTTCCTCTACGACGATCAGCCGCACCGGAACGGAGCAGTGTGGTCTCCAGCCGAGAACTACATCGAGGGTAGCGGCATGGGGCCAGAGCTTCTCGTTTTCATCGAGTGGGTGCGTTCCAGCGCAGCGGAGCCGGTGCAGGCAGCAGCCTTGGCCGGGCTTGAGTGCGAGCTACACGATGGCACGGTCACTGTGTATGGCTACCGCTAGCACCTAACCACGCGCGAGACTGTGTGAAAGCTCCCTGCGGACAACATTTGGGTTGGGTTTATGAGGCACTTACAAAAATTTCCGTGAGCCTTACGGAGGACATCTCGAGTTTTCACACAGTCTCGCGCTCCAGCGAACAGAGGCTGCCAGTGGCGTTTTTCCTTGAATTTCATCCCTTCGTTCGCCAGCCTCTGTCGCTGAGCTTGAGTCCGTTAGGCACCGGTGCGGGTCTTGCGCGCCGGTGGATCCGCTCGCCGGAGGGTCATCTGCGGCTCGACGGGTTTTGTGCTCCTCGCGTTTTTGGGACCGGCGCGTTGTCCTTCCAGTCGGGAGCGCCCACTGTTCCCCCGACTGCGGGCCGTCCTTCTTTGGCGACCTTGCGGCCAGGCCTTGCACCCGCAGGGCCAGCGTTGATTCGGGCTTTCTATACCTGGCCTGCTTTTTGTCTTGCCTTGGGGAGAGCTTTGCCAGCAGGGTGCGGCGTGTCGCCACCCATATCGATGAGTTTGCGAGATCCAAGCAAGTCACAACATGAAAAAAACTATTGGAAGCATTCTTTGTATTTTGGCGATCATACGCATTCTCAGCTGACCGTTCTCCCACAGAAGCCGGACACTACTGCTCATCGGGTGCAGGATTGGGCCTTGGTCGCCGTTTTGCTGGCCGCTGGGATCCCACTATCGGCCGCGAGGAAGCCGCCCGGTCCTGAGAAGAAGTAGGCACATGGAAGCTGCTATCACCCACCTTTTGTCTTGCGTCCGGACATGTGTTGCGCGCAGGGTGGGGATCGTTGCCTCCTCAGAAGCTGGAATTGGTGACCGCTGATGATGAGGAACTCATGAAGACCAGACCGGAGCGGGGATGCCGCACAAAAACCAGTTTCTTCTCCCATTGCCCCGCGCGCAGCGCGGGTGGAGTGCTAACCCTCAGCTAAACTCCCCTCAGCAATGCCTCGTTTCTCCCACTCCACTATCACGTTCCTCGCCGCCGCTCTGGTTGGAGGCAGAACAACATCAAAATTACGCGCCATGCCCACAGCGGGAATTTACTCGTTGATGCCCAAGCAATTCCCCGCCATTTTCTCCGGTAAACATCCGCCGCTGATTGCTCCATTTATGAAGCCACTCCTTCCCGTTTTTCTCCTTTGCGCCGCGGGTTTGCTCTCCCTGCGCGCGGCCGGCCCGGTTCCGGGCGCGGGAAGTTTCAAAGGGGTCACCGGGTTGCAACTTTATAGTCTGCGTGTCCCGTTCAAGGCGGATTTGACGGGTACTCTGGACAAGGTAAAAGCACTGGGCTTCGTTGAGGTGGAAACCGCCGGCACCTACGGGCAAACGCCCGAGAAGCTACACGATTTACTCGAAGCACACGGCCTGAAGGCGATTAGCGGACATTTCCCGTACGGCGACCTGGTGAAAAATGTCGATGCAGCGGTGGCGACGGCGCGGAGTCTGAAGCTGGCATACGTGGCCGTCCCCGGTTTCCCCCATCACGAATCTCTGGCGAACGAAGAGGAAGTGCGCCGGGCCGCGGCGGATTTCAACCATTGGGGTGAAGTGTTCAAGCGGGCGGGCATCCAATTTACCTACCATCCCCACGGCTTCGAATTCGGGCATCGTGAAGATGGCGGCACCATGTTCGATCTTCTCGCGCGGGAGACGAATCCGGAATTTGTCAACTTCGAGATGGATGTCTGGTGGGTGGTTCAACCCGGACAGGATCCGGTCAAGCTGCTGCGGAAGTATCCGACCCGCTTCCCCTTGATGCATCTGAAGGAAGGCAATTTGGCGCTCGGGACCGGACGGATCGACTGGCCCGCGCTCCTGACCGCGGCGGCGTCGGTCGGCGTGAAGCATTACTTCATCGAGGATGAGTCGCCAAACGTGGAGTCCAACCTGCCCATCAGTATCCGCTACCTCGACGGACTGCGTCGAAGCTTGTCCCTGTTCGCCAGATTCCCGTTCGGGGACCCAAGCCTCTCTGGGGGCGGAGTACTCCTCGACCGGTTCAGGCAGGTATTTTTAACGCCCGGTAGAAAACGGTGAAGCGGCCATTCCGTAGCCTGCGGGGGCCTTTCACACCGTGAGACAGCATCGGTTTACGGGCCCTTCTCCGCATTCGTCTGTCCTCCCCCTCCCGCCGATCTACGGATTTTCCGCGGGCATCCAGGAGCGACGGCGAGACGGGCTTGGCACGCACTATTCTGTGGATAACCCAACGACGGCAATGCCGTGGGGGGGGCGTTCGGAGTGCCGAGACTGCGTCACAACACTCCAACTCACTCCACTCTTTTTCAGCAGGCTTTCCCGACCGTACACCACGGGCCTTCATCTTCCACGTTTCGCGGCGGTGGTTGTGCCGCCTCTATCCACAAGGTAACCGATGACAGCCCCTGGTAACCGATGACAGCCCCTCATTTTCCAACCGGGCCCTTCTCGTCGAACTTGGACGAGCCGAACGCACGCAAAATCGTGTCCGCTTCGCCCTCCGTGATTGGCAGCACCGATCCGTGTCGCACCCCGGGCGGCAGAAAGATGTCGGGCGTGTAGTACGGCCAATCCTTGCGCGTTGCCACCGTCCAGTGTTCCAGATCGCCCGAGGTGGCCAGGCCCCACCGCCCCTGGTTTCCACCGAGTAATCAAAAACCATTGCCCACTCGTCCCCTTTCCCGTTCACCGGGAACATGAATGGTCCCTCCACGTCGAGATCGAGCACTTTGACGGGCTTTTCGTAGGGACCAAGCGCATGGTCGGCCGTGCGCGTCCAGATGCCGAGGTAACGGTAAACCATGTGCCATTTACCGCCGGCATACAGGATGTCGGCGTCGAGACAACCCTTCTCCTCCCGCATGAGGACTTTTGGGTCGGAGAACGTTTTCAGGTCGGTGCCGTGGCGTACCAGATGGCGGCCGTCGCCCAAACGTTGTCGAGCGAGGAGGTCCAGTACACCACGAACTGCTTGGTTTCCGGGTTCCAAACATTCCGGGTGCCCACGTACTGCCCGCTCGTTCGGGTGCGATTTGCACCAGACGCTGGTTTTCCCAATGGACCAGGTCGCTCGAGTCGAACAGGACGAGGCTGCGACCCTTCCAGGCGTTGGTGGCCACGAGGTGAAACGTCTTGCCGTCGGGATCGCGCAAGATCATGGGATCACGGATGAGTCGGTCGCCCCATGGTGGCGGCGACAATGGGCCGGCGGTCGTTCACAGCGTCGGCAAAACGAAAGCCCTCCCGCGCGATGGCGTAGTAAAGCTGGCTGTCCTCCTTGCCGGCGGCGTCTTTCTTTTCCCAGAAGTAGGCGGCCAGATAAGCTGTCCGCGGCCAGTTCAAGGGCAGGGGTGGAATCAGCGGCGCCGGCGGGTTGGACGGTGCCCATCCATATAAGTACAAGGGCAACACAAAAGGCGCGGGTGCGATCAATGGTCGGCATTGGCAAGTTGGGGGATGGGCATTGGATGTCTGAAAGATGAGGGTTGGCTGCGGATGATACATCGCTTCGAGCAGGGCCGCCGCTCCGAAAACTTCGTCCGGCGGCAAAATTCGCCTCCTCTGGCGCGGAGCCGCAGCGATCGGTCAACATGTCTTGACAGTTTATCAGCAGTTCTCAATTTGAAAGCAGCCAAAAGAGGCGCTCTTCTTGCTCTTGCGTTCGGCCGGAAGCTTCCGGCAAACTCGCGGGATGATTGTGGATGAACTTGTCGCGCTCTTGCGCGGGGCTTCCGCGGATTTCGCCGACGCGCGCACCGGCAGGAACACCACCTACCGGGTCAGCGACGCCGCGGCGGCCTTTTCGGTGTTTTTCACGCGGAGCACCTCGTTTCCGGCCTGGCAGCGCACGCTTGCCCAAAAGCGCGGCGGCGACAACGCGCGCACGCTCTTCGGGGTAGGAAAGCTGCCCAGCGACCACCAGATCCGCAACCTGCTTGACCCGGCGGGCGGGAGGGCTGGCGCGGGCTTGGCGGCGGTTTTCTCATTGCCCTGGACGGCAGCGAGTACTTTCGTTCAACGAAGATCTGCCGCCCGGGCCGCCTGCGGCGCGCTTCCTCCAAAGAGGGCGTCATCCACTTTGTCCACGCGCTCATCAGCCCGGCGCTGGTCAGCCCCGCGTGCGAGGCCGTGCTGGTGCCCCAGAAGCTCTTCCCCAAAACCCCTCTTGTGACCGGGCGGATTGCCCGGTATTTTAGCGACCCATGTCCGTCACCGCCCTGAAATCGCCCCC
>CAWCJJ010000025.1:0-26507 GCA_963795895.1 uncultured bacterium
GGGGGGAGAACAATACATCCCAACTTGAGACCGAGGCCAAGGCTAAAGTTGCTCGTCGGCAGTTCTCAATTTGAAAACAGCCAAAAGAGGTGCCCTTCTTGCTCTTGCGTTCGGCTGGAGGCTTCCTGCAAACTCGCGGGGTCTTGGGTGTAGAGAAAAACGAGGGCGTTGAGGGCTTGGTTGTGGGTGGACGCGGCGACCTGGCGTTCGAGGGCGAGGTACTGAAGAAAAGCCACGACTTCGGTTTCCCCGAGGGAGGCGGGATGACGTTTGTCGTGGAAGAGGACAAAGCGCTGGACCCAGCCGAGGTAAGCCTCTTCGGTGCGCAGGCTCATCCGGAGCAAGCGCAACCGGCGGCGGACTTGCTCGAGGAGTTTGGGTGGAGGGGGTGGCGGCATGGACGGTGCGACGCGTAAAACGTCGAAAATGACGTAAAAGCGCGTGGCTTGAGAGGAGGGTGCCCGCGCTATCCTTCATAAACGCAGTATTTGCTTGTAATTACGTCAAAAATGAAGTTTTATGCGCCTCACGCAGAGGAGATAGCCCGTGCAAAGCCTCAAAAGTGATGGATACTGCCATGTTAGGCGTCACTAGCGTCTCGTGAAAACCGCACTTCTATACTTTCTCTTTCTCGCATCGCTCGCAACAGCACGGGCGCAGTATGGCCGCGTCATCCACATCTCACCGGACGAGAAGCTCGAAGCGGTTGTCACGCCGACCTACATCCACGAACGCGGCTTCAACGAGCACCGCGTTGAGATTCGCACGTTACACGGCAAGCGCCTCGCCCTTACCGACCACTCTTCTGCCGACCACGAGCACGGCCAAGGCGTTATATTCGCATCGTGGACGCCGGATTCTCGCTTCTTTGTTTACAGTGTCTCCAGCTCTGGTGGTCACAGCGCGTGGCATTTCCCCACCTATGTTTTCGTCCGCGAACGCGCTGCATTCTTCTACCTTGACGAGCTGGCTCGGCCGTTTGTCACTCCACAGTTCCAGCTTTACCCGCCAAATCGTTTCGTCAGCGAGGCTCGGAACGACAAAGGCGTTGACTATCCCAATGAAGCGGTTGAACTGAAGCTCCAAGACGTGAAATGGCCCAAGATCAAATGACCGCAACGCCTAACCAAGCGCTGCAGCGAATGCCTCATGCGCGTCGCGGTCGGCAGCTTGCGCAGCCGCCGCGCCACACCCGAGTCATCGGTGAGCTTGAGTTCGTTAGGCACCGGGGCGGGTCCCTCGGGCTTGGTGGAGCGTCTCGCCGGAGGGCCGTCCGTGGCTCGACCGGTTCTGCTCCGCTTTCCACACCCACTGGCCGGGCGCGTCTTGCTTCCAGCCGGCAGCGCCCGTAATTCCCCCGGCTGCGGGCGGTCCGTCCTCCACGGCCTTGCAGTCACGTCTTCTTCCCGAGGTTCCCCGCCGCTTCATGTTTTCCGTGTCCGGCCTGCTTTTTGTCTTGCCTCCGGGCGCGGTTTGGGCGCAGGGTGGCACCGTTGCCTAACCAGTCGCTGCAGCGAACGGCGGTTCGAGTCGCCGCTTTTGGGGCGCTCTCCCGTCGCCGTCGCTGAGCTCGGGGCGTTAGGCGTCTACTCGCGCTCCATGCAGTTAGCCCATGACATCCGACTTTCACCGAGCCAGATCCAAGCGCTATGGCACGTCGTGCGCGGTCTGCACTTCCGAGCCGTCGTCCGCTGATCGGCCACCGACACCGTGCTCGGCCAGCGTCTATCGGCCGCTGGGTCGAGCCATACGCAGACCGACGTGTCTCGATGGAGCGGGCATCACTGGCGCGCTTGCCAGCATCGCCTTGGTTGCCCAGAGCATCTCGGCGGTCTGAGGATCTTGCTCAGGCTCGAGCTCATCGTCCTCACCCCCGAGGTCCAGCCGCCTAACCACGCGCTCCAGCGAACAGAGGCTGGCGGTCGGGCTTGTTCCGAGCATCATGTCCTTGACTTCGCCAGCCTCTGTCGCTCAGCTTGCATCCGTTAGGCACCGGGGCGGCTCGCTCCGCCTTGGTGGGGCCGCTCGCCGGAGGGTCGTCCGTTGCTCGATCATCGCCTCCGTCCCTTCCTGCCTCCTCTGGCAGGGCACGTTGTCTTTTTCCATCCGGCAGCGCCCGTCATTCCCCCGGCTGCGGGATTGTTCGTCCACCACAGCCTTCGCAGTCGCGCTTTTCTGCCCCGGGTCCCCCGCCGCTCCGTGTTTTCAGTGCTTGCCGCGCTTTTTGTCTTGCGTTTAGAGAGCTTTGCCCCGAGGGTGAGCGCGTTGCCTAACCAGTCGCTGCACGAACGGCGGTTCTGGTCGCCCGCTCTTGGGCGGCTCTCTCGCCGTCGCTGAGCTTTGGGCATAGGCGTATTTCCGTCACCTCGGAATGAGACCGCATTTCGTATCCTCCCCTACTGCTATCTTGTTTTGGCGTTTGTGTGCGCCATTCCTGCAGCCGGAGTGTTAAGGTTGGTTATTTCCGCCTATCAGAGCCACAACGAAGACGTCCTTTCGCTCTCCCAGCTCGTCCCGCTCCTTACCTTTTCCTTCTTGGTTATTGTGTTCGTCCTTGCGTTCATCACCAACGCGGTTCTGATACTGCGCCGACGCCGTCGCAACCTATCCGTGGTTTTAGGAGGGCTCACCTGTCTCGCGTTCCCGTTCGGCACGGCTCTCGGAGCAGTATCCATCTTCCTTCTTACCCGCGATGAAATCGACCCAATACGCCTAACAACGCGCTCCAGCGAACGGAGGCTGGCGGCAGGGCTTTCTCGGACCTTCACGCTTGACTTCGCCAGCCTCCGTCGCTGAGCTTGGATCCGTTAGGCATTGCACATTCGACACCTATGAAACACATCGCGCTGACAGCTTTGCTACTCTTCTCGGCTTCTACCCGGTTGCTGGCAGGCAACTCCGACGATCCCGTGCTCGACGCCAAAATCAACGTCGCCGAGCTCGGATCAAGTTACGCGGACAAGCACCCAAAGATGGCAGAAGCGCGGGCAAGACTTGACGCTTTGTCCCGGACGACGCCTGAAGTGCCACCCGCCACCTACCGGAGTCATCTCCAGGACCGCATCGACGAGGCACAGCGCGAAGACTGGGTGTTGAGCCAGAAGTACAGGCAACATCATCCAGCGCGCCAACGGCTCGCCGAGAAGCTCAAGTTCCTGCGTGACGAGCTGCAGCGCGTCCAAGTCCCGAACAACTAATTCCATCATAGACACCGGGAAAATCTCCGGTTTTCGTGGAGCCGCTCGCCGAAAGGTCCCTCGTGGCTCGACCGCCTTCCCTGTTCCCCGCGTGTTCGGGCCTGGCACGTCGCTCTTCCATCCGGCAGCGCCCGTCATTCCCCCGGCTGCGGGTGGCGTTTTGGCCCCGGCTTCGCAGTCACTCCTTTATCCCGCAGGTCCAGCGTTTCCGCAGGTTTTCCTGTTTGGGCGCGCTTTTTGTCTTGCTTCCGGGCGCGCGTTGGGAGCAAGGTGAGGTCCGTTGCTTAACCAGTCGCTGCAGCGAACGGCGGGTGTAGTCGCCCGCTTTTGGTCGCGTCGTTCGCGCCGTCGCTGAGCTTGGGGCGTTAGACGTTTTTACCCGCTATGCCATTTCCACAAAACAGTAAGGCAGAGGCGCTCATCGCCGCGGGACGCTGCTGTTGTATTTGTCACAAGTTCTGCGGAGTCCGCATCGAGTGTCACCATATTCTTCCCGAAGCTCAGGGTGGCCCAAACACCTTGGATAACTGCATTCCATTGTGCTTTGACTGCCACGCAGAGGTCGAGCATTACAACGCCCAGCACCCGAAAGGAAACAAGTTCACGCCCGACGAACTCCGCGGCCACCGTGATAAGTGGTTCGCTCGCGTTCATGCCAGTCCGGCACTCCAATCGACACCGGAAAGCGCCGAAGTGGACAAGAAGGTTTTCGAGATCATTCGCTCACTCGTCCCAAGCGATGGCTCTATCGCATTCGTACGCCAGAACAACTTCGCAGGTTTCAGCTTTGCCAGTGACCACCTCAATCAACTGGAGGAGTTCAGGCATTGGGCAGCTTTACCTGACAGTGAGTTTCTCGACGCAGATCTTGAGAGTCTGCGTTCGCGGCTTCACAAGCTCATAAACGGCTTTCTCGGCGTCATCTACACCAAGACATTTTCGACGAACCGAAGCGGCTTCGTATCGGTTCCCGCCGAGTGGGAGGACACTTATCCCGATATGTTCAGGGAGACCGTTGAGACCATTCACCGCATGGCTTCAGAGGTCTGCGAGGCTTACGACGGACTCATCCGCACCTGCCGAAGGAAGCTCAATGTCCCGTAAACCCTAAACGCCTAACAAATTGCTGCAGCGAACGGCGGGGGTAGCCATCTGCTTTTAGCCACACCTTCTTCGCCGTCGCTGAGTTTGGGGCGTTAGGCCTGAACCGTATGAGCATTCACCATCGACTCTTGGCTGCATTATCCTTGTGCGTCTTTTCGCTGGCATCACTCGCTACAGCCCAAGATGACTGGCCCTTGAAAGATGCGCCTGACGAGGCGCAGCTAGCTTGGCAGTCACTCCTTGAAGCCGACGTATTTTCCTTTGGCGGCATTGGCATCAAGGGGGAGTTGTCCAAGGGCGAGTTGGCGATGCACGTTCTCAGCCGCCGCCCGAATGCAGTGGCCATCTTCAAGTTGGCGATCGAACAGGCGGCTCCCGAGGGCAGGCTCTACGCGCTGACGGCCCTCCACGCGCTCGATCATGAGGCGTACAAATGGGCCGATGAAGCAACCGTGGAAACCGGCCGCGTCTTCCTTCAATCTGGCTGCGCGGGCTACAAAGAACCTGTGGCGGATGTTCACCAGCGAATCGAAGCCGGAACTTACGACGAACAGGTGCCCAAGCGCCACTAGCCCGACTACACGCTGCAGCCAATTGCCGGGGGCGGCGGGCGGGCTTTCGCGTCGTTCCGGCCTTTACTTCGCCCCGGCGGCGGCAGTGCTTGGTCCATTGAGTATGAGTACTGGGGCGGCTCTCCCGTGTTCGTGGAGCCGCTAGCCGGAGGGGCGTTCGTGGCGCGACCGGGTTCCCTGTGGCTCGCACCCATTGGCCGGGTGCGTCGCCCTTCCCGCCGGCAGCGCCCGTCATTCCCCCGGCTGCGGGTGGCGTTCTGGCCTCGGCTTCGCGGTCATGCCCGCTGCCTCGGGTCGAGCGTTCCCGCAGGTTTTCGGAGGATGCCGCGCTTTTTGTCTTGCCTCTGGGCGTACTTTACCCCGAGGTTTAGCTTCGTTGCCTAACCAGTCGCTGCCGCGAACGGCGGGGATGATCGCCCGCTTTTAGTCCCGTCGTTCGCGCCGTCGGTGAGCTTGGGGCGTTAGGCTGAGTTCTCCTCCGCATCATTCGTCTACAGAATCATGAAGCCAATTATTCTGCTCGCCTTGCTGTCACTTGCCCTGTCGCTAACCTACGCACGCGCCGGGGATACCCCGGTGAACCCCCAAGACTGGTATCACGTCAACGCAATGTTGGCAGCACTGGCAGCCGACGACTACGAGGCGTTCTGCAAGCAGGGTGCTCCCGCTCTCCGAACAAACGTACCGAAGGAGCGTTTCGAGAGTTTGGCCATCGAGTTGCGCCCCCGGTTGCTCGATGGCTATCGACTCTCCGACAAAGGCACCTTCGGTTACCATCCCGGAGCAACGCTAATCTGGGTGCTGGAGTTGCACCGGGACTCAAAAAATCCCGAGGAGGTTCTTCTCACCATGCCCAAGCCTGATAACGGCGATCCTACAGATTTCCGCCTCCTCCGCTGATCTGCCTAACCACGCGCGAGACTGTGTGTAAACTCGAAATGTCTTTCGTAAGTCTCACGAAAACTTTTGTAAGTGTCTCCATAAACCCAATCCAAATGTTGTCCGCAGGGAGTTTTCACACAGTCTCGCGCTCCAGCGAACAGAGACTGGCTGTCGGGTCGGTTCCGAGTTCCGGCCTTGACTTGGCCAGCCTCTGTCGCCGAGCTTGAGTTCGTTAGGTGTCTTCCCGCCATGCGCCTTCCACCCATCTTTTTGCATACCAACCGCTACTCGGAGGTGATGCGCCGTCTGCTCACCCATTACACAGCTGGTACCTCGGCTGTCGTGGATGGCCGCGCCTACCGGGCCGAGGAGTTCCCACGTCTAATCGCCGAGTGGTGTACCAATGCGCGCATCAAGGCCACACGCGACTTCATGCTGCGGAGTTGCACCGGCAACTTGGGTGGCTTCCACGATCATCCCAGCGAGTTGTGGCTTTGCGGCAACGAGCGCGCATTTGCCGAGCAGTTGGCTGCCGAGGGACTGGTGCGGCTGCGGTTTTTGCGTCCGGCCCCTTCATGGCTGCGCGTAGTCTTGTCCTTCCTCAGCAGCTTCTCTCGCCCACGCCCAGACACGTGACATCAACTTTGAAGTGCAACAATAGCTACTTTCCATTGAAGCACTGGTTTGGTGTTTTGTAATCCTATCTTTTCCTTGGTCCTTCGTTAAGTACTTCCGCAATCTCATCACACGGCTTTTGCCGCAGCTTTTTCAGGCTCCGGCCTTTGGGCAGATACTGCCGGATCAGCCCGTTGGTGTTCTCGTTGGTGCCTCGTTCCCAGGAGTGGTGCGGCGTGGCAAAATAGAAAATTACCCCTGTGGCGGCTTCGATGTCCTTGTAGCCGTGGAACTCCGTCCCGTTGTCCGCCGTGATCGACTGGAAGCGCCCCGGATAACGCCCGATCATTGCAATGGCCGCGCGGTTGAGTTCCGCCACCGTGCGCGCGGCCAGCTTGCCAATGAGCGCAAGGCCCGTGGCCCGCTCCACCAGCGTCATCACGCATTCACCCGTTGTACCCAGCACGGTGTCGATCTCCCAGTGCCCCACCCACTGCCGGCTCTCGATGGAGGCGGGGCGCTCCCCGATCATCCTTTTGCCCGCCAGACGGCCCCGGCTGTCGTAGCGCCCGTAGCGCTTGCGCCGCAGTTTGCGCGCCCCCCGCAGGTGCTCGCGCAGGCTGCCGCCCGCCTGGCGGTCCCGCCACACGTGCCGGTAGATCGTCTTGTGGCTAATCGAAAACTCGCCGGTGCGCCGCAGGTGTCCGCTGACCTGTTCGGGACTCCACCACCCGCGCAGGAGCGTGTCCACCCGCGCCATCTCCCCGGGGCCGAAGTGGGCGTTGCGCCGCGAGCGCCGCCGCGCCACCGTGCGCTCGTGCGCGCGCCGTGCCCGGTAGAACCCGTCGTGCGGCGTGCGGTTGCGCTCCCGCTCCCGCCAGATGGTGCTGCGGTGGCGGCCGAGTTCCTCGTCCGAGTAGCCCTGGCCGTGCAGCGTGGCGATGATCACGCGCTCTTCCGCGGTGAGTTGACGATAGCTCATAGGTATCTCCTTTCCGCCACTCTCACCCCAAAAACGAGCGCAGATCGCCTTGTGCCTGGACACCGCCATGGTGTTGCACTTACTCTGTGAATTCGCGGCGCCTAACAACGCGCTCCAGAGAACAGAGGCTGGCGGTGGGGTCCATTCCGAGTATCATGTCTGTCCTCGCCAGCCTCTGTCGCTGAGCTTGGGCCGTTAGGTGCCCTTCGTATGGCCGATGTCAAAGCAAGGCAGCGCGCAAAGCGCACCGTGCAGGAGCGGGGTCTTGCCTCCTTGGCCAACGACACCAAGTGGCGCGAGTTCTTCGCGCTGCTTTCCGGTGTTCGCGTGCCCTTGGAGTTCAAGTTCCTCTACGACGATCAGCCGCACCGGAACGGAGCAGTGTGGTCTCCAGCCGAGAACTACATCGAGGGTAGCGGCATGGGGCCAGAGCTTCTCGTTTTCATCGAGTGGGTGCGTTCCAGCGCAGCGGAGCCGGTGCAGGCAGCAGCCTTGGCCGGGCTTGAGTGCGAGCTACACGATGGCACGGTCACTGTGTATGGCTACCGCTAGCACCTAACCACGCGCGAGACTGTGTGAAAGCTCCCTGCGGACAACATTTGGGTTGGGTTTATGAGGCACTTACAAAAATTTCCGTGAGCCTTACGGAGGACATCTCGAGTTTTCACACAGTCTCGCGCTCCAGCGAACAGAGGCTGCCAGTGGCGTTTTTCCTTGAATTTCATCCCTTCGTTCGCCAGCCTCTGTCGCTGAGCTTGAGTCCGTTAGGCACCGGTGCGGGTCTTGCGCGCCGGTGGATCCGCTCGCCGGAGGGTCATCTGCGGCTCGACCGGGTTTTGTGCTCCTCGCGTTTTTGGGACCGGCGCGTTGTCCTTCCAGTCGGGAGCGCCCACTGTTCCCCCGACTGCGGGCCGTCCTTCTTTGGCGACCTTGCGGCCAGGCCTTGCACCCGCAGGGCCAGCGTTGATTCGGGCTTTCTATACCTGGCCTGCTTTTTGTCTTGCCTTGGGGAGAGCTTTGCCAGCAGGGTGCGGCGTGTCGCCACCCATATCGATGAGTTTGCGAGATCCAAGCAAGTCACAACATGAAAAAAACTATTGGAAGCATTCTTTGTATTTTGGCGATCATACGCATTCTCAGCCTGACCGTTCTCCCACAGAAGCCGGACACTACTGCTCATCGGGTGCAGGATTGGGCCTTGGTCGCCGTTTTGCTGGCCGCTGGGATCCCACTATCGGCCGCGAGGAAGCCGCCCGGTCCTGAGAAGAAGTAGGCACATGGAAGCTGCTATCACCCACCTTTTGTCTTGCGTCCGGACATGTGTTGCGCGCAGGGTGGGGATCGTTGCCTCCTCAGAAGCTGGAATTGGTGACCGCTGATGATGAGGAACTCATGAAGACCAGACCGGAGCGGGGATGCCGCACAAAAAC
The DNA here is from genome assembly GCA_963795895.1 of uncultured bacterium. Lineage (GTDB taxonomy): Bacteria > Verrucomicrobiota > Verrucomicrobiia > Chthoniobacterales > SZAS-18 > CAWCJJ01. Next base: position 8,783 of record CAWCJJ010000025.1, read on the forward strand.
CAGTTTCTTCTCCCATTGCCCCGCGCGCAGCGCGGGTGGAGTGCTAACCCTCAGCTAAACTCCCCTCAGCAATGCCTCGTTTCTCCCACTCCACTATCACGTTCCTCGCCGCCGCTCTGGTTGGAGGCAGAACAACATCAAAATTACGCGCCATGCCCACAGCGGGAATTTACTCGTTGATGCCCAAGCAATTCCCCGCCATTTTCTCCGGTAAACATCCGCCGCTGATTGCTCCATTTATGAAGCCACTCCTTCCCGTTTTTCTCCTTTGCGCCGCTGGTTTGCTCTCCCTGCGCGCGGCCGACCCGGTTCCGGGCGCGGGAAGTTTCAAAGGGGTCACCGGGTTGCAACTTTATAGTCTGCGTGTCCCGTTCAAGGCGGATTTGACGGGTACTCTGGACAAGGTAAAAGCACTGGGCTTCGTTGAGGTGGAAACCGCCGGCACCTACGGGCAAACGCCCGAGAAGCTACACGATTTACTCGAAGCACACGGCCTGAAGGCGATTAGCGGACATTTCCCGTACGGCGACCTGGTGAAAAATGTCGATGCAGCGGTGGCGACGGCGCGGAGTCTGAAGCTGGCATACGTGGCCGTCCCCGGTTTCCCCCATCACGAATCTCTGGCGAACGAAGAGGAAGTGCGCCGGGCCGCGGCGGATTTCAACCATTGGGGTGAAGTGTTCAAGCGGGCGGGCATCCAATTTACCTACCATCCCCACGGCTTCGAATTCGGGCATCGTGAAGATGGCGGCACCATGTTCGATCTTCTCGCGCGGGAGACGAATCCGGAATTCGTCAACTTCGAGATGGATGTCTGGTGGGTGGTTCAACCCGGACAGGATCCGGTCAAGCTGCTGCGGAAGTATCCGACCCGCTTCCCCTTGATGCATCTGAAGGAAGGCAATTTGGCGCTCGGGACCGGACGGATCGACTGGCCCGCGCTCCTGACCGCGGCGGCGTCGGTCGGCGTGAAGCATTACTTCATCGAGGATGAGTCGCCAAACGTGGAGTCCAACCTGCCCATCAGTATCCGCTACCTCGACGGACTGCGTTGAGGCTTGTCCCTGTTCGCCAGATTCCCGTTCGGGGACCCAAGCCTCTCTGGGGGCGGAGTACTCCTCGACCGGTTCGGGCGGGTATTTTTAACGCCCGGTAGAAAACGGTGAAGCGGCCATTCCGTAGCCTGCGGGGGCCTTTCACACCGTGAGACAGCATCGGTTTACGGGCCCTTCTCCGCATTCGTCTGTCCTCCCCCTCCCGCCGATCTACGGATTTTCCGCGGGCATCCAGGAGCGACGGCGAGACGGGCTTGGCACGCACTATTCTGTGGATAACCCAACGACGGCAATGCCGTGGGGGGGGCGAGTCGGAGTGCCGAGACTGCGTCACAACACTCCAACTCACTCCACTCTTTTTCAGCAGGCTTTCCCGACCGTACACCACGGGCCTTCATCTTCCACGTTTCGCGGCGGTGGTTGTGCCGCCTCTATCCACAAGGTAACCGATGACAGCCCCTGGTAACCGATGACAGCCCCTCATTTTCCAACCGGGCCCTTCTCGTCGAACTTGGACGAGCCGAACGCACGCAAAATCGTGTCCGCTTCGCCCTCCGTGATTGGCAGCACCGATCCGTGTCGCACCCCGGGCGGCAGAAAGATGTCGGGCGTGTAGTACGGCCAATCCTTGCGCGTTGCCACCGTCCAGTGTTCCAGATCGCCCGAGGTGGCCAGGCCCCACCGCCCCTGGTTTCCACCGAAGTAATCAAAAACCATTGCCCACTCGTCCCCTTTCCCGTTCACCGGGAACATGAATGGTCCCTCCACGTCGAGATCGAGCACTTTGACGGGCTTTTCGTAGGGACCAAGCGCATGGTCGGCCGTGCGCGTCCAGATGCCGAGGTAACGGTAAACCATGTGCCATTTACCGCCGGCATACAGGATGTCGGCGTCGAGACAACCCTTCTCCTCCCGCATGAGGACTTTTGGGTCGGAGAACGTTTTCAGGTCGGTGCTCGTGGCGTACCAGATGGCGGCCGTCGCCCAAACGTTGTCGAGCGAGGAGGTCCAGTACACCACGAACTGCTTGGTTTCCGGGTCCCACAACATTTCGGGTGCCCACGTCTTGTCCGCTCGTTCGGGTGCGATTTGCACCAGACGCTGGTTTTCCCAATGGACCAGGTCGCTCGAGTCGAACAGGACGAGGCTGCGACCCTTCCAGGCGTTGGTGGCCACGAGGTGAAACGTCTTGCCGTCGGGATCGCGCAAGATCATGGGATCACGGATGAGTCGGTCGCCCATGGTGGCGGCGACAATGGGCCGGCGGTCGTTCACAGCGTCGGCAAAACGAAAGCCCTCCCGCGCGATGGCGTAGTAAAGCTGGCTGTCCTCCTTGCCGGCGGCGTCTTTCTTTTCCCAGAAGTAGGCGGCCAGATAAGCTGTCCGGGCCGGTTCGAGGGCAGGGGTGGAATCAGCGGCGCCGGCGGGTTGGACGGTGCCCATCCATATAAGTACAAGGGCAACACAAAAGGCGCGGGTGCGATCAATGGTCGGCATTGGCAAGTTGGGGGATGGGCATTGGATGTCTGAAAGATGAGGGTTGGCTGCGGATGATACATCGCTTCGAGCAGGGCCGCCGCTCCGAAAACTTCGTCCGGCGGCGAAAATTCGCCTCCTCTGGCGCGGAGCCGCAGCGATCGGTCAACATGTCTTGACAGTTTATCAGCAGTTCTCAATTTGAAAGCAGCCAAAAGAGGCGCTCTTCTTGCTCTTGCGTTCGGCCGGAAGCTTCCGGCAAACTCGCGGGATGATTGTGGATGAACTTGTCGCGCTCTTGCGCGGGGCTTCCGCGGATTTCGCCGACGCGCGCACCGGCAGGAACACCACCTACCGGGTCAGCGACGCCGCGGCGGCCTTTTCGGTGTTTTTCACGCGGAGCGCCTCGTTTCCGGCCTGGCAGCGCACGCTTGCCCAAAAGCGCGGCGGCGACAACGCGCGCACGCTCTTCGGGGTAGGAAAGCTGCCCAGCGACCACCAGATCCGCAACCTGCTTGACCCGGCGGGCGGGAGGGCTGGCGCGGGCTTGGCGGCGGTTTTCTCATTGCCCTGGACGGCAGCGAGTACTTTCGTTCAACGAAGATCTGCCGCCCGGGCCGCCTGCGGCGCGCTTCCTCCAAAGAGGGCGTCATCCACTTTGTCCACGCGCTCATCAGCCCGGCGCTGGTCAGCCCCGCGTGCGAGGCCGTGCTGGTGCCCCAAAGCTACCCCCCAAAACCCCTCTTGTGACCGGGCGGATTGCCCGGTATTTTAGCGACCCATGTCCGTCACCGCCCTGAAATCGCCCCCTCGCGCCCATGTCCCCGTCCGTCCGCCCGGGCTGCTGGCGGAGTTGAACGGGCACCGTTTTCTCATCTCCCAGTTGACCCGGCGCGAGGTCGTCGGGCGTTACCGCGGCTCGTACCTGGGCTTGTTGTGGTCGTTCATCAACCCGCTGCTGCTACTCTGCGTTTACACGGTGGTCTTCAAATACATCTTCCAGGCGAAGTTCACCGGCCACCCCGAGGAGGGTTGGGCGGATTTCGCGCTGATGCTCTTTTCCGCGCTCATCATCTTCAACGTCTTCGCCGAATGCCTGGGCCGCGCCCCCAGCCTGATCCTCCTCAACGCCAACTACGTCACCAAGGTCGTCTTCCCGCTCGAAGTCCTGCCGGCCACGGTGGTGCTGGGCAGCCTGGTGCATCTGCTCATCGGCTTCGCGCCGTTGTGCCTGGCGGCGTTCATCTCGCGCGGCGGCCATCTCCACGCGGCCGTGCTGCTCTGGCCGCTGCTGCTGATTCCGATCACCTGCTGGGCGCTGGGCATCACGTGGATTGTCTCCGCCCTGGGCGCCTTTCTGCGCGACCTGAGCGAGGGGATGATCGCCGTCACCCAGATCCTGATGTACGCCAGCGCCGTGTTCTACCCGCTGAGCCGGGTGCCCGCGGAAGTCCGCGCGTGGGTGAGTCTCAACCCGCTCACCTTTTTCTGCGAGCAAAGCCGCAACCTGGTCGTCTGGGGCGAGCCGATGGACTGGGAGGGCTACGGCTGGGTGACCCTTTCGGGCGCGCTGGTGATGGTCGTCGGCTACAAGCTTTTCATGAGCGTCAAACCGGCCTTCGCCGACGTGATCTGAGTGGTGGGTTGTGTTCCAGCCCCGGCAGGGGCGTAAAAGCCATAGCCCATAGCGCAAGCTATGGGAACATATCACAAGGGATCATCCAGCCCCGGCAGGGGCGTAAGAAGACCGGCGGCTATTTGAAATCGGTCACGTTGGTCCTCTTACGCCCCTGCCGGGGCTAGGAACTGTGTTCTACAACCACCCATAGCTTGCGCTATGGGCTTTCGCTCTTACGCCCCTGCCGGGGCTGGCACAACCCACAACCCACAACCCACAACCCACTTCCGTTTTCCGCGTGCAGATCTCGATCATCACCTCGCTGTTCAACCGCCTGGACCTGACCCGCGCCGTACCTCCAGAGCCTGGAGCGCACCCTGGCTGGCTGGCGGTACGAGGTCATCCTCATCGACGACGGAGCACCGACGGCACGCGTGAATTCCTCGCCGGCCTAACGATCCCCGTTACCGGGTGGTTCTCAACGACGCGCCGCGCGGTTTCGCCGCCAACAACAACGCCGGCGCGCGGCTCGCCTCGCGCCCCGCTGCTGGGTTTCCTCAACAACGACCTCGTCCTGCGTCCCGGCTGGCTGGAACCCATGGCCCGCCTCGCGCAAGCCCTGCCCGATGTCGCCTGCGTCGGCAACGTCCAGCGCGAACCGGTCGGCGGCGTGATCGACCACCTCGGCTTTTACTTCAACGCCGACGGCGACGCCGTCCACGCCGGCAAGGGTCGCGCCGTCCCGCCCGCCGAACCCTACCTCGAATGGCCCGCGCTGACCGCCGCCTGCTGGGTCGTCCGCCGGGAGGTGTTCCTGGGCCTGGGCGGCTTCGACGAGGCGTTTCACAACGGCTGCGAGGACCTGGATTTCTGCCTGCGCGCCGCCGCGGCCGGGTACCGCCATTTCGTCGCCAACCGCAGCGTGATCTACCATCACATCAGCGCCTCGCCCGGACGCAAGCAGCACGAGGACGAAAACCACCGGCTCTTCCGCGAACGCTGGCGGCGAGTGGCTCGCCACGGCGAGCCCGCGCCCGCAAAACGGCGGCCGACCTGCGCGCCGAGGGCCGGCGCTACCTGCGCAAACACGCCGCGCGTCCCTGGCGCTACAACCTGTGGCGGTTCGGCAACGCGCTGGAAAAAGTTTGGCTGCCACGGCCCGCCTCCCGCGAACCGGACCTGCTCGCCCGCGCGGCGCTTCCGCCTGCACGAGCTCCGTTGCGACGGCGGGACCGATGGAAGAACCCGGCGCACGCGCCCGACTCGCCGCCCGCCGCCCACCACGCGGATTTTCCTGGTGGTCGGCGACACGGCGCGCGACGCCCGGCAACGGCGGGGTGCCGACCCTGGTGCGCAGTTTGGCGGGCGCGTTCGGTCGCCTGGGTTTACCCGTGCGCCTGGTCGCGTGGAACGCCGTCTCGCGCTGCCTGTCCCCGCTGGCGCCGGAGTTTTCCCTGGGCGCAGGACGCGGAAGCCTTGCGCGACCCGCTGCCGACGCGGACGCCGCCGGCAACGCGTCGGCGGTTTCCCTGTACGATCCGCGCGCGGCGGACTTGCGAACGGCCCGTCCGCCGGCAATCCCGCGCTGCACGAGATCCCGCGTTACGCGGACACCTCCACCGAGGCGTGGGTGTTGCTGCCCGAAATCATGCACGGCAAGGAGGAAGCCGCCCGCCTGGTGGCGTACGCTCACCGCTGGCGCTGGCGGGTGGCGGTGATTTTTCACGACGCGATACCCTTCAACGCGCCCGTGGCTTGCCGCGCCCGGCGAACCGGTGCGACACGCCGATTACATGCGCGGGTTCAGCGGGGCGGACCTGGTACTGCCGGTGTCCGCACTGGGCGTTCCGCGCGAGTGGGAGGAATTCGTCGATCCCGCGCGGTTTCCCGCGTCCGCCGGTCTCAGCGTGTGCGAACCCGGCAGGCGACACGTTCGCGCGGATGTTCGCGGTGACGGTTTGCCGTCGGCTGATCCGGCACGCGGTGCGGATCCTGAGCGTCTCGACGGTGGGCGCGCGCAAGAACCAGCGGGCATTGCTGGCGGCTTACGAACTCGCGGCCGCCGCCCGGCCCGACCTGCGGAATCGAGTTGCTGCTGGCCGGCGCGTCGCGTCCGGGCCGGACAACTTTCCGGCGGCGATCCACGAGGCGATGGCGCGGCATCCCGGGAAAATCCAGTGGATCGAGCGGGCCGATTACAGCGCGTTGCGTGTTTTTTACGAAACGTGCGATTTCACCGTGTATCCCTCCGAGATGGAAGGATTCGGGCTGCCGATCCTGGAAAGTTTGTGGTTTGGGCGGCCGTGCGTGTGCGCGAATTTCGGCGCGATGGCCGAATGGCGGCGGGCGGCGGTTGTTTGACCGGTGGACGTGCGGCGATGCACGCGCGCTGGCGGATGCGATGATCGTCCTTGGCGGGTTCGTCGGACGTGCGCCAGCGTCTGTCGGCGGAAGCCGCGGCGCGCCCGTCAAAACCTGGGAGGAATACGCCGCCGAACTGTTTGCGCGAATGATCCACGACCGATGAAAAAACCAGAAGGACCACAGAGGACACGGAGAGGGACACAGAGAACACAAAGGAAGAAGGAGGGTTCGGAAGGAGAGACTGGCGAGTCAGTTCTGGAACAAAGCTTTTTGCCTTTTTCTTCCTCTGTGTTCTCTGTGTCTGCCTCTCCGTGTCCTCTGTGATAAATTCTTAATTCCACCTTCTACCTTCCTCAGAATGCCCACCCTGCTCGACCCCATCACCGTCGGCGACCTGCCGCTGCCAAACCGCGTCTTCATGGCCCCGCTCACCCGGAGCCGCGCCGTGGACCGCCGCATCCCCAACGCCCTGATGCTGGAATACTACGTCCAGCGCGCCGGCGCCGGCCTGATCCTCAGCGAAGCCACCGCCGTGACCCCGATGGGGGTCGGCTACGCCAACACGCCCGGCATCTGGTCGCCCGAGCAGATCGAGGGGTGGAAGGCTGTCACCAAGGCCGTCCACGGACGCGGCGCCCGCATGTTCCTCCAACTCTGGCACGTCGGACGCGTCTCCGACCCGTGTTCCTCAACGGCGAACTGCCCGTCGCCCCCAGCGCCATCGCGCCCGGCGGACACGTCAGTCTGATCCGCCCGGAAAAGCCGTTCGTCACGCCCCGCGCGCTGGACACCGAGGAAATCCCGGCATCGTCGCGGCGTACCGCCAAGGGGCGGAAAACGCGCTGGCCGCCGGGTTCGACGGCGTGGAAATCCACGGCGCGAACGGCTACCTGCTCGACCAGTTTCTGCAGAGCAGCACCAACCAGCGCACCGATGAATACGGCGGCCCGATTGAGAACCGCGCCCGCCTCATGCTGGAAGTCACCGACGCGTGCATCGCCGTCTGGGGCAAGGATCGCGTGGGCATGCACCTGGCCCCGCGCGGCGACGCCCACGGCATGGGCGACGCCGACCCGCTGGCGACCTTCGGCTACGTGGCGTCGGAACTTGGGCGGCGCGGGATCGCGTTCATCTGCGCGCGCGAACACCTGGGGCCGGGCCGGATCGGGCCGCAACTCAAGCAGGCGTTCGGCGGGGTGTACGTGGCGAACGAGAAGTTTACCTACGAGACGGGCGAGGCGGTGCTGGCAGCGGGCGAGGCGGACGCGGTGGCGTTCGGCGTCCCGTTCATCGCGAACCCGGATTTGCCCTGGCGTTTCGCGACCGCGCGCCCTTGAACGAGGCGGACCCGGCGACGTTTTACGGGTCGGGCGCGAAGGGTTACATCGACTACCCCGCGCTGGAGCCGGTTCCCGTTAGCGGGCAATAGGGGATGAAGAATTTAGCACAGAGAACACGGAGAGGCAGACACAGAGGAAGAGGAGGCAGAGAAAGGCAAAAGGCTTTGGTTCCAGAACCGACTCGCCAGTCTTCTCTCCTCCGGACCCCGCCTTTTTCTTCCTCTGGGTTCTCTGTGTCCCCTCTCCGTGCCCTCTGTGATAAATTCTTATTCTTAATGCGCCGCGGCCGCCGACATGGCGTCGTTAAAGCCCTGAAAAGTCCGCGCGTATTTTTCGGGGCCCTCGTCGGCGGCGAAACGCAACGGGTACACGTTGCCCACGCAAATCTCGCCGCGCGGAACGGGGTCCGTCTTGAGGATTTCCATGACCTCCGCGATAAACGCCTCCAGCGGCATCGCCCGCGGATCGTTGGCCTGATGCTCGCCCGTCAGCGTGGTCTGCACGTAGGGCGGGATCAGTTCGAGCACTTCCACCGCCGTCCCTTGAGTTGGTAACGCAGTGATTCCGTGTAGGAATGCAGCGCCGCCTTCGTCGCGCAATAGGTCGGCGTCATGCCAGCGGCACGAACGCCAGCCCGAGGAAACGTTCATCACCGCCGCGCGTGGCTTGCCTCGCAGCAAGCGGCAGCAGCGCGGCCGTCAGCCGGATGGGCCCCAGCAGGTTCGTCGTGATGGTCGCCTCCGCGTCGGCCAGTTCGCGGGCGAGTCGAGCAGGTTTTCCGTCCGCATGATGCCGGCGTTGTTGATGAGGACGTTTAACGACGGGAACTCCGCCGCCAGCCGCGCCGCGAACGACGCGGATGCCGGCGGGGTCGGTCATGTCCACGGTCAGCGACTCCATGCCGGGATTGGCGGCGGTGGTTTCGTCGAGCGTCTTTTGGCCGCGGCCGGAGATGATGACCTGGTTGCCCAGGGCGTGGAACGCTTCCGCGAGGCCGCGGCCGATGCCGGAGCCGCCGCCGGTGATGAGGATGGTGTTGCCGGTGGTTTTCATGAGGTTGGGTGGTTGCGAGAGGGATCGACCGCGGGTTGCGGCGGTTCAGTTTACGCCGGTTTTCGCCACAAGGAAACGGTGGACCGCGCGTTTTCCGCCCGCCGCGCAGCGGCTTTGGAGTGCGGCGACACGTCGCCGCTTCACACGGCTCAGCCGGGTCCAACCGCGACACGTCGCGTCCTGACAATCCGGCGCAGCCGGCTCGATCGATGGTCGGCTTCGCCGAAGGGGAACGACGCGACACGTCGCTGAAAGGCAAAAAGCGGCGACGTGTCGCGGCGCACTCCAAAGCCGCTGCGCAGCGGGCGGAGGTTCACGGAACCGTCACCCGCAGGCGGGCGAACCGCAATCCACCCGAGCCCGTCCCCTGCCCGTCCCCGCACCACCACGGACATCACCCCGCCTCCCAGCGAACTCTCCGTGATCGTGCCCGCGCCGCCCAGGTTGGCTGTCGCGCCGCCCGCCGTGCTCGCGGCAACCGCCGTCCACGTTTGCAAATCCGACGACACTTCCACCGTGTACGCCAACTCCGTTTTGCCACCGTCGCGGTTGAACTGGATTTGCAACGCGCCGCCCGGCGTTAGCGACACCGACGGCAACGATGCGCCCCCACTTCCGCCGTTGCCGGCGCGCGGGTCTCGACCGAGGGCGTACTCCAACAGGTTCGGCACACCATCGCCGTTGTAATCGTAGTTCCCGGCGGCCAAACCGGCGGCGATCTCCTGCGCCGTGAAGTTCGCGTTCCGCCAGCCGGTGTACGTCTGGATTACCGGATCACCACCGCCTTGCTCATCACCGCGCCGGATGAGTTGTGCAACGTTCACCCGATAAACCCCCCCGTCGGCGGGCCGCGCGTTCGCCAGGTCCAGTTCTGGGCCGGTCGCGCTGGGAATCGTTAGGCCGTCGCGGGTCCACTGGTAAACCGGCACCGGCGCGCCCGCCGCGCCGACGACCAGCGCGACGCCCCCGCCCAGCGGCACGTCGGCGCCCACGGGTTGGACCGCGACGCGCGGAACGAAAGCTCCGGCGTGACGAAGCGCCAGTTCAACACCGCGTGGCCCGCGCCCCCGGCGTTCGTGGCGGACAACGGCACATCGTAGCCACCAGCCGCCGCGGGATACCCCGACAGCGCGCCCGACGCCGGATCAAAGCCAATCCCGCCCGGCAACGCGCCGTCCGGCGTGGACCCCTGCGATCCCGGGTACCACGGCGAATACACGAAACGGGAACCCAAGAGCCCGCCATTCCCGCCGGCCCCGCGAATACCGGCGCGGTGGCGGCGTCACGCGGACCCCGCGACGGCTGGGCGAGACCGTCAGCGCCAGCGTCGCACGGCTGGTCCCGCCGGCGTTGGTCGCGGACACCGGCACGCTATAATGCCCGCCTGTGTCGGCGTGCCGCTGATGCGCCCGCTGGTTGGATTAACGCTCAGACCCGGCGCAGGTTGTCCACGCCGTAACTGGTCGGCGCGACCGTGAAGTCGCTTGATTGCGCGGAAAGCGAATACCCAAAGGGTCGTACCCACCGTCGCGCCCGCGCCCGCGCCGCTCGTGAGAATCGGCGCGTCCGGGCGGGCAGGATCAGGATAGTCAGCACCCGCCCGGGACCGAACCGGCGGCGTTGGCCGCGCCCACTGTCACGGGGTAGTTCCCGGCGGCGCCCGTGGTCCCGCTGATCTTACCCGAGGCCGGATCGAGGCTCAGGCCGGCGGGCAAACCGCTCGCGGAGTACGTCGCGCCCGAGCCGGAAAGGTAGAAGTTCAGGGGCGCGTTGACAAACCCGATGGCCGTGGCGCTGCCGGAAAGCGCCGCGGGCGCAACGTCCACCGCGGGCGGTGTCGCCGCGATGGCGAAAGTGACCACCGCCACGCTGCTCCCCGCGCGGTTGGAGGCCGTCAAAGTAACGGGGAAATTGCCCGCCACCGAGGGCGCGCCCCTGATCCGCCCGTTCGCGGCGTTCAGGCTCAGACCCGGCGGCAACCCCGCCGCCGTGTACGCGGGCGCGTCCGCCGCCGGCTCGCCATAGTAGATATACTCGTCGTCATTCTCGTCGGTGTCGATGTTGTAGTAAAAGCTCCGGCCAACGGAGCCGGCGGCGACCGAGTCCGGCTTGGATCACCGGGGCGCTGTCGGGAGCGATGACGGTCAGGGTGGCTTCGGCCGTCCCCGCCGCGTTGGTCGCGGAAATGGGGATCAGAAAACTCCCCGCCACCCGCGGTTTGCCGGAGATTACCCCGGTGACCGGATTGAAGCTCAACCCCGGCGGCAAAGTGCCCGCGCCGAAGCTGGTCGGGCCGTTGGCAGCCGAGATCGTGTAGCTGAACAAACCGGCTTGCGCGTCGAAATAGTACGCGTAGCCATTCGCGGAGGCATCCGAATAAGCGGCCGCGGCGGGGCTGTTGATAAGCGGAAGGGAAGGAGGAGGAGGCGCGACCGCGTTCACAATTTGCAGCGTGACCACCGCGGTGGCCGACCCGCCCGCGTTCGTGGCGGTGAGCGCGACGGGATAGGTTCCGGCGGCGTTGGGAACCCGGAGATGAAGCCCATGGCAGGATTGATTTGCAACCCGGCCGGCAAACCGCTCGCGCCATAACCCGCCGGGGAGTTGGTCGCGCCAATGGTATAACCGAACGCCGCTCCAACGGAACCGCCCGCGCCGGCGGCGCTGGTGATCACCGGTGGCGCCAGGCTGGCCGCGTTGACGGTGATGGTGACCACCTCGCTGGCGCTGCCGCGGCGTTGCTGGCGGTGAGGGTCACCGGAAGGACCCCGGCGGTCGCGGGCGTGCCTTGGATGGTAAGGCTGTAACCCCGGGAATAACGGTAGCTCAACCCCGGAGGCAGTCCGCTCGCGGCGCAATCCGTAGTGTTCGCGGGATCAAACGAACAGTTGAACAAGCCGCCCACGCCGCCGGCCAACGCCGCGCAGTCGTTGGCGAACACCGGCGCCGCCCCCGCGCCCGCGATGACAAACACCGCCATGGCCTGATCGGAGCCGAGGGCATTCGCCACGGTGAAGGTGGCGGTGTAAACGCCCCCCGCCGCCGGTCCGAAAATCTCCCCGCTGCCGGCGTTCAGGTGCAACCAGGCGGCAGTCCGCTGGCGGCGTAGGTGGCGCGGGCGAGTGAGTAGTTGCTTGAAACATACCGGCTGAACGGATCGTCCACGCTCGCCGACCAAGTTGGCCGCGACCGAGGAAAACGTCGGCGCACCGCCAGCGCTCACGGTGAAGGTAATCACCGCGCCGCGGGTGCCGGCGGCGTTCGAGGCGGTCGACCGCCGCCGCGTAAACGCCCGCCGTGCGTCGCGACGCCGGCGATGTTGCCATCGGCCGGGTCCAGGCTCAGGCCCGGCGGCAGGCCGGTTGCGGAAAGGGTGTACGGCGGTTGGTTCGCCTGGACCTGGCAAAACCGCCCCGGAACCACCAGGTCATCACCACCGCCAGGCTGTTGGCGTTCAGACACCGGCGCGGCGACCGGTCCGGCGGCGATGACCAGCGTCAGCGTGGCGTTGGTGGTTCCGGCGGCGTTGGTCGCGGTGACCGGCAGGTGAAGGTGCCCGCCGCGCCGGGAACGCCGGTGATGGCGTTGGCGCCCGCGTCGAAGCCCAGCCCGGCGGGCAGTTTCGCCACCATGAACGAAGCGGGCGGGTTAAGGGCCGTCAGCGGGCGGGCAAACGGCGCGCCCACCGTGCCCGTCACCGCGCGGGCGTCGTCGGACACCGGGGCGAAGGTCGGCGCGCCGTCGATCACAATGGTTCAGGCGGCGGGTCGCCACGTTCGAACCCTACCGAAACCGACAGCGGGACCACGAAGGTGCCCGCGACCGTCGGCATGCCGGAGATTACCCCTCGGTAGTTGTCGAGGCTCAGACCGATCGGCAGGTTGGCGGCGGTGAGATTGTAGAAGGAATGTTCGGGTTAAGGCCGATGGCGCGCCAAAAGCCGCGCCGCCGTGCCGCCAGCCGCGGCGGCGCTGCCGAACCGCGGTGTACGCGCCGGGTCTGACGGCCAGGGTCAAAGTGTCACCGCTCGAACCAGCGGAGTTGGCGGCGGATACCATCACGTTGAAGTTGCCCGCCACGGTCGGCGTGCCTGGAGATCACCCGCCGCGCCGGGTCGAAGGTCAGCCCGGGCGGCAAATCGGCGAACCGCGCAGGTGGTCGGATTCGTCGGTGGCGGCGACCTGCGTCATAGAAAGGTTCGCCGGTGTAGCCGACGCACCCGCGTTGCTCGACAACACCGGCGCCGCGGCGGCCGCCGCCGCGATGGAGATGGTCAACCGGGCCGGACGCGATGCCGCGTCAGGTGTAAACGGTGAGGCTTGCGATGTACGGGCCCGTGGCGGTGGGCGTGCCGGTGATCCGCCGGTGGAGGAACTGAAACCAGGCCGGGGGGCAGACCACTGATGGCGTAGGGATAAGGCGCCCGACGGACCGTGGCCGCGTAGCTGAAAGCCGTCCCTGACACCGCCGGCGGCGAGGCACTTGAGCAACCGGGTCGGCGTACGAGGCAATTCTCAACGTCAGTATCCGCGAACACCCGCGCCGGCGGCGTTCGCGGCGCCGATTTGCGCCTGGAAGGTGCCGGTGGCGGCGGGCGTGCCGGTGATCAAACCGGTGGAGGGATCGACGCAAGCCCCGGGGGCAGGCCGCGCGCGGAAACTCCGGGCGCGTTGCTCGCCGGTGAGCGCGTAATTGAAGGGCTTCGCCGCGTAGGCGTTCAGTCCGGCGGCGGACGTGATCACCGCCGGTCAACCGGCCCCGCCAGGATGACGCAGCGCGACGGATCCCCGCCCCGTGCCGGCGGAGTTCGTCGCGCTGACTGGGGAGTGTGGTCCCGGCGACGCGGGTGTGCCGGAGAGCGCGCCGGAGGCAGGATTAAACTCAGGCCGGGCGGGTGCCGGCGCCAAGGTCGTAGCCCGTGGGCGAGTTCTCGGCGGCGATCGTGAAGCCGAAAAGGGGTTCCACCACCGGCGGCGGAGGCCGCGCTCACAGATCACGGCAAGGCGGCGGGAGGCGCGCGGCCGTGATCGTGAGCGTCGGTGCCTGCGCTGCCCCCGGCATTGGCGGCCGAATCGGCACCGGGTAAACCCCGCCGCGTGGGCGCGCCGTGATCGGCCCCGGTCGCGGTCGTTCAGGCTCAGACCCCGGGCAACCCGCCAACGGTGTAAGTGGCGGGCGGGTTGGTGGCCAGGATGTTGTGCTGAAACCGACGCCCACCGTCCCGTCGGCCGCGGCGTTGCCCGAAAGCCGGGCGCGGCGGACCCTGCGGCGATGGTGAAAGTCAGGGTGGCGTTGGCCGCGCCGGCGGCGTTGGCGGCGGTGACGGCCACGGCGTACACCCCGGCGGTCGTCGGGGTGCCGCTGATGGAGCCTCCGGTTGACGCGAGCGACAGACCGGGCGGCAGGTCGGCGGCGGTGTGACCCGTCGGCGACCCGCTGGCCCCGATGTAGTAGGAAAAGGACACGCCGACCACGCCCCGAGCGGTCGCGTCGCTGCCGATGAACGGCGCGGCGGGTCCGGCGGCGAGCGTGAAGGTCAGCGTCGCGTTGGCCGCGCCCCCGGCGTTGGTGGCGGAAAACGGCGTCGTGTAGATGCGGCGGCGGTGGGCGTGCCGCTGATCAAGCCGGTGGCCGTGTTCAAGCTCAAACCGGGGGGAAGAGTTACCGACAGCGTAGCTCGCGGGTGAGTTATTCGCGTAGATGGAGTACGAAAAGGACACGCCGACCACGCCGCGGCGGTGGCCGCGCTCGTGATCACCGGCGCGGCGTGTGGGGCCGGGGTGGCGGCGATCAGGAAAGTCACCACCGCGCTCCCGGCACCGGCGCCGTTGGTCGCGGTGAAATTCGTCTGGAAGGTGCCCGCCGTCGTCGGGGTTCCGTAAAGCGTGTGGGTTGGGGCGTCAAAAATCAGCCCGGGCGGCAACCCGCTCGCGGCGTAGCCTCGCCGGATTATCCGTGGCGGCGACGGTGAAACCGGGGAGCGCGCGCCCCACCGTCCCGGCGGCCGAAGCCGCGCAGGTGAAGACCGGGATCGCGGGCGCGGGCGGCGGCGATGACGCGGGCGGGTTGATCACAAAGGTTACCACGGCCGTTCCGGTGAGATATTGCGGTGGGTACGAGTACAAGCTGCTGGGAACAGGACGCGAGATCCGGACGGCGTAAGTGCCCGGCGCGGCGGGGTAGCCCGTGATCAGTCGATTGTTCGGGTCGAAACCCAAACCCGGTGGCAGGTTGGCGACACCGACGACGGCCGAATCCTTGTTGTAAGAGTAGGGGTCGCTGGAAATGCCAGACCTGGTCGGGAGAAAACCGCCCGCGTTGCCGCCGACCTCCGCCGCGCTGGTGACCACCGGCGGCGCGTCGTCGGCGACGGCGACCACGCCGGCCGCCGTGACGTGAGGGTCAGGACCGCGCTGGAAACGCCGTAGGCGTTGGAGGCGGTGACGGGCACTTGGTAAACACCCGTGGCGAGGGGTATGCCGGTCACGTAACCGTTTTGCGGATCGAGGCTCAAACCCGGCGGCAGACCGCTCGCGGTGAAGGTGGCGGGCGCGTTGCCGGCCGTGCAGGTAGGAAAACACCGCGCCAAACGCCGCCGTGGCGGTGGCGCGCTGTCGAGTTGCGGCGGCGCGGCCAGCGGGGCACCGCCGGGCCGGCGGGATGATCGTGATGGTGACGACCGCGCGGGCGGTGTCGGCGGAGTTGGTCGCGGCGAGCGGGACGTTACACCCCGGCGGTCGTGGGCGTGCCGCGCCAGGTAGCCCGTCGGCCGGGTCGAACCCGAGTCCCGGCGGCAGGTTGGGAGGAGCGCCGTAGCTGGTCGGCGGGTTGAAGCCACCCGGGTGGTCGGTGGAAATGTTGTAGTAGAACGAGGAGCCGATCACGCCGGTGGCCGCCAGGGCGCTGGTGATGACCGGCGGGTGTTGACCCGCGGCCACGCGGATGACCACGCTCGCCGTGCCCGCACCGGCGGGATTCACGGCGGAAACGGGCACGGTGAAATCGCCCGCCGCCGCGGGCGTGCCGGCGATCAGGCCCGAGTTTGGGTTGAGGCTCAGACCGTTCGGCAGATTCTCCGCGGTGTAGCCCGAGGGGTTGCCGCTGGCGGCAAGGGAGTAACTAAACGCCCACCCCGACCGTGCCGCCGACCGTCGCGCCGCTGGTGACAATGGGGGCGGTGGCTGCGGCGGGCGCGATGGCGGGTGGGGCCGTGACAGTGAGAGTAAGGTCGCCGCAGCCGCGCCGCCGGGGTTGGTGGCGGTGAGGCCGATGGCGTAGCTCCCGGCGGTTTGCGGCACGCCGGTAATGTCACCAGTGTGACTGCGTTCAGGCCCGGCGGCAGGTTGGTCGCGCCGTAAGTGATCGGGTTGTTGCTCGCAGATGAGTAGGTGAACGGATTGCCCACCATGCCGGCCGCGCCCGCCGTCGAGTAGATGACCGGCGCCTGGTTGATGGACAGGACCACCGTGCCATCGTCCGGCGGGTAGGTGGAGGACGCGGGCGCGTCCACGGCGATCTGGTAAGTGGCGCCCGCGACGACGGGAACGTTGAAGGAAGGTCGGCGGATTGGAGAGCGGGCTGGTCTGTCCGAAGGACTGAACCGGCGCGCTGGCGCTGGCGAGTTCGGTCAGGTTGGCGAGCGCGTCACCGGTGTAAACCGCCAGAGCGCGCGTCGGCATGGGGTTCGCGTTGGACACGTTGGCCGGCGTCGCGCCGCCCGCGTACGCGCTAAAGTTGACCAACCCCGTGGCGGGCGCGGTCCAGGTCCACCAGGGAGCGGGAACCCCCGGCGCTGGCGTGGTTGGGCTCGCCGGCCTCGCGGGTGGCGCGCCCGTTGTTGGAAACCGCGGCGGTGGCGGTGCCGTGCAGCGCCAGGCGTCCGGCAAAGCTGTCGTTGGTCTGCGCGCGGGCCGGGGTGAGGGCGGTGAAGCAGAGCAGCAGTCCCAACACCGGACCACCGCGCGGAAGTTTCATGCGGTGAGGTTAGACGTTTTGGTTGGCGGGGCAATCCCCGGTTGAGATCGGTCTGCCAAGACGGTTTGTTCTCGTACACCCAACGGTAGTAGCGCGCCCGTTCCAGCAGCGACGCGGCGTCCTCGTCGAGGATGATCTTCGCGCGCGGGATGAAATTGCAGCAGCGAGGCCGGCACCGACGCCGTCACGGGCCCTCGACCGTCAGGCGGACCGCTTCGGCCTTCGCCGCGGCCGAAGGCCAGCAGCACGCAGGCGCGGCTGTCCATGATGGTGCCCAAACCCATCGTGATGACGTGGCGCGGCACCTGCTCGCCCGCCGGAAAAAACGCGCGTTGTCCCGGCGGGTCCTCGGGTCAGCGTCTTGATGCGCGTGCGCGAGGCCAGCGAGGAACCCGGTTCGTTAAACCCCAGGTGGCCGTCCGAGCCGAGACCGAGCAGTTGCAGGTCGATGCCGCCCGCGTCGCGAATCCGGCTGCTCGTAAGCCGCGCAATGCGCCGGAATGTCCAGCCGCAAGCCCATCGGGGAGATGGCGATCCGCCGCGGGCAAGTTGAGGTGCGAGAACAGGTGCTCCCGCATGAAGCATGCGTAGGATGCGGATGCTCCGGCCCGAGGCCGACATATTCGTCGAGGTTGAAAGCTGGTGACGCGGCTGAAGTCCAGCCCCTGCTCGCGGTGCGCGCTCGACCAGCGGCCCGTAGAGCCGCAGCGGCGTGCCGCCCGTCGCCAGCCCGAGCACGGAGGCCGGCTTCTCGCGCACTTGCCGGATGAAGAGCCGCGCCGCGACCTCGCTGGCGGCATCCGCGTCGGGTTGGATGATGATTTCCATGGCGGCACCCGGTTACA
>CAWCJJ010000026.1:0-70434 GCA_963795895.1 uncultured bacterium
CTCCGTTAGAGTTTTGGCAAGGATGAGCGTATCATCGCGCCTCGCGATGAACCGCACCTTTACCCCTGAGCTAGATGCCGGCGTGTCGCGCGCCTGCAGGAGTATGCCGCCCACTTTGCGCCCGACTTCCACCATCCCCGCCAGCGCGCCTGGTGCGGAGTATACCTGGCAGGGCTGCTCCAGGACGGCGAGCGCAAGACATCGAGCCCTTGAGCCGCCGCGTCACCTTGCCCGGTGTTCTCGCGGGCACCAAAGACCCCGACCAGGCCTTGCAGCAGTTCGTCAGCGCGAGCGCCTGGGAGGAGCGGGCGGTGAGCGAGCGCTACCGCGCTTTGATGGCCGGCTCCTTTGCCGATCCGGCCGGGGTTTTCGTGCTCGATGACACGACCTTCCCCAAAGCGGGAGTTCATTCGGTGGCGTGCAGCGCCAGTACTGTGGAGCACTCGGCAAGAAGGCCAACTGCCAGGCCGCCGTCTCCTTGCACTACGTCGGCCAAGCCGGGCACGTGCCCCTGGGCTTGCGCCTGTTCCTGCCGGAAGTCTGGCTGTCAGCCCCGGAGCGGCTCGACCAAGCCGGTGTGCCCGAGCCCGAGCGACGCACGCTCTCCAAGGGGGAGATCGCCCTGGAGTTGCTCGACACGGTGCGCGCCGAGAACGTGCTGCCGGGCCGGGTCGTGGTGGGCGATAGCGGCTACGGGGTCAGCGGCCCCCTGCGTACCGGCTTGGCCGAGCGGGGCATGCACTACGTGCTCGGCGTGACTGGAGGGATGGTCGTCTTCTTGGAAGAGCCGCGCTGGCAGGCACCAGGTCCGAGCCGCCGCGCCCGGCCCCGCCTTCACCACCGCCTGGAAGCTGGCAGCCCGCGGCCTTTGAGTCTGCGCGAGGTGGCCGCGCGTACACCGCTACGCAAAGTCACCTGGCGTGAGGGCACCAAGGGGCCAATGGCGGGACGCTTTGCCTGGCTGCGCGTGTGGCCCGCCCACGGCTGGGCCACGGGTGAGTGCGCCCACGAAGCCGCGCTCTGGCTGCTCATTGAGGAGCAACCCGATGGCACCATCAAGTTCGCCTTTAGCAACCTGCCCCCCGGCACCTCCCGGCTCCAGGCGGTGCGGCTGTGGCGAGAGCGTTGGAAGATCGAGCAGGGCTACCAACAGATGAAGGAGGAACTGGGCCTGGACCACTTCGAGGGCCGAAGCTGGCGGGGCTTCCACCACCACGCCGCCTTGGTCATGCTCGCCTTCGGCTTCCTGGCACTCGAACAACTCCGCGCCAAACAAAAGCAGGCAGCCCCTGCCAAAGCGCCGCCCGCCAGCAGCGCACGAAAAAAAAGCCGCGCCCACCAACCCGGCCGGTGATCACGCTGCCCTCCATCCGCCGCGCTCTCCAACGCCTGCTGGCCCCTGCGGCCAGGCCGGACTGCCCCTACTGCTGTCATTTTATACTGCATGAAACTCTAACGGAGTAGTACTAGGGAATACGTATGAGGTCTCATTATGAAGCTTCTCGACATGAACGACAGTTACAATAACACCGCCCCATGAAAAAGCCCGCCACCGCCCGACTTGCCGTCATTCTCCTTCTCGCCATCCCGGCGCTCTCCGTCTTCGCGATTGAAAAAGGCGTCCAGCAACCGCCGGACGCCGCTGACCTTAAGCCGAACCAATACATCTGGAACCCCGAGGCCTCCCCCGACGGACCCGTGGGCATCATCGTGGATCTCACCAACCAAACCCTGTACGTTTATCGCAACGGCAAGCAGATCGGGCGCAGCGCCGTCAGTACCGGCATCAAGAGTCATCCGACCGCGCCCGGCACTTACACGATTTTGACCAAAAACGAGACGTACCACTCCGAGACGTATCACGAGGCTTCCATGCCGTTCATGGAGCGGCTCACCTGGGACGGCATGGCGATCCACGGTGGTAACAACCCCGGCAAACCGAGTTCGCACGGCTGCGTCCACGTCCCGCTCGATTTCGCCGAGAAGCTCTACGCCATCACACAAAAGGGTGACACCGTTTGATCAGCGACCTCCGGAAGCCCCGGGCGACACCGTCAATCCCGGCTTGGTTCCCCGGCAAACCCCGGAAGCCCCGCCCGATCCAAAGAGCAACGTCAAAGTGCCCCGGGGCGGTCCGGCTCCCTCCAACGTTTCTCCCGACGCCACCCCGATCCCGACGCCCGCGCCCGCCGCCAATCCTCCGCCCGACGCGTCACCCAAGGCGGATGCCGCAAGACCCGCCACCCCCAACCCGCAATGAGCTACATCATGGTCGATGTCGAAGCCGACGGGCCGATCCCGGGTGATTACTCGATGATCAGTTTCGGCGCGGTGCTCGTGGAGCCGGGGCTCGCCAAGTCATTTTACGGCCAGCTTCGTCCGATCTCGGAACGCTGGGTGCCCGGGGCGCTCGCGGTCAGCGGCTTCACCCGCGAGCAGACGCTGGGGTTTGCCGAGGCGGAAACGGTTATGCGCCAGTTCGCCGGCTGG
Organism: uncultured bacterium; assembly: GCA_963795895.1. GTDB lineage: Bacteria > Verrucomicrobiota > Verrucomicrobiia > Chthoniobacterales > SZAS-18 > CAWCJJ01. The sequence goes on from CAWCJJ010000026.1 coordinate 2,491, forward strand.
CTGGCGGAACATTGCGAGGTCGCGCCCCTTCTTTATCTCGGACAACAACGGCTTCGACTGGCAGTTCATCAACTGGTACTTCCACCATTTCACGGGCGAGAACCCGTTTGGTTTTTCGTCCACCAACCTGGGTTCGCTCTACAAGGGCGTCGTGCGCGACACCTTCAAGAGCTTCAAACACCTTCGTAAAACCAGCCACACGCATCATCCTGTGGACGACGCCAAGGGCAATGCGGAAGCTTTGCTGACCATCAAGGAGCAGTTCGACCTCGAAATTCGCCTCTGATGAACTTCCCTCCGTTGACACCGGTCGAGACGCGCATCCTCGGCTGCTTGCTGGAGAAAGAGCGCACCACGCCGGAGAACTACCCGCTGAGCCTGCATTCGCTGACTGCCGCGTGCAATCAGACGACCGCGCGCGACCCCGTGATGAGCCTGGGCGAACGGGAGATCGAGGAGGCGCTCGAAGTTTTACGGTTCGAAGAAGAAGCTCGCGACGGTGGTTTTCGGCGGGGGGTCGCGCGTGCAGAAGTACCGGCACAACTTCGCCGAGATTTTCAACTTCAACCCCCGGGAGTACGCGCTGTTGTGCGTGCTGCTGCTACGCGGGCCGCAGACGGCGGGCGAGTTGCGCGCGCGGGCCGAGCGGCTGGCACCCTTCGCGTCGGCGGCGGAGGTCGAGGCCACGCTGGAAGGTCTGGCGGGCGGGGATGATCCGCTGGTGCGGTTGCTCGCGGCGCGCCCGGGTCAGAAGGAACGCCGTTACGCGCAGCTTTTCTCCGGCGAGCCGGCGGATGTTGTGCCAGAAGTCGGCGTGGCGAGGGTCGCCGCACCTTCGACCGGGGAGTTGATGAGCCGTTTGGAAGCCGCCGAGCGCAGCATCGTGGAATTGCGGGAGGAACTCGCCGCCTTTCGGAGGCAGTTCGACTAATCGGGTCCACAGATTAACTCAGATTCAGAGGGATTAAGAAGAAGAGGGGAGAATTCGGTGTGATCGGAGGATTAAATCTTGTTGGAAGTCCATGGGGTTACCCCATGGTGCCTTGATGCTGGCAAAGATTTATTCCGCGGCGGTGCTCGGCGTGGACGCCTACGAGGTCGAAGTCGAGGTCAACACCGCCGGGGGCAACGAGGTCGTGGTGGTGGTCGGACTGCCGGATGTGGCGGTGAAGGAGAGCCGAGACCGGGTGACCACCGCCGTCAACAACAGTGGCTACCGCTGGCCGAACGGCCGGACCACGATCAATCTCGCGCCCGCCGACATCAAAAAAGCGGGCCCGAGCTTCGATCTGCCCATCGCCATCGCCCTCGTGGCGGCCGAGGAGGAAATCGACCTCAGCGGGACGGAGGATTGCTGCTCGTCGGCGAACTCGCGCTTACCGGCGCGGTCCGTCCGGTGCGCGGCGCGCTGCCCATCGCGCTCGCGGTCAGAAAGCAGGGCAAGCGGCGGTTGTTCGTGCCGGAAGCCAACGCGCGCGAGGCCGCCATGGTCGAGGGGATCGACGTGTACGGCGTGCGCAACCTGCGCGAGGTGGTCGAATTTTTGCGCGGCGGACCCAAGGCGCCCGGTCTTGCAGCCGGTGCGCGTGGACGTCCGCCAGCTTTTCGACGTCGCACCGGACCTGCGAGGCCGATTTCTCGGAGGTCAAAGGGCAGCCGCACGTCAAGCGCGCCATCGAGGTCGCCGTGGCGGGCGCGCACAACGTCCTCATGATCGGTCCGCCCGGTTCGGGCAAGAGCATGATGGCCAAGCGGATTCCCGGCATCATGCCGCCGCTGACTTTGGAGGAGGCGCTGGAAACCACCAAGATCCACTCGGTCGCCGGACGGCTCAATGCGAATTGCGCGCTCGTCAGCGTGCCGCCTTATACTTCACCCCATTCCACGATTTCCGACGCGGGCTTGCTGGGCGGATCGCACCAACCGTCGCCAGGAGAGATCAGCTTGAGTCATCACGGGGTGCTTTTTCTGGACGAACTGCCGGAGTTCCGCCGCTCCAGTTTGGAAGGATTGCGCCAGCCGCTGGAGGACTGCAAAGTCACGATCAGCCGGGCGGCGGGCACGATGACCTTCCCGGCGGCGTTCATGCTGGTGGCGGCGATGAACCCGTGTCCATGCGGGTACTACGGATCATTGCAGAAGCCGTGCCGTTGCAGTCCGCTACAGGTCCAGCGTTACCGCGAACGTATCAGCGGTCCGCTGCTGGACCGGATCGATTTGCACGTGGAGGTGTCGGCGATCAAGCTACGAGCAACTGGCCGACCAGGTGCCGGCGGAGAGCCAGCGCCTCGATCCGCGAGCGGGTGATCGCGGCGCGCGAGATCCAGCAGCAAGGACGCGCGGGAAAGACCAACGCGCGGCTAACCCCAAAGCAGATCCGCGCCTTCTGCCAGCTCGACGCCGAGGGGACGGAGATGCTCAAGCTGGCGACGAGCGAGTTGAACCTGTCGGCCCGGGCGTATGACCGGGTGCTGAAAGTCGCGCGAACGGTGGCGGATCTGGACGCGAGCGAGTCAATCAAGGCGAATCACCTGATGGAAGCGGTGCAATACCGGACGCTTGACCGGGGAATGTAGGCGGAGGGGGAGGAGAAGGAAGGGCAAGGAGATAGAAGATAGGAGTTGGGGCGGAAGGCAGAAGGCAGAGGGGATTTGCGATTACTGCGCGCGGTGTCACGCCCGGCTCAGGGTGTTTGCCGTCACGAAGATATTTCGCGTTCGGAACTCGGGTGGACTTTCCAGCAACAAGGTCGCGCGGAAGGAGGCGGCTTGGGTGCTGAAGTAGGGGCGGCGCAGGTAACGACCCGCGCCGAACACCCAGAAAGGCGCGGGCCAACCTTGGCGCGCGGCGAGGCTTTCGGCCACACTCGCCAAGTAGGCGTCTTGCAGGTTTCCTTCTAATGAGAAGTTCGCAAGACTGGCAGGCTCATCCCGCAGCGCGCCGGGATCCGGGCGGCGATAAAACGCGTCGAGGAAGTGCCGAAGGTAACCAAAATCCAAACCGCCGCGTGTTTGCTCCGCCAGTTGGCTCAGACTAGAGGGTGTGTCGTGCATTTCCCCGGGAGTGGTTCCTTTGTTTATAGCAATGCAGTAATTCTGTTGGTTCTAATCTGATTTTGGCTGCCTTTGGTTTGGACTGCGCGCAACGCGTCGCCGCGGTCCAAACCAAAGGCAGCTAGAACCGGAGCCCGACTGGCAACCTTACCGCCACCGCGTACTTTTAACTGCACCAATGCGCAATGGAAACCGATGGGAAATGTAAGATGACACCCAACACACAAAACCGGTGCGCTTGGGCGCGGAACGATCCGTTGTTGCGGGCGTACCACGACGAGGAATGGGGTGTCCCCGAACACGACAGCCGGGCGCTTTGGGAAAAGCTGGTGCTGGACGGATTCCAGGCGGGATTGTCGTGGCTGATCGTCCTGCGGAAACGGGCGGCGTTCCGCGAGGCTTTCCGGGGGTTTGACCCGGCGGTGGTGGCGCGGTTCAACGCGGCGGATGTCGAGCGGCTGATGACGAACCCAGGGATCATCCGTTCCCGCTCGAAGATCACGGCGGCAATTGGTAGCGCGCGCGCTTACCTCGCCATGATCGGGGCGGGTGAGGATTTCGCCAGCTTCATCTGGGGATTGGCGGGAGGTAAGACCATCCGCTCGATCCGACCGACGGGGGAGATGGTTCCCGCGAAAACCCCACTTTCGGAACAGATCGCGGCGGCACTCAAGCGGCGGGGCTTCAAGTTCGTCGGCCCCGTGATTGTTTACGCCTGGATGCAAGCCACGGGCATCGTGGATGACCATGCTCCCGACTGCTGGCGGCACCGGCGGGATAAGGGCTTTCCCCGGGTGTAACATCCACGTAAAAAGATTCTTGCCAGCCTCAAAAAGTTGCTTTACTCTCACGTAAATAAATCAGTATCCATTTTGAACGCCCTCAAAGGCTGGCTGTCAATCTCCATGTAACGAGATTGTCATCCGGCCTTTCTGCCCTTTTTTACGGGTTGAGCGAACCAAAGCGCATCTTTAGTTCGTAGAACAGGTTGAAGAATGCATCATCATCCCGCCGGTGCGACTGGCGACAGACATTAGTTTAGGACCTTAACTAATTTTATCACTATGGGCGTCGAAGACTCCGATACTGGAATCAAAATTTACCTGCGGGAGATCGGTCAGATCCCCTTGCTCACGCCGCAGGACGAAATCACCTTGGCCGCCAAGATCAAGAAGGGCGACAAGGAAGCGCGTTCGCTGATGATCCGCTCCAATCTGCGCCTGGTCGTCAAGATCGCGCACGATTATGCGAATCTCGGGCTGCCGCTGCTCGACTTGATCAGCGAAGGCAACATCGGCCTGATGAAGGCCGTGGAGCGTTTCGACCCCGCCAAGGGCGGCAAGCTCAGCACGTACGCCGCGTGGTGGATCAAGCAGTCGATCAAGCGCGCCTTGGCCAACCAGAGCAAGACGATCCGTTTGCCGGTCCATCTGGTGGACAAGATCAGCAAGATGCGCCGCGTTTCGCTCCAGATGAGCGAGGAACTCGGCCGCGAACCGAGCGACGACGAATTGGCCGAGGAAATCGGCATCGCCGCCGGCAAGGTGTCGCAGTTGAAGACGGTCAGCATCCGCCCGGCGAGTCTGGACGCGCCGATCAGCGACGAGGATTCGACCGAATTCGGCGAGATCGTCGGTGACGAGGATGCGTTCACGCCTTTCGAGTTGCTGCGCGACAAGAACCTGCGCGACGAGGTGGACGGCTTGCTGGACGTGTTGGACGAGCGGGAACGCAAGATCATCTTCTCGCGCTTCGGCCTGGACGGCGGCAAGCCCAAGACGCTGGAGGAAGTCGGCAAGAAGTTCGGCGTAACGCGCGAGCGCATCCGCCAGTTGCAGAATATCGCCTTGAGCAAGCTGCGCCGCGCCCTTCAAAAGAAGGAACGTCCGGTGGATGTGCTTGCAGGAGGCGTAAGCTTTAAGCCGTCGAGATTTTGAGACCGGCCTTCGAAGGTTTAGCCTTCGGAGGCCGGTTTTTATTTTCTCGACTGTGCTATACAGCCGTTTTCAAAGTGGCTGAACATCATCCCCTACCTTTGGCACGACGGGCGGGAAACCCGCCTGTTGCGGGCGGTACACCCGCGCTCCCGGGGCGGAGGCCCCGTTCCAGGACAACCCGCTTCTACCTTGGATAGGAGAACGGCTTGGAGTCGGCTGACACCCCGCTACTTCGCCACTTTCGCCGCTTTGACGATCTCGGCGAAATCACGCGGGTCGAGACTCGCTCCGCCCACCAGCGCGCCATCGATATCCGGCTGCGCGAGGAGTTCGGCGGCGTTGGATGGCTTCACGCTGCCGCCGTATTGAATCCGCATCCGCTCCGCCACGCTGGCTCGGTGATCTCCGCCAATCTCCGCGCGGATGAGACCGTGCGCTTCCTGCGCCTGCGCGGGCGTCGCGTTGCGGCCCGTGCCGATGGCCCAGACGGGTTCGTAGGCGATCACCGTTTCCTGGATGTGTTTGTGGTCCAGCCCGGCCAGACCTCGCGCAGTTGCCGCATCAGCACTTCGCGCCACCTGGCCGCGCGTCGCGTTGTTCGAGGGTCTCGCCGATGCAAAAAATCGGTTTGAGCGTCGCCTCATGCACGGCGTGCAGCTTGGCGTTGATCGTGTTGTCGGTTTCGCCGAAAAGCTGCCGCCGTTCGCTATGGCCGATCACCACGTAGCGCACGAAAAATTCCCGCAGCATCGCCGCGCTGACCTCCCCGGTGAACGCCCCCGTTTTCTGCGCGCTCATGTTCTGTGCGCCGAGCTTGAGCGAATACACCTCGCCGATCAACTCCGACGCCTTCGCCAGCGACGTGAACGGCGGGATGAGCACCACTTCCACCTCGGTGTCGTCGCCGGTCTCCGCCAGGAACGTCGTGATGTAACTGGCCGTTTCCGCGACGGTCATGTTCATCTTCCAGTTCGCCGCGATGATGGGTTTGCGCATGTCGGTGGGCGAGAGGTAGAGGAAGGACGGGGATGGAAACCTAACGCTCGTTGTCGGACAACGCGGCCACGCCGGGCAGGTTCTTCCCTTCGAGCAACTCCAGCGAGGCGCCACCACCCGTCGAGATGAAAGTCATCTTGTCAGCCAGGCCCGCCTGTTTCACCGCGGTGACGGAATCACCACCGCCGATGATCGTAACCGCGTCCCGGTTGGCCGCCAAAGCCTCCGCGAGGCCCACGGTCCCCTTGGCAAAATCGGGAATCTCGAAAATGCCAACGGGTCCGTTCCAGAACACGGTCTTCGCGCTGGCGACCTCCTTTTTGAAGAGCTTCAAAGTCTCCGGTCCGATATCGACCGCTTCCCAGCCGTCGGTGATGCCGCGTTCGGGCGTCAGCAGCGGTGTGTTGCGCGCGTTCGCGCCGGGCTTGATTTCCTGGGTCTCCAGGTTGTCAACCGGTAGCAGGAACTTGACTCCCTTGGTTTTGGCGAGTTCCAAAATCTCCCGGGCCAGGTCGAGCTTGTCGTTTTCAACGCGGCTATTGCCGATGGAGATCCCCAGCGTTTTGAAGAAAGTGTAAGCCATGGCCCCGCCGATCAGGAAAGTGTCGGCTTTCTCCATCAGCGCTTTGATCACACCAATCTTGTCGGAAACCTTGGAGCCGCCCAGAATCACCAGGAAGGGACGCGCGGGGTTGGCGAGTTCCTCCTGGAGGTATTTTAGTTCCTTCTCCATGAGCAGGCCCATGGCGGACTCGGTGACGTAGCCCGCGATCCCGGCCGTCGAGGCGTGCGCGCGGTGCGCGGCTCCGAAGGCGTCGTTGACGTACACGTCGCCCAACCGTGCGAGTGCCTGCGCGAAAGCGGGGTCGTTCCCCTCCTCGCCCTCATGGAAGCGCATGTTTTCCAGGAGCATCACCTCGCCGGGCTTCAAGTGGTCCACGCGCTTCTCCACGGCCGCGCCGACGCACTCCTTGCTGAACTGAACCGGAATCTCCAGCAACTCCGCTAATCGCTCGGCCACGGGTTCCAGGGAATACTTGGCCACCGGCTTGCCTTTCGGACGCCCGAAATGCGCCATCAAAACCACTTTGGCGCCGCGTCCCAACAAGTACTGGATGGTTGGCAAGGTCTCCTGGATCCGGGTGTCGTCGGTGATCCGCACCCGGCCGTCTTTCTCCTCGGTCGGCACGTTGAAATCCACCCGCACGAGGACCGCGCGATTGTTGACATCCAAGTCTCGGAGCGAACGTTTGGCCATGGGTCGAATGGAAGCAGGGTGGGGGACGACTCAGCGCGAGAGCATTTCCAACATCGCCACGCAACGGTTGCTGTAACCCCACTCGTTGTCGTACCATCCGACGACTTTCACGAACTTGTCGCCCAGCGTGAGCGTCAGCGGGCTGTCGTAAATGCACGAATGCGGGTTGTCCACGATGTCCTGGAGCACCAGCGGCTCGTCGGAATATTCAAGGATCCCTTGGAACTGGCTTGTGGCCGCCGCAGTCTTGAAGGCCGCGTTGACACTCTCAATGGTCGCGCTCTTCGTAAGCACCGCCGTGAAATCCGTGACGGAGCCGCAAGGGGTGGGCACGCGGAAAGCGCCGCCGTTGAGTTTGCCCTTCAACTCGGGAATGACCTCGCCGATGGCTTTGGCGGCACCCGTGGAGCTTGGCACGATGTTCACCGCCGCCGCGCGGGCGCGGCGCAGGTCCTCGTGCGGCAGATCGAGGATGCGCTGATCGTTGGTGTAGCTGTGAATCGTGCTCATGAAGCCCGCTTCGATGCCAAAGCTATCGTTGAGCACTTTCGCCAGCGGCGCGAGGCAATTGGTGGTGCAACTCGCGTTGGACACCACGAAATGCTTCGCGGGATCGTACGTGGAATCATTGACGCCCAGGCAAATTGTCGCGTCGGGGTTCTGGGCGGGAGCGCTGATCAGCACGCGTTTCGCGCCGCCTTTGATGTGCAACTCCGCCTTGTCGCGGCTCGTGAAGAAGCCGGTGGATTCGCACACGACCTCGACGCCGAGCTTGCCCCAAGGCAAGGCGGCGGGATCGCGTTCCTTGAGAATCTTGATGGAGTGGCCGCGCACGATGATGTTCTCGTCGTCGTACCCGATGGCCCCGTCGAACTTGCCGTGGACGCTGTCCCATTTCAGCAGGTGGGAGAGAGTCTTGGTGTCGGTCAGATCGTTGATGGCGGTGACTTGCTCGACCTGCGCCTGGGTCATGGCGCGCAGCACGTTGCGTCCGATCCGTCCAAAGCCGTTGATTCCAAATTTTGCCATTTCGATGAGAGGGTTGCGAAGATAAGACCGCGATTGAGAGGCAGACTATTTGGGAGGTATGCCAGCGAGTCAATGGTTTTCAGGGACATCGAACGTTTTTGCGCGGCGGGGGAGGATGATATTGGGAGATTAGCACCGGACGTTATTTCATGGCTTGCCAAGCCAATTGGCATGCCAGAGGACGAAACGAATGTTCAGAACTGACCTTTACGACCGTTCTCAGAAGCATTGAGCGACGTTTGGTCACAGTGGGACCTCCGCCCCGGAGGCGCGGACCTCCCGCCCGCCCCGGCGGACGGCGAAAGGTGGATGGCGACCTCCGGGCGCCGTTCATACCCCCGCGCGGCGCGGTCGCCCAGGGCGGGAAACCGAGGCGCTGCGCGCATGGGAGAACCCATGGCGCCCGGAGGTCGCCATCCACCTGGGGACTGCTCAACCGTCTTGAAAACGGCTGTAAGCCAAAGAAAAAGGCGGCTTGAGATCAAGCCGCCTCATTCAATTCAATCCATCAAAACCTCACGCGCCCGCCGGAGCCTCGGCCAGACCCGCCGGATAGTCCGGTGCGATGATCACGCCACCCTCCTGCTCCTTGGTCGGGGTCTTCGGCGGGGGCGGCATCGGCGTCGGTGAATCCAAGCCCATCTTGGGCGGATTCGACATTTTGCCGTACTTGATCAACTCGTTGACCTGCTCGCCGCTAAGCGTCTCGTATTCCAGCAACGCTTTGGCGATGGCGTCGAGTTGCACGCGGTTGGCGGTGATAATTTCCTTGGCCTTCTGGTAGGCGTCGTCGCACAATTTTCGAACCTCGCGGTCGATTTCCTGTGCGGAAGCCTCGCTGTAATCACGCGAACGACCCATGTCGCGACCCAAAAACACCGGCTCATCATTCTCGCCGTAGTTCACCATCCCCAGCTTTTCACTCATGCCAAGCTGGCAAACCATAGAACGCGTCATGTGCGTGGCTTGGCGGATGTCACCGTACGCGCCGCTGGTCACATCGCCAAACACGAGTTCCTCCGCGACCCGTCCACCCATGATGACCACCAAACGATCGAGCTTCTCCTTTTTACCCTCGCTGTACTTGTCCTCGGTCGGCAGGTACATTGTCGAACCCAGGGAAGGTCCGCGCGGGATGATCGTCACCTTGTGCAGGGGATCGGTGTAAGGCAAAAGGACGTTGAGCAAAGCGTGGCCAGCCTCGTGGAACGCGGTGTTTTCCTTTTCCTTTTCACTGAGGGCCAGTGACCGGCGCTCCTTGCCCCAGCGCACTTTGTCGCGCGCCTCCTCCAACTCCGCCAGCGTGATGGCCTTCAAACCACGACGTGCCGCGAGCAACGCCGCCTCGTTGATAACGTTGGCAAGCTCCGCGCCCGAATAACCCGGCGTGCCACGCGCGACGGTGTCCATTTCCACACCTTCCGCGAGTTTTACTTTTTTAGCGTGAACCTTGAGGATCTGCTCACGGCCCTTCACATCCGGCAGCGCCACGGTGACCTGGCGGTCAAAGCGTCCCGGACGCAGCAGCGCCGGGTCGAGCACATCAGGCCGGTTGGTCGCGGCGATGATGATAATGCCTTCCTGCGTGTCGAATCCGTCCATCTCCACGAGCAGAGCGTTCAAAGTCTGTTCACGCTCATCGTGACCACCGCCGACGCCGTGGCCGCGGTGACGCCCCACGGCGTCGATTTCGTCGATGAAGATCAGGCACGGCGCGCTCTTGCGGCCCTGCTCGAACATATCGCGCACTCGGCTCGCGCCAACGCCCACGAACATCTCGACGAAGTCCGATCCGCTGATCGAAAAGAACGGCACGTCCGCCTCCCCGGCAATCGCCCGCGCGAGCAAGGTTTTGCCCGTGCCGGGGGAACCGATCATCAGCACGCCCTTAGGGATGCGCCCGCCCAGCTTCTGAAATCGCTTCGGATCGCGCAAGAACTCCACGAGTTCCTGCACCTCGTCCTTGGCTTCGTCCACGCCGGCAACGTCCTTGAAGGTGATCTTGTTCTTGTCACGCGCCATCATGCGCGCCTTGCTCTTGCCAAAGTTCATTGCCCCCTTGCCGGCCATGCGAATTTGCTGGCGGAACAGGAAATAAAGCACCACGAAGAACAAAACGATGGGCAGGAAGTTCAGCAACGTTGCCGCCAAGACATTCGACTCCTTGCGGAAACTCGAAAGAACCAACCCGGCTTTCGAGAGTTGCTGCTCGAGGTTTTTGTTGTAATCGAGCGACAGCGTGGTGTGAAACGGCTGCGGACTCTCCCCATGGCCGGAAAGATTCTTGGTCGTAAAGCCGCGCAACGTTTGGGTGCTGCTGCCTTCCTCAATGACCAAGTCAAGAGGGTGCTTTTCGTCCTTCATGATCTTGCCCTCGTCGAGCGCTTGGACAAACTGGTCGTAACGCAGTTCCTCCGAACTGCCGCCGACGTTGGTGCGCGCGAACCAATAGGCGGCAACCACGAAGAAGAAGATGAGAATCAGAATCAGCGAGCGCCAATTGAAATTCGGGTCGCCGCCAGTCGTGCCGGGGCGGGGGGGTTTGCCATCCTTGGGAGAGCGATTATCGGAGTCCATGTTACAAGTTAGAAACGCTGGGGCACTGCGGTTCGGGTGCGCCCACCCGACAAATTACCACGCGTGGCGCGAAAGGCAACGGGAGGCGAAGTCCAGAAACCAGACTCCAGAAGGTTCACAGAGGACACCGAGGAAGAGGGAGGGTTCGGAGGAGAAGAGACTAATAGGTTTTTCTGGAACAAAGCCTTTTGCCTTTTTTTCCTCCTCCGCCTCTGTGTCCCCTCTCCGTGTCCTCTGTGATAAATTTTTATTCCCCTCAGTCGTCTTTCCGGTACTCGACCGCGCCAACGCTTTCCCAATGGAAGACGATCAACTCGGGAGTCAGGATCTCCAAACGGCCCGGGACAAAGCGCGGGTTGTGGAACTCGTGCTCGGCCACCTGGCCCTTGCCACGCAGCGTCCGCAGGTCGGCCTGCCACGTGAGTTCACCCGCCGGGACGTGCTCGTCGCCCGTGATCTTGAAGGCTTCGACCAAAGGACCGTCATGGCTGATCCGCACCACTTCGTCGAAATGGCCGGGATAACGTCCGATCCATTCTCCGCTCAAATCCAGGGGCGCGGTTTCCCCTGCTTCTCCCGGGGTCATACCTGGATCAGACGGGATTGCACCAGCTTAAGCAAATGCAGATTGGACGGGGAATTCGGCTGGAGCCGCAAAGATTCCCGCACCGCCTCCAGCGCCAGGGTCCAATCCTCAACCTGAATCGCGCACATCGCCAGGCCGTTCCAAGCGCCAAAATGATCCGGTTTGAGGGCAACGACCTGCTTGCACAACGCGATGCTTTCCCGCGGCAACCCTTGCATGTACAGGACGGTCGCCTGCTTGTTGATCGCCTCCGCCCAGTGCGGGTGGCGCTTCATCAACTTCGTGAAAATAGATGACGCCTCCTCCAACGAACCGTCGTTCATGGCGAGCACGCCGGCTTCCATGATTTCACGGGCCTCGTTGCCCTCCTCGTTGAGCCAGCACTCCCACAAGCCGGTCACGGCGAGTTGCGTGACGGTGGGATCGGTCGAGGTCAGGCACTCGGCGAGCGTTTTCTCGGCTCCGACGGTCACCAACTGCATCAAAGCATACTTCCGCTCCTGAAGATCGCCCGTTTCGAGCAGGTTTTTGGCGTCGTCCAAGTTGACGACGGAGGCCGGTTGCGACGCGCTTTTTAACGCGCGGTAGTGTTCAAGGATAAAATAGCCCATAAGGGAAAGGCTGACGGTCGCGGCAAATAAAGTCGCCACAGTGAACACCCTGCGCGGCATACGAGTCCTTGCCACCGGCGACGCAGCCATAGTTGGATGGTAGTCTATTTTATTCGTTAGCGCAACCCGTTCCGCATTTCATCTTCCGAAAAACCCGCCCGTAACATCCGGCAAACCCCTGGTATCCTATGGAAACAAACAACCTGCCTTGGCATGAACTTCCCCCCGCCATCGGCGTGATCGGCGGCAGCGGCCTCTACCAAATGGAAGATCTCACCCAAGTGCGCGAACTGGCGATCGATACTCCCTTCGGCCGGCCCTCGGACGTGATCTTCGCCGGGCGGCTCGCGGACCGGGACGTGTTCTTCCTGCCGCGCCACGCCCGGGGCCACCGCCTGCTGCCCACCGAGATCAACCACCGCGCCAATATCCACGCCTTACGCTCGCTGGGGGTGCGCTGGTTGCTAAGCGTCGGCGCGGTCGGCAGCCTCCAGGAACGCTACGCGCCGCGCCACATCGTCCTGCCCGACCAGTTCTTCGACCGCACCAGCCAGCGGGCGGAGCACACGTTTTTCGGCGGCGGGATTGTCGCGCACATCGGCATGGCCGAGCCGACCTGCGCTCCATTGCGGCGGCTGGTCTATGACGCGGCGGTCGAATCGGGTTTAACCGTTCACAACGGCGGCACTTACGTCAACATGGACGGTCCGGCCTTCTCCACGCGCGCGGAGTCCAACGCCAACCGACAACTCGGGTTCCACGTGATCGGCATGACCAACCTGCCCGAGGCCAAACTCGCCCGCGAGGCGGAGATGGCGATGGCTTCCATTTCGTTTGTCACGGATTACGACTGCTGGAAAACCGACGAGGCTCCGGTGAGCGTGGAAACGGTGATCAGCCATTTGCTGGCGAACGCCGAAACGGCCAAGCGCATCCTGGCGCGGGTGATTCCCCGTTTGCCGGTGGCGGCAACGGAGCCGGAACACCGCGCTCTCGACACGGCGATTGTCACCGCGCGCGCCTTGTGGCCGGCGGAAACGGAGCGCAAGCTAGCCGTAATCCTGGATCGGTTCGCAAGGGAGACGGTGTGACGTGACCGCGTCGAGCCTGACCTTGCTTTAAGGTCTCGATCTGCTAGTAAACAGCGGCGTCCGCCCCGGTGGCAGGTGTTTTGCCGGGCAAATCGCCGCTCTTTTCTGGACTTTACCCTCGTCGAATTCTCCATGATCTCCGCCCGCCGCTGGCTTTTGGCCGCGTTCCTTCCTCTGATCCTCGGCTCGAGCCTCCTGCGGGCGCAGACCACGACCCCCGTTGTCCCGGCCGCGACTCCCGCCGCGACCATCGACCCGCCCGGCACCGCGACCACCGGTGTTCCCAGTGCCGTGAGCCCCGCGCCGCCCGCCGCCACGCCCCGCCCTCCGCAGACGACCTGGAGCAGCGTCCACGTCAACGGGCAGTTCATCGCCATGACGTTTGACGACGGCCCGAGCGCGCAACTGACCCCGCGCCTCCTCGACATCCTCAAGGAGCGCGGCATGCACGTGACCTTTTTCGTCGTCGGCCAGAACGCGAAGGACCACCCCGAGATTCTCAAACGCGCGGTCGCCGAGGGACACGAGATCGCCAACCACAGTTGGAGTCACCCCAATCTCGCGAAGATGAGCGACGAAGCCGTGCGCTCCGAACTAAACCGCACCTCGGAGGCCATCGCCGCCGCCCTTGGTAAGACTCCGAACCTGATGAGGCCGCCCTACGGCAGTCTGTCCAACGCGCAACGCAAGTGGGTTCACGATGATCTCCACATGAAGATCATCCTTTGGGACGTGGATCCGCTGGACTGGAAGCGTCCGGGACCTTCGGTCGTCGAGCAGCGCATCTTGGACGGAACGCGCCCGGGCTCGATCATCCTTTCGCACGACATCCACGCGCCCACCATCGAGGCGATGCCCGACACCTTCGACAAGTTGCTCGCCAAAGGGTACAAATTTGTCACGGTCGATGATCTGCTGGCGATGGAAACCGTCCCCGAGGTCAAGCCGGTCGATCCCGCGACCGCGAAAATCAAGAAGCAGCCCAAAGCCGGGGCAACTCCAAAACCTTCGCCCAACGGCTTGCCGGACAAGATCAACGGGTCCGCCGAAGCGTTGCGTTAACGCGCGCAGATTTCCCCCCGCCACGTGCCCGCCACTGACCCGCCAACCTCCGATTCCGCCTCGCCCGACATGGGGACGAAATACGAAACCCCTATCGCCAACGACTACCTGGAGCAACGCGCCGAACTCGGCACGGCGCTCTTCTCGCTGACCACGCTCGCCAGCGAATCCAGCGCCTCGCCGGAAGCCGTCAAGACCTTGCAAAATTTGCAGGGCAGCCTGCGCGAACCGTTTCTTTTTGTCGTCGCGGGCGAGGTCAAGGCGGGGAAGAGCTCGTTGCTCAACGCGTTGTTCGGACGGGAGTTCTGTCGCGTGGACGTTTTGCCCGCGACGGACCGCGTTTACGTTTTTAAGTACGGCGAGCAGGCGCACGACGTGCCGATCAACCCGGGCCTGACGGAACGTTACCAGCCCATCGGTTTCCTGCGCGATTTCAACATCGTCGATACCCCCGGCACCAACACCATCGTCGCGGACCATCAGGCGATCACGGAGCAGTTCGTGCCGCAGGCCGATCTGATTCTGTTTGTGTTTTCGGTGGTCAACCCGTGGGTCGCGAGCGCGTGGACCTTCCTGGATTTGTTGCAAAAGCGCTGGCTCAAGAACGTGGTTTTTGTGTTGCAGCAGGCCGATCTGCGCGACCCGGCGGAGGTTGAGGTGGTCACGCAGCATCTACGGCAGACGGCGATGCAGCGGCTGGGCCAGGCGTTCCCGATCTTCGCCGTGTCAGCGAAAAAAGCGTTGATGTCCAAGACCAGCGGCGTGGACAAGGACCGCCTCTGGACGGAGAGCAATTTCGGCACGTTGGAAACGTTCATCAACGAGCACGTGAGTTCGACCGACGCGCGAGGCGCGAAGCTCAAGAGCGTTTGCCAGACGGCGCAGGTGGTGTTGCGCGAGTTGTCCGACCAGGCGCGCAGCAGCGAGCGCATCATCGGGGCCGACCGCGAGCAGTTGGCGCATCTCCGGGAGACCGTCGCGCAGATGCAAAAGCGCAGCGGCTTGCAGGTGGAGGGCTTTTTGCGCGGGGTGGAGACCGCCTACGACCGTTGCCAGCAGCAGGGGGAGCATCTGCTCCGGCAGCAGTTGACGTTGTTGCAATCCTTCAAGCTGGCTTTCGGACGCGGTCAGACCTGGCAGCGCGATTTTCAGCGCAACATTGAGACGATGCTGCGCGCGGCGATTTCCAAGCAGATGGAACACGCGCTGGGCTTGCTGGAGAACGAGTTGAAGAGCGTGTGGTCGCAGCTCCACGACTCGTTGCAGAACAATTTCAACCCCGAGGCGCGCAAGAACCTGGGCAAGCCGCTCTCCGATTTGTCGGAACAACGCGCGCAACTGGTGCAGAAGATCGACATGGTGATGGTCGAGCGCATGGCCGACGATTCCATCGAGAAACAACTCCAGGGGTTGTTTGCCGAGACGGCGAACTGGGTGCGCGTGCCCGCGGGCGCGACGGCCATCGGCATGGTCGCGGCGGCGGTGGCGGCGCATTTGGCGGCCGTGGCGGTCTTCGACATTACTGGGACGCTGGCGGCGCTCAGCGCGGTGGCCGGCTTGGTCATGGCCCCGATAAAGCGGCGTCAGGTTCTGAACGCCTACCAGGCGCAGATGACGGCGAAGAAGCTGGAGTTGTCGCACAGCATCGGTGATCTGGTGCGGCAGACGCTGGACGTGTTTTACCAGAAGCTCGCGCAGGTGTACCAGCCGCTGGAGGTTTTCTGCGACGTGCAGGAAAGCCGGTATCGCCCGATGTTGGAGCGGGTGGCGAGTTTGGAGGCGAACTTCAACAAGATCGTGGCTCGCTTGTAACGCGAGTGATTTGCGGGTCGCCGCAGCTTCCAGGAAGGGGACGCGGCATGGGCGGCGGCCGTTTCCCGACGATCCGCACCCCGCTTCGCCATCAAACCGGGGGAACCGCGTTGGTTTGCAACCGTGGAACGGATCAATGCAAAACCGGTTCCGGCGGCGAATACCCTACCGTTGCGCCTTGAGCAGGTAGTAGAACTGGGGTGTGCCGGGGGGGACGGCAACCGTGATTGTCCAACGCTCGGTCTGCGCGTCGATGCTGGTGACCGTGGGATTGAGAGCGGCCGGGTCCTGTTCGGTCCACGTGGAGGCGTTGAGCGAAGGCGTGCTGAGCAAGTGCAACGTCGCGTCCGTGATTGTTTTGCGTCGGTTAAACTGGAGTTGGACCATTTGCGCGCCGCGCGTGACGGTGAGCGGCGGCGCGGGATCGGAATGCAGGGGGTCGCGCGCAAGAACGTATTCCAACAGGTTCGGCATCCCGTCGTGGTCGGGGTCGGCGGTGGGTCCGGCGATGGCGGCGTTGCCCGCGTCGGAGCCGAACTCCGTCGTCTGCCAGGAGGCGTAGTCGGTCACGACGGGGGCGCTCAGTTGCACTTCATAAAGCGTGGCGCTCATCGCGGGCAGCGTATCGGCAAAACCGGTCGCGGAAGGGTTCGGCCCCGGCGAAACCGCCCGCACCCGCGCCCCTCCGGCGGCGGATAGACGGTAGGTTTTCACGGCGGCGAGCGACTGCCCGCCGGGGAGGGTGAAATTGCATTGCGTGTTGCGGGTGGCCGACCGTGACCGGTTGATCGCCACGATCGTCAGTTTCGTGCCGCCCGCGCCGACCCGCGCGGCGTGGACTCCGGCGATCGCATCGTCCGAGGCGGTGGCCGCCAGGGCCAGTGTGCCGAAGGCGGCGCCCGCGCCGTCGTAGTTGCGGTAGAGGGCAAAGGCCGCGCCGACGTAGGAACTATCGGACAGGAGCGGCCAGAAGTTCCCGGCGGCCTGGTGGTCGCCAAGCACGCCGAGCACGTCCGCCTCGGCGACGCCGCCGGAGATATGGTCCGTCGCGCCATAGTTGTATTCCGTGAGAATAATACCTGTTCCAGGGTAATACTGGTCGATGTTGCCCTGCAGGCGGGGAAGGAGCCGGATGCCCTGGCCGTTGGTGGTGTATTGCGTGATCCAGCTTTTTTCGACGTAAGCCGGGTCCCAGAGCGAGCGCGGGGCCTGGAGCCGGGCGTCGATGTCGTTGTTCGTGCCGGGCGAGGAACCGAACACGATGCGATTGTCGCCGGTGGCCTCGGGATACCAGTGCAGATCGAAGCGGTGGAGCAAACGGCGGCCCGCCGAGTCCGACGCCGCTTTCATCCGCGCGAGATAATAGTTCGCGAAAATGCCATAGGTGTTGTTAAAACCCGCCGCGTCCGGTGCGTTTTGGAGGTTGAGATACGCTTCCCAACCGTAAAGCGTGGGACCGTAAACCTGCGCGCCCGCGTCCAGCCGTGTGACCATCGTCGCGGCGTCGATGTTCTTCGCGGCCACCTCGGCGTATTGCGTGGCATTGGGATGGATGCGCGGGTGCGTGGAAGGCCAGAGCGCGGGTTCGTTGTCCAGATTGTAAGCCGTCACGCCGCCGGCAGCCGCGAATCCGTAGTTGGCGGTCATGAAATTGACCATTTCGTCGAGATAAACCACGCCGTCGGTCGTGTCGGGGTTGACGCTGGGCGCGCCGGGTTTGTTGACGACGACCTGTTTCCAGCGCGCGCCGGGCGCGGTCTCGTTCTGGGCCACCGGGCCGTTCATGTCGGCGGCGACGTAACCGGCGAGCGGCAGTGTGAGGAGGGTTTTCAACCCCGCCGCGCGGTCGGCGTTGACCCAGGCTTTGAGGACCGCGCCGGGCACCTGCGAATTGCCGACGCCGGCCCCGACGCCCAGAAAGGAATCGCTTTGCTGGTTATAATCGGAGCCCGCGTTGGAGGCGTTGTTTTCCCAGTTGAAGCCGGTCATCCGGTTGCCGCCGTGGCGGTGGACGCTCGCACCGGCGAAGATGCTGTCGTTGACGCCGTAAACTTCCGGCGGGATCGGGTGCAAGTCTCGCGTGGCGTCAACCGTGAGGGTGACCGTCTGGCCGCGCGATGGGAGAACGAAGATGAGTAACCAGGCGAGGACGCAAAATCGGGGGAGCATCCGTCAAAATGCCGCAGATTTCGGGCCAGATTCACCTGTGCCAAGTCCGTTCGCGGAGTCGGCTAAAAACGAAACGCCGCCATAACCGGAGCGATTGATTTATTTGACCTGGCTGGCGGTGTAACCGGTGACACGGATGCGGCCCATCAACGCGACGGGATTGCACTTGGCCGCGTCGTACCGCACGACGATGCGGTTGGTGAGGACGTTGATGTCCACCTTTTCCACGCCGCGCGCCTTACCGAGCAGATCATGGAGCCGCCCCTCGCAACCCGGGCAGTCGATTTCCGGTTCCAACTGAAAGACCACTTGCGCGACGTTGTTGTCTCCACCCGCGCACAGGCGAAGGGGGATGAGCGGCCAGCCGACGGTTAGTGCGAGCAGCAGAAGACGGGGAAGTGATTTCATGGGATCGACGGTTTGGCGCGGGAATTTCTACGATACTGCAATCGATAAAACGTTCCAAACGGCATTGGACAAAAATAGGGCGGTAGCCCCCGGGAGCGCGGGCGTCCCGCCCGCCTCTGGTTTGGTTGGATCTGTCCAGGGGCTACCGCCCTTTGCAGGCGGGACGCCCGCGTTCCCAAGCCGGAAACGCGCGCCGCCACTCGCCATTTCAGTTTCCCCCGGAACAAGACAAGCTCTACCTTCCAGCATGTCACAAACAACCCCCCGTTTTCTGATGTGTGCGCCTGATTTCTACCAGGTCGATTACGTGATCAACGTCTGGATGGAAGGCAACGTGGACCGTTCCTCCCGCGCCCGGGCCGTCGAGCAATGGCGGGGACTCGAACAAATCCTGCGCGCCCACGCCGAGGTCGAACTCGTCCCGCCGCAACCCGGTTGGCCGGACATGGTCTTCACCGCCAACGCGGGCCTCGTCCTCGGCAAAAACGCGGTCGTAAGCCGCTTTTTCCACCCCGAACGCCAGGGGGAGGAACCCTTCTTCAAAGCGTGGTTCGAACAGGCCGGGTTCACCGTGCGCGAACTGCCGGAAGACCTCCCCTTCGAGGGCGCGGGCGACGCGCTGCTCGACCGCGAGGGCCGCTGGCTGTGGGCCGGGTACGGGCCGCGTTCCGAACTGGACTCCCATCCGCTGCTCGCGAAATGGCTCGGCATCGAAGTGCTCTCGCTCCGGTTGATCGACAAACGCTTCTACCATCTCGACACCTGTTTCTGTCCGCTCGTCGGCGGTTACCTGCTCTACTACCCCGACGCCTTCGACGCCTATTCCAACCGGTTGATCGAAATGCGCGTGCCCGCCGCCAAACGCTTCGCGGTCGAGGAGCCGGA
The DNA here is from genome assembly GCA_963795895.1 of uncultured bacterium. Lineage (GTDB taxonomy): Bacteria > Verrucomicrobiota > Verrucomicrobiia > Chthoniobacterales > SZAS-18 > CAWCJJ01. The sequence continues at coordinate 21,965 of CAWCJJ010000026.1, forward strand.
CGCGGTCAACTTCATCTGCAACGCGGTGAACATCGGCCACACATTGATCGTCAACAAAGCCGGCGAGGAACTGCGCGCGCGGCTCGGCGGCGCGGGGTTCGAGTTGATCGAAACGCCGCTGACGGAGTTCTTGAAGGCGGGCGGCGCGGCCAAGTGCCTGACGTTGCGTCTCGACGAACCCGAGCGCGCCAACACCCGGCCTCTGGCAACCGTGCAGAGCCGCGAAATCCGGCTGGAGGGGCATCTGCTGGACTCGGGATTGCTCGACCGCGCCCTGGATTTGATCGTGGAGGGCGCGGGTAGTTTTCAGATATTGGAGTTCAACCTGGGCAAGCAGCGGCAGAGCACTTCCAGCGCGCGGTTGAAAGTTTCCGCCCCCTCGGCGGAGGCGTTGGAGTTGATCATGGGCCAGCTCATCGTGATCGGCGCGGGCCGGACCGCCGCCGCCGGCGAAAGCAGCCCGCGGCTGGCGAGCGTGACCCAGCCCGGGGTTGCCCCGGCGGATTTCTCCGTCACGACCATCTACCCGACCGAGGTGTGGTCGCAAGGGCGCTGGGTCCGCGTGGAAGGCCAGCGGATGGACGGCGTGATCGTGGTGGGCGCGGACGGCGCCCGCGCCGAGTGCCGTCTCATCCGCGATCTGCGCGTCGGCGAACAGGTAGTTATCGGCGTGGAGGGTATCCGCATGGTGCGCAAAACGGAGTCGCGCGACAGCAGTCTCTTCGAGGTGGGCGGCGCGGGGGCGGGCGAGGAGTTCGGCTTTATGGGCGCGGGGGTGTCGAGCGAGCGCAAGGTGGAGTTGGTGGTGGAACAAATCGCGTGGGAATTGCGCCGCATCCGCGACCAGGGAGGAAAAGCCGTGGTGGTGGCGGGTCCGGTGGTGATCCACACGGGGGGCGGGGAGCATTTGGCGCGGTTGATCCGCGAGCGTTACGTGGGCGCGTTGCTGGGCGGCAACGCCATCGCGGTTCACGACATCGAGCAGAACATGCTGGGCACGTCGCTGGGCATGGACATGAAGCGCGGAGTGTCCGTGCACGGCGGGCACCGGCATCACTTGAAGGCGATCAATACTGTGCGAGGCCACGGCGGCATCGCGCAAACGGTTGCCGCCGGGGATCTGCGCGGCGGGGTGATGTTCGAGTGCGTGCGCCAGGGGGTGCCGTTCTCGCTGGCGGGTTCCATCCGCGACGACGGGCCGTTGCCCGACACGATCATGGATTTGATCAGGGCGCAGGAGGATTACGCGCGGTTGATCCAGGGCGCGGACATGATCCTGATGTTGTCGAGCATGCTGCATTCCATCGGGGTCGGCAACATGACCCCGGCGGGCGTCAAGCTGGTGTGCGTGGACATCAATCCCGCCGTGGTGACGAAGCTGGCCGACCGGGGTTCGGTGGAGTCGGTGGGCGTGGTGACGGACGTCGGATTGTTTTTGAGTCTGTTGGTGGCGCAGCTCGGGAAGCTCAACAGCGCTTACGCGGGGGAGGAGGGATAGGGGGGTGCGGCGGGACGAAAGGTTGTTTGAGCATGGTGTTTTCGCCTCCTGCCAATCGGTTCTATTCCTCAACGGCATCGGCCTTAGCCCCAAAGAGTAATCGCCGTTAGTACGCAAAGAATTCACCGGGACACACGAGACACTGTGCCGACCTACCCGGCCAATTGCACGCTTTTGCCCACACCGCCCGGGCGGGGCATCTTCCTCCCATGACCGCACATCTGAAAATCGTAGTTGAGAAGCACTCCGACGGCTACGTCGCCTATCCCCTTGGACTGGCGCGCGGAGCGGTTGTCGGCCAGGACGACACTTACGAGGCGGCGCTTTCAGATGTTCGCTCCGCCCTTGCCTTCCATGTGGAGACCTTCGGCGCGGCGGCGCTCCTTTCCGTCGCGGACGATCCGGTGCTTGAAGCGTTTGTAGCCGAGACCACCGTTCACGCCTGAGCTACATGCCGTGGCTAAATTTCCGGTCGACGCACCCTACAGTCGGGTTCTGCGCGCTTTGCAATTACTTGGATTCGAGGTTGCGCGCACCGGGAACCACATCGCGCTCGCCCGAACCGAACCGGACGGGACCGTTACTCCCCTGACGCCGCCAGGGCATTGAACGATCAAAAGTTCCACGCTGCGAAGCGCTTTGACTCAAAGTGGTATCACGTGCGACGACTTGATTGATGCCTACCAGCGGGCGTAAGGTTTCGTGCTGACGCATCCTCTCTGAGCAGACTCCGGACCGTCCGACGCTTGCGGTACCCGGCGCATTTGTGATGAAAATACTTGTCCTGGGTGGAAACCGTTTCTTCGGTCGAACACTGTCGCGTCTCCTGCTTGCGGCGGGACACGACCTTACCCTGCTAAACCGCGGAAACATTGAAGACGCGCTTGGGCCGGCACCGCGCCGGTTGCGTTGCGACCGCCAGGATCCCGCCGCCTTGCGGGCGGCGCTCGGCCCGACCCAAAACTGGGACGTCGTCTTCGACCAGATTTGCTACGAGGCCCCGGACGCGCGCGCTATTTGCGGGATTCTCGCCGGACGCGTCGGGCACTACGTTTTCACTTCGAGCCAGGCGGTGTACGGGCCGGGCGCGAGCATCGTTGAAGAAGTCTTTAATCCGCTGGAGCATCCCTTTGCCAGGGACGCGCTCACGACCAAGGACTACCCGGAGGCGAAGCGGCAGTGCGAGACCGTTTTCTTTGTTCAAAACGTTTTCCCCGTGACTGCGGTCCGCTTCCCCATCGTCGCCGGGATCGACGATTACACCGGACGTCTCCAGTGGCATCTGGATCGCGTGCGTAACGGTGAACCCCTCTACTTTCCCAACTTGAACGCGCGGCTTTCCTTGATCCATTCCGATGACGCGGCCCGGGTTCTGGCGGGGTTGGCGGGGTCCGTTCCCTTGGGTCCCCTGAACGCCGCCGCCCGCGAACCGCTTCGCCTGGCTTCGCTCGTGGCCGAGGTGGAGCGTGTCGGGGGTCGCAAGGCTTTGATCCTCAGTGATCCTCAAGAGGGTGCCCGGTCACCTTACGGGATTGAGCGCGATTGGCTTATGGACGTTCAGAAACTCGCCCTCGTGGGATTTCGGCCCCGGCCCGTCGCGGAGTGGTTGAGGGCGAGCCTTGCTTGAGAATGTGAGATCAATGGTGACAGCATTAACACCATCACCGGGCCGTATTCTTCCATCACACACGACGATGTTTTGGCGTGCCTCGACTATGACGCGTTATGCTCTGAGTAGCGGGTGATGCCACCGGAGAACTTCGTGCTCGCCAAAAAAGCGGGTGCCGATAGACGGAATTCGCTCAAAAAAGACACCCGGCTCCTCTTTTTCTCGCGAATCGGCGGGCTTATGAAACACACATCCGTTAGTTTGCGTTTGGTCGGAGTTGTCGCGGCCGTGGTCATCGTCCTGTCAGGAGCGGCTTGCTCGAACACCAGCACGGCTCCCCAAACGCCTCCTTCCAAGGGAATCACCGAGGCGCATGCAGATAATGGCGGGACCGGCACCGGCGCGCCAGCCTCCAACATCGGACCGGTCGGCGCGGGCCGCGCCGGGAGTCGCTAGGATGAAGTCGAAGGACGCCGTCGCCCGTGTTAGGTGGCGGTAGTCAGGAGGCGCGGTTCGATGCCCGTTTTCTTTGAGGTTTCATTCGTTACATGGCGGCGGATGGAAAAGCGGCTGCGCCGAAGGGGAACGACGCGACGTGTCGCTGAAAGGCAAAAAGCGGCGACGTGTCGCGGCGCACTCCAAAGCCGCTGCGCGGCGGGCGGAGCGGAGTCTCACGCTACTGCTCAAAGCCCCGGCGTCTTGTCCTCGTACTTCGCCCAGTTTTTCAGCAACTCATGCACCACCACGGACCCACTGCGGTACGCGGCCTCCAGTGACGTGTTCGTCCCGAGCGACTCGTCGCCAATCGTCGTTTCAACGCTCTGCCCCGGCGGCGGCATGCAATAATTGCTTCCCGTGCGGAGCATCAGGATCCGCTCCTTGTCCAGAAAACCCTTGCCCGCCATCTCGGTGAGCGTCGCCATGAAATCCTGGTGCTCCATGGCCGTCGTGCAAAACACGCCCTTGCCCGCCGTCCAAAGCTTGACCCACTTGCGCGCCCATTCGGTGCGCTCGTCGCCGTGCCAGTACCGCGCCGAACCGAGCGAATCGCCCATCAAGCACATGCGGCGGCTTTTGCGCCTCCGGGAAGCCCGTGTACTTCTCCCGCCACGCCTTGAGCGCATCTGAGTCCGGGATCGCCACGTCCTTGGAAAGCTCGTAAGCCCAGCGCGTCAGGCCGGGGTTCAAGCGGGTAGTTCATCGTGTAGGCGAGTTCCGCGCCACCCCAGCCGCCGTTGCCCTGCTTCTTGGGCAACTCGTCGGGATGCGTGGTGCCGATGGCGAACAACCCGTAGGGCCAGCCCGCGGGCATTTCCTTTTCGCCGATCTCGCGCATCGCGTCGCCATCGACCACGTTCCCGGTCCAGACCGCGCTGCCGATGGAACCCGACGCCGGGTCGATGCCGGCGATGCCGTTGATGAGCCAGTAGGTCTTGCGCAGATCCCAGCGCGGGTCGAGGCACAGCGCCATGATCAGCTCACTCGTGCGCACCGCGGTGAGGTGGGTGTCGCGCGTGTTGCCCGGCGACGGTGCCGTAGAGGCCGTCGGCGTTGCGGCAAAGCGCGTGCGGCGCGCCGGGCACTGTCGATTTTTTCGGTGAGCTTCTCGCGTTCCGCCCAAAACTGGAATTCGCCGGGCGCGTCACCGGTGTCGTCGGCCACCTCGAAGCACGAGATGACGATCACCTTGATCGGGGATCCGTTCCGCCGCCGCCGCGACGGTGGCGAGCGAACCAAAGGTGATCAGCGCCAGGAGGCGCGCGAGCAGGCGATGGGCGGGCGGCGAGTGGTGCATCGCGCACCATGTCGGGAAAGCGCCCGTCAACGCAAGCGCGAATTTGCAGGTTCTATCTACTTCATTGGAGCTATTCCAAAATAGATGAGCCGACCGATCTGGCTCCGGGGCTGACCCGGGATGAGCAAGGGGCGATGTCCGACCGGTCTAACAACAACTGCAAACCTTCCCACAGTTCACCTCGCCGTCGGTCCGCCTTTCTCACCCGGACGGCGCGCGCGGGGCTCGCGGTCCTTCGAGGTGGCGGTGGAAGGCGCGGTCACAAACGGCCCGCCCTCCAGCGGCGCGGAGTTCGTGAACGCCACGTCGGGCATGTCGCTGGGCTTGCCCTCCAACGGAAAATCCTTCCGCAACGGGAAATAGGGATAACCATCCCACATCAGAATGCGCCGCAGATCCGGGTGGTTCGAGAAGCGAATCCCCATCATGTCGTAGATTTCGCGCTCGTGCCAGTCGGCGGTCGGCCACAAATCGCTCACGGTCGGCGCGGCTTCGATTTCATCCTCGCTGATCGCCGTCTTTAACCGCAAATGCGTGCCGTCGCGCATCGAGTACAACTCGTAAACCAGCTCAAAACGGGGTTCCACCCCAAAATTGTCCACGCTGCTGATATCGACGAGGTAGTCAAACGCCAGCGAGTCCTTGCAATATGCCAACGTCGCCCGTAGTTGCTCCACCGGCAGCGTGTAGGTTAGTTCACCCCGGAACTCCGTCTTCTTGAGGACGTGCGCGCCCAGTTTAGCTTCCAAATTTGCGCCTGTTTCGATCAGTGTCATAGATAAACGTTGCTTCCGATCACCCGGTCAGATTCCATCCACTCCGCGCCGCTCAACTCAGCGAAGCCAGCAGCTCGCGCTTTTGCTCGACGAACGAATGTTCGCCCTGGATCTTGCGCTGGAGCCGCATCAACCCCTCCAGCAAGGCCTCGGGACGGGGAGGGCACCCGGAAATGTAAACATCCACCGGGATGATCTGGTCCACCCCCTGCAACACCGCGTAGGATCGGTACATCCCGCCGCTCGACGCGCACGCGCCCATCGCGATCACCCACTTGGGTTCGGGCATCTGCTCGTAAATACGCCGCACCGCCAGCGCCATCTTGTAAGTGACGGTTCCGGCCACGATCATGACATCGCTCTGGCGCGGCGAAAAGCGCATCACCTCCGCGCCGAAACGCGAGATGTCGAAGCGCGAACTCGCCGCGGCCATCAACTCGATGGCGCAGCACGCCAGACCCATCGGCATGGGCCAGAGCGAGTTCTTGCGCATCCAGTTCATCGCCGCGTCCATGGTGGTGAAGATGACGTTCCCCTCGATCTTCGAGTCGTAGGCGACCGGTTGAACCTGCGAAGGAACGGTTTGTAGCTGGGTCATGCGCGCAATATAATGGGCGTCCCCCGCTTCTCAAGCCCCAAACATCCTTTCACCCCCACGCGCGCCCCGTACCCGAGCGCCCCCGCCCATGCCTTCCCGCGACCTGCCCAACCAACGCCCCGACCTGCTCGTGCTGGCCATCGACATGGGCACTTCCTCCACCCGGACCGCCCTCTTCGACCGGCGCGCGCGCCGGCTCCCGGGCACCCTGGCGCAGGAACCCTACACCCTGCATACCTCCGAGGACGGCGCGGCCGAACTCGACCCCGCCACCCTGGAGGCGGCACTCGCCAAATGCCTCGCCGCCACCCTGCGCAAAGTCGGGCGGCGGCCCGTCGTTTCCGTGGGCGCGACCTGTTTCTGGCACAGCCTGCTGGGTTGCGACAAAACCGGCAAGCCGCTGACCCCGATCTACACCTGGGCCGACGGCCGCTGTCGCGAGGACGCCGCCCAACTCCGCGCCGAACTCAACGAGGCGAACTACCACGCCCAGACCGGCTGCATGTTGCGCGCCTCCTTCTGGCCGGCCAAACTGCGCTGGCTCGCCCGCACCCGGCCCAAACTCTTCGGACGCGTGGCGTACTGGATGTCGCCGGCCGAATGGATCGAGAAACGCTTCTGCGAGCAGGGCGGCGCGCAGGGCGCGTTCGGCATGGCGACCGGCACCGGTCTGTTCAACCCGCGCACGTTGGCGTGGGAAAAGGATCTCCTGAAGGTTTGCGACCTCGATCCCGCCAAACTCCCCGTCATCGGCGAGGAACCCGTCCGCCTGCGCGCGGACCGGGCGCGGACTTACCCCGCCCTCAAGGACGCGCTCTGGTGGCCGGCGATCGGCGACGGCGCGGCGAGCAACCTCGGCTCCGGCGCGACCCGGCCGGGACGCGCGGCGATCAACATGGGCACCAGCGGCGCGTTGCGCGTCATGCGCGAGGGGCCGGACGCGCAAAGTCCCTTCGGCCTTTTCTGCTACCGGGTGGACGAAACCCGCTACGTCGTCGGCGGGGCGGTCAGCAACGCGGGCAACCTGCGCGCGTGGTGCCGCCGCGAGCTGCGGCTGCCCGCGAACGACCGCGCCATCGAGGCGGCGCTCGCGGCCCGGCCCGGCCCGATCGACAGCCTCGTCGTCCTCCCGTTCTGGTCGCCGGAACGCGCCCCGACCTGGTGCGAGGATCTGGGCGGCGTCATCAACGGACTGAACCAGAACACCACCGCGCTGGACCTGCTGCACGCCGCGACCGATGCGACGTACCACCGCCTGGCGATGATCGCCGACCTCAGCCTCGGGGTTGGCGGCAGTGGCGACCCGCGGCAAACGCAGATCATCGTTTCGGGCGGTATCTTGAAGTCGCCGTCCTCCCTGCAACGCCTCGCCGACGTGCTGGGCCGTCCATTGCATCCGAGCACGGAGCCGGAGGCGTCGTTGCGCGGGGCGGCGATCCGGGGACTGGAGAAGATCGGCGTGGACCCCGAGGGCGAACAGGGCGGCCCGCTACCCGCCACCCGCGAGCCCGTGCGACCGCGTGAAAAGTACGCGGCCCTCTACGCCAAAGACCGCGAGCGGCAGGAACGCTTGGAGAAACTGCTAACGGCGGCGGGGAAATTGTAAAATTAACGCAACATTACGCGAGACTTTCTCAGTGGAAAATGGTTAAAGGACTGACGATGAGATCACGCCAATCCGCCCCCCTTCCCCCGCGCCCGCCCGCCCGCGCGGCGGGGTTTACCCTCATTGAGTTGCTCGTGGTGATCGCCATTGTCGGAGTGCTCGCGGGCCTGCTCCTGCCGGTGTTTGGCAGTGTGACGCGCAAAGGCCACATCACCGCCACCGTTAGCAACATGCGGCAGATGGGCATCGCGTTCACCTCGTACGCGGCCGACCACAACTACCAGCTTCCCGGGCGGGTGCGTCCGGTGGAGGGCGCCACCACGCCGCAGGACAAATGGATCATTGCCCTCCAGCCCTACTACCAGGACCCGCGCGTTTTGGTGTGCCCGATCGATCCCGTCAACGGCGTTTCCTACAAGGTGAACGATCCCACGAAGCTCCTCTCAAACACGGTGAACAACACCAGTTACATCGCCAACGGCTACAACGACATCGGTGCTTACACCAACGCCGACATCGTGCCGCAGCTCAACAACATCGCCGAGCCCTCGAACACGATCCTGCTGGGCATTCCCTATCCGCAGAAGAACAACTTCTACATGGATTTCGTCGAGCACAACGAGACCGACGTGCTCAACCGCGCGCCGTTCAAGGATTCGGCCGTGTACGTGTTCAGCGACGGGTCCTCGCGCATCTTGAACTACATTTCGACCGTGGACATGACCGCGAAACCACCCAACGCGGGCACCTACACCGACTGGCTCTGGCTGGTCAACAAATCCGCGCCGCCCGGTGGTAGTTAGGGGAACCGGAGTTTTTAACCGAAGATGGACGCAGATTATCGGAAAAGGCGGAAGGGTAAAATCTCCGGAACAAAAAATATCTCCTCTCCTGCCTTTTCTTTAATCTGCGTCGCTCCGCGTTAAATCTGCGGTTAAAAACTCCGGCATTACGTGAAGTAGTAGCGGGTGAGATGAAAGAAGACCGGGGCCGCGAAGCAGATGGAATCCACCCGGTCCAACACCCCGCCGTGTCCCTGGATTAACGTGCCGTAATCCTTGACGCCCCGGTCGCGTTTGATAGCCGACATGGTGAGTCCGCCCGCGAAGCCCAGCAGCGTTACCGCGAGGCTCATCAACGCGGCTTGCCACGGGTTGAAAGGCGTCGCCCACCACAGAGCGGTCCCAAGCGCGGTCGCGCTGCCGATTCCGCCCAGGAAGCCTTCCCAGGTTTTGTTCGGACTCACGCGCGGCGCGATGGGATGGCGTCCGAACAGCTTGCCCCAGATGTATTGCAGGACATCGCTCGATTGCACGACCAGGAGGAAGAAAAATAACAGGCGCGCCCCGCCGCCACGCGCGAGCGGCAGCGTCATCAAAGCCGGGGCGTGGCTAACGCAATACACGCACACCATCAAACCCCACTGCGTGCGGGCGGCGCGCTCGAGGAAGTTCTCGTACTCGCCGCAGAGCGCCATGCGCATCGGGATAAACAGGAACGCGTACACGGGAATCAGGATCACGAAGAGTCCGTACCACTGGATGGCGACGAGGTAGTATTGCAGGGGCGTGATGACAAAAAAGACCCAGAAGAGGGCGCGGTGATCCCCGGGGCGGGTGGGGGTCAGGGTGATAAATTCGCGCAACGCCCAAAACGAGGCGAGTCCGAAAAGCACGCACGCCCCGATCCGCCCCAGGAGCAGGGCGGCCGTGCTGACGCCGATGATCACCCACCAGGCGCGGAGTCGGGCGTTGAGGTTGAGGATGGTCGCGCGTTTGGCGTCCGAGGTGCCCGGCGCGTCGAGGTTGCGGCCCAGGAGGTAACCGGTCACGGAAGCGACGGCGAGGAAACCGAACACGCCGCCGAGGAGGATCAGAGTTTGGGAGTCCATGAATGGCGGAAGGCGGAACTCGGAAAGGCAGAAGGATGAAGGCGGAAGGGAGGGGATCAAGGGCGGCGGAGGGCGTTGACGGCGGCGCGGGCGCGTTGGAGAAAATCGGGTTTGGATTCGGCTTCTTCCACGCGCACCGGGGGGCCGAAGCTCAGGCCGCCGAGCAACGGGACGGGGAGCAGTTCTCCCTTCGGGAGGATGCGGTTCATGTTGTCGATGAGGACCGGAACGAGTTCCAAATCGGGTCGGTGTTTGGCCAGGTGGTAGAGGCCGCTCTTGAAGGGCCCGGCCTCGGGTCCGGTGCCGCGCGTGCCCTCGGGGAACAGAATCAGGGAGTGGCGGCGTCCACCGTTTTCCAGGGCCTCGAGCAAAGGTTCGATGGGGTTGTGGGCGTGCGCGCTGACGTGGTGGCGATCGATGAGCACCGCGTTGAAGACCCGCGTGGAAAGATGCCGGCGCAGGGGGTCGGACGTCCAGTAATCCCGCGCCGCGACGGGCCGGGCCAGCGCGCGTGCTTCCGGGTGGAGGGCGGCCCAGAGAACGAGCGCGTCGAGGTGGCTCGTGTGGTTGGCGAAATACACGCGTTGCCGCAGACTGGGTTCGCTGCCCACCCAGCGCACGCTGCTCCCGGCGACGAGCCGGATGAGCGTCGCGAGCAGAGCGGAAGCAATGGGCGAGGGGGGCATTGAAAATGACGACTGACGAATGCAGAAACCAGAAGGTTCACAGAGGACACAGAGAGGCGGACACAGAGAACACAGAGGAAGAAGGAGGGTTCGGGGGAGAGAAGGCGGATAATCGGTTCTGGAACCCTCCATGCCTTTCCTTTTTTTCCTCTGTGGTGAACCTCCCGGTTTATCGCGTTTGAAGTTCGCGGGCAATGCGGGCGGTACGGCGCGCCACTGTGAAAGCGGAGCCTAGCGCGATCAGGACCAGCGCCAGGGGCATTGCGCGCGAAGGCAGGTTTAGCAGGAGTTCCGCAGTGGTGGCGACGCACGCCAGCGTGAGGGTAAACATCCGTTGCTGCTTGGCCATCGGGCCGCAAAACTGTTGTGCCGTTCCCATCTGTCCGCCCAAGGCGCGGATGTACGCGACGAGAATCGCCAGCGCCGCCGCCGCCCAGCCGAGGTCGCGTTCCCAACCGGTCAGATGCGTGGCGTACCCGGCGGCGGCGAGGAAAAGCGCGTCGGAGATCCGGTCGGGCAGTTCATTGTAAATTTCACCGGTTTTCGTCCGCAAACCGCCCTCCACGGCCACGAGTCCGTCGAGTAAATTGCAGAGCAACCGCCCCTGGACGCTGAGGCCCGCCAGCAGCAGGAGACTAACCCGGATGGACAAACTCGCCGCCTGCCCGGCGAGGATCAGTGAGGCCGCGCCGATCAGGGCGCAGACCACGCTTAAAATTGAGATTTGGTTGGGAGATAATCCCAAACGGGTCAGCGCCTTCGCCGCCGCGTGCGCCCAACGGGTGTCGCGGACTTTAATCGGTCGTCTCCGCGCCTCGGGCGAGAGTTCGGAGGCGGGAAGGTCGTGCACGGAACGATGGAACCCGACCCGGCCAATCTTGTCAATCTTTACAAGAGAGCAAAGCCCGCATCTCAGTCCTCTGCCTTCATCCTTCTACCTTCCCAAAACGCGGCAGTCCGTCCTCCGTCCACGAGAAAACCTGCCCGTGGATTTGCCGGTCCCGCCACCCGCGCCGCCGACTGGTCTTCGCGTGGTAAAAGATTATGTCATTCCCACTCGCCGGGTCATGGACAAAACTCGCGTGACCCACTCCCCAAAGCTCGGCCGTCGAGGGAAACACCGGCCCCACTTTCTCCCAGGCACCGGGATCGAGATAGTCGCCATTCCTATTCACCAACATCCCCAGGCACGAACGCGTGGTCCAAGACGCGCTCGCCGAATACACCAGGCACGTCACGCCGCCGCGCCGCAACACCGCCGGACCCTCGCAGATCGACCCGCCCTGCCTTTCCCACGTCCGGGTCGGCTTGCAGATCAACATCCGCGAGCCACTGATCGTCACCGGATCGCTCATGGGCGCGATGTACAAATTCTGCGGCCCGCGTTTGTCGCTCGCCCAACCGGACCACACCACCCGCAACTCCCGGTCGCCCACGCCCCCGCGCAACAGGGTGGCGTCGATGGCCCAGCCCCCGGTTTCGAGTTTCCCGCGCGCAATGTACGGTCCCCCGGGATCGTCTCCCCGCGCTTCGATAACCCAAACCCGGTGATTGCGATTCCGCCCGTCGTCCGCCGCGAAGTACACAAACCACTCCCCGTGCACCCGGTGAAGTTCGGGCGCCCAAAGGTGCCGCGAAGCCGGCCCTCCACGCGGCGCCGTCCAAACGCACACCGGCTTCTCCCGAAAAAGTCGGTAAACATCAACGCAACGACGCAGAAAAATCCTCCTGCCATCGGTGTTCACCGCCAGAAAAACACCATCGTGCCAAGTCACCCAAGGATCCTGCGTAGGCTTTGGCAACAAAGGAGAATCAAACACGCCGCCCTCCATCCTTCTACCTTCCGCCCTCCACCTTCCTCCCTATCTCCTATCTCCTTGCCCTTCCTTGCCTTTTCAGAGCCGGAGACCGCTGGAAAGATGGTTCACAAAATCCACCGCCCCGGCGAAATCCGGCGTCGGCGACGCCAGCGCGCGGGCGAGTACCGCGTTCCCGGAGTCCCCCAGTGCCGGGAGGATAATCCGGCCCAGCTTGCGTCCCGGCGTCCCTCCCTGCGGCACCGCGTACCCGAACAACTCGCAAACCAGCAGCGCCAGCGCCGTGAGGTCCTTGTTGTCACCCCGGATCACCCGGCTCAACGCCTCCGGCACGGCTTCGTCCACGATGACCAGCAAAGCGCTGATCTTGATGGTAAACGGTGGCCAGCGATCCAGCTTGGTGCCGGGCAGCGCACTCAATTTGCCCGCCTCCGGCTTGCCGTCGGTGTAGCTTAAAAGGATCGGCCGCGGATTCAAATCGAGTCCCACCAAATTGTGCGCGCGCGCGTGGTCCACCACGCTCGCCACCGGACGCAGGATTCTGCATCGCCTCACCCGGCGTTAGCGTGCCCCGCGCCCGCAGTATGTCGATCAGCGACGTGCTTTCCAGCCACTCGTACACCAGCAGCACGCCGCCGTCCGGCCACGGACGCATCGCCAGCGGCGCGATCATGTTCGGGTGCGGCACGCCTTGCATCCGCGCGGTTTCCTGTCCCGCCGCCGCCAGGCCACCACTTCCCGCCACCACTTCCGGCAGATACTTCTTGATTACCACCGTGGTGCCGTGAATCAGATCCGTGGCTCGAAAATTATCGCACCCCGGCGCTTCTCCTAAAAAATCACCAAGCTGGTACTGCCGCTCCAGGACCATGCCCTCCTCCAGCGTCGCCGCCCCGGCCGATGCCGCCAGGGGTACGACCGGCTCGGCCCGGTAAATGCCCGGGACCGAGGCGAAAGTGATGAAATCCCCGTCGTGCAGCAACCGTTCCGCCTCGCCCAACTTTTCGCCGTTGACGTGCGTGCCGTTCGTCGAATGGAGGTCGCGGCAGTACCACGAGCCGTCGTGACAGGTCAACTCCGCGTGCCGCCCCGAAACGTTGGCCTCGTTGATCTGCACCGCGTTCGCCTTGGAACGACCGACGCTGACCGAATCCGAGTGGAGCTCGAAGGTCAGACTCTGATCCCGGGCGACGAGGAATTCTAGATGTGGCACGTTTGAAAGTGGTTAAAACCCCCGGTCGGGTTCAACCACCAGACGGCGGCTGAGTTCCAGGAGTTCGCTTTTGCGCTCCAGACTGGCGGACAGGGTAGGCACCTGCGCCAAACCCAGCAGCCGTCGCATGATCTCGACGCCCGCGTATTGCCGCGCGCGGTCGGGCAGAAAGTCCTCCTCCTCGCCGGCGCGCTTCGCCGGTCGATAGTGTGCCAGCATCCGCTCCGCCCGTTCGGCCGGCTCTCCCGCGAGCAGCAGATGCGCGGCAAACACCCCGAGATCAAACTCCGCGTCGCCGCAGAAACAAAATTCCGGGTCGATCACCCGGACGCCCGCCGCCGTCCGCAGGAAACTTCCCGGGAAAAAATCCCCGTGCAGCAGGCTGCTCCCGGAGCCGTGGAGATAACGCTCGCCCAGTTCGGCGGCGATCCGCTGGTATTCCCAATCCTCCTTGAGCTTTTCGCCCGCCGCCGCGAGGCCCGGGGTGAAGCGGTCCACGTTGAGGCTGTCGCCCGCGCGCAGGGGCAAGTCGAAGATGTGTTCGTGGTTCAAAACGCGCATTTCCGTGTTCCGCAAATTCGTCGCCATGTCCGCGTCCACCGGGATGGCGTGCAAGGCCGACAGGTAATCCACCAAAGCCGCGAGGGTCGCGTCGTCGAGGGTGGTTTCACGCGCGTAAAGCGGGAAGAAGTCACTCGCGGCTCCCAGGTCCTCGAAAGCGATCACGCGGTTGACCTCGTCCACCCATAATAGTCGGGGCATCATCCCGCTCACCGCGCCCGCCCCGCCGATCCGTTGGTAAAAGCGTCCCTCCATCAAAGTCCGGTCGAAAGGGGCGGCGACCTGCGGGTATTTTTCCAGCCAAGGTCGCGCTTGTTTGACGATGAAAGTGCCCGCCGTGGTGCGCACCCGGACCGTGCAGTTCATGTTGCCCTCGCCCGCCCGCGCCGCGCCGGTGACCTCTTCGCCGGGCGCAAGGCGTCCGGTTTCAGCCAGATACGCGCGCAGCGAAACGGTGTCGGTGGGATCTAGAAAGTAAACGCCGGGCAAACGCGCGCGAAATTCCGCTGGGTGGTCGGTGAGCATGAAGTGGGGATAAGGGAGCAAAGGAGACGCCGTGCCGCAAGCGATTCCCGCGCGGAGGCCACCTCAACCTCCGGTGTTGGCCGCCTTTCCCAAAGCCCAGGGTTGCCTGCTTGGGGGCTACCCTGGGTTGTATAATCAGTATGTTTTCAAATCCAAGGGGGTTGCGTCCTCCGGCGACGTTGGGGCACACCATCCGCGGGGCGCAACCCCATTGGGGTTAAGGACTTTTATTCACGTATAACCCAGGGTAGCCCCCCAGGCGGGGCAACCCTGGGCTTTGGGGTGCAACCTGTTCCGGGATGGGGACGCTGTTCACAATATGAGCAAAGTTCGCCAGTTGGCTCCATCTGCTCAGCCCGGCTTGACCAAGCTTGTTCCAAATTATGCTTTCCACCACGGGTTGCGCCTCTTACAAGCTTTGGCACAACCCCTGCTAACTTGCGCGCAGCACCTTAACCCAGTCATCAACCTTGAAATTACCTAAAAACCGAAGGACTTTTCTCATCGCCCGAATCGGCTGTTGCGCTTCCGCCCTCTGGGTGGCCGGTACCCCGGCTCAAGCCCAACTCGTCGCGCCCGGCGGGACCGGCACGGGACCCGGCGCGGCCGTGGAGCAGCGTAACGTCATCCCTGACGAAAACGTCTCGGGCCGCGTCATCGTGACCGACGTGCCCATCGAGGCGTCGATCCTGCCCACCACCCGTCCCTACACCAGCGCCTTCGGCTTGGACGACAACATCCTGGACGTGCCGCGCAACGTGACCATCATCTCGCGCGAGCAGTTGGACAGCATCAACATCTCCGATGTGCGTGATTTCTCGAAGCTGACTTCCAGCTCGTACACCACGACCAATTTCGGCGCGCCGGCCAACCCCAGTATCCGCGGGTTCTCGGCCGACGTGTTTCTCAACGGCCAGCGCCGCGGCCTGACTTCCAACGGCAACGGCTTGCCGCTCGATTTCAACCAGGTCGAGAGCGTCTCGATCTTCAAGGGCCCGGCCAGCGTCATCTACGGCGCGAGCCAGTACGTCGGCGGGTTCATCGATCTCGTGACCAAGCGCCCCTACTTCGACAAGTTCCAAGGTTCGGTCACCGGCACGGTCGGCATGTACGACCAGAACCGCTACACGCTGGATTTCGGCGGTCCGATCATCAAGGACAAGCTGGCTTACCGCATCAGTTATTCCGGTGAGGAAAGCGGTTCCTTCTACGAGAACGGCAACAAGAGCACGCAGTCCGTTTACGGCGCGCTGACCTACATGCCCAATGACAAGTACAAGCTGGAGTTGAACGCCTCGTTTTACCAGGCGGATTACGTTGAGAACTTCGGCGTCAACCGCCCCACGCAGGATTTGATCGACAACGGCCGCTACATCACCGGCTTTGTCACCGATCAGAACGGCGACGGCGTGATCAACAACAAGGACGTTAATTCCGGCGGCAACACCTTCGTGCCCACTGGCAAGATCGACCTCAACCGTTCCCGCCGCCTGCTGCGCCCCGGCGACGGCTCCTTCGGGCGCGAGGTCGAGGCCC
This sequence comes from uncultured bacterium, assembly GCA_963795895.1. Lineage (GTDB taxonomy): Bacteria > Verrucomicrobiota > Verrucomicrobiia > Chthoniobacterales > SZAS-18 > CAWCJJ01. Next base: position 38,076 of record CAWCJJ010000026.1, read on the forward strand.
AGGCGATTCAGACCTTCAACCTGAACGACCACTCCACGTTTGTTGACAACCTGTACTTCAACTTCATCCGGCGTTCCACGCGCTCGTCCTATTTCTATTCGGAAGAATTGCCCAACACCCTGGCGGTGGACAACCGCTTCGAGTACCGCGGCAAGTACGACGGTGAAATCGGGGGCGGGTCGGTCGTTAGTCCCAAGGACGGCAAGGACCGCGACGCGAAAGACGCCAAGGTTGTCCTCCCGAAAAGTCGCGAGGGCTTGAAGGTCGTGGAAGAATTCAACACCGGCGTGGACGTCCGCTACCAGCACGTCCGGGCGTACGACGATTACTTCAACGAACCGTCGAACAGCTGGGACCTCAGCGCGCCCCGGCAGCGGATCAACTACGTGAACTTCGGGTTCATCGACCGCCCGGTCGAGGGGTATCCCGGCCAGGTGGCCGACCCGGGCTTCATCAACGGGGACACCGGTAAATCCGACACGGTCATCGGCGGCCCGTTTGTACAGAACGAACTGCGGGTTGGCCCGGTGGGCTTGCTCGTCGGCGCCCGGGCGGACATCAACTACGTCAACTGGCGCGATCCCATCGTGCTGCCCGGCAGCCCTCGGTTCAGTGACGAGACGGTGATGGTGCAGCCCAACTTCAACGGCAGTCTGACGTACCAGATCACGCCCAAGATCACCACTTATTTCACCTACAACTACAGTCAGAGCAGCGCGGTGGGCAACGGCGGCGGCTATGTGCCGACCAACGGCAGCCAGTTCCGCGGGGCCGACTTCCATCGCATCAGCGAGTTGTACGAAGGCGGTTTGAAGTTCAGCCTGCTCAAGGACACGCTGTTTATCTCCACGGCCGGATTCCACCAGACGCGCAGCATCCCGACGCAGGGCGGGGGGGCGAACAGGGTGAATGTGACGGGCTTCGAGATCGAAGGGAACTACCAGCCGAACAAGAACTTCTTCATGACGGCGGGGTATTCGCTGATCGAGAGCTTCCTCTATAACGAGAGCCCCGGCTTCGTCTCCCAGAAACTGCCGATCGACCGGTTGCCCGTAAACCCGGACGGCACGATCACGCTGGACGCGGGAGGCGGGCTGCCAGTGGCGGATTACCGCCAGCCCGGTTTGCCCGAGCACCTAATCAACGCGCTCGCGACTTACAAGAGCGACTTCGGACTGGGCGCGAGCCTCGGTCTGGTGGTGACCAGCGTGATCCACAACGATTACACGGGCAACCTGCGCATCCCGTGGCAGTACACGATGGATCTGACGGTGTTCTACAACTACAAGAACTACGAGGCGCGCCTGGCGTTCCTCAACCTGACCGACCAGGACAACTGGGCGCCGCCGAACGCCGTGTACGGCGACGGCTCTATCCTGCGGGAACTGCCCTTCCGCATTGAGGGCACGGTCAAGATCCGGTTCTAACAAGTTATCGAGGATGATTCATCCTCCCCGCGCGGGCTGGCCAATGGTTGGCCGCGCGGGTTTCGCCTGACATGCCGCCGCCCTTCTGGATCGCAAGATCACGGAGGGTGGCGGTTAAGGTTTACCCGGTCCGGGCGGGTTCCCCGCACCAAAGGTGCGGCCTCAGCACAGCCCGGAGCAACGCCCCTTCTCTGTACCCAAGGCACAGCCTCAGCACAACCTGCCTTTCGCACCGAAGGTGCAGCCTCATCACAGCCTGGGGCAACGCCCCAGGTATGGGTTGGTAGGGGATTCAGCGCTGAAAGTGCGATTCAAAAGGACACCGATGGACATGGCAAAATGGTCCGCGCAGGCCCGCCCGGAATGAATCGCGCCTTCAGCGCTAGATACTCTACTATCTACTTCCTGGGGCGTTGCCCCAGTCTATTATGAGGCTGCACCTTCGGTGCGGAGATACTCTCGGACATCACGAACATCATTGTAGCCACAATAATCTTTACCATGCCCCCGGTTCCTCATCGCTCCCTCCTGGCAAGCCTCCTGCCCACCTGCCTTGCCCTTGGTCTCTTGCCTTCCGCCGGGTTGCGGTCCCAGACACCCACCCCCTTCGCCGAACGCTTCGAGGCGATCAAAACGGGTGCCACCAAGGAACAACTGTACCGCTTTCTTTACGACCTCCCCAAGGGCGGCGACCTCCACCACCACCTCGCCGGCGCGGGTTTTGGGGAGGACTGGTACGCCATCGGCACCGACCCCGCGCGCAACGGCGGCAACCGCTTCTACACCCGCACCCGTCTCGCCCATTACCAGGAGGAGTCCGGCGCGGAACCCGCCATCCTGTTCAAGACCATCCAGAAGTCCGCTTATGACGCGCTGCCGGAAAGTCTCCGCGCCGACTACGAACCACTAGACAAACTCGACGACGCCGCGCGCGGCCAGTGGCTTTCCTCGATCGTGCTCGACAAGCCGGGCGAGGGTCGCGACGAGTTTTTCGAGGTCATGTGGCCTCGGCTCAGCGGCCTGTACCATGATGTCAACATCGTCGCCGAACTCATGGTCCAAAACATGAAACACTTCGGCGCGGAGGGCGTCCGTTACATTGAGGCGCAGGCCGCGTTGTACGGCTTCGTGGATCACGACGGCAACGTGATCACCCCCGAGCAAGCCGTGGCCGTTTACAAGGAGCGGATGTCGCGCGAAGACGCGAAGGCCACGGGTGTCACGGTGCGTTTCCAGCACACGATCCTGCGCTTCAGAACCGAAGCCGAAATGGACCTGGAGGATACCTACGCCTTCATCGACAAGCACCGCGACCTCTTCGTGGGCATCAACCTCGCCGGACGCGAGGACCGGCAGAAGGGCAACCCGTTGCGCTTTCTGGAAACATTCCGCAAGATGCGCCGGCGTTACAGCAACATCGCCCTTTCCATCCACGCCGGCGAGGTGGACGAGGCCGATCACCACGTCCGCGAAACCCTGCTGCTGGGCGCGACGCGCATCGGCCACGGCGTCAATCTCATCAAGGACCCCGAGACGATGCTGCTCATGCGCAACAGCCAGTTCCTGGTCGAGATCAACTTGATCAGCAACCGGTTGCTGGAGTACGTGCCCGATCTGGCAACCCACCCGTTCCCCGAGTACATGCGCTTTGGGATCCCCACTTGTCTGAACACCGACGACCGCGGCATGTGGGGATCGGACATGACGGACGAATATTTCACGGCGGTGCCATTGTACAACCTCACTTGGCCCGAAGTGGTCCAACTGGGCCGCAACAGCCTGGCGTACTCGTTCGTGCAGCCGGAGGAGAAGGCGCGCTTGCTGGAGGATTACAACGCGAGGGTGGCGGCGTTCGAGCGGAAGTATTCCTCCCCCGATTGGACCGCCGCGCTGCCCTCCGAAGTGCCCAGGACCTTCTACGCCCGGCGGACCTTCTTCCCATGAACCGTTCAACAACTATGCGCTTTCGATCCACTTCCATCATCCTGCCCGTCGCCCTGGGTCTCGTGGTTCTGTGGTGTGGTCGCGCCCGCGCGGAGACCGCACCGCTGAAGGTGAAGGTCGTGGTGATCGCCATGTTCGAGGTGGGCCAAGACCGGGGCGACATCCCCGGCGAATTCCAACTCTGGGTGGAGCGAGAGCACCTCGACAAAGTGTACCCCCTGCCCGCCGCCTACCATGATGTCCTGGCGAACGAGGAAACCGGCGTGATCGGCATCGTCACGGGCGAGGGCACGGCGCGTTCGGCGTCCACGATCATGGCACTCGGCTGCGATCCGCGTTTTGACCTGACCCACGCTTACTTCCTGATCGCGGGCATCGCGGGGATCGATCCCGCCGACGCCTCCACCGGCAGCGCCGCGTGGGCGGAATGGGTTGTGGACGGCGACTTGGCGCACGAGATCGACGCGCGCGAAATTCCCAACGACTGGAAGACCGGCTTTATCCCGCTGGAGGGTTCCGAACCGTATCCCAAGAAGAAACCCGCTCCCAACGGTTCCTGCAACCTGGCGTACCATCTGAACCCAAAACTCACCGAGTGGGCTTACCAGCTAACGAAGGATACCGAACTCATCGACGATGAAAAAATGAGGACGAGCCGCGCGCGTTACACGGATTCTCCCAACGCGCGCAAACCACCGTCCGTTCTCAAGGGCGACACCCTGTCTTCGAGCACGTTCTGGCACGGCAAGCTGCTCAACGCCTGGGCCAACGATTGGGTGAAGTACTGGACCGACGGGCAGGGTAACTATGTCACGACGGCAATGGAGGACACCGGCACGCTGCAATCGCTCACCGGCCTCGCGAACGCGGGCAAGGTGGACATTAAACGCGTGATGGTCCTGCGCACCGCGAGCAACTTTGACAGCCCGCCGCCGGGCCGCACCGCCGCCGAAAACCTGGCCGAGGAAAACAGCGGCCTGTACTCCGCCTTCATCCCGAGTGTGGAGGCCGCCCACCGCGTCGGCAGCCGTGTCGTGCACGAGCTAACCGAACATTGGGCGAAGTACGATGCGACAACGCCGGGGGAGTAGAACAGGATCCAGAAGTATCACAGAGGACACGGAGAGGCAGACACGGAGGCGGAGGAGGAGGAAAAAGGCTTTGTTCCAGAAAGATCTGGCCCCGTCCTCCATGCCAATAACCAGTAACCAATAACTTCCCTCCGAACCCCTCTCCTTCTTCCTCTGTGTTCTCTGTGTCTGCCTCTCCGTGTCCTCTGTGAACCTTCTGGTTTCTGCATTCGCCATTTAACCTCCCCACACCTTGGAACGATTCTTTCAACTCCACGCCAACGGCACCACCGTCCGCCGCGAGATCATCGGCGGACTCACCACCTTCGCGGCGATGGCCTACATCCTCGCGGTCAACCCGGCGATCCTTTCCATCGCGGGGATTGACAAGGGCGCGCTCATCACCGCCACCGCGCTCGCCGCCGCGTTTACCACCATCGCCATGGCGCTGATGACCAACTACCCCATCGCTCTCGCGCCGGGCATGGGTCTGAACGCCTTCTTCGCCTACACAATGTGCGGCGCTTACAAGGTGCCGTGGCAGTCCGCCCTCGGACTCGTCTTTTGGGAAGGCGTCATCTTCCTCGCGCTTACCCTGACCGGGGTTCGCCAAAAGATCGTCGGCGCGATCCCCCAGAGCCTGAAACTCGCCATCGGCTGCGGCATCGGCTTGTTCATCGCGTTCATCGGCTTGAAAAACGGCGGCGTCATCGTTGCCAATCCCGCGACGCTGGTCGGCCTCGGCGACCTCTCGCAACCCGGCCCGCTGCTCGTGCTCTTCGGCATCATCCTGACGGCGGTTCTCATCGTGCGCAAGGTGCGGGGGGCGATCATCCTGTCCGTGCTCGTTCTAACGTTGCTTGGTTTGTTCCTGCCCACCGCCGCGGTTCCCGGGGCCGCGCGCACGATGATCACCCACGCCCCGGACCATCTGTTCAGCCTGCCGGCGTCGCTCGGGCCGACTTTCCTCAAGCTGGATCTCACCTACCTGTTCACGCATTTCGCCACGGCGCTGCCGCTGTTGCTTACCCTCCTGTTCGTGGATCTCTTCGACAACGTCGGCACGCTGATCGGCGTGTGCAAACGCGCGGGCTTGCTGGACGCCCAAGGCAACCTGCCGCGCATCGGACGCGCCCTGACCGCCGACGCGGGCGCCGCCATGTTCGGCGCGTGCCTGGGCACTTCCACCACCACCAGCTACATTGAGTCGGCGGCGGGTGTCGAGGAGGGCGGACGCACGGGTCTGACCGGTCTTGTGGTCGCGGCGGGTTTCCTGTTGGCGATGTTCCTGGGCCCGATTATCGGAGCGATCCCGGGGTTGGCGACCGCGCCGGCGCTGGTGATCGTCGGTGTTTACATGATGCAGGGAATTTTGGAGATCGATTTCCGCGATTTCGCGGTGGCGGTTCCGGCGGTGCTGACCATTCTGATGATGCCGCTGGCGTTCAGCATCAGCGAAGGCATCGCCGTGGGTTTCGTGGTGTACTCGCTGCTGATGCTGTGCGTCGGACGCGGACGCGAGGTCACGGCCTTGGCGTACATCCTGTCCGCGTTGTTTTTGCTGCACTTTATCTTCCGCCAGGCGTAAGCATCTAATTCCCTGTTGGATGAGGACGAAAAATATCGTCCGGCTCCCCGCCCGTCCGGGGCGGGGAAGGGAACCCCGGTGGTGCCGGCATCCCCAAAGGATGGACGCCGCGCCTCCTCCTCCGGGAACGGGACATGCTAGTTGCAGTACGCATGAGTAAATTCAAGATCTTGATCGTCGATGACGATCCCAAGATTTCCTCCCTCATGGCGGCCGTGCTGGAGAAGGCGGGGGGCTATGAAACCCGCCAGGAAAACCGATCCTTCGCCGCGCTCGCCACCGCGCGGACTTTCGCGCCCGACCTCGTGACGTTGGACGTGGACATGCCCGGCAAAGACGGTGGTGAAATCGCCGCGGAATTGCGCGGTGACCCCGTCTTGCAGCATGTGCCCGTCGTCTTCATCACCTCCTTGATTAAAAACTCCGATTTGCGGGGTGCCCCGGCCATCAGCGGCGGCAATCTGGTCATCGCGAAGCCGGTTCTACCCAAAGTCTTGTTGGAAACCATCAACCGCTTGGCTCGTGGTATCCAAACGACCGCCGCCCGCGGAGCCGTCGCCACCGGCGTTCACCCGGTATGAAGTACGAGGAAACATTGCGGCAGGGAAAGATTCTCATCGTTGACGACGAGGTCGGCAATCTCTGCATGCTTGAGAATATTCTCAACCGCCTCGGCTTTCCCAACCTGCGCAAACTCGCGGATTCCTCCCGCATCCTGGCCGAGTACGACTCTTACCAGCCGGACCTCGTCATGACCGACCTGGAGATGCCCGCACTGAACGGCGTGGACGTGGTCAAGCAACTTCGCGGTCATGTGACGGGCGATGGGTTCCTGCCGGTGCTCGTCCTAACCGGAAGCGTCGACGCGCAAAAAAAGCGGCAGGCTTTGCTCGCCGGGGCGACCGACCTAATCTCGAAGCCCTTCGACTCTTCGGAACTGCAGCTGCGGATCCGCAACCTGCTCCAGATTCGCTTTCAACGGCAGGAGATTCAAAATCAAAACGCCGGGCTCGAATTGAAGGTCGCCGAGCGGACTTCGGAACTAAAACGGGCGTTGACGGATTTGCAAAACAGCCAGCGCCAGGTCGTGCAACAGGAACGCCTCCGCGCGTTCGGCGAGATGGCCGGCGGGGTCGTGCACGACTTCAACAATTCGCTCATGTCGATCATCGGCTACAGCGAACTGTTGTTGGAACACGAGTCGTTAAGCGGTGATCCGGCGATGGTCCGCGAGTACCTCCAAACCATGAACACCGCCGGGCGCGACGCGGCGGAGGTGATCTCCCGGCTACGTGATTTCTACCGCCCGCGCGAGGCCACCGACGTCTTCGCCGCCACCGACGTGAACCATTTGCTGGAAGAGATCGTGCCGCTCACCCGGCCCAAGTGGCACGACCAGGCGTTGAAAACGGGTCGAGTCATCCACGTGAAGCTGGAACTGCGCAAGGTGCCGCCCGTTTTCGGCAACGGCGCGGAGTTGCGGCAGGTCCTGACCAATTTGCTTTTCAACGCCGTGGACGCGATGCCGACCGGCGGCACCATCACTCTGCGGACGCAACAGGAGGGCGGATCCGTCGTGATCGAGGTGGCTGACACCGGCCAGGGCATGACCGAGGAGGTGCGGCAGCGTTGCCAGGAACCCTTTTTCTCGACCAAGGGGGAGGGAGGCACCGGCCTGGGTTTGTCGATGTCCTCCGGTATCATTCGGCGGCACGAGGGCGCGATTGAGATTGAGTCCGCCCCCGCGCGCGGCACCACTTTCCGATTGCGTCTGCCGGTGCATCATGCCGTCGGCGGGACCGACGACCGCGCGTGTCACAAGCTTTCGCGCCGCCTTCGGGTGGTGGTGGTGGACGACCACGCCAGCACCCGCGAGATCGTCACCCGTTATCTTCAGGGGGACGGACACGAGGTCGCCACGGTCGCCAGCGGCGCCGAGGCGATCGAGGTGATGCTGAAAAACAATTTTGACGTTTTGATCACGGATCACGGGATGCCGGGCATGAGCGGCGCGCAACTCGCCCGGTTTGTGCGCAAGATGTACCCAGAGATCGGGATCATCCTGCTGAGCGGGTTCGCGACCGCCCTGGAGGAAAAGCCGCCCTCGGTGAATCAGATGCTGAAGAAACCGCTGATGCGCGACGAACTGCGCCGCGCGCTCCAGGCCGCCATGCCCGTCAACGCGCCTCCCCCCCGCCCCGCGCTGGCGGGTGCGGCGGTTGCAAACGACCGTTCACCCGTGAAACCCACATCCGGTGGACGGCCTGTCACACGGAGGTTCCCGCGAGCCTCCGGGACGCGCCGCCTGTAATCATAACAGCCCGCCTTTCGCACCGAAGGTGCAGCCTCATCACAGCCTCGGGCAACGCCCCAGGTATAGGTTGTTTGCGGGTTTAGCGCTGAAAGCGCGATTTAAACGTTGCTTGTTGGACGGGCACCCTGGTCCTCGAAGGCGCGCCCGGATTGAAACGCGCCTTCAGCGCTGGACCTGATACTATCGTGTTCCCGGGGCGTTGCCCAGGCTATGATGAGGCTGCGCCTTCGGTGCGAAAGGCAGGCTGCGCTGAGGATGCGCCTTCGGCTCGGAGAATGGCCGTGCCCCAAGCCACCATGAGCCCGCGCCTTCGGTGCGGAGAAGCCGGCGGCCCTCCAAATCCGCGCCGTCAATCTTCGTTGGCACCACCCTCCGCGCCGTCGCCGGCGTCCAGTACCTCCCGCAGCTTGCGCGCGAGCGCGGCGGGCATGAACGGCTTTTGCAACAGCGCCGCGTCCTTGTTCAACACCGCCTGGTGCAAAATCGCGTTCTCCGTGTAGGCCGAGGTGAACAAAATCTTCGTGCCAGGACACAAGGCCAGCACCCGTTCGGAAAGTTCCTGGCCGCTCATCCCCGGCATCACTACATCCGTGAACAACAAATCCACCCGCCCCGCGCCCTCCCGCCGGTGCAGTTCCAGCGCTTCCTCGCCGCCGGCCGCCGCCAGCACCGTGTAACCCAGGCGTTTCAACAAACTCCCCGCCATCACCCGCATCGCCGGATCGTCCTCCACCAGCAAAATGGTCTCCGTTCCCCCCGGCAAATCCAACGGCTGGCGGCGCGGGGTAGTTCCCTTGGCCCGCGGCTCGACGCGCGGTAGATAAATCTTGAAGGTGGTCCCACGGCCCACCTCGCTGTAAACGCTGATGTGCCCGCCGCTTTGTTTGACGATCCCCAGGCACGTGGACAACCCCAAACCGCTTCCCTGACTCACGCCCCTGGTGGTAAAGAACGGCTCAAAGACCCGGTCCCTGATCTCCGCTCGCATTCCCGGGCCGCTGTCCGTGATCGCGAGCATCACATAGTCGCCCACTTTTAGTTCCGGGTAGCTGAGAGCCGATTCCTCATCGAACGACACGTTCGCCGTTTCCAGGGTCAGCTTGCCACCGCCCGGCATGACGTCGCGCGCGTTGACGGCCAAGTTGATGACGACTTGCTCAAGCTGTCCGGCGTCGGCCTTCACGAAGTGCAAACCGGCGGTGGGCAGCACCCGCAGATCAACGCTTTTACCCAGCAGGTGGCGGAGTACGGGTGCCATGCCTTCAACCACCTCGTTGAGATCGAGGATTTCCGGCAGGAGAAGCTGTTTGCGGCCGTAGGCCAGCAATTGGCGCGTGAGACTCGCGGCCCGGCCGGCGGCTTTGGTGATCTCGGACGCGTTGCCGGCCAGGCTGCTCCCGGGGGGGAGATCGCCGAGCAATAATTCACCCTGGCCGATGATGGCTGTCAGGATGCTGTTGAACTCGTGCGCGACGCCTCCCGCCAGCTTGCCCACCGTCTCCATCTTCTGCGATTGGAAGAGTTGCGCCTGGAGCCGATTATGTTCGGTGACATCCCGCAGGATCCCCACGAAGTGCGTGATTTTTCCGTTTGGGCTTCGGAGGGGGGTAATGTGCCATTCCACGTCGAATTCCTGGCCCTCCTTTCGATAGTTGACGGCCTCTCCATCGAACTCATCCCCGCGTTCCAGGCTCGCGCGCAGCTTGGCCAGGACGTTCCTATCCGTGCGTGGCCCTTGCAACAGCCGGGGTGTTTTGCCCATGGTTTCTTCGGCGGAGTAGCCTGTCATCTTGGTGTAGGCGGCGTTGACGAAAACAATTCTCGGGCCGGGTAAATCGAGTTCGGCGTCCGTGATGATGACGGACTCCCCGGTCTGCTCCAAGGCGGAGCCCAGCAGTCGCAACGCTTCCTCCGCCTTCTTTCGCGCGGTGGTGTCCCGCGCGATTTTCGACGCGCCCACCACCTTCCCCTCGGCATCCTTGATCGGAGACACGGTCAGCGAAACGTTCAACGACCGGCCGGATTTTGTGAGCCGGACGGTTTCGAACTGCGCCACCGGTTCGCCCCGCCGGATGAATGCCATGATGTGATCCTCCTCGCCCCGGCGGTCCTCTGGGATCAGGCACTGGATCGAAGCACCCGCCATCTCCCCCGAGGAGTACCCGAAAATCTTTTCCGCGGCGGCGTTCCAACTCGTCACGAGGCTGTTGAGATCCATTCCCACAATGGCGTCTTCGGAGGACTCGACGATGGCGGCCAGTTGCAGCCGGGCGGCTTCCTCGCGTTTGCGAGCCGTGATGTCGGTGTGGACGCCAACCCATTGCTGAATCTTCCCGTTGTCCGCCAGGATGGGCACGGCCCGCACCGCCATGTTCCAATAGGCGCCGTCCCGCGCCCGCAGCCGGTGTTCCACCTCGTAGGTGGAGCGGCTGGCCACGGCCGCGGCCCAAATCCGCCCGGTTTCGGCCTGATCCTCCGGATGGATCGCGTTCAGCCAGCCCCAACCGCGAAGCTCCTCGAAGCTTTGCCCGGTGAAGGCGGTCCAGCCCGGCTGCTCGACCTCGAACTCGCCCGAGGCGGGTGTGTTCCACACGATTGCCGCCGTGGCCTCCACCAGTGAACGATAGCGGCGCTCGTTGAACCGGATTTCCTTTTCGGCCTGTTCGCGGCTGGTGACATCCTGGATGTGGGAAATGAAGTATTGCGGCCGGCCGAGCGCGTCCCGCACGAGCGACACGCTGAGCAACACATGGACCAGGTCGCCTCCCGCGCGGAAATAGCGCTTCTCCATCTGATAGTCCTGGATTTCCCCGGCCAGCATCCGCCGCACATAGTCCAGGTCGAGGTCGAGATCCGCTGGATGGGTAATGTCTTGAAAGGTGAGTGTCAGTAGCTCCGCCTCGCCGTAACCCACCAACTCGCACAACGCCCGGTTAACCTTCAGCCAGCGACCTTCCGGCGAAACCAGGGCCACACCGATTGGCGCATGCTCGAACGCGCCCGAGAAGCGCTCGTCGCTTTCCCGCAGCAACGCCTCGGCTTTCTCGCGCCGGAAGTCCGACCGGAACAACGCGCGCGCGCTCCAGCAGACCAGCACGGTAAAAACGGCGATGTTCCCCACGATAAATCCGGCGACGCCAACCCGGGAGGTGTATAGCCCCGCCTCCTCGCCCCGAAGGGTGATCCAGCCGAGGACAACCGGCACAAGCGCCGCCGCCGGCAAGAGACGCCGCGCCACGGTGCCACCCGGACTGCTCCCGGCGAGAATTGCCAGCAGTCCGCCGTCCGTCTGGGAAAGGAAAACGCCGACGCTGAGAGCCAGAAACAGGAATCCGGTATGCACCGCCATCGGGATGTAAGAGCCGACGCTGTAAAACGATTCGGTGCCGCAAACGTACCCCACAACCGCCAGCAAGGTGGCGAAGGCCGCGACCAAGGTGGAAATTTGCGCGCCAAAACGCGCCGTTCGACCCTTCGAGTCCAGAAACAGGAGGGCGGAGCCTAGCAGGACGAAATTGAGCGCGACATTGGGCGCGACCCGGCTGGGGAAAGTTTGCTTGGCGGACAATTTGGAGGCGAAGAGCCATTGATCCACGCCCAAATCCCAGCCGCGCAGGATGGCCGCCAGCCTGGCCAGTCCGATCAGCGTTGTCAGCAGCGCGCACCAACGGGCGGTTGAAATCAGAACGCCCGCCCACCGGTCCTTGCCGGGCGGGATTCTTACGAAAATCGCGAGCGAGACGCCAGCCAGGATGAAGGCGACCGCGGTGGCCGGGTTCATCGAAACGAGGCCGGGAAGCACGCGTTTAAGTGCCTCCACGCCGAACCACCATCCGGCGAGCACGCCGAAGCCGGCGGCGATCACCACCAGCGCGAGGGCGAAAGCCGCTTTGCCGCTTTTCGCGTCGGTGTTAATCATGGGGATGACGATTGAGGGATAGCTGCGGAGATGAAATCCCCGAGTCGAGAAACGGAGGCTAAATTCCAACCGGGTCCGCTTCGCGCCCGGAGTGTCCGTCGGTGGTCACTGTTGACGTTCACGAGGACCCGCTGGAAAGCCGCGCGCCGATCATTCCTCCGGCGCCTCCCGGCTATCAAGCACTTCCCGCACTTTGCGGAGCAGCGCCGCGGGCGTGTAGGGCTTTGGCAAAAATTCAATCTCCTCCTCACTCACGCCGTGCTGGGCAAGGGCGTCGTCCGTGTACCCCGACGTGAAGAGAATTCGCAGGTCGGGATCGGCGGTTTTCAGCCATTCGGCCATCATCCTGCCACCCATGTGGGGCATGATAACGTCGGTGATCACCAGGCGGATCGGCGAACCTTTGTGTTCGGAAGCCATTTGCAAAGCGTCCCGCCCATTGGAAGCCAGCAGCACTTGGTAGCCTTGGGATTCCAGCACCACCCCCGCCAGGGTTCTGACGGATGGTTCATCCTCGACGACCAGCAAGGTCTCCGAGCCGCCCGCCGCGACCCCTTCACGGATCGACTCCGCCTTTTCCCCCAGAGGCTGGTCCACCCGTGGGAAGAAAACCTTGAACGTCGTGCCCCCGCCGAGCTCGCTCTCAACTTCGATGTGTCCGCCGGACTGCTGGACGATAGTCTGGCAGGTCGATAAGCCCAGCCCCGTGCCTTTGCCTTTGGGTTTGGTGGTGAAGAACGCCTCGAACAAACGCGCTTTCACCGTGTCGGTCATGCCCGTTCCCGTGTCACTGACGCTAAGTGTGACATACTGGAGTCCGGGGGTGCCCGCCGTATTTTCACCAAGCGTGGCGTTGCAGGTCGAAATCGTCATTCTGCCACCGTTGGGCATGGCGTCGCGGGCGTTGACGACTAGGTTCATGATGACTTGCCCGACGTACCCGGGATCCGCCTTAATGCGCCCGATATCCTGTCCGGGGAGAATTTTCATCTCGATGTTCTCGCCAATGAGTCGAAGCAACATCTTGCTCATGTCCTTTACCGCGGTGTTCAGGTCGAGCACCACCGGATTCACCGTTTCCTGACTGCTGAAAAGGAGCAGTTGCCGGGTCAATCCCACCGCGCGTTCCGACGCGTTCCGAATTTCCTCGATGAACCCTTGCAGCTTGCCGTCCGGCTCGAGGTCGAACGCGATCAAATCAAGGTAACCCAGGATAATGCCCAGCAGGTTGTTGAAGTCGTGCGCCACGCCGCCCGTGAGCTGGCCGATCACATCCATCTTTTGGGCTTCGATCAACTGCGCCCCCAGCCGGCGGCGTTCCACCCGCGCCTCGGCTTCCAGGATGGCCCGGCGGACCACCGGCCCGAGCCGCGCGAGACGACCCTTCAACACGTAATCCGTCGCGCCGTTCCGGAGCGACTCGACGGCCGTTTCCTCGCCCAGCATCCCGGATACCAGGATGACCGGTACATCGGGCCAGCGCTCGCGCACGATCCTGGTGGCGGACATCCCGTCGAAGGCGGGCAGCGAGAAATCCGAGAGGATCAGGTCGATGCCGCCCCGTTCGAGCGCGGCCACAAACCCCTCCTGGTTGCGCACGCGCGTAAACTCACAGGCGATCGCGTCGGCTTCCAACGTGGACTCCACGAGTTCGGCGTCGTTGGGATCATCTTCCAGGTGCAGGATGCGGAGCGGGGGGGGCATAATCGTTCTTGGTTTGGAGGAAGTCCTGACGCCCGCCTACACTCCCCCTTCATCCAGACCGCTGGAAAGGGGCGGTTCGTTGACGTCCGCCCAAAAGATACCCAGTTGTTTGACCACTTTCATGAACTCGGAAAAACTCACCGGCTTGACCACGTAGGCGTTCACCCCGTGGTTGTAGAACTCGAGCAGGTCGGGTGTCTCGCGCGAGGAGGTAAGCACCACGACGGGGATGATTTTGAGGTGTGGATCCGACTTGATAATCTTCAACACTTCCAACCCACCCACTTTCGGCATCTTGTTGTCCAACAGGATGACGATGGGATTGCCACTCTCCCGGGCACTAAACGCCCCTCGTCGGAAGAGGTAGTCCAGCGCCTCCTCCCCGTTGTGGACAACGGCGACTTTATTAGCGAGATGCTGCTCCTCCAAGGCCGCCAGGGTGAGTTCCACATCCCGCGGGTCATCATCGACCAGGAGGATGTTTTTGACGTGGGTCACAAGGGTTTCCATCGGTTTTACTCCAAGGTGGGAAGGGAAAAGTAAAAAGTGGCGCCACCGTCCGTCGCGCCTTCCGCCCAAACGCGGCCCCCGTGGCGGTGAATAATCCGCTGAACGTTGGCCAGCCCGATGCCCGTGCCCTCAAACTCGGTTTGAGCGTGCAGGCGCTGGAACACACCAAACAATTTGGAGGTGTACCTTGGATCGAAACCGACCCCGTTGTCACGGACAAAGATAATCGTTTCGTGATTTCCGGCGGGAACCTCGCCAATTTCAATGGACGCCTCGGAGCGAAGGGCGGTGAACTTGACCGCGTTGGAGATCAAATTCACCAGCACGATGCGCAACAGCGCCCGGTCGGCCCGCACCACTCCCGAAGGGAGGATTTTCCAAACGATGTTCCGCCCCTTGGCCTCGATCTGGAAGTCGCCCAACGTTTCCCGGATCAACTCGTTGAGGTTGACATCCCGCTTCTGCAATTCCGCCCGTCCGACGCGGGAGAAATCCAGCAGGTCGTCGATCAGGTCCCCCATCCGCTTCGCCGAGGTGGCGATCGTCGTCAGATGCCGGAGGCTGGTTTCCGACAGGGTGGGGCCGGCGCTTTTCTGGAGCAATTCCACGAAACCGGCGATGTGGCGGAGCGGCGCCCGCAAATCATGCGCGACGGAGTAACTGAACGCTTCCAGTTCCTGGTTCGCGGCTTGCATCCGCGCGGTGCGCTCCGCGACGCGTTGCTCGAGCGTTTCATTGAGGGAACGAATTTCCAGCGAGGCGGCTTCCGCCAAACGGGTGGATTGCGCCAGTTCGTCCCGAGCCCTTTCGCGGGCGGCGATTTCCTGTTCCAGCCGTTGGTTGGCCGCGAGCAATTTTTTAGGACCGGTCAGACCCAGCGCCAGGGGAATCATGCGAATCAACGCGATGGCCGTCGCCACGGAGGCCAGCGCCGTGACGGCTTTGACAATCCCGTCCAGCCTGTAAACCGGCGTCCACACCGTCACGACCGCAAGGATGTGGGTGGTGCCGCAGGCAACGATAAAGACTCCGAAAAGCAAGAACAACCACCGGAATGGCAAGTCCCGTCGCCGACGCGAGAAATAAAGAAGAGAAAGCGGAATGGAAAAGTACGCCAGCGCGATCAGTCCATCGCTGACGACGTGCAGCCAGAGAATTTCCGGCCTCCAGAGATAGCAATGCCCGTGGGGCATGAAATCCGTGGAGTTCAGAAGGCGTTGGATAAACTTAAGCATCGGGGTTCCCAAATAGATCTGCATACGACCTCGCCCCTTCTCGGGCCTGCGCCCTCCCTGTGAACAATCTAGATAATAGGATGATGGAATGACAGCCCAAAAACGCGCTATCCACAAAACTAAATTCCACGCGTTGAGACCCTTTGCGAAAGGGAACTGACAACGCATGAAGTCGAAGTGGGGCTGGCCAACCTTCAACTTGCGGACCCCGCCGCCCCGGCCGGGCTGGCGCACAGACTCCGCGCAAAGGCCACGCTGTCGATCTCGGCGGGTCCCTTGTCGCGCCGGATCGCCTTGATGCGAGGAAAACGCAACGACAACCCGCTCCCGTGCCGGCTGCTCGGCTGCACGGAGTCGAAGGCGATCTCCAGCACCGTGTCGGGCCGGACCTCGTGGTACTTCCCCTTCACCGAAAGCGTGGTCTGCTGGAAATGGGTCGTCAGTTCTAAAATCTCCGGGTCGGTCAACCCCGAGTAAGCCTTGCCGATGGTCCGTAATTCGCCGCCGCGCTCCTCGTCGCGCACCGCGAAGGTGTAGTCGCTCAGCACCGCGTTGCGCTTGCCGTGGCCCCACTCCGCGCCAACCACCACCACGTCAAGCGTCGCGAGTTCCTTTTTAAGCTTCAACCACGCCAGGCCGCGCCGCCCGGGCGTGTACAGGCTCGCCGGGTCCTTCACGATCAACCCCTCGTTGCCGCGCAGACGGGCGTTGCGAAAGGTCTCGTCGATTTCCGCGGCGGAGCCCGCTTGAACAACGTCCACCCGCCGGACCAATGGCGCGGGCAACTTCAACGCTTCCAAAAGTCGCCGTCGTTCCGCCAGTGGTTCCGCCAGGAGGGATCGACCGTCCAAATGCAACAAGTCGAACACCACCAAGTAAATGGGAACCGTTTCGCCGATGAACAAATCCGGCGCGCGCCGGCCCAGGCGTTTCTGCAAGTCGAAAAATGTCAGCCGCTTGCCGTGCTCGTAGGCGACGATCTCACCGTCCAAGATCACGGCGTGGCGCAACCCCGCCGCCGCGGCTCGCGCCACCTCCGTGAACTGGCCCGTCACGAGGCGTAAATCCCGCGAGTAAATTTCCGCCCGCCCCTGGCCGTCGCAATGCAACTGCGCGCGGACCCCGTCAAACTTGTCCTCGATCCACACCACGGTGGCGGCGGGCGTCGGACCACCCGGTCCCGCCTTCACCGGCACGTGGAACGGGATCGCCCCCGGCGCGACGGGAACCTCCGGACCGACGGCTTCCGCCCCCGGCGCGCTCGCCGACTGCACCCGTTCCCAGATCGCCTCCGCCGTCGGCTCCGGACTCGCGAGCATGGACTTGATCGGCTGGAAAAGCGTCAGTTCGGCCTGGGCCAGGTTGCCCTGCTTGGCGAGGACCGCGACCCGTCCGAGATCGCCCAGCAGCATGTTCGCCTCGCGGATGCTCTCCGATGACGTTTGGAAAGCCACCGCCAGCGCCTCCTCCAGCAAGCCGTCCTTCAGGCCGATCCGCAGTTCGCCCGTCAGGATTTTGACCACGTACTGCGCCTCCAACGGATCCACCCGGGCGAGAGCCCGCTGGAGTCGTTCGGTTTTGGCAAGCGGTCCCCGGGTTTGCTCCAGATCACTGAAAAGCTCCGCCGCCGCCGTGAGCGCGAATGGCTCGGGCCGCGTCCGCCCCGGCAGGACGACGCCCGCGACCTCGGGCAGGTCCGCGAGCGAACTGCTCAACTGCCGCAGCCGTTCCTCCCCGATCCCGCCCAGCGCCAGCAGCGCCCGGCGCACCACCGCGCCGCCCACGTTGAGCACGCGCGGGTCCCGTTGCGCGAACGCGCGTCCCGTCAGGAACAACGCGGCAAACGGCAGCGCCTCCTCGTTCAAGGTGCGGAAGTACGCGCTCAGGATCTCGATCTTCTTCAGTTTCCCCGTCGTCCCGGCGATGGCTTGCCCAACGTCGGCAAACTGCCGGAACTCGGAGGGCGCGGGTGCCTCGCCCGCCACTTCGTTTGCGATTTCGTCAGTCGCCGCCGGGAATCTCCAGTGCCACGTCCACGGTCGCCGCCGCCGTCGGCATCAGCAGTTCCATCTGGTTTTCCTCGCTCAACGCCCACGCTTCCACCCCGCGCGCGCGCAGGTCGGCGGCGAACGCGGCGGCGTAACCGTGCAGCGTGAGCACCCGGCGGGGTTTGACGAGTTCAACGTAACGAATGAGGTCGTCGTAGTCCGCGTGGTCGCTCAGCGGGAACACGGCGTCCGTCTGGTAGCGATGCACCGCGCCGGGCGTCAGCGCCCAGCCGGTCAGCATGGCGGTGCGGCGCGCCTTGATTTTCTGGAGCATGCGCGATTGGTTGGCGCTCGGCGGGCAAATCAGCACCCGGCCCGCCAGACCGGCGGCATCGTAGCGGTCGAAGCTGGGGAAGTCCGGCCGGATCTCGCGGTAAACCTCCGTCATGCGGTGGACCGCGCCGTGGAGCATCGCGGGAAGGCCGGCTTGCGCGAGCGCGCACAAAATTTCCTGGCTCTTGCCGAGCGAATACCCGAAAAGCACCGGCACGACCTCCTCCTCGATGGCCTCGCGGCAAAATTTCACAATCTGCGCCAGGACCTCCGGCGTGGGCGGAAACTTGAAGCGCGGCAACCCGAAGGTTGTCTCCATGATCAGGGTATCCGCCTGGGTCCAGCCGGTCGGCTCGGCGGAAAGTCCGCCCCGCAGCTTGAAATCCCCCGTGTAGAGCAGAGTGGCGCCATTGTGGAGTTCCTCCAGGAAAAGCTGCGCGCTCCCCGCGATGTGGCCGGCGGGGTAAAGGGTCATCCGCAGCCCCGGACGAATGTTTTCGGCCGGTTCGCCAAATGCCAGCCGGTGCTCGCGTCGTTCACCGGGCAGACGCGCGTGCATCAACCGGGCGGTGACGTCGGACAGGATGGTTTCGCCGTGCCGCCCGATGTGGTCCGCGTGCGCGTGGGACACGAACGCGAAAGCCTGGCTGTCCGCCGGGTCCAGCCAGAGGTCGTGCGCCGGGAGGTAAACCCCGCGCCGGTATTGCACGGTGGTGAAAGGGGGCGGGTTCATCGGCGGCGGACGGCGGGAACGGGGTGGAACATGGGAAAAAGTGACGAGCGTTTACGCCATGCATCGTTTACGTTGGGGAACGGGGACGCCGAAATGTTAGCACCGGGCTTGACGCGGCGGGATGAATTTCCTTTTATAAGCCCCTCAAAGCTTCCGCGCGCGTTTCCATTCTTCGTTGGATCCGCGTTTTGATCCCGTCCCACGCCCCCATGACCCAGCGCCCGACCTCGCGACTTCGTTCTGAAGGGGATTCCAAATTGAACGCGCGGCCACCCCGCCCGCCGCTGCTCTGGCTCCGGGGCATCAGCCCCGGGAGCGCGGGTCTCCGACCCGCTTCTGGTGTGGTCGGGTCCGTCCAGGGGCTGATCGCCCTGTTGCGGGTCGGAGACCCGCGCTCCCGGGGCTGACCAGAATACGGGCGGGACGCCCGCGCTTCCGGGGTGGATGCCCCGGGGCCAGAGGAACGCTTGCTTCCCGTGGCCAGTCTTGGCAACCATCGCCACCCTGCTGTGCGTCCTTGCCCTCCACCCATCCCCCGCCCGCGCCGCCGCCGAGCCGCCCGGCCATCTGCTCACCAAAGCCCCCGTAATCCCGCTGGCCCTCGACCCGGCTTTCACTTTCCGCAAAACCAAACTCTACCTCCTCGAAAGCCCCCAGCAGTCCGGCGCTTTGCAGCCCGGCAGCGACCTGAGCCTTTCCTTCGAGCGTCGCCGCCTCCTCTACGGCGCGATCACCGGGTCCGACGTCCGCAACCGCTACGGCAACTATTTCACCTTCTTCTGGCGCGCCACGCGCGGGGCGAATTTGACGGTGCGCCTCGAATACCGCCAGCAAAAACTCGGCGCCTACCTCCAGGCCCGCGAAGTGGAGTACCCCGGCGCGCGGGGCAGTTACACCACCCATTTCCAAGTGACCGGCGATGATTACCACGAGCAAGGACCCGTGGTGCAATGGCGCGCCTTGTTGATCGAAGATCATCGAACAATCGTGGGCATGACCCAGTCATACCTCTGGCGGTAACCCGCCCCGCCCTCCAGCACCCTCCAACTCTATCCCGGTGAACCGGCGCGCGAGTTTGACACCGCGCCCCGCCGTCCCCTATATTCCCCAGACCTAGACGTGAACGCTTCCCCCTCGATCCTGGTCGGCTGCAACTTGAAAGTGGTTTGCATCCGCGTCCAAGGCAAAGGCTCCTTCCAAAACAGCACCGGCATCAAGCGCTTTGCCAAGGCGATGATCAACCGCGGCCACCGCGACTTCATCGTGGACCTCGCCGCCTGCCCGGTCATGGATTCCACCTTCATGGGCACCCTCACCGGGGTCGCCCTCCGCCTGCGCGAACTTGGCCAGGGCGGGCTGCACGTCATTAATTCCAACGAGCGCAACACCAGCCTCCTGGAAGGACTGGGCCTCGACCAAATCCTTTCCGTGGAAAACGGCGCGGGCAGCAACGGTGCCAACCTGGACTACGAAGCCGACACCACCGAGCTGGCGCCCGAGCCGGTCGATAAGAAAGCCGCCACGGAAACCATGATCGCCGCCCACCAGGCCCTGGTGGACGCCGATCCCGAAAACTTGGGCAAGTTCAAGGACGTGATCGACTACCTCAAACAGGACCTGCATCAGGAGGAATCGGTCGATTAGTCCCCCGCCATGTGGCCTTCTTCGCTCCTGGGGCTGTTGGTCATCACCCTGGCAGGCTCTTTTTGGATTTACCATCGGCAGCGACGGGAACTGCGCGCCACCCAGAAGAAGCTTGACGAGTTGCAGTTGGAGGAGCGCCGGGTTTTTGATTTCCTCCACGGCTTGGGCTCGGCTTTTCCGGACGCCCTGCGCCCGGCGGATTTGCACCGGCTGATCGTCGAGGGCGCGGCGCGTATCCTCGAGGCGCACGGCGGCGCGCTGTACCTCGCGGACCGGGCCGGGGGCCTGCTGATCCCGACTTTTATTTCCAAGGGATGCCCGCCCCTCGTCGCCGTGCCCCCGCACATTCTCCAGCAAGCCGAGACGACGCCCGGTCGCCTTGGATAGTTACCTGCGGCTGCACCCAATTTCGTTGTCCGCCGAGGTAGAGGACGGCGAAGCCCGGGGCATCCTCGACACCGTTTGGCTCAACAAGGAACCGCTTTTCCTGCCCGCCGGCGGAGTCGGACCTCCGCCTCACCACGTTGCGCGAAACCGCCCTGCGGACCGCCAGCGCCATGGCCGCGCCCTTGCTTTACGCCGGGGAAAACCTCGGGGTTCTCGCCCTCGCCAACGGACCCATGAGCAGCCCGCTCACCGAAATGGATTTCGAGGTTTTCAAGGCCATCGCCGAGCAATCCGCCTTCGCGCTGTACAACGCCCACGTGTATTCCGAGGTCAACGAAAAGAAGCGGCTCGACCGCGACCTGGAAATCGCGCACGACATCCAGCGCATCCTCCTGCCCTCGACTTCGCCCGAGGTTCCCGGCTACCAGATCAGCGGCATCAACATCCCCGCGCGGCAGGTCAGCGGCGATTATTTCGACTACATCCGGGTGGACGAGCACCACTTCGGCATCGTGATCGCGGACGTCTCGGGCAAGGGCGTGCCGGCCTCGCTCATCATGGCGATGTGCCGCAGCGTCCTGCGCAGCCAGGCCCCGGTCAACCCCAGCCCGGCCGACGTGTTGCGCAAGGTCAACCGCCAGCTTTTCCCGGACATGCGCGAGGACATGTTCATCAGCATGTGCTACCTGATCATCCAGGACGCCCTGGGCCAGGTCAGCCTCGCCCGGGCGGGACACGATGCCCCGTTGCACTTCCACGCGCGCGACGGCACGCTCACCAAGGTCAATCCCCCCGGCATGGCTCTGGGCGTTGACAGCGGGGCGGTCTTCGATAGGCTGACGCGCAACTTCAGCGTGAACCTGGAAGCCGACGACTGCCTGATTCTTTACACCGACGGCGTGACGGAGGCGCTGGACCAGAACGGCATGGAATACGGCATGGACAAGATGATGCAGGCGATCCGGGCCAGCGCGCCCGAGGGTTCGCCGGCCATCGTCAAACGTCTCACCGACGACCTGCAAAGCTTCGTTGGTCTCCAGCCGCAGAACGACGATATTACTTTGATTGTTATCCGAAAGTTATAGAAATGAACACTCCCGAGAACACGACCACACGCATCGACGGCAAACCGGTTTCTCCCGAGTTCGACGGCGCGTCCGCCGACGACCGCGCCATGGAAGACTTCGCCAACGAAACCGCTTCGCCCGAGCAAACGGCCGCCAAATTGCAGGATGAAATCGGCGCGTTGCGCGACCAGGCGTTGCGCGACCGCGCCGACCTCGAAAACACCCGCAAACGCCTCCAGCGCGACAAGGAGGAGGCCGTCCGGTACGCGAACAGCGCCCTGTTGGAGAAGCTCCTGCCCGTCGTGGATAATTTCGAGTTGGGGCTGATGGCGGCCCGGCAATCCTCCGAGGCGTCCGCCGTGTTGAGCGGGATGAGCATGGTGCAAAAGCAACTGGAGGAATTCCTGCGCGAGCAGGGGATGCTGGTCATCGACGCCGTGGGGCAACCTTTTGATCCGAACCTGCACGAGGCCCTGGGCGAGGAAGCCAGCGCCGACGTGCCCGAGGGCACGGTGGTGCGGCAGCTCCGCAAGGGTTACAAACTCAAGGACCGCCTCCTGCGTCCGGCGAACGTGTTCGTCTCCAAAGGTCGCCAGGGTTGATTCGACCGGCGGCCACCGTTCTGGTTCCGCCTTCCGCTTTCCGCGTTCCGCCTTCGACCCATGGCTACCAAGCGAGATTATTACGAGGTCCTCAGCGTCAGCCGCACGGCGGACGGCGAGGAAATCAAGAAGGCCTACCGCCGTCTGGCGGTGAAGTTTCACCCGGACAAAAACCCGGGCGATCCCGAAGGCCGAGGACCAGTTCAAGGAACTGGGCGAGGCGTACGAGATCCTCAACGACCCCGACAAACGCGCCGCGTACGACCGTTACGGCCACGCGGCGTTCGCCCAGGGCGGTGGCGCGGGGCGAGGCGGGGGCGGAGTCGATCCCTTCGATATCTTCCGCGAGGTTTTCGGCGGCGGGGGCGAGGCGGCGGGCGGAGGCATTTTCGAGCAGTTCTTTGGGGGCGGCGCCGCGCGGCCCGACCGCGAGGGACGCCAGCGCGGGTCCGATCTGCGGTACGACATGCAAATCCAACTCGAGGAGGCCGCGCTGGGCGTCGAGAAGGAGATCGACATCAAGAAGCTGGCGGGTTGCGAGGTTTGCAACGGCTCCGGCGCCGAGGCGGGCAGCCAGGCCGTGACCTGCCGCACCTGCCAGGGGAGGGGACAGGTCATCACCTCGCGCGGTTTTTTCCAGGTTTCGCAGACCTGCCCGCGTTGTCGCGGGACGGGCACGATCATCGAGAAGCCCTGCCGCGACTTGCGCGGGCGAGGGCCGGGTGGAGAAAACCTCGCGCATCAAGCTCAAGATTCCCGCCGGGATCGACGACGGCGCGCGTTTGCGCTCGACCAAGAACGGCGAGGCGGGCATTCGGGGCGGTCCGCCCGGCGATTTGTACGTGGTGATCCACGTCGCGGAACACACCGTTTTCCAGCGCGAGGAGGACAACCTTTATTGCGAGGTGCCGATTTCGTTCGTGACAGCGGCGTTGGGTGGCGAAATCCAGATCCCCACGCTGGAAGGTCAGGCGTCCATGAAGGTCCCCGCGGGCACGCAAAGCGGGACCAGCTTCAAACTGCGCGGACGCGGCATGCCGGAACTCAACACCAAGGTGCGCGGCGATTTGCTGACGCGCGTGATGGTGGAGGTCCCCTCGAAGCTCAACGCCGAGCAGCGCCAGAAGCTCGAGGAGTTTTCCGCGTTGTGCGGGGAGGACAACAGCCCGCTGCACAGGAGTTTCTTCGAGAAGGCGAAAGAGTTTTTCCGTTGAAGTCGCAGGCAACCGACATGCACCGTTTTTACATCCCCCCGTCCGCCTGGAACCCCGATGATCTCCGGCTGGACGAAGCCGAGTCGCACCACGCGTTGAACGTCCTGCGGATGCAGGAGGGCGACAAGGCCGTGGCGTTCAACGGGCAGGGGCGCGAGGCCACGGTGACGATCGCGCTGGGCAGCACCAAGCGCGATGTCCGGCTGAAGGTATTGCAGACGAATAAAAGCCCCGCGCTTTCCTGTCGCATCACGTTGGCGCAAGCCATCCCCAAGGGGAAAAACATGGATTTGATCGTGCAAAAAGCGACCGAACTGGGCGCGGCGGAGATCGTGCCGCTGGTGTCCGAGCGGACGGTCGCGCGGCTGGACGACGAGGAGGGTGCCGCCGCGAAACAGGCGAAGTGGCAGACGGTGGTGATCGAGGCCTCGAAGCAGTGCGGGCAAAACTGGTTGCCGACGGTGGCGGCGCCGCAAACGCCGAAGGAATTTTTCGCGGGTCGGGCGGGGGCGTTCGAGTGCATGTTGATCGCGTCGTTGCAGTCCGACGCGCGACATTTGCGGGTCTTGCTGGAGGAGTTTTCCACGTCACACGGACGGTTGCCGATGAGCGCGTTGATTCTAGTGGGACCGGAGGGGGATTTTACCCCGGCGGAGATTGGTCTGGCGCGGAGCGCCGGTTGTCGGCCGATCACGTTGGGACCGATTGTGTTGCGCACCGAGACAGCGGCGATTTATTGTTTGAGCGTGTTGTCGTATGAGTTGCTGACGGGGAAGTAAATTACAGCAGATGAAGAAAATCCGTCACGGTTAAACCGGCGGCTTTGACAATCGAGCCCATCGTCAAAGCGTTGATAGACTTATGGCGTGGAATCACGAGACGGGTTTTGTCCCTGATCATGATAATGTGGCCACTCTGGCGGCTAATCCGAAAACCCAACTTCTCTAACGCGCGCACTGCCTCCTTCTGGCTGACACCTGGAAGCTTCGGCATGAAATAGGGCTTAGGCCGCGACAGCTAAACCGATTTCATGCGCGCGCACTACCAACCCATCCAGCTTGGCTTCCCGCAAAAGCTCGTCCTCGTCGGACGCGCCACCATCCGCCGCCGCAACTCCCCCCGAGTCGAGCCAGAGCCAGGCGGCCTCGCGAAGGTTATCGAGCGCTTCCGCTTCTGATTCGCCTTGGGAAACACAGCCGGGAAGCGCAGGGCAGAACGCGGCGAAACCTTCCTCGCTCTCGATGATCAATGCCCGATAGGTCACGTCATGACTCTGTGCCACGTGTGGTTTGGAAGCAAGCCTTTTACCTTGGGGCGTGTTCTTCAAAGTCCAATTTGCATGTGTGCTCACATCCCTTGCTCAAGGACGCCCTTGAAGTGTTCGGGTGTCATGGGAGGCGCGCCCGCCGGAGCTACCAGGACGCGGGGCGACCGAAAGCTCCCGGAATCAGTGCGTGGCGTTAGAGCAAAGGCGCTTTCCCTACCAGCCACGGAGTGGCGTCATTTGAGTAGCCGTGGTCGAGTCCGCGAGGCCACGGAACAGGAACGTAAGAGCGACCAAGCCACGTAGTGGCGTCACCTCTGTGAGGAAGGATACCTTCTCGCCTTTGGTCTCCCAATCGTGGTGGATGGTTGCCTGCCCGTGCCGTCAAACCTCCAAATACCCTCTCACCCCCACCGGAGGTGACGCCACTCCCTGGCTGGGTATTCACTCTCCGCCACATCCCACAACCCACAACCCATGTCCCTCTTTTTCGTTGCGTTCCGCCCGTCCCCCGGCCATAGAGTGGCCGTCGCATGAGCATCGAAGTCAGAAACCTCCGCAAAACGTTCGGGCGGTACGCGGCGTTGCACGGGGTGAGCCTCGAGATCAAGACCGGCGAACTCGTCGCCCTGCTCGGGCCGTCCGGTTCCGGCAAAACCACGCTGCTGCGCCTCATCGCCGGCCTGGAATTCGCCGACCGTGCCGGCAGCGAAATTCTCTTTCGACGGCGAACCGGTGGGCGACCGCACCGTGGGCCAACGCGGGGTGGGGTTCGTGTTCCAGCAGTACGCGCTCTTCCGGCACATGAGCGTGTTCGAGAACGTCGCCTTCGGCCTGCGCGTGCGCCCGTCCGCGCACCCGCCCCGGAGAAAGCCGCCATCCGCCAGCGCGTGGAGGAATTGCTCCACCTGGTCCAACTCGGCGAACTCGGCAAACGTTATCCCGCGCAACTCTCCGGCGGCCAGCGCCAGCGCGTCGCGCTGGCCCGCGCGCTCGCCATCGACCCCAAGGTGCTGCTGCTCGACGAACCCTTCGGCGCGCTGGACGCCAAGGTCCGCAAGGACCTGCGCCGCTGGCTGCGCGAACTGCAGCGCAAGATCGACCTCACCACGGTTTTCGTCACGCACGACCAGGAGGAAGCGCTGGAAATCGCCGACCGCGTGGTCATCATGAGCACGGGCAAGATCGAGCAGATCGGCACGCCGCAGGAAGTCTACGACCGACCGGCGACGCCGTTCGTGATGGAATTTCTGGGCGACGTGAACCGCGTCGCGCCGCCGGTGCCGGCCACCGTGCCGACCGACCTACGTGCGTCCCGCACGACATGGACATCGACCGCGTCCGCCGCGGCGGGCACGCCGAACTGGAAGCCGCCGTGCGCGTGCTGCTCATGGCGGGCCGGTCGCGCGGATCGAACTGGAGCGCGCCGACAACGGCGAACGCTTCGAGGCGCAGATCACGCCGGTCGCGGCAGGAGGAACTCGGCCTGCGCGAGGGCGAAAAGGTGTTCATCGAACTGCTCAAGCCCCAAACCTGCCGGCTGATTACTCGATCTGACGCACCGGCAGGAAGAACAAGAATTTATCACAGAGGACACGAAGAGGCAGAGGAGCAGAGAAAGGCAAAAGGCTTTGTTTCAGAAAGAGATTGGCAGCCTACCTCCCAATAACTAATAACCAATAACTCCCCCTCCTTCCGACCTCCGCCTTTTTCTTCCTCTGTGTTCTCTGTGTCCGCCTCTCCGTGTCCTCTGTGATAAATTCTTCTCCCCCTCCGGCCCCCGAGCCGGCCTGGACCCACTGGACCACCTGGTTTTTCCGCCCGCCGAAGGCTCCCTCGCGGCGCTGCCCCGGCGCGTGCGGCGCTCAACATCGCCGCGGCCCTTGTGCATGATCGGGCTGATCATTTACCTGCCGTTTACCGTCGATCACGACCCCCTGGAACTGGGGCCGCGTGTTACAAATACCGGGCGAAGTTCATCCAGGGGTATCTCGTCACCATCGAGCTTTCGCTGGTCGCGCTGGTCCTGAGCACGCTGATCGGCGTTGGCTCGGCGCTGGCGGGCGGCACGCGGTTTCTGCCGTTGCGCTACGTCAACCGCATCTACATCGACCTCGTGCGCGGCACGCCGCTGCTGGTGCAAATCCTGATCCTCTACTACGTCACGGCCAACGCCCTCGGCATCAACAACCGGATTTTCGCGGGCGCGTTGATCCTGTCGTTTTCCTACGGCGCGTACATCAGCGAGGTCATCCGGGGCGGCATCGAGAGCGTCGGCAAGAGCCAGTTGGAATCCGCGAAGGCCATCGGCCTGACGACCGTGCAAACCTACCGCTACGTCATCTTTCCCGCAGGCGCTCCGCCAGATGATGCCGTCGCTGGCGGGCCAGTTGGTTTCGCTCATCAAAGACACCTCGCTGCTGTCGGTCATCTCGGTCGGCGAGTTTACCCTCAACGCCCAGGACGGCGAGCAACATCACCTTCAGCTCGCTCGAGTGCTACATCCCGCTGGCGGTGGGCTACCTGATCCTGACGATCCCCATCACCAGTTGACCCGCTACCTCGAAAAGCGCAACCGCTTCGAGACCTGACGCGCCTCGCGCATGCAACTCAAGGTCGACCGAGTCTCGAAAACGTTCGGCGAGCATCGCGTGCTCGACGGGATCTCGCTGGCGTTCGACGAGGTGCAGACCCTCGTGCTGATCGGTCCGTCGGGCGGGGGGAAATCGACGTTCCTGCGCATCCTCGCCGGACTGGAATACCCGGACGGCGGTGCCGCGAGGTCATGATCGACGGCGAGCGCGATCGATTACCGCGACGAGGAGGCCCTGGCGAAACACCGCCGCACGGTCGGCACCGTGTTCCAGGCGTACAATCTGTTCCCGCATTTCACGGCGTTGCAAAACGTCACGCTGCCGCTGGAAAAGGTCCACGGGATGTCGCGGGCCGACGCGCGCGAGAACGCCATGCAGGCGCTGACCCGGTTCCGGCTGGCCGAGCACGCGCGACAAACGGCCCGCCGAACTGTCGGGCGGTCAGCGGCAGCGCGTGGCCATCGCGCGGGCCATCGCGATCAAGCCCAAGCTGCTGTTTTTCGACGAGCCGACCAGCGCGCTCGACCCCGAGATGACCGGCGGCGTGCTGGAGGTGATCGAGGAACTGCGCGACGAGGGTCGGGATTTCGTGCTGGTGACGCACGAGATGGGTTTCGCGCGCCGGGTGGCCGATCAGGTCGCGCTGCTGGCGGAGGGGCGCATCGTGGAGTTCGGCCCGTCGGCGCAGGTCTTCGACGCGCCCGACCGAGGTGCCAGCCGCGCTTTTTTCGCCAAGGTGCTCAAGTATTAAGTGTCGCGCGACGACCTTATTTTTTGACAGGATGAACAGGAGGAAGAGGATGAAGAAAGGAGCGGGGGTTGAGAACGATGAACATGGGCGCAAGCGTGTCGGAACCTGTCCGCGCGGGTCAAGTTCTGGGACGTTGTTTGTGAGACGGGTTCGACTACGGCGTCGGTGCGAGCGAGGCGACCAGCGCCTCGAAGCGCGGGTCGCCTCGTAGCGGGTCCCACTGCGGGTCCAGCTTGAGCGAGCCGTAGCGGGTGTTGCTGGAGATGCCCACGCGGGCGTGGATCACCTGCGCCAAGGTTTGCAGGGCGAGGTCCTTCTCGCCGCACCACGCGTAGATCATCGCCAGGTAGCCCACCAGGTTGGGGCTGTTGTAAGCGTCCCGGTCCGGAGGCATCAGTTCGCAGCCGCGCCGGCCCTCCCGCACCGCCTCCTCCTTGCGGCCCAACCCGGCGTCAATCCAACCCAGCACACCCCACGCGACGGCGTAGTCCGGGTGTTCGCGCACGACCCGGGCCACCTTCTCGCGCGCGGCGAGAAAAGCCCCGTGCGCGCCGGCCTCGTCGCCAAAGGTGCGCGCCGTCAACCCGGCAAACCACTCCGGGGGCACGTAGAAGTCCGTGGTCGGAAACCCGCGCGCGGGAAAGCCCGCGAGCGCCACCCGGGCGGCGGCCGGGTCGCGGTCCGCCAGGGCGCCGACGAGGCGGAAGTAGGCGCTGGCTTCCACCGCTTCCGGCTCGCTGGCCAGGATCGCGGCGTTGAGCGCCTGGAGGGGCCGCGTGTCCGCTCGCTCCAGATACGGGATCATGACCAGACGCTCGCGGGTATAAACGTCCCCCGGCTGGACGGCCAATGCCTGGTTGTAGCGGCGGGTCGCCTCCGCGTAATGTTCCATGGCTTCCTCGGTGTGCGCGGTCTCCGAGAGCACCGGAAAATTGTGCGGGTCCAGTTCTGCCACCGACTTGAACTCGCGCAGGGACTCTTCCCAGCGACCCTGCCGTCGGAAGATCGCCGCGGCGTAGAAGGGGATGTCCGCATGGTTGGGCAGGGTGCGCCGGGCCAGGCTGAGTTCGTCGAGCGCGCGACGGTAGTCGGAAAGCCCGTGGTAGAGGTAAATGGCCCGGACGAGATGCGTTTCGCCCGCGTCGGGTCCGAGACGGGCGGCGTGCTCGACGGCGGCCAGACTCGACTGGCGGCGCGCGTCGGTTTTGTCCAGACCTTCCCAGTAGAGATCGAGTTCCACCTCGGCCAGCAGACACCAGGCCTGGAGGAATTCCGGGTCCCGCTTGACCGCCTCCCCGAGCAGGTCCACGGCTTCAAACAGACGACTGCCCGCGGACGGGTCCGAGTTGTGACCCTTCAGTTCCCGGGCGTGCTGGTAGAGCTGGAAGGCGAGCACGTCCTTGGTCGCCGCCCGCGCCAACCCCGCTTGTTCCTCGGGGGTGATCCTGGCGCGAAGCTGATCGGCGATGGCCTGGGCGATCTCGCTCTGAATGGCGAACGCATCGTCGAGCGGCCGGTCGTAGCGCATCGCCCACTCCTGGGTCGCGCGGCGCGCGTCGCTCAACAGGGCGGTGACCCGCACGGTGTTGCCCGCGCGCTGGACGGAGCCTTCCAGGATGTGGGCGACCCCGAGCTGGGCGGCGATCTCGCGCAGGTCACGCGGGTTTTCGCTCTTGTAGGAGATCACCGAGGCGCGGCTGATGACCTTGAGGTCGGCCACGCGGGCGAGGTGGGTGAGGATCTCGTCCTGCACGCCGTCCGTGAAGAAAGCGTTTCCCGGATCGGCGCTCGCGTTCTGGAAGGGCAGCACGGCGATGGACTTTTCCGAAATGGCGCGTCCGCTGGAAGCGGAGAGAGGTTCCCGGGGCCGCGCGATCCGTCGATCGGCGGCGATCCCGAAATACTCCCAAAGCGCGACCCCCGTCACCAGGGTCAACGCGGCGGCCATCGCGGCCAGACGGGTGCCGGACCATCCGCTGCCCACGTCGAGCCGTCGGCGGCAGGCGTCGAGCGCGGGTGCCAGTTCCCTGGCCGATGCCGGCCGGTCCGCCGGGTCCACCGCGAGCAGCCGGCGCAGCAGGGCGATCAGGCCGGCGGGCACGCGCTTGGCGCGCAGTTGCTCGACCGGCAGATGGACGCGCGCCGGGTCGCGACGCAATTCCTCCAGCGTGCGTCCCGTGAAGGGAGCGCGCCCGGTGAGCGCATACCAGAGCGTGATGCCCAGCGAGTAAAGGTCCGAGCGGGCGTCCACGGACTGCCGGGCCATTTGTTCGGGACTGGCAAAGGTCGGGGTCCCCGCGAAGCCGCCTTGCGCGGGGTCCGCCTCGTTGACGTCGGCCGCCGCCTGGGCCAGACCGAAATCAATGACCTTGACCTCCGGCCCGGCGGACGAATCGCCGCCGTCCGCGAGCATCAGGTTCCCGGGCTTCAGGTCGCGGTGGACCAGTCCCCGGTCCGCGGCTGCCGCCAGCGCCGCGGTGACTTGGCGGGCGACTTCCAAGGCCGCGGGGACGCCGAGCGGGCCGAGGCGGCGCACCCGGGCCTCGAGCGTCTCGCCCTCGACGAGTTCCATCGCGAAGAAGCAGCGGCTGGCTTCCGCCGCCGCGCCGAACTGGAACACGCCCGCCACGTTGGCGTGACGCAACGCCGCCGCGGCGCGGGCCTCGCGCAGAAAACGCTCGCGCAAGGCATCGTTTCGCCAGCCGGCGACGGAGTTGGCCGCCCCGAGCTGGATGACCTTCAACGCCACCGGGCGGTGGAGCACGCGATCCACGGCCCGGTAGGTGATGCCCATCGCGCCGCGGCCCAGTTCCCACGGCGAGCCGTCTTCCCGGCGGACGATCTCGAAATCTCCGTAATCGGTGGGGGCGTCACCCGCCCCCGGGAAAGGTTCGTCGCCGTCCAACCGTGTCTCGGGCAAGCCGAGGCTCAACAGGCAGAAGAGGCAACTGCCATCGGCGCCCAGGGGTTCCCGGCACAGCGCGCAAGCCGCGCCGGTTCCCAAAACATCCTCCGTTCCAGTCGGCACGATTAGCGTCTGGTCAGGATGCATAGGAGGTGTCGCAGTTCCTCGTCCACGGCCTCGGGGCGATCCACCGTCCGCCGGACCTCCGCCCGCAGCAACTCGCGGTAGCGTTCCCTTAGTCGGGCAACGTGGCTGCGGAGGGTCGCCGCGGGGATTCCCAGGCGCGCGGCCAGAACCTCATACGCCGGCGGCGCTTGGCTGCCGCCTTTGACGAACACCGCCAGTTCACCGAAAAGCGCCGCCCGGCCCTCCGCGCGGTATTCCCCCGCCAGCCGGTCGAGCGCCGTGCGGACAAGGGCCTGTGCCCACTGCCGCTCGAACTGCCGGTCTTCGGTGTTCACGAAAGGGATGTCGTGGCAGGTCTGGAACAGGGCTTCCCCCGCGGCCGCCTGTTCGTCATCCAGCGACAGAAAGCATCGGTCGCCGCCGCGCTTGAGCGCGTGTTGGCGATCATGGGCATCAGCCAGGAAGTTCCGTAGCGCGGCGAGCAGAAACGCCCGGAACGCCCCCTTTTGCTGGTCCACCCGCGCGTAAGCCCGGCTCTCGATGAGGTGCGCGAAAAAACTTTGGGTCAAATCCTGGGCGTCGTGGACCGGGTAGCCCCGGCGGCGGATCACGCCGTAGAGGGGTGCCCAGTAGGTCTGGCAGAGCTGCGCGAGCGCGGCGTGGGCGCTCCCGTGATCGCCGCTCTCCCCCGCCACCAGGACGACGCTCCAGTGCGTGGTGTTGAACGGCTTGAACTGGCTTTCGGGCTGAACGGGCAGCGCGGGAAGGCACGGGCTGAAATCTTAACCGCAGCCTCCCTTCCGGGCAAGCGGGAACGGCGGGCGCTGCCTTCTGGTCAGGGGTGGATTTGCCAGATTTTTTCATTCTCGCGCACTTTTTTTGCCACACGGCCCAAGTTTTCCTTTGGGGTAGGTAAGCACGCGCGTTGCCAGCGCCCGATCTTCCCAATGAAAACCCCGCCCGCCCGCTCCTTCTCCTTTGCCCATCTTCCGCCCGCCGGGACTGCCGTCATCGCCGCCGTCCTCGCCGGCTTTGCGCTC
>CAWCJJ010000027.1:0-116424 GCA_963795895.1 uncultured bacterium
TAGGGCGTGTACGCAATTGGCAAGCAGCCGTGTTTAGGGAAGTTTAGCCCCATGATCAGCACACCGCAAGACCGGCTTTACCAGCTCAGCGACGCGGAGTGGGCGCGCGGTGGAAACGCGCTGGCGGCGGTGGGTGAGGGCGGGCGTGCCGCAGAACGCCATGGTGGCGTGGTATTTGGAGCAGGCGCGGGAGGGATCCCTGGACCGCGCCCTCGTGCATATCGACTCCACGGTGGTGTGTGCCCACCAACCCGCGGCCGGCGCCCTGAAGGGAAAAGGCGGGCAGGCGCTCGGGCGCTCGCGCGGGGGCCTTGGCACCAAGATCCACGCGGTGGTCTTCAACGAGCGCCAGGTCCTGGGGGTGATCCTCACCGGCGGGCAGGTCGGCGACGCGCCCGCGGGCGAGGAACTCCTGGAGGGCGTGCTCGAGCGCCCCGAGGTGGAGGCTGTCGCGGCGGACCGGGCCTACGACAGCGACGCCATCCGCGCGATGCTCGCGCGCGCGGGCAAGGAGGCCGTCATCCCGCCGCGCGCCAACCGCAGGGACAAGCCCGCCTACGGCAAGGAGAAGTACCGGGAGCGCAACCGGATCGAGCGCTTCTTCAACCGCCCCGAGCAGTTCCGCGCCTTGGCCACGCGCTACGACAAGCTCGCGGAGCTGTTCCGGGGCACCGTTCTCGCCGCCATGCTCCTCATCAGCCTGCGGTGCTAATCAATTGCGTACACGCCCCAGCCAAGCGCGCCTCTACATCACCGATGCTCACATAACGCACCTCTTGAGCGACCGCAGGGGTCAGTCAACATCTCTCGTCAAGTTTGTGGTGAAAACCGAGAAACCGGTCGAGAGAAATTGAATGACTCCTGCGGCCTGCGCTCGCTCCAATTTACCTCCATCGCATTGAGAAGGGGGCAGTCAGCGTCGATCAGCATTGGCCATCTATGCGCGTCCCCGCCGGAACACCCCCCAGCCGCGGCCGCCTCACTCCCGTTTGAAGCAATAGACGATGACGCGATGACCATCCGGGTCGTGTCCTTCGATCACGTTGCCCCAACCCATGCTTTGCGGCTTAAAATCCGTCACGCCCTGTGCCGCGAAACGGGCCTGGAGCGCGTTCAAATCATCCACCTCAAATCCCAGTTCCATCGTGCGGGAGGGTTCCGCCGCCACCGCCTCCCGCGGGGTGGCAAGCGTCAGGTCGCCGCCCTCCGAAGCCAGGTACACAAACCCTGGCGCCTGCGAGCGTTGCATGTTTTCGGTCAGGCCGAGCGCGTCGATGTAGAAGCGTTTTGAGCGTTGCGGGTCAGCGACTTCCAGGTTGATGGTGGCAAGTTTGATTTTCATAGGTGCCCGTAGCTTAGTCACACGTCGGCAACCCGTCTTGAACGAACGCGACATCCCCCGGGCGCGGAAAAGCTTTGAGCCGCGCGCAATCGCGTTTGAACTCGCCGGGGCTTTGCCCGGCGTACCGGCGGAAGTGCCGCGTCAGGTGAGCCTGGTCGGCGTATCCCGCCTCGAAGGCCAGGGAGGCCAAATCCGTATCCGGGCGAGCCCAGAGTGAATCGCGCGCGAACTGGAAGCGCCTCAGGCAGACGAGTTGTTTGGGTGAGCGGTGGGTCAGCGAACGCACCTGCCGCTCGATCTGCCGCCGCGAGCGGCCCTGCCGCGCCGCCACCTTGTCGGTTTGCTCGGCGACCGTCCCGTCCGGCGAGGAAACAAACGCCCGGGCCGCCGCCAGCCCCGGGGCGGCGGGCCGCGCGTCCGCCAACGCGCGGGGCAAAGTCCGGTCAAAAGCCGCCGCGATTTCCGCCCAAGCCTCGCGCCGCAACGCCGCGGTGATCAAAGGGAGGAGGTCGCAAAAAGCCGCGGAGACATCGTGCCAGGCGCGCGAGGACGCGTCGGCTTGCGGAAAGAGGATGCCCGCCGCCCACGCGTGCCACCGCACGGACGCGCATCGGACGACGCCGTTTGCCAACAGGTGGATCGGTTCGCTGAGCAGCGGGATCAAGGTACACACGGACAGTTGCCGGCACCGTCCGCCGGCGTCTTCAACGGAAGGTGGATCGACGAAAAAAATCAGTTCCAGAAAGCAATCGGGAGTGACCGTGAAGCGGCCAGTTGATGACAGGTCGCGCGCGCCGCCCCAGTAGGAGTGGATGTAAGGGCGCAACACGGAATGGGCTTCGGCCTCAAAGCGATTCATCCGTTCACACGCATAAGAGGTTTGATCAGCCCGACTACGCGAACATCGTCGCCACCGCAAACGCCCCGCCGATCACCTCGACCTGTTCGATCACCTCGTTGCGCGCGTAGGTCCGCCGGTCCAGATAAACGCCCTCCACGGGGCGACGATAGACCTCCACCTGCTCCTTTTCACCAAGCACAATCCAGTATTCCCGCACGCCCGCCTCGGCGTAGAGCGAGGCGTTCTCGCGGTCGGGCGCAACGCTGCTGACCGCCACCTCCACCACCAGTTCCGCCGTGGCGGGATGCCGGGATGTGAAGTCTGCCAAGGTCCCGTGCATCACCGACACGTCCGGCTCGGGCATCGAATCCACGAAGCGCATCGGCTCTTCCTTGCGGGCGACGAACTCCGGTCGCAATACCGGCAACAGGAAAGTGTAAAACCTCGTTGCGATGGTGGAATGCAGCGGTGATTTGGACATCTTGTTGACGATCATCCCCCGGATCAGCTCCGTGCGCCGGAACGCCGGGTCGTCACCTAGCTTTTCATATTCCGCAACCGTCCAGCGAAAGATCCGATCGCGTATCTCCGGCAAGTCGAGGATGGCTGCCATGCTTGGGAACTTACATCGCCGCGCCATCCACGGAAAGGGCCTTCTTTTTTGCTGCTTGGGTTGCGCGAGGCGCGGGATTTCCGTCAGATGCCGTCTTAACGGAGGGAGTCTTTGGCGGTTTGATCCCAAGCTGTGACATCGATATTCCGCTTCCGCAGACTTTCACGAAGCCGCCGCGCCGCGTCGATCCGACGTGTGTTGTCCGGGGCCGAAACAAGGGCACCTTCCGCTTGTTCCAGCGAGCGACGAACTACATCAGCTTCTGAAACCTGCCAGCGGGCTGCCAAATTCCGCAATCGAGCAGCCGCGATGGCGGTACGATGGGTCGTGGTCGGCATACCTTCATTCATAGCATTGATTTTCTACTCACCCGGAAAGATGAGACAAACTATCAGAGATGATAAACATTTGGTCATAAGGGACCTCTGCCCTGGAAGCGCGCGTCCCGCCTGCTTCTGCTCTGGTCAGCCCCGGGAACGCGGGCGTCCCGCCCGCCTCTGGTCTGGTCGGGTCTGTCCAGGGGCTACCGCCCTGTTGCGGGCGGGATGCCCGCGCTCCCGGGGGCTGCCGCCCCTATCCAGAGGCGGACGGGACGCGCGCGCTTCCGGGTTTGCCAAGGATTTGCTTCTATCCAGGGAGAATCTCCGGGTAAATCCCCGCAGCTCTCACCGCAATCACACCTCGCCGCAGATCGAGGTCTTCAGCCCCAACTCATGCATTGCGGCGGCTTTCGCGCTCAAGCCGCGCCGGGCCGCGTCCTGGTCCGGCGCGTACACCACCTGGATGTGGTTGCTCTTGTGGCGGGCCATCATCTGGTCGCGGCTGATCCCCGGGAACACCGCGTGCATGATCGGCCATTGCGAGGTCGTCAAATTCCAGCGGTCCTCCGTCTCCGCCAACGGCAACTCGACCACCTGTCCGAGTCCCAGGTCGCAACGCAACTCGCCGTCTTTCACAAACACCCGGCTCCACACGATGTGCCCGGGTTTGCTGATGCCTTTGCACGTCCCGCCACCCAGCGGAAAGTACATCGCGGGCTGCCGCTCGCTCGACGCCCCGTCGTACCCCCCGCTGAAGTGCGCCGCCGGCGCCGCGCCCGAGATCTCCAGCACCCACACAAATTCGTCCATACTTTTGGCCTTGTCCTGGTACTGCCGTCCCCAGCGCAGGTCGTGCAAAGTCGTCTCAGGCGCGTACCCGAGTTCGCGCCACATTTGATAGGTGATCAGCGCGTCCAGGCCGGCGCACTCGTCCACCTCGTTGAAATGCGGCAGCGCCTCGCCGGGGTACAGTTCCACCCCGGTCGCCTCGTGGTACACCGGCGGACGCTCCACGTTGTTAAGCATCCCCTCGACCAGATCGGACGCCGGGACCAAATCCTTCAAACCCTGCTGGTACTGGATGCCGATGGTGCCGCAGCCGAACTCGTCCGCCAGCCGGACGGCGGCCACGTACATCTTGCACTGCTGCAAAACCTGGTGCTCGGTGAGTTCCGTCGCCTCGTCGGTGCCAAAGTGGAAGCGCATGCCCCTGTCGCGCAGCCAGTCGAATACCGTGCGGGCTTCGTCGTCCTTCACCGTGAGCATCTTCGCGTAGAGGGTGGATTGGCTCAGGCGCTCCTTGAACACGCCCGTCGGGTTGAGTAGTTCGTCGGGCACGATGGCGTTGTGCATCCCCATGCAACCCTCGTCGAAGATGCCCATGATGTGTTTGCGACGGCGAAACTGCCGTGCGAACTGCTTACCCAGACGCGCGTTCTCGTCGTCGAGGCCGGCCTTCGCGTAAGACACCGCGTGTGAGGTGTCGTGCCGCACCTTGCCCTTTGTGAGCCAGTGCCGGAGTCCCTTCAGGAAGAAATCGTCGGTGAAATTCTCGCTCCAAAGGGTGCTGTACTTGACGCCCGCTTTGGTGAGGGAAGCATTCAGGTTGAGCACGCCGACGAGTCCGGGCCAGGTGCCGCTCCAGTTGGCGACGGTCAGGATGGGACCCTCGTGGTCGAACAAACCCGAGAGGATGTGGTGACTGTATTGCCAGACGGCCTCGGCGACGATCAAGGGGGCGTCGCGCGGGATCAGGCGAAAGACTTCGAGACCATACTTCTGACTATCGATGAAGCCGTGACCCTTGGCGGGGTCGAAAAGGTGGGCGCGGGTGACGGTGCCGCCCTCGCCTTGGATCGCGCCGGTGAGGGCCGCCTCCATGGCGGTCTGGCTGGACTCGCACATCTGGTTGGTGGAGAGCCGCTGGTCGCCGTTGGCGACGAGGTAGATGGGTTTCATGGAGCGAGCGGGAAGGTCCCACCTTCGCGGGGGAAGTCAACGAACGCGGCAGGCGGAAACCAGAAGGTTCACAGAGGACACGGAGAGGGGGACACAGAGAACACAGAGGAAGAAGGAGGAGTCGGAGGGGTTATTGGTTAATGGTCATTGGGTGGAGGACAGCCGGTCTTTCTGGAACCAAAGCCTTTTGCCTTTTTCTGCCTCGGTGTTCTCTGTGTCTGCCCTCCGTGTTCTCTGTGATAAATTCTTATTCCCCCCGCCTTTTGCCTTTTCCCACCACCTCCAACACCGCCCGCGCTACCTCCTCCGCCGTGACGGCTTTCATGCATCTCAAATCCAACGGGCATTCCCGCAAGAAACACGGGCTGCACTCCACCTGGTGACGCATGATCCGCACCCTCGACGCGGGTGCCATCGGCCCTGTCAACAGAGGGTCGGTCGAGCCAAACACGGCGACCACGGGCACACCCAGGTAGGCGGCCAGATGCATCGTGCCGGTGTCGTTTGTGAGCAACACGTGGCATCCCCGCAGTGTCTCGATCAACTCCGCGAGACTCGTCTTGCCCAGGAGGTTCTCGCAACGTCCCTCCAACACTTTCTCGATGATCTCGCCAGTCGGGCGATCCTTTTCCGTCCCCAGCAGCACCCAATCGCCCGCCCGTTCGGACACCACGAGACGCGCGGCCTCGGCGAAACGTTGCGGCAACCAACGCTTCGTCGGGCCGTACTCCGCGCCTGGGCACAACCCGAGTTTGAGCCACCCGCCGCGTTCCACACCCTTCGTCACACCTACTGGCGCAGCCATCTGAATCGGCTCCGCGTCCAACACTTCACCCGCGCCGATTTCCCCCGCGAGATGCGCGTAACGTCCCGCCTGATGTTCGCGGCGACCCAGCTTCTGCCCGGCCGAGACGGGAGGTTCCCCCACAATCTGATTCAACAACCATGACCGTTGGTGCCCGGCGTACCCCACGCGGCGCGGCACGCCTGCCAGCCAGACTTCCAACGCGGAGCGCAGTGAATTCGGCAGCACCACGGCGGCGTCCACCAAACCCTGCTTCCGAACCAGACGCGCCGTCGCCCACACGCCCGCTCCGACGGGGATCGAAACGACCTCGCTCACGCCCGGCACCACCCGCCACAAATCCGCGAGCTTGGCCGGACTCAGCACGATCACCCGCGCGTCCGGTCGTCCGCGCGCGATGGCCTGCACGGCGGGGATCGTCATCACGGCGTCCCCGAGCCAGTTGGTCGAACGCACCAAAATCCGAAACGGTTTTAACTTTCCCCCGGGTCCCTCAGGCGAAATTGGCAGCGCCACCCCGCGCCGGTACGTCGCCAGCAAAAAGCGCGGCTCGGGCGTCTTCCAACGGTTATGCACCCAAAACCAGTCCGCCGGCGACACGTCGATCTGTTTCTCCAGCACCGCGTTCACCCCGGCGGTCATCGCCGCCACGTCCGGTTTGCTCCCATCGTCCGGAGACGCCGGCGCGAGGGGAGGGGAGATCACCACCCGCCACCGGGCCGGACCGTCGGTGTAAACGGCCATCGGCACCATCGCGGCGTCCGTGCGCGCGGCCAGGATCGCCGCCAGCGGCGAAGTCGAGGCCAGCCGCCCGAAGAACGGCGCCCACACTCCGTTGTCCCCGGCGTGCTGGTCCACCAATACCCCCACCGCGCCGCCTTCCCGCAGAAACGCCATCGGCGCGTTGAAACCATTCTTGCGGCTGAACAACGACACGCCTCGCCCCGTGCGGACCCGCTGCACGTGCGCCTCGATGTGGCGGTTCGCGAGCGGCTGGTACACCGTGCTCCAGCGTTGTTCGGGCATGAACTGGCACAACTGCGCGAACAACTCCCAGTTCCCGATGTGGCTGATCACCAGCACCACCCCCTTGCCCTGGTCGAAAGCCGCGCGCAGATGCTCGATCCCTTCCACCGCCGCCACCCGGCGCAGTTCCTCCACCCCGAAGTCCGCCGCCTTCAGACTAGAAAGCAGGTTCGCCCCTAACTGGACAAAGTGCCGCCTCGCCAACGCGTGGATCTCCGCCGGGGGCCGCGTCTCCCCGTAGGCGATCGTCAGATTACGCACCGCCAGCCGACGGTAAGGCCCGAACAGCACAAAGCCAACCATCCCGAGTCCGCTCCCCAGCCGATAAACCAGCCCGAGCGGCAGCGCCCGCACCAGCGCGACGAACACCCGGTAGATGAGGTAAACAAAATAATCCATGCTGGACTTCAAGGGCGCCGCCACGCCCGCGCGCGGCGAACCAAACCGGGTGACGCTACCGCTTCAAATACATCGCTTTCAAGGCGTGTTCATCCAGCACGTTCGCTTGGATGCCACCGATCTTGTTGTCGTCGTAAAGCGTTACTCCCATGTAGTAGTATAACGGGCAAATTGCGGTCTGCTCGCTGATCAGCATCGCCTCGGCGCGACGGAAAA
Organism: uncultured bacterium; assembly: GCA_963795895.1. Taxonomy (GTDB): domain Bacteria; phylum Verrucomicrobiota; class Verrucomicrobiia; order Chthoniobacterales; family SZAS-18; genus CAWCJJ01. Next base: position 7,522 of record CAWCJJ010000027.1, read on the forward strand.
TGTCGAAGCGTTTGCCCTTGTCGAGTTCGCGCGCGGCCTGGGTGATGAGGTCGTCATAGACCGGGCTGCTCCAGCCGGTGCGGTTGTTGCCGCCGCCGGTCACCCACATGTCCATGAACGTGTTCGGATCGTTGTAATCGCCGACCCAACTCGACCGGGCGAGGTCGTAATCCAGGTTGCTCATGGAGTTGAGGTACACCTTGTTTTCACGCGGACTCAGGTCCATCGACACCCCGAGTTCCTGCTCGAACATGCTCTTCAGCTCGATGCCGATAAACTTGTTCACCTCGCCCTCGTTGTACAAAAACGAGAACGGCGGGAAGCCGCGTCCGCCCGGGAACCCCGCCTCGGCCAGCAGACGCCGCGCGCGTTCCGGGTCGTACCCCAAACCGGCGGGCGGCTCATAACCCGCCGTGCCGGGCGGCACCAGGGAGAACGCGGGGATCTCGCCGGCCTTGGTGATCTTTTCGACGATGCGCTGTTTTTCGACCACGAGCGAGAACGCCTGGCGCACGCGCGGATCGTTGAAGGGTTTGCGGCTGCAATTGAAGCGGATGAAGAAATTACCCAGGAAAGGTGCGGTGTGGAAGTAGGGCTTCTTGCGCAACTCGCCGATGAGGCTGACGGGCGTCAGGCCCTTGTCTAGGATCACGTCCACGACGCCGCTGGCGAAGAAGTTGAGCGCGACGTTGGCCTGGCTGATGGGCAGGGCGTCCACGGTGTTGAGGCGCACGGCGTCGCGGTTCCAGTAGCGCGGGTTTTTACGGAAGCGGATTTTGTCGTTCAGCCGCCAGCTTTCGAGCAGGAACGCGCCGTTGGTGACGATGTGCTCGGGTTTGACCCAGGCGTCGCCCCAACGTTCCACCACGGACATCGGCACGGGCATCAGCGGCGGCGTGGCGGTCAGGTCGAGAAAAAACGGCGTCGCGTTTTCGAGGACGACCTCCAGCGTGCGGTCATCGGGCGCGTGAACGCCCACCTGATTGAAGTCCGTCAGGTGCGCTTCGGGATCGTTGAAGCGTTTCGCGTTTTTGATGTAGTGAAGCTGGTAGGCGTATTCCGCCGCCGTCTCAGGGGCAAGCGCGCGCTTCCAGGAATCCACGAAATCCCGCGAGGTGATGGCCGTGCCGTCGCTCCACACAATGCCCTCGCGCAGGTGGAAGGTGTAGGTGAGACCGTCGGACGAAATGTCCCAGCGCTCGGCCATCCCGGGTTGCGGCACGCCCACAGGATCGAAACTGGTCAAACCCTCGAACAGCGCTTCGGCTAGGCGGCCGTCCGATTGGCCGGTGAGGATCGCCGGGTCGAGCGTTTCGGGTTCGGCACCGTTGGCGAAGACGAGGTCGGCCCGGGTAAAGTTTTTGCTGCAACCAGTCGCCAGGATGACGACGAGGAGGCAGGCGGCGAGCGGAAACCAAGCCCGGCGGCGGGCACGGGCGGCGGCGACCGGGCCGGCGTGATCCATGGGTCGGGTTGAACCTGGCTCGCTCGCTGACCCTTCTACGGGACGGGCGTCGTGGCCGGGGCGGCTTCCGGCATCGCGGGCGACGGGGTGACGATGATCACCGTCGGCTCCGGGGTCGGGGTGGCGGCGGGAATGATCATCACCGGCTCAACGGTGGGCGCGGGGATCGGAGTCGGGACCGGCGTTGCGCTGGGCATCGGGGTCGAGAGGTCGGGCGTGGCCGCCGGCACGATCAACACCGGCGTGGCGGTTGGGACGGGTGTCGGTGTCGCGGTCGGGACAGGTGTTGGCGTGGACGTGGGCGTGGGTGCGACAGTGGGTTCAGGAGTGGCGACGGGCGTCGGCGTCGCGACAGGCGTGGGCACCGGCGTCGCGACAGGTGTGGGCACCGGCGTCGGTGCGATGGTCGGCTCGGGCGTAGGTGCGATGGTTGGGGTCGGCACCGGCGTCGGGGGAACGGTGGGAGCCGGGGTGGCCGGAACCACGATTGCTTCAACGGTCGGCATCGGCGTGGCGATCGGGATCACCGTGGGAACCGGTGTCGGGATGGGCGCGACGACCGCGACAGTTGGCTCAGGCTGGCGTGGGCGCAACCGTGGCGGCGGGAGTCGGTACCATCGGGGCCACCAGCGGCGCGGGTGAGAGGGCGGGCAAAACCGAGGGGAGAGGCGAGGCGATCGGTGACGCCTCGGGAGTCGGCGTCGCGACCACCACGGCGGGCGAACCGCCGGGCACCGGCACCAACGGAGCGAGGCTCGGACTCGGCGAAGGGGAAGGCGAAGCCACCGCCACCGGGACGGGAGCGCCGCGCAGTTGCTTGCTGATTTTGGTCTGTTTCTGCGATTGATGGGCGTAGAGAAACGACAGCAGAACGGTCAAAAAGAAGAACGACCCACCCATCCAGGTGGTAATTTTTCCCAACACATCGGTGGCCTGCGCGCCGGCGACCCGCTCGACCATGCCCCCGGCGAACGCGGTGCCCAGACCCTCGCTGCGGGGCCGCTGCAGCAGCACGATGAAAATCAGCAGCAGGGCGTTGACGATGAGAACGAACAGGAGAAAACCGATCAGCAAATTCATAGGGCCGCGCACCTTCGCGCAAGTGGTTGTGGTTGTAAAGCCATCGTGACGAGTCTGGCCAGAAACCTGCAAATACCGGCGGCTGGAAAGAAATCAGCCCCGGCTTGAGTCTCTCCCCGGTCCCCTCTCTTTCTTGTCCTCTTCCGTTTCCTTATCCTCTTCCTCTTCCTCTTCCTTATCCCTACCCGGTACCCTACGGGGTAGGGTAGCTAGCGAGACTGTGAATGGGTTGGATTTAACCCGTCTAATTTTGGATTGGCCCGCCGAGGCTTTGGACTGCCCAGCGGAGTTTTGCGGACGTGGAACGCGGGTTCGCCCGGCGCTCTTCCGGTTGCGCCCTTAGAACGTCGGACGCTATAGCAGCGTACGTCCCGTCGCGCAAGCCCTCGCGAAACGCGTGTTTTACCCGTCGATCCTCGCCCGAGTGAAAGCTCAGGATCGCCACGCGGCCACCCGGGTTCAGACAAAGCGGCAGATGCCGCAGGAACGTTTCGAGCGCGCCGAGTTCATCGTTCACCGCGATGCGCAACGCCTGGAAAACCCGCCGCACCGTGTCCTCGCGCGCCGCCGCCGACGGCACCGCGTCCGCCACCGCCCGGGCCAGCGCGAGGGTGGTGGGAAAGGCGCGGCCGGCGAGCAACGCGGCGAGGGAATCGGCGCGGGGTTCGTCGGCGTAATCGGCGAGGCAGCGCGCGAGGACGGCGGGGGTGGCGCGTTCCAGCCAGGCCGCGGCGGTGAGGCCGCGTTCGGGGTTCATCCGCATGTCGAGCGGGCCGTCGTGCTTCACCGAAAAGCCGCGCGCGGGGTTGTCGATCTGCATGGAGGAAACACCGAGGTCCGCCAGGATCAGGTCCGCGCCGGGGAGTTGGCGCGCCGCGAGAACCCCGGCCAGACCGGCGAAGTTGCCGCGTTGCCACGTAAACGCGTCCGGCCCGAAGCCGAGGGCGCGGAGCCGCTCGCCGGCGCGGGGTTGCTCGCGCGGGTCCACGTCCAGGCCGATGAGGTGTCCGCCGGGCGCGAGCCGCGGCAGGATGGTTTCCGCGTGCCCGCCGTAACCGAGGGTGCAATCGACCGCCAAGTCACCCGGTCGTGGATCGAGGACCGCCAGGATTTCCGTCAGCATGATCGGGCGGTGCGTCCCGGCGGGCGTCTTGCCGGACGCGACAACTTTCTCAATGGTCTCCGGGTGTTGGCCGGGCTGGAGTTCCTTGTATTTCTGGTGGAAATGACGCGGGTTCTTGCCGTGGTAACGCGGACGGCGGACGAAAGGTGCTGCCGGTTCAGGGTCCACGCGATCGAGTATAACCCGCCGGTGCTGCGCGCGGGCAAGGGGGAATTTCGACCGGATGAACAGGAGCTTAAGGATGGGGAAAAGGCATTGCTCTTCACCCACATCCTCTCCCTCCTGTTCATCCTGTCAGAATTTCTGGTTGGGTGATCCCGCGCAACTCCAAGAGCAAGGCGTTCAGATCGGCGCGAGCGGCGGGCGTCGGAATTTCCGGTAGCGCGCTCGTTAACGCGGCTTGCTCCAGTTCCGCCAGGAGGCGCTCGAACTCGCCTTGGTGCGTCGCGACATCCTCGTCTTCGATCGCCGTTTGCTCAGGCTGGGCCAGTTTGCGCGCCACCAGGTCGCGCACGCGCGGCAGATGAAACTCCCCCTCGTTCAACGTCACCAGGTTTGCCTCGACCTCACCGGTTCGCAGCAGATGAATCCCCGTGAGCAACACCCTGTACACGTAGAGCAACGGCTTCAAACGGCGCGGACGTTCCTTGTCGAACAGTTGCCATTGGTTGTGGGCGAACCCCTTGTAGTGGCTCGCGTGATGCCGCGTGACGCAGCGGGCGGCGATCTCGCGCAACGGGATAAAACCCGGCGCGGCGCGGACCACCAGCGGGGAGAAAACCTGCTCCAGCACGTAGCCGTTTTTCTTGAGCAGCATCGAGAAGAATTTGTACGCGTCGTGCGTGACCAAATCCACTTCCAACCCGGACACCACCTGCGAGCTTTCCAGGGTGCGGTCGCGCGTGTCGAGACCCAGTAGTTCCGCGACCGGCAGGAGGTGGACGCCGCGCAGATCGAAGTCGCTGTCGGGAGAGGGGAACCCGTAAAGATGCGCGCCGCTGATCGTCACGAACAGCAGAGGGTAGGGTTGCGCCGCGACCACTTGGAGCAGGCGTTCATCCTGGAGAAAAGGAGGCTTCATAAACAGGGCGCGACCCCCGCTAACCAGTCACGCGTGAACGGCGGGCGCGCAACAGGAACGCGTTGGCTCGCGCGTAATCGGGCCGCTCGGGCAGGCGCGTCGCGGCGTAGGCCGCTTCGAACCGCGCATGGGCCGCGATACGCCGCCGCTCGACTTCTTTCCACGGCAACTCGCCGCGCTTGATCATCAGCAACTCCGCGCGCTCGGCGTCGTCCACGTGGATGAAGAGTTGCCCCGTCTCCAGCACCATCACGCCGGAACGCAAAAGGCGGAGCAGGTGCATGACGTGTTTCCACTTCACCGCGCCATGGATGCGCAGGTCGCCTTCCAGCTTCTTGAACTGGCTCAGAACGTAGCCGTTGTAGGTCTTGTACACCAGACGCGAAAGGAACGCGCCGCGCATCGCAAGCAACTCCTCGGCCAGCGGGTCCGCGTGTTCGATCAGCGGCGTGTGCAAGCATTCCAGGATGTTGGGATTCGCCTTCAACGCCATGATCAGAAACTTGCGCAATTCCCAAAAACATTCCTGCCGGCTGGCGTCTTCCAGTTGCTCCGGCGCGCCGAAAAGCGACCAGTCCAGGTCGCTCGGCGGTAGGTAGATGCCGCGATAGTCTGTGTCGCTGCTGTCGTCGTCCAAACCGAAAGCCTTCGAGCCGACGACGCAACGAGTAGATGATATAACGACGCAAGTTTTCAGGGTTCCTGGCGTCTTCCGCGTGAGGCGCGCCGCCGGACTCGGCGTCCTGCTGGGCGGCTTGGGCGGCCAGTTGGAAATCCTCGCCGTACGATTGTTTGAGGATGGACAACTCCTCGCGACGCAGAGCCGCCTCGCGGCCATCGGCGAAGCGGACAAAGTAAGAATGGGTGGCATCCTCGGGCGCGCGGGCGACGACACCGACGGACCCCGACGGCTTTTCGCCACCGCCACTGGCCGCAAAGCAAACCACCGTCGCACGGGTGACGACCCGTGTGCCGGTGGGTAGCAGCAGATGAATCTGGGAGGTGGCCACGTTAATGATGTAGTGCCTCGCACCGACCACCTATTATCCATCGGTCCATTCCAAACTCATGGCAATGGGTGCGAAGGAGCAACCCAATCTATCACCCGCTGTTTCAGCTACGCCGCCGCCTAACGTACGCGTTGTCGGCTTTGGCGAAGCCAACTTTCGGATAGTAACCCATCGCGCCGGGTGCCGAGAGAAGAATCAGGGAGACCTCCTCCCCGATAGCCGCCTGGGTTCGGCGAATCAACTCCTTCCCGATGCCAGCTTTTTGGTACGCACCGTCAACAGCCAGATCCGATAGGTAACAGCAATAGCAAAAATCCGTCAACGAACGGCTTACACCAACCAGAAGAGAGCCATCCCACGCGGAGATCACCAAGTCCGCGCTCGCGAACATCTTCGCTATACGTGGTAGGTCTTTGGTTGGTCTGTTAATGCCGGAAGACTCGAATACACGGACTACTGCCGGTGGGTCCAATGGATAATTCTGACGGTATTCGATCGGTGGGGAATCGCCGATGGACATCAGGCTATATACGCTAATTTCAGTGCCCGAAGGGCAGAATCGTAGTCAGTTCATCGCGGCGCGACAATTCCGCGAAAACTAATCGCCCTTCTCCGCCACCTCTAAAAACACGCGCTTGCCCTCGCGGGTCGCGGCGGTGGACAGCAGGCTGCGGATCGCCTGGATGGTGTGTCCCTGCTTGCCGATGATCTTTCCCACTTCCGAAGGCGGCAGACGTCAGCGCGAAATGCACCTCGTTGCCACGTTCTTCCTCGTGGAACATCACCAACTCCGGAGCGTCCACCAACTGCCGAACCACAAATTTCAGGAACTCTTGCATGATGGTGGCTGCTTCCGCCTGATGACCCGGGCGCGATGCCCGTGCTCCCGGCTCAAAGAGATCCTACGAAGCCATCGGCGCGGCGTTTTCCGCCAGCAAGGTGGCCTTGCGCGCCTTCTTGATGATGCTCCGCACTGTGTCCGAGGGACGCGCCCCGCAGGAAATCCAGTAATCCACGCGACCCAGGTCCACGCTGGAGTTGGCTCCCGGGATTTTCGGATCGTACTTGCCGATGATCTCGATAAATTTGCCGTCACGCGGACTGCGCTGGTCGGCGACGACCACTTTGTAATACGGGTGGTTCAAGGAACCTTCTCTTCTCAAACGAATTGCAACTGCCATAATCTTGCTTTTTCTAACGGTGGGTTTGTATGACCCACGGTAGTGGATCGCTTGTAACTGGTGTGACTGGTTTGTTTTTGCGCGAACGCGAAAGTAGAAATGGGGATACTAACGACGGACTCGGACGAACCTCGCGGATCATCAGCGCATCCGTCCGGTGGGCATCCCCGGGATGCCGCCGCCACCGGGACCCCCGGCGAACTTCGCCATCATCTTTTTCATCTTGCCCATGTTCTTCATCATCTTGCGCATCTCCTGAAAACGCCGGAGCAGGTCGTTGACCTCCGTGACGCTCGTCCCGCTGCCGCTCGCGATGCGGCGGCGGCGGCGCGCGTCGAGCAGGTCGGGCTTGCGCCGTTCCTTCAACGTCATCGAAAGCACAATCGCTTCCGCGCGTTTCAGTTCCTTCCCGTCGGTGGGAAGGTCTTTCATGTTACCCATCCCGGGCATCATCGCAAAGAGATTCTCCAGGGGGCCGAGTTTCTTGATGAACCGCATCTGCGTCAGGAAATCCTCGAAGTCGAAGCTGGCGTTGCGCAGCTTGGCCTCCATGCGCATCGCCTCCTCCTCGTCGATGGCCTCGGCCGGCTTTCTCGACCAGGCCCACGATGTCGCCCATCCCGAGGATGCGACCCGCCAGCCGGTCCGGGACAAACACCTCAAAATTCTCCAGCTTCTCGCCGACACCCGCGAACTTGATCGGACGATTGCGTGACTTCCCGCATGGACAAAGCCGCGCCGCCCCGCGCGTCGCCGTCCAGTTTGGTGAGGATCAATCCGGTGATGCCCAAGCGCGTCGTTGAAGTGCGTGGCGACACTCACCGCCTGCTGACCGGTCGCCGCATCGACCACGAGCAGGATTTCGCCGGGCTGTAAAAAGTCGCGCAACCGCTTCAGTTCCAGCACCAGCGGCTCGTCGATCTCCTGCCGGCCGGCCGTGTCGTAAATCTGCACGTCCGCCCCGGGTTGGGCTTCGCCGCCCACGCGGCCGCTTCGCGGCCCACCTTGAGCAAATCCGTCTCGCCCGGCTGCGGACGGAACACCGGAACGCCCACCTGCGCCGCCAGGGTCGCCAACTGTTCGATCGCCGCCGGCCGGTGCAAATCGCAGGCGATCAGCACGGGGTTGCGGCCTTGCTTTTTGAGCAGGCGCGCCAGTTTGGCCGAGGAGGTCGTCTTGCCCGCGCCATTGAGGCCGACCATCATGATCCGCGCCGGTTTGGCGAGGTTAATGGGTTCGGCGTCGCCGCCGAGCAACGTCGGTCAGCTCGTCGTGGAAAATTTTGACGATCTGCTGGCCCGGCGTAACGCTCCGCAGCACGTCCTGGCCCAGGGCCTTCGTCTTGACCTTGGCGATGAAATCCTTGGCGACCTGGAAATGGACATCCGCCTCGAGCAACGCCAGCCGCACCTGGCGCATGGCGTCGTTGATGTTCGTCTCGCTGATCGAGCCGTGGCCCCGCAGGTCCTTGAAGACGTCCTGGAGTTTATCGCCTAACTGGGAGAACATGGAAGCTTGGGGAAATGGGCCGGCGACGGGACCGACCCGGCGAGGGCGGACACCTTAGCGCGTTTCGCCGACGACACAAGGGGGTCGGTGACGCGCGAGGATGCGCATCAGTGCGCGTCCACCGAGAAATTCCAGCGGGTCTCGACCCGTTTGCCATCCGCCGTCGCCTGGACGATGACCGTGTACATCTTGGGCGCCATCTTCGTCGCGGGCTGGTACCGGATCAGATTCGTGGCGGGATCGTACTTCGCCGGCACGTTGCCGAATCCGCTGATGAGCATGACCACGCTTGCCGGATCGACTTTGCCGAGCGCCTGCAGGTTCGCCTCGATCAACGGCATCCCGTCATGGACGGTCTCGCCTTCGCCCGGCTTCGTCAGCATGGACGCGGCGGCCATCGGCGCGACCTCGGTGGGGCCGGGGCCGGACGAGCCGGAGCCGAAGTTGACCGCCGCGTCGAACACCTTCGGCGTCAATCCGTCAATCGCGTACCGGCCCAGCACCGCCAGCGGGGAATTGTGGGCGATCTTCTGCGGGTTCACCGTGAAGCCCGCCTCGTAGCCGACCTCCTTGACCTTGTCCTCGACCTCTTTGTTGTAGTTCCCGTAAGGGTAGGCGATGGCGCCCACTTTGATGGCGAGATGCTGCTCGATCACGTCCTTGGACACCACCAACTCGGTGTTCAGATAATCGGCGTACTGCTCGGCGGTCTTGCCCGTCTTGGAGCGGCGCAGGTCGCTGTGGGTGGTCGTGTGGCACTCGATGTCCACGCCGGCGTTGCGCATTTCCTCCAATTGATCCCAGGTCATCGACTTGCCGCCGCTTTTCGGACCGCCCTTGATGTAGTCGGTGTAAACGAACATCGTGAACGGGAAGCCGTACTTCTTGAGGATGGGCCACGCTTCGGTGTAACCGCTGATCCAGCCGTCGTCCAACGTGATGATGATGCTGTGGGGCGGGATGCTCTTTTCGCCCCGGCGCCAGGCGAGGAAGTCGGTCATGGAAATGACGGCTCAGGCCAAGTTCCTTGATCTTCTTCATCTGTCCCTCGAACTCCTGCGGCGTGATGATCAATTCGCCCTTGCCGTTTTCAAAGCGGTGGTAGCACAACACGGCGACCACGCCGCTGGTGTCCGTCCTGCGCAGCGGCTGGGCGGTGGGCGCGGCGGTTGGCGGCGGTCGTCGCACCGGTGGCGGGGTCGTGGTTCCGGCGGCTGATTTGGTGGCCGGATTCGCGCCCGCCGCGGCGGAAGGGGGCGGGGTGGCACCGGGCTTTTTGCGCGACCAGAGCCTTCAGCTTGGCGCACCCGCCAAGCATGCCGCCGCCGCCGAGTAATCCGCAAACCAGTACAACCTTGATGAGTGATTTCATGTGCGATGATGGAAAGCCCGATTATCGCGGAGGAACGGCGGAAGGAAAGGGACTTTCTGCCATTTCCCTTCGCGCGGTCAGGGTCGGGCGGACGGGAATCTCCGCCCCGGGAGCGCGGTCGTCCCGCCCGCACCTGGTCTGGCTCTCCACACCAAAGGTACAGCCTCAGCACAGCCTGGGGCAACGCCCCAATGGCGTCAACTTAGCTAGATTTTAGCCAAAATCAGGCGGCACAGGCGAGGATTTCCCGGAGTGTGCGAAGAGGCCGGATGATGATTTTTGGCTTTCGGTGTTTTCCTGTGACATACAAAAAGCCATCTGCCGCCAGAGGGCACGGCGCACCTGGGCCCAACCCGACGGACCGCGCCAAGAGTGGCACCAAGCGCTCGCTCCTGGTCGAGGGCGCCCGGGGCCAACCGCAACAACTTCAGGCTCTTCGCGGAAACCATCCAAAGCATTCTCGTCGAGCAACCCGCGCCCACGCCCCAAGCGCCCCGGCACCTGTGTTTGGACAAGGGCTATGGCTACGGGGAGGCGCGCCAACCCCCGGGGCTTTCGGCTTGGCGACCCACATCCGCTCACGTGGCGCGGAGGCCCGGGCCAAGGAAAAGCACCCCGGCCGGAAAACCAGTCGCCGGGTGGTCGAGCGCACCCACTCATGAACGAACCGCTTCCGCAGCCTGCTCACCCGCCGGACCAAGAAGCCGACGAACTATCTGGCCATGCTCCACTTCGTTTGCGGCTTGATCTCTTACCGTGCCGCGGGATTATTCGGATCGGCAGTAAACCCGGGCGCCGGTCGGCCTGGCGCGAGAGCAGCACGCCTGCGTCGCTGGTGACGTGGCCGCCGGAGAAGCCTGCCTCGATCTTGCGGCGATCAAATCTTGCAAAGGTGAAAAGAAGCGGTGTACAATCTGGCATCGGCGCGGTCCCGTTGGGTTGTTGAGGTAAAAACCTCAACCGTGGCAGTTTATAAACAGGACTTCGCTCTCTTTTTGCACGTGCCATGAAATATCCGGGCTAATTGAATGAAACGGTCCCGCTCGCCCCTCCTGGTTTCTTCTTGCCGCACGGCGTTCACCCTGGTGGAGCTCCTCGTCGTGCTCGCCATCGTGGGTGTCCTCGCGGGTTTGCTGTTGCCCGTGTTCGGCCAAGTGCGCAGCCGTGCCGATCGTGCGACGGCGGTGAGCCAGATGCACCAGATCGCTGTGGCTCTCGCGGCCTTCCCGGGCGATCACGGCGGCAAGCTTCCCGGGCCGCTTTTTCCCGGGCAAATGCCGATGCTCGATCCGGCTCGGGACGGACGGCTCGTGCTTATCCTCGCCCCGTATCTGGGCGCGACGATCCCTGCCACCCCGCAACTGGTTTCCCTTTTCATCCCGCCGGCTTACCGGCGGGCGGTCCCGGCCAACTTCCTCAACGAGGCGCGCACCTTCGTGATGAACACCCAGGTAGCGATGTCGGACGGCGGCACCATCAATCCCTGGGGCAACGCGGCAACCGGCGTTGGCCAGCCCATTGCCGCGTCCTTGGTACCCTCGCAGACCTGGGCGTTCACGGACGCCGACCAGCAGAACCCGCGCGTGGCGGGCGCACCGTGGAAGGCGAACACGCCGGCCAACAAGGTCCACGGCGCACTCCGGTTGGCGCTTCGGTTCGATGGCAGCGCAGGAACCATTGAAGACAGGGAACTGGCTGTGCCGACGCCTTAACTACGCCGACCAGGAACCGGGCGAAGGCGCGACCGGACACGCTACGCGACCGCCGAAACAAGGCGGCTTCCACGAGCCAAAATCCTACCAGCTCCATGAAACCCCGCCGTAGAACGCCCGACCCACGCCCGGACGGAACGAATCCGTATTGTCGCCGCCACGGGCGTCGGCGATGGGCTCGACGTAGGCGGCATAAGTCTTGTCGAGGAGGTTTTTTACCTCGAAGTAAACCTTGAACCCGTGCTCCGTCTTGTATCCGGCCCGCACCCCGAGGAGGGCGTAGGGATCGGCAAAGAGCGAGTTCTGCTCATCCACCGGATACCGGACGATGTTCCACTCGACGTTTGGCCCGAAGTACAGTCCGCTCGGATGCTCGTAGCGAACCTCCGCCTTGTAAGCCTGCACCGGATTGCCGGCGATGCGCTTGTTGCCGTAAACCGTGTCGTTCGAGAACCGGAAATCCTGCAAATTGTACGTCTGCTCGACCACGATACGGTCCGACTGGCGTGTCTCGGACGGGACGGGACGGGCCAATTCCTTACCGCCGCCGCGTCTATCGTCGTCGGCCGCGGGCGTGCCGCGGGCGAGCAGGCCGCGCGTCAGGGTTGTTTCCAATCCGGCCTCGATCCCTTCGTGAACGGTCTTGCGCGCATTGACCGTCCCGAGCGGCGCGCCCCGGGCGTTGTTCAGCGCGATCAATTCATCCCGCAGCCACGTCCGGTAGAGCACCAAGTCCCACTCGAAGGGCCCTGCCGCGCCCCGCGTGCCCGCCTCCAGAGTGATCCCCCTTTGTGCTTCCAGGTTGTGGAAGACCTGACCGCCGTCCACGCCCTGGGCCACTCCGAGTGATTCGTTGAAGGACGGCGGCTGGAAGCTGCCGCTGGCGTTGAGAAAGACGATGCCCCGGTCGTTCCACTGGTAGGCCGCGCCAAGCTTCGGGTTGACCGCCCAAAAATGGTCGCGGTTGGACTGGTCGCCCAGCGTGGCCGACCGGTAACCGTCGCGGAGGATTCGGTTGACGTACACCGCCTGCACGCCCGTCAGCAGCGAGAACCACCGGGTGAACCAGTGCTGGTTCTCCAGAAAGACCGGCGCGTTCAAGTAATACGTGCGGTCGGTAAAGAGCAACGCGCCGATTTTCCCGTCCGGGTTGGCGTAGAACGAGTCGCTCTCCGGCTCGAAAAACGGCAGGGCGCCGGCCGTAAACCGATTGCGCTGTTCAAACAATTCCGCCGTGGTCTCGAACGCTATGTCGGCCGAATAGTCGTCCGAGTGGTATCGCACCGTGCCGAGCCGGAAATCGTCCTTGAACTCATCTCGCTGGAGCGCCTGCCGGTGGTTCCATTGCACCGCCGCCTGCAAGGTCCAATCCTTGCCGCTGAGCGCGAACCGGTCCGTCAGCCGATAATAATCCCATTTGGTCGAGAAATTCTCGGCCACCGCGGTGTCGCCCGTTTGGCGCGGGTCCGAGTAGAGATCGTCCTTCGTCAGCGAGCCCGGGTTCTCCCGGTTGAGCCGGCCGTAGAAGAAGTAAAGCCGGTTTTCCGCGCGGTCGCTGATTTGGTAGCCGAGGTTGGCCGTCACCTTCTGGTCATTCTCGGCGCTGTGCTCCTGGTAGCCGCCGAACGCGTGGTTGGAGAACGCGGCGTACCCGTCCCACGGGCCCCGGCTCCAGCCCGACGCCACCTGCTGCTGCGTGTCGCCGTAGCTCCCGAACGAAACGCCGGCTGCGAGCGGGGGCGCGTCCCGGCCAGTCAGACTGACAAAATTGATCGCGCCGCCCAGTGTCCCGCTACCGTAACGCAACGCGTCGGCACCCCGGTACACCTCGGTGTATTTGACCGTTTGCAAGTCGATGTCGTGCAGGTACGCCTCGCCGTCGGCCTGGTTGAGCGGGATGCCGTCGACCATCAGCGCGAGGCCGCTGATATCGTCGTTGTCTTGGCCCGAGCCGCGGCTGGAAACGTGCGTCGCCTCCGCCCCCTGCCGGGACTGGATGACGAGCCCGGGCTGATAACGGATGAAATCATCCAGGTAGTCGCGTCGGCCGAGCTTGTAATCGTCATCGGTGACGATGTGAGCCGCGATTGGTTGGGATCCGAGTCGTGCGCGGGCCTCGGTCGCGTCCGGCGCGAGCGGATCGACTGCCTCGCCGACCACGACGACGCGCTCGGCCGTTGTATCCGCCGGGCCGGATTGTTGCGCCCATGATCTTCCGCATGTGATCAGAAACGCGTAGGCTGAGAGGGCTGCAAAGACGGTTGGGCGAAAGCGGGCCATTTAAAGCTTGATGTCACCAACGGTTGCTCCAGGCGCGGCCCTATTCATCTGGTGGCCCGATGTTTTGATCTGTGCAAACGTCGAATTAGTTGTGAATTTCTCGCCCTTGGGTTTATCGACATAGGACCATGCCCGTCAAGCGGTGTCCCGTTGAACCATCCCTTCCGCCTCCGAAAACTTCGACCATGAACTGCCGTCTGTCGTTAACGTCCCGATCGCCACGCCTTCGGCGAATGCGGTTGGCGCTGGTGTTTGGAATGACCTGCGGTCTGCACAGCCTCGTTTCGACCGAACCCTCACCCGGGATCGGCCGCGCCCGAGCCGATTATCTGGAGGCCATCGCCCTGGCCGACGAAGGTAGCAAACCCGAGGCGCTCGCGTTGTTGGCCGAAAGCCTCCGCCTCCAGCCCGAAGACAATCCCGCCGGTGCGCTCGCCTTCGAGTTGCTCGTCGAACTTCGCACCAACAGTGGGCTGGTCCTGCGCGGCCATCGTGGCAACGTTCTCAACGCCGCGTACAGCCCGGACGGCGGCAAAATCGTGACCGCTTCCGAGGATCACACCGCACGCATCTGGGACGCGCGCACCGGCCAGCAGATTGGCCCGGCGTTGCAGCACGGGGACGATGTGCGCATGGCCGAGTTTAGCCCGGACGGCACGCGCGTGGTCACCGCTTCGGACGACCATACCGCCCAGGTATGGGAGGTCGCCACCGGTCAACCCGTCGGCCAACCCATGCGGGGCAACGAACACGAGGTACGCTTCGCCCGCTTCAGCCCCGACGGCACGCTCGTTGGCACCGGGACGGAGGAAGGACTGGCCCAAGACTGGGACGCCGCCACCGGTGAACGGGTGGGGCCGGGCGTCACTTCCCACGGCGATATTTTCGCGGTGAACTTCAGCCCGGATAGCAAGCATATCGTGGTCGCCAATGCGATCGGGAAGGCGGGCGTCCTGGATGCCCGCACTTTCCAGTCCGTGGCTGAGAGCTTGACGCACGGGAGCAACATCTTCACCGCAGGCTTCAGCCCGGACGGCAGGCGGATTTTGACCGCCTCCGCGGATGGCACGGCGCGGGTGTGGGACGCGGCGACCGGGGTGCCCGGCGGCGCGGTGTTCCGGCATGGCTACTGGGTGGCATCCGCCGCCTTCAACCGCGAAGCAACGCGCGTGGTCACCGCTTCCTGGGATCATACCGCCCGGGTCTGGGACGCCGTGAGCGGACAACCCGTCACGCCGCCGCTCCGGCACGCGGACGCGGTTCTCGGCGCGTCGTTCAGTCCGGACAGCGCCCGCGTGGCCACCGCTTCGCGCGACGGCAGCGCGCGTCTCTGGGACGCCGTGAACGGCGATCCGCTCACCCTGCCGATGAGGCCGGGGGGCGAGGTGAGCGCAAGCGTCTTCAACCCCGTCGGCAACGCGCTGTTGCTGGTCTCCGAAGCTCCGGTCGTACAAGTGCGCGACCTCGCCCCGCAATCCGTGCCGCCAACGTGGTTGGCGGACCTGGCCGAATTTGCCTCGACGCAGGTGCGCTATGACGCGTCGCGCGAACCACCGTACGACAAAGTGCGGGCGTTGCGGGGGCAACTGTTGGCCGTTCACCCCGGCACGGGGGCTTCCTGGGAACGTTTTGGACGATGGTACTTTTTGGAGAGTGCCCAACGTCCGATCTCTCCCTGGAGCACGGTCAGCCTGCGGGAACATGTCGAGGGGTTGGTTGCGCTCGGCAACAAGGATTCGTTGGAATACGCTCTCACCCTTACCCGGGACCTGCCCGACCTCGCGCTTAAGATCACAAACCTCCTCGAAAAGCTTCCCGCGCCGTCGGCTGACCCGCCTGCCAAGGACAACGACTGAACAGCGAAGAGTTCAGCCGTCGTTCTACTGCACTCCGCTGGCCATCACGGTCTGCTGGTCAATGGAATCGCCGTTGAACCGGTCGATGGTAGCCATCACCTCACCCTGTGCGTGGTAGGTTGCCAGGTCCCCCGTCAACCCGGCCTCACCCAAAGCAATGAACTGGTTCAACCAATTGCGCTGGTGGCAATCGCACATGCCCTGTTCCAAAACCTTGGCAATCGGCAGCGCCCGCGCCCACGCCGCCGGGTTCGGCGCTCCGTAACGGGCATTCGCCATGTCCGTCATCCCCTCCAGGTTTAGCAGGTAGTTGTCGAGCGGACCGGGAGTGTGCGCGAGAAAGGCGTTCACCAATGCTTTGTCGCTCGCGTTGAGGCCGTCGAGCGTCTGCCAGGCGGTGGAATTCAACACCACGGGCGCAACCTGGGCCGTTCGGTTGGTATCGATGCGAGTCAGGGGTATCGTGGCGGGCAGATTGTTGACGGCTCGCGCGCTGGCGGTTGCCTGATTGTTAGTCCACAAAACCGCCGCCCCGCAAGCACACAGGACTGCGGCGCAGGCTCCGATGGCCAAAAGAATCTTTCGCTGCTTTTTCATAAAATATTCAGGCTCTTATCGTGATAAACCAGATGCCGCAGAGTGGCGACCAATCTGTGAACGATAGATCAGGCGTTTTTTTCTGTCTTCAACGATTAGGTGTGCTGCCGCAGGCAAAAATCAGCGGTGAAATCTCAATAAAAATAAGCATTGCCTAACCTTTGGGGCAATTCTTATCATCACATAGCTATGAGAATTTTCGGAAAACGGATCCTTTCAGTAGGTTGTCTGCTCGCACTGACGAGCGCGGTCCGCGCCCAGGTAGTCACAACCGCGCCGCCTGCGGGTTCCCCACAAACCGATGTGGTTCCGGCTGCCACGGGTGCAGCCGGGGTCAGCATGACCACCTGGCAGGTCAACAACCAGCACACGGGCAACAACGCCCGGGAAACCCTGTTGACGCCGGCCAACGTGGGCGCGACCGGCAACCTTGTGCAGTTGTTCGCGCAGCCGCTCAATGACGCCGCGCTGGAGGACGGCCAGAGCATGGGGCAGCCGCTCGTCCTGTCCGGCGTGACCATCAACAACACGATTCACAACGTGGTCATCGTCGGCACGCAGCACGGACGACTCTACGCCTACGATGGTGACAGCAAGAACTCCGCCTTGGGTACCAACGGACCGCTCTGGGAGGATTACCTGGTTCCCCCCACCGACGCCCCGTTCCTGCAATCCGATACGAGTTCAACCGACCTCGGGCCCGAGATCGCCATGACCTCCACGCCGGTGATCGATCCGAACACGAAACTGATCTACGCGGTGGTCAAGACCAGGCGTGCTACCGCCAACCCCGTCACTTTCCACCAGTACATTTACGCGATCAATGCCGCCAACGGCGCATACGCCGTCGGCCCGGTGGAGATTGCCACGTCGTTCGCGGGTACTTCCTCGGAGGGAAACGGCACCACTTTTCCCTTCAACGCGCAGAAAGAACACGAGCGTTGCGCGCTGGCGATCAACCCCAACGACGGCCTGGTCTATCTGAGCTACGCCTCGCACGGCGATGGCGAGCCCTACCACGGAGAGGTGCTCGGCTTTGATCTCAAGACACTGGCACTCAAAAAAACCTTTGCGACCACGCGCGCGGGGAAGCAATCCGGCCTGTGGAACAGCGGTGCGGGACCGGCCTTCGACGCGGACGGCAATATGTTCCTGATGACCGGCAACGGGGCTTTCGACCCAAACGCCGCGAACGGCGGTGACTGGGGCGAGAGCATCGTCAAGCTCTCCACGGCAGCGGACTCTTTGGTGGTGGGCAATGCGAAAGCCAACTCGTGGACACCGAACAACTGGGGACAGCTTAACCGTGGCGACCAGGACCTCGGTGGCGGCGGTCTGCTCATTTTGCCCGACCTGCCCGCCACCACGGCGAACGGGACGGCTGTGCCTCACCCCAAGCTCATGGCCGGCGGCGGCAAGGGCGCGGTGCTTTACCTGATCGACCGCTCCTTCCTGGGCGGGCTTGGCACCGCCGATGGCACGGCGATCAATCCGGGTTCCTCGGACTCGAAGTTCGGCCAGATTAACAACAACTCGGTTCAAGAGGTTCTGGAAGCCACTTCCGGCGGCGGTTTGTTCAACACGCCCGCCTATTTCAACGGCTACCTGTACTGTGCTCCGGCGGGCGGTCGGCTGGAGCAACGCCGCTTCGGCTACGACCCGGCGACGGGGACGTATCTCGGCACGGTACAAACGGCGAAGAATACGCCCACCGATTATTATCAATCGACGGCTGTCCTGGACAGGCGCACACCGTTTATCTCCAGCAACGGCACCACCAACGGCATCGTGTGGTCTTGCGTCGGCAAGGGCTTCAGCGCCTTCGACGCCAAGAACGTCTCGAAGCAACTCTTCAACACGAATCTCACCGTGCCGGGTGACAGCAACACCTACGCGCCTTACAAGTGGACGACACCCACCGTGGTCAACGGCAAGGTGTACGTCACCGCCTACACCGGTGGCCAGGCGGTGGGCGCCAACCACAACGGCTACCTGTTCGTTTACGGGTTGGCCCCGACGGCGAGTGGTGCGCCGGCGGACCCGACGGACGCCGTAGCGCAGCCGCAGGCGGCGACCTCGATCCTTGTAAGCTGGCGGGACAATTCGGATAACGAGACGTTTTTCTCCATCCGCCGCTCGACCTCGCCAAATGGTCCGTTCGTGGAGGTGAAGAACGCGAGCGGCGGGACGAGCGAGGCCCCCGCCAACGCCACAAGTTTTCTCGACACGAACTGCACCGCGTCCACCACCTATTATTATCAGATCTACGCAGGCAACGTCGTCAACGGCACGGCGACCTACTCCCACGCGGCGCAGACGCTGACCGGCACGACGACTTTCCCGACCTATTATGAGAACGGGTTGGTGGCGTACTGGAGCTTCGACGACACCGGGGCGCTGACGGCGCGCGACCTGACCGGCAATGGGCACACGGGCACCCTCGGCAATGAGGCGTTCCAGCAGGCGGGCGGGATCATCGGCGGCGAACTGTTTTGTCATTCCGCCGGCAACGCGGAAAGCCAGGTGTCGGTGCCCGACTCGACCGCCCTGCGGTTCACGGCGGCGCAGAGCTTTACCGTGGGGGCGTGGGTCAATCCCGCAGCCATCAAATCCACCCCGCAGTGCATCGTGGAAAAGTCTATTGAATCAGGCAACTCGTACGGCCTCTACATCAGCGCGGCCGATGGCAGCGGCAAAGGCCAGTGGATCGCCCGCAGTACGGCGGGTTCCGACATCACCAGCGGCACCACCACCGTGGCGACCGGCGCTTGGACCTACGTGGCGATGGTACAGGATGGCGCGGCCGGTACCCGGACGCTCTACGTCAACGGCGTGAAGGTAGGCGGCGGTGCGGCCCAGGCCGGCGATGGCACTGGCATGTTCTGGATGGGCAGGCAAAATTCTGCCTCTCTGTCTTACATCCTTGACGGTTACATGGACGAACTGCGCGTTTACAACCGCGCTCTCGCGGCCACCGAACTGCCCAACCTCATGGGCCCGCCCGTGCTGGGTGCCGTGTCGAACCAGACCCACGGCAGCGCCGGTTCTTACCCCTTGCTGATCGCGCCCCTGGCCGCAAAGAAAGTGGAGGCGCGTGAGGGCAGCGGACCCGGCACGTACAGCTTGGCGTTGACGTTCTCCGTACCTGTCACGAGCATCGGCGGCATCGCGTTGGAAACGCCCGGTGGTTCCGCCGCCAAGGGGACGGTCGGCGCGCAGAGCTTCGACGCGACCGGCACGGTGCTGACCGTGCCTCTGACCAACGTGGGCAACGGTCAGAACATGTATCTGCACGTGAAGAATATTCAGCCGGGCGGCGGCTCGGCGTACGTGCCCTTTAACGTGTTGTGGGGCGACGTGACCGGCGACAACCTCGTGGATTACATCGATGTGCGGGCGCTCACGTCGGCCCAGACCAGCGGCTCGCGTCCGCTCACCCCGCTGCTGAGCGCCTACGACGTGAATTGCGACGGCGTGGTGGACAGCAAGGACGTGGCCTTGGTCAACTCGCTCGTCGGCGGCGCGAACCTGGGCGCACAGGCCACGACCGACGTGGCATTCTGCGCCACAGCCGTCGCCTCCTCGCAACAGAACACCGGCACGATTCCCAACTACTCCTTCGACCTCGACCCACTCGTCACCCAATGGAGCAGCATCCGGCAGGGCGACAGCAACGGGTCTGGCGGCACTTACACAGCCTCTGACGTGGACCCCTCCTGGATCATGGTGGACTTGGGAGCGACCTGCACCTTCAACACGGAAACGATCAACTGGAGCACCGGGGCCAAGACGTATTACGTCGATGTGAGCCAGGACTTGGGCAGCGGGATCAACCCACATCCCGAGAACCTGACCGGCGGCAATTGGTCGCAACGCATGTTCACGGAAAACGGCTCGGGATGGACCGGCCGGTCCAATTCCACCGCCGGGATCAAGACGGACGTGGGGACAATGTGCACCGGCCGCTACGTGCGCCTCTGGGCACTGACCCGGACGACGCCGTCCGGCTACGCCATCGACGACTACCAGATCGTGGGCACGTTCGTGAAAGCAGCGGCGACATCGGTGCCTCCGGTGGTCACCGGAGGTTCGATCGCCGTCACCGAAAATGCGGCGATGACGCCGTACCAGATTCAGGCCACCAACAACCCGACGAGCTATTCCGCGTCCGGATTGCCCACGAACCTGGCCGTGGCTCCAACCACAGGCATCATTTCGGGCACACCTAACGAGACCGGCACGTTCAACGCCACGCTTACCGCGACAAACGGTGTTGGTACTAGCAACAACGCGACGTTGACGATCACCGTCAACGCCCCGCCGCCCCCGCCGACGCCGACACCCACACCGACTCCCGTGCCGAAGCCGGTCATCACGAGCGCCACAAGTGCCAGCGGCACGGTGGGCAAGGCGTTTAGCTACCAGATCACGGCCAGCAACGCGCCGAAGAGCTTCAGCGCCACGGGCCTGCCCGCGGGCCTGAGTGTCAACGGCACCAGCGGGCTGATCTCGGGCACGCCGACGATTGCTGGCACCGCCAGCGTCAGCCTGGGCGCAAGCAACGCGGGCGGCACGGGCACGGGGACGTTGACCCTCACCGTGGGCAACCCGCCCCCGCCGGTCCCTGTGACGCCCGCCGGGCTGACGGGCTTCGGCTGGGACGGCCAGGTGGACCTGCGCTGGAGCCCAAGCGCCAACGCCACAGGCTACAACGTGTTGCGCTCCACGACGCAGACGGGGACCTACACAACCGTGGGCAGCAACGTCGCCAAGCCTTACTTTAGCGACACAGGCCTCGCCACCGGTGCCGCCACGTACTTCTACCAAGTCAGCGCGACCGATGGCTCCGGCACCAGCGCGGCCTCGGCTCCGCTGGCCGTGACGACGGTGCCCTCGGGCGACAACGCCTGGACCTCCAGCGACATCGGCGCGGCCAACCCGCGCGGTAGCGCGGACTACGGCGGCGGCTCCTACACGCTCACCAGCGCGGGCGCGGACATCTGGGGCACGGCCGACGCGTTCCAGTTCATGAGCCGGCCGCTGGCGGGCGACGGCGCCATCGTGGCGCGCGTGGTCTCCGTGTCCGACACGCACTTCGCGGCCAAGGCGGGGGTGATGGTCCGCGCGGGCCTGGCGCCCGACGCGGCGAACATGGCGGCCTTGGTGAGCCCGGGCGACCGCCCAGGGGGTCACCGCGCAGTGGCGGCTGAGCGAAGGGGCCTCGTCCGCCCAGACGCTGTTCACCGGGGTGACGGCCCCCTACTGGGTCAAGCTGGTGCGCGCGGGCGGCACGTTCACGGCCTACCGCTCCGCGGACGGGGTGAGCCTGGACCTTGCAGAGCACCCAGACCATCGACATGACCGGCCCCGTGTACGCGGGGCTGGCCGTGACGCGCGCACAACGGCGGCGGCAACGTTTGCGCGGCGACCTTCGACTCGGTGAGCATCCTGCCCGCGGACACGGCGGCGTGGCTCTCCGACGACCTCGGCGCGCCCGCCATCGCGGGCTTCACGGCCTACAGCGGCGGGGTGCTCACCCTCAACGGAGCGGGCAGCGACATCTGGAACACGGGCGACCAGTTCCGCTACGTGTACCAGCCCGTGAGCGGCGACTGCGACATCACCGCCCGGGTCACGGGCGTGGAGAACAGCAACCTCAACTCCAAGGGCGGCGTCATGATCCGCGAGAGCCTGGCGGCCAACTCCGCCCAGGTGGACCTCTTGGCAACCGCCAACGCGGGGATCTACATGCAGTCGCGCGCAAGTGCGGGCGCGGACACGAACACCGTGTCGTCAACGGCGCTTTGAAACCGCCCTATTGGCTGCGGCTCGCGCGGGTGGGCAACACGTTCACGGGGTCCACTTCGCCGGACGGGAGCACGTGGACCACGCTGGGTTCGACCACGGTCAACATGGGGGCGGGCGTCTACATCGGCCTGCCCGTCACCAGCCACGACGCCAGCAAGCTGGGCACAGCCACGATGGACAACCTCAGCGTTCACCCGTAAGGCAGAAAAGTGCGCCGGTCGCTGCTGACAGATCACAGCGGCGGCTGGCACGCTTCCTTTGCACCCTACACCGGGTGCAGAGGAGGCTGCCGCCAAGATTGTAGATCTTCCCGCGGTGCTGCCTCGAAAGCCACGGAACTCAGTCAGAGCACCTGCTTGAGCAAGAGCGACATCGTGTTGCGCAACGTATTTTGCAGCAAACCATTCACGAGAAAGCAACGTGGTGCTTCAGGCTCACGGGAACTGGCGAATCCGAGTGTTTCTTCTACGTCGGTCTCCTCCAGTAGCGAACCCGCCGAATCGATCCGGCAAACGCGCTCAATGTGACAGCCCGCAAAAAGTGTGATCGCAGCGATGAAAGTTTACTGTTTCTCGATCTCGAACCGCCACGCCACGGGTTGCACGGCGGCCTGAATCTGCGCTTCGGCGTCCTCCATGCCCTTCCACGCGGGGGCGAGTTTTTCGGTGTTGGCGGCCTTGCTCGTCTGCAAGGCCGTTTTGGCGGCGGCGAGTTTTTCGGCGTCGGGCGCCTGGCCGTCCTTGATGGCCACGAGCGCGGCGGCGAGCTTCTGGGGTTCGTTCCATTGACGGGGTTCGAGTTTCCTGGCCGCGTCGGCGAGTTTTTCGGCGTTGAACGTCCGGAGCAGCGCGGCGAATTTCGCGGCGTCCGTGCCCGGCTCGGCGTCCAGGGTTTCCAGGGTTTTGGTGATCCTCAGGGCGTCGGCGTTGGCCTCGCGCCAGACGCGGTTGAAGTCGTTCTCCAGCCTTGAGATGAGCGCGTAAACGGTCTTGGCGCGCTCGGCGAAAATTCCCCCGTCGAACGTGGCGAGATTGCAACCGGCGTCGAGTTCGGCGGCGGTGCGGGTGCCCGCGGGCTGGCCGTTGACGCCGATGCGGTACTCGCCCGCGGGCAGGCCCGTCACGCGCAGCAGGTAAAGGGAAAGCTTCGGCGCGTCGGGCACCAGGGCGAGCGCGCGCTCGGTGTTCGGCGGCAGGGGCCAGGGACCGGCTTCGTCCAAGCGCGTAAAGCTCAGCTTGCCGGAGGCGGCATCGACCTCGGTGATCTTGCAACGCCTCGCCTCGGCGACCCGGCCCGTGGCGCTGATCGTCGCCGCGCTGACCTCGCCGCCGGCGTTCAATCCGGCGAGAATCGTCGCCGCCATCGTGTACTGGCCGACGGGACCGGTATGCACGGAATCGCCGCCCAGCGGGATGAGCGGCGGCATCGGCGCTGGTTGGGCGGGCGGGAGCTTGCCGTCCGGCCCGGGCGTGGGTGCGGGCGCGGTGGATGCGGCGGGCGCCACGCCGTTTTTCGCGGCGGCTTCCGCGCCCTTGCGGCGGTTCTGGCCCCAGAGTTCGAGCAGGGGATGATATTGATCGACGAACACGACGTTTTCCTCCTCCGCCAGCTTCTTGAGGGCGTTGGTGTAGGGGTCGATGTTTTGGCAACGCGCGCCTTTCCAGTCGCCCGGCAGGCTGCCGTCGTCCACGGGGCTGGAGGAAATTAGGACCGGTTGCGCGGGAAGGGCACGAATCCTGGCGATCAGTTCCTTCATTCCCTTGATGTACACGTCCGGCGGCTTGCCGCTGTTGGCGTCGTTCATGCCGAGTTCGACGCTGACGATGGTCGGCTTGAAGACCGCCACGTCATCGTCGAAACGGCTGAGGACCGCCCCGGCGTTGTTGCCGCCGATGCCGGAATTGCGAAAGTGCAGGTGTAGTTCCGGGTGGCGGGCGCGGTAAAAGGCCTCGATGTAATTCGTGTGCAGACGCTGGGCGGTGATGCTGTCGCCAGCCATGACCCAGACGTCGTTGTCCTTGAGTTCGAGCTTCGGTTCGGCCGCGCGGGCCGCCGGAAGACCGGGCAACAGGATGGCGGTGGCGCACAGCGCGGCGGAAAAAATTTGGCGGAACGCGGGGAGGAACTTCATAAATGACTATTCGACAGGATCGCGGGCGGTTTCCAGTCCAAACCGCGCGGATCAAAAGTGGATGTGAAACGTGTGGTCTTCCCCCGATATAAATGGACATGCCGAGCGCCACGGGTTGGGGAGAGGAGTACGGTCCCCATGCGTCTAAGTTGACGCTTAGGGGGCGTTGCCCCAGGCTATCATAACGCCGCACTTTCGGTGTGAAGAGCCAGAGCAGAGCGGGCGGGACGCCCGCGCTCCCGGGGCTGTCGCCCCCGTCATGGTTCAAATCACGCCAAGCCGACGCGCCGGAACGTTTCGTCAACGTAGCGCAGGTGAGGCTCCAGCGAGCAAAGGCGGTCGATATCGGCTCCGGCCAAAACGCTGGTGATCTCGGGTTCCAGCTTCAGGTTGTCGGACAAAGACAACTCACCGCGCCAAGTGGTCATGGCGGCGCGTTGCACGGCTTCGTAGGCGGTCTTTCGCTCCAAACCGCGGCGGGTGAGTTCGAGCAAGATAGTCTGGCTGTGGTAAAGGCCCTTCGTGAGTTGAAGGTTGCGCGCCATGTTTTCGGGGTAAACCACCAAGCCCTTAACCAAGCCCCGGAGTTTGGCGAGCATGTAATCCAGCAGCGTGCAGGAATCCGGCAGGATGATGCGCTCGACACTCGAATGGCTGATGTCGCGCTCGTGCCAGAGCGCCACGTTTTCCAGGGCGGCAACCGCGTTGCCCCGCAGGACCCGCGCGAGACCGCTCAGGCGTTCCCCGGTGATCGGGTTGCGTTTGTGCGGCATGGCGCTACTGCCCTTTTGACCCTCGCCGAAGAACTCCTCCACTTCCAAAACCTCCGTGCGTTGCAGGTGCCGGAACTCGGTCGCCCAACGGTCGATGCTGCTGCCGATCGAGCGAGCGTCTGGGAGAATTCGGCGTGCCGGTCCCTTTGCAAAATCTGCGTGCTGATGGCCGCCGCTTTCAAGCCCAATCGCTCGCAGACGTACTCCTCCACCCGTGGATCAAGGTGCGCGTGCGTGCCCACCGCACCACTCAGCTTGCCGACGCGCAAGCGTTCCCGCGTTTGCTGAAGACGCTCCTTCGCGCGTCCGAACTCATCGTACATCAGCGCCAGCTTGAGTCCGAAAGTCACCGGCTCCGCGTGGATGCCGTGACTCCGCCCGATCATCGGCAAGCTCTTGTAGGCGATGGCGCGCGCGGCGACGACTTCGCGGAGTTCGTCCAGATCCGTCAGCAGGAGGTCGCACGAGGCGACCATTTGGACGGCGAGCGTGGTGTCGAGAATGTCCGAGGAGGTGAGTCCCTGGTGCATCCAGCGCGCCGCCGGACCCACGTACGAAGCCACGTTCTCCAGGAACGCGATGACGTCGTGCTGCGTGCGCTCCTCGATCTCGGCGATCTCAGTGGCCGAGAAGCGCGCCTTGGCGCGAATCGTGGCGGCGTCCTCCGCCGGAATGATCCCCAAATTTGCCATGCCCTCGCAAGCGAGGATTTCGATTTCCAGCCAGATGGAAAGCTTGCGGTCCTCGGTCCAGATGGCGCGCATCGGGGCGCGCGAATAACGATTGATCATCAGGGGCGTTGCAATACGCGGACCCCGGGAAAAAGCAAACGCCAGTTAGCCACATCCCGAGGGAAGAGCCACTGGCGTTGGACGACCGAGCGCAAGGCGCGGTTCGTGTGGGCGGTTTGTCTTAGTGGGTGATCAAGGCCCGGGTGGGATGTCCATTCGAGTGAACCAGAACGCGGCCACTGGCGAGGAGGTCGGCCACGGTGGCAACAGTTTCGCGGTTGTTCTTGGCGCATGAACTGACCGTCATGATGAGGTCGCCGAGGGTCATGGTCTGACGCTGAATTTTGTTGCTTTGCTTTTTCATATCGTAGGTAGGTAAGACGTTGCAGATAGGTGCGGCGTTCAATAGCAATCGTAATGCCAGGGTCCCACGAGGTTGAAATTAGGAGGTGGGAGCAGCCTTCCCGCTCATACTTTGTAAATGCCTCCTCGTGTCAGATTGAACAAAACTGTCAGCTTGCTGACACTATCGCTATCAATCTGACAGTAAGGAACCCGCCTGATGCCAACAATCTACTTTCCCGCGAAGAGCGGGAGAAACTCGCCGTAACCTTCCTCCTGAAGCTTCTCCACCGGGACGAAACGCAACGCCGCCGAGTTCATGCAGTAACGCGTTCCGGTCGGCGCGGGTCCGTCGTCGAAAACATGACCCAAATGGCAGTTGCCCTTCCTGGAACGCGCCTCGGTGGGTTGCATCCCAAAGGTCGTGTCGGTGTGTTCCACGACGTTTGCCGGGACGAGGGGCTTCGTGAAACTCGGCCAGCCGGTGCCGCTCTCGAACTTGTCCACCGAACTGAACAAAGCCTCCCCGGACACCACGTCCACGTAGAGTCCGGGTTTGTGGTTGTTCCAATAGGCGTTGCGGAAAGGCGGCTCGGTGCCGTTCTCCTGGGTGACGTGGAACTGCTCGGCGGTTAGCTTCGCGCGCGGGTCGTTGGAGTCGGGGTTCGTGCTCATGGATGGGTTGGCAATTGAGAAGGAATCTTTTTTGTTCGCGCGGGAACCCGCGACGTCACCCGCGCGGCTTTGGAAAACGTGGAAACCGGCCCAGACAACGAGCAACACGACCGGCAGCCCAAGCAGCGCGACGGACTTGAGACTGAACAGGGATGTCATCGGTTACCCTACGTTGTAACCGGACAACGCGGTTGAAAATGTCAGTGCTTTTCTTCCGTCGAGGCACCCCACGTGCGTTTCAAATAACCCAGGCGGCCCGAGAGCGACTCGTACGAGTTGAAATGCAAAGCGTTCTTCTTGTAATAGCCCTGATGGTACTCTTCCGCCGCGTAGAACCGACCGGCGGGAACGATCTGCGTAACGATCGGCTTGTCGAATTTTCCAGATTTCGCCAAGGCCGCCTTGCTGGCTTCGGCGGCTTGCCGTTGCTCGTCCGAATGGTAGAAGATCGCGGTACGATACTGGGTGCCCTGGTCGGCAAACTGGCGGTTCAGCGCGGTGGGATCAATGTTCTTCCAGAAGACATCGAGCAGCTTTTCAAACGTGGTGACGGCGGGGTCGTAAACCACCTCGATGGATTCCGCGTGGCCCGTGTCGCCTGAAGAGACTTCCTCGTAATCCGGGAAATCCTTTTTGCCACCGGTGTAGCCCACGACGGTTTTCTTGACGCCGGGCACCCGGTCGAAGACGGCTTGCATGCACCAGAAACAGCCGCCGGCGAAGGTGGCGGTTTTCGTCTCCGCCACAGTGGAAACGGGGGAGGGATTTTGGGCTTGGGAGGAGAGGGTGATGGCCGCGACAAACAAGCCTAGGCAAACACGGATGATGACAGGGAGAAGGTTCATGGATTAGCGTTCCCGCGTCACTGGGGGACGATGGAAGATTAACCCGAGGACGGCAGGTCCGCAATTGCGACCGCTCGGGCGGAAGGTAGAACCTAAATTTTAGACCGCAGATTTAACGCAGATGGACGCAGATTAAAGAAAACGCAGGGGAGGGCAGAAGAGATTCTTTGTTCCAGAGGATTTCTTCTCTTTACCTTTTATCCTTCCCCCGTCTTTTTCCGGTAATCTGCGTCCCTCTGCGTTAAATCTGCGGTTAACCCTCTGGTTCTACCTTTTGCTTTCCCGTGGTCAGCATCCGCATCACGAAATACAACACCGCCAGCACCAGCACGCAGGCGATGATCGCCAGGGATTGATGCTTGATGAAATGCTCCAGCGCCTCCGGGTTGTCCAGCAGGTCGGGCTGCTTCTGGTACGCCTTGTGGCCCAGGTACGCCAGCACCGAACACCAGAGCGCGGAACCGATGATCGTCATCGCGGAAAACAAGCCGAAATTCATCCGCACCAGACCCGCCGGGATTGAGATCAGGTGCCGCAGGACCGGCAGCAGACGCGCGAAGAATATTCCGCCCGCCTCGTACTTCGAAAGCCAAACCTCCGCCTGGGCCACCTTGTGTTCGCCCAGGAAGAAATACTTGCCGTAACGCGCCACCAACGGACGCCCCACGAGCATCGAAACTCCGTAAGAGATCGCCGACCCCAGGTACGAACCCACGACGCCGGCGATGATCACCCCGGCGAAACTCATCCGTCCCTGCGCCGCCAGGAAAGCCGCCGGCGGGATCACCACCTCGCTGGGCACGGGGACGATCGAGCTTTCCATCGCCATCAGCACGATGATGCCCAGGTATCCCCAATCCTTAACCCAGCCAACCCACACTTCCAAAAGGTAATGCATCATAAATCGAGGGACCGCTGAAATGGATTTCCCGTCGGCCGTTGCGGCTGGCGGGAAACGCCGGAGGTAAGCAGCAAACCCCGCGCGGCGCAACCTCCTTCGCCGGATTTCCCCGCTACTTCGCGGCAACCGCTTGATTCCACCGCCCGTTCACCTACTGCTTTGCAACCGCGCGCCTCGTCGCGCCCCGCCCGACGTGAACATCCTGCTCCACACCATCGCCCTCGAACCCGCCCGCTGGACGCCCGCCCGGGTTTCCCGTCCGCTCATCGAACTGCTCCCCGCCATCGCCGGAGCCGGGTTCTACAAACTGGAAATCTACGAGCCGCACCTGTCGTTTGCTCCCGATCCCGACGCGCTGGCGGCGGCGTTCCAAGCCACCCACCTTTCGCCGGTGGTGCTCAGTTCCTACCTCGACCTCGATCCGGCCACCAACCCGGACGCGGAGTTCGCGGCTCAAGCCGAAACCCTGCTCGGACGGGTCGATGCATTCGGGTTCCAAAAAGTCCGCCTGTTCCCCGGACGCGGGCCCGCGCTGGCGCAAACGGATGAGACCGCCGACCTCCTTGCGCGCCGTCTGGCGGAACTCGCGGGCCGGCGACCGCAGACCGAGTTTCTCCTGGAAACCCACGACGGTTCCCTCGCCGACGACCCGGCGCGCGTGCTCCGGGTGCTCAAACAATGCGGCCTGCCCAACGTCGGTCTGATCTGGCAACCCACCGTTTTCAAACCCGCGCCGGCCCGGGAACAGTTTGCCCTGCAACGAGCCGCCATCCGGCACGTCCATTTGCAAAACCGCACCGCCACGGACCGGATTACCACCGTTGGCGACGGCGTCATCCCGTGGGGCGAACTGCTCGCGTCCATCGCCTTCGGCACCGATGTGACGATCGAGTTTCTACCGAGCGGCTTGTGTCCGGTTGGGGAGTTCGACCTGACGACGGTTCTCCAGGAAGCAGTGCGGGAGTTCGACTACGTGGCCCGCTTGGAAGGGTGAACCGGGGCTGTTTCGCACCGGCAGTTCCAGAGGTCGCCGAACATCTCCCTGGCGCGGGTTTCCAACTCTGGCGAGCTTGCCGTGGCGGGTTCCCGCAGCACCGCGAACACCGTCGAACCCGAACCGGACATCAGCGCGCCCGCGACCTCGGGTTGGGCGAGCAGCCACGTTTTCAATCGCCGCCAGCGGCAGGTATTTCTCGAAGACGGGACGCTCCAAGTCGTTGACGAGCGTTCCCCAGGGAAAGGTTTGTTCGGCGTACGACACGCCGGGGAGTTCAAGCGCGTCGCGCCAACGGCTGTAAGCCCAGGGGGTCGGCACGGGGAACTCCGGTTTCAGCAGGAGCAACGGGATGGCTCCACGCATTTCCACCGGCTCGACCCGCTCGCCACGTCCCCGGCAAACGGCGGGGCCGCGACCGATGAAGAACGGCACGTCGGAACCCAAGCCCGCCGCGAGGGAGAGAAGCGTGGGGTGATCCAACGCGGTCGCGAAATGTGCGTTGAGAGCGAGGAGAACGGTGGCGGCGTCGCTGCTCCCGCCGCCGAGTCCGGCGCCGTGGGGGACGCGCTTGGTCAACGTGACGCGGACACCCGCTTGCAAACCGGTGTGGCTGAAGAACGACGCGGCGGCACGGTAAGCAAGATTATCCGGTCCCGTGGGCAACGTCGGGTCGCTGCAAGTCAGTTCGATGCCCGCGTCGGCATCCGGGGTGATTTCGATCTCGTCGGCGAGTGTCAGCGGCACCATCAAGGTTTCAATGTCATGGTAGCCGTCCTCGCGACGTCCGAGAACCCGCAGAGAAAGGTTGATTTTGGCGGGAGCAAGCCATTTCATAAGAAAGAACCAGCGCAACGAAAGGCCCGCACATCTGTGACAGAACCCGCCCCCGCGAAAGACAAAATCATCGTCGCCCTCGACGTGCCGGATCAAGCCGCCGCGCTGGCGCTGGTCCGGACCCTGGCGGGCACCGTCGGGTATTTCAAAGTGGGCCTGGAACTGTTCACCCGTTGCGGACCTGACATCATCGCGCGAGTGCGCGACGCGGCGCGGGAGGTTCGGGGGAACGACGCCGCACCCGGTATTTTTCTCGATCTGAAGCTGCACGACATCCCCAACACCGTGGGCCGCGCGACCGCCGCCGCCGCCGCGCTGGGGGTGGACATGCTGTCCGTGCATCTGTCCGGAGGCGGCGCGATGCTGCGCGCGGCGGTGGCCTCTGCGGGCCCCGGTTTGCTCCTTCTTGGCATCACCGTGCTGACCAGCAGCGACGAGGCGACGTTGCGCGAAACGGGTGTAAACGAGGGAACGGTGGAGGCGCAAGTACTCCGGTTGGCGAGCCTGGGTTGGGAAGCCGGCGTGCGCGGCGTGGTGGCAAGTCCGCTGGAGATTGGCGTTCTGCGGCGCGCGCACGGCGCGGGTTTGCGCATCGTGACGCCGGGGGTGCGCCCCGCTGCTGTTGCCGGCACGGACGCCGCGCCGGCGGATGACCAGCGCCGGGTGCTGACTCCCGCCGAGGCGATCCGGGCGGGCGCGGACCACCTGGTGATCGGCCGACCCATTACCAACGAGGCTGATCCGCGCGCCGCCGCCGAACGGATCGCCGTGGAAGTGGCCGCCGCGTTGGGCTGATGGACGCGCCCCGGGACCACGCCGTGGACGAGTGCGGCGATTTTCGCGGGTCTCGAATGGATGGATGATCCGGTGCCGCGCGAGGCCGCGTTGAACATGGCCATCGATGAAACGCTGCTCGCGGGTTTGGCCGAGGCGGGTAGTGGAGCCAAGGCTATTCTACGGGTTTACCGGTGGCGCGGGCCGGTGGTGTCGATCGGGTATTTTGACCGAATCCAAACGGCGCGGGGGGCGTTTCCAACGAGCCGGTTGGTGCGCCGTTGGACGGGTGGGGGGATCGTCGAACACGGCCGGGATTTTACCTATTCGGTGTTGGTCCCCCGCGCGCTCACGCCGGGCGGGTGGCCGGTGGAGGCGGCTTACCGGCGAATCCACCAAGCCGTGGCGGACGCGCTGCGGGGGGCGGGGATTGAAGACGACGTAATCTTGGTGGGAGAGGCGCTCTCGGGAAAAAATGCCTCCCCCGAGTGCTTCCGGTCGCCGGTTTTGTCGGACGTTTTGCTGGACGGCCACAAAATCGGCGGAGCCGCGCAACGCCGATCACGCCATGGTCTGTTGCACCAAGGCAGTGTTCAGGAGGGTGGCGAAAACGATGGGCAACCGGGACGATTCGCACCGGGCAGCGCCTTGCACACCGCTCTCTCCGCGTTGTTGCCGACAAAACTGGCTGGGGGTTTCGTCCCGCGCCAGCTCACCCCGGCGGAGCTCGACCAAGCCACGAAACTCGCGGCGCGGCGGTACGCGATGGCGGAGTGGCTGGAGCGGGTTTGACCCTTGCGCGCGCCGCACCGCCGGGTTCATGAGCTTAATTTCACTTGTTCCGGGCGCGGTTAGGATGCAAAATCAAGGGATCAGCCTAACAGGGAGGAGTGGCAGAGTGGTCGATTGCGCCGGTCTTGAAAACCGGAGACCCGCAAGGGTCCGTGGGTTCGAATCCTACCTCCTCCGCAGCCTTCCCAATCTCGACGCCGGCGTGTGTTCATCGCGCCAAGTTGCGGCATGGTCACACTCCCCTTCGACAACTCGTACGCGCGCCTGCCGGCGCGGTTCTTCACGCGCACCGCGCCCACCCCGGTTGGCGCGCCACGCCTGATCCGGGTCAACGAGGCGCTCGCGTTGCGCCTCGGCCTTGATCCTGATTGGCTCGCGAGCCCCGCTGGTGTGGAAATGCTCGCCGGCAACCGCCTCCCGGCCTCCGCCGAACCCATCGCGACCGCTTACGCGGGGCATCAGTTCGGCGGGTTTGTGCCGCAGCTTGGCGACGGGCGCGCCATCCTGCTGGGCGAGATCATCGACCGCGACGGCGCGCGGCGCGACATCCAGCTCAAAGGCGCTGGTCCGACCCCGTATTCCCGCCGGGGCGACGGACGGGCCGCGCTGGGTCCGGTCCTGCGCGAGTACCTAGTCAGCGAGGCGATGGCGGCCCTGGGGATTCCCACCACGCGCGCTCTCGCCGCGGTGACCACGGGAGAAGCGGTCTATCGTGAAACGGTGTTGCCCGGCGCCGTGTTCGCGCGGGTCGCCTCCAGTCACATCCGCGTGGGCACTTTTCAATTTTTCGCCAGTCGCGGCGACGTGGAAGGCGTGCGGCTGCTCGCGGATCACGTCATCGCCCGGCACTACCCGGACGCGGCCCGCGCGGAGCGGCCATACCACGCGTTGCTCGACGCCGTGATCCGGGCGCAGGCCGGGTTGATCGCCCAATGGCTCCTGGTCGGCTTCATCCACGGGGTGATGAACACCGACAACATGTCGGTGGCCGGTGAGACGATCGACTACGGCCCCTGTGCCTTTCTGGACGAGTACGACCCCGAGGCCGTTTTCAGCGCGATCGATTCCCAGGGGCGTTACGCCTTCGCGAACCAGTCTGGCATCGGCGCGTGGAACCTGACACGACTGGCCGAGTGTCTGCTGCCTCTTTTGTCGGAGGATGAGGAACGTGCCATCGGCGAGGCGCGGGAAGCGCTTGCGGCGTATGCGCCGACTTTTGAAAAAGCGTATGACGCCGGACTCGGGCGGAAATTGGGCTTACACACGCAACAAGATGGGGATGGGGCGCTCGGGCGGGATCTCCTGAAGGTGATGAGCGAGAACCACGCGGATTTCACGCTCACCTTTCGCGGGTTGAGTGACGCCGTGGCGGCTCCGGTGGAGGAAGCCGGGGTGCGAAGCCTGTTCACCGACCCTTCCGCGTTTGATCGATGGGCAACGAGGTGGCGGCAACGGCTTCTGTCGGAACCCTGGGAAACTCCCGAGGCGCGCCGCAACACGATGCGCAGCGTGAACCCGGCTTACATTCCGCGTAACCACCGCGTGGAAGCCGTCATCCGAGCGGCCGTGGACCGGGACGATTTTGCTCCCTTCGAGGAACTGCTGACCGTGCTATCCCAGCCCTTCGAGGATCAACCGGCATTTGCGCACTACGCGGAGCCTCCGCAAGAGCAGGAACGAGTGCGGCAGACGTTTTGCGGGACGTGAAAGGGCTTGCAAACTGTGACCGTTCGTAGCGGACCCAACCAGGGAAAACGCCGTCGTTTCAAAGGTAGGGATGGCTCTCCGAGCCGCTCCCATTCTCAGCTTGGCTGGCTTGCCGTGTACAAGGGGTCGTCCACCAAGCGCCAGAGACAATGGGGAGCGGCTCGGAGAGCCATCCCTACCTTTGGAACGATACCGCATCGCGGCGGGTCAGGGCGCGCTACCCGCCCCGATTTTTCGGGTTGCGCGCGCCCGCCCGTCACTTTATATGGTGGCGCTTTGAGACAGCCGTCGCGTGTCGCAGGGATGACGCGCGTCGGTGAGAGAAGGGCTTCACCCGCCGCGCTCGCGGACGCACAAGTTTGTTGTCAACCGGAAGTCAGTAGCCACCCCGCATTTTCATGCCTACGCTTGCCTCCTGGATCCGCGAAAAAGACGACGCCCGCTTCGATCCATGGTTCGCCGGGCAACCCGGTCTCACCGTCTGGAACGCGCGCCGCGGCGAGGGTCCCTCCGATGAACTCGACCTGCTCGCCAGCGCGGATGGCCTGCTTCTCACCGGCGGACCCGACATCAGCGCGGAGTTCCTTCGGCAACCCGTTCCAAACCCCGCCGTCATTGAGGACCCCGAACCCGCCCGGGATCGCTGGGAGTTCGCCGCCGCCCGGCAGGCACTGGAAAAAGGCCTGCCGATCCTCGCCATTTGCAAGGGGGTTCAAGTGCTCAACGTGGCTCTCGGAGGCACGCTCCACCTCGATGTTCCCGGCCACTACAGCCCGGAGTTGAGCCGGGAAAACATCCAGCCCCTCCGTTACGATAGCCGGGCCGGAGCCGTGCCGAGGTTCGACCAGGTGAACAGCTCCCATCACCAGGCGCTCGACCGTCTGGGGACCGGCCTGGAAGTGGAGGCTTGGTGCGCCCAAGACGGCATCATCGAACAGGTGCGCCTGCGTGATTACCCTTTCTGCCTGGGCGTCCAGTACCATCCCGAACGACACGCGCTGTACGCGCCGTTGTTCCAGGTCTTCTTCGACGCTTTGTCGGACAAACCATGATCGCATCCGTATTATGACCACCTCCGCTTCCGACCTTGAACCCGCGGCCAAGATCGCGGGTCCGCCCGCGCCGCCCGTGCTCGATATGCTCGTGCGCACCGGGTGCTTCATGAGTTACTACGCGCCCGCCCCCGCGCCCATCATCCTCACCCTCAAGCCGCGTCAGACTCCCACGCAATACCTCCAATCGGAGCGCCTCTCCTTCGAGCCCCGGCACGGCGTGGACGAGTACGTGGATGCCCACGGCAACATCATCTACCGCTTCAAATTGACGGAGGGCATGAACACCGTGCGTTACGACAGCCTCGTCTGGGTTCCCTCCAAGAAGGAGAACAGCGACGGCTACGGCGCGATTGTGCCGGTGGACCAGCTTCCCGACGAGGTGCTCCGCTACACCCTGCCCAGCCGGTACTGCGATTCCGACAAGCTCCTGGATTTCGCCTTCCAACAGTTTGGCCAGGTTCCCAACGGGGCGCAGCGGGTCCAGGCAATTTGTGACTGGGTGCACACCGAAATTGAGTACCGGCAGTTCTCCGGCTCGCCGGTGACCACCGCCGCCGACATCGTGAGCCAGCGCTTCGGGGTGTGCCGCGACTTCGCGCACGTGGGCATCGCGTTGTGCCGCACCTTCAACATCCCGAGCCGGTACGTTTCCGGGTACGTGGGCGACATTGGTTACCCGGACGTGGGCACGCCGATGGATTTCCACGCGTACTTCGAGGTGTACCTCGGGCACCGTTGGTACACCTTCGACGCGCGGTTCAACAAACCGCGGATCGGGCGCATCAAAATCGCGCACGGGTTTGACGCGGTGGACGGGGCGTTTTCGACGATCTACGGCGGAGCCCAGTGGCAGCGTTTCGAGGTGTGGACCTACCAGATTGACCCCCGGGGCGGCAACGCGTCGCTCGACGCGCCGGTGGATATCAGCCAGCGGTTGTGCGGCACGTATGATTTGGTGGTCCCGCCATCGTAGTTTCCGCGCTTCGGCACTCTCGAGACAACCGACCGGTTCAAGCGGTTCTTCCAAGTACTAGGGCGGCAGCCCCGGAAGCACAGGTATGCCGCCCGCATCTGTTCTGGTTCTCCGCACCTTCGGTGCGAAAGGCAGACCGTTATCAGGCTTCACTGTTGATGCACAGAAGGGCGTCTACTCGCCCCGAACTGCGTTGAAGTTGGTTTTTATGAAGCAATACTGATCGTCGGCGACGGCCAGTTGCCCGGGTCGGCGTCCTGGATCCCCTGGATCGCGGGATCGGTGAACGGGGCGCGCGTCGCCGGTGGCACGGGCTTGGGTTCGTCCGCCGCCCGCTTTTCTCTGGCCGCTTGCAAAATGCCCGCGACCTCGGCGCGGCGACTGTGGGACTGGAAAGCATAATCACTCAGCTTGAGCGCGAACTCACTTGGAGTCATCCCCGGGGCGGTACTCGCGCGTTTCAAGTGGGCGGCTGCGGCCGGCGCGAGGGCGCTCTGGCTCAACTCCAGCGCGGCGGCGAGCAGCAAACTATCCCCGGATGCGTTCGGATCAGCCGCCTTGCTCGCGACCTCCGCCAGAAACTTCGGATCGTTTGCGGACTCGACCCGGGCGAGGTTGCGTTTGAACTGGATGTAATCCCCGTCCGCCGGCAAACACGGCCGCTGGAGCGCCTCATCGAAACGGTCAACGGCCGAAAGGGGATGCCCGTCCCGCCGGAGGCACTCCGCCCAAAAGAAAAACGGGCGGCTGGAAAATGGTTCCGCGCGCGCGGCCGCCTGGAAGGTGCGCGACGCGGTCGCGTAATCACCCTTCGATCCCGCGAACGTCGCGCGGATGTAATAACACGCGCCGATGTTCTCGCCGTTGTTGATGGAACTGGTCAGGCGCAAATCGGCCTCGACCAAATCACCGCGCCGGACCGCCGCGATCGCCGCCTGGTAATTCAGGCCGGGCGCGTTCACCTCGTCCCGCCGCATGGCCTCGTAGAGGGTGGCGGCGACCGGGAAATCGTTGGAGCGTTCCGCCTTCAACGCGGCATCGACGGCCTTGAGCGACTCGTCGGAAGCGCCGAGCGCCGCGAGGGGGTCCACGACGTTCTTCGGCTCGCGCGCGACGGGCGCCGGGTTGGCGGAGCTCTGGCCGCGACTGGCGTCCGGGTTGGAGAAGAAAAGCCAGCCCATGCCGAAGCCAATTAGAAGCAGGCTGAAACCCAGGATCTGGCTGGCGACGATCACCAGCTTGAGCTGCCGCCGGTGCGCCGCCGCCGATTTGCTGGCCGAACGGACGGCGGTGGCGGTGGACGCGCGCGGCGCGGGCTTCGCCGGGGCGGCCCCGGTTTCCTCACCGGCTTGCTCCGACGGCACCTCGGGCGTGTGGGTAGTCGCGGCGACCTTGCCCCCCTGTAGCAAATCGTTGAGGCTCTCTTCGCCGTTGACGGTGCCGGTGCGCGAGAAACGGCGTTCCCGCAGTGGCACGCTGGCGGCGGACGCGGCACTGCCGGAGGAAGCCTCCTCCTCACCGACCAGACGGTCGGTGAGACTGCTGACCCGGTCCGCGAGCCGCGACACCTGGTCTTCCAGCGCGGAGTTGCCGGAGGTTTTTGTGCGGTCGATGGGTGGCTGGCGGCGGCGCGGAACGGTTGACAACGGATCAGAGGGCTTGTCCGGGTTTTGCGGATTGGGTGCGTCGGCCATGAGAATGCGAGGTTGCGCGAAGGGGCGTTTGATCGCACTCAAGCACAAATCCCGTCGCGAGGGTAGGAAAACCGGCTTGCGGGCAGGATATTCCAAGAACTCTGGTTCTGGTCGGCCCCGGGAGCGCGGGCGTCCCGCCCGCATCTGGTCCGGTCTGGTTTGCTCAGGGGCTACCGCCCTGTTGCGGGCGGGACGCCCGCGCTCCCGGGGCCGATGCCCCGGAACCGGCAGAAAGCGATTGCGCCGTTTGACGCGTGTCTTTATAAGTGCGGCCAGACAGGGCATCTATTCTTCCCGCCGAGCCCAGGGCCGGGGCGGCGGACGCGGTTATTCATTCCTTATGAGCGCACCCTCCTCCGAATTGCTGGAAGCCGGACTAACGAAAATCGACGAGGACCTCCACTTCCTGATGAAGTGTTTGCGCGAGGTTCTCACCGAATTGGGCGAACCCGGGCTGGCCGCGTACGTCCCGTGGACCACCCCCGACGAACCGGCGGCGGACCCCGCGCAACCAGACGCCGCCGGCAAGCTGCCGAAGCGGTTGGGCCAGGTGTACGCCACGGCTTTTCAGTTGCTCAACCTGATCGAGGAAAACGTTTCCGCCCAAGTGCGCCGGGCGCGGGAAAAAGCGGGTGGTCCGACGGCGGAGCCGGGGCTGTGGGGGGCGAATCTGCAAAGACTCGCGCTTGCCGGACTGGCACCCGCCGAGATCGCCGCCGGCCTGGGGCGGATCATCGTCGAACCCGTCCTCACCGCGCATCCCACCGAAGCCAAGCGCGCCACTACCCTGGAGCAGCACCGGCGCTTGTTCGTCCTGCTCCAGCAGCGCGAGGATCCCCGCCGCACCCCGCAGGAGCAGGCCGACTTGCGCGAGGAGATCAAGGTGACCCTGGAACGGCTCTGGCGCACGGGCGAGATCCTGATCCAAAAACCCGAGGTGGCCGCCGAGCGCCGCAACCTGATGTACTACTTCCGCGAGGTGTTCCCGCGCGCCCTGCCCGAGTTGGACCAGCGCTTACGCCAAGCCTGGGCCGACGCCGGGTTCGACGCCGCGCTGCTCGCGGACGGCTGCGCGCTGCCGCGCCTCCGGTTCGGCACCTGGGTCGGCGGCGACCGCGACGGCCACCCGCTCGTCAGCGCGCAAACCACGCGCGAAACCCTGGCCGAGTTGCGCGCGGGCGGCTTGGAACTGCTCACGCGGCAGTTGGGCCGGCTCGCCACGCGGCTGTGCCTGTCCCAGCACGTGCAGAAGCCGACCCCGGCCTTCTCCGAACGTCTCGCCGCCTTGATGGCCGAAGCCGGTGAACCCGGACGCCGCCTGCTCCGCGAAGCGCCCGAGGAGCCCTGGAAACAATACGTCCGCCTCCTGCTGGCGAAGCTGCCGCGTCACCGGACGGGCGGCGGGATCGACCGGCGCGGCTCGCAGGCGGTCGCGTACACGCGCCCGGAGGAACTCGGGGCCGACCTGCTGAGTCTGGAGCAATCATTGATCGACGTGGGCGCGCGCCGCATCGCCGCGCGCGACGTGCGCCCGGTCATCCGCGCGGTGGAAACGTTCGGGTTCCACCTCGCCACCCTGGATGTCCGGCAGAACTCCCGTTTCCACGACAAAGCCCTCGGGCAGTTGATGACCGTCGCCGGCCACGCCGACGGCGATACGTTCCACGGGTGGACCGAGGAACGCCGCATGGAGTTCATTGAACGCGAACTGGGTTCCTCGCGCCCGTTCGCGCATCCGGCGACTTCCGCCGGTCCCGAGGCGGACGCGGTACTTTCGTGTTACCAGGTGCTCGTCGGCCAGTTGCACGCCCACGGCGGCGGGGGCTTGGGGGCGTTGATCGTGAGCATGACGCGCCGGGTGAGCGATCTGCTGGTCGTGTATTTGCTCGCGCGCGAGGCGGGTCTGGCGCGCAGCACGCCCGAGGGGTTGGTCTGCTCGCTCTCGGTCACGCCGCTGCTCGAAACCCCCGAGGATCTGGAAGCCGGACCGGGCATTTTGCGGGCGTTCCTGGCGCATGCCGTCACGCAGCGCAGCCTCCGGGAACAACAGCAGTCTGCTCGCGACAGCCGGCGGAACCGGCGGCGCGGGCGGGCCGCTGGTCCAGCAGGTGATGATCGGGTACAGCGACAGCAACAAGGAAAGCGGCATCCTGGCGAGCCAATGGGCGCTGCACCGGGCGCAAACCGCGATCACCGGCGTCGCGCGCGAGGCGGGGGTGGAGGTGCGGTTTTTCCACGGTCGCGGCGGCACGATCAGTCGCGGGGCGGGTCCGACCCACCGTTTTCTCGACGCGCTGCCCGCCGGCACGGTCAGCGGCGATTTGCGCCTGACCGAGCAAGGGGAAACCATCGCGCAAAAATACGCCAACGGCGCGACGGCCCTCTTTAACCTGGAATCGCTTTTGGCCGGGGCCGCCGGGACTTCGTTGCGGCCGTTTTCCCCGTTGCGCGCGTCGCTGTCCGAACAGGCGGGCGAGCCGGTGGGCCGGATGGTCGCCGCGAGCCGGGAAGCCTACGAGGATCTGCTCAAGGCCGAGGGGTTCATGGAGTTTTACAGCCAGGCCACGCCGATCGACGCGCTGGAATCCAGTTCGATCGGTTCGCGGCCGGCGCGGCGCACGGGGCAGCGGACCCTGGCGGATTTGCGGGCGATTCCGTGGGTGTTCAGTTGGAACCAATCGCGTTTTTACCTGCCGGGCTGGTACGGCGTGGGCAGCGCGCTGGCGCGGTTGCGGGACCAGGACGGCGCGAGTTTCGCCACTTTGAAGACCCTGGTCGATAGCGGCTGGCCGTTTTTGCGTTACGTGCTGATGAACGTCGAGATCAACCTGACGAGCGCCGACGAGACGATCATGACACGTTACGCCGACCTGGTGGAAAACGCGGCGGTGCGCGCGGCGTTTCTGGCGCGGATCACGGGGGAGTTCCGGCGGACAAACGAGTTGTTGGCGGAGTGTTTCGGCAGTTCGCTGACGAAGCGGCGTCCGCGCGCGGCGAAGACGCTGGAGTTGCGCGCCGCGGCGTTGCGGGTGTTGCACAAGCAGCAGATCGAGTTGCTGGGCCACTGGCGCGGTCTGCAAAAGGCGGGCGACGAGGAGGCCGCGCGCCGGATGCTGCCCGAGTTGTTACTGTCGATCAACGCGATCGCGAGCGGGTTGCGGACGACGGGGTGAGGGGAGGGCTGGTTGGTGTGGGTGTTACCCGCGAAAGTCTTCCCAGCCACGGTGCCGTTCTGGCAGCTTGACCCCTTCGGTCAGCAGCCTCATCTTACTTTTTATGGACGCCAACCTGGAAGTTATTACGGCTGAAGCCAGACTTTTTGAACACGACGGGGTTCAATCGGTTCCGCTGCCGGAAGAATTCCGTTTTGGGAGCGACGATGTCATCATCGAAAAGTTCGCCGATCGCGTTGTGATCCGCTCCAAACCCGAAGACTTTTCGGAGATTGAAACCCTGGGGGATTTCGCGCGTTATCTGTCGAAGAAATTCCCTGACGGCGGAGATTGGCCGGATGTTGAGTCTCTCACCGAACCCGACACACGCGACCTGACATGGTAGCTCTCCGGACGCCGGTGACTTACATGCTCGACAGCGATGTGTGCATTGACCTGCTTCGGGACAAAGATCCCCTCCCGCTTACGCCTTTTGCGTCCGGGTAGCGGGTTGTCGGTGGTAGTGGAAGCGGAGTCGTGGGTCGGAGAACATCCGGGAAGTAATTGCCACGGTCAACGCGATGGAGGCCGACGGCGTGTTCGAGCGTTACGCCATCGGCGGCGCGGTCGGCGCGACCTTCTACTTGGAGCCTCTGGATACGTTCGACGTGGACATCTTCGTAACCTTCCGCCCTGAACCGGGTGGTTTGCTGGTCAGTGCCGGGCCCATTTTCGACGACCTCGCGCGGCGCGGGTTTGCCATGGAGGGGGAATATGCGGTGGTTGGCGGCTGGCCCGTGCAGTTTCTGCCGCCGACCGGGCCCCTGGTGGAAGAAGCCTTGCTGGAAGCCGCGACACGCGATTTAGGTGATATGGTGGCGCGGGTTTTCACAGCGGAACACCTCGCCGCCATCGCGTTACAAACGGGACGCGCCAAGGACAAAGCGCGCTTGCTGCAGTTCATCGAAGGCAAGGCGCTCGACGGCGCGCGTTTACCGCCGCAAGCTCGCGGCGCTGCCGATCACGGAAAAGCTGCGGATGCTCGACGCGATCCGCGAACGGGCGGTGGCCTTGCGACGATCGACGATTCTCCGCGCGACCATGACGGTGAAGGCGGAGGGAATGCGCAATGCAGGGTTCGAACCTGCGACTTCTTGCGTGTGAAGCAAGCGCTCTACCACTGAGCTAATTGCGCGGAAACCGAACGGGCTCGCCCGTCGGAAGGGCAGACATTATGCAAATCCGCGGGGACGGCAAGTGAAACCGTGTGCTGCCGCGTTTTTTCTGCCACTGGGAAGCAGTTCCCCTCCGCCCGCCGCGCAGCGGCTTTGGAGTGCGCCGCGACACGTCGCCGCTTTGATCCCAGCGACACGTCGCGCCCAAACCCTTCGGCGAAGCCGCTATTGATCAAGCCGGCTGCGCCGGAAGGTCAGGACGCGACACGTCGCTGTCGGACCCGGCGGAGCCGTGCGAAAGCGGCGACGTGTCGCCGCACTCCAAAACTGCTTCGCAGTGGGCGGATTGGCGGTAACTTTGCAACCCGTGCCCGCGTCCGCTCCCAAGTTCATCCCCCCGCGCCCGCCCTGGTGGCTGTGGCCGCATTTGCTCAGCCTCGACGCGCCGCTGGTCGCCCTCACTTGGCAAGGGTGGTGGGCCAAAACCGCGCACCTCAATCTGCCCTGGTCCGACCCTCTCATCCTGGGACTCGCGGTTTGGATGATCTATCTAGCCGACCGTCTGGCGGACGTGACACAATCCACCGCCGGTGAGTTGAACACGGATCGGCACGCTTTCTTCGCTCGACACACCGGAAGTTTGCGATGGCTGCTCGGCGTGGTGGTCGCCAGCTTGACCATCCTAACTCCCACGCTGTTACCGTTCCGCCAGTTCATGGGCGGACTGGCGTTGCTCGGGTTGGCGGGCGTTTATTTCTGGTCCGTCCACACCGGCCCCCGCCGTACGCGCTACGGTCTCCCGAAAGAGGCGCTGGTGGGCGGGATGTTCGCCGTGGGGAGTGCGTTTTTCGTGCTGGGCGCGGCGCCCGTCATCCCCGGGAGCATTGTGCTCGGGGTCGCGCTCCTCGGTGTGGTGTGCTTCCTCAACTGCGCGTTGATCAGCGCGTGGGAACAAAGCCCGCGCGACCGGCGCGATCCCACCTCCCTGCTCAACGCGTGGCCGCGGCTCACGGCGCGACTGGGGACGATCACTCTTCTGCTCCTTACCGGCACCGTGATCCTGACCTTCACTTGGCGGACGGGGGGCGCGTCCCTAAAACCGTTCGTTTTGAGTTTGTTGGGATTATGGGCATTGGACCAACGCAAGGCAAAGCTCTCCGCCCGTTCGTTGCGCGTCCTGGCGGATGCCGTCCTGTTTACCCCGCTGCTCTTCTTTTAGACAGGATAAACAGGATTTTGAGGATGGGGGGAAACCGCAATTTTCTGGAATCCTAAAAATCCCGTTCATCCCGTCAAAAAATACCGCGTGCCCAGAGTTCGGAGACCAGCATCCCGGCGTTGGCGACCGTCTC
Source organism: uncultured bacterium (assembly GCA_963795895.1). Lineage (GTDB taxonomy): Bacteria > Verrucomicrobiota > Verrucomicrobiia > Chthoniobacterales > SZAS-18 > CAWCJJ01. The sequence goes on from CAWCJJ010000027.1 coordinate 50,499, forward strand.
CCGCGCCAACCGAAAGCCCGCGCGTGCCAAGTGTGACCGATACTCCGGCAACCGGCGGACCCGCAGCCCCGTCGCCCAGCCGAACAACCCGTACAATCCCCCAATCCACACCCGCGCCCGCCAGCCCCGCCAACCGTTGGACGGCTGGCGAAACTCGGATACGATCCACCTCGCGTCGGGCGTTGCGTATCCCGCGAACCGCGGGATCATCTCCGCGAGCTCGTCCCCGGTGAAGCAATCCAGGAAGAAATGCGAGACCACCAGATCGTACCGCGCTCCGGTGGGCGGCATCCACGCGCGGGCATCCGCGTGGTGGAACTCGACCCGCGATTTCCCGTCCACCCGTGCCTCCGCGATTGCAAGCATCCGACCGCTGGCGTCCACGCAATCCACCACGGCCGCCGCGTTCACCTCCAAAAACGCCCGCAAAAACCGCCCGTCGCCTTCGCCCAAAATCAGAACCCGCCGCGCCGTCGCGACCTCGTCCAGGTATTCCTCCCGCCGACGCTCCAGACTTCGTCCCATCCCGGCGTATTCCAGCCAGCGGTACCAGCGGGCGATCGGGTCACAATTCATACACATCTAATCCGGCCAAACCCCCGCACCGAATCCTGCTTATCATTTCATCACGCCCCCGCATACAGCGTCCCCGGCAAGGTGCCTTTTGCCTTCCGCCCTATCTCCTATCTTCCATCTCCTTGCCCTTCCCTCTCTCCGCCTTCCGCCCCAAGGGGATGAATTGACAAAACGCCGCTTTACTGGGACAAATCGCAGAAGCCGCCGACAAGCCTCCCCCCATTTCCACTTTCCCACCCGCGCTCTTTACCCGGCGCGCAGGCATGAACGCAACCGAAACATTCCAGCATTACCAGGTTTTGCGCCGGGACGACGGTTCGCTCTGGGAACTCGGGCGTGGCGCCATGGGCGTCACCTACAAGGCGTTCGACGTTAACCTGCGCTGCCTGGTAGCCCTCAAGGTCATCAACACCGCGTACCTCGACCATCCGGTGGCGCGGCAGCGTTTCATCCGCGAGGCCCGCGCGGCCGCCGCCCTCCGGCACCGCAACATCGCCCACGTCTATCACTTGGGCATGGACGCGCAGAGCTTCTTCTACGCGATGGAGTTCATCGAGGGGGAAACCCTCGACGCCCTCGTGCGCCGGACCGGCCCGCTGCCGCCCGCTGTCGTGCTACGCTTCGCCCTGCAAACGGCCCGCGCCCTCGCCGCCGCCGGTCGCCAGCGGCTCGTGCATCGCGACATCAAACCCACCAATTTGATGATCCTCGCCGAGGACGAGGACGGCGAAACCCACCAGACCATCAAGGTCATCGACTTCGGGCTCGCCCGCTCGGCGGTGGCCACCGACGCCTCGACCCACCTCACGATGGGTGGGTTCGTCGGCACCCCGCAGTACGCCAGTCCCGAGCAGTTGGAGGAGAAAAACGTCGATGGTCGCTCGGACATCTACAGTCTCGGCGCGACCTTGTGGTATCTGTTGGCCGGGCGTCCGCCGTTCACGGGCACGCTGACGAGTCTGATCACGCAGCATCTCACCAAGGAACCCAACTGGATCCAACTCGAGGGAATCCCCGCGTCCGTGCGCGAGCTACTCGGACGGATGTTGCGCAAGCACCCCGACGACCGTCCGCAGAGCGCCGACGAACTCCGGCGCGAAATCGAGCACTGCCTGCGCGCGTTGCCCGGCGGGTCGGTGGGAGGGGTGGACGGGACGGGGTCGTCCTCCTCCGGCGGGTCGTCGTTTTTTGGTAAACCGGGGAGCGCGCCGCCCGGGACTTCCCCCGCCGGTGCCGGCCAGGCGGGGTTTGGGTCGGGAACGGGGAACTCGGGGAGTCTCGCGCCGGTGGTGGGATCGCTCGTGGGTGGTCGTTATCAGATCACCCGGCTGGTCGGGGAGGGGAGCAGCGGACGGGTGTTTCAGGCGCGCGACCTGCGCGGCGGCGACCAGACGGTGGCTCTAAAGTGGTTGCACCCCGAGCTTTTGCAGAACGTGGACGACCACGCGCGGTTGCGCGCGAACGCCGCCAAGGTGCAAAGCGCGCCCCACCCGGGTTTGCTGCGTTTGCTGGCGTTCGAGGGGACGCCGGGGGCGAGCTATCTGGTGACCGAATGGAGCGGCGGACTGACCCTGGTCGATTTGCTGCGGAGTCGCGGGCGTTTGACCGTGGCCGAGGCGTTGGCGCTGCTGAGGCAGGCGGTGGGGATCACGGATTTCGCGCGGTCGAAAGGTTTGGAGTGTTTGGAGTTGCACTTGCACCAAATTTTTGTGGTTCCCACGGGAACGGCGGCCGGGCTTGCGCCGCTCTGGAGCGGGGAAGAGGCCACGGATTTGCTGGCGCGGAGTCCATTGACGGTGGATTTGCGGATCGACCCGCTCGGCACCGCCAGGGACGAGGGAGAGCTTGCGACGTGGGGTGGGGATTTGACGCTGATGGCAGGCCAGCCAACGACGGCGGCGATCCGGGACCGGTTGAGCAGTGTGGATGGCTTGGTGGAGAGCAGCTATCTGCATTGTCTCGCGAGGCTCTTTTACGAACTGGTGGAGGGCACCCCGCTTCCGCTGGGTTACGCGGGTGGCGTCGGGGCGGGTCACGCGAGTATGCTCCCGGGACTGGGCGAGGCGGGGAGCGTCGTTTTGCGGCGCGCGTTGTCGCCGAACCCGGGGTTTGCGACGGACACGGAGTGGTTCGAGGCGTTGGCGCGGGCGGTGAGTGTGGAAGCAAACGGCGGGCGGATGCCGGTGGCAGGCGTTTTGGTTGCCGACGAAGGAGCGGGGCGCGTGGAGCCGGGAGGAGCTTCAACCGCCGATGCCCCGCTTTCAGTGGAGCAGGAGACGGCGATGCCGATACTGAAATCAACGCGGCTTGCCCCCCTAAAACCAATTTTGAGTCGCAACAGTGAGAAAAATTTGCCGAAAATCGACCTGCGAGTGACTGCTGGGACGTTGTTCGGCGCGTGTTTGGGATTATTTCTTTTGGCAATGTTGTTCTGGGCAGGGTCTAAAATCGCGAACTCCCGCCCTGAGACCGCTGTCGCTGTGCAGTCGAATGCCCACGTCAGCGCAACACCCCAGATAATCACTCCCGAGTCACAGGCCGTTGCGAAGCAGCCGGAAATGACGCCGACGGCATCTGGCGAGGAATCCCGTTGGTCCACTTGGCTCGATGACACTGTATTCTCGCGCTCTGTGGCGAATGAGACTGTCCGTATCCCGTACATCGCCGGATTTTCCTCTGGAATGGGTGTGGATGAGGGGGGGCAGCAATCCTCGGATGAGAACAGCAGTGCTAGCCACCCAGAGGGAATTCCGCCGGATAAACCTGCGGCAGGAGCCACGCTGACAGCCGCTGAGGCACTCGTCGCTACTATTCCTACCCCGTCGGTGGACGTGAACTCAAAAAAGACGGAGTCCGAGACAGAAAGCCGCAGCCATCGGCATCGCCACAACCCGCCTGTTGAGCGCAATTTGTGGCAGAGGCTGTTTGGGATCAAACCAAAGCCTCGGAGTTCGCGGTAGGACTTGGCGGCACTTCAACGTGGCAAGGACTATGCTGTGGGTTCAGAGGTGAACAGAAAAACTGACCTTTACAGCCCTCGCGGTGCAAAAAAAATGCTCAGCATACCGAAATTTCTAGCAAATCTCCCGAATTTCGCCGTATAAGTGTCAGGTAACTCCCATCTTCCGTATATGCGCATAATCAAATTTAGTCTCGCTGCGGTTTCAACCTTGTTCGCCAGCAGCCTGCTCCCGGTGCAGGGTCTCCAGGCCCAGACGTCCGTGGCGACCAACCCAGTGGGTTTCACCACGCTGACCGTAAATCCCAAATCAGGAACCACTGCGGCTTATACTTTTCTTAGTCTAAACTTGGTACGACCAGTTGCATACCGAGGTTTAGTTCCAAGTGTTGGGACGCCTTCTGCTGGAAACGCTACCGTCCTAACATTTCCTGCTGGTACCTTTACTGATGCACAGTTTAATGGTGCCGGAAACCAATCCTACTTGGAAGTCACTAATGGTACATCGGCAGGGTTCATCTCGAATATACAAAGTACTTTAGCCTCCGACCAAAGTCAGGGTGGTTTATCAAGCATTACTTTATCAGATGACTTGTCCAATGTGATTGCCTCGGGAACTACAACGTTCTTGATTAGGCCGCACTGGACCTTCTCTACTGCTTTTGGATCTCAAAATTCTGCAGGCTTTCAAGGAAGCTATTCACAAACAAACGCTGATGTCATCCAGCTTGTAAATGCTTCTACCAACGGGTTAACTAGCTACTATTTCAACACTACAAACAATCTATGGCAAAAAGGTGGTGTAGACGCTTCGGATGTTATTATACCACCGACTGGAGGCCTATACATACAACGGAAGAACAGTACTGCTGTGTCGATTGTATTGACTGGTGAAGTTAAACTTGGAACTACTGGTCTGCCAGTAGTTGGGGGTTCTGCGACCAATGTCAATCTTGTGAGCAATCCATATGCTTTAGATTCTACAACTCTTTCGCAGTGTGGTTTATATACTGGAAGTGCCAGTAATGGCCTGATGGGATCTTATTCAACTTCGACTGCTGATACCGTTGGCATATTTGATCCAGTTAAGGGTGGATTGAACAATTACTACTTTAATACTACAAATAACAAATGGCAATTAGGCGGAGTGGATGCCTCTAATGTGGTAATACCTAGTGGTGTGGCTGTAGTCATCACCCGAAAGAACTCTCGGCCATCATTTATCTGGTACGTTGTTCCTCCCGCTATTGGACTTTGATCTTTCGCGTCCGTGCCAGTATGCTATATTCAATGGGTTACATATTTATTTGATTATGATTTTTGATGGATCTGCTAAGACATTCGTTATTATTCTTCTGTGTACGACTTTTGCGGACGCATTAGTAAAAGGTGGCACTCTTGATTATGCTGCACAAGGTAATTACATTCTGGATACTTCCGCTGTACATGTGCCTGTCGGAGATGCCGTCTTACTTGGTTCTTTCCCAGTTGGCTTTGATTTTGCGACAAACGCTGCAAATTATCAAAATACACGTGCTGCCTTCACTCTTTATGATACCACTTCTATAGGTATTGGCACTACTAACAACAATGTCGCCGGACAGTTCGCAGCCTCCATTGCCAACACCGACACACTTGGTGCGGCAAATAATCCAGTGTACATGTGGCTGTTTAATAGCTCTAATCCTGCTACGGCTACCGCTTGGGCTATTATCAGCAATCCTTCTGCCACCTGGAGAGTTCCCGCAGACGGATCGTTCAATAGTACTTCTATTGATGCGTCTGATGTGAATACTTATGTTCCTACAGGTGCCCGTGGAGCTTTAGTAACCGATTCAACTGCGCCAAGCGGTTTGGGTGTCAGTGTGCAGCTTGTACCTGAACCATCAGTATATTACATGCTCTTGTTCTTCGCGCTAGCTGCTGGAACAAAGTTAGCAAAGCAAAAGTTTAGTCTCTCTAAAGGCTGCAGCGATTTCTCACGACCATTAAAGGCGTTTATCTATTGACTTTCACGGACCATATTTTAATCGTCAATTGTCACTTACAATTCAAAGAAAGATTTTAGTCTATCCAAAAATCCTGCTTGGTATTCTTGTTTCATTGCAGACACAATAGCTGGTTGAGTCGAGTGCGCCTGCAGAATACCGTCCGTTTCCAGTTTTCGCCGCGCGAGCAGTTCACTTAACCTAGGCAGCAAATCGTCGTCCTTTTGTACCAACTCGGCAAACACGGGCTTTGTTACCTCTAGCACTTCGCAGTCGTGACTCGCCAGAACACTGGCGCCGCGCTTCTCGCCGGTTAGTAGTGACATCTCTCCAAAGCAGTCGCCCGTGTGGAGCGTCGCCACCGTCGCAGAATGGCCCTTCGCGGTGATCGTTACCGCGGCCTCACCCTGCAAGCAGCAGGAACATCGAAGCCCCATCCGCCCCTTCGTGGATGATGGTCTCACCGCGACCGTAATGGTGGGCCAGCGAGCGGCTGATCAGATACTGAAGATCGTCTCGCTCCATCCCCCTGAATAGTGGCTGGTTCAACAGCAGATCAAAGGTGGAGCTATGCCGCTCGCTCTGCTCATCAACCACGGGTGCGTGACTGCGTTGGATGTTGATCGTGCGGACCGGGAAAGGCAGCTTGATGCGCTGACGCCGCAAGGCGTACCAGATGTTCGTGCGGACGCCATCCGCAATCCCATTGTACAACCGGTGGTCGTTCAACCAGAAGCGGACTTCGTACGTTATCGCGGAATCCCCGAAGTTCTTTAAGAACACCACGGGGGCTGGTTCTAGTAATACTCCCTGGGTGGAAGCCGCCGCCCGCGCCAGTACATCCTTGACCCGGTTCGGCGGGATGTCGTACTCCACGCCAACTTCCAGACGCATCGCGTGGCGCGCGTTGCCGCCGTGGTAATTCGTGATGACCTGTTTGACGATGTGCTGGTTCGGCACGTCCAACTGCACCTCGTCGTTGGTGATAAACCGGGTGGAACGCCAGTTGATCTCGATGGCCTGCACATGCTGATTCTCCACCAACAGCCAGTCGCCGACCGAAAACGGACGCCCGATCTGCAGGGCGAAGCCCGCGATGATGTTGCCCAGCGAATCCTGCAAGGCGAATCCCAGCACGATACCGACCACCCCGGACGCCGCCAGCAACCCCGGGATTTGCTGGTGGTAATCAAATTGCAGCACCAGCAAAAACACGATCAGTAGAACGACGGCGCCCGCGACCTCCCGGATAAACTTCGGGATCGGCACCTTGCGGGTCTGCTCGAAATACAGCCGCCAGAAGAACTGGTCCAGCAACCGCACGATCACCGCCGCGCCCGCCAAGGCCGCCGCCGCGGCCATTTCGCGCCGGAGCGGCAGGTCCGGCGAGATGTACTCCGCCGCGAGGTACAGCGCGATAGCGACGGAGAACACCTGGTAAACGAGTCCCAGACGCGCCTGGAAAAGCCGTTTCAGCAGCCGCCCGATGGCCACGGCCACCAGGTAGATCACCAAAACTGTGCCGCACAACTCGCCCGCGACACCCAACTGGGACGGTAAGAACTCGGAAGCAGACATTTAACCGCAGATTAACGCAGATCGACGCGGATAGAAGACAAGAAGAGGGGTTCTGAAAAAGAACTCTGCTTTACCTCCCCCCGCCTTTTTCCGGTAATCTGCGTCCTTCTGCGGTTAAAACTCAGGCTTCCGTCGCTTCGAGAAAGCCTTCCAACTGCCGGATGCGCGTCGGGTGCCGCATCTTGCGCAACGCCTTCGCCTCGATCTGCCGGATGCGCTCGCGCGTCACCTTGAACTGCCGTCCCACTTCTTCCAGCGTCCGGCTGTAACCATCGACCAGCCCGAAACGCTGCTCCAACACCTGCCGTTCCCGCTCGGTCAGCGTCTCCAGGACATCCTTGATCTTCGCCTTGAGCATGACGATCGCCGTCATGTCCGAAGGGTTGTCCGCCGCCTTGTCCTCGATGAAATCCCCGAAATTGGTGTCCTCGCTGTCGCCGACGGGCGCCTGCAACGAAATCGGCTGCTGCGCCATCTTCAAGAACGGCCCGCACCCGTTCCACCGGCAGATGCACTTCCTCCGCGACTTCGTCCGGGGTGGGTTCGCGCCCGTATTCCTGGACCAACTGCTTCTGCACCCGCATCAGCTTGTTGATCGTCTCGATCATGTGGACCGGAATGCGGATCGTCCGCGCCTGGTCCGCGATGGACCGCGTGATCGCCTGCCGGATCCACCACGTCGCGTAAGTGGAAAATTTGTAGCCCCGGCGGTACTCGAATTTCTCCACCGCCTTCATCAGGCCCATGTTGCCCTCCTGAATCAGGTCCAGGAACGACAGCCCGCGGTTCGTGTACTTCTTGGCGATGGAAATCACGAGCCGCAGGTTGGCTTCGACCATCTCGGTCTTGGCTTTCAACGCCCGCCGCTGGCAATTCTTCATCTCCTGGTATTCCAGGGTGAAGTTTTCGGCGTCGAGCCAGAGTTGGTCGACCAACTCCTTGAGCTTGGCGCTGTAATCCACCCGGTGCGTCGCGCCGACGGCGGCGTGATCGCGCGCGGCCTGGGTCTGGGACTGGAGTTGCGTTCAGCAGGCGGAACTTGTCGTCCGTGAGATGGACCAGCTCCTCGGTGACCTTCTGCTTGAAGAAAAACTTGGGGTACAGCTTCTGCAAGACTCTCGTGCTGGCGCGCGAACTCCTTCTGCGAATTCGCGCGTTCCTCCTCGTCGCCCGCCCCGTGCAATTGGGCCAGGTAAAGGCGGGAAAGGTCCGCGCCGAATTGCTCCAACTGCTCGCAAAGCTTGGGCAGCGCCTTCAGATACCGCTCGCGGCTCTCGATCTTCTTGTCGAGAATGACGCGGTCGAAACGCTCGCGGCCCTCGACCAGCTTCTGCGCCAGATCGAGGTGGGCGCGGGCGATGAACCCGAACCGGTTGAGGTGCCGCTGCACGCGGGCTTCGGCGTCCTCGATGCGCTTGGAAATCTCGACCTCCTGCTCGCGCGTGAGCAGGGGGACCTGGCCCATCTGCTTGAGGTACATGCGGACGGGATCATCCAGGATGTCGTTCCGGCCCGCGGCATCGTTCTTGTCGTCCTCGGCCCTGTCTTCCTTATCCTCTTTGTCGTCCTTGTCCTCTTTATCGTCCTCCTCGAGAGTCGGAATCCTCCGGCTCCTGTTCCTTCTTGAGGTCTTTGTAACGATCGACGTCGGAAGCCTCGATGATGTCGAACTCCATGGCCCGCAGCCGGGTCTGGATGGATTCGATCAGATCGGGATCGTTGACGCCGTCGGGCAGCGCCTCGTTGAGATCGTCCCAGGTGAGGTAACCCTGCTCTTTGGCGAGCTTGATGAGGTGGCGGACCTTTTCCTGAATCTCGTGCGCCTCGGCGGCGACCCGGGCCGCGGCGGCGGCGGCGTCCGGCACGGGGGCGTGCCCGTTGGCGGAAGCGGACGGGGCGGGGGCGGCGGCGGCCTTCTTGTGGTGGGAGCCGTTGGAGGCTTTGTGCGGACTTGGCCTTGGGGCTTTTCGGGGGGACTTGGCGTTCGGCGGGGGGAGCTTCGTCAGGTCTGTTTTCCGTGGGAACCGAGGGGAGGGAAGGAACAGACGAATTCACTTTGGCCATAGCGACGAGGCGATCGGTTAAGGTGCCCTGACCATCAAAAAGCGGGCAGCTTTGCCGCGATTTTCAGAGCCGCGCAATATCATTAAGCCTTGACTGAAGGTCAAGGATTTCTTTCTGTAACAGGGTGGCATCCTCCGCCGTAAGACCGGGGGCGCGCATCCTATTAATCAGCACGTTGAGCCGGTCGGTCAGCAAGCTTTTTTCGAGTCCAACCCAACTGTGGCGCGCCACCAACATGGGTTGGGCGAAAGGCTTGTCGTCCAACAGGTCCGCAAGGAACGCTTCCTCGTCAGAGGGCCGCGACGCCAGGTACGCGTTGACGGCGGGCGTGTCGGCGGGGTCGAGATCGGTCTCCAGGACGGCGGAAAGCAGTTCCGCCCCGTGCAGTTTGGGCAGGGTTTCCCGCCAGGGTTGCGCCAGGACCCACTCCCGCGCCTCCGGGTTCTCCAGGGCGAGCCGGATCAAATGGGCGACCGCGAGCGGCGGTTTCTCGAACGCGGGCGGCTCCTCCGCGCCGGTCGTGGTCTTGGACGCGCCGGTGAGGTCGGGCGGCAGGTCGGCGTCCCGGCGCGCGGGTCGCGCCGGTTTGAGCAGGGCGGTGAAAGCCTGGGCGGAAACCCCGAGTTGCGCCGAGATTTTGCCGACCACGGTTTCGCGCAGGAGGTTGTCCGTGACCAGGGCCACGGATTCGGCCATGCGCCGGGCGAACTGCGTTTTGCCTTTGGGCGTGTCCGCGTCGAACATCTTCCGCAGCCGTTCCATCTGAAAATCGAAAAAGTCCTGCGCCATGCCGATGCGTTCGGCGAACGCCCCGACGCCGTGGTTGCGGATGAGCGAATCGGGATCCTCGCCGGGCGGCATGGTCGCGACACGGACGGTGATATTCGCCTCCAGCAGGGCGGGGAGGGAGCGTTCGGCGGCTTGCTGGCCCGCGTTGTCCGCGTCGAAGCACAGGACGACCTCGTCGGCCTGGCGTTTGAGCAACTGCGCCTGTTTGATGGTGAACGCGGTGCCTTGGGGCGCGACGACGTTTCTGATGCCCGCCTCGTAAGCGGTGATCAAGTCGATCTGCCCTTCGCAGACGATGGCGAAGGTCTCGTCGAGGATCGGGCGTTTGCTGAGGTGCAGGCCGAAGAGGACCTTGCCTTTCGTGAAGATCGGCGTCTCGGGGGAGTTGACGTATTTCGGCGCTTTGGTGTCGCTCTTCAGCACGCGTCCGCTGAAGCCGATGACCTCGCCGCTCTCGTTGCAGATGGGAAACATCAGCCGGTCGCGAAACTGGTCGCGCGCGCTGCGTCGGAACGAGTGGCCCGCCGGTGTCGTCGTCCGGCGGGGTGACGAGTCCGCCGAGGATGAGAAAGTCCTGGTCGAATAGCCGCGTCCGGACGCCCAGGACATGCAGGCGTCTAGGAGTTGGGGGCGTAGCCGAGTTTCCAGCGCGCGGCGATCTCGGAGGTCAGGCCGCGCGATTTGAGGTATTCGCGCGCCACGGCGGCCTCGTTGCTTTTGCGCAGGTTGCGGTGAAACCAATCCGCCGCCTCGGTGTGCAGGCTGAGCAGCCGGCGGCGGGTTTCGCCGGCGCCCTTGTCGTTGTCGCCCCGGCCGCCGTAGCCGCCTTCCTCGACGATGGCGATGCCGGCCTTTTCCGCGAGTCGCCGGACGGCGGCCGGAAAGCTCAGGTTCTCGTAAAGCTCGACGAATTTGAAGACCGTCCCGCCCTTGCCGCAGCCGAAGCATTTGAAGCTCTGCCGGGCGGGGTTGACGGTGAACGAGGGCGATTTCTCCTTGTGGAAGGGGCAGAGGGCCTTGAACGCGCCGCCCGCCGCGTTTGAGCGGCACGGTGCCGCCGATGACATCGACCACGTCGTTCGCGGCGGCGACTTGCTCAATGGTTTCCTGGGGGATCATTGGGAGGGGGAGAAGAAAGGAAGGGCAAGGAGATAGGAGATAGAAGATAGGGCGGAGGGGAGAAGAAATTGTGAAATTCCGTCGTGGCGTCGATCTGATTCTAACCGAATCTTCCCTCCGACTTCATCCCTCTGCCTTCGTCATTGGTCCTTGGTCATTTCCGCCCTATCTTCCATCTCCTACCTCCTTGCCCTTCCTTTTCCCCCTCCCCCATGCGCCTGATCGACCGTTACATTGGCCGCGATCTTCTGACCACCGCGTTGTTTGCCGTCGCCGACGTTGAGCCTGGTGCTCGTGCTGGGGCAGATTTTCAAGAAGCTCTTTGAGTTTGTGATCGACCACAACGTCCCGGCGACGTTCATCATCACTTTCATCGCGTACTTTCTGCCGTTTCGCTGACCTTCAGCATTCCGTGGGGATTTCTGACCGCCGTGCTGCTGGTCTTCGGCCGGCTCTCCGCGAGCAACGAACTCACCGCCATGCGCACCGCCGGCATGAGCATCCCGCGCATCGCGCGTCCGGTCTTGGTGCTGGCGGTGCGTTTTCAGCGGGCTGTGCCTCTGGATCAACCTGTACGTCGCCCCGCGGGCGCAGCAAAACCTGAGGAACGCCTTCTTTCAGGTGGCGACCAACAACCCGGCGGCCGCGTTCAGCGGGCGATCAGGTCATCACGGATTTTCCCGGCAAGAAAATCTACGTCGGCAAAAAAGGACGGCAACACGCTGGAGAACATCCACGTCTTCGACCTGAACAGCACGAACCAGCCGATGCACGTGGTGTACGCCCGCACGGGGCGGTCTGGAAACCGACCTGGCCAACAAGCAGATCAAGATGCGCCTGGAGGACAGCCGCTACGAGCAGCGCGACGAGACCAAGCCCGACGATTTGACCCGATCCGCCACGGCATCACGATGGGCGAGTTTGTGTACCCGATCTCGCTGGAGGAGTTGTACATCCAGAAGCAGAGGCGTCCGCGCGTCGAGACGCTCAACCTACGACGAACTCCGCGCCGAACTCCGCCAGATGGACGAACACGGAGAAAACCGTGCCGACGAGTGAACGGGGGGAGTTCAAGAAGAAAGCAGGCTTCCGCGCGGACGGAATTCAACAAACGCTTTTCGTTTTCGCTGGCGTGTTTCACATTCGCGCTGATCGGCATCCCGCTGGGCATCACGGCGCACCGGCAGGAAACGAGCATCGGTTTCGGGATTAGTCTGGGGGTGGCGTTCACGTACTTCCTGATCATCCTGGTGGTGAACATCTTCCGGGAAAAAGCGTCTCTGCACCCCGAGTTGTTGATCTGGCTGCCCAACGTGATTTTCCTGCTCTTTGGTGGGATCCTGTTCGCGCGGATGGCCCGGCGGTGAGGGCATCGAGCGGGGTTTTTAACCGCAGATTTAACGCAGATGGACGCAGATTAAAGAACCAGAAGGGAGAAGAGATTTTTTGTTCCAGAGAGATTGCGTTCTTTGCCTTTTATCCCCCGCCTTTTTCCGATAATCTGCGTCCATCTGCGTTAAATCTGCGGTTAAAAATTCCGGTCAGACCGTCCGCCGTACCGCCTGCAAAAATGGTTGCAGATCGGTCATCATCTTCGCGAACAGCGCGAAATCCACCTGCTGCTGGCCGTCGCTCAGGGCTTCGGCCGGGTTGGGATGCACCTCGATGATCAGCCCGTCGGCGCCCATCGCCACCGCCCCGGCGCACAACGTCGGCACCAGGTCGGCGCGCCCGCAGCCCTGGCTCGGGTCCACGATCACGGGCAGATGGCTCTCGCGCTTGGCGACGGCGACCGCGGCGAGGTCGAGCGTGTTGCGGGTGTAGGTCTCGAACGTGCGGATGCCGCGTTCGCAGAGCATGACGTTGCCGTTGCCCGCGCTCAGGATGTACTCCGCGCCGAGCAGCCATTCCTCGATGCGCTGGCTCAGGCCGCGCTTGAGCAGGATCGGCTTGCCCGTGCGCGCCGCCGCGACGAGCAGGCGGAAATTCTGCGCGTTGCGCGCGCCGATCTGGAGCATGTCGGCCGTTTCGGCGATCGAGATCGACGTCCAATTCGCTCGAGCACTTCCGTGACGATCTTGAGGCCCGTTTCCTGTTTCGCCAACCGCAGGAGGCGCAACCCCTCCTTGCCCATGCCCTGGAACTCATAGGGCGAGGTGCGCGGCTTGAACGCCCCGCCGCGCAGCATCGTCGCGCCGGCCGCTTTGACCGCGCGGGCCGTGGTCAGCAGTTGCTCCTCGCTCTCCACCGAGCACGGCCCGGCGATCATCGTGAAGTGCGCGCCGCCGACCGGGACGCCGTCCACGTCGATGACGGTGCCGCCGGGGCGGGATTCGCGGCTCACGAGCTTGTAGCGTTTCTGCACGGGCATGACGCGCTCGACCTGCGGCAGCGCGTTGAGGGATTCGAGCGTGTGGTGGGTCGTCTCGTCGCCGATGGCGGCCACGACGGTCTGGAGCGCGCCGCGGATCGGGTGCGCGGCGTAGCCGAGTTTTTCGACCTCGGCGATGACCTCGTCGATGCGCTCCGGGGCGTGTGGGGTTTGATGACAACGATCATATAAGAAGAAGGGAGGGTGCGTTGCCGCGGGCGGCAAGCGGGCACGAGGCTACGCACGAAGCGCCGGCGAGGGCAACCTGCCGCGGTTGCGTTCCCGGCGGGCCGTTTCACATTGACGCGGTGCAAGAGTCGAGTCACACCACCGCCCACGAAGAGGATCCGCCGCCGCCCGTCAACGTCGTGCAGCCGCCCACGGGCGACGAGGGCATCGACCAGCAGGTCAACGAACTGGTCAAGCGCTGGGGCTACGACCATTCGCCCGAGTTGATCGAGGAGATGGTCGGCACGGTGCTCAAGATGGCGCAGGACCGCATGAGCGTGGCGGACCTGAAGATGTACAACCGTTCGCTCAAGGAACTGCGCTACGCCGCGCGCCTGTTTGCGCAGTACAAGCCGGTCCGCAAGGTGTCGGTGTTCGGCAGCGCGCGCACCGTCGCCGGACGCGCCCGAGTTCCAGGCCGCCGAGCAGTTCGCCCGGCGGATGAGCGAGGCGGGCTACATGATCATCACCGGCGGCGGCGACGGCATCATGGGCGCGGCGCAGCATGGCGCGGGGCGCGACCAGAGCTTCGGGTTGAACATCCGCCTGCCCTTCGAGCAGGGCGCGAACGTGACCATCGAAGGCGACCCAAGCTGGTGAACTTCAATTATTTCTTCACCCGCAAGCTCAACTTCATGAAGGAGAGCCACGCCATCGCGCTGTTCCCGGGCGGGTTCGGCACGATGGACGAGGGGTTCGAGGCGTTGACGCTGCTGCAGACCGGCAAGGCGAAGATGATCCCGCTCGTGCTGGTGGACGAGCCGAACGGGCACTACTGGGAGACGTGGTACGAGTTCATGCGCGGGCACCTGCTCAAGCTCGGGCTGATCTCGGAGGAGGATTTCCATTTGTTCCGCGCTGACGACCGACGTGGAGGAGGCGGTGGCCGAGATCGTCAACTTCTACAAGATTTATCAATCCAGCCGCTACGTCGGTCAGCAGATGGTGATCCGGCTGAGCGCGGCGGCTGACGCGCCGCGGCGATGGAGAAGCTCAACGACGCGTTCGGCGACATGCTGCGCACGGGGCGTTTCATCCAGCGGCGCGGCGTTGCGGCAGGAGCGCAACGAGCCGGAACTGGCGCATCTGCCGCGGCTGGTTTTCACGCCGCACCGGCGGAATTTCGGGCGGATGCGGCTGCTGATCGACACGATCAACGCCAGCGAGGTGGAGCCGGACGTGGTGTCTTGACCGCAAAAAGTAGGGGCGGCAGCCCCCGGGAGCGCGGGCATCCCGCCCGCATCCTGGTCAGCCCCGGGAGCGCGGGTCTCCGACCCGCAAAGGGCGGTAGCCCTTGAAAAGACTACACCGAGTCCAGATGCGGGTCGGAGACCCGCGCTCCCGGGGCTGATGGCCCGGAGCCAGAGAGTGCCACTCCGTCGATCCCAATCCCCTTGAAATGTTCCGTTGCAAATACGCCGAGCCGCTTTATCATCTCGCCTTCTTAAGATACTTCTATGGCAAAGACTTCCTGGATTGAACGTAATGAGCGCAAGCGCGCGACCGTGGCCAAATTCGCCGCCCTGCGCGCGGAATTGAAAGCCAAGAAAGACTACACCGCCCTGAGCCAGTTGCCGCGCGACGCCAGCCCGACCCGGGTGGTGAACCGCTGCCTGATGAGCGGACGCCGCCGCGCCTTCCTGCGCCGGTTCAAGCTCTCGCGTATCGCTTTCCGGGAATTGGCTTCCAACGGGATGATTCCCGGGGTTACCAAGTCCAGTTGGTAGAGGATCGCCTTGCCTCGCCTCATTGCCACCATGCCGCTCTACGAATACGAAGTGGAAGGTGGCGATTGCAAAATCTGCGGCGGACGATTTGAACTCCGCCGTCCCAGTGACCGGCCGGATCTAACGCATTGCCTGGTTTGCCAGCGTCCCGTGCGCAAGCTCATCGCGCAGGTCAACACGCCCAAGGTGTTGAAGCCCACTTCGATTAGCGACGCCAAGAAAGCGGGCTTCACGGTCCTCGAACGCAGGGACAAAGGCGTTTACGAGAAGCAGTAGGGATCGGCAAAGTCGCTTCGCGGCTTTTCCGGTGGGATTCCAAGATTTTGCCCGGTTTGCGTCCCCGAGGACGAACAGCGGGCTTCCATGAACATTGCTATTCTCAACGCGGGGTGGGTTTCCATCCTGGGAGACGCGACGGCGGACGCACTTCCCGCCGTCGAATGGGAGTCGCTACCCTCCATCCTGCTCAAGGTTGCCGCCGTTCTCGGCCTCGTGCTGCTGAACGGTTTTTTCGTCGCGGCGGAGTTTGCCATCGTCAAGGTGCGGAGCAGTCAGTTGGACGCGCACGCGGAGGAGCAGAAGGGCAAGGTCGCCCGCGCCCGCGCCGCCAACGCCCAGCAGGTCGTGGAGCACCTGGACGCCTACCTTTCCGCCACGCAGCTGGGAATCACCCTGGCGAGTCTGGGTTTGGGTTGGGTGGGGGAGCCTTTCCTGGCGCGCGTCATCGAACCGGTTTTCGCCCTGGCCGGGGTGCATTCGGTGAAGATCGTGCAATCGGTGTCGATTGCCCTGGCTTTCGGCACGATCACCATGCTGCACATCGTGCTCGGCGAACTGGCGCCGAAGTCCCTCGCCATCCGCAAACCGCTTCCGACCACGTTGCTCGTCAGCGCGCCGCTCCGGATTTTCCGGTTGATCTTTGGCCCCGCCATCTGGGTCCTCAACAAGCTGGCCAACGCGGTGTTGCGCCATATTTTCAAGGTGGACCCCGTCGCGGAAACCGAGATGGCCCACAGCGAGGAGGAACTCCGGGTGATCCTCGGCGAAAGCGAACGCTCCCGCGAGGTGACACCCTTGGGCAAGGAACTGCTCATCAACACGCTGGACCTTCGTCGGCGCGTGGTGCGCGACATCATGACGCCGCGCGGGGAGGTCGTTTACCTGGACATCGACACTTCGTTCGAGGAAAACCTCGCGGAGGCCACGGCTTCGCGGCACACGCGTTTCCCGTTGTGCAAAGGGTTCTTGGACAATCCCATCGGGCTGGTCCACATCAAGGATCTGCTCGCGTTGATGCGACAGGAACATCCCGATCTGCTGAGCATCAAGCGGGACGCGCTGGTGGTGCCCGAAATGATGCCGCTGGAGCGGCTGCTGACCACTTTTTTAACCAAGCACGCGCACCTCGGGATGGTGGTGGATGAGTTCGGCGGCGCGATGGGCATCGTCACGCTGGACAACGTCCTCGCGGAGATTGTCGGCGACATCCGGGATGAATTCGACGCCGAGCAGTCGGAGTTCAAGCAGTTGAACCCGGACGAATTCGAGCTCGAAGGGGTGTTGGGTTTGTACGAGTTGAACGACCTGACGGACCTGGAGTTATCCAACACGGAAGTGAGTACCGTGGGCGGCTACGTAACCCAGATGCTGGGGCATTTGCCCAAGCAGGGGGAGCAGTTGAAAATCGGTGATTACCAAGTGACCGTCACCGAGACGGACGGCCGCCGGGTGAACAAGTTACACTTCAAGCGGGTGGCGGTGCCCGCGACGGCGGAGGGGGAAGCCGTCGCGCTGGACGCGTAGCGGCGGGAGTTTTTATCGCGATTCGCATCGCGTGGCAGTGTTTCTGCTTATCCGGTATAGCATCTATGCCTGTCACCGGAGACATCGCGGAGCTTCCCCTGCCTGAGTTGCTGAACATGATGCGACATCGCTCGGGCAAATTGACGTTGCTGCAAACCCAGCAGAGCACTGAAATGCATCTGCACTTCGTGCCGGGATACCTGTGCGGGTTCATGGTGGACAAGCACATTGTGAAAACCGAGTCACAGGTGGTGGCCAAGCTCGTCAGCGTGACCGCCTCGCCGATCGGACGTTTTGTATTCACGCCTGCGCACGCGAGTTCGCTGATGGGCAGCGTGCGCATCCAGGTGGACCGATTGGCGTTGATCATCGTGAGCCAGGTTGATGAGATCAGCGTAAACCGGAAGCAGCTTTCCCCGCCGCACCGAATTTTCCGATTGCAGCAAGCCGTGCCGGCGGTGGAGTTTGAGGAACAAAGCCTGAGCGAATTCTTCCGTGCTTCCATCGACTTGCTGAAGTGCGGGATCAGCGCCGAAAAGCTGGCCAGCATTGAGCAGATCAGCACGGAGCAGGTGCAGCTTTATTTGTACAAGCTCAGCATCATGGGGTTGGTTTCGCCGTGGCGTCGTGATGATTTGTGGGCGCAATTGGATTCGGTCCTGAGCAGCAAGAGCACACCGTTGAAGTTGACGGAGTCCAACAAGACCGAGGAGGAATGCGGCGTGAATGAATTGACGGGCAAGCGCCGCCCAGCGCGGGAGCCCAACCAGAGTGACAAGGGGATGCGCGTGATCAACCAGCAACGGCGGGTCGCTAACCTGTTGCTGCAAGCGAAGGAGATCTCCGAGAAGGGCGACCGGGGGCGGTGAACTCTGGTCCGGTTCTGCCCACCGCGCAGCGGTTTTGGAGTGCGGCGACATGTCGCCGCTTTCGCACGGCTCCGCCGGGTTCCGCCAGCGACACGTCGCGTCCTGATATTCCGGCGCAGCCGGCTCGATAATGGTCGGCTGCGCCGAAGCGCTTTGGACGCGACATGTTGCAGGGATCAAAGCGGCGACGTGTCGCGGCGCACTCCAAAGCCGCTGCGCGACGGGCGGAGAAGAACCGCTACGCGGTGGGAACCTACCCTCACAACACGTTTTCAACGAACGCCCGGGCGTCGAACGGCTCAAACGCGTCCAACTGCTCCCCGCGGCCGATGAACCGCGTCGGGATTCCGAGTTCGTTCTGGATCGCCACGAGCACGCCTCCGCGTCCGCTGCCGTCCAGTTTGGTCACGATCAAACCCGTCAATCCCACCGCCGCGTGAAATTCCTTCGCCTGCAGCACCGCGTTGGACCCCGTCGTCGCGTCCACCACCAGCAGACACTCCTGCGGCGCGCTGGGATCATGCTTCGCCAGGATGCGTTTGATCTTACCCAACTCGGCCATCAGATTCTGCCGGTTGTGCAAACGACCCGCCGTGTCGCAGATCAAGAACTCCACGTTCTTTTTCTCCGCCGCCGTGTACGCGTCGTAACACAACGCCGCCGGGTCCCCGTTGTACTGTCCCCGGATCATCTCCACCCCAATCCGCTCGCTCCACACTTCAAGCTGCTCAATCGCCGCCGCGCGAAACGTGTCCGCCGCCGCGAGCATTACCCCGTAACGGTTCGACTTGAAATACTGCGCCAGCTTGGCTGTTGAGGTGGTCTTGCCCGTCCCGTTAACACCCACCACCAAAATTACCTTCGGTTTGTTGGGCAGCGGCCGAATCGGCGCGCTGTTCGGCGGCATCAGCAACAAAATCGCCGCCCGCGTGGTCTCCACCACATCCTGCGCCGTCGGCGGTTTGGCCTGCTCTTGAAGCGTTTTGATGATTCGCAACGTCAGTGGCACGCCCAGATCCGCGCGGATGAGCGACTCCTCCAGTTCATCCCAATCCACCGGACGCCCGGTGAACTTTTGGATGATCGATTTGAAAAATCCCATCGCCATGAGTCTAGAATGATTTCGCGCTCAGGAAGCCGCCGGTTGCTCGTTCCGGGCGTTCTCAATGTCCCGTCCGACTTCCGTGGCCGTGCGCAAGGGGCGGGTTAAATCCAGTTTCACCCGGTCGAGGATGCCGTTCACGAAACGGCTGCTTTCCTCGCTGCCGAACCGTTTGGCGATCTCGATGGCTTCGTTGATGGAAACCACGGGCGGAATATCGTTGCGGTGGAGCATCTCGTAGATCGCCAGACGCAGGATATTCCTGTCCACCACGGCGAGCCGGTGGAGTTCGTAGTTGTCGGCGTACTTGCAGATGCGCTCGTCGGTTTCCGCCTGGTGGCGCAACACGCCTTCGACCAAGTCCAACGCGAAATCCCGGATGGATTTGCTCGCGGGCCGGAGTTCCCAAAACCCCTGGGCGCTGGCGATCCCGGACCCCTGGTTCAAGTCGCAAAAAACGAGGAACTGCACGGCCACCTCACGGCCTTCGCGGCGTTTTCCCATTGGATAACAATCGAACTTACAAAAAGCGTTCCGCGCTCCTCTACTGCCCTCGCAATTGCGCGATGATGTTGGCCATGCTCACCGCTGCGCGCGCGGCCTCGATTCCGCGGTTAAATTCTTCTTCCAGGCAACGAACCCGGGCTTGCGCCTCGTCCTGGCAGCTCAGCACCTGGTGGATCACGGGAATGCGCGTGGCGAGGGCAATTTGTTGCAGGGAATCCGTCACCGTGCGCGCGATGTGCGCGGCGTGGTCGGTGTCGCCTTGCAGGATGACGCCGAAAGCCACGATGACATCGAGTTCGTTGTCGGCTCGCATCGCCAGTTCCTGGATGACGACCGGGATTTCAAACGCGCCGGGCACCTGATATAGGCTCAAGCGGGCGCTGGGCGCGATCCGGGTGAACTCCTGCGCGGCGTGATCGACCAATCCCTGCACGAAATCCGGGTTATACTGACTGGCGACCAGGGCAAACGTGCGCCGGGTGTTCCCGAGCACGCGTGGTCCGCCGATTTTAGGCTTAAGCATCGGGGGTACTGTTGCCCCGACACTCGAAACCCGCAAGACGTGGAATGGGAAAAGTCGGGTGCCTCCCTCTTGTTCCTCCACAAGGGAGAATGGCGCGAGCAGGACCCGCTTCGCTACAACAAATGCCCGAGCTTGAATTTCTTGGTGTGCAAGTACTTCTCGTTGTGAGGGTTGGACACCGATCGAATTGGCACTTGCTCCACCATCTCCAAGCCGTAACCGTCGAGTCCGATGATCTTGCGCGGGTTGTTCGTCATAAAACGAAACCGCCGGACACCCACATCCAAAAGAATCTGCGCGCCGAGGCCGTAATCGCGCAAGTCGGCGGCGTAGCCCAGTTGCTCGTTGGCTTCCACGGTGTCCAAGCCCTCCTGTTGAAGCTTGTAAGCATGGATTTTCGCCGCCAAACCGATGCCTCGCCCCTCTTGACGCAGGTAAACCAACACCCCGGCGCCGGCCTGTTCGATCTGTGACAACGCTATGTGCAACTGGCTCCCGCAATCACAACGGCGCGACCCGAAAACATCGCCCGTCAGACACTCGCTGTGGACGCGCACCAGCACGGGGGTGTCCCGGTCGATCCGCCCCTTGACCAGCGCGAGATGATGCTTGTCGTCCAGCTTGTTGCGATAAAGATAAAGCTGGAAGTCTCCGTAGTCGGTCGGCATTTCGATGACTTCGATGCGCTGCACAAGCTTCTCCTGTTTGCGCCGGTACTCGATCAGATCGCAGATGGTGCAAAACTTGAGGCCGTGCTTGGCCCGGAACTCGAAAAGCTCCGGCACCCGCGCCATGGAGCCGTCGTCGTTCACGATCTCCGCGAGCACGCCCGCCGGACGCAAACCCGCGAGTTGGGCCAGGTCCACCGCCGCCTCCGTGTGCCCGGCGCGGCGCAGCACGCCGCCCTCGCGGTAACGCAACGGGAAAACGTGACCCGGTCGCGCGAGGTCCGAGGGTTTGGTGCCCGGGTTGGCGAGCAGCCGTAGAGTGTGGGCGCGGTCCGCCGCCGAGATACCCGTCGTAACCCCCTCGGCGGCATCCACGCTGACCGTGTAGGCCGTGCGCATCCGCTCGGTGTTCATGGCGAGCGGCGTCATCAACGGCAATTGGAGCCGGTCGAGTTCCGCCCCCGTCATGGGCGCGCAAAGCACACCCGAGGTGTGGCGGACCAAAAACGCGATGGTTTCCGGCGTCGCCATCTCGGCGGCCATGATCAGGTCGCCCTCGTTCTCGCGGTCCGCATCATCGGTGACGATGACCGGGCGTCCGGCGCGAAAGTCGGCGAGCACATCGTCCACGGAATCGAACTGCGGGTCTTCGGTGGTCATCACAGGGGAATCAGAATGACGCAAGATGCCCCAACAAAGCGACTTTGCCAAACGCCGCCGCCACGCGGACTTCCGGTCATCGTGAAAGGTACGTGTGGAAGGTGCGGACGTACGCGCTGGATGACGGGGCGACAGCCCCCGGGAGCGCGGGCATCCCTGCCCGCATCAGGATCGGAACAGGCGATGCCGCTTTCCAAAGTACGGTGCGCGCGGCGAAGACACGCCATCAGGGTTCCGCGGCGATCAGGGTCAGTCCGCCTTCGGACTCGTTTTGAACGTGGAGCAACTCAAATTGCCCGATGGTTTTTGTCAGGTGTTGACCCTCTTTGCCGATCAGCAGAAAATCGAACGGCGACTGCCTGCGCTTGCGGAACCGCACGAGCCACACGTCGCGTTCAGCCGCCGGGAGGGATGTTGGACGCGTTTCGGCGGCGCGCCACGTTTTGGTTTCAATGAAAAGTGGCGGTGTCAACCCGGGGTCTGTGGAACGCTCTTGCTGACGACCTCGATCCACGACGTACATCACGGGTTCACTCCCAAGATAGAACTCCATGCCCGGCCAGTATTGGTCCGTGACTACCCGCTTGGCACCCCGGTTCTTCAGATATTCGCACACCCGGCGCAAACTCGAATTTACCCCCAGTCCGCTTTCGTATTTTGGAATGATCAACGCGCCGGCGAGCGCGATCAGGACGAAGCCTCCCGCCGCGACCGCCGTTTGATTCCAATACCACGGGCGACGCTCCGAACCAGAACAGGACGAGGCGAGCAGGCGAGCCATGAGCAGCGCGGCCCAAGGCGCGAGGGGCAGCGTGTACGTGGGCAGTTTCGAGGAGGCCAGGGAGAAAATAAGCAGTCCCGTCCCGACGATCCAGCCTTCAACGCCAAGACGCCCGCACCAGACTTTGAGCACGGAAACACCCGGCGCGACGCGCAACTTGACCCTGTTAGTCCACACGGACCACGCCGCGAGCGGCCACCAAGGCAGCCACGCGACAGCGCTCACGCCGAGGTAGTAGAACATCGAGCCCCGCCGACCGTCGGCGTGACCGGTCATCCTTCCCGCCAGTTCGCGTCCGAAGAAGAAGTGCTTCAACTCCGGGTGGGTGGTCATCATCGACACGAACCAGGCCGCGCCGAGCACCAGGATTGCGGGGAGCAGCAGCCAGACGCGCAACGCGCGCCTTCCGGGGATGTCGCGGGTGGCGAGCAGCCCGACGTACAAACCGGCGAGCGGGATGAAGGCGGGTGTCGCCTTCGTCCACCAGGCGCAGGTCCAGAACGCGAGGGAGAGCAGCCACCAAGACCACGCGCCGCCGCGATGCCGGCACTCGGCCCACGCCGCGAGCGCGAGGGTACACCAGCCGGTCAACAACATGTCGGGGCAAAGGATGCGCCCCAGGGCAAAAAATTGGACCGACGCGCCGCAGAGCAGTACGGAAAACCACGCGACGCGCGCGCCCCGCAGTCGCCACGCCGCCCAGCCGAGTCCGGCCAGGGACATCATCGCGCCGAGGAACGGGGGCACGCGCGCGGCCCATTCGTTCATGCCGAAAACGCGGAGGCTAACGGCGGTGATCCAATAAACGAGCGGCGGTTTGTCGTAGTGTCCGAACCCCGACATACGCGGTTCCCACCAGTCGCCGCCGAGCACCATGGCGCGGGCGATGTTGGCGTAACGTCCCTCGTCCGGCTCGTTGAGACCGCGCGCGCCGAGGCAAAAAACGTAAAGCAGGAGCAGGCCGACGGACAGAAGCAGCCAGTCGATTCGGCGCGGAAACGGCGGGCGGTGGTCGTCAGCGGCCATGACCTTGACCACCCGTCTTAACGAGGAATGCGGCGGCGCGTTCCCCGCTAGCCATCGCGGATTGGATGCTGCAGGCGCCCGTCTGGTCGCCGGCCAGGAACACGTTCGACAAATGCGTCGGCGCGGGCGCGGGTGTCAACCGCGCGGCAAACCCGGCGGGCTGGCGACGCTGCGCGTACGGGACCGCCACCACCGCGATGGTCGTCGCGACCCCGATCGCGGGGTAGATCCCGGCCATCTCGCGACGCGCGGCTTCGGCGAGCGCGGCGTCGTCCAGACCGGCGCGATCCAGCACGGTGGCGGCGAGCAGGTGGCGGTCGGGCGGCGCGTACTCGGGCGCGACGTTCGTCAACTGCGCGAAATGCCGCACCAACCGGTCGCGTCCGCTCGGCAGGACCAGCATGCCCCGGTCGTACACGGGCGCGGGCGTCTCGTAGTACACGACCGTCGTGCCCCGCGCCGACTCGCGCGCGGGCGGGCGCTCCAGGAGTTGGCGCGTGGCCGGTTCGTCGGTGCAGAGTAGCAGATAGTCCAACGGGATCGTTTCCCCGCCGGTGGTGACCACCGCGTCCGCCCGGTCGCCCAGCCGGACGATCCGCTCCACTCCGCACCCCAGCCGCAGGTTCGCCGCCGGCAGGTTGGCCGCCAATTGCCCCGTAACCTGCCCGATGCCCCCGGCGGGCAGCAGGGCGCGTCCGCTCGCGAACTTCTTCAGGTAGTAACGAAAAAGCCCCGCGCTGGTGGCAAGCTGGTTGTCCAAAAAGACGCCGCCGAAAAATGGACGGAAGAAACATTCCACCGCCGCCGGCGAAAAGCCGCGAAGCCACAGGTAGTGCGCCGTGCTGACGTCGGCGTCCGAAGCCGTCTCGGCTTCCAACCGCGTGTCGGGAGTCGTTAGGAGTTCCGCCACCAGCGCCACCAGGCGCGCCTTGTCCGCCACGGCGAGCATCGTGCCCAGCGCCGACTCCAGGATGTCAGTGGGATGTCGCAGGGGATGCGCCGTCACCTCCTGCCGTTCGCCGTCCGCCAGCACCGCGCCACTCTCGAAATAGCGCGGCTTCAATGCGCGGATGTCGAGGTGTCGCCGGACCGCCGGATAGCTGTCGAGCAACACCTGGAAACCGCGGTCCAGCACAAAGCCCTCTGGCGTGACCCGCGAGCGCACGCGTCCGCCCGGCACCGGCTCTTTTTCGAGCAGGATAAAATCCCGGACTTTCCTGCTCAGCAACTCCTTGGCGCAGACCAGACCCGCGAGACCGGCTCCGACGATAACGATCATGGCGCGCCTAGGCCCAGGTGATCAAGCGCAACTCGTGCTCCTGGTTGAGATTGGGGTGCGTGGGCACCACCCGCACGCTGAACCCGTAGGCGCCGCTCTCCGAACTCGGGATGGTCCCGCGGTACAGGTAGCAGCCCGCCTTCGCGGTCTTCTCAACGTGGCTCATCGTCAGGATCGTGGGCTTCGCGATGGCGTTCTCGTGGTTCTCCCCGTAATACGCCTGCACGTTCACCTCGCTCGGGTCGATGGCGCCGAGGTCCACGGTCGCGCGGACCGCCAGCTTGTCGCCCACCTGGATGTTGAGCCGGTCGGTGTGGTCGAGTTGCACGTCCGTGATGCGGATTTGCGGCCAGTCGCGGCGGATTTTGTTCTTCCACTCGCTCAGCTCCACGGCTTGCTTGCCCTTGTTAGCCTGCAACGCCCGGTAGGCCCGCGCGGCGTTCACGTACAGCCGCTCGTAGTATTCCTTGACCATCCGGTGCGTGTTGTAAACCGGTGTGACGCTCATCATCGACTCGCGCATCAACCGCAGCCAGGCGATGGGGAGCTTGCCGTCGGGCTTGGCGTAATACAGCGGGATGACCTGTGTTTCCAGGATGTGGAACAGGCTCTCGATATCGACCTCGTTCTGGAATTCGACGGTGCCGTCGGTGATTTCCGAACCGATCGGCCAGCCGTTCTTGCCGTTGTAACCCTCGCACCACCAGCCGTCGAGCACGCTGAGGTTCAGCCCGCCGCTGGGTGGGAGCTTCATGCCGCTCGTGCCGCTCGCCTCGAGGGGACGGAGAGGATTGTTGAGCCACAAATCGACCCCCTGGTACAGGCGGCGGCCGATGTAGGCGTCGTAATCCTCGATGAACACCACGCGCCCGCCGAACTGCGCCTCCCGCGTGTATTTATAGACCTCCGCGATCACCTTTTTCCCGCCCTCGTCTTTCGGGTGCGCCTTGCCGGCGAACACAAACTGGATGGGGCGTTCGGTGTCGTTGATGAGCTTCAGCAGCCGCTCGGGCTGGCTGAAGAGCAGGCTGCCGCGTTTGTACGTCGCGAACCGGCGCGCAAAACCGATGGTCAGGATCTCGGGATCGAGGATGTTGTTGACCGGCCCGAAGCTGGGTCGGCGACTCGCCCAAACGCTCGCGCTGGTGCCGCACCCGTTCGCGGGCGAAGCCGATCAGGCGGCCCTTGAGCTTCTGGTGCGTGTCCCACAACACCTCGTCCGGGATGCGGTTGACGCGCAGCCAGTATTCCGGGTTGGTCAGGTTCTCCTCCCAGTCGGAGCCGAGGTACTGGGCGTAAAGCTCCATGAATTCCGGCGCGGCCCAGGTCTTGGTGTGGATGCCATTGGTGATGCTGGTGATCGGCACCTCGTCCTCGGGCACGCCGGCCCACACGTCCTTCCACAACCCTTTGGACACCTCGCCGTGCAGCTTGCTGACGCCGTTGGCCTGCCGGCTGGTGCGCAACGCGAGGATGGTCATGGAGAACAGGTCCGCCTTGTTGATGGTGGGTTCGCCCAGGCTGAAGAAGTACTCAAAATCGATGCCGACCTGACCCGGGTAGTAGCCGAAGTAGCGGGTCATCAGTTCGCGCGGGAAGGCGTCGTTCCCGGCGGGAACGGGCGTGTGCGTGGTGAAAATGCCCGAGCCCGCGACGATCTGCAGGGCGCTGCGGAAATCAGTTGGTGTGCGCGGACAAAGTGGCGCGCGCGCTCCAGCCCGAGGAAGGCCGCGTGGCCTTCGTTCATGTGGTACACGGAAGGCTTGAGCCCCAGCGCCGCCAGCGCGCGGGGACCGCCCATGCCGAGGACGATTTCCTGGCGGATGCGCATTTCCAGGTCACCGCCGTAAAGCTGGGCGGTGATGGCGCGATCCTCGGCGCTGTTCTCGGGGATGTCCGTGTCGAGCAGGTAAAGGTTGATGCGGCCCACGGCCAGTTTCCACACTTTCGCGTGGACGAGGCGGCCCGGGCAGTTCGACCGAGACGGTCAGCGGACCGACCCCGCCGCCGTCCTGCGGCAGGATCTCGGTGACGGGCAGGTTGTAGAAGTTCTGGTTGAGCTGGACGGCTTCCTGCACGCCTTCGCGATTGATCTGCTGTTTGAAATAGCCGTGGCGGTAGAGCAGGCCGACGGCGCAGAAGTTCAGGTCCAGGTCGCTGGCGCTTTTGCAATGGTCGCCGGAAAGGATGCCGAGGCCGCCGGAGTAGTTCGGCACGGATTCGTGAAAGCCGAACTCCGCCGAGAAGTAGGCGATCAGGTCGTCGCCGTTGCCCTTGGACCCGGCGGCGCGGGCGGTGAGGCGTCCGTAAGTGTCCTGGCGGTCGAGGTAGGCGCGGAACTGGGCGTGGATGCGGGCGAGTTCGCGGGTGAAGCCTTCGTCCTTCGCGGCGGCTTCCAGACGCGCCTGGCGCAGAACTGGAGCATGCGCAGGGGGTTGTGGTTGGTCTGGTTCCAGAGGTCCACGTCGAGGTTGCGGAAGAGGCGGCGGGCGGCGGGTTCCCAACTCCACCAGAGGTTGTAAACGATTTCGCGCAACGGCTCGAGGGCAGGGGGCAGCTTCGGGACGATGTTGAAGGTGTGGATGGGTTGCGGCATTTTTAAGAAATGGCTGTGGTTGAATTGCAAACGTTCCGGCGCCCTCGAATCTCTGATCAGCCCCGCGGCGCGGAAGAGCGAAAGTGTAGCTGGCAACCGGCGGCTGACAAGGGAAAGCGTCGGGGGGGTGCGGGGGCGGAGGGGATGTGAAGAGGGAGTTGTGGGTTGTGGCGGAGGGGTTGTGGAGGGGATGTGGATGACAGACAGGTGCGGCCTCCCAGCCACGGAGCGGCGTCCACCGAGGGTGAGTAGCCGTGGTCGAGTCCGCGAGGCCACGGAAAGCCACCCCCAGAACGCATGGTAGCCACGTAGTGGCGTAACAAATCGGTTGCCTTGGGAATAACAATCCGGCGGCGTGCGATGGTCTTGGGGCCTACCTTGTTGGTGACACCACTACGTGGCTTTGATCCATCTGGTGGTGGCTTTCCGTGGCCTCGCGGACTCGACCACGGCGCTTGGATAACATGTCTCGCCGGGGTCGGTCAGGGTTCGCAGTCCCTTGGGTCCTTTTGGTCCCTTGGATCCCTTGAGTCCCTTTCCGGGAACGCGCCCGGCCGGTGGCGGCCTCTCCTGAAAGGGACCTCAGGGACTCAGAGGACCAAAGGGACCGGAAAGGCGCCACCCCTGCCGATTGCTTCCCAGCTTGCACGCGCGCAGAGCATTCTGTGCTGTTCAAGTGACGCCACTCCGTGGCTGGGAAGCTTTATGTCAGGCCAACTCCCGGTAACCCTTCCGCAGCTTCTCGGCGGCCAGCTTCTTCGCCTCCTTCACGGCCAACTCCGCGCTCGCGAGTTGCTTGGTGTGCGTCTGCCCTTTCGTGCCGATCCGGCCAAAACGCGTGGTGACCTCGCACCCGTCACAGGTAATCTCCCAAAATTTACGGGAACCATCTTCCGTAAACTCCAGCCGACGCGCCGCAACGGCCGTTTCGCCGGGTACTTCCAACGTCGGCAGCGCGGGCTCCACCTGCGCCACGGCCGCTCCGCCGTCCTCCTTCGCCGCGGACACCTCCGCCGGTGCCTCCACCTCCGCTCGCTCTTCCACCCGCAGCAGCCGCTCGATCCGTTCGAGCACCGCCTCGGGCTCGAAATACCAGTCGCGCGCAGAACCAACATTGATTTTCCAACCAAACGCCGCCATGATCGACGGTTGCGTCACGTAGCGTTCCAAGAGGTCGGCGTTCGCGTAATGCGCCGAGGAATCCACGAAAATCCCGACCGCGTATTCCGTCTCCGTCCCCCCGGTCGCCGCAGAGCGAGGTCGCAGCGAAACCGCGACTGCCCCACCTGCGTGGTCACCTCGTAACCCCGCGCCCGCAACGCCGCCGCCAGCGCATCGACGACCACGCGTTCGTCCGCGACCGCAAACCGGGCGCGAGCGCTTTGCGCCCGAGCGGGTTCAGCCTTCCAAGCACCGCCCGCGCGTTCGGCGAGATCGCCCGCGCTGCTCGCTTCCGCGTAACGCAGGAAGTTCTTCAACGCGTTCGCGCCGTCGTTGAAATCGTTCGTGATGGCCTGATGGCGGATGCTGCTGACCACCGCCATGTGGTGCTTCGCGCGGCTGAAAATCACGTTGAGGCGCTTCTCGCCGCCGCGCTGGTTGATGGGGCCGAAGTTCATCAGCATCCGGCCGTCCGACCCGGGCGCGTAGCAGATGCTCAGGATGATGATGTCGCGCTCGTCGCCCTGCACGTTTTCGAGGTTCTTGACGAACAGGCCGCAAAACTGCTCGTCCTCCTCGCGGTTCTGCTCCGCTTCCAGCCGGGCCGCGAACTCCGGTCGTCGCCGCGCCCAGCGACTCCAGCGCGGATTCGATCTCGTCCTGCTGCGCCTGGCTGAAGGCCACGATGCCGACGCTCTTGCCGTGTCGCGCCGCAAAAAGTCCCGCACGATTTGCGCGATGTAGGCGGCTTCCGCCGGGTTGCGCCGGTGCTCGTACACGCCGTGTTCCAGCCGGTGGAAACTGATGGCCCGCGCCAGCAGCGCGTCCGCGTTTGCCACTCGCCCGTCCGTTCGCCGGGTCTGTCAGCCACGACTCCGGTTGCGTCGGGCAGGGGTAGCTGGCGGTCGGGCACGGTGTAAAGGTTCCCGGCGTAGAACGCGGCGTTGCTGAAAGCGATGAACGATTCGTAACGGCTGCGGTAATGCCAGGCCAGCAGCGTGGACGGCAGGTTCTTGCCGCTCTGGTTGAGGAAACTGTCGGCGTCGAGCGCGATGGCGATCCGCTCGCCGTCCTCTTCGATTTCCAGCTCGTTGCCCTCCGATGTCGCGCGCGCCGCCTGCGGCGAAGAAGTTGGTGGGCGGAAGCTGCATCTCGTCGCCGACGACGATGACCTGCGGCGCGCGGTAGAGCGCGGGCACCGCTTCCTCGACCGGCACCTGGCTCGCCTCGTCGAAGATCACCACGTCGAACAAATCCGGCTGCATGGGCAGCGTGTCGGATACGCTGAGCGGACTCATCAGCCAGATGGGCTTCAGGTCGCGCACCACCGCCCCGGATTCCTCGGCCGGCCGTGTCGCGGATCGACTTGTAGCGCATCGACTTGCCGAACTCGTGCTCGAGTGACCCGCCGCCCGGCGGCGTAGTTTTTCTTGAAGAGCTTCTGCTCCGCGGTCAATTGCGCGGCGGGCAAAGAGGAAAGGTTGACGTTTTCGCGGAAACGCCGCCGCACCTCGGCGCGGATCGACCGCCGCGTTTTGATCCAGACCTCTCGCCGCTGGAGCCGCGCCGCTTCCTGCATGTGCCGGGTGATGACCCGTCCGTCGCAACGCGCGAGCCAGCGTTCCGCACGGTGAAATTCGTCGAGGCTGTGCCGTGCCGTCGCGGCTTCCAGTTGATCGGGTGACAACGGCAAGGTGCGCATCGCCTCCAATAAAGCGGGCGGCGCATCAGCCAGTTCGCCGAGCATGGGTAAGAAATCGGGCAGGTCGACTGGTGGCTTCCCGCAGGTCGCGCAAAGCTTCTCCGAGCGTGGAGAAACCGTGCCGTTCGTACTGGTGAAGCAAGTCCGCCAGCGCGCTCCGCAATTCGTCGAAGCGCGGGCGCGATCTCGCGCGAGCCGCGAAACGATGCTCCCCGCCTGCGGGCGAGCGCAGGGCCAGTTCGCGTAATGCTTGCACGGCGGGGTGGGAGGGATGTTGCAAGCCTCCGAGATCGTGCGGCGAAACGTTCCGCGTCGTCCGTGCCGAACCGTGCGCGCAATTCCTCCCGCGAGGCGTTGGCGCGCGGCTTCCGCCAGTGTTCCGGCGGCGGCGAGGTTTTCGAGCACCTGCGTGTAAGTTAGCCGGATGGCGTGCTGGCCGAAAAATCGTAGGCGTGATCCAATGACTTCTTCAGCCGATACCACGCCGGGTTGATCCAGCGGAAAACGGATCCTTCCATGCGCGCGCGATCTGGGATAGCGCGGCGGCCACGTCGGCCGCGGGAAGGGGTTGCCGCCAGCCACGCGTTTTTTCCCGCGGCGCTGGTTAGCGTTACGACGTGCTCCTTTGCGCGTGCCGGACGCTTTCCTCAAAGGCGCGCGCGAGGGCGCTGGCGGGGTCGAGCAAAGCGAGTTGGTCCCGCGCGGCCAGTCCTTCGGCGCGTTGGGCAAAGCCGAGCAGCGCGGCGATTTCCTCCAGCTCGTCCCACTGGCCGGCTGGCAAGCCGCTGTTGGCGAGGGCCGATTCGATTTCATCAATCGGCGTCTCTCGCCGCGTTCGATGCCGCGCCCAGTGTTTCAAGCGGACGTTCGGCGCGGAGGGCCGCATTCGCGAGCCAGCGGAACGGATGGTGCGCGAGAACGGGCGGATGGCCCAGCTCCACGAGCGTCGCGGCCAGGCGCCGTACCGCCCGCCATGCCGCAGCCAGGCCGCATAATCCGGGCAAACCCTCCGCCGTGCGGGCGTCGAGCGCCGGTTCATGCGCGCGCAATTCGATCAGGCGCTCGAATGAGTTGGCGGATGCTGACCCCGCCGGCGTTCGGCACGGCTTCCATCGCAGTCCGAGAAGCGGCGCGAGCGCTCCCATTTCCCGCTCGATCGTCTGCACCGTGACGTCGCGCGCGGCGCGGGCGGCCTCGCTGCCGTCCGGCTCGGCGAGCCACGTCTCGTAGGTCTGCCGCAGATTTTGGACGAACGCCTTCTTGTCGGTCTGCGAATCGTGGATCAGGCAGCACAATTCGTCCAGCCCCTGCTGCTTGAGCCGGTGGAAAACCACGTCGATGGCGGCGCGCTTTTCGCACACGAAAAGCACGCGTTTGCCGCGCGCCACGTAGTCCGCGATCAGGTTCGTGATGGTCTGCGATTTCCCCGTGCCGGGCGGACCCTGGATGATGTAACTGCGGCCGGTGCGCGCCTTGGCGATCGCGGAAACTTGCGTGGCGTCGCCCGGCACCACCAGCCAGCGTTCACCGGCGGCAGGGTGGGGGTTTCCTCCTCCTCCAAGGTCTTCGGATCGAGGGAAAACACGCCGTCGAACGCCCTGCTGGCGAGATCGCTTTCGATCAGGTGGGCGTAATCGCGCACCAGGGTCATCTTGCGGTAGTTGAAGTTGCCCAGCGTGATCGAGCAGAGGTCGAAATCCCACGTGTAACGGTTCCCGGACGCGTCCTCGCGCAACGCGAAAGCCTGCCGTCCGGTTTCCGCCCGGCTCCCGCTGGCGTCCGCCTCCGAAGCCACCGCCGGCTCCGAGGAGAGGTGCGGCATCCGGGGACGCGGCGGCGCCCCGGCGGTCTCGCGCAACGGCAGCGGCGCGGGCCGCACCTTTTGGCGGAAGATTTGCAAGCCCAGCGGACGCGGGTTTTCCCGGTCGTAACTGTAATTAAACGCGGTGGCCGTCCGGGTGGCTTTGCGCAACTTCTGGCGCCGGCGGAACTGGTCGATCCGCTGACGCGCCCGCTCGTGGATCAACTCGATCTGCGGACGGTCCACCTTCCGCAGGGTGACGCCGGGTTCGCTCGCGCGGATTTGCGCGCTCAACTCCGCGTGGAACGCCTCCAGCGTCGTTTCGCGCAGGTCGATGCTCTCGGGCAGCGACAGGTTGTACAGCCCGCGCAAATGGTGGCGCAACACCGGGTTGACCTCCACCTCCGTCGGCGGTCGGCTCGAGGACGTACTGGTCGCGGACGCCCTTCTTCTTCGCCAACTCCACCGGCAGCAGCAACAGCGGTGAAACGATGCGTTCCTCCGGCGCTTCCTTGAGGTTGTGCCAATGCAAGAAAGCACAGCACGAGCCGCAACTGCGCGAACCCGTATTCCGCCCGGTCGCGCCGCGCCTCGGAGATCATCTTGTCCAGCGCGCTCGGCAGGTAGGGCTGGTCCTCGAAGCGCAGGTACTTGCCCAAACGTCATCGGCTTGCCGCCGGAAATCTCGGCGGCCAGCGCGGGGTGCCAGACGAAAAGCTGCTCCAACCGCACGCTGCGCAAATCCATCACCAGCGGCACGGAGGCAACCGTCAGGTTCAGCGTGCCCTGCGACCCCTTGAAGTAAACCAGCCGGTTGCGGCGCGAGATTTCGAAGAGCCGGTCGCGCAAATGCGATTGGATGGCCGTGCGACGATCGGCGACGCCCACCGCCGCGTCGGCCAACTGCTTCAAATCCGCGTGGACGGGCTGGTCGCGGTAGGTCTCCAGCCGCCGGACGAGCGACGGCAGATCCGGCGCGCGGCGGTGCCGGTCCAACTCCGTCATCTCGACGATGGCGGCGGCGACCACGGGATGCAGCCGCGCGTGGAGCGCGAACAGATTGTCCCGGTGCGAGGCGAACAGCGCGAGGTCGTCCGGGTCGTTGAAATCCAATCCGCACGCGAGACTGGCGAGCAACATGCCGAGGGAAAAGATGTCCGTCAGCGCGTCGTGATGTTCCAGGCGGTGTTCCCACGCCACGTAGCCGGGCAGATAAACGGGGTGGGTGATCGCGGCGTCGGGCGCGGCCACTTCGAGGTTCGATTGGGCGACGGAACCGGCGTCCACGTCGGTGGTGACCCGGGAACGGCCCACGACGTGGAGCGCCCCGCTGACGACCGGCCGTTGCGCGTTTTCCACCTCGGCGCGACGGAGACGGGGCGTTTCGGCGCGGGCGGGATCAAACCCGAGCGTGCCGTCTTCCCTCGTTAGAAGGGCCGCCACGCCGCGCAACGGGGCGACGCCGCCCGCGTCGTGGGTGACCAGCGTCTGCCGCGCCAGTGGCAGCCAAACGCGCAGGACGTCGTCCGTCTCGAAACCGCCGTGTTCCAGGCCGGCGTGCAGCAAGGCGAGAAAAGGGGTGGGTTCGCTCATGGGACCGGTTCCAACGTCGCGAGCATCTTGGGCGCGTCCTTCTTTAGTTTGTTCCACTCGCGGGCCTTCAGCTTGAGTTCTTTGGTGACGAGTTTATCGAAGATGGCGTCGATCTCCAGCCGCCGACTCCATTCCCACGCCAGCGCGAGCGGCAGGTCCTCCAGTTCGCGGTCCGCCACGGCGAAATCGAGCAGCAGGAAGGACAGGTACTCACGCGTCTTCGGATCGTTGGAACGCAGGTCGGCGGGCAGGGTTTCGTCGGGTTCGGTGGCGGGTTGGAAGTCGTCGAAAAACGCCCGCGCGTGGGCGAGGACGGCGGGGGTTTGGAACCACAGCGGACGCAGCAGTTGCCCGAGCCATCGACGGGTCAGTTCGCTCAAGCGCGCCTGGCCGGTGAGATCCAGTTCGTCCAGGGCGGCGGGACCTTCGAGCATGGCGACGACGCTGGCGTCGAGGTCCGGGTCGTCCTCCGACCACAGCCGCAGCGCGCGGGCGCGGATGAACGCCTCCGGGTGGCTGACCTCCGCGGTCCGGGCGTCGGCGCGCGCGAAAATCTCGTCCGCCTGCCGCAGGTAACTCGCGCCACTGGCCGTCGCCAACCCGGTTTGCACCTTGACCAGCGCGCCCACCGTGGCCGTCAAGTCGCCGGTGGAACGCAGCGCGCCCCGATCGGCGAAAACCTCCGTGTAAAGCCGGTAACGACGGGCCGTCTGAAGGTGGGACGCGTCCGCGCGCGGGTCGGACGCCTGCGCGACGATGAGGCGGTCGGCGACGAGGAAATCGCCGTCCTCGCGGGTCCAGAGATGGTGGTGCGCCAACTCGTGCCCCAGGACGGACTGCGTTTCCACGCCGTCGAGCAGGGTGAGCAGCGGACCGCACAGGACGATGTGCGCCTCGCCGGGCAGGTAGAAAATGGCGGCGTTCAACTCGCCGGTTTGCGCGGTGGATTGGTAGAGGGTCACCGGAAGGTCCAGCGCGAGGCGGGCGCACGCTTCGCGGGCGTGGGCGTAGAGTTCGGGGTGGGCGGCCGCGTCGAGACGGTAGGTGGATTTAAGCAGATCGCCGCGTAGGGCGTCCGCATGGTCGGACTGGGCTTGGGTGGAGGCGAACCAGCCCCACAACTCCGGTTCGCGCGTCTTGAGGTAATCGACGACGGCGCGGTGGTAGGGAAGGGGTTCGAGCGGCTTTGCGGGTGGGGTTGGATCGGTTTCGACGGCCACGGGAACCCACCAGATAACACCTCGCGGCCCCGAGCGACAGTGTTTGCGCGTTGCGCCGGTGATGAAAATCGGGCATGGTTGCGCGCGGCGCGGGACCTTCTCGGCCCTGCTACCACCATCCGGTCATGAATTGTACTTTGGCGCTCGTTTTTCGTTTGGTCGCGTTGGTCGGGATCGGAACGGGGATGATGCCCCGCGCGCGCGGCGAAGGCCCGGTGGTCGCGACCTCCCCGGGTGTGCCGATGGCTTCGGCGGGCGGCACGGCGTTCAACCAGGTGGTCCTGGATCAAATCCGCGCGATGCCGTCAGGCGGGGGATATTCCGCCAGTCACGTCGCCACGCAGCGCTTGGGCGGTTCGGTGGTGTTGACACCGTTGGGCTTTGAAGTCGCTGCCGCGCGCGCGGAACCCAGCTATTGCTCGGGCGCGACTTACCTCGTTTTCATCAAGACGATCAGCGCGCTGCAACGGGCGGGGAAACTTTCCCTCGATCCCGAGGCGCAACGCGCCCTCTTGATTTCGGGACAGCGCGACGGCCAGGGCATCTGGGGCCGCTGGAACGCAAACGGACCTGGCACGGCGCGATTGTTTCACGAGCTGGACCTGGGTCGGAATTTCAGCGATTACGCGGAGGCCCGGCCCGGCGATTTCATGAAGATCTTCTGGAACGACGCGGTCGGACGCAAGGAGCATGGGCATTCGGTGGTGTTCCTGGGTTTGGGGAACGACAAACGGCGTGGAGAGCGTGCGGTTTTGGTCGAGCAACACGGGGATGGGTTACGGCGAAAGGGTGGTGCCCCGGAGCAAGATTGTGTTTCCGATCTTCTCGCGACTCACATCGCCCGGCAATCTCGCGCGCGGCGCGACGATTAATCGCTTCGGTGGATCCTTATCTGGCGGGATTGCTAACGAAGGATTCCGATCACGACGAGGTGCGCAGGATGTGCGGGATGTAATGGGAACTCTGGATGGGCGACAGCCCCCGGGAGCGCGGGCATCCTGCCCGCCTCTGCTCCGATCAGCCCCGGGACCGCAGGCGTCCCGCCCGCAAAGGGCGGTAGCCCTTAAAACGACTACACCGGCTCCAGAGGCGGGCGGGACGCCCGCGGTCCCGGGGCTGCGCTCCGCGCCACTTTTCGCAAGTCGACCGGAGTAACCCACCATTGTGCAAGGCGCGTCCCAATACCTGCGTGAGTTGATCCGCGCCGAGGGCGGCGCGATTTCGGTGGAACGCTTCATGCGGGAGGCGCTCTACCATCCGACCTTTGGTTACTACGCGCGCAAGGTGCGGCGGATCGGGGCCGGCGGCGATTTCTCAACCTCGGCGACGCTCCATGACGCGCTCCCCCGGGCGCTGGCCACTTGGGCGACCGCGCACCGCGCCCGCGTGAAACAACGCGATGGTTCCTGGCACGTCATCGAATTGGGCGGCGGCGGTGGCGAAATGGCGGCGGGGTTTCTCGGCGCGCTGGGTTGGCTCGCGCGACGGCGTTTACGGTACCACATCGTGGAAGTTTCGACGCCGTTGCGCGCGTTGCAGCAACAAAAGACGGTGCGTTATCCGGGCGTGACGCATTGGCACGCGACGATCCAGGAAGCCCTCGCCGCCGCTGACGGACGAGCCTTGATCCTGTCGAACGAGTTTGTGGACGCCTTCCCCTGCATACAGTTATCCCGCAACGGGGAAGGGGATCATTCCTGGAGCGAAGTCATGGTGGCATGGCCGGACGACTCGCCGCACCCCACCGAGCGTCTGGAGCCTTGCGGCTGGCCCGACGTTAATCCACCGCCGGACTCAAGCGTGATGCGCTCGGATTTTCTGGATGCCGCCGTGTCCGGTCAGCGCGTCGAAATCCATCGTTCCTATCAGCAATGGCTCGCGGGTTGGGTCCCGCAGTGGAAGTCAGGGACGAATGTTGACGATCGACTACGGCGACGGGGTGTCCGGGTTGTACCGCCGCCAGCCGCGCGGAACTCTCCGGGCCTACGCGCGTCACCAGCGAATCGTGGGACCGGAAATCTACCGGAACTTCGGACTGCAAGACCTAACGGCGGATGTGAACTTCACCGACCTACAGGATTGGGGAGAGCGGCTGGGTCTGCCGACCATCGCGTTGAGCGCGCAAAGCGGGTTTTTGGGGCGTTGGTTGTCCAAGCGGTACCTCGACCGGGCGGCAATCGATCCCGCGCTTGCTTTCCTCCTTGATGTAGTTGGCGCGGGCGGCGCGTTTAAGGTGCTGGAGCAAGTCAGAATGGATTGATGCCATGGCGAGAGTGAATGTTGCGCTGCTGACCATTTACTTGGCTGAACTTACCACGATTGAATGCCCGCCAACTTCGCCGCCGAAACAGCCGGCCATCCGTGACGTTGTTTTTGGGGGTTGGTATCAACGCCAAGTGGACCGGCTTTGAATCTCACACGCGGCTGCCCCCGGCTTGTCTTTGGTTTGGAGTGCGCCGCGACACGTCGCCGCTTTGTCATTCAGCGACATGTCACATCCCGTATTCCGGCGAAGTCGGCTCGATCAATGGCGGCTTCGCCGAAGGGTTTGGACGCGACATGTCGCTGGGATCAAAGCGGCGACGTGTCGCGGCGCACTCCAAACCAAAGACAAGCCGGGAGCGACGCTTTTAGTGCGGAGAAACTGAACTGGAAAGCATCGTCACTTGGGAGGCGTGGGTGCCAAGGAAGGGACTCGAACCCTTACTCCTTGCGGAACCAGATCCTAAGTCTGGCGCGTCTGCCAATTTCGCCACTTTGGCTGTATCTGTAATTACCTGTCTGAGAGCGCGTAACTTATCTAGGAGGTCCACTAAGTCCGTTGCCCGTGCTACACTTTGTGCTACTGTTACGCCATGAAACGCGGTGCAACGCAGAGCGACGAGCTCAAGAGCAAAACCACGGGCAGAGCTTCCTTCCGGTCTTCGACAGCCGCAAGCGCAAAATCCCCGGGCTGTGGCAGCGGGGTGACCGGTACTACGCTCAGATGCGCGTGGACCTGGGCAACGGACGCACGGCCCCCCGGCGGATGGCCCTTGAGGCTGCCAATCTTGACGAGGCCAAAGCGGAGCTTGAGCGCAAGCGCACCGAGCGGCGCGACGGCAAACTGCCGCGACGCGGTCACCGGCCAAAATTTGACGAGTTTGCCAGCGAGTATCTGGCGAGCCCGATCCTAGCGCAGAAGAAGGAGGGCACCCAACAGAACGAGCGGCAGGCCATCGCGCGCTGGACGGCGCACCTGGGCGGCGTGCGGGTGGACAAGATCACGCCGCCGCTCATCCACGGCTTCCGGGAGAAGCGGCTGGAAGGGGGCGTCTCGGCCCGCACGGTCAACCTCGACACGGTGGCGTTGCGCAACGTGCTCAAGCTCGCCGAGGAGCGCGGGCACATCGAAGCGCTTGCCGACGGTCAAGCAACTCAAGCAAAAGCCTCGCCCAAAACGGACGCTGCTCACCAAAGAGGAATTTCGCGGCACTGATCGCCGCGGCGACCGCGGACACCACCAAGAACGCCGAGCTTTTCCGTCTGCTACCTGCGATTCCTGGCCCTGACCGGCGCGCGGGAAAAGGAAGCACTGGCCGTCCGGTGGGCTGACGTGGATTTCGCGCGAGAGATGGTCACCATCGGCAGCGGAGGGGTGGCCAAGAACCACAGAGCCGGGACGTGGATTTCTCGCCGGAGTTGGCCGCGCTGCTGCGCGACAATGCAAGCAGCCGACCGCCGGATAGTTCCTGGCTGTTTCCCTCGCCCCAGCGCGGCGTCCAAGGACAGGCCGGCGCAGACGCTGCGGGAATCGCTGCTGCTGGTGCGCGAGAAGGCCGGGCTGCCCAAGGTCGGCTTTCACGATCTGCGGCATTTCTTCGCCAGCCAGTGCGTGATGGCGGGCATGGACTTCATGACCATCGCCTCGTGGCTGGGGCACTCCGACGGCGGAATTTTCGTCGGCAAAGTTTACGGCCACCTGGCCGACACGCACAAGAAAAGCGGCGGCAAAGAAATTGCGGTTTTTCACGGGGGCAAAGAAATGAAAGCTTACCAAGCTAGATCGCTGGATGAGTGGAAGACAGGCGGATCATACCCCCACTTTCCAGGCGGCGCCGCGAGACTCAGACGGTTGTATAGCCGTGTGCGATATTGTCTTGCAAACGGTTGCGACACTCGCGTTTGACATGCCGTCAGCTAATTGCTGCCACCAGGCAGAAGTGGAATTCAAAGTAAGCGGCGCGGACGAAGTTGCGATAGCGACAGTACGCACGGTCATTCACGCGCTTCACGAAAGACACCTGCTATCGCGCGACAGCAGAAAACCCAAGAACGTCCAGTTTATTGCTCGCGAACTAGTTATCGACATTCTTGCGAACAAGAGCGAATGGAACCGCTATGCGAGCATCTTTGCCGAATGCGCTCAAAAGAAATGATCAACGACTTTTTCGAGAGGATCGTGCGAGGGATTCAGCGCAAGCGAGAATGCGTGTATTTGACTCCGCTGAATGGTACTCCCTTCTTAACTGGCACGCTTGGACTGATCCGCTTTTCGCTTCTCATCCACCCTTGAAGCACTGGACGGCCAGACGCCGCCTGGCCTTGTTTCAAGCGGCGGCTGATTCAGTGGGCGAGGATATGAAGCTGCGGCTGGCGTCCCGGGCTTCTCACAAAGTGGAAGCGGCTCGGACTTGAACAATCGACTCCGCTGAAAGTGACCGGTTACTATCCCGTGAGACACAGACCCGGTGTTTCAGAGATCGAATTGGCCGATTGACCCTCACAAAGTCAGAATGGGACCACCGTTCTGCGGACGGACAACGGCATGAGACGGTGTTTTGCTGCGTACATGTCTACCGCAAACCACGCAACGCAGAGCAACAGTGACCCGTGCAACCTCTTCTCTTTCGATGAGTTTCTGCGCGGGCGGGGCCTGACGAGAACCACCGGATACCGTTACCGGAAGGAAGGCTCCTGAGTACCGTCAACATCTTCGGTCGGCTCTATATCACCCGGCAGGAGATCGAACGATTCAGAGCAGCGGGCCATCGCTGGCGAATTCCACAAGGAAGCGAAAACACCCGAAAGCCGGGAAAAGGAACTGGCAGCCGCTTAAAGACAAAACCTCAACCGCCATTGGAGCGATAGAGGCTTCGCGGTAGACTCGTTCCCGCCTCGACATCGCGGAGGTTACCACAAGCCGACCGAGCATTCAAGGGCAATCTCGCCCATGAAAATCACGACCTCTCCGCGCCGCCGCGCGGCCTTGGAAATTCTCAGCCGTCGCGCCGCGGCTTACTTCCGGAGTCGCGCGCCTTTCTCGACCGGCCTGCTTCCGGTGCGCGCCGCAATCCGCCATACGGCCGTCTGAGCGTTCGCGCTTGGCAACTCTGCCGATCCGGGCGGGCAGGCGTGATGATGGCTTCAACCGGTCAGGGATACGCATTTGATAACGGTCGGCGCGGCCTCTCGTCGTCCGTCAACGCCGCTCTCGCGCATGGCCCGCGGTCTGGCGAATGCCGTCTGGAAGAAGAGGCGCTGCTTGGGATCGCGGCGGGCGGGTTCACCCGATCCACGCTCAAGCGAAGTTTTAGTGCTAGCACAAATTGTTGAGCGAACTCGGCTCCGATTACCTGTGCGCGGCGCGTTCTACCGGGCCGCGAGTGCGGGCGTCTATCCAGACACGGACGATGCTCACTACCGGCAGTGCGGCAGGTTGCTCCTGCTCATGCGCCGCAAGGGCATCGTGCCGTATAACGGAATTGTGGATTCGACGCGGAGGCGGCTTAAACCGTCGTCATGGAGCGGTCTGTCGGACTTTAGCGACGACGGTAGAAAATGCTTACCGGCTGAACCTGTGGCAGCGAGCAGCAACGACTACCTTGAATTCTTCGTGGAGAAGGATGCGATGGCCGGCGGTGATCGAACCGGCGACCGAAGATGTATGACGTGCATCTAAACGTGATTCGTGGGCTGTGTGTCGGAGAGCTTCGTTTGGAGTGTGGCGGAAGCAGTGGCAAGCGAATCGAAGAAGCCGATCTTCGCTTATTACCTTGGCGACCATGATCCGAGCGGTCTGTATGATCGAGATTGGACTTACGAAAGCTCGTCTACGAGCAGTTCGCGCCGGAGGCAGAGCTTGCACTGGCAGCGCATTGCCATCGACAAGCGGGATTTTACGGATGCATCAATTCTGGCTTTCCCGATCAAGGGCAACCGTGACACACGAAGCTGGCAGACCAAGCATCGGGGGTATTTGGCGCGCCACGGCGATCGATGCGTGGAAGTGGATGCGCTGGACCCGCGCACGATCAGGGACCGGGTAACGGAGTGCATCGAAGCGCACATCGATCAGACGGAATGGCAGCAACTCAAGCGGACAGGAGGCTCTCGAAAAAGAAAGCGCGTCATGCTCGGCGAACAATTAGCCGGAAAGGGTCTCCTAATGAAACATCGTCACTCCAACCGTCCGCAGCCGTCTGGACGGTGACGCGGTGATACTGGCGCTGCGCCGAGGGACAGAAGCGGCCGAAGTTCAGAGCTGGCAACAGGTAGGACTCGCGCAATGGCCGATCCTGCCTATCTCGCCACGCTCAACCACGGGTGCAATACTCGGGGTGTTGCTTGGCCGGGTCGCCGCGCGGCCTGTGCGCAGTGGACTTCGACGCCGACAGAGGACGCGCCGACCTTCCTTGGCGTCAACCCGGCGCTGGCGGTGGCTTCCGCACCCGTGGGGCGCGCGGCTGCCAGGTGTGGCTGCGCATCCGCGGCGAGTTCCCGACGTCGCGGGGACGTCAAGGACGCCGCCGGCCGGAAGGTCGCGGAGTGGCGCGCCGACGGGCGGCAGAGCGTCGTCTGGGGCGTCATCCGAGCGGAGCGAACTACCAGTGGGTGATCGATGCCGAGCCGGCGGAGGTGGAATTTGCGAGCATCAACTGGCCTGCCGAATGGGTGCTCGCCGTGGAAGGTGCCCGGACGCGGGAACGCGACGCGGGGATCGAGCGGACGCGGAGCTTATTCAGGCACACGGCGCGCCGTTCACCCGGTCGGAGAAGGGCAGGCTCACGCTCAACAGCCTGTATTTCGTGGCGCGGTTCGCCCGGCCCGGCGACGTGCTCTTTGAGCCGTCCGAAGGATGCTTCTACGCCTATGACGCGGAACGGGGCTTGTGGCGGCAGCGCACGCAGGCGGCCCTGAAAATCGACATTGGCGAGGATCTGAAGGAGTACGCCGATGCCCTCGAAACTCCCGGCGACGGCGCGC
This sequence comes from uncultured bacterium, assembly GCA_963795895.1. Taxonomy (GTDB): domain Bacteria; phylum Verrucomicrobiota; class Verrucomicrobiia; order Chthoniobacterales; family SZAS-18; genus CAWCJJ01. The sequence continues at coordinate 92,434 of CAWCJJ010000027.1, forward strand.
AGGTCATCAACGCGCGGAACGAGCGGTTCCTCGCCGGCCTGCTCGGGCTGCTGCAAGGGCAGGTAGAGGAACGGGAGGCATTCGCCCGGGAGCATGGGGTTGTCCATGTGCTCAACGGGATGCTGGACCTCAACGCGGAGCCGATCCGGCTGCGGCCCTTCGATGCGGCCTACCGTTCGCGCAACGTCGGCGCCGGTGGCATACGAGTCCGAAAGCGGACTGCCCCGCTTCCAGGCGAGCTGCTCGAATCCGCTCTCGCTGGCGGACGATATTTCCCTGGTGCAACGCTACGCCGGGGCGTGCCTGCTGGGCAGGAACCTCGCGCAGAAAATTCTGGTGCTCACCGGGACGGCGGGCGGCGGCAAAAGCACGCTGCTGGAAATCATCGAGCGGATGCTGGGAGTCGAGAACGTCAGCCAGTTTGCGCACGGAACTGCTCGCGGAGCGTTCGAGGTGGCCCGGTTCATCGGCAAGGTGCTCCTCACCGGAAAGGACGTGGCGGGCCGCTTCCTTGAAACGCCGGGGGCGCATGTGCTCGAAGAGCCTCGTGGGCCACGATCTGCTCGACGCGGAGCGCAAGGGCAGCAACGCCAGACTTCCAGGTGCGCGGCGACTTCGCCGTGGTTATCACCTGCAACAGCCGGGCTGCGGGTCGAAACTGGACGGGGACGCGGACGCATGGCGGCGGCGGTTGATGATCGTGCAAGATACGAGCGGCCGAAGCCGGAGCAACCGGAGCGGGACTTTGCCGGGCGGTTGCTAGCGGAGGAAGGCCCCGGCATTTTGCGCTGGATGATCGAAGGCGCGCGGGCGCACCTCGCGGAGCTGCGGGAGTGCGGAGACTACCGCCTGACGCCGCGGCAGGCGGCGGCGGGTGGATGCCCTGCTGGCGGAGAGTGACAGCGTGCGGGAGTTCGTCCGTGAGCGGGTGGAAGCCGGCGGGGCCCGACGTGACGGTGTACGAACTGGTGGAAGCCTACGCGGCGTACTGCGATGCGATGGGCTGGGAACAGATGCCGACGCGGAAGGTGGAAATCGCCCTGCCGGGGATGCGATGCAGGAACTTCGGCGTGCGGCCCGGCGCAACGATATACTGCGCGACGGACGGCCCGGAGAGAACATGAAGTGGCGGAAGGGTTTTTCCGGCGTCCGGCTTTTGCCAGCAACGGAGGTGTCTGAGGTATGACGCTGGACGAACGAATCCGCCGCTACCTCGAAAAGTGCGAGCCGGCGGTGAGCAGCAGCGACGGGCACGGGACCACCTACAAGGTAGCCTGCGCACTGGTGAACGGGTTCGCCCTGGATGAGGAGGCCGCCCTGGGATACCTGACCACCTACAACTCCACATGCTGCCCGCCGTGGTCGCTCGCGCGAACTGCGCCACAAGGTCCAGCAGGCGGCAACGAAGGCGCATACCAAGCCCCGCGGGCATTTGCTTGGCGATGCCGACCGGCAGGCCGCAAAGGCGGTCCGAAGGGGTGTAAATCCCGTTCCGGTGCGCTTGATACCCAAAAAAGGGCCGTTTTCGGACGGTCCGGACGCTGCTTTGTGGCACCGGGCTATATGCGTGCGCGCGCACACACATTAAGGAGCGAGGGGGACTTACACGTCCGAAGCGTCCGAAACTGAAGATGCCCCCACAACTGGACCACTCCCGACTTTGCCGGTCGAAGCTGAGGTAACGGACCCGCCAGAGACGGCCTCTATTGAACATACCCCCCCGGAAGACGCGGGCATGGTCACGGTCCCCGGATGCCCGATGCGCCGGCCCGAGGAAATCCAAGTGGACGATGACACCTGGCGCACGCTGGCGGCCCATCCGCTCGGAATGGAACCCCTCGTTCATCTTGCCCTGTGGATGTTTCCGGGCAGCACGCTGGTTTCAACCGAAGAAGGAGGAACCCGCGTGAGGATCATTATGGACAGCCGTGAGAGCGCCGACCCCCACCCCTGGCTTAAATTATCTCCGCCGACGTCAAGATTGAGCGCGGCACGCTGGAAACCGGAGACTTCGCGCTTGCGGCTTTGCCGGACGCGGCGGTCGTGGAACGTAAAAGTTGCCCGGATTTGTACCAGTGTCTTGGCCGGGATCGGTCGAGGTTTGAAAAGGAGTTGGCGAGAGGCCGGTACCTGGGCCGTCTGGTCGTGGTTTGCGAGGGCAGCATGTCCGACCTGCTATGCGAGGCGCGACGTCGTGGCGGGGGAATGTACGACGCCTCCATCATTGGCACACTCGCCGCCTGGCAACGCCGCTTCTGCCCCTTCTTCATGGCGGGGTCGGTCCATGTAGCCGCAGTTCACCGACCGGCTTCTGCGCGGGCAGGTGCGCGAGATTGAGCGTGCCGCCAAAACTTTATTCACCCAGACCAAGAAAGCAACCACCCTATGAACAAACTTGACTTCAACATCCTGGAATATCTGGCCCAAGGCCGCAACACCATCAGTGACGGGCAAACCTTCTTTGCGCATGTGAGGGACCGGAGGGCGGCCCGCGCCTGTGCCCGCAAGGTCTTCGAGGCGTTCCTGCCGGAGATTCAACGCGCGAGGTGGTTCGCGGACGCGCCGGAGATCAACGCGTGGCGTGAATCCCTGTTGGGGCTGGCTGAAGACATGGAAGCCGTCCGCAACGAAGCGAGGGCGCTGCTGTGAGGGTGTGCACAATACTGCCCCTGCTCCCTCCCACAAAAGGTTTGATTGTCGCACACCGGCAATTTCCACCGCTGGTTTAACCGGGCACCAGGGACACTCGAACGATCAAAACACCCCCGGAGAAACACTACTGCCCCCGCCGGGGCACCCCACCCCTTACAGGGTCCTTTGTGAGACCTTTCCCGCCCCGCAAGTTCCGGGTGGCGGTGCTCCGGCAGTCACAACAAAAACCCCTTTTGTCCACAATCCGAACAAACCGCAACCCAACCCATGAGCAAACCAGTCCCTTATCGTCAATCCCTCACGCTGAAAAACGCCGCGCACCTGGCCTTTACCACGCCCAAAAAGATGCGCGAATGCCTCACCGCGCTGGGCGTCCGGGTCGATGACAAAGACACGTTCCACCTCGATACGCTCCTCTACGCCGTGCGCGTGAACCTCGACCCGAAACGCTCGCGCGACGCCTGCCGCCGCGCGGTGGGCGCGACGATGCGCCGGGTTTTCGGCCCGCCGCTGCCCACCGGCAAGAAACCCGCCGCGGAGGCACGCCCATGAAAGCCACTGCCATCCGCTGGACTCTGGGCATGGCCGCGCTTGAGTTCGGCATCGACCGCCGCACGGTCGCCACGCGCGCCAAGGGGGCGGGGCTGGTGCCGGGAGAGGATGGCAAGTTCTCCACCGCGCAGGTCACGCGCGCTCTGCATGGCGACCTGGCCGGCGAGCGGCTGCGAAAGCTCCGCGCCGAGGCGGACCTGGCCGAGATCGAAGCGCAGGACGCCCGCAAGGAACGCATCCCCATCGACGTGATTACCTTTCTCACTGAACAGACCTTCCGCGCCATCGCCACGATCATCAAATGCTCCCGGCTTCCCGCCGCCGAGAAGCAGGAAATCTTCACCGAACTGCGAACTCTCCCGCTCGCCTACGCGCAGAAAGGGTTCCCGCTGCCGCCGGAGGATGCGGAGAGCATCCGGGAAGCCGCCCCACTGGACGATGAAGCGGTCTTGCGACCCAAGGGCGAGACAGCCACGGGGTGGCGAACTCCCCCGCCCGAATCCTGACCCTTCGCGGTGTTTGCGCGTTGCCATCCCCCTTCATTCTGTCATACTTAACCATGCCTTTTCCCCCTGCGGCAACCGGCCCTAACTAATCGTGAGCGCTGACATCAAATTCGACCTGCGCGGCTTTCAGGATGGCCTGCGGCGCAAGCGCGCGGTGTCCCGGCGGACGGAAGCCGAGGTGCTCAACCAAGCGGCGAAAAACGTCTGCTTGCGGGCCATCGCGTTCACCCCGAAGCAAACCCCGCGCAGATTGCCGCCGGTCTGACCACCGATGGGATGGCCCTGCGGTTGCTGCAATCCCCGAGCTACCAGAGCCGTTTGCCAGCCAGGCTACGCGGCTACACGCGCGGGACACACACGAAGGCGGAAATCGACGCCGCGGCGCGCCAGCTTGTGACCTTGCGCCGCCGCTCCGCCGGATACATCCGCGCCGGGTGGATCAAGGCCGCGCAAGACTTTGGCGGGGCGGCGAAACGCAAGGTCAGCGCAAAGAGTTTCGCGGCACTGGGACGCGGCACGCGTGCGACGGAAAGCCGCCTTGCGGCATCTGGGACAAACGCGGCCACGGGCGCGCTTGCCGTTGGTTCCGAACCGCTGCGCCGTGCGTTGGATTTCGTGGGCCGGGACATGATTGCCTACGCCGAGCGCAAATTGGCGAAAGCCTGGAAATAACATGGCGAGACGCTCAAATTTCATTCCACACTGGACACCTCGCCGTTCGAGGCTGGACCGCGCAAACTGCAAAGTCTGAGCGCTGGTGCTGTCGGGCAAATCAGAAACGTTCAGGGTTTCCAGCCTCATCGGTTCCGCTGGCGGCTCTGGCCCCGGCCATCGCGGCGGCGTTCACCGGCGGGGCGATTGTAAGCGGTGTCAAAAACTTCTTTGATGCCGGGCGCGAAATAAACTCACTGGCGCGAACGACGGGCGCGGGGACAAAGGGACTCGTTGCCCTGACGGCGCAATTCAAATCTGCGGGAGCCGATGCCGAAGAGCTTGGTGGAAGCCTGCTTCGGATGCAAAAAGGTTTTGGCGGCGACCAATCGACCCGTGAAGTCCAGAAGTTCAACCATGCCATCGGCGACCTTGGGCTTGACCTCACCAAGCTGCGGGGCATGGCGCCCGAAACCCAGTTCGTGATGATCGGGCGGGAGATTGCAAAGATGACCGATCCCGCAAAGCGGACGGCGACGGCGATGCACATCTTTGGCGAGGAAGGCGGAAAGCTGATTTCGGTCTTCAAGAATGACTCGTTTTCGCACGTTGCGGAAGGCTTGTCCGAAAAGGGGCAGATTCTCGCGCGCAACGCCGCGTGGTTTGAACAAGCCAGCATCAAACTCGAACGCGTCGGCGGGCTTCTAAAAAGCTTCTACGTTGGAATCGCTGACCGGGTGGTCGGCACGCTAATTCCATTCCTGGACAGGTTGCAAAAAATAAACCTTGTTTCCATTGGCCAGCAATTCGGGGACGCGTTGGTGCGCGGCGCGCAAACGTTTGTCGGCTTGCTGAAAGACCCCGCGGTAATCGTCGGGGTATTCTACGACTTCATACAGGTATCGCAGCGCAAGCAAATCAATCTCCTGGTCGCCGGGTTCGAGTTCGCGGGCGAGGGCTTGCTGGCGTTGCTCGGCAGAATGCCAAGTATCCTCGATAAAACCACGCACGGATTGGCTCTTGGCCTGGGCGCGGCGGTGGAAGGATTCGGTTCCCTGTTGCTCACGCAGGTGAGCAACGCCGCCGACGTGTTCCGCAGTGGGATGGAATGGGTTGCAGACAATGGGGTCGCGAAACTGGCATTGAAATTGGGCGAGGCGGCAATGTCGTTCGCGCAGTGGATTTCCAATGCGCTGAGTGGAAGCGGACTCGCGTCAATCGCGGCTGACCTCGGCGCGAAACGCGCAAAGGTTGTGGGTGAAAGTTTCGAGGATTACATCAAGCGCGCGGCCACCGGCGAGCGCACCGACCTGGGCGCGAAACTCGCCGACCAAGCTGGCAAGGATGCGGAAGAAGGCGGGAACGGATACTTGGTAATGCGGCCGCCGAAGCGCTGAAAGCGGCATTTAGCGGGAAATTCGAGGTAAAGGATGTGGCGGGCGCGGACAAGTACAGCGCCGACGCGCAGGCAAGGATTGCGGCCATGGCCGTCGCCGGCCGGGCAGCGGTCGGCCAGTCCCCATCCGCGGACGGCGACACGACAGGAGCGGGGCCGTCGAAATTGCCGAGCTCACCGCAATTTCGCATGGCCGCCGCGCAGTCGGGGGTGGACATTCGGGCAAGAACGCCGGGGAAATCGCCGAGCTGGCGGCATCCCTGGTGTTTCAAAAGCCGGACCTCTTTGATGGCCGGAGCAACGCGAGCGATCCGTACACGATGCGGGTGGACGCGATGCGCCAGCGAAACCAGTTCGCGAATCATACGGTCGGCAAAGGCACGGCGCTAGATACAAGCCCCGAGGAACTCGCCAAAGCGCAGGGCCGCCCATACACCGGCGCGAGCTGGACGCAAATACAAGGTGGACTCGGCAGCGGACCCGGCGCAGCCTACGGCGCGACGGGTAACATCTGGAAACAGGTCAGCGGAATGGTGAGCCACAAAAACTCACCCCTTGAGGAGATTGCCAAAAACACGGGGCGAACCGCCTCAGCCACAGAAACCACTAGGGACGTGACAAAAACCGCCTGGGGCGGCTCCGGCGATTCCTCGGGCGGCGGGGTAGGGGCCACGTCCACCCGGTGAGAGGCGCAACTGGCAATCTCCACTCGCCCGCAGAATTGTTCCTCTGCCCGCGCGGGTGAGTTGTATTCCGCACGGATGCGGAAACCCCTCCGGCGTCCCCTCGGCGCGGGGGAATGCGGGTCCCGTTTTCAAAACGGACCCTTCCAAACTCGCGTCCCCTCTGCGCGCGGGGGAATGCGCGCGAGGCCTGGACGGTACTCCTCGTGTGGGAGGAGTACCCCGCAGGACGGGGGAATGCGTTCGTCATTGATGACGAGACGTGTCCAATCCTCGCCGTCCCCTCCACGCGCGCGAGATCGTAACATTTGTGACTTCCACGCGCGCGCAAATGTCCTTTGTGTCCCTATCTCCGTGGCCGATCCACCCGCCCCCCGGCACGGTGGCGCTCACACGGGAAGGGCGACGTGTCCGGCGAATGTGCGGGCGGGAGGCTATAAACGCCCATTGACAGGGGCATTTTGTCCGGCACAATCCCCCCAACGTCACGGGCCAGTGGCCCGGCGTTTGACCGGGTGGTGCCGGTCATCAGCACAATTTGAGAAGCCGTCCCGGTCTCCGCATGGGGAGCACCACCCGGGGCGGCTTTTCTTTTCTCTAAACGCGCCCCTTGCCCCTGATACCGATTCGATGGCAGCCAAAAAGAGTTCCAGAGCCAAGGGGAGTAACGGGTGGGATGCTTTGTCGGGAGTGTTGATCGCCTCGATGAATAAGGGGCAGTTTCCCGTGGCCGGAATCTTGCTACTCTTGCTGACGATCGGTCTGGAGAATGCCGCCCGATGCAGTGGCCAGGCTTGCCTTTCAGATCGAGGGGCAGGTTGCGAGCGGCGCTTTGTTGGGTTATATTATGAGTGTTGTATTCGGTCTCGGATGGGCCATCCATGCACGTTGGCAACGGCGAATGATTGCTGAAGAGATGCGCCGGTTGGGCGAAGAAAAGTCCAGACTTCAACGCAGCACGCTCCAAATTGAGGTCGAGTCCAGTCAGTCATGAATTACCTTTTTTACATTGTCGTCGTGGCGGCGGCGTTCCATTTTTTGTGGGAATCGATCCTCGCGCCATCGTTCCGTTGCAGGTTGCGATTCGAACTCTTCGAGCTCCGCGATGAGCTGCGTTGGTTGCACCACCAGCAGCCCTCAGGTTGCGACCTTGACGCATTTCGTTATTTGCAAAGTGCGGTGAACAACGGTTTGCGCCTGTTGCCGCGGGCCGATTTCACGCTTCTGCGTTCCGTCCACAACGTCCTCGAAAATGACGAAGCTCTTTGCCGACGGATCGAGCGGCGGCGGCAGCTGATCGAGTCGTCGGGGAGCGCTGAACTGAAGGCAGTCCAAAAGAGACTCCAGAAAATCACGTGCCAGGCGTTTGCGATCAACACGGGTGGATGGATGATTTACGTCATTCCAATCGTGTGCGCATTCGCAAGCCTTGGGGGCATCAATCGGTTCATCAAGAATACGATTCTCATTCCTGAGTCGGAGTTGGACAAGGTCGCGCCCATGCCAGGAATGGCGTGGGCGTGAGGCTCTATCCTGCGGAGATTGACTTTCTCGACGCACGTGGATAGGCAGCGGCCCCAGTGGCACGCGTGCCACAAGCCGAAAGTCAGGCGATTCGCACGGCCTGCCCACAGTAGCGTCTGATTGTAGGCAGATAAAGATGTTCCCCTCGCGCCTCTCCTTCCTCGGGGTTCTGCTTCTCGCTGCGGTTTCCGGCCGACTTTGCATCGGCCCAGCAGCCGGCCGACCAGCCGCCGATCCTGCCCGACCCGGAGCTCACGCCCGGCGACACGCTCGACGTGACGCTCGCCGACATCCAGGAGCGCGGCTACTCGCCAAGGTGCGCAACGTGCCGGTGCAGCGTGAAGCGCGAGGTGTACGCCTCCTACGGCATCGCGCACTGGGACACCGGGGAGTACGAGATCGACCACCTGATCTCGCTCTCCCTCGGCGGCAGCAACTCGCAAAAAGAACCTCTGGCCGCAGAGCTACCTGACCGAGCCCTGGAACGCGCACACCAAGGACCAGCTCGAATACAGGCTGCTCACGCTGGTGCGCGCGGGCAAGGTGGACCTGCACACCGCCCAGCAGGAGATGGCCACCGACTGGATCGCCGCTTACAAGAAGTACGTCAGCCCGACCCGCTGGCCGGGCCAGAGCCGGGGCACGGTATCCGCGCGGCACGGGCCGGGCCGCCGGGGACGCGAGCGCGCTCCGGGACGAGGAGCCCGACACCGAGACGGCCTCACCGGCAGCGGCCACCGCCGCAGACGCGCACCACGCGGCAGCGGCCCCCGACGCCCAGGTGACAGGGCAGGTGTGGGTGAACACCAAAAGCGGCGTCATCTGGAAGCCGGGCAGCCGATACTACGGCAAGACGAAGGCGGGCAAATACATGAGCGAGGCCGATGCGCTCGCGGCCGGCTACCACGACGCGCGGCGGCACGGGCAACTAAAACGCAAACTCGATCTCCATGCACACCAACCAGAAGCTCACCAAGATCATCGCCGGGCGCACCATCAGCGGCACCGCCCAGGCGGACGGCCTGCTGACCATCACTTTGACGATGGCTCGACCATGAAGGTCAAGACCGCACCGTCGAACACGAACGGCGCGGCCACGGGCGGCAAGGTGGTCAAGGTGCGGCAGGAGGGCACCGAACTGGACCTCGACCTGGAAGGCGGCACCACGCGTCAAGATCAGACGGCGGAGGCAACCTCCTCGTCATGCTCCGGGACAAGGCGGGCAAGATGGAGTATGCGGACTGAGCACGGCGGAGTCGCGGGCTTCCGGTTGCGGCACCTGGCGGTTGAGTCGCTGCTGTGCCTCTGCTCAGCGCCTCCTTGGCCGCGGTGTGCCTGACAAGTTTAGGTGATCGCCCCCCATAGGCGCGCATCCCGGTTGTGATTGGAACGACCCGACGTCCGCCATGAAAATCAACCAAAGCGTGTTCCGACAAGTTTCGTGTTGCCCCAGGCGCGAACGTTGTGCACCCTCACCGGTATGCCTTTCGCTTTGCGCGCCCAAATGATCCCGGCAGCTTGGATTTCCTCGCCGAACCCGGGAAGTCCGTTGGTCCAGGTCACAAACCGGTACACCTCCTGCGTGTAAGCCTTGATCCAGCCGGTGTTGTAACCGCGTTGCGAATACTCCCGCCAAAGCTCCAAAAGCCGGTGGTCGTGCAAAATCGACAATCGCGCGCCGGACTCGCGAATCAAAGCTACGGCATCTCGCTGGTACGTCTCCACGGACGCGGAAACTGTCGATTATCCCCAGGCAAAGCAAGGGTTTGCGCACACTGAACCACAACTATTTTCGATGACCTTTCTTCATGGTTTCACGACCGCAATGGCTAGGTGAAAGTCCCTCCCTCCCGCTACCTTTAGAATGTGCGCAATAACTATTTAGATCGGTGATTACGAGGTTGCGCGAACGGCTACAACTCTTTTCATTTCCATTGAAAAGGTGGCGGACTTTCGCCGCACTCCGGCGGGCTGATCAATCATTCGAAAAGCCGCCGTGGCCCTGGTCGTTCACCCGTGGTGGCTTTGACGCGGCCCGCTTTTGGCCGGTTGCCTTGCCGACCGCGTAGCGCATGGCCCGTCCGCAGGGCGTCGCCATGCAGCAGCGGCGGATATGGTTGAGGGTCAAATCCACAAACACCATCGGGCAGTCGGGATGCTCGCAACGCCGGATCAGGTCCCGCCGGGTTCCCGCGAGCAGGTCGGCGGCGCTCTCCGCGATGGGATAGAGCAAATCCGCCGGTTGCTCGACACGCGGGCGGCAAAGACTCGCCAGCGCGCCGTTGGCTCGCAGGACCAACTCCCGGCCCGGGCGGTGGTAGAGGAGGGGATTGACCAGGGCGAGAATCGCCGGGGGCATCGGCCGGCGGTCAATGATGGCCGCGACCGTCTCGCGCAGGACTTCGCGCAGGTCGCGCACCCGTCCCAAGGTTTCCAGGCGGGCCGCCTCCGTCCAGCCCCAGCGGGCTTTCTTGCCAAGGGTCTGGCTCAGGACACCAGCGCCTTGCAGCCACTCCACGAACATGGGGAGGTCCGCGATGCGGTCGAAGGCCCGCCCCCTGGGTGTTGACCAAATCCAGGCACAGCGCGCCGCCGGCGTACGTGAAGCCCTTGCCCCGGCGCAGAACCCTGTAGATGGCGGCGACCCTCGGGCGTTTCTTCCCCGGGGTGACAACCTCGGAGGGGGACGTTTTGCGGCGGAACGACATGGGCGGGGTTGGAGGCGAGGGAGGAAGCGCAATGAAGTCCAGTGGATGAATGCGGATGCTAACAACAAATCTTTGATTATATGCCCCGTCGAATTGACCCGATGAGGGAAGCGACTCCAAGGAGGTAACCGCAAGGGGTAGGAGTCATTGGTCGCGGTAGTGCCCATCAACCTGCGTGCCATCCTTTTTCGTGTAGCCGCGTACCCACACCCGCCGGCGGTGCTGGACCGCGCCCGGTCGCCCGGCGTCCGGTAGCAGTTCCGGCAATTGCGAGGCGGGATCGGTTTCGCCGCTGAAAAGGTCCGCAAACGGGGTTTCCGCTGGTGGCGGAACTGGCGCGTCAGCGTAGCTGGCCTGCCCGGGATCGAGAGGGATCGCCGGAAGATTTGGATTCGCCAGTCGTTCCGCGCATCGGTCAGCCAGCCATATCGGCCAGCCCGCTTTCGTGAGCAGCGTTCCCGCTGCGAGACGCTGGCGGTCATACTCATGCAGGAACATTTTATTGAACGGCGTCCCGGCTTTTGCGAGGTCTGGGTATTTCGTCACTGCGGCTTTCCGCGAAGCCGCCAGGCGTTCCGCGAAGGGTGGAGTCGCCCCGGGCGCTGGCGTTGAGGATTTCGGAGGCACTTGCTCCCTGGGTGCCGCTCCCTGTGCGGCGGCATATTGTCGCGGCTCTTGGATCAAGACAATGGCCCACACCGCCGCGATTGGAATGACGCCGAATAGGAAGAGGACGCGCAGAATCCTGTATGGGTCAACGTCCGTTGTCGTTCCACGAGGGACCAATGACAAATCGGCGTGGCAGTACCGGCACCGCATAGCATTCGGCATAACCCTCTCCGCGCAGTGAGGGCAAATCTTGGCCGCACCCCGTGCAATGACGGCCAAGACGCATCCAATGGGACCAAGGAGCAAGCCAAGAAGGAACTCCCCGCACCCCATGCCCTTCCGACTGCCGATGTACGCGCCGAGCAGCCCGAAAAACGTCCATGCGGCAAGGATGATTATCATGCACGGATGCTTTAACCAACCCTCGTCGCGGCATCAAGGTCGAATCGCTACGGCACTTCGCTCTCAATTTCCCGGCCTAGGTGTCCGTCAGCGTTATCGCGCTGCACCCACCAGTGGGCGTCAACGCGCAACGCCGGGAGGCGCGAAAAAATCGTTCACAGGATGAAGATTCTCTATTGACTACCGCAGACTCTGCGATACTTTGGCGTTGTCGCAGATTCTGCTACATTCACATCAAAAGAGTGCCCGGCAAGTGCTTGTAACACCTGCCGGGCGGTTGAACCAACCCGTTCCGCTAAGAAAGGACTTTGATTCGCATGCAAACTAATATTGCCCGTGGACTTATCAACAGAAATTCAGACGGTCAGGCGCAAGCTCGGCCTCAGTCAGTCCCAAGCCGCGAAGGCGTGGGATGTGCCGCTTCGAACCCTGCAAGCTTGGGAGCAGAAAACCAACGTGCCTCGGGGCTTCGCGATGAAACATCTTCGCTTAATCCTCGACCAAATCTTGGCGGACAACACACCCTCGGACTCTTCGGCATCCCCGGGGAGCGTCTCCGACGTCCCCGCCCCCGGTATCGACGGGGACCGGGAGCGCCCGCCCACGTTCGCGGAAGCCAAAGCCCGGCGCGAAGCCGCCAGCCTAGCCGCCGCCCGGGAGGTCCGCCAGCGTAACGCGTACCTCGCGGCCAAGTACCCGGGCCACCCGGCTCGCCGCCGACGAGCGCGAACGCTCGTCCTTCGTAGACGACGAGGAATGCGCCCGCGAGTTCGCCGCCCACGGGGCCGGCTACGTCAACATCGCCCTCGCCCTGGAGAGCTAACCCCGCCCCGAGAAGGAAAGGAGACACCAACCAAGACAGTTATGAACACAATTACTTACCAGGGGCGGGAGATTGAGGCGACGCTCGTCAACTATTTGAGCGGGCGCGTTCCCACGAGCACGGTGGATTGCGAGGGCGACGAGGAGCTTTTCCGCGACGAGCGGGGGCGGTACTATCTGCGGCGGCGGTTGAAGCGGCTGGACCCTGACGGCGAGGACCGTCAGACCAGCGGTCGCACGCTCACGCATCGCGTCAACGTCAACGCGGCGATCCTGTGGGCGACCACGCGGCTGAATTCCGAGACGATGCACCTGCGCGCCGACGCGGCCAGCCTGATCACGGAAAACCGGGGCTACCGCGGTCCGAGAAGATGGCGAACCCGTTGGCGCGAGCCAGGAACGGGGACAAGCCGGAGGAGGGCGGGACCGGCGGACAGACCGGGCGCGGAATGGATGGCGCGTTCACGTTTGCCTTCGACTACCCTCCCCGGGAGAAATCCCCCGGCCTTCACATCGGGATGCCGGGTATTATCAAGAGCAGATGGTGGAGGTGCGCCGGATTGCCGGGTGCTTTACAGATGGATCCGGGCGAGTTCCTGCGCCTGCTCGTGGCCAACGAACTGCCCGGCCAGCCGTGGCTGCGCCGCCGCAAGGACAACCGCATGGCCGACCGGCTGAAGGCCGAACACATCGGGTTCACCTGCTCGGACAAGGGGATGCTCAGGCGCATCGAGCGCGCGGCCCGAGCCACGGGCAGCACGGTGGCGGAGTTTGTCGCCCACGAGTTCGCCGGGGACGTGGACTGCTACGAGGAGGACATGATCATCCACCCCGCGACGGGAGAACTGCTGTGCGCGGACGACGACGACCTCTACACCAGGACAAGCCACGATGCAGTGACGGCGCCGCCCCTGGACATTGACCGCAACCCGCCGTTTTGGAAGGGGGTCGATCTGTGTTCCAACGGTTCACAAACCCTGCCCGATTCGGTGGAGGTTGCGAACGGTGAGGAGGATGAAGCGGACATCAACGCGGTCGTGGATCGGATGCGCGACGTGCTCGGAAACCCCGGCGAACGCAAGGGGGGCGAGTAGGGCCATGCCGCTTCCAAAGGGCATCAACCGTCCCGATGTGCCGGCGGAGAGCCTGAGCGACCGGCGCGGCAAGCTGCTGGAGTTCGACCGGCTCGTGGGCGAGGGCCTGAGCAAGCCCAAGGCGGCGCGGCGGCTGGGCGTCACCCATTCGGGTGTGCGGGCCATGCGCCGCAGCGTGGAGTTAATGGAGCGCGACCAGCCCCACCGCTTCGGGCGCAACTCGGCGGGCGGCATCGACCTGGGCCTGGCGCTGCTCTCCTGCCTGCGGCGTCCGGGCGGAGAGCCTGACATGCGAGGACATCGCGGCGTGGTGCGACACGTCGCGCTCGGCCATCCACGCCATCGAGCGGCGCGCGTCCGATCCACGCGCCGGGCGGAAAGTAACGATCCGCAACCAGCCGCCAGTGATCATGACCACTGGCTTTTACTACCATCGCGGGCGAGGAAAACTCCGGGCGTCTTGGCAGGTCCAGAGACGCGTCGTTGTACTACCATCGAAGCCGAATATGAAAGATTTCATTGACTCCTTGAGCGCCGAGGACCAAGCGCTCGTCCGATCAGGTCGCCGACAATCCGAGGTCGCCCGCGCGCGGATGTTGGAAGCGGGAGACTATTCTGGTTACATCTGGATGTTCGGCGGGCATGAGAGGTTGCAACCTTTTCTTGCGATTAGGGAGCGGCTAGACAACAGGACGTATTGGGAACTTTTGGCCGTGGTGTGGTCAAACATCGAAGTAAGCTACCCGATCGCGCAACGTGGATCAGCCTTTTTGAGGGACGCCCGGTCGGACGGGAACACCTGATGGACACCGCCGAGCGAAAAACACTGGCTGGCTTGCCAGAGCGTCTGACGCTCTATCGCGGATACGGGGCGGGGCGGGCCAGGATGGGGTTGTCGTGGACGCTTTCGAGGAGCAGAGCGGAATTTTTTGCGAGGGAGTATTCACGCGGAGAGAGGAGGGCGATGTTCGGGTATCCTGCCCAGGACCGCGCGGCGATGTTGACGACTGGATGGTGTTACAAGCGCGACGCGTGGGCATTTTTCCAGTCGCGTAAAGAGGAAGAAATCGTCATCAATCCCTCAAGAGTGTTCTCAGTACGTTGCAAACGCATCTAACACACCCCCCCCGCGCGCGGTGAGGCAAGGGGTGCGGATTGAAACCGTACCCTTAGCCTTCCGCTCTGCCCGCGCGCTGAGGGGACTGACGAGCGCACCGTAGTTTCAATCGACGGTGCGCTCTGCCCGCGCGCGTGTGGGTGTGGGGCATCGATTCAATCTATACCCTTGAAGTCCTCCTGTAGCTCGGGAGCACCGTGGGCCTTGACGGTGACGGCGTGAATGACTGACTCACGGCTCACGTTCAGTTTGGCGGCTGCGTCTGACTGGTTGAATGTGGAAACTTCCACATTTGTTTCCGGATGGCCCCCGTGCCGCATGTTCGCCAGCTCCCGGCGCGGCCACCCGGCGACGTCACTTGATCCGAACTCGCGTCGCCTCCGCAAAGCCATGAGGGTGCGAGAAGGTTTGGTGACCCCGTACCCCGCTCACGGTTTCGTAGGCGATCCGGAACCGCTCGGCGTTCCCGCGACGTTCCTTCGAGTATCGGTAAAACAGATGGAGGGTGCTCCATCGTTTAATACCCGGTACTCGGCATGAGGCGCTGGCAAGTCACTGAGAATTGTCACATCGGCCAACCGCGCTTCGCCTCCCTTGTTCGTCATTCTAAACAAGACCGCCCCGCCGTCCTCATAGGTTTCGGGTACGGCCTTGTAATCTGGCGCATAAGTGAACGATCCCGGATCGCTAATCTGACCGCGATAAAGGATGAGAATTTCAGGATGCACGAAGTACGGCGCTTCCTGCCTGTACTGAGCACGGCGGGCACGCTTGGCGTTCCATGCGTTGTAGAGGCCTAATCCCGCTCCGAACACGGCGATACAGAATGTGACCGTTTCATGCCATGAAGACGCGGGGGAACTCTGAGCCAGAATCATCGAAAACCACTGCCACGGCCTCGCAGGGTTATCCAGCTTATATCCGGTCTGCGTTGAACGCAGGCCTCCCAGCGGCTCGCGATGATCATCCCGGTGACAGTCTCCGTTTCAAAACGGCACTGCCATAGTTTCCCGGCGCGGCGGGTACATCCCAATGGGGCCACTTTCAAAGCGGCCCCCTTTCCGAATAGCCCTCGATCAAGCACCCGGAAGTTGTTACAGTGTTATTTGCAGTGTTAAATACTTCAAGGCTGCTGAGAATCTGCCTCCCACGCGGAATTCTTTCGCGTGGGTTAGACGGTTCCTCCCTGAGACCGTCTTAGGTGCGGTCCCAAAGCAGGGACCGCACGTTTACGGGGATTTGTCTTCCATGGGTGACACCGGCGCGCCGGATCACGTTAGGGATCCAAGATTCTTGAGGCGCGGCGACAGACTTCAAGTTTGCCGTGCTACATCCCGTGCTACACCGGGGCACCGGCTGGACCCGGCCTGTTTTCAGGGGGTTGCATCATAAAGACCGCTCCCACAGGGAGAAGCGAATCTTGAAGGCACGCCAAGCGACGCGAAAGAACCGTCAAAGACACAATCCTAAATCTGGCGCGTCTGCCATTTCGCCACTTTGGCTCTGGATAGCGGCAACTACCTTGTACTGATACTGGCGAAGCCGGAGAAAATCCAACGTTTTCACGGTCATGGCTCCCCCTACCCTGCACCAGGAAAACCACGGCGTATCACAGGGATGCGCGCTTTCTCGACACCATTCATGGCGTTGGATAGAGGAGAAGAAGCAAAATTCCCCACTATTTCGGAGCGCCCTCCGGTGCCGTTGTCAGAACATCATCCTCCTGGCTCCAGGCCGGCGTGGTGACCGCGTAGAACTCCAGCGCCTCGTCCCGATTCGCCCGGACCGACCGCACAACGCTAGGCGGGACAAGGACGAAAGAACCCGGACTCACCGCTTGAGCGTGACCACCCGTCCAGATTTCGCCGTGGCCTTTGAGGATGAAGAACGATTCCTCGCCAAGTTTGTTGAAACTCCACGCGCTGGCGCGTCCGGGTTCGAGGTGGAAAAACGCCACGCTGTTCCGCTCGCTCTTCGCGGAACCTTCCGCGTTGCGCCCGGTCAACTCTTTGAGGATGACCCCCGGAGAGACCACGATGGCAGGCACTTCGTCCGTCTGCCGTGCGGCGGGTGTCTGGCCGCGGGCGGCGATGCGCAAGAGCAGCAGTAAAATGGGCAAGATGGTCTTTTTCATGTGCGACGGGCGAATTTCGCCGGATATAATGGACGTTAAACGCACCCAACGTCCTGAATCGCGCGCTGGCAAGTCCCTACTTGTCCTGTGATTTTGCCGAAGGGCGATTTCAGTCGCTCCGAACCCAGCCGGGTTGTCATTCACTGGAAGCGCGTTAAACTGGATAACACTTACCCTATGAACGAAAACATCCAAACCCAGTTTTTGGCGGCGACTTCGACATTCATGATTGGCATGGGGTCGGTCCTGAACATCGCTGGCAATTATTTCCAGTACAACTTTTCGTCCACACCCGAGGAGGCCGACCGTCTCGCGCTGGAGAACGATTGGGCAGTAGTCGGCCAGGATATCCGGGCCGAATTGGAGCGAATGAAACGGGAAAAGCTTGGTTCCAAGGTTCTCTGAACCCCAAACCGGCATGGCGTCTCAACCCTCCCGCCAGGAACGAAGAATGGCGGCACGGGAAAACGCGCGGGGCTATGAGGTGGTCGCGACGCAAACCACCATCACGCGCTCCGCGCCGTTACCCTCGGCGGAGGAGCTCTTCGAATATGAAAGTGTGATCCCGGGCGGCGCTGAACGGATCTTGAAGATGGCTGAGAACCAATCCTCCCACCGAATCGAGTTGGAGAAGCTGATCGTGGTCAACCAGCAAAAGCAGAGTTGGCGCGGTCAAAATTACGGCTTCATCATCGGACTCACCGGTATTCTGATGGGCGCTGCATTGTCCTGCCTCGGACACGAGATGGTCGGCGCACTTCTCGCCGGCACGACGGTGACCGGATTGGTCTCGCTATTTGTAATTGGCCAGCATCGACAGAGCAAAGATTTGGCGGATAAACACCGGAATTAGAAGGGAGTGCCATCGGCCGATGGACTGCGCACATCCATCACCCAATATTTGGACGCGTGTCCGACCTCCCGACCTGTCACCGGTCAATTCGGCGCGTAAGGATCAACCTCCTCACTCACCCCCGCGTCCGCCAGCGGTGCCAACCCCAACTCCGCGCGAGCATCCCCGCACTCGCTGAAACCCGCCAGCGGCTCCTCCGCCGGAGGCAAATTCTTCTGGAAACAGATGAACTTGAAGGCCATCCCCATCGTGGACGGATGCATCAACGTCTTGAAACTGCGGATGAAATGCAACAACTCCGGCGTCATCTCCTTGATCGAACGCTCGATCTTCAACAACTCGTCCCTACCCAGCCCGACCAGAAAATGATGCTGGTCGCAAAATCCCGTCAGCCGCAGCCCGCTTGCCTCCGCCCGTTCCGCCAAACTCGTGAAATCGACGTGCGCCGTGATGTCGCGCTCACCCACGCCCAACAAGGGGTCGGGGTTCGGTTCGTGTTCCTGGTACGTCATCAACGTGCCCGTGGTCCGCTCCGGCGAATAGTACACGTCCTGGGGATACCCGTAATCCGCCAGCAACACGTACCCGTTGCTCAACACTTTGGAAATATCCTCAATCCACCGCAGGGCCGACAAATTAACCTCCGTGGTGTACACCCGGGGCGAAGCGGCACCCGGAACCGCCGGATAACGCGGCAATTTCTCCAGGTGCGCCCGCAACTGGTTGTTGGAAGGTGGTCCGTAAACCAGCTTGAAACCCTCGCGGCTGACATCCACAAAATTCTCCTCCCACGGACCGCCGTCCGTCGAAGTAACCAAATGAACGGAGAACGCGTCGAGCAGTTCGTTGGAAAAGTGGACGCCGCAGAGCGAGCCGGCCTCCATGTCGGCCAGGCTCTGGCACCAGCGGATTTTATTGCGCGGCCAGGCGCTGAGCCGGGCCTGCTGCTCCTGTTGCAGGCGCGGGTTCGGCTCGACGATCCAGTATGTCGTCACGTTGAAGAACGCGGGCGCGAAACCCTTCATCCACGTCAGCGCGTCGTGGGCGAATTGCCCCTGGTGCGCCCCCTCCTCGACCACGGCGAAGCTCACGGGCGAGTTCATGCGCAGCCACATCTCCTCGAACTGCTTGGCCAGCAACTCACCGAAAATACGGCTGACGCTCACACTGGTGTAGAAATCCCCGCGCCGGCCGATCCGCGCCCGCCCGGAGCCGTAATAACCCATCTCGGGGTGATACAGCACCTGCTGCATGAACCACTTGAAGGTGACCGGTCCATGGTTGCCGATCTGGCGTTTGAGGAAAGCGGCCAGTGCCGGGACGCCGTTGGGTTGCTCCATAAATTACGGATGGGTTGCCTAGCCTAAAGGAAACCGGGCGGTCGGCAACCGCCAAGGGTCGCGCGGGCCGGAATAAAGAATTTGCGCCCCCGGGCGTTTCGTGGAAGGACTTGCCGATGCGCGCCGCTCCGTTGCGAACCTCCCGCGCCACGCGGAACCTCCCCCACCGCCCCCCGTTCTACCGGCGGCGCTGGTTCTTCGGCCTGCTCATCGCGCTCCTGATCTGCGCCATCGTCGGGAGCATCGCCGCGTACACGCTTCATCTGCAAATGATGGACAAGACGGCTTCGTTCGACATGTCGGAATTGGGGAAAATGGAGAGCGCGAGCACCATATTCGACCGCCACAACACGACGTTTGGTTATATTTACGAACAAAAACGCGAACCCGTGCCCATCGCGCAGATGCCCTCGGATTTGCAGCACGCCGTCGTGTCCGCCGAGGACAACCGGTTTTACACCCACAACGGCAGCGACTACCGCGGCATCGTGCGCGCCGCCCTCAAGAACCTGCGCTCGAGCCGCATCCGGCAGGGCGCCAGCACCATCACGCAGCAGCTCGCGCGCAACACGTTCCCGCTCAAGGGTCGCACGTTTACTCGTAAAATCCTCGAAATCTACGTCGCCAAGCGCATCGAGGAGACGCTGACCAAGGACCAGATCATGGAGTATTACCTGAACCGCATCTACCTGGGGAGCGGTTTGTACGGGATCGAGGCGGCGTCGAAAGGCTACTTCGGACACTCGGCCCGCGAACTGACCCTGCCCGAGGCGGCCACGCTGGCCGGGTTGATCAAGAGCCCGAACAACCTTTCCCCGTGGCACGACCCCGCCGCCGCGAAGGGTGCCCGCAACTTCGTCCTGGGCCGGATGCAGGAAGAGGGCTACATCAACCGCGAACAGTATCAGGTGGCGGTGGACGAGCCGATGACCGTCAAACCGCGCGTGCTGGCCAGCAGCGACAGCTACGCGATGGAAGCCATCCGGCAACAGGTCATCGCGCAGGTCGGGTTAGACCGCGCGATTGGCGACGGACTCAAAATCTACACCACCATCGACGCCCGTCTCCAGAAAACGGCGGAGGAATCGTTGCGCGCGCAATTGGACGAGATCGAGCGTCAGCCCGCTTTTCAGAACCATCAAACGTACGCGCAGTACAGCGACCTTTACCGCGACGAGGAGAAAAAAGCGGCGGCGCAGTTGGCGGCGGACCCCAAGGCATCCGCGATTAACATCCATACCGCCGTGGCCTCGCCGGATTATCTGCAAGGCGCGGTGATCGTGCTCAACAACGCGGACGGCGCCATCCTGAGCCTGGTGGGCGGACGCGATTTCAAGCATAGCGAATTTAACCGGGCGACCAACGCCAAGGCGCGGCGTCCGGCGGGCACGGCGTTCACCCCGTTCGTGTACGCCGCGGCGTACCAGAAGGGTATTTTCCCCGGACGGTTGTTCTTGGATCAGGTCATGGACAACCGGCAGGTGATGGTCGGGGGTCAGACCGGTATTTTGGGCGAGTGGGGCGTGGAACGCGCGGGCAACCACTACGAGGGACCGATCCCCGCCGCGCTGGCGCTGACCAAGGGGAAGAACGCCGCCACGGTGCGCGTCGGCAACGAAACGGGACTCAAGGACGTGCTCGAACTCGCCAAACGCGCGGGCATCAACTCGCCGTTGCGCGAGTTCCCGGCGACGTTCCTGGGCGGAAGCGAGGTGACGCTCTCCGAACTCGCGCTGGCCTACTCGAGTTTCCCCAACGGCGGTTGGCGGGCCGCCGCTCCGTTCCTGCTGTCACGGATCGAGGACGCCGACGGGCAAATTCTCTACCAGGCGAAACCCGGCGCGCGCGCCCGGGCCGTGGACGAGGGACCCGCTTACCAGGTCCACAGCGCGCTGGTGGAGAACATGAGGACAGGTCCGGCGTCGGCGGCGACCAGCCGGTTTGGGTTGAAGAGTTCGCTGATGGCGGGAAAATCGGGCACGTCGTTTAATTTCGCCGACGCGTTTTTCGCCGGGTACGACAGCGAGGTGACCAGTGTGGTGTGGACGGGCTTCGACAAGCCGACGCCGATTTACCGTGGTGCGTTCGGCAGCGAACTGGCGTTGCCGGTTTGGGTGCAGATCATGAACGCCGCCGCCGCGCTCACGCCGCCGAAGGAAATCGCCGTGCCGCGCGGACTCAAGAAGGTGGATGTCTGCGCCGAATCGGGCGAACTGGCTACGAACCGTTGTTTTGAGACGATCAACGGCGAGCAGCGCCGCACGGTTTTCACGACCTACGCCACCCCCGCCCAGATGCCGCAGATTCCCTGTCCGGTGCATGGCGGGGGACGCAGCAGCGCGGCTCTGGCGGCGACGGCCCGCCTCGTCAGGCTGCAACAGCAACAAACCCAACTCGCCGCGAACGGGGCGAGGGGCTAACGGCGCGAAGGCGGCGGTGCCGTTGCGCGCGGTCCCGGTCGCCAGCACCGAGCCGGCGAAGCTGGTCACCATCAAAAGTCCGACCGTGGTGGGGATCGTGGACAAGGACCCGTACGGCACGGTGCAACCCATCATTGAGCCCGCGCCCGATCTGCCGCCGACGAGCGGGGTCGATCCAGCCCCGCCCGACAAAGCGCCGGATGCGGGGGCAAACCCGCGCAGTCGTCCCGTGCCACCCGTCGCGGTGGAAGCGGAGGTGCGGCGCGCGGTACCCGTGGCGCCCGCCCCGGAGAACCCCGCTCCTCCCGTGAGGATTGATCCGCCGGATCCTTTGCAGTTCAACTGAGTGCGTTCGCACTGGGTGCTGCGCTGAGCAACCAATCGAGACGGACTTGTTTGAAAATTACCAGCCACCGAGCGGCGGCAACTGGCGTAGCCGTGGTTAAGTCCGCGAGGCCAAGGGATGTGGGATGTGGGTTGTGGGTTGTGAAGAAGGATGTGACAGACGGATGCAGCCTCTGTAGCCACGGAGTGGAGTCAAACGCAAGGTGAGTAGCCGTGGTCGAGTCCGCGAGGCCACGGAAACCACCACCAAAAGGTTCAAAGCCACGTAGTGGCGTCACTCTTCCAAAGGTCGGTGACTAATCCCACCGATCCGGTGATGGAAGCGGTGTGAAAAATCCTTCGGAGAAAAGATTTTACGAATAACATCGACCGGAGTGCGCCGGCACCGGCAGGGTGTTTCGCGAGGCTGCTTGTTCATCGGCTTGCTCCTTTCTACCGCCCATGAATTCCGCGCCCCTCCCGCCTCGCCTCGCCACCGTATGTATCTGCCTGTCCGCGCTCCTCCTGGGCGGCGGCGCCCGGCTTTGCGCGCAGGGCGGGGGAGCCTCGCCGCCGACCCTGGCGATCACCCGCCACGCGTTGCAGAACAACGGGCGCATCGAGGGAAGTTGCCAGCAACTCGCCGGCGAGGGCGTCAACTTCAACGGCGGCGCGGTGCTCCTGGGCGACTTCCTGGTTCCGGGCACGCCCACGGTCCAGCTCAACGGCGCGCCCAACTGGAGCGGCCAGCAGAGCGGCGCGGGTTCCGCCAGCCCCTCGGGCTACCCGATCAACGTCAACGCCGGGGCGCAGATGCGCTACCTGGTCAGGCGCACCGACCCGGTCGCGCTCGCGGCGGTGCCCAACCCGCCCGCGCCGGCCGGCACCCGCCAGCTCAACCTCAACAGCCCCGCCGACGCCGCCGTGGTCGGCAACTGGGCCACCGTCAAGGACCTGACCCTCAACTCGGGGGCGGGGAGCGTCGCCGTGCCGGCGGGCACCTACGGGACCTTCAACGCGAGCAACAACGACAACACGGGCTTTGTTTTCGGCGTTGCCGGGGCCGCCACGCCCAGCGTGTACAACCTCCAGGCGCTCACGCTCAACTCCAACAGCCGCCTGACGGTGGTGGGCCCAGTCATCCTCAACGTCGCCGGGCAGGTCGAGCGTCAACAGCAACGCGGCGGTGGTGGGCAGCGCGGCCAACCAGGCGTGGCTCCAGCTCAACGTCGCGGGCGCCGCCGGCGTAACCCTCAACAGCGGCAGCGTGCTTTACGGGGCGGTGCGCGCGCCCGCGGGCACGGTCAACGTCAACGGGCGGCTGGCGGGCACGGCGTTTTGCGACCGGCTGATCGTCAACTCGGGTGGCGTGCTCACGGCGGGTGTGGCCCCCAACCAGGCGCCGGTGGTCTCCGCCGGCCCCGCGCAGGCCGTCACCCTGCCGGCGAACGTGAATCTGGCGGTACGGTGACGGACGACGGCCTGCCGGCGGGAGCGAAGGTGACCAGCGCCTGGACCAAGCTGAGCGGCCCGGGCGCCGTGGCGTTTGCCAACCCCGCTTTGCCGCAGACGACCGCGAGCTTTTCCGCCGCCGGCACCTACGTGCTGCAACTCGGCGCCAGCGACACGGCGCTCACCGGCAGCGCGAGCGTCACCATCACGGTGATCGCCCGGAACCAGCCGCCGCAGGTTGGCGCGGGCGCGGCGCAGACCGTCCGCCTGCCGGCCACCGCCACCCTGGCGGGCACGGCCACGGACGACGGGTTGCCCGCCCCGGCACACCTCACCATCGGCTGGAGCCAGGTCGGCGGGCCGGGCACGGCCACGTTCGCCGCCCCGGCCAGCGCCGCCACCAGCGTGGCTTTCGACAAGCCGGGCGCCTACCTGCTGCGCCTCACCGCCAACGACGGCGCGCTCGCCGCCACCAGTGACGTGCAGGTCACGGTGCTCGTCGCCAACCAGGCCCCGGTGGTCGCGGCGGGAGCCAACCAGAGCATCAACCTGCCGGCGGCGGCCACCCTGGCGGGCACCGTGACGGACGACGGGTTGCCCGCCGGTGCCGCGGTCACCTCCGGGTGGAGCAAGCTCAGCGGCCCGGGCACCGTCACCTTCGCCAACGCGGCGGCTCCGCAGACGAGCGCGAGCTTCTCCCTCGCGGGAACCTACGTGCTGCAACTGAGCGCCAGCGACACCGCTCTCACCGG
>CAWCJJ010000028.1:0-7032 GCA_963795895.1 uncultured bacterium
TCCACCGCCGCGCGGGCCTGGTCACTTTCGCCCCGATCTGCCGACCCGGGTTCGCCAAAGCGGCGGGATCAGCGGGACGCACCCAACCCGGATGGTCCATGTGGGCGCAGAATGCGTAGCGCGGGGCGGCATCGGATCGTCGCTCTCCCCCACCCTGGTAGTGGGCGATCAGGTTGCCGAATGCATCCACCCGCAACCGGATGCCCGCGCTACGGCTTGAGCAAGGAAACGATGGCCTCGCGAACGTTCGGCCTCGTGGAAGGGCGCGGTCGGCTGGCTGAGGATTTCGCGGGCAATCTCAAGTAACTTTTCCTTGTGCATCTGGCGGATTCGGTTGCAGTGGTTGCTACGGATGAATTTTCACTGGAAGCAGGTTCGATACCGACTGGAGTACATTGCCTGTAAAACGCTTGCGGCGTTCATCCCGCGCCTGCCGCGCCGAGCCTGTCTGACGCTCGCGCGGACACTCGGATGCTTTGTACTATCAGCTTGGACGGAAAAAACCGCGCGGTGGCCCTGGAAAATCTACGGCTGACCCTCGGCGACACGTACTCCGCCGATGAACGGGTCCGGATCGCGCGGGCTTCCTTCCAGAACTTTGCCCGGGCGATGCTCGACCTGTTCTGGGCGCGGAGGTTGACGAGCAAAACCTTCCATCACCACATGAAAGTGGAAGGCGTCGAAGAAGGTGCGCGCGTTGCGGGATGAGCACGGGGGCGTTATTCTGGTGGTGCAACATTACGGCAGCTACGAGTGGGTGAGCCTGGCGGTGGGCTTCAGCGGATTGCCCGTCTGGATCGTGGCACTGGATTTCAAGAATCCGGCTTTGGAAACGGTTTTCCGCGCCGCGCGGGGGCATTCGGGGCACACGTTGATCGGGCAGGGCCAGTCGATGCTGAAGTTGCTGCGCGCCGTCCGGCGCAACGGCGGTGTCGGGATGCTGGGTCGATCTGGCGCTAAACGTGAAATTTCCCGGCGCGATCATCCGGGCATTTGGACGTAAGATGCATGTGACGATCCTTCACGCGCTTCTGCACGAGCGCACCGGCATCCCCATCGTCCCCCTGACCAATACCCCCCACCCCGACGGCACCTGCACGATCCACGCGCATCCGGCGCTCGAATTTCCCGCCGGGCACGTCGCATCAGCGAATCGCGCAGGCTTGCTGGGACCAGTACGAACCAATGATCCGCGAGCGGCCGGACCTCTGGCTGTGGAGTTACAAGCACTGGCGCTACCAGCCCGCGGAAACGGGTGACGTGGAGTACCCGTTTTACGCGCATGTGAACCCGCGTTTCGAGCGCATCCTGGCCGGCAAACGGGCCGTCGCACGCCCCGGCGAAGATCCGCCTGAGACTCTTTTTTCCATCGTCGCGGATGGCAAATCATCGATGTGAATGGGTGATAGGGTTCCTTTTCCGCGTCTTCAACCCCGCAGGGCAGCGGTCTCTCAGCGAGTCGCGCGGGCTTCAGCCCGGAGGCGAGAGTCCTCCAGCCCAGCACTTTAGTGCTGGGAACCCAATACATAAGCAGGCTAGTCCCGGAGGGACGAAAGACCCGTCGCTTCTTTAAGAGGCGCAGTTGTAGAGGAAGGAGCGAGTCTTTCGTCCCTGCGGGATTTGGCTTTGTTTTTGCTGGACTCCCCCGGACTAAAGTCCGGGGCTAAGAAGACTGCCGCCCCTCCGGGGCTAGAGCGTAGGCGCGTGACCGACTGCTTGCGCTCAAGCTCGATCTCGACCGCAAACTGCGGGCTTGCGCGTGGGCGCGCGACCGGTGGCCGCCTTACGGCTTGAGGTTGTGCTCCTTCAAAAACGCCTCGAGTTCATCCGTCCCAAAATCGGCCAGTAGCAAACTGCCGACTGTCAGGGTCGGCGTGTAGGACTGGCCGGAAATCTTCCCGCATCAAATCATAAGCCGGCCTTGTCCCGCGACACATCGACCTCGGTAAACGCGAAATTGCGCGCGCGCAGGTAGTTGACGGGCTTGCACGCACCAGGGGCAGCGCGTTTTCACGTAAAGAATCCACTCGGGTTTATCCATCAATGGAAGCGTGTCTGGTCGCGGTCCGCCCGAAGCACCTTACCCTCAGGAATGCCGTCGGACGCTCGCCTTCCCCCTCGCGCGCGGGTTGCGCGGGGCTTTGCCCGCCCAGCGCTCGTACTCGCTTTTATCCATGGACGGACCGGCCTGGTCGTCCAAATACTCCTCCTGGGCTTTGCGGATGGGTTCTTTCTCGCTGGTAAGGCTGTCCGGCTCGGGGATGGAAGGGTGGGAAGGCGGGATTTTGTTCATAGGATCAGATAGTCTTCGTGCGCGGAGCTTGTTTGGAGTCGAAAAAACACGCGCCGCAGGTCAAACCCGGCTTTACACTGCGCCCACTATGAGCTGGCGAATAGACCCCGCGCAAACCGCTTTGTTGATCATCGACGTTCAGCAA
This sequence comes from uncultured bacterium, assembly GCA_963795895.1. Taxonomy (GTDB): domain Bacteria; phylum Verrucomicrobiota; class Verrucomicrobiia; order Chthoniobacterales; family SZAS-18; genus CAWCJJ01. Next base: position 2,439 of record CAWCJJ010000028.1, read on the forward strand.
CGACTTATCCCCGTGATCGATGGATCGGACGCGCTCGTGCGAAAGATCGTTCACGCCGCGCGTGTCGCGCGATTGTTCGGCATCCCGCTGCTCCACACCGAACAAGCGCCCGACAAACTGGGCCGCACCGTCCCCCCGATCATGGACGCGCTCGGGGAAGACGCCGAACCCGCCCGGGTGAAACAGGAGATTTCCGCCGCGCCCTCGTTTAAGCAGGACGAACTTCCCCGGACCCTGTTGATCGCCGGCATCGAAACCCACGTCTGCGTCCGTCAAACCGTGTACGACCTGCACGAACGCGGCCACGCGGTGTACCTGCTGGCGGACGCCGTCGGTTCCCGTTCGCCGACGGACCACACGCTGGCCTTGCACGAAATGCGCGAGCACTGCGCGCGACGGGTGACCAGCGTGGAAACGGTGGCTTGGGAACTCCTGGGCCGAGCCGAAGGCGAAACGTTTAAGCGGCTTCTCGCGATTCTAAAGTAGCCCCGGCGCATCGACTCCGCCCACTCAGGCCACCGCCATCAGCGGACGGTATCCCGCCTTCTTGATCGCAACCTTCAGCGCGTCGCCAAAACGATCCAGCATTTCCTTCGTATGGAGTGAACTCACCGCGGTGCGGATCGAGATCCTTGCCCACTGGCACCCCCGGGGAAATGGACATCACGGTAAAAAAGCCCTGCTCCTGGAGTGACTTCCAGATGTAGTAACACTTCTCCTTGTCGCCGATCACAATCGGGATCGCGGGGGTGGGGCTTTGCCAAAAGTCCAAGCCCAACCCGCGCAGGATGTTTTGCAGGTAATGGGTGTTCGACCAGAGCCGCTCCCGGTGTTCGGGTTCGCGCTGCATCACGCGCAAACTCGCCAGGGCCGACGCCGATGCCGACGGGGTGATGGCCGCGCTGAAAATGATCTGCCGACTAGTGGACCGCAGAAACTCGATCGTCGCCCGGTCACCCGCCAGGAAGCCGCCCGTGCTGGCGAGCGATTTGGAGAAGCTGCCGCAGATGAGGTCCACCTGCTCGGTCAACCCAAAATGATCGCAAACACCGCGTCCGTCGCGTCCCAACACGCCGAAGCCGTGGCAATCGTCCACGACGAGAAAAGCGTCGTGTTCGCTCGCGAGACGGGCGATTTCCGGCAGGGAAGCAATGTGCCCCTCCATGGAATACACCCCGTCCACCGCGATGATCTTGGGTTGGCCGGGATCGAGTTGGGCGAGCAACGCGCGCAGGCTGCGCATGTCCTCGTGGGTGAAACGCTCCACCTCCGCCCCGCTGAGGCGCACACCGTCCCACAGGGAGGCGTGGATGCTTTTGTCCACGATCAGGGCGTCCTCGCGTTGCGCGAGACTGGAAAGACTGGAAACGCACGCCATGTAGCCGGCGACCGACACGTGACAGGCCTCCTTGCCGAGAAACGCGGCCAATTCCTCCTCCAACTCGATGTGGTACCCGCGCGAACCGTTCGCCAGGCGCGAGCCGCACGGGCTGGTCCCCCAGCGGTCCACGGCGGCTTTGGCGGCGGCGCGCACCTCGGGATGATTGCTCAAACCGAGGTATTCGTTGGAACACATCATCGTCATGCGCTGTCCGCGAATGACGATATCGAGTCCGTCCGCTTCCTCCACGACGTGGTAGTACGGGGCGTATTTAAGCCGGAGACGGGTGTTGGGATCGGTCCGGCAGCGTTCGGCAATAGGCTTGCTGCGGTCCGTGAAAAGCGGCACTTTGAACATTGGTCGCCCCGTTTCTTAATGGAAACCCCCGGCAGCCGTCAACCCGCAATCTTCGGGCGCGGCCTCGAATCCGGTTATTCCCCGACGATTTTTTCCTTGGCCGGGGGCGGACCATCCCGTAAAGGAAGGTGCCGCGCGGTGACTAGCGCGCTTCCTTCCGAAATGCCGCCTCTCCTCGCCCGCCTCTTTTCCGCACCGCGCCTCCGCTTGCAAGGCAACGCGCTCGTTTGGTGCATCTTAAGCGCGGGTTACATCGTTTCGAACCCCCTCCCTTCCTCCGCCGGGGAGAACCCGCCCACGGGCCGCCCGGTTTACTCGTTGGAGGATTGCGTCGCCCTCGCGATCAAACAAAACCCGGACGTCCTCACTTATTTGAAACGGCTGGAGGCCGCGCGGGCTGGTGTCACCGTCGCGCGCGCCGGGATTTATCCCTCCCTGGCCAGCAGCGGGTATTACCAACGGCGCGAACAGGGACTTGCCAGTCAGGGGAACGTGGACGTCACCCGGCGTACGGACGATTACAACGTGGACGTGCGGCTGACTCAGAATCTGTATTCCGCCGGCGCCGTGCGGGCGCGGATCGCGGCGGCGCTTCTCGCGGAGCGTGCCGCCGCGCTGGACTACCAGGCGCAGTTGGAAACGACCATCCTGCTGGTACGCAGTTCTTTTTACCAGACGCTTTACGCCGAGGGGGCCATCGGCGTGGCCGAGCAGGCGCTCGATTTGCTGGGCACGCAACTCAAGGATCAGCGGGACCGGCTCGCGGCAGGCAGCGTCAGCCAGATCAACGTCAACCGCGCCCTGGTGGCTCTGGCCAACGAACAACCCGTTCTCAACGACGCCCGCTTCGCCGTGCGGTCCGCCTACATCCTCCTGGCGCAGGCTCTGGCGGTGCCTTACCCGGAGGGGGCGTCCTCTCCGCCCTTCCGTTTGCGCGGCGTGCTGACTTATCGCGCGATGCGGTATTCACTCGACGATTGTCTGCGCCGCGCCGAAAACCAGCGGCCCGAGATTTTCGCCCGCCGGTTGGAGTTGGATGCGCTCAACCGGCAGATCACGGCGGACAAGAGCACCACCCGGCCGCGCCTGGACGCGTTCGCCGCCTACGATGTTTACAGTGAAACCAGCACGCTCGCGCAGAACGACTACTTCAACGGCTACACCATCGGGCTGAGCGCGACCTGGCAGATTTTCGACGGCTTCGCCACCTGGGCCGGGTCCGCGCGACCCGGGCGCGGATCGGGGGCGGCGGCGGCGGCGCTCACGGCGGCGCGGCAGCAGGTCGAGTCGGAAGTGCGGACGGCTTATTACCAGTTGCGGTCCGCCGAGGCGACCTTGCGTCCGCAGGCGAGAACATCCGGCTGGCAAAGGAAACTCTGGAGGTGACCCAGAACAATCTGGCGGCCGGCCTGGCGTCGCAACTGGATGTGCTGCAAAGCCGGGTGGACCTGACCCGCGCGGAATCCACGGAGCTTTCCGGCCGGCTCGCGGGCAACGTCGCCGTGGCGCGCCTGGAACGCGCCATGGGCGAGGGGCGGCCGGCCGAGTTCCCGCGCCCGTTCCGCCGGCTGCTCGGCGAGCCGCGGTTCCTCTTAAGTGATGAATCCCCGGGGCCCATATGTGAACGGACGGGCAGCGCGAGCGACGACTCCGCACGCGCCTAGGTGGCGGCCGCACGGCGAGGGTGCTGGCTGGTGAGCGCGGCGTGCTGTCGATCCCCGTCGCCGGCGTCGCGCAGGCCGAGACGCTCACGCTGGAAGACTGCTTGCGCGAGACCGCGTTGCATAATCCCGTCCGTCGTCCAGCAGACGCGCGAACTCGAACGGGCAGCCGGGACCCGGCTGACGCTGCGCTCGCGCGCGCTGCCTTCGCTGGCGATCTCCGGCATCCTCGGGCAGCAGGGTCGCGGCAGGATAGCGCCTCAAAAAACGATCATCCAGCCTGGTGGAAGGAGCGGCGGGGGGAATAAACCCGGACCGTAAGTTGTCGTCCAGAAGCGGCCTTCGCAAGTACATCGCTTATCGGCAGCGAGGCGTTGTCGCAACCGATCTTCGACGCTGGCTATTCCGGCTTCCTGGCGGAGTGGCGAACCTCGAAACAGCGACCGCGTTACAAAAACTACTCCACGCGACGGCTCTCCAGCATTAGATGCTACGCGGCGCGCGGGCGCTCTTTAACTCAGGCGCTTTACCAACGGGAGAACGGCGACCTGGCTCTGGGGACCACTTCGCTCAACCCTACGCGGCGAACCCATCAAAAGCGTGGAAACTCGTGGTCAACGCCGGGCTGACTCCCCGCCAGGAACCTGCTGCAAGCCCAGGTGCAAGCAATCGAATTCGCGCCTGTTAATCAACTCCTCGCGCGACGGTTACCGGTGACCTCGCTCACGGCTCTACTCGCGGCGGATGGGGCGCGACCAACGCGCCACCGGTGCGGAGCGACCTCGTGGCGAACGTTCATCTGGCCGGGACCCTCTGACGATGGAGCGTCATTCGCTTCGACCCGCCCAAGGCGGCAACGGAGCGGGCGCTCACGCGGCGGCCGGATCTTGAAAAAAGGCGTTTGCGGGTGATGGTGAAAAGCTTTCGCGAGGACGCTCTCATCGCCCGGTCCGTGTTATTACCCGGTCGTGCGAGGTTGTACGTGAATGGCGACTTCTGATCCCGCAGAGTTTCAGCCGCAGCTGATCGGCCGAACGCCCTGCGGGAGGGTGATCAGCGTTCGCACGACCGAGCTTTTTGCGCCGGGCACCCGGTATGATTGGAACGTCATCGACACCGGCGCCGTGCGCGGTGCCGCGCGGATGGCCGACCGGGCACCAGAGAGGGCCGTGGAAATCGGCCTCGCGCGAGCGGA
>CAWCJJ010000029.1:0-29963 GCA_963795895.1 uncultured bacterium
CCTGCGTTGCGTTTGCTTCTACGGCAATGACCATCATTGTCAATCAGGCGAGGCCGTGCTCCCGGCAGCCTCGTTGCCGTCTGTCCGGCGGACTCGCGGCTGCGATCCACCGGCGGGGTGGACCCTTTTGGACGACCCTATGGAGTGCAGACTTACACAGGCTACCCAACCGCCCCGGCGGAGACTTACCAAGAGTTGGCGAACGAGGTTCCAAGGAGCTTTTCGGGGAAATTTCGCTCCTCGCGAGACCACGCCACAGTAGCAAAACCCTTCAGGCGTCAGCAGCAATGCGAACGCCGCCGTCCTCTGGGCATTTTGTCTTGAGGGAGTCGGCGAGGCAGCCACATAAGCGTGGCCCCGGCGGTTTGGATCCCCTACCCGCAGCAAATTTCAGAATGCGGCGTGACATCAACGGAGCGGCGGAGGTTGCGGGTTCAGGCACCAAACACGGGTGAAAAATGCTTCAAGCCCGTGAAATTCGGTTTTGTGAGACGTAATCCATGAACAAGCTTGCTGGGTTGCGGATCACCGGCAGAGCAGCGCAGCCCCGGCGGAATGCGTCCATGCAAAACAGGCCGTCTCTCGCCGCCGGTAATTTCCCTCGAGTTGCGCCGCGGCGGCGTTATTTTTCGGGGTGCGAAAGGGTTGGCTTATTGTAATGTCTTCAAGTCTCGCTGGCCTCGTTTCAGACAAGTTTCTTTGCCGGTATAGCTCAGTTGGTAGAGCAGCTGATTTGTAATCAGCAGGTCGTCGGTTCGAGCCCGTCTGCCGGCTAGGCCCTTTCTTTAGAAGGTGATCCCCTTTTTTTGTAGAGGTCAAGAAATGACAATCCCACAACCGCCAGTTCAAAGTTGTTGGCGTTCAGGGGTGTTTTCCGGGCGCTTATTCGACCTGTTCCCGGTACGGTAGCCACTCGACCCCGCCCTACTGTGATCAGGCGAAAGCAACCTGGAGATCACATGGGCGTCGGGTGCGGAGCGGGCAGGTGAAAACCCCGATGATGAGTATCAGTGGGTTGTTCCCACATCGGCAAACGGTTCCCGTCGGATTCCCTCCACACCGCCCAGTTCCGCCAAACGCACAAGAAACTCGCGGTGGTGCCGGTGTGCGTCGCAATAATGCAGTCGCAGTTCGCCAACTTCCACCCCGTCGCTGTTCGGCGACTCGACGCGATCTTTCGAGAGGACGCGGTACTCGTCGAGCACTTCCTGGATTTTGACGAGGCTCTTGCCCTTGTCCACCCGGTAGCTCAACTCGGCCCAGCGGTAACGGCAGGGGCCGATGTACCGGTTTTCAAACAAGCTGGCGGCGTTCATGGACGCCACGATGAAAATGCTCAGCAGCAACCCCGTGCCCGCGTACCCGATCCCCACGGTCATGCCCACCGCGGCCATGGCCCAGATGGTCGCCGCGCTTGTCAGACCCGTGATGCCGTACGGGCCGCGGAGAAACTCACACCCGCTCCCAGAAAACCGATTCCCGAGACGATCTGGGCGGCGATGGGCGGAGTGTTTTTGAGTGACAGCGAGATCATGGTAAACACGGCCGAGCCCAAGCTGACGAGCGCCAGGGTGCGAAACCCCACGGGCTTCTGCTTTCGCTCGCGTTCCACTCCCACGATACAGCCGCAGACCACCGCGATGACCACCGCCGCCACGTAAAAAGAAGGCGCCGGCAACAGATCAGCCCAATTGTGTGTGAACCAACGCATCGGAGGAAGTAAAAGTCGGAAACAGGAGTCTCCCACTTCAGGTCGGAAGTCGGGGGTTGCGTCCCTCATCTTTAGCGGGCGGGCAGCAAAAGCAAGAACAGGAATTCCGGCGGCGTGCTTCACGGAAGCCGCGGCGCGAGTTGTTGTCCGCAACACAGCGGAGGCGGACACGCGCCAGGCGGCGCGGTGGCTCGACCGACACTTCGGCGGTCGACCCCGGTCACCAGAATTGCGATCAACCGGACATTTTCGAGCGCGCTTCCTTCGGCGACGGTGTAAACCCGAGTTCCGAGAGTGCGGCTGCGATGCCCTCATGCAAAAGCTCCCGCTTCTTCCGGGTGAAGAGCAGTCGCGCCCACAACGGGCCGCGCCCGAATACCTCCAGCTTGTCGGGATGGAAAACCAGCTCCCATTCCACTGGTTTTGTGGTCACCTCCAGCCGGTCGCCGACTTCAGCCCAACGGTACGTGATGGGCCAGGGGCTGCGGCCGGCGTTGCGCGCGATCAACCGTTCCAGCGCTTGGCGACGAGCGGCGCTAAGCGACTGGCTGATTGGAAACTCGTCAACTTTTTTCCTTCATTCACCTCAATCCGGTTCGCGACCCACCATGATATTGCTGGGAATGGATGGCAATTGTAAAATTATTGCTAAAATGTTGAGCTTGACATTGACAGACCAGTGTTTTCTGCAAACTAATCACCCCGGGGGTTACATCTAATGGCATCCACCCTCGCTCGGCGGCCTCTCGATGGCGAAATCCGTGGCGCGTCCCGATTACCTGACGGGACCGGCCCTTTCCGTCGAACTCGGGGAGTTGGCGATCACGCTGCAAGCGGGTGTTCTGGGCCTGCTTTTTGCCTCGTCCGAAGCACTGGCGCGCATCGCGGAGGCGGACTGTTTTGTCATCGATGAAAGTGTGATTCCCTGTCGGCGCGTCGCGGAGCCCGTGGAAAGCATCGGCGACCGGTTGCGCTGGCTGGGCGTCCGGGAGGTGATCGTGATTTCCCATCGCCCGTCCGATGAGATCGCGCGTTTGGCGGAGGAGGTGGGAGCCGACATGGTCCCTGGCGGGCAGAGTGCCGTTGAAAAAACCGGGTTCATTGCCCAGCGCCAGTTTTTGGACGCAAGGTGGTGTACTTTGGCGACTGTGGTGGAGCCGACGCGCCGGTGGCCGCACGGGCAATTGTCGCGGTTGCCCTCGCCACCCCGGAGGACGAAATCTTTCCTGTCGCCGCCGCCGTCCTCCTGCGCCAGCCTGATTTGGAGAGGTGCGTCCTGCTTCGAATGATGGGCATGGCAAGTGTCGAGCATCAAAAAGCGGGCCGCGATACCGCCGTCGCCTTGAATCTGGCGTGCGTGGCGGGTGCCCTCTTCCTGCAATTCCCGATGCTGGCGGTCGTCGGACTAACCAATTTGGGCATAGTGGTGAGCTACCTTCGCCCCTCCCGCGCCTTGTCCGCCGCCGAGCGGGCGTGAAGCTGGGCTTGGGGGCACGGAAGCGCGATGCCGTCGGGGAATTCACTACTCCCTGACAACCGAGCCGCGCTGCCGTGGTGGCAGGCGATATGCTGCAACAAAGTGCGTTCTCATCTGTCCCCCCTTCTATGCACCTCCCCCCTTCTCTGACGGCGGCTTCGTTGTCCGTTTCCCAACGCGTGCTAGCCGGATCCGCTCTGCGCTCCAGACTTAAACGTCTGTGGACCCCGACCCTGGCGCTGCTCCTGGTCGGCAACAGCCTCGCCGCCGGTGAACGCGTCAACCAGGAGGGACGCATCCTGGGTCCTCCACCCTCGGTTTCGCAACCCGTGCTTTTCAACACGCCTCAGGCCGACGCCGTGGTCGCCGCCATGCAGATCATGCCGCTGAATAGTCCCTGGAACGAAGACGTCTCGCGCCGTCCGCTCCTCGTCAATTCCGCCGCCATGATCGCGCGGATCAGCGCCGACCTGGCGTCCAACCGGCAAACCCTGCGTCCCTTCTACGAAATGAATTACGCCTTGGTACCCGACAACCAGCCGGACATTTCCATCCCCTTTTTCAACTACCCGGCGGAATCCGATCCCAGTCCTTACCCCATTCCTTCCAACCTGCCGGTGGAAGGCTGGCCGCGCGCCACGGGCACGCTCACTCTGAACCAGTGGCAGCAGGACGTGAACAACACCGGCGGCGATCGCCACGCGATCATCGTCAAACCCGGCGCGGGCACGATCTGGGAAACCTGGCTCACGCGGCTAACCGCCACGGGCTGGCAAGCTTCCAACGGGGCAAAGTTCGATCTGAAAAGCAACACCCTCCGACCCGCGGGCTGGACCTCGGGGGACGCCGCCGGGCTGCCGATGTTCCCCGCTGTGGTGCGCTACGATGAATGCGAGCGCGGCATGGTCGAACACGCCATTCGCCTCGTGGTCAAACGCACGCGGGTTGGCCCGATCTATCCCGCCACGCACCAGGCTAGCGTGGGGAACACGACCGATCCGAACATCCCTGCGATGGGTCAGCGACTGCGTTTGAAGGCGGGGTTTGTCATCCCCGAGAGTTGGTCCACCGAGGAAAAAGCCGTGTTGCGCGCGCTCAAGAAGTACGGTGCCATCGTGGCGGACAACGGCGGGTTCTTCTCGATTTCGGTCTGCCCGGACGATCGTTTCCCGGCGACGGCGTTCGACAACCTTTCATCGGTGGGAATCAACAACTTCGAGGTGGTCCAATCCACGGGACCCAACGAGGGACCGCGCTCGCCCGGCGCGCCGGTGGTAAACGCGGGCGCCGATCTCGCAGCGGTGGTGAACACGCCCGTCACTCTCGGCGGCACGGTCACCGCGCCGGGGGGTGGCGCCTGCCGACCGTGGCGTGGAGCGTGTACGCGGGGCCGGGCGCGGTCGTGTTTTCCAATCCTTCACAAGCCGCCACGACAGCGACGTTCGACGCGCCGGGGGCATACACCCTGTTGCTAAGCGCGGCCGATGGCGTCCACGCCGTGGCTTATGACGCCGTGCATGTGATGGTCCGTCCGGTCGGCGGCGGGATTTCGTTTTTCAACGGAGAGGCGGCGTTAGGGAACGGCGCCTACTACCTGCGGTTTCCCAACGGGAATCCATTTGGGTATTACTCTTATCTAACGGACCCGCGTTACATTTTTCATTTCGATTTGGGTTACGAGTACGTCTTTGACGCCTTGGATGGAAAAAGCGGGGTGTACCTCTACGACTTCAAAAGCGGTGGATTCTTCTACACAAGTCCGGGTTTCCCGTTCCCGTATTTGTACGACTTCACGTTGAACTCGGTGCTGTATTACTACCCCGACCCGGCAAACGCCGGACGGTACAACACGAACGGCACAAGGTATTTTTATGTGTTCAACACGGGGCAGATTGTTTCCAGGTAACAGTAGGGCAAATCCCAGAACGACACGAGCTACGCGCCACTCAAAGAACGTTGATGCCGCGCAGACCAAAGTGAGGTGCCGCCGCCAACAAGTGGGAGTCGTTGGAGTAAATCTCTGCCATGCCGTTCTCCGCGGCGCAGGCGAGGTGCGTGGCGTCCGCCGCGCGCAGGAATACGTCCGCCGCCAACCCGGCGTAGGTGCGCTCCACCCGCTCAATGACAGCGCCGGAAAGCGGCAGCCAATGGAAGGCACCTCCCCCGCACTCCCGGGCAAACTCCGCGAGCACCACCTGGTAACCATCCACACCGAGGCTCTTCTCCCGCCGCTTGCGGTGCAGCGCGGCGACGGTCTCGGCGCGTCCAAGCACGCAACAAGCGACCGGTGCGGTGGCGGCAAGCCGGCGCACGGCCTCCCATCCCGGGTCGGCGAAGTAGAGCCGGACCAGGTAGCTGGTATCGAGGTAGATCACCGGTCGTCGCGATCCTCGGAGATGAAGGCAGTGCTATCGGTGCCGCCGTGAAGCTCGCCATTTCTCTCCAAGATCAGGAAGGCGGGCGAGAGAGCGCGGCGGGCGAAGTGCACCGCAGGTGCGTTCCCCTGCGGAACGATCCTGGCGATGGTCCGCCCGCGATCGGTGATGGCGAGTTCCCCGTGACGCGCCGCCGCGCGCACCCATTCGCCTGTTTTTGGTGCAACTCGCGGAGGGTGATCGTCTTCATGCTTGGCTGTGACCCATGGTGGCACAAGCGTCGGACGCGGTCAATCCGCCCGGCACGCAAAGTGGCCGGCGGCACAAGAGTGACCAGGTGTCGTCCGAAGGCGAAAAACACCGGCCAACCCTTGCGTTCCCTCCTCCAAAGCACCCCTCACCGCCGCCCCGGCCGGTCCAGCAAGAGCCTGGCAAGCGTGCCGAGCGCGATTCCCACCACGCTCCAGACGATGATCCGGCCCGCCCACACGTGCGCGTTCGGCGCGTCGTGATCCGCCAGCGGGTCGGGTTGGTCGCCCAACGTTTCCACCTGCAACAACCGCATCGCGCGCTCCTCCAGTTTGATCCCGGCGCGCAACAACGGCAGCGCCGGGTCGCCAATCCGCAGGCCGATCCCGAGGTTCAACGCGGTCGGACTATCCCCAAAGAGCCGCCGTCCGCCGAACGCCCGTTCGATGAAGGTCGTGCAATCCTCCGACAAAAAAGGTCGCCCTTTCGCCGCGTTCAGAAACGTGATCGCGTCGCGCACCGCCGCCTCGTCGATCGCGCGGAAAGCCACCGGCGGCACCGTCACGTCCCACCCGCCGCGATCGCGGTTGCGGAACGCCTCCAGCGGCGTCCAATTCAGCCCATCCTCAAAATCCTCGAAGAGCGTGCCCACGAGTTGCTCCGCCACAAACTGGCGACCATCCTCCAGCACGCAATGCAACCCCGCGTGCATCGCCAGCGGCGCGGTGCCGGACTTCATCTGCGTCAACCCGGCCTGCCAGCGGTCGAACGCCTCGATGGGACGGATGATCAGCCGCCCGTTAATGTCGCTCGCGTCACACTGGAAGATGATGCCGCGCAGATCCACCACCTTGCCCGGACGCGACGTGGCGGAATGGGACGGAAGACTCTTCAAGGCGTGGTCGCCGGGTCGTTTCATGCACGATCTTTAACCCGGTAAAATCTTCAAGGCAACCGTGGTGCCCGCTGGTCGCCACCCTGGTGCAAAATCAAGTCGGTCACTTTGCCGGCGGGGTCTTTGACGAAGGAAATCTGGATATTCGCCTCCTTGATGAAGAAGTCGCTCGGGGTCTCGGGAAACACCTCGTTTTTTCCCTGGCCGGTTGCCCCAAGGTAGTAACGGTCCCCCTCGCGGCTGAAAGTCAGGATGAAATCCGGCGCAAGCTGGTAGCGACCGACGTACGCGTCCGTAACTTCCGGTTTGAGAGGGATCGCGGTGTGAACCCGGGGTGGCTCGCTGAGCGGGTATTTCGCGTTGAGCAGGTGCATCCCGATGTCGTCCACGCTGATGGTGGTGTTGGATAGCACCACGACACCGCGACGCCGGGCAGAATCGAAGCCCACGAAGCTGTGGTAACCGCCGGTGCCCCCATTGTGCCAGGTGATCGGCGGCGGATTGGTTTTCGCAATGTGCCACGCCAGCGCAATGTCCATCGCGGAAGAACCCGCGCTGTTGCGCACCTGTTGCGCGGCTAGCAACGAGGTCGTCAACCCGGATCGCGTAAACTCCAGGTTCGCCGCGACAAACTTCAACAGGTCGTTCGCGTCCGACCGCAAGGCACCCGCGCCGGCGAAGACGGGCAACTCCCAGGAGTGGGTTGGTGCCAGCTTCCCGTCGTGAGGCTGGGCAAGCCGCGCCGTCAACTCCGGTGTTAGGGTAATCCGGGTGTCCGCCATACCGAGCGGATCGCAGATGCTTGCGACCACCAGTTTCTCATAATCAACGCCCGCTCGCCGCGCCAGCGCCTGGCCCAGTAATCCAAAGCCCAGGTTCGAATACTCGTACTGATTTCCGATGTCCCGTTTAAGCGTGTACGCGGCGAGGAAATCGTTCAACTGGCCAAGCGTGTAATCCGCGTACGGGTTGGCGTCGTCTTTGGGTTTGATGTTATTCGGCATGGACGGCAGCCCCGAACGATGCGTCGCCAAGTCCAGCAGGGTAATCTGCACATCGCCCACCGAGGGAACTTTCATCCCGGGCGGCAGGTATTTCGCCACCGGATCGTCCAGCTTCAGGTCGCCGCGTTCAACGGCCCGCGCGAGCAGGGTCGCGGTGAACACCTTGGTGACGGAGCCGATCTCGAAAATAGTCCGGCCGTTAACTTCCGTCCCACCCTGCAGCGCGGTCTTGCCGTAGGAAACCACCCGGCTGCCCTGCGCGTCCACCCAACCCACCACGATGCCGACGCCACGTTTTTCCACGTCCACCCGCGCGCGCAGGATCGCGCGGATTTCGTCGTCCGTCGGTGCCGGGTTCGGCGTGGGTTCCTGGGCTAGAATTGCGACGGGTAGCAACAGCAGCGCGCCGGCCAGCCAGCGCGCGAACGAAAGAGAAGAGGGGCGTGGATACACGCCCCACTTCTAACATCCGCCCGTTAATTGCCAAGGTTAAACACCAGGTCGCCGTCGTGGACCTCCGCCACGATGTGGCTGCCCTCCTTGAAGCGGCCCTCCAGCAGTTCCAAACTCAGCGGGTTGAGGATCTGCCGCTGGATCGTGCGCTTGAGCGGGCGCGCCCCGTACACCGGATCGTACCCGTCCTGCGCGAGCAACTCCTTGGCCTCGTCGCTGAGCGTCAACGTCAGCCGCTTGGCCTCCAGCCGCTTCATCAAACTCGCCAACTGGATCGTGACAATGCTCTTGAGATCGTCCGTCGTCAGCCGGTCGAAGATGATCGTCTCGTCAATTCGGTTGAGGAACTCCGGGCGGAAATGACCGCGCAACGCCTCCAGCACGCGGCGCTCGCGCTCCGTCGGCGACAGGTCCTTGTCGAGGATGTACTGGCTGCCCAGGTTGCTCGTCATGATGATGACCGTGTTTTTGAAATCGACCGTGCGGCCCTGGCCGTCGGTGATCCGCCCGTCGTCGAGCACTTGCAGCAACACGTTGAACACATCCTGGTGCGCCTTCTCCACCTCGTCGAAGAGCACGACCGAATACGGACGGCGCCGCACCGCCTCGGAAAGCTGCCCGCCCTCCTCATAACCCACGTAGCCCGGAGGCGCGCCGATGAGCCGCGCGACCGTGTGCTTCTCCATGTACTCGCTCATGTCGAGCCGCACGAGATTGGATTCGTCGTCGAAGAGGAACTCCGCCAACGCGCGCGACAACTCGGTTTTACCCACGCCCGTCGGCCCGAGGAACATGAACGAGCCCACCGGGCGGTTCGGGTCCTGCAAGCCCGAGCGCGAGCGGCGCACCGCGTTGGACACCGCTTCGATCGCCTCGCGCTGGCCGATCACCCGCTGGCCGAGGCGCTCCTCCATCTTGACGAGTTTTTCACGCTCGCCCTCCTGCATCCGCGCCACCGGGATGCGCGTCCAACTGCTCACGACTTCCGCGATGTCGTTGGGCGTGACCTCCTGCTGCAGCATCCGGTGGCCGTCGCCCTGGACCTCGGCGAGCTTCGCGTTGTAGGCGTCCAACTGGCGTTGCAATTCCGGCAGGCGTCCGTACTGGATTTCGCTCGCCGTGGTCAGTTCCCCGCGACGTTGCGCGCCCTCGAGTTCGGTCTTGGCGGCGTCCACCTCGCGCTGGATTTTCTGGCCCTCGTCGATCTGCGTTTTCTCGGCCTGGAACTGCGCGTTGAGCATGGCGCTCTTTTCGCGCAGGTCGGCGAGTTCCTGTTCGAGTTTGGCGACGCGCTCCTGGCTGGCGGCGTCCTTCTCCTTTTCCAGCGCCCGCCGCTCCATTTCGCCCTGCATGATCTGGCGGTCCAACTGGTCGATCTCGGTGGGTTTGGAATCCAGTTCGATCTTGAGCCGGGCGGCCGCCTCGTCCATCAGATCGACGGCCTTGTCGGGCAGAAAACGTTCCGTGAGGTAGCGGTGCGAAAGTTGCGTCGCGGCGATGAGCGCGGCGTCCTGGATGCGGATGCCGTGGTGGACTTCGTAGCGTTCCTTCAAGCCGCGCAGGATGGCGATGGTGTCCTCCACGCTGGGTTCATCCACGAACACCGGCTGGAAACGGCGCTCCAGGGCGGCGTCTTTTTCGATGTATTTGCGGTACTCGTCGAGGGTGGTCGCGCCGATGGTGCGCAGTTCGCCGCGCGCGAGTTGGGGCTTGAGCAGGTTGGAGGCATCGACGGAGCCTTCCGCCGCGCCCGCGCCGACGATGGTGTGCAGCTCGTCGATGAACAGGATGATCTCGCCCTCGCTGGAGGTGACCTCCTTCAGGAACGCCTTGAGCCGGTCCTCGAACTCGCCGCGGAACTTCGCGCCCGCGATCATCGAGCCGATGTCCATTGCGATGATGCGCTTGCTCTTGAGAGATTCCGGCACGTCGCCCGCGACGATGCGCCGCGCGAGACCCTCGACGATAGCCGTCTTGCCCACGCCCGGGTCGCCGATGAGGACGGGGTTGTTCTTGGTGCGGCGAGAGAGGACCTGCATAACGCGGCGGATTTCGTCGTCGCGCCCGATGACGGGGTCGATCTTGCCCTTGCGGGCTTGTTCGGTGAGGTCGCGCCCGTATTTCTCGAGGGTCTGGTATTTGCCCTCGGGTTCCTGGTCGGTGACGCGCTGGTTGCCGCGCACCTGCTGGAGCGCCTGCATGAGGCGTTCGCGGGTGACCTGGTTGTCTTTGAGGAGACGCGCCGCCGGGTCGCCGGAGCCGACGAGCGCGAGAAGGTAATGCTCGGCGCTGAGGTATTCGTCCTTGAGGCCGGTCATCTCGCGCTGGGCGGCGTCGAGGGTCTGCGTGGCGCCTTTGGAAAGGTGAAGCTGGCCGCCGCCGCCGACGATCTTCGGGCGGCGGGCGAGGTCGGCGTCGAGACGCTCGCCGAGTTTGAGGGTGGACACGCCGACTTTCTCGAGGAGCGGACGCGTGATGCCCTCCCCTTGGTCGAGGAACGCGCGGAGCAGGTGTTCGTTGGTGAGTTCGGAGTGCCCGCGTTCCTGGGCGTCGTTTTGCGCGGCCTGGATGGCTTGCTGGGTGAGGGTGGTGAATTTGTCGGGTTGCATGGAGGTAAGAAAATTGTCTTAAATTGAGACACTCACGGCTGCGGAATGTTCATCTGGATGTGGGGTCCACGTCCAAAGCGAGCGTCTCAGATTCCTTACGGATGAGATTGGTCTATCCATCCGTTGACTGGCGCTCATCTGAATCCACCTAAACCAAATATAGTCAGAATCTTATCGCCAGGCGAATACCTCGGTCCCATATCTGCTTTGGATGATATGGATGCCGCCGCTCAGCGAGGGCGTCTCACGCGGATATTTTTCCATGCTCATCCGGCTTGGTTCAGGAAACTTCGATATGAAAACCCTTTGCTCCAAAACCCTTCTCGTAGTCACAGCCATCGTCGCCGCGCACCCCGCCGCGCGGGCGCTCACGATCACCCCCATCTTCGACGCATCCATCACGGGCGACCCCAACTCGGCGGCGATCATCGCCTCGATCAACGCGGCCGACACTCAACTGGATAACGCCTTCACCAATCCCATTTCCGTCAGCATCACTTTCAAGGAGGATCAGACGATCGGCCTCGGCCAGAGTTCCACTTACATCAACAGCCTCTCCTACGCGAAGTATCGCGCCGACCTGCAGAACAACCAGATTCTTTCCACCAACGACACCCAGGCATTGGCATCCCTCCCAACCGGTTCCGCCAATCCGGTTAACGGGAGTGCGAACGTTACCCTGACCTTGCCGCTGCTCCGGGCCATCGGGGAAACGGCTCTGGGCACCAACGGCACGACGCCGGACAGCACCATCTCGCTAAAGACGTCGCTCATGAACCTCTCCCGCACCGGAGCCCAGGATCCGTCGAAATACGATCTGGAACAGGTGGCCCTCCACGAGATCAACGAAGTGCTGGGCGCGGGTGGCGCGGGTTCCCAACTGGGTCAGGCGGGCACGGCCGTCGGTCCCCTCGACCTCTTTCGCTACAGCGCGAACGCCGTGCGCAGTTACAGCACCGCCGCGGCTTCGGCCTATTTCTCCATCGACGGTGGCAAGACGAACCTGTCCGACTTCAACCAGACCGCCGGCGGCGATTACGCCGATTGGGGTGGAAGCAACCCCGCGCCCCAAGTGCAGGATGCGTTTTCCGATCCGGGAAACCAGCTTAACCTGTCGAAGAACGAGCTGACCACGCTCGATGTGGTGGGTTACAATGCAAACGTGGTGCCCGAGCCGTCCTCGGTAGTAATGGCGGGCGTCGGCTGCCTCGGGTTGATCTTCCTGGGCCGTCGCAAGCTGCGGCGGGCCTGAGGAGTGGGGTTGGGATTGGTGAGGTTCGGATCATACGCCGGTCCGCGCGGGTTCACTGCATGCCGGTGATCTCGCCGCGCTCGTCGACGTCGATGGCCAGCGCGCGGGAGAGCTTCGGCAGGCCGGGCATGAGCATCATGGCGCCGGAGATGACGACCAGAAAGCCGGCGCCGGCGGAGAGCGCCACGTCGGTGACGTGGAGCGTCCAGCCGGTGGGGGCGCCGGGGCGCTTGGGATCGTCGGTGAGCGAGTACTGGGTTTTGGCGATGCAGACGGGCAGATGGCCGAAGCCCCAGCGCGTGAAGCGGGCGAGGTTCTGCCGGGCCTGTTCGCTGAGCTCGATGTCCGCCGCGCCGTAGATCTGCCGCGCCACTTTGGTGATCTTTTCCTCGGCCGGAGTCGGTGGGCGCGTAGGTGGTGGTCAGCGCGGGGGCCGGGTTGGCTTCGATGACCTCGACGACCTTGCGGGCGAGGGCCGCGGCTCCCTCGCCTCCCTTGGCGAAGGCCTCCGAGAGCGCGAAGGCCGCGCCGCGGGCTTCGCAGAACGTCGCGCAGGGTGTCGAGTTCCTCTTCCGTGTCCTTGGGGAAGCGGTTGATGGCGACGACGACGGGCAGGCCGAAGCCGCGCACGATGGCGATGTGCTTCTCGAGGTTGGCGAAGCCGCGTTCGAGGTCGCCTTCGCCCTGCTGGCGGACGCTCTGGACGGTGGTGACGAGGACCGCCGCGGCGGGCTGGATGCCGGAGAGCGGGCTGACCAGGTCCATGTACTTCTCAAAGCCGAGGTCGGAGGCGAAGCCGGTCTCGTTGACGACGTAGTCGGCCAGGCGCAGGCCCATCTGCTGCGAGATGACGGAGCTGGTGCCGTGCGCGATGTTGGCGAAGGGGCCGCAGTGCACCATGGCCGGGGTGCCTTCGGTGGTCTGGACGAGGTTGGGCAGCAGGGCTTCGGTGAGCAGGGCCATCATGGGGCCGGTGGCGTCGAGGTCGGCGGCGCGGACGGGCTCGCCCTGGCGGTTCTGGCCGATGACGATGCGGGCGAGGCGCGCGCGGAGGTCTTCGCGGCCGGAGGCGAGCGAGAGGATGGCCATGATCTCGGAGGCGGCGGTGATGAGGAAGCCGCTGGGGCGGTTGCTGCCGTCGCGCTGCCTTTTGTCCGGCGCGGTGACGGCGACGGTGATGCTGCGCAGGGCGCGGTCGTTCATGTCGAGCGTGCGCGGCCAGGTGATGCCGGCGGGGTCGAGGTCGAGCTCGTTGCCGTGGAAGAGGTGCGAGTCGATGAGCGCGGCGAGCAGGTTGTGCGCGGAGGTGATGGCGTGGAAGTCGCCGTGGAAGTGCAGGTTGATCTTTTCCGCGGGCTCGACCTGCGATTGCCCGCCGCCGGCCGCGCCGCCCTTCATGCCGAAGACGGGGCCCAGCGAGGGCTCGCGCGAGGTGATGATGGCGCGCTTGCCGATGCGCTCGAGCCCCTGGACGAGGCCGATGGAGGTGACGGTCTTGCCTTCGCCGGAGACGGTGGGCGTGGTGGCGGTGACCAGGATGAGCTTGCCCTGGCGGTCGAAGCGGGGATCGTCGAGGAGCGCCAGGTTGAGCTTGGCGCTGACGGGGCTGCGCTTTTCGTAGAGGGGTGGGGCGGAGCTGGTCCGGATTCGGCGGGGAGGCCGAGCTTGGCGGCGATGGCTTCGATGGGCAGGAGGTTCTTTTTCACGCGGGATCCTTCGTTTTCGGGCAAACGACGCTAACCCCGAACCCTTGCCATAATGGGACATCCGCATCCACCCCGACTTGGTATAACATCCAATGTGAATTCTGGATGCCACTCGAATTTCGCGGAAAGGTTGATCTCTGCGTACCCGGTGTCATATCACCGACACGGTCAATCGAGGTCCGGCGGAGAAAGTTGAGGAGCTTCTGGCCACCGCGTCTCCGGACCAGCGGCGGGCTCTGCGAACGCATCATTTACGAGCGGCGGATTTTGGCCAGCTCACACCGCGGCCCCCTGCCTCCGCCGGAAGTTCTCGAGGCGTACTGCCGAACTTAATCCCCGACGGTGGGAACCGGATCATGATCCGTCATGAAAAACGGCGGAGCATCGGATGAGGATGGAGGAATCAACCATTAAAGCGCAGCTTGAGCAAATAGTGCCGGGCAATGGATGGGGCTTGCCCTGGGTCTGTTCGGGTTAGGGGGTAAGTGAATTTTGCATCTACGCGGGTAACGACACCGCCGGGGCCACGTTGGGCGGAACCACCCTTGTTGGGCTCGTGTCCGTCTTCGTTGCGGGGAAAACCGAACTCATCCAAAGTCTGTTGAGAAAACAACCTCGGCCGACTCACGATGACACGAAAGCTGACTCCGTGGAATCCAAACGGCAAGTCCAAGTCGGCGACAAGGAGCCTAAGCCGCGTTCCGCGTGACCGGATTTTCCGGGCAGCAGCAGCGGACATCCGACCAAGCAGGCGGACGCGACTTGTCCCGGAAGACAAAGCGGCGACATTTCGCGTTGCTCCCCCGGCGCGGTCAGCGCCAATTTTCCCTCTGGTGTCTCGCCCGGACTCGGCTACCATCCGGGAGACCACCAGCCTCATCCACGCACGCAACCACCACACCATGTTCACACGTCTGTCCAACGTCTTTCGCGGTTTCATGAGCCTGTTTATCTCGGGCATCGAACGGAAAAATCCCGAGGCGCTCATGGAGATTGAAAAGGAAAATCTCCGCAAACAGATCGCCCACTACAACCAGGGGCTTTCCGGCCACGCCGCCCTCTGCGAACGGCTCATGTCGCAGGTCAAACGCCTTGAGGCCGAAGAAGCCGACCTGCGCAACAAGGCCACCGTCAACCTCCGCGCGGGCAACCGCGACGCCGCCAGCCAGTACGCGCTCCGCCTCCAATCCGTCACCGCCCAGCTCAAGGAAAACCGGGAGCAGGCCGGCCAGGCGGAACACACTTACAAGGAACTCGTCGGCGCGCGCGAGGTCGCCATCCGGGGCGCCCAGGAGAAGATCGACAAACTCAAGTACAGCCTCAACGATTTGAAGGTCAAGCAGGCCACCGCCGAGTTGAACGAGATGGCCTCGGGCATGATCGGCAGTCTCGGCGGCGCGGGCGACACCCTCAACCGGCTCCACGAGATGGTCGAGGAGGACCGTGAGAAAGCCGCCGGTCGCGCCCGGGTCGCCCGCGATTCCCTCGACACCAGCGACATCCACGTCAAGGAAGCCGAACACAAGGCGCTCGCCGACCAGGCGCTGGCGGATTTCGCGGCCAGCGAGGGCATCGCCCTGGAAGCCGCGCCCGGTGCGTCGGCTACCACCCCGCAACACCAGTCCTCCGTCAAAACCATGGGTGAATCGCAGTAGAGCGCCTGCCCGCGCCGCCGCATGGAAACCGCTCCGCCTCCAGCCGAGTCCGGCAAACCCGCCGGGGTCTCCCCTGCCCTGCCCGCGTGGGCGGCAGAGGTAATCGCGCTCTACGAAAGCCATTCGGCGAGCCAGTTCATCTTCACCGGCAACGTCGCCGACCGTTTCCTGCTGCCACTGGCGGGCGGTCCGGTGCTCGGCAGTCTGACCAAGTTTCTCGCGCGCGTGCTCATGCCGCGCTTTGACGTGATCCTCTCCTACGATCTCGGCAACGGCCTGCGCATCGAAAAAGGCGCGGAGATTTTCTCGCAGTGGCCGGCGTTCAAGGACCAGCCGGAACTCCCCAAGCCCCCCCGCGCCGCCGTCGAAAGCCTGACGCGCTACTTCCGCTACAACGCCAACCTCGGCCGCCTCGGCAAACCGCAGGCGCACGTCGGCTGCTGGGTGCGTTCCGCCCACCTCGTCGTGCCCGCGCAACCCGGGTCGGCCAATTACGAGCTCAACGCCCTCGCCCTGCTCATGCGCGAATGGGCCAGCGAACCCCTGCTTGCCGAGTCGCCCCTCGTGACGTGCCTGCTCTCGGAAAACGTCAACGACCTGCACCCGTTGCTCGTCAACAACCCACGCGCGTCCGGCGTTAGAATTCCCCTCCCCGCCGCCGGCGATTTGCGGGCCGCCCTGGCGCGCCTGGCGCCGCAACACCCTGTGGCGCTCGCGGAGTTCGCCGGGGACAGGCTCGACCTCCTCGCCGCGCCTCTCGCCGGGGCCACCCTTTCCTCCGTCGAAAACTTGTTGCGTTTGAAGGAGTATCGCCACGAGACCATCCGGCCCGGCGACGTCTCGACCCTCAAGAAAACCTTGGTCGAACGCGAGGCCAACGACCTGATCGAATTCATCGAAAGCCGCCGCACGCTGGATGACATCCACGCCCAGGACAAACTCAAAGCCGCTTTGCGCGAAGACATCGCCCTGTGGCGGCAGGGCGACCTGGCGGCGCTGCCGATGGGATATCTGATCTGCGGACCCGTTGGCACCGGCAAGACGTTTCTGGTGGAATGCCTGGCGGGCGAGGCGGGCATTCCCGTGGTGAAAATCAAAAATTTCCGCGATCGCTGGGTTGGCACCACGGAGGGCAACCTAGAGAAAATTTTCCGTTTGCTGCAAGGGTTGGGCCAGTGCTTTGTGTTCATCGACGAGGCGGACCAGGCGCTCGGCAAGCGCGACGCGGGCGCGAACGACTCGGGTCTTTCCGGGCGGATTTACTCCATGTTCGCCAAGATCATGAGCGACACCGCCAACCGCGGGCGCATCCTGTGGGTGCTCGCCTCCAGCCGACCCGACCTGATCGAAGTGGATCTCAAGCGGCCCGGCCGGGTGGACGTGAAGATTCCCATCTTCCCCACCACGACGCCGGAGGAGGGTTTCGCGCTCATCCGGGCGCTGTGCAAACGCCGGGAGGTGACCCTGACGGAGGAAGATTTTACCGCCGTCCGCGACCGCGTCCCGGATTGGCTGACCCCCGGCGCGGCGGAAACGCTGGCCGTGAAAATTTACCGCACGATGAGGACCCGCGGCACGGCGGCTCGCGAAACCCTGCTCGACGTGCTCGAAGGTTACCAAAATCCGGTGCCGCTTGACGTTATGCGTTTCCAGATCGCCCTCGCGGTGGCGGAGAGCAGTGACCGGGATTTTGTCCCCGACGCTTTCCGGCTGATGCGCGGGGAGGCTGGCAAGTAAATTGCTGCCAAACACCAGCATGAGGGTTGCGGACAGTCCCGGTCGTTTCAGCGCAATCCGCCAAACGCGAGAAATTTCATTGGCGCTCGGTCGCACCCGTGTCGAATTTGCGGGGTTGCAATTGCGGGTTCCCCCGGCGCCGGCTCTTGGGGACCGCTTCCCCCGCCCAAGCCGGTAACTCTCGTTACGATTCCCCTCGCCATGCCAACGCCCAGCCCCGCCTTCACCATGTTTGTGGGTTTTCTAATCCTGGCGGTTGGCGGGTTATTCTGCTGGAACCTGCATTTGCACAACCTGCTGCGAACCGCTCGCGCGCGGGAGGGCGAGCCCCTGCCCGTGGCGCCATCCCCGCCCGAGCAAACGATGATGGAACAGCCGCCTGCCGCGCGGCACGAAACGGAGCCGACACCGGTGGTGGCGGACCCGGATTCAAGCTGGCGTCAGCGCCTGGCCCACACGGATCTGCAACTCCAGTTGGTGCAGCAGGAACTGGCCGCCCTGAGCTACTCCGTTTCACACGATTTGCGCGCCCCGTTGCGCGCGATCGACGGCTTCTCGCAGGCCCTGGCCGAGGATTACGGCCACGCGCTCGACACGACGGCCCAGGGTTATCTGCAGCGGGTGCGCGCCAACGCCCGGCACATGACCTCCCTCACCGAGGACCTGCTCTCGTTGTCCCGCCTCGCGCGCGCGCCCATGCAGCGGGAATGGGTGGAACTCGGACCCATCGCGGAGTCGATTGTCGCCGGGCTGCGCAAGGCCGACCCCGAACGCGTCGCCACCCTTGAGGTGCAACCCGGCCTGCGCGCGTTCGCCGACCGCAGCCTCGCCGAAACGGTGTTGCGGAATTTGCTGGATAACTCCTGGAAATTTACCGCCCGGCGCGCGGTGGCGCGTTTGTCCTTCCGGGCGAACACCCGCGCCGAGGCGGACGGCACATCCGAGGTGGTTTATGAAATCCGCGACAACGGGGCAGGGTTCGACATGAACTACGCGGGCAAGCTTTTCGGGGCGTTCCAGCGGATGCACACCCAGGAGGAGTTCGCGGGCAACGGCATTGGGCTAGCCGCCGTCCAGCGGATCGTCCGGCGGCACGGGGGCCGGGTGTGGGCAACCGCCGCGCCCGACAAGGGCACCGCTGTCTTCTTCACGCTTGCGGCGGGCGTGGTGACCGGAGAGCCTTGGGATGCGAATCTCGCCCACCTGGCGGGTGCCGCCCTGCCGGCGTCTCCGGGTTCCGAACCGATGCCTTTCGCCAACTCAACCGTCTTATGAGTCAACCGCATCATTCCGGCTCGGGCGGGGTGAAAACCATTCTGCTCGTCGAGGACAACCCCGACGACGAGGCGCTGACCCTGCGCGCCCTCTCGCGCAACGGTATTCGCCATGAGGTTCACGTGGCGCGCGACGGCGTGGAGGCCCTCGATTACCTTTTTGCCCGGCGCGAACACGCGGGGCGCGATCCACGGCGGTTGCCGGTCGTCACCCTGCTCGACCTCAAGCTGCCGCGCGTGGACGGCCTGGAAGTCCTGCGCCAGGTTCGGGCGGACGAGCGCACCCGCGCCCTGCCGATCGTGATTTTGACGAGTTCCCGCGAAGAGCAGGACCTCGTGCAAAGCTACGGTTGCGGCGCGAACAGCTACATCCGCAAACCCGTGGATTTCGTCCAATTTTTGGACGCCGTCCGGCAGGTCGGCGCCTACTGGCTGGTACTCAACGAAAACCCGCCCCTCCTCTCATGATAGGTTCGCCCGCTCCCACCACCGACATCCAACCGGAAAAGAGTTCGTCCGGGGTCGCGCGGGTTCCCGCGTGGCGTCCGTTGCGCGTGTTGATCGTGGAGGACAACGACGACGACGCCGCCATCATCGTGCGCCTGCTCCGGCGCGGCGGCTACGAGCCGACGTGGACGCAGGTGCAAACCGCCGAGGCTTACGCGACCGCGCTGGCCCGGGAAAACTGGGACATCATCCTGTCGGATTTCAGTCTGCCGCATTTTGACGGCTTGCGGGCGTTGCAGGCCGCGCGGAGCCACGCCCCGTACATGCCCTTCATCGTCATCTCGGGCAGCATCGGCGAGGAAACCGCCGTGGAAGTCATGCGCGCCGGCGCCAACGATTACCTCATGAAGACCAACCTCGCGCGCCTGGTTCCGGCCATCGAGCGCGAGATGCGGGAGTCGGCCGAGCGGCGCGAGCGCGCCCGCACCAAGAACGAACTGGTGGACTTGCAGGAAAAGTTCGAGTTGATCTTCGACGAGTACGCCGACGTGATGATCGTGCTCGACGCGTTTGCCGGCGACATTTTGCACGTCAATCACGCCATCACGCGGGTCACCGGCTACGAGGTGGACCAACTGACCGGCCAGCCCTTTCTCGCGTTGTGGCCGGTGGAAAAAGCCTACGCCGCGCGGGAAATGCTCGAAACGGCGCGAAGGGTGGGGTCGGCCCTGCGCACGGGAGTTTTCCCACGCCGCGACGGCTCCACTTTTCCGGCGGACATGCAGGCCAACAAAGTGCCCTGGGGCCGGGGCGAGGCGATCATCGTGACGCTGCGGGATGTCAGCGAGCAACAGCGGGCCGAGCAGCGTCTGGCCGATGAAAAAGAACAACTCGCCGTGACCTTGCGTTCCCTGGGCGAGGGCGTCATCACCGCCGACACGCGCGGGCGCCTGCTCCTGATCAACGGCGTCGCCGAGCATCTCACCGGCTGGACGCAGGCGGAGGCGGGCGGGCGGCCCACTTGCGAGGTGTTGCAACTGGGTTTTTCGACCGGCGGGGAATTTTGCGAGGATTACCTGGAAAGCGTGCTTCGCTCCGGGGAGCCGTTCGAAGATTTCCCGCGATCTGGTCCTGCGTACGCGCGACGGGCGGGAACGTTCCATCGCCCTCACGGCGACCCCCATTCGCGGGCAGGGCGGGCGGATCAACGGCGTGGTCACCATCTTTCGCGATTCCACGAGCGAGCAGAAGCGCGACGAGGAATTGCAGCGGGCGTCGAAGCTGGAGAGCGTGGCTTTGCTGGCGGGAGGCATCGCGCACGATTTCAACAATATTCTGACCGCCATGCTGGGGCACATCGCCCTGGCGCAAAACCACGCCGCCCCGGCGGAGACCGTGATCAATTCGCTGGAAAAAGCGTGTCTGCACGCGACGGATTTGACCCGCCAGTTGCTGAGCTTCGCCAAGGGGAACGCGCCGAACCGGCAGGTCGAATCCATCGGCGCCATCGTGCGGGAAAGCGTGGATTTCGCGTTGCACGGGACCGCGTTGCGCGGCGTGTTCGACATCCCGCCCGGGGGCCTGCACCCGGTGGAGGTGGACCGCGGCCAAATCCACCAGGTGATCAACAACCTGGTGATCAACGCCACGCAGGCGGCCCACGACCGGGGCAGGTTGCGTGTCACGGTGGACAACGTCGCCGTCACGCGCGAGCAACCGGTGGGCACCCTCGCGCCGGGCGCGTACGTGCGGGTGTCCATCGAAGACAACGGCACCGGGATTCCGCCCGAGCATCTCACCCGGATTTTCGATCCTTATTTCACGACCAAGGAAACCGGCACGGGCCTGGGTCTGGCGACGGCGTACTCCATCATCAAAAAACACGATGGCCTGATCCGGGTGGAAAGCGAACCCGGGCACGGGACCACTTTTTTCATCTACCTGCCGGCGAGCCAGCGCGGCTTGGTGTCGGCCAACCACTCGCCGGTTGCGCCGCCGGAGGGGACGGAGGCGATCAGTTCCGGCTCGGCGTCCGCTCCCGCCGGGGCGCATGGGATGGCGGGTATCCCGCTGGGCGAACCGGAGGTTGACACGCCGGTTGCGGTTGAAAAGGGCAAGTACATCCTCTTCATGGATGACGAGGATATTTTGCAGGAACTGGTGTCCGCCATGCTGGGCTACCTGGGGTACGAGGTGGTCTGCGCGGCTAACGGCGACGAGACGATCGAACAATTCCAGCGCGCGCGCGACGCCCGGCGGCCTTTTGATGTGGTCATGGTGGACCTGACGGTCCCCGGCGGCATGGGTGGGTTTAAGACCGTGCAGCAACTCCGGTTAATTGACCCGCATGTAAAGGCGGTGGTTTCCAGCGGCTATTCCAACGACCCGATCCTGACCAAGTTCAGGAAGCACGGTTTCAGCGGCGTGATCGCCAAACCTTACCAGATGTCCGAGTTGGACCAGGTGTTGCGGACGGTTATGGGCTTGCCGCCGGCAGCGGAGTGAGTGGGGCGGCAACCAACTCAAGCGGATCCGCCGCGCGAGCGGCTCGTGTCGAAGGTAGGGATGACTCTCCGAGCCGCTCCCCATTGTCTCCGGTGGTTGGTGGACGACCCCTGCTACTTGGCGAACCGGCCAATCTGATAATGGGAGCGGCTCGGAGAGCCATCCCTACCTTTGGAACGACGGCGGGGAACCCGCCTGCTCGGATATCTCAACGTCCGCCCTTCAATCTCGATGAAATAAACCATTGCCCCCTTTGCATTCGCGGCTCTCTGGCGTTGGTTCCCCCCTCACCTTTCCTTCATGCACTCCTTTCACTACCAGCGCCGGACCCTCTTCTGCGAAGACGTCGATCTCGAAACCCTCGCCGCGCAACACGGGACACCCCTTTACGTGTACAGCGCCCGGACCATCCGCGACCACTTCCGGCGGCTCGACGCCGCCCTTGACAGCCTCGACCACCTTATCTGCTACGCGGTCAAGGCGAACTCCAACCTCGCCGTCCTCAACCTGCTTTCGCGCGAGCGCGGCGGCTTTGACATCGTCTCCGCCGGCGAGTTGTTCCGCGTCATGCAAGCCGGGGGCAAACCGGAATGCTGCACGTTCGCGGGTGTCGGCAAATCGCGGTCCGAGATCGAGTACGCCCTGCGCCACGGCATCCTCAGTTTCAACGTAGAAAGCGAGGCGGAGCTTGAAATGATCAACACCGTGGCCGGCGAGATGAACCGACGCGCCCCCATCGCCCTGCGCGTAAACCCCGAAGTCGAGGCGGGTGGTCACAAGTACATCTCCACCGGCAAGAGCGAGAACAAGTTCGGCATCGGCATCGACCGCGCGCTGGAAGTTTACGCGGCGGCGGCGGAAATGAAGAACCTCCGCCTGCGCGGTGTGCAGATGCACATCGGCTCCCAGATCACCACCGCGAAACCCTTCGCCGAAGCCGTCAAAACCACCGCGCCGCTGGCGGCGGAACTCAAGCGGCTTCACGGTATCGAGTTCTTCAGCGTGGGCGGGGGCCTCGGCATCGTCTATAAATCATCGCTGGAAAGCGGGCAGGACGCTTGGTGGCAGCACGGCGCGGCGGAGAGTCCGTCGCTGACAATCGAGGAATACGCCGCCGCCATCGTCCCGACGCTCGCGCCCTTGGGCTTGCGCATCCTGCTGGAGCCGGGCCGCTTCATGGTGGGCAACGCCGGGGTGCTGCTGAGCCGCGTGCAATACCTGAAGCGGACGGGCACAGGCAAAAAATTCGTCATCGTTGACGCGGGCATGAACGACCTGATCCGTCCGGCCCTGTATGAAGGGTACCACGAGATCGTCCCCGTCAAAGAACCGGCAGTGGACGCCGCGCTCGAACCCGCCGACGTGGTCGGACCTGTGTGCGAGAGCGGCGATTTCTTCGCGAAGGCGCGCGAGCTGCCGCCAGTGAAGGAGGGAGAGTTGATCGCGTTGATGAGCGCGGGAGCTTACGGCTTCGTCATGGCGTCGAACTACAATTCACGTCCAATGCCCGCCGAGGTTTTGGTGAGTGGAGCGGACGCGCAGGTTGTCCGGGAGCGGCAAACCTTGCACGATCTGGTACGCGGGGAACATGTCCCCGTTTAAGAGCATCCGCCGCGTTGATCAACCGCCCTTTTTACGGCAACTCCCTTTGGTGCCGGGTGATTTGCCCGGTACCGGCTCGTAGCCCGTCCAGCAATGGTCCGCCCCTTTGTTGGCGGGCGCAGCCTTCTTGGAGGCTGCTTTCTTCCTGGCAGGCGTCTTTTTGGCAGGAGCTTTGGTTGGCATATAGTACTGATGCGCAGCGCATGTTGGGTTTGGATGCCAGACTCGTTTGGAGTGGTCCAAAATGGAACTTGGCTTGCCTTTGGTTTGGAGTGCGCTGCGACACGTCGCCGCTTTGATCCCGGCGACACGTCGCGTCGTCTCCTCCCCTGCGCGGCGAGCAACCACCCGGTGACCGCCACGCACGCTGCAAACTGTCGGAGCGAGCGCGGACTATTTGCCCGCAAGAGCGGCGAACTCCTCCACGGTGAGGCCGCTGGAACGGATCAGGCTCCGCAGGTGCCCTTGGCAACTTCCCGGTGATCCGGGACGGACAACGTCGCCATGTGGCCGTTTTGACCAGGATCATGTGGCTGCCGCGTTGCCGCGCCATTTGCCAGCCGTCCCTGGCGAACACCTTGACGACATCGCGCCCGCTGAGCGTCGGCAACGAAGCCATCAGACGGCAACTTCGACTTGCTGCGTCTCGACAGTCAGCGGCAAGCCGCGTTCGGCCCGGACTTCCAGACAGGCGGCAATGGCCTCGCGGATATTGGCAATGGCTTCATCGCGGGTATCGCCCTGGCTGACACAGCCGGGAATGGAAGGGCATTCGGCGATCCAAACGCCGTCTTCATCCCGCTCAAGTGTGGTCACGAACTTCATGCGCGTCATCTTACCCGCCTTTTTCGTCTTTGGAAAGCCGTTCGATTCGCCCGCGCGGCTCGCACTTCTCCGACCGGGCCATAGGGGTGACGGTGTGGACCTGCTTGAACTGCCGTATGCCGACGCGGGTGTAAATTTGGGTGGTGCTCAACTCAGCGTGTCCAAGCAACTGCTTGATGAACCGAATGGCATCAGGGCGGGCCCCCCCCAAGGGTCAGGCAACGTCCCTTAACTCGCCGGTCGGCAGACTTGGGTGCTTCTCGCGCGCTTCGTGATCATCGGGCCCTCTCGGAACTGTCAAACGATGTTGACGGAACCTTTGCCGCTCTTTTGGCCGCAAAACGTTGTCAATTGCCGATGCTGCCCGGCCCCCGCCCAGTTGCCGGAGACGTTGGCCGACTCCCCCGTGCCTGGTGACCGCCACGCGCCCCGGGAACTGTCGGGAGATATGGGCCTGCCGCGCTCCGCGCCTCGCGCAATAGCGGGACATGGCGGCCCGGCTGCGGCGGGGCGGTGGCGATGTCAAACAATATAGATGTGACCCCAACGCGTTCCAAGGCAAGTGCGCGCGGGATGGCTTGGTGGGCTGGAACACCGGCGTCGTGTTCGCCGATCAGACCGATAGGGATTGCGCGGTTCATGCGGGTAGAAACAACCGGGCTTGCCCAAACGTCCCCAAGCTCAGCCGGGGACAGGGGTGAAGTCAAGCGCGAGCGGCGGGAGCTTCGTCCCGAGGGCGGCTTCAAACAAGAGCATCGGCCTCTGCTTGAGCTTGCGCGGTAATTTTAGTGCGGATTGTCACCTCGATCCGGTCCAATGCTTCTTGGGCTTGACTAGTAAGCCGGTCAAGCTCCAGCGGACCAGCCCGAAGTTCAGTCTCAATTTGCAATCTGGTGTCGCGCATTCGCTGCTCAAGTAAGTTTAGTTCCGTTTGCGGCAAGGGCGTATCCGGGTTGAACACAAAGCGTTGTTCGACCGCATGTCTCCAGGATGCCAGCGCACGATTGTACGTCGGACCAATTCCGGGAACCCGCAGATTCGAGGTGACATCAAGCGCCGTCTCAATCCCGTATGCCTTGAGTGTGGCCTGACGGGTCGGGCCGATCCCCTGAATTCCGGCAGTACCGATGGCGTGCTGATCCAAGAAGCGGCGGAGTTGCACATTGCGTTTGTCATTTTCGAGCTTCCGTATTTCTTCTTGCCGTTCAACTCCCAGGTTCTGGTGCCGGCGATAGGCGTTCTGCAGTCTGCCAAATTGGTTGGAAGAACAGCCGATGATATTCAACAACTAGGTTCCGGGCCAACTGTTCGGAGGCTTGCAGACTGTTCTTGGCGGTCTCCGCAGCGGCTTCCCTTTGTTGCACCTCCGTGCGGTAAGCCGGATTGACCTTCCCGCCCATTACCATCACAACGCCAGAAATGCCGATGATGAGCGCGATCAAAACCAAGGAGGGTGCGGCGAAGAGCAGACCGAGGGCAAATGCCATCAGGCCCCAACCCATAGGGTACCGCGTCCAAACTTTGGTCACGCCTGTAGGCAAGGGGGAGGGGCAAACAACAGGGCGCTCGTATGTAGAGAAATCCTTGACCTGTAACCCTCCAGCTTTTCGGGCGGTGATCTTCTTCCAAAGTTCATCCACCTGCACGTCTGTCGCGGTATTATCTACCACGAGCACCGCGAAGAACTGCGGCCCGCCTCCACGATAGATGCGGCACCACGGGCAATCCCCTGCGGACTCCGGATAGCTGTGCAGCGGGTTGGAAGTACAACGGCGGAGTAAGATTTCTCCCAGCGTTTCTACCCATTCACGCCCACTCGGACGCATGTGCCCGGCCACCCCGACCGGTGTCGGAAGAAAAGCTCGTTCAAACAGTTGCGCCACCTTGGCAGGCAAAGTGGCCGGAGTGAGTAAGTGCGCGGGTGGGCGCACCCCGAGTTGCAGGTGATTTGATCCAAAAGCATACCGGTGACGCGCAATGGCGCTCTCCAATTGGCCGCCGTCATCGTCTCCCGCCACCGGGACACCGGCATAGGGATGCCACCCCCATGAAAAGAAGGTGGAAGATGAGTAGCGCCAATCCGAACCGGTCGTGGTCCGCCGTCCGCGCAAGGCCCGACAAAGGTCGGTTCTGTAGCTCGGGCGGAGTCCAGAGCGCCACGCCAACATCGCAGGTCATCACCCGACCATCCACGCCGGGGATTTGGTAGGAGTCGCAATCGATCAGCCGCACAAATCCCTTATCGGTTACAATCACGTTGCCTTCGTTGACGTCCGCCATGACCACGCCGTGCTCGTGCAGGGTCTCGAAGGCGGCGGCACAATTACGGGCCACATGGAGCAAGAAATCCCAGCCCGCCTTGGGGTACTCCCGGAAGCCGGTCCCGTGGGCTGTAGAGTTGTTCCACCCGCCTGCCTGCCTGGAACGGCATGACAAAGCCCGTCAGATTAGGCAAGCACTCCTCATAAAGAAGGCGGGTGGGCCAGGCGGCCACCTTCTGCAAGCCCGGCGCCGTCAGCGAGCGCAGTCGCCGGAGCTTATCGTTCTTCCGGGTGTCGGGAAGTTGGTGGATAGATCTTGGCGACGGAGGCGGGTTCACCCACGACCCGGAAGATTTCACCCTCGCCGCCACGAGGGCCGACGCGTTCTCCGAGTTGGACGCGTCGGCCGCTCTCATCGATTAAATTCATCTCGCGGTGTCGAAATCACTACTGGCTCCTCCGGGACGGCGACGTGGCAAGCCATCACCAGAGTTTTATCATCATCGGTGCGACTGTTAAAAAGAGGCGAGGCCAACATGGCCGCGAGTGGTGCCTGTAGGCTGGTCTCATCCTCGCAGCTTCGCAACGGAGCCAGCACGCGCTCGAAGAACGGGGCATGTGGACAGTGAGCCGCTAGATCCAGACAGAGGCTCTGGACGCCATCCGTGAAACCGATGGCCGCGCGGAGTGGCTAATCAAAGACAACAAACTGCATCTCCTCGACGCCACTAGGCGAGGTCACAAAGATCGTCTGGTTGGCGTACTCGCCCGTTGTGGGCCAAGTCGCGGCCTCATGGCCACGGTCTGCTTCCACCACCCAGCCGCCATCCCCCAATTGAACAAAAATCGAGCGTTTATCACCCAAGATCGCCAGCAGCATGGTCGAGGCGTAATCTGCCAGTATGCCGCCGTGGCTCTCGGCCTCCAATTGGAGCCTGCGCCTCGTCGCTTCCAACCATTGTTCCGCGTGTTCACGGTCAATTTTCGCCAGGGAACCAGTGTGTCGTCCGGCTTCCGTTAGAATAGTCTTCACGACAAGGCGACTGCCTTCCTCGGAGCACTCGGCACTACCCGCGCCATCGGCAATGCCCACCAGCAGGACACG
The DNA here is from genome assembly GCA_963795895.1 of uncultured bacterium. Taxonomy (GTDB): domain Bacteria; phylum Verrucomicrobiota; class Verrucomicrobiia; order Chthoniobacterales; family SZAS-18; genus CAWCJJ01. The sequence continues at coordinate 27,143 of CAWCJJ010000029.1, forward strand.
TTCCTCCCCGAACAGGCCGGCGCGCCATTCAGAAAAGTCCTGGCAGGGCAGCCCACTATTTATGTGAGAGGTGCCGCGCACGCTTGCTCCCACGCATTTCCACTTCTCAACGGGTCTGTTCACTTCCATCGCTCTCAGGTGTCGATGCTTCCCCAATTCACGGGCGGCAACGCCAGTGTGTCCCCGGGTTTGGATTGCGACACCATTTTCTGCGAGGCGCTCAGCCAACTAAAAAGATCCCGGAAACGCAGACCATCCAAAGTCAGTGGTGGTCGCGCCGAGAGTTCTTTTAGTTGGTCCATGTTCGCTCCCTTCACTCCCACAGAGAAGAAAAGAAAAGAGCCGCGTTTCTCCCCTTGACGTACTCGCTCCTTGGCTTGCGCCCAGAACGGAGTTTGCACATCGGTGGGTCCGCCGTCCGTGATCAGGAAAACCCAAGGGCGAAAAAGGCCAACGCCACCCTGGCGGATTTCATTTTTGCGTGTGTCAAGCAGGTCCAGGCCACGGACGATGGCTTGGCCCATCGGCGTGTCGCCGGTTGCCCGGAGGGTCAGCGGTGTGAAGCGATCGGCGTTAGCGAAAGGTTGCATCACCTGGATTACGCCGCCAAAGGTGACCACCGCCACTTCGACTCGCTTTGAAGCCATTGAGTCCGCCGCCAGTTCATCGCGGTACAACGCCAAGCCTGCGGCCAGTTCATCTACGGCCGTCCCCGCCATTGAGCCGGAAACATCGAGCAGCAACACGGAAGGGCACCGCGGCTCGGGATTGAGCATGAGATCGTCTGATGTGACGTCGAATGGATTTTGTTCCATAATGTGCGGGGAAGTGAAAACAAAGCGTCGGGCAAGAATGAGCGGAAGTTCTATAACCGTCCAAACACAGATTGACAAGGTGGTACCACAGGTGAACCCGTTCTAGCGGCGTGGCAGTTCGCCTGCACACTCCCGGGCAAGCTTTTCGGGCCAGTCCGAAGAGTGCAACCGGAGGTTGTCATTTGCCTTGAGGGCGGTGTGGCGTTTGACAAATAACGTGTTGATCGGAGAACCCAGTTTGCCGAGCGCCGGGTAGGTGGCCACCGCCCGTTTTTGCGACTCACTCACCAGACGATTGAAATCAGTTCCCGAAGGCGTCGATCCAACAATGGGACTCACGTCCGGCAACGCGGCCGCGTGGGGAGTTGCAGCCGCACCGGCCGGCGGAGTAGCGACCGCTTGTGTGTTGGTTGGCTTGGCTGCTTGGGGGAGAGCGGTTGGCGACGGCGTTTCCTCCGGCCCTGGTGTGGACACCACCTCGCTCGGAAGAGTATTTGTCCGGCCTGTGTTCGCCGCCCAGACGATAAGGACGAAGGCGGCGAATGCGCCAACTGCCAGCATGGTTCGCCATAGGGACCGAGTGTGTTCCAGCGGCTCCACCGCCGTGTTCTGATCAGCGATGGCCGGTGGTGGAGTGTTAGCCGGTGAAGGAGGCGCGTTGAGCACACCCGTCAACTGGCGTACCGCCTGTTCAAAGGCAATGGCGACATCGGGGCGTGAGAATTGGACCATCTCGTTTAGACCGGAGGAACTGGTAAAATGGAGGCGTTCGCAATGAATGATCGGCAACCGTGGATTGTGTGCAAAGCGGCGGTCCGGCCCCCCTTTTTTGTTCACATATTGCCAGGTCCAATTCACCACGCGCGCATCGGGCGGTGCCGATCTGTTCAGGATAAACTGGGTCTCCGTGCTCAGGATTTGGAGGTCCTGGTAATTGACGGCACCCACCCCCTGCGATCCGAAGACCAGCAGGCGATCCGGAAAAAAGCACAATCTCGTGCGCCACCGGCAATGAGGGAGACGGTCTCCACGTTGGTACGCAGCAAAGCCGGCTCCTGTTTGTCGACGCGCGTGGGCCGGGCATCCAGGATGGTGGAGGCGCCGGCCGAGTACTTGCGGTCGTAAACGGAGGCTTGCGCCTGAACGTGCCAGATCACGGCACTGGCGGCCAGCGCGCCAAACGCGTTGTGCAAGGCCAGGTAAGCGGTCATCACCTGGTCGTCCAAGCTGTACAGGACGACGCAGAAGCGGCGACGGTCCCAAAGAAACGCGACCAACAGAAGGGGCGCGAAAGCAATCAGCGCGCCGTTAAAAACGGCGGCGGCGCGTTGCACGGTGGAAGGCGAGATGGACATCGCGTTCTGGCTGAGGAGCAAAAATAAAAAGCAAACCAACGGCATCGCGAACACAAAAGGCATGCTGGGCCAGCGCCGACGCTTCCCATTGAGTTCATCAAGCAACGCGCCGGCCGAGGCATCGGTCATCAAGGTGGCGTCCCCGCTCTAAATTGTCTGGAATGCGCCGTGGTAATTGGGAATGTGCGGCGTGCCGGTTCCGGGTGCGAGGGGCGGTCGGTTTTGAGCAACGTGACCCGCGTGTGATTGAGGCGCTCCGGCGTGCGAAGACCGTCGCGCGGCGAAAGTGCGTCGGTAATACACTCCGCCCCGGCCAACGTGGATGTAGTTGCCTCGGGGACCCGTGCCGATTCGCAGCCCCGGAATGCCGGCGGAAACGCCGATACCCGACTTCGAAAGGTTGAAGCGCACCAACCCAAGGCGAACGCTTTTTCGCAGATAAAAGGACATGTGTTAGGATCATTCCCGCCGGGAGGCCAACCTGTTTAGGGACGGCAGCGCGACGACGACGGTTCTTTTACCAACTCGCAAGGGATATGGCAATGAACATTGTCTCGCCGAACGTTATCGCGACGATTGAAGGGTTGCCGCCGTGGTCAAGGTTGGGCGCGTGTTTTTACCCGCGAGGTTTTGCGCTCCATCAGTCTCACT
>CAWCJJ010000030.1:0-102392 GCA_963795895.1 uncultured bacterium
GCCAACCAGAGCATCAACCTGCCGGCGGCGGCCACCCTGGCGGGCACCGTGACGGACGACGGGTTGCCCGCCGGTGCCGCGGTCACCTCCGGGTGGAGCAAGCTCAGCGGCCCGGGCACCGTCACCTTCGCCAACGCGGCGGCTCCGCAGACGAGCGCGAGTTCTCCGCTAGCGGGAACCTACGTGCTGCAACTCAGCGCCAGCGACACCGCTCTCACCGGCAGTGGCACCGTTACGATCACGGTGGGCGCGGCCAACAAAGCCCCGGTGGTCGGCGCGGGAACCGCGCAGACGATCACCCTGCCCGCGCGGCGGCTTTGGCGGGCGCGGTCACGGACGACGGCCTGCCCGTTGGCGCGGCGGTCACATCCGCGTGGAGCAAGGCCAGCGGACCGGGCATCGTCACGTTCGCCAACGCGGCAACCCCGCAAACCAGCGCGAGCTTTTCCGTCGCCGGCACCTACGTCCTGCAACTCAGCGCCAGCGACACCGCCCTGTCCTCCTCGGCCACCGTGACGATCACGGTCATCGCCCGGAACCAGCCCCCGCGGGTCTCCGCGGGCGCGGCCCAGACCATCCGCCTGCCCGCCGCGGCGGCCCTGAGCGGCACCGCCACCGACGACGGGCTGCCCGCCAACAGCCAACTGAGCGTGGCGTGGAGCCAGGTCGGCGGCCCCGGCGCGGCCACCTTCAGCGCGCCCAACGCGGTCGCCACCCAAGCCAGTTTCCCGACGGCGGGCGCCTACGTGCTCCGTCTGACCGCCAGCGACACCCAGCTTGCCGCCACCAGCGACGTGGCCGTCACCGTTCTGCCCGCCAACCAGGCCCCGGTGGTGGGCGCGGGTCCCGCCCAGACCGTGATCCTGCCCGCCGCGATCAATCTCGCGGGCACGGTGAGTGACGACGGCCTGCCCGCCGGCGCGACCGTCACCTCCGCCTGGAGCAAGGTCAGCGGCCCGGGCGCCGCCGCCTTCGCCAACGCCGCCGCCCCGCGAACGGGCGTCGGCGTCAACCAGGCGGGGACCTACGTTTTCCAACTGAGCGCCAGCGACACGGCGCTTTCCTCCTCGGCCACGGTGACGGTCACCGTCCAACTCTCCAACCAGCCGCCGCGCGTGGACGCCGGCCCGGCGCAGACGGTCACCCTGCCCGCCGCCGCCGCGCTCACCGGCGCGGTCACCGACGACGGCCTGCCCGTCGGCGCGGTGGTCAGGGACACCTGGGCCAAGGTCAGCGGACCCGGCAACGTCACTTTCGCCAACCCCGCCGCGCCCCGGACCACCGCCGCCTTTGACCGGGCGGGCGTCTATGCGCTCAGCCTGACGGGCGACGACACCCAGTTCGCCCGCGTGGCGCGCACGACCGTGACGGTGGAGGCGGCCAACCAGCCGCCGCGGGTCAGCGCCGGGCCCGCGCTCACGGTGGAGATCGGCTCGCTGGCTACACTGAACGGCACCGCCACCGACGACGGCCTGCCGCGCGGCGGCGGTCTGGCGGTTGGCTGGACCCGGGTCGGCGGTCCCGGCGCGACGACCTTTGCCGCGCCGTTCGCCGCCCAAACCAATGCCACCTTCAGCGCGGTGGGTATCTACACCCTGCGCCTGACCGCCGGCGACTCCCTCCTGACGAGCACCTCCGACGTGCGGGTGGTTGTCACGGCGAAGGCGAACCGCGCGCCGGTCGTCCACGCGGGTCCCGCGCAGACGCTGCAAGGTATCCACACCGCCACCCTCGCGGGCAGCGTGACGGACGACGGCCTGCCGGCGGGGTCCACCCTCACCAGCGCGTGGAGCCGGGTCGGCGGGCCGGGTACGGTCGTGTTCTCCGATCCAACCAACCCGGCCGCGACCGCGACCTTCGGGGCGCCGGGCGCCTACGTCCTCAAGCTTGCCGCCACCGACGGCGCGCTCGCGGCGAGCGACCTGCTGAATGTCACCGTCAACGATCCCAACCGCGCGCCCGAGGCCCGGGCCGGCGCGGCGCAGACCGTCACCCTGCCCGCGAACGCGCTGTTGACGGGCACCGCCACCGACGACGGCCTGCCCGCCCCGCCGACCCTGACGTTTGCCTGGTCCGAGGTCAGCGGACCGGCCCCGGCGACCGTTGCCAATCCCGGCTCCGCCCGGACCGCCGTCAGCTTCACCGCGCCCGGCGATTACCTCTTTGGTTTGAATGTCGGTGACGGGCAGCTCGCCGGCGCGGACCGGACCACGGTCCACGTCCTCGCGCCCTGCAATCATCCGGCCCCCGCCGGACTGGTGGGGTTCTGGACGGGTGACGACACGACGAACGACGCCTTCGGCGACAGCCCCGCCCTCTTGCTGGGAGGCACCACCTACGGGCCGGGCGAGGTCGGCGACGCGTTTTACCTCAGCGGGACCGTCGGCAGCGGCGTGCGGATCCATGGCACGAACTCCACGGACGCCGGGCGGGGCGGCGCCGGCCTGAGCGTGGAATGCTGGATCAACCCGGTGAACCCCGCGCCCTCGCAGGCGCTGCTGATCTGGAGCAACCCGAACACGTTCCGCTCGCATTTTTACATCTACGGCGCCCCGGGCGCGCTCTACTGCAACCTGCTCGACGCGGCCAACGGTTACCACACCCTAAGCTCACCGGCGGGCACGGTCACGGGAGCGGGCTGGCAGCACGTCGCCCTGACCTACGACAAAGCCAGCGGGATCGGGCGTCTTTATTGCGACGGGGCGATCGTGGCGGAGCAGAACCTGGGCGCCTTCGACCCGCAAACCGACGGCGACCTTTTCTTCGGGAACTACAACGGCGGCGCGCTCTTCCAGGGCGGCATGGACGAGGTGTCCCTCTACCAGCGCGCGCTGACCCCGGCGGAAATCCAGGCGGTCTTCCTCGCGGGGGCGGATGGCAAGTGCCGCCGCCCGCTCAACCGCCGTCCCGTGGTCGGCGCCGGTCCCAACCTGACGTTCCCCGTCTCGTTCCAGCCCGCGCTCCAGGGCGCCGTGACGGACGACGGCCTCCCGGCGGGGGGCCTGCTCGCCTCCACCTGGACGCAGGTCAGCGGACCGGGGCCGGTGGCGTTCACGGACGCCAGCTCGCCGATCTCCACCGTCGGCTTTCCCCTCGCTGGCACCTACGTGCTGCAACTCGCCGCGAGCGACGGGGCGCTGGGCGCGTCCTCGCGGGTCACCTTCACGGTGGTGCCCGACGACCAGCCCGTCTCCCCGACCGTGGTCATCAGCCCCTACCGGGCCGTGTGGCGCTACGCGATCTACCCCTACGGCCAGGTGCCGGCGGACGTCGGCTCGCTGACTTTCGACGACACGGGCTACCAGAGCGCGCCGGGGTCCTTCGGCAGCGGCGGGGGCTGCCCGGTGCAGGCGAACACCCAGACCCCCTGGCCCGGTTCCACCGAGATCGTGCTGCGACGCTGGATCGACCTGCCCGCCAGCGTCACCAACGTGCGGGTGTCGGGCACGGTGGACAACGACATCGACGTGATCATCAACGGGGTGGACATGAGCGGCGGCTTCATCGGCCACGAGAACTGCGCCCAGCTCGACGACACGCGCATCAACATCGTGGCCACCTCGGTGCTCAAGCCGGGACCCAACCTCTTCGTGCTCCGGGGCCGGGACCGCGGGGGCGAGAGCTTCCTCGACGCGCAGTTCCTGGTGGACCAGCCCATCGGCGCGAACGCGGGCAACAACTTCAGCGTTCCCGGCGGCGCCCCGGCGGCGCTGGACGGCTCGGCGAGCGCGGCCCTGAGCGGCAAGCCGCTCTCCTACCAGTGGACGCAGAGCGCCGGCCCCGCCGTGCCGCTGGACCTGGGCGACCCCGCCCGGCCGCGCTTTAACGCCCCGCGCCTGGCCGCCAACACGGACTGCGTCTTCAAGTTGATCGTCACCGACGGGCAGGTCGTCAGCGCCCCGGCGAGCGTCACGGTGACGGTGCTGGCCTCCGCCTTGGGCGGCACCCCCGCCAACCGGGCGCCCGTGGTGACGGCGGGGCCGGACCAAACCCTGTCCGCCGGGTTCACGGCCTCCCTGCAAGGCGCGGCTAGTGACGACGGCCTGCCGGCCGGCTCGATCCTCAGGACGATGTGGAGCGTTGTTAGCGGACCGGGCGCGGTGGCGTTCGCCGATCCCTCGGCACCCGCCACGCGGGCGAGCTTCGCCCGCACCGGAACCTACGTGCTGCAACTCCTCGCCGGCGACGGCGAGTTGACCGCCGCCTCGCGGGTGGCCATCGTGGTGGGCTCCACCGGCAACCTTCCCTTCGCGGGCGACCAGCCTCCGGGCGTCAGCGCCGGACCCGGCGCCACCGCCCCGCTCTCCGCGGCCTCCGCCGTTCCCCTGGCCGGGAGCGTCACCGACGACGGCCTGCCGCTGGGCGGCGGGCTCACCTCGCTTTGGAGCCAGGTGAGCGGTCCGGCGGGCGGGGTGGCCTTCGCCAACCCCCGCAGCCCGGCGACCACCGCCGCGTTTGTCGCGGCGGGCCGGTACGTCCTGCGCCTCACGGCGAATGACGGCGCCCTCCAAAGCGCCTCGGATATGACCGTCATCATCACCTCCGGCGGGACGGGCGGCGCGGGGCAGCCGGGCGGGATTTTCGTCACCGGCCACGACAGCGACTGGCACGCGGCGGCGGGTCTGAACAACAAGACCGGCGCCATCCACATCGTGCGGGCGGCGGTGGGTTACGTCACCTTCGGCAAGCCCAACCCGAAACTGCTCCTGGTTTCCGACCCCCGTCTGATCGCGCTCGGAACGGGCCTGGGCGATCCCCGCGTCGGGTTGGCCAACGCCGGCTACGCGGGCTTCGACGTGGCGGACCACGACGGGATCGGCGCCGCCAACGACGGCCCGCTGGCGGACCTGCGCGCGGTGGACTTCGGCGCCTACGACGCGGTGGTGGTGGCCTCCGACGGCTGGATGGCCCAGCCCGAGCTCGACATCCTGATCGCGCGCGCGGGCGACCTGGCGGCCTTTGTCAACGGGGGCGGGGGCGTGGTCGCCTTCAGCGAGGCGGGCCCGGGCACCGTCGGGCTTACGCAACACGACCAGTACCGCTTCCTGCCCTTTGTCACGGCCATCGTGGGCGTGGACCAGACCGAGGCGAGCAACCGCATCACCGCCCTGGGGGCCTCCATCGGCCTGGCCGACGCGGACACCATCGGCAACTATTCGCACAACCTCTTCCAGCCCAGCCCGACGCTGGGCGTGGTGGACTACGACGGGGCGGGACGCGTGCTGAGCCTGGCCGGGCGCGGCCAGAACGTCACGGCCCTGGGCGTGGAGAACCAGCCGCCCCGGGTGGACGCGGGCCCCGCGCAGAGCGTCACGCTGCCGGCGGGCGCGCAGCTTGCCGGGTCGGTGGTGGACGACGGGCTGCCGGCGGGCGGCGTCCTGGCCGCGGCCTGGAGCCAAGTCAGCGGGCCGGGGACGGTGGTCTTCTCGCTGGCCTCCTCCCCGAGGTCGCTGGCGAGCTTCCCCCTGCCGGGCGTTTACACCCTGCGCCTGGGCGCCACCGACGGCGCGCTGGCCAGCGCCGCGGACGTGCGCGTGACCGTGGTCGCCGCACCCCCGGTTGGCGGTGGTGGGGGCACTCCCCCGGTCAACCAGGCCCCGACCATCGACCTCGGCCCCGCCGCGCGCACGGTGCCCTTCGGCCAGAGCCTGACCATCGACCCGCTGCTCGCCGACGACGGCCTGCCGGGCGGCACGCTCGACTTCTCCTGGGCGCAGCTCGACGGGCCGGGCAACGCCGCCTTCGCCGACGCCAGCGCGACCCCGGGCCTGGGCTACTACGCCGCGACCCTCTCCTTTCCCGCCGCCGGGCTCTACCACTTGCGCGCCGGCGCGAGCGACGGGGCGCTCTCCGCCAGCGCCGACCTGGCGGTGACGGTCACCCCCGGCGCGACCCGGCCACCGGCGGTGGGCGTGGGCAGCCCCGCGGACGGCGCGAGCTTTCCCCGTGGCCAGCCCATCCCTCTGACGGCCTCGGCCGGCGACCCGGACGGCTTCGTGGCCTCGGTTGCGTTCCTGGTGGACGGGGTGCCCGTTGGCGCGGGCGCGCCCGACCAGCCCGCCGACGGCGGGTTCTCCTATGTGTGGACGGGCGCGCCCGCGGGCGTCCATGTCGTCACCAGCGTGGCCGTGGACAACAGCGGCACCCCGGCCACCTCGGCCCCGGTGACGATCACCGTCACCCCGGCCCTGCCCAGTGTGGCGCTGACCTACCCGCCGGCCCACGCCGCCTTCCAGGCCGGCGACCGGGTCGCCCTGCAGGCCGGCGCCTCGCCCGGCGGCGACGGCGCGGCGATCGCGAGCGTGAGGTTCCTGGTCAACGGGCAGGCGGTGGGTTCGACCGCCCTGGCGCCCTACGGCGCGATCTGGACGGTGCCCGCAGCGGGCGACTACACGCTGGCGGCCAGCGCCACCGACTCGGCGGGCCGGCAGGCCGCCAGCGCGGGCGTGCCTGTGCGCGCCGTCGATGCGGACAGCGACCCCGCCGCGCCCACCACCGTGGACTTGGCCAGCCCCACGGAAGGCCAGGAAGTCACGGCCCCCGTGGTGGTCACCGGCACGGTGGACGGCCCGACGCTCCAAAGCTGGACGCTCGACTACCGCCGCCGCTCCTCGCCCTGCGCGGAGTGGACGACCTTCGCCGCCGGCACGGGAGTGGTGGACGCCTCGCCTCTGGGCACCTTCGACCCCACCCTGGTGCCAAACGGGTTGTACGACCTGCGCCTGAGCGCCACCTCCGCAGGCGGGCGCACGGACTTGTCGAGCGCCAGCGTGGTGGTGGACGGCGGCATGAAGGTGGGCCGCTTCACGGTGGCTTTCAACGACCTCTCCGTGCCCCTGGCCGGGCTGCCCATCACCGTGACGCGCGCCTACGACAGCGCCGAGAAGTGCCCGGGCGACTTCGGCGTGGGCTGGAACCTGGACGTTTCCACGGTCAAGCTGGAGAAGAACTACGCCCTGGGCGATGCGTGGTACGCGGACTACGAGCCGCAGGACCCCATCTACATCCCCACCTACTTCCTGGAGGACGCCGGCCCGCACGTCATCACCGTCACCTTCCCCGACGGCAAGGCGTACAAATTCCAGCCGATCCTAACCTTGGCTGACGGCAGCCCGGCATCTCGATACGCGGCTCCGATTAGTTCCAGCGAGCCGTTGAAGATGGCCTTCAAGGCGCTGCCCGGCACGCAGGGCACCCTCGCGGCGAGTGGCATCCCCAAGTCGCTGTACCTGAGCGACGACGCGTACCTTGCCGGCATCGACTTCCTGGACGCGCCCTTCGACGGCAGCCCCTTCGCCGACGCGACCGGCTGGACGTTTACCGCGCAAGACGGGCGCGCGTTCACCTTCGACGCCCGGGGCAAGCTCTTGATGATGGCGGATCGCAACGGCAACACGCTCTCCTTCACCCCCGCGGGCATCTTCCACTCCAGCGGCAGGAGCGTGCTCTTCACCCGCGACGCGCGGGGCCGCATCACGGCGGTGACCGACCCGCTGGGCCAGAGCCTGCTCTACGCCTACGACGCGGCGGGCAACCTGGCGGGGGTGACCGACCGGCGGGCAACGCCAGCGCCTACGCCTACGATGTGGCGCACAACCTCAAGAGTTTGGTGGACCCGCGCGGCGTCACGCCCTTGCGCAACGACTACGACGCCAACGGACGGCTGGCGCGTTCCGTGGACGCCTCTGGCCACGCGATCACCTACTCGCACAACGTGGGCGGCAGGGTGGAGGCGATCACCGACCGGCTCGGGCACACCACCACCCACCGCTACGACGAACGCGGCAACGTGCTCTTACAGATTGATGCAACTGGTGCGGTCACCAGCTTCACCTACGACACGAACAACAACAAACTCACGCAAACCGATCCGGTTGGGCGTACCATCCTTTACACCTACAACTCTGTGGGTCGAATGATCAAACTCACCGATCCCTCCGGTGGAACAACGACTTATGCATACAACAGCTTTGGCCTGCCCACCACTATCACGAACGCAATAGGTAAAACCACTTTCAAAACCTACGACGCGGCGGGAAATCTAACCAGAATCCTCGACGCAGCGGGTGAGGAAATGGATTTGGCTTATAACCCACAAGGTCAATTAATTTCACAGACAGACTCGTTGGGAAGAGTCTCTAATTACACGTATGACCAATACGGAAAGCTAGCGACCCAGGTTGATCCTCTCGGTCACACCATCAGTCACACCTACGACGCCGATGGCAACCTGCTCACGGAAAGTACAACGCAAACTGCGGCTATCGGTAAAGTACCTGTGACATTCAGCTACGTCTACAATGGAGCAGGTCAACTGGTCCAGACGATCAACCCAGACGGCAGTTCAACCCAGACGGCTTACAATGCAGTTGGCAAGCCGGTCGCCATAACTGACGAATCTGGGCGGCAAACATTCCATGAGTACGACCAGCAAGGCAATTTGACCAAGACAACGCTGCCTAAAGGGTCTAGCGTTGGCCAGAGTTACAGCGCAACAGGTCTTTTGACAGTGGAAACGGATGCAGCTGGGAATCAAACGACCCAAAGCTACGATTCAATGGATCGTCCGAGCCGAACCGTTTATCCTGATGGCAGTGCATCTGCCTTCACTTATGATGCCGCGGGCCAGCTAATCATCTCCCAAGACCCCAACGGGAACCTGACCCAATACACGTATGATTCCAATGGGCGTAGAACGAAGGTCACTGATGCGGCCGGCCAAACCAGCACCACGGTTTTTGATGCCATCGGAAACGCGACTAGTACCACTGACGCTGTTGGTCATACCATTGCCTACCGGTATGACAACATGAATCGTTGCGTGCAAACCACGTTTGCCAACGGCACGCAAACAACCACTACCTACGACGCGGCAGGACAATTGGTGGCCCAAGTGGACCAAGCGGGGCATCAAACTCAATACAATTATGATGGTGGCGGTAAACTTCTAAAGGTAACGCGGAACGAAGGGCAGGTCACTACCTTCACCTACGACGAACAGAACAACCAAGTTAGTCAAATCGACGCCAACCACAACGTAACCAGCTACACATATGATCTAAGGGGCAATGAGCTTTCGCGGACGCTACCGGCTGGCCAAACCGAACAATTCTCTTACGATTCCAGTGGCCGACTGCTCACCCGCACGGACTTCAACGGGCACGTGACTACCCTGTCCTACGATGTCTTGGGGCTATTGACTGGCCGTACTCCAGATCCCCAATCCGGCGAGACGGCTACTACGTACACCTACACAGCTGCCGGGCGGCGTGCGACAATGCAGGATGCTGCCGGCACCTCTGCTTACACCTATGATCCACTCAACCGATTGATCGCAAAAGCGACTCCCGAAGGAACGCTCTCATACACCTACGATGCCGCCAACAACTTGACCTCTGCCACAAGCTCGAATATCAATGGCACGGCGGTAACCTACGGCTACGACGCCCTGAACCGGCTGACCTCAGTGACGGACGCCCGCATTGGCAAAACCCTCTACGGTTACGATGCGGCGGGCAATCTGACCGGCTTCCGTTACCCCAACTCCGTTTCTGGTCTCTACAGTTATGACAGCCTTGGACGACTGACTGGCACGTCGCTCAAGAACGGCGGGGGCACGCCACTGACTGCCTACACCTACACGTTGGGCGCAACCGGCGTGCGCACCGGCGCCAAGGAACTGGGTGGTCGTTCCACCAACTACGCTTTTGACGCGTCCGAACGCCTGACCAACGAAACTATCGCTGGTGGGGCGGACAGTCCAAATGCGACCCTCGATTACTCGTTCGATGCGGTCGGCAATCGTTTGACTCGAAGTTCCACTTTGTCGACGCTGCCGGGCGCGTCGTATAGCTACGATGCCAACGACCAACTGAAAGGCAGCGTGTACGATAACAATGGAAACACCCGCCAGAGTGGAGGCAGTATGTACAGTTACGATAGTAGCGATCGTCTGGTGAACCGCGACAATCTGGTGTCAATTGTTTACGATGGCGACGGGCACAAAGTGGGTGAAAGCACCGGGGGATTCACAACGAGCTACTTGATTGATGATTTGAATCCTAGCGGGTCGTCGCAGGTGGTCGAAGAACTAAAGGCGGGCGTGGTCAGTCGGGTGTACACCTGGGGCAATAGCTTGATCTCTCAAGACCAGTATAATCCGAGTAGCCAGCAATGGCAGGTCAGTTTCTATGGTTTTGACGGTCAAGGATCTGCCCGCGTCCTCACGGACGCGAGTGGAACGATCACCGACCGGTACGACTACGACGCGTTTGGGAACTTGATCTACCAGAGTGGAACTACTCCAAACAATCATCTTTACTGCGGTGAGGAGTGGGACGCTAACGTGGGGCTCTATTATCTGCGGGCACGCTTCATGGATCCAAAAACTGGTAGGTTCTGGACCGCAGATCCCTTCGAGGGCTTTGACTTAAATCCGGCAAGTCTGCACCGGTATGCATATGCGGTGAACGATCCGGTAAATTACTGTGATCCGACGGGGAATTACAGCAAAGGGTTGGGTACACGTGTGCATGACTTCCTCGGGAGAGAGTTTGTGAGTGACAATCGCAACAGTGGTCTATATACCGACGCCTTCTACAACAGATCGGCGAGCACCACAATTTCTAGAGCACTTAACATTTCCTCGTTACCCAAATTTTTTAACCAACGCAAACGCCCAGACTTGATCGGTGTCGAGAAGGGCAAGTACGGCGACGTTTATGAAATGAAACCTATCGACCGTGTTAGCCAATTGTTAGACCCGTCGTTAGTATTTGATCCTCTCGTACTTACAGCAAATGCACTTCGCGTCTCTGGTAGTTCGCAACTCAATCAGTACATTTCACTTCTACAGAATAACACACCAAGTACACAAAATTTTTCTTGGAAGAAGGGTGATAAGTGGAAGGGTGGGATTGCCCCTGACTGGACGTTCTTTCCTCTCTTTGTCGATCCGGAGGTCCCGGGCAAAACTCTGGTGATAGGAACGGTTTACGGCGTTGCACCAGGAGCGATAATATACTCTTTTGTTGACCCAGTATCTGAGGCGATAAAAGCTCTCAGCTTGGCTACCCTGTTAGATTATGCCACCCAAGCGACAGCGGGAGCGGCTGCCCTCGGCGAAACGGTTGGAACTCTTGAAGCTGGCGCTGAAGCCCAGATGGAAGCCGAAATTGGCTTAGACATCGAGGAAGAGGCGCTCTTATCGGTCGAGTAATGGTGTACAGGCTTCCGTTTACCCTGCATTTCATGCCAGATCCCGATCCCCGAAATGGTAACACCATCCTGACCCTCACGGCTTTGGAGGCGGGCGGGGGCGTCCAGGCGCTGAGGCGCTCCCGCCGCGAGTGGCCCTACGACATCGCCTTCGCCGATCAGCGTTGCACCAGTTATCTGCCCGAACACGTGCAAGCGATGGAGGCCCTGCCGCCGGACGCCATCTTTCGCTATCCCGACGGCAGCGCGCAGTTCCAAGCGCACCGGTTCTGCGATCCTACCACCCCAGCCTACTCCGCACTATTGGAACACATGGTATGGGGCGAACGGCGGTCCCCTGATCCGTTCATAGATGGCTTGCGCCAGTTTCACTGTTCGGCAGATGTCAACGCCCGAATTTACGGCGACAGTCAAATGATGTTGAATGCGAGGAGCGAGCCTACATGCGACCCTGAAAACGTGGGCGTCTGCGTGGCGTTCCAGCGAAACGCGCCGACCGCCGCCGCCATCGCCACGCTGGCCGAGACGCTGGGGACGTGGCGGCAAAGCGCGGCCCGGGTCGCGGCCCTGCCCACCTGCCGGGTCGACATCCTCGACCAGCAACTCCGTATTTGGAGGAGCCTGGTCCATTTCCGCGTCGCGCTGCGCGACGCGGACCGGAACGTCCTCCACTGGCTGCTGATCTGCCTGCTCAACCAGAGCTTGGGCGGCGGTCGCCCGGTGGCGATCGCGGGCTTGCAATACAATGTGGATGTGCGCACCACGCTGCAATGGTGCAAAGCGCCCGGCCCCGAGGCGCGCTTCGACCTTGCGGCGATGAGGTTCGAGGACGGGTTTCCCTTGCCCAAGAGGGGCCGTGCTTCAACCGTGCCAGCCAGCGCGTCCGGGCCCGTGGAGGTGCCTTATTCGGAGCTGGCAAACCTGGGTATTCCGGTGATGGTCACCGCCGCGCACGACCCGCAAAGCGCGCGCCTGACCATCCACTTTGAGGAATGGTTGACGGCGGACGCGAAAAAGCATCTGCAGGGCCTGCTGCAAAGCTGGGAGAAGATCAGCGATTATCATGGGTTTAAGGAGGGCGCCATCCGGTACTGCGGCGCGCTGCGCTTCGACCGCAAGGGCTGCCAAGCCAGCGCGGAACTGGACCTCGGGGAGAGTACCGAGGTTGACTCTGCAAGCCCTGACAAGAATTCTGAAGAGCTTTGACGACCAGCACAAAATCATCGGCAGGGTTGTGTTTAAGTAATTGTTCAGGGATGCAGGGGCGTGTCAAACTCTCAAAACTTTGGCTGACCCCTCCGCCAACGCCGCGCTGTCAATTGGCGTGCCGGCTTCCTAGGTTTCGGAACATAGGCGGTCCATGAACACCACCCAAACATCTGCCGCTCCGGCCCCTTGGCTAGGCTCCACCATCCTCACAAAAACGGCTTTGCAACTCTGCGGCGGGCTTGAGGCCTTGCGTTGCTCCGAGGATCGGTGGCCCTACGAGGTGGTCGTCGCCACCCACCGGAGCTCCCAGTATCCGCCGGAACAGATCGCGCGCATGAGCGGATTGTCCGCCGAGAATGTCTTCTTTTATCCAGATGGCAGCATACAGTTTTGCGCCAGAATCTTCCGGCCCCCGATCACCGTCGCCTACGATCAACTCCTGGAGATTGTGCCGTGGGGAAACCTTTCTCCCGCCGACCCATTGGTCGGGCAAGTGTATCGGTTGTACTGCTCGGCGGAGGCCAACCAGCGGGTATACGGAGAGGATTGCTTGGGTGCCGGTGGTGAAGGTCCCCAGGTAGCCGACCCGGCCGATCTGGGCGTCAGCGTGGTGTTTCGGCGGCGTCTGCCAACGGCGGCGGCGATCGGCGCGCTTGCGGTGTCGCTGCAAAGCTGGCGTGACAGTGTGGCCGAAGTCAGCCGGTTGCCCGCCGCCTCAGCAAATTTCCTCAACGACCGTTTCGGCCTTTGGGGGAACGTGGCTTATTTCTTCGCCTCCGGTTGCATAATCCCAGCCCCAACGTCATCGTCTGGCTGGTAATTTGCCTGCTTAACCATAGCCTGGAAGGGGGAAGGGCGAACGCCATCGACTTCTTTCGCTACAACATCGATTTAGAAGAGGCTCTGGCGAGGGACGGCGTCGTCGCCAAAGAAGCGCGGTTTGATTTGGCAACCATGCAATTCGACAAGGGTTTTCCGATGGCGCGTGGACGCGTTCAACCGCGCGCCCGATCCAAACCGACCAGCGCTGCCATAGCGAGCCATCCCACATTGCGGAGCGCGAACTTTCCCGTGCTTCGAGAGGGTTGTTTGGGAGGGGAGGACGTCAAGCTGACGATTTACTTTGACGAGTGGCTCGGCAAAGACCAGAAGAAGCACCTGCGCGAGATTGTGGAAAGTTGAGAAACGGTGAATCTGCATCACGGCTTCGAGGGAGGAGCCATCAAGTGGTGGAGTGAACCGCGATTCAGCCCGAACGACTGTAGCGTCAGTTTTAGCCTTGATCTTGGTGAGAGTACGGACCGGAGTTTGCAAGCATTGATATCAATGCTGGATAGTTTCGACCACGAAACCGGGCTGATCAAAGAGTTGATCTGGAGCGATCCGAGTGTGCGGAACACAGCCTGATAAGAGGTACCAAATAGGTATAAGTGTAAGCGTAAGGGCCACATTTATATTGTTTGACGTTGCTTACGCAGAATTTTCGAAAGGTTTATGGAAGGCGTGATGCGCGCGTACCATTTGACAGACGCGCAAAGGTCGGCCCACGCGAGGCATGGCTGCAGCAGGGTAGTGGCCATGTGAAGAAATATAGATGCATCCCCCGTCGCCTACCAGCACCTCGTGATAAATTCTGATCCCCGAAATGGCAACACCATCCTGACCCTCACGGCTTTGGAGGTCGGCGGGGACGTCCAAGCGCTGCGGCGCTCGGCAGGGTAGTAGCAATGAAGGACGAAGCCGTCTCCGAAATGCTGGTGAGGTGCCTTTGGTTTGGAGTGCGCCGCGACACGTCGCCGCTTTGATGCCAGCGACATATTGCGTCTATTTTCGTCCGGTGATGCCGATCGATAAATGGCGGCTTCGCCGTTGAGGATAAGACGCAACGTGTCGCTGCGTGACAAAGCGGCGACGGGTCGCGGCGCACTCCAAACCAAAGGCAAGCCGACTCCAGGATCCAGCTCGACCCTCAAGCGCCTTGCAATGGGATGTATCAAGCCTGTTACCGCCAAAGCGGGCCGTGATCTGATCCGGCGCGCAGGCACGAGGCGTCGGACGGCGCGTTCAGAACACGCTCGAAAAACGCCACGTAGCGCGGGCCGAGCACCTCGGGCAGGTAGGCGCGGCCCGCGAACGCCGCCCGCGCGCAGGCCTCTTGGTAAAACACCTCGTCGTCCGCCAGCCGCTCGATGATCTCCAGCCAGCCCCCACCGCCTCCGGCTCGACCGGCACGCGCGTCTCCACCGTCAATTCCTGCGGCAGCGGCAGCACGAACCCCGCGCCCAGGCAACTTTCTTGGATGCCGCCCCGGTCGCTGACCAGCGGCGGCGACCCGTTGAACAGCGCTTCCGCCACCACCCGCGCGCTCGGCTCGGCGAAAACCGAGGGCACCAGGATCGCTCTGGCCGACGCCAGAAAATCCCTCGGCCGCGCCACCGCCGGGGCAAAAAGCAGGTTCTCGTGCCGCCGGAGGTCGAACCCGCCCGCCAGCCCCGCCGCCACTAATCGCATCCGCCGTCCCGCGCGATTCGATCACCAGCAGGGGCAGGTCCGGTCGGCGGGTGCCGAGTTCCTCGGCCAGGCGCGCCAGAAACATCGCCCCTTTCGGGATCGACGGGTTGACCGCCGTGAAAAAAATGGCGGTTCGCGCTCCGTTGCGAGCACGTCAGCCGGTTCGATGGGCGTCGGCAACGCCGTCGATTCCAACCCAATCTTCGGTCCGGTAGATGTCGGCCAGAAATTCGCTGGGCGTCAACGCCGCCTGGAACGGCTCGAAAAACGACCGGTGCAGGTAGCTGTGGTTGCGCCGCCGCCACTTGGCGCACCCCGGCCGCGCGCGCCCGCCGGTGCCGCGCCATGTCCTCGGGTCCGCCGCCGAAGGTGAGGATGACATCCGGCCGCCACGTCGCGAGCGTCTCGTCGTACCATTCGTCGAACTGCCGCTGGCAGCCGTGACCCCAGAGCACGGGGGCGGCGGCGACCAACTCCGCCGCGCCGCGCACGCTGCCCCGCTGCCCGGATCGTGGGGCAATTGGGGCAGGACCAATAAAAGGCGGGGCACGGGATGGTGGCGCGAGTTGCTCCCGGGCCCGACCAGAGGTCGGTTAAGCCGCCGGCACCGCTTTGGCGCGACGCTCACGCACGCGCATGACATTGAACCCGGCTCCTACGATGCCTGTCGCGAGGATCAGCCAGGTGCTGGGTTCGGGGACGGCGTTGAAGTCGATGGAGTTTGCCGGGATTGTCACCGCGAGCGTGGCGCCGGACCCACTGGTGCCACCAATGGAGTAATTCACCATTAGATCGCCCGTGTAGCCGGTGAAAGTCGCGCCCGCCGCCCCGGGCACCGCGATGGTGGTGTCTCGGGCGAACAATCCCGTGCCGCCGGTGGTGTTGGTGACGGTTTGTGTGCCCGGTGCCACCGCTGGAGGTGACCGTGACATTCAACGTCCAGCCCGTGATGGTGATCGTTTCACCGATGCCCGCAGTGGAGCCCAGGGTGAAATTGTAGTGGATCGGAATGGATGAGGCCGCCGCCGTGAAAGTGCCGCTGCCGGTTCCAGTCAGTGAAAACTCCCTCACGCTGCCCGACGCATCGCCACGTAAGCCGGCATGGCTACCTTCGAATTCGCTGAACCCGGCCGATCCCTGCACTCACGCCCGTCACCAAGTCCGCCCCGGCGGGGAGCGCGCTGCCCGCGATCGTGCCATTGCCCTGGTAGCCGAAAGCACCATCGGAATCCGGACCGTAGTTAACTGTGAGTGTCGGATTGAAGGTCGCGCCAGACGGCACAACGGCGTGGGCGGAATCCGGCGAAAAACA
This sequence comes from uncultured bacterium, assembly GCA_963795895.1. Lineage (GTDB taxonomy): Bacteria > Verrucomicrobiota > Verrucomicrobiia > Chthoniobacterales > SZAS-18 > CAWCJJ01. Next base: position 16,250 of record CAWCJJ010000030.1, read on the forward strand.
CAGGGCGGCGAGCGGCGCAATTGTCAAGGCGGCCGGTCCGGCCGTTTTGAGGCGGTAGGCACGCGCGCGTCAACAAGGAGGTGGATGCTGGTTTCATGGACAGGTGATTAGAAGTGCGCGGGAACCCGGTGGGGAAATGAACCGACGCGAGATTGCTCTGTTTTGCCGATTACGCACTCCGGTGTCAAGTAAAAGTTGTCGGGTGGCAAGAGTTTGTCTCACGCAGGTTGCGGCACTGAAGATTAGTAGCTGGCACCCGCGCCGCAAGGGAACGATGCGACCGGGCGAAGTGAGCGCGTCCCCGTTCGTTACGCGACGGGATTTCACCGGTTGCGCCCATCGGTCCGAGGTTCGATGCTGGCCGTTCCAATTACCCGGCGCCATGCACCCAGCCTCCTCCGTCCGCGAACTCGACGAATCCCTCAGCACCCACGCCCTCTTCCAGCAGTACGTCCTGCCGACCTACGGGCGTTTTCCGCTGTGCCTGGCGCGAGGGCGGGGCAGCCGCGTCTGGGACGAGGACGGCAAGGAATACCTCGATTTCGGCGCGGGCATCGCCGTGTGCTCGCTCGGGCACGCGCACCCGCGCCTCACCGAGGCGCTGCACCGGCAGGCGCGGACGTCTCGGCCACACGTCCAACCTTTATTACACCCGGCCGCAGGGGTTGCTGGCCGAAGCGGATCGTCGAGCTGGTCGGCCAGCCGGGACGGTGCTTCTTTTGCAACAGCGGCGCGGAGGCCAACGAGGCGCTTTACAAGCTGGCCCGCCGGTTCGGCAACCATGACCGCGCCCGGCGGGCGGCTTCGAGGTGATCACGTTTCACGAATTCGTTCCACGGCCGCACGCTGGCGGGCATCGCCGCCACCGGGCAGGAAAAGGTCCGCAAGGGGTTCGATCCGGTGACGCCCGGGCTTCGTGCAGGCGCGTGTTCAACGATCTCGCCAGTCGTCGAAGCCGCGGTCACGCGAGCGCACCGCGGCCATTCTCGCTCGAGCCGATCCAGGGGGAAATCGGCGTCATGCCCGCCACGGCGGAGTTTCTGCGCGGTCTGCGCCGGTTGTGCGACGAGCGCGACCTGCTGCTGATGTTCGACGAAGTCCAGTGCGGCTTCGGGCGCACCGGCGACTGGTGCGGCTGGCGTTCGCTCGGCGCGCCGGAAGTCGTGCCCGACGCCATCAGTTGGGCCAAGGGCATGGCGGGCGAGTTTTCCGATGGGGGCGATCTGGGTGCGCGACCGCGCGGTCACGCTGGCCGACGGCACGCGCCGCGCGCTGGGCGACCTGCTCGGTCCCGGCACCCACGGCACGACCTTCGGCGGCAATCCGCTCGGGTGCGCGGTGGCCTGGAAACATTCCAGACCATCGAGGACGAGGGACTGCTCGCGAACGCGCGCGACCTCGGGCAGCGCGCGCCAGCGGCGCTATCGCAAGCGCTGGCGTCCCCGCTGATCGAGGAGGTGCGCGGGCGTGGGCCTGATGATCGGCGTCGTACTGCGACGCGGAGGCCGTCGACCGCGCTGCCGGCGCTTCCAGAGCGATGCCGGTCGCGCGCCGTCCTTGCAGCTCGTGGACCGGCTGCAGGAGGCCGGGTCTGCTCGTCGTGCCGTCGGGCACGCACGTCATGCGCTGGCTGCCGCCGCTGAACGTCACCCGGGCGGAGGTCGAGCGCGGCGGTCGCGATCTTCTCCGCCGTGCTCCGGAGATGTGAGCCGGCGAGGCGCGTCCGGCGCCCGTCTGTGAACTCCGCGTCAGCGCGGACGACGATTTTCGCTTGTGTGCGCGGGGGTTCTGAGGTTTTAAGAGACGATGAAGCACCTGCTTTCCATCGAGTCGCTCACCCGCGGCGAAATTCTCGGCATCATCGCCCTGGGCGGCGAGATGAAGGCCGACCGCGGCGACACGCCGACGCCATCCCGCTGCGGCACCGCTGCTGGGGCATGATCTTCAACAAAAGCTCCACCCGCACGCGGGTCAGCTTCGAGGTGGGCATCCGCGAACTCGGCGGCGACGCGCTGTTTTTCAACGCCAACGACCTCCAGCTCGGCAGCCGCGGCGAACCCATCGAGGACACCGCCCGCGTGCTGGGCCGGATGCTCCACGGCGCGGTGATCCGCACCTTCGCGCAGAGCGACCTGGAAACGTTCGCCGCGGTTCAGCGGACTGCCGACCATCAACGCGCTGACCGACGCCGAGCATCCCTGCCAGATCCTGGCCGACCTGTTCACCATCCAGGAAAAACTCGGCGACTGGCGCGGCAAGACGGTTTGTTACCTCGGCGACGGCGCGTGCAACGTGCCGCGTTCCTGGCTGTGGGCGGCGGCGCGGCTGGCGATTTCCGGCTCGTCATCGCCGCGCCGAAGAAGTACCAGCCCGCCGCCGGACCTGCTCGCGCGGCTCGGACCGGGTGCCGATGTGCGTTGCAGGAAGACCCCGCGCGCCGCCGCCGACGGGCGCGGACGTGCTTTACACCGACGTCTGGGTGAGCATGGGCATGGAGGCGGAAGCCGCCGAGCGCGCTGGAGGAACTGCGCGGCTACGGGATCGACGCCGACGCTCGTCGCGCCGCGCCAAACCCGGCGCGCTGGTCATGCACTGCCTGCCGGCCTACCGCGGCAAGGAGATCACCGCCGACGTGCTGGAAGCGCACGCGGACACGATTTTCACCCAGGCGGAGAACCGGCTGCACGTTCAGAAAGCGATCCTGAGCCTGCTGGCCGAAGGCAAGCGAAGACCGCCCGACGGCAGCGGTGCCGTTCGGCAGTCAGTTGCGAACGCCCATCCGAACCGTTGCCCCGCTCCGGCGCATTCGCGCGAAGGAAAAGATTGCGGTACGGCGGGAAGCTATTAAATTGGCCGCCTCCCTCCGTCGCGCAGCCCCAAACCCCCCGTTTGATCCCCTTGTTATGCTCCTCTGGTCTCTCCTGCTTCCTCCGGAATCTGGATTTCCCTGCTGCTGGCCGCCGTCGGTCTGGCTGTTCGCTTTTACCTGATCAAGGACTGATCATCGCGGCCCCGGCGGGCGACGGGCGGATGAAGGAGGTCGGCCAGCGCCATCGAGGAAGGCGCGAAGGCGTACCTCAACCGGCAGGTCGTCACCATCGGGGTCATCGCGGTCGATCATTTTCGTGCTGACTGGTCATCTTCAAGGGCTGGCCGACCTCGCTTCGGCTTCCTGCTCGGCGCGGTGTGTTCGCTGGCGGCGGGGTTCATCGGGATGCGCATCGCCGTCCTGGCCAACGTGCGCACCGCGTAGGCGGCCAGCACGAGCCGGCACGCGGCGATGTGCATGGCGTTCAACGGCGGCGCGGTCACGGGGCTGCTCGTCGTGGGGCTGGCGCTGCTGTCGGTCGGATTGTTTTACCTGATCGCGGTCCAGTTTCGCCGGCGACAGAGCGGACGGCGATCAACAGCCTCATCGGCCTCGCGCTGGGGTCGAGCCTCATCAGCGTGTTCGCGCGGCTGGGCGGCGGCATTTACACCAAGGCGGCGGACGTGGGCGCGGACCTCGTCGGCAAGATCGAGAGCCATCTGGACGAGGACGATCCCCGCAACCCGGCCACCATCGCGGATAACGTGGGCGACAACGTGGGCGACTGCGCCGGCATGGCGGCGGACGTGTTCGAGACCTACGCGGTCAGCCTGATCGGCGCGATCCTCATCGGCGCGCTGACGCTGCCCGGGCGTGCCGCGCGGCCATCGTTTATCCGTTCCTGCTCGGCGGGGTGTCGGTCATCGGCGCGGTGCTGGGCATCATGCTCGTCAACTACCGCAAGGAGGCGCCCGGGCCGCGTGCTGCTCGAAGCGGTCGGCGGTCAACAGCGTGCTTTCGGCCGATTCTGTACCTGCCGATCACGTACTGGCTTTTCCACGACCCGGTGACCGTCGACGGCACGTCACGTACACCGGCGGGCGGCATTTACCTCGCGTCGCTCGTGGGCACTCGCTGCTGACGGGCGCGGTCGTGCTGATCACGAATTACTACACCTCGACGAGCTTCTCGCCCGTGCGCAAGATCGCGCTGGCCAGCGAGACCGGCCACGCGACGAACATCATCGCGGGTCTCGCGACCGGCCAGCGGGCCACGGCGCTGCCGGTGATCTGCATCGCGCGTCGCGATCTTGCTGAGCTACTACGCGGGCGGGTTTTACGGCATCGCCATCGCGGTGATGAGCATGCTTGTCGATGGCGGGCATCATCATTTCGCTCGACGCCTTCGGCCCGATCACGGACAACGCGGGCGGCATGGCCGTGATGAGCGACCTGCCCCACAGCGTCCGCGAGGTCACGGACGAACTCGACGCGGTCGGCAACACGATGAAGGCCGTGACGAAGGGTTACGCCATCGCCTCGGCGGGCTTGGCGGCGCTGGTGCTGTTCCGCTCCTACGTGGAGGAACTCAAGCTGCACCTCGCCGACAACGGCCGGACATCGAGCACGGCTGCGCTGATCGCAGGCGACGCAGTTTCTGCTGAGCGACCCGCGCGTGGTCGTCGGCCTGTTCATCGGCGGCGCGCTGCCTTTCCTGTTCTCCGCGTTCAGCATGGACGCCGTGGGCAACGCGGCGGGCGCGGTCGTGCGCGAGGTGCGCCGGCAGCTGGCCGAGAAGCCGGGCATCCTCAAGGGCGAGGACACGCCCGGAATACGGCACCTGCGTGGACATCGTGACGAAAGCGGCGCTCGGGCCAGATGATCGTCCCGGCGCTGCTGCCGATCGTGGTGGTGGTGCTCGTGGCGGCTATTCCGGCTCTGGGCAAACTGGCGTTGGGCGGCATGCTGCTGGGCACCATCGTCACGGGCTTGTTCCTGGCGATCTCGATGACCAGCAGCGGCGGCGCGTGGGACAACGCCAAGAAGTACATCGAGGAAGGCAACCACGGCGGCAAAGGTTCGCCCGCGCACGCCGCCAGCGTGACCGGCGACACGGTGGGCGATCCCTACAAGGACACCGCCGGACCGGCGATCAATCCGATGATCAAGGTCGTCAACATCGTGGCGATCCTGATCATCCCGCTGTTCTTCTAACGGACCTTACAATTTAGGGCGATCACCCCGGAGCGCGGGCCAGCGTGCCCGCGTCAGGACGGAAGGGGCTCTCAGTTACCCGACAGGATGTTCAGGAAAGCCTGCGCGTCGCGCCGGGTAAACTGGAAGCCGCTCTGGCTCTGCGAAGCGGGCAGGTAGTCGCAACGCAGCACATCGGCACTCGCCACCACAAAGTGGATTTCGCCGCCGTACCGCGCGTCACCGACTTTGCCGAGATCGGCGTTGATCCCGGCAGCCGGGTCCGGCGGCGAGGAAGCGTCGGAGGACGTCGGCCATCAGCGCCTTCAACTGACCGATGTTTTTGTACTTGCCGGTGTTCAGCGTGAGATAACGCGAGCTTGTGCCTTGGCGCTCGCCAGTTTGGCCGCTGGCATCCGTGACCTGGCGCAAACCCTCTTCGAGGATGTTGAAGCGGAGCTTCTGGCTGACGGCTTTTGAAGTGGCTGGTTCCGTGGCGGTGACGGAATAGGTGACGTTCAAAGCCGGGTTGGGCTTGACGACCGCGCGACCGAGTTCCGCGGAGAACACGGCGGTGGCAGCCGGGATGGGATCCAGGGGAACTTGCTTTACAGTGGCCGGAGCTTGGGCGTGAACGGCTAGGGTGGTGCCCGTGAGTAAAAGCGCGATTGCGCCGAGGGTGGGAAGAGGCGTGTTTGTTTTCACGTCCCCAGCGTCGCTGAAGGAAGGTGGACAAGCAATCTTTAGGATGAAAGCCTTCGCGGCGGGTTTCCTGCCGTCCAATCGAAGGTAGGGATGGCTATCCGAGTCGCTCCCCATTGTCTCCGGTGTTTGGTGGATGACCCCGGTTACAAGGCGAGCCGGCCAATCTGATAATGGGAGCGGCTCGGAGAGCCATCCCTGCCTTGGGTACGAAGCCGCTTCGCGGCTAGGGGCTACACAAACTCCTTCACCACCAACGTGGCGTTGTGCCCGCCAAACCCGAAGGAATTATTCACCGCCACCTTGACCCGTCGTTCGCGGGCTTTATGCGGCGCGTAGTCCAAATCGCACTCGGGATCCGGCTCGTCCAGGTTGATCGTCGGCGGAATCAGCGAATCTCGCATCGCCAGCGCGCAGGCCGCCAGTTCAATCGCCCCGGCGGCTCCGAGGGTGTGGCCCGTCATGGATTTCGTCGAACTGACCACCAACCCGCCCGGTCGCGCGTGTTCGCCAAAGACCCGTTTAATCGCCTTCGTCTCGCACACGTCGCCGATGCCGGTCGAAGTGCCGTGCGCGTTGATATAATCCACTTCCTCGGGCCGCACCCGCGCGTGGTCCAGCGCGATTTTCATGCACCGGGCCGCGCCGCCGCCCTCGGGTTGCGGCGACGTCATGTGGTAGGCGTCGGCGGTCAGTCCGTAGCCGACCAACTCGCAATAAATCCGCGCGCCACGCCGTTTGGCGTGTTCCAGTTCCTCCAACACCACGACGCCCGCGCCCTCGCTCAAAACGAAACCATCGCGATCCTTGTCGAAGGGACGGCTGGCGCGTTGGGGATCGTCGTTGCGGTTGCTGAGGGCTTTCATCGCGTCGAACCCCGAGACCCCCAAAGGCACGACGGAAGCCTCGCTGCCGCCGGCGACAAAGGCGTCCGCGTCGCCGAACTTGATGATCCGCCAAGCCTCGCCGATGGCGTTGTTCGCGGTCGCGCAGGCACTGACGTTGCAGATGTTCGGCCCCTGCAAACCAAACTCCATGCTGACGAGGCCGCTCGCCATGTTGGAAATCATCATGGGAATCATGAAGGGCGAAACGCGCCCAGGTCCCTTGGTCATGAGCAGGGTGTGCTGCACCTCCAAAGTCGTCAGACCACCGATGCCGCTGCCGAGCATACAACCAAAGCGCTCCAGGTTCAGGGAGGGCAGATCCACCCCGGAATCACGGACGGCCATCTTGGCGGCGCCCATCATCAACTGCGTGTAGCGGTCGCAACGGCGGACATCCTTCGCGGTCGTGAAGAAATCGTGCGGATGATAGCCGCGGACCTCGCCGGCGATCTTGCAGTCGTACGCGCTGGCGTCAAAGGCGGTGATCGGACCGATGCCGCTGATCCCGTGGGTCAGGTTGTGCCAGAAGGTGTCCAGATCGTTGCCGACGGGCGACAAGACGCCCATGCCGGTGATGACTACTCTGCGGTCGAACATAGAAATAAAGGCGAAAGGCAGAACTACAAATGTTGAGAGCTTTGGCTGTCCGTAAAGCTAAAAGAAGATAAATGCACGGAACTTTACAGCGGCGGAGGGAGGGAGAAAACCTCTTTTCAGAGTTCCGCGTGCCGCCTTCCGCCTTCCGCGTTTTTACCTCGCTCCCATCCCGACGCTCTGCACGGTCTGGAAAAGTTTGCCCTCGGTTTTGATCGAGGGGGCGATGATGATTTCGGTTTCCTGGAACTCCCGGATGGACGCCGCGCCCACGTTGCCCATGCAGGTGGTGATGGCACCAACCAGGTTCTCGCTGCCGTCGTCCACACTCGCGGGCCCGTACAGGATTTGCTTGAGCGGACCCGTCGTGCCCACCGTGATGCGGGTGCCGCGGGGAAGATTGGCGTGCGGAGTCGCCATGCCCCAATGGTGGCCGCGTCCGGGCGCTTCCTGGGCTTTGGCGAACGGACTGCCGATCATGACGGCGTCCGATCCGCAGGCGAGCGCCTTGCAAACGTCGCCGCCGGTCCGCATCCCGCCGTCGGTGATGATCGGCACATAGCGTCCCGTCTTCTTGTGGTGGGCATCGCGCGCCGCCGCGCAGTCCACCGTGGCCGTGACCTGGGGCACACCAAGTCCGAGCACGCCGCGCGAAGTGCAGGCCGCGCCGGGTCCGACCCCGATCAGCACGCCCGCGACGCCGCAGCCCATGAGTTCGAGGGTTACGTTGTAACCGACGGCGTTGCCGACGATCACCGGAATCTTGAGTTCGCGGCAAAACCGGGCCAGGTCGAGGGATTCGTACTCCGAGGAGATGTGCCGCACCGTGCTGACCGTGCTCTGGACGACGAAAACATCCGCGCCGGCCTCCTCGGCGATCTTGCCATATTGCATGGCTTTCTGCGGGATGGAACTGACGGCCGCGGGCACGCCGGACTCCTTGAGCTGGCGGATACGCGCGGTGATCAGCCGTTCCTGGATGGGCTCCAGGTAGATTTTCTGGAGCAGGCTCGTGACCTCGGTCTTGTCGGCTTCGAGAACCTTGCGGAGCACCTCCTGGGGATGCTCGTAGCGCGTCTGGATGCCTTCCAGGTTGAGCACGGCAAGACCCCCGAGTTTACCCATTTCGATGGCGAACGGCACATCGACCACGCCGTCCATGGCGCTGGCGAGGATGGGGATGCGCAGACGGATGGGTTCCGCGTCGCGCCGGGGGATGGTGAAGGTGGTGTCCACCTCGTTGGGGTTGATGGTGATTTCCCCTGGAACCAGGGCGATTTCGTCAAACCCGTAAGTGACTCTCGCTTTGCGATTACGACCGATCCACATGCCCATAAAAAGAGGTGATAAGGAGGCTAAGAATGAAGACAGTGCCACCGCGCGGTTGACGGGCGGACAGGCGGGGTGGGTGATTTTGGCCTAGAGGGATTCCAGCTTCACCCGTTCGTTGGGCCGTCCACAACGTGGACAGATTGGCAAAACGACTGGACTGCGGTCCTCGAATTCAAGCGTACATATCGCGCAGCGCAAACGGAATTGCAAAGCCCGCCGACGCTGGACGCGCCGATGGCGGATTTCCAGGAGCCACGCGACGGCGACAATCCCCAGCGTGGCGAAGAGGTAGATGAAGACGATGACCGTCAGCGGAACTCGGATCATTCAAAATGAGGAAGGGCAAGGAGCAAGAAAAGGAAGGGCAGGAGATAGAAGATAGGAGATGGGGCGGAGGGGGCTTCCTCACTTGTAGATCTCCCGGCCCCAGGAGTAGGTGGCCCAGCCCCAGATTACCTCCTGATCGCTCTCCGGCGCGCGGAAATCCAAGCCCGCCAGGTAATCGCGGGCGGCTTCTTGCAACGTGGGGTCCCCGGGTGAATTCTCACCCGGGACGGATTGCCGGAACAACCACGGTTTGCCTCCGCCTTTCCTGACCCCGACAAGGTAGATCACGGGTTCCAAAGCGTGGCCGGTTTGGCTTGAGGTCAATCTGAAAGTCGGTGGAAGGGACGGCGCGAGCTTCCCGACCGGGCCGGTGAAAACCAGCGTGGTGGCAAACCCGCCGCTCTGATTGCCGAGTGGGACCGGCGCGTTCCCTTGCGGTCCGCCCGCCACAGCGTCGTCATCGCCCCGGATGGGGACCGACATGGGCGGGCGGGAGTATTCCGGGACGGGGGAACGCGGCTCGCTGGCGGCGGGCTCCAAGGATTTGAAGGCGGGCGGCGCGGTGGCGTAAGACGGCACGTACCGCAGGTTCATCCGCTCGAGGACCGCCCGCGCCGTGGGAGCGGGCGGGGAGGTGATCAGGGCGGGGTCGGCGACGCGCAGCCATTCGTCGAGGGTGGCTTTCGCGGCGAGGTCCTCCGGCGTGAGGATCACGACCTGCGCGGCGGGCGGCTGCAGGCTGCCCGTCGGGGTGTACGCCACTTGGAACAGGTAGAAAGTCGCGGCGTGGGCGAGCAGTGAAACCAGCAGGATGATCCCCAGGCGCCACACGCGCCAGGGGCGTCCCCGCCAATGAAAAATCAATCCCCCGGCGTCTTCCTCATCCTCACCCTCGGCGTGGCCGGGAACCAACGTGTCACTCACGGCTTGTCGGTTGGTGGCGCCGTGGCGAGCGCGACGGAATAATGCAGACGCAACGCCTGCCGGAGCACCCCCAGAACGGACTCGTAGGTCGCCCCTTTGTCCGCGCGGACGACGACGGCTTTCGGCGAACCCTGGTAGGTGGCCAACTGCCGGTCCAACTCCTCGGCGGTCACGGGCTGATCCTGGTAGAAGATGCGCGCGGGGGGACCCGGCTGCACGGTGATCAGACGCGCGTTGGATTGCGGCGGCAAGTCGAACTCGGAGGCGGGCAGCGTCACCGAGATGCCCGGCTGCAAGACAAACGAGGAGCCCAGCGTGTAGAAGAACAGCAGCAGGAGAATGACGTTCATCAAAGCCACCAAGCCAATGATCCCCATCGGCAGAGGTTTGGAACGAATGAGTTTCACGGCACGGGGTGCCGGCGCCACGCCGGGTTCTTATTTCTCACGCTGCTTCTTGCGGAAGTCCACCACTTGCGCCGGAACGTTGGAGTCCTGCTCCGCGAAAGGGATGATGCCGGTGGCGCGACGGAGGTCCAGGAGCATGTTGACCGTCTCGATCCCGGCGCGTTCCATGTCGTGCGCCAGCGCGTTCACCCGGGCCGAAAGGTAGTTGTGCGCGGCGTAGGCCGGGATGGCGATCACCAGCCCGCCCGCCGTGGTGAGCAGACTCTGGTAAGTGCCCGCCGAAAGGGCGCTGGCGGTCACGTACCCGCCCTGGGCGGAGACGGCGATAAACGCTTTGATGATACCGGTCACCGTTCCGAGCAGGCCAATCAGCGGACAAAGGTGTGCAAGGGTCGCGAGCAGAAGCAGATAACTCTCAAGACGCGGGATCTCCATCTGCCCGGCTTCCTGAACGATCTCCTTGAGGTCGGCGCGGGGCAGATCGTGTCGGAGAATCGCCGCGTGAACCACTCTCGCCACCGGACCCGGGGTGGATTTGCTCTCGGTTTGCGCTTCGGCGAGTTTGCCGCGCCGAATGAGTTGCGAGATGCCGCGCAGGAAATCCTCGACGGAGATGGTGGCGCGGCGCAGGTAGAGGAGCCGTTCGGCGAAAACCGCCGTGGTGATAATGCTGGCCGCAAACAGCAGCCACATCAAGGGTCCGCCTTTTTGAATGAAGTCAATCATCGTGAGGTGCCTGAGCCGACGGAACTCCGTCAACAAGGACACCTTTGAGCGAATGACCGAAACTGTCCAGTATAAAAGGTGCGGGGGAGGGGAGACTTTCCCAATTCCCTCCGGAATCCGTACCCACCCGCGCTAATCCGTCAATGGAGGTCCGCTTCAGCGCCCTTCCATCATCGTCGAGGCGGCAATGTCGAGGGCGTCAAAGTGGAACCCCCCGTTGGCCCCGTACTCGGATGGCTTGTCGCGCATCGCCTGGAGGATGGCGGACAAACTCAGGCACGCGCCGGCGGAGTAAAAACGCACCAACCCAACCGTCGTTTCCCGCCCGCCGAAAACGGTGATCATGATCGTGTCGTCATCGACCGAGTTCATGAAGATATGGCTGCCGTTCCCCTGGTGGTACAGGGCGTTGAACTCCACCTCGCCGATCCGCCGGGCCAGTTCCTTGGTCGCGGCGAAACTTCCCGCCGCCAGCGCCGCGATGATGGTCACATCCATCACTTCGTGATCTCCGAATTGCGAGATCACGTTGCCGCCCTTGTCGATGATGACCGCCAGATCGCTTTCCGATTTTTGCAGGTAATCCTGCAAGACGGCGTCGATCTGGGCGACATCTTCGATGGTGAGAACTGGAATGGACTCCATAAGGGATTTTGCGAAGGGTGCCGGGTGTCGGAGTGGCCTGGTAAGAGAATAGTCGGGGCGGATGAACAAGCACGCGCAAACTCAGGTCATTTTAGCAGCGGACTCTTGAGCATGCCGCCCGCGCTGGCGGCGGGTTTGCTGGGTTCGCTCTCCTTGTTGAACTTGTGCAGGAGGAGCTGGGACACGGAGTTCAAGGCGGCGAACACGTTTTGGCCGGTGCTGGAAACCACCTCGAAGCTTTGCACCCGCCGCTTTCGGTTGTTGAGCAGGAACTCGAGGTAATTCACCGGGGCGGTGTCGGGCAAATCCCGTTTGTTATACTGAACAACGTAGGGAATTTCGTCCATGACGATGTTTTGCTTCGCCAGGTTTTCCTCCAGGTTCTTGAAGCTCTCGACGTTTTCCTCCATCTTGCTCCATTGGGAATCCGCGACGAAGACGATGCCATCCACGCTTCGCAGAACCAGTTGCCGGGTCGCGTTGTAGATGACTTGTCCCGGCACCGTGTAGAGCTGGAACTTTGTCTTGAACCCTTTGATCACCACCGCGTTGAGGGGTAGAAAATCGAAGAAGAGCGTGCGGTCCGCCGCCGTGGCGAGGGAAACCAGGTCGCCGCGGTTGTCGGGATTGATGCGGGAGTGGATGTAGGCCAGGTTGGTCGTCTTGCCGCAGAGGGCGGGACCATAGTACACGATCTTGAATTGGATCTCTTTGCTGGCGTAATTGATGATGGACATAACCTTTGGAACGGTTGGCTGGCGGAGGCGGGCGGCGGGTCGGGCGTTTAGGCGGCCGGGATCGGCGCGGCGGGTTTTTCGCTGGAGTAGATACCGGCGAGTTCGCGGGTGACGGCGCCTAGTTTTTCACGCACACCGGGCAAAAAGCCCCGGCCGGTGTGCCGCACGCTCAGGCCGATGCCGCCGCACATGAAAAAGCTCAGCAACCCGTTGTCGAGATACAAAGTGTAGGCTTCCAAACGGCCAAGCCTCACTTCTTCGGTGAAGGTCATCGCCCGGCTGAAGAACGAGGGGGCCATCGCGCTGAAGCCCGCCTTTTCGTAAGCCTCGGGGAAGTTGCCGGCGAGCGGCAAGCCATCCGCGAACATGATTGCGCAGCCCTCGATCCCCGGAAGCTGGCAGATGTGCCGTACGATGGTTTTGGCGTCCATGTCATCCTCAGACATGAACAACGTCTGCAGCGGGCTGTCGGCGAGGGCGGGGGCGGCGACTTTAGAGGTGTGAATCGCCTCCTCCGCGGGTGGTGGTTCCGAGGGTACGGTGAAGGCGGAAGCCTCGTCCGCGTCGAACGCCGGGGAGTCAGCCGGAGCCTCGAAACCCAGGGGGGCTGGAAGCGTTGAGACGAAGTCCGGCTCTTGCGAGGGTAGTTCCGGCGGTACGGTCGCCAGCGGTTCGGTGGTGGCGTCGGCGTCCGTCTCCATGACAGCGACGGGGTGTTCACTTGAGGAGTCGTGGGTGGTCGCACCCATCTCCATTTGTTCATCGAGCAACAGAAGTTCCGTTGGTGGCGCGGGTAGCTCCAAGTGCGAGGGATGGGCGGAGATCGGCTCCAGCAAGGGGAGTTTCAGGTCAACTGGATCCTCCGCGATCGCCTCTTCGTGGAGGTTGACGATTGAAGGCGAGGAGACATCGGGAACGGGGATTTCCTCGGGTGCGATCTCCGCGGAAGGTTCCAGCGCGGTGTCCGGATGATCCGTCGGCGAGGTGAAAGCAGCTTCCAGGGGAGGAAGAGCCTCGGCGGAGGGTGCCGACAGCTCATCGGGAGTGTCCACAAGGAGGCTGGTACCAGGGTCTTCGATGGCTTCCGGTTCCTCGACCAACATCGCGGGCATCGCAGCTTCGTGGGACATCACCGGGGACGAAGGCTCTTCTTCAGCGCTCACCAAATCCACCGGAGGCACGGCGGGATTTTCCATCTCATCGACGGGTGTCGCGACAACTGCTTCCGCAACGCTCGCGGCGGGTTTGACCGGTTCCACAAAGCCCAGCCGTTCGGCGTCTTCGGCGGCCTTCTGGCTGAACGGCGTCGCGTAGATCTGGGTGGTCTCCTCCACGAGTTGGTCGGAACGGATCGCCAAAGCGTTCGCGGGCAGATTTTGGAAGACCTCCTGCAGGGGAATGGGTATTTCCTCAAGGCCGTCGTCCCCGGCAAAGATTCGGCGTCGCGCCTCGGGCAGCGCCTCAATGAAAACGCTCCTCGGCACGCTGACCCGGCCTTGGCTGAGCTGGGACTCAATGGGAGCAAAAGGCAACGTGATCCGTTCTTCGTCCGCGATGGACGACGGGGTGACCAACAAGCTGGACGAGGGCACGCCGCGGAGGATCGCGGCGAGTCCCAACGAGATTTTGCGATCGTTTACCGGAGCCTGGGCGGGCGGCGGCACGAGCATGGCGGGCGCGGGCGGGGTGGCCGGGAACGCGGGTGGAGGCAGGGGCGGCTGGGGGGTGGCGCCAAACGTGGCCGGAATGCTCCGGGTCGAAGCGGACGTCGGCGGCGCGGGACGAAAGTTGGGCATCTTCGTTTCCTGCGGAGGCGAGGAGCGAAGGGAGGGGATCGCGGGGGCCGGACCGGGGGACGCGCTCTGGGGCGCGGGTGGGTTGAACGCCACCGGCGGACGTGGGCCGGTGGCACCGGGCGGGCGCAGGGAAATGGGGGGGATCTGGATGCGGGCCGTCTTCTTGGCGACTTGGTGCGAGGGCGAACCCGCTGTGGGACGGGGGGTTTCCCGCCCGGGCGCGGGCGGCGGGTTGGCCACGGGCTGCTGGGCCAACGGGACCATGTTCCGCGCGGGGACGGCGGGTCCGCTCAGGCGGATTTTGCCACCCGCGACGGAAGCGCGCACCGTGGAGGGAGGTCGTTTCCCGGGGTTGATCGGGCTGGAGGACGCCACCGTGGGCGGAGCAAGGGTCGGTGTGCTATCCCCCATGGGCTTGATGGAGGGAATGGGCGAGATTTGCCCGCTCCGGCGCATCCCCGAACGGGAAACGGAGGCTGGCAACTCGCCGGCGGCGATAGGCCGAGGCTCGGAACCGGGCAGGACCCCCACGGTGGTCCCGGTGGCTTTGGGCAAGCGGGCGTTGTCCTCCTTGGCCACCTGTAAAAAGGGCGTCTCGATCTCGGCACCGGTTTCCTCGAGAATCTGGTCGGGCCGGGTTTGCAGGGCCGCGCTCATTTGGCTGACGATCTTCTGGAGCGGCAGCGGCACCTCGGCGTCTTCCGTCTCACTGATAGCCCGGGCAAAGATTGCCGGGCATTTGCTGTAGATCACCGAGGCGGGCACGGAAGCGCGGCCTTTGGACAAATCAGAGTAGAACTCGCTGGAAAGGAACTTGACCGCCTGCTCGCGCGGGTAGGGACCGGCTTTGAGCAGTCCGGGCGGCACCCGGTCCACGAAATCACCCACGCTCAATTCAACGACGAAATCAGGACCGGTCGGGGCGGGCGCGGCGGGTTCCGCCTCGGGTCGGTTCGGGGGGAAAACAGGGGTCGAAGGGCTGGGGGAACCACCCCCGGCACCGAAGGAGATCGTGCGCGCCGTGGGCATCACCGGCGAAACTTTGGCGGGCGCCAGGGGGGTGCCTCCGCCAGCGGGACGAATCCCCGGCGCGGCGGGGCGCGGCGGAGCGGGCGATTCGCGCAAATTCACGGGCGGCTGCCCCGAGTTGGGTACGACGCTACGAATCGCCGCCTGCTTGACCGGTTGGGTCTGGCGCGGTCCCGAGACCGGGTTCGCGGCGCGCATCGACGACGTGGAAATCTTCTGCGAATTGCGCATGTTTGCGTTGGCCGCGGGCTGAGCCGGGTTTGCGCGGGGCGCGGGCGCTTGTTCCGGGGCGGGTTCCGCCTCGTCGGGAGCCTGTTTACCTTTGAACCAACTGGAAAAAGGGAAAGCCATATCGGGGATGAAAGAAAAAGAAAATCACTAACGCGTTGGCGGAGAGGTACTTGCTAATCTTCGGCGGTTAGCCGCCAAACCTCCTCCAAGGTTGTCACGCCTTCGTAGGCTTTGTCAATTCCAGCCAGTCGCAAACTTTTCATTCCCTCGGACAGCGCCTGGTTCTTCAGCACGGCAGAGGATGCGCGCTTGATCACCAGTTTGCGGATGGCCTCCGAGACCGGGAGCACCTCGAGGATGGCGGCGCGGCCCAGGTAACCGCGTTGTTTGCAACGCTCGCAACCACTGCCCCGGTAGAAGACGTCCGTCGCGCCGGGATCGAGGTTCATCTTGTTGAGAATATCCGCCTCGGGGGCGAACTCCTCCTTGCAGTTGGGGCAAACCCGGCGCACGAGACGTTGGGCGCACGTCAGCAGCACGCTGCTCGAAATCAGGAATGGCTCGATGCCCATGTCGTCCAACCGGGTGATGGCCCCCGCGGCGTCATTGGTGTGCAGCGTGCTCAGCACCTGGTGGCCCGTGAGAGCCGCCTTGACAGCGATGTCAGCCGTCTCATTGTCGCGAATTTCCCCGATCATGACGATGTCGGGGTCCTGCCGGAGAATCGAGCGCAGGGCGCCGGAGAAGTCCAAACCGATGTCCGCGCGCACCGCGACCTGGTTGATGCCGGCGAGCTGGTATTCCACCGGGTCCTCGACCGTGACGATGTTGTACTCCGGCCGGTTGAGTTCACCCAAAACAGAGTAAAGCGTGGTCGTTTTACCGGAGCCCGTGGGACCCGTGACGAGGATCAAACCGTGCGGCGCGTCGATCGCCTTGCGGAAGTTGGCCAGCGTCGCCTCATCCATCCCCATGCCGTCGATGGAGCCCGTCAGCGCCCCCTTGTCGAGGATACGGATAACGATCTTCTCGCCGTAGATGGTCGGGAGGAAGGAGATACGCAAATCCACTTCCTTGCCCGACACTCGGATGCGGAAGCGACCGTCCTGCGGGACGCGGCGTTCGGCGATGTTCAAACCCGCGAGAATCTTGATGCGGGAGGCGATGGCGAGCTGCAAACTTTTGGGCGGGCCGGCGGCTTCGACCAGATTGCCGTCCATCCGGTAGCGGAGGCGGACGGTTTTTTCCGCCGGTTCGATGTGAATATCGCTCGCCCGGTCCTTGAGTGCCTGGACGAGAATCAGGTTAACGATCTTGATGACGGGGCCTTCCTCGCTGCTGGCGGCGAGACGGTCGAGATCGATGTCCTCGCGGTCGGACTTGCCGTCCATCTCCACCTCGGCGGCCTCCGCCGCGGCGTCGGCGGCGGCTTTGCGCATCACCTCGTCGATGACACCCGAGGCGCTGTGAACGCCGCTGAGCGCCTCGGTCACGCTGCGCTCGGTGGCGATCATCGGGATGATCTCCATCTTGGTGCGGGTGCGCAGGTCGTCCAGCGCCAGGACGTTCATCGGGTCCGCCATGGCCACGAAGAGCTTGTTCCCGAGCTGGGCGATGGGCACGAGCTTGTAAGTTTTGGCCATGTCCTTGGGCACCAGGCTCAGGACGGGTTCGGGCACGCGCACCTTGCCGAGGTTGATGGGCGGTTTGTCGAGGCAGCGCCCCATGGAGATGACCATGTCCTGCTCGTTCACGAACTGGTTGTCCGTGAGGAGCTTGAGCAGACGGCCACCCTGTTTCTTCTGCAATTCCTGGGCTTCCTCCAACTGGCTGGGAAGCAGCAGGCCGTCTTCGATCAGGATGTCGGCGATGCGTTCGCCAAAGGATTTAGCGCTCATAAGAAGAAAGGCGGAAGGTGGAACTCGGAAGGCGGTACCAGACGGATGAAGGTGAACTACGCAAAATGGTTTGGAGGGCGCGCGGGTTTTACGCTTGTCAGCATTCCTCGTTCCGAGTTTGTCTTATTCTCTGCTATCAAGACGGTACACGTCGCGCAGCACTCTGTTAATAGCCGTTGGTTTAGCAAGATACCACTGAATGTGGTAATCCAGCGTGCTTTGGACCGCTTGCTTGGCGGCGGCGTCGAAGGGGTTGCACAGGGCGATCATCATCGTGCGGCTCACGATGTCGAAAGGCACGATCAAGCGGCCCAGGGTCAGGCTTTCGGGGAGCAGGCGGACGATGGAGCGGTCGATGTCGTAATACTCCAGGGGGACATAGCCGAATTTGGTCTCGTCGATCAGGCCGCTCAGGAGGGTGTCCACGTCGAAGGCACCGTTGCGGGTGAGTTCTTCAAGCAGGGAGGCGGCGATCCCCTGGCCATTGAGGCGGCGGTTGATCTCCTGCACCCGGTTGAGGGCGTTGGCGACCTGTTCCTCGGGCGCGATGCGGTGAAAGGAAAGGAACCGGGCGAAATGCTCGTTGCCGTCGTCCGGGTTGAGGTTGATCGCGGCGGCGGCTTCGCGGGCTTGTTCGGGGGAACTGGCTTTGCCGTTGAGTTTCCCGCGGGAGGAGGGCAGGGCGATGAGGGCGGCGTCCTGGCCGGCGTTGTTGCCGTTGATGAGGCTGAAATCGATGTCGCCCGAGGTGCTGCCGGAGCGGTTGTGGCCGGGCGCGGTGCGGCTTTCGATTTCGCCCATCAGCGCGACGATGTCCGGCGAGTCCGGCGACAATTGCAGGATGCCCTCGCATTCCAGCAGCGCGGACGAGTACAAGCCCATGTTCAGATAAGCCTCGGCGAGTTTGCGCGAGACTTGGAGAGCCGCCTCCACCTGGCCGATTTTCAGGTACGCCTCCTTGAGGATGTCGTAACTCTGGCAATCGCCGGGTTCAGCCTGGCTGATCACTTCAAACATCTCGATCGTTTGAAGGATCTGCGCGTATTCCTCGCTGGTGAGTTTGGCTTCCATGCTTTCTGTAGGGTGTTCAGCTAGAAGCGTGCCGGTACATTTGACCCGGGAAATTTCCTTGGCAAGACCCGGAGAAAGGGTTGAGTTCGTGTCGGCGAGAGGTTGCGTAACCCGCGAAAAACGGCTTATTGAGAGTCTTTTCTCTCCGCCACCTTCTTTGTTGGGAACATCCCGTATGTCATCGCCCGATCTCATTGCCAGTTTGCGTTTCAATCCGGACGGCCTCATTCCGGTCATCGTCCAGCAAGCGGTGGGGGACGCCGCGAGCGCGCCCGCGGGGCGTGTGCTCATGATGGCATGGATGAACGCCGAGGCGCTGGAGAAAACGCTCGCGACCAATGAGATGTGCTACTGGAGCCGGTCGCGCGGCAAGCTCTGGCTCAAGGGTGAATCCAGCGGGCACCGCCAGAAGGTGGTCGCCTTTTACCGGGATTGCGACGGCGACACGCTGCTTTTTACCGTGCGGCAAACGGGCGGAGCCTGCCACACGGGCTACGAGAGCTGCTTTTTTCAGCGGCTGAACCCGGATGGCACCCCGGCTCCAATCGAGGAAACGCCGCTCTTCGACGCGGCGACGGTGTACCCGGGCGGTTCGCAAGGAGCAAAGAAGGAGGCGGTGTTGCCATGATCGACCTGCCGATCAGCCCGGGCCGCGAGGAATTTATCAGACTTGCCGGGGAGGCGAACCTGATCTCTATCAACACAGAGTTGATGGCGGACTGCGACACGCCCGTAGCGGTCTTCCAAAAGCTGCTGGACTCCGATCCGTCCGGCGGCGACGACCACGCGTTTTTGCTGGAGTCCGCCGAAAGCAGCGAGCAAATCGGGCGTTACTCTTTCATGGGTTGCCGCCCGGCGGCGGTGTTTGAAAGCCGGGGCCGCGAAGTTTCCATTACCGAGGCTGGCCAACCGACGCGCCGCTTTTCGACGGAGACGGATCCCTTTGACGAACTCCAGAAGTTTCTCGCACGCTATCGTCCGGCGCGGCAGGAAGCGCCCGGTGGCCAGACGGCGCTTCCCTTCGTGGGCGGGGCGGTGGGATTTCTGGGTTACGACGCCGTGCGGTTCTTTGAACCCAGCGTGGCGCCGCACGCCGATGACCAACTCGGTTTGCCCGAGATGTTGTACCTGGTGACGGACACCCTGCTGGTGTTCGACCACCGGTACCGGCGACTTCGGGTGATCGCCAACGTCTTCACGGAGGGGTGGATCCCGGGCGGGCTTACGACGAGGCGAAGGCGCGCGTCACGCGATTGGTGGCGCGACTGCGGCGCGCCGAGCCGGCTGCAATCGGGACTGGCCTACCGGGAATTGGCGACGGTACCCGCGCCCGCGAGTAACACCACGCGTGCGGAGTACGAGGGGATGGTCGAGCAGGGGTTGGAGCACATCCGCGCGGGCGACATCTTTCAGTTCGTGCCGTCGCAACGCTTTGAGACGGCATACACCGGCGACGCGCTGTCGTTGTACCGGGCGTTGCGTTTTATCAACCCGTCGCCGTACATGTTTTTGTTGAAGTTCGGACGGCGTTTTGCGCTGGTGGGCAGTTCGCCGGAGGTGCATGTGCGCGCGGTGGACGGCCAGGTGGAGATCCGGCCCATCGCGGGCACGCGGCGGCGGGGCGCGACGGTGGCGGAGGACGAGGCCGCCGCCGAGTCCTTGTTGGCCGACCCCAAGGAGCGGGCCGAACACCTGATGCTGGTGGATCTGGCGCGCAACGACGTGGGCCGGATCGCGGAGTTCGGCAGCGTGGTCGTGACGGATTTTATGACCATTGAGCGTTACAGCCACGTGATGCATTTGGTGTCGAACATCACGGGCGGCTGCGCCCGGACCGGAACGAGTTTCGACGTGATGCGGGCGACGTTCCCGGCCGGGACGGTGAGCGGCTCGCCCAAGGTGCGAGCGATGCAGATCATCAACGAGGTGGAGAAGAGCAAGCGCGGCTGTTACGCGGGCGCGGTGGGGTATTTCGGGTTCGACGGGAATCTGGACAGTTGCATCACGCTACGCTCGGTGGTCTTGAAGGATGGGAAGGCGTTTGTGCAGGCGGGCGGGGGAGTGGTGGCGGATTCGACGCCGGGGGGGGAGTATGAGGAGACGGTGAACAAGGCGTCGGGCATGATCCGGGCCATTGAGTTGGCGCGGCACATTGTGAATGACGAATGACGGATGCTGAAATGTCAATGACCAATGACCAAGGCCGAAAGTCTGAAGGCAGGGGTGACGAGACTGCTAAGGCAAACGGTCCAGGGGTGGAAAAAAGACGGAGAACTGTTGAAACTCGGGGTGCCTGACTATGCTTTTTGTTCTCGATAATTACGATTCGTTCACTTACAACCTCGTCCAATATTTTGGGGAGTTGGGGGCGGACCCGGTGGTGCGTCGCAATGACGAGATTACCGTGGAAGAAGTCGCGGCTTTGCGACCGGAGCGGATCTGCATTTCACCCGGGCCCGGGACGCCGGGCGAGGCGGGGATCAGCAGTGCGATCATCCGTGAACTAGGCAAGCGGATCCCGGTGTTGGGAGTGTGCCTGGGGCACCAGTGCATCGGCGAGGTTTTCGGGGGCGAGGTGGTGCGGGCGGGCCGGTTGATGCACGGCAAAACCTCGCCGATCCTGCACGCGGACAACGGGGTGTTCGCGGGGTTGCCGAGTCCGTTTCCAGGCGACGCGGTATCATTCCCTGCTCGTCCGCCCGGACAGCGTGCCGGAGTGCTTGCTGGTGAACGCGACGACCGCTGAGGGGGAGATCATGGGGTTGCGCCACCGGGAGTACCCGATCCACGGGGTGCAGTTTCACCCGGAGAGCATCCTAACGGTGGAAGGCAAGCGGCTGCTGGGGAACTTTCTGGCGATGTGACGGCGCGGGGCAAGGATGTTCGGGGATCGTTATTTCACGCGTCGACTCGGGGAGCATGGCTGCTCTGGCGGAGGGTTTACGCTGACTCTCGAAGATGGAAACAGGCAACTTCGGGGACTCGATTTCACCAAACGACTTGCACGTCGTACCGCGCGACGAGGGGAGCCCCACTGGCGAGATGAAAATCGCCACATTGCGTTTGCGCCACCAAAAGTCGATCAAACGGATTGCGGTGCAGTATGGGCAGTTCAGCCAGACCAAGAACGTCCCCGACCGTCACAGGCAGAATGATCAAGCCATTCTGTCGTTGATCCTATCCATTCTGTCGTTGATCCTATCAAATGGCCGACAGCGGCAATCGCAAAGCAAGTTTGCCAAGCTGGATCTTGATTTGTAGTTCCCAGACGCTCGCAACGCTCAGATGGCGGTCGTTCGCCGGGTCGAGGCAAGCCGCGAGGGCGCGTTTGGATGAACGTTTCCTGTCATTGTCCCACCAGATGAAGCTGTGGGTATCAAGCAGCAACCTCATGCGTCCTTGCCAAGCCAGAACGCGTCCGGCAGCGGGTCGTCGAAATCGTCGGAGACTTCCTAGGCACCCGCGTGCATATCCGCTAAGGGAGAGGTCGGGATGGTGCTGTCGCAGATACCTCGCGCGGATCGAAATTGCGCGACGCGGCAGCAAGCTCCGCGCGTTCTTCGGCGGAAAGGCGCGGCAGTTCCGCGAGAATCTCCTGTGTACTCATGAAGTGAAAAGTAACAGGAGGCGGCGTGTTGACCGGCAAGGAAATGTCGTGAACCGCCCGTTTGTCCGCACTTGCCATCATCCCGTGACTGTCGAAGCACTGGTGGCACTGAAAACCGCCCTAGCTAATCCCGGCTTTCGATCTCTGCCTCGACGTCGATAGCTCAGATTCGGTGCCAACGAATAGCTCCGGGTGAGCTTCCGCGATTGCAAGCAGCTTCAGAGCGGCTCCGCTGGGCTTGCGCTGGCTGTTCTCCCAACTGCTTACCGTTCGCGTCGGCAGGTTGAGTAGCGAGGCGAAAACGGCTTGGCTGACCCCCAACTTTTTTTCGGCGGCGGAACGTGCCGGCAAAGGCTTGGGCAGGTTGATCGTGGTCGAGCGCAACGTGTGAACCTTGCTACTCCTGAGTTGCTCCGCAAAACCGGTGACCGACTCCAAAAGCGCGGCCTCGTCAAACTCTCCGACGATCGCTTTCGAGCCTGCGGTGTTTTTCTTCGTCGTCTTCATGTTCGTGTCGTGGTGTTCGCAACTCTGAATCACGGGATCAGATGCTGGTTTGTTTTAAATTCCGACGCCATCATGCGAAGAACGGCTTTGCCCGCGTCGGAAATGTTTGGGCTGTCGGATTTGGTGAAAAGGTAAAACATGATAATGCAGGGGCGGTTGGGCAGGTAGAGATAAATGACCCGCGCGCCGCCACTTTTGCCCTTTCCAGGCATAGCCATCCGTACCTTGCGTAGTCCGCCGGTGCCCGCGACGAGATCATCCGCCTCGGGGTTTACCGCCAGGAAGACCTGCAGCGCGTGAATGACTTCGTCGCCAAGCATGGCTTGAACTTGGGCCGTGAACTGGTGGATTTCGATGAAGCGCATCAGCTGGCTAGACACCCGGTGCCGGGGAGTAAACTAGCCTTACACTCAGTGTGTGTGACGCAAGGGAAATGCGAACATCGACGATTCGTCGCCGCGTTCCGCGCGCACCCGAATCACGGGGTCAAGACCAACGGTTTTAATCATCTCCCGCCGCCATCGGCTTCACCGTGGCATAGGAATAGAAGGTGCGAGTCAGTTCCTTACCGAACTTGCACCGGATGTTCAACGTCGCGAAGGCGAAACCCGCCGTGGACGCCGGCGTGACAGTAATCTGGTACTTGCGGCCTTTAACCAGCGTCGTCAGCTCGGCCTTCATCGCCGGGTTGGTGGATTGCAGATCAATGTCCTCAAAGACCAGATCGTTGACCGTTTCCAGAACCACGCTTTTCGCCTTCTTTTCCTCGCCTTTGGACCACGTCACGTGCGGTGGCTCGATGCGGACCATCTCGGGGATGTCCGCCACCAACTCCAAAATCACCGGCTCGGAGCGGTCGCTGGTTTTCACGGCGATCGTCTTGTGCTGCAAACCGACGTGGTTGCCGAACGTGTAACGCGCCACGATCTCGCCGCCCTGGCCGGGTTCGTAGTGGCGTTGCTCGAGTTCGGTGGTCGTGCAGCCGCAACTGCTCTCCACCTGCTTTACATCCACGGGATTCGTCCCGCCGTTCGTGAACGGAAATCGCACCTCGACCACGCCCATCGACGCGTCGGCTTTCACCTGAACGGTCTTTTGCTTCCAGGTTAATTCCGCGCGCGCCGGTAAGACGAGCGCGATCAAAACGAAGGCGGGTAGGTAGAGCGGGCAAACACGGGGAAGGGTAGGCATGGAGAGCGGGTAATTTGGAGGGGAATAGCGGGAGCCATGCCAATTTCACGCGCGGCGATCATCTTGCAACCGGGCAGATCATTGACCTTGGAGCTTGCGTTCCTCCTCGATCAACTGGCCCACCGTTTGCGCGCCCAACGTTCCGGCGGCGGGGTCTCCGAGGTGGTGGCGACGCACCGCCAGTTGCAGGACGCGTTGTTCGTCCGCCGTTAGCTGGCTATCCAGCCAGCGTTCCACCCAGCCGGAGGCGTTGTAACGTGTCACGAGATCGAGGTAAACGCTGGTTTTTACCACCGGCGCGCCCGGTTCGGCCTCGTTCGCACCTCCGGCGGCAGTCGCCGCGCTCGCCGGGATGAGCCGTTCGCGGGTCGGCAAGACGACGCTCCGCGAGCGTAGGGACAGCCGCCTACCATTGAGTTCGCCGCGCGCGCCAAGTTCATAGACGGCCACGGCGGGGCTGCTGCCGAAACTCCAGGCGACCACGAGGCGGTCGCCACGTAGGATGCCGATCCCGCGGTACAACGTGGCACCGCCGGACGTGGTGAACGCGAGGGTGTAATCCTCCCCCTGCGGAGTGATCGTGACAACCCCGTCGAACTGTCCGGTCGTCGCGCGGTGACCGCTGAAATGGTGCCGCCCGGCCAAGGTCGGTTGTTTGGGATCGGCGTCGAAATCCATCACGCCCACAATCGAGGCGGAGTCGATGCTGGTGATCCATTGCCCCTGCCAGCGGCGACCGCCGTCCGCGCGCCGGTAGATGGCGAGTCCGTGCGCGACGCCCCCGGTGTACAGGGACGCGCCGAGCAGGTCCGTCCCGTCGGAAAGGCCGATGCCGCGCAGGGGTCTGCCTTGGTCGAAGCGCCAATTGACAGTGTAAGCCGACCGGCGCGGGTCGATATCAACGGTTCCACCGGGGGCGGGGATGGCATCGTTATGCGCGTCAGTGTCGGACAGGATGTGGAAGCGGCCGGTGAGCTGGGAAGTGGCGGCGGTCTGGCCGGCGCGCGCGGTTGGTATTATGGGAAGGGTCGCCAGCGCGCCAAACGCCACCAGGCGCGCAATCAGGGAAGGGGTGGATGAACGGTGGTGGTTCACGGCGGCACCTTACAGCGGTTTGCATGATGATCGAATATTGCATCTGTGCTGCCGCCGGGGCCTCAGCCCCGGGAGCGCGGGCCTCCCGCCCGCATTTGGTTTGGTCGGGTCTGTCCAGGGGCTGCCGCCCTTTGCGGGTCGGAGACCCGCGCTCCCGGGGCAGACCCGGGAGCCAGATTTCCCTCGCCGCAGGCGGGACCGCCGGGCATATTGTGTCACCAGCCATGAGCGAGGATCCGACATTGCCCGCGCCCGCCCTTGAGCCGCTCGACCCCGGCGAACTCCGGCGGCTGACCACCGAGTTGCTGCGCGCTTGCGGGGCGGAAAAACTCGACCGGCGCGTCTCGGTCCTCTGGAATCCCCGGCTTCGCAGCACGGCGGGGCGGGCGTTCCCCAAGCAGTGGCGGATCGAACTCAACCCCCGGTTGCAAGCGTTTCCCGGTGAAACCAGCCGCACCCTGCGCCACGAACTCGCCCACCTCGTGGTCGCCTGGAACCAGGCGCAGCTTCCAAAACAACAACAGCGCCGCCCTCGTGGGAAACCGCGCGACCCGCACGGGCCGGACTGGCGCCGCGCCTGCGCGCTGCTCGGCATCGACGGCGAAAGCCGCTGCCACACCCTCGCGCTGGCCGCGCCGCGCCGGGTTGCCAGACCGCACGCCTACGAATGCCCCTCCTGCCGGCTCGTGGTGCGGCGGACGCGTCCCATCACCCGGGGACGAATGCTGGCGTGTGGGATCTGTTGCCGCCAACTCGCGCGGGGACGGTTCGACGCGCGGTTTAAGCTGCGCAAGATTGATCCCGCGCCCGTCGCCCTCCCGGGTGCGGAGACGTTGCCGCAAGTATGACACCGAGTGCCCGCAAGATCATCCATCTCGACATGGATTGCTTCTACGCGGCGGTTGAAATGCGCGAGCAACCGCACCTGCGCGGTCAGCCGATCGGTGTCGGCGGTTCGCGCGGGAACGAGCGGCGCGGGGTGCTGACGACTTGCAACTACGAAGCCCGGGCGTTTGGCGTGCGCTCGGCGATGCCGGTCTTCCAGGCCTTGGAACGCTGCCCGCACCTGATCCTGGTGCCGGCCCGCTTTGATCTCTACCGGCGGGAAAGCGCCCGCATCCGCGAAATCTTTCTCGCCTACACATCGCTGGTGGAGCCGCTGTCGCTCGACGAGGCTTACTTGGACGTCAGCGGCGCGGGACGTCCGGCCTCCGTGGTCGCGACCGAGATTCGGCAAAGGGTGCGGGACACCACTGGGCTGACCGTGTCGGCGGGCGTCGCGGAAAACAAGATGCTCGCGAAGATCGCGAGCGACCTGCGCAAACCGGACGGCCAGAGCGTGATCAAGCCCGCGGCGGTGGCGGGTTTCATGCGGGATTTGCCCGTGAGCCGGATCCCGGGGGTGGGGCAGGTCACGACGGAACGTTTCGCGCGCCTCGGCATCCAGACGTGCGGCCAACTCCAGGGTCTGCGGCGCGAGGAGCTGGACCGGCAGTTCGGCAAGTTCGGGCTGGAACTCTTCGACCGGTGCCGGGGGGTGGATGAGCGCCCGGTCACACCCGACCGGTTGCGCAAGAGCCTGAGCAACGAGCGGACCTTCGACCATTCGCTCGACACCCTCGATGCGTGCGAAGAACGACTGCGGATGCTGTTCGAGGAACTGGTGGAGGATCTCGCCGCGCAGGCGCTCAAGGAGGGGAAACGGCGCGCGGTCGGCAAGTTGTTTGTGAAGGTGAAGTTCGCCGATTTTACCCACACAACGGTGGAGTGCGTGGCGGCGGAGCCGGAACTGACGATCTACCGTCAACTGTTGTCCGAGGGCTGGAGCCGGGGACGCGGACGCGCGGTGCGGCTCATCGGGGCGGGGGTGCGCTTTGGGCAACTGCCTGGCCCAGGCGGCTTGCCGGGGGCGCAGGGGCAGATGGAACTTGAACTCGCTGCTTCCACTTATCCGCCCTGAAGGCAGGCCGACTCCAGGATCCAGTGCCGTTGAGCTAACGCGGCTTCAATCTACTTAATCCGGTTTCAGGTGATGGATAATGGGTGCCCGGGTTCTGCGGCGACAGCGAAGCCAGGCGCGCCTCCAACTCCGCGACGCGGGCACGCAGGGGCGCGGCCACGGCGCTCTCAATTTGGGCGGTCGTGTAACGAGGCTGGATGTACTGCGGACAGTTCCAGTCGAAGGAAACCACGTCCACGACGAAGACCCGTTCCGTCCGGGCAAGCAGGCCCGTGTCGGGAGTCAGTCGCGCCGCCAGCGCGGGCTCGTCGCGGGCGTCGAGGACCCGGGCGCGGCCCATGATCTTGAGCCGGGTGCGTTCGGGGTAATCCATCAGAAAAAGCGCGACGCGGTCGTTGCCGCCCGCGAGGTTCCCGGTGGAAAGCAACTGACGGTTGCCGCTGAAGTCGGCGAACGCCAGCGTGTGCGGGTCAAGCACGCGCAAAAAGCCCGCCGGCCCGCCCCGGTGCTGGATGTACGGCCAGCCCGTCTCGCTGACCGTGGCGAGATAAAAGCTGTCCCGTTCCAGGATGAAGACGGTCTCGTCGGCGCCAAGCGTAGTGCGCGCGCCGTCAGTTGCGGGGGAAATACTCTGCGCGCGTCCGTAGTAACGCCTTTGTGCTTCCAGCACCGCCGGGGTGAGGGCGGCTTGCATGTATTCGAGTGCCATGGAGAATGGGAGGTAAGAACAAAACCAATCTACTGAAAGATAGTCACGTCGCGCACAAGGTTACTTTTGGCTAAACGTCAGACGCGTCAGGACGGAACTCACTTCAGCCAGGGTTTGCGCGCGGGAGGCTCGCGCGATGACCAACGCGCCTTGCAGTGCGCAGTACCACAAACGAGCCAGACTGAGGGGATCGGCGTGGGCGGACAACTCGCCCCGGCTTTGTCCCGCCCGCAGCAGCCCAGCGATGCCTTCCTCGCTCGTGGCAATCAGTTCGCGCAACTCTTCCTGCACCGCCGAAGGCAGTCCACCATGCTCGCCAGCCAGGGCGGCGCACAGGCAGATCCGCGCGCCGTCGCTCAAAGCGTCGCTGTAGAGACGCGCCGTCAGGCGTTCGAGTTGGCCGGGTAAGGTACGCGAGGTGGCGACCGCTTCCGACAGGGCATGCGCAATCATCTCGCGATAACCGCGAACCAAGGCGACACCCAACTCCGCCTTGGTGGGGAAATGGTAGTGGACGCTGGCGGTGGAAATCCCAACCTCGGTGGCCAGGTCACGGTAGGAAAAGCCATGAAAGCCGCGCGTTTGGATCAAGCGTTGGGCCACGTCGAGCAACTGATTTCTCGTAGGAACATCCACTGAAACTATTCTATCTATCAGTAGATCGGCTGCAAGTTGAATCTTCACGGCTTTCTCGTTCCGAGCGATCTCCGGGCACTACGGGCGGCACCGGGCGCGGGGAAACCGCTGGGGGGTATTGTTACCCTATGCTTCGGGTTGGGCCTGTTCAGACCCCCTGATGCGCGGCTGCTTTCCAGTTGTAGGACTGGTAAACATGCGAAAACCTGCCGTCCGGTTGCAGGTCCACCACCAGAAATCCCTCGGGACAGCCAAGCTGCGGTCCCCGCCACCAGTCACCGCAAACCGCGCCGCTGTTGATGAAGCGAATGCCGTCCAGATCAACCTGCTCGAAATGATGCAGGTGGCCCGCGAGGACCAGTTTGAGATTGCCCCCGGCCAGCTTGATCATGTCTAGCAACGGTTTGGTGTTGGTGGCCACCAGGGTGGTCGGGGTCTCGATCTTCGCGCCAACCAGTTTCGCAAACCCCGTCACCGTTGGCAGTACCGACACGGCGGGGATGTGTCCGCCCAGGATCATTGGACGCCCGCCCGCCGCGGCGAGTTCCCCCTTCAAAAACGTAAACTGATCCTCGGCAAACTCGCCGACGTAAGAGCCGTCGGGGTTGAGGCCAACGTCGTCGAGCACCACGACCCTCCAGCCACCGGCGTCGAACCCGTAAAAGGTGCGTTCCAGGCCGAGGCGCTGCCGCCACAGACCCTTGCCGAAACGCGGGTCGTCGTGGGCCGCGCCGGAGTGTTGCGAACCCGCGAAATCGTGGTTGCCGAAAGTGAAATGAGCCGGCAGCGAGGTGTGGTCGCGCCAGATACCCAGAAACCGGTCGATCAGGCGGGTGCCGCCTGCAAAGTCCAGGTGTGGTGATTCGTGGGTCAGGTCGCCGCCGCACAGGATGAACTCCGGACGCGGCCGCAACGCCTCCACCGCGTCGAGGCAAGCCGCGACGCCCTTGTCGGAACCAAAGGCTCCATCGACCATCAAATGCGCGTCGGTCAGAAAGACGAACCGGGTTGGCGACGGCTGGAGAACGGGGTCATCCGCCCAAGCGGGGAGACGCCCGGCGGTGGCGAAAGCACCCGCGAGGACCGTCGAGCGCTTGATGAAATCGCGGCGTGTCAGGGCGTGAACGTTCATGGTCAGAGCTTCAATCTGGCGCAGGCGGGAGTAGAGAGAATCAGACTGGTCGCGACGGCAACCAGCACGCGGAAAAAGAAATTGCTCGGAGGGGGACTTGAACCCCCACGCCTTGCGGCATACGCCCCTCAAACGTACGTGTCTGCCATTTCACCACCCGAGCGGGTCACGCGGCAGCGTGGTCCCATAGTTATCACGCCTTCGCCTCCGCGCAAGCCTCTTTTCTCCTCGGCCCGCGACCGCGAGCCATCCTCCATCGACAAACCCGCGCGCGCCGGGTACATGATCTTCGGCTCCATGAAGAACCCGAACCCCAAGCTCCGGCTCGACGTGCTGCTCGTGGAGCGCGGCCACTTTGCCTCGCGTGAAAAGGCGCAGGCGGCCATCCTGGCGGGGGACGTTTACACGAACACCCGGCTCCTCGACAAACCCGGTGCCCGGGTCGCCGCCGACACTCCGCTCGATGTGCGGCAAAAAAGCCCGTACGTGGGCCGGGGCGGGTTCAAACTGGCGGCCGCCCTGCGCCAATTTCATCTCGATCCCACCGGCGTGACCTGCCTGGACGTCGGCGCTTCGACCGGCGGGTTCACCGATTGCCTGCTCCAACACGGCGTTCGCCGGGTTTACGCGCTGGACGTCGGCCACAGCCAGTTGGACTGGAAAATCCGCAGCGATCCCCGGGTGGTCGTCATTGAGAAATTCAACGCGCGCCATCTGACCGTCGAGGATCTGCCGGAGGCGATGGACTGCGCCGTCATCGACGTTTCGTTCATCTCGCTCACGTTGATTCTTCCCGCCGTGGACAACGTGCTGCGCGCCGCGACTGGTCCCGCCGCCAGTATCACGATGCTGATCAAGCCGCAGTTCGAGTTGGCCCGGGGCGAGGTGGGGCAGGGGGGGATCGTCCGTGAACCGGAACTGCACGAACGTTGCGTGTTGAAGATTCAGCGGTTTGTCGGGGACGCGTTGCCGGGTTGGCGCTGGACGGGAGTCATGGATTCGCCCATTCTGGGCACGGAAGGCAACAAGGAGTTTCTCGCATGTCTGCAAAGGTAATCGGCCTGGTGGCCCATCCCCGCAAACGGGGTGTCGCGGCCCTCGTCACGAGCTTGCGCGAAGAATTTAAACGCCTGGGCGCCAAATTGTTGCTTGAACATGACGCCGCCGCGTTGGTTGGGGAAACGGAAGCGTACAGCGTCACCGATCTGGGCGGGCGTTGCGAGATGATCGTGGTGCTCGGGGGCGATGGCACCATCCTACGGGCGGTCCACGATCTGGGTGCGAATCTGCGACCGATTTTCGGCATCAACCTGGGCACGCTCGGGTTTTTGACGTGCCTGGGACCCGCCGATTTCCGCCAGGCGGCACAGTGTGTCGTCCAGGGGCATTATGATTTGAGCCAGCGTTTGCTGCTTTCCGTGGAACTGATTCGGGATCAGTCGGTGGTGGACAGACACATCGGGCTGAACGACGCCGTGATCAGCCGCGGGGCTTTGTCGCGCTTGATCCGGCTGGAAACGCGGATCAATGGCGCGCTGCTGACCGAGTACAACGCCGATGGTTTGATCGTGGCGACGCCCACGGGGTCCACGGCGTACTCGCTGTCGGCGGGCGGACCGTTGCTGACGCCGGACGCGCACGTGTTCGCCATCACGCCGATTTGTCCGCACACGCTCACCAACCGGTCGGTGATCATCGACGACAATGCCCGGGTGGAAGTCCGGCTCCGCGACCGCGAGGACGAAGTATACCTGACGGTGGACGGGCAGCGGGCGATCGCGATGCGCCCGGCGGACATCCTGCGGATCGTGAAGTCCGAACGCACGCTGCCGCTGGCGGTGCTGCCGGACCTCCCGTTCTTCGAGCTGGCGCGCCGCAAGCTGAACTGGAGCGGCGGCAGCATTTGATCCTCGTCACAGGGGAGTGCGCGGGCCACAGTCGCACCCGCTCACCAGCAAAGAGTTTATATTACATTTATTGTATGATGTTATGTTTATACCCATGTTTTTGAATAACTTGCGCCCTTGGGAATAACTTGTGAACGGACGCGGCCACCCGGCTGCGAACAACCGCGCCGGACGGATATTCCCCTTGCCCCTCCCACCGCCCCGCGTCTCTATTTTCATCCCTATGAATGTTCCGTGGTGACGTTCACCCGGGACCCTTTTCGACCGTGAACGCTTCGAATCCTTACGGCAGCTCGCCGCCGAGGTGCTCGCGACCGGCTCCACCCTCAACTGCGACGAGGCCTTGCGGTTGGTCTCGGCTGAAACCGGCTACGCGACGCCCAAAGTTGACGTGCGTGGACGGGTTGTGGACGCTGCCGGGCGGTTGGGCGGACGTCTGCGCGTCACCTGCCGAGAATGTGACGCGGGAAATCAGGGAGGAATCCGGTTACCAGACGCGCGCCGTGAAGCTCCTGGCGTTCTACGACCGGGAAAAGCATTCGCACCAGCCACCCTACGCGCAGCATATTTACAAGGTGTTTATGCGTTGCGAAATCATCGGCGGCGAACCGTCCGGGTCTTTGGAAACGAGCGCCGTGGATTTCTTCGGTGAGAACGCTCTGCCGGAACTCTCGCTTGCCAGGGTTACGCGCGGTCAGATCGCGCGTTGTTTTCAGCACCTCCGGCAACCCGATTTGCCGGCTGATTTTGATTGAACCGCGCGTTGACACCCAGACGCACCACAGCTCTCAGACTCTCCCGTCGAACGCGGCTTTGGCGGCAAGACTCGCCTCGTCGTCAAACAGCGCCTCGGCTGGAATCTCGAATCCCTTGATGGCGATACTCTTCACGATCTCGCCACCGCTCCAAACGCCCGCCAACTCGTAATCCGTACCGGCTAGAACGAGTTGTTCGATGGTCTTGCGATCCGGGTCGATGATCCAGTATTCCGCGATCCCGTGCGAGGCATAGTCCTGTTTTTTGATCCGGCGGTCCGTGCCGACCGTGCTCGGCGAAAGCACTTCCGCCACAAAGTTTGGCGCGGGAAAGGTCATTTGGGTTGACGTGAATGTGGCGGCGGTCGCCCAGTCGAAAAAGCAAACGTCCGGCTCGTAGTCGTTCCTGCTTAAAGCAACCAGCAGCTTCTCGTGCCTCACTTTCCCGAGGTGGCGTGGCCGGACGTACGTTGTCAGCAAGAAGTACAGGTTTTCGGACGCCTCCATGTGCCTCCACTTTGCCGGCGAATGCACGACGACCACTCCGTTGATGAACTCCGTTTTTTGGTTCTCGTTCATCTCCTCGTAGAAGCGGCGCCGGCGTTTGGCTTCTTCGGCGAGGATGTGTTGCAGTTCCTCGACATGCCGGGGTAGTTGGGGCGAAGCAAGCAACGGCTCAAGGATAGTGTCCACAATGTGAACCATACCCCGGGATTGCCAGCGGGCCAACACCGGTTTGGTCCCCCGTCCCGCGACTTGTTTTCCACGGGGAAGTAGCCGATGGATAACCACAATTTTATGGTTAACTGGATTTTGAAACAGATTCTCGGGTCGCGAAATCAGCGCGTGCTGCGCCGGATGATGCCGATCGTCGAAGCAGATCAACGAGTTCGACGAGCAGCTTCAAATCGTTGCTCCGACGACGACTTTGCGCGCGAAAACCGCCGCCTGGAAAGCTTCGTCTGGCACCCGTCGAGGACTTCGACGAGCGCGAGGCGATCCTCACGGAAATCCTGCCCGAGGCCTTTGCCGTGGTGAAAAACGCCGCGCGCCGTCTCGTCGGCAAGACGTGGCTACGTCTGCGACCAGCCCGTCACCTGGAACATGGTGCATTTCGACGTGCAACTCATCGGCGGCATGGTGCTTCACTCGGGGCGCATCGCCGAAATGGCCACGGGCGAGGGCAAAACCCTCGTCGCCACCCTCCCCCTTTACCTCAACGCCCTCACCGGACGCGGCGCCCATCTCGTCACGGTCAACGACTACCTCGCCCGCCGCGACGCCGAATGGATGGGCGAGTTGTACCGTTTCCTCGGACTGACCTGCGGCTGCATCCAGCACGACCAGCCGCCCGACGTCCGCCGCGAACAGTACGCGCTGCGACATCACCTACGGCATCAACAGCGAGATGGGCTTCGATTACCTGCGCGACAACGGCATGGCGACCAGCCGCGAGCAGCAGGTCCAGCGCGGCCACGTTTATGCCATCGTGGACGAGGTGGATTCCATCCTGATCGACGAGGCGCGCACCCCGCTGATCATCGCCGGCCCCGCCACGGTTTCCACGCACCAGTACGACAAGTTCAAGGGCGGCATCGAGCAACTCGTCCGCAAGCAGACCATGCTTTGCAGCCGCCTTGTCAACGAGGCCAAATCGCTCCTCGACGACGGCAAGATCGAGGAAGCCGGCATCATGCTTTTCAAGGTCAAACTTGGCCAGCCCCGCAACAAATCGCTCCTGCGCCTGCTGGAGGACCCGGTCAACCGGCGCGCGCTCGACAAGGCGGAACTCTCCTTCTTCCAGGACTCGCGCAAGGACGAACTCTTCGCGTTAAAGGAAGAACTTTTCTTCACCATCGACGAGCGCGCCCAGGAGGCGGACCTTTCCGAGCAGGGCCGCGAGTTTCTCAACCCCGACGACGCCGAATCCTTCGTGCTGCCCGATCTGATGACCAGTTTCGCGGAGATCGACATCCGCACGGATCTGCACCGAGGAAGCCAAGGATCAGGCGAAGGCGCGAACTCCAGGCCGAGTGCGACCACAAGGCCGAGCGCATCCACAACATTTCCCAACTCCTGCGCGCCTACTGCCTTTACGAGAAGGATGTCGAGTACGTCGTCGAGGAGAACAAGGTGGTCATCGTCGATCAATACACCGGCCGCAAAATGCCGGGCCGCCGCTGGAGCGACGGCCTGCACCAGGCGGTCGAGGCCAAGGAAGGCGTCCAGATCGACAAGGAAACGCAGACCCTCGCGACGATCACCATCCAGAACTATTTCCGGCTTTACCAGAAGCTCGCCGGCATGACGGGCACCGCCGAAACGGAAGCCAACGAGTTTCACGACATCTACAAGCTCGACGTGGTGGTCATCCCGACCAACCGCCCGATCAGGCGCGACGACGCCAACGACCGCATCTACAAGACGCGGCGCGAGAAATACAACGCCGTCATCGCGGAGATCAAGGAGCGCCACGCCAAGGGCCAGCCGGTGCTGGTCGGCACGGCCAGCGTGGAATCCTCCGAATTGCTGAGCCGGATGCTCAAGCGCGAGAAGATCCCGCACAGCGTCCTCAACGCCAAGTACCACCGCCAGGAGGCGGAGATCGTCGCCCGCGCGGGCCAGCTGGGCAACGTCACCATCTCCACGAACATGGCGGGCCGCGGCACCGACATCAAACTGGGCGAAGGCGTCGCGGACCTGGGCGGGTTGATGGTCATGGGCACGGAGCGGCACGAGTCGCGCCGCATCGACCGGCAGTTGCGCGGTCGTTGCGCGCGCCAGGGCGACCCGGGCGCGTCGCGGTTCTACGTGAGTTTCGAGGACGATCTGATGCGCAATTTCGGCGCGTCGGACCGCATGACCAAGATCATGGAGCGGTTCGGGCTGGAGGACGGCCAGGAGCTGGAGCATCCGCTGGCTCAACAAGAGCGTGGAAAACGCGCAGAAGCGCGTCGAGCAGCGCAACTACATGAGCCGCAAACACACGTTGGAATACGACGACGTGATGAACAAGCAGCGCGAGGTGGTCTACGGCTACCGCAACGAGACCATCGACACCGACGACACCCGCCGGCTGATCGACGAGGTGATCGACGAGGCGATCCCGGCCAAGGTCGACGAGTACCTCAAGGCGGACAGCGACGACCGGCCCGAACTACGCCGGGCTGCTGCACTGGGTCAACACGACTTTCCCGGTGGGTTTGACGGCGGAGAAAGCGGGCTTCGAGGGGCGCGAGCGTGGAGGAAAACGGCAAGTTCCTGATCGAAAAAATCCGCGACGCCTACCTGCGCAAGTGCAGCCACGAGGACCCGGACGCGGTCAAGGGTCTGGAGCGCTACATCGTCCTGAACGCGATCGACCGGCTCTGGCAGGAGCACCTTTTCGCGATGGATGCGCTTGCGCGAGGGCATCCAGCTCCAGCGCATCGGCCAGAAGGACCCGCTCGTGGAGTACAAGAACGAGGCGTACTCGATGTTTGTGGAGTTGATGACGAACATCAAGTTCGAGGTGCTCCACAACTTGTTCCGCAGCACGTCGAATTTGCAGGCGTTCGAGAAGTTCCTGGCAAGTCTGCCGCAGAACCTGCTTGCACGACACGCTCACGAGCCAACCGTCCCCCGGCACCCCCTACCCCGCCGAATCCGGCACCGGCAAAATCATGATCGCAACGCGTCGGGCGGGTTGCTTTCCAAGCGGCTGGAGGATCACGCGAACGTGGAGATGCCATCGTTGGAGATTCCCGCTCGCCGGGAGTTGCCCAAGGTGGGGCGGAACGAAGCGTGTCCCTGCGGCAGCGGAAGGAAGTTCAAGAATTGTTGCGGCAAACTGGTAGTTTAAGTGCAAGCGGCAAGTTCGCGCAGCCCCGCCGCGCAGCGGCCTCGTAGCCAAGGTAGGGATGGCTCTCCGAGCCGCTGCCATTTGTTTCTGGGGGTTGGTGGACGACCCCTGTTACCGGGCGGACTGGCCGATCTGAGAATGGGAGCGGCTCGGAGAGCGATCCCTACCTTGGATTGGACGGCGGCTTGGAGCCGCCTGAACTCCGCCCACCCGCAAACGATTCAGGCTTGCTTGTCACTGGCGCGTGGCCTAATGGTTAAACCGATCGGGCAGTCTTATGGGTTTACGTCAGATAGTTCTTCTTCAACTGTGGTGTGGTTTTTGGAAGTGTTCATGGTGTTTCGCCGTGACGTTGCCTTTCATGACCCGTCCTTTTGTCGCTGGACCGTCTCCCTCGTCGGCTTCGCGCCGGCGTTCCCCCTCCTCGCGGAGCGAGAAAACGAACCCATCGGCACCCAATTCTTTCCGGCGGAGAAATCCTGGGATCGAAGCCCATCGCTCGATCCCGCAAGAAAAGTGTCCCTCCTGTCGGGACGTCGATCTCCTCTTGCCCAGGCCACCTTGCATCATCGTTGATGCGCTCTGCCAGCAACCCATCGCGTCAGTACTCACTCGAAGCTCAGCATGAAATCTCGTTATTCGTCCACATCCTCCCAAGGCTCGCGCCGCGGCTCACGTCAGCGTGGCGGCCAGGGCGGCGGCAGTTACACTCCTGAAAGCCGGACCGGCCCCGGCCCGGCTCCCTCTCTCTGGCAAAAGATCACGTCGTTTTTCCGGCGGCTCGAAAGCTCGCCAAACCACTCGGCAAACCGGCCGCCCGGCTTTCGCCCAATCCGAACGGCTCCTCCGGCGGTGGTTCCTCCTCGCAGGCGCCGCGCGAACGGGATCAATACCGGTCCCAGAACCTGAACTCCGGCTCCGAGCCGGGTGTCCCGCAAACCCGAGTCGGTCGAGGTCACCACGCCCCGGCTCTACGTGGGCAACCTTTCGTTCGACGCGACCGAGAGCGACTTGACCGAACTCTTCAACGGCGTCGGCCAGGTGGTCACCGCGGAAGTGGTGAGCCACAAGCAGACGCAACGCTCCAAGGGCTTCGCCTTTGTGCAGATGCAGAGTGTTGACGAGGCCAAGCGCGCCGTGACGGAGCTGCACGACAAGGAATTTATGGGCCGCAAGCTCGTGGTGAGCGGCGCCAAGAACAGCGACCAGCACGACGGCCGCAGCGAGCCGCGCTTCTCGGCCTGAGCCATCCGGTTTTCCCGGGCATTTTACTTATGAACCCGGCTCCATCGCAAGATGGGCCGGGTTTTTCTCCGTATGGGGAATCGTGTTCTTCATCGTCGGACCGACGTCCGGTGGGCAAAAGCGCGCTCGCGTTGCAAGTGGCCCAGCGGACCGGCGGGGAAATTGTCAACGCGGACGCGTTCCAGATTTACGCGGGCTTGGAGCTGCTGACTTCCAAACCGGACGCCACCGCCCAAAAGCGGGTGAGGCATCACTTCTCGGGACGCGTCGGGCTCGCGGAACCTTACAACGTCGCCCGTTATCTGGCCGAGGCGACGGCTGACCCTGGAGGAAATCGCGAGCCGGGGACGGCTGGCGATCGTGGTGGGCGGCACTGGATTGTACGTGAAGGCGTTGACCCATGGTCTTTCCCCCCTGCCCGCCTCCGACCCGGCGACGCGCGCCCGTTTGGAAGCGATGGATTTGGCGGAGCTGTTGCGGGAATTGGAGAGGGTTGATCTGATTGCGGCGGCGGCGGATCGACGTCAAAAACAAACGCCGGGTGGTCCGGGCGTTGGAGGTGACGCTGACAAGCGGAACGCCCTTTTCGGCCATCGCGAGGCGTGGACGCACTCGAAGTACGACGAAGGCAAGGCCGGCATATTGCTGGAGCGCGACCGCAAGGATCTGACGGAGCGGATCGACCGGCAAGTGGACGTGATGTTCGAGGCGGGCGTGGTGGCGGAGGTGCGCGCGTTGAACCCGGGCGATATCGGTCCCACGGCGGCGGGCGCGATTGGTTTGAACCCGATCCGGGAGATGGTCGCGGGCGGATCTCTGAAGCCGGGTGCCGCGAACGCGTCAAGATCAGTACGCGTCAGTACGCGAAGCGGCAAATGACGTGGTTCAAGAAGGAGGGGGTGTTCCGGAAGGTCCGCTTGTCTGTAGGCGGGGACGGGTTTGATCAAGTTGCGTCATTGCTGCCCAAACGTTGAGTGTGACGTGAATGTTGGTCCGGCTCGCGAACAACGCTCCTTTGCCACTTTGCTCTGGAACCTTCCGCGTCCCGTCATTACGCTTTCTCCCGTGCCCACATCTCATTCAAACCAATGACCACGCGTGAAGAACTGACGGTGCGACACCAGGCGGGCGATTGCCGGGTGGTCGCCGGGCGCGGCCTGCTCGAAGAGGCGCCACAACAAATCCGCGCCCTTTCCATCGGCGGAAGCCGGGGTAACTGCGCGGTAGTCACCGACGCCAACGTCGCGGCGTTGTACCTGGAGCCTCTGCTCGCGGGGCTGCGCGCCACCGGGATGCGTCCTCTCCCGGTGGTGGTGCCCGCCGGTGAAGCCTCCAAGTCCATGGAAGCCGTCGCCGGCATCATCGACCAACTCGCGGGCGCGCGTTTGGACCGGCACAGCTCCATCATCGCGCTGGGTGGCGGCGTGATCGGGGACCTAGCGGGTTTCGTCGCCGCGATTTACTACCGTGGCATCCCGCACGTCCAAATACCCACCACTGTCATTTCGCAATGTGACAGTGCTATCGGCGGGAAAACGGGTGTTAACACTGTCAACGCAAAGAATCTGATCGGCGCGTTTCACCCCGCTCGTTTGGTGATCGTTGACCCGGACACTTTGGTTTCATTGCCCAAGCGCGAGTTCAACGAAGGGTTTGCCGAAGTGGTCAAGCACGGCGTCATCCGCGACCCCGCTTTGCTGGATACCCTGGCGGAATTGGACGACCGGAACCTGCTGGCGGTGATCTGGCGCAACCTCCAGATCAAAGCGGAGATCGTTGACGCCGATGAATTTGAGCGGAACGGACTTCGCGCCACCCTCAACTTTGGCCACACCATCGGCCACGGGATTGAACAGGCGGCGGGTTACGGTCGGCTGCTGCACGGGGAAGCCATCAGCCTCGGGATCGTGGCCGCCAGCCGGATTTCGCGGCGCAAACTCGGTTTACCCGCGGAGGAGTTTAATTTGATCCTCAGGAACTTGGACCGGTTCACCCTGCCCACCTCCCTGCCGGTGGACATCACCACGGAAGCGGTCCTGGAAAGTCTCCTTCTGGACAAGAAGTTCCACGAGGGCCAAATCCGTTTTGTGCTCACCCCGAGGATCGGCCAAGCTGTTCTGTCCGAACCCGGGTTTGTGACGATGGAGGATTTGCGGACCGCGGTTGAGGAACTGAGAACGCCGGTCCCGGCCGCGCCCGCGCGTTAGTTGGTCAGATTTCCTCTTCGCCCGCCTCGCGGAGTTCCTCGCCCCGGGATTCAACCATCCGGTCGTGCGTGGCTTCCGAGATGCCTTCGCCGTACAACGCCTCGCCGATGGTTTGTTCGTCGCCGCTGTCCGCGGCGTTGGTGCCATACCCGACCGACGCGCCGCTTTCGCCGGGAACATCGTCGTAGGCCACGAGACCGGCAGTCGCGCCATCGTCGTCAGCGGGCGCGTTGGGATCGGCGGTTCCGCGCAATTCCTCGCGCGCCTGCCCGTGGAAATCCTTGGCGCTGTCCTTTTCGTCCAGGCCGGCGATTTGCGCGAGTTCCTGGGCGCGGGCATCGACCATGGCTTCGCTGGACTCG
The DNA here is from genome assembly GCA_963795895.1 of uncultured bacterium. Lineage (GTDB taxonomy): Bacteria > Verrucomicrobiota > Verrucomicrobiia > Chthoniobacterales > SZAS-18 > CAWCJJ01. The sequence goes on from CAWCJJ010000030.1 coordinate 55,711, forward strand.
CCGATCCCGGCGTCGTGATCGAGGATTTTACCGGGGTTTTCGGGTTGCGTGTCGGGGAGTTTCATCCTTGTGTATTCGGCGGGGACGCAACGTGCTGAGCGTGTGCCCCGCGCGCCGACCATCAGTGCGCGGGAGCGCAATCCTCTGCCCGCGCTCCCGGGGCTGTCGCCCCTGTATTTACGGTGCGCCTTCCGATAGCAGCGCGCTTTTGATCCGGCTGTAAATGGCTGTAAGGTTCCCGCATAATTACCATGACCAGGAAAGCCCAGGAGGAAACATCGAACAACGAAAACCCGGATGCCGGATCGGAACGTAGCCCCGGCAAACTGCCCTTCGACATCGACCGGGCCATGGACGGCGTGCGCGACGGCATCAAACACGAGCGAAAAGCCGCCTTGTTCGAGCTTTACGACGACGGCTTCACCTCCCCCTTCGAGCAGTTGCTTGCCTGCATCATCTCGATTCGCACGCGCGACGAGGACACCGTGCCGCTGTCGCGCCGCCTCTTCGCAAAAGCTCGCACCGCGGCGCAGGTCGCGGAACTATCCGTGGAGGAAATCGACCGGCTCATCAGTGGCTCGACGTTCCACGAGGCGAAGGCTCCGCAAATCCTCGAGATCGCGCGGCGCACCGTGGCCGAGTTCGGCGGCGAACTTGCCGTGCGACCTCGAATCCCTCCTGAGTTTTCGCGGCGTCGGCATCAAGTGCGCGAACCTGGTGCTCGGCATCGCCTGCGGCCAGCCTCGCGTGGGAGTGGACATCCACGTTCACCGGATCACGAACCGCTGGGGTTACGTCGCCACCAAGACGCCCGAGAAGACCACGGCCGCCCTGGAAACAATCCTTCCGAAAAAATACTGGGTGGAAATCAACGCGCTGCTGGTGCCATTCGGCAAACACATCTGCACAGGCATGGCTCCGCGTTGCTCGACTTGTCCCGTGTTGTCGATGTGCCGCCAAGTGGGGGTGATCAGCCATCGTTAGCGGGGTGACCTTTTATCATGAGCGCACCCACCGTGACGGAGCCTGCGATCCTTGGAACCATCGGGATCACGACAGGGGATCCCGCCGGTGTGGGGCCGGAGATCGTCCTACAAGCCCTCGCCTCGGGTCGGTTACCCGCGGATTTTCTGTACCGCGTCATCGCAGGGACGTCGGCGGAGTTCGTTCCCGGGCATGCGACGTGGGCCAGCGCCCGCGCCTCCTGGGACGCCCTGGAGGAAGCGGCCGGGCTGGTCCTCCGCGGCGAAATCGCCGCCGTCGCGACGGGACCCGTCTGCAAGCACAACCTATACGAGGTGGGGTTCCCCTACCCCGGCCAAACGGAGTTTTTCGCCGCGCGCGCGGGCGTGGCTGACTACGCCATGCTGCTCACCGGCGGCTCCCTCACCGTCGCCCTCGTCACCACCCACGTGCCGTTGGCGGACGCCGCGCGCCTGCTTTCAAGCGACGAAATTATCCGCGTGGGCCACTTGCTGGCGGCGTTTGTACAAACCCGCCTCGGTGGCCGCGCCTGCCGGATCGCGGTGGCGGGGTTGAACCCGCACGCCGGCGAACGCGGCAGCCTGGGCCGCGAGGAGATCGACCTCATCGCACCCGCCGTGGCCGAACTTCGCCATCGGTGGGAGAAACGATCCGTCACTGTTCGGCGGACCGGTCTCGCCCGACACGGTGTTTTACCAAGCGGCGTCCGGCCACTGGGACGCCGTGCTGTGCATGTACCACGACCAGGGATTGATCCCGTTGAAGCTGCACGCGTTTCACGAGGGCGTGAACGTGACCATCGGACTCCCCATCATCCGCACCAGCCCCGACCACGGCACGGCCTTCGAGATCGCCGGACGCGGCCTGCGCGCGCCCGGACAGCATGATCGCCGCCATAAACCTCGCCGCCGAGCTGGCCCGCCGGAAACCACCCACGCCCTGACCTTTCGCCTTTCAGCCTCTGCCCTATCTCCTATCTTCTATCTCCTGCCCTTCCCTCTTCCGCCTCCCCCATGCTCGCCACCCTCCACAAATACAGCCGGATCTTCAACGTCGGCCTGCAAAACACCGTCGTGTACCGTTGGAATTTCCTCCTGCGCGCCCTGTTCGGGGTCGTGCCGCTCGTGGGCACCGTGTACCTGTGGCGCGCGCTCTTCGCGTCGCGCGGACAAAGCATCGGCGGCTACGAGTTTTCGTCGATGGTGTACTATTTCCTCCTTACCCTGCTGGCCTCCAACCTCATCACACCCACCGAGGACGAATGGCAGATCGCGGGCGATATCCGCGAGGGTCAGTTGAGTTCCCTGCTCACGAAGCCTCTGGATTACCTGAGTTATCGCGTGAGCCTGTTTTTGGGCTACCGCGTGATCTACACGGCGGTCACACTGCCTCCCATGATCCTGCTGATGTGGGTTTACCGGGATTACGTCACCGTGCCGCAACACCTCGTAACCTGGGGTTGCGCGGCGTTTTCTCCCTCGGGCTGGCGGCGGCCCTGCAGTTCCTGATCTCGTACTCGGTGGCCATGCTGGCGTTCTGGATCCTCGAGATTTCCACGGTGGTGTTCATCCTGTTTTCGTTCGAGTACTTCCTGAGCGGGCAGATGTTCCCCCTCGATATCGCGCCGCGTTGGATGCAGGCGTTCCTGAACTGGTTGCCGTTCACCTACGAACTCTTTTTTCCCGTCGCGGTGTTCCAGGAGAAGGTTCAGGGAATGGCGCTGGCCAAAGGTTTGATGATCCAGTCAAGCTGGGTCTTTGCCGTCTGGCTGCTCGCCCGGTGGTTCTGGCGGCGCGGGCTGCGCCACTACCAGGCGGTTGGCGGCTGAACCCTGCTGGACTTCCTCGAACTGACTTCGCCCATGCAAAGGTATTGGACTGTTTACAAGCTGCTGTTCCGCAACTCGCTGATTCGCGAGATGAATTTTCGCGCGAATTTCCTGCTCTGGATGATCACGGAACTCCTGTGGTTCCTGGGCCAGATCGTCTTCGTGGACGTGCTGTTTCTTTACACGGACACCATCGGTGACTGGACAAAATGGGAAGTCGTCGCGTTGATCGGTACGCACCAGATCATCAGCCAGGTTTTCCAGGCGTTCTTTTATGTCAACTTGGCGAATCTGCCCGAGTTGATCCGCACGGGCCGGTTGGATTTGATGCTGTTGCTGCCAATCGACCCGCAGTTCGCGGTCTCGACGCGGCAATTCGGGATGGACAACGTGGTCAACGCGCTCGTCGGCGTGGCTTTTGTGGTGTTTTCACTCGCTAAACTTGGTATCACGCCCAATTTTGCCCAGGTGCTGTGTTATACCCTGGCGGTGGGGTTTGGAGCCGTGATCCATTATGCGATCATGTTCTGCCTCGCGTCGCTGAGTTTCTGGATCGTGCGGGCGCAAGGGTTGATTTATGGTTATTACAACCTGGTGAACATCGCGCGCTACCCGGACCAGGTGTTCGGCGGGGTGTTTAAATTCATCTTCACCTGGCTGGTCCCGGTGATTGTGGTCGCCAACGCGCCCGCACGGATTTTGGTGCGCGCGGCGGACAAGCCCCTGCTCCCGATGTTGCAACTGGCGACGGTGTCGCTGCTAGCGGTGGTGTTGAGCCGGCTGTTCTGGTCGTTCGCCTTGCGGCGGTACTCCAGCGCCAGTTCGTGAGGAAGAAGCAAAGGGCAAGGAGATAGGAGATAGAAGGTAGGGCCGAGGGGATGTGGAAGAGGAGGGACGTGGGAGGCGGTGGAGGGGATGGGAAGAGGGATGTGGGTTGTGAATCACACGGGACATTGGTTCTATTTCTCCGCACCGAAGGTGCAGCCTCATCACAGCCTGGGGTAACGCCCCAGGTGTGGGTTGTTGGTGGGTTTAGCACTGAAGGCGCAATTTAAACGTTGCTTGTTGGACGGGCAAAATGGTCCTCGAAGGCGCGCCCGGATTGAAACGCGCCTTCAGCGCTGGGCCTGATACTGTCGTGTTCCCGGGGCGTTGCCCAGGCTATGATGAGGCTGCACCTTCGGCGCGGAGAAAAGGCAAAGCTTCGGGCTGTCTCAAGGCCGCACCTTCGGTGCGGAGAAATACTCCGTGCGGACATCCGCTCTCAACCCTCTCCCCTGCTTTCCGTCTCCTTTCTCGTCCTTCTCCGCCCTTCCGTTTTTCGCCTGGATTTTTTGTCTTTTGCACCTTGCGCGCCTGCGGAAATGCCAGTACTAAGTCCCCCTTTCCAGAACACCGGTGCTGACTCCCCTCCTCGTCCCCCGATTCTTTGACCTGATTCATCCCCGCCATGCCCAAAGCTAAATCCGCCACCCCGAAGGCCAAGGCTTCCGCCGAGCAGAGTGGCAGTGACGAGCCGCTCGCCACTCCCGCCGAAGCCGGACAAATGGAAGTAGTCGCCAATCCGCCCGCCACGATCGAGAGCGACGACAAACCGGTGCCACCGGCCAGTTCGGCGGACATCACTGCTTCTGTTTCGCGGTACTTCCTGCCCTCCCAGAAGCTCGAGGACGAGAATGACGCGAAGCTTTCCCCTTTCCTGCGCGGCCAGAAGAAACGCCTGCTGGCCCTGCGCGACGCGATGCTCGATTCCATGAACGGCATGGCGCAGGACAACCTGCGTTCCCGTGCCGAGGGCAACGAAGCCAGCGCGTTCGGGATGCACCAGGCCGACGCCGGCAGTGACGCCTACGACCGTGACTTCGCATTGAACCTCCTCTCGCAGGAGCAGGACGCCCTCTACGAGATCGACGAGGCGCTCAAGCGCATCGAGCAGGGTATCTACGGCGTATGCGAGATGTCCGGCAAACCGATCAACCGGGAGCGGCTGGAGGCGATACCGTTTACCCGTTTTACCGTGGAATGCCAATCTCAGATCGAGCGTCAGAACAAAGCGCAGCGTGTTCGCCAATCCGTTACCTCGCTCTTTGGGTTGACCGAAGAGGAAAATGGCGATACGGAAGAGGAAGAATTCACTCCTGAGACCAAGGAGTAAGTCAAACAGACTCACTATTTAAGATTGAAGAATTAGTTATGGCACGTGATATCATTACTCTGGAGTGTACGGAATCCCGCGCGGCTGGCCTGACGCCGTCGCGCTACGTTTCCTCCCGCAACAAGAAGAGCCCCAACACCCCGGGCCGGTTGGAGAAGAAGAAGTACAACCCTTTTCTCAAGCGTCACACGCTGCACCGCGAAACCAAGTAGGAGCCGACCGCTTCTTATTTTTTTATCCATTCGACCTCGGCTCCCGCCTACCTTTTCGATCTGACATGCAACCCAAGACCGCCCAACGCCGCTCCAATTTCCGTCGCGCCAACCGCATCATGCCCCGGCGCCGCATCGACATCGCCCCCGAGGCTATCGATTACAAGAACCCTGATTTGTTGAAGAAGTTTGTGACTGAAAGCGGCAAGATCCTTCCGCGTCGCGTAACGGGCATGTCCGCTTTCCTACACCGGCGTATCACCCGCGAGATCAAGCGCAGCCGTTCGGTGCTGCTCATGAAGTAACGGGCGCCGCCCTCTATTTTCGCCATCGCTGGCAGACATCCTGACGGGTCGGAGTTTTTACCACTCCGATCCGTCTTTTTCTTTTTGCACCACCATGGAGAATCCGAAAACCACAGAACTCAAGGACACGCAGAACGAACCGGACCACCGTCAGATCGCCATCGACCGGGTCGGCGTGAAGAACTTGCGGTTCCCCATCCAAGTGCGGGACAAGGCGCGGAGCTTGCAAAGCACCATCGCGACGGTGGCGCTGACCGTCGATCTGCCCCACCATTACAAGGGGACGCACATGAGCCGGTTCGTAGAGGTGCTCAACGCGCACGGGCCAGTCATGCACGTGGACAACATCCGCAAGATTTTGCGTGAGTTGCGGGCGCGGTTGGAAGCGGACCGGGCGCACGTGACCTTCGAGTTCCCCTTCTTTCTCGAGAAAGCCGCGCCGGTCACGGGTGCCGTCGGATTGATGGACTACACGGTGCGTTTCGATGCCACCAGTGACGGGGAAGGCGGTGATTTCGTCATGACGGTGATCGTGCCGGTGACGACGTTGTGTCCGTGTTCCAAGGCGATCAGCGAGCAGGGCGCGCACAACCAGCGCGGTCAGGTGACGTATTCGGTGCGTTTCTCGGAGCCGATCTGGATCGAGGATCTGGTGCGGATGGCGGAGAGCTGCGCCAGCAGCGAGTTGTACAGTCTGCTCAAGCGTCCCGATGAAAAAGCCGTGACGGAGCGGGCCTACGCGAACCCGGTGTTTGTGGAAGATCTGGTGCGGAATTTGGCGGCCCGCTCGAACGAGCACGACAAGATCGTGTGGTATCGAATCGAGGCGGAAAATTATGAGTCGATCCACAATCACAACGCCTACGCAATGATCGAGAAAGATAACGCCAAGAGCCGGGCAGTGGTGGGGTTTGGTGGTTCGGTGGGGTAGAAGTGTGATGTGGTGACGCGGGCAATGCGCTTGCGCGGTGGTACCGTTCTAGTTCTGGGTGCCTTTGGTTTGGACTGCGGCGACTCGTCGCCGCTTTCTCACGGCTCCGCCGGATCCGCCCGCGACATGTCGCGATGTCCCCCCCCTCCGGCGAAGCCGGCTTAATCCACCGTGAAGGGCAAGGGACGCGACATGTCGCCCGGAAAAGTGGCGACGCGTCGCCGCAGTCCAAACCAAAGACAAAAAGGCAACCGGAGCCAGACGCGACAAGGCACGGGGTGCCTAGCCAAATTATCCCAGTTAGATGAAGCAGGATACGCGCAGCCTTCCAGTTTCAGCCTGGAGGCCAATTCAACGCGCGGCCGCCCAGCAAATGCACATGCAGATGAGGGACCGTTTCGCCCGCATCGGGTCCGTTGTTGATGACCACCCGATAACCGCTCTTCAGCACACCGAATTCGTCGGCAATTTTCCTGGACGCGACGAGGATCTTGCCAAGAAGATGCTCATCCTCGGAGTTCGACTCGCCCAGCCGGGCGATCACCCGTTTGGGAACGATCAGAATGTGGACCGGCGCCTTCGGCTCCACGTCCTCGAAAGCGATCAGATCGTCATCCTCGTACACGATCGTCGCGGGAATTTGTCGGGCGATGATCTTCTCGAAAATAGTCATCGTGTGAATCAGGAGACTGAACAGTTCACTTCCCTCTTCCAATCCAGTGAACTAATACCCGCGCGAATGAAGTTCACCATTTCCTCGGGCTTCGGAATGTCTCCCGTTCCCGTAACGGTACCAACTCCTGCTAGATACCGCAAACTCGCTTGCAGGTCGGTGAAATGAAAGCTGACCGCTCGTGTTCGGTGAAGTTCTTCGATGCGGGCCGACAGGACTTTGTAGAACCCGCCCGGCTGACTACCCGCGACAGTCTCGGCCAACCGGAGCAGGGAAATTCGGCAATCGGGCGCGTCCGCCAGGAAGCAGCGCGCGATTTCACCGTAACCAATGTCGCGCAAAGCCTGTTGGACGGCTTCCTGCAATCGACCCAAACCCACCACGTTCTTGGTGTAAATAGTCCCCAAATAGCTACAAACGCTGGTGGTTACGTGATCAGCCAGCCACCATTCCACAAACCCGGCTTTGATCGCCGCGCGTTCCAACGCGGCTTGCAGCCAACCGGCCTCAAAGGCGCTGATGCCGCCGTGATAATCCTCCAGCAGTGGCAGGTTGTTTCGGGTGGCAATCATAATCGGGAAGTTCCGCGTGAAAGTAGCTCGCGCCTGGGTCAGCAGAAGAGTTCCGGCTGCATCCCGTTCGGCTTGGGCCGACGTTCGAGCATTTTGATTTCGTCGATGAACTCGCCGATATCCTGGAACTGCCGGTAAATCGAGGCAAAGCGGACGTAAGCCACCCCGTCGATCATGTGGAGCTTTTCCATGACTTTTGCGCCAATCTCACGGGAATGGACCTCCCGACTGTAGTTGGTCTCCAGGTCGTGAACGATATCCTCCACGGCTTGATCCAGGATTTCGAGACGGACGGGACGCTTCTCGCACGCTTTGATCACCCCGGAACTGAGTTTGTGCCGGTCGAAAGGCTCGTGCCGTCCATCGCGTTTGATCACCAGCAGGTCGGCGCGTTCAATCTGTTCGTAGGTCGTGAACCGGTATTCGCAGTTCAGGCAAACTCGACGCCTCCGGATCCCCGAGCAATGGTTGACGGGGCGGGAGTCGATCACTCGATCTTCGATACCTTTACACTTTGGACAGCGCATGCGGCCAGATGGACAAGACCCTACTGGCTAACACAAGATGTAGTGGTGTCAACACAATCTCGCGGAATGTGGCAAAGAATTTGCTGGCGGAGGCCACTGCGGATTGGGTTCTGTAAACGCTGACTCGACACCGAGGCGGATCATGCAGGCCAGGTTTCGCTTTCAGCTATCAAGGTGGCGTCCACGCAAAATAGTGGCGTTGGTCAAACCCCGCAGACCATGAAAAGCAAACGCGTCCAGGTTTCTCAGAGAGTGAACGGTAATCGGTGGAGACGTATTCTGTCCCCGCTCAGTGGCCTCACGGACTTAACCACGGCAACTCAGTTCATCAAGACCACTCAGTGACTGGAGGGTTCGACGCGGTCGAGGAAGTGGTTCAAGTACCCGACACAACGGATGACTTGTCAACAGCGAAGTGCAGTCCAGCCGCAGGAAAGGGGAAACAGCTAGAGACACAATCCCCCACCTCATCCAATACACCGCGAGCGCAACCCTCTGGATCGTCCCCTTCGTAGCAGACGGTAACAACTAGGCGACCGTTCTCGACATCCCAGTTAGCAGCCGGGCAGATAATCCACAAACGTTGCTGGAACTCGGCAAGGAGGTCGGAAACTCCAGACTGAGCCTCTGTTTGGGAGAAGCCCGAAACAGAAATGATGGTTTCAACCAAAGACATGGTGGATGCCCCCGGCATGACCATGCTTGGAACCGGATGCCAGGATGAGACTGGTCGCAGGTGAGATACCCGTCGTGCGCAGAAGGAGTTATTCCCAGCCGCCTACTCAAGGACAAAACCAACGTCACGCAAGAAGGAGCTCTTATCCTCTTTGTTCATGCGGTCGTAGAAGTAACGGATGGTATAACCTCCTATGAGTCGGTTGCCGTCGAGATACTTCCAGTCAGAAATCTCATCGAGTTTTACCTTAACAGCCTGCCCATACCTAACCTCCTTGGTCTCGTAGGCTTCGTTGGCAATGGTGCCTTCCAAGTGGCCGTCCACCTCACAAAGGTCGCCAATCCACATGTGCTCCTGCGCGTTATCTTGAGCTGCATACGGCTTCTTCACGAAAAAGTCACGGTAGGAAGGTTTAGGATTACGGAGAGCTTCAAGAAATTTACCAGACGTTGCTTTGGCGGTCGCGATGGCGGCGTTCATCGCCGCATCAGAGCTCTCTACGTGTGTAAAATTCCTGTCGGTCTCTGTTGGAGGTGTGTTCGACGTCGGCTTGTTACAGGACGGCAGCATTGCCACACAAAGGTAGAAAACGGGGATGCGTCGCATGTGTTCAGAGTAGCCTGAAATTTAGCTTTTTCGCTTCCCCAACGTTGTGGTGACACGAGTATGTGGCTCTCCCAAAATCACGCGTCACCTCACTTTTTGGCCGCAGGCTTCGCCTTTGGACGGGCCGTTTTCGCGCGGGGCGCTTTCGCCCCCGGCGCTGCCTTGCCGTCCTTTTTATCGTTCTCGAACTCAAACACCACCTTCCCCTTCTCCAGTTTGAGAAACGCGGAGAACGGCCGGTTGCGCTTCGACACAAACTTCGTAAGCAAGTCTGTCTTGCCTGTTTCAAGCAGCTTCATCGCCTGATCCAGGGGCACCGCGCGTTGCAGGATCACCTTGCTCATGCGGAAGGTACAGGTCTTTTCCGGTCCAACAGCCTGATCGCAGGTGTAGGCGTTCTCCAAATCGTAAACCTGTCCCTTGTGGCACACCGGACACAAATGCAGCGGGGTCTTTCCGGTGAAATCCGGCACCTCGCGGTCCGTCGGGAAATCAAACTCGGGACGTCCATCCGCCCCCAGCTTGATCGGCGCGGAAAAAGGTCGCCCCTCCTTGCTGCGAAATCCCTCCAGCTGCGGGAGATGCTTGTCCACCAAGAGCGTCTTGACCTCGGCGGGGTCAAACTGCCGACCCGCCATCGTCTTCCAAAGCACGTAGTCGCACGACGCGCATTTGTACACCCGGTACTCCTCCTTCAGCGGACGCGCCCCGCACTTGGGGCATTGCACGTCCAACTCGCCGAAATCCCCGTCCACCGTGTCGCCCTGGAACGTCTTCGCGCGGTTGACGATATCCTCCGTCAACGCGCGGATCTCCGTCATGAACGCCCGGCGCTGCAAGCCGCCCTGCTCCATCAGCTTGAGCTTGGATTCCCATTCGCCCGTCATTTCGGGCGAGCACAACGCGGAGATACCGATCCCGCGCAAAAGGGCGATCAACGACATGCCTTTCGGCGTCGCGGATAATTCCCGCCCCTGCCGCGCGAGGTACACGTCCTGGATCAATCCCTCGATGATCGCCGCCCGGGTCGCGGGCGTGCCAAGGCCCTTGTTGCTCATGGCCTCGCGGAGTTCCTCGTCGTCGATCAGCTTGCCGGCACCTTCCATGGTGGCGAGCAGAGTCGCCTCGTTGTAACGCGGCGGCGGGCGGGTTTCGCTCTGGCGGACCTCCACTTCCAAGGTGTTCGCGTCCTCGCCCTGCGTGATGGGAACCAGCGTGTCGTTGCCGCCGTCGAGCGCGGCTTCGCGTCCATAAACCGCCATCCAACCCGGGTCCTTGATGATCTTGCCGTCCGTCTTGAACGGTTCGCCGTCCACCCGGGTGATGCGCGTGGTGATCTCGAACTGCGCCGCCGGGTAGAAAGCCGCGATGAAACGTCGCGACACCAGATCGAAAATCTTCTGCTGCCATTCGTCCAAACCCTTTGGCTCCACACCCGTTGGGATGATGGCGTTGTGGTCGGACACCTTTGAGTTGTCGAAAATCCGTTTGCTCGGACGCACCCAGCCGCTGGCGAGCGCCTTGCGGGCGTGGCCGTTGAGCGTGGGGTCCGTGAAGCTGCCCATCGTTCCACGCACGGTTTCCAGGTAATCCTCCGGTAAATACCGGCTGTCCGTCCGCGGGTAGGTCAGGACTTTGAACTTCTCGTAAAGCTGCTGCGCGATCTGCAACGTGCGTTTCGCGCTGAAGCTGAAGCGTCCGTTGGCATCGCGTTGAAGGCTCGTCAGATCGAAGAGTTGCGGCGCGGCTTGCGACGCGGGCTTCTTTTCCTCGGTAACGACACCCACCTTGCCGAGGCATTTCTCGCGGATGGCGTCCGCTTTTTCACGTTCCCAGAGACGTTCGGGGCGGGCGTCCTCGTCGCTGCCTTTCTTGAATGCTTGATCAAACCAGCGTCCGCGATACTCCCCCGCCTTCACCTCAAAATCGCCGAAGACCTCAAAGTACGTGCGCGGCTTGAACTCGCGGATTTTCTTTTCGCGTTCCACCAGGATCGCCAGCGTGGGCGTTTGCACCCGTCCGACCGGCGTCAACTGGAACCCGCCGGCCTTGGAGTTAAACGCCGTCATGGCGCGCGTGGCGTTAATGCCGACCAGCCAATCGCTCTCGGCCCGGCTGAAGGCGGCTTTCGCCAGCGGCGTCATTTCCTCGTCGCTACGCAGTTTTCCAAAGGCCGTTCGTATGGAATCCGGCGTCATCGATTGCAGCCACAAGCGGCGCACGGGTTTGTTGACCCCGGAAAGTTTGACGATGAAGCGAAAGATCAACTCCCCTTCCCGCCCGGCGTCGCAGGCGTTGATGATGTCGGTGATGTCCGGGCGTTTCAGGAGCCGTTTCAAAAGTTTGAAACGGTCTTCCGTCGCCTCAATGGCTTTCAATTCAAACTCCTCCGGAATAACCGGCAGGTTGGCGAAGCTCCATTTGCCACGCTTCTTTTCGAGTTCGGAGGGAAGTGCTAGTTCCACGAGGTGCCCGATGCTGGACGCGATCACGTACTGATCGTTCTCGAAATAATTATCCTCCCGCTCAAAACGACCGAGGGCGCGCGCCAGATCGGCGGCCACGCTGGGTTTTTCAGCGATCACGAGTGACTTTGACATAGGGCGGGGGAAATCTTGCGGGCGACACGGCGCGATCAGGCAATTTTTACGAAGTGTTTACCGGGCAATTGCCTGATGAGCTTTTTGAGTTCGAGAGCGAACAAGGTAGAGGAGACTACCGAAGTTGGCAAACCGGAGGTCAGGATAATGCGGTCGATCGGAGTCTCCGAAGTGTCGATTGCGGCGTAAATTGCGGCTTCTTCCGGATTCAACGAAGTCGGCTCCATCCGCTTAACCGCAAGAGGCGCGACAGCCTTTTCGGAAGCCGGGTTCGTGACGGGCGGCGTGTAAAGACCGGGCAGGTCCGACATCTCTTCGAGAACATCCGAGACATCCATTACCAGTTTGGCGCCCTGCTGGATCAGGCGGTTCGATCCTTGCGAGGTTGGGCGATCGATGGGACCCGGCACGGCGAAAACCGTTCTTCCCTGTTCGAGCGCCTGGTTCGCGCTGATCAACGCGCCACTCTTCATACCCGCCTCGACGACCAGCAAGCCTATGCTGAACCCGCTGATGATGCGGTTGCGCATGGGGAACGTTTGCGGCGACGGTTGCATGGTCATCGGGAACTCGGACATCACCGCGCCCGATCCGTCCGCGATTTGTTGCGCCAGCTCGTAATTTTCGGGCGGGTACAATTCGGAGAGGCCGCAACCCAGTACCGCCACGGTCCGGCCCTTGGCCGCAAGCGCGCCCTGGTGGCAGGCGGTGTCGATGCCGCGCGCGAGACCGCTTACGATGGTAAGCCCAGCAAAGGCAAGTTGATACGAGAGTTTTTTCGCGGTCTCCAAACCGTAATAACTAGTCTTCCGCGACCCGACCATGCCGATGGCGCGGGCGTCGCGGGCGGTCAGTTCACCCCAGCAGTAGAGAACGATGGGCGGATCGTGAATCGCTCCGCAGCAAAGCCGGGTAGAACTCGGATTGCTGGGTAAGCACCTTCACCCCGGCTTCCGAAACACGTTGGATTTCGCCCGGCAGATCGACCGTGCTTTCCCAAGCCGCGATCTGCCGCGCGATTTCGGGACCAATGCCGGGTACCGTCTCAAGCTTGGAGGCCCGGGCGTGGAGGATGTCCTGGGGTTCGGCGAAGACATCCAGCATCTTGCGCAAACGCACGGGACCCACTCCCGGAATCATATTGATCGCCATGCAGGCTTCCTCGTAGGTCATACCGGATTGTTTCACCAAACCGGCGTTGATTCCCGGACACCTTCTGATCTGCAAGATCCCGGGTGCAACCCGGGAGCGCGGGCATCCTTGCCCGCACCCAGTCTGGCTCCCGGGGCGGATGCCCCGGAGTAAAGTCCACTCAGAATTTCTTGATGAACGCTTTGGCCCGCAGGCCCTTCAACCATTGCTCCTGCAACCTTTGGCGCTCGTCCGCGTTGTACTTCTTCACCAAATCGGGCCGGACCTCGTTCATCGGTTTTGTCACGGAGCTTTTCTTTTCCGAGACCCGCAGGATATAGTACGCGCCGCCTTGGTCGATCACCGGACTGATCTTGTTCGGTTCCAGCTTGAACGCGACGTTCGTCAGCTTCTCGTTCAAGGTTTTGCGATCAATCCAGCCCCAGTCGCCACCGACTTGGCGGCTCGTGTCATCGCTGTACAACTGGGCGAGTTGGTCGAACTTGGCGCCCTTGAGCAGCTTTTCCCGGACCTCGTCCGCCACTGACTTCTGCGTGTCGGCTTCGCCCGCCGCCGTGGGAACCCCCTTGTTGATGGCGATTAGCCACAGGTGAATCTGCTCGGGGCTGGTGAACTGGGGAATGCTTTCCGTGTAAAGCTTGTCCACCCGGCTGGGTGAGGCGATGAAGTCGCTTTTCACGTTCTGGAAGCGCATCGCCTGCACGATGATCTTGTCCCGCTCCGCATCGCGAAATTTGCTCATCGTGAACCCCTGCGCCTGCAAGGTGCGCAGAAAGGCGGACCGATCACTGCCGAACTCCTCGCGAACGATCGTGTTGACGCGGTCGTTGATGATGTTGTCGGGAATCTTGAAGTCCTTCTTCTTGAATTCCTGGATGATGAGCTGCCGGTCGATCAAATCGTCCAGGGCGGAAAGCCGGGCCTCCCGCACCCGCTTGACCAGTTCCTCCCCCTGAAGGGAACTGCGAAGGCCGCGTTCCCGGGGTCCCACCAACTCGCGCACCTGCGAGAAGGTGATTACATCCCCGTTCACGATGGCGGCGACTCCGTCCACCACGTCGGCGGGAGCGGCCGCATGGACGGCGGGGGGTAAAAAAGCGGAGCCAACCAAAACCGGCAGAGCCAGCGCGGACGCATAAGCGACGGACAGGAAACTTCTCTTCATGTTTGGAGTGCGAATCAACGGACGGTGGTGGAAACGCCGCAGCTTGGGGCGAAACAACCGGACGAGTCAACGCTAAAGATTCTCGATGAGCGTGGCAACTTCGCGGATTTTAGAAGCCGGGTCCGTCGCTGTCAAGCGGGGGAATTTACCGCTGTTCAAGACGAAATCCTCGCCCCGCGAGAGCATTACCTTGTCGCCGCGCACTTCGATTTGATGCACCCGGCGCGAGGCGGCGAGCAACTTGAGGCCGTTCAACTCCAGCAAGTTGGCGACGGCTTCCGGGAACGCGCCGAAACGGTCGCGCCAGGCGTTCGCCAGTTCGTCCAACTCGGCGCGGCGCGCGATGCCGGCGAGTTGACGGTAGGCCTGGATGCGCAACCTGGGGTCCGTGATGTAGGTGGCGGGCAGAAAAGCCGGCCACGTCCCCTCGCCCGCCCCAACCTCGACCGCGCGGTCTTCGTCCCGGGACCAGAACGGCGTTCGGTCCTCCCCGGCCTCCGCCGTCGCGGACGGCCCGTGCAGGCCCTGGACGTAGTCCGCCTCCGTGGTGGCGGCGAAATCCAGGCGGACCACGGTTTCAACCCGCGCGCGGACTTTCTCCCCGCGCAGCTTGGACACCGCCTGCTTGAGCAACTGACAGTACAGATCGAACCCGACCGCGGTGAGGTGGCCGCTCTGCGCGACGCCCAGGATGTTCCCGGCACCGCGGATTTCCAGGTCGCGCAACGCGATCTTGAAGCCCGCCCCCAGCGATGAATACTGCTTGATGGCGTTGATGCGCTTGCGCGCCTCGCCCACGGTCATCAGGTCGCGCGGGAGCATCAGGTAGGCGTAAGCCTTGTGCTGGCCGCGACCCACCCGGCCCCGCAATTGGTACAAATCCGCCAGCCCGAAACGGTCCGCCCGGTCGATGATGATCGTGTTGGCGTTGGGGATGTCCAGGCCGCTCTCGATGATCGTCGTCGCCACCAGCACGTCGGTTTCCCCTCGCACGAAACGGTGCATGACCGCCTCCAACTCGTCGTCAGCCATCTGTCCGTGGCCCAGATCGACCTTCGCGCGCGGGCAAAGTTGCAGGATTTTCGCGGCGACCTTGCCGATGGTTTCGATGCGGTTGTGCAGGAAGTACACCTGGCCGCCCCGGTCGAGTTCGCGGTCCACGGCGGAGCGGATCAGCCGTTCGTCGTACCCGCAGATCACCGTTTCGATGGGGTAACGGTTGGGCGGCGGCGTCTCGAGGGTGGATAAATCCCGCGCGCCGGTGAGCGCCATGTAGAGCGTGCGCGGGATCGGCGTGGCCGAGAGCGTCAGGACGTTGACGTGCGGGAACCGCTCCTTGATGCGCTCCTTGTGCTTGACCCCGAAACGCTGCTCCTCGTCCACGATCAGCAGGCCCAGGTCCTTGAACTCGATGTCCTTGGAAATCAGCCGGTGCGTTCCGATCACAATATCGACGCTGCCGTCGCGCAAACCGCGCGCGACCTGCGCCTGTTCGGCGGCGGTGCGGTAACGACTCAGCAGTTCCACCACGACGGGGAAACGCGCCATGCGCTCGCTGAAATTGTCGTAGTGCTGCTGCGCCAGGACGGTGGTCGGCACCATCATGGCGGCTTGCCGGCCGTCCAGCGCGGCCTTGAACGCGGCCCGGATCGCCACCTCGGTTTTGCCGAAACCCACGTCGCCGCAGATGAGCCGGTCCATTGCGCGGGCGGATTCCATGTCCGTTTTGGTGTCGGCGATGGCGGTGAGTTGGTCGTTCGTCTCTTTATAAGGGAACGCATCCTCGAATTCCTTTTGCCAGGGAGTGTCGCTCCCGAAAGGTTCGCCCAACTGGGCTTCGCGCATGGCGTGGGTCTTGAGCAGTTTGGCGGCGTAATCGTAGATCGATTTTTCGGCGGCTTTTTTGGTCGCGGCCCATTTGCCGTCGCCGAGCTTGCTCAACGCGACGTGCTTTTTACCCACGCCGACGTAGCGGGACACGAGGTACGCCTGTTCCAGGGGGACGTACAGCCGGGCGTTGTCGGCGAACTCCAGGACCATGCATTCCTCGGCGGGTTCATCCTTTTCCTCGGCTGCGGCGGCGTTGCCGGAGAGTTCGGCGGGATCCTTTTCGTCACGTGACTGCAACCCTTTGAACCGGGCCAAGCCGTGTTCCAAGTGGACGACGAGGTCATTGCGGGAAAGTTCGGTGAAATCGATCTGGGAGCGCACTTTCGCAAGCACCCCGCGTCCGCGCGCTCCCGACGCGAACCTGCGCCGAGGCCTGTTGCTGGTATCCGAGCATCTCGCCGGCCGTGACCACCGCGAGGCGGGCGGCGGGGAACACGAAGCCGCCGGCCACCGCGCCAGGGCGGAACGAGAGGCGCTCCTTGTCCAGAGACCAATCGGCGGCGGTTTTGCGCAGGGAGTCGAGTTCCGCCTCCTTGTGGTAAATGACGTGGATGTCGTACCCCTCCCCGACCCAATTCAGGAACTGCGCTCGGACCTGCCGGTCCGCCGCCTCCCGCTGGCCGGGCGAGTTCATCGACTGACGCGCGCCGCTGATGGGGGAATCGTAGAAAGCCTCGCTGTGGTCCTCCGCGCCGTCGCCGATTACCGAAGCCGTGATCAGGACGCGGGACTCGTCGGGTTCACCCCCGATCTTGATGGTCAGATCGTGCTTGCCGACGTACTTGGACAAAGGGCAGAACGCGCCGTCCGGCTCTCCCAACAGCAGCGCGCAACGCTCCAGGGTACGGACGGAAACTTGCTGATCAAGGTCGAACTCACGGATGGATTCCACCTCATCATCGAACCATTCAAGTCGCACGGGGAGCGCGTGCTGCCACGAATAAACGTCGAGGATGCCGCCGCGCACGGAGAACTGCCCGCGCTCGGTCACTTGGGCAACCGACTCGTAACCGGCGGTCACTAGACGTTTCACGACATCG
Source organism: uncultured bacterium (assembly GCA_963795895.1). Lineage (GTDB taxonomy): Bacteria > Verrucomicrobiota > Verrucomicrobiia > Chthoniobacterales > SZAS-18 > CAWCJJ01. The sequence goes on from CAWCJJ010000030.1 coordinate 73,027, forward strand.
TCGCGATCCGCGCGCGCGCCACGCTCCAGCACGAGCTTGACCTTGTGCAACGCGCCGGGGGCGGGGACGTTCGCGGCAAGAGTGTTCTGGTTGAGAACGACCACTTGGCGGTCGGTGGCTTCCTCAAGGCGTTGCAGGGCGGCGAGCCGTTCGGCGGAAACCTCGGGGTCGGGCACCGCGCCCTCCACCGCCGCCACTTCGACGTCCGGCAACAGAAAAGCCTGCGGGTACCAGTCGCTGAGTTCAGAATAGAAACGCTCCTGCAAACGGGGTGTTTCGCAGACCAGCCAAAGGTGGCGGACTGATTTGGGCAGCTCACGCGCAAGCAGGGAGGCAAGGAAGGCATGCGCGGGCTGGGCAACGTTCTCAAAAACAACGCGTTTCTGCTTCTTGCCGCCGCCGAGCGCGTGGAGCTTCGCGGCGAATCCAGGCACTGCTACAGCCCGCATGAAAATCTCATCAACTTCTCTCTCTTGCATGCTGGGACCTACTGTAGTTTGCAAAAAACTGCTTGAGCGTGGCGGTCTAGATGCCAGGGCCTCCGCCCCGGGAGCGCGGGTCTCCGACCCGCAACAGGCGGGTTCCCCGCCGTCGTGCCAAAGGTAGGGATGGCTCTCCGAGCCGCTCCCCATTGTCTCCGCCTTTGGATAGACACGACCCATGTTATGGCAAGCCAGCCAATCTGATAATGAGAGCGGCTCGGAGAACCATCCCGACCTTCGGAACGACGGCGGCTTGGAGCCGCCTGTTGCGGCGCTCCCAAGGCGGAGGCCCCGGCGGTACAAATGCGTTGTTCAACCATTTTGCGAAGTACCGACGATGAATTGACAGTGATATTTACCCAGTAATTCATTTGACACTGTATTTTCCGGCAATACATAGGCCTCCAGTTTCGACGCGGGCATGATCCCCAGCCAACTGCTGGTAAGAAACAATTCCCGCGTTTGTCGCACGTCACTACGTTTAATCGTCCCCTCGCGGACGTTCCCGTGTTTGAGGACCCACTGCCGGACGATCCCGTTCCGTGCGCCTGTGGTCAGGCTAGGAGTCACAATCTCGCCGTCCTTTAGCACGAGAAACACGTTCGCCATGCAGGCTGAAGCCAAAACCGCGGTCTTGTTAAACACCAGGCTCTCGTCGGCACCAGCCGCCTGCGCCGCCTGTAGTCCGATGATATTTTGCCAGTAGTTGTGCGTTTTCCTCCCGTCCAACGTGGGTTGAAAACCACTCGGGCAGATGCCTAGAAGGTATCCGCGCTCGTAAACTGCGGTAGCAATCGGCTCGCGCGGCTCAAAACTCAGTAGCATCCGGCAATGATTCGCCGGGGCCACGGGAGCGCCGTCGCCCGCCGTGATGTGAATCCGCGCCACACCGCTTTCCTCGCCCGCCAAGTTTTCGCGCAGGAATCTCCCGGCGTCATCAAACCACCCCTCCTCCACGGCAAACCCGGAGACGCGGCAAGCTTCCAACCCGCTTCGCAAATGTTCTTCCAGGAAAAGCAGCTTCCCGCGCCGCACCGCGATGGTTTCAAACACCGCCATCCCGTACCGGAAACCCCGGTCGGTGAACGGCAGACCCCTCGCGCGACGGAACTCCCCGCCCCGGCTCCGCAGCCAGTGCGCGGTCCCGCTCACTGGATGTTCAACTCGCGGGTGATCCCAAACCGCTCGATGCGCTTGCGCAAAGTCGCGCGCGTCACCCCGAGCAGCTTGGCCGCCTTGAGCTGGTTGCCCCGCGTGAGCTTCATCGCCGCGATGGTAAATTCCCGTTCCAACCACGGCAGCAACTGGACGTTCGCGTCCTTGGTGGCAACGCTGAAAAGCAGGTTGATCGCCGCCTGGATGCCGTCCCCGGCGGGTGATTCCTCACCGTCGGTGAGGCCGTTGCCGGCGTTCTCGTGATCGACAAAAACGTTCCCGGCGCCTCCCCCGCCCCCGGAACCCGATCCATCCGCCGCCGTCGCGGGTGTCGTCCCAACCATCCCGAGCGGGATATCCTTCGGCAAAAGCACGTCCGTCGTCGCCAGCACCGAGGCGCGCTGGATCGTGTTCTCCAGTTCGCGCACGTTGCCGGGCCACGGGTAGGCTTCCATCAGTTTGACCGCTTCCTCCGACAAGCTCAGTCGCGGCAGATGCTTTTGCAGCGAAATCTTGGCCAGGAAATACTCGCACAACAGCCGGATGTCCTCCACCCGCTGGCGCAGCGGCGGCAGGTGGACCCGCACCACGTTGAGCCGGTAGAACAGGTCCTCCCGGAAGAGCTTGCGGCCAACCTCCTGCTCCAGGTTCTTGTTCGTGGCCGCGACGATGCGAACATCCGTGTGCAACGTGGCGCTGCCGCCGACCCGCGAAAATTCCCCCTCCTGCAACACGCGCAGAATCTTGCTTTGCACGGGCAGCGGCATCTCGCCGATCTCATCCAAAAACAGCGTGCCGCCGTTGCTCTGCTCGAAACGCCCGATCCGTTGCGCCACCGCGCCGGTGAACGACCCTTTCTCGTGTCCGAACAACTCGCTTTCCAGCAGGTTCTCCGGGATGGCCGCGCAGTTGATCGCCACGAAGAACTTGTCGCTCCGGCGGCTGTAATGATGGATCGCGCGGGCGACCAGTTCCTTGCCCGAACCGCTCTCGCCCGTGATCATCACCGGCGCCTCGCTGTGGGCGACGCGTCCGATCATCTTGAACACCTGTTGCATCGCCTCCGACTGGCCCACGATGCTGTCCCGGTGCTGCTCGACGGTGAGCTGCGGTTTGAAAGTGGTCGCGGCCCGGGTTTCCACCAGGGCCTTCAACGCGGCGTCCACCACGACCTTCAGGTTGAAGGGCAGCGATTCCTTGCGGATGAAATCGTACGCGCCCAGCTTCATCGACTCGATGACCGATTGCGTCGTGCCGAACGCGCTCGTGAGCACGACCATGGCGTTCGGGTCGCGCTGGCGCACTTTCGCGAGCAACTCCATGCCGGTGTAGGGCTGGAGGTGGGTGTCCGTGATGAGCAGGTCGGCGTCCTCGGCGAAGTACAGTTTGTACGCCTCGTCGGTCCGGGTCGCGGTCAGCACGCGGGTCGTCGGGGTTTCCAACTGGTGGGCGGCCCACTCCAGGAAGTCCACCTCCGGATCGACGATGACAATAGTTTGCATGCTTGCTGCGTCTGCGGCGGCGAGGAAGGGGTGGCCCCGGGAATACCCGTCCCGGGGCTAAAGCGAGCCATACCTGCGTTGACGATTACTGTAATCCCGGACGGCTTCAAGCAAATCTTCTTTGCGGAAGTCGGGCCAGAGCGTCTTGGTGAAATAGATTTCGGTGTAGCTCAACTGCCAGAGCAGGAAATTGGAGATGCGCATTTCGCCCGAGGTGCGGATGAGCAGGTCGGGGTCGGGATAATCCCGCGTGTAAAGGTGTCGGCTGAAAAGCGCGGGGTCAATCATCGCCTCGTCGATCCGGCCCTCCGTGATCTCGCGCGCGATGCTTTTCACGGCGTCGATCACCTCCGCCCGCCCGCTGTAGCTGAGCGCCAGGATCAGGGTCAGACCGGTGTTGGCGGCGGTGGACGCGATGGAGTTGCGCAGTTGCGCCAGGCAGCCGGCGGGGAGGTCGTCCAGGCGTCCGATGGCGTGGAGGCGCACGTTGCGCTCGTGCAACTCGGGGGTGGTGTCGCGCAGGAATTTCTGGAGCAGCGACATCAGCGCGGTGACCTCCAGCTTGGGGCGCTGCCAGTTCTCCTGGGAGAACGCGTACAACGTCAGGAACTCGACGCCCAATTCGCCGCATCCCTCCACGCTTTGGCGCACGGCGCGCGCGCCCTCCTCGTGGCCGAAGATGCGCGACAACCCGCGTTGCCGGGCCCACCGGCCGTTGCCATCAAGGATGATCGCGATGTGCCGCGGGGTGCTGGGCGGGGCCGGGGGGCGGTTCATGCGTGGGGATGGACGGGCGCGGGCCACCGGGAACTCCCTGCGCGGGGACTTACAAGCGGATCGTCTGGGTGCGGCCGGGGCCGACGCTGACGATCTGGAGTTTCGCTCCCGTCAACTCGCTGATTCTATGCAGATACCGGCGCGCCGCCACCGGTAGTTCCTCGAACGCGCGCGCTTTTTCGGTGGAAACCAGCCAGCCGGGCATCTCCTCGTACACCGGCGAACAACGCGCGAACGCCTGGAAGTCGGAAGGCGGCACGTCCACGCGGCGGCCGTCCAGTTCGTAGGCGACGCAAATCTTGATCCGCCCGACGGTGTCGAGGCCGTCCAGGTTGGTGACCGCGAGGTAATCGATGCCGTTGACCATGGTGGCGAAATGGGTCGCCACGGAGTCGAACCAGCCGCAACGGCGCGCGCGGCCCGTGGTGGATCCGAATTCGCGGCCCATGCCGTGCAGCATGTGGGTGACGCCCGCATCCTCGCTCGGGAAGGGTCCCTCGCCCACGCGGGTGGTGTAGGCTTTCATGACGCCGACGACCTCGTCGATCGCGTGCGGCGGCACGCCGGAGCCGGTGCAGGCGCCGCCGGCGGTGGTGTTCGAGGAGGTGACGTAAGGGTAGGTGCCGTGATCGAGGTCCAGGAACGTGCCCTGCGCGCCCTCGAAAAGGATCTTCTTTTTCGCGGCCAGCGCCTTGTGCAGGTAAACCACGGTGTTGACCACGAAAGGCCGCAGCTTGAGGCCGGCCTCCAGGTAGTCGGCCTCGATCTTTTTGAAGCTGACGGGTTTGGCGTCGAAGGTCTTGAGGATCTGGTTGGCTTCGCGCACACGGACCTGGAGTTTGGCGGAGAAAACCGCGGGTTGGAGGAGGTCGATCATGCGCAGGCCGGTGCGCGCGGCCTTGTCGCCGTACGCCGGGCCGATGCCGCGTTTGGTGGTGCCGATGCGGTTCTTGCCCTTTTGCAATTCCCGGGCCTCGTCGAGCAACCGGTGATAAGGCAGGACGAGGTGGGCGCACTCGCTGATGAGGAGGTTCTTGTCCACGGGAATGCCCTGGGCGCGGAGTCCCTCGATCTCGCCGAGCGAGCGCGACGGGGTCGATCACGACGCCGTTGCCGATGACGCAGGTTTTTCCCGGTCGCAGGATGCCGGAGGGGATCAGGTGCAGGACGTACTTCTTGCCGGCGTGGACGATGGTGTGCCCCGCGTTGTTCCCGCCCTGGCTGCGCACGACGATGTGCGCGTTGCCCGTGAGAACATCAATGATCTTCCCCTTCCCCTCATCGCCCCACTGGGCGCCGACTAACACGGTGTTTGCCATAAATACTGGTAATTCGAGAGTTTGGAGCCGGGAGATGAAGGGGTGAGATGAGCTGGAACCGCGCGTTTGCCGTGCGCCAGGGAGGCGCGGGCGAGCGAACCTCCACCTGTAAGAAATGCGGGCGGACACTGCAAGCGGTTTCCTGAGGCGCCACGTCTCGCCTCTGGTTCTGCTCCGCCACTGCGAAGCAGTTCTGCTCCGCCCGCCGCGCAGCGGCTTTGGAGTGCGCCGCGACACGTCGCCGCTTTGTTTCCAGCGACGTGTCGCGTCCAATCCATCCGGCGCAGCCGCCATTATCGAGCCGGCTGCGCCGGAGGGTAGAACGCCGCGACGTGTCGCTGGGATCAAAGCGGCGACGTGTCGCGCGCACTCCAAACCAAAGGCATCCAGAACTCAAGCCAAACATTTCGAGCGTGAGTGTTAATCAGTTGCAATCACTGCATAATTTACACTGTAAAGAAGCAATCTCTTTCCACGCTGACACCAGTGAGCGCCGTTCTTTGAACATCTACCCGGTTCATGCGTCATTGGACGTAGCTTTTGTTCCAAACCCCCGTATGCCGACCTTCTCCTACCGCGCCCGTGATGCGCAGGGCAACCTTGTGCAGGGAACCCTCGAATCACTCGACCGCGCCTCCGCGATCCAAGCCATCGAGCAAAAGCGGTGCGTCCCCGTGAAGATCGAGCCGCTGGCACTCTCAGGGACCGCCACGTCTCCCACGTCCCAACCACCGACCGCAAAAGCATCTTCTCCCTCTCGCCGCACCGACAAGCGGGAAAACCAAACCAACGCGACCCCCTCCCTCGGCTCCAACTCCACCACCCACTCCAAACCCGTTGGCACCACCGAGCTCGCCGCCGCGACCTCCAGCCAGCGCCTTTCCCACGGCCAGCGGCTCTTCTTCACCGAACAACTCGCCTACCTGCTCTCGGCGGGGATGACCCTGGACGAAGCGCTGGGAGTCCTGGTGCGCCGCCTAAAACAAGTCGATTTGCAAAAACTCACCAAAGCCCTGCACCAGGGATTGCTCGAAGGCCGCAGCTTTTCGCAAACGCTCCGGGTCTTCCCCCGCATCTTCTCGCCCTTGTACACGAACCTCGTCATGGCCGGCGAGGCGAGCGGCGCGCTGGAGGACATCCTGACCCGCCTGGTCAGCCACCTGACCAACATGAAGAAGATGCGGGACACCGTCTCGCAGGCGCTCATCTACCCCGCGTTCCTGGTGATGGCCGGCGTGGGGCTGGTGGTAATTTTCATCACGGTGATGGTGCCGCGACTGCAAAGCTTTTTCGCGTCGAGCAACGGCGGCCCGGTCCTCCCCCTCCCCACGCGGATGCTCATCGCCGCCAACGACCTGATCGTGGCCTATTGGTGGGCGGCGGCGGCGGCGGTCATGCTGGGGATTCTGATCTTCAAGCTGGCCACGCGTTCCGCCGAGGGGTTGATGCGCTGGGACCGTTTCCGCCTGTCGATCCCCGCGTACGGCTCGGTGGTGCGCTTCCAGTTTTACGCGCAGTTCGCGCGCACGCTGGGCACGTTGTTGCAAAACGGCGTCACGCTGCTGCGCGCCATCGAGTTGCTGGAGGACATGTCGGGCAACACCTATTTGAAAGCGCGCATGGCCGAGGCGCGGGCGTCATTGGTGGACGGCTCGAGTTTGTCGAACGCGCTGTCAAAGCACAAAATCTTCCCCGAACTCTTCGTGGACATGATGGCGGTCGGAGAGCAGTCCGGCAAATTCGCCGAGACGATGCAGATGATCGCGACCGTGTACGAACGCGAGCTGGACCAGCGGGTAAAAGCCGCGACGGCGGTGATTCCGCCGATCATCATTATCGTGATCGCGGTGCTGGTCGGGGCGGTGGTGTACGGCATCATCAGCGCGGTGTTCAGCGTGACCTCCGGACTGCAGCACAGCGCGCGGTTGAGTGTTCTTCTGTGTCTTTCTGCAGGTCTGTTGTACGTACAGGCTATCAGTCCTTGTTTGCAGGTTTACAATTTAACCCCAACCATACCTGATATCTTGAGGGTCGTCAGGATCATCTACAAATACGTGCATAACGTAACCTCCATACGGCCAATTTCCCGAGATCAGCGCATCCCGATTATTTGGAAAGGAGAATTGAAATAAATGTGTGAACCCAGCCTCGGTTAATGTTCTTCCTTGGCGGCGGATCGAAACTTTGTTATGCCAGTAGAATGGGTATCCGCCCATTTTGCTGTTGTGGTAGATGTTTGAATCCAACCATCCATCTTCATCTCTCTCTTCAGGGTCCAACACAAGGGCCTTTGAGGTAAGCGGCGAAATCAGTGTGGATTTTACCCGGGATCGAATGGACTTGCCGTGTACTACAAATTGGATCAATGGGGCATCCGCTTGCGAATAGATTGTGCCGCTATGTTTGGGGAGAGATCTGTTTGATGCAGCCCTCTCCTCGAAGGAATTGAAGATAGATATTTCTTTGTCATCTCCATTCAGCTTCAAGGTTGCGAAGTATTTGGTGCATGGGAATACTTGCGCCGGCATAACGCCCGCCGGGGGAAATCCTCCGATTCGATTTCCTTCCTGCGAATCCGATGCGAGTATCCGGATGGGACGACAGAACGCCGCAAAGTCTGTTGGCATGTTTATTTTACCAATGGCAGTAGATTCTTGCTATTAACCGTTGCGAAAGTTCCGGCATGTTAAACCAAGGCGTAACGGGTGCCATCCTAAAGAACGACCTCACCAGTTCCGTCTCGGCTTGTACGGCGCTCATGATGGAGAGTGTGGTCGCCCTCATTGTCGCCTTGCAATCGATCGAGAGCTATCCCAGCCTTTGCTTGAGATGGTTCCAGACCTGCTCGTCCGGGTTGAGGTCCGGCGAGTACGCCGGCAGATGGGCGAGGTGGATCTCCTCGTTTTCCTTGACGAACGCCTCCACCCGCGCCGAGCCGTGGCAGCTGGCGTTGTCGGCCACGACGATGATCGGGCGGCCCGCGTCGGCGCGCAGGTCCCGCAGAAAGGCGACGAACCGCTCCGAGTCCATGCGGCCCTCGATGACCGCGAAGCGCAGGTTCCCGCGCGGGCTGACCGCGGAGACCGGGTTGAGCCCGAAGCGGTCGCCGCTCTCCGCCACCACCGGGGTTTGTCCCCGCGCGCCCCAGGTGCCCCCGCGCGGGTGGTCGCTTCGCACGGCGCTCTCGTCCACGAAGTAGAGGTCCGCGCCGACGCGCTTGGCCAGCCGCCCCAGCTTGGGAAAGGGCGCCGCAGGTACTCCGCGCGGGCGCCGGCGTCCTGCTTGTGGGAGCGGCGCGCGGGAAGCCGGGGGGTGAGGCCCGGCTCCCCGAGCAGCCGGCAAACCGCCCCCTTGCTCAGCTCCACGCCCCTTTCCCTTTGGAGCACGCCCCGGACGACCGCCAGCGTCCAGAGGCGGAACTCGAACCCGTGGCGGCGGGGATCGTTTTGGGTGACGGCCCCGCGCAGCCAGGGCGCACCTCCGGGGTCGCCTTGCGCGGTCGCCCGCTGCGGGGCCGGTCGAGCGGGGCGGCCCGGCCCCCGGCGCGGTGGCGCGCCAGCCAGCCAAAGAGCGTGCGCATGGGGATGTCGTTGACGCGCGCCACGACGGCGGCGACCGCGTTGCTGCGCCGCTCCAGCAAGATCGATTGCTTCGGGTCCATTTGCCAGTAGCATAACGGCTGGCGTTCAACATGCGAAGATTTTCGTAAATCGCAATGTGGAGCATTAGTCAAATAACGACTACTTTACCGCTGCTGGAGTGCTCACTCTGAGCAATACGTATCCTATATCCTCGGCGATGAAAATCTTTGCGTCAGTGCCTCTTTCGGGAGCAACCCAGACGCCCGATTGAAATGTTAAGTGTTGAGGCTGGTTAATAACTCTACCCTGCTTGGAAAAGTCAAAGAAGTTCAGCGTATTGATCATGGTCACATGATCTTTTTCCAAAGACCAATTCCCAAAGTTTTTATAAAGAGAATTAGTTCTTAACTCGTAATTCTTTCTATCGTGAAAGAGTTCTTGCTTGTAAGTTGAATTGTCATCCAGCAACCATGATTCAATTTCTCCAGATTTATACATGTACAAGTACTCTCCACTCACCTCCTTGGTCGTAAGGGGCGACAACTCGCAGCTATTAAGCAACAAAGCGCATAATAACAACATCAAAAGTTTACGGGAATGCATTTGAAACAGGAGTTATAATGGAAGGATCAACTGGCACAGTGACGTTCAAGTTGTAATTGGTTTAGATTGTATGCATTGGTCCATCTGTACCAAATGGATTATCTCCAGCACAGATGAACCGTAACTTATAATATGCGGAATAGGCGGCAAGTGAGTAGCCGAAGTTGCACTTAGATTATCTGTTAGCTGCACATTCACGCTAGCGTCAGTATGGTCAGCATTTGAAAAACCAATAAAAGTACTCACTCCGGCAATGCTACCCTGAAGAGCGCGGCAGGGTTGCTGCCCAATGCGTCTCCCGGAAAATCAACAAAACCATAATAGAGTGGGTTCAAATCGTCTAACCTGCGTCCGGTTGGAACCGATTCACTGAGGTGGTTCTCATCTGGATTTGCTGAATTTAGAAGACCGCTCATGGCTGCTCTTTTGGGAGCCAGTCTGAACATAGTCCGATTGAATCATTTGTTGGCCCAGCACACTTGTTTCATCAAAAGTGCGAGTGTCTGAGGGTCCTGTTCCCGTAGTCCATTCGTAGAACACCTGATTAGCAGTCACATGTTCATCATCCGACCATTTGGTCCAGTTGCCGCCCGCCCGCCGGGCCCAGCGCGCGGATCGCGTCGTGGTAGTCCAGCGTGCCGTCGGCCCGCCAGGCGAGCCTCGCGCAGCGGCTCCCCCCAGCCCGGCAGCGCCGTGGCCACCAGCCACAACAGCAACAGAACAAAGCGCGCGATTGACATCCGGGATTCTAGAGTTCGGGCCACCGTTCAGGGGAGGTCTTCCAGCAGGTTCATTGTGTACACACCCTAAGTTCGATTTTATCCATTTTCAGAGACGCACGCCACTGGAGAACAATTTGTAAGACGGAAGTTATTGCAGGTCGCGCAAAAAAGACATCCATAAATTCCCGGCGGCTGGCGCGCAACGACTTGCGCCTCCTCGGGGGCGGTTGTGAAAATTGGATAAAGTCAAGCTAAGCCCAGATATATTTGAATTCGGTCGTCTCGCCTACGATCTTTACGAATAGATGAAAAATCATTAGACCAAATGGCCAATTTACATCAAGAAGTGTATCCGCGTTTCCTGGAAAAGTTAACTGAAGTATGTGAACATACCCAGCTGAGGTGATCTCGTTCGTAAGCGCGTAAGCATATGATCCAGCATCCTCAAAATAAACGTCCCCGCCTAATTTACTACCAGGCCATTTTGATTCCGGGTCGTGCGGATTGAGATCCTTGATAGCAGACCCAACCCTTAAGCGGTGCGCCGGTATAGATGAAGCTAGTTGCTTATCACGCGATCTCACTGAGTGAGGATGAACAACCATCTGAACAAATGGGCTGTTAGAACCATGAATCTTACGACAGTTTGTCCAACTGCTATTTACGTCTGAAGCAATTGGAGAAAGCCAGATAAAGAGGGACAACTCATTCTTATGGAACCAAGGTATCGTCAATAAGTACTCAGACCCTTCTTTTCGTAATTTTTCAGGTTTGACATTCACCGGAGCATTACCTCCAATACGTGGTCCAAGGTCTCGATCGATCTTTGTGATAGTTAACGGCCTGCATTTACCCTGAACAAAATTTATTTCATTAATCAATTGCATAGGACTCCTAATCTAGCAGCGTTAGCCATTGAGTCGTTCAGGAATGTTTCAACATGATATTCTGGAACTCCCGCCCTAACTACAATGCCGTCAGGTAATTCGTAAAATGTTGACCATTAGTGTCTTGCGGATACACGACTTTTTCTGCGGTCTTGTGCCATTCCGACCGCCTGAGGTGTTTTTCCGCCATTTTCCTACTTTTTGAGGTCTGCGGACGGGTTTCAACCCCAAATTCACCAATTACGGCCTTAAATTGAGGCAAATCGTCCTGTTTATCCTCGCTTCTCCCTCCTACAAGCGACCAATTACCTGACGGCATTGCCGTTAGGGGACCGGGCATTTTGAGGAACTCAAGGCCGCAGCGAGGGACATACTTATCTGCGAAGCGCGAAGAATTGAAACCAATGATCTGAATCCAACTGCCTTCTCGCCGCAACAACTCGCTTCCAACCTGTCGCCACGGTGGGCGCAACATTGGTGCAAATGACTTCACTACCTTGCTCAATTCGCCAGATTTCATGGGTGAATCACAGTAGTTGGAACGGTGGGCGCAAGCCCCGCTTGCGCACTATGTCCTATGAAGTTTAATGGCATTGCGTCTCTAATAAACGCTTGCCCTCACGAGTTATTCTGCCAAGTTTCCAAGCACCCACCACACACTACCTCAAGTCGTTCAAGAAAGGACTCAGACTCGTCTTCCCCTTCGAGCGCGTCCCACACCCTCTTACACGAATCGCACAGCCACATGCGTCCAAGCAGTACTCGATTGCCGGAAACGGGATCATTGTGAATTCGCTTGTTGTCGAGTGACCTGCCCGAATGTGCTTGCAAACGAAGCTCGCACCCTTTTGTTCATGGATTAGGCATTGAAATATCGCCATCAGTTTCTCCCGAGTTGAAGTTTGATGCAAGTTCGCAGGGCAACATTGCTCGCGGGAATATCCGCGCCTCCTGCGTGCAAGATATCCGCAGCAGTGGTAAGGCAGCTATTGCTCCGCATATTGATATTGTTACTCCACGAATTAGTTTTATTGCACGTACACGTCCCAGAGCATTAGATTTTTCACATTGGGTCCGCGTTTGTTCCTTGGCACAGAAGGGAGAGGGCCAAGCCGTAGAGCGTTGTCGGCATCCAACACAACAAAATAACCGAGCGCGCGAAGCCCATGCAAAAATTCGCTCTAAATTGGTGTTGGGCATCCATCTAAGGGGATCGGCATTGAATGTTATACCCGTTGAGGGTGGATGCGGATGTCCCACCATCGCAGGTCGGGGTGGCTGCTGCAAGCGCCCCTCCAGCCCACGCGCTTGGCTGCGCCCGCCACCACGCGCCCTTTGGCGTAGGCCTTTTTGACCAGGCGCACCAGCGGCTCGCCGCCCCGCCAAGTCATCGTGGCGGCGTAGCCCAGGGCGGCGGCCGCGTCGGTGAGCGGCGCGCCGTTCCAGTGCTTCTCCAGCGCGGCCCAAACAGCTCCACCGGGTTGTACTTGCTGTGGTAGGGCGGGTAGTACACCAGGTGGAGGCGCAGGCCGCTCCGGTCGGCGAACTCCGCCATGCGCGAGGGAGGAAGCGGGTTCTGCGCCCGCCGCTCTCGGGTCCGTTGTCCAGGTTGAGGACCAACTCCTCCACGCCCGGGTGGAGGTGCCCGTGGCGGCGCCACCAGCTCTGGATGCAGTCGCCCATCAGGTCGGCGGTCTTGGCCGGGCTGGTGGAGAAGGTCAGGTCCAGCTCGCCGCCCTTGACCTCCAGGATGCCCACCGGGATGAGCTTCGCCTTGTCCTGGGCCAGGTCGTGGTCCAGGGCCGCCACCGGCCTGAGCCCGCGCGCGCGGCCCCGGCGGCTGTAGTCGCCCAGCACCACGGTGGCCTTGGTGTCCACGCTCAGGCGCAGGAACCTGCCCCCGCTCGCGTCCGCCGCCGCGTTGGCGGCGCTGGACGTTTTGGAAGATGGCGTCGCACCCGGGCGTTTTTTTTCGGGCCGGGTCTTGGCCACGGCCGCGCAGGCGGTAGCCCAGCCGGTTGAGCACCCCGTTTAAGGTCCGCTCGGCGGGCACCTCCACCGGGTCCCAGCCCTTTTCCTCGATGAGCGCGCGCCGCAGCGAGGCGGCGCCCAGGCGCGTGTGGGCGAGCGTGCCGCGCAGCCGCGGGTTGGCCTGCGCCTGGGCGTGGCCAGCGCGCGCACGTCGGCCGCCAGTTCGGGCCACTTCTGCTCCACGGGCCGGTTGCCCCGCGCGCGAAAGGCGTCGTCCAGGCAGACGATCCCGGTGCGGTTCTCCTGTTGGCCCTGGGCGACCGAGTGGCGGTTCCACCCAGGAGCGTCTCCGCGGCCCGCGCGCCGCCGCCAAAGAGCGCGTCAGCCACCCGCCCCTGGAAGGAGCGGCGCTTGTGGCCGGTGAGCAGGCGCGAACCGTCAAGCAGCAACTCCCTGACGACGGGGGTGAGGTCGGGGTGGACATGGCGGGTGGGCCGGGCGATCATCCGCGCACCATAGCGCGCGGCGGGTTCAATGCGAACTTGAGGGATAACATTCAATGCCGATCCCCTTAGGTGTTGAAGACTTGATGCGGAGGTGATTGTGAAGATGCCTTACTGAAGAAGGGTCGTTTTCAATCTCTCCCACCGCACATACTGCGCAATGTGTGGCGGCATCGGGTTGGCAACCCGGAGTTTAGCTAGTTGCGAATTAATTAGGCGCCTTGCAGCGTCTTTCATCCCCTCTATAACGTAGATTGCCGCTAGTTTTTCAATTCTTTGATCTAAGTTGAGAGGCAGTCGCAGTTTGTTATCGTTCATGCTGGCAGTATCGGACATTGTTCTTCTCCTCTTCGGAACCAAGCCGAACTCGCTGTTCCCGCACGTCCGCGTAGTAATCTATCTCATCAATGAGTTGCAGTTTCAATGATCCTAAGGTATTAAATCTACCAATGAGGGGCAGTAAATACTTCCTACAAGTCGTGAGAATCTGTTCGACCACGTCTCCTGGGGTTTCGGGAGAGAATTGCCACTCCATGTATGTCTTTCCCGAGCTCAGGAAATGCGCTGGAACCATGAAAGCGGAGACAAGCCTACTCCTTTCTGTTCTCCAGCAGCTTCTAAGTTCCTTAAACCGAATCGCTGCGTTGGCATTTATCAGTGCAGAGTTTCCTCGTGAACGTGCGGGGAAGCGTAGACATTTGCGATATGGTGGGTATTTGCCTTTGATAAATTAATGTCTGCACCTCGTTTGAATCCAATTTCTGACAGCGGTTCAACCAACATTCCGTCCAATTTGTTTTCTATTGTGATCAAGGACCTTGCCATAATACTTTTGCCGCACCGTTAATTGTAACTCCGGATTGTTTCCCGACTGCATTCGCGCCGCCATTCATGTTGATCCATCTGTCGCCACTGAACTGCTGACTGTCCGAACGCGAGAAAGCCCCTTCTGAAGACTTGATCTCGAATCCCCAGTTCAGGCTGCTAGAATCGGATAAAACAGCGTCATAACGTCGCAACCCAAACGGTGTACCAAAGCTCACTTCCTTATCCACGAGGCTCCATCCATTATTCAACGCGCTTTGAACAAAATCATCAACAGCTGCAGAACCCGGAGAGATCTGACCTTCTGATTTCGGGGTGAACTTTCCCTGCGCGTCACGTCCCTGCTCGATAGCTCCAGTGTATGAATCGCCTCCACCGTTTGGGCTAATCGTGTCAGCTACAAACGGGCCATTGCCTGGTTCTTTAACTGCTCCACTTAGATTTGCCGGTCGGTAATGTAGTTGCCCAGGCGCGAAGTCGCCCTCGACCACCCTGGCCGCCTGGTTCTCGGCGGTGCCGAACTCGCCGAACGCCGCCACAAAGGGGGCCGCGGCCATCGTGGCGTCGCCCCTGGCCCGGTTGAGCAGCAGCGCGGCGGTGAGCAGATCCCCGTGGTCCCAGGCCGCCCAGGCGCCCTGCAGGTCGTTTTGCACGGCCACCTGCGAGTCGTAGCCGCTGAAGGCGCGCGCGGCGTCGTACAGGAGGCCCTTGGCCACGAACTCGCCCATGCCGTCGCTCTGGGCGATCCAGTGCTCGAAGGTCCGCTCGTTGAGCTTGGGGTCGAGGGCGCCCCGCCCGGTCTCCGAGGCCACGCGTCCGTCGGCGTCGAGGCGGTTGACGGGGTCGCCGCCCGCGTAGGCGTAGAGGTCCGCGCTCGCCCCATGGCCCAGCGGGTCCGCGGAGAGTAACCTTCCATCCAGCGGGTCGTAGTGGCGCGCCCCCAGCCAGTAGAAGCCCGTGGGGTCCGGCGCCGCCCGCGCCAGCCCAGGCTCTGGGCCAGGGTGGTTGTGCCAAGGAAAGGGGTGGCCGCGCCCGCGCCCGGCAGCGCCCCGTAGCCCCCGTAGCGCGCGCTCTGCCAGGAGAGCGCCGCGCCGCCGCCCGCGCCCTCCACGCGCGCCTCCGCGTGCCCGAAGGCGTCGAGCACGTAGCCCGCGCCCGCCCCGTCGCTCTCGCGCACGCTGCCCTCCAGCCCGCCGATGCCCTGCGCGCCGCCGTAGCGCCCGTCCAGGTCCGGGCCGTAGAAGAGCCACTGGCGGGCGCCCCCGTCTCTGCGCCACCGCCACCTCCAGGAACTCCACCGCCGGGTCAAACTAACGCCGGTCGCCGTGGCCTGCGCGCCCTGCGCCGCGCCCCCGCTCGCCACCGGGGTGTGGACCGTGCGCAGCCGCCGGCCCAGGCCGTCGTAGATCGCCCGCCAGTCGTAGCCGGCATTGCCCGTGTCGCGCGCCTGCGCGCTGACCAGCCGGTCTAGCGCATCCCAGGCGAGCACCTCGCGCAGCGGCTCCCCCCAGCCCGGCAGCGCCGTGGCCGTCGCCGCCAGCCACCACAGCAACAGAACAAAGCGCGCGATTGACATCCGGGATTCTAATTTCAGAGACGCACGCTGCTGGAGAATAATTTGCAAGACGGAAGTTTTTGCAGGACGCGCAAAAAACAACATTCATAAATTCCCGGCGGCTGGCGCGCAACGATTTGCGCCTCCTCGGAGGGGCAGCTCTGAAAATTGGATACAGTCGAGCTAAACCCAGATATATTTGAATTCTCTTGGTCGTCTCGCCTACGATCTTTACGAATAGATGCGAAATCATTAGACCAAATGGCCAATTTACATCAAGAAGTGTATCCGCGTTTCCTGGAAAAGTTAACTGAAGTATGTGAACATACCCAGCCGAGGTGATCTCGTTCGTAAGCGCGTAAGCATATGATCCGGCATCCTCAAAATAAACGTCCCCGCCTAATTTACTACCAGGCCATTTTGATTCCGGGTCGTGCGGATTGAGATCCTTGATAGCAGACCCAATCCTTAAGCAGTGTGCCGGTATAGATGAAGCTAGTTGCTTATCACGCGATCTCACTGAGTGAGGATGAACAACCATCTGAACAAATGGGCTGTTAGAATCATGAATCTTACGACAGTTTGTCCAAGTGCTATTTACGTCCGAAGCAATTGGAGAAAGCCAGATAAAGAGGGACAACTCATTCTTATGGAACCAAGGTATCGTCAATAAATACTCAGATTCTTCTTTTTGCAAGTCTTCGGGTCTGACATCCACCGGCGCATTACCTCCGATGCGCGGTCCGAACTCTTGATCGCTCTTTGTGATGATCATTGGCTTGCATTTACCCGGCACAAAATTCATCTCATTTATCAATAGTATATGTCTATTAATACAACGGCGTTAGCCATAGAACCGTTTAGCTTGATGCGTTCAGGCCAATCAACTTACGAAACACTGGCATCCTCCCGGCGATATCTAGTACTACCTTTCGCAATTCTTCGTTTGAAGACACTTGTTCTGATTGACGTTTAACAGCCTCTGCCAATTCGCATTGCAGGTCTAGACTGTTGATTGGCAAATCAATTCTGTGGCTGGCGGAAACAACGAGGTAACACCAGATTATTTGGAGCACTCGACTAAGTTCTCCCTTCTCAATAAGTGATGATACTACTTCCTGAAATGCTTCGGCAGCTTTCGCCCACCGGCATGTTGAAGCAGACCAGTTCATAAGCTGACTTGTAATCAGTATTAAATCATGTTGTTCATGGTAGGTGACACTTGGAATAAAGTAAATGCCTTCACCCAAGATCGCCTCTTTGATGTGGTTTGCGTTAAACCAATTGAAAATAATTTCGTTCTTCATTTAGCGTCCCTGTATAATACTGGTTTTGACTCCTGGGTCGGTTTTTAGGGGCACTATCAATATTTCCTTCGGTCAACCCGCCCCACGTTACACCAGACCCTGGTAGGAAGTACATATTTCCGCTCACTGGCAAGCGTAAGTTTGCCGCGAATGGATTTTCGACATCAATTCGTACGAGGGATCCGCTTGAAAGTTGTCCGTGTATTGTCCTTTACGAAAGTTTTTGCATGGTAAACCCGTCCCGTTATGTTAATGGCAAATGAATCCGACGCAATCGATTTTGCTGGAGCGGCGCAGCAACGCGGTCGCCGCCGTGGAACGGGGGGAGGCGGCGGCCGTGGTGGCGCGCGTCAACGCCATCCCCATGCGCACGCTCTTTGGCTGGCTGGCGCGCTACCGCGCCGGGGGCTGGGCCGCCCTGCTTGACCGCCCGCGCAGCGGGCGCCCGCGCAAGGCCGACCCGGAGACGGCCCTCTGGCTGCGCGAGGCCGTCGTCGCAAACGACCCGCGCCGCCACGGCTTCGAGTTTCGCCTCCGGACGCTGGCGGTCGTCCGGGGCGTGCTCCAAAGGCACAGGGGCCTGGAGCTGAGCAAAAGCGCGCTCTGCCGGCTGCTCAAGGAACTGGGCCTGACCCCGCGGACGCCCGCGCGCCGCTCCTACAAACAGGACGCCGGCGACCGCGCGGAGTGGCTGCGGCGCACCTTTCCCAAGCTGCGGCGGCTGGCCAAGCGCGTCGGCGCGGACCTCTACTTCGTGGACGAGAGCGCCGTGCGAAGCGACCACTTTTTTTTTTTTTTTTTTTTTTTTTTTTTAAAAAAAAAAAAAAAAAAAAAAAAAAAAAAAAAAAAAAAAAAAAAAAATCCGCGCGGGGACCTGCGCTTCGCGGTCATCGAGGGCCGCATGGACTCGGAGCGGTTCGTCGCCTTTCTGCGGGACCTGCGCGCCGACGCGGGCCGCCCGATCATCGTCGTGGCCGACAACGCCAGCTGCCACGGCTCGGCGCGCGTGGAGGCGTTCGTCAAGGAAAACGAGGAGATCCACCTCGCCCGCCTGCCGGCCTATTCGCCCGACCTCAACCCCGACGAGCAGGTCTGGAACCACCTCAAGCGAAGGCCCGGGCAACTGGTGGTGGACAGCAAGGCGGCCATGCGGGAGGCGACCCTCGCGATTATGGAATCCATTCGGGATCGGCGCGACTTGGTGAGGTCTTTCTTTAGGATGGAAGGCACCCCCTATGCCGCTATGTAACATGCGAAGACTTACGCACAGATCGAAATCAGCGGTTCCTTAAAGGAGGTCGTGCAGCGAATCAATTGCGCGCGCGCCTTAGAATGCTAAAATTTGGTTAGAGTAATTTCTTACTTTCCTCCATGTCATTCGCTGCGTCCTGAGGTCTATTTAGAAGTAAATTGATTTGCGAACGCCACAGGAATAATGAACCGTCTGTATTATTACATCTGATTGCGGCGTTGAAATCTTCCAGTGCCTTGTCATACATTCCGACGATTTTGTGGTTCAATCCTCTCAAAGCGTAACCTTTGAAGCTGCCGCGCTCCAGAGCGAGATAATTACTAAGCATACGAATGGCCTCGTCACTCCTTCCAAGGTCACCAAGAATTTTACCAGCTTCTAACAATCCCTTCGAAAGTTCAGGGTCAAGTGTTATAGCTTGGATTAGGTACTCTAATGCCTTTGTTTTTTCGCCGCGATTAGCTAAGCACACAGCAAAGTAGTATTTAATTTCCGGGGCACTCGGAAATGCCTCTAACAACTTCCCGAACAATACCTCTGCACTCAAGTAGTCCTTCACGTTAAATAATTCTGACGCTTGTTTAACCAAACGTCTTCGTTCTTCTGTTGTCATGTTTTAGCGAGCTATTGTGGACAGAATGGATTGAACCGGCTTGTTTATCAAGTATATCATTCAATAGACTTCATAGGACGTAGCCGCCAGAGCCGGGGCTTGTGGTAGGGGTGGGAGCATGGACATGGACGTCGTTTTCCGCAAGCCCAAGCTGCTGCGCGCCCTCACCACCCTCGATCCCGGGGAGTTCGCGCGGCTGGAGGCGGGCCTGGCGGAGGCGCTGGCCGAGCAACGGGCCCAGTGCCGCCACGACGGCGGGGCGCGCCAGCGCGCCGCCGGGGCGGGCGGGGCGACCAGCAAGCTGCCCACGGCGCGGGCCAAGCTGTTCTTTTTGCTCTTTTACTTCAAGAGCTACCCGACCCGGGAGGCCATGGGCTTCTTCTTCGGCCTAAGCCAGCCGCAGGTCTGCGAGTGGGTCAAGGCGCTCACGCCGCTGGTCAGCGCGGCGCTGGGCCGGGAACTGCTGCGGCCCGCGCGGCGCCCCGCGGACCTGGGGGCGCTGCTCGCCGAGACCCCCGAGTTGCTGCTCATCATCGACGGGGCCGAGCGCCCGGTTTGCCGCCCCAAGGACCCGGAGGCGCAAAGCAAGGACTACAGCGGCAAGAAGAAGTCCCACCGCAAGAAGAACCTGGTGGTCTCCTCGCGCCGCAAGGTGGTTTACCTCGGGCCGACCGCCCCGGGCAGCGTGCATGACAAGCGGCTCGCCGATGAAAGCGGGCTGGTCTTCCCGCCGGGCACCCTGCTGTTCAAGGACACGGCCTTCCAAGGCTACGAACCGCCGGGCATCGACACCCTCCAGCCCAAGAGGAAGCCGCCCAAAAAAGAACTCCACCCTATCCAGAAAACCATCAACCAGATCATCAGCCGAACGCGCGTGGGCGTCGAGCACGTCATCGGCGGCATCAAGCGCTGCCACATCGTCGCGGACATCTTCCGCGCCCGCCGCCGCGACTTCGTGGACGAGGTGATGAGCGTGGCCGGAGGTCTGCACAACCTGCGGGTGGCCACCCGCCAGCCGCTTGCCGTGTAAGAAAATCGCGGCGGCGGGCGGAGCTTGCCCTCACTCGCGCACTATGTCCTATGAAGTCTAATATAGATGTGACCCCATGGACCGATGCTCCAAACTTAGAACCGGGCGCCGATCCTTGAGCGTAATCCCTGGCGCTTCACCCTCGCGCAGCGATGTGAACTCCAGCAGCATGTCCCGGATGGAGGGGAACATGTAGTAGCTTTTCACCGACACGCCAAGGCACTGGTCCTCGTAGCCGAAGATCGAGCCGTACCTCTCCGCGTTGAGATCAATGCCGAAGGAGAAACCATTCAACTCAAACCACACAAACAGGAAGCACTGGTCGTAGTAGGGGAAAACGCCCGGCAGTTCGGGCGCGTCGAACATCTGGTTGATGTTGGCCCCGAAGGGGTCGTCGTAGAGGTAGAACTTCTGGCGCGGCGGCAGCACGAAGTGGCCGCCGACGACCCGCTCGAAGAAGATGCGCGCGTCCTCGGGCAGCGGATGGCCGTGGGAGCGGTCCCCGGATGGCTGGTCGCCGGCGCGCAGGATCAGGTCACGGCCCACTTCGGCGGCGAAACGCTCGATGAGTTCATCCATTGTCCTATTCGCGTGATTCAACTGTTTGGACGCGTTTGCCTTCTGCCAGGCAGCTCACCGACCAGGCACGATGGAGGGCACATCGCCGTGGCCCCTCAACATAATAATGGAGGATCACCTCCCTCGTCGTCCTCGTCCTTGCGAATACCCTCAGTCCAGGGTGCGTTCCAGCCACTCTGAAAACGAACGCGCCACCACTGGCGCCGGCACGCTGAATGGAACCATACCCCGGCGCCCAGGTGGGCGAGATCGAGCCGAATTGTCGGCGTTCAAGGTCGATGCCGATGATCGAGCTTAGATCATCGCATTGGGCGCGCGAGCAGGTAGCAGTCGTCGAAGTGCTCGATGCGGTGGGGATTCGCGCCGGCTTCCATGATCTCGTTAAGCCCCGCTCGAAAGGCTCCGCGAGCAGCTCCCAGCCGTTGACCGGATGGTCCCCGCCGTAGAGCGGGAGACCGTCGTTGCCCCGGCTCACGTAGATGTCGCCGCCCGCGAAGGCGTGGTAGAACGCGGCCACGTCGCGGGCAGGCGTGCGCCGGGCTTGGTTCGCGGGGGCCGGCGTGCGCGGTATAAGCTTGCAGAAGGGCTCCCGCAGGAGCCGCTCGATGAGCTGATGGATCGTCATGGGCATTTCAGGTTGTATGTTGTTAGCTTGCGCGCACTCCAGTTCTGCAACTGATGGAGCGTCTGGTTGGTGACAGGTGCCCCAGCTTGCTGTGCGGCCCTCAGCATTGTCAAGGCACACTCTTCCATCTCAGCCTCCGACAGCGCGCTCCACAAACTTCAGATTACCCATATCAACTTGAATTTTTCGACTCCAAAGCGGGCGAATTTATTGGCCAGCCATTTGTCCCCCGCTTCGTGGGCGATAGCATGGTGATACCCCTCTAGCTCTACACTGGGGAACCTAACCTCTGTCCTTTGCACTCACGCTATATCCCGTATAATTCGCCTTCAACCAAGCATCAAAATAGAAATGATGTTGCGGGTTCTTTGAGATTACTGCCGCTCCGGCTCCGTCGAATACCTGTTGATAATTGATCGTGTTGTAAACAGCACTTCGGCCTCTCTGGATTTTATTGGTACCATAAAGCATGGTTTGCCCCGCCGTATTGTGCACAAGGGCCGCCACGTCACCCGTGACTACGAAAAACGTATCGGGACCGTCAACGTCGAGGTTGAACGTCATGGTCTTCCCTGCCTCCGCCATCACCGTCGTCACCACGGGGGCGGTGCCCGTGCGGCCAAGCAGATGCATGCCTTGCTTCAAGTCGCCAGCGGGTACCGCCTTTTTCTCCGGTCCAAAACGGATGATCGAGGGTGGTGATAACGCTGCCGCCGTTGTCTTCCCGGCCTTCATCCTTCCAGCCGACGCAGAGTGGGGAAGAAGTGAAACTAAACATCCGGCTCAACACCATCTGCGGAGTGGCGCTCCCCCCCTTGGAAGGATCGTATCCCAGCACCCGGTCCCCCTTTTCAAGCATTTCAATCGCTTTGGTGGTTCCGTCAGCCATGACAACGCGCGTGCCCGCCCCAAAGCAACCCAATGGCGAGCGGCACAAGGACCCGAGACGGCGGCGGCGCGGGCCTCGTCCGCGCTGCGGGCGACACGACCGAAGTTTATCGCCACTCCTTTTGACACCTTTTGTAGAAGCACGCTCTCGGAAGAAACCTTGGACGCCAGTTGCATGAACTTTGCCGCGGCCCCGTGCCCTCCCTTAACACCCTGCCAATCACCCCGGCCTTGGCGATCCCGGCGGTGAGCACGCTCACTCCAACCTGCTCGCCGATGTAACCGACGGCATACCCGGCAAAATAGGCGCTGAGATAAACGGGGTCTTCGGCATCCTTGCCCAGCAGCAGGCTTAATCGATCGACCTGCGTGTTTGTGAAATCTCCGATGATCTGGTCAATCATCGCTGAAACATTGCTCTTCAAACCTTCCCAGCCCAGGTCCTTGAGCGCCGAAAAACAATGGTAGAGTTCCGACGCTACAACCCAGGGTTCGAACTCGAGTTTGAACAGAAATTTTTCCAGGTCGCCAACGGCAAGCAAGGTGCTGACGACACCTTGCACATCGCCTTTCACGCCATCCCACAGGCCGAAAACGACTCCCTCGCCGACCGCGCTGTTGGCCGTGATGATGCCCTGCACCCAATGGAGCAGTGTTTTTGCTACCAGGCCGCGATTGCGGATTTGTGTCAGGGGCGATAACTCGGCGCTGCGCACTTGCGTCGGCACGGGATTGAAGGTCGCTTCGTCATATGCGAGAAAGCCGAGCTCATTTTCACCGTCGTCGTAATTCTGGGCTGGCGCGGCGGGCTCGTCGTTTCTGACGATTGGGCGCTCACTGCGGGGAGCGGGTTTCGCTTGATAGGATAGATACGGTTTTGACCGGGACGCGCTCTATTGAGGGCGCCACCAACCGGACCGTTGTCATCGGGGTCCGAGGCGCCGCCTTTCCACGCGAGAATCGGCGGCGCGGGGTCACCCGCGACGAACGCCTCGGTCGCGGTCACCAAGCGTGCGAAATCACCATCGGCCTTGAGATGACGTGCGGCTTGCGCAATCACCTTGCCATCCTTTTTCAACTTTATCGTGAAGTCGCGATCTGATTTACACAGGCGTAAAACCGTAATTTATCGCCTTCCTTAACGAAGGTGACTTCCTGCTTTGCGGCCTTCGTCGCTTTTTCCTCCCCTGCGGCGTAATTCTGCGCCTCGCGGTCGCTGAAAATGTCGCTTTCGCTTTCGTAGATCGAAGTCTGGGTGTCACCAAACAACTTTGTGTAACTCCACCGGTTCCCCCCGCACTCCATTTCGACATCGACTTCGCCGAACACATTCGGAATCGTTCCCGTGACCATGCGGTCGCGCGAGTCGAGGTCCATCGGCAGCATCAGGACCGCGCGGGGAGACCAGCCCACTTGCTGCGGATTGCCGTCCGCGTCATCCTGGAAAATGGCTTTCTCCGCGTTGGCTAGAATCAGAGTGTCGGGGCTGATTCCCACCGCGCGCGACAGGTGCCAGTCCGTCGAATCGCTCAAGAGCGTGTTCAGGTTGGTGATATCCCAGAACGCGTCGTCCCCGCCGGCGTTGTCGTTCTTGCCCCAGAAGGTCGCTTCCAAGCTGGCAAAACCCTCGTCCTGCGGATTAGCACCGTCGTGCTCCCATTCGATGGACTCGCCGACGATCCAGTTAAGGTTGGTGATGTCGTAGGCGCGGCCGTAACCCACCGGAAACTGCGGTGCCACGGATGAAAGCACGCCCAGGTCGATCGGGCTCGTGTCGGTGGCCGACCAATAAACCGGATGATACCGCGCCGTCGCGTCCGGACGGATGCTGTCGTCGCCGATGACATCAATGTCCGCGTAGCCGGCGATCCCGCCCGACTTGTTGATGGCTTCCGGGGTTGCTGTGCAAGCCCGCCGGCAGCACGCCCAGGTCCGTCAGGACCGGGTAGCCGTGCAAGGAGAAGGTGGCCGTGCCCGGTTCGTAGCGAAAGGCGTGCGTGGGCTCCGCGTTGTTGAAGAGCCTGGCCTTTTGAGTACGCTGCTCCAGGCTGTCGCCGGTCACTTCGGAGGCGCTGAAGGGACGGGCGGCATAGCCCGCGATGGTGTCCAATTCGCTGATGACTTTGGACACGCTGGTCAACCGCCCTTGGCCGAGATCGGCCCCGCCGTAACTGAGCGGCCCGAGCCAGTCCCAGGGCAGCGTCGAAGCGGAAACGTCCCCCACGGCGGCCATGCCCAGCGAAAACCGGCTGCGCTGGTGAGCAAAACGTCGTGGGCGATGAGCGTTTTTCCAGTCGTTCCGTAGCCGCGGCCGTTGCCCCGTTCCGATGATTTTGCCCATTGCAGAACGCCGTCGGCGTCAAAATCGTGTCCCTCGACCAGCACGCTCAATACTTCGGTGGGCCGGTCGTCATCGACCCGGTTGTTACCGTTGACATCGTCGGGCCGCATGTAAACCGAGAGGGTCGCGGCGACCTGGTTATGGGAATTGACGTCCCACAAGGAATCCAGGGACGGGAAATCCTTGTGGACGGCCCCGAGATCGTTGTTGGTGCCGACATCGTAGGCCCAGCCCACCGCGTCGGGGCGCTCGGGAACGGGGCATTCTTCGGAAAACGGTAGCTACCAGGGCGAAGGTTGGTCACCGGCTCGAGCTGGAGATCTTACGGGTTGCCTTGCTGCAAGCGCCAGCGCACACCCTGGGTGTGGCAGCAGCACGCCCGGTTCACCCGGCGTAGCATTGAGCTTGCGTTCACCTACGACCAGCGAACCGTCGCGCGTGAGACGGTGGGCGGTGAAGTCGGGGTCGTTGATCTGGGCGGTTTGCCCGTCAAGTTGGCGGAACACGTACTTTCCGCTGCCCGGGTCGCCCATGCGCAGGAGCACGCTGCCGTTGTCCGCGATCCACAACGGCTCGAAGCCCTCGCCCAGGTCCGTAACTGGGTTGTTGCCGCCGACATCCTGGGTCACGCGCCGATCACGACGCCCAGCGGTGCGGCGGGTTCTGGACTGCGCCTTTTCGCCGGGATGCGCAAGACTTTGAACAATGCCGCCGCCGGCGAATTCCTGCCCGAGGTCCAAAGGAACAAAGTGCGGCAAATCAATGCGGGTGGTGGCTGCGGTCTCATCGGAATAGGCACCCCGCGCCCCGCTTCCGTCGCGGGTCAGGTAGGCGACCCGATAATTATAGTAATGCTCCGGTTCCACCTGATGGTCGTAGAACTCGAAGTTGGCGGTGGCAGGCGAGTCGCTGATCGCGCCGTCCTGGCTGTCCATAAAGTTGACAACGGCGATTTCCTGCCAAGAGCCGATCTTTGAGATCCGTCTTTCCACCACCGTGGCGGCAATGGGGTTGCCCGGCTGCGGGGCAGCCCAGGAGACATGGATCTCGCGGGCCTTGGTGGCCACCGCATTCGCGCTGGCGGGTTTCAGGACCGTATTGCCGACCGCGCGGCCCACGTACAGCTTGACGGTGGTGGCTTCCGTTTGCAGGCCGCTGTCGTCGGTGGCGGTCGCTTCGATCTCGTGCCAGCCGGGGGTCGGGACCCAGGTGCTGGTCAGCAACGCGCTGGCGGACTGGGCGACGGGCACATGGTCGATCAGCAATTCAATTCCTGTGATAGACCCGTCGGCATCGCTGGCTTGCACCTGGATGGTGATCCCGGTCTGTGTGTTCGGGAGGACCGTGCCATCCGTCGGAGCAACGATGGAAACTTGCGGCGGCAACAGATGGCTTGCCTGCACATTCACCGGATCGCTCTGCGCGAGAAGGTTGCCCGCCGCATCGTAAGCGGTCGCCACGAGTTGGTAGGGACCCGCGGTTTTCGGCGTCCAGTTGTCCACGGGTTTCCCGGTCGGGTTGTTGCCGACGATCGCGCCGTTCGCCAGGAACCTGACGGTTGCGACCCGGTCGATGCCGCTCTCGACCTGCGCGACGAGGCTCGTGGGTTGGTCTAGGTTGAGCAGCGCGCCGGAGGAGGGCGCCAGCAGGCGTAGCAGGACGGGCAAAGGCGCCCGCATGTTGATTTGCACGGGAGCGAGGTGGTTGACTGTCCATCGGCCGCCGTAGCCACAGCCGTCAGGGCATGGCTGCCTACCGCCACGTTGTTCCAATCCAGAGCGTAGGGACGTGCGCGGGCCGCACCGAGATCCGCGCCGTCGGCGTAGAACTCGACGTGGTCGATCGCGCCGCCAGTCTGGGTGGCATCCGCCGTCAGAGAAACTATGTCTCCTGTGGTAAAGGTGGCTCCAGTGCCGGGCTTGGTCAGTCCCACAACGGGCGGTGGCGTGTTGACCGTGATTCCAACCGGGGCGCTCAGCGTGTACGTCCCTTGCGCGTTGTAGGCATAGGCGTACACCTGGTACCTATCCGCCACCGACGGCACCCAGCTTACCTGGTAGGGAGCGGAGTAAACCGTCCCAGGTCAACGCCGCCGCCGCGTTGCCGAAAGCATAGAAGAACACATACCCCATGGGCTGGCCGCCAGGCACGGAGGCGTCCGCCGCGACTGTGACCGTTTGGCCCGTCAGGACCACCGCGCCGTCTGCGGGAGAGGTCAACCGCACCGCGGGTGCGGGCTCGGGCGGCGGACGGACGTACACGTAACTCCTCGCTTGCGCGGTGACACCTTGCGCGTTTGTCACCACGGCCGTCAGCTCGTAGTCGTTTTCGGGCACGTCGATCCACGCGACGGAGTAGGGCGCGCTGGTAAGGTCGAAGCTGAATCTGTGATTACGACCATAGGCGGTGAGACTCAGACTTTGCACGCTGCTGCCAAGAGTTTGGGGGGCGAGCACGACGTTGATGGTGTCTCCCGGCAAATACCGGGTGCCGCTGACGGGTTGTGTGATACTGACAGTCGGCAACGCGCCAACCCTTACCATCACCGGTGCGGAGTCCGTCACCATCCCCTGGTCATTGTAGGCTCTGGCCACGATCTGGTGGCTGCCGAGCGTGTCGGGTACCCAGCGGATGGTGTAGGGCGAGTAGGTCGCCTTGCCGAGCAACGCGCCGTCGCTGTAAAATTCAACCTTGCTGATATAACCGGTCGGGTCGGTGGCAAGCGCGCTGAGGGTGGTGGACCAGCCGAGACGCAACGATACGCCGTCCAGCGGCTCGATGATCGGGTGAGCTCGGGGCGCCGTCGGATCAAGCCGCACGTCCACCGCCACATTGACGCCGGTCTCCAGGTCGCCGTCGTCGGCGATTAGTCGCAGGAGGTACGCCCCCGGCTGGCTAAAGGTCGCGCCCGTGGTGCTTTGGCTCGCGTCGCCAAAGGCGACGGCACCCGGACCATACACTTTTTTCCATTCAATCGTGACGGTGTTGCCGGTGGGCAGGCCGTCGTCGGTGACGCCGCCGGAGAGGCTGGCCGTGGTGCCAAAGTCAATCCACCGCGCCAACACCGAGGCGGTGACCACCGGAGCCGTGTTGGCGGCGCGCACATAAACATCCACGTAAGAGGAAACAAGCCCGAGGTTCGAGCCGTCGCTCGCCGTTAAGCGC
The DNA here is from genome assembly GCA_963795895.1 of uncultured bacterium. Lineage (GTDB taxonomy): Bacteria > Verrucomicrobiota > Verrucomicrobiia > Chthoniobacterales > SZAS-18 > CAWCJJ01. Next base: position 100,709 of record CAWCJJ010000030.1, read on the forward strand.
AGGGTGTAGGTACCCGGCGCACTGAAGGTGGCCAGGGTTGAGGGTTGGGTCGAGTCGGCAAAGGAAACATTGCCGGGACCGTAGGCCAAGCTCCAGTTGATGACCAGGGAGGAGCCAGCCGGCAGCCCGTCATCGGTGACACTGCCGTCGAGGAATAGAGCATCTGGCAGGCGAACGTTGAGGAAGTTGCCCCCGCTCGCGCTGACGTTCGGCACTTGGTTGACCGGAGCGGTCGCCAGCCAAACCTTGGTGGCGAAAGCGGGAGCGGCCCCCGGCGCCGAGACGGCGATGAAGTCGGCACCGTCTTTCACCCCGGTGTATTGGAAAAGCAGCCTGACCGTTCGAATCCGTTTGCGCCGAGGCGCTGGTTGGGTTCACCCCGGTGAGTTGAACGGTGATGGTGCGACCGGCGAGAGGCATCCCGCCCGCATCCACCAGCCGCGCGGTGACGCCATCCGATTGGCCAACAAGGAGCGAGGAATTCGCGGGTGACAGGCTCAGCAGCGTATTGGTGCCGACAGGCGCGGGAACAGAGATGCCGGCGGGATAGGAGTAGGCGTCCGCGAAGGCGAACCCGTAAATGGAAGCGCCAAATGGATGGGAACCCGCCAAATGGTGGGAACCGGGCCCTACCGTCAGTTGCGCGCCAGAAAAACCGCTCGCGCCGATGGGACTAAATTGGGAAGCGCTGATTGCCGCGCCATCCAGCGTGATCGCGTTCAGAGAGGCGTTGTCCGCGACGACATTGACGTAGTTCTTCAAGAACCCTTGGATAGGTACCCCCCAGGAATAGCTGCCGGCGAACAGCGCGCGGGGAGGCACCAGCATCATGGATGGATCACCATCAACCGGGCCAACGACGTCGCCATATTCGGCGAGGATCGAGTCGAAGGAGCGGCTGTTGGAGTACTGCGCGACCAGAATGGGCTCGCTGGCGACCACCGACGCGGCTCCATCGACGAGTTGCTCGTGAAATTGGCCGCGGTCCAGCGTCGCGACAGTGGTTCCATTGATGGCAAGCTGGGTACCATTCACAGCGGCCAGGAAACGGAAGGTGTCCCCTCCCGTCCGGGTCGCCAGCGGGAACGTCAGGAACTCCCTGCCCCACAGCGAGGTCGGTGGAATCTGCTCGATCAGGTAATTGGCCGCCACCGCCCCAACCGGTATGCCGATGATTTGGTGTCCGCCGAAGAGGGCGACAGGAAGGTTCGAGCTGATTATCGTACCCGTAACATCGCCCCCTTCCAAGGTATTGCGCAGTTCGTAAACTTGCCCCTGATCCAAGGTAATGGAGTAGGGTACCCCCGCCAGTCGGTCGCGCGCCTCGCCACGGGAATTTTCGGTCTTGATCGTTTGAGCCGGGGTGATGGTCAGCACGGTCGCGTCGGCGGTGGCGACCACGGCGAATTGGCTGCCTCCCGAGAGTCCGTCGCTGTAGCTGAGGACCAGATGCTCTTTGCCGAGCAGGCAGGTTGGCAACGCCAGAAAAGCGTCGCAAGCGTAAGGATAGTAAAGCATTCCGCAGACGCTCACCGGCTGGTCGGCCGTGACGTGGATGCCGCTCGAAGTGGCGCCGTCCGCTCCATACGTTCCAGCGGGCACGCGGACGGTGGTCGTCCGCCCCGCCTTGACGCTGTAGCCAACGCTGTAGCCACCGCCGCCACCAAAACCCTCGACGGGTTTG
>CAWCJJ010000031.1:0-32806 GCA_963795895.1 uncultured bacterium
GGTGCCGCCAGCCGGTCTTTGCCAATGGCTTCGACGGGGCAGCGGTCACACGCGTTTTCGGCGTCGGCCAACTCTTCCGGCGTCAGCGGTTGGTGGTGGACGATGTGATGGCTGTTGTCGTCGGACATGCGGAACGTTTCCGGCGCCACGTTTTCGCACAAACCGCAGCAGATGCATTGGTCGTCCACGTACCAGGGGCCGGGGGTGTTGTCGGTGAAGAACTTCTTGGGGTTTCCATGCGAGTAATTGGTAATGGGTTGTCGGTTTTTCGATGGATGATCAGGTCGTGCCAGCGCTCAGCATACGGTACCTTGCGACGCTGAAAAATTCATTGATGGTATGGATTGATGCAAAAACCGCATGAACGGGCGCCCAATCCCGCCATTGATATTTACGGGCTTCACTTGTTTCGGCTGGTGGCGGAATGCGGCAATTTCACGAGAGCCGGGCGACTGGCGGGCTTGAGCCAGAGTGCCATCACCCGGCAAATCCAAAACATTGAGAGCCGCCTGGGTGTCCCGTTGCTGGACCGCACGACCCGGCGCGCGAGCCCCACCCCGGCGGGCCGCTTCCTACTGGAGCAATCCACGCGCATCCTCGGCGACGTGGCGCGTTCGGTGCAACGTTTGCGCGAGGAGTTCGCGGGCGCGCCGAAGCTGGTGCGCGTGGGCGTGTCGCGCTCCATCGGCCTCGCCTATCTGCCGGGCTTTTTCACCGGTTTCCAGAGGCGGTATCCGCGGACGCTGGTGCAGGTCAGCCACGGCTCGAGCGCGGAGGTGCTCGCCGCGCTGGAGGCGCGCGAACTCGACGTGGCGCTGCTGTGTCCCCCGGCCCGGCTGGCCGGGGCGTTCGAAGATCACGCACCGTTTCGCCGATGATTTCACGCTGATCGTTCCCGCGGGTCTGCCGGTCGCGGTTGTCCCGGCCGGACCGGTGGAACCATCGTTGCTGGGCGTGGCTTTGCGCGGTCAGCGGTGGCTGCTGCCGGACCGCCGTTCAAACACGGGCAGGCGGTTGCGCGAGTGGCTGGAGGAGGTGCGGCTGCCCGCGCGGGCGGCGATGGAACTGGAGAGTTTCGACCTCATCATCAACCTGGTCGCGCTGGGGTTGGGGGTGGGTTTCGTGCCGCACCGCGCGCTGGCGTTGTACACCCGGCGCGGCAAGGTGCGCCGCGTCAACACGTCGCCACGGTTCAGCCGCGAACTCGTCGTGGTGACTTCGCGCGAACTACCCGCGCAAGAGCATGTCCGGCAGTTCGTGGAGTGCATCCTGTTCTAAGCTCGGCTTTATCCATTTTGCGGACTCGCTTTTCCGAAGGCGCGCCATTGCTTCAGTCACAGGGAACGGGAATTTTGAACATCATGTTTTCGCACCAACCTGCGAAAACCGCTTTTCGCGAGCCGTTCCCCAGCAGGGTGCGGCCCTCAAGAATGGATAAAGTCGCGCTGAGAGGATAGGCGTCTTTAGCCCCTACGAATCGCTTGGGTTGGACTTCGATCAACCGCTGGGAAGCGTTCGCATTTTGGCCCGGGACCTTTTGGCGAATCAATCGCGGGACGCTACCGCTGAGGTCTCCAACGCGGTGGGTGGCCGGGCGATGGTGCTGCCACTGACTACAATGGCCGGAGCGCCGTCGCTTGCGCAGTGGGAAAATCGGCGGGAATCGGATACGTGACCGGTTGCTTTGCCAGCCATTGCACCGCGCGTACAAAGATCGTCTGGAACCCGGCGCAGCGCATGTCCACCGGGTCGGCTTCATCACGCCAGACGTGGCCGAACGTGGAATTGAAAACACGTCCTTCCCCGTATTGCACGGTCCACTCAATAGGCCAGCGTTCCAGCGTTTTAGGCTCCTCGGCCCAGGAGAGCACGGTCACGTTTTCCGCCGGGCCGCGCGCGTGCGTGTAAACTTCGATCAGCGGAGTTTTCCACGTCTGTGGCATTCCGGTATGGATCGGGTCATCACCCAGGCGATGGACTACCCGGTCGGTGCGCGCGCCGTGGCTCGTGCCCGCCCCTTCGCCCGGCGGGATGCGTTCGATGGATTCGTCCGCCCGGACCCGCAACGCGTAGCCGTAATTCTTCCCGCGCCAGCCCATGCCGATCATCCGGTTGTACGCGTCCCAATCCGCGAACGCATTGTTGCCCGAGTGCAGCACGAACAACCCGCCGCCACCGCGGACAAATTCCTCGAACGCCGCCTGCGCGGGCGCGGGCCACGGTGGGCCATTGCCGCCAAGATCGTTGCAGGTTTGCACGACCACCTCAAAATCCTTGAACACCGGCAGCCAGTTCGCGTAGGCCGGATCCGCTTTATCCGATGGGACGGTGGAGACGTTCACTTCGCACACGCCGCTTTTCTCAAGAATGCCGCGTGCCAGTTGCGTCGTGCGCTGCCAGTCGTGGTTGCTGTAGCCGTCCACGATGAGCACCTTGATTTTTGGTGCGCGTTTCGGCGTGGGGGCATTCTCGGCGCGGGCCACCGTCCAAGCCGCGCACACCGCCACGGCGAACGACACCACAGCGAGAGCGGACGATGAGAAAGCGTGGGTTTGCATGACGAAGGGGCTGTTTATATTATGCAGCAAGTACCTGCCTTGGAGAGAGTAATTTATTCACATGCTGGTGAAATCCTTGGATGGGGGCTTTGTCCGCGCGGAGATGCTTTGGCCTCGACACGCAAAGCCGCGCCTTCGACTTTGGGCTAGGATTACCAATGTAAGACCTTTGTCGCTGTAAACCAGCGCCGCCCACCGGCACCCGACGAACGCGGACACTCATTCGAGCTCAAGCTGGCGGACGGGTAAGGAAGCACCCGGACACCCCGGGAGCGCTGGCGTCCCGCCCGCTACAGGGCGGTAGCCCTTTACAAACCGAACCAAAGCAGAGGCGGGTCGGAGACCCGCGCTCCCGGGGCTGACCAGACCAGATGCGGGCGAGACGCCCGCACTCCCGGGCGGAGAAGTGGATTTATGTGGCAAAATTCCCCCGCGCGTGCAAAAACAATCACTCTCCCATGAAATTATCCCCCCGCTGGCTCCTCGCCCTCGCCCTTTGCACCCTCGCCGCTGGCTGCGGCAAATCCGACAACGCCGCCCCCGGTTCCAACGCCAACCCCGGTGCCGCGAAGAAGACCCGGCTCGCGTTTGTCACCAACAACGCCTCGGACTTTTGGACCATCGCGCGGGCGGGCTGCAACAAGGCCGCCCAGGAACTACCCGACGTCGAATTGGAATTCAAAATCCCCTCCGACGGCACGGCGGCGACCCAGAAACGCATTCTCGACGATCTGCTGGCCAAGGGGGTCGATGGGGTCGCCGTCAGCCCCATGGACCCGAAAAACCAGACCCTCGCTCCTCAACGAGGTCGCCAAACAATGCCTGCTCGTCACCCAGGACAGCGACGCGCCCGAAAGCAACCGCACCTGCTACATCGGCACGGACAACGTCGCGGCCGGGCGGCAGGCGGGCGAACTGATCAAGCAGGCCCTGCCGGACGGCGGCAAGATCATGGTCTTCGTGGGCAGCCTGGACGCGCAGAACGCCCATGACCGCCTGGCCGGCATCAAGGAGGCCATCGCCGGTTCCAAGGTCGAGATCATCGACACCCGCACCGACGACACCGACCACGTTCGCGCCAAGGCCAACGTGGGCGACACGCTCGCCAAGTACCCCGATGTCGCCGCGCTGGTCGGCCTCTGGAGTTACAACGGACCCGCGATCGTCAACGCCGTCCGGGAGGCGGGCGGCAAGCCCGGCGGCGTCAAGATCGTCTGCTTCGACGAGGAGGACGAAACCTTGCAGGGTATCCGCGACGGGATGATTTTCGCCACGGTGGTCCAGCAGCCTTACGAGTTTGGCTATCAGGCCATCGGGTTGATGAACAAGATCGTCGGGGGCGACAAATCGCCGATCCCGGCGGACAAACGAATCATCGTGCCCACCCTCGCCATCGACAAGGGCAAGGTGGACGAGTTCACCGCCAAGCTCAACAAACTGCGCGGCCGCTGAACGTTAGGATTTAACGCCGCGCGCGTAATTTCGCCGACGCCGACGAAGACGATGACACCGCCCCTCCTCGAACTCCGGGCGATCACGAAACGCTTCCCCGGCGTCCTGGCCCTCGACGGGGTTAGCCTGTCCGTGGGCGCGGGCGAGGTCATCGCCGTCATCGGCGAGAACGGCGCGGGCAAGTCCACCCTGATGAAGGTGCTGGGCGGCGTCCACCAGCCCGACGGCGGGGAAATCCTTTGCGAGGGCCGGCCCGTCGTCATCCGCGACGTGCGCGACTCGTTGGCGCTGGGCGTCGGCTTCATCCACCAGGAGCTCAACGTCCTGGACAACCTCGATGTCGGCGCGAACGTGTTCCTGGGGCGCGAACCCGTCTGGGGCGGTCCGCTCAGGCTCGTGGCGCGTCGGCGGCTGTACGCCGAGAGCGAGGTGTTCCTCAAGCGCCTCGGCCTGAACCTTTCGCCGCGCACCCCGCTCGCCCGGCTTTCCATCGCGCAACGGCAGATGGTGGAAATCGCCAAGGCCCTTTCGCAAAAGGCGAGCGTCATCATCATGGACGAGCCGACCAGCTCGCTGACCCTCACGGAAACCGACCGCCTGCTTGCGACGGTCAAGGATCTGCGCCGCGAGGGCGTGGGTGTCATCTACATCTCGCACCGCCTGGGCGAGATCGAACAAATCGCGGACCGCGCCGTGGCCTTGCGGGATGGCCGCAACGCCGGCGAACTCGGTCCCGGCGAGATCCGGCACGACCGCATGGTCTCGCTGATGGTGGGCCGCAAGCTGGAGGATTTGTACGTCCAGGGCAAGGGCCGCAGCCCGGGGCGCACTTCGAGGTGGCGGGACTGCGGACGGCGTATCGTCCAACCACCGGGTGAGTTTCGACGTGGCCCGCGGCGAGATCCTGGGGTTCGCGGGGCTGGTGGGCGCGGGCCGTTCGGAGGTCGCGCAGGCGATCTTCGGGGTGGACCGCGCGTTGGAGGGAGCCATCCGGCTGGAGGGTCGGGAACTAACGATCCACAGCGCGCGCGACGCGATCGACGCGGGCATTTACCTCGCGCCCGAGGACCGCCGCAAGACCGGCCTGGTCACGGACATGACGGTGCGGGAAAACATCACGCTGCCCGGCTTGGCGCGCTACGCGCGCTGGTCGTTAATCGATCGGGGCAAAGAGCGGGCCGTCGCCACGCGCGAGGTGGCGTCGTTGCGGGTGAAGACGCCGTCGGTCGAGGCGAAGGTGATGAACCTGAGCGGGGGCAACCAGCAGAAGGTGGTGTTGGCGAAATGGCTTTCGCTCGACTCCGAAGGTGATCATCTTCGACGAACCGACGCGCGGCATCGACATCGGCGCCAAGGCGGAAATCTACCGCCTCATGCGCGAACTCGCCGACCGGGGCGTGGCGATCATCATGATCAGCAGCGACATGGAGGAGGTGATCGGCGTCAGCGACCGCGTGGCCGTGATGCACGAGGGCGCCATCAGCGGCTTCCTCACCCGCGAGCAATGCACCGAGCAAGCTATCATGACCTTGGCCGTGGGCCGCAAGGTGCCCTGACGCCTTCTCATCCTTCGACCTACCCCCTTGCCCTTCCTCAATTTCCCATGAAGAAAGAACTCGGCGTCAGCATCCTCCTGGTGGTCCTCTGCGTGGTCGTGGCGATCATCCAGCCGCGGTTCATCAGCCCGTACAACCTGCAGAACATGGGGCGTCTGATCGGCATGTACGGCATCTTTTCCATCGGCATGGGACTGGTGATCATCACCGGCGGCATCGACCTGTCGGTGGGTTCGATTTTCGCGCTGCAAGGGGTGGTGCTGGCGATGATGCTGCGCGAATGGCATTGGCCGTGGCCGCTGGCGATTCTGGGCAGCACCGCCGGGGTGGTGCTGCTGGGCTCTTCAACGGGACGTTCATCGCGAAAGTCCGGATGCAGCCGTTTATCGTGACGCTCTGCGGACTCTTGTTTTACCGCGGGTTGGCCCGTTTCGTGGCGAACGACGAAACCAAGGGGTTCGGCAACGATGGCTTCGGGGTGTTGCGCGCGCTGGCCACGGGCAGCGTGGGTCCGGTGCCCATGCCGTTTGTGTTGTTGATAGTGATCGCGGCGGCGATGTACGTGTTGCTGCACCGGTCCGTGTACGGGCGGTATCTTTTCGCGGTGGGCCGCAACGAGGACGCGGCGCGGTATTCGGGGATCAACACGCGGGCGGTGATCCTGGGCGCGTACGCGCTGGAGGCTTTGCTGGTCGCGGTCGCGGGGATTCTGATCGCGTTTTACACCAACTCCATTTCGCCGGCGAACCACGGCAACGCGTACGAGTTGTACGGCATCGCCGCCGCGGTGCTGGGCGGTTGCAGTCTGCGGGGCGGCGAAGGGTCGATCCTGGGTATCGTGATCGGCACGGCGCTGTTGCAGGTTTTGCAGAACCTGGTGAATCTGCTGGGGATTCCGAGTTCGTTGAACTTCGCGGTGATGGGCGCGGTGATCTTCCTGGGCGTGCTGGTGGACCAACTTTCGGGTCGCCGCAAGAAGGCGCAAAAAGTGGCGGCCTCCCCGCTGGCGGTGGCGCCGGGGGTCTAGGGGTAGGAGTAGTACGTTCGGATTATGAGGGTGTCCGGCTTGGCTCTGGTCTGGTTCGCTGCATCAAACACGCAACCCTACAGCCCGGGGCAACGCCCCTTCTCCGCACCGAAGGCGCAGCCTCATCACAGCCTGGACCAACGCCCAGATATGGGTTGTGGTGGTTCCAGCGCTGCGGCGCGTTTCAAAGGTTGCCTGTTGGATGGGCAAGATGTCCGCGTGGGCACGCCCGGATTGAATCGCGCCTTCAGAGCTGAAGACAATACTATTCTGTACCTGGGGCGTTGCCCAGGCTGTGATGAGACTGCACCTTCGGTGCGAAAGAGGACACGTCGTCTGGTGGGCGCCAAGGCTGGCCTTCAGCGCGCAGATGCGGGCGGGACGCCCGCGGTCCCGGGGGCTGCCGCCCTTACTTTTCCTGACGCGGGCCGGTCGCCCGCCGGAAGGCGACGGACGCGCGGATCTCCTCCAGGATCTCTTCGAGCCGGGTGACCACATCCTCCGCCAGAAAACGCAGCACCAGATAACCCTGCCTCTGCAAAAGCGCGTCCTTGCGGCGGTCGCGCCGATAGCCCTTCCGGGTCGCGGAAATGGTGGAACCCGTCGATCTCCACCGCCAGACGCAGGGTACCCGCGAGCAGATCCACCTCGGCGGGCATCGGCCCGAAACAAAAACCCAGCCGCGCGTTCAACTCGAACAAACCCGCCGTCTCCGGCAAATCGCCGAGCAGGTCGAAGAGGAAACGTTCCGCCGCGCTGCGGGCGCGGTCAACGATCTCGGGATCGTCCTTCGCGGACGGCAGCCCTTCCAGTGCCCGCAGCGCCGCCCGCGCCGCCTCGAAGCTGGCGGCGGTTTCCGGCCGCAAATCCCTCATCGCCGGCAAGTCGAAATAAAGTCCGACCCGGCGCGAACCACCGCGGACGGCAATTCAACCACGCCCTCGGCGAACAGCGCCCGCGCCCGGCTGTACGGCTCCTCGCGCAGATACGCTTCGGCGTCCGCGCGCGACACCCCCAGGGCGGCGACCCCCTCGGAGCCGTTGGGGTCCGCCGCCTCCAGTTCACGGCACAATCGCTCCACCGTCTCCGCGAGCGTTTGCCCGGGTTCGACAAACCGCAATTTCCCTTCCAACGACGGCACCGTTCTTCCGTCCGCCGACCCGCACCATGCGCGCCAAATCTCCGCCGCCTCCGCCTCCGAACCCACCAGCACGCTCAGCGTCGGCACCCCTTGGGCGCGCCGCCGCCGGTGCCGACCGAGCGCGCGCAGGCACGCGGCCCCTTCCGCGGCCGGGATCATGACTCCGCCTCCCCCGCGCCGCCGTCGCCGTGACGCCGCGCCGCACGCGCCGCGCTCTCCGCCATCGCGTGGCGCAACGCTGCCGGTTCGCGCACCTCGACGTGCTCGCCCCAGCCCAACAGCCAACGCTCGACCTGCGGCGAAATCCCCACAAACAGCGTTAGCTCCAACCCGCCTTCGGGCAACTCGCGCGACCGTTGCGACGGGTGCCACGACCGTTCGCGCACCAGGGGCGCGACCTCCTCGTCGAACCGCAGGCGGAACCGCTCGATCTTCAACCCGCAGAACACCCCGAAGCTGCCCGCCAGCAGTCCGTCCAGCGAGAAGCCCGCCGGGCGCGTGAAACGTTTCTTCGTGTTCCTGGCCCGATCCATGCGCCCGAGCACAAACGTGCGCGTCGTTCCCCGCACGAGGTCGTGGCGATGAGATACCACTGGTTGTCGAGGCAGCCGAGGTGCAGGGGTTGGACGCGGCGGCGTTCGGGCGGGGCATCCGCGCGGGCGGTGGGTTTGCGGTAGTCGAACTCCAGTTCCTCCCCGCGTCGCACGGCCTCGCTGACGGTCTGGAAAACTTGCAGGTCGGCCACGCCGTGGCCGTGCGTCCCGGGGTGGAACGCCACCGCGCGGTCGAAGTCCTCCCAAGCGAAACCGATCTTCTCGGGCAGGGCGGCGGTGAGTTTTTCAAAGGCCGAGCGCAGCGGACGCTCGAACGCCGTGCCCCGGTATTGCTCCAGCGCGCGGCGCGCGACGAAGAGCGCCACCAATTCGCCCTCGCTAATCTGCACGCCGGGGAACTGCACCACGGGCCGCGCGTAGAAAAAGCCGCGTTCGGCGGCGTTGTAGTCGATGGGCAACTCGAATTGGTCGCGCATGAAATCAATGTCGCGCTGGACGGTCGTGGCGAGACTTCCAGATTCCGCCGCGAGTCGTTTGCAGTTCGGGAAACGCCCATCCTGGATCAGCCCGTGCAGCCGCAGCATCCGCGCCAGCGGCGGACGCGAAAACTGGTCCGGACCCCGGCCCGGGCGGACTACCCGTTCGGGGGTGACGCGGCGGGCGGCATTGGCGGTGGCGGGCCGGGTGGGTTGCCGCCGTGGTTGGTTCGCCGTCCGCACGGGGAGTTTCATAGTGCGGTGTCCGCGTGCGCGCCAAGAAAAAAGGGAATAGCGCGAAAAAAGTGGAGGTTTTTATTTTGGTATGACAGCCATTGTCAGACCAGACGCGCGACACTGCGGACATGAATCCCATTCCTCCCCCGGTCGCGGTGGCGATTGCCAAGGGTTGCGGTCGGCGCGGTTTCCTGGGCGTGTTGCTGGGCCTGTGCGCCGGGACGCCCTTGCTGGCGAAGGTTGCCGATACCGTCAACACCGCGACCGCGTCCGCCGCGCGCCCGCCCGAGCGGCGTTGGACGGTGTTGAACAAAGTGTCCGTGGCGGGCTTTCAGTATCACCAAGGCCCGTCGCTGCTGGCCGCCGGGCTGTTGGCGCCCGGGGAACCGGTGAACTTGGTGGCCGAGCCGGAGAACGCCTACGATCCGTTTGCGGTGCGGCTGGAGGTGGCTGGGAAGAAGATCGGCTACGTGCCCCGCGCGGAGAACCACCACCTCAGCCGCCTGTTGCGCGGCGAAGCCCGGCTAGCCGCGCGAACGCTGGAGGTGAGCGAGGGCGGACCGCCGTGGCGGCAGGTGCGGGTGGAGATTTCACTGGAGCACGGATGAGGACGACCCTTCTGGCCACGGACGATAGCCCGCCCGCAGCAGGGGAAAGTAGGGGCGGCAGCCCCCGGGAGCGCGGGCGTCCCGCCCGCATTTGTTCTGGTTGGGTTTGTCCACGGGCTGCCGCCCTGTTACGGGCGGGACGCCCGCGCTCCCGGGGGCTGCCGCCCCTTCCAGAAGTCCAACGCCACGCCGGAACACACTGCGTACAATCACAAAGCGAACGATCCTGCTTCCAAACACCATCAAGGTTATCTATGAGTCTGTTTTCAGATGGTCGCCGAAACCCGCAAACCTCGTGGCTCCATTCCGCCAGCGGCTTGCCAAAATCCGGCTGGGACACTACGATAATGCTCGATGACCCACCTCGAGAACATCCGTCGATGGAGAGCCTTGTCGCCGGAACGCAAAATGCAAATCCGTTGGGAGGCAATCCCGGAGGATGTGGTGCAGAGCATGGTGTTCGAGGGAGAGCCGGTGACGCTGGAGAGCGTCCGGGCGGTATGCGCGAAAATCGAGCCACCCGTTATCTTGAAACGAGCCGGGGGATCCTCAGTTACCAAGAGTTAGCGCCGTTGCTGGCCGAGAAAGTGGCCGCCGCGGAGGCCGCGATTTATCACGGGGGCTTTGCGAACCGTGCTTTCGACGAATCGATGCTGTTGGATTTGCATCGTGGCCTCTGCGGCGAACTGGTGCCCGAGTGGGCCGGACGCTGGCGCGCCGTGGATATACGCGTGGGCCATCTCCAGCCGCCGCTCCCGCACGATGTGCCGCTGCGGATGCGTGATTACTGTCTCGATCTCCAAGCCCGCTGGGACGAGGCCGCCAGCGGGGCTTCCGAATTGACGTTGGAATTTCTCGCGTTCGCTGAAGGACGTTTTCTAGCAATTCATCCCTTCCACGACTTCAACGGCCGCACCATCCGCGTCTTCCTCGTCGAACTGCTCCGCCGACTTGACCTGCCGCGCGTCGTGCTCGCCCCAACCGTTGCGCGTGAACGCGCGTCCTACTTTGCCGCCTTGGAAGCCGCCGACTGTCGTGACTGGCAGCCGCTGGTGGGAATCTGGCGCCGGCGGCTCGCAAACGCGTTCGATGCATGAGCGAACCAGGGTACGAACCTGCCGTCATTTTTCGACATCCCGTTCTCGGACAAGAACTCGCCCATTTTATGACTGCGCAATGGTTTCGGATCAACGAGGTTTGACGCTCTATGAACAACATCCGTCACGGACATTCGGCCGATGTCAGCATGCACTTGCAGGTCAATGGCCACTCGATGCGTATAGCGCAGATGGGACCAGATTTCCTGTTGATTTATTCCGACGCAGACTACCCATCAGGCGTCGGAAGGATTTTCTTGAAGATCGATGATTGTGAACGCGAGTGGGACGTGTTCCTGCCCGACGGCATCGCAGCGGGAGGACGACAGGAGGTGCGCGTCGCTCTGGCGGTGATCAACCGCAATCCGGACAAGGTCTTGGCAGTGAAAAACCAAACACGACCTCCCCGCCGAGATGACACTGTCTTCTAAGGCTCATCTCGATGGGCTTCGGTCCACACCAAATCCTGCTCCAAATCTTCCACGGAATACGGTCGTACAACCCGGTGTTCATAAAGCAACCGCTCAAAACCCATGCGTGTGATGCCCAGCATTTCGGCGGCTTTTCCAGAAGACAGCACGCCTCGGGTGTACAGGGAGAAAGCAAGGTCGCGGTTCAATTCCTTGCGTGCTTCCTCCGCCGAGAGTCCCAAGGCGACAATTGCGGAGTCCGGGATATCGAGAGTCATTTGCACTCACTGAGTATACACCCACACCGCACATGACTCAAGTTTTCAATGGAGCCGGACTTGCGCCAGTCCGGAGAAATTGTGTGTTTGATCCTCTCACCCAATTACAATCTAGCTTCAACGGAGCCTCTGGAACGCGGATGAGCGCGATGGAGGTGGGGTTAGTTCATGAATTATCTCTCCCCGCAGCTTCGGAGAAATCGTTTTTTGAGGTCAGGACTCAGGTAATATCCCTTTTGTTCCATGATTTCAATCAGCGGTTTGGTCGCCATGATCAGATTGCGAGCTTTGGCGCTGGCCAACGCTCCCAGCGTCCCAAGAAAAGGTATGCCGAGCCGCTCCGCAACGGTTCTTCCTTCACGCTCATCGATCAGGACCGAAAGTTTAAGCTCGTGCGCCAGCGTTATTGCTTCCGCCTCGCCGGGATCAAGATGGCTGGTGCCAGGAAGGAGAATGCCCGACCTCAGTGGTTGCACCATCAGCCAAGTTTTCCCTTGGATTGCGGCCTGCAAATCGGCGGCGTTGAGCCAACCCACCCCGTCGGTGACACATTCTCTGTACACTGCGGGAGGTATGAAGATGCAGGTGAACAAGGAACGCAGTACGTCGAGCCGATGGATGGATGAGAAGTGAATGAGTGGCGAACAATCCGAAACAACTTGCATTTCGACACAAAACAGCCATTGGACTCTTGCGCAAGCTTAAATTAGCACGACGATGTCCTTGCAGCCCTCACACACGATTACAATATACAACAGTCCACTCGATTTCCACTCCCCAAACACCGCACATTCGGCTCATGAGACCCGCCTTTTCTCCGGGTGCCTTCAGTAGCTCGAGGGAAAGCATGGCCAAAAAACAAATAGCTTATTTATGACTCTGAAAACTCTCACCGAAGCCGTTGGAGGCACCGCCGCCGCCTTTCGTTCACGAACCCGTCTTCAACCCGCTGGCGGTGATGGTGACAAAGTTTTCCCGCCCACCTACGCCGGCGCGGTTTACGCCAGGGAAGAACGCCAAATTAACGGCGCGAAGGTTCCCTGCGTATTGCTCGACTCCGTTCAGGCGCAGGCTAACCGATTGGAGGAAGCACTGCAACGAGCTTTGGACAGCGGTCTACTAAAAGACATTCCAGTGTTGAATGTGGACTTTACCGGCCTTGGGCTGTTGGACGAAGTTGGGCGGGTTAGCAGCTTGGAAGCCCCCCACCGTATCGCTGACGCCATTCTCCGCGATAGCTTGCACAACGGTCAGCCGTTCAGAAAAAGCGAACTGGGCAAATTGCTGGATCAAGCGAGCCTGCAAAACGCGACCCCCCTCTATAATCTGTGTCCCACCGCCCTCATTTTCGGTCTGTGGGATTCAACGGGTCCAAAAGGTGGCTTGGGCGCAAAGTTCCAGCGCGCGGTGGTTTCTGAAATTATCGGTGTCAACGCGGAAATCGGCGTGAAAACAAGCAGCCGGATTGATCCATTGGGAATGCGGGCGGCAGCCAAGGTGATAAAAAAGCCTGATGGCAACTATGAACTTGCGGGCGAGAAGGCAAAAGAGGGGGTTTCTCCTTCCGAAGTGAACCATGGCAACATTCCCCCCGACATCACCAAGCCCGGTGGAGCGGGTGGCGCGACAATCGATTACGCCGAGCAGACGGTCGTCCTTTCCCTACCCGCCTTGCGCAAACTTCGTTTCCCCGTGGACGGCAAGACGACGCCGGCGCGAGATGTGTCGGCGCGGACGGTTCTCGCGGCATTGGCCCTCACATCGGCGGCACTCGCTGCGGAGAGCGGATTTGATCTCCGCTCGCGTTGTTTGCTGTGGCCAACAGACTCGATGAAGTGGGAGCTGCTGGAAAAGCCGGGACATAAACCGACGGAGTTCACCATCACCGGAGAGGCCGCAATCAATCTCTTGGGTGAAGCTGTGATCGCCGCCGAAGCGCAAGGTCTCGTTTGGCAAAAAGAACCGGTGACACTCACCCCATCGCCAAACTTGATTGCGCTGCTCAAACGATCTCAGGATATCGCCGCTAAAACGCCGTCTGAAGCAACATCTGAATAGCGATCCTATGTTTGCTTTTGGCATCGACTTTATCACGCGTGTCGCCGTCATGACCGACGCGGCAAGCCGCGAAAAAGCGGAGTGGCCGCCGCATCCGGCGCGAATCTTTATGGCCTTGGTCGCGGCGCACTTCGAAACAAAGCCACTAGCCGATGACGATGCGGAAACCGTCAGCGCGTGGGAGCGGGAGCAAGTCGCGTTGGAGTGGCTGGAGGAACAAGGCGCGCCGGAAATGAACTGGCCGGAGGCGGCGCGCCGCAGTGTCGTAAAAGTTTATGTGCCCGTGAATGACGCTGTCGTGCCGCAAACCCCCGCGCGGGTAAAAATCCCGGAAATGCGCGCGGCGCTTGGGGTGATGCCTGATCAGCGAAGCCGGCAGGAACGTACGTTTCCCGCTGTTTATGTCGAAGGCGAAGAACCGGCGTGCTTTGTTCATCTCGTTTGGCCCAGTGCGCGGCCTACCCCCGAGCTTCTGTGTTCGTTAGAGAACATAGCCGAGAAAGTCACTCGCATCGGTCACTCCTCATCATTGGTGCGGATGTGGGTTGCCGCAAAGGATGAGCTTCCTTTACGAGCGTACACCCCCGATCAACCTGCGGCCGGAGTACGTCGAGGACTCCAGCTTCGCATTTCCGCGAGAGGCTTCTTCGCCGACCTCGTATCCCGCTACAACTCCGGGGAAATTAACGCGTTTTTCGACCTCTCCGAGAGAATTGCGGCCTCCACTGGCAAAGGGTGCGTACAGGCCAAGGCCGAGTTTGCGGAACGTTTCGGAACGGTTTGGAGCCGCGGGGTCAGCGCGCCAGTGCGGCAGCGCCCGTCCACTGGATTGACGGCTGACTACAGTATGAAGGGCGAAGCGGAACCACTCATGAGTCATTCTTCCTTCGATCCCGATTTAATTGTTCTGACCAAGCAGGAAGGGCCGGTGCTGGGTTTGGAGTCCACCGCCGCGCTCACGACGGCGTTGCGCGGGCTTCTACTCCATGACGCCGAAGGCAAGCCACCGTGGTTCACCGGGCATGATGCACTTGGTGCGCCTTCCACCGGCGGACACATGGCTTTGCTCCCGCTGGCTTACGTCGGCGGCGAGTACGCCGACGGCCACATCATGGGTCTCGCGATTGCTTTTCCCCGGAAGATTTCCGCCGAGGAAAGAGCCACATGCTTGCGAGGGCGGCTATTCGGCTCGCTAGGGGAAGATCTCGATTCGAAATTGGTCCTGGGCCGACTCGGCGAATGGACAATCCGTCGTGAAGAACGGAGTTCGCCGCCCCTCGCGTTGCGACCGACCACTTGGACAGAATCTTCGACTGTTTGGGCCAGCGTAACGCCGGTTGTGCTGGATCGACATCCGAAGTGCGACCCCCGGACAGAACGCGGAAAATGGCGTGATGAAGTGACCAAAAGCATCACCCGAAGCTGTGAACAACAAGGGTTGCCCGAGCCCGAGATAATCGACTTGGATAACACCTCCTGGCATCGTGGCGCTCCGCGTTCGCGGCCCGGTCCCAACGGTATGCCGCTGTTGCCAGTCAAGGAAGGCTCCGCGGCGCGGCAACAGGTGCATGTCCTGATCCAATTTCCCTGCGAATTGGAAGGCCCATTTATCTTGGGCGCCGGGCGCTTTCGCGGCTACGGCCTTTTCAAACCGCTTGGCTTTCATCCGTAATGAGTCACATCCTCACCCCTGACGACTTTCCCGCTTTTTTCCACGAATTGTGGAAGCGCGAGGCCTTTCCCTGGCAACTAGAGTTCGCCCGACGGGTTTGCGCGGGCGAATGGCCAAAATACGTGGCCGTGCCGACCGGCAGCGGAAAAACGGCCTGTCTGGATGGGATCGCCTTCGCGCTCGCCGTGCAAGCGGTGACGCGTCCAATGCAGGAGCGCACGGTCGGTAGGCGCATCTTCTTCATTGTCAATCGACGCGTGATTGTTGACGAAGCTTACGAGCGAGCCGGCCAACTCTGCCAAAAGCTCGTTCATGCCCAGCAGGGTTCGGTCACAAGCCTCGTGGCGGCGGCTCTGCGTACACTCACGGGAGAAAAAGACGCTCATCCGCTCACCCGCGCGCAGCTTCGCGGCGGCATTTATCGGGATCGCAGTTGGGCTGGTTCATTGCTCCAGCCGATGATTGTTTGCAGCACCGTCGACCAAGCTGGCTCGCGGCTACTTTTCCGTGGGTATGGCGTGAGCGAGCAAGCGCGTCCGATTCATGCCGCGCTGTTGTCACAAGACAGCGTGCTTCTCGTCGATGAAGCGCATATCAGCCGTCCCTTCATCGAAACACTGGAATGGGTTTCAAAATATCGGCGGCACGAACCCGCCGGTTGCCAGACCGTCTGCCTTCCATTCCAATTTTTGCAGATGACCGCTACACCGCCGGCAGACGCGAGCGATGCGGAGAAGATTGAACTCTCCAGCAATGACTATCAGCATCCAGTGCTGGAGCCACGGCTCAGCAAACAGAAGCGCGCTGTTCTCGTCATCGAAGACAAGGCAAAAGGTAAAGACCCTGCGGAGAAACTGGTCCAACTAGCGAAGCGCCTGACAAAAGAGGCGGCACAAATTCTTCACAAGCACGCGCCTCGTTCGATCGCCGTCATGGTCAACCGTGTCGCCACGGCGCGTTTCGTGGCGGAAGAATTGCAGAAAGGAAACTGGCAAGCGCGTAACTTTGCTGATCGGTCGGCTGCGTCCCCTGGATCGCGAGGCGCTTACCGCGCGAATTCAGGATCGGCTTAAAACTGATGCCGCATTGGAAGATTCCGACCACAACCCTGAAATTGTCGTCTGCACGCAGTGCTTGGAAGTCGGGGCCGATCTCGACTTTGACGCCCTAGTCACGGAAGCAGCCAGTCTCGACGCGCTTCGGCAGCGCTTCGGGCGGCTTAATCGCGGCGGCCGCGACATCACGCCGCAAGCTGTGATCATTCTGCCAGGCGAGCAGAATATTTCCGTGGAAAAACTCGACGATATAGCTTCTTGCGATCCCATCTACGGAAACGCTATTCCCCGGGCTTGGTCTTGGCTGGAGAGTATCGCGGAAGAGGGCACAGTGGATTTTGGCATCAACGCGATGACAGTTGCCGTGAAGTCATTCCGCGAGGCGAATGGCTCCGAGGCGTTTGCCGCCATGCTATCGCCAGTTGGTCAGGCACCGGTAATACTGCCCGCGTATCTCGACTGCTGGGTACAGACCAGCCCGACTCCCGCCGCCGATCCCGACGTGACACCTTTTCTCCACGGCCCGCAGCGCGACATGGCCGAAGTCCAGGTCTGCTGGCGCGCCGACTTGCCCGAGATTCTTAATCAGCAGACGTGGGTCGAAACCCTGAGCCTGTGTCCGCCGGTCACCTCGGAATGTTTGCCGGTGCCGCTTCACGTGTTTCGGACGTGGATGCGCACGCAAGCCAAGTTTATCGACTTTTCGGGCGACTCCTCTGAAACGTCCGAACCTCCGCAACGGGAGAAATGCGATGAAATTCCCCGATGCGCGGCTCTCATTTGGTGTGGGCCCAACAAAAGCCGTGTGCTCGACCGGGTGAGCAACATTCATCCCGGCGATACGATTGTTTTGCGCGCGCAAGGGGGTGGATGGAAATCACTGGGAATTCTGTCTGACGTCGTTCCGGATCCAGACACTATGCCGGGCACGTTGCTGAGACATCAACAACTCCGCTTGGTAGATGTTGCCGAGCGTGGAGCCAAAGACACGCGCCGACGCGCGGTGCTGCGGATCCAACCTTTGCTATGGTCGGTTCCTGACAGCGGGACTGCGGCGGCTGAGTTAATGGACTTGGCCACTCATCAAGATAAGGATTGGCGACGTGCTGACATTAAGGAGTTGTTACATCGTCTGCTCAAAGACGAGACACCCGGTTGGAACCTTGACAACACTCAACGCTTAGTCATCCAACATCTCGATTGTCTGACGAAGCTATCTGACTTGCGCGTCGATTCTTATCTGGATCGTCAAGGTTTTGTCATCAGCACCAAAGTGCTCATGAATGCCGAGGACGCGCAAGATTTTGAAATAACTGAAACTCAGTCAGACGAATTGCTGGAGGCGCGCAAACCCGTGGAACTCAGCAGTCACACACACGATGTGGTTTCCCGCGTTGACTCCACGCTTTCCCTCCTTCCTCTTGCACCTTGGAGAGACCCACTCATCAACGCCGCTACTCTGCATGATTGGGGCAAAGCCGATTGGCGCTTCCAGGCCATGTTGCGCTCTTCTTCGGTGTTTGCCGCCATGGCGAGCGACAGGATCCTGGCGAAATCCAATGCAATTTCTTCCTCGGTCGCGGCAAGGCGAGAAGCCCGGCGGCGCGCCGAACTCCCCGACTATTTTCGCCACGAAATGCTCTCCGTCCAAATGGCCGAAAGCACCGATGGAAGTTCCGAGTTGCCGGTTGAAGAAGGCCACAGGGAGCTCACCTTGCATCTCCTTGCCACCCATCATGGCTATGCCCGCCCGTTTGCTCCCGTGATTGAAGACGATTCGCCGCCCAATGTTTGTCTATCCGTGCGGGAAAAGCAGGTGCTGGTGACGCGCAAGGAACGCGTTGAACATCCATCCCACGCGCTCGATTCTGGCATTACTGATCGTTTCTGGCAACTCACTCGCCACCACGGCTGGTGGGGACTTGCTCTCCTTGAAACTGTGCTTCGACTCGCGGATCAAGGCGCAAGCGCCGAACCTTCAAAACCACGTCAGCCATGAGCGCCGACTCTACCCATCTCTGTCTTTCGGGCCTCTCCGGCTCAACCCTGCTAGGTTTCATGGCCGCTCTCGGCACCTTTAAGACGCTCGCCGCGACTGTTGAAGGGAAGAATTTACGTATGACATGGACCTCAACAGGAGGGTCTTACGCGCCCATGCTGATCGGACCTGTCGTGCCTGACAAAGAGATGCTACTGCGTAACCTCCACACCGCGTTGGCGGTTTTGAAGGGCCATTACGTAATTACCGTCGACAAAGACCTGAAAATCTCCGCCGAAGCTTTTCGTTACCTCTCATGCTACGCTGCTGATAATTTTCTGAGTGGCACCGACACACTCGGCGCAGAGATGACAGCCGCCTTCGGCTGTGCGGCCATCGTCAACGAGGAAAACCAGATCGAGGACACATCCTTTCGGACGATGAGCGGTGCTGGGCATCAGCACTTTTTGGAGTTCATGGATGTTCTCGCAAAAGGAACCACCATTGAACACTTGCGGGAGGCATTGTTTGGGCCTTGGCGCTACCGTGATCCAAGTCCTATTATGCGCTGGGATAACGAGGACGACCGGCGATACGCCCTGCGTTGGGATGAACCTTCCAAAGATCCAGTCCGCACCGTCCGCGGTGCGAATCGCTTGGCTATCGCAGCCTTGCCGCTTTTCCCCGTTGTACCAAACGGTGGCAACACAATTGCTACCACCGCTTTTAGTGGTCGCGGGAGCCGTGGCACTTTCGTTACTTGGCCGATTTGGGATAGACCGCTTTCCCTGGATGCGACACGTTCATTGCTGAGCTTGCAAGCGCTGCAAAACCGTAGAACTAATTCATCGAAAGAATTGGAATCCCGTGGGATCAGAGCGGTCTATCGGAGCCAGAGAATCACGCTGGGAAAGTACCGGAATTTTACCCCAGCAGAAGCTTTGTAGATTCGGGTCAGCCGAGAATTGGAAGAATCGCTGCATTTGCGAGTAGGGAGTGTTTGTAATTTGGTAGAGCTTTACAATGGCATACAAAATCAAAACCGAAGGCGGCAGCGGCGGCAAACGCGGACATTCCGGCATGACCCATTGGGATGAGACGGAGTATATCAAGCTAGCGTCGACAAAAGCGCGTCGCAAAGCGGACAAAACTCTCGCGCGACGCGCGCTGAGATGTGAGGAGGATTGACATGGACGAGTTTGAACCCACGACCCCCCCACCTCCTGAGCGTCCGCCCGCGCCGGACCCCGGCGGCGAGCCGATCGACTGGAGCCTGACCACCTGGAAAGGCAGCCGGCTCCAGCAACACCGCGCTTTTTACGCGCTGCCGCTCCGCCACAAACTTGAAATCATCGGGGAAATGTGCGACCACGCCCGGCGCACCGTGGAATGGCGCCGCCAGCGCGGCTTGCCCTACATCGATCTTTACACCGGCGAGGTGATCCGTCCCGACCCCCCGCCCGGCGCGACGAACCTCGAGCCATCCGCAGATCAACCAGGATAAATCCCCGGGGGTTCAAAGCAAAAGAAAAGAAGAGGCGCGGCGCGGGGAAAACCGCCGGAAATCCTTCCAAATCCCTCCACTCCGGCGGTTAAACCTTCCCCTGCCGCCCTTCCGAGGATACAAGCCTTCGGCAGATGGAACTCGACGACCTTTCCGCCCGGATGCTCAACGAGTTCATCTACTGCCCGCGCCTCTTCTATTACGAATACGTGGACGGCGTTTTCGTTCACAACGCCGACACTCTGCGCGGCGCGCAAATCCACCGACGGGTCGATGCCGGCACCGGGAAAATGCCCCCTGCCACCGGCGGCAACGCGAACACCAAAACCAACGCTCCCGACCCCGACGCTCACGACGATGACGGCCAAACCACCCCGGCCACCACCCCGCCGACCCCGGAAGTCCCAAACGCCGCGGAGGCCGAACTCGCCGCGAGACGCGAACGGGGCGAAATCATCCATTCGCGCTCCGTCTGGCTCAGCAGCGCCAGGCTCAACCTCAACGCCAAACTCGACCTCGTCGAATCCCGCGAGGCCACCACCGCCGACGGCCGCCGCGCCGCCGTGCCCGTCGATTATAAAAAAGGCGCGCCGCGCGAGGGGGAGGACACCAACGAAATCTGGGACGCCGACCGCATCCAGCTCGGCGCGCAGATGCTCATCCTGCGCGAGAACGGCTACGATTGCGCGGAGGGCGTCATCTATTACCAGGAAACCCGGCAACGGGTCAGACTGCCATGGACGGCGGAACTCGGCGCCTGGATCGAGCTGACCGCCGCCCAGGCGCGCGGGTGCGCGGCGGCGCGGATCATCCCGCCGCCACTGGTGCAATCGCCCAAGTGCGTCCGCTGCTCGCTGGCCGGGAGTTTGTTTGCCCGACGAAACCACGCTGCTGGCCGGTCTGGGAGATGACGACGCGTTGGCGGTGTCAACGACCGCGGCGGAGACCGGCGCGGCGGAGGTTCCCGCCGTCGCGCGGACGTCCGCCTTGCCGCTCGATCCCAACGCCCCGCCGCCCCGCGCGCCCGGCCGGGCGTGGCCGCCGGCGCCGCCGTCCGGGGGAGTGCGTCCGCTGATGGCGGCGCGCGACGACCGGCGCGCCCTGTACCTCAACACGCCCGGCCTTTGGGTCGGCTTGAAGAGCGAGCGGCTGGTCGTTCGGGACAAGGACAAGACCACCGAGGAAGTCCGGTTGCGCGACGTCAACCACCTCGCGCTCTTCGGCAACATCCAGCTTTCCACCCAGGCCGTCCAGCAACTCTGCGAACTGGAGATTCCCATCACGTATTTCTCGATGGGCGGCTGGTTCTACGGGCTGACGCGCGGCCACGGGCTGAAGAACGTGCTCACCCGCGTGGAGCAGTTCCGGCGCGCGGCGGACCCGGCGGCGTCGCTGGCGTTGGCGAAACAGTTCATCCACGGCAAGATTCGCAACCAGCGCACGCTGCTGATGCGCAACCACGTCGAGCCGCCCGACGCCGCGATCCTGCGGCTCAAGCAGGCGGCGAAGGACGTCTTCGAGGCGCGATCCGCCGGCGAGTTGCTGGGCATGGAAGGGGCGGCCGCCGCGGTGTATTTCGCGCACTTCGGCGGCATGATCAAAGTCGGCGCGCGACGGGACTGGCGCGAACGGGATGCGGGCAGGTCGGCAACGGCTGCCGCGGCCAGGGCGCGCCGGAGGACGTGGTGTACCTTTGATTTCAACGGGCGCAACCGGCGTCCGCCCCGGGACCCGGTCAACGCGTTGCTGTCGCTGGCGTACAGTCTGCTGGCGAAGGATTGCACGATCGGCGGCCTGGCGGTGGGGTTTGATCCGTACATCGGATTTTTCCACCAGCCGCGCGCGGGCCGGCCGGCGCTGGCGTTGGATTTGCAGGAGGAATTCCGGCCGTTGGTGGCGGATTCGGCGGTGCTGACGGCGTTCAACAACCGGATGGTGGAGCCGGGCGGATTTTCTGCGGGCGGGCGACGCGGTGAGCCTGACCAAGACGGGTCGCGAAGCGATTTTTCGATTGTTACGAGAAGCGGATGAATGATACGTTGCGGCATCCGGTTTTCAACTATCAGGTCAGCTACCGGCGCGCCTTGGAGTTGCAGGCCCGGTTGTTGGCGAAGATGCGTTGACGGGCGAAATCGCAAGTTACTGGCCGCTGATGACGCGGTGAATGGGTTGTGGAATTGTGGGTTGTGAAGGAGGATGTAGGTTGTGGGGGGTGGGTGAAGTCAACTGAAGGGGGCACACGTTGCGATGCGCACGACTTATCTGGTTTGCTATGACATTGCGGACGACAAGCGGTTGCGCCGGGTGGCGGAGATTTGTTGTGATTTCGGGCTGCGGTTGCAGTATTCGGTGTTCGAGTGCGAGTTAACGGCGAGCGAGAAGGTGGCGATGGAAGGAAAGCTGAAGGACGTGATCGACTGGGAAAAGGACCAGGTGTTGTACGTGAACCTGGGCCCGTCGCAAGGCCGGGCCGAGTGGGGGATCACGGCGCTGGGCCAGCCGTACACGAAGATGGCGTCGCCGTGCTATGTGTTTTGAGTGGTGGGTCCGGGGGGGGGTTGTGGCGGAGGGCATGTGGGACGAGAGGAGTGGGAGGGGCGGAGAAATGTGGGAGGTGAGGTGTGTTGTGGGAGGTTCTACTAATGAGAGGGGGTGGTTCTATGACAACTGAATATGCGAGCGGCAAGGTGGTGAGCCGTGGTGCGCCTCTGCTCGCAATCTCTAAGCGCGAGAGACTTACGCGTGGACTGAGTGGTGTGTTGGGGGGACGCCGGTATAAACACACGGCAGTTGACGGAGCCGCTCGCAAAGGTAAGTGTGGCGGGTTGAGAGACAGTGTGTTACGAAAGGGCGGTTTCCGGGTCCTAACGGACTCGGCTCCATTGAAGCATCCTGCTGACGACGCCAGCCTCGGACAGCCGGCGGTCGCCGTTTCCGGGTCCTAACGGACTCGGCTCCATTGAAGCGTGGTCCGAACCTTCCACCTGAACTGATTTCGTGATGTTTCCGGGTCCTAACGGACTCGGCTCCATTGAAGCCCCGGTGCGATGTTCCCGCTGTCGGCGGATGCTACCACGTTTCCGGGTCCTAACGGACTCGGCTCCATTGAAGCTGGCCCTGCGCGTCTGCGCCCTGCCCGGGTGGCCGCGTTTCCGGGTCCTAACGGACTCGGCTCCATTGAAGCCCCCAAGGGCGCCCGCCAGTGGCAGGCCTTCGGTCTGGTTTCCGGGTCCTAACGGACTCGGCTCCATTGAAGCGCAGTAGGCTAATGACATCCGAAAGGGTGGCGGGCGGTTTCCGGGTCCTAACGGACTCGGCTCCATTGAAGCATTGCATGGACTTGCCAACCAGCAAATTCCGCGACGTTTCCGGGTCCTAACGGACTCGGCTCCATTGAAGCGGAGGTAGAATGTGTTGCCGTTGAATGTATAGGTCGTGTTTCCGGGTCCTAACGGACTCGGCTCCATTGAAGCTGATAACCACGATGCCGAAGACGAGCGCAAAGATGGGCAGTTTCCGGGTCCTAACGGACTCGGCTCCATTGAAGCAGTTCGCGGCAAGCGTCGGCGCAGTGGTAGTGAGATTGTTTCCGGGTCCTAACGGACTCGGCTCCATTGAAGCTTGATGCGACTGGGGGTCATAAGTAAGTACGTTCCAAAGTTTCCGGGTCCTAACGGACTCGGCTCCATTGAAGCAAGTTCGCGGGCGAGGGCTTGCTGGCGTTGCTCGGCAGGTTTCCGGGTCCTAACGGACTCGGCTCCATTGAAGCTCCGCAGCCGCAAGCCGCAGGCCAAGGATTTCAAACGCGTTTCCGGGTCCTAACGGACTCGGCTCCATTGAAGCCCCCAATCTCGCGGTAACAGTCGGGCAACGGGCATTGTTTCCGGGTCCTAACGGACTCGGCTCCATTGAAGCCCCCAATCTCGCGGTAACAGTCGGGCAACGGGCATTGTTTCCGGGTCCTAACGGACTCGGCTCCATTGAAGCCGATAATGCTCATCGGCGATTACGGCGCGGTCGCCACAGTTTCCGGGTCCTAACGGACTCGGCTCCATTGAAGCCACCGAGATGAAAGATGGACAGTGAAATGCGCGGTTGTTTCCGGGTCCTAACGGACTCGGCTCCATTGAAGCGCTTGTAGCAAATCGTTGGCTGCCGCGAACCCGGGGGGTTTCCGGGTCCTAACGGACTCGGCTCCATTGAAGCTTGACGCTCTTCTCGTACTCGTCACCAATGATGCAGGTTTCCGGGTCCTAACGGACTCGGCTCCATTGAAGCTGTCACGGCGTCGATGGCATCCGCGCCGATGGGAGGTTTCCGGGTCCTAACGGACTCGGCTCCATTGAAGCAACATTGCTGACAGCTTCATTAACTATGTCGTAAAAAGTTTCCGGGTCCTAACGGACTCGGCTCCATTGAAGTCTTATCCTGGGCGTCGACAAGCAAACCTTAACACGCGAGTTTCCGGGTCCTAACGGACTCGGCTCCATTGAAGCATCGAGGAGATGATCTTGCCGTTATATCGGACTGCGAGTTTCCGGGTCCTAACGGACTCGGCTCCATTGAAGCTGTCCATGTCGCGCGCCTCTTGGCGGTTTTTGCGTCGTTTCCGGGTCCTAACGGACTCGGCTCCATTGAAGCTCACCTTTCGCGGGCAGGTACTCCCCGGGGGCGTTAGTTTCCGGGTCCTAACGGACTCGGCTCCATTGAAGCACGGGCATGGACGGGCAAACCGAATTTTACCCGCTTCGTTTCCGGGTCCTAACGGACTGGCTCCATTGAAGCCCCAAGCGGGGGCGAAGCTCTCCAAGGACGAGTTCAAGTTTCCGGGTCCTAACGGACTCGGCTCCATTGAAGCCAGACCTGACGCGCCAGCGGCTCGAACTCGGGCGGGTGGTTTCCGGGTCCTAACGGACTCGGCTCCATTGAAGCCGCGAGACCTCGCGGCAATCGCCGATCTTCCCGAGGCGTGTTTCCGGGTCCTAACGGACTCGCTCCATTGAAGCCGACATAGTTGATGAGACTATCCGCAATGTTGAAGAGGTTTCCGGGTCCTCACGGACTCGGCTCCATTGAAGCCGTCAAGCAACCCGGCCCGGGAACGGGGCGGAGATGGTTTCCGGGTCCTAACGGATCGGCTCCATTGAAGCAACAACGCTGAGTTTTTCCCAAACGTGGGTTACGGTGTTTCCGGGTCCTAACGGACTCGGCTCCATTGAAGCACTTCGCGGTCGTGGTGACCTCTTTGACCTCCACATCGTTTCCGGGTCCTAACGGACTCGGCTCCATTGAAGCATTTTTTCGCGCGCGTGGATCCCCACGGGCAACCCAGTTCCGGGTCTGAACGGACTCGGCTCCATTGAAGCATGGCACGCGCCACCTTGGCCCGGTTCGTCCAGACGGGTTTCCGGGTCCTAACGGACTCGGCTCCATTGAAGCGCAGTTCCTCTGCTTCCTGCGCTGTCAGTTGAATGGTGAGTTTCCGGGGCCTAACGGACTCGGCTCCATTGAAGCGATTATCAAGGCGAAGAAAGCCGCCAGCAAGCTAGAGGTTTCCGGGTCCTAACGGACTCGGCTCCATTGAAGCAGGTCAGTCCGTTCGGGCGGTTCCCGCATCGCGTGGGTTTCCGGGTCCTAACGGACTCGGCTCCATTGAAGCCGACGCCTGGTTCGGGAGATCAACGCCCAGCAAGCGGGTTTCCGGGTCCTAACGGACTCGGTCCATTGAAGCCAGCGGAGGAAGGTGAACAGTAAAATCCGCGGTTTGTTTCCGGGTCCTAACGTTTTCGGCCCCATTGAAGCGGGACCCCATCACCGATTCCCAGGCGAAGAAATCCGCCCCCCCCTATTTCCGGGTCCTAACGGACTCGGCTCCATTGAAGCGTTGCGGTAGTTCGAAACGCGACTCCCCTGCCCCCCGTTTCCGGGTCCTAACGGACTCGTCTCCATCGAAGCTTCCAACGGGAATGCATCCAGCGGTCCGTAGTCCTTTCTGGGTCCTAACGGACTCGGCTCCATTAAGTGCCATCCAGCTTCCCCGTCTGAGCGCCACGCGGTACTTTCCGGGTCCTAACGGACTCGGCTCCATTGAAGTTCCATTATGACTCCTGAATGGCCATGTACTGTTCACGGTTTCCGGGTCCTAAGGGACTCGGTTCCATCGAAGTAATTCAGGGGCATCGAACAGGCGCCCATGTCCTACAGTTTCCGGGTCCTAGCGGACTCGGCTCCATCGAAGTGTATCGCTTCATGGCAGTTCTACTTGATGATCGATTTCCGGGGCCTAACGGACTTGGCTCCATCGAAGTTTCGCAAGCAACCCCGCTTTTGGCCGGGCTTATGCCGTTTCCGGGACCTAACGGACTTGGCTCAATTGAAGTGCACGAACGCGCCCCCTCTTTTGTAATCAGCAGGTCGGTTTCCGGGTCCTAATGGACTCGGCTCCATTGAAGTGGCTTTGTGCTGCTTCGCCTCGGGGATGTCCTCGCGGCGGGTTTCCGGGTCCTAACGGAATCGGCTCCATTGAAGTCTTGGCCATGCTGTCTTTCGTCGCGTATGAACCTACGGTTTCCGGGTCCTAACGGACTCGGCTCCATTGAAGTCTTGGCCATGCTGTCTTTCGTCGCGTATGAACCTACGGTTTCCGGGTCCTAACGGACTTGGCTCCATTGAAGCGCACGGTGGCCCCGGTCGGTGTCGCCGGGTAACGCCGGTTTCCGGGTCCTAACGGACTCGGCTCCGTTGAAGCGTGTGTGCATTCCAGAGCTACGCCAGATAGAATTGATCCCCGAGCTAAAAAAATCCCGGCTCCGTTGAACCCCCTCAGCTACCGACCAGGGCGGAACAGGTGTGACAATCGGGATAATACACCACCGCCACGTCCGCTTGACTGCGATGTCGGGTTGGACCGCCCCGGTGGCGTGCTGGCGCCCGTCGCCTGGAAAACCCGCTCGATGTTCGCCCGCAAGGCGTCGGTCTGCCGTTGCTGCCATTGATAATGCCCGTCGATGCCCCGGTGGATCACCGCATGAATGGTCGGATGCACAGACTCGTCGGCGGACGCGCCGATGAGCAGATCGGCGAAATCCACCGCCTGCTTCATGCTGTAAGCAAAACCGTCCTGAAGCAGCGTGATCCCCAAGGCGTGAACTTGCGGCGGAGTCAGCCTCCGGAATCTGGCCGACCGCAAAGACCATGCCGAAGGCGAACGCTCCGAGAAGTTGGCGCTGCATCTCGCTGGTCCGGTCGAACGGCACGCCGATGACTTCAAAAAGGTCGCGAGCCATCCCGGTGTTTTCGGCGCGGAGGGTGGCAAGATTGGCGGTTTCACTCATGCGGAGGGGGCACAGCGTAGCGGTTGTACCACGGCGTGCAAGCGTTGCGGCACGAAAACACAGGGTCCCGCCCTGCGGAAACCTTCGGGTGCCGGGGACCGTGGCAGCCTCCGCCGCGCACGCCAAGACGCTGGCATGACCGGCCTGCGCCCTGGAAATAAACACCCATCCAAGACGAGGCCAACCCCGCTGGTCACAGCCGGAGCGGGCAGGATGCCCGCGGTCCCGGGGGCTGCCGCCCCTTCAACCAGAAAGTGATCCCCTAGTCCTTTGGCAGACGGCGACAAACCCGCCCGTCTTTTTTACATTCGATCAGGCTTGCCTTTCCGCGGCCGTTCCTGTTGAACTGCCGGAGCCATGCTGGACGACCTTCTGCTGCTTCGCCTCCGGGCGGTTCCCACCCCGCCCGGCGGAGAAACCCGCTCCCGGGTCGCCGCCGATCTGCGGTCAGTCTGCGCTGACCCGACCTGGGGTAAGTTGGATTGGCAAACCGCCTTTGGCGACGCCTTGGAGCGTCTGACGACCGCCGGAATGCTCACCACCAGCGGCCGGAATGGCGCGCGGCTCCACCTCGCCGACGCCGGGTGCCAACGTGTTCGCGCCGTCTTTCAACTCCCGGCGGACCACACCCCCACCGGGTGGATACAATGCCGGGACCGCTACGCGTTGCCCCTCGCCTTGGACGGCCAGCCCGCCGCCACCGCCGAGGAGTTGCGGGCCACCCTGCTGCGCCGCCTTTATCTGCCGGAACTGACCGCGCATTTCAACTCCCGCAGTCTGGCCGCGGCCGTCGATTTGCTCCTGGCCAAACGACTGCCGGTCACTACGCCCAACCCGGGGGCGTTCCGAGCCGCCGCCCTGCGCGCCTGGATTCGGCAAGAACCACCAGCCGCCCAGCAGCCCCTTCCCGCCTCATCCCCTCCGACCCCCGCCCCGGCGCGCCGTTTGCCGGACGACCTGCCCGCTTTCGCCTGCCTCGCTCTCGCCGCCGCGCGCGCTTCCCAGACCGGAAAATTCGGCGAACACAAGGTGCTCGTCTTCCACGCGTGGCGCGAACTGCTCGCCGCCGGGAACGCCGCGCCCGACGAGGCCGCCGCCTTCCGCGAACGACTCGCGCGCGCCCACACCGCCGGCTTGCTGCGCCTCAGCCGCGCCGACCTCGCCGGCGCGCACGACACGGACGACCTGAGCGCCTCCGAGGTCCGCCACCTCGGGGAAAAGTTCCACTTCATCCGCCTGGATTAACCCCGCCGGCCAACCCGCCAACCGTCCGCCGCCTTTCACCGCCATGCCAACGACCGCGCCAACCCTACCGCCGCCGACCACCCCCTCCCCGACCCTACGGGCGGACGATCCCCGCTGGCTGGCGTTCCGTTCGCCGCAGGGGCCGGAAGTGTTTCACTCGGTCGTTTCCACGCACGACATCTGGAAGGCCGACCCCTTCGACGTGGAAAAATCCACGCCGAGGCGCGCGACATGTTTGCCCGCACGGTGGACCGCATCGCGCAGGCGGCGCGCCGCCCGGCCGGGCGGCGAGGACAACGCGGGCAAAATCCTCCTGTTGCGCGGCGAGAGCGGCGCGGGCAAGACGCACCTGTTGCGCGCGTTCCGCCACTCCTTGCACTCGCGCGGGTTGGGCTGGTTCGCGTACTTGCAGATGACCACCAGCATCGGCCATTACCCGCGCTACATCCTGCGCAACCTGGTCGATTCCCTCAGCCAGCCCTACGACCTGAGCCGCGGCGTCAACGAGAGCGGCTGGCTGCGGCTCTCGAACTTCCTGGCCGAGCACCCGAGCGTGCCCGCCGCACTGCGCGAGGAACTGCGCGAGGGCGACTCGGACGATTGCGCGCAACTGGTGTTCGACATCGCCGAGCCTCATCAACGATCCGCACTTCGGCGGCGGCGGACGTGCAGCTCGACGTCCTCCGCGCGCTGCTTTTCTGCCAGCGCCGGGAACCGGCCTTCATGCGCCGGGCGTTGATGTTCTTGCGTTGCGACCGGCTGACGCCGCGCGACAGCGAATGGCTCGGCGGCATCGAGGGGCGCGCGAAGCCCGAAGACCCCCTGGAAATGCTCGTGCAGATCGGCCGGCTCACGCATCTTTTCGAGCGTCAGGCGCTCGTGCTGTGCCTGGACCAGTTGGAGGAAATCTGGACGTTCAACAACGACGCGGCGCAGCGTTTCCGCGACGCGATGGGCGCCATGCGCGCGCTCACGGACAAGCATCCGGGCGCGCTGGTGGTCATCGCGTGCCTGGACGATTATTACGAAAAGCTCGAAGCTCGTCGGGGGCCGCTGGACCAGTCGCTGCTCGACCGCATCGAACGCGACGCCCCGGCCCGTGCTGTTGCAAACCGCGCGCAGCGCGGAGGAGGTCGAGCAGATGATCGCCAGGCGGCTGGGCGCGCTTTACCAGAGCCAGGACGTGGAGTCCGCGCGAGGAGGAAGCGTTGTTCCCTTTCGACGGAGGACGTGGCCAAGCTGGCGAACCTGCGTCCGCGCGGCGTGTTGTTCCAGTGCCGGCAGGCGCGCGAACACAGCGTGCTGACGGGCGAGCCGCCGCGCATCGGGCGGAGAAACCGCTGGCGGACACCGCCGCGACGGCGAACGAGGCGGCGGGCGCAAACCGGGCGACGCCGGCCAGGAGGTGGAGGCGCGCTGGAACGATTTTCGCAACGCGCGACCAACCCGCCGCCCGAGGACGACGCGCCCTGGCGGCGTTGCTGGCCTGGGCGGTGGAGGAGGTCAACGCCGAGCTGCCCGTCCCCGCGGCGGGGACCGTTACTCCGCCCGGGCCAACCACACGTTCGTGGAGATCGAGACGCCGGCGATCCCCGACTGCCGCGCCGCTGGCAGGTGGGGGTGTGCAACGGCGGCACGTCCGGCGGCAAGTTGAGCCGGCAGGTGGCGGAACTGACCGCCGCAGCGCAGGGCGCCCAGCCGCGCGCTGCCGCCGTGGCGGTGCGCTCCACGGGGTATCCCGGCAAGTCGCCGACCAGCCAGATCGCCAAACAGTTCGCGGCGATGATCAAGGAAGGCGGCCGGCGCGTGGTGATCGAGGACGCCGAATGGCGCACGATGGATGCCTTGCGCGAGTTTTTGCCGCGGCAGAGCGACGCCGCCGCGATCGCGGCCTGGCGCGCGGCGGAACAGCCGCTGTCCCGCTTGCCGGGATTGCGCGAGTTGCTGCGGATTGACAGCGCTGCCCGAGCGGGCGCGCGCCGCCGTCGTCCCGGCCAGACGGAGCGATCCGCGACCCGCGTCCCGGCGGGACTTGCCCGACGGCGGGACCCGGTCGCCGCCGGACCCACTCCGACGCCGGAGACCCGGTCCGATTCACCTGGGCCGCACCCGCGAGGCCGTGCCGAAGCCGGTGATGCTCGACCCGGAAGAACTCACCCGGCACACCGTCTTCCTCGGTGGCAGCGGCAGCGGCAAGACCACCGTGGCGTTGGCCCTGCTCGAAAACCTCCTGTTGCGAGGGGTCCCGGCGATCCTGCTCGACCGCAAGGGCGACCTGGCCTGTTACGCGCGGCCGGAAAGCTGGACCGCGCCGCTGCCCGCCGGCCTGCGGCCCCGATGCCGAGGCCCGCCGCGACCGGCTGCGCGCGCGGTGGACGTGCGGCTCTACACCCCGGCGCGCCGGGCGGGCGGCCTCCCTGGGCATCGCCCTGTTGCCCCGCGGGGCCGGCGCTCTGCCCGGACCGGAACGCGAGGCGGCCGCCCGCGCCGCCGCCGCCTCCCTGGGCGGGATGTTGGGCTACCGGACCAGCGCCACCGCGCCCCGGCTCGCCGTGTTGAGCAAGGCCATCGAAATCCTGGCCGAACTGGAGCCGGAAGCGGAAATGACCCTGCGGCGGCTCACGGACTTCGTCGCCAGCGAGGACGACAGCCTCGTCAACGCCATCGGGCACCTGGAGCCGAAACATTTCAAGAAGCTGGTGGACGATCTGGCGTCCTTCCAGTTCCTCAAAGGACACCTGCTGGCTCCGGGCGGCGAGCGGGTCAACGCCGAACGGCTACTCGGCCTCGGGGCGGACGACCCCGTGCCGGGCGGCAAGACCCGCCTGAGCATCATCAGCACCCGGTTTTTCGACGACACGGCCGAGCGCGCTGTTCTGGACGGCGCAGTTCGTGTTGGAGATGGGCCGTTTCGCGGCCAAGCGGCCGAGCGGCGGCTTGCAGGGCGTCGTGCTTTTCGACGAGGCGGACCTGTATCTACCCGCCATCGGCAAACCGGTCACCAAGGAACCGATGGAAAATGCCCTGCGGCGCTGGCGTTCGGCGGGCCTGGGAATCATGCTGGCCAGCCAGAGCCCGGGTGATTTCGACTACAAGTGCCGCGAGAACGTGCGCAACTGGCTGGTGGGCCGGGTAAAGGAAGACACCGCGCTCAACAAGATGCGCCCGATGCTCAAGGAAGCACGCACGGACATCGCCGCGAAGCTGCCGGGACTGGAAACGGGGCAGTTTTTTGTGATTCGCTCCGGGCAGGTGGAAAGCCTGGCTGCGACTCGCTCGCTGATCACCGCCGAGCAGTTGGCTGAAGCGGAAATATTGCGGTTGGCGGCGGCGGGCGGCCGGTGAGGGTGGTGGAGTCCTTTCCCCAACCCGGAACGGGTTTGGAAGGGGGCGACACCTTTCAGATTGAAAGAGGCAATGCCATCCTCCGTCCCCCTAACGCTGCCCGAGCCGCCACTTCGCCAGCCAGTACAACGGCGCGCCGACGGCGGCGATCCCCAGGGAAAACACCACCGCCGGGAACGGCCCCACGCGTTCGGCGCGGGCCACCCACAACGCGAACACCACCAGCAGCGCCGGCCCCAGACCCAGGGCGATGGCCACCCAAGTCGGACCCGGCACGCGGAAGGAGCGCGGCAAACCCGGCTCGGTGATCCGCAGTTTCACCAACAGCCGCGCGCGAACGCGTGGGCGCCGCCGCAGGCGCGCTGGGCTGACAGACCAAGCAAGGAGGAAGGTTGGTATGAGAAGTCCGACCCACGGCTTCAAGGAGTGCGGAGGTGGCTGATCAGTTCAGGGGTGGCAAGCTGGCGGAAGTCCGCCAGGTTCCACGTGTAGATAGCCTCCGCCTTCACTTTCTCCGCGCAGCGCAAGATTAACGCGTCGTAAATTTTTCCACCAGCGATGCCCCGCTCAGCCGCCGATGCGATCACCTCAAAGTACTCGCGGTCGTTTAGCGCGACGTTGGTAAACCGTTCCCGGATCGACTCGATGAAAAGCAGCCCTTGGCTTGGGCTAATGCGAGGACGCACCGGCAGCCGGGTCATCACCGAATAAATTTCCGCCAGCGTGTGGGCCGCGCAGAACGCCGTCCTTTTGGTGGCTGTTCGGATGATGGCGAGACTGGCTTCATGGTGGACGTGCTCTCTGTAAAAAGCGGCCACCAACACGGAACTGTCGAAGAATGCCTTCACTAACCTTTTGCCTTTCCCGACATCCCACCCGCAATCAATGACACGCCGCGGGCTTCGCGATCGTCGGCGATCAGCGTCTCGACGATCTTTTCTCCTTCGGCTGTCGTCTGGCCGGTGTAAACCCAAAAGCCATGCCGCTTTTCCAACGGCATCGTTTGGCGCGCCGGCGTGAGGATGATCTGTTCGGTCGCCTCCGAGAGTTCCAGCACGTCGCCCGGCCCGAGCCCGAGCCGGTCCCGCAGTTCTTTTGGGATGAGGACGCGCCCACCAGCGTCAACCGTAAGTTGTGTCTTCATACAATGGGATTATACAAAGGTGAATCCCATTAGCAATTGTAGAAAAATTGATTGCGCGGCTTGATCGCGACTCGGGG
>CAWCJJ010000032.1:0-48187 GCA_963795895.1 uncultured bacterium
TGTATTATACAGACGGCTGTGGAAACACGGTGCGCCAGCATTCGAGAAAGCCCGGGGCGAAATCGGCCGGGCGGTTGTCAATCCAAGTGCGCACCACCTCGCGGGGGAAAAAACCTCCCCATTCAATCTCGGCGGAGGGCCAGCGGAACGGTCCTTCGTGTTCCGCCCGGTAGATGCGGATAAACTCCCAGCCTGTTTCCTCGCTCGCCGACAACGCGCCGACTTCACGCAACGCGGGCGGATCGTTCTGGATGCCCAGTTCCTCGACCAATTCGCGCGCGGCGGCTCGCGCGTAATCCTCGCCGCTATCCAGGTGTCCGGCGGCGCTGGAATCCCACTTGCCGGGGTGCTTGTCCTTCCAGGGCGAACGTTTCTGGAGGAAAAGCTCGCCGCGCGCGTTGAACACGAAAATATGCACCGCCCGATGGCGCAGTCCATTCGCGTGGACCACGGCGCGGGTTTCCACGCCGACGACCCGGTCCGCCGCGTCCACCACGTCGAACCGCTCGGCGTCGGCGTTCTGCGCGGCGCCGGGTTCGACCGGACGGATGAGGTTCGCCAGGGCGATCCATTGCAAGAGAGTGAGTTCTTCGCCCCGCGCCGTTTCGGGAACGCCGAGACGCGCGGCGATCTCCGGCCAGGAACCCGCATCGCACAAGGTTCGGGCAGCAGTTTGCGAAGTTGCTTGCGGCGTTGGGAGAACCCGGCGCGCACGATTTCCTCGAAGGTTTGCGCGTCACACGGCGGCAGTTCCCCGGCTGGTCGCGGGGTGAGCGAGATCAAGGCGGAATCCACTTTCGGCTCGGGCAGGAACACGCTTGCGGGCAGGACACGCAACAGCTTTACCCGCCAGCGTCGTCCGACCACGATGCTCAGGATGCCGTAATCCTTGGTGCCGGGTGCCGTGGCGGCGAGGCGTTCGGCCAGTTCGCGCTGAAGTAGAAACACCGCCCGTTCCGCCGGTGACGCCGGGGAGGCGAAGTGAAACAAGAGCGGCGTCGAAATGTAGTACGGGAGGTTACCGAACACCTTCACGGGTTGGCACGGCCAGAGCGAGCGCACATCGAAATCCAGCGCGTCCGTGTGTTCGACGCGCAACCGTTCCTCCCCGGCGAACCGTTCGCGCAGAAAACTCGCCAGCCGCGTGTCTTTCTCCAGAACGGTCAGGCGCGCGCCGGTTTCCAGGGCCGCGCCGGTGAGGGCACCCAGGCCGGGGCCGATTTCCACCAGATGGTCGCCCGGTTTGGAATCGAGCTGGGCCACGATCCAGCGCGCGAGGTTCTGGTCGTGGAGGAAATTCTGGCCGAGCGTCTTCGACGGGGTGAGTTGCAGCTCGTCGAGAGCCGCGCGGATGGCGGAAAGCTTCACCGTCTAACGAGCGGGAAGAATCGCCGGCGTCGTGGTCGGGGCGGACGGCGGACGGCGGGGGCAGGGTCTTGCCGCGACGCCCGAACAATCCGCCGAGGCTCCGGTCCAGACGCGACTCGCGTTTGAGGAGCAGACGCGCGTCGGGCAGGCTGTAGCCCTCGATGAAGTACGCCGGTGGCGGCGCGTCCGATGGCGTACGTGCCGCCGGCGGCGACCAGGCCACTAACGGCGTTGCCAATGCCCGGCAGGAGCAGCTTGGCGGCGGCCCGCGCGGCGGCCCGCGCGCCCTCGCGCAGGGCCAGTCCGACGCCGATATTGATGCCCATCGTGCCGAGAAACTCGGTGGCGAGTTTCGCGCTCATGTTTTGGCCGCTGATGTAGATGATCCCCGCGACCATGGAGACCTGGAAGGTCAGCAGAAAAGGCAGGTCGGCCAGCGGGATGGGTTGCGCGCCGAGGGCACCGCAGACCGCGCTGACGGATTTCACCAGCGTTTGCGCGATCCGGGCCTGCGCCTCGCGCGCGCCGGAGAGGCGGGCCATTTCGAGCCGCGCCTCGTTGGGCAGCTCCGCGACGAGGCGGTGGACCAATTCGCCGACGTTGCGCCGCCGGTCGCTCTCGGGGTCGAAACGTGCCGTCGAGTCGGAAGCGCATGAACGTGCCGACTCCGAGCGGCGGGCGCGAGACGCGGCGCGATCTTCGGCGCGGGAAATCAGGGCCGCGTGCAGCCAGACCCGGGCGGATTCCATCGCCGCAGCGGGACTCTGCCATTCGCCGTGGCTGACCACCAATCCGAAGACGCTCGGATTTTGCGCGATGGGCGCGCGCGGAAAGTTCCAGCAGCGACTCCAGCCGGTCCAGATCGGCGGACAGCCGGGCCGCGCCCTCGGCGAGTCCGGGGAAAGCCGTCAGGAAAAGAAACATGTCCGGCTGTTCGGCCGTCAGGGCGAGCTGGGTCGCGTCGCGCCAGGGGCTCGGCGGAGCAGCGGCGCGGCAATCGAGCAGGCGCAGGACGCCGTGGCCACCGTGCGAAAAATCCTGCCAGCCGGCGGCCGGCGGGACGGCGTCGGTCTGCGGCCCCTGGGCAAACGGCGCGACCGGGCGCGCTGAAAATCGCGTTGAACAAACCGGCGGAACCCACCGCCGGGTCGCCCGCGAGCACGAAGCGCGGCGCGCGCTGGCGCAGGAACAGGTCCTTCAGCGGCGTGATCTCGTGCAGGATCGGCTTTTGCAAGCCGCCCGGCAGTTTGCCGACAAAGCCTTCCAGCTTCTCGAACATCTGCAGAAATGAGTTTTTGGCTTCCATACAGGGTCGTCTCCGGGTCGCGCGTTCCGGTTTCCGAGTTCACGCCTTGCGACTAATCGCTGACGCCAGCACCTGCTCGACATGCTCCTCGGGTTTCACCCGCCGGAAGATCGCGCCGATCCGACCGTCGGGGGCGATGACGAAAGTGGACCGCTCGGTGCCCATCGAGGTCTTGCCGTTGAAGTTCTTCTCCACCCATACGCCGTAGTCGCGCACCATCTTGCCGATTTCGTCACTGAGCAGCGGAAAAGGCAGGCCGTGCTTTGTCAATGAACGCCTCGTGGCTCGCGAGCGAGTCGGTGCTGATGCCGAAAAGAACGGCGTCCTTGTCCTGGAAATCCGGCCAGCGGTCGCGCACGCCGCACGCCTGCGACGGTGCAGCCCGGCGTGTCGTCCTTGGGATAGAAGTAGAGGATGAGGTATTTGCCGGCAAAATCCGCCAGACTGCACGGCTGCCCGGTGCCGTAAGCGCCGCCCAGAGCCGTCGCCTCAAAATCGGCGCGGGGTCTCCCACTTTCAATTCAGTTGTCATAAATGCTGGTTGTCGATTCGACGCGGGACAATATAGCCGCAATCCGGCGGCGCACAAAGAAACCGCCCGTCCGTTTGGGGACGCGAAAATTTTCTCTATGTTTTGACGTGGAAAAGCTTGTCATATCCGAGCGCGGAGTCTAGGATTGTGCTCACACCACATATTGATGGTTACACCTCACCCCCTACCCCATCTTTGCGCGCCGCGGCGGAGCGGCCCGCTTTTCTCTATGCTGAGATTCCCCGTTTCGGAGCAGAAACAGGCGAACTTAAACGAGCGGATGCGTCAGCTCCAGCTCATGGAAACAGAGATCGACGAAAGCTACTTCCGGGCATCGGGTCCGGGAGGGCAAAAAACGAACAAGACGCTCAGTCGGCGTCTCCTTGCTGCACCGGCCCACGGGTGTGCGGGTGCGCTGCCAGCGCGAACGCAGCCAAGGCATCAACCGGTTCATCGCCCGGCGCTTGCTGGTCGAGGAACTGGAGGCCCGCGCACACGGCAAGACGCGGCACGCCGTCAAGGCCGCCCAGTTGCGGGAGGAAAAAGACCGGCGCCGACTCGGATCGCGCAAAAAGGGGACGGCTACCGCCGTTTCCGCGTCGGGTGGCAAGAATATGGATGCTTTCCCGATGGAACCCGCCGCCCGGACGGCACCGGCTGCCACGGGTTTTGATTTGGCGCGGGCGATGGGAGCCTACTACCTGCGACCATTGCCTTATTGAAGTAGTGGGTTGGCCGTGTTTATGGTATGCCGCCTTAGTCAAAGGCGGGTAGACAGGCGCTTTCATGCCTTGCGGCGGCTGAGCGGGGTCGTTATACTGGTGAGATGGACCCGGCGGTGCGTCAGATCGTGTACGATTTCCTTGAGTACAAGGGAATGCGCCGCACCGTGCAGCGGGATGCCATCATCGAGGCGACTTTCAGCAGCAAGGAGCATTTCACCGCCGAGGAACTGCTGGTGCGCGCCCGGGTGATCGAGTCGTCGGTTTCGCGCGCGACCGTGTACCGGACATTGCCCCTGCTGGTGGCGAGTGGGGTGTTGCGCGAGATGGATTTCGGCAAGGATCAGGCTTACTACGATCCGAATTTCATCGACCGGCCCCATCACAACCACCTCATTTGCACGGACTGCAACCGCATCGTCGAATTCGAGGATCCGCACATGGAAATCCTCGAAAATTGCATCACCCAGCGCCTGGGTTTTTCGCCCACGATGAAGACGACGCGCATCGAGGCGACCTGCGAAGAACTCAAGCGGCACGGCACCTGCCAAAAGCAGATGCAGGACGGGGGCGGCCACCAACCCGAGTTGGCGGGTGAACGAACGGGGGTTTGAACAGTGAGATTCGGCTCAGATTTTTTGGCGGCAGGGAAATCGTTGAACTCGACTGCCAGTTTATCCTCAGATTGGCGGAACTCGAACTCTGGACCTGGATTCATCAATCGTGGGTGAATTCTCCAACCGCCTAAAGGCGGTGGCTTCGGCTTGCGGCTGAAGCCACTTCTCAATTTGCACCCTCCACTTTGAATTCATCGTCCTTGTCCTCGTTCTGCTCCTCGATGTACTTGGCGATCACCTCGTCGGTCACATTGCGGCCGCTGCAGCAGAAGTACCCTCTCGCCCACGCGTGCCGGCCCTAGAATTGCTTGCGCAGGTGCGCAAACTCAGCCAACCAAAGAGCCGTGGAGGTTTTGGATAGATGGCGTCTCAGCCACGTAGTGGCGTCGCCCCGGGGGAACACGAAGAGCTTCCGCATGCGCGCCAAAACGGTCGAGCCATTCGCGATGCAGTCGGCCAGACACGGTGCCACTCTTCATCGCCGGGGTGACGCCACTCCGTGGCTTTGGACCTTTTGGTCGGGGTATTCCGTCGCCTTGCGGACCCGACCACGGCTTCTGAATAACATGGCTTGTTCGGAGCCGGTCGGGAGCTCCGCCGTCCGCCAGGTGTTACTCCCCGACGGCACGCGCGCGGAGCGTTCCTGTGCTACCCCAGCCGCCAGGATTTGAGTCCGCCGTGCTCCGTTAGCGGCAAGTCCGTCCGGGCGGTGTGCTGCCCGCTCAACGACCAACTGGTTTCCCCGTGGCGGACGAGGTAAACGCGCGCCAGGTCGGGATGTTCCGTAAAGTTCGACTCGAGTGTGTTTACGATGATTTCTTGGATGCTGACCCAGTTTTTGGAATTCTTCTCGCTGACCGCTTGGCTTGGTTGGCGCGGGCCGCTCATTGGCACAGGGCGCGGAGTTGGTTCCGCCGCGCCGGGGTCAGGGTGGGATAGCGCAGGCGCAAGCCGCGCAACGCCTCGACGACGATGCGCGCGATGATCAGCCGCGCGTTGCGCTTGTCGTCGGCCGGGACGACGTGCCAGGGGGCCGTCCGCACGCTGGTGGCCGGCAGGCAATCCTCGCACGCCTTGACGTAACGGTTCCACGAAGCCCGCTCGGCGAGGTCAGACGGGTTGAACTTCCAGTTTTTGTCCGGCGTGTCGAGGCGCGCCAGGAAGCGCCGACGCTGCTCCTCCTTCGAGACGTGCAGGAAGAATTTGACGACCTTGGTGCCGTTGCGGTGAAGGTGGCTTTCCAGATCGACGATGGAGCGGTAGCGGCCCTTCCAGAGGGTCTTCGCGGAAGCCAGTTCGGCGGGCAACCCCTCGTGGCGCAGCAGATCCGGGTGGACGCGCGTGGCAATCACCTCCTCGTAGTAGGAGCGGTTGAAAACCCCGATGCGCCCGCGCGGCGGGAGGTGGCGGGTCGTGCGCCAGAGGAAGTCATGCTCGAGTTCCTCCGCGCTTGGTTGCCTGAAACCATGAACTTCGCAACCCGCCGGGTTGACGCCGGTGAGCAGGTGGCTAATCGCGCCGTCCTTCCCGGCCACGTCGGTGGCTTGGAAGATGAGGAGCACCGCGTGGGTGTTGGCGGCGGCGAGCAGCCGCTGGAGGCCGGCCAGTTCCCGGACATCCGCGTCGAGGGTCTCCCGGTACTCGTCCTCCGAGGCGTACAGCGGGCCGACGTCGGTCTTCCAGTCCTTAAGTGCGAGCGGTTTCCCGGCGGGAACGCGGAAGGCTGGAAGGTCGATCTTCATGAAGGGAAGCGCGGACGGGCGATCCCTTCGGACCTCCGGCACGGCGTCATCCTGGGACACAATTACCGTTCCGGCTATGGGTTGAACACCCCATGGCGGCGGGCGGACGCGGGGTCGAGTCTGCCATTCCCAATCAGTCCAACGAACCAAAAGAACCAGTCATGAAGATCACCAGCAACGACAACGCCAACGTCGCGATCTACGGCACCCACACCGAAGCCGAGGCCGCCGTCAAAGAGCTTCAACACTCCGGTTTTGACATGAGAAAACTTTCCATCGTCGCCCGCGACTTCCAGTCGGACGAACACGTCGTGGGCTATTACAACACCGGGGAACGGATGCAATCCTGGGGTGTCACCGGGGCGTTCTGGGGAGGACTTTGGGGAATGCTCTACGGTTCGGCGTTTTTCTTGGTTCCGGGCGTCGGTCCTTTCCTGGTGGCCGGTCCGCTCGTCGGCTGGATCGTCGGCGCGCTGGAGGGCGCGGCGGTGGTCGGAGGGATGAGTGTGATCGGCGCGGCCATGTGGAGCCTGGGCATCCCCGAGGACAGTATCCTGCGATACGAGACGGATTTGGGCACGGGCAAGTTTGTGGTCGTCGCCCACGGCACGTCGGCGGAAACGGTCCGCGCCCGCGAGATCATCAACCGCACCAACCCGGAGCAGTACGTGGAGCACGTGCTTTGCCCGAGGGGCGAGGCGCAACTGGCGGGCGTGTAACCGATTCCTCTCCCACCCGCCGTTTCCTTGCGGGGCCGGCGGAATCCGCCGCCGCCGATGGCGCGCGTCCAAGTTCAAGCAACAGGGTCGCACAAGAAAGGTTTAACCATGGTCCGAAACATCAAACAACTGTACGGGGACAAGCTCGGGGCGTCGGATGGCGAGATCGGCCACGTGAAGGACTTCTACTTCGACGACCGGGACTGGGTGATTCGTTACGTGGTCGTCGATACCGGCGACTGGCTGCCGGGACGAAAGGTGTTAATTTCGCCGCACGCTTTCGGAAACTTTTTTCTGCAAGGCGACTGTCTGCCGGTGAACCTCACGAAGCGGCAGATTCAGGAGAGTCCCTCCATCGATTGGCACAAACCGGTCTCGCGACAATACGAGGAGGAGCACTACCAGTATTACGCACTGCCGTCCTATTGGGAGGGCGGCGGCATCTGGGGGGTGGGTGGTTTCCCGGTGACCCCGACGCTGGAGTACCTGCCGAAGATGCAGGGCGTGGCGGTGGACCATCCGCGGATTCCGGCGGATCCCC
Organism: uncultured bacterium; assembly: GCA_963795895.1. GTDB lineage: Bacteria > Verrucomicrobiota > Verrucomicrobiia > Chthoniobacterales > SZAS-18 > CAWCJJ01. The sequence continues at coordinate 7,548 of CAWCJJ010000032.1, forward strand.
ACCTGCGCGGCACCCGTTCCGTCCGCGGCCACGAGGTCCAAACCCATGACGGGGTGATCGGACACGTCACCGACTTTGTCATCGACGAGGATAGCTGGCGGATTCGCCACCTGGTGGTCGAGACCGGCGGCTGGTTTTCGGGGAAGGAGATCGCCATCGCGCCAAAGGACATCGAGCGCGTCAGTTACGAGGAATCGAAAGTGTTTGTCAGCGTCACCCGGGAGGCGCTCCTGGCGGCGCCCGCGTACAGTGTGCGGCGCGAGGAGTACCACAACCTCGGGTAACCGGACGGCGGAGTGGAACACGGGATTGGGGACGCGCCACCCGCCGATGAACATCGCCTCCGAACCCGCGCCCGTTCCCATTCAGCCGAAGGTGGCGGGACCGGCGCCGCCCGGTCGGTTGCGGAAGACGCTGGGCGCGCTTTGGAGCCGCCGGTCGCTGGTCATCGCGGCGCTGTTGGTCGTGGCCATCGGCCTGCATCTCGTTCTCCGTTTCAGCCTGGGCGCGGACCCGTCCGCGTTCCAAATCCCGCTGTTGGCGGGGCTGGTTCTCGGGGCCTTGCCCCTGCTCGGAGAGTTGTTGGGGAAGCTCGCAAGACGGCAATTCGGTTCCGATCTGCTGGCGGGCATCTCCATCGTCACCTCGCTGGTCCTCGGAGAATATCTGGCGGGTTTGATCGTGGTCCTGATGCTGGCCGGGGGCGAGGCGTTGGAGAACTACGCGTTGCGCAGCGCGTCGTCGGTGCTGGCAGCTTTGGCGAAGCGGATGCCTTCCGTCGCCCACCGGAAACAAGGCGCGGAAATCGTGGACGTGACGCTGGAAGCCGTCGCGGTGGGCGACACCCTCGTGGTGTATCCGCACGACATTTGTCCGGTCGATGGCGTGGTGGTCGAGGGCCACGGCCTGATGGATGAATCCTACCTCACGGGCGAGCCGTTTCAGATCACGAAGGCCACGGGTTCGCCGGTCATCTCGGGCGCGATCAACGGGGAATCGGCCCTCACGATCAAAGCGGGCAAACGCGCCGGCGACTCGCGCTACGCGAAGATCATGGAGGTCATGCGCGAGTCCGAGGAAAAGCGACCCCAACTCCGGCGACTGGGGGATCAACTGGGAGCAATTTACACGCCGGTGGCTGTGGGGGTCGCCGTCCTCGCGTGGGTTTTCAGCGGCCAGGCCATTCGGTTTCTGGCGGTGCTGGTGATCGCGACGCCCTGCCCCCTGCTGATCGCCATCCCGGTCGCCATCATCGGTTCCATCTCCCTGTGCGCCCGGCGGGCGATCATTGTGAAAAGTCCGGTCGTGCTGGAACAAATCGCCGGGTGCCGGACGGCGATCTTCGACAAGACGGGAACGCTCACCTACGGCGAGCCGAAGTTGACGGAACAACTCGCCGCCCCCGGCTTTGGAGGGACGGAGGTGCTCACGCTCGCGGCCAGCCTGGAGCGGTACTCGAAGCATCCCCTGGCGCGAGCCATCCTCGCGGCGGCGAAGGAAGAAGGGATTGAGCCGCCGCCCGCCTCCGAAGTGGGCGAGCAGCCCGGACGGGGCTTGCGCGGCACCGTCGCGGGAAAAGAATTATTGATCACGAGCCGCGCCAAATTCTCAACGCAGGGATTCACGGGCGCGGACCAGTTGCCGCCGGTGGCCACCGGTCTGGAATGCGTGGTGGTGATCGACGGGCGTTACGCCGCCACGTTTCGTTTTCGTGACGCGCCCCGGAAGGAGAGCCGCTCCTTCGTCAAACACCTGCGACCGAAGCACCACTTCGCGCGCGTGATGATCCTGTCGGGCGACCGCGAGGCCGAGGTTCGCTACCTGGCGGAGCAGGTGGGGATCAACGAGATCCACGCGCAACAAAGCCCCGAGGAAAAGCTCGCCCGCGTGCGCCGGGAAACCACGGCGACCAGGACGCTTTACGTGGGCGACGGCATCAACGACGCGCCCGCGATGATGGCCGCCACGGTCGGCGTGGCCATCGGGCAAAACAGCGACGTGACCACGGAAGCCGCGGGCGTCGTCATCATGGATAGTTCCCTGGAGAAGGTGGACGAGTTTATGCACATCAGCCGAAGGATGCGAGCCATCGCCCTCCAGAGCGCGGCGGGCGGGATGGCGCTGAGCGTCGCCGGGATGCTGCTCGCGGCCTCCGGACACCTCAGTCCGGTCAACGGCGCGATCTGCCAGGAGGTGATTGATGTTTTGGCGGTTCTGAACGCGTTGCGGGCGGCGTTTCCGCCCCGGGTGATGTCTGATTTGGGAGCCTGGCGAGAGCGGCCCGGGCGGCCTGATCCCGCGATTCGATCTGGGTAAGCACCGGTGTCCGGGCATGGGTAAAACACCTGATAGCACGGGATTTTTCCGGGGTTTAACCTGCCATTCCCCTTCCTCCAACCAACGCTCCCGACCAGGCTCTAATTCAATGAACGACAACAACGCGGTCGTGGCGATCTACGCCTCCCACACCGGAGCCGAAGCCGCCATCAAGGAGTTGCGGCGATGCGGCTTCGACATGAAAAAGCTTTCGATTGTCGCGAGCGACCAGCGGGAACACGCACAAACGCGCGGCTACTACCAACTCGGGCAACGCATGGAGTGCTGGGGAGGCCGGGGAGCGTTCTGGGGCGGGATCTGGGGGATGTTGTTTGGCTCCGCGTTGTTCATCGTCCCGGGCTTCGGACCTCTCCTCATCGCGGGACCGCTCGTCGGAACCATCGTCGGGATACTGGAAGCCACGGCCCTCGAAAGCGCGCTGGTGACCGGCGCGACCCTCGCGGGCGCCGTGCTGACCGGGGGTCTGGGCGTAATCGGAGCCGCCCTGTGGAGTCTGGGCATTCCCGAGGAGCACATCGCGCGGTATGAGACGGACCTGCGGGCGGGCAAGTTTGTCGTCGTCGCCCACGGCACGCCCGAGGAAACCATCCGAGCGCGGGACGTCATCGACCACAGCAACCCCGAGCGGCTGGAAGACCACCAACTTCCCATCGCCAAAGCCGGGTCCGCCCTGGCGCGGGTGTGACCATGGTTTCGTCGTTCTCCGCCGGCTGGGACCGGACGCGAGACGTTCAAATTCCCGGCCACCAACCACGACTATCCCCAAGGCGCTTTTTGCCGGATTCCCGCCTTCATGAATCACCTCACCGTGGAAGTTGACGCCGCCGCGCGGGGGCTCACGTTGGAGCGGTTCGCCATCGGAAGCTCGCCCGCCGCGCCTACTGGGTTCGACGCTCCCAAAGGCAGCGCGCCGCGCGGTGACGACAGCGAGCCTCCGGGGAAGATTCCCGCCTGGCAGGGCATTCAAACCGGGGCCGACGGCGCGCTGCGCATCGGCGCGGCGACCCCTGTCGCCGACGTGGCGGAGTCCGCCGAGGTGCGTGGCCGGTGCGCGGCACTGGCGGAGGCCGCCGAACGCGCCGACCCGCCACCTGGCCGCGGCCCGCAAACCGTGGGCGGCAACCTCTGCCAGCGGCCGCGTTGCCCGTACTACCAGCAAGCGGACGCGGTCTGCCTGAAGAGGGGCGGGAGCACCTGCCTGGGCATCGCGGGCGAAAGCAAGTACCTGGCGATCTTCGGCGAGCATTCGCCCTGCCGGATGGTCAGTCCCAGTAACCTGGGCGTCGCGCTGCTCGCGCTGGACGGCCAGGTCATGGTTCAAGGCAAGGGGGGCTGGCGCCTGGTTCCCACCGCGAAGTTCTTCCGGCTGCCGACCAGCGAGGACCCCTATCGCGAGACGGTGCTGGAACCGGGCGAGTGGGTGGGCGGCGTCAGCGTGGCCCGGCAGGAGGAAGGCTGGCGAAGCGCGTACCTGCAAATCCCGGAGAAGGCGGATTCCGGCTGGGCGTTGGTCTCGGCGGCGGCGAGCGTGAACGTCGGTCCCGGCAACGTGGTGCGCGACCTGCGGCTGGCCCTCAACGCGGTCGCGCCGGTGCCGTGGCGGCTGACGGTGGCGGAAGACTTTTTGCGCGGCAAACGGGCGGACGAAACGAACCTGCGGGAAGCCGCGCGCCTCGCCCTGGCGGACGCGCGCCTTGAAACACAACGCCTACAAAGTGCCCGTCGCGCGCGCGTTGGTGGCCCGGGTCATCCAACGCGCCGGCGGCTTGCGGAAGTAGCGGAAAAATCGGTTTCCGCCAAATGGAACGCGCTCAACGCGTAAGCAACGCGTCGAGAGCCGCCCCGACCTCGCGCGGCATCTCCTTCTCAGGAATGCGGGCTATCTCCGCGAACGTCCGCCCGTGCTCGAGCCAGTGGCCCACCACCAGCCAGCCCGCGTAGTACGCCTCGCGCTCCAGACCCGTCGCGCCCGTTCCCATGGTGAAACGCATCACGTCCTCGGAGGTGTCGGAATCCAGGAAGGGGCGGATGCCGCGCAAGATTTCGTCCCGCCGCGCGGACGCCTCCGCAAGCCAGCCGGGCCGCGCCGCAATGCTGTCCGCTTCCGGGTGCCCCGGGAAGAGGGCTTGCGTGACGCGGCAGGCCAGTCCCTCGGTGAGGATGGTCGTGCCGATGGTGCGCCGCCAGCCGCCCGCAAAACTCCCCATGCCAATGTGGACGGCGTGGGTCAGCTCGTGCGTCATGATCATCGCGCGCGCCGCCGGGTCCATCTCGACGGGGATGGCCGTGGTGACCTTGCCGTCCTGGGCGGTGGTGAAGGCGTTGGGTTCCAGCCCGCCGACATAGACCAGCAGGCGCGCGCGCACGGGTCCCGCAGGGCGGAGCAGGTTCGCGATGTCGCGCGCGACCTCCTCCGGGTTGGGGGTCAGGCCGGCGGCCCCGGCGCGGATGCGGTCCAGCACGCCGGGGTAGCGCGGCCAGGCGGCGTCGAGCAGGGCGCGGGCGATCCGGTCGCCCTCGGGGGTGGGCGGCACGGCGGCGAAATCGTACTTCTCCTTCCACAGGGCCCAGCGGCGGTCCGGCGCGGCGTTCTCGCGCGTGGCCGCGTCGTAGAAGTCGAGGAAGCGGGGCGTGAGGTCCTTGATGGTCACCGTCACCCCGGCGGGCGGCGCGTTCATCGTTAGGGACGGCGGGGCGGGCGTTTGGGACCGCGCCGAATCCGCTGCAAGCGACAGGCTCGGCAGCGCGGCGGCGAGGAGAATTGCGGCGGGTGTGGTCATGGACGTTTCAGGCGGGTGGAAACCATCTCCAGATGGGTGTTTTGGTGATCATCGATTGGCCCGCGAACACGAGGATTCCAAGCGCGGTCGCCGAATTCGCGCCCAACGGGCGTCCGCGGCGTCATTGGTTTTCCAGGTACGCCACCTTGGCCAGACGTCGGCGGTGACGCTCCCCGCCGGTGAAACGGGCGTCGAGAAAGGTGCGCACCAGTTCCCAGGCCAGGGCGTGGCCAACGACCAGGCCGCCGAGGCAGATCACGTTCAGGTCGTCGTCCTCGACTCCCTGGTGCGCGGAGAAAGTCTCGTGGATCAGGCAGGCCCGCGCCCCGGCCACCTTGTTGGCCGCGACCGACGCCCCCACCCCGCTGCCGCAGACCGCCACGCCGCGCTCCACCTCTCGGCAAGCGACGGCATGGGCCAGCGGCACGACAAAATCCGGGTAGTCGTCCTCCGGCCTCGGTTCGCCCGCGCCGAAGTCCCGCACTTCGTAACCGTCCTCCCGCAGCATCCGGACGAGGAAATTCTTCAACTCGTAACCCGCGTGGTCGGCGGCGACGCCGACAAAGCGGGTTGACGGGGGCGGGACTGTCAGGAGATCGACCTTGCGCGGTTGGGTTGACATGTGGATGGATTGGATGGTCGCGAGTATTTGTTAGTCGGCCTGTCGCGCCGTTCCAACCATCCCGGGCGAAAGCCCCGGGCCAACGCCGAAGGGTTTGCCCGGGGCGAAGCGAACGACGGGAGGATAGTTCGACACCAGCCCACCGCCATAAGGTGTAACCCTACCGCGCCCCAATCCCGCCCCCGGGATTGGGGTTTGACCCGGCGGGTAGAAGTCGTTAGGATGCGCCCGCCGAAGTCCGCATGAAAGCCGCCCTTCTCAAATCGACGCGTTCCGCGCCGGGTCCGCCCCTGGAGATCGGCGAGGTCGCGCGACCCCGCGTCGCGCCCGGCCAGGTGCTGCTGCGCGTCCTCGCCTGCGGGGTATGCCGCACGGATTTGCACATCATCGACGGCGAACTGCCCGCGCTCCGGCCCGATCTGATCCCCGGGCACCAGATCGTCGGCGAGGTGGTCGAGAGCGCGGGCGCCGACCTGCCGCGCGGCGCGAAGGTGGGTGTGTCCTGGCTGGGCGGAGCCGACGGCGACTGCCCGTATTGTCGGCGCGGACTGGAAAATCTGTGCGACCGACCCACCTTCACGGGGTACACCATCCACGGGGGCTACGCCGAGTACGCCGTCGCGCGCGCGGACTTTGTTTTCCCGCTGCCCGGCGGGTTGGACGCGGCGACGGTCGCGCCGCTGCTCTGCGCGGGTGTTATCGGCTTCCGCAGCCTGCGTGTCGCCGGGGTCGAGCGGGGGGAGCGCGTGGGTCTCTTCGGTTTCGGGTCCTCGGCGAGCCTTGCCATCGCGGTTCTGCGCTCCTGGGGCTGCGAGGTCCATGTTTCGACGCGGGGCGAACAACACCGCAAGTCGGCGGCCTCGCTCGGCGCGGTCTGGGTTGGTTCCGAGAAGGAGCGCCCGCCGGTGGCGTTGGACCGCGCGATCACCTTCGCGCCGAGCGGGGCGGTCGTGCTTAACGCGCTGGCGAGCCTGCGCAAGGCGGGGGTGCTGGCCATCAACGCGATCCACCTGGACCAAATGCCCGCCTTCGACTACGACCGGCTCCTGTGGGGCGAGCGTCAAATCCGCAGCGTGGCGAACTCCACCCGCGAGGACGCGCGCGACTTTCTCAAGCTGGCCGATGAAATCGGGATTCGCCCGCGCGCGACGTTGTTCCCCCTGGACGAGGCGAACGCGGCGGTCGAGGCCGTGAGGAACGAAACGGCGGAAGGCAGCGTGGTGATCATCCCGTAGGCCGGGTTGCGCCACCCGGCCAACCTTCGCCCGGGTTCTACGGCTGTGGCGCCGTCGTAAGAATGGCAAAACCCGGCGCGCTCCTGGTGCTGGCGGCCACGGGCGCGTCCGTCAGGACGAGGTTGGTCCCGGGTGTGACCAGGCTCCGCAGTCCGGCGAGGAACCCGGGGTCCACCTTCGCTTGCTTCACCACGTCCTTGATGTTCGGCGGGCGTCCGCCCGCCACGGTCGCCGTCGAGAGCCAGTCGCGCCGCCCTTCGGCGTCCACGTCGGCGAGGGCCGAATAGACGTAGGAACCCCGGAAGCCGCGCAACCCGCCCACCGGCGCGCGGCCAATCTCAACGCCCTCGCGGTAAACATAGACCGCGCCGTCCGCGCCGCTCACGATGATCGAGAGCGGACCCGCCGGGGCCTTGTCCGGTTTCAGGAAGGCGTCGCCCGCCGGGGCCGCGCCGCCGGTTCCCTCGGCGAAGAGCAGGCCGGGCGCGGCGTTCCGTCCGGGCGCGGCCTTGCCGTCGGTGATGATGACCGTCGTCCCCCGGCCCGTGACGGTGTAAAGTTCCCTGCGCGAAATCCAGCGGCATCCGCACGCAGCCGTGCGCGGCGGGGTAGCCGGGCAGGTTGCCCGCGTGCATCGCGACGCCGCCCCACGTCAGCCGTTCCATGAAGGGCATCGACGCGCCCCGGTAGATGCTGGAGACGTGTTCCCTGTTCTTTTCCAGGATGGTGAAAACACCCGTGGGCGTGCGGTGCCCGGCCTTGCCGGAGCTAACGGAGGTTCGACCGATCCTCACCCCGTTGCGGTAAACGTAGAGGATCTGCTCGGGCAGGCTGATGATGATCACCACCGGACCCGCCGGGGAAACCTCCGGACGCCACACGTATTCGCCCGGCTTAAATTGAGGCGTGAACGGCGCGACCGGTTGGCCTTTGGTGATGCTGTTGGATGTGGCGGCGGGCGCGTTGAGCGACAAACCCGCCAGAGCGGCGAGGGCGAGGAGGACGAATACTGGCGGATGTTTCATGAAGCTTGGCGTTGTTAGAATATGTAACGCGGTGGGTTTCCGACGGAGCTTCCCGCGAAGCCAGGCGAACGCTTTCAGCAAAGCCTCCAACCGCGTGCCCAGTGACTTGTCGTGCGGAGTCACCGGAGGGATCGCCCACCGGATGCCGAGCAACTGGTAAACCGCCATCTGGGCCGCCCGCACGGAGTACTCGACCGTGAACACCACGTCGTCCGGTATCTCGACGAACTGGCTGACAATCGCGAGGTTGCGCGACCCGGCGGGGACCGGCGACGGAGGGTCGCCGGGCATCCGAGGCATGAAAAGGTTGGTGATGCAAGGCATCCGGTCCAGACTCCCGCCCGGGAGGCGGCCCGCCTCAAAGATCGAGATGTCGGAATCGCGGAGACCGCCATCGCGGATCAGAAAGGCGGCCGCGGCCAGGGAACCGATCCCGCCGCTCACCAGATAGGCTTTCGGTGTGACGCTCACGTTGCTTGGAGGTGCTCCGTCCGGATGGCGCGTTCGGTCAGGCGGCGACTTTCGACGACACCTCAAACGCCCACGGTGGCGCGTGCAACTCCGGCGCGGCGAGGATCGCCTCCTTCGTCAAGGCTCACCGACACCGTGGCGTCGGGGTAGTTGATGCTTTTAACTTTGGCGGAGGGGATGATTATTTCCTTGCCGGCGTACCAGTGACCCGTCTGAACGACCAGAAGGCAGACCGCCCAGCTTTGGTCGTGGACGAAGAAGTCCGTGACATGGCCCAGCGTTGAGCCGTCGGCGCATCGGATTTCGTACCCGGCCACGGCCCGGGCGCTACGCAGGTCGCGGGTTGCCCAAATCATGGCCGTGACTCCCCGCGCCGGTCGGTTTGACCGCGTGAAAAGGCGTCGGCATCACCACGGGCAGGCCGCCCATGCCCCACATGCCGCCGCCGTCCCAATAGTTGGGGTAACCGTAGTAGCAGTAATATTCCTCCTCGTACTGCCGCGAGACGGGTTTATGCGTTTCGATGGAGGGGCTGTCCTCGATCTGCCGACGCGTCAGCGACACGCGGCGGCTGCCGCCGTCATGGTAGAAGTTTTCAAAGGCGTGGGGCGAGATCAGCACCAGGCGTCCCGGCAACCAGTCGCCGGTATCGACCACGACGTAGCGCACCACCCAAAGGGCGTCGTCGAAGTAGAAATCCTTGATGTGGCCGATGTCGCCGTCGCTGGCGGCGAGTTTGTCGCCGTAGAGTTGTTTGATGCTTCTTAACATAAGGCGTTGGGGTTTGCCCCCGACGCCTTGAGCATCGGCCCTGAAAGGAGGCGGGCGCCATCAGGTGTTCCACCCATGCCGACGCCCGCGCCCGCGGGGGGAGTCGCCGCCGTTCCTCAGATGATCGTCAACTGCACGCTGCTCTCGATGATGCCCGCGCCGATGGCGTAGCGCGTCAGGCCCGCCGTGTCACGGATGTCGAGCTTCACCGTCAGGTGCTCGCGGTGTTTCTCGACGGTCTTGATGCTGATGCCGAGTTCCGCCGCCGTCTCCTTGTTGGTCCTGCCCTCGGCGATGAGTTGCAGCACCTCCAACTCGCGCGAGGTGAGTTGCGCGGCTTTTTTCGCGAGCTTGCCCGTCCCGCCGCCGGGTCCGGGCCGGCGGAGCCGTTTCAGCCGCGTGGAAACCGAGGCGGTGAAAAACGTCCGCCCCTGATGCACCCCCCGGATCGCCCGGCACACTTCGTGGGCCGAGGTTTGCTTGAGCAGAAACCCCGCCGCGCCCGCTTCGGCGGCGTTCTTGATGTAGGCGTCGTCGCTGTGGGCGGAAAGGATGAGCACGCGGGTTTCCGGCAGGGCTCTGAGCACCTGGCGGGTCGCCTCGAAGCCGTTGAGGCGCGGCATGGCGATGTCCATCAACACCACGTCGGGCCGCAGTTGCACTGGCCAGTTCGACCGCCTGCCGGCCCTCCCGGGCCTCGCCGACCACCGCGAGGCCGGCGTCCAGCTCCAGGAGCTTGCGGATGCCCTCCCGCACGATCATGTGGTCTTCGACCAGGAGCACGGTGATCTTCTTCATACGGGTTTAGGGGGTGGACGTCGCGCGTCCCGACGGCGGGCGGTCGGGCCTCGCCGCGCCGGTCTTGCCACCGGGGATTCGCGCCAGGATGAGCGTGCCCTCGCCGGGCGCGGACTCGATGGCCAGGCTGCCCCCGACCATCTCCAGCCGCTCCCGCATGCCGAGCAGGCCCAGGCGGCGGCCCCTCCCGCGCGCCAGGAGGACGTCCTGCGACTGGAAGGATTTTCCGTCGTCGTGGATTTTCATGCAAACGCCGCCCTCGGCGGCTTTCAGGATGCGCACATCCACCCGGCTGGCCTCGGCGTGGCGCGCCACGTTCGTCAACGCCTCCTGCGCGACCCGGAACAGCACCGTGCGCCGCGCCATGCTCAACGCCTCCACACCCGCGAAAGCCGTGAGGCTCGTGCGCACGCCCGTCCGCGCGGTGAAATGCTTGAGGAAGGAGTGCAGCGCCGGGATCAGGCCCAGGTCGTCCAGCACCGCCGGGCGCAGTTCGCGCGCGAAGCGATGCACGACATCCACGGAACGCTGGACCAGCCGCTGGGTGCGGGCGATCGCGCGGGCCAAACTCCGCGCGTCCTTCGCGGCCTCCTTTTTCAGAGTAGCCAGGCGGATATTGATGCCCGTGAGCATCTGCGCCACGATGTCGTGCAACTCGCGGCTGATGGCCTTGCGCTCCTCCTCCTGCGCGGCCAGGATCTGGCGGGACAACCGCCGCAACTGGTCCTGAAGGACGTCCGATTGTTTCAGGACCCGCGCGAAGTGGGCCTCGCGCTTATTGAAGGCATCTTTCGCCGCCTGGTGGCCGACGGCTTCCAGGGCGAGCGCGGCATTGGCGGCGAGGAGTTCCACCGCGCGGCCGCTCAACCGGGCCGCGACCGCCTCAAGCGGGGCGCGTTTCGCCGACCCGCCGCCCGGGTTGCTGGCGGCGGCGAAGAACGCGCCCGCCCGCCGGATCAGCGCGCCGCGCCCCCTCGCCGGGCACCTCGGCAAAAGCCCGGTGACAACGGTCGCCTCGTGCAGGGCCGCCAGATTGGCGGGCGTCACGCCCGCGGCCAGGAACTCGCCGCCCAACGTTCGCGCGGGCTTCAGGTTGGCGTGCGCGCCGCCGGTCACATAGCTCCCCAAGGCGAGTTGGTAGCGTGCGGAAAGTTCGGACGTCGCGCTCTTCATACGTCTTCAAGTACGCTGGCGAGGCGGCTGACGCGCCCCGCCGATGTTGCCACCCGCCGCTGGGTTCCGGCAATCTCATTCCGGAAATTTTTGCTCTTGCGCGCGGCCTCCGTTTTCAGGAGCAGTAGCCAGGTCTTGATGCCCAGCAGCGCTTGCGCGATCTCGTCCCGCAATTTGCCGCTCACCTCCGCGCGTTCATCCTCCTGCGAGCGCAACACCTGGCGCGTCAATCGTCGCAGCCGCTTCTGGAGCGCGAGCGATTGGGCCAGGCAGTTGCGCCGCCGCCGCTCGCTCTCCTCGCGGGCGTCCTCCAGGAGCTTGCAACGCGCGGCGCCCGCTCGCAGCCGGTCCTCACTGGCAGCCAACTCCGCCGTCCGCCGGAACAAAAGTCCCTCCGTGTTGCGCAACCGCTCCTTGATCCCCTCGACCTCTCGCGTGGCGTCGCTCGTTTCTCGAAGCGGCGTGCTGGCTTCCTTAAAGAAACTTTCCGCACGGCGCGCCATGGCCAGCCGCGCCTTGGCTGACGCCACCGAAGAAACCAAACCGGCAAACGCCCGCTGGTGGATGCGTTCGAGGTCCGGGGTGTCCAACCCGCCGGAGGCCGCCAAACGGCCCCACGCCAACGCCGCACCGAGCTTGGCGCGCGCCGATGGGTTGAGGTAGTCTCCCAACGCTGCGGTATAAAGGTGCGCCAGCCGCCGGGGAGTTAATTTCATATGGGGAGCGACGTTTTCAGCAGGGCGGCATGGTCCCTTGCGGACCGCGCGACGAAATTCTCCCAAAACGCTTCCCACTTCAGCCCGCCGGTTCTCACGCCAATAATCGAAGACTCGTGGAAGACCAAGGTGCTGTCCCCGCACCGTAAAGATAGGCAACGGATACGTCCGACACCATGGGGTGTTTCCCTACCTTGGATAGGTGTTAGTGTTTAACTGGGTGTTGCCTGCTCTTTGACGGTGAGGTTGTGGGTGGCGATGAAGCAGTGGATGGCGTCGAGGTGGCGCGCCGGGCACTTGAAGAAGGAGTAGGCGCGGCGCACCAGGCGGCCCACCCGCGCGCGCAGCGTGCCAAACCAGCGCTCCACGTGGCAGGTCTCGCCCTGCTCCTTGCCGCAGAAGCGGTGCGCGCGGGCCGGGAAGGCGGCGGCGTAGGGCGTCCACGGGTCGCCGCGCGTGGCACCGCAGCGATTATCGGCGGGAAGGGTCGCGCGCAACTCTCGCGCGCCCCGCTCGCCGCGGTCCCCGAGCGTGTAGGCCACGATCCGGCGGGTGCGTCGGCACAGCGCCACCCACCGGATGGCGGAGGTCGGCAATGCGGGCCAAGTCGCGGAGGAGTTGGGCACAAGCGTCGGCCACATTAAGGCCAACTACGACGCCGTCCCAGCGGCGTACTATGGCCTCATGCCGAACCCCGGCACCGCCGCCGCCCGCAAGATCCTCGGTTTGGACGGCCACCGGGTGTGAACAACCGCCGGGCAAGTTGTCAGCGCCTCGCTCCTCTTGAGCGCGAGTGCCTGACAATGGGTACGGTGAGGGAGGGATTCGAACCCTCGGTAGCTTTAAAGGCTACGAAGCTTTAGCAAAGCTTTGCTTTCGACCACTCAGCCACCTCACCAAAGTTCTCCGGCCTGCGGACATCAGCCCATGTCTCGCAGGAATCCGAAAATAGCGCATGTTCCCTGCGGAGGTCAATGGAGAAACATTTGTCTGGTCAACCGCGTCGTTTATCGCCGAAGTGTCCCCTCTGGAAAGTGCCTCGCGGTCTCCTCAACGGGCGAACACCTTTGAAACGCATCTTTTTTACCCGTCTCCTCGCGGAAATCCTTCGCACCAGACCGGCGCGCACCGGCCTCGGCATGGGCGTCCTGCTGCTGACCGGATGCCACTTGCATCCGCGCCATGCCGCTGACTCCTCCAAGGAGCAACCGCCGGTGGCCGTCGTCAAACCCACTCTCAAGGTCGGCACATCCAACGTCCGCACGGGAACAGCCAACGCCGCAACAGCGACGAATACGCCCATCGTCGTTTCCCCCGCCGCCCGGGGGGAGGTGCGCGTGGGCGAAGTCCGGGCCATCGGCGCGGAGGGGAAATTTGTGCTGGTCGAAGTCACCCAGCGGGCGGGAACCTCCATGCTTACTCCCGGGTTGATGCTCCGCACGCGGACGCCGGAAGCCGGCACCACGGCGGGCGGACGGCAAACCGGCTCGGTACGGATTTCACCGGAGCGGCGCGACCCGTTTGTCGCCGCCGACGTGATCAACGGCGAACCCCACGCCGGGGACCTCGTGTTTTATTCACCCACCGGACAGCCGCCTCCAGCCCCGATCCAGCCTGATCCCAGCCCCGCCGCCGCGCCAAATCCATGAGTTCCGCCGAAAACACCCCCTCCGGTGTCGCTCCGCTCCCGGCCCCCGCCCTGTTGTCCGAAGAGGAGGCCCGTGAGCGCATCCTGGGCCGGGCCGTTCCCTTGCCGGTCACGGTGGTGCCCTTGGCGGCGGCGCTCGGGCGTTTCGCGGCGCGGGAAGTCCGCGCCACCCAGGCGCTGCCCGGTTTCGACAACTCCAGCATGGACGGTTACGCCCTCGCCTTCGCGCACGACGAACACACCATTAACAGCCCCCAAGGCCCCCGACCCCTGCCCGCCGGCACGCGGTTGCGGGTGGAGGGCGAGCAACGGGCGGGACCTTCGCGCGGGTTGCGCGCGCGGCCCGGCCAAGCCGTGCGGATTTTCACCGGCGCGCCCGTTCCCGAAGGCACGACCGCCGTGGTCATGCAGGAGGACGTGGAACGCGTCGGGGACGAAATCACGCTCCTGGCCGCGGTCGAGCCGGGCGAGTACATCCGTCGCGCCGGGGCGGATCTCGCGCGCGGCCAGAAGTTGTTCGACGCCGGGGAAAAGCTGACCGCGCAACGCCTGGGCCTCCTCGCGTCCCAAGGGATGGCCGAAGTGGCGGTCCGCCGCGCGGCGCGCGTCGCCATCCTGGCCACGGGTGATGAACTCCGCGCGCCCGGCGAACCGCTGGGACCGGGCGAGATTTACGAGAGCAATAGCGTCCTCCTGTCCGCGCTCGCGACCCAGCTTGGGGCCAGCACGCGCATCCTGCCGCGCGCCGCAGACGAGCGCGCCGATCTCGACGCCAAGCTCGCCGCCGGCTTGGACGGCCACGATGTGTTGATTGTCGCGGGGGGGGTTTCGGTCGGCGAACGCGATTTTGTGAAGGAAAGGCTCGCCGCCGCCGGGGTGCGTTTGGATCTCTGGCGCGTGGCGGTCCAGCCCGGCAAGCCGTTCTTGTACGGGTTCCGGCCGGGTGCGGAGGACGCGGGAGGCACGCACGTCTTCGGCTTGCCCGGGAACCCGGTGTCGGCGTTCGTGACATTTTTGTTGTTCGTGCGTCCGGCGCTGCTCAAGCTGATGGGCGCCGACACGCTGGAATGCCAGTTGCCGGGATTCCCGGCGGTGGCCGGAGAGGATTTGGTGAACCGGGGGAACCGTCCGCACTATCTACGGGGGCGATTGGACGGAAACGGTCGCTTCTTCCCGTGCGGGCGGCAGGAGTCGCACGCGGTTTTCGGACTAAGCCGGAGTGACGTGCTCGCGCGGGTCGAACCGGGAGCGGTGGTGACGGCGGGAACGCCGGTGAGCGCGCGGGTGTGGGCGGTCTGAAGGGGGGTGTCCGGAAACGACGCGGCGCGCGGGTAGCAATTTTTGTTTGCGGCGCACCGGTGGGACGCCTGATCTGGGCCGGTTTATAGAAGCCTTTTTACCCCCGCATGAACCATTTTAATCAACTTTTCCCCACGGGCTTCGCCTGGGGAGCCGCCACCTCCGCGCCCCAGATGAAGGCGCCTCCAGCGAAGACGGACGTGGCGAATCCATCTGGGACCGGTTCTGCCGCGAGCCGGGCCGCGTCTTCCAGGGGCAACGCGTGAAAAATTGGATGACGCTCAACAAAATGCCGGGCCTCATCGGCTCGGGCTACGTCGCGGGCGGCGACAGGGCACCCTTCGAGCCGGACCTCGACGCGTTTGGCTGGATGGAAAAGAACCGCGCGATCCTGCCACCCCTGCGGTTTGACTGCGGCAGGGAGGATTCGTTGCTGGAGCGGAACCGCGAGCTTCTCGCGGAGTTGCTGGCGGCAAACATCCCGCACGAATACCACGAGTTCGCGGGCGGGAACACCTCACGGACACCCTGTCGTTTTTTGAATGTGTATGCGCGGCGGACGCGTGCCAGTAAACATTTTAACACGACCGATGACGCCACCCACGCTCCCGCTGGCGGGAGCACGCCGATCCAAAAGCGGCTTTCTTCTGCGAGGCCGCCGACGTGGCTGGGATCCATTCTATCCTCTATTCCGTGGCCTCGCGGACGCGACCACGGCTACTCAAATGACGCCACTCCGTGGCTGGGAACACCACATTCCTTCCGGCACATCCCACATCCTTCCTCACAACCCACTACCCACCACGCACCACCCAGAAGCATCACCCCGGGGAACTCGCCAACCGCCGGGTGGCCAGCAACGACAGGCCGATGGAAACCGCCAGCACCAATCCAACCACACCGAGTGAAACCGCCGTGGGCACGTGCCAGATATCCGCCAGCAACATCTTCGCGCCAATAAACGTCAGGATGATCGCGAGACCGGGCTTCAGGTACACGAAGCGGTGCATGATCCCGGCCAGCAGGAAGTACAGCGAACGCAAACCCAAAATCGCGCAAACGTTGGACGTGTACACAATGAACGGATCATGCGTCACCCCGAAAATGGCGGGGATGGAATCCACCGCGAACAACACGTCCGTCGCCTCGACGATGACCAGCACCACCGCCAGCGGTGTCAGCAGCCAGCGGCCCGCCACGCGCGCGAAAAAACGGTCGCCGTGGTAATCGTCCGTCACCGGTAGATAACGCCGGATCAGGCGGTTGACGGGATTGGTGGAGACATCGCCGAGTTCCACTTTGCCGAAGAACATCCTCACACCGGTGAGCAGCAGAAAGGCGCCGAACAGGTACATCACCCAGGAGAACCTCTCGACCAGGCGTACGCCGACGCCGATCATCACGCCGCGCAGGACCAGAGCGCTCAGGATGCCCCAGAACAACACGCGGTGCTGGTAAACGGCGGGCACCGCGAAGAACGTGAACAGCAGGACAAACACGAAAATGTTGTCGATGCTCAGCGAGTATTCGATCAGGTAACCCGTCAGGAATTCCAGCGCCTTGGCCGGCCCCCGCGCGTGCCACACAAAAGTGTCGAAGCCCATGGAAAGCACGACCCAGACAACGGTCCAACCGGCGGCCTCGCCGGCGGAAGGCTCGTGCGCCTTGCGGTTGAACCCGAAGAGATCGACGGCCAGCACGGCGAGGACCCCGACGTGGAAAATGATCCAGAACGCGAGTGGCGTCCCGGACGCGACCGGCAAATTGAGTTCGGCGAGAACAGCAAGGCGAATCATCGGCGTCGTTCCGCTAGACCGTCGCGGTGCCCGCACCGTTGCAAATGAATTGCCGGGACAAACGTTTAGCGCACACCGGTGACATCGGCGTTCCCCGCCGGAACCAAGTCCAGCGCCGAATAACCCGGTGCCTCGTCCACCATTTCCCACGTCGTCGGCCACTCGACAAAGCCGGCGTTGATCGGCGCCGCGACCGGCGCGTCGCCACCGTTGTCGCCGAATTCGAACGCCAGGATGTTGAGGCGGTGATCGTAATCAATTTGCCAGTCTCCCAGCCAGACCGACAGATGATAAGTCCCGGCGCGAAGGGGCAATCCTTTCACCCGCATCCGCGAGCCGCCTTCCGAGCGGCTGCCACGCGGCACCTTCGCGATGTGCAGACGCGGGTTGGAACTGAAAACCGGGGTGCCCTGCGGCGTCGAAACCATCAGACCCACCATCGGCGGACGCAGGGGAAACTCCGAGGTGAACGCCACGTCCACCCTCAAATT
Organism: uncultured bacterium; assembly: GCA_963795895.1. Taxonomy (GTDB): domain Bacteria; phylum Verrucomicrobiota; class Verrucomicrobiia; order Chthoniobacterales; family SZAS-18; genus CAWCJJ01. Next base: position 24,710 of record CAWCJJ010000032.1, read on the forward strand.
ACCGGCGGCCAGTTCCTCGCTGGACGATCGCGACCCGGGTGATGGACGGACGGTCCGGCGCGGGCCGAAAATCGATCTCGCGCGCCCGCGAAAGTTTCCGTCCGTAAACGTCCAGCACGCTCGCCAACTCGCCGTGGGCCACCAGACGGCCTTGGTCCAAGAGCACGCCGGTGTCCGAAAGACTCCGCACCGCCGCCAGATCGTGGCTGACGAAATAGCACCGTGCGACCATCGCTCTTGGCGACATCCTGCATCTTGCCGAGGCACTTGCGCTGGAACTCGGCGTCGCCCACCGCCAGCACCTCGTCCACGATCAGGATCTCCGGCTCCAGGTGCGCCGCCACCGCGAAAGCCAGGCGCACGTACATCCCGCTGCTGTAACGCTTGACCGGGGTGTCGAGAAACTTGGCCACCTCGGCGAACTGGACGATCTCGTCGAACTTCGCCTTGATCTCGGCGCGGTGCATTCCCAGGATCGCCCCGTTTAGGAAAATATTTTCGCGTCCGGTGAGTTCCGGGTGAAAACCCGTGCCCACTTCCAGCAAGCTGGCGACCCGGCCCCGCAGACGCACCGACCCCGTCGTTGGCTCGGTGATGCGGCTCAGAATCTTGAGCAAGGTGCTCTTGCCCGCGCCGTTGCGACCGATGACGCCGAGAACCTCGCCGCGTCGCACCTCGAAATTCAGGTCGCGCAACGCCCAGAACTCTTCCGCGACCACCGGTGCCCGGCCCCGGCGGGTGGCGGCGAGGTACGCCCGGCGCCAGGAATGCCACGGCGCGCGGAATTGTTCGGCCAGCGCTTCCCGCAGGACGCGGTGCCGGTTAGGGTCACGATTTTTGCCCAGCACGTACTTCTTGCCAAGCCCCTCGACGCGAATGATGACGTCTTTGTCCATCGGGGAAGTTACCTAAAGGTAATGTTCAGTCAGTCAGATAACGTCGGCAAACGATTTCTCGGTCCGCCGGAAGTACCACACTCCCAGCCAAAGTAAAAACACGCTCGACCGACGACCGACACGAGAAAACCCGGCACGTACAGGTCGGAAGCGCCGCGGAAGATCGCCCAGCGGAAGCCATCGATCACTCCGACCATGGGATTCAGCGAGTAAAGCAGCCGCCACTTGGGCGAAACGTCCTCGATGGTGTAGCCGATGGGCGCGATGAACCAGCCACACTGCACGACGAACGGGATGACATAGCGCAGATCGCGGTACTTGACGTTGAGCGCGGTCAGGTAAAGTCCCGGCCCGAGGGCGACGACGAAGGCAAGCACGGTGAGCAAGGGCAGCGTCAGCAGATGCCAGTCGGGTACGAACCGGTACCACACCATCAGTACGGTCAGCAGCAGCAGGGAGATGAAGAAATCCACGAAGCTGGTGATCACCGCGCTGACGGGCACGATGAGCCGGGGGAAATAGACTTTGGAGATCAGGTTGGCGTTGCCGATCAGGCTGTTGCTGGCTTCCGAAAGGGCGTTGGAGAAGAACTGCCAGGGCAGCAGCGCCGCCAACACTAGCAGCGGGTACGGCACGGTGGGCGAGTGGAGCTTGGCGATGTTTTTGAACACCACCGTGAAGATGATCATGCCGAGCAACGGTCGCAGCAGGGCCCAGCCGATGCCGATCGCCGTCTGCTTGTAGCGCACGAGGATATCTCGCCACGCCAGGAAGTAGAACAACTCCTTGTACAGCCAGAGGTCGCGCCAATACTGGCGTTCGGCGCGACCCGCCTCAATGACGATCTCGGGCGGCTGGATGACTTCCTGAATCATGCGGGAAAAGGCGGGAGGTGGGACGGACGGCGAGGCTGGCTTCCGGTGACGTGATCTACTTCGGAACGGGCGTGGTCCCGCCGCGTTGCCAATCGTCCAGCGTTCCCATGTTGCCCAGGGAATCCGCCCAGGTCATCGCCGGCGCTTCGCGGTCCCCGAGGTGGGTCGCGACGTGGTCGGCTTCGAGCGTGTAAAGATAAGCTGGCCGGTTTTCGGGCGTCGTGACAACTATTTCCTCCGGTTGTTCCACGCCGGGCCGGTGCAGGTAAACACGACTCGCGCCGCCGTCCCGCGCCGGAACCCAGGGGGTCGGCACGTGGAGCCAGCCGTCGTCGCCGTAGATGCGGACCGCGTTATCCTGCGTCACCCGCAAACCGCAGGTCAACTGCGCGAGGATTCCACCCGGAAACCGCGCCAACGCCGCCGCCAGGATGTCCACCCCCGTTTCGCCCGTCTGGTGGTCCGCTTGCAGCGATTCGGGGTCCGCGAAGGGTTTGCCCACGGCGGCACCCGCGATCAGCCGGGCCATGGAAACGGGGTAGCAACCGACGTCCAGGATGCCGCCCCCGCCGAGCGCGGGATTGAATAACCGGTGCCTGGGATCCCAGTTCGCGCGGAAGCTGAAGGTCGCCTGGATCATGCGCACTGGTCCGATGGCGCCCTCGCGCACCAGTTCGGCGATCCGTTGGGTCTGCGGATGGCAGCGGTACATGAACGCTTCCATCAGGAACACATCGTGCCGCCGCGCCGCCTCGATCATGGTAGCCGCCTCGTGCTCGTTCATCGCCAGCGGCTTTTCGCAAAGGATGTGTTTGCCGGCCACCGCGCATTTGATGGCCCATTCCGCGTGTCCGGGGTGTGGATTCGAGATGTAAATGGCTTGGACCCGGTCGTCCGCCAGCAAGGCCTCGTAGGAAGCGTGGCAGCCGTCGGCGGGCACTCCGAACTCCTGGCCGAAACGCGTCGCCGTTTCCCGATTGCGGCTCCCTACGGCGACCAGGGTGCCCGTGGTGGAGTGACGCAAGCCCTCGGCGAAGGCGCGGGCGATGAGGCCGGTGGCGAGGATGCCCCAGCGGAGTGAGTTGCTCATGGCGGAAGGTAAACGGGAAATGACCAATGACGAATGACGAATGACGAAGGCCAACGGTCTTTTCCCTCTCCCGCCTTTTTTCTTAATCCTTTTTAATCAGCGTTCATCTGCGGATAGTTTTGGGTATGGACATTCTCCTCCACACCATCGCGCCTCGAACCCGCCCGCTGGACGCGGGCCCGCGTTTCACGGAATTTGGTTGATCTGCTGGCTTCCATCCGCGCGGCGGGGATCCTCCTGTTGAAAGTTTATGGAGCCGCCTCTGGCGCTCGCGCCGGATGAAAGCGGCTTGGTCGCGGAGTTTGCCCGGCATGGCCTAACCCCGGCTGTGCTGAGTTCTTACCAGGACCTTTCGCCAGCAGTCACCGCGCGGGACTCTTTCTTGGAACAGGTCGAAATTTTGGGGTCCAGGGTGACACGTTTCGGGTTCCGCAAAGTGCGGCTGTTTCCCGGGCGGAGTCCCTCGCCGGAGCGCAACGATGAAACCATCGAGTTGATCGCGCAACGGCTCCGGCCCCTCGCCGACGCGCTGCCGGACGTCGAGTTTCTCCTTGAACCACATGATCACTCCCTGGCCGATAATCCGGGGGACTTGATCCGTCTGATCGAAGTGTGCGGGCCGTCTAATATTGGGTTACTTTTGCGGCCCACCATCTTTGAGCGGGAACTCGCCCGGAGCCAGTATGCAATCCAGTGAACGAGCATCCGCCATGTCCATCTGTAAAACCACCACCCGGACGGCAGTTTCGCGCCTCTGGCCGGTGATGTAATTCCATGGGGAGGATTTCTAACGCAATTACCACAGGACGTTGACGCGACGCTGGAGTTTGTGCCGAGCGGAATTTGCGCGCCGGACAAATTCGACCTTGAAACCAGCCTCCGGGAAGCCGCCGAGGAACGTGATTACGCGCTGGGAACACTTGTCCCCCAGAATGCTTAATCCTTCTAAATCCCTTTAATCTGCGGACCGGTTCCGCCCGCGAATACCGCCCGGAAACTCCATCAACCGCAACTGGTGATCCACCGTCTCACGCGCTTGGTAGCCACGCGGAGATTGCTCCGGGCGAAGCGCCGGATCGACGTGGCCGTTGCGGTGCGCGACGTTCTGCAGGGAGTTCCGTTCCACATCCTCGTTGCCCCACTGGTGCCATCCCGGACGCTGAAAGCGGGCGAAGAGTTCCAGGTAGGGACCGGGCGAGCAGGCCTCGATGATGTTGTAAATTTCGTCGGGTTTACGGCTGTGCTCGCGCTTTTGAGTGGCCAGCATGTTCACCTGCGTGCGACCGGGAGTCAGCGTCCGCATGGAGCCGCGCACGCCGAAAAGCACGAGTTCAGTCACGTTGCGGAAGTAGAAGCCCACCCCCCGGCCATCCGGCCCGCCGTCTTTGCGCACCTTGAACCACACGATGTTGGACTTGTAGGTGAACCCCCAGGCCTTCATCACCTGCAAACCCTCCATCAGCAATGCGTTGGGAATCCAGAGGTAAAGATGCGATTGCGACTCGGCGACCTGGCCCACCGGCATGTCCATGATCTCGCGCAGTTCCATCGTTGGGTACCGCAGCAGACGGCGATGCTCCGGGGCGACTTTGCCGGTGGAGTTCTGGAACCGCCACGGCGGGTCGGCCACAATGGTGGCGTAGCGCGCGGTGACTTTCTCCAGGAGGTCGTCGGCGGGGCCGGGTGGCGCCGGATCGAGGCTAGCAATCTTCGACATAAAGTTTCTTGGTAATCCCGAAGGCGAGGATCGGACAGCCTCCACCGCCGCCCCCTTCGATCCGGGGTAAAAGCTTGCCCATGTGCGTGGTGGATGCGCCGAACAAGGGGCCGCGCCCAAGGCTTTCGACGACTTGTTGAAGCTCATCGCAACGGGTGACGATGATTCCCAGCGAAATGGTTCGCAGTTCAAAGAGCAGCCTGAAGTTGTTCAGATCGCGGTCGTAGAACGGATCCTTGTTGTTCCACTCGATCTCCAGCGCGACCCGGTTTTTGAAGCAATCCACCTTGTGGGTCGGACTTTTGATCTCGGATTGATCGACCACGATTTTGGTGTCGAACTGCCTCTCGCGCCACCCCTTCGCCTCGAAGGCCGAGTCAATCCAACCGGCTACGTCGCTTTTGCGCCCGCCCCCGGTGGCGATGGCGCTTTTCAGCAGTCGAAAGCGGGAAAGCACATCACAGATATCCGCGTATTCAGACGAAAAATCAGCCTGGAGGATGGCCGAGGCGTGACGCCATTCATGAATCTCGTAGTGTTCACACACAAAGGGAGGGAAAGCGTCCAATGCCACGGTTTGGCAGCGTACCGGTTGCGGACGTTCAAAGCCACAAGATGTTTCGCGGACGTTCGTTTTCAGCGGTAACAAGGTCGCCTTAAAAATTGCCGCAGCGGCGTGACTCTCCTCCCTCCCCAACCCGGAACGGGTTGCGCCCCAAAGCCCGGGGTTGCGAGCCGCGAGCTACCCTGGGTGATCAATGTCCAAGTGTCTTCAACCCCAACGGGGTTGCGTCCTCCGGCGGCGGGAGGCACGCTACCTGTGGGGCGCCTCCCCCCCTGGGGTTGGGGGAAGAACGGTCACGCCACCCCGCAAGTCGACGCCTATTGGGCAACGCCCCGCGTCGCTATTTACGAGCAGGTCCCGCTCCCTTACACCTGCCCCGCTTCTTCCACTTCCTCGGTCGCGCCCTCTTCGATCCGATACTGGTGCAACTTGTTGCGCAACGTGCGCACGCTGATCTTCAGAAGACTCGCCGTCTGCGTGCGGTTGCCTCCCGTGTGTTCCAAAGCGCGCAAGATATGCAGCTTCTCCATTTCATCCAATGACTCCAACCCTCCTTGCGCACCGCCGTCCGCAAACACCGCCGGCGATTCGCTGACCACACCAACCATCGCATCAGCCTCTTTGCGGCCCCCGCGCCCCGCGCCGGACACCGGCAATCCCAACACCTCCTCATCCACCAATACGCCTTCCGTCAGGATCACGGCCCGCTCGACCAGGTTCTGCAATTCGCGGACGTTGCCGGGCCAATGGTAAGCCTCGATCGCCCGGGTGGCACCCGCCGTAAATCCCTTGATCTTGACCCCGTAACGCCGGGCAAACCTCTCCAGAAAACGAACCGCCAGCAGCGTCGCGTCCCCTGTCCGCTCGCGCAACGCCGGGACCTGCAACGGGAAAACGTTCAGCCGGTAATACAAATCCTCGCGAAAATCGCCGTTCTCGACCGCCTTGAGCAGGTTGCGGTTCGTGGTCGCCAGCACGCGCACATCCACCTGGAGCGTTTTGTTTCCCCCGACGCGTTCAAACTCCCGCTCCTGCAGCACCCGCAGCAACTTCGCCTGCACCTTGGGCGAGATCTCACTGATCTCGTCCAGCAGGATCGTTCCGCCGTGCGCCAACTCGAAGCGGCCCTCGCGCCGTTCGTTCGCGCCCGTGAACGCCCCTTTCTCGTGCCCGAAAAATTCGCTCTCGATCAGCGTCTCGCTGACCGCCGCGCAGTTGACCTTGATGTAAGCGCCCTTCGCGCGCGAACTCGCCTTGAACAATTCATTCGCCACCAGTTCCTTGCCCGTGCCGTTTTCCCCGTGGATCAGCACCGTGGCACCGGTCGGGGCCACTTTGCCAATCATCCCGCGCAGCCGCTGGATTCCCGGACTCTCGCCAAAAAGCGTGCTGCTCGTGGCCTGCTCCTGGTTCAGGTACTGGTTGACCTTGACCACTTGGCGGAACGCCTCGGCCTTTTCCACAATCATCATGATCTGGCTCAACGAAAACGGCTTGATGACGTAGTCGAACGCCCCCGCCCGCATGCACTCAACCGCCGACTCAATGGAGCCGCGCCCGGTCATGATCACGACGGTGGGACTGTCGGGCTGCTGGGTCAGGCGTTTGAGCAGGTCGATGCCGTTGCCGTCGGGCAGGTGCACGTCCGCGAAAATTAGGTCGAAGTTGTCCTTTGAGAGGAAATGCTCGGCTTCGGCGAGGGTCGCCGCCGAGGCGACGGAGTAGCGTTTGCGGCGCAACTGTTCCTCAAGGCTTTTCCGAATGATGAGTTCGTCGTCGAGGACGATGATCTTCTCAAAGACCATGGGCGGAGGAAAGTTTGCCGGGATTCAAAACGTTGCGGGGAATCCAGCAAGGCTGTATCAGCATTTACCGGGGAAAAGCAAAAAGATTTAACGAAGACCGTGATTTCATTTCGCCATGAGCAGCGGAGGCACGTCTGCCACTCTGGAAGTACTACGTGAAACATCGCCCAACCACAAACGCCGGCGGCGCGCCAGCAGACGCCTCCCCCACGCCGGACGGAGCCCACACCGCGCCGGCTAATTCGTTGGCGGACCTTGCGGCGGCGGACCCCGATTGGCAGAACCGCCTCGCGCGCGCGGCGGCCGGACGCGACTCCCTGGGCCAGTTGACCCTGGGCATGGCCCACGAGTTGAACAACCTCGTGGGAGGCATTTCGGCACTCAGTGAAATTTATCTGCAAACCACCGAAAGCGGCCTGCCGATCAAAGAAGGCGTTGGCCTCATTCACAACAGCGCCGGACGTTTGCAGAAGCTTTTACGTCAACTCACGGAGATAAATCGCCGCTCGGGAGGCGAGCGCGCGTACCTCAATCTTTCGGAAATGGTGCCCGCCGAAATGGAACTTTTCGCACGCGTCCTCCCACGCGGTGTGCGGATCGACGTGCTTCCCGCCGGGGCGGAGATGGCGGTTCTTTTGGACGAAACGGCATTGCGTCAGGTATTGCTCCACCTCGTGCTCAACCTGCGCGACGCCTTGGGCAGTGAAAGGGCGGATGGCACGTTGAAAGTGCGTCTTACGCGCCTTCCCGGTGAAATTCCCGGCGCGGAGTTGTCCATGTCCGCGCATTCCGCGCAGGGAGAAAACGAAGCTTTAAGAATCGACGGCGACGACCCCCACTGGTTGGACGCCCAAGTCCGGCTTTACGCGGCGCGTCGCAGCGTGGAGGAACTCGGGGCGAAGTTTGAGGCGCGCAACGACGGCGAATTTATCATCACCTTCAGCCTGCTCGCCTGACCCGGTCCGCAGATTAACGCGGATGAAGTGGGTTAAGAAAATGACGGCGGGGACGGACTTTTACCTTTGCACTCCAAGCGACTGACCTTGGTGATCAGTTGGTTGACCTCTTCGACGAGGCCCTGGATCATCGGCGCAACCGTGACGGGGAAATGGGGCAACAGGTTGTCCAAACTGATGCTTTCGATTGTGGCGTTGGCAAAATCCGGATCGTGACCAACCAGGGAGCGGACTTCGTCCCGCCGCCGTTGGCGGGACTGCCGCAAGATGGTTTCGTGCCGGTCGATTTCCTTGGTCAAATCAGGAATATCCGCTCTTTGATAGGAGGAGGATCCCGCGCGCCTGGCTTCCAGCAAGCGCAAGAGCGCGCCGTACTCCTGCAATTCTTCGCGCAAAGCCATGATCAGCGGCTCGGTTCGTTCGGGCGGGAAATTCATGGATTCAGAGGGGGAACAACTCGAATCCGACGCCCGGCGCGTTGCCGCGTGGGATTTCCCCACGCCTCTGTGACCGTCGAAGGTCCGCCAGGGAACAGATTGCCGGTTGGTTCGATGAACCAGGTTAAGCAGGGAGCATTCCATCCGTGCCCTGCCATCGAAATCCCCCGGCCGACCGACGTTCTCGAACCCCGCCTCAGCCCGGCAGACTGGCCAGCATCTGCGTGTTGGTCGGGAACTTCTTCAGGAAACTCAGCAGCCGCTCGATCGCTTCGATCGGCTTGTGCCCGGCCAAGCCGCGGCGGATCACGTTGATCTTGTCCAACTCCCAACTCTGCCAGCAACAACTCCTCGCGCCGCGTGCCCGAAAGGAAAATATCCACCGCCGGGTAAATCCGCTGGTCGCTGATCTTGCGGTCCAGCACCAACTCCATGTTGCCCGTGCCCTTGAATTCCTGGAAGATGGCGTCGTCCATCTTGCTGTTCGTCTCGATCAGCGCGGTGGCCATGATCGTCAGCGAACCGGCCTCCTCGGTGTTGCGCGCCGCGGCGAAAATCTTGCGCGGGATTTCCAGGGCGCCGACGGCCAGGCCGCCCGAAGCCGTGCCCCGGCCACCGCCGCTCATCGAGTTATTAAAAGCCCGGGCCATGCGCGTGATGGAATCCAGCAGGATGAACACGTCCTGGCCGGCTTCCACGAGTCGTTTGGCGCGTTCGATGGCCAGTTGCGCGATGCGCGTGTGACTCTTCAGATCGCTGTCGTTGGACGAGGCCATGATCTCGGCCTCCGGCACGCTGCGGCGGATTTCCGTCACCTCTTCGGGTCGTTCGTCCACGAGCAGGATGATGAGTTTGATCTCGGGGTGGTTCTTGACCACGGCCTCGGCGATGTGCTGCAAAAGCGTCGTCTTACCCGTGCGCGGGGGGGCGACGATGATGCCGCGCTGGCCCTTGCCGATGGGCGTCATCAGGTCCATCACGCGGGTGGTGTAACGGTCGGCCACCGTTTCCAGCTTGATGCGCTTCTTGGGGTTGATGGAGGTCAGTTCCTCGAAATTGGGCAGGTTCAGGAACTTCTCCGGGTCGTCGCCGTTGATCGCCGTCAGACGGAAAAGCTGCGGGCCCCGGCTGCTGCGGCGGATTTCGCCCTTGATCCACTGGCCGTCGCGCAGGTTGAATTTGCGGCAAACCTCCGGCGTCACGAAAATGTCGGCGGGCGTCTGGACGAAATTGCGTTTGGCCTCGCGCAAAAATCCGAAGCCCTTGCCGGAAACTTCGATGATCCCCTCGCCGAACTGCGGTTCGGTGACCCGCGAGACCATGTCGTCCCCGCCACCGCCGGGCAGCGGGGAGGAGGACGGCGGCTGGTCAAAGGGCGGGCGTTGCCGACCCTGGCTGCCATCGTTCCCCTGGTATTCTTGGCGACCACCACCCCCGCCCTGCTGGCGAAAGCCGGGCTGGTTGCCGCCGCGTCCCTGTTGTCCACCGCCCCGGCCCTGCTGGTGATCACCCCGGCCTTGCTGTTGTTGGTGGCCGCCGCGGCCGTGCGAGGTGATCGCCACCCCGACCCTGCTGCGGGTAATGGTCGTCCCCCCGCCGCGCTGCTGGTAATCGTTGCGGCCTTGCTGGCGGTGGTCGCCCCGGCGGTTTTGAAAGGGCTGCCCCCCCCCGCCGTTGCCATCGGGGCGGCGGTCGTCTCGGAAATTATTGTTGCCGCGTCCGTCCGACATGGGCGTGGGTTGGGAGGAATCCGCCGGCTGGACGTCGCGCGGGGGTGGCGTCCGGCCGCCGTGGCCGTCCTCCAAAACTGGCGGGCGGTATTCCGAGGGGCCGGGACGATCCTCTGGCGCGGCACGACCTCGCGTAAGGATGGCTGCTCGGCCGGACTTGCAGCCTGGGGAGGCGCGGTGTTCACCGGTTCCTGGCTGGCGGCTGACGGGCCGGCGCGACGGCGGGCTGCGAACGCGGGAAATTTTGTTCGCTCCGTTTCTCGATCTCACGCATCAGCGTTTGCGGGATGGCGCGTGTTTCCACCTGCGCCTCCGGGACCGGTGACTCGCTTATTTCAGCCTGCGAAAGGATGCGGGCTTGCGAACCGGCGGCTGGCGCCGGCGCAACCTCGCGAGGCGGGGTTGGTGTTTCGCGCGGGGAAACATCCGATGCCGGGAATGTTTCGACGGCGGCAGACGATTCCTTGACCACCTTCTTGCGGCGGGAACGGGGCGCGGCTTTGGCGGGTTCCTCGACCACCGCCACCGCGGGCTGACTTCCCTCGGCCAGCGTCACGGACGCCTTGGGACGCACGGCGACCTTGCGGCGGGGCGACTTCTTGACCGGCATGGTAGCGGCGGCGTGTTCGGAGGAAGCGGCGCCACCCTCGGGCGAAAGCGGGTTGTCGTTGTCTGCTGTCATGTTTGGAGGAGAAGGAAAAACGGAGCCTGCCCGGCCTGCCGCCGCGAAAAGGCTTGCGTCAGGGTGGTGAACTGCCGGCCGGGGTCGCGCGGCCACCGGGGGTCGAACGCGGGAAGGGTCGTGGGGAGAAGGATCAAGCGGAGAGCTTGGCGAGGAGTTCTTCGGAGATGTCGAAGTTGGAGTACACGTTTTGCGTGTCGTCGTGGTCGTCGAGTGCCTCGTACAATTTCAGCACCTGCCCGGCCGTCGCCTCATCGGTGACCGTGACCATGTTATCCGGGCAAAAAAGTCAGTTTTTGCGAATCCGCGTCGATCCCGCCTTTTTTGAGCGCGTCGGCCACGGAATACAGTTTGTCGGGCGGGGTGGTGACCACGATAATGGGTATCTTCGGCGGTCAGCTCCTCGCGCCCGCCTCAAGCGCGGACTCCAGGATGCGATCCTCGTCCGCCAGCGAGCGCGGGAACGGTGATCTGACCCTTTTTGTGAAACATGTAGGACACGCTGCCGGTCGCCGCGAGGCTGCCGTGATTTTTTCCGAAAATTAATCGAAAATCCGCCGCCGTGCGGTTTTTGTTATCCGTGGCCGCCTCCACGATCATCGCGACGCCGCCGGGGGCATACGCCTCGTAAACTGCTTCCTCGTAGTTCACGCCTTCCAGTTCGCCGGTGCCTTTTTTGATGGCGCGCTCGATGTTTTCCTTGGGCATGTTCTGCCCGCGGGCCGTTTCCACCACCGAACGCAGTCGGGGGTTGCCCGAGAGATCACCGCCGCCCATGCGGGCCGCCACGGTGATTTCCTTGACCAACTTACTGAAAGCCTGACCCCGCTTAACGTCCAGCGGGCCTTTGATGTGCTTGACCTTCGACCACTTGCTATGACCCGCCATACCGGAGGAAAAATTCGCAGACGCTCCCCGAGCGTTCGAAATCTCGCGGGAGAAAGGATACCGCCCCGAGAGCGGGAAACGGAAGGAGGGCAGCCGGCACAAAAGGCCGGAAACGAGCAACTGCGGGAAAGATAAACGAGGGGCACGTGATGTCAACAAGAAAAGTTTAACGCACTCCTGTGTGGCATTCATCCGGTTCCGCCGCCCAGTATGGGCGAGAGACATTAGCCCGGCGTCCTGACGCCGGGTGTGTGTTGATGGAGCGACTGCGCCCTGGAAGGGCGCGAGACCGTTCGCCCGAACATGCCCTTCTATCTATGACGTCCACCGGCCACGGTCTCGCGCCCAAACTGGGCGCACCTCGCTTGGGCTCGGTACCCCGGTTTCAGAACCGGGGCTAATGTCTCGCGCTCATACGGGGCGGGCGCCAGGGAACAAACCCGTCCCTACAGCCCGCCGGCCTCCACCTTCACCGAGGAACTGGCCCGCTTGCGCATCCCGGCATCGAGAATCTTCTTGCGCATCCGCAGCGATTTCGGCGTCGCCTCCACGTACTCGTCGGGCGCGATGTACTCCATGGAACGCTCCAGGCTCAGCACCAGCGGCGGCGGCAGCGAAATGCCCTTGCCGTCGCCCTGGCTGCGCATGTTGTTGAGCTTCTTTGCCTTGCAGGGGTTCACCGGCAGATCGTCCGGCCGGGCGTTCTCGCCGATGATCATGCCCTCGTAAATCTCCTCCTGCGGCGCGATGAACAGACGGCCGCGCTCTTGGATGGTGTCCAGCGCGTAGGCCGTGCTGACCCCGTTTTCCATGGCGACGAGCACCCCGTTGTTGCGGCTGGGAATCTCGCCCTTGAAAGGACCGTACTCCTTGAACAGGTGGCCGGCGATCCCCATGCCCTTGGTCACGTTGACCAGGTCGGTCTCGAAGCCGATCAACCCGCGCGTGGGCACCACCGCATCGACCGTGACGCTGTGCGTGTTGTGGACCATGTTGGTGATTTCGGCCTTGCGGCCGGCGAGCGATTGCAAGATGTCGCCCAGGTTTTCGTTGGGCACATCCACGGTCAGCGACTCGTAAGGCTCCAGCAGGTTGCCCTGCTCGTCGCGGCGGTAAATCACCTCGGGACGGGAAACCAGCAACTCGAAGCCCTCGCGGCGCATCTGCTCGACGAGGATGGCGATCTGCATTTCGCCGCGCGCCTTCAACTCGAAGGCGCTGGCAACTTCGGTTTCCTTGAACTGGAGCGACACGTTGGTGCGCGTTTCGCGGATGAGCCGCTCCTTGATGTTGCGCGCGGTCACGAGCTTGCCCTCGCGGCCGGCCAGCGGGCCGTCGTTGACGAGGATGCGCATCGAAATGGTCGGCGGATCGATCTCCTGGAAATGCAGCGCCGGGCGTTCCTCGGTGTCGGTGAGCGTTTCGCCGATGAACACGTCTTCAAACCCGGCCAGCCCGATGATGTCGCCCGCGCTGGCGTGCTTGATCTCGATCTTCTCCATGCCCTGGTGGCCGAAAAGCGCCGTGACGTTGGCGCGCTCGCGCCGGCCGTCGCCGTGGGCGCACACGATGGTGTCGCCCACGCTGACGCGGCCGTTGAGGATGCGCCCGTAGGCGATACGCCCGAGGTAATCGCTGTAGTCCAGATTCGCCACGAGCATCTGGAAATAGCTCACGTCGCCGCCCTTGGGCGGGGGGATTTCCCTGATGATCGCGTCGAAAAGCGGCTCCATGTCGGTGCGGTCCTCGTGGATTTCGCGCATGGCGTAGCCGCCCTTGGCGCTGGCGTAGATGACCGGGAAATCCAATTGCGCGTCGGTCGCGTTGAGTTCCATGAACAGCTCGAAAACCATGTCCAGCACCTTGTGCGGGCGGGCGTTTTCACGGTCGATCTTGTTGATGACGACGATGACCTTCGCGCCGCGCTCGATCGCCTTGCGGAGCACGAATTTCGTCTGCGCCTGCGGGCCGTCGTGCGAATCGACCACCAGCAGCACGCCATCGACCATGCCCATGATGCGCTCGACCTCGCCGCCGAAATCGGCGTGGCCGGGGGTATCGACGATGTTGACGTGGTAGCCCTTGTACTGGTAGGCGGCGTTTTTGGCGCGGATGGTGATGCCCTTTTCGCGCTCCAGGTCCATGGAGTCCATCATGCGCTCCTCGGTCTTCTGGTTGGAGCGGAAGGTGCCGCTTTGCCGGAGGATCTGATCGACAAGGGTGGTTTTGCCGTGATCGACGTGGGCAATGATGGCAATGTTGCGAATTTTTTCCATATCTGGTTCTGACTGAATCATTCACTGAAACTGTGGGTCGTGGTGCGGCTGGCGGCGGTGGCTTGACCGTCGTGCGAGCAAGTCTTCCGGGGGCGGCCCTGAGAATGGGCCGGGATTGGACTTGCTTCATGCGCGCTCCCCGCGTTATTGGAGAGCAACCACAACCAAAGAAGAAACTTAACTTAATCTCCCGATGGGCAAGCAATATAACAAGGTAGTCAAGCGCAAGCGCCGCCAGGCGTATTTGCAGCGCAAAGTCGCCGCGCAAGCGGCTGCGGTCAAGACGAAAACCGCGCCGGTCGCCGCCAAGCCCGCCAAGAAGGCTCCGAAAGCCGAGGCCGCGCCCAAGCCCGCCAAGGTGCCAAAAGCCAAGGCCGCGCCCCAAACGCCGGCCCCCCGCCGGTGGAACCCGAACCCGTCCACGCGCCCGCGGAGGCTCCGGCGAATCCGCGAAACCCCGGCGGTTCACGCTGAAACTCCCGCGGATCACGTCGAAGCACCCGCCCCCGCGGACCACGCGAGCGGAGCCGGACCACGTGCCCGTGGCCAGCGACGAAGTCCACCCGCCGCGGCCGAGCCCGCGCTGGAAAATCATGCCGCCTCCGCCGACCCGGTGGTCGAGCCAGCCGCGCACACGCCGGAAGAACCCGGGTCCGCGCTCTGTTTCAACCTGTCGCCGGCGAGGACGCGCACCGCGTTCCCCCGGCGGGAGAACCCCCTGGTGCCGTGGGAACCGAAGCCCGCGAATACCTGCTCGTGGACGGCCACAGCGTCATCTTTGCCTGGCCCGAACTCCGCGCCTTGCACGCGCGGCGCATGATGGCCGCGCGCGACGCGCTCATCAAAAGGCTAACCGCCTACCAGGACCAGAGCGGCGTGCGCGTGGTCCTCGTTTTCGACGGGCAGGGCGCCCGGGTCACCGAGGAGTCCGAACCCGGCGGCATCCAGATTTTCTACGCGCCGGCCGGGCGCACGGCCGAGGCGTGATCGAGCGTCTCGTGGCGCGTTACGGCGCGACGCACCGCATCACGGTGGCCACCTACGACAACATGGTGCGGCAAACCGCGATCACCTTCGGGGCGGCTCTGTGCCTTTCGGCCGAGCAGCTGAAAGCCACCCTGGAGGCCGCCGAGCGCGATTTCACCCGCCGGACGCGCGGTTACCGGCGGTGATCCTCAGAATTTTGACAGGATGAACAGGCGCGAGAGGATGGGACAAAGGCAGCGGAGATCAACAGAGGTTTTCCGGTTTCCCATCCTGTCTATCCTGTTCATCCTGTCAAGAAACGCGGTTTTTGATCCTATTCCCTCGGCATCCCTATCGATCTGCGGCTAAGTGGGGTCCAAAATTTCCATGAAACCCAAGCCACTCACCGAGGCTCAGTTCCTCGCCATCCTCGAAAAAGTCCTCTCCCGCCTGCTGCCGGATCTGAAGCTGCGCACCAGCATCACCGGCGAACTCAGCAAGGAGATCAAGCTGCACAACGAACTCGCCTCGTTCGCCAAGTTTTGCGAGAAAGGCTCCGTGCCCGATCTCCAGCCCGAGACCGTCGCCGAACTGCAAAACCAACTGGCGAGCAACTTCGGCAGCGACGCCACGGTGACGGTGACGCCCGATATTCGGGCAGCGGCACCGCAGAGGTGGAAATCTCCCTGCCGGACCGGATCATCAGCAACCAACTCAAGGTGAATCCCGCCGGCGGAAGGGCGATGAGCTCAAAGCGCCGTTTGTTCCCTTCCCTGTCGCTTAGGACACCGAACTGGGTCTGGTCTGGGTGCTGGCGCGCCGCGAAGATCTCGGCCCGGACGAGGCAGTGCGGGCGCTGGCTTCCATCGAGGAGGAGTTCTGGGCGTCGAAGAGCGGCCAAAAGCAATTGCGCGAGGGCGCGGACCGCAGTTTCGCGGAGTTTATCGCCGCCGTGCCGTCCGCCGCGCTGCTCGAAAGTGGTCTCAAGCGGCACTACAAGGAGCCGGAAGCGTATCAAACCCTGCGTCTGCTCCAGGGCGGTTCGCCGGAAGCCGCGGCCAAACCTCCAAGAACAATCCGGTTGCCAACGCCAAGGTGGATGACGATCCGTTGAGCGGCATCCCGGAAGCGGACACCGCGCCGTGGTGATTTTTCGCCGATGCCCCTCGTCACATCCGGGTTTCGACCGCCTTTGCCGCTGCGCAACGGGCATGTGCAGACCCATCCTGCCCGCCCTGCTGCGGCGTCAGTTAGGCGGGCCTATTGTTTCCGACAGGCTGGAGTTGGCGGACGGCGATTTCCTGGATCTCGCTTGGCGCAGGGGTGGGCACCGCCGGCTCGCCATTCTCAGCCACGGGCTGGAGGGCGACAGCAACGCCGGTTACATCCGGGGAATGAGCGCGGCCTTGGCGGAGGTCGGTTGGGACGTGCTGGCGTGGACGTTTCGAGGGTGCAGTCCGGTGCCCCGAACCGCTTGCTGCGCTTCTACCATAGCGGCGAAACGGACGATCTTCGCGCGGTAATCCGGCGCGCGGAGGGCGGGTACACGCAACTCGCGCTGATTGGTTTCAGTCTCGGCGGGAACATCGTGCTCAAATCTCTGGGCGAGCAGACCGCGCATGAGAAGATCATCGGCGCGGTGGCCATTTCGGTGCCGATTGACCTGGCGGCGAGCACCCTCGCGCTGGACACCCGTTGGGCGAACCGCTTCTACCTGCGTCGTTTTCTAACGACATTGATCCTCAAAATCGAGGCGAAGGCGGTCCGGTTCCCGGATCATCTGGACCTGCGCGGCCTTGGGCGAACGCGGAGTTTTCTGGAGTTCGATGACCGGTACACCGCGCGCATCCACGGCTTCAAGGATGCCGCCGATTACTGGCGGCAATCCAGCGCGCGGCAGTTTCTACCCCGGATCGCCGTGCCGACACTGCTGTTGAACGCGCGCGATGATCCCTTTTTGCCACCGGAATGTTTTCCCACGGAGGAAGCGGTCGCGAGCCAGGCGTTGTTCCTGGAAACGCCCGACCACGGCGGGCACGTGGGCTTTCTGGATTGGCGCGCTTTTGGGAAGGGTGGCCACACGTGGGCGGAGCGCCGGGCGGTGGAGTTCCTTGACGGGGTGTCGGCGGCGGCCTTGTGAATTCGAGCGGGTTACCGTTCAGCCACGTGTGAGTAGTGGGATGTGGCTTTCCCAGCCACGGAGTGGCGTCAACCAAGGGTAGGGATGGTCTCCGCGCCGCTCCCAAATCAGATTGGCTGGTTTGCCAAGTAACAGGGGTCGTCCCACCAGCGCCGGAGACAATCGGGAGCGGCTCGGAGAGCCATCCCTACCTTTGGCACGATGCCGCTTCGCGGCGGGTCGGCGTGCTACGTCGCCACTCCCGCCGCCACGTCCTCCCCCACCCCGCCGATGTTCCCCAGCGGCCGGATCGATTTGATTTCCTCCAATAGCGCCGAGAGTTTGTCGTGAGCGGCGCGACCGTGTGCGTCTTCACCCTGCGCGAATACCTCCAGCAACCGCTCAGCCGTCGCCGCGGTCCGGCGCAGTTTGTGCGAGTTGATGCGGTCGCTCAGGTTGTCGTACAGGTCGGCCATCTTGGCGATGATGACCTGCTCGGGTGCCGTCGGGGAGACGGTTTTGGTAGTCCTGCTCCCGTTCCTTTTTCGGCAAGAAGCGGGTTTTTGGTCAGCAGGGACCACATAGCTTGCCACCTGTTCGCCAAAAATATGGGCGATCTCGTCGTAATCCGTCGCGGTGTCTTCCAGCGTGTCGTGCAACAATGCGGCGGTGATGGTGTCTTCGTCCTCCACGCCAAACAGATGCACCAGGAACTAGCGTGACCGCGGCGACGTGCGGAAAATAGGGCGTCAGGAAGTCGCCGCGCATCTGCCCGTGGTGCTTGCGCGCGGCGAAACTCGCGGCGCGCAAGATCGCCTGGAGCGGGTTACCGGGTTGCTCCGCCGTGGCGGCGTGAACCTCCTTTTCGGCGCACCTCTCGCTCGCAGTTTGGAGAGCGGGCTTTGACCAGCGAGTTTGCGTGAATATCCTCTTGTCGGTGGACAACGAGCGGTGGCCATCGTGAGTCATGGACGGGAGGCCCCGCTGACCACGATAGGGGTATTTTGCCCCATTTTCCACGGTAAACCCTCGCCTCACTCGTATCGCAACGCCGTGATCGGGTCCAGCGACGGCCGCCTTCCACGCCGGGTACAATCCCGCCAGCACCCCCACCACGAACGCAAACGTAAAGCTGATCACCGCCGAGTGCGCATTCCACGACCGGCGCGTTCTCGGCCGGCGCCAGCGCGATCAGCAACTGCACCAACACCAACGCCGCGACCAAGCCCAGCAGGCCGCCGATGATCGCCGTCACCAGGCTTTCCACCAGGATCTGCACGAAAATATCCCGCCGCCGCGCTCCCACCGAACGCCGGATCCCGATCTCCCGCACCCGTTCGGAGATCGACGCCAGCATGATGTTCGTGATGCCGATGCCGCCCACCAGCAGGCTGATCCCCGCGATCAATCCGCCGCTGATCTGCGTGGCGCGCACGCTCGATTCGATCCGGTCGAACCAATCCTCCTTCGTGTCGAACCCAAAATCGTCGATGCCGCGGTGCGTGCTGTTCAACACGCCGCGTGACTTGCGCGATCGCCTCGTCAAACGTGGATCATGTCGCTCACGCGCACGAGCAATCTATCGAGGGTCCAGTTGGGTCCTTGATCGACGCCCTTGGCGTCCACGTTCGCGCTGCGGAATTCCATGAACATCGTCGAGATCGGAATGATGACCGCCGTGTTCTTCCACCAGAAAGGGTCGCGCCGGTTCGCCGAGAGCCGGCTGGCCAGTGCGTTGCTCGCGCCGGCTCGACTGCGCGGCGGAAATGCCGAGTTCGCGCCGCCGGCGATCTTCGTCGCGTTCGTAAAACTTGAAAACGCCCACCACGGTAAACGGCCGCTGGTTGATGTAGAGAGACTGCCAATGGGTGCGGCGTCGTCGCCCAGCTCCGGCCAGAGCTGCCGCGCGACGGTCGCGCCGATACCGCCACCCGGTTGCGGCGTCGAGGTCGAGATCGCAGAGGAAGCGACCGGCGGCCATCTCGTGGTTATTGACCTAAAGGAAATCGGGCGTGCCTCCGCCGACGTTCAGCCGCATGGTCTGGTCCTGCCGGGTCACGGCGGCGTTGGGCACGTTGGCCTCGGGCGAGATCTTGTCCACCAGCGGCACGTGCTCGCGGATTCTGCGGCGTCGTCCATGCGTGCGGCCGGGGGAGATCGCGGCGAGATCCTGGAGCTTCTCGCTGACTTCCTTGGGGTTGACGCCGACCTGCTCGACGCCGCCGACCGCCTTGAGGTTCTCGCGCATCCCGCTGGCGACGCCGGCGGAAAGGGCGAACATCGAGAGCAGGCTCGCCACGCCCAGGATGATGCCCAGCATCGTGAGGAAGCTGCGGAATTTGTGCGCGCGGATTTCCGCCAGCCCGATGCCGATGCCGAAGAGGAAGTTCATGTGGAGTTCTGCGCCGGCTACGCCGCGCGCCGGCGTGTCCGGCGGCTGAGCACGACTTCTCTCTCCGGTCCCGCACCCCGTCGTTGACCTGCGTGTAGAAATAATCCGTCACCCCGAGCTTCACCAGGCGTTTCTCCGACTGCCCGGTCGCCCGCGGACGTACACGACCTTGGCGTCCCCATCGTCGAAGACGGCGGTCACCGGCACGCAGAGCGCGTTCCGCGGCTCGATGGGCACGGTGAGGTTGACAGTCATCCCCGGCCGCAATGCGGGCTCGGGTCCACGATGCGCGCCTCCACCTGGAAGCCTTTGATGTTGTTCTTCACGGGCCACCGGCGCGATGAAACGGATCGCGGCGGTCATCGGCGGCTCGTGCAAGGCGTCCATGCTCAACGCGACCGGCGTCCGACGGCGAGCTTGGCGACATCGACCTGATTGACGTTGGTGACGACGATCAGGTTCGCGAGATTGGCGACCGTCATCAGCGAGGTGCCCGAATTGACGCTCGCGGCGGCGGTCACCACCTGACCCTCGACGACGGGCACATCAGCACGGTGCCATCGGTCGGCGAGAGAATGCGCGTCTTGGTCAGCTGGTCATCGACCGCCTGGAGACTGCGCTGGGCCTTGATGAGCGCGTTCTCGGCCACGGCGAGATCGTTGGAGAGGTTGTCGAAGGTTTCCTTGCTGGAGAGCTTCGCACTGAAAAGCCCTGGCCGCGCCCGAAGTTCGCCTTGTTGCGCGTGACGGCCAGTTTCGCGCCCTCGATATCGGTGAGCGCCCCTGGCGCTGGGTGAGCAGGTCGCGGTCGTCGAGCTCGACGAGCAGTCCCCCTTTTGACCTTTGCCCCGCCTCGACCCGAGGTGGATAATACGGCCGCTGACCTCGGGCTTGATCTCGACCTGCACCGCCGGGGTGACGTCGCCGGTGACCTCGATGTTGAACTGGATGTCGCGCCGCTCGGCCCGGGCGGTCGTTCGGAAGGCTCCTCTCCGCTGCCGCGTGCCCGGCCACCACGCGCTGGCGGCGCGCTGCCGTATGCCGGACCCGCCCTTGCCAGAGGCTAGGCACAACCAGGTTCCGGCGACGAACAGGAAACGACCAGATGGTCGGGCAAGTCGAGGAAAACGTTTCTTGGAGGGTACGGGCATCGGAGCGCCGAAGTTACACCATAGCGGGAGACCCGCTAGCAAGGCGGAACGCGGAAATAAACACGGAGCAGAAGCTGCGCTTCATTGTCCCCAGCAGAAAGCTCTGAACCTCTGGTTCCGCGCCGCAAGCCGAGTTCCGCCTTCATTAATCGTCGCAGAGCAGCGCGACGGACGCCGTGTAGCCGTGCAGGTGATTTGCGCGCCGACCGGCCCGATCTCGCCCTTGCAAAAGAAGCCGGCGCTCGGATGCGGCCCAAGATTTCCGCCAGAACCCCGGCATCGTGGTCGGGCGCCTGAAGAGTCCCCGGCCCCGGCCATTGCAGGAGAACACGAGCGAGGCGAAGGGCCGCGCGCCATCCTCCTCGCGCATGGCAAGGCTCCCGCAGGTCCTCGTCGGCGCTGTCGCGGTCGCGGAGCTGGTACTGCAGGGTCTGCCCGACGCGCAAGCCGCGCCGACCGCCACCGTGCCCGCCTCGGGGTCGGCGCCGAGGATGTTGCGAATCAGGAAATCGCCGCGCTTGTGGTCCTCGAGGTATTCGCTCATCGCAAGGCCGGCAAAGAGGTTGCCCTGCGCGCGCGCCTTTTCGTGCTCGGTCAGGCTGTTGAAGACGGAGTTGAGCACGGCGTAGGCGGGTTTCGAGCCGAGGCTCAGGAGCAGGTTCTCTTTCGCGCCGGTGATGGTCAGCGGCTCGCCGATGGGGCGGCATCCCTGGCTGACGATGGTGCGGACCTTCACGCCGCCGCTCAGCCCCAGCGCGAGGCCTTCCCCGGCGATGGCCGCGCCGTCGCGGCAGACACGATATCCTCCTCCGCCCGCTGGCCAGGCCGCCGAGCGCCGGGATGCCGGGGTAAGCGACGTTCCACTCGCGAGCCAGCGGTCGGTATCGAGCCGTAGCGGGTTCGCGAGCACGATCCAGGCATCCACGTCCTCCGCGCCGATGCCGCTCTCCATATGCCAGAGGCCGGGCCGCTGGATTCCTCGACCTGGCCTGCGAAAACTCGAAGATCTGCACCGCGTCTTGGGCAAATTGAGCAGCAGGAGGAAAACCCGGAGCGGTCCTCGGCTCGTCTGGCGCCCATCAAGCCCCCGCCGGTGCATCCCAGCAGCAGCGGCGCCTGGCCGTAAACGCGGATCAACTCGAGGAAATCCTCGAGATGCGCGTGTAATCGGGGGAAAAGAAGACGAACGCGCAACTGACCTCCGCGTCGAGTTCGGCGCGGGGCCGCGGGCGGCTTCTGTGACGAGCGGCTCGGAGAATTCGGCAAGCACCAGGCGGGAGGCGGCGCGGTTTTGCATGGGGTCCGGTAGATACAACACCAGAGCCTTCCCGCGTGCAACGGGTAATCGCCGGGGGAGGTTGAGTCCGGGGGACGATACACAGCACAGATCGTCCGGGAAAATGGAGTCTGGCGGGATCGAACCGCTGACTTCCTCAACGTCATTGATAGCTCAGGAGCTAGACACCACTTCCCGGTAGATCGCCACTGGCGTCACCTTCAAGGCGTCCTCCGGGAAGAGGATGTTCTGTATCAAGCGTAGTGCTTGGCCCACGCCTGTCATAAACTGCGTGGTGGGCATATTGACCACCCCGCCGGGGCCGCTTTCCTTGTTGCCGATGATGTGCGCGTGAGCCACGCCGCTGGCTCCGTGTTTGAAGTAAGTACCCGAGATCGGCTCGTCCAAACCTTCCTCCTTGATGGTCCCCGCCACGGTCGTGCCATCATCGGCGACCAATAAAAAAGACGAGGTGAGGGGCATTTTGGGCAACACCTTTTTCACGATCTCCAAGCCCTGAATTTGCGCTTGGTCCCGCTCGTTCTTAGGCTTCGATTTCTCCTGGCTTTTCACAACGTCCAAGCCGACGCCCGCAAACTCCAGCAGCGTCTTGTCCAGAAACGTCAGCCGCCCGGTAACCTTCACCATTTCGCCGGTCTCAGCCGTCCGCACATCCCTCCCGGGCCTGATGAATTGCCGCGTCAGCCGGGCGAGCACGTCAACGGTGAGGAGATCATGCGGGTCGAACACCTCCTTGAGGGACTCCTGCGACTCGCGCGTGCTCTGGAGGTCGCCTCCCACGATCCCGCTGCTCGCCTTAAAGGTGCTGACCCGGTTTTCCCTCGTGCCGGAAACCTTTTCGCTCTGGGTCAGCCTGCCTTGGAACAACTGGGCGTAGTAGGACGCCACACGCTGGGCATCGCGGTAGAGGAAGTCGTAAAGCGGAGTGGGAACGTCAGCCAATTCTTCCATTGGTGCGTCGGCTGCCGTGAGCGATTTTGCGGCTGATCTTCTCGTATTTGCGGCCGAGTTCCCGGAACTCCTTGGCCATGCGCCGCGGCTGTTCGGCCAGCAGTTCCGCCGCCTCGACGAAAGCGCGGCCGAGCCCCGCGTTCGACTCGGGCTGAGGAGGATGTTCGTGGTGTTTTTCGGACATGGTGCTACCCGGTATTATAGCAGAATTTGGGCGGGCGTGTTGCAAATGGATGCCGCCTCCAAGCGGCATGATGGCTTGGGAGCAAGCATGGGTGGCAAATGCCAGCCAAGTCAACGCCGAAAATAATGCTGGGATAGCTGTCAAGTTCACGGGGCGAGGAGAGATTGACGCGAACAATCCGTTCGAAGTCGTGCCGGCGCGACTCGCCGCGGCATCCCCTCGGATGGTTTAGTCGCTGCCCGGTTTCATTGGCGGCAAGGCGTGTGTCAACAGACTACATCGGGTCAGGGAGGAAGGTCGCGGCGCCGGGCACGACTGGCGCGCGATCAGTGGTGTCCAGCGAACGGCAGACCTCCCGCCCACACAGTTCAAACCACGCGTAACAGTTCTCGGTCAGGACTTTCGCCAACCCGCGCGATAATCGGATGAAATAGCCGTGCAAAACGGGCAAGAATCGTCATAAGCGACTGGAGCCTAGCGGGATCGAACCGCTGACCTCCTC
>CAWCJJ010000033.1:0-18116 GCA_963795895.1 uncultured bacterium
GGGCGGAGGATTGATGCGCGCAGGGCCGAAGGGGGCAATTAACATCTCCTGACCGTTCTTCTGAGGTGGAGAATCAGACGAAGATGTTGACGCAACCCTCAGCCGCCTCCCCTGAGGAAGGAAAAGCATTTCTCGCCCTGATCGAACAGGCGCTTCAAGAAATCCTGCCCGGTGCCCAGGGTGCCTGCAACCCGTCTTCGTCCCGTGGGTTGGGATGGCTTGCGGCCGGACGGTTGAAGGCATAAGCTCGCACTATGAACCCATCGTAAAGCAGCCCCTGAAAAGCTCGTGGCGAAAAGCCGCGCCAAACCCCGGACGGCCGCCAAGGTTAAGCCTCGTCGCCAGATGACCGTTGCCCTGGCCGAAAAGCACGCGCTAGGCTGGGCGGATGGCTGCAAGATCGATAGCCTCGCCCTGCTACGCAGCTCTGCGCTAGAGAAGGCCGGTGATTTACTACGCGGACACCTCCTGGTGGGTGAATTTTGTGGTCCGCAATGACGCTCACCACGCCGCGGTGGGCCTCCGGCCTCCTCGCCCGCGATCCCGCGGCGGCCGTGCTCTGGACACCCTGGCAGCAGGCTGGAGTTTTCAACAGCCTCCACCAACTGGAGCGAAAGGGAGGCTTGCTGCCGGGGATGCCAAACGGCTGATCCGCCGTCTCGAAATGGAAGTGCGCCCGGGCTACTGGTCGCACCGGGAGTTTAGCCGGACGAACGCGGTGCGCCGCGCCTGCCAACTCGCCTCGCGACACGGCCCCGCAAGGTCGATCCGGGGCATGGACCTCTTTCATGTGGCCGTCGCGCTGACCGTGCGGGCACCGGCTTTTCTCTCGTTCGACACGGACCAGATTGCCCTGGCTCAAGCGGCGGGCCTCGGCGTGTCGCGCGTGGGTTAGTCAACATCTATCGACTCGCGAGTCGATAGATGTTGACTAACCTGTGCTGACCCTGGCGTTCCACATTTGCGCGGGCAATTGGCGGGCGATGCGGATGATCGCAACTCGTAAACTAGCCGTCCATCCCGGCAAGATTATTCCATCCATGGGCTTTGCCTTCCCTGTGGGAATGTGCAACGATGCTACTGGTGGAAATGAATGTGACCATCAAAATTCAAGAGGAACTCTCGGCGAGCCGCGCGCCACAAAGCAGTTGATGTGGGGCTCTCTCTGTCCGGGTGGATTTCCACTGTGATCGCCAAAGAGTTGTCGCTGCCCAAGCGAGAAGAGCCGTCGCGAACGCTTCTAGATGCGCTCGGGAACGAAGCATTGGCTGGAAAATGGAAGCTTGATTTCCAAATAGACCAGAGCGGCGGCGAACCCTTGGACTTTTCCTGAAAGTGGCCTTTCTCCTCGACACCAACGTCGTTTCCGAGTTGCGAAAGAAGCATCGTTGTGACCGCAATGTCGCCGCCTGGCAGATTGATGTGGCTGAAGATGAATTCTTCGTTAGCGCGATCACAATGGATGGAAATCAGGAGCGGGATTCTCCTGGCTAAATCGAAGAACCCCTCCCTCAAGCGGAACTCCTGAGCGAGTGGTACGAAACGCAGGTTGAAACCACCTTCTTCGGCAAAGTGCTCCCGGTGGATTTGGAGGTGTCTGAGTATTGCAGCGTTTTGGTCAAACATGCGAACCCGCAGCCTTGCGGACGCGCTGATTGCAGCGACTGCTCACGTGCGAAACCTTACTTTGGCCACCAGAAATATTGATGATTTTGCCGATTGCGGAGTAAAGCTTGTCAATCCTTGGCAGGTGATGGCGAATTAAAACGATTTCTGCTCGATTGGCGCTTCGGCGATTCCCTCGTGGACAGCACGAGCCTCACCATGCTCGACTGCGCCGGAAAACCAGGCCGCTTGGCCCGCGCATCGGCGGCCAGAAGCCGGGCCTTGGCTTCCCCTGCCCGAGAGGCGGGCCTCTTCTGGTTTGGCGGCGGCGCGTTCACGCAACGCTTGGCGCCCGGCGCGGCGCTGGGGTGCTTCAGCTTCAAGGGGCGCCTTGGACGCCTTGCGCCCAACGGGGCGAGGTCACGCGGCGGGCACGCTCCGCAAAGCGGGACGCCCCCTCGATCGAAGGGCAACCCCTGGCCGTCATCGCGTGTGGCGGGGATCATTCCAACATCTCTCGAAACTAGTTTTCCTCGGTTTTCACCACAAACTTGACGAGAGATGTTGACTTGTAACTCTTGATTCCAGCCGGTAAAAAGCCCTGTCACCCGCTTTCGATTTTTTGCCGGGCGGCCGCGCGGCCGCCCGGCAGATTAAGCCGCCGGGGAAGAAGATCGTGTTTGACTGGAACCCTTGAGTTTGCGGGTTGGCTCGATCCTCCCCTTGGCGCGGTGTTTGCGTCTTGAACAGTTGCCCGAACCCCCCGAGTTCGCATCCGCAAGTAGAAGAATAAACATCCACCATCCCCGCCAGTCTCCATCCCCCCATGAAATCCTACCTCGGGGTCGACGTCTCCAAGCTCCACCCCGACCTTTCCCATCTCGCCCCGCGCCGGCCCCGCGCGTCGCCAACTCCGAAAAGGCCATCCCGCGCTGGCTTCGGGGCCTGCCCCCGGCGGTCGTTCTGGTCTACGAGGGCCACGCCATCGCCCTGGCGCACGCCGCCGTCCAGGTCAACGCCCGCCAGGTGCGCGACTTCGCCAAGGCCAAGAACCGCCTCGCCAAGACCGACGCCATCGACGCGCGCCTCATCGCCGAGTTCGTCCAAGCCTTTGATCCCAGGCCCCTCGCGCCGCCCGACCCGCTCCGGGCCGAGCTTGGCGCCCTGGTCAAGCACCGCACCCACCCGCTCACCCGAGCCACCCAAA
The DNA here is from genome assembly GCA_963795895.1 of uncultured bacterium. Taxonomy (GTDB): domain Bacteria; phylum Verrucomicrobiota; class Verrucomicrobiia; order Chthoniobacterales; family SZAS-18; genus CAWCJJ01. The sequence continues at coordinate 2,813 of CAWCJJ010000033.1, forward strand.
ACAACAACCTGGCGCAAACCCTCTCCGACAAAACGTTGTTGGCCCTCGTCGCCAAAACCGTCGCCTTCCCGCGCAAGCAAATCCTCAAGCTCGAGGCGCTCACGCGGGCCAAGGTCCGCCAGTCCCCCGCGCTCGCCGCCAAGGTCGGGCGACTCGAAGAAGGTCCGGGGCTTCGGCGCGCTCACGGCCATCTCCCGCGTGGCGCTCATGCCCGGGCCGGGAAACCCTCTCCGACACCCGGGCCGCCGCGCTGGCCGGGGTGGCTCCCTTCAACCGCGACAGCGGCCAGTTCCGCGGCCAGCGCCACATCGCCGGCGGACGCCGCCAGGTCCGCTCCGCCCTCTACATGGCCGCCCTGGTCGCCTCCCGCCGCAATCCCGTCCTCCGCAACCCCGTCCTCAAAGCCCTTTACCTCCCGCCCGCTGGAGCGCGGCAAGGCCAAGAAACTCGCCCTCACCGCACTGATGCGCAAGCTCATCATCCTCGCCAACACCCTCCTCAAAAAATCCTGACTTTGTCCTTGCATCGTAAGACAGTTGCTCACCCCGGCGGCGCGCAACTTGGCGGTTCGTCGGGGACCAGTCGGACGATTCCGCCGCGGTGATCTCCAGCGCAACGCAGCGGCTGGACTCGAGGAAGGTCTTGGTGAAGATGAGGACCTCCCCGCTGACGGATGGGTGAGAGGAGAGCGGGGCGAGCGGCAACGCTTGAGTAGAGACGGCGATAGTGTCTATCTTGGCGGACAAAACCTCCTGTTGCAGGACTTCACGAAATTCTTTCAAACAGCCGGGCGCGAAACGGTTGAAAGGTTTTCTCTGGCTCCGAGTCAGCGCCGGGAATGCGGGAATCCTGCCCGCAACAGGGCGGTAGCCCTGTGCAGGACCGGACCGGACTCGGATGCGCGCCGCATCCCACCTTCGCGAGCTGACCAGAGTGGAAGCGAGGACGAAGACCCGCGCTCCCTGGGCTGAATTCTGGCAGTGACCAAATGTCGCCCAATGGTTCCGGAAGATGACGGACATTCCCCAGCTGGCCCAAGAGGTAGAGGAGGGCATGGCGAGCGGCAACGACGCAGACGGGGCGGTGTTTAATTTCGTTCCAGGAGAGGGACACCGAGTCAGAGGATACGCAGACGACGGGACGCGGGGCAAGCTTCCCGGTCACGTTGGCCTCCGCCTCACGGCGCCTCCGCCAGCCGCTCGAAAATCCGGCCCACCGGGTAGATGTTCAGCCGTTCGTCATAATACGGCGTGCGCTGGTAAAAGAAATCCAGCCGCTCCGTCGGGCTGCCCGCGAACGCCGCGTCGGTCTGCACCTTCTTCTCGAACTCCTCCTTCAGCTCCGGGTCCCGCGCCATCATCTCGCGGGCCATCAGTTCCATCACACGCTCGTCGGCGTACTCCTTCTGCTCGAAGATCGCGTCGAAAAAACCCCAGCGGATCAACGAATCCGGCGCGTCCGGCTCCAGCAAGTCCCATCGCGACCCGGGCGCCGGGCTGGTCGAGGTACACCACCGCCGAACCCGGCGGGAAACGTCAGCCGGCGGCGCTCGGGACGGAACTTCAATTCCTTGATGGAATGATGGTTCTCAAAGGGCTTGTTCTGCCATTCCACCTGGTCGAAATGGTACGTCTCCACCTCCCGCGTCAGCGGCTGGCGCAGCGTCGTGAACTTCACCCCGTGCAGCGCGAGCCGGCGATAGCACGCCCGTCCAGGCCGCCGGCACGATGTAGCCCAGCGGCGGGACGAACGTCCGGTCCAGCAACACCTCGTTGAAGAGCGGCACGGTGAACGTGACCGGCTTCGTCGGATCGTAGCTGGATCCATCATCGCGCCCGACACGGCGCTGAGTTCGCGCTGGCAGGCGCACGCCCAGGAACTCGAACGGCACGTGGCCCGGCCCTTGTTTGAGGTCAGCGGCACCCGGCGCGCGGCGTCGTAAGAGGCGCCCGGCCTCCACGGTTTCGCGGTCCGCCTGTTCGGTCGCGCGGCGCAGGCTGCCGGGCGCTTCGCCGAAGTACGCCAGGGTTTGCGCGAACACATCATAGGTGGCCGTGACGCGGTTGCGGTAGTCCTTGAGCATGTGCGTTTCCAGCAGCAGCGCCGCGCGGTTGTGCAGCGCGCACGTAGCCGGTGGAAAAACGCGGACTGCGCCGGCCCCTCGCGAAAACCCTTCGAGCGGGTTGCGTCGGGTTGTTGAGCACGATGTAGGGCGCGACCTTGTGGCCCATCTTCGTCGAGCGCCGGAAAGATGTGGTTTTCAAACGCCTCCCGCTGCCAGGCGACGACGGCCGGGTGCTGGTTGCCGAAGTTTTCCAGGCTGTAGGTGATGTCGTACTGGTAATCCGCGCCGTCGGTGGTGTGGGTGTCGATGAAGAGGTCGGGCAGCCAGCGGTTGTACAGGCCCAGCATGGCGCGCATCTCGGGCGCGTCGGCCTTGATCCAGTCGCGGTTGAGGTTGTAGTTTTGCGCCGTGGTGCGCCAGCCCATCTCGGCGGGGCCGTTCTGGTTGATGCGGTTGTACGGGCCGAAACGCTCGTGGCCGTCAACGCCGTGGATCGGCACGAAAACCAGGATGGCGTGGTCGAGCAGGCCGTTGGTTTTGTATTGGCCGTTGATGAGCAGATCGCGCAGCAGCGCCAGGCCGGCGTCCTTGCCCTCGCACTCGCCGGGGTGGATGCAGGCGTTGACCAGCACGATTTCCTTGCCCGTGGCGCGCGCGGCTTCGGGGGTGAACGCCTTGTCCAGTCGAGACGATCAGCGCCACGATGTCGCGCCCCTCCGGGCTGCGCCCGATGGTTTCCAGGTGGACGAGGTCGCTCGCCGCCGCCAGCCGGTGGCAGTAGGCCATGGTTTCGTCGTAGCGCGACGTTTCACGGTAGTCGGTCGCCTCCGCCTTGGTGCGCCAGTCGTCGCCGCCGGCGGGAGCCTGCCCTTGCGTGGGAATCATCGGGCACAGATAGCAGAACACCGCGAGCGGCGCGAGGAGACGAAGGCGGGAAGAATCCATGCGGCATGATAGCCACGAATGAGGAACGGGGAAAAGCGGAACCTTGGCGGACGCCCTCCGCGGCCCGCCTTCGCCCCGATTAAATTCGTTGTCAGCAGCCGGACCATAGGCTAGAAGAGCAGCCGAACGCGGGCGCTTTGTTTTTGCGCTTCCCTCCCACGGTCTTTTTTGCTCCAATCTCATCCCATGACGCCGCGACGCCTGACCCTTGCCGCCCTTTGCCTGAGTTTGCTGGCGTTCTCCGCCTGCCAAAAGGACGCCGAAAACGAAGCAGCCACGCCCCAGATCGGTTTCCGAGGTGGCAACGCCCGTCCCCCGGTCCGCCCGCTGGCGACGCCTTCGACCACCGTTTTGCCTGATCCGGGTGACGCGGCCGCCGCGAACTCGACCCCGCCGCCGCCCCAGATCAGCACCGTGCCCTCGCAGCCCGTCGTCCAGCAGCCGGTGGCTCACGATTATCAATACGCCACGCCCATCCCGGACAAACCCGGCGTGGTCATGAGCCCCTACGCGCCGGGCAAACAGGTCGATGTACATGGTTACGCCCCCGGCCAGGAAGTGCGCGACCCCTACACGGACAAGATTTTCCTCGTTCCTTGAGGGCGGGTTCCATTGCTTTGCGGCTCTCGCGGATCGCGATTCTCGGGCCGGGTCTGATCGGAGGCTCGCTGGCCCTCGCCATCCGACGCCGAGAGTTGTGCCCGCGCCTGTCGCTCTGGAGTCGGGACGCGCGCGAACGCGACGCCATTTGCGCCAACGGCGTGGCGAAGGAACACGATCTTGTCACGGACGATCCCGCCGCCGCCGTCGCGGGGGCGGATTTGGTCATGCTGTGCGTGCCGCCGGACGCCATGGTGGATCTGGCCCGGCGGATCGCCCCGCATTTGGAGCCGGGCGCGGTCGTCAGCGATGTCGCGAGCGTCAAAAACGGGCTGGCCACCGAACTGGGGGCGATTTTTCAAACCCCGGCGGAGGACGCCGCCCGTCCGGCGACAGCCGCCATCGGCAGCCGTTACGTCGGCGCGCACCCGATGGCCGGGGGCGAGCGGGGCGGACCGGACGCGGCGCGGGCCGACCTCTTCGAGAACACGGTTTGCCTGCTCACGCCCGACGACGGCACCGCGCCGGACGCCCTCGCCAGGGTGGAAAGTTTTTGGCGCGCCCTCGGTTCGCGGGTGCGTTGCCTGACACCCGCCGCCCACGATGAAGCCGTGGCGCTGGTGAGCCACCTGCCGCACCTGCTCGCGGCGGCGCTGGTAAACCACGTCGCCGCCCAACCGGGCGAGCCGGTGGCCTGCGCCGGTCCCGGCTGGCGCGACGCCACGCGGATCGCCGCGGGTTCGCCGGAACTATGGACGGAAATTTTAAGCCGCAACCGGCTCCCCGTGACGAATGCTCTCAACGGCCTGATCACCAGGTTGGGCGAAGCCGCGCGTTTCCTGGAGACGGGGCGCGAGGCGGAGTTGCGAATTTTTTTGTCCGAGGCCAAATGTCAGCGAGAAATGCTGGCGGGTGGGTGAATGGTGCTTGGTAATTTGCGATTGGGTGTATAGGAACTCACCCGTCGCCCAACGGAAACCGCCGCCGCCAACCGGCCCGCCCCGCCAACAACGATCAATTTTTTCCAAACCGAGTAGAAGGAACGTGCGAGAGAACGAGAACCAAACGGAAATCCGGGTGAGACGGGCACCGCTCATCCACGCCGAAATTCAAGTGCCCGGCGACAAGAGCATTTCCCACCGCGCGGTGATGTTCGCGGGTTTGAGCAACGGGGTTTGCGTCATCCAGGGCTTCTGTCCGGGCGAGGATTGCCTGCGCTCGGTGGACGCCATGCGCGCCCTGGGCGTGCAGATCGACCAACCCGACCCTGCGACGCCGACCTTCATCGTCCACGGCCGCTACCGCCAACTCCAGGCGCCCAAGGAAGATATCTATTGCGGCAACTCGGGCACCACCATGCGGCTGCTCGCCGGGTTGCTCGCCGGCCAGAGTTTCAACTCGCGCCTTACCGGCGACGAATCGCTCACGCGCCGGCCCATGAACCGGGTGATCGGCCCCCTGATGGAAATGGGCGCGCAGATCCGCGCGGAGGGCGAAAAAGGCAGCGCGCCGCTGGTGATCGAAGGACGCCCCTTGCGCGGCATCGACTACGCGTCGCCCATCGCCAGCGCGCAGGTGAAGAGCGCGGTGTTGCTCGCGGGTTTGTTCGCCGAGGGCGGACCAGTGTCACCGAACCCAGCCAGAGCCGCGACCACACGGAGCGGCTGCTAAATTACTTTCTGGTCAAACTCGACCAGCCCGACCCGCGCCCCGCCGAGGGCGAGCCGAACCGGGTCGGACTGGCGGGCGGGCAAATGCCGGAGTCGCGCAACTTTACGGTGCCGGGCGATATTTCGAGCGCGGCCTTCTGGTTGGCGGCCGCGGCGGCGCAACCCGGGGCGCGCCTGCTGGTGAAGGGGGTCGGTCTGAACGAATCGCGCACGGGCTTGCACGCGGTGCTGCTGCGGATGGGGGCGAAGGTCCACGAAATCATCGTGGACACCGAACAGGTCGAACCGACGGGATCGGTGGAGATCGAGGGGGCGCGGCTGCACGGCACGGTGATCGAGGGACGCGAGATTCCCAACGTCATCGATGAAATCCCGATCTTGGCGGTGCTGGGCGCGTTGGCGACGGGTCAGACGATCATCCGCGACGCGTCCGAGTTGCGGTTCAAGGAAACCGACCGGCTCAGCGCGCTGACGACCAACCTGCGCGCGATGGGCGCGCAGATCGACGAGTACGCGGACGGGTTGATCATCACGGGCGGACACGCGTTGCACGGGGCGCGGGTGTCGAGTTTCGGGGATCACCGCATCGCGATGGCGATGGCGGTCGCGGGTTTGTTCGCGGAGGGCGAGACGGTGGTGGAAGGCTGCGAGTGCATCGAAACGAGCTACCCGGGGTTCGCCGACACGCTGGAGGTGATCCTGTCGGCCTCCACGAGCGGGGCGCCGCCGACGCCGGTGATTTCCAACGCCCGCCAGTTTTTGCCGCCCGAACCCGCCGTGAAGAAGGGAAGGCGCGCCAAGAAATCTTAATCAGAAATCCAGAAGGATCACCGAGGACACGGAGAGTAGACACAGAGGCGGAGGAGGCAGAGAAAGGCGGGGAGGGTTGTTGGTTATTGGTTATTGGGGCAGAAAAAGGCAAAAAGCTTTGATCCAGAACGACGCGTCTGGTTCCCTCAGCCCCAATAACCAATAACTATCTCCAGCCCTGCCTCCTTCTTCCTCTGTGTCCCCTCCCCGTGTCCTCTGTGATAAATTCTTAGTTCCTGCAATCTTCATTCATCACTCCCTTGGAAATCACCGACTCCACCGCTACCTCGCCATCCTTCGTTCTGATCGCCATTGATGGGCCGGCGGCGTCGGGCAAGAGCAGCGTGGCGCACGCGCTGGCGCGTCGGCTCGGCTACGGTTATGTGAACTCGGGCGCGATGTACCGGGCGGCAACCTGGCTTACCTTGGAGCGCGGGGTGGACCCGGCGGATGGCCCGGCGGTGGCGCGTTTGATCGAGGCGGCGCATTTCGCGTGTGAACTCAACGCGGACGGGGAGTCCTTTCTACGCGTGGGCGGAGTGGACCCCGAGCCGTTTTTACGCGACGCGGGCATCAACGCGCACGTTTCGGCGATCGCGAGCGTGCCGGAAGTGCGCGCGCTGCTCACCGCGCGTTTGCGCGAACTCGCGGGCGGACGCGACACGGTGATGGAGGGGCGCGACATCGGTTCGGCGGTGTTCCCGCACACGCCGTATAAATTCTACATCGACGCCTCGCCCGAGGTGCGCGCCCAGCGCCGCGCCGCGCAGGACGGCGGTGGCGGGCGCGACGAGATCGCCGCGCGCGACCGCGTGGATTCGACCCGCCGCGCCTCGCCCCTGGTGATCGCCGACGACGCGCACGTCATCGACAGTTCGCGGTTAACCATCGACGGTGTGGTTGGCGAGATCATTGGTCGTTTGAAGTTGAAGGGTTGGAAGGCGGGGTGAGCAGGGTTGTGGAGGAACGCATTTGCTTATGGAGGAAAGTTCTGTGGTTGAAGGTCAGGTTCTCCGCACCGAAGGTGCAGCCTCATCACAGCCTGGGGCAACGCCCCAGGTATGGGTTGGTAGTGGGTCTAGCGCTGAAGGCGCGACTCAAAGGCCGCTACAATGAACGGCAAGATGGTCCTTAAAGGCCCGCCCGGAATGAATTGCGCCTTCAGCGCTGGACGTAATACTATCTTGTACCTGGGGCGTTGCCCCAGGCTGTGATGAGGCTGCACCTTCGGTGCGAAGAACCTGACCTCCCCGCCGCATCCTTCTGCCTTTTCCCCTCCCCTCCGCCCTGTCTCCTATCTTTTATCTCCTTGCCCTTCCTTCTTCTCCCTAAATGAACCCCACCTACTGGTTCTTCCTCCGGCTGGCGCAACTCATCGCGCGCTCCTGCTTTTCGCTTGAAGTCATCGGGCGCGAACACCTGCCGGGTCCCGGCGTCGGGCACCTGCTCGCGATGAACCACCAGAGCTACCTCGACCCGCCCGTGGCCGCCATCGCTTGCCCCTACCCCATCCACTTCCTCGCGCGCAAAACCCTGCTCAAATGGCCTGTGCTCGGGCCCCTCTTTCCCGACCTCAACGTCGTGCCCGTCGATCAGGACCGCCCGGATTCCAGCGCCCTCAAAACGGTGATCCGCCTCGTGCGCTCCGGTCAGACCACCATCGTCTTCCCCGAGGGCTCGCGCACCATGGACGGCAACCTCCTCCCGGCCCAACCCGGTCTTGGGTTGATTATCGCCAAAACGCTCGCGCCCGTGGTGCCGATGCGCATCTTCGGCGCTTACGAAGCCATGCCGTACGGCAAATGGCCGCGGTTGCTGCCCATCAAGGTCAAGGTGGGCGCGCCGTTGTATTTCACCAAGGAGGACCTTGCCGCGCCGGAGAACGGCGACACGCGCGCCGTGTACCAGCGCCTGAGCGAGCGCGTGATGGCCGCCATCACGGCCATCGAACTGTGATCTCCCGCCGTCCCCCTCACTTTGGCGAGAAGCTCCACGAACTGATCCGCCACGGCGAAAACAAACCACGCCGGATCTCAAACGTCATCACCCCGCGCCCATGCTCGAAGGCGGCGGTACCCGAATACGATCCACGCCATTCGAAGCCAGCGCCGTTTCTCTCCAGGCCGCCGCGCACCTTGACGGAATGCGCGTCCATCCTCTGCCACGCCCCGAATTGCGCCAGACTCCCGAAGGTGGCCCGTTGCGCCTCCGCCGACCACTCCTCAATGAAAGCCGGGTCCGCCCGCGCGTCGAACGCCTGGTAATCCCAGTGTTCCGCGATGGCGCGGATGGAGTCGTCGCCGAAAACCAGTCCGCCCTTCTGCTGCCCCGCCGCCCACCCTTCGCAGAGCGGCCGCATCGCCATTAGACCCAGCAACGCCAAGCCGCCGAGCGTGACGACCGGCACCAGGGAGAACGCCTTCGCCCGGTTTTGCTGGTGTTTGGCCAAGGACGCGATGTTTGAGGAAAAGACCAAGTAGAGGCTGACGCCCAGATACACGACGCCGCGCGCCAGGAGCGCGACGCCTTCCACGCGGTGGGTCAACTGCGCCGCATCGGGTGTGGTGGAGTAGTTGAGGATCACGCCCGGCCGGCCATCGTAGTATCCCGCACTCGCCGCGACCGTTTGGATCAGCAGGGAAACACCCAGGAAGAACGCCAGCGCCGCCAGGGGCCACCGGGCCCAGCCCACGCCAACCCAAAACAGAATCAACGCCAGGGAGGCGGACCCCACCCGGAGCAGCGTGCCGGTGTCCGACAGCGCGCCGAAGCCGCTGAAAATCGCCGTGAAGTGCCCGAAAGCCTCGAACAAAAAAGCCGTCCCGAAAAGCAATCCCAGGATCACCGCGCCGCGCGTGGGATCGGGATCGTCCTGCAGATAGTTGCCGGCGTAGGTGCCGGGCAACCGCTCGCGGCGCGGACGATACCCGGGCAAGGGTGGGGGCGCGGAGTCGGGGACCGGCTCGGAAAGAGGTTCGTCTGTCATCGTCCCAAACAGAATGCGGGGAAACGGTGTGTATAGTCAAGGCGGTTGATCCGCCCCGGGTCGTATCAGGACCTGAAAACAATGCTTCCCTTCGCCGCCGGGGGATGTTAGTACCATGGTCAACGAGGATCGCCGACGCCATCGTGAGCAGTCATTCCGCCAGTCTTCCGAAGCCGTTGTTCGGCGTTGACCCCAAAGTGGGCCGCCGCCTGCGGGTGATTGTCGCCGAGGACGAGGCCGTCACCCTGGAGTTCATGCGCGAGCTGCTCGACGCGCATTACGCCGTCGAAACCGTTCCCGACGGCCGCGCGGCCCTGGAGGCGGTCGGGCGCGACCCGCTGCCGGACCTGATTCTCAGCGACCTCGCCATGCCACGGCTCGATGGCCTGGGCCTGCTGCGCGCCCTCCGGCAGGACCCACGCACCGCCCGGATCCCCGTTGTGTTCATCACCGCGCACGACGACGAGGCCACCCGGCTCATGGGCCTGGAGGAACAGGTGGACGACTTTATCGGCAAACCCGTGCGCCGCCGCGAACTGTACGCGCGCGTTCACACCGCCCTCGCCCGCGCCCGCGCGCGGAGCGACAGCCGCGAACGCGAGGAACGACTGCGCGCCGAACTCGCCTTGGTCCGGCGGGGGGTTTCCACGTCCGGCGTCACCTCGCCCGTGGCGGTGGCGAACCCGAACATCTGCGAGCAACGCTACCTGGCGGTCGCCGGACAGGCGGCGGCGGGCGTGGCCTGGGCTGATTTGGAGGGGCGGATCACCGAGGCCAACCAGCGATTTTGCGAGATCACCGGTTACCCGGAGGATGAACTGATCGGGCGTCCGCTCCTCGAACTCACGCACCCGGAGGACCGGTCGCGCGAAGACGCGCTGCTCGCGCGGCTGCTCGCGGAGGGCTGGGCCTTCGACCTGGAGAAACGCTGCGTCCGCAAGAACGGCACGTTCGCGTGGGTGCGCGGCGGCGTGACGCCCCTGCGCGAGGAGGATGGCCGGATGCGTTCGGCGTTGGCGGTGATCATCGACATCAGCGGTACGCGGGAGGCGCGCCAGCGTTTGAGCGACAGCGAGGCGCGGCTTTCGGCGATTTTTTCGCAACGGGCGGTGGGCATCTCCGAGATCACGCTGGAAGGCTGTTTTCTGCGCGTCAACGACCAGCTTTGCCGGATGCTGGGCCGATCGCGCACGGAGTTGCTGGCCTCCGACGTGTCCGTGGTCACGCACCCGGAGGACCAACCCAAAACGTTGCGTGTTTTCCAGAATTTGATCGAGACGGGGCAGCCGTGCGCCATCGACAAACGCTACCTGCACGCCGACGGCACGGTGGTTTGGGCGAGCAGCAGTCTGACGTTGCTCGCGGACGGCTGGGGCAAGCCGCGCGGGGTGCTGGCGGTGACGCTGGACGTGACCGCCCGGGTGCTGGCGGAGCGGGCCTTGCGGGGGGTGGCGTGAAGCGGAGCATTCACGGGGACCGCGCGATCTTCATCCCTCGGTCTGAAGGCCGTGTTCCTTGAGTTTGGCGTAAAGGAGCTGGCGGTGCATGCCGAGACGCCGGGCGGCTTCGGCGCGGTTTCCCGCCGCGGCCGCGAGGGCGCGTTCGAGGAGCAATTTCTCCAGGCGCGCGATGGCTTCGGTCCACGGCAGGGACAGGAGCGCGTCCAGGGTTTCGCCCGTCCCGCGCGCGGGCGGGGTCGCGGCCAGCGGCAGGTCGGCGCGGTCGATCACGGGGCCGCGCACGGTTACGATGACATTCTGCACGAGGTTGCGGAGTTCCCGCACGTTACCCGGCCACGGGTAGGCAAGCAGCGCCCGCGCGGCGTCCGGGGAAAGTCGTTTCACCGCCTGCCCGGCCGGGGCGAGATTGCCCAGGAAGTGTTCGGCCAGAACGAGGATGTCCGCCCCGCGCTCGCGCAGGGGCGGCAGCGTGATTTTAACGACGTTGAGCCGGAAGAACAAGTCCTCGCGGAAAGCGCCTTCCCGGACCATCGCAACGAGGTCGCGGTGCGTGGCGGCGACGATGCGCGCGTCCACCGGAACCGCCGCGCCGGCACCCACGGGAGTAACGGTGCGATCCTGGAGCACGCGCAGGATCTTGGCCTGCATGGCGAGGGTCATGTCCCCGATTTCGTCGAGGAACAACGTGCCGCCGCCCGCTTCCTTGAAGCGCCCGACCCGGTGGTTCACCGCGCCGGTGAACGCGCCCTTCACATGTCCGAAAAGCTCGCTCTCCAGGAGTTCGGCGGGGATGGCGGCGCAATTGACGGCCACAAAGGACTTGGCCGCGCGCGGGCTGTGCCGGTGCAGGGCGCGGGCGGCTTCCTCCTTGCCGGTGCCGGTCTCGCCCTGGACGAGCACGGTCGCGTCGCTGGGCGCGGTGAGGCCGATGCGTTTGTGCGCCTCGCGCATGGGCGGACTGGAGCCGATCAACTGGTCGCCAGCCGGGAAGGCGGCGGCTTTCGCGCCCGAGATCGCGCGGGGTCGGCCCAACGCGCGGGCGAGCACCTCGCGCACGCCCTCGCGGCCGATGGGTTTGGTGAGATGGTCGAACGCGCCCAGCTTCATCGCCTCCATGGTATTGCCGCTGTCGGCGTGGGCGGTGAGGATGACGACGGGCAGGTCGCGGCCGGTTGCGCTCGGGCGCGTAAAGGCGGCGCAGGGTTTCCAGGCCGTCGATACCGCGCATCCGCAGGTCGAGCAGCACGAGGTCGAACGCGTCGCCGGCGGCGTCCGCGTCCAGGAGGGCAAGGGCGCGTTCGCCGGAGTCGGCTTGCACGACCGCGTGGCCCAGGTCGGAAACCGTTTCCGCCAGGCCTTCGCGGAAGCCGGCGTCGTCATCGACGATCAGGATGGTGGGCATGGGGAAATGACGAATGACGAATGCAGAAACCAGAATTTATCACAGAGGACACGGAGAGGCAGACACAGAGGGGGAGGAGAAAGGCGGGAGAAAGGGTTCGAAATGAGAGGGCATCGCCTCCCCCCCCCCCCCCCCTTTCCTTTCTTTTTCTCTTCTCCTCTCCTCTCGTTTTTTCATGGGCGGGTCGGGATTTCGATGACGAAAGTTGCGCCGCTTGTTTCGTTAGGGGGCAGGCAGCGGGCGCTGCCGCCGTGCGCTTCGGCGATCTCGCGCACCAGGCTCAATCCCAGGCCCACGCCGTCGGCGCGGGTCGTCACAAACGGCTCGAAGATGCGCTCGGCGTCGGCGGGCGCGACGCCCGGTCCGGTGTCGGCCACGCGAAGGCGGCAGAGGGTGTCCAGACGTTCCGCGCCGAGGGTGACGCGTCCGTCCGGCGGGGTGTGCTGGATCGCGTTGAGCAACAAATTTTCCACGGCCCGCGCCAGGCTCTTTGCGTCGAAACTCCAGCTCCTCCGCCGGACCCGGGAGCGGGTCGAGCGCCAGGGCGACCCGCGCGCGGCGGCCATCGGCGCAACCTCTTCCAACCGGGCTTGCAGGAAGGGCGCAGCGTCACCGGACGGGGCTGGATTTCTGTGGCGCGGGTCAGCAGGCGCAGGGCGGCGAGCAGTTCCTCCATGCGCTCGATCTGCGGCAGGATGGCGCGCAGGGCGGCTCCGGGCGCGCTCCGGTTCGGCGGCGAGGGCGTTCTCGCTGCGCAGACGCATCGCGGCGAGCGGGTTGCCGATCTCGTGGACCAAGCCGGCGGCCATGCGGCCCAGCGCGGCGAGCCGGTCGGAGCGCGCCAGGTCGCGCGCCATGCGCGCGCGGTCCCCCCGGGCCGTTTGCAAACGCGCGTTGAGGTCGTTGAAGCGCGGAAACGACGCGGTCCAGTTCGCGTTCGCCCACGGCGCGCAGCCGCGGCAATTCCTCCAGCGGGGTCGAGGCGATGGCTTCCTCCAGCGCGCCGACCCGCCGGGTCCAGCGGCGCAGGGAGGACATCAGCCACAAGCCGCTGCCGAGGGCGAGCAGCAGCAGCGCCCCGAGGCCGAACACGAGGGACTGGTAGCCCCGCCCGATGTTGAGGGGCGCGCGGCTCATCGTCCAGGCGGCGAGATCGGGCGGCGGTCCGGGCAGGGGCTGGGCGTGCAGCAGCAGGGAAACGGCGTTGCCGTCGTAGCGGCGGTCGAGCGGCGCGCGGGCGGCGAGGCTGTCGCGCACGATCCCGGCGATCTGCCCGAGTTCGGCCTGCGGCAGGTCGCGTTTTCGCCGGGGACCGTCGTGGGTGGGGAAAGCGTAGGCGATCGAGCCGCTTTCACCCCGCCAGAAGCCGCCCTCCACGCCGGGGTGCGGGGAGAAGGCGACCGCCAGCAGGTTTTCGAGGTCGTCGTGAACGGCGGGATCGTCGAACGGGGGCGGGCCGTTCTGGAAAGTGCGTCGGTAATGATCGTAGCGCATGGCTGCTTCATCGGCGGCGCGACCCACTTTTTGCCGTCCCTCGCGCTGCTGCGCGCCCGCCCCTTGTTCAAAAAGGAGGAACATCAAAACCGCCAGGGCGAGGCACAACGCCAGGATCATGGCCCAGAGACTGGCGAGGGCGGCGCGGAGGGAGAAACGCATAGGAAAGGAAGGGCAAGGAGTTAGGAGATAGAAGATAGGGCGGAGAAGAGGGCAGGCGGCACGGTGGTGGAATGTCGTCCGGCCCTTCCGGAACAAATTTTCTGCCTTTCCTTTTCTTTCTCTGTGTTCTCTGTGCCTCCGTGGTGTTTTTCAGGATCATCCGGCGTAGGTCGATGCCAAAACCGCCAGCACCAGAGCCACGGGTGTCACCAGCAGGCCAACCTTGAAAAATGACCACGCGCTAACCTCCTGCTTTTCGCGGCGCAACACGATCAACCATAGGATCGTCGCCAGCGAGCCGGTCACGGAAAGGTTGGGGCCGAGGTCCACGCCGATCAAGAGGGCGTTGCGCAAAGTTTCCGGGACGCGCAGCCCGTTGACCGCCGTGCCCGTGATTAAACCAGAGGGCAGGTTGTTGATGATGTTGGACACGGCGGTGACGCCAAACGCCGCCGCCAGATCTCCCCGCCAGGGCGTCATCCCGGCGAGCAGGGTCAACGCCCGCCGACTTGCGGCCAGCGCGCCCGCCCGGTTCACCGCCTCCACGACCACAAACAACCCCGCCACCAGCGGCAGGACACTCCAGGAAACATTTCTCGGCGCTTCCCAGAGCGCCGCGCGATCCTTGATCATCACCACCAGCAGCGCCGCGACCGCGACTCCCAGCGTGGGCGCGCCCAGGTCCACGCGTAGCGCCGAGGCCGCCAGCAGGACCAGCGCGGCGAGGGCGACGCCACCCAGCGCGAGCTTGCCAGCCGCCGTTAGGCGCGCCGGTTCGTCCGGTTTCTCGATTCGCCCGGCGAGGTCCCGTCGCATGATCACAAACAAGACGCCGCCCGTCGCCGCCACCGCCAGCGCCGAAGGCAGGGCGAAACGTTTCAACCATTCCGCCAGACCCGGCAGGTTGCCCCCGAAAAGCACCAGGTTCGCCGGGTTGGAGATCGGCAGGACGAAACTCGCGGCGTTAGCCACCAGCGCGCACGCGTACAGATAGGGCAGCGGCTTCGCCACCTTGGCGGCCTTCGTCACCGCGAAAACCGCCGGTGTCAGGACGACCGCCGTGGCGTCGTTGGAAAGGAAGACCGTGATCGCCACGCCGACCCCGTAGATCAACCAGAACAAACGCGCGGGCGACCCCTTGGCGTGTCCGGCGGCCACCGACGCGCACCAGTCGAACACGCCCTCACGCCGCGCCAGTTCGGAGAGCAACATCATGCCGGCGAGAAACAGGTAAACGTCCAGTCCCTTGCCGATGGCGTGCGCGGCGTCCCGCCACGGCAGCAACCCGCCAACCACCAGCAAAACCGCCCCGAGCGACGCCCAAAAAGCTTCCGGCAGGTTGCGCGGACGGGCCAGCACGCAGCCGATGGTCAGCGCCGCGACGACCCAGGTGGCAACGACGGAAGGAAAGTCGTCCCGTTCATCCCGCCACGGCTCCCCCTTCCGGTTGGTCTTCGCGCCGGGTTTCGGGCATCAACGTCCAGAAGAACACCAGCCCCGCGACCGCGATGCCGGCGAGCACGAGGAAAGTGACGTTGACGCCCGCGCGTTTGGCGAGGTAACCCGCCAGCGCGTTGCTCAAAAACGCCCGGCCCTGCGCCGTGGCGATGGCCCCTGCGCCGCGTTGAACCGGCCCGTGCCCTTGGTCAGATCGGCGATGATCAGCACGCCGACCACCCCGAAAATGCCCGCGCCCAACCCATCCATGCA
>CAWCJJ010000034.1:0-113420 GCA_963795895.1 uncultured bacterium
TGTTTTTTTATTCCCTGTTCTTGGTTTCATTACGTTATTTGCTATGCCAACAAGGTTTTGAAGATTGTGTTGCAGCCCAGCGTGGATGGTTCCTACGCGTTGGGCGCGTCGAGCCAGGTGAAAATCCTGGTGCTGAACGTGGACCAATAACCAAGGACCAATTAAAAATTTATCACAGAGGGCACGGAGAGGAGACATAGAGAACACAGAGGAAGAAGGAGGATTCGGAGGGGAGTTATTGGTTATTGGGACGGAAGGTGGAAGGCGTGGGTTCCACAAAGACCCTCTGTCCCAATAACCAGTAACCCCACCTGTCTTTCTCTTCCTCCTCCCCTCTGTGATAAATTCTTAATCCCCCCATCGGTGATTTCTCCATGACCCTCCTCAACCCGGCCGCCCTGATCTTCGCCGCGCTCGTGCCGGTGATCATCCTGCTCTACCTGCTCAAGGTGCGACGGCGACCGGCGGCTGTTTCCACACTGATGTTCTGGCAGCGCGTCACCGCCATCGACACCCGGCGGCCGCGCTCTTCCAGCGTTTGCGCCAAGTTCTTTCGCTGCTACTTCACCTCCTCATCTTTGGACTCCTGCTTTTCGCCCTCGCGCGACCGGAACTGGTGGCGTTTCGCGGTGGTTCCGGCGCGGGAGCCTCAACGGTGGTCATCCTCGACTGCCGCGCGCGGATGCAGTCCTTCACCGGTGGAGCGAATGGCGAAAACCACTTCATGACGGCGCGTCGGATTGCCGCCGGTTACCTGCGGCGGACGTCTTCCCAAAGCCCCGTCGCGCTGCTGGCCTCTGCTGGCGAACCCCGGGTTTTGACGGGCTTTTCCAGTGACGAGAAGTCCTTGCTCGACGGGTTGGACACCGCCCGCGCCAGCGACGCGGGCGGGCGGATCGAAGACGCACTGGATCTTGCCCGTGACCTTCTCGCCTCGCGCGCGGGCAACCGTCGGATTGTCGTCGTGACCGACCGCGTTCCGGTCGTCGATCCGAACATCAATCCCGCCCCGCCTGTCCTCGAATGGCGGCTCACGGGTGATCCCGCCACGCGCCGCGAAAACGTGCGGCATCAACCGGCTAACGGCGCGCGCTCTGCCGAATAGTCCGCAAACCAGCGAGGTCCTGCTGGAACTCGAGAATTTCGGCGCGACCCGGCGGAGCGGCACCGTGGAACTCAGTCTGGATGGCCGGACGCTGGACGTGAAACCCTACGACTTGTCACCCGGCGAACGCCGAACTGAAATCTACCCCTCGCTCGCCGCCCGCAGCGCCTTGGCAAACGCCCGGGGCTGGTATGACCGCGCGTTTGGTGTCCGGCACTCGCGGCCGGCGACGCCCTGCGGCTGGACGATCAAGCTTGCGCGGTGATCCCTCCGCCGCGACCCTTGCGCGCACTGCTCGTCACGCGCGGGAACTGGTTTTTGGAAAGCTTGTTTAAAGCCGATGAGCAGATTGAGTTCAACCAGCTTGCGCCGGACGCGTTCCAAGTGGCGCAAGCCGCCAATTTCGATGTCGTGGTGCTGGACGACTTTCTGCCGGTTGGCTTGGAAAAACTCGCCGAACTGCCGGCTGGGAACTTCCTCTTCGTCCGGCAGTCGCCGCTTTCCCCGAGTGCTCCGGCGGACTCCTGGAGCGTCCGGTGGTGACGGAGGCGGACAGGGAAAGTCCCTTGCTAAGGCTCGCGGATTTTCATGACTTGGCGTTCCTGCGCGCCCGGGTCTTGAACCTGCCCACGGCGACATCAGAGACGCTTGGAAATTGGCGCTTCACCGTGCCGGTGCGTTCGCTGGAACACCCGCTGGTGGTGACGGGCGAGCGCAGCTCGCCTGGAACGGGTTCGGCCCGGCCGCGTCGTCAACGATTCGTGGCGCTGGCGTTCGGCGCGACGGATTCAGTGGAGCTTCCCTTGCGCGTGGCTTTCCCGTTGTTCATCCGAAATACCCTGGCATGGGTCGCCGGACAGCGACGAAGCCGCCGACGGCGATCTACCAGGGCGAATGCGTTGCGCGCGGGCGAAAGACTGCGACTCGCGGCCGGCGAGACGCTGTGGACGGTGCCGCAACGCGAGTACCAAGCGCTGCCGGGCGTGGTCCTCCCGGCGGAGACGCTGGCGGGTCCGGCGATTTTTCAGCCCGAGCGCAACGGGTATTACTTGCGCCGGGGCGCGGACGGAACGACGCGCTGGCTCGCCGTGAACACATTTGACCGTGAGACTTCCGCGATGAATGAACCCGCTGGGCACTGGGCGAGTGAGCGCGCTTTCGGCCCGGAGACGAAACCGTCCGCGTTAGATTTTCACGGGCTGGTGGGAAACAGCGAAGGTGTGGCCACCGTGGATTTATCTCGCGCTCGCCGCGTTGGTCATCTGCGCGTTGGAATGGTGGGGCTTCCACCACCGGCGCACGGAATAAGAAACGCCGGATGGTGTTGGTTACAACGTGAAAACGCGTGTAGTAGAGAGCGACGCGGAGCGTGCGCCCCGGGAGGCGGGCCGTCCCGCCCGCCTCTGTGATCTGGTCAGCCCCGGGAACGCGGGCGCTCCCGCCCGCTTCTGGTCTCGGTTGGATCTATCCAAGGGCTACCGCCCTTTGCGGGCGGGACGCCCGCGTTCCCGGGGCTGACCAGAAGCGAGTCGGAGACCCGCGTCTCCGAGGCGACGGTCCGCGTCGCTTTTACGTGCGACAGTCCCCCATGGTGAACGCGATCTCGACGGTTAGCTTTGTGGCGGGTGGTATTAGGCTTCCGCGTCGATGTCCACTCACCCCGCCATGGCCCTCGCGCATCCCTGGTTTCTCGCGCTGGCGCTGGTCTGCGGCCGTTGCTGCTGTGGCTGGCGATGCGCCGCTCGCTGGCGGACCTGACCCCCGCCCAGCGCCGGGTCTGCCTCGCTGGTCCGCGCGCTGCTGCTCGCGTGCATGATCCTCGCGCTGGCGGGGGTGCGGCTGCTGCGGCGCGGCGATGACCTGGGCGTGGTCTTCCTCGTGGACGACTCCGCCAGCATCTCGCCCGAGGCCCGCGCCGCCGCGCGCCGATTCGTCGAGGACAGCCTCGAACACCGCCGCGCGACGACGAGGCCGGCGTGCTCGGGTTCGCGCGCAAGGCGCCGTCTGGCAGCCGCCGGCGGCCAGCAGCCAGCTCGCCGCACGCTGGCCGCGACACCCCGACGCCGACCGCGCCGGCACCGACATCGGCCGCGCGCTGGACTTCGCCGCCACCGTCCTGCCCCCCGGAACCGCGCGCCGCGTCGTGCTGCTCAGCGACGGCAACGACACCGCCGCCGCCGGCCGCGAAACCGCCGCCCGCCTCGCCGCCGCCGGCGGTCGGAGGTGCTGACACCGTGCCGTTGCGCAACCCCGCCGCGCCCGAGGTGCTCGTCGCCGCCGTCGACGTGCCGCGCGGCCTGAAATCCGGCGAGCCGTTCGACCTGCGCGCCGACATCGAGAGCAACGTCGCCACCACCGCCAAGGTCAACCTTTACCAGAACCAGTTCCTCGTCGCCAGCGCGAACGTCGCCCTCAAGCCCGGCCGCAACGAGGTCCGCTTCCCCAACCTGCGCGCCGGCGACGGCTTCACCGCCTACGAGGTCGAAATCCTCCCCGCCGCCGACACCCGCCCGGAAAACAACCGCGCCGGGGCGACCGTCGCGCTCGGCGGCAGCCGCGCGTGCTGCTCGTGGACGGCGACGAGACCAAGGCCGCGCCGCTGGCCGGGGCGCTTGCGCGAGGCGAAGATCGACGTGGAAACGCGCGGTCCCGCCGGGCTGCCGCGCACGCTGGAGCGAACTCCAGCGGTTCGACCTGTTCATGCTCAGCGACGTGTCCGCCCTGCAGATGACGCCGCGACCAGATGGAGCTCTACCGCACCTGGGTGCAGCAGTTCGGCGGCGGGTTCATCATGATCGGCGGCGAAAATTCGCTTCGGCGTCGGCGGGTATTTCCGCACGCCCATCGAGCAGATGCTGCCCGTCCGCATGGACCACGACGACCGCCAGGAAACGCCCACGCGTCGCGCTGTACGTCGTGCTCGACCGCTCCGGCTCCATGACCGCGCCCGTCGCCGGGCACGACCAAGATCGCGCTCGCGGACCAGGGCGCGGTGCTCGCCATGAACGTCCTCCAGCCGCAAGGACCTCTTCGGCCTGACCGCCGTGGATACGCAGGTCAACACCGTCGTGCCGCTCGGCCCGCGTCGGGCGCCAAAGCCGCCAACGAGCAGAAAATCCTCTCCATCACGGCGGGCGGCGGCGGCATCTACATCTACACGGGGCTGGCCGACGCCTTCCGGGTCATGCGCGACGCCAAGGCCAAGATCAAGCACGTCATCCTGTTCTCCGACGCCGCCGACGCCGAGGAGAAAAGCGCCGGGCGAGATGCCCGACGGCGCGCCGGCGGGCGCGGGCAACTCGCTCGACCTCGTCAGCGCGCATGCTCGGCGGAGAAGATCACGACCAGCGTCGTCGGCCTCGGCGCGCGAGCACGACAAGGACGTGGCGTTCCTGCGCGCTGCTGGCCGAGCGCGGCAACGGGCGGTTTTACCTGACCGACGACGCCACCACCCTGCCGCAGATTTTCAGCACGGAGACGATGAAGGTCGCGCAGTCCAGCCTCGTGGAGGAGCCGTTCAACCCGGTGCCCGCCGCGCCGTCGCCGCTGGCGGCCGGGCATCGACTGGAAAGCCTGCCCGCCGCTGCTCGGCTACAACTCCACCAAGCCCAAGCCCACCGCGCAGGTCGCGCTCGCCACCGAACTCGGCGAACCGCTGCTGGCCACCTGGCGCTACGGCCTGGGGCAGACGGCCGCGTTCACCAGCGACGCCAAGGCGCGCTGGGCCGGCGAATGGCTCGGCGTGGGACGGCTACGGGAAATTCTGGGCGCAGGTCGCGCGCGGGCTTGCTGCGCAAGGGCGACCAGGCGGCGGTTCCAGGTCCGCGCGACCGAACTCGGCGACGGCAGCCGGCTGCGGCTGGACATCGACGCGCTGACGCCCGAGGGCGGTTTCCGCGACCGGCTGCCCATCGACGTGACCGCGCTGGACACCGCCACCGGCCAGAGCCGCACCGTCCGCGCCGAGCAGATCGCGCCCCGGCAGCTACCGCGGCGGAGTTCGACTTGCCCGACGCCCGGCGGCGGCGACGCCGCGCCGGCGGGAGCCGGCGACGACGATGTTTTCGGTCAGTTCGCCCGATTTGCTCGAGCGGCCCTACGTCTTCGGCCACACGCGCTGCTATCCGCGCGAGTTTCTGCGCACGGACACGGACGAAGGCGTTTCTGCGTGCGCATGGCCGCGGCGGGCGGGGGGAAGTTCGCGCCCGCGCCGGCGGAGGTTTTCGCGCCGCCGGCGCATTTTTCGGTGCGACGGGTGGATTTGACGAATTATTTCCTTGCCGCCGCCCTGATCTTGCTGCCAATAGACATCTTCCTGCGCCGCCGCACCTGGAAACAGCCGCGCGGACTTCCGCCGTGGTGCGGCCACCGGTCCCGGCGAGCGGCGATTGCTCCCTGAGCCCACTCGCGAGATTTGTCCCGGCGCGGCCGCGTCCCAAGGAGAATTCATTTTGGTCATCGAAGTGATCCGCTACGCCATCACGCCCGGGAGACGAAGCCGCCTTCGAGGAGGCCTACCGCAAGGCGGCCGTGCTGCTGGAGGCTTCGTCGCATGCCTGGGGTTTCAGCCTGACGCGCGCCACCCGCGAGCGGCATCGCTACATGATGATCATCTACTGGGATTCGCCCGACGGCCACCTGATGGCTTCCGGCAGAGTCCGCTTTTTGTGGAGTATCAGGAGAGCATGGGCGCGTACAACGAGATGGTGGTGGAATCCGCGCACTACCGCAAAACGGGTGTGGAGTTGACCAAGAAGCAGTTGATCCGTTTGTCCGGTCCTCCGAAGTAGCACTCTGGCCGCCGCGCAGCGGCTTTGGAGTGCGGCGACACGTCGCCGCTTTCACACGGCTCCGCCGGGTCCAACCGCGACACGTCGCGTCCCGGGTTCCGGCACAGCCGGCTCGATAATAGTCGGCTTCGCCGAAGGGGAACGGCGCGACGTGTCGCTGAAAGGGAAAAAGCGGCGACGTGTCGCGGCGCACTCCAAAGCCGCTGCGCGGCGGGCGGAGACTTTACCCATTCACCGACTTTGCCCGCATCTCCTGAAACGAACCGATCAGGAACAATCCCACGGCCACGCAGATGCAACTGTCGGCCACGTTGAAAGACGGCCAGGGGCTCGCCCCCGGCACGTGCAAATCAAACGACAAGAAAATCGATCACGTGCCCGTGCGCGAGGCGATCCGTCAGATTGCCCACGATTCCCGGGATCAGCAGAAAGAAGCCCGCGCGGGGCCACCCGCGCTCGAAAGCGCGCTGCCGGTACATCACCGCCAGCACCCCGAAGGCGAACAACGCGAGGAACGCGAGGAACCCGTTGTTGTTGTGCATCATCCCCCAAGCCGCGCCGGTGTTGGTGACGTGAACCAGTTCAAACCACCCCGGGATCACCTCCACCGGCGAGTGGCCGTCCAGGTTGCGCCAAACCCAGTATTTGGTCGCCTGATCCAATACATAAAGCGGCAGCGAGACGGCCAGCAGCATCCTGACCAAACCGGCCGACCTCGGCGAACTGCCAATTTCAGGGGGAGGGGGAGCGGCAACGGTCGAATCCATACGCAAATTAACAGAAAATCTCAATTCAACGCGCCCGCGGGGTGCAAATGGTCGAGTTCCACCGCCACCAGACACACGTCATCGTTGAACTCTTTGCTGACGGAGAACTGTTTGATCTCGGAGATTACCTCGTCGCAAAGGCGCGCCGGGGGCAGATCGCCACGCCGACTCACGCATTCCAAGAGGCATTCGTAATCGTAAAGCCGCCCGTTGGCACCCTCGACTTCAAAGAGGCCGTCCGTAAAGAGCAGCATTACGTCCTGCGCCATCAGCGGTTCGCACGAGGCCGTGTAGCGCGCGTTGTCGAAAAGACCGAGCACCGGGCCGTGCTTGACGCCCCGGACGGGGTGGGGCTGCCGCTCGTTGTTCATGTGATGCACGAGCAAAGGCTTGGGGTGGCCGGCGTTGGCGAAGTTCAGCTCCCCTTTTTCGATATCCACCACGCCGTAAAACGCCGAGGCGAAGATGGGGGTTTGCGTGTCCTTCAAAGTGTCGCGCAACTCCCGGTTCAGCCGGGTCAGGAAGTCCGCCGGTCGGCCCCATTCGCTTCGCAGGTCGTGAACCAGCGTGCGGATGATCGCGGCCACCAGCGCGGCCCGCACGCCGTGGCCCATGACATCGCACACGAAGATACCCGCCACCGTGTTGGAAACATCCAGCACATCGAAAAAATCACCGCTCACCGAGGCGGATGGGGTGAAAAAGTGGCAGAAGCGCAAAGCCGCGCTCCCTTGGGTCGCCGAATGTGGGAACCTCGGGTAACGTTGCGGCAGGAGGGCGTGCTGGAGTTCGCGCGCCATTGAAAGGTCCTCTTCGAGGGCCTGGTTTTTCGCGAGGAGTTCCTCGGCCAATTTGGCGAGGTGCTCCTCGTTGCGCTTGCGCGAGGTGATGTCGCGCGATAGTCCGAAAGTGCCGATGACTTGTCCCGCGGCATCGCGCAAAGGCAGTTTCGTGGTGGAAGCCCAGGTCACGCGCCCGTCGGGCCAGGTTTCTTTTTCCACAGCACCCAAAATCGGGAACCCGGTCGCGATCACCTTTTGCTCGTCCGCCAGAGCCACCCGGGCGTGTTCCTCGGAGAAAAAATCGAAGTCGGTTTTACCGACCATCTCCTCCGGATCGACCCGACCATGGCGACAGGCCATCGCGCGGTTCGCGGCGATGAACCGGCTGCGCGCGTCTTTGAAGTAGATGTTGTCGGGGAGGTGATCCATTAAAGCCGTCAGCAGATTGGCGCGGTCCGCGAGTTGCGCTTGCCCGACACGCCTGTCGGTGACTTCCCAACACAAGCCGATGATGGGAAGAGAGTGCGAAGGGTTCCCCGCGTTGTTCTTCGAGAAACGGAGCCTGAAGTAACGCGGACTCGCCCCGGGCGCGGGGATGACGCGGAACTCGCCGTCGTACTCTCCGACATTCTTCGCCGCGGCGTCCCGCATTCCACTCGCCAAAGCCTCCCGGTCCGCCAGCGCGACACGATCAAGGAAGCTGTCGTAAGTTTGCTCGATGGCTCCTGGATCCAATCCAAAGTGCGCCTGCATCTGTTCATCCCAGCGCATGACGCCGGAGGCGGGGTCCCATTCCCACGTGCCCATCGCGGCGGAGGACAGCGCGAGACGAACCCGCTCCAGGCGTTGCTCGCAAATCAGGTCGGTTTCAATGCTCATATGCGAGGGGGGCAGATGAAAGGCAAAAGAATTTATCACGAGGACACGGAGAGGGGGACACAGAGGCGGGGGAGGCAGAGAAAGGCGGGGAAGGGTTGTTAGTTATTGGCTATTGGGTGGATGAGGGCTGAAGGTATGGGCTCCACACACTCCGGCTGCCCTCCGCCCCAATAACCAGTAACTCCCCTCCGGTCCCTCCCTTCTTCCTCTGTGTTCTTTGTGTCCGCCCCTCCGTGTCCTCTGTGCTAAATTCTTAAGTGGTTGTCCCGATGACCGCGTCGCACCGATCGCAAAGGTCCGGGCGATCCACGCTGAACCCAACGGTGCGCCGGTAGCGCCAGCAGCGTTCGCATTTGCGGTGCTCCGTCGGCTTTACCTCGGCCTGGATGCCGTTCGTGGTTTCTTCCCCACTGACGGGCGCCACCAGTTCAGTTCGCTGACGATGAAGAATTCCTCGAGGTCGATCCGTTGATCCGCCAGCAAGCCTTTGTCGTCGAACACCACCCGCACGGCGGCTTCCAGGCTGTTGCCGATCGCCTTGCGCTGTCGTTCCGGCTCGATCTTCTGCGAGATCACCGCCCGCAAAGCCAGCAGTGTATCGATCCCCTCCGCGATGGCCGGGTTGACGTACCGCTCCTCACGCTCGGGGAACAATTCCAGATGCACGGAACCCGCTTTGTCGAGGTAGCTCCAAGCCTCGTCCGCCGTGAACGGGCACAACGGGGCCAGCAACCGACACAGGGTGTCCAAGACGCGGTGCATGACGGTTTGCGTCGCGCGCCGGCGCGGGGTGTCCGGCGCGTCGCAGTACATCCGGTCCTTGGTGATATCGACGTACAAACTGCTCAAATCCACCGCGCAAAACTGGTTCAGCGCGTGGTACACCTTGTGAAACTCGAAGGTGGCGTACGCTTCGCGGCAGGTCGTCACCACCTCCTGCAAACGGTGCATGATCCACCGGTCCACGAAGGTCAACGCCTCGTCCTCGACCGTGTGTTCGGACGGCAGGAAATCCCCGAGGTTCGCCAGCAGGATGCGCACGGTGTTGCGCAGCCGCCGGTAGGTTTCCGACAAACGGTCGAACATTTCCGCGCCAAACGGCACCTCGTCGGTGAAGTTAATGCTCGCCACCCACAAACGCACGATGTCCGCGCCGTGCTTGTTGACGAAGTGTTCGGCCTCCGTTGGCTTGGCGTATTGATTCTGACCCTGCGCCGACTTGGAAATCTTCTTGCGCGTGTCCACGTCCACGACGAAACCGTGGGTCAGGCACATCTTGTAGGGCGAGCGTCCGGCCAGCGCGACGGACGTGATCAGCGACGATTGGAACCAGCCGCGGTGCTGGTCGGTCGCCTCGAGGTAAAGGTCGGCGGGTTCGTCGCTGCCCATCAGCTTCTGCACCACCGCGAGCCAGCTCACTCCGGAATCGATCCACACGTCGATGGTGTCGTTGCGGCGCGTGACGCCCGCCGGCAGCGCGAGCGCGTCGGCGATGGTGGTGTCCGCCGGATCGAACCAGATGTTGGTGCCGTGTTGCTCAACCAGGTCGGCGATCTTTTCGATCCAATCGGCGCGCAGGATCGGCCGGCCGTCGGCGTCGTAAAACGCCGGGAGCGGCACACCCCAACTGCGCTGGCGCGAGATGCACCAGTCGGGCCGGGATTCCACGGTGCCGTAGATGCGGTTGCGGCCCCACGCGGGCAGCCACGCGACGCTGTCGATCGCCCGCAACGCCGCGGGACGCAGCTCGTCCATGCGGATGAAAAATTGCTCCACCGCGCGGAAAATGATGGGCACCTTGGAGCGCCAGCAATGCGGGTACGTGTGGCGCAACACCGCCCGGCCCGCGAGCATCCCGCGTTCGCCCAGCAACGCGACGACGAGCGGGTTCGCGTCGAAGACGTACTTGCCGACCCACTCCGCCACGCCGCATTCCTCGGTGTACCGACCGTCGTCATCCACCGGTGAGAGGACCGCCAGGTTGTACTTGCGACCGACCACGAAATCCTCGTTGCCGTGGCCCGGCGCGATGTGGACGCAGCCCGTGCCTGCTTCCAAGGTCACGAACTCACCCAGGATCAACTCGCTCTCACGATCCAAAAACGGGTGCCGCGCGCGCCAGCCCTCGAACTCCGAACCCAGCAGCGGGACCGTCTCGTTGACCGCTTCCTCGTCGATGGTGTAGCCCGTCGCGCGGCAGAAGCTTTCCACCAGCGCGTTGGCGACGACGAGCGTCTCGCGCTGACCCGTGCGCGGGTTGATATATGCTTGGGCGCGGTAGCCAAAACCCGGGTTGACGGCGATCCCTTGGTTGGCGGGCAGGGTCCACGGCGTCGTGGTCCAGATGACCACGCTGGCGCGCCCCGCGAGCAGGCCGGTGACGAGCGGAAACTTCACGTAAATGGCCGGCGTGTCCTCCTCCTGGTACTCCACTTCAGCCTCGGCCAGGGCCGTGCGCGCGCCGGTGCTCCAGTAAACGGGTTTCTTGCTTTGATAAACCAAGCCCGCGCTCCGACCATTTTGCCGAAGGCGCGCAGGATTTCCGCCTCGTAACCGGGATCGAGCGTCAGGTAGGGATGATCCCAGTCGCCGAAGACGCCCAGGCGCTTGAACTGCCGGCGCTGGATGTCGATGAATTTGCGCGCCAGTTCCTCGGAACGTGCGGCGCACTTCGAGGGGCGAGAGGCCGCGGTCCTGCTTGACCACCTTGAACTCGATGGGCAACCCGTGGCAGTCCCAACCCGGCAGATACGGGCGCGCGGAAGCCGGCCATCGTCTTGGACTTGATGACGAGGTCCTTGAGAATTTTGTTGAGCGCGGTGCCCATGTGGACATCGCCGTTGGCAAAGGGCGGGCCGTCGTGGAGGACGTAGAGCGGCGCGTCGGCGCGGGCGGCCTGGATCTGGCCGTAAAGGTCGGACTCCTCCCAATGGCGCAGCAGTTCGGGTTCGCGCGTGACCAGATTCGCCTTCATGGGGAACTCGGTCTTGGGCAGGTTGAGCGTGTCTTTGTAACTCAGGCTCATGGTGTAAAAGCTCGGGGGTTGCCTATCTACCACCCGGCGGGGGGCAGGTCAAACGAAGGCGGAAGGCGGGGAGAGGGAAAGTAAAGAACCGGGTGCTTTTTTCCGGTTCCGCGTTCCGCCTTTCTGAGGTTCCGCCTTTCAGTCCGTCTTCGCGTGGTAGAACTCATCCAGCACCCGGTCGTAGGTGAGCCAGCCGCGGGCGGTGGGATGATTGGCGTCGCGGAAGAAGTGGGGGTCCTCGGCCTCGGCGGGGAAAAGGGCCAGCCGAGCCGAGAATGGGTTAGTTTCGGCCCTCAGCTTGCGGTAGAACTCCTCGCGGGGACCATCGCCCACGCCCTGCAAGCGGCTGTAGTTCGCGTTGATCGGCTGGCACACCACGAGCAGGCTGATTCCCAGTTCTTGCGCCGTCCGCAACATCAACCGGTAGTCGGTCCATTCCCTGGACCGCTCGGACCATCGCGTGTAATTCTCGTCGGCGGTGTACTCGGGATGCTGCGGGTCGGTGAAGACACCAAGGCGGTGGTTGTCGAAGGCCGAAGCCGGTTCGACGCAATAAGACGTTTCGGCGGGCTTGCGGTCGTACATTGCGACGGCGTCCCGGAGCCTGGCATCCCAGTCAATCGGGGCGGACCGCCGATCAGCTCGCGCGATGGCCTGTCTCCTTGGAACGCGATCCTGCCACCACCACAGGCCCAAGCGGGCGTAATCCAATTCACGCTGCAGCCGGTTGTGAACCGCCGCGACCGGGGCGAGCGACGCCCGCAGCGCGCGCTGGGGGCCGGTGTCCGCCGACAGACAGGTCAATCCCGCCTTCAGCAGGGGATATTTTGCGATGATGTCCGGGTAATCCAGCAGACGCCGGGCGATATCCCGCCTCAGCCCGGGACTGAGACGGCTCTCGAAAGCAAAGACGCCGCCGTGCAGCGGCGAGAAGTTCACGCCGAACCCGGGATGGTCCAGTTCGGGCGCGATGAACCACCCGGGCGAGAGGAAAACCACCGCCTTGCGACCACGCGTCGCCACCGGATCGGCGGCGGCAAGTTTCGACGTGATCATCAGGCATGTCTCGCCGGGGTTGCCGATCAGGAACGCGCCAAACCCGGTCGGGCTGGCGCGAAAGAAGTCGTCCGGTCGGTTGAGTTCCGGCTGGGTTAATTCCGAACTGCCGTAAACCGGCAGCAAAGTTGGGTCCGCGAACGCTTTGCCTTGGAGCGCCAGCCCCAGCAGCTTTTCCGGCAGGGGATAAACGTTGAAGCTTTGCGGGTGCGCCTCGATCTTCCCCTGAATGTACGTGTGCGTGCCCGCGAACAAGGCCGCGACAGACACCAAGGCCGCCACGGCTCCCCAGAGCCACACGGGTGGCCGACGTTTGGCGACCTCGGGTGGGGGAGCAACTTTGGGAGCGCCAGGCATCAAAGATTATAGCGGTGCCGGATATCGGCCACCAGCAGGCGCGGCGTGGCCCACGTGTCGCGGTCGAACTCGGCGGGCGAGATGTCCAGGTTGAACTGCTCGGATAATGCCGCGATGAGTTGCACGGTCGTCATCGAATCCATGAGTCCCCGGTCGTAGAGTTCGAAGTCCGGGTCCAGGGTGGTCGCGTCGGTGCCGGTGACCTCGGTTAAAATGGCGAGTGTTTTCTGTTCAATGTCCATGGGGGTGGGTAGGGTGATCTTGGGCGCTGCCATGACTGCGCGCAAGGAGAAACCAGAAGGATCACCGAGGACACGGAGTGGGGACACAGAGGCGGAAGAGGCGAAAAAAAGCTTTGTTCCGAAATTACCGGCTTGTTTTCTCCCCTCCGAACCATCCTTTTTCCTCTGTGTTCTTTGTGTCTCTCTCCGTGTCCTCTGTGAACCTTCTGGTGTCTTAATTTCCTAGATGGTCCCTTACGCCAATTTCCTCTACTTCGGCCTCGCGGGATTTTACGTCTTCCTGCCCACGCTGCTCGCGCGGCTTTCCCGCGCGGTTACCCCGCCGCGCGTGGCTCGCTTTTGCATCCTGGGCGGCAGCGTCCTGATGCTGCTCGTCCAGTACTCGGGCGTCTTCGAGTTCGCGGCCTGGGGCGGTCTCGCGGGCAAAGTGGGGATCGTCGCCGCCTGCGTCGGCGCGGAATACCTGCTGGCGCGGGCTTTGCTTTATCTCCGCGCCCAGGCGCGATGGAAGAAAGCCGCCTGGCCCATCTGGACCGCCGTGCTCCTCACGGTCGCGCCCCTGGCGTGGTCCAAGGCCCTGCTCGGCGCGCACCAACCGCTGCCGCTGGTCGCGTTCGCGGGACTTTCCTACATCACCTTTCGCGTGATCGACGTGCTGGTCTCCATCCACGACGGATTGATAAAGACCCTGCCCGCCGGTCAGTTCTTCGCGTTCACGCTGTTCTTTCCCACGCTCTCGGCGGGTCCTATAGACCGCTGGCGCCGCTTCGGCACGGATTGGACCCGCGAACGTCCGCGCGCGGAATGCTGGCGCGACCTGGACAACGCCACGCGCCACGTCGCGCTGGGCTTCC
Organism: uncultured bacterium; assembly: GCA_963795895.1. GTDB lineage: Bacteria > Verrucomicrobiota > Verrucomicrobiia > Chthoniobacterales > SZAS-18 > CAWCJJ01. Next base: position 13,858 of record CAWCJJ010000034.1, read on the forward strand.
TGTACAAATTTATCCTCGCGTACCTCGTCAAAACCGCGTGGCTCGACCAGGTGCCGTCCGCCCCGGGCTTTTGGCACACGCTTTCCTACATGTACGCCTACGGCGCGTACCTGTTCTTCGATTTCGCGGGCTACAGCGCGTTCGCGGTCGGGTTGAGCCACGTCTTCGGGGTGCATCCGCCGGAGAACTTCCGCCGCCCGTTTCTTTCGAGCGACATCAAGGATTTCTGGACGCGCTGGCACATCTCGCTGTCGTTCTGGTTCCGCGATTTCGTGTACATGCGCTTCCTCCTGATGGCCATCAAACGCAAATGGTTCAAGAGCCAGCACCACGCCGCCTACGCCGGCAACCTCGTGACCTTCGGTCTCATGGGCTTGTGGCACGGCCTCGCCTGGAATTACCTGATCTACGGCCTTTACCACGCGGCGTTGATGATGGGTTACGACCTTTTCTCCCGCTGGAACCGTCCGCAACCCAAGCTGCCCCCGCGCTTCTGGGGGAAAGCCTGCCGTGGCGGGCGGCGGGAATTCTCGTGACCCTGCACGCGGTTTTCTTTGGCTTTCTGATCTTTTCAGGCCACCGTTGGTGGTGACGGCGGGTGGAACCTTGGCACGATCTGTAGGTTATTCTTTTATGCGAATTTCCTTTAAACTACCCGTTATTCTCCTGCTGCTGGTTGCGCTGCTGCGACCGGGAACCGCAGGTGCCGACGAGGAGGTGCCGGTCGACCCGTCGATCTCGGCCATCGACACGTTCGTCAAACAGGAGATGGAGCGCCAGCGTGTCCCGGGGTTGTCGCTCGCCGTGACGATCAACAACGAGCTGGTCTTCACCAAGGGCTACGGGCTGGCGAACGTTGAACTGCAATCCCCCGCGCTGGCGGAAAGCGTGTACGAGGTGGCGTCAATCACCAAGCAGTTTACCGCCGTGGCGATCCTGCTCCTAGCGCAGGAACACAAACTCACCCTTGAGGACACCCTCGGGCGCCTGCTGCCGGGCGGACCTGACTTTTGGGACAAGATCACCGTCCGCAACCTCCTCACGCACACCTCGGGCATCCCGGATTTCGACGCCGACAACACGTTCGACGACCGGCGTGACTACACGGAGGATGAATTGGTGCAACTGGCGTCGGCGCTGCCGTTGAAATTCCCGACCGGATCGCGCTGGCGGTACAGCAACACGGGCTACGTGCTCCTGGGCATCATCGTCCACCGGGTGAGCGGCAAGGCGTACGGCGACTTCCTGCGCGAGCGGGTGTTCTCGCGGCTGCACATGCACAACACGCGCGTCAACAGCGAGAGCGACATCATCCCCTACCGGGTGGATGGCTATCGGCTCAACGACGGGTTGCTTAAAAACCAGGAGTTCCTGTCCTCCGGCCTCCGCGGCACGGCCGACGGGGGCATCGTTTCAACCGTGGTCGATATGGCCAAGTGGGACTCCGCTTTGCAATCAGGCGCGCTGCTCCCGCCGGAAATGTGGCAGCAGGTGTTCACCCCGGTGTCGCTCAACAGTGGCAAAACGTTCCCGTACGGGTTCGGTTGGTTTATCCGCGAGCAGGGGGGCTACCCGTACTACGAACACAGCGGGCACTTGCAAGGGTACGCGTCGCATTTTCTGCGGTTTCCCGGCGCCAAAGTGTCGGTGGTGGTGCTGGCGAATTTGTCGCAGGCCGACCCCTGGGAGATCGCGCATGGCGTCGCCAGTTTGATCCGCCCGGATTTGAAGCCGCCGGAAGATGGCCCCATTGAGGATCGCGAACCGGTGGTCACGCAAAGGTTCCGCGACGTGCTGGACGGGTTGCGCGAGGGCAAGCTCAAGGACGACGCGTTCACCGAGGACGGCAGTGACGCTTACAACGCGAACGTGTTGGAGGCGCGCAAGGAGGAGCTTTCCAAGCTGCCGCCCTTTGGCGAGTTCGTCCTGATTGGCCGCGTGGAGGTGGGCGACGACACCGAGTACCGCTACTGGGTGCGGGTCGGCCCGCGCAAATGGTTGTTGGAATCCGCGCTCGACGCCGACGGGAAGATCGAGCGGCTGCAGTTTAATCCGCTTTGAGACAATGGCATCCGCCGTAGTGTTGCGGGGATCGTCTCAGCCACGGAGTGGCGTCACTAACCCTGCGTGTCAGGTCCTCCCGCGAAAGCGCGCCCGCAACTTCCCGCCTGTCGCGTGGTTTCTAGAGACAACCCCGGTCGTTCACCCTTCATGTTGACCCCCCTCAATCCCGCCCTCTGGGACCGCGCCAAAGCCGCCCACCTCCTCAACCGCGCCGGCTTTGGCGGTCCGCCCGAGGAGATCGACGCCCTCGTCCAGAGCGGCATGGCCGACGCCATCCACCGGTTGGTCGAAGGTCCCGCCACCCCCGTTGCCGCCTTGCCCCCCGAGTGGGCGCACCCGCGCGACCTCCTCGCCGTGCGCGAGCAAATCCGCGCGGCGGTCATGGCCGCGCCTCCGGCGCGACGAAGCCGCGAAGCGCCTGCCCGCCAGCGGGATCGCCCAGGCCGAGCGGCGTTCGCAGCAGGCGAACCTCCTGGACCTCGGCGCGTGGTGGCTCGAGCGGATGCGCGTCGCCGACGACCCGTTGGAGGAGAAAATGACCCTCTTCTGGCACGGCAACTTCGCCACCAGTTCGCAGAAGGTGCAGGACGCCTACCTGATGTGGCGGCAGAACCAGACGTTCCGCGAACACGCCCGCGGCAATTTCGGCGTGCTTGCCAAGGCCATGTCGCGCGACCCGGCGATGTTCGTCTGGCTCGATCTCCAGCAAAGCCGTCCGCTGCACGCCAACGAGAATTTCGCCCGCGAGTTGATGGAGCTCTTCACCCTCGGCGAAGGCAATTACACGGAGAAAGATGTGACCGAGAGCGCGCGCGCTTTCACCGGCTACCGCATCGACCCGCGCGACCAAAGTTTCCGTTTCAACCCGCGCGAGCACGACGCCAGCCCCAAGCAGTTCCTCGGTCGGACGGGCAACCTCGACGGCGACAACATCATCGACATCATCCTGGAACAGCCTGCGTGCGCGCGCTACATCGCCCGCAAACTCTGGACCTTTTTCGCCAGTGAAAACCCGTCGCCCGCGCTGGTGGACGCCCTGGCCGCGACGTTGCGCCAAACCATTACGAGGTCCGCCCCGTCCTGCGGCAGATGTTTGACAGCGTTGAGTTCTACGCGCCCGATGTCATCCGCGCGCAAATCAAGAGTCCGGTGCAATGGCTGGTGCAGACCACGCGGATTCTCAATGGTGAAATGCCGCCGCCCGCGCAGGTTTTCGGCGCGTTGCGGGCGATGGGGCAAGTGCCGTTCATGCCTCCCAGCGTGAAGGGTTGGGACGGCGGCAAGGCGTGGATCAGCACTTCGACGTTGCTGTTCCGCTACAATTTCGCGCAGGCGATGTTGCGCGGCCCGGCGGGTCCCGCCCTGGTCGGCAAACTGGGTGGCTTGTTGAAGGGGAACAAGCAGGATCGCATGGATAATCTGCTAAACGCCGCGATGGCCGGGCCTAACGAGGGCGGCGCGGTGCCGGTCTCCGGCGCAGGGAACGCTTTTGGCGCGGGGGTGAATGGAATGGCGATCGTGCCGCTGCCACCGTCCGCCTTGGCCCCGCCGCCGCCGGTCGCCCACAACCGGGTCGATCTCCAACGCCTCGTGCCCGAGGCGCTCCGCGCCGATCCCGACGCCGTCTTGCGCAGTCTTACCCTCCGCCTCTTCCAAGCCCCGGTGCCCGCGAGAGAGGCCGCCGCTTTCAGCGACTATCTCCAATCCGTCGGCTCGCGTGTTACCGACCAAACCCTTTTCGGTTTGCTTCATCTCATGATGAGCACCCCCGCCTACCAACTCTGTTAGCCTCCGGCTTCTACCTTCTGCCTTCCTCATTGGTCATTCCGCCCTATCTCCTAATTCCTATCTCATTGCCCTTCCTTTTTCTCCCATGAGCGACCACCATCACGATTCCGAAGCCGAATGCCGTCCCGGCACTCTTCACACCCGCCGTTCGTTCCTGCGCACTTCCGTCCTCGGCGCCGCCGCGGCGTGGACGCTGCCCGCGTTCGTGGACCGCACCTTTTTCGCGCTCAACGCCCAGGCCGCCGATAGCGCCACGCAGATCGTCACCGGCAAGGACGGCCCCATCCTGATCGTCTTGCAACAAGCCGGGGGCAACGACGGCTTGAACATGCTCGTGCCCTTCGCCGACGACGCCTACCACCGCGCGCGGCCCGCCATAGGACACGCCGCCGACAAGGTGCTTAAGCTAAACGACTATTGCGGTTTGCACCCGGCCCTCGGCCCGCTCAAGGCGCTTTACGACGAGGGACACCTGAGCGTCGTCCAGGGCGTGGGTTACCCCAATCCCAACCGTTCGCATTTTCGTTCGACGGAGATTTGGCAGACCGCCGCCGACTCCAACCAGAACAAACCTTACGGCTGGCTGGGCACGTACTTCGACAACTGCTGCCAGGGTGCCCCGCCGACGGTGGGGGTCGCGATGGGCGGGGAAGCGCCGCAGGCGTTCTCGTCGCCGCATCCCACGGGCATTTCGTTTGCTAACCCGGAGCAGTATCGGTGGATCGACCACGAACGGAAACAGGGCTCGATCAGCCCCGCCGAGTTCTTTTATCGTCAGATCAACCAGCCGGACGAGGGCATGGTGGAAGAGGGCGGGGACATGGGCGGAGCCGCCGCCGGCATGGTCACGGCGAACGCGGGCTCGGCGGGTAGTTCCATCGGCGCGATTGGCGGCGCGGCGCACGGCGGCAACCTGAGTTCCATGGATTTCCTGGAGCGCACGGCGCTGGATGCGCAGTTGAGTTCCGACCAGGTGCTGGAGATCGCGCGCAAGAGCCCGGCGGCGGGCAACTATCCGCGCACGCGCCTCGGCGATAGTTTGAGCTTGGTGGCCCGTATGATCGCCGGCGGCTTGCCGACGCGGGTGTACTACGTGAGCCACGGCGGGTATGACACGCACCAGGGCCAGCTCGCCACTCACCAGCGGTTGATGACGGAACTAGGTTCGGCGCTCGGCGCGTTCTGCGCGGACCTGAAGGCGCAGGGAAATTTCGACCGGGTGATGCTGATGACCTTCAGCGAATTTGGCCGACGCGTGGGGCAGAACGCGAGCAACGGAACGGACCACGGCGCGGCCGCCCCGTTATTTGTGCTGGGCGGCGGGGTAAAGGCTGGGTTTTACGGAAAGTACCCGAGCTTGACCGAATTGAACCAGGGTGACCTGATGTACAACGTGGATTTCCGGAGCGTGTACGCGACCGCGTTGGAGCGCTGGTTGAAGGTGCCAAGCAAGAACATCCTGGGCAAACAGTTCCCGCTGGTTGGGCTGGCGTGAGGGGAGGGGGATTTCGTGTAAGGCTGGGGGTGAAGCCCTGCAAATCTCCGCACCGAAGATGCGAAGAAGGGACTATTCTGTAATTCAAGGTTTGTCCTTGATCTCTGTCGATGAAGGCGGCAGCCACCCGAGAACCAGCACCGCGACCAGCAATCCCAGCGGTAACGCCAAAGGCAGCCACAGCCGGAACATCCCGAAAATTGATAGCGCGCCCAGTCCATAAGCGGCCAGTCCAATCACCGTTAGACCGGCCACCGTCCACCGCCCGCGGCGCGACAGGACCATCGCCAGCAACGCCGCGCCCGCGATGATCCCGGCGTCCCACCAGACGGACGCGCGTCGCGTCGGCGGCGCTTCCTCCAGGCTGCCCACGCTCCAGGCCAGCACCTCGGCGGGAGACACCACCGATTCCACGCCCGGGACTCGCAACGTCTTGGCGGCGGCGTCCGTGCGTCCCAGGATTACGATGCCGCCACGCATCCGCGCCGCCACGCCCAGGGCGCGGGCGGTGTCCGGCAGATTTTGACCGGAGTCCAATAGCATTAAATCGTCCAAGCCAATGCGTTGGAAGCGCGAAAACGCGCGGGCGTCGAGCAGGGCGCGTCCCGCGCGATCGATTGGCACGCGCAAACGCTCGCCCAGTTGAACATGCGATCCCACTTCCACCGTGACCTCCGAGGGTGCGATTTGCAAACCCAGCGCGAGGGTTTGCAGCGCGAAAGACGGCAGCACCCGATCCCGGCAGCGGAAGACCAGCGGCAGATCCCGCACCGTTGCGCCGTCGCGCCCTTGCGCGAGGTTGGTTGCGCCACTGGCCGCCAGCGGGAGGAGTCGGGTGCCGGGGGAGGCGGTCACGTCGGGGAACTCCGTCAGTCCGCCAAGACTACCGCGTACCCCTGATAGGAAGGGGATGGCGTTGGGGTCGCGCGCGAAGCCGCTCTCAGCGTTGCCCAAGCGGAACCCGAGCAGCAGCTTCGGCACGCGGATCGCCTGGTTGAGGAGGATCTGCTCGCCGCCCGCTTCCGGCGGCGACCCGCTTCCCCGGGCGGGGGACCAATCCAGCACGGGTTCAATGGCGACCACCGCCGGGTCGTATTTCACGACGGCTTGGAGAAAAAGGGCGTACTCCAGCGGCGGCAGAGGCAGGCGTCCGGGAGTGTCCGCCACGGATTGATCAATCTCCACCAGGGTGACCGACGGCAGCGTCGCGGAGGGCGGTGCCGCGCGGGTATTGGCGGTTAGCCAGTCGAAAAACGTTCGGTCCATGCTCGACAAAACCCCGGGGCGACGGCTCTCTCGGGATAAGAGCAGTCCCACCAGACAAATGACCAGGAGGAACCAGGACGCGGAACGGGGCACGGTTCAGAGTAGAGGACGGAAAGCCGCCGCTGAAAAGCGGAAATGCACGGTCGGCGGACGCGCGCGGCGCCAGTTGTCCGGTGCGCTCCGTTGATTAACAGTTCCAAACGTCGGCACCCGCGTATAAGTTGGCAAACTGAACCGGACGTTCTTCCATGAACCAAACTCTTGAAACCGAGTCGGAACAATCCCCGGGAGAGGCTCCTTACTACCTCCCGCCGATTATCTTCGGTCGTAAATTGAAGCTGGATATCGACAGCAAGGAATTCTATCGCTTTTGCCGTATGAACCCGGGTTGGCGCGTGGAACGCACCGCGCAGGGCGACGTCTTATTTATGGCTCCCACCGGCGGTTTCACTGGACATGGCAACTCGAGGCTAATCACCGACTTCACCGTCTGGTCCGATCAAGATGGCACCGGGCTGACGTTCGACTCCGACACCGGCTTCCGTCTGCCAAATAACGCCGTGCGTTCGCCGGATGTTTCCTGGGTGCTCAAAACCCGTCTCGCGACCCTGACCCGCGAACAGTTGAAGCGTTTCCCGCCGCTCTGCCCGAATTTTGTCCTGGAACTGCGCTCGCCTTCCGACGCGCTGTCCGCGTTGAAAAAGAAGATGGTCGAATATCAGGACAACGGGGCGCGTTTGGGCTGGCTCATCAATCCTCCGGCGAAAGAAGTGTTCGTCTATCGGCCCGAGCGCAAGGTTGACCGTTTGCGTGATCCGGCCTCGCTCTCGGGAGAGGATGTCCTGCCGGGCTTCACCTTGGAACTAGACCGTCTTTGGCGGGCTTTGGAAGGTAAATGGTGACAGGGACTTGCAGTTGGCTGAAATCATCACGCTCAGCCCGGGCATGCTTATCTTACGCCGCGACCGCCATCAGCGCGGTGACCTCGCGCGGCGTCAACTCCCGCCAACGGCCCGGCAACAACTTGCCCAGCAGCAACGGACCCAAACGAACCCGGCACAGGGTTTTGACCTCGTAGCCCAGCTCATAAAGCATCAGACGCACCTGCCGCTTCAAGCCTTGTTGCAACGTCAGCCGCACCTTGCGGCCTCCCAACGGTTGGACCGCCGTCGCCCTCGCGCGCACATGGCGCAACGTCGGTTTCTTCACTCCCGTCGCAAGCGCGTTGGGTTTAGCTTCGTCCGCACCCAGAGGACGTCGCGCGCCCTCGGCCCTGTTTTCAGATCCGGGCCTTGCCGCCGGACCGCCCATCGTCTCCACAGGAATGAAAATCCCCTTGATCAACTGCGCGATGTCCGCCGGGTTAAAATCCTTGTCCAGCGCGACATCGTAATCCTTGTCCACCTCATGCCGGGGATGCGTGAGCTTCTGCGCCATCTCGCCATCGTTCGTCAACAGAAGCAACCCTTCGCTGTCACGGTCGAGCCGACCGACGTGAAATAACCGGGGCAACCCGGGCGGCAGTAAATCGAAAACCGTCTGACGACCCAACTCGTCGTCCGCGCTGCTGATATAACCCACCGGCTTGTTGAGCAGCAGATAGTACGTTTCCTGGACGGCGACCGTCCGGTTATCCACCTTCACGGAATCGCCCGGACCCACTGTGGTCGCGAGTTCGCGGCACGGGCGGCCATTGACGCTGACGCGTCCGCCGGTGATCAGCGTCTCGCAGGCGCGACGGGACCCGAGCCCGCCCGCCGCCAGGTAACGATTGAGTCGCACGACGGCGAATAGATCGAATCTGGAAACGAACTCAGGCTTCCGGCTTGGTCTTGGGAAGTCCCATGACGCTGGTGCCGGGCTTGAACTGGCCGCGTTTGCGCATCAACTCCACCCGCTCAAAGCGTTTGAGGACGTTGCGTTTGACGGTGATTTTGGAAGCGCCTTTGAGGCTGCGATGCTGGGACATGACAAAAGAAGGTTGGGGTCCGATGGCTCGGGAGGGGAGAAAATCCCAGATTTCCGGCAAATGACAACCGGAAAAATAGCTGGTCCGCAAACGAGGGGTTCAGGAGGATCGAGTGCCCGAACTGGAGACGGGGCGAGAACCCCGGGAGCGCGGGCGCCCGCACGCATTAGGCGGCGCCAAGCCGCCGTCGTTCCAAAGGTAGGGATGGCTCTCCGAGCCGCTCCCCATTGTCTCCGGTCTGGATAGAACAAGCCCTTTAGACCGGCAAGCCGGCCAATCTGATAATGGGAGCGGCTCGGAGAGCCATCCCTACCTTTGGAACGACGGCGGGGAACCCGCCCGGGGCGGTCCCTCCGCTGATGCAACCCACCCGTTAATGACTTTGAGAACGACAGTAAAAAGCCACCTACTGAGCCACACCCACGTAATTCGTCTGCATCCCGGGTGTTGTTGTCACCGTTGGAACCGTCGCCGGACCGATCGTCCGGGGCGGGACGTAGCCGCCGCCGATGTGCGCCGAACTCGTGCCGGGCGCGTTCGTCGTGCGGGGCGGGATGATCCCGGGAGCCGCGCTTGCATGGTAGAATCCGCCGTACCCTGACACGGGTGCCGCCGCCTGCGGTCCGTCAACCACGTAATAGCCCCCCGAGCCAAAATAGCCGCCGTAGCCCGCGGGTTGTGCGGGATCGTGCAACCGGGTGTTATAAGTGCCGATCACCGAACTCGCCGCCGCTTGGCTGTTGATATCGTCCATTTCTTTTGACGCGGCGATCTTGCCCGGAAGTTGGGCTCGCTCGTTCTCCGCCTGTGCGAACGCGACGTTGCCGCGCGCTTGGTCCTGGCGGCTGTCGTCGGTGTTTCGCAACACCTCGGCGTCTTCAATGTCACGCGTCAGAAGCGATTCCGGCAAGAGGACGACGTACTTGCCATCGGTGACGGCAATCTTCCCGCCACCCGACAACGCGCCCGCCGACGCATGGACCTCCTGACCAGGCGTCCAACCAACGACCCCTTTCGCCGTCGTGATCGAGAAATATTTCAGCAGGAAATACGCCCCGCCTGCGGCAAGATGATGTTCCGGCGGATGTTCCCGATAATTGGCGCTGTAGTACCAGCCACCGGCACCGCCAACCACGAGAAAAACCAGGAACATTTTTTTCATCGAGGAGTTTATGCGACGCCTACCCACCTGATGTAAAGAACCAAAATTGAACCAAGTATAAACGATTCCTCCGCTGTTCCTCGCCCGCCCCTTGCAATGGCGCCACCCACCGCACTACGACTTGTAGGCGGCGAAAATCCGGTTCGCCTCCTCCAGCGTTTCCTTGCTCCCGATGTCGAACCAAATCCCGTTGATGGGGCAGGTGTTCACCCCCAGGCGCGGGTAAAGCCACTGGATAAAACGTCCGGGTTGGTCGGGATTGTTTCCCTCGGCGATGTACGTGTTGAACATCGGGATCGTGTCCTTGGCGAAATAATACAACGCGATGCCGGTGATCGTGCCGGTCGGATTGGCTGGCTTCTCCTCGAACGCGACGATCTTGCCCTGCGCGTCAAGCGTCAGGTTGTTGTACTTCTTGATCGCCTCCAGGTCGCCGACATCATACGTCGCCAGCGTGGCGGCCTTGCCCTTGGCGAACGCCGCGAATTCCTCCAGCGAATGACTGAAAAGATTGTCGCCCGCCACGACCATCAGATCGTCGCTGGCGAGGTGCTCCCGGTTGACCACCAGGTTGATGTCGCCGATCGCGCCGAGTTTGTCGGTGTCGCTGGTCGAGCCGTCGTTGACGATGATAAACGTGAGCTTCGGCTGCCGGTGGTTGTAGCTGTCCGCCCACGCCTGGAAATCGGCGGCGAACTTGTTGTTCGTCACGATATAGACGGTGCCGAGGCCGGGGATGGGCGCGATGTTGTCGAGCACCCACTCGATCATGGGTTTGCCCGCGACCTCCAGGAGGGGCTTGGCCTTGGTCAGCGTGAGGGGGTACATCCGGGTGGCGTACCCGGCGGCGAGGATCAGGATATTCATAAGTCGATGGGGTGCTGGCGGAACAACGGATAGCCGAGTTTTGCGCGGGTTCAACGCAATCCTGCCCCGCCACCGCGCCCGACGGGAATCGCGCGGCCGTCCGTTGCGTATCCCAAGGGGGGCCTTAACGTATATCTCCCACCTATGCCCGACGACCGCCCGCCCATTACTTTCACCCTCGGCCATTCGCCCGACCCGGATGACGCGTTCATGTTCTACGCGATGGCCGAGAACAAGATCGACCTCCGGGGCTACCGGTTCGAGCACATCCTCCAGGACATCGAGACCCTCAACAACCGCGCGGCCCGGGGCGAGTTGCACATCTCGGCGATCTCCATCCATTCGTACGCCTACGTCCTGGACAAGTACGCGCTGCTACCCTCCGGCGCCAGCATGGGCGACGGGTACGGACCCATGCTAGTGGCGGGTACTTCCCGGGGCGATAGCCTGCCCGCGCCCCACGATCAGGACGCCATCCGCGATTGGCTGCGCGGGACGACCATCGCGATCCCGGGCGAGCGCACGAGCGCGTACCTGGCGTTGCGGCTGTTCATGGGGGAAACGTGCGACTACATCGTGGTGCCCTTCGACGAAATCTTCGAGGCGGTGCGCACGGGCAAGGCGGGCGTGGGTTTAATTATCCACGAGGGGCAATTGACCTACGCCAAGGAAGGGTTCACCAAAATCCTCGATTTGGGCGCGTGGTGGAAAGGAAAAACGGGTCTGCCTCTGCCGCTCGGGGGCAACGTGGTGCGCAAGGACATCGCGCCCGCCGTCCGGCGCGAACTCTCGGAGATCTTGCGTGAGAGCATCGACTACGGCCTGAGCCACCGCAAAGAGGCCGTGGCGCATTCCATGCCGCTCGCGCGCGGATTGGACGTGCCCATGGCCGACGAGTTCATCGGGATGTACGTCAATGACTACACGCTGGACTACGGCGAGACGGGTCGCCGCGCGATCCATGAGTTTCTCGCGGCGGCGAGCGAGGCGGGACTGATCCCCGCGCCGGTCGAGTTGGAATTTGTGCAATAGGACGGGGGAGGGCGGCGGTCGCGGATTGAAAGCAAGAGGATGCGTGACGCCGATCCGTTCGAGGTCACTTCGTCGGCGGATTTCACCGATTGGAACCGTGCCGCGGTGGTCGAGGCGCGGACTTTGTTTTTCCTCGCGGCTTGGTTGCGGGTCGCGCGCCGCACCCGGGGCGGGCTGGACGGGCTTCCGCGTCTGCACTTGGCGTGTGTGGGCGAGCCGCCCGACACGGTGGCTTGGCTGGCGAGACGGACGAAGGTGGTGGTGAGCATCCACCAACCATGGCGAACGGGTTTTGCGGAAGGGACGTGGAACCGTCTGCGCGCCTTGGAGGTGTCGAGCCAGCAAAAACGCTTTTTGTTCATCAGCCACAAAGTGTTGGTGATGCGCTCGCCCCAGCCCACGTTTTCGTTGCTGACGGGCGACATCTTTGCCGCCGCTTCCAAGAACCCCGGCAACATCGAAGGCTCCCTGTGGAAGGTGGCTTTCCAAAGCGCGGGTTTGGTGGCGTCGGCACTCCCCTCGGGCGCGGGCGAGGCTTCCTGGACGAGCTACCATCCCGCCGTGGTATTCACCGGCGACCGCGACAAACTCCTCGCGTTGTGGACCACGGGTTTGACGCGGATGGCGGCAGACTCGGTTGGTTTGGATATAGCCAGGGACGAGTCCGCCGTTGCCGAGGTCACGCTGGCCATGGTCGCCGCGACTTTGGCGCGGGAGGGAACGGTGTGCCGATCGCTCGCCGCGGAGGACAACGCCAGGCCGTTGCGCTTCCAAACGGGAGCTCTCACCCTGGGGAAAACGCGTCTGTTACTGCTCAACGATCTTTGCGAGGGCATGGCCGACCTTGCGCAACTCCGAACGTCTTTGAATTCCCAAACCGCCGCGTGGCGCGAGATGTTGCTGGCAGGCTGTTCCAAGCGGCAAGCCGGACTTTGGGAACGTTGGCAGGCGCGCCGGGAAGCCGCGGCCTTCCGGAGTTTGCTGGATGAGTTGTACCGGCGCGACGTGCGTCCCGCTCTCCTGGCTTGCGGCGCTTACGGTTGAGTTTTATTCCGACAGGGGCTGTCGCCCTTTCAACCCATCCAACGACATGGTTAATCATCCCCATCCGCGCGATCCCTTCACCCGACGCGACCTGATCCTCCTCCTCGCGCTCACCCTCGCGGGCGCGGTCCTGCGGGTCGCCTACGACTGGGGACGCCCGCGCCTCGGGGACGAAGTCGGCACCCTCATCAACCTGCGCATGGACGCGGGTTACCTGCTCACCCACTTCTCCGGCTGGCTGACGATGAACTACTTCATCCTCGCCGAAAAAGGGGTGGCGGAGATCACGGGCTCGCCGGGTTGGCCTCTCGCGATCCTGCCCCTCGGGAGCGCGATCGCCACCATCCCGCTAACCGCTTCGCTCGCGCGTCGTCTGGGAGGCACCCGGCTCGCGCTGGTCGCCGCCACGCTGACGGCGTTCAACCCCTACCTCGTCGAATTCAGTCCGGTGATCCGCTCGTACGCGCCGCTGGCGGCCACGGCGGTGTGGGCAGTTGACCTGTTCTTCCGCTGGCGCGAACACCGGACCTGGACGGCGGGCGCGGGCGCGGCGGCGGTGATCCTGCTCATGCTGCTCCTGCACCCCAACGGCATCTACGTCGTGCTGGGCCTCGGCGCGCTCGTGGCCATCGAAGCCGCCGGAGGGTTGACCCACGTGAACCCCGGCGCGACACGCGGTGCCTACCTCCGAAGCCTCGTCACCTTCGTCGCGCCCCTCGCGGTGGCCGGATTGGCAACGTGGCTGGCATACCGGCGGCTCGCGCCCGACGTCCAGACTTTCACCTTAAAGTGGGGTTCCACTCCGCCCACGAGCCTGGAATATCTCCCCCACGTCTTCGCAACCTATTTTGGCACGGGCTTCCCGCTGTTCATCCCGGGCGGATTGCTCCTGGCCGGAGTGTGGTCCGCCACGCAGAATCGCAAGGCGTTGCTGCCGCTCGCTTTGCTCGCGGGTTTGTCACCGTTGCTCGTGTCGCTCAAAGGGGTGTCGCATTTCCCCTGGGCCTACGCGCGATTCCAGATCTATTGCGTGCCGTTGCTGCTCATCCTGATGGCGGAGGGAGTCGTCTGGATGACAGCACGGCTGGCGGGCAAACCGGCGCGGGTCATGGTCGCCACGTGGGCACTGGCCTTTCTGGTAATCGCCGCCTGGCTTCCCTTGCTGACCCATCTGTTTGCGGTGAAACGACAGGACGCCGCCTACGCCCAAACCGCCTCCTACCTGCTCGCCCAACGCCGGTCGGGGGACCTGATCGTCGTCGAGGGATTGAACCACCTTCAGATGATCCCGCTGCTTCCACCGGGCGCGGACGGCCCCATCCCGGCGGCGGAGTTCGTGAAGAAGCCGGGCGAACTGCCGGAGGGAGGTCGCGTGTTCTTCGTCGCCCCGGATGATCCGCCGCTCGGGTCGCCGGAAGCCCGGCGTCATTTCGGCAAGCTGCAGGTCGTGGTTTACGACGGGCCGCTGGCGACGATACGCGCCCGGCTTCGCGATGACTTGATGGCTGCCGCCGGCGAACGGGTGGACTCCAGTTTGGGCGGCACCTACCAGTTGCTGGCGCTGCTGGACAAGGGACGCCCCGAGACACCGGGTGAGCCGGGCGCGCGCGAGTGGCGTTTGTTATCGCAATTGTGCCAGTCGCAATCGTTGCGCAGCCGCTATTTGCCCGAGCAGATGCGTGGCAAACCGAGGGGGGAACCCGTCGCGGATACCCCGTGAGGTCGATCCCATGATCGCGCGCGTTTACTCCTCCTTCACCACCGCGTCCGCCGTCAGCGTGTTCTTGTAAAGCACGCCGCCCTTCACCACGAAGGGCACGTTCTCCAGTGTGCGGATGTCCGCCACCGGGTCGGCGTTCACGGCGATCAAATCGGCAAATGCCCCGGGCGTGAGTTGGCCCGACTTTCCCCTTCCAGCCCACCAAGTCCGCCGCGCCCGTCGTCGGCGGCTTGGATCGCCTGCATCGGCGTCATTCCCCGCTCGACCATGAAATGAAACTCCCGCGCGTTCTGCCCGTGCGGATACACGCCCGCGTCCGTCCCGAACGCGATGTGTACCCCCGCCTGCACGGCCTTGCGGAACGTCTCGATCCGCTGTTTGTCCACGAGCCGCGCCTTCGCCAGAATCTTCTCCGGGTAACCCAGTTTGCCGTACTCCTCCAGCACGTAACTCCACGCAGTAAATCGTCGGCACAAGCCAGGTGCCGTTCTCCTTCATGAGCTGGATGCCCTCGTCGTCCACCAGGCTGCAATGCTCGATCGACGTCACCCCCGCGCGCACCGCCATCTTGATGGCCTCGGGTCCGTGCGCGTGCGCGGCGACCTTCCGGCCCCAGAGCGCCGCCTCGTCCACGGCGGCTTTCATCTCCTCGAAACTGTACTGCGGACGCCCCACCGATTCCTCCTCCGACAGCACCCCCGCGCTGGCGAGAATTTTGATCCAGTCCGCGCCGTATTTGACGTTGTTGCGAACCACCAGTCGGATGGCCTCGGGACCATCGGCGACGTTGGGGGCCAGTCGGTCGAAGTGCATCGCGGGCGAGAACCCGTTGATGTCGCCGTGCCCGCCCGTCGCGCTGAGCGCCGCGCCGCAGCACAACATGCGCGGCCCGGGGATCGCGCCGGTATTGATCGCGCGGCGCAGGGCCATGTCGATGTATTCCGAGGAGCCGACGTCCCGCACGGTCGTGAAACCCGCCAGCAGCGTGCGGCGCGCGTAGTTTGGCGCGACCACCGCCTGCTCGACGGCGGAACGCCGGAAGCTCTCGTAGTAGTTGCCGGGGTTGGAACTCAGGTGCGTGTGGCAATCGATCAAACCCGGCAGGATCGTGGCGTTCCCCAGGTCGATGATTTTGGTGTCGGGCGGCAATCCGGCGGTGATCTCGGCGACCGTGCCCACCGCCTTGACCTTGTCACCTTCGATCAGCACGACCTGGTTGTCCTTGGTCGTCCCGGCAACGGGATCGACAAAGTGCGCCGCCTTTACAACGAGCAACGTGGCGGGCTTGATTTCTTCCGCCGGAAGGCGGGACGCGGCGAGGAGTCCAAACAGGACGAGCGAGGAGAGCAGTTTCATGGAGTTGGAGCAGGCGGACGGCTGACCAAAGAAGAGCACATTCCGCCCGGGCGCAACGCCAATCAGACGGCGACCCGCCCGAAACCCCGGCTGAGCCGTTTGCCCATTGCGGCGGCGGACGCGACCCGTTTCACCAGCGGTGTGGCGGCCATGCTCAGGCGCGCCTCCTTGATCAGCGCCGCGTACGTCGCCGCGGCGCTGTCGCCGTTGCCGTCCTGGTGCAGACGGTCCGTGCCCGCCGTGTAGTCCAGCGACAACAAACCGAAACGCGGGGTGAAACTCCCCCATTCGTAGTTGTCGAATAACGACCAGTGCAGATACCCGATGACCGGCACCCCGGCCTTCGCCATCCGCACGACCTCGGCGACGTGCAATCGGAGGAATTCGCTCCGCGTGAACCCGTCGCGCCGGGGGTGGAGGGTGTTGTCAATTTGGCAGCGCAACGCGAACCCGTTTTCGGCGATCATGACCGGCAGATTGCCCGCGTCCTCGGAATAGTAACGGCAGAAAAACTCCATGCCGCGCGGCAGCACCCGCCAGTCCCACCATTTGCTCGTGACCGTGGCCATGAACCAGTCGTGCGGCGACTTGCTCTTGAACTCCAGGTCGCGCCAAGTGGGCAACCGCGCCAGGTGCGCGAAGAACGGATCATAGTAATCCAACGCCACAAAATCGAGAAAGGTGTCACGCGGTGAAGCGTGGATCGCCGCCAGTGCCAGGGGCAGGCGCAGTTCTCGGAACGAGTTTCCGCCGACGCGGTTGGTGATCTTCTTCGCCAGGGTGCCGATCAGATAAGGCAGGTCGCGCAGCATGGGCAACGCCGCCGCCCGCAACGCGCGTTCAAATTCCTTGGCCTTGACCCGCAGGTGTTGCCCCTCCCCGCCGGGCGAGACACCGCGCTTGCGGAGCTGGAGCACGTCCAGCAGAAACTTGTCCAGCCAGTACACGTCGCTGCAGTAGGTGTTGAGCGAAACCTGCGGCAACGCCCACGCGGCCTCCAGGTAAAGATCGTGGATCGCGTTGTATGCCGCGACGTGCGCCGCCAGGATCGTGTCGTAGGCCCGCAGCATCGTCGCCAAACCCATGGGAGCCGCTTTCCCGACCGGGAACTGGCGCGCCACGTAAGCTGTTCACCACGAGCATGTTGGGCTCGTTGATCGTGATGTAATACCGGACCGGTTCCACGCCGTGCTTCTCGACCAGGCAGCGGTTGATACGCCCCACCGTGACGCTGACAAACCGGGTGAAATGCTCGACCGTCGCCGCGCCCTCGAGCCACGGGTCGGCCCCAAGCCAGGCGGGATGCACGAAGTGGTGCAGCGTCAACACCGGCTCAAGACCCCTGCCGCCGCGCCGCCGCGAGGATGGACGCGTAATGGTCCAGCGCCTCCCCGTCGAAAGCGGGCGGCTCGGTTTGGGGCGCGTCGGTGGTGGTGGGTTGAACCCGGCTCCACTCGATGCCGAGGCGGAAGCCGCCCAAACCCAAGCGCTCGCAGATGTCGAAATCCTCCTCGTAGCGCGTCCAGAACTCGGCGGCCGCGCCCGAAACCGCCGCGTCGCCGGAGCGTTCGGCGGCGGCCCAGTTGGTTTGGGGCTGGCCGTCGCCGTTGTAACCGCCTTCCGACTGGTAGGCCGAGGTGGCGACACCCCAAAGAAATTCGTGCTGGTTCATCCGGGATGGCGGCGTCGATCCGAGTGGTGATTACAATAACAGACGGTGCGGAAACTCAATGCCGTGCAAGTCATTCGTTTGCGCCCGCCCGATCAGTTGGACCAAATTTCCCGCGGGAGGGTGGAATCTGGCGGTTGCCCGGGCGACGGGAACAGGTAGGGTTTACCGCGTGAGGAAACATTTGGCCGGGACAGTCGTCATTTGAGAACGTTGATTGCGTGGCTGCTTTTGTGCGGCATCTGGAGTTCGACCTGGCTGGTGATCAAAGTGGGTTTGCTTGACCTGCCGCCGCTGTTGTTCGCGGGTTTGCGGTTTGTCGTCGCCTTCGCCGCGTTGGTGGCCGTGGTGTTGGCGCGGCGTGTGCCCTTCCCCGCGAAACGTGATTGGGGCCTGATCGCGGTGACGGGTTTCCTGACGTTCGGGGTGAACTACGGCTGCCTCTTTTGGGGCGAGGAACACGTTGCGTCCGGACTGGCCGCTATTTTGCAGGCGACGATTCCGGCTTTCGGAATGATTTTCGCCCACTACAACCTGCGTGACGAACGCATCACGACCCTGAAGGCCCTGGGCGTGACGCTGGGGATGAGCGGGGTGGGCATCATCTTCTTCGAACCGGACGCAAACCACGGAGCCGTTGGCCTTGTGGGGCTGCGCCGCGATCGTGTTCGGGGCTTTGAGCGTCGCTTACGCAAACGTCCTGGTGAAAGCGCGCGCCGGGCACCTGGACCCGATGGTTCTGTCGGCGGGGCAGATGCTTTTTGGGCTGGTGCCGCTGTTGGGCGCGAGTTTGTTCCTGGAACGCGATTGGTCGGCGGTGCATTGGACGCCGCGGGCGGTGGTTTCGCTGGTGTACCTGGCGTTGTTTGGTTCCGCACTGGCCTTCTGCCTGATGTACTGGCTGCTGCGTCACACGGACGTGACTCGGGTGATGATGATCTCGTTGATCACGCCCGTGGCGGCGGTGGGCCTGGGCATCATGCTGATGGGCGAGAGCCTCTCGTGGCGCGCGGGTTTGGGCGCGGTGTGCGTGCTGGTGGGGATCAGTTTTGTGATCAACCCGTTCCGGCGCACCCCGGTGGCGGTGACGTAATGCGGGCTCATCCCACCCTCCCCACCGAAGGCGCAGCCTGCCTTTCGCACCGAAGGTGCAGCCTCATCACAGCCTGGGGCAACGCCCCAGGTATGGGTTGTTTACGGTTCCAGCGCTGAAGGCGCGACTCAAAGGCTGCCGGTTGGCCGGGCAAGATGGTCCTCGAAGGCACGCCCGGATTGAAACGCGCCTTCAGCGCTGGACACGATACTATCCTGTACCTGGGGCGTTGCCCCGGGCTGTGCTGAGGCTGCACCTTCGGCGCGAAGAACCAAACCGAAGTGTTCACCCCTCCGCAACATCAAGGCGGCGTTCAAAAATGCCGGCCACGGTTGCAACTTTCCTGTCCTCCCACCGGCGGACGACCAGAGAACAACCTGCCCACATCTCACCAAACCGCCCCGTTGCTCTGGTTCTCCAACGCCGCGCGCGCCGCTGGTTCCAACTTTGGAAAAAAGCTCAACCCCGTGCGGCCCTCGATTTCGCTGATCGTGGTCAAATAAGGATCCAACGATCCGCTTGCGGGTGTCTCCTGGTTCATGATGAAGGCTTCGGCGCGCACCCCGCCTTCGTGTTGCTGGAGCACAATCATGTAAAAAGCCTCCGGTATCACCACCTTGTTTCTTAGACGCTGCAAACGGTCCAACGGCCCGAAAACCGGCCCGTCGATCACCCAGACCTGGCCGTAACGCCCCGTGTAATTCTCGGCCACCTTGAGTTCCAAATCCTTCCACAACCCCGCGTTAAGCCGGTGCCGTTGCGGGCAAACGTTGGACATCTTGAACGTCTCCTCCTGCGCGGCCTGCCCAAAGCGCGTGCCGATGGCGTAATTGGGAGCCATGTGCCCGCGATCGTACCCGCTGCCCGTGTAATCCCCGGGTTCCACCCGAGCCGACGTGCGCGGATCGAGAAAGAAACTCCGCGGTCGCGGCCCCAGCTTCGGATGGCTCCCCACGTCGAACACCCGGTACCCGACCCAGGCGGGATCTTCCAACTCCTCGCAGTAACCAACGGTGTACGCCGTGTTGTAGAGGGTGCGGATCTCATAGGGAAACGCGGCCCGGTGGGGTTCGCCGCCGAAGACGATGTTTCCACCGCCCTGCACCTGCGTCGGCACGAACGGCCGCCTGAAGTACTGGGTCCAAATGTCCCAGAGAAGCTCGGTAACCCGAATGTTTTTATGATGCTGCGAATAATTGGCGACCGTCCGCCCGATCTCCTGCTTGCGCGACTGCGGCTGGAACACGTACCACCCGCCCGTCCCAATCGTCAGGACCACCACCGCCAACATGCTGGTAAAAGCCGCCTTCTGCGCGGCAC
Organism: uncultured bacterium; assembly: GCA_963795895.1. Classification (GTDB taxonomy): domain Bacteria; phylum Verrucomicrobiota; class Verrucomicrobiia; order Chthoniobacterales; family SZAS-18; genus CAWCJJ01. The sequence goes on from CAWCJJ010000034.1 coordinate 33,703, forward strand.
CCGGTCCCCGCCCGAAGAACAGGGGGAGCAGTTGAAGCAGTGCGTCCAGCGGATTAGCCGGAGACGAGGAGGAGCGGCGCGGCATGGCAGAGAAGTCGGAACTCGGAACGCGGAACCGGACGGAGGAACAGAGCGATTGCTATGAAGACAAACGGGGTATGGCCTGTGTAATCCGTGGTGTGGCGTCAGCTATTTGCTGGTTCCACCTTCCACCTTCCACCTTCCACGTTCCGAGTTTCAACTCATCCTCCCGCCGCGCCTTCGCCGCCGGGCTTTGTCATCTCCACCGGGTCCAAGGCTGCGGTCAGCTCGGCTTCCGGGAGGACTTTTTGCTCCACGCAAAGTTCGCGAACCGTCCGGCCCGTCCTGGCGCTCTCCTTGGCGATCTCGGCGGCGCGATCGTAACCGATGATCGGGGCCAGGCTCGTCACCATCGCCATGCTGTATTCCACCAACTCGTTGCAACGGGCCGTGTTGGCCGTGATGCCGAGCACCGCTTTTTCCGTGAACGCGCGGACGCCGTTGCTCAAGACGCGGATGTTTTCCAACAGGTGATGCGCCAGCACCGGCATCATCACGTTCAACTCAAAACTGCTGCCGGCGGCGGACGCCCAGGTGATCGTCGCGTCCCCGCCGAACACCTGCGCGCACGCCTGCATTAGCGCCTCGCACATCACCGGGTTCACCTTTCCCGGCATGATCGAACTGCCGGGCTGCGTGGCGGGCAACGCAATTTCACCCAGGCCGCAACGCGGACCACTGCTCAGCCAGCGGATGTCGTTCGCGATCTTGAACAGGCTTGTCGCCACCGTTTTCAAATGGCCGCTGACTTCAACCAGCCCATCCTTGGAGGCTTGGGACTCGAAATGATCCGCCGCCTCGCGAAACGGGATGCCGGTGCGTTCGCCCAGGTGGCGGATGGCGATGCGGGCGAAATCCGGGTGGCAATTCAAGCCGGTGCCGACCGCCGTGCCGCCCAGCGGGAGTTCTTCAATCGCGCGCAAAGCTCCCTGTACCCGGCCGAGGCCGAGTTCGATCTGCCGCGCGTAACCGGCAAACTCCTGGCCCAACCGCACCGGCGTGGCGTCCATCAGGTGGGTGCGACCAATTTTGATGATATCCCAAAACTCGCGCGACTTCGCCTGAAGCGCGTCGTGCAACCCACGCAGGGCGGGCAGCAGTTCGTTGAGCAGCGCCTCGCCCGCCGCGACGTGGATCGCCGTCGGGATCACGTCGTTGCTGGACTGGCCCATGTTGACATGGTCGTTGGGATGCACCGGTTCCTTGGAGCCGACGGCGCGGCCGGCAATCGGGAACAGCGGTTCGCCAGCACCTCGTTGGCGTTCATGTTGGTGCTGGTGCCGCTGCCCGTCTGGAAAATGTCGATGGGAAAATGGGTGTCCAGTTGCCCGTGGATCAACTCCCCGGCGGCTTGCGCGAGGAGCCGGGCGCGGTCCGCGTCAAGCTTGCCGAGTTGGAGGTTGGCGTGCGCCGCGGCGGCTTTGACGAGTCCGAGCGCGCGCAAAAATGAGCGTCCGAAGCGGTAGCCGCTGATGGGGAAGTTGAGCACCGCGCGCTGGGTGCTGGCGCCGTAAAGCGCGTCGGCGGGCACGGACATTTCGCCCATGCTGTCTTTTTCAAGGCGGGTGGGGGAGGGCATGGCGGGGGAGAGGAATAGAATAGAATGTTTGATGACCATGTCGCCGTGCGAGCTTAAAAAAGGACCCATCTGGTCCGGCCGGCCTATCAACCCCGGGAGCGGTCGGAGACCGCGCCGTGCGGCTCTGGTGGCTCGGCCGTGCTTTGCCGGTTGCCGTTCCCTTGCCGGGGTCAAAGACCGTGGCGCGGCGACCTGGGCACGCGTCTCCACGTGCAAACGCTGACTATCACGGCGGCTACCGCTGTTCAAATGCACCTCCGGTGCCGGGTCCTTGTGGAACACCGTGATAAACATCGGCGGCACGTTCTGCAGGAAATACTCGCTCTCGGCGCGCGGGAAAAGCTCCGGCTTGTTCGCGTGGCGGCGGAGTTCGTTGGTCACCTGGTAGATGATAAACGCCCCGCCCGGAACCACCGCGTCAAAGGTCTTCTGCAAAAGCTGCCGCTTCTTTTCCGCCTCCAAAATGCTAAACGGAATGCCCGAAAGCACGTAGTCGCAATACGTGAGGTCCTGCTTGGCCAATTCCTCCGGCAACGTGGCCGCGTCGCCGTTGACCACCGTCACCCGGGCGTCATTGGCGAACTGGCGGCGCAGGTCCCCGCAAAATTCCGGGTCCAATTCAAAGAGCAGAAACTTGGATTCCGGGTGCGCCCGCTTGAGCATCTCGCGGGTGTGGCAACCCTCGCCCGGGCCGTATTCGGCGACCACCACCGGTTTGGAAAGATCCATCTTGTCCGACACCCGCCGGATCATCATGGGCGAACTCGGCATGATGGAGGCGACTTGGAAAGGACGTTGCAAGAACCGGATGAGGAACAGGGCGAAGGAAGGCATGTGTTAAATTTTTGTAACGGCGGAAACACTGCCAGATCATCCCGGCTTGTCCAGTTGGTAGATTTGACCGCGTAATTTGCCGCAAAGGATACGCCCAGTGCGAGGCGCCTGGTGGTAGGGAAATGCGCCTCGCGCCCGGATCCGCTTCCCTTGTCACCGGAACAACAACCGGCAGATGATGATCGAAACCACCACTCCCGTCCCGTCCGCGATCAACCCGGCGGCGACCGCGTGGCGCGTCCGCCGCACCGCGACGGAGCCAAAATAAACCGCGATCACGTAGAACGTTGTCTCGGTGCTGCCGTAGATCGTCCCGGCCATGCGGGCGATCAGGCTATCCGGCCCGTGGTTCTTCACCAAGTCCACGAACAGACCCTGCGTGCCGCTGCCGCTGAGCGGACGCATCAACACCATGGGGAGCAGTTCGGAGGGAAAACCGACCCAGGCAAGCAGAGGCCGCATCCCGTTGGTCAGCAGGTCCATGCCGCCGCTGCCGCGGAACATGTTAATCGCCACGAGCATCGCCACGAGGAAGGGAATGATCCGGAGGGCAACCTGGAAGCTTTCCTTCGCCCCCTCGACAAACTCCTCGTACACTTTGATCCGCCGCAAAGCCGCGTAGAGCGGAAAGAACGCCAGCAGCAAGGGGAGGGCGAGCAACGAAACCGCGCGCACGAGTTGGAGAAAAGGTTTGTGGGCGATGGCGGCGGCCATCGGGTCGGCGGATGACGGGGCGCGGTAAAACGCCTCGGTGACCAGCAGGAAAAGACCCAGGAACCCGAACAGCAGCAGCACCGGCATGCCCCAGGCAACCATCGGTGGCAGCGGAGCCGCGACGGGTTCGGCGGGCGGCGAATCAACACTTGCGCCGGTTGTTCGATGGCTCCGGGAGAGGCGGGCGGCACGGCGAAAAACGGGAGTTTCTCCAGTACTTTCGCCGCCGTCACTCCCGCGACACACGCGCAGGAAGTCGCCACCAAGGCCGTGCCGACGATCGCGGTCGGGTCCTTCGCCCCCTGCGCCGCGAAGATCGCCAACGCGGTTGTCGGGATCAACTGGATGGAACTCGTGTTGATCGCCAGGAAAGTACACATCGCGTTGGTGGCGGTGCCGGGACGCGGGTTGAGTTTTTCGAGCAAGGCCATCGCGCGCAAGCCGAGCGGGGTGGCGGCGTTGCCCAAGCCCAGCATGTTCGCCGCGATGTTCATGACCATCGCGCCCATGGCGGGATGGTCGCGCGGGAACGTCGGGAAACAGGACCCGCAGCACCGGACGAAGTGCCCGCGCGAGCACCTCGATCAAGCCGGAGCGTTCCGCGAGCCGCATGATCCCCAGCCAGATCGCCCACGCGCCGACCAGCGGCAGCGCGATGTCCATGACGGCGGTCCGCGCGCCGGCGAACGCGCCGTCCGTCACCTCCTTGAGGGTCCCGTTGTACCCGCCCAGCAAGACGGAGATCAGGATCAGGGCGAGCCAGATGTAGTTAAGCATCGTAGGAGGAGGGGACGCGCGTGCCACGTCAAAGGCAAGCAGAACGCACCCTCAACCGGGCGGTTTGACGCCGCCAAACTGCTCCGCGCCTCCTCCTACGTCCCGACGTACTCGGCCGAGTAGCTGTCAAACTTCGCCGTCGAACCGGGCTGCGGCTTGGTCTTGCAGTCGTACACGCTGTTCCCGACCAACTGCTCGCTCTGGGTGTCCCAGACCATGCAGCTCGCCTCGCCTTTGCTCTCGGGCGTGCGCTGGGTCTTCACCGCGATGTAACGCACGTTCCGGCGGCGGATCTCCGTGCGGTGCGCGACGTACGCGCGGCGGGCGTTCGCCTCGGCCACCTGCCGCTGGCGTTCGTTCGCCTCGTGTTTCGCGACGGCGTAGGTAATCCCCGCCGCGATGATGCCAACCCCGGCGCCCAGGGCGGCCGCCTCGCCCGGACGCAACCCGGCGGCCGAGCCGATCAAACCGGCGGCCAAACCGGTGCCCACGCCGACCGCGCCGGCGCTTTCTCCGGGGGTCATCCCCTCACAACCGGTGAAGAGAAAGGCGACGGCCACGGACATGGAGGAAACTTTCAGGATGTTTGCGTTCATAAGGCAGTAAGAATGTGTGCGGGTGAAAGAACTGCCAGAATAGCCGCTCTCCGCGCCGACACGCAAGGAAGAAGCGCGTGCAAATTCATAATGGTTTCGCAAAGAAAGTCTTCCAACCTCTTTCGCGGGCAACTTGCGCGCCTCTCAATTGTTCGGAACGAAGCGGATCCCCGCCCCCAGGCAGTACTTCTTCGCGGGCCCAAAACCACGCTCCGCCGACCCGCGGTAGTAAGCCACGGCCTCCGCTTTGTTCTGGGGGGCGCCGCCAATGCCCGCGTCCAGACACTGCGCGTAGAAAAACATCGCGGCGGGGTTGTTCTTCTCGGCCCCGGTCTTGAAGAGAACCACCGCCGCCGTCGCGTTCGGCGGGGTGCCCAACCCCTTCATGTAATAAGCTCCCAGGTTCGCCATCGCGTTCGTGTTGCCCAGTTCCGCCGCGCGTTTCATCAGGGCAAACGCCTGTTTGGCGTTCACCGGCGTGCCGTGGCCGGATTCGTAGGCGAAGGCAAGCTTTTCGAGGGCGATCGGATTTTTGGGTTCAAGCCCCAACGCTTCGTTGAGCAACTGGAACGCATGGTCGAAATCACGCTGGACCCCGCCTTTTCCCAACTCGTAACACTCCGCCAGATTGACCTTGGCCTTCACGAACCCCTTGTCGCTCGCCAACTCGTACCAATGCGCCGTCTGGCCGGGGTCCGCCGGCATCCCGATGCCCCGGAACGTCAGGTCGCCCATCATGAACATCGCCTCCGGCTGCCCCTTGTCGGCGGCGCGGCGAATCCAATCCGCCGCAACGCCGGGTTCGGTCGCCAGCAGGTGGTCGCCCAGGAACAACATCGCGAGTTCCGAACCCAGCCGCGCGGCCCGTTCCATGGCGGGCCGAAGCTGTTGGGCGCGTCGCCGCTCCAAATCGGGGGCAAGCGGCGCGGACCGCAAATCGCTGACGTACGAATCAAGCCGCGCGAGGCCGGGGTCAGCCTCGGGGAACTCCTCGGCAATCCGGACGTACGCGGCAAACGCCTCCGCCGTTTCCTGGTTGTCCTGCAAACGCCGCGCTTCCACGAGGGCCTGCGCCAGACGATTGGCGCGTGAAATCGTCACCGGAGTTTCGGCGGGCCGGGGAGTCGCCGGGACCGGGGTAACCGTTGGTTGCGGCGTCGCTTGAACAATCACCACGGGTGTCGAAGTCGGGGCGGGAGTTTGGGAATCGGCGGCGTGGTAGGTCGAGGCGTGGCCCTATTCTCGTCTTTGATCAAACCGGGCTTCGTTTGGAATCCCTTCAGACCCAGGTAAACCAAGCCGCCCACCAAGATCAACATGAGCAACGCGACCGCGCCAATGGCGAAAAGCGCGGATGTGCTGAGACCCGTGGACGTCCTAACTGGAAGTGGTGGCGACAATGGGATTTGCCTTGGGAGGGCGGGAGGCGCGAGGCTACCCGCGCCGGTGACGGAGGCGCCCGCGCCCCGCAGTGTCGGCAGCCTTGGCAGCGCTGGCGGCAGCGCGAGTCCCGGTGCTACCTCCAGCTTTTGACGAGCCGCCGTCTCCAACCCCGCCACCCCGGGGTGAACCGCCTCCAGCAGCGCGTTCACAAACCGGGTGGCGGATGGTTCCGCGCCACCCTCGGCGTTGAGCAAGGCGTCCCGCAAAACGGTGTTGCCGGCCTCGGACAACCCCGGCAGGGGGGTGTAGCGCCCGTTGGTGTCGTAGCTGGACGGGTTGCCGCCCAGAAGTTCGCAGGCCAGCAGCGCGAGCTGCACCGTGGCGGAGGGGATCACCGTTCGCGTCGGCACGATCGTCTGCAAACCCGCCCAGGTGGCGGAACTGCCCGCCTCGTGGTGAATTCGCCACGGGAAAAACTTCGGCTGGAACACCGGCCACGCCGCGAACTCCGAACCGATCAGCGTCGTCCGGTTGCCGTCCGGCCCCTCGAACGGAAACAGCACCTTGCCCGCGTCGATGCCGGGCGCTGCGATGCCCGCCACCCGTAGCGCGTCGGCGGCGGTGGCCAGTGGGACGAGCAGTTTGCCGACCTCCTCGAAGGTCAGCACGGTCCGGTGCCGCAGCACGTCCAGCAGCGAAAAGCCCCGGACCCACTCGCAGGTGAGATAGATGTGCGCGCCGCTGCGGGCCAGCGTGAAAAGTTGCAGCAACCCGGGGTGGGGGACCCCTTGCGCGCGGGTGAATTCCTGTTGCGCCTTCTTGAAAGCCTCCGCGTCCGGCAGCAACTCCGGCGAAAGAATCTTCAACGCCACCACCCGTCCGGTGTCGATCTCCGTTGCCTGAAACAAAACGCCCAACTCGCTCTGGGAAACCTGGGAAATCAGACGGTAGCGTCCGTCGAGCACCACCCCCGGCTCGGGCACCCGGGCGGTCTCCGGGTTGCTCCCGGCGGCGTCGCCATCGTTGCTGATCTCGGTCGGAAAGCCGGTCTGGTCCGCGTGCGCCAAACCCGCGGGGATCCCGTTAGTGGTCGCCGAGGTTTCGCCCGCTTGGCGTACGCCGACCCCCAGGCCAAAGATCGCCTGCTCGATCTCCCGCCGCAGATCCGAGGGGGTTTGCGGACGGATCGCCGGGTCCTTTTCCAGCATCCGCTCCAGCACCTGCAAAACCGGGGCCGGCAACTCGGCCAGTTGGTCAAAAGGCGGCTTGCGCGTCAGGTGCTGGCTCATGACCTGCGCCATGGACCCCGCGAAAGGCGGTCGCCCGCTGAGCATGTACCACAGGGTCACGCCCAGGCTGTAAATGTCCGAACGCGCGTCGAGGTCCTTTTCTTCCAGTTGCTCGGGACTGGCGAAATGCGGCGTGCCCACGAACCCGGCAACCGTGAGCGACGATGGACGCTTCCGCCCCGTCCTTGCGCGCCACTTTCGCCAGGCCGAAGTCGATCACCTTGACGATCAAATCCTCGTCGCCGGTGTCTTCCTCGTCCTCCCGCACCAGCATGAGGTTGGCGGGTTTGATGTCGCGGTGCACCAGCCCCAGCCGGGCGGCGGCCCGCAGGGCCCGGGCGACCTGCAGCGTGATCTTCAGCGCCACCACCGGCGGGCAGCGAGCCCGCGCCGTTTGACCAGCGATTCGAACGGTTTCCCCGTTGATGTACTCCATGGCGTAAAAATAATTCCCGCCCTCCTCGCCGAGGTGAAACACGCTCGCGACGTTCGGGTGGCTCAGGCCGGCCGCCGCGCGCGCCTCGCGCAGAAAACGCTGGCCGGCCATCTCGCTGTCGAGGTACGCGGCGTTGATGACCTTCAACGCCACGTGGCAGCGCAGGCTGGTGTCAAACGCCTTGTAGGTCACGCCCATCGCGCCCCGGCCCAGTTCGCACAGGGAACCGTCGGGATTCTTGAGGACTTGGTAATGCTGAAAAGTTTCCGTGCTCGACATCGTCGCGAGGAGGGAGGCAAGGGAGCCTTCCGCCCGGCGGAATATCCCAGACGCGCCGCGAACCGCAAACCCCAAATAATACCATTGCCCCGTCCCGTGCAGGTCCTTGTTAAGTACGCTGAAGCGTTCCACAAATTGCGAAAGATGTCGGCTAAAATTCGTGTCATCCCCGCCACAGCTCCCGCTTTCGAGGTGCCGATTATGTACACGGCCACGATCGGGCGGACGCCGGAGAACACGGTCTGCCTGGGTTTCAGCCCGACGGTGAGCCGCCAGCACGCCATCATCCGCTGCCACAACGGCTACGAGTACCAGATCATGGACCTGGGCAGCCGTAACGGCACCTACGTCAACGATCAGCGCGTGGTGATGCCCGTGACGCTCCAGACCGGCGCGCGCATCCGCATCGCCAACAACGAGATGGTTTTCGAGCAGGAGTCGGAGGTGGAGAACGCCGAGGGCGGCGAGGTCACGCATGGTGGGCAGCGTCGATCACGCGCTCCAGACCGTCCATAACGCGGCGATCCTGGTGTGCGACATCCGGGGCTTTTCCAGCCAATCGGAAATCCTGCCTTCCAGCACGCTGGCGCAATTCCTCGGACAGTGGTTCCGCGAAGCGGGCAACCTGGTGCAAAAGCGCGGCGGCATCATCGACAAGTTCATCGGTGACGCCATCCTCGCCTACTGGCAGGAGAACGCCGGGTCCGCCTCGCGAAAGCGAACTGGCGCTCGCGAGCGCGCTGTCCATCCTGGAACTGGCCGGGAAGATGCATTGGCCGGAATCGAACAAGCCTTTCGAGGTGGGCATCGCGATGCACTATGGCCGGGTGAGTTTCGGCAATATCGGCCTGGTGGCCCAGCGGGATGCGACGATCATCGGCAACGCGGTGAACACGACGTTCCGGCTGGAGTCGGTGATGAAGGAACTGGGGCAGAAGTTGTTGGTGAGCGACAGGATGGTGGAAGCGGTGGAACCGGCGTCGAGGCAGTTCGCCGATTTCGGCGAGAAGGCGTTGAAGGGCAAGTCGGAGACGGTGCGGGTGTTCGGGTACAAGGGGGGGTGAGTTACTTCCCAGGCGGCCTCAAGCCGCGTCCAATCAAAGGTAGGGATGGCTCTCCGAGCCGCTCCCCATTGTGTCTGGAGGTATTGGACGACCCCTGCTAGCGGGCAAACCGGCCAAGCTGATAATGGGAGCGGCTCGGAGAGCCATCCCACCTTTGAGACGGTGCCGCTTCACGGTGGAACATTGCCACCTCAACCGGGCTCAACCACGCCCCGCTGCGCCCGCTACCACCGGCTCCTTGATGCTCCGCGTCAAAGCCGCGCACAGGCAGCCGCCGAAGATAATCACGATCCCCGAAAATAGGTCCACAGCATCAGCGCGATCACGCCCCCAAAGGTGCCGTACACCGCGTTGAAATTCGTGATGTGCGTCGTGTAAAAGACAAAAAGCTGCTGCAACACCTGCAACAACGCCGTCACCGTCAACGCCGGGATCCAGACGTTGCCAAACGTCCACCTTGCTGCGGCGGCGCGGCGCGAGCTTGTAAAACAACAGGAAACCCACGAACAACGCCGCGACCGGGATCAGCACCCCGATCAGCCCAAACAAGGCGGGCGTCACCGTGGCGTCGATGATGACGTAAGCCTCCACCGTCTTGAGCATCGCCGGCGCGATCACCCCGATCAACAACATCGCGGCCAAGATCGCGAGCATCGTCAGATTTTTCAGAGGCAGGGCTCCACCAACTCAGCGGTTTCTGACCCCACGCCTTGTTCAATGGCGCCCACCAAGGCCTGGAAGAATCCGAGCGCACTCCAGAGCAGACCCGCAAAGGCGATGATCCCGATGCCGCCGCGCGCGTTAACCGCGTCCTCAATGGTCTTGCGGATCGCCTGCCGGTCCGCGCTGCTCAGCGGCATGTAGGGTTCCACCTTGCCGACCGTCCAGCTAAACGCCTCCTCCTGCGCGTGCGCTTTCCCGACGAAACGTGTCGCGACATCCGTCCCGAGCGTCACCAAAATCAGCAGCAACGGAAACAAGCGCGAAGAACGCGTAGTAGGCGAACGAGGCCGACCACAGGGTGCCGTCGATGGTCAGAAAGTTGTCGATGGCCGTTTTCAGCCACTTCCAGAGTCCGGTGACCGTGGACACCCGGGGCTGCTCGCCGGGCACGTCGGCGGCGGGGGGAACATCGGGGGTGTTGCCCGGCCCGGTCCGGGTCGTGGGCGAAAGGTTCAGGGAAAGATTATCGGGCATGGGTCGAAGTTTTCTAAGTGGCCGGAGCGCCAATCCACGTATAGGAGAAGTACAAAGCTCACGGCGCGGTCTCCCCCGAAATTCGTGTGGGCGCGACGCCCGGCTGTCAATTTCAAGATTAAACGCGCGAAAGCTCTGGCAACCCGCGCGCGAGAGCAATATGGATTTTCCGCTTATGACGAACGCCCACCCGCCCGCCGCCGACTCCGAAGAACGTAAAACCGTCCGCGTGGCGCTCGTCGGCGTGGGCAACTGCGCGTCCTCCCTCGTGCAGGGGGTGGAATTCTACCGTCACGCCCGGCCCGGCGAGACGGTTCCGGGATTGATGCACGTTGATCTCGGAGGCTACGAGCCGCGCGACATCGTCTTCTCGGCGGCGTTCGACATCGCCGCGCCGAAGGTGGGCCGGGACCTTTCTGAAGCCGTTTTCGCCGCGCCGAACAACACGATCCGCTTTTCCGGCGTGCCCATGCTGGACGTGCCCGTGCGGCGTGGGAACACGGCGGACGGCCTCGGCAAATACCTGCGCGGCGTGATCGAGGAAGCGCCCGGCGAGGCGGTGGACGTCGCGGAAATCCTGCGCGAAACGCGTACCGACGTGGTGGTTTCCTATCTGCCCGTGGGGAGCGAGGTCGCCACGCGTTGGTACGCCGAGCGGGCGCTGGAGGCGGGTTGCGGCTTCGTGAACTGCGTGCCGGTTTTCATCGCGTCGCAAAAAGGCTGGCGCGCCCGTTTCGCGGAGCGCGGCCTGCCTATTATAGGGGATGACATCAAGAGCCAGGTGGGGGCGACGATCGTTCACCGGGTGCTGACAAACCTGTTCCGCGAACGCGGCGTGCGGCTGGATCGCACCTACCAACTGAACTTCGGCGGGAACACGGATTTCCTGAACATGCTGGAGCGCGAACGGTTGGAGTCTAAGAAAATCTCCAAGACGAACGCCGTGACGAGCCAGCTCGATATTCCGCTCTCCAACCACAACGCGCACGTTGGCCCCAGCGATTACGTACCTTGGTTGGAGGACCGTAAATTCTGTCATATCCGCATGGAAGGGACCACGTTCGGCAATGTTCCCATTACCTGCGAACTGAAGCTCGAAGTGTGGGATTCCCCCAACTCGGCGGGCGTGGTGATCGACGCGATCCGTTGCGCCAAACTGGCGCTGGACCGCGAAAATTGGCGGCGCGTTGATTGGACCATCCAGTTATTTCATGAAGTCACCGCCCCAACAATTTACCGATTCGGAAGCGCATGAGCGAACCGCCGCATTCATCCGGGGCGACGCATGAACCTTATCCAAACCCAAATCGACGCCCTCGCTCCGTGGTTTCACAATCTGCACCTGCCCGATGGTACCCAGACCCTGGCGATCCATCCGCTGGTTTACGGGGATTTTCCGTCCAATAAATGGGCGGTCGTGGCCGACTCTATTCCTGCGGACCTGCGCGGCTGGAAGGTTCTTGATATCGGTTGCAACGCCGGATTTTACACCTTCGAACTTGCCCGACGGGGCGCGGATGTGCTTGGGATCGACGTAAACGACCACTATCTGGCGCAAGCGCGTTGGGCCGCGGGTCAATACGGATTGGAGGATCGGGTCGAGTTCAGAAAGATGCAGGTCTATGACCTTGCCGCTCTTGCGGAGAGTTTTGATTTGGTTTGGTTCATGGGAGTTTTCTACCATCTGCGGTACCCGATGCTCGGTTTGGATATTGTGTGTCAAAAGGCGCGCAAACTCCTCGTGTTCCAAAGTCTAACTCTCCATGGGAAGGAAGTGGCCGCAGCTCACGACGATATCGACCTGCTTAAAATGGAAGCGTTGACCGCGCCCGGCTGGCCCAAATTGGCTTTTATAGAAAACAAGCTGGCGGGTGACCCCACCAACTGGTGGAGCCCCAACGATGCCGCGACCCAAGCCATGCTCCGATCCGCCGGGATGAAGGTGCTCAAGCAATTGGACCAAGAAATTTACGTCTGCGCGCCGGACGCGGAGCATCCTTCCTCCTCGACAACGTGGAATCAAGCGGAGTACCGCGCCGCGACCGGCCTGGAGCGCACAACATCCACTGGCACCCCATAAAATTAGGCAACGCATGAGCCTCGCACCCGGCGATTGCAAAAGAAGTGACGCGGAGCGGCACCCCGGCACCGCAGGCGTCCCGCCCGCCTCTGGCTCTGGTCAGCCCCGGGAACGCGGGCGTCCCGCCCGCCTCTGGTCTGGTTGGACTGTCCAGGGGCTACCGACCCTTTGCGGGCGGGACGCCCGCGTTCCCGGGGCTGACCAGAAGCGGAAGCGGATCGCGGACCCGCGCTGCCGGGGCTGATGCTCCCTGTAATCAAATCGTTCTTATATCCTCCACACACCCTCCCGCATGATCGAGGCCATCAAGTTCTGGAACGAACCCAACAACCTGTCCCACTGGGACTTCAAAATCGACGCCGGCTGGAAGGATTTCTCCCGTATGGTTATCCTCGCCGCCGACGCGGTTCGCGCCGTCAAGCCCTCGCTCCCGCTCATCCTAGGCGGTGTGTCACCCATCGACCCCACCTTCCTCGAACTCCTCAAAATCGAAGGCGTCCTGGATCGTCTCGACGCCGTCGCCGTCCATGGCTTTCCCTTGGACTGGAACCACTGGCAGATCGACGATTGGCCCGCCAAGCTCGCGGAAGTCCGCACCATCACCGACCTGCCCATCTGGGTCACGGAAGTCGGCGCGTCGAGCTTCGGAGCCGAGGAAGTCCAGGCTTTCGGCTTGCGCCGCACGGGCGAACTCCTCCTAAACCATCCCGACGTCCAACGCGTCTTCTGGTACAGCCTCCTCGATTTACCGCCCGCCTGGGAAGCCACCACCCGGCACAAGGAAAGCGAGGGCAGCAGCTATTACCGCCATTTCTACATGGGCCTCATCCGCGCCGACGGCACGCCCAAGCTCGCGCTGAAATCCTTCGACCCACGGTTCGGCATCTGCCAGTGGTTCCACTTCGAGGATCACCGTTTGGATTACGCCGTCGAAACCATGCGCAACCTCGGCGTTCGGAAGTTGCGCACCGGTATCAGTTGGGCCGACTGGCACCGGCCCGACGCCAGGCACTGGTTCGACCGCCAAATGGCCGCGCTGGCGGAGTTTGATACCACCGTCACCCTCTGCTACACCCCGCCGTCGCGCGGCAAGGTCGAGCATTACACCAGTCCGCCGCTGGATGTCGCGGAGTTCGCGGAGTTCGCCACCGAAGTCGTCGCGCGCTACGCCTGACCACCCTCGCGCCCACCCGTGGCAAGGCGGAACGTCGCGCGTCGCAGGGATTTGGTTTGACGCCCTCGCAAACGCGCGGTTACATTCCCCCGTCCTCAGCGCGCCTTTCAACCGGACGCGCCGTCGTACCGCCTGCGTCGAATCACTTGGCCACCAGGAAACCACGGCGGCCGGTCCGGCGCAGGCTTTTTTATTTTATGGAGCAACCCCAACTCTCTTACGTCCTCGTCACCCCGCACACGATCCGCAAATCGCGCACCGGCCCCATCCTTTCCCGGCTGATTTCGCGCAGCGGCCTCGATCTCGTGGGCGCGCGCATGTTCGCCCCGAGCAAGGAACTCGCCGAGGCGTACGCCGCCACCGTCATCAACGACGACCCGAATCCCCGCCACCGCGCCACCCAACTGCTCATCCGCGAGTACATCGTCAGCCAGATCGGCCCCGACGCCGACGGCCGCCGCCGACGCTGCCTGCTGCTCGTGTTCCGCGGGCCGGACGCCGTTGCCCGCCTGATGAACACCGTCGGCCACATCGTCCACGAGCGCACCAGCGCCGAGACGATCCGCGACACTTACGGCGATTACGTCGTCAACGGACGCGGGCGAGTGCACCTATTTCGAGCCGGCCGTGCTCGCCGCGCCCGACCGCAGCCGCGGTGCAGCGCGACCTGCAGCTCTGGGCGACGTACTCGGACACCGACGGCGGGTTGCTGGAAAACGTCATCCCGTTTCCTGCCGAAGCGAAGGTCGAGAAGACGCTCGTGCTCATCAAGCCGGACAACTTCCGCTTCCCCAACGCCCGCCCCGGCGGCGTGATCGACCTGTTCTCGCGCACGGGGCTTGGCGATCATCTGTTTCAAGGTGCTGCGCATGAGCGTGGCGCAGGCGGAGGAGTTTTACGGCCCGGTGCTGGAGTTCCTGGAGGAGAAACTCAAGGAGCCGAGCGGCAAGCAGGCGCGCACTGGCCATCGAGGCAGAGATGGATTTCCCGTCTCCGCCGAGGTGGAGCGGCAACTCGGCGAGATTCTCGGCCCGATCAACGGCCGCAACAACTGGGAGACCATCGTGCAATTCATGAGCGGCCGCGGCCGGACGAGTGCACGACCGAGGCGCAGCGCCAGGCCCCGGCAGCGAGAAATGCGTGGCCATCGTGTACCAGGGCGTGGATGCCGTGCGCAAGATCCGCGAGGTGCTCGGGCCGACCGACCCGCGCAAGGCTCCTCCCGGGTCCATCCGCAAGGAATTCGGCGAGACGATCATGATCAACGCCGCGCACGCGAGCGACTCCAAGGAGAACGCCGCGCGCGAGATGAAAATCATCCGGATTGCGGAAAATGACTTCCCCGCCTTGATTGAAGAGCGCCTATCGCGCTTAGGTAGCCCCTCGCGCGGTTTTCACCGGAACCACGCCTTTCGCAGCCTCAACATTCTTCTCCTACCCGACTCATGGAAATTTCCGAACGCGCCGCCAGTCTTTCGCCCTCTCTGACGCTGGCGATCGACAGCAAGGCAAAGTCCATGATGGCCAACGGCCAGGACGTCTGCGGCTTCGGCGCGGGCGAGCCGGATTTCGACACGCCGGAGTTCATCAAGGAGGCGGCCATCGCGGCGTTGCGCGAGGGGTTCACGAAGTACACGCCGAGCAGCGGCACCGCCGGAGTTGCGCCAGGCGATCAGCGACGAAGTTCAAGGCGGACAACGGGCTGGAATACAAGCCGAGCCAGATCATCGTGAGCAACGGCGCGAAGCATTCGTGCCTGAACGCGATCCTGGCGACCTGCCAGCCGGGCGACGAGGTGATCATTCCCGCGCCGTATTGGTTGAGCTACCCGGAAATGGTGCGCATCGCCGGGGCCGAGCCGGTGTTCGTCCAGACCACCGAGGCCAACAAGTGGAAGATGACGGCGGAGGAGTTCCAGAACGCGATGACGCCCGCGCACGAAGATGGTGATCATCAACACGCCCGGCAACCCGACCGGCGCGGTGTACACGCGCGAGGAGCTGGACGCCATCGCCGAGGTCGCGATCGAGGAGGAGATCCTGATCTTGAGCGACGAGATTTACGAGAAGCTCGTGTACGACGACGCCGAGCACGTCAGCATCGGGTCGCTCTCGCCAGAGGCGCACGATCTGACGATCACGGTCAACGGGTTCAGCAAGTCGTACGCGATGACGGGCTGGCGGCTGGGGTATCTCGGCGCGCCGGAGGCGATTGCCGAAGGCGATTGATTCGCTCCAGAGCCACAGCACGTCGAACCCATGTTCGTTCTCCCAGAAGGGCGCAATCGCGGCGCTCAAGGGCGACCAGACGGCGGTGGAAGACATGCGCGATGAATTCAGCGTGCGCCGCGATTACATGTTCGACCGGCTCTCGAAGATGCCCAACATCACGGCGGTCAAGCCGCTGGGGGCGTTTTACACGCTGGTGAACATCGGCAAGCTTGGGGCTGAACTCGACGAATTTCAGCGACCGTCTGCTGAGCAAGGCGAGCGTCGCCGTGGTGCCGGGGATCGCGTTTGGCGATGACCGCACGATCCGCCTGAGCTACGCGACGAGCCTGGATGTGATCAAGCGTGGGCTGGATCGGTTCGAGGACTTCTGCCGCAGCGTGTAGGGGCTTTGCCGGGCGAGTCTGCTCCGCCCGCCGCGCAGCGGCTTTGGAGTGCGGCGACATGTCGCCGCTTTCACACGGCTCCGCCGGGTCCAACCGCGACACGTCGCGTTGTTTATCCTCCGGCGCAGCCGGCTCGATCGACGGCGGCTTCGCCGAAGGGGAACGACGCGACGTGTCGCTGGGATCAAAGCGGCGACGTGTCGCGGCGCACTCCAAAGCCGCTGCGCGGCGGGCGGAGGCGGAAGAAACCGGGGCAAACACACTCCTTTGCGTAAGTGTTTGCAAATCAGCGGCGTGTTTATAGGATGACACTTTTATGAAAACTGTCTTCCTTCGCGCCGTCATCCTGGCAGCCGCTTTCACACTAACGGGTTGCGGTGAAATCCATGACAACCGCTCCGTTCACACCATCGCCGTGAGCGTCACGCGCCACGGGCATCCGGCGCGTGGGCAAGAAGTAGGCGTGGCCATCCGCACCCACCGTGACGCGCCCTACACGGTGGCTCAACGGGTTGTCACGGATCGTAGCGGCACCGCCCACGCCGATTTTCAAGCCACCTGGGCGAACTCCGTGTTCACTTTCCCCCGGATCGCACCGGTCCCCACCGAGGCGCCGAAACCGTTTTACTCGTTCTGGCGGGAGGACAGCAAACCGCGATCACTCCCAAGACCCCCGGCACGGATTACCATTGGAACGGCGAACGCTGGGAAACCAGAACTGCGGTGGAGTTACCCTCATGACATAGACCGTTTTCAAAACGGTTGGGCGCTTCCCGGCGGCGCAGGGCTTCT
Source organism: uncultured bacterium (assembly GCA_963795895.1). Taxonomy (GTDB): domain Bacteria; phylum Verrucomicrobiota; class Verrucomicrobiia; order Chthoniobacterales; family SZAS-18; genus CAWCJJ01. The sequence continues at coordinate 50,592 of CAWCJJ010000034.1, forward strand.
GCCCCTGGGGTTGCAGGTGTTTGGCGAAAGTGGATGGCGACCTCCGGGCGCCATGGGTTCCCGCGCGGCGGTGCCCCGACCTTCCGCACTGGGCGGCTGCGCCGCGAGTCAACGAATGGCGCCCGGAGGTCGCCATCCACCTTCGCCGTCCACCGGGGCGGAGTGCCGAGTTCCTACGGTGACTAGGGGTCCCCAACCTTCTGAAAACGGCTGTATATGTACCATGAGGTGGCATTGTTACTTCACGGTAGAGATGGCGCTCACCAGAGGCGGTTTTATCCGTCGCAAACGGATTCCACCTCGTCGCCCCATTCCTGATTGCGGGTATTTTCCGGCGATTTCGGGGCCTCTATACTTCCCCCGTAAACGTATTCCTTCCTGGTCCGAAGGTTGCATGATTGGTCCTTGTGAACTCTGCCGCCGCGAAACGTCCCTGACCCGGCACCACCTCGTTCCGCAGTGCCGCCACGCGAACAAATGGAACAAGAAAAACTTCGACCGGCGGATGGTCAAAACGAGCCTTGTGATGCTGTGCGCCGCCTGCCACAAGCAACTGCACGCCGTGTTCAGCGAGAAGGAACTCGAGCGTCGGTTCCACGATCTCCCCAGTTTGCGCGAACATCCGGAAATCGCCAAATTCGTCGCGTGGATTCACACCAAGCCGCCGGGCTTTAAGCCCATTGTCAGTAAAATGCGGGCGGCTTGACCGCGCCCGCCATCCGAAATTCATCACATGATGACAACCGAAGCGCCCGCCGATCTTCTCCAGGAACTCACCGAACCGCAGACGCGGACCCCGGAGCCAATCATCGAACCCAGTGGCGGCGTCACCACCCCGCGCCAATGGCTGCCCCGGCGCGTGGTGTTCACGCCCGCCGCGCTGGCCGAAACCCATGGACGCGCGATCCGCGACCGCGTCGAAGCCCTGGGTTTGCCGGTCGAGGAACTGCCCGCCAACCGCCTCACCGGCTTGCGCGGCGCGGACGAACGGGAAACCTACCGCCTTGGCAAGTCCACGCTCGCCGTCGTCACCGCGCCCGCCGGGGCGATCCGGCTGCAACCCATCCCGCCTTCGGCGGACTGGCAGTTCCACCTCGCCGAGGGTTGTCCGGCGCATTGCCAGTATTGCTACCTCGCGGGCAGCCTGAGCGGTCCGCCCGTGGTGCGGGTGTTCGCAAACCTGCCCGCCATCCTGGACAACCTCGCGGCCTACGTGCAGTCGCGGAGCGGGCCGGAAACCAGTTTCGAGGTGTCGTGCTACACCGATCCGCTGGGCATCGAGCATCTGACCGGCAGCCTGGCGGAGTGCATCCGCTGGTTCGGCGCGCGGCCGCCGGACGATGGCGCCCGCCTGCGTTGGGTCAGCAAGTTTGCCGCCGTGGAACCGCTCCTCGCCCTGCCCGCACGGTGGTCGGACCCGTTGCCGGGCGAGCGTCAACGCGCTGCCTGTTTCGCGGAAGCTGGAGGGCGGCACGCCCCGGTCTCGGCGCGGCTGGCCGGTCTGGGACGGCTGGCGCGCGAAGCCGGCTACCCGGTGGGTCTGGTGATCGCGCCGATCATGCCCATCGACGATTGGGAAACGCATTACGGCGCGCTGCTGGACGAGGCGGCGGTCGCGTCGCGGGGTGCCGGTGACGTGACGGTGGAATTGATCACGCACCGTTTCACGCCCGGCAGCAAGGAGGTGCTACAAGGGTGGTATCCGAACACCACGCTGGACCTGGACGAGGCGAACCGCGCGCGCAAGTTCAACAAGTTCGGCGGGGTGAAGTACGTTTACCCGCGCGACGTGATGGGGACGTTGCGAAGCTTTTTCGAGCGGGAAATCGCCGCCAAACTGCCGATGGCGCGGATTCTTTATTGGACCTGAGGGGCATAAGCTGGGGCGAGGCGGGGATGACTGCCGTCAAATGCCCTCTGACAAACATCTTTCCACTTCCCTCAACCCAGCGCGTTTAACCCGGCTGAGGCGCGCGGCCCACTGGTAAGTGGCCAACAAATCGTTGTGCTCCAGATCTTCGTAGTCGGCCAGAATCTCTGTTTCGCTCATGCCACCGCCAAGGAGTTCGAGGATAAACTCCACCGGATGACGCAGCCCTCGAATACACGGCTTCCCGTGGCAAATCAGAGGGTCGATCGTGATGCGAGAAGAAGAAATTGTTCCGACGTCCCTCCGGGACTATGAGGTCGGGCGAGACCGCTCACCATGGCACTCGTATAATATTCAACGTCAATTGGTTAGTACATACCGTAACACAAGCCAAGACTGGAGCCGGATGGAGAAGCGATCACCGGCGTTACGCCGCCGACACCACCGGAACCGCCACCCCTCCGCCCCAAACTGCAACCGCGAATCGCTCTTCAAAATCTCCTCCAACCCGGGCCAGCCGGCGATGTCCATCGACTGGAAACTATTCAGGTAAATCGACACCACGTCCGGCGGGAACTTCGCCAGCACGCCGTCCACCGCCGCTTGCAATCGTTCCGGCGCCGGACTCTCGGGCAGCGAGTCGATCCCGCCTTTTTCATCGTGCGGGATGCCCAGGGAATCCAGAAAATCGCACAACAGTGGCGACTGCGTGCCCATCAGCCACATCTGGATCACGTTCGCCGCGATGGGCTCGCTCGACGGGCGCGCCAGCGCGGTCTTGCATCCACACGTGACGCTCGTCGCGCGGTTTGCGCTCCACAAACACCGGACGCAGCTTGCGTTGCGCGGCCAGCGTCTGGATCGCCATGCGGTACGCCGGTTTGTCGGATTCCTGCAAATGGACGAGGATCTCGACCCGCCAGGGCGGCGGGCGATGCGCTGGAAAATCTCGGGGGCTTTCTTCATCGGCGCATCCTTATCACGCCCGACCGGGCAGCGCAAAGCGGTCTGGGCATCCAACCTCCGCCTCCCCGCAACGTGAACCTCCGGCCCGACCCCGCTTAGAAAAAGGTGGACACCGCCCGGGACCCTCTTTAGAAAAAGACTCTTCGCCAAATAGTTCAGGCTTTAACGGCGCGTCGGCGCGAACTATCCACCCTGTGTTTCACATTGAGACACGATGGTGGACAGACCGCCCACTTCCCCCCAGCGCAGACACCCAGTGATTACCCCCTTAGAACCCGCCGTAGCCGACCCGCGCGACCCCCACTCCAAATCGTCCCCGCCGTTCATGGGCAAGGTGGGTTCGCTCAGCGTGTTCTGGCCACTGATTGAACCCATCCTCGCGCGCCTCGCCCCGCGGCGGGTTTGCGAGGTCGGCGTTGAAAGCGGTGCGTTCACGGTGCAACTGGTCGCCTGGGCGCGACGGAACGCTTGCGCCTACGTCGGCGTGGACCCCGCGGTCGATCCCGCCCTGTCCGCCGAATTTGAGAGTCTCACCCCCGTCACCGACGGTTCGGTGGCGTCGGCCACCCTCGTGGCGGGCCGCTCCCTGGACGTCCTGCCTGACTTGGAACGTTGCGGCGCTTACTTCCTCGACGGCGACCACAATTATCACACCGTTCGCCACGAACTGGATTGCGTTCAACGCGCCACCTCCGGTAAGACAGGCGATCCCGCCGGACCCTTGGTCTTCGCGCATGACGTCGGCTGGCCCTGGGGGCGGCGCGACATGTACTACCGACCCGTCGCGGTCCCGGCGGAAGCGCGCCACCCTAGTTCCGACCACCTGGGCGTTCCCCTGGAGGGCGACGATCTGATCGACGGCGGCCTGCGCGCGCCCGGTGTTTACGACATTGCCCTGCGGAGCGGCGGGGAACGCAACGGCGTGCTCACCGCCGTGGAGGATTTTCTCAAATCCGAGGCGGGCGCGGCCTGGGAATCATTTCTCATCCCCGCCGCCTACGGCCTGGCCGTCCTGTACCGGCCCGGCGACGCGGCGCTGCCCGCGCCGTGTCTGGAACACCTCCGCGAACTGCGCCGCGCCTCAAGCCTGACCGGCGGCTTCCTGGAAGCCTGCGAGGCGAACTACCAAACCCTCTATTTTTACGGCGAGCACGCCCGCTACGAGCGCGACGAACTGGCCGCCCGCGTCCGCGCCGAACAAAGCGGTCACCACGGCACCCTGGAAGCTTATGCCGACTTGGAACGTGTCCACCATGCCCTCGTGGCCCATTGCGACGCCGTGGGTGGGGAGTACCACCGGTTGCGAACGGAATATTCCGCCCTCCTGGCCGAATACCACCGCCTGCTCGAACACTGCGCGCGGCTCCAGGAGGGATGCGATAAATTGATCGCCACCAGCCGCGCCTTGCCACCAGCCGGAGGCGGACCTAATTTCGCCGCAGGTTCCACGAACCCAACGCGATGCGAACTCCAAGGCGAGAACCCCTCCATTGATGCTTGATCGTGACTCCAGAGTTCCCGTGGACACCCCCAATCTTCCCACTCCCTTGGCCGGTGAAAGCCCGACTGGTCCGGCCTTGACGCTCGCCGACACCGGTCCGGTCAACTCGCGCCACGCCGAGGACGCCCGGCAGCGCGCCCGCGTCACCGTCATCACGCGCACCAAGGACCGGCCGCTGATGCTGCGGCGTTGCATGGAGTCGGTCCTCGGGCAATCGTTCCCCGACTGGCTGCACGTCATCGTCAACGACGGCGGCAACCCGCACGTCGTCGATCTGCTCGTGGCCGAATACGCCGCGCGCTACGCCGGGCCGGGTCGAGGTGATCCACAACGCCGGTGAGCCTCGGGATGCAGAACGCCTCCAACCTCGGCGTCGGCGCGGCGGCGGGCGAGTACCTCGTCATCCACGACGACGACGACTGTTGGCAGCCCGAATTCCTGCGCGCGTGCGTCGATTTTCTCGACGACGCAGGGACCCGGCAGCCCGGTCCAGGGCGTGGTGACGCAGACCACCCGCGTGCTGGAGGAAATCAACGCCCACGGCGGCATCGACGAACTGGCCGCGAGGATTACCTGCCGCTGCAAGCAGCGTCGACCTGTTCAGCGCCGGCGGCGGAGAACCCGTTCGCGCCCATCGCGTTCGTCTATCGGCGCGCCGTCCACGAGCCGCATCGGCCTGTTCGACGAGCGATTTTCCGTGGTGGGCGACTGGGATTTTAACCTGCGCTTCCTCTCCCAATTCGAGATCGGGGTCATCGACCAGCGGCTGGCGAACTACCACTGGCGCCACCGTTCCGGCGGCTCCGATCTACGCGAACACCGTGACGGACGCGCTCGACGTGCACGACCAGAAATCCGCCGAGCTGCGCAACCATTACCTGCGCGCTCGACCTCCAGCAGGGTCGGCCTCGGCCTGGGTTACCTGCTGAACACCGTCCAAGCTGTTGCGCGGCCACTCCGCCCTGCTCTGGGAAATTCGCGCGCGCAGCGACCACGCCATCCACGAAACGAGCAAGGTCCAGGACCGGCTCCGGCGCTGGGAATGGACTCTTTACCCGCAACTCCAAGCTGCGGAACGCCGTCAAGCCAAACGAAGCTCAGAGCTTTCCAACGAACCGCCCTCGCCGCGCGCCGGCGCGTTGCGTGTCGCGGCGAGTTCAGACCGTTCGGCGCCGGGATTCCGGCGCGAACTCGCCGCCTGATCTCGGGTCAGCCGGCGGACGGCGCGCTGCCGGGTTTTGTCCCTGGATGTTTTCGACACCGCGCTGCTCCGCTTGGTGCGCCGGCCCGTCGATGCCTTCCTCTTTTTGGAGGCGCCGGTGCGTCAACGGCTGGGCGTGCCCGATCTGCCCGTGGCTTCTCTGCGGGTCGGCGCCGAAAACGAGGCGCGCGCAGCGGCAGATCGAGAAAGTCCGGTCACGAGGAAGTGACCCTCAATGAGATTTACGAGGTGTTTTGCGAACTTGCCGGCGTCGGCCACCGACGCGCATCCGGCCGAATTGACGCGTCTGGAAATGGACGTGGAAGAACGCTTGCTCTACGCGAACCCACCCGTGCTGGCGGCCGCGCGCGACGGCGGCCGCGGGCCGGCATCCGCGTCGTCTTCGCCTCGGACATGTATCTGCCGCGCGAGTTCATCCTGGCAACGCTGCGCCAGGCCGGTTACGGCGACGACGGCGCGGAGATGGACATTGTTCCTGTCGGCCGAACGCGGGGCCAGCAAGCACGACGGCGATCTCTACGGCCAGATGCTGGCGGAACTCGGCTGCGCGCCGTCCGAAATCGTGCATGTCGGCGACAACTTCCATTCCGACGTCGAGCGGGCGCGGGAAGCGCGGTTTGCGCGCGGTTCACTGGCAGACGGCGGTTCACGCGGACGAACTGCCGCTCATCGATCAGCGGAGGCAGGGGTGACGGCCGCGCCCTTTGCGGAGGGTGACCTTTTGTCTAGCCTGTGCGTCGGCGCGGTGCGGCGGCGGCGGGTCCTGCGTCCCGTCCGGATTGCCACCGGCCCCCAAACGCAGGCGAACGGGCAACACGCGCCCTCGGCTTCGACGGACGCGTCGCCCGCCGTTCCGAGGGCGAGTGCCGACTCCTCGCGTCCCGCGGCTGAACCGGAGGATTCGTGGGACCGCCTGGGCTACGAGGTGGGCGGGCCGCTGTATTTTTTGTTTCTCCACTGGATTCTGAAGCAGGCCCGGGAGGAAGGCATCGAGCGGCTCTACTTCCTCGCGCGCGACGGCTACTACCTGCGCCAGGCTTGCGAGGTTCTGACCGCGCAGGCGGGCTTCCCGTGGAGTCGATCTACATGGCGGCGTCGCGCCGGCTGCTGAACCTGCCGCAGATCACGTCGCTCGACGCCGCGGCGATGCAGTTTCTGCTCACGCCCAACCCGAACCTGTCCGTCCGCCATTTCCTGACGCGGCTCGGGATCGATCCCGGCGTCCGTGGCGGACAAGATCCGGCGCGCCGGCTTCGCGTCGCTGGACGAGGTCGTCACCACGGCCGGCGGCGTGTACCGCCGGAAACGGAGCATCAGGCGATGCGGGCGCTTTTCCTGTCGTTGGAGGCGGAAATCCTGCGTCTAGGCGGCCGACGAACGCGCCCGGCTGCTGGCGTACTTCCGGCAGATCGGCTTCAACTCCGGGCGAGGACGAAAAGATCGCCATGGTGGATGTCGGCTGGCAGGCGTCGTCGGCCCGCGCGCTGCAAACGCTGCTCAACCTGCCCGCCGGGGACTCCGCCCGCGCGCCCGGCGGGAAGCCGGGCGAGGCGTTGCACGGAAACGGCGCGCGGCACCGGCTGCGCGCGTTTTACTTCGGCACCTGGCACTTCGCCCGGCCCGCCGTCGAAGCGGGCTGCCGACTCAGCTCCTACTTCTTTCACCTCGACAAGCCGCACGCCCGTCGCGACCTGGTTTCGGAATCCGTCGAGTTGATCGAGCTGTTTTTCGGCGCGCCGCACCCGACCGATCGTCGGCCTGCGCGAAGGGGCGGACGGTCGCCTGGAGGCGGTCCACGGCGGAATGCGAGCATGGCGCGACCGCCGCGCTCGCGCGGATAACGCGGATGCGCGAGCGCGCCGTGGAGTTCGTGCGCGACGTGGCCGACTCGCGCCCGGCCGACGGACCTTTGGAATGGCCCGGACCGGGTTTCAACTATCTCGAAGGGGTGCTTGATCGTCTCCTGCGCCGCCCGACGGTCGGACGAGGCGCGCGAACTCGGCGCGCTACCCGCGCGCGATAGTTTTGGCGGGGACAGTCCGACCCGGCCACTGGCCCGGCCGCCCGGGACTTGGGAATCCCTGCTGCACCCCGCGAGGTTGCGGAGTGCCTACCAGCACGCCTTCTGGAAAAAGGGTTTTCTCGCCCAGCTTTCCCCGCGCGCCGCCGCGAAACTCCTTTCCCGCTGAGGCGGGCCGTACCTGTGCGAAACACTTTGCCGGCCAGCGACCACGCGCCCCGTGACATTCCCGTGGCGGACGAGGAGCCACCCTTGGCGGTGGAACTCGTGGGCGTCTCGAAGACGTACGCCATCGGCCGCACTTCCGTCCAGGAGGCCGGCGCGGGCTTGTTCCGGCGCCTGACCGGACGTCACCGCTCCGAAGGCGAGGAAAGCGTGGTGACGGCCGTGCGGGACATCTCGCTGGAAATCCGCCGGGGGGAATGCGTCGGCCTGATCGGACGCAACGGCAGCGGGAAAAGCACGCTCCTCAAACTCATCGCCGGCGTGCTGCGACCCACCACCGGGTCGGTGACGACGGACGGGCAGATCGAGTCCATGCTGGAACTGGGCATCGGGTTCAACCCGGAATTCACGGGACGTGAGAACATCCTCTTTCACGCCACGATGCTGGGCATGGCGGGTCCGCGAGATCCGCCGCCGGCACGAGGAGGTGGCCGCCTTCGCCGAGATCGGGGAGTTCATGGACCGGCTGCTCAAGCATTATTCCTCGGGCATGGTGCTGCGGCTGGCTTTCGCGGCGTTCGTGCTCGTGCGGCCCGAGATTCTCATCATCGACGAGGCGCTTTCCGTGGGCGACATCTTCTTCCAGCAACGGTGTTACGACTTCCTGCGCGGTTCGCTCGCCGGGGCCACCAAGATCGTCGTCAGCCATGATCCCGGACAACTCAGCGCGCTTTGCACGCGGCTGCTCATCCTGGACAAGGGGCGGCTGGATTACGACGGCCCCATCGCGCCGGGCATCGAGCGTTATTTGAAATCGCTCCACAACGAGGGGGCGCGTTCCGGGATCGGCTCGCCGGTCAAGGCCGCGGCGGTGCCCGCGGCGATTCCGTGGGTGACTTTGCCCGAGGACGCGTTCAGCGGCCAGGGGGCGTTGCGGATCATCCAGGCGGCCGTGACCGACACCGAAGGACGCGCGGTGGCGGGGCGCGAACCGGGCCAGCGCGTGGTGGTTCACATGATCGTGCGCGCCCTTGAACCGCGCGCGCACCTGATGTTTGGCTACCTGTTGCGCGACGGCACGGGGCAGCAGGTGTGCGGGCAAAACTCGCTGGTCTTACGCGGACCCAACGGCCACCGCCTGGACCTCGACCTGCCGGAGGCCGGGCGATTGGCACGCCGTGCTGGAGTTCGACTGGCCGGCGCTGAAGCCGCAGCCCTACACGCTGACGCTGGGCATTGGCGAGGGGTTCGATTCCCATCACCACGTCGTGCAGTGCTGGGCGCACGATTGTTTTCAGATCGCCGGCTTTGATCCGGAGAAGACCATCCACGGACTTTTCGGCAGCGGGCTGGTGGATTGTCGTCGAACCAAGCTGTGAGCAAAGCTCTACTGAACAAGGGGTTTCACTGTTTTTGGGGGACAGGAGGGAGATCAGGCGATTCTGCCGGGCACGTCCAATGCTTGATTCGCAGGCGTTTTGTTTTGATTGCGCTGAATAAACGGCGCGGTCAAAGCATCTATTGATCGTTGATCAACCACCTGAAACCCAACTTGCAGTCCAACCGAACATCCCCGCCCATGGCACACCGCATTAAATACATCTTGGCAGCCCTTTTTCTGATGACGCTCGCTTACGCCGCGCCATTGAAAGCGCAGACCTACGGCCCCTTTTTTGACCAGGAAATACCTCTGGGATATGACGGCGACGGGTACGTAGTTTTTTACCTGAAAAGCTCTTGGCACTTACACCTATCTGGGGACCACGGAATTTGACCGGCCCTACCCCGGGTTCCTCTACAAATACAATTTCGGGTTCTTGTATAGCTTCGGCAACAGCGGCAACGGCGCCGCCGATGTTTACCTGTATGATTATGGTCAGACCGATAATCTCGGGTATCTGTACACGGCGGAAGACTATGGCTCGGACGACAACTATCTGTACCTGTACGCCTTCCAACCCTATGATGACTCGCTCGTGTACTACCAAGGCACGTATAACCCCCGGTCCTTCTACGATTTCGACACTTCCCAATACTTGAGTTTGTATTGATTGGCCGGGTGCTGCACGGTCAACCAGCCACTTGTCGCCCCCACCGCCTCATAACGGTGGGGGCTTTTTTATGTGGTGGCTTCTAATTCCGCTGTCGGTCAGTGATGCAAGCAGGCGCGGGGGACTAGGCGGGGCTCCTGCCGTCTAATCAAAGGTAGGGATGGCTCTCCGAGCCGCTCCCATTATCAGATTGGCCGGCTTGCCCAGTAACAGGGGGCGTCCTTATCCAGACGCAGAGACAATGGGGAGCGGCTCGGAGAGCCATCCCTACCTTGGGTACGAGGCCGCTTCGCGGCGGTCGCATGCGAATTCGCCGTGTCTTCGCGGCCATTTGTTCACTTCAGCCCCTCAATCCAACAAACTCAACTCCAGTTTTGCCGTCATCGTCGCGGGCACGAACTCCTTGCCATAATACCTTCCGCTCATCGGCGTGATCTCGGCGGTGGTCAGGCCCACGGCGGTGGTGATGAAATTCTGATTGCAGAAATTTCCGTTGGTCGGGTCCAACCCCGTCCAACCGGCACCCGGCAGGTAAACTTCCGTCCACATGTGCATGGCGCCAGCCGCGCGGCGTTGATCGGACGCCGCTTCCAATTCGCAGAGATACCCGCTCGCCAGACGCGCGGCCAGACCCAGTTCGCGCAACACCGCCGCCAGCAGCACCGCTGTGTCCCGGCACGCGCCGCGCCCCAGCCGGAGCGTTTCGGCGGGCGGACGCGCGGCGCCTTCCTCGCGCAACTCGTACGCAATGTGTTGGTGCAAAGCCTCGTTCAATCCAATCAAGAGGGTCACCGTGGAACCGCCCGGCTCGGGGGGTGTCCAAAAGGGGAGTGGCAGCAACCGTTCCGCGCCGTGGTCGCCGGCGTCGAGTTGCGCGCTGCCGGGCGGCAGGACGAGGTAAGGTGTCAGCCGCGCGGCGTCGTCCGCCTGGTATTGAAACGGGAAGTTGGCGGCGTGGTAATCGAGCAGGAAGTGGAAGGGATTGTCCTCGTGCAACTCCATTTCCACGGTCAGGTCGAAGACGAGTTCCGCCGTCGGGTCCGGGTAAAAACAACGCGCGAAATTGTTGTCGAACAGGTCGCGCCGGAATTGGACGTCCGCCTCGGCGTTGGTCTGGAAAAGGATTTTCTGCACGAGCCGCCCGGGTTCGGTGCGCGGAAAAGTCCGCACGAGGTGCGGCGATAAACTGACGGGCTTTTCGTAGTGGTAAGCGGTGTGGTGGTCGATACGGATGCGCATGGGCGGAAGGGAAGGGAAAGGAAGGGCAAGGAGATAGGAGATAGCAGATAGGGTGGAGGGAAGGGGAGGGAGGGAGTTACATCGGCTCGAAAGTCTCGAAGAGCGGGGTGAGGTCGATGATCGCGTTGGCGGAGGCTTTCAACGTGTGGCCGAGGTTCTGGGCGACCGACGCCACTTCCACGCGGATGCCCCGGCGCCGCAGTTGCAAAGCCAAGTGGGCGAAATCCGCGTCGCCTGTTACCAACACCACGATGTCGGGGCGGATGTTCGCGGATAATTCCACCGCGTCGATGGCCATCAGAACGTCCACGTTCGCCTTGTAAAAATTCCCCTCGGTCGGTGAACCATCCTTGGTGACCACCAGGAACCCGTGCGCCTTGAGCCATTGGATGAACTTGTTTTTCTTGTCGCGTTCGTGCTGCCAATCCGCGAGGGCGGGTGGCAGGCCCGCGTAAACGACCATCTCGATGAGTTCGCGTCCTTCCGCCGCGTTCGTGAGGTGGTCGCGCAACCGGATCCAGTCCAGCTTGCGGGACACGGCGCGCACGGAGCTGACGACGTTGGACTCATCCACAAAAATCAGCACCCGCGAGGTTTTCATCGCGCGCAGGGTAGCGTGTCTAGGTTCCGATGGCGAGTGGTGAGGAAAATTACGGGCATCCCGCCCGGGTCAGGAAAAGTAGGGGCGGCAGCCCCCGGGAGCGCGGGCATCCTGCCCGCAAAGGCGGTAGCCTTTGGACAGACGCCACCAAAGCAGATGCGGACAGGGATGCCCCCAATCCCGGGGGCTGTCGCCCCGGTCACCCCCCTCGCTTGAGCAACGCGCTGCGGATCACCGCCAGCAGTTCCTTGAGCACCAACGGCTTCGTGAGATACCCCCGCGCCCCCGCCCGCAACAGGTTTTCGGTCTGGCGCGTGGTCGCGTCGGCGCTGATGATCACCACCGGGATGTCCCGCGTGCCCTCGTCGGCGCGCAGCCTGGCGAACACTTCCTCGCCCGGCAGATCGGGGAGCTGCAAATCCAGCAGGATGAGGTCGGGATGGTGGGAGCGGGCGAGATCCAGGCCCATGCCACCTCGCGTCGCCGTGAGCAGCCGCACCCCCTTGTGCGCTTCCAGCAAGCGCTCGATCAACATCAGGTTGGCGAGGTTGTCCTCAATGTAAAGCAGGGTGCGTCCGGCGGGCATCGGCTCGGACGGCGCCGGGTCGCACGTCGCCCAATCCACCGTGATGGGAAGTTCCCCCGTCGGCGCGGTGGTCAGCGGCAACTCAATCCAGAAGACCGAGCCGGAACTTAAGCCGCCCTCTCCCGATCCCACTGCCGACTCCTCCAAACCAAGGCCGCCGCCCATGGCTTCCATCAGGCCCTTGGAAAGCGCCAGCCCCAGGCCGGTGCCCTCGACCTCGCCGCGTTCGGCTCCGAGCCGGTCAAAGGGCGTGAAAAGCCGCGCCCGCTTCACGGGAGTGATGCCGGGACCGGTGTCGGCCACGCGCAACCGCAGCCGACCGCGCGCCACCGCGCTTTCCAGCTTCACGCGCCCGCCCTGCACGTTGTATTTCACCGCGTTGTTCAGCAAGTTCAGTAAAACCTGGATGAGGCGCTGCCGGTCCGCGAACACGAAGACCCCTTCGTCCCGCCCCGTGCCGTGGTCCCGCAGCCCGGGCGCGTCGAGCTTGACGCCGCGCCGCGCCGCGAGCGGTCCGATCAGGCCGAGGCATTCGCGCGCAACCTCGCCGATCTCGACCGGCTCAAGGGACACCTCGGCGTGGCCGCTTTCCGCGCGGGCGATGTCCAGGACCTGGTCGATCAACTTGAGCAGGTGCCGTCCGCCCGTCATGATGTGGCGCACGCTTTCGAGCTGGTGTCCCGTCAGGCTCTCCAATTCCAACAACTGGCCGAAACCCAGGATGGCGTTAAGGGGCGTGCGCAACTCGTGGCTCATCCGCGATAGAAAGTCGCTCTTGGCCGAGTTGGCGCGTTCCGCCTCTTCCCACGCGCGCCGGTGCCTTTCCGCCTGTTTTCGTTCGGTGATGTCCCGCGCGATCTTCGACATGCCCGTCACAAAACCCGCCGTGTCACGGATCAGCGAGACGCTCACCGACACATCGATCAACCCCCCGTCCTTGGTGACGCGGACCGTCTCGAAATGCTCCACCCGCTCGCCGTGCTTGACGCGCGCCATGAACTTCCTTTCCTCCTCCAACCCCTCCGGTGGAATCAGGCGCGTGACCGAGGCGCCGATCATCTCGCGGGCGGAAAACCCGAAGACCCGTTCCGCGCCGGCGTTCCAACTCGTGACCTTTTCGTGGAGGTCCAAGCTCATGATGGCATCGTCCGACGAGTTCACGATCGCGGCGAGCCTCCGCCGCACCGCCTCCGCCTGCTTGCGTTCGGTGATGTCCTGCACGCTTCCCTCGTAATACAGCGCGCGCCCCCCGGCATCGCGGACGACGCGTGTGCTTTCGGAAACCCAAATCCGGGTCCCATCCTTGCGCGCGACCTCGTACTCGAACCCCTTGATGACGTCCCGTTCCTCCAACCGGCGCTTGAATTCCTCCCGCAACGACGGGTTGGCGTAACCCTGGCGTTCGATGTCGGTGCGCTCGCGGATGAGTTCCTCGGGCGACGCGAAACCCAGGATGCGGGCCAGCGCCGGGTTGGCGGACAGGAAGCGGCCGTCGGGAGTGTTCTGGAAGATGCCATCGTTGGAATTCTCGAAGATGGAGCGGTACTTCGCCTCCGCCTCGCGCAACGCCTTCTCGGCCTGCTGGCGCTCGGTGACATCCTGGAAGGTCACCACCGCGCCGGCGACCGCCCCGGCCCCGTTCCGCAACGGCGAGCAGACGTATTCGACGGGGAAACTGCTCCCGTCCTTGCGAAAAAACACCTCGTCCCCGACCCGGCGGGTCAGGCCGTCGCGCAAAGTTTGGTAGATTTGGCATTCCCCCGCCGGGTAGGGGCTGCCGTCGGCGCGATGGTGGTGGATGAGATCATGCGCCCGCCGACCGATCATCTCCTCCTGGGTCCAGCCGAACATCGCGGTGGCCGCCGCGTTCTCGAACACGATCCTCCCCTCGGCGTCCAACCCGTGGATACCCTCGGCGACCGCCCCCAGGATGAGATCGACCTTCTGCTGGGAGGTCGCGAGGGCATCCAGCAGGGGGCGATAGTTCTCGTCGCGCGCGCGAAGTTCCTCTTTCACCTGTTTTTCGTCGGTGGTGTCGCGAAAATAAATCGAGAGACCCCCGCCCGGAACCGGGAAGCCCCGGATGAAATACCAGCGGGACCAGCGTGGGTAGTAGATTTCCACCTCGATGGGGACGCGTTCGGCCATGCCGCGTCGGTACTGGTGCTCGAGTTCGGTCCCGAGGAGATCGGGGAACACGTCCCAGTGGTTCCTGCCCAGGAGGGCACCGGGATCGTCAATGTTTGGGGCGAACCAACGCTTTGCCGCCTCGTTGATGAAGGTGAACCGCCATTCGGCGTCGAAGGCGCAGAAGCCATCGGTGATACTGTCGAGCAGACGCAGCACCTGGTCCCCGCCTTCGCCTGGCAGAATCGCATCGGTGGAAGGTAGGGGCGCGGGAAGCTCCATTTTCGCTGTGGAGTGTGGAGGCGAAAGGGTGCCGGGTCAATCCGGGGGGCCCGTCAAGGCCCTGAAATGAACGGGGTCGGACTAGCTCCTTCCGGGTCCAGCAGCCGGACTACCTTTCCACCTCGAACGCATGGTATGCCACTCGCCGACCTCAAAGCCTTGTCTATGAAGGACCCGAACAAATTCAAGATGCTTATTGCGCGCCTTGCGCAACGTCGGTGCGCCAGTATGCAGATCGAAGGATTGACTGTTTCCGAGGACCGGATGACGGCTGCCTTGTACGAGGTCCTTGCCGATATGGGTATTTCCGCGGTGGCGTAAGCCCGTGGCCAAGGAGATCGGAATTGAATGTTACACGGTGACGGAGTGGGCGGGCTTGCTCGTGTCTGTCAGACGCGAGAAAGGTAAACCAAAGGAGTAACCAGCTTGCCGATTTATGACCGTGTCGTTTCAGCGGGCCGGTCGTGGAAGCCACGCCAAGTTTTTCGGGTTTTCGATCCTGCCGATCCGCTGTTTTTCAGCTTGCGAGAATGGTGGAGGTATGGGGATTCGAACCCCAGACCTTCTCATTGCGAACGAGACGCTCTACCAACTGAGCTATACCCCCATATTCCCTTGCCGACGTGGACCTTACGGTGTTTGCCGCCAGCTTTCAGAAGCTGGGGGGTCCACCCGTTCTGCCCCCTCCCTCTGTTTGAGCAAGCTCGAACGATGTCGGGAGGACCACGCGATAAGAGAGACAAGTTATCCCACGGAAAATAATTTCATGCAAGCGGAAAGAGCGTCCCCGTCCATCATGGTCCACTCTGTTCAATGTCAGTCCAATCACAATAGACTGAAAGAGAATAGCTTGCAACTTACGTACTGTTGCGGGTCGTCCATTCCGATCTTATCATTGGGCGGACGAAAACAGCGCGCAACCAGTCAGGGAAGCGGTTTACCAATTTGACCCCTTTCCGCACGATCTGAGCGAACAAAGCGCAACCATGGCCGCCGAGGCTGGCAACATGCCAGCCATTGATCCGACAGAAATCGACACCATCGTCGTGCCTGCGCTGGAAGAGGGTTTCAAGGAAACATTCATCGGCGAGAATATGTGGCGGGCAGTCCACCTTCATTCGAGTATGCAACCTAAACTCAAGTATGTGACCGCGTAGCAGATTGCGCGGGAGTCGGCCGGCCACAAGGCCTGCCGATGCGGAAACCGTCCACCCCGCCCGCGCCTTGACGCTACCTTTGGCCGGCCCCGTCCGCGCGGAAGCAGCCCAGCTCAAACCATCCGTCTTTGAGCGGGATCTGCTCCCACGGATTGACCCGCACGTTTTGCGGAGAAATGTCCCCGCGGTCCAGGACGTACATTTCCCGGGGCCAATGCCCCTGCAGCAAAAGGCTCAGCGGGCAGCCGGTCCAATGCCGCAACTCCGTCCCCCGCGTCCAGGGCAGATCGTCCGCGGCGACGAACGGCCCCGCGGCCTCGGTGCGCGCCGACGACACCCCGCGCGCGAAACGCTCGATCAACGCCCCCCAGGAGAAAGATTGCGCGACCATCACCGCGGCGAACACCGCCGCCACCCCGCAAAGCCTCCCCGCGCCGGTCGCGGGCGGCGTGGATTGTGCCGGCGTCGGCCGATGGTCTCCCTGCCAGCAGGCCAACGCGAGCACCGGCAGCAGCGCGGGCAGCACGAAGCGCCGGTAGTCCAGTAAACCCTGCCAAGCCACCGGGTCGCTTGCCCAGGCGATGCCGACGCCAGCCATGACGAGGCAAACCAGGAGGCGCGAGGCGGCGAACACCCGGGCGGAAGGCCGGCGCCCGCCAAGAGAACCCGTCTCCGCGAGGAACAGAAACCCCAGCAGGTAAGTCAACGCCAGCAGCGCCAGGGGAGCGCCGAAAACCGCGTTGCGAAACTGTTCGATTACTTGCCCGCCCGAGAGTTGGCCGCGTTCGTACGCCGTGGCCGCGCAGATGCTGAAGACCAGTTTTCCGATGGCCAGTGCGCCGAACACCCCGGCCCAGCGGGTCCACCCCCGCCGCCCGGGACCCGTCCCGCCCCACGCCCGCCAGGCGCAGAACGCGGCGGCCAAGAAAAAAATCAACACCGCCGTGGGGTGCAGAAAAAACAACTCCATCGACAACAGCGCCAGCCAGACGCCGCCGCCCGCCCCCGGCAACCCCGCCCAAAGAATCGCCCAGATCGGCCAGAGCAGTTGCGCGGCCAGCGTGGCCTCGGACATCAGGCAGAACTGTCCGGGTAAAGGCGTCAGCAGGATGCCCAGCGCGGGCCACACCCGTAAACCAACTCGATCCTCCCCGCGCAAGTAGTGCCAGCACAGCGCCAGCGAGCCCAGCGGAAACATGGAAAGCAGCAGCCCGTAGCACACCCCCAGAATTTTGGGGTCGGCGACGACCCTGGAGGTCTGGACGATCACCCAGAGAAGCGGGTAGGTGCCATAGCGCTCGTGCGGGATGAAGGGCGCGCGGTCCTGCAGGCTGCGGAAAAGATACCAACTGCCATCCCACGAAAGGGCCGCCAGCCGGAGCGATGCCGCCGCGTAGCCGCCGACCGCCAACAGGGCGGCGGCGGCGGCATCCAGTCTGGTGGCGGTGGACGGGGTCATCTTGCAACGCAAGCCGGTACGCTTCGCGCAAAAAGCCGCTTCGTCCAGCCAGATGTGCCAAGACCGGCGGATTTACCCTCTACTCTCCCGGAAGGCGGGTTGCCAGCGCCGCCCGGGCAAAACGGTGCGGCGGCGGCATCAGCGTTTGCTTTGCCTCTCTCCTTGCATCCGCCGCCAAATCCGGCTGTCCTTACTTGCCGCCTCTTTCTCCTTGCCAATCATTAACTACACGTCGCCGCAAGTCGGGTGTTGAAACCAGAGGCTGCGTTCTTTGACAGGATGAACAGGAGGAAGGGGATGGGGGAAAGAGGGAGATAGGAAAAAGCGGGCGGGGTGGCGCCTCTTAACCCCCATCCCGTTTTTCCTGTTCATCCTGTCAAAAACCAGGCTCCGGCGATAAACTTGGGTGTTACCCCGGCGAGCGCCTGAAAACGAGTGCATAGAGGTCTCCACAAGCACCAAAAGGAGCGTGCCTGCGCTCCCATGACCGCCTCCCGCCCGGGATGAGCCGATCTCCCGACCCAAACGCGGTGAATGATCCGAAAAGCTCGCGAGCTTCGAGTCTTTTCTCTGCCGGAAGACCCGCCGAACAAAAGCCAACCGTGAAATCCGACCAGCTGCTAGTCGCGCAAATGCGGCGGCATCTCGACGGCGACGGTCAGTGCCCGCGCCTTCGCGCGATCAGCCGCGCCGAACCAAATGCTCGCCAGCCGCTGGTCAGCCGTTTGGCGGATCTTGCGGTGATCGAGCATTTTCCTGATGCCGTTGTAGGCATCGCGTCGAGAGTGGGTGGCACTCCGGCGAGCAATTTTGATTCGCCAGTGGGAAATCCTATCGTACCATCCGTTGATGTATCCTCCCCCAAGTTCCCGCCTTTCCCGCAAATTCCCTCTCTCCATTCTCGCGCTTCTGGGTTGTTCCCTGCTGCTTGGCAACGCGGCGGCGCAGGCGGCGGACCTTTTGGTCAGGAGCGGTGACAAGGTGGCGTTTCTAGGCGATTCCATCACCTCCAACGGAAGTCGTTCCACCCGGGGGCTACGTCCGGCTGGTGGAATCAGGCCTGGCCCAGCAGGGCATCAAAATCGAGGTCATCCCAGCGGGGATCAGCGGCAACACCTCCAAGGACATGCTCGCGCGGCTTGACCGCGATGTGATCGCCAAGAAGCCGACGTTGATGACCCTGAGCTGCGGGGTCAACGATGTCTGGCACGGACCACCGGCGTCGCCATCGAGCCGTACGAGGAGAACATCCGCGCCATCGTGGACCGGGCCCAGGCGGCTGGCATCAAGGTGGTGATCCTGACCGCCACCATGATCTCGGAGGACCCGGCCGCCGCCAACAACCAGAAGCTGGTTGCCTACAATGACTTCCTGCGTGCGCTGGCAAAGGAAAAGAACCTGCCGCTGGCCGATCTCAACGCCGACGAACAGGCCGAACTCAAGCGTCTGGCCGCGGAAAAGCCGGTGAAGGGCAACGTCCTGACGGCGGACGGCGTGCATCCCAACGCGCTGGGCGACGAAATGATGGCGACGGGTATCCTCCGGACTTTCGGCTTGAGCGACGAGCAACTTCTCCAACAGCACCAGACGTGGCTGGATCTCGCCAACGCCGCCCAGGTGAAGATCACGGTGAAGCTGACGCCCCGGCAGTTCCGTGCCCTGCAAATCCTTGCCGCCGACGCCAACCAATCCATGGACGCTTTTCTGGCGGAAAAAGTTGGCCCCGAGGTGCAGAGCGCGGCGGGGGAACATCCGAAAATGCCCTGAGCGGACTGGCCGGAAATCGGACGGTGGCCCACTTCCCGGAAAACCTCCCGCCCAGGAAGACAACCACCCATGGCCTAACCACGAAAACCTACCCCGCACTTTTGGTGATTCCCTGATGAAGCCGTCATCGAGCGCCATTGAAAATGCCGGGGTAATGATAGGCTCTCCAGTCATACTCCGCGTGACGTGTCGCGCGTAGTTCTGCCACCGCCGACTGGCAAAACGACCGACGCTGAAGGAACCCCGTTCCGTCCCGCAAACTGTCGGGAGATGTTGCTGACCCTTCAAGGCTTCTGCTGAGACCCCTGTGGAGTTTACGCCAAGCGCCTTTACAAAAAACGACCACCCGATACGCTCGGCCACCGATGAAACACTCCCTCCTGTCGGCGACGATCCTTTTCCTGCTAATTTGTGGCGGCGGCCCTGTCACGTCGGCCCGCGCGGATCGGGCGGGTCAGGACATGGTGCGCGATTCCGACGACGAACTCAACCGCGTTTACCAGAAGACCCTCGCGCGCCTGACGAACGCCGAAGCCAAGGCAAAGCTGCGCGAGGCGCAGCGTGCCTGGATCGCCTTCCGCGACGCGGAATCCGCGATGATGTACGCACTGACCAACATGTCGCTCGACACGGAAATACACGTCGCGGCGATGACCGGGCAGCGCACCAAACAGTTGCAAGCTCTCCCGGCGTCCGACGAGGCGGCAACAGCCGATGCAACCGCGGCAGCGTCCGGCGAGGACAGCACACCGATGGACCGGGATTACAAGGTGCGCTGCCAGGTCGGCCTCGTCGTACACGCCACGCCGGACGCGAAGGGTCGCCGGGTCGGTACCCTTGAAGACGGCCAGAAAATTCAGTTGGACGGCAAGAAGGGGCCGCGCAACGGCACCGTTTTCCCCGTGGTCTCAAAAGACAAGGATACCGTCGGCGCCACCTGGATCCAGATCAAAGCTCCGCTTCAGGGCTACATTTTGTTCCAGGCGGACGGACAGCCCGAGAACGACTACATCGTGCCCCAAGTCCTCCCGGAATAAGGTTACCTCCCCGGCTCATCCACCATTCGGTGTTCGGAAGTGGCACGGTTCACACCGTGGCCTGCATCCAGAACTTCAACTGTGCCGCCTTGATGTTACCGGCCGCGTCGAAGTACCAGTTCAGCCAGGCGTCCGGTGTCGTCTTCAAAGTGGCGTCAACGCTGGTGGTTCCCTGGTTCAACGCCCAACGCCATGCAAAGTGGTCGTACACGTCCAGTACGTGCGTCGCGTACGCCATCGCCAGCTTTTTGTTGCCTTCGATGATCAGGAGGTTCTCGTCGTTGTTATACGAGGCTTGGTACCCGAGGTTGTGGCTTCCCGTCACCACCACGCAGTTCTCCGCAAACGGGTCGATCACCACGATCTTGTCGTGCGTGATCGCAAACCCGGCGTTCAGCAATTCCTTTTGCCAGCCCTCCGGCACCATCTTGTCCAGCGCGCTTGCCGAGATGACCCGTGCATCCTGCGGCGCGGGCGCGTTCTTGACTCCCTTTTGCTTTTTCGGTGGCTGCGTGCCCTGCAGTTCGTAATAAAAGTCTCCCGCCGCGTCCGGTGAGGTCACGCATCCGCGCACGAATAGGTCTTTGTTTGCCTTCTGCGCCGCGGCGGCGAACTCCGTGATGCTCGGCTTGCCTGGAATGAAGGCCAGGAAGAGCACCGCGTTTTTGGCGGCCATGATCCGGTCGCTCAGGTCCTTCATGTCAACCGGCATCGCCTCCGTCCCTTTGACCTTGCCGCGCTGCTTCGGTGTGTTGGGGGAGAAGTAGCTCGTCAACGTGCTAGCATCCCCGGTTCCCGCATCAAGGTTCAGATTCTTTTTGGTGCCGTTAAACGCACGCAGCGGAGTCCCCTGGAAGGGGCCGCTCGCTTCGTGCGCCTGCTCGTCGGCTTGCAGTTTCGACCAGTAGGCCAGATACCGCGCCGCCACCTGCTTGTTTTCAATGACGATCGAGTTGTTCGTCTGCGCGCACATCCCCGTGTCGGTCCAATTGCAGGAACCCGTCAACACCGCTTGTGCCGTCCCGCTCGCGTCCACATGGATCAGGAACTTGTTATGGACGATGTGGCCGCTGGTCGGCTCCCGATACAGCAGTGACGCGCCGGCCGCCGTTAGCTTGCTTTTGGAATCGTCGTTCTCGCCCGGCTTTTCCTCCGAACCACCGGGCGTTGGCTTGTTCACAATGTTCGCAAGCACGATGTTCAACTTGCTTCCAAGATCCGCGAGCGACCGCACCAACTCCGCGTCCGTCAACTCGTACAGCGCCGCGTGGATTGAGCCGGTCGTTTTTGCCCGCGAAACGAATCCTGTCAGCGTCCCGAGAATGTCGCCCGCCAAATCCTTGCGCAACGGGTTGGTGGGATCCGCGATCGCCTGTAGAAGTTTCGACTTGTTGGGCTGGCCCTTCAGCGCGGTCGAGACGTGTTGGGTCGAAAGGAGGCCGCGGTTGAATATCGCCGTCACACTGTCGGAACAGATCCCGGTGACGGTGACCTCGTTCGTCGTGAGGATCGGTAGCGATGCCATCGGCTTCAACGCGGCGGGCGGCCCTTCGAGTGGCACCACCTTGTAACGGAACGTGTAACTCCCCGTTTGATCACCCACCAGCCGCGCATAGACATCCTTCCAGTAAAATTTCTGGACGGGAAACTGCGCGGTCGTTTGTCCCGGCGCGATGGTCTCGCCCGGGAATACCGCGTGGCTGGGCAGGGCGGTCTCCTTGCCCTTCGAGTCAACGCGGTAGAGCGCAAAGCCCATGCAGCCCTCGGGCTTGGTTCCGTAACTCCACGCGATGGTGGCGACATCGTTATTGGCAAATGCTACCGCGTTCCGCATAAACAGTTCTTGGGTTGGATTTGGAAGCCGGCCTGGTCCGGTGCGATGACTTGTATCCGCGTTGATCAGTCGGGCAAACAGAAGGCCCCACCGAGGACCATGGTCCGAAGAATGACATCCGGGCTATGTGCCTTACAAGTCATATCTTGCGATTGAATACACCTGACATGTCCCATTTCCAACGAATCTGGACCCACCTGTGCAACCGGCCCCGCCGGGCCAAAAGCGGTGATGCGTCGCCGCAGTCCAAACCAAAGGCATCCAGAAGCGGAGCCGGACCAGACGCGACACGTGGCGAGGAACCAGAAGCTCGGTGACATCCATTCGTGGTGGGACCTTTCCCAGACAACATCCTGTTTCGGAAAGATTACCGGAACGCGTCATTTAACCGGTCGCTGAGCAAACATCCTGCTGTTATGCCGGGGCATGATTCTCGAAGTTTGCATTTTGATGGGCGTTTGGTTTGCCTGCCTGGGCCTGCTGCTAGCCGTTGTATGGGGCCGCAAATGGCACATCGACCGCAAGAAGTTGCGGATGCCGGTCACAGAAAAGCTCCTGCGAGGACCGGGAGAAAGCCTGCAAAAGAAGTTGGCGGATTTGGAGGACCAATATTCGGAGGCATTGGCGATGGCTTTCTGCGTGCCGTTGGTTTGCACCAGTATGTTCCTCATTGGCAGGCATCAACCTAACGCCGTCACTCTCGGTGTCAGCGCGGGAATCTTTGGAGGGATTGCCCTTGCCGTCATCTGTCGCCGCATCTCCCGGTTATTGGACGAGAAACGGAATTATCGGCTCGGATTGTTAGGGGAACGAGCGGTGGGGGAGGAACTGAACCAGCTCATGCTCACGGGCTGTCGGGTTTTCCACGACGTGCCGAACGCCCCCCACGGCAACATCGACCACGTCCTCATTGCCCCCTCGGGCGTTTACGCGGTGGAAACCAAGGGCCGGCGCAAGAAGGAGTCGGCGGGCACGGACGCCCACAGGGTAATCTTTGACGGTTGCTCCCTGCGGTTCGGTGCCGGGCCCCGGGAGAACAAATGTTTGGAACAAGCCAAGCAGCAGGCCCACCGGTTGAGCGACTGGTTGTCGAAGGCTGTTGGCGAAGCCGTTCAAGTGCGTCCGGTGCTGGCACTACCGGGCTGGTTCGTGGAACGCAAGGGCCGGGGCGAGGTGATCGTGGTCAGCGGACGCGCGGTGAAGACGTTGTTGCCAGGCCCGGTAGCCCTTGATCCGGCCATGGTCCGGCGGATCGATCACCAACTCGATCAGAGGTGCCGGGACGTCGAGTTATAGATTTTGACCTAATACTACTCCGCCATCTCGTCTAAACGCCTCGAAACAAGCGGAAAACGCGCTGGCTAATTTTGATCACTTCCCTCGTTCCCAAGGCAGTCTCCTCCAGAGAATTTACTGCAAGTCTGTGATCGGCGAGATTGATAAAGGGGAGGGGGGCAGTCAGCATCCCTTGACTGATTTCCTTGATTTTAGAGCACCAACTGTTGAGAGATGTTGACTGACCCCCGGCGGCCCTCGCTCCGCCTTCCTCCCCCTGCCGCCGGTTTGCCGTTAAACTGCCAAATACCCCCTTACCCCCCACCGGTTTCGCGGTGCGGCTTGAGCCGCCAAAGGGTGGCGCCTTCCCGCACGCGCCTGCCCACCCGGGCCGGATGCTTTTTCGCCAGGCGCGCCAGGTACACGCCGCAGGCCGAGTTGTAGCTGAACACCCGCCGGGCCTCGTAGGCGCGCAGTTGCTCGCCGCCCCCGTCAGCCGCCGTTCCAGCGCCTCCGCCCGGCCCTCCCATTCCTCGCCGTCGCCGCCCCCGCCGAACAACTCGGCATCAATCAAATCCAGCAAACGCCGCTCGGGCGCGAGATCGTCAATCGCCCGCAGCAACTCGGGATGATGGAAATGCTTCACCCCGAACCGCGCGCTCCGCAGTTCCCCCGGGATCTCCCAACCCAACAGGAAATCCACGAAGGCCGGCAACTCCGCCGTCAACTGATTCCAGAACGCCCGCCGTTCCGCGCCGGTCTCCGTGGGCATCGGCATCGGCGTGCGTTTGGCGCGCAACAGGATCAGCTTGTCCTCCAGACTCTCGTCGATCGGCGGCAGCACCATCAGGTTTTCCGGCTCGTCGTTCACCGTGATGCTCAACCGCCAGAAGGGTGTCAGCGTCACGGGCTGGCGGTTCTTGGCGTGGCAATTCTGGTGTTCGTTGGCCGTGATCTCCTTGAGGTGCGCCCCGAACGCCCGCCGCGCCCGGATGTCGCTGCTGGCCGCCTCATCCTCGATCACGAGGTGCTCCGCCGTGAACGCGTGGGCGTTGAACGCCGTCAACCCCGCCATGTACTGGTAGGGTTTGGCCATCCGCCCGCCCAGCAGTTCGGTGATCAGCTTTTGCAGCAAACTCTTGCCGCACCCGCTCGGCCCCGCGATGGCCAGCGCCTGCCCCGTGCGGTGCCGCCCCGAACGCAGGCTCTCCACCGCCACCTTCAGCCAGCCGCACAGGTAAAACTCCTGGTCGTGCGGCTCGTCGTCCAGCAGCCCCATGATCAGCGCGTTGATGGTGTCCCAGTTGCCCTCGACAGGTTCGATCATCCTCGGCGAATCCGTCACCAGCACGCGCACTCCCAGCACCTCGCGCATCCCCACCGAGCACCCCGACAGCGGCCCGGCGTACCCCACGTTGCGCGCGGTCTGCACCTCCAGCACCAGCGCGTCGAGCGGACTGATGAAAACGTCGTCGCCCACCAGCGGCGACACCCCGCGGGACCGAAAGAACCGTTTCACCCCCGTCTCGTTGAGCTGCACCCACGCCTGGCGGCTGTCGGCGATCCAGAAGCACCCGCGCCCGCTGTCGTAATACGCCTCCGGCGCCACCGGCAAACCTCCGCCTGCCGCGTTGCGCGTTCCGCCTTCCGACTTTGCGGCGGTGGCAATCATCAAGGTAGCACCTCCAACGAGACCGAGGCCGCGAGGCGGGCGAAGTCGTTGAGGTCCTTGATCATGTCGTGGTCCCCGCGGCGCATGCCGGCGAAGTCGATCCGGTCCACGTCGCAGTCCGCGGTTTCCAACTGGGCGGTCCAGCGGGCGGCGGCTGCGAACCCGGCGGGATCGTCGTGCGGGTAAAGCCGCACCGTTTTACCCTTGAGGAGGTCGAGGGCCTCGTCGGGAATCCGGCCGGACGCGCCGAGCATGGCGACGGCGGCGACATCATCCCGGCGCTCCTCGGCGGCGATGAGGTGGTGGGCCGCGAGCAGGTCCGCGCCGCCCTCGACCAGGACGACAAAGCGTTTCCCGGTGGATTCGAGGGCGCCGACGGGCCAGGCGGCGCGGCTGCCGGGGAGGGTCCAGGCTTTGGAGCCGCCGAGGTGTTCCCAATCCCGACCGTCGAGCCGCCGGGCCTGGGCGTTGAGCCGGGTGGAATCGGTGACGACCCAGGCGCGGGCGTCGCGGGTATCGGCGAAGGCGAGCAGGCCGCGTTCGGCGGCGAGTTCGATCCCGGCGATGGAAAGGCCGCGCAACTTCGCGAGGGCGGCGAAGTCCTCCGGCGACCCGGCCCGCAACCCGGTGGCGGGCCAGACGATCTGGCGGTCGGCGGGGGGTGACGGCGCGGGGTGGCGGCGGAGTTCGGCGGCGGCGGCGGCGGCGGCGGCGAGGCGGCGCGAGGAGCGGGAGGGGAGTGGGCCACCGGCGTGACGGAGGCCGTGGCCGTCGAGTTCGAGGAGGTGGCGGCAGGCGTCGCGTTCGGAGAGGTCGAGCACGCGGGCGATGAGTTCGACGGGGCCGCCCTGGCCGCAGCCAGCGTGGCATTTCCAGCGCAGGGCGCCGTCGGCGGTTTGGCCGACGTACACGGAGAAGCTGGCGTTTTTGTCGGGGTGGAGGGGGCAGCGGCAGCTTTTGGCGGGGACGCCCGGGAGGCCGAGGACGCGCCAGAGGTTGGCGACGTTGAAGCGTTGTTTGGCGTCGGCGAGCCGGGAGCCGAGGGTGGCGGCGGTGGGGGTGGGGGCGGCGGCGGGGTGGTGGTTGTTCACACCGGCACGATGCGGGCGGAGGTCAAACGCGAACAGGGGGAAGACACTGCAGTTAATGCAAGTATTCGGCGGGGGGAGGGAAATGACGAATGACGAATGCGGAAGTCGGAGGGGTCGACGGGGACGCTGAGAGGCTTTGAGGGAGGAAGAGAGTTCACATCGCTCCTCTGCATCCGTCATTCGTCATTCGTCCTTAAAACTCCCAGCAAACCCCCACCACCCAGCAACCACCTTCCTCATTTTGCCTCCGAGGCAACCGGCAATATTTTCCGGTGGGGGGTCGGGGGGGTATTCCGCAGTTCAGGCCCGGGGGAGTTCCCCCCTTCTCTTATATATCTTAAATTATTCTATAAAGTGGTAAACAGCCCCTTACCCCCCACCGGTTTTGCCTGTTTTGGACCGGTTTTCATCGGATCGGCCAGCTTTCGGCCTCTCAAAGCCGTTCCGGGATGATTGGCGAGCGGCGCCGTCCACCGCCTCACCCCTCCGTCAACGCCGCCCGCTCGTCCCCCATCGCGCCGCTTTTCTCCAGCAGCGTGGGAGGGGGTTCAGTCAACATCTCTTGACTGATCCGCTCAATTTTAGAGCACCAACTGTCGAGAGATGTTGACTGACCGCCAGCGGCCCCCGGCGGAGCCCCCTGTCGAGAGATATTGAATGACCCCCGGCGGAGCCAGACCCCCGGCGGAGCCATTACTCGCGGATCAATTCGGAGTAGGAAGAGAAAGGGAGGGAAGCGCGCCGATGATCTCCATGGTTTGAACGCTCACGGCAACGACCTGCCCAACCAAGCGTATAATCGCCTCCTCGTCATCGGGGACATTGGGGTCGGAAACGAGTTCGCCGTCGGCATCGCGTTCGACGCGGTACTGGTCGATGACCCACGCCAGCGCGCTACGATTGCCGAGACGGTAGTCGAGTGCCATGGGCGGGATGCCAGAGAGGGTGAGCCAGTCGTTGTAGATGACGTGGCGTTCATCCTTGCCGAGTTTCATGGCTTCGACCCGCCAGTTAACGGGGACATCGGAGTTCTCAACATGCAGAAGTTTGTAGGGCTTGACTGACTCGTAGCCGACGTGGAGGTCCGCGAGCTTGCGGCCGGCGACGGCGAAGGCGTGGAAATCGGCTCCAGTACCGAGGATGGGAATACGAGGCAGTTCGCGTTTGAGATTTTCCGCGTAGCTCGCGCGGTAGTCCGGGTGATGGAGCACGGCATAGACGTAATAGAAGATATGCTCCCGTGTGATACCGCTATCGTCGAAGTGGATGGTGAATCGGTTCACCGTTGAGAGCGGAATGTTGTCGCGGCGTTGCTTACCGTCCGAGCTATATGTGTAAAGAGAAAAGCATTGAGCAGAGTCAATGGAGACAAAGTTCAGGTTGGGAATACGATTAGTCGCGAAACACCAGAACGGACTGCGTGCCCCGGCGCTCGGCACCAAGATAATCCTGTTTGTTTTCTCCTGCGCTGGTTTGGGGAAAAAGGCACCGCAAGTACCCATGCGGTCCACGAACATCGGGGCATAATACAGGGGCCGGCGAGTAAAGGGACGATAATCCGTAAGACGAATGTTTGCGGCGTTGAACTCCATTGGAGCTAGCTCGACAAGTCTTTTCTTCAACGTCTCACTCCATTTTACACGACCATAGCTCACAAAGTTGTCAACATATACGGCGAGTGCTTTCGGGTCCTTGGGCGGCTTCGCTTTGCGTTTCCATCTTTCCAGCTCGGCGTTGTAATCCTCCGCAAACTGCTCACAGCGTTCCGCAAGCTTGGCCGCGTTAAAATCGTAAACAACCGAATCCCTGTTGGTGGAAACGCCAAGTGAGTACGTCCGAAAGATGGTCGCCCCCGCCACGCCGCGGCTCGCCTTGGCGTCTTTGGAGCCAATGGGAATGAGGGCGCCGAACTCGGCGTCATTGTCGTTGGTCAGCCAGTCTTGACGGGCATTTGGCTTGAGCCTCACCCACTCGACGCCGGCGATGGATTTCGCTTTTTCGAGATAAGTGTATTTTTCCTCGCGTTTCCAGGGAATTGGCACGGCATGGTGGCAGATCGTCGCATTACGAAGGTGCCCGGCCTTCCGGGACAACCGGATGAAGACATTGATGCTCACGCCAACCTGAATGCCGAAGACGTTGTGGGCCGTGCCGGAAAGCGTCGGATGCTTGCGGACGTTGCCGCCGAGGTCGAGCACGTAGATGAGGTCGAAATCCCGCGCGAGATGCTTCCGCATTCCATCGAAGGTGTTTTCCGTCAAAAACGAGTTGTTGTTCACGTAACACACCAGTCCCTTTTCTCCGATGCGCTCGCTCGCGTACCGGATCGCCTTCACGTAAGGGTCCGATAGCTTGCGCTGTAGCGTGGCGGTACCGTCGGCGCCGTAAGTGCGCTTCACCTTTGCGTCCATCTCCGGGTACTTACGATTCTTGTTGTTGTCGTTCTCGTCAATTTGCCCCGCGTTGTAAGGGGGATTGGCAATGATGACCCGGATGTCTTTCACCGCTCGCTGGCGCTTAACGCGCTCGCTGTTGACCTCGTTGAAAACCTCGAACTCGGACTGCTCCTTCTCCATTGTCTCGAAGGTGTCCACGAGGCAGATGCCCTGGAAAGGTTCGTACTGTTTCATGCGCTCGTAGTAGGCGTGCTCGATGTTCATCGAGGCGACGTAGTAAGGCAGGAGGCTCACCTCGTTGCAGTGCAGTTCGTCGGCGTATTTCTGTTTGAGCGAAGCGCCGGAGATGCGTTGCATCAAGTTGACGATGAAATTGCCCGTGCCGGTGAAGGGATCAAAAATGTGAACACCTTCCGCGTCGAGCGAGGTCTGAAAATGCTCGGCTAGAACGTGCTCAACGCTGGCGATCATGAACTGCACGAGCGGCTGCGGCGTGTACACCACGCCGAGCACATCGGCTTGCTTTACCGCGAAACCCTGGAAGAACCGTTCATAGACAATATTCAGAAACTTCTGTTTTTCGGTGAAATCCTGAAAGGTGGCGGCAGCGGTCTCGATGGCAAGATAAAAGGGGTTGAGTGCCTTGATGAAGTCGCCACGGTTGAAGTTCCTCGCGTCGAGCGTGGCGATAACCTTTTCGATGTCGGCGGCGATGACGTTGCGCTCGCGGAAGTTTTCAAAGTCGAAAATCTTGCGCAGGATGCGCTCCGTGAGGAGATGCTGCACGAGCATTTCCTCGACGGCGGCCTCGGAAAGATCAGGATTGAGCGAGGTCCGGCAGGTACTGACAAAGGCGGCGAAGGCGACGGCGTAGGCGGGGTTCTCCTTGCGCGCCTTTTTCAGAATGTCCGCGAGAGCCTCGCCGAGTTTGGGCACTTTGTCTTTGAACTCGTCAACGGCGTTTTCCCATTGGGCAATGGCTCCGGGGGCGAATTCAAGGAAACGTCCGAGGATGGATAAAAGCGCGGTGGATTCGCTGAGATCGGCTTCGGCAACGCGCTGTCCATGCTGGTAGAGAACGGCGCGGCGTGGTTCCCAGAAAAGGAGATTGTCCGTTGGATAACCGAGGGCAATTTTAGCGGTGATTTCTTTTTCGAACTTGTCCTTTGTGTCCTTGGCTTCCCAATGCCCATGATGGAGCCGGTAAAGGTCCATGAGTGTGCCATCGGGGGTGATGCGCCTCCCCCCCTTTCCGCGCATTGAGTGCTCGGGGACAAGTTTCCAGCCAAAGGGTTTTGCGGCGGCTTCCAGCAGTGTGGCGAAGGCGGACCGCACAGCCTGCTCGTGTTCCTCGCCGAGTTCCTTGAAGGCCAAGAGCGATTCGTAGTACGCCTTTACTGCTTTGTGGCTCGAATGGAGTGTCATCCTTGGCATAATTAGTGTCGCTTATCGCACGGTGCTTAAGTGGAGGCGACACCGAAATTCCGTGGTGGTGGTATTTGCAGAGCAAATTCATCCGGGCAAACGAAGCCAACGGGCCGGCTCGGAGGAGCGAGTGTTTTGTTTCTCGTTCCGCACGTCGTTTCTTACAAATGCAAAATGTGAAACGAAGCCCGCTCGGACCGCGACTCCGGCGAAGCCGTCATTGGCGCATAAACCTCGCCAAGTCCGAACAGCTTGTGGTATATCCTTCGCGCCTCCAAAAATCGCCTCCGCCTACCCGCCCGCCCGCCCGCCACCCGCTTTCCACCCCCGCCGGGTGCCTCTTCCCTTTCCGAAATGCCAGTGCTCACCCCGGCGGACACCGCCGCCACCACCCTCTCCGCCTCCCGCCCCCGCGCGCGGGACCACGGGCAGTTCTACCGTTACCTCATCGGCATCTACATCCAGGGGTCGATCACCTCCGTCGCCCTGGTCCTGTTCCTCGTCTTCCTGGGACTGAACTTCACCGTCCGCCAGTGGGAGGTGCTCCTCACCGCGCTTCCCCTGGGGATGGCGTTTTACGTCCTCCCGGACCTGTTCCTGATCAACCGGCACTACCGGCCCATCGGCGGCGTTCTCAAACAACTGGACACCGCCGGCGCCGGCCAGCCCTCCCGCGCGGAAATCTCCCTGGCCATCGTCCGCGCCCTCAACCTGCCTTACCTGACCTTCCTGCGCGTCGTCCTCTTCCACGGACCCGGCGCGGCCCTCATGGTCATCGTCGCATTGCTCTCCGGGAACGCCTTCGTCCACGCGAACTACCTGATGTGGCAGTTGCTGACCTTCACCGCCATCGTCCTCTTTTTCGCCGCGCCGGCGCACGCGATCTTCGAGTTCTTCGCGGTGCGCCGCTGCGTCGTGCCCATCATCGAACGGCTCTACCCGCTCATCGAAAGCCTCGACGACGAGTACCAGGCCCAACTCAAACCGACCGGCATCCGCAAGAAACTGCTCTACCTGGCGATTTTCGTCACGTCCTTCCCCCTGCTGTTCCTGGCGAGTTCCGTGGCGTTCAAGGTGAGCCTGCTCTTCTCGCGCATGGGCGTCGCGCCCGCGCCCGGGGAGTTCACGGCGCTGCTGTTCTGGATTTACGGGGTGGTCGTCATCTGCGTCGTCGGCGCGTACCTGATGTCCACCCTCACGGCTTCGGAAGTCTCGCGCTCGGCGGGCAAACTCGTCATCGCCATGGGCAAGGTCGAGCGCGGCGACCTCGACGTGCGGCTCCAGATCATCAGCACGGACGAATACGCCGACCTGTTCCGCGGCTTCAACCTCATGACGGAGGAAATGGGCGAGGAAGTCAAAATCCTCGGGATCAGCCACAACCTGATGGGCGAACTGCAACTCGACGTGCTCCTCGAACGCATCATCCACGTTTCCACCGAGTTGCTCGACGCGGACCGCTCGACCCTGTTTCTCTACGACGAACGGCGCGACGAACTCTGGTCGCGGTTCGCCGAGGGGGTGGACCGGCAGGAAATCCGCGTCAAGCCGACGCGCGGGATCGCCGGGGCGGTGTTCACCAGCGGCAAGGTGGAAAACATCGCCGACGTGTACGGCGACCCGCGCTTCAACCAGGAGGTGGACCGGCGCACCGGCTACCGCACCCGCAACATGCTCGCCGTGCCCGTCATCAACAAGGCGGGCCAGACCATCGGCGTCACCCAGGTGCTCAACAAACGCCACGGCGATTTCACGAGCAAGGACGAGGCCCGCCTGCGCGCCTTCACCGCCCAGATCGCCATCGCCCTGGAGAACGCCAAACTTTTCGACGACGTCCTGCGCGTTCAAAACTACAACGAGGCCATCCTGCGCTCGACGAGCAACGCGATGATCACGCTGGACCGCGACCGGCGCGTCGTCACGGCCAACGCCGCCTCGCTCTACCTGCTCAAAGTCGGGCGCGACGCCATCATCGGCCAAACCTTGGAGAGCGTCTTCGGCCCGGAAAACCAGTGGGTGCTCGACAGCGTGGCGAGCGTGGAAAGCAGCCGCACGACCGATCTCAGCGTGGACGCTGCCCTCGCGCTCGCCGACGGGGGTGCCGCGTCGGTGAACCTGACCACCGTGCCGTTGATCGACGCCGCCAAACAGACCATCGGCACGATGCTGATCTTCGAGGACATCACCGACGAAAAGCGGGTCAAGAGCACGATGTCGCGCTACATGAGCAAGGAGGTCGTGGACCAGCTCCTCGATTCCGCCGGGACGGCCCTCGGTGGCCAGGTGCAGGAGGTGACGCTCCTGTTTTCGGACATCCGCAATTTCACCAACATGTCCGAGAGCATCGGCGCGCGGGAAACGGTGTCGTTGCTCAACGAATATTTCACCGAAATGGTCGATGTGGTTTTCAAGCACAACGGCATCCTGGACAAATACATCGGCGACGCGATCATGGCGCTCTTCGGCGCGCCGTTCCCGGGGGAGATGGACGCCAACAACGCGATGCGCGCCGCCAACGACATGATCGTGACGCTGCGGACGCTCAACGCGACCTTCGCGGCGGCGGGCAAGCGGCTGATCGAGATCGGCGTCGGGTTGAACACGGGGGACGCGGTGGTGGGCAGCATCGGCTCGCCCAAGCGCATGGAGTACACCGCGATCGGGGACACGGTGAACCTGGCGTCGCGTTTGGAGAGCGCGTGCAAGACCTACGGGGTGAAGGTGATCGTGAGCGAGTTCACGGTGCGCCAGCTGACCGATCCGTGGCGGTTGCGCGAGTTGGA
Source organism: uncultured bacterium (assembly GCA_963795895.1). GTDB lineage: Bacteria > Verrucomicrobiota > Verrucomicrobiia > Chthoniobacterales > SZAS-18 > CAWCJJ01. Next base: position 83,118 of record CAWCJJ010000034.1, read on the forward strand.
TTTGATGCGGGTAAAAGGCAAGCAGCAGCCGGTGGCGATTTACGAGGCGTTGGATCACCACACGCCCGGGACGTTCCCCAACATGGAGGAGACGCTGGAGCAGTTTCGGCGCGGGGCTGGCGGCGTATCGCCGGCAGGATTGGGCCGGGGCGGGGGAGAGTTTCGAGCGGGCACTGGTGTTGTGTCCCGGGGACGTGCCCTCGCGGATTTACCGTGAGCGTTGCGTCCATTTCGCCGGCAACCCGCCGGCGGAGGATTGGGACGGGGTGTTTGTGATGAAGGAGAAGTAGAGTGGTGGACGTGCCTGCTGGTCGGCTTCCCCGGGAGTCCTTCGATGAACCCCGGGAACGTCTGGGCTGCCGCCCGCAAAGGGCGTTCGCCTGTGCAAAACCCGCTCAGATCAGAAGCGCGTGCGGGACGCCCGCGGCCCGGGGCTGACCCAACCCGTCTAAAATGGTACCCCACCGAAACGCTGATCGCGTTCGCGGTCACCTGGTACTGCCCGTCGGCGGGCGTGCCGACGCTCACAGAGCGCGTCGGCTGGTACACGAATTCATACGCCAAATCCCAATCCCAATGCTCGCCGCGCGAACCGATCCCCGTCGTGAACACATGCCGGTCGTTGTCCGGCACGGCTCCGTCGTCGGTCGCCTCCGGCACGCTGTTCTGGCAGTACAAATACCCGACGCTCAGCGTGCAGCGTCTTGGCGAACTTCCGCGTCACCCCAAAATGATAGATGAAACTGGATTGCCAGTCGAAAACCACCGGAACATTCGCCGCCCTTCGACTGGTGGATCACGGGCACGTTCAGACTGCTCCAGTCCGTCCAGTCCAGGTCGAATTCCAGGTTCCAATCCGGCGTCGGACGGTACGAATAGCCCCCGACGATGAAGCGCGGAAAATGCAAGTTCGAGTACGCGTCATCCGTCCGGCACCTTGATTTTCAGCGGATTGCCGGAAGCCAGGAACGGACGCACGGTGACTTTGGTGTGGCCGGTTTCGTTCACGTCGTTGGAGCTATGGTAGGAGATGCCGAACGCGTGTTCGGGGAACGGTTCCCAGCGCATCCCCACCTCGTACCCGGGCGCGACACCGCTGCCGTGGAACTGAAAACTATCGCCCGGCGCGGCGATGCCCCGGTTGAGCAGCACCTGCGAATAATTGATCGTCGGACCGATGCCGATGGAAAAGGTTTTCGTCACCTGCCAGGCCGCGACCGGACTGAAGGTGAGATAGATGACCTGCGCCTTCCGGGCCGTGGTGCGAAACGGACTGCTGTCCGGGTAGTACAAAGCCAAGCCGAAGGTGCGAGTACGCGCCCAACCCCAAAGTAAACGGCAGTTTGGGAATCTTGTAGGACGCGTAGAGGCTGGGAACCGCGAGCAGACGCAGATTGTTCTCGGTGGATTGCTTGCCGTCGAAGCTCTCGATGGTCGGAGTCGATGTGGATGGCATAGACGCCGCCGCTGAAATGGAAGCCGTCGAGTTGGGTGAGGCCGGCGGGGTTGAAATACACCGCCGAGGCGTTGTCGGCGGTCGCCACGAACGCGCTGCCGCGCGCGGTCGCCTCGGTGTCCTGGTCGAACAAACGGTAACCCGCCGCGCGTGTCGCGGAAGGGAGTGCCACTACGAGCGCGAAAAGCCAAAGGAGAAGGGGATGCCGCGAATTGAGTTTCATGAAAACAATAGTCTGTGAAGCGCGCCAACGGTGAAGGAATGATGGCGTGAGAAGCCGTCACGGCGCGGACAACTCCTTTGTCGGACCCAATGTTTGAACGGACCCCTTCAAGGCCGGTGTTTGACCATCTCGACGTACTTGGTCTCCATTTTGGCGTAGCGGTCCTGCAGAGTTTCCAACGCGCGGCGTTCTTCCAGCAAGGTGTGCTCCAGTTCCCGGATGCGCTGTTGCAGACTGGCCCGGATCCCGCTGCGGACCGGCTCGGCGGCGGCTTCGAAATCCTCGGGTTCCTCCTCGGGGATCGTTAAATCCGCCACGTCGCGCACATGGGTCTGCTCGCCGTCGCGGGCGTTGATGAGCAGGGTGTCCCCGTTGATTTCGCCCAGGTTGAGAAACTCCTGGATCGCGCCCAGGGCGGTGGGTCCGTAAAGTTGCTCGGCGCTGAGTTCGACGAGCCAGTCCATCTTCAACTCGGGAAGCATGGGGGCCTTGATCCATGAACTCCGGTCACTGGAGATTTTGTCGAGCGGACTGATCTGGGCGGAAGCCGCCCAGGTGTTTAATTGTTCAAACGGAATGGGCCCGAAGATGGAATTGTCTTCGGCTTTGAGCAGGTACCAGGTGGTGGACGCGGGATCGGCCATGGATCGAGGGGGAAGGGGGGTTACGGTGGCGGCGCGGTTTCGCCGCCTTCAAAGCATCTAAAACATTCGCCCCGCGTTTGGCAATAGCTTTATTGGGTTGTGGGTTGTGGGGGGAATGCGAGGAAGGATGTGGGTTGTGGGTTGTGCGGAAGGATGTGGCTGAAGGGATGTGGGGTGTGACAGACGGGTGCGGATTCTTAGCCGCGTAGCGGCGCCACTTGAATAGCCGTGGTCGAGTCGGCGAGGCCACGGAGAACATGGGATGGGACGATCCAGCCACGGAGTGGTGTTACCCTGCGGAGGCATGGTGGTCCGTCACTGTTGCAACAATATGGCGAACCGCGCCCACCAAAGGTGACGCCACTCCGTGGCTGGATCCTTCTTGCCCTGCTATTCCGTGGTCTCGCGGACGCGACCACGGCTATTCAAGTCACGCCACTCCGTGGCTGGGAACCCACCACCCACAGCCCTTCTGCCAGATCCCACATCCTTCCGCCCATCCCCTCCGCCACATCCTTCCTCACAACCCACAACGCCTTCATCCTTCCGCCTTGCGCACCACCCAAAATCGCGATAATTTCGGATTACTATGCCAGAGCGCACTGAACGACCGACAAGCCCGGCCCCGTGGGACCCGAAGCAAGGCGACGGTGGTGGTCCCAAGGCACCGGATGTCTCGAAGCCCGACACCAAGGACCTCCTCAACCGGATGAAAAAGGTGGACCCTAACCAGTCCAAACGTTACCGCCAGCGCACCGGCCAATAAATGAAGTTCCCTTTTGCCGCGCCGCGGCTCCCGCTGGCTCCACGGGACTTCACGCGGACGGTGAACCGGGCGATTTTGCCGCGTTGCTCCAAGCGCGCGGTCTGTACCCGCAGGCCACGCCGACGGTCTGGCCCGTGGCGAACTCCCATTCGCACCACTCCGCCGGGTTTGCCCAGGTGCCGGTGCAAACCCAGGCCACCACCATCCTGGCCTTCAAGTTCGCCGATGGCGTCCTCGTTGCGGGCGACCGCCGGGCCACGGCGGGAAACATCGTCGTGTACGACCGCGCCGACAAGGTGCTCGAAATCGACCGCCATTCCGTCATGGCCATCGCCGGCGTTCCCGCGACCGCCTGGGAAATGGCGCGCGTGCTGGAGCATTCCTTCCAATATTACCGGCGCACGCAGCTCCAGGAAATGAGCATCAGCGGCAAGGTGCGCGCGTTGTCCAAACTGCTCCGGGACAATTTTGGGTTTGTCATGCAGGGCGTCGGCGTCGTGGTGCCGATCTTCGCCACCTACGACTTCGGGCCGGACGCGGCCGGCAAACTGTATTTCTACGACGTGATGGGCGCGAATTTCGAGGTGGCCGACTACGCGGCCACCGGTTCGGGGTCGCCGGGCGTGCGCGGGGTGCTTTATTACGAGAACACCTGGGGCGAAAAACCCTTGCGCGAGTACAGCCGCGACGAGGCGTTGCGGCTGACTTTGCGCGCGCTCGACACGGCGGCGGAGGCCGACACGGCCACCGGCGGCGTGGACCGGCACGGGCGGATTTTCCCGGTCATCAAGATCATCACCGCGGCCGGTATTCAGACCGTGGCGGACGACACCCTGCGCGAACTCTTCCAAACGGGCCGGCTGACCGGCGCGCAGCAGATTGCCGGCGCGACTCCGGCGGGTTAGCCGTTGATCTTCGGCCCGGCGTGCACGGGTTCATGACCGTCGTTTGCGTACCGCTGGCCATTACCTTTCCTTCCATGTTTGAAGAACCTTTCCGCTTCGTCGAGGCAATTGCCAACCGCCGCGAGTACATCGAGAGCCAGATCGCCACGGGCAGCCCGATTGCGGCGCTCAATTACCAGAACGGCATCCTGCTTTTCACGCTGGGACGCGAGCGGCAGAAGATTTTCGAGGTTTACGACCGGATCGCGCTGGGCGCCATCGGGCATCCGGGCGACATCGAGCGGTCTGCGGATGACGGCCATCGAACTGGCTAGCACCGAGGGATTTACCCGTTCCGCGGGCGACGTGTCGCTGCGCCGCATGGCGAATTATTCCCTTAGTCCCGCGCTGAAGGCGGCCTTCGAGCAGGTCTATGGCGCGCCGTACCTGGCGCGTTTGCTCTTCGCGGAACTTGGCACTGAGCCCGGGCAAAACACGTTCATGCGCGTGGACTACGACGGCGGCGATCCAGACCAACGGCACGCCGCTATCCAAATCGCGCCAGGAGTACGCCGCCCTGAGCGGCACGCGCGTTGCCGCCGAGCAGATGGAGACGTTTTCTCGCGCAAGCGTATCGCCCCGGCTTGTCGCTTGCCGAGGCGTTGGACATGGCGTTGGATGCCTGGGCGGTCGGCTACCAGACCATGCGTGGCGGACGCGCCGAAGCGAGGAACTGCCGTCCGCCGACGAACTCCAAAAAGTACGCCGGGAACAACTCGCCGACGGCCACGGTGGAGGCCGCGGTGTTGGAAAACCACCGGGGGCCACGATCACCTACCGTATGCTGACGGAGGAGGAGGTCCGACCGCTGCTGGAGAAAAATGCCTGATGACCGCCAAGCGCCCGACGAGGCCGGGTCCGTCGCTTCCTCCTGGGAAGCGCCGGACGCCAGCGTGCCGTCCGTCGGGCACCGGGCTGGAGCCGGTGCGTTAGTACCGACCGGCGCGATCAGCTGGTCGAGGCGGTTGTCCAAGATCGCCGCCGCCTCGCGAGAGCGCCAACCGCCGCCGGCTGGCCGGCAAATCGCGGCTCCGCCGGTGGCCTGCCAGACGCTGGACCCGGCGAATCCTTGCCTGGACGGGTCTGATGTTGTTCGCGGGTTGTCTGTTTACCTTGCTCAACGGCGGGGCGCTGCCGGAATGGCATCTGGGAACCAAGGACGGAGCGGCGAGTTTCACTTCGGGGCGCGTCGCCGTGGTCATCGATCCGGGTCACGGCGGCTGGGACACCGGCGCGGTGGCGCAGGGAGTGCGCGAAAAGGACCTGAACCTGGACGTGGGCCTGCGGGTGTCGCGCGTGTTGGAGGCTCGCGGCGTGCGCACGAAGCTCACCCGGGAGGACGATCATTTTGTGACCCTTGGCCGGACGGGTCCAGATGGGCAACTCGCTGCCGGGCGCGGTCTTCGTGAGCATCCACTTCAACGATGCTCCCTCCGAGGGTCACGGCGGCAGCCGGGCCAACGGCATTGAGACGTTTTACTCCGAGGTCAAGGAGGACGCCCCCATGCGGCGAGGGCTGGACACTGGCTTCCCTGCTGGGCGGCAAAGGATGGGCGGGTCGCCGCGCGGCTGGACCCGGCGCAAGCCGTGCGCGAGGGGCGCGACTTGGCCGACAGCATCCAATCGTCGCTGATCAACGGCACGGCAGCCATCGACCGCGGGATCAAGGAGCGCGGATTGTACGTCACGCGCCGGGTGCAGGGGCCGGCCGTGCTGGTCGAGGGCGGCTTCGTGAGCCATCCGGCCGAGGCGCGGTTGCTCGGCGATCCGGACTACCGGCAAAAACTTGCGGAATCCATCGCGGGAGGTATCATGAAATATCTTGCCGCCTCGCGGCACCGCACTTTGGAAAGTCCGCCCTTGGCGGTGGCGCGAGACGGTTTTGAATAACCCCGTTTGGAGAACGTCTTCTTCTACAATGCGCTTCACGACTCGCGGAATTGCCTCTGGATTGCTGGCGGTTGTCCTGACCCTGGGCAGCGGCGGGCGTCTCGCACGCGGACGAAGCCTTGCGGCGCGTCCAGCAATCGCTGCGGGACCAGGGTTTTTATTATGGCTCCATCGACGGCTCGCCCGGCGACGAAACCACCCAGGCCCTCCGCCGTTACCAGATTCGCAACGGCTTGACGGTGACCGGCCAGTTGAACCCGGAGACCCAGACGCGATCGCCGCACTGGCGCGGACGAGCGTGGCGCTAAGGGTTCCGGCGCCGGTCGGCGCGCCCGCCTTCGACGCCCCCTCGGCACCCGCGATCACCAGTCGCTCCGTGCCACCGCCTTCGACACCGCCCGCCGCTGGCGAAGGAACGCAACGCCGCGCCCCCCGCGAACGAGCCTGATTACCGTCTCGCCCCAAGCAAGGGGTGCGTCCCCCGGCGAACACCCGGGAAGAGATCACTGGCGACGGGAACACCGAAACGGAGGAGGCGGTGCACGCCCCGCGCCGGGTTACCGTGGTTCATCCCCGGATCAGCGGGACGCCGCGGGATTACGCACCACGCCGGTCCGGGGTTTGTGCGAGCCGCCGCCACCGCCCGCTCGTTATGGTTCCGCGCCGTCGCCGGGTTTGATCGCGCTCTTTGAGCAGACGCCCTATGAATTCGCGCCTCCGGCGGTTCAGGCCGATCTGTTGCGCCGTGTTCAGAAGTATTGGTTGCGCTCCGGCTTTTACGATGGTGAAGCAAACGGCGTTCCCGATCGGGGGACATCGGAAGCCATCGCAAATTTTCAGGAGGTGAACAGGTTGCGGCCAACGGCGCGCCTGGATGTCAGGACGCTTGGCGCGATGCGCTTGTTGCCGGAGCGACAGGGTTGAACGACAGGTTGAGGCAGTCCCCCGCGTGTACAACGGACGTCGCCCGCCGGTGATCTACGAGGGACGGATCGCGGAGTAGACCTACAATCGAATCCAGGCGCGTTACCTACAAATCAGCGAGCGGCGTCCCAGGATGGTTGGCGTCCATCCTATGCGGCTGGTGTACGCAGTCGAAGGGCCCTCCGCTGCCGGAGGCAAAGCAGGTGTGGGCTGCTCTGCGGTCCAGGCTGAAGGTGCGATTCAAAAGGCTACGGTATAAACGGGGAATGGCCTCAAGGCGCGCCGGATTGAAACGCGCCTTCAGCGCTGGAATAAGTCCTGTCCGGGGCGTTGCCCCAGGCTGTGCTGAGGCTCCGCCTTCGGCGCGGATGAACCAGACCAGAGCGGTCGGTCCGCCCTGCGGACCATCTCGTGGCTCACTCAACCATTTTGAAAACGGGCCATAGCTGGCTATTTCTCGGGAAACGACACCTGGACAAGGTCAAGCGTCACGGTGCCAATAAACACCTGCGCTTCGGCTTTGACGATCAGCCGGTCGTTGTCGTCCGAGACCCAGGCGCGGGCGCTTTTGAAACGCTTTGTGCGGCTCCAGTTCTCCGTTCTTGTTGATCTTGCGTTAAACCAATCGAACACTCGATCGCCTCGATAACGTCCGGCCACGGTTTTCACCTGTCCGCGTCCTACGACCTTGACCGTCGTCAAATAAGGGTTGCCTGCCGTCATGGTGATGAGGGCGTGCAGGTCCCCCGCCGCTAGCGGCAGACTGCGAATGTAGAGCAACGCGCTCTGCATATCCAACATCCCCGGGAACTGGAAACGTCCGTTACCGGTGTGCGCCGGATGCGCGGGGTCATCCTTCTTGTCGACGATCTCCAAGGTCCGCTCCGCCCCGGCGCCGGTGAACTCAACGTGCGCCTTCTTTCGCTTTTTCGCCTCCAACTCGGTTTGCTCCAGAGTGCATCGGGCGCAGGCTTTGCCGATCGGCGGTGGACAGGTAGGTGCAGTCCACCTGATACAATGTGCGCGCGAGTCCTTGCGTGCCGCCCGTGATCTTGGTCTGGATCCGGCTCGCCATCTTCGGAACGTGCAAGTCACCTCGGCCCGCGCGGCGTCCACGTCCGACCAACTGACGCGGTAGAACGCGTGGAAGGACCGGGGCGGGGGAAAAGTGCCCGCCGGTCCCGCATTGACCCGCGACAACCAGGGGGGCCCGCGGGGCGTCGGCTGGACCGTCGGCGGCGGTGAATCCACGCGACGGGCGGCATCTGCCCGTCCGCCGCCAGCAGGACAAACACAGTGGCCAGGAACGTCGAACACGGTTACTATGTAGCGCGTCGGCGGCGGGTTCACAATCGCGGATCAATCCTCGAACAGATGAAGACATTCCGCTCCGAATTGGCGGACGCCCGCCGAACGACTATTGCGCGCACCCTCTTCCTCGTCGTCGCCTGTCGGCAACGTCGCGGCCGCTCCCGGCGCGGACAACCATGATACGGTCGTCTGGATCAGCCTGGACGGGATGCGTGCGGATTATCTCGACCGCGCGCCGCTGCCCTTTTTCCACCGGATGATCAGCGAAGGGGCGTCCACGCGCCGTTCGCGGCCCGTGTTTCCCCCGATCACCTTTCCGAGCCATTGCGCGCAGGCGACGGGCGTCGGCGTGGACGCGCACGGGATATCCGGCAACAGCTTACTACGACAGCGCGAAGCGCCAAAGGTACACGTACCCCGCTGACGCCAGTTTGCTGCAAGCCGAACCCATCTGGCTGACGGCGGCGCGGCAGGGGGTTCGCGCCCTGGTGTTCGACTGGCCGCTTCTCCCAACTGCAAAACGGACCGGTCCGCGCGGCGTACTTCGAACGAAAAATTCGAGCGCGAACCCACTGATGAGCAGCGCCTGGGGCACTTGCTGGACACTTGGCGCCAGGATCAGGCCGGGAGATCATCCGCCACACCGCGCGAGCCTTTGCGCCTGCTGATGGGCTACGTGACCGGCACCGATCCCGTCGGCCACAAATTCGGCCCCGACGCCCCGGAAATCGCGGCGGAGATGGTCAAGCTGGACCATGAGCTGGGCGTCTTCCAGGAGCAGGCGCTGGCGCAATGGAAGAGCGATGGCGCCACCGGCCACATCCACTTCCTCTTCACGACGGACCACGGCATGTCGAAAGTGGAAAAGGTGGTGGACTTGGAAAAACTGCTCGGCCTGCCGCACAGCCAGCAGGAGATCACGTTGTCTTCCACCGGGAACACGGCGAGCGTGTTCTTCGACGGCATCAGCGACGCGGCGCCATCGCCGCGCGCGGCAGGATGAGCTGCTGATGAAGCTGCGCGGCCTGCCGTTCGCGCGGGTGTTCCGCCGCGAGGAACTGCCGCCGGATTGGCATTACGCTCATCCGACGAGGGTGGGGGATTTGGTGATCGTGCTGGCGAAGGGTTACACCTTCGGCAAGCTGCAGGCGGAGGCAATCATGGACACCGCGCAGGTCGATGGCCCGCAGGGAATGCACGGCTATCCCGTGTGCGACGACCCGGAAATGTACGGGCCGCTGATCCTGTGGCGGTACCCCGATCTCATCGGAGGCAAGGACCTGGGCGAAGTGGACTGGAGCCAATTGCACCCGACCGTGGCGAAGTTGCTCGGCATCCAGCCCGCCGCCGGGGCGACGGGACACGCGATGGATTTGCCGTGACGGAGTGGCTTTGGACAGCTAAGGTTCCGGGGCGAGTAGGACAAGTATCCGCAAAAACAATGGCGTCGCCATTCATGAACTTCGCGACTCTAAAACCATCCGCTCCCACTTTGGAGGGAGTGCGTGAGGCGCTGGCTGATTTCGGTCGCGCGCACCCCGAAATCCTGCGCATGGAGGTTTTCGGCAGCGTAGGCCGGCAAACTGCAACCGAAGCGAGCGACGTGGACGTAGCCGTGGAGTTCGAGCCTGCCTGGGTGCGATCCGTTCTCGATACGCAATGGGGCGGTTTTGAGTACTTTGGACATTTGGGGGATTTGGAGGAGGAGCTAAGCGCCTTTTTGGGTCGTCCCGTTCACTTGGTGGAGAATGGTCCAGATGTGAGTAACGCCAGGCTTACCCGAGCCATTGCCCGCGACGGCCAACGCGTCTATGACGCCGACTAAACCAAGCGATAAGAGATGGCGATCACGGAGAAGCAGGCCGAAACCCTTGGACACATTTTGGACCAATGCGTGCGCGTTCAACGCTGGTCGTCGGGGCTGGCGCGGGCCGATCTGGACGAAGAGCAACCTGTGACCGCCGCTCTGGTGCGCGCGGTGGAGGTGATCGGTGAAGCTTCTGGAGGTGATCGGTGAAGCTTCCAAGCGGTTAGGGCCGGAGTTTACCAAAGAACATCCGCACGTTCCTTGGAGGCAAATGGCGCGGATGCGCGACAAACTCATCCACCATTATGATCGGGTAAGTTTGGGTGTGTTGTGGGAGACTGTCACCGTCGGCATCCCAGCCCTGCGGGAAGCTGTGGAAATGATGATGCAAACCGAGGGTCTCCGAAATTTCTCTGGTCCTGTCGATCCACAAGCAACCACTCCAATAAAGGGCTGCCTTCCTAACCCGAAAGGTGAGGAGCGGAACCAGAGATTCACCGCGTGAGGTTGCTCACGCGTTGGAGATAAAATTTTGCGGAGTTCCGTGTCATCTTTTCAGCATAGGAACCCTCGCGAGAAGGAGATCATCGCCCGTCATTACCTGCTTCACCTTGACGAAATTCCCGTGATCTGGCGGCAAAAGGATTGGATCAAGTTGGGAGCGTTGGTGGAATACACGAAGCGAGGCATCCCCTTGGAGATGTCGAAATCGGACCCTTGCATGTACAGGTGCCTATGCGCGGCCTTGTGCGAATACAACATTCGGGGTTACGACGGCTTCAACCTGGAACGCCTCCGGCGTCTGGCCGATGAAGCTTTGATTTCCCAAAGCTCGATCTCGGAGGTAGCCGAAACAAGCGAAGCATCTTCTACCCGACGTTAGAGACGACCCCCTAGAGTCGTCTCCGTTAGGTACTCCAAGCGGCATGTCCAAAGTGGCGGTTAGCCACCCGGACAGGCGTGTTACTTCCTATCCGCCCGCCAACGCCTTGCGCACTTCCTCCACCTGGCCGGCGCAGCCCAGCTTCACGTTCTTGTGCGCGATAAACTTCGCGTACTCCACCATGAACGTCTTGCCCGGGGGCCGGAAATCAAACTCGCCCGGGTGATCCCGGAAAAATTCCCGGTGGACCCGCGTCCACACCAGACGCCCGTCGGTGTCGATGTTGATCTTGGTTACCCCCAGCTTCGCGGCGGGCAGGTACTCCTCCTCGTTCACCCCGCGGGCGCTCGGGTCGAGCGTCCCGCCGGCGGCGTTGATGCGCAACACCTCCTCCTGCGGCACGCTGCTGCTGCCGTGCATCACGATTGGCGTGCCGGGAATCTTCTGCTGGATCTCCCGGATCACCTCGAAATGCAAGCTTTGCTGTCCCTTGAACTTGTACGCCCCGTGGCTCGTCCCGATCGCCGCCGCGAGCGCGTCGCAACCCGTCTGACTCACAAACTCCACCGCCTCCGTCGGGATTGGTCAGGCTGGCGTGGCCCTCGTCCACCTTGATGTCCTCCTCCACGCCGCCCAGCATCCCGAGTTCCGCCTCGACGCTGATCCCCTTCGGATGCGCGCGGTCCACCACCCGCTTGGTGATCTCCACGTTTTTCGCGAACGACTCGTGGCTGGCGTCGATCATCACCGACGAGTAAAAACCGCTGTCGATGCAGTCGTAGCAACTGGCCTCGTCGCCGTGGTCGAGGTGGACGGCGAAGATGGCGTCCGGGAAAATCTCCTCGGCGGTGCGGATGATGGCTTCCAGCATCTTCTTGTTCGCGTACGAACGCGCCCCCTTGGAGAGCTGGATGATGAAGGGCGCCTTGCTGTCGAGGCACCCCTGGAACAACCCCATGGTTTGCTCGAGGTTGTTGATGTTGTAGGCCCCGATGGCGTACTTGCCATAGGCGATTTTGTAGAGTTGCGCGGTGGTTACAATCATAAGTCCGTGTGATAGTGCGGGTAAGATTCCCGATTTACAAGCGGAAAGGCGGAAGTTGGAACGCGGAACGCGGAAAAAAACACCCATGGACAACGAAGCCCGCGCCCAGGAATACGCGTTCATCCGCGAGGAACAGTTGAAACTGCACCGCCGTCTGGAGCGGCTCGACGAACGCATCGCCCTGCTGGCGACGGCGGACAACGTGGCGGTCCCGGGTGTCACGCCGAAGGAAGACCATCTTCCCTCCCTGATCACCCCGGCACCAGTCCAGGACGAGACACCGCCCCCGTTGCCGGTCTTCCGGCCACCCTTGTTTACGCTTCAGCCTCAGTCCACTGCGGCCCCGATCGAGCAGGCAACACCCGCCGAAGTTCCTCCCTCTTCCGCCTTCCGCCTTCCGCCTTCCGACTTTTCAGCCCCTTCCGTCGAAAAGGAATCCTGGGAAGTGCGCATCGGCACCACCTGGCTCGTGCGCGCCGGCGTGGTTCTTTTGCTCACCAGTCTCGCCTTCCTCGGCGGCTACCTCTACCAACACGTCGTGCCCCGGCTCGGTCCGGCGGCCAAAGTCAGCCTGCTTTACCTGGCTTCCGGCGCGCTCGCGGGCGCGGGCGCCTGGCTGGAACGCCGCCGCGCCAACGTCCCGGAGGAGGAAGCCGCCGCCACAAGGCGGACTCCGCCAGTACGGGCGCGTCGTGCTCGCGGGCGGTCTCGCGGCGGTTTACTACGTCACCTACGCGGCGCACTGGAACCCGCTGTTGCGCGTGGTGGCGAACCCCGTTGTGGCCGGGGGTCTCCTCCTCGCTTGGACAGCCTTCATGGTTTTTCTGGCGCACCGGCGGAACTCTGAAACCCTGGCGACGTTCGCCATCCTGCTGGCGTTCTACACCTCGGCGATCAACGAAATCGCCGGGTTCACCCTGTTCTCCAACCTGGCGCTGACCATCGCCGCCGTGTTCCTGCTGCGTCGCCACTTGTGGACGGCTTTTCCCTTCGCCAGTCTGCTCGCGAGTTTTGGCAGCTACGGCTTCTGGCGGTATTTCCACGTGTACACCGCCTGGACCGGACGGGTGGAGTTCCCCGCCCCGGCGATTGGCACCGGCGGTTTCTGGATCGAGGGAACGTTCCTGGCGATCTACTGGCTGCTGTTTACCTGGGTGGTTTTCGCGCCGGGCGAAAAGACGCTCGTCCGCGCGCGGGAAAGCATCTTCGCCGGACTCAACAACGGCGCGTTCTTCACGCTGGGGACCTGGGTGTTGCTGGCCGCTTACCCGGGGAGTTTCTGGAAGTGGGCGCTCGGCTTCGGTGTCGTGCTGACCGCCCTCGGTGAAACCGCCCGCCGTCTGCCGAAACCGCTGGACCCCCGGACGGAGGCGACCTACCAAACCGGCGGCATCCTCCTCGTCACCTGGGGACTTGTGACCTATTTCACCGGCTGGCATCTGAGCCTGGCGCTCGCGGTCGAGAGCGCCGCCCTGCTGGCCGCCGCCGGTCGTCGGGGCAGCCGCCTGTTGCTCCTCGCTTCCTGCGCGACGGCGTTTCTCGCGTTTCTTTGGGCGCTGGACTGGCTGGACACCAAGACCGCCCCCTCGTCCTGGATCGCCAGTGCCGCCGCCGGGGGTTTCCTGGTGGCGGGCGCGTGGTGGAGTCAGCGTTTGCGGGAAGTCGCGGCACCCGCCCAACCCGGCGCGGCGGTCTGGGAAAAGTTCCGCGCGTGGCTGATCCCCGTGCCAACCTGGTATTCCCTGCTGGGGAGTCTGGTGTGGTACGGGGTGATCGTGCGGTACGTGCCCGAGGGCGTTTGGATGGCACCCGCGCTGTTGCTGACAGGCGTTGTGCTAACGGCCGCGGTGCCGTTGCTCCGGGTCCGCGCCTTGGGGGTGTGCGCCCAATTCCACCTGCTCGTCGCCGTGTTGTTTTGGATCAACTACCACGCGAGTCCGGACCCGGCGGCTGCCCGCGCGATTTGGAATCCCGCGCTGATCATCGCGGGAATCCTGGCGGTCGGTCACTGGTGGCAAAGCCGACAGCGCGAAACCTTGCTGCCCGGTTCCAAATGGCGGGCTGTGGCGGCCTTGGACGCTGTTTTCATCGTGCTGGTCCTCGTCACGTGGCTCGGTCCCGCGAAGCTGGACGCCGCCCCGGACATTTGGATGGCGGAAAGCGCAGCCCTGTCGTTGTTGCTGCTGGGGTATGGCCTGTACACCCGCTACTTCTCGCTGGCGGTCACCGGGCAAATTTTCCTGGCCCTGAGCGCGCGCACGTTCTGCGGGTTATGGACCCGGGAGTGGGACGGCAACCCGGCCGAGCCTTTCTGCGCCTTGGCGCCTATCGCCGGCGCGCTGGCCGTTCTCGCCTTGGGGACGCGCCTCGCGCCCGCCGCGACCCCGTCGTTCCTAGCGCGTTGGAAGGTGGCCGCCCTGATCTACGAGATCGCGGCAGTGATCCTGGTGGTGGCGTGGGGCGAGCGTTATTTCCCGCACCTGGAAACGTTCTCGCTGTTCTGCCTGACGGGCGGTTTGATCTTTGCCGCCGGTGTTTGGAGGAAGGAAGCGCGCTGGCTGGCGTGGAGCGGCGTGCCGGTGTTGGCGGGATTGGTGACCTACTGGGGGCTTTACACCCGGCGTGAGGAGGCCGCGCCGGTCCAATGGCTCGGCATCGCCGTGTTGGTTGCGGCGCAAAGGCTGGCTCGCCGCAAACTTCCCGCCACGATCTTTCCGGAGCAGGCGCAGTCGGCTTTGATGGTTGTGGCGACCGCCGTGGCCTGGACTTGGGTCGGCGTCGCCGTGTCCAACCTGAGGCTCGAAGGGACCTTCACCGTGGCGGCGGGCTGGTCGCTCTTCGCGGCGGTGGTGTTTGCCGCCGGTTTTGCGTGGCGCGAGAGCACCTACCGCTGGCTCGGTTTGGTGATCCTCGCCACAACGCTGGGTCGCATCGCGGTTTACGACATCTGGCAACTGGACAGCCTGGGGCGTATTTTGAGTTCGTTCGCCCTCGGCTTGGTGCTGCTTGGGATTGCCTTTGTGTACATCAAGTTTCAATCGCAGGTGAAGAAGCTGTTCTGAAGAAAATGGCATTGGATATCGAACGTGATCATCTCTCAAATTTTAGAGCGCCGAGGCACCGATGCTTGATAGCCCAGGATAAATGAGCAATGACGAATGACCCAGAGCCGGTGGCCAAAGACCAAGGGCCGACGCGCAACCCTCTGGAATCCTGAAGGGGTAACGGTCGATAGTCCGGGGTGCAATCCGTTGCCGTTCCAAACGGCCACCGGACTCCACCCTGGGCTGTCAACCGCTACCTCCTCGGGGTGCCAGAGGGGAATCAGGGAAAGATCGGGCGGTGATGCGGTTAGAACATCACAATGCGACCGCCGGACGATCATTAGCCTACATGTAGATACATCGTGTATTCTCACCCATGCGAAGCCCGTTGCAAATATGTGATTATTTATCTTGCAACAACCCCGCGTAAAATGATAAAAGCGCTGCCAGTTTCAAAACTTTCGGTACGATGAAAAATATATTTTCTCTGCTGGGCTTGTTCTTGGTGGCCTGCGGCTGCTCATTTTCCTTCGCCGCCAACACCGCGTTTGCCGCCCCGACGAGCGTTCCCGGCACCACGGCGGAGCTCAGCGCGGGTCGCCTGCCCATCGATTTGGCGCGGGGCAGTCTGGGCGCCCGTTTGCAAGTGCGCGCCCCGAAGGACGGCCAAGCCGCCGCTCCCTCCAATGACTCCAATCGTTCCGCGCAAGGTTTGATCAGCGACGACGCCTCCCTGAGCTACCCTCTCGCGTCGGGCACCACGAGCATGATCGTGTCCCTCCGCAAGATCGACGTGCTCAGCCGGTTGAACTTCATCAACTACGGCACCGAGGGCAAACTGGTAATCTCCGCGTCCAGCGTGAAGCTGCCGTTCGACAGCGCGGATTGGCGTCCCATCGCCAAGGGTGAAAAGTTCGCCGGCAACTTGGTGGTGGGCTGCGACCTCGGCAGCCTGGAAGCCCGGTATCTCAAAATCGATTTTGTGACCCAAACCCCCGGCCGAATCTCCGGCCTCGGCGTGTTTGGCCTGCCGACCATCGACAGCCTGGACCCGCATCCGGCCAGTGTTTATACCGTCACCGCCAACACCGGTGTCAACACCACGGCGGGTTCGCAGGGCGGCGATGTTTACTTTGATTTCGCCAATCTCAACACGGGCGCGAAGGTGGTGAGCGTTTCGCACGGTGGTGACATCGGACGCGCCCAGACCATGCTGGATGGCAACGTGGAAACCAGTTACACCTTCGATCCCACCGATCCCGCCCCGACCGTGGTGGTGGACCTGAGCGTACGCCGCGCCCTCAACAGTCTCAGTTGCCTCTACGAGGCTCCCGCCGGACGGCTGGACTTTTATCTGGTGGATAATCCGCACGCCGCCGAATTCTCGCGTGGCGCGACCTTGGGCTACATCGGCGAACCTTCCGCCCAACCGGTGTCGGACGCCGGAGCTTCGGATTACCGGCGCGAGAAGCTCGCCGACCGCAAGGCGCTTTGCTCGGTCAACACGACCGGACAGCCGGGCGTGAGCCGGGCATCGGCGGACATTGCGGGGGCTTCCGGCCGGTTTTTGGTGGCCGAATTTCATCCGATCGCCACGACCGAGCGGCGCGCCAATCCCAAGGATTTCAAGGATGGAGCCGACTACAAGGATTTCAAGGACACCCAGGACGTGAAGGACGCCGGGGTACCCGCCGGAACCGAAGGGCTACCTTTCCGCGTGATCTCGCTGAGCGCGTTCGGGAACAGCAACTCGACCGACACCATCAACCGTATTCCCAACGTTCCCCGGATGCCGATCCAGCCTCCGGGCGGCGGGACCACGATCAACCCGCCGGGTCAAGGCACCAAACAAGTAACACCCTGATTCCACTCGCGGTTTTTTCCAAGTGTGGTGAAAAGCGATCAGCCCAGACGCAAATCGCACGTCAGCATCGCGGGATCGGATTTGACGCACGGCCGCTTGGGCGTCAGCGGATAAGTCGTTTCAGCCGCGAGGGCGAATTGCCGTTTTCCTTCCTCCAAAACATACACCTCCTGCTTTCCGAGAGTGTCGTTCTGCAATAGCACTACCTCCAGGGGCAGGTGCGTTTTAATCCCGGGATGCAATGACGGGAACAACGCCGTCCGCCGGTAACGCAAACCCGCGCCGACGCGCCCCCCGCCCAGCGGCAGCAATGGCAGGGGCCGTCCGTTGACGAAGAGTGTGTGCGTCCGCTCGAAACCGGCGTCGGCGGCGAACTCCAGCCGCTCGATGGAAGTGTCCACGAAACGGCTGGTCGAGCCGCCTTCGGTCGGCGTCTCGCACAGGAGCGGCCAGCCTTCGCAGGCGCGCCTGATTTCCAAAGTGGAATCGCCAACCGGGGCAGCTCAGCATCAGCGTAAATCGCCACTGCCAGATTTCCCGGAACACTCTTCCGGGAACACGATGCCCGCCCCGCGTAGATCGGCTAGGATCAGCCGCAAATCTTCCCAGAGCGCCGTCGGCAGGAAGTAACGGTCGTGCAAGCTCGGGCCAAAAGCGATCAGCGGTCCGGGCGTCGGTTTTTCGAGCGAGTAGAGCGCGATAGCCTGCCAGAACAGGGCGACGAGCGACATCCAGGCCGCGCGCGGCATCGACTCGATGGCGCGGAACTCGATCAACCCCGACGTGCCGTTCGCGGCGAGGCTGCCGACGTTCCAGAACTTGTCGAAACTCGCCTCGCTGCGGTGCGTGTTGCCAGCGATGTCGATGTGCAGGTGCCGCAAGGTTTCGCCGATGATGTAGCGATGGTCGCCGGGCGGCAGTTCCGCCAGGTATTGGTAGGCCAAGATCCAGATCGTACAGATCGCGCGACGGACTCGTCCGGCCGCGGCGCCTGCGAGGAAGCGCCCACGTAACTGCCGGTGAACAGGTAAGCCAGGCACGGGTGCGCCTGGAAATAGCGCAGCAGGGAAGCGACCCAGCCTGGCCGGGTGAAGAACGGGTTTTCGTCGAGGCTCGGGTCCGCCGAAGAGGACGTGGTTGCCGCCGCCGGTGCCCGCCGGGATCGCCCTGGGCGTTCTGCTTCCAGGAACGCAGGTCGCTGGCTTCGCCCGCCGTTTCGAGTCGAACGAGCCAGCGATGGTAATCGAGCCAGGTTTCACACGGCGGGACGTTGATTTCCAACACGCCGGGGTCCGCCGTCGAGACCGACGCGGGTCCAGGAGTCGTCGTCGTCGCCGGGCACGTAACCTTCAAAAAGGTAGCGGTCGATTTTCTGCGTGGCGAGCTGCCGGATGAGCACGTCCAAGAGTTCCTTGAAGGGACCCTGGAGCAACGGCGGCAGGAACAGGTGCAGGCCGTCGTCGCGCACTTCCAACGTTAGGGCGCGGCGCAGGGCCTCGGGCGCGAGGAGGTGGAGGGGCAGACGCAAGCCCGCCGGACCTTCCGCGTCGATGAGCGGCAGGGTGCGGCCGCGGCCGGGAAGTTTCCAGCGGTCGGTGATCCACTTTTTGCCGTCGTGATCCAGCGGGAGCACGGCGCTGAAACGGGCGCCGGGTCGCGGGTCGCGCGCGGGCAGCCAGCCGTTCGCGGGGATTTTGAGCTTCTTAGCGATGGCCGTTTGCAGGGCGGCGAAACGGGTCTTGTCCAGCTTGAACCGCCCTTCACCCCCGCCGACGGCATCGCCGCTACTGGCGGCGGCGGGCGGGGCAAGGGCGAGCCGTCGCGGTTCGCGAGTGATGTTGACGATCCAGCGCGGGTTGACTTCGCCCGGGTACAGCCTTGCCCGGTGAATAAATGGTGATCGCGCCCGGCAGGAAACGTTCGATCAGCGCGCCCGCCAAGCCGGTACGCGTAGGTGAGTTTGGTCGGACCAACGGCGGTAAAGTTCCACTCCGGCCCGTCGGGATTCGTGGGGACGTAAGTGGGTTCGCCGCCGAGCGTTAGCTTGACGCCCGCCTTGCGCAACCGTTTCCCAATCAGGTCGGCGAGGGGAGTGAGCGGAGTGGCGAAAGGGTCCGGTTGGGATGGTTTGCGGGCGCGGGGCATGGGCGGAAAGGCAGAGGGTAGAAGGCGGAGAAGAGCAAAGGGCAAGGAGATAGAAGATAGGAGATGGGGCGGGAGGCGGAAAAGAGGGGCGAGAGGTTCAGGATTTGGGGCAACGTGGAGCACAAGCGCGGTTCCCAGCCCCGGCAGGGGCGTAAAAGCCATAGCCCATAGCGCAAGCTATGGGAACATATTGCACAGGTTTGTCCAGCCCCGGCAGGGGCGTAAGAAAATCAGCCTGACCTCTGCATCGAAGGGCCGCCGGTTTTCTTACGCCCCTGCCGGGGCTGGGAACACACCCTCTTGAATACCCATAGCTTGCGCTATGGGCTATGGCTCTTACACCCCTGTCGGGGTTGAGAACAACCTCCAATTGGACCTTTCCCACCCTTCCGCATTCTGCCTTTTCCCCTCCGCCCATCTCCTATCTTCTATCTCCTTGCCCTTTCCTCTTCTCCGTCCTCCACTTCCGAGTCGTGGTCCGCCATCACCGTCGCGTGCTCGCTCGGCTTGGCGGTCTTCGATTGATCGGCCAGCGCCAGCAACACATCCGTCTTGGAAATGCTTCCCAGCAGCGTCCGGTCCTCCTCGGTCGTCGATCACCGGCAGCCGCTCACCGTCGTGATGCGAAAAGGTCTCCAACGCTTCGGTCAGGCTTTCGTCCGGCGCCACCGTGGGGAACTGGTCCCGCAGGATATCCCGCGCGATGATCACGTTCGCCAACTCCGGGTCGCTCAAATAGCTTTTGATGTCGTGCAACGAAATCGCGCCCTGGAAATGGCTCGCCGCGTCCGTGACGTACAGATAGCTGAACCGGTTCGTCAGGAAATTCTCGGCGATCTCGGTGAAACGCGAGGTTTCCCGCACGCACGCCGCGTCCTTTTTCATCAGATCAATCACGCGCAGCGAAGCCAGTTGCCGGCGCACGAAATCCGCCCCCTTCCGCCGCAACGACTCGCTGTAAATCGAGTTTGGCTCCAGCGCCTGCGACGTGTAATGCGCCACGACGCACGCCAGCATCAACGGCAGGATGATCTGGTAATCCTGCGTCAACTCAAAGAGCATGATGATCGCCATGATCGGCGCGTGCGTCGTCGCGGCGAGAAGCGCGCCCATCCCCACCAGGGTAAAAACGTTGAGCACCGGCGGCGCCGCGCCCGGCCAGAGCGCCTGCACGCCGATCCCGAAAAGATAGCCGATGCTCGCCCCCGCGAACAGGGTGGGGGTGAAAACGCCGCCCACCGCGCCCGAGCCGAAAGTCGCCGCCGTCGCCAGCAGCTTGAGCAGCAGGACGATCACCACCGTTTGCCACATCCAGCCGCCTTGCAGCAGGGAATTAACGACGCTGTTGCCGTTGCCGCAAACCTGCGGTTGCCAGATGGCGAGCGAACCCACGATCAACCCGCCCATCGCCAGCCGCGCGTACACCGGCATGGGCAGGATCGCGAACAGCTTTTCGCTCTCCCGCAATCCGCGCAGAAACCAGGGTCCGAGCAAGCCCGCGCCCAACCCCAGCAGGAGGTGCGGGATGATTTCCCAGTTGTTGTGCAGCCGCACCGTCGGCACGGAAATAATCTCGTAGAGCGGACTCTCGCCCAGAAACTGGCGCACCGTCAGCGTGGACATCACCGAGGAGAACACGAGCGGTCCGAAGCTTTCCATCGACAGGGAACCCAGCACGATTTCCGCCACGAAAAGCGCGCCGCCGATGGGGGCGTTGTACGCCGAGGCGATGCCAGCCGCCGCGCCGCAAGCCACGAGGAGCCGCAGGCGCTGGGTGCTCATGTTGCGCCAGCGTCCGATGAGCGAGGCCAGCACGGCGGAAAGCTGCACGAGCGGACCCTCGCGCCCGATGGACCCGCCCGAGGCGATGGAAAACAGGGCCGAGGCGCATCTTCACCAGGCTGGAACGCGCGGAGATGTAGCCGTTGCCCAGCACGATGGCCTCCATGTAATCCGTGCTGCTCTTGCGTCGGTTGAGCCGCGCCCCGAGGAGCAGGACCATCCCCGCGAGCAGGCCGCCGGCCGCCGGCGTGAGCCATCCGCTGCCACCAGGGCATTTGCGAGAAACTCGCCACGTACCCGCCGCTGTGTTGGGTCAGCAACCAATGCGACGCCGTCCACCAGCTTGCGGAAACCCACCGACGAAACCGCGCCGAGGACGCCGATCAGACCCGCCCACATCAGGGTGGTCTGGGTTTCGCTCTGGTGCAGGCGTTCCGAAAGCCAGATCCGCAGTTTGAGCAACGGCATCACCCATTTGCGGGCGGGCCGTGGCAAAGGGGCGGAGGAGGCGGCGGGGTCCATCGCGCGGTTCAGACGCCGGCCCGTAACGGCGCGAGAAACTCCTCGACCGTGGCGGCCGACAGCATGTTTTCGCGCACCACGTCGCTCTTGAGCAGGCGCACGAGCCTTCCGACGACGGCCAAATATTCCGGCACTTTGTTGAAGGGCGTGCCGATGACGAAGAGCAGGTGGACGCGCTGGCCGGCCTGCTCGAACAGCACGCCCTCGCGGCTGCGACCCACCGCGAGCACAATTTGCTTGACCTGCGGGGTGCGCGCGTGCGGGAAAGCCACCCCGTGGCCGAGGGCGGTGGGGCTGAGTTTTTCGCGTTCGAGGACGGCGTTGCGGAAGTCCGCCGGGTCGCCGATCAGGTCGGGGTGCCCGTCCAGCAGACCCGCCACGGTGGAGATCGCCTCCGTTTCGTTGAAGGAGGCGGGAAGGTCCAGCTTGACGAGGTCGGGGACGAGCAGTTGGGAAAAAGGCGAGATCATGCGGGGTGGACCAAAGACGGCCAGGGAACGGCTAAGCAGGTTCGCGGCCAAGGCGGACGGGCTGCGGCTACATAGACCCGGATTTGCCTGAGCAAAAGGGTAAAGTCGGGGGTTTGCCTTTCCACCTCCGCGAGTTTGCGCCACAAGCGCGACAGTGACGCGCAATCTCCGCAAAGGTCGAGTGTCGGTAGCAATCTGCGCATCCTCCGCAGGAAAATTCCTTGTCCGCGCCCGAGTGGTTTGTGGATCAGGCGATGCTCGTGTCGAGACAATGATTGCAACGATTACGTTGCAATTCATTTATTCTCAGAAGGTTATTTCTAAAACATAGTACAAATCCTGCTAGCACTTACCTTTGTCACCATGTCTCGCCCGTCCCTTTTACCCTCCGCCCAGGTGTTGCGGGCGCGTTCAAATTCGCTCCGGCGGTCGTCCTGGCTGCTCGCCGGACTGCTGGCACTTTCGCTCCGCCCCGTCCCGGCCAGCGCCCAGACTTACCTCTACGACGCCATCGGCAGGCTGGCCTGGTCGGTCCAGCCCGGGGGCGCGGCGACCACCTTCCGGTACGACCCCGCCGGCAACGTGCTCGCGGTGGTGGTGGTCACCGCCGGGGCGGACGCCAACCACAACGGCATCCCGGACAGCTTCGAGGTCCTGTACTCGGGCGGCGTCACCGGCCTGCCCGCCGGGGCCAACCCCTCGGGCGACGGACTCATCAACCTCCTGAAGTTCGCGCTGGCCCGCGACCCGAACGTCGCCGACGCCGCGAACCTCACCCCGGTGAGCATCGAAGCCTCGGGCGGCGGCGGCGCGGGCAGCTATCTGACCCTGCGCTACCAGCGGCGCCGGCAGGGTTTGGCGACCCTCAACTACCTGGTGGAGGTTTCCTCCGACCTGACCAGCGCGGCCAGCTGGAGTTCCGCCGCGACCGACGTGGACCAGGCCGTCAGCGTCGTGGACCAGGGCGACGGGATCGAACTGGTGACCTCCCGGGCCAAGGTGCCGGTCGGCACCGTGGCCAGGCAGTTCATGCGCCTGCGCGTGACCGTCAAGCCGTAAGTCGCCCGTCCCTTTTTCGCAGCCATTTTTTAGACTCTTCTTTCCCATGCGGTTCCCGATCTTCCTTTTCGGTGTCCTGGTGCTTTGCGGCATTCAGTCCGGCAGCCTGCGCGCTCAAACCGGAGCCTCCTTTACCAAGCCGAGCGCGCCCGGCAGCCGCGGCCCGGTGCATTCCAACCGGGGCCAGTCCCTGCCCCCCGCCTTGTCCAAAGCGACCAGCGGCACGAGCACGACCGCGCGAACGGCCAGCGCCAGCCATTCCGCCACCCCTTCCTCGACCCTGGGCGCCCCCGCCGAGTCCGACGACCTCGCCAACATCGTGCTCGCCTGCCAGAGCGACCCGGCAAAACTCTTCGACTTCGTGCATAACAACGTGCGCTTCCAGCCCTACTTCGGCTTCCGCAAGGGCGCGGACCTCACCTGGCTCTCCCGCAGCGGCAACGACGCCGACCAAGCCGATTTGCTCGTCGCCCTGCTGCGCGCGGCGGGCTACCCCCAGGCGCAGTACGTGTACGGTCGCCTGAGTATTCCCACCACCGCGGCCCACGCCTGGTTTGGCGCGGACAACGACACGGCCCTCGACGAGCTTACCGGCTCCGCCGGCTACCCGGAGGGCGTGAGCGGCGGCGCGCTGGTCATCGAGATGGTCTGGGTGTCCGTGGTTGTGAACGGGACGACCTACCAGATGATGCCCGCCTACAAGACCTTCACCACCCTGCCGGGCATCGACCTGGCCGCCGCCTCCAACTACTCGCCCGCCGCGTTGCGCGCCGCCGCCGGCGGCGTGGTCACGGCGACGGCGATCCAGGGGGTTTCCGCGCCGGGGGTGACGGGCTACCTGCGCGACCGGGCGACGGCGCTGGTCAACACCATCCGCGCCACGTACCCCAACGCCTCCGTCGATGAAATCGTCGGCGCCCGCCGGATCATCCAGGGGACGACCGCCGACCTCGCCCAGGCTTTCCCCGCCGCGCTCACCGTGCTGGTCACCGACCCGCCCTTTGCCGATCCGGATGCCACCAGCCTGTGCGAAACCCTCGACGTGGTGGTCGGCCCGCCCGCCGGCAACGGCGGCCTCGCCGGCGTGACCGCCGAGGTTTACCGCAACTCGCGCGACCTGGGCGGCGCGCGCGTGTCGCTGGCCTTCGCGGCGGACGGCCACGCCCAGCTCTGGGTGGACGACGACCTCGCCGCCGAGGAACCCGCCGGCTCCAACGGCCCGCTCGCCCTCGGGCTGGCGGTCAACCACCCCTACTACGACGGACCCGACCCCAACAACCCCTTCAACCTTTACGACGAGTCGCGCGTCGTGCCCGTCGCGCGCGGGGGCAGCTACGGGGTGCTCGTCGCCCACGGCGGCGAGGACACGGGCCTGCTGGCCGAGCGCCGCCGCCGCCAGGTGGAAGCCTACCAGCGCGCGGGGCTGGGCCTGGCCTCCCGCCAGGTCGTCACCGAGAGCCTCTACCTGCTGGGCCTGGACTGGGCGAAGCAATGGACGGCGGGCGTCGAGTTGCTCGCCCAACAGAGCGGGTTCGCGCCGATCTACCACCACACGCTGGCGGTTTTCAGCCAGGACAGCGCGGTCAACGTGGATATTCCGGCCACGACCGTGACCCTCTCGCGCGACGGCGACCTGCCCGGGACCTACGCCAACCTGCGCGCGGCCCTCCTGCTGGGCAGCGCCGCCGAGCACGCCTGCATCGAGCAGAACTACCCGGGCGTAAACGCGGTGTCCACCGTGCGCTACGCGGCGCGCAACAACGCGGCGGGCAAGAAGACCTATTTCGCCACGAGCGCCAACTATTCCAGCATCCAAAACGACGCGGCCTTTCGCGCCGGCTGGGGCAGCTACTACGCGGACACGGTCTTCCCGGGCTATCTCGCCTCCAGCACCCCGCCGCCGCAGCTCATCATCCCGCAGGACGGCGCGCAGCAGATCGACCGGCTGCTGGGCAACGGCTACTTCGTGGCCACCGACAGCAGCGTCGCGGCGATCATTTCCAATCCGCAGTACACGGCCAACGGCGGGCACAGCACCACCCCGGGGCAGGTGGACCCCAACCAGAACCCCACTCCCACCAACGGCACCAAGGGGCCTGAAAACGGCGACAACGCGCAAACCGACGAACCCATCGACTTGTTCACGGGTGCCTATGTCATGGATCATGCCGACCTGACTTTGGGCGGGGTGGACGCGCGAGGCTTGGCGTTGGTCCGCACCTACAGTTCGGACGTCAGCGGGGTGAGCGGAGACCTCGGGCCGGGCTGGAATCACAGCTACCACACCTCCCTTGCCCAGCACGCCGACAGCGGGGCCGCTTGCGGGCAGACCACGCCGGTGGCCGCCGCCGCCATGATTTCCGTCAACCAGGCCCTTGCCGACCTGATGCGCAACGACGCCGGCGACGCCCAGGGCTGGGTGGTCGCCTCCGTCGCGGCGGACTGGGGTACGACGCTGCTTCGCAACAACACGGTCACGGTGGTGGCCGGGCGCAGGAACCTCGGCTTTACCCTCTTGGCGGAACGGTTCCTACGCGCCCGCCGCCGGAACCACCGCCCAGTTGATCCAGGACGCGAACACGGGGTTGTTCCGGGTGGCCGAGCGTTTTGGCCGCACGACCTACTTTGACGCGCGGCGGCGGGTGTCCTCCTTCGCGGACGCGGACGGCCAATCCCTCGCCTACGCCTACGACGCCGCCACGGGCGCGCTCAACACGGTGACGGACACCTACGGGCGTAAGCTGACCTTCACCTACCAGGGCGCGGGCGCGGCCCGCCGCCTCAAGAGTGTGGGCGACTCCACTGGCCGGAGCGTCGCCTACGGCTACGACGCGGCCAACCGGCTGGCGAGCGTCACCGATCCCGACGGGGGGGTGAGCTCCTTTGGCTACGACGGCGCGGACCGGCTGGCAACCTACACGGACGAGAACAAGCAGCCGGTGGTGCTGAATGCCTACGACAGCACGGGGCGCGTCTCGACTCAGACGGCGGAAGGCGACGGCGCGCAGGTGTGGAGCTACGCGTTTACGGGCCTGCGGAACGCCGCTACCAGCCCGGCGGGCAACACGACCCTTTACCTCTACGACGGCAAGGGGCGGCAAACGGGCATGGTCAACGGCGCGGGCGAGAGCATGACCATGGCCTACGACGGCCAGGACCAACTGATTGCGAGCACGGACGGGCGCGGCAACACGACTGGCTACCAGTACGACGGACTCAACAATTTGCGCTTCATCACCAACCGCCAACCAACACACCATTGAACTGGCCTACGATGCGCTCAACCACGTCGATCATCAAATGGACGCGGCAGGCAAAACGACAGTTTTCACTTACGACGCGCACCATCATTTGAAATCGGCGACCGACGCGCGCCAGCGGCAAACAACCCTCAACTACTTCTCTGGCAGCGGGGCCACCACGGCCGGGCTGCTACAGCAGATCATCGAACCCGGTGGAGACACAACCACGTTCACTTACGACGCCTACGGGCAGATCGCCACCATCACCCGTCCGGACACTTCGGTAATGACCACGGGCTACAATGCTTTGGGTGACTTGCTGAACTCCAAAATTTCCGCCCCAGGCGACCCCAACCTGCACGCTCAAACCCTGACTTACAACCACAAGCGCCAGTGGCTCACGCACCGGGACTCTCTGGGTTACGGGCCCACCAACTTCTACGATCCGCGCGGGCGGCTCCGGACCCAAACCGACCGCTTTGGCAACGTGAGCAGGTTGACCTACTCGCCTTGGGGCCGGCTGCAAACAATGACTGCTCCCAGCGGCGCGGTGACCGTGTACCACAATGACCCCACGGGCCGACGTGACCGCCTCACCAATGCCTTGAGCCAGGTGACAACCTACGGCTACGATGCGGCTGATCGGCTGGCGAGGGGCGTCGATGCGCTCACCCAGCCCACGACGCTGGGCTACGACGCCTGCGGCAACCGCAACGCTCTGACCAACCCGCGTAGCCAGACCTGGAGCTGGACCTATGGCGGGGTCAACCTGCCTGCTACTCTGACCAGCCCTTTGGGCCGGGTGACTACCTACGGCTACGATATCCGTGAGATGCCCAACAGGTGCGATTGCCCTCCGGGGCGCGCACCACGACACTGACCTACTGGGATGACATGCGACTGAAGCAGAGCACCGATCCATTGGGCACAGTCGCTTACGACTACGACGCCAAGGGGCGGCTTCAAACGGTCTCTGAAGGAAACGCTGGGCTATCGGCTTTATGATCCGCTCGACCGTCTCAGCCAATTCACAGACACGGCGGGCAACCAGATCGACTACACCTACGATGGGGCAGGCAACCTGGTGAGCTTGACCTACCCCGGCAAATTGACCGTGAGCTACGCCTATGACACGGCCGACCGGCTGGACGACCGTGACCGATTGGGTCGGGCGGCGAACATCTTACATTTACGACAGCCACAGCCGCTTGGCGGCAGATCAGCTTGCCCAACGGCACCATGCGGCAGTACGCCTACGATGCGGCGGGCCGCGTGCGTACTCTACGCGACAAGACCGGCGCCGGGGTGCTCGTCCACCAGCGCACGCTGGACTACGATGCACTGGACCGGGTGACTAAAGAGACCGTTACCCCGGAACCGGCGGCCTACAGCGTGCCGCTGCCTGCGGCCATGACTTACGACAACGACGACCGGCTCAGCGGTTGGAACGGACAGACCGCGGCCAGTGACCCGGACGGCAACCTGACCACGGGACCCGTGGGTGGAGCGATGGTCAGCTTGACTTACGACGCCCGCAACCGGCTGACAGCCGTGGCTGGGAACGGCCTACGGCTACGACGCGGAGAACCGGCGGGTGAGCCAGACCAACGCGGGGTGTCACCAGCTACGTACATGATCCCAGGGGGGTTCAATGTCACGGTTGTTGATTCGTAGCAAGGCGGCACGACAACCCGTTACGTGTACGACGAGAAGGGACTGCTGCTCTACGAGGACACGGGCGGCAATGGCAACATCGGCCTGAAAGCCTACTATTTCGACGGTCGCGGCAGCACCGTGGCGCTGGCCGATGGAGCGGCCAAGTCAGCGACCGGGTAGTGTATGGCGCGTACGGGGAGACCGCCAGCCGCACGGGGACGACCAACACGCCTTTTCTCTTTCACGGCGCTTGGGGCGTGCAGAGCGACGCAGCAACGGACTGCTCTACATGCGCGCGCGCTACTACAGCGTCGAGAGCCGCCGATTCCTTAACGCCGACCCATCAGGCTTTGGCGGTGGCAGGAACTGGTACGCGTTCGTTGGAGGTGATCCCACCAACGGTATGGACCCAACTGGCTTATTCACAGCTACCAGAGGGTGGGGAATGGTCAAAGCCGTAGGCGGGCTTCTGGAGATAAGCGTAGGTGTGACAATCGGAGCGGCCACCAGTTGGACAGGCATTGGGGCAGTTGGTGGTGGACTTGTAGCACTCCATGGTTTGGACACGTTTCAAGCCGGCCTACGCCAAGGTTTCTATGATACAGAAACTGATACTGGAACCTCTTTGGGAATTCAGCAAACCGGGGTTTCACGATCAACGGCAAATCTGATCGATGCTGGAATAGGATTAGCTTCCGGGGTATCAGGACTTCCAGTAGGTGTTACTAAGGTGGTGCAAATTTCTTTGCTGACGGAAGCGGGTGGCGGAAGAAGTATTTTTGCAAATATTCAATTATGGGAGACAGGCTCCAAGCGCTCAACACGTTAGACTACTTGGCTGTAGGCGGAAAACTCACCAATGCTTTGCAAAAAGGTAGATGATTGAAGATGGGTTGCCGGATTCACTACAACTTCTTATGAGGCGTTTGCCCAATCCATCCGACTCTTCCCTACTGGATTAACTCCATTAGCCGACTTAGGCGTGGGCACATTAACCCTTTTTGGTAACGCGACAAGAGCGCTGTTTAACTGTTCTCAGTGATGATAGGGTAATAAAAATATCTAGTGTCAGGTCGAGTAGGCATGAAACGGGAAATTCAACTGGTAACTGTGAGAGAATACGAACCACGTTAAGCATCTTTGGAACATGCTTTATTCGTTAACATATCACATTCAAAGGGCGCAACTATGCATACAACAATTCTTTGAGGCGGAAAAGACAGAGTCGCGATGGCGATTCCGATTGACGCGGGCGCAGAGGTACCTGAACCCACCCGGCCTGTTGTACTTTGTGATCGGACTGGCGGCGAGCGAGTTGGCTTTGTGCATGGCTCTCCTGTGGTGGCCCAAGGCTTCCCGCTTTTCATCGGACTCATGGGCATCGTCGGACTGGCACTGCGCGGCGGTCTGAAAGGCTCCTTCCCGAGAGGGATATTCCACGGCCCAAGAATTGGTGCTGGCCATCCAAGACGACCGGCTCAGCTATGGCTTGGCTGGAAAGAGGGAGTGGCTGCCGAGCCAAAACATCTTGCGCTTGAGCCGGGGTGTTCTGGGTTGCTCGTTGCTCGGTCTAATCTCCGGGCACACCTTGGTTTTACCAACTGTTATCGTGGAGAAATCTTTCGCTCGTTTTGGTCTCAGGTGACCGCCAGCAGAGTCGGGAAGTGGCGAGCCATGCAATCCAAGTTGCGAGACGCGTGAGCCTGCGCTGAAGATGCCGACAAGCTAGTATTACAGTGGTAGTTGATTGCCGCTGCATTCAAATCGAGGGCGAAACTGCGCGTTTGCGGCAAAATGCATCGGAAGAGTGCGCCAATATGGCGCGCCAAGTTGGTCAAAGTCGGTGTTTTTTCCAAGACATCGATTGTCTACCACTGTGATACTCAGAAAACACCCCCCGCATAACTCCTCGAAAACATGACCTCCTTTTTGATGCGCGCACCCGGCGTGCTCAGACATTGGCGCTGGCTTGTCTGCGCGGCGGTGCTGGCGGGTGGATACCTGTACGCCGCGGGTTGTCTAAACACGGCGAAACGCATGACCGCGGAGTTGAACTATATCAACGGGTTCACGGTCGCGGCCCCGTTCAAATGCTCGCCGGCCAAGAAGCGGAAGTGGACTTCCAACCCGACTTCAGCGGCCCGTGCCGTACATACCTCCTGTTTGAGAACGGGGTCCCCATCGACAACAAAACTCTTCTGCCGAACGCGAGTTTCTTTGCGCGGTGCCTGGATCTCCACCAACCAAGGCTTTTCTCGAATCAAATTCCCCCGGCTTGGAACGGGTTTCCAAGGAGGTATAATCAGTATCTATCTAGGCTCATTTGCCTGCGAGAAGGGACATGGCTATCATGTCACCGTGCGCGTCTTGCGAGCGGCCGAGGATCTCAAAGCGCTCCGGCCCAAGTTGATCGTGGGCGATGACCTGGGGGTTTACTCAAACAGGTTTGAACGCCGTCCTGACGAGGTATCGTGGGCAGCGGCTGTTGATCATCCTAACGGTGGCGCTTGCCGTGTGCCTCGTCCTCTGGATTGTCAGAAGGAGGTCGCGCCTGGCAACGGAATAAGTTAGTTGCCATTCGGGTCAGTCAACGCCTATCGCCTCGGGAAACGATAAGCGTTGGCTG
>CAWCJJ010000035.1:0-36332 GCA_963795895.1 uncultured bacterium
CCCCCGGCCCCAAAAAGCGGTAAGCGTTCCACAAATGGCACTTGCTTCTTTTCGCTTGCCGCCTCAATCTCGCTGGAAAGGGAATCGTCCCAACCCTGTTTGTCGTCCACCCATGCAAAACGCCGACTCATCCTCGACCGCTTCGACCACCACCGCCACCGCCGCCGCCAACCCGTTGCGCGAGGGCCTCACCAACAAGGCCCAGCCCAAGCCATGCTCGCTCGTCATCTTCGGCGCGACCGGCGACTGACGCACCGCAAGCTCGTCCCCGCCCTCTACAATCTCGCGGCCGATGGCGACCTGCCCGCCGGCATGGCCATTATCGGCTTCGCCCGGCGCGATAAATCAGACGACGTCTTCCGCAAGGAGATGGAGGAAGCCACGCGCAAGTTCTCCCGCCAACCGGTCGAGGACGAACTCTGGAACCACTTTTCCCAGTCGCTGTTCTATCACCGCAGCGACTTCGACAACGATGAGGGCTACGCCTCCCTCGCCAAACGCCTCGACCAGCTCGACGCCGAACGCGGCGGCGGCGGGCGGCGGATGTTCTACCTCGCAGCGGGTCCCGAGCAATTCGAGCCGATCATCTCGCGTCTCAAGAACTCCGGCTTAAACAAGCCGCCGCAGGACGACGGCTGGTCGCGCGTGGTCGTGGAAAAGCCGTTTGGAACCGATCTCGCCAGCGCGCGCCATCTCAATGAGGTGGTCAGCACGTCATTCCACGAGTCTCCACGTACCGCATCGACCATTTTCTGGGCAAGGAAACGGCGCAGAACATCATGGTGCTGCGCTTTGCGAACTCCATCTTCGAGCCGATCTGGAACAGCCGCTACATCGACCACATCGAGATCACGGCCGCCGAGACACTCGGGGTCGAGGGCCGCGCCGGCTATTACGAGACGAGCGGCGCCTTGCGCGACATGGTGCAGAACCATCTCATCCAGCTCCTGACCCTCGTGTGCATGGAGCCGCCAACCGACCTGCGTGCCGACAGCGTGCGCGACGAAAAGGTGAAGGTCCTGCGCTCCTTGCGCCAGATGAACGGCGCCGAGGACGTGCCAAGCACGTCGTCCGCGGCCAGTACACCGCGGCGCCATCAACGGCCAGCCCGTGCCGCGTATCGCGCCGAGCAGAACGTCGAAGCCGGAGTCGATGACCGAGACGTTCGTGGCAATGCGGGTGCTGGACAACTGGCGCTGGAGCGGCGTGCCGATCTACGTGCGGGTCGGCAAGCGGCTGCCGAAATCGGGCGCGGAGATCAGCGTGCATTTCAAGAGTCCGCCGAGCGTATTGTTCAACCAGTCGCGGGGCGGCGGCGACGAATGTGCTGGTCATCCGCATCCAGCCGGATGAAGGCGTAAGCCTGCGCATGCAAAGCAAGCTGCCCGGAGCCGCGTTGCGGGTCGAGCCGGTCAAGATGGATTTCCAGTACGGCGAGAGCTTCGGCAAGGCGAGCCCCGAAGCGTACGAGCGGCTGCTCCTCGATGCCATGAGCGGCGACCCGACCTTGTTCGCGCGTCGCGACGAGGTAGAAGAGGCCTGGCAATTTGTGGACGTGATCGAACGCGCCTGGCACGGCGACCGCCGCCGCGCAACCGCCGCTATGCGAGTACGCCGCTGGCTCCTGGGGACCGAAGGAAGCCGAGGACCTCCTCGCGCAGGACGGGCGCAGTTGGCGGCGACTCTAATTCAGCGAACGCCCACATTCCAACTGTTTTCCGGAACTCAATGCTCTGTAAAAACTTCCGCGCGAACAAGCGACCGAAGGAATTCTTCTCTGATGGCATCCCGGTTGAGATCGGGAAGATCCAGCGCGAACTCAAGAAACTCTGGCAGGACAGCAAAACGGCCACTCGCGCCTCGCGCCTGAACCTCGTCATCTACAGCGCAGCGGAGCATTCCATCCGCGCCAACACCGCCCTGGTCGAGAAGATCACGCGCGAGCACGCCCTGCGCGCCATCCTCATCTCGGCCAAGCCGCAGGGTCCGGCAACCGCGTCCGCGCCTGGATCAACGCTCATTGCCAGGTCTCCAAGAGCGGCGCCAAACAGCGTTGCTCCGAGCAGATCGCCTTCCAACTCGAGGGCCACGCGCGGGACCTCGGGCTGATCCCAAACATCGTCTTTTCCCACCTCGACAGCGACCTGCCGCTCTACCTCTGGTGGCAGGGCGAGTTCCCGCCGACACCCGACGAGAAACTCATGACCTGGGTGGACCACCTGATTTTTGACAGCGCCGAGTGGACGCAACCCGCCGCGCAGTGCGCCGTGTTGCGCCACCTCCACGCGCACACCGACGCGGGCCAGGCGCTGGGGGACATCAACTGGACCCGGCTACACGGCTTGCGCGCGGCGGTGGCGCAGTTCTTCGACGCGCCCGAGGCGACGGGTTCGCTCGCGGCGTTGGATTCCATCGAGCTGGAGCACGCGCCCGGCGCGCGGCTGACGGCGTTGCTGTTTGTCGGCTGGCTCGCGGTCCAGTTGGGCTGGAAGCCCGCGGACGGGAACGCGTCGAATTTTGCCAAGGCGACCGGCGGGAACGTGCGGGTGCAACTGCGCGAGAGCGCGGGGGGTGGACTCGGGATCGGAAGGGTGAAGCTGTGGGGCCGGGATGGCAGCGCGTTTGTGGTGACCCGCGGAGCCGACTCCGAGTTTTTCAACACTTCGGCGCGTTACGGTCTGAACGGTCGCGAGATGACCCAGGTGGTGCCGGTCGGCGCGCAAGCCACGGCGGAGTTGGTCGGCGAGGAGTTGACGCACAACGGCGCGCACACCGTGTACCTCAAGACGTTGAAGCTAATCGAGCCGTTGCTCGGCTGAAGGCCCCACGCGGAGCGTATGTCGTTGATGGACACGACACGCGCGGACGAACCCGGGACCGGGCAAACTGGCAAGCCCGCGCCCGTTTTTCTCACCGGGGAATGGCGGCACCTCGCCATGGTCAACTACGAGGTGGACCCGGCGATCCTGGCGGGTGTCGTGCCGTTTGGGACCGAGCTGGATGATTACCACGGACGGGTGTTCGTGAGCATGGTGGGGTTCCTGTTCTTGCGGGTGAAAATCTTCGGGCTGTATTTTCCGTTTCACGTCAACTTCCCGGAGGTGAACCTGCGGTTCTACGTGCGTCGGCCGCAACCCGACGGGACGTGGCGACGTGGCGCGGTGTTCATCCGCGAGATCGTGCCGCGCCTGGCCATCGCGACGGTGGCCCGCCTGTGGTACAACGAGCCGTATTTGGCGCGCCCGATGCGGCACCGGGTGGAGGAAGGCGGGGTTGGTGTAAGCGCGCGATATGAATGGAAGTACGGGCGGCGCTGGAACCATCTGTCGGTTGAAACCGAGAGGGGACGAAGTGAGGCTGGGGAAATCGCGGTGGGTTCCGAGGAGGAGTTTATTACGGAGCATTACTGGGGTTACACGGCGCAACGGGGCGGGGGAAGTTTGGAGTACCAGGTGGAGCATCCCCGCTGGCGGGTCTGGCGCTCGCAGTCGAGCCGGTTGGATTGCGACGTGGCCCGCTTGTACGGGGAAGCGTATGTCCCGTATCTTGCGGGGCCCGCGTCATCGGCGTTTATCGCGGAAGGTTCGCCGGTGTCAATCCGGCGGGGGGTGTTGATCGAGCGGCTGCGCCGATAAGTTTACAGCTGTTTCCAAAATTATTGAACGAAACCTCTGCGCGTTCAGGGGTATCCGCCCCGAGAGTGCGGGCGGCCCGCCCGCCTCTGCACAGGGATGATGGACCTCCGGAAGCATGGGTCTCTCACGCGTCTCTGCTCTGGTCTGCCCCGGGAGCGCGGGCATCCTGCCCGCATCTTGGATCTGTCCGGGGGCTACCGCCCTGTTGCGGGTCGGAGACCCGCGCTCCCGGGGCGGAAATGCCCGTAATTATTTTTGTGCGCAAGCATCACGTATTGTGCCAATTACGTAATGCGGCTCATATAAGACGTTAAAATATATTTACCTAATCCCTAGAATCGTACATTTTCGCCATCGTTCGTCCGAATTATAACCGGGCGTAATAGAGCCCAGGCCCCGACGGGTCGTAACACTCCTTTATAAAGCAGAGAACATGCCAAAACTGTCATCCATGTCACCACTCGCTTCCCTTCTCGGAAACCCTGTTTGCCGCCGGGCGCTGCTCGGCGCCGCCGGTGCTCTCGTGTTCTCCTCTCTCACCGCCGCCACTCTCCCGGCCCAGCCGCTTGCCCCCGTCCCCGTCGCACCCACGGTGGTGCCCCCGGGTAAGGCTGACAAAAAATTTACCCCCGCCGAGATGGCCCCCGCCGTGATCAGCGTCATGGTGGAACTCGAAGACCAGCCCGCCATCAACGTTTACACCGAAGCCCGCAACGTGCGACACCTTTCCGTCGAAGCCGCGCGCGAAGCTTCCGAAGCCCACGCCGCTTCCCTCGCGAGCAAACAACGCGGTTTGCGCCGCGTCCTGCGCGCGGGTGACATCGGCGCGACGGTCGTTTACAGCGTCCGACACGCCTACAACGGCATCGCCGTCATGGTGCGTTCCGAAAACATCCCGCGCATCCGCGCCCTCCCCGGTGTGAAGGATGTCCATACCCTGACCCCGAAAAAGCTCCTCGCCAACAACAGCGCCTTTTTCATCCACACCCCGAGCTTCTGGAACAGCGTGGCCAAGGCTGGCCTCGGCATTCACGGTGAAGGCATCAAGGTCGGCGTGATCGACAGCGGCATCGACTACATTCACACCGATTTCGGCGGCAGCGGTTCGGCGGCGGATTACCAGGCCAACCTGTCACTCACCAAAATCGCGCCCAACCCGTACTTTCCCAATGCCATTGTGGCGGGCGGGTACGACTTCGCGGGCGACGACTACACCGGTGCCAACACGCCCGTGCCGGACCCCAATCCGTTCGACGCGCCCTCCACGGCGGTTGATCCCAAGGGCAATCTGTCAATTGGGCACGGCACCTCCTGCGCCGGCATCATCGCCGGTCGCGCCGTCACTTCCGCCGGCCTAACCTACACCGGCCCGTATGACGACACCACCCCGATCACGACGCAACTCGTCGGTCCCGGGATGGTGCCGGCGCGCAGATTTATTCCTACCGGGTGTTCGGAAACTTCGGCAGCACGAATCTCGTCACCCAAGCCGTGGACCGGGCGATCCAGGAGAAGATGGACGTGATCAGCCTGTCCCTGGGCGCTGACTTCGGCAGTGGCGACGACACTGATTCCGCCGCCCTCGACAACGCGTCCGCCGCCGGCATCATCTGCGTCGCCGCGGCGGGCAACGCGGGGGATAGCTATTATATCACGGGGTCGCCGGCCGCCAGCGTGCGCGACATCAGCGTCGCCGCGTCTTACAACGACAACTATCTAATCGCCGCCGTGGCGGGCGTCGCGCCCCCCGCTCTCGCCGGAAAGACCTTCGCCTACTCGCCGGGTGCCGGACCACGATCAAGACCGCCGTCCCCGCGCAGGACGTCGTGTACGCGCTGCCCCACACCGGCAAGCCGTTTGATCCCAAGATAGACGCGGCCTTTCCCGACCTCGACAACGCAGCCGCCATCGCGGGGCACATCTGCCTGATCGACCGCGGCTCCATTTCTTTTTACATCAAGGTGGCGGAAGCCCGAAGGCGGGCGCGACCGCCGTCATCATCGCGAACAACCAGGCGGGTACGATCAATCCCGCGACTTCCGGCCCCGGGCCCGGCGGGTCGACCTACGTCCCGAACATTCCCAATGGTGCAATCTCCCAGGTGGACGGAAACACCATCAAGGGGACGCTGGACGCCGCGAATGGCACCGATACGGGTGCCCAGGTCGCCTTTAACGTCATCAACGGCCAGGACACCGTTCCTACTTACACCTCGCGCGGTCCGCGCCGTCCCGATGGTTTGCTCAAGCCCGACGTGACCGCGCCCGCCGAAGCCGTGGACGCCCCCAACCACAACACTGGCACCGGGTCCGAAGCCTTCAACGGCACCAGTTCGGCGACCCCGCACGTCGCGGGAATGATGGTGCTCTTCAAGCAACTCCATCCCACCTGGACCGTCGAGCAACTCAAGGCGCTGCTGATGAACAACGCCGTCCATGACATCTACGTCGCCCCCGGCCAGTCCGGCACCAAGATCGGGCCGGGCCGCGTCGGCGACGGCCGCGTCGACCTGACGCCCGCCAGCACGGCCTCGGTGATCGCGTACAGCGCGGATGTTCCCGGCGCTGTTAGCGTGTCCTTCGGCTCGCTGGACGTTCCCATCACCAACACGAATTTCACGGCGACGCGCACCCTCAACGTGGTGAACAAGGGTGCCACGGCGCAGGCGTTTAGCACCGCGTTCACGAGCGTGGGTACCGATGTGCCCGGGGTGACCTTCGCGGTGAGTCCCTCCCTGGTGACGGTGCCCGCCGCTAACGGCAACACCGATGGCCTGGCCACCCTGACGGTGACGCTGAGCGCCGACCCGACTCAGATGACGCACTCGCACGATCCCTCAATCGCGTTGACCCAAGGCGGCATCCCGCGCGAATGGAAATCCGAGGCCACCGGTTACGTGGCGCTGACACCGCTGGGCAACTCGGGCCAGCCGTTGCGCGTCACGGTTCACGCCATGCCACGCCCGGCTTCGACGGTTCACGCGACCACGCCTAGTCTCGCCTTGACCAGCGCAACCGGCACGGCGGGGATCGACTTCGCCGGCACGGGTATCGCGACCGGTTCAACCTTCCCCGGCAGCGGCGGGACGGACATCCTTTCCCTGCTCAAGGTCATGGAGTTGCAGTTCGTGGGCACGGGTGCCTTCAACGACAACAACCGTTTTGACAGCGCAAATCTGCAGTATGTCGGTCTCGCTAGCGATTACGTGAACGAGAAGAACGACATCACCAAAACGGTGTTTAACTTTGGCTTGGTCACTTATGGCAACCACGCCGGCCCGGACGCATTCAACTCCGAGTTTGACATCCTGATCGACACCACGGGCGGGCCAGTTTTTAAGCCGAATTACCAAGTGTACAACTTCCTGTTTGGCAGTTCCGCAACCGCTTATCTCAACGTGTACGTGCCCGGCATTCAAAGTCTCGTACCCCGCGATCCGCTCAAACCAGTCTCACCCGAAAATCCGCTTCCCCCGGCGACCACGGGCGTCAACACGCTCAACGGCCTGAGTTCGCAGCTAGACACTAACATCTTCAACACCAACGTCCTTACCATCCCGGTGACCGGGACGGAACTTGGGATGGCCGCGGGGGGCAACACCCGTATCCGCTACCAGGTGGACGCGTTCTACAACGGCCAGTTCGCCAGCCAAACTGGCATCATTACTTACGATCCGACCGCTCCCGGGCTGATTGAATCCGGAACCGCCACGGAGCCCACCGCCGATGTCGATGGCACGGGGACCGTGACGGTGAACTACAACAACGCCAGCCTGCAGGCCAACCGTTCGCTCGGCGCCCTCGCCATCCATTTCCACAACGCGGACGGCGCCCGCGCCGATGTGGTGGGAACGGTCACACCGCGGATCACCGGGTTTGGTCCGGCCTCGGGCACCGTCGGCTCCGTGGTGACGCTCACCGGCCAGGGGTTGAACAACGTCAACGCGGTGACGTTCTTCAACAACGTGGCCGCCACGGCCTACACGCCGAGCCCGGATGGAACGTCGCTCGCCGTGATGGTTCCCGCCGGGGCCAACACGGGGACGATCACCGTCACCACCCCCGGCGGCAAATTCACGACCACAAAGAAATTTGTGGTTACGCCCTGATCGCCAAACCCACGAGCAGTAACCCAAAGGTAACAACACTGGATCCCATGATTAAGCTCCATCTATCAAAGTTCATCAGGGCGTCGCGCTCCTCCGTTCAACTCCGCGCGGGTTTGGCGGCGACCGCTTGTTTCCTGAGTTTGGGCGGCGGATTGCGCGCGCAAGCCACCTTCTCCTCCTCCGCCGGTGACGCCACGCTCCAGACTTCGGGTGCCGGGGCGGCCACCGGAGTCACCCCGCCCGACGGATCGACGAGCGAGTACTTGGTGACGACGGAAAGCAAAGCCAGCTACGGCTCGTCGGTGTCCGGCGGGGCGGGCGCGGTCGCGGCGACCACGCTGGCCAATTATTCCTACTTGGACGCGAACCAATTGGTTTACAATTCCAACAACCCGGGCGTGGCAGGATCGGCCGTGCAGTTCACGCTGAGCACGACCAGCGTCAGCAACAACGCCGTCCAGTTCACCTACAGCTTCGCCACGTCGGAAAACGTGGGCGGCGGTGGCGTGAACCCCGATTTCGGCTACTACGCGTTCACGCCGGTTGACACGAACGGTTTGGCTACCGGCGCGACGACCTACGGTCTGCTCGGGAGCGCGGGCGACGTGGCGGGGAGTTTCTCGACGATCACCGACCCCAACGCCAACAGCCCCTTCAACCTGGTGGAAAGCTACCAGACCTTTACGCTGCCAAATCTCGCCGTCGGCAACTACGTGCTGACACTGGGTGTGGCCGACGCGAACGCCACCAACACACAGTCCGGGTTGTTTGTGGGGAGTGTCAACCAAGTGCCCGAGCCCAACGGGGCGTTGTTGCTGGTGTTGGGAGTGGTGGGATTCGGCGCGGTGTGGGTTTCCCGGCGGCGTGGGGTGGTCCGGGGAGAAGGATAAAGGCGGAAGGGGCTGAGCCGGAGCCGAGCGCCTCCCAGCCACGGAGTGGCGTTACTTGAGTAGCCGTGGTCGAGTCCGCGAGGCCACGGTGGGGTGTGAATGTACCCAGCCACGGAGTGGCGTCACGAAAGCGGTGAGGGGCAAAGGGGGATATTTGCAGACTTGGCGCATGGTCGGCGCGATGATCCGTCTTGGTTCGAGCCCCAAAGTCGAACCGTACATCACCGTTTAGGAGGGTGACGCCACCTCGTGGCTGGAATCTTCCTCCCCTTCTATTCCGTAGCCTCGCGGACTCGACAACGGCTATTCGAGTGACGCCGCGACGGGGGTGTCAGCCCGCCCCGGATTTGCCTTGCGGCCCGGGCGCGCCCTTGTCATCCTCCATCCTCCCCCAAACGATGAAAGCCCTGTTCCTCACCAACGAGTACCCGCCCCATAACTACGGCGGTGCCGGCGTCCACGTCGAATACCTCAGCCGGGAACTCGCCGAAACTCATGGACGTGGAAGTCCGCGCCTTCGGCGACCAGGACGATTCCGCCAATCCCGACCCGCACCTGCGCGTGCGCGGCTTCCCCAAGGACACCTCGGCCTACACCTGTCCAAAGCCACTGCGGTCCGCCTTCGCCGCCGTGAGCCGTTGCGTGGATTTCAACACGCGCAACATCGACGCCGACATCGTCGCATTGCCACACCTGGTACAGCCATTTCGGCGGCATCATGGCCAAGCTCAACTACGGGCTGCCCCTCGTGCTGACGGTCCATTCGCTCGAA
This sequence comes from uncultured bacterium, assembly GCA_963795895.1. Classification (GTDB taxonomy): domain Bacteria; phylum Verrucomicrobiota; class Verrucomicrobiia; order Chthoniobacterales; family SZAS-18; genus CAWCJJ01. Next base: position 9,406 of record CAWCJJ010000035.1, read on the forward strand.
CCGTTGCGCCCGTGGAAACGCGAGCAACTCGGCGGCGGCTACGATTTCACCTGCTGGGTCGAGCGGACCGCCATGGAGATGGCCGACGCCATCGTCGCCGTTTCGCAAGGAAACCAAAGACGACGTGCTGCGGCTCTTCAACGTCGATGAGAAACGCGTCCACATCATCTACAACGGCATCGACCCCGACGAATACCGACCGTCCGGTTCGCGCGAGGTACTCACGGGCCTCGGCATCGATCCCGACCGGCCCTACGTGCTTTTCGTCGGTCGCATCGCCCGGCAGAAGGGGATCGTCCACCTCGTCAACGCCATCCAGTATTTCGATCCCGGCTTTCAGGTCGTGCTCTGCGCCGGGGCGCCGGACACGCCGGAAATCGCCGCCGAGATGAAAACAGCCGTCGAGGCGGCGCGGGCCGTCCGCCCGGGGGTCATCTGGATCGACAAGATGGTGGACAAACCCACGGTCATCGAACTCTACAGCCACGCCGCCGTGTTCTGTTGCCCGTCCATTTACGAACCCTTCGGCATCATCAATCTCGAGGCGATGGCCTGCGAGACGGCCGTGGTGGCAAGCGCGGTTGGCGGCATCAAGGAAGTAGTCGTGCATGGCGAGACGGGTTTTCTCGTCCCGCTGGAGCAGATGACGGAAAGTCCCTTCGAGCCGGTGGACCCGGACCGGTTTGCCCGCGACCTGGCCAAACCGATCAACCAACTCATGGCCGACCCGGCGATGCGCGACCGTTTCGCGAAGGCGGGTCGGCGGCGCGCGGTCGAAATGTTCAGTTGGGCGTCGATTGCCGCGCAGACCCGCGATCTTTATGCTACGTTGGTCACCCACGATGCCCGGGAGTAACCCCGTTTCTTGCGGCGGTTGACGCGCGGCGGGTGGTCGTAACCTTTATCCAACCCGCCGCCCATGTTTGTCGATCACGTCCGAGTATTTGCGAAAGCCGGCGACGGCGGGCCGGGTTGCTCCAGTTTTCGGCGCGAAGCCTTTGTCCCGCGGGGTGGACCCGACGGCGGCGATGGCGGCGACGGCGGCAACGTGGTCCTGCGGGCCGAATCGCACACCGACAGCCTGGTGGAATTTTTCTACGACTCCAACATTCGCGGCAAGGACGGCGAACGCGGACGCGGCAAAAAGCAGTACGGCAAGACCAGTCCGCCCAAGGTGGTGCACGTGCCCGTTGGAACCATGGTGTACCGGCTTCCACCCGGCGAGACCATCGCCAAACGGGCCAAGCCCACGGACGAGGACGGCGGCAAGCACGCGGACCGCACGGCGGAGTTGGCCGCGTCCCCCAAGCTCAACACGCGAAGACCTGGAACGCCTGGCCGACCTGACCACGCCGGGGCAGGAATTCGTCTTGTGCCGCGCCGGGACGGGCGGCAGGGGCAACGTGCATTTCAAGAGTTCGCGCAACCAGGCTCCGACCCGTTCCGATCCGGGCACGCCGGGCGAGGAGGGGTATTTTTACTTCGAGTTGCGCCGGATCGCGGACGCGGGACTGGTCGGCTACCCCAACGCTGGCAAATCCACGTTGCTGGGCCAGCTTTCCGCCGCCAAGCCCAAGGTCGCGGCGTATCCGTTCACCACGCTGCACCCGCTGGTGGGGGTGATCGAATTTGCGGGCACTTACCAGCGCGCGACCATCGCGGACATCCCGGGGTTGATCGAGGGGGCGCACCGGAACATCGGGTTGGGTCACGAGTTTTTGCGGCACATCATGCGCTGTCAGCTTTTGATTCACGTGCTGGACATGGCGGGATCGGAGGGCCGCAATCCGCTGGAGGACCTCGCGAATCTGCGCAAGGAACTGACGCTCTACAATCCGTTGCTGGGCGAGCGCAACTGGTTTGTGGCCGCGAACAAGATGGACTTGCCGGGCGCGGAGGAGCATCTGGCGGCGTTTCGGATCAGGTTCCCCAAGATTGAGGTGGTGCCGATCAGCGCGCGGGAAAACGAGGGGCTGGAGGTGTTGCGCGGACGGTTGAAGGATATCCTCGCCGAGCACGAGACCACCGCCGGCTACAGCCTGCCGCTGGCGTAATATCACTCGGAAGACGCAACGCGGAGTGTTGCCCCGGGAGCGCGGGCATCCTGCCCGCAACTGGTCCGGTCAAGGGCTACCGCCCTGTTGCGGGCAGGATGCCCGCGCTCCCGGGGCTGACCAGAGTGGAAGCGGGTCGGAGACCCGCGCTCCCGGGGCGGATGCCGCCTGCTGACAGAGGTCCGCGCGATCTTTTCTGGAATCCGCTGTAAACATTGGACAAGCGGGCCACTCCTTCCGAAACTGCGCGTTCTCCCCTCATGATGTCCGAGCCGCCCGTCGCCGCCAGCTATTGCACCACGTTCCTCAAGCGGGAGATGGCGCACATCTACCGGCAGGTCACCGGCCTGCGGACCTTCAAGACGTTCGTCATGGCGAAAACCCGGCTCAACGCCGACCGCTACCCTTTCGACGACGTGGAACTGGTGGGCAAACCCACCAAGAACTTCCTGCGGCGGTTTTATTTGAAATACGTGCGGCGCACCGAGGCCGTGGTGTACCGCGGGGAATTCCAAGTGCTGGAGGGTATCCTGCGCCGGCGCCGCGCTCAGCTCATGCACATCTACTTCGGCCACACCGGCGTGCATCTGCTGCCTTTCATCAAGGCGTGGGACAAACCCTGCCTCGTATCTTTCCACGGGGCGGACATCACCCTGCGCGAACACCAGCCGGGCTACGAGGCGCAATTGCGCGAACTGCTCAAAACCGTGCCGCTCGTCCTGGCCCGGTCGAAGAGCCTGCGCGACAAACTCGTGGAACTGGGTTGTCCGCCCGAACGCTTGGCGCTCAACCGCACGGGCGTCCCGCTGGAGCAGTTTCCCTTCGTGGAACGCGTCGCGCCCGCGAACGGCCAGTGGCAACTGGTGCAAGCCTGCCGGCTGATTCCCAAGAAGGGGTTGGTCACCGCGCTCCGGGCGTTCGCCATGTTCAAGGGGAAGTATCCCCGCGCCACCTTCGTGATCGCCGGGGAAGGGCCGATGCGCGACGAACTCAAGACGTGGGTTGGCAAGCTGGGACTCGAAAAACAGGTGCGTTTCACGGGCTTTTTGAGCCAGGCCAAGTTGTACCAGCTTTACATTTCCTCGCACGTTTTCCTGCACCCGAGCGAGATGATGGCCGACCTCAACCAGGAGGGGATCCCCAATTCCATGCTGGAGGCGATGTCCACGGGGCTGCCGGTGGTCGCCACGTACCACGGCGGCATCCCGGAGGCGGTGGAGGATGGCCGCACGGGTTTCCTGGTGGCCGAAAAAGACCCGGCGGCGTTGTGCTCGGCGTTGGAGCGGATGGCGGGCGACGCGGAAACCTGGGGACGGCTGGGCCGCGAGGCGTCCGCGACCATCATCGCGAACTTTGAGCAGCGCGCGCAGATTCAACACCTGGAGAGCCAATACGCGCGGGTTCTCGGCCGAAGCTGACGCGCCCTTTCCCGTGAAGCTTTTCCCAAAGCCGCTGGTGGCGAGTCTGTGCGGCACGTTTCTCAAGCCGGAGATGCAAAGCGTTTACCGGCAGATCACCGGTCTGACCCGGCACCGGACCCTCGTGCTGACGGAGAAGCGGCTGCACCCGGAGCAGTTTCCCTTCGAGCCGCTCGTCGTGATGCAAAAACCACCGGCGGCGGTCCGCGCCGCGAAGCAGCGCAAGCGGCGGCAGCGGGGTAATTTCATCCGGCGTTTCTATTACAAGCACCTGCTCAAACAATGGCCGCCGCCGGAACGGCCCGCGCCCGTCGTGGCACCACCCGTCGCGCCCGCGCGGGACCCGGAACGCGACGAGCCGTACGATTTGGTGCGGTTGCTCCGGGAGCATCAACCCGCCCTGGCGCACGTGTATTACGGGCACAAGGCGGCGAAGTACCTGGCGATGCTCCGGCGCTGGGGAGGTCCGTGCGTGGTGAGTTTCCACGGGTTGGATGTAACCGCCGGGGTGTACAAACCGGAACACGGGGCAACGCTGGCGGACGTGTTCGCGCACGCCCGGCTCGTGCTGGGACGGAGCGAGTCGTTGCTCGAACGGCTGGCCGAACTTGGTTGCCCGCGCGAAAAACTCCGGCTGAACCGGGCGTCGATCCCGTTGGAGCACATCCCGCGCGCCATTCGCAGGCCCCCGCCGGACGGCGCGTGGGTTTTTCTGCAAGCCTGCCGGTTAATCTCGAAAAAAGGGCTGGCCACGACCCTGCGCGCGTTTGCCGAGGTGGCGCGCGCGGAGCCGGGGGCGCGGCTGATCCTGGCGGGCGACGGGCCCCTGGCGGGTGAACTCCAGGTCTTGGTGGCGGAATTGGACTTGGGCGGACGGGTGCGTTTGGCGGGCTGGTGTTCACAGGAGGAGTTGTTCCGGCTATACGGTGAGGCCCATATTTTCCTGCACCCCAGCGAGACCACCGCTTCCGGCGACCAGGAGGGTGTGCCGAATTCCTTGCTGGAGGCGATGGCGTCGGGTTTGCCCGTGATCGGCACCCGGCACGGCGGGATCCCGGAAGCGGTGACGGACCGGGTGGACGGGTTCCTGGTGCCCGAGCGTTCGCCGGAGTCGCTCGCGGTCGCGATGTTGAATTTGACGCGCAACCCGGACCTTTTGGAACAGTTGTCCACCCGGGCTCCGTTGAGCGTGGAGGGGAAATTCGGTGCCCGCGCGCAATTGGGCGTGCTGGAGGATTGTTACGCGGAAGCGATCCGAAGCGCGCCGGGTCGAGGAGTTGGGCACGCGTCTGGCTTTAGCAAGTAACCCGGCCGGCGGCGCAAATTGCCCGTTGCGCGTTCCCAATCCCCTCTTTTAAACTACTCCCGTGAAAGCCACGACGGCAGAAACATCATCCGGCGACCTTCGCTGGGTCAAGGCGGACCTTCATCTGCACACTGCCGAAGACCCCTTCGACGTGGTCGATTACTCCGCGCTGGAGTTGCTCGACCACGCCAGCCGCGCCGGGTACAAGGTCCTGGCGATCACCCTGCACGACAAAGTTTTCGATGATCCCCGGGTGTTCGCGCGCGCCGCGGAACTGGGCATTCTCCTGATTCCCGGCGCCGAGTTGCGTCTGGACGGCGCCGACGTCGTGCTGCTCAATTTGACACAGGAGGACGCCGCCGAGACGCACAGCCTCGACGATCTGCGTCCCCTGCGCGCGAAGCGGGGCGACTCGCTGCTGGTCCTGGCACCGCATCCCTTTTACCGGATGGGCGGTTCCATCGGGCACCGGGTCACGGAGTACCTGGATTGCTTTGACGCCATCGAGCATTGCCATTTTTACGTCCCCCTTTTCAATCCCAACGTGCCGGCGCAACGTCTCGCGGCCAAACACGGCTTGCCGCTGCTGGCCACTTCCGACGCCCACCGCCTGCGGTTCTTCGGCGAGAATTACTCCCTGCTGGAGGTCCCGGGCAAGCGGTTGACGATTAAGGACGTGTTCGCGTCGATCCGCGCGGACCGGGTGCGTCGGGTCAGCCCGACGGGCGGGGTCGCGCGGTTTGTCGGGATGATGATCTTCCTGTTTTTCATCCATCCTCTCCTTAAACGCCTTCCCGCGAACAAAAAGCCGAAGTATAGTCCCCGCGTTCCCGTGCCCGCGCCCGCGCGTGCGAGCGTTCCTCACGCGGAGGGCGTGACAGCTTGAGGGCGGGACGGTAGATATTGCTAGTTATGAAGGTAATCCATTGTCGGGCCGTCACTGTCCTAGCCATTTGTTTTCTGCTCACCGGTTGCAAGACGACCCCGGAGAAGGAGAAGGCCGATCCCGCCGCTCAGACGAAGCCCCCCAAGCCGCCAAACATCGCGGACCAGAGCGCCGACACGTCTTTCCAGGCGTTTCTGACCGTTTTGCGCGGAGCCATCAAGAACCATGACACCCAGACGATCGCGCCGATGATGACCAAGACTTTTGGCTACCGGCTGGAGCCATTGGGCGAGGGGGAGGGGGTCTTCGCGTACTGGGATCAGAACAACATCTGGCCGGAACTCCAGCTGGTGATGAACGAGGCGTTCGTACCCAACGGCAACTACATGGTCGCCCCGGCGGAGTTCGCCAAACCGGGTTCGACGTACAACGGCTACCGGGCGGGTTTGGTGCGGGAGAACGGGAGCTGGCGCTTCGCGTATTTTGTGTCGGGGGAGTAAGGGGGAGGGAAAAAGAAGGAAGGGCAAGGAGATAGAAGATAGAAGATAGGAGATAGGGCCGAGGGGGATGTGCCTTCTCCCAGCCACGGAGTGGCGTCACGAAACCGGTAGGGGGAAAGGGACGTTGGGCAGTTTGACCGCACATGCGGCGAGATGAGCCGCTGTAGTTTGTGGGCGCGAAGGCGGAACACGCCTGCCATCGGAGGTTACGCCACTACGTGGCTAGGACCCCATCACCCATGCTTTCCGTGGCCTCGCGGACTCGACCACGGCTACTCACCTTCGGTTGACGCCACTCCGTGGCTGCGGAGATCTCCTCTCGCTACAGCTTCACCTCCGCTCTTCGTCCTTTCCCCTCCGCCCTACCTCCTATCTTCTATCTCCTTGCCCTTCCTTCTCCCCCTCACGGTTGCAACACCGTGTCTAACGGGTGGATCATCCCGTTCGACGCCTCCATGGCACCTCCGACGATTTTTCCCTCGTCCACCTCGATGACCTTGCCGTCCGAACTCGTCTCAATATCCACCTCCGTCCCCTCCAGGGACTTGATCTCATCGACCTTCGCCAGATCCGCCGCCGCGTATTTACCGGTGACGATGTGATACGAGAGCAGCGCGATGAGTTGCGGCTTGTTCTCGGGTTTCAGCAAATTATCCAAGGTCCCGGCGGGCAGCTTGGCGAAGGCGGCGTCCGTTGGCGCGAACACCGTGTACGGCCCCGGCTTCTGGAGGGTGCCCGTCAAACCGGCGGTGTCCACCGCCTTGAGAAACGTCTGGAAATTACCGGCGGCTTTAGCCACCGCCAAAAGTTCCCCCTTTTGCGGTTCGGCCGCCACGGTGACGGTGGCAGGAGGCGTCGCGGCCACGGTTGGCTCCGGCGCGGGTGAGGTTGCCACCGCCGCCGGTGGAGTCTGGGCGCGCAGACCGTTCGCCATACCGCCTGTCATCATTAGCAGCACGCCCGCGACGGGGAGCAGACCGGACGTGAAACGGGCAAAGGGACGGTCGGTGGGCGAATGGTTCATAATAGGCGGTCTCAAGGTGGCGTCTCCGGACGTAGCGGCGTGAAAACACATCGCGCGCAAACGCCGTCGTGGTTTGATAGTGAAATACACCCCGGGCAGCTTTGCAAGGGGTACGCGTCGTGTTAGGCTCATCCCGCCATGCGCGGCTTGCGAACTCCCTCCCTTTCCCCTCCCGTCCGCTTGTCCAAACCCCCGGCGGCGCGGCCTCCGGCGAAGCTCGCCGTCCTGGGAGCGTTGCTGGCGCTGCTGGCCGGTTGCGCCACCACGGGGTCCTCGCTCGCGCTGCCGAAAGCGGGCGGACCGATCCCCGTCAGCTTGAAGCGCGAACCCACCGCCGCCGAGCAGGCGTTCTGGGAACAAATCGCCCCGGCCCGGGTGCTTTACATCCCGGAAACCCACAATAACAACAACGACCACGAATACCAATTCGACGTGATGAAGGGCTTGAAGGCGCGCGGGGTGGACTTTGTCATCGGTTGGGAAATGTTCGACGAGACCCAGCAGCCGCTCCTCGACCAGTGGAGCGGACGCCAGATCAACACGGAAACCCTGTTGGAGAAGACCGATTGGCAGCGGCATTGGGGAGTGCAGTCGGTGCTGTACGAGAAGATGCTGCGCTGGAGCCTGGGCGAGGGGGTGGCTTCCGTGGCGCTCAACGCGCCGCAGAGTTTGAGCCACAAGATGGCCACCGGCGCGGAGTTCACCCCCGAGGAGCGCGCCATGCTGCCCGGCGGGTTCCAGCCCTTGCACGGCGGGTACGAGCATTTCGCGGAGCAGATGAACCAGAACCCGCACGGCGGCGTGGCGGGCGGCGGCAACCTGTCGAATTTCTACAAGGCCCAACTCGTGTGGGAACAAACGATGGCCAGCCGGTTGCTGGAATTTCTGTCCACGCATCCCGCGACCAAAGTGGTGGTGCTGCTGGGCCGGGGGCACGTGGACGGCGGTTTTGGCGTGCCGGCCTACGTGCGTCAGAAGTCCGGCGTCGAGCAACTGGTGCTTTACCCGGGCCGTCCGCCCGCCGAACGTCAGCCGTCCGCGGGCACCATCGCCCGGCGGTCCGCGCGGCTGGGAAAAGGGTTGTTCCTGGCCGCGGCGACGAACCGGCCGGTTGATCCCACCGCGTTTTTACCCGACGATGCGACCGTCCGAACCCATTGAGCCAACCGGCCATCTTCAGGGTCTGCTGTTGGTGGCGCACCCCGGTTTGCAGGACCCCAACTTTCGCCGGACGGTCCTGTACCTCTCGGCGCACGAGTCCGACGCCGGCACGTTCGGGTTGATCCTCAACCGCCCGCTCGACAAGCCCGCCTCGCATTTACTGCCCGACCACGAGCGTCAGGGATTGCTTTCGCAGGTGCCGGTGTACGTCGGCGGGCCGGTGGGACAGGACCAGCTTTCCTTCGCCGACCTGACTTGGGACGAAGGGGGAAACCAGGTGCGGTTGCGCTTCAACCTTTCGTTGGATGAAGTCGCGGAACAAGCCGGGCGAAATCCGGCGGGCTTGCGCGCCTTCGTGGGATACACGGGCTGGTCGGTGGGGCAGTTGGAGGGCGAGATCGAGCAGAAATCCTGGGTGCTGGTCAAACCGGAACCCGCCTCCGTGGCGCCGGAGTCGGTCCAGCGATCTATGGAAGGCGATCATGAACACGCTCGGTCCTGATTATAAGCTGCTCGCCGCCGCGCCGGATGATCCCTCGTTGAATTGAACGGCTGGCGGGGTAGTTTTGGGCGGATACGAATTCCACCCCCAGTCACCCAACCCATCGAATATGAAAATCGGCGTCCCCAAAGAAATCAAACAGCAGGAAAACCGCGTTTCGCTGCTGCCCTCCGCCGCGTACCAACTCATCAAGCGCGGGCACCGGGTCCTCGTCGAACGCGGGGCGGGCGTCGGCTGCGGCTACCCGGACGCCGACTACGAGCAGGCGGGCGCGACGATGATCGGCGACCACGCCGGCGTGTTTGCGGAGGCGGACCTGATCATCAAGGTGAAGGAGCCGCTCGCCGGAGGAATACCCGTTGCTGCGCCGGGGCAGCTTTTGTTCACCTACCTGCACCTCGCGGCGAACCGGCCCCTGACCGAGGCGCTCGCGCGAAGCGGCGCGACCTGCATCGCCTACGAAACCATCGAGGTGAACCACCGGCTGCCCCTGCTGGAGCCGATGAGCGAGATCGCCGGGCGCATGTCGATCATCGTGGGCGGCTATTTCCTGGCGAAGCACCAGGGCGGCTCGGGGGTGCTGCTCGGCGGCGTGCCGGGGGTGTTGCCGGGCAAAGTGGTCGTCATCGGCGGCGGCAGCTCGGGTGTGAACGCCGCGCGCATGGCGACGGGCCTGGGCGCGGACGTGACGATTCTGGAAGTCGATCTGGAGCGGATGCGTTTTCTGGACATCACCATGCACACGGCGCACACGCTGTATTCCAGCGAGGCGCACCTGGTGAGTCTGCTGCCGACGGTGGATTTGCTCATCGGCGCGGTGCTGGTGCCGGGCGCGCGCGCGCCGAAGCTCATCACGCGCGACATGCTGAAGCAGATGCGGCCCGGCAGCGTGCTGGTGGATATCGCCATCGACCAGGGCGGCTGCGCGGAAACGTCGCGTCCGACGACGCACCACGACCCGGTGTTCGTGGAGGAGGGGGTGACGCATTATTGCGTGGCCAACATGCCCGGCGCGTATGCCCGCACCGCCACCCAGGCGCTGACGAACGTGACCTACCGATACGTGGAATTGCTGGCGGACGGCGGCCTGGCGGAGGCGGTCGCCAAACAACCGGCGTTGGTGGGTGGGATCAACGTGATGGCCGGCAAGATTACCCAACAGGCCGTGGCGGAGGCGCACGGGATGGAGTACACGGACCCGCGGACGTTGATTCATGGATAACCCTTGAAGAGAGTGCCTCTGGTTTGGAGTGCGCGCGACGTGTCGCGCGCACTCCAAACCAGAGGCAGCCGGACTTCGCAGTCGCCGGCTCTTTTCACAGCAATGCGTGGAAGATCCAGTTGCCCCAAAGTCCCGGCATCAGTTCGGCCTCGCTGGGCACGTCGGCGGTGATGGCGGTGGCTTTGTTGTTCCAGTAAACCCGCTGGTGGGTCTAGATACCGTCACCCCGCAAAATCCCGATGTCGGCCTTGATCGACTGATTGACGGCGGGATTCAAGCCGAGCACCGCAAGCGGGATCGAAAGCTCGTAAAATACTGTCCCGCGCCTTGCCGCCGCCGCCTATCGCGAGTTGCACCTTTAAACTAACATCGTCAAGCCGGTCCATTGTAATCGTGCGCCACGGCGATGAAAACACCGCCGGGTCCTTTGTCCCGGGAACCACCGCGCGGTAGAGCAGCGCGAGCGTGCGACCCTTGACCCGGGTAACCACGAGACGCTCGTCGCCCACCACCGGACGCGTGCGCTTCGGATCCGCGCGGGATCCACCCCGAGCATCAGATCCAGGCAGCCGCCGGTCTTGAACGGGGCGTTGGGTGTGTCGCCCGAGTTCTTTAACAGATCGGCCTCCGGAGTGCGAAACACGGCGTAAAGCCGGTCCCCGGCGACGACGACCGCGCCGGTGACATCGTAGGGCTTGCTGTCGCTGTTGAAATTGGCGGCAACGCCCCGGCGGTCGATCACCGCCGAATCCGCGCCCGCCCAGTCGTCAAGCTTCCCGTCCATCACCGGCGGCGTTTTCCGCAACGCGCGGGTGACCGTCCCGCGCGGCAAAGTCCAGACGGCGAACTCGTCGCGGCCGACTTCCTCGCGGGAGATTTGCGCGCTTTTGATCCGTTCGGCGGGAATCCAGTCGGCGTCGCGCGCCAGGTCGCCGGGGTAAACGGCGGAGGGTGCCAGCACGCCGAGGCTACCGCCTCCGCGCACGATGACTGATCCGGCGGTGGTGGGTGAAGTCAGACCGATCCGCAGATGGCGCGGGCCGGGGTTGGTGGATTCGCCGAAGGTCACGCCGCGATGATCGGTGTGGCTATCGCGGGTCTGGAAGGCGTGTTGAGGGCCGAGGTCGGGGGAGTTCAGGGTTTGCTCGGAGCCGTCGAGCCATTGCGCGAAGGCGGGGATGTCGAGGTCGGTGGAGGAGAGGGTGGTCTGGGTGTTTGCCTGGGCTCGGGCAGTGGGCGCGTAAAAAGCGGTGAGCAGGCAAAGCAACGCTCTGATGGTTGGGAGTGCGGAATAACTTCGTCTGGCAGCCATGGGGACAAGCTTACATTCGTATTCAGGATGTGAGAATGCCCTTCCGGCTAACGGGGCCTCCGCCGCTCCGGGAACGCGGGCGCCCGGCTCGCATCTGTTCTGGTCAGCCCCGGGAGCGCGGGTCTCCGACCCGCAAAGGGCGGTAGCCCCTGGAAAGACTACACCGAATCCAGAGGCGGGTCGGAGACCCGCGCTCCCGGGGCTGACCAGAGTTGGGCGGGACGCCCGCAGTCCCGGGGGCGCCCGGCAAGCTTCTGCCACATAGATCAAATCCGCCTGCGACAAATTTATCCGCTCCCATTCTCCATAAACACGCGTACCCTGCGAACGATCCCCGTCCGCTTCGGTCTCCACCCTTCCTCCCGCATGGTGCTCGCGCCTCACCTCTGGCTTGCCGCCGCCCCCGGCGCGGGCGAGCACACCAGCGCGATCTTCCTCGGCGAGATCCTGTTTCTGCTGCTGGTGGGCCGTTTGCTGGGCGAGGTGATGCAGCGGCTGCGGCAGCCTGCGGTCATGGGCCAGTTGCTGGCCGGCATCGTGCTCGGGCCGAGCATCCTGGGAGCCTCTGGCCGCACGGCGCAGCACGCATTGTTCCCCGCCGATCCCGAGCAAAAGAAGATGCTCGACGCCGTGTCGCAACTCGGCGTGCTCATGCTGCTGCTGCTCACCGGCATGGAAACCGACCTGCGACTCGTCAAGCGCGTCGGGCGCACGGCGGCCATCGCCTCGGTGGGCGGGGTGGTCGTGCCGTTCGCGTGCGGTTTTCTGCTCGGCGAGTTGCTGCCTGCGTCCATGCTCCCGGACGCCGCGCGCCGTTTGCCGACCTCGCTTTTCCTGGCGACGGCGCTTTCCATCTCCTCCATCAAGATCGTGGCCGCCGTGCTGCGGGAGGTCAATTTCCTGCGGCGCGACCTCGGGCAGGTCATCCTCGCCGCCGCCATCCTCGACGATACCCTGGGCTGGATCATCATCGCGCTCATCGGCGGCCTGGCCGCGCACGGCAGCATCCGAGCTCCGGCCGCTGCTCGTCAGCGTGGTCGGCACGGGGGTGTTCCTGCGTGGTCAGCTTCACGGTGGGGCGGCGTTGGGTCGCGCGGCTCATCCGCTGGACCAACGACTATTTCGTCATCGAGATGCCGGTCATCACGGCCATCCTGGTGCTGATGCTGGCTTTGGCGCTGCTGACGAATCTGATCGGCGTCCACACCGTGCTCGGCGCGTTCGTGGCGGGCATACTCATCGGCCAGTCGCCCATCCTGACCCGGCACATCGAGGAGGAGTTGCGCGGCTTGATCGTGGCGCTGTTCATGCCGGTGTTCTTCGGCGTGGCCGGGTTGTCCATCGACCTGACCGATGCTGCGCAGTCCGCGGATGCTCGGGCTGGCGCTCGGGCTGATCGCCATCGCCAGCTTCGGCAAGCTGGTGGGCTGCTACTTCGGCGGCCGGGTCGGGGAAGCTCGGACCGCGCGAGTCGTTGGCGCTGGCCATCGGCATGAACGCGCGCGGGTCCACGGAGATCATCGTCGCCAGCATCGGGCTGGCGATGGGCGTGCTCAACAAGGAGCTTTTCACGTTGATCGTGCTGATGGCGATCATCACGACGCTCATCACCCCGCCGCTGCTGCGCTGGGCGCTCGCGCGGGTGCCGGTGAGCGAGGACGAGCAAGACCGGATCAAAAAGGAGGCCGCCGAGGAGCGCGGCTTCGTGCCCAAGCTGGAGCGGCTCTGCGTCGCCGTGGACCGCAGCGCGGACGGCCAGCTGGCCGCGCGGCTGAGCGGGCTGTTCATCGGCACGCGGCAGTTGACCGCCAGCGTGCTCGATCTCGCCGACTCGGTCCGGCGCCGACGGGCAACGCCGACGTGGCCGACAACCCGCTGCCCCGGGTGCAGCAGGCCGCGCAAGCGGCGACCCGCACCGTGCGCGCCCTGCACCGCGCGGCGCACACGGGGCCAAAGCCGCAAAGACGGGTTCGGTGTCCGCGCTGGCCCGGGCGGCGACCGAGGGCGACGGCATCCCGGAAACCTTGTTCACGGCGGAGGAACTGGTCACCGGGCCCATCGTGGACCCCAGCAAGGAGGGCGGGATCAAGGACGCGGTTCTCGCCGAGATGGAGAACGGCTACGACATGCTTTTCCTTGGCATCGGCCAGGAAAAGACGACGTTCCGCGGTCGACGGACGGGGCGCGGCTCAGCGATCGCGCCACTCTGCGCGGAGACGGAAGGGATCGTGCGCGGGTGCGCCCGGCCCGCGGCGATCGCGTTCGCCCGCGCGCCGTTCAAAGAGGGAGCCAACGCGGACGAGCCCTCAACATCCTGCTGCCCATCACCGGGTCGGACTACTCGCTCGCCGGGGCGGAGGTCGCCGTGGCGATCGCCAAGGGCAGCGGGGCGCGGTTGACCGCCCTGCACGTTTCCCAGCCTCCGGCGGAAAGCGATCTGCTGCGCCGGCCCCAGGAAGTGCGAAGGCGGCGCGTGGGGTGGCACGGGATTTGGAAGCTTGGGCCGCCGGGAGGGCGTGGACGATCGCCTTGCGGGTGCTGGTGCGTTCCTCCCAGGAGGCGACGATATCCGGCAGATCGAGCGGGGACGGCATAACCTGGTGATCCTCGGGGTCAAGATGCGCGCGGGCGAGCGGATGTCCTTTGGGGAGAGCGTGGCCGTGCTGTTGGAGCGTATTCCCTGTTCGGTGGTGCTCATCGCGTTTTAACGAATTCCCGATGCCAGCGCCCTCCCCCATTCATCCTGACAACACACTCCCCGTGACGGAGCAGGCGGAACTGCCCCTGCTTGGGATGGAGTGCGCGGCTTGCGCGAACCGCATTGAGAAAGCACTCGCCCACGCCGACGGGGTGCGCGCCGCGAGCGTCAACTTCGCCACGATGCGCGCCAGCGTCGAGTTCGATCCGCGCGCCACGGGTTTGGAGCGGTTGCGGGATGCCGTGCGCGAGGCGGGGTACGACGCCATCCTGCCCGCGCCGGTGGTCGTCGGCGGTGAGCCCGGAGGGACGGGCGACGCCGAGAGCCGCGCGCGCGAGGAGGATTACCACCGGCAACGGAGGAAATTTGTCATCGCGCTGATCCTGACGCTGCCCGTGGCGTTTCTGGGCATGGCGGGCCACGTGAGCGCGGCGTTGGGAACGCTGGTTAACTTTCCCGGACGTCCCTGGGTCGAGCTGGCGCTGACCACGCCCGTGTTGTTCTGGGCGGGCGCGGGGTTCTTCACGGGTGCTTGGGCGGCGGCGCGGCACCGGGCGGCGGACATGAACACCCTGGTCGCGCTGGGGACGTTTTCCGCCTACGCCTACAGCGTTGTCGCCACGTTTGCGCCCGGGCTGCTGGCGGGCGGCGCGCGGGTTTCGATGGGCGGGATGGGGAACGCGCCGATGGGCGGTGGGTACTACGAGAGCGCGGCGATTATCGTGACGCTCATCCTGCTCGGGCGGCTCCTGGAATCGCGCGCGCGCAGCCGCACCGGCGGGGCGATCCGCGCGCTGATGGGCCTCGCGCCGAAGACCGCGCGCGTCGAGCGCGACGGGCGCGAACAGGACATCCCCATCGATCAGGTGGTGACCGGCGACGTGGTGCTGGTCCGTCCGGGGGAAAAGGTCCCCGTGGACGGCGAGGTGATCGACGGCCACTCGACGGTGGACGAATCCATGCTGACGGGCGAGCCGCTGCCGGTGACGAAAAAGGCGGCGGGCGAAGGTCATCGGCGCGACGATCAACAAGACCGGCGCGTTTCGGATGCGCGCCACCCAGGTGGGAAGAGACAGTGTGCTCCAGCGGATCGTCCGGTTGGTCGAGCAGGCGCAGGGCGGCAAGGCGCCGATCCAGCGGCTGGCGGATACTGATCGCGGCTTACTTCGTGCCGGTGGTGATTTGCCTGGCCATCGCGACGTTTGTTTTGTGGTTCGATTTCGGACCGCCCGACACGCGGCTGTCGCTCGCGCTAACGACATTTGTTTCCGTGCTGATCATCGCGTGCCCCTGCGCGTTGGGTCTGGCGACACCGACGGCCATCATGGTCGGCACCGGGCGCGGCGCGCAGGGCGGCGTGCTCATCAAGGGGGGCGAAGCTTTGGAGGCGGCGCGCCGCCTAACGATGGTCGTGCTGGACAAAACGGGCACGATCACGCGGGGCGAACCGGTCGTCACGGACGTTGTTCCGGTTGCCGGGTTTGACGGGAATGCACTCCTGCGGTTGGTCGCCAGCGCGGAACGCGGAAGCGAGCATCCGCTGGGTGGAGCCATCGTGCGTTCGGCGGACGAGCGCGGGATCGCGCTCGCGCGGCCGGGTAATTTCCAGGCGGTGGCCGGGCCAGGGGATTGAGGCCACGGTGGACGGGCGCGCGGTTTTGATCGGCAACGCCCGGCTGTTGCGCGAGCGGGGGTCGAACCCGACGAACAGACGGCGGCGCGCCTGGCCGGCGAGGGGAAGACGCCGATGTTTGTCGCCGTGGACGGCAAGGCGGCGGGATTGATCGCCGTGGCGGACCCGATCAAGGAGGGTTCGCGCGCGGCTATGCGACGTCTGCGCGGGATGGGATTGGAAGTGGTGATGCTCACCGGGGATAATCGCCGGACAGCGGAAATTATCGCGGGGCAGGTTGGGATTACGCAAGTGCTGGCGGAGGTGCGCCGGAGGGGAAAAGCGACGGAGATCAAAGCGCTGCAAGAGAGGGGCAAAGACGGTGGCGATGGTCGGGGACGGCATCAACGACGCGCCCGCGCTCGGCGCAGGCGGACGTGGGCATCGCCATGGGCGCGGGCACGGACGTGGCGATCGAGGCGGCGGACATCACGCTGGTGCGCGGCGACCTCGGCGGCGTGGCCGACGGCATCGCGTTTCGCGGGCGACGGTGCGCAACATCCAGCAGAACCTTTTCTTCGCGTTTGTTTACAACGTGCTGGGCATCCCGATCGCGGCGGGCGCGTTGTATCCGTTCACGGGCTGGTTGTTGAGTCCGGTGTTCGCCTCGGCGGCGATGGCGCTTTCCAGCGTTAGCGTGGTGACCAACGCTTTGCGTCTGCGGCGCTTCAAGATGAAACGGAGTTGAACCACAATGGATACCGCCCAAATTATTGTAACGGTGGTTGGCGCGGGGGCGATTGGCTTCGTGCTGTGGTTTTTCTTTGGGGGGAAGTAAGCATTTTTGGATGACGGGCATCAGCCTCAACGCGGCCCGCCTTTCGCACCAAAGGTGCAGCCTCATAACAGCCTGGGGCAACGCCCCAGGAATACAATAGTATTGTATTCAGCGCTGAAGGCGCGTTTCAATCCGGGCATGCTTTGGAGGACCAACGTACCCGTCCAACAGGCGGCCTTTGAATCGCGCCTTCAGCGCTAGACCCCCTACCAACCCATACCTGGGGCGTTGCCCCCAGGCTGTGATGAGGCTGCACCTTCGGTGCGGAGAAAGGCGGTTGGTCGTCTCCGTCGATCGTTACCTACGCCACCGCCGGCACCGGCTGCCGCGCCCCACCCGCCGCCGGATGATCCGCCCCGCCCTTCCCCTCCTCATGCTTGCCCGTGTGCGAACTCCGCAGGAAAGGCACCCGGTCCAGCACGTTCTCCTGGAACCACTCCAGCCACAGGTAAATCACCGGCGTCACGTACAGCGTGATTAACTGCGACACCACCAATCCGCCCACGATCACCAACCCCAGCGGACGCCGCGAACTGCCGTCCGCGCCGTAGCCCAACGCCAGCGGCACCGCGCCCATCAGGGCCGCCAGCGTCGTCATCATGATCGGGCGAAAACGCTCCACGCTCGCCTCGTGGATCGCCGCGCGGCGGTCCAACCCCTCGTCCAAACGTTGCAAGGCGAAATCCACGATCATGATGCCGTTCTTCTTCACGATGCCCAACAGCAAGAACAACCCGATGATGCTGTAAAGCGAGAGCGTCGAATGGAAAATCCAGAGCGTCGCCAGTCCGCCCACGATGGCCGGTGGCAGCGTCGATAACACCGTAATCGGGTGGATGTAACTCTCGTACAAAATCCCGAGGATGATGTACATGACGAACACTGCGCCGATGAACAGCGGGATCAATGAACTCACCAACTGCGCGAACACCAGCGCCTCCCCTTGGAAGGTCCCTTGCACCGCCGGCGTTTCCGCCAGCACTTCGCGCGAGGCCTTTTCGATGAACCCGTTCGCCTGGCTGTCGGCCACGCCGGGTTTCAGGTTGTAGTTGATCGTGACGCTCGTGAACTGGTTGTAGTGGTTCACCGCTTGCAGCCCCACCGTTTGCTTGCGGTCGGTGATGGCGCGCAACGGCACCAGCGTCTGGTTGTTGTCCGCCTTGACGTAAAGCTGGTCGAGGTCCTCGGGATGTTCGCGCGCGTCGTTGTTAGTCTCCAGGATCACCTGGTACTGATCGTCGCTCTGTTTGATGAGGTAGGCGTAGTTTTCAGAGTACGCGCTCCGCAGCAGACTTTCGATCTTCGCCGTGGAAACGCCGTACAAACTTGCGCGGTCGCGCGCGATGTTAATGTCCAGGTTGGGCGTGTGGTTGAAGAAGTCGGACTGCACGGAGGCGAACCCCGGAAACTGCCGCATCTTCGCGACCAGCTTCGCGCCGGCGGCATAGACTTCCTCCGAATTGATGCCGCTGAGCGTGTAGGCGTAGCGGCCCGAATTCTGGTTGGTCGCGCCGATGTTAATCTGCAACACGGGACTGGGTTGGAGCAGCGCGATGATGCCGGGAATCTTGTTCAGGTCCGCCGTAATCTGGCCGATCACGGTTTCGATCGGCGCGCGTTGTTTCACGTCCTTCAAGAAGAGCAGCACCAGGGCCTGCGAACTGGAGGTGCGGCCCGAAAGCGCCGCGATCGTAAAGTATTGGGCCACCGCCGGGTTCTTCTTGAGCGCCTCGTTGACCTGTGCCTGGTAGGCGCGCATTTGCTCGGGCGAACTGCCTTCCTGCGCGATGAACACGCCGCGCACGAACCCGCTGTCCCCCGCCGGGAGCAGGCTGAAGGGAATGGCTTTCCAGAAGAAGTAAATCCCGAAAATGCACGCCGCGTAGATGATGGCCGTCAGCCAACTCGCGTTGAGAAACCAATCCAGCGAGCGCCCGTACAAGCCCACCACCCACGTGAGGAAGTCCCCCACCTTTCGTTCAATGAACTTCTTCTTTGTGCCCGGTCCGCGCTCGGAAAGGACGCGCGCGCACATCAGCGGAGTCACCGTTAGCGAGACCAGGCCCGAGGCGAAGATGGCCACGATGATCGTGATGGAAAACTCGCGGAAAATGCGGCCCAGCAAACCCGGCAGGAACACCAGCGGGATGAACACCGCCGCGAGGGAGAGCGTCATCGAGAGGATGGTGAAGGAAATTTCGCCCGCGCTGTTGATGGTGGCCTGCAGGATCGTCTCGCCCGCCTCGGCGCGGCGCACGACGTTTTCGAGGAACACCACGGCGTCATCGACCAGGAACCCGATGGCGAGGGTGAGCGCCATCAGCGTCAGGTTGTTGACGCTGTAACCCAGCAAGTACATGGCGACGAACGTGAGCAGCAGCGACAGCGGCAGGGCCACGGCGGGGATGAGCGTGTCCGCCGCGCGCCCGAGGAAAAGGAAGATCACCATCACCACCAAAACGAAGGCGATGAAGAGCGTCGTCTGCACGTCGTTCACCGAGCTAACGATGGTCTGTGAACGGTCGAACACCGACAGCAGTTTGATGGATCCCGGCAGACCCGCGCTGAGGGAAGGCATGAGCGTCTTGACGGATTTCGCCACCTCGACGGCGTTGGAACCGGCCTGGCGCGACACGGCCAGGACCACCGTCGCGCCGGGCTGGTGGTTAAGGTCGCGCACCCAGAACCGGCGCGACTGCCGCTCGTCCTGCAAACTGTCCGTGACGGTGGCCACGTCCTTGAGGAAGATGGGCGAGCCGTCGCGGCCCCGGGCGATCGATGAGGTGCCGGTAGCCGTCGGAGGTCTCGAGCTGTCCGTTGCGGCTGGAGGACGAAGGTGCGGTGCGCGCCGTCGAACTGGCCCGCGCCGGAGTAGGCCGTCCCGGCTTTGATGCCGTTGGAAAGGTCGTCCATCGTAAGGCCGCGGTTGACGAGCGCGGCGGGGTCCGCCTTGACGCGGATGGCGCTTTTCACGCCATAGACCTGCACCTGGCTAACGCCGGGTAGAATGGAGATCTGCTGCGCGACGACGCTGTTGGCGTATTTGTAGAGGTCGCCGTCGGTGAGGGTGTCCGTGACCAGTCCCAGGAGGATGATGGCCTGGTCGTTGGGGTTGGTTTTGGTGAAGGTGGGCGGGCTGGGCAGATCGGTGGGAAGCTGGCCCGTGGCGCGCTGGATGGCGGCCTGCACGTCGGTGGCGGCGTCCGGCAGGGTTTTGCTGAGGTCGAACTGCAGGGTCAGCGACGTGTTGGCCTGCGTGCTGGCGCTGGTGACCAGCGACATGCCCGGGATCTGCATGAACTGTTTCTCCAGCGGCGTGGCGATGTTGTTGGCCATCGTCTCGGGGCTGGCCCCGGGGTAGGAACAGGAAACGTTGATCACCGGGTAGTCCACCGCCGGGAGGTCGTTCACGGAAAGCAGCCGGTAGGTGAGGATCCCGAAGGCGATGATCGAGATCGAGAGCAGCACCGTCATGACGGGCCGGTTGACGAAGGGCGTGGACAGACCGCCGCTGCGCTGGACGAGCTTGCCGCCGGGGGTGTTTTCCGGCTTGACGGTCTGGAGGCTGGCGCTCTCGGCGGGAGGAGGATTTTCGGCCATGGGAAAAGAGAAAACTCGTGGGTGGATTCTACTCAAGCGGGCTTGCCCGCTGTCGTACCAAAGGTAGGGATGGCTCTCCGAGCCGCTCCCATTATCAGATTGGCTAGTTTCCGTTATTCGAGGGGTCGTCCACTAACTCCAGAGACAATGGGGAGCGGCTCGGAGAGCCATCCCTACCTTTGGTACGAGCCGCTGCGCCGCGGGGGTTGCTTCATGGCAAGCTCTTGGCGCCGGTGCCACCGCCGACAGGGGGTTGCAATGGCTGCGGGTTGACTTTCATCTGCGGGGCCAGCGCGAGTTGGCCGCTGACCACCACGTTCTCGCCATCCTTCAAGCCTTCCTCGATCACCACCAGATCGCCCTGTCGCTGGCCGGGCTTCACGGGACGTTGCTCCAGGGTGTTGTCGCCCTTCACCACAAACACGAAGGGTCCCGCCTGGCTGACCTGCACCGCTTGTCCCGGCACCAGTTTGGCGCCCTTGATGATGTCCAGCACGAGCCGCACCTTCACAAACGAACCCGGCAGCAACAGGTGATCGGCGTTCGGGGTGACGCCGCGCGCCTTGATCGTGCCCGCGCCCGCCGCCACGGCGTTGTCCAGGAAATACAGGTCGCCTTCGCGCGGCGGCTGGTTGTCGTCGGGCAGGTCGGTTTGCACCTTGAGCTTGCCCTTGGCCTGGTACTCGCGGACTTCCGGGAGATCGCTTTCCGAGATGGTGAAATCCGTGTAGATCGGGTCCAGCTTCTGGATGGTCAGCAGCACGGCGGAGGCGCTGTTCGCGCTGACGATGTTGCCGACGTCCACCTGTCGCAAACCGGCCCGACCATCCAGCGGCGAGCGGATGGAGCAATACTCCAGGTTAACCCGCGCCTGGGCCACCGCGCCCTCGGCGCTCTGAATCTTGGCCTGATCGGTCGCGACGTTGGTTTGCGCGGTGTCGAGGTCCTGCGGGGTGACGACCTGCTTTTTCTGCAAGTCGGTAACGCGCCGCAAATTGATGTTGTCGAGGTTAAGTTGCGCCCGGTTCTGCGCCAGCGCGCCCTCGGCTTGGTCCAACGCCGCCTGGTAGGGGCGGGGATCAATGGTGAAAAGCAGGTCCCCTTTCTTCACGTCCGCGCCGTCCGCGAAGTTCCGCTGGGTGATCTGACCGGAAACCTGCGCCTGCACGGCGACGCTCTCCGTGGCGGCGCAGGTGCCGATTTCGTCGAGGTAGCGCGGCGCGTCACGCGTCAGGACAGGAGCCGTGATGACCACGCGGGGCGGCGGCTTCGGCGGCGCGGCGTCGGGTTTGGCGCCGCCGCAGCCGGTGATGAGGAAGAGGAGGCCGGTCCCCAACAGCGAAGGCGTGGCGAGGGAAGGCCAGGATCGAAAAGCAATCTGCATCGGATAAACCAAATCGTGCGAGGCGGGCAAACTGGGTGTTTATCCCGCGTGGCCGCGCGTCCGCTCACGACCCCCGTTTCAATCGTTCCACCGCGCGCGCGAGGGACGGGCCGTCACCCACGGAATAAATCTCGGTGCCTTTGCGGATCCGGTTCAGCAAACCCGCGAGCACCTCGCCCGGTCCGAGTTCGAGGAACAGGTTGCAGCCCAGTTCGTCGATCAAATATTCCACGGACTGGGTCCAGCGCACCGTGCCGGTGACCTGCTCGGTGAGCGTGCGGCGGATTTCGTCGAACCCGCGCGCGGGCGCGGCGTCGATGTTGGACACCACCGGGAAGGTCGGCTCGCGCAGGATGGTGCGCAGTAACTCCGCGCCCAGCTTGAGGTAAGCCGGGTCCATCAGCCGGGAATGGTACGCGCCGGCCACGTTGAGCAACGTGGCTTTGCGGACGCCCGCCGCCTTCGCCATCGACACGGCGAGGGTGATGCGTTCCGCCTCGCCCGAGAGCACGATCTGGCCGGGGCAATTCAGGTTCGCGACATCGACATCGGTCTCGGCGGCGAGCTGGCGCGCCACGTTTTCCTCCGCGCCGATGAGCGCGGCCATCGCGCCGCTGCTCGCTTGGCAAGCCTCCTCCATGAAGCGTCCGCGCGCCTCCACGAGCCGCAGACCGGTGTCAAAATCAAAGGTGCCGGCGGCGGCGTGCGCGGTGAATTCCCCCAGCGACAATCCCGCCGTGCCGGTGACGGGAAACTCGCCAACTTCCCGCTGCAAGGCGGCGAGGGCGGCGAGTCCGTGGACGTAAAGCGCGGGCTGGCAGTTGCTGGTGAGGGTCAGCTCCTCGAGCGGCCCCTCGAAGGCGAGCTTGCCGAGCGGACGGTTGAGAATGGAGTCGGCGCGCTGGAAGATCGCGGCGGCGGCGGGGGAATGGGCGCAGAGGTCGCGGCCCATGCCGACGGCCTGGGCGCCCTGGCCCGAAAAGAGGAGTGCGATTTTGTCCGGCATGAATCGAAGAAAAAAGAATTTGAGCTTTTGTCAAAAGCGGACATCGTTGTCGCCCCTATGCCAAAAGCCGTTGCCCGTCGTAAAACTAAGAAGTCCGTCGCCAAACGGTTCAAGATCACTGGCACGGGGAAGATCCTACGCCAGCATGCCTCCAAGCGCCACTTGCTCGCCTGCAAGAGCGCCAAGCGCAAACGCCACCTCGCCAAGAGCACGCTCGTTGACAAGACGGACATGAACCGCGTGATGGATTGCCTGCCGTTCGGCTTGTCAGGTCCGTCTTCGCAGCTAGATAAAAGAAGACCAGCCCCGTGTGTTTTAACACCGGTGAGGATTTTTCCGTCATGCCAAGAGCCACTAATTCACCCGCCAGCCGCGAGCGCCGCAAACGCGTGCTCGATCAAGCCAAAGGATACCGCGGCCGCCGTTCCAAGCTGTTCCGCTACGCCAAGGACGCGACGACCAAGGCCAAATACTGGTCTTACCGGGATCGCAAGACGCGCAAGCGCAACTTCCGAATGCTGTGGATCGCGCGTGTCAACGCCGCCGTCCGCGCCCAGGGGATCACGTACAGCCGTTTCATGGAAGGGGTAAAAGCCGCCGGGATCGAGTTGGACCGCAAGATCCTTTCGGACATGGCCATCACGGACGAAACCGCGTTCCAGGCCATCGTGGCCCGGGCGGTCGAGGCTCTGAAGGGCAAGACGGCCCCGGCTCCCGCCGTGGCCGCCTGAGTTCCGCCGGATTAGCCCGGGGAACGGTCTGTTTGTTTGTCGCGCCGCCGCCCGGGAACGGGTCGGCGGCTTTGTCGTTTTGTAAATCCTTCTGTATCCGCGTCCATTTGCGGATAAGCTCCGCCCCGTGAGTAATCCTTTCATTCAAAACATCGAAGAACTCGACCGGCAGGCGCGCGCCGACCTCGCCGCCGCCACGGACGCCGCCTCGCTCGAAGCCGCGCGCATCAAGCACTTCGGACGCCAGGGGACCCTGGCCCAACTGGGCGAAACGATGAAGAGCGTCGCCAAGGCGGAGCGTCCCGCCGTGGGCAAGCGCCTCAACGAAATCCGCCAGGGGCTGACCGCCGCCTTCGAGGAGAAGACGAAGAGCTTCGCCGCGAAGGAGGAGTCCGCCGCGCTGGCGGGCATCGACCTCACCTTGCCCGGGCACCGCGCCGCTGCCCATCGGCAGCCTGCATCCGCTGACCCAGATGCTGGATCGCACCGTGCAAATCTTCCGGCGCATGGGCTTCGCGCTGGCCGACGGCCCGGACGTCGAGGACGAATGGCATTGTTTCGACGCGCTGAACACCCCGGCCGACCACCCGGCGCGCAACGAGCAGGACACATTTTATCTGCCGGACGGGCGGCTGCTGCGCACCCACACGTCCAGCGTGCAGGTGCGCACGATGGAAACGCGGCGTCCGCCGATCCGGATCATCGCGCCCGGGCGCGGCGTACCGGCGCGACGAGGTGGACGCGACGCATTTGGCGCAGTTCAACCAGCTCGAAGGGCTGTACGTGGACAAGGATGTGTCGCTGGCGGATTTGAAGGGGACGCTGGAGTTTTTTTTGCGCGAGTTGTTCGGGCCGGACACGGTGTGCCGGTTTCGTCCGCATTTCTTCCCGTTCACGGAGCCGAGCTACGAGATCGACGTGAAATCGGCGGCGTTGAAGAGCGGCGCGGAGTGGCTGGAAATCGCCGGT
Organism: uncultured bacterium; assembly: GCA_963795895.1. GTDB lineage: Bacteria > Verrucomicrobiota > Verrucomicrobiia > Chthoniobacterales > SZAS-18 > CAWCJJ01. The sequence goes on from CAWCJJ010000035.1 coordinate 33,629, forward strand.
TGCGGCATGGTGGATCCCGCCGTGTTCCAGGCGATCAACAAGGCGCGGGGCGACAACGCCTATGACACGGAAGAGTTGCACGGGTTTTGCGTTCGGCTTCGGGTTGGACCGGCTGGCGATGATCCTGAGCGGCTTGCCGGACGTGCGGATGCTGGTGGAGAGCGACGTGCGGGTGCTGGCGCAGTTTCGTTGACCACCGGGCGCCCCGGGCGGTTGGAGTGATGCTGAGTGGTGGGCTTGATCGATTGAACCCATGGCGGTGAGCTATGATCAGATTCGGCAAATCGCGCTGGCTTTGCCCGGTGTCACCGAAGGAGCGGGCGTACGGTGGCCCGTCCCTGCATTTTGGCCGCAATTTTCTGGGTCGGTTGCGCGAGGACGAGGAGACTCTGGTTTTGAAGGTTGAACCCGCCGAGCGCGCGCGCCTTCTGGAGAACGCGTCCGACGCGTTCTTTGTGACGGCGCATTACCAGGAGCATCCCTTGGTGCTGGTGAATCTTCTGACGGTGGAGCTGGCGACACTGCGACCATTGATCGAGCGCGCGTGGCGCATGGTTGCAACCAAACGGACGCTTGCGGCTTATGATGATGCCGCGCGGGATGCATAATTCCTGCGAGGCGGCACTCATCTCCCGTGAAATCAGCTTTTCAGATCCTCTCCGTTTGCGTGCTTGCCGTGGTAATCCTTTACCCCACCCGAGTTGATAGCGCGTCTATCAGCTCCCATTATGCGGCAAAGCTACGGCATCGCCTACTCGGTCGCTGGACGCTGCAGATGAAGGGTGCCGACGCGCGGGGTGTCTGCCTCATCGACATCACGATGGAATTTCGCGCCGACGGGCGTTTTCTTTGCACGCGGACGTTTCACGCCGTGGACCATCCTCGCCCCACTTGGGATTGCCTGCTAGATACCGGCGCTTGGAAGCTCAGAGATGGTGTTCTCGTCCAGCACTGGGAGGGCAACGGCGAGCACCCCGGAGGATATACCACCCGCGATGCCGTGCTCAGTGTCTCAGCGAAGCGGCTCCGCTGTTTCGAAGGCGTGGATGGAACCGTCTCGTATCATCGCACGTCCAGGCAAGTACGCTCAGCCGTGCCCCCTCACCTTGGATATATTCGGCTGCTTGCGCTTTGACCCAGTCCGTATTGTTCTCGCTTGTCGATGGATTTAACCTTTGCCCTGCTCACTCTCCGCAATGCCCGCTACCCAGACCTGCTCCCCGTGGAAGTGGAAGCTTTGGTGGATACGGGCGCCACCCTTTTGTGCGTGCCCGCCTCCATCGCCTCGGCGTTGCAACTGGCGACCTACGACCACAAGGAAGCCGATGAATCTGTCCTTGAGAGTGTGGATCGCGGTCCGGGCGTTTACGTCATCACCTACCAGGACGGCAAGCCTGACCAGATTTACTTTGGTGGCTATTCCTTTGACTAACCCCACAATCCGAGTCCGCGCGACGTGTCGCGTCTGATTCTGATTGCCTTTTTGCCATTGGTTTGGACTGCGCCGCGACGCGTCGCCGCTTTTCCGCCCGCGACCTGTCGCGCTCCTTCCCTCCGGCGAAGCCGCCATTGATCGAACCGGCTTCGCTGGATAGTTAGAACAACGCGACACGTCGCTGTCCGAGCAAAGCGGCGACACGTCGCGGCGCAGTCCAAACCAAAGGCAACCAGAAGCAGAACCAGAGCGGACGCGACACGTCGCGGGGAACTTGACCGGTGGGCTTGCCGCCGCCTCGGAACCTAGACCAGACCGCTCAATCTCCCGTGGCATCCGAGCAGGTCCGCAGGTAAGCTTTCGCCGATGAACCTCCCGCGTCTCGTCACCCTTCTGTTCCTCAGCGCTTCGGTCGTCGGCACCTCGAGAGGGGAAGGCAACCCGGAACTTTCCACCCTGACGCTTACCGTTGATGGCGTCCCGCGTTCGGCGCTCGTCTATGCGCCGCCCTCGTCCACTCCCGGCAAACCGTTGCCGCTGGTGTTCGTGTTCCACGGGCACGGCGGCGGCTCGCGCGGCGCGGCAAACACTTTCGAGATCGATCGCCGGTGGTCCGGGGCCATCTCCGTTTACCCGCAGGGACTCCCCACGCCCGGCCTCGTCTCCGACACCGACGGCAAGCTGCCCGGCTGGCAAAGCGCCCCCGGCGGGCAGGATGACCGCGACCTGCGTTTTTTCGACGCGCTGCTCGCGCGGCTCAAACAGGATCATCCCGTGGACCCCGCCCGCGTTTACTGCGCGGGACATTCCAACGGAGCGGGGTTCACCTACCTGCTCTGGCGCGCGCGGCCAGAGGTGTTCGCCGCGGTGGCGCCCTGCTCGGGAGCAGCCAGGTACGTGGCGGAACTCACCTCTAAACCCGCGATCATCCTGGGCGGACGCGAGGATCGGACCGTCAAGTTCGAGTGGCAGCAGGCGATGATCGAGGCGGTCAAAAAGATCAACGGCTGTGAGGTGGCCGGCGTCCCGTGGGAGGGCGTCGCGGGGACGTTTTACCCCTCGAAAGGCGGTACGCCGCTGGTGACTTTCCTCTACGACGGCGGTCACTCCATGGCGCCGGGGGAATCGGAGTGGATCGTGAAGTTTTTCCGGGAGCATCCCGGAACCGGCGCGAAGGCGGGCCTCGCGCCTTGAGCATCGCGGAGGCGGGTTGGGTTCCGTTCACGATCCCTCCATCCGCCCGCGCTCGACCTCGCGATTTCGCAGTGA
>CAWCJJ010000036.1:0-106743 GCA_963795895.1 uncultured bacterium
ACGGCTTCGAGGGCAACGCCGCGCTTGGTGGCCGACAGTTGCAGGTCAACCTCACCAACGACGTCAGCCTGGGCTCCTCGGCCAACCTGCCGTTCGCCAATCTCAACGGCATCAGTCTCAATGCGGCCGCCGCTGGCGGCGTGGCGGGCGCGGGCGGCTCGCTGACGATTTACACCAACTCGTTCGCGGGCCAGCCGTTGCCCACCCTCGCCGTCAACGCCTACGGCGAGGGTAACGACACGGTCGCCGCCAACGGCGGCGGCGTCACGGAGACCGACTCCACCGGTGCCGCCACCGCGACGGGTGGCAACGGCGGCGTGGTGCTGCTGCGTTCCAACGGCCCCGTGACAGGCACCAACGCGATCATCCGCGCGTTGGGCGGCGCCTTTGACAACAGCAGTGTCACCATGCCGCCACCTTCACCCGTCACCGCAGTCGGTGGCAACGGCGGCGCCATCACCCTGCGGGCGGGTTCGACGCTGACGCTCTCGGGCGGCTTGTTCAACGCCGTGGGCGGGGACGTTAACGGTGACAATCTCAGCACCACGGGCAGCGGTGGCTCGGTCACCTTGCGGGCGGGGGGCGACGTGAACCTGAGCGGTTCGCCGAGCTTCGCGGCGGCGGCGGGCAACAGCAACGCGGGCACGGCGACCGGCGGCAACGGCGGGACGATCTCGGTCACGGCCACCAGCGGTGCCGCCACGCTGACGGACGCCTCGTTCTTCGCGGACGGCGGGGCGGTGTTCACGGGTGTGGGCGGCAACGGCAACGCCATCACGGTGCGAGCCGCCAACGGCATCACCCTCGCCGGCACCACGAACTTCTCTGCCACCGGCGGCGGTGTGAACGGCGGCGTGGGCGGCACCGGTGGCGCGGGCGGATCCATTGCCCTGAACAACACGGTCGGCGGCGCGGGCATCAGCGTGGGCGGAATCACGATGACGGCGGACGGCGGCACCTTGAATTTTCCAAGTGTGATCCCCAGTACCCCCCCCGGAGGCACGGGCGGCAACGGGGGCTCGATCACCCTGACCTCGACCGGTGGTGGCATCGGGATGCTCAACACGACGGCCACGGCTTACGGCGGCTCGATCCTCTTCGGCGCGGGAACCCCGGGCGACGGCGGAACCATCACCCTGGTCGCCGACGGCCCGATCAACCTGCTCGGCACCGGGAGCCAGTTCACGCTCCTCGGGGTGAACGGGGGAGACAACGCGGTGACCGATCCTCCGGGTGGCAACGGCGGTGTGATCAACCTCACCAGTAATAGCGTGGACGTGACGCTGCCCGCCATCCAGCTCTCGGGCGCCATGCTCATCGCCACAACCGGCGCGAACGGCGGCGACACCTTCGGCGCCACGGGCGGGACGATCAGCGTGGTCTCCACCGACACGCAGAGCGGGCCGGACCCTTCCGGCAGCCCGCCCCCGGCGCCGGCGGTGCTCATCGACAACTCCAGGTTGATCGCCAGCGACGACGGCTCCATCAGCCGCGTGGCCGCGAGCAAGGCGGGGGGGCGGATCACGGTGAGCAGCGCGCGCACGGGCGGGGCGGGCATCACGGTGCAGAACTCCTCGCAGTTGCTGGCGCTGATCCAGGCCTCCTCGCCCGGGGCGGGCGGCACGGTGGTGCTCAAGACCAACGGGGCCAACATCGTGGTGGACAGCTCCGTGGTGCGGGCCTCTGGGGCGGGCAGCAGCGTGCTCATCGACACGGCCAACGACGCTCCCGCGCGGGACTCCACCGTGCGCGTCGCCAGCGCCACGGTGCAGGCCGACGCCTTGCGCATCCGGGCGGCTGGCCCCAACGGCAGCCTGCTGATCGGCGGCTCGACGTTGTCCTCCAACACGCAGTTGCAGCTCTACGGGGGGAGCGTGGGGGGCAACGGCAGCGTGGTCTTCCAGGACGAGACGACGCTGAACACGGGCGCGGGCACGGGCGTGCTGGCCTCGCGCACGGTGACCCTCAACAACGGGGTGACCGTCACCGTGACGGGCACCCAGCCGCTGAGCGTCTTCGCGGACACGCGCAACTACGCCACCGTGGGCGGCAATGGCACGACGACGGGGGCCTTCGCGGGGAGCGGCGCGCCGACGGCGGGGAGCACGGCGCCTTTCGCGGGCGCGCCGGCCTTCAACCCGCCCGCGGGCGGCAACGCCCCCGCCGCCGCCAAGCGCGGGCGCTGAGGGGAAGGGGGCGACGGTGCCGGAGCCGCCGCCCGCAGGATGCCCGCCGCTTTGTGGAGTGTTTCCTCCCACTCCCGCATGGGGACGGAATCCGCCACGATCCCCGCGCCAACGTGGAAATACGCTTGGTCCCGCTCGATCACCAATGTGCGAATCGCGATGTTGAACCGGCTTTGCTCCCGTCCCAGGAACACCCCGATGCTGCCCGTGTAGATTCCCCGCGGTCCTGCTTCCAGTTCCGCGATCACCTCGCGCGCGCGTCGTTTGGGAGCTCCCGTGATGGAACCTCCCGGCAGGCACATCTGCAGCGCGGCGGCGTGCGATACCCCGGCGCGCAGCCGGCCCTCAATGGTCGAGACGAGGTGGATCACCTGGGCAAACCACTCAACCTTGAAGAGTTCCCGCACCCGAACGCTGCCAAAGTCGCAAAATTGTCCGAGGTCGTTCCGCAACAAGTCGGTGATCATGAGCAGTTCGGCGCGTTCTTTTTCAGAGCCGACGAGGTCATTGGCGGCGGCGAGGTCCGCCTGCCGCGAACCGCCGCGCGGCCGCGTGCCTTTGATCGGCCGGGTGCGAACATCCGGCCCTTGAAAAACCAGGAACTCCTCCGGCGAGGAGCACAGGATGGTGCGACCCTGAGCCAGTTCCAAAAAAGCCGACTGCGGCGCGGGGGATACTTTCCGCAAATCCAGGTAGAGGGCGAAGGCGTCGCCCCTCGCGGGCCAGGACGCATTCAGCCGATGCGCGAGATTTACCTGGTAGATGTTTCCGGCCGCGATGTGTTCCTGGGCGGAGGCCACTTTCCGGCAGAACTGTTGCGCCGTCGTCTCTGAAACGAACCGCAGACACCCGTTCCAGACGGGGGGACGCGAGGTCCATTTCGCGTTGTCTTCCAGCCACTCCGGCGCGCCGCCGGGTTGATGCCAGCGCGCCGTTCCGTGATCAAACAAGAGCGGTTGAGGATAGAAGCCGAAGCGGAACGCGCCTTCGTACTCCACCCATCCGACCACCGCGCCACCTGGGTGCCCGGCGCGAAACGCTTGCAAACCGGCTTCCAGTTCGCGCCAATCCCGCGGGTGGCCGGCGATTACTTTTTGGGGACAAGCGGCAACTAGAGACTGGGCGGCATCCCCGGCGACAGCGCTGTCCAGCCAAACCATGCCGGGCAATCCGAGCGCGTGGCAGCGCGCCGCGACCTGCTCGGGACGAACACCGGCAAGTGTGGACCCAGGTGGACAACTCACCGTTGAACCGGGATGGATCATGGTGAAACACCATCCTCCGCGCCCGTCCAGACTACAACTTATGGAAGCGACTTGCGCGATGCGGCGGTGGTGTTGCGGAGCAACCCGCCGACGCGGGTAGGATGCGTGCGCCCCAGGGTAGTTTCCGGGAGCCTCTTCTAATTAAACGGATTGGCACTGAATGCCACACCCGCCTTACCCGCGCGAGAGTTGTTTCTTAGTCCCGGAGGGACGTCGGAAGTGAGCCGGTGGCGCAAGCCACCGGTACCGTTGGATGATCCTAGCCCCGGAGGGGCTGAGCCAAGGCAGACCGCAAGTAGGTGGGTCGTGCAATGAACCAGGAACGTTCCTGTGCTCGGCCCCTCCTGGGCTATGGACCTTTTTGTCTGTTCCGGTGGCTCGCGCCACCGGCTAATTTCCGGCGTCCCCCCGGGACTAAGAGGCCGGGCAAACCCGTCCGAACCGTCACGGGTGTAACGTTTGATGCCGACGCCCCAAGACAAACCACCTCACTTCATCTGCGCGAGCTTATCCTGCGCCTGTTTGACCTGTGCCGGATCGGTGTTGAGTTCCATCACCTTCTGGAAGTCCGCCCTGGCTTTGTCCGGATCATTCTTGAAGATGAAGAGGTTGCCGCGGCTCAGGTAGGTGTAAGACTCGGAGGGGTTTAGTTGAATGGCCTTGTCGTAGTCCGCCATCGCCTGGTCAGCCTGCGTGAGGTTGGAGTACACAAAACCCCGGAACTTGTAAGCCTGCGCGTCATCCGGCTTCATCTGAATCAACGCGTTGTAGTCGGCCAGGGCTTTCTGCCAGTCTGTTTTCTTCACGTAAACATACGCCCGCTGGCGCAACGGACGCGGGTCCTTGGGCAGCAACTCGACCGCCTTGCTGAAGTCGCCCAACGCCGGGTCAAGCTCGTTGTTCGTCAGATAGGAGGAGCCGCGTTGCAGATAAGCCTCGGCGTCGTCCGGTTTGGCTTTGATGGTGTCGCTGTATTGCGCGATGAGTTTGTGGCGTCACCGGTTTTGGAATACGCGTAGGTCCGCTGCTGCAGGGCACCCTCGTTGCCGGGTCCTTTTCCAGCGCCACGTTGAAGTCGGCGATCGCCTTCGGATACTCGTTCATCGCCATGTAAACCGTGCCGCGCCGGTAATAAGACGCGGCGTCCTCGGGGGTGCGCTTGATGACTTCGTTCCAATCGTTCAGCGCCTCGGCGTATTTCTTTTCGGCGGCGGGGCGTTCGCGCGGTCGCGGTAGGCCGTGACATCGTCCGGTTTGGCCTGGATCATCGCCGTGTAGTCGTCGATCGCCTTGGCGGTTTGGTTCAACTTCAAATAAGCCGCGGCGCGCCGACCCAACGCGGCAAGATCGTTCGGCTTGGCTTTGAGCACGGCGTCGTAGTCCTGGATCGCCTTGTCGTACTGGTCGGTCTTGGGATAGGCGTAAGCCCGCAGACGATGGGCCTCCACGTCCGCCGGTTTTGCGGCGATCACCGCGTCAAAATCCTCGAGCGCGCCCTTGAAATCCCCCTTTGCCAAGCGCGCGTTGCCACGACCGGAATGGCTCGGGACATCATCCGACGAGCGCTTCAAGCGCTTCCGTGAAACTCTCGATGGCGTGGGCGGGATCCCCCTTGCGGTTGTAAACAATGCCACGGTTGCGGTAATTCTCGGCGTTGTCCGGATCCAGGTGGATTGCCTCGTCGAAATCCTTGATCGCCGCGTCGTACTTGCCGGCTTTCGCGTCGGCCGCGCCACGTTTGGCGGCTTCATAATCCTGTCCGCCCTCGGCCTTGGCGACGGGAACACGGACTCCCCCATCAACGGCCAGAAGGAAAACGGCGGCGGCGAGCAGTGGTGATAATGGTTTCATAGAAGTTATAAAGTACGCGTGGCGCGGCGGGTTGCACGTGAGAAGCCCTCGGCCCGGAGGCCGCATCCTGAAAGTACCCGGCGGGTGGAAGCCCCCAAGCCGTGAACCAACGCAAATCAATCGAAGCGGTGTTGGGGTCTGGCCGGTTCGATTAACGTGGATTCGCCGTCCGGGCGAATTGATCCGATACCGCGTGGTCATGGTCCATCGTCGCGCCAGCACACTTGAACAACATGAAAACAGCGCGGGATGTCTGGTCAGCGTCCGGGTAATCCGCTACAACTCCCATTACTCCCATGCGTATCCTCCCGCCGGTCATTCTCCTCGTCCTCATCTTTTGCGCGGGTTGCGCCAGTTCAAAATAGCGCGCCGGTCTCCACAATTACGGCGGACGCGGGCAGCGCGCCCTACGAGTCGGGCCACCGCTTCCAGCGGCCCGAAGGTGAGGATCCGTTTAGTCAACCGCCGGCCACGCGTCCCGGCTTGGGTACGGCCTACGGGGAAACCCGCGCCTCGCGGGTGTCCGAAACCACGTTCCAGCGCGCGAATGGCAACGTGCCCGCCGCCGTCGCGGCCTTGTACTACAATGATGAGGAGGGGGCGCGCGCCCTGACGAACGGCGGCGCGATGGACGGACCGGCGGACGGAGCCCGCGCCTACGTGGGCGGAGGTGTCGTCACGCTGAACGTACGCGCGCCGTTTCGCGGCGACTTCCCTTGGTTTCGGCGGGGGGGCGCACCTACGTGATCGGCAAGAAAGGGGCAGCGATATGCCCTGAGCGTTCACAACACGCTGCCCTACCGGTGGAAGTCGTCCTCTCCGTGGATGGGCTGGACGTGATCGACGGTCGCGCCGCCTCGTACCGCGAAGCGCGGTTATATCCTGGAACCGGGTGAAACGCTGTCCGTCGAGGGATTCCGCAAGAGCCAGAGTGAAGTGGCCGCCTTCCGGTTCAGTGACGTGCCGGCGTCCTACGCCGCGTTGCGCCACGGTGAAACCGGCAACGTGGGGGTGATCGGCATGGCGGTCTTCGAGCGGGCCGGAGCCGACCCGTACACTTCCCGGGAAATTCACCGCCGCCACAACGCCGATCCTTTTCCCGACAGCCGCTTCGCCACTCCACCCAGCCGGTAAGTAAAACCTCCGATTGTCGGCTTTGGCGGCAAATTACCCTTCCCTTGTGACACAGGTTGTGCTAAACGCAAAAAACACACTACATGTAGGATGGCTACGCAAACTCTGACCCTCAGCGAACTCAAGTCGCTCGCCATGAACGGCGAGGTGTCCGAGGTGGTCGCGCACGTTCAAGTCAACCTGATCGCCACCAAGACGACCAAGGACGGCAAGCCGTATTTCGAGATCCATTTCGTCGACGCGCGCGACCGCGCGATGCTTGCGCGCCTGGTCCGACGCGCCGGTTTATCCGCTCTGCCAGTCGCTGCAGAGCGGGCATTGCGTGGAAATCACCGGCGATTTCTGCCATCACGCCACCTTCGGTCTGGATGCGCGGCGTTGGACTTTTCGCGCCGCTGACCAACAGCGAAAAGGCGGCGCTGCTGGCGGGGCCGCGGGAGGTGCGCGAGCGGCAGGAGGCGGATTTTCAGTTCATCGTCGAGACGGTGCAATCGCTGGTGGACCCGCGCCTGCGCATCCTGTGCGAGATGTTTCTGGTGGAAAACGGCGCGCGGTTTCGGCGCACGGCGGCGGCGCGCTCGTATCACCACGCGCGGCGCGGCGGCCTGGTCGAGCACACCGCGCAGATGATGCGCGCGGCGTGCGCGCTGGCGGGAGTTTACCAGAAGCTCAACCGCGATTTGCTCGATCGCGGGCGTACTGTTCCACGATTCGGGCAAGCTGTGGGAAAACCATGTGCCCGAGGACGGTTTCGGCGTGGAGCAATGCGAGCGCGGCGAATTGCTGGGCCACATCAGCATGGGGATCGAGATCGTCAACAACCTCTGGCGCCAGCTGAAGGCGGACGACGCGTTTGCCGGTTGGAAGACGCTGGACCCGCCTTCGGAGTCCGTGCGGCTGCACCTGCTGCACCTGATCGCGAGCCACCACGGCGAAATGGCGTTTGGCTCGCCCGTGCTCCCGAAGACGCCCGGAAGCCTGCGCGTTGCATTACATCGACAATCTCGACGCGAAGATGGAGATGGTTTTCAGCGCGTACGCGACGCGCGCCGCTCGGTCGCCCCGCATATTTACGAGAAGGTGCGCCCGTTGCCCAGCCATTTGATCGAGCCTCTGAAGAGCTATTTCACCGAAACGAGCGGGAACGACGGCACCGGCGGTTGGATGGTCCCGGGAACCAGCATCCCTCAATGATGGCTGTGGGTAGGGATGGCTCTCCGAGCCGCTCCCCATTGTCTCCGCAGTGCTGGTGGGACGACCCTTGCTACTTGGCAGACCGGCCAAGCTGAGAATGGGAGCGGCTCGGAGAGCCATCCCTACCTTTGGAACGACGGCGGCTTGAAGCCGCTTGAACCAGATACCGGTTGCTCTCGCGGGCAAGCACGCGCAAGGTCCTTTTCAAACTGAATGTGTATATGAAACAAACGTTGGCTCGTAACTGCGGCTTGGCTCGTTTGGATTGTTCGCCTTGGCGTCCCGCGTTTGGGTTTACCCGAATTTGTTTGGCGACGGCCGCCAGCGTGGCTTTTCTCTCCGGCTCCCTCCCGGCGACACCCCCAAAATCCAAGGACGTGGACGCCGCGCCCGCCGTCGTCACACCCGCTGTGGGGAAGGCTCCCACTTCCGTGGTGCGGCCCGCGCCGGATTTCTCGTGGGAAGGCGCGGGTGGCAAGGCGTACCCGCTCAAGAAACTGCGCGGCCAGCCGGTCGTGCTCCTGATCGCGTCCTCGCCTGACGCCGGCGACCTGCGCAAACAAGCGCGGCGCATCCAAGACTTGTACCTCCAGTTCTCCGAAAAGAAGGCCCTCTTCGTCGCCGCCTTTACGGGGCAGGGCGGGCGCGTGCCCGCGAACGTTCCCTTCGTCATCGCGCAAAACGGCCCCGCCGTCGCGGCCGCTTACGGGGTGTCGGGCAAGGAACTGGCCGTGGTGGTCATCGGTCCTGACGGCAACATGGACCTGAAGGCGGACGGGGTCGTCGGGGCGCAACTGATCCTCGACACGATCAACAACACTTACCAAAACCAGGCTCCGCAACGTGTCGGGCAGGGAGGATAATTCTCCACCGTGGTCTGCGGCGTCCTCAGACCGCGCGCAGCCGCCGGATCGCCGCCGCCGGGTCGGGCGCGCCGAACACGCTGGTGCCCGCGACCATGATGTTCGCGCCGTTGGCGTGGGCGATGCCGGCGGTTTCTTCCTTGATGCCGCCGTCCACCTCGATGTGGAAGTTCAGGCCGCGCTCGGCCCGAATCCGCGCGGCGGCGGCGACTTTTTCCATCGTCTCGGGGATGAACGACTGGCCGCCAAAGCCGGGATTGACCGTCATGACGAGCAGCAGGTCGATCTCGCCCAGAAACGGCTCGACCTCGGCAAAAGGCGTCGGCGGATTGATCACGACGCCCGCCAGGCAGCCCGCGCTCGCGGATGGCCGCGCAGCGTCTTGCTGACATCGTGCGGCGCCTCGACATGGACCAGGACCGACTGCGCCCCGGCGTCCAGAAACCGGGGCAGATAGTGGTCCGGGTGGGTGATCATGAGGTGGACGTCCAGGTGGAGGTTGCACGTTTGCGCACGGCGGCGACGGTCGGCGGGTCCGAAGGAGATGTTGTCCACGAAGTGGCCGTCCATGACGTCGAGGTGCAGCCAGTCGGCACCGGCATGCCTCGATGTCGTTTGGCTTCCTCGCCGAAGCGGGCGAAATCCCCGGCCAGCAGCGAGGGGGCGATCAGGATTTTATCGTGGTCCACGCGACGGACTTTGGCAGAAATCAGCGCGTTGAACAGGATTGTTTACAAGGGATGGCCCAAGGGTTTGCTTCTGCCGCGACGTGTCGCGTCTAGTCCGGTTCTGGCTGCCTTTGGTTTGGACTGCGCGCGACACGTCGCGCGCAGTCCAAACCAAAGGCAGCGAGAACCGGGGCGGAGTTTGAGCGGTGCGCCTCACTTTAACCGCCAGCAAACACTAAATTCGATGCGGGCGCTTGGAGCGCGCTTCACCGCCCATGCTCCAAAAGCTTGCAATCCGGTTCGCGCTGGCTCACTGATAAAGCGCGCAACCCGCTTTGTCGCCCCCGGTTGCGCCCGCTCCATCGAACCAAGCACCCGTCATGAAACCTGTTTTAATCCTGCTCGCCGTCGTGTTGTGTCTGCTTTCCAACGTGGCTTGCGCTGACCGTGGCGCGTCCGGTGTGGACGGGGGCCGCACCCTCCCCGAACTCGCTCCCGGCGGTCGTCTCCATCCTGAGCGAACCTCCGGCGGACGGTAAACCGTTCCAGCCCGTTGGCTAACTCCCTGCGGCGACTTCCACGACCATCTGGACTTCGGTGAGCGAGCCTTTTGGCAGCGTGGCGACACCAACCGCCGCCCGCGCGTGCCGTCCGGCGTCGCCGAAAAGAGCCACGAGCAGGTCCGAAGCCCCGTTGATCACGGCGGGCACCTCGATGAAATCAGGCGCGGCGTTGACGAAGCCGCTCACCGTGACCACCTGGCCCACCAGATCGAGCGACCCGAGGGCGAGTTTGACCCCGGCAAGCTGGTTGAGCGCGCACGCCAGCGCCGAGGCGTAACCTTCTTCCACCGTCTTGCCGGCGCCCACCTTGCCGGTGATCAACTGGCCGTCCGCGCCGATGGCCAGCGAACCAGCGAGGTACAACAGGTTGCCCGACCGTCGGAACGGCAGGTAATTGCCCGCCGCGCTCGGCGGTGGCGGCAGGACGTGACCAAGGGAACGCAACTTTTCTTCGATCCGGTTCATATCCTCCTACTCTCGCGCGAAGCCCGGTTGAGTCAAAACCCGGTCTGGAACCTTCGGAAAAATCGCGTGGGCGCCGCCGTCCGCGACGAATAGCATTGCCCCGGGACGCCACTTGCCCGTAGTGATCAACGTTGCCACGGTAGTTGGCGCCTTCCAACCCCTTCCTTCTTTCCCCCGCCATGATTCCCCCGCCGCCCTTTGATCTCGCCCCGCTTTACGCCGCCGTCCGCGACGTGCCGGATTTCCCCAAGCCGGGCATCATCTTCAAGGATATCATGCCTTTGCTGGCGGACGCGGCGGCGTTCAAGCTGGCCATCGACAACTTCGCGGGCATCTGCCGCGCACTGCCCGGCGGTCCGGTGAACAAGATCGTGGGGATCGACGCGCGCGGGATTCCTCTTCGGTGCGGCGGTGGCGTACGCCATGGGGTTGGGGTTTATCCCGGTGCGCAAAAAGGGCAAGCTGCCCGGCAAGACCGAAGCCCACGCCTACTCGCTGGAATACGGCGAGGCCGTGGTGGAAATGCACGCCGACGCGCTGGAGAAAGGCGACCGGGTGGTTCTCATCGACGACCTGCTGGCCACCGGCGGCACGGCGGCGGCGGCGTTGCGCCTGATCGAAAAGGTCGGCGGACGAATCCCTGGCGGTGCTGTTTCTGATCGAACTGGAGTTTCTGGGGGACGCGCCAAGCTCGGCGACGTGCCCGTCACCGCGTTGCTGCGGTATTGAGCGAACCTAGTGCGGGCACTCGCGTTCCATCCGGCGCGGTCCGGGACGCGATTGAGATGCCACCACCAAACGTTCACTCTTTTCTCTTTATGTCCCATTCTACTTCCAGCGCGGCGGCCAGCGGCACTTTCACCCTGGGCGGCGATCTTCCCATTCACCGTCTGGGTTTCGGTGCCATGCGTCTCACCGGCTCCGGCATCTGGGGTGAACCCACGGATCCCTACCGAAGCTAAGAGAGTCCTGCGGCGCACCGTTGAGCTTGGCATCAACTTCATCGACACGGCCGACGCTTACGGGCCGGAGGTCAACGAACGGCTGATTGCCGAGGCGTTGCATCCTTATCCCGAGGGTTTGATCATCGCCACCAAGGGTGGTCTCACGCGCCAGGGGCCGAACCAATGGCTCCCGGTCGGGCGTCCCGAGTACCTCCGCCAGTGCGTCGAGTTGAGCCTGCGCCGGTTGAAAGTCGAACGCATCGACCTCTACCAGCTTCACCGGTTTGACGCCAAAGTGCCCGCCGAGGAGACGCTCGGCGCGCTCAAGGATTTGCAGCGGCAGGGCAAGATCAGGCACATCGGCCTTTCCGAGGTGAACGCCGACGAGATCAAACGCGCGGCGAAGGTTGTGCCGATTGTGAGCGTGCAGAACCAGTACAACATCACCGACCGCAAGAGCGAGGCGACGCTGGATTACTGCGAGGCGCAGGGTCTGGCGTTTATTCCCTGGGCACCGGTGGCCTCGGGAAATTTGGCGAAACCGGGCGGCGCTCTGGACAAAGCGGCCGCGCGCCATGGTGCGACGGTGTCGCAACTCTCACTGGCGTGGTTGCTGCAGCGCTCGTCCGTGATGCTGCCGATCCCCGGAACGTCGTCCGTTGACCATCTGGAGGAGAACACCGCCGCCGCCGGGTTGAGGTTGAGCCGGGACGAATGGGTGGCGCTCGAAAAGGAAGTAGGTTGAGGGGTGTTTCAATGGGCACCCCCGGTTCCCCGCCCCTGCGGGGCGGCGGAACCCGAACGAGAGGAGCCAGGAACCGGAACGAGGTAGAAATCTCACCCCGCCGCATGGACCGCCACCGGCACCCGCTTCTTCGCAAGGTTGTTCTTAACAACCCGCGCGATTTCCAACGTCACCAGCGGGAAAAACAGGTACTTCGCAATGTACCAATGTCCCTTCCCGGCAATCGCCTGGTGATAAATCAGCAACGCCGCCGCCAGGTACCCCAGGCGGTGCAGGCGTTTCCAATTCCGCCCGCCCAGCTTGCGCATGGATAAATTGTTGCTCGTAATCATCAACACGAACAACAACACCAGTCCCGCCGAGCCAAACCAGATGAACGGTTTCGTGAAGCTGCTCAGAATGTCTTCCACGTCACCCTGGTAAACCAGGTGGCAGGCCAGGTGCAGCAACCCGTAGATCGCGGCGCCCACGCCGAGGTAGCGCCGGTGTCTGTTGAGCGCGCCGATGATCGTGTTGTGCGGAAGCAACGTGCGCAAAGGCGTCAGCGCCAGCACGGCGCCGAGCATCCAAATGGCAATCTCACCACTCTGGTGCAACAGCTTTTCAACCGGGTTGGCCCCCAGTCTTCCCAGCAGCGCCGGCGCCACCAGCAGCCATACCCCCACGCCGGTAATCACCGCGAGCGCGAACCATTTATTACCGACCACTTTCGCGGGAACATTCATGGGAACACAGGGAAGCTCGCCGGAACGGTCAGTAGTTTTTCGTCAGGTCCAGCCCCGTGTAGAGCGCGGCCACCTCCTTCTCGTAACCGTTGAACTTGAGGGTTTTCTGCTTGCCGGCGAAGAACCCGCCACCGATGACCCGCTCGCTCTTCTGCGTCCAGCGCGGATGATCAACCTCGGGATTCACGTTGGCGTAAAAACCGTATTCGGCGGGTGCCATCGTGTTCCACAAGGTCTTGGGTTGGTCGGCCACAAAATCAATCTTCACGATGGATTTGGCTCCCTTGAAACCGTACTTCCACGGGACCACCAACCGGATCGGCGCGCCGTTTTGATTCGGTAAAGGCTTGCCGTAGATGCCCGTGGCGAGGAAAGCGAGGTCGTTGGTCGCCTCGGCGATCGTCAGTCCTTCGGTGTAGGGCCAGGAAAACGAGAACGTGTTGCGCTGGGCCGCGCACACCTTCGGGTCCATGAACGTGGTGAATTGCACGAACTTCGCCTCGGGCTTTGGCTCCGCCATGACCACGAGTTTGGCCAGCGGGAAACCGTCCCACGGCACGACCATCGACCAGGCTTCGACGCAACGGTGCCGATAGTTGCGCTGTTCGATGGAACCCATCGCTTTCACGAGATCGTTCACCTCGAACGTCGCCGGTTTGTTGCACAGACCGCCGATGGCGAGGCTCCAGGGATCGGTTTTCCAACCTTTGTTGGCGAGATCCTTGGGTTCCTCCTTTTGCAGGCCCCACTCGTAGAAATTGTTGTAGGTCGTCACCAAGTCGTACGAGGTGGGTTTCACACCGTCGAGTTTGTAGGCCGGGTTGAGCGCATCGGGAAAACCGACCGTCGCGGCACCCGCTTCGAGCGCGGGCAACAGCGCCGTGCCGATCAGCCCCAGGCCGGCGGTGCGCAGGAACTCACGGCGCGCCAGGTAGTGGGTCTCGGAGGTGACCGCCGAATCAGGCAGGTCCCAGGAACGATTTTTGCGGATGTGCATGGTTAAAGCGAAGCAGATGAAGGGTTACGGTTGAGCCCGGGTTCAGTCAACCTTTACCTGCGCGACGGGGAGCTGACCAGCAAAAAGCCGCGGCTTGGCGGTACGGATCAGCGCGAAAGAAGAAAAGGGTGGGTGATCGACGGGACTCGAACCCGCAACAACCAGAATCACAATCTGGGACTCTACCATTGAGCTACGACCACCATCTCGCCCCGACCACAACGCGAGGCGTCCAGTCGAGTGAGTCGGATATCTTGCACCGCGTGACAGAGGACGCAACCGCAAATTATTCGCGTACAAGGGTCGTCCGGGTTGCGATCGTTCCCCGGGGACGTATGATCTATTAGTAAATCTAATCGTCGCACGCCTCTGCCGACGCAGCCACGCAAAAGATGAACACCACCGCCTTGGACGACTCGCTGGTTTCCCGCATCATCGCCGGCGAACGCATTTCGCAAGCGGACGCGCTGGCTCTTTACCACCACGCCCCGGCGGCGGATCTGGCGGGGCTCGCCGACTTGCGGCGCAACCTCGCCAAAGCCGCCGCTTACGATGGGCACGGACGCGAGATCGTCACCTACATCATCGAGCGCAACATCAACTACACGAACGTTTGCAACGTGTACTGCAAGTTTTGCGCGTTCTACCGCACGGAGAAGGACGACGACCATTACGTGCTTACCCTGGAGCAGATCGACCAAAAATTGGACGAACTGACCGCCGTGGGCGGTATCCAGATTCTCATGCAGGGCGGGCACCACCCGAAGCTCGACATCGACTGGTATCTGAACCTGCTGTCGCACATCCGGGAGAAGTACCCGCACATCAACGTCCACGGGTTTAGTCCGCCGGAGTTCAACCATTTCGCCGAGGTCTTCAAGATGCCCTTGCGCGAGGTGATCAGCCGTTTCAAGGACGCGGGCCTGGGGTCCATCCCCGGCGGTGGCGGCGAGATCCTGGTGGACCGGGTTCGCAACCGGATCGCGCCGTTGAAGTGCAACAGCGACCGCTGGCTGGAAGTGATGGCGCACGCCCACGAGTTGGGACTCAAGACGACCGCGACCATGATGTTCGGCCACGTTGAAACGGTGGAGGAACGTTTGGAGCACCTCCAAAGGTTGCGCGATCAGCAGGACCAAACGGGCGGCTTCACGGCGTTCATCTGTTGGACCTTCCAGGCGGAACACACCAAACTACGCGCCACGCCGGTCGGTACGGCGGAGTATTTGCGGATGCAGGCGATTGGCCGGATTTTCCTGGACAACTTTGACAACCTGCAAAGCTCGTGGGTGACGCAGGGACCGAAGATCGGCCAGATCGCGTTGCGCCACGGCGCGAACGACTTCGGGAGCGTGATGATGGAGGAAAACGTGGTCAGCAGCGCGGGCACGACCTTCAAGTTGGACTCGGCGGAGATCGAACGCTTGGTGCGCGAGATGGGGTACGAACCGCGTCGGCGGAACGTGGGGTATGAGTTGGTGAATTAGAAAGGGGCGGCAGCCCCCGGGAGCGCGGGCATCCTGCCCGCAAAGGGCGGTAGCCCTTGGGCAGACCACACTGCATCCAGATGCGGGCGGGACGCCCGCGTTCCCGGGGCTGACCAAATCCAGATGCGAGCAGGATGCCCGTGCTCCCGGGGGCTGCCGCCCCTACTTTCCCAGATGCGGGCGGCGGGACGCCCGCGTTCCCGGGGCGGAGGCTCGCTCCCGCTCGGTTAAATACGCCTCACGCTTTCGGCGCGGCGGTCGCCGTGGGGGCGACTGGCGCCGCCTCGGGCTTCGCCTTCTTGCCGGCACCCGCCGCCTTGGCGGGCTTCACCTCAATCGAAGAAGCTGTCATTACATAGTGGACCGTGACCTTGTCACCCACCTTGATGTTTTCAGCGCCCTTGGTGTTTGCGTCGCGCGCGACCTCCCAGTTGTGACCGCCCTTTTCGACGACGATCATCGTGTCGTTGATCGAAATCACCGGTCCGGTGACATCATAGGCGTTGGGCGCGGCCTGGACGGCGGACGCGGCAACGAAAAACAAAGCGCAGGTGGTGGCGGTAAAACGGCGTGAGAAAGTGTTCATCGGGAGAAATTCATAGGCAGCCACCTCGGATGAGGCAAGAAATGTTTCCAAGAATCTGCCGGAACGCCCTTTTCGGCCTCGGGAGCAATTCCCTTCTTGACGTTTCCACCCGGACTTTCCATTTTTGGCCCCGTTCCGCCGCCCGCCGCCGCTTCCAGCGGCTGCCCGGGCGGAGTTTGCCTACTATGAAATCATTTCTCTTCCTGCAGGGTGGCCCGCGCGCCGTGCGGCTCGCGCTCGCGCTGGTTCTCTCCGTTGCTGACCATGCTGCCCGCCGCGCAGCGCGCAGGTTCTCACCCCCGGGGGACCCATCGTGCGGCAGATCGACGTGCAGTTCGCCGGCCAGGCGACCATCAGCCGCGAGCGCATCCTGAGCAACATGCGCACCAACGTCGGCCAGCCCTTCAACCAGGCCAACGTCGAGGAGGACATCCGCAGCCTCTACGGCACGGGCGACATCACCAACGTCCGCATCTTCAGCGAGCCGGTCGGCGACGGCGTGAAGGTCATCGTCATCGTCGCCACGCGCGCCACGATCAAGGAAATCGTCTTCCAGGGCAACAGCAAGCTTTCCGCCCGCGCGACTCAAGCGCAAGCTCACCATCAAGGCCGGCCGCGTGCTCAACGAGGAAACCGTCGAGTCAGGACCGCCAGAAGCTCCTGGAGTACTACGCCGACAAGGGTTTCGAGGAAACCGACATCAAGACGGCCGTCGCCATGGACGACCGCGCGAACACGGCCACCGTCACCTTCACGATCACCGAAGGTCCCAAGGGCAGCCTGCAGCGTCGTGCGTTTCGAGGGCAACCAGCACATCTCCACCTCGCGAGCTGCGCCACGACGATGAAGAACACGCGCGGCAAGACCATCATCTCCTTCATCGACAAGAGCGGGCGGCTCGACCCCAACAAGATGCACGAGGACCTCGACTGCCATCCGCGAGCTTTACCAGAACAAGGGCTACATCGACGTGGACGTGCAGGAGCCGCGGATCGAGCGCGACGGCAAGGGCAACATCTCCCTGCTCATCGCCATCCGCGAAGGCTGCCAGTACCACGTCGGCACGCTGAATTTCGAGGGCACCCAGGTCTTCACCGACGCGGAGATCCGCCGCTTCCTCAAGATGAAGGAGGGCAGCCATCTACTCGCCCAAGGGGCTCAAGGACGACGTGAAAACGATCCAGGATTACTACGGCTCGCGCGGCTACGTCGATGCTCGCGTGCCACCCGAGGGCAGCCCGGCGGGCCCCAACACCGTCAGCCTGCGCTACAAGGTCGAGGAAGGCGGGCAGTCCTACGTCGAGCGCGTGAACATCGAGGGCAACACCCAGACCAAGGACAAGGTCATCCGCCGCGAGATTCCCGTCGCCCCGGGCGACATCTTCAACACCGTGCTGGTCGAAGCCGGCAAGAAGCGCCTGGAAAACCTCGGGTACTTCGAGAAGGTGGACGCCAACCCGGTGGACACCGTCGTGCCGGGCCGCAAGGACCTGGACGTGCTCGTGCAGGAAAAGCGCACGGGCAGCCTGAGCTTCGGCGCGGGTTTCTCCTCCATCGACAGCCTGCTCGGGCCAGGTCGAGCTGACCCAGGGCAACTTCGACATCACCAACATCCACGGCTTCACCGGCGGCGGCGCAGAAGTTCCGCGCCCTGGCGCAGTACGGCATCACGCGCAAGGACTTCACGCGTGTCGCTGACCGAGCCGTATTTCCTCGACACGCGCACCTCGGTGGGCGGCGAGGCGTTCTACCACGACTCCAACTACGTCAGCAACGACTACAACCAGCAGAACCTCGGCTTCGCGCTCAACGCCCGCCGCGGCCTGACGCGCTACACGAGCATCGGCGCGGAGTACCGCTTCGAGGACATCAACATCAGCAACGTGACCAACGGCTCGACGCATCCTGCAGCAGGACATGGGCTCGCGCACCCGCAGCGCCATCCGCGCTGAATTATTCCTACGACACGCGCGACAGCGTGTTTCTGACGCGCCGCGGCACGCGCATCGACGTTTCGCCCTACGTCGCGGGCGGTCCGCTGGGCGGCAACACGGACATCTTCGGCTTCGACATCACCGCCTCGCAGTACTTTCACGATCAAACCCATCGACGGCATCCTGCTCTTCAACGGCGAGATCGGCAGCGTGGACACCTGGAACGGCGGCGACCGCGTGCCGGTGTACGACCGGCTCTACCTCGGCGGCGCGAACAACCTGCGCGGCTTCGGCTTCCGCAAGGTCGGCCCCAAGGATTTCAAGGGCATGCCGCGTCGGCGGTCGTTCGCTGGCGCGCGGCACGGGCGGAGTTCACCGTTTCCGATCATCGAGCGGGTGCGCGGCGCGGCGTTCGCGGACGCGGGCTTCCTCAACCAGGACTCGTTCGATTTCAGCGCCGCAGATGCTATTTCATGAAGGGCGACTTCAGTGACCAACCCCAACAAGATCACCGACGATCCCAAGGTGCCGAGTCCCAACCCGTCGCGGCAACGACGCGAAGAACATCGTCTTCGGCGGCGGCTTCAACATGGATGTCGGCATCGGCTTGCGATTGGACTTGCCAATCGGCCCAATCCGGCTTGATTACGCCCTCCCGGTGCTCGGCGACGACTACAACGACCGCAAAAACGGCAAGTTTAGCTTCAACGTCGGCTACCAATTTTGAACGCGGACGGTTGCCAGGCAGTCCAAACCCCACCTCACTCCTCACATATTATGCTCAAAACATCCCTGATTCTCCCCAGCGTGGCCGTTGCCTGCGGCCTGCTGTTCACCGGTGCCGCCAGCGCCCAGGCCCAGTCCAAAGTCGGCATCGTGGACATGAACAAGGTCTTCGCGGGCTACTACAAGACCAAGGACGCCGAGAGCAAGATCAACGAGGCGCGCGAGGTGGCCAAGAAGGAGCTCGACGACCGCATGGAGTCGCACAAGACGATGCTCAACGAGATCAACGAGCTTAACAAGAAGATCGACAGCCCCGGCTTTGAGCGCGGCGGCCAAGGCCGACTTGGGCAAGAAGCGTCGACGACAAGATCGCCCAGGTGCGCGATCTGGAGCGCGAGATCCAGGAGTTCAAGGCCAGCCGCGAGAAGCAGCTCCAGGAGCAGGCCGTGCGCATGCGCAACCAGATCGTCGAGGAGATCATGAAGCTCATCAACGACAAGGTGAAGAGCGACAACTACGACTTGGTGTTCGACAAGAGCGGCCAGAGCCTGAACGGCGTGCAGATCGTGTTGTTCTCGGCGGACAAGATGGAGTTCAGCGACGACATCATCACCTCGCTGAACAAGACGCGTCCAGCCGCGACGACGGGCGCACCGGCGGCGACCGCCGCCCCGGCGGCCTCGGCGGCTCCGAATCCCCGGCGCTAAGCGGGTATGGGGTTGGATTCCTGAGATCAACCACCCAGTTTACAAAGGCGGACTGCCTGCGGGCGGTCCGCCTTTTTGTTTGGGTGGACGTTATCATCCTGGAAATGGCTGAGAGCTTTGGATGATCCTTTCGGCTTCCCCCGCACCGAAGGTGCAGCCTCATAACAGCTTGGGGCAACGCCTCATCGGCGTTCACTCAGAGGTCTACACCCCAAGTCTCCTCTTCAACCCGGAACGGGTTGCGCCCCAAAGCCCAGGGTTGCCCAGCTTGGGAGGGCTACCCTGGGTTACGGTGTGATAATGTCCCCAACCCCAACGGGGTTACGCCCCGCAGGTGGCTCGCCTCCCGTCGCCGGAGGACGCAACCCCCTTGGGGTTGAAGAATTTCGTGATGGCAATACCCAGGGTAGCTCGCAACTCGCAACCCTGGGCTTTGGGGCGCAACCCGTTCCGGGTTGGGGAAGGGAAAGCAAGGCTGCTGCCTCGGTTAACGACAAATGGCGTGTTGCCAGCGCGTTCCACACCTAACAGCCTCTGCCTACGACCGGCCCATGTAGGCGCCGGTGCGGGTGTCGATCTTGACCGTCTCGCCCACTTTGATGAACAAAGGCACTTGGATGATCTTGCCCGTCTCCAAAACGGCGGGCTTTTGCACATTGTTGGCACTGTCGCCGCGCACTCCGTCCGCCGATTCGGCGATTTTGAGGTTCACGGAACTCGGCAGCTCCACCTCCACCGGACGCCCCTCGGCGTACAACACCGTCACCGCCAAGTTCTCGGTGAGATAATCCTTGGCGTCGCCGATCAGTTCCGCGCGCAGGATCGTGTCGTCATAGGTCTTCGGATCCATGAAGTGGTATTCATCCCCGTCCTTGTAGGAAAATTCGAGCGTTTCGCGGGCGACATCGACCAACTCGACTTTTTCCGTGGAGGTAAAGCGCACGTCGGCGCTTTTTCCGGTCTTGATGGAACGGATGATCGCCTGCACGAACGCGCGCAGGTTGCCCGGTGTGCGGTGCATGACTTCGAGGACGATGGCGATATCACCGTTGTAACGGATGGCTTGGCCTTTGCGGAGATCGTTGGCGGCGGGCATGGGGAGAAAAGGAAGAAGGGAGAAGGATGAAGGCAGAAGGCGGAAAGAGCAAGGCGGGAATGATGACGGGAAAAGATCAATGCCCAATGACCAAGGTCCAAAGCTGCCTCCTGCCTTTGTCACAGCAGCTTGAGCCGTGTCAGATCCTGCGTGTCCACCAAGCCGA
Organism: uncultured bacterium; assembly: GCA_963795895.1. GTDB lineage: Bacteria > Verrucomicrobiota > Verrucomicrobiia > Chthoniobacterales > SZAS-18 > CAWCJJ01. The sequence goes on from CAWCJJ010000036.1 coordinate 20,303, forward strand.
TGGGCCGGAGTTCGTCGTCCACCACCACGAGGTCGTCGATGCGGGAATGCTCCAGGAGTTGCAAAATCTCCACGGCAAGACGCTCGCCGTGGATCGTCACCGGTCCCGTGGTCATGTACGCCCGGACCGGTTTGCCGCCCAGGCATTCGTCGTGTTGGTAATGGCGCGCGAAATCGCCGTGCGTAAAGATGCCCGCGAGAAGGCCATCGTACGCGACCACCACCGCCGCGCCGGTGCGCTTGGCGGCGATCTCGCGCAAGACCGCGTGAATGGTGTCATCCGGCGCGACGATCGCCATTTGCTCGCGCGGACGCATGACCTGGCGAGCGCGCAGCAACAAGCCGCGTCCGAGGCTCCCGCCGGGATGGAAGCGGGCGAAATCCTCCTTGTTGAACCCGCGCGCTTCCAGCAATACCATCGCGAGGGCGTCGCCGAGGGCGAGCATCACCGTGGTGGAACTCGTCGGAGCCAGGTTGAGCGGGCAAGCCTCCTGGGCGACACCGACATCCAGGCGCACGTGGCTGGCGAGGGACAAGGTGCTGTCGGCGCGACCGGTGAGGGCGATCAGGGTGACATCGAAGCGCAGCAGGGCGGGTAGGAGGTTGACGAGTTCGTCGGTTTCGCCGCTGGCGCTGAGGGCCAGCACGACATCGCCGTCGGCGATCACGCCGAGGTCCCCGTGCAGGGCGTTGAGGGTGTCGAGCACGACGGCGGGCGAGCCGGTGCTGGTGAGGGTGGCGGCGATCTTCTCGCCGATGTGGCCGCTTTTACCGACACCGAGCACCACAATTTTCCCGCGCCGCTCCAAACATCGGAGCAACGCCTCGATGGCTCGTCCGAACGCTGCGCCGTCCAGCCGGTCATGCAACCGGCGCAGTTCGTCCGCTTCCAGGGCGATGACGCGGCGGGCTTGTTCCAGGTAGCTCACGCGGAGGGAGGGAAGCGAAGGAAGGGCAAGGAGATGGAAGATAGAGTCTGGAAGAGGCAAATCCGAGAGACTTCAACGTTTCTCCCCTTCCGCGATCCGCGATTCGACTTCCGCTTTCGCCGCCGTTTCTTCCTCCTGGAAGCGCGGCATCATCTCGGCGAATTCGCGCAGGGCTTCCGCGGCCTCCGGGCCGTCGGCTTCCAGGGTGAAGATCGCGCCCTTGTCCAGTTCGGCGGTCAGGAGTTCCAGGATGCTCGCGCAGGAGAACGTCGCGCCCCGACGGTGAATGGTGAGTTTCGTTGATTTGTACTTCTGCGCGCACCGCACGAAATCCGTCGCGGGACGGGCGTGCAGACCAAGTTCATTGAGGACTTCCAGTTCGATCTCCAGACGCATGATAAAAGAAGGCTGACGGCTCACAGTAAAGAGGAATGGGCCGGTGGCAAACCGTCCGGTGGCAAGGGTTGACCGGATTGATAAATTTCCGGGAGCCGGCAAGCGGGGAGTTTTTCTTCCCGTACAACCTCCGCAATCTTCATCCTCGAAATAATAGCAGCTGCCAATTTGGGTTTGGCGGTTATATTCCAAGAAACCATTCCGCTTATGAAAATTTCCATTTTGGCTGTTATTGGCAGTGCCTGCCTCCTCTCGGCGTCCGCGCTTCAGGCGCAGACCACGACCACCAACACCACCATTACGCGGGAAGGTCGTGGCACCCGCATCCGGCGACCAGCGACGGTGGTGACGCTCACCCCCCGCACGGAAGGGGTCGTTCCGCGCGCGGTTCGTTCGGGTCAACCCCTCCAGATGATCAATCCTTTCGCCCCGGCGGCTTATGGCAACGGCCAGGATGTGGTGCGTCGCGAGCCGACGGATCCCTATGCCCGTCCGCAGGGTATCAAGTTGGTTGCGTTTGAATTTTAAGTTGTCCGTGTGAATAGGCGGACTCCGGTGGTCGCGGCGTACTGCGCGACCTTCCTTAAACCGGAGATGCTGCACATTTACCGTCAGTTGCTCGCTCTGCCCACCTACCGGGTGGAGGTGCTGGCTCAAAAGCGGGAAAATCCCGATGCTTTCCCCTTTCACGACCTAACTGTTGTTCCGCGTGGCGGTTTACGTTGGTTGCGCAGGTTTTGGCAACGGCAACTGCTCGGGCGACCCGTCACTTTGGGTCGAAATGAAGCAAGTCGTTTGGCATCTCGGTTAAGCAAGATCAAGCCCGCTGTCCTGCACATCTACTTTGGGCACATCGCGGTTCAGTTGATGCCGCTGTTGACATGTTGGCGTGCTTCCCCTGTCGTCGTATCTTTTCACGGCGCGGATGTCCTCGTGGATTTGAAACGTCCGGCGTACCGGCGCGCGACGTTACGAATGCTTGAACGAGTGGAGTTGGTGCTGGCGCGTTCGTCGTCGTTAATCAACGCGCTGATCAAGCTGGGTTGCGCGCCCGAAAAATTGCGGCTGCATCGCACGGGTATTCCGCTGGCGGAATTTGCGTTCGTGGCGCGCGCATTTCCTCCCGCTAACGGCGCGTGGTGTTTACTGCAGGCGTGCCGATTGATTGAGAAGAAGGGCCTTGGCACGAGCCTGCGGGCCTTTGCGGCTTTTGCGAAGGCTCATCCCAACGCACGTCTCACCATCGCGGGCGACGGTCCGCTGCTCGAATCGTTGCGTGAACTCGCGGCAAAGTTAGGAGTGGCCGGGCAAGTCCGGTTCGCGGGATTTCTGACGCAAGCAGAGTTGCGACGCGAACTGCAAGCCGCCCATTTTTTCCTGCACCCGAGCGAGATGGGTGCCGATGGCAACCAGGAGGGCGTGCCCAATTCCCTGCTTGAAGCCATGAGCACGGGGCTTCCGGTGATCGGCACTTACCACGGCGGTATTCCCGAGGCGGTGGAGCATGGAAAAAGTGGTTGGCTGATCCAAGAAGGGGACACGGCAGCCCTGACGGCAGCTTTGCTTGAACTGGCCGGTGACCCCGTGAGAATGGCAGGGATGGGCCATGCGGCGTCCGAGGCGGTGCGCGCCAACTTTGAGCAAACCGCGCAGGCTCTGAAGCTGGAGAGTTATTACGACGAGGCGGTCCGAATTTGGGCGCGGGCGCGGGTTGGTGGCATCATCTGAGGAAGTGCTGCGGAGCGGCCCCGGGACTGCGGGCGTCCCGCCCGCCTCTGTCTGGTCGGCCCCGGGAGCGCGGGTCTCCGACCCGCAAAGGGCGGTAGCCCTAGAATGGACCCGACAAACCAAAGGCGGGTCGGAGACCCGCGCTCCCGGGGCTGATGCCCCGGAGCCAGACTTGAAGATACCGGCGACTTGTGCCCTTCCGCCTTTGCCGCCAAACTCCGAACGGTGACAGCCTCCTCCTCATTCCCCCCGGCCACCCACTTCCGGTTGCCGATCTACGATCTCGCGGACGATATCGTCCAACACCTGCGCCAATCGAACCGGCTGATCCTCCAAGCACCCACCGGCTCGGGCAAGTCCACCCAGGTGCCGCAGATGCTCCTCGACGCCGGTCTGCTCGACCTCGGGCGACCCGGACGCGTCGTCGTCCTCCAGCCGCGCCGACTGGCCACCCGGATGCTCGCCGCGCGCGTGTCGCGCGAACGCGGCGAACCCGCCCCCGGCGGCGAGGTCGGCTACCGCATCCGGCTGGATAACGTCACCAGCGCGCGCACGCGGATCGAGTTTGTCACGGAGGGCATTCTGCTCCGCCAAATCCTCGCGGACCCCTCGCTGCCGGGCGTCGCGGCCATCCTGTTCGATGAGTTCCACGAACGCCATCTCTACGGCGACATCACCCTCGCCCGCGCGTTGCAAATCCAGGAAACCACCCGGCCCGACCTGCGGCTCGTGGTCATGTCCGCCACGCTGGAAACCAACATCCTCGAAAAATACCTCGCGCACGGCTGCGCCACGCTGCTGTCGCGCGGCCGGACCTTCCCGGTGGAAATCGAGTACCTAACGCGTCCCGCGCCATTCGACCGGGTGCCCGCCTGGGAGGTCGCCACGCAAGAACTCGAACGGCTCGCCGCGGCGCATCCCGAGGGCGACGCGCTGATCTTCATGCCCGGCGCGTACGAGATCGGACGAACCCTCTCCGAAATTCGCAACAGCGCGCGTCTGGGCCGGGATTGGATCGCCCTGCCGCTGCACGGCGAACTGCCGCCCGCCGAGCAGGACGCGGCGCTGGTCCGTTACCCCGGCCGACGCAAAGTCGTGGTGGCGACGAACGTCGCCGAGACCTCCCTAACGATTGACGGCGTGCGCCTGGTGGTGGACGCCGGGTTGGCGCGCGTCGCCCGTTTCGATCCCTACCGGGGGATCAACACGCTGCTCGTGGAAAAGATCAGCCGCGCCTCGGCGGACCAGCGCGCCGGACGGGCGGGCCGCACCGCGCCGGGCCACTGCCTGCGTTTGTGGACCGAGCCGGAGCACGGCGACCGGTCGCCCCAGGAACTGCCGGAAGTGCGGCGTCTGGATCTGGCGGAGGTCGTCCTAACGCTGAAAGCCAGCGGCGTCGAGGACGTGCACGGTTTCCGTTGGTTGGAGCCGCCGGAACGCAAATCCCTGGAGCGCGCCGAAACACTGCTCAAGGACCTGGGCGCGCTGGAACGCGTGGAGCCGGGCGCGCTGACCCCGCTGGGGCGGCGGATGCTGGCGTTTCCAGTGCATCCCCGGTATTCGAGGATGTTGATCGCGGCGCGGGAGCGCGGCTGCGTGCGTCCGGTGGCGTTGCTGGCCGCGCTGACCCAGACGCGAAATCTGCTGACGCGCGGCGAGGGGCGCGGGGTGGAGGAGGCGCGCGAGGAAACGTTAGGAGGGGAGCACGAGTCGGATTTCTTCCTGCTGATGCGGGCCTGGCGTTTTGCGGAGAACAGCCGGTTCGACGCGGGCCGCTGCCGTCGGCTGGGGATCCACGCGCTGGCCGCGCGGCAGGCGGGGGAGTTGTTCGAGCAATTTTTGGAGATCGCCGCGAAGTCGGAACGCGGAAGTCGGAACGCGGAAGGGACTGAACCGGAGGGCGCCGGAACGGGGATTGGGACCCGGGCGGCTTCGTCGGAGGATATTCGGCGGTGCATCCTGGCGGGGTTTTCGGATCAACTCGCGCGACGGCTCGACCAGGGGACCTTGCGCTGCCAACTCGTGGGCGGGAACCGGCGCGGCGTGCTGGCGCGGGAAAGCGCGGTGCAGAAAGCCACCCTGCTGGTGGCGGGCGAGGTGCGCGAGGTCCAAAGCCGCGACGAACTCACGACCCTGCTGAGTCTCGCGACGGCGGTGGAGGAGGACTGGTTGCGCGAAATGTTCCCGGGTGATTTCTCGTCGGACGAGGAAGTGTTCTTCGATTCCGAAGCGCGCCGGGTGGTCGTGCGGAGGCAGCGGCGCTTCCGGGATTTGCCGCTGGCCGAATCCATTTCGGTGGAGGATGTGCCGATCGAAGGCGCGGCGGCGCTGCTGGCGGAGGAGGTCGTGGCGGGGCGGTGTCCGCTGAAGAATTGGGACGCGGCGGTGGAGCAATGGATCGCGCGGTTGAACGCGCTGGCCGTCTGGATGCCCGAACTTGGGTTGCCGCCGATTGGCGCGGAGGATCGCCGGTCGTTGATCGAGCAGATTTGCTACGGGGCGACGACCTACAAGGCGATCAAGGAGCGCGCCGTCTGGCCGGGGGTGCGCGCCTGGCTTTCGCCGGCCCAGGGCGCGTGGGTCGAGCAATACGCCCCGGAGCGGATTGAGCTAACGACGAGTCGCGGCCCGCGCAAGGCGAAGCTGGTTTACCCGGAACCGGGTGATGGCGCTCCGCCGGTGTTGGCGGCGCGGATCCAGGAATTGTACGACATCACGGGTGGTTTGAAGGTGGCGGCGGGCCGGGTGGCGGTGACGATCCAGGTGCTGGCGCCCAACCAGCGCCCGATCCAGGTGACATCCGATTTGGCGAACTTCTGGCGGGAGAGTTATCCGAAGATCAAGCAGGAGTTGCAGCGCAAGTACCCGCGGCACGAGTGGAGATGAGGGGGCGGATGCCGTGGAGATCGTAACACGGCGGTGGCGAACGACATTGCGCGGCGTCCATCTGAGTTGTAGGATCATGTTTGTGACAAATTCCACTTTAGACAAGTCGGCCACCTTTGAGCAGTCTCCGAGTTCCATCCCAGCACTGGCCAAGACGTGGACGCTCGCAGACTTCGCGCGATTTTCGGATGATCCGAGTCGGCCCCGGCTGACGCCGGAGGAATGCGACAGTTTCCTGGCGGATATCATGGATGCCCGGGTGGAAGTCGCCAGCGAACCAGAACGCCCGTGGGGTTGATGCTCGACACTTCGGTGATTATTGCGGCGGAGAGGCGCATGATCCAGTGGGCGGACGTACTGGCCATTGCCGGCGGCGAACCGCTGACCGTGGCGGCGATCACCATCTCTGAATTATTGTACGGGGTGGAACGAGCTCGACCCGCGCACATCAAGGAAAAGCGAAGCTGGTACGTGGAAAATGTGATCGGGAGGATCGCCATCGCCAGCTTCGGCTTGCCCGAGGCACGGCATCACGCCCGCATTCACGCTTTGCTGGTTTCGCGGGGCAGCGTGATCGGCTCGGCCGATTTGTTGATCGCGGCAACTGTGCTGGCTACGGATATGACTCTTCTCACTTTCAACGCGCGCGAGTTCCGGCGGGTTCCCGGTCTCCGCTTGTCCGTAGGTTCCTTGTAACGCCTTGCGACCATCGAGACATTTTCTAGAGTTTGGACGAGCATTAAGAATTGTGGCCTTTCGTTACAAGATGGAAGTGATCTGGTCTGACGCCGACCAATCTTTTCTGGTGCGTGTGCCTGAACTGCCCGGGTGCATGGCGGATGGCCACACCTATGAGGATGCCGTTGCCAACGCGCAAACGGTAATCGGGCATTGGATCGAGACGGCCCGTGAGACCGGTCGTGAAGTGCCCCAGCCGCAGCTTCAAGCCAAAGGCGTCTCCATGGCCCGCTGATCAAACCGTGTGGGACGCAAGGGTTTCGCTCCCGGTGCGACGGCACAACCCATGCTCCGAAGCGGCGTGTGATACCCTGGCTTTTGCTTCTCACCGTCACCCGACTGCTCTCCGTTGGTGCCACGATCGTGTTGCTCGTCAACGCTTTCCGGGTCAGCCCGAAGTGGGGTTTTGTGACTTTGCTGGTTCCGTTCGGAAGCATAGTTTTTGTCTGCAAACACTGGAGGGAAGGTGGGGCCTGGTTCGTTGCGAGCATGCTTTGCAGTGTCGCCAGCGTCATAATCTTGCTCACGCACGTGGAACTCTTCGCCCCGCAACTGCAGAGGTTCCCCGAGCTGCTCGCCCTCCTGCGAAGTTCGCCGGCGATTGCGTCGATGAACCCGGCTCCGCCGCCGACGCCGCCTCCCGCCGCGCGGGTCGCGACCGACATCGCCGGGATCGATTCCCAAGCCGCCCAACGCGACGGAATGCTCGCGGGGCAGGACGCCTACGCCAAACACGCCGCCGCGCTGGGCGCGGAATACAAAAAATTGGACGTGGAACGCGCCAAACTCAAAGGCGGCGGACCGGCGCTCGCCGCCTTCAACGTCAAAGCCGCCAAGTATCAGGAAAACTTGCGCCTCCTGGAGGTGGAGCGAACGCAACTGGGCGCGGTTGAGCAAAGGCTGGCGGTGTCGTCCGCGGCCACTCACGCGGCGGCGCAATCGGTCGCGGGGATCGCCGCGGGAACCGGGTCCGGCGCGAACAACGGCAAGGACGCGCCCGCGACCCGCGAGGCCATGGATGCGGCGGCGCAACGGGTACGGACCATCATCAACCAGGTGCCTCCCTCCGTGGTCAAGCCGCCGGGCGCGCAAACCTGGACGTACGGGTTTCACCCCGGAGCGACCAAACCCGACCTGGACCGGACGGACCTGGTCAGCGGACGGGAGCTTTGGGACCATGATTACATCTCGATGACCGGAGCGCCCGGCGTGTACTACCGTGGGGTGGATTGCGAGTTTAACTCTCAAACCAAATGGTTTTACACCAGCCGCGTGCTCCCGAAGAAACGCCTGACCGACGCGGAGATTCAGGAGGTCATCCGCCTGTACCGTTTCCTCGGTCGCTGCCAGCGTGAGCTGGGGGTGGTCTTGTAAGAAGAAGGAAGGGCAAGGAGATAGAAGTTAGAAGATAGGGCGGAAGGCGGAAAGCAGATGGCGGAAGGTGCTGGAACCAGGCTGAATTTCATCGGGGCACTTCCTCGGTTTCGGACGATATTCAACCATGGGCACGAGCGCGCCGGTGGAACCGTCTTTCGAGTTGGGTCTGGGAATCGAAGCCTCGCCGGCGACGCGCGCGGCAGCCGCCGACTCGCTGGCGCGGCTGATGGAGGTCGGCGCCATCTACTACGAGCGCGCGGCGCTGGACCACCTGCGCGGACGCGAGATTTTCGACCGTTTCCCGGACGCCCAGCGCATCGAAGTGCGCTCCCATTGGGGCATCCCCGGGTTGCACGGCAACGAGGGATTGGCCGACCAATGGGTGCGGGTGAAACGCACCACCCTGGTGCTCGGCGTGAAGAAAGGTCTGACGTGCCGCCCCAACGGTCGAAGCTCGGATTTCATCGCCCCGGCCCACGCCAACGGTTGCGCGCTGGCGTGCGCGTATTGCTACGTCCCGCGCCGCAAGGGGTTCGCGAATCCGATCACCACCTTTGTCAACATCGAGGCGATCTGCCGGTCGATCAGCCGGCACGCGCAGGGTGTCGGCGCCAAGACCGAATCCAACCAAGTGGACCCGAGTTTGTGGGTGTACGACATCGGTGAAAACGGCGATTGCTCGGTCGATGCCGCCATCAGCGAGAACGTGCGCGATCTGGTGGAACTCTTCCGTCGTTTGCCGAACGCAAAGGCGAGTTTCGCGACCAAGCACGTCAACCGCGCGTTGCTCGATTATGATCCGCGCGGGAAGACGCGCGTGCGGTTTTCGCTGATGCCCGCGCGCGTCGCGAAGCTGGTGGACGTGCGCACCTCGCCAATGGCGGAGCGGATCGCCGCGATCAACGATTTCGTCGAAGCCGGGTACGAGGTGCATCTGAATTTCAGTCCGGTGATCGTGTACGACGGCTGGTCGGCGGATTACGCGGCGTTGTTCGAGGAGGTGGACGCCGCGTTGTCGCCCGCCGCGAAGTCGCAAGTAAAGGCGGAGGTGATTTTTCTGACGCACAACGAGGCGTTGCACGCGGTGAACCTGCGCTGGCATCCGCAGGCGGAGGAGTTGCTGTGGCAACCCAAATGGCAGGAGTCGAAAGTGAGCGAGACGGGCGGGGAAAACGTGCGTTACCGGCACGGGATGAAGGGAAGGCTGGTGGCGCGCTTCCGGGAGTTGCTGGCGGCGCGGATGCCGTACTGCGAGGTGCGGTACGCTTTCTGAGGGGATAAGAATTATCACCGAGAACACGGAGAGGGGGACACAGAGGCGGAGGAGGAAGAGAAAGGCAAAAGGCTTTGGTGCCGGAAGGGCTTTCGCCTTTTACTCTGTTGCTTCTCTCTGTGTCCTCGGTGAAACCACAAATATTCAGCCTGTTACGAATGGCGTTCCCACGCGGAGCCGAGTTGACACAGGCTTTGTGTGAAAGTATGTGTAAAAATGCCTTCAAACCTACAAATTGACGACCTTTTATTGGCCAAGGCTCAGCAGGTTGGTGGGTTCCGCACCAAAAAGGACACGGTGAACGAAGCACTCGCGGAGTTCGTGCGTCGCCGCGAGCAAGCGCGCATCGTGGAACATTTTGGGACCATCGACTACGATCCGGATTACAACTACAAAAAAGAAAGATCAAAACGGTGAGGGTGTTGCCGGACACACCGGTTTGGTCGGCGGCGTTTCGCCGGTCGGACGGGGGCGCCAGTGCTGTTGCCAGGGAGTTGCAAACATTGATCGCGCATGGACTGGTTGAAATCATCGGTCCAATCCGGCAGGAACTGCTTTCGGGCATCCGGGAGTTGTCACAGTTCGAGACCCTGCGGGAGCGGTTGCGGGATTTCGTCGATTTGGAAGCAACAACCTCCGACTACGAGCAGGCCGCCGCCTATGGCAACCAGTGTCGTTCTGTCGGCATCCAAGGGTCGTCCACCGATTTTCTGATCTGCGCGGTGAGTCTGCGGCACGATTTGGCAATCTTCACGGAAGACCGCGACTTTCTAGGCTATCAGAAGGTCCTGCCGATCCGTTTGCACATTCCGCCCCAACCCCGCGGGTGAAACTTGTGGCGGACCGTTTTCAGCCTTCGTTGATCTACGTGCGTGTGAATCTGCGTCGTCGCGATATTGGCGTGACCAAGAGGATCGGCATTGGATGTTCTACCCGGGCGGGAAGCGGGCGGCTTTGGTCTCCTCACCATGGAAGGGTGAGGAGGGGGGAACGCTTGTGCCGGGTATGTCAAAGGTGTCAAAGGGGTCAGCGACATCTCTTGGTGCGCCCGTGAAGCGGGCGTCAACGTGGGTGCGAGTCCCACCGGTGCAGTTAGACGATTCAGCACCGAAGACCGCGCCAACCGCATCGCCGTGAGGCGGGGTGGGGAGCAGGCGTGGAGTCGAACCGGCAGGTCGCAATGAACAGATGAACCACATAAATGAGCCTCGAAAGTTGAACAACCGGCAGCCGAGCCACTCGAGAGATGGCGAAGGCCGCGGAGTTGCCTTCCAGACCAACCGTCGTGGGTAGCAGCAAGGGACTAAGCGGGGTCTGCGTGGGCGACATGTCGGGAAGTGGCGCGCGGGCAAGCGGGGAGGTCTGCCATGGCGGGTAACAAAGAAGACCCAACCGGCGGCGCAAGCCCGATAAAGGGCGAGGCCGCGCGGGCCGTGGCAGAAGTCGGAGGCGTTCGTAGTAGTGCTGATCCCGCGCCGGACCTCTTTGGGTCCGGGCAACGCGCGGGGGGTGCGAAGGGACGCCGCTTGTTCCGCAGGGAGAAGAGCGGGGAGGGACCCGGTGACGGCCCGCTGGCGGGCTACCAGCGCCAGAAAAGGTTCGGCAACCGCAAATCACCCTGTACTGCAAAGCCAACGCCTTGCGGCAAAGGAACTCGGAAAACCGCCCGTCCGGTTTGATGAGGGGCGGGAAGCAGACGGTCATTGGTCCGAGCGCCTCTCAACCCATCGCTTTCCGTCTACTCTACACTAAATTTCCAGCAGTGTGGCATCTTTTTCGATAGCGACTTACTTACCCACCCTCGCATCTCCCGATGCAGGCCGACAGGACCAGAATTAGTCAAGAGATGTTGACTGACCCGAATAGCACCTGCGCTTCTTATTTATGCAACGGTTAATAAGTTAATGTCATTCTTGATTGGCCCCTGCTGCTGCGATGCCCTAAAAACTCACTGGTCCTGAGGCAAGGGCGTTGGAAAATTCATCAAAGCTGCTGGCAACACGATAAATGTTCGTCGCCCAAGGCGGTTCTATTCCGACAGCGGTATATGCCGATGGTTCCTGGTCGTGAACCCAGAAGTATATTGCTCCTTTAGAGTGACCTGAAACCATTATGCAAGTGAAATTTCCATCACCATCTTCACCAATAGGAACAAGATCGCAACTGATATGAATGCCATAACTCTTGAGAGCTTTATCAATTTCATCTATAGACAAGAACCATTCCACACCCACACTACAGGGAAAACCGGGCAAATCGGATTTCGATATGAAGTAATTGGTTTTCGAGGGGAATCTTCCATTGATGGATTTTAACCATTTCCTATAAGATGTAGGTAGTTCTATGCCAAACTTGGCCTCGAACAAACACACTGCCTCGTCCGTCAATGGCGAGTTCTGTTTGGCCATTTGTATCATCACTTTGATCTGCGGTCTAATTCCTCTTGGAAGCCATCGTGGGAGTAAAAAGGCCTTTTTCCTGAATTAAGCCCAATCACTTCTTTCATTGCTCTTGATCGCATGGGCGGGTCCGTGCTTGGAAAAAACAACGGTTGTCTTGCTTGGTTAGAACAAAATCGTTGGTGTCAATAAATTTTGCTAGTCTAGCCTCCGCGTCAGCATAATCGATTTGACAGTTTATTCCCCTGAAAGTACCGATGGTGTCGATGTGCAACGGTTGATTCTCACCGTACTTATCATCAAAATCTATATCGGTACTGCCTTTCCATTTGATACGTAACGAATTGGCTTCTCCAATGTTAATTGTTAGACCCGATGTGTTCAATGGACAGCTTGAACTAAAGACACTAAATGAGCAATTTACGCTTTCCTCTGGACGAGAGAACTTGCTTGTTACCGGCAACAATTCTTTCCAGCTCTTACCGGTTGTAGCGATTAACGGCAAATTCTCGTGTTGAACATACGGATACCACATCTCGTCTGATCCTGTGCTAGCTACAGACATCGGGATTGCCGCAATACGTAACGACCAAGAGAGTCCTTGGTTCGTCAACTCCGCGTCCATCTCCGCTTCGCGCACACTGAAGACCAAGTCTGCGATATTGAAGCTGCCGTTTCTATCCATTTGATATGGCTCTACGTTCTTCATTCCTTTGTAGGTAGTCTATATGCCCTCCTGGAGCCGTGCCTCTCCAAATTTCCTCGTGTTCAGATTCTTTGTAAGTGTCTGCTCCCGCAACGTTTCTCCGATGCTTCCTTGTTGCAGGCACTGCATTATCGGATTCGTGACCAGTCGCATTGAGTGTAAAATGTGCTGTACAATCGGGGAACGAGATGTTTGCAAAGCTCAGGCGTGACAATTCCCCTACCTCTTTCCCCTATTTCGATCGACTCTATATCAGTGGGAAGTATTTTCCATTCGTCGCGGCTACAGAGTAGATTCCACTCCCGACCAAACCTCTCTTTGCCAAGGATTACTGGTAAACTCGAAAATGGATATGTATCTAACTGCAACACATTCTTGTAAATGTCGTGATCTAACAATCCATCCGGATTATGTAGAACATCTACATACAATGCTTTGGGAGCTCCGGCTACGCCCTCTGTGTATTTCGCAAATATCTCGTCTGAGACTATACCTTCATTTATAAGATATGCTGCGCAAAGATGCGATGGCTGATACAGTTTATCTTGGTGTTGGGTGTAGCTTTTAGAAAAAGCCGCTAATTCTATAAGGTTGAGCTCACTAAGGCTCATCTTAAGCGCATCATATGCATCTTTGTCGATAGATTCCCACGCCTCCTCAAGTAGGGCCCAATAAAGATCATCATTCATTTTGATATCTCTAATGCGTGTTTAGCAAATGTCTGTTGCATAGACACTGTTACTATGTCGATAGCATTGGTAGCTACGCCTACTGAATAACCTAGACCAGCCGATGTCATCTCATTTGGAGTGCGTTGATACCATAGAAGGTTTTCACGAACATCGTTGACCGCAGCTTGATTCGATCCAGTTACTTCGCCGGCAATCATAAAGGCAAGGCCAAGCGCAGTTCCATATGCAGCGGCTTGTCCCGGTCGAAGATGAAACTTGTCAGCGTCAATCCATTTGCCTTCTATACTAATCTGCGTCTTGGTCCTTCCGGCCATTTTCGGTGCATAAGTCTCTACAGCTTTCGCGGCTTTCTCCGTGCTAATCATGCCTTGACCAAGGCTTGTAATATTGCCATCTTCGTCTCTGATAATCTTATTCAATACTCGGTACTCGGGGTATTTTTCCATCTCCTGCTGTAGCTTCAATCGCTCATGCACCTCTACCATGTTATGCCTTGCCGCATTTTCAGTGTCGCCGGACGCCTTCGCCCTTTCGCGCCAAGTGCTATCAGCGACAACATCGTCATAGTTGCGAATGGTACCTTCCTTATCTAACAATTCTCGAGCCGGATGCTTAGGAGCCTCATGCCTGCTGCTAGTCCCGCCTTTTTGCATTTCTTTTTCACCAAACACGCTTCCCACATAGATCTCTTTCGATTCATGGTTCACAACACCGTAGACCTGGCCAATTACTTCCTCCGCTAATCCCTCCGGATCAAAGCTGGTCCAGGGATTCTGGCGCACGTAGGTGTACAGGTTGGGGCCGTCCACCATGCCCGCCTGGTCGCGGGTGAGGAACACGCCCGTGGCCAGGTCGCGGTAGCGTTGGCCCTCGTTTAGCAGGCCGGTGGGGTCCTCCTCCTTGGTGTTGGCGCGCTGGGGGTCTGGGTTCGAGCCGTACTCCGCCGTGCGGGTGCCGAACGCCTCGTAGCTGGCCTGGTAGGTCACCACGCCGGCCGCGTTGGTCTGGGCGACCACGTCGCCGCGGTTGTCGTACTGGTCGTAGCTGGCCGCCTCGCCGCGCAGGCTGTAGAGCAGGCCGCCCACCCCGCCGCCCATGTCGGGACCGCGCAGGTATTCGACCGCCGGCGGGGTGCCGGCCGCGCTCGCCAGCGGCGTGGCGTGCGCCGAGTTGGGGACACCGCCGCCGATGCCGCCGCCGTTGCCGAGGGCATATTGCAGGACGATAAGTCCGCCCGAGTACGACTGCAATGCGCTGTAAGCTTCCGGCCCGAAGCCATAGTAGTACAGGACTTGGGGCTGTTGGAGGACGCGGCGTCCCCGGTAATCGTACGCGTAGGTGTAGCCCGCAAGGTAGCTGACGTAGTAGGGTGGCGGCGAGGGGAGGGTCACACCCACGAGTCGGTTCTCCACGTCATAGCTGTAAGTGGTCGACAGGGTGACGGGCGGCTTTCTACGGGCGGGCGGCGTGCCGAGCGGCGTGCTGAGGCCGCGGTTGCCGTTGAGATCGTAGCCGTACGTCGTTCCGTTATAACCGGTGAGCTGGTTGAGCGAGTTGTAGGCCGACACCGCTGGCGCGCCGCCGTCCACGGTCTTGGAGACGCGGTTGTGCGCTGCGTCGTAGCCGTAAATCGTCGTGTGCGTGGCGGTGTCCGTCGTGGTCGCCTCGCTCGTGAGCCGGTTGGCGCGGTCGTAGCCCATCGCCACCGCGCGGGCGGCCAGCGCCGTGCCGGAGTACTCCTGGTTGGAGCGCACGTTGCCGCTCGCGTCGTAGACGTAGATGGAATGGTAGAACTCGGCTCCCCCGGCGGCGTTGCCCTGGATGCGGCCCACCCGGTTGAGCGCGTCGAAGGCGCTGGCGACCACCTCGCCGTTGCCCAGGGTCTTGCGGAGCGCGTTGCCGTCCAGGTCGTAGGCGTAGGTGGTCGCCCGCCCGCCCTCGGCCAGGGAGGTCATGCGCCCGAGGTCGTCGTAGAGGCAGGCGACCACCCGGCCCGTGCCCCCGTAGGTGGTGCCCACCCGCCGGCTGGCCAGGTCGTAGGCGTAGGCGTGGGTCAGTCCCAGGGAGGTCTCGGCCTGGACCCGGTTTAACGCGTCGTAGGCGTAGGCCGCGTCGCGCGTGGTGTCGCCGCTGCCCGGCAGCACGGCGGCAAGGAGGTTGCCGGCGGCGTCAAAGGAGTACACGCGGTTGTCCGTCGCTCGGCTGGGATAGGTGACGCCCGTGACGCGGTTGCGCGCGTCGTAGGCGTAGTTGGTGACCTGCCCGATGGCGTCGGTGCGCCGGGTTTTGTTGAGGGCGTCGTACGTGAACACCGTCGCCTTGCCGGCGGCGTCGGTGACGGCGGTGTTGCGGTTGAGGCCGTCGAAGGAGAAGCCGGTGGTTTGCAGCTTGCCGTCCTGGACGCTCGTCTTGTTGCCAACGGCGTCGTAGCCGTTGGTGACGGTGTCGCCCTCCGCGTCGGCGGTCGTGGCCAGCCGGTTGAGTTGGTCGTAGGTGTTGACGGTCGTGTGCAGGTTCGGATCGGTCACTTGCAAGACGTTGCCCGCCGGATCATAGACGGTGCTGGTCACGGGCCGGACGGGCGTGGCGCCGCCCCCCGCCACCAGCACGGGCGGCGCGGTCATCTGGACGGGGCGGTTGGCCCAGTCGTAGGCGGTCTCGGCGCGGTTGCCCCGCGCGTCCACGCCGGCGGTTTTGTTGCCGACCGCGTCGTACTCCCAAGCGAGGTGCGGGCGCAGGGTCAACCCGCTCACCACGTCCAACACTGCCGGGCGGTCCTCGCCGGTCTTGCGGTTACGGGCGTCGTAGGTGAAATCCCAGCGGTGGTTCAACGGATCGACGGTGGCCGTCACGTTGCCGTTGTTGTCATAGACGGTCCGGACCACCGGGCGCGCCGGGGTGCCGAAGCCGTTGTCCACGGTGGCCCCGAGGGTCGCCACCGGGCGACCCGCCCCGTCGTATTGCAGGTCCGTCGTCCGGCCCAACTCGTCCACCATCTGGTATTTGAGGCCCGCGCCGGAGTAGAGCATCCGCTGGGTGGTCGCGTCGGCGAAGGTGACCAGCGTCGGCCGGTTCAAGGCGTCGAAAACCGTGGTGGTGACGTGGCCCAGCGGGTCGGTCTCGCCGGTCGCGTTACCCACCTCGTCGTAGGCGTGCCGCACCTGCGAGACCAAGACGGGCGACTGGCTTGCGTCGGTGAGCGTGTGGCTGGCGGGCCGGTAAAGCGCGTCGTAAACCATGTCCACCGACACATTGCGCGGGTCCAGGGTGCGCGTTGGTTTCCAGCCGGCGCTGTCGAAGGCGCTCGCACCGGCGTTGGCACCATAGGAGAAGCTGGTGGTCTGGCTGCGCGCGTCCGTCGTAGCGGTGAGCCGTTGCAGACCGTCGTAAACCATCGTCATGGCGTGGTTGTCGGCGTCGGTGGCGCTCGTCTTGGAGCCCACAGCGTTGTAGGCGGCCCTGGTGATGATCGTGGTGCCGTCCGCCAGCGCCCGGCTGATTTGGATCGGCCGGTTGAGGCCGTCGTAGGCGAAGGCCGTGACGTGCCCGTTCTCGTCGGTTTCGCCGGTCTTGTTGCCGCGCAAGTCGTAAACCCATTTTTTGGACGCCGCCAACGCGGGGGTGCCGGCCACGGGATAATCCGTTTCGATGAGCCGATTCTGGCTGCTATAGACAAACGTCGTGGCATTGCTCCGCGCGTCGGTGGCCTTGGTTTTGTTGTTGTTGTTATCGTAAAGGTACTTGGTCGTCAGGTTTTGGTGCGTCGCGTCGCCCGGATCGACGGTCTCGCTCCCGACCCGCCCGAAGGCGTCGACCGCGTACGTTTCCACCAGATCCGTGGACAAAGCCGGCGACGTCCACGCGGGATCCCCCGCGAACTTCTTGATCGTTTTCTTGGTCGGGAAATTGGCGAACCGAGTGTCCCCGTACTCGAAGAGGGTGGTTTGCGCCACGGCTCCGCCCGGGGCGGCGGCGATCTGCTCCTGGGTGCGGCGGTCCAGCGCGTCCAGGACATAGGAGGTCACCCGCCCGGCCTCGTCCGTGCTCTGGGTCATGGTGCGGTAGCCGCCGCCGTACTGGAAGGACTTGACGTGCGTTTGCGCCGGGCTGGTCGTGGCCGGGGCGGTTTGCCGGGTCGGGTCGGCGTAGCGGTTGACGGGGTAAGTCAGGTGGAGGTTGGCGAAGGTGCCTTGGCTGGCCAGCGGCGCCCACAGGTCGCCGTAAACGTAGGAGGTCACGTTGCCGCTGAAATCCTTGATGCTGCTCAATGCGGAGCCGGCGCCCAGGTCAAAGGTGAAGACCTCCTGGCCCAGCGCGCTGGCACCCGCGAGCGTGTAGGAAAGGGTGGTGGGCTTGGCCGTGTCACTGGCGAAGGTGACGCCGCCACCTTGGAAATGCGTGACTGCCATCTCCGGGAAGAACACCAGACGGGGCAACTTGAGCGGATTGATCGCGCCGCCGTTTTTCAGGAAAGGTTTGAAGTCGTTGAGCAGGCTGACCGCAGGCAGCACCGCCGACGTGCTGCCGGAGAAGTCGTACAACCTCCCGTTGCCCGTCGTGCCGCCCGGGGAGGCGTCCACAACGTAGGTGGCGCGGTGTCCGTAAAAGGTGGGCGCGTAATTGCCTTTCGCGTCAAAGCCGGGCCGCAAGGCGAGGTAGGAATGGTTGGCGAAAGTAGTCGTGCCCAAACCGTCGGGCAGGTCCACCCGGACGACGTTGCTCGGGTTGCCATTCAGGACGTAATCCTGCTGGGTGGACGCCAGGTAGGCCATGCGGCTGGTGTCGGGGGCGTAGCCCAGCGTGTAGGTTTTGCCGTTGGGATCGGTGATGGCCGCCAGTTCGCAATGGTAGGCCGGGGTGAGCAGCACGGTGGTCTTGGCCGCGGGGACTGGCGAGGCGTCATCCTCGGTGGTGGTGCTGAAGGCGTAGGCCGTCGTGGGCCGCGCGGAGCCGCCGGGGGGCAACGGGGCTTGCACGGAAGCCAGCGTGCTGTAGGCGGGCGCCGTCGGGTAGGAGGGGATATTAAAGGTTTGCGAGTCGGGGATCAGCGCGACGTTGTCGCTCTTGTAGGCGTAGTCGTAAACCTGGCCGTTGGGATCGGTGACCCTCTGCACCAAGCCCCCCGCGCTCGTGATGGAGATCGACTGCAGCGGCGTGCCGTTGGCGCTGGCGCTGATGGTGGAGGGAATCAGCGGGCTAGTTGGATCGTTGAAGACGCAACTCAGCTTCACGCCAAAACGGTCCTGGGCGCTGTCGAGTCGCGCGAACCCATGCGTTTCCTGCAGTGCCGTGGATCCGGGGTTGATCCGGTCGCCGGGCAGGGGGCTGGTCAGGCCGGGAACCGTCGCGTCCGAGAACTGGAGCGCCGTGCCGTACTTGCGGGTGAACGTGTACGGGCTGCCGCCGGCCGTGCCAGCGCCGCTGAGCGTGGCCTGGTAGCCGTCCTGATCATGCTGTGAGCTTGGCAGGGGGAAGTAGCTCTTGTTCCCGGTCGCGTCATAAAGGATGACGAAGCGGTAGGAGCTTCCCTGCTCGTCGGTGACGCTGGCGTAGTCGGCCTCTAGCGTGGCGGGCGGACCGCTGGTCGGCGTCTGGTAAACGAAGTGGATGCAGGCGCCCAGGTTGGAACTCCAGCCGAGGCCGAAGGGGCGGTCGGGGCGTTCGGAAGGACGCAGGCCACTGCGCGCGTTCCAGACCTCGGGCTGCGCGCTGCGACGCACGGTCAAACTCAACTGGTCGGTGGGCAGCGGGACGTAAACCTCGGTGGTGTCGTGGTGCAGGGTCAGGTTGAGTGCGTCGATGAAACTTTCCTCGCTCTGCTCGTCGCTCTCCGCGCGGCGCTGGGGCTTGGTGTCGGGCAGTGGCCGGCCGTTGAGGGCGATCTTCCGGTAGCGGGTGCCGCCGGCGTCATCCGCGCTCAGGGGAAACGAGGCGATGCGGGATTGGATGTTACCACCGCGAAGTGACCTGGTCATGGAAGTAGTCGGCGTCCTGAGGTGGTTGGTGATCACCGCCGTTAAAGATGAAAATGGCGGTCAGTCCGCGCCAGCGGTGACGGGTTGACCCCTCCGCGTAAAGGCGCCAGAGCCGCCGGATTAATGGTGGTGGCTTAAAGGTGCAGGGTTCTGGTCGTGGCCGTTGGAGAGCCCCGGAACTATCGAGGGTGGTATCGGGTCGCGGACGTCCAAAGTTGGCATCTGTTGATCGTCAAAGCCGCACGACAGCCGGAGCCATCGTATGGAGGGTCGGGTGCCGCCAGCGTAGTCAAAACGGGCACGATTCAAGCTTGTCGTAAGGCAGGGTTTCGGGGTGATTCGCCAAGAGGCACTGGGCGGCGGAGCGCTGCGGGCTTGCCCTCCCGATAGTGTTAGTGGAGCCGACTGAAGGTGAAATCGTCGTCCAGAGTCGTCCGTGGGCGTAAATGTCCGGGAGAGTAGCCGTCGGCATGAAGATAAGCTGCCCTGCGGCGTTGTTGCCGTCAGGAGTGTATTGAAAGAAGGCGTATGCCAGTGGTTTGGTACGCGTCTTCGCGGCACACACCGCCCGCGTCGTTGGACAGAAAGTAGTGGTTGGGAAGCCTGGGACTATAGATGAGCAGATTGGCCCGGCCTCCATCTGCGGTCGTTGTCGTTGAAAGCGTGGATGCGCGCGATCACAATCCGGCCAGCCACTCCTCCCGGCGAAGTCCAGCCGAGGTGGCATACTCCTTTCCCCGATCGATGGCAGGGTCCAGCGGGCGACCAGCGGAACCGTCACCGGTGCTCGTGCCATTGATGGGGAGCCCGCCGGCGGGTAGCCGGTCGCGGTCCCGGATGGCGCTCTCATTAATTGGGCGACTGGATTATCTAACGCGCCGATAATCTTGATTGACAGCCGGGAGGAGGCGGCAATCGACTGCCAGAGTTCGGCCATTGGCTGGCGAACCACATCCGTACCGGTGCGGAACCTGCAAGTGGTCAGGACCACCTCCGCCCGGGGGACTGTTGCAACGTTCGCCGCCATTCGTCGCTGGCTAGCCGCCGTCGCCTCGGCCACCCTTGACGCGTTGTCACCTGTTGACAAGGCGAGGCTCAGCCGCGCTGGGGGCTGATTGCCTTCGGCACTCGTCGCCGCCGTGCCGCCGCGCGACGCCTGGGCTTCGAGGATGGTTCCTTGCGGATTGCCCCAAATCCAAATAGAGCCCGTCTTCGCTACGCCCGGACAGGCTGTGGGTGGCCCCCGCACTGATGCGATCCATCCGGCCAAGGCCTGACCACCAGCACAGGCGCAGAATGATCACTCGTATCGCCGCTGCCCAACTGGCCCCACTCGTTCGTTCCCCAAGCACTGACGCTCTCGTCAGCCCGTAAGGCTAGGGAGTGATCGCGGCCTGCGGCGATGGCCGTCACGTTCTCCAAGCCGGAAACCAGCACCGGTTGGGAACGCGTCTGCGTGGTGCCGTCGCCCAGTTGACCGTGGGCGTTGTCACCCCAAGTCCATACGGTTCCGTCGCCTTCCAGCGCCAAGCTGTGCGCGCCCCCGGCCGCCATCGCCACCACGCCATTCAAGGTGGTAACTGAGACGGCGACATCTCGACACCATCCACTTGCCCGTTGCCCAGTTGCCCATGACCGGCGTCGCCCCAGGCCCAGACCGTGCCGTCGGCGCGCAAAGCCAGGGTGTGGTTTTCGCCCGCGGCGACCGCCACGATGTCGCTCAAGCCCGCCACCTTGGCGGGAACATTCTCCTGACCGCTCAACGCGCCGTTGCCAAGCTGACCGCTGCTGTTCAAACCCCAGGTCCAGACGCTGCCGTCCTCGGCCAGTGCCACGCTGTGACCCAGGCCGGCCGCGGCGGCCACGATGTGGCGGAGTCCCTTGACCCGCGCGGGCATAGTTAGGTCCGTGATCGTTCCCGCGCGCGGTCCGAGTTGTCCCCAGGTGTCGTCTCCAAAAGACCAGACCCGCCCGTTCGCGGTCACCACCAGGACGTGCTGGCCGCCGGTTCCGAGCGCGACCGGCACGCCGCTGATTCCGGCCACGGCTTGGGTGGCGGAGACCTGGCCATTCCGCACCGCGCCGAAACTCAAAAGCGAATTGTCGGGGACGATGGCCAGCGAGAAGTCCGCGCCGCCGCGCAGGGTCAGCCGGGGATGAACGGGGTTCGCGGCTTCGACGGGAGATGAGGTTTGCGCCGAGGCCGCGCCGACGAAGCCACTGCCCAGAAGGGCAACGCCCGCCAGCATGGCAAGCAGCCGCTTTTCGGCGTTGAAAGCAAGAAGGGGTGACATCATTTTCGGAGGACCGTTGCCTGGCGTTTACTTCGAGAGCACGGAAAAAGGGCGGGATAAAATCGAGTCGCCAGTGGGAGGATTCCTGCTCACCCAGGATCGAATGATCGCGGTGTTGGAGGTACAACGACAGAATCACCAAAGACTGTAAAGTTAAATCGGCAAGCGACGTTCTCGTCACATGGCGAAGCTCTTGGACTCCGCGCGACGCGTCGCCGCAGTCCAAACCAAAGGCATCCGGAACCGGAGCGGAGCCGGACACGGCCATCTCGCGGGACCTTGCCAGTATTACCAGTCTCCTAACAACGTCAACTTCCCCCGTCCGCTTCCTCCGGCGGCAAGGGTCCGGGCGGGCGCTTCACCGGCGGCTGCGGGCGGGCCGGGCGCGGGTTTTCCGCGACCGGGCGCGCCTCCGCCATGCCCTCCCGCTGCAACCGCTTCATCCGCCCGGCCAGACTCGCCTTCGTCGCGGAACTCATCCGGTCGGTGAACAACACTCCCTGCAAATGATCCACCTCGTGCTGCACCGCCCGCGCGAGCAGGCCCGATGCCTCGAAAACAAGGTCGCCCCCGTCTAATGTCTGCGCGCGGACCACCAATTTCCGCGAGCGCGGCACGTCGCCGTTGATCTCGGGGAAACTCAGGCAGCCCTCGCTCATCACGTCGCGCTCTTCGCCGAGTTCCACTTTGGGGTTCAACAACACCAGCGGGGTCCAATCCTTCAGGTCCACGGGCTTGCCCCCGATCCACATCCCGCTGGGGCGGTCGGCCTGCACCTGCGCCACGTCGAGCACCGTCAACTGCACCGGCACCCCCACTTGGTGCGCGGCCAAACCCAGGCCGCGCGCGGCGTACATGGTATCGATCATGTCCTCGGCCAGCCGCCGGATTTCCGCCGCTTTGGGGTCAGCCGAGTTTTCCTTTCGCGCGGAGGACCGGGTCCCCGTATTTCACAATTTCCAGCACCATGTCGATAGTTGAATAGAGAAGGTAATGAACAAAACGAACCGCCCCAAAACACGCCCGCCTCGCCTACTTCTTCTCGCGGGTGAACGCGGGCAGGTCTTTTACACCGGAGGCTTGCAACGTGTCCAGCAGTTCCACGATTCGGCCAAACGACGCTTTCTCGTCGGCGGCCAACGCCAGCGGACGTTTCGCCGCCTGGGCCTGCTTCACGGCGTCGCCGATCTCCGGCATGGTGATGGGCCGTCCGTCGAAAAACAGGTCTCCGCTCGGCTTCACCGCCAGGATCGCCGGGTTGGTTTTGTTGGGCTTGGCGACGGCGGTTTTCGCCTCCGGCAACACAATGTTCACCTTGGTGGTCAGCGGCTGATCCTCGTTTTTAAACTGCGTCGTGACGATGAAGAAGATCAGGATGATCGTCAGGATGTCGATCAGCGACACGATGGTGATGACCGGCGAGGCGCGCCGCCGCACGTAGAATTTCATGGGTGAGTTTGCCGGGCAGGGCCGCTCAGGCCGGTTCGACGCCGCCCCGGGGTTGTTCGTCGGCGAGTTCCGGCGTGGCCGCGACCGCCAACGCGCGGGCGCGGGGCGCGTAGGAGGCGGCGGGCGCGATGGCGGGTGTTCCCGGGGCCGCAAGCGACTCACTCGCCGCGGGGTTCACGGAGGCTCCCGCCGCCGGACGCGCCACCGCTTTCCGGTGGTAGCATTTGGAAAGCAGATCCGCCATCAGCGATTCCAACTCGACGGCCATGGCTTCCACCCGTTTGGAAAAATACGTGTAAACAATCAGCGTCGGGATCGCGATGGCCAAGCCGACGATGGTCGTGTTGAGCGCCTCGGCGATGCCGGCGGCGACCGCGACGTTGGACTGCGAGGCCGTCTTGCCCGCGCCGCCGAAGTTCGAGAACAGGTTCACCAAGCCCGACACCGCGCCGAGCAGCCCCAGCAGCGGCGAAATACCCACGATGGTTTCCAGGACGGCCAGGCCGCTTTCCAGACGCATGATCTCGCGACGCGCGCGCGTTTGCACGGCCTCGGAGTTCTCCGCGCGGGACACGTGCAGGTGGCTCAACGCGACGTTCGCGAGCACGGAAAGCGCCGCCGGGTCCTGGTGAACCATCTGGCGCAGGTTCTGGGGGCGGTCGCCGGGTTGCAGGCGCTCGATCTCGCCCTCGACCACCTTGGGCAGCACCATCTCGCGGCGCAGGCTGATGAATTTCAGCAGGCCGACCGTCACCGCCACCAGCGAGCAGACGACCAGCGGGAGCATGAACCAGCCGCCTTTGGAGAAGAAATCGAGGATCGACTCGAAAGTCGTCGTGAGCAGCAGGGGCGAGAAAGCGAGGTGGGCGGGCATCGTGATTTGAAGGAAAGAGTTCGGATGAAGGGTGGCGAGACCAGAAGCAAGAAAAATGGGCAAACGAAGACGGGCGTTAGAAATCCACGAGCGCGAAGCTGAAATCCAGGTCCATCTGGTTGCTGTTGATGAGGGCGGACACCTCGGGCGGGATGGGCGGGATGTTGGCGTCGAGAATCGCCTGGATCGAGACGTTCTCCAAGGTCGAGTTGCCCGTGTTGGAAATGACCTGCGGACGGCGCACCTTGCCGTTGCTGTCCACGACGAAATGAATCTTGACGGTGCCGAAGCTCGCCACGTCCTCGCGCTGGCCCATGTAGTAATACCAGCGGGAGCCGATGGCGTCGGTGAGGGCCTTTTTGTAACGTCCCATTGGCGTGCCGAGCGCGGCGACGGAGGCGGTGGGTCCGCGGTTGGTGATCGCGCCGCTCATGGCGGCTTTCTGCGTCATCGCCTGATAACCGGAACTCGCGGGGTTGCTCGGCGGCTGGACCGGCAGCGCGCGGCGGGGCACGGGGATCGGACGCGGCGGTTCGGTGCGGGGCTGGCGCAGGTTGGGGTCAAAGGGATCCTCGTCGGCCTTGGGCATGGGGTGCGGGGTCGGGGTGGGACCCAGCATGGCGAACTCGTCGCGTTCCACCGGACGTTCCGGGGTGGGCTCGGGCGTGGGGGTGGCGGCGGCGGTTTTGGGCGGTGGTGTGGATGGGGGGTCCGGCGGCGGGGTTTGCTCGGGCGCGGGCGGTTGGGCGGGCGGTTTGGCTTGGGCGGACGAGGACGCGCTCTCGGCGGGATGATCCCCGGCGGTGTAGCTGGTCGTGGCGAAGTTGAACTCGGGGATTTTCTTGCCCTCCTGGGTCGGTACGGGCGCGAGGCCGGTGGCGGGGAGTTCGCTGGCGGCCACCGAGTTGTTGTCGGACTCGAAGGCGTGGTCCGGCGGCGGGGACGCGTTGGTGTTATGGGTCTGGACGAAGGGTGCCGGCGGGGTGGGGGCAAGGTCGGGCGGCGGGATCTCCGGCGGGGGGACTTCCTCGGGGGGGGTGATCTCGATCTTGATGCTCTCGTCCGTCGCGGCGACGGGCGCGGCCTTGGCGCGCAGGCTCAATCCGAGCAGCAACAAAATCAGCGCGTGCAACAGGAGCGAGCCGAGGACCGCAATCAGAACCTTTTCGCGCTTGGACAGCATCTCTGGTGTCGATACTAGCTCAAGTCGGGCTTCCGCGCGAGGGTCCGCGGATTACCGGGCGATTAAGAAGGATTAAGAAAGAGCGATCAGGAGCCTTTCGCGCCTTCGATGGCTCCGTCGATCAGCATGGCCAGGGTGTCGAGGGCGGAAACACGGGCGCACCACGCCACGTCCTCCTCCAGGCCGATCTGGCGCAAACGGCGTCCGTTGTCCGTGGTGAGCAGGGTGGCGGGAAGGGCGTCGCGGTAATGCTCGTAGAGCACTCGCGCGGTGTGGCCGGCGTCGTCGCCGGCCGTGGCCACCCCGGCGTTGAGACGCGACAGCAGCGCCCCGGCGGCGAGCGCGTCCTCCAGCGAAAAACGTCGTCCCGAGCCGGCGCAGACGAGCAGCAAACGCGTTTCGGGGGTCGCCGTGCGCTGCAAACGGGCGGCGAGCGCGTCCAGGTTGAGCAGCGAACCCACGTGAACTTCCCCCGACGACGCGCACGCCCGCAACGCCACCGTGCCGTTGGTGGTCGTCATGATGAGGTCGCGTCCGGCGACCGTTGCGGCGGTGTATTCGCGCGGCGAGTTGCCCAGGTCAAAGCCATCGATGCGCTGGCCGCCGCGTTCGCCGCCGAGCAGGGCGTCCGGCAGGCGGCTCTCGCGCAGGGCGCGCGCCTCGGCGATATCCGCGACCGGCCAGACCCGGCGCGCGCCGTTGTTCAAAGCCGTGAGGATGGTCGAAGTGGCCCGCAGCACGTCAAACACCACGCAAACCGTGTCGCCAAGATCGCGCGACGGCAGCAACGCGACTTCCGCCGGGGTAAGGATGGTCTCGATTTTCACAGGTGGATCAGATTAAGATACCAATGCACGAGGCGCGGTCCCGCGAAAAGCCAGAGCAGCGCGCCCACGGATAGATACGGTCCAAACGGAATTTTCAGCGAGCGTGCCTTTGGTCCGAGCAAGAGCAGGCCGACCCCGAACACGGAACCGATGAGCGACGCGGACGCAATGGAGAAAAACACCGCCCGCCAGCCCAGGAACGCGCCGATCGCGGCGATGAATTTCACGTCCCCAAACCCCATCGCCTCGCGTGGGAACACGTACTCGCGCAACCGTCCCGAGAACTCGGTCATCCCATCGAGCGGGTAGGTCTTGCCCCCCGCCTCCAGCCGGTTGTAGAAGCATTTGACGACCGTCGCGCCGTGTTCCTTGCCGGCGAGCGAGAGGCGGTCGCAGTGCAGGATCATCTGGTCTTTCTCGCGTCCGAAGAGTTCGCTCCAGCGGTCGGTTTCCGGTCCGATCTGGATGGTGGCGTCGTTTTCGCCTTCCAGCTTCCAGTGGAAATCCAGCGGCTCGGGCAGCGTCACGCGTTTTTTGCCGAAAGCGAGTTTGCCGCCCTCCACGACGGCGAACAACGTCGCGAACCCCGCCGCCGCCGCGACGGCGGACCAGAGCAACCCGGCCGGATGCGAGTCGGTACCCATCATCTGCGGGATGGCGAAGCTCAGGACCAAGCCGGCCACGGTGCCGCCGATGGTGATTTCATCGGGGATGATGAAGTGGTCGAAGTCGATGAACGTCGCGACAACAAGGAGGGAAACAAAGATGACCGCCGGCAGCACGAGGATCCATTCGGTGTCCTGGAATTGCCGCCAGACCGCCAGGAAGAGCAAGCCCGTGAGCAGTTCGATGGCCGGGTAGCGGGGCGAGATGGGTTTGTGGCAATTCGCGCAACGCCCGCGCAGCCAGAGCCAACCCGCGATGGGTAGGTTGTGGTACCAGGCGATGGGTGCCTTGCAGAGCGGGCAAAACGAGCGTTTCGGTTCGTTTACCGACAGCCCCAGCGGCATCCGGTAGATGCAGACGTTGAGGAACGATCCCACGACCGCGCCGAAGACAAACGCGAAGCCGGAAAAGAGGAGGTCGTAGGAGAAAAGGAAGGGCAAGGAGATAGAAGATGGGAGATAGGGCGGGGCGAAGGCGGAGGAGAAAAGGAAGGGCAACGAGACAGAAGATAAGGCGGAGGCGGAGAGGGGTGATGGGTTACCGATTGTGAAGCAGAGACAAAAAGGGAGCAAAGTTCCGAGTGGTGTTTCTCTTTCTTCTGGCTCTCCACTGCCTCCTCTGGTCGGCCCTATCTTCTATCTCCTAACTCCTTGCCCTTCCTTTCTTCTCCTCGCACTCCTCCTGCAAACGGCGGACCTCGCGGCCGAGTTGCACGCGCAGACTTTCCACCTCGTCGGCTTCGCGCGCGGCGATGGCTTTCTGGATCTGCGATTGGAGGAACACCTCGCGCTCGGCGATCTTCGCCTTGTACGTGGCGTCGATTTCGGCCAGAGCCAGACGCTGCTCGTCGGTGATCTTCGCGGCGGGGGACTGCTTTTCCAGCCGTTCCATGGCGAGTTCGTAAGCGGATTTCATAAGGGGTAAAGTCGCGCAAGTTTCGCCGTTGCCCGACGGCGCTTCAACTTCTAAATTGCCGGCCCGATGCACACCGCCACCGCTCCCGCCCCCGCCCCCGTCCTCCTGATCAGCACGGATTTCGATGGCACCCTGGTCGAGCATGGCAACCCGACCCCGTTCGCGCCGCTCCTCATGGAAATCCTGCGTTCCCTGCGCGGGCAGAACGTCCGCTGGGCCATCAACACGGGTCGCACCCTGCCCTCGCTCCAAGAGGGACTCGAAAGTTTCGCCATGAGCGTGCGCCCCGACTTCGCGCTGACCAGCGAGCGCGACGTGTACCGGCCCACCGCCAATGGTCGCGACTGGGAGGATTTCGGCGATTGGAATTTGCGTTGCGCCCGCGCGCACCGCGAGCTTTTCGACGAGAACCGCGCGGTGTTCGAGGAGATGGCGCGCCACCTCAAAAGCCAGCACCGGCGCGACGCCGCTCTACGACAACTATCCGCGTGGCGGCACCGCCGGGAAGCCGGAGCCGGCGGGGTTGGTCACCGGCACGGACCGTGAGATGGACGCGGTGGTCGATTACCTCGAAACGGTGAAGGCCCGGGTGCCCAAGTTCAGCTACCAGCGCAACACCATTTACCTGCGTTTTTGCCACGCGGACTACGACAAAGGCGTGGCGTTGTCCGAACTCGGACGGCTGATCGGCGTCCCGGCGGAGTCGATTTTCGCGGTGGGCGACCACCACAACGACATTCCCATGCTCACGGGTGTCCATGCGCGGCACGTGGCGTGTCCGGCGAACGCGATCGACGCGGTGAAAAAGGTGGTCGCCGGGGCGAACGGCTACGTGGCGAACGCGGGTTACAGCGAGGGCGTGATCGAGGCGCTGCGGCACTTTTGCGGGCACTGCGAACTGCCGGGATGAGGTGGGTTGGGAGTGATGAACGATTGGTCCAAGGCAGCCAAACTTTTGGCGCCACTGGCCTAACGTTCAATCCAAACACCCCCTCTAAAAATCCCCGTTCGTGTAGCTGCCGTCGAGCATCTTGCGGAGCTGGGCCGAACGTTCCTCGCGCGGCTTCGCGAGAGCGTCCCACATCGGCTTGTCCACGAAGATCACCGTGCCGCCCCGGTGGTCGGCGGCGTTCTTGAAAACCAGGTAGGTCTTGGACGCCGTCCACTCGCGGGTTTCCAACTCCGTGTCGGCCTCGGCCAGTTTGCGGGTCTCGAAACTGTGGACTGTCCCGTAGTTTTGCTCAAGCATCTTGAGCAGGCGTTTGCAGGTCGTCTTGTTGTCGAAGGTGACGTCGATCGAGTAGAGCTGGTCCTTGAAGAAGTTGTACTTGATGCTCGTCACCTCGTTGCCGGCGTACTTGAGTTTTTCGCCGGGGATTTTGTAAGTCAACCAGCGGCCGCTGTCCTCGACGAGCTGGAGTCCGGTGAACGATTTTAACGGCGCGCCCAGCCGGGCGTCGGGCAAACCGTGGTCTCGGTCCAGATCATCCAGGTTGCCGGCGCGGACCGCCAGCGGACCGGCGATCAGCAGCAGCAAAAGCAAAGGCGCAAGCGGGTGGCGAACTTTTCTCCAAACAGTGGACGGCGCGGCGGAAATCATAGGGATCGGGAAAACTCCGGGAACTGGACGGACTAACTGGCTTTTGAATACCCGTTCCGGCGGCGGCTGGCAAGTCCCTCCACTTTCCCCCTTCTTCTTTTGCGTTCCCCGTGTTCCTTTGCGGCTGACTTTCTGGAAACGCGCGCCCCATTCTTCGATCCGCCGCCCGGTGGTGTTTCCGACCGGAAACTCCTCGCCGTGATTCTGCCCGCTTGCGACGAGGAGGAATGCGTCGGCGCCGTGCTGGACGAACTGCGCGCCGTCCTCGACTCCGCCACCGTCGCCGAAGACGATTTCCTCGTCTGCGTCGGTGTGAACGGCAGCCGCGACCGCACCGCCGAAATCGCCCGCCAACACGGCGCGCTCGTCGCCGAAACCCCGCTCCGTGGCTACGGCCACGGTTGCCAGGCGGCCATCGACCTGCTCGAAAACTCCGGCCGCCTTCCCGCCGCCTACCTCTTCTTCGCCGCCGACGGCGCGAACGATCCGCGCGACATCGCCCGCCTCGTCGCGACGCACCGCGACGGGTTCGATTTCGTCCTCGGCTGCCGTACGACCACGCCTGCCAACCGCCGCGTCATGCGTGCGCACCACATCCTTGCCAACCGGCTCCTCGGCGGGTGGTGCGGCGTGCTCACGGGTCGCTTCTACCACGACCTCGGACCTCTGCGACTCATCGGACGCGACCTCTTCCACCGAATGGAAATGCGC
The DNA here is from genome assembly GCA_963795895.1 of uncultured bacterium. Lineage (GTDB taxonomy): Bacteria > Verrucomicrobiota > Verrucomicrobiia > Chthoniobacterales > SZAS-18 > CAWCJJ01. Next base: position 49,920 of record CAWCJJ010000036.1, read on the forward strand.
GAGTGGACCTACGGCTGGACCATCGAACCGCAGATCCTCGCCGCGCGCCTCGGCGTGACCGCGCGCGAGGTGGCCGTCTCGGAGCGTCCGCGCCTGGCCGGACACCAGAAAGTCTCCAAGGTGCATTGGTGGCGTTCGTTGCGCATCGGCGCGCAGATCGCCCTGGCGGGTTGGCGCGCCCGGCGGCGTCCGCTGCCTCAGCCCGCCATCGCCACGGGCACCGGCCCCGTCGTCGCCGCGTCCACCACCGGCAACCCCTCGTCTCTCGGGGTGGTCGAACCCCGGTAAACCCACTCGAACACGGGCGAGGTCATCAATGTCGTCAGAATCGCCATGATCACCATGATCGTGAACAGCGTGGGCGTGATGATCCCGCGTTGCAGGCCGATGTTGATGATGATCAACTCCATCAATCCGCGCGAGTTCATCAGCGCGCCGATGCCCAGCGCATCGCGGTTCGTTTCGCCGCACAGGCGCGCGGCGAGCCAGCAGGCGCCGCCCTTGCCCAGCACGGCGGCGGTTAGCACGACGAAAGTCAGCCCCCACAGGGGCCAGGAGTTGATCAACCCGATGCGCGTGTTCAAACCCGAGAAGACGAAGAACAACGGCAACAGCAGGTTCGTGGTGACGGGTTCGAGTTTGGCGATTAACTCCTGCGCGAATTTCCCGCGCGGCACCGCCATCCCGAGCGCGAACGCGCCAAACACCGCGTAGAGTCCGATGGCGTCCGTGAACCAGCAGCACAGGGAAAGCAGGATCAGCACGCAGGCCAGGAAGAAACCGTCCAATCCGCCCGCCTTGCTTGCCGACCGGTCCAGCCACGCGAGCAGCGGTCGTCCCACGGCCCAGACCACGACGCCGTACGCCACGCCGCCGCCAATCGCCCAGGTGGCGATGCTCATCTGACCGGTAAAACTCGCCAGCACCGCCGCCAGGACGCACCAGCAGGCGGCGTCGTCGATGGATCCCGCCGCCAGCGCCAGCGTACCCAGTCGGGTGCCGCTCAGGCCGGTTTCAAAGATGATCCGCGCCAGCATCGGGAACGCCGTGATGGACATCGCCGCCCCCAGAAACAGCACGGCTTGCGACGTGGAAACCTTCGCCGCGAACAGGTCCGGCCGCGCGTGGACGGCCCAAGCGATCACCCCGCCCAGTAGAAACGGCGCGGCGATGCCCGCGGCCGAAATCCCCAGCGCGCTGCCGACCCGTTGCCGCACGAGATCCACCCGGAAATCGATACCCACGAGGAACATGTAAAGCGCCAATCCAAGCTGGCTCAGGACGAACAGGACGTTCATGGAAGCCTCCGGAAAAAGGGACTGGTGCCATTGCGTGACCGGCGTTTGCCAAGCCGAAGGCAGCGCCGCGATCAACGACGGCCCGATGACGACGCCCGCAATCATTTCGCCGACGACCTGCGGCTGACGCAGGTAACGACGCCCAATCCAGCCCACGACCCGACAGACGAGCAGGATGACGAAAAGCTGGAGGAAGAACCGGGCGGATAGCTCGAATTTGGTCATGACGGATTAAGAATTTATCACCGAGGACACGAAGGGCGGACACCGAGAACACAGAGGAAGAAAAAGGCGGGCTCGGAAGGGAGAGGACAAACCTGTTCTCTCTGGAACAAAGCCTTTTGCCTTTCTCCTCTGCCTCTGTGTCCCCTCTCGGTGTCCTCGGTGATAAATTTTTAATTCCCAAAGTGGTTCGCCAAGCTTGTGGCGCAACACTCCAACCCGGCTTCGGCGACGGCTTCGCGCACCCGGTTTTCGGTCATGATGAAACGATCGTTTTTGTAGATGACGTAGTTCTCCCGCGCCGTGTCGGGCGTTAGGTTGATCGTGACCAAATTCGCGCCGGTGGCGAGCGCGCGGGCGTAGCCCTTTTCACCCACCGAGTTGAACGCGCTGACCGCCGGGATCACGAAACTCGGATTACGCAACCGCAGCATGGCGAGCGCGTTGAGCGTGCGGCCGAGACTCGGGCTGGCGTGGTCGGACCACTCCGTTTGCTCGCCCGGAATGAACGGGCTGACACTCACACCGGCCAGCGGCAAACTTCCCAGTAAATCAATGGTTGAAAGCAGCATCTCATCCGTCTGACCCGGCAGGCCGACGATGCAGCCGCTGGAAACCTTCCAGCCGCTGCGCGCGAGCCGTTCGATGGCGTCGATGCGCCGCGCGAGCGTGCCCGGCGCTTGCATTTGCCGGTAGTGCGCGGCGTCGCCCGTTTCGAGCTTGATGATGAAGTAACTCGCCCCGGCGGCGCGCAAGGCTTCGTAATCGCGCTGGTCGTGCGTGCCCAGACACACGCTCACGCCCAGGTCGGTGCGTTCGCGCAGGGCGCGCACCAGCGGGATCGACGATCTCGCGCACGGCCACCGGGTCTTCGCCGGCCTGGATGTTGATGTCCGTCATGGCGGGCGGGCGGACCTGGTTGATCCAGTCGAACATCGTTTCGGCGTCGAGCCGGTAGCGCGCCAGTTCCTTGTTGTCGCGGCGCATGCCGCAGTAGGAGCAGTTCTGACGGCAAAAATTGGAAACCTCGACCACGCCGCGCACGAACACGGCCCGTCCGAAATGCCGCCTCGCCGCCTCGCCCGCCGCGCGGTGCAGGGCCGCCTGCGTTTCGCCCTCCGCGTGAAGCAGGCTGGCGGGATCGGCGTCGGCGATCCAGGCCGGGGAGCGCGGCGGCTGCCGCGGAGACGGCGGCGTCGAGGTGTCGGCGGCGGGTGAGCCAAATGTGCTTTGACTTTCCAGGAGGATCATGAAGGATGTAGCAATTCTGAGCTAGAAGCGCGCCGAACCGGGCGGGAAGCCGATGGAATGGGAGCTTTTAGCGCAATTTTCCCGGCTTACACAACGTAATTTCTTTCACGCGCGCATGGAAAAGACTGATTTCGACGTGGTGATCATCGGCGGCGGCCCGGCGGGCAGCACCGCCGGGGCGTTTCTGGCCAAGGGTGGTCTGCGCGTTTTGATCGTCGAAAAGGAGCGGTTCCCGCGTTTCCACATCGGCGAATCCCTGCTGCCGGCGGGCAACGCGATCCTGAGGGAAATCGGCGCGTGGGAAAAGGTGGAAGCCGCCGGGTTCCAGCGCAAGTACGGCGCGGACTTCCTGGTGGGCAACGGTTCCGCGCTGCCGAAACGCGTCGAGTTTTCCCAGGGACTGCTACCCGGTCTGGAGTACACCTATCAGGTCGAGCGGTCGCGGTTCGACGAGCTTCTGCTGCGCCACGCCGGGTCGCTCGGCTGCGAAATACGCGAGGAAACCCGCGCGACGGCGGCGGCGGAACTCGGGGACGCCGGCTACGCGGTGACGCTGGAGCCGACCGGGTCGCGCGACGGTGAACCGGGTGGGACCGTCCGTTGCTCCTGGGTACTGGACGCCAGCGGGCGCGACACGATTTTCACCAAGCCGCTCAAGCTGGCGCGAACCGAGCCGATCCTCGCGAAGCGGATTGCCATTTACGCGCACTTTCGCGGGGCGCCGCGGGCGGAGGGCAAGGCGGCGGGCAACATCATCATCGTGCGGCACGGCGAGGGCTGGTTTTGGATGATCCCGCTCGACGCGCGGCGCACGTCCGTGGGCTTGGTGACGACGAGCGCGCGCATGAAGGCGGCGAGGCTTAAACCGGCGGAGCTTTTCGCGCAGATCGTGCGCGAGGCGCCCCGGCTGGCAAAGCTGCTGGACGGGAGCGGAGCCGATGACGGAGTTTCACGTCACGGGCGATTACAGTTACCGGGCGCGGACGTTCGCCGACCGCCGGTTGCTGCTGGTCGGGGACGCGGCGGGTTTTTTGGACCCGATGTTTTCGACGGGGGTGTACGTCGCGTTGTTTTCGGCCAGGCTGGCCGCGCGCGAGGTGCTGGCGGCGCACGGGGCGGGGGGTGGCGGCGACGGCGGCAAGGGATTATCGGCGTGGCAGCAGCGGCGCTACACGCGGCGGCTGGGGGCGAATTTGGCGCTGTTCGAGCAACTGGTCCTGGCGTTCTACGACAACAGCAGTTTCTCGGTGTTCATGGAGCGGACGCCGCCGATGGGGTTGGCGCGGGCGATCAACTCGATCGTGGCGGGCAACTCGGAGCCGCCGTGGCGCGTGCGGTGGCGGTACTGGCTGTTCTTGCTGGTGTGCCGCTTGCAGAAACGCTGGGAACTGGTGCGACGGATTGATCTGGAGACGGTGGGTATGGATGGGTCCGGTGCCGTCCGGCCAATCGAGGCGTTGCCTGCGGGGAGTGCGACCGCCGATGAAACCTGGTAGTTTCTTTTGATTTGCGCAAAGAAACTTTGGAAAAATCCCGGCGCGCGTCTCCCTAAAACGGGATGAATCATTCTTTCTCCCCCTTTATTTTGGATTCCTGCGTCCAGCTTTTCCGCGATCCGGAGGCTTTTCGCGAGTTTGTTGGAAAAATGGAAGCCGCTTGCCAGAACACCGCCACACCGATTTTGAGCGGGGGCAAGGTAATTGCGTTGACCGTGTCAAAGGAAGCGGGCAAGGATTTGCTCTACGAACGGATCCTTACCGATTGGGCGAAGGACCCGGCGCGGCTGCGGCGGTTGAGTGACTCGTTGCAAGAAGACCCCGTTGAACTGGGCGACCTTTGACAAAGGCGAATGAGTTATAATGTGGCGATCTCGCCGTCAGCCAAGGAAGCGTTGCGGGATTGCTTCCTCGTTTACGGACAGGGCGAGGAAATTCGCGCTTGGATCAAAGCTCTCGCGGACACCGCGTCCAAACAGCTTCACGAGGGCAGTATCGACGTGGAAACAATCCTGAAGGATATCCTGAGTTCGCCGCTGCCCAGGGTGTCCAACACCTTGCGCGAAGCCTTGACCGCATTCTCCAGCCTGATCGGCTCAGGCCCGGAACCACAGAATCACTAACCCGCCGTTACTCTCTCGTTTCTCGGGGTGCCTTGAATTTGCCGAAGCTCAGAATGCCATTGATCGATCCTAAATAAATTCGTTCGACAACGCCCTTCGGCGAGCGGCGGAGGGACCCCGGGCCTTCACGGGCTTGCTTTTCTCCCCGCCCTCCCCTGGCTTGGGGACGTTGGACATCACCATGCTCCCCCTGTAATCAAGACCCATGAAGCTGTCCTTAGGACGATGCCTCCTCCTCTCGGTGGGCTTTGCCGTCGTCGCACTCGTCGGGTTGGTGCTTTGGGCCCTCTCCGCCGACTCGCGCGGACGGTGGCTTTGCCGCGCCGCTTGGGAGAATGACACCGACACGGCCAGATTGTTGGTGCGGCTTGGCACCGACGCGAACTTCGAGGCCAACCGCGGCCCCGCCTTGCACGGGGCCGCCCACAACGGCAACACCGGGCTGATGCGTTTTCTTATCGCGCACGGCGCGAATGTTGACGGGGCGACCAAGTTCGGCGTCACACCGCTTTGGGAGGCCCGCTCCAACCGGAGGCTCGCCGCCGAGCAACTGTTGCTGGCGCGCGGCGCCAATCCAGACACGAGCCGCATTGATCCGCCATGACCGACCCGCCCAACCGTTCGACGCGGCGGGCGGCGGGCGCGGCCCGACGCTTTTATTCACGCCCGCATCGCCGGCGCCGGGTTTACGGCGTTGGACAACCTCGCGCATGCCCCGTGAGAACCGTACTTTTACTCCTTTTCTCCCTCCTGTCGACCCTCCTCGCGGCGGGCGCGGCACCGCCCGCCCGGATTTCGTCGGTGCCTACGAGGGGGCGTCTATCGACAAGTCGCCCCCGGGCCCATCCCTCGTTTGTCGGCTCGACGTCACCGAACAAAACGGAGTTTACACCCTCGTCGGCTCCATGAGCGACCCCAACCGCGAAGAGGGGATGGACCACACCTCGCATACCCATTGGCAGTGACCTGCACGGGCACAGTTCACCACAATTTCCTGAAATTCAGGTTCAATTGCGGCGGCCCCGCACCGGGCCGGGGTACCCTGCGCCGCGCCGGAGCCGGTTTTGCCTTCACGCTGGACGGTGCTCGGTACCGCCTCCGCCTTGTCAGGTAATAACTCGCGAACCCGGCGGAAAGGTTTCGGCGTTTGGACCAACGTCGGCGCTCCGTACCCCACGCCTTGCCTCTCCGACCTCTGTCGGCGAGCTTGCGGATGTCGGGTCGCACCCGTATTCTACACCGCACATCTAATGCCGGATCAATCCGCGCCGGGAATTGAATTGCTCCGCGCCGCTTACGCGGTCTTTAACGCGCGAGACATCAACGCCGCCCGCACCCCGCTTGCAATCGTTGGAGGCCAGAGCTGACGCATCAAAAATTCTGCCCGTTGATTCTGAACTACTTACAAAGGGCATATCTTACCCATTTGAGTTTCAAGTTCGGCGGCGGTGCTGGTGCTCCCCCTGGAAATTAGAGACTTACAGTGTCAATGGGAATTTTGATGCGTCAGTCCTGCGTTGGAGGCACCGACTTCTTGTCGTCTTCGCCTGGCGGTTATAAAACTTCCTACCTTGCGTCCGCCATCAACTTCCGGGCGAGCCGCGTGTGTTCCTCGTCGTGCTGCTTCGCCTCGTCGGCGCACTGCTTGAGGATGCCCGCCGCCTCGGTCTGACCCATCTGGTGGGATAGGCCGCCAGCGTACCAAAGGCCGCGACGTAGTAGTGCAGGGCCAACTGCCCGGCGGCGATGATCCCCAGGTCGCGTTCCACCGGGTCCTTGGCGTGACTGGCGATCTTGTGGGCAACCTCCTGGTGGGCGCGGATAATGGGGTTGTTGCCGTCGCCGGTGGTGCCGTGGACCATCTCCTGGACCCGGGTCAGGCGGTCCGCCCAGATTTGAGCCTGCGCGTGGCCTTGTTCGGCTTTTGTCGCCAGCAACTGCAAGCCCGTCGCCTTGCCAAGCTTCTCTCACGCGTTTTCCCTGATCAATCGGCCGCCCAACCATCCGCGCCGCCGCTCGGCTTGCAACCGTTAGATCTCCGAAGGCTGTCCATGAGTTCACCTGCCGCCCCGCTCTTTGTCCGCGCTTGGTTTTGTTCTCTTCAAACCGCGACGTTTTCACTGTGTCCTTCCAACTTGTCCTCCAGTTCCCGGGTGATTTGCTCTCCGACTACGACGCCATGATCGCGCTCGAGGACCAGCTTCGCGCGGCGCTTGGCCGCTCCGCACGCGTGGACGGCCACGATGGCGGATCGGGCGAGACCAACATCTTTATCATCACCGACGATCCCGCCCGTGCGTTTGCGCGGGCGCGACCCGCATTGGAACGCGCCGGTTGCCTGGCTTCGGCGCGCGTTGCCTACCGGCATATGGCCGGCGAGGAATACACCGTGCTCTGGCCCGAGGGATCCACCGGGGAGTTCGCCGTCCGCTATACCACCGCCGCACTCTCCAAACGCGCGCTCGCGTGGAAACGGCGGGTGTTAGTCAACGTCTAACCCGTCCCCGCGTAAAAAACGCAGATTGTCCCCCCTCTACATCCTCCCGCGCCGTTTCCTCAAACCACCATGTCCACCAGACTCTACCTGGTCGCAGCCCTCCCCCTGCGGCGTTGCAAACCGCCGACACCGGCCAATGATCCTTTGAGCCACGGCTTATCCTTGCCCGCCGACCACCTCTACAGATCGGCGCGGTTTGCCCCGCGCACGCGGAGTGTACGCGCCTTCCAGTCCATTGAGGAGGTTCTGGAGTTCACCACCGATTGCGAGCTTTCCACCTCGGAGTGCGAGGTGTACGATTACACTGATGGCGCGTGGACGATCAACGATTTGCAGACGGAACATGTGGCGGACATGATCTACTAATACAGAGCCACTGCCCGCCGCCTCCTCGGAATGACCAAAGCCGCGTCCAAAATCCGCTTCAGCGCGACCCTCTTCCGACCGGCGGCGAGCGACAAAGCCGACTCTTGGAGCTATCTCACCCTGCCAAAAGCCGCCAGCGGGAAGCTCCCGTCGCGAGGCATGATGACGGTCGAGGGCACCATCACCGGTTTGCCCTTCCAAGCCACCCTCGAACCGGACGGTAACAAAAGCCACTGGCTCAAAGTGGACCGTACGCTACGCGAAGCCGCGGGCGCGAACGCGGGCGACATCGTCACGCTCGAGATCGCTCCGTTGGCGGAAGAACCTGAACCCGGGGTGCCGTCCGATTTACAGGAGGATCTCGCAACCGAATCGAAAGCGAGGGCGTTGTGGTTGGACATCACGCCGGTCGCTCGCCGGGATTGGATCCAGTGGATCGTCTCCGCCAAGCGGCCCGAAACCCGCGCGCGCCGGGTGCGCAATGCCCGCGAGATGCTCGCCGCCGGGAAGCGACGCGTTTGCTGCTTCGACCGGTCCGGGTTCTACAGCAAAGGACTCGGCGCGCCCAAACCGGCGGTTTAGGCGATATCCCGGAGAGGGTGGTGGAGGCTGCGCTCACCCGCCACGTCCCAGCGCGCGAACCACCCGCGCCGCCGTGCTTGCGGCGCGTTTGCGGGTCAGCGCGCATTCCCAGACCCGCAGGACTTTCCAACCGGCGGCGCGCAGGGTGCGCGAGACGAAGCGGTCGCGCGCCTTGTTGCGGGCGAGCTTGGGCGTCCAGAACTCCACGCGGGTCTTCGGTGTGCGACCGTGGCGCGGGCAGCCGTGCCAAAAGCAGCCGTCCACGAACACGGCGACGCGTTCGGCGCGGAAGACAAAATCGGGTTTGCCAAGCAGCGGGATCGACCGCCGCCAACCGGTGAGGCCGTGCGCGCGCAGAAGCGCGATGAAACGTTGCTCGGTGCTGGCGTTCCCCTTGGAACGCACTTTGGACATCAACACGCTCCGTTGCGCCTCGCTCAGAATGTCGGTCATCCCCGGACTGAATCGTTGACCCCATGCCTCCGGGAGGTGGAAAAATCAGTATGGAGCGAGGCGTGACGTTCACCGTTTCCCTACGTTAACGCCAGCCGCTCCAACTCCGCCCGGTCTAGCTTGCCGCGCTCCGTGCGGGGCAGTCGCACGGCCACCCACAAACGGCGCGGGATTTGCCAGGCGGGCAACCGGGCGGCGAGCACCGCCAGGATCGCGTCGCGGCTTTGCTCCGTTTCGACGGCGGCTAACAAGAACTCGCCCGCGCTCCGATCTCCCACGCCCACCCACGCGTCGGTCACGCCCTCCAATCCGCGCAGCACCCGCTCGATCTCGGACGGGGCGACCTTCCTGCCGCCGATGTTGACCGGAGCGGCGGCGCGTCCGGTCAACGTTAGCTCGCCGTGTTCGTTCCACGCGCCGAGATCGGGCAGGGTCCACTCCCCGGGCGACGAAACCGCCGGACTGCCCACCACCACCCGGGCATCGTCGTTCAACCGGACGGACACTCCGTCCATCGGCTGGCCGACGGCGCGACCGGTCAGGGTCGCCTCGCCGGTACGGTCGAAACAGATGCCGCCGGTTTCGGAGGAACCATAGAAATTCCGCACGGGCAAGCCGGCGGTCTCGTGGAATTTCGCGGCGACTTCCGGCCGCAGCGGCGCTCCCGCCGAGATGACCCGCCGCAAACTCCGCAAGGCGTCCCGGTGATCCGTCCCACCGGTCTCCGCCAGCGCGCGCAACACCGCCGGGACGGAAGGCAGCACGGTCGCCTTGTGGCGCTGAATCTGCGTGGCAAGCGCGGACGGCAGCATTTCCATTGAACAGACTACCGCCGTCCCCTGGAGGATCAACGGCATCACCAGGTTGCCCAACCCGTAGGAGTGTCCCAACGGAATCGCGCCGAGGTTGATGTCATCCGGCGTGAGGCTCATGGTCGAGATGATTTGGCGCCCATCGGCGAGCATGTTGGATGCGGTGAAGCCAAGGGCGGTCGGTTCCCCGGTGCTGCCGGAGGTGGTTTTAACGAGGCAAAGATCGGCGTGGGGATCCGGGGTGGGGGAAGGGGGCTGAAGGCTGGCGAGGGACTGCCAGCGCGAGCCGGCCTCCCGCAGCAGCCAGGCCGCGCCGAGGCTCGCGGCGACGGCGGGTTGGCGAGCGACAGGTAGGGCGGCGTCGAGCGGCAGCGCGATGACGCCAAGCCGTTGCAAAAGGAGAAAAACGGCCAGCCAGCGCGGGTGGTTCGCTTCGGCGAACGCAATGATGACGCCGGGAGTTAGCAAAAGGGGAACGTGCGGCGCAAGCGCGTCAACGGCGGCGGAGAGATCGCGGCGGGTCCAGGTGGTCCCGTCCCGCGCGTCGATCATCGCCGGGGCATCCGGCGCGGCGACGGCGGTTTGTTCCCAGGTTGTCCAGAGAGCGGAGGGGAGGGGAGCAGAAAGGAAGGGCAAGGAGATAGGAGATAGAAGATAGGGCGGAGGGGAGTCTGGGACAGTTAGGCCGCCTGGATCTCGTCGGGGCGCCATTCCAGCACCGTGGCGTCGCCGCGCGCCAGCATGACCCCGTCCATGGTGGCGACGGTGCCCTCGAAACGGATCAAACCTCCCGCCCCGGGTGGCTCCTCACCACCCCGGATTGTCACACGCAAAGGTTGATTAACCGGCAGGCAGCGCGCACCCAATTCCAAGCGGCGACTCCCGAGCAGCAGTCCTCGCGCGGCAGGGGCGTGCGGACTGCCCTTGCCCAGCCGGTTCAAACCATGGTGCGCCGCCGCCGCCTGCGCGATCAACTCCAAGCCCAACGCGCTCGGAATTTCTCCGCCGCATAACTCCGCGAACCGCTCGTCGAACCATCCTTCGCAACACGTCTCTCCCGGCGCGTGCGAAAGGACCGAGCGCAGCAACAGCATCGGCGGACGATGCGGCAGCAGGTCGCCCGGCGCGGGGTAACAGGAATCCGGAAGATCGACCGTTCCGCTCACGCCGCCGCGACCAGAGCCTCCTCGTGGCGGACGGCGGGGATGTTAGTAGGTACGGGTGACTCCGCCGCCAGCGGCTTGGACTCCGCGACGGACCGCCGCCCCCAGCTTCGCCAACCCTCGGTGAGTTCCAACTTCACCCAACCGAACATCGCGCCAAACAACGGCCCCAACGACGCCGCGGCGAACGTAAAACCCTTCAGTCCGTAGAACCGCCGGTCGTTGAGCCGGCCCAGCTTGCCGCGCAGACGGCGCATGCGCGCGATCCGCGCGAAGCGCCGGTTGTACGCGCTCATGAAATGGTAGGCCACCACCGCCTGCGGGTCCGCGAAACTCGACCGGGCGAACACCTTCGTCCCCCGGCGGTAGATGTGTTTCACCACGAAAAACATGAACAACCCAAAGTCCAGCAGGAAAGCCAGCCGCATCAGGTCGAACTCGCCCATGTACTCGTATTTGTCCCGGTACATCGCGCCGAACCAACGATGGTAGTTGCGCGTGTAGTCGGCGTTATGGGTGGCAATCCGCTCGGCGATGTCAGTCTCGCCCGCGCGCTCGGCGAGGATCAGTTGCGCGGCGGCGACACTGGTTTGCGCGATCCACTCGATGCCCGGACTGTAGAAGGGATCGATGAACCCCGCCGCGTCCCCAACCAGCGCGAAACCATCGCCCGCGAACGTCGTGCTGTAGTAGGGTAGATTCTTGCGGTAATGAACGTCGCCATCCTCCCAGGTGGCGCGTTCCAGCATTTCCCGCGCGACGGGATGCTTTTCCACCAGAAAGTCGCGCATCCGTTCTCCGAGGCTGCCGCCCTTCGGGAGCGAGACTAGGCGCTGGTCGTACGTGAGGCCGATGCTCACGTCGCCGCCCTTGAGCGGAATCCACCAGCTCCACCAGCCGTCACCCATCAGATGGTTGGTGGCGGTGCCGCGCACGCCGTGGCATGCAAGCGACCACTCGGGAAACTTGTCCGCCAATTCCTGGCCGTCCCAATCCTTGACGTTCTTCCAACGCGCCCAGACGGAAGCCGTGGGGTGCGCGGTGTTCGCGCGCCACCAGCCGTTCTGCCGGGCCAGCGTCGCGGCCACGCCGGAGGCGTCGACCACCCAGCGCGCGGCGAGTGTTTCGGTCGCGCCATCGGGCAGTCGGCGAATTGTTAGCCGTTGCGCGCCGCCCGCGACGAGTTCGGCGGTGACCAACTGCGCCGGACGCCGGATTTCCGCGCCGAGCAACGCCGCGCGCCGCAGCACTTCCTCGTCGAGTTTCGCGCGGTCCACCTGGTACCCGGCGATGCGGGAAAGATAGCGCCCGCCAATCTCGCTGCACTCGTCGAGCCGGGTGGCGCGTTCGTTGGCGAACCAAAAGCGCAAGCCTTGTTTAACGAGGTGGTTTTCGTTCAGGTACTGGGTCAACCCGAGGGTGCGCCCGAGGAAAAAGCTGCTGGTCTCCACGGTGGATTCCCCAACCCGCCGCTGAAACTCCGCGGATTTTTCCACGATCAACACGCGCAGCTTGGGATTCTCGCGCAGGAGCAGCGTCGCCGTCGCGCCGCCCGCCAGCGCCCCGCCGATCACCACGACATCGTAGCTGGCGTCCGCCAAAGCGGCTTCCTCCTGAGACGAGCAGGACACAAATTCAGAATCAGTGTGCGTTTCCCGGATCATAGATTCTCTTCTAAACCGATTCGCCAACCCCGGCAAGACCTTCCGTCTCTCATCCTTCCGCGTTTCTCCGCGCCATCTTCTATCTTCTATTTCCTTGCCCTTCCTTTCTTCCCTCCGCCTTGTGGACGATTCCCTTGCTTCGCAGCAAATCCGCCGCCGCGCTGAAGTAATCCTTCACGTCCCCCTGCGAACGAATCCACTTCAAATACCGTCCGATGCCTTCCGCCAAATCTACCCGGGGCTCGTAGCCCACCGCCCGGATACGCGCCGTCTCGCTGGTCAGATACCGCATCTCCCCCGGACGAAATTCCCCGTTTACCTCGGGCTCAATGCGGATGCCCAGCGCCTCCGCAATCTGGGTCGCCACCTCACGAATCGCCACCCCGCGACCACTGCCGACGTTCACCGGCAACCCGTCGAGACCATCCGTCTCTGCCGCCAGCAGGTTCGCCCGCGCAATGTCCTCCACGAACGAGAAATCGCGCGTCTGCTCCCCGTCCTCGAACAACACCGGTGCAAGGCCGTTGAGCAGCCGGGTGCAGAAGATCGCGATCACGCCCGTGTACGGGTTGAAGATGGACTGGCGCGGCCCGTAGGTGCAGGAATACCGCAGCGCCACCGTGGGAATGCCGATCTGCTTGCCCCAAAGCAGCACGAGTTTTTCCTGGTCCACCTTGGTTAACCCATAGACCGTCTCGCCGCCGATGGGCGCCTGCTCGGGCGTCGGCGCGCTCACGGTGGGACCGTCGCACAACGGGCAGTGCACCGTCCAATCCGCCCGGCGCAACTGCTCGACGGGGCGCACGCCGGGAAACATCAGGCCGTGTTTGGGGCACGTCACCGCGCCCTCGCTGTACACCGCCTGCGAGCTCGCCACGACGATCTTTTTTATCGGCAGGGCGTCCTCGCGAATTACCTCAAGCATCTGCGCCGTGCCGAAGCTGTTGACGTGGACATATTTCGCTATCTCGGGCATGTAGCCGCCGTACGCCCCCTCGTGGAAGATCACGTCAATGCCGGTCATCGCCGCGCGGATGGTCGCGCGATCGGTGAGGTCACCGCGGACAAACTCCGCCGCCGGGTTAAGCCAGGCGGGCGGACCGTCGCGGTGCGTCTGCGGCTCGAGGTTGTCGAGGACCCGGACGGTCCAGCCCTCGCGGATGAGGAGGTCGGTGACGTGGGAGCCGATCAGGCCGGCGCCGCCGGTGACGAGGGCGCGTTTCGCGTGGTTCATGCGTGGGTCGTTCTATCTGGAAAGGCGAGCGGACGAGCGGGGCCGAGGACGGCACCTAACGGTTCCGAAGCAGCGGGGTGTCGCGGGTCGCGCCGGAGCCGTTCCGGTTGTCGGACAGTGATGCCATGATGCCGCCGGCCACGGCGATGAGCGCGGTGGTGGCGAACGCGGCGAGGCCGACGGTCAGGATGCGTTGTTCGTTGGCCTCCTCGCGGGCTTCGCGGACGAGGTCCAGGATGGCCAGGCGGGTTTCACGGGCCTCGCTTTCCGAAAGGTCGGGCCGTTCGAGTCGGGTGCGCAGGACGCTGATGGCAAGATCGACGGTGTTCTGGACTTTGTGGGATATGCCGGATTGATCCAGCGAGAACGCCTTGAGCCCTTCCATGAGGCAGACCAGGGAGGGGTTGAGCATCCCGATGTAGCCGCGGAAGGATTGCTCGTCGAGGGTCTTGCGGGAAAAATAGGCGGCGAGAACGACCTTGAGGGTGTTGGCCGTGGCTTGCATGGGGTCGGCGACGCCGAGAGCCCTGACCTTCTGGATGACCAACTCGTTGCTCATGCTCATGGTGCGGGCAGTGTAGAGTGGGAAACGGGGGATGTCACGCGGGGGATTGGATGGGGGGTGGCGGCGAGTATTGGATTTGGCGGGGGAGTGTCCTCCGCCGGGGTAAGCCAACGTCCAACCGGATGACCAACAGCGTCTCGGCACCCAGTCCCGGATTTGTCAGCGGGAAAAGCCATTGAGCCGGCTTCGCCGGCGGGTAAACGACGCGACGTGTCGCGGTTGGACCCGGCGGAGCCGTGTGAAAGCGGCGACGTGTCGCCGCACTCCAAAGCCGCTGCGCGGCGGGCGGAGGGGAACCGCCTCAGGCGAACCAATCCGCGAGCGTCACTTGCAACCCCGGCACGCTTTCGCATTCCAGCGTCTCGCCCAACGCGTAGAGGCGTTTGGCTTTGTACGCACCGTTCTCCGGCTGGCGGTACACCTCGATTTGCTTCTCCATTCCCAGCACGATCCAGTATTCGGGCACACCCGCCTCCGCGTAGAGCGACGCGTTCTGCCGGTCCAAGGCCGCGCTGCAGACCGCCACCTCCACCACCAACTCGGCGGCCGTCGGGTGTTTGGCCTGGTACTCGCGATCATCGCCACGCACGATCATCACGTCGGGTTCCGGCATGGAGTCCGCCAAGTGCAACGGTCGTTCCGTGAAGACCGCCAGACCGGCGCGCTGGAACGCGAGCAGGAACAGGAAGATCCTTTTGACCAGATCGCAGTGCAAAGGGGACTTGGGCATTTTCTTGACGATTACCCCGCGCAACAACTCCGCCCGTTTGTCGAGCATGCCCATCGCGTCGAGCGCCTCGTAGGCTGCCACGCTCAAGGGGTGAACCTGCGAGCGTACTTCCGGCAGTTCTAGAATCGCGTTCATGGCGCGCAAACCATACTCCTCGAATCAGAAACGCGACAGCCTTATCTCGTCCACACTTTTTTTGTCAGCCGCTCCGGTCCCCGAACGCGAATTATTAGGCATGAAGCAAACTCATCCCCCTGCTCGCTGCGCCCTTCCGCTGCTCCTCCTCGGCGCGGCGTTCCTCGCCACCACACGTCTCCCCGCCCAAGAGGGCAAACCCATCACCGAAGTCGCCCACTTCGACCACAACCAAGTCACCGGCATCGCCGTCTCCAAAACCGGGCGCCTCTTCGCCAACTTTCCCCTTTGGTCCACCGACTACCAGTACGCCGTGGTCGAAATCCTCCCCGACGGGACCACCAAACCCTTCCCCAACGAGCACTGGAATTCCTGGCAGAAAAAGGACGCCGATGTTGGCGGTAAATTCGTCTGTGTCCAAAGTGTCGTCGTCGATGACACCGACGCCCTCTGGATCCTCGACCCGGCCAACCCCATGATGAACGGCGTCGAACCCGGCGGTCCCAAGCTCGTCAAGGTCGATCTGGCCACCAACCAGGTGGTCCAAACCATCCCCTTCGACTCGGAAATCTGCCCGTCGAAGAGCTACCTCAACGACGTGCGTTTCGACACCGCGCGCAACGTGGCCTACCTCACCGAAAGTGGCGTCGGCGGCATCGTGGTGGTCGATTTGAAGTCCGGCAAGGCGCGGCGGCTATTGGTTGAGGATCCGTCCACCCTGCTCGAAAAGAACGTGTCTTTAACGATCAACGGCAAGGAGGTCAAGGAATCCCTGACGGGTCGGAAGCCGCAGTTCAACGCGGACGGCATCGCGCTCTCGCCGGACAACGAGTATCTCTATTACCAGGCGCTCATGGGCCAGACCCTTTACCGGGTTGCCACGGCGAAGTTGCGGGACGGGAGCCTCGGCAAGGAGGATTTGGGCAAGGCCGTGGAAAAAGTGGGCGCGACGTTCCCGTGCGACGGCTTATGGATGACCAAGGACGGGAATCTATATCTGGGCGACTTGCAGAAGAACGCCGTCAAACGCCGGACGCCCGAGGGCAATTTCGAGGTGGTGTGCGCCGACCCGCGCATCCAGTGGCCGGATTCGTTCGCGCAGGGGCCGGACGGCGCGCTGTACTTCTCGTGTTCGCGCATCCAGGACATGGCCAAGTACAACGGCGGCAAGAGCCCGCGCACTGAGCCGTACACGATCTTCAAGGTGATGCCTTGATCCCGGGAGGCGGGCCGCCGCCCCTTCCTCCGCCAGACGCCGCCGGTCCACCTTGCCGTTCGCCGTTAGCGGGAGCGCCGCCGCGAACCGGATCGACCGCGGCAGCATGTAGCCCGGCAACCGGCCCATCAACGCCTCCCGCAGCCGCGCCGCCATTCCCGTCTCGGCTCCGGCGGGCGGGATGCCCGCCGCGAGCACCACGTACGCGTCCAGCCACTGCGGCGCGCCGTTGCGCTCGACCGGCAACACCACCGCCTCATGCACCCCCGGCAGCGACAGCAAATTGCTCTCGATGTCCGCCAGTTCGACGCGGTAACCGTGAAGCTTGATCTGCCCGTCGCGCCGCCCGTGGCAGTACAACAAACCCGCGTCGTTGAAATGCCCGGTGTCGCCCGTGCGGTACGCGCGCCGTCCGCCCAACGTGAAAAAGGCCGCTTCCGTCAGGTCCGGACGGCCCTCGTAACCCGTGCTCACGCTCGGACCCGCGATCACGATCTCCCCGTGTTCGCCCGGCGACAGCGCCCGGCCCGTTTCATCGTGAATTTCGATGGTGGCCGCCGGCATCGGCCAGCCCACGGGCAACGGGCCGTCGCTCTCCAGCATTTCCGTCGTGACCCGGACGCTCGTCACCGCCACGGTCGCCTCGGTGGGACCATACGTGTTCCAGACTTCCGCCGCCGGGAACCGCTCCAGAAGCTGCCGCGCCGCGCCGGGACGCAACGTTTCGCCGCAGAACAAGAACTTCCGCATCCCTGGCAACCGTCCGGCGTCGAACGTCTTCTCCAGCAGGCACACTTGCGCGAACGATGGCGTGGAAACCCAGACGGTCGCCTCCGATTGGTTCAACGCCTGGAAGAGTGCCCTGAACTGCGCGATCTCCCCGCGCGTGACGCTGTAAAGCGTGCCGCCGGTGACGAGGCTCCCGTACAAATCCATCACGGACAAATCGAACGAAAACGGCGCTTGGTTGAGAAACGTTTCGCCGCCCTCGCGGAACTGTTGTTCGCCGCAGAGCCAGTCGAGAAAAGTCTGGAGGCAGCCGGCGGTGATCCGCACACCCTTGGGCTGCCCCGTGCTCCCGCTGGTGAAGATGATGTAAAACGGATCGTCCGGCCCGGGCGGCGTCAGGGACGCGGGAGCATCCGAAAGGGATTGCGCCGCGCAGATTTCCGCGATGCGAACGGGTGTGAGCGTCAGCGTCGCCCCGGCCGCCGCGACCACCGCCTCGACGCGCGCCGCGGGCAAACTATCATCCAAGGGAATGTAGGGACGTCCGCTCGCGACGACCCCGAGAAAGCCCACGAGCATCTCCGGCTCCTTGTGGCCCAGGATCACCACGGGCGAGTGGTCCTCCTTGCCGCCACTTGGTGGGTTGTCGCGCAGGTAAGCGGCCAGCCGGGTACTTTTGGCCACGAGTTCTCCGTAAGTAAGGACGGTGCGGACGCCTTGCCCGTTGACCCCGACGTGGGCTGGACGGAGGGGCGTCTCGCGCGCCCAACGCTCAATCTTCGCGAATAGCTCCATGGTGGGTTTAGAAGCCCTGGTAAACGAACTGGGGCAGGTTCAGGGTCCCCCGTCCGTAGATATAAAACAAGCCGATGATGATGGCGAGCAGGTAAACAAAGATCGCCAGGAACCGAATGGAAGGCCGGGCGTCGAGAGGATCAAGCGCCGTCCGGCGCGAAGCGGTGGCGAGATCGGCGGGCGGGTGGTTGGACATGGGAGGGGGAGATTAAGAATTTATCACGGAGGACACGGAGGCAGAGGAGGCAGAAAAAGGCAAAAGGCTTTGTTCCAGAACTACGAGCTTGTTTTCTCCCTCCTCAACCCCGCCTTTTTCTTCCTCTGTGTTCTCTGTGTCTGCCTCTCCGTGTCCTCTGTGATAAATTCTTCATCACCCTCAGCTTTGGAGCAGCAACCACGCTTTGTCCACCGCCCGGGCCTCCCCCTCGGTGACCAGCGCGCCCTTGCGGAAAACCAGGATTCGTTCCGCCAAACCCAGTAGCAACTCCGGCTCGCTCGACATCACCAGCACGCCCGCGCCCCGGTCGCGCGCCACCGTTCGCAAGACCCTGACGACCTCCTCCTTCGCGCCCACGTCCATCCCGCGCGTCGGCTCGCAGACGATGAGCAGCCGCAAGCCGGGCAACATTAGCCAGCGGCCCAGCAACACCTTTTGTTGGTTGCCGCCGCTGAGCTGGCCCGCGCGCTGCTCCAAACCGGGCGGACGCACGTCCAACGCCGCGAGTGACGCGCCCGCCGCCGCGCGCTCGTGACCGGCGCGGATCAGGCCGTTCGGGAACAGCGTTCGCAAGGCCGCGAGGGTCGCGTTTTCACGCAGGGAATGCTCGCCAAACAAATTCTCCGGGCGGCTCTCCGATAAGAAGCCCATCCCCGCGGCGCAGGCATCCCCCGGGTTCCACGACCGTCCCGGCCCGATGATGGGTTTGTCGTCAAGCCACACTGTCCCACCCGTGGCGCGCCACTGGCCGAACAACACCCGGCCCAACGCCATGAACCCGGCGTCCGCCGCGCCGAACACCCCGGCGATTTCACCCGGCGCGAGGGTGAAACTCACGTTCCGCAGGGCGCGTCCGCAACCCAGGCCGGAGACTCGTAACAACGGGGGAACCGCCGCACGGACCACCCGGTTTCTACTCGCTTCCAACCTCGCTCCGTCCCCGGTTTGCTCCGCCCGTTCGTGGCCGGTCATCTCCGCGACCAACTCCGCGACGCTCGTCTCCGCCGCGCGGTGGCGCGCCACGGCCTCGCCGTTGCGCAGGACGAGGACCCGGTCGGCGATCGCCAGGGTTTCGTCGAGAAAGTGGGACGTGTAAACCACCGCGCGGCCCGACTCCTTGAACCGCGCGACCGCCGCGAACAACCGCGCCGTTTCGGTGGGACCCAGCGCGCTGGTGGGTTCGTCCATGAGCAGGATCGACGCGCCGGAATGCAGCGCGCGGGTGATCTCCAGCAACTGGCGTTCGCTCCACGCGAGCTTGCCCGCGGGAGTGTCGAGCGGCGCGCTCCAGCCGAACTCCTCCATCCATCGCCGCGCCCGCCGCCGCATGGCGCCCCACCGCACGAAACCGAGGCGGGTGGTGTCGAGTGCCTGCCCGAGAAACAGGTTTTCCAGGACGCTGAGATTGGGGGCGACGCAAAGTTCCTGGTGAATCATCGCGACCCCGGCGCGGCGTGCGTCGCCGGGCGAATGGAAGCGTGTCTCGACCCCGTTGAGCCGCAGGGTCCCCGTGTAGCCGTGAACGGCCCCGGACAGGATTTTCATGAGCGTGCTTTTGCCCGCCCCGTTTTCACCCGCGAGCGCGTGAACCTCGCCCGGGATCAGATCAAAACTAACATCCCGCAACGCCGGCCACCGACGCCCCATAACGATGCGTGACCGCTTCCAACGCGAGCGCGGGAACAACACCGGGGTTCACCACAGAGGACACAGAGAGCACAGAGGAAGAAAAATGCTTTTGTTCTGAAGGGCGGAACCAACGCGCCAGGAGTGTCTTTCCCCACCCAATTCTTTTCTTCCTCTGCGCTCTCTGTGGTTGATTTGTTTGGATCAGATGAGCAGATGGTCCGCGAGCCACAGCAGGCCCGGCGCGACCTCCGCCGTCACCAGCGGGCCATCGGCGCGGATGAACTTCGGCAGGTCCTCGCGTTGACGCTTTTGTTTGCCAGCGTCCAGCCCGCGAAGAGCGCCGTGCTGTGGATCCGGCCCGTCGGGTTTACCATCGTGGAAACCAACTGGCCGTCCATCACCGCGCGGATCGCCGGCTGCATCCCATCCACCCCGACCAGGGCGATTTCCTTTTCGCGGCCCGACGCCTTGATCGCGCCGTAGGCGGCAAGCGCCATGTCGTCGTTGTGAAACATCGCGCCCTGGATGCTCGGATATCGCGCCAGCAAATCCTCCCAGATCTGGCGCGTCTTCACCGGGTCCCAGTCGCCGGGCGACTCGTCGATCACGTGGATCGCCGGGATCGCGTCCACGACCGAATGAAAACCCTTCGCGCGCGCCTGCGCCCCCGTGTGGGTCAGCGCGCCCTGGGTGTGGACCACGTTACCCTGGCGTCCGATTTTATCGACGAGGGCGCGCGTCACCGACAAACCCATGAGCAGGTGGTCGGGCTCGATGAAGGTGGCGACGCCTAGTTTGTCCAGGTCGTCCGCCAGACGTGTGTCCATGTCGATGAGCGGGGTGCCCTTGGCGATGATCTGGCGCGCGGGTTCGAGGTAAGCGCCGACGGCCAAGGGCTGCACCGCGACGAAATCCCAATCCTGCGAGGCGATGGTTTCGAGGTCCGCGCGTTGCTTGGGGACGCTGAGTTGCCCGTCGAACACGGTGATTTCCACGCCCAGGCGGTTGCCGAAGAATTTGGCGGTGTCGAGTCCGCGCGCGCTCCAGGTGGAGACGAGTCCGGCGCAGGAGAAGGCGGCGCGGAACTTGGGGGCGGCGGCGTTGTTGCCACCGCCCGGATTGGTCCCGGGCGAGGAAGGGGACGCGCCGGGATTCTCCGCGCGTTCGCAACCGGCGAGCGCGGGGATCGCAAGGGAAGCGGCGGCGAGACCGCGCAGGAAGTCGCGCCGGGCGATCCCTTCCAGTTGACGGGGCAAGTCGCGGGCGGGTGAGTCCGAGGGGGAAGGGGGCCGGGTCATGTTGGAAAGGGGGAACGCGGGCGGGATAGGCAGTTAAGCCGGGAACTTCCGCGCGCGCAACTGGCTCCGCTCTGCTTGTGGTGGAGCTTTTCCCTCGCGCAAACACCCTTACCCGTGTTAATGCCTCCTTTGCATGACGCCTATTCAACCGAGCCGCCTTTCGCAGTCTGCCCTCGCCGCTTGTTTTCTAATCCTCTGGGCTCTCCATGCCCCCGCCGCGCCCGCGCCCTCGCGCGTCTGGCAGCCCGAGGATCTCGCGGCGCTCCGGGCGGTCAAGGATCCGCAACTCTCCCCCGACGGCAACCTCGTCGCCTACACGGTGGAAAACATCGACCTCGCCAAGGACAAACGCTTTACCCACCTCTGGCTCGCCCGCTGGGACGGCTCCGAAAACCGCGCCCTCACCTCCGGCGAAACCACCGAGAACCATCCCGCGCTGCAGTCCCGACGGCAAACGCCTCGCCTTCCTCTCCAGCCGCGCGCGACGAGCACGAGGACGACCAGCTCTGGCTCCTGCCCGTCTGGCGGCGGCGAGGCCGAGAAAGATCACCGAGATCAAGGGCGGCGTCGAGGATTTCGCCTGGTCGCCGGATTCCAACGCGCCTCGTCGCTCGTCGTCCACGATCCCGACCCGCGCGATCCCGAGGGCCACGAGAAGGACAAGAAAACCGTGCCGCCGCTCGTCATCGACCGTTTCCAGTTCAAGCAGGACATCGAAGGCTACCTCACCGGACCAGCATGCCGCACCTGCGCCTCCTCGATCTCGCCACGCGCAAGGTCGATACCCTCACCAACGGGCCGTACGACGAACTGCTGCCCGCCTGGTCGCCGGACGGCAAGGAAATCGCCTTCGTCACCAAACGCGGCGAAGACCCCGACCGCACCGAAAACTGGGACATCTACGTCATCGCCGCCCGACCCGGGGCGAAGCGAGCGGCAGTTGACCACCTCGCCCGAGGCCGACGCCCACCCTGTCGCCGGGTTGCGCCCCGGCGTGGAGTCCCGACGGCAAATGGATCGCCTACCTGCACGGTGGCGACCCGAAGAAGATCGAGTACGCCGTGACGACGCTGGCGGTGATCCCGTCGGCCGGCGGCGAGGCGCGCTCGCTCACGCCGCGCGCTGGACCGCAACATCACCCGCCGCGCTGGTCGGCCGACGGCAAGAGCGTGTTCGTTTCTTTACGAGGACGACGGCGCGCAGAGTCTCGCGCGGGTGCCGGTGGAGGTGGACGTGCTGTCGCCCGGAAACGCTCGTCGGTGGGCGGCGCAAGGTGGCGGACTACAGGCTCGGACGCGACGGACGGACTGGCGTGCTTGGCGAGCACGCCGGACCGGCCGCTACGAGGTTTACGCCGTGGAGAGCGGGGCGGCGTGGAACCAGCGCGCTGCCTTTCCAAACAGAACGACGAATTGCTGGCCCAGATCCGGGTGGCGCGGACGGAGGAGACGAAGTTCAAGAGCGCGGACGGCACGGAAGTCCACGGGTTGCTGGTGCACCCGCTCGAACTCGGCCGCGGAGGCCGGCGGCGAAGGCGCCGGCGCTGTTGCGTCCGCACGGCGGGCCGCAGGCGCAGTACGCGTGCGAGTTTTCGTTCGAGGCGCAGCTGTTCGCCTCGCACGGCTACGCGGTGATCCTGCCCAATCCGCGCGGATCGACCGGGCGGGGCGAAGCGTACGCGATGGGCATCTACGCGGCGTGGGGCAGCGTGGACGTGCAGGACGATCTCGCCGCCGTGGACGACGCCGTGGCCCGGGGCATCGCCGACCCGGAGCGGCTCGGGCGTGGGCGGATGGAGCTACGGGGGGATGTCCACGAATTATCTGATCGCCTCAACGACGCGTTTCAAAGGCGGCGACGAGCGGCGCGTCGATCAGCAACATCCTCGCGGGCTACGGCACGGACGAATACATTCGCGACTACGAGGCGGAACTGGGCGCACCGTGGACGAACCCGGAGGCGTGGCTGCAAGATTTCCTATCCCTTTTACCACGCCGACCGGATCAAGACGCCGACGTTGTTTTTGTGCGGGACGAATGATTTCAACGTGCCGCTGCTGAACAGCGAGCAGATGTACCAGGCGTTGCGGACGTTGCGGGTGCCCACGGAATTGGTGATCTATCCCGGGCAGTTTCACGGGGTGAAGACGCCGAGTTATAACGTGGATTGCGCGCGCCGGTATTTGGAGTGGTACGCGAAGTGGGTGTTGGGGGAGAAGCGGTAACCGGTTCTCCGCACCGAAGGTGCAGCCTCATAACAGTCTGGGGCAACGCCCCAGACTGTGATGAGGCTGCACCTTCGGTGCGAAAGGCACGGACTGAACTGAGAAGCTGTCGCCGTAGCACGAAAAACGGCGGGCACAGGTATTTCATAACCCGTGCCCGCCGTCGTGCCGCGTAAAACTAATTACGCCCACTTCCGTATTCTCAATGCTTGACTTCGGTGTGTTCCGTCACGGTCTTACCGTCGCGGATCACCTCGACATCTTCCTTGCGGACCGTCTCGCTGACGGTTTGGTGTTCGGTCTCCTCGGTCTTGTGGAGGCGCACCCCGCCGGTCACGTGCGCTTCCTTCTGCACCACGACTTCCTCGCGGGTCAGCGGAACGTTGATGACCTCCTCTTCGAAGTTGCTGGTCCCGGCACCGCTATGTACTTGGTCGGCGGACACCCGCTCGACCACCACATCCTCGTGGCGGATCTCGACGGGCTGATTCACCACCTCGGTGCGGACGATCTTGCGGAGGCGCACTTGGCCGGCGTCCACGGTGCGTTTGCCCACGGCAACCGATTCCTCGGTCAACGCGACTTCGAGGTCGTCCTTGCCCAAATCCGTGTGATGTGCAGCCGTGCTGGCGGCGGTGGCACCGCCGGTCACCAGCGAGGCCGCGCCCAAGGCGGCTGTTTCGGTGGCGTGCGCGACGTTGCTCGCCGCGTGCGACACCGTGTCCGTCGCATGGGTGACCTCGTCCTTGGCATGGGTTGCCAAGCTACCCGCGTAAGAACCGCCCGTGGTGGTGGACGTGAGACCCGCGCCGTGCAAACCAAAGTAACGGTAAATCTCGGTTTCCTGTTCGTCGGAAATTTCGGAGTCGGCGTTGATGCTCATCGCCCCCTTCACGAACTCGCTGTCGTACGGAACGCGGACGTGACGGCCGGACTCATCAATCTCCACTTTTTCCACGGGGATGACGTGGTTGTGGCCGAAGAGCCAGCCGGTCTTCACGCCGATGAATTCCAGCGCGCCAGTCTGGGTGTCGGCCCAGAAGGAATGCACGGTGCCGATGTCCGTCCCGCTTTTATCGACGACCTGATAGTCGAGCAGGGTGTGGGCGTTGTCTGCGGTGGTCGAGCTTAACAGTGCCATAACGGTTTGTGGGTAGTTCCGCGCCGGGCAAGCCGGGTGCGGAGAGTGTCTTTTAATGGGTATTACGTTGAAACGAAGGCACGCGAACCTGGTTGTTCAAGGACCAAATCCATCATGGCGACTGATGCCAACCGACGCTCGCTAGGGAGCGTTAAGCGCCTCCGCTCTTTTGAATCGCCGGAAACTGAAAGGCTGGTTGTCTGTGTTTGAGATTCAAATAATCCCGTCCGGCCTGAGCTTTAAGAATTTATCACAGAGGACACGGAGAGGGGACACGAAGGCGGAGGTTTCAGAAGGAGTCAGCTCGTCTTTCCCCCTCCGAACCCCGCCTTTTTCTTCCTCTGTGTTCTCCGTGTCCGCCCCCTCCGTGTCCTCGGTGAACCCTCCGGATGGTTGGCTCACAGATGCACGGCCTGGAAGCTCGCGCGCTTGAGGAAGTAGTGCCACAACACCTCCAGGGCGTTGCGGATCGCGTTGTTGGACACGCTGTTGGAGGGCGCGCGGTAGTGGATCGGGATCTCCGCGAAACGCTTCTTGCGCAGCAGGTAGCGCATCTCCGTCTGGTAGAAGTGCGCCTTCGAGAGCAGCGGGTACGCCAACACCTCGCCCACCACCGCGCGGTGGAAACCCTGGAAGCCGCTGGTCATGTCGAACATGTCGGTGCCCAGCAGGGTGTTGCTCAGCAGCGTGCCCGTGCGCGAAAGGGTCTTGCGGAACAGCCCCGAGTCCGCCATGGAGCCGCCGTTGCAAAAACGGCTGCCAAAGGCGCACTCGTTGCCCTCGTTGAGCACGCGCAGAAACATCGGGATGGCCCGGGGATCGTGGCTCAGGCCCGCGTCCATCTCGATGATCAACTCGTGGCCGGCCTCGTACGCCTCGCGCAAACCCCGCATGTAGGCGTCCACCACGTTGCGGTTCTCCGGCGCCCAGACCGTGACAAAGCGCGGGTCGCGCGCGGAAAGTCCCGGGAAAGCTCCAGCGTGTCGTCCCTGGTCGCCCGGTCGATGACGAAGTAGAGCTTGCCGTTGCCCAGCCGGTCGAGCAGGGAGCGCGAAGACCCCGACGAACTCGGCGAAGTCCTTGGACTCGTTCGCCATCGGCACGATGGCCGCCCAATCGTTGTAGAATAACATGCGGGAAGTTAAAGGGCAGGAGGAGGTCGGGAGCAATTCTTTCGTTACCGCGCCGCACCCGGACATCCGGCGGGAAGGCCGTTCAGCCCTTCCTGCGCATGCTCGAAGGCCACGTTGCGCCGTCCGTGGTCGGTGGTGACCCGCAGGATGAAGATGCTGTCGAAGTCATCCTTTTCCCACTCCGGCACGAGTTTGGCGTCGCCGCCGAGGGTGGCCAGGAAGTGTTTCACCAATTCATCGAGGAGGTGGTGTTCCCAGGCCACGAACACCGTCGAGCGCCGGTACGCCGGGGCCGGAAAGCTCCTCCTGCAGACCGGAGATGTCGTCGAAGGCGTAACGCGTTTCCACGGGCAGACCCACGCGGATGGCGGTTGGTTCAATGGTCATCAGGGGACGGACGTAGGAAAACTGCACGCCCTCCTTGTTGGACTTTTTCGTGGTGGCGGGCGCGAAGATGTAATCCGGTTTGCCGAATTTTCCGATGAGCACCTCCGGCAGGGCGAGGGCGCGGTTGAGGCCCTGGCAATTGAGCTGGCCCTTGTCGTCGTCCGGCTTCTCGCCGTGACGGACGAACACGATGGTTTCCACGGAAACATCTTTGTCGGCGGCGACGGCGGGAGCGGGGGATTGTCCCCGGGCGCCGTGGGATAACAAAACGAGAAGAAGCGCGATGCGGCAGGTGTTCATGGGGAGTGGGAAGGACGGATAAAGAAGTAGCACGGAGAACACGGAGAGACAGACAAAGGGAACACCGAGGAAGAAGGAGGCGGGGTTCGGAGGGAAGTGTCAAGTCTATCTGGAACAAAAACCTTTCGCCTTTCTCCTCCGCCTCTCCGTGTCCTTTGTGATAATTCTGGATTGATCATTGGTGGTTGGTCATTGGTCATTGCGTTTGCTACAGTGGGCGTCATGCCCACTTATTTGGAAGCCGCCCTCACCGCCGCGCGCGCCGCCGGCCAGCTGTTGCGCGACGAGTTCGGACGCGTCCCCAACGTCAACGAGTTCGCCGCCCACGACATCAAGCTCGAACTCGATGTGAAAGCGCAGGACCTGATCACACGAATCCTGCTCGACGCCTTCCCGGACCACGCAATCCTCGGCGAGGAGGGCGTCGCCGGCGACGCCGGGAGCGAGTACCAATGGGTGGTCGATCCGCTCGACGGCACGGTCAACTATTTCTACGGCATCCCGCATTTCTGTGTTTCGATCGCGTTGCGCCACCGGGAGGAAACGCAGGCCGGCGTGATCTACGACCCGATGCGCGAGGAAATGTTCACGGCTTCCCGCGAATCCCGCGACGCCCTGCTCAACGGCAAGACGATCAAGGTGAGCGAACGCGCCAGCCTGCCGGAGGCGATGGTGTCCGTCGGCTTGGCGAAGATGGCCGAAAGCATTGACTCGGGTTTGCCCAAGTTGCAGGACCTGGTCCACCGCGTGCGCAAGACCCGCATGATGGGCAGCGCCGCCCTCGACCTGGCCTACGTCGCCTGCGGACGCCTCGACGCCTACATCGAATCCGGCGTCAGCCTGTGGGACATCGCCGCCGGCGTGTTGCTGGTGGAAAACGCGGGTGGCCGGATCGAACAAAAGCCGCGTCCGGGCACCACCGGCAAGATCGCCATCGTCGCCTCCAGCGGATTGATCCGGGAAATCTCCGGCGCCGACCTGTAATCCGCTTCCCTTTCCGCTCCGCCCCATCTCCTATCTTCTATTTCCTTGCCCTTCCCCTCCCATGACCCTCTCCGGCATTGGTTACGACGTTCACGCCCTCGTGGAGGGACGCCCGCTCTTCCTCGGCGGCGTTGAAATTCCTCACCCCAAGGGTTTGCTGGGCCATTCCGACGCCGACGTGTTGATCCACGCGATCGCCGACGCCCTCCTGGGGACCGTTGGCGCGGGCGACATCGGCCACCATTTTCCCAACACCGACGAATCGATTCGCGGCATCAGCAGCCTGGAGATTCTCCGGCGCTCGGTCGCTATTCTGACGGGTTACGGCGCACGGATCATCAACATCGACGCCACCCTGATCGCCGAGGCGCCCAAGATCGCGCCGCACCTTCCCGCGATGCGCGCGCGCCTCGCGGAAGCCCTCCGCCTGCCGGTGGCCCGGGTGAGCGTCAAGGCCACCACGAACGAGGGCCTGGGCTTCCTTGGCCGCGCCGAAGGCATCGCCGCGATGGCGATCGCCAGCGTTGAACAATCAAACCCGGACGACGATCCCGCCGATGCACCCGTCGCGGGAACGGGGCTTTAAGAATTAGCACAGAGGACACGGAGAGGGGACACAGAGGCGGAGGAGGAAGAAAAAGGCAAAAGGCTTTGTTCCAGAACTGACCCGCCAGTCTCTTCTTCTCCGAACCCCTCCCTTCTTCCTCTGTGTTCTCTGTGTCCCTCTCCGTGTTCTCTGTGATAAATTCTTGATTCTTTCCCAATGCCACTGCGTTTCTACAATACCTACTCGCGCGAAGTGGAAGACTTCGTCCCGCTCGACCCGTCGTCGCGCGAGGTCCGGCTCTACACCTGCGGACCGACCGTCTATAGCTTCGCGCACATCGGCAACTTCCGGGCCTACATCTTCGAGGACCTGCTCCAACGCCATTTGGAGGCGCGCGGGTTCAACGTGCGGCGAGTCATGAACCTCACCGACGTTGACGACAAGACCATCCGCGGCTGCCGGGTGGCCGGCGTGCCGTTGGGGGAATTCACGGCTCCGTTCAAGAAGGCGTTCTTCGAGGACCTGCGCACCCTGCGCATCCGGCCCGCCGAGGCTTACCCCGAGGCGACCGCCGACGTCCACATCGCGCGCATGATCGAAATGATCGGCACCCTGGTCGCTCGCGGCTACGCTTACCAAGCCGAGGACCGAAGCGTTTATTACCGGATCAAACAGTTCGCCAAATATGGGTGCCTCGCGCACTTGGATCTAGATCAACTCCGGCCCGGCGGACGGGTCCGCAGCGACGAGTACGAGAAGGAAAGCATTGGCGATTTTGCGCTCTGGAAGGCGTGGGACGAAGCGGATGGCGACGTGGGTTGGGAGAGTCCGTGGGGACGGGGAAGACCCGGGTGGCACATCGAATGCAGCGCGATGGCCGGGGGGCTGCTCGGCGACGAACTGGACATCCATTGCGGCGGCGAGGACAATATTTTTCCGCACCACGAGGCCGAGATCGCGCAAAGCGAGGCGGTGACGGGCAAGAAGTTTGTGCGCTACTGGATGCACTGCAAACACCTGATGGTCGATGGCCAAAAGATGAGCAAGTCGCTGGGGAATTTTTACACGTTGCGCGACGTGCTGGCGAAGGGCTTCACGGGCCGGGAGGTGCGGTACGCCCTGTTGCGGGTCAATTATGGGCTGCCGTTGAATTTTACGTTCGAGGGGATGGCGGGCGCGCGGGAATCACTGGGCCGGATCGACGAATGGAGCGCGCGGCTGGCCGCCCATTCGACCGGCGCGGCGGGGGTGGCCGAGCCGCACGCGCTGGCGGAGACCACGGGATTCGAGGAGTCCTTAGACCAGGATCTGAACATTTCGGGCGCGCTGGGCCATTTGTTCGAGGTGGTGCGCGAAAGCAACCGCGCGCTGGATAGAAACACGCTGACGCCGGGCCAGGCGTTGTCGTTGCTGCGCTGGTGGGAGGGGGTCAACCGCACGCTCGCGCTGGAGCGGGACGCGGGCGCGGACGAGATTCCGGCGGCTGTCCAGGCGCTCGTGGACGAACGGGCGGCGGCGCGGGCCGCGAAAAATTTCAAGCGTTCCGACGAGTTGCGCGACGAACTGGCCGCGCTGGGTTGGAGCGTGAAAGACACCAAGGACGGGCAGAAGATCACGCGCACTTCGGGTTGAACGCGGGGAATTAAGAATTTATCACAGAGGACACGGAGAGGCAGACACAGAGGCGGAGGAGGAAGAGGAAGGCAAAGGCTTTGTTCCTGAAAGAGTGGGCTGCTTCCTCTCACCCAAAAACCAATAATTAGTAACTCCCTCCGTACCCCTCCTTCTTCCTCTGTGTTCTCTGTGTCCCCTCTCCGTGTCCTCTGTGATAAATTCTTAATTCCCTTTCTATGAGCGCTCCCACCATCTATCCCGCCGCCGACTATTTTGATCTCGACCACACGGCGCACCGGATGTTGTTCGACCACATTACCCAAGTTTGGGAAGTGCTTGGAAAACTCGCCAACTACCTTCAATTCAGCCTGCGTCCGGCCGTGCTCGGGGACCTCGTCGGCAAACCGTACATCGGGCCGGACGTGTTCATCGGCGAGGGCACGATCGTCGAGCACGGCGCGATGTTGAAAGGTCCCGCGTGGATCGGGGCGAACTGCCACGTCCGCAACGGGTGCTACGTGCGCGAGAACGTGATCGTCGGGGATGGCGTGGTGCTGGGGAATTCGTGCGAGTTCAAGAACTGCCTGATTTTTGACGGCGCGCAGGTGCCGCATTTCAACTACGTCGGCGACTCGATTCTGGGGTACAAGAGCCACCTGGGCGCGGGGGCGATTCTGTCGAACGTGAAGCTGGACCACGGGGAAATCCATATTGACCCGCCAACGGGCGTGTTGGGCGAGCGGGTGAACAGCGGGTTGCGGAAGTTCGGGGCAATTTTGGGGGATTATTCCGAGGTGGGCTGCAACGCGGTGTTAAACCCGGGATCAATCATCGGACGGCGCGCGTTGGTGTATCCAGGCGCGCAGTGGCGCGGGGTGTTGCCGGCGGAGAGCATCGCGAAGGTCCGGCAGAGCCTGAGCATTTTGCAGCGCCGGGATGGGCGTCCACCTGGGGAGGGTATTCTGGTGTAGGGTGGCGTAAAGGGGTTTGAATCGGGCTGGACAAGAGCCTAAAGTGGCAACACTCATGATTGCCGCGCGCGAAGAAGTAGATTGGGTGAATCCCGACGAGCCTTGGTGGGTGAGCCCCGGCGAATACCTTGCCTTCGAAGAGGGTTCCGAGACGAAGCACGAGTACGTCAATGGCGCGATCTACGCGATGGCGGGTGCTCAGAACCGTCATAACCGGGTCTCCGGAAATCTCTACGCTGAGTTGCACGTCAAGCTTCGCGGCCAACGTTGCCAGCCTTGTAATTCCGACACCCGGGTCAGAGTTCGCCGCAACGCGGACGAGGATTATTATTATCCCGACGCGATGGTGGTGTGCGATCCCAATGAGGATGACGATGTTTTTCAAGATCGTCCGGTGGTAATCTTCGAGGTGATTAGTCGATCCACCGCGCGCTTTGACCGGGTGGAGAAGCTGCACGCCTACCAGTCCATCCCCTCATTGCGGGTTTATGCGATCGTGGAAGGCGAACGGATGGCGATTACCTGTTATTTCCGGGCGGACGAGAACACGCCCTGGAGCGTGAAGTTCCTCAAGGACAAGGAACAGACCCTTGCGTTGCCGAGTATCGGCTGCGAGTTGCCGTTGGCGGAAATTTACGCGCGGACCGGACTAGAAAAGGAGGCGGGGGTTGAGGCTGGTTCGGAGTCAAAAAAATCGATTTCGCCACTCGGGAAAAGCGAGGGGCATTAATCCCGCATTCCGACGCCGGGCGCCAAGGTCCCGCGCTCCTTCGAGGTGGCGGAAGAGCAAGGGATTTTCCGACCGGGCGCATCACGCGGCCACGTACTACCGCAAGGAACTCGCCGGACCAACGACGATCTATTTTACTCCCGCCGCCACTTCCACCTTCGGGTAGGCGGCCACCGCTTCGATTTCGATCAGCCAGTCCGGGTTGACCAGACTGGCGACGCCCACCGTCGAACGGGCGGGCTTCACCGGGTTTTCCGCCGTGCCGAAAAATTGTCCGTACGCCTCGAACCATCCGGGGTAGTCGAACCGCCCTTCCTTGGCTTTGTCCGCGGCGATGTACACGCGCAGATAGATGACATCCTGCAAGCCGAGCCCCGCCTTCTTCAAGTTGCACCTCGATCTGCCGGAGCGCGCCCATGCCTTGGGTTTTCGTGTCGCCATAACCGTTCGCGCGAACCGGCGGGGCTTTGCTCGTCGAGCACGGGCGGCACGGTGCCGCTGGTCATCAGCAACGCCTGTCCCGCCGGGACGGCGACCGCGGCGGAAATCGGCGAATTGGCCGCGCCGGGCAAAAAGGTGACGGACTCGGGCCGGGGCATGGGCGTGGGTTCGACGGGCGCCACAGGAACGGCTTCCTGGCCGCGCGCCGTCGCGATGGTCGATCACACCGATGATACCCAGCAGACCAGCAGGCGGCGACAAACTTGTTTCGGTTAGTTTTCATAAACAGGTGAGGTGTAGTGAGCGTTGGGATCAACCGCCTTCAAGCCCGCGCGGTCCGTCTCGTGCAACGCCGCCACGACCGCCTTGGCCGACTCGAACGCGCCCGCCATCCAGCCGCCGAGATAGGTGAGGTGTTCGCCCGCGAGGTAGAACGGGCCGTCCGGCTCGTTGAGGACCGGGTAAATCCGCGCGCGCGCCTCCTCGCTCCAACTCGCCCAGCCGCCGAGGTTGTAGGGATGCGCTGCCACGCCACGGAAAACGCCCCGCCCGCGAACTCCGCCGGGTACTGCGGGTGGATGTGCTCGCCCTGCTCCAGCGCGTGCGCCACGCGCTCCGGCCGGCGCGAGCTTGCCGACCTGCGCGGCGTCCGGCCCGAAATGGTAGTAGCCGACCAGCACCCCGCCGCGCGTGCCGAGATAGTCCGTGTTGGGATAGAAAATTTGCGTGATGTTCTGGTCCGTCCAACTGATGCCGCCGTAGATGCGGTCGTCCTCCTCCCAGAAGCGGCGGCGGAACGGCAGGCCGATCTTGCCCACGTCCATGTACGGCACCTGCCGGATGGCGTCGGCGATCGCCGGCGAAAAGTCCGCCGGGATGCCGCGCAGCACGCTCAGCGGGATCGTGCAGATGCAGTAGTCCCCGTGCGCCTCGCGCAGGCGTGTCGTCGCCTTCCAGCAGATCGGCGTACACCACGCGCACGCCGCCCTCCGGGCGTGCGGCGGATTTCGCGGACCTCCGTGCGGTAGCGGATGCGGTCGCCCACGCGCTGCTCGAACGCGCGGGCGATGCGGTCCATCCCGCCGACGGGTTGGAACATCGTCGGCTGCTGGTCGAACTGGCGCTCGAAATCCAGGTGGTGTCCGAAACCCGCCTTGATGACGGTCTCGAAATCCAGCGGGTCGGTCAGCTTGCCCGGGATGCGCCCCGGCGGCGGGCAGGTCGTCGTAAACGTAGCCGCGGCTTTCCGAGGTGCGGTTGAGCGAGGGGCCCCGCGCGCTGGAGGGTTTGTAGACGAGGTCGGGGTTGAGGCCGCCGTCGTCGCGCAGAAATTCGATGAGCGCTTCCTTGTCGTCGCGGTTCAGCGGGCGGTCGAGCGCGTCGCGGCTGACGGCCTTGGCGAGCAGTTCGTCCACGTAGCCGCGCAGGTCGGCGCGCGCCTCGCGCATCCGGACGCGCCGGCGCCCTTGACGAGGTAATACGCGCTCTCGTTGACGTTGTTGAACACCTCGATGGGCACGCCGAATTCCTTGCAGTACCCGAGCGTGCGTCGTGTGGTGGCCCGGGATGCGCGCCGGGCCGGCGTTCATGTACACGCCCTCCGGAAAACCGCGCGGTCTGCTCCGGGCCGCCGATCTCCGTTTCGCGGGTGCCGCCGCGCACGGTCCAGCAGCGTCCGCCCGGCGCGCGAACGGGCTTCGAGGATTTCGCAGGTGTAGCCGAGTTTGCCGAGTTCGTAGGCGGCCGACATGCCGCACAGGCCCGCGCCGAGGATGAGCACGCGTTTGCCGCGCCCGGGGCGCGCCGGCGGCCACGGGCGCACCATCGCCGTTGGCAGTCGTGCCGCCGCCGGTCTGCGCCGTGGCGGCGGAGGCTTTCGCCAGCAAGCCCAGCGCGAGCATGGCGCCCGTCGCCGCGCCGCCGCCGTACCCGCCCGCCCGCGTGACAAACTCCCGGCGTGTCATCGTTCCCATGGGAATTATCAAAAGCGCACGAAGGTGGCGCTGACAACATAAATCCCGGGCAATGTTTAGGAACCGCCGGATACCCTTCGCGTAACGATGACGAATAAAAGGCGTTCGGCTTTCGTCTGCGCTTTTGAACCGAAGTACCAAACTCCAACATGAAAACACCCCCGTCCCGCTCCTTCATTCGCCCTCGTTTTGCCATCCCGCCGCGTGTCGCGCTCGCCGCGTTCGCGTTTTGCTCGGCTTCACTGCTTAGCCAACCGCCAACCCGCGCCGCGGAAGTGTCGGTCCAGGCCGAAGCGGGTTCCAACGACAACTACCGTTTGTTTTACGACAAGCTCGGCAACGACGGCGACTGGTTTCAAACCGACCAGTACGGCTACGTCTTCCGCCCGCGCGCCGCGCAGGATAAGATCCTGGCGCCCCTACACGGACGGCTACTGGGCGCAGACCAACGCCGGCTGGACCTGGGTTTCGAACGAGAACTTCGGCTGGGCCTGCTACCATTATGGCCGCTGGGCGAACATCGTGGACACCGGCTGGGTCTGGGTTCCCGGCGCGGACTGGTCGCCCGGCTACGTCTCCTGGCGCGTGAGCCGGGATCACAAGCGCGTCGGCTGGGCTCCGCTGCCGCCCGAAGCGCGGATCGACCGCGATCAGGGCGTCGAAAGCTGGTCGGATACCGCCTACGATGTCGGCCCGGAGGCTTACGTCTTCATCGACACCAACCACTTCGGCGAGACTTCCTACCGCTCGCATACGCTTCCCGTGGAGGAGAACGTCACCATCATCACCGAAACGGAAAACGTCACGCGCGTGTCGTACCGCGAGGTCGGCAGCCGCTCGATCATTTACAACGGTGGTCCCGAGGTGACGGTGATCCGCGAGGTGACGGGCCGTCCCGTGCGCGAGTTCGAGTTGGAAACCCGCCCGGAACGCGTTGATTACTTCCAGCGCGAGGACTACCGCAACTACAACTCCATCAATGGGAACCGTTTGGTGGTAGCCACCGCCGCCCCCGACGTAATCCAATCCACCTCGATCCGCGTCAGCCAGCCCGCCAACATCAGCAGCCGTCTGACAGGTGTTTCCGTGGACCGTGGTTACCGTGGCGTCGGTGACGAGCAGGCTGTTCAACGCCTGCGCACCACCTTGCGTTCGCAGGGCCCGCCTCCGCCCGCCCAGGTGGAGCGCGCCGCCAGCGCCTCGATCCGCCGGGATGGTGCCGCTCCGATTCCTTCGGATCGGCGGAATAACGCCCAACCTGTCCCCGTTGCTCCGAACCAGGCGGCACCGGTCGCCACGCCGGCCACCACAAACGCGGGTCGCGCAACCCCTGGCAACGTGAGAAGCGGTGAGATGCCCCCCGTGCCCGCGTCGTCCGCCGCTCCCGGCAGACAGCCTGGTACGGGAATGCACCCCGACGCGAGTCCCACCGTCGCCCCGTCGCCCGCCGCTCCCAACCACCGGCATCCCGGTGGCACACCCGCGATGACCGAGCCAACCGTCGCACCGCACTCAAGCGCCACTCCCCGGACCACGCCTTCACCGGCCGAACGGTCCAACGCGGCGGAAACTTCGTCGCCTTCACCACACAACCACCAACAGGGCGCGCGGACCGAAGTAGCACCAGCGAAGACGACGCCCGCGCCAGCGGTGTCAACACCCGAGGCCAAACCCGAACACGCGGCAACGCGGGAGAAGGCCAATCCGTCAACCGCCGCGCAAACAGAACATGAGGTCACGCCTGTGAGGTCCAACCCCGCGACGCCGAAAGCCGAACGGGAACCGTCCCGCCCGGAGACCGGCGCGACCGTGCCCAAGCTGGAGAAACCGGCGGTGCCCGCGCGTCCCAACACGGGGGAACCGGTTCGTCGCGAGCCTTCCGCCAGTGAAACCCGCCGCTCAGAACCGGCGGCGACCCGGACCGAGCCGGAGCGTAAGTCGCCTCCGACCGCCGCCCCGGAAACTCGTGGCGAGGGTCGTGCGGCTCGCGGCAACTCCCCGGCGGGTGGCGAGAAGCCGGAGCCATCGCCCAAGCCGTAAACAGGCGGGTGGATCGAGTTAAACTCAACGGCGTCCAGAGGCAGCTGGACGCCGTTTTGCGTTCGTAAGAGGGCGATTTATACAGAGTTTAGCGAGTTTATGCAAAATTGCTAAACTCGCTAATTTCCCTATAATTGACCACTGTAAGTTTCATAAGCGCATGAAATTGAGTGCCATATATGAAATTAAAGCCTTCGCACTTCCAGGGTAAAGAGCGCGCCGAACCGCCGCGAAGCGGCTTGTACCCAAAGGTAGGGATGGCTCTCCGAGCCGCTCCCCATGGTCTCTGGTGCTTGGTAGACGATCCCTTGGACCTGCTCACCAGCCAAGCTGATAATGGGAGCGGCTCGGAGAGCGATCCCTACCTTTGATTGGACGGCGACTTGGGGCCGCCAGGGCTGCGTCGGCTCAATTGCGATCTCCTTGCCCCAACTCCTCACGCCAGCAGGTCCGCCGCCAACTTGAGCGCCTCGTCCACCTTGCCGGGCTCCCGGCCAGCGCCGCGCGCGAGATCGGCCTTGCCGCCGCCTTTGCCGCCGACGACGGGCGCGAGTTGTTGCAACAGCTTGCCCGCGTTGAAACGATCCGTAAACCCGGGCGACACCGACACCGCCAGATGCACCGCGTCCGGCAGCGTCCCAGCCAGGATCGCCACCCCGCGGAAGTCGCGCCCCTTGAGTTCCGCCAGCACCGCCGGCAGCAACTCCGGGCCGCCGGACTCGCCCAGGACCAATTTCTCGATCACGTTGGAGCACGCGGCGCTTTGCGTGACCCGCGACCACAGCCGGTTCACCACTTCACCGGCCTCGCGCCGCAACGCCGTGGCGCGCTCCCGCTCCAGCGCCTTGTTTAGTTCGGCCACCTTTTCCTCCAATTCCGCCACCCGGCGGCCCTGCTCGCCGGCGCGTTCGTTGAAATGGTGGTACGCCGCGATGCCCGCGACCGCCTCGATGCGCCGGGTGCCCGCGGCGATCGCGCCCTCGCTCACGATTTTGAACAACCCGAGTTGCCCCGTGGAACGCGTGTGCGTCCCGCCGCAAAGCTCCATGGAATACCCATTAAGCGCGCCCGGCGTCCCGCCGATTTGCACGACGCGCACCTGGTCGGCGTACTTTTCACCGAAAAGCTGCATGATGTCGCGGCGTTCGCGCGCCTCGGCGAAGGGAATTTCCAGCCATGAGACGGTGTCGTTCGCCAGCGCGTGTTCGTTGACCAAACGCTCGACCATGGCGATCTGCGCCGGGGCCAGCGGTGCGCTGTTGAAGTCGAAGCGCAACCGGTCGGGTCCGACGTAGGAACCCTTCTGCGCGACGTCCGGGCTGACCACCTGGTGCAGCGCCCAGTGCAGGAGGTGCGTGGCCGTGTGGTGCGCCTCGATGGCGCGGCGGCGCGGTTCATCGACCTGGAGAAGGGCCGGGTGCGGCACTTGCTTGCCGTCCTCCCGCGCGATGGCATGTGCCTCCTCGCTCGGCGCGTGGGCCAGCTTGAGGTAGAAGGTGTCGCCGCGTTTGACAGTGTTGAGAACCGGGATTTTCTCCTCCTTCAAGATCAAGGTGCCGGTGTCGCCCACCTGGCCGCCCATTTCCGCGTAGAGTGGCGAGCGGTCCACCACCGCGAAAAGATCCTTGCCCTGCGTTTGCACCGCCACGAGCCACGCCTTGCAGTGGTCCAGTTCGAAGCCGACGAAATCCGTCTTCACGTTCGCGACGGCGGCGTCACTCGTGTCGGCGCTGATGATCTCCTTTTTTTGGGAGGAACGGGCCAGGGCTTTCTGACGTTCCATCAAACGGTCGAAGCCCTCGTGATCCACCGTCAGGCCGGACTCACGCGCCATGACTTCGGTCAGGTCCAGCGGAAAGCCTTGCTCATCG
The DNA here is from genome assembly GCA_963795895.1 of uncultured bacterium. Classification (GTDB taxonomy): domain Bacteria; phylum Verrucomicrobiota; class Verrucomicrobiia; order Chthoniobacterales; family SZAS-18; genus CAWCJJ01. The sequence continues at coordinate 87,251 of CAWCJJ010000036.1, forward strand.
TACAACCGGAAGGCGACCGCCGCGCTGATCTCGCCGCCCAAAACCAGTTTGCCGGCCTCCGCCTCGAACAGGGCAAGCCCTTTGTCGAGCGTGCGGTTGAAGCTTTCCTCCTCGGTTTTGATCGTCTGGACGATCCGCTCACGCGCCGCGCGCAACTCGGGAAACACGTCCCCCATGCCTTCGACCAGCACGCCCACCAGTTGATAGAAGAACGGCTCCGTGAAGCCGAGCGTCCGCCCGTACCGCACCGCGCGGCGTAGGATGCGGCGCAGCACGTAGGCCCGATCGTTGTTGCCGGGCTGGATGCCGTCGGCGATGGCGAAACTCAGGGTCCGCAGATGGTCGGCGACCACCCGGAACGCGATGTCCACGCGCTGCTGGTCGCTGCTGCCGGTGGTGCCAGTCGTGGGCAGGGTGGACTCGTAACGCTGGCCGCGAGCTTTCTCGATCTCGTCGAAGATAGGGCGGAAGACGTCCGTGTCGTAGTTCGAGATCGTGCGGGAGAAATTGGTAAAATTCTCCGATCCCTGGATGATGCTGACCACCCGCTCGAAACCCATGCCCGTATCGACGTGGCGCGCGGGGAGCGGCTTGAAATCGCCGTCCGGCTCCGCGTTGAACTGGATGAACACGAGGTTCCAGATCTCAATGCAACGCGGGTCGCCCCGGTTGACAAGCGCGCCCCGGGTGTCGCCCAGCGGGGTGAGGTCCACGTGGACTTCCGAACACGGACCGCACGGGCCGGTCTCGCCCATCATCCAGAAATTATCCTTCTTGTTGCCATCGACGATGTGGATGGCCGGGTCCAATCCGGCGGCGATGAAGTGGCCCGCCCAGAGGTCGTAAGCTTCCTGGTCGAACCCGCCGGGATCGCCCGCGCCGGGCCGGTACACGGTGGCGTAGAGCCGCGCCGCCGGAAATTTCCACCGGTCCACCAACAACTCCCAGGCCCAGTGGATCGCCTCGGTCTTGAAGTAATCGCCGAAGCTCCAGTTGCCCAGCATCTCGAAAAACGTCTGGTGGTAGGTGTCCAGACCGACGTCGTCGAGGTCGTTGTGCTTGCCGCCGGCGCGGACGCACTTCTGGGTGTCGGCGGCGCGCGGCGGGCTGGTAGGGGGCTTTTTCCGCGCCGAGAAAGTAGGGCACGAACTGGTTCATGCCCGCGTTGGTGAAGAGCAGGTTCGGCGACGTGGGCAGCAGGCTGGCGGAGGGGACGATGGTGTGCCCTTTTTCACGGAAAAAGTCGAGGAACGACTGGCGGACTTCGGCGGAGGTCATGCGGCAGAGATAAGGCGGAAGGGTTGGGTTGGCAATGCCGGGCACGACAACCATTTCGCGGAGTGCGTGGCAGGCAACCGGGAGAAACGCGGGGGCCGATAGCAAGATAAACCTATGATCTCCACCATCTTAATTGTCTTGCTCGTTTTGTTTCTGCTCGGGGCGCTGCCGACCTGGGGTCACAGTCGGAATTGGGGTTACGCGCCCAGCGGCGGCGTGGGTCTCCTGCTGGCGCTTGTGATCGTGTTGTATTTGCTGGGATACCGGTTGTAACAACTGTGACTGGACTGACGGCTAAATAGCCTCTGTCAGGAACGCGAAAAGGCGGCACTCCTTGCGAAGTGCCGCCTTTGCCAACGGGTAAAATGTACCCGGGTTATGGATTATTCTTTGTCGCCGTCCTTGCCGGCTGCCATCGCCGCCAGCACGGCGGCCTCGATGTCGCTGTAAATCGCCTGATCCTGCTTGAGCAACTCCTTGGCGGCGTCGCGACCCTGCGCCAGTTGGCTGCCCTTGTAGCTCAACCAACTGCCGCGCTTCTCGATGATCCCCTTCTCCAACGCCAGATCGAGCAGCGAACCCGTCGTCGAGATCCCCTCGTTGTACATGATGTCGAACTCCGCCTCCGTGAAGGGCGGCGCGACTTTGTTCTTCACGATCTTGAGCTTGGTGCGGTTGCCCGTCACCGCGCCGTCCGTCTGCTTGATCGCGCCGATGCGCCGGATGTCCATGCGCACGCTCGCGTAAAACTTCAGCGCCTTGCCGCCGGGGGTCGTCTCGGGGTTGCCGAACATCACGCCGATCTTCTCGCGCAACTGGTTGGTGAAAATCACCGTCGTACGTCGCCTTGGCGATCAGCGCGGTCAGTTTGCGCAACGCCGCGCTCATCAGCCGCGCCTGCGCGCCCACCGTCGAGTCGCCGATCTCGCCTTCGAGTTCCTGCTTGGTCACCAGCGCCGCGACCGAGTCCACGATGATGATGTCCAGCGCGTTGGACCGCACCAGCGTCTCGCAGATGCGCAGCGCTTCCTCGCCCGAGGACGGCTGCGAAATGAGCAGTTCGTCGGGGTTGACGCCGAGCTTGCGCGCGTACGTCGGGTCCAGCGCGTGCTCCACATCGATGAACGCCGCGTGCCCGCCGCTCTTCTGCGCCTGCGCGACCAGGGTCAGCGCGAGCGTCGTCTTGCCCGAGCTTTCCGGCCCGTAAATTTCGACGATGCGCCCGCGCGGAACGCCGCCGACGCCCAGCGCGCGGTCGATCAGGATGTTGCCGGTGGGGATGACCTCGACATCCATGACTTTGCGATCACCCAGCCGCATGATGGCGCCGTCGCCAAAATCCTTCGTGATCTGCTGGAGGGCCAGGTCCAGGTCCTTGTTGCGGGGGACCGTTTTCAGGAGGTCCGGGGATTTGTCTTCAACGGTCGTCTTTGCCATAATCGGGTAGTTCTGAGTTGCCTGAAACAGTAGCAGAAGCAGGGGTTTTGGCGAGCGAATTTCACAAAAAAAGCCCGCGGACCGGGGCGCGGTCCGCGGGCAAGTATCCCGTTAAAAAGCAGGAACTTAATTCAAGCCGGCCACTTCGATCCGGCGCGGCTGCGAGGCGGCGGACTTGGGCAGGTTAAGGGTCAGTAATCCCTGGTCGAGTTGCGCGCCGATGCCGGCCGCGTCGATGGAGGGATCCAACTCGAAAACCCGGCGGAAATCCATCGGGCGGGATTCCCGGTAAACCAGTTCCGCGTCCGTGTGGAACGGGGTGCGGTGGCCGAGCAGGGTCAACTCGTTGTTCTCGAAGGTGATTTCGAGTCCGTCGCGGCTAACGCCCGGCATCTCGACCTGCACCACGTAGCCGGAGCCGTTCTCGGCGATGCTCGCGCGCGGGCGGACGTAGTGGCGGGGCAGTTGGGTTTGCGGATTCACCCGGGCCATTTCCTGGGCTTGCTGGGTGTTGTGATTCTGTTCCTGAGTGTGATTTTCCATGGTGAAAAGAGTGGGTTGAGGGTTGCGGTATGGTTGGATTGAACGCGCCTGTTATTTCGCTTGGATCTCGATCTGGCGCGGCTTGGCCTGTTCGGATTTCGGCAATGTCACGGTAAGGATGCCGTCTTCGTAGGTGGCGGCCACCCGGGTGCCATCGACTTGCGTCGGCAGGTTGATGGAACGCTCGAACGTGCCGAAGAAGCGCTCATTGCGGAGGCTGTTCTTCTTGTCGGGTGTGGTGTCCTGAAGACGGGTACCCGAGAGGGTAAGCGTGCCGTCGTGCAGTGACAGGTTGATCTGCTCACGCTTCATGCCGGGCAACTCGGCTTTGACCAGAACGTTGTCTTTATCCTGGTAGAGGTCGAGGGCGGGCGACCACGCGCCGACTCCGGCGGGACTCGCTTCGCGGCTGAGGAAGGGCAGGTCAAACAAGCGGTCCACTTCATTCTGGAACGCGCTGAGGCGAACCAGAGGGGCAAAGGGAGAGGTGCGCAGTTCGGGAGTTTGGTAGCGGATGATGCTCATGGTAGTTATTGGTTTGTGGTTGAAAGTGTGGTGACGTTTCAATCGTCACGGATACATATAGCTAGCAATATGCCAGCCTATGAAGAGGTTCCTGGTAAATATGTATGTTGTTGCACGCAAAAAACTTGTGATTATCAGTTGATTCCTTGGGCTCTCATCATAAGGGACATTATGACTCATAATGCGCGCTCCGAGGCTAGTTCCGTTTTGAGACATGATGTCACCATTGTATCACATTTGATTCCTCCAACCCGGCAACAATCATCCCCCCAGCCACAACCCACAGTCCTCTTCGCAACCCACAACCCATGGCCTCGGCCACAGAAGTTCAAACAACGCCCCCGCGTGGCCAGCACGAAACACCCCCTCAATCTTTCATCAAAGCGTTCAGCGGATCGACGAACGCCCCTTTGAACACCATGATGATCGAATAACCCAGGTACATCAGGATCAAGATCGTAATGATCCGGGGTAGCCAGCTCCCTAACGCCTCCATCTTCGACACGGCGGCTTTGCGGTAGTAATCCGCCCACTTGCGCAAATCCTCGTCCAACGTGCCGGTGTCCTCGCCGATGCGGAACACCCTTTGCAACGTGTTTGGAAACACCTTTGACCCGGCGAGCAGCGGCCCGACCTGCGAGCCGCCGCGAACCTGCGGAATGATGCGCGCCACCTCGTCGCGCATCAGCGCGCTCTGACTGGCGTCGGCGGCGGCGCGCAGGCCGTCCATGAGGTTGATCGCGGCTTGAAGCTGCATTTCGTAAGTCGCGCAAAAGCGGTTGAGCGCCATGTTGCGCCGCAACGCGCCGATCAGCGGGATCATGCGCAGCAGCCGGTCCACGCCCGCGTTACTCCGGGCGGCGCGGCTCAACGACACTCCTCCAATCCACAGCAAAAACCCGGCGGCGTACAAGGATCCCAGGATGATGACGCAATGCGCGATGTAGCCCGCCGTGTCACCGCCCGCCACCAGCGCGGGCAGCGGCAGCAGAAACACGCCGATGTGCAGTTGCGCGAGCGGCCAGGTGATCTGCTTGAGAATGGTCGCGCGGAGGGTTTCGAGCGTCCCAAAATACTCCGACAGGTAACTCAGCGCCTGTTCCAGACGCCCACTTTGGCTGGATGCCCCGATCAGGGCGACTTCCATTTCCCCGATGGCCGGGCTGCAGCCGCGCGAAAGCCGACGGCACGCTTTCCCCCGCGAGAAACAGCTCGTGCAGCTTCAGAAGGATCGCGCGCGTCGCCCCCTTGCCCATGTCGAGCGCCAGCGCCTCGACCGCCTGAGGAAGAGCGATGCCGGACTTCAAAAACTGCCCAAGCTCATGGTAAAAACTTTGTTTTTGCAAAAGGTTCAGGCGCATGGGGAAGATTGGGAAAAGGCGGAAGTCGGAACGCGGAACTCGGAAAGGGAAGCGGGAAATCGACGGGAACGGATGGGTTTCGCGCGGCGATCTTCATGATAACGTGTGCGGCGGCATCCCGCAGGGCGCAATTTTTAGTTGCCCGCTGTTCGCCTGAGTACACCCCCAACGCTTCCGTGGCCTCCCTTTCCGCCTTCCGCCTTCCGCCTTCCGCCTTCATGCATCTCGCGTTGCGCGAGGCGGCGAAGGGACTTGGCCGCACCAGCCCGAATCCGGCGGTCGGCGCGGTGATCGTGGGACCTGACGGGCGGGTGCTTTCCCGGGGCTACCACCACGGCGCGGGCCAGCCGCACGCGGAGATTGAGGCGTTGCGCGCGCTCAAGCGCCCGGAGCAAGCGCGGGGCGCGACGATTTACGTCACCCTGGAACCTTGCTCGACCCGCGGGCGCACGGCGCCTTGCACCGATGCCATCCTCAACGCCGGGCTGGCGAGGGTGGTGATCGGCGCGACGGACCCCAACCCCCGGCACGCCGGACGCGCCCGAACTCTGCTGGATTCCCGTGGGATCGAAGTGATCGAGGGAATCTTGGGCGAGGAGTGCCGCCGGCTGAACCCGGGCTTCAACCGCTGGATCGTCAGCGGTCTGCCGTGGGTGATCGCCAAGGCGGCGGTCACGCTCGATGGCCGGATTCGCCGTCGCCCGGGTGAGGGGCAATGGTTGAGCGGACCCGAGGCGCGCGCGCACGCCCACCAGACGCGCGCCCGCGTGGACGCCATCCTGATCGGGGCGGGGACCCTGCGCGCGGACAACCCGCGTTTGACCGTGCGTGATGTGCCCGACGGCGGCAAACTCTGGCGCCAACCGTGGCGGGTGGTGCTCACCCGCAGTGGCGACCTGCCACCCGGGGCGCACCTGTTTACCGACGAATGGAAGGACCGCACGCTGGTGTTCCGCGGCCAGACTTTGCCCGAAGTGCTGCGCGAACTGGGTCGCCGCGAGGTGACGAGTGTGTTGATCGAGGGGGGCGGTGAAGTGCTGGGGCAGGCGTTTGCGGAGGGATTGGTGAACGAGGCGCATTTTTACCTGACCCCCTTCCTCACCGGCGGCGATGGCATGGTGGTATCGGTGGAAGGTTTGGCGGCTCCGGTCGCGGTTTCGTTGGAGTCACCCCGGTACCGGCGTCTAGGACAGGATATCTTACTCTTCGGGGAGTGCGCACCCACTTGAATCCAGAAGGATGGTGAGCTACGATATATCAGCATATGAAGAAATTCCTTCTGTTAACATTGGCGGTGATTGGGGTGGGTTTGTTTGCCACCCCCAAGGCCGAGGCTTTCATCGGCGTATCGATTGGGGTGCCGGTTTATTACGGCGGCTATGGTTATCCTTACTGCGGTTACGGGTATCCCGGTTACTACGGGTACGGTCCCGGCTTTTATCCGGGCTACGCGTATGGCGTCGGCGGTTATTATGGTGGTGGCTACTATGGCCATCGCTACTACAACCGTGGATACTACGGCGGACACGGGTACTATCGTGGGCGTGGCTACTACGGCAGTCGCCGCGGTGGTTACGGCCGTCGTGTGTCCCACCGAAGCAGGTAAGTGACACAGGGATTATCTGGCAGGTTTGAGAACGGCTCCCTACAGAGAGCCGTTCTTTTTTGTCCCTCCGCCCGCCGCGCAGCGGCTTTGGAGTGCGGCGACACGTCGCCGCTTTCGCACGGCTCCGCTGGGTCCAACCGCGACACGTCGCGTCCAAACACTCCGGCGAAGCCGGCTCGATCGACAGTCGGCTTCGCCGAGGGGGAACGACGCGACGTGTCGCTGGGATCAAAGCGGCGACGTGTCGCGGCGCACTCCAAAGCCGCTGCGCGGCGGGCGGAACCAGAATCAGGCGCGCGTGCAACCCCACACCTCGCACGTTTCCATGATCTCTCTGAACCCAGCGGGCCATCGTTGGTAACACATCTCCAAACGATCCAGCAACAACGCGGCGACTACCCGCCGCTCGGGCAACTCTGCGCCCGCATCGCGCATCATCATCCCCAGGGAACCGGCGCGCTGACGCAATCCCGGCTCGAAGTCCTCCTCACGTTGCAGGACATTCAACCCGATGCCCAACACGACAAATCCCGGTTGCCACCGGTGATGGCATTCCAGTAGAATCCCGGCGATCTTGCGGTCGTTGATCAGCACGTCGTTAGGCCACTTGATCCGCGCGGCTTGCCCGGTGACCGCCTCCGCCGTTTCCGCCACCGCCACCGCCGCGCAAAACGTCAGTTCGGGCCAGCGTTCCACCGCTACCCCAACCGGGCGCAACAGCACGGAAAACCAGAGGCCCTGACGCGGCGGGGATTCCCACACTCGTCCCAACCGGCCCCGCCCGGCCCGCTGTTTCTCGGCGAAGATCACCAATCCCTCCCGCGCGCCGTCATCACCGGCTCGCGCGATCAGATCGTTGGTGGAACCCGTCTCCTCAAAGACGACAATGTCGCGTCCGATGGTACGCGCTGGTGCGACCGGTAGCGTCGCGAGGATATCATCGGCCATCAACGCCGCCGGTTCCGAGGTTAGTCGCCATGCGCCGTTATGACCGCGTTCTATTCCGTACCCTGCGGCGCGCAATCCCGCGAGGCGTTCCTCTGCCATCCCAACTCCATCCGCCGCGCCCGCCCGCAACGCGCGCAGCAAACTCACATCGGGGTCCTCAGTCCGCGCCATCGTCGGATAAAAATTCCAGGGAGAAATCCATCGCGCGCGCCGAGTGCGTCAACGCCCCGACGCTGACCCATTGCACGCCCGTTTCGGCGATGGCGCGCACCGTTTGCAGGTTGACGCCGCCGCTCGCCTCGAACTCCACGGACCCGCCGCGTCCGAGCGCCACCGCTTCGCGCAGTTCGTCTAGGTTCATGTTGTCCAAGAGGATGATGTCCACGCCTTCCAGCGCGAGGAATCTCGTCACCTGCGCGAGCGTGTCCGCCTCGAGCTCGATCCGCAAGCCCGGACGCGCCCCGCGCGCGCGGTGAATGGCGGCTTGCAGCGCCGCCGTTTGCGAGGGGCGAGCAGGTGGTTGTCCTTCACCATCACCCGGTCGAAAAGGCCCATGCGGTGGTTGCACCCTCCGCCCGCGAGCACGGCAGCCTTCTCCAACGCGCGCAGACCGGGCGTGGTTTTGCGTGTGTCGAGGATTCTGGCGCCGGTCCCTTCGACGGCTCTCACGAATCGGCGCGTCAGGGTCGCCACGCCGGACAGCCGTTGGAGGAAGTTCAGCGCGACGCGTTCCGCCGTGAGGATCCCGCCCGCGCGTCCGCGAACGGTGAGTACGGTGTCCCCGGCTGACCAAGGCAGCGCCGTCGCGGTGTTGCGCCTCAACCACCAGCGCCGGATCGACCCGCCGGAACACTTCGACGGCGGTCCGCGCGCCGGCGAGCGCGAGCGGTTCCTTGGCGAAAATCCGGGCGGTGGCCCGTTGCGCGGGATCGATGAAAAACTCGACCGTGACATCCCCGCCGCCAATATCCTCCGCCAGCGCGGCGGCGATGGGATCATAAACGTGAAGGCGCTCGGTCATGAGGCAATGAGCCACGGATTAAACCCGGACGAAACCGTAATTTCCACGCGCTAAACCACCGCTGCAACGCCCCGCTCGTAAACCGCCTTGCCCCGCACGTAAGCCGCCAGCGTGGCGTGCGGACCGGCGCGGTACACGCACAACGAAACGGCCTCCGCCGCGTCGAGCGCGCCCGGGTCCCCGTAAGCGCCGAGGTCCGCCCGGTCCAACACCACCAGATCGGCCTCTTTCCCGGGTTCCAGACTCCCGATCACCTTGCCTAAACCCAGCGTCTCCGCGCCGCCCTGCGTCGCCAGGTAAAACGCCTCGGCGGGCGTGAGCAGACGCGCGTCGCGTTCGTAATAGGAACGCGCCTTCTGGGTTTCCACCGCCGCGCGCATCACCTGCCACAGGTTCAACTCCGTGCCCGCGCCGACGTCGGTGCCGAGTCCCACGCCCACCCCGGCGTCGAGCACTCGGTTCAACGGCAGCAGTCCGCTCGCAAGGAAAAAGTTCGCCGTCGGACAATGCGCCACCTTCGCGCCGCGCGCCGCCAGGGTCGCAAGTTCCCGGTCCGACAAATGCAGGCAATGGCCGAGCACCGTGCGCGGGGTCAGCAACCCGCAGCGGTCGTAAACGTCGGTGTAATCCCGGGCGGACGGGAAGAGTCGCCTAACGAGGTCGAGTTCGGCGAGGTTTTCCGCCAGGTGCGTTTGGACGGGGGCGTCGTGGCGCGCGGCGAGTTCGGCCGCGCCGCGCATCAGTTCCTCGCTACAGCTCACCGCGAAGCGCGGACTGAACGCGTAGCCGAGCAACCCGCCGTTCGCGCCGTGCCAGCGGGCGCACAACCGTTCACTCTGTGCCAGGGAAAGCGCGAGAATCTGTTCGGTGGGCAACCCGCCGTAGGAGCCCACGTCCATCATGACCTTGCCGAGGGTCAACCGGAGGCCGCTGCGTTCGGCGGCCTGGAAGGCGGCTTCGCAACTGTCCTCGTAGATGACCGTGTAGAGCATCGCGGTCGTGGTGCCGTGGCGCGCGAGTTCGTGGAAAAAGCGCGGGGATTCCAGTCGCGCGCGGGCGGCGTCGAACTGGCGTTCGAGCGGGAAGATGTGGGCGTTGAGCCACGGCAGCAGTTCGCCCTGGCCGCAACCCGAGGCCGGGTACTGCGGCAGGTGCGCGTGGACATCGACCAACCCCGGGCAGATAATTCGCGCGGGCGGGCGGCCGGTTTGGGGCGGGGAAGGATTGCCGGATTCCAGCCAACGCACGGGTTGTTCACGGGGCTGGCGAAGCAGCGTTTCGTAATCACCCACTTCCACGATGGTGCCGGCGACCGGGTCAAAAATGACCGCGCCATCCGCCCAGGAGCGGAGTTGCCCGGAGGTGGGCGCGTCGAGGACCTGCCCGCGCAAGGCATGGAGTTCCAGGTTGGTGGGGGAGTGAGTAGGCGGAAGGGGTGGTTGCATGCCGAATGGGTCAACCGCCACGATCGATCCTGCGTGTGGGGTGGTAGAGCCTTTGTCAGACCATGATTTTCGCAAGCGCGATTTTGAGGCCGGGCAGTAGTGGCGTGGTGAGCGTTTGGCCTCTCGTTAGAATGGTCACGTTGGCGGGCAGCCCCGGAGCGAAACGCTGCACCTCAATTTGATCGTTCCGCAAATCCACCAGCCACAGTTCGCGCACACCCGCGCGCTCGTACTCGGCGCATTTGGTCTCGCGATCGAGCTTGGCGGTGGAAGGTGAGAGGATCTCCACCACCAAGTCGGGAGCGCCTTTCGCCCCCTGTTGATCGAAGATGTCGAGCCGCTCGCGGCTGACAAAGTAGAGGTCGGGCTGGTACACGTCCTCCTCGGACAGCTCCACGTCGGAAGGCGCGATCATGACTTCGCCGACGGGATGGTCGTCCAGATAATTGCCGATCAGCCGCCCGATCAAGAGCAGCACTTTCTGGTGGCGGACGACCGGGGAGGGGGACATGATCAATTCACTGCGGACCAACTGGGAGTAGGGCGGCCCCTCGGGCAGCGCGTAGTACTCGGAGGCCGTCATGCGCCGTTGCGTGGTGGTCGAGGACATGGGCAAAGGTGGAAGAGAGAGCTTCGTGGTGGTCGGAAGAGCCTGCGCGCTGGCAACCCCAAAGTCAACGCAACATGCGGCCTCAAAAGTGAAACATCACGGCTTGGATGATCGCAACAAACCCTCCCCCTGCGCGAGCGCGTCCTCTTCCACCTTCTCGGGTCTCCCGTCCTCCTCCCGCAGCTTCCGCAACGCGCCGCACCCGCGCTCCAGCGCCGCGCGCGCTTCTGCAAGCGGCGCGGTCCCCGCTTTCAACAACGCCCGCCCGAGATGCACGGCGGTCACCGCCGCCGAAACACGCGACGACCGGTCCGCCGGACTTTGCGCCACCAGCCCCTCGTATCCCGCCAACGCCTCCCGGTACATCGGCACCGCCTCGGCGACGTTCTCCTGCGCTTCGAGGACCGCGCCAACCTTGTCCTCCGTCTCCGCCAAATCCGCCCGGCCCGCCGCGTTCGTCGGGTCGCCTTCCACCAGTTGGCGCTGGATCGGCAGCGCCTCGTCGCGAAAGGCCGTCAGCGCCAGCGGCCACGCGCGCGCCAGGGCGCGAGCGTCGCCGACCTGCGTCCAGCCGACAAACACATCGTGCCGCCGGTCCAGGTTCGCCGGGTCTTGCGCGGCGAGACGGCGGCGCACGTCCAAACTATCCTCGTAAGCTTTCAACGCCCCGGCGGCGTCGTTCTTCTTGAGCAACGCCTGGCCGATTCGCTCGTACGCGGAGGCAAAGTTCCGCTGCCAGTCGGCGTTGGTCGCGTCGAGGTCCACCAGCTGTTGCGCGATGGCCAGGGCGTCGGCGAACTGTTGCAACGCGCCGTCCGCGTCCCCTTGCGTCCGCAGCGTGTCGCCCACCTTCAACTGGGCGACGAAGAGGTCGCTTTGCCAGTCGGTGTTCGTCGGGTCCTGCGCGGCGAGCCGGCGGTGAATCGCGAGTCCCTCCCGGTAGTGAACCCAGCGCCCCGCCGTGGTCGCCTTGGGCGTCGAGCGCGTCGGCCACCCTTTCAAAACCCACGGCCAGGTCGCGCCGCCACGGGGCGTTCTTCGGGTCGAGGTCGCAGAGACTTTTCTGAATGGCCAATCCCCGGCGGTACGAGTCCAATCCTCCCGCCAGATCGTTTTGCGACACGAGCACGTCGCCGATGTTCAACGCGCTGGCGAACAGGCCGCGCTGGCTCTCGCGGTCGTCCGGTTGCGCCGCCGCGCGCGCCTGGTCGAGGCCTCCGCCTCCCGGTAGTTCTTCAGCGCGCCGGGCAGGTCGTTCTGAAGCTGCAGGGTGTCGGCGACGCAGGTCCAACTGCTCCGCCACGTCGCGCTGCCACGCGGTGTTAGCCGGTTCACTAGCGGCGAGTTCCCGGCGGATGGCCAGGCTCGCGCGGTACTCCCCCAGCGCCCCGGGCAGGTCGCCCGACGCGGCGAGCGCGTCGCCCACCCGCGATTGGGCGACCGCCAGTTCCGCCTGCGCGGCCGGCGTTGTCGTTTGGCCCGTCCCCGGCCAGCCGCCGCCGGATGTCCGGCCGCCTCGCGGTAAGGTCTTGCAACGCCCCCGGCAGATCGCCGCGCGCCTGCAGGATGTCGCCCTGGTTGAGCAGCGCCGTGCTCTCGCGGCCGCAGGATGCCGCCGTCCGCCGCCGCACCTTGGCCCGCGAACGAATCGTAGTACGCGCGCACGCGCCGGTTGGCGTCGTCGAGCAGTTCGAGCCGGCCGATGGGCTTGAGCTTGTCGCGCAGATCCACGCCCATGAACTCGATCAGTTTCTCGGCTTCGTCCCGCGCGTACGCGGCCCGGCGCGCGGCGGTTTCCGCCTTGCCGTATTGCCAGAAGCTGATCCCGGCGAACACCAGCGCGAGCACGAGCGCGGAACTAATCGCCGTCAGCACCCGCCGACGCCGGCGGGTTTCGGCGCGCTCCTGCCGCGTCGGCGCGCCTCGGTCGAAGCCTCGACGAACGCGATTTCCTCCGGCGTGAGTTCGGCCCGTCGGCGGGCGAGCAGGTCCTCGCCCTCGGCCAGCGGCTTGCCGCGCGGGAGCAGGAAATCCTCCGCGCTCGCTCTCCGCCCGCCAGCGCGCGCGCCGCCTCGGCCACCCGGACGCGCGCGCGCAGAAAATCCTGGTTCTCGGCGATCCAGTCCCGCGCCCGGCCCCAGTGCCGGAGCAGCGCCTCGTGCGCCACGCGCACTTGGCCCCGGTCGCTGACGAGCAGCCGCGCGTCGATCATCGCGCCCACCAAATCCGCCGCCGCCGGGACGAAACGCTTCCAGCGGCGCGGTCTGGCTGACGACCGCCGCTGCGTCGCCGCCGTGGCACTCGTCCGCCGGAGCCAGCCGGGCCAGGGCGCCGAACACCTCCGGCAGCGCGTCCGCCGCGCGGGCGTCGCGCGCCTGGATGTCCGCGAACACCGCCTCCGCGCGCGTGGCGAGCGCGCCCTCCAGGCCGCCCAGCGCGTCGTAATCTGCCCGGGTGAGGGTCTGCCGGTTTTCGGCGGCGGCGCGTTTGTAGAGTTCGTCCAGGGTGAACTCCAGCAGCGGCAGCGCGCCGGGATCGCGCGCGGCGGCGGCCAGCAGCGTGTCGGCCAGGGATTCCTGCGTGCGCGGGTCGCGCTCGAATTGCAACCCGGCGGCGCGTCGCCGGATGGCGGATCATGCGGCTGATTTCGGCCTTCGAGGGCGGCAGCAGATGGTGGGTGCCGTCGCCGGCCTTGAGCTGGATCAGGATCGGGTTGGCCTCGCATTGCGCGAAGAAATCGCTGCGCAGCGTGGCGAGGATCCACGTCCGGCCGCCGCGCGCCAGGGCGTCGATGCGCGGCGAGGAACGCGTCGCGCGCTGGGGCGTCCAGGCGCGGGTCGGTGAAGAGTTCCTCCATCTGGTCGATCACCAGCGCGAGCCGGGCCTGCGGGCGCTTTGGCGGCGGCAAGCTGGCGGTCGATCTCGGCGGCTTCGTCGGCCTGCCCGGCGGCGGCGCATTCGTGGCGGCGGGCGAGTAGCGTTTCGCGTTCCGCCGCGCGGGCGGCCTCGGCGGCCTGCCGCAACGCGCCTTCCACGAGCAGCGCGCCCGCGCCCGGGTTTTGGCGCAGACGGGCCGCCAGGGCGGCAACCGCGTCCGTCGCCGCGTGTCATCGTCCTCACCGGCCAATTCGGGCAGACCGATGCCGGCTTCCGCGTCGGTCCGCGGTGGCAACAGCGCTTCGGCCAGAGCGCGAGAAAAGGTCGCCGCGCGCCTCGCCGGGCCGCAGCGATGGCCCGCCGCCACAGCCCGATGCCTTCGATGACCCCCGGCTGGATCAGGTCAGGCAGAACGCCCGCGCGCGCCAGCGAGCTTTTGCCGCCGCCGCTCATGCCGGTGACCATCACAAACGCGCACCCCGCCGCGGCCCGCCGCCGCAGCGCGTCGAGCACTTCCGCCGCCGCCCGGGCGCGGCCGGCGAAGAGGTCGCGGTGCTCGAAGTCGAACCGCTCCAACCCGCGAAAGGGGCTGCCGCGCGTCCAGCTCGGCGCCGGCGGCTTGTTCCTCGCCCAGGCGGCGCACGATCATCGCGCGCAGGTGGCGCTCGAAATTCTCCTCGAACTCGCCCGCGCGCTTGAAGGTGTGGAACGCGCCGGTGAACGCGCCTTCCTTCGCGTCGCGGAAGAATTCCGAGTTGAAGAACGCCTCCACGCGCCGCCATTCCTCCAGGGCCTGGAGGTATTTGGCCTCGTCGGTGATGCTGGGCTTGGGCGGCTCGGCGGTCTTGCGATAGACCAGCACGTCCGGGCACACGGTCCGGGATCGGCGCGGCGGGCATTGATGGCATCGCGGAACTCGAAGATCGTGCCGGTGGGGGCTTCTTCGTCGCCAGCCGCTTTGAAGCGGCTGTGCAGCCGGTAGCCCAGCCGGCTCCAGAGCAGCAGGACGACGATGTCGGTCTGCGAGGGCAGGGGGATTTGCTCCTGGAAGTCGAGGTCGGCGGTGAGCGGTTCCTGTTCCCAGAGGATCGCCTGGAGCCGCGCGGCGCGGGCGAATTCGGCCTTGAGCCGGTCCACGACCCGCCCGCAAATCACCCGTTCCTCGCCCAGGTCGCCGGGCGAGGAGATGAAGATGCGGGAACGCCGCGCCGGTGCGGGGGCACTTTGCGTCAGAACGGGCGCATCCTCGGTTGGAACAATCACGTAAATAGCAATTTACACTGAAGGACTCCGTCGCTGCAACAGAAATGGACGCGACTTTCTCTCGCAACCTTCCGGTGTCGATGCGGAAGCGTCTTGACTGCGGGAAAATTTCCGAGGGAGATGAGAACGGAGCGCGGCGGCGTCTCCGGTCTAAGTTGCGCTTTGATTTATATGCGATTACACACTCCCGGTTTTGAATCTACAAAAATATCGATTCCTGCGGGGCTTTCGATCGAGGCCTAGAAAGAGTCAGCTTCTGAAACACTCCTTACTAGACACGATGAAGACCTTCTGAACTCTTGCCCGCAACACAATGCGATTCCCAGCCTGACTTGGCGTGCCGACGTTGCTACGCACTACTTTGCGGGATCATTCGACAACCTCCTACACACGGTCCTTCGAAGCAGTAGTGCTTGGAGGCTTGCGGTTGGTACAATATTTTTGGGTTTATGGTGCCTGATGGGTCCGGAGGCGGTTGCCCAGCAGGCGGGTGGAGTGGATCCAACGTTCGGTGCCAGCCTTGGACTGGCGGGCAGAGTAGAAGGGCTGGTTCTACAGAAAGATGGTAAATTAATAGTTATTGGTGGTGAGCGGGGTATCGTTCGTCTCAACGCGGACGGCAGCCTGGACGCGGCCTTTGATCCACGCGTGGGCGTGGGTACGGACGGGGTAATTCGCACTGTTGTGGTGCAACCCGATGGCAAGATTATCGTCGTCGGCGACTTCACCACCTTCAACGGTGTGGCGTACCACGGCATCGTGCGCCTCAACGCCGAGGGCAGATTGGACCCGGCCTTTGATCCGGGAGCGGGCGCAAATAGAGCGGACCCAAATACATTTGGGTCTGTCCATACGGCGGTGGTGCAACCCGACGGCAAGATTGTCTGCGGCGGCAACTTCGACACCTTCAATGGCGCGGCGCGCAACGGCGTCGCGCGCCTGAACGCGGACGGCAGCCTGGACACCACCTTTAACCCGGGCAGCGGCGTGAGAAGTATCGTCTATGCCGTGGCCGTCCAGCCGGACGGCAGGATCGTCATTGTCGGCGGGTTCACCACCTTCAACGGTGTGGCGCGCAACGGCGTCGCGCGCCTGAACGCGGACGGCAGCCTGGATGGTTCGTTACAAGCCGACCTAAACTTTGGGCCAAACGGTACTGTCATCGTTGCGGCGGTGCAGCCCGACGGCAGGATCGTCATTGTCGGCGGGTTCACCACCTTCAACGGTGTGGCGCGCAACGGCGTCGCGCGCCTGAACGCGGACGGCAGCCTGGACACGGCCTTTGATCCTGGCGCGGGCGTGAACCATACGGGCAAGTCAAAAACGCAGTGGTGCAGCCCGATGACAGGATCGTCATTGTCGGCGAGTTCACCACCTTCAACGGTGTGGCGCGCAACGGCGTCGCGCGCCTGAACGCGGACGGCAGCCTGGACACGGCCTTTGATCCTGGCGCGGGCGTGAACCATACGGGCAAGTCAAAAACGCAGTGGTGCAGCCCGATGACAGGATCGTCATTGTCGGCGAGTTCACCACCTTCAACGGTGTGGCGCGCAACGGCGTCGCGCGCCTGAACGCGGACGGCAGCCTGGACACGGCCTTTGATCCTGGCGCAGGTGTATCAACCCCGCCCCTCTTTCCATCTTTCGGATTATCTGTGGCGGTACAGCGCGACGGCAAGATCGTCATCACGGGCCGCTTCACCACCTTCAACGGTGTGGCGCGCAACGGCGTCGCGCGCCTGAACCAGGATGGCAGCTTGGATGCGACTTTTGATCCAGGCGCGGGCGTATCAGCCCCGCCCAACTTTGGATCTGTCGGATCTGTGGCGGTGCAGCGCGACGGCAAGATCGTCATCACGGGCCGCTTCACCACCTTCAACGGTGTGGCGCGCCACTTCATCGCGCGCCTAAACGCGGACGGCAGCTTGGATTCAGCCTTTGATCCGGGCGCCGGCTTGGATGGACTTGTCAGTTCTGCTGTGTTGCAGCCGGATGGTAAGATCGTCGTCCTCGGCAGCTTCACCGTCTTCAACGGTGTGGCGCGCAGCGGCATCGCGCGCCTGAACCAGGATGGCAGCTTGGATGCGGCCTTTAATCCGGGCGCCGGCTTGGATGGATCTATCAGTTCTGCGGTATTGCAGCCGGATAGTAAGATCGTCGTCGTCGGCAACTTCACCCAGATCGGTGGTGCGGTGCGCAACTATGTTGCCCGCCTGAACGCCGATGGCACGCTGAACCTCGGCTTTTCCCCCGGGCAGGGAACCGTCGTGGTCAACTCCCTGGTGCGGCAACCCGACGACGCCAAGGTGCTCGTCGGAGGCATCTTCGCGAACTTGGAGAACAGCCTGATCAACGCCCTGGCCCGCCTGAACACTGACGGCAGTCTGGACGCGAGCTTCACTCCCGGTTTCGCCCCCGGCGACTCGGTGCAAGCCATCGCCTTGCAGCCCGAGGACGGCGACATCCTCGCCGCCGCGCTCGAGTCCGACGCCACCGCGTCGGCGTCCGACGCGGCCTTCGAGGGGCCATCACCCCGCCGACCGCACGCGCAGACCACGGTCCGCAACCGCATCCACCGTTGCGCTAGGGGCAGCGGCAAGTTTGACCCGGCCTTCAACGCCGTGACCGATGGAACGACGTTCGCCGTGGCTGGGCTACCGGGGCGGCGCGCGCTCATCGCGGGCGGCTTCGGGCAGGTCAACGGCCAGGCGCGCGCCAACCTCGCGCGGCTCAACGCGGACGGCAGCCTCGACGCGGGCTTCACCGCTTCGGCGGACGCCCGCTCGCTCCCTCGACGCGCGGACCGCCGACGGCAAGATCATCGTCGGCGGCGACTTCGCAAACGTGGACGGCGCGCCGCGCAGCCACGTCGCCCGCCTCAACGCCGACGGCACCCTGGACACCGCCTTCAATCCCGGTGCCGGTCCGAATGGAACCGTCAACGCCGTGCGCGCGCTCGCGGGCGGCCAGGTGCTCATCGGCGGCAGCTTCACCAGCGTGGACGCCGCGCCGCGCGGCGGGGTGGCGCGGCTCAACGCGGACGGCAGCCTGGACGCAGGCTTTGTCACCGGCCCGGCGGCGCGCACCAGTTCGCTCCGCTCCGGCGGGCGGACGGCGGCGGCTGCCGCGGGCGGGGCGGTGGCGGCGGTGCTGAGCTTTGACGTGCAGGCGAGCGACGGCAAGGTGGTGATCGGCGGCATCTTCGATCAGTTGGGCGCGGCGTTGCGGCACAACGTCGGCCGGCTCAACGCGGACGGCACCGTGGACGCCACGTTTGATCCGGGCGCGGGGCCGGACTCCGCCGTCCACGCGCTCCAACTCCAGCCCGACGGACGCACGCTGCTGGGCGGGGATTTTGCGAGCGTCGATGGACTGGAGCGGCGCGGGGCCGCGCGTCTCCTCGGCGACACCGCCGCGCCCGTGAGCGACGCCGTCGTGAGCGTCGCCGTCAACGTTCGTCAGGTCACCGCGCAAGCCGGCGCGAAGGCGAAGTTCACGGTGATGCGCGTGGGTGGCGACGTCTCGTCGGCGCTGGTGGTGAACTACCGGGCGGGCGGTTCGGCGATGTCCGGCGTGGATTACAAGCCGTTGCCCAGCAGCGTGACGATCGCGGCGGGCCAGACGACGGCGATCATCAAGGTCAAGCTGCTGACCCCGGCACCCGACGCGCCGCCGACACGGGTGATCAAGCTCAAGCTGAAAGCCGGCGGCGGCTACGCGCCGGCCACCGTCGGGGCCACGGCGAAGGTGATTTTAGTGCGGCAGCCGTGAAGGAGGGGGTGTGGCGCGGCGGGGTGGGATGGGCGCGGAGCTCGAAGGGCGAATGACGAAGATCAGGCGGGGATACGCAGGGTGGCCCGGGTTGGTTTTATCCTGTGGTCCTTGAGTACGGCTATTTTCTTCCGATGAGTTTGCCGAAGCGACATGAATCCGTGTCAAGCACTAATGGCCTCGCCGACACGCGGTTCGCGATAAATCAATCGCATCCCTTTCAGGAAGAATTCTTCCCGCTGCTCCTTGGTCAACTGACTTGTCTCTCGACGGACTTCATCAACCAACTCGGACCCGCACGTGGTGATAGGATAGGCGGGAAACGGTGTCTCGCTATTTACCGGAGAATAATTTTCGTACGCCATAATTATCGACTGTGTAGGAGCGCGCTCTGACCCAAGACTCAAGCCACCGCCGCGTGTTGTCGTTGCTGAAAACGGACCCGGGCGCGGTCCGCGAGTTTTGGGTGTTCCTTCGCGCCCTGGAGCAAACCCTCGATGCCCAGGTCGCAGTCCAGCGTTTCCCAATGCAGCGAGTACGGACTGATCTCCATCGCGTTTCGTTCCTCGTCGGAGGCCAGCAACAGCGTCGGGTAAAAAGTGAGGGGCACCGTGAAGGTGGAGCCGTCGGCCAAGTCGATGGTCAGACGCGAGGAGTCGATGCGCGCGCCCTTGATTTTACGCAAGTAGCTGTTCATACGTTTCGTTGATCAACTTCAAATGAGTTTCGATCAGCCGCAAGATGTCGTTTTCTTCGGACTTGCGGAATCCCCGGTTCCAAGCAACCTCGACATCCTCCCCATGACAGAC